>NZ_FNHN01000040.1 GCF_900103525.1 Bacillus sp. OK048
ATGGCAAGAAGGTCACACCCGTTCCCATACCGAACACGGAAGTTAAGCTTCTTTGCGCCGATGGTAGTTGGGACTTTGTCCCTGTGAGAGTAGGACGTTGCCAGGCTTTATATATGGAGGATTAGCTCAGCTGGGAGAGCATCTGCCTTACAAGCAGAGGGTCGGCGGTTCGAACCCGTCATCCTCCACCATAATTTTTAATATGTGCCGGGGTAGCTCAATTGGTAGAGCAACTGACTTGTAATCAGTAGGTTGGGGGTTCAAGTCCTCTCGCCGGCACCATGCTTCTTGCTTCGTTGATTTTACATCAGCGGAAGCATGCACGAAATCCCGAAGGGATTTTAAGCAGAAAAAACTAATCGATTTTCTTAGAACAATTTGTATGAGCCATTAGCTCAGTTGGTAGAGCAACGAGCAAAGCTTCATGTAATATCTGCGAGTTGTGGAGTTTACGTTTTGAAAAAAGGTAAACGGAACATCTGACAACGCGGAAAAAAGTTTAGGAAACAATTCAAAGTATGAGCCATTAGCTCAGTTGGTAGAGCATCTGACTTTTAATCAGAGGGTCGAAGGTTCGAATCCTTCATGGCTCACCAGATTTTTTGTGTAGCAAAGTAACTTTTAATATGCGGGTGTGGCGGAATTGGCAGACGCACCAGACTTAGGATCTGGCGCCGCAAGGCGTGGGGGTTCGACTCCCTTCACCCGCACTTGAGTTTTTTACGCTAGCAAAATAACTTACCATAATGCGGAAGTAGTTCAGTGGTAGAACACCACCTTGCCAAGGTGGGGGTCGCGGGTTCGAATCCCGTCTTCCGCTCCAATGATGCCGGGGTGGCGGAACTGGCAGACGCACAGGACTTAAAATCCTGCGGTAGGTGACTACCGTACCGGTTCGATTCCGGTCCTCGGCACCAAGTTTTTAAGAAAAGTAAAATAACATTTAATATTAATGCGCCCGTAGCTCAATTGGATAGAGCGTCTGACTACGGATCAGAAGGTTGTGGATTCGACTTCTTCCGGGCGCGCCATATTTTATCGGGAAGTAGCTCAGCTTGGTAGAGCACTTGGTTTGGGACCAAGGGGTCGCAGGTTCGAATCCTGTCTTCCCGACCATTCTTCTAATTTATATATTGGGGCCTTAGCTCAGCTGGGAGAGCGCCTGCTTTGCACGCAGGAGGTCAGCGGTTCGATCCCGCTAGGCTCCACCAATTAACTTTAAAAAAGTTATTGACTTCAGGTTAATAACTTGGTAAGTTGATAAAGTCGCTTTTGAGCGATAAATAAGGATTACTTGATGAACTTATCGCAAGAACGATATTTCATATAGTGATTCTGTTAGGTAGCTTTGTTCTTTGAAAACTAAACAAACAAGAACGTCAACAAACAATTTTTTAGCTTTTTATAAAAGCTAAGCCAACGTAACAAATGAGCTATATCAACTTTCTTGGAGAGTTTGATCCTGGCTCAGGACGAACGCTGGCG
>NZ_FNHN01000039.1 GCF_900103525.1 Bacillus sp. OK048
AGAAAACATTTAGAAAATGGGTGAAACTATGCTTCCTAAAAAAGAATTAGTGCTAAGTTCATACAGTGCACTTTATGATATATTGATCCCAGAAGATCATTTCTTGAGAAAATTTAATAACTTAGTTGATTTTGAATTTATCTATGAAGAGTTAAAAGATATGTATAATGAGGCATTTGGCGCCACAGCCAAATGCCCTATTATGATGTTCAAATTATTACTCCTTAAAGTAATGTACCCAATGTCTGATCGTGATTTGATTGAAAGAGCAACTTTTGATATGTCATTTAAATATTTTTTAGATGTAGCACCTGAAGATAAAATAGTTCACCCAACGAGTCTAACGAAATTTAGAAAACTTCGATTAAAAGATGAGTCTTTATTAGATGTCCTTATTAAAAAGACGGTTGAAATTGCCTTACAGGAAGGTCTTATTAAATCGAACCAGATCATTGTGGATTCAACCCATACGGACAGTATGTTTAACTCTAAATCACCCATTGAAATTTTGATTGAACAGTCAAAACAATTAAGAAAGAGCGTTTATAAACAAGACGAAACCTATAAAGATAAAATGCCGGCTAAGCCAGGTACGAATGAATTATTAGACCATATCAACTATTGTAATCAATTAATAGATATCATTAAAGAAGATGAAAGATTATACATAAAGGAAGACGTAAAATTAAAGGCTAACTTATTAGAAGAGATCGTAAATGATGACATCGAACACCTGAACTCAACTGTGGAAAAAGATGCAAAAGTAGGACATAAGAGTTCAGATTCTTCATTTTTTGGGTACAAAACTCACATCGCGATGGTTCCAGAGCGTATTGTGACATCGGCAATCGTTACAACAGGGGAACAGAATGACGGAAAACAAGCAAAAGAGCTAATTGAGAAATCTGTTGAAAACGGAATTGAAGTGAAAGCATTCATTGGCGATGGGGCTTACTCTGAGAAAGAGATGATTGAATATGCAAAAGAGAAAGAATTTAAGTTAGTATCGAAATTAAGCAAGACCGTATCGGAGGGAAACAAAAGAGCATCAGGAGAATTTCAATACAATAAGGATGCTGGGCGATATGTATGTACCGCTGGACATATGGCAATTAAGAAGGCATTACATGGAAAGAAAAAACACACTACTGAAGGAACTGTGTTACGAGAAACGCACTACTTTGATATTGAAAAGTGTAAGGTTTGTCCACTTAGAGAAGGCTGTTATAAAGAAGGAGCTGCAAGCAAAACATATACCGTAACTTTGAAGAAGGATAAAATTCATGAAGAACACCAATTCTATCAGGAAACAGATGAGTTCAAGGAGTTAGCGAAAAACAGGTATATGATCGAGGCTAAAAATGCAGAGTTAAAGAATCGCCATGGGTTTAAAAAAAGCCATTCCCATGGTCTATTAGGTATGCACATACAAAGTGCAACAACCCTCTTCGTAGTGAATATGAAACGAATTATCACGTTAATGGGTAAGTAATAGCCCATTATTTTACCTTTAAAAATCCAAAACACGAAAAAAGATTAGGGAATGTT
>NZ_FNHN01000037.1 GCF_900103525.1 Bacillus sp. OK048
CCTCCCTCTATAAATGTTGATTTATCAACGGTTTGACCCGTTGGTGGGGTGTCAAAAAAATATTTTTCGACACGCTTCCTAACAATACTTTCATAATATGTGAATCTATTCCAACATAGGGGTACGCTTCGCGGTCACTACTAGAAAAATATGGTAAGTAGTGCTAGGGAATTATGCGATGCACAATGGATCTCTGCGTAACTTATGATGACGTACCCTCCCATGTCTCTGGGCATCTATGTGCCTACATTCCTTCGTTCGGTCTAGTCATAAGGCAGAGGCTAGCGAAGCTCCTTTAGGGACTCAAGGTCGTATGGAAAAAATAGTGCCAGCTTCTCCGTGTCATCCTGTTGTCTAGGTTTATCTAGGGATGTAGAACTTACATAGCCTCTGCGAGACTTGGAATATCCTTCATCATTCGCTGAGCGTCGAACGCTTTGTGCTTGGTGCTGATTCCATGTAACACTTTTAATAGTTTTCCGCATAGAACCACGATAGATTGCTTTTTTCGTAATGGGTTTACCGTACGAGTTGTGTAATACTCATGTAGTTTCCTAAAGGCCTCATTATGGCGGATCATTGGCATCATCACTCGGAAAAGGAGGGCACGTAGCTTTCTTCTGCCCCGTTTGGAAATACGTTTTTGACCTTTGTGCTGACCAGAGGAATTTTCACGCAACGTTAATCCCGCGAGTTTAATGAGTTGGCGTGGATCATCATAGTGTGAAAAACTTCCGATTTCAGCTAAAAGATCGACAATCGTCGTATCTCCAAGTCCTTGAACCGTTGCAAGCCATTCGTACTCCACTGACGTTTGTACAAGCTCTACTAAGTGCTGAGTAATGCTTTCGATTTCTTGTTCTAACTGATGGTAACGGCGAACGAGTGTGGCGATTTCAAAACGGGCCATCTCACGTCCTTCTGTTACTCCGATGGAGTTAGCTGCAACTTCAATCAGACGTGTAGCTTTCGGTTTCTGGGGAGATTTCATCCCCTCTACCTGGCGGTACATTTTGAGTAACTCATCAGGTTGTTTTTGATGAAGGTCACTCGGAAATGGAGTACACTCAAGGACGGCTAAAGCCATCTTACCGAATGACGGAAATACCTGAGTGAATTCTGGAAAATAGCGATCTAGCCATCTAATCATCATATTTTTGACAGCACCTAGTTCCTCTGTTAACTTACCTCGAAACGTTGATCCAACGCGGAGTTCAGCTTCCACTTCTTTTAAAATCCTAGGATAACTAAAGCGTCCGTCTTTTACTAGACGAGCGATCACCAGTGCATCTTTGCGGTCATGTTTGGTTGGCAGATTGTCGTCCAACTCTTTTGAACGTTTGACGTGCATAGGGTTCGTCATGACAAGCGGAATGCCTCGTGCTTCAAGGAAATAGGCTAGATTGAGCCAGTAATGACCAGTAGGTTCAATCCCTACGATTACTTCTGTTTTCTTGTATTCTTTCATCGCTGTCAGAATACGTTGGTAGAAAAGCTCGAAGCCATCTGAGGATTGAGAAACGGAAAATGACTTATGGAGCACTCGCCCTCGATCATCCACAAAACAAGCGAAATGTGTACGCTTCGCAATGTCAATGCCAACGACCAGTGTTTTTTCAGAGACTTGATTAATTTTTTGATTTTGTTTAAAATCCATTATGGAGTCCTCCTTGGTTACAAATTAGGGGTCATTTCGCCACGATTTGACACCCCGTATCATACCAAGAGGGCTCTTTATTGTTCAAGTCCCCGAAAATCCTTCTAACAGGAATGCTCCTT
>NZ_FNHN01000038.1 GCF_900103525.1 Bacillus sp. OK048
GGAAATCGATGTTCTTTATCAGCTTTCCTCCAATATTCATCATCAAATTGACTTGCGATGTCCCGGGCTGTTTTTCTTATCATTTCTTGTTCTTGTGTAAATTCATAACTCATAATCTATAACCCTTCTTTCTTAAATTTACTTCTGATTTTCTATATTTCTTAGTACCCAATAACTTCCAACCGATACATCTGAATTTTCAATTAATTAATTGGCTAGTTGGGATATGAGGCTTTATATTAAGACAGCTTTTGTGATTCATTATTTAAATATACTATTCCTTCGTTTGTCATATCATTAATTTGAGAGGATGTATATCCAATTTCTTGTAATATCTCTTCTGTGTGTTCTCCAATAAGCGGAGGATGTTTCTTTACTTCCCGTTTAACGTTTTGAAAAGATACTGGATAGGCTATCCCTTTTAAATCACCTAGCTTTGGATGAGTGTACTGTAAGATCATTTCTCGATATTTAACCTGTGGATCTTCTACCACTTGATCAATTGTATTAACCGGTGCACATGGAACCTTTGCTTGTTTAAGTACTTCCAACCATTCTTGCGTACTTCGAGTCTTTATTACTTCTTGAACTATTTCTACAGTTTCATTAAAGTTTCTTACTCTATCGGGATTTGTTTTAAAGCGCGAATCATCCATGAAATCTTCTAAACCAACAGCTGGACAAAATCTCCGCCATATAGTGTCATTACCAACCGCAATTAGAATATGTCCATCAGCTGATTCGAACACCTGATAAGGACATAATGTTCCATAACCGGTACCCATACGTTCCGGAACTTTTTGCGTTGCCCAATAGTTTTGAGCTTGGTACCCTAAAAATCCCACTGCAGTTTCCAGCAACGATACTTCAAGATATTGCCCCTCGCCAGTTTGATTGTAATGTAGCAAAGCAGCTAAAATACCGGTTACAGCATGTATTCCTGTAGTTTGATCAATTGGAGAAAAACCTGCTCGGATTGGCGGACCACCCTTCGCACCTGTCAAACTCATAATTCCGCCATAAGCTTGCAATGCATTATCATATCCTGGCAATAAACTGTTTGGACCTGTTCTACCATAACCTGAAATGCTGCAATATATTATTTGGGGATTAATTTCCTTTAGAGTTTCATAATCAACTCCCAACCGATTTGTCACCCCAGTTGCAAAACTTTCAACCACCACATGTGACTGCTTTACCAACTTTCTAATTATTTCTTTGCCTTCTTCACTTTTTAGATCCACCGCAATACTTCTCTTGTTTCTATTTGCACTTAAAAATACTGTACCTTCCTCTCCTATAAAAGGAGGCCAAGCCCGCGTATCATCGCCAGAGTCAGGATGTTCTACTTTAATTACTTCTGCTCCTAAATCACCTAAATATTGTGTGCATAAGGGTCCAGCCAAAATTCTTGACAAATCCAGAACCTTAATCCCTTCTAAAATCATTGGTATTCACTTCCTTTTCAATAATATTTTTGTCCGGTGCCACTTTTTTTGTGATCTGGGTGTTTATTCAGCGAATTTTTTTTTCATTAAAGAGGTACGGCGACATTCCATTACAACTGTACCATGTTGGTTTTTTGCACGATGTTCAAAAAATAAAAGCCCATCGTTTGGTCTTGATTTGGATTCACGTTTATTGATGACTTCTGTCTCCACATAAATCGTGTCACCAGGGAAGACAGGATTCGTAAACTTAAC
>NZ_FNHN01000035.1 GCF_900103525.1 Bacillus sp. OK048
TGGTTAAGTCCTCGAACGATTAGTATCAGTCAGCTCCACACGTTACCGCGCTTCCACCTCTGACCTATCAACCTGATCATCTTTCAGGGTTCTTACTAGCTTGACGCTATGGGAAATCTCATCTTGAGGGGGGCTTCATGCTTAGATGCTTTCAGCACTTATCCCGTCCGCACATAGCTACCCAGCGATGCCTTTGGCAAGACAACTGGTACACCAGCGGTGCGTCCATCCCGGTCCTCTCGTACTAAGGACAGCTCCTCTCAAATTTCCTGCGCCCACGACGGATAGGGACCGAACTGTCTCACGACGTTCTGAACCCAGCTCGCGTACCGCTTTAATGGGCGAACAGCCCAACCCTTGGGACCGACTACAGCCCCAGGATGCGATGAGCCGACATCGAGGTGCCAAACCTCCCCGTCGATGTGGACTCTTGGGGGAGATAAGCCTGTTATCCCCGGGGTAGCTTTTATCCGTTGAGCGATGGCCCTTCCATGCGGAACCACCGGATCACTAAGCCCGACTTTCGTCCCTGCTCGACTTGTAGGTCTCGCAGTCAAGCTCCCTTGTGCCTTTACACTCTACGAATGATTTCCAACCATTCTGAGGGAACCTTTGGGCGCCTCCGTTACTCTTTAGGAGGCGACCGCCCCAGTCAAACTGCCCACCTGACACTGTCTCCCACCCCGATAAGGGGTGCGGGTTAGAATTTCAATACAGCCAGGGTAGTATCCCACCGACGCCTCCACCGAAGCTAGCGCTCCGGTTTCTTAGGCTCCTACCTATCCTGTACAAGCTGTACCAAAATTCAATATCAGGCTACAGTAAAGCTCCACGGGGTCTTTCCGTCCTGTCGCGGGTAACCTGCATCTTCACAGGTACTATAATTTCACCGAGTCTCTCGTTGAGACAGTGCCCAGATCGTTACGCCTTTCGTGCGGGTCGGAACTTACCCGACAAGGAATTTCGCTACCTTAGGACCGTTATAGTTACGGCCGCCGTTTACTGGGGCTTCGATTCAGAGCTTCGCTTGCGCTAACCCCTCCTCTTAACCTTCCAGCACCGGGCAGGCGTCAGCCCCTATACTTCGCCTTGCGGCTTCGCAGAGACCTGTGTTTTTGCTAAACAGTCGCCTGGGCCTATTCACTGCGGCTCTTCGAGGCTATTCACCTCAAAAAGCACCCCTTCTCCCGAAGTTACGGGGTCATTTTGCCGAGTTCCTTAACGAGAGTTCTCTCGCTCACCTTAGGATTCTCTCCTCGCCTACCTGTGTCGGTTTGCGGTACGGGCACCTTTTATCTCGCTAGAGGCTTTTCTTGGCAGTGTGGAATCAGGAACTTCGGTACTATATTTCCCTCGGCATCACAGCTCAGCCTTCACGAGAAGCGGATTTTCCTACTTCTCAGCCTACCTGCTTACACGCACATATCCAACAGTGCGCTTACCCTATCCTCCTGCGTCCCCCCATCACTCAAACGATAAAGAGGTGGTACAGGAATATCAACCTGTTGTCCATCGCCTACGCCTTTCGGCCTCGGCTTAGGTCCCGACTAACCCTGAGAGGACGAGCCTTCCTCAGGAAACCTTAGGCATACGGTGGATGGGATTCTCACCCATCTTTCGCTACTCATACCGGCATTCTCACTTCTAAGCGCTCCACCAGTCCTTACGGTCTAGCTTCAACGCCCTTAGAACGCTCTCCTACCACTGACATCGTAGATGTCAATCCACAGCTTCGGTGTTACGTTTAGCCCCGGTACATTTTCGGCGCAGAGTCACTCGACCAGTGAGCTATTACGCACTCTTTAAATGGTGGCTGCTTCTAAGCCAACATCCTGGTTGTCTAAGCAACTCCACATCCTTTTCCACTTAACGTAAACTTTGGGACCTTAGCTGGTGGTCTGGGCTGTTTCCCTTTTGACTACGGATCTTATCACTCGCAGTCTGACTCCCACGGATAAGTCTTTGGCATTCGGAGTTTGTCTGAATTCGGTAACCCGATGAGGGCCCCTAGTCCAAACAGTGCTCTACCTCCAAGACTCTTACTACGTGAGGCTAGCCCTAAAGCTATTTCGGAGAGAACCAGCTATCTCCAAGTTCGATTGGAATTTCTCCGCTACCCACACCTCATCCCCGCACTTTTCAACGTACGTGGGTTCGGGCCTCCATCCAGTGTTACCTGGACTTCACCCTGGACATGGGTAGATCACCTGGTTTCGGGTCTACGACCACATACTCAATCGCCCTATTCAGACTCGCTTTCGCTGCGGCTCCGTCTCTTCAACTTAACCTTGCATGTAATCGTAACTCGCCGGTTCATTCTACAAAAGGCACGCTATCACCCATTAACGGGCTCTAACTACTTGTAGGCACACGGTTTCAGGATCTGTTTCACTCCCCTTCCGGGGTGCTTTTCACCTTTCCCTCACGGTACTGGTTCACTATCGGTCACTAGGGAGTATTTAGCCTTGGGAGATGGTCCTCCCAG
>NZ_FNHN01000033.1 GCF_900103525.1 Bacillus sp. OK048
TAAGGAAAAAAATAAATTCCTCTTGAAAAGACTCCCTTTTGGTGCATTTTTCTTATAATTTGTGAAGGATTGTACTTAAAGTAACGGGTGCTTTAGGTGAATAAAATTATTTTTAGGACCTTAATGGGTCCTTTTTAATGTTGTATACATACGGAACGTTTGTTCGTATATAATAGTAGTATTAAATACGAAGGAGTGATTCGATATGGCAATACGTGATCGCGGTAAAATTAAGTGGCAAGGGGCGTTCTTTATGCCGGAGCAAGTAAAAATGCAGCGTGACTTATGGCACGATATGAAGCGGGAAGCTAAGCCGATTTTAGACGAGTATCAGATGGAGGAGTACGACCTGCGCATTAAGTACGCTCTGGAGTATAAACACGCGGTAAGGGTAACCGTCTGGTCTGATGGCTTTACAACGGACTATACCGGGCGTATACATCGCGTTGATCCTATTACGCATGAGCTACGCCTAGAGGTAAAGCCTGGCGAATATGAGCGCATTGTATTCGAAGATGTGACCGCGGTGAAGGTTGTAAATTAGGAGGAAACTCCAAATGGGGCAGTTTAGTTCAAGAAGGATTCCATACTAATCACCCAGAATAGAAAGGTTTTGTTTCTGTTTAGGAAGAATAGAATATAGTATCCTTTCCTCCTTATTACCTTGCCTTGAGGATTTAAAATACCATTTAGTATAAACGATTAGCATTAAAAACCATCCTAAATTAAATACAATTATAAAATATGGAGTATTGATTATGTGAGTATTAATCCAACTAATCATAGACCACCACCATTTATTATTATTTTGAAATGTTTAGCAGTTAAACGTAAATAGACAATATTGTACTTGTTCAACGGTAATTTCTTGTTGCACTAACGGGTGCTTTTGTTGAATATTTGAATACCAAAATAATAAAGAAGTGCTTAGTTTTCCAATGAACTAAGCACTTTTTTATGTAATAATTATTGTTACTTATGTCAGTCGTTGTGCTAATGTTTTCCTAATTAGAGTGCGATTTCGAATATTTGTTGTTCCATCACTGTACTGAACGAGGTACATATTGATTAGGATGTGTTTTTTCTAAAACAAAAAGTCACCATTTGGTATCTTCAAGTGTGTTAGTAGTGAAAGGAGTTGAGGAATGTTGCAACAAGTGGTTTGGTCGGCTGAACTAGATGTAGAGCGAATTGTTGATACATATGGCAATATGCTATTTAGAATTTGTCTTGTTATTTTATGCAATGAGAAAGATGCAGAGGATGTCGTACAAGACACTTTTATTACTTATCTAACGAAATCTCCAATTTTTAACGATTCAGAACATGAGAAAGCATGGTTAATAACGATTGCCACGAATCGCTGCAAGAATATGAGAAGGTACAATATTATTCGTAAACATTTAGATATCAATGATTTACAGCTATATTCTAAGAATGATAAAAACCATGGTTTACTCGACCATCTAATGAGATTGCCAACTAAACATAAAGTTGTATTGTTACTTCATTATGTGGAGGGCTATAAAGTCGATGAAATAGCGAAAATCCTTACCATTACTACGTCAGCAGTGAAAAAGCGGTTACAACGGGGAAGAGAGCTTCTTCGAGAAAGATATCGAAAGGAGAATGAATATGGACTTTGAGAAGATCAAAGATGCTGTTACTTCTATTGAAATGTCAAAAGCTATGGAAGATCGTGTGAAAGAGAATATAGGAAAGAAAAAATCGGTTCAAGTGAATTATAAAAGATGGATTTCGGTAGCATGTGCATTTGGAATCCTTTTATCTATTATGATAGGCATGCCATATTTTAATAAGAATGGAGAGCTCCAAGTTGCAAATTTTGCGATCACAGCTTATGCATTGAGTGATGATGGGAAACAGTTTAATACAACTATTACATCAGAAAAAGCTACTATTGAATTAGCAACAGAAGATAGAGTAGGTATTATGAGTATAAGTGGTGAAGGAGCTAATTTAATTTTTACAGATGTTAGACTTAGTATAACTGGAGAACAGATCGACTCAATCACTTATACCTTAAGCGAAGGCAAGTTTATTGAGGATGTTACATTTACATCTAAAGAGTATGTAGACAGTGAATGGTTAAGATCGGAAAAGATAAATTTCATTTCTAGTGAGCCTGGTTCGGATGTATATGAGGGTATAAAGGAAGTAGGGAATAGCTACACAGTTAACTATAATGAACAGGAAAAACATAAATATACTCTTGCAATTCCTCATGACGGCAATGAAGTAATAGGTGATGACATTATCATTAAAGTAAATGTAAAATATACAGATGGAAGTTCTGAACAACAAGATATCGTTGTAACTCAAGAATCAAATTCTATTTCCCTAAAGCTTAATTAACATAATCAAGATGATGGTACCACAAGTTCTTAGTAGAAAAAGCTACATTGTGGATCAAGAAACCAATCTTCAACTACCATGAAAATAAGTTTCTTCAAGATTAGAAAAATGACAATTCTTAAGAAGACCCTGCTCAATCGTTAAAAAAAGAGGAGAGCGTTAATTAATAAGTCTATGGATTAAGGTTTACTGGATTAAGGTCAGTATCAGTATTGACACTTCCAAACCATTTTCATTCTCTGTGGTGCATCACTGATTTTGTGCTGCATGGATGGCTAACGGGTGCGATTGTGAAAAGGCAGCGGAAGTATCCGTTGCCTTTTGCCTATCCATTTCTAAAAATATTTTCTATAAAATTCTCTTCTAAGGTTTCCACTTAACTGAGCATAAATCCTAGTGGTCTCGCTTTTTTCGTGACCCAGTAAACTTTGAATAACATCAATGGGAGCCCCGTTGTTCAATAGGTGTGTGGCATAGCTGTGGCGTAGTTGGTGTGGATGGATTTCTTTGTTGATCCCTGCACGACTTGATATTCGTTTAATGATGTACCTCATCTGACCTATACTCATTTTATGTGGGTTGCGTAGAGTAACAAATATAGCTGGATCTTTATCCTGGCGAAGGTCTAAATATCGTTTGAGCCAGATTTCACACCGTATATTAAAATATACCTCCCTTTCCTTATCTCCCTTTCCAAGGACTATGGCAGAACGATTTGACCAATTAATACTATTCTTTTCAAGGGAAACAATTTCACCTATTCTACAACCTGTGGAAAACATCAATTCGAATAATGCCTTTTCCATTGGAGTAAAACACGCTTCCCTCAAATGTTCAATTTCTCTGTCCGTCAAAAATTTAGGAATTCGTTTTCCTTGTTTGGGTTCTTTGATTTTCGCAGCTGGATTTTTGGGTATATGCCCTTCCTCGTATGACCAACGGAATAGAGATTTAATGAATCGAATCCGATGAGCTAAACTTGATGGCTTTAAGTGTTCACTAGACTTTGCTAAGTATTCCTTCAACTGATTTGTCATCAAAGATTCAATATTTACATCGTTAAAGTGTTGGATAAGTAGCTTAGATTGGAGCTTATACGCTTTTAAGGTCTGAGGAGAGAAACCTTCAATCCTTTTATCCGATTCATAAAGTTCCCAGGATTTTGACAATAACACAATAATTCCTCCCTCTATAAATGTTGATTTATCAACGGTTTGACCCGTTGGTGGGGTGTCAAAAAAATATTTTTCGACACGCTTCCTAACAATACTTTCATA
>NZ_FNHN01000032.1 GCF_900103525.1 Bacillus sp. OK048
GTGAATATGAAACGAATTATCACGTTAATGGGTAAGTAATAGCCCATTATTTTACCTTTAAAAATCCAAAACACGAAAAAAGATTAGGGAATGTTGAAAAACATCCCTAATCTTTTTAATTTTTATTGCAGTAAATTTAGATTGCCTATATTTTCAGCAGTCTCTCGTT
This sequence comes from Bacillus sp. OK048, assembly GCF_900103525.1. GTDB lineage: Bacteria > Bacillota > Bacilli > Bacillales > Cytobacillaceae > Neobacillus. Next base: position 170 of record NZ_FNHN01000032.1, read on the forward strand.
TTATTCCCTTTTCTTTTACGATAATGAGGCCCATGATGATACCATATCCAATGATGGCCCCTAGTAGATTATTAAATAAATCGTCAACTTCAAAAATACCGTATCCTGTTATTAACTGGACACTTTCAATGGAAAGTGTAAATAACGCTGCCATCCCAATAGTCCATACAGCTTTTTGAAAACGCGAATGCAATATTGGGAGAAAAATCCCTAACGGTACAAACATGAATATATTTAAATACACGAACTGCCAATGCCTTACACTAAAACTATACCAAGCTTCTCGATACGAAGTAAATAAAGATAAATCCATCCCGTCCTGATAGTTTTGACCTCTATTCAAAAAGGTTACGCCAATAACCATGATGACATAACTAATAAACAAACCCACAAGAAATAGCTGCTTCTTTGGAAGGCTTTTCTTCCCTCCAAAAAGTTTTTTATAAACAATGAAATACATTAGAAAAAAGATTATCCCTAAAACAATTACGACAATTAATGCCAGAAAAAAGTACTCTTTGACTATACTAATGATTTCTTCTAACCTCATTCTCTATCTCCCTCATACAAAACCAAGATATGTTAATCTCTTACATTATCTTTTATTTCTTTACTATACCACTTCTAACATTTTCCAACATATAATATTCAATTTGGCTACCTAATGTTGCTCCATTAAAATGCTTCTTATATATAGTATCAACAACAAAACATAGATATGATGCACTCTTTATCATTGTTTATATGTATCCATAGAATAGGCGTTTAAGGACTTGACTTGGAGCCTCTGTGGGTATGATTTGTCTTAAAAGGCTGAAGCTAAAGTTTCATCAGGCAAACGAACCTATCATACCTGATTACAGTCTCAAGAATGTACCACCTCTGCCTTGTTTTTACCAGCAGTTGCCCCCAATTTTACCATCTGCTGCCAAAGGGTTACCAATAAAAAAACATCAAGAATTTTGAATTAAAAAAGCCTATTCCTCCTTATTTTTTCCGGGAACTAGGCTGATGGTCTTCCACAATACGCCCGATTGTGGAATATCATTTCTATTGCATAGTATCGTTGTACTGCGCAGCAAACTTTTATTTGTTAGTTCTCTTTTTGAACATAAGCACCCGTTACTTTAAGAATAATATTTCACAATCGCGACAATGTAGTTGCCTACTCTTCGTATGGACAACCAATCTCCCAATGGAAACCGAATGGGTCAGCCAAGCGTCCCACCCGCCAACCGTGTGCATCTTGCACAGGATAAACTTCTGATGCACCAGCAGTTAGAGCCTGCTGGAACACCAAATCTGGGCTTTGCACTGTCAAGATCATCCGAACTGAGTTGCAGTTTTCCGCTCCGATATCGTCGCTTACCCAGAATTCTGCCCCGCCTACTACAATCCTTGACACTATAGCACCACTTGGATCTTCCATATGATAGACTTCCTTTGCCTGAAAAGCACTTTTGTAAAATTCAACTGCTCTTTTCCCATTACGTACCGACAACCAAGGAGTTATCGTACTTACGAACGTAGAACCATCTGTTTCCGTCACACTAATCGACCTCCTTTTCTCACTTTCAAAAGCTAAATAATTGATTTACATCAAACATTATAATCTACAAACAAATCAGATAGTCATAACTTCTACCTTCTTTGCAATCTTGGTCGTAATTAGATGGGTATCTATCTTTTATCATAGGACTTTGTTGCACTAACCTGCCCCATATATACAGTATGATTTTTGACCGTATTCATCGTAAATAATGAAACAAAAACAGTCACTTTTCTAACTTTGCTTACTTAATATATTCAGTAAGTAAATATAGTTTTCAACGTAAACAACGATAGGACTTTACTTGGAGAGGTGGGTATGATAGGCTCGTTTGCCTGATGAAACAACTGCTTCAGCCTTTCAAGACAAATCGTACCCACAGAGGCTCCAAGTCAAGTCCTTAAACGCTTATCTATGATTACATATAAACAAAGATAGAGGGTGCATCACATCAATGTTTTTTTGCTGATACTGTATATATGGGCCACTTTAGTTCAATAAGAAAAAAGACTTTACTCCTTCTTGAAGTAAAGCTACCCGTTTGTTTAAGTATAATTCTTCACAAACTAACTGTGTATGACATCCCTTTTTTTTTTACTAACCTACTACATTTACGATTCTCCAATTGTAAAAGGAGTTATCTCGGAATCGTGATTTGCTATTACCTGTATGCAATCCTTCCTTTGTGAAAAGTTTTGTATCCATTCTAATGATTTCTTAGCGTGAATTTTATTAGATGTGACACCAGGTAATATCATTTGTTCCCAAGATTTCTTTGCATATCCTACGTCACTCGCTAATAACAACCAGCCTTCATTCATTTTAACGAGTAAAGAAAACATCCCTTCGCTATGCCCAGGAGTATGAACTAGAAATAGAGTACCATCTCCAAAAAAATCAAGCCCCTTATTAAAAGGACCATATGGTATATCTTCTAAAATAAATGTGTCAATTGGGATACCGTCCCACATTGACTTAATGTAACCAACTTTTTTGTTTGCCGATTTCAACTCTAGTTCGCTTGTAAATATTTTTTTCGCATCTTGTACGTGACTTAACCCGCTAACGTGGTCCGAATGGAGGTGTGTTAAAAAAACAAAGTCTATTTCACTACTTTTTACTCCAAATTCATTTAATTTATCAACTATTGATTCGCCCACAGGGAGTTCTCCTCTAAACATAGAATACGCTAAACGCCCCAAATGTTTTTTTTGATTAATCCTAATTTCTTCATTCCAACCTGTATCAACCAAGATAAGTCCTTTAGGATGCTCAATGAGGTAAGTGGAAACGGGAACCCACATCTTTTTATTTTCTCCCCGTAGCCAACCAGAATATGGGATAGGGTGTAATCCTTTCTCTCGAAAAGCTAATGCCTGGTCAATATAAACCCTACCAGTATGCCATATATGGACTTTCATTCTAATTCCCCCTTTGAAAATAAAACAATTATCTTTACCAGAATTTACAAAACATATTTTAATACGTAAGGAAAATTTTAGTAAGTAAAAGCAAAATTAAAGATATTCCAATAACTCCTCCATTCACAAATACAAGCCAAGCATAAGGTCTTTTTAAGGTAACCTGCCCCGTTACTTCAATAAGGAAAATGTCATACAATTCCAATGCTTTGCATCCCTTTTTCTTGAACCTTTCCATCCCTTTTTCTGTAACTCTTTAGCAATTAACATATTAAAAAAACCGTGTCCAACTAAAACCACCGATTTGTACTCATTAGCATAATCAATTAGCTGTTGTGATGCCTTATTTGCCCTGAATTTTGCTTGTTTCAAAGACTCGCAATTGGTTGAATATCCACTGAACCATAGTATTCTTAATACAATCGCCCAGATACTTGGATTTAATTTTACATTAAATAATTGGGATGAATTAGAAGGTAACTCAGTTTCTCGGAATAAAGGGTCAGAAATGATATTCGTTACTGGATTTAATAATCTTGCTGACTCAACAGCCCTTTTTAAATCACTGGTAAAAACAATATTAGCAGTTGCAACTTTTTCAAGGGTTGCCAAAGGATACGTTGACTCATCAATCACTCCATTGTAATCATACTTTTCAACCCACTTCTTAAATTCCCAACCACTTATTTTATCATTTTCAGTTAGTTGTGATTTTCCGTGTCTAATCAATGATATTTCCATAATACTTCTCCTCGAATTTGCACGTTACTTACTACCATTAACTGTTATTCTATAATAGAATTAAGAAATCCTTCTTACACTAACCTGCCCCGTTAGCACAATAAGAAAAGCCGCCAAAATAGCAGCCTAGTCTTGAACTCTTGCACCCCGTTAGTGCAATAAGCTACCTTTTTCAATTGCATATACTTCTCGTACTGTTAATTGTGACTATCTTATAAAGATTCCGCGAATAACTTTTTTAAGCGTTAATATAATGGTAGTATGTCGCACCACTTGTCCATTTTATCACTCCTCCTTATTACCTTAAATAATTCGAGGGAGATGGAACTATGAAATTGTTGACCATTGAGAATGCAATTTGGAAGTTGCAAGACTTATTAAAAGAAAATGGTGTAAAAAAATCCACAGATGAATTACGTAAAATTCTGTTGGATTTTTATGATTCTCGGAACGGTAAGCCTGGACAAGGCAGAGCTCGGAAATTTTCGGAAACAGAATTGAAATATATATTACACGATCTTATTACGCAATTCTATCTTCAAGAAATCAACAAATAATTCATAGTGTATGTGCGACTGCTATCCAAATGGATAGCTTTTTTTATTGTTAGCGAACAGTATTGGTGAACAAATGCTTATTTCTGCCTGTCAAAAATCTAATTATAAAACCGTAGAAATGTTGAGGAGTGCATAATAAAAGACCCCATACAAGGAGTCTTTTCAAGGGGAATTTATTTTTTTCCTTACGATATCTGAAATTACAAATGAAATTGCAGGTACCAAAGGCAGTAGAACAATCCAATTGTTAAAACTAAAGTAAAGCAATGCCGTCATAAAAGCAATAACACCAAAAAATATAGACAATCGAGATTTTCTCTTTAATCCAAAAATAAGCAAAATGAGTGCTATAACAACTAATAATACTAAAGAGAAATTTAACAAATTCATATCCCCCACCTCCAACTTTTATTTCTTTTATTATACTCGAATTATCATAAAATAACTTTTTATAAAAGCCACAAAGTTTACGAAAACAGCCTTATATTAAGATAGCTGACTAATTGGTTTATTTAAATGGAATATTAAAAATGAAATGGACTTATTTGTTTAGCAAATAACGCTACAACAAACGAAAAAACAACTATTATTGCCATTTGCTTTGGTCCTTTGTAAAAGACTACGCATAAAACAACATACATAATTAATTCCTCAATATAATTTAAATACATATAAAATAAACCAATTCCTAAAGAAAGACTTAACATTAATCCCATAGGTAACGCTGGTAAGATAAAAGATAGACGTACATTGTTTTTAGCCTTCCACACAATAATCGCTAACAAAGGAGAGGCTAGTGCTATACTGCCCCATAATATAAAATATCTAGTTGGAAAAACGCCAAATAAATAAGCTGAATATATATAATAGCTTATTAACATTCCTATAAAAAATATGAATGTATTAATCGCAGCTCTAATTAGTGTTTTACTATATGCAGCTATAAATGATGCGATTAAAACCCAAATACCTAACCTTGTAAATAAATCTCCAAAATAACTTAGAACCTTCATCCACCAAATTTCATCAATAACTGGGATAGTATCTAAATATTTGGCTATTATGCCCAAGGTTACACCCAAAACTAAACATAAAATATAGCTTGATATTTTGTTTTTTATTTTAATCATTCTTTCACCTCAACATTCCTACTACCGTCATACCAATAACTTAAATCACCAAAATCATTATTAGAAACTTTTAATTTATTTTAACATAATTTTAACAATTTCCTTCAAAAAAAGTTCGCTTTAGAAAATTAATAAAAGAAAATGCAACTAACTATTTAACCAATTCATATGCTAAAAGCGTGATCATTTAACCACGCTTTTGTTTTAATTTAATGCTAATTGAAATGTTATTCGGTTCAATAATTAGTGTGTTAATACTATGTTTTGCACCTCAAAACCGAACCCGTTACAAAATTATGGTAACTCGTTTTTTATTTAGTCTTTTTTTCACTAAAGCCCCCCGTTAGTGACATAACGCTGCTACGCAAAAACTCGTAGTTTTAATTAACATCACTTGATTTCAATTTTATCAATCGGTTTATTTTGTAAATAATTACAGATAAATAAGCAACTATTAGTGTGATTAAATAAACAGTTGGCATATCGTTTTTTAAATCAAGATAAATAAAAGTTATTAATAATAACGAGTATACAAAAATCTCAATCCACAATTTTTTCTGCATATAAATTCTCCAATTCCAAATAATATTATTAAACAAACTTGCTTCGTTAGTGGAACTAGAAAAAAAGCTGCCGAAGCAGCTGGTGATCTAAACTATCGCACCCGTTAGTTGCGAAGAGAAAGTTACTTAAAAAAACCAGTTCGTTCTTCCTCTAGATTTTTCACCGCTACATTAAAAATCATTATTTTTTTGATTTAAATAATTTACTTTCGGGTATCCATTTTGCACCTAATAAAGAGTTAATTATGGTAGCAAGAATCACGCCAACGATAAATCCATAAAAAGGATGATTTTTTAATATAAACATTGGTACAACAAATATACATATAACAGTTATTACAAAATTTACTATATAACCTAATCTTGGGTGTCTTTTAAACATTAAAATAACCTCTTTTCGTAATTCCTATGTTTATTCTAACATAACTTTCTGATTACTTTTTATAAAAACGACCATAACTCCTGAGTTATGACACCGTAGTCTTTAATGAAATAAAAAAAGCCGACATTTTCAATCGACTTTTATCTATTCCTTATTCAATTAAAGCACCCTTTAGTTTAAGTACAATTATTCACATTCTATATAGAATAGGTAGCGTAGTCATTTAGAATTTTAAATTATTTTTCTTTTCTAAGCCCCAAATAGTCAAATATTAAACTTACACCATTTTACCAAATATCCTTAAAAACACTTTGAATACCGAGACCTTAAAAGGTGAAACAGTGATTGAGTCTTTTATTACTATGTTTTTATGTCTTAGAAAATTATTAATTTGTTTTCTCCTATTAGGAATCATAAGAATAGGTAATCTTTTGGGATTAAACCACTCCACTTTTTCTGTTTCAGGACCATCCTCAATTGGCGAACCACCTTTTATTTCCCCTAGGAATATGTATTGCGTATCATCATATTGTGGTTGATAATATTCTCCGATTTTTCTTTTAATTGAAATGATATATCCTGTCTCCTCCTTAGTTTCTCTTACAGCACAAAATTCTAATTGTTCATCCTTTTCCAGTTTCCCTCCTGGCAAATCCCAAAGAGGATAATCCTTTCGCTTAGCTAATAATATATTACCTTCTTTATTGAGAATAATAGTAAAACAGCCTAATGATTTTGCCAAATTTATTTTTCCTCCCTCTATAAATGTTGATTTATCAACGGTTTGACCCGTTGGTGGGGTGTCAAAAAAATATTTTTCGACACGCTTCCTAACAATACTTTCATA
>NZ_FNHN01000030.1 GCF_900103525.1 Bacillus sp. OK048
AACCATTTCGCTTTTTCAAAGCCTGCCGTTTTAGTTCCGTTAACGGGTGCGTTTCTACAATAAGTGGAGACGCATTTTTCTTATTGAAGTAACGTGGCAGTTTAGCACAACAAGGAATTGTGAGTTTTACACAAAAAAATGTTAAAAATGATATGATTAATTAGACTTATGTAAGATTTTAGGGAAGGTGATAAATATCAATAAACTTTTTAATTACACCACCATATTAACAATCTTTCTTTTAATTTTATTTGGTTCGGATATGATTAAACAAACAACTTTTGTCATTCTATTTATTCCTTTGAGCCTTTGTGTGTTAGCGGTCGGAGTAATTCAATTAAAAAAAACCTATAAAAAATAGAAATAATAATGAAGAAGAAGCAAATACATTTAAAGATTTTTTAGAAGAAAGAATCAAATAAAAGAGCAACTTAAAAAAAAGTTCCTTATTTGTTTTTTATGTTGCCATACAGGGATTCTTCTTGCATTAACTCCCTTTTTGGTGAATTCCTTATTATGCTAACGAAGCAGGTTAGTACAATTAGAGCCTTTTTTAAATACACCAAAGAGGGTGTATTTTTTTATGAGATTCTCCCCTTAATGCAAAAATAGGTAGTCGTATTCATTATTATTAGTTTGGTAGACCTCCTCATCTATTTGGTGAGGTACTTTATTGAACAGATTATATATAAATGTTTATATATAAAAGTTTACATATAAGTATTTTTAAGATAAACTATATCTAACTCTTAAGAGTTGGGGAAGGTTGTCAAGACAATTGTTACTTAGTGTAAAGACAGTGTTTTTCGTAAAATATTTTAAAAATACAAATGTTGGGGATGCTATTTAGAAATTTGAAAGGATGATTAGAGTGTCTTTACGTTATGGCATACTTGGATTATTAAGCAAATGGGAAGCTAGTGGATATGATATAAAAAAAGAATTTGATAATGTCATGAGTATTTTCTGGCATACTCATCTCTCGCAAATCTATCCTGAATTAAATAAGCTTGAAAACGAAAAATTAATTAGCAGCAAGCTTGTTCCACAGGTTGGGAAACCAGATAAAAAGGTTTATTCAATTACTGAAATTGGAAGTGAAGAGTTGTTCAAATGGTTACTTGAGCCACACGAAACACCTAAAATAAAAGATTCTTTTCTGATGCAAACATTTTTTCTGGACAATATCCCAGCTGACGAAGTTCTACTTAAACTAAAAATGTATAAAAAAGATCGCCAGCAGCGATTAGAAAAGATGAAGGAAATAATAAAAGAGAGGTTAGGAAGTATTAAAGAGAGAAATGTTATGAAAGCAAGAATTTTAACTGCATCAGCAGTTCTTAAGCGTGGAATTGAACAAGAAATCCAATATATTAAATGGTGTGAAGAGACAATAAAGTTAGTTGAATCATGTAAATATCTTTGGGAAAAAGATGAATATTATCTGACACAGAGCACTAAAAATGCTGAATTACAGTATACCGCTGCTATTCCTTTTACTGAAGTTGAAGATGTCTTTTTAAAGTATTTTGCAGATATATTAGATGAAGTTAATTAATTATAGGAGAAATATAATATTTGCAATGAGTAAATTATGAGAATGGGAGTTATTAATAAATGGTATTAATATATTTTTTAATTGGATACATTGCATTATATTCAGTAATATGGCTACATGAGGTTGGTCATGGGATAATGTTTGCTAAATACAAATGTAAAGAAAATCCTTTCAAAGTCCATGTACCATTTTATTTATTTTTTTCTACACCAAGACCTGTGGACGAAGATAAGGCTAAAACGTTGAGTCTTAAACAAATCTATAATGTTGGGATTGGTGGAATAGTAGTTAATCTAATATTTGGTATTCCAATATCTATTATTTTACTGTTAACGGATTTTCAGAACACATTATTATTCTATTTTTTATTTTCCTTTGCCTTATTCCATTTGGTAGAAGCTGCCACTTATATGGTAATCAGCAACATTTTCCTTTCAAGTGATATGGTATTAGTCCAACAATACAAACCTAAATTGAGAATACCTTTCTTTATAATTGGTTTACTGATAGTTAGTCTAATCATCTACATGCTTATCAATTGCCCAGAAAGCTGGAGACTTGGATATATTATAACTATTGTTATTATGACTCTTTGTATGGTTTTAGGAAGAGTTGTCTTTAGTAGAATAAATACAGCTAAATAAAATTGTTGTGTTAGTTGAACATGAACAGAGGAAACCCCATTTATTAAGGTTTCCTGTAATTTTTACGTAATTGTCAACATTAAAATTAACAGAGCCATCATTTAAAAGGAAAACAATGTGTATTTAAACGATTCGGCTGTGCTGACACATCCGAACGAAAACTATATGAAGAAGTTTGTGAAGGATTATACTTAAATTAACGGGTAGCAAGAGTTTAAGAACGATGGTACCAACTGCGGTCCTTTTTTTTATTGAAGTAACTGGCAGATTAGTTGAATAAGAGGAATTATATAAATTGTCTCTAATTAGTAATTAAATGTAACGAATAAGTCTATTTTACCTTGGGGGAGATAAAAAATGAAAAAGAGAAAAGTAGGAATTTTCCTTTATGATTATGTTGATATTTTAGACTTTTCTGGACCAGCAGAAGTTTTGTCATTAACTTCGAATAGTAAGGCTGAACAATCTTTAACCCTTTACAAAAAAGAATTGTTACCGACGAGACCATTTGAAGTATTCACAATAACGGAAAATGGAATGCAAATTAAAACTCATTCAGGAATAATAGTAGTGCCTGATTATAGGATTGATAATCACCCTGAATTAGATATCTTGATTATTCCTGGTGGACCTGTAAGGGCTGTACAATCTATGGTTAAGAATAAAAAAGTTCAAGAATGGATAATTAAACATAAAAATATATGAATACATATGCTCAGTTTGTACAGGAGCAATTATTTTAGGTGAAACAGGTTTGTTAAATGGAAAAAGGGCAACGACTCATCATGTAGCATTGAAAATGCTACAAGAAAGTTTTCCCGACATTCGAGTGGTATCAGAAAGCAAAGTCATACAAGATAGTAACCTCATAACTTCTGGTGGTGTTTCGTCAGGCATAAATATGGCACTATATCTTGTAGAGAGAATTTTAGGAAAATCAACAGCGGAAAGAACAGCTACAACAATTGAATTTGAGAAGAATTTGTGAAGGTTTATACTTAAACTATAGGGTGCTTTAGCTAAATAAGGAGAAATGAAATTATGAAAAAACATTGTTGTGAGGATATGGCTTATCATGCAAATTTCAAGTGTGATATACATGAAAACCCTTTTGAATGTCCCGACAAAATAATCATATTAGATGAAAAGGATAAGGACTATGGTTTAATAATTCATGATGGTGGAACGTCAAGTATCGGAATAGATTTTTGTCCGTGGTGTGGTGGGAAACTATAATTTTGGATACTTTCTTCTTTCACTAACGGGGGCTTATGTTTAAGATCATAAATAAAAATACCAAGTCATTGCTGCACAGTACAACGATACTATGCAATAGAAATGATATTCCACAATCGGGCGTGTTGTGGAAGAACATCAGTCTAGTTCCCGGAATAAAATAAGGAGGAATAGGCTTTTTTACTTCAAAATTCTTGATGTTTTTCTATTGGTAACCCTTTGACAGCAGCTGGTAAAATTGGGGTCAACTGCTGGAAAAAACATGGCAGAGGTGGTACCTTCTTGTGGCTGTAATCAGGTATGATAGGCTCGTTTGCCTGATGAAACTTTAGCTTCAGCCTTTTAAGACAAATCATACCCACAGAGGCTACAAGTCAAGTCCTTAAACTCCTATTCTATGGCTACATATAAACAATGATAAAGAGTGCTCCATATCTATGTTTTGTTGTTGATACTATATATAATGGCCCTATTGTTGAACGTGATTCTCAACTAAAGAGATAGTTTAATAAAAATAATGTCGAATGTATGTTCTTGAAGTAATATGATAAAAAACAAAGGAGTATCAACGTCTATGGAAAAAGTTGAATGCGTTGAATTAAAACATTTTTCGAATGAATATTTAGATGTATTAAATTCTTTTGAACTTCCTGAAGAACAAGTGCAGTTCACTGCATTACCAAACAAAATCTTAGAAGCGACAGAAGGACAACATCGGATTGTTATTTTAAGTGAGAATGAACCAGTAGGTTTCTTTTTATTGCATTCAACTGAACGAGTAAAGGAGTATTCAGATAATCCGAAAGCTATGTTGTTAACTGCTTTATCTGTTAATCATGAGAAGCAAGGAAAAAGTTATGCTAAACAAGGTATGCTCTTGCTAAGCGATTTTGTTAAATTTGAATTTCCTAACTGTGATGAAGTCGTTTTAGTTGTAAACCATAAAAATCTTCCTGCACAGCGACTGTACTTAAAAGTAGGTTTTGAAGATACAGGTAAGAGAAAAATTGGTCCTATTGGTGAACAGTTTATAATGAATTTATGGTTGCAAAATACATAAACTTTCGGTGAGCTTTAGTTGAAGCTCGTGGGTTGCTAAGGCAACTCTTTTTTTATTGAAATAACGGTGCAGGTTAGCATTCCTGTAGATCGTTAAATATCAGGTTTGAAAAAAATAGAGCCCCTCAGTAAGATACGAGTATAGAGTCCAATCTAACTCAGAGTCTTAAGGAGGAAGCCCTACTATGAATTTTAAAATGCAAGACAAACAAAATCAACTAATTGAAAGAATTTCCGATACACATCTTATTGTGGGTGTTGATATTGCTCAACAACTACACGTTGCAAGAGCAGTTAACTTCCGCGGAATTGTAGTCGGAGACCCTATTACATTTGAAAATAATGAAGAGGGGTTCGTTAATCTATTAAACTGGATTCATGATTTAAAAAGATTAAAAAACCTAGATGCAGCAATAGTAGGTATGGAACCTACAGGCCATTACTGGATTAACCTGTCAAAATGGTTATATAACCAAAACATTGAGGTAGTAACAGTCAATCCCCACTTAGTAAAAAGGAATAAAGAGAATCGTGATAATACGCAATCAAAAAGTGATAAAAAAGATGCACTCGTTATCGCAGATATGGTCAAAAACGGCTACTACTCCTTTATTCGTCCATCTTCAGAATCATTTGAGAAACTTAGAGTTCTAATGTCTAACCGTGATGTAATTGTTAAACGTCTCGTAATGTCTATAAATCAAATAAATCGATGGGTGGATGTTGTCTTTCCAGAGTTGCGACAAGTGTTTAACGATGTTTCGTGCAAAGGAGCAATCGCAACCCTTCGTTTGTTTCCAACTCCAAATGAAATATCTTCGATGGATTCACTAGATGTCCAGAGGGGGTGGAAGTCATTAATGAAAAGACAACCAGGACCTAAAAAAGCTCAATTACTGATCAGTCTAGCAAAAACTTCTATAGGAACGGGACAAGCACTTGATGCTTATAAATTCCATCTAGAACAATTAATAGAAGAATATGACCTCGTTGTAAAACAACTCGAAAGAGTTGAACAACAAGTTAAAGAAGTTCTCTATAAAATACCATTTGCAAAAAAACTACTTACGATTAAAGGGATAAGTGAAATTTCATTAGCTGGGATACTAGGTGAGTCAGGAGATCTAAGTGGATTCTCTCACGGAAACTCTCTATTACGACATGCGGGATTACATCTAGCTGAAGCAAGTTCAGGCAAATGGAAAGGTCAGATTGTGATTTCAAAGCGTGGAAGGTCCAGACTACGACGCTTCCTCTACTTAGCAACTATGAGCCTTGTGATGAATAACCCTGAATTTAAAGCCCTACATTCCCATAATGTGAAGGTCAAGAAGATAAAGAAAATGAAATCAATAATGAAACTGATCGGTAAACTAGCAAGGATTTTTGTAGGGATAGCACGACGAAACGAGTCTTACTGTCCTAATAAAATACAAGAATTAATCCCTTTAGCTGCTTAGAAATAAAACATTAGTTTATAAATATACCAATTAAAAAATTGACTTTAATTTTGAATGTTGTCTTATTCGTAGGATTTCAAATATGTACGGAGTACCAGGTTTATTCAACAAAAGGGCACTGTGACCCATCAGGTTAGCATAACTGGCCTCCACCCCTTGGATAGGCATGACGAAGGAATGAGAGGGCAATTAACCCGTTGAGACATGGGAGGGAAAGCCTCCAGGGGCGGCGTGGAGATGTACATTATATGGTAAAATATGGAGTGGTAGCTAACTCCTTTATTTAACTATGCCTTCACGAAGCCAAATGATCTGAATTCATTCCAATTACCCGTCATTCTATTTATAGAGGTTATGAAATCCTGCGAATAAGTGAGCATTCAAGAGATATTCGTATCAAACTGAGGGAGTTGAACAAGATGAAACCAATTTATTGTTCATTCGTAATTATATTAAGAACATCAGAAAAATAGCGATTCAATCAATTGAAAGGTAATTACATAAGGATTTGCTTTTATTGTAATTTTTACATATATCGAAAGTGGAGGTTTACAAATGAAACATTCTACGAAAGTAACAGAATGCCCTAAATGTGGTGGAAAAGAATTGGGGAAAGGTAAACAACATAGTGGATATGCAGCTATGTATCCATCTAATAAGTTTAGCTTTGGGTATGATGTTGAATACATTATTTGTACTGAATGTGGATTTATAATCGAAAGCTTTGTAGAAAAGCCAGAGAAATTTAAGGGGACACTTTAGATGTTCTTCAAGTAACAGGAGCATTACTTGAACAAAGGTAATGCTCCTTTCTTCTTCAAGTAAAGTGGCAGGTTAGTTTACTAAAAATTTACAACTTATATCAGTTGTTAGTAGTATAATTTTACTTATAATAGAATTTTTCGGGTTGGGATAAAATGAATTTCTTATCAGCAATAGCTAAGGCTTTTTTACAATTTGGAGCGATTTCAGTAGTCGTAATATTAGTTCTTATAATTGGTATTTTCTATTTATTTAAGAGTGTTAAAAAGAAAGATATGTAAGTACCGAAAGAAATTGAAAGCCTAATAATTATGTGACAGACTTCAACTGAACGTTTTTTAACTTACTAGTGCAAGAGTTCAACAGTCGTTTCTTTTACTAATGGGAGGTTAGTAGAATAAGCTATGCCTTTGAAACAACTTATTAAATTTCTTTCAGGGAAAGGAGATTGAATTTGAAGAAAATAACTGTTTTCATCCTTCTTTTATTATTGTTAGTAGGATGTAGCCAAAGTAATGTTCAGCAAAATACAGACTTAGAGGATTTTATTTATTCTATTGTAGAGGATAAAAATAAAAGTGAGATAAGTATAAAATCACTGACGACTTTCGACTGGGATAAAGCATTCCTTTTCTCACCTTATAGTACACAAGAAGGTATAGAAGAACAATTGGGTACTGACTTCAAAGACCCAAGCAATATCAATACGAGAGACGATATATACCTATTGGTTTTCCTTAACGGAGGTAAAGTCGTTCAATATGTTGAAATTAAACGTCAAGGCTCTGACTTTTCAATAAGGAAAAAGGGACAACTTACTCCATCCGATGATGTTATAAGTATTGAAAGGCATTAAAAAGGAACTTTCCTTGTTGTTGTAACGGGTGCGATTCTTCAATAAAGAAGGGTCGCCTTTTCATTATTGAAGTAACGAAGCAGGTTGAAGAAGCATTGTCAAACAAACTGCATAATTTCTATGGAAGTATTCTATGGTAATATAATAATATATTAGAAATTAAGATTATTTATTTAATCTGAATGGAGAGGGATTGTTTGTGATAGTGCGTTCGAAGAAATTAGATGGGAGCTTTAAATCCAGCTCTTTTCTGATTGGACTTGGTTTATTGGCGGGTATAATAACAAGGTTGACGGATTTTTTTCCATATGATGACCTATGGAGTTTCAGCTCAATAGCGACTTTATTTGGCTTCTGGATGTTAACGGTAACATTAGTGATATACGTTAGTTCTTCAAATAAAAATGCTGCTATTAATGTTTTCTTGTACTTATTCGGTATGAATTTCAGCTTTTACTTTTTGAAATATATACTTGGCTTTTTTGTTCCAAGATTTTATGATGAAGGGTTTCAATGGAATCTATTTATACTTTATAATATTTTGGCTGTAGTATGTAGTGCTATTGCTTACGTGCTATACTTCTGGAATAAAGATAATAAGCTGAGCAGCTTTTTGTATGCATTACCAGTAAGCGGATTAGTTGCGGAAACAATTGGTATAAGTATCTATTTGTATAATAATCATACTTTTTTATTTCAATTGATTTTTGATTTCCTGAGTCTGATAGTATTAGGCTGTTGGTTTTATAAAAAAGCAAATAATAAATTGATTTATATAATGACAATTGTCGCTGTATCTTCCATAGTCTATTTTGTGGTTTACCGTCCATTTCTCTAAGTGTTTTCCATTTTGCATAGAAGTTATATTAATATTTATAGAATAGGTTAAACAAGGCAACCTTTTTTAACTATTGCTTTTTTGATATTAATTCATACTTAAACTCCCTCAGTTTAATACGATTTTCTCCCGAATACTCGCTAATTCGCAGGATTTCATGTACCTTGATATTTCTTAACGATAGAATAAAGGGGGCAAGATCCATTAATAGCTTCGTGGAGGCATAGTTAAATAGAGGAGTATAAATGAACTCCATATTTTACCATATCATGTACATGCTCCACGCCGCCCCTGGAGGCTTTCCCTCCCATGTCTCAACGGGTCATTTGCCCTTTCATTCCTTCGTTATGCCTATCCAAGGGGTGGAGGCCAGTTTTGCTAACGGGATGGGTCAGAGCCCTTTTGTTTAAGTAATCTGGTACTCTGTACATATTTGAAATCCTACGAATAAGCCAATATTCGATTAGTATGATAACTAAGGTGTATAGTTTACTATTACTTTTTCCATGTCCTTAATAAAAACGGGTCATATTCTAAAATTCCATTACCACTAAGCTGCCATAGGTGTTATTGTTTGAAGTTTTTCAGAATTATAGGATTCATTTCTTCGAGCCATTCCTACAAAAATTCTAGCCAATTTACCAACTAATTTCATAATTGATTTCATTTTCTTTATTTTTTTAACCTTAACATTATGGGTATGAATTGCTTGAAATTCTGGATTGTTCACCACAAGGCTCATCGTAGCTAAGAAAAGGAATCGCCGTAGCCTTGACCTTCCACGTTTTGATAAAACAATTTGTCCTTTCCACTTACCAGAACTTGCTTCAGCTAGGTGTAATCCTGCATGTCGAAGTAGCGAATTACCATGAGAAAATCCACTAATATCTCCAGCTTCACCTAATATGCCAGCTAAAGATATTTCACTAATTCCTTTAATGGTAAGCAGCTTTTTAGCATAAGGAATTTTATTCAGTACATCGATAACTTGCTTTTCAACTCTTTCGAGTTGTATTATTGCTAAATCATATTCTTCAAGTAATTGCTCCAAATGAAATTTATAAGCATCTAGTGCTTGTCTTGAACCGATGGAGTTCTTGGCTACCTGGAGGAGTAATTGGGCCTTTTTTAATCCAGGTTGCCTCTTCATCAGAGATTTCCAACCCAAAATAATCTCATGAGGCTGCTTGGTGGCCAATTCCATAGGAGTTGGAAATAGGCGAAGGGTTGTGATTGCTCCATTTGCAGTAATATCTTTAAAGACTTGACGGAGTTCTGGAAAGACAATATCTACCCAGCGATTTAACTGATTGATAGAACTAACAAGTCGCTTAACTACTACATCACGATTAGACATTAGGACCCTTAGTTTCTCAAATGATTCTGATGTGTATCTAACCTCGGAATAGTAGCCGTTCTTTACCATATCAGCTATAACTAATGCATCTTTTTTATCACTTTTTGACTGAGTATTATCACGGTTTTCTTTATTCCTCTTTACTAAATGTGGGTTCACCGTTACTACCTCAATATTTTGTTTAAGGAGCCATTTTGAAAGATTGATCCAGTAGTGTCCAGTTGGTTCCATCCCAACAATTGCTTCACATAGGTTGTTTAATCTTTGAAGATTTTTAATCCATTTAAGTAAACTAGTAAATCCTTCTTCATCATTTTTGAATGTAAGAGGATCTCCGATCACAATTCCACGGAAATTTACGGCTCTGGCGACATGAAATTGTTGTGCAATATCCACGCCGACAACAAGATGTTTAACAGAAATTCTTTCTATTAGTTGATTTTGTTTGTTCTGCATTTTAAACTTCATAGTAGGGTTCCTCCTAAAAGTTGTGAGTTAGAGTGGTGTCTATACTCATATCATACTGAGGAGCCCTATTTTTTTCAAAGTCGAAAAATAAAGATCTACAGGAATGCTATCGGGGTGCAAGAGTGGAAGAACGAGGATTGCTGCGGCGATCCTTTTTTGGTATTGAGCTAACGAAGCAGGATAGTGGTGCGAAATGTTTCTAGCTTAAATTGAGAATGGTTACATTACTCTGGTAAAGGCTAGACAGTTCCTGTCGGAACTGAAGGATTATATCGAAGAATCAAATGACGGGGTAACGCCCTGAAGGGTTCTCTCTTAGTCGAATAGCACTGGATTTAGTAAGAATAATAGTGTTATAAGCTCGGCAAAAAGGCGTGAGAAATTACCGTACCAGTTCGGCTGACGAAATCCTACTCGATGGAGTGGTGTAATTCATGATGCTTGAGTTGAATGAATATGGTGAGAATGCGAATAAACCTACAAGAAATGGTTAAGCTGACGAACTTCTGAATGTACGGGTCTATACCTGCAATACATAGAAATGTGTATATCACCAAATTGTGAGGTTAGATGTGGATGAGTAAGACTCGCTAATATGAAAATCCATGATACGTTACAGGCGTATGAATACTAACAGGCTTAGAGGAAGCACCTAAGTTTATTCTATAATAGATATAATTCAACATTGTAAGCTGATAACGTGGAAGGCTTACTCCTAATGAAACGGTAGTAAGGAAATCAATAATGATATTAGTTATTGCATAACTTACTTTGTATCAGTGAAAGTGGTGGCACAGTACCGATGAAATGTCTAATCTACATGGAGGGATAGCCACTAGACTAATGAAGAATCAATCAACCATGTAAGACAGTTCTTTATCGGTTAATAAGGTTCTTGTCAGACTAAAAGAGGTTCAACTCCCAAGGGAGTCACCGACTTGTTAAAACGAAAGAAACTGCGGCACAATGAGTATTATGATATGCAACAGTGTTTTGATAATTTATATGCTCAAAGTGTCGATGGTCAAAATTTCTACAATTTAATGAAACTAATTAGTTCGAATGAAAATATACGTCTTGCTTATCGAAACATCAAAAGAAATACTGGGAGTAAAACAGCAGGTTCAAATAGATTAACCATCGAGGATGTAAAACATCTATCTGTGGAAGAAGTGATTGAAAAGGTTCGATTAATGATAGGTTCGTACGAACCTCAAAAAGTTAGGCGTGTGTTCATACCAAAAGCGAATGGCAAAGTAAGACCACTAGGAATTCCAACTATATGGGATAGAATCCTCCAACAGTGCATTTTACAAGTGTTAGAACCTATTTGCGAAGCAAAATTTCATAAACATAGCTACGGATTCAGACCGAACAGAAGCACACATCATGCCAAAGCTAGATTTGAGTTTCTTATCAACCAAACAGGGCTCCATCATTGTATAGATGTTGATATTAAAGGCTTCTTTGATAATGTCAACCATAGTAAACTACTGAAACAAATTTGGTCATTTGGGATAAAAGATAAAGCATTATTATCAATCATTTCAAAGCTTTTAAAAGCAGAAATTGAAGATGAAGGAATACCATCACGAGGCGTGCCGCAGGGTGGCATTTTATCACCGTTATTATCAAATATTGTCCTAAATGAACTAGATTGGTGGGTAAGTGACCAATGGGAAACTTTCAAAACAAGGTTTAATTATAAATACCCTGGAAAATATCAACCAATGAAAAAGACTAATTTGAAAGAATGCTTCATCGTAAGGTATGCCGACGACTGTGTGCCACGAAAACAACCAAAGTGTGCGTAAGCACACAAGGAAGTTATGCTGCACAAAAGATGAGAGTAGGCCTCTCGCAATCGCTATACAGG
>NZ_FNHN01000026.1 GCF_900103525.1 Bacillus sp. OK048
TATCTTCTAACCTCATTTAATTAGAAAGGTAATTATCTTAGTTATTAGCACCTATTTTAGCACCTAAATTTCAAGAGTGACAATAACCATTGTCACTCTGTTAGTTAGCACGCTAATTCATCTGTCATTTTATAACTAATCCCATAAGAAACATTGTAGTATCAAGAAAAAACGTAATACCAAATCGTGTGCGAATTAGTCTGTTGTTTGATATGTTATTTCTGAGGCTTCTCCACAAAAACGGAACTACTTATCATTAGAGAGGGGCATCTTATCATTTTTTTCTACGATAAAAAACAAATCCATCCTTTTCCACAACTTCTTCTTCCTCTTCTTCTTTTAAATCCATTGTTAATGCCTGATCTAACCTTAATAATGCCATTTCTTTAGCTTTTTGTTTTGTAGTGCCATAACAATTCCAAACAGCACAATCATAAGTGGCTGCCGTTGCCATATAGCAATCTACATAATTATAAAGCTCAATAAGGATAAATCTTCCGTCAATACGTAAAATGATGTCTCCTCTTAATAATGCACCAATAGCATATAACCAAAATGACAAGGTATTCATTAAATTATTCATAAAGCACTCTCCTAAACAACTGATACTAGGAGAATTAGACAAATATTAGGAATTACCTTGTTACATATTTGTGAATAAAGAAGCTACAACTTCTTCAATTAAAGCCCCCGTTAATGCAATAAGAACTGAGTATATTAGCTAGTTTACCAAAAGTGATAAATCTGTTTAATTTTTATTCGGCATGGTTGCGGAATCATTTAAGAATAAATGATGTCAGTCAGAAATGGCACGACTACTCCCAAGAGAAGCAAAGCAATGACGACGAAAATGACCGTTCCAGCTATTGGTAGAATCCATTTTCTTTTCTTGTAGTATTGGTACCAGTAATTCCCCCCCAGATTAGCAGCAGTGTAATAAAAGAAGAGAATTGGACACCGTTAAAGCTGGGTATTGGGCTGACATTTACCACAGAAAAAAATGCGACAAAACCGATACATCCGAGTAAGAGCCAATTGACAGTATGCACGACAATATTATAAATGTCATAATTGTTTTTCATTGAATCTCCACCCCTTCCCATCTGAATTAAAAAAGCAATGCTTATTGAACAAACCTGCTTCGTTAGCACAACAAAAAAAGGCTCGTCACTGCGTCCCCTCTTTAACTATTGCACCCCAGTTACTTGAAGATATAACATTATGTTGATAATACAAAAAGTAAGACGGCTATAACAAAGTATCCCAAGAAACGTTTTTTTCCCTTTAACTTTCTTTCAATTAAGAAACATAAAATTAGTGCGACCATTACCGAAGCAAATAGTTTTATATACAACAAATCCAATTCCCCCTAATACAAAAGCATTTATTGTACTAGCCTGACCTTTTGTTTAATACCAATTATTTCAAATAATAGGAACCTTTACAATACTCTTCTTGAAGTAACCTGCCACGTTAGCACAAGAAGCGACTTCCCTCGTTAATGCAATAAGAAGTAGTTAATTTAATGGACCAGATACCCATATACATTTCCCACTATAAGCATCCATTTTGACAGTTGGTTCCTTATCTTTAAATACCAAAGTAACACTCACTTCTCTTTGATTAGTTACGTGATTTAAATAACCACTTTTAGCATCAATAAACGTATGTACTGTTTGAAGGTCTTCTAACGTGTAGTTAATGGGCTTTATAGCCAATTGACTTGGTGGATTATTCACACAATCTATCGCTTGTATTGTTGCGTCAACAGTTGTCATTATTGGTTTTTGATATTCGTATGCAAAGAGGACAATTAATACTAAAATAATACCTATAATAACTTTTTTCATTATATCCCCATCCTAACCATCAATCGCCACTATTTTTTCTTTCTTAAAGTAAACTGCTTCGATAGTTCAATACCTACCGTTTTTATTTCTATAATCAAGGCAATAATTCCTCTAATATAACGATTAAGGAGGAATTATTGTGTTATTGTCAAAATCCTGGGAGCTTTATGAATCGGATAAAATGATTGAAGGTTTCTCTCCTCAGACCCTAAAAGCGTATAAGCTCCAATCTAAGCTACTTTTCCAACACTTTAACGATTTAAATATTGAATCTGTGACGACTGATCAGTTAAAGGAATATTTAGCAAAATCCAGTGAACACCTAAAGCCATCAAGTTTAGCTCATCGGATTCGATTCATTAAATCGATATTCCGTTGGTCAAGCGAGGAAGGGTATATACCCAAAAATCCAGCTGCGAAAATCAAAGAACCCAAACAAGGAAAACGAATTCCTAAATTTTTAACGGAAAGAGAAATTGAACATTTGAGGGAAGCGTGTTTTACTCCAATGGAAAAGGCATTATTCGAATTTATGTTTTCAACAGGTTGTAGAATAGGAGAAATTGGTTCACTTGAAAAGAATTTTATTAATTGGTCAAATCGTTCTGCCATAGTCCTTGGAAAGGGAGATAAGGAAAGGGAGGTATATTTTAATATACGGTGTGAAATCTGGCTCAAAAGATATTTAGACCTTCGTCAGGATAAAGATCCAGCTATTTTTGTTACTGAACGGCACCCGCATAAAATGAGTATAGGACAGATGAGGTACATCATTAAACGAATTTCAAGTCGAGCAGGGATTAACAAAGAGATCCATCCACACCAACTACGCCATAGCTATGCCACACACCTATTGAATAATGGAGCCCCTATTGATGTTATTCAAAGTTTACTAGGTCACGAAAAAAGCGAGACCACTAGGATTTATGCTCAGTTAAGTGGAAGCCTTAGAAGAGAATTGTATAGAAAATATTTTTAGAAATGGAGTGAAAAGGCAACCGACACTTACGTTGCCTTTTTCACTATTGCACTTGTTAGTGCAATAAGTATTAGTTTTGGTAGCAAGTCTCATATTCGTCTTTCATTAACAAACTTTTACAAGCCAAACCATTTTCGTGATAAATTTCTTTACCAATTTCTAATTCGATACTTCTATTTAAATTTGGATAATTGGGCTCGTCATTTAGAATGTACAGCGTATCTTCATCCATCCATTCCATAGAAAAATTACTTTTTGCATCACTATAATAAACAGTTTGAACTTTATTTTCCTCATTAATGTTTGTGATGTCAACCCATACGTTAACACCGCCTGCTGCACCACCATATGGTTCATAATAAGCATTAGCTGTGTATTCTTCAGTGGGGGATATTACAGGTCCAGGACCCTTTTGGATAAATTCTCTATCAATTTCACTAAATGTAAAAAAGTACATTTCATATATATAGATTGAAGATACCAGAACAACCCCAGACAACGATGAAATCAGTAACTTTTTAGGAAAAGGTTTCTTTTTAATGAAAGAAATTATTATCTTTGCACATAAAATCAAAAATAATATAACGGTAATGAAAGAAATCAAGAAACCAATTAAAATAAAAATCATAATCCCCCATTTCCAATTACAGATTAAATTTTTTATACTTAGATATTTTATGTATATAGAAACCCTATGTATAAAGACATAATAATATTATTACCATAAATAAGCAATAGTTATTGAACAAACCTGCACCTTTACTTCAATAAGAAAAAGCCATTCTCCTTCTTGAAGAATAGCTACCCGTATACTTGAAGAAGGAATAGTGTATAGAAGACCTTTTTTTCTTATTGTTAAAATACTCAATTCCTTCGTTCTCTTTTAGGTTCATCTCTCCCAACCGCTAATCCAAAAAGACCACCTGAAAAAAAGATAATAAAATTATTTAACTTTATTTCTCCTGTAATAATGGTTGTTATAACTAAAATGATTAAACCAAGCCCCATTATGATTAAGACTTGTTTCGCTCTAGCCCACATAGTAACACCTCTATTATTTATATTAAATAATTCGGTATTTAGGGTCCACAATCCTTCTTTAAGTAACCTGCCCCGTTTGTTCAATATGGAATTCAACAAAAAAGGGCGTTAATCCTTCTTGGATTAACGCACCGCCTTTTCAATTTTTGGTATTCCCCGGATCAACCCGAATCATAACTTGTATTTGTTTTACCGAATCCTCATTAAATCTTTTTATTGTATCTATATTCCAATGGTTCAAATAATATTTATACGATTTTTCGCTTATATTTAATACATCTGTTTCCAAAAGCTGTCCTTTTTTTATTGTATGGAGTATGTCTTTTTTGACTTTTTTATTTATCTCGTTTTCCACTTCTTTTAGTTTTAGTTTTTTTCTTTCTTGGGTTAGAACAGCATCCCCTTTTACCACTACCTTATAAGAAGGGGTCTTTCCTTTTAAAACCATTATCTTAGTTTTTGGGTTTTTAACTCTTACTGAAACATTTTCGGTTCCTACCCGGAGAGTGACACCTTGAATTCCTTTTTTGAACCATTTTAATCCGCTTAATTCATCTTTACTCAACCATCCTCTGAACTGTTGCCTAGAAAATACATATTCTCCGTTAATCACAGATGTTGGTTTTTCCTTTTTTTCTGAAAAATGATTTTTGTCAATTGTTAACGATGGGATAAAAATCGTTCCAACTGGTCGGAAATACTGGGATATAAATCGGTTATATATCATGTTTGGGAGTACGTAATTATATTGAATGATCTTATCCGATCGATGGATGACCGTATACAATTGTGGAAAATTAAAAAAACTTTCCATTTGCATTAATGATTTTAGATTCTCATCTGTGCCGAAAAGGTAGAAGTTGTACCGCAATAATGGCGAATGTTTAATAAGACCCATCACATCCTCCATTTTTTCTTTCATAACACTTTTGCTCAGTATGATAGTCTGAATATGTCCATAATTTATTGGCATATCTGTCATTTGTTCCAACACCCCCAGCGCAGCTGTGAAAGTTTCTCCTTTCGCTTCCCCGATTAAAATGGGCTGTTGTTCTACGGCAGCTGCTTCTTGTTTGGCAATATTCCCAAAACTTAAACCCTGAATATAAACTTTAAAATTTCCCTCTTCATAGTCCAATCCCATAGCGGTAACATAAGTCTCGCCTTCGATTTCTTTTGCCCCAAAACAACCTGTTAAAAGAAAAATAAGGCTCGTTACAATGATGAAAGAAATCCGGTTTCTCATGGAACTACTCCTTTTGCCTGGTTGTGTCCATTGGTTGATAAGCATGATTGCGTTTTTTTAACAGCTTATTAGGTAATTTTATAAAGCTTTTTAAAAACTGAGAATTCGGAAAAGCATATACGGATAAATAGGGTTGCCCAAAACTTTCAAGCGAAATAGCAAGGGTGATAATGGTGTAAAAAGAAAGAAAAAATCCATAAATCCCGAACATAGATGACAGGAAAAGGACCAAATACCGCAGAAGAAGCACATTGCCTGCTAGGTTCTGGTTGATTAATGTATACCCTGAAATCACGGATATCGAGATCACTACCAGCAAGGAAGCAGACGTTAATCCGGCTCGAATCGCCGCATCTCCGATAATCAATCCACCTAAAACGGCAACAGTTGTCCCGACAGCTTTTGGAAGCCTGAGCCCTGCTTCTTTAAAGAGCTCAAACATCGTTATCATGATAAATGCTTCCATAGTGGCTGACAATGGAAGACCTTTCCTTGACATCGCGATGGTGGCTATCAGGGTAAAAGGAATCTGTTCGGTTTGAAACGTTACTAGGGCAATAAAAAATCCAGGTAGAAAAATGGTCGTGCCTAATGCAAAAATCCTAAGTAAACGAACGAAACTAATATAAAAAAAACTATTGTGCACATCTTCAGGCGAAATCAATAATTGTGTGAGAGATGTCGGACCTATCAAAACCGTAGGGTTTCCATCCACTAGAATGGCAAATCTCCCTTGATTTAGGGATTGCACGATATGATCGGGTCTGCCGACAGCATCCATTAACGGAAAAATGGAATAAGGATGGTCATAAATCATTTCTTCCAATTGATTGCTGCTGATTAAAATATCGATGGTTATAGATCGTAATCGACTTTGCACTTCATTCAAAATAGAGGGATTGATAATATCCTCCATATAAAGAAGTAAAACTTTTGTTTTACTTCTTTCTCCAATCGTATATTCTATGCTTTTTAAGGAAGTTGTTTTTAACCGTTGCCGGATCAGCGTCATGTTATCGGAGATATTTTCCACGAATCCGTCTCTTGGTCCACGAGCAGAAGTTTCTATATTGGATTCTTCCGGACTTCTCTTTGGGAAATTAGAGACTGGAATAAAAAAAATATCCATTGTTTCCTCATTTAGAATGACACATTCGCCAGAAAAAAGCCTTTGTTCTATTTCATTCTTGATATTCTCGAAATCCCTAAGCTTCGTGATTCCCATAAGGTTGCTTAAACGTTCAATTGTCAGCCCCCCCTCCTTTCCTATTGCTTCATTTATGGTAGGTAGTATGGTTTCATTAATCGCCTTTGTGTCAACTAAATTAGGGCAATATAAAAAGGCTAAAGAATATGTTAAAAACTTGGTTTTATAGGATTTGGTTTGCAGGACAATGTCGGAGGAATTTTGGAACCACTCTTTCAATTTAAGGATCAACAGGTTATTTCTTTTCATATAGCATCCCCCTTGTCTTTCTTAAGAAAGAACAACAGGCCGACTAATAAAAGCAGGAACACCAGGCTTACAGGATAATACACAGAATATAAAAGCGTAAAAAAGGAACTAAAATCCCATGGAATTAACACGCTCGTGATGAGCAGGATATACAGAAAGAGAAGAATCCAGTTCTTTTTTTTGTGGCTGTCCAATAGTTTGTTTACAATAAACATGTTTAAACTGATCCGAATGAATGCACCAGAGAGCCATTGAAAAATCGATAAAAAATCAAGGCGGGTGATATGGACACCGATTGTTAATAATTTCCATTCTTCGTATGCAGGGACCTTCATTTTCGCTGCCTCCTCCGCACCAAATTCAGCGATCCCTCCTGCCAAAGGACCAACCGCCAAGAAGACAAGACCAATGCAAACAAGCAGCAGCGGCTTAATTTTGATCCGGTCTTCTATATATGGTGTGATAAAAAGAAAATAAATGATTTCAAATACACAGGCACATGTATACATGACTCCTAAAAAGAAATCTTTATATCCATGCTCAAAAACTGGGAACAGCAAGCTGTAATCTTTATTTTTTATATTCCCAATTCCCACCAAAAGACCAAACATTACAACGAGAGGCAATAAGAAAATGGATAAGGAGCCAATCGTTCGAATTCCTTTCAATGAAGCAAAATAACAAAGAGCTGCAAATGGTACTACGACGAGGAAATCAGGAATATCAGACGTATAATTTGATTTAGCCCAAAAATCTGTATACTGGAACGTAATAAATGCTGTAAGAAAAAAATAAACACCCCAAATAATACGAATCAAGTAGGAAATCATTGGATGCAATGAAAATAACACAGATAATATATTTTTTTTCTCAAACTTTTTATTTAGATAATAGATCATGGCCGTCCAAAGGATGAAGGGAACCACACTGCCGATTACTGAGATCCATGAGTCTCTTTTAGATACGGTTAAAATAATAGGATGGAGCAATACATGGACCAGAAATCCAGTAGACATGATGAGTAGAATATAAACATGTGTAGAATGAATCACCTTTTGGCTCAACTAAATCCCCCCACTTTTAATGCACCGGTGAAAGTTCGGTTCTAACTATGTTTTACAATTTTTAGTATTTTACTCTTTTAGGAAAATATTAATAAATAATTTGCCTGTTGAGGATAAGAACAATCTCCTAGGGGGATGCACTGACCAGGACATTGTAGTACATAACAATAAATATACAGATTGTGAATCACTACACTTAAACTGCCCGTTAGTTTGAGTGAAATCATTCACAAATGCTCTAAAATAGATCGAGTTTATTGCGCAGTATAGGTCAAATAAGAAAGACGACCACCCTAATATGGTCGCCTTTCAATGTTTAATCTATTACCAGTATCGTTGTACTGTGCAGCAAATGACTTGGTATTTTTATTTATTGTTCTTAAACTTTACTGCCATTTACTTCAGTAAGAAAAAAAGAGTTGCGGATCAAATTTGATCTTCAACTCTTGCCGCCGTTAGTACAGGAAGATTTAAAATAAAGTTTTTTGGTTTTAAATTTCGCCATTATTAACGGTATTTTTTTGAAACTACAAATTCAGTTATTGGCATAGTTATCCATGCTAGTCCAATAACAATAACAAGTGGGATATTCCTTATATCATTCATTGCAGTTACTCTTTCCGAAATGACTAAGACAATTATCATTAATAAAAGTAATAGATAATAACTAATTTTTGAACTTAAAAGAGTTATATGTTTCTCTAACTCATCTTTTTCTCCTTCGTGTTTTCCTTCCATTTCACCCCAAGTAATGGATTGAAATAAAAAACCAATCCCTAAAAATAAAAAGAAGAGTGTAGAAGCGTTAATTATTTCTTTTGTAATCCATTCATATATCCCATAGCCACCAATTGCAGCAATAAGAACTAAAGAACAGATTAAACTAACTATTTTTACAGTTGTCACTTTTTTTCATTCCTTTCATAATTAAAAATAAATAATTCTTCGATAGGAAGACCTAAAACATCAGATAAATTAAATGCCAATTCTAAACTTGGGTCATATTTATTATTTTCAATGGCATTGATTGTTTGCCTTGTCACATTACACAAATCTCCTAATTTACCTTGTGAAAAACCGTTCTTTTCTCTGTATTCCTTGATTCTATTTTCCATCGCTAAGCCACCTTTAGATTTTGTAAGGTGTAAAACATTCTTTACACCCAGATTATAAAATAAGACAAATGAGGTGTCAAACATATTTTACACTTCATTTATCTTATATGTGCTTACCATATTTCTTTATTGACTGCACCGTTAGTCGAATAAGAAAAAGCCACCAATATGGCAGTTCCGTTCTTTAACTCTTACTACCCTTAATTGAACACGGATATTATTTTATCAATCAACCAATTCAACAGAAAGAGTATTAATTTGATCAGGATTCGATTCTTTAATGATGCCATCAAATCCTACTTTTATCTCGTCTCCAACCTGGAATGTTTCATCATTATTCACAGAAAGGTCAACAAACACATCACCTTCAGGATTACCCTCAAACACTTTAGCAGAAACAAGTGCAATGTTTCCGTTAATATCTTTGATTGTTCCTATAAAGCTGGAATTTTCCGTTTTGATTTCATTGTTTTTTTCTTCACCGCTGTCTATTGAATTAGAACACCCAACAATGGTTAATAAAACAATGATTGCTACTACTTTAAATATCCTTGTCATCTCACATTGTTCCTCCGTTCATATGCTTTTTAATGTTAAATGTTGCTTTTACCGAAGAAAGGATAATCTGGACTTTTCCACTATCCTGCTTTGTTACTTCAATACCTAATGTTTCCATTTCTATAATCAAGGCAATAATTCCTCTAATATAACCGATAAGGATACTTGTATGTTTGTTTAGATTATTTTGATTTAACAAGAGCCAGAATGCAGAAAGAACCTGACGAAATTGATTCCGTTAGGTTCACCTATCAATCTTGAAGTAATTTATGGTTTTTGTTGGTGCCATTTTATGATAGTAAGTGGTGCAAAAAACGGTTAGCCTGGTTCAGTCGTGCGATACTATTCATAAAGAGCTTGCAGTAAGTACATACTATCACAATCGAACTGTCGGGATTTTTTGTAAGGGAGAAATAGCGATGTCGCGATCTATGGAAATCATCTTTCGAACCATTACTGCATTTATTTTATTATGGGTATTTGTGCAGCTGCTCGGTAAACAGACGATTGCCCAAAGGACTTATCACCTTTATATCGCTTCCATTACGATGGGGACTATTGCAGGAAATCTAGCATTCAATATCAAAATTAAATTCCTGTATTTTATCATTGCAATGATTATCATGGGGACCGTCGTTTTTATGCTGAATCTTGTTTCGGATCGAAATCCGCGTTTCAGGAAATGTATCGCAGGAGAACCAGCTACATTTTCAAAAAGGACAAATTCTCGAAGATTCAATGAAGCAAATGGGCTATTCCCTTGAATCTCTTAAACAGGCTTTGCGTGGCAAGGATATCTTCAATATAGAAGAAGTTGAGTGTGCGATTTTAGAGATTAATGGCTCCCTCTCTGTATTAAAAAAACAACAATACCAGAATACTACCAATCAAGATTTAACGTTACTTCCTCCATCAGGAACTGTACCGATCGAACTGGTCTATGATGGGGAGATTTTATACGAAAACTTATCCCAACACACCTACGATGAGGAATGGGTAATGGCTGAACTCAAAAAAAGAAACCTAGCTGTTTCTGACATCTCGTATGCTGTCATCGGGACAAAAGGAAATTTGTATATTGATTTATTCGGTAATCAATTAAGTTAATAATTCAGTGATAAAAAGTATGGTCACCGTTTATGTCCTTGGCAGAATCAATATTAATCACGGCATAAACACTAAATGTAAAGCCCTCTACCAAAGAAAAGGTGAGGGCGTGTTTTTGCGTTTTTATTTACCTAAATGTTCAATAGCGTAATTGGCTTCTTCTTGTGTAAATTTTTCACCGTAGTCAGAGGTTAATTGGTCTCTTATCGCTTCAGATGACATGTTCATTGATTCCTGATAACTTTTTGCTTTCGCCAAGGCATTTTCATTATAATCGGCTTTCAGGTTGTCAATGGCGTACTGTGCTTCTTCTGCCGTAAATTTTTCGCCTTGTTCAGAAATAAGTTGGTCATAAATTCCTTGTTTTGACATGTGCATCGTTTTTGAATAGGATTCAGCTTTTTTCAAAGCATTTGCATTCCAGTCATATTCGAGTTTTCTCATGGCATACTCAGCTGCTTCTGGAGAAAACTTTTCACCATATTCTGAAGTTAATTGATCAAAAATACCAATTTTAGACATGTGCATGGTTTTTGCGTACGATTGAGCTTTTTTCAAAGCAGACTTATAATCATTAGGAACGTCATCCTCTGCGGCCTTCGGTTCCTCTTTTTTCTCAGTTTGAGTTTCTTGCTCCGTCTGGGTATCAGCTGGCTTGTTTTCATTTTGTGTATTCTCGCTAGTATTATCTCCACCAGAAGCAATCTTCACAACTACGATGATAGCAATGACCCAAACCCACCATCTTTTATAGAACGGTTTTTTTGGCTTTTGTTGTTTTTCCTGTTTTGACATTTCCAGCCTGTCTCCTTTTATGTCACTTTTTGTACATTTATACTATTTACATATAGTAAAAAATCATCCCGTTTACAAGGAAACGAACATAAATAATATTGATTTTTGTTGAATATTTCATTATTTTCCCTATTTTCATATTGCTTTCCAATGGTTTGTAGGTAAATTTTCCTTTCAAACATAAGAAAAAAGCAGAGAGTTATACTCCTGCTTTACTTGGAAATGGTATAAGTTAATAACTTAGTATCATTTAATACTAGTTCGTTCCTGTAATTGAATGTGGCCCAAAATGAATCATTTTTTATTTTCTTGTATCGCTTTCCAAAACTCTTTCGCTACGAATTGATACCCGTCTAAGCTTAGATGAATATCAGCCGGATTTGGAAGGTATTCCTTCTCATGTTTTCCGATCACGTTAGCGGTTGGAACGAAGATATCACCATTCATCATCGCCATATTTTGAATCGTTTGGTTCAAAGCATTTAATAACGGTAGAGGAGCTGGTGAACACCTCTACATTACAGCACTATGGTTAGTATGTTCTTGGGGATTGCTAACCGGTTTTCCTCCTAAGCCTTCAAATTGCCGGCCCCACCCCGTTATGATCGAGAACAACAAAACCACGAACAGTGCCATGCAATAAATCATACCGCTGCTGACTTGCGTAAGTGATAGCGGTGCAATAAAATCATACCCCTGCGACAATAAAGCACCGAGGAATACAAAAACACTTAAGAACGGGATGATGAGCACGATGGCATTTGCAAAACCATCAAGCAGATTGGCACGGCGGTAAGGATGGAGACCCACACGTTTGCCAATCTCATTCTGTACTTTTCCAAATGTGGTCATCGACGCACTGGTCACACCCCCGAAAATCAAAGTGGTAAACGAAATCCCTAACATCATAGCAAACTCAGCACCACGTACACTTTTGCCCATTTTGCTGTTAAGGATGCCATTGGTGACTTTTTCAAGCACACCTGCACCGTTGAGCACACCCATGATACCATAAACGGAAATAACCAGCGTGACCGTGGCCATCATGGAGCTGATACCGCCCGTTAGGAAACCTGCCGGTGCGCCATCTGCAACGGAAATGACATGATCAAAAGTTAAAAGGTTAAATGCTAGACCAGTTATGGTTCCCAACAAGATCCCTATGGTAATAGCTTTGTAGATATTGCGGGTTTTAATGGCCACGATTAACATAAGTGCTACTGGAACCAGCATGACCAGTGTAGTTGGATTCATGTTCTTCTCAAGGATATCGGCAGCACCCACTCCTGCCGTACCACCGCCGCCGAAGATCCAGAACAGAACAAACGAGATCACACCTGCGACCAAGGAATACTTCAGTCGAGTGGCAACACAACCGCCGATGTCAGCAAAGCCTTGTTTTTTTGTATATTCTTGCGTTCCTGCAGAGATGATGGTCGTATCGGATATTGGTGCCAAGTTATCTCCAAAAATAGAAGCACTAACGATTGCACCTGCAAGAACACCAGGGTCACATCCCAACAATACTCCTGCTGGATAGAAAATCGGGAAGCAGGTAAACATGGTTCCGATCGATGACCCAGTAGCAGTAGAAATGACACAAACGGCTAAGAAAGTAAACGCGGTAAATAATCCCCCATCCACGCCCAACAAATCAGCTAGCCATACGAAACCTGCCGAAATGTTCGTCTCTTTTATCAATGTCGAGAACATCCCAATAACAAACAGCAGGATAGTAATTGGGACAGCTTCCTTTACACCTTCATAAACGGAATCCCAGAAACGATCATAGTTACCCTTTTTCACCAAAACGGAACCTATCATCAGTGCGACGAAAGCTCCCATGGCAAGTGCATACATTTCAAACGCTTTAAACACGATAAAATACAATATACAGAAAAACAGAAAAATCACGACTGGAATAAACGCAGTGCCCCAGCCACCTCTAAATTCAAGTCTTTGATTCATACCAGAACTCTCCTCTTCTATGCTAAACTTTCTATTCTAAACTAAACATCCACTTTCATTTATTCTTCATTTAAATTCATCTTCATAATATTGCGATATTTGGAATCAACAGTACGCTCTAACTCAAACGGTTCGCCGTCTATGATTGGATAGTTGTCTAAGAATTGTTTTATTTCTTCGATATCGGAACGATCAAGTTCGAACGCAAATATTTGCGTATTGGATTCAACATGCCTGCTATTTCTAACTCCAATAATAGAGGCACCGACACCTTGTTGACTCAAAATATATTTTGTAGCAATCTGAGATACATTAACAGAATGCTTTTTAGCGATTCTTTGCAGCAATACCAACAATTCCTGATAGCCATCCCAGCCTAAAGTATCTTCAATCACCTGAAAATATTTAACGTGAGAGCGCGTTTCGGGTTGAATCGTAGTTTGGCCAATCCATTTTTCCGCTAACAATCCGCCAGATAATGTACCGTAGCACAGCAGGGATATTCCTTTGCTTTTACAATAATCGATTAATTCTTTTTCTGGACGTCTATCAAAAACCGAGTATTGATTTTGACAAGACACAACAGGGATACCGGCATCAACGATTTCGCGCAAATGCTTTGTATCAAAGTTTGTAACAGCAATATTACGGATTTTTCCTTTTTCTTTCAGTCTCAACAGATCTCCCGCTGTCTCGACAAATCCAGGCACACTGTAATCCCACCAATGAAACTGAACAAGATCCAATACATCTCTTTTTTGACGTTTGAGGCTTCTGTCAATGATCTTTTCTGTGTACGCGTAATTGACCTCAGTAAGCAAATTGATATCCGGTACATACTTGGTATGAATTTGAATATCATGTGGTGAAAGGGTGCTCCCTGCTTTTAGTTCCGTTAAAAATTCACCGAGGAGTTCTTCAGTACCCGTATAGATGTCTGCACAATCAAATGTGGTAAATCCTCTTTCAGCCAACATATGGAAGGCCTTCTTGACATCTTGCATATCTAACTCTGCCTGTAAGCTATGGCCTTCCGATAACTGCCAACACCCGTTGATCACTCTGCTAATACTATAATCTTTTGCTAATTGTAATCGTTCTGCCATTATTATTTATCTCCTTTATGTAGTGGTTCTATTGTGCATTCAGCATGACTAAATTCTTGCGTTTCGATACGCGTGATGCTAAATCTTGCCCCACAGTTTGGATCGGGACAGGCAATGAAACTATCAGACAACATCCAGTCATTACCGTGTAATGGTCGCTGCTTTGCAGGCAGTAATGGCAAAATAGCGCTTAAGGCATACATGGAAAATGAATTCGTTTCCGGAAAGATCAGGTTTTCCCCGACAACTAAGAAATAGTCACCTTCCGTATGACTACATACCATTGGTTTATCTGTCCCTACCACCTCTACCTTTAAGTTATAGAGCGTAAATTTATCATTCATAGCACTTTTTCCTTTCTACTTTTTCTATCAATAACTATGAGTGAATTTCCCTGAAACGATGACAATTCATAAGCGGAGAATTTCCGGCTAATGTATATAATAGAAGCTTTTGAAGCAGATATAAGCGGAGATATTCCGGTTAACTGCACTAAATACGACTGAAACCAAGGGTTTCTATTAAATAACCGGAAAACCTTCCTTTATTTTTGAAGAAATAAGGAGTTTTTTCGATTTAGTCGGAAATCTTCCGTCTATTTTCAAACACAGTGAAATCATCAATCAGTTATGAAAATGAAAAAAAACACCTGCCCTCAAATAAAGATTCAAGGACAAGTGTTAACCTGCGGTACCACCTTGTTTGATATGTATCAACATACCCACTCAATAGAGTGCTTACACACTCTTAGCCCTTTAACGCTGGCTTTGCGTCTAAGCTACTAAATCAATGATCTTTCACTTCGCCCTCTGAGGCCCATTTGCTGTTACGGCATCTGTCCGGCTTACACCATCCCGGATTCGCTGAGAGATCGTTTAACAGTTTTACTCCCTCGTCATTGGTTTAAAAAAATGATAACATTCTAATTTTTTAGTGTCAAGAATAATCCTAATATTAAGATAACTTATTTTATTTCTACTTTTATCAATTTTTTGATGTCCACCCTGAAATAGTAGAAATAAATTGGAATTACTCGCTCTGCTAAATGTACCTACAGTTTTTTGTTAAGAGAATTGACTGATGGTTCCTGAAACTTTATTTGGTTCAAAAAATTATTTAATCTTCTAGACTTTTCGAGGTGTTATTTTCAGGAAAGTTGAAAAAAATGCCGTTGTATTGAGCAGAAATAAATTGCCTAGCAAGAACCATTTTTTGGAGGTTGCTTCTCATTTCCCTCTAATCAATACTAAAAAAGCCCCATAGAGTTTTCTTTTCCACGAAGCTCTCAAACTTTTAATTGGTATATTTATCATCCTTAGTGGCT
This sequence comes from Bacillus sp. OK048, assembly GCF_900103525.1. Classification (GTDB taxonomy): domain Bacteria; phylum Bacillota; class Bacilli; order Bacillales; family Cytobacillaceae; genus Neobacillus. Next base: position 15,610 of record NZ_FNHN01000026.1, read on the forward strand.
ATAGGGTTCCCCTTAAAACTTCAATTTCATCACGACTAAGCTTAGTAACCTTTTCAATGAGTTCACCAGATAACCCTTCTCTTAGCATTTCAAGCGCCATATGTCTTTTCTCTTTTTGAATTCCCTCCGCTATCCCTTTTTGAATTCCCTCCGCTCTTCCCTTTTGAATTCCTTCTGCTATGCCTTTTTGAATTCCTTCTGCTATGCCTTTTTGAATTCCCTCTGCTCTTCCCTTTTGAATTCCTTCTGCTATCCCTTTTTCTCTCCATGAATTTGGGAGCTTAATAATTTGTTCGGATTCATGTTTGTCTAATTGTTTAATCTCTTCCATCAGTTCTTCCTCCTCACTTCTATTTAGGGTAAGATATGTTTCAAAAAAGCCATTAATGAGTTCTGCTTTTGCAGAGTTCAGTTCCATTTTTACTAACATTCGCAAAAATTCCTTTTTCACTTGAACCTTTTCTTTTACGGTGTATCCCATCTTACTAAGTAGTGCTGCAGCCACTGGATTATTCGTATGAATAAAAGAGCGCCAATTCATTCTCTTTAATTCAAGCTTCAAAAATTGAAATGTCAATACATGAAAAAACGGGAAAGAAACAATAAATTGATATTGTTCTATTCGTTTTTGGTCATATGAAAAGATGGCGATAGGCAAAATTGGTTTCCTGTATTTATTATAAAGCAGGCTGAAATAATGATACATTCTTTCATGAAAATTTGGCTGTCCATAACTTTGTGGTTCTACATGAATAATAATAAGTGTTTCCTGATCCTTCAGTTTTGTTTCAATGATTATATCAGCTCTTCGGCTCTCGCTTTCAATTAAATCGGTAAACATTTCTTCAGATAGAGGTTTCATTGATGTAAAATCAATATATCTGTGAACCTCTGGAAAAAAAGCTTCCAAAAACTCAGAAAAAAAGGTGTGGAGAAGTTGCTTAAATAATTGATCATGGTGGATATACTGGTTGGAGTCTTCCAGGATTAGCATCTCGAGTGCCATTTTAACACATCCTTTTGAGGAGATTAGGAGGAAAACTGGGAAGTTGTATTCTATTTGTATTATATCTGCTTAACATAAATAGAACAAGCGTTTGTGTTCACAAGAAGAAAAAAAGTGCCTGCCACCAAATTTTGGTGCCAGGCACTTTTTTATTACGAATACCATCATGATTCGGACTAGAATGCCTGCGGAAATGCCAAAGCTGTCCGTATACCGTAAACTTTCGTTTTACGGTGACCGCCATATGTACCTGGTGTTTCACTCACATAGGGTCGTTTATCAGAGTCAATAGGTGTATAGGTTTTTTGAGGTTTATCAGTATCTGAAATATCATCTTTCCTTTTCTCAAACCAATTTAGCGCCTACACTTTTTTTAAAAATTCATTATACATTATTCCGTTTAATGGTTTATTTCTATTGCATAGTATATTTGTACTGCGCAGCAAATGACTTAGGGATTTTTATTTATTGTTTTTAAATACAAGCAACCTTTAGGGCAAAAAGAGATAGTTAGGGTTTATCCTTTATATCTTCCTTGCATATTTCACTAACCACCTTCCATAACGCGTTGCTTCCTTTATTTTTCGGTTCAAGCCTATCACAAAGCTCTTCTACTTTCTTCTTAAAATCTTCCGACACACCATCATCATGTTCTGCCATGCCGACAACACCTTATTAAAGCGTCTGCTCTTCTTGAACAATCGCCCCCGTTAGTTATACATAAAGACTTACACAATAATTGCATATTATATAAATAATGTGACAATAAGTAATTATTTCTTACCTTTTCGTTCTAAAAATATAGGTGCTATATTTAGTAAGATAGAAACAATTGTCAAAAACCATAATGCCCTTCCATAATTAGGTACTTCCCCTAAAAGTGACCAATCTTCCTTTTTTACCCACTCCGATACAAGACTGTATTCTGCACAAAGTGTTAATGCTGTAAATGATAATCCTAACGCCATAGCAAGCTTATAATCCTTTCCTGCTTTATACATATAAAGATTTATAAAAGTTGTTACTATTGCAATACCCCCAAATATTATCCACATAACTATACCTCCATATATTTTTATTTATGTCGTGTAATAATACTAATGTGCATCATCTCAATTTTTTGCATTACTTTTTTATTAGACATTAATACGTCAAATCTTATTTTATAGTAATTGCTCTTCCTTTTGTGATTTCTTATTGAACAAAACTGCTTCGTTAGTGCAACTAGAGTAAAAGATACCTTTTAACAAATCCAACAAATAAGAGTGCCAGCCACTATTAACGAAATTAGTTCAGAAATCTTTATA
>NZ_FNHN01000031.1 GCF_900103525.1 Bacillus sp. OK048
CTTCAGCAACTAAATCAATGCATACGAAAAAGGAAGAGTTTCCTCCTCCTTTAATCATTACAAGGGTTATATTGAGACTTTTTCAGCAGTCTCGCAATGCTGGCCTTTTTAATGTTTTCAACCCTACAACTGTCCGCCTGGGGTGGAAAGTGTCCACGAGCGGTGACAGGCACCATAAATATGGTGGTGGCGGAGACAGATAAAAAACATCCTCAACCGGAGGATGTTTTTATTTGCAGTCAATAATGGTCAGGCCTTCATTTCATCTTTTTTCGAACGCTGTTTTTACAAAGTATATGTGAAAAATTATGAAAACATATTATAATGGAAATAAATTCTTTTTTTGCACCTTCAAGAATTCACAAAGGTTGTGTTCGCAATGATATGGCTTTATTTTATTTTTTCCTATTTACTGGGAAGTATCATGTTTGGATTTCTAATCACGAAGATTTTTTATCGCAAGGATATACGAGCTCTGGGAAGTGGTAATGTTGGCGCAAGAAATGCCGGCCGCCTTCATGGTAAAACCGCTTTCGTATTAATATTTCTTGGGGATGCATTAAAAGGTGCTCTTGTTATTTTAGCTGCCCGTTACTTCCATTTTTCTGAAACGGTTCAACTAGTCGGGCTGGCCCTGGCAATTTTGGGTCATATAAAGCCAATTACCCTGAAATTTAAAGGCGGCAAAGGGATTTCAACCTTTATTGGGGGGATAATTACCTTTGACCCTCTTATGGTACCAGTAATTATCCTGGGATTCTCCATCCTTTACACGTTTAAAAGAAGTTTTACCATAGCCGGTTTAGGGGCTTTTCTTTTTATCCCAGTAGTTCTTTTTATAAAAAATAATGATTGGCTAAGTTGCATCATAGCAGTAGGGATTATTGTAATGCTTTACGCAGCACATGCGAAAAATCTTAAGGAAAGGCTGAAACCTAATGAGTAAGCACGAATTCTTTTTCAAAATTGCCACCTCTCAAGATGAATTCGAACAAATTCATCACTTAAATTATCAAACCTTTTCAGAGGAAATTCCACAGCATCAGAAGAATGAGGAACAAATGCTAGTGGATCAGTTCCATGCTGAAAATACATATATCATTTGTATAAAAGAAAATGAAGTTATTGGCATGGCTGCGATTCGCGATAAACGGCCATTTTCACTCGATAAAAAAATCGGTCCGGTAGAACAATCCCTCCCCTTTACAGTTCACTCACCATGTGAGGTTAGACTATTATCTGTTAAAAAGGAATATCGTAATGGACGGGTTTTTTTAGGCCTTGCACAGTTTTTAATAAAATATTGCTTAAAGAAAGGCTATGACATTGCTTTTATTTCTGGAACCGTTCGTCAGTTAAAGCTTTACGGGCAATTAGGATTTCAGCCATTTGCCAATTTAACTGGCACAGCTGAAGCACTCTTCCAGCCCATGTATTTAACGAAAAAAACATTTGACGAGTCGATTGCTGGCAGAATTCTTCCGCCGACCATTCCATTTTTGCCGGGGCCTGTTCAAATTTCTGAAAAGGTCATGAACGCATTTAGCAAGACTCCGATGTCTCACCGTTCTGACCATTATAAAGAAAAGCTTGAAAAAGCAAAGTCACTGCTCGGTCAATTAGTGAATTGTACATATGTCCATCTTTTCCTAGGGTCAGGAACACTTGCTAATGATGTGGTTGCAGGACAACTTTCCTTAGAATACGGCCGGGGACTCATTTTAGCCAATGGAGAATTTGGCAACCGTTTAGTTGAACAGGCTAATAGGTTTGGGCTCCCATTTGATGTACTTCAAAAAGACTGGGGACAGGCTTTCACCCATGATGAAATCATTTCCAAAATATCGACTGACACCCGGTGGATTTGGGCTGTTCACAGTGAAACCTCCTCTGGTATGCTCAACGATCTTGACCTATTGAAGGATATTTCAAAACAGCATCAACTCAAACTTTGTCTTGATTGTATTAGCTCTTTAGGGGCAATAGAAATAGATTTAGATGGAGTATTTTTGGCAACCGGCGTAAGTGGGAAGGCAATCCGCGCTCTAACAGGGCTTTCGTTCGTTTTTCATCACCACGAAGTACAGCCGTCTTTAACACTTCCGAAATATCTTGATTTAGGGACATACATGAGAAAGAAAAGTATACCATTTTCCCAGTCATCCAACCTTTTGGAGGCTCTTTTATCAGCATTAGAGGATATTAATATGGGAACGTTTGAAAAAGTGGTGAAAACACACTCTTTCTTAAAAGATCAGTTTAAACAATTTGGCTTTACCATCGTTAGTGAGGAGCACAGTTCACCTATCATTCTTACGATTGAGGTACCAAATTCGGTCTCTTCAGCTGTGGTTGGGGATATTCTTTATAACCATGGCTATCAGCTTCACTATGAAAGTGATTATCTACAACGAAGGAACTGGCTTCAGATCGCCTGTATCGACAACTACGAAACTAAAGACTTAGAAAAAATGGCCAATCTCTTAAATAGAGTCATAACTTACGAAACACAAGCATTAAATCAGACAACCTACTAAATGTAAATATATATTTAAAGTGTCACTGCCTTTAAAACGGGCAGTGACTTTTTTGTTCAACTGTCCACCTGGGGTGGACAGTGTCCACGAGCGGTGACAGGCACCATTGTTTGTCACCATTGTTCACCAACGCTCACCATTTCTTAGCATCACTGCTTCCCCTATGCTTTGGTCGGTGATATGTATTTCACCCTCTAGGTCGGAAATGGTCCGAGCAAGTCGGATGATTTTTATTTGGGTGCGGTTGCTCCAGTTTTTTTTAACACTGTGCAGCCGGAGTATTCTTTGCTGACCGTCTGTTAATGGGCTTGTCTTTTGTAACGTATCATAACTGACTCTACTATTGCTTAGCTCTCTTCCATACCGCTGATGCTGAAGGCTCCTAGCTGCCTCTACTCTTCTTTGAACAATTTTTGAAGAAAACTCTCCTCTTGCCCTCTTCCCTTCTAAATCAACTGGTTTAATCGCTAGATGAATATCAAATCGTTCCCGAAGCGGACCAGAAATTTTATTTTGATAGGCTATTCTCTGCCTTGGCGTGCACGTGCAATAATGTGTATTGGAACCTGCATATCCACACGGGCAAGGATTCATTGCTGCAATTAAGATAAAGGAAGCTGGATAGGTAAGCGTGGCTTGTGTTCGACTGATTGTAATTTTTCCATTTTCAAATGGCTGACGGAGCATATCCAATGTTTTTTTCGGAAACTCTGCAATCTCATCCAAAAACAAGACACCACGGTGGGAAAGAGAAATCTCTCCAGGTTTTGGAAAGGTTCCACCTCCAATCATTGAGATCCCAGAGGCAGAATGATGAGGATTTCGAAATGGTGGGGTTTTAGCGTTAAGATAGTTTGCCCCACTTAATTGATGCAGAGCGATTACTTCAAGTTGGGCTTCTTTTGACAATGGCGGTAAAATCGACGGAAAGCTCTCTGCAAGCATACTCTTTCCACAGCCAGGCGGCCCTGTCATCAAGACATGATGTTCCCCTGCCGCTGCAATTTCTAGTGCCTTTTTCGTTTCAATATGGCCAATGATTTGCTGAAAATCAATAAAACTACTATTATCTGAATCCATTTCTTCCTTTTTCGGTGTAAAAAAAACACTGCATCTTCCTTCCAATATCTCAACCACTTCTTTCACAGAAGTTATATAAATAATTTCCAACCCATCAAATTTGAGGTAAGGCAGCCTATTGTCATAGGGCATATAAAGCCTTGTTAGTCCTATTTTTTTAGCAGCTAAAATTGCAGGAAGCATCCCTTCAACTGGGACAATAGCACCGTCTAACGATAGCGCTCCAATGAATCCGGAGTTCTCCGGAATCGAATTAACCAACTCATTCAGACTAACTAGCACCCCAATCGCCATCGGAAGATCAAACATGGGACCACTTTTCTTTTGTTCAGATGGTGAGAGGTTAATGATAATTTTTTGGCCGTTAATGGTATATCCTAAAGACCGAAGCGCAGCCATAATTCTTTCCTTCGACTCTTTAACTGCTGCATCAGGTAGTCCTACAATTCGAATCGAATCATTTCCAACAAACGTCCTTACTTCCACATTGACACGATACCCTTCCATTCCTTTAAGTCCAATACTAGTTACTTTTGCACACATGGATTTTCCCCCATCTTCCTTGGTATCATTATTACCTTTCCATTACTTTCTAAAAAAAGATCCATTTGTGGAGTCTTTATGTAGTATTCATAATGCTTGGATGCTGGGGAGGGAAAATAGGATAACAAATGTCTTGTTTCTACGAGCTGGTTGGCCTCCCCATTAACATAAGCATGGTAACTACTCCATGGATAGTTCTCTAGCACATCAATGAGTCCAGCCTTAAATGGATTTAGATGGATATACCTGCTGACGTCGAATTCATAATCGAGTGAATCTAATAATTCAGCGCCATAACGCTTCTCAAAGACGTGGCCGGTAAAATCATATTTCTTGTTAAAGTACTTGGCGTATTTAGTGTTGAGGTGACTCATGATTATGGTGGGTGATGTATCTGTAGTTTCAAGCTGGAGGTGAGTGTGATTGGTCATTAAGCAGAAAGCATGAAGGGTGAAGGAAAAGGTGTCCTTTGCTTCTTTTAAAAGCCTCAGGTACTTTATACGGTCCTCGTCATCATAAAAAAGCGCTGATTTCCGATTACCTCTGCTGGTAATATGATATTTTGCCCCTTGAAACCAAGTACGGCATTTTCGACCCATAGCGGTCACTCCTTTTATGAAGTTGATTAAGTTGAAGTCATTAGAAAATAATGAAATAATATGGGAAAGGGAACTCGTGTAATACACTATTCGACACCAATCCCAAAAATCCTTCAAATTATCCCACAACCTAAATGATTTCTTTCACTTCGCATCACCATAAAATAAATGATACGATTCTGTGTTATCTTGATTCACTGTTTTCTTAACCAATCTTAACCCTAAAACCTTTGTATAAAATTGAAAGTTCCTCTCTGTCTAACCCGTTAAGATCGAAACATGATGTAAACCTAACAGCTTAATCAAATAACCTCCTATACGGACTTCAATATATATTATCTCGAATCCGAGATAATATAAGAAAAATGGGCACCCTCTGTCAACATCATCAAGCCTTGCAAGCAAGACTGTCCACGGTCGGTGCCTGTCACCGTAATTTTTTCCATGATTTACTGATTGTAGTCCCAAACAACTCTCCACTTTTCTTTTTCCTTAACGACAAAGACTTCTTGTTCGAGGTCAAAGTTTCCATATTTTCCTTTGTAGGTTTGGGTGACTAGTATTTTGTAGACGTTTTTCATAGCTGGTGCTGTTTTGGACATTTTCCATTGTTTGACTTGTTCAGGTTCACTCATGGAAAATTCAAAGGTATCAACACCAAAATGATTCATGAATACATGCGCTCGGTCTTGGATGTAAGAGCCTTTGCTGAATCTTTCCTTCATGTTTGAATGAAAAAGCTGCCACGATGCAGAAAATTCACCTTCTTGTTCAAATCGATAAAACTCTTCAACCACAGCAACCGCCTGCTTATCCGGTGAAAACATTGCACTCCTTATCAAGAATAAAACAATAACGATACATACAAGAAGCGCCATTCCCATTAATATTCTTTTAATCAGCGCAGTTTTTCTATACATGGACATCTCCTTTAATACAGATTTCCCATACTAAAGGATATGTCCAACCGCGGACGAATAGTATAACTGACACTTGCGTAATTCACACTGTCCACCTGGGGTGGACAGTGTCCACTAGCGGTGCCTGTCACCGCATTTGTGTCACCGGATTATCTAAATTCTTTTTGAATGTAGTCTAGTTCTTCTTGTGGACTGAGGGGCCGGGTGGCTTTTCCGATGTTTCCATTTTGGTATGCCCAGATACGGTTGTGAGCGCTTACGACATTGGTAAAGTCTTTTCCTATCCAAGGTGCTAGTATGTCTAGCAGCATTTGTTTGTTACTGTCTTTTTTAAATTCTTTGCTGTTAATCACATCAAATAATTTCTGGACCTTATCTGCGGTTATTTCTGATGATCCCCACTTCTTATCTGCTTTCACCTTTTGATGGGTCATATTGTGAACTTCCTGGATTAATCTCCCTTCAGTCATTGTTTCATATTCTTCTGTTACTTTGCTTGAAATCGGGGCTTCAAAACCTTTTTCAATTTTAGTTTCAGCCTCTATTGTCGTAACGGGATCATTTTTCTTTACATTCAGTTTCATTCCGCCATCATCATTACTTAAATAAACATAGACTCCCACGATACTTGCTAGAATCCCAATGATAGAACCCGCCACTTTAAACTTCTTCATGGAGCACGCTCCCCTTCCTTCTACTATGTATCTATCAATCTCACCATGCGAATCCAATTTCTATTCATTATACAAAAATATGCCAAATACATGTAGTTTATTTTTTGGACAAGGATATCTACAGTAATAAATAGAATCTAACAAAGGAGGAGGTTTAACCAATGACAATCATATCGGTAGTTTGTGTTCCAGAAGGTATCGCTATGACAGCAGATAGCAGATTAATAGGCAGCTATACTCGGGATAATGGAGTGGTTGAGCGTTTTACTTTTACTGATAATGCCCAAAAGCTTCTCCTGATAAGAAATTCAAACATTGGGGTTTCATTTTGCGGTGATGCCCTGATCGAGGGTAGGACGGTTGCGGATTTTTTACGAGAATTTGATAGCAATCAGGTCAAGAGCACAGATTCCATTCCCGAGGTTGCTGAAAAATTAAAGGACACCCTTTACTCCAAATTTACTAACTATAAAGTTGCCTTTTACCTAGCAGGGTTTGATTATGATATTCCCTATGTATACCTAGTTAGCAAAGATTCCATTACTAGAAAAAATTACTTGAAGCAGCAGAATCTTATTACCTATTCCGCCAACTGGCTAGGTGAAACAGAACCGATTAGCAGACTCATTAAAGACACCACCTTGAATTTCAAACTGATGCCCTTAAAAGACGCTAGTGATTTTGCTGAGTTTATCGTAGAAACAACGATTTCATATCTGCGTTTTTCTGATGGGATCTCCACATGTGGTGGTCCAATAGATTGTTTGGTCATTACAAAAGATTTTGCCAAATTCCTAAAGCACAAAATCCACCAGCCTTGGTAGAGGTACTGTGGAATAACAGCGAAAAGGTGCCTTCATTTTTATCGAGAGGCACCTTTATAAAAGCACAACGATCCAATAGCAGTGGAGAAAGAATATAACAGTGTAAAAGCTTGAAGCAAAGACTGTTAACCCCCGAATAAGCGATGATGTTGGTACTTTTTTAAAAAGGATAAACAAATAAATGCACAGCGAAAATGCCAGCTTTGTCAGAATAAACAACGAGGGATCTGCCTCATAAATCCTGCTCATTAGTGGGTTCATTTCTTGTATATAGGAGTTTTCTAGCCCATAGTAAGTGATAACGGCATCGAAAACATTTAAAAGAGATAAATAATGAAAGAGTAAAACCATAGCAACACCACCTCAAAACGTTCCTAATAACGAACATTTTAATGAATTCCATTTTGACAGGAGGATATCCTGCTATGTGGATGGAAAATCGTTAGACAATTTTCCCCTATATTTACGAAAATAGTCTATATAAAAAGGAAAATGCCGGTAAACGTTTTCCTTTTTTACTGGTCTATTAAGTAGAATTGCCCATTTAACTATTTAAAGACCACTAATATCAATAATAATTGGATTTGGAGAGGTGGTGCCGTTTTCTACCGTGATCACTTGATTGATATCGAGGTACCCATCTACCATCTTGTTGCCATTCAATCTATAAAAAAAGGGTAAGAAGAGCCAATACTATTCCATTAGTATAATAAGATGAGAATAAATTATTGGGCGAATAATGCTGAAAAGAATACTAATTGTTTCGATAATTTTCACACTCAGCGAAAACTGCTTATTAAAAAGAAGAGCCCAGAGTCGGAAACTCTGAGCTCTTCTTCTTATTGCTTCGTCTTACCATGCAGACTGCTAATCTCCTAGAGCTTCCAATCCGGAAAATCTTTTACCTTTTGTTTTTCATACTCTGTCATTCTAGAATAGGAGTTTGACAGTTTTGATAGGATATACCCTTGAGGGCTTTTTGTCTCCTCATCGTCGTTCACTTCTTGAAGTTTAATAGTTGTAAACATAATTCCTACTTGAGCTAAGCTCTCAATCGTGTCCATCAATGCAGGGTTATCATTGTAATTTTTCTTAGCAATTGAATAAATATAATCTAGTCTGTTTCGAATGTGCTTTAATGTAACTTCATCAAATTGATCTTTTTTCATTACATTCACCCCTTATTTATTAAGCATATGGAACTTTGGGGTATATGGAACTTCACAAAATAAATATATATAGTGGAGAATAAACTGCTTATGATGAAAAATTAATATCAGAGCCATTTTAAGCCTTGGTAAAAAGGTTCATAAAAAAGGCGCTTCCTCTTGACGAAGGGGAAAACGCCTTTTAACAATAAAGGTAATTATAAGAAATAGTGATAACAGGCAACAGCCTCTACCTGTTTAAAGCCTTCCTTAATATACAAATCCTGTGCCCGCTCGTTCTCCCCGTTCACACTTAGGATAGTTCGTTTATAGCCTTTTTCCTTAGCAAGCCTTAATGAAGCTCTAAGCAAGCTTCTTCCTAAACCAAGTCCCTGATACTCTGGAATAATAGCAACCGGACCTATATTCATGATCGGAGAGTTTTCATACTCATCGTCCGCACCTCTTATAACACCTACAGGATTGTTTTGATGGAAAAGAAGCATCATCCCGCCTTCAAGGTAATCTTGATCGGTTAGCAGCTTTGTCACACCTTCGATTGTAAGTGGCGTTTCACTGCCTTTAAGTGTTGCAAAAGCTGCATTTCGTACCAGACGCCAATTTCTAAACCAACTACCTTCATCCTTACTTCCCTCCCCAATTCAGATAAAACAATTATACCTAACCAGCGAGACTGCTGAAAAAGTCTCAATATAACCCTTGTAATGATTAAAGGAGGAGGAAACTCTTCCTTTTTCGTATGCATTGATTTAGTTGCTGAAG
>NZ_FNHN01000025.1 GCF_900103525.1 Bacillus sp. OK048
CTTAAAAATGAAGCAATAAGACTTCTAACCGCAGGAACTGCGGGGCTAGCCTATTAAGAAAACTGAAGGATACTTTGGTGTTCATAGGAATCCCCGTCTTCAATCAGACCGTAAGGTTTGATAAGGAGGGGTAGTTCAATCTATGCAAATACTTGTTTTAAGTCTTCTTTACTTTGCTCAAGCCAAAAACGCATTAAGCGTTTTGCTCCTTCTAAATCATGGAGCTTCGCTTGCCCGCATTGTCTTTCGTTTGCTGCTGGAATCTCCGTTATTTCAACTGCAGTCTTCATTGTATCTTCAAGCAGGTCAATGACTTCTTCTACTGTCGGTTCGCCGCTAACGACCAAATAGTAGCCTGTTTGGCAGCCCATGGGTGAAATATCGATAATATCAAAATGGTTATATTTTTCAACATGTGCTCGAAGATTGAAAGCGAGCAGATGCTCTAATGTGTGAATTACATCTGGCTTCATTGCCTGTTTATTCGGCTGGCAAAAACGGATATCATATTTATTAACAATACCGTCACTTCCTACCTTATGGACGCCACAATGTCTTACATAAGGGGCTTTAACCGCATTATGATCTAAATCAAAGCTTTCTACTGAAGGCATATTTACCACTCCCTTTTAACTTCTATCTAGTATCATACAATAAATTCCGAGTTTTTTCATCCACTTAGGATTAATTAACAATTTAGACGTTTTTTTCTAACTATGATATCTTTTAAGTAATCTGTACAAAGGGAGTGCCCCGATGCTAAAAAAGGTATTTATTTCTATTATTCGTTTTTATCAAGTTGTGATTTCGCCCCTTAAGCCGCCAAGCTGCCGATTTTATCCGACTTGTTCCCATTATGGGTTGGAAGCCGTTCAACGGTTTGGCGCTTTAAAGGGAGGCTGGCTTACGCTAAAGAGAATTCTTAAATGTCATCCCTTTCATCCGGGCGGAATAGATCCGGTTCCAGAAAAAAAAGACCGTTAATTTTTGTATCCGTCGATAATAAGATCAAGTTTCCCTGTTTTAGGGTCAATCACAAGTCCGTGCACAGGAATACCTTCAGGCATGAGCGGATGATTTTTGATCACTTCAACACTATGCTCCACACTTTCTGTGACGTTATCAAATCCATGCAGCCATTTATTTATATTAATACCTGAATATGTAAGGGTATTAATGGTTTCTTCTGATACCCCTCGGTCCTTCATACTTTCTATTACCGGTTCTGCCTTTAATCCACTCATCCCACAATCGTAATGTGCAACTACAAGGACTTCCTCTGCCTGAAGCTGGTAAACAGCGATAAGAATACTCCTCATAATACTTCCAAATGGATGAGACACGAGTGCCCCTGCATTTTTAATGGTCTTTACATCGCCATTTCCTAAGTTCATTGCTTTGGGCAATAATTCTAATAGTCTTGTATCCATACAAGTTAGAATAACCGTACGTTTATTTGGGAATTTTGTTGTTTCATACTTCTCATATTCACGATTTTCAACAAACTTTTGGTTATAAGTAAGAATTTCATTTAATAATCTAGATTCAGTCACTATTATCACACCTCTCCTTGTCTATACTAAGAATACATAAAAACTAAAGGATACAACAATTTTTTTACTTGCAATTATAACATTTTTTTTGTAAGATACATAAGGAAATCGGAATCGTTCCGTATTATACATTTTATTAAGATTTGAATTCTAAAAATTTTTTGAATATAAATCGTAATAACTCCGGTTTAATATTATTCAAAAGGAGCATTTATGAAAAAAATTATACTTTATTCACTATTTATCTTGCTGATGGGTTTGGTCATGACTGCTTGCAGTGAAAAAAAAGGTCAATCGCAAAAAGAAACAGATCAATTATCCGTCTATACAACCGTATTCCCGCTGCAATATTTTACGGAACGGATTGGTGGCAATTTCGTTAATGTACATACAGTATATCCACCAGGTGCAGATGAGCATACATTTGAACCATCCCAAAAAGATATGATAAAGCTGGCTGATTCAGACTTATTTTTCTACATCGGTTTGGGTTTAGAAGGGTTTGTTGAAAAAGCTAAAGAGACGTTAAAAACTGAAAATGTTTCACTGATTCCAACTGCTGATAATCTCATTTTAAATCCCGTTGAGGAAAATGAGGAACTTGAAGATCATGAGGATCACGGGCATGGAGATTTTAATCCACATGTATGGCTTGACCCCATTTATTCTAAAGAAATGGCAGCAGTTATTAGAGATACCTTAGTTGAAAAAATGCCTCAAAACAAAGAAGCTTTTGATCAAAATTATCAACAGCTTGCAGCTGAATTAGATGAATTACATTCAAAATTCGAGAGCACGATTCAAAATGCAAAACACAAAAATATCCTTGTTACTCATTCTGCCTTTAGTTATTGGGAACAAAGGTATGGCATTAAAGAAATTAGTATATCCGGTCTTTCTACCACCAATGAACCAACACAGAGGGAACTTGAAAAAATTATCTCATTGGCAAATAAAGAGGGCATCCATTATATCTTTTTTGAACAAAACGTCCAATCAAAATTAGCGGAGATTGTGCAGAAAGAAATTGGTGCTAAAGCTTTACCTGTCCATAATTTAGGGGTATTAACAAAAGAAAATATCAAGGATAAAGAAACGTACTTTTCACTGATGGAGCAGAATATTGCATCGTTAAAAACAGCCTTAAACAATTAGATGGATGCTTTCCCTTTTACTGACATGGATGATATGCATTGAAAAATCAAAAGCTATTTCTGTATTACGAATGATCATAAGGAGTGATACGAATGGCACAGGACGTATTATGTGAAGTAAATAATTGCTCTTTTTGGGCAAAGGGAAATAAATGCAGTGCTGAAAGTATTTATGTTGTCAGCCACAAAGGGAAAACAGCTGACAACAGTCAAGAAACGGATTGTAAAACATTTGAAGCTTCAGATATATAGAAAAAAATAACCAGACATGGTGTCTGGTTATTTTTTTAAAAATCTATATGATTTTTCAATTAGAGTTGTTTCTTTAAGCCTTTTTTCATTGATTGCAACCCCAATCCCTGGACTGTCAGGAACGGTTACATATCCATTTTCTACTGTTACCTCTGGGGTAATTATATCCTCCTCCCAAAATCGTTGGGAAGCAGAGATATCACCTGGAAGTGTAAAGCCTGGAAGTGAAGCTAAAGCAATATTATGCGCACGGGAGATCCCGAATTCAATCATTCCCCCACACCAAACCTCAATCCCCTTAGCTTGGCAATAATCATGAATTTTTTTTGCTTCATAAAGACCTCCGACTCTTCCTGCTTTTATATTAATAATTTGACAACTCCCAAGTTCAATGGCATTTTTGGCATCTTCAAAGCTGACAATACTCTCATCTAAACAGATTGGCGTTTTTATTTCTTTTTGAAGCAGAGAGTGCTCGATAATATCATCACTTGCAAGCGGCTGCTCAATCATTAAAAGATTAAAATCATCAAGGGCTTTTAAACGGTCCAGGTCCTTTAATGTATAGGAAGAATTTGCATCTGCCATGATTGGCAGCTCTGGATAGTGGCGCCGTATTTCCGATAAAAAGGAATAATCCTGTCTTGGATTAATTTTGAGTTTATACCGCTGATATCCTTCTTCAATGTATTTTTCAATTTGATTTAAACAGGTAATCAGTGAATCGGCCGCAACTACTACTCCAGAAGCTACTTTCCCGCGGGTCCCTCCGATGACAGCTGCAAGTGATTTCGATTTCCTTTTTGCATACAAATCCCATAAAGCCATCTCTAACCCTGCCTTAGCCATATGGTTTCTTTTAAGTGAATGAAATAGAGGTGCTGCATCCTCTGGTTGCTTAATCGGGGTCTTCATGAGCATTGGGATTAAAATATCGCTTAAAATATGTAAACTTGTCTTGACCGTCTCTTCAGTGTACCAGGGAGTTGAAAAGGCTACACCCTCACCAAATCCTGAAATCCCATTAGAATCCGTTACTTCGACAATGATTCCTTCTCGTTCAGTTACCGTACCTAGGTGTGTGTGAAATGGTGATTTTAATGGCATACTTATCACTTTAAGGTTAACATTTACTATATTCAATCGTTATCCCTGCTCTCATTAACCAGTTCATACAGCTTCCTCCGCAGTAATTTGTTCGCAGCGTTCCTCGGAAGCATTTCGGTAAAGAGGAACTTTTTCGGTACTTTGTATTTAGCCAAATTTACTAGACAATGTTCCTGAAGCTGTTGCTTAGTAACGACTGCATTTTCTTTTCGAACGATAAAGGCAACGGGAACCTGTCCCCATGTTTCATCACTAAGACCTGTGACACCAGCCTCTGCTACGTCAGGATGGGCTAATAAAACGGATTCAATTTCCGCAGGATAAATATTTTCTCCCCCTGAAATGATCAAATCAGAACGCCTCTCAAGGACATATAAAAAGCCTTCTTCATCCAAATAGCCAATATCCCCAGTATGCAGCCAGCCATCTTTTAATTTATCCTTTGTGATTTCTGGTTGATACAAATAACCGCCGGTAACATTGGGACCCTTTACGACAATTTCTCCTGCTTCTCTTGATGATGCAATTTCTCCATTTTCCAAAACGACCTTAAGCTGCGAAGGTAACAACGGCTTACCTGCTGAACCAAGCTTTGTCATGCTATATTCAGGAGCTAGGGTTACAATTTGTGATGATGTCTCTGTCATACCATAGGACTGAAAAACAGGTAAATTTTTAGCTAGACAGGCCTCCAATAGTGGTAAAGGTGCAGGACCACCCCCTAGAAGAAAACATCGAAAATGAACGGGAAGTTGAGCGTTTTTAAGAGTATCTACAATCCTGGAAAGCATTGTCCCTACCACTGACATAATGGTAACATGTTTGGTTTCTATATCGATTATCGTTCTTTCAGCATTAAAGCTTTCATGGAGAATAATAGGCATCCCATAGATCACACCGCGCATTAGGATGGAAAAACCACTAATATGAAAAAGAGGGACACTGCAAAGCCAACGATCACTTTCCGTATATCCTAAATTTAATGCAGATCCTACTGCACTCCACCAATGGTTTCCATATGTTTGCAGCACGCCTTTTGGATTTCCCGTCGTCCCCGATGTATACATAACAGTGCAGATATCACCCAAATTTACTTCTTCCTGAATCTCAGGCATTTCATGGGGCGCTGACCATAGCTGTTCCTTCGTAAACACAGGTATATGTACTTCGTGTTTAATCCCTTGAAATTCGGCTTCTAGCACTAATGCAGTGGCTCTTGAGTCGTTTAACTGCCAAACCAATTCTTTTACACTCAAGCGGTTATTAAGGATGATTGCTTTGACACCGAGGAGCTGTAGAGCAAATAATAACACAACGGTTTCAAGATGATTTTTCAATAATACTCCAATATATTGGTCTTTTTTTATGCCTGCCCCCTGCAGCTTGCCAGCAGTTTGATAGGCACCTTCATAAAGTTCTTTAAACGTCATAGTCGTTTCATTAAAGTAAATAGCTGTACGGTCAGGTGTTAAAAATGCTCTCTTTTTCAGGAAGTTTGGTATATTTTCAAATTGCATCCTCTGTCACCTGCTTTCTAGTTTTGTCTAGCTTTCGCTTTAGTATTTGGCTCTGTTATTATTCATTGTTGATTTTCGTGTAGAAAAATTTTTAAGCGGAGAATTTCCGGCTAATGTCGATAGTGGAGGCTTAAGGAGCAGATATAAGCGGAGATATTCCGACTAACTGTTCACAATAAGACAAAAGCCATCGTTTTGGAACGTATAACCGGAAAAACTCCGCTTATTTTAAGGGAAATATGGGAATTTCCCGAAATAAACGGAATTTCTCCGCCTATTTTTCAAATTGAGTGTAATCAACATTTACCTTTAACACAGCCTAGTATTTAAAAACAGCCTGATGGATTCCATCAAGCTGCAACATAATAACTTATAAATCAAGGGAAACGCGGGAATTGACCGAAATCTGGCTTACGCTTTTCTTTAAATGCATCGCGGCCTTCTTTGGCCTCTTCTGTTGTATAGTAAAGAAGTGTTGCATCACCAGCTAATTGCTGTAGACCTGCTAAGCCATCCGTGTCTGCATTCATAGCAGCCTTTAAG
This sequence comes from Bacillus sp. OK048, assembly GCF_900103525.1. Classification (GTDB taxonomy): domain Bacteria; phylum Bacillota; class Bacilli; order Bacillales; family Cytobacillaceae; genus Neobacillus. The sequence continues at coordinate 6,127 of NZ_FNHN01000025.1, forward strand.
AAACGCAGCGCTGTTGGGCTTTTCTCGAGAATTTCATTACACCACTGAATCGTTTCCTCTTCCACTCTTTCAAGTGGAACAACCGTATTTACTAAGCCCATATCAAGTGCTTCCTGTGCATTGTACTGACGGCAGAGGTACCAAATTTCACGAGCCTTTTTATGTCCAATAATTCTTGCCAGATAGCCTGATCCATAACCTGCATCAAAGCTTCCAACAGTTGGACCAGTTTGTCCAAAGACAGCATTGTCTGCTGCAATCGTTAAATCACAAACAACGTGTAAAACGTGCCCTCCGCCAATGGCATATCCCTTTACCATTGCAATGACTGGCTTGGGAATAACACGAATTAAACGTTGAAGATCTAGAACATTTAAACGAGGAATTTGATCATCCCCAACATATCCACCATGTCCGCGAACTTTTTGGTCACCACCAGAACAAAATGCCTTATCTCCTGCTCCAGTTAACACGATAACTCCAACATTGGAATCATCACGTGCATAAGCAAAGGCATCAATTAATTCACTAACGGTTCTCGGTGTAAAGGCATTATGTACATGTGGGCGATTGATCGTGATCTTCGCGATTCCATTATATGTTTCATATAGAATTTCTTCATATTTACGACTTGCAATCCATTCTACTGTCAAAACAATCTTCCTCCTTATTTATCATTTAACAAAAAGTCACTTACTATTGTACCAAATTTTTCTTTTTGTTCCACATGAATTGCATGTCCACCATCATTTATTACAATCCATAAAGCTTTTTTCATTTCTGCTTGCATTTTTTCAGCAATACTGCAGAATTTTTCATCCTTTTCTCCTGTAATAAGTAAAACCTCACAGGTAAGCATGTTTAACTTGTCCCACCACGATGGCTGCGACCCAGTCCCCATCCCTAATAAACTATTTGTTAGACCGATAGTTGAATTTGACAACCTTTGTTCCCTAATTGATTCTTTGATTCGATTAGGGAGGTTGACCATAGTTGAAAAAAGCGGAATCGCTTCCCAATAGTCAACAAAAGATTGAATTCCATGTTCATTAATAAAGTCTGCTAGTTCTCCATCTTTCATACGGCGAAACGTTCTTTCTTCCTCTGTTTTCAACCCAGGTGAAGAACTGGCTAAAATAAGCTTACGAACTCTCTCTGGGTATAAAAGTGCAATAGTAAGTGCTAGTCTCCCACCCATTGAATACCCGAGAACGTCGATTTGAGCAATTTCCAACTGATCTAAGAGCACGATCATGTCTGCAGCAGCTGCTTCGATGCTATAACGATGTATTTCTTCTGGTGCTTCTGTTTTTCCATGTCCGATAATGTCCGGAATGATTAATCTTGAATGTTTGCCCCAAACTGTACAAAAAGGTACCCATGTCGAAGCATCTCCCGTAAAACCATGTAATAGAAGGAATGGAAACCCTTTACTGACTCCGCAGACTTCTACATGATAACAAAGATCATTGCTATTTACTTGCATTAATGAGTACCTTTGACATAATTTGATATTTCCCAGGAAACAATTTGCCAAAATTCGCGATGTTCTGTCAAATTGCTATCTCTGTTGGTAACCACTTCGTATACATGCAATCCATTTACCGTGGTAGATTGATTCATAAGTTCACCTAAATGTTCCCAGTCTTTTACCTTAGTAAAGTTCCCATTGAACATCCGAACAGCATGTTCAAATTCTAGGTTTAAAGGAGTGCCGAATAAAAGTTCAAAATTCTTTGGATGTTGTGATTGTGGCAAAAAGGAAAAGATACCTCCTCCATTATTGTTGACAACAATGATTCGGATATCGATGTCGTATAGTTTCGCTGCAACTAAACCATTTAAATCATGGAAAAAAGTCAGATCTCCTAAGACCAAATATAAGGGTTGAGAATATAATGCCGCTCCTAAAGCCGTCGAGACGGTACCATCGATCCCATTTGCACCTCTATTTGCCATAACTTTAACTGATTTCCGATTATTAAGAAAGAAACTATCTAAGTCTCTAATTGGCATACTATTGCCAACAAATAATGTTGCGCCATCAGGTAGCATCTCAGCTAATTGATAAAATAATCGACCTTCACTTAATTTTTGACTATCTTTAATAAGTGCCATGTTTGCTTTGGTAAGACTATTTACTCCTTGCCATTTTTCTAGGAATTCTGTTGATTCTCTTTTTTCTGTAAAAGCTAACAATTGCTCACAAAAAATGGTTTCATTACAGTAAATCATTTCAGTTGATAATGAAGCAGGATCACGCCACCCGCCAGCACCATCAATGACTAATTGTTCAGCTTGATGGTTCTCCTTTAAGAAAATCGTTAATGCCTTTGATACTGGCATTGCCCCAAACCGCAGGATGACATCTGGTTTTAAGTAAGTCTTGGCGTCTTCATTCCGTAAGAATGTATCATATGCCTCGGTAATATTTTCTAGCTGGTGTTTTCCACTTCGAAGCTGTGATAATGGATCTGCTAAGATTGGGAACTTTAATGCGGCCGATAAATCAGTGACAGCCTTTGCAAAACGTTCGTCAGCGATATTTCCGCAAACAATCATTCCGTTTTTATAACCATTTAACTTCAGAGAAATTTCCTTAAATTCATCCTCACCTATCGTCAATTCACCATTTCGAACCTTGACATACCCTTTAGCGCGTTCTTCTAATTGGAAGCTTTCTTCCGCTAATTTCGGAATGAGCGGTTCCCGGAACGGAAAATTCAAATGAACTGGACCAGCTGGTGCGCCCGTGGCAATGGCCGCTGCCCGTGCACATACTGTCCTTGCATAACGGATCATTTCCTTACTATTTTCAGGCAAAGCCATATCTGCAAACCATTTTACATGCTGACCATATAAATGAATTTGGTCGATTGCCTGTGGGGCACCTACTTCTCTAAGCTCATGCGGTCGATCCGCTGTTAGCACAAGTAACGGAACACGAGAATAGCGGGCTTCGACAATGGCAGGAAAGTAGTTAGCTGCTGCTGTTCCAGATGTACATAAAATCGCAACTGGTTTGTTGGTAGCTTTTGCCATCCCCAACGCAAAGAAAGCAGCTGACCGCTCATCTACATGAATATGAATTTTTATTTCAGGATGTTCAGCCATCACCATGGCCATAGGCGTTGACCTAGATCCAGGACTAACGACAACGTCTGTAATCCCTGTTTGTACTAACTCTGCCACAAAGGCAACTAAATACGCGGTTAATGTTTCTTGATGACTCATATTAATTTCCTCCAAGGGCACGAAGCATGGGTGTAAATTTTAAGCTAGTTTCCAAATATTCACTTTGAGAATCAGAGTCGGCGACGACACCACATCCAGCAAATAAGGAAGCTTCTTTTCCTTGAATAAGTCCCGATCGTATAGAAACTGCGAACTCACCGTTTCCTTGATAATCGACCCATCCAAGTGGCGCAGCATAAAAGCCACGATCTAATTCTTCAACTTCTCTTATCTTTTCAACAGCTTCTTGTTTTGGTAGACCGCCAAGAGCCGGGGTTGGATGAAGCCTCTCAACTAATAAAAGCAAGGATGCATCCTTATGGCACTTACCAATTACAGGTGTATACAAATGTTGAATATCTCTAATTTTCATTAATTGCGGTTTATCTGGAAGGATAATTTCCTCACATGATTCCTCTAAAGCCGCTTTTATCATTTCAACCACAAATCCGTGCTCAATCAGGTTTTTCTGATCATTTAATAATGATTGCCCTAAGCTCTCGTCTTCAGCTGCGGTTTCCCCCCGTTTGATTGAACCTGCTAGGCAGGTTGAAAACACACTATTTCCCTGTTTTTTTACAAGCCTTTCTGGAGTTGCACCAATAAAACAATCTCCATTAGACTCAAAAACAAAGATAAAGCTTTCTCGCTGTTGGTTATAAAGATTCTCAAGAATCATTTCTGAATGAATTTGCTTATCAAAAACTAGTCTTAGCTCTCTAGCAAGAACAACCTTTTTTAAAGAACCAGTTTTTAACCCCTCTGCCACATCATCTACACTCTGTTTCCACTGGAGCGGTGCAATTTCTTTCGTGTGTAAAAGCTTTGCTGGGTTATGATTGAAATCCTGTTCGAGCGAAGAAAGTAACTGCATTCGCTCTTTGATGACTTTTTCAAAAAGGGTAAAATCATCATTTGGGGTACAAACAATATTGGTAGTTAAAAACGTTTGACCTTTAACGATTGTTAACATATATTTGGGAATATGAAATAAAGAATCAGCGTATTTAGACCATAGCATTGTTTTCGCTTTAAGCGGATCGAAAGAGAATCCTCCAAACATAACAGGGCCTAAGCCATTTTCATGGAATGGGTTAAAGATAAGGCTATCCTTTAAAAAATTCTTCCGCTCCTCTTCAACATGAAAAAAGCGGTCAGTAGCCTGATCCGACTGAATTTGTTTTGATATGCCAAGGCCTACGATCACAGCCTCTTCCAATGGGTCTTTCCAATAGAAACGTTCCCCAAAATAGCGCTCCCTGCCACTATTGAAAAAGGACAAAGGGTCAATCGTGTCCATTTTATGAACTTCACTAATTAATATCGGCTTGCGTAGTTTTTTAGCTGTACGAACAGCCAAAATACCTCTTTCCTTTAATTCTGTTTCCTGAATGGTAACCAAAAAAATCCCTCCAAAACAGTCAATTGACTGTTATCCATTCATTTTATTGCCTATTTAAAGATACCACTTCCATTGTAAAGAAGTCAGTATTACTTGTCACTACCTATCCTACCATCAATTTTATTATATCTTAAAAAATACCGTGCAGGTTTATATTTGCCTTTCTTTCATTTTCCCTCTAAACACTCATTAATAATCAGACAGGAATTATCTACTATTTCAGCTAATAAAAATTAATTGACCCTTGTCGGCAGATTCAATATACTTAAGTTTGGAATTCACAAATACAATAGGTCAATATAACGATTAAATATAGAGAAAATTTTTATGAAAGGGAGAGGTATGAATGCAGACAAATTTACAGCATACTTCCAAGCCTGTCGTCGAATCGAATCGTGGTTTTCAAGTTTGGTGGCAAATGACCCGTCCACATACATTAACGGCAGCATTTGTTCCAGTCTTGCTTGGTACGCTGCTTGCACTTACACATGGGAAAATACACGTTGGTCTTTTCTTTGCTATGTTAATTGCCAGTTTATTAATTCAAGCAGCAACTAATATGTTCAATGAGTATTATGATTTTAAACGTGGACTCGATAATGAACATTCAATCGGGATTGGCGGTACAATTGTCCGTGATGGAATTAAGCCGAAAACAGTTATGCAGCTCGCACTTAGTCTTTATGGGATTGCATTGTTGATTGGAGTATATATTTGTATGAGTACTAGCTGGTGGCTAGCAGCTCTTGGGCTTGTTTGTATGGCAGTTGGTTATTTATATACAGGAGGACCATTTCCAATTGCCTACACTCCATTTGGAGAGATTTTTGCAGGTTTCTTTATGGGCATGCTAATCATCTTAATTTCATTCTTTATCCAAACTGGAATGGTCACAACCACTAGCGTACTAATTTCAGTTCCTATTTTAGTTCTTGTTGGTGCGATTAATTTTTCTAATAATATTAGGGATTTAGATGGAGATAAAGAAAATGGTCGTAAAACATTAGCCATTCTTATTGGAAAAAATAGAGCAGTTACCTTGATGGCTTACATGTTCGGTTTTTCATTTCTTTGGGTCTTAGGCCTTATTATTACAGGGGTTGCTCCAATTTGGACAGTAGTCGTGCTTCTTAGTATTCCTAAAGCAACGAAAGCAATTAAAGGATTTAGAGCTGGTGTTTCAGCGATTCAAATGGCTCCTGCAATGAAAGCAACGGCACAAACCAATACCATTTTCGGTTTATTGCTTGCCATTGGGCTATTTTTAGGATATTTTATTTCGTAAAAAGTAAGGCTTCTGCATTTAAGCAGAAGCCTTTTATTTATATCGGTTTAATACCCCAAATTTGATCTGAATACTCTTTAATCGTTCGATCACTCGAAAAATAACCTGCTTGAGCGATGTTAATCAGACACTTTTTTTGCCAAATTTGTTGATTTCTAAAATTTTCACCAATGGCACTTTGCGTGTCAGCATACGCTGCAAAATCTTTTAAAACAAAGTACTGGTCATTTTCTGCAAGCAAAGAATCAAAAATTGGTTCAAATTCATTATAAACACCAGGGAAAAATCCATTTACCAGTTGGTCAACAGCTTGGCGAATTCGGCTGTCATGGTGATAGTATTCAACCGATTGATACCCTCCATGCTGATAGTAATGCAGGACTTCTTCTGCGGAAAGACCAAACGTAAAAATATTCTCATCGCCGACTAATTCATGAATTTCAATATTGGCACCATCCATTGTTCCAACTGTCAGTGCTCCATTGATCATAAATTTCATGTTTCCTGTACCAGATGCCTCTTTACTTGCCGTTGATATCTGTTCACTTAAGTCAGCAGCAGGGAAAACTTTTTCTGCGAGTGAAACACGGTAGTTTTCGAGGAAAACAACTTTCATTTTCTCCCCAATAAACGGATCATGATTAACCTTCTCGGCCACTGTATTAATGAGCTTAATAATTTTCTTCGCATAATAATAACCGGGAGACGCCTTTGCCCCAAAAATGAATACCCTTGGTACCATTGAAAAGCTGGAATCCTCTTTAATACGATTATAAAGATACATGATATGTAATACCTTTAAAAGCTGCCGTTTATAGGCATGCAAGCGCTTTACATGGACATCAAAAATAGCAGAGGAATCTACAACAATCCCGTTCTTGCTTTGAATCACTTCAGCAAGCTTTTGTTTATTTTCCCTTTTAATCTTCAAAAGCTGTTCCTTGAAAGATGAATCATCTTGATATTTTAATAATTGAATTAATTCATTCGGTGAGTTCATCCATGAAGAACCAATGGAATCGGTAATAAGCGCTGATAAATCCGGATTCGCTTTTAATAGCCAGCGTCGGTGGGCAATCCCGTTTGTTTTATTATTGAATTTTTCCGGAAACAGCTGATAAAAATCATTCATTTCACGATTTTTTAAAATTTCTGTATGCAGCTTTGCCACACCATTCACACTAAAACTTCCTACGATTGCTAAAGGAGCCATTTTTACATATCCCTCTGCAATGATGGCCAGCTTTGCTATCTTATCCCAATCTCCTGGATGTTGATCCCATAACTCCTGGCAAAACCGCTCGTTTATTTCTTCAACAATCATATAGATTCGAGGTAATAGCGGTTGGAAAATCCGAATTGGCCACTTTTCCAATGCTTCAGATAATGTCGTATGATTGGTATAGGAAATGGTATGCTTTGTAATATACCAGGCTTTGTCCCAATCTAATCCTTCCTCATCAATCAGAATTCTCATTAATTCAGGAATAGCCAATACAGGGTGGGTATCATTGATATGAATACAGACATGCTGATGGAATTCCTCTAAATGACCATACTGTTTTCGATACGTTTTGATAATAGACTGTAAACTGGCAGAAACTAAAAAATATTGCTGCTTAAGTCGTAAAATTTTCCCTTCATCATGCGTATCATCTGGATAGAGAAATTCTGAAACAGATTCTGTTTCCCGTTTGTATTTTAATATATCCTGATGGATAGGGAATTGTGAAGGCTCTGCATTCCATAATCTTAATGTATTAACCGTTTCAGAATTAAAGCCTATCACTGGCATATCGTGCGGAACGGCTGTCACTGTTTCTGCATGTAAATGCTGAAACACAAGACGACCATTTTCTGTTTTCCCCTCAACCTTACCCCAAAAAGGAATTTTAACAGCCAAGTCTGCCTTGCGAACTTCCCAAACATTACCGCTTCTGAGCCATTGTTCCGGTAATTCTACTTGAAATCCATCTACAATCTTCTGCTCAAACAGACCATGCTTATAGCGAATCCCATGTCCATGTCCAGGAAGATTAAGCGAGGCAAGGGAATCAAGAAAACAAGCAGCTAATCTGCCTAAGCCGCCGTTCCCTAAGCCAGCATCACTCTCTAAATCCTCAAGATTACTTAAGTCGATACCAAGGTCGTTAAGCCCAGCTTGTACAGTCTCTTCTATCCCCAGATTAATTAGGTTTTGCCTTAACAGCTTACCTAATAAATATTCAATTGATAAATAATAGACTTGCTTCCCTTTTGCTGCCAGATACCGTTCATTCGTTTTTATCCAATCATGACTGACAAATTCTCGAATCATAATCCCCAGTGTCTGATAATGGTCCCTTGCAGAGCTTTCAGTAAAGCTCTTGCCACAGACCATATTCAACTTTTTCAGAAAAGTATTCTTAAACTCTGTTGGACTAGAAAACATGGGTTTCACTCCTCGAGATCAGCTTCGCATACAGCTGATTATACTTAAATGCCGACTGGGCCCAGCTGTTATCCTTTTCCATCGATTTTTGAACAATTGATTCCCAAGACGGGTCATGATAAAAGTGTAATGCCCTTCTAATGGTATAAAGCATGTCATGGGCATTAAAATTTTTGAATGAAAAGCCATTTCCCTCATTGGAAGCTTCATTCCACGATTGAACTGTGTCATTTAACCCACCTGTTTCACGTACAATCGGTACCGCGCCATATTTCATTGCAATTAGTTGACCTAGCCCACATGGCTCAAACAGGGATGGCATTAGAAAAAGATCTGCAGCTGCATAGAGATTATGTGCTAGTCCCTCACTAAATCCAATATGCACCTTTAATTTATCTGGATGGGCGTTTGCTGCCTGACGCAAATACTCTTCATATCCATAGTCTCCCGTACCGAGGACCACCATTTGAATATCTTCATGAAGAATATCTCTTAATACACATTTAACGAGATCTAACCCCTTTTGCTTTGTCAGCCGGGTAATCATCACCATTAATGGTGTGTTTGGTTTTTGTGGCAGCCCAAAGTACTTTTGGATCTCACTTTTATTCACTGCTTTATTTTCAAGCGTATTCACTGTGTACGTTTTATAGATCAGTGGATCATCGGCAGGATTATAAAATTTATCATCAATTCCGTTTAGGATTCCAACCAACTCTTCTTCTCGCGTTTTTAAAAGACCATCCAATTTTTCACCATATACAGGTGTTTGAATTTCTTCTTTGTAGGTTGGGCTAACTGTTGTAATTTCGTCGGCCGCTACTAGAGCGCCCTTCATAAAATTAATACATCCAAAAAACTCTAAATGTTCAGGCTGGAAAACTCCCCAATCTAATCCTAGTAAGTCCCCTAGCGTTTCTCTTGGGAAAATACCCTGGAACTGCAAATTATGGATCGTAAAAACAGTTCGAATTAGACCATAGCCTTTACGCTTGTAATAATCCATTCTTAGTAAAAATGGAATCATCGCAGTATGCCAATCATGACAATGGAGTACATCTGGATAAAAGTCCAGGTGTGCCAATGCTTCCAACACAGCCCGGTTAAAATAAGCAAACCTTTCACCATCATCAAAATATCCATAAAAGCCATCACGCTTAAAATAATATTCATTATCAACAAAGTAATATGTAACGCCTTGATATAAGAGTTCCTCTATACCACAATATTGATTTCTCCAACCAACAGGAACAGTGAACTCTTTAATTTTTTTCATATCCGCCCTAAAGTCATCGGCAATCGTTCCGTACTTAGGAAGAATCACCCTCACATCTGTGCCAAGACTTTTAAGCTCTTTTGGCAGGGAGCCTGCAACATCTGCAAGCCCCCCTGATTTAGCAAATGGACCACATTCTGAAACTGCAAATAATACTTTCACGAATTCATCAACGCTCCTTGCTTTGTACCTTTCCGAACGACAAAAGGGTCTTTAGCGGTACCTGTTAAAATGGTCCCAGCTTCAATCTTTACATCTTTATCTAATATGACGGAATCGAGGTAACAATTATCTTCAATCACGCACTTTTGCATAATGATGCAGTTTTTAAGGACTGCACCTTTTCCAATTTTAACGCCCCTGGATATGATGCTATTTTCAACGGTGCCATTAATGATGCATCCATTAGCTATCATCGCATTTTGAACAACTGATCCCTTTAAATAACGAGTTGGCGGCTCATCTTTTACCTTTGTCAGGATAGGCTGTTCTTTAACAAACAACTGATGCCAAACATCTGCATTTAATAGATTCAAGCTAGTAGAAAAATAGTTTTGGATAGAATTAATCATTACCGCGTAACCCGAATAATCATATTGGCAAATAGAATATTGATGTTCAGGGTCTAACACGACATCCCTCATGCATGTATAACCGGTTTCATATCTTGTTTCAATTAATTTAATAAGCAGGGAGGTTTTTACTAAATACATCTCCATGGGAGAACCATCTTCATGGTGGATTTCAGTGATATCACATTCAGAGTGAATATGCCTGTCTAATAATGGTTTGAAATTCATATTAAAAATCGTATAGCAATTTGTAATAATCGAATACTCTTGAGAACTGCGATAAAAGAAATCTAGGTTTGCAGCAAAGTTTTCAAATGATCCGATTTTGTTTATATCTGAATCAACAACGGGAGTGGGAAAAAAGAAAAGGCCATCACGTTTGCGATTCAGGTCCCAATTCTTACCTGAACCAAGGTGATCCATTAAGGAACGATAGGTCATTTTTGGAAAGATGGCTACACTTCTTATTCCAGAGTTCACCATATTAGAAAGAACAAAATCAATAATACGATATCGCCCTGCAAAAGGCAGGGCTGCTAGTGAACGATGTGTCAAAAGTTCCTCTAAATCATCATGATACGTTGTAGCGTCAATAACACCTAATAACCTTCTTTTCAATACTAGTCCCTCCCAAAATAAAAGCGTAGGGCGCCAGCTCATCGGCACCCGGAGCTAGATCGCACTCAAAATTTAAAAAGTAAAACTATTAAAAAGCTGGATATAACCCGCTTATCATTTCTTCTGTAACAAGGATAATTTCATCATCAAATGAACATATAACGGTTCCATCCGGAATAATAACATCACTTGGTACGATCGCTTTTTCAATCTTAACGTTTTCACCGATTACTGCATCAGGCATAATCACAGATTCCTTTATACTTGTTCCCTTACCGACGCTAACCCCTTGAAAAAGAACTGAATTCTCAATTTTCCCTTCTATTGTACAACCCTCATTGATTAACGAATCCTTAACAATAGCCTCGGGTGAGATATATTGAGGCGGTTGATTTGGGTTTACGGAATAAATTCTCCAATCGTGATCAAACAGGTCCAAATCACATTCGTCATTTAATAGATCCATATTTGCTTCCCAAAGGCTCTTTACTGTCCCTACATCTTTCCAATAACCTTTAAAAGGGTAAGCATATAACTTTTTATTTTCCTCTAACATCATCGGAATGATATCCTTACCAAAATCATGGGAGGATTTAGTATTTCTAGCATCCATCTCTAAATATTCTTTCAGGATATTCCAATTGAAAATATAAATCCCCATCGATGCTAAATTATTTTTGGGCTCTGCTGGCTTTTCTTCAAATTCTACAATTCTTAAATCCTCATTCGTATTCATAATCCCAAAGCGACTTGCCTCAGCCCAAGGAACTTCAATCAAAGAAATCGTTGCGTCCGCTCTCTGTTCAATGTGATATTGTAACATGCTTTCATAGTTCATTTTGTAAATATGGTCACCCGATAGAATTAACACATATTCAGGCTGGTATTGTTTCAAATAATTAATGTTTTGATAAATAGCGCTTGCCGTCCCCGTATACCATTTTACTTCTGAAGTCTCTGCATATGGGGGCAAAACGGTTACCCCTCCATCCTTCCGGTCAAGGTCCCAAGCACTGCCAATACCGATATACGAATTTAAAACCAATGGCTGATACTGAGTTAACACCCCCACTGTATCAATGCCAGAATTTGCACAATTACTTAAGGGAAAATCTATTATTCTGTACTTTCCACCAAAAGGGACAGCAGGCTTCGCCAAATCTTTCGTTAGCGAGTTAAGTCTGCTTCCTTTCCCTCCTGCCAATAGCATGGCTACGCACTTTTTCTTTATCATTACCTTTTCGCTCCTTTCGTTTTTTCACTGGTCTAATGATCTGAAAACCAAAAGGCGGAATCGTCACATTAACAGAATAAGGTTTACCATGAAACGGCTCTTCTAAAGCCATAAATGTTTTCTTATTAACAAATCCAGCACCGCCAAAGTCCTGATGGTCACTATTAAAAATTTCACGAAACTCACCTTGAGCCGGTACACCAATTTTAAATTCTGGATAGTGTACACCTGTGAAGTTGCAGATAATTAGTAGATAGTCATTCTCACTTTTACCTTTTCTTAGAAAAGAAAATACGGATTGGCTAACGTTATTACAGTCAATCCATTCAAAGCCATCATGCATGTGATCTAGTTCATAAAGTGCTTTTGAACGTTTATATACTTTTATTAATTGTTTGACATACTGATTTACATTTTGATGCATCTCATAATCTAGTAAATTCCAATCTAACTGTTCTTTATCTTTCCATTCTGAAAACTGCCCTAATTCAAATCCCATAAATAAAAGGTTCTTTCCAGGATGTGCAAACATATATCCTAAAAGTAATCGTAACTGCGCAAACTTTTCCCAATAATCACCAGGCATTTTGTCTAGCAGTGACTTTTTTCCATGGACAACTTCATCATGTGAAAAAGGAAGCATAAAGTTTTCATAAAAGGCATAGAGAAGCGAAAAAGTCACTTTAGAATGAGCTTTTGAACGTGAATATGGCGGAGTTTCCATGTATTCTAACATGTCATTCATCCATCCCATATTCCATTTGTAATCGAATCCTAGTCCACCGTAATGAACAGGAGCAGTAACATTTGGAAAATCGGTCGAATCCTCCCCAATCATGATAAATGTTGGATCATATTCATGAACTTCAACATTTAGTTTTTTTAGGAAATCAATTCCGAATGGATTTTGACTGTTTTCAGATGAGTTAGGCCAATATATGATATTTGCAACTGCATCCATCCTAATCCCATCAATATGAAAATAATCAATCCAAAATAATGCATTTGAGATCAGAAAGCTTTGGACCTCACCTTTTCCAAGATCAAAATTTGCAGTACCCCAAACATGGTTTTCTCTATCATTCTCTGCTTGGTAGGAATAAATATGGGAACCGTCAAACCGATACAAACCATGTGCATCTTTACAAAAATGGCCAGGAACCCAGTCAAGGATAACGCCAATTCCATTCAGATGACATTGATCGATAAAGTACATGAATTCCTTTGGTGTACCATAGCGAGAGGTTACCGAAAAGTAGCCAGTTCCCTGATATCCCCAAGAACCGTCAAAGGGGTGCTCGATAAGAGGTAATAATTCAATGTGTGTAAAACCATGTTCAATCACATAAGGGATGAGTTCTGCAGCCATTTCCCTATATGTTAAAAAATCTCCATTATCATGTTTTTTCCAAGATCCAAAATGAACCTCATAGACTACCTGTGGTTCAGATATGAAATTTCTCTTTTCTTTCCTTTGCATCCACCGGTTATCCTGCCAAGTGTAATCCTTCAATGAATACACAACAGAAGCCGTATTGGGTCTCAGTTCAGAGTAGAATGCATATGGATCCGCTTTTAAGATTCTTTCATTTTGAGCTGTGATAATTTCATATTTATAGAGGCATCCATTCAGGTCTTGATTAATGATAAAAATCCATACACCTTCTTTGTTTACCCTATGTAAATTGAAGCCATCTCCATTCCAGCTATTGAAATTGCCAACTAGTCTAACCTCTTTCGCATTTGGAGCCCATACACAAAATCGCGTATATACTTTGTCAGACTCCGTAAGCACATGAGAACCAAATAAGTGATGACTTTGAAAAAGGTTCCCCTCATGAAATAGATGTAACTGATAGTCGGTTGGATATAAAGTATTCACTGCCATTATTAACCTCATCCTTGTGAAAATGTATTTCAAGGCTTAATTATAAGTGCAAAATACAAATAATTCTCATAATACTTTTTTATCTTTTCTGACAATAAAGGATAAAGAGAGACAAAAAACACAATAATTCTACTGATTTCGACACAAAACTACAAATTCCCCTTCACGAAACTACAAAATTATATAAAGTTTTATGTATTTTTTTATAAAAAATATTATTTATATTACGGAAATTAGTAATTAGTAACTTTACTGAAAACCCTATAATTGTAAGCGTTATCAACGTTTTTCTTAGTAATCCAAGTGATGAAAAAATTATATTAGTATAGGTTTTTACGAAAATGGCGAGCTTAATTGGATAGACGAGCTGGGGATTTCATTTGAGAGGATTTGAATGTCTGGAACATCATATGTTTAGGTTAGTAAACGAGCCTCAGCTTTTTCAACCTTCCTAATCACAGGAACACACAGCATTTTAGTAATGCTACTTTCATGTTAGAGACTAAGAAAGCACAAAAAAACTGATGATAAAATATCATCAGCCTTTTTGTATGACCCCTACGGGATTCGAACCCGTGTTACCTCCGTGAAAGGGAGGTGTCTTAACCACTTGACCAAGGGGCCTAATTTCATGGCGGAGAAGGAGGGATTTGAACCCTCGCGCCGGTTACCCGACCTACACCCTTAGCAGGGGCGCCTCTTCAGCCTCTTGAGTACTTCCCCATAAAAAAATGGCTCCGCAGGTAGGACTCGAACCTACGACCGATCGGTTAACAGCCGATAGCTCTACCACTGAGCTACTGCGGAACAATAGAAGTTATTTTGCATTCACAAAAATGTATGGTGGGCCTAAATGGACTCGAACCATCGACCTCACGCTTATCAGGCGTGCGCTCTAACCAGCTGAGCTATAGGCCCATAACCTATTGGAGCGGGTGATGAGAATCGAACTCACAACATCAGCTTGGAAGGCTGAGGTTTTACCACTAAACTACACCCGCAAATATTTAATTACTAAATGGGGCGACTGATGGGAATCGAACCCACGAATGCCTGAACCACAATCAGGTGCGTTAACCACTTCGCCACAATCGCCATTATAGTATTCTTCCACCAAAATATAAATGGTGGCTCAGGACGGAATCGAACCGCCGACACAAGGATTTTCAGTCCTTTGCTCTACCGACTGAGCTACTGAGCCACTCAAAATGGCGGTCTGGACGGGACTCGAACCCGCGACCTCCTGCGTGACAGGCAGGCATTCTAACCAACTGAACTACCAGACCAAATTGCGGGGACAGGATTTGAACCTGCGACCTTCGGGTTATGAGCCCGACGAGCTACCGGACTGCTCCACCCCGCGATAATATAAAATAAACTATTTTACTCATGCCCATAGTTTGTATGGACTGTATCAATCTCTGTAAGCTTAATCAAGCAGCTGTTCGATTGATACAACTCGCAGTTTTTTCAGTGAAGTAACGCTCGTTGCTCCACCCCGCGATAATAAAAATATTTCTTTTGTGAAGTAATAAAATGGAGGAGGAAGAGGGATTCGAACCCCCGCGCGGTATGACCCGCCTGTCGGTTTTCAAGACCGATCCCTTCAGCCGAACTTGGGTATTCCTCCGTATTAATAAAATTACTGGTGGACCTTGTAGGACTCGAACCTACGACCGGACGGTTATGAGCCGTCTGCTCTAACCAGCTGAGCTAAAGGTCCTCATATTTTGTTATTTTGCTAAGCAAAAAGATTATGGTAGCGGCGAAGGGAGTCGAACCCCCGACCTTTCGGGTATGAACCGAACGCTCTAGCCAGCTGAGCTACACCGCCAAATGTATGATTGTAGATAGTTTATTTTGCTTGCAAAAAACTTTGGTGGAGCCTAGCGGGATCGAACCGCTGACCTCCTGCGTGCAAAGCAGGCGCTCTCCCAGCTGAGCTAAGGCCCCATTAAATTAATATTAGAAGAATGGTCGGGAAGACAGGATTCGAACCTGCGACCCCTTGGTCCCAAACCAAGTGCTCTACCAAGCTGAGCTACTTCCCGATAAAATATGGCGCGCCC
>NZ_FNHN01000024.1 GCF_900103525.1 Bacillus sp. OK048
AGCCAACGGCTGAATAATGGGAGCCGGATGAGCCGAGAGGTTCACGTCCGGTTCTAAGAGGGGCTGCTGGGGAGGTTCCAGTGGTCTACTTGCCTTGTTTGTTGTTTTCAATATAAAAGTGAAGCTGAACAATTCTTCCATTCATTAAAGTTGAGGTTAAAGAAATTCAACTTAGAAATAGCTGAGGACAAAACCAAAATTATCCCCTTTGGACGATTTGCGGAGATGAATGCAAAGCAAAAGGGGAAGAGTAAACCAGATACCTTTGATTTCCTTGGCTTTACACATTATTGTGGGAAAAGTAAACAAGGAAAGTTCCGAGTAAAACGGAAATCAAGCAGAAAGAAAGTCCAAGGCAAACTCAAAGAATGTAAAGAATGGATGAAGAGTAATAGAAATAAAGATATTCATATGATAATGGATAGATTTAAACGCTCGCTCGTTGGTTATTACAACTATTACTGCATCACAGATAATACCCAAAACGTTAGCAACTTTAAAGACAAAATCGAATACTTACTGTTCAAATGGCTCAATAGAAGAAGTCAAAGAAAATCTTTTACTTGGGATAAATTCTGCCTCTTTCTTCATAAATATCCACTTCCTTCACCAAGGATCAAAGTGAATATATATGACTTAAGAAAAGAGATTAGCTACATTCTGTGAATGATTACTAGGAGGAGCCGTGTGCATTAATAGTGCAAGCACGGTTCTGAGAGGGGGGAGGAATTCAATCTGCCAAAAAGGTAGAGAGGTTCCCCTCTACTCGACTTCTTCAATAACCCAAAGGTTGGTCCAATTGGAAATGGAGAAATATCTACAATATCTTGGATTTTAACCTTTTTCCCACTAATATTGGCATTAATATTTCTATTGTCGTTTATCACTTTGAGCGTCCGTAATAGAAAAAATTAAAGTAGCTAATTGTGAAGAAGATAATTCAACATCACCAGCTTATAAAGGAAATCAAATACATTTACTATCAGCTTTAAAGTAACTTTGTAAAAAAATGTACTTAAACAAACGGGGTGCGCTGATCCAAAAAGGATTAACGCTTCTTTTTGTTGAACATATTGAAGTAACAGTGAGATAGTTAAAGAAAAAAGTATGATGAAGATAAGGAGGTTATTTTTTATGGTGATTCAAACAAATATGACTTCAAAAGCTATAACCGAAGTGTGGGAAGAAACAGTTGAAGTTTTTCAAAAATACAATGTTCCAATTACAGAAAAGTCATTACAGGTATTAGTTACAGAAAACACTCTCCAAGTATTATTAACCGAACTAAATAATGTTGTAGGTAGTTCCAATACAACTTGCATAGAAGGTGGCTGACAAATTCCATCTTAAAAGGAGTAGGCTACTCCTTTATATACATATATTTGAAATCAAGTAAAAGGTTTCTTACTTTCATAAAGAATTTTATCATTGGAGGTATTTATGGGGTATTGTGAAGATATAAGAGAAATGATTGGGGATTCTCCACTAATCATCGTGCGACCTAGTGTAGCTATCATTAATGATAAAGAAGAGATTTTATTGTCGAAGCGTAGATGGAATCTGGACTATTCCAGGTGGCACTTTACAGTTAAATGAGTCAGTTGAAGAGTGTATTACACAAATTGTCTTTGAAAATATAGTCATAAATATAAAGGCGTTAAAATTGTTTGGTGTCTATTCAGGCCAGGAATTAATAAATCGAGTCGATGAAAGGTATCATACTGTTGCAATTGGTTATTTATGTACCGAGTACGAAGGAGAAATAACTCCAGAGAGTGATCAAGGAATAGTAGCCGGATTTTTTAGATTTAATCAATTACCCGAAGAAATCGACCCTTTTATTAAGAACAAATTAATTGAATTAAATGGACACTTGAAAAAATAAAATTCTATTAATTAGTTAACAGGTCCCATACTTCCAGAAGGAAGTATGGCTATTCTTATTGAAGTAAAGTGGTAGGTTAGGGGAAGAAGGATGGCCTTGTTCGATCTCATTTGACAGCTGACCTTTATATTGTAATTTTTGATAAAAATCTTTTTTGATTCGCCGATAGGATATAATATTACACAGAAAAAAGCCTTTTTAGGACGTAAAACTTAGCTCGGAGCAGCAATATTTACAAAAACAGCCTTATTAAAAATACTTTCTATAAAATTCTCTTCTAAGATAACTGGAATCTATGCTTCTTTACTATAAGTCTTCAATTTTCTGTTTTGTTTCAACAGTAAATCTAATTTACGAATAAGTATTTCCTTCTTTTTTTTCTTCTCTAACACTTTACTTTTAAGATTAAATGACATATTTGCACCTCAAAATTTATAATTTATTATTTTGATTATTAAAGACATATATAAGTAAGTTGAAGGCTAATAGAAAAATCGTATTGGTTCGTGAGAATACTTACTTTTTTAGGAGGTATTACCTCCTTGTCTTGCTTATTGTAATCGGACTATTTGCTTAACGTTTATATTATTCGACAAAATTCTTGTTTTTTTGTCCTTCGTCTTTTAAAAGTATCCTCTATAGGGAATAGGCATTACCAAATCTTACAAAAGTAACACCCCTTTTTTCATACCAAAATTATTTATCCCGTAGGTAGAAGGTCGTTTTAGAGGATAATAAACTAACTTTTTTAGAACTGACCAAGTGTGAAGAGTGAGTTTGGAGGAATGGTAGTAGATGATGTTGCTTATGGCTGGAAGGATGTCTTTGTAATATGGATGGAAGAAGAAGAAAACTATACCTTGTTGGACTAACTGGTACGTTGATCCTAGAAGGATTAACGCTTCTTAAACTTGTAGTTAATGTACTGCTGGTTAAGGTAGTTCAATAAATAATCTCAAATAACACAAGGACATACACTTGAAAATGTTGAATTAAGTGTCATTAAGAAATTTTCGATAGGGAGTTGATTTCTTTGGATGAATTGAAAAATGTTGTAATTCGTTTGATTGAAATTATTGCAATCTTATCTATTGGTTTACTTTTCACAGTATATATTTTAAAACCTATTTAAGAGAATTTCGGAATTCAAATTATTGGAAACGTTTGGGTTATTTGGTTTGGCGTTTCTTATATTTTATTCTTCTTTTACACGTTGATTGTTTTTTGTATTTCTAATGAAAGATTTCTCATTAAAAAGCGACTAACATCGGTATTCTTTGAAGTTCCAATTCAACAAAAGGGGCAGTTTAGTTGAAATTACAATATCTATTAGGTATTCAAACATTGAACTCCATTTTGAAATGAAGAACTTAATTTAAACACCAATTATTAATATTATTGCTCTTGATAAGTGAAATAGCGAAAGGAAATGGAAACTGATTTGTAGAATAAAGAAGTATTCCGAAAATTACAGGAGTTGATGAGCGTTGGCAATGATTGGTAAAGATGCACATATAAAAAAGGAAGTGACTATTTTTAACCATAGTGGAAATAAAATAAAAACAGAAGACAGAGAGATTGACATCATCGCTAGATTAGAAGAACCATTAGTCGTAGTTTTAGGCTCGGTACTGGATGATGAGGAATGCGAGGCACTTATTCAGTTGTCAAAAGACCGCCTTCAGCGTTCGAAAATCGGAGGGACACGAGAAGTCAGTGATATACGAACAAGCAGCGGTGCGTTTTTAACAGACATCAAAGATGATATTCTTGCGAGGGTAGAAAAAAGGGTATCCACCATTATGGGAATCCCAATAGAGCATGGGGAAGGGCTTCATATTCTGAACTACAAACCGGGTCAAGAGTACAAAGAACATGTAGATTATTTCGCTCCTACAAGCAAAGCGGCGAGCAACAATCGAATCTGCACGCTTGTGATGTACTTAAATGATGTGGACGAGGGAGGCGAAACCTTTTTCCCGAAACTCAATTTTTCTGTTTGTCCGCAAAAGGGAATGGCGGTGTACTTTGAATATTTTTATAACGAGCAAATGTTAAACGAATTAACATTGCACGGAGGAGCTCCTGTAGTAAAGGGAGATAAGTGGATAGCCACGCAATGGATGAGAAGGAAGAAAATAAACTAAATCGATTAAGCAAAACAATTCGTTCGATGGGCTATTTTAAATGGGATACAAAAAATATAAATCAATAGTTTCTTTGAAGGATAGAAAGCTGCCGGATCTTCCCTTTCCGAGCAGCTTTTTTGTTTCAATCCCACTTTGTTGTATGATCGTAACACGCAATATAATCCCGAAAGGATTAAACCGTCATGATATCCCCAGCTTCTAAAGAAGATTAACTACACTTTTACATAAAAGAGGTACATAATTGTAGAAAGTAATCATAGATAAAATTATTATCAGAAGTAAAAGCTTGGTTTATACAAAATACATAAAAAAAACAAAAAACAAATAGAACGGGAATAAGTCCTTTTTCAACAAACGAAGCAGGAAGTTGAAGAAGTCGTTTTGGATTCTATGGTAAAATTTATATAAGAACAAGACAGATTCTTAGGAGGTAACTTTAATTTTTATGATTAATATTTTCGGACAAAAAATTATTTTGAAAGAAGCTACTCAACAAGATCTTGATGAATTATATTATTGGAAATATGAAGAAAAGGAACAAGATGCGAAGAAATGGAATGGACCCTATATACCTGATCCTAAAATCACAAAGGAAGAATTTCTAAAAAGTTGGGAGAACGACTATGAAATTACCCCCAATACTCCTAATACACTAATTATCTTTGTAGGAGATAAATTAATTGGAACAGTAAGTTCTTATTGGGTAGATAAAAACACTAATTGGTTAGAAACTGGTATCGTTATTTATGATAAAAATTACTGGAACGGTGGATACGGTACGGAGGCTTATAAACTTTGGATAGATTTTTTATTCAGAACCTCTGGATTACATCGATTAGGTATGTCAACTTGGTCAGGAAATGTAAGAATGATAAAGGTTGCAGAAAAATTGGGAATGAAAGAAGAAGCAAGAATAAGACAAGCAAGAATGGTAGATGGTAAATATTTTGATGCTATTAAAATGGGGATTTTACGAAGAGAATGGGAACAGTCTTCTTAAAGTAACGGGTGCTGTAACACAATATGGAATAGAATCAAAGAGCCTAAAATATACAAGTTTTTATGCAATTATTGTATATTTTGGTTCTTTTTCTATTCATAAACATACTGCAATGATCAGCATTTTTTAAATGCCGAATACATATTTAGTTACCGACATTAATGTAACTTCAAACTGGTATTGTTTTTGTAGTTACCAACAATAATGTAATTTTAAAATATAATAAAAAAATGTTAATCCTTGATATTAAAGGATTCCTTCGTTACCAACATTAATGTCAGTGAACAAAATTTTGTGGTTTTGAAATAAAGTCGCACCGTTTATTGTCTCTATAAAAAAGTACCTTTCCTTAAAAAAAAATTAAGGTTACTTAAATAAAAATAAGTTTTCAAACTCGAAGGTTCTTCCGGTATTTCTCCGGCAGACCTTCGTTTTTTTTATGCCTAATCGAAAAAAATATCATCGTATATCAATATCACTCTCCCATCCCTTGTCCAATAAGGGTTTCATTCATCCTTTCTCCTGATTCTTTCCTCCATTTCGGGAAGAAGTTAATTACATAATCAGAAAATTCAATACAATCCAGAAATGATAGAAAAAATTAGGATTAAGGAAGTAGCGTCCTATGATTCTACAGGAATTGAGGTTAATTTGGGTAAAATCAATCACATTTATGGAAGTATTGGTACAGGTAAGACTACTATTTCTGAATTGCTAAGAAATAGCGAGAATCAAAAGTTTTCTTCATGCAATACAGAACTGAAACAAGGACGTTCTGACTTCGACCTGTTTATCATCACCATTCGGGAGACATCGGGGTTCTCTGAGATCCATTTTCACCCTAGCTTATTCATTTCTGAGTATAGCTCTAAATGCCCAGGTTCAGATATAGAGTACATAACCGAGCCCAATCACGGGGAATTAGCGTAAGTTCCCATCCTCCTGTTAAATTATTGTTATGGTCTTTAACCCGTCTTGCTACTATTTATTAAACATAATTGGCAAATAAGGGAATATTTTGTTCCTTTATAGTAAAATAGAAAGGAGATACTTAGTATAAAAGATCTGTTTAAAAAACGAAAAATAATGAAACCATAAGGTAAATTCATAGGGGGAATTTTATAATGGAGGATTTGATTCTAGTTGTCGATGATGATCAGGATATTCGAGAAGTTTTGAATCTATTTTTAACAAAAGAAGGATATAAGGTAGTATTGGCGGAGAGTGGAGACGCGGCTATCACTCTCTCAGAAAAACATAATATAGATTTAATTCTGCTTGATGTTATGATGCCGGGACTTGACGGATTTGAAACCTGTCAGGCCATACGTAATAAGACGAATGTGCCAATTTTATTTTTAAGTGCAAAAGAAGATGATATTGATAAAATCCTAGGCTTGCGGATTGGCGGCGATGATTATATTACAAAACCCTTTAGCCCAGGCGTTTTAGTAGCAAAAATTAAAGCACAATTAAGAAGGGTCAAACAAAATAGCTATGAGCGTAAAAATGCACATAATAAAAGGGAGAATCCTATTTTGTATTTCCCCAGTCTCACCATTGACACAGATAGCTATGTCGTAAAAAGAGAGGAATTAATAATCTCTTTACCGGCTAAAGAATATCAATTATTATGTGTATTGGCCAGCAATCCAAATAGGGTTTATAGTGTCGAACAATTATTTCAGTTAATCTGGGGTGAAGATAGCCTTGGTGATAATAGAACCGTAATGGTTCATATCAGCAACCTAAGAAAAAAGATTGAGACTAATCCGGCAAAACCTGTATTTATTCAAACAGTACGAGGAATTGGTTATAAATTTACGGATCCTTCCGAATGATAGTGTCTGGGTTTAACAAATACTCCTTAATTTCAGTTAATGAAATACCCATTTTTTTTGCTTTACATATAAGGGAAAGCCATTCTGAATCCACTTCATCCTCCTTTAAAGTGTCATCAAAAGAAGGGTGAACACAATTAATCGTGGTTTGTTTCATTTTTAACCTCCTATTTCTGAATATTCTAATATCATGTTAGACGCTTTAGTATAACTTGTGTATAAGTTTACTTAAAGTTTACTTAAAGTTTTTGCGGCATATAATTTCATAATGTCTCTATTTGACCCAAAAAATGCAAAATAGGGACTTAATTGATAGAACCTATACGAAATTCCTTCGGTTAAGGCAGGGACCAAAATGTTTAAACTAACAGGCTTTAAAGAATTAAATAAAATAACTGCAGATTCATTTGCTGAATATTATAAAGGAACTTCTATCGTGGAAAACGAGGAAATCGTTATCCAAAAGGTAGTGGGTCCCCCATTCAAAGCAGATATTGAACAATTGCAGGCAGATTGCGAATTAATCGCTGCTATTAATGCTCCTTTTTTTATTAAGCCAATCCGATTGGTTCAAAACGGAAACCACATCATACCGGTGTATAAAGCGTTTTCTGCAATTCCTTATAAAAAACTAATAAACACTCAATCATTCTCTATACAAACCTTTTTCGTTTTGGCCATTCAACTATGTGAGATACTGGAAAACATTCACGCCAAAGGGGCTATACTGCTTCAGCTAAACCCATACAATTTAATGATTAATTTAACAAATCGAAGACTCCTGTTACTAGGTTTATTCCATTCCATATCTCGGGGAAATTTACTAAAAACCACGGAACTCCCCACAGAACAAATTGCCTATATGGCCCCAGAAGCATCAGGAAGAATGAATAGAAATGTGGATTTCCGTTCAAACCTATACACTTTGGGTATTATTTTTTACGAAATGCTAACGAACCATTTGCTTTTCAGTTCAACTGATCCCTTAGAAACGATTCATTCCCATTTTACCAGGTTGCCTGAATCACCTAAGGATATAAATCCTGAAATCCCTGGTATTCTATCTTCAATCATCCTAAAACTATTAGAAAAGTCACCGGATGATCGCTACCAATCGGTTGTCTCCTTAAAGAGGGATCTTAAATATTGCTGCGAGGAGTATGAAAAAAAGGGATGGATTGAGGATTTCCCACTGGGGTTAATGGATAATGAAAAAGGCTTATTAAAGCTAGATGAGCTTTACGGAAGGGATCAAGAATCTAATTTATTGGCCCAGTTGATGGGTTATACCTTAAACGGCCATCAGCAAACTGTTTTTATCTCTGGCCAATCTGGAAGTGGAAAGACAGCCCTTGTTCGGCATTTAAAAAATAGTTTTATGGAAATGAATGTCCTATTTTTAGAAGGAAAGTTTGATCAACTGCTCAAAAATATTCCATACGCTCCGATTACACAGGCATTGAAAACCTGGGTTCACATTATCCTTTCAAAAGGAGAAACGAATCTTTCACTTTGGAAACAAAAAATCGCAGATGGGCTTGGAAATGATTCCGGGGTCATATCTGCCGTGTTGCCTGAAATGGAATGGATTATCGGAAGTCAGCCTATGGTGGAAGTTCTTCCATCAATTGAAAGCCGCAGCCGCTTGCTAATTATCTTTCATAAATTGATCAATCTAATTACTGAAGAAAACCCTGTTTTATTATTTATAGATGATCTCCAATGGGCCGATGCCGCTTCATTAGAATTAATTGAATATTTAGTTTCGAATGTTAGCACTAGGAATCTGTTTATTATCCTTGCTTTTCGCAACGATTCAGATTTAGCCTTGAACAAGGCTGCAAGTGCGGCCATTCAAAAAATGCATGATTCAAACAAAGTTCATACATCAATCGCCCTTAACCATCTTCAAAACGAACAGGTAAAACAATGGGTATGTGAACAATACCAAGTTGATGATCAGAGTGGGAAAGTACTTTCCTCGATGATTTATAAAATCACTAAGGGGAACCCCTTTTATATCACACAACTTTTCCACAGTATCGAAAGGGAAAATGTAATCTCACAAACCGGCTCAATAAAAACAATTCATTTTGAAATGATAAAAAATTTAACAATTAGCGAAGACATTGTTAGTTACCTTGTTAACCGGATTAAAAAACAGCCTAAAGAGCTCCAGACATTACTCAAAACGGCCTCTTGCATTGGACAGGAAATTGATGTACATACATTGGCTGCGCTTCTCAATTCAGAAAAGAAGGCGACTGTAACGGATTTATTACAGGGAGTAAATGAGGGTTTTCTGATTCTTTCACCTGCCGGGAAAGAGGAACGGGATGAAGAACGATTCTTGTTCATTCACGATAAGGTTCAGCAGGCTATGTATTCTTTGCTTACAGAAGTTGAGAAACAAGTAATTCATTTGAAAATCGGGAAATTTTTAAAAAACAACAAGTCCATCTACTTAGATAATGAAGTTTTATTTGAGGCCGTGTCCCATTTGAATACTAGTGCTGTTTTCTTAAACGAAGAGGAAAGAAAGGAACTTGCTTCCCTTAATGCCTTAGCGGGTGAGGAAGCAAAAAAGGCTGCTGCCTTTCAGTCAGCCTATCAATATTTTTTAATGGCCAGGGAACTTTTAGCTCTGGATTCGTGGCAGCAAAGCTATTCATTAACATATCAAATTACAAAAGGATTTGGGGAAACAGCCTATTTAAACAGTCATTTTTCGGAGGCAGAGACCGCCTTTGATGAGGTCCTGGCAAAGGCACATTCCAGAGAAGAGAAGTTAAAATTATATAATTTAAAGATTACTTTATATACACATTTGCATAGGGTAAAAGATGCAGTTGAGGCAGGAATAAAAGGATTACAGCTGTACGATTGGGAAATTAACCGCAATCCAGGAAAACTAGAAATTGTAAAGGAATTAATTCGTATTCAGCTTGCACTTAAAAACAAAAATCCCTTAAAACTTATGGATTTACCTGTCATGAAGGATGATACAAAAAAAGAGCTCATGCAAACATTAATTAATATGAATGCACCTGCTTTTCATGTGAATCAAAACCTTGCAACTAGTTTGATGTTGAAAGCGTTTATGTTTACATTAAAAAATGGGCAGACTGACATTTCCAGTTTAGTATTTAATAATTTTTCGCTTATTCAAAGTGCCGGGTTTGGAAACTTTAGGAGAAGTTTTGAATTTGGAAACCTAGCCATTCAGCATGCTGAGAAAAGTAATAGTAAAAGCTTAAAAGCAAGAGTATATTTCGTGAATGCTACGTTTGTTAATCATTGGAAAAACCATTTGCATGAGAATCTTTATTATCTCTATGAATCACAGAAGTATAGTGTAGAGTCAGGCAACATACATTTAGCAGGCGCTGCAAGTTCCTTTATTATCATGACCCTTCTTTTGAAAGGGGAGGGGCTTCAGGAAGTGCTGGCGGGGGTTAATCAGCAGCTGGCATTTGTAAGAAGTATTAATTATCGGCTATCTGTTGATTTTATAAACGAAATGAAACATTGGCTTGATGTGCTATTATCATTTAATATCGAACCTATTTTTGATTTGCCAATTTCCAATGATGATGATTCGGGATATATTGTTCACTTTACGTTAAGGCTTCAAATGGCATATCTCTTAAAGGAAAAAGAGCAGGGTATTAAACTTTTAGAAAAACTATCTACGTTAATTGATCATACTAACGTACTCGTCATTACTCCGGATTATTATTTCTACCATACGTTATGGCTCAGCCGTATTTGTGACAAATGTACGATAAGAGAAAAAAAGAAACACATTGGCAATATGAGAAAAAATATTAAGAAAATGAAAAAATGGGCCTTATGCTCACCTGCAAATTATAAACATAAGTATCATTTAATGGAGGCTGAATTATTTAGGGTTTTGAAGAAAAGCAAGGAGGAAATAGATTCGCATTTTGAAAAGTCTATTTTCTATGCAACTGAAAACAACTTCAAACAGGATATCGCAATCATTTATGAATGTGCTGGAAATTACAACATTGGCTCCGGTTATGTGCAGTTGGGCCGCTATTATTTAAAACTTGCACATGAACATTACTTACTTTGGGGCGCTGTTAGAAAAGCGGATCATCTTCTGCTTGAGTTCCCAGAAATAGCCGATCCATTAAACAGAACAAAAGGCATCGTAAGGAGTAATCTCAATATTGATGTGGATGCCATACTAAAATCTGCGCAAGCAATATCTAAAGAAATCCATTTCGGGGAATTAATTGTTACCATGATTACGACTTTATTAGAGAATGCAGGTGCGGAAAAGGGTTTTTTATTATTATATCGAAATAATGAATTGGACATGGTTATTAAAAGAGATTTGGATGACAGCTTCATTACATATTTACCTAATGATTTTGACGAACTCAGTGATGAAGTACCCTTGCAGCTCATTTATTATGTCTATAAAACAAGGGAACATGTAGTTCTTGAAAATGCTACCTTACTTGGGCTTTTTGTAGATGACCCTTATATAAGGAAAAGCGGGCCAAAATCTGTTTTATCCTTACCAATATGCCATCAAAACCAGTTAATTGGAATTTTATACCTTGAAAACAATTTGATTTCTCACGCGTTTACAGAGGAACATATTCAAACACTCACGATGCTTTCATCTCAAGCAGCCATTTCTATTGAAAATGCAAGGATTTACGCAACACTTGAAGATAAAATTAAAGAACGAACAGCGGATCTTGAACATGCTATAGCAAGTCTTGCTGAAACAAACAAAAAGCTAAAAAATGAAGAAGCACTAAGGCGTGATTTATTATCAAATATATCGCATGATTTACGGACACCCATTACATCCATTCAAGGTTATATCGAGGCTATTATTGATGGAATAGTAGATACTCCTGAAAAACAATTAGTCTATCTAAAAAGAACCAGGGAACGTATTTATTCACTAAACCGGCTTATCCAGGATTTATTTGACTTGTCCCAGCTTACCGCTGGAAATATTAATTTTTCAATGGAAAACGTTGCAGCGGATAAACTGTTCTTGCATCTATGCGGTCAGTACGAATGGGATGTAACGAAAAATGGGCTGGAATTCAAAGCTTCAGTCCCCTTATCGCAAGGCAGGCTCTTTCCATTGGTTAACGTAGATATCGGAAGAATTGATCAGGTAATATCAAATTTGATAGGTAACTCCATTAAGCATACAGCAGAAGGTATGATTCATATGCAGTTAATCGCTGATGAAAAATCTGATCTTGTTACCTTTGCCATACACGATTCCGGTTCCGGAATTGACCCGGATAATCTTGAAAACATTTTTGAAAGGTCCTATACAAGGAAAGGACATACCTCAAAGGAAGGACATGGCCTAGGCTTGGCTATTTGTAAGGAGATTATTTCCTCCCACAATGGATTAATTTGGGCGGAAAGTGAACCGGGGAAAGGAACTTCCATTTACTTCGCAATTCCAGCTGTACAATTAAATGAGTCAGAACTTTTAGTAGCTGAACAGATGAATAATTAAATTATTTGAAACCTTCCTTACAAGATATGAGGGGTGGACTTTTTGGCAATACACAGACCGAGAGCAATTAAATGGAGATGGTAAGGAAGAAAAATTTATTGATTTAGATGTATTTTATGGAAGTGAAATTGAATTTAAAGAGTACGGATATTTAATGCAAAAATTGAATAGGGTAAATTAAGAAAACCTATAAATGATTGTGGCTACAGTACTCGACTTTGTTTTCTAAAGGATATACTTCTTGGGGTTTTCAAGAAAAACGGCACAACAAAGGAGGCAATTGCGGATCAAATCAAGAATCGGGAAGCGTATCGCTGGTACGCCCATCCTGGTTCTTTTTTTATTAATTAAACGTTTGTTTAAATGTGGGGAAATCCCGATAAAGTAACGGTTTCAAGCGGGAGAGAATAGCAGGGTGAAGAAAATTGAGAAAAAAATGTGATATCATTAAGGATTTAATCCCAATGTATGTAGAAAGTCTGACAAGCGAAGAGAGTAACCAATTGATTAAGGAGCATCTTCATTCCTGTAAAGACTTTGCAAATTATCATAGAAGTGTTCAAAGGGATTTACCTAATCATGATTTACCTGATGTTGATGCAGAAAAAAATGACCAAAAGCTAATGAAAGATATTCAAAGCATGTTTCTGGCAATTAACTGATGTATGTTTTGGCAGTAGGTTTATTAATCTTTATGAATCATTACTTAAGGGTAATCCTGTATACACACTAATATTTATTCATATTTGTGAAGCGGTGCTTACTGCACTAACATGGCAGTATAGTTGAAGAAGGATAAATTATATTTATGGTAAAATACAGGTAGAGAATTGTTTAATTTTTGGAAAATTAGAGGGGTATAATGAAAATCTATAATAAGTTAAATCGGGTAAGAATTACGAACAAAACAACTACAAAACAAGAAGTCTTTTCAATAGCGAATGCACTTATTATTGGGGCTGTTCTGGGTTTATTTGCAAAGATTGCGGATTATCCTTATTTTATCAACCTGGGATTCACTGACACAGCTGATAGACTTGGTATCTGGGTTTTTGTTGCCACACTTTTATCGGTTTTCAGCTATTCCCCAAAATTAGCGGGTGTTAAAGTATTCTCTTTTTTTGGGTCGGTGCTGTCCGTCTATTATGTGTACACAGTACTTTTTTTAGGCTTCTTCCCAATAAAAGTAATTGTTTTTTGGAGTGTTTGTACTGCGGTAACTCCCGTTTGTGCTTATATTATGTGGTATGCACGTGGAAGCGGATTTTTTTCTAATATTATTTTAGCCCTTCCAATCACAGTATTGCTGTCAGAAGGATTTGGATTACGTAACGCTTACTTGCCCATTCACACTCATTATTATTTAATACCATGGCTTATGGGACTGTATCTCATAATGATAATTGTTTTGTTACTTATCATTCCTAAAAAGAAAATACAGTTTTTGATTATTTTACCGATATCCATAGTTTTATCTTTAATCTTAATAAAACTTAATAATTTCTACGGCTTATGGGAGTATATCTAATCAGTTTAATCAGCTAACGGGTGCGTTGATCCAAGAAGGATTAACGCTCTTTTTTGTAGAACTTATTGAGCTAACGGGGCAGTTTACTTGAAAAAGGGTTAGTAGTGTTTATGTCGAATTAGTTAGGATTATCAGTAATTTATAATTTGTTTTAGGGGGAGGGTTTTTTGAGAATAAAGTCTGTGGCATTTATTTTTTTAAGTGTGTTTTTTTTGCTTGTAGGTTGCTCTACAAACGAAACAGTTGATAGTAAATTGGCTCTGCCTGAAGATTTACCTGATTTTGTTCAAAAAAATGATTTTGAAAAGGTAGATTGGAATAGAACAGTTACCGAATTTGATACAGGTACCAGAGATGATATGGTTGGCAATAAAAATAAAATTGGAATTATAGGTGCAGAATTAAAACCTAATAAAGTTGAAAAGTGGTTGTGGCATTTTTGGGGAATTGATCAAGGTGAACTTACAGTTGTAGGTTACAATAAAGATACTTCAAAAATAACTCCAGTTTTAAGTGATGACGTTTGGTCGAAAGATGGTGTTGGTGGTGGCAAAATCGAAGGGGCAGATGCGAGTTTTCCTTCGAATGTTGTCTTACCAGAAGTAGGGAAATGGGCATTGTTAGTTTATATTGATGGCAAATTATTTGATATATTGGTTTACGAAGTTAAAGAATAATGCTTTATTATTCTTCTATCGCTAACGGGTGCGATTGTCCAATAGGGCAGTCGCCTTCTTGTGCTAACGAAGCAGTTTACTTCAATAAGAATTAATATATAAACGAAACTATTGGGTATATGGTTCCATATATTATGATAGCCATAAATTAGTGATAGGGAGGAATGGTAATATGTTTGAAATTAATGTAGAAAAATTGAATGATAAATTAATAATTAAATGGCAACTAACAAAAATAGAAATTCCTATTTCTGATATTTTAGAAGTGACACAAGATGATACATATGGCGGTGGAGCTAAGGATTCTATTCGAATTGGTTTTCCTTATGGAACTGCCGATCGAATAGTTATTAGAACTAAGTCCGACACTTATGTTTTGTTTACGAGTGTTGATGCAATTAAGAAGAAAGTATTTTCGCCTGTTAATTCTTAATTTCTTATAGTATTCCCACGCTAAAGGGTGCGTTAGCAGTTCAGAACTGTCGCTTTTTCAACTATTGGGTCACGTAAGTTAAATAAATGGTAATATAACAAGTGGAATATATTTACGGGAGTGGAAAACTATTAATAATTCACAAATAAACAAATTTTTTTATTTACCACTTATTATAGGGGAGATAATTGAAAGAAAGGTAGGGAATGGGAAAAGAGGGATGATTGTTTATACATTACTATATCTCATATTTTCACCCTTCCCTTCAGTTCTAACTAATGGCATTAATTTATGGTTACTAAATACACTTCTTCCTCTAATGATTAAAAATTATTTTTTACTTGGTATGCTCTATGTTTTCTTTTTTATTTGGTGGAATAAAAAGAAAAAACTATAAAAAGTTCCACAAATAGATATAATATTTTTCTTATGAATAAGAGTTAGTTCGTTAGTCTATTTTATGGCTAAGTGTTTTTTACTGATGATATTTGTGAAATATTGTACTTAAAGTAACGGGTAGCATTCCTGTAATGAAGAAATATGAGGTTTGAACATAAAAAAGCCCCTTGGTATGATATGAGTGTCCAAAGCTTGGCGGCAAAAAGGACAACATTGATAAAACCAGGAGGCTATTAAAGTGAATTATAACCAAAATGAAAAGATTGCTCAAATTACTTCTCAAACATTAATTATAGGCGTTGATATTGCTAAATACAAGCATGTGGCAAGAGCCCAAGACTTTAGAGGTTTAGAATTTTCGGCACCTTTATACTTTGAAAATACAAATTCTAGCTTTAACTGTTTCATAGAGTGGATTAAAAAGTTAATGGATCAAAACAAAATGGAAAAAGTGATTGTAGGAATGGAGCCAACAGGTCACTATTGGCTTAATTTAGCTCACTTCCTTAAGGGGAAAAATCTCAAGTTTGTAGTTGTAAATCCTATGCATGTAAAGAAGAGTAAAGAATTAGACGATAATTCTCCAACTAAAAATGATGTAAAGGATGCAAGAGTTATCGCACAGTTGGTCAAAGACGGGAGATATGCTGAACCTAATATTCCACAAGGAGTATATGCAGAACTTCGTGTGGCTAGAAAAATACGTGATCTCCTATCTGTTGATCTTCAAGCAGTTCAAGGGCAAGTCCATAATTGGATAGACCGCTATTTTCCAGAGTTCCTTACGGTCTTTAAAGATTGGGAAGGTAAATCTGCTTTACAATTATTAAAACTAAATTTATTGCCACATGAGTTAATAGAGCTCTCTGAACAAGAGATACTAGTACATCTTCGAAAAGCTGTTAAACGTGCAGTTGGACTAAGTAAAATAAAAGAACTAAAGAAGGTTGCAGTTGCTTCAATTGGCATTCGGGAAGGTTCTGATATGGCTAAGTTAGAGCTTCGCACACTTTAATTGACAAATATGAACTAATAAATGAAAAGTTCGAAGAACTGGAATCTAACATAGATAAACTTCTTGTACAAATTCCAGGTGTTGAACAAATGTTGGCGATTAAGGGAATTGGGAAAGACACTGTTGCAGGCTTTTTTTCAGAGGTAGGAGACCTAAGATATTACTCCCACCCAAGGCAGATTATCAAACTAGCTGGGCTTAGTCTTAAGGAAAATACATCAGGAAAGCACAAAGGACAAACCAAAATTACCAAGAGAGGAAGGAAGACTCTAAGAGCTCTCCTCTTCCGAGTTGCAATGCCTTTAGTCGCTAAAAATACCGCTTTTAAAGCATTACATGAGTATTTTACAAAACGCCAAAATAATCCTTTGAAGAAGATGCAATCACTAATAGCAATATGTAATAAGCTCATACGAATTCTGTTTACCATCGGTAAAAATCAATGTGAATTTAGTGAAGAACGTATGTTAAGGGACATTCCTCATATGGCAGTATTACAGAAAGCAGCTTAATTTTCTTTTTATTGATATAAATGAATTAGTAGGTTAGTTGATTTAAACATTTGAAGCACGGATTAGTCAGTAAAACAACTAAAATACGGGCAAGGACCCTGTCGGGCAGCATGACTGACATCCACCTCATGGAAAGGTTGGACGAAGGAATTTTGGAGCGAAGACTCTGTGAGATATGGGAGGGTTGACCTCCATGAGAAATGTGGAGATCCATCAGTGCAACCATACTTTAACTAATTATCCACTTTTTGGATAAGTGGGTTTGGCAGCTATCAGTCGTTTTTTCACTTTGTCCCCAAAATTATCCTTGAATACACCATTATTCCAATCCTCAAATGAATATTAAAACTGACTACTATGTAATTTGGAGAAAATGAGAGAAATCGAGAGCTTTTCCTTTCTATATAGAGGGAGGTTACTTGAATAAGAATTTGAATTTTTTTGAAATTCGTATGATAAAATTAAGTTGGTATTAAATACAATAAGGGAGTTTAATATGGATAAATACAAAGTAATCTTATTTGATTTAGACGGAACACTTTCAGACCCAAAAGTAGGAATAACCAAATCGGTTCAATATTCATTACAGAAAATGGGCTTTGATGAGCCTAATATGGACAAACTTGAATGTTTTATTGGTCCGCCACTACAAGTTTCATTTGCTGAATATTACGGTTTTGATGAGGAAAATACTCAAAAAGCAATTAGTTTTTATAGGGAAAGGTTTAAGGCAAAGGGGATGTTTGAAAATGAGTTATATTCAAATATTCCATTACTCTTAAAATCGTTAAAAGAACTACAATTCACTTTAGTTGTTGCAACTTCAAAGCCTACGGTATTTTCTGAACAAATACTAAAGTATTTTAATATTGACCACTATTTTGAACTTGTTGTGGGAAGTAATCTTGATGGAACAAGAACATCGAAAACTGAGATTATTCAATACATACTAGATAGGTACAATAAACATAAGCTAGATGACTTTATTATGGTTGGCGACAGAAAGCACGATATTTTAGGTGCAAATAATACTGGTATTGACTCTATTGGAGTAACTTATGGATATGGTTCATTTGAGGAACAGAGTAATGTTAACCCTACTTATATTGTAAATAGTGTTGACGAAATAAAAAATATTTTAATGGTAAGTCAAGTCAAATAAATACATTATTGTTCTTCAACAAACGGGTGCGATGATTTAAAAGTCATCGCCTTTTTGAATTTGATTAACGAAGTAGATTGTGAAGTATTGTACTTAAAGTAACAGGGGCAAGAGTTAAAGATCGGATCTGCCATTTTGGCGGCTTTTCTAATTGAGCTAACGCAGCAGTTTAGTTGAAGATGTTATAATTAAGTGAAAATTGCTTTTGTAAAGGAGGGCTTATTGTTTTGGATTCAAAATGTATTAAATTTTACAATTTCGGAAGTCCTCAAGATGTATTAAAAGTTGAAAATAAAGGCATTGAACCACCAAATGATAATGAAGTCCTTGTTCGGATGTTAGCACGCCCTATAAATCCTTCTGATTTAATTCCGATTAGAGGATCTTATTCCCATCGGATATCTTTACCTAATATTCCTGGTTATGAAGGAGTTGGGATTGTAGAAGATGTAGGTCATTTAGTTTCTCATCATCTTATAGGTAAACGAGTTTTACCTTTGCGTGGTGAAGGTACCTGGCAAGAATTTGTTAAGACATCAGCAGAATTTACAGTTTCTATACCTGATTCTATTGATGATTTTACGGCGTCACAGATGTATATCAATCCCATTACAGCTTGGGTGACTTGTACGGAAGTTTTAAATTTAAGACCGAATAATGTTTTATTGGTTAATGCGTGTGGTTCTTCTATTGGGCATATTTTTGCTCAATTATCGAAGGTTTTAGGTTTTCGATTGATTGCAGTGACTAGGAATGATAAATATACAGAAGATTTACTTCATCTCGGTGCTTCTTATGTGATAGATACTTCTAAAGATTCGCTTTATGAAACAGTTATGGAATTAACAAATGGAATGGGTGTAGATGCTGCAATTGATTCCGTTGGAGGTTCATCTGGAAATGACTTGGCGTTTTGTGTCCACCCTAATGGGAATTTTTTAACCATCGGTCTTTTATCAGGGATACAAGTAAATTGGGCAGATATTGTAAATAAAGCAAAAGTGAATGCTAATATATTTCATTTACGAAATTGGAATAAAAATGTCTCGGTAAATAAATGGCAAGAAACTTTTAGTCATTTGATAAGACTAATAGACGATCAAAAATTACACTTGATGATGGTAGATTCTAAGTATGACTTATCGGATGTAAAAAAGGCTATTGGTGTTGTTGAAACTTCTAAAATAACCAAAGGGAAGGTATTTTTAACAAGCTATTGAGTTAATTCTTTTTCAATTAATGGGTGCGATTGTTCAATAAGAACAGTCGCTTCTTGTGCTAACTGGGCAGTTTAGTTGAATAAGGGTTAGTAAGATATATGATAGTAAAAAGGAGAGAAATTATGAAATTTTATATTGCATCTAGCTTAAAAAATATAGACCAGGTTAGATATGTTAGTAAAAGGTTAAAAAATAAAGGATTTATCCATACATATGACTGGACTGTAAATGAGAACGTAACAACATTGGAAGAACTAAAGGCAATAGGTCAAAAAGAGAAAAATGCTGTAATAGAAGCGGATTTTGTTGTTGTTTTATTACCAGCAGGAAAAGGAAGCCATATTGAATTAGGTATTGCTATGGGAAATGACAAAAAAATTTATCTTTACTCACCGAACAAAGAAGTAGATAACAATGAAACAACCAGTACATTTTATCATTTACCTGAAATCGAAAAGCTTTGGAACAATAGATGAGTTAGTAGATATTATAGACTTAAAATCAAAAATTTTTTTAAGCTAAACGGGTGCTTTAGCTAAAAATCATGGGTGCTTAGGCAACTTTTTTTATTGAACTAACGAGGCAGTTTAGTTGAACAAGGACTGTAAAATAATCTAAATTTAATTACTGGTCAATGTTAAAAATTGTATAGAATTAATAGACAAAAAACGTGAAAGAAAGTTTAGACCTTATTGTAGCTAGGATAAATGAAATTAAATAACAATAGGCACAAACTAAGCAGAGTAATGAAATTTGGTTGCACCGATTATTTGATAATATCTTCCAAAATGCAATACGTCATGCAGCGTGCGATACATTGGAAATCACTTTGCAAATAGATTCAATTATCTTTAAGGATGCTAATATATATATATTATAAGGGGGTACAGCATGAATAAAAATTTTGCCATTTTATTGATACTAGCTTTATCTTTGTTTTTTACTGAAACAATTTATGCCAATGAACTTACAACACCATCTGGAATTTCATTATCCGATGTAGAACGTTTCGTAGACGATTATGTTAATGAATATATTGGTGAAACAACTGCGGGTGCGAGCATTGTTATTTTGAAAGATAATAAAGTTGTTTTATCAAAAGGATATGGTTATGGAGATATTGAAAACCAAATTAAAATAAATACGAATACTGCTGTTTTTGAATGGGGTTCAGTTAGTAAATTGTTTGTCTGGGTGTCGGTCATGCAATTAGTCGAACAAGGAAAAATCGATTTAGATGAAGATATAAACAGATATTTACCGCAAGGATTTTTAACAAAACTAACATATGATGTTCCTATCACTATGTTGGATTTAATGAATCACACTGCTGGATTTGAGGAGAATATTTTTGATACGGGATATGCTACCGAATACCGTGTAAAATCTTTAGAAGAAGGTTTGAAAATTGCTGATCCAAACCAAGTATATCGTCCAGGTAAAGTCGTTGCTTATTCTAATTATTCAACTTCTCTAGCTGCATATATAGTTCAATTAATTACAGAACAAGACTTTAATGAATATGTTGATGAACATATATTTCAAAAATTAGGTATCCTAGATTCAACTGCATATTTGTCTTTAGGGAGAAATGAGCAGATAACAAAAAACAAAGTAAATGGATATGAGCTTATTGAAGAAGGAAATTTCAAACTATCGACACCGTACTATATGTCCATGTATCCTAGCGGTGGAATAAATGGAACAGCACAAGATTTAGCTAAGTTTGCAATGGCACTTATGCCACAATCCGATAATGAAAACGTTTTGTTTGAGGATGAAAATACGCTAGTTACAATGCTTTCGCAAAGTTATGCTATTAATGAAAATGTCCCTGGTATCGCACATGGTTTTTGGGAGTATGATGGAAAGTTTAAAGGATTAACACATGGTGGAAATACATCTTCCTTTTCAAGTAATTTTCATATCGTCCCTGAAGAAAACTTTGCAGTAATAATATTAACGAATCAAGCTTCAGAG
Organism: Bacillus sp. OK048; assembly: GCF_900103525.1. Classification (GTDB taxonomy): domain Bacteria; phylum Bacillota; class Bacilli; order Bacillales; family Cytobacillaceae; genus Neobacillus. Next base: position 21,330 of record NZ_FNHN01000024.1, read on the forward strand.
TATGATATTTCCTATGGACTGACGAAGGAATTGGTTGGAGAAAAAGAGATAGATGAAGTGAAATTGGCGGACTTACCAAACTCACAAATAACAGAAGGAAAGTATCTTACTACTCGCAGAATGAAAAGTGGCTTCTTAAATTTGTATTACTATTTAATACCACTTACAGTGAAATCACTAAATGCGAATGAAATTGAAGTAAGTTTTGCAGGTATGAAAGCTAATTACGTCCAAACATATCCAAATGTTTATAAAATGACAAATGGTAGTAACATTTTTATTCCTACAAATGTTTTTTATTTTTCTATAAAGGATGGAGAAGTTAAACAAATTTCTACATCGATTTCAGATTATATCCCTTTAGATAAAAGTATAACTTGGTTAACAATAAGTGCTGTATTATTCATTTATTGTTTAGTATACTTTATTGCTTCCCCATTCGTTTTAATCGTAATCAGTATTTTGAATCGGAGAAGAAAAAAACCTTCTATAAAAATAAGAAAATGGGTTTACCTATTAAATATTGTTGGTACAGCATTTATCGTAAATATTATTTTATTAGCAATAAGGATGTTGAGTAATAGTGATCGAGGATATTTTGAAGTATTCCCACATATAGTTGCTAATTATGTTTTAACTATTGCAAGTGTTGTTTTTATTATTTTCGTTCTAGTTAATTGGAAAAAGGCAACTTTAATGAAATTCCAGAGGGCTATTTATCTTCTATCAATCGTTACTATTGTTATATTAATCTTTTTACTTATAACATGGCAGTTTTATTCTTAAGTAATGCTCAAAATTAATTATAGCGTCACTTTTTTAACTACGTGAAGAATTTCACTTAAACTAACGGGTGCTTGAGTTGAAGATTGAGTTGCGGCAAACAGCTCTTTTTTTCGTTGTTCAACTAACTTGGCAGGTTGCTTTAGGAAGGATTTTTTCACTTTATGATGAAATACTAATTGTTGGAAAAAATTTTTAAAGGAGCATTCCTGTTAGAAGGATTTTCGGGGACTTGAACAATAAAGAGCCCTCTTGGTATGATACGGGGTGTCAAATCGTGGCGAAATGACCC
>NZ_FNHN01000023.1 GCF_900103525.1 Bacillus sp. OK048
GCTTTTAAATTGTGACCAAGATACGTCACTGATCGCTTTGGCAAGATGATGATTTTTCAACATGTTTGATACGGACAAATCTTCCATCCCAATTAGGTCGTGGTTTTTGACAATTTTGATGGAGATTTTGTCTAAATAGTCTTTTCTTGCGTTCGTTATTCTTTCATGGATGCAAGCGACTTTTCTTTTGGCTTTGTACCAGTTCGCACCGCCTATTGTTCGTCTGCTCATCACTTGTTGCGCTTTGGCTAATTTTTCTTCTAGTGTACGGAAAAATTTTGGATTGGAATAGATCGTTCCATCGGAAAGAATGGCTAAGTCTTTAATACCGACATCAATTCCAACTACTGCGTTGGTTTTAGGTAATTCTGCTACACTTATTTCTGTTCCTAGAGAAACAAAGTATTTACCAGAAGGATTGCGTCTAATGGTTGCATTCAGAATTCTTCCTTCTATTTCACGACTTTTCGCAAAACGGACAAGTCCTAACTTTGGTAATTTTACATGGTTGTTCATGACCGTTATATTCCCATTTGTCTGTTTAGTGGTGTAAGATTGGACTCGGTTCTTTTTTGATTTAAAACGTGGTTTGTTATTCTGCTTTTTATAATAGCGAGCAAAGGAATTCGCTAAGTTCTCAACTGATTTTTGCAAAGCGATGCTGTCAACTTCCTTTAGGAAAGAATAATGCTTCTTAAGTTCAGGCAATGATTTTACTGTTTCGAATTTATTTAGGAATTGGCCCTTCCAGTTATTTATCGGGAGTTGTCCGTGTTGAACCATTTCTTCGACAATATACCAATAGGCATCTTTTTCTTGTTGTTTACCTAGAAAAAAATTGAATACAAATCTTGAACATCCTATGGTTTTATTTATTAATTCAATCTGTTTATTATTTGGATAAATACGAAATTTATATGCTTTATTGATTAGCATGAATCTCACCTCACCGAATAGAAACATTTGTTCCTATTATACCATGGTGAAGTCTGTCTTGGCTAATGCCAACCGACATTCATCTCCCACCTACTCATTGGGCTTCGCCCTTCACATTCCTTGAGGTAGGAGTCTTCTGTCGGGAAATGATAAATTATATCTACTTGTAATATACATTAGTTTAATGATATAAGTAAAATTAATATCTCTAATGATGGATATAAGAGGTGATTATGTGATAAGTAAATTGGATTTATATAAAGTATTTTGTATGGTGGGGAAAAGTGGAAGTTTTTCTAAGACAGCAAAAGATCTTTATATGACACAACCAGCAGTTAGTCAAGCGATTATGCAATTAGAAAGAGATTTAGATACACGTCTTTTTAATCGAACACCTAAAGGGGTATCTTTAACAAATGAGGGTAGTCTTCTGTTTGAATATGTTAATTCGGCGATTAATTTAATTGATGCAGGGGAAGAAAAGATAGTAGAATTTAAAAATTTAACGGCAGGGGAACTAAAGATAGGTGTCGGTGATACGATTTCTAGATATTTCTTGCTTCCTTATTTAGAAGACTTTCATAATAAATATCCCAATATTAAATTTAAGATTGAAAATGGTACAACATTAGAAATCTGTGCTTTATTAAAATCAGGCGAGGTTGATATTACAATTTGTAACTTTCCGATTGATGATCCTACATTAGAGCAAAGACCATGTATTGATATTCATGATACTTTTGTTTGCGGGGAGAAATTTAAGAAAATAGTATCTAAACCATTAAGCCTTCATGAATTAGTAAAACTGCCACTCATCTTTCTTGAACCAAAATCAAATTCAAGACAGTATGTAGAAGATTTTATGTTATCTAAAGGTATATTGATGTCGCCGGAATTTGAATTAGGCTCACATGATTTATTATTGGAATTTGCTAAAATAAATTTAGGGATAGCATGTGTGACGAAAGAATTTTCACAAGAGTATTTAAATAAAGGATTATTGTATGAAGTACAACTAATAGAAGAAATTCCAAAGAGAAATATAGGCGTATGTTATTTAAAAAGTGTTCCACTGTCACCATCTTCAACAAAATTTGTAGAGATCATAGAAAAAAGGATGGCATGAAAAACAGCTTCTAACATTAACTTTGGGTTTTTATCTATTGCTAAAGAAACCTATGGATTTAACGGCATTCTTGGAATAGATTTACATTATTTTTTCAAAACTGGAATCTCCTGTAGCGTACTAGGAAATGGTCCTGTTGATTTAAATATGCCCATTTTAATAGAGGTGCTATTCAAAGGAATAGCGCCTCTTTTAGTTGCAAAAATAAATATTTATCTGGAAAAAAATGAACTTTTTATTCCTGTCATGACTCTTATAGGGGAGCGAGGTGAAAGCATGAATGTAGTTCGGTTAGTGAAAAAGGCGAAAAATGGAAGCAAAGAGGCGTTGCTCCAATTAATTATGGCGGAAAAAGATGATTACTATCGGCTTGCTCTCACCTATATGGAAAATCCGCATGATGCCATGGATGCGATGGAGGAAATGATTGTAAAGGTATATGAAAAAATTGATCAACTAAAGAAAGACGAAGCTTTTTACAGTTGGAGTAAAACTATATTGGTGAATTGTTGTAAATCCATGCTTCGTAAGCAAAAGAGGCTTGTGTTAATAGATGATTGGCATACTTCTAATGAGGGGCAACCTTGTCATGAGCCGAAGAGTGATCCTTATTTAAGTAGTGATCAACAAATGGATATGAAAGAGTTATTTCTTCATTTAAATGAAAAGCAAATAGAAGCGATTCAATTAAAATATTTTCATGATCTCGATTATCAAACAATAGCAGATATGACATCTGTTTCGATAGGAACGGTTAAATCGAGGATCTTTCAAGGATTGAAAAAGCTAAGAGATCATTATAGGGGTGATTTTGGTGGATAATCTTGAGAAACGGTTAGCTGAAGAGAAGAAGCTTTTAGACTCCATACAAGCACCAGATGAATTAGAAATGAGATTAAGGAGCGCTCTTCATCATGCTCCGAAAAAAACAAAACGCTATACATTTAGGTGGAAGGCTGCAGCAGTCGCTCTATTTTTTATCATCCTAATGGGATTTCAATACAATGCATTTGCCTTTTATGGTAAGAAACTACTTGGTTTTGATGAAGTGATGGATGGTTCTTTAAAGGAACTCAATGAAAAAGGAATGGGACAAATTGTAGAAAAAAAGACGAAGCTTGAAGATGGAACAGAGCTTATGATTAACGGAATCATTTCGGATTCTAATCAATTGGTTGTGTACTACACATTATCGAATCAAAAAGGGATAGACGATTCTTTGAATGAAACTTTTCGGATTTCAAGAATTTCTGGCATCTTAACAAACTCCAATGCAGAAGGTGGTGTCTCCATACTTAATGATGAACATACGGAGATTAAAGGAAAGATTTCTTTTGAACCCGTTAGTCCATTTTCAAAAAAGCTAAATTTATCCTTTTGGCAACCTCTTCAGAACGACCAGATGATCGAAGGTAGTATTGCAATTCCATATAATCCAAACAAAGCAATGGCTACGGAATTTAAGCAATCGCTAAAAAAGACATTTAAAGTCGATAAAGGCACCATAACATTTCATTCCATTACAGCCTCCCCTACAATGACTATTATCAAAGGAACGTTAAATGTAGAAAACTATAGTCGTGTTGATTCTCCGTTACATGGAATTGAATTAATTGCTAATGGAAAGCCGATTGATTTAATGGGTAGCGGCAGTACATCTTCACTAAGAGGAAGAACGTTTGATATTCGCTATGATACATTGCCTAAGCAACTTGACTCACTTGAACTGGTCATGAAGGAGTTTGTCGGTTATCAAAAGCTAGAAGAAAAGATTTCCCTTTCATCCATTAGCGAAGGGTCGATTACACTTCATGGGAAAGAACTATGGATTAAAAATGTTACAACAACTTCCCATAGAGTAGAAATAACGATTGTTACCGATGATGACGTAATGCTTGATGGTGTCTCCATACAAACACAAAAGGAAATAGTCCCGTTAAGTACAACCGTAAATCAAACCTATACAAAACAAGAAGATGGTAGGGGATTAAAGGAACGCACCTTGCAATTTGATTCAATGGCAAACCCAGAATATCTTCTAATAGAGGGCATGCATTATTTGAAGGTATACAATAAGAAAATGGAAATTCCAGTAGATTAGAACAAAAGCCAGTTGAAATACGGATGTATAGTGTAAAAAAAGAAAGACTGCCAGAAAAGTTCCTCTGCAGTCTTTTTGGTTTGTCGGCAAATGAAAATATCGTAGCCAATCAAGATAATGTAACCACTTCATATTTTGAGGCTAACTCAATAAATTGTGCCATTCCGCTGATTTTTCCAGCTGTAAGCTTATCATTCAGCTCATAATAGTCAACACATGTTTTACAAGCAAGGACGTCTATACCCTTTTCTTCAAGTTCTTTTAATTGGAGTGAAACAAGCGACCTTTCCGTTAATGTAAACACACCGCGGTTCATGCAAAAAACAGCCGCAGGCAGTTCTTCCCTTTGTTTAAGAATAGTAAAAAAGGTTTCTAATATTCCTTCACCTAGTTCTGCTTCACCTTTGCCAAGTTGGTCTGAAGCAAGTAAAATTATTTTGTTTTTCATTTTCTTCACCTCTTTGAGTTACTGCTTTTTATACTGATATTATTAATTATCTGGATTTATTTGCTTAATGGATTGTTCCACTAAATATAAAATCCAATAATTAAATATTGTCCAAACCACGCTCATAAGCCCCCACTTAGTATTATTCCACTTGTAAATATAAATAGTCCAGCTTTTTGAGGGATATGATAATAAGGGAAGGCATTGAAACTATCTATAACTAAACTAAACCCCCATTTGTTGAAAAAGCGAAATTCTTTCAATTTATTTCAGTTCTCAAATAATCTCAAATTTCAATAGTCAACAATTTTATCGATTTTCATATTTCACTAAGTACGGCTGAATCATACTAATAAGCAGTACATAATATATAAATATTCCTAAAATAACGAATGGAATAGATAATTTGTTGTCTAGCAATTGGAACGGTTAATACTATAAGCCTTGAGGACAAATCTCCTCCATGAGCATTAGGGTTTTGTCCTCAATAAGCGGTCTTGAGGACAAATCTCCTTCATGAGCATTAGGGTTTTGTCCTCAATAAGCTGTCTTGAAGACAAATCTCCTTCATGAGCATTAGGGTTTTGTCCTCAATAAGCAGCCTTGAGGACAAATCTCCTTCATGAGCATTAGGGTTTTGTCCTCAATAAGCGGTCTTGAGGACAAATCTCCTTCATGAGCATAAGGGTTTTGTCCTCAAGAAGCGTGAAAAGGCAACTACCCCTGTGGGCGTTGCCTTTTCACGCTTCTTGTTTGGAACGGATCAGACTATGACAAAGTTGAAGCTATAGTAAATGATAGTTTTGGATTTAAACCAATTGCTCTAGCTGTTGGCGAAGTTTCCGTGCAGCTGCCACCATGTTTTTTAGAGATGCAATGGTTTCATCTTCATGACGTGTTTTTAAACCACAGTCCGGATTCACCCAGAATTGTTCTTTAGGAATAATTTCTAAGCAGTCGTTTACTATTTTTTCAATCTCTTCAACACTTGGTACACGTGGGCTATGAATATCATAAACACCCAATCCAATACCTAATCCATATGGATGATGTTTTAATGAGTGAATCAATTCCCCATGACTTCTAGACGTTTCAATCGAAATAACATCTGCGTCAAGAGCACTGATTGGATCAATAAAGTCATTAAACTCGCAATAGCACATGTGTGTATGAATTTGTGTTTCATTCTTCACACTCGAAGTGGCTAGTTTGAATGCATGAACGGCCCATGCTAAATAATCATTCCAGTTTTCTTTCCGTAGCGGCAACCCTTCCCGTAATGCTGGTTCATCCACTTGAATAATCGCAATCCCTGCAACTTCTAGTGCCTGAATCTCCTCCCTAAGTGCTAAGGCAATTTGGTTGGCTACTTGTTCACGAGAAAGATCATCACGGACAAATGACCAATTTAAGATGGTAACAGGACCTGTCAACATCCCTTTCACATATTTTGACGTTAATTGCTGTGCTTCTTCTACTTCCTTGACTGTCATTGGCGCTGTCCACTCGACGTCACCATAAATAATTGGCGGTTTTACACAGCGTGAACCGTATGATACAACCCATGCTTTTTCTGTGAAGGCAAAACCTTTCAGTTTTTCGCCAAAGTACTCGACCATATCCGTTCGCTCAAATTCACCATGGACAAATACATCAAGGCCAATCTCTTCTTGAATTTGAATCCAGCGGGCTGTTTCATTTTTTACAAATTCAGCATAGGAAGTGTCCGTAATTTCTTTTTTGCGCCATGCTGAACGTGTTCGTTTTACTTGATCGGATTGAGGGAAGCTGCCAATCGTGGTCGTTGGATAATCCGGTAATTGCAATGCCTCTTGCTGCAAGGATTGACGCTCTTTATATGCCATTTGGCGATTGAAATCCTCTGGCTTCACGAGTGATACAAGCTCTTTCACACGTGAATTATTCCTCGCCTGATGTTGTGCTAATGCTTGAATCGCCCGCATACTTTGTGACACACTATTATTTCCTGTCCATGTGTTGATAGAAACATAGGATGTTATATGGGTTAACTCGATAATTTTCTCATCGGCAAAAGACAAAGCATTTAATAACGTGGCCTCTAGCTTCGTTTCAGATTTCGTGGTTACAGGTACGTGAGCTAAACTACACGACGACTGAATCCAGGCTTCTTTTACCCCGCTTAAAGATAATATTGCTTTTGTATTCATAGCTTTTTCTGCCAAATTAGCCCGCCAAATATCACGTCCATTAACGATACCAATCCCTAATACTTTATCTTTTGGGAAACCGAATTTACGAAGTGAAGACATATTCTCGTCTGTACCATGGATAAAATCAAGACCAATCCCTGCAACAGGTAATTGTGATAACTCCTCATATGCAGACAATCCGTCAAAATAGGTTTGTAACATGATTTGAGCTCCAGGTACTTCTTCCGCAATTTGTTTGTATAGTTGTTGTACTAGTTTTACATCTTCTTTGGCAAGAGACAGGACTAATGCTGGTTCTTCCACTTGAATCCACTGTGCCCCTGCATCGACAAGCTGCTGGAATACTTTTACATAAAGCGGTAAGAGTTTTAAAATAAACGATGCTTTCGAGATGGCATCATATCCTTTAGATAATTGAACAAAAGTTAACGGACCAATAATGGTAGGCTTAGTAATAATACCTAATTCTTCTTTCGCTTCTGTAAAGTAATCTAAAATGTAGTTTTGAGTTAATTGTAGTGTTTGGCCTTCATACTCAGGTACGATGTAGTGATAGTTTGTGTTAAACCATTTTGTCATCTCACAGGCCACAACATCATTTGCCCCTCGTGCCATAGTGTAATACGTTTTTAAGTCTACTTTTTCCCCTGACCATTTATAACGAGCTGGAACTAGACCAAACATTGCCGAAAGGTCAAGCATGCGGTCATAAAAAGTAAAATCACCTACAGTTAGTAAGTCTAAGCCTAATGATTGCTGGCGCTTAAGTTGATTCAAGCGATTCGTTTTCATCTCTAAAATAAATTGATCCTCTGATTTTGCACCCTTCCAAAAGGCTTCTACACAACGTTTCCACTCCCGATTATCACCAATGTATGGATAACCAATTGCTGTACTAACTAAATTCAATTATGACTCCTCCTTTTACATTTACATATTTCCAAATACAAAAAGCCACTTCCATGTCAGGAAATGGCTTAACAGTCAAGTTAATAGAATAATAGAGAATACAAAAGTATTCCTAATTCATAACTCGTCTGTCGTACAAATGATTGTCACCACCTATTTCCACGTAGGTATTTGGTGTGTACTAGAGATTGGCAGGTCTCCTGGCTTATCATCAACGCTCCTCACACCTTCCCGTCAATGACAGTGGTATTTTGTGATTTGCTCCGATTTACAGTTGCGGGACAGCGACGGAATTGCACCGTCTTCCCTATTAAGCCAAGCCGTAGCTTGGCACCAACTCTTACACGATATGTAATTTCCAACAACTATAGCATATTAATAATCCGGAGTACACAATTTTCTGAAAAAAAGATTAATGCTCTGAGAAGGGGGTTGTCAAAATGAATATTGTATATTATATTTTGGAATATACCATATTTAGTGTTTGATTCTACTGAGGAACACTAAATATAGATAATAACCAATAATGATGGTTTTTTTAAAAAAATTTTTCCACTCTCGAAGATTTGTAAGTTAATTTATTCCATATAGAGGAGAATGAATGATGGGTATTAAACACCACACAGAAATGGATTCCGTTTTTGCAGCAATCAAAGCCGCTTCGAAAAAATATAACTTGGATACAAAAGAATTATCCGAAAAGATAGCTAGCATAGAAGAGTCATCAGCATATGAACAATCCCTTTTGTATGCATTAAATCAAATTTCAATGGCTGACCCTGACTGGACCTTTCTGGCGGCAAATCTATATTTACATAAACTTTATCAGAATGCTTCAACTAGCAGACGGTATGAGCCTGAAAAAAAATACGGAGATTTTCACACTCTTATTACGGAATTGACTAGCATTGGAATCTATTCTCAGGATTTATTACAAAGTTACACAAAAGAAGAGATTGATATAGTAGGAGCGGAAATTGATTCTGAACTAGACCAATTGTTTAATTATATAGGGCTATTTTTATTAGCCGATCGTTATTTGGCTAAAGACTATGAAGGGAATCTTTACGAGCTGCCTCAAGAACGGTTTCTCATCATTGCGATGACATTAATGAGAAATGAACCAAAGGCTACCAGATTGTGCTATGTCAAAGAAGCATACTGGGCACTAAGCAACTTGTATATGACGGTTGCAACTCCGACTTTGTCAAATGCCGGAAAAAGCTTCGGACAGCTCTCTTCGTGTTTTATTGATACCGTTGAAGATTCTTTGGATGGTATATATTTGAATAATTGGGATATTGCCAGATTGAGTAAAGACGGTGGCGGGATTGGTATTTATCTAGGAAAAGTACGTGCCTTAGGTTCAGATATTAAGAAATTCAAAGGCAATTCATCTGGAGTTGTACCTTGGATTCGTCTTATTAATGATACGGCTGTGAGTGTAGACCAATTAGGCCAAAGACAAGGGGCTGTAGCCGTTTATTTGGATATATTTCATAAGGATATTATGGATGGCTACCTAGACTTAAAAACCAATAACGGAGACGAAAGACGGAAGGCTCATGATATTTTTACGGGAGTTTCAATACCTGACATGTTTATGAAAAAATTACAAGAAGTAGATGAAAACGGTAGAAGTGTTGGAGAGTGGCATACCTTTTGTCCTCATCAAGTAAAACAAATCATGGGCTGGAAGGATGAACATGGATTACCTCTTGGTCTGGAAGATTTTTATGATGAAGAAGATGAAAAGTTTTTTTCTAAAAAGTATGAAGAAGCGGTCAAACATCCTCTTCTCCCTCGTAAAACCTATCGGGCAATGGATATGATGGCAAGGATTATGATTGCTCAATTGGAAACAGGGACACCTTATATGTTTTATCGAGATGAAGTAAATCGCCAAAATCCTAACAAACACATCAGAGGAAAAGGACACACGTCCATTTATGGCAGTAATTTGTGTACAGAAATTACTCAAAATATGTCCGCGACGACGATTGTGAAAGAATATAAGGATGAAGATGGAAACATTGTCATTGTGCGTAAACCAGGTGAATTTGTTGTCTGTAATTTATCATCGATTAATCTGCCAAAAGCGGTAAGAGGAAATGTTCTAGAACGATTGATCCCGATTCAACTGAGAATGCTGGACAATGTGATTGATTTGAATACCATTTCCGTTGGACAAGCTGAAGTAACAAATAAGAATTATCGGCCAGTAGGATTAGGTACTTTTGGCTGGCACCACCTGCTTGCTTTAGAGGGGATTTTCTGGGAATCGGACCAAGCCGTGTCATTTGCAGATAGACTATATGAAGATATAGCTTATCTTACGATTAAATCATCGATGGAATTAGCTAAGGAAAAAGGCACCTATCTGAAGTTCGAAGGTTCAGAGTGGCAAACCGGCAGGTATTTTGAGCGCAGGGGATATAAAACAAACCGATGGAATCATTTAATAGAGGATGTTGCAAAGTATGGGGTCAGAAATGGCTGGATGATGGCGATTGCTCCGAACTCATCCACGGCAAAGATTGGCGGGTCGACAGATGGAATTGATCCTTTGTATGCGGTTGAATACGCAGAGGAGAAGAAAAACTTTAAATTCAAAGTAACCGCACCTGATTTGAATCATGTCACGTACAACTATTACCACCGGGCTAGACATGAGTTGGATCAAGTGTGGAGTATCAAACAGAATGCAGCAAGACAAAGGCATATCGACCAGGCTATTAGTTTTAATCTCTATGTCAGACACGACATTAAAGCGAAAGACCTGCTTCAGCTGCATATGGAAGCATGGAAAAATGGTTTGAAGACAACCTACTATGTCCGCAGTACTTCTCAAGCCGAAATGGCAGATTGCGCAGCGTGCCATAGCTAATGGCTGAAGGCAGCATTTATTTTAAGGAGGGTTTTATCATGGTACAAACAGTAAAAAAGCCAAAACTACTTGCTCCTGAGCATCCTAATAAATCAACCGGAATTATAAACGGGCAGTTTTCAGGAATCTTAAATTGGAACGATATTGCCTATCCGCAAATGTACGATTTGTATCAAACGCTTCTATCAAACTTTTGGAAAGCACAAGAAATCAATATGCAGGATGATATTAAACAATGGGATTCATTAAGTCCTAGAGAAAAAGATGTTTTCCTTCGCATTAATACACAACTGGCTTCACTCGATAGCCTGCAGACACCGACAATGAGTCAAGTCATGGATTATGTGACTGATTCCAGCTTTAAAGCGATTTTTGCGGTGATATCACAGCAGGAAGCGGTTCATAATGAATCCTATTCCTATATATTGAGTTCGCTTGTTCCTTTAAGTGAACAAAATATGCGCTTTAATCAGGCAAAGAATGACCCGATTGTTCGAAAAAGAAATCAGCTTATTTTAGATGCTTATGAGAAGTTTCGATATGACCCCACGCCTCAGCATTTATTTGAGCTTGGAGTTAATTCAATTATCCTAGAAGGAATCTATTTTTATGCAGGTTTTGCCTTTTTCTATAATTTAGCCCGTCAACAAAAAATGCTGAAAACAAGTACGATGATCAGCTATATCCAACGGGATGAAATGCAGCATGCTTACTTTATTGCCCAGTTTATTCGTATTTTGTTAACAGAGAATCCAGAACTTCATACAGATGATAATATTAACTATGTGTATCAAACGATTCACGAGGCTGTCACACTGGAAAAAGAATGGGCTCATTATATTTTGAATGATAGTAAAGGGATTGATTTAGTTGAGTTTGGAGGGTATGTCGAATATTTGGCAAACAAGCGATTAAGACAGCTTGGCTTTAATAATCTTTATGAGGAAAGAACCAATCCAATGCCTTGGATTCAGGTATTTGGTGATGAAATGATGAATGAGACAAAGTCTGACTTCTTTGAGCAAAAATCTAGAACCTATTCGAAAGTCTCAAGTTCAAATGGATTTGATGAATTATAAAATGAAAGTCGCCATTATTTATAGTTCCGTAACTGGAAACACGAAAGAACTAGCAGAGGAACTCTATCAAATCTTGCTAGAGGAAGTAACCGACGTATCCATTTTTAGAATAGAAAAGTTTCCATTGTCTCATTTAGGCAAATTTGATGCAGTTATGATTGGAACTTACACTTGGGGAAATGGCGAAATCCCAAAGGAAATGTGGGACCTCTACCAAGCATTTGAATTACTAAATAAAAAAGACATTACGACTGCAGTTTTTGGAACAGGAGATAGCTTTTATCCAAAGTTTTGTGGAGCAGTTGATCAATTCCGCGATATGCTTTACGTTCACACGAGCTTAGCTGCGACCTTAAAGGTTGAACTTCTCCCACAAAAACAGGATTTACAGCGTTGTCGAAAGCTTGTTGAAACGCTACTAAGGCGTGCAGATTATCGGTGCCTGGTGTCACTCCCCTAGTTTTGTCGAAGATTGATAGTTCTTAATATTAGCAGATAATATGTTTAGAGGTAAGGTTCAATGTTGCTTCTGAAAATACTGCATTGCATCTTACCTCTAATGTCATGGGACAATTAACATGTATAATCCTCATCAAGCAAATCAGCTAGACTATTGCTCTTGTTTTCATTAATTATTGCAAAGTTTCTTTTTGTTAAGCTGTGTTATAACGGAATGTTGATTTCATTCTGTTCGAGAAATAAGCGGAGAAATTCCGTTTATATTGGGAAATACCCATATTTCCCTTAAAATAAGCGGAGCTTTTCCGGTTATACGATCTAAATCGATGGATTTTGTCTTTTTTAGAGCAGTTAAGCGGAAAACTTCCGCTTATATCTGCTTCTAAAGCCTCCACTATATACAATAACCGGAAATTCTCCGCTTAAAAATTTTTCTACACGAAAATCAACAATGAATAATAACAGAGCCTTGTTAAATTAGGAAAGTCAGTTGGATTAACCTCCCGGCCATGTGCAGACTTTAGATTATTCGTCTTTATGCATTTTCCTCTATTAAGCTTAATTAACGTGCAGCCAGTCATAGTACATGACTTCGCCTGTTTCGAGTACATAACGGAACGGCTTAGACTCATATTCAGGTAATTGATCGAGATATAGGTCTTTTAATTTGTTGGTTAAAATTCCGTAAAAGAAGGCAATTGGTTTTGCTACCTGCTTGGTAGATTTCAGTTTACGGATAAGCTGCTTAAAGGACTGAATCGCGATAGCTAGAACTTCTTCTGTATTTTGGTCAAATTCAAATCGAAATGCAGCAATTTGAACCATATGCCAGTATTCTTCAATTGTTTTCGCATCAGAGAAGAAGTATTTTACGAGCTGGACAAATGCTTGTGGAACTTTATCACTAACAAAAGTGTGGTCGAGTTCAATCGGCGCTTCGTTACGTTTATTATTCTCTTGATTATTAGTTTTTAAAAGATTATTAGTTTCTTTAGGGTGGTCCAATTTTTTCGCTTTGGGTGGTTCACTTTGTGGAAAACGATTAAAGCTATATAGGTTACTAGACTGTGAACCATTTTTTCGTTCGGTTTCATGGATGGTGAGGATACCTAATTCTTTGGCTTTAAGGGTCATCCGTTTAAACGTAGAGCGGGAGATTCCGTTACCTTGATACTCTTCATTAATGGCTTTTAGCACAGTCCCAATCTTTGCATTCGAAACACCAGGTACTTTTGCAGAAAAACGAACCAGCCGTTTCAAACCGACAAGCTCCCCCTTCGAGAACTCCTGCTTCTTCACTGCTAACCACATTTCCATATGTGTATTAAACTCTTTCACACACTTAAACTGAGAATAACCCTCAAACCCTTCAATTCTGCCCGATTTCAAATTCATAAAAATGCACCACCCTTTCTACCCTCTATATAGGAATCTCGAGGGCAAAAGGACAGGATGGTTTGCAGAAAGTTGTTACAGAATTGTGAAATTCGGGACCGTGTGTACGGTTCTTCCGGCTTTTTTGGAAGGAGTTAACCATAATTAGGCCATGAGAACCGTTCTCGAGGTTCCTTTTGCAATCCTTTTTTGCAGTACAGCAACTTTATATAAAATTAAACTTGATACATAGAAAATCTATGTATATAATACTTTTAAATACATAGAATTAAGAGGTATGTAATTAAGAATATTTGTCTTCATTACTTATCTTTAAAGCTGCGTATGTAAAAGTTGATTTTTCAATTTTCATTAAAAAACAGAATAGATAACGATAATAGAAGTTGGATGGTGAGACCCAAATGTTTATGACAGAGCGATGCGAGTTACTGGCTATTTCTGCAAAGGACTATGAATCCGTATTGATGTTGTATGTGGACGAAGATGTACGCAAGTACCTTGACGGAACAGTTGATGAAATATCGTTTGCTATAAGATTTCAAATGATGTTGGAATCCAATCATTATTGGACAGTTAGACTGAAAGCGACAAATGAATTTATTGGTTTAGTGTGCTTAGACACAGGACATGACAGAATCAACACTGAGATTGGCTATCAGTTTCTGCCTGCTTTCTGGGGAAAGGGATATGCGAAAGAAGTCATCGAGAAGGTAATCGAATATGGCTTTCATTCACTGAATCTAACAACAATCGTTGCCGAAACGCCAACACTAAATGAACGGGCATGTAGGTTGTTAAAAAGAGTGGGGATGAAATGTGAAAAAACACTTAAGCGGTTTGGGAGCGATCAATCCATGTTTAGTATCCAGAAGGGTGCTTGGCACCGGGTGAACAATATGATAAATAGGTAAAAAAGGTTTATTTACGATTAAATCGGAGTGAACCGTACCATAAGTAAATGAAGTTATTAAAATATTGTATTTGAAGTTATGTAACTAAGGTTTCATGGCTTTTTTAGTGGTATTTTGTTAGCGGATATCACTAGCGAACAGTGCCTGGCACTGTTCGTGAATTTCAGCAATAAAATCGCAAACAAACAGTCACGATTTTGTATAAAAATCATGACTGTTTCAACATAATAATTCCACCGTATTGTGAGGAACCTGAGATTAGGAATAAAATTAAGTATTATTCGATTTGTTCTATACTTCTTTGCACGATTGCCACAATATCATCTTCAGCACCAAGACTAAAGTTTAAAAAAACACCTTGTCCCCCGCCAGCACCAATTGCTGAAATAAAAATATTACTGTTATAACCTACTACGGTAAGGCTCAAACTTGCTCTGTTTCCATTTCTCATAAAATATTTATCATAAACCCGAACAGCTATTTTAGTATCTCCAATCGTGTAGTTGCTTTCATCAACTAATTTCATACTTATTCCACTATTGCCAATATCGTTTTGTAAATGATTAACCACTTCCTCAAATTCTCCAATAATTGACTTTTCATACTTTGCCATGATTAACGTATCCTCCCCAATAATAATTATTCCGCTATATTCGTCTTTTACTATTTGATTGTATCTTTAGGGTATGGTTCAAATTATACCCTTCCCCACACGACTTTTCTTTCAATTATACTTCCCATTTGTTCGATAAGGATAGCATGAATAGGGAAATAATACCCACTTCAATTTACTTATATTATAATAAAAGTAAAATATAGGTATTTTCCTAAAGGGATGTGTGGAGTTTGGATGAGGCGTTATTACATGGGGATCTAGTGAACATTGAAGCAATGAGAATGGAGCTTGAAGGGCAAAAATTAAATAGAAGTGAGATTAAAAGAAAGCTTAATGATCAATTACGAGCTTTCTCGAAGAAAAAAGCATTCACCTGCCATTGCTGTGATGAACCGGTTAATATGAATCTAACAATTGAGGAAGGAAGACCCTTTTACTTTAAGCACCTAGATGGAAAAAAATGTACCTACTCAGAAAATAGCAAAACATATGAAAATCAGGTTTCTACTCATCAAGATAATAAAAAGAAAGATATCGGATTGACGGTATTTAGAGAGATACTAGAAGGTCAGCTTAAGCCCTTTGGTGCCAAGATAGAACGAGGCTATTTTTACAAAAAGAAGCTTTCCTTTATTCCTGATTTTACTGTGAGCTTTCCTTTTTCAAAAGAAATTTGGGCGATTGATTATTATACTTCAATCTCACAAGGCAGCTATGCTCATAATCTTTTAAAACGAATGAATACATATAAAGCGGAAGGTTTTAGAGTGTTTTCTTTTATTGATGACATTTGGCTAGCGTTAAATCCAGAAACAGATAAAGGGACTCTGTTCATTGCTGAAATGCAAGCGGACAATAAGAGTAAGGAAGACCGGCAATGGGATCAGTATTTATCTCAAGAGATTCCTGATTCAGCATTACAATTTTTAAAAGGAAAGATTAAGGTTACAATTGACACCAGAAGTATCTCCTACGTAAATATTGAAAATCGAAAGTGTAAAATTATCCGTTTTTTAGAAGGAGAAAAAAATAATCTAAATCTAACTTTTTACAAAATTTCAGAACCTACAATTCCATTGGAACGAGCTCTAACTTTGAATACTCAGCTGGATGATTTTCTTCTCTACCGTGAAAATGAAGAGGACCTGCGTCTGGCTTTTATGCAATCATTACTGGACAAGATTAAGCAGGCAGAAAATGAGGAAAAAGCTCAAAAAGAGGCATTGGAAAAATTGCAGGTTGAAGAAGAAGAAGAAAAGAAGGCAGCTTCAAAAAGATGGCGTATGGATACAGAAGAACGCAGTATGCTCGAGAATGAAAGAATGCGAATATCTGATGTACTGGTTGAGCAGGAAATGCTGCAAATAGCAAAAGCTGCAAACAAGCGACCTATAAGTATGTCCCCAGAAGAATGGGAATGGTACAAAAAAACAGGAAGGACGTACGCAAAAAGACCCAATTGGTCTATTCAGACTCTTCCAGTAGCATCGTACGAGAAAACAGAAGAGAAAATAGCAAAAGAGCAACGGGAAAAGTTTAAGGAGAAACTCCTATCACAACCCATCAAAGGAGATCACTTTATCGATGGACCACCTAGAAACTGGCGAAAGTTTATTTTAAAATGGATCAAAAAACACCAGCAAGAGGATAATCTTATAGTATCAATGAAAAAGCTATTAAATGATATGAGAGATTTTGGGATAACCTTTAATCAAAAAGATTCAAATGTTCAGTATCCGGTAAAAGATTTTTTGAATTTCTACCAAACAGGGTTGAAAAAGGAGTTAAAAAAGAAAGTAAATATTACCTTTTCGAATTAAAATCGAAGAGTTTTTACACTTAGAAATCTAGTTCATTGGTACTTATGATACGGTGAACCGTATCAAAAGCTCAAGTTAAAGATATAAACTGATTATTAGACAGGTAAGTAGTAATTATCAAAAAGATCTATTCATAATGAATAGAGGATCTTTTTATTTCCTCCCATATATTGTACAATTTTTATATATCCAAATAATTACATTAACTAGATTGATAATAATTGTATAGTCAGGGGAAAATCGATGGATACGGTCGAAAAGAAGTTAATTGTGAATTCCGAAAAAGGGAATTTATTAAGAGAATTAGTAAGATCCATGAACGAGTGCGAGCGGTTTTATTTTAGTGTGGCTTTTATTAACTTTAGCGGCCTGCAGCTTTTACTGGACCCTTTGAAGGAAGCCGAGGAAAAGGGTGTTAAAGGGAAAATCATTACTTCAACTTATCTTAATTTTACTGATGCCAAGGCATTGGAAAAAATTAGAGAGTTTAAAAATGTGGATTTAAAGGTTTTTGTTACAGATAAGGAGATTGGTTTCCACACGAAGGCATACATATTTGAATACAAAGATAGCTATAAGGTGATTATTGGTTCTTCTAATATTACTCAAAGTGCTTTGAAGAGTAATATTGAATGGAATGTTGAAATCGTCACTAAAGAGAATGGCCGATTTATACAGGATGTTTTAAAAGAATATGATTATCTATGGAATATGAGTGAGGTTGCAGACCAAGATTTTATTAGTAGATATGAAGATTTCCTTAAGAGTTTTAAGGATACAAAACAATCACGGAACTTGATATACGAAAATAAAAAATATATTGTCCCAAATAGAATGCAAAGACGGGCTACAGAAAATTTAGAGAGATTGAGAAATTTTGGTGAGAAAAAGGCGCTTGTCATTGCGGCAACTGGTACGGGCAAAACCTATATGTCAGCATTTGATGTGAAAAACTTTAGACCAAAGAAACTTCTTTTTATTGTTCATAGAGAAGAGATCTTAAAAAAGGCAAAAGAAACCTTTGAACTGCTATTACCAAATGAAGGATTATCCTTTGGCCTGCTTACAGGTAACCATAAACAAAAGAATGTTGATTATGTGTTTGCCACCATTCAAACCATATCTAAATGTTTTCATGAATTTAAAAGGGATGAATTTGATTATTTGGTCATTGATGAAGCCCATCATGCAACTAGCCCGACATATCAAGCTGTATTGGACTACTTTGAGCCTAAATTCACCTTAGGGATGACGGCAACACCAGAGCGCAGTGACGGTTATAATGTTTTTGACCTTTTTGATAATAATGTAGCAATAGAAGTTCGCTTGCATGAGGCACTTGAGGACGAGCTAGTTATTCCTTTTCACTACTTTGGTATAACAGATATTGAAGGTATAGATCTGAGTGATGTGAACATTGACGATATTGCTGAAATCACAAAAAGGTTAAAGGTAAACGAACGTGTTGATTTTATTATTGAGAAAATGGACTTTTATGGTCATGACGGTGAAAAAAGGAAGGGTCTTGGTTTCTGCGCTAGTATCGAGCATGCGCAGTATATGGCTAGTGAATTTAATAAAAAAGGATATCAGAGTGTTTGTTTACACGGTGGAGATTCACCAGAAACACGTGAACGATTTATTAATCAATTAGAAAATGACCATGATGAATTAGAATTCATTTTTACGGTTGATATCTTCAATGAAGGTGTGGATATTCCATCTATTAATACCGTATTAATGTTAAGACCAACCAACTCTCCCATTGTATTTATTCAGCAGCTGGGTAGAGGGTTACGAAAACATGCAGATAAAACTTTCTTAACAGTGCTCGATTTTATCGGGAACCATAACAAAACATTCCTAATTGCACTAGCATTAAACGGAAGTCGTTATTATGATAAAGAAAGTTTGAAGGTAGCAGTTGCAACAGGATTTGCAAATATTCCTGGGTGTACCCATATTCAAATGGATAAAATAACTCAGGAAAGAATATTGACTCAGATTGATAGTGAAAACTTCAATTCAATGAAGTACCTTAAGGAAGAGTACTTTGAATTTAAGAAACTCAATCAAGGTCGGATACCATTCTTGCTATTGGATTATCTGAAATATGACGGAGCACCTGATCCTATTAAATTTATTGATCGGGAAAAATCATACCTACAATTTGTGGCCAAAGTGGAGAAGGATGATTTTTTAAAGGGACTTTTACAGAATGAGGCGTTTGAAGGGACTTTAAAAGAACTGTCAAGCAAGCTTCCACTTAAGCGGATTTATGAGTTTGTAATCATTCGATACTTATTAGAACACGATGAAATAAATCTAGAAATTGCAAAGAACCAAATTTTAAAAATGATAACTGAAATTGATGATAATAGTGTTCTACATGCCTTTGAGTGCCTGAATCAAAACTACTATGATAGTGTCCAAATAAAGAATAAGCCTAAATTAGTTCAATATAGCAATGGCAAACTTAGTAAGACTACACTTTTTAAAGAGCTATTGGAAAATGAAGATTACAGGAAGTTTATCGAAGATATTATTACCTATGGGATTTTCCGATATGAAAAGGTATTTAAAGCTGATTACTACGGAGTTCCACATTTTAAACTTTATGAGCAATATCAAATGGTGGATGCAGCTTTACTTTCTAACTATCGTAAAATCCACAGTTCCTTTAGAGGATCAGGTTTATTAGTAAATGGGAATGAGTATTTTCTATTTATTGATTTACATAAAGAAGAGGATGTTAAAGAAAGTATTAATTACAAAGATAAATTTATTAGTCCTCATAAATTCCAATGGCAATCAGTGAATAGTACAACCCAACAGTCTGAAAGAGGGAAAAATATTATTTTTAATAAACAACGCTGTGTCAATCTTCACTTGTTTATTCGTAAATACAAAGAGATTGATGGTAAGACGGAGCCCTATATTTATATCGGTAAAGGGGATTCGGTCGAATTTGAAGGGGATAAGCCGATTACGGTATGGATGGAATTAGAAAATGAAGTACCGTCTAACCTATATACAGAGTTTACAGAAAAAGTTTAGTCTTCTCATTTGAGAAGACTATTTTTCTTGAATTAACTGCTCAACAGCGGGAATATCCGCAGGAGCCCACTTGAGTGAATTAAGATTTTCTCTTTTTAACCAGATTAACTTTGAATGTTCACTCGGAGTTGGCGTATTTTCGACAACTTTGCATTTAATCGAAATTAAATTAATGATAAATGTTTCATATTCATGTGTGTTGTCGTTAAAGATTTCTTTTGTAGTTTCAATCTTACATTCTAATTCTTCATCTATTTCTCTTTCAAGTGCTGAGTATATATCTTCATTTGCTTCCACTTTCCCACCAGGAAACTCCCACATATTAGGAATCGACATTTCTGGCGATCTTAGCGCACATAATATTTGGTTATTTTCATTTTCAATAACAGCTGCAACAACTTTTACGACTTTCTTCAAATTAATCCTCCTAGATATTTTGCTTAATCATTATAATACCATTTATCACAATGAGATACTTGAAGAAGGTTATTTGTACTAATTATTACATGTAAGTATTTGGACAAAGATTCCTAGGATAAAGATTGAAACTACTTTGCTATAATAGAGATAATATTTGGAAAATTTTCATTAAAGGGAGAGTGAAATATGAGGGCGGAAATTTTATGGAACACTGCCTATATTTTTGCATTTATTGCCGAGGCAAACAAGGTTACCGTTTAGGCAAAAATACAAACTACTAAAACGGGGGGAACAAAATGGCTGGGGATAATTCTGCTGCGAGAATTGTTAATAGGGATATCCTTATCAATGAACTAGATTTAAGGCAGGTTTCGAATACGACTATCTATCTATCTATCTCAAAGGAAAGTATTTTGTGTTATCACCTTCGGTTCAGAACTCCTATAATTGGTTTGATCTGCGAATAGTAAATATAAAACAGTTTGATCGAAAGAACCAAAAAGGTTATCTACTTATCAGGTTTTTTGATAAATTTTTGCTTGCGGATTTAAGACTGTTTTTGCGTTCAATGGTTTCGAAAGAGAACTATGTAAAAACGAAAGTAAGTGGAGTTCATTGGAAGTTTATATTAATTGATAATGAATGCACTGTACCTAGGGAACTTATGGACAAAATAATGAAAAGAATTGAAAAAAGGCTTCCATTCGATTGTCGAGGTATAAAAATAACACATCAATTAATAAAAGTTACATTAGAATGCCTAAATGGAGTTCGATCAAAGACCCTACCTCAAAACTGAAATGTACCATACTTGACATAGTTTTTACCACTGAATGATAAAAAGTATACCAATGAATGGCAGACTGTTTACCACTACATAACTTCTGGAAGATTTAAGATAAAAAATCATATTTTTTGGAAGCAAAAATTTTATACTTGTTAAACAAATTTGATTGATTTTCAATAAGTTCAGTCTTCCACAAACGGGCCATTATATGTAGTATGATTTTTGACCGTATTGATCGTAAATAACGAAACAAAAACAGCATCTTTCTAACTTTGTTTACTTATTATATTTAGTAAGTAATTATAGTTTTCGACGTAAACAAGGATAGGACTTTACTTGGGGAGGTTGGGTATTGATTATAGCCATTGAAATGTACCACCTTTGACATAGCATTTACTACCAAATGACGAAAAGTGTACCAAAGAATGACAGACTGTTTACCACTGCCAATCCTTCTGGTGATAAAAGATATAAACCGTATTTTTTAGAATCAAAAGTGATATAAAAATTTGATTGATTTTCAATAAGGTCAGTCTTATGCTATGCAAACCCATTAGATTAACTCTTGTATTACGTAGTAGACCATTACTGCGCAATAAACTCCTTCTATTTTAGAGCATTTTGTGAATGATTTCACTCAAACTAACGGGGCAGGTTAGTGCAAGAAGGAAAACCTTTATTTTTGTCGAATTTTAGTGTATTGATAGTAGAAAATTTAAAAACAAAAATAAGAAAATAATCGAGGTTAATTATGAGTGTATTTTTAAAATTTAATAGAATACGTACTAATATTAGAGTAGGCAAAAAGCAAATAGCATATTCGGTTTTATTTGTATTCATTTTTGGGGTTGCATCAGGTCTTATTGCGAAAATACTTGATTCGACTTTAATTCCTTACGAACTTTCATTCTTAGGGTTCATCGGAAGTAACTTGGGGGTATGGATATTTATTCTTACTTTGGTAGCTGCCTATTCTTACACTCCCAAATTAGCCGCAACACGTGTTTTTGTATTCCTTATTTCAATGCTATTTTCGTATTACATGTATACGAACTTAATTCTTAACCTTTTTCCATTAAAGTATATTGTTTTTTGGTTCTTGGCTGCATTACTATCAATAATTCCAGCCTACATAATGTGGTTTTCACGTACTGACCACTTAATTTCTAGTATTATTACAGCTTTACCAGTTTCTGCGATTGCATTTGAAGGATATAAAATCTATCTTTTCACGGTAGAGTATTATGAAAAATTTGCGAATGTCGAAAATGTTCTTGTAAGTGATGGAGTATATTTTGATATGCTTGGCACCGTAATATCGTACGCTTTAATGATAATTATCATTTTACTTTTTGTTCCAAAGAGAAAAAAACAAAGTTTGTATATTATTCCTTTTTCCGTAGTCATATTTTCTTCCTTAGTGGCAATAACACTCTAATTGTTCTTATTCAACTAAAGGGTAGCATTACTTGAACAATGGTAATGCTCCTTTCTTCTTCAAGTAAAGGGGCAGGCTTGTTCAATAACTATTGCTTATTTATGGTAATAATATTATTATGTCTTTATACATAGAATTTCTATATACATAAAATATCTAAGTATAAAAAATTTAATCTGTAATTGGAAATGGGGGATTATGATTTTAATTTTATTTGGTATCTTAATTTGTTTTATTACCATTATATTATTCTTAATTTTATGTGCAAAGATAATAATTTCTTTTATTAAAAAGAAACCTTTTCCTAAAAAATTGCTAATTGCAACGTTATCTGGGGTTGTTTTAGTATCTTCAATCTATATATATGAAATGTACTTTTTTACATTTAGTGAAATTGATAGAGAATATACTCAAAACGGACCCGGACCTGTAACATCCCCCACAGAAAAGTATACGGCTAATGCTTTTTATGAACCATATGGTGGTGCGGCTGGAGGAGTTAATGTATGGGTTGAAATCACATACAATAATGAGGAAAATAAAGTTAAAACTGTTTATTATGGGGATGCAAAAAGGAATTTTTCTATGGAATGGATGGATGAAGATACCCTTCATATTCTAAATGACGAACCTGAGTATCCAAATTCAAATAGAAGTATCAAATTAGAAATTGGTAAAGAGATTTATCATGAAAATGGTTTAGCATGTAAAAGTTTGTTATTGAAAGACGAATATGAGACTTGCTACCAAAACTAATACTTATTGCACTACCATGAAAATAAGTTTTTCAAGAATGTAAAAATGACAACACTTAAGAAGACCCTACTCAATCGTTAAAAAAAGAGGAGAGCGTTAATTAATAATTCTATGGATTAAATTGACTGGATTAAGGTCAGTATCAGTATTGACACTTCCAAACCATTTTCATTCTCTGTGGTGCAGCACTGACTTTGGGCTGCATGGATGGCTAACGGGTGCAAGAGTTGCAGATAAAGCTGTCATTTTGGCAGCTTTTCTTATTGAAGTAAAGGGCAGGTTAGTGTAAGTGGTTATGGTACAATTTAACATATAAAAAAGGGGGAGGAAATTTCATGGGGAGAATAATAATTGCAATAATTTTGACGGTTTTGGGAGGAATTCTTGGAAGTTTCATAGAACCGCCAGCATTTGCAAACAGTATTCCTATAGCAATTATGGGAGGATTTATTTTGGCAGAGATTCAGCGTAAGAATGATAAATAGTAAGCATCTTATATCTAAAATTTAGTATCTTATATTTCGTGGATTGTGAAGTTTTGTACTTAAAGTAACGGGTGCAAGAGTTGAACAAGGCGATCAACAAAACTGATCGTCATTTCTTTTTTTCGAAAACGATTGAATATTATGTTAATGTTAGGTTTGAACAGATATTAAGGAGGAAATTCACTCTTATGATTAAAATTGTTGGACAAAAAATTGAATTAAAAGAAGCTAGTCAACAAGATATTGATGATATATATTATTGGAAATATGAAGATAGGCAACAAGAAGCGAAGAAGTGGAATGGTCCTTACATACCTGAATCTAAAATGACAAAAGAAGAATTTCAAAAAAATTGGGAGAAAGACTACGAAATTGCTCCCAACACTCCAGATACACTAATCATTTTTGTAGGGCATAAATTGATTGGAACAGTAGGCTCTTATTGGGTAGATAAAAACACTAATTGGTTAGATAAAAACACTAATTGGTTAGAAACTGGTATAGTTATTTATGATAAAAATTACTGGAATGGTGGTTATGGAACTGAGGCTTATAAACTTTGGATTGATTTCCTATTCGGTTCTACTGATTTACATCGGTTAGGAATGTCAACTTGGTCAGGAAATGTAGGAATGATGAAGGTAGCAGAAAAAATTGGAATGAAAGAAGAAGCGAGAATAAGACAAGCAAGAATAGTAGATGGTGAATATTTTGATGCAATTAAAATGGGGATTTTACGAAAAGAATGGGAACGGTCTTCTTAAAGTAACGGGTAGCAATAGTTGAAAACCAGGGCTGTCGTGGTGGCAGCTTTTTTCTTATTGTGCTAACGGTACAGGTTAGTGGAAGTAGGATTTCTTAATTCTTTTACAGAATAACAGTTAATGGTAGTAAGTAACGTGCAAATTCGAGGAGAAGTATTATGGAAATATCATTAATTAGACACGGAAAATCACAACTAACTGAAAATGATAAAATAAGTGGTTGGTAATTTAAGAAGTGGGTTGAAAAGTATGATTACAATGGAGTTATTGAAGAGTCAACCTATCCCTTGGCAACCCTTGAAAAAGTTGCAACTGCAAATATTGTTATAACCAGTGATTTAAAAAGGGCTGTTGAGTCAGCAAGATTATTAAATCCAGTAACGAATATCATTTCTGATCCTTTATTCCGAGAAACTGAGTTACCTTCTAATTCATCCCAATTATTTAATGTAAAATTAAAGCCAAGTATTTGGGCGATTGTATTAAGAATACTATGGTTCAGTGGATATTCAACCGATTGCGAGTCTTTGAATCAAGCAAAATTCAGGGCAAATAAGGCATCACAACTGCTAATTGATTACGCTAATAAAAACAAATCGGTGGTTTTAGTTGGACACGGTTTTTTTAATATTTTAATTGCTAAAGAGTTACAGAAAAAGGGCTGGAAAGGTTCAAGAAAAAGGGATGCAAAGCATTGGAATTGTATGACATTTTTCTTGTTCCACTAACGGAGTAGGATAGTAAAATAAGGTTTCAAACTATTCAGGGGGAGGTTTTGTAATAGAAAAAAAATAGACAAGCCATTATTTGGGCTGTCATCGCTACTGTTCTTGTTTTAATTTGGCTTCTTACAAGATAAGGCTTATTGAACGGGTGCCTTAGCACAACAGGAGTTCGTCATTCTGCGGTCTACTTCAACTGACGATCCAGGTTAGTATCGGATGCATTAAAGTAAAAAAATGTTGTTATTACCAATGGAAGATTATATAAATAGAAGGCAATTAGGATGCGTAGGGGAGAAAATGGAATCTAGGCTAATTATCATACGAGGAAACTCTGGGAGTGGAAAAACAACGACTGCGAAAAGTCTTCAAAGTCATTTGGGGCATGGAACGCTCTTGGTTTCTCAGGATGTCGTTCGCCGTGAAATGTTGAAGGTTCACGATAGAGAAGGGAACCTTTCAATTGATTTGATTCGCAAAATCGCAGAATATGGTAAAGATAAATGTGATTTTGTAATTGTCGAAGGAATCTTGTATAAAAGTCGTTATGGTGAAATGCTGAATAACTTAATCCAGTTCTATAACCAAAAGACATATACTTATTATTTTGATTTATCCTTTGAGGAAACAGTCATACGTCACAACTCTAGTTCGAAAAAGATGGAATTCGGAGAAGATTCTTTAAGTGCCTGGTGGAATCCAAACGATTATCTTGGCGTGGATGGAGAAACAATTTTGACTAATGATATGTCACAGAACGATGTATTGAAACTGATTTTAAATCAACTGCAAGAGTAATTATTCGATTGGTTTGAAATACTAATGTTCTTCAACTATCAGGGGCGATTCTTCAATAAAGAAGGGTCGCCTTTTCCTTATTGAAGTAACGGGGCAGGTTAGTGGAACAACCTAAATTGGAAATAGATATTTTGAAAAGGGTGGGAGAATGACCACAATAGGACTAATTAGACACGGAATAACTGAATGGAATTCTTTAGGTAAGGCACAGGGAATATCTGATATTCCTTTAAATGAGATTGGCAGGAAGCAAGCGTCGGATATTGGAGATAGGCTATCTCAAGAAGATAAATGGGATATGATTATTACAAGTGACTTATCACGTGCTATTGAAACGGCAAAAATAATTGGAAGTAAACTAGAATTACCTATTAGCCATAATGATAAAAGGGTTAGAGAGATAAATTGTGGAGAAATTGAAGGAACCACTGAGGAAGAAAGAATCAATAGATGGGGAAGTAAATGGCGTAATTTAGAACTTGGAATGGAAAAGTTTGAAGATGTATCTAAAAGAGGAGTAGAGTTTTTAGAAGAAATAGTTAGTACATATAACGGGAAACGAATATTGGTAATCAGTCACGGAGCATTAATTGGATTAACATTGCAACAATTACTTCCAGAAAAATTTCAAACGACTTATATCGATAATACGTCTATTACTATTTTAAATAATATAGAAGGCAAATGGGATTGTAATTTATACAATTGTACGAAACATATAAATTAACTTTCTTCAACTAAAGGGTGTGTTAGCGTAAGTTCGGGGCTGCCATTTTGGCAGCTGTTTTTATTGAGCTAAAGGAGCAGGTTAGCAATAAGGTTTATAAAAGGGCAACCAAAATATCGGTTTGCCCTTTTCAAAATTGTATTTGTTTTTTTAATGGCTTCTTTCAACTAAATGTTTAAAAAACTTATTCGCTGCTACTGACAAAGGAATCTCTTTTTTTGTTATTAGCCCAATTTTTCTATTTTCTATTTTTTCATTCAAACGTACTTCAAATAATTCACCCTCAGATAATTCTTTCAAAACCAATTCCTTTGTGACAAATGCAATCCCCATTCCGATTTTTGCACATTCAATTAATAATTCAACACTTCCAACTTCAATGTCGGGTTTTACATTTAGCTCTTGTTTTTGAAATAGTTGATTTAGAAATCTCCTTGAACTGCTTGTTTCAGAAAAGGAGATTATAGGGTAGTTGAGCATCTCTTCAAGAGAAAAATGTTTTTTAGCTAAATTTTTATATTTTTTCCCTACAATAAAGGTACTACTAATGCTTAAAAATTCGGTTAGTTTTATTTGAGATTGATCAATCGGTAAATGAATAACACCAATATCAATAAGTCCGTTTGTTAATTTGTCCAATATCTGAGGCGTAGAACCATGTTGTAGCTTAATCTGTATTTCTGGAAACATATCTTGGAATGTTTGTATATGAGGCAGTAAAAAATGTTTACATGATGAATCACTACCTCCGATTGTAACATGACCGCTTTTTAAATTTTTTAGCTCCGAAATCTTTCGCTCCGCGTTATCAATTAATCCAAAAGCTGGGCTAATATATCCAAATAGTGTTTCACCTTCATGTGTCATTGTAACTCCTTTTGAGGTTCTAACAAATAATTGAATCCCTAGGCTTTCTTCCAATTGTTTAATGGCATGACTTACGCTTGGTTGTGTTATATATAACTTTTTTGCAGCTTTACTAAAGTTCTTTTCCATTGCCGAAACATAAAAAACACGATAAAGGTCTAATTGCATGATATAGATACCACCTATAACTGTTATGATTAATATTAATTTCATTTATATCTTAATCGTATTTATAATAAAGATACAGAAAATAATAAATAAATTTGTTAATAAGGGGAGTTCGGAATTGGAAAAGTATAATTTTGATGTAAAAGCCCGTAGCCCATGGACACCATTAAAAGGTGTTAATACGATAAGTGTTTCACCAAGTAAAAGGAGAATAGAAGGATCAATTACTATTCCTGGGAGCAAAAGTTTCACTAATAGAGCACTAATTATAAGTGCTTTAGCTAATGGTAAGTCAAAAGTGAAAGGTATTTTAAAAAGTGACGACTCGTTTTGGTGTTTAGATTCCTTAAAAAAATTGGGTGTAAATATAGAAATTCAAGGTGAGACAGTTTTCATTGAGGGAAATGGTGGCAAATGGGAATCAGGTAATTTGTATATTGGTGCAGCAGGGACAATTGCACGATTTTTGCCTGGAGCATTAGCAGTTTCTGGTGAAGGGACGTGGGAATTAGAAGCCAGCGAAAGTATGAGTAAACGACCTGTTTCACCCTTAGTCGATGCTTTTAGGGAGCTTGGTGCTGAAATAACATATCTAAGTAATGATGGTTACTATCCGTTGTTAGTTCAAGGAAAAGAATTAACTGGAGGCGAAGTTAGCCTTTCGGGGAATATTTCTAGTCAGTTTATTAGTGGTTTATTGATTGCTGCACCTTATATGAAAGATACAATCACAGTCAATATTAAGGATCATATCGTTCAACACTCATATGTACTTTTAACTTTAGAATTAATGGAGAAATTTGGTGCGAAAGTTCAATATGATAATAATCTAAAAGAAATAGTCGTTTATCCTTCCAAGTACACTCCACAAGATGTAAATTTAGAAGCAGATGTTTCGACCGCTTGTTACTTTCTTGCTCTTGCTGCGGTGACAAATGGTAGAATACGAATTGATAATCTAACTTATGAAACAAAACAACCAGATATAAAAATGGTTGATGTCCTAGAACAAATGGGATGTAAAGTAACAAGGGGCTCGTCTTTTATTGAAATAGAGGGAGTTACTCAATTAAAAGGTGGGTTTGAAATCTCTATGAGGGAGATGTCGGATCAGACATTAACATTGGCAGCTATTGCTCCATTTGCAGATGGACCAATAACGATAAAAGATGTTGAACATATACGTCATCATGAATCGAATCGAATTAGTGTAATATGCGAATCACTATCTAGGTTAGGAATTAAAGTGGAGGAATTTAAAGATGGATTAAAAGTGTATCCAGGTAACCCGAAACCAACTTTACTAAATACGCACGATGATCATAGAGTTGCAATGTCATTAGCACTTATCGGTTCAAGAGTTGAAGGGATACAAATAAATGATCCAGGATGTGTTTCTAAAACTTGTCCTCAGTATTTTGCGTTGTTGGAGAGCTTAGGTTTAAACCTAATTCAACATTAAATTTTCAAGTGATAATAAAGGACGTTATTGAACTAACCCAGGGCGATTCTTCAGATTATTGTCGCAGGATAGTATAAGATTAAATAGATTAATTATAGAAAGAGGTATCATATGAACGAAAACATTCAAGAATTAACAACACAAAAACAATTGAAAGAAGCATTTCCTATTCTAAATCAATTACGAAGTGATTTAACCGAAGAGTCATATTTTGAGCTACTCCAAGAAATGCAAAAAGATGGATATAAGTTGTTTGCTCTATATCACAATGAAAAAATTGTTTCGTTAGCTGGTGTGAGTTGGAGAATTAATTTCTATAATAAACGCCATCTTTTCATCTATGATTTAGTAACAGATTCAGAACACCGTTCATTCGGGTATGGTGAAAAACTACTGTCGTATATACATAGTTGGGCAAAAGAACAGGGGGCAGATTATGTAGCATTAGAATCTGGACTCCAACGAATAAACGCTCACCGTTTTTATGAAGAAAAGTTAGACTACGATAAATGGTGCTATTCTTTTAGAAAGACACTTTAGTTTATCCTTATTGTATTACGGGTGCATGGGTTAAAGCTCCAGCTGCCATTTTTCGGCAGCCTTTTTCTTTTTGTGCTATCGTAGCAGTTTAGCATTCCTGTAGATCGTTAAATATCAGGTTTGAAAAAAATAAAGCCCCTCAGTAGGATATGAGTATAGATACCACTCTAACTCAGAATCTTAAGGAGGAAGCCCTACTATGAATTTTAAAATGCAAGACAAACAAAATCAACTAATAGAAAGAATTTCCGATACACATCTTATTGTTGGTATAGACATAGCTCAACAATTTCACGTTGCTCGAGCTGTAAACTTCCGTGGAATTGTAGTCGGAGATCCCCTTACATTTGTAAATAATGAAGAGGGGTTTGTTAAACTGCAAAATTGGATTGAAAAGTTAAAAAGACTAAAAAATCTAGATACCACAATAGTAGGTATGGAACCTACTGGCCACTACTGGAAAAACCTATCTAAATGGCTTGTTAAACAAAAAATTGAGGTAGTAACAGTCAATCCCCACCTAGTAAAGAGAAACAAGGAGAATCGTGATAACACTCAGTCAAAGAGTGATAAAAAAGATGCACTCGTTATCGCTGATATGGTGAAAAACGGCTATTATTCCTTTGTTCGCCCTTCATCTGAATCCTTTGAGAAACTCAGAGTTTTAATTTCTAATCGTGACGTGATTGTTAAACGTCTCGTAAGCTCTACCAATCAGATCCATAGATGGGTAGATATTGTGTTTCCAGAACTTAGACAAGTATTTAAAGATGTCACTTGTAAAGGGGCAATCGCAACCCTCCGATTGTTTCCTACTCCTAATGAAATAGCTTCCTTTGAGCCTCTAGATGTCATGAGGGGATGGAAGTCTTTAATGCAGCGACAACCAGGACCCAAAAAGGCTCAATTACTAATCAATCTAGCAAAATCCTCGATAGGAACTGGACAAGGACTGGATGCTTATAAGCTCCATTTAGAACAATTACTGGAGGAGTATGACCTCGCCATAAAACAACTCGAAAGAGTTGAACAACAAGTTAAAGAAGTTCTCAATAAAATACCATTTGCAAGGAAGCTGCTTATGATTAAAGGTATAAGTGAAATTTCATTAGCTGGAATTTTAGGAGAGGCTGGAGATCTAAGTGGGTTTTCTCATGGGAATTCTCTATTACGCCATGCAGGACTCCATTTAGCTGAAGCAAGCTCAGGAAAATGGAAAGGGCAGATTGTCCTCTCAAAACGAGGGAGGTCTAGACTACGGCGTTTCCTCTACCTAGCAACCATGAGCCTTGTGATGAATAACCCTGAGTTTAAAGCTATCCATGCATATAATGTGAAGGTCAAGAAGATGAAGAAAATGAAGTCTATCATGAAGTTGGTCGGTAAATTAGCAAGAATTTTTGTAGGTATAGCTAAGCGAAACGAATCTTACTGTGCAAATAAATTACAAGAAACAATCCCATTAGCAGCATAAAAGCAGTATGACTAAAAGTCTTATAGTTAAATAGTTATAGTTATCTTAAATTTTGAATGTTGTCTTATTCGTAGGATTTCAAATATGCACGGAGTACCAGGTTTCTTCAACAAAAGGGCACTGTGACCCATCAGTTTAGCATAACTGGCCTCCACCCCTTGGATAGGCATGACGAAGGAATGAGAGGGCAATTGACCCGTTGAGACATGGGAGGGAAAGCCCCCAGGGGCGGCGTGGAGATGTGCATTATATGGTAAAATATGGAGTGGTAGCTGACTCCTTTATTTAACTATGCCTTCACGAAGCCAAGATGATCTGAACTCATTTCAATTACCCGTAAATCCAATTACAAGGGTTATGAAATCCTGCGAATAAGTGAGCATTCAAGAGATATTCGTATCAAACTGAGGGAGTTGAAGAATCTTATTAATATTATATTGAACTCGAATAATAAAATTGTTAAAATATGGGAACAAATGTTCTGCTATGGGAAGGGGAGTCTAAAGTGCAACTTTATTTTTACAATGACAGTTTCAAAAATGCAATCGAAGATTATGAATTAACGGATGAACAACTACGTTATACTGGGATTCCAAAAGATTGTATAGAATTATCAAACGAAGATTCTGAACGTTATTCAATCTTAGCAATAGAAGAAGATAAACTTTTAACTTTTTTTGTTTTACATAAAAATGAAGGGGTAAAACCATATTCGAATAATAATAATGCAATTTTATTAAGAGCTTTTTCAACCGATCTCCGATATCAAGGCAAAGGATATGCGAAAAAGGCAATGATGCTTTTACCCGAATTTGTTAAGCAAAGTTTTAGTGAAATAAATGAAATTGTTTTAGCGGTTAATCTTAAAAATGAAATAGCACAGGGATTATACAAAAAATGTGGATTTGTTGATGAAGGTGTTCGAAGAATGGGAAAAAAAGGTGAGCTTATTATAATGAGTTACCATTTATAAACAACAGGCTATGTTAGAATAAATAACTGGAAAGAAGTAAGATTGTGAAATCTTGTACTTAAACTATCGGGTGCGATTGTTCAATAAGAACAGTCGCTTCTTTTGCTAACGAAGCAGTTTACTTTAATAAAGGAGCATTCCTGTTAGAAGGATTTTCGGGGACTTGAACAATAAAGAGCCCTCTTGGTATGATACGGGGTGTCAAATCGTGGCGAAATGACCC
>NZ_FNHN01000010.1 GCF_900103525.1 Bacillus sp. OK048
ACTTCAGCAACTAAATCAATGCATACGAAAAAGGAAGAGTTTCCTCCTCCTTTAATCATTACAAGGGTTATATTGAGACTTTTTCAGCAGTCTCGGGGAGCCCTGCTTTTTATTGTTTTATTGGTTTTTCTTCCGTTTTTTATTGTTCATTTTTTCCTTAATGGTTAATGGTTCGTTCGCCATTTCCTCATTAAATCCTGCACCCTGCCCTTGTCCTTTTGCTGCATTTGCGCCGGGAATTACATGATTTGACTTTCCTTTTTGCAACCTAATCACCTCCTACCGAGAATTACCCAGAATTCTCAATGATAGTGTTACTATTTCCTTTAATGCTTAAAAAATGACAACAAAAAAGTTTTTTGAGATAATATATAGGTACACAATTCTAATCTTTATGATTATTCTGTCACACGTTCTTATAGTATTTTTCTAAATATTTTGAACATTATACATAAATATCATAAGGTAAACTTATCAATCACAATAACTTTCTTGTTATTTACTTATGTAAAAGGTTGTATTAAGATTAGAATTGTGAGAAAAGTAGGGATGGATAGGAATATTCAAACTTTTCGACTTTTCGTTAATTTTAGTTAATGATGACGAACGAGGGGGCTTTACAATGGTGAAAAATGATGTATTTAACGCACGCACTTCCTTTGAAGTAAACGGTAAACGCTACCACTATTACCGCTTAAGTGCACTTGAAGAGGCTGGTCTTGGCAAGGTTTCGAAACTGCCGTATTCCGTAAAAGTATTACTTGAATCAGTGCTTCGCCAATATGATGGCCGCGTTATCGCGAAAGAGCACGTTGAAAACTTAGCAAAATGGGGAACAGATGAGCTTAAAGAAGTGGACGTTCCATTTAAGCCATCACGTGTAATCCTCCAAGACTTCACTGGTGTTCCAGCGGTAGTTGACCTTGCTTCTTTAAGAAAAGCAATGGCTGACCTTGGCGGCGACCCAGATAAAATTAACCCTGAGAAAACTGTTGACCTTGTAATTGACCACTCTGTACAGGTTGATGCTTACGGTTCTGCAGACTCTTTACGAGTAAACATGGATTTAGAATTTGAACGTAATGCTGAGCGTTATCAGTTCCTAAGCTGGGCTCAAAAATCATTCAATAACTACCGTGCAGTTCCACCAGCAACAGGTATCGTACACCAAGTTAACCTTGAGTACCTAGCTGATGTTGTACATGTAGCAGAAAATGCTAACGGTGAATTAGAAGCATATCCAGATACTTTAGTTGGAACTGACTCTCATACTACTATGATCAACGGTCTTGGCGTTCTTGGCTGGGGTGTTGGCGGTATCGAAGCAGAAGCAGGAATGCTTGGTCAGCCTTCATACTTCCCAGTTCCTGAAGTAGTGGGTGTTAAATTAACAGGTGTACTACCAAACGGAGCAACTGCAACAGACTTAGCTTTAAAAGTAACTCAAGTTCTTCGCAGCCAAGGGGTAGTTGGTAAATTTGTTGAATTCTTCGGTCCTGGTGTATCTGTCCTGCCATTAGCAGACCGTGCAACAATTGCAAACATGGCTCCTGAATATGGTGCAACTTGTGGATTCTTCCCAATTGATGATGAATCCCTTGCATATATGCGTTTAACTGGCCGTGAAGAAGAGCAAATCAATGTAGTTGAACAATACTGTAAAGCAAACGGATTGTTCTTTGATCCAGCTTTAGAGCCAGTTTATACAAATGTTGTTGAAATAGATCTTTCCGTTATCGAAGCAAATCTTTCAGGTCCTAAGCGTCCACAAGATTTGATTCCTCTTTCAAAAATGAAAGAAGAGTTTGTAAAGGCAGTTTCTGCACCACAAGGTAACCAAGGCTTCGGCTTACAGGCAGACGAACTCGACAAGTCAGCTGTTGTTAACTTCCAAAATGGTGACGAAACAACGATTAAAACAGGTGCGGTTGCCATTGCATCCATTACAAGCTGTACGAACACTTCTAACCCATATGTATTAGTAGGTGCAGGACTTGTTGCGAAAAGAGCAGTTGAATTAGGAATGGAAGTTCCTAAGTTCGTTAAAACTTCTTTAGCACCAGGTTCTAAGGTTGTAACTGGATACCTTCGTGATTCTGGATTACTTCCATACCTAGAGCAAATCGGCTTCAACCTTGTTGGTTATGGCTGTACGACATGTATCGGTAACTCCGGTCCTTTAAAAGAAGAAATCGAAAAAACAATCGCTGAA
This sequence comes from Bacillus sp. OK048, assembly GCF_900103525.1. Classification (GTDB taxonomy): domain Bacteria; phylum Bacillota; class Bacilli; order Bacillales; family Cytobacillaceae; genus Neobacillus. The sequence continues at coordinate 2,213 of NZ_FNHN01000010.1, forward strand.
AACGATCTTTTAGTTACTTCTGTACTTTCAGGTAACCGTAATTTTGAAGGACGTATTCATCCGCTTGTAAAAGCAAACTATCTTGCTTCACCACCTTTAGTTGTTGCTTATGCTCTAGCAGGTACAGTGAACATTGATTTTGCTTCTGAAGCAGTCGGTAAAGATAAAGACGGCAATGATGTATTCTTTAAGGATATTTGGCCATCAACAGCGGAAGTTAATGACGTTGTTAAACGTACTGTTACTCCTGAACTATTCCGCAGAGAATATGCGAATGTGTTCGGTGACAACGAGCGTTGGAATGAAATCAAAACTAGCAATGAACCGTTATATACTTGGGATGAGGATTCTACTTACATTGCAAACCCGCCATTCTTTGAAGGTTTATCACCTGAACCTGGTACTGTTGAGCCATTAAATGGACTTCGTGTGGTAGGTAAGTTTGGAGATTCTGTAACAACTGACCATATTTCTCCTGCAGGTGCTATTGGTAAAAATACTCCAGCCGGAAAGTATTTATTAGAAAAAGGTGTTCAACCTCGTGACTTTAACTCTTACGGTTCTCGTCGTGGTAACCATGAAGTTATGATGCGTGGAACATTTGCAAACATCCGTATCCGTAACCAAATCGCACCAGGTACAGAAGGCGGCGTAACAACATACTGGCCAACCGATGAAGTTACATCGATTTATGATGCTTGCATGAAGTACAAAGAAAACGGCACTGGGCTTATTGTTCTTGCTGGTAAAGATTACGGAATGGGCTCTTCACGTGACTGGGCTGCTAAAGGTACTAACCTTTTAGGCATTAAGACAGTTCTTGCTGAAAGCTTCGAGCGTATTCACCGTTCTAACTTAGTGTTAATGGGCGTGCTTCCACTTCAATTTAAAGAAGGCGAAAGCGCTGAAACACTTGGCTTAACTGGTAAAGAAACAATCGATGTTCAAGTGGACGAAAACGTTAAACCACGCGACTTCCTAAAAGTTACTGCTACTGATGAAGCTGGTAACAAGAAAGAATTTGAAGTACTTGTTCGCTTCGATTCTGAAGTTGAAGTTGACTACTACCGTCATGGTGGTATCCTTCCAATGGTACTTCGCGAAAAATTACAAGAAGCTTAATATTACAACCACCATGCATTTTTGCATGGTGGTTTTTTAGAAAGGATAAATTATGGTGTTAGAACAAATCTATGGAGTTAATACGAAAGATCTTATTCCAATAAGTGAAGGGTTTCATAACACTATACTCAGCTATCAAAACCTCATTTTTAGACTCTCATCACGTAATAGCCGAAGTTTAGAAGAAATTGAAAGTGAAGTAGCCTATCTACAAGCACTTGGAGAAAAAGGGGTATCAGTATCCTTGCCAATAAAATCACCAAAAGAAAAGATAATCGAAAGCACTGATCAACATTATATTGTTTGTTTCGAAAAAGCAAAGGGAAATGCTGTGGATGTTGCGGATCGCGAGGTTTGGAATAAGGATTTATTTTTTACATGGGGAAGAGTTAGTGGAAGGATACACCAGGTATCAAAGGATATTAGGATAAACCGTCCAACCTGGAGCCCCGACAATCCTGACATATTAAATCTTTTACCAAAAATCAAATCAAAAATAATAGCAAACAGATATGAGCAATTATTAAAGCTACTTGGAGATTTTGAAATGAATTCAAATCTCTTTGGACTCATTCATAATGATTTTCACCAGGGTAATTTCTTTGTGAATAAGGGAGAAATAACAATATTCGATTTCGATGATTCCGCTTATCATTGGTTTGCATATGATTTAGCTGTTTCCTTTTATCATGCTTATTGGCAAGCTTCATCCTTTACACCTGAAAATACGGAGTTTCCCTTTGTCTTTTGGAAGTACTTCTTAAAAGGATATATGCAGGAACATCTAATTAGCAAAGAACTAATTCAACAGATTCCAATCTTTTTAAAAATTAGAGAGATCTTTTTGTATACTTTATTTATGGAGAAGTGGGACACAAAAAATTTGGAGGATTGGCAGGAATATACTCTTACTAATTTAAAAAACAAGATCGAAACAGGCGAGCCTTTTTCAGAAGTTAATTTTACGGAAATGATTGACAATCTCGTTAAGGATGGGATTAGTCTATCCTTTTTTAAGTCCTGAACGTATATATTTCAATGAAAAAATAGTTATTGTAAGCTTTTTAGGCTAATTTAACTTATGCTATTTTTGTTGTAAAAACAACATGACTTTAAACACTCTCTTCCGGTTCAATGGAAGGGAGGTTTTTTTATGAATAAAAAATATATGCTGTAAATTACTTTATTTGCTTTTCTAAAATACTTTTTATAAACTATTCTTATGATTGTCACATATTTGGCACACACAATCATCATTTCAACTAAGTATATAGTGTAAAATCAGAATAGAATATTATTGAACCAAGGGGGTTCGGGGTATGGTAAAAAAAGTAATTGCTATTGTAGTGTTAATTGCACTACTTGGAGTTGCAATTGTGCAGGCAATGGACAAAAAGGCTGAACCCGAGAATAAAAGTCAAGAAGCTTCCAATATGAGTGGTTTAAAAGTAGGGTCAAAGGCACCTGATTTTGAACTAAAAACATTAGCGGGAGAGACTGTTAAATTATCCGATTTAAAAGGAAAAAAAGTGATGCTAAATTTCTGGGCAACCTGGTGTCCGCCATGTAAAGCAGAAATGCCTGCGATGGAGCAATTTCACAAAGAAGCTGGCGATGAGGTAGTTATTCTAGCAGTCAACATTGACCCACATTTAGATGTAAAAGCATTTGTTGATGAAAATGGAATTACTTTTCCGATTCCATTAGATGATGAAGATAAAGTAAATGAAATGTATCAAGTTTTATCGATTCCAACTACGTATTTTATTGATACGAAGGGAAATATCGGTTACAAGTATATCGGTGCTATGAATCACGATACAATGAAACAATATACGAAGGAACTTAAATAAGACATTGGAAGAGAAATCCAATGTCTTTTTTTCGTTCTAGCCCACTTTTCTTTTTAATTTTCAAAAAGTTGTAATAATTGAAATCGTTTCCGGGCATAATAACTGTTAGAATAGGAAATAAGGAAGGTGTAATACATGAGAAAACCTAGAAAACGTTCCTTTGCAGAACTTGTGTCTGAAAATAAAAGTCAACTATTAAAAGATAGAGCTGCGATGGAAAAGATTGAATTACGTTTAGAAGAAAAGCGTCTTGGAAAAGCAGAGTAACTCACATAGATTACCAATCATGTTCCTCCTTTAAAATGGACAAAATGTTAAGGAGGAGGGATAGTAAATGAGTAATCCGAAAAGAGACAGTAAACACTTTGTCCCAGAGAATATTGGAACAAAATCAAAGGGCTTTGGAGGAAACAAAGGTAAAACTCATCAAGATAAATCTGGTAAGCATGCTCAAGTAATGCAAACAAAAGGTGAATAAATAGTATGGTAAAAGACTCGTCAGGCAATCGCCAGCGGGTCTTCTTTGTTCGTTCTCCCAAAAAATTTTTGTGATATTTTTTTCGCTTCGATACAAACTATATCTGTAACATGACACCACTAAGGAGGAGATTTTTCAATGACCTATAACAATAAACCTAAACCAGACGATCGTAGTGACAACGCAGAAAAGCTTCAATCAATGATCCACGATACCCTTGAAAACATCGAAGCTGCAGAAGAATCACTTGCATTTACTGACAGTGAAACACAGCGTCAACAAATAGCAGAGAAAAATGAAAGGCGCCGTGAGAGCATTGATGCATTTCGTTCAGAAATAAAGGATGAAACCTAAAAAACTTGGGACCTGTTCGTTACATACAGGTCCTTTTTCTTTCGTGTCATTGGATTGGTTGTGGTAAGATTAAGAGGAAATTTTTAAAGAAGAAGTGATTCTATTGATAAACCATCAAACGAATAAACAGAACCTGAGTAATGACCAATTAATCCAGTGGGAAAAAGAACTTGAAGAAAATGGGTTTATTACCGACGAAAATAAGCTGCTACTTACCATTCGTCATCAGTCAAATCCAATACTTTTATCGAAAATGTTAACAGTTGCTGCACTCACACGCCTTAACCGCAATATGCAGGATTCATTAGCATCGGCTTGGCTTACTAAAGCATTAACATTATATCCTGAAAATGAGAAAGCAAGGTCCTATTTTATTCAATATGACTGGAAAAAGAAAAAAGATATTCTGGATGTACTGACATTCCCAGCGATTCGGGAAACAGATAATCGAACTGCAAAGAAAAAGGTTGCTGAACAATACATACAAATTTGTCAACGTTTCTTAGCTGAAGCAGATGATCAGTTAGAGGATTTAACTGAAAAAAAGAATTTGGCTAAGACAGTAGGAAATAAACAGCTTCACAAACAGTATATGGATCTCGTTGAGCTACTGGCAGCTTCAATAGAAGTAAGTGCAAATCTCCTAAAAGCTGCTGAGGAGTACGAGGAATCGATAAAAGGTGTTTTTCATACTGCAACTTATTATGACGAATTAAAATTACATTTGTCCACACTAGAAGACATTAAGAATGACTGGCAGAAACAGTTTATTGATGAAGAAAATGACCAAACAACTTCAGAAAATGCATTGGACCAACTAAATGAAATGATTGGCATGGACGTTGTCAAAAAGCGAGTCAATGATTTTTATCAATTTTTAAAATATCAGAAAAACCGAAAAGAACTTGGCTTCCAAATAAAAGATGAACTTAGTCTTAATATGGTTCTAACAGGTAATCCAGGAACAGGAAAAACAACAATTGCCCGTTTATTAGCTAAAATCTATCACGAGCTCGAGGTGCTTCCGCGCCCTGAAGTGATAGAGACTGACAGGTCACAGTTGGTGGGAGCCTTCGTTGGTCAAACAGAGGAAAACGTTCGTGCGGTTGTAGAGCGAGCTATTGGCGGTGTTCTGTTTATTGATGAAGCCTATAGTTTAAAACGCGAAGGACAAACAGGCAATGATTATGGACAAACAGCCGTTGACACCCTTGTTTCGCTTATGACCGGTAATGAATATGGAGGGAAATTCGCTGTAATTTTGGCGGGCTATCCGGAGGAAATGCGTATCTTTCTAGATGCCAATCCAGGTCTAAGGAGCAGGTTTCCGCAATCAAATCTCATCCATTTACCTAATTATTCAAATGAAGAATTGATCGAAATTGCTGAAAAAATTGCGTTGGAAAATGATTATATCCTTACGGAAGAAGCAAAGACGGAAATAAACTATCGCCTTGAACAGGAACGTGTGGATGATACATTTGGTAATGCAAGATCGGTTCGCAATATTGTCTTGGATGCTATTTTTAAAAAAGGGTCTGATTATCCCATTCCAAATGATGATATCCTCAAATACTCCTTTTTGGATAAAGCAGACTTTGAAGTGGAAAAGAATGATCTTCGAGAATCCCCTGTTGAAAAATTGGAACGGTTAATTGGCTTGACCGATCTAAAAGCTGAATTGGAAATGCTTGTTTCCTTTGTTAAAATGCAGCAGTTTCGAAAGAACAATGGTCTTCCAACTGTACCCATTCAGCTTCATTCTGTTTTCACCGGGAATCCCGGTACAGGTAAGACAACAGTAGCGAAGATTTATGCTGAACTCCTTCGGGAATGCGGGATGTTAAAAAGAGGTCACTTAATCGTTGCGAGCAGGGCGGATTTCGTAGCCGGATATGTTGGTCAAACGGCAGGTAAAACAAAGAAAAAGATCCGAGAGGCACTTGGAGGAGTTTTATTTATTGATGAAGCCTATTCTCTCTTAAGCCCGACAGCTGGTGACTTTGGTAAGGAAGTGGTTGATACCTTAGTGGATGAGATGACCAAACATAATGAAAATCTTGTTGTAGTCCTTGCCGGGTACCCAAATGAAATGGATCAGTTACTAGAAAGCAATCCTGGGTTGCGCTCAAGGTTTAAAAAATTCTTTTTATTCCCTGATTATTCCGCTGAGGAGCTGCTCGATATTATTGAATCGTATGTTGAAAGCTTCCAATACAACCTTACCGATCAGGCTAAATCCCTCTTAAAACAAAAGATGAAAGATAGTTCGTTTCGAGGAAATGGCAGATTCGCAACGAATTTAGCTGATGAAATGTTCCAAGCACAGGCTATGAGGCTAATGGGCGAAGGTGGAGAAGAGGATATATTAGAACAAGCCATTCATATAGAAAGTGAAGATGTGGACATAGCGTTTAATAAAATGGCGCTTTAGCAATCGGATTGATAAAAGAAGGGGAAGATAGATATGGACAACCTATTTATTTCTACGAGAGAAATTCAACTTTTATACGCAGATACTGATATGATGGGCGTCATCTATCATGCAAATTATTTAAAGTATTTTGAGCTGGGAAGAAGCGGTTTGATTGAGGACCTGGGGTACAACTACGTAGATATGGAGAATGCAGGCTATTTTGCACCTGTATATGACATCCAAGCAACCTATAAAAAGCCTTTACGATATGGTGATAAGGGGTTTGTAAAAACGTGGATTGAAAAAAATGATGGTATTAAAACCATTTATGGATATTCCATCATTAATGGGGAAGAAGAAGTGTGTGCAGAGGGATCCTCAACACATATTGTGGTCAAAAAGGACAGCTTTCGACCAATTGCCTTCAAAAAGGCATTTCCGGAATGGTTTTTACGGTATGAGGAAATAAAGAAGAAATAGAAGGTCAATTGCTCCTGAGGTGATAGAATGGCATTTGGAATTAAAAGACAGGAAGTAAAAGAGTGGAAACAAAAAATAGATAATGGTGAAATCGCATTCTTAACCCACTATTGGCTGGATGATCGCTTTCCAGGCTGCACAACCGTAACCAAGGTCGGCTGTCATGATCTTGATAAATTGGCCAAATGGGGGCAAAAATATGGCTTGAAAAAGGAATGGATTCACCATCGCCGTGATGGTTACTCCCATTTTGATTTAATAGGTGAACGACAAAAAGAAATCCTACATAATGAAGGTTTACATCAACATATTTGGTAATGTAAAAGCACACTTAACGAAGTGTGCTTTTTTATATCGTAAAGTAATTGATGGTTATATTGGCAGTTGAAGCAAGCCATTTAAGAAAAAGAGGATTAACATCAATGTGTGCGCTAAAATAGCTGGCAGAATGCTTTTATATACAATAGTTATCAGGCTAAATAACATTCCTGTAACGAAATATAAAAGAAAGATAGCGAAAGAAAAACCGAAAAAAGTCGTGTTAAACGCAAAGGCAATGCTTGTGAACAGTATGGCGTAAGTCTCATTGGTAATCTTAATGATTTGCGAAAGAAGAATTCCTCTCCATATCACTTCATGCAGAAAGGCATGAATAAGCGCGAAGACAAAAAGCGAGAGAAACAGGTAGATATTCATTTTAACGTCTGTCGTTATAGCCATTAAAGTGAAGACAACTGCAACAAGAACAATCGTAAGGGAATAAAAATAGGTTCTATTCACTACAAAAGGCAATTGAATATTTTTAGGAAGCCTAGGTTTTTCCAAAAACAAGCTAATTTCTTTGTTGAACTGTTTAATTACATAACAGATTGACAGGATAGGGATGATGAACAAAAGCTGATAAATGATAACGCGTAGATATGGTTGAACATGAATACCTTGAATGAATTTATCAAGATAAACAAGGATCATATTCCCGCCAAAGAAGGAAAGGATCACCCAAGCAAAAAGGCGATTTTCTTCCTTAAGGAAAGCGAGGCATAGTAATAAGCCTAGAAGAATCCAAAAGAATGGACTATAATAACTTCTCGTAAAAAGATAGATTAAGACGATAAATAATAACGTGAGAAAAAAACCTTGTTTATTATTTTGTTTCATGCCGAAACATCCTTCCAAAACACCCGCTAAAAAGGCCCCGAATTAACGGAGCCATTGGGTCATATGATCTTGAATTTCCTGGTACTTAGTTGAGGCATTTTGCAGTCCAAAGGCACCAGCATTTTCAAGTGGTACTACTTGATAATTTCTATGTCTCTGGCTAGAAACATACGTAGGATAAAAAGCAGGGTTGGCTAATTCAATTGTCTTTCCTGTTTTCGTAACCTGCTTGGTAATTTCAACTGTTGCCATGCCTCCAGTGTCTTTGTAGTCCCTTACTTGTCCCGAAATAAAATTACCTAAAGAATAAATAACAAATGACTTTCTACCATCTTCTGTATGAATCCATTCCATTGGCTGAAGTACATGAGGGTGTGATCCAAAGATGATATCTACCCCTTCATTTGCAAGGAAATTAGCCAAATCCTTTTGCTCATTTGTAGGAATTCGTTGATATTCATTTCCCCAATGAATACTCATAATCACTACATCGGCTTCTTGTTTTGCCCGTTTTATTTCATCACTCATGAAATCACGATTTATTAGATTAACCAGGAAGTCTTTTCCATCTGGGATGGGGATGCCATTTGTACCATATGTATAGGACAAAAAGGCTAATTTTATACCATTTTTATGAATGATTCTAAGCTTTTTGCGGTCTTCTTCATTTAGAAAACTGCCAACATGAGGAAGTCCGACACTATTTAAATAATCTGTTGCGGATAAAATTCCTCTTTCACCTTTGTCCAATGTATGATTGTTTGCAAGCGAGACAATATCAACCCCCGTATTAACCAGCGCATCCGCTACTTCATGGGGACTATTAAACATGGGGTAGCTTGAAACACCAATAGCAACTCCACCCAGCATGCTTTCCTGATTAGCAGTCAGCACATCAGGAGATTCTAATATACCTTTAACATTTTGAAAAATTGGATTGAAGTTATATGCAGTCCCATTAAAGGCATCTTGATACACAGTATCATGAATTAGGATGTCGCCAATGGCACCTATCGTCAGCTTCTCTGTTAATGTCCTGGTTAGAACAGGCTGAACTCTTTCTACGTGGTCCTTTGTGGGATGCATTTTTGCTGCTGTAACTTTGTAATTGTGCTGCTGGATTAAGAGCGAGGCAGCAACTATTAAACTTATTGATATGATTAATATAGATGAGACAATCGATTTCTTTTTCATAAATTCTCCTTCATGAGATCAAGTTTGAGGCAAAATATTTCAAACACTATTACTTATACTATAATATATTTATGTACAATCTTTCGACTTTTTCCTACAGTTTTTGTAAAAATTTATAAGGAAGTGTTGTGTTGTGTTCCTATTAACAGAGAGTGCATGCCGAATATTGGATGAGATTATCACAAGAGAAAAGCAATTTCCAAGTGAAGAATTATTCATTCGCTTAAGTATGGGCATCGGCTGAGGCGGTCCAAAACTAAATCTGTCTCTGGAAGAGCGGAAAATTACTGGTGATCAGCTATTTGAATTTGAAGGGATTAAGATCATTATTCATGAACAGGATTATTCATACTTCGAAAACACAAAGTTAGATTATATAAGGGACTTGCAAGGAAAAGGTGCATTTAAGGTAGTACCTATATAAAAAAGGCTTTAAGGAACCACTTTCGATTCCTTAAAGCCATTTAATTTTTGGTTCTGTTTTATTCAGGATCCGTCTAATATTAGCGCGATGTCTATAGATGACAAATGAAGCCAAAAGAGTAACGGCAATGAGGAGCGGGATGTCCATTTCAATGACAGCATAAATTACTGCAAAAATGCCCGCAAGCATTGAAGAAAGTGATACATATTTTGTTAGGTAAAGACTTGCAAAAAAGACTAAGAAAATCGTTAAGAACATTAGCGGGGCACAAAACAACAGCACGCCTCCAGATGTTGCGACGGCTTTACCACCTCTAAATCCAGCAAAGACCGGATAGGTGTGTCCGATAACAGCAAAAATCCCAGCAAGTAAAGGATTGATATCAAGTCCAACTAAAACAGGTAAGGAAGCAGCCAATGTCCCTTTTAGAATATCAATCAGAGTTACAGCTAAACCAGCTTTTACTCCCAATGTTCGAAACGTATTCGTTCCACCTAGATTCCCACTTCCATGCTCACGTATATCTGTCTTATAAAAAACTTTTCCAATGATTAAACCTGACGGAATCGAACCAAGCAAGTAAGCTAGAATCAGGACTAAAATAATTTGAACCATCAATGATTTCTCCTTTAAATAAAAGTGCATGTCCTTTATTTTACCATGTAATGGCGAAAAAACACCACTACTGCTTTTAACTAATTCAAAAAGTAATTAAAAATACCTTCTCAATTTTTGATGGATACCGTACGATAGAGAGGAGGAGGAAGAAAAAATGCCACAAATTGAATACAATACAAAGAAATCTTTATCACAAAAATGGATCCTTGGAGGATTGATGATAGCAATTATTATAATTGCATCTTCCATTCTTTTTTTATTATATCCGTTTGCCTCTAAGGAAAAAGCATCTTATTTTACTGGAAAAAATCCAATCCTTTTTCAGGGAACTCAACAGGGAAATGCACTACTCGAAGGGGACTCAATCTTTCTCCCGCTTTCATTTATGCAAGAACACATAGATAAGACAATTATTTTTGATGAAAAGTCCAAGTCAATCATTATTACTACCGCCGAAAAGGTAATCCAAATGCCAACAGAATCCTTGACATTTTATGTTAATCAAAAGCCCATAGAGCTGCAGGTATCACCGATTATTATGAATGAAGGTCAAATTTTTGTGGCAATTGACCCGCTGCTTTCTTATTATCCAATTCAATATAAGATGTTAGAAGAGACTGGAGCATTTTGGATTCAAAAAGACGGTGATTCCTATATACAAGGGAAAATAACCAAGGAAGAAGTACACCAAGAGAACTTGAGATTACGAACTGATCCTTCCCTAAAAGCACCTTATACAGCGGAGATGTCAAACCGCGAAGCTGTGATGATAGAGGATGAGAATGCGGATTTTTATTTAGTGAGAAAAGATAATGGAATGAGTGGGTACATCAAAAAGAAATATGTTGAGAAAAACAACGAGGTGACAATCACAATTTCACATCCAAGCAATACAGTTGCTGTTCCGAAAATGAATGGACCGGTTCAATTGACCTGGGAAGCTGTCTATACAAAAAACCCAGATCATTCTCAAATACCAGATATGTTGGGTGTGAATGTCGTTTCTCCAACGTGGTTCTCCTTGTCAGGGAATGACGGAAGCATTAAAAATTTAGCATCCTTAGATTATAGTAAATGGGCACAGTCTAAGGGGTATCAAGTTTGGGGGTTATTTTCAAATTCCTTTGACCCAGTAATGACACATGAAGCGTTAAAAGACTTTGAAACACGTCAATCCATTATTATTCAGCTGCTTCATTTCAGTCAAATGTATCAATTACAAGGGATTAACTTTGATATTGAAAATGTATATCCAGCAGATGGACCGCTCGTTACCCAACTCATGCGTGAAGCAACCCCTTATTTACATGAAGCGGGATTAGTTGTATCCATGGACATCACCTTTTATGGTGGGGAAAACAACAATTGGTCATCCTTTTATGAAAGAAACAAACTTGCAGGTATTGTCGATTACCTTATCATCATGGCTTATGATGAACATCCGGGCTCATCTCCTGTTGCTGGCAGTGTATCGAGTCTTCCATGGGTAGAAATGAACCTGCAAAACTTGTTGAAAGAAGTTCCAAAAGAAAAGTTGATCCTCGGTGTTCCTCTGTATACAAGACTTTGGAAAGAACAGATAAAAGAGGATGGCACGACAGAGGTAAGCTCGCAGTCTATGTCCATGGCTAAAATGAAAGCATGGCTGGCTGAAAAAGGTCTGCAGCCGATTTACGATGAAAAGAGCGGTCAAAACTATGCAGAATTTTATTCTGAAGTGGAGAAGGCAACCTATAAAGTTTGGCTAGAGGATGAATTATCATTAACTAAACGTGCGACCCTTGCAGCTGAATACCAACTTGCTGGAGTGGCTTCTTGGTCAAGGTTCTTCGGGGATCAGACAGCTTGGACCGCGATAAATATGGACCCTAATACGGCAGTAACACAAAAATAGACCAGGTTTCTGGTCTATTTTTTTTTGTACTCGATTTCATTTTACTATTCTGTCTAAGTTAAGAACAATTAGAGTCTATTTTATTACAAAGATATGGAGAATTTTCAAACCATTTCTTTATCGATTGAAAATCATTGACGTCAGGAAATATAATTTAATAAAACGAACTTAATCGGGCCATCGATCATATTATTGGTCGGTTTTTGTTATATATTTCAAAACTATAAAAGAGGTGAGAATCATGGCCATAACTGTACCACAATCCCATAATTATCAATACCAGGATGTCAAGGTCCTATATGTAGAAGATGAACTGTTTACACGTGAGAAATTATTGCGTGTACTAAATCGCCGTTTTTCAGAAGTCCATTTTGCCATTGACGGTGAACAAGGATTTCTGCTATATAAACGGCACCTCCCAGATTTAATTATCGCAGATATTAAAATGAATCAAATGAACAGTTTAGCCATGATTGAAAAGGTTCGGAGCCATAATGAAAAGGTGCAAATTATTGTTACTACAGCACATGATGATAATGATATCTTTATCCAATCGCTTGAAAATAACGTCAACCATTTCATCTTAAAACCTATTGATCTTGAACAGTTTTTACTAGCCATCCAAAAATCTGTATATCAGATTCAACTTAATAAGAGGCTATCGAATATCGATCCAGTAACAAAATGTATGAATCGGTTTAAGTTCGAGGAAGTATTATCGAGTGAAATAAGTAGATCAGAACGGTATAGTCGTCCATTTTCAATTATTCTCTTAGAAGTTGACTATATTAGGAAGGTTAATACGTATCTTGGACACCAAAAAGGTGATGTAGTTCTCTCAACCATTTCGACCATCGTTCAACAGAGGATTAGGGAGAGTGATATCTTTGCCCGTTGGGGCGGAGAAGAATTTATATTATTGACACCGGAAACTAATCGTCAAGGAGCATGTGTCCTTGCAGAATCGATTCTGTCATTAATAAATAGTTTTGCTTTTCCTGATATAGGTACTATCACCTGCAGTTTTGGTATCGCGGAGTTTTCAGCTGGTAAAAAGAAAACTGATCTTATTTTAGAGGCAGAAGAAGCGCTTTATACATCCAAACAAATGGGAAGTAACTGTGTAACAGTTTTTCCAATTGAAGGGGTGGTAAAAAAGTGCTAGGTTTTTATTTTTCCATTATCTTAGTAATTGGAATCCTCATTATGTTTATTTTTAAATATAGTAGTAAGTGTAATCGGCTTGTAGACCAGCTAAAAAAAAGTGAAGACAACTACCGGGAATTAGAAGGAAAATTTGAGGCTGAGATAAGTTCCTTAGAAAACAGAGTGAATGAAGAAGTAGCAAATAATAGACAGAAGGATCATACCCTTATTCAGCATTCCAAACTGGCAGCGATGGGCGAAATGATTACAAGTATTGGCCATCTTTGGCAGCAGCCACTTAATAGTCTTTCGCTGTTAATCCAAGACGTAAAAGAAGCTGTCCAATTTGGAGAAATAAACGACCAATATATTGATCAATTCACACAAGAAAGCATGAATCAAATTAAACATATGTCGCGGACGATCAAGGATTTTCGGAAATTCTATCAACCAAACAATGAAAAAACCAGCTTTTCTGTTTCTGATTCGATTGAAGAAGCACTGATGATCTTTTCTCCTAGCCTCAAGGAGCATCATATCCATGTTAATTTTGAGTTTCGAGGACAGCATTTGGCCTTTGGATTTCCTAATGAGTATAGTCAAGTTGTTCTAAACATCTTAATGAATGCACGTGACGCATTCATAATGAATGAAGTCGCAAATCGAAGAGTGGATATTATGATTCGTTCGCTTGATAGCTCGATTAATGTAGATTTTATTGATAATGCTGGCGGGATTGAGGAAGTTTTACTTCCAAAATTGTTCGAACCTTATTTTACAACCAAGCACCATGGAACGGGTATTGGCTTGTATATGACAAGAATGATTATTGAAAATATGAATGGACTTGTTAATGTTGAAAATACAGAAGAAGGTGCAAAGTTCAGTTTAATTGTTCCGAAAGCAGAAGCTGAAATTGATGTTTAAACCATGCTTCCGAAATTCGGAAGCTGTTTTTTTTTACAGCAAACCTAACTATGATATAGTAAAGGGGAAGTAAAATTAAGGAAATAAAGGAAGTGTTTATTTCATGGCAGTTGAAAATCCATCATTAGCAGAAATTGGAGCAATTTTAAAAAAATCTAAACGTATTGCAGTTGTCGGTTTAAGTGACAAACCGGACAGAACCTCTTATATGGTTTCAGAGGTTATGCAAAAAGCAGGATATGATATCATTCCAGTTAATCCAACGGTCGATCAAGTCCTTGGTGTGAAAGCGGTTGCCTCATTAAAGGATATTGAAGGACATATTGATATCGTCAATGTTTTCCGCCGATCAGAGCAATTGTTTGACGTAGCAAAGGAATTTGATGAAATCGATGCTGATGTTTTTTGGGCGCAGCAAGGCTTAGTAAACGAAGAAGCTTCTTCGTTTCTAAAGGATAAGGGATATACAGTCATAATGGACCTTTGTATAAAAGTAGCTCACGCTTTAACAAAATAATAATAAAGTGAAAGAAAACTGCTAAAGTTTGGCAGTTTTTTTCTTTTTTTCACTTAAAATTATGTTACAAAAATAGGTTGTTTCAAATTAGACATTTGCCAAATCGAAATAAATCGCTAAAATAAAGCATAGACGCCGCCTACATGTGTGATACAATTATAAGCGGCAAACATTCGTTCTAAGTTATGGAAAGAATTTTACACGAATGATAAATATACTTATAAAGATAGCAAACAAGAATGTTTTTTCTTTTTGTAGGGAATGAAAGGGGTATTTTAGTGGCAAGAAATCAGAAGGCTTTTGAATATAATGATGATGCCATACAGGTACTAGAGGGACTGGAGGCCGTCAGAAAGCGACCAGGAATGTATATTGGGAGCACTGATACGCGCGGTTTACACCATCTTGTATTCGAGATTGTAGATAACTCTGTCGATGAGGCTCTAGGAGGATTCGGGGACCAAATCATTGTTAGAATCCATAAAGATAATTCAATCAGCGTAATGGATAGAGGACGCGGAATGCCAACTGGCATGCATAAAATGGGAAAACCGACACCTGAAGTCATTTTAACGATCCTTCATGCAGGGGGTAAATTCGGTCAAGGCGGTTATAAAACTAGCGGTGGTTTACATGGTGTTGGTGCCTCTGTTGTTAACGCGTTATCTGAGTGGTTGACCGTAACCATCAAAAGAGATGGTTTTGTTTATGAGCAACGTTTTGAAAACGGAGGTAAACCGGTTACGACCTTGGAGAAAATCGGGAAAACCAATCAAACCGGTACAACGATTCACTTTAAACCAGATCCAACTATCTTTTCTAGCATAACTTATAATTTTGAAACCTTATGTGAAAGGTTAAGAGAATCTGCCTTTCTTTTAAAAGGATTAAAGATAGAAATCATCGATGATCGAAATGATTTTCATGAGGTTTTTCACTATCAAAATGGGATTGAAGCCTTTGTATCCTACTTAAATGAAGATAAAGAGTTGCTTCATCCGGTTATCAGCTTCGAAGGAAGTCATAATGGGATTGAAGTTGATTTTGCCTTTCAATTTAATGATGGCTATTCAGAAAACATGCTTTCGTTTGTAAACAATGTCCGTACGAGAGACGGCGGTACTCATGAAGTTGGGTCAAGGACAGCAATGACGCGTGTTTTCAATGAATATGCACGTAAGGTTTCCTTTTTAAAAGAAAAGGAAAAGAATCTTGAAGGGGCAGATATCCGCGAAGGTTTATCTGCGATTATTTCGGTAAGAATACCAGAGGATTTATTACAGTTTGAAGGTCAAACAAAAAGTAAATTAGGAACGAGTGAAGCAAGATCTTCAGTAGACGCGGTCGTTTCTGAACACCTAACCTATTTCCTTGAAGAGAACCCCAATATTAGCTCGTTGTTGATTAAAAAATCTATTAAAGCTTATCAGGCTCGAGAAGCAGCACGGAAAGCACGCGAGGACGCTAGAAGCGGTAAAAAGAGAAAGCGTTCAGATGCTCTTCTATCTGGAAAGCTTACACCTGCTCAATCGAGAAATCCACAAAGAAATGAGATTTATTTGGTTGAGGGTGACTCTGCTGGAGGTTCTGCCAAACAGGGGCGTGACCGACGGTTTCAGGCAGTTCTTCCACTTCGTGGTAAAGTAATTAATACTGAAAAAGCAAAATTAGCCGATATTTTTAAGAATGAGGAAATCAATACGATTATTCATACTGTTGGTGCTGGAGTAGGTTCTGATTTTAATTTGGAAGATGCCAATTACGCTAAAGTTATTATTATGACAGATGCTGATACTGACGGAGCACATATCCAAGTCTTACTGTTAACGTTTTTCTATCGTTATATGAAGCCGCTTATTGAAGCTGGTAAAGTGTTTATCGCATTACCGCCTTTATATAAAGTAAGTAAAGGTTCTGGTAAAAAGGAAGTCATTGAATATGCTTGGAGTGATGATGAACTTCAAGGTGCCATTCAGAAGATTGGCAAAGGCTATATGATTCAACGGTATAAAGGTCTTGGTGAAATGAATGCAGACCAGCTATGGGATACAACGATGAACCCTGAAACACGAACTTTAATTCGTGTAAAAATAGATGATGCAGCTAGAGCAGAACGACGGATTACCACCTTAATGGGTGATAAAGTTGAACCGCGACGAAAATGGATCGAAAGTAATGTGGCCTTTGGTCTAGAGGAAGATGACACCATCCTAGAAAATGAAAATATTACTGTCGCCCGGGAGGAATCTGAAGAATGAGCACAAATGAGATATTCCGTGACTTACCTCTAGAGGATGTAATCGGCGATCGTTTTGGAAGATATAGTAAGTATATTATTCAAGAACGAGCCCTTCCTGATGCAAGGGACGGCTTAAAGCCAGTACAACGAAGAATATTGTATGCGATGCATTTTGAAGGTAATACATTTGAAAAAGGTTTCAGAAAAGCTGCAAAAACAGTTGGTAACGTAATTGGTAACTATCATCCTCATGGAGATACATCCGTATATGATGCAATGGTGCGGATGAGCCAGGACTGGAAGGTTAGAAATGTATTGATCCAAATGCATGGAAACAACGGAAGCGTTGATGGAGACCCTCCTGCAGCGATGCGTTATACTGAGGCACGTTTATCGGCGATTTCCGCTGAATTACTTCGCGATATTGACAAGCAAACGGTAGATTTTATACCTAACTTCGATGATACATCAAAGGAACCAACCGTTTTACCAGCAATGTTTCCGAACTTGCTTGTAAACGGCTCAACCGGAATATCAGCAGGGTATGCAACGGATATTCCTCCACACCACCTTGGGGAGGTAATCGATGGTGTGATCTTGAGAATGGACCACCCAGACTCATCGGTTGATGATATTATGAAGGTAATAAAGGGACCTGATTTTCCTACTGGAGGAATTATCCAAGGTATAGATGGGATTAAAAAGGCCTATGAAACGGGTAAAGGGAAAATCATTATTCGCAGTAAAGCAGAAATAGAGGATGTTCGTGGAGGGAAACAGCAGATTGTTGTAACGGAAATCCCCTATGAAATCAATAAAGCAAATCTTGTTAAAAAAATCGATGAATTCCGTTTTGACCGTAAAATTGAAGGAATGTCAGAGGTTCGTGATGAAACAGACAGAACGGGTCTTAGAATCGTTATTGAATTAAAAAAAGACGCAGATGCCCAAGGTGTCCTTAATTACTTATATAAAAACAGTGATTTGCAAGTGACGTACAATTTTAATATGGTCGCTATCTCGCAAAAGCGTCCAAAATTATTAGGTATTCGTGAATTATTGGATGCTTACATTGAACACCAAAAGGAAGTAATAACGCGTAGGACCCAGTATGAGTTAAACAAAGCAAAGGAACGTCAGCATATCGTTGAAGGGTTAATGAAGGCACTATCAATCCTCGATCAAGTTATCGCAACTATTCGGGCTTCCAAGGATAAACGAAATGCAAAGGACAATTTAATTGCAAAATTTGCGTTTACCGAGGCCCAAGCAGAAGCAATTGTTTCCTTACAGCTTTATCGCTTAACCAATACGGATATTACGGCATTACAGACTGAAGCAGCTGAATTAGCCTCGAAAATTGAAGAGTGGACTTCTATTTTATTAAGTGAAAAGAAGCTTATTTCTACCATAAAAAAAGAATTAAAAGACGTAAAAAAACGTTTCGCAGATGCGCGTCGTTCAAAAATTGAGGCAGAGATTGAAGAGTTGAAAATTAATCTTGAAGTGACGGTGCCAAGTGAAGATGTGATCGTTACTGTCACAAAAGAGGGTTATGTCAAACGGACAAGCCAGCGTTCTTTTGCTGCTTCAAATGGTCAAGACCTTGCAATGAAGGAGTCCGACCGCGTAATAGCACAGCTTGATGTGAATACAAAGGACGTAGTCTTGCTCTTTACGAATAAAGGTAATTACTTATACTGTCCAGTTCACGAACTGCCAGATATCCGCTGGAAGGACCTAGGGCAGCATATTGCTAATATCATTCCAATTGAACGTGATGAAGATATTATTCAAGTGATTCCTGTAAAAGAATTTGAGATAAATGCGTATCTCGTTTTTGTAACGAAAAATGGGATGGTTAAGAAAACCGAACTGAAACAATACAAAGCACAACGTTATTCAAAGCCATTAGTTGGGGTTAATCTAAAGGATGATGATCAGGTTGTTGATGTACATTTGACAGATGGCTCAAAAGAAATTTTCTTGATTTCTAATTTTGGCTATGCATTATGGTTCCATGAAGAAGAAATAAGTATTGTTGGTGTAAGAGCAGCCGGTGTTAAAGGTATCAATTTAAAGGACGGCGATGCTGTCATTGGTGGGAAAATTATTACTCCAGATAATAAGGAAACCATTGTAATTGCTACACAACGCGGATCTGTCAAGCGGATGAAGCTTAAGGAATTTGAAAAAACAACACGTGCCAAGCGTGGCGTTGTTATTTTACGAGAGCTTAAATCAAATCCACATCGTGTCATCGGTTTTGTTGTTGTAGATGACCAAGATACTGTATCTATCCAAAGTGAAAAGGGACAAATCGAAACACTTTTAACGAGTGAAATTCGATTAAATGACCGATATTCGAACGGTTCATTCATCCTTGATGAAACGGATAATGGTAAAGTAACGACCATTTGGAAGGTTGAAGGTCCAACAAAAACAGGTGAATCATCATAAATGCAAAGACTCCCAAAAATTACGGGAGTCTTTTTTATGTTTTTTCCAATATTAGGGCATACTACATGTATCAGTTTTTGGAGGGGAAAAGGATGAAAAAAGATTTACTACTAGTTGCTTCTGTATTTTTTCTCATGTCTGTAACGGCTATTACCGGTGTTCATGCCTTCGAAGAAAAAGCCAAAACTGTCACTATTTCAAAATATGAAGGTGATGTCACTGGAGATGGAATTAACGAGACAATCCAATTAAAAGGTGTTCCATACCAAGGTAATGATAAATATTTAAAAGAAATATATATAGATATCTCGACTGAGGATGATAAAAAGTATACAATGCCGCTAGACAGCGGCTCTAAAGCATCTCTTAAGCTGGTAGATTTAAACAAAGACGGAGTGAAAGATTTATTTGCTAATGTCCTAACAGGTGGTAGGGGAGGGGAAGGGATCACGCTCAATTATTTATATACATTGAAGGATTTCATTAGAAAAGATTTAACAGTCCCTGAACCTTTAGAAATAGAAAGCATGTATGAAGACGGATATAAAGCAAAAATAACGATAGGTCTAACAGGAAAAACCTATTTATTTGATTTAAAGGATAGAAAAAAATATTACAAAAAACTAGGATTTTACTATAAAGGAAAGTTAAATGAACCAATGGAATTAACTGTAAACTCATTTAATTCGCTAAAGCCAGTTAAATTAACTACAGGGGAGTTTATCTTAAAAGGAATTCAAAGGATAACTGGAATTGCGAATGCGGATAACATTGCCTATGTTGAGTCTACATGGAAGTACGGCGATGGTAAATGGAATTTCAGTACCGCAAATGTTCAGACGAAAAAGGAAAGCTAAAGCTGTAGAAAATTTTTAATCCCGTCTCATTATCTTAAGTATACTTGGGAATTGAGACAGAATGAGTTTTCGTTCAATTTATTTACTATAATTACATTATGTAAACTGAAGAATAAAGCTGCTCATAGCAGCTCCATTCAATTATTGTTCTTTTGGCATATCCATTTTATCAACAGCAATTTTTAAATCATCGTTTCTAATATGTGTGTAAATCATCGTCGTTTGAATCGATGAGTGACCTAATTGTCTCCGTAATTTAGGGACATCGTTAATCTCAGCATGGTATCTAGTTGCAAAGGAATGTCTTAGTTTATGTACGGATAATGATGGTTTACCAAACGCTGTTGCATATTTTTCAATCAGATATTCAACGGCTCGAGCTTTTAGTCTTTGTGATGATACTTTTGGTCCAGTCGGTCCACTAACAAATAATGCCTTTTCATTTTTATCAACGTTATATTTGGCGGTTCTTACAGTCAAGTATTCTTGCAAATCTGCCATGGCCACCTGGCTAAAATAAACGAATTGTTCTTTATTTCCTTTACGGATAACGCGCACACAATACTTGCTAAAATCAATATCGTCTAAATCAATCCCCACCAACTCCGAAAGCCGGAGGCCTGATCCTAGGATTAATGATACAATTGCTGTATCACGTTCTCTATTTAATTGATAAAAGTTATACAACCGCTTGTTTTCTTTGTTTAATTCACCATAATCATTGGCAATAAATAAGCGGAATTTTTCATATTCATCACCAAGCAGAATTTTCCCTTCCATTTTCGTTGCTTTCGTTTCCATACTATCTTTGACTTCATTAAATTCAATTTTCGCCATTACATTTCGATTAATATATGGTTTAAAGTCAGACGTTTCAGCAATATTTTGTAAGTAATTGAACAGTGATTTCAAAGCGGATAATTTCCGATTAATAGTAAGTTCTTTATTATTTAATTGGTAGTGTAGAAAGTTTAAAAAGCCATCAACCTCTATAACCGTTAATTGCTCCAAACGCTGCATTGGGATATCTTTGATGTTGCCATGCCATAATTGTTCGCTGATCATCCAATTGAAAAAGATTTTATAGTCGTGGCAGTAATTAAAAAGTGATGACGTGGAAAGCTTTCGTAATTTATGATTTATGTATTCATCAACATACCAGGGTAATTCTTGAAGTAAGAACTGGAGTTTTTTATAATTTGTTTGATTTGCATTATTTACCATATAAACACCTCGCTATATATTTTAGCTTATTAACATAACTGCGTCAAATTTATATTTTACGCAGTTATGTTAATTGCACTTATTGAGTATGTTTATCATCGCATTACCTAACTTTTTAAAAGTCTCCTCCCTTCTGTTTATAAAAATCCTATATAATAAATTAATGATGTTTTTAAAGGAGAATTTTTAATGGATAAAAAACAATTAGAAGAAAAAATTATTCAGAACTACCAGGGTGAGGAAAAAATGATGATCCTGGTATTTGCTCAATGGTGTGTCAATCATGATCTAAATCCTGAGGAATTGTATTTGCGTGCCTACCCTAATCAGACCTCAAATATAGCTTTAAAGGAAGCAATGGAATTAGTGGTACCTAAAGATGAAGCTGGAGCAATTGGTGACGAAACACTTCTTGGTGTTTTATCTTTGTTTGGAAATGATGATCTTGCATTTGTTGTCACTGAAGCAATCGCTAAAATGAAATAGCTCCCTTGATATCACTAGCATGGTTAAATCAATAAATCTTGTTGATGTGTATTGCCTCCTTCCTTTTAATAAATTATGGTATTATTATATCAGTTACCATTTTGAGGAGTGAAATCATGAGCGTACATAAGGATTTAATGAAGCATGCAGAAAATCAAAATAAAAGTTATCAGCAGTTTTTAGCATGGGATCAGCAGCGTGAGCAATATATTGAAGAAGCTGTTGAATTATGTAAACAAGGTAAACCTTTTTCAACTGATAAAATAAATGAAGTAACCAATAAAATGAATAAAATTAACTTGAGAATCATACCCATCAAGAAAAATGTTACTGTTGAAATGGTTATGGAATATGTAAACTCAAAAAAATAAAATCCACCAAAGAGTGGATTTTTTTGTTCACTATTTCAAGGCATTCAAAAACTCCATCATTTGATGGTTTAATTCAGATGGGTTTTCATACATGCTCATATGCCCAGAATCTTTTAGTAAGACATGTTTAATAGTTGATTTGTTAACTGAAAATGTCTTTTCAGGAGGGATAATTTGATCCTTCTCTCCAGCTATTAATAGGACTGGAATTGCTGCACTTTCTAAAACATGATAACGGTCTGGACGGTTTTTCATCGCTATTAATGTTTTCATTGCACCTTGTGATGAAGTTGTATAGCCAATTTCCTTTGCTGTTTTAATATCATTTTTATTTTTTTCAACGTTATCAGGTGAGAAAAGTTTTGGTATCAACCCATCAATAAAAGTCGTAATCCCTTCTTGTTTAACTTTTTCAACACCAGTTTCTCTTCCCTTTTTTGCTTCTTCTGTATCCGGGGAAGCCGTAGAATGGATCAGTGAAAACCCATTTACCATTTGACTATACTTCTCCGCAAAAGCTAGAGTAATATAGCCGCCTAAGGAATGGCCAAACATTGTCACTTGCGGTATATGCAAATAGTCAAGTACATCCTTAATATGATCTGCGATATCTTCAATCGTTCCGGTCCCCTCAAGGTTAGCAGATTCACCATGACCTGGAAGGTCTAGAGCAATCACTCGGTAATGTTCTGATAACGTAGTAATCAAATTATCCCAATACCCTTTGCTGCCACAAAAGCCGTGGAGAAGGACAATTGGGTTTCCCTTCCCTTTTTCGTTATAAGAGACAGTTATCCCCTTCAAATTAATACTTTTTTTTCTCATGTTCTCTCCTCCAAAACATTTATTTATTTCTATTTTTCTTTACTTTACCCTTTTTCACATTAAATATTAGTTATATTTCTTGTTTTTTCGGTTAATCGACTCGTAAACGCATACTAAATCCACCTAAAACCATAATGTTCTAGGAGGATTTATTTTTATTTTTTTATATGGTCCATTAAATATTGAACAAAATCATCGTCTTTTACCAGCCGAACTTCATGGTATCTTTTTAAGAAGCTCTCGCCTTCTTCAAAATTAGCAAAGGTTTCATCTAATCTTTGATGATTTTGTTCAATCGTCCATTCTTGATCATTACCTTTAAATAGAAGGAAAATCTCCTCACTTCTATTTTTATACAAAGTTCCGAACGTCGAACCCTTTAGATTATATCTGTTCCGTCTCGCATCCTCCGGGAAGGGTTCTAAATGAAAGGTTTCAGTCACAAAGTTTTTATATGCCTCTTCGTTTAAAGAGCACCCTGATGCCTTTGCATGCCCACCGCCTCCATATTGCCCAGCGACCTCGGATACATCAACATTATCATGAATTGTCCTGAACCCCATGCGTTTTCCGCCAATATTCAATATGGCTATGTAATCTAGATGAGGATATTCCTTACCAAGCTCATTTCCAAGTTCAGAGTGATACGATTCTGCATAAACTACACCAGCATAAAGCCCATCTATCTGTGTCTGAACTAGCTCCCTCCTTTTCCTGCGGATATAGCGATCAATTTTATCTTCTTCCATATCTAATATTCTCTTTTCGAATTCATCAAAATGAAAGTTGTCGCTTGTTTGGAGCCGTGAAATCATTTTTTCTTCAAATTCATCAATAGAAACAAGATAAAACAAAGCATTTAAACGTTGAGCTTCCTGGTTCTCATTTTTTTCCCATTCCCATGTATCATATTGCCTAACAAGCTCGACAAATTCTGTTATCGCGCTTGTAGGAACTATCAGTTTGTACGAAATAAGATAGTCATACAATAAGGATGTCGCGGATGTTAATTTTCCCTCTTCATCCTCAACTATCACATGCCCCCATTGATAATCGTTATAATGCAGCGCTGTTTTATGATGGTCAATTAGCTGCACTTTGCCCCCATTTTCAAAAAACTCGTTTAGCCTCTGTTCATTTTTTTCGTTTACAGACAAATCTGTGATAAACAAAAATGTATTCTTATCATCATTTTCTAGAAACCATTCTACCTCACGATTTAAGCCCGAAATGGAATTGTAACGTACTTTGACATCATCCCCAAATGCCAGTTTTGCTAAAATTCCACAACCTACACCATCTAGATCATTATGAGACAACAATTTATACATGTACTTACTTCACCTCCTGAAATAGTATGGTATCAAAAGGGGAAAATTATATAATTACTTAAAAACCCTAATTGGCTATATGCTTTTTTACAAATTCTTTGTTTAATACTACCATTTATTTTTCAATTTTCAATAAAAGTTAAGATTGCATCTTTCTGTTTATAAAAAACACTTCTTCCTAACTCACTTAGGACATCCATATACCTCACTTCGTCAAACGGAACTTCCTCGCCTAATTCTTCATTAATTCGAAGATAGTGGTCCCCCAGAAGAAGCTTACAATGATAGGATACCGATTCGGAAGACAAATGAAGTGCTAAATCGAGAAGTTTCGGAGTCACCTTCATGGATGGGATATTAAAAGGCAGCCATTGATTAATCCCCCAATACTTTTCCTTGTCATTTGTAAAATCAATATTTTGTAAGCCTGTGCCAAGTGAAAAGATTTGAATATCATCCATTCCTTTTTGGAAATAATGAATGGCTTCGGTAAGGCCAACTAATGAAGGATTATTTGCCCATAACCCGCCATCAATCGATAAATATTCATTTCCTATTTTGTTGGGCGGAAAATAGACAGGTGCCGAGCAAGAGGAAAGAACTGCATCCCAAAGTTTTATTGATAAATCACCATTTTCAGGGTGCCCAAAGTTAGAGCGGTGTATAAATGGTTTTCCATGTGTAATGTCTACAGCTGGAATAAGCAGTGGCGTGTGAATATCATACAATTCTAAATCACCGAATGATTTTTTTAAAAGGTGCCTAAGGGATCGATCACTATAGACGCTTTTAAAAAGCCCAACCTTTGCCTGTCTTTTGAAGATCTTCTCTCCATAAAGATGGTAACTTTCATGAACTTCCTTCATCTTTTTATTCAGGGAAACTGAGGCAGCGATGATTGCACCAGTACTGGTCCCTGCAACAACATCAAAGAATTCGCCTATCGGATGACCTACATCTTCTTCTAATGCTTGTAAAATGGCTATCGCAAAAATACCTCGAATCCCACCGCCATCTATACATAGTAATTTCATTACATTTCACCTTATTTTACCTTTTTCTTTAGTGTGCCCTTTATGAGATACACTTATCACGAGTAAGCTATTGTCATCTTCATTATTATCCATTATAAATACCGCCCATCTATTCTCCTTTAAAGAGGAATAGATGGGCGGCAAGTGGTTGTATATTAGAAATTGGTTAATAGTAGACCCCTCTCGATTAACACAGGATACTCTTCGTGTAGTAGTTTTATATCTTCTAGTTGTTTTTTAAGTAATAACTGTTTAGCTGCTAAGAGGTTATTTTTAACTAACAGCTCCATCACTTCAATCCGTAGTAACCAATCGTCCTTGTAATTATTTGTTAATTCTTGAATCACTTCTTCTAATAATGTTTCCATGTCCTTACCCATGGTTTTACGAATTTCTCTAACTCTTCCATATAACACTTCTAACGGATTTAACTCCCTGTTAACAAGAGGTTTCGTCTCGATTTCTTCTACATCCGCATAAAATTGTTCAGAATCTGCAGCACCCGCAAAAACTGAAATGATACACTCTCCAATTGCCAAATCATAGGTACCCCAATCTGGGTGGAATAGAATTTGATCAGCTAATGAAACAGTACAGTCTTTAAAAGAAATGAGCAGAAGTTTGCCATCTTTACGAATAAATTGGATTGGGGTCCCGCTAACCTTAATTCCACACTCATAAACAAGAGTGGATCCCTTCCCTATCACAATTCCACCATTTTTAAGTTCCGCATCTGTTTGCTCTTCAAATGGCTTTACTGAATGTAACAGTCTTCCAATCGGTGCACCGAAACCATCTTTGTGTGTGTTTTTCCCATGTCCGGCCAATTCGATATTATTATATGCCAGGGCTGACGGACCATCTGTTTGGATGTAAATCGCTTCCCCATTTTCATTCTTTATGATCCTTTTTAAAGTTCCTGTAAGTTGTAGTCCAGAATTATATTGAATCGTCGCGGTATGATTAGATCGAAGAGCTTTGTCTAAGCTTTGAGTACCACCAATTTTAAAAGCCATAGTTTCTGCAAATTCATTTACAGCATTTATTAATTGATCAAAGCTGTCACACACAAAAAGCTGTGGCTGCGGTTTGGTAATATCAAATCCGGTTCCAATAACCGTTTGGAGGTCAAATGGTAGTTTCTTGACAGAAGCCGTTAGACTGTTTCTTCCTTCCGAAACAGAAGATAATAGCCCAGCACCATAGATTTGAGGATCCTGAATGGTTCCAATGAGTCCGTATTCAACAGTCCACCAATATAGACGAGAAATTTGTTCTGCTTCTGATAATTGTGTAACTGCGACCTGCTTTTCTTCAAAATATGCTTTGGCTGCTTCAATTTCCGCTTTTGTCGCTTTTCCGCTTTCCAATAAATTCGAATAGGTGCGAACAGCTTCAAATAACTCATGTTCCTCACTGGTAGCCAATGCTTTTGATCCTATTTGTCCAAAAAGCTTTACATACTCCGAGAATTTTTCTTCAGATAAAATCGGTGCATGACCAGCCGCTTCATGAATAATATCTGGGGCTGGTGTATATTGGATGTTTTCTAGTTTACGAATATCAGAGGCAATCGGCAGGATTCCATGTGCTTGAAAGTCGAAAAATATAACTCCTGGGATAAAGCCATCAATATTTGCCGCTCCCCATCCAAAAGGTGCTAAAGCCTTGTTCATATCACTTACATTTGGTATTTTCTCAACTGAAATACCGGATGACTTTAACCCGCCAACATATGCTTGGTGAGCGGTATCTTTTAAATAATGATGGTTTTGTCTCATGACATATCGCCAGACGGCATGATCAATGGGTGTGTACTTTTCATATTGTTGATCGACTACATACTTCTGTAAATGCCTTGGAATTTTTTTTGTTTCTTCTTCCATTTATAGATCTCTCCCTTTACAAGAAAATTAACTTTATATTTGTAGATAATATTCATCATATTTTCTAGCTAAGTCAAAATCTAAAACTGTTAAGCCCCTTGCGTGCCACGATGAAATTCTTACAGTAACGACCTTATAATCTATTGAAATAAATGGGTGATGGTTAACCTGCTCTGAAAGATTTGCGACCTGTAGGACAAAATCGACCCCTTTTAGATAGTCACGAAAACGATACTTTCGTTCAATCCATTTTTCATCGGTTAATCTCCAATTGGGAACGGAGGATAACTTTTCTTGGACCTCAGAAGAAGTTAGTTTTTCCATTATCTTCACTCCTTTACATAAATAAAGCGCTTACATTTAAATACAGCAAATGAATGCGTATTAGTAAATGATATTCTCATACTTATAAAAAAACACTGTCAAAGAGCGGATTAAAAAAATCCATCAATTAAGATGGATTTTTTTACCTGTTAAGGTTCAAACGTAACGTTGATTTGGACAATTTCTGATCTAGTTCCAATCCTAAGCGGCAAGCCCCAGACACCGTATCCAGAAGAGACAATGGATTGCAGCTCACCTTTTTTCAAGTAGCCCCAATCATTTTCAAAAATTTTATTGGTAATCAGGTTACCTGGAACTACCTGCCCTCGATGGGTGTGACCCGATAGGATTAGGTCTACCCCGTTTTTTTCGGCGATATCTAAATCATAAGGTTGATGTTCAAGAAGAAAGACTGGTTTTGATAAGTCCACCTGCTTCATTAAATCGGAAAGCTCTGCTCTTACAACGTCCCGGTATCCTTTATCTTTTCTACCCACCAAAGTAATCCCCTCGGGAAGATTTAATACTTCATCATCTAAAACCTTCATACCGCTGTTATTAAAAATCTTAACAAGATCAACATTATCACGATCATGATTCCCAAGAGAAGCATAGACAGGTGCTTGGATTTGCTTCAATAACTCCGGAATTCCTTCCTCAAGAAACGGTGTTATATCATCGTCAATAATATCCCCAGGGAACAAGACAAGGTCAGGCTTCTGACCATTGATATACTCTACCAGTTTTTTTGCCTGGCCTTCACCAGATAAATCGCCGAAATGCATATCCGAGGCCATGATAATTTTTAAGCTCTGCTTCCCTTCTACCTGCTTCGGAATATGAATTTGATAGGTTTTGGCTGTTGGACTGTATGCATTATACATTCCAAACATAAATGAACAAACAATCACAGCTAAAATTGTATATCCAGTCCCCTTGATAAACTTTTCTTTCTGTATATTTGTAAATCTTCGTACAAAAACAGCAATATTAGCTATTGGAAGGAGCAGGATTAGAAAATAAAATAACGATAGCCAGATAGCACCCAGCCAAGATAAAAATAAGCTCTCATTCAGCCAGCGCGAAAAAACAAAAGAATAAGCAAAAATAACCAACACAATCCAGAAAATAATTTTTATACTCTTTCGATCGCCACTAATGTTTTTAAACCAAACCCAAAGATTATAGCCAATATAAAAAATCAATAAATTATATACCAAGATAATTCCTATACCAACAGCCCACACGAAAAGTGATTCTCCTTTACTTTGGATGTCTAACTTAAAGGCTCTTTTCTTAAAAAACAACCTATTTTAATTAGACAATATTTGAGCTTATTAAACAAGAAATTCAGACTAGAAAATTACCTATTTTCGGCAAGGTGGATATTACCAGCACTTCTTCCTTCTATTTTTTGATAAAATATATAGATACAGAGAATAATAGGGAGGAATACAATCTATGAAAAAACACAGAGTCCTCCTAGCCCTGGTAATTTTATTTACCTTCATAGGAGGCATTTATACAGGAATCATTTATTCAACCAATAAAGCTGAACAAGCATCTACACCGCTAAAAATAAAAGAATCACCTAAATCAGTTAAAAATCTTGAAAAAAAAGAAATTCCTCAAGAAAGTTTAGAGGAATCGAAAGTATTAGTGGGTTATGTTCAGGATTTCCGTGATCCGAATGTCGTGGATTACTCCAAGTTAACGCATGTTATCTTTTCGTTTGCTCATCCGACCGCAGAGGGTGGTATTCTGCTAAATGGCGATTCTGCGATAAATAATTTGCGAACAATGGTTAATAAAGCGAAAGAACACAATACCAAAGTGATTTTAGCCGTTGGCGGCTGGTTTCATATCAATGGCGGGAAATCTTACGAACCATTTAAAACCGCCATTAGCAATCCTGAATCAAGAACGCGACTCGTAAATGAGCTTACTAGTATAGTCGACCGTGAAAACCTTGATGGTATTGATATCGATTTTGAGCACCCACGTTCAAAAGCAGACGCAGCTAACTTGGCTGCTTTTACCAACGAGTTAAGTAATCAGCTACAACCCAAGGGTAAAGAGCTTTCTATCGCTGTTTATGCAAAAATTCATGCGGTGACAGGCACCGAAATGGGCTTTGTCGTTTATGAACCCTCGATGTTTCAGCATGTCGATCATGTAAACATTATGGCTTATGATGGTCAGTGGGATGGCGGCTATAATGCTGCCAATCTATCTCCTTATCCGTTTACGGAGAAAATTGTAAACTATTGGGCAACTCTTTTTGATGACAATAACCTGCCGAAAGAAAAGCTTGTTTTAGGTGTTCCATTTTATGCACAGCCTGAAGACCCTGCCACTAAGCAGATTTCCTATGCAGCTATCATAAATCAGGATCCAGCAAATGCTGCAAATGACACCGTGAGTATGAATGGAACCACATATCATTACAATGGTGTTAACACCATTCAGAAGAAAACCAATTTAGCACTTGATCACGGTTTTGGCGGAATGATGTTGTGGGAAGCCGGTCATGACAGCAAAGGTGATCATAGCCTAACCACTGTGATATACAATGAACTTGTTAAATCAACCGATGTATTAGCGAAAAAATAAGAAAAGGCTGTCTACTCTAAATATGAGTGGACAGCCTTTCTTTTATGCTTGGAGATTCATTAATCTTTCGTTTACTTCTTCTTCTGTTAAACCGTGTTGTGCAACATAGCGATTTCGTGGGTGTGTTCTGCATTCATGTGAACAGCTTCGTAAATGAAGATGTTCATTTTCTTCAGAACATAGAATTTTTTTATTACACGCTGGATTTGCACAGTTTACATAACGCTCACATGGTTCACCAGTGAAATAATCCTTCCCGACCACCACATGCTCTTTTTGATTTACAGGCACGCTAATACGCTCATCAAAAACATAAAGCTGACCATCCCATAATTCTCCTTGAACTTCTGGGTCTTTTCCGTACGTAACAATGCCGCCTTCTAATTGTGAAACATCTTCAAAACCTTCATTTAATAGCCAACCAGAAAATTTTTCACAGCGAATGCCGCCCGTACAATAAGTGAGAATCTTCTTACCTTCGAACTCTTGCTTATTTTCCCTAATCCAGTCTGGTAGATCACGGAAATTTAAGATATCGGGGCGAACAGCACCTCTAAAGTGACCTAAATCATATTCATAATCATTCCGGGCATCAATCACAACGGTATCTTCTCTTTGCATCGCTTCGAAAAACTCTTTCGGTTTTAAATGCTTGCCTGTTGTTACATGTGGATCAACATCGTCTTCTAGACGTAATGTAACCAGCTCGGGTCTTAAACGAACGCGCATTTTTTTGAAAGCATGCTCTTTTGCTTCATCAATTTTAAAAATCGTACCTGCAAAAAGGGGATGCTCATCCATATATTTCATATAGGCATCCGTTTGTTCAGGCGTACCTGAAACAGTACCGTTAATTCCTTCTGCTGCCAGAATAATTCGACCCTTTAAGCCTAACTCATTACAAAATTGAAGATGCTCTTGTTGAACTTCTTCCGGGTTTTCTAGCGTGACATATTTATAATATAATAATACTCTATAATTTTGACTCATATAAACCACCTTATTAACTTTTATACCTACTCTATATTAATAACTAAATTATTATATCAATAAACATACAAATATTTCAATGGATAAGAACTTATAGAAAAATAACACTAACTTTGAGTTAGTGTTACTTTTTACAATCATCCAAATTGCCATACGCTATGGCTTAGGTTTCCATACCTGTAGCTTCGATGGATTAAGGCAGCTTTTCGGTTATCATCAGCAGCTCCCATTGCGTAAAATAGCGGAACAAAGTGTTCGTTTCCAAACTTCGGTACTGCAAATTCAGCATTGGGGGCAAGTGTATCATACTTAAATAGTGAATCCGTATCCCATGTATGAAGATGATGTGCAATCCAATCATCAAACTCAAGTGCCCATTGATGAACGGAGCCATCGTCCCCCCAGCTTACAGCTCTTAGGTTATGGACGGTTCCCCCGCTTCCAATAATTAATACATCGTCAGCACGTAATGCAGCAAGAGACTTACCAATTTTATACTGTTCAGCTGGAGTCAGGTTAGGATTAACCGACATCGCGATGACCGGAACATCTGCATTCGGGTATAGTAAACGAAGTACTACCCATGCTCCGTGATCTAATCCGCGTTTCATGTCCACTTCAAACGGAATTCCATTCTTATTGAACAATTCCTGTATTTCTTTAGACACTTCCAACTCACCTTGTGCTGGGTATTTAATGGTATAAAGCTCAGGATCAAAACCACCGAAGTCATAAATCGTATCATACTGATTAACTTCACTTACTTTTTGTGCGTTAGACTCCCAATGGGCAGAAAATAATACAATTGCTTTAGGACGTGGCAACGATTGACCCAGTTGTTGTAAAAATTGAGTATACTCATTTTTTTCAATGGCAAGCAACGGTGCACCGTGAGCGATAAAGAGTGATGGCATCATGGTAATACGCCTCCAGTATTATAGTGATTGTGTTTGGTTATTTTGTCCTTTGAAAAAAACTTTATCTAGAGCAAACATTTTACTGTCGTTGATCGCAATAAATAATGCCATAACAAGTAATGCTAAATCCAATTCCCAACCAGCACCTTGACCATTTCCTAAAAAGCCGCCTGCTAATTTCGCCGATACTGTTGCTCCAAGCATAAGTAAAACAAATAATGCTGATACAATTCTACTTCCTAATCCAACCACTAATGCAATTCCGCCAACCATTTCTAACGAGGCAACTCCATATGCTAGAACCCCTGGTAATCCGATGGAATCAAACCAACCAACGATATTTTCAATTCCTCCCTGAAATTTCACTAACCCATGGACAAAAAATGTAACCCCTAATACTAAACGTAAAATTAATGTACTTACTTCTATTTTTTTCATCATTTTCTTCCTCTCCATTAATAAATTATTTTTCTAAATCTTGTAATAACCAGTTTGTAAAATCTTGCAGGTTCTTTAATGAAACACTATGTCCTTCTTGATAGGTGTTAAAAGTTACTTTAGCACCTAATTGGCGAAAATATTCGTTATTGGCTAAACCCCACTCAAATGGCAGAACTTGATCCATTTCACCATGTGATATAAATACTGATACTTCATCAACAGGTTTAATATCGTACTCTTCTTTTACAAAGGCAGGAATGTAACCACTTAGAGCAACAATGCCTTTTATTTTATTTCCTAATGTTAACCCAAGCGTCATCGCTAAAATCGCACCTTGGCTAAAACCTAACAAGTACAACTGAGATTTATCTAGCGGATATTGTTCGCAAGCATAGTCGATAAAGCTTGTCAGCTTATTAACTCCTTCATCGAACACTTCTCGATGAGGTTTGCCGTACCCTTGTATCGTGAAAAAGGCAAAGCCTGGTGGCTGTGAGAGATGACCGCGAATACTAAAAATAAAAAACTGTTCATCTATTCCTTCAACTAAGGACAGCATGTTTTGTTCATTACTGCCAATCCCATGCATAATAAACAACGCAGGATATTTTTTAGTAGGATCTAACTCTTTTGGACGGCGAAGTTCATAAACCATCGGAGCATTCATATTTACCATCCTTTCATTATAAATTTTCATAGAGAATAAATATTCATATTGAAAAACCTTTATTGTAAAAAATAAAATGTTTTTTTATATGAACATTTGTTGCTTATAGGATAACAGCGTTCGTTATGGATTGTCAACAATATTTTTGCTAATATATAAATATGTTCTATATTAGTAAACTAAAAAGGGTGATTAAACTGGATATCGGCTCAAAAATTCGTTCAATTAGAAATCGAAAAAAAATTACGATAGCGCAAATGTGTGAAGGAACAGGTCTATCAAAAGGATTTATTAGCAATGTTGAAAATAATAACACCTCACCATCTATAAGTACTTTGCAAACGATTGCAAGTTATTTAGAGGTTCCTCTACCCTATTTATTATTAGAAAAAAAACAACATTTACGCGTGGTTAGAAAAAACAATAGAACGATGACAACTTTTAATCAGTTAAAAATTGAGCACATTTCTTCAATGGGTGGATTAAGTTTGAGAAGCGTGGAGTTCCCTCCAGGCGCTTCAATTGGAGATGCCCATGCACATGAAGGAGAAGAATGTCATTTAGTGCTAGAGGGGAAAGTTCTAGCAGAGCAAGGAGAAGATTCTGTTATCTTAGAAGAAGGTGACTCCTTTAGCTGGAATGCAAGTGTTCCACATACGGTAAAAAATATTGGGGATTGCAAAGCGGTTGTTTTAATTGCTGTTTATTCCGAAAATGAACTCAAAAACTAAGATTATTCGATTATCATCCATTAAAAAAAGGTGTCCATTCAATTTGGGCACCTTCTTTACAATGGTTTGGTTATTCTTCTAGTAGTTTAAAATTTCTTTTTATACTCTTTTTCATTTAATTTAGCTATCAATTCTTTCGTGTGTTCTCCGTGTTTTGGTGCAGGGGATGAATGCTTAAGGATAGATTCAGATTTATATAATGTAGAAACATATCGAAGCCCCCATTTTTCTTCAATCAGATGTCTTTCTTGAAAATAGGGATGCGATTGAATTTCGCCTGTTTCCAAAACAGGTGCCATACAGCAATCAACATTTGCTGCAAATTGGGTCCATTCCGAAAACGTATGATTCCGAAACAATTTCTTTACCTCTTGAAAGCTTGGATTATTTTCACTCGGTTTAGTAAGATGGGCCGGAATCCATTCCATTTTATTAAGCGCATAGCAAAAGTTTTCCCAAAACTTCGGTTCTAAGGCTCCTAAACTGATATAACGACCATCCTTTGTTTCATATAAATAGTAGCAAATTACTTCTTTATTTAATTTAGAAATCCCAGTCTGTTCCCCTGTAGCAGATTCAAGAATAACATGGTTCGTCATCATCGTAAGCATCACATCAGCAAGGGCAAGATCGAGGTATGACCCATTACCCGTTCTTTCTCGATGAAAAAGTGCAGTAGAAATTGATTCACTTGCTGCAATACCACCAATTAAATCTGCAAAAGTATTACTAGGATGAACAGGAACACCTTCATGATCCTTTAGTTGTGATAGCGCTCCACTTAGGGCCATATAATTTATATCATGACTGCCTAATTGACTCATTACTCCCTTTTGTCCATAACCTGACAGGGAACAATAAATAATGTCTGGTTTCTCCTTAGCAATATCTTCATAACCAATTCCTAATCGTTTGGCTACACCTGGTCGGAAGCTTTCTAGTACAACATCAGATTCCTTAATTAATTCTCTAGCAATGCGTTGGTCATTTGAATCTTTCAAATTTAGGCTGATACTTTTTTTGTCTCGATTTTGTGCTCTAAATATATACTTGTCTCCTTGATCTATTTCAGGAGGAAACCTTAATGGGTCTCCGGTTGGTGATTCCACTTTAATTACTTCTGCACCTTTATCAGCCAAACGAAGGGTAGCATAAGGACCTGGTAAATATTGTGAGAAATCAATTACGCGAACACCTTTCAACATAAATAATCCATCCTTTTGCTGTAATATTTTTACCACCTTACTGTTCTAATGCCTTACTTTTTATTCTAATCTTATTTGTAATCAAAACGATGAGCTTAGGTACGATCGAAATAAACACCAACATCCGAAATACCTGAAATGCAGCCACCATCGGAACATTCGCACCTATAACTACAGCAGTTAAACTCATTTCTGCAACTCCACCTGGGGCCATGCATAGAACTGCTGTTGCATAATCAATGCCTGACCACATATATAAAAGAAAAGCGGCTATAAAACTCATACCAGTAAGAGTGATGCCCGCTAAAAGACCAACTAGTAAATATTTTCGATATTCAACCATTTCTTTTTTCTTAAAATTAGTTCCAATGTTTACTCCAATAAATAACTGTGCAATGTGCAGTAAAATAGGAGGAACTTCTCCTAAAGAGACCCCAGCTAATGAAAAAATTGACACTACAATCAGTGGGCCAGTCAAAAAATGCAGAGGAATTTTCATAAATTTCCCTATAATAACCCCTAAACAGCCAAGTACAAATAATATAAGCAACCCTGTTAAATTCACGTCAACGGTGTCAATCTTCTCTATTACGGGATATGCGGGTTTGGAGGAAATAATTAATATACTCGGAATAATCATAACCACCAAGACAAGCCTAATGAACTGTTGGATGGCAATAATTTCTGGTTTTCCGCCTAATTCTTTTCCGATATCAATCATTTGAGCAGTTCCTCCGGGGATACTGCCGAAAATTGCCGTTACCCAATCTAATTTAAAGATATTTTTATATATAACACCGTTAAGAACACTAATTAAAAAGACAACGACTGTCATTACAATTACAAATTCTAGCCTTTCGAGGATGATTGCACCCATTTCAGGAACAAAGTAAAGCCCCATCGAGATTCCTAAAATAAAGTAACCAACTAAGGTACACTTATTAGGTGAATATGCCTCTTTAACAGTCATAGTAAGGATGACTGTTAAAAACAAGGGTCCAAGAATCCAAGGGAGTGGTAAGCTTAATAAAGAAAACAAATTTCCGCCAAGTAAACCTGCAAGCAATGTAAAAAAAAAGCTTACGTACTTGTCTTTATTAATACTTGTGTTTAACTTCATTTATAGCCATCTCCGATAACAAACCAATGTTTGTTCACATTATCCCAATACGTTTTCAGGTAAATTTCAAATTGTTTTCGCACTGCACCCAGTCTTTAAGCTGTTCTCGGTGATCTGGATGGGCAATTGAAATCAATCTTCTAGCTCTTTCGATTAATGGCTGATGACGAAGATTTACAGCTCCATATTCCGTAACTACAATATCAATTTCTGTTCTAGGAGTAGAAACCGGAACATTGGAGCCTAATACTGGTATTATTTTTGAATTTCCCCTCTTATCTGTCGATGGTAAAGCAATAATCGCCTTACCTCCTTTTGAGTTTCTAGCCATACGAATAAAATCGAGCTGCCCACCTACACCCGATATTTGACGGCCATCTATACTTTCGGAGTTAACCTGACCGGATAAATCTAATTCAATTGCAGAATTTATGGATATAAAGTTATCTAGCTTAGAAGCTAATGAGAGATTGTGAGTATAGGTGACAGGATGAAGCTCAATGGATGGATTTTTATGACAAAAATCATACAGCTCCTGACTACCTAGTACGTTAGTGCCAATAATCTTTCGTTTATCAATTCTTTTCTGATTGCCGGTAACAACCCCCATTTTTAAGAGGTCAATCATTTTATCAGAAATCAGCCCAGAATGAATGCCAAGATCTGTTTTGTCCGTTAACTTTCCTAAAATCGCATCCGGTATCCTGCCAATACCAATTTGAAGCGTAGCGCCATCAGGAATCAATTGTGACACTTCCACAGCAATCTTTTCTTCAACTTCTCCAGGAATTGGGGCTTGATACTCCAGTAAACGACTTTCCCCTTGGATAAAATAGTTAATTTCAGAAATATGAATTCCTGTTTGTCCACAAGTCACTGGCATATTCTGATTGACTTGTGCAACAACAATTTTAGCCTCTTCAACTGCTGTCAGGAGTGTTTCTACTGTAATTCCCAAGTTACAATATCCAAATATATCAGGAGGACTCACCTGGATAACCGTGATATCGGGTGAAAACGTTGTACGCAATATAGTAGGAATTTCTGAAGTATTTACAGGTATGTACTCTACCTTACCTTCTGTTATTTTTTTGTGTAATTCAGGAGTACCAAACAACGAAACAATTTTCAAGTGTTCATAGTCTTTGTCATGAGAAAATAGTATTTTATTAACGTTGGGGACAGGTGTGACTAAGATATTAATGTTAGGTACTCTGTCGGCTTGATCCAATAAACTCTGTATAATAATACTTGGTTCAGCAGCACCTTGTTCAAAATATACAAGCATCTCTGGTTCAATTAAATTTATAAATCGGTTAATACTAATTTTTTTAGATTGGAATTCATTAACAAAAGACACATCAAGTCTTCTCCTTTCTATATTTTCTTTTTAGACAATGGAGGTGTGTAAAATAAATTTTTTATAAAATAGAAAAGCACAACCAACAAAAGCTATGGTCTTTTGTTGGTCTGTGCATCCTAAATAATAAGTATCTATTATGATAATCTCTAATTCTATAGACTATTAGATTTCTGAAGGAATGAGATGATCTGGTACATCTAAAACTAATTCGTGCTGATAAATTAACACAGAATTAATCCTAGAAACTTTTAATCTTTTGATTTACGAAGGATCAGGTAAATTAAAAAGTTTTTTTGCATTATGATAACGAATACGATTTCTTGTTTCTCTTGATAATCCTTTCAACGCTGCAACAGGTGAATCAAACTCCCAATGCGGATAATCTGAAGCAAACAAGAGTTTATCAGAGCCAACCATTTCTATTAATTGTTCGAGATACTTGTGGTCAGCGGGCTCTGGCTCTATCATAGGCTGAGTGCCAAACCAAATATGATCCCTAACATATTCACTTGGAGGTCTTTTTACCCAAGGTACCTCTCTTCTAACTGCACGCCATTGAGTATCCATCATATATGTCAATCCAGGTACCCATGCAAAACCTGCTTCGATAAATGCCATTTTAATTCCTGGAAACTTCTCAAACAACCCGGAAAATATCATATTTGCCAATTGTGCCTGATATGGAATAGCATTAGTTGATTGAAATTCAACAAAATAAGGTGGAATCCCTATAGGTCCTGTCGGGTATAGACCAGTACCTCCAGCGCCTGTTGTATGAAAACAAACGACTAAATTATTTCTAACCGCAGCTTCCCATATAGGGTGATAACGAGGATCACCCCAACCTCCATATGGAGAGTGCATTCCAAGACCTACCTGAACCATCTTAGGGTGACTTCCTACACGATCAATTTCCCTGGCTGCGGCTTCTGGATCTTGAGCGGCAACCAACACAGTTCCATAAACTCGTGAATCTTTACTCAGCCAATGCTCTATTAGCCAATCGTTATACGCGGATGCTAATGCTGTTGCCATCTCACGCTGTGGGGCACCCGATATGAAAAAGGTCCCATCAGTAAAGAGAATCGCATGCGAATAATTATATTCATCCATGACCTGTTGTCTAAAAAAATCTATGGATGAACAAGCCGGCCCACCCTCAGGCACCTTACTGTCAGCTCTTAGGCCTCCATTAACGGGAAGCGTAATATCAACTGTTGGCAAATGCCCTTTGAATTTACTAGCAATCATATAATCTTTCCAATAATCATCAAGGTAAGGCAATAAATCTCTTTTGCGCACTGGGTTTGGATGTATGTCACAATCTATAACAGGGACCTCACTATTAACCATTTTATTTACCTCCTTTAATTGATCATTTACTAATCTTACTTGTATAGAACTACATCGTCACCCTCAACTTTTACTGCATATGTTTTAACCTTAACAGATTCAGGATCTCGCACGGAACACCCGTTTGTAACATCAAACTCCCAATGATGCCATGGGCAATAAATAATATCTCCTTTTTTCTCATAGCAATACTCACCCACATTTGAAGGTAGGGCAGCTCCTTGAATCGTCCCTTTTCCAAGTGGTCCTCCCTGATGTGGACATGAATTACGCATAGCATAAAATCCATCTTTCGTACGTATTAAAACCACAGACGATCTTCCAATTTGGTAAATTTCTCTATCACCAATTGCGAGATTATCCTTATTACATAAGAAATGCTTTTCCATGATAATACCTCCTTCTACCCATTGGAAATTAAAATGCTTTTTTGAATGTTTTAATCCTTAATGCGTTTACATATTGTGTTTTATGAAAAATGAGCTCACTTTTACTTTTATTGTAAATAATTTTGGCGAAAAAGTATATATATATTTTAAATTTTACGAAAATTTAGATTACGAGCAGTCCTCAAATTGATATAAGCCTGTGGTATATTTGCAAAGAAAGAAATTACTTATTCAAATTTTGTAACGACCATTGTACCAGGATTTGTGAAAGTACTCATGCCTTCGAAAGCATTTTGGACTTCGGATAGGGAAATTTCACGATTTACCATTTTACCTGGAGTTAGTTTTCCCTGCACGACTAACGGGAGTAAAAGATCATATCTATGTGCGGGCATTCCTAATGCAGTAAAGAATTGAATCTCATTAAATATCATTTTACTAATTGGAATAGTAACATCTGTTTCCTTATTAGAACCAATTTGCAGGTGACGACCTAGTGGTTTCAAACTATTTATAGAGTTCACGCATGTTTCCTGAATACCAATTCCATCCACTGAAACATCTGCTCCTCCTTTCGTCAGCTCTTTTATTGCCTCAACTGGATCAGTTCTTTTGCTATTAATTGTATATATTGCACCCATTTTTTTAGCATATTCAAGATTGTCATCATTAATATCGACACCAATCACATTGGCACCTATTGCAGTTGCTACGTTAATTGCAGATAAGCCAATACCGCCGCATCCATATACAGCCACCCATTCCCCAGGTAGCACTTTCACTTTATCAACAACCCCATGATATGAAGTCATGAATCGACATCCCAAAGCAGCCGCATCCCGGAAATTTATTCCTTCTGGAAGATGTCTTACATTCCGATCTCCAATCGGAACAGCAACATATTCCCCATAACCACCCGGATATGCTACCCCCGGAATTAACCTTGAATCACAAAGATGGGTATGACCCTTTAAACACATAGTACATGTTCCGTCACTTCCCGAAAATGGAACTACCACTCGGTCACCCTTTTTGAAATTCTTAACATTCTTCCCCACTTCTTCAACTATTCCACTGAATTCATGTCCCAATATAGTTTCTTGTATTGGAACGTGTCCGGACCAAAAATGCCAGTCAGACCTGCAAACACCATTAGCCTTTACATGTATCAAAATACTATCATCATTAATGGTTGGATCAGGTACTTCTTTAACGACAACTTTTTTCACTTCTTCTAATACAAGTGCTTTCAAAAAAATCCCTCCCATTTTTATTAATTTCTATATTTTAGGATTTATGGGTTATTATTAACATTCTTAAGTGAAAGTTCATCCTTGTGTTTCATTACCAATCTTTAGTAGGATCGATGAAATCACCTTTAAGTATCCATTCTCCTTTTTCGATCATAACTGGCTGAAGATCTATTACACCATAGTGATTATCAGGTGAGAACGTAACTGGCGGAAGGATACCTGTTTCGTAATTTTTCATTGATTCAAGTGATTTGATAAAGTTCTCTCTTGTAAGCGGCCCTTTTACCTGCTTCAACGCTTCTGCGAAAACTTTTGCCTCTGCCCACGTAAATAAAGACTGATAGTCAGGACGTGCATCGGGTTCATACTTTTTCAAAGCATTTCTATACTCTTCTACCTCAGGTATGTCAGCTGTAGGTGGAACAGTGAAAGACATCGCTCTAAGCCCTTCAACCGCTTTACTGCCAAGATCCAAAGTATCGTTAGAAACATTTGGTGCATAAGTGTATAAAGGTATCTTAACACTCTGACGTTCTAACGCTTTGGCAAGTGCCACCAATTCATCGACTGATTGAATAATAACAATAGCATCGGGTTTACTATTTTGAATTTGGAGAGCAATGGGGGCATAGTCAGTCGTCCCAAACTTCACTGGCATAAACTCAACCTTTGCATTAGCGTCAAAAGACGCAACTCCAGGTTCCACATTTTTTGCTTGATTTTCAAAATATGCTGGATCACTATGGACTACTAGTATATTCTTAGCCCCTTCCTTTGCAGCCCAGCGTCCTAAAGCACGAGACTGGTTTTCATATAGTACCTGAACTCCAAATAGATATGGTTTTACAGGATTCCACCATTCCGGAGCATTGCCTAGGCCAGGCATAAAAGGTGTATTTACTTTATCAAAGTATGGAAATGTAGCAGCATTCTGAGCGGTTCCATTTGATCCTGCGATAGCAAACACGTTGTCACGTTCAACCAACTTTCTTGCAATTGATACAGATTTCTGTGGATCATAAGAATTATCCTCGACGATCCACTCTATTTTTCTATTATTTATTCCCCCTTTTTCATTAATCATTTTAAAATATGCGTTCATTCCTATACGCTGTGTAATACCGTGCCCAGCAATTGGTCCCGTCAAAGGAAGCCATGCTCCAACTTTAATTGAAGTATCAGTAACCCCTGGAACCTTCTCAGTGGTTGAAACATTCTGTTCACTACACGCAGTAATGAACATGACTGTCATCAGTATTCCTATCAATATTCTTCTCATCCATTTTCAACCCCCGGTTAATAGTAGAAAGAAACATAGGTCACCATTTTGAAGAAAAGATAATAAGTCTAACACTCCTTAGTTTAATCTAAATTCATAACTACCCCTTTTACTTTTGTATATGCTTCAATTCCTGGATAGCCCAATTCATAACCGAGACCACTTTGTTTAAATCCAGTAGTAGGAACAGCTGTATCTTTTTTTAAGTAGCAATTTACCCAAACGGTACCTGCGTCTAGTGTGTTTATGATTTTATGGGCTTTTGTCATGTCCTTTGTCCAGACACCAGCAGCCAAACCATATTCAGTTAAATTTGCTCTTTCAATCACTTCATCTATATCTGAAAATGGCATAATACATAATACAGGTCCGAATATTTCTTCTTTTACTGCCCTGCAGTTTTCATCAAGATTTATCAGGATAGTGGGTTCCAAATAATTTCCCTTTTCGAATTCCCCATTATTTAGTACATTTCCACCTATTAGGACTTTGGCTCCATCATGTTTAGCAACCTTAATATAATTGTTAACTCTATCTAAATGTTTTTTGGAAACTAACGGACCCATCTTAGTCGTTGGATCTAAGGGATCACCGACTTTCATATTTTGGGCCAATGCGACTAACTCCCTGGTTACTTCATCAAACACTTCCTTTTGAACATATACTCTAGAACCTGCCGAGCACACTTCGCCTTGATTTGTGAAGATAGCCATAAACGCACCCTGAACAGCTTTATCTATATCAGCATCGGCAAAAATAATGTTTGGAGACTTTCCTCCTAATTCCAATGTTAATTTTTTGATAGTATCAGAGGAACTGCGAATGATACTTTTTCCAACTACAGTCGAACCAGTAAAGCTAATTTTATTAATATCAGGATGGTTGGAAATCGCCGTTCCAGTACTTTCACCAGGACCAGTCACAATATTCACAACTCCGTTCGGGAATCCTGCTTCTTGTATTAGCTCTCCTAATAGTAGTGTCGTAAGGGTTGTTTCCACAGAAGGCTTTAATACTACCGTATTTCCTGCTGCTAGTGCAGGTGCTAATTTCCTACACGCTCCTTGAAATGGGAAATTCCATGAAGTAATTAGTCCACATACACCTAACGGCTCTCTTTTGGTATATACATGATAATTGCCTCCATTAATAAGCTGCAATGTTTCCCCTGTTAGTTTTGTACACCAGCCTGCATAATAGCGTAAATGACTAACTGCTCCTGGAACCCAAGCATCCCTAGACTGGCTAATAGTACATCCAAAATCTAATGTTTCTAAGTATGCAATTTCTTCTGCTCGCTGTTCTATTAAATCAGCAAGTTTATTCAAAAGTTTTGAACGTTCTTCTGGTGAAACTTTCGACCAAGATTTTTCGAAAGCTGTTCTTGCAGAAAGAACAGCCCGATCCACGTCCTCTTCCCCCCCTTCATAAATCTTTGCAATTACTTCATTAGTGGCCGGATTAATAGATTCATAAACTTTAGCGGAAGTTGAAGGAACCCATTCCCCATTGATTAAGATTCTCTTTGTTTCAGAGAGAAATTCTCTCGTTCTTTTAGGTAATTCTAATACCTCAGACATTATTTTCCATCCTCCCTTTTTACATTACTATTACCCCATAGTGTTTTTAATTTAAGAAAAGAATTTACAAATTTTGTATTAAATTCAGCAATTTTAGGTTTATGCACTAAATCCTCCGTCTACACCTATAATCTGGCCACTCACATAGCTAGAAGCGTCTGAAACGAGGAATGCTGTTACCTCTGCGACTTCATCAGTTGTACCTTTACGCCCTAAAGGTGTTTGTGAAATGACATTTGCTGCCGCAGGGGATAAAGTGTTTTTATTTTTATGAGGTTTATGAATGCTATATGAATCAATAACTCCTGGTGCAATCCCATTAACACGAATACCTTCTTTACCATACTCACGAGCAGTATTCCTTATTAAAGCTTCGACGGCCATCTTCGGAACAGATGACATTGCGTCATTTTCGAGCGTTCGAAGGATTGCGGTGGTAAGAAGGTGAACAATCGAACCACCACCTTCTTTCTTAAGAAACGGGATTCCACGTTTTAATATATTAAATGAACCGATTACATCTGTTTCAACTAC
Organism: Bacillus sp. OK048; assembly: GCF_900103525.1. GTDB lineage: Bacteria > Bacillota > Bacilli > Bacillales > Cytobacillaceae > Neobacillus. Next base: position 46,266 of record NZ_FNHN01000010.1, read on the forward strand.
ATAATGAAAAGCGTCGTCCTCAATTTCTGTAAGCGGCATGATTTTAAAAGCTGTACCAGTAGCTGAAACAATAGCATCGATTCCTCCCCACTTTTCTTGCATGTTTGAAAAGAAATTGCTTACCGAGTCTCCATTACATATATCAACTGCACCGATATCTGCTATACCGCCGGCTTCTCGGATAGCTTGAGCTGTAGCTTCAGCTTTTTCCCGGTTGCTGTTATATCCAACTGTCACTATCGCTTCCTGACCGATCCGTTTTGCAATCGACTCGCCAATACCACCGCTTCCACCAATAATAGCAATTCGCTTTAGCCTATTCGGGTTGTTCATAAGTTCCATATCCTACCACCTCACTATAAGATTATTAACTTTTTATTCTGTACCAAAGTAACCCTTCTGTAGGGCTTCTTTTGCAGAAGCACTAGTTATAGAACCGTGATACCTAATCACGCCTCCTTCCAACACAATCATACTTTGTGCATGTTGGAGGGCATAGGTAGTCATCTGCTCAATAACAATTACAGTCATTGCCCTTTGATTCAGACTGGAAAGTACCTCGTAAATTCGTTCTATCATTTTCGGTGCCAAGCCCAATGAGGGTTCATCTAAGATGATTGTATTTGGTCTGGCCATTAATGCTCTGGCAACTGCAACCATTTGTTGCTCACCACCACTCAATAGACCTGCCTGCTTACTTAGATGCACCTTTAACTCGGGAAGAAACTCCAACACATCTTCGTAGCTCTTCATCATCTCAACTTTTGATTGTCCAGACCCATAGGCACCCAGTAAAAGATTTTCCTTCACATTCATGGTTGTAAACAGCCGCCGACCTTCTGGGACAAGCACGACCCCTAGATTAATGAACCCGTTTCCAGAGTGCGAGCGAGTTCGATTAGCTTCTTTAACATAAACTGTTCCTTTAGTTGGGTGGAGCATTCCTCCTAAGATTATAGCCAGAGTAGATTTACCAGCACCATTTGGTCCCAAAATGGCAGTAAAACTACCCTTTTCGATTTCTAAGGAAACATGATTTAGGGCAAGTACGCCGTTATACCTATGTGTGATGTTCTCGAGTCGAATGTCTTGTATCCCAGTAGTGATAGTCAATTACTTAACACTTCCTTCCCATCCTTTAAAGCAGAACCAAGATATGCTTCAAGCACCTTTGGATTATTTTTTATTTTTTCAGGCGAACCTGTGGCAAGAACACTTCCGAAGTTTAGAACTACCATATTATCTGCAATATTAAGCACCTCTTGAACCACGTGGTCGATTATCAGGATTGATACACCAGCATTTTTCATCGCCTTTAGAATCGATCGAACCTCACTTCGTTCCTCCGCATCCAGCCCGGAGAAAGGTTCATCCATCACGATCACCTGTGCACCAGTGGCTAGAGCTCTTGCAATGTCTGTAACCTTTTGAACTCCAAATGGCACTTCGCCAGGATATAAACGTGCATACGGGCGCAGCCAAAGATTATCAATCAACATTTCAGCTATTTTCGCTGCATTATTACCTGGTTCATGATTTTTATTAAACTTGTTTCTTTGTTGAGCAGCTAAGTAGATGTTTTCTTCAATGGTTAACTCATCGAATAGTTCTGCATGTTGAAAGGTGCGACCAAATCCATGTTTGACCCGTCCATAAGGTGCAAGACTTGTTAAGTCTGTTTTACCAAGTCTTAATGATTCAACATTAGTGGGTTTAACATAACCGCTCAAAACGTTCAACAAGGTTGTTTTTCCTGCCCCGTTTGGTCCAATTAATCCCAATACACTTCCAGGCGGAATTTCAAGAGACACATTATCTAGTGCCCGAACTCCTCCAAAGGAGACGCTTAACCCAGAAATAGTTAGATTAGAAGTTGCTGGTTTTAAAAGATTTTCCACAAGGGAGGACAGATTCTCAAAATCACTATCTGTCAAATTGTCTACCGTTGCTGCAACGTATGAAGCTCTTTTACTACTATTATTTGACCATTTTTTAAGGCGCTGGGCTATCCCTGGAACAATTCCTTTCGGGAGAAATAACAATACCAAAATCGTAGCAATGCCAAATACATAAGCTGATATTCCTTGAACCTCTCTCGCCATTTCAGGGACCAACACTAGAAACATTGCACCCAGTAGGGCACCACCGATACTTCCAACCCCACCGACTACAGTACAGAGTAAAAGGTTAGTAGCTATCGCTAAAGAAAAAGCCTCTGGGCTTATATACATCATAGAAAATGCTAAAGCAACACCTGCAGTTGAAGTGATTGCCCCGCTTAATCCAAAAGCCAAAGCATTTTCTAACGAAGGTTTTAACCCAATGGACATAGAAGCCATTCGTTGGCTCTTTATTGCTAACCATCGACGACCTAAATTACCTTTAGTAATTAGTGTTACAACCAAAAATGTCAAAGTCACCAAAACAATGGTAATCAAAATGTGGCCGTTCGTATCAAGTGGAGTGTTGGAAAAAAGAAGCCGCGCAGGTCCAACCGTTATCCCCTGATCTCCGCCTGTTACAGATTGCCACCTTCCGATGATTTCATTCGATACTAACCCAAGTGCTAAGGTTAGAATGGCCATATATAGAGCGGCAAAACGTCCGGCACTAAGCCCTACTACAACTCCTAAGACCAGCGAAATTATAAAACCAAGCAGGATGATGATTTCAACAGTGAATCCACGTTCACTTAAATTTGCGGCTAAGTATGCACCGATTGCAAGAAATGCAGTATGTCCGATCGACCAAATACCAGCGTAGTTAGCCAGCATACTAATGGATAGTGTCCCTATCGCATAGATTAGTGTAAGGTCGATTATATAACTCATATATGATCCAACCAGACCAGGTCCAAGAAAAACCATTAAAATAATTCCAGCCCCGAGAATAGCTCCGATTTGAATCTTTTTTTGTTTCCTTTCTAGCTGCCGTGATGAAAGGCTCTCAAAATTCATACCCTTGCCCCCCCTTTAGCACCCAATATCCCACTTGGTCTAATAAACAGGATAACAACGATAACAGCAAAAACCATTGTGTCACGGAAACTAGCAGATACATAGCTTCCAGCTACGTTATCTAAAATGCCAATCATCATCCCTCCAGCTGCGGCACCAATCATGTTGGTTAAGCCCCCTAGAAAAACGCCTGCGAAGGCACGGAAAAGCACCATTGCCATAAGAGCTACGCCAACTGATGTTTCAGCCGCCATGATGAAAGCCGTAATTCCTGCCAGACCACATCCAAGAAACCAAGCGAGACTTGCAACACGAGTGCTTTTAATGCCAATCATTCTAGCAGCGAAGTGATCCTCTGCAGACGCCCTCATAGCCAAACCAATTCGGGTCCAGTTGAAGAGAGCCGAAATAAGTAGCATTGCAACTACTGCAAGACCGGTGGCAAGAAGTTTTTGGTACGTAATAGCTACGCCAAATACTGTTGCGTTACCATCAATTATTGGAGGGAAGGGGCGTGGGTTATACCCCCAAATGGTACCAATTATTGCTTGAAGGACTAACCCAAATCCCATTGTTATAATAAGTGCGGAAAACATATTACCTGGTCCGAGTGGCCGTATCATAAAACGTTCAACTCCGACTCCAATCATTCCGGCAACCAGAAACGTAACGGGTAAGGCAGCTACTACTGGGACTCCCAAGGAGATTACTGTCATCGCAACATATACCCCAATCGTAGCGATATCCCCGATGGCAAAGTTCACAACATCCGTTGCGCGAAAAATAATTACGATTGATAGTCCGAGTAGTGCATATAGTGAACCGCTGACCAAACCAGAAAAAATGACAGAGAGTAAATCATGCATTTCCTCACCTCTTTTCAATTAATAATTTATTCCCAATTGGAAGTTGGTTCAATGAAATCACCTACCGCTTTCCATTTACCGTTTTCTACTTTTACCCTCTGAATGGCTGTTCCTCCCATATGGTTTTCAGAAGAAAACGTCACCGGAGGTAATATGTCAGTCTTATAGTCCTTTAGATTCTCTAATGCCTTGATAAAGCTCTCACGTGTTAAATCCCCTTCTACCTGGTTTAGAACCTCAGCAAATATCATTGACTCTGCCCAGGTATACAAAGATTGAAAGTCAGGTATTGATTTAGGGTCATGTTTTTTTAATGCTTGCCTATATTCCTCTACTGCTGGGGAATCATGTGTCGGCGGCACGGTCCAAGAAACGCCATGAAGGCCATCGACTGCTTTACCACCCAGCTTCAACGTGTCTTGTGTTACATTAGCAGCAAAGGTGTACAATGGAATCTTTACATTTTGCCGGTCCAACGCCTTAGCAAAGGCAACTACTTCATCAATAGGTTGAACCAAAACAATTGCATCTGGTTTACTGTTTACGGCCTCCAGGGCAATTGGTGTATAGTCAGTGGTACCCAGTTTTACAGGCATCAAATTTACTTGTACATTGGGGTCAATTGTTTTAGCCCCAGGCGGCACCATCTCTGCTTCAGCTACGTAAACAGCTGGATCATTATGAACGACCAGAATATTTTTGGCTCCTTCCTTTGCAGCCCAGCGTCCAAGTGCAAAAGTTTGATCTTCATAAGGAACCATTACTCCATATAGATTTTCACGAGCTGGTTGCCACCAATTTAGCAGGCCGCCAAAAACGTTTAACACTGGTACATTTTGCTCATCGAGTACGTAGGAAAATGTAGCCTCCGTGTTTGCGGTACCAAAAGAGTTCACAATTGCAAAGACATTATCCCGTCCAATAAGTTTTTTTGCTGCAGCAACGGTTTGTTGTGGATCTCGTCCGCCATCCTCAATTTTGAACTCAATCTTCCTGTTTTTTACTCCACCCTTGCTATTAAGCATTTCAAAGTAGGCTTCAATTCCTGCACGTTGAGTAGTGCCATATACTGCTGCTGGACCTGTCAACGGAAGCCATGCACCGATTTTCACAGAATCATTAGTAACACCAGGAGCGTTCTCTTTGTTAGAAACTTCCTTTCCACTGCACGCAGTAATAAACATAAGTACCATAAGCATTACAAGAAAGATTTTTTTCATAACTTTATCACTCCTTTTTATAGGTCGCTCTCATCAATTATTAAAACATTTACATGGTGAATATTATAAAAAATGAGCTCACTTTTATTTTCAATTCATTATTTTTGAATTTTCAGAAAATCAAAAGCAAAGATTTTTAAAGTAGAATAATATGTTTTAATTCTTTATCTAGTTGATACTAAACCACCATCAACAGGAATGATTTGGCCTGTAATGAAACGCGATCCCTCACTGGCAAGAAAAACTAATACTGGTGCTAAATCCTTTTCGGGATCACCTAACTTGCCACCAATTGGTATTACTTTAGCGTAGGATTCATCGTGTGCTTTCAGTCCTGCTTTGCTCATAAGGGAACGACGTTCATCATACATAGGTGTCCATATTGCAGGTGCCAGTGAGTTTACTGTGATATTATATTTACCCCATTCGTGTGCAACTGACCTGGTCCAAGAAGCAACTGCACCCTTAGAGGCGGAATAATGAGCACCTGCTGGGTATGGATTCATACCTGCAACAGAAGCAAAGTTTAAAATTTTACCACCGTGTTTCTTAAGGTACTTGAAAGCTACTTGATTTGTAAGAAAAGTACCATAAACATTTACTTTATAAATTAAATCCATATCATGATCTGACATATCCTCAGGCGGAATAATACGATTGACACCTGCAGCATTTACTAATAGATCAAGACCATCCATTTCCCTAACAGCCATCTCGAATGCTTTTTCGACTTCATCACGACTTGAGATATCACAATGATAATAATTAACCCTTCCCGGACCCTTTTGAGTTGCTTCTTCTGCAACTATTTTTCCTTCATCATCTAATACGTCTAAAGAGGCTACATGTGCACCTTCCATTGCATAAGAACATACCACACTATTGCCAATTCCACGTGCCCCTCCTGTTACAATGATTCTTTTTCCAATTAATTGCATTTTTTCCTTCTTTCGTAAGTAAAGTGGATTACTTAACTGAAAACGGATTAATCTTTTGTATTGGTACAGGAGGCCAAGATCGATTAAATTGTTCTGCGATTCTGGTCCCATTATATTCGCCTGCAGAAAGAAGTTGTAAATTGCTAATTCTCCACTCGCCATCTTTTTCTTTAACATAAAAGATCTCATAACGTCCCCAGCGATGCATATCAGGTTGTTGTGGATAGGAAGTAAAGCGCTGCCAAGAATACATATACATGTAAGCAACAGCACGGTCTATCTTTTCAAAATAGATTTGTTCATTTGAGATATGATGGCTCGCACTGTTAACATAATCTATGAGTCTTTGTTTTAAATAATCATATGTTTCACTTTTATTGAAGACTGGTGCCTCATAACCTTTGGATAAGTCATCGGTAAAGTACTTTGCCATACAATCGTCAGTAAAGCAGGCAATCATGCCTTCGGGGTCACACATATCAGCACAATGTGCATATTGATGCATAATTTCCTTAATGGCTTCAATATCTTCTAAACGCTGCACTCTTTCCTCCAATGTTGTAGGCTCATGGCCTTTCATGGTCCTAATTTTACCTTCAAAGGTTTCTTTCATGGATGGAGTAACACCTCCCTAATTTTCTTAAAATAAGTTACTAAAAGAGAAGACACCATGAGCAAACCCGTTTACTCTAATGCCATCAACTCCTTTTAATAACTACAAAGATATTAATGGTTCAAATCAATAATCACGGTCTTTACTTGGGTAACTTCTTTAATCGCTTCCATCCCATTCTCTCTTCCCCATCCGCTAGCTTTGTAACCACCATAAGGGGCTGCCCAGCGTACATATCGGAATGAATTCAGCCATACTGTGCCGGAACGTAATTCCTTTGCCATCCTGTGTCCACGTGACAAGTCACTCGTCCATACTCCTGCTGAAAGTCCGTAGGAAACATTATTAGCAATGTCGATTGCTTCCTGCTCCGTCGCAAAAGGAATAACACTTACGACAGGACCAAAAATTTCTTCCTGAGCAATTCGCATGTCCGGTCTTACATCTGCAAAAACCGTTGGATTAATATAGTAGCCTTTATCAATGCCCGGCCTAGTTCCACCAGCTACTAATGTTGCCCCTTCTTCTTTTCCTATGTCTATATATTTGAGAGTTTTTTCTAATTGCTGCTTATTCGCGTGTGGTCCAATGTCGAATTTTTCCAATGGATCGCCAACAGTAATTTTTTCTACCCTCTCTTTAAATCTATTTAAAAATTTCTCATAAATATCTTGATGAACGAGCACTCTTGACCCTAATGTACATGCTTGACCCGTATAATCAAATCCATGCAAAACGGCAGATTCAAATGCTGCTTCAAAATTGGCATCTGAAAAAATAATTTGCGGTGATTTCCCACCTAGTTCGAAAGAGATTTTTTTTAGGTTACTTGTAGCTGCCCGCATAATTTTACGAGCTGTTGATCCATCGCCCGTAAAGGTTATTTTATCTACATCTGGATGTGAAGTTAATCGTTCTCCAGCTGTTTCTCCATACCCAGGAACCACATTGACTACTCCAGAAGGAAAACCAGCTTTTTCAATTAGTTTTGCAATCTCTAATGCATTAACCGGTGTTGTTTCAGCGGGTTTAAGAACAACGGTATTTCCCGCACACAAAGCAATTGAGAGTTTCATAGTAATGGACGTAACAGGTGCGTTCCAAGGCGTAATCGCTCCTATTACACCTAGAGGTTCCCTTAGTGTAAAGATTTGTTTATCATCTTCAAAAGGGATGGTTTCTCCCTGAATTTTATCTGCTAAACCTGAATAATAATACCACCACTGATGAAGGGCAGTTGCATCACGTTTTGTACGGTAAAGAGGTTTCCCGTTTTCTTTGCTCTCAAGCTCTCCAAAAAATTCCGCATTTTCTTTCATTAATTGACCCATATTACGCATGATTTCTGCTCGCTCATAGGTACTCATTTTTCTCCATGGTCCATGATCAAATGCATCACGTGCTGCACGAACTGCACGGTCAATATCCTCTTCATTCCCCTCAGGTACTTGAGCCCAAACCTCTTCGGTAGCCGGGTTTATAACATCTATCATTCTGCCAGATGTACTTTCAACCCATTCTCCGCCAATAAACAATTTATTATAAATTTGCATTTTATCTTCCCCACCTTTTGCTTTTCAATATAATAATTATTTATCTTCTAGAACTATTGAGCTGTATATCCACCGTCAACAGGCAGGTTGACACCACTGATAAATGCCGATTCATCACTAGCTAAGAATAATGCAGTGTTTGCAATGTCGGTAGGTTGAGCAGCCCTATGAAGCGGTATACTTTTGAGGAACTTTTGTTTGTTCTGCTCAAAATCGTCATCCTCCGTACGCGCCAAAAATTGTTTTAGCATAGGGGTTTCCGTCAACCCTGGACAAATCGCATTTACGCGGATGTTATCATTTCCTAAACGGACAGCAAGAGATCTTACTAAGTTAACTACAGCACCTTTAGCCGCGGAATAAACAGGGCTAAATGGCGAGGCAACGAAGCCTGAAACAGAGGCGGTAAAAATAATCGAGCCACCCAAATCTTTCATATAAGGAATTGAATATTTTGTCGTGAAAAATCCACTTTTCAAATTCAGCATCATCGCTAAATCGAATTCCTCTTCTTCAACGGTTTCAATACCAGATGGACCTGGTATACCTACATGATTCCAAAGTACATCAATCCGGCCATATTGATTCTTAATCTGCTCAATCGCTGTTTTTATTGCGGATAAATCTGTCAAATCAATATGGAGGAAATTGGCCTGCCCTCCATTTTTTCTAATCTCAGTTACTACATTCTCACCATTTTCTTGATTGATATCCAAAATATTTACAATCGCACCTTCTCTTGCAAATAGCAGTGCTCCAGCTTTTCCCATTCCAGAAGCTCCAGCACTAATTACTGCAATCTTATTCTCTAATCGCATTTTAACCATCATCCCTTCTAAACATTGATTCAAACCTGATTAATTACTATTTGATAGTTCTTCTACTAGCTCTTTTCCACCATCAACCTGTCTTTCAAATAGCTCCAAAGCTGGTCTAGTAGCTTCTTTCCATTCTTTGATTTCTTTTTCAGTAGGATAGTAGAATTCTACACCCATTTCATTTTCTAATTTCTTGTAAGCTTCTATTTCACCATCTGTTACTACTTCTTTAACATGAGCTTCCAAGTCAATACCTGTTTCCACAAGAATTTCTTGGAGATCCTTTGGCAATGACTCAAACTTTTTGAGTGATATTATCACTGGCGTTAATGGGTTAAACACAGGTGCTACCGTAAATGTTTTTACTGGTAATTTAGCATCAGAAGCAAATAATGCTGAAGTTAATAGACCATCTACAACATTTTGTTGTAATGCGGGAATGATTTCAGCACCTGAAATAGTCATTGAACTTGCACCCAATGATTTCACAGTTTCTGGTGTTATAATTCCACCTGGTGTTCGAAGCTTTAAACCCTTTGCACTTTTCGGATTTGTGACTTCTTTTTTGGCATCATTGGTAAAAATGGCACCAAATGTACCTGTGTAAGCATAAGCCAATACTTTTAATCCTCTTTCTTCCATCTTTTTTGCAATTAGCTTACCACCGTTTTCACTATGATTGAATTTTTCCCTATTCTCTAAATAAACAGCTGGATTCTTAGGATCATAATCAAAAATAAAAGGTAATTCATAAACATTCCATATTGGGTCAAAACTTGCGAGAGTAGGAGAACTTGAATGACTCATGTCAATGACACCTTGCAGGATAGATGGGGCTTCTTGGTCGACTGGCATTAATTGAGCACTTGGGTAAATCTCAATGGTTAATCTTCCATCACTGCGTTTTTTTATTTCTTCTGCGAACCATTCCATATGGGTATGATGAAATGCTTCAGTTGGATAGCCATGTGCAAGCTTTAAAACATATTTTTCGTTAATCGAATCTGGTGAATTAGATTCACTATTACCAGTTGTTGTTTCTTTAGTAGATTGGGTTGTGTTTCCACATGCAGCAGCAATAACAATAACCATCAATACACACAAAACTAAACCATATTTTTTCATATTTGTCCCCTAATAATTAATTTTAGACTGCAATACTATTGAAAGTATTTTTATTGCTTCCAATATATAAAAAATGGTTTGCTGTTTTTTATTTCGCTGTATATCCACCATCTACCGCTAAATTGACACCACTGATAAAAGCAGAATCATCAGATGCAAGAAATAATGCAGTGTTTGCAATGTCGATAGGCTGCGCTGCTCGTCCAAGAGGAATATTATCCAGCATTAGACGCTTGTTCTGTTCAAAATCATCTTCAGGAGTACGAGTCAAAAATTGCTTCAGCATCGGTGTGTCTGTCAAACCCGGACAAATGGCATTGACTCGGATTTGATCATTACCCAAACGAACGGCAAGAGAACGAACTAAATTAACAATTGCACCTTTTGCAGCTGAATAGACCGGACTGAAAGGTGAGGCCACTAATCCGCCAATGGAAGCAGTAAATATGATCGATCCTCCCGCCTCTTTCATTAATGGGAGGGCATATTGAGTGGTAAAAAAGCTGCTTTTTAAATTTAATGTCATCGCTAAGTCAAAATCTTTTTCTTCGACCTCCTCAATGCCCGGCGGACCTGGTACACCAACATGATTCCAAAGTACATCAATTCGTTGGTATTCCATTTTTATCTCTTCGATTGCAGCATTTATTCCAGATAAATTTGTCATATCCGTATGAAGAAAATTAGCCTTCCAGCCATTTTCTCTAATTTCCTTTTCTACTTGTTGTCCACTCTCTTGATTAATATCTAATATATTAACCACAGCCCCTTCTTTGGCAAACAACAACGCTCCTGCTCTTCCCATTCCAGAGGCGCCTGCACTGATTACGGCTACTTTATTTTTTAATCTCAATCGTTTTCCCTGCCTTCCTTTTTAAAAATTTCAATAAAAAATACACACGAGTTCAATAAGATATTTTATTGAACTCGTGGAGGATTGAAGATTATATCTATTTGACGATGTTATTTAATACTAGAAAGTTCTTCTAATAACTCTTTTCCACCATCAACTTTCGTTTCAAATAATTCTCTAGCAGGTTTTGTAGCTTCTTCCCATTCTGTCATCTCTTTTTCTGAAGGATAATAGATTTTAATACCTTCAGCTTCCATATTTTTATAAACGGTTAATGCCTTTTCTCCTACTACTTTCTTTGAATACTCTTCTAAATCCTTACCTGTCTCTACAAGGATTTTTTGGAGATTTTCCGGTAAAGAATTAAATTTTTTAGCTGACATGATTACAGGCGTTATACTATTAAAGACCGGGACTACAGAAAATGACTTAACAGGAAGTTTCGCATCGTGTGCATATATAGGAGTAGTTAATAGACCATCTACAACCTTTTGCTGTAAAGCAGTAATTACTTCAGCTCCAGCAATTGTCATACTACTTGCTCCAATTGCTTTAACCGTTTCCGGTCCGATCATACCACCTGGGGTTCTTAGGCGTAAGCCTTTTGCACTATCTGGACCAGATACCATGTTTTCAGTATCTGTTGTAAATACGGAGCCAAACATATCAACAAAACTAAATGCTAATACTTTCAGTCCTTTATCTTCCATCAATTTAGCAATCTTCTGCCCGCCATTCTCACTGTTATTGAATTTGATTCGATTCTCTAAAAAAACAGTTGGATCTTTAGGGTCATATTTAAAAATAAATGGTAATTCGTATACATTCCAGACTGGATCAAAACCTGCAAGAACTGGAGAACTAGAATGACTCATATCAATTTGCCCTTGTAACATAGCAGGCGCTTCTTGATCAGGGGGCATTAACTGACCGCTGGGAAAAAGTTGGATTGTTAATTGGCCATTACTGCGTTTCTTTACCTCTTCTGCGAACCATTCCATATGTGTATGATGATAAGCAGTAGTTGGAAAGCCATGTGCCAATTTTAAAACGAATTTTTCAGTGGAATTTGAAGAATTTGATCCAGTATCGCCTGCTGGTTTATCCTGGGTAGTATTAGCTGATTTTCCACATGCTGCTAAAACGATCATAGCGATCAATAGAAAGACTACTAAGTTATACTTTTTCAAAAAATTACCCCCCATACTAAATTTACTTCGTGAATCACTTTCGAAATTTTACTAATCTAACATAAAAGTACTTAACCACGGTACATATAGTAGAATCAGAGCGGCAAAAACTAACGCATATAAATACGGGACTGATCCCTTTACAACTACGGTAATGTTCTCTTTAAAATAGCCGCTCAAGGCAAAAAGGCTGCCACCCACAGGAGGAGTAATTTGAGATATCATCATTAAAGCACATGTTACAATCCCAAAATGAATCGGACTAAAACCTAAGCTTATTACAACCGGATAAAGAATAGGCATTGTAATAAAGAGAATCGGGAATGGTTCTAAGAATGTACCTAAAACAAAGAATAGTAGTAAAATCAATAACATTATGATCCACGGAGAAAATGATAAACCTACAATATATTCTGTAAGGTTCTGTGTAAATTGAGTATACGTAAGGGCAGTTGCAAATAACTGAGCTCCACCTAAAATTATGTAGATGACAGCAGTTGTAACCATGGAACTCTTAACGCTTTGGAGTAAATTTTCTTTCGTAAACTCTTTCCGATTAAAAAGGAAGCTGATGATTAAAACGTACAAAACAGCAATGGCAGCTGATTCTGTTGGTGTCATAATACCGGTATAAATTCCCCCTAAAACAATAACTGGCATAAACAATGATGGAATAGCTTGCAGGAAGGAAACTCTTATCTCTGCAAAACTACTTCTCTCTTTTCTAATTGCTTTCTCACGTCTACTAACAATTACCGCAGTTATAACTAATATGATTGCAATCAATATACCAGGAACGATGCCAGCTAGAAAGAGGTCGGCTACATTCACTTGAACCATTGAGGCATATACTATAAAAATAACACTAGGAGGAATCATTACACCTAAGGTACCTGCTGCAGCTACAATACCCATACTATTTTCTTTTGAATAACCTAATGCGGTCATTTGAGGAATTATCAATGTTCCAACGGCAACAACAGTTGCAATCGAGGATCCAGAAAGTGCCCCAAATAATGCACAAGCAATAACGGCAGCTGCTGGTAAGCCTCCACGGAAATGTCCTACCAAATCAGTTATTACCTTTAATATTTTTGTAGCTGGACCCATAAAAGTCATTAAGTTTCCTGCAAGTAAAAAATATGGGACTGCTAATAATAGCCAGCTATCAGTTGAAACATAAAATTGAGTAGGTATACTCTCTATCGGTAATCCCATCATTACGATTGCCCAAAATGCACCGCCAGCTCCCAATGCCAACCAAACAGGAGTACCGATAACTAGTAGAACAGCAAAAATAATTAGTCCAGCTATTAACATTTTATCTCAACCTCCTGTGGTGCTTTTTGTTCAGTTATCGTCGGTGTTATTTTGGGAACTCTAATTCTACTAAATTCGATAATAATTTGTTGAATGGAATATATGATGGCAAAAAACATCCCAATCGGAACCGCTATTGTAGGGATTACCATTAACATAGTCCCCGAAGGAGTCAATATTCTCATTTGAAACAAAGAAAGCACCCATTGTGTACTCGCCCAACAAAGAATGGCAAACGCAATGAAGAGGATGAAACTAATGATTAATTCATTAAGGTGTCGTAACTTCCCTTTAAGGATCGTGCTCATCAAATCCATTTTAATATGTTCACCTTTTTTGACGAGCGGTCCGAGATACAAGAATGTACCGTAAATAATGGTGTACCGACAAATCTCTTCAACCAATGCATAAGAGGCATCAAAAAAGAATCTCATCATAACATTAAAAATGGCAAAAGCCACACTAATGATTAAGCAAAAGAATGAGGTGAATTCAAGAGTTTTATCCAACCATTTGGTATATGATTCGATCTTTTGAATGTTTGTCATATTATTCCCCCTATTTATTATTGCTTTTTGGATTAATTTATTAGTTTCACCTTTTCATTTGCGTAATTAGTATAATTCACTCTTTTAAATACAATCCAATAACCTGATGAACTACCATCCTCCTAATAGATTTGTTTGGCAAGTAACGATCCAAAGAAAAAATGTTCCATCAGCTTATGTTAAAGGAAATTGAAAACATGCTTTAGGGGGCTGCCATAGACATAAATTAGTTAAATATATTTAGCTAATCACTGTTGTTTAAAAAAGTGAACTCACTTTTACTTTAATTGTAAATAAAAATCTTCTACTTGTAAACAGTGCAGTCCAAATATTCAGAATATTAATTCTAACAAAAATCTTATTTTTCATTGATTTCGACAGGACACTTGTGATGTTAAAACACCAAACAGATCTTCTTGTATAGAATTATAGGTAGCATACAAAAATTAAGTAATCGCTTACATTTAAACAAGAAGATATGTTTATATTACTTTTTCCGCCTGTAATTTTTCAAGTTCCTCTTCACTTACACCGCATAATTTTGAATAAACTTCTAGATTATGCTCTCCTAACTTCGGACCTGTATGTTTTACTTTGCCAGGCGTTCTGGAAAATTTCGGGACAATTCCTTGCATTTTTAAGTCTTCGAAATCCTCATCCTTTACAGAGATGATATCTTCTCTAGCCCAGATTTGCTCACTTTCAAATAAATCTTTGGTATTCATTACTACTGAATAAAAAGGAGCATCATTTTCATTTAGCACTTTCTCAATCACAGCTAATGTTCGGTCTCCTATCCAATTTTTAATTATTTCATTTAAATAAATGGCATTTTCAACACGCAGCTGATTACTTTTGAATCTTGAATCGTTTGCTAATTGATCTCCACCAATAGCTTTTAGAAACTTTCTTGCTGTATTATCTGTAGCTGCAGAGATTGTCAGCCATTTTCCATCCTTTGTCATATATGTGTTAATAGGCTGTCCACCGGGATGTTGATTCCCTTGACGTTCTTGGACTTGTTGGAGTTGATCATACATTACAATTGGAAATTCAACTATTCGAAAAAGAGTTTCAAAAAGTGCTAAATCTATCATTTGTCCACCTTTTTTGTTATGCTCCCGCTCATAAAGAGCCAGTGAAACACCATAAGCGCCCATTAAAGCAGTTAATGAATCCGCCATAGAAAAACCTGCATGGACCGGTGGGCCTTCTGGAAATCCGGTTAGATATTGGATTCCACTAAAGGCTTCAGCAGCCCGCCCAAATGAAGGTAAATCTGACATGGGACCATTTTGACCATAACCACTAATTCTTAAAAAAATCAAATCTGGGTTTATTGATTTTAAATATTCCCAGGAAAAACCAAGTCGTTCCATAACTCCTGGTCTAAAATTCTCAATGAGCACATCGCTTTTCTTTACTAATTCTGTAAAAAGCTGTTTTCCTCGTTCATCCTTTAAGTTTAAAGTAACGGATTTTTTATTTCTACCTATTACTTTCCACCATAAGCTTTCTCCATTTTTAATAGGAGCTAATTTACGTGCTGGATCTCCGCCATTTGGATCTTCAATTTTAATAACTTCCGCTCCGAAATCACCTAGTAATCCTGCACATTGTGGACCTGCAATTACTGTGCCTAAATCAATAATTCGGGTATTTGATAAAATTTCACTATTTAACATTAAAAGTTTCCCTTCAACTATTGATCAAAACAGGTTCAGGCAGACCAAAAAGTTTTTTAGCATTATAGTATTGAATTTTTTCTCTTGTTTGTTTATTTAACCCTTTCAATGCCGCAACAGGCGAATCAAATTCCCAATGTGGGTAGTCTGAAGCAAACAAGAGTTTATCAGCGCCTACCATATCTATTAGTTGTTCGAGATGCTTGCGGTCCGCAGGCTCTGGCTCTATCATAGGCTGTGTACCAAACCAAAAGTGTTCCTTTACATATTCACTTGGCGGTCTTTTCACCCAAGGAACCTCTCTTCTAACTGCACGCCATTGAGTATCCATCATATATGTCAGTCCAGGTACCCAAGCAAAACCAGCTTCTATAAATGCTATTTTTAATCCTGGAAACTTTTCAAACATTCCGGAAAAAACCATATTTGCCAATTGTGACTGAAAAACTAACGAATGTGTGGATTGAGTTTCTACAAAATATCGTGGCGGACCTATTGGACCTGATTTAAATAGTCCTGTTGGGCCAACAGTTAAGTGAAAGGTTACAACTAAATCATTCCGAACAGCTGCCTCCCAAATAGGATCGTAACGAGGATCACCCCATCCGCCAAAAGGAGAATGGATACCTAGTCCAACCTGTACCATTTGAGGATGACCGCCTACACGATCTATTTCTCTTGCAGCAGCTTCAGGATCCTGAGCTGCAACCAATACTGAACCAAATAGTCGTGAATCCTTAGCTAGCCAGTGCTCAATCAGCCATTCATTGTACGCCGGTGCCATTGCTGTTGCCATTTCACGCTGCGGTGCACCTGATAAAAAGAAGGTTCCATCCGTAAAAAGAATCGCATGTGAGTAATTATATTCGTCCATAACCTGCTTTTTGAAAAAGTCAACAGATGAACAGGCTGGTCCGCCCTCTGGTACCTTGCTATCTGCCCTAAGGCCGCCATTAACGGGTATTGTAAAATCGACTGTTGGTAAATGACCACGAAATTTACTTGCAATCATATAGTCTCTCCAGTAATCATCTAAGTAAGGTAATAAATCCCTTTTGCGAACTGGATTAGGATGAATATCACAATCAATAATAGGAACTGGCCCTTGGAAATTTTTCTCCTCAGTTGACATAAAACGCAACCTCCTTAATATAGGTAATACTTAGTAGATCCGGAAACTACGAACTGTTGTTCAAATACAACCTAACAGTGCAGGTATAATACGTTTAATACAAACGCTTACATTTTTAAATTGTGAAGATGAGCTCACTTTTAATTTATTATAAAACAAATGCAATGAATTGAAAAGTGTTTTATCTAAATTTTATGATACTTTTATTTATTCCGAAAATTCTAAGTATACTATTACTAATTGAAGATTAAATAGATTTTACAATTTTGCAGCTATAAACCTAGCTTTTTAGAAAGAATGACCTTCATAATCTCTGTAGTTCCAGCTGCGATCGTATCCATTCGAATATTTCGAAATCTGCGTGCCAGTGGATATTCTTCCATATAGCCAATACCACCATGCAGCTGCAAGCATTGATAAGCAACCCGATTGGCCATTTCTGTAATCCACCACTTCGCCATAGCTACTCTCTTTTCATCTCTAGTTCCCTTAAGATGGCTAGCAGCTACCTCATCAACAAATACTCGTCCTATTTCAATTTCCGTTGCCATTTCAACTATTTTAAATTGATTATGCTGAAATTTACTAATGGGTTGACCGAATGCAGTTCGATTTTTGGTATATTCTATAGTTAAATCCAAGACTGCTTCAGCCTCTGCTTGTGAACGAATGATTTGCACCAGACGTTCTTGTTGAAGGTTACTCATTAAATAGGAAAATCCTTTGTTTTCTTCTCCTAATAAGTTACTAATAGGTACACGGCAGTCATTGAAGTAATATTCACAGACCTCTGAAGCTTTTCTTCCCATTTTTTTCATACTTTTCCCTTTTGAAAAACCCTTAGTTCCTTCTTCGACAAGGATTAGGCTAATTCCTTTATGTGGAGGAAAAACATCTGTTCGGGTTTTACAAGCGAGGATGGTTAATTTACTGTTAATCCCATTTGATATATACACTTTCTGACCATTAATAATATAATCCTGACCCTCTTTTTTTGCAACGGTTGTTATTGCTGCAACATCTGATCCAGTATTTGGTTCTGTCATGGCGATAGATAATGTCACTTCACCCGATACGCATTTTGGCAACCATTTTTGTTTTTGTTCTTCACTTCCATATTTTTCAATATAGGGAGCAACCACATCACTATGCAATGGTACAGCAATATCAACTCCTGCTTTACCAAGTTCTTCAATCATTATAATAGAATATTCAAATCCAGCTCCTAATCCACCGTATTTCTCTTCCACCCATGGGCAAAGAAAACCACAATCCCCAAATTTTCTCCAAATTTCTTTGGGGACTAAAGTTCCTTCCTCCCATTCATCTATAAATGGAATTATCTCTTTTACTAAAAATCTACGGAAAGCTTTTCTAAAAATATAATGTTCGTCTGTGTATATACTCATCCAAAACAAATGCCTCCATATATTATTTTTAGTTGCTATTTTTTTTTGTAGACTCAATTGCGTTAATCCAAATGTTAGAGACAGTATCACTTAATTCTTCTAAGTTATACTCTTTTTCTCCACCTAGAACGCACCAATTATAAGCGGTCTGTTGAATCATACTCGCAATCGCACTTGAGATATAATCCAAATCGATATCTGTGGATATCTGCTGTTTTTCAAAGGTTCTCCGAACATTTTTAAGAAAACGCTTACGCAACTCTTGCTGTTTTTCCTTATAAAACGGATCAAAACCTGAGACCTGGACAAATACATTATATAATTTAGCATGTTTTTTAATTGATTTAAAAAAGGCCCTAGTAGATGATTTTATCTTTTGACTACTTTGGGATTTTGCCTCGTTCATACTTTCTTCATAGATATCATCAATCATGTCCTCAATGATTTCAACAAGGATCTCGTCTTTATTAGCATAATATCGATAAAAATTACCCTCTGAAACATCTGCTTCTGTGGTTATGTCTACTATTCTAGTATTTATATATCCCTTTTCACCGTATATCTCGGCAGCAGCTTTTTTTAGTTTATCTTTCATCATCTTACCTTTTTGAGTTTTAGGCTCAAGAATATTTCTTTCCATATTTGCCATAGTTATCATTCCTTCAAAAGATTGAATTTACATAATTATTTCATTTTCTCCTTTTTTAGCAGTTCACTACTATCCCAGGCATTTTCATTCGACAATTCTTTTAATTTAAATTTTTGGACTTTTTCTGTTGGTGTTTTTGGAAATTCATATATAAATTCAATAAATCTTGGGTACATAAACTCTGACATATACTTTTCACACCAATCATAAATATCCTTTTCTGTTGCTGCTTCTCCCGGTTTTAATTTAACAAAAACTTTTACCTCATCTTCACTCAATTCATTCGGGATACCGATTGCAGCTGACTCAAACACTTTTGGATGGTTATTAATGATTTTTTCTACCATAAATGAAGAAATATTTTCGCCTTTCCTTCTAATCACATCTTTTGTACGATCTAAGAAAAAGTAAAAACCATCTTCATCTTGGTAAGCACGATCACCAGTATGGAACCATCCGTCAATTAATGCTTCATTTGTCTTGTCTTCCATTTTATAATAACCTTCCATAAAAACATGCGGTTTCAATGGTCTAATACATAATTCGCCAGGTTTTTTGGGAGATACCGGAAGATTTTCTTCATCTCTAATACTTATTTCATAGTGTGATATTGGTTTACCGCAAGATCCTATCCTAAAATCATTGGGTCTATTCGCAATACAAGCAGTTGTTGTTTCAGTCGTACCATAACCTTCTAACAATTGCAGTCCAAAACGTTGTTCAAAAGGGAGCCATAAATCTTTAGGTACTGGGGCACCAATGCCCAATCTCACTGTATTGTGATATTGGATTTCACTGGATGAATTTTTATATAGTATCGTAATCATAGCTCCGATAAATTTAAACACAGTAACCTTATAACGATCCATTTCACTCCAGAATTTAGATGCACTAAATTTTTTCCCGACTGCCAACGGAACTTTTGATAATAGGGCCGGCATTGTCGTTCCCATTTGAGCATTGACATGAAAAAATGGCAGACACGTATAAATAACATCATCGGGTCGAAATTGGAAAATTTGATTAGCTGAGGCTGCACCTGCTGCAACATACGCATTTTGACTTAACATTACACCCTTTGGAACTCCGGTTGTGCCAGAAGTATATAGAATACACATAAGGTCTTCGACCAAAACTTTATTCGTTTCAATATACAAAGGACTTGCATCATCCAATAACTTTTTAAAAGAATAGAAATCATTTTGATCAATAGAAGAGCTACTATCGGATATCACAATCGAATGCTGAATTTTTTTAAGTGTTGATTTAATTTGCATATATTCATTGAGAAAGGGCTCTTCTACCAAAGCCATAACTGCATCTGAATGACTAATGATATAGCTAAGCATCTCACCTTTTGTTGACGTATTAATTGGAACCATGACGGCTCCAATTTTGGCTAAACCAAACCAACAGAATAAATATTCTGGATTATTAGAAAGAACTAATGCCACTTTATCTCCTCTTTTAACACCCAAAGAAGAAAAAACATTAGCTGCTTTATTTATCTTTATAGATAATTCACCAAGAGTAAAAATTTGATCTTGATAATATAACCATCTTAAGTCTGGTGATTCCTGAACCACCCCTTCCAGGTGATATCCAAGATTACTCATACATTATACCTCCTTAAATGGATTGCATTCAATTCAACGTTTATGGAATCTCTATTTCTAATCGCAAGATTAAGTTAGACCAAGATTTCCCGTGTGTATCTAGATTTAAGGAACGGGAAACACCACCTGAAAGTGCATTTTTCATCACAAAATTTATTGCCTTCAAACCGTCAAATTCAAATCTTGTGATTTCACCCTGTACTAACTCACCAAATAATTCACGAACACGTCCCACAGTTACTTGTTCTTTAATCAATTCATAATTTTTCTCATCATATGGAACTACACCAACGTTCGATGTATCTCCTTTATCGCCTGAACGGGAATGAGCTATTTCACGTAATAGAACTTTTCTCATTTTAATACCTCCTCTATCATACTAACTGTTAATTTTACGTCGGAAGCATCCAAAAAGGCACTGTACATCGCAAGTACTTGTTTAACACTTCTACGGTTTCCGCCGCCCCCTGCAGCACCTAAGAGATAGAGTAATTCCACCTCATGTGCCCAAGCATCTGCGATTTCTTTGGTCTCTGTTCTCATCGCTGATCTCAGCCGTACTTCATAAGGAGGTTCGCTAGGGGTTGGTGCAGAGGCTCCATGTATCGAATTTACCCCAATGATATCATAACGAATTTCTAATGAATGATCTTTGTACAATCGATCGAATCTCTTTTTTAATGTATCTTGACTTAATAAGGCACGTTCATATGCTCCAGGTCCGGCATACGACATCTCTCCTTCGCCTATATATCCTTCCAACACACCAACGAGGACTTTTAACTTCTTTGGACGAGGTTTTCCCGTTCCGTTTTCAACTAAGACATCATTTTTCCCGACTTGTTTGACGGTTACATTTTTAAGATCCGCTATTCCATCAGGAGTAATATAATTTTCAGGATCATGTACCTCGTAGACTAACTGGGATTTACATGTATCAACAGTCATGATGCCCCCTGCATCATCTAAAATGGAAATAACTCCGTCTCCACTTTCTTCAACAACAGCATACGGTAAGCCTAAACGGTCCAATCCAGGGACAACACGGTACGGTGGATCTGCATAGTTTCCACCTGTTACGTGGGTTCCACACTCTAATAGGTGTCCTATGATAATTCCTTTTCCTTTACGTTCCCAATCCTCTTCAGCCCAGCCAAATTCATATATCATTGGCCCTAGGAAAAGGGAGGGGTCAGCTAAACGACCGCCAATAATAAAATTCGCCCCATTTTCAAGTGCTTCTACAATAGCATCTGCACCAACATAGGCATTGGCAGAAACGATGGTTCCATTAAGTTCGCTTAACGGTTTTCCTGTTTCTAAAATAATCGGGTCTTTCTCTTTAATTTGGTCTAGCACATCGTCACCGGTAATTGCCGCTAAACGGATATTGGTTAAATTTAGTTCCTCCGCAATCTCTTGGACACGTCTTATGGCAGCGTCAGGATTGGCGGCTCCCATATTCCCAATGATTTTTAACCCTTTATCAACATAAGGGAGAAAGGTGCGAGCTAACTGTTCAAGTCGAATATCATAACCAGTGTTAGGATCATTCAACTTTCTCATTTGTGCCATTGACAACGTACGTTCTGCAAGCGAATCAAAACATAAATAGTCTAAATCGGCTTTTTTTGCCAATTCAATCGCTGGATCTAAATTGTCTTCTGCATAACCAGACCCGCAGCCAATTCGAATTGTTTTTTTCGTCATGGTTTAATTCATCCACCCTTCTAATTGTCTACTAGTTTTGTAATCATTAAAATATTGAAATTAAACTTAAATAATATTATTTTTATACAATTCCCTTATTTTATCCCCGTCATAATTTAAAAGCGCTTCCAATATTTCATTTGTATTTTCACCTAAATTAGGCGGACGTCGGTATATTTCATTTTCTCCAGAAACTCCCGACATTTTTATTGGATTTCCAACGGCCTGTAATGTTTTCCCATCTCCAATTGGAAACTCGACCAGCATATTTCTTGCTTTTATATGTGGATTTTCTACTAAATCTTCCGGGTCAAGAATAGGAGCAGCGGCAATACCTGCATCGAGAAACATTTTTGCCACCTCATGTTTTGAATATTTACTTGCCCATTGCTCTAATACCGGTCTGAAGAATGACTCAACTTGGCTTCCTCGTTTTTCAGGTGTATCAAAATCTGGATTTGATAGTAAGTCCTCTCTATCTATTATCTGACAAAACTTTTGCCAATGTGCTTCAACGTAAACGCTAACCGTAAACCATCCATCCTCTGCACGAAAATCACCAACAATAAAAGACAAAAAGGATGTTTCTGGAGAAGGCTTTACTCCGGTGAGCGAATAGTTCATCATTGGGCGTTCATTTAGCAAAAATAGACTATCCATCATTGCAATATCCACATAGCGGCCTTCACCGGTACGCTGCGCATCAAATATTGCGATTAGGAGTCCAATCGTACCATTAAGTGCTGTAAAAACATCTCCTAATGAAAGACCATGAAAACCTAGAGGTTCCTCTGATTTAGATCTTGTAATTAAGTTATTGGTTATGCCGCCTAAGGCTTCACCTAGATTTCCGTATGCAGCCCACCCTGAGTATGGACTAGGCAAAATATCGTTATGTCCATATCCACTTAATGAAACATATACTAACTTTTGGTTCTGACTTTTCAAGTCGCTGTATCCTAATCCTAATTTATCCATAACCCCTGCTCGGAAGTTTTCAATAACTACATCAGCTTTTTTAGCAAGTTGAATAAAAATTTCTTTTCCTTCTTTTGTTGTGATATCAAGTGTAATACTTTTTTTATTTCTATTTACCCGATACATAGTAGATGAAGTGATATTTCCATCTTCATCTTTTAAAAACGGACCTGTTCCTCTTCCTGATTCTCCTACCTTTGGGCGCTCTACTTTAATAACCTCCGCACCCATATCAGCTAATAACTGAGTTGCCATCGGTGCAGCAACCATATGCTCAGCAGCTAAAATTACTACTCCCTCTAAAGGAAGTCGTCGCTTATTATTTTTATTTTTCATAAACCTTGAGCCTCACTTTCTTAATGATTTTAAAGCCGCTCAATTATTGTAGCCGTTGCCATTCCACCGCCACAGCACATCACTTGTAATCCAAACTGCTTATCCATATCCTCTAATTCATGAAGTAAAGTAGTCATAATTCTTGCACCACTTGCACCTGTAGGATGCCCTAAAGCAATGGAGCCTCCACGTGGATTAACTTTTTCTAAATCAGGCTTAAATTCCTTCATCCAAGCGAGGATAACAGAAGCAAAAGCTTCATTGCATTCAAATATGTCAATATCTCGAACAGTTAAACCTGTTTTATCGAGAATCCGTCTTGTGATTGGGATGGGCCCATCAAGCATCATAGTAGGGTCAGATCCGATCACCTCTCGCGCAATAATACGAGCCCTTGGCTTTAAACCTAAATCCTGTGCTTTTTCACGGGACATGATTAATAAACCAGCTGCTCCATCACTGATTTGACTTGAATTACCAGCCGTTACTTTTCCGTTTTCAGCAAAAGCAGATTTCAATGAAGATAATTTTTCTAAAGTTGTAGTAAGACGAATCCCTTCATCATCGTAGATAATCTCTTTTTTACCGTCTATCATAAATTCATAGGGTAATATTTCCCGTCTAAAATCTCCTTTTTCACGAGCAATACTGGCTAGCTGGTGGCTTCTTAAAGAAATCTCATCCATCTGCAGCCGAGATATCCCCCATTTATCAGCAATTCTTTCTGCTGATATCCCTTGGGAAATCATTTCATATAGATCTGTCAATTCTACAGGAGGTTCAACCCTGTCAACACCAATAGGAATCCGAGTCATATTTTCAATCCCAGCTGCGATAACTACATCATAATCCCCTGCAATAACACCTTGGGCAGCTTGATTGATTGCTTGCTGTGAAGAACCACATTTTCGGTTTATGGTCATGGCTGCTACTTCCTTAGGAAGCCCTGCCATAAGTGTTGAAATCCGTGCTATATTATTTCCCTGCTCTGCTGTTTGTGTAACACACCCTACAATAACGTCCCTAATCTCCTTTGGATCAAAATCCACCTTTTCCACTAAACCTTTAAGTAATGAACTTAGCATATATTCAGGACGCGTATTCGAGTACATCCCATTTCTTTTTCCTGTAGGAAGACGCAATGCCTCTACTATAACTGCCTCTCTAACCATAAAAAAGCTCCCTTCTAACTTTCATCAATATAAAAAGAGATTCAGTAAGTAAAAACTAAATTCTTAGTATTCATAAAATCCTTTACCACTCTTTTTCCCCAGATACCCTAAGGCGACCATTTGTTTTAAATACGTTGGTGATTTAAAACGTTCTCCATAATTTTCTTCCATTGATGTCAATGCTTTAAGTCCAGTATCAAGACCCGCAAGGTCTGCTAACTGGAAAGGTCCCATCGGATGCTTAAACGCCAATCGCATTGCCTTATCTATATCTTCAATTGAAGCAACGCCCTCTTCATAAAGACGAAAAGCCTCAGCTCTTTGTGCAAGCAGCAGCCTGGTAGTCACAAACCCAGGAGTATCTTTTCTACAGACAACTGTTTCTTTTCCGATTGTGTGGCAAAAGTTTTGAACAGTTTGCAATGTTTCATCTGAAGTCTCAAAACCATTTATTATCTCCACTAGTTTCATAACGGGTACAGGATTAAAGAAATGGGTTCCAATTATTTTATCCTTGCGTGATACTTTAGCTCCGATTAAAGTAACACTTAATTGAGAGGTATTTGTGGCTAGGATTGTTTCTGGAGAACAAATCTCATCTAGTTGTTGAAACAGTTCCTGTTTCAAAGAGAGTACTTCTGGTATTGCTTCTATGACCAAATCTGCTTCCTTTACACTATCATTCAAATCTTTCTTTAACTGTATTCTTTGTAAACACTTATCCTTTTGGGTCACTGTTATTTTTTCTGACCTAATCATAAGATTTAAACTTCTATCAATACTTTGTAATCCTTTTTCTAGCATGTCATCATTTATATCTCGCAAAACCACATTATATCCAGCTAAAGCTGCAATCTGGGCAATTCCATGACCCATAATACCAGCGCCTATTACAGAAATATTTTCCATTTTACTCCTCCTTAGAAACGGGCTATGATGATTGAAAATTAAGTTAATTATGAGTTAAATATTTTGTTTTTAATGCATGTTTTTGGATTTTACCAGTTGTATTTCGGGGCAGTTCATCTACTAAAATAATTTTTTTAGGTAATTTAAATTTTGCTAGTCGTTCAGCTATCCAATCTTGCAATTGTTCAGTAGAAATATTTTCCTCCGAAACAACAAATGCAATAGGAATTTCTCCCCATTTAACATCTGCAATGCTTGTAACTGCTACTTCTTTAACTCCGGCATATTGCTCCATTACTTTTTCAATTTCACGAGGATAAACATTAAGTCCACCAGAAATCATCATATCTTTTTTACGATCAACAATATAAACATACCCATTTTTATCTATCATTCCGATATCACCGGTGTATAACCAGCCATCTTTTATTGTTTCTCTCGTGGATTCAGGATTTTTCCAATAACCTTCCATTACATTTTTACCTTTTGCAATAATTTCTCCTGTTTCGCCAGAATTAACTTCGTTTCCTTCATCGTTTACAACTCTTAGACTGATACCTAATAGCTGTTTACCAACTGAGTTTATAATCTTCTCATAACTAGAGTCATATAAAGCTAACTGATGATCTTCAGGTTTAAGACCCGTGAGCATTGGGCTGGCTTCAGTTAATCCATACCCATTCCAGAACTTACATTGAAATGCATCCATTGCTTTCCGTAAAAGGGGGATAGGCATTGGAGCAGCACCATAAGTAATCATTTCTAAATGGCTGAAAAAATTAGCATCAAATCTTTCGGATTCTAATAGACTAGAAATCATGGTTGGCACTAATAAGGCATGGGTAATTCGGTGTTCCCCCATAATCTGAAAAACTGTTTCAGGATCAAATTTTTGTAAAATTACATGTGTAGCCCCTGCAAAGGCAAGGCTAAAAACTCTTGAACCCGCTGAAAGGTGACACATTGGAGCAACGTTTAAAAACCGATCATGTTGACGGATGTTACCTTCTACAACGGATGTCCATGAATTTGCCATAATATTACGATTCGAAATCATAACACCCTTTGGAGTTCCTGTAGTTCCTGAAGTATATATTTGTAAAACAATATCGCTTTCTCTTATTTTCCTGTTTTCATATTTATCAGAAGCATCTTGTACTAAGCTCTCATATGACAAACCAAAAAGTACATTTTCCTCTGCCTCCAGTACAATTCCATTACTAATACCTGTCTCTTTTTTTATCTCCTCTAATCCTTCAGTGTGGTCCGAATCAATAAAAATCGCCTTAGCTTCAGCATCTTTCATTATTGAACAAATCTCAAATAATGTTAATCGATAATTAATCGGAACAGCGACAACACCAGTTAGAGAAGAGGCAAAATACAGCTCAGGGATATATCCATTATTTTGAGAAAGAATGACAAAACGATCACCTTTTACTAATCCTAATTTATTCGTTAATACATTAGATACACGTTGAACCCTTGAAAAAAACTCGCGATAAGTAAGATTATGCTGATTTGAAATAATCGCAAGCTTGCTAGGATTTACCTTATTGTGATGATCTAAAATATCTTTTACTAACAAAATATCACCCTCTATTCCGGCTAAAAACCTATTTCCCATTAAAAATAGGTTTTCTTTTTTCTAAGAAAGCGCTTACTCCTTCGTTCTTATCGTTTGTGGAACATAATCTTGAGAAGAGTTCACCTTCTTTTTCCAATCCTTCTACTAAACCATTATTTAATCCTTGATTAATACTAATTTTGCTATATTGGATTGCTAATGGAGCCTTTTTTGTTATTGTCTTAGCAATTTTCTCTGCCTCTATTAACAAGTCTTCCTGATTAACTACCATTTGAACAATGCCTAAATTTTCTGCTTCATTTGCTGTAATCAGTTTCCCAGTATATATCATTAATTTTGCCAGACCTGGAGAAACAAGCTTTGGCAGTCTTTGGGTTCCACCTCCACCAGGAATCACCCCTAACCCCACTTCCGGTAAACCAAACTTTGCATTTTTTGCCGCGATACAAATATCACAACACATAGCAATTTCAAATCCTCCCCCTAAGGCTGAGGCATTAATGGCCGCAATAATCGGGATGGGATAGTTTTCAATATAGGTAAATAATTCTCTGCTCTTATTTACGCGAGTTCTTCCACTATCTTCATTTAATTTTGCTAATTCTTTTATATCTGCTCCAGCTATAAAGGTCTTTTCACCTGTACCTGTCAGAATAATAACCTGATTGTTTATCTTCAATGTTTCTAAAACTACCTGTAATTCACTTTTCACATCATCACTTAATGAATTAACTGGTGGATTGTCTAGCTGAATAATCGCATACCGTTCCTTTTGCTGTACTTTATGAAATGTAAAGTCCATACTGTAACCTCTTTTCCAACCTATATTTATATAAAATAAAAGTGAGATTACTTTCAGTTTTATTTTATATCAGTGTGAAAACTTTGTAAACTAAAAAGTCATTATCTTTAGAATTATCCAAAAATTATGTCAGCAAACTTATCATTACAAGAAAAAGTGATGACATAGATAAAAATTACCTTGTCATCCACTTTTATCTGCACCTTTTCAGAATCATCCTTAGGCAAGCTCGAACTTAGGCAGCATCATTCCTTCTTGTTCTTGGAATAATACCCTAACAGCCATATCACACCGTACTTCCTCAACATTGCAATTAACGATATTAGACATCAGCCTGACTCCTTCATCTAATTCTATTAATGCGACAACGTATGGTACATCCTCTTTGAAGGAAGGATGTGCGGCGCGGCGTGCAATGGTATAGGAATATACTTTTCCTTTTCCGCTTGCTTCTACCCAATTTATTTGATCTGACATGCAATGAGGACAAACCTCTCTTGGATAGAAAATATGCTTATCACAATCATTGCACTGTTGAATTAGCAATTTCCCTACACTACAGCCATCCCAAAAGGTTTTAGAATCACCATCAGGAGTTGGAATTGGTTTTTTGTATTCAGTCATGGCTTAATCCCTCCCTAAAATACAAGTAGATGAAGTAGACAGAGAACCACCGATACCATTAACCAAAGCTATTTTGGCATCTTTTACCTGCCTGTCAGCACATTCACCGCGCAATTGACGGACAGCTTCAATTAATAAGAAAATCCCATACATACCTGGGTGCGCATATGAAAGTCCCCCGCCATTTGTGTTTAACGGGAAATCTCCACCAGGGGCAGTTCTCTGATTAGCAACGAAATCTCCACCTTCCCCTGGCTTGCAAAAACCAAGGGCCTCTAGCGTAAGCAAAACAGTAATAGTAAAAGAATCATAGATTTCAACCACATCAATATCATCATGTGTAACTCCGGCCATTTCAAATGCCACTTTTCCAGATTTCTGTGCTGATGTAACCGTTGCTAAATCTGGCATTGCATGAATAGACCAATGGGAATGAGATTCTCCCTGACCCAGAACCCAAATTGGTTTTTTTCGACAATTCTTGGCACGGTCTGCTGAGACTAATACAATGGCTCCCGCACCATCTGTAACAAGACAGCAATCCAACAAATGCAGGGGATCACTAATCATTTTCGAGTTTAACACATCATCTACCGTTAAAGGTTCTCTCATTGTTGCCTCTGGATTAAGCTGCGCCCATTTCCTTGTCGCTACAGCTATCTCAGCAAGATGTTCTTGCTTTGTCCCATACTGATGCATATGTCTGTGTGCTGCCATTGCATAAGCACCTACTGGGTTTGGCAACCCAAAAGGTGTTTCATATTGCCCAGTAAGAGTGGTTGGTTTTACAGGAAGTCTTACACTATCCGAGCGTTGGGTGCTTCCATAAAGTATCAGTGCTACTTCACACAATCCCGCTTGTATTGCAGCCGCTGCGTGTCCAACATGGGCTTCAAATGTTGAACCGCCTATTTGAGTGGAATCTGAATATTTGGGTTGAATGCCCAAATATTCACCCATAACGGCGGATGAAAATTGCCCAACTCCAGGCAAACCCCATAATCCTGCGGTAAATAATCCATCTACTTCATCTTTTCGAATTCCAGCATCATCTAAAGCCCTCTTAGCTGCAATAGCTTGTATTTGAAAAACGGATTTGTTTCCTAATACTTTACCGTTTTCTAACTCTACATCTCCAACCCCCACAATAGCGGCTGCCCTTTTAATTGACATTTAACTTCTCCCTTCCCCATTGAATAAATATTAACAAAATATCCAACTGAAAGCGCTATTATTCTAAATTACTACTCTACTGTTTTGCCGCCATCAACAAAATAGGTTTGACCCGTAATATAATCGGAAACCCTGGCAGCCAAATAAACAGCCATGGATGATATATCCTTTTCATCCCCTAAACGTCTTTGCGGTATCATTTTAAGCATCCTGTCCAAGGCTTTCGGATCCGAGAGATCCTCCTTATTTATATCAGTTGCTATTAACCCTGGAGCAATTGAGTTTACCTGGATATTGTAACGAGCCCATTCATTTGCAAGCGATCTTGTAAGGTGCATAACAGCCGCCTTACTTGCTGCATAGGGAGCTATATTTCGATAAGCTCTAGAACCACCAATAGAAGAAATATTGATGATTTTACCCATTTTATGAGGAATCATCATTTCAGCGGCTTGTTGACTGCAAAAAAACAGTCCCTTTAAGTTTACATTGAATATATAATCCCATTCTTCTTCCATCACATTGATAGCTTGATTAGTAGAATTAGCCCCAGCATTATTTACCAGAATATCAAGTTTTCCAAATTCTTGGGTAGTTGTTTTAAACATTGCCTTAATATCGTTAAGATTCGCCACATCCGCTGAAATTGGTATTGCCTTTCGGTTCATTAGACTAACTTCATGTGCGACCTCTTCACATTTTCCTATGTTCCTGCCCACAATGACTACATCCGCGCCTTGTGCTGCATAATCTTTCACAATTTGTGCACCAATCCCTCTACTTCCCCCTGTGACTAAAGCAACCTTACCAGTTAAGTCTAGCAATTCTTCCAACGTACGTTAGCCCCCTGTCCTATTGATATTTTTTAATTTCTAATTTAGCAACAGTTATTTTATGGACCTCATCTGGTCCATCAGAAATCCGAGTGGTTCTAGCCTTTGCCCACAATTTTGCTAGTGGGAATGTTTCACTTACTCCTCCACCGCCATGAACTTGGATAGCCCGGTCGATAACCTTAAGTGCCATGGATGGTGCTGCCACCTTGATCATCGCTATTTCACCACGAGCTTTTTTGTTTCCAACTGTATCCATCATGTACGCGGCTCTTTGTGTAAGTAAGCGTACTTGATCAATCTCCACTCTAGATTCTGCAATCCAATTTCTAATAACACCTTGTTCAATAAGCGGTTTACCAAAAGTAACTCGTTGTTGTGCTCTTTTAATCATGTATTCTAAAGAACGTTCTGCAGAACCAATCAAGCGCATACAATGATGTATTCTACCAGGTCCAAGTCTTCCTTGAGCGATAGCGAAACCTTTTCCTTCAGCCCATAAAATATTCGTAGATGGTACACGTACATTGTCAAAAATAACTTCACTATGACCATGGGGTGCATCATCATATCCAAATACAGATAAATGCTGGACAATTTTCACTCCTGGTGTGTCTTTTGGTACAAGTATCATTGACTGCTGTTCATATTTCGGGGCTGTTGGGTCAGTCTTCCCCATAACAATTAATATTTTACAATTTTCATAAGCAATTCCTGATGACCACCATTTGCGACCATTAATGACATACTCGTCACCGACTTTTTTTATGCTTGTTTGAATGTTGGTAGCATCGGAGGATGCAACCTCTGGTTCAGTCATACAGAAAGTTGAACGAATTTCCCCCTCTAATAATGGTTTGAGCCATTCCTCTTTTTGTTCAGGTGTACCAAACTTCTCTAAAATTTCCATATTTCCGGTATCAGGAGCAGCGCAGTTAAACACCTCAGGAGCCATTAATGAACGTCCCATGATTTCCATTAATGATGAAAACTCTAAGTTTGTTAAACCTACTCCGTGTTCTAGATCAGGCATAAATAAATTCCATAAGCCTGCATTTTTAGCCTTTGCTTTCAATTCCTCTAAAATCGGCGGAACCTGCCAACGATTTTCATTTTGATTTAATTGTTCCTCAAATAAATTTTCATTGGGGTAAATATAATCCTCCATAAATGCAGTTATTTCATTTTCCAACCTGATAAGTTTTTCTGATTTTTCAAATATCATTTTCTATTTCCCTCCTATATTTTTATAAATTTTTATTGTGAGTAAGTTCTTCTGCATAGGTGATGAGGTTTTTAACACTATCATAGAATTTGGCAAATCGATGATCCTGTGTGGCTCCAGTTTTATATCGATAGTAGATTTGTTGTTGTGTAACAGCTATTTTGAAGTAAGCTAAGGCTAAGTAGTAATTGAAAGAGGATATATCTCGATTTGTTGTATCAGCATACCTTTCTATAAATTGTCTTCGACTAATAAAACCAGTTTGTGCTGTAGTTGTTTCTAAGCTATTTTTTAATAAATCGGAATCCTTTTCCTCGACCCAATA
Organism: Bacillus sp. OK048; assembly: GCF_900103525.1. GTDB lineage: Bacteria > Bacillota > Bacilli > Bacillales > Cytobacillaceae > Neobacillus. Next base: position 78,433 of record NZ_FNHN01000010.1, read on the forward strand.
GCTTAATGATGCAGCGAGGTCAAATAGTGGGTCGCCAATAGTAGCCATTTCCCAATCCAAAATAGCGGTAATAGACTTGGAGTCATCGGAAAGTAAAACATTATTTAACTTAAAGTCGTGATGAATGAGAGTGGGTTCTTGAGAATTGGGTATATTATTAGTCAGCCATTTTATTAAATTATCAATAACCTTAATCTCATCCGTTTTATATCTGTCATACCGGTTTATCCAATTTTGAAGTCTTCTTTCTATGAAACCCTGTGGATACCCAATTTTCTCTAATCCTGCTTTTTTGTAGTCCACATTATGCAGCTCTACTATGGCATCGACCATTAGTTGCGAAATATGTTGTTTATCTTGTATTGTCATATTCTTTTTACGGATTAAATTGTCATTAATGGTCTGACCCTTCTTACGTTCCATGATATAAAAAGGACTACCTATAATGGTTTCATCATCACAGTAAATATAAGGCTTTGGCGCTAAAGGAAAACAAGTATGGAGATTATTTAGTAAGTCATACTCTCTTTTCATGTCATGGGCCTTTGGCGGTAACGGACCCAATGGCGGTCTTCTTAATACAGCCTCCCATTCACCAAAACGAATTTCATAGGTTAAATTTGATTTCCCAGAGGGGTATTGTCGAACTTCTAAACAAGTAGCAGGAATATCAAGCAAATGACTTGAAACAAACTGTTTAAGCGTTTTCTTGTCTATACCTTCTCCATTTCTAATAGGAATGGTTTCATTCATTAAAGTTCCTCCTTCTCAAATGAATTATTTTAAAAAATAAATGTGCGCTCACTTTCACTTTAATTTTATAAGAGTATTTAGAAAGTTTCAACTTCTATATTTTTCATTGTATTACCTTCCAGTGAAAATTGGTGACCGCTTTTCTTTAAATGCTTGTAATCCTTCTTTATGATCGGTTGTCTGCTGCAATACAGACTGAGCTAGCGTTTCATATTGCATGGTTCCTTTTATATCAAGATTTTTACTGCTTTCAATGATTGTTTTTACAAGCGTCATAGCCTGTAGGGGTTCAACAGCCAATTTCTTGGCAAATTCTAATCCTTCAGATAATGCTTCATTTTCTTCTACCAATCGATTTACAATTCTATACTGAAAAGCCTCTTCTGCAGTAATGACAGCACCAGAAAATATTAATTCCTTCGCTTTCCATGGACCAACGATTTTTGGCAAAAAATGTAGAAGTCCGCAATCTGGAACCAAACCTACATTAATAAAACTTAACCCAAATTTTGCATTTTTCTGCGCTACAATAATGTCACAGGCTAATGCCAAACTAAATCCAGCACCCATTGCATAACCGTTTACTGCTGATATAAAAACTTTTTTCATCTCTGTTATTCTTGTAATTACACGTGTTGCATGACTCATTATTTCTATTGTTTCAAGGGTAGTTCTATCACCCATTCTTTTTACGTTTCCCCCTGCACTAAAGGCTTTTCCTTTACCTGTTACTAATACAATTTTTACTTTTGAGTCATTTTCAATTTTATCAAGTACCTGGTTTAATTCATAAATTAATTCTGAATCAAGAGCGTTTAAGGTTTCAACTGAATTCAGAGTAATTACTGCTATACCCTCAATTAAGTCATAATTTACTTTTAGAGTGTCTGTCACCCTCATGCATTCCTTTCATAACAGCAATTGGTTATTATGAAAAAATGCAGGTTAATGTCCTGCACTTTTTATGACCTGAGTTTTTTATTGGAAATTAGGTTTTCTTTTTTCAACAACCGCATTAACACCTTCTTGGAAATCTTCTAATTCTGTAACAATTCCCATTGCTGAAGAAATCATATCTAAGGAAGTACGTAAATTAATATCTAAACCTTGATAAACTGCTCTTTTTGTAAATCGGATGGTTTCTTGCGGACCATTTACTAATTTTTCAACATAATTTTCAACAAATTCATTTAATAGACGATCCTCAACAACATGTGTAACCAGGCCAAGTTCCTTTGCTTCTTTTGCTGTAAAAACTTTTCCAGTCCATAACAAATCTAATGCTTGATCGACACCAATCATACGCGGTAGAAAATAGGCTGCACCATCACCAGGGACAATTCCAGCTTTTATATAGCTTTCTGATATTTTCGTAGTTTCCGCTGCGATTCGGATATCACAGGCCAAAGTCATGTCAAACCCTGCTCCAAAAGCGAATCCATGTAGAACAGCAATTACTGGCTTGTCAATCTCTTGTAGTAGAAGTGGAATTCGTTGTACCTTTTTCCAAAGTTGATTTTTTCTTGCTAATGCAGTTGATGTAAGATCTTCCTTAACATCACTTTTTATGAAACCTTCTCCTTTGGCCATTGCTTTAATATCCCCGCCTGCGCAAAACCCACGTCCATTTCCTGAAATCACAGCAACTCGAATATCTTCAGAATCACGTATAGTTTCCAAGGCATCAATCCACAAGGATATCATTTCAGAACTGAAGGCATTAAGTGAATCTGGACGGTTTAAAGTAATTTTTGCAACATTATTTTCAACCGTAAAAATTAAGTCCTGCATTTATTGTTCCACCTTTTTAAGATTATTTTTAACGTTCGTCATTAATGACCAAAGTTCATCTTTGTTTAATTTCATCAGTGCGTCGGTTACAATTTGCTGCCAATCTCGTTCTGTACCATATTCATCTCTCCATGACCAAAGCCTTCTGGTATTATGATGTAAAGTATGTTCATAGGTAAACCCTATTGCTGCTAGTACTTGATGAGCAATTTGAGAAGAGATTCCTGCAGCTTCATTCACACGAATTTTCGCTAATGCAATATCTTTAGAAAAGGGGTCTGTTTCAAATGACTTGATCGCACAATTAGCAGCCATACTTGCCGCCGCTGATTCACCAGCCAGAAGTGCTACTTGTTGTTGAATAGCTTGAAAACGGTGAAGGGGTTTCCCAAATTGAGCCCGTTCGGATGTATGATCAATGACAATACCTAATATATTTTCTAGCGCACCCGCCATCATGACCGATTTTGTAAGGCCGCCAGCAAAAAGTAGATATTTCATTTGTTCATCTAAATCCACCTTAAAAATATGACTTTCCGCCACATAGATATTGTCAAATATTACTTCATCCCGTGCTTCCCCAGCAAGATTCCTCTTATTAATGATTCGAGCATATTCTAAGTTGACAATTGAGAGCACATTACCTTCTGTTGTTTTTCCGAAAACAATCATTTTATTTGCATATCGTGCCCAAGGGACATTTTTGGCTCTCCCAGAAATATTCCATCCTTCATCCGTTTTTTCAATTTGAATAGATTGTGAAACGTCTGGATATGAAATTGTAACAATCTCCTCCGTAACAAATACTCCCAGTCTTGATAAAATCCAATTGGCAATATATGTTTCAGCAATTGGGATGGGTGCTGAGTATTTACCTGCTAGGCGCAGGATACTTAATGCATCGGAATAATCCCCGCCATTTCCACCCAATTCTTCAGGTATTGCAACCGTTATCATTCCGTTGTTTACCAACTGGTTCCATAGGTCAGCTGCCCACTGTCCTTCTTCTGCACTATTAATGACTTCCTTCGTAGAATACTTCACCATAATTTTTTCAGTGGTTTCAATAATCATTTCTTGGATTTCACTCATTTTTGAATTATCCCCTTTGCAACAATTCCACGTAATATTTCCGTTGTTCCCCCACGCAGGGTAAAACCTGGGGAATGTAAGATTGATTGAGCCATAAAACGTTCAAGTAATGAATCGGATTCCAGCGAAGGAATTACACTAACAATTAATCTAGCAATCTCTGCAATTTGTTGCTCTAATTTTGTTCCCATATCTTTTACCAAAGAGGCAATAATATTTGAAGGTACCCCTTCTTCTAACAGCTGTGCTATCCCAAGAGACATATTTCGTAAGGTCCATAATCTTGAAACAACCTTACTAACTTCATTTAATCCATTGTTGTCCCCTTGCTCTAGTAATTCATTTGTCAGTTCATTCAGTAATGGAAAGGTACTTAAAAAACGCTCCGGCCCGCTTCTTTCATATGCTAATTCAGCCATCCCCTGATTCCATCCATTCCCAATTTCACCTACAACCATTTCATCCGGGATAAAAACATCATCAAAAAATACCTCGTTAAAATGGTGTTCTCCAGTCATCAATTGAATGGGTCTAATGGTGACACCAGGGGAAGATAAATCAACGACTAGTTGACTCATACCAGCATGGCGGTTGTTAGGATCCTGCGATGAGGTTCGACAAAGCGTAATCATGTAATGAGAAAAGTGTGCTCCACTCGTCCAAATTTTACTGCCATTTAATATCCATCCTTTATCAACCTTCACTGCTCTAGATTTAATAGCAGCAAGATCTGATCCAGCATTTGGTTCACTTAAGCCAATTGAGAAATAGCATTCTCCTTTTGCAATTTTAGGTAGAAAGAACTGCTTTTGTTCTTCTGTTCCAAATTTAAGAAAAAGCGGTCCTGATTGCCTATCGGCAATCCAATGTCCTGCAACGGGTGCACCCGCTGCCAATAATTCTTCTGTTACAATATATCTTTCAATGGCTGAACGTCCTTGGCCTCCATATTTAGTCGGCCATGTCATCCCGATCCATCCTCTTTCTCCCATTTTTTTTGAAAAATAAGCCGAATACCCACTCAGCCAACTATCACATTTAGGTTCGAAGCAGCCATTTTCTCTTTCCTCTAATAGAAATTGTCTAATTTCATTTCTTAATTCTTCGGATTCTTTGGGAAGTTCAATGATAGGAATACGAATAGCTTTCATTGATATATCACCTCAATAGATGGTTTTTTTATAAAAAATCATACGTTCTTATTTCTTTAAGTGACTACGAGTAATAAAATGATTTATGTATTTTATCACTTAAAGTAAAAGTGAGACCACTTTCATTTTTATTTTAAATGATTTTTTTGAATTTTGCAACTACTTTCCACTAATTCATGATCAGGGGTAGGTATAGCTAAACAGCGTAGGCTGCCACCGTTAGATACAACCTCTAAATAGCCTCATAATACCATGTTCCATCCTGAAATATCTTTTTAGATTGATTGTTTAAATGAAGGTGCTCTAGGTGTGCTAGTGTTTCGCCAACCGCAAAACGAGTTTCATGGATATTCAAATTCTTAAATAGCATGGTGTTAACTTCATAGATAGTAGCGGGTTTCTTAATGCTATCATATGTCATCTCTAATCGTTCATGATGGTGTGCCAATAACTCTTCTATTCTTTGATTGGCATTTCTAAAAGGCTTCCCGTGTGATGGGATGACATACTCAACGTTTAATCTTTCAATTTTTTCTAACGAAGTCATATAGGATTGTAGTGGATTTCGATTACCACGGAACCAGTATGAAATATTAGGAGAAATTTTCGGTAAAATGTGATCTGTTGAAAATAAGATACTATTCTCTTTATTAAATAAAGTGATTAATCCATCGGAATGCCCTGGTGTAAAAATAACCTCATATTCGTATTTGCCAAATGAAAATTTCATTCCTTCTTCAAGGTAGTGTTGAACAGTTGGGTAAGGTTTTACATGTACATTAAAGCCCTTTTCATCTGTAGTTAACACGTTAGATAAGTTTTCCGGAAAACCGCATGTATCATAGTTCATATTTACGGTCTTTATAGAATCCGGTTCCCAATAGGATAGCCCTGCTTCTGCGTCAATTTCAGTCATCCACACCTCTGCATTGGTGAGTTGTTGTAGAGTCCCAGCATAGCCGAAATGGTCAGGATGATAGTGTGTGAGAATAATATCCTTTATATCATATTTTTCAATAATCGGGTTCCAAATATCTCTAGATACAGAGTTATTTAATCCAGCATCAATAATCATCCACCCACTAGGGCCTTCTGCCAAAAAGCAATTCACATGATTTAAACGAAAAGGTAATGGTATAGTTACTTGCGTTACACCTATCTCAGTTAGCAAGAAGCATTGCTCCTTTCTCTATCGATAATTTTTATTTTTCTAAATAAATGAAATTAGAGACAAATATCCTGTTTTGTTGCTAATTCCTTCCTAAGATACTATTTAATTAATTCTTTCAATAATCGTTCCGTTCGCCATGCCGCCGCCTTCACAAATAGCCTGTAACCCATAGCGGCCGCCTGTTCTTTCAAGTTCATGCATCATTGAAATCATCAATTTTGCACCTGTAGCACCTAGAGGATGTCCAAGAGCAATTGCTCCTCCATTAGGATTCAATTTCTTTGGATCGGCATTAATTTCTTCTAACCAGCACATTGGCACTGGAGCGAACGCCTCGTTAACTTCGTAGGTGTCCATATCTTCAATTGTCAGCCCAGCTTTGGCTAGAACCTGTTTTGTTGCTTCAATCGGTCCAGTCAGCATCAAGGTTGGATCAGATCCTGTAACAGAACGGGCAATAATACGGAATCTTGGTTTAAGCCCTAATTCCTCTGCTTTTTCGCGTGACATTAATAGAACGGCGGCAGCTCCGTCACTCATTTGGCTGGCGTTTCCTGCATGGATTTTCCCATCTTCTTTAAAGACTGTTTTTAGGGTTGCTAATTTTTCAATCGAAGAACCTTTACGTGGCCCTTCATCGTGTTTCACCACTACCTTACTTCCATCCTCCAAGGTTACCTCTAAAGGCATGATTTCTCTATCAAATCTGCCTTCTTCTTGAGCTTTTATTGCACGATTGTGGCTTTCAATTGAAAATTCATCTAATTGAGAGCGCGTGAATCCCCATTGATCAGCAATTCTTTCTGCTGATAGACCTTGGTGAATAATCTCATATTTTGAAGTAAGTGATTCACTCCAATCTGTCTGCTTCCGTGTTGATCCTAGTGGAATGCGTGTCATGCTTTCAACTCCGCCAGCAATAACGATATCCATATCCCCACTAAGAATCGCTTGGGAGGCAAAATGAATCGCTTGCTGACCAGAACCGCATTGACGATCTAATGTTGTTCCTGGTACATGAATTGGGAAATCTGCCATCAAGGCAGCTGAACGAGCAATATTTATCGCTTGTTCTTCTACCTGTGAAACACAGCCCATGATTACGTCTTGCACGATTCCTGGAGAGATTCCAGCACGATTCACTAATTCTTTAAGCACGCTTGCAGCCAATTCATCTGGGCGGACTGAGCCAAGCAACCCTTTTCTTCTTCCAACCGGTGTACGAACACCCTCTACAATAACTACTTCACGCATTTTATGTTCCTCCAAATTCACTAATTTTTTTTACAATTCTATTCTTCTTAAGTTTTATCTTGGTGGCATACGAATGGCTCCATCTAGGCGGATGGTTTCTCCATTTAGCATGACATTTTCGATGATAGATTGGGTTAGTTGTGCATATTCAGAAGGGTGTCCCAGTCTTGAAGGGAATGGAACCTGCGATTCTAAAGCGGTTTTAGCCTGTTCAGACAATGAAGCAAAAAGTGGAGTTTCTATTAATCCAGGTGCAATGGTCATCACTCTAATGCCAGATTTGGCTAAGTCGCGTGCGATTGGCAATGTCATTCCCACAACACCACCTTTAGAGGCACTATAGGCAGCCTGGCCGATTTGGCCATCAAACGCGGCTACAGAGGCGGTATTGATAATAACTCCTCTTTCACCCTCTTGATTTGGCTGGTTATTCACCATTTTTTCAGCAGCAAGACGGATGACATTAAAAGTGCCAATTAAATTAATTTCAATTACTTTTTTAAAACTTTCAAAACTATGTGCTGTATTTCTACCTACTGTTTTTTCAGCAACTGCAATACCTGCACAATTCACCACCGTATTGATGTTACCAAATCGGGCAATGGTTGAGGTGATAGCCGTTTGTACATCTTCCTCGCTGGTTACATTGGTTTTATAGAAAACAGCATTCTCACCCAATTCTTCTTCTAAACAAGTGCCTTTTTCTACTGATAGGTCAAGTATCACTGCTTTTCCTCCGTTTTTAACAATATTACGAACGGTCGCTTCCCCAAGTCCAGATGCACCACCTGTTACTAACGCAATAGAATCTTGTATTCTCATTTCCTCTCCTCCTTCGATTCTGTTAACTTAAGTCCCTTAAATTATTTATTAAGTTTTCTATAAGATGATAAATTAACAACGTTTGTCATCCCTGTTTTAAATAATAGCAATTTTCTTAAAATTTTACAATTGATTTATTTTTTGAACCTAAGTTCAAAATTTGTTGATTTTTTACAGTAGCTATCCTATATTAAATCAATGGATAAAAATAACCGTCAGTTCCGATATAATTAGATTACAAAGTTTGAAGAGTTAGGAGGGAAAGAGTATGTCCTCTTTTAGAGCGCAGAAAATGGCGAAAAAAAAGCAGGAAATCCTTCGGTCTGCCGCCGCAGTTCTTGTAGAAAAAGGATACCAAGGAACGACCATGGAAGAAATTGCGGCTAAGCTCCTCATGACAAAAGGATCAATGTATTATTATTTTAATAATAAGGATGACCTTCTGTATCAATGTCATTTAATGATAATGGAGATTTGTCTGGATGGAATTGAGAAAGTGATTGAAAGTGATCGTACCCCAATTGAAAAGCTAAGAAGTGCGATTAAGGAGCATATCCTCCTTGCAACTAGAGAGAAATCAATGTTCATGGTACTTTCAAAGCCCAATCATAATTTTTCAGAGGAGCAGCTACAAGAGGTTCTCAAGCTAAGAAAAAGTTACTCTCAGTATTTTGATAGAATCATTCGCGAGGGCATACAAGAACAATCGTTCAGTCAAGTGGATGTAAAAATGGTTCGTCTAATTATTTTGGGTTCTCTCAACTGGATTCAAGAATGGTTCGACCAGAATGGTCCTCAAAGTCCAGAGGAAATCTCAGAGGCCTATGCTGATTACTTATTAAAAATGTTAATAAAGAAGTAGGATTAACATTTTTCACTTGATTACAGGTGGAATTTGCTGGAGTGACTTTAAATGTGTTCATTTTGTATTTCGGTCACTCCAGACTACTTGCATTGACCCAAATGCCTTTTCGCCATGGTCTTCGGTCATTCTAAACTAAGCCCTCCTTGTCAACATGGAGGGTTTTATCGTTATCCTATTTTTTCATCATTATCTTGATTTAGTAGTACTCTTTTATTAGTAGTAATCGGTGTAAGACTGGACCTTTTTAACAAATAATTTAAATGATCTACTGGGATGGACCCATGCCCTTTACCTTCTTCAAGTGTGAATTGAACGGTTGTCCCATTGTTTGTTGTAACGGTTAGAGATTCTGCCGAGTTAAAATTCCCCTTGATACTTTGAGAAATTTGATATTTCATTCCTGTTTCGATTTGCATAAGAGTCTCCTTCATTAGTATTTAGTCATAGTATTCTCCGATTATATTTATTCATACAAAAATATTCCAATTTGGTCTATTTCAAATTATGGTTATTAAAATAAGATATGATAAAATAGCATTAACTTTAGGGGGTGGGAGAATGGTAAGTTTTAGTGAATTACTTAAAGTGCAACGTGATTTTTTTCAATCCGGTAAAACCAAAGAGCTATCATACAGAATCGAAGCATTATTATCCTTAGGAAACATGATTCGCACACATGAAGCAGAGCTGATGGCTGCTCTTAAAAAAGACTTGAATAAAAGTAATTTTGACACGTATATTACCGAAATTGGGATCGTGTTAGAGGAAATCCGTTTTACTCTGAAACATATTAAAAATTGGATACAGCCGCGGAAAGTAAAGACTGCCTTCACTCAAATGGGATCAAAGAGCTATATTTATTCCGAGCCTTATGGAGTGGCATTAATTATTTCTCCTTGGAATTATCCCTTACAATTAACCCTTGCTCCACTTGTTGGTGCGATTGCTGCAGGTAATTGTGCCGTTCTTAAACCTTCAGAACTAACTCCAGAAACGTCAAGGCTCATTGAGGATCTTATCAGTAAAACATTCCCACCTGAATACATTTCCGTTGTACAAGCAGATGCCGAAATCACTCAATCTTTATTAAAAGAAAAATTCGATTATATCTTTTTTACTGGAAGTGTCACAGTAGGAAAAGTGATAATGGAAGCTGCTGCCAAGCATTTAACTCCTGTTACTCTTGAATTGGGTGGAAAAAGTCCTTGCATTGTCCATCGAGATGCAAATCTCAAGTTAGCAGCAAAGCGGATTGCCTGGGGCAAGTTTATCAATGCCGGCCAAACATGTGTAGCACCTGATTATTTATATGTTCATCGGGATATTAAGGATGAATTTATCAGGATGTTCATAGAAAGTATCAAGGATCTATACGAGGAAATTGTTAAAAACGGAGAATTTACGAGGATTGTGAGTGAAAAGCATTTTCATCGTGTTACTGGCTTTCTTACGAGTGGAGAAATCCTTCATGGCGGAAATTATTCTATCGATACTTTAACCCTTGAGCCTACTGTTCTTGGCGGAGTCAATTGGAATGATCCCGTAATGCAAGAAGAAATTTTTGGTCCTATCCTACCTGTCCTTGAATATGATGATGAAAAAACGATGATTCATCAAATTAATGAACATCCTAAACCATTAGCACTGTATATTTTCTCTGAAAGCAAAGACTTCCAAGATACGATATTGGATTCTATCTCCTTTGGCGGAGGCTGTATCAATGATACCGTCATGCACCTTAGTTCGCCTTACCTTCCGTTTGGCGGTGTGGGTGAAAGCGGCATTGGCGCTTATCATGGTAGAGGCAGTTTCGATGTCTTCTCCCATCAGAAGAGTATCTTAAAACAAACGACTACCTTTGATTTACCATTTCGATATCCTAATCGAAAAGACGCACTAAAACAAATCAAACTTTTTATTAAATAATAGCGTAAAAAAGCCTTGCAGAAAGTTACTGCAAGGCCTCTATTTTATATTACGCTAAAACTTTGGTAATCTTCTCAACTGCCCAATCAATTTCTTCCTTGGTAATGATTAGCGGCGGCGCAAAGCGAATAACAGTATCATGTGTTTCTTTACATAATAAGCCTTCTTCCTTTAATTGCTCGCAGTATGGTCTTGCTACTTCAGTCAGCTCGACTCCAATAAACAAACCTCGACCTCTAATTTCTTTGATTATAGAGTTATTGATAGTTTTTAATTTTTCTAGGAAGTACTCACCTAAATCAAGCGAACGTTCTGCTAGTTTTTCTTCTTCAATTACTTCTAAAGCTGCAATCGAAACCGCACAAGCTAGTGGATTTCCGCCAAAAGTGGAACCATGTGATCCCGGATTAAATACTCCCAAGACATCGGAGTTCGCAACCACACAAGAAATCGGAAATACTCCGCCACCTAGTGCTTTTCCTAATATTAACATATCAGGGATAACAGCTTCCCATTCAGTCGCAAACATTTTTCCGGTACGAGCTAAACCAACTTGGATTTCATCTGCGATAAATAATACATTGTTTTCTTTACAAAGGTTTGATGCTGCCTTTAAGAATCCTTCAGGAGGTAAAATGATTCCTGCTTCACCTTGAATCGGTTCAATTAAAAATGCTGCGGTATTCACAGTAATGGCTGTCTTTAATGCCTCAAGATCACCATAAGGAATCAGCTTGATTCCAGGAAGCAGTGGACCGAAACCTCGCTTATATTCAGGATCAGATGATAGTGAAACAGCTCCCATTGTCCGGCCATGGAAGTTACCTGTGCAAGCAATTATTTCTGCCTGATTATCAGCAATACCTTTAACATCATATCCCCAGCGGCGTGCGGCTTTTATTGCTGTTTCAACCGCTTCGGCACCTGTATTCATTGGCAGGGCCATATCTTTGTTCGTTAACTTACAGATTTTTTCATACCATGGACCAAGTTGATCATTATGGAAAGCACGTGAAGTTAATGTTACTTTATCCGCTTGATCTTTTAAGGCCTTAATGATTTTTGGGTGGCGGTGTCCCTGGTTTACTGCTGAATAGGCACTAAGCATATCCATATAACGTGTGCCTTCTGGATTTTCAACCCACACTCCCTCTGCCTTTGAAACAACAATCGGTAGCGGATGATAGTTGTTGGCACCAAATTTTTGTGTTTGCTCAATTATTTTAGTAGTTTTATTTAAAGTAGTATTCATTCCGTTTCCTCCTTTTTATAGCGTTTCAGATGTTGTTTTTGCTAGTATATGACGTAATAAATCCCCCTTGTTGTTTGTATAAATATTAATGCAAGTTCCGTGCCAAACATAAAATCCTTTATTATAAAGGGATTTATAGTAGTAACCGCAAAATATTTTGGCGCAAAATCATTATTATTTTTTTATAATGCAAAATATTTTTGCACTCTTATATGATTTTTGTTTTAATAGAGAGATAAACAATAAGGGGCAAACTTTCATGGATAATACAAAAATTCAATATTTGCAGTATATTAACTCAATATATAAACGGATCTTAGACGAAGTGGATGTTGGAGTCCATGCAGTAGATGATTCAGGAAATACGATTGTCTATAATAAGAAAATGGCTCAGATAGAGTCTATGGATATTCAAGATGTTATCCATAAAAACTTGTTAGATGTTTTTATGTTTAAAGAAGATCAATCCAGCACACTTGTAAAAGCACTTCAAGAAGGTAAAGAAGCAAAGAATGTTAAACAAACCTATTTTAATAACAAGGGACGAGAAATTACCACTAATAACAATACTATCCCAATTTATGTGAATGACAAACTCATGGGTGCTGTTGAAATAGCCAATGATGTTACCAAACTAGAACGGTTAATAAAAGGAACTATAACTCCAAAAGGGACAACCAGATATACTTTTGATAGCATTACCGGAAACAGTTCAGCTATCAAGGAAGTAATTGAAGGGGCTAAGCGGGCGGCACGTACTTCTTCCTATGTCTTAATTGTGGGTGAAACGGGAACTGGGAAAGAGCTATTTGCTCAGAGTATCCATAATGCCAGCAATCGATTTTCAGGACCGTTTATCTCTCAAAACTGCGCGGCACTGCCTAATAATTTAATTGAAAGTCTACTTTTTGGAACAAAGCGGGGAGCATTTACGGGAGCGATTGATCAGCCTGGACTATTTGAACAGGCAAATGGCGGTACCTTGTTACTAGATGAAATTAATTCACTAAATTTAAATCTACAGGCGAAACTTCTTCGTGTTCTTCAGGAAAAAACCATCCGACGCATTGGGGATACAAAGGATACACCTGTTGATGTACGTGTGTTAGCAAATATTAATGAAGATCCGATCGATGCAGTTACAAATAACCGTTTGCGCAAGGACTTATATTACCGTCTTGGAGTAGTTTCTGTCTTTATTCCGCCTTTAAGAGAGCGTAAAGAGGATATTCCACTTCTCGTCCAAGATTTTATTAAGAAATACAATGAGCTCTTTCAAATGAACGTAAGGGGTTTATCAGAAGAAGTGAAGCAATCTTTCCTAGAGTATGACTGGAATGGAAACATCCGGGAATTAGAACATATCATTGAAGCAGCAATGAATATTATGATGGATGATGAAGACACCATTCGTTTTTCACATCTTCCCTATCAATATCGAAGTAAAATACAAGTGAAGGAAAGAAACACACCTCCTGCCTCCGTCGATAACTTCCTTCAAGAACGGGCAGATTTAACGGCTTCACTCAAAGACCAAATGGATTACTTTGAAAAATCCTATATCGAGCTTGTTTGGGAGAAAAATGATCACAACATCTCAAAAACTGCGACTGTACTAGGACTAAGCCGTCAAAGCCTTCAATATCGAATGAAAAAACTAAAAATAAAGCAAGATTAACAATATTTTCTAAAATTGTCGTAAATTATTCAAAAAGATTGCAGGAAAATGTCGGAAAATAAAGGAATATATATAAGTAGACTTAAAAAAGGAGGAAATTGAATGAAGAAATTTTTATCGCTATTATGCGGGAGTTTAATTTTAGTTCTTATGTTTACAGGCACGGCAAATCCTGTAAAAGCAGCAAGTCCTACTAATGTTCTAGATTCAAAGAGTGACACTTGTGAGTGTCACGCAGTTACTCCGATTTACGGTATGGAGAAATATAAGATTATTTTGAATTTACTAGGAAGCAAGGAATTTAGTAAAACAACAAAAAAGTTATTGAAAGATGGTTATTATTGGAATATTACTGCTGAAATTGAAGTTTTAAAACATAATCAATACGGCACTATTATGGTCGGAGTACCGTTTAAAAGTATAAGAGGTACCAGCTATATGGCTGCATTTTTTGATGGAGTTTATATGGGTATTAGTCCAGCAGATGCTCCTCATCAGTAAATGTAAACGAAAAGGACTTGTAAACTGGCATAGCCATGTTCGCAAGTCCTTTTTTACACTATTCGTCCTCATCCATGATCTCATCGAAAGAAGCCGACACTTTGTCAAATTCATCATCGCTTTCGATTGCTGTTAAGTCTCCGTCTTCGTCGACCTTTAAGAAGAAAATATCAATGTCGTCTTCTGTATCCTCTTGAATATCTTCTACAAATCCTACTGCCACATAATTCGTACCTTCTATATTGATGGAAGCCAGTACTTCTACTTCCTGCTCTTGCTCTGTCTCATCACTAATTGTAAAAACTTCGCCTACTTCAATATTAGCCATGTAAAATTCTCCTCACATTATCAGTTTAATCAAAATTCATTCAAACAGTATTTTTAAAAAGGTATGAAATCAAGTTTTTAATAACTTATTTTTGCTCTATCACGTTAATAAATTCACGCAAATAGTCCGGAAGATCTGGCGGGCGTCTACTTGAAACCAGGTGTCCGTCAACCACAACCGGTTCATCAAACCATGTTGCACCCGCATTTTCCATGTCATCCTTAATCCCAGGTGTACTGGTTACCTTCTTGCCCTGTAATATCTTCGCAGAAATTAACACCCAACCCGCATGGCAGATTTGCCCGATAGGCTTTCGGTTCTCTTCGAAATGCTGAAGTAGTGATATTACTTCCGGAAAGCGGCGAATCTTATCCGGTGCCCAGCCTCCTGGCACCAATATGGCATCATACTCTTCCCCTTTAATATCGCTAAAGGAATAATCAGATTTTGCTGGCACACCATATTTACCTATGTACTCTTCCTCAGCCTTTTCACCTGCTAAGTTAACAACAGCCCCTTCTTCTCTTAATCTGAGAATTGGGTACCATAGTTCTAGGTCTTCAAAATCATGGTGAACAAGACTTACAACTTTCTTCCCTTTCAAACGCATATTACTTCCCACCTCCTTCTTTTATTATGACATACAAAAGGCAAAGCAACAAAATGACACCACTTCAAATATTGCGAAGTGGTGTCTTTATATGATTACATCCAGCCAAAAAATCTAACTGTTTGGGTGATAATTAAGGGAACGAGGACCGCGATAATAGTGGGAATAAGGAAAGCTAGAAAGGTCCACTTTTTACTTTTCGTTTCTTTATATATATTAAGCAGCGTTGTACCACACGGATAATGGAGCAAAGAAAATAACATCATATTTAGTGCGGTTAGCCACGTCCAGCCATGATCAAGAAAAATTTGTTTTAAATCAACCAAGCTATCCACCTCTGTTAAAGAGCCTGTAGATAAATACCCCATTAACAGAATCGGTAGGACAATTTCATTGGCTGGTAATCCCAAAATAAAGGCCAACATGATGTAACCATCAAGTCCGAGCAATTTTCCGAACGGATCTAAAAACTCAACGGCATACATCAAAATACTTGTATCACCGATAAATATATTCGCAACTATCCAAGTCAAAATGGCTGCTGGTGCTGCTACCTTCACAGCCCGCATTAATACCGCCCATGATTTTGTTAACGAAGAGCGAATCACAGTATCAAAGATTTTCGGTTTCCGGTATGGAGGCAGTTCCAAAGTGTAGTGAGTTGGAATTCCTTTAAGCGCTGTTTTAGATAACACCCATGAGACAAAAAAAGTAACGATGATTCCAAACATAACGATCCCGACAATCACTCCAGTAGTAACTAGCGATTTAAGCCCGCCGGTAAAGTTTGCTGCCATGAACAACGAAGCCAATACAATCAATGTTCCCCAGCGGCCATTACATGGCACAAAATTATTTGTTAGAATCGCAAGCATTCTTTCTCTTGGTGATTCAATAATCCTAGTAGAGATGACTGCAGCTGCATTACAGCCAAAGCCCATTGCCATCGTTAACGATTGCTTCCCATGGGCACCCACTCTTTTAAATAAACGGTCCATATTAAAAGCCACCCGAGGTAAATATCCATAATTTTCTAAAAGGGCAAAGGATGGAAAAAAGATTGCCATTGGTGGCAGCATGACACTAATAACCCAAGTCGTCCCTCGATATAGGCCAAGAACTAGAACTCCATGGACCCATTCGGGGGCACTAATAAATGTAAAAAATGATGTTAAGTACTTCTCTAACGAGCCGAAAAACTCTGCTAACATCGATGATGGGACATTGGCACCAGCAATCGTTAAATAGAATAAGACACCTAACAGACTTAACATAATTGGAAAGCCAAATATCGGTGAAGTGAATATCGCATCAAGCTTTTCGGTCCTTGTGTCCCTTTTCGATTTTGTATATTTAACCCCTTCATTACACAGTCGATGGCTTCGTTCATAAAGCTGGTGAACAATATCATCCCTCAACTGAGCTGTTGAAAGCTGCTGCGCTTCCATAAAGAGCTGTTGAATACTCATTCTGCTACCTCCTTTTGTTCAAATCGCTTTTTGAGTTCACTCAATAACTTTTCATCCCCATCCAGCAATCTTAATGATACCCAACGAGCAGAAAGATGGTTACCAACGTACTGAATTACTTTTGGTTCTATTTTTTTAATTTGTTCTTCAATTTCATCAACATAGGTTGTTTGGACAGGCACACATTCAATCACCCCTGTCACAATACGGTCAATCGTATCCAGTAGCATCGGGAACCCTTTTTTGTTTCTTGCCGATATTTTAAGGACTGGAACACCTAACCGATTAGTCAAAATCCGTTCATTAATATGAATCCCTTGTTTTTCGGCGACATCAATTAAGTTAATACAAATAATTACATTTTTTGTCATCTCTAATACCTGCAAGGCTAAATTAAAGTTCCGTTCCAAGGATGTAGCATCTAGCACCACCACAGTTACATAGGGTTTATCAAAAACAATATAATTCCTTGCAACCTCCTCATCGGTTGAATTCGAAAATAGCGAATAAGTACCTGGGAGGTCGATTAAGTTAAATGTTTTATCTTTATATTGAACGTTGCCTTCTGCAAGCGATACTGTCTTTCCTGCCCAGTTTCCTGTATGCTGTCTAAGGCCAGTTAAGGCGTTAAACAATGTACTTTTTCCAGTGTTGGGATTCCCTGCCAAAGCAATTCGATAACTATTCCCCATCAGTTATCAACATCCCTTCTATTTTTGAACTTTCCTCTTTTCTTAACGCGATCGTCGTTTGGCTGACCCGAAAGGCGATTGGGTCGCCTAAAGGACTTTTCCTAATAACCTCTACGATTGCTCCGGCCACAAATCCTAAATCTAATAATCTCCTTCTCATCACACCGTCCAGATTTAAAGAAGTAATGCGAATTAGATTCCCTTTTTCTCCATTTACCAGTTTCAATATTTTTGGTATACTCATATATCTTTCCCCCTTGTTAAAGTTTTTCCCATGTGCAACTTTTTCTTAATTATATGATAAAAACACCGTTCTGTGTTAATTTTCAAAAAAAAAAAAAAAATAGCTGCCTATTAGGCAGCTAATAACTTATAAACTTAACTTTTTCAGCTTACATCAGTACTTCTCGCAGAAGTATTCCAAGTAAGAGACCGATAAACATCGATGCCAGAGTACCAAGAAGGAAATATTCGGCCCAGTCCCGATCATCCATCTGTTTAAATCGTGCAATCGACTTTGCGGCAACAATAAATCCAATTGCTGGATAGGCACTATAATAGGTTAAAACCAAAACTAATAATCTCTCAATATAGCCAATTAATTTTCCCCTAGAGAGATCATGTTTGCTAAAAATCGTGTAGTTATATTCCTCGGTCAAGCCTCTTTTTCCACTTATTCTGTTCGCAAAATAATCCTCTTGTTGGTCATTTTTAAACACGTACTTGCCTTCAAAGGTTAATAGATGATTAGGAAATGAACCCAGGAGAATTTTTATCATGTGTCCAGCTACACTCGTTGCCAGAATAAAAATGATTAAAATAAACAATGTAGTATTTACAGTGCTTAATCCTCCGTCGTGAAGGATAAGATTATGTATGATCGTAATATCGATTCCCAAAAAAAGTTTGCAGGCAAGAAGAATCGATAGAAAATGGAGTAACTGATCTAATAAGAAGAAGCCCAGTCGTTTTAGATTTTCTTCCTTATTAATGTTAACTCTATCAAGGAGCTTTATTTTTAGTAAGTCGACCACCAGGTGGGTACCCACTATAAAAAGCAAGGTTAAAATAATATTTTTTAATTCACTCACATCATTAAAATAAAACAGCAAAAAGCCCACCAGAACTAGTAGATTCACGAGAAAATGATGTCCGATATGCTTCTTTATATTTTTCATTTTATCTAATACCATTTCGTCAGTCTGCATATAAAAATCTGCAATCAGATGGGCGAGAACAAGGGTTAATAGTAGCATGGATTCTCCTCTCTACTGGGAAATTACTTTATTTAGATTTTCTTTCAGATGGTTTCTAATTGATTCTTTTAACGAATCACTAACAACATTTCCTTGATCATTTACATAAGATTTTTCCTGCAAGGAATTAAGGATTGTGATCAATTCGCCAAAAACATTTAGTATTTCTCCGGATTTCCCCTTTTTAAAATGGCTTGAAATCGTTGGTGCCGTTTTACCAAGCAATGCTCCTGCTGCTTTTTGCTGCTGGAGAATTAGGTAATACGTACAAACCTGCTCCTGAATATGTGTTTGCTCCTGCAACATCGTCATCTGTAAACGCA
The DNA here is from genome assembly GCF_900103525.1 of Bacillus sp. OK048. GTDB lineage: Bacteria > Bacillota > Bacilli > Bacillales > Cytobacillaceae > Neobacillus. The sequence continues at coordinate 97,367 of NZ_FNHN01000010.1, forward strand.
ATAAAGAATTGATTAATATCTCAAACTCATTACGAAATAGATTATAAGAAGATAATGTTTTATTTTCATAAAATTGATCAAGCTCAAATTTAAATAGCGGTCTTCCTTGTTCCTGTTTCAATAAATCATTAGCATACCTTGCTTGCTTAATTAAGGGATGAATCCACTTCTCTATATCCACTGCCTCTAACTCTTTATCAATATCTCCAAAGGAAAAACCAAAATAAGGAGGATGATCTTTAAATTTCCATATTCGGCTAATAAAAAATGCAAGAATATAGGCCGTTGAATACCCATAACCAACAAAAATTATTTCATCGCCTGCTCTGTGTTTCACCTTGCAATAAACTACTTCCTTTGTCCAAATGTTAATCCAGTAGACTAAATCATCTAAGTAGTTCGTTAATTTTTCACCCATGGCTGGTGACGAAGAGTTACTGACATCTAGAATAAAAATTGAAATCGGCCGGTTCATAGTTTACCCCTTACCATAAGTTAGATTATATAATCTAATTTTATTGATTTTAGAGTAAATAGTCAAACCTTAGTTAAATTAGATTGTATAATCTAATTAAATAACAATAAAATTCCGCCATTCCTGCGGAAGGAGGGTTTGGTATTGCCGTTGTAGAAATCTATCGTCTACGAGCACGATGGTCCCGTGGTCCTCCTCTGATCGAATCAGCCGTCCCCCTGCTTGTAGAACCTTATTCATACCAGGGAAAACATAGGCGTAATCATATCCGTTTTTTTCCTTCTGATTAAAATGCTCCTTTATTAGATTACGTTCATAACAAAGCTGTGGCAGCCCTACTCCTATAACAACCACACCATTTAACCGATCCCCTTTTAAATCTACGCCCTCAGAAAAAACCCCGCCAAGAACAGCGAAACCTATCAGTGTTTCTGTTTGATTCGGTTTGAACTGTTCCAAAAATGCTTCTCTCTCCTTTTCAGACATCCCCGCTCCTTGAAGCAAGGTATTGATTCCTGGAAATTCATTGATAAACTGGTCATATACTGTAAGCAAATAATGATAGGATGGAAAAAAGATTAAATAATTCCCCGGCCGATTTTGAATTAAGGAATGGATCATCGAAACAATTTTCCCTTTCGTTCGCTCACGGTCACGGTACCTGGTTGACAATGGCTTTATAAAAATATCTGTCTGTTCCTCTTTAAATGGAGACGGAATAGACAAGGAATAATCCTCCTCTTTACCGCCTAGAATATCCTGATAATAGGGAAGTGGTGAAAGGGTAGCTGAAAAAAACACTTTCGAACGATATCCTTTGCCCATTTTCTGAAGCAGTTTTGAAGGGTCGATACAAAACAGCTTCAATGTAACATCGTTCTTATCTTTCTCTCCATATATCACATAGTGGTCATCTAGTAATTCTACAATTTTCAAGAAGGCATTCACCTTGAAGTACAGTTCGAGAAGATTTGGAGAGGTCTCCAATTGCAGAATAGGTTGGGATGCTTCCATAAATTGGTTCAAAAGTACAACTAGTCCCTCATCAAGTTCTTCTATGGTAAATTCATTCTGGTCATCATTGCCTTTTTTAAAAGAAATAAACCAAGAATTTACCTTATTCGCACTTTCATATATCACTTTATTGACACTTTTAAACTCCTTTTTTATTTGGAGAAATAGGTCTTTATTAAGTGAAGCCGAAAACATCTCTCTTCCGCGATCAACAAGATTATGAGCTTCATCAACTAATAACAGTGTAGTCTTTTTCTGTTCTTCAAACAGTCGTTTTAATGATACGCGTGGGTCAAATATATAATTGTAATCACAAATAATCGCGTCCGCAACATAAGCAAGATCAAGGGAGAATTCAAAAGGACAAACCGTATGCTTATGAGCATATTCCTCAATTACATCTCGGTTCATCGAACTTTCATTTGCCGCGATATCTAAAATAGCTTCATTTATTCGATCATAGTATCCATTGGCAAACTCACAATAATCCTTTTGGCATTTCGTTTCGTCCTTAAAACAAACCTTTTCTTTCGCCGTAATCGTTACCGATTTCATACAAAGTCCGCAAGAACGCATTCGGCTAGCAGCCTCTTCTGCAGTTGTCCTTGTAATCGTTTTAGCTGTTAGATAAAAAATACGCTCTAGTTCCCCTTCACCAAAAGCTTTGATTGCTGGGAAGAAGGTAGATATTGTTTTACCAATCCCAGTAGGTGCTTTTACGAACAAACTCTTTTTTTCTGATAGGGTCTTATAAACAGCACCTGTCAGTTTGCGTTGCCCTGCCCGGTACGATTCGAATGGGAAAACCAGTTGCTTACTGCTTTCATTTCGCACATTTCGATGATCAGATATTAATTTTGCGAAGGGATAATAGTTCTCTACTACATCATGTGCAAAGACTTCGAGTTCCTCAAACGTAAAACATTTCTTTAAATATTTCCTTTCATCACTTTCAACCTGTACATAGGTCAATTGGACAAAGATTTTTCCCAAATGATGATCTTTTGCGTAGATGTATGCATACATTTTCGCTTGTGCCCAATGAACGGGTAGTCCCTCACTTTCAAGCTGGTCTAACGGAAGGGAGGTAGACTTAATTTCATCAATCGTCAGCCCATCCTCCCCAACCAATAACCCGTCACATCTTCCATCAATTGTAAATAGTAGTTCTTTAAAGGCAAGTTCAGTTCGAAGGTATACTTCCTTTTGGTCAGATTCTTTATAGGTACTTTGAATTTGTTGGTGAATTCTCGTACCATCTAAAAGCGCGGATTGCGATCGAAACCTGTTATCAATACTTCCACTGCTAAATACATTTTCCACCAGCGCTCTAACCGCAATGCGAATGGTATTTGTCAAGAATATCACCTGCTTCCATATGAGAATATACGTTTGTATAATAGTATAACAGATAGCTCTTCATTTTGGGACACTCACTCGAAAAACTCCTCTCGCATAATCTATTGTGGAGAGGAGATCATTGTTATGAATCTATTTACAAATGAAAACATCCATCAAATGTCCCTTAAAGGGTGGCAAAAGGATGCCATTGAAAAATTCAATACGAAGATAAGTGATAAAGAAAAACTCTTCCCTTGTATTCCAGCTACGATGGGATATCACCTGAATCAGTTTTATTATGGATTTGTTCCAAATTTACAAACTCCAGTTTCTTCTAATGAATTTGCACTCTTGCTAAAGGAATATTCGACCATCTATAAGTCGATTGGTGCCTATACATCACTCATCATTTTTTATGAACCTTTTCCAGATATAGAAAAGCCAATTTCTGTAGTACAATATGAACAGTTGTTTTGGGATCAGCTAAATCTACTCACTAAATCGGATGCGGTAGAATGGCCAAATCATATCCCAACAGATCCCAAACAACCTATGTGGGAGTTTTGCTTTCATGGCGAACAATATTTTATGTACTGTGCCACACCTGCCCACATTAATAGAAAAAGCAGGCATTTCCCGTATTTTATGCTTGCGATTACTCCAAGATGGGTATTAGAAAAGTTTACATCCTCACCTTTGCATACCGAAAAAATGAAATCGAGAATTCGCGACAGATTAGCAGCGTATGATTCGATATCTATTCATCCAGATTTAAATTCGTATGGACAAAATGATAACTATGAATGGAAACAATACTTCCTTAGAGACGATAATACGACTTTATCGAAATGTCCATTCCATAAAAAAAGTAGAGAACAAGAATAAACTTGTTCTCTACCACACTTATGATCGAATTTGTCCTGTACCTTGTACAATTGCCTTTGAAGTAGTAATAGCCCTAAGTCCCATTGGTCCCCTAGCGTGAAGTTTTTGTGTACTTATCCCAATTTCGGCACCATAGCCAAATTGCTCACCATCGGTAAAGCGTGTTGACGCGTTATGGTAAACAACAGCTGCATCAACTGCCTGAAAGAATAACCGAACATTTTTGTCATTCTCGCTAATAATGGCTTCGGAATGCTTCGACCCATATTGGTCAATATGCTCAATTGCTTCATGCACATCGTTGACCAGTTTTACCGATAATATCGGTGCTAGAAATTCCGTGTGCCAATCTTTTTCAGTGGCTATTTTTACAAACGAATACTCCAAAGCCAACAATTCATCGCCTCTTAGTTCAACTCCATTATCCCTAAGTGAATGCAGCATCTCCGAAACATATGGCCAACTTTTTTGAATCAGCAAGGTTTCAGCCGCATTACATACAGAAGGACGGTGCATTTTTGCGTTAATGGAAATATCAATCGCCATTTGCTTTTGAGCAGTTTCGTCAATGAATAAATGACAATTTCCCACACCTGTCTCCAGGACAGGTACAGTCGCATTTTCAATCACAGATTGAATCAAACCTGCTCCTCCGCGTGGAATCAATACATCTAGATATTGATTCAGTTTGAACATTTTTGCTGCTGTCTCTCTGCTCGTATCTTCAAGAAGCTGAACAGCATCTGCAGGGATCTTACTTTCAGCAAGAGCCTGACGCATAACATGAACTAGCGCTTTATTGGAATGAAGTGCAGAAGTGCTTCCTCTTAATAAAACAGCATTTCCTGCCTTTAAGCACAAGCTTCCCGCATCAACGGTTACATTCGGACGAGCCTCATAAACCATGCCGATGACACCTAGTGGAACACGAACAGTTTGGATCTGTAAACCATTCGGACGCTCCCATGATTCGATGATTTCTCCAATTGGGTCATCTAATTTAATCAACTGATGAATTCCTTCAACAATCTGTTCTATCCTCTCTTCTGTAAGCAATAACCGATCCAATAAAGAAGGAATGAAGCCTTTTTCTTCGCCTGCCCGAATATCTTTAGCATTTTCAATTAAAATAAACTCTTTTTCATTTAATAAACGATCAGCCATCAACAATAAGGCTTCATTTTTCTCTTCAGTGGATAAAATAGCAAGTGCTTTAGAAGCTAACCTTAGTTTTTTTGCTTTTCCTAGTAATTCACTCATATTCAACTTCACTCCTCTGGCAGACTGACCCAGTTATTACGATGAATCACTTCTGCACGTTTATTAATTGAAAAAATTTTTGTTTTCTCACCAGGCATCCCTTTCACCATTTGGAGATTCTTTGATGAATAATAGATTTGCCCCTTACCAATTAGTTCGCCTTTTTGATTGTGAACCTCGACTACATCCATTGCGTTAAAATCACCAATCACTTTCGTAACACCGACAGGTAAAAGACTTTTTCCGTTTGTAAGAATTGCATCTTCTGCTCCTTTATCAATTTCGACTACACCAGCAGATTGGGAATGAAAAGCAATCCATTGCTTTTTCTTTTGCATCTGTGTTTGGAAAGGACCGCCAATATAGGTCCCATCCCCTTTTCCCTCTAAAATAGTCGATAGTTTCTCCTTTCCCTGACCGGTTCCAACAAAGACGCTGACCCCGAAGGAAAGTGCTTTTTTTGCAGCAAGAAGCTTTGATTTCATTCCCCCAGTTCCAACGGAAGAACCACTGTCTCCTGCAGCAGAAAGGAATTCATCGGTAACTCTTGGGATATAATCAATCCTCTTTGCTGTCTTTAACACATTCGGATTGCCGTTATACAACCCATTTATATCTGTCAAAATAATTAAGGCATTCGCATGCAGGAAACCACTCACGAGGGCTGACAACAAATCATTGTCTCCAAATGTCAATTCCTCAATCGACACCGAATCATTTTCATTAATGATGGGAATAACACCCCTTTGAAGCAGTTCCGATATTGTGTTGTAAAGATTATGAAACCTTTCAAGGCTATAAAAATCCTCCCTTGTTAATAAAATTTGGGCGGGCACAATAGCAAATTCTTTGAATTGTAAAATATAATGCTGCATCAATAATCCTTGTCCTACTGCAGCAGCCGCCTGCTTTCCAGCGACAGTTTTAGGTCTGGCAGGATAACCAAGTGCACCGAATCCTGCAGCTACCGCACCGGAAGTAATCAGAATGACATCATGACCTAATTGTTTTATATAGGCAAGTGCTTCGATATGGTCACGAATTTTCTCTTCAGAAATGGTCCCTGAAGCTGTGGTTAACGAGCTGCTCCCAATTTTTACTACCACAAGTTGTTTCTTCATCACTCTTACTCCTGTCTTTGAAAAATAAAAAAAACGACTCTTCTGTCCTAAAAAAGGACGGAAAAATCGTTTTCCGCGGTACCACCTTTATTGATGCTAAAAAAACATCCTCTTGAATCCGTAACGTGGAGAAACGGCTTATGTTTGCATAAGCGGCTTTATGGGGCAGGTTCAATCTTTTTCCCGTGAGAAACCTTCCAGCCTGTGGGTTTCACTCTCTTACACGTTTCCAAGTTTACTAATCCCATACCATTATCTTTTTGTAATTTTCCTTATTATCTAAAGAAATGAGTGAATTGTCAAGGTAGTTTTTTGAAAATTAAATTTTATTCCACTATAAATCATTCGGTAAAAACTGGCCGATTAAATAATCACATATCTTTTCAGAGACTACTCTTGCCGCAATAAAAGGAGGTTGAATCCCTTTTCCCCTTTCTAGAGGGTGCCCAAGCCACATAATCCGCTGGTCGATGATGATGAAAGGGAAATTGGCTCCTTCCTCTTGCATGTAGTCAGGTTGTAACTCTGGCCGGGCTTGTTTAGAAATCAATGTTAATACTACAGAAGGTTTACGTTTCATAAATACATTTTTCCATTCTTCTGATAATACCATATGCTCTGATAAGGAAATAACAATAGAGGACCGGGCTTGTTCTATATCTATGAAAACCTTGTCTACTTTCAGTGCATGAATCCACTGTAATCTAGGAAGCTGATTTTTTATCCATGACCCAATATCTTTCGTCCTTACGCTTTGTTGTTGTTTTTCCTGATGCTCGACGAGCTGTCTAATTGTTTTTCGATTATAGACATGTTTACGAATAAAGGCGTGATTACAAACATGGATGAATTTTCCTTTTGTCCTCGTTATTGCTACATTAATAAGTCGTTCACTATCTTTCCCGGTTAAAAGCATTCCAGCACGTTCCTGTGGGTCGGAATCAACTGTATCAAATACCATGACGTCTCGTTCACTGCCCTGAAAACGATGAACAGTAGCTGATACAATATCTGCACTTAACCGTTCTTTTTCATATAAGTCCTGGAGGAGAAGATCCATTAAATTAGCTTGAGCACGGTAGGGGGTAACATATCCGATTGAACGGACGCCGCTTAGATAAGATTCATGAATTAATTGAAATGAAAGTAGAAGCTGCCAAAGATTGATCCTTGAATTAGATGTTTTTTCATTCAAACAAAAAGCACCCATATAGCTTGTATCTAAAAGGATGGCTGCCCGCCCAGGAAATGGTGCGTACTCTACAATCTTGTTCCTGCTTATGCGTACACTCTCATGGTCACCCACTAGCGATTGATAGATGTACCTATTGGTAAAAGCTGAAATATCCGGATGCATCCTTCGTTGTTCCTTTAATAAAAATAAATGTGGATGAAGTTTTCCAGACTCTACCCATTCTGCCACACCAGCTCGATGAAAAATATCCTCTTTAAGCCATTTGGTGACAAATGAATCCCTTGAAGAAGCAATTGGTGGCAATTGTTTAAAATCTCCACAAATAATGACTCTTTTTCCAAGCGTTGCTGCAAATGCCGCCTGTGGTATGTATGCCATACTTGCTTCATCAAGTATAACAACATCAAATTCCTTGCCATAAATAGCAGGATCACTAGCTGCCTTTGCAAGTGTTGATCCGACCACTAACGCATCTTTTACAAATTCACTTTCCTTTTGCCGTATCTTTTCAAGTAGTTTAGCAATCTTTTTCTCAAGTTCCAAGAGGTGATTGGAGTCTCTTTTACTAAAGGAACGGGCTAAATCCTGTTTTAAATTTCTTCTTTCTTCTATTAACATGTCTTTCTCTGTAATCAGACTCGGATCCAGTTTTACCATGAGCTGATTGATTGAAAGTGGTTCTTCGCTATCTTCAACCACTCCAGTATTAAAACCGTAACGAAGTATATCCCCTACATGGAAACGGGCTTTCTTTTTAATAAAAGCTGCAATTTCACTAATTAATACATCCACCGCTTGATTACTGTGCGAAAGGATAAGTACTGATTTTTCTTGAAAATATTTATTAGCGGCAACCCGGGCTAGTGTATACGTTTTCCCTGTACCAGGCGGTCCCCACACAAAGGTAACTGGATTGTATTTTGATCGTAAAACTACTTCATGGACATTGCTTTTTATTTTTTCTTTTGGATGGTTAGCAGGCATTGAAGGATTCATTAATCGATGGACTCTTACCCGTTTTTGTTTACTTTTGTTAATTTCATCCAGCCTTTCAATAAGCTTTTCGAGTAGCTCCCAAGGATCATGAAATATCAGGGCTTCAGTGATTAAATCACCTAAGGATTGCTCTAATTGGACAATTATTCCTTTTCCTTCCGATGATAGAGCTCTTCCTCCTTGCTTCAAACCGCCCCATACAAGAGTAATGGAGGAACCAACTGGTATTTTTAATGAAAACGCAGTGTCAAAATAATAAGTAAATGTACCATCGGTGGATAGCAGTCTGCCATTTGTCACTTTGTATTTGTTACTTCCGTATTTTTTCAAGTAGATAATTTCATTTTGGAGTGCTTGCTGCCACTCTTTAATATATAAATTCGTTTTTGTCATTCATTTCATCCTTCTAATTAGTATAACTTGTCAGTTCTTAACTCCAAATTCCGGCATTAATTTTAAATTTATCATATAGATTTTTATAAACATCATAAATCTATTTTCCTATTTAGTCCATTTAGGCAAATTCAATCAGGTGTTTTTTCATATGAACGACATGATAGACCCATTAGTTCTTACAGTCAAATAGAATACAGACACCATTTGAGCGATGCATTTCTCTTTAACGGAAGAATTCCAATTGTGATTAAATAAGTTAGCATAAAAAGGTCCTAAGTGTTGGCTAACACTTAGGACCTTTTTTTATTCGTTACTTGATTTTTTTTATTGAATTACTAACGGTTTTGATCATGAAATTTATATCTCCCTGTTGGATGTTTAATGGCGGTGATAACGTTAATACATTATTGTACCCCGCTACTGTGGCACCGTTTTTGCCAATTAATAATCCTTCCTCCTTGCAGGCCGCAATCACTTGATTAACGAGTGTCACATCTAATGGTTCCTTTGTCTGCTTATCTTTCACTAATTCAATTCCAATTAATAGCCCTTTTCCACGAACATCTCCAACAAATGGATGGCCTTTAAGAAGATTAGTCAATTCTTCTACCACCTGATTACCCAGATCACGGGAACGGTCAAATAAGTTTTCTTTTTCCATAATCTCAATGTTCTTTAACGCTAACGCACAAGCTGCAGGGTTACCCCCAAAGGTATTAATGTGACGGAAGTAATCATATTCTTCAGTCCCTTTAAAAGCATCATATATTTCTTTGCGGACTGCTGTAGCGGATAGGGGTAAATACGCACTTGTGATTCCTTTTGCCATTGTAATAATATCAGGCTTAACATCATAGTTCATGAAGCCAAAAGGCTTCCCAGTGCGTCCAAATCCACAAATAACCTCATCGACAATCAACAATGCTCCATGTTTTTCACAAACCTCTTTAGCCGCTTTCATATAGCCATCTGGCGGAATTATGATTCCCCCTCCAGTAATAATCGGTTCCATGATCATCGCTGCTATCGTTTCGCTCAACTCCCACGTCATCGCCCGGTCAATTTCCTTCACAGAAGAAAGTTCCTTCGGATCCTTTACGTTCGTATGATCTCGATAGGAATCTGGCGGAGCCACATGAATAAAGCCTGGCGCCAATGGCTCGTATTTATACTTTCTTTGGGCCTGCCCAGTTGCTGCTAATGCCGCCATAGAATTCCCATGATAGCTTCGATAGCGTGAGAGAATCTTGTAGCGATTATATTCTCCTTTTTGCTGATGGTATTGACGGACGATTTTAAAGGCAGTTTCATTGGCCTCTGATCCACTGTTAGAAAAAAAGATTACGTAATCGCCACCAAGCATTTCGTTTAATTTTTCTGCAAGCTTGATAGCTGGAATATGACTTTGAGTCAGTGGAAAATACGCCATTTCCTTAAGCTGTTCATAGGCTGCTTCAGCAAGCTCTTGTCTTCCATAACCTACATTGACGCACCATAAACCTGCCATAGCATCTAAATAACGCTTGCCATCAGCATCCGTTACCCATGATCCATCTGCCTTAGCTGCCACAATGGTAGCATTAGGATTATAGGGCTTCATTGAATGCCATATATATTTATCATCCTGTGCAAGGTATTCTTCCTGTGGGCGACCAGTTTGAACCATCTGCCATCCCTCCCTCATCTAAGCATCAAAACGCGATGTAATCATTTTTTTTCGCGTATAGAAGTTTAAGCCATCCTTTCCATTCACATGTAAATCGCCATAAAAGGAATCCTTCCAGCCTGAAAATGGAAAGAAAGCCATCGTTGCTGGAACCCCGACATTTATTCCCAGCATACCTGCATCAGCTTCTTCTCGGAATTGCCGGATTGCTTTTGCATTATTGGTATAGATCGTTGCACCATTTCCATACCTTGATTTTCGAATATACTCCAATCCTTCATCTAAATCTATCGCTCGGAGCAGGCTTAAAACGGGAGCAAAAATTTCTTCCTTGGCAATGGTCATTTCCGGAGTCACATGATCAAAAATGGTTGGCCCAAGGAAATTACCTTCTGAATATTCACTTATTTCACTTCGTCCATCACGAAGTAAGTCCGCACCCTCTGCGATTCCTTTTTCAATATATCCTAAAACTTTATCACGATGTTCCTTTCTTATAACGGGAGTTAATAACACCTCGTCATCCATGCCATTTCCGATAATTAGCTCATCTGCTTTTTTCGTTAATAACTTAACGAAACGTTCATTGTCACCTACAACAACGACCGCGCTACAGGCCATACAGCGTTGTCCAGCACTTCCAAACGTTGAACTGATAATATGCTGTACCGCCTTATCCATATCAGCATCAGGCATCACAATATGATGATTTTTTGCACCAGAAAGGGCTTGAACTCTTTTTCCTTTGCATGCCGCCCGTTCATATACATACTTTGCAACCGGCTGTGAACCAACAAAGGATATGGCAGCAATGTCTTCGTGATCCAGCAATCCATTTACTACATCATGAGCACCATGAACTACATTTAATACTCCAGGAGGGGCACCAGCTTTAGAGAACAACTCTGCTAGTCTATTAGCTAAAATAGGTGTACGTTCTGAAGGTTTTAATACAAAGGTATTTCCACATGCAATAGCTAATGGAAACATCCAGAGGGGTACCATCATTGGAAAGTTAAACGGAGTTATTCCGCCGACAACCCCAATCGGATAACGAAACATTTCGGAATCGATTTCTTCTGCAATACCTGATAATGTTTCACCCATCATTAAGGTAGGAGCTCCTGAAGCAAACTCGACACACTCAATGCCCCGTTGTACTTCCCCATAGGCCTCTTTATACGCTTTACCATTTTCTTGGACAATCAATCTTGCTAACTCTTCATGGTTATCTGTTAATAAACTATGATATTTAAAGAGTATTCTTGCCCGTTTCGGAACAGGAACCTTTTTCCATTTCATAAATGCTTCCTTTGCAGCAGCAACAGCCGAATTTACATCTTCTTTTGAAGAAACCGGAACATTTGTAAGTAATTCATTTGTTGCAGGGTTTGGCACCTGAAGTGTCTGACTCCCATTCGATCTTACCCAAACACCATTAATAAAATTTTGTAGTACGGTAGTATCTGTTTTTGTCACGATCAATAAATCCCCTTCCTGCCTACCTTCATAATCTACTAGTCTGCCTTACTTAATTCCCAAATTTTGCTTAATGAGTAAGCTCGAAAAATACTTTCTTGCATTGGCTGTCCCAATTTGTAATGTTTCTCTTTTTTTACTGCTCGGGTGGAAAAACTCAACAGATGCACCATCTAAATGCTCATGCACAGCATTAATCCGATAACCCTTCTGAACGAGAAAATCTAGTTTATCTCTTTCATTAAGATATTGTTGATAATCTGACATCGTTTCCTCCCTGCAAATAAGAATTTCATTTATCAAATTTAAGGCTGGCAGATACTTCACTAATTATATGGATAGGGTTTCGTTTTGATTTAAAGGTGTATTGCCACTGTATTTTACTCTTTTTAAATATTGACCAGCACCTGGTTTCCCAACAAACTGCTTATCACGGATAACAAATTCACCGCGAGATAAAACAGAAACAGGCTCACCAGTTACTTTCATTCCTTCAAAGGCATTGTAATCGACCGCCATATGGTGTGTCTCAGCAGAAATCACTCGCTCTGCCTGAGGATCAAAAATAACTATATCCGCATCAGAACCAACGGCAATTGTTCCTTTTCTCGGGAATAAACCAAATAATTTTGCAGCTCGTGTGGAAGTTAGTTCAACAAACTGATTTAGACTAATTCGTCCCTTCCTCACCCCCTCAGAGAATAAAATCGAAATGCGATCCTCAATGATGGGACCTCCGTTTGGAATTTTGGTAAAATCATCTCTTCCTAGGTCCTTTTGACCATTAAAATCAAAGGAGCATTGATCAGAACCGAGAGTTTGCAAATGACCACTCTTTAATGCATTCCATAGGACTTCTTGATTCCATTTTTCTCGTAATGGCGGTGACCAAACATATTTTGCCCCTTCGAAATTTGGTTTTTCCAAGTAACTTTTATCTAAAACTAAATATTGAGGACAAGTTTCTCCCCATACATCAAAACCCTTACTGCGGGCTTCAGTAATTTTTTCAACGGCTTCCGCACAAGAAACATGAACCACATATATTTGTGAGTTTGCCAGCCCTGTAAGTTTTGCTGCTCTACCAGTTGCTTCTCCCTCTAATTCTGGTGGTCTTGTTAAGGCGTGATAAATAGGGGCAGTGTTTCCTTCTGCAACAGCCTTTTTCGTTAAATAATCGATGACATCGCCATTTTCTGCATGAACCATGACAAGGGCACCGTGCTCTTTTGCTGAAATCAATGTCCGGAATAGCGTTTCATCATCTGCTTGAAATACGTTTTTGTATGCCATAAACACTTTAAAAGAGGTAATCCCTTCTTCATTAATCACATAGGGAAGCTCATTCAAAACATTTTCATTCATTTCTGCAATCATTAAATGGAAACCATAATCAATGACTGCTTTTTCTTTTGACTTAGCATGCCAGGTTTGGATGGAATTTTTTAACGGTTCACCTTTGTTTGTTAAACAAAAATCAATGACTGTTGTTGTTCCACCAAAAGCAGCTGCAATGGTTCCCGTTTCGAAATCATCTTTCGTTACCGTACCTCCAAAAGGCATATCTAAATGGGTATGAGGGTCAATGCCTCCAGGGAAAACAAGACAGCCATTAGCGTCAATTATTTCTGCACCCTGTGCAGGAAGGTTTGTACCTATTTGAGAAATTTTTCCTTCTTCAATTAATATTTCTGCTGTAAAGGAATCAGTAGCTGTGACAATTGTGCCATTTTTTATTAATTTCTTCATTACAGTTCTCCCTTCTCATTGTTTACTATCAATCTTACATTCTGTTGCAATACTCAAAGCTGCTTGTCTTTCATTCCAAGTCATCGGTGCTAGTTCATTCGCCGATTCGACCATATCGATAGCTCCGTCGACTGGGCAGACAATCGAACAAAGATTACATCCGACACAATCCTCTTCGCGTACTTTAAGATAGCCTTTACCGTTTTCGTCGGTGAGCATATCAATACATTGATGCGATGTATCCTCACAGGCAATATGGCACTTATTACAATTAATGCACACATCTGTATTAATTTTGGCAACGATATTGTAATTAAGATCCAAATTACCCCAATCGGCATATTTCGGGACTGATTTTCCAATGATTTCGCTAACGGCTTTAATACCCTTGCCATCTAAATAATGGTTGAGTCCTTCTATCATGTCTTCCACAATTCGGAATCCGTGATGCATGGCAGCTGTACAGATTTGGACACCTGTTGCCCCCATTAACATGAACTCCACTGCATCCTGCCAGTTTGAGATACCTCCAATACCAGAAATAGGAATAGGTATATTTGCATGGCGGGCACATTCTGCCACCATATTAAGAGCGATTGGTTTAATAGCAGGTCCACAATAGCCCCCATGTGCACCTTTCCCAGCGACATGGGGGATCGTATTCCATGTTTCTAGGTCAACCCCCATCAAACTATTGATTGTGTTAATCATACTTATGGCATCTGCCCCGCCTTGGCACGCGGCTTCAGCAGTAGCGGTAATGTCTGTAATATTTGGCGTTAGTTTTACAATGACAGGAGTTTTTGCCACTTCCTTTACCCAATAAGTCTGTCGCTCTACCAGCGCAGGCACTTGGCCAGAGGCAGATCCCATTCCACGTTCAGCCATTCCATGCGGACAGCCGAAGTTTAATTCGAGACCATCAACACCGACATCCTCCACTCTTTTTACGAGTTCGTGCCATTTTTCCTGTTTTGGTTCCATCATTAATGAAGCTACAATGGCATGGTTTGGAAATCTCTTTTTCGTTTCATAGATTTCTTTTAAATTTACATCAAGAGGTCTGTCTGTAATCAGTTCGATATTATTAAAACCAGCTACCCGCTGCCCGTTAAAACTGATGGCCGCAAACCTAGAGGAAACATTTAAGATTGGGTCCCCTAATGTCTTCCAAACTGCTCCACCCCATCCTGCTTCAAAGGCTCTCTGAACCTGATACCCTGAATTAGTGGGTGGTGCTGACGCCAGCCAAAATGGGTTAGGAGATTTTATCCCAGCAAGATTAATACTCAAATCAGCCATCTCGTATTCACCCCTTTATTATTAAAACTCCTTTTCACCAAGGAAAACGCTTACATATTTATATCTTTTGTAAATTCAAATTACGGTGCTGTTCCGACTGCTGTAAATTGTTTATGGATGCTATAGGCTGCTAGTTTCCCTTGTTGGGCAGCGGTAACAACCATGGCGTCACCTTTCCCCTTTCCAAAAACAACATCACCACATGCATAAACTTTTGGATTAGAAGTTTGATAGGTTTCTTTATTGACTTTTACTACACCACTGTCATGCTTTAACTCAAGTGCCTCTATTAGTTCCAAATGCCTTGTTTGTCCGATGGCTTTGATGACTGCATCGACCAGCAGGACATGTTCAGATCCTTCAATAGGATGTGGTCTCCTGCGACCATCTTGATCTGGTTCGCCAAGCTTCATTTTGATACATTCTATTCCGGTAACTCTTCCAGTTTCATCACCTATAATTCGCTTCGGAGCCGTTAACCAGCGAAATTCCACACCGTCTTGTTTTGCGAATTCATATTCAAAATCATAGGCGGTCATTTCTTCTTCTGTTCGACGGTATAAGATTTTTACATTTTTCGCTCCTAAACGTACCGAACAGGTTGCACCATCGATTGCCGTATTTCCAGCACCAATAACAACTCCACGTTTACCGATGAAATCCTTCGAAAGCCTTCCGCTTTTTGTTTCCTTTACAAACTCAATAGCGTCGTAGACTCCCTCTAAGTTTTCTCCTTCTATACCTAAACCAGGAACTTGCGCCATACCCACTGCTAACACTAGGCAATCATAGTTTTGCAGTAATTGGTTTACTGTTACATCCTTGCCAACCTTTGTATTTGTTTTGATGGTGACATTTAGTTTTTCAACTTGTTCGACTTCCCAATACGAAATCGACTGGGGAAGTCGGAAAGAGACAATACCATACGTATTTAATCCTCCAGCTTTTTCTGCTGCCTCATATATTGTTACTTTATACCCTAACCGTGCTAGTTCTCTAGAAGTAGAAAGGCCAGCAGGTCCCCCGCCAACAACGGCAACAGACTTACCGTTGGGAGCTCCCGGGTTAAAAAGTGTTTGTTTATTTTTTATTGCCCAATCTGTGGCATATCGCTGCAAGTTTCCAATCATAATTGGTTTTGTTGAGTGGTTTAAGACACATGCTCCTTCACATAGCTCTTCCGTTGGACACACCCTTGAACAGCTTGCACCAACTGGATTGGCAGCCATAATCGTTTTTGCTGATCCTAGTAGATTTCCAGAGGCTATTTTTTTAATAAAGGTTGGGATGTCAATCCCTGTTGGGCAAGCCTTAATACATGGGGCATCGTAACAATAAAGACAGCGATTTGATTCTTCTAACGCTTCTTGTTTTGTAAGTGCATGTTCCACTTCTTGAAAGTTAATTTCCAGATTGGTGTTGGATATCCGCTGTATTCTTTCCAATAAAAAGTCCTCCTTTTTAAAAGCGATTTCACTCCAAACTCTGCATTTTACAGGACAAAAATAGAGTTCATTTTTACCCTATAAGATAATACTCGTATTTTACTTCTAAAATGGTAAACAGGATTATATAACACATTTATGCGGATTATTTACACTTAATGATGATTGAAGGGAAAAATCGATGATTAATTAGAGATAAATGAGAGTTGTTCTTGTACCATTCTTTGTCTTTTACCAATTTATCACATGTGATAAACAAAATTTGTAAAATTACATCGAACTTAATTAAAAAGGTTTTTTGTTAAAAAAACAGAAAAAACCAATGTTAATACTGGAAATTTAGTATATAGCTAGCTAAAGATTTTCAGTAATTGAAAGTTCTTCTTCTAAATAAGTTCTCGACATTCCTAAATTATTTGGCGAAGACAATGTATCATCAAAAAAAGTGCACCTTATCGGTACACTTTCGTTAGACTAAACTTTGTCTTTTCCAATTAGAGTAGGCAATCATCTGATCGATCTTATAAGAAGGATAAACAGTCGTTCCATTTATTGTTGATTGTGCAACCACAACCATTGCATCTGCAACTTTTTCAGCTTGTATCCCTCTATAAGGACGCAATGGTCCAATCATAATAAAATTCAGGAAACCACTTGCTGTCTCTGCTACTTTTTCTCCCAAGCGAAACTCTTCCCTTTTCCCTAATAACAAAGAGGGTCGAAAAATCTGAAGTGATGGCAAATCCAACCTTTTAAGAGATTCTTCCAGTTTGCCCTTGACTTGATTGTAAAAAATGCGGGAATTTGCATCTGCACCCATTGCCGAAACGAGGAGGAACTTCTCCACACCATTTTTCTTTGCTAATTTGGCAGCCTCAACGGGATATTCATAGTCTACCTTTCTAAAAGCCTCTTTTGTTTTAGCTTTTTTTATTGTGGTACCTAAACAACAGAATACATCATTCACCTGAAATAACTCTGAGTATTCATGTAGGTCATCAAAATTTACAATATGTATTTCAAATCTTTCATCGTTAATTTCAATTGTTTTCCTAACCAATAAACGAATTTTATCATATTGGTCACTCTCACTAATTATTTTAACTAATTCCTTGCCAATTAGCCCTGTGGCTCCAAGAATGAGAGCGGTTTTTTTATCATAACTCATATTCTCTATCATTCTCCTCTCATTAATTGGGATTATTAACATCAACTATTTCTTATCATCAGTATTGTTATACGTTACGACTTTGTCAATTATTTGAATGCATTTCCTATTTATTTAGTTTAAGCTTAAACTAACTTGGAAAAGTGATAAACGTTCATTAACTGTAAAAAGGATGGATACAAATGAAATATGAATGGAGAAAAAAAGACAAAGAAATTTATCTGCCTTCTATAACACCAACAAAATTAAAGGTTCCTCCGATAAAGTACTTTACGTTGAACGGGAAAGGGAATCCTAACAGCGAGGCATTCAAGGAGAGTGTTGCGGCTCTATATGCATTGTCATATGCGATAAGGATGATGCCCAAGAAAGGGATTACCCCCAATGGTTATTTTGAATATACCGTTTTTCCTTTGGAAGGGGTTTGGGACTTAGACGAAGTTGGAAGACAATTAGAAAAGCTCGATAAAGATAGGTTAGTATATAATTTAATGATCCGACAACCAGATTTTGTAACAGAGGAACTCTACTCAATGGCTAAAGAACTATCAGCAAAAAAAGTTTCAGATGACTTATTAGAGTCTGTAAAATTCGAAATAATTGAAGAGGGATTGTGCGTTCAATGTTTGCACATTGGAGATTACGATAGTGAACCTGAAACATTTTCAAAAATGGATGATTTTTGTTCTGCTAATAACTTAACTCGCATTGATAAAAGACATCGTGAAATATACATTAGTGATCCACGAAAGACAGATCCTGCAAAATTAAAGACAGTATTAAGACATAAAGTAAAGTAACGCTTGGATTTTTTTCTCCAAGCGTTTTTTTAGTAATGAATCATCACAACGAAATATTAATTTTATAGAATATTCACGTTCAGTTGGTTGGTTTCTTAACGGCTTTCACCAAATTTAATAAAAATTGGTGTATAAGCGAAAAGGCATCACTGATGGACATATCCTCTTTGTATCCCGCAATATAATTTAATGCAAAATTCAAATCCCATAATCCATCATCTTGACTAAACATTAAATCAAATTTTGAATGTTCGCCATCTAAAGAGCTATTTAGATACTCCCTTAATAATTTGTCATACTTTTTTTGAAGCTTTAAGCCCAGCATAACATCATATGTACCAAAAACATCATCTGCCTCAAGTGAAATACCTTCAACACCAATATCATCAAATAAAACAGACTCAACATAAATAAATTCACTTTTATGTACTTTTAAGTAAGTAATAGACTGATTTAAGAAACTGGATGATTCATTCGCAATCATCGTTTCTGTTTCTTTACTGCAGCGTTCAATATATGCAATAGAAAAATTTGCTTCCAAAGCTGTAAGCCTCCCAATTAATCATTTCTTAAGTATTACTATAGAGCGTTTCTCATTAAAAAAGCAAATATCTTTTAAGTCAAAAAAAAGCAGCCTAAGCTGCTTTTAGTTAACTTTAATTTTCAACTAGTTTAGATAAGGCTTTTTTTTCAACAGGGTTTTCACCGATATTATCCGCAGCTTGTGTTACCCGTTTCATAAAGAATGCTAGTATTAGGGCAACTGCTGCAATAAAGGTACAAACTAAAAAGGCAAAATTTATCCCATCCAGCATGGCTTGCATCTTGATTTGTTGTTGCATTTCTGCCAACACCGCTTGTGTTGGCTGCTCTGTTAAAGCAGCCTTAGCAGCTTTACCTAGTTCGATTGCTTTCGACTCTGTCCGATTAGACATAATTGTCACCAACAGTGCTGTACCAATTGCACCAGATACTTGCTGAAGCGTGTTATTCATGGCAGTACCATGAGGATAAAAACGTGCAGGTAGTTGATTCAATCCGTTTGTTGAGACAGGCATCATGACCATCGACATTCCAAACATACGGAATGAAAAGAGTAAGAGTAAATGAAGGTACGATGTTTCAAATGATAATTGGCTGAACAGATAAGTGGTGTAAACGGTGATGCTTAAGCCAATGATTGCTAGCATACGCCCACCGAATTTGTCGAATAGTTTACCTGTAATCGGCGACATTAATGACATGATAATGGCACCTGGCAGCATCAAAAGCCCCGCATCCATTGGTGAGATTCCTTGAATCGTTTGCACATAAATCGGCAGCAATAACATCCCAGAAAACATAGCCATTGTAAGAACCATTGAAATAACGGATGATAAAGCAAACATCGGGAATTTAAAGATTCTAAAATTTAGCATTGGTTGTTCTTGTCTTACCTGTCTTACAATAAATACTAATAAAGAAAGAGCTCCGATCGCAATTGTTAAGAAAACTTGCGGACTATCCCATCCTTGCTTACCTGCTGAACTAAAGCCATACAATAATCCGCCAAAGCCAACACTTGAAAGTAACACGGCCAAGAAGTCCAGACGAATATCCACCTTTTCTTTCTTGTCTTTCAGTAAGAAAAATCCGAGTAAAAGAACAATCACAGCGATTGGTGTAACAAAGTGGAATAGCATTCTCCAGTCATAGTGCTCGATTAGCCACCCAGACAGCGTTGGACCAATAGCAGGTGCCCCCATTAAGATTAATCCAAATATCCCCATGGCTGCTCCTCTTTTTTCAATTGGGAAGCTAACTAACATAACATTCATTAATAATGGCATCATGATCGCAGAACCGGCCGCTTGTGTCATCCGACCTGCTAATAAAATTGGGAATATGTGTGCAAACCCAGCGATAATCGTTCCTGCTGTAAACAAGCCCATTGCCACTAAGAAAAGCTTTCGTACTGAATATTTTTGAATTAAAAATGCTGTGGTAGGAATTAAAACTCCATTAACTAACATAAAGCCTGTAGTCAACCATTGAACAGTTGAGGGGTCAACCTCTAAATCAGACATAATTGAAGGAAGTGCAATATTAAGTAATGTGTTATTTAAGAATGCAATAAAAGCCCCTATCATCAGGATAGAAATCATCCCGTATGGAGGACGTTTTGTTTCAGTTTTAACTTGTTCCATTTTAATACCCCCTGTAAACTCTTTGTACATTTTTTTATACCCCTGTTTCACGCTTTATTAATAATATACCGTCAGTTCATTTTTTGCAATCAAAAAATACTGAAAAATTATGGGTTTGTAATCCTCTTCTATTTAAGTTAGTATATTTTTATACTGTTAGTATAATTCGGAATATAGGTGATAACATGAACGAGCGGAAGCAGCATGTCATTAATAAAGCCCATCAATTATTTATTGATAAAGGATATCAAGCAACTTCTATTCAGGACATATTAGACTTTAGCGGCATTTCTAAAGGAACTTTTTACAAATATTTTTCTTCCAAAAGTGAATTATTAATTGCTATTTATAAGACTGTTTATAAAAAGCTAGAAAAAGAGCGGAATGAATTGTTAATTGGTAAAAATCCTGCGGATATAGAGATTTTTGTCAAACAAATGGAAATGCAAATGATTACAAATAGGAAAAATAAGTTGATTGCTCTTTACGAAGAAGTTATGGCGTCAAATGACGTTGATTTAAAACAATATATCCGTCACAGTCAGTTGAGGTCACTTCGATGGATGTTTGAGCGGTTTAACGATATCTTCGGAGAAAAAAATAAACCATACTTATTAGATTGTGCCATTATGTTTACGGGGTTATTGCGGAATAATCTCCAATACAATCGAATGGCGACAGAATCAAGCGAGAAGATTAGTGAAGTTGTTAGATATAGTGTAAATCGTTTGGTAAAAATGGTTGACGAAGTGGCAGTAACCGAAGAGCAGTTACATGCTCCCGAACTCTTAGATAAATGGCTCCCTGGAATTCGGAAAAAAAGTCATGAACAGCTGGATCAATTCTGCAAAATTACAGGTTCCATTAAGAATTCCATTACAAAACACTTTCAAGAAAAAAATGAACAAGAAAAATATCTTGAACTACTAGATTTTATCCAAGAAGAAGTCCTGCATACCAGGTCACCAAGAAAATTCCTAATCGAAAGTGCCCTACAAACGTTACAAAACAACCCAGTAGAACTTTGGAAACTAGAACTCCATCAATTAAACCAAATCATTATAAAATTCTATCAACAAATCGAAGAAACGGAAGAAAACTAACAAACCCCCGTCCACCAAAAAGGACGGGGGTTAAATTGTTGTTATTGAGGTTCTACATGAATATGTACGTCATAGACTTTATGTCTAATGATTAATTCTTCCTCGACCTCTGTAGCAATATCATGTGCACACTTTACATCTAACGTAGAATTCACAAGAATTACAACATCCACAACTACGTTATTTCCATAATTTCTTGCTTTTATTGCTTTCACACCCTTAACACCATTACATTGATAGATGGTTTCTTTATATAATTCAATTTCCTTTTCATCAAAACCATCAGTAAGATAAAGGGATGCTTCCTTAAAAATGTCCCAAGCTGTTTTACAAATAAGGAATCCAACCAAAACGGCTGCTAATGGGTCCAGCCATGGAAGCCCAAATTGCGCTCCGATAATTCCAATGAAAGTTCCTACACTTACCCAGGCATCAGAGAGATTATCTTTTGCTGCAGCCATGACTGATTGGCTGTTTATTTCTGTTGCAAGTTTCTTATTATATCGATAAACAAAATACATAACGAAGGCACAAAATAACCCCGTCCATGCAGACATTACGTCCGGTGTCTCATTTTGTGTATAGAAAATACTAATAATCGCTTCGTATGTAACCTTTAGACCAACGGCCATCATGATAAAAGACGCAACCATTGACGCTACGGTTTCTGCTTTCCAATGCCCATAAGGATGGTCATCATCAGCAGGTCTTTGAGATAACTTAAGACCTATTAAAACAGCAACCGAAGCTATAATATCAGTTACATTGTTCAAGCCATCCGCTTTCAATGCCTCGGAATTTGCAAAATAACCCACTGCTAGTTTTAATATAGATAAAAAAATATAAGCAATAATACTTATAATTGCACCACGTTCTCCTCTTTTTAAATCGATAAATCCTTGTTCTTCAATCACTTAATCACCCACTTCTTTTCCCTATATATATTATTGAACAAAAACATCTAGTGGGTCTAGAGAAACCTTTTGGCATGATGCGAAAACTATAACAGATACGAAAAAATGTTGCTTTCGGTAAACAGTATGGATGATTAACCTTGAAATTATCCTATTAGTTAAGTATTCTAAGAACATAATTCAACAAAATAAGGAAGTGTTTAACCTGCGATTAAATAAATTTATTTCTGAGTCTGGAAAAACCTCAAGGCGCGGTGCAGATAAATGGATTGAAGAAGGAAGAGTTACGATTAATGGGAAGGTGGCAAAGGTCGGCAGTCAGGTTGAGCCTGGTGACGTCGTTCGTATAAACGGTGAAACCATTAAGGTCGCCAAAA
Organism: Bacillus sp. OK048; assembly: GCF_900103525.1. Taxonomy (GTDB): domain Bacteria; phylum Bacillota; class Bacilli; order Bacillales; family Cytobacillaceae; genus Neobacillus. Next base: position 120,239 of record NZ_FNHN01000010.1, read on the forward strand.
ATAATGTCTACATTGCCTTAAATAAACCTGTTGGAATCACAAGTACAACTGAAAAACATATCAAAGGAAACATTGTAGATTTAGTCAATCATCCACTACGAATTTTCCATATTGGCAGACTTGATAAAGATTCGGAAGGGTTAATCCTTCTCACCAATGATGGCGATATTGTCAACGAAATCCTTCGTGCCGAAAATAAACATGAAAAAGAATATATCGTTACCGTTGATAAGCCTATCACATCTGAGTTTTTAAATGAAATGTCAGCAGGTGTTCGAATATTAGATACGAAAACACTTCCATGCAAGGTGAAACAGTTATCCAAATACGTTATTAACATCACTTTAACACAAGGATTAAATCGCCAAATCAGGCGAATGTGCTCTGCGCTTAGTTATTCAGTTGTTCGTCTTCAAAGGATTCGTGTTATGAATATTGAACTAGGAAACCTCCCTGTTGGTCAATGGCGAGATTTAACTAAAAAAGAAAAGAACCAATTATTCAGCGATCTTAACTATGAGCCTAGAGAATGGTAAAAAAGTGATAATTAACTTTAATTTGAATACTAACTATTAAAATTAACAAAAGACGTGTCAATGCACACGTCTTTTGTTAATTAAAACTTATCTTTTTTGCAGTAAGCTCTGATAAGCTGCTGATGTTCTAACTTCAACTGTAAATGTCCCATTTCCATTATAAATAGTTTTTATTAGGAATGGCGCACCAGCAGTATTTTTAAATTGAAAATCTTTTCCACCATATGAAACCGTTGCATCCCTTCCTGAAGGTACATATCCCACTGTCAGGGAATGATGATGCCATTCTACATATTCAACAGCTAGTTGATCTACAGCATTAAACAAGGTAGATGAGGTTTGACAAATTCCACCGCCAATTCCCATAACCAATTGCTTATTTACAATTTCTTGAGCAGGCTGGTAACCATGTTCTGCGTCACTTGGTCCTACTGTATTATTAAAGGAGAATACATCCCCTATTCCAACAATAACATTATCGATTGCCTGTGCAGAAAGTTCAATGTTTTTATTTCTCCCTGTTACGCTAGGATTAAATTTCGTACTATAAGTCCCTACCACCACTTCAGACAAATAGGCAACGTCTTCTGGTTTATAACCGCTTTCTGATATATATATAGGAAGAAATATATCTCCCCCGATTGTAGAAGCTTCAATAACCTTATTAACAAGTTCTGCTTCTTCAAGAACCACCCTTGGTTTTCCTTTGATAACTTGACCATTTGCATCGATTTTATCGAGTATCATCTTCGTATCATAACCAGGTGTCGTTTCTGTGCCCCTAGCTATATCCCTGGCCCAATTCTCTAGCTCTTTCTTATATTTTTCATTATCCAATCCAAATCCCATATCAACCGGAACAAGACTTTTAACAATGTTTTTGGTACTTGGGTCAATTACATTGACTACTTTCGGTTTTTTAGCTTCTTCCTCCGCAATTCTCTTAGCTTCGGCTTCAGCAGCAGCCTTCTTTGCTGCTTCTTCTGAGGCTTTTTGCTCCTCAAGTTTCTTCTCTTGTTCAGTCACCATATTCTTTTGTTCGGATTCCTTACCGGCTGTTGTCTTTTCATCACAACCAACCAAACCTATTAAACTGCCAACTAAAAGAATACACACGATCCATCTCTTCTTTAGCATTACTTCTCCTTCTTTCCCAAAGCTCTATTTCCACGTTAAAACCGGCCTTAAGATTTTATCTACAATCAGTTCGAAAACAGACTCCCAAAATCTCACCATCCTCAACAAAAAACACTTCCGAATATTCAGAAATGGAAATATGTATCTATTCACCTATTCTATTCCATATTAAGACTCATATTCCTGCAAATTTTTCTAGAATTATAGTTTTCGACAAAAATTCCCTTTATTTGGATACACCTATTAGACGTATTAATACTACTTTAGTTTCAAAAATGAATAATATTTCTTGTGCATTATTAAGAACAATATAATATAGTTTATACATTTAGTAAATAGATAAAAAACGTCAAAATACCCCTTTTTTCGTCCTTATCCTGACTCATTATAATGAACAAAAAAAGACCCATTTAAAATGAGTCTACTTTCGTAAAACAACCCTTATTTAATGGGTTTTAATTGGATTTATAGCAAAAACACGACTTTACATGATCATTTACCATCCCAATCGCCTGCATAAAGGCATAGCAAATCGTTGATCCAACAAATTTAAAGCCTCGTTTCTTTAAATCTTTGCTTAAACGATCACTAATCTCAGTTGTTGCTGGTACTTCTGATAAATCTTTAAAATGATTATTTATCGGTTTTCCATCTACAAATGACCAGATATAGTGGTTGAATGATCCAAATTCTTCTACAACCCTTAAGAATGCTTTCGCATTCGTTATAACAGAATTTATTTTTAGTTTATTTCTAACGATTCCTTCATTATGTAAAAGTTCTTCCATTTTCTGTTCATCATACAAAACGATTTTTTTTACATCAAAATTGTCAAATGCCTTACGGTAATTTTCTCTTTTCTTCAATATTGTATACCAGCTTAAACCGGCTTGAGCTCCTTCTAGAGTTAAACATTCAAAAAGCATGCGATCCTCATTTACTGGTATGCCCCACTCACAATCATGATATTTAATATATAGAGGATCTTGATTTACCCATCCACATCTGTTCATCTTTTAACCTCCAAAAAAAGCTGCCGAAAAGCTCGACAGCCTATCTGATTAGACCATTCATTATGATAATTTTAACACTCGACAAATATTTTCCACAGCAAAGGATAAATTTTCTTCACCGGATTCCAATGCTTCATCTAAAGAAGAAACACCTTTAAGGATACCGACAATAGAAGTAAATCCATTTTCATAAAGCGGTTCTACACCTTTACCTATTTTTCCTGCAAAAGCTATCACTGGAATCGAATACTTCTTAGCAATGGAAGCAACTCCAAAAGGTGTTTTACCGAACAATGTTTGGCCATCAATGCTGCCTTCCCCAGTAAAAACATAATCTGCTCCTGCCATTCTTTCCTCGAGACCAGTATATTCGATGACTAGTTCCACGCCTTTTTTTAGGTTTGCATTCAAAAATGCCATTAATCCTGCACCAAGACCACCTGCTGCACCCGCACCTTCTGAATGAGCAATGTCTTTACCAAGATCTCTCTTGATAATTTCAGCATAATGGGCTAAGTTTTGATCTAAAAGTTGAACTACTTCTGGTGAAGCACCCTTCTGTGGTCCAAAAATGGCTGATGCGCCATTTTCTCCAATTAAAGGATTAGTTACATCACAGGCTACATCAATTTTAACATGAGCGATCCGTTTATCCAATCCACTTAAATTAATAGTAGTTAATTGATTTAATGCTCCACCGCCAAAGGTTAGTTCTTGACCGTTCTGATCTTTAAAGGAAACACCGAGGGCTTGGAGCATTCCTACTCCTCCATCATTGGTGGCACTTCCCCCAATCCCGATCAATATACGAGTCACACCCTTGTCTAATGCATTTTTAATTAATTCCCCTGTACCAAACGTAGTAGTTACTAAGGGGTTACGGTCTTCTAGTTTAATGTTTTCTAATCCACTTGCACTTGCCATTTCAATAACAGCCGTTTGCCCTTCACCTAATAGACCATATTCCGCTATCACTTTTTCACCTAATGGACCAATAACCTCTGTCTTTATTATTTCCCCATTTGTCATACTTACGAGTGATTCTACCGTTCCTTCTCCTCCGTCAGCCATAGGTACGATCACACATTCTGCATCTGGAAAAACAGAACGAATCCCTCTTTCCATTGCAAGGCCAGCTTTTTTTGCGGACATACTCTCCTTAAATGAATCAGGCGCTAATACAAACCTCATTATAATCTGTCCTTTACATTTAAAGTAACAATAACTTATCAGTTATTTACGTTTTAGCTAAATATTGGTAGTAAGAAAGGGTGACCTTACAGCCACCCTACTACTGATTATCGCACTAAGCATGGACGCTTGTTATCGAATTTCCAGCTAGGAATCAAGAACTGCATTCCTACAGAGTCATCACGAGAACCAAGTCCCATATTATTGTATAATTCGTGTGCTTTCATAATTTGCTCCATGTCAATATCAATACCCAGACCTGGCTTATCAGGAATAGTTAGGTCACCATCAACAATTTGGAATGGCTCTTTTGTTAAACGCTCAGTACCTTCTTGCCAAATCCAGTGAGTATCAATTGGAGTAATCTCACCAGGTGCCGCAGCAGCTACATGTGTAAACATTGCAAGAGAGATATCAAAGTGGTTGTTAGAGTGAGAGCCCCAAGTTAAGCCCCATTCATTACAAATTTGTGCAACACGTACAGAACCTGCCATAGTCCAGAAATGTGGATCTGCTAATGGAATATCAACAGATTGTAAGGAAACAGTATGACCCATTTGTCTCCAGTCAGTTGAAATCATATTTGTTGCAGTTGGAAGACCAGTTTGCCTTCTGAATTCAGCCATAATTTCACGACCAGAATAACCATTTTCAGCACCACATGGATCTTCTGCATATGCAAGAATACCATGCATATCTTTACAAAGCTCTACTGCTTCTTTCAATGACCAAGCTCCATTTGGATCAAGGGTAATCCTCGCTTCAGGAAAGCGTTCTTTTAAAGCTTTGATCGCTTTAATTTCTTCTTTGCCTTCAAGTACTCCGCCTTTTAATTTGAAATCATTGAAGCCATATTTCTTATGGGAAGCTTCAGCTAAGCGTACAACTGCTTCAGGTGTTAGCGCTTCTTCATGACGAATGCGGTACCACTCTTCCTCTGCATCAAGGTTACTATAATAAGGTAGATCTGTCTTATTACGATCCCCAATATAGAACAAGTATCCTAATGTTTTTACTTTATCACGCTGTTGGCCTTCTCCTAACAATGCAGCGACTGGTACATTTAGATGCTTACCTAAAAGATCTAGTAATGCCGCTTCAATTGCTGTTACAGCATGGATAGTAATACGTAAATCAAAGGTTTGCAGCCCACGTCCGCCTGCGTCACGTCCAGCAAATTCTTTTCTGACCGTATTTAAGATATTATTATAATTACCAATGGATGAACCTACTACTAATGGATTCGCATCTTCTAATGTTTTACGGATTCCTTCTCCACCTGGTACTTCTCCAACACCTGTGTTTCCATTGCTGTCTTTAAGAATAAGAATGTTTCTTGTAAAATAAGCTCCGTGTGCACCACTTAGGTTAAGAAGCATGCTGTCTCGACCTGCAACTGGGATAACGGTCATTTCCGTAACAACTGGAGTAACATTAACTAAACTCTGTACAGTATTCATTGGGATTTCTCCTATCAATTGTTTTATTAGTTAATCTTTATTTGTTTTGTAATGAACGAAATGTATTTATCGCCGTGTTCTATAATTTTCACGAATAAAGTAAATGATTAGCGTGAAACTTCAGTGTTTGCTAGTTTTTCATAGTATTTTAATAGACCGCTGTGGTCATCAAATTCATGGCCATCAACCTTTAATCCATACATCATTTCTAATACTGCTGCAGTTAACGGTAGTGGTGCGCCTACTTCATGACCAGCTTCCATTGCATTTGTTAAATCTTTGATGTGAAGATTAATACGGAAACCTGGGTTGAAGTTACGATCTAACATCATTGGTGCTTTTGCTTCAAGTACTGTACTTCCAGCTAATCCTCCACGTATCGCTTCAAAAACTGCTTCTGGATTTACACCAGCTTTTTGAGATAGAACAAATGCTTCTGAAACTGCTGCGATGTTTAAGGCTACAATTACTTGGTTCGCTAATTTTGTAACATTTCCTGCACCGATTTCTCCAACGCGAACAACAGAACCAGCCATTGCGTCTAATACTGGCTTCACTTTATTAAACACTTCTTCTTTACCGCCAACCATTACAGAAATGGTTCCGTCGATTGCTTTTGGTTCACCACCGCTAACAGGAGCATCGATCATGTCTACGCCTTTTTCAATTAATACTTTATATACTTCTTGTGAAGCAGCTGGTGCAATCGAACTCATATCGATATAAACTAATCCTTCATGCGCACCTTCGATTAATCCATTTTCACCTAATGCAACTTGCTTTACATTCGGAGAATTAGGCAGCATAGTGATAACAATATCAGCTTTTTCTGCAATTTCTTTAGGGGTATTTGCTACTTCTGCGCCTAATAATTCAAGTTCCTTCACTGCATCTTTATTAAAATCACTTACAATTAGTTGATATCCAGCCTTGATCAAGTTCTTGCTCATCGGCTTACCCATTATTCCTAATCCAATAAATCCTATTTTCGTCATTTTACGACTCACTCCTACATGAATTTTATATATATAAAAAGTAATACTGCAAATATTACCTTTACTCACAATGTCAAGTTACTAAAAATAGGGCAGTAATTTTGTCTGTAAGTTGCTTACTGCCCTATTTTCTCAAAAATTTAAGTCATTATCCGATAAACATATTTAGAAGTAAAACTCCGCCTAAACCTAGGATACCTAGCGCGGTAGTATAAGTTGTTCTAACTTTTATGGCATCCGTAACCGATAAGTTAAGGTATTCTTTAAACATCCAGAAACCTGGGTCAGTTACGTGAGAGAAAGCAACACTTCCGCATGATACAGCAAGTACCATTAATTCCATCGGTATACCTGATGCTTGAGCGATTGGCAATACCACTCCAGCTGCTGTCATAACGGCAACCGTAGCTGAGCCAAGAGCAATACGTAAGAGAGCAGCAATGAGCCAAGCAAGAATGATTGGAGACAAAGCCCAGCCTTCTGTGATCGCTTTGATATAATCTGCAATTCCGCCATCAACTAGCACTTGTTTAAATGCTCCCCCTGCTCCAATCACCAAAATGATCATAGCCATTGGCTTAACAGCATCGGAACAAGACTTCATTACATCTTTTAAAGGACGACCAATTCTTGGTCCTAGTAGCCACATAGAGATTAGGAGGCCAATTAATAATGCCGACTCTGATGCACCAATGAAACTCATAACGTGTCTGAAACCATTTTCTTCTGGTAAGAACAATGTGTTAACAGCATCGATTGCAATCAGTACTACTGGTATAAGAGCAACTAAAATACTGACTCCAAAAGATGGCATTTCTTCATCTTTAAACTGTTTGGTCGATGCCAGCCCCTCTGGAATAGTCGGATTAATTTTTTTGAAAAATGGTAGTCTAGTCCAGGTATAGGCAATTAAAGTCGCTACAGGTATAGCAATAAACAATCCGTATAATAGAGTTAATCCCATATCAGCTTCGAACACGCCCACGACTGCTGCTGGCCCCGGGTGTGGAGGGAGAAAACTATGAGTGGTAGATAACCCGATTGCCATTGGCAAAGCAATCCATAAAAGATTTAACTTCGTTTGACGAACAATAACGAATACAAGTGGAATTAATAACACAAAAGCTACCTCAAAGAACATGGTAACGCCAAGAACAAAGGCAGTAATTAAGATGGCAAGCTGAACACGTTTTATTCCCATTTTGTTTACCAAGCTAGTAGCAATCCGCTGTGCGGCACCCGCATCAGCAAGAACTGTTCCAAGCATAGCGCCTAGGCCAACAATGATAGCAGTTCCCTTTAGTTGGCCTCCTAGCCCAGCACCAATGGTACCCCAAATTTGTTCCATTGGCATTCCTACGAGAAAACCAACAAATATAGAAGTCAAGATGAGTGAGATGAACCCGTTCATTTTTAGTGGGATCATTAAAACTAGTAATAGGACAACAGCTAAAGCAACATATAATAATGGCATAGTTATTTCTTCCTTCCAAAGGGAGATAGTTTAATTAATAAATTTGATACAACTCTAAGTCTTTTAAAACGTTCTCTAAAATTAATCTACTTTCTGGGCTCATCTCAGCTGCAGGTGCTAAAGCAACCCCAACATCAATACCTACCATTCTTAATCCTTCTTTTAAGACAACAGGGAATGTTGCTTTATCAACTGCTAGTCTTAATGGAGCAAGTTTTAACTGTAATTCTAGTGATTTTTGTTGATTACCTGCTACGAATGTATTGTATATCTCTGAAACTAGCTTTGGAGCAATATTACCAGTACTTGCAATTGCACCAGATCCACCATGGCAAAGTCCTGCATAAATCAAGGTATCTCTTCCAGCTAGAACCGAGAATGTTTCACGGTCTGTTACTCTTAGATACTCAGCCATTCTTGTCATATCTCCACTGCTGTCTTTAATACCAATAATATTGTCTACTTTACTTAACTCTTCACACGTTTTAACTTCAATTTTCACTTGTGTACGGGCTTCGTTTCCATAAAGGATAACAGGTAGTTTTGTTGATTTTGCAATCGCTTTAAAATGATCTGCTAATTCACTTTGTGTCGGTGACATGAAATATGGTGTAAGAACAGATAGTGCTGAAACTCCGCCAACTTCTTCAACCATTTGTGCAGTTTGAATACAATCACGAGTGGTAATTTCGCTTGCACCACAGTAAACTGGAACTCTGCCTGCTGTATGGTCAACTGTAATTTCAACCACACGGCGTTTTTGTTCTTGTGTCAATCCGTAAATCTCGCCGCTGCTTCCTAAAATAAAAAGCCCGTGAACTCCACCTGAAATCGTGTAGTCAATTACTTTTCTTAAAGCATCTTCCATTAAGTTTCCATTTTGGTCTAACGGTGTTACTAAGGCTGGAATGACTCCATTTGGTTTAAACATGTTTGCCTCCTTCTTGATCTCCCTGATATTCCTTAGAATGCTAGTGAGTCATTGTGACATTTTTGTGAACTATTTCACATAATTGGTTTTTTTTAAAAGATTACTTTGTTGATTAGTACTATTTTCAAGTTGACAATCTAATAATAATCTTTTTTTCTTGAAATAAACCGTGAAACTTGTTACAAATTGAAGATTGTTGATGAATCAGTTTTTTGTTAAGCATACTTTTTAAATCGACCCTCTTCACACATCTATCGTAAACGGTTTCGAAGAAAATTTCTTCATTCATTTCGATAAAAATCTTTCTCGTATTTTTGGTCACTTGAACAAAATTGATTTATTTGGCCTTTCTAATAACAGGAATATCAATTTAAATCAAGTGAACAATTTGTTACGCTTTTTCATTGAGTTTCAAGTTTTCTTTGTTTAATAGTAACCGTTTACAATTTATATTGTATAATTATCTTACAAATAAATCATCGGTTAAATTGATAATATTTCCTCTCGTTTTTTGTGCAAATAAACAAATGATACGTAAAACGTATTTTTTTGTAATCCTTGGAGGTATGAAAAATGAACATCAATAAGGTATTAGCTCAAGAAATTGCTAATAAAGTAATGCAGGTAATTCCCTATAACGTGAATATCATGGATGATATCGGAAGGATCATTGGAAGCGGTGACCCAAAACGAATTGATAACTATCATCAAGGTGCTACATTAGCCATCGAACAAGAATCAATCGTATCCATCTATCACTCTGAAGGTGGAGCAAAACCCGGAGTGAACATCCCCATCTATTTTAGAAATAGAATTATTGGGGTTATTGGAATTAGCGGTGATCCTCTGGTTGTAAGTCCCTTTGCTGAATTAGTAAGAATTACAGCTGAATTACTAATAAACCAAGAATTTTTATTTAAGGAACGCCGAATTAAAGAACAAATGAAGGAAGAATTTTTATATCAATGGATTTTTCGAAATGAAGAATACGATGAAACGTTGATCAATAACGGTGAGGTTTTTGGAATAGACCTTTCTATAGAGCGAAGAGCAATCGTTATTAAAAGCACTGTAAATAAAAAAGTCCCTCTTCACGACCAAGAATTCGTATTCCGGCTTACTCCTAATCTCACTCTTTTTATTGTTCCGTGTCAAAGTGAAATCATAACTAGGATTGAAAAGAGCTTAGCAAACAATGAATACAAATTAGGGGTTGGAAATCCATATACGCAAGTCAATACGTCCGTGCATGAAGCAAAAAGAGCCATTGAGATTGCTGACAAGCTAGGAATGAATCAAATTCACTGCGACTATAAGGATCTTAAATTCATAGATTATTTAACAAACAAGGACAATTCGCTTAATGACATGAATAACTTCTATCAGGAGCTTGAAGAAAATTCTAAAGGACGAGAACTAATGGAAACACTTATCAGCTATATTACTAATAGCGGGGATATGAATGCTATTTCAAAAGAGCTTCATATTCATCGAAATAGCCTAGCCTACAGATTACAAAAAATTGAAATCCTAACCAATAAAAATCCCAAGAAATTTACAGATTTATTCGAACTTTTCACGGGATACGTTTTATATAAAATGCAAACATCGTAAAAAAAAAGCCTTCACACTAAAAAGTGAAGGCATCCATTATGTTTTCTCTGTTTAGCCAATTAGCGAAATGATTCCAATTCCAATAATAGCAATTATCGTATAATGCAAGCCATTAAAACGCAAGCCAGTCTGAACTCCAGAGATACCAGCAAACCGGCTAACCATTAGGTTTAAACCGGAAAATGGGCTAAGTCCTGTGGATATTGACCAAGTCAATAAAAGCAATAATGCAAGGCTAATATTACTAATTCCTAACTCTGCGGCGTTTAGCTGCATAGCTAAAGCTCCTACCGCTGCAATTTGGTGAATTCCGATATACGTAATACATAGCACAATTACCATAACAGCAATAGCAAATAAAAGGAAGGATTGGTGCGCTAGAGTTGTTAGAAATTCACTTATTCCATTCGCAGCTGCCGTCCCTTTCATAGCAAAGGCCAACATTCCCGCACTCATAAATAGCATGATTTCATTGTTCAACATCAATACCGTGCGATCGCGAAAGTCTACTAATCTCGGAATAAGCTCATCCCATCGTTTTGATTGAATTCCAAATAAAAGAGGGATGATAATTGAAATCAAACAAACAATGACAATCATCGACCAGTTGGTTAAATACTCGATCACTAGACAAGAACCAATTAGCAAAATGACAAAAAATATTAATTTCACGAGTTGTTTTTGATGGGTGTTTTCAATTAGTATCTTATTATCGGTTGATTGTTCTGTGAGTGGATGTCGTCTTACCCAGATCACAAATAAAAGGTTTCCAATGATTAGTGACAATAGAGAAAACCCAATTCCATAGATGATATAAGCCTTGTACGGAATGTTTAAATAATGCAAAACTAAGGAAACCGATGCAAAGTAAGGTGACCACATCACTGCCGTGGTAAAGCCAACCAAATATCCTTTTGCTGACATAGCGGATGGAAGCTTTAATTCATCTAAAAACTCATTGATAATCCTTACTGAACCCAAGTTTAATATCGGAGTGAGAAGAAATAAGGTCCCAGTAATACCTGCATACAGCTTCTTTGGCTGAAGTAATAAATTCTTTAATAAAACCGAAATTGACTGGAAAAATCCACCCAGCCTTAGTGGAATCGAAAGTAATGGAGCAAGTGTGATCAGACTAATCAATGGGAGTATTAAAAATATCCCCTCACTGATTCCTGATATACCTGTGCCTTTGTTCCACTCAATTACTAACCCTAACGTCATCATAATAATCCCAAGCAAACGTGGATATTTATCTGCTTTGAAGGCACTGCCCAAAAATGCTAGTATTGAAAGGGCAACAACAGTATATTCAAGCCACTGCATTTTTAAAAAGTATTGAACTAAAAATAACACACACATCCCAATGATGAGATAACTTCGCATGATAGTCTCTCCCCGATGATAATTTGGTATTTTTTCATTTTAATAGTAGACCGTTTACTTGCATATTACAAATATTTTTTTATCATTCTTCAATTGGTAACAATTTGCCTGGAATAAAAATAACGCGAATATGGGAACAAAAAAAGAGAAATCGCCAACAGAACGATTTCCCTTTCTTTATCCTTTAGGAAAAACTAATTTATTTTTACTTGACGACTAGCAGTATTTTCATCTGTTTTTTCTTCTGCTGGTTTGGCCCGTTTGATAAAGAAAGCAAGGATCAATGCAACACCAATAATAATAGCAGATATCAAGAAAGTATAATTGATTCCTTCTAACATTGCCTTCAAAGCAATTTGTTGTTGCATCTCCGCTAATGCGGCAGTAGTTGGCTGCTCGCTGATATTTTCCATAGCGGATTGTGTTAGCTCTTTTCCATAGGATTCAGAACGATTAGACATTAACGTAATTAATAAACCAGTGCCGATGGCAGCTGACACCTGCTGCAGAGTATTATTCATCGCAGTTCCATGTGGATAAAACCGTTTTGGCAGTTGATTTAATCCGTTCGTAGACACAGGCATAAACACCATTGACATACCAAACATTCGAATGGCGTGTAAAATCACCAAAGACATATAGGTTGTTTCAAATGATAATCTACTGAAGTAAAAAGTGGTGACTGTCGTAATAAATAAGCCGATAATGGCTAAAATACGTCCGCCAAATTTATCAAATAACCTGCCAGTAACCGGTGACATGAGCGCATTAATAATAGCTCCAGGCAATAACATTAAGCCCGCATCCATCGGGGATATCCCACGGATGGTTTGAACATATATAGGAAGAAGTAAAAAACCTGAAAACATAGCAATATTTACAATCGCTGAAATAGCCGATGATAAGGCAAACATATTATATTTAAAAATCCTGAAGTTCAGCATTGGCTGCTCTTGTTTTAATTGACGGACGATAAAACATAGCAACGAAACAACCCCGATTATGATGGTCAAATAAACTTGAGGACTGTCCCAGCCTTTACTACCTGCTGAACTAAATCCATAGAGAAGACCTCCGAAACCAATGCTCGAAAGCAAAAGTGAAAAGACATCAAGTGTAATATCAACTTTCTCTTTTTTATCTTTAAGCTTCAAGTATCCGATCAAAAGAATGACTAATGCAATAGGAGTTATGAAATGGAACAGCATTCTCCAACTATAATGTTCAATAATCCAGCCAGATAATGTTGGACCAATGGCCGGTGCAAACATCAGGATTAATCCAAACACCCCCATTGCTGTTCCCCTTTTTTCAATAGGAAAGCTAACTAGCATCACATTCATTAACAACGGCATCATGATAGCCGACCCCGAAGCTTGGACCATTCGTGCAGCTAATAGTAGAGGAAACGCATGAGCTATGCCGGCTATAACTGTTCCAGCAGTAAATAAACCCATAGCAACTAAAAATAACCGGCGCACCGTATACTTTTGAATTAGGAAGGCAGTGGAAGGAATCATAATGCCATTGACAAGCATAAATCCAGTGGTCAGCCACTGAATGGTTGATGTATCAACATCTAAGTCCTTCATCATAGAAGGTAATGCAACATTTAATAAAGTATTATTTAAGAAAGAAATAAAAGCTCCTATCATTAGGACTGCAATAATTCCGTATGGCGGCGAAGCAGTTTTTTTTATGGATTGTTCCAAGTGTGTATCCCCCTGTTGACGTCTAGTCCATATGTAATGTTTTTTCTAGCACAAACATTATCTTATCCTACTCTTTCACTAATTTCAATTTTTCACCGACTACTTAAAGGAGAAGATAAAAAAAACCCTTTTCTCGATAAAGGGTTATTTGGAACTTATCTTCGTTTCTTCTTTTTAGTCTTTTTTGTCATTCGACCCAACAAAAATGCCGCTGCGGCTACACCAATCACGGTATTAGTTTGTTTATTAAATACTTGCTTTGCTACAAGATTTAAGTTTTGCGGTCTTTCAGCCAAACGTCTCATAAAATATCCATACCAGTCATTTCCGAATGGAACGTAGGTACAGAAGTTATAGCCTTCATTTGCTAATCTTAATTGAAGCTCTTTTCTAAAACCATAGAGCATTTGGAACTCAAACTGCTCATTCGGAATGTTCTTCCGTTTTACAAATTCCTTCACATGATTGATAATCATGTGATCATGTGTGGCGATGGAAGTAAATTTGCCGTTTAATAAATGCCATTCGATAAGCTTGATAAAGTTTTTATCAATGTCATTTTTATTTTGGTAAGCGCATTCATTTGATTCCTTATAAGCCCCTTTTACTATTCGTAAACGATAATTTTTATATTTTTCAAGGTATTCATCTGCACGGAGCAAATAGGCTTGAATTACGGTCCCAACATTGTCATATTCAATAGAAAGTTCATCCAATAAATCAAAAGTAGGCCGAAGATGACCTGAGTCTTCCATGTCAATATTAATGAAAATACTATAGTTGTTAGCTCGATCAACAATTTCTCTTAAATTGCTTAAGCAAACGCTATATTCGATATCCAAACCTAACTGTGTAGGCTTTAAAGAGATGTGAGCATCAACTTTATGTTCACGAATCGCTTCTATTACCTTAAGAATTTGTTCTTTTGCTTCTGTCGCTTCTTCTTCTTTACAAACGAATTCTCCTAAGTTATCAACGGTACAAGAAATTCCATGTGCATTTAACTCTTTAATACTTTTCATTACTTCATCAATATTTGTACCGGCAACAACACTTTGTGCACCCATTTTTAAACCATACTTCTTTGCAGCACTATTCAGAAACTGGTTTTTAGATAGATTCATAAAAATATCTTTCAACATAGCGATTGCTCCTTGCTATTGTAATTTCACTATTATTTTAGCATAAAAGCTTCAAATTCTCCTGAAAGTTTTGAAATAATTGCCGAAAATCAGAAAATAAATGACCTTGATATCAAAGTAAAAAAAAAGACTGCTAAGAGTCCTCTCGGCAGCCTGTCTTGGTTATCTTTATCTTCTATTACGATTACGTAGGAAGGTCGGAATATCAAGCGTATCTTCTGTTTGCTGTCTAGGTCTATCCTGATTATGACTAGAAACTTCAGATACACTCTGTTCGCGTCTTGTAATTCCCTGCGACTGTGGTCTTGTATCTAGATCCCTGTTAGGACCAGCTGATTTCTTTGCAGAAGAAAGCTCTGTTTCAGAAAAACCAGTTGCAATCACGGTAATCATAATTTCATCTTTATAGTTTTCATTAATGATAGAACCAAAGATCATATTTAAATCTTTGTCTGCTGCAGACGAAACAATATCTGCAGCTTCTTGCACTTCATAGAGACTTAAATTACTGCCGCCAGTGATGTTCATAAGGACACCTTGGGCGCCATCAATTGAAGTTTCTAATAGGGGACTTGAAATTGCCTTTTTTGCCGCTTCTACGGCACGGTCTTTTCCTTTTGCAAGACCAATACCCATTAGTGCAGTTCCTTGATTGGACATAATTGTTTTTACATCTGCAAAATCGAGGTTGATTAATCCAGGTACCGCGATTAAATCAGAAATACCTTGAACACCCTGACGAAGCACATTATCAGCTTCACGGAATGCTTGAATCATCGGTGTCTTTTTATCAACGATTTGCAGTAAACGATCATTGGGAACAATAATTAGTGTGTCCACGGCTTGGCGCATTAAATCAATTCCAGCAGCTGCATTGGTTGCACGTTTACGACCTTCAAAACCAAACGGACGTGTCACCACTCCAATGGTCAATGCACCCAGCTCACGAGAAATTTGCGCAATGGCAGGTGCTGCTCCAGTCCCAGTTCCTCCGCCCATACCAGCAGTAACAAAAACCATATCTGCCCCTTTTAAGACGTCTTGAAGCTGCTTTTTACTTTCCTCAACGGCATTTCTCCCAACCTCGGGATTTGCTCCTGCACCTAGCCCTCTTGTTAAGTTTGCACCAATTTGCATTTTGATTTCAGCTTTTGATAGTTTTAGGGCTTGAGCATCTGTATTAACGGCAATAAATTCAACACCTTGAACACCATCTTCTATCATCCGGTTTACAGCGTTATTTCCCCCACCGCCAACACCTATAACTTTAATTCTTGCTACTGAATCTATGTCCATTTCAAAATCCCACATGATCTATTTCCTCCTGCTCCCGCAAAATCCATTGCCTCATTAATCGAAAAATTCTAATGAGTCTTTTTATCTCAGAAGCTATTAGCAGATTTTTTACGATATAGTAAATAATAATCTAACTAACGCATATTTTTTTGAATTTTGTCGAAACTTTTTTCCTTAAATTCTATTTTAACAAAAAACTGGAGATTTTTATATAGTCCTGTGGTCACTCCTCGTCATTTATCAATAATTTTTTTAAATAAAGGCTCATTTTGCAAAACTGATCCTAAAATTATGCAAAAATACTTTTAATACTTTCTATTAATTCTCTAAAGAAGTCCGCTACTTTTTGTAAAAAGTTCTTGTCGCCGACTGCTTCCTCAATCCGTTGCTTAATATCTTGAGTTAGATTTTCGAGCTGCGATTTAACATTATCAAAATTAATATTTAAATTTCTCATTTTTTCAAACAAGTCTAATAAGAGTTGGCGATCTTCAGCACTTAGACTGATTTTTAACGTCTTTAACTTTTCATCAATCAGTGCAGCTAGTTCTTCTTTCGTTGCTGGTTTTTGTTGAGCGATTTCCTTTTTGATTTCTGTTAAAAGCTCACTAACTTTATCTTGATCAAGGCCATCTTTTTTCGCCAAGTCAGTTGCCAAGTTTAATTCTTCATTGGCAACCTCTGTTCGCTCCAAATTTAGGGTTGCACCTTCACCTTCATCGTAGGCTTTATAAATTCCTACTAATGCAGAGTGCCCACTGACTTTTACTGGTGAAGCAACATCCACCACAGCATCCTGAATTCCTGCCGTCAGCAGGGCATTGGCATACATCTCATCAGTAACCTCAGTAATATTTTCCGGAGTGACTTGATTGATAATTAGCCCCTCGCCTGAATCCTTCCTAGTAATTTTTGCGGAGGAATACATATTAGAGTGGCGATCGCCTTTTATATACTTAACTAGATCTTGACCAGAAACAGTGATCTCTTTCACTTTGCTACTGTCTGTAACTTTTAATAACTTTCGCACTTCATCCTTTTGAGCACTAGATAATGCTTCACCGAACACAACAATTGGCAGTCCGAACTTTTCGTTGATGCTCTCTTCTTTATTACCATTACTATCGGCAAAAGCCTTACTTGTACTACTTGCCATTACCATCAATGCAAAAATAATAGCAAATGCAGTCCATTTAAATAAGTGTTTCATAAACATCTCTCCTTATCTACGTTTTATCCTGCAGCAAACATGAACATCACTACAGCTTTGAGTTCTATCCTTCTATAATAATGTAGTATGATGAAAATGGATATTATTAAATTTTAAGGAGGTTATTTTATTGAGTGGGGATTTCAAAGCTTTAGTCGTTGATAAGATGGAAACAGATTTTACGGTTGGGATTAAAAATATTACGTTTGATGATTTATCTGCGGGCGAGGTTTTAATTAAAGTGGCTTATTCTAGCATAAATTACAAAGACGGCTTAGCCAGTATTCCTGAAGGTAAAATCGTAAGATCCTATCCTTTTGTTCCTGGAATTGATTTAGCTGGTGTAGTCGTATCATCGGAGGACCCCCGTTTTGTCGAAGGTGATAATGTCATTGCCACCAGCTATGAAATTGGCGTATCCCATTTTGGTGGTTTCAGTGAATATGCTCGAATTCCAGCTGATTGGATATTACCATTACCAGAAAATCTTTCACTAAAAGAAGCAATGGTATATGGAACTGCAGGTTTTACTGCAGCCCTATCTGTTCAGAGACTCGAAGAAAATGGGCTTACTCCTGAAAAGGGTAAGGTGTTAGTAACTGGAGCTACTGGTGGAGTAGGAAGCATCGCTGTTGCTATCCTGGCAAAAAGAGGCTATGAGGTAGTCGCAAGCACAGGTAAAGAAAGTGAACATGATTATTTACATAATATCGGTGCAAAAGAAGTTGTTTCTAGAGAAGCAGTCTTTAACGGAAAGATCAAAGCGCTAGACAAACAATTATGGGCGGGTGCGGTGGATCCCGTTGGCGGAGAATCCCTAGCGGCTATTTTAAGTAAAATCGAATCCAATGGTTCTGTAGCCGTCAGCGGATTAACAGGTGGCGGAAATGTTCCTACGACAGTATTTCCCTTCATCCTTCGTGGCATTAATCTTCTTGGGATTGATTCTGTGTATTGTCCAATGGAAGTCCGAAAGCCACTATGGGAACGCATGGCTAGTGATTTCAAACCGGATGTCCTAGATTTGATTATCAAAGAAATAAGGTTAGAAGAGTTACCACAAACTTTACCTATCATATTACAAGGGCATGCTAGAGGTCGATTCATTGTAAAAATTTAATGGGAAAAGCTGCAAATCACTATGATAAGATTTGCGGCTTTTTTTTAATTAGAACAAGAATCAAATGCCTCTTCTGATTTCATCTGGCCTAGTTTTTCACCTTGAAAGGGAATCACATACCTTCTCTGATTCCCTCTTCCCTGTTTTTTACCTTGAACGGGAATCAGATACCTCCTCTGATACCCTCTTGCCTGTTTTTTTACCTTGAATGGGAATCAGATACCTCCTCTGATTCCCTCTTGCCTGTTTTTTTATCTTGAACGGGAATCAGATTCCTTCTCTGATTCCCTCTTCCCTCGTTTTTCACCTTGTACGGGAATCACATTCCTATCTCGATGGTGACTTGTAACTTACAACTAAAACAACTATTAATCTCATTTCTAACCCGTTTTTTATCTAACATGTCCTAATCTCGTTGATATCTCCTGGCTTGTTTCTATCATAATGGGACCGAGTTGATTTAACCGCTCAGTGGTCATCCGTGTGGTTGGTCCTGATATACTCACAGCGGCAACCACATTTCCTAAATGATCAAAAACGGGTGCAGCGATACAGGTAATACCATACTCATTTTCTTCTAAGTCTAACGCGTAACCCCTTTGCCTTATTTGTTTAAGTTCCCGCAGGAATTCTTCCGTAGAAGTAATGGTATGGTCTGTATGATAGGGCATCCCTTTTCTGTCAAGGATGCCTAGAACATCACTTTCAGGTAAATGGGAAAGTATCGCTTTCCCTACGGATGTGCAATGCATCGGAGCTCTTTTTCCAACCTTTGAATGGGTTCTTAATGTTTCATTACCTTCTAATTTCTCGATATAGACTACTTCTCCCTGGTCATAAACAACGAGATGAATGACTTCATTCGTCTTATTTTCTAGTTCTTGGAGAAACGATTTCGCTTCGGTTCTTAAATCAATTGATTCTAACAGCTTCGAGCTAATCTCCAGAAACTTATAGCCAAGCTTGTATTTCCCTGTTTCACGATCCTGTTCGATATAGCCATATTGAACAAGTGTTGAAAGGGTTCGGAATACTGAGCTTTTATTAATATCCATTTGGTTAGCAATCTCTGTAACGCCCAGTCCGCCTTTTTTCATTCCCACTAGTCCAATAATATCAAGTGCCCTGCTTACCGACTTTACCACATTTTCTCTTTGCATCCTTGCTCACCTCTTTGTCAAGGCATAATGTAATGCCCTGACCACATCATTAATTAGGATCTAACTGAAAGTTTTGCTTTCGCTTCAAGACGGCGGCTATGCAAGGTTGGTTCAGTATATCCATTAGGCTGGTCATAGCCCTTAAATACTAGATCACACGCAGCCTGGAAGGCAACAGATTCATCAAATTCTGGAGTCATAGGTCTGTATGCAGGATCCCCAGCATTTTGTTCATCCACTACTTTCGCCATTCGTTCCATTGTTTCTATCACTTGTTCCTTCTTGCAAATTCCATGGTGCAGCCAGTTAGCAACATGTTGACTGGCAATACGAAGAGTGGCTCTATCTTCCATAAGTGCAATATTATTAATATCAGGTACCTTTGAGCAACCTATTCCCTGTTCAACCCACCTTACCACATAACCCAATATCCCTTGAGCATTATTATCAAGCTCTGCTTGGATTTCTTCTTGACTCCAATTCGTATTTTCGGCAACAGGAATTTGTAATATATCATCACATAAATCAGTAATGTTTCCTAAAAGATTATTTTGTACTTCCTTCACATTTACTTGATGGTAATGCAGAGCGTGAAGGGTTGCAGCCGTTGGAGATGGAACCCATGCTGTATTTCCTCCAGCCAACAAATGTCCTATTTTTTGCTCGAGCATGCCCTTCATCAAATCAGGCATGGCCCACATTCCTTTACCGATTTGTGCTCTTTCTTGGAAGCCTGTAGAAAGACCATTGTTCACATTAGATTTTTCATAGCTTTGCAACCAAAGTGTAGATTTCATTTCATTTTTACGAATCATCGCACCTGCCTCCATTGACGTGTGCATTTCATCGCCCGTACGGTCAAGGAATCCCGTGTTAATGAAGACGACACGCTGCTGTACTTCCCGAATACAGGCTTTTAGATTTAATGATGTTCGGCGTTCCTCATCCATAACACCTATTTTTAATGTATTTCTGGTTAATCCTAGTAAATCTTCTGTCTGATTAAATAGCTCATTGGCAAATGCTGCTTCCTCTGGACCGTGCATTTTCGGCTTTACGATATAAATGGAGCCTTTTTCGGAATTTTTGAAGGTCGTGTTTCCAATGATAGAATGTTTTGCACACAGAGAGGTAACAACAGCATCGATGATTCCCTCTTGAACCTCATTGCCATTTCCATCAAGGATTGCATTGTTGCTCATTAGATGACCGACATTTCGAACTAGCATTAAAGCGCGTCCAGGCAAGGTAAATCCACTTCCAATAGGTGACACATATTGACGGTCTAGATTGAGAGTTCGTGTCAATGTTTTCCCACCTTTTGTAAAAGTTGCAGTAAGATTGCCTTTATTTAAGCCTAACCAATTGCGATATATAAGAACCTTATCCTGGGCATCAACTGCTGCAACAGAGTCTTCGCAATCCATAATCGATGTAAGCGCGGATTCTAGGAGAATATCTTTTACACCTGCAGCATCTGTTTTTCCAATTGGATGGCTGTGGTCAATTTGGATTTCAAAATAGTTATCATTATTTTTCAATAGGACAGCAAATGGCTGGGTTGGTTCACCTTGATACCCAGCAAATTTATCTTCATTTTTCAAACGAGCTTGATCCCCATTACGTAAGGTTACCACTAAACTTCCTTGGTCAATCGTATAGCTTACAGCCTCTTTATGTGACCCAACCTGCAAAGGAACACTCTGGTCAAGGAATTCTCTAGCAAAGGCGATGACTTTCTCCCCACGTACAGGATTATATCCACCTTGTGCCTTGGCACCACCCGCATCACTAATAACATCAGTGCCATATAAGGCGTCATACAAACTACCCCACCGGGCATTGGCTGCATTAATCGCATAGCGGGCATTATCAACAGGTACGACTAATTGAGGACCTGCTTTACATGCGATTTCATCATCTACTCCTTCTGTAGAAATGTTAAAATCCACAGGATCTGGCAGCAGATAGCCAATTTCCTCTAAATAAGCTTTGTATCTATCAAATTTGAAATCTTTATTTTCCCGATGCCATCTATTAATTTTTGTTTGCAATTCATCCCTTTTAGTAAGTAATTCCTTATTTCTTGGAGTCAAATCCTTGATGATTTTTTCAAACCCCGTCCAAAACTTATCCTGATTCACTTGACTTCCTGGCAATGCTTCAGAATTAATAAATTCATATAATTCACTTGCTACCTGTAAAATTCCTACATTTACATAATTACTCATTATAAATTCCTCCCTAATTATTGTTCCAAATCACGTAACAGCGTTCTCTCTTTTTTAACTTCAACACAGTGCCCTGGAGTCGGAAAAAGTTTTCCTGCATTCAGGAGATTATCAGGGTTAATTGTCCCGCCACCCATGATAGTAACACTGTGTTTATTTGTATTGGCATATTCTAAAATAGATGAAATTTCCTGTTCTGTTTTTGGAAAAATAGTTACTCTGCCATAATTCCCAAGTGCATGTTCTTCATGGTCATCTTCTTCGTTAATTTGTAATTCCTTAAGAAAAACCTTTAATTCAGATAGACTTTTGCCAGTAATCAAACACATCACCTCAATTTGTTGCGTAATAACAAACAACGTTTCTGTTTTATTGTAAAAAAATCTGCCAATCCATTTCTCTTTAATTTTATTTTCCTCTCGCTAAATTGTCAATCTATTTAGAAAATTTTAACAATACCATAGAAGCCCCCTTTATTTATTGGGGGCAACAAAAAAATTTTACTTATTTGTTTTCAAATCCTCTTAAATTCGTGACAATGTTTCTCCTATCGAGTCATGAATGACATATGAATTCTTGCTCATGTCATAGGGCGAGTCACCTTTATTGATAATAATCAAAGGAGTACCTTCTCTCCTGTATTGTGGGAATGTTGAGAATGGGGTAACCTTCAAACTCGTTCCTAATACCAAAAGTAAATCAGCTTGATTGATGATGTTAATGATTTCATTGAAACCATCAATGGTAAACCATTCACCGGCATCTCCAAATAATTAGGCATATCAACTTGTGTAATGCCTGCTATAATATTGCTAGCATTTTGCTATCGGACAGTATTTCTCTCCATCCGCCAGTAAAACTAATTTTCCTATTTTAAATCTTCAAATTCCCTAGCAATTCTTTCAAATGCTTCTTTAATCATTGGTCTTGGTGACGGAATACAGATTCTTTGGTGGTGTAGGCCTTCTTCGCCAAACATCTTTCCATCTTCAAGTAAAACATTTGCTTTGTTATAAATCCGATCATGTACTTCTTCTGGAGTTAAACCATATCCGCTAAAGTCCATCCACATAATATAGGTGCCTTCAGGAATCCTTACCTTTACTTTTGGCATATTTTCAGCAAGGAAGTTTACTGCCCAATCCATGGTGTCGTCGATATACTCTTTTAGCTGCTCTAACCAATCTTCCCCCTCATGGTAAACTGCAAGTAATGCTGAAACAGTAAATGGTGAAGGCAAATGCATGCCCATTACACTATTGAATGTCTTTCGGAGCTCTGGACTTGTGATAATCACATTCGTACAATGAAGCCCAGCGACATTAAAAGTTTTGTTAATAGCTGTAAACGTAATAATATGATCAGCGTGCTCATGCGCTGCTTTTGCGATCGGAATAAAGGTTTGATTTCGTCTAATTATATCTCCATGAATCTCATCAGCTATAATTACTACATTATTTTCTACACAGATTTCAGCCAGTTTCCTAAGATCTTCTTTATTAAAAACTCTTCCAGTTGGATTATGCGGATTACATAAAATAAACATTTTCGTTTTTTCTTCTTTTGCCTTCACTTCAAAATCCGCAAAATCAATCGAATAGTTGCCATCTTCATCACAAATAAGCGAATTATTTAAAAGTGTCCTGCCGTTTGCCTCGATGGACGACGTAAAAGGAGGATAGACGGGTCGTTGGATAATGACACCATCACCTGGTTGTGTAAATGCCCGTACTGCCACATTCAACGCATGGACTGTACCAGGACTATAAATGATTTCATCCTTCTTGAACTCCCATTTATGTCTCTTTTTAAACCAATGTTGTACTGTTTCAAAATACTCATCCGGAAATACGGTATACCCAAAAATTCGATGATCAACAGTCTTATGTAATGCGTCTATCAAAGGTTGGGGCACTGGTAAATCCATGTCCGCCGTAAATAACGGAATCGTCTCTTCATCGTACCGCTCAGTAAGACCCATTGCTTTAATGAGATCTCCCCCATCCCATTTTACCGAATAGGTCCCCCTGCGATTTACAATTTCATCAAAATTATATTTCATGTGTTTATCTGTCCTTCCAATAGATAATTCCAATCTCTGTATACTTACTTTATTGATAATTCTATTATAACGTACATCTCCCAAATAATTAAAAAAGCGCCAGGATTTCCTAGCACCATTTCATTTCCTTTTATATTAATTTGCTTTTTAACGCAGTTCTAATACTGCTATTTTCTGCCTCTGTAATTTCTTGTGCTGAACATTTGTCAAATACTATGATATTTTTTAATTCAGCATACAGAATATCCCCTTTTTTTACAGGTCCCAAATTTTGATACTGATAAATGCTCATTTCTGCTTCAAATCGTTCATTGGTATCAAGTCGTCTTAACTCGATTCTAACTGTTGATCCAATAATATGAATGTGGGAAACCTCTGATCCAATACTGTTCCCTTGTGAGATTTTTCGCAAAATAATCTCATGCGGCCTGATATAGTTAATTCTCCCTTCGAAATCTTGTGAATCTTTGAATTCATTTACCCGCCCTAAAAAGCTATAAACAAAGGCATTTGCTGGCTTTTGATAAACCTCCACTGGAGAGCCAATTTGTTCAATTTTACCTTGATTCATTAACACTACCGTATCAGCCATTTCAAGCGCTTCTTCCTGGTCATGGGTAACAAATATAGTTGTTATGTTTAGCTTTTGATGAATTTCTCGTAACCAGTGCCGCAATTCCTGACGAACCTTTGCATCCAATGCCCCAAATGGTTCATCTAAGAGCAGGATATCTGGCTCAACCGCAAGCGCTCTTGCTAAAGCAATCCGCTGTCTTTGTCCCCCGGAAAGCTGTGAAGGATAGCGGGATGCAAGATGTTCTAATTGTACGAGCTTTAACAACTCAATCACTTTGTCAGCTATTACACTTTTAGTTGGGCGTGTTTTGCGTGACTTTACCTTTAGTCCAAATGCGATATTTTCAAAAATCGTCATATGCTTAAATAATGCATAATTCTGAAACACAAATCCTATATTCCGTTCTTTTATCGATTTATTGGTGTAGTCTGTCTCATTGAAAAAAATATTTCCGGAATCCAATCCCTCTAAGCCTGCTATCATCCTAAGGAGAGTGGTTTTACCTGAACCTGACGGCCCTAAAAGGGCAACAAAATCACCACTTGGAATTTCTAGATTTACATTTCTGACAGCTGCAAATGTTCCAAATGCCTTAGAAACTTCCTTAATCGTTATCCCCATATCAATAATCCCCCATTGCAAAGACAAATTATCTTTAAAATTGTTCTTTTTTAATGTTTTTTTGTTTTCCATTCTACGAGGCTCTTTAAAATTAATGTCAATATTGCAAGAAGTGCAAGTAAGGAAGCTACTGCAAAAGCTGCAGAGAAATTGTATTCGTTATACAAAATTTCAACATGAAGCGGGATCGTATTTGTTAATCCTCTAATGTGGCCGGACACAACCGAAACTGCTCCGAATTCACCCATGGCACGTGCATTACAAAGAATGACACCATACAATAATCCCCATTTAATATTTGGTAACGTGACACGAAAAAACATTTCCCATCCACTCGCACCCAAGGTGATCGCTGCCTGTTCTTCCTCTGTTCCTTGTTCCTGCATGATTGGCAATAATTCTCTAACCACAAATGGAAAGGTTACAAAAATGGTGGCAAGGACAATTCCTGGTACTCCAAAAATAATCTTAATATTATTTGCCTCTAAAAGTGGTCCCAGCAATCCTTGGGAGCCGAACAAAAGCACAAAAACGAGTCCAGCAATTACCGGAGAAACAGCAAATGGGATATCAATTAACGTGATTAATATATTTTTACCCTTGAAGTCAAACTTAGCGATAGCCCATGCAGCAAATACTCCGAAAATTGTATTCACAGGAATCGTAATCGCAGCAGTTATCACCGTTAATTTAATTGCTGATAAGGCATCCCTTTCTGTCAAGGAAGCAAAGTATAGCTCGATTCCTTTCTTTAACGCTTCCGTGAAAACAGCGATTAATGGCACAAGTATAAATATTCCTAAAAAGCCGAGGGCAATCGTGATCAACAGCCATTTCTTTAATAAAACAGGCTGGGAATTGGCTTTTATCCTTTTTGCATGTATGTTGGTTTCTCGAACAATCATATTCCCCGATCTCCCTAGCTTACTTGATATTTTTTGGATGTTTTCCATTGCCAAAAATTGATTGCAAATAATAAAATGAATGAAAATAAAAGCATGACGACAGCGATCGCCGCAGCACCGGCATAATTAAATTGCTCTAATTTGGTAATGATAAGCAGTGGAACAATTTCTGTTTTCATTGGCATATTGCCAGAGATAAAAACGACCGATCCATATTCCCCTAATGCCCGTGCAAACGCAAGCGCAAAACCTGTTAGAATGGCTGGAAAAATAGCTGGGAAAATAATTTTTGCAAATATCTGTACAGAATTAGCACCAAGTGTTGCAGCAGCCTCTTCATATTGCTTATCTAAATCTTGCAAAACTGGCTGGACAGACCTTACAACGAAGGGAAGACCGATAAACGTTAAGGCAATCATAATACCGAATGGTGTAAAAGCAACCTTAATCCCAATTGCTTCGAAGTATTGCCCTATCCATCCATTTGGGGCATAGATCGTTGTAAGGGCAATACCAGCCACCGCGGTCGGAAGAGCAAAAGGCAAATCAACTAGTGCATCAACAATCCTTTTTCCATAAAATTCGTATCTTACTAGAACCCAAGCAATAAGTGTCCCGAAAATAGCGTTAACTAGAGCCGCAATCAAGGATGTATTAATCGTCAATTTATAGGAAGCTACGACTCTTGTCTCGGTAACAGTTTCCCAAAATTCTGCCAGGCTGATCGTAGACGCTTTTAAAAATAGGACTGCAATCGGTATCATGATGATTAAACTAAGATATATAAGTGTGTACCCCATGGAAAGACCAAATCCTGGCAAAACCCGATGTTGCTTTTTCATAATAGACACGGTACCGCTCTCCTTTTATCCCTTACGGTTTGTATATCTCATCAAATACGCCGCCATCGTCAAAATGAGTTTTTTGGGCATTTTTCCAACCGTCAAATACTTCATCAATGGTAAATAGGTTGATTTTTGGGAATTGGTCTTCATACTTTTTCGCTACCGCCTCAGTTCGTGGTCGGTAATAGTTCTTTGCAGCAATTTCCTGCCCTTCATCTGTATACAGATAGTCAAGGTACGCCTTTGCCACCTCTTCTGTTCCATGTTTTTTAGCTGTTTTATCGACAACCGTGACGGGTGGCTCTGCAAGGATACTAATGGACGGATTAATAATTTCAAATTTATCCTTTCCTAACTCATTTAAAGCTAAGTAAGCCTCATTTTCCCATGCAAGTAATACATCACCAATGCCTCTTTCAACAAACGTTGTTGTCGAACCTCGTGCACCAGAATCTAAGACTGGAACATTTTTAAAGAGTTTGGTTACAAATTCTTTTGCCTTATCTTCATTATTGTTATTTTGTTTTAGAGCATATCCCCATGCAGCCAAATAATTCCATCGAGCACCACCAGATGTTTTTGGATTAGGTGTGATGACAGAAACTCCTTGTTTCACTAAATCATCCCAGTCTTTAATGCCTTTTGGATTCCCTTTTCTAACAAGAAATACAATGGTTGAAGTGTATGGCGAACTATTGTGATCAAGTTTCGTTTGCCAATCCTCTGACAATTTACCAGCTTGGGCAATGGCATCAATATCGTAGGCTAGAGCCAAAGTCACAACATCCGCTTCAAGTCCATCAATAACGGAACGAGACTGCTTTCCAGAGCCTCCATGAGATTGATTGATCGTTACTTTTTGACCGTTTTCTTTTTCCCAATAAGCAGCAAAGCTTTGGTTAAATTCTTCGTAAAATTCTCTAGTTGGATCATATGATACATTTAATAGCTCAACTTCTTTTTTCACTTCTTTTTTTGTTCCAGCAGCCTCTGTTTCTTTTTCCTTTGTTGAACTTTGATTTGCACACCCGGCAAGCCAAAAGAGTAAAGTTAGAGAAAATAATATTAACCAAATTTTTTTCGACATTGTATTTAGCCCCTTTTTTAGTAGTTTTATAGGCTTTTTTGTATAAAAAAAGCCCAATAGTTTTATGAACGTACATAGTTTATGTACGATTTACTACAGGGCCTTCGGGTGTCCGATCGGCAATTTTTTATTTTAAGTCCTACTTTTTGTTGTGCTTGGTGTTTTACTTTGTAGCGGTAACCGGTGCTTTTCCAAACGGTCGATTTGGGTGATTTGTGAATCGTGGACGGTAATTTGAACCGTTCCATATTCTAAACCTTCCAATAAATTAGCTATTTTTTCCATCACCTGCTGATTCAAACGCCCTTTTAAAGACAAAGAAATCCTCTCCTTCTAGTTTGGAAAAATTAATTCCGATTAACTCCATAGGATTACTATATCATATAATAGTGGGTATTATCTAAAAAATCAATATATTTTTAAAAAAAAAATTAAAAATATCTTAGAGGATGTTTCTTATAAATAGTTGTTCAAAATTACTAACTCAAACATACTCGTCCTCACTATGGGAATAGTACAACTATATACATATTTTCGGGAGGTAAAAAAGTGAAAACGAACAAGAAAATGGTGTCCATATTCGCATTAGGCGGCATCAACGAAATTGGTAAGAACATGTACGTAATTGAATACGGCGAAGATATTCTAGTTATTGATTGTGGAGGCAAGTTTCCAGATGAAAGTCTGTTAGGAATAGACTTGATCATCCCTGACGTAACTTACTTAGAGGAAAATCAAAATAGAATTAGAGCATTAATTGTTACTCATGGGCACGAAGATCATATCGGTGGAATTCCTTTCTTCTTAAAGAAAATCAATGTTCCAATCTATGCAACACGTTTCACTTTAGGATTAATCGAATTAAAATTAGAAGAACACCGACTTACAAGGGACACGGAGCTTGTTACCATTACCTCGGATTCCATACTTGAATTTGGGGAAATCGGTGTATCTTTTTTTAAAGTGAGCCATAGTATTCCTGATTGTCTTGGCATTGTTTTTCATACCCTAGAAGGGAAAGTTGTACATACCGGTGACTTCAAATTTGATTTAACACCAGCAAATGGCCAATATTGCGATATTCATAAAATGGCCGAGATAGGCAGACAGGGCGTTATTGCATTAATCTCTGAAAGCACCAATGCGGAGCGGAAAGGAGTCTCTCCATCAGAGTCAATGGTCGCGGAACATTTAGTGGAAGCCTTTAGAAAAGCTGAGGGCAAAATCATTCTCTCCACTTTTGCCTCCAACGTAAATCGTGTTCAGCAGGTCGTAGAGGCTGCCATGAAAACAAATCGAAAACTTTCCCTTCTAGGCAGGAGTATGGTGAATGTGGTAGATGTTGCCCTAGAGCGGGGATATTTAAATGTTCCCGATGGGATGCTGATTAGCGCGCACGAAATTGAGCAATTCCCTCCTGATAAAGTTGTCATCCTATGTACAGGTAGTCAGGGAGAACCAAATGCTGCCCTTGCACGTCTATCTACTGGCAATTATCGTGACGCTACGATTTATCCTGGGGATACCGTAATATTAGCTGCATCACCAATTCCTGGAAATGAAAAGGGGGTTTCTCGGATTATCGACAACCTTTTTCAACTAGGAGCCAAAGTGATATACGGCTCTGGAAGTTCAACTGGTATGCATGTTTCCGGACATGGCTATCAGGAAGACTTAAAACTGATGCTTACATTAATGAAGCCGACCTATTTTATCCCGATTCACGGTGAATATAGGATGTTACATCACCACAGACAATTAGCTGAATCAGTCGGTGTAGAAAAAGGTAATACCTTCATCATAAAAAATGGTGATGTTGTTGATATAGAAAATTCGGTGGCCCGCCAGACGAGAAATATTCCATCTGGTGATACGTATGTAGATGGAATTAGTGTTGGCGATGTTGGAGAAATTGTATTACGTGACCGCAAACAGCTATCTGAAGACGGTATGCTCGTCATCGTGTTAACTATAAGCAAAAGTGATCGAAGGATAATTCAAGGTCCCGACACGATTACCCGTGGATTTGTATATGTAAAGGAATCAGAGGATTTGATAAGAGAAATTAACCGACTGGTTAAGAAAACGATACTTGAGCTTGAAGCAGACAATATTCGTCAGTGGAACGTAATGAAGCAAAATATTAAAAAATCAGTTGGTCAATATTTATTTAAGCATACTAAGCGAAAACCGATGATCCTGCCGATTATCCTTGAAATTTAATAGTGGAAACTGTAAAATGTCAGTCACTAGGGAATGTGTCTGACATTTTACATTTGTTTACGTATATCGGATTTATTTTTCATTCACGCAGATAAAATCGTTTTAACGCTGATATATTTAAAATAACGAAGATATTCCTTGATTTAGACTCAAAATTATTATACATTTATTCGATTTTGACTATACTCCTAATGATAGAAATGGAGGAAAGATGATGTTTCGTTTACTTAGATTAGCTGCATTATTATTTTTACTATATATTTCCTGGCCATTTATTACTAAGCAGTTGGACAATTCCAATATCCATGCTGATTTTGTGTCTTCCTTAAAAGAAAGTCTAGCAGTACCAGAAACCATTAGTATTTTATATGATGATATCCAGCAGCTGTTGACACAGCTTGGCTTTCACCTAGAAGAAATGCCCTTGACGCTAGAAAAACCTGTGGAAAAGCAGCAGGAGAAAGTGGAGTTAACCCCCCCTTCTGAACAAATCTTTTCCGTTCATAATATTGAACTGGGGAATGCCAAAACGGAAATTGAACATAATTTGGGCGCTGCAAAACGGATATCGCTAAATGAATATGGGACAAATTGGCATACGTATCATGAAAGTTATCAAAACTTTTTTATGATTATGTATGATGAAAACAATCAAGCAGCAGGATTGTATACAAACCAAGACCTACTTTCATCTGCGAACGGGATTAAAATTGGCAGCGCAAAAGAAGATGTCCGTTCTATCCTTGGTAAGCCAATCACAAAAATCCAAAAAGGAATGGTCATTTATCAGCTTCAAGAAGATAATGACAATGATTTATTTTTACTAGAAGACACCTATGTGACGATTTTTTATGACAAGCATAAAAACAATACCGTTACTGGTATTCAAATTATTAGCAAATCCTTGGAGGAAAACAAAAAAGATTTTTATACAAACGAAACTCCTGCTTTAAAAGAAGGCTTTGAATATCAAATGTTTGATTTAACCAATGCGGCCCGGGTGAATCATCATCTTCCCATCTTAACATGGGATGATCATGTAAAAGGAACCGCTCGAGAGCACAGTGCAGATATGGCAAAGAAAAATTATTTTGATCACACCAATCAGGAGGGGCAATCACCTTTCGATCGAATGAAAGAGGATAACATCTTATTTCAGCTTGCTGGTGAAAACCTAGCATATGGTCAATTAAGCAGTATTTTTGCCCATGAGGGATTAATGAATTCACTAGGGCATCGGGAGAATATTCTGCGTGGAGATTACGAATTCTTAGGAGTTGGTGTCGCCTTTAATGAAAAATCACAGCCCTACTATACACAAAACTATTACACGAAATAGTGGAACGAATTAGGTCAGAAAATATGGGCAAATTATAGAAGAGCAATTCTTGAGTGCTCAAAAAACTTCGTCGGGAGTGATGTATCATGGCTAGAAACAAACTAGTGGTTCCTGGTGCAGACAATGCTCTGAATCAGATGAAGGAAGAAATCGCTAACGAGTTTGGAGTTCAACTTGGTGCTGATACGACCGCACGAGCAAATGGTTCTGTCGGAGGCGAAATGACCAAACGGCTTGTCGCCTACGCTGAACAATCTTTACGAAATCAGCAAGGTCAATAACCTTCGATTTCTAAAAGGTGTCCCTAGATTTTTGGGACACCTTTTTCTAATGGAAAAACAAATCAACAAAGTCTGCATATTGTAGTAGTAAATTTAAGGCGGTGATACCTATATGTTTGAAGTGAAGAAATCTAAGTATGGCCGAGGAATTTTTGCAACTCGCAGAATAAGGAAAGGCGAGCTAATCCATGAAGCACCTGTAATCATTTCACCTAATGAGGAGTATAAGTATTTGAAGAAAACCATCTTGATTGAGTACGCATTCTGGTGGGGTGAAGATTTGGAAGAATGTGCATTAGCGCTGGGATATGGCTCACTATTTAACCACTCGTATACCCCCAATGCATTATATAAGTTAAATCTAGAAAATCAGACCATCGACATTTTTGCCTATACCGAAATAAAAAAAGGTGAAGAAATTCTAATCAATTACAATGGGGAACCTGATGACGATGAGCCCATGTGGTTCGATGTTTTTTGAGTCAATTCCTTGACATAAAGGACAAAAAAGCACCCAAAATCAATTGGATGCTTTTCTATTTTAGCCTGTAGGTAACTTCATTTTATCGATAATCGATGAAAAATAACTTTTGACGATTCCTGTTTTGTTCTGTTCGAGCTGACTACTAGGCTCTGGCAAACTTTGTTCGTCTGTGGATTCACAGTGATCATCCAAGAGTTCGTTGGAAAATATCCGATTTCCATGCATTATACTACGTATGGAATCGGCTAACACCTCACTGGGATTGTCCTTTAATAAATATCCTTTTACATCTGCATCCCATGCACGTTGATAATATCCTGGTCTAGCAAAAGTTGTAAGTATAATCACTTTACAGTCTGTCAGTTGTATAGCTTCTACGGCTTCTAGTCCACTCTTTCCAGGCATTTCTAGGTCTATAATACATACATCTGGTTGGTATCGGTGCACCATGTTCAGAGCCTCTTCCCCATTGTCTGCCTGACCTACAACTATAATATCATCTTCTAAATTCAGCAGATTACCCATAGCTTCTAAAAGCAGCTTCTGATGCTCTGCGATTACAATTCGAATCATCAAAATTCTCTCCTTATCACGCAGCTGCTGTCATTGGGTAAAGTTACAATTCAGGTTTTGCTTGGACGGAAATGCGTTTTTTCGCTAACTCCTTCACATCTTTAAAACCAACAAAATTCTTGGCGTTCTCATCCCAGAGACGGAAACGAAGTGACTTTAAACTTGTTGCCAGCGAAATCGTTGGTACATTTTGTAATGGAAGCGCCTCATTATGAGCCTTTTCCAATTTATAATTTGGCACCCTTGGGCTTAAATGGTGCACATGGTGGAAACCAATATTACCTGTTAAAAACTGTAAAGGCTTTGGAAGTTTATAAAAAGAACTACCTTCCACTGCTGCTTTTACATATTCCCAGTTAGGGTCTTCTTCAAAGTAAGAATCCTCAAAAGTATGCTGCACATAAAACAACCAAATTCCGCAAGATCCAGAAATCATGAAAATCGTTCCCTGTACGAGTAAAAATGACTGCCAGCCAATTGCCCAGCAAAGCAATGCAATCAATGCAACAATAATAACATTCGTTAAATAGGTGTTCATTTTTTCTTTTTTGCGTGCGTCTTTTCGATTAAAACGATTTTTCAGCAGGAATTGGAAAATTGGACCAAGACCAAACATAACCAATGGATTTCGATAAAAACGATAAGCTAAACGAATTTTAAGCGGTGCTGCCAAGTATTCATCAACCGTTAGCGTCCAAATATCACCTGTACCACGCTTATCCAAGTTACCACTAGTTGCGTGATGAACGGAGTGCTCGTGACCCCATTGATCAAACGGGAACAATGTTAAAACTCCCATTGCTGTCCCAACTGCTCGATTTGCTGTTCTATTTTTAAAAAAAGAATGATGGGTACAATCATGAAAAATGATAAAAATTCGTACTAAAAACCCTGCTGCAGCCACCATTGGAACCAATGCTAACCAATAAGAAATTGACAAACTTTGATAGGCAAGGAACCACAATAGGATAAATGGTCCTACCGAGTTGATAATTTGCCATACACTCTGTTTTGTAGTTGATTTTTCAAAAGGAGCTACTTGTTTTCGTAAATTCTTTGTATTTTGTTGTACTGTCATATTTTTAATTTCCCTTCGGTTTGTGTCGTTAACCCAAGTATAAGGAAATATAATCATTACTGTAAGTACCAGGTGTCATATGCAGGGTATGACAAATGTAATATAAAGGTTGTCTCTTACACCAAAAATGAAATCTATGCTATAATAAAATAATGATGGTTTAACAAACTAAAGAAGTGGTGCATTACAGCATATTATAATGCGACTACCGATTTAGTTATTATAGAACAGTAGGTGCTAATAAATGAAAAATCAAATTGATACTATTTATATTTTAGAAAATCCTGAAAAGAATATTATTAAATTTGCAACTGGGTATCAGCTTAAATATGATGACATCATAAAAGATGTTTTTGGTGTTGCCTGCTTAAATGATTTAGAAATGATGATTCAATTTAACAAACCATTCCAAGACAGCATTTGTACCAATAAAGAAATTAATGTAAATAAAATTTCACTTACTACTATCCTACGAATTGCTTCAAAAACAGAACTCCTTCAATTACGAAATGAATTGTTGGAGGAAGTAGGGAATTTACCTATCCCCCGCCCTTTTGATTCAGTCATAAAGCTTCAAGAAGGAATTTTCCATTGGGATGAAACTAATTCAACGTACATTTCCGAAAAACTTGGTGCCTAAACGCTATATTTTACTCCTAGTAACCCCTAAAGAGGGTTACTTTTTTTTTAAGTCATATTAAAATCGAAATATAAAGAATTAATAGAAAATTCTATTGAAATATCATCTTTGACTAATTTATACTTTTACTATCATCTTGTTTTACAACATTCGGACATACTACCAAATTAATACATATCTAAGGAGGAGTTTTATGGTTGAGCAACTTGTTACTAGCATTAATGATTATTTATGGAGCGCACCACTCATCATCTTTATTTGTGCAGTTGGACTGTACTTTAGTGTGCGGACAAGATTTCTGCAGATTCGTCACGTAAAGGAAATGGTTCGTCTACTATTTTCTGGAAAGAGCTCCAATGAGGGTGTTTCTTCCTTTCAAGCATTGACAATGTCTTTATCAGGCCGTATTGGAGTTGGGAATATCGCCGGGACAGCAACGGGAATTGCCTTCGGAGGGCCAGGAGCTGTATTTTGGATGTGGGTAATCACCTTCATCGGTGCAGCATCTGCGTTTGTTGAGTCTACCCTTGCTCAAATCTATAAAGAAAAGCAAGATGGAGAGTATCGAGGCGGACCTGCCTTCTACATTGAAAAAGGACTTGGGTGGAAATGGTTTGCCGTTATTTTTGCAGTTGCAACCCTGCTCGCAATGGCTGTACTCATGCCAGGTATTCAGGCGAACGCCATTGCAGAGGGTGTTAGCAATGCTTTTGGAATTGAAAGTTCCATTACAGGTATAGTAGTTGTCTTACTTATGGGACTTATTATTTTTGGCGGCGTTAAGCGTATCGCAAGAGTTGCGGAATTTCTCGTGCCTTTCATGGCTGCCGGATATTTACTCATTGCGATAGCGATCATTGCGGTGAATTTCGATAGAATTCCAGAAGTATTTACTTTGATTTTTAAAAGTGCCTTTGGCGCTGAGGGAATGTTCGGTGGTATTCTCGGTTCAACCATTATGTGGGGTGTAAAACGTGGTCTATATGCGAATGAAGCAGGACAAGGAACAGGTGCTCATCCTGCAGCCGCCGCAGAAGTATCACACCCGGCAAAACAAGGACTAGTCCAAGCATTTTCCATTTATCTAGATGTTTTCTTAATCGTTACAGCGACTGCTTTTATGATTTTATTTACAAATTCGTACAATACAGTAAATGAAAAAACTGGGGAAGTTTTAGTTGAGCACCTTAAAGGAGTAGAAAGTGGTCCTGCTTATACTCAAGCAGCCGTTGATACAATTATACCAGGATTCGGATCAGGATTTATTGCGTTGGCTCTATTCTGCTTTGCATTCACGACGATTTTTGCTTATTACTATATCGCAGAAACCAATCTTGCTTTTCTAATTAAAGGCAAACATAGAAAATTAGCTATGACCCTATTAAAATTTATTCTCTTAGGTTCCACTTTCTATGGATCAATAAAGACAGCAGGGACAGCTTGGGCAATGGGTGATATCGGACTTGGAATCATGGTATGGTTAAACTTAATCGCGATTCTATTATTATTCAAACCAGCGAATATTGCATTAAAGGACTATGAAGAGCAATTGAAACAAGGAAAAGACCCTGAATTTAACTCTACTAAATTAGGTATTAAGAATGCAGAATTCTGGGCCAATGGTTATCAAAAAGAAGAAAAAGATGAAAAAAAGCGTGCTGCAAACTAATATTATTTGAATCTCCTAATAGTTTGTTCCTTAGACATGAAGGCTGATATCTACCGATTTTCTTACTTATGACATAGAAAAACTCGAAAAAAGGACACTTTATATCCTCAAGTGTCCTTTATTTGGGTGATAAAGCAACTTTTTTAATACGTACTTTCAATCGCTTTAATTGTATCAAATAATTTTTGATTTACTGGGGTTGGTACTTGATATTTTTCACCCATTTCCAATACTGCACCCGCAAACAATGGGACCTCACTATACCGCCTCGCTTCCAAATCTTGTGCCATAGACGGTTTCCCTTCTGGGCTCAATGTGGCTAATACGCTTAACCAATAATTCAGATCAGCCTCTGTTAGATTGATCCCCTCGTATTCAGATAAGGCAATTACCTCTCTCATCGCAGCAATCATGGTTTCCCTTGCTTCACCTTCACGTTGAACTTCACCGTAATTACTTTTATATACAGCAACCGTTTGATTGACACCGACATTCAGCATAAACTTTCCCCATTGCCTCTTATCCATATTGGTATCGATTTGGTATGGAAAATCCATTTTTTCAAAGAATGCTGCAACACGTTTAACCCTTTCTGAGATAATACCTGGCTTTTGATCCCCAAAGCAAAGCATCCCCATATGATCGTATGTAAGCTTATTACCCACTTTAACAGCGTCCATCCCCTGAGCAACACTATAAAGGATATGCTCTCTGCCGAATGTGTGTCCAATTATCGCTTCACTTGTAATACCATTTAAGGCAGATAAAATGATGGTATTCTCGTCCACATGATTTTTTACTGCTTGTATGGCATCATGCAAGCCTTCATATTTGACTGTAAACAGCAGTAAATCGGCTGGCTCACAAGATTCTTCAGGTATGACATAATGAAAATTACATTTTTCACCATTACAATATACATGATCATTTTTATATTTTTGGATTCGCTTCTCATCCGCAATAATCCTTAGATCCCCATTGGGCAACCTTTTGGATAAATGGTTCCCAAATAAGATTCCTAAGGCACCTAGGCCGATAATCGTAACTTTCTTAATTTCCATTTTCCTATATTTCCTTTCCACTTTTTATATATAAATTTTATCATGAAAGTTCAGTCATTAATAATTATTAGTTTTTTATTTATAATCGATATAATAGATATATAACAATAAGTTAAGAGGGATTGAGAGTGGATAACGAAAATAAAGAACAAAACAATTCGGAAGAAATAGATTGGGAAACTTTTTTTACCGATGAAAATGCCCAGGAATGGGAAAAAGAGAAACAGCAAAAGAAAGTGCGAAAAAAGTTTATTGTCAAAATCGTTAGTTTACTGCTTGTGCTGACGTTAGTAATCAGCGGATTAGAAGTGTGGGTTAATATTTTCAACCTCCCTGCTATTAACTTTGTTAAAGTATCTACTCAATTATCAAAGGAGCCTGACGTAAAAGAATACAAAAATTCGGTGGTGACGATTGAATGGGATGGAATAAAAGGAACAGGATTTACAGTCTCACCAACTGGACTCATTGTTACCAATGAACATGTAGTCAAGCGTACAAATAGAGTCAATGTCCATTTTAATACTGGGAATTCCTATGCTGGAAAGGTGATTGCTAGACATCCGGAACTGGATGTTGCTATTGTTGATATCGACACAGAAAACCTGCCTTTTCTTCCCTTGTCTTTGGAAAAAGAGTGGGAAAAATGGGCAGGCGACAAAATCATTTTTATTGGTAATCCTTTAGCATTTACCCAAATCGCTAATCAAGGGACGATCCTAGGAAAAATGCAGTTGGCTGACTGGGATGTACCGGTGATGATGATTGAAGCTCCCATTTATAAAGGTAACAGCGGCAGCCCAGTTCTGAATAAACAGGGTGAGGTGATAGGTGTCATCTTTGCCACTTTACAAAACCCTGAAATCGAAACAAAAGCAATCGTTGGCGTTGCCATACCCTCTAACTACATTAAGGAAATAGTAGATAACCTGTTAGATTAATACGAATGGCTCCAGATCGATATTCAATTAATTGATTCAGCCCAAGTCATTTTGCGTTGGGATTTGTAAAATGAAATTGGTACCACTTTGGAGCTGACCCAGATACCTTTACTTTACAAAATGAGAAACTTCACCGCTTGGAAAGGTTTCTCATATTTTTAAAATTACTCACTGGATTCAGTTCTTTTATTCTTTACGTCTTTCTAGATACTTTCTTCGTACCATTTCTTCATATATATCTTTAAATAAAGGATCGCTGTTTCTTGACGCAATGACGTCTTGTATATAAGACTCTTTTATCTTATTAAAGGCAGCAAGATTGAAAACATGCTTGTACTTGTCGATAGAACCAAGTATATCCAAGGTCAGCAAGGTTCTTTTACACTTCAGACATCGACCGCAATTCTTGATTTTGAATAGACAAACGTTTAAATAGTTGTAGGAGATGTTAAATTCAGAAACCATTTGTGTTTTTTGCACTCGGCTGAAGTTGCTTCCAGCAGAGTAGAAAGCCACATTTTCGGTTGACAGCAATGGCAGACTAATCGCATCATAAGAAGCGGAATCTTGATTGAACTTTGCATGTAATGTTTGATACCCAGATGAATAGTAATAGACATGGAAAAGCTTTTGAAAGACTAGAAGTGCAGATATATTCCGTAATGTATGAGTTCGAACAAAGCTCATCTTAAGCAGTTCATTAATATTACTATCTACAACAATTAATTCTTTCCCTAATTCAGCAGCGCAAGCCTTAGCCCATGCTACCCTTTCTTGAAAAATCTTTTCCTGCCACTGTTTACTGCCCATCATTTGGTTGGACCCAGTATTGAAAAATGTGAAATGGGTGATCTGGAAATGTTCGGGTACGGACTTACCTTGATGTTCATAGACCGTGCACAGGGAATCGATTCCACAGGATAGCCCTGTACCTACACCCCCTTCATTCGGCAAAGGCGTTGAAATCAGGTTATCACATTGTACCTGTATTGGTTTGTATTTATATATTTGGGCAATTAAGGGGATTATATGATGATTTAACCCATAAAAAAGTCTTTCCGATAGGGGCCCCTTGACCATAATATTTTGACCCTTTTTCAGGCCAAGCCACAACAGACCCACTAAAAAAGCATCAATCCGCTCCGTGGTCATATATTGTCCGAATTTTTCATTGGTTTCATACCAAAGCACATTACTTATTCCTGCTATTTCAAATTTTGCTTGAAGGCGTACTTTTCCGTTGAAGTTAACTATTTCAGGTTGGTATATAGTAATCATGTACGTTCACCACCGGTAATTAATTGCTACTATACTATGAAGTTTCAAAAATGTTTGCAAGGGACAAACTCATTAGAAAAACAAAATAAAAAGCTATCGAATATTCTCGACAGCATTTGTTCAATTTCACGGAGTTATTTCTCATTTTTTGTTAAAGCTTTTATTCCCACAAAGAGGGATTGACCTTTTGTACGTTCTATCGCATGGACATAGATGCTTACAACCATTAACTCGGCTAAAAATCCAAGCGAAGTTCCTATTGCACCAATGACACCATTCCATTGAGCAGCAAAATTCACACCAATGATTAACGCAATTAAAGTAACAACGAGTTTAGCCGATTGGGAAATGATTGTTACTTTCGTTCGTTTAAACACCATTAACAGCCCGTTAAAGTAATCTACAAATGGAAATACAAGAGCCATTAACAAGGTAGCTTTAAGCACGTGCAAACTTGCATCCAATAGTCTTCCATTTACCCCCATAACATACTCCAAAAAAAATCCTCCAAGCGGGGTATAAGATAAAATAGCCACCAGTATACATGGTAAAAAACCTGTCAGGAGTAAAAACTTCTTTACAAGTATGTTGTGCTCACCATAAAAATTAATAACAATTTGGTGGATATACGAGAAAAAACTTAGGATCAATTGAGTCAAACTCGTGGCTATGGCAAAGCTTGCAATAGCAAGTTCAATATCAGCTGTTTTACCTAAAGAGACATTGATGGCAGGACCAATCATAACCACGATTAGCGAAGAATACATAAGCGGACTGTAAAATTTGAAAATCGCTCGCTTCGACTTTATTTCCTGTTCATGCTTTTCAGGCATTTTTCGAACTAATTTCCTTGCTTCAATAAAGCTAATCAAGCATTCAACGATCATACCTGCCAAAAAAATGATTGCCCCCGTCTTTCCTGAAATATTACCACTGTAAATAAAAAAGATGGATAATAAATACATGACAGCGAGCCTAATTCCCATTCCAATGGTTAACCATTTCGTTTGTCGATTATAAATAATGATACCCTGTGTTAAACATCTTAGTGAAGAAAAGATGGTAA
The DNA here is from genome assembly GCF_900103525.1 of Bacillus sp. OK048. GTDB lineage: Bacteria > Bacillota > Bacilli > Bacillales > Cytobacillaceae > Neobacillus. Next base: position 160,577 of record NZ_FNHN01000010.1, read on the forward strand.
CAAAAATAAGGACCTGGTAAATTTCTTTTATATCATCAACCATAGTAGCGTTAGCACCGAAGACCTTTGCAAAAATAAAATCTCCTACTGGTGTAAAGGCAACTGAAATGGCAGCCAACATTAAGCATCCTATTAGATATAGTGCAAACTTGGACATTAATTTATAAGAATCTCTATCCCTTACTAAAGAAGAACATGTTTGACGAAGTAACACACCCAACCTTTCCGTAATGCCAAACAAACTAATCGCAATTGTATAACTTGCAAGGATAAATTCAGAATTTTCGGCTCTAACTAAAGTACTGTTAATGATGATATGGGATATTGTAACAAGACTAGCAGATAATCCTAAAGGAATAAAGAAAATGAACAAGGATTTCATCCCGATCATTTCTTCCGTTCTATTCATTCTCTTCAACTCCTTTTACCTAGAATATCTTCCTAATTTATTTCGGTTCTCAAAATTTATTCCAATTCATGAAAACTCCTTTGGTTTTTATCGGAAGAAAGCCGGACTCATAAGAGACCGGCTTTTTAACATTTTACTTAATTCGTAAAAATGGTACCAATGATTTGATCGTATGACATTCCACTATCGACTACAAAGGAACCTGGGCGCAAAGCGTTTTGTAGCCCTCTTCTTTCGATATCCATTGTAAAAGCAAAAGCATCATCTGGTATTAATTGTGCTTGAATTAACACATTCGCGACATCAACACTAGTCATACCATTCGCAACATTGACTACTACTTGGGTTACGGATTTTTCTTTTTCTTCAGTCTCAATTGGTGTCGTTTCAGAGCTCTTTGCTGCTTGCAACGTTTTTTCTAGTTCATCTTTCGTTTGAACGACAAAACCTTCGACTTCGAGCTTTTCCTTCATTTGAGCACTCGTAAGCTGACCTTTTTCGGAAGATTTTGCTGATACTTTCTGTGCAGCACTATCATCGGAAAAGTAAACAATTCCACAAATCGTGGTAGAAATAAGAATTCCTGCTGCAAAGCTGCTCAATAAGTTAATTCGCATTGGCAACTAATCCCCCTTCATCCTTTATTTTCAGAAAAGGTGTTAGCAGCTGTTCAATTTCAGTTTCTGGGACTTCTTTTTTCGCAGCGATGCTTTCAATCGAGTAATTACGTCTATATAAGTCTATTACTTCACGCATAAAAAGCTTTTCATCTGCAGAAAGTTGAATTCCTGCTTCTTTTATTACCACTTCTATATCAAGCTCGATATCTCGGATTGAGTCATGAATGCTATTGATTTCTTTCATCATTGATACATGTACTAAATCAATTTGTTTTTTCTCAACTTTTGAATCACGATATGTCTTAACGATTGAAAATACTAACAATAGTGCGGAAAGCAGAAACAATCCGAATAAAGTCCATTCCATCAAAATACTACCTCCTTCTTTTTAAAAGAACAACACAATAATCTATTATACATCCAAAATCGTTACTTTTCGATTTGATTTTAAAAAATACATCAAAAGTCCGAGAGATTTGTAAAATTGCGGAGAAAAAGGAATTCATTAGATATATTCATTAAATTAGACTAAAGCCATAAAAAAAGCACCCTGAATATGGGCGCTTACCATTAACCGTGATTTTGTAATTCTTATATAGCCGGGGCTTCCATCCCCATTTGGCTCCATTCTTCTCTCGATGGTCCATAGATGCCTGGAACCCTCAATCCGGCTTGACGCATAAGCACCGTCATTTGACCACGATGATGAACAATATGCTTAATGAGCATATTAAGAGTTACAGACTTTTGCATTTCCATCCCAAATACATTTTTCATTTCACTTAATGTCTGATCTGTCCATTGTTTTTCAACAGCCTCACTCGTGTTAGCACTAACACTACGGAATGTTTCAGCAATTTCCCTAGCTGAAGCAGGAATGGTGCTTTCGTCTTTTACTGCATCAACAGTAACGCCAAATTCAATCAGCATTCCAGGTGTACTGGATACAATATGCCAAGCTATGGCTCCTAACGTACGGTCATCCGCTGAAACCTTTTGTTGAAGCGACTCATCCGTCAAAGCATCCAATACCTTTTGGGTTGAGGCTGCTTCTTGATTCCATTCATTGATAAAATGTGAGATAGAAGTGTACATTTATTTTCCTCCATTACTAATTTAATCATTACAATATATACTATATCATTTCTGCCTATAATTCAAAAATTCCCCATCTCTTTTTATCATTTATACGACTAAAAAAAAATGTACCGTGCATAGTAAAAATATTGCCACTAAAATCATGCGAGGAGAATAGTATGAAACCCAAATGGAAAATTGCTGTTTTGTCTGTTTTACTTTCAATAGGTCTATTAACAGCATGCAACGTTGATAAAAGAGATTCTCTCAATCAAGAGAATGAAGTGAATTTTCGCCCTATTGACTATCAACCAAAAATGAACAGAAATGAGAGTAATAATGATTATAAAAATCAGGATAACAGACGTTTCCTACACGATGAAAGCCCTACATTAACAGATGATCAAGCAACCAACAAATAAGACTTTCCAAGAAGGACTGGAAAAAAATCCAATCCTTCTTTTTTATCACTCATCAACTACTTGGCAGTAGTATTGATAACTATGGTATTGATAGTTCTGCCGCTTATACATTTCTTTTGGTGTGTCCTGACCATCTGCTACTAAAATAATGGTTTTATCATGAAACGTATCCATAACAAATTTTTGCAGCCTGCTTCCGATTCCTTTTTTTTGAAAGTCTTCATCCACTCCTAAATTATCAATTTCAGCTGTATTTTCCGATATAATTATCTCTACTGCTCCCGCTGGTATCCCTTTATAAAAAGCCAGCAACTGCATAAAATTGGGAGCTTTAAAAATCCGTTTATTCAGATCCACCTTTTGATCAGCAAAATTACTTCCAAACACAATATCCTGCTGGTACTGCAGATCGAGGAAAACTTCAAGATTTTTTTCTGATACAACTTGAATTTCAATGTCCGGATCGTCACAAACATCTGGAAATTGATTTGGCTGAATGGCATAAAGTTCGAGAAAACCAATGTCGTATTCAGCTTGATTTAAATATTCTACTAACCCAGCTGGGATATTTTTATCTACAGGAAATTTGAACTTCACATGTTTTTGACCATTTTTTTGATGGTAATCTCTTAAATATCTTTCTGCTTCTTTAAATTCAACCAATGACGGAAAAGTTTTAAACTCAATAAAATTACTATCGTATCTCGATAACATTTCTGGAAAGTGATAGTGCTTGTAAAGGTTATTTTCGGCCACTACCTGACCATGGATAAAAATATCTTCATATGTAATCTGCATTGATGAATTCTCCTTCTTTATCGACATGTACTAGTATTCTTTATCTATTATTTTAAGGGCTTTGAGTGCTAATAGCATCTGAAATTGCACTTGTGGGTCCCTTAAATCATTACGACCAAGTAGGTCCATTATTTTATTCAGTCTATATCGGAGTCCGCTAACAGACAGCGCTAAATGTTCAGCGGTCAACTCTAAATTCCCGCCATTAACGAGAAATTTATATAATGTTTCGATGAGTTCCTTTTTATTACGATTTATGTTTTCATATAACTTTCCAAGTGTAGATGTAATGATTTTGCGAACTGCATTTTCATTTTGCTGATTAATTAAAACACCGATCATCCCTAAATCATTAAAGGTAGTAATAGGCTCTTCCCTAGTTGAAAGTCTTACAGCCGACTGCGCTTCTACAAGTGCGGCGCCCGCCTCTGCAATGTTCCTGCTCATTGCACTTAATCCAGCTAAAAATAGCACATGTTTTACTTTCTTTTTAAGATAGTTTACTAATGAATGAAGGATGTGCTCAATAGATTGACCTTCCAATTGGTTTTCAGGGATGAGCAATAACAAGGTATCTGGTCGCTGACTTATTAATATATTAATATTTTTTTCCGTAAAAAACCCGGCCACACCCTCATACGGACTTATTTGATCGATTAAAGCCTTCTCTTCACAGCCCTCTTGATAGGAATACGTAAGGTTTACCACATGGTAATCACCAGATAAATTCAACTGAATATAGCCCGCTTTTTTTCCAATTTCTTGTTCTGACGGATACTTACCACTAACAATTTCCTCAAGAAAATCTCCCTTAATCCGTTGCATGGATTTAAGCTTTGTTTTTTCATTATATATTAACACAGAACAAATAGATGACACTCGTCCGATGATCATAGAATCTATTTCAAAGGTTTTGATTTCTTTATTCATATATAAAAAGGAACAATACCCAATAACTTTCTCTTCTAAAAAAATAGGTGTAACAAGTCTATGTCCATGTTCAAAAGGGACAACCGTAACCTTATCGATTCGATGATTCCTATTTTTCAAATATACCTTAAAACTCTTTTTTATAGGTTCATAGTTTTCCGTCGAAATTCCCTTTTTGTCTATTTCCTGAAAATATACATCCTCAACTATTACTGGAATCTCTATTCTCCGATTGACAATATCTAAAATGGAACCAATCGTATTTCCTTTAATAATCTCATCTGTCAATTCTTTATGTATGGCTGTCACCATTGCTAGGTTATTTTTCTCAATTAAAAGCTTTTCGTTCGCTTGTTCAAGTTCCTTTAGTATCGGCAGTTCCTTGCTATATAAAAGAAGCTCATCTGCATCCTCCTTCCATTCGGAAAGCAGGCGGCCTTCCCAGATACAACAATGATCACCAGCACCCACACATTGGTGCTCCTTAAAGAAAACTTCTTCTCCAACTAAACGTGAAACATACCCACTTGCATATCCAGTTAGCGTATAACAAACAGGGGTAGTTGATAAGCCGAAATTACGAATATGCTGTTCCGCTTCATTGGAATCTTCCCAAACCCATTTGATTCTTAGCGTTTTAACTTTTCCATTTTCCATTTCAAGATCATGGGAGCTAACGCGTGCGCGTACATGTCCTTTGGCAGTATGATAATAGGGACCTTTAAGTATCTTTTCTAATAGGGTCAAAGATTGATCCATAATAATATCTTGTGCATCTTCCTCTCCTAATTGCCAGCCATATTTGAAGAAAAATGCTTTCATCCGATTAATCCCAATATTATTTATTAAATCTCGCTGTAATATCCCAAATGCACTTGTTTGTATCAAAACTGACCGATTATTGTTTACATATAGAAGGTCATCAATTTTTGATATATGCAGCTGTTCATTGAGTGAAAGAAATTGATTTGCCATTATCTATCACCTTCATAGCTTATTTTTAAATATTAGTAGTTTCCCAGAGAATTGTAACCCCTATCATTATAACTGAATTTTCTATCAAATGACATAAAATAGTAAAAGGTGTTCCCTTATTTGGAGAACACCCCTCAACATAAATTATTTCAAGGCAATACAGATATTTTTCGCTTCATTATTTAAGTAGCTTACTGTCCAACCGGCTCTCTTGAAACATCTTTCCACGTACTATTGGTCCAGCCATGTATGTCATAATCATTTAGGGCTGACTCAACAAAGGCCCTTTGACGATCTGCTGCACCAGTTGCTTCAAAATGGAACAATGCCTCCATATTGATATTTTCGTGATTTCCTCCATAATTGACTTCATATAGCTCATGGCGGCCGCCAAATTCAGTACCAATCGTATCCCAAACCATTTTCAATAATTTGACTCTTTCTTCTGCATTAATTCCAGTACCTCTGTAATACTGATCTAAATAAGGCTTAATTTCGGGATTTAGGAAATCCTTTGAACTTGATGGTAATTGTATGAGACCTCCAGCAACAACCTGTTCAAAGATGTTTTTGACTTTAACCCATGCCAGTGGTGCCAATGCACGATAGGCTGCACTTGAGTAACCATTCGGAATGACCAATCCATTTGGACCAGGATCTGGAGCAGATGCCATTGCAGTGGAAAGTCCCCAGAACATATTTCTTAGCGCCACAACTTCACCAATTTTCGCCTGAACCCCTCTGAAGTTTTTCGTTCCCGCTCCTTCAGTAGCTTTTAATAATAATCCAGTCATAAAGTCTAGTTTAACGGCAAAACGAGTGCAGCCATGGAAGGTGTATCGAGGGATAAACCCACTTGCCGGTGCAAATCCATTGGAGATTTCAACGTTTTTATAGCACAAGACATTTTCCCACGGGATAAACACGTTATCCAAAACAATCACAGCATCGTTTTCATCAAAACGGCTGGATAATGGATAATCAAACGGCGTTCCGTTGGTTGCTGCTTGTAACTCGTAAGATTGGCGACTAATCATCTTTAATCCTGGTGCATTCATTGGCACAAAGAAAATCAATGCATGACTTTTGTCGCCATCTCCTAAATCCATTGGTCCGTAATTGGCAACAAAGTTGAAATTCGTCATCGCAGCAGCTGTACCAACCATTTTGGCACCGCTTACAATTATACCATCGTCTTTTTCGGCAACAGCACGTACGAAAACATTTTTATTTTCATGCAATGGTTTGGAGCGATCTACTTGTGGATTAATAATGGTGTGGTTGACGAATGGAACATCTTTAGATGCTTTTCTGTACCATGCTTTTGCATTATCCTCAAATCCCTCATAGTAATGTGCAAAAGCATTAAGATGTCCAATGAAGGAAGCCTTATAATCAGGTGTTCTGCCCATAAACCCAAAGCTTAGTTTGGCCCACTCTGCAATTGCGTCCCTTGCTTCTAGCAGGTCTTGGGGGCTGGTAGGAGTTTTAAAGAATTTATGCGTTTGGTCACCAAATTCGTTTGTAGTGGTTAAAATCTTACTCTTTTCCGGATCATGCAAGGCGTCATACATTCTCGCATACGACCGAGCAGAATTTCGATAGGCAGGATGAGTGGTGACATCATCAATTTTCTCACCATTAAGATAGACTACCCTTCCGTCCCTAAGACTTTCTAAATACTCTTTACCTGTGTACATCTAATCACTCCATTTCTTACTAGCTTTTTCACTACTTCTTAATAGTAAATAATCAGAAAATTGTATACAACAGCAGGGGTATTTGGTCTTTTTTCTAAACACTGTAGGTTTCTGCTAGTTTATTGCTCATTGTTTATATACTGACAAATAGGGAAATACAGAATAATCTATTTATACCAAGGCTTGCACTAATGATTTAATCATTTGATTAGTTAGGAGGGATTTGTTGTCCAAAGACTGTAAAAGTGAAGAAATGGATTAAAAAAAAGGATGTCCGATGCAGACATCCTTTGTTAAGCTATTAAATTTCTTTAATTTCTTTCTTCCATTGTTCATAAATCATTTCACTGAATAGTTGATTCAATTCTTTCTTTTTTTGCTTTTTTAACCATTCGACCTGATCGATTGGCAGTGTTAATTTTAAACTAATCGGTTCAACAGGCATTTCTACTTTTCTAATTTCCTCTAATGTAATACCCTCTTCTACATTTGGAAACCATGAACTATTTTCATTTACTTTATCCAAATCATCATACTCGTCAATGTCGACCACGTCACAGAATAAATTAAGCTGTGGTAATCCGCCTTGCAGTGTTTGAAGATGCATAATCGAATCGATCATTCTACCATCTTCTAACTCTACCTCGATAATTAGAGTTTGCTCTTGTTTATATTTTTTCACTGTAATCTCGCTGACTATTAGGTCTAGTTCTAATGTATATCCAGCACTTGATTCAAAAATATAAATCACGCTATTAAATATATAAATATTTTCACCATCAACTTTTACCGATTTTACAACAGCCATAAACCATTCCTCCAAAAAAGCAGTGACCATAAGAATCTAATTTAATAGGAGTATTATACCATAATCGCTGTATCTTTCTCCTATTAAATAAGTATCTAAACCTGCTCTAGTAAGGTAAAAATTTAGAAGCGCATAATTAATAAAGTTAAAGAATTGTTCACAGCTTATTTGTGTTGAATGCGTTAAAATAATGTCAAGTCAACATGTGACAAACTTCACAATTTTGAAGGTAGAGAGGAAACGTGTTATGTCATTACTCACACCAGATAAAATACTAGAAATTTCAATAAAAAACGGCGTCAAAAAGACTAGTTACCCGATATTAACAACCCTGATTTTAGGATTCCAGGCAGGTGCCTATATATCACTTGGATTCCTCCTATATATTCGCGTCACCGCACCATTATCTGAAGGGTTATCAGGGTTAAGTGCTATTTTAGGTGCTTCTGTATTCCCCATTGGACTGATTCTTACCTTAATAGCAGGCGGGGAGCTTCTAACTGGTAATATGATGGTGGTTCCGTTAGCCAGGTTTGCAGCCAAAATTACTACAAAGCAGGTCATTCAAAACTGGTTTCTCATCACAGTAAGTAATTTTTTTGGTGCAATTTTCGTTGCATACTTTTTCGGACATATTGTTGGGTTAACGGAAACGGGTGCTTACTTGGAAAGCACGGTTCATATAGCTCAACATAAAATAGGTGCAACCTTTCTTCAAGCCTTTGTTTCTGGGATTGGGTGCAACTGGCTTGTCGCAGCAGCAGTTTGGTTATCTTATGGAAGCAATGATATGATTGGAAAAATTGCAGGAATTTGGTTTCCAACAATGGCCTTTGTTGCGATTGGATTTCAACACGTTGTTGCCAATATGTTTGTGATACCGGCAGCGATCTTTGCAGGACACTTTACATGGCTGGACTATGTAGGTAATTTTATTCCAGTCTTTTTAGGCAATGCGGTTGGCGGCGCACTCTTTATTGGCATGGCATATTGGTTTGCTTACAAAAAGAATGAATACGCCGTAATAGAAGGAACGAAAAAGCCAGGAGCGTTTGATAAAAAAATTGGATTATAAGGTCGAGTAGTAAGGAGCCGTGATCACCACGGCTCCTATGTTTTATTCAAATAACGGACTTACTGCTTTTTCATTATGAATACGGTCTATCGCTTCTGCCAGCAGTGGTGCAACAGATAAAATGTTAATTTTAGTAGACCTCTTTTCTCCTGTCTGCTCAATCGTGTTTGTTACGACTAATTCTTGAATAGCTGATAATTCAATTCTATTGATGGCTGGACCTGAAAGAACAGCATGCGTGCAGCAAGCATACACCGCTTTGGCCCCATTCTCCACTAAGGCGTTTGCAGCTAACGTTTGCGTCGATCCAGTATTAATTAAATCATCGACAATGATGGCATTTTTTCCTTCAACATTCCCAATGATGCCTACTATTTCGGACGCATCTGGTTCAGGTCGTCTGCGATCAATAAGTGCTAGCGGAGCATTTAACAAACTCGCCATTTTCCTTGCTCTTAAGACAGCTCCATTGTGTGGTGCAACAACGACAACATCTTCAAGACCCTTTTTCTCAAAGTATTCGGAAAGAATTGGAATTCCAATTAAATGATCCACAGGAATATCAAAAAAACCTTGGACCTGTGGTGAGTGAAAGTCCATCGTTAACAGCCTGCTTGCACCTGATTTTTCTAAAAGGTTCGCAATTAATTTCGCTGTAATCGGCTCCCGAGATCTAGCTTTTCGATCTTGCCGTGCGTAGCTATAGTAAGGTATGACAATGTTGATCATTTTGGCTGAAGCTCTCTTTAAGGCATCAATCATAATGAGAAGCTCCATAATATGGTCATTATTTGGGTGTGAAGTGGATTGCACAACATAAACATCACATCCACGGACACTTTCTTCGATATTTACTTGGATTTCCCCATCACTGAATTGAGAGACCGAGCTCTTCCCGACTTCACAACCTAAATGTGCAGCTATTTCTTTTGCGAGGCTTTGATTTGAATTTAATGAAAACAATTTAAACTTTTTATTCAATTGATACGACACTTTATGTCCCCCATGCATGGTTAATTTACATTCTTATTTTAGCTCATTATCTTATTTTACATGAAATGAAGTCTTAGGAACAACTTTATTACTTGGATAAAAAAACCACTCATGACTATCATTGGCGAAACCATTAGCAGGGTTGAATTACTTCATCTTCAGAAAATGTCTTTTATTGTTCTCTATAAAAAAATGAAACAAAAAAGGGTGCCACTCGTAGTAAAGGAATGAAAGGATGTGGGAGCAATGAATAGATACTCGATTGAAGAATTTATCCAAAAAACTGAGCAGCAAGATAAGGGTGAAGGTTTTTTTGAATTAGAAACTCCTCGGATGCTGGAGGTAAACTTAGACGGGCAGGTTTGGGCTAAAGCCGGTTCGATGGTCGCGTACCATGGAGCAATGAAGTTTGTCCGCGAAGGAATTTTAGAACACGGTCTCGGAACTGCGTTCAAAAAAGCATTGACAGGAGAAGGCGCCTCCTTAATGAAAGCCAACGGGAAAGGAAAATTATATCTTGCCGATAGCGGGAAGAAAATTATCATCCTGAAATTACAAAACGATTCCATTTATATTAACGGGAATGACCTGCTAGCCTTTGAACCAAGTATAAAATGGGATATTAAATTAATGAAACGAATTGCCGGTATGATTGCGGGCGGTTTGTTTAATGTTCGCTGTGAAGGAACCGGGATGATAGCTTTTACTGCTCATTATGAACCGATCACGTTAAGAGTATTACCGGGCAGTCCTGTCATTACAGACCCAAATGCAACAGTAGCATGGTCTGGTAATCTCATGCCAAGCTTCCAAACTGATATTACATTAAAAACATTTTTTGGAAGAGGCAGTGGAGAGTCGATTCAAATGAAATTCGAGGGTGACGGTTTTGTCGTTATCCAGCCTTATGAAGAGGTCTACATGAAGGAAAAATAAAACATTACATAATTTCGAGTCATAAGTAAAATGAATTGCCCTCCATAACCCATGGTATGGAGGGCAATCTAACGTAATTGAATGCAAATAACGTTTCAATTAGTATAGAACTCTTGCTGTCGAAAATAGCCATTTCTGAATGATGATATTTTCTTAAGAGAAAAAAAATCGTTTGAAACATTTTTTGTTGTTTAATTCCCTGCTCTTTATCTTTGAATAAGATTTCTTTCATTTTGTAGTTGGGAGTTGGATATCATGTTGTTTACAGCGCTAAACAGCGCTTTTACAGAAGAAGTCATGATATCAGCGTCAATCCCACAGCCCCAATAAACAGTACCATTCAAATCAGTAATCCCCACATAAGACACAGCATTTGATCCTGATCCAATTTCTAGAGCATGCTCCTTATAGACTAAATCTTTGTAACGGATCCCGAGTTTGGTTTGAAGAGCATTGCTGATGGCGTCAAGTCTTCCATTCCCTTCACCTGTAATCTCAAGAACTTCATTATCCATCATAATGGATACAATCGTTTGATAATGGTCATTTTGAGTATAGCGGTAATTGATAAACTTAACAGGGAGATTGATATTTACATATGCTTTATTGAATATGTCAAAAATTTCATTTGGCATAAGCTCCTTGTGTAAACGGTCTGATTCATCTTTCACTTTATAACCGAAGTTTTCACGCATCTTCGCAGGTAAATCAAGCCCATAGTTTTGTTCCAAAATATAACCAATTCCCCCTTTACCAGACTGGCTATTTATACGGATGATGTCTCCTTCATATTCTCTGCCGATATCCTTAGGATCAATCAATAGATATGGGACATTCCAATACTGTCGCTCCTCTTCCTCACGCCATTTCATCCCCTTGGCAATCGCATCCTGGTGGGAGCCAGAGAATGCAGTAAAGACGAGTTCGCCACCATATGGATGTCTTTCATGAACCCTCATTCTTGTTAATTTTTCATACTTAGAAATAATCTCACGGATATTTTCAAAATTAAGTTGTGGGTTTACCCCATGGGAATACATGTTTATTGCAAGCGTTACAATATCTACATTACCCGTTCTTTCTCCGTTTCCAAACAGAGTTCCTTCTACTCTCTGCGCTCCCGCTAGCATTCCAAGTTCTGCATCAGCCACTCCCGTTCCTCTGTCATTATGCGGATGGAGTGACAGGATCACATTGTCCCGGTAATCTAGGTGATCACTCATAAACTCAATTTGACTTGCGTAGACGTGAGGCATGGACATGGAAACGGTAGCTGGAAGGTTAATAATTACCTTGTTCTCAGGAGTTGGCTGCCAAATATCAAGTACCCTGTTACATATATCAAGAGCAAATTCCATTTCTGTACCTGTAAAGCTTTCAGGTGAATACTGAAACTGGAAGTTCCCCTCCGTCTCTTCTGCATATTTTTTAAGCAATTTTGCACCGCTTACCGCTATATCGATAATTTCTTCATTAGTCATTTTAAAAACCTGCTCACGCTGTGCCACGGAAGTCGAATTATAAAGATGCACCACAGCATTGTTCACACCTTTTAACGCTTCAAATGTTTTTTCAATAATATGATCTCTCGATTGCGTTAACACTTGCACCGTTACGTCGTCTGGAATCAAATCCTGTTCAATCAAGGTCCGTAAAAAAGTATATTCTGTTTCCGAAGCTGCAGGAAAGCCAACTTCTATTTCCTTGAAACCTACTTCCAAAAGCAGCTGAAAGTATTCTAATTTTTCCACGAGGTTCATCGGTACGACTAATGCTTGATTTCCATCTCTTAGGTCGACACTACACCAGGTAGGAGCTTCAGTAATATACTCCTTCTCTGTCCATTTCAAACTTTTGGCTGGGGGCATAAAATATCCTCTAGAATACTTCTCAATATTTCTCATTTTAATAACCACCTTTTCTATTAAGTAACAAAAAAATAAAAAAAGCCAATCATCTCATAAGAGACGATAGGCTTTACCTACGTGGTACCACTCTTTTTGATTCGTATCAAAATAACCGAATCCACTTTGAGACTTGATGACGGTGGTCAACCGTTAAGACCTACATTTCAGCCTTACCACTCCTGGGCGAGTTGGGGAATTTATTGACTGTCTTTCACCAGCCGACAGCTCTCTAGGCAATAAATATTCCTTAATACTCCCTATCATTGTGTTTTTAACATTTTAATTTTTGGAATCTTTTGATTTCCCCTATTTTACAATAAAATTAGATTTTTTCCAAGTACAAAATTTCAACTATGGACCATTTACCTTCTATGATTCATTTAAGAAAAATTTAATGGTTATTTTAGAATCCTTGTATATCTTCTTATTAAACAATCCTCTTTGTTCTTGGATTTACTCTCCCACAGGGATTTAATAATGTTTATTGAATACATCTGTTAAAATTTAATTTGATGGAAAAGTCTGAACAAATATTCCATCGCCCTCTAACCATTCTGCTAAAAAAACATGTTTATAATTAGATACATTTTGCATTTGTAGCTGCTTCTTTAACCATGATTCATCAAAACCAAGATCTTTTATTTCATCCCATAGAACCTTACCATCCCGAATAAGGGTGACTGGAACATAGGCGGGCTTTCCTTGAAGATTAAAGTCTTCTAACGTTGTTTTTTGATACTGCGGTTTCTTTAATATACTAATCGAACCATTTGACTCTAAATAGCAAAATGCCACTTCCCGAACGGAAAAGGTTTCTCTTTGCCGAAGCAAGCTCTGTAATTGATTTATATTCATCCGATTTTTCTTTAATTCTTTCCGATCAATCACTCCATTTTTAATAAGAGCAGAAGGTTTGCCCGAAAAGAGACCACTGAAAAATAAAAATTTTCTTTCGAGAAACTCAACCGTAAACAGTAATAATCCCCATATACTCATCGTGTAGACAATATAGAAAACTCCCACTTTATCATTGTACAAGGCGTTACCTAGCAACTCACCTAACACAATCGATGCAATATAGGTGAAGGGGGTAATTTGATTAATTACCTTCTTGCCAATAAACTTAATAATAATAAACAGGACTAAGAAACCTGTAATTAGCTGCATCGTTAAATGATGTAAATTCACCGTTTAATACCCCTATCAAATGCTTTTAATGTAATGCAGACAATGGAATTTCTATGAACTAATTCTACAATTGCCAAATAAAAACTCCTTTATGTAAAAATGGTTTGTTTGTGTAATATTATTCCAAGATATCTTATTTTTATTTTTTTATGTTACAGTTCGAAGATTTTAACCATTTGAATGGAACATGCTTGTTGAACAAGGAAACTGAATAATAAAAAGGAATGTTTCAGCGGTTGTTTTAAATACCGCTGAAACACTCCTTAAATCGTTTATATTGGTTGGTTAATTTATTTTGTTTACATAATATTATTATACAAAACTGATTTATTCGTTCCTATAATATAACCATAGATTAACTATAATTTTGCCTGTACGGACTGTAACTTTCTCGCCATTGTATTTTCTTTGTCACGCCTATCATCGATTCGAATGTTTGTACAAACTCTCTGTAACCCTTTTTGAAATGGTACTTCATGAAGTTCCTGTACAATTTTCAGTAATAATGTTAACTCACCTTCAATTAGTGTACTCATTGGAGTTAACTGATATTTAACCCTTCCTTCATACTGTTGAAGAACTTTTTGTATTTCAGCTACATACTCGCTGACACTTGGTGTGCCTGTCCCAACCGGAATAACAGTAATATCTATAATTGACATTCTTATACCTCCTGCTTTAATAACCAAAATATGAAATACTCATTTATTTTTCGATCTTTTCCATCTCGGAACTCTCTTTTCAATCGTTCCTGTGATTTATCAATTATACCGTTTCTGACAAAATATCGATTGCCATCCTTCTAGTTCATTTTCTTCAAAATAAATAACTTTCCAATCCCTAAATTCCTCTAACAGTTCATTTGACCGGAGTTTGTATTGTTCGGATATACCCTGACCCTCAGTCTCTGGCGATTGATAGTAGGTTTCCATGAAAAAATACCCGCCCTCTTTAATGCTGTTCTTTACAACTGGGAATAATGCGCGGTCAAGGTAATAGGTAATAACCATTATGTTATAGAGAGCATTCTGCCAATCTTCGGTATCCACTGTCGTAAGGTCAGTTACCCGTGGTTCAATAGAAAGATTCTCTTTGGCTGCCTGCGTTTGAATATAATTAATCGCTACATCCGAAATATCCATTGCCTCCACCTGATAATCCGTCTGAGCAAGCAACATACTGTTCCCGCCAAGGCCGCAAGCAATATCCAGTGCTTTGCCCCCTTCCTTCAGATACGCCAGCAGTTTCTTTAACCTCGGATTAGGTTCAGGTTTTTCGAGCTGGTTAATCCTATCAAGATGTTTAATATTCCATTTGTCTCTTGTATTCATTCTAGTTCTCTCCATTTATTAATTAATAGTAATAGATTACATCCAAATGTATTATAATTGTTTAGCTAATTAGTTGTAAAATTAATGGATACTTTATCTTTATCTTTATATGATTTTGGCGATAACCCATAAAACCGTTTAAATGTTTTTAAAAAATAGCTCTTACTTTCAAATCCTAACTCATATGCAATCTGTTCAACTGACTTATTCGTATGATCTAATAATTCTATTGCTCTCTCCATTTTTACTCTTGTAACATATTCTACAAAACCTTCTCCTGTTTCTTTCTTGTACATCCTACTGAAATAACTTGAATTTAAATGTAAATGGGCAGCTATTTCTGTCAGAGAAATCTTTTCGCCAAGATGGGTTTGAACATATATTTGTGCTTTTAAAACGTCTTCATTTCTATTAGTCCTTTCTAAAAACTTGGTGACATTTACGTACTGATTATTTTTATACTGTTCTTGGTCCAACTTATTTTTTAATCTTTCTAGTAAAGCTATGATATTCGTTTCTTCCATCGATTCTTTTAAAATATAATCATATGCTTCTAACTTTATAGCTTGCTGTGCAAAGGTAAATTCATCATGACAAGAAAGGATGATATTATAGGAGTTGATTTTCGATTTTTTCAATTGCTCGATTAATTCTATTCCATTTAGTTTTGGCATGCCAATATCAGTAATCAATACATCATAAGGGTTTTCTCGCATAAACGCTAATGCCTCATTACTATCTTGAAAGCTTGCGACTACTTGGTAGCCATATTCCTGCCATGGAATAACTTTCATCAAAAATTCAATCACGATTACATCATCATCTACCAAAACTACTTCATACAACCTACTCACCTCTTATTGACAGGAATTTGAACCGTTAACGTTGTTCCTTCACCATCAATACTTTCTATCCACAATTGAAATGCGTCTCCATAAATTAATTTCATTCTTTGGTAGACGTTCTGCACTCCTATACCGTTTAACGATTGATTATTTTTTACATAGACATTATTATTTGCCTGAAAAACTTTCATTTGCAATTGTTCTAATGTGAGCTTGTCCATACCCTTACCATTGTCTGTAATGATGATTTCCAAGTACTTATTACTAAATTCATTGGCCATTATTTTAATCGTTTCTTTACTATTGTTATTCCCATGAATGATTGCGTTCTCAATAATTGGTTGTAAGAAAAATCTTGGTACTTCAAAACTAGAAGCAGCTTCGTTCACATCGATTTCCAAATCTACATCATGGCGGTGACGGAAGTTCATTAAATCTACGTAATGCTTTACAGTTGTTAACTCTTCTTCTAAGGGAATAAAAGCATTATTACGATTGATCGTCATTCGGAGGAGTGCGGACAAAGAATATATGAGTGATGCACTACCTGTATCTCCCTCCATTTTTATTTTTAAGCGAATCGCATTTAAGACGTTAAATAAAAAATGCGGGTTAATTTGTGCTTGAAGCATGTCTAATTCAGCATTTCGTTTCGCTTCTTCCTTAATTTTAATCTGTTCAATCATTTCTTCGATCGTATCCAACATATGATTAAAGGAGTGGCCTAACTGAGCGACGTCATTATTTCCTGAAAGATGTATCCTTGCTGTTAAGTCACCCTGTTTTATAGCTTTTGTGACATAGTGTAATCTTGTAATCGGTTTTGTAAATTCACGGACAAGCACGATCAATCCAAGTAAAAATAGAACTAAAAATCCACCTTGAATTAAAATCGTTGATCTCGTTACCATATTGATCGATCCAATTGTGTCTTTATATGGCACAAGGCTGACCAATCTCCAACTCGAATAGGACACTGGATAGGAAACCAATAAATGCTTCTCATCATCGTAGTCAACAATTTGGTAATCAGCGTTTGTCACGTTATATGGTAAAATCGTTCCTACTCTATCTGTACTCAAGCTTGAATAGATTTCACCTTTGTTATTGGTCAAATAACCTTCTACCAATGGTAATGAGATAGGGGTAAGTATTTTTTTCAGATTGGATGTAGGTTGGGTGGGCGCCAAGCCAATAGGATTGGTAAAAATTTAAGTGGTCCAATTTTTCAAACCATGGTTTTTCTTTAAATTGTAAAGGATTAAAATCTATTTGAGAATAATTGGTGTAATACAAGTCATTTTTAAACAAAATGGTAATATACATAGGCATTAATAAATCAGTAATTCCAGACAATTCATTCGATATATGTATATAATTAAGGGCTATTTTTTGTTTTACGTTAGCGGAATTTGCATCAATTAACTTATGCGTTTTTAGTAACTGATTCATGTTGGTATCAAATTGAATATAATTTGAAGTATACATCATATCATCTAACATACTTTTTATCCCTAATTCTAACATCCTTAAATCATCCTCTGATTGTGTTGCTGCACGTTGTTCTAATACATCTTTTGTAAAATAGTCTGATACGATATACGTACTAACCCACGGAAATAAAATACAAAGAATGACTGATACGATTAATCTCATTCTTAGTGACATTTGAGATATTTTCTTCCATAAAAACCTCACTGATCATCACCGCTTCCAACATTTAAAGAAAAGGCTTTGTTAAACTAGGCTGTTGATTTGTGCTCCAGGCGCTTCGCTTTCCGCAGGCGGTTCGGGAAGCCTCCTCGGCGCTAAAGCGCCTGCGGGGTCTCCCCTGTCCCGTCCTCCTGCAGGAGTCTCGCGCCTTCCGCAAAAATCAACATAGTCATAAAATCAACATTTACCTTTAACACAGCCAAAGAAAATAATAATAGAGAGAAAACATTTGTTTTCTCTCTATTATAGCATGAATATTCTAATTATTTATTAGCATCAACTACCGCTTGTACTCTTTTTTCGATGTTTTTCATCGTTTTATCAAGATCCTGTTCACCAAGGAGATATAATTCTACCTCTGCACCAAATTCGCCCCATGCTTCATTAATATAAGCTGGTGGAGCAATGACTTCGATAGGCTTAACGGAGGTAAGAGCATTCTTCAATGATTCGATATGAATAGCGTCAGGTTTTTTGGTTCCATTTACCACTGCTTCTAACGATTTGCTCATATCTGCTTCCTTCCATGCCGGTGTAAAGATTCCTTGGTCTACAATACCTTCTGTAGTCAACCAACGCATGAATTCATATGACTCTTGCTTATGTTTTGAGCTTTTAGCGATGGTAATTAAATCTCCACTCATTGGTGCAAATGCTTCATCGCTTGCCTTTGTTTTCGGCCATGGTGCCCAAGCGATTTCAAATTCAGGTGTAAATTGACCCCATTCACTAATCATAAAGCTACCAGTAGGAACCATAGATGCGGATTGACTAAAGAATTGCTGCCGATAATCTAGTTTTTGCGATAATATTTCAGTAAATGGAACAGATGACTTATCTACATTTTCTAATTGATTTCGTAGTTCTAATGATGCGCGTAACGTAGGATCAGTTGCATTTGATGTTCCATCCTCGTTTAATATTAAATTATCCTTTGCTTTACCCATTAGTTTTAAATTTGAATGGAAGAAATGCCATGAGTGTAAATACGATCCATAATGCTTGTCTGTCGTCAGCTTTTTAGCGTAATCCGTATAGTCATCCCATGTCCATTCAGTCGGAATCTTTAAGCCAGCTGCATCAAGATGTGCTTTATTAAGCATAACAAGCAGTGTGATATTTTTCATTGGCAAGCCGTAATACTCTCCATTAAAAGCTGGATAGCTATTATTGTATACTTTATTAATATCCATGCCTTCTGCTTTAGTAAATTTAGTGATGGGTTCTACAAGTCCTGCACCAATTCGTTTTGCTAGCTCTTGAGGTTGGTTGAACAAAATTAAATCCATATCATCACCCGCAGAGGCCATTAAATCTAACTGTTTGAAATAATCCTGAGTGTTCATATTTTCAACCAGTGGGATGGATTCCACTTTTACTCCTGGATGTTCTGCTTCGTATTTTGCAATGACACTTTCCCATTTTCCAACATCCTCATTGATCCAATGGACAAATTTTAAGGTAACTTCTTCCTTAGATGTATCAGGTTTTTCTTCATCTGTTGAAGCCTTATCGTTTCCGGAACAAGCAACCAACATAAAGATTGCAAAAAGTCCAACTAGTAACAATGACCCCCATCTTTTCAACATCATATTTCCCCCTTATTTTTAGTTGTATATTAACTCTCTCAAAATAAATAGAGGGAGTACATACTGTTTTCAACCTTTCACTCCACCAAGCTGTATCCCTTCAATGACGTTTTTCTGTCCGATAATGAAGATAATCAGTAAAGGTAAAATGGCGGAAACAGATGCAGCCATCATTAATGTGTAAACGCTGCCATGTTGATCCGAAAAACTTTGTACGCCAAGTTGAATCGTAAATAATTCTTTTGATCTTAGGAAGATTAATGGATTTTGGAAGTCATTCCAAGTCCAAATAAAACGTAATATAGCATAGGTTGCAATCGCTGGCCTTACTAATGGTAAAGCAATGGAAGTGAAAATTCTTAAATGACCTGCTCCATCGATTCTTGCTGATTCGATTATTTCATTACTAATTCCAAGATAGAATTGGCGCAGCATAAACGTCCCAAATACACTGAAACTATTTAATAGAATAAGACCCGTGTGCGTATCATAAAGTCCTAGCCACCTATATAACAGAAATTGAGTAACTAGGAGCGTTTGGGGTGGAATCATGAACGTGGCCAAGACGATTAAAAAGATGAACTCTCTTCCTTTAAAATTTATTTTGGCAAATCCATATGCCGCTAAACAGGATATCGTACAAGAAACCAATGTCGTTAGAACCGTTACCTTAATAGAATTCCAATATAATAGAAGAAATGGCATGGAACCGGTCCAAACTTCTTTATAATTTTCAACCACATTCCAGTTTTGAGGAATCCATTGAATTGGAAAAGTTAATACATCTTCTTCTACTTTAAAAGAAGCAGAGATCATCCATAAAAATGGCATTAGAAAAGCAATTCCTATTAAAACCATAATGACGGTCATGATTAATTTTCTTATATCTAATCTTGCTACCATTTGCACTGCTCCTTTCTTATTAATAATTCACCCATTTTTTCTGCCCAATAAATTGAATATAGGTAATGAATAAGATAATCACAAACATAACCAATGAAATAGCAGAAGCATA
This sequence comes from Bacillus sp. OK048, assembly GCF_900103525.1. Taxonomy (GTDB): domain Bacteria; phylum Bacillota; class Bacilli; order Bacillales; family Cytobacillaceae; genus Neobacillus. The sequence goes on from NZ_FNHN01000010.1 coordinate 180,908, forward strand.
GCCTGTTTTTAATTCAATAAATGCTTGCTGATACAAATAAACAACTGGGGTGATCGTTGAATTTGCCGGTCCACCATTCGTTAAAACGATGATTAAATCAAATACTTTAAAGCTTGAAATAACACCAGTAACAAACAATAAGAAAGTGGTCGGGGACACTAATGGAATCGTAATCTTTCTAAATTGAGACCAAGCAGATGCACCATCCATTTGTGCTGCTTCATATAATTCTTTCGGAATGTTCTGCAAACCCGCCAAGTAAATGATTAAATTAAAGCCAATTCCGGTCCAAACCATAATTAACATTACAGATGGTAACGCAAAGGTTACGTCTGCTATCCAACCAGGTGGGTTTTCAACTCCCAGCTTCAAGAGTAATTGGTTAATAGGACCTTTCGTTGGATGAAACAGCACCTGAAAGACAACTGCAACCGCTACAATGCTCGAAATAAACGGCATAAAATAGATCACTTTAAACAGATCTTTCAAATAAACATATTTGTTAATAATCACAGCCAATGCTAGAGATATAAGTAAAGTAATCGGTACTGCTAAAATTAAGAGTACATTATTTACTAATCCTTTAAGGAATAATGCATTGGTAAGTAATTTTGAGAAATTTCCCAATCCTACAAATTTAGCATTTTCATAGCCAGCTACAAAATTCCAATCGGTAAAACTTAAAACAAATGAAGATAGAATTGGAAATAATACTAATATAGAAGTCCCAATAAACATTGGTCCTATAAATGCATACCCTGCTAAATTCTCATTCCAACCACTAAAAGGAGTACTTCTCTTTGTTTTCTTTGGTACTTTACTTTTAGCTGTATGTACAGCATTTGTTTCAACTTTTACTTCGCTATTCAAGTTTGTCACCCCTTCTTCTTTATTGTAGCTTTAGTATAGTTTTTGAAATCGCTTTCAACAATATTGTATTTTTACATTATTGGGAAAATTTTTACTAGTTCATTGTATTTCTAATTTCTCAGTAAGATTCGGGAGATACCCTACGTATTTCAAGTTTGATTTTTACTTTTTAGATAAAATTTTTACTTTATCATAAAAAAAGAAACTTACTCCTTATGTGCATGATATATTTATTGATAAGGGGGGAGCACCATGCAATTAGGTTCATTTTCAAACGCTGTTTACACCTTTTGTGATTGGATAGCAAGGCTCGCATATATTAACCTTTTATGGATTCTTTTTACTCTAACTGGATTTGTGATTTTTGGAATTTTTCCAGCTACAATTGCAATGTTAGCAACATTAAGACAGTTTATTCGAAAAAACCATCCACCCGTGTTCCAAACTTTTTGGCACTATTATAAAAAGGAGTTCTTCAAAAGTAATAAATTAGGTTTTATGATCGTAGTAATCGGTTTAATTTTGTATATGAATATTAATTTTTTACACTTTACTCCTAATGAGATATCAACTTTTCTTTTTTATTCAAGCATCATTATGAGTTGTATTTATTTTCTGATCATTTGCTATACATTGGCTTCATACGTTGAATTTGATCAATCATTAGGAACTCATTTGAAAAATGCACTTCTCATTACAATCTCTAGCCCAGTGCCAAGTCTATTTATGATTTTTGGATTTGCTGCCGTTTACTTTGCTGTTACCTATTTATCTGGATTAGGGTTCTTTTTCAGTATAAGTATTTTAGGTCTAGTAATCCTCTCCTCTGCAAATCTAGCATATAAAAAAATTCAAAGGAAACAAGAAAAACATAGTGCATAAAGAACAAGCCACTTTTTCCTTTAAACCAACATGGAATAAAAAAATGTACCGATAAAAAAAGTGCCAGTCTAACAAGAAAAGCGCAAGCGCCCTGGTCAGCGGCGTATGGCCTGGAGCGCTCCAACCGAGATAAAGGAAACACGAAGAGCCGAAGGCGATTCGATGTTGACTTATCGTAGGGCGGAGAGCGAAGGACACTAGCCGCTAGGGTGCTGGAGCTGGACAGTAAACTAAGTTCAAAAATTTATACTTTCTTATCTTTAAAAAAGTAAAGCTGCCTAAACGGCAGCTTCCTTCTAAATCCCATTCATAATATAAGGAATGGCTGATAGTATAAATTCCTCCGGATCAATTGTCTGACTTTTTCTTCTCCATTCTACAGATGCCCCGTAGATTCCCCAGCTTAACATAACCGCCGTAACCCTTAGTGCTTTCTCATCATGCGTTGAATGTTGTTTTACCAGCATTTTGTAAAAGATCAATTCAAGCTGTTCTCTAATGATGCGGGCTATCGTATCTTCGTAACCCCGATGGCAGCGGTTAGATAAAGATTTTTGAAAGTTCGTGATCGCTTTAAAAATACGAACAAACGTTGCTTCGCTCAATACGCTTTCTTGGTAGATATCAGAATTCAAATTAATTAATAATACCTCTGATAACACCTTCTCTAATAAATCGTATATATCCTGAAAATGATAATAAAAAGTGGCACGATTTATCATTGCCTCTGTGGTAATATCCTTAACCGTTATATCCTTAAACTCCTTTTTATCCGAAAGTTCAATAAAAGAATCCATAATTAATTTACGCGTACGAAGCACTCGAGGATCTGTCTTTGTTTCATTCATATTAATTTCCCTCCGACTTTTTAAACAAATATGTAAATGTGTTGGATAAACAACATATCCAATCAACTATTGGTGTGGTTTGCTTTCATTATGTACTAAAATATAATTGTGGAGCAACAATAAGGCTTCATTTAACTGAAACATATAATTATAAACTTCAGAAAAGTGAGGGAAAGTATATGACAACCAATAAAAATATGATTTGTGATTTAGAAACAGGTGTGTGTGGTGTAGCTGGAGAGGAAGAAATGGAGATCATTGACTTGAATCCAACAAAGAAAAAAATAGACCTATACTATGTAACCGATCCAATCTGTTCCCATTGCTGGGCGCTTGAACCTACTCTTCGCCGTTTTGAAAAACAATACGGACATTATTTCAATTTTCATACCGTGATGGGTGGATTACTAGAAAAATGGCATGATGGACCAATTGATCCTGCAAACGGAATATTTAAACCTGCAGATGTCGCTGGTCATTGGAGAGAAGTTGGGGAATATTCGCGCATGCCAATCGACGGATCACTTATGATTGACAATCCTGTTCAGTCATCCTTCCCTCCTTCTCGCGTATATAAAGTGATTCAAAAAAATCATAATGATGAAAAAGCATTTGAATATTTACGTCGTGCAAGAGAAGCCCTATTTGCCTTTAATCAAAATATTGCTGAAAAATCCGTTATGACAGAAATTGTAACTAGTCTTGGGCTTGATGGAGAATCGATTGTAAAAGAAGCGGAAGAGCAAACTGGACATCTTTTATTAAATGAAGACTTCGCACTTGCAAGAAAACTTGGTGCCAGAGGTTTTCCAACCATTATCATGATAAATGAAGAAAATAAAGGTGTGAAAATTGTCGGCAGCCGTCCGTTAGAAAACTATGTTAATGGATTATCAAAAGTCCTAAATGAAGAAGAACCAAAACCAATGCAACAACCTTCACTTTCTAATTTGCTTGCTACAGAAAAACTCCTATTCTCAAAAGAAATTGAAGTCATGTATGATGTCGAACAATCCGGCCTTCAAGCTTTTGTTGAAAAAGAATTAACAGCTGGTACTTTCGAAGTAAATGAAGTGCTTGGTGAAAAATATTTAGTAAAAAAATAAATTTGCTCAAAAGAAAAAAGCGCCAGTACCTTCCATTTTCATAGTAGGTACTGGCGTTTTTCGTAGATATTATTATCATATCAATATTTTAATGCTCCACTTCCCTAACCATAGAAACCTTTCGTGATTCCTCCACAACGGCTTTCAAATCATTTCCAGATGGATTCTGGAATAATCGCAGCTCAAACTCCTGTACGACGGCAAAGAGATGGTCAAAGATATCAGCTTGTACCGTTTCGTATACTGCCCATCTAATATCATTTGAAAAAGCATAGATTTCTACTGGCAGCCCGTGCTCAGTTGGTGCTAACTGTCTAACCATTAAGGTCATTTCCTGATTGATTCCCGGATGATGTAAAAGATAATTGCTGATGTACGCCCGAAAAACACCGATATTCGTGAGGGCCCTTCCGTTCACCGGATTGTTTCGGTTTATTTCATGCCTGGCATTGAACTCGGCAATTTCTCGTTCTCGATCGATTATATGGTCTGAAAGATAGTGGATATTTTTAAATTTTTCAATCATCTCATCGGTACAAAAAATAATACTAGTGGTGTCGATAAATAAAGATCGCTTAATCCGGCGCCCTCCAGAGGTTTGCATCCCTCTCCAATTGATAAAGGAATCAGATATGAGGGCATAGCTTGGAATCGTCGTTATCGTTTTATCAAAGTTTTGCACCTTTACTGTATTTAAAGAAATATCAACAATGTTTCCATCAGCCCCATATTTAGGCATTTCAATCCAGTCACCCATCCGAACCATATCATTGGCAGTCAACTGAATCCCTGCAACAAGTCCTAATAACGAATCTTTAAAAACCAACAAAATTACGGCAGATAGCGCACCTATTCCACTTAGAAAAATAAGCGGACTTTTGCCAATCAGGTTTGCGATTACCAAGATGATACCAAGGGTAATGAAAAAGATATTGACTACCTGGATATACCCTTTTATTGGCCTGATTTTAGATATTTCAAAGGTTTGGTAAATATCATTAACCGCATTTAATACGCTGTTTATAACGATTAATCCCATAATGATTAAATAGGCAATGGCGCCCTTTTCAATCAAATTCTGATAGCTTGGAAAGGTGGATGCAAAATAATAAATAATGATGGCAGGAACAAAATGGGACATGTTATGAAAAACACGGCGTTCCAAAAGCATATCATCCCACGTGAATTTGTTACTTCGCACAATATGCGAGATAACTCTGAATACGACCTTTTTCGTGATAAAATTCGCTATTATACAGATAGTCGCTATGAAAAAAATCATGATGACGATTGATAGATACTTTGCAATAGTAGGATCCATTTCTAAATCTAAAAGCATGTTACTTATGTAATTCATAATGTCTCCATCTCTGATGTAATTTTGAGTTATTTACCATTATAACAGAAAGATGTAGGATGGGTTTTCTTGGACGATTTGAGTCAAGATAACTTTCAATTTGCCACTGACAAAAAAGCACCAAACTCTTCTAATTTATGGATGGTGTCTGGTGCTTTTTCAATTTCCCTTGCTCCTAAAACATATATGTTTTCTTTTTTTTATGAAATCAATACTAACACCTTACATATTTGCGTTTGAAACCAAGCTTCCCTCTATCTATTTCCTTTTGAATATTTTCAGAGGCATGTAATATACTGCTTTTTTTCTTGCCACGCTTCATTTCGACCGGTCCAACTGCCTTAGCAGTTTCAACCGCCTTATCATGGAGTGGCAAATAAGAAATCCCGACGGTGTAAATAAAATTATTCATCGCAGATTTTGTTCGTTCCGGAGAATTATGAATGGTTTTTTCCACCTGATCAAGCATAAGGTCCATCTTGCTTACACTAAATTCAGCGTCAGGACGGTTACCCATTAGCCAACAGTAACAGCTCCAGCCTGCCGACATTTTAAGTTCTTCACCGCTTGCAATCCATTTATCGGCAACCACTTGGGCAATATCGGTTTCCGCCAATGTTACAGCAACCACATAATCGCTCAGCATATAAAAATAAGCTGCATCTATCCAACGTTCAAAATCCTCTTCAGACATTGCCATTGGATCCGCAATGATGCCAGCAAAATACATAGCATCGTAGTTCCCTGTGGAGTATAGCTGCTCTGCCAATGGCTGATTTAGCTTGATTTTCTTTGCAATCGGCTTCATTACGCCAGTTGCCACACCAAAAAGCGGCTCGTGTGCTCCATTGCTTATGTATGTCTTTTTGATTCGTTCCTTACCGAGCGCTTCCAATTCCTGCATAACTATTTCGAAATCCATTTTTTGCACATCCCCCATAAAACTATATATCCAAATAATTATAACCATCTTAGCAAAAAAGTGCCAGACACCATCCAATTAAAGCCGCTCTAATGCTCTAATTGATCGGGACAAGCACTAGAATTATTTCATATTTTCAAGAGGTATAGGAAACTTTGTTAAGTGAAAAAGAATCATTTATTTCGTTATTACTATTTTTGTAAACATACATAGTTAAATGAGGGGGAAAATTTGTCTATCAAAAAATTCGATCTAGAAAATGGTTTAAGAATTTTTCTGCTTCTACTTTAGTGCAGACTTGAATTTTCGGTTCACCTTCAGCGTTCGCGATTGTTCTCCCCGCCTCTTCTCCTTCTAGTACAACTTGTACATTCCATTTTTCTTTCTTAACGAAACTTGGGTCTATCACGACTCCTACAGCCAACGGGTCATGCAGGGCACATCCGCCAATACCTGGGTGGAACGTTTCATATGATTGCATATAAAAACTGGTTATATCTGCAAAAAAGTGAGTAGCCTCCGTACCTATTGCCCGCCACTCATTTAAATTTGCACTTGGCAATAGTGTTTTCATAGTAACATCGAGTCCCACAATCGTTACCGTCAGTCCGGAAGAAAACACAATAGATGCAGCTTCAGGATCGGTTATTATGTTTGCTTCGCTATACGGTGTGACATTACCTGATGTAAAAACGGCCCCGCCCATGATGACTACCTCTTTTATAAGAGAGGCTATTTCAGGCTCCATTTCAACAGCTAGTGCTAGATTGGTAAGCGGCCCCACTGCAATAATCGTCATTTCGTTCGGGCGCTGTTTAACCTGGCGAATCAGATAATCCACTGCCCCTTCTGACTCTGCTTCCCTGGCAGGAGGTCGATCAAATTTATTGCCCAGACCATCTTCACCGTGGACATGTGTGGGGAACTTTTTTCGAGCCCGTTTCAGAGGATTACCTGCTCCTGCATAGACAGGAACCATTCTTCCAAGCTTCTCTAAAACAACTAGTGTATTACGGGTGGTATATTCTATTGGTCCATTCCCAAAGCATGTCGTCAAACCAATGACCTCTAACTCTGGAGAGTTCAAAGCATAGGCAATCGCCAATGCATCGTCAATACCGGTATCCACATCCAATATAACTGGCTTCATTCATCTTCACCCCATTTTATGTACTTGTAAAAATTCCTCAACTTCCTTTTTGGTCGGCATACCACTTTGTGCCCCAAGCTTCGTAACGGAGATTGCCCCAATAACATTGGCAAACCTGCAGGCATCTTCAACTTCCACCCCATCAGACAAAGCAACTGCCAATGCACCATTAAATGAATCGCCTGCACCTGTTGTATCCACAGCCTCAACCTCGATGCTTGGAATTTCTATTTCTTTTCCGCTTTTATATATCGTAACTCCTTTGGAACCTTTTGTTACTACACACTTTTCTTTCAATTTTTCTATATCTTGTTCTGTCCCGTCTAATGAAGCAAACAACAGTGCTTGTTCATGTTCATTTGGTGTCAGATAATCCACCATCTCTAATAATTCCTTAGGAAGCTTTTGAATAGGTGCCGGATTTAATATCGTTAGGACCCCATGCTTTTTCGCAAGCTCTGCAGTTCTAATTACACTCTCTAGGGGAATCTCTAATTGTAATAAAAGGATATGGCTATTTAAGATTTTATCTTCATGTTTTTCGATTACCTCCGGAGTTATATCGTTATTTGCGCCAGAAACGACAATAATACTGTTATCCCCATCCGATACTACAATCGTAGCAACTCCAGTTGATGTCTCCTTAATTTTCGAGATATGTTCTGTATTTATTCCTTGAGTTGTTAAATGATCCACTAGTATTTCACCAAATGAATCATCTCCCACAGCCCCAATCATCGTTACATCTGCACCAAGGCGGGCTGCAGCGACCGCTTGATTTGCACCTTTACCACCAGGTATCGTATGAAAAGAATGACCTAATACGGTTTCACCAACCTTAGGAATTTGGTTGGTGCTGGTTACTAAATCCATGTTAATACTGCCAATTACCGTAACTTTCCTGCCAGCCATTTTATCACCCGCCCTTTCTTAATTTGTACCATTATTCCTTAAATTAGCGATGTTAAAAAGTAGTATTTTCTAAATACCTGAACTTTTCTTAGCAGCCTCCTAATTTTTAGCGAATTCACCATCGACTTCAACAGTTTCATATATATTAATAAAGGCTTTTTCATCATGGCTACGGACAATTTTTTTAATTTGCATCGTCTCGTACCGTGTAACTACCATCATTAATATTTGTTTTGTTTCCTTTGTATAGCCGCCAAAACCTTCAGTGATGGTGATACCTCGATAGATTGATTCTAATAAATCCTTTCGTATTAATTCTCCCTTTGTAGTAACAATCTGCATCGTTAGTTTGATGTGATTCGTGTGAATGGTATCAATCATTTTACCGGTCAAATAGATGGACAACAGCGTATATAATGCAATATTCGAATCGAAAGCAACACCAGAAATGAGAACAATAACGCCGTTCATAGCCGTCAGGAGAAGGCCAACACTTACATTACTAGTGCGTGAAACGATAATCGCTATGATATCCAAACCTCCAGAGGTGCCTGAATATTTTAATATCATACCTATTCCAATACCACCAATGATTCCACCATAAATCGCCGACAGCAAGATATTATCTGTAACAGGAACTGTCGGTATAAAATATAAGAAAACTGAAAGCGATACAACACAAATCAGCGTATTGACCGTAATCAACTTACCAAGCTTAAAGTATCCCAAAATAAGCAAAGGTAGATTGAGTATTAGGTTCATTAAACCAATATCAAACGGTGTGATTAACCCAATCAAAATGGCAATACCACTTATTCCACTACTCAAAATCCCATATGGAACTAGAAAGATATTAAAACCAACTGCTACAATCAATGAACCAACGATGACAATTAAATTTTTCAAACTAATAAACCTCCGTAACAGATTCGAAAAAAAAATAGATGATTTTTCGAGATTAGTAGATGAGATACCTGATGGACCATGCTGTTTTTTGTATTAAAAAACTCGCCCCTAAAATAGGGACGAGTTTGTACTCGTGTTACCACCCTTAAGTTCTCGTCATTGACTATTATTAAGGCTGTTTTCTTAAACTTTGTTGCTTTTTGATAACTATTCCCACGTTAAATTCTGCATTAAGATTTTCACAACAATCGTTAAGAAAACAGTCATTATTAAAAGTAATCTACCAGAAGGCTAATAAAGTTGTCAATATACTTTTCCAATATATCATTATTTTGAATTGTAGGATTTTATTTACAATTGTATACAAAAACACTTGGGCATTATCCATCAAAAAAACAAAATGCACCCACGACGTTGATATCCCAACATTGGTGAGTGCATTTCTTTTTTTAAAATTTATATAAAATCATGATTTGAACTTATTTTTTACCAATCAATTACTTTACTCTAGCTGAACGTTCTGACAACCAAGGATCAATTGCAAAAGCAAACTTACCTGTTAAGCATAACGAAACATGACCTGCTTCCACATGTTGATAGGTTTTATCTTCGCTTGAAATTAGGTCCATGACAGGAAGACTTTGTGACTCTAACACTAATTCATCTCTAGTTGAGGATATGACCAATGTACTGCATCTAATGTTGGTTAAGTCCACCTTCTGACCGCCTATCTTCATTTCACCTTTCACAAGCTTGTTTTCCTTATATAATTCATTGAACATTTGCTTAAATGCAGCCCCTGAAAATGTTACAGCGTCTTTCATCCATTTATCCATTCTCCGCCACTTATCTACATATTTTTGATCATGGGCACGGGTGACCAAGTTTATTGTTGGACCAATATTAAATCCTTGCAGCGCCATAAAAATAAAATATAAAAACTCAGATGGGATCACTTCGTAAGCATCTGCGAACCTATCAAAATTAAGTGTCCCCTTTTGAATGGCTTTCACCCATTTATCAGGTACAATGACGTCGCTGTAGTCGATCGGAACTGCAGCTAGAACAAGGTTTTTGATTGGAAGATCCGTAAATGAGGCCAGAATAGCGGATAGTGTTCCACCAATACAATAGCCTACTAAAGATATTTCTGTTGCACCTGAATGTCTTATTGCCCGTTTTACCGCAACTTCCAGATAGTCGAAAATGTAGTCATCTAAAGTAAGATCCTTGTCTTCCAATCCCGGGGAACCCCAATCTAGCAAATAGACATCGTACCCTTGTTTTGTAAGGTTCCCAATGACACTACCTTCCTCAGAGATGTCGAGAATATACGCCTTATTTAATAAGGAATAAACCAAGAACAAGGGAGTGCTATATTTCTTTTCTTGAGCAGGGTGATACCACAAAACAGATTTATTTTTTTTCCAAACTGCTTTTCTTGGTGTAGACTCAATTTCAGGCTTTGGTTCACTTACTACTTTATAAATTGTGTTCCACCGCTGCATCTCAGTTTCAAGATTGAGCATAGGGATATTTATGAGTGATTTAACCGCCATTACTTATTCCACCTTCCCCTTTATTTGATTGTCAAATCTGTATTTTGATATCACTTACTCAGTTAATTCTCTCCCTCTCTTCCACATGAATGAATAGTCATTCATTGTTCTTTACCTGTATTTTACAATGAATTATAGTATCATACAAGAGGACAAATTGAAGATTCTGAAACAAAATTAAGAAGCTTACTCAAAGAGTAAGCTTAAGCTCCTTTATAAACACTGTCACATGTTCCAGCTTTTGGTTCATAATAACAATGCTGTTTAAATTGACCAGAATGAGGTTGACTGTACCATGTTGGAGGACATGGAGCATGAGGATTAAAATACCAAAGGGAATATTTTGATGGATGTTCTCGCCAATAATCCAAATTTTGCTTGGCTAATCTTTTTTCAGCCGTTCTTGCTCTTTGATAAAATACATTCCCTTTTTGAACAGCTTCAAAAGAAAAATTTCCCCCTTGTACATGAAAAATGACATCATTAACGTTTCTTACATCTTTAAAGTCTAAACATTCTGCCTTAACACGATTAACAATAACATTTCCAACCATTAACATTCCCTGTTTTCCTTCACCTTCAGCCTCTGCTCTCATCATCCTTGCCATTAAATCAACATCTGAACTTCGATAATTTATTCTTGGCATATTCTCACCCCAAAAATATAGTATGAAAAAATGCCTACAATGATGTCAATGATTATTAAATTAGAGTTTTAAATTGGATGAAAACTATGGCCAGTTGCTGAACATATCACAGGAAAGGTTTTATATTTTTTAGCCTGAAAAAATATCCAATTATTTTTAGAAAATGGTGGTCGATTTCTATTTTGTGTTATATAATAATCAATAATAATATTTCTGTTATATAACATAGAAAGGGGAATGAACTATGAACAAAACAGATTCAATTGCAAGAAGAATACTTGGGTGGAAGTTAAATAGATGGGACCGCTGGTTTGATTATGAAAAAGGAATTTTCATTCATGATTCAGAGTTTCAACCAGAACAAAATCTTGAACATGCCATGCTGATCGTTGAAAGATTAGAGAATTTCGGATTTACTTTTTCAACCTCTGGAGACTCCGAAGTTAGCTTTAATAACATCCGCGCAAAGGGTGAAACATTAGCACAAGCCATTACGAATGCTGCCTACTCCATCATCGAACAAAACTCTGCCACTAACACCACTAGATTCTGGAGTACAATGTGTTAGCTTAATTTAATAATACAACCTTCAAAAGCCTGAATCTTAAGCAAAGTCCCAAGACCTTAAAGGTCTTGGGACTTTGCTTTGTTATAACTAATACAGGTTATTTATTTAAAAGGATTGTTCCGATTGCAATTAGAAAAATTCCAACAATGGAATATAGGGAAATTTTCTGCTGTAAAACAAAAATAGATAAAATGGTAACAAGAACAGCATAGATCCCCGTTTGCAGGCCTCCTAGCATGACCGTATTTCCAAATGTTTTACTACCCTGAATGAATCCCCAGGTTAGTACAATGTTACCTAAAAAACTAAGAGGAAGAAAATATACATTAAATTTAAAGGTATCTTTAAGCGTTGGTTGAAAAAAATAGGCAGATAAAATGGGTAATAAGGAAAAAACAGTCGCACCAAATATAATTGCACCAATTACCAGAAATTTCAAATGAACACCTCTTTATGATAATCGTCTTAACTAGTATCGCAAATTTCTTTTCCATCTATTCTGATCTCTTTTATAAGTTGCAACCGCCTAAAGTTTAAAAGTATAGTAACTGGTGTATATTAACATTGTTATAACTTATTTACACAGATTACTTTAAGTAGGTGCATTAAAATGGACTTCCCGACAATACACACAAATTTCTGGGACGCTGTTATTGCAGTTCCAATCGTAATGTTGATTACTCAACTAATAAAAATATTTTTCAAAATTAAGAAAAAATATGTTCCAACCATTGCACTAATTTTAGGCTTAAGCATTTCAATTTTTATCAGCCATCGCCACCATTTTATTCCAGGCCTTTTTATGGGCTGGTTTTATGGGAGTGCTGCAGTTGGTTCTTATGCTTCACTGAAGACAACGCTGCTTGCATTTAGAAATAAGAAAAAAGAATGAACGGTTATTCTCCTGAAAAAATTCGGGTAGTCTTTTTGGAATTTAAAAAACAAGGGATGATTTACTATGATTTATATTTATAATGATTTTGCTGGAACTCATTCAACTGCTTTGGCGGCCGCATATCATTTAAAACAATTACCTCAATCGGAGAGAAAATTAACTACCGAAGAAATAGTAAATGTAAAGTATTTTAATCAACTTACCAAAAAGGATTTTGGTAAACTCTTTTTTCATGGGACTGATGAAAATGGTCACTCTGTTTATTCAATTGGACGGAAAAGGAACAAGTTTGCTGTCCCAGCAATGAAAGAAATGACTTTATTGCTTCTTGAAAAATTTCATGTAAATGAAAAAATAGTTTTTTCCAATACATCGCCTACTGTTCCAATTGCTATGTCACTTGGAGGATTATTTTCGAGAGGATTGCACATAGACTTTATAGGTGTACCGTTACTGGTGATGGGTGCCAAGCAGTGCTGTGATACTATTTATCGGTTGGTTGAAAACACCAAACAGGTTGGTAACACCACTTTCAATGAACAAGTGATTATTTTAGAAAATGAAATGTACCATGTTTAAGGATAGGACAGAGTCAGTAAATTTCGAGAATACCCACGAGAGCAGGAACCTTACTTAAAGGTTCCTGCTCTCGTTTGTTCGATAATCATTATTCGCTTAGCTATTTAGGAACAAAGATTCTACCCACCAAGTGGGTATCCTACAGTAGCCGCTTTGATAAAATAGGGGCTCTTTCACATTAATGCGAATATTTTTCTGCTCTCGATTTACGAATATAATGGACAATAAAGGTAACCACAAATGATAATACCAAGAATCCAATAAATATTTCATTTGCAATATGGATATCTACCAAGGTCAAACCCATTTTAATCGCAATAAAGGTAATCAAAATGTAGGCTGTTGTTTCAAGTTCAGGTACCCTGTCCATTAATACGATGAAGAATGTTGCGACACCACGCATAAGCAATATCCCGATCATCCCGCCTAGTAAAATCACCCAAACCTCGTCTGAAACTGCGAGTGCGGTCAGAATACTATCGACTGAGAAAGCTAAATCCATTAGCTCTACACTAATAACGGTTGCCCAGAAGAATCCAAATGTTTTTACAAGCCAGCCTTTTGGTTGAACTTGTTCTTCTTCTCCTGCCTCCTTGTGAAGCAGCTTGTCTTTAAAGAATTTAACGGCAAGCCACAACAAGTAAAGTGCACCGATTAATTTTATCCACCATAATTTAATTAAAAATGTTCCTAATCCGATAAAAATAAAACGGAATAAATAAGCTCCCCATAATCCATATACCAAGGCCTTTTTCTGCTGCTCCTTTGGTAATGGCTTAACAAAAGCGGACAACACTAGGGCATTATCTGCTGATAAAATACATTCCAGGACAGCTAAAGAAAGTATTAACCCCCATGATTTTGGTGAGGTCAGCACCTCTGCCCACATATGCCAATCTAACATGGCGGCATAGGTTGATACAATTCCTTCCCACATACGGCATTTCTCCTTTAGGTTCTAATTTATTTTCTCTAGTAATTCATTCAATTTCTGGAGGCCATTAATAATTTCGTTCAGGGTCTGATCCGACTCCCCTTTAATCCCAACTAAAATTTTGTCAACAAGTTCTTGATTCATCTCCTCAACTACATGAATACCTTCCGTTGAGAGAGCAACCTTTACAACCCTCTCGTCCGCTTCCTCTCTTACCCGTTCAATAAATCCTTTACTTTCAAGCTTTTTGCACATAGTAGAGATATTTGTTCCAGCAATATTTAATCGCTTCGCTAAGCTGCCAATAGTATGTGAACCATGGTGCTGTATTTCTATTAGTATCCTCCCCTGTAGTGTGGTTATCCCATGATGGTCACATAAAGTGGTAATTAAACTAGTAGTTTTCTCACTAATTTTTCTCGTATTATGCCAAAGAATATTTTTAAAATCGATTACATCCATGGTTACCTCCATTTAACTATAATTTATAGTATATATAATTAATACATATTATAAATTATCTATTTGCGATTGTCTATTTTCGTTTCGGTGATTTACATGAGTATTTATTAGGAGAAGACGAAACAATAATGATATTCAATTATGGGAGGAAGAACAATGGAACATACCTGGCTTTCACTAGTACCATTTCTTATCGTCATTGGGATGTCCATTTGGCTAAAAAACATTTTACCTGGATTAGTAGTGGGTCTTCTTGTAGGTTCATTGATTTTCACATCTGATTTATTAGATGGAACAGTACAAACTGTTACTTATATGGTAACCACCTTGTCAGATGAAACGAATATTAAAATTATTGCATTTTTATATTTATTTGGCGGTCTGGTTGGGATGATGAACATTTCTGGCGGAATTAAAGGGTTTTCTGAATGGGTCGGAACCAAAATAAAAAGTGAGCGCGGGCTCTTAGGCTTAATCTGGCTTACTCTCCCTTTTACCTTTATGATGCCAATGTTTCGGATTATGATGATTGGTCCTGTCGTGAAATCACTTGCTAAAAAAATGAACGTCTCCAAGCGAAAAGTCGGGCTAACTATGGACATTTCAACAGAGTCTGTTATCGTTCTTTTACCCGTTGCCACTGCTTTTGTTGGTTTCATGGTTTCCTTAGTGGAGGGCAGTATTCGAGATTTAGATTTAGATATGTCGCCTTACCAAATATTCTTGCTAAGTATATTGTTTAATTTTTTTGCGATTGTCACGTTAGTCATTGGCATCGTCCAAACCATTTGGAACCCTGCTAAAAAAACGAGTAACGTCAAAGGTGAGCAGGAAAAACTGGAAGAGGAAGAGCATGAATTTCATCGTATAGGGATTAAAAAAGAATTATCATTGGTAAAAGCCCAACCATGGAATTTGATTGTTCCCGTCTTTCTACTACTAGGATTTTCATTATTTCTCTTGTGGCAGGATGGTACTTCGAAAGGAGCGGAAACGGTTTTCGAAGCTTTTTCCATTGCTGACGCTACCTTTGTCATGCTGTTAGCCGTATTTATCACGCTTGTTTTGTCATTAATTTTTTATATGATTAGAAGACAAACTCTAACTGAACTGTTGTACCATTTCTATGATGGCGGCAATCAGATGATGGAAGCGATCAGTTTGTTGATTTTAATATGGTCACTAACCCTTTCAGCGGAGGATCTTGGTTTTTCCACCTTCATTAGTTCAACCTTAGGGGCGTTCTTACCTGCTTGGTTAACACCAGCCACGATTTTTCTGCTCGGTTCGGTCGTTGGCTATTTTATTGGGTCTTCATGGGGAACATGGGGATTGTTTATGCCACTGGGGGTTTCATTAGCAGTTTCTACAGGTGCCTCTATTCCGTTAACAGTAGGTGCTGTATTTGCAAGTGGTGCATTTGGGGCATTAGCTTCACCGTTGGGTGATACCACGATTACCACAGCTTCAATATTGGATTTACAGATTGTTGAGTATGCACGTTATAAGTTGAAGGTTTCATTGATAGGTGGAGTTATTTCGATAGCTTTCTATTTGGTTGCTGCATTGTTAATTTGAAAATCTGCCAAATCAATTCGATACCTATACATTGAAGATAAAATATAAAAACTCGGCAAATTTGCGAGACTGCTGAAAAAGTCTCAATATAACCCTTGTAATGATTAAAGGAGGAGGAAACTCTTCCTTTTTCGTATGCATTGATTTAGTTGCTGAAG
>NZ_FNHN01000021.1 GCF_900103525.1 Bacillus sp. OK048
TGGCAAGAAGGTCACACCCGTTCCCATACCGAACACGGAAGTTAAGCTTCTTTGCGCCGATGGTAGTTGGGACTTTGTCCCTGTGAGAGTAGGACATTGCCAGGCTAACGAAGCACAACCTGATCAAGGTTGTGTTTTTTCGTATTGTTTGGAAAAAATAGTGAGGTAGGAACGGATAATAGGAGAATCATGCCCGTGCGGCGGTATTTTTATTAAAAGCACTATTATAACGGAATGTTAATTTCACTCTGTTCGAAAAATAAGCGGAGGAATTCCGTTTATTTTGTGAAATACCCATATTTCGCTTAAAATAAGCGGAGTTTTTCTACTTAAACGATCCAAATCGATGGATTTAGTCTTAATTAGAGCAGTTAGTCGGAATATCTCCGCTTATTTCTGTTCCTAAAGTCGCCCCTATAGACAATAACCGGAAATTCTCCGCCTATTTATACCCATACCTGTACCCACACCTACACGAAAAGCAACCATGAATTCACTTTTTCATTTATAGAGGTAACGATTATAGCATATTCCCCCTCATCCTTCTTACTAATAAAAAAGTACGAAGTGTTTTTGAAGAAATCATTACTAGACATACACCCAATCGCAGTTACCAACATAAGATATACTGAGGGATGCCCTGAAGAGTGAATAATTCTAAATTTTGTATACAATTATAAAATACCGGCAAGAATAGGTGTATGGAGGTGGTGTGATTGAATTCATTAGCACAATGTCATTATCACGAAACGTGCGTTATATGTGAGAACTTAAAACCAAAGGGGATACATCTATATACTTCATTTATTTGTACTGATTGTGAAAAAGATTTAATACAAACAGAAACACATGATCCAAAATATAAACATTATCTAAAACAACTTAAAAAAATTACAACACCTGAAATTTTTTCATAAAAAGTCCATTAGGGCTTTATTTTTTTGCGTCGCTATTTGTTAAAATGAATGAGACTCTTTTTAGGAGCGTAACGATGAACAAACAAAATCGAATACCCTTATATGAAGCATTAATTGAGCATAATCAAAAAAAAACAATTTCCTTTCATGTTCCAGGTCATAAATCCGGAGCTATTTTCCATCAGCAAGCCCAAACTATTTTTCAGGATATTCTAAAAATGGATGCCACCGAACTTACGGGACTAGATGATCTACACTCACCGGAGGGTGTAATAAAAGAAGCTGAAGAGTTATTAGCAGACCTATACCAGGTTAAGAAAAGCTTTTTTTTGATAAATGGATCTACCGTAGGGAATTTAGCGATGATCCTGTCTGTTTGTGAAAAAGACGATGTTATCCTCGTTCAAAGGAATTGCCATAAGTCAGTCTTAAATGCTCTAAAACTAGCAAAAGCACGCCCAGTATTTTTAGAACCGGATTATCATCAAGATTGGAAGACTGCAACGGGTGTATCTAAAGAAATTGTCGGAAAAGCTATTTCACTCTATCCAAAAGCAAAGGCAATGATATTAACCTATCCGAACTACTATGGAATGGTGTATGATTTAAAAAGTGTCATTGATCTTGCACATCTTCATAACATCCCTGTATTAGTGGATGAAGCACATGGTCCTCACTTTATTATTGGGGAGCCATTTCCAGCATCTGCGATCCAATTAGGCGCTGATATGGTCGTTCAATCGGCACATAAAACGCTCCCAGCGATGACAATGGGTTCTTACTTACATATAAACAGTGAACGGATTTACATCAACAGAGTTAGGGAGTACCTGCAGATACTTCAGTCGAGCAGTCCGTCATACGTAATTATGGCTTCACTGGATCTAGCACGAAATTATTTAGCTACATACGAACAAAGGGATATAGCATACTTACAAAGAGAAATAGCCCACTTTAAAAAGGAGCTATCAACGATCCAAAGTATAAAGGTACTAGAGTATCCTGACTCACTCGGGGATACATTAAAAGTAACTATACAGTCTAGGAGTAAGTTAAGCGGCTTCGAGCTTCAAAAAAGATTCGAAGAAATGGGTATTTATACAGAGTTAGCGGATCCATTTAACGTGCTGTTGGTTCTTCCATTATTGAAAGAAAATCAAGACTATCCATTCCTTGAAGCAAGCAGGAAAATAAAAGCGGCATTAGCAGACGTACCAATACACCCACTAGAGGAACAATTAAATATTTACACTGGTACTATCTCGGAGTTGTCCATTCCTTATGATAAATTGTCAGATGTTAAAAAGGAAGCAGTGGTAATATCAGAAGCTGCGGGACATGTGTGTGGAGAGACAATCATACCATATCCTCCAGGTATTCCCCTTCTGCTAATCGGAGAGCTGATCACCGAGGAAAAGATTAATCAGCTAATCCAACTAATGAATACGGGAGCAAGATTTCAAGGAGGCTCATTCCTAGATAAAAACCTAATACACATTATTAGGACAAGTTAAGATTTTGGAGGTTTACTATTGATGAAGAGCAGTTTTTTTATTACATTTGAAGGCCCTGATGGTGCAGGGAAGACAACTATCATTAGTATGGTAGCAAAGGAACTAAAAGATGCGTTATTAACGCGGGAACCAGGTGGTATTGATATTGCAGAACAAATCAGAACGGTTATTTTAGATAAGAACAACATAGCCATGGATGCTCGGACAGAAGCCTTACTCTATGCTGCTGCAAGAAGACAGCATTTAGTGGAAAAGGTTAAGCCTGCCTTAGAGGAAGGCAAAATTGTCTTGTGCGATCGGTTCGTGGATAGTTCATTAGCCTACCAAGGCCATGCTCGTGGTTTAGGAATTGATGAAGTGTTATCCATTAATCAATTTGCAATTGAAAAGATGATGCCTGATCTAACTATCTATTTTGATATTGAACCGGAGCTTGGTTTACAGCGAATTAACAAAAATAAAGGGCGAGAAGTAAATCGCTTAGATTTGGAACACCTTGAATTCCATAATCGTGTTAGAGAGGGTTATCACCTAGTAATGGAAAGATTTCCAGAGAGAATAGTAAAAATTGATGCGTCAGGAGAAGTAGGGGTTGTTTTTAAAAAAACAATGGAGCTTCTAAAAGAAAAAATAATCTAGTACGAGCCTTCTTTCGTAAGGCTTTTTTTCTTTTTAAGACAAATTTCAAAAGCACTCCCCGTAGAATATCAATGTGATAAGGACAAATACCTGTTATAATATAGGAAAGAGAAACGAGACTGTTAGTGAGGGGTTGGTAGAGATGAAACTTATCATCGCTGTTGTTCAAGATCAGGATAGCAACAGATTATCAAAAGCACTGGTTGATCATAATTTTAGAGCGACGAAGCTGGCAACTACAGGCGGCTTTTTGAAATCTGGCAATACCACCTTTATGATTGGCACAGAGGATATTCGTGTCGACCGTGCATTACAAATCATCAAAGATAACTGTAAATCACGGGATCAATTAGTGGCGCCTGTTTCCCCTATGGGTGGAAATGCAGATTCCTTTGTCCCTTACCCAGTCGAAGTTGAGGTAGGCGGTGCAACCGTTTTCGTTCTCCCAATTGAACAATATATGCATTTTTAAATCAATACTAATGGTAAGTGAGTGATGTACTTTGGTAAAAACATGGGATCAACTAGAGGAGCTGCAACCTACCGTCCTAAAAATGTTAAAGAACAGTTTGTTGAAGAATCGTGTAGCCCATGCCTATTTACTTGAGGGAATTAGAGGGACTGGGAAGAGGGAAATCGCCCTTCTAATCACGAAGGCTCTATTTTGTGTATCATTACTTGAAGGCTATAAACCATGTGAATCTTGTAATACATGCCGCCGGATTAATAGCGGCAATCATCCAGATGTCCATAAAGTAGCGCCTGATGGTTTATCAATAAAAAAACAACAAATCCAAGACCTCCAAGAGGAATTTTCTAAAAAAGGTGTAGAGTCGTCAAAAAAGGTTTATATGATTAGTGACGCTGACAAAATGAGTGTAAGCGCGGCGAATAGTTTACTAAAGTTTCTTGAGGAACCAAACTCACAAACTACAGCCTTTTTACTAACAGAGCAGCCGCAGCAGTTATTACCAACCATACTTTCGCGCTGCCAAATATTATCATTTAAACCATTGTCTCCACAAGCAATGATCAGTCAGTTGACTGAAAACGGCGTAAATCCAATGAAGGCACCACTATTAGCACAGCTAACAAATAGCCTAGATGAGGCATATGAATTAAATGTCGATGATTGGTTTGCACAAGCTCAAAAAATAGTGTTAAAATTGTATGAGGTGTTGAAAAAAGGTTCTTTAGAAGCAATGGTAACTCTTCAAGGGGATTGGTTCTCACACTTTAAAGAGAAAGAGCAGATAAATCGTGGTCTAGATCTTTTACTTCTTATTTTTAAGGATTTATTATATATACAATTAGATAAACAGGAGCAAATCGTCTTTAAAGCTGAAAGTGACCGGTTAAGACAATATGCTCTTGAAACATCCGGACGGCGGTTATCGGATCAAATGACGGCTATTCTCGAGGCAAAAAGGAAACTGGCGGCGAATATGAACCCGCAGCTAATGATGGAAGAGCTTGTGTTAAATTTGCAGGAGGGATCTTCATTTGTATGATGTTGTAGGAGTACGCTTTAAAAAAGCGGGAAAAATCTATTATTTTGATCCTGGAGACCTCTCAATTCAAAAAGATGACTTTGTGATTGTCGAAACGGTACGTGGGGTTGAATATGGCAAAGCTGTCGTTCCACGCAAACAGGTTGAGGAGCATGATGTTGTTTTACCATTAAAAAAGGTAGTAAGAATTGCAGATCATAAGGATCGAATGATCGTTGAAGAGAATAAACAAGCAGCCCAGGAAGCATATGATGTTTGCAATGAAAAAGTAAATGGACATCAACTAGATATGAAACTAGTGGATGTTGAATATACATTTGACCGAAACAAAGTGATTTTCTATTTTACTGCTGACGGCAGAGTTGATTTCCGTGAGTTAGTAAAAGATTTAGCAGCCATTTTTCGGACAAGAATTGAATTACGCCAAATCGGTGTCAGGGATGAGGCAAAAATGCTTGGAGGCATTGGCCCATGTGGAAGAATGCTTTGTTGTTCCACATTTTTAGGTGACTTTGACCCAGTGTCGATTAAGATGGCAAAGGATCAAAATCTATCTTTGAATCCTACTAAGATATCCGGATTATGCGGTAGACTTATGTGCTGTTTGAAATATGAGAATGATGAATATGAAGCTGCAAAAGAACAATTGCCTGATATAGGGGAAATGATTCAGACTCCTCAAGGTCGAGGTAAAGTAGTAGGATTAAATTTATTAGAGCGGGTACTTCAGGTGGAACTAAAGGAACAGGATAGAGTTCTGGAGTATACATTGGATGAAATCATTAAAGAAGGTGCCTTTTCTATACAATCCACAGATTAAGAGGTGGAAGGCGTGGATAAAAAAGAGATATTTGAATCAGTAAGTAACATGGAAACACAAATTGGACATCTTTACCAACAACTCGGGGAATTAAAGCAGCATTTAGCCGAAATACTAGAAGAAAATCATTATTTAAAGCTCGAAAATGAACATCTAAGGCGCCGTTTAGATGTAAGCACGGAGAAGGAAAAGAAGGTAGGGCAAGATAAAAAAGGGACAACTTCGCAAGTACCTCCTGGTGATCGAACTCTAGATATTGGCGAAGGCTACGATAACCTTGCTCGGCTTTATCAAGAGGGATTTCATATATGTAACTTGCATTTTGGAAGCTTGCGCAAGGAAGGGGATTGTTTATTTTGTCTCTCCTTTCTTAATAAGAAATAAATCGCAAAGAGGTTGACTCAGGTCAGCCTCATTTTTTTACATATTATAGAGGTGGAACGATGTGGTTATTTTAAAGGATGACGAACGGCTGGATTACTTGCTTGCTGAAAATTTAAGAATAATTCAAAGCCCGTCGGTTTTTGCTTTTTCACTTGATGCTGTCTTACTGGCTCGATTTGTGTATGTACCCATTCAAAAAGGAAATATTATTGACCTATGCAGTGGGAATGGGGTTATTCCTTTATTTCTAAGCGGCCGAACAAAGGGGACTATTACTGGTGTTGAGATTCAAGCGAGGCTTTATGATATGGCGGTAAGAAGTATTGACTATAATCATCTTCGAGACCGCCTTCAGATGATTCATGGAGATATAAAAGAGGTTCCTAAGCAGTTAGGGTATGGGAAATTTGATGTTGTTACCTGTAATCCACCATATTTCCCTACTCCCTCGAAGGATGAAATAAACCCGAATGAACATCTAGCCATTGCTCGACACGAAATACTATGTACACTTGAGGATGCGGTTAAGGCATCGAGTCAATTAGTAAAGCAGGGAGGAAAAGTTGCTTTTGTCCATCGTCCTGGAAGGTTGATGGATATCATTACCGCCATGCGTCAAAATCGTCTTGAACCTAAGCGCATTCAGTTTGTGTATCCAAAGCAAGGGAAAGAGGCAAATACATTATTAATTGAAGCAATAAAGGATGGCAGCCCTGATTTAAAAATACTTCCGCCAATGGTTGTCTATAATGAAGAAGGGGAATACACAGAGGAGATTAAAAGGATTTTATATGGTTGATACCTGGAGGTGATTATGATGTGGCAGCAAAAGAGTTTTGAGAATGAAGCACTAAAAGGAATCCTTTATCTTGTTCCGACCCCAATTGGTAATCTGGAGGACATGAGTTATCGTGCTGTAAGAATATTAAAAGAAGCCGATTTAATTGCTGCAGAAGATACAAGAAATACAAAAAAGCTCTGTAATTATTTCGAAATTCAAACACCAGTTGTGAGTTACCATGAACATAATAAGGAAGCGAGCGGTGAGAAGCTCATTCATAAGATTAAGGATGGCATGAAAATAGCTTTGGTGAGTGATGCAGGCATGCCTGCCATTTCCGATCCAGGATATGAGTTGGTAGAGGCAGCAATAAGTGAGAAAGTAACCGTTGTCCCATTACCTGGTGCAAATGCTGCTCTCCCAGCGTTAGTTGCCTCTGGACTTGCTTGCCAGCCCTTTTATTTTTATGGTTTCTTAAACCGAGGTAAAAGAGAAAAGAAAGCTGAGTTAGAAAAGGTAAAGAAACAAACAGGAACTCTGATTTTTTACGAGTCACCACACCGACTTAAAGAGACATTAACTAGTATGCATGGAATATTAGGAAATCGCAAAATTGCAATTTGTCGGGAGTTGACTAAAAAGTTTGAGGAATTTATTAGAGGCAGCTTAGAGGAAATTATTGTGTGGGCAAACCAGGATGAAATTCGTGGCGAATTTTGTTTAATTGTTGAAGGCGCAGATGAAAGTAAAGTAAAGGAAGAAGAAATAAGTTGGTGGGAATCCTTATCAATTGAGGAACATGTTAATCATTACATAAGTGTAAAAGAACTGCATTCAAAAGAGGCCATCAAACAAGCAGCCAAAGATCGAGGAATAAACAAACGTGAGGTATATCAGGCCTATCACATTGATTAGTAGCGCAAATCAACAGTCCAGTTTAAAACAGCCAAAAAAAGCTTCTCCCTTGTTAGGAGAAGCTTCGTCTATATTATTTTACTAATTCAAATTGATTTTGAATTTCTTTTACTAACAGTTCTGCGCCTTCCTTGCTAAGGATTAGTTTTCCGCCAGCAAGTGCTAAATTATCATCAGAGACTTCACCAGTTACTTGGCAAGTCATATTAGGTTTGTATTTCTTTAAGATAATGCGCTCGTCATCAACATAAATTTCAAGTGCATCCTTTTCAGCAATACCAAGTGTTCTTCTTAATTCGATTGGAATGACCACACGACCTAATTCATCAACTTTACGGACAATACCTGTAGATTTCATAATTACTAGCTCCTCTCATTTTGAACCTATTAATTTATCTTTCTATCAATTCGTCATAATTCGACATTATTTTTATAAACTTATAATACCAGTCATTCCATTTTTCGTCAATTACTTTATGGTAAAAACTAACTGGAAAAATTAGCTATCTTAAATAAAGTTGATTTATCAATAAATATTGGAATTAATTATAGATGAAATAAATTTTTAATATAATTGTTTATTAATAGTGTTATCGTGATGGATTGGAAAATTCGACAATTTTCTACAATTACCAATTCCATTACTAGTATAAAATTCGACAGAGAGATATACTTTTTGGGGGGAATTTAAAAATATATTTTCGTTTATATTTGGGTTTATTGCACAATGATTGGTTTTTGGGTATATTTTGATGATAGAAGAGGATGAAAAAGGCTATAATGATTTAATAGGAAAGCCGAATGCCTAAATTAGGAGGGTCTCAAATGCAGGAAAAATTAAAAACTTTTTATCTCACGACTCCGATTTATTATCCGAGCGGAAATTTACATATTGGCCATGCTTATACAACGGTGGCTGGTGATGCAATGGCACGCTATAAAAGAATGCGCGGCTTTGATGTCATGTATTTGACTGGAACAGACGAGCACGGTCAAAAAATTCAACGCGTCGCTGCGGAAAAGGGGATCACTCCACAGCAGTATGTGGATGAAATTGTCGACGGAATTAAGGACCTATGGAAAAAGCTTGATATTTCATATGATGACTTTATTCGTACGACAGAAGAAAGACATAAGCAGGTAGTCGAAAAAATGTTTACAAAACTGCTCGAACAAGGAGATATCTATCTTGATAAGTATGAGGGATGGTATTGTACTCCATGTGAATCCTTTTATACAGATCGTCAATTAGTTGATGGTAATTGTCCTGATTGTGGGAGACCAGTCGAGATTGTTAGAGAAGAATCCTACTTTTTTAAGATGAGTAAATATGCCGATCGACTGTTGCAATACTATGAAGAAAATCCCGAATTTATCCAGCCTGAATCCCGGAAAAATGAAATGATCAATAATTTTATTAAGCCTGGATTAGAGGATTTGGCTGTATCTCGTACAACGTTTGATTGGGGAATTAAAGTACCAGGAGATCCCAAGCATGTCATTTATGTATGGATTGATGCGCTATCAAACTATATTACTGCTCTTGGTTATGGCACGGAAAATGATAGTAAATATCTAAACTACTGGCCAGCAGATGTTCATCTCGTCGGAAAGGAAATTGTCCGTTTTCACACGATTTATTGGCCAATCATGTTAATGGCACTTGATCTGCCACTTCCTAAAAAGGTTTTTGCTCATGGCTGGCTCCTAATGAAGGATGGAAAAATGTCCAAATCGAAAGGGAATGTAGTTGACCCAGTTACCTTAATTGACCGATATGGCCTTGATGCACTTCGCTATTATTTACTAAGAGAGGTTCCGTTTGGTGCCGATGGAGTATTCACACCAGAGGGATTTGTCGAAAGAATCAATTTCGATTTAGCCAATGATCTTGGTAACTTATTAAATCGAACGGTTGCGATGATTGAAAAATATTTCGATGGTGTTGTTCCAACTTATTCTGGTTCTATAAGTGAATATGATGAAGCACTACTTCAAGTAAACCATGAAACAGTTACAAAAGTTGAGGAAGCCCTGGAGAAAATGGAGTTTTCTGTTGCATTGACATCGATTTGGCAATTAGTGAGCCGTACCAATAAATATATTGATGAAACCCAGCCATGGACGTTGGCAAAATCGGAAGAACGAAAAGATGAGTTGGCTAGTGTAATGGTGCATTTAGCTGAATCATTAAGGAGAACAGCTATACTTCTTCAGCCGTTCTTAACGGTGACCCCAAATGAGATTTTTGAACAGCTTGGAATGAATGAGGCGGAACTTAAGACTTGGGATAGTTTAACTAACTTCGGGTCTATTCCTAATGGCACCAAGGTTGCAAAGGGAAATCCTTTGTTCCCAAGACTGGAAATTGCAGATGAGGTTGAATTTATTCGCTCGAAAATGGGCGCTCCAGCTCCAGTAGTGAAAGAGAAACAGGAAGAAAAGCCGGAGGCGGTCGAGGAAATCGGTATTGATGATTTTATGAAAGTTGATTTGCGTGTGGCAGAAGTCATTCAAGCTGAACCAATAAAAAAGGCAGATAAGCTGCTAAAACTTCAATTGGACTTAGGCTATGAAAAACGCCAAGTGGTATCAGGTATTGCCCAATATTATAAACCAGAAGAATTAGTGGGCAAGAAGGTTATTTGTATTACGAACTTGAAACCAGTAAAGTTGCGTGGGGAACTGTCACAAGGCATGATCCTAGCTGGATCAAACGATGGCGTCCTGTCGCTGGCCACAGTTGACCAAACACTTCCTAATGGTTCAAAGGTAAAGTAAATAGGTAATTTGAAGAGCCTTTATAGGCTCTTTTAATTTGAGCAGTGTCTAGCTGCAGCGCCTAGGGGCTCGGGGTCATAAGCCAATCCGTCGAGAAGGTTAAAGAGCAACCTTCTCGCCGGCTCGTCTTATGCCTGTCGCCCCTGTGCAAGGCGCTTCCGCTTTGAATTGTTCCACGTGAAACAAATTTCGTGGCATTTCCATTTTTTCTTTCTACATTCGACAAGAAACAGCGGGAGAAATCTACAAAGGAGCTTGATTTATGCTATTTGATACACATGTACATTTAAATGCTGATCAATTTGAGGAAGACTTAGAAGAAGTGATACGTAGGGCGCAAGAGGCAGGCATATCTCATATGGTTTGTGTGGGCTTTGATCGTCCAACGATAAAAAGAGCGATGGAGCTGGCAGAGTCCTACGACTTTATCTATGCATGCGTTGGCTGGCATCCCGTAGATGCAATTGATATGACAGAAGAAGATCTGCTTTGGATAGAAGAATTAGCAGCCCATCCCAAGGTAGTGGCAATCGGCGAAATGGGATTAGATTATCATTGGGATAAGTCCCCTAAAGAGATTCAAAAAGAAGTATTCCGCAAACAAATTCATTTGGCGAAAAAAGTAAACCTGCCAATTGTCATTCATAATCGCGAGGCAACGGCTGATATTATGGAGATTTTGCGGGAAGAGGGGGCGGCAGAGGTTGGGGGAATTATGCATTGTTTTAGTGGAAGTCCAGAGGTTGCCATGGAATGTCTAAAAATGAATTTTTACATCTCACTTGGAGGTCCTGTAACCTTCAAAAATGCCAAAAAACCTAAAGAAGTGGCAGCTGTCGTCCCATTAGAAAAGCTGCTTATCGAAACAGACTGCCCTTATTTAGCGCCGCACCCATATCGAGGAAAACGTAATGAGCCGGGCTATGTAAAGTTAGTTGCAGAGCAAATTGCTGAAATAAAAGGCTTATCTTTTGAAGAAGTGGCAACCGTCACCACTGCGAATGCAAAAAAATTATTCGACATTAACTGATAGACAAGCATGTCGAAGTAAATAGAAGCTTGTCCAAACTTATTACTATAACTAAAAGTTCTACATACCTCCTTTTCTTCATAGGATAACCGTGTCGATAAGTTTCCCTTTGCAAATTTCCCAACTATATGCATAATAGGAAATACGTTCACAACAAATGCAGGGGTTGACAGCCGACAGCATGTTTCTCACTAATCTCTCCGAGAAAAGGAGGCGTTTTTCATCGTATTCAAACACATGAAAAACCTGTTTTCTAAGTCTTTGAGTAGAAAAAGGTTGGCAATCACTTTTGCTAGTTTTGTAGTTTTAGCAGCAACTCTGGGTTTTTCATACTATGAAGGATCTAAATATACCGTTGCATTAACTCTAAACGGACAGCAAAAAGTAATGAAAACACATGCCAATACGGTTAAGGATGTTTTAGCCCAACTGGATATACCAGTAAACTCAAAAGACTACTTGTCACCTTCAGCTGACGCTAGGGTGAAAGACAACCAAAAAATTGTCTTTAAACAAGCAAGGCAGGTTCACATTGTCCAAGACCACGAGAAAAAAACGATATGGACAACAGCAGGTACGGTCGAAGAGCTTCTAAAGGAGCAAAAAATTGTATTGAACGAACAGGACGAAATTTCATCAAGGCCGCAGGAAACAATCAAAAATAAGATGGAAATTAGCATCAAATCAGCTCTTCATCTTACACTAGTTGACGGCGGAAATGAGCAGCAGGTATGGTCTACTTCGGCTACGGTCGCTGACTTTTTAACACAACAGGGAATTAAACTAAACAAATTTGACCGAGTTGAACCGTCATTATCAGAGACAGTGAAAAAGGATGACGTTATTAACGTCATACGCGTAGAAAAAGTCACCGATGTAGTGGAAGAACCAGTTCAATTTGCCGTTATCACCAAGAAAGATGAGAGCTTAGAAAAAGGAAAAGAAACAACTGTTAAAGAAGGTAGACTTGGAGTTATTTCAAAAGAATATGAAGTCATCTTGGAAAACGGTAAAGAAGTTTCAAGAAAATTAATCGCTGAGCAGAGTCTTAGAGAGAAACTCGATAAAGTTGTGGCTGTCGGAACGAAGGAATTAGAATTTCAAGTTTCCCGTGGAGCAGAAACTGGAACAGAGTTTTATGTGAATACTACTGCCTATACAGCATATTGTAACGGCTGTTCAGGGAGAACGGCTTCGGGATTGGATTTGCGTGCCAATCCAAATGCAAAGGTAATTGCTGTAGACCCTCGTGTGATTCCCTTGGGAACAAAGGTTTACGTGGAAGGCTATGGCTATGCAATTGCTGCTGATACTGGAGGCGCCATAAAAGGACACAAAATTGATGTTTTCTTTCCAACCAAAACGGAAGCATTTCGCTGGGGAGTCAGAAAGGTCAAGATTAAAATTTTAGAATAAGCTTAACAGTGCAGAGGAATAGTAAAGCCTCTGCATTTTGCTTTGTTCTCAAATATTCATTATACTTACAAGGAAAACTATAGGCTATTTACCTAATAATATGAATGCATTTGATAATATAGACGATGGACATTACAAAAATGTTTCAATTATTTTTCAGTTTTTTATTATTGTTTTACGGAGGAAATAATGAGGATTAAGGAATTTATTGTAGTAGAAGGAAAAGATGATACTACAGCCATTAAACGGGCCGTTGTCGCCGATACGATTGAAACAAATGGTTCTGCCATCAATCAAGAAACGATTGAAAAAATCAAACGAGCCCAAGAAACAAGAGGTGTAATTATTTTTACAGATCCTGACTACCCAGGGGAAAAAATAAGGAAAACGATTGCCGAGCAAGTACCTGGAGCCAAGCATGCCTTTTTACCAAAAGAAGCTGCTATCGCTAAAAATGGCAAAGGTCTTGGTGTGGAACATGCACAGCTAGAGGCAATAAGGGATGCATTAAGAGACGCACAAATGATGACAGAGACGATTAATGAGGAAATTACCCAAGAAGATTTAATTACTGCAGGGCTCATTGGTGGAGCAGGTTCAAAAGATAGAAGGATTTTGTTGGGAAAACTTTTGAAAATTGGTTATACCAATGGAAAACAACTTTATAAACGGTTAATGATGTTCCAAATCAGCAGACAGGAATTTGCAGAAGCACTTGCAGTGGTCATACAGGAGGAAAAAAATGAGTAAAGACATTGCTACCCCAATACGAACACGAGCGATACTTGAAAAGTACGGTTTTTCTTTTAAGAAAAGCCTGGGCCAAAACTTTTTAATCGATACGAACATCTTACATAGAATAGTGGATTTTGCTGAAATGGGTGAAAATACGGGGGCAATTGAAATTGGCCCAGGTATTGGTGCTTTGACAGAGCAGCTTGCCCGCAGTAGTAAAAAAGTGGTTGCTTTTGAGATTGATCAAAGATTATTACCGATTTTGTCTGATACGCTTTCACCATATGAAAATGTAAAAATTATTCATAAGGATATTCTCGAGGCTGACGTTCAGGAAGTGATAGATACAGAATTTACAACTATCAATGATATTATGGTTGTCGCCAATCTGCCTTATTATGTGACTACTCCAATTATTATGAAACTTTTAGAGGAACAAATACCAATAAGAGGGATCGTGTGTATGCTTCAAAAAGAGGTCGCAGATCGCATTTCCGCAAAACCGGGGACAAAGGAGTACGGATCTCTTTCTATCGCTGTACAGTACTATACAAAGGCGGAGACGGTTATGATTGTCCCAAAGACTGTCTTCGTACCACAGCCTAATGTAGATTCAGCTGTAATCCGCTTAACAAGGCGGGAAAAGCCGGCAGTAATTGTAAAGGATGAAAGCTTCTTTTTCAAAGTAACACGAGCAAGTTTTGCTCAAAGAAGAAAAACATTGCTGAACAATTTAACAAGTCAACTCCCGGATGGGAAACAAAAAAAGGAAGAAATTTTAAGCGCGTTAAGCGCAGCCGAAATTGATCCGACGAGAAGAGGGGAAACTCTTTCTGTTGAGGAATTTGGCCGCTTGAGTGACGAATTGCTTACCTACTTTCAATAGGCCGCTATGGTCTATTTTTTTTTGAGTTGATCCTAAGTTCATTCACAAAGACATGTGTAGTTGCATAGCCTATCAAGAGAAAATTTTATTTGGAAGGCCTATATGCTGGTCTAATTGGAGTGACGGCAGTGGAAATAAAAATGATGGATATTGTCGGCAGACGATCCTATAACTGTGATATTCTATTCCGTGTCATTGATATTCAAGTACTAAATGGCCAGAGGTTTGCAGTCCTATATGGTGAAGATTTTCGCTTAGTGGCAGACGCACCTTACGAGGATCTGGTAGTTATTAACAAAAATGTTAGGTCCAAAATCATACAGGAATACAAATCCCTTGAAGAGCAATCCTTCCGGCTATTTGCACAGGACGTTGATTTATTAAAACAAAGGCAAGATTACGCGGCGACGGGCGGATATGCACATCCAGCCAATTACTTTCAAATTCCAGGGAAGGTTCTCCACCTAGATGGAGACTCTGATTACTTACAAAAGTGCATGACTTTATACGAGAAAATTGGTATTCCAGTCTATGGTATCCATTGTAACGAAAAGGAAATGCCAATTAAAATTGGCGGATTAATTGATCAATACCGTCCTGATATAATCGTTATTACTGGTCATGATGCCTATTCAAAGTCGAAGGGAAAGATGACAGATATTAATGCATACCGCCACTCAAAGCACTTCGTCCAAACTGTCAAAGAAGCCCGAAGGAAGATTCCTCATTTAGATCAACTCGTTATTTTTGCGGGTGCGTGTCAGTCACACTTTGAATCGTTAATACATGCAGGTGCAAATTTTGCAAGTTCCCCCTCACGAATTAATATCCATGCTCTGGATCCCGTTTATATTGTTGCAAAAATCAGCTTTACGCCATTTATGGAAAGTATCAATGTCTGGGATGTTTTGCGTAACACACTTACAGGAGAAAAAGGACTGGGAGGCATTGAAACAAAAGGAGTTTTACGAACAGGAATGCCTTATAATCCAGTCAAAGAAGATGAATCATAAGTCCCTGGGAAGAGAATAATAAGCTCTGAGACTTCGAGAACGGTCTAGCTTCAGGCCTCCACTTTTCGATTGGGCTTATTTTTTTTTTTTAACACATAATCCGCTATTATTAAGGTAATCATAATAATTGTTGAAAATTGGGAGAAAAAGTAGAAGAAAAGATATTGACAATCTTTTTGTCGGACTGATATAATTTTATGTTTTTATTTGACTTTGGTATGTAAGCGTGATATACTTTACACAGTGAGGTGGACCGAATGCCAAAAACCTTAGCCGATATCAAAAAGGCTCTTGATTCAAATTTAGGGAAAAGATTGTTACTCAAGGCAAACGGGGGACGTAGAAAAACAATCGAACGATCCGGCGTATTAGCCGAAACGTACCCTTCAGTTTTTGTAATTGAATTAGATCAAGAAGAGAACGCATTTGAACGGGTTTCATACAGCTATGCAGATGTACTGACTGAAACAGTTCAAATTACCTTCTATGAAGACACAGCAGGAAATGTAGCTTTAAGCTAAAATATAGGGCAATTTTTAAGGCAGAAAATCAAATGATTTTCTGCCTTTTGCTTTGAGTAAAATAAAAATTATTTCTAAATACATACTAATAGGGCCGTGAGTGTAAAAGGGGTTGTTTAGATGGCAAGAAGAAAAGGTGTCATGTCAACTCAATTTAAAGAAGAACTTGCAAAAGAGCTTGGCTTTTATGATGTTGTTCAAAGAGAGGGTTGGGGCGGCATCAGGGCCAAGGATGCAGGGAATATGGTAAAAAGAGCGGTTGAACTTGCTTCAGAACAGCTAATGAGAAACAACAGGAAGTCTTAAATTAGGCCATGCATAACCAGCAGCACTAGCTTCTCAATGTTTAAACAAAACGGGCACCACGGTAAAGGTCAGGGAGGAGGGATCCCTGGCCTTTAAATTTTATTCATAGACTTTTTTTCCTATTAGAGGTTTTGTGGTAAAATAGGAAAAAATATATGAACGATAGAAGTGTAGGTGTACGTAGTGAAAGTTTTAGTAAAAGCACCAGCCAAAATTAATTTATCTCTAGATGTTTTATATAAGCGTCCAGACGGTTTTCATGAAGTTGAAATGATCATGACAACGATTGATTTGGCGGACCGGGTGGAACTGGCATTATTAGAGCAGGACAAGATACAAATTATTTCCCATAACCGCTATGTTCCTGATGACCAACGGAACTTAGCCTACCAAGCAGCACAATTGTTAAAGGAACGCTTCCAAGTGAAAAAGGGGGTTCAGATATTAATTGAAAAAACAATCCCTGTTGCGGCAGGATTGGCTGGGGGAAGCAGTGATGCAGCTGCAACGCTAAGGGGTCTTAATAAACTTTGGAATCTTGGTTTAACGTTGGATGAATTAGCAAGTCTTGGTTCTGAAATTGGGTCAGATGTATCTTTTTGTGTGTATGGGGGGACAGCGTTAGCAAAGGGGAGAGGGGAAATGATCACGGATCTCCCTGCACCGCCAACATGTTGGGTTATTTTAGCGAAGCCTTTTATTGGTGTCTCAACCGCTGAGGTTTACCGACGTCTTGATTTAAATGGGATGAATCACCCAAGTATTAATGAAATGGTTAAAGCAATCCAACATAATGACTATCACAGTGTTTGTGAGAATGTTGGAAACGTCCTAGAAGACGTAACGTTAAAGCTTCATCCAGAAGTAGCACAAATCAAGGAGCAAATGAAGCGGTTTGGTGCAGACGCTGTTTTGATGAGTGGCAGCGGACCAACTGTCTTTGGTATTGTTCAGCATGATTCAAGAATGCATCGGATTTATAATGGTCTTAGAGGTTTTTGCGATCAGGTTTTTGCTGTAAGAATGCTAGGGGAAAGACACACTCTTGATTAAAAACGTACAAAAATGATAATCTTATATTAGAATATTCGTCTTTTGGGGGTCAGTAACCGTTATGAAGTTTCGCCGCAGTGAACGATTGATAGATATGACAAGCTATTTACTTGACCATCCGCGCCAGCTTGTACCGCTCACCTTTTTTGCCGAACGTTATTCTTCTGCTAAATCCTCGATTAGTGAAGACTTAGCAATCGTAAAAGAGACCTTTGAGCAAAGAGGAATCGGAACATTACAAACTGTTCCTGGTGCAGCGGGTGGAGTTAAATTTTATGTAAATGTAAGTGATGAAGAGGCAAGACCATTTGTAGATGAGTTATGTTCATTGATTGCCCATCCAGATCGACTTTTACCAGGAGGATACTTGTATTTAACGGATATATTGGGCGATCCGGCAATTGTCCAAAAAGCTGGTCGGATTATTGCTTCTCCATTTGTTAATACTAAAATTGATGTGGTTATGACCGTGGCAACAAAGGGGATTCCCTTGGCTTATGCTGTAGCGAGTCAGTTAAATACTCCCGTGGTCATCGTTAGACGAGATAGTAAAGTGACCGAAGGACCAACCGTAAGTATTAATTATGTTTCTGGTTCGGCAAAAAGAATCCAAACGATGGTTCTTTCAAAAAGGAGCCTTGCCCAAGGGTCGAGGGTCTTGATTGTCGACGATTTTATGAAGGCAGGCGGGACTGTAATGGGAATGATCAGCTTAATCGAGGAATTTAGTGGTACGGTAGCGGGTATTGCCGTTTTAGTTGAAGCTGAAAAAATGGAAGAGCGCCTGGTAGATGAATACAAATCACTTGTTAAACTGACAGATGTTGATGTGAAGGAAAAAAAGATTCGAGTTGAAGAAGGTAACTATTTTAAATAGTGAACGGAGGAATAATATGAAAGCTGTTCAAACAAACCAAGCGCCTGCTGCAATTGGACCATACTCACAAGGAATCATTGTAAACAATCTTTTCTTTAGCTCTGGCCAGATTCCGCTAACAGCAGAGGGAGTAATGACTCTTGGCGGCGTAAAGGAACAAACTCATCAGGTGTTTAAAAATTTGGCTGCCGTGCTTTCAGAAGCAGGGGCGTCATTTGATACCGTAGTAAAGGCAACCGTTTTTATAAAAAGTATGGATGACTTTGCTGCATTAAATGAAGTATATGGTGAATATTTTACCACGAATAAGCCTGCC
The DNA here is from genome assembly GCF_900103525.1 of Bacillus sp. OK048. Lineage (GTDB taxonomy): Bacteria > Bacillota > Bacilli > Bacillales > Cytobacillaceae > Neobacillus. The sequence goes on from NZ_FNHN01000021.1 coordinate 18,416, forward strand.
CGTTCTTGTGTAGAGGTAGCACGTTTACCTAAAGATGCATTGGTTGAAATTGAAGTCATCGCGCTCGTAAAGTAATCGAGCGTGTTTTTCTTATTACCACCATATTAATATATCTGACTTTTAGAAATGTTCATTATTTTTCCTAAAATATTTTAAAAATATTAATATAAAAGAAGGATTTACTAGATTCCGTGTTGAATTAAGTACACTAGCTTTTTAACATAAGAAAAGGGTGTGAGCACATGGAAGTAACAGACGTAAGATTACGCCGCGTTACCACGGACGGTCGTATGAGAGCCATCGCATCAATTACATTAGATAATGAATTTGTTGTTCATGACATTCGTGTGATCGACGGAAATAATGGTTTGTTTGTCGCAATGCCAAGTAAACGTACTCCAGATGGAGAATTTCGTGATATTGCGCATCCAATCAATTCAGGAACGCGCGGTAAAATTCAAGAGGCTGTTTTGGCAGAGTATCATCGTTTAGGTGAATTAGAAGTAGAATTTGAAGAAGCCGGAGCTTCCTAGAAAGAATATTTCAACTAGAGCCTACTACATAAGTAGTGCTCTTTTTTTATGCCCCTATTCCCCCAAAGTTCCGCCTCTGTTTTTTTTCAAAATAACAAATTTGTACACTTTTCTTACATTCCTTGAAATGGCTAACTATTTACGTTAATATTTTTAATGGATAAGGCTGATTTCATAAAGATTGTTGTTAAAATCCTAAAGCGATTTTAATCTCAAAAAGCAACAAGGTATAAGAAAAGAGCCATGGATAAAAAGCTAAAATGGAGGACTTGAACATGTCTAAACGTTATGCTGTGATTTTGGCCGCAGGACAAGGTACCCGGATGAAATCAAAGCTTTATAAAGTATTACATCCCGTATGTGGTAAGGCGATGGTTCAACATGTTGTAGATCATGTTAAGTCGATAAACATTCAAGAAATGGTTACGGTCATTGGCCATGGAGCCGACTTAGTAAAAGCCCAATTAGGCGATGTGAGTCATTATGCCCTTCAAGAAGAGCAGCTCGGGACTGCACATGCTGTCATGCAGGCACAAAGCTTGCTTGAGAACAAAGATGGAATTACCATTGTCGTTTGCGGTGATACCCCGTTGATTAAAGCAGAAACGATGGAGTTATTATTTACGCACCATGAAGAGATGGCAGCAAAAGCAACGATTCTTACAGCGAAAATCGATGACCCGACAGGATATGGCCGGATTGTTCGAAACGAAAAGGGTCTTGTTGAGAAAATTGTTGAACATAAAGATGCAACAGAGGCTGAACGAGAAATAAATGAAATTAACACAGGAACTTATTGCTTTGACAATGCTGCGCTGTTTCAAGCGTTAAAAAGGGTTTCAAATGATAATGTTCAAGGCGAGTATTACCTTCCTGATGTTGTAGAAATCTTGAAAAGTCAGGGAGAAGTGGTCACGGCTTTCCAAACAAGTGATTTTGAAGAAACGTTAGGTGTAAATGACAGAGTCGCTTTGGCAGAAGCAGAAAGAATCATGCGAAGCCGTATCAATGAAAATCATATGCGGAATGGAGTCACCATCCTTGATCCTATGAATACATACATTGAATCAGATGTTGTTATTGGTCAGGATACCATCATTCTTCCGGGTACAGTCCTAAAAGGCAGCACGGTGATTGGTACCGACTGCCAAATTGGACCTAACACAGAAATTGATACATGCCAAGTAGGAAATGAAACGGTAATTCGTCAATCTGCTGCTTATAATAGCACGATTGGATCACAGGTTAATATTGGTCCATTTGCTCATATCAGACCTGATTCATCCATCAGTGATGAGGTGAAAATCGGAAACTTTGTTGAAATCAAGAAGGCTGTTTTTGGTAAGGGAAGTAAAGCTTCACATCTAAGCTATATTGGTGATGCTGAAGTTGGGAATAATGTTAATATCGGCTGTGGCTCGATAACCGTTAATTATGATGGTAAAAATAAATATTTAACGAAGATTGAGGATGAAGTTTTTATTGGCTGTAATTCAAATCTAGTAGCACCTGTAACCGTTGGAAAGGGAGCTTATGTAGCTGCCGGCTCAACGATAACAAAGGATGTCCCTAGTAATGCACTGTCCATAGCCCGTTCGCAACAAGTAAACAAAGAAAATTATGTTAATAAGCTTAATCTGAAAAATAAATAGATATTGGAGGGCAATATGTCGAATCAATACTTAGATCCAAACTTAAAGGTATTCAGTCTAAATTCAAATCTTCCGTTAGCAAAAGAAATAGCCAAAGTGATTGGTATTGAACTAGGAAAAATCTCTGTAACAAGATTTAGTGACGGGGAAATTCAAATTAATATTGAAGAGAGTATCCGCGGCTGTGATGTATATGTCATTCAATCGACTAGTTCACCTGTTAATGAAAATATTATGGAATTGTTAATCATGATAGACGCTCTAAAAAGGGCCTCTGCAAAGACCATTAATCTTGTTATGCCATACTATGGATATGCTCGTCAGGACCGTAAAGCACGGGCACGTGAACCGATTACGGCTAAATTAGTAGCAAACCTTCTTGAAACGGCAGGCGCCACTCGTGTAATCTGCTTAGATTTACATGCACCGCAGATTCAAGGATTCTTTGAAATCCCAAGTGACCATTTAATGGGTGTACCCATTTTAGCAGAATACTTTAAACAGAGGGAATTTAATGGTGACCTTGTTATCGTTTCTCCTGACCATGGCGGTGTTACGAGAGCAAGAAAATTAGCAGAACGATTAAAAGCACCAATTGCGATTATTGATAAACGTCGCCCGCGGCCCAATGTGGCTGAGGTGATGAATATTGTTGGTAATATTGAAGGGAAAATTGCCATCTTAATCGATGATATCATTGACACAGCAGGAACGATTACACTTGCAGCTAATGCATTAGTCGAGAATGGCGCGAAAGAAGTGTATGCTTGCTGCACACACCCTGTATTGTCTGGACCTGCCATTGACAGAATTCAAAATTCTAACATCAAAGAATTAGTCATTACCAATTCAATTGCTCTTCCAGAAGAGAAAAAGTCAGATAAAATTGTTCATCTTTCTGTGGCACCATTAATGGGCGAAGCCATTATCCGCGTCCATGAAGAACAATCGGTGAGTACATTATTTGATTGATAATTGATTTTGTAGAAATATATAGTTTAGACCTTCCTGTTTTGGGGAATTTTTATAGAGATAGTTATTGTACAAAACTAGGAAGGTGACTAAAAGATATGAGTACTATTTTACAAGCAATGGAACGTAAGGAACTGCGTACTTCAGAGTTAAGAAGGATTAGAAACAATGGTAATATCCCTGCCATTATTTATGGGCGAAGTGTTGAAAGTAAACCCGTATATGTAAGTTCAGCAGATTTAACAAAAACGATTCGTCATGTGGGCAGAAATGGTGTTATTTCTCTTGATGTTGAGGGTGTTAAGCAGGATGTTGTCTTAAGTGATTATCAAGAGGATAGTATCAAAAGGGAAATTATCCATGTCGATTTTCTTGCAGTGGATAAATCGTCAAAAATAACGGTAACGGTAAGGCTTGTCTTAACGGGAGATGCAGCTGGTGTGAAGGATGGCGGTGTCCTGCAGCAGCCTGTACATGAATTATCGATTACATCCACTCCAAATGAGATTCCACAGCAAATTGAAGTGGATGTAACGACCCTGCAGGTAGGTGAAACCTTAAAAATCTCCGATATCCTCTATCAAGGTTCATTTACCATTAACCATGAGGAAGAGGAAGTAATTGCAAGTATTCTCCCTCCTAGACAAGAAGAGGAGATCAATGCAGGAGAGCAGCAAGAAGGCGGCCATCCTGATAACGAAGAAGGCAGAGAAACCAAACCAGTTGGACAATAATAAGGCAGACGTAACCTGAACAAGGTTACGTCTTTTGTCGCATGAATAGCCTTAATCAAAAAAAAGACGTATTATTAAGTGAGGGAGATTCGAATGCTCCGAAAATTAATCAACAGGTGGACTGGACCGAAAGAGAGGGCAAGAATGAAATTAATTGTTGGTTTGGGGAACCCTGGTAAGCAATTTGAAAAAACGAGACATAATATTGGATTTGAAGTAATTGATGAATTAGCCCAGCAATTATCCATTCCCTTAAATCAATCTAAATTTAAAGGATTATTTGGAATCGGATTTCATAATGGTGAAAAGGTCATCCTATTAAAACCGCTCACCTATATGAACCTATCTGGAGAGTCGATTAGAGCGATTATGGATTATTATCAGATAGATGTAGATGATTTTGTGGTGATCTATGATGATCTTGACCTGCCAGTTGGAAAAATTAGGCTTCGTCAAAAGGGGAGTGCAGGCGGTCATAATGGGATAAAATCAACCGTAGCACATCTTGGAACCCAAGAATTCAACAGAATACGAATTGGAATTGATCGACCTAAAAATGGTATGAAGGTTCCAGATTATGTGTTAGGACGTTTTCATGAGGAAGAATTGATTTTAACAAAAGACGCTGTACAAAAGAGTGCCGAAGCATGTAAAACATGGATAGAAAGACCATTCCTACAGGTAATGAACGAATTTAATCAGTAATTGTTCTTGGGATAACCTGTTCAATCATAGAATAAACCAACTCTCTTTTTCTAAAAGAAATAAATGAATAACTTCCCTGTTTGCAGTAAATACTAGTATCAAAAGTAGCAATAGGGAGGGTATCAGAGTGTCTATTCATTACCATTGTCGTCATTGTGGAACAAACTTAGGTTCTATTGAACAGTCATCGATACACAGCGAAGCACTTGGACTTCATAAATTAACGGAACAAGAAAGGCAAGAGATGGTTGCGTATGATATGACTGGTAATATACACATAACTGCTATTTGTGAAGATTGTCAGGAAGCGTTAGAAAGAAATCCAGATTATCATCAATATGATTTCCTCATTCATTAAAAAACCCGCTTTGGAAAGCACTCCAAAGCATTTTTCTATTTTTTCTTAAGGCTCTTTTCTTAAACAGTACAATAAATGAACTTATGAAAATGATTCAAAGAGAGGAGGAACGAGCTTTTGAAAGGTTTAAAATCTTTATTCCTTGATCAGGAAGACATTCACTCGATTATTTCAGGTGTCCAAGAGGGATTGAAGGAACAACTTATTGCTGGACTATCTGGTTCATCAAGGACCGTTCTAACGGCTGCTATTTACGAGCAAATGAAAAGGCCGATACTCCTAGTTACCCACAATCTATTGCAAGCACAAAAACTCTATGAGGATATAGTAAATCTAGTAAATGAGGATGAAGTTTTTCTATTTCCAGCAAATGAACTAATTGCGGCCGAGATAAGTATTGCCAGTCCAGAGCTAAAGGCACAAAGGATTGAAGCTTTAAACCATTTTAGCAAAAAAGAAAAAGGGATTATCATTGTTCCTATCGCGGGGCTAAGAAAAGTCATTCCACCTAAAGAAATTTGGAGGAAGTACCAGCTGCCGTTTAAATTGGGTGATGATTTAGATGTAACAGAAGTAATGACTACTTTTGTTAAGATGGGTTATGTCCGGTCAGATATGGTTTCTACCCCAGGCGAGTTTAGTATTAGAGGCGGCATACTTGATATCTATCCACTAACGGAGACAAACCCAATTAGAATAGAATTATTTGATACTGAAATTGACTCTATCAGATATTTCTCTTTAGATGATCAGCGCTCCATTGAAAAAACAACAGAAGTTTTAATTGGTCCTGCTACAGAGGTTTTGTTAGAGGCGGAAGAATACAGCCGCGTCATTGGAAAATTAGAAGATGGATTGGCAAAGAGTCTGCGTAAGCTGAAGGACGATAAAGCAAAGATTCAGCTATCCCAGAATATTAGTTTTGAGCTTGAACAACTTAAAAACAATCAGAAGCCAGACCAAGTATTTAAATATCTTTCACTAGCATATGAAGGCGGTACTAGTTTACTAGACTATTTACCCCATCATGGAATGGTATTTATTGATGAAATTAGCCGTGTTCATGAAATGAATGAATCCTTAATTAAAGAAGAAGCAGAGTGGTATACATCCTTGCTTAGTGAAGGTCAAATTATTCATGATTTGACTATTTCTCATGATTTAGCGCCGATGCTTCAGAAAAAGAAGTTTCCGATTCTTTATATGAGTTTGTTCCTTCGTCATGTCGCGAATACAAGTCCACAAAATATTATTAATGTTTCATGTAAACAAATGCAAAATTTCCATGGTCAAATGCACTTACTAAAAGCAGAAATTGACAGATGGAAAAAAGGGAATTATTCGATTCTATTTTTAGGACCTGATAGCGATAGAGTAAAAAAGTTAGAACGTGTTTTAGAGGATTATGATATCGAAGCTTCTATTAATCGAGACGGTCAACAGTTGTTACCAGGCAGAGTGCAGATTATGAAGGGCAACCTGCAAACGGGATTTGAGCTTTCCATTCAGAAGATAGCTGTCATTACGGAAGAAGAGATTTTTAATAAACGTGTCAAAAAGTCAGTCAGCAGACAGAAGCTTTCAAATGCTGAAAGAATTAAGAGTTATTCAGAACTTAAAATTGGTGATTATGTTGTCCATGTAAATCATGGGATAGGAAAGTATTTAGGAATTGAAACACTCGTTATTAATGGTGTACATAAAGACTATCTCCATATCCGCTATCATGGATCAGATAAGCTTTACGTCCCAGTGGAACAAATTGACCTCGTCCAAAAATATGTAGCTGCTGAGGGCAAAGAGCCGAAAATTTATAAACTCGGCGGCAGTGATTGGAAAAAGGTGAAAAAGAAAGTTCAATCTTCTGTTCAAGACATTGCCGACGATTTAATTAAGCTTTATGCAGAACGTGAAGCTGCAGTTGGGTATGCCTTCTCCCCTGACGGTGATATGCAAAGAGAGTTTGAAACAGCTTTTGCCTATCAGGAAACAGAAGACCAACTCCGGTCTATCCATGAGATTAAAAAGGATATGGAAAGACCTAGACCGATGGATCGATTGCTTTGTGGTGATGTGGGCTATGGAAAAACTGAGGTCGCTATTCGAGGTGCCTTCAAAGCAATTGCAGACGGTAAGCAAGTTGCCCTTCTTGTACCCACAACCATTTTGGCACAACAGCATTATGAAACAATGAGGGAAAGATTCCAGGACTACCCGATTAATATAGGCTTGTTAAGTCGTTTTCGCTCGAAAAAGCAGCAGACCGAAACGATAAAAGGATTAAAAGCAGGTACAATTGATGTGGTGGTTGGAACACACCGGATCCTTTCGAAGGATATTATCTATCGTGATTTAGGTTTGCTAATCATTGATGAAGAGCAAAGATTTGGAGTTACCCATAAAGAGAAAATAAAGAGGCTAAAAACAAACATTGACGTTTTAACGTTAACGGCAACACCGATACCGAGAACGCTTCATATGTCGATGCTTGGCGTTCGTGATTTGTCTGTTATTGAAACACCACCAGAGAACCGTTTTCCTGTTCAAACGTATGTAATGGAATACAATGGATCGCTTGTCAGAGAGGCCATTGAGCGGGAATTGGCACGCGACGGACAAGTTTACTTTTTATATAACCGAGTGGAGGATATTGAACGGAAGGCAGAAGAAATTTCGATGCTCGTCCCAGATGCACGTGTTATCTGTGCACATGGACAAATGTCAGAAAATGAATTGGAATCTGTCATGCTGAGCTTTTTATCCGGAGAATTTGATGTTCTTGTGAGTACAACCATCATTGAAACAGGGGTAGATATTCCAAACGTTAATACATTGATTGTCTATGACGCAGATAAAATGGGGCTTTCACAGCTTTATCAGCTCCGCGGTCGTGTGGGAAGGTCAAATCGTGTGGCCTATGCTTATTTTACGCATCGTAAGGACAAAGTGTTGACGGAAGTGGCAGAAAAGCGCCTGCAGGCTATTAAAGAATTTACTGAGTTAGGATCTGGTTTTAAAATTGCCATGCGTGACCTATCTATTAGGGGTGCGGGTAATTTACTAGGGGCACAACAGCACGGTTTTATAGACTCAGTAGGATTTGATCTCTATTCACAAATGCTAAAAGAAGCAATCGAAGAAAGAAGAGGAGATTTGAAGGCAGAGCAAAAGGCAACGGTGGAAATAGATTTAGAAATCGATGCGTATATTCCTGACACGTACATTAAAGATGGTCATCAAAAAATTGAAATGTATAAGCGTTTTAGAGGGATACAAATGGTAGAGGATATTGAAGAACTTCAATCAGAAATGCTTGACCGGTTTGGTGAATACCCTGAAGAAGTCGATTTTCTCTTCCAAGTAGCAGAAATGAAGGTTTATGCATTACTTTCAGGAGTTGAAATGATAAAGCAGGTAAAACAAGAAGTAACCATTTTAGTAAATGAACAGGCAAGCAGTATGATTGATGGTCAAAAGGTATTTGCCATTAGCAGTAAATACCCAAGAATCATTGGGTTAGGTATGGAAGGCAAGAAACTTAAAATGACGATTCAAATTAAAGGAACCGAGGCTCCCCACTGGCTAAATATAGCATTTGAACTGATTAAAGGTCTTCAATCAGCAAAGAAGGGTCAAGAGAATCCTGTCTAAATCGTATATTGCATTTTACTTTAAAGGATGATTTTCCTATTTGTGAAAAAATATTATGAATGTGTATAGAACTTTCCAGTTGAAAGATACTAAGTTCAAAGTTGGTAGCGATTATCAAAGCATTAGCGCCTTGTACATATCAATACCAAGTTAGTTAAAATCATCAGATGAAAGTGAGGCAACATTGGATGAAAGCAACTGGAATAGTTCGTCGAATTGATGATTTAGGTCGTGTTGTCATTCCGAAAGAAATACGCAGAACCCTGCGTATCCGTGAGGGGGATCCGTTAGAGATCTTTGTCGATCGGGATGGAGAAGTCATTTTAAAGAAGTATTCACCTATCAGCGAGTTAAGCGATTTTGCCAAAGAATATGCAGAAGCCCTATTTGACAGCCTCGGAAACCCGGTTTTAATTTGTGATAGAGACACTTATATTGCATTAGCAGGTAGTTCGAAAAAAGATTATTTAAGTAAAAATATAAGCGATTTAGTGGAAAAAACCATGGAAGATCGTAATTCAGTTCTCGTTACCCAACAAGGTGATATTGCCTTAGCAGATGGGAATGATGAAACCATCTCATCTTACACAATTGGACCCATCATTGCAAATGGCGATCCAATTGGAGCAGTAATCATTTATGCAAAAGAAGGTACACTTGGTGAGGTTGAGAAAAAGGCAGTTGAAACGGCTGCTGGATTTTTAGCCAGACAAATGGAATCCTAAAACTAATACTATACGCACAAATAAAAGAGGCAGGGATTCCTGTCTTTTTTATTTGTTTACTATGATATAATACTTTCGAGTTTAGGTTTACATAAGGAGATACGAAATGAAGCCCGTAAATCAATCGAAGGCTCTTTTTAGGGGGGCTTTTATTTTAGCCATTGCGGCACTGATAACAAAAATCCTAAGTGCTGTCTACAGGATCCCGTTTCAAAACATTGTCGGGGATGTTGGCTTTTACATATACCAACAAGTATACCCGTTTTATGGTCTAGCCATGGTGCTAGCGACAACAGGGTTTCCTGTCGTTCTATCTAAGCTTTACGCTGAACAGAGGGTTAAAAGTGACCATGAGAAAATTAGACGCCTTTTCTTCATATCATTTATCATTTTACAAATGTTCGGACTTATTTGTTTTCTTTTCCTATATTTTGGTGCGGATGATATTGCTCTATGGATGAATGATGAGCAGTTATCCATTTTATTGAGAGTAGTTTCCATCGTCTTTTTGCTCTTTCCCATTACTTCCATTCTAAGGGGATATTATCAAGGGAAGGGGGATATGGTGCCCACGGCTCTTTCACAAGTGGGTGAACAATTTATTCGGGCATTTACTATCCTCTTTTTAGCTTATACATTCACAAAGTTAGAATATTCACTGTATCTGGTCGGCGGTGGCGCCATGTTTGGATCCATTACCGGCGGTATGGTATCAGCGATTATTTTGTTTACATTCCTTTGGATTCGTAAAGAATGGAAAATAATTGCCCCAAGAAGAGGAATCCTCATTGGCAATTTTCGAGAGGTTGGCGTTATATTAAAGGCCTTAACGTTTCAAGGACTTACGATCTGTATTAGCGGAATGCTAATGATATTTATCCAAATGGCTGATTCTTTGAATCTATACTCCCTGCTTACAGAAAATGGTTATGAGAGGGATTTGGCAAAAAGCATAAAGGGAATATTTGACCGTGGGCAGCCCTTGATTCAGTTAGGCACGATTGTTGCTGCTTCGATGTCCTTATCTCTTGTTCCGTTAATAACAAGTGCAAGAATAAAAAAAGACACTGTATTCTTAAACGATAAAATTCAGTTAGCTCTTAGGGTAAGTATCGTCATTGGTGTAGGAGCCTCTGTTGGTCTTTGGACAATTATTGAACCAGTCAATATTATGTTGTTTGAAAATAGTGCTGGTTCCTCGGTGTTAGGAATGCTAAGCTTTGTCATTCTACTATGCTCAATCATTACTACGATTATTGCGATTATGCAGGGTTTAGGGTCATTACTTTTTCCAGCAGCAGCAGTCCTTGCTACATTCCCTTTAAAGTATGGTCTAAATGCTATATTCGTCCCGCGATTTGGAACAGTGGGTGCTGCTTATGCTACCCTTATCACCTTAGCAATGGTGTGCTTGCTATTATTCATTAAATTTAATCGCATGCAATCCAATTTGCCTAGAACGTATCGTTTCCTAGTCCCTGTTTTAGTAGCAGCTTTTATGATGGTGTTATTTTTAAAAGGCTATTTAGCCTTAACGGATAGGATTACGATTCCAAATGGAACTGAAAGAGTAATGGCAACAATCCAGGCACTTGGTGGTGTCTCTTCTGGAGGCTTTCTGTTCTTATTTATTATCGTCAGAGGGGGAGTCTTTTTGGAAAAGGAACTCTCATTATTTCCATTCGGGAGCAAATTACGTCTTTTAATATCGAGAAAGAATAGGAGTTAAAATAATATGGGCAAATCAATTGAGATTCTCGGCTTGGGGGCAGGAGACCTTGAACAGCTCCCCTTTGGTGTTTATAAGAAACTAACGAAGGCAAATCATGTTTATTTAAGGACAAAAGAACATCCAGTAGTCATGGAGTTAGAAAAAGAGAAATTTCAGTATTCATCCTTTGATTTGGTATATGAAAAGCATGACCAGTTCGAAGAGGTCTATCAGGAAATTGTCCAAACCTTACTAGAAAAGGCAAAAACAGAGCAGGTAGTTTATGCGGTTCCTGGTCATCCTCTCGTTGCTGAGCGGACAGTACAATTGCTTTTGGAAAATGGCCCTAAAGAGGGTGTTGAGATTTTGATAGGCGGCGGTCAAAGTTTTGTGGATGCCCTTTTTCAGTCATTAAAAATTGATCCTGTCGATGGTTTCCAATTACTTGATGGGACTTCACTTCATTCCAGCCAGCTGCAAATTGACCAGCATATGTTTATTAGCCAAGTCTATGATCAATTTGTAGCGTCTACTATAAAGCTGACACTTATGGAAAGGCTTCCTGATGAGTATGAGGTTGTCATTGTGACAGCAGCAGGGAGCAGTAATGAACGAATAGAGCGGGTGCCTTTATACGAGTTGGATCGAAAGGTAACCGTTAATAACCTCACTTCTGTCTATGTTCCTCCTGTAAAGGATGAGCTACTTATGCTAAAAAACTTCTCAAAGCTACGGGAAATTATTGCTACTTTAAGAGGTCCAAACGGCTGTCCTTGGGATAAGGAACAAACACATGAGTCCTTAAAAAAATACTTAATTGAGGAAACATTTGAGGTCATCGAGGCGATTGACAGTGGTGATATTGATCATTTGGTCGAAGAGCTTGGGGATGTTTTACTACAAGTACTGCTTCATGCCCAGATTGGTGAGGATGAAGGCTATTTTGCCATTGAAGATGTAATTGAGGTCCTTTCAGCGAAGATGATTCGCAGACATCCACATGTTTTTGGTGATAAACAAGCAGTGGATTCAAAAGAAGTTCTGCGTAACTGGCAGGAAATTAAAAGGCAGGAAAAAGGTGAGACAGAAGGCTCATTGCTTGATGGCATCTCCAAGTCAATGCCTAATTTAATAAGAGCATACGATATTCAGAAGAAAGCGGCAAAAGTTGGCTTTGATTGGCAGGAAATAACACCTGCTTTGGAGAAAGTGAAAGAAGAGCTTGATGAATTTGAGCGTGAGATTAAGGAGCAGAGCCTAGTTAATGCAAAAAAAGAATTTGGAGATATTCTGTTTGCCTTTGTCAATGTTGCAAGGTTTTTAGAGATTCATCCGGAAGAGGCATTATTTGAGACGAATGAAAAGTTTATTCGAAGGTTTCAATTTATTGAAGCAAAAGTAAAGAAGAGTAACAAGCCGATTGAGGCTTATACCTTAGAGGAACTTGATCAGTTTTGGGATGAAGCAAAAGCTAACGGACTCTAGAATTGGGGGATAATCATGAGATTAGATAAATATTTAAAAGTATCCAGATTAATTAAAAGAAGAACGCTTGCAAAAGAAGTTTCAGACCAAGGGAGAATTCTTATCAATGGGAAAGAAGCAAAAGCAAGCTCAACAGTCAAAGTGGGCGACGAGCTAACGATCCGCCTTGGACAAAGATTGGTTACAGCAAGAATTGACCAAATCCAAGATACTACTCGAAAAGAAGCAGCAGCTGAAATGTATACGATTATTAAAGATGAACGAATCGGCGAATCACAGTTCTAAAGGCGCACGAGCGAAAAGGCTTGTTCTAATTCATTTACCCTTCACATAAAATTGTAATAAATGGTTGTACAAATGATTGTGAGGGATGAATAATGAGCCAATATTATGAAACAAACTCTGTCAAAAGTACTGTTCCAGAGCATGATGTCATCATGAGAGGGAGAAAACTCCTCGATATAACGGGTGTTAAACAGGTAGAAAGCTTTGATAATGAGGAATTCTTATTGGAAACCTCCATGGGCTTTTTAGCGATTAAAGGGCAAAACCTGCAAATGAAGAACCTCGATGTTGAAAAAGGAATTGTCTCCATTAAAGGAAAGATATTTGACTTAGTTTACTTAGATGAGCAGCATGGGGAGAAGGCTAAAGGATTCTTTAGCAAGTTATTCCGATGACACTCACCACTCAATTCCTTACCATGCTTTCGATGATTGGAATGGGTTCGCTATTTGGGGCAATGTTTGATACCTATCAGCGTTTCATAGACCGGCCTAACCGAAAGTCGTGGATTGTTTTTTTTAATGACTTGTTATTTTGGGTCATTCAAGCACTAATCATCTTTTATATCTTATTCCTTGTTAACAATGGAGAATTACGTTTTTACATTTTCGTTGCCCTTCTTTGTGGATTTGCTGCTTATCAAGGTTTATTTAAAGGTATTTATTTAAAATTACTCGAAATGATGATAAATACCGTAATAGCGATTTACCGATTTATGAGAAAGGCTTTCCAGCTGATTATCTATAAACCTGTCCTTGGCCTGTTCCAATTGGTTATTTCGATTATCATCCTAATTGGCAGGGGGCTTTATTCCCTTGTCCAATTTGTTTTAAAGGTTTTATTATTTGTTCTTAAGGTCATTTGGGTACCATTTGTAAAAATAATATTAATTATATGGAAACTTTTGCCGAAAGGTATTAAAAAATACGTCGAGAAGTTATATAATAAAACGGCAGGAATTTTTATGGAAATCAAGAATTATTTACTAAAGATAATTAAAAAGTTGAAAAAACCAAAAAAGTAAGGAGGGATGGGAAATGAGTTCGGCTAAGGAAAAGAACATAGCAAAAATTCAATCAACATTTGTCCACCAACAAGAAATTGCAGAGATTGCTTCAGCTAGGAAAAAGAAATTACTGTTTAGAAGACTTTTCTTATTTTTAGTATTTGCTTCTGTCATGTCCTATTTAATGATTACTAGCTTTATTTCCCAATCCTCAACTTTAGATAAAAAAATAGAACAAAAGAGACAGTTGGATCATCAATTGTCAGAGTTAAAAAAACAACAGGAAATTCTCAAAGAGGATATTGTTAAATTAAATGATGATGAGTACCTTGCAAAGCTAGCTCGAAAAGAATATTTTTTCTCTGAAAACGGCGAAATTATCTTTAATATCCCTGAAGAAAAAACCAGGAAAAATACGAATTAGTAGTCTTATTGACACTTATTTTTGCTATTTTGTATAATGTAAGATAAGTATGATTTTTTTAATTCTTAAGGAGGAAAATTCTTTTTATGTCAATCGAAGTAGGCAGCAAGTTACAGGGGAAGGTAACAGGAATTACAAATTTCGGAGCGTTTGTGGAGCTATCTAATGGCTCAACTGGACTCGTGCACATCAGTGAGGTTGCTGACAATTATGTGAAAGATATCAATGACCATCTTAAAGTGGGTGACCAAGTAGAAGTTAAAGTCATCAATGTTGGGAAAGATGGAAAAATTGGACTCTCCATAAAAAAGGCAAAAGATAAACCAGAGGCGCCGCAAAAATCCTATTCACAATCGAACTCACATTCACACCGTCCTCGTCAGTCCAGGTCTAACGATCGGAATACTCCTAGAGTAGAAACGTTTGAGTCAAAAATGACGAAGTTTTTAAAAGATAGTGAGGATCGTTTAACTTCATTAAAACGTCATACAGAATCGAAGCGTGGCGGAAGAGGAGCTAAAAGAAGTTAACTTGCTGTTTATTGCTTCTAACAAAGCAGACATATAAAAAATGCCTATTTAAGACAGGTCGGGCGACTTGTCTTTTTTGTATAGGTTCTGTTATAACAGAATGTTGATTTCACTCTGTTCGAAAAATAAGCGGAGAAATTCCGTCTATATTGGGAAATACCCATATTTCCCTTAAAATAAGCGGAGTTTTTCCGGTTATCCGATCCAAATCGATGAATTTTGTCTTATTTAGAGAAGTTAAGCGGAATATCTCCGCTTATATCTGCTTCTAAAGCCTCCACTATATACAATAACCGGAAATTCTCCGCTTATGAATTCTTATACCTACACGAAAATCAACAATAAATAATATCAGAGCCGTTGTATAAAAAAAAGCATCGATTACATCGATGCTTTTCGTTATAGCGGCGGAGGGGATCGAACCCCCGACCTTACGGGTATGAACCGTACGCTCTAGCCAGCTGAGCTACACCGCCATGTGTTTAAGACACAAGTTATATAATACATAGGATAAATCAAGGTGTCAATGAATTTTTAGGATAATAAAAATTTTATTCCCCATTCCGACATATCCTATATTTGTAAACATTATTTGAATGAATATAGTGAAAACCGTCGAACGAAACTTTCTGACTATTCACTAATTTGACAAAATTTTAAGTCTATTAATTTTATAATAGTTTTCAACGAGAATTAATAGAGGAGAGTGACTTATGGAAAAGCTAGAACGGAGTTTACTAGAACCGGTCGGAGAGTTGAACTTTCGATCTTCTAAATGGTCTTGGGAGACTATCTTAAAAAAATTCCAGTTAAAAGTTGAATCCTTCTTGTTAATAAAGGGTTATCTTTTACTTTTGGTAGGTTTCTTACTTGGAAGAGCATTGATCTTGTCCACGCTTGCTCCCTTTAGCTTGCCATTTTTCGCTGCCGTCTTTTTAGTAAAAAGAGATCGTTCGCCCCTCGCGTTAGTAGGGTTGGTTGCAGGTGCAGCAACTGTCTCCTTAAAGAACGCAGCCTTTACCTTTTTGGTATCCGTTCTCTTTTTAGTTATTTATCGGATTAGTGAGAAGTGGATAAAAAATGAAATGAGAATGATTCCTTTTTTTGTGGCCATCATTCTTGGGATAGGGAAGCTAGCCGAGGCTTTTATTATTTCTAGACAATTGTCATTATATGACGTACTGATGGTTGGTGTTCAGGCAAGTTTAGCTTTTATCCTAACGCTCATTTTTTTACAGAGTATTCCCTTGTTAATTTTAAACAAGCGCAGACAAATGTTAAAAACAGAGGAAATTGTTTGCTTAATTATCATGCTTGCTTCGATTTTGACCGGAACAATCGGCTGGAAAATTTATGATTTATCACTTGAACATATTATGTCCCGCTATCTCGTTTTAGTATTTTCATTTATTGCTGGTGCCACAGTAGGTTCGACTGTAGGTGTCGTAACAGGGTTAATTTTTAGTCTTGCTAGTGTTTCAAGTTTTTATCATATGAGCTTACTTGCCTTTTCTGGGGTATTAGGCGGTTTATTAAAAGAAGGGAAAAAAATAGGTGTTGCGATTGGTTTATTTATTGCAACACTATTAATTGGGATGTATGGACAGGAAGGCGGTTCAGGCTCTTTAACCACGACACTATTAGAATCCGCTGCAGCGATTTTCCTTTTTTTATTAACACCTCAGCTATTTACCTCAAAATTGGCCAAATATATTCCCGGCACACCAGAGTACACAAGTGAACAGCAAAAATACATGAGGAAAATGCGTGATGTAACAGCACAAAGAGTCGCCCAATTTTCAAATGTCTTTCATGCTCTATCAAAAAGTTTTTCACAGATGGAAGTAAAACCTAGTGATAATGAACATGAACGTGAAATGGATTATTTTATGAGCCATGTTACCGAAAAAACATGTAATACATGCTTTAAGAAGGAACAATGCTGGGCAAAGAATTTTAATACAACCTATGGCTATATGGAGGAGATTATTCATGAAATGGACCAAAATCAGGGAATAGTCTCGCAAAAGCTTTCTAGAGAATGGGACAAACACTGCACGCGCTCAAAAAGAGTGTATGAAGCGGTTCAGCAGGAATTAACATTTTTTCAAGCAAACCAAAAATTAAAGAAACAAGTACAAGAAAGTAGAAAACTAGTAGCCGATCAACTTCTTGGTGTATCAGAGGTCATGGATAACTTTGCAAAGGAAATTCAGCGCGAAAGAGAGAATCATCATAAGCAGGAAGAACAAATTATGGAGGCAATTCAGGCCTTCGGTATTCATGTTGAACATGTTGAGATATATAGTCTTGAGTCAGGGAATGTGGATATAGAAATGTCTGTGCCGTTCTGTAATGGGCATGGTGAGTGTGAAAAATTAATCGCCCCGATGCTGTCGGATATTCTTGGTGAACAAATTATCGTAAGCTCTGAAGAATGTGCAGCATACCCGAATGGCTTCTGCCATGTAGTGTTTCGATCATCAAAAGCCTATGCCATTGAAACAGGAATGGCTCATGCAGCGATGGATGGCGGTTTTGTATCAGGTGACAGCTATTCAACGATGGAATTAGGATTAGGGAAATTTGCGATTGCGATTAGTGATGGCATGGGAAATGGTGAAAGAGCTCATTATGAAAGTAAAGAGACGCTACAACTTCTACAAAAAATACTGCAATCTGGAATTGAAGAAAAAGTCGCGATAAAATCAGTGAATTCGATTCTTTCCCTTCGGACGACAGATGAAATCTTTTCGACATTAGATTTAGCCATGATTGACCTGCAGAATGCATCAGCGAGATTTCTCAAGATTGGTTCAACCCCTAGTTTTATCAAAAGGGGAAATAAAGTAATCAAAATTCAGGCAAGTAATTTACCAATCGGTATGTTAGAAGAATTTGAAGTCGATGTGGTTAGTGAGCAATTAAAAGCAGGCGATTTACTAATCATGATGAGTGATGGAATCTTTGAAGGTCCCAAGCATGTGGAAAATTATGATTTATGGATGAAACGAAAAATTCAAGAACTCCAAACCGATGATCCACAGGAAATATCAGATTTAATCTTGGAAGAGGTTATTCGCGCGCGGGATAACTTAATTGGAGATGATATGACCATTGCGGTGGCAAAAATAAAACATAATACACCCAAATGGGCAAGTATTCCGATTACAAAGATGAAGAAAAGAGCGTAATCAACTATTTTATCCAGTCTATTCTTTATTATGTATAAATCCCCTTCACCGTGTCGAGAATGGAAGTAACTCGAAAAAGTGGAGGGAGAATGAGTATGTATACAGGGAAAATTCGTCAGATTCTATTACTAACAGACGGCTGTTCTAATCAAGGAGAGGATCCCATTGCCATGGCTGCACTTGCAAAGGAACAAGGCATATCTGTAAATGTAATCGGTGTAATGGAACAGGATGTAATTGATGAAAAGGGATTGACAGAAATTGAAGGAATAGCGATGTCTGGCGGTGGAGTCAGTCAAATTGTTTATGCTCAACAACTCTCACAAACCGTTCAGATGGTGACGCGAAAAGCGATGACCCAAACAATCCAGGGTGTAGTAAATCGAGAATTACAGCAAATTCTTGGTCGATCACAGACCATTGAAGATCTTCCTCCAGAAAAAAGGGGAGAAGTAATGGAAGTAGTCGATGAACTTGGAGAAACTGTCGAATTAGAGGTGTTGATTCTTGTCGATACAAGCGCAAGTATGAAACACAAGCTTCCTACTGTTAAAGAAGCTCTACTTGACCTTTCTCTAAGCTTGAATGCACGGACGGGTGATAATCAGTTTGCTGTTTTTGTATTTCCCGGGAAAAAGAATGATGTCGAAAAAATTCTAGATTGGACGCCAAAGTTACAAACTTTGACAAGTATCTTCTCCCAGCTTACAACAGGAGGGATTACTCCAACTGGACCTGCCATTCGAACAGCACTATCCTCATTTAGTTCAAAACGTTCATTAAGGAGTCTTTTGAATAGTGATGATGAATCATTCCTTGAAGAGTCGATGTAGGGTTGCACCTGGTACTGTAATAACGGGGAAATGGCATTCAAATAAATATACAATTCTAAAGGAATTAGGATATGGAGCAAACGGCATTGTCTATCTTGCAAAGTTTAAGAATACGCAAGTAGCATTAAAGATGAGTGATAATGGAATGTCGATTACCTCTGAGGTAAACGTATTAAGGTCGTTTGCGAAGGTCCAAGGGTCAACCCTCGGACCTTCTTTGCTTGATGTGGACGATTGGAAAAGTAATCAAGGTCAAATTTCCTTCTATGCAATGGAATATATTCAAGGTCCTGATTTATTGACCTTTATCCAAAATACAGGTAAAGCATGGACCACTGTTCTCTTCCTACAATTATTAAATGATTTGAATAAGCTCCATGAAAACGGCTGGGTTTTTGGGGATTTAAAGCCAGAAAACCTCATTGTTACAGGCCCAACCCCAAGGATTAGATGCATTGATGTCGGTGGGACAACGCTAAAAGGAAGAGCCATTAAGGAATTTACTGAGTTTTATGACCGTGGGTATTGGGGATTAGGAACGAGAAAAGCAGATCCAGCCTATGATTTATTTGCAGTTGCGATGATTATGATTAATACAGCCTATCCCAAACGGTTTAATAAGACAACAGGAGGGATTTCGCAGCTTAGAGAAGCAATTAGAAAACAAAAGGAATTACTTCCATTAGAAAGAGTGATTGTAAAAGCACTGCAAGGGCAGTATTCAAATGCACTTCACATGAGAACAGAATTATTGACGTTAGTCATCGATAAAAAAACCCCTGAATCTCATACTAAAGCAGCTGTTACCAATACCAATACAAACACCAACAGCACCATGCAAAAACAAAAGATAAACCAGGCTGGAACACAACAACCTAAATCCCGGCAGAATTACCGAAGAAAAAAGAAAAAAAGTCGCTGGATGGAAACCATCATTATCACAATTTTCCTCGCACTTTTATACCTTTTGTATATTTTTCAAAAACTTCTTTAATTTTTGAAACTAAACGCCAAACATTTCGTATAAAAGGGAATAAGAAAAGCGGAAGGACACTAGCCGCTAGGGCTGCTTGCGCTGGACAGTAATCTAAGTTCAAAAAACTTTCTTATTTTTTTAAAAAAAGGCCTAATCAATTAGGTCTTTGTTTTTGATACTTTTGTTCCAAAAGTGGTAAGCTAGTGATATTCAATTTTTTAAAAAGAAATTAACTTAAGGAAGAATGCAAAATGTTAGAAACCAAGGTAGCTTCCTTTCTAGATCATCACTCATTTATTATGCAAAACAAAAAAATGGTGGTGGGTGTTTCGGGTGGTCCAGATTCTCTGGCAATGCTGCACTACCTGTGGGGACAAAAAGAAAAGAATAATCTTTCTATTGTAGCAGCGCATGTTGATCATATGTTTCGTGGTCAAGAGTCATTTGAGGATGCAATGTTCGTAAAAAAATATTGTGAACAAAAAGGCATCCCTTTTGAAATGGCACAAATTAATGTTCCAGAGATAATTGAGCAAACAAAGAAAAACTCACAAGTGGCATCAAGACAAGCAAGATACGGATTTTTTGAAGAAATTATGGTTAAATACGATTATAACTATTTAGCCCTTGGCCACCATGGAGATGACCAGGTGGAAACGATTCTAATGAGAATGACAAGAGGAAGTTCTGGTGCAGCAAGAGCAGGGATCCCATTTTTAAGACCTTTTGGAAACGGATTTATTTTTCGCCCGTTTTTATCCTTAACAAAAGAAGAACTTGCTGATTATTGTCAGAAGCAAAGTTTGGTACCAAGAATCGACCCAAGTAACAAAAAAAATATTTATAGTAGGAATCGCTTTCGTAAAGAAGTTCTTCCTTTTTTAAAAGCAGAAAATCAGCATGTTCATGAGCATTTTCAGCGTTTTAGTGAAGATATCCAAAATGATGAAATACTTCTTCAGGAATTAACTGTCCAAAGAATGAATAAAGTAATGAAAATGAGTGAAGACAATAAGGTTACCATTGACATTATCCCATTTTTAGAAGTGCCAATTCCTTTACAAAGAAGAGGGATTCAACTAATATTAAACTATCTTTACAAAGTAATACCTATGTCACTTTCTGCTTTACATATTGATCATGTTCTATTTTTAATTCGACATCATCATCCGTCTGGAACTCTTGATTTTCCTAACGGTTTGAAAGTTATTCGAACTTATTCCAAACTTTCGTTCCAATTTGAAGTAGAAGAGGTTTCTCCCTATTCCTTTGAGTTGTCAGGACCTAGTGGGATTGTACTACCTAACGGGGCAAGTGTAAGAATGGATGTCATTGTTGAAAAGGAAAACATTGTAACAAAGGGATGTTATGCAATATTTCCCGCGGACAAGGTTAACCTGCCCATCAAGATTCGAACCAGAAAAATAGGGGATCGCATGGATCTAAAAGGAATGTCAGGAACGAAAAAGCTAAAAGACATTTTTATCGATAGTAAAATTCCTATTCAGGATCGAGATACATGGCCTGTTATTACTGACAGTAATGGGCGGATTATATGGCTTCCTGGCATAAAGAAATCTGCAATCGAAGGCATGAATCATTCAACAAGTCAGTATATACTACTCACATATATTAAGTAATGATCTTCTAGGAGGCACAATTGATGATGAACCAGGATATTGAAAAGGTGTTAGTTTCAGAAGCGGAAATTCAGGAAAAGATTAAGGTATTGGCAGCGGAATTAACGGAGGAATATAAAGATAGTGTCCCTCTTGCAATTTGCGTTCTAAAGGGTGCAATGCCATTTATGGCTGATTTACTAAAACGTATGGATTGCTATCTGGAAATGGATTTTATGGATGTATCAAGCTATGGATCTGGCTTTGTTTCTTCAGGAGAAGTGAAAATCCTAAAGGATTTAGATACTTCTGTTGAAGGAAGGGACATCTTAATCATTGAGGATATCATTGATAGCGGCTTAACATTAAGCTATCTCGTTGATTTATTCCGTTACCGGAAGGCAAAGTCAATCAAAATTGTAACCTTACTTGACAAACCAACAGGAAGGAAGAGTGCAATTAAAGCAGATTACGTTGGTTTTATTGTCCCAGACGAATTTGTGGTTGGATACGGTTTAGATTATCTCGAAAAATACCGTAATCTTCCATATATTGGTGTTTTGAAACCTGAAGTATATAGCAATAATCTTTAAGCGAAACTATAACAAGAGTAATTTGAGAATTGGAATGATTTTCTATGATACTATCTAAAAAAGTGTTTATCGTGGGAGGAGGTAAGAGATGAATCGGATTTTCCGTAATACCATCTTTTATTTATTGATATTTTTAGTCATAATCGGCGTGGTAAGTTTCTTTAATGGCAGCAACGAACCTACGGACAACATTTCCTATAATGAGTTTGTAACTCATTTAGAAAAGGATGAAGTGAGTTCATTTTCTATGCAGCCTGAACGTGGTGTGTTCGAGGTTCGGGGGCAGTTTGAAAAAGGGATAAAAGACGGTAAGAACTTTTTAACGTACGTTCCTAACAGTGAAAAGATCTTAGAGCGTATTGATGCGGCAGGTTCGAAGGTAGAAGTTATGCCTGCTAAGGAAACTAGTGGATGGGTAACATTCTTTACTTCCATCATTCCATTTGTAATCATCTTTATCCTATTCTTCTTCTTATTAAACCAGGCTCAAGGCGGCGGCAGCCGTGTGATGAACTTCGGTAAGAGTAAAGCTAAGCTTTATAATGATGATAAGAAGAAAGCTCGATTTAAAGATGTAGCAGGTGCTGATGAAGAAAAACAAGAGCTAGTCGAAGTAGTAGAATTCCTAAAAGATCCTCGGAAATTTGCGGAACTTGGCGCCCGTATTCCAAAAGGAGTACTTCTTGTTGGTCCTCCAGGTACAGGTAAAACTTTACTTGCGCGTGCAGTAGCAGGTGAAGCTGGCGTTCCTTTCTTTTCTATTAGTGGTTCTGACTTTGTTGAAATGTTTGTTGGGGTCGGTGCATCTCGTGTACGTGACTTGTTTGAGAATGCTAAGAAAAATGCACCATGTATCATTTTTATCGATGAGATTGACGCTGTTGGTCGTCAACGTGGTGCCGGTTTAGGCGGCGGTCACGATGAACGTGAGCAAACCTTGAACCAATTATTAGTTGAGATGGATGGTTTCGGTGCAAATGAAGGAATCATCATCATTGCAGCGACTAACCGCCCAGATATTCTAGACCCTGCATTGCTTCGTCCGGGACGTTTTGACAGACAAATTACTGTTGACCGCCCAGATGTTAATGGTCGTGAAGCAGTCCTTAAAGTACATGCCAAGAACAAGCCATTAGATGAATCAGTGAACTTAAAGAATATCGCTATGCGTACACCTGGTTTCTCGGGTGCAGACTTAGAAAACTTATTAAATGAGGCAGCATTGGTTGCTGCACGTCAGAATAAGAAGAAAGTTGACATGGAAGATATTGATGAAGCTACAGATAGGGTTATTGCAGGCCCTGCGAAAAAGAGCCGCGTAATTTCTAAGAAAGAACGCAACATTGTAGCTTTCCATGAGGGCGGACATACAGTAATTGGTTTGGTTCTGAATGAGGCGGATATGGTTCATAAAGTTACGATCGTACCTCGTGGCCAAGCGGGTGGATATGCGGTTATGCTTCCAAGAGAAGACCGTTACTTTATGACCAAACCAGAATTACTTGATAAAATTGTTGGTTTATTGGGTGGACGTGTTGCCGAAGAGATTGTCTTTGGTGAAGTAAGTACGGGTGCGCACAATGACTTCCAACGTGCAACCGGAATTGCTCGTAAAATGGTTACTGAATATGGTATGAGTGACAAGCTGGGTGTTGGACAATTCGGTCAAGCATCTGGAGGTCAAGTTTTCTTAGGACGTGACATTCATAACGAACAAAACTATTCTGATGCTATTGCCTTTGAAATTGACCTGGAAATTCAACGGATTCTGAAAGAATGTTATGAAAGAGCTACAACCATTCTTACTGAGAATCGAGATAAACTAGATCTGATAGCCAAGACTCTTCTTGAAGTCGAAACGCTCAATGCAGAGCAAATTGAATACTTAATTCAAAATGGTCGTATGCCAGAGTCTGCTGCCGAGCTTGAAGAATCTAGACCAGTGGATATGAAGAAAATAGATGATGTAAAAGTAAATATCAGTTCAAAGAAGGACGAAGAATTAACGATCAATCCTTCAGATACAGAGGAAAAGTAAATGATTAAAAAGAGTGCTTTTAAAGAGCACTCTTTTTTCACGAAAAAAAGTAATTGTGATATGATATTTCCAGCGTGACTTAAGAAAAATCTTAAAAAGTGAGTGATTCTTTTGATTTTCGTATTTGATGTAGGGAATACAAATACTGTTTTAGGTGTATATAAAGGAGAAGAGCTTACCTATCACTGGCGTGTGGAAACAAACAGAAACCGAACAGAAGATGAATTTGGGATGATTATTAAATCCCTTTTTGATGCATCAGGTTTATCATTTTCGCAAATAGAGGGGATTATTATTTCTTCGGTTGTTCCACCGATCATGTTTGCACTTGAAAGAATGTGCAAGAAATATTTTAATCTTACTCCGCTTGTAGTAGGACCAGGAATGAAGACAGGGCTTAATATTAAGTATGAAAACCCTAGAGAAGTAGGAGCGGACCGTATTGTTAATGCGGTGGCTGCGATACACGAGTATGGCAGTCCATTGATTATTGTTGACTTTGGTACGGCAACTACTTATTGCTACATAAATGAACAGCGTCAATATATGGGTGGTGCGATTGCACCTGGGATTGGCATCTCTACAGAGGCATTGTATTCGAAGGCGGCAAAACTGCCTCGGATTGAGATTGCTCGGCCTGAAGGGATAATTGGTAAAAATACAGTTGCAGCTATGCAGGCTGGAATTGTCTATGGTTATGTGGGACAGGTTGAAGGTATTGTTAGAAGAATAATGGATCAGAGTGGACAAAGGCCGACAGTCATTGCAACAGGGGGATTAGCTCCTTTGATTGCTCAAGAATCCAAGATTATTGACATCGTCGATCCATTTTTAACGTTAAAAGGTTTGCAGCTAATCTATAAGAGAAATATGGATAATATAAAAGGTAGCAACTAGAAAGGAGATACATAATGACTGATTATTTAGTAAAGGCATTGGCCTACGATGGTCAAATTAGAGCGTATGCTGTACGTACGACAGAAGTAGTGTCCGAAGCACAGCGTCGACATCAAACATGGCGCACTGCTTCTGCTGCCCTAGGGCGCTCCCTAACTGCTGGTGTAATGATGGGGGCTATGTTGAAGGGTGAAGATAAATTAACCATTAAAATTGATGGAGGAGGGCCGATTGGGGTTATTCTTGTGGATAGTAATGCAAAAGGCGATGTCCGCGGCTATGTCACAAATCCCCAAGTTGACTTTGAAGCAAATGAACATGGGAAGTTAGATGTTCGCCGCGCGGTCGGCACTGACGGCACGTTATCGGTTGTTAAAGATACTGGTCTTCGTGATTTCTTCACGGGTCTCGTACCCATCGTATCCGGTGAATTAGGGGAAGACTTCACTTATTATTTTGCTACTTCAGAGCAGGTGCCTTCCTCTGTTGGAGTAGGTGTTTTGGTAAATCCTGATGATACCATTCTTGCAGCGGGTGGATTTATTTTTCAATTAATGCCTGGAACCAAAGAGGAAACGATTACTAAGGTAGAAGAGCGTCTAAAGACGATACCTCCCGTTTCAAATTTAGTACAACAGGGGCTTACTCCGGAAGAAATTCTGGAGGAGTTGTTTGGGAAGGACCAGGTTCATGTTCTAGAAAAAATGCCTGTGCAGTTTAAGTGTGTATGTTCCAAGAATCGCTTTGCTGATGCGATTGTCGGGTTAGGTCAAGGTGAAATTGAGGCTATGATTATTGAAGATGGACAAGCAGAGGCCCACTGCCATTTTTGTAATGAAAAATATCTATTCACAAAAGAAGAGCTAGAGGAATTAAAGAGCCAGGCAAAATAGTAACTTAGGGGGAGGAGTAGTTGAGGCGAAAACAGTTATGGATTGTTGTTGCAGCACTTATCTTGTTGAACTGTCTAACTATTGCCTTTTTCCTTTCAAAAGTGAAAGAGGTAAGCGGGACTGCGGACAATGAGGAAGCGGTCGCGACTGTGGGGAAAAGCACCATTACCAGGCAAGAATGGCTAAATGAATTAGAGTCGAGATACGGAAAAGATGTCCTTAAGGATATGATTGATCAAAAAGTCATTAAAGAAATGGCAGCCAAATATAAAATTAACGTATCCGATGAAGATGTTGATAGAGAATATCGAATTCTCCAAACAACATACAGCTCTCCAGGTGAGAATAAAAAGACGACTGAAGCGAAATGGAAGGAACATATCCGTAACAGTCTTCTCCAGGAAGAGATCCTGACAAGGGATGTTAAGGTTAGCGAGAAAGAAATGAAAGCTTACTATGAAGCGAATAAGGAGCTTTTTGATATTTCTCCAGCCTATCATTTATCACATATTATCGTTAAATCAAGTGAAGAGGCAGAGAAGGCCATCAAGGAATTATCGCAGGGATCAAGTTTTTCAACATTAGCGATGGAAAAATCGATTGAGGAATTTTCTGCTAATGAAGGCGGCGATATTGGTTTTATACTAGAAGGGGAAGAACGGTTTCCTATAGAGTATTTACAAGTAGCAAAGCAGTTAAAAGAGGGAGCATGGAGCGAACCCATCAAAGTAGACCAAGGCTATGCCATTGTTAAACTTGAAAAAGAAGTTAAGGGTCAAAAGTATTCTTATGAGGATGTTAAACTGCAAATACGCCGAGAAATTGCATTAGAGCAAATGAAGACATCAGGCTCTTCCACAACTTTTTGGAAAGAAGCGAAAGTAGAATGGTTTTATGGCGATTAAGATGCAAATTAAGAAAAGCACAGGAATATTTTCTGTGTTTTTTTTTCGGAAATTTTTTTGAAAAGAATTGAAAAATAAGGAAATATTAAGTGGCAAAATGGTTGACAAAACAAGTAGAAAACTGTTAAATTCTTTATAATACCAATAAAAATACTCGGAATAAAGAAAGAGGTGCTCCCATGGTACGTGTGGCAAATTCAATTGTAGATTTAGTTGGTCAAACTCCTATTGTAAAATTAAACAGAATCGTTGAAGAAAACAGTGCAGAAGTATATTTAAAGCTTGAATATTTTAACCCTGGTAGTAGTGTAAAAGACCGTATTGCTTTGGCAATGATAGAAGCAGCGGAAGAAAAGGGTTTAATTAAGCCTGGAGTCGATACGATTATTGAGCCTACAAGTGGTAATACTGGTATCGGCCTAGCTATGGTAGCTGCAGCTAAAGGGTACAAAGCAATTTTTGTTATGCCTGAAACAATGAGCTTAGAAAGAAGAAATCTGCTGCGTGCTTATGGAGCAGAGTTAGTTCTAACTCCTGGACCTGAAGGTATGAAGGGTGCTATTGCAAAAGCTAACGCACTTGCAAGTGAAAATGGATACTTCATTCCACAACAATTCGAGAATGAAGCAAACCCTGAAGTTCACCGCAGAACTACTGGTAAGGAAATTGTAGAACAAATGGATCAAGTAGATGCTTTTGTATCAGGTATCGGTACAGGCGGAACGATTACTGGAGCTGGTGAGGTTCTTCGTGAAAAATTCCCAAATGTAAAAATTTATGCAGTTGAACCAACTGATTCACCAGTATTATCAGGTGGTAACCCGGGCCCGCATAAGATTCAAGGAATTGGTGCTGGCTTTGTTCCGGCTGTTTTAAATACTGAACTTTATGATGAAGTGATTCAAGTTCAAGCTGAAGAAGCTTTTACTGCTTCACGTCGTGCTGCAAAGGAAGAAGGAATCCTAGGTGGAATTTCATCAGGCGCAGCCATTCATGCAGCTTTAGAAATTGCGAAGAAACTAGGTAAAGGCAAAAAAGTCCTTGCCATTATTCCAGATAATGGTGAGCGTTATTTGAGTACCGCCCTTTACCAATATGAAGATCAATAATTAACCAAGAGGAGGTTCTAGCGAAAGCTAAAGCCTCTTTTTTTTGCTTTAAAAAACATTCTTCTTGTATGATGTAGGAAGTGAATAAAAAAGAGGTGGTTTTATCTATGCAGACAGCTATCAAATGTGGACAATATACATTAGACTTCGAACAAAAAACCATCATTATGGGGATATTAAATGCAACTCCTGACTCTTTTTCAGATGGTGGTAAATACAATAACGTAAAACTAGCAGTTGAGCGGGCCCAAGAGATGGTTGATAACGGAGCTGATATAATTGATATCGGCGGCGAATCAACCCGTCCAGATTATACTGTAATATCCGAAGAGGAAGAAATCGAGCGTGTTGTCCCGGTCATTGAGGCTATTTCTAAGCACGTGAGAGTCCCTATTTCTATTGATACATATAAAGCTAAGGTTGCTCAAAAAGCGATTGAAGCTGGTGCTCATATTATTAATGACATTTGGGGTGCAAAGGCAGATGAAAAGATGGCTGCAGTTGCTGCTGACTACAATGTTCCGATTATCCTTATGCACAATCGTCATGATCGAGATTATTCTTTTTTCATCAGGGATGTGTTAAATGACCTGTATGAAAGTATCACGATTGCAAAACAAGCAGGTGTACGAGATGAACAGATTATTTTAGATCCTGGTATTGGTTTTGCAAAAGACTTTAATGAAAATATTTTGATGATGCAAAATTTAGATACTCTGACAGCTCTAGGCTATCCTGTCCTTTTAGGAACCTCAAAGAAATCTGTGATTGGACAAGCGCTGGACCTTCCTGTGACGGAAAGAATGGAAGGGACAGGTGCAACTGTTTGCTTTGGAATCCAAAAGGGATGTCAAATCATTCGTATCCATGATGTAAAAGAAATGAGCAGAATGGCAAAAATGATGGACGTTCTGATGGGGAAGGGTGTTAAGCTTGGATAGAATTTTTGTTAACCAAATGGAATTTTACGGTTATCATGGAGTTTTTCCAGAGGAAAACAAACTGGGTCAACGTTTTATTGTTGATTTAATGGTTCAAGTAGATTTAAAAAAAGCTGGTGAAACGGATGAACTCGAGTATTCTGTAAACTATGGAGAGTTATTTCTGGTATGCAAGGAGATTGTTGAGGGAAAACCTTTTAAACTTATAGAAGCAGTTGCGGAGAAAATTGCCACTACTGTATTGGAGCATTTTCCTCTTGTTTTAGAAGCGACAATTAAAGTAATCAAACCAGATCCGCCCATTCCTGGTCATTACCAATCTGTTGCAGTAGAAATCACGAGGAGAAGATAAAAATGGAAAATACAGCATTTATTGCACTTGGTTCTAATATCGGAAACAGGTATGATTATTTAACGAAAGCATTAGAGCGACTAGTTAATCATCCGAAAATCCAGTTGGTAAATTACTCCTCTGTATATGAAACAGATCCTGTTGGGTACGAGGATCAAGATTTATTTTTAAATATGGTGATTGAGATTATTACTTCATTTGGTGCTCATGAATTGCTTGATTATTGTTTAAAAGTTGAATTAGAACTTGGGAGAAAAAGGGAAATCGTTTGGGGTCCAAGAACAATTGACCTTGACATTCTCCTTTATAGCCAAGAAAATATTGAAACAGAGAAACTTGTTGTTCCACATCCACGGATGCTAGAACGGGATTTTGTCATGATTCCTTTGTCAGAGATAAAACCTGACCTAATTATTCCAAATTTAGAAAGACCACTTACAGCATGGATTGATGAATTACCTAACAAAGAAGGAGTCCGGATATGGAAGCGGAAAAATGGGGAAGACGTATTCGAGCCTATCGGAAGCTAAAGGGTTACACACAGGAAAGCTTCTCGAAGGAACTTGGTGTATCAGTATCAATAATTGGTGAGATTGAGAGAGGTAATCGTCTGCCTACAGGTGACTTACTTAATAGAATTGGTTCAACTTTAAATATAAGCTTGGAAGAATTATCACCAAACGAATAGAAACGGAGGGATCGTTGTTTGTTAAAAATCGGCGATATTGAATTGAAAAATCAAGTCGTTTTGGCACCGATGGCCGGTGTCTGTAACTCCGCCTTCCGTTTAACGGTAAAAGAGTTCGGGGCTGGTTTAGTATGTGCGGAAATGGTCAGTGATAAGGGAATTGTATTAAAAAATGAAAAGACAATGAACATGCTTTACATTGATCAGCGCGAAAAACCGTTAAGCCTGCAAATTTTTGGTGGTGAAAGGAAAACGCTAGTTGAGGCAGCGCAATTTGTAGATAAAAATACCAATGCGGATATCATTGATATCAATATGGGTTGCCCTGTTCCAAAAATCACGAAATGTGATGCTGGTGCAAAATGGCTGCTAGACCCGAATAAAATATATGAAATGGTTTCAGTTGTTGTAGAAGCCGTTGATAAACCAGTAACGGTTAAAATGAGAATGGGCTGGGATGAAGACCATATTTTTGCTGTCAAGAATGCACAGGCTGTTGAACGGGCTGGTGGGCAGGCCGTGGCCCTTCATGGACGAACGCGCGTTCAGATGTATGAGGGAAAAGCAAACTGGGACATTATTAGAGAAGTAAAGCAGAATCTTAACATCCCACTGATTGGGAACGGCGATGTTGAAACTCCTCAGGATGCAAAAAGAATGCTAGAAGAAACCGGCTGCGACGGTGTCATGATTGGTAGAGCTGCTCTCGGAAATCCATGGATGATTTATCGTACTGTTCAATTCCTTGAAACAGGAAAATTAATGGGCGAGCCATCTGTTCGTGAAAAAATGGATGTATGTATTTTACACTTGGATCGATTAATTGCTCTTAAAAATGAATATGTTGCAGTTAGAGAAATGCGTAAACATGCAGCATGGTATTTAAAAGGTGTAAAAGGCAATGCGAAAGTTAGAATGGCTATTAATGACTGTAATACTCGTGACGAATTAGTTGGACTATTAAATGGTTTAGTAGCAGAAGTAGAAGAGAAGGAAAGTCAAGTAATAGTAGGTTAAAGTTGACTTTACTAACATGCTTTTCTATAATGACCACTGCCAGTGAAATAACTGGCAGTTTTCTTTTATATTTTGATGTCTGAATTGTTGAGATTGTGTAGAATAATATAGTATGCGTAAAAGTTTAAGGGATTACATGTATGGTTTACATAAAAAGAAGTAATTGGAGTTGATTAGCATGAGTCACGAAGAATTAAATGACCAGCTGAAGGTCAGACGAGAAAAAATGAATACGATGCGTGAAAATGGAATAGATCCGTTTGGGAAACGTTTTGACCGTACTCATAGTATCAATGAGTTGATAAATCAGTATGGAGAGTTAGAGAAAGAAGACCTTGAGTCAAAAAATGTTGAAGTTACTCTTGCAGGTCGGATGATGACTAAGCGTGGTAAAGGTAAAGCGGGATTTGCAAATATTCAAGATCTTACTGGGCAAATTCAAGTGTATGTGAGGGTAGATGCGCTTGGTGAGGAAGCATACGAAGTATTTAATAGCTCAGATTTAGGAGATATTATCGGTGTTACTGGAACTTTATTTAAAACAAAGGTTGGAGAATTATCGGTAAAGGTTCAAAACTATACATTTTTAACTAAGGCACTCCGTCCGTTACCAGATAAATTCCATGGTCTTAAAGATGTGGAACAGCGCTACCGTCAGCGATATTTAGATTTAATTGTCAGCCAAGAGAGCAGAGAGACTTTTATTACCCGTAGTAAAATCATTCAGTCTATGCGTCGTTACCTGGATAATAGTGGTTATTTAGAGGTTGAAACTCCGATGATGCATTCGATTGCCGGTGGTGCGTCAGCGCGTCCGTTTATTACTCATCACAATGCACTTGATATGGAACTATACATGCGGATTGCGATTGAACTTCACTTGAAGCGCCTGATTGTTGGTGGACTTGAAAAGGTTTATGAAATTGGCCGTGTATTTCGTAATGAAGGTGTTTCTACCCGTCACAACCCAGAGTTTACAATGATTGAACTTTACGAGGCATATGCGGATTATCAGGACATTATGAGTCTGACTGAAAATCTAATTGCACACATTGCACAAGAAGTATTGGGAACCACAACTGTCCAATACGGAGAGTATGAAGTCAACCTTAAGCCGGAATGGAAGAGACTTCATATGGTTGACGCGATAAAAGAATATACAGGAGCAGATTTCTGGAAACAAATGACTGTGGAAGAGGCCCGCGCGCTTGCGAAGGAACATAGAGTAGAAATAACTGAACATATGCTTTATGGCCACATCGTTAATGAATTCTTTGAGCAAAAGGTTGAAGAGAAGTTAATCCAGCCTACTTTTATTTATGGACATCCGGTTGAAATCTCTCCGCTTGCTAAGAAAAACGAAGATGATTCAAGATTTACAGATCGTTTTGAGTTATTTATTGTTGCTCGAGAACACGCCAATGCATTTACTGAGTTAAATGATCCAATTGACCAAAGAGAGCGTTTTGAAGCACAATTAAAAGAGCGTGAGCAGGGTAATGATGAAGCACATGAAATGGACGAAGACTTTGTAGAAGCATTGGAATATGGTATGCCACCTACAGGAGGTCTAGGAATTGGAATTGACCGTTTAGTAATGCTGTTAACCAATTCACCTTCAATTCGTGATGTATTATTATTCCCGTTAATGCGCCATCGTTAAAAAATGATTATGAAAAAAGGCACCTAACATTGGGTGCCTTTTTTTATTTTATTGCTGTGTTAAACGTAAATATTGATTTCACTCAAATTGAAAAATAGGCGGAGAAATTCCGTTTATTTCGGGAAATTCCCATATTTACCTTAAAATAAGCGGAGTTTTTCCGGTTATACGTTCCAAAACGATGGCTTTTGTCTTATTGTGAACAGTTAGTCGGAATATCTCCGCTTATATCGGCTCCTTAAGCCCCCACTATCGATATTAGCCGGAAATTCTCCGCTTAAAAATTTTTCTACACGAAAATCAACAATGAATAATAGCAGAACCTATTTTATTGTATAGAGGAGTTTGAAAATTGTTATTTTAGGATATTTAATAAATATCCTAGAAAAGCTATTGCGCTGTTAAATAAATGGTGGTATATTAATATCTGTTGTTGCGAAACAACATGATTTTTAAAAAAGAATTTAAAAAGTTGTTGACTTTAGGTTGATAACTTGATAAGATGATAAAGTCGCTTTTGAGCGATGAACAAGAATTGCTCGATGAAATTATCGTAAGTTTGATATTTTATATAGTGATTCCGTGAGGTAGCTTTGTTCTTTGAAAACTAAACAAACAAGAACGTCAACAAACAATTTTTTAGCTTTTTATAAAAGCTAAGCCAACGTAACAAAATGAGCTATATCAACTTTCTTGGAGAGTTTGATCCTGGCTCAGGACGAACGCTGGCGGCGTGCCTAATACATGCAAGTCGAGCGAATCTTGAG
>NZ_FNHN01000034.1 GCF_900103525.1 Bacillus sp. OK048
TATTTTCCGAATAATAGCTTTTAATTCTTTTAGGAAACTCGCCCGCAGCGGAACAAGAAAAAGAGCTGTCTCAGCAATCCCCTTTCTTCAACTCTAGCACCCGTTTGTTTAAGTACATTTTTTCACAAACTACTATTGACTATTTGTTAATTAAATCCGTACCATACGAGTTGTCTATGGCACAAAGCCACTCACCTTGTGGACTTTTCTTAAACACGTATGTTGCTCGTCTATCCATTGAATATTCACTATCATTTTTATCAGCTTCAAGCAAGGTTCGGGATATAACTAAGGCAGTGTCGCCAGCTTCTAAAATAATCATTTCACCTTGTGTTGGGACAAGACTGTTATTGAAATATTTTGCAATTTTAATAAATGCTGTTTTAATTTCCTCTTTGCCTCGTGCAATCATACCTGGCTTTATAACCAAGATTGCATCATCAGAATAGTAATTCATTAGCGTATCAAAATCTTCCTGTTTTATTGCGATATCACATTTTTTAATAAATTCCTTTAATTCGTGTACCATAATATCCCCCTTATCTCAGTTAATTAATATATATTCTCCATTTATTTCTGCTATCCTTCCATTGCCGCTGCGATGAAAGTGACCTTTGTGACATATAATTACTTGTATAACATTGGAAAAAAATGATGAATACAGGGGGAGCCTATGAAGCTGATCATTGAGAACGTAAGCAAGAAATATAAGAAGGATTCTTATGGGCTTCGTGACTTATCTTTGCAGATCGAGACAGGCGTATTGGGATTGTTAGGACCGAATGGTGCCGGAAAATCAACACTGATGCGGATTTTGTCCACCATTACCAAACCTACTGAAGGTAGGGTCATTTGGAATGGAATCGATATTACCAAAGATCCTAATGCAATAAGAAGCATATTGGGTTATTTACCTCAGGATTTTGGCGTATATCCGCATCTAAATGCTGTTGAGTTTCTGGAATATTTAGCGGCAATCAGAGGATTAGATCTTACGATCTCAAGAAAACGGATTGACGAGTTACTTCAGTTGGTGAATCTTCACGAGGTGCGCAAAAAACCTTTGAACAGCTTGTCGGGCGGGATGAAACAACGTGTAGGTATCGCACAGGCTTTATTAAATGACCCCAAGCTATTAATTGTTGACGAACCGACGGTTGGACTGGATCCTGAAGAGCGTATTCGTTTTCGGAATCTTTTATCCGAATTATCGGGTGATCGAATTGTAATTCTCTCCACACATATCGTATCCGATGTAGAGTCGACCGCAACAGATATCGCTATTGTAAATCAAGGGAAACTTGTAATACAGGCATCTCCGAGCGAAATATTGGCAGCCGCGGCGGGTAAAGTGTGGGAGTGGCTAATTCCAAGCCATGCATGGATGGAAGTACGCAAGCAATTGTTAATTAGCAGCTCCATCCAGGGCAGTGACGGAGTGCGGGTAAGGGTTATTGCCGATATTCAGCCATCCGCGGAAAGCCGATTAGTGAATCCGACTTTGGAGGATGCGTATTTGTATTCCATTTCAGCAAATAAGCAGTCGGCATTATCATGAGGCCTCTTCGTATTCTATTTCATATGATGAAAGCTGATTATCTGGAAAGGGTTCGTAGATATAACTTTCTGATAACAATTCTTGTATCGATTTTTATCGTGTTTAAATTCGTACCTGCGAGTAATGAGAACTATCTGACATTATCGTTAAACGGTATACGCGGGATTTATAATTCAGCCTGGATCGGCAGTACCATTGCTACCTTAGCCTCTATGCTGCTAAGTCTTCCAGCGTTCTTTCTCGTCAAAAATGCCATTGAACGCGATGTGCAGACCGGGGTCGGACAAATTATAGCTACAACCCCGATAACCAGATGGTTGTATATTATGGGTAAAATGTGGAGCAACTTTGTTCTGTTGATGTCAATTGTTAGTGTGTTGATTGTATCTGCTCTTGCTATGCAGCTTATTCGAGGGGAAGATTATTCTGTTGATCCAGTGAGTTTACTGTTACCCTTCCTGTACTCCACATTGCCGACTATGGCATTGGTGGCTTCGATGGCTATCTTTTTTGAATCTGTGCCTTTTTTAAGTAAGGGACTGGGGAATTTTATTTATTTAATTCTATGGGGTTTTTCAATTAAATCATCGACTACGGCGACTCATACAACTCAGGATATGTTGGGGATCTCCCCAATCGTTACCAGGTTGTCAAGCGAGGCGAACGCAAGATCCTCTCATCCCGGCGAAGGGCACATCTCAGGAATCAGTCCTTTAAAAGGGGATTTAGTAACCTATGATTGGAACGGCTTGTCTTGGACGATAGGGGTGTTTTTAGAACGTTATATCTGGTTTGCCATGGCAGGGGTGATTGTTACAATAGCTTCTATTTTCTTTCATCGGTTTGATTTAACACGCTCGGTCCAAATCAATAAAAAAAGAAAATCATCTCGTGCCAAAAGTAAAAATGAATTGCAAAGTAAGCCTGAACCTGAACCTAGGAATGACATTAAAATAAAACTAACTCCTTATACTCACACAGTAGGGGCAGGGCGATCCAGTTATATCAAAATTTTAGCCATGGAGCTGCGGATTATGCTCAAAGGGCTGCGCTTGTGGTGGTACTTAATCGCATTGGTCATGATCGTATTAGGGGTAGTTCTGCCAATGGAAATCGTAGTAGAGTTTATTTTACCCTTCATCTGGGTTTGGCCCGTTCTGATTTGGTCGGCAATGGGTACGAATGAAGCATATTACCGTACCCATCAATTGATTTTTACGGCTGTTCATCCGGTTCGGAATCAATTTATTGTATTGTGGCTGGCTGGAGTCATCGTTGCCTATTTGACAGGCAGCGGGGTTATGATTCATTGTGTGATCACAGGTGATTGGGAGAGATTAATGGCCATGACAGTAGGTGGGATGTTTATTCCAACGCTGGCTGTAGCCTTAGGCATATGGTCGGGAAGCGGCAAGCTATTTCAAATAGTATTTATGTTAACTTGGTACCTGGGACCCTTAAACAAATGGGCTGTTATGGATTTCATGGGGGCAACACAGGAGTCTCTTGACCGGGGCTTGCCCCTGTATTACCTTCTAGCGACAGTTATTCTGTTGATGCTTGCTGTCATTGGAAGAGTGCGTCAGATGAAGGTTTATCATTAAGCTAAAAAAGACAAATCCCCTACCATGAGGCGGGGGATTCAGCATTTACTATGGTCTGTCCAGATGCATATAATTATTCACCCTTTAGGAGGAATATTGTGCAATTTTACATAAACCCCAACTTAATCGGCAGTTGGTCGAAACTGTTGAGTAAAAGGCTTTTTCGATAACTTCACTTAATAGAAAGGCTCGTTAAAGGATATTGTTGATTTTCTTGTTAAACTCCCATGTAAGAATGATTTACCTAACATAATCTGTGGTGCAATGCTGGCGTTGCATGAATGGCTAACGGGCAGATTAGTTGCATATGGTACTATTGGGAACCCTCCCTTTAATTATTCTCTAAAAAAAAGGAAAATCCTTATTCCACTAACCTGCACCTTTAGTTTAAGAAAAAATAGGTGTTATTATAAAAGCCCTTCTCATTAGAGTAAGTAGTTCCGATAATGTGGAGAAAACCTTAAAAAACAGTTT
>NZ_FNHN01000022.1 GCF_900103525.1 Bacillus sp. OK048
ATAACACAATAACTAAAACTTTAATTTTAAATTTCTGAATTTAATAACAAAAGAAACAGAACATCAATTGATAATCTTATACAACTCTTCTGCCCGTTAGTTGAATAAAAAAAGGGCTACCTCATCATAACGGGTTCCGTTTCCTATCACAAAACGTTAAATCGCAGGGGAAAATGTAAAGTATAATACATATCAAAATGCACCGCAATTTGGGGTGTTTTTTGTTTTGTTTTCAAAATAAAAAACACAGACCGATATGACAGACAGAGCTATTATCTGTATTTATATATATGCTTGGTCAACTAACTCACACCATTAACTCAATAAAGATTTGCAATTGGATAACCTATTATTTTGTAATTTCATATAATATCGGAAGAAGAGTGTTTTCTCCTTCTATCGAATATAATCCTGCTAAATCTCCATTGAAGCGAATAATGCCGTTTTCTCCCAATGTTAACACAACATACTTAGTATTTGTATGTATGGATACCAAATACAATTCATCTGGATAATCATCAGTCTTTTTTAAAACCATATTTGCTGGTTGTTCTACAATATCTCGTATAATTTCCTTGCTGTCGATTAAAAGGTGATTTTTTGGCTCTGGATTTTCAAAGTTTTTAATGATAATACTTTCGACCGTATCCCCTCCTAAAATTTCACCCATTATGCCTGCATAGGTGGTTTCTTCAGACGAATTAATACTCATATAACTCACCACTGCAACAGCAACCAATAAAACGAGAATAATAGCAATAAACTTTTTATTCATAAAAACACCCTTTCCATTTTTGTTATATTTTAACATAAATCTTATGTGCTTTTTCTGAAAATCGTTGTTTTATTTGGTTCAAGTCCCCTTTATTAAAAATAAGCTCAGGTGAAATACACCGAGCTTATTAATAAAATATAAAAAGGGTGATTTAATGATATCGCCTTGTTGAACTAACGGGCCACTTTAGTTTAAGTCTAATGAATCACAAAGTTGATAAAAGCAAAAATCTCTTTAAGTTGCTTATCTTAAAGAGCCTTATTAAGTGTTCAACTATATTATTTGTCTAAATCAATTTCATATTAATTTACCATAATATAGGTCTTTTTCACCTAAATTACTAGATATAATATATTTTCACGTCCAAATTTATCTAAATATTAGTAATTTTCTCACTCTTTTTATAAACAATTTTAACCTATCATTGAATGTAATTGTGTCTTGGGCACATGCTAGTTTGCTAGATACATAATCTGAACTGCAGCTATCATTGAACGGCAAACAAAAACTTTTAGGAGGATGGTTATGGTAGTTAAAAGAAAAGGATCAAAGGTGTTTGCTTCACTCTTAGCAGTTTCAATCGCATTTGGGTCAGTTGGGTATGCATCAGCAGAAAACACAAACGGAAAATCCTCTTATGCACATGATCAAAAGGTAGTGGCAAGAGTCGATGCAAATAGGGCAATTGAACACGTCCGATATTTATCTGAAGAAATAGGGACACGGCCAGGGGGGCTTGAAGCAGAAAAACGGTCAGCAGATTATATTGCAAAAACCTTAAAGGGATATGGATATGATGTGGAATACCAGTATTTCCCTGTTGCTGATCAGTATATTGCTAATGTTGCCTTCGCTGATGGAAATACATGGGAAATGGCTGCTGCGCCAAATGGAAAATTAAGTACTGAGGCTGTAAAAGGTCAGGTTTTATATGTTGCTGGGGGAACTAACCTAAGCGATTTCCCTTCCGGAACGGCTGGAAAAATTATTGTTATGCCTCGTGCGGATACTACTGCCGGATATCGGACGCAGGTGGACAATGCTGTTAAAGTAGGGGCTAAAGGGGTTATTTTGCAAAGCCTTGTCGGTAGTCGTGGTAACTATGGCCAAACCTTTAATCCAAGTTTAACGACAAATTATGATGTTCCGGTATATGGTTCAGCCTTTATCCAGGGAGAATGGCTAAAGGAGCAGGCAGCAAAAGGACCAGTTGAAATCAGCCTTACAGCAAAACATTATTCCAACCTTCAATCAGTGAACGTAATAGCCACAAAGGCTCCGAAAACTAAGACTACAAAAACAAAACAAGTAATTCTTGGGGCCCATCATGATAGCGTCGTTGGCGCATTTGGTGCAAATGATAATGCCTCTGGTGTAGGATTAATGCTTGAGATTGCTAGGGTTTATAAAGGATACAACACAGAAAAAGAGTTGAAATTTATAGCTTTTGGTTCTGAAGAGCGTGGATTACTTGGATCGCGATATTATGTTGATCAATTGACGCAGGAACAAAGAGATAGCATTGAAGCTGTATTTGTTCCTGATATGGTGGCTACCAATTATGATAAGGCGAAAAACCTTTATGCGATGACACCAAATGGTAGTACCAATTTGGTTACTGACTCAGCCATTTCTGCAGGTGCCCGTTTAGGTAATTCTGATATCCTGCCAGGAACATTTGGCTCAAGTGACCATGTACCTTTCCATAACGCTGGTATACCTGCTGCCTTATTTATTTGGATGGGTATCGACAGTTGGGACCCACTTGTTTACCATATCGAGAAAGTATACCATACTCCACAAGATACCATTGCTGATAATATTTCGGCAGAAAGAATGAAGTCAGCACTAGATATTATCGGTGCTGGACTGTTTTCAACCGTAAGAAAAGATGTACCTGCCCTAAATAAGTAAAAAATAAGAAAAAGCACCGCAGAGTTTTGAACTGTTACCCTTAATATGGACAGTTTAAAAAAAGAACCTAAGCTGCTAACAGATGACCTCGGTATTGAACCCGGGGTCATCTTTTTTAATCCCCACTGGTAACGATGATTATTGTATTCCTCGATATATGAATCCACTAGATTTTAATGAAGAAGATAATCTGTTTTTAAAAAGCAAATTCCTTATACTTGCCAAATACCTATGAATTTGATTGACTTTTAATAAGATCCGTCCTCCGCAAACGGGTCATGTTTATGGAATATTGATGAAAAAATAAATAAGGACGAGGAGGATACAATTATGATAAGTGATTCAGATTTGAAGCACCTTCGACGTTGTGTTGATTTAGCAAAAACTGCACTGGAGAAAGGTGACGAACCATTTGGTTCATTACTTGTCGCAGCCAACGGAGAGGTGCTTGCAGAAGACCATAACCACGTTGCGGGTGGTGACCATACTCAACACCCAGAATTTGCTTTAGCACGATGGGCAGCCAGTAACATGACACCTGAAGAAAGAAGCAATGCGACAGTATATACCTCTGGTGAACATTGCCCTATGTGCGCTGCGGCCCACGGGTGGGTTGGTTTAGGTCGAATCGTTTATGCAAGTTCGTCTGAACAGTTGGTACAATGGTTGAATGAAATAGGGGTTACTCCATCGCGCGTTCGAAATCTTCCCATTCATGATGTTATTCGTGATACCACAATAGATGGTCCTGTTCCTGAACTAGCGGAGCAAGTTCGTCAACTCCATCGTCAGTTTTATGCATTGAGACGTTGAACATCGTTCCTTGATGAACGGCGTAAATCCTTTCTGGAGCAACGCCAATGTTAGCCTAATAAGAAATAATTACTGGTCTTTAATAACTTACGTATTTGATACCCAAAATCATTCCCGTTGCTTATTGATGTTTTGCCTCAACTCACAAAAAAATCATCTCACCTCAAGAAACTCATAGTGGTGAGATGATTTTAATAAAAGATTACAAAATCCCCTTCTTTGATTTGATTCTTTTCAAACCATCCAAGATTGACTTCTAAAGCATATTGGTAAAAAACTCCCGGATCATACGTAGGACATTCATCATCTTTACAAGGCACCATATCTAGTATTTTTAGAATTTTCCCGTCTGAATCAACGAATGCAATCGATAAAGGTATTAAGGTGTTTTTCATCCAAAAACCGCCATATGTTTTTCCTGAATATACAAAAAGCATACCCTGGTCTTCAGGTAATTGTTCAACAAACATTAAGCCCTTTTCTCTTTTTTTAAAAGTATCTGCAACTTGAACGGTTAATTTAATTTTCCTTTTTCCACTAGATACTTTAATTATTTTTGTTTGCAGACTTGTTTCTTTACTTTGACGAAAAAGAAAACCGATTAATTTTTTTCTATTATTGAACATATTTCACTCACCTTGTCTTTTCCCTTAATATAAAAAGGAATGTAAGTTTGAGAGATAAAATAGAAACAAGAAAAAAACTTCATTTCCATTCCAATACTTATCCTTTGGAACGTAAATATTTGCTAAAAAATTATATTTGTAAATGTGTTAATTTTGCTTCGAAATTGGACCTTACTTCCTCTAGGTCTTTAAATTCCCTTTTAGGAAGAATATAGGCACTAACCGAGCTATTGTACAAATAAAGATTGGCCTGATCCTCCTTCATCTTAATGATCCCTGACCACTTCACTTTCGTTTCGCCGGTAGGATTCGTATCAACGACTCCTTCCTCGGTCAAAAGCATCGTATGTTCACCAAGCAATCCTTCATTTTTTCCTTCCCTAATCATCTTCTTAGTTTGACTGATGATACGATTCTGAAAGTACTTTGGATAAAAAATAACCCATAAAATTCCGACAATTAGAAATGGAATGAATACATATAAAAACGGGATATCCGCAAGATTAGAAAATACGTAAGCGACAATTAGATAAATAAAAGGAATGGAGTATCTTTGCATATTCAAGGATTTACTAGCGGAATCTGAGTTTTTGATGTGAAACAAATTAAATTTCACATAATCTTCTTCGGTTAAATTGTATTTGATTTCCATCTATGGCCACTCTCCTAAACTTCTTTCCTTTGTGTAAAGATAAATTCTTGAATTCTATTTGGTTTTAATGCTATTACGGGTTAAGGAG
The DNA here is from genome assembly GCF_900103525.1 of Bacillus sp. OK048. Lineage (GTDB taxonomy): Bacteria > Bacillota > Bacilli > Bacillales > Cytobacillaceae > Neobacillus. Next base: position 4,869 of record NZ_FNHN01000022.1, read on the forward strand.
CTCAATTTCATCTCCATTCTTCGTAACGAAGGTTCCAACCATTTTCAACCGTATTATATTGGCGAATGAGTTGACCTTCTAATCTTTTTGCTTCTTCAACGGAAGAACAAACCTTTAACGTTACAGTCAGTTGGTCTCGATTTTGATAAAGTTCCGGCTTACAGTTTCCGGCTCCTCTCCAATGTTCCTGCAATCTTTTACGAAGTCCGCGGGTACTCTGACCATCTCTATTTTCGATAGCTCGACCTACATACATGACTTTCCCATTTAGTTTCATTATGTAAACACCAATCTCATTTGGAGCGTTATTTTTAACAAATTCAAAACTATTAACCTTGTTTACTTGTTTTACAGCAGCTGAAACCAAAGACTTAAAAAGACTCACTACCGCTCCTTCTTTCTAATACTATTTAGGTATTTCTCATCGACTATTTTAACATTATTAGGAAATATATCCAGATAATTATTAAAATACTATACTAAAGGGTTAGGTTATAAGTGGTTAATCTTACTATATGTTTTTTTGCCTTTTTTTAGTGATTTCGTCTTTTCTAAGAATCGTTTTCCTCTTTTAAAGTCCAATAAGAAATTCATATCTCTTGCTGAATTGGTAAATAATATCCACGGTATAACAAAATCGAAAGGGTGACAAGATGGATAAGGAAAAATTAAAACTCACATCCTCCGAAATAGGTAGTTTGTGGGGAGAATATGTAAATGGAACAGCGGTTGATATTGTAAATAGATATATGGTCTCTATTATTGAGGATGAGCAAATTAAAGCTATTTTTGAGGATGCTATCAAGACATTCGAAAAGCAAAAACAACAAATCGTTACTTTTATAAAAAATGAGGGGTATCCAGTTCCAATTGGATTTACTGAATCTGACCTCTTTACAGGTAAACAGAGGTTGTTCACGGATATATTTTGCCTAAATTATTTACATATCATGACATTACATGGTTTGCTAGGCCACTCAACTTCATTGGGCGTTTCTGTAAGAGAGGACTTACGGTATTTTTACGACTCCTGTGATAATGATGGGAAAAGGATGTATCATCAAACAATTGATTTATTGCTCGAGAAAGGAAGTTTTCAGAGAGACCCTTTATTTTATCCAGCTCAAAACCCTGAATATGTTTCTAGCCAAGATTTCACAGATGGATTTTTCGGAAAGGGTAGAACGTTAGCAGCGACAGAAATCATAGGCATTTCTTTCAACCTTAAAAAAAGTATTATGGCAAAAACTCTTTCAATCGCATTCAGTCAAGTCGCACAAACAAAGGAAGTAAGAAAATTTTTTGAGGAAGCCGAAAAAACGGCTGACCAACAAATAAAAGGTTTTTCGAAAATTATGCAAACGGATAATTTACCAGTTCCTAAGTCGTGGGAGACTGAAGTTACAACTTCAACAGACTCTCCTTTTTCTGATAAGTTAATGTTGTATCATACTGGCTTCTTATTCCAAGCTGCACAAGCGTATCACGGAGCAGGCTTAGCATCCGCAATGCGAATAGACCTTGTAGCCACTTACGAAAGCACCATTCTACAAAATCTTATGCTTACTAAAAAGTGGTTTAATATTATGGTGCAAAATAAATGGTTAGAGCAGCCTCCACTAGCTCCCAATAGAAAAGAAATTGCAAAAAAAAATTAATAAGAACTCTATTTCTAGGATATGTATAAGTGAATAGGAGACCATTTGAAAAACTAATGTGGAGCATTGCACTTCAAAAGAGCGACAAAACCTTATATAGCAATAAAAATATCGCAGTGAATTCTAATGTGAATACCACTGCGATATTGTTTGTGAATGGCTTGTTTGCACCTCTGAAGTAAACCCGTTATTAAATTTGTACATGGTTAACATATTCTGATTAAAAATACTTGTTCGTAGCTTAAGAATTTACTAATCTTACTATTGTGATTTAAATTTGATCATACGTTCACTAATAAACCCCACTAACATCCCAACAGCGATTGGTAGTAGAGCAATCTCAGTTTCCGAGAGTGAAATTTTAAATATAAGAAAGTCTATATCGGCTATATAACCTATTATATATAGTAATATCATCGTTCCAAATGAAGCCATTAACGGAATCCAAAAGGACTTTCTCACAACTCCACCTCCCGTTCATAAAATTAATTGCTCCCGAGTATCTATTCCACCACCAGCAAAAACATAATAACCAGAACCATTCTTGTTTCTTTAATTTAGTCCAACCTTTTTCAACTCATTCAAAGAAACCAACCCATTAACGAATATCTCTTCATGATACCTTATTCAACAGTTACCACGGTATTCCCTTCTGATGCTCCACATGCATAAATGCAGTGGGTTCATAACTTCCTAGTCTTCGCCTATTCGTACACACACTTTTCTTCAAGAAGAAAACGGCTTTGGAAACAGGAACTGGAACTAGTTATGTTAGAACATTCGTAGTCAAAGCAACCTTTGTTGCCATTGAAGACTACATCTTTTGTTCTTGCGAACTCGGCTACATCAAACCGCAAAGAATAGATTTTAGGCTGCACATTCTTCAGTCTTTTTTAATTTTAATTTGATACCAGAGTTTAAGATTACTTCATTTTCATTTTCTATCTTGTTAATTTCTTCTTTGTGATATTTTAAAAATTGCTCAAATGTATTTAAACAAGAGATTCTATCTGACTTCAACCCTAACAAATCTGAATTCATTAAAAGAAAAGCGGAATATAAATCACGTTGGACCTTGGTACCGTCATTAAATATATGCCAACGTTCTTTTAATTCTTTCTTTTTGCATTTGTCTGCTTTATGATCATATTGACTTGCTTTAAAAGAGGATGTTTTGACCTTGATGAATGTTCCGCCCAAGGCGATGACTTTTTTTGAAAGAATACTTACGAAGGCTGCGGGGGAACGACGGGATATGGTTTTGCCGAACCGTTTTTTCTTTTTATACTTACCTGTCTTTTCGCTTACTTCTGTTTTTTTAGTACGCTTTTGGAGAGCTTTGAAATTCATTTCTTCGATGTAAAATGTATCACCTAACATAACCATTCGATTGGCTTCGTATTGGTGGCTAAATTTCCGATATAAAGCTAATTTGCGGTACAACTCTTTCAATTGAGCTTTCAGTTTCTTATAGTTCTTGGAGAATTCCCACCGCTTTTTACCTTTTCTAACACGACCTGCTTCATCGAAGTTTAGTGGATTAGTCGCTCTTTTCGAACGGTCTAGTTTTCTATTGTATAACCTGATTTCTCGTTGAACATGATTCACTTTTTTTAAGTTTTCAGCTAAGTTTTTCAATAGGACCCTTGTTGTACCTGATACTGCAATTGATGATGTACCAATGTCGATCCCAACCGGACCTTTCCCAAAAGGATATTTAACTTGTCCTGTTTTCCTGTCTCTTTTTACTGGAGGATAACCCGAACAAACCAGTTGAGCATAGTAGCGAACAATACCTCGGACGATTCGTTTTAAAATACGAACATATTTTACCCGATAGTAGTCCGTAACGTTTTCTCCATCTTTGTTCTTGTATTGAAAGGTATGTTTTGAGTTTAGCAGATGAAAAGCTTCTTTTAGATACATATCCTTTTCTTTTACGTTCAGTGCAAATACCCTATCATTTGAGATTACCTTTCCCTCTTTGAATCTCCAACCTGTATTGTTGTTTTTCCCTTCAAAGGAATCCATTTCCCCACGCTTTACAAATACCACTTTTTTCGCTTTGCCAAACAACTTCTTTTTGATAGTATTCCATGCTCTTGTGGCTGTTTTTTGTGCGATGATTGAATTAGTCTTACCATTAAAGTGATTTCGAACTTCTTTTATGTATTCATGCATCGAATATTCAGTTAATCCAAATTCTTCTCTTAGTTTCTTGAATTCTTCAGAAAGGTTTTTTTGTTCATTTTGATAATATTTCATCTTTTCTTTGTTACTATTTTTAGCTAGATGTGACTTTATGGCTCTTGTAATACGGACTAATTTTTTGTATCGTTTTGTCCTTTTCATTTGTTTTTCTCTCTTCAAATACTCGCCCAACGAAGTATTATAAATCACTCGATTTACTTCCAATTCAGATTCGATCATTAAAAAGTCTCTATTCCTACCTTTTAATTCTACATCAATGATAAATGAAGGAGTTTTTGCTTTCGCCATGTTTCACACCTACTATCATATATTATCGCAAACATGTGTTCGTGTATATTTTAACAAAAAAAACCTAAATGCGCAATAAAAAAATCGGTTCATCCCCATACTTAAAAGCAGGGGCTTTCCCGATTTAGTTTTGGTAATTATCCTGCATTTTTAGTAAAAAAAGCGTTCCAGCTTATTAACAGGAACGCTCTCGTTAGCGAAATTTTGATTGTTTTTGAATTTTTATCATTAGAGAGACTGTTACTCCTTTCGTAATCTCCATAATTTATATTGATATGAAAGGTATGGAAGACCTGGAAAGATAAGAATGATAAGCGAAATCAGCCCCAATACCTGAAAAAAAATCCCGATACTTTCAGATATACCTCCCCCATTACTAAAGACACCAAGCAGCCAAAATACAACGGCAGAAATGAAGAATGGAAGAGCAGCCTTCCCCGTCTGCTTCTTTTCTCGTTCATATTTCTCAACAGTAGTTGGTTTGTCTGTATAGATTGGTTTGGTTCCTGTAGGGGCACTAAATATATGAATTTCATTCCCTGCAGAACATACATGTGACCATCCTGCAGCTTCAAAGAAGGTGAAATACTCATCATCTGCTTCCTTTTGAAAATCCAGTGAATACTCAATATTCTTACTTTCCCCTTTTCTTAGCATGTATCCGAGTCCTGCAAATTTTTCTAAAATCCATCCCTCTTTTGCATATTTGGCAAGCTTTTTCATCTCTTTTTCTTCATAAAAAGCTAAACCACCGCTAGCAATATATTTAACTTTTCTCATAATAACTGCTCCCCTCTTCTTTTAAATACCTCTTCCGCATGGTATACCATTTCCCGTCTCCGCTTGACTTCATTTTTTAAAAGTTCAATGCCTTTTTCTGTTGCAATATAGGTTTTTCTTTTTGGATCGTAATCATCAAATAGTTGAATTAAATCGGCAGCTAACAATTTCTTAATTGTCGTATACATAGAGGCAGGTCCAATTGAAAATCGCTGTTCGGTCATTTCTTCAATGGTTTGCATAATAAGGTACCCATGCTTCGCATCGACTAAAGACAATAAAATATAGTAAGCTGTGTCCGTCAGTTCACCCATTTCTAATGAGACATTTCTCCCCATGATATTCCTCCCTCCTATATCATTAAACGATATATCATTAAATATAATATATCGTTTAATGATATAGAGGTCAATAGAAAGTTATGCATTGTGGAAAAAAATCACCAAATTTACACCCAATTATAGGAAATCTAACTTTTAGCGACCAAGTAACAGGAGAAAATTTTAGTGGAGACATATGGGACGCCCAGAAGATTTTGGTCCTGAATCCAAATCCTCATTTACTTACGGAACGGTTCACCGTAATACTTCAATATTAGTTGTAACCGATACTGCTTATGGGCAGAATAAGGATAATAATCGCTTGTTGGTTCTTACTGTTCTCGGAGATAAAATAAGCGGAGAGTTTCCGGTTAAATGCAGAATAGAGCTCGTTTTTGGGAAAATAAGGGGAGGCTTTCCGGTTATGCAAAGCAACATCACTTATTTTCACGGTTTTCGAGTCAATAGGCGGAATCTCGAGACTGTCGATTAACTCATTTAACCTTTTAGAAAACGAAGATTCCAACTATTTTTTGCTTAAATAGATATAAAAAACTATAAAAAGTAGCTAAAAAAGCAAATATTTGGTCACAATTTCATTAAATTGGGGTTGCTGAATTTCACTTGCCTAATTAATCGACAGTCTCATCTCTCCGTCTATTTAAGCCTTTTTTAAGGATAATTGGTAATTAAGCGGATTTTTTCCGACTATTTATCTGAACAGGTGCTTAACCTGATACCCAAAATTGCCTACGGAATCACCAAAGTTACCTTGTAAGCTGCACATCGCAGGAATTTAGACCCAATTATTTACACTAAGTTTACGAACTTTTAAGAATACTCCAGTCTATATGCACATTTATGTATTGGAGCTTCTCTATATAATTTATATTGAATTGATAAATAAATTTATAAGGAGTTGTTTCCATTGAAAAAAACGTTCGTTCAAGCAGGTAAAAGATTAGCAGCAACTACTATGGCATTATCCGTCTTAACCGCTCCCCTCTCGTATCATACTGTGATGGCTGCCAAGCCCGATCAGACTGGAAAACACGAGGTATCCATGAGGATTCTTGGAACGACAGATCTTCACACCAATATTTATAATTATGATTATTATAAGGATGCTGGGACGCTGGAATTTGGTCTTGCCAAAACAGCTGCCCTGATCAAAGAAGCGAGAGAGGAAGCGAAAAACACTCTCCTCTTTGACAATGGTGACTTGATTCAAGGAAACCCGCTTGGCGATTATAAAGCAAGAGTGGACAAGCTTGAGGAGGGAGAACTTCATCCAGTCTTTCAAGCAATGAAACAATTAGACTATGATGCGGCAACTGTTGGAAACCATGAGTTTAATTATGGACTAGAGTTCCTTGATGAAGTATTGGACGATGCGCCAATGCCTTATGTCAGTGCTAATGTGTTTAAGGATGATCACGATAACGACCCATCCAATGATAAACATTACTTCAAACCTTATACTATATTAAAGAAGAAAGTAGTAGACAACAGAGGGAAAACGCAAGTGATTAAAGTTGGCGTAGTCGGGGCTGTCGCACCGCAAATCACTCAGTGGGATAAAGCCCATCTTGCTGGTAAAGTGACCACGAAAGATATTGTAAAATCAGTCGAAGCACAAATTCCGAAAATGAAAAAAGAAGGCGCTGATCTAATTATTGCCCTGGCCCACACTGGAATTGGCGATGAAAAAGTCAGTGAGATGGAGGAAAATGCCGCCTACGACCTGACAAAGGTAGATGGCATCGATGCCATTATTTCCGGTCATAGTCATTCCACATTCCCAGGAAACTATGGAAATCTCCCGGGAGTAGATACGAAAAAAGGGACGATCAACGGGGTACCTGTTGTAATGGCAGGGAGCTGGGGAAGCCACCTTGGTGTCATTGATTTAAAAATTGCGAAAGAAAAAGGGAAATGGCTGGTTAAAGATTCTGAGTCTGAATTACGAGCTATTTATGATAAAACAACAAAAACAAGCTTGGCGGACCCTGATATCGAAGTATTAGAAGCTGTTAAAGAAGCACACGAAGCAACCATTAAGTATATCCGCCAGCCGGTGGGAACTACGACAGCAGATATTCACAGCTATTTTGCCCTTGCTCAGGATGACCCTTCTATCCAGATTGTGACAAACGCTCAAAAGTGGTATGTGGAGAAAAAAGTGAAAGGTACTGCTGATGAAAACCTGCCAATTCTTTCTGCAGGTGCACCATTTAAAGCAGGCTTCGGAGGCGACTATACGTATATTCCAGCAGGAACGATTGCGATTAAAAATGTGGCAGACCTTTATCTTTATCCAAACACGGTTGCTACGATTAAAGTTACCGGTGCTGATGTAAAGGAATGGCTTGAAATGTCTGCCGGTCAGTTTAATCAAATTGACCCAACTTCAGATAAAGAGCAGCCCTTAATTAATAACAGCTATCCAACCTATAACTATGACGTGATAGATGGGGTAACGTATGAAATTGATGTAACAGTGCCGGCTAAGTATGACAAAAATGGCAATCTGGTTCATGCTGAGGCAAACCGTATTAAAAATTTACAGTACAACGGCCAGCCGATTGATCTTGAACAGGAATTCCTTGTTGCGACAAACAACTACCGTGCAGGCGGCAATTTCCCTGGAGTCAGAAACCAAACAGCAGTCGAAATGTACCCAGATGAAAACCGCCAGGCAATCATTGATTATATTCAGGAACAACAAACCATTGACCCGTCTGCGGATGAAAACTGGACCTTCGCCACTGTTACAAATGAAGTAAAGGTTGTATTTGAATCTTCTCTAGACGCACAAAATGCGATTTCACCTAAAAGTGGGATTAAATTTATCGGCGAAAAAGCAAACGGATCTGGCAAGTATTCTTTGAAACTGCCAGTTGCCGAACCACAGCTGACTTTGAAATAGTCGCGTCAAAATGACGATTGGTAGTTAGTTAGAAGAGTACCTGGTTCAACCGGGTACTCTTTCTTTCATAAGTGAATAAAGTCTGGAAACAGTAGAAACTCATTCAAGTTTCAAATCGAGTTGAAGTAAAAAGTCATTTTATCCACTTTTCTCGTTTCCCTTCGATAGAATAGATACCATTGGAGAAAGACATGTATATTCGCCCATTGTTATAATTGTGTAAATTTATATATATTTTATAATATTGCAATAATTTAACCTTATAATTATAAATGTCAGATTATCTCTAAAATAAACTTAGAGTATTTAAGGAGGATGTTTATATGTTTGCTGGTCACTTTGGAGTTGCTGCTGTAATAAAAAGTAAAACTCCAGAACTACCGCTTTGGTCACTATTAGTCAGCACACAATTGCTTGATATTGCGTTTATTCCATTTAGTTTAGCTGGAATAGAGACAATGGAACCAATTGGTGAAGGTGGCTATGGAAGGATGTTAATTTATGCATTCTACACTCATTCATTCGTTGGGGCACTATTATTAAGCATTCTAGCAGCGTGTCTTGCTGGAGGATTTTGGGGTAAAAAATCAGGAATTATTATAGGCTTAGTTGCTTTTAGCCATTGGATTCTTGATTTAATTGTTCATCGGCCAGATATGCCAATCCTTCCAGGAAATATAGGTAACTTTCCGCTTCTTGGTTTCGGCCTATGGGAATATGTTTCTGTTAGCATCCTTATAGAATTTCTTCTAATTGCAGCTGGGTCCTTTTTTTATTTCAGAAATGCAATCCAGACGTCTAGTCCTAAATTCAAAGGAAAAGGCGTTGCCGCTGGATGCGCAATGATTCTCTTTCTATTTCTTTCTTTAGTGATAGATGCTTTTTTATAAAAGGCGAATATTAATGGTAGCAAAAGCTCAAGTAAAAAAACAGCACCTCTCCTTGAACTACTCACCCCTTATCGACCTTGCGGTCTGATTGAAGGGGGAGATTCCTAAGAACACCAGCGTATCCGCTAGTTATTGATTAGGCGATCCCCGTCGCACCGACGGTTAGAAGTCGTAGTGCTTCATTTTTAAGATTGATTCCCGCGTTAATATCTCTATTGTGATGGGTATGACACTTCGGACATTCCCATTCACGCAATCCAAGATTTTTAACGTCTTTGTTTTGGTAGCCACAACATGAGCAAAGCTGGCTGGATGGAAAATTTTTTGCAACTGTCATAACTTGTTTTCCATACCATTTTGCCTTGTATTCAATCATGGTTTTGAACACTGACCATGATACTTCACCAATGGCTTTGGCAAGGTTGTGGTTTTTTAACATATTTGATACTGACAAATCTTCCATTCCGATTATGTCGTGGTTTTTGACAATATCAGTTGAGATTTTGTGCAAGTAATCATTTCTTGAGTTTGTAATTTTCTCGTGAATGCAGGCAACTTTTCGTTTGGCTTTATACCAGTTTGAGCCGCCAACGGTTCGTCTGCTCATGATACGTTGTAGTTTGGCTAACTTTTCTTCCAATGTACGAAAGAATTTAGGGTTAGAGAAAATTGTACCATCTGAAAGAATAGCAAAATCTTTTAGCCCAACATCTACTCCAATAACAGAATTTGTATTAGGTAATTCTAATACTTCAACTTCTGCACCAATGGAAATGAAGTATTTGCCCGACGGATTGCGTCTAATGGTAGCATTTAGTATCTTGCCTTCAACTTCTCGACTTTTTGCAAAGGGAACAAGACCAAGTTTAGGCAGCTTAATATAATTACCTTCAATAGCAATATTTCCGTTCGTATGCTTTGTCGTGTAGGATTGCACAGGATTCCTCTTCGATTTAAAACGGGGATACTTATTTTGTTTTTTGTAGTATCGTTCGAAAGAATCAGCCAAGTTTTCAACCGATTTCTGCAAAGCAATACTATCCACTTCTTTCAGAAATGAATATTGTTTCTTTAATTCTGGAATTGCTTTTACGGTTTCATATTTGTTCAAGTATTTTCCTTTCCAATTGTTCGCTAGGAGTTGACCGTTTTGCACCATTTCTTCAACGATATACCAATAAGCGTCTTTGACTTTCTGCTTACCTAGAAAGAAATTGAATGTGAACCTCACACAACCAATCGTTTTATTGATGAGTTCGATTTGTTTTTTATTTGGATAGATGCGAAACTTATATGCCTTATTAACGATCATTGTACTCACCCCATTACGCGAATATACGTTCTTATTTTAACATAAGAGGAGGTGTTTTGGCTATCGCCAACCGACATTCATCTCCCCCTTATCGTTGGGCTTCGCCCTGCGCACGATTGAAGAGGGAGTCTTCTGTCGGAAAATGATAAAATCAGAGGGTGCTGTCACTTGTTTTGCAAAAACCTCATTTAGATCTTGAACAAAATAGGCATTTTTTTTGTGAACTTTTACTTCTCTATAATTTGAATAAGGTTGCCGCATGTATCGTCGAAGACAGCTATTGTGACTTCGCCCATTTTTGTCGGCTCCATGGTAAACTTTACGCCGTTTTCCAATAATCGATTGTATTCTTTATGAATATCATCAACGCCAAACATGGTTGCTGGGATACCATCTGCAACGATCTTCTTTTGAAACTCCTTTGCTGCAGGATGTTCATTCGGTTCGAGTAAAAGCTCAGTACCTGCTTGAGCATCGGGTGAGACCAGTGTTATCCACCTAAATTTTCCCATGGGAATGTCATGCTTTTTTACAAATCCAAGCTTCTCTGTATAAAATTCTAGTGCCTTGTCTTGGTCTTCTACGAATAAACTAGTAACAATAATTTTCATAATTTTTGCCTCCATTGATTTTATTCAAGCATGTTTATGTACTAAAAATTGGCTGATAGCAGAAAAAAATTCTACATTAGAAAGCGCCATTCTCATTAGGAGAATTCTCTGGTATCTGCTGACCCACATCCCACAATTCGACGATGAGGTCGTTATGAAAGCGGAAAATATGAACCAATGCTATTCCAAGATCATCTTTATTTTGCACTACATGGGAGTGAACCGCAACCATATCACCCTCTCCGATGACCTGTTTAATATCAAGGACTTTGTGAGGATTCTGGTTGGCGTCCTCTTCCATGGCGAGCATAAGTGATTCGGGATCTCCACGAAAAAAGGGATTATGATGGCGGAAATCCGGACTCGTAAACCTTTGGTATGCTTCGCGTACATCCCCCGCTGCAACCATTTTCAAAAACGAAACAGCCTTCTCTTTTATAGAATTTATCATTTCAAAACCATCCTATCAAATATTTTCAAACAAAAGCAAAGAAATGGGAATTTGAATCTGTTGACGTCAGTATTTCTAGCTATCCGCCAGTATTTCTGCCTATCCGCCAGTATTTCTGCCTATCCGCCAGTATTTCTCGCTATCCGCCAGTATTTCTCGCTATCCGCCAGTATTTCTCGCTATCCGCCAGTATTTCTCGCTATCCGCCAGTATTTCTTGCCATCCGCCAGTATTTCTAGCCATCCGCCAGTATTTCTGCCTATCCGCCAGTATTTCTGCCTATCCGCCAGTATTTCTCGCCATCCGCCAGTATTTCTCGCCATCCGCCAGTATTTCTGCCTATCCGCCAGTATTTTTCGCCATCCACCAGTATTTCCGCTATCCGCAACTAATTCCCTCTATCCGCAACTAATTCCTGCTATCCGCAACTTAGATGACGTGATTTGACTTCTCTTTATTCCCCATCTCGATATTGAGAAGGAGTCATGCCTGTTTCTTTTTTAAATACTCTAGCAAAGTAGGAAGGATCATCATAGCCTATTGTCCAAGCGATTTCCTCAACGGATAGATTCTCTGTTTTTAATAGGTGTTTTGCTTGATTTATTCGTAACATTTGTTGATAAGTGGTTAGGGTCATTTTTGTCTCTTCTTTAAATTTTCGGGATAGATGGCTGGAATTGGTGGACAGTTTTGCCGCCAAATCTTCTTTATTGATTTTTTTATTATAAAAACTGAGAATATATTCAATCACCCTTTGGGTCATGCTTGTGTATTTACTTAACGAGTTGGATATAACAACATCGCAATATTCTTCAATCATGCGATCTTCTATTTGATGTAGTGTTTCCACCTGATTAGCATTTTCAATTTCATAGGCAAATTTTTCTGAAATCCGATGAATCATGATGGCAGGTACATGACTGTTTCTTGCTGACGTCCGCAGTAGAGTATTTAGTATAATGGCAACATTTTTAAGTCTGCGTAACGGCTGATTTGGGAAACGTTCCGAAAAGGAAAACAACATATTTTTAGAATTAATGAGTTGTAGAGCTGTATTTTTATCTCCAAGTTCAACGGAGTGCATAAAATCTTTTTCAGTTTTATATCTCAATTTAACTAATTCTGCTACATTATCCAAGTTCAGATGGTCTTCCCGCTTATGAACAGGGCGGCTGCTTATATCAGAAACAATGACAATCGGGGAAATTTCCTGCTCGATCATGTTTGTAAACTGCTGAAGGACACTTCCATAACTGCTTGCCTTTTCTACTGTTAGGACATAGATTTTATCGACTAACAGCTTTAAATCTTCACTCTGCGTACTCGAGAGACGATAGTCCTTTGATATTCTGTATAGATCTGGTGTCTTATCAAAATAAGGACCGATGATAATCGTGTAGGCTTCCTCCTTTTTGCTGAAGGAATATCCAAAATAGTGTAAGTCCCAATCATTTATATAGGAATATAGTTGTCCTCTTTGTTTCATATTATCATACAAAGATAAAACATCTCTCTCCCCTGAACCTAGCATGAATGCTGGGATAGAAATCATTTCATTAAGGTAAACAAGCTCCCGATTTTGATCGAATACATACGTATTTAAGTTGGTAATAAATTGGATTTTCATAGCGGTTGAGATGATTTTTGATTGTTCCAGGTTGAATCCCTCCAATAGACCTATCCAAACATTAATTTATACTTAATCCTGATATTATCAAATAAATCCTAATACGAATGAATTGATTTCATTATACTAGTATTAAATTAGCGCTTCCAATAATAAAAATATTTAAGGCAGAAAATGAAAGCGATAAAAATAGTATTGGTTTGTAAATGAGAGATAATAATTTAAGAAATAAAGGCAAAAAATATAGGATATGGGTGTGTGAAAACAACTATGAGTAATCAAAAGCATGAACATACAAATTCAACAGACTTTACCAAAGAGACAAAAGAATCGACGTTGTCGAAAGTTTTAGGCGTTATCTCGGGAAGTTTTGCCCCTATTATCGGCGTTCTCGCCGGTGCAGGACTCTTAAAAGCCATGTTATCGGTTTTAGTCACAGTAGGATGGCTATCAAATGAAAGCGGTGCCTATGTAATTTTATCAGCAGCTGGAGATGCCGTTTTTCATTTCCTGCCGTTGTTTCTCGGAATATCCATTGCACTTAAACTGGGGGCCAATGGGTATGTCGGTGGCGTGATTGGTGCTTCCATTCTGACACCTGAAATAATGCATCTTGTAGAAAACGATGTGAAGACCATCGACTTTTTAGGTCTTCCAGTCCTATTAGCTGATTATTCTTCTACAGTATTTCCAATCTTTATTGCTATGTTTGTTTATGCAGGTCTAGATAAATTTTTAAAGAAAGTCATATATAAAGATATCCAAATGTTTATCAACCCTATGATTTCATTAATCATTCTTGTGCCATTAACCATGCTGGTGTTCGGACCTATTGGAACACTGCTTGGTGAAGGATTAGGTTCAGTCATTAGTTTCTTAAGCGACAAAAGTGGACTATTAGCAGGTGCTATCTTAGGTGCTTCATGGACATTCCTGACCATAATGGGATTACATTGGACAATTATTCCACTTGCCATCGTAAATCTCGCCACTGGTCCAGACCCTATTATTGCGATGGCAGCGGCAGCTCCATTTGCTCAAGTTGGAATAGGGATTGCGGTTTTTCTGAAAACCCGTGATAAAGATTTAAAGGCGCTTGCTGCAAGCGGAATCTTACCTGGTGCTTTGGCTGGAACCACCGAGGCGATTAATTATGGAATTATCCTTCGTTATCGAAAAACAATGGTCTACGTGATCATAGCTGCTGGAATTGGCGGGGCAATCAATGGAAGCCTAGGCGTGGTTATGAATGATTTTGTCCTTCCGAGTGTACTTGCCATTCCTGCATTTACACCGATTTGGGAGTATCTAATTGGGATTGGCGCTGCTTTTGCCATCGGATTCCTTTTGACGTATCTACTTGGATACGAGCCCAAAACTTCAAAAGCGGATGTTGGTTTTACCCAAAATGTTTTTGGTGTGAAGTTGGAAACCATTAAAAGTCCAATGCGCGGTAAAGTTGTTCCATTAAGCTCTATCCAGGATCCATTATTTGCAACTGAAACTGTCGGTAAAGGAATCGCCATTGAACCGGAAGCGGGTAAAATTTATTCACCTGTTGATGGTGTCATTACAACACAATTTCCTACAGGACACGCTGTTGGCATAACTTCTGAAGGTGGAGCCGAAGTCTTAATTTATATTGGCCTAGATACGGTAAAACTCAAAGGAAAATACTTTACTCCTCATATAAAACAAGGTGATCATGTCAAGCAAGGCGATCTGCTCATTGAATTTGAAATGCAACAAATAAAAGCAGAGGGATTTGACACAACAACTTTGGTGGTGATCACCAATACGGACCAATATCTTGATATTAAAGCTATGGACCATGACATTGTAGAACAAAATGAACCATTGTTGAAATTAACGGTTTAATCTATTAGTAAAGGGTTGGTCTCATACGGACCAACCCTTTTAAATACCTTTCAGGTTTACCGAGGTTCCTTCTCGTTACCTGCTTTCATCAATTTATATTAAAATATATACTCACACGTTTGATTTGTTTATTTACATGAATTCTAAACAGTGATAGGGTCTAATTGAATCAGCCTCATGATTCTTTTCCTCTTATCAAATGTCGCTACTTCTTTAACACCTTTGTCCACTAATAACTTGTTGATTTCTAAGTAAGGTTGAAATCACCTTTCACACAAGGATACTCTCTTTCTTCTCCAACAAACAGGGTAGTTTTTCTTTCCATATAGAGGGAGTTTAGTTAATGAAAAATAAGGACCATTTTTGGTCCTTATTTATTTATTGGGATTTTTCTAGTTGGTGTGATTAATGCTCCAAATATCTATATAACGTGGATTTACTAATTCCTGTTTCGCTTTTAATCTCTTCCAGACTATACTTTTTGCTTTGATACATAATAATAGCACGTTGTACATTTTCATCTGGTTTTCTAGGCCGTCCTGTAGCGATTCCTTTTTGTTTCGCCTCAGATAAGCCTCTTTTAGTTTTTTCACTAATTACGTCACTTTGGAATTCTACAAGGTGTTTGACGATATCAATGAATTGATATCCAGATGTTTTACTTGTATCAATTTCCTCATCAAGAGATTGGAGAAAAGCTCCTTTGGCATTAATGGCTTCTAGTAGTTCAACTAGATGGCGTGTAGAGTCTGCTAATCCAAATAGTTTTGTAACAACTACTTTATCCCCTTGGTTAAGGTTGTTAATCAAATTGCTAAGCTTTGTTCTTTTTTTGGCTGATGAATGTTCTTCAGAGATAAGTAATTCACAATTCATTTTTGATAATTTTCTTAGTTGTTTTTCACAATCAAGATCATCTTCATACGGTCTCATATAACCAATTAACATTTAGAATCTCCCCTACTGTTAATGCATTGCATCAATCATAACATAAAAATTGTTTATTTATAGTTTCAAAATGGTTCCTTTTTGGGAAAAAAGGTGTTACACTATTTTTTGAATTCGAATTGACTTTTAAAGTAAAAGTTAAAAATAAATGATATGAGGTGGACAAAAAGTGGTAGCAAAAATTAAACAGGAGTGGTTTTCAAATATCCGAGCAGATGTCCTTGCTGGTATTGTTGTAGCTTTAGCATTGATTCCAGAAGCTATCGCCTTTTCCATTATTGCTGGAGTTGACCCAATGGTTGGGTTATATGCGTCTTTTTGTATAGCGGTGATAATGGCGTTTGTAGGTGGTCGTCCAGGAATGATCTCAGCTGCAACTGGTGCAATGGCGTTACTTATGGTCCCTTTAGTGAAGGAACACGGACTTAATTACCTTTTAGCAGCAACAATTTTAACAGGTGTTATTCAAGTATTATTTGGTGTATTTAAAATAGCAAAGTTAATGAAGTTCATTCCAAGAGCAGTTATGATTGGATTTGTAAATTCATTGGCAATTCTGATTTTTATGGCTCAGGTTCCTCATTTCCTTGGTATCTCTACTATTACGTACATTTTTGTAGCAATAACATTGATCATTGTTTATGTAGTACCGAGATTTATTAAATCTATCCCTGCACCGTTGATAGCAATAATTGTGCTCACAACAGTTGCTATCTTTACAGGTACAGACTTAAGAACAGTTGGAGACTTAGGTACTATAACACAATCTTTGCCGTCCTTTTTCGTTCCAGATGTACCGGTTTCGTTAGAAACACTGAGAATTATCTTTCCTTATTCAATTGCTTTAGCCATTGTAGGCTTGTTGGAGTCCTTATTAACAGCGTCTATTGTAGATGATATGACAGGGACAGAAAGCAATAAAGACAGAGAATCCAGAGGACAGGGAATTGCGAATATTATTACAGGTTTCTTTGGAGGTATGGCAGGTTGTGCAATGATTGGACAATCGGTGATAAATGTGAAATCAGGGGGACGCGGCAGGCTCTCTACTCTAACTGCTGGCCTATTTCTAATATTTTTGATCATTGTATTAGGTGATTTAGTTGTACAAATTCCAATGCCTGTTCTTGTGGGTATTATGATTATGGTATCTATTGGAACATTCGACTGGTCTTCGTTCAAATATTTAGTAAAAGCACCAAAGAGTGATGCCTTAGTAATGTTGGTAACCGTTATCATCGTAGTTGCAACGCACGACTTATCAAAAGGAGTTATTGCAGGAGTTATCCTAAGTGCGATATTCTTTGTTGCCAAAATTTCAACGATAAAAGTAAAAGAACGACAAAAGAATTCAGATATAATATTTGAGGTAGAAGGTCAATTGTTTTTTGCATCTGTTGAAGGGTTTATAGCTTCATTTGACTTTAATGTTAAAAATAAAAATATAATTATTGATTTTTCCGATGCACATATATGGGATGATTCTGCTGTAGGTTCTATCGATAAAGTAGTCTTAAAATACCGAGGAAATGATAACATTGTGACCATTAAAGGTTTAAATTCTGCAAGTAAAAAACTAGTGGAAAAGCTTGCAATTTATAGTCAATCGAACCCAAAATTATCGACACATTAACTTATATATTAGGAGTGGGAAAATGTATAAAAACATCTTATTGGCAGTAGATGGCTCAGAACATTCTTTGCGAGCAGCAGAAGAAGCAGTTAAGATTACTTCCTTGTGTAACGATTGTACTGTAGAAGTAGTTTTATGTGGTTGATTATTCAAAATCAAAAGACGAAGTTCTTCATTCTCAAGGAAAAGAAGATTTGGAACATTCACGAAGAAAGAAACTATTACCTATCGAAGAACAGTTGAAATCGAGTAATTTGTCTTACCAACTTAAATTGTTACACGGAGAACCAGGTCCGGCAATTGTAGACTATGCAAATAAGGAAAAATTTGAATTAGTGATTATAGGTAGTAGAGGTCTAAATTCGCTACAGGAAATGGTGCTAGGAAGTGTGAGTCATAAAGTAGTCAAAAGAGTTAAATGTCCCGTCCTTATTGTTAAGTAAAAATTGATAAACTTAGAATATGACTATTTAGAAGAGCTCAGTTTATATTTATAGAACTGTGCTCTTTTTATCGTATTATACAAAAGGCACCGCAAATTACAGTGCTAATTTCAACTTTAGGTAAAACATAGTTCAATCAACATGCTAATTTAAGGCAGAATTATAATCCTAAAACGCCTATTATTTAATATTTTGCACATCAAAACGGAATCCTTTAATTATCTAATCCCTTCGCTCTTAAAACTCTTTGTATATATTTGGGGACCACGGTGACGGTTCTTATGGCCGGTACTAACCTCATTAAAAACCATGAGAATCGTCATCATAGATCCCGATGTATTTTGCACTATCGCACATCATCAAGAGATTTCACTACCGTATGGGCAATTGGCTTCCATTCAACGTCCTTAAACAAGGCTACAACAGAAATCGGAATATAGGTAAACATAAACAACGGAAAAGTAAGCGTATAAGCGATTTTTTTCCAGGCAGAACAATGGATTTTTCTCCACTCTGTCAAGGTTGTGATGAAACCAATAATAAACAGGATTCCATAATACCAACCGACGGATTTTAGCATTGCCATAGCGGTTAGGTGAATAATTTCTTTTCCACCAAATAGGTCAAAAAAACCTGCTAAGTAGAATGATCCATTCACCAAAATGCTAATACTAGAAACGAGCATGGCTGGCATGATTGTCATGGTCATATCATAGCATGAGAATCGATTACGTTTCCCACGAAAAATATTCCCTATTAAATCCCTGCCATATTTAGCAAAGACTTGATAAAAACCTTTTGCCCAACGTAATCGTTGATGCCATGACTGATTAAAGGTAACAGGTTGCTCATCATAGAGCATAGCACTTCTGCAATATCCGAACTTTTCTCCTTTTATGATCTGAGAAACGGAAAACTCGATGTCCTCTGTAAGGAGATGGTGGATCCAACCTCCATTGGCTTTGATCAAATCAGCATGTACGAGAAATCCCGTTCCAGAAATCGCACAGCTAGAGTGAAGGACCATTCTTGGAAGATTAAGATATTCAGCTTCATGTAAGAACCAGAGTGCATATCCAGCAGAAATCCAATTCTGGTCGTAGTTTTTGGAGTTGCGATAACTTGTGATAACCCTATATCCTTGATTAAAGGTTCTGTTCATCTCACTTATATAATTCTCATCAAGAAGGTTGTCGGCATCGAACACAAAATAGCCATCGTACTGTTTAGACGCATATTCACTTTCGATGATTTTGATCATATGATCGAGGGCATATCCCTTTCCAATCTGAACCTTATTGAAACGCTCCCTAACAATAGCCCCTGCTTCCCTCGCTACTTGGGCGGTATTGTCAGTACAGTTGTCTGCCACAACGAAAATATCGATCATTTCCTTAGGATACTTCTGGTTCTTGATGCTTTTGATCAGTTGTCCAATGACAAGCTCTTCATTTCGAGCTGCGATGATCACTGCGTATTTGTTTAAATGGCAATTCTGTGGTCCAAGTTTATTTTTCCGTTTTGCCTTGAATGCAACAAACATGTACACAAACTGGTACGAATACATCAATGCAAATAATAAGAACATGAGAAAATTAAAATTATCAATAAACGTTGATAAAGTAGTTTCCACCATGATACCCCCACGATGTTATCTTTTATTTTAATATTCTTTGGCTGTTCCCAATGACCCAAATGGTCATAGAAGCGATCCTGAATTAAGTTTCCTACATTAAAGTTATGTTGCTGGGTCAAACGAATTTCAAAATAAATCGGAAAGCTCTGTTAAGTTATCCCCCCATCCATCCATTTCATACAGATTTTATGCCCCAGACAAAAAGGCATCCAAGGTCTGGTAATAACCCCTAAGAATTAATTTTATAACACATATTAAAATCTTAGATTAAGATACTGTTAAGCCTAAGTTAATTTTTGGTATATGAGTTTCCCCATAGCTAAAACTAGGGACTTTTACGCTGCTGTTGATAACTTTTTCAACTAACCGTTCAAGTAGCTTAATAAGCCTTACTTCATTAAACGGAAATAAAATGGAAATAAGCGCTGATCCGGTTTGATGGCATTTTAGACCAACGGAACAGTTTACGATTTGGATCCTTCATCAGCGCAAAATGACCAAGCTGATTTGATCATCCTGACGGCTATATTGGTTCAGATTGACACGTAGAGATCCTCCGATTGACCCAACCAATACCATATATTTCTTCATTAGAGTACTTCAAAGAATTCTTCAGAGAAAAAGATAATCCATCACTCTTCCTTTTCATTTTCCATCAAGTAAAAATATTTTTTATCTTAGCATGTCCTTTTTACGGTTTTATTACTATATTACAGGTTGAAGGGGCTTAAACCATTCGGTGGGCTACTCGTGTTTTACCACCGAACCAAAGTTCCTTTATAAAAAAGTTCTATAAAGGAGAGGTTCTAATGAGTAGGTTGTTAATTAATGAAGGTCCGGTCAAGATTATTCCTAGTTTGGCCACTAAGATTGGTTTAAACGAGGCAGTGGTGTTGCAGCAAATTCATTATTGGCTTGGAATCAGCAAGCTAAAAAGGTCAACCAGAAATCTGGCTAACCTTATATTACGAACATTTGATTAGTTTTTTACCCGAATGTAACATCAAAATCCTACATCAGAAAGCGCCATTCTCATTGGGAGAATTCTCAGGTACCTGCTGACCCACATCGAATTTCTATATCATAGGATGAATCCTATCTTTTCACAGAAACTTTACCTTGAACTTCAATTTTAACATCTGCTTTTTTCAATATATTCCCGACATCGCACCCTTTATCTGCTGTTTCGGTCGCTCTTTGTGCAGATTGAATTTGTTCTTCTGTTGCCTCTTCAGACAAAACGATGTGAGGATAATGGATAATACTAAATTCACTATCTGATATATTTGCCTCTGAGTTTACTGTAAGTTCAGCCACAGGGAGGCTTCTGCTGGCAAGCACAAACGTAAGAGTTGCTGCATAACAAGTCGTTACAGAAGAAACGAGAACCTCCTTTGGACTTGCTCCATTACCACTACCACCTAATGATGTTGGAATAGCAATTTTTGTATCGAGATACTCTGATTTAAGAGTTCCATTCCCTGTTACCCCACCATCCCAAACAGCATTCACATTTATTTTCATATCAGCCATAATTAACACTCCTCCAAATAAATAAATTGCATATCTTCTTTAAATGATAAAGGACATTCTTCCGTTTATAATTTGCTGTGGGCTTTTCAACTGAAAACTGTTTGATGAATCCGAAAAATCAATTTTTAATTCATCGTCAAAAAAAATTAGCTCTGATTTCTCCAATAACACAGGAAGATCATTTGTCTCTAATAGAACGTCTTTGGTTTCATCTATTGTTGAGACAAAAAATAAAGTAGGTACCCCTGCCCCACAAGCAAGCCCTTCAGTTACATATTGAATTTTAAGATAACCTTTTTGATTTCCAACTTTTTTGTTCAGTTCTGCTACTGCACTTTTTGTGATCGTCACTGTCATTTGAAACATCTCCTTTATTCTTTTCTCAATGAATAAATACATATTAACTTTGAAACAATATTTTTTGTACCTACCATTCGGTACAAAAATAATTATACTCTATTCATTCACATTCTGACAAAATATTAGTCCTCCATATAGAGATAGTTTTTATCTTAACCCTTACTAATATCCAGAAATTTTGTGTCTAAAGCATTTTTCTTGAAAACAGGAAGTACAAAATGTAGTATAATTGTACCGAACAGTTGGTAAAAACATGCATGATGATTAAACGAATCGAAGGTTATACTAAACCTAAATAAAAATTGAAAAGGAGTTTTGAAAATGTCAACAGATTTATATGCAAAAGAAAATATGCAAAATTTAGCTCAATTAAAGGAACTTGCACCAGAACAATTAAAAGCTTTTAATGAATTTAATGCATCTGTCTTTAAAGACGGCGCACTATCAAAAAAAGAAAAAGAAATCATAGCTGTAGCGATTACCCATGTAACGCAATGTCCATATTGTATTGATGCTCATACAAAAGCTGCAAAAAAAGCAGGAGCAACATTAGAAGAATTAGCTGAAGCTGTATTTGTAACTGCTGCAGTAGAAGCAGGCGGTACGGTTACCCATAGTACACATGTACACAATGCAAAAAATAAAGAAGCATCAGATGTACTTTATGCTCGTACTAATTTAAAAAACTTAGGCCAATTAGGCAAATTTGCACCAGATGGTTTTAAAGGCTATCAAGCATTTAGTGCGGCAGCCACAAAAGCAGGAAAACTAAGTACTAAATTTAAAGAGATTATTTCCGTAGCTGTTGCAAATGCTACTCAATGTCCATATTGTATTGATGTTCATACCAAAAATGCAGACCGGCTAGGCGTAACGAGTGAAGAACTTGCGGAAGCCATCATGGTAGCGTCCGCAGTACGTGCAGGCGGCACTTATGCTCATATGGCGAATATGATTCAAAGTTTTCAAGATTGAGGTTGTTGTAATTATGTCTTCCAAAAAACAGGAAATAATACGAATAGCTAGAGAGGTCATACACTCAAAAGGCTACCAAGCGACATCAGTCAGCGATATTATGGCAGCTACTAATATAGGTAAGGGACAATTTTACCATTACTTTCAATCAAAACATGATCTTGGATTAGCTGTTGTAGAAGATCTGGTTAAAGATTGGGAAGGACAGTTAATAATTGGAATTTTGAATACTTCAGATGACCCTGTCACTAAGTTAAATCGCATGCTCCAATGGGCGGAGACAAGCCATGCAGAAATGGAAATTAAGTACGGATGCGCAATGGGAAATTTGGTAATCGAAATGAGTTCTCAAGATGAGGAATTCCGAGTGAAAATTAAAGAATTTTTTAATCACTGGGTGAACTCCGTTGCTGATATTTTAACGGAAATGATTAAGGATCATCAGTTAGATGAATTAATGAATCCGAAAAAAAACGCAGCATCGATTGTTGCCATGATTGAAGGCGGAATTTTACTAATGGTAAGCCGACAAAATATCCAAGTATTACAAGATATTTTTGAAGTAATTAAACAACAGTATCATTTAAATTAAAGAGAAAAATTTAAGTCAAGACTTACTAACGGATGATTAGTAAGTCTTTTTATATTTTACTATGTTATTAATACCCGATTGTATTAAATAAGTTATCTTTGCGAACAGTGCCTAGGCACTATCCACTACGAATGAGCCTTTATTAAAAAGTAAGTTGTTTACAAAAAAATTATCTCGAATTCAAGACTCTTGAATTGACGATAACTGAAATTGGGTTTAAACTAACGTTATTCACATAAAAGTCACAATTACTTTTAGTGATAAATTTAATTTATTTGGAAAAAATATAACGATAAACATACAAGGAGGAATTCAACATGGGAAAATTAGATGGTAAAGTAGCCATTATCACTGGTGCAGCACAAGGTATGGGTGCAATGCATGCACGAAAATTCGTTGAAGAAGGCGCGAAAGTAGTAATTACAGACTTAAATATCGAAGGTGCAAAAAGCTTAGCTGATGAACTTGGGGAAAATGCACTTGCCCTTAAATTAGATGTTTCAAACGAAGAAAACTGGATTGAAGTTGTTGCAAAAACGGAAGAAAAATTTGGGCCTGTTACTGTATTAGTTAACAACGCAGGTATTGGTATTTTCAAAACTTTAGAAGAATTAACAGTAAAAGATTTCGAATTAACCTTCAAAGTAGATGAACTAGGTGTCTTCTTAGGTATGCAAAAAGTTTTTCCTTCAATGAAAAAAGCAGGTGTTGGTTCAATCGTAAACATCTCTTCAGTAGATGGTTTAGTAAGTGCTCCAACAGCAATTGCATATAGTGCTTCAAAACATGCTGTAACAGGTATGACAAAAGGTGCTGCTACAGAACTTGGACAATATAACATCCGTGTAAACTCAGTTCATCCTGGTATCATTAAAACTCCAATGGCTGAACAAGGTGATGTTGCAGAATACTTAAAACAATTAGAACAAGATATTCCTTTACGCCGTCGTGCAGATGTAGAAGAAGTATCAAACTTAGTCATTTACTTAGCTTCTGATGATTCAAGCTATTCAACAGGTGCTCAATTCGTAGTTGATGGTGGTATGATTTCAGACCTATAATTAAAATCTAGATATAGCCCCAACTTCTTTTAGTTGGGGTTATTTGTTTTTAAATGAACAACTTAATAAGTTGTAAGGAAACGGTTAACGATTTGGATCCTTCATCAACGCAAAATGACCAAGCTGATTTGATCATCCTGACGTTTAGATTTCTTCAGATTAACACGTAGAGATACTCCGATTGACCTAAGCAATACCATAGATTTCTTCATTTGAGTACTTCAAAGAATTCTTGAGAGAAAAAGATAATCTATCACTCTTCCTTTTCATTTTCCATCAAGTAAAAATATTTTTTACCTTATCATGGCCTTTTTACGGTTTTATTTCTATATTACAGGTTGAAGGGGCTTAAACCAATCGGTGGGATACTCGTGTCTTACGACCGAACCAAGGTTCCTTTATAAAAAGTTCTATAAAGGAGAGGTTCTAATGAGTAGGTTGTTAATTAATGAAAGTCCGATCATGATTATTCCTAGTTTGGCCACTAAGATTGGATTAAACGAGGCAGTGGTGTTGCAGCAGATTCATTATTGGCTTGGAATCAGCAAACATGATATTGCGGGGAGAACCTGGGTTTACAATACATATGAGGAGTGGCAGAAGCAGCTGCCATTTTGGTCAGTGAGTACGCTTAAGCGGACGATTCGGTCGTTAGAAATGCTGGGGTTAGTGCTTTCGGATAATTTTAATCAAATGAAAATGGATAAAACAAAATGGTACAGCATTGACTATGAAAAGTTGCAGGAGCTTGAATCTAGCGTAGGCGAGCAACAAGATACTCCTATAGAGGAAAATGCACCTGAGGAAAGTACGGAGAAGACGGAGGAGGTCGCTGTCAGTTCTATCGTAAAAAAAGAGATTCCATATACAGAAATTATCAGCTATTTGAATGAGAAGACTGGAAAGAACTTCAAACTAGGTTCTATTAAGACAAGGCAACTGATTCATGCCAGATATGGAGAAGGTTTTACGCTTGAGGATTTTACTAGAGTCATCGATTTGAAGTCAGCGGAATGGCAGTCAGACTCTGCTTGGAATAAGTTCCTACGGCCAGAGACATTGTTTGGGTCAAAATTTGAATCCTATCTCAACCAGAAAGAGGGTAAGAAGAGAATGAATGTGGGGGATTTTAACTTAGATGACTAAGAAAGAGATTTATACGTTGATGGACCTTATTCAAGCCTATTATGAAAAGTTTCATTTTGATCAAAATAAGCTGGATGCCTGGCATATGGTTCTACAAAAATATTCGTATGAAAAAGTGCATGTAAATCTATTGAAATTTGTGGTAGATTCACCGCATCCGCCGAAGATTAGTGATTTGGTCCAGAATTCAACGTGGGGCCGCGATATCCCTCATGGGTTTGAATTAGATTTGACTGCAGGAGAAACAGATTGGTATATATGAGGACCAGTGCATTTTAATTCCAAAGTATCTAATTTAAATTTGGCCTTTGACCCAGCATTATTGGGTGATGAACCTTTCATGGCAAGAAAATTATCGCCAAATGAGTCGATTGCTAAAAGCTAGAAGAAAGCAGAATTCTCGCTTATACAACTTGGCGTAACCTACATTATCTACTACTTTATTAACAATGTTGCAAAAATTGATATTAATATCGTAAACCTTACTTTCATTGTATTTGGACATATTTTTCACGGAACACCAATGTCTTATATGAGAGCTGTTAAGGCAGCTATCGGGGGAACAGCAGGGATTGTAGCGCAGTTTCCATTCTATGCAGGTATCCAATTAATGATGGAACATTCAGGGCTAGGCGGAATCATTACTCAATGGTTTGTTGACATCTCTAATGAACACACTTTCTCACTCTTAACGTTCTTTAACTCAGGTTTAATCAATTTAGCGGTTCCTTCTGGTGGTGGTCACTGGGTTGTCCAAGGTCCGTTCGTTAGTCCAGTTGCACAAGCGTTGGGTGCTGATTTAGGTAAAGCCGCCATGGCGATTGCATACGGGGAAGCCTGGATGAACATGGCGTAACCGTTCTGGGCATTGCCAGCACTGGCAATTGCCGGTCTAAAGGCTCGTGACATCATGGGCTTCTGTATCACGGCACTACTCTACTCAGGAATCATCTTCATCGTTGGTCTTTACTTCTTTTAGAGACAGGAGACGGTTCTTAAAGGAGACAAACGGAAGATTCGTGGGCAAAAAGGCCATGAGAATGTACCACTATTGCCATGTTTTTTACCAGCGATTGCCACTAATTTACCACTTATTGCCTATGCCTTTACCAATGGGTAACGTTAGGAAAGTGCAGATTTAAAACGTTAGGATTTTGATAGTTAAAAAAGCCTAATCCCCCGTATTTTTAGCGAGGAATTAGGCTTATGATCTTCCACAAACGCGCCCGTTAGCTGATTAAACTGATTAGATATATTCCCATAAGCCGTAGTAATAATTAAGTTTTATTAAGATTAAAGATAAAACTATGGATATCGGTAAAATAATCAAAAAATGTATTTTATTTTTAGGAATGATAAGTAACAAAACAATTATCATGGTGAGATACAATCCCATAAGCCATGGTATTAAATAATAATGAGTGTGAATGGGTAAGTAAGCGTTACGTAATCCAAATCCTTCCGACAGCAATACTGTAATTGGAAAAGCTAAAATAACATTAGAAAAGAATCCACTTCCACGCGCATACCACATTATATATGCACAAATGGGAGTTACCACAGCACATACACTCCAAAAAACAATTGCTTTTACTGAGAAGAAACCTAAAAAAAGTACTGTGTACACATAATAGACGGACAGCACCGTCCCAAAAAAAGCGAAAACTTTAACACCAGCTAATTTTGGGGAAGAGCTGAAAACCGATATAAGAGTGGCAACAAAAACCCATATACCAAGTCGATCAGCTGTATCAGTAAATCCCAGGTTGATAAAATAAGGGTAATCCGCAATCTTTGCAAATAAACCCAGAACAGCCCCAATAATAAGTGCATTCGCTATTGAAAAGAATTTTTGTTTTGTAGTTGTTTTGTTCGAAACTCTTATCTGATTTAACTTATTATAGATTTCCATTATACCCCTCTAATTTTCCAACCTTATTTTTACTACCATCTTGCCAATCTACCACAAAATGGCCCTATTACTAAAAAGGCACAATTCCTCTTCCACAATCGCGCCCGATTGTGGAAGATTGATAATAAATCAAGTTTTCTAGATTCCCGGAATTAGAATAGTATTATCCGTCCCATCTACGGTACTATGGAAAGCATAAATAGGTTGATAATAGCCTTTGGAATCCAAATAGTAGCTTAGCTCAAATTTATGGATATGCAAGGTTTTTATCATTTTATTTTCGGAGTAATATTTAAATTTCCCATCTAAAATTTCTTTATATGCTTCTTGTTCGCTTTTTATTTGAACATCCCCTACCTTGTCATAGGTTATTAATTGATTCTCAATTCTTTTCACAGTATTATCGTTATAATAACTTACCGATAAAGAACCATCTATTAGCTGATTTCCCCTTACTTTTTTATCTACGATCCACTTATAAGTACCAGTTTCGACTTTTTGAAAATGCGCGTCTTGGGGAATATCTATGCCGAATTTTGTTGCGTTTTCTTTTAAAGTTCCTTCATTTACATCTTTCGGTTCTTTATCCTCGTCAAAACTTGAAAAGTCGGTATAACTGTAACTTCCATCTAAGTTTTGAAACCATATATTATGAGACCTATTTTCCCCGATCCAATAAACACCTTCATTCTGATAGTAAATGACCTCCATATTCGATGTATCAAGTTGTATTCTTTTCGAAAAATCTTTGACAAATTTATCAGCAGAGGCCTTTGTATAGCTTGATGCTTTATAAACTGGGACTGTAATTCTATTATCATTTAACCGTACATCAATAGTGGTTGTTGCTTGTTCCATATCAGT
This sequence comes from Bacillus sp. OK048, assembly GCF_900103525.1. Lineage (GTDB taxonomy): Bacteria > Bacillota > Bacilli > Bacillales > Cytobacillaceae > Neobacillus. The sequence continues at coordinate 32,927 of NZ_FNHN01000022.1, forward strand.
TCTATGAATTGGGACAATGGATAGATTTCCTAACTCCTTCAAATAGTAGTATGCAAACATACTTCCGGATAGGATAACCACTAGCAATAAAGGTGAAAAGTAGAAAAAGGATCGTTTTATGAGACTGCTGAAAAAGTCTCAATATAACCCTTGTAATGATTAAAGGAGGAGGAAACTCTTCCTTTTTCGTATGCATTGATTTAGTTGCTGAAGTA
>NZ_FNHN01000005.1 GCF_900103525.1 Bacillus sp. OK048
GTGAATATGAAACGAATTATCACGTTAATGGGTAAGTAATAGCCCATTATTTTACCTTTAAAAATCCAAAACACGAAAAAAGATTAGGGAATGTTCAAAAACATCCCTAATCTTTTTAATTTTTATTGCGGTAAATTTAGATTGCCTATATTTTCAGCAGTCTCCAGCATTGCTGGCTTTTTTTATTTGCTATAGGTTAGATGAATAGTAGAAGGCTGAGTGCCATTACCGCCATACCAGCAATAAGTCCATAGATGGATAGGTGGGTTTCATCATATCTTTTTGCTGCAGGCAATAATTCATCAAGGGATATAAACACCATAATCCCTGCAACTGCCGCAAAGATAACTCCGAACATAATATCATTCAAAAAAGGCATTAGGAAAAGATAGGCGACAAGGGCACCAACCGGTTCAGCTAAGCCTGATAAGAATGATAGTTTAAAAGCCTTTTTCTTATCGCCGGTTGCAAAATAGACGGGTACGGAAACGGCAATACCTTCTGGGATGTTATGAATGGCAACCGCAACAGCGATGGCAATCCCTAGTGCAGGGTCTTGTAATGCAGAAGTAAAGGTTGCAATTCCCTCTGGAAAGTTATGGATACCAATAGCTAGTGCCGTAAATGTCCCCATTTTTAAAAGGTCGGGCTTTTTCCCATCGATCGTAGTTGGCTGCTGTTTCATATCCTCAACTGTTTTCAATTCATGCGGGTTTGATTGCTTCGGGATAAATTTGTCGATCGCAGCAATTAGGAGCATACCACCGAAAAAACCACCAACCGTTAACCAATTTCCAGGAACCACACCCATGGCATCCACAAGCGCTACCTTTGCTTTTACAAAAATCTCGACCATCGAAACATATATCATTACTCCAGCTGAAAAACCGAGGGTAACAGATAAAAATTTTGTATTCGTATGTGATGTGAAAAATGCGAGCAGACTTCCTATGCCCGTCGCAAGGCCAGCAAATAAAGTCAGACCAAATGCTAGTAGCAGATTCTCCGTCATGTTCTCTTCTCCCTTTGTTAACATAGTTGAAAGTTTAGAATAGTATTATATATGTGTGAACACAGAAATGTTTCCTTTGAGAAACATTTTACACCTACTGAAACAAAAAAACAGTAAAAATATTTGGTAAGTAAGAAAAAGCGTGAACACTCTTGAATGTTATTCAAGGACGTTCACGCTTAACCGATTTATTTAAGGCTGTTTTCTGCTAAAACACAGCACAATCATTAATTTTTGTTATAAAAAGCAACAAAGTCTAAGAAACGAGCCTAATATAATTAGTACCTAGGGCCGAAGCCGCCACCATACCCGCCTCCGTAACCACCCATTCCAGGACCATATCCTGGTCCGGCCATGCCGTATCCAGGTCCATATCCGGAATAACCACTAGGGTATCCATAACCATAACCATGCCCATACCCGCCATACCCAGGATTGTAGCCGCCAAGACTTGAGCCTAAATAGCCTAATCCGAGACCAAGCAGCCCTGCTCCAACATTTCCTAAATTAAAGCCACTGTGTTGCCCACCTCCGGGATGCCCACCACCATGATGTCCACCACCATGATGCCCGCCGCCGTGTTGCCCGCCGCCGTGTTGCCCGCCGCCATGATGCCCACCGCCATGATGCCCACCGCCATGATGTCCACCGCCGTGTTGCCCACCGCCGTGTTGCCCACCACCGTGTTGTCCACCACCATACTGTCCACCAAATCTAAAATCACCGGGCATTCCAAATGGTTGATACATTTGGCATCTCGCTCCTCTATCTATAAATTTTTATCATATTACCCTCATATCCTATGTACATCTGGGTATTCCTCTTGGACTAAAGCCCAGCTTACTAAATCAGATTACTTTTGGCGGACTACTGTCCACCTGGGGTGGAAAGTGTCCACGAGCGGTGCCTGTCACCATTAATTGTCACCATCAAAAATACGTCTTAAGTCTTAGTTTTCTTTACTCTTGTGGTCTATGGAAAGCAGGAGTTTTATGGTGTATTGTTGAAGTAATGAGAGATGTTAACTATGAACTTAAGAATAGTGTCTTGGTGAAACATTTCCATTGTTCATTCGTATGAATATAAAGGATTTTTAGTCAGGAGTCGATTAGGATGAACCGATTTTTATCGTTTCTTGTTCAAAGTTTTGTGACTGTTCCATCCGCAACAGTGGCCTTGTTCGTAAGCTATTTTGGTTTCCATCAAACGCTTTGGCTTTCGTCCGCTATTGCTTTAGGTGGCGGGGTCATCGTCTACAATATTACCGCCGCCATTATGACTTCTCGTTTTTTGAAGAAACATCAGCTTACGAGAAAAGAATACAGATATATAAAGAAGAATTTAAATGAGTCCAAGCAAAAAATTAAACGTTTAAACAAATCGTTATTTACGGTTCGTGATCTTCCGACATTGAAGCAGAGACTGGACGTGCTCCGTATTACAAGGAAAATTCAAAACATGACACAAACTGAACCAAGGCGCTTTTATAAAGCAGAAAAGTTTTATTTTTCTCATTTAGATTCAGTAGTAGAGTTAACAGATAAATACCGATTTTTATCGCAACAACCTAAAAAAAGTCACGAGATTGATGTTTCATTATATGAGACCCGTCAAACGTTAACAGACCTAACAAAGGCATTAGAAGAGGATCTCTATGATGTCATTTCTGACGATGTCGATTCCTTGAACTTTGAAATTGATGTGGCGAAACATTCCATTAAAAAACTAAATGATACTAAATATATAGACGAACGCAGGAGGCCAAAATGAGCGAAAACAACTTACCACAGTTGAATAAATCGGGGAATTTATTAGACGATATTCTAGCCAACCCTTTTGGTGATAACGCGGTTGCTCAACAAGCACAGCCATCACCACAGCTTCAAGAAGCAAAACCGACTAAGCTGATTGATGTCATTCCAGAAGAAAACCGGGCAAAGGCATATCAGCTTGCAGAACAAATTGATCCGAGGAACCACCAAGCGATGATTACGTACGGTACCCAAGCACAAGGGAAGCTTTTGAGCTTTTCTCATACCATGCTCGAGCATGTTCAGAAAAATGATATTGGTGAGGTTGGAGAAATAATCAGTGATTTAATGAAGAGACTTGATGAGGTTAATCCTGAAGAGTTAAAGGATGGGAAGCCATCCTTTTTCGGACGTATTTTTGGAAAAATCTCTAACTCACTGCAAGAAGTACTATCAAAGTATCAAAAGACCGGTGCACAGATTGACCGTATCAGTGTGAAACTCGATCGCAGCAAGAACGTGCTTTTATCCGACATTAAATTATTGGAACAACTTTATGAAACAAATAAAGAATACTTCCATGCATTAAATGTTTATATCGCAGCGGGCGAAATTAAGCTGGAAGAGCTTCATCAAAAAACGATACCAGAAATGAAAAGGGCAGCAGAGACAACAAATGATCAAATGAAATTCCAAGAAGTAAACGATATGATCCAGTTTGCCGATCGCCTGGATAAACGTCTATATGATTTGAAATTGAGTCGTGAAATTACCATTCAAAGTGCACCACAAATCCGATTGATTCAAAATACGAACCAAGCACTTGTGGAAAAAATACAATCGTCGATCATGACAGCTATTCCACTTTGGAAAAATCAAGTTGCAATTGCCTTAACCTTAATTCGTCAGCGCCATGCGGTAGAAGCGCAGAAAAAAGTTTCGCAGACTACAAATGAGCTGTTATTGAAAAATGCTGAAATGCTAAAAACGAATACGATTGAGACGGCAAAAGAAAATGAACGTGGTCTTGTTGACATTGAGACACTCAAGAAAACACAGGAAAATTTAATCACGACTCTTGAAGAAACAATGCGGATTCAAGAAGAAGGGCGCCACAAACGCCGCATAGCGGAACAAGAACTAGCAAATATGGAAAATGATTTGCGAATAAAACTATTAGAAATAAAGGGAAAATAGAAAAGAGTCAAGTTCCATTGCCAACGGAACTTGACTCTTTTTTAGTTATTAACCGGCACTGCATTATAGTATTCTTCTAGAGTAATACCATTACTCATGATTTCAAGCGCAATCTCTTTCCCTACATAACGAAGGTGCCAAGGCTCGTATTGATAACCGGTTATGATTTCTTTACCGCGTGGATATCGAATGATAAACCCATATTCAGCTGCATGAGTTTCAAGCCAAATCGCTTCTGGTGTACCTCCAAAGCAGTCTTCAGCAGCACACTTTCCATTTCCACCGGTAACATCAATAGAAAGACCTGTTTCATGCTCACTCGTACCAGGCAATGCACTATATGTTCTTGCCTTTTCATAACCATCTTTGTTGACATAATAGTTAAATAATGTTGTTTGGGTTGCATGTGACCGATAAGCAGACACACCTAAAAGAGAAATCTCTTGTTCTTTGGCACCTGCAAACAATTGATTAATTGCTGTTGCGGCTTCTGCACGCATTTTACGCTTTTCATTTGTAGCATGTGAAACAAATGGAATATCGGCAAAAACAAGATCTTGTGGATTATAACTTTCCGGCAATTTATTTTGTTTATTAACCAGTACAGGAATACTTTCTGGATTGGTAATAACATGGATACTATCATCATTATTTTTTGCTGGAGGTGCCTCTGGTGAATGGTTTGCTGGAGGTGTTTCCGCATTTTGTTGTACAGGTTTCGAGTTGTTTATAGGTTTATTCACATCAGCTGGTTCTCGCTTTTGGACAGATAGATTGGGTTCACTTGAATTATTATTTGTATCTGATAGTTCCCCAGAAGCACCCAGAGAAGGTTCCGTATTGGTTTTGGCAAACAATATTTTTTCGGAGCAACCTGAAAGTAGTAGAGCCATCACGGTTATACCACCGATTAGAAAAAGACTTTTTTTCACAACATAACACCCTTGCTTTTTAAAATAGTATAAAGGATAAACTTTTGAAAAATGAGTTCTACTAAAAGTAAAAGTCAATATAATACATTATGTAACATCATTCGAGATTCAACAACGTATTTTTTTAGAAATAGGCAAGCCAGTCTACTTAAAAACAAGGGGAGGTTAACAAAATTAGGACCTAAGACTCTTTATTATCAGAAAGTTGTATCATATAGTTAATTTAACTCATAAATCGTACGAAACGGCAAAGCTATTGAAAAATGGTGACGCAAAACTAAAGGGGCTAATGTTTTTTTAACGATGCCAGCCAGTTACCGAACACGATCCTCGGCGATTTATGTAAATCATTTGAGGGGGTTTTCTGTGATGTTAAAAAGTGTGTTATTAAAAGGAAAATATTATTATCATCTATTTCAGTATCGTCATATCGAAATGATGCAGCATGATTGTTTATGTGAGGAACTTAAATGTGAATTAAAGGTAAAATCTTTATATCATAACAGTAAAGCAATTGAGCTTGGTGCAAGAATATAAACGAAAAGCTTTGGGTAATCCCAGGCTTTTTTTAGTTGCAAAATTTATCATTTGTGGATAACATTGTGTAAAATGTGAATAACTGAATAACTATTGTGCATAACTATATCCTAATTGGGGATAAGTTTTTCTTTTGTTGTGGAAAACTGGTGCGCAATAAAGAATGTGCTGGATTCTTGTGGATAAGTAATGCGCAAAAAAGCACCTGCCCAACTGGGTGCCTGTCACCGCTCGTGGACACTGTCCACCCCAGGTGGACACTCCTAATGAAAAAAGGTTTCAAACGAATTAATCGTTTGAAACCTTTTTCTTTTTTATTGTTTTTCAAATTGTTGGTTAATGTAGGCGTACTTTTCTGCCTGGCCTTGGTCGCTAAGTAGTTCTAGTGTGTTATCTACTAGTTTAGCAACATTCAGCCCTCTCACTGCCAAGTCTGCCCGGAGACCGACATTTCCATTTTCGGAAATCGGACTGTACACCCAAACGAAAGATTCATATGTTTCATTCATTGCCATAATGACCACTTCGGAGGTGCCATTTTTATCGAAATCGTACTCCGTATGGTAGAGGGAAAAGTTTTCTTTCAAAACACCCTGATCATCAAAGGGTGAAGCTTCTGAATCAATAATCAAATCAAAGGAGGATTCAACATTTTGGTTGTTCGTTAATTTTATGCTTTTTCCACCGGTTGGATTTGCTTGTCCAAACGATAACTGCTGTTGTTGTCCATCAATAGAAAATACATAAGGGTTCTCTGCATCCCATACTTTAAAAGACTCCAAAGAAGGTTCTTGTTTTTTGGCTTCCTTTTTCGCTGTTGCGGAGGCTGCACTAGATTTTGAATCAGCTGCATTTTCCTTTTGACCACCTAAAAAGTCAGACCCTAGATATAATCCGACGCTTCCAGCCACAAGAACAATCAGTACTATAATGGAAAGATGAATCCCATACCTTTTAAAAAACTTAACGATTGGACTTGCTGTTTCATGTTGGACCTCTTTAATTAATTTTCTAAAACTGACCGTTGAGATTTGTTGAAGTTCTTTTTTAGCCGTTTTATTTTTCCAAATCGATCTTGGATGGGATTTCAAATATTTCTTCAAGGCTCGATGGTAGTGATGATCGAGCTGAAGATTTTTGGTCGTCCACTTAATAAATGATAACACCAGGTCATCGTCACCATGTTTACTTATATAAGCAAAAAGTTGCGGATAATGAAAACTGCCATCCTCATTATTAAAGGCTGCCAATAAATGGTGGAAATACTTTTCAGATAAGTTATTGCGTAAAACATTTTTTAACACGTTCCGAAGCTCTTCACGGCTAGCTAGTGACAACGGCTGAAGAAATAATTCTACCGAAACGACTGGACTGTTAAATAGTTCATGAAGGACCCTCATAATCTTGTACTTACGAATCACCAGTTTATCCGGAATCTCTTTCACATTGAGTTTTCCTGTTGATACGTATGCAAATGTATCTATATCCTTAAGCGTCAGATTCTTGAAATCCAATGCTTTCAATAAGGTAATTTCCGTGGATACCATCATCATCTCTTTTATTTTTGAAAAATCAACATCCTGGTTGGCTATCCTAAATTCCTTAACAGCACTTGCTGCTTGAAAAATATCAGAGGAATCACTGATAGCTTGGGAAGTCTTTTTCATGATAAGTGACTGAAAACCTCTATTTTTAACTAAAAATGGCACTTTAAGTAGAAGTTGATTAATCTCGCCTAAAATATCCTCGACACGAGTAAGGTTGAATTTTTTAGTAAGATAAAGATCTAAAATTTGTGTGTAATCTGGACGCAGTGTAATAAACTCCATTAATGGATCGTACGTATCAATACTTCCTTCTACTAACTCCATTAACGTATGAAAGATAGGTTCACTTTTATAATAGTCTAATGTATTGAGAATAAATTCCAGCCCTTTATCATGAAGGGAAATCTGGTTGAATTCCAACACCGCTTTAACAAAATCAATCGCAGTTTCAAGCTCTACCGCTGCTTTTTCTTCTTTTAAAATTTGCAGAAATAGCTGTTCTAAATTATCCTTTACCGCATTTTCCACTTTTAAAAAGGTCAAAAGGCTATAAAGGAAACTAAGTTTATGTTGCTGATAAAAATTTGCAGACCCGTTCAGCGTCTGGTAAATGGCTGTTAACTGATAATAATTCGTTACTTGCAGCTGATATTCTTCCGATAAGCCGAATAACGCCTTTTCAGCAAACTCAAAGAATTCATCCAGTTTGTTGCCAACTAACAGCTGCTCCCAGGCAAAGTTCAAGTATTCATGCTGACCTACCAGGTCAACACCTGAAAATTTCTGATTTGCAAAATCGAATATGTATTGTTTTTCCATAGAGCGGTCATGGTAATTCAAGGTTCCAGGTTCAAAAAACATGACATGTACGTATTTTTTTCCTTCAGGCTCACTTGTAAAAGTCATCGCCCCTAATTTCCTGCGATAGCTAAACGGTAAATAATGAAAAATCAATTCTAGTAATGTACTAGCCATTTTCTTGTAGCGATGCAGCTCTGCATTAAGAGAAATATAGACCTTTTTCTTCCCGGCAATCGAGGACATGACCGCAAAAAGCAGCTGCTTAAAGAGAGATTCTGTTATACCTAACTCTAAAAGAAGCTCATTCTTGTTTGCCAAAATGTCGATTCCATCCCAGCCTAGTTCAGTCACTTCTGGCAGGACATGACCCATGCTGACATCATAGGAGGTTTTAAAGCTGTTTATCTGAAACAGTCTTGCCGGGGTCTTTATCCACTCGTCTTTCCAGCTTTCAGGAATAATATAGTTGTCCATAAAAAATGTACTCCGCTGACCGGTGAAGTCAGCGGGGACATATACAGCCTGACCAATAATTAAATCTCCCGTTTCCGGCTGGATCAAGGTTAGCGCTTCCGGATAAAGGGCGGGATCCTTTTCACCACGCTCTGTCATCATTTTCGGTGATTGATACGAACAAATTGGATGTAAATATTTTTTTACAAAGGCTTGATCCAGATCTTCGGATATGGCAATGGTGTCATAGCCATCACCTGAATGAAAAATACCGCCGCGTTCCCGGGTATAAACCTGCTGTCCAATCTTCATTCCACTCACTGCTCATGTCTCCCTTCAATAAAACCAAGCTTGTATAGCAGCCAAATGAACGGTTCATCGACGCGGACCGGACTAATGATTCCATTTACCTGTCGATCAACCGGATTGCTTCCCAGTGCAGAAACAGCAAAAAAGGCAGTGTCTTTAAAATAAACATCTAATGCATTAATAAACGCAATATCGACCTTCTCAAGAAAGCGTCGAATTTCACCATTAATATTTTCAAATTCATTTAGGTTCAGATGAGCGCGATGGGTCACGTTATGAAAGACATTGCTATTGCTGCGAATGTAATCACCATTTTCTTGTGCCAATGACCCCAATAGATCACTTTTGGTTAACACAACGGCTGTTGGAATTTTTGTTTTACTATTCTCCTGGTGAGCAATAAAGTCACCAAACAAAGAAATAACAACCTCACGAGGTTCATCAGCTTGGCCGACAATTTCGCCCGGTTTTTCACCCATAAGATGGATTAATTTTTCTCGAATGGTCCGGATTTGCATCGGGTCAACCAAAAAGAGGATCCCCGATGAGTTCTTGATGTGGGAGGCATGGAGCTTAATATAATCCTTATCTGTCATTCCTTCACCTGCCACATCGAAAAACACAAGTGTTAAGGGTGCTTGGTCTTCGTCTTTAAAAACAAATTGAAAAATAAATGGCTCCTGCCGTCTCGTCTTTTGGGTCGAGTCAAGGAGATTGCCATTTTCAAACAGCGGAATTTCATACTCTTGGCGAAAACGTCTGCTAATTCCATTATCGAGAGGAATACAGGCGGCATCAAAGTTGTTGGCTGTTTTACGCTGCAGGGTATGGATTAACGATGTCATATAAACAGACTTACCTACAGAAGTGGCACCAACAATCGAAACAATATTGCTTGGATGCTTTCCAGCTGTCACCGGCAGGTCGTTATGGCATTCTGGGCATAGTCGATTCCTGGTCACGACGGAATACTTATCGGAAACACCCATTAACACGCGGTCAGAGTAAAGCTTATTTTCATCGGGTATCATCGAAGGATGGATAATGGCTTCGAGCTCATCGATGGGTGCCAGGCCAAACTTTTCCCGATAGTGATTCAAAGCTTCATCTTCCTGAAGCGCTAAGGCTTCGTCATCATCGCGGTGATGGGCGGCGCGGAACACAACATCCTCATGATGAAATTTTGAGAAGCAGTAAGGACAAACGATATCATAAAATGGTAATCTTTCAGGCTTTGATTCTTTTTTTTCGAACATACGCTTAAGTAATCCAAACATGTGATGACCCCCTTAATCGGGAATAAGCTCGTATATTTCAGCTGACTTTTTCCCGTGGCTAAAAAAGATTCGAATAAATTCGTTTTGAGCAATTTCCATTTCTACTAACTGTGTCTTTCCAGCGGGAAAGTCCTGAATAAACGGAAAATAGGTTCCGTCTTCCTTTGAGATTGGCACAGATTCTCTTTTCCGTACATAGCACAATAGCTCTTTATCGAGCGGAAGCTCGGTCATAATCGACATCTTTACCTTTTTCTTGTTTTGGAAAAGCTTCTTTTTATAAGAAATAGAATAATAGATTTTTGCTTTTTCTCCCGTTATAAATATCAGGTTTTCATCGTTCTCCTGCTTGAAAAGATGCAGTTTGCCTTCGAGCTTTTGACAAGGAAAAATTCGAAAACAGATTTTGCCGATCGAGTCCAATTTGGACAAATAACCTTGATTTGCTTTATATTCCTCGCGGGTGTACAGCTTTATATGATGCTCATCAAGCTCCTCGATCGAACCAAGACGATCGGCAGCAGCTTTATAAATGTAGACAAAGTCAATTTCATTTGGCCAAAACCATGTCAAATGAAGCTCAGAATCTCTTATCGTGCTTTTGAGATTTTTTATTTCAAGGTCAGGGGAAGGAATAGGTTCCCAATTCACCAGTTATCACCCCTTCATCTAAGGATGTTTTTCGCATGCTTTTTGTTAACATTTTGGCGCCAAGCTTAAAAGCTCTTTTTTACAGTGTCTTTATTAGCATAGCTCCTAGTGGAAAAAGCAGGTCTTCCTGTCGCGGTCATGGGCCCAGAATATTTCTCCTTAATCGGAATCACCATGGTTCCCAAACCAGTAAATGCTGTTAACAGTACGGCAGCAATGAACCGATAGGTCAGCGGTGAGACCCCGCCTTGCTGGCCTATTTCTAAAACAAGCCCAGCCAAAATCCCCGAAAGGAGGCCGGTAATCACATAGCTTTTTGCTAGATAGCGATTATCAAAGATCATGCCTAGCATTAAGCCAAAAAGTCCCCCAACTAAGGTTAGTAGGATCACGCGAAGTACCGCTAAGTAAGTACTGTCAGCAAACACTCCATGCCTTTCTGTAACGAGTAAGCGGTCTTGATTTTCTAAGTAAATTTTCTCAAAAACCTTTGACAATTCACTAGCATTGTTGACGTTATGAAAAGACCCGCCAGTACCTGCGGCAATTTGTTTTAAAAGCTGTGCGCCGCTGCGATCGATTTCACTCATTCCCACCGTATTAATAACGATTCCTTTTCCCAAATAGGGTTCAATCACCGATTCAAGGTTAAGCTCGCTATAACCATCCGAAAATAAGATCACCATCGGAGTGCGGCCAGGCTGCTGATTGTCCTCAATATGACGTATGGCTGTATCTAAAGCTTCCGCAATATCGGTTTGTCCAGTAGCTTTTAGTTGGTCAATTTTCTCAATGGCGTCTGTTTTTTCCTTACCATCACCAATGGGGAACATTTCCTTTGTAATAAACGCCTCATCATTAAAAGAAATAATCGCGGCACGATGGGTGGCCTTCATGGTGGAAATTAGCTCTTTTGCCGCTTGTAGACTTTCCTTCTTTGGATCACTCTCGTTCATACTATCAGAGATATCAACGACCATGACAAGATCGTCAGGCGATTGGATTTTTGAAAAATTAATCGAATATAGGAATTGAAATACTAGTCCGGCAATAAACAGCATCACGAGTGTTGCGGGTACAAGAACTTTCCATGACTGACCAGAATATTCGAGCCGCCAGCTTTTCCCATTGATCACGGGTGAAATGATTTCAGCTAGCAGACAGAAAAGACCAGTGATGAGGGCTAACTGACCAAAATAGACACCCATTAACAGGATGTTCGGCCAAACACCATAATAGGAAGACAGTAACCATTCACCGACAACTGCGCCAATAATACCAGCCAAGATGCTAAAGATAAAAAATAGAAAACTAAATTTACGGATGGGCATGGTTCTCCCCCTTTAAGCTTGATGAATCAGCATGTAAGTGATAGCCGTTACGTAAATAAGCTTGGTAATACCTTTCACCATTTCGGTAATACAGTAAGTCCATTGATTGGAAGCCGCCCATGAGTACCAGCTTTTCCATTCCGCTGCTTTTCTTTTCGTGGGCACAGCCGACTTTATAATGACTTGCCTCGTTTTCCTTCTCAAGGGCATAGGTCATAAACGTACTATAAAAATCACCAACAAAATAATTTTCCTCATGACGGTGCTCTTGCGAATAGTTATAAACCTGTATATGTACGGCTGCATTTTCTTGTAAGTTTAGATATAGGTGTCTAAATAATTCATCTTTTGAAAGGATGTCCTTGTTTTCATAGACACTGTTCACATTCGCTCTTTGTAACAATTCATCCTCAAAGCTGTGTTGAAACTCTTCCTGACTTAATACTTCACGACGGCAAACTTCAAGCAATCTTTCAAGAAAGCCATTGGCGCCGCTATCTAACAAAGAGAGCAGATTTCCGAAAAAACGCTCCTCGGAGAAAAAGTTAGGTCCGCGTTTTTCTTTTAATCTATTTACGATCTCATGAACAATACTTTTATAGTATTCAGGAATGTTTTTTCCTAAATACTCATCCTCATCATAAAGACTTTCAGCAGCAGTTTGTTTTAAATAGGAATGGACCTGATCGATATCGTCGATTTTCCTTCGTAAGGAATGGTGTTTTTCCTCAAGTGCTTGCTGGTAGTGCGTTAGTATCACAAGTTTTATCTGAAGCTTTAGAATCTGATATTTTGTTCCATAAACAGTTTCGAAAAAATAGTTTTGATAGCTTTGGAGATTTTTTTTATCAGAGAATGGTAGGAACGACCTCTTAAAATCGCAGGTATCAACCTGTTGCTGGTAGAGCTGCTCTAAGGTGGCTTCCGCTGCCATTAGTTGTTTTTTCGTTTCACGGGCAATTTTTTCTGCTTCCAAACGTACACTTTGCTCGGACCAATCAGAAGTCCATACATAAGCACAATAAATGCCATATTGATCATTATTAATGATTTTTTCATCCAAGAGTCTTTGGATATGCGCTTTTAGTTTTAATTGCTTCAGTTCATGACTCAGCGGCTCTTCAATATTTGTAAAAAAGAATTTCCTTGTACCACCGTCATAGAGAAAGTCCTCCGCTTGTTTGACCGTCATTTTTCTTACTTCTTGAAAGGAGGTGGTCATCCCCAATAATCCGTTCATATCCTCAAGCTTCTGATAAGGCGGAAGGAGGGTGGTGAAGTGCTTTTCAAAAGCAGCCTCATTCAGCTCGAACAAGTCGAGAATTTTTTGTAAAGGCTGCACACTCGTTGTTTTAAGCATCTCAATCATTTCTGCACAAAAAAGACTAGCTGCGTTAAGGGTAATGGCTTTGGTTGGTACGTTTACTTTTGCAAATCCAGCAGAGGCATAAACCGGCTTGCCATGATTTCCCTTAATTGCAAGCCGAAAAGCAGCATGATTGTAGCTATCCATTTTTTCATGATAATCTTTTATCAATTTGCGGTTTTTTAAAAGATTTAAATGGCTAATCATTTCATAGTTTTGTTGAATGGCTTCACTCGAAATCAGCCCAGTTTCATTTTTGTCACTTAATAAAAAAACTAGATCAAAAAGTGGAGCAGAAGAGTGACTAACTGGAATTCTTAATAAATCGTCTGTTAGCTGCAATTCCTGATGGAAGCTATAATGATCGTGTTGCAAGCTATCAAGTTCTTTTAAAAAACTAATCCCATTTGCTGCCGCGAGGGCATAATTATCTTCATCCTGCTTTTCTTTTATCAGCCCATACAAATCTACTTCAATGCTCTTAAATGATTCGTGAAGAATGCTTTTTAACAATAATGTCATTTCTTGGATGAGGATATTGGCGGGATCATCAATAGCTGTAATCACACATAGGTTCAACCTCTCTAAGGAGGAGTAAGACTTACCGTTTTCTGCCACTTTAGAAGAAAGACTACGGATCGTCCTATTGATTTCAATTAATTTCGAATCATCCTCATAAAGCGATTCAAAAATCTTTTTGCGTTTCTCGACTGTGTCAAAGCTTTGGCCGGGAAGTTGGGCAGAAAAGACGTTATCTTTGTTGATGGTCTCAGTTTGATACACATGAAAATAAACAACACCAGCGCTATTGTGCCATTTTTCATCATTTATCGTCATGATCGACTTTAGAGCATCAAGAACCTTGTCTCCCAAGAATAAAAAGACTACAGGGTAATGGACACTACGCTGTTCAAGGTCTTCAAGTGTCATCTTTTCAAGGTGATTGGAAAATTCTATCGCAAAAGATTGCAATCGGTCTCTCAAGCTGTCTCCCCCCGTCTAGACAATATTCTTTCTTTTTACAACCGGCCACTAGCCTTTGAATGCCAGTGGCCAAGGATGGTTACGACTTAAGCTGTTTCAACATATTTGAAACTTTGATCATCATTTCTTTATAGAATTCGTACAGCTCTTCGCCGTTTGCTAAGTCTTTATAATCATAGTCCAATGCTTCTTTTTCTTTCTGATAGGTGGCGGCCATTTCTTCAAGGGCGGCAACTAGTTCTGACGTATTCTCAAGATGGATCAGTTCATTGCTGCGGCGCTCGGATTTTTTCATGAGCTGATCCAACTGTTTTGGAGTTAGTTCTGTAAAGGACTTGAACAACTCGTAATCGACAAAATGAGTTGTTTTCATTAGATTCACAAATGGCTCCCAGGCATCTTCCTCAAGTTCTTTATCGTAGATGTAAAGGGCACCTTTTTTACGAATTGTTTTTGTGTAAAGTGCTTCAATAAACTGATTTTGCGCCTCTTCTTTGTCTTTTTGTGAATCAATATAGTGCTGCAGTTCATTCACTTTCTCCTGAACAGAACTAAACTTTTTAACTTCCTCTTTTATTCTCTCAATCAACTTTGGAGAGCGGATAAAGTTTTCAATCGCCATCTCCAAGGTTGTGCTGCCAAAAATATCGCTAGCACCATCAGACACCATGCTTCCTGCAAGCATATCCTGTAACTCTCCAAGAACCCGTTTTACGCTGCCAAGAGTAGCTTTGTTCAGCGATTTTGGATCAAGTCCATGACGAGCAAATAGGTCCGTTAGTGAAGCCGGCTTTGTAAATTTACATTGATATCTGGCGCTTGTATTTTGGTCGGCATCTTTTTCGATTATGCATCCATAGTTTTTCGCCTTTTCAAATAGTTCTCGAACGCTGTTGTTATAGGTGCTGACACGTTCATTGAAATGGGTATCTCCCCACGATTTTTCAGGAATAGGTGAAGGGAGGTAGGCCCAGTTTTCTTTTTCCGTTTGCACAAGGTGCCTGCCTATGCCTTCTTTTTCGAGAATGGTTCTTTCATAGGAATTTTCATAGACCTGCAGTGGTGCATATGCGTACAAAGGAACACCATTCTTCGTATTCAACCAGAAAATCCGATTTTTCAATTCGCTTTCCTTAATGGTGAAGCGAGATTGACTTAAGGCGTGTTTTTCGAAATTTTTAATGCCGTTAAAAATATTCGGCGCTTGCGCTGGAACGGAAACAAATCCCCATTGCGGAAAATGAAGCTGACCGTTGCTATTGGCAAGATGGAACACTGGAAGGGCATCACGATCAAGTCTTGCCGCAATCCTTTGTTCAATAATCTGATCAATGGGCTGATCCTCACCGTATTTCAAACGTAAGAAATCTTCCATTGATTTCGTTATCATTTCACCAAACTGGTCTGTTAAAAATTCGGAAACGGTTCCTACGACATCAATGTCACTTTCCTTTACCCAATGGACAGATTTTTCAAGCAGCATTTCGGACCATTGCTGCACCAAAATTTCGCCGTCCTTTGAATCAAACATTCTTTGAATCTCACGGGCAACATCTGGAACGCTCACTAAATGCCAATAATAAGTGACATCATTCTCACGTTTCACTTCCTCACCATTGATGAGGATATCGGCATTACTTTGGAAAATAGCTTTTAGTTTTTCGAGAATTTCTTTATAAACCTGATAAATTTTCGAATTTTGATTGTTTAACAGTGGATATAAATCGTCGTAGAATTCAATCATCTCTTCAATTCTTGCTTTTTCAGCACGGGCATCGAATTCATTCAGTTTTGCATCAATATAGGCATTCTTTTTACGATCCTTGGAGATAAAGGCACTTCTTGCGTCTTCAAGTTTGTTATCAGCATAATCCTGTTCGGACTGGATGGCCCGCGGCAGTCTGTCTAATCGGTCACGAAGACCTTCGCTGTAAGCCTGTAACGTTTTTAATAAGCAAAAACCATCATTGGAATAGATTAATCGTGAAGCATAAATCGGTCCTTTTTTCGGGTGAAGGAACAAGCGCTCCACTTGACGTCGAAACTCCTCGACGATTTCACCTGGAAGCTGCTTTTTACATTTACGGTACTGTTCCTTTGCCTTTAATAAAAATTCCCTGTCTAATTCTTCATCGAGATTGATAACCGATTGCTTAATGACATTGTTGTAAGAGAAGCGGTCACTATTCTCAAATCCTGATAACGGTTCTGGTACACGGTCATTAAAACGACGATGGACAGAATCTGGATCAATTTGCAGCTTTTCAGCAAATTGCTCAACATCAGTTTGATCTGGAGCTAATTCAAACATATTGTTCATTTTTTCAAAAAGCTTATAGCCGACATAGGTGGTCATTTCCTCGACGGGAATTTCTGCTGTTGCTGCCCCAATCACATTGTATTGATAGTTGACGGCATACGGCTTTGGCATGACGGCAATATTGGTACGGATATTGCTGATATAATCATGGATGGCAAACTCATCGCCCTTTTTATTTTCATTGACCATGAAGTTGGTAATGTTTTCAGCGGTAACATTCATGCAGTAATCATAGGCATTATCGAGCCACTTACCCTCGAGGTTTTTTCCTGAAATTAAGTGGCAAAGATTAAATGGCGGCATTGGTGAGTTAACCATGAGCATGCTGCCATATTGCATTTTGAAGCGTTCATTACGCTCATCAACATTCATCCAGTAATCAAGTTCTTTTAAGGCAGCGTAGCCATTTTTTTCAATATAATCAACGGTATGAGAACTTAAGCCGCGCTTTGATAAATTCACATCTGGGGTGAATAAATAACCAAGCATGCTTACTTTATCCACTCCGCTTGAACCGTATTGGCGTTCAATAATACCACGTGTGATATAGGAAATATCAAGGAAACAGCCGCTTCCTGTACCACCTGACAATCCAGTTAAGATAAATACATACAGCCTTTTTCCCGAACCTTCCATCACCGAATCGATTTTCTTTTGGATCGTTTGCACAACTTGATTGATTTTGGTGAAAAGGAGCAAACGCCCGGCCTGGCGGACACCTGAAGCACCGCTGATTCCATCGGTAATTAATAGCTCTGGAGATAACCATTCCTTTATGTAAGGCTCAATCGTACTGCGATTTTGGAGCAGGCTGCCGATTTCAGGATTGGAGAGCAGCACAAATTCCTTGTTTGGATCTAAGCCAATGCCTTTATAGTTTTTATTGCGGTCATATTCATTGGTTTCAAACGCTAAAAATTCAATGTTATTTGGCTTTTCTCGTTTTTTCTTCGTTAATGGGTCCTGCGGGAGCTTGAAGCGGCGATTCACCTGATACTTTAGGCGAAGGAGGGCATCAATCCCCGTACCTCCTAAGCCAATCACAAGCATCGGGTTGTCGATGGTATCGACACGGATTTTCTCAGAAATAATTCCTCCTCCGAGGGAAACATCTAACTGCTGGATATGCTCTCTTACCGTTGCTTTCATATTTACTTTCCTCCCATGGTGGTTTTTAACTGATGTACTCAATATAGATCGATTTATTGACTTTCTTTAAAAGAATCCTTAGCCTGTCATTGCGCTTTACGAGCTGCCCTTTTCTGGCGTCAATGGCGCGGCCGCTTTTTTCGATGGTGCAGTCGGACTGATTTACAATTAGCAGCATATCCGCTTTGTCAGGCTTGAACAGGATTTGGTCCGTCTCCGAGAATTCCGGTGCTACTGAAAGCAATTGGTGAAGCTTAATTTTTCCTTGGAAATCTTTAAGCTTCTTAAACTGCGGCGTCGTCCGTTCCCCGGTATCTTCATCTTTAATTTCAACCACCATTTGTCCGCTAAAGCCGCGTTTTGGTTTCTTAGCGAAAAAGAATGCGAGTAATCCGATTAATAACAAGGCGCCGATTCCAGCATATAACCAAGGGAAAGACTTTTCTTCTTGTATCGGGCTGACCTTAGCGGCTGTAGGTGTAGCACCCTTTTGAACGTTGATTTTTTCAACGGCGGTTTCCCGGAAAAAACTATTATCCTCGGCCTTGACCAACACTTCATACTGGTTGGAATCACCCAGTTTGAAGTCACCGGTAAAGCCTTGTTCATCGGAGGTAAGTGGAATTTCCTCTGTTTGGCCGTTAGTTAAATCCTTGATTAGGAGCGTAGCCTTCATGGTACTATAAAGAGCTTTATCTGCTATTTTTGCACCGTTGTCCTCAAAGAAGGAGGCGATTTTTACAATATCTCCTGCCGTAAAGCCATTTGAAACAAGCGGTGCTAACTTGAGCTGTAAGTCATAGTTAAAAATGAGATTGATATCGATTTTGTCCTGGGGAACTCCTTTTACCTTAAGAGTCCAATCACCCTGAACCGGATTGATGAGCTTTACCATTGAGTAGGACTTAGATGTAGAGAGAAGAATGTTGTCTGAAGGTATCGGTTGTTCGGTGCCGGAAGGATCGATTAATTTTACTTTGACCGGCTGGCTTGAAATCAATGAAATATTTGCTTCAATGACATTTTCATTCGGGACATGGATGGTTATATCCTGAAACTCGCCATTTGCAGTGAGTTGATTGATGGGAACAATTTTTAACTTTAAATGGTTAGCGAAGATTTGACTCAAGATGCCAGGAAGGTCATCGGCAGTAGTTGTTTCGAAAAATTGGCCATTTGTACTCGTCGCAACATTTTGTAAAACCTGTTTATTTAGCTTTCCGTCGGCATTTAAGCCGATTGTATAGATAGGGTAGCCCTTTTTCTTAGCAGCCTCGACTGCTACAGCCAAATCATCATCGGCTTGTTGGACCGTTTTGCTTTTACTCTTATTCAAGTCATTGTTGCCGTCAGCAAGTAAGACAATCAACGGAAAGTAATCGTCCTCATGCCCCAAATCGAGAAGCTTTACCGCTTCATTGACACCAACAGATATATTGGTATAGGGATACTTAGCAAGGGAGTCGATAAAGCTTTTTAAGTCTTTTTTGCTTTGCTCCGAGCGTATATCAACGAGCGCACTTTCACGCATCACTTCATCTGCATAGGCAACAACACCAATTTTATCTCCTTTTACTGAGGACATATCGACAAACATTTTCATCGCTTCATTACTAATAAGATGGGGGTCACTATCAAGCATGGACTTACTTACATCGACGACGAGTAACGCTTCAATCCGGGATGAGGCGTTTAGGGGTCCGGCAGCCTGAACACTTGCGTATTGAAAAGCGAGAAAGATTACGTACAAGACTACAAAACTACTAATCCACTTTTTAAACATATGTGCAACCTCCAATGCAGTATCGAAAAATCACATAGTATAGCCTCAAGAAAAAAGACGTTTCTTTTTGAGGTGAAGTTTCCTTTTTGTGAAAAATTTTACAATTATATTACTATTTTACCACCGCCGATGGTGATTCCAAAGGAATAATTTGATAGAAATATTAAAATCCTCCTATTATAGTGAAAATTAATGTATTTTCTGGTAATTTAAGGAGGACATATGTAGAAAATTGCAAAATAAATCTACTGGAATAAGAGGTGTGCGGGTGAATGTATAGCATCCTATTTACTAGCTTATTAGTCCTTATCTTAATCTGGAAAGCTTATAAAATATTCAAGAATAAAAAGTACTGCAGCAGCTACGAAGATCTTGATGATGATTTACGAATCATGCTCAATGAAGGTGATCATATTGACTAAACATGCCGTTCAATTACCGAAGAAGAAAAGAACAAAATACGTTTTTCAAAAGGTAAAAATGTGTAAGAAATGTCAACGTTACACGGTGTTAAAGGATGAAAATTGTCCGGAATGCGGCACCATCTATTCGGGTGTCGAAAGCTTGGCAAGATCAATATTTAAAAATCGTTTGTTTTCTGAGGCCATTACGATTTTAACTGTCGTTTGTCTTGGCATCATTTTTGCTCCTACGGTACGTATGCTTTATTATTCACTGATTGCGGGTGTATTGTTTACGCTAGGATATGTTAGTTTGACACTTATTTTTATTAAAAGTGAGTACAGAATCCAGCTCCAAAAGCTCCTCAAAGAGGATATTGAAAAAATAAAAGCCGGAATCCAGTTGGATAGTATTCGAGCGAAAGAAGATGTTAGAGCCGACAACGTTGCTGCGAGCTATGATAAGCTTCGAGAGATTTGCGATTTTATCGATACTGATCAATTGAAAATACGCAGTGTCATGGCTTTGAATGAGATTGCGCTTCGTAAAGACATGGAGCTTGAACTCGAGACGCTTATTCCTTCCGCTTATGACAAGGGTTTTTTGAAATATGCCTTAGAAGTCGTAAAAATAAACCGTTCGCTGATCACGAAAAAATCAATCGCTTACTTTGTGGAGCATCGGACTGAAATTGTTCGTGATTATGGTATCGATTCCCTCATAACAGTGGCAGGATCCGCTTTGAGAATGAAGCTTTACATCCTTGAATTCTCTGACTTTATCCAAGAGTTCATCGACTATTTTCCAAAGGATCGCATCTTGCGGCTGTGCAATATCTTGCACGCTAATCCTGAAGAGAATTGGGGCAGCCTCGCCGAAAAAACAAAACATTTAGTCCGATTAAAATACAACTATGACCCTGACTTTAAACACTTTGTATAGAAGGGATTGGCGCCCATGTTTAAACTGACGGTCTATAAAAAGGTCAACCTATCTAGGAATCTTCGGTTATTTATTTTTATCATTTGCTTACTAGCTGTCGGCGGCAAAATCGTTTTCGCTCATGAAAAAATCGATGATTACCGTGAAGCAATGAAGTTATTTGAATCAGGGGAATTAATCGCAGCAGAAAAACAATTTCAACTAGCCCGGAAAAATCCTTTTGTATTGGACCACAATCAGGAAATGGATCAAATACTTTCCATTTTGACTCCTATTAAAGAGGAAATGGAGGAGATTGACGAACAGGGGCAAGATTACTTTGAGGAAAATCAACTTGCGGAGCTCGTTCAGACTTACGAAAGATGGCAGGAAAATGCGAAAAATTGGTTAGCGGGCACAGCTATTCAACAGGACATGTATGGCGAGATGCTAGTGAAAACGGAGATGGAGAAGGATTTTCATGACTATTTTTCCAAAAGTAAAACATCGCTTGCAGCCAGTTTAAAAGATCCCGCTGATGAAGAGTCGGTTTATCAGGATTTCATGCTGATTCCTGCAGACTATTATGGTGGAGACAGCGCCAAGGTGAATGAAGTTGAGGCTCTATTTATTCAATACTATTCTTTAAAGATGCAGCCATTATTCAGCAATGAAAATACCTCTTCTATTGTTGAGGAAGGGAGTAGACAATTAAAAATGCTCTCGACGTTTTCAATGGATACCGAATGGCTGAAGAATTCTTTAGACAGCAACCTGCTTCGGGTCCTAACAAAGGCTATGAACAAAGAGGATTACGCTGCTTTTGCAGAGCAGGCAACTAGTGTTAAGAAATTACCTTCTGTCATGGCGGAATCAAAGGTAATTGCTTTTATTGAAACATCTCAAAATAATCTACTGACAAAAGCGAAAAATCTACGCGATAATAATAAATTTGAAGAAGCCCTTTCCATTTATCAGGGCCTTATGTCTTTAGAAGATACAAGTATGCAGATTGCAGATGCTGAGTGGGAATGGGATAAATTTGAACCGATCCGTGTATTAAAGAGGCAATATCCAGGTAAAGAATTTCCGCAGACCATTAATAGCAGGAATATATTTGGTGCAGAAAGTGTTGTTGCAGCCATATCGAATGAGGGCATCCTCTACATTGGCAAGCTGGAAGGGCAAGAGCCAATGGCTATTAGTGAAACGAAGTTGGTCAACGCCCCAGTCATTGAAAAGCTTGTTTTTCAAAATGATATGAGTGAATATCCTGTCATTTTAATTGAGGCAAAATCGCAGCAAAGGGCTCATCGCTACTTAGCCTTTGAAATCAGAAACAATTTTAGCGAGAATATCCTTGATATTGAAGCAAATGATTTGGCCATTGAAGCACCAGGACAGTTATTACTAGATAATCCTGTTGGCAAAGGTGAGGCTGAATTTGCGTACTATGAGCGGGGAATAGATGGAGTCTATCGATTTATTAAAATTAAAGTCGACTATATTGATATTAGTGTAAAAGAAATCCTTAACTATCAAGGAATGAAGGTCCGTTTTAATGGATATGTCCAACGATTGAATAATAACCAGGTTGTTCTACTATCAGAGAAATACAATTATGATCGTAGTCAGTATGAACGAAGTTATCTAGTAGTACGGGGTGTGACTGTACCTGGTACGAATACTTTCCGTTCCCTGATAGGTACATTTACTACCTATGAGACAATTTTAGATGAGTATGGACAGAGTATTGAAGTTCCGGTTTTTACCGTGGAAAAAGTGGAATAAACGTAAAAAGAAGACCATGGTCTTCTTTTTACTTCTCTTTAGAAATTGGAATGAAATGATTAAAGATCCCAATGCAGGTGACTTGACCTAAGCCAATTTCAGAAAAATCGGTTTTATAGACTGAAAAAACAAAGTAATCCGACTCCGTTGTTCCCATATCAAAAACCTTTTCCCCTGCTAATGAAAGAATCCCTTTTTCCACTATATTTGAAGACTGGCCCATCGCTTCATGATTGATCCATTTTATGTATGCCGAACGCTTAGGGTTTGTTACTGATAACACAAAAACAATCACGATCAATAGAATAATAGAAATGATCCGCTTCATTTTTTAACCCCGTTTCTAAAAATTGTTAATTTTTACATAAATTAAGTATAAATGGGAAGGGATGGGATTGTAAATATAAATTGGTGATATTACAACGGTAAATCCAAGTGCTGAAAATGTAAATGTTTTTTCTGTTGAAATCCGAATAAATACTCCCGTATATTAATTTTCGTTCGTGTTTAACCGCATACATTTCTCGCTTAAAAGTAAGAAAGACAATGAATTCGGCAAAAATATTTAAAAGTTTACAAAAAACTACTATTAATCTTTGAGATAAATTAGTAGAATAGTCATGCAATGCAAAATCTTTTGTCGAAGGGTGGATTGAGTGTGAAGAGAAAGATTAAAAGAAACATAAAAAAACGTGTTTTAAACAGTTTTCTCGCAGTTGGACTCGCACTAACAACAGTTCCATTGAATGCATTCCCAAGTATCGTAAGTGCAGAGGGTACAAATACTGCAACTCTACGTATTTTGGAAACTACTGATCTACATAGTAATGTTTTGCCGTATGATTATTTTAAGGATGCACCAGTACCAAATTATGGTTTAGCAAAAACGGCTTCTTTAATACATCAAGCACGAGCAGAAGTGGATAACTCTATGCTGTTTGATGCTGGAGATACGATTCAAGGAAACCCATTAGCTAGTTATGTAGCTAAGGTTAACAAGCTTGGACCAAATGATACACATCCTATTTTTAAAGCTATGAATTATTTAAATTATGATGCTGCTATAGTTGGGAATCATGAATTTAACTATGGTTTAGACTATTTGCAAGATGTGATGCAAGAAGCAGAATTTCCAATTGTTAACGCGAATGTATACCATGATGATAAAGATGGTAACCCAGCCAACGATCAAAACTACTTTACTCCATACGAAATTCTTGATAAAGAAATCATTGACAATAACGGTAATAAGTCAACGATTAAAGTTGGGGTAATTGGTTTTGTGCCGCCACAAATCATGCGTTGGGATAAGGATAACCTTACTGGTAAAGTTATTACGAAAAATATTGTAGAGCAGGCAAACAAGTTTATTCCAGAAATGAAAGCAAAAGGTGCAGATGTAATTGTTGCGGTTGCACACTCTGGATGTGATATTGCAGAAGAAGGTCAAGAAGAGGCTGAAAATGCTGTTTACGATTTAACAAAAGTCGCTGGCATCGATGCCATGCTATTTGGTCATGCTCACTTAAACTTCCCTGGGGACCAATCTTTCAATGGGAAGCCAGGAATTGATAATGTAAAAGGTACAATTAATGGTACACAAGCGGTTGAAGCTGGATACTGGGGTAACAATCTTGGTGTACTTGATTTGGCTTTAGTACAAGGTACGGATGGAAAATGGACAGTTGATAAAACAAACTCAAAATCGGTTAACCGCCCAGTAGGTGCTTCCACACAACCTGATGAAGAAATTGTTAAAGCTGTAGCTGCTGAACATCAAGCCACACTTGATTATGTACGCGGAAAAATTGGTACTACTGCAATTCCGATGCACAGTTTCTTTACACGAGTAATGGATGATGCATCTTCACAAATCGTCAACAATGCTCAAATGGACTATGTGAAAAATTGGATTAACACAAATGCTCCAGAGTTAAAGGGCATTCCAGTACTTTCTGCAGCAGCGCCATTTAAAGGCGGACGTGGTGGTGTAGCCGATTACACGAATATCAAAAAAGGTGACGTAACCATCAAAAGTGCAGCTGATTTGTACTTGTTTGATAATACCTTAAAGGCTATTGAGGTAAATGGAGATCAAGTTAAGCGCTGGATCGAAAAATCAGCTGAACAATTCAAAACGATTGATCCTGCTAAAACTGAGCCTCAAGAATTACTGGATTACGATTTCCGCCCTTACAATTACGATGTAATGGATGGGGTTAAATATGAAATTGATGTAACAAAGCCAGCGGGACAAAGGGTTACTAAATTAACATTATTAGATGGAACACCAATCAATCCTGCTCAAAAGTATATCGTTGCGACCAATAATTATCGTGCTGGCGGCAGCGGGGGATTAGCAGAATTAAAGGATGCTAGGGTGATAGTTGATTCACCATTCGAAAATCGTCAAATCCTTATGGACTACATCAGTGCACAAGGTAAAATTGCACCTGCTCCAGATAACAACTGGAAAATTGCTCGTGTTGGCGGTAATGCAAAGATCGTTTTCAATAGTGCGCCTGAAGCACTTGATTACCTAGGCACTACACCAAATGTTAAAGCACTTGGTGCATCTACGACTAAAGAAGGTTATCAATTATTTGAATTAGATCAAAACGTCCATGTTCAATTACTGGGAATTAATGATTTCCACGGACAACTTGACTACTCTACTAAAGTAAACGGACAACCTGCAGGTGGAATTGCATACTTATCAGGTTATTTGAAAGACAGAGAATTACAAAATAATGCTGAAACGATCATGCTTCATGCAGGTGATGCTGTTGGTGCCAGCCGTCCGGTATCTGCACTTTTACAAGACGAGCCTACCATTCGTTTTATGAATGAAATTGGCTTTGATCTTGGAACAGTTGGTAACCACGAGTTCGATGAAGGTGTTAAAGAAATGAAGCGCCTTATCAAAGGTGGATCACATCCGGCAACTGTTGAAAAATATGGTAAGTTTGAAGGAGCAAATTTCCCATACGTTGTTGCAAACGTTGTGGATGAAAAGACAAATGAATTAATTTTACCTCCTTATGCTATAAAAGAAGTTGATGGAGTGAAAATTGGATTTATCGGTGTTATTACAACTGAAACACCTAGTATTGTTACGGCAAGTGGTGTAGCAGGTGTTAAATTTACAGATGAAGTGGAAGCAATCAACAAATATGCAAAAGAACTTAAAGAAAAAGGAATTAAATCAATTGTTGTGTTAGCTCATAATCCAGGAACTTCTGCAATGGATGGCTCTAATCCTACCGGAGAAGTTGTTGAGTTTGCGAATCAAGTAGATGATGAAGTTGACGTTATTTTTGGTGCGCATGACCATAAATATTTGAATTCAACAGTTGATGGTAAGTTACTTGTTCAATCCTATTCTTATGGTACTGCCTTCTCTGATATTGATTTAACCATCAATCCTGAAACACAAGACATTATTGCGAAATCAGCACAGATCGTTACAACTTTCCAAACACCTGAATTCCTAGATGAAGGTGTCCAAGCTGAACTTGATGCTTACATGGCTGATATTGCTCCTATTATTAATGAAGAAGTTGGAGATGCGGCTATTGAGTTAACACGTACAGCAAATGAAGCTGGTGAATCAGCACTTGGTAACTTAATCGCAGATGCAATGCGTGATGGCACAAAGGCAGATTTTGCTTTCATGAATTCAGGCGGTATCCGTGATAACCTAAATAAAGGTCCAATTACATGGGGTGAATTATTTGCAATCCAGCCATTCGGTAATGACATTGTGACATTGAAGTTAACCGGAGAGCAAATTAGAACTTTGTTAAATCAGCAATTTGCAGCGGATAGAAATCGGATCATGGCGATCTCTGGCTTAAAATACACTTGGTCAGTTGAAAAACCACTAGGTGAAAAAGTTTTAGATATTTTCTTACCAAATGGATCAAAAATTGATCCTAAGGCCGAATATACGATTGCGGTCAATAACTTTATGGCAGATGGTGGAGATGGCTACACCATTCTAAAACAAGGTAAAGAACGTAAAGTTTGGTTAACGGATTTAGATACTTTTGTGAACTATGTTAAGGCACAGACAAAACCGATTACAGCAGCAATTGAAGGCAGAATTTTAATAGCGAAAGAATCAACTGTCGACAATCCAACAACAAATCCGACAGATCCAACAAAACCAACAGATCCAACGAAGCCAACAACGAAACCAACAACAGGGGAGAAACTACCTAATACCGCAACAAATATGTATAACTACTTATTATTTGGTATTCTCGTTGTCGGGCTTGGTATTACACTTATTGTGAGAAGACGAAAATTCGAGAATTAATAGTCAAACAAAGCACCTTATTCCTTAGGAGTAAGGTTGTTTTGTTTAATAATGGTTAATCTCAAAACAGCCATTAGTGTTTTTCAACTTATAATTTGTTATTATGTGCAGTAAGAAGATTATTGGAAAGGCACGAAGAATATGTTTGAAAGGGGAGGTTAATATGCATAAGGTAAGAAAGGCCATTATTCCAGCAGCTGGGCTTGGTACTCGTTTTCTACCAGCTACGAAAGCAATGCCTAAAGAAATGTTGCCCATTGTTGACAAGCCAACGATTCAATACATAGTGGAGGAAGCGATTGAATCTGGGATAGAAGATATCATTATCGTAACAGGGAAAGGGAAACGAGCGATAGAGGATCATTTTGATTATGCATATGAACTTGAACAAACTTTGCTAAACAAAGGAAAGTTGGAGCTCTTAAAAAAAGTCCAAGAACCATCGAAAATGGTTGATATACACTATATTAGACAAAAGGAACCAAAAGGGCTCGGACATGCTGTATGGTGTGCCCGGAATTTTATTGGAAATGAACCATTTGCCGTTTTACTAGGGGATGATATTGTTCAAGCAGAAACTCCTTGTTTAAAACAACTAATGAATGAGTACGATCGAACGCACTCTTCCGTTATCGGAGTTAAAAAAGTACCAGAGAATGAGACCAACCGTTATGGAATTATTGATCCGATTCATCAAGATGGGCGTTCCTATCAGGTTAAAAATTTTGTGGAAAAGCCTAAATTAGGAACAGCCCCATCCAATTTGGCTATTATCGGCAGATATATTTTTACCCCTGAGATTTTTATGTTTTTGGAAAGGCAAGAAATCGGGGCAGGTGGTGAGATACAGCTGACAGATGCCATTCAGAATTTAAATCATATTCAACGTGTTTTTGCCTATGAGTTTGAAGGTGAAAGATATGATGTAGGAGAAAAACTGGGCTTTATTGAAACGACAATTGAATTTGCACTTCAAAAGGAAGAATTGAGGGAAGATTTAATAAAGTTTATGGCGAAAAAGCTTGAAACTTTATAAGTATTGTTAAAATATAGGGGAAAAGCTGACTAGAGATGCAAGTCAGCTTTTCTTAGTTATCTTTAAAGGATTAATATTCATATTTCTCCCTAGTATAAAAGGGAAAAATCTATTAATAATTAAACAAGTGGGAATTAAAATTAAAATTGCACATAGGGTTGCTGCAATACCAAATAGATTTAAATTTGGTATCTCAATATTTAGCCTTGCTCTTATTAAATTATTGTAGAAATTAAAACCTAGAGGAATGTGCAAGGACATAAGTATAAGTGAATTTTTCCCAAGGAAGTTTAGCAAAGATATAAACGATAGAAATTGGGAAATTAAAATGACAAATGATATACCTAATATAGCCCAAATAATCGCATCGAATATTGAAAACAAACTTGATGGGAGGCTTAAAAGATTCCAAAAGCTATAATAAACTTCTTGAAAAAGGATAAGTGCAAGAAAGAGTGTAGAATTTAAAATAATAATAAATGACCTTGTCTTATTTTTCTTAAAGAAATTGATCCCTTTAATATAGTGTCCAAAACCAAAATATATCAAATAGTAAAGTGATTGATCCAAACTCCAAGGTAAAATAGTCCCGCCAGCAAAAACCTTCAATAATATGCTTGAGGTAAACCCTATTAGGATGACAGATAGCAATCGAATATGTATGTTTTTTGAAAATCTAGCCAATAGGTAAAAAAGAATTTCAATGGTAAATAAAGAGGTTAAAAACCAAATTGGATCATCATAGGATATACTATTTCGTTTGGAAATAATCATTTGTTCAAGAAAAACTCTTAGGGCAATAGGTTGATCAAAAAAGAACCTTAGAAGGAAAACAGAAATAATTGAAAAAGAAATATAAGGAATGATTAACGATTTAAACTTTGAGATAGCAATTTCTTTTAAGTTTTTATATCTGTTTTCAGAAAAAAAGTATCCTGAGAAAAAGAAGAATAGGGGCATATGGAATGCATAGATAATACTTCTAGCTGTTGGATCGATAGGAGTATGACCAACAATTACTAATATTATACCTATCCCTTTACAAGTATCGATCCATTTTATTCTCTTAGAAGACATATTCTCACTCTCTCGGCTGGATTATCAAATTTACTATAGTATTATTCTTTTTTAAATTTAAAATGCATATCCATAAAAGAGAGGGAAAATTATTATTTCTAAACACAAAAACAGCCGGTATGTATATACCAGCTGTTTTTGAAGTTTCTTATAACTTTGTACTTAAAAGGTAATCATTTGCCCGCTCTAAATCTTCTATTGAGTCTATCTCGAACCAATCGTCTGAATTCACTTTTGTAATTTTTAAATGAATGTTATTTATATTTTCTTGTACAATGTTATCCCAATATAAATTCTTATAGTCTCTACTTTCAATTGCTTCTTCTAACTTTTCCTTGATGTAAAGTCCATCTGTTTGTGTCCAATAAGAGACACCGGCAATAATATAATCTGTACCATCCTCAATGACAATATCATGAATTCTGTCAGTTTCATCGAATTTAAGAATCCATTCTTGTTCAAAATTATGTTTTATTCCTGCGAAATAGGTAGAGTGTTCCAAATCAGTTTTAATAAAATTATTGACCATAAACACATCTGCTTCTGTAACAAATGCGTCTTGTAAATAATCTCTTACAAGATACATTGTATAAATATTATTAAACAAATTATATTTATCATTATGAATAAGCGTGACACCAAATCGTTCCTTTAGATATTCAAACTTCTCATGCAAATACCCAGTAACAACAATGATTTCATGAATTCCTTTTTCTTTTAAAAATCTAATTTGTCTTTCAATCATCGGTTCCCCAGCTACTTTAACTAAGGATTTAGGTGTGTCATTTGTCAACGGTCTTAATCTTGTTCCCATACCAGCAGCTAATATTATTGCTTTCAATTTATTCACCCTCCTGTGTCAATCCAAGTTGATTGATTATCTTTCACTAAATGTTAAGCATCGTTAGGAGACAGTTTAATGTATTCGTCTTTTCCGATAACCCCAATTGCGCGATCCAATTTTTCAAGCTCCAATGCTTTTGGAACAGAAATCCAATAGGCAAGAACAATGGCGATAATACCACCAGATAGCTTACCAACCATTACGGGAAGGATCATATTTGGTTGAAAGTTTGCAGTAAAAGCTAAATGATCACCAATTAGAAACGCGGATGTTACAGAAAATGAAATACAAATGACTTTATCTTTTGGTCGCATGTGCTTGATTAGGTTAAACATAGCTAATATATTTGCCGCACCAGCTAGTAATCCTGCGCTGCCTTCAGAACTTAAACCAACTTTATTTCCAATAATCTCGAGAGGTTTAGATAAATATTTTCGAATCAGGTATACCATCGGGAATGCCCCTGCCAGCATAATCCCTATATATCCTGCAACTTCTAAAGCTCGGAACTGATCCTCTGTATCGGCAATAATTGGGTCAAATCCCCATGAACCAAATAGTGTACTGAAGATTCCTGTAAAATACTCCACAATGGAAAATACTAATACTAATTTAATTCCAATATCCATAAATCGTCCAAACCACATAAATCCTTTAATCATTTTATCAGGAATAAAACGAAGGCCTAGTGCGATTAGAATAACCACAATGATAAGCGGTGTTAAGTTTAAAAACAGAGTTCCAAAATCTGGTGCGAAGGTATGTGTCGAAGCTGCATTTGTTGAAACCTCACCTCTAACTTGTGTACTAGTTAATTTCATTATCATACTGCTGATAAATACCCCAAGTGGGATACTTAAAATACCAGACATAACTCCAAGTGCCATATATTTGTGATCTCTTTTATCAAGCATAGTTAAACCTACAGGGATACTAAAAACGATTGTTGCTCCTGCCATAAAGCCGATAATCATTGCCATGATCCAACTATCTTTCGATTGTGCCAGCGCATCTGCCAATTGATATCCACCCATATCCCCCGCGATAAAAGTGGTTGCAGCAATTGATGGGTCTGCACCAATAAAACTAAAAACCGGTCCAAAGACTTTGCTAATAAATAGAGACAAATAAGGGACTGAAGCCATGATCCCTGCTACAGGAACAAATATTGGACCTATGGAATATAAACCTTGCATGAATTCCTTTCCAAGTCCTTTTTCATCATTCCGAATCGCTGCGAAAGCACCAATAACTGCACACGCCATAATAATATAAATTACAATATTGCCGATAATCCCCATAACTCCACCGCACATTCAATAAATTTTTTTATATATTTTGAAGAAATGAATTTGATTCATTTTTCATGTAATTGGATAAATTTTCTTTTCCTCTGTTGTATCGGTCAAGGGAATAGTCAGCCAGGTACGGATCTCCCAACGCGACCTTTGCAGCACTCCACATGCTCCAAAACATGTCCTGCATAATTTTGTGAATTTCTATTTTCCTTCGTTCTTCCGTTGTAGGATTCGTTCCAAAGTATTTTTTGAAGAATAATTCTTCTTCATCCTCAGAATAAGCGCATTCTAGGGAAACTGCTGCTACGTCCCAAAGATAATCATAATTGCCACTGTACTCCCAATCAATTAAATAAAGTTTGTTTTCACCACTTTTAATGAAGTTTTCAGGAAGGGCATCAAGGTGCCCAGGAACATTCACCATACCGAGATTTGCTAACTGATCTTCTAAGGGCATAAATAATTCCTTCAGCTCTAGATAATCATCGAAAAGCTTGCCATTGGCTTCCAAAAGTACATTTTCGTAGTATAAGGTTCCTTCAAAGGGATCAAAATCTTCATTGAATGTATCACTGCTGGTATGTAGTGTTTTTAGTACACCTGCTATCAGCTCCATATTGTCTTCTCTTTTTGCTGTTGTGGGATTTAACGTCTCAGCATTTTCGATAAACTCAGTTATCTTTAGTCCTGTAAACTCATTAAAATAAATGGATCTGCTATCTAGACCAATTTTGTATGCAAGTGAAGAATTAATTTTTTCATTAAGTCTATCGATCGTTTTTTCTGTCCCAAATCCGGGTACTCTTGCAACAAAATCCTTTTCATTTATTCGTACCTTATAGTTGTTGTTGGTTAAACCGCCCAGTTTCTCTATATGGCTAATCGACTGTGGGTCGATTTCTAAAATATTGGAAAGTAAATCTTTAACAAATTGCTTCTTAATTTCCATTTCTTTTCGCTTAAGCTTTGGATAAACTAAATATGTTAGGTTATTATAATGTTCGGTTGTATCAATTTCACTCCAAATTAAATCATCAATTTTTTCATAGCCGATGTTGTGTTTATTAATAATATTTAGGAGTGCATATTCGTAATAAAGATAAGGGTTTTTGTTATATTTGAAGTCCTCAATCATTTCTCTGTACGCTACTAATGATATTTTTGAAACTCCGATGAATTCACCATCAATCTTGTTCAACTGATGGATATCCTTGGAGATACGATGAATGTAATTGTCCCGGATTTCAACTAAAGCCTCATCACCAGAACCAGATTCACTGGTAATTAACATGCAATTTTTATTAGGATGTTTAAGCAGATAAGAAATAGCTCTTTCTTCGAAGACCATATCTCCTTCAATTAATAAAAAATCACCATCAATATGCTTTGAAGCCAGTGCTAGGGAATGCATTGTCCCAGTCCATTTATATTTATCACAATAAACCAAAGTTACATTTCTCTTTTTAGCTAGTTGCTCGTAATACTCTTTTTTATAACCAGTTGTAATAATAATTTTGTCAATGCCATTACCATTTAAAGTAGTAATCATTCTTTCGATAATCGTACTGTCTTCTAATTCAAGGAAGCCAACAGGCGTTTCAAATACTTTTCGTTCACCTGCGGCTAAAATAACTGCCTGTTTAATTTGTGTCAACTTGTCCAGCCTCCTTTTTTCCATTATCTTTTTCGATTAACATAGGGTAAATATAGTTAATCAAGTTTTTATAATGCCATTTGGTATCTATTTCTGTCCAAACTAAATCAATTAACTTTGAATAGCCAATGCTAAAAGTCCTTGCGACGTCCAATAGAGTGTATTCGTAATTAAAATATGGATTTTTATTATGCCTATATTCTTCAAGCATTTTTTCATAGATATCGATGGAAATTTTGGAAATTCCAATAAGTTCCCCATCAATTTTATTGAATTGATGCCGGTCCTTTGACATTTTAAAGATATAACCATCTCTAATTTCAACAAATACTTCGTCTTCTGATCCGCTTTCATTCGTGATTAACAAACAATTTCGGTTTTTGTTTTTTACTAACTCTAGTAGTGCTTTTCTTTCAAAAACAATATCACTTTCGAGTAGTAGAAAGTCATCTTCGATGTAATTCTGTGCTAAAGCCAAAGAAGCCATAGTACCTGTCCAGCGGTAGTCCTCATTTTTCACTAAAGTCAGTCGAGAATATTTTTTTGTTAAATTCTCATAATAGTGACTTTCATATCCAGTAATAATGATGATGTCCTTAATACCGCATTCATGCAGTAACTTAATTGTTCTTTCGACAATGGTCCCTTGTCCAAGTTTTAAAAAACCAATGGGCTGTTTAAAACCCGTACGTTCACCGGCCGCTAAAATTACGGCTTGCGTAATCTTAGTAAGTTTTTTTGTTGGGAAGACAATCTTCCTATTAAGGCTGCCTTTAATATAGTCCTCTAAAATTACGACCCCTTTTTCACTAACTACATATTGTTGGGAATTCGATAATTTTTTAATTGTGAGATAACCTTTATTAACAAGCTGTTTAATTATTGAATTCACAGTACCAACAGAAACTTCTACCTTCGTGGCAACCTCACGTTGGCTGAGGGTACAGTCTTTATTTAGAATTTCTAAAATCCTAAACTCTTTTTCAATCAAACAATCAACACCTTTAGCATAGAGATAGACTTATTTTTAAATTTCACCGTTCAAGTTTTGAACACATAGAAATTGTATAATATTGAGAGAATTTGTCAAGATTTTTCAGATGGATTTTTACTAATAGTACAAACTTTTATCCTACCATTTTCCGCTTTCTAGGAAAAATATTAGTATTCAAGCCTTATTTTTTACTGTTATTTCCCTGTTATTAAGAAAAGTAAGGTTGGAGAATATAGAAATTATGTCGAAATTTAGATTGTTTACGAGAATATTGTTTGATATTATTTATTTGAGGTTAATAAATTTCTAGATTGGTAGGAGAGGTGGATATTATAAAAATACGAGTAACCAAATATTTACTGATTGCTTCCTTTTTTACACTTTTTACACTTTTTATACTATTTAATAGTAATATGGTAATTGCTAATGCGGAGTCTATTCTACCTAAAGGCTACATTGATACCCCTGCAAACGGTTCAATTGTAACAGGAGAAATTCCTGTAAATGGTTGGTTTCTAGATGCCAATGGTGTATCAAAGTTAGAAATATTGGTGGATGGTAAAAGCATGGGAGAAGCACAGTATAGTGTGTCACGTCCTGATGTGTTTAAGGCATTTCCAGAATATCAAAATGCAAATTCTGGATATCAATTCACCTTAAATGTGAAGAATTTAACCAATGGAAACCATAAACTAACTGTTAGAGAAACAGGGCTAAACGGAGCTGTGAATGAACTTGACAGCACAGTGATCAATGTTCAAAACCTTCAAGCAAAAGGCTATATGGATACCCCCGCGAACGGTTCAGTTCTAAAAGGAGAAATTCATGTAAATGGCTGGTTTTTAGATGGTAGTGGTGTCTCAAAGATAGAAATATTGGTAGATGGAAAAAAAGTAGGAGAAGCGCAGTATGGTAATTACCGATACGATGTAGGTAAAGCTTTTCCGGAATACAAAAATGCAAATGCAGGATACCAATTTACGTTAAATGCAAGAAGTTTAGCCAACGGTCAGCATAGATTAACGGTCAGAGAGATTGGAAATAATGGTAATACCACTGAACTTGAAAGTTTACTGGTAAATGTCCAAAACGAACCTGTAAGAGGATCGATTGATACACCTAGTAACGGTTCAGTAGTTAAAGGTGAAATTCCAGTCAATGGCTGGTTTTTAGATGCCAATGGCGTATCAAAGGTAGAAGTAATGGTGGATGGCAAAAGTATGGGAGAAGCGCAGTATGGCATATCTCGTCCAGATGTTTTCAAAGCGTATCCTGATTACAAAAATGAAAACGCAGGATACCAATTTACGTTAAATACAGGAAGTTTAACCAATGGACAGCACAGACTTACGGTTAGAGAAATTGGAAATAATGGAATTACGAATGAACTTGAAAGCCAGCTGATAACTGTTCAAAATGAACCTGTAAGAGGATCAATTGACACACCTAGTAATGGTGCTGCAGTAAAAGGAGAAATTCCAGTCAATGGCTGGTTTTTAGACATCAGTGGTGTTTCAAAGATTGAGATATTGGTAGATGGGAATATCATGGGAGAAGCGCAGTATGGTATTTCTCGCCCAGATGTTTTCAAAGCATATCCTCAATATAAAAATTCTAATGCAGGATATCAATTTAGCTTAAATACGAAATCTCTGACCAATGGGCAGCACAGCTTAACTGTTAGGGAAACAGGGAAAAACGGTATGACTAAAGAGCTTGATCGCTTAACGGTGGATGTTCAAAACATACCAACAGTTGGTTATATTGATTCTCCATTGAGCGGAATTCAATCTAATGGGGAGATTACTGTAAGCGGTTGGTATTTAGATGTTAGCGGTGTTTCCAAGATTGAGGTATTTGTGGATGGAATGTATGTGGGGCAGGCGCAGTATGGTCTTTCTCGTCCTGACGTCCAACAGGTCTTTCCTGAATTCGGAAATGGAAACTCGGGCTATCGATTTACGCTTAACACCGCACAGTACTCTCAAGGAGAACATACTGTAACGGTAAAGGAAACGGGAAATAATGGATCAACTTCTTCGTTAACTACAAGCTTTTTTAATGGAAATCCTTATCTGTATGTTGATTTGAGAAAGCCATCTAATATAACTGCAAATGACATCATTAATTTCTTTAATGTGAAACGTCCTGATAGTCCTTTAAAGAACTATGCACAAAGTTTTATTGATGCTCAGAGTAAGTATGGTGTAAATGCTCAATATCTTGTTGCACATGCGATTTGGGAAACTGGTTGGGATGGATCTAATTTAAGGAATTTTAAATTTAACCTCTATGGTTATGGTGCTTATGATCCTTGTCCGTTTACATGCGGATATTACTTCCCTACAGGCGGGGACAGTATTAATTTTGTATCCTATACAGTTCGCAAAGATTATTTAACTGAGTCTGGAGCATATTATAACGGAGCCAATTTGGTTGGAATGAATGTAAGATATGCCACAGATCAAAATTGGAAAAATGGTATTGCGAATTTAATGCAATCCATTAAGCCATTTGATGCAGGATACTATAATCAAAGAGGACCACTTCCAGTATCACCTGTGATAGCTCCTTCATTTGGTCGAAATATCCCTGCTGGCCAACCGTACCCAACGGATGTTATCATTAACTACCCAGCGGGTAAGACAGCTACCGTTACAACAAATGGTTTATCTTTTAGATCTATACCTTATACCTTACAATCAACGTTTATCTCTAGTTTAAGCTTTGGTACGAATATCGAGGTACTTGGATACAATACAGATGTTCGTTATGTACCTGGAGATATCAGCAAATATCCATATGATCAGCGTTGGTATCGAGTTAAGGTTAATGGTCAAGAAGGATGGGTATATGGTGGAGGAATTACCTTTAATAACTAAAGCTGATTCTTTCTAAACGATAGAAATTAAAACAAGGGATAGCTCAACAAAATGAGCTATCCCTTTTTAAGTTATTGTAATTTCTATCTGTTTTTAATAGTAGAAGAATAGTATTATAAAAGAATATCTTATTAAAAATAAGATTAACAGCCTAGTAAGAAAGGAGAAAAAATGAAATACTATAAAAATATTTTTGCGATTTTATTGTTTGGAATTTCGTTGCTATTGTATATTCAAATTCCACAATATGCATCGGCACAAACAACTGAAATGGCTAAAGGATATTTGGACAATCCGGTTTCTGGCGCAACACTTATCGGGACCAAAGAGGTGTCTGGTTGGTTTTTAGATGGGAGTGGAGTAGCAAGTATTGAAGTGCTTGTGGACGGTACCGTGGTAGGTCAGGCAACGTATGGCGACGCAAGAACTGATGTCCAAAGTGCTTTTCCGGAATTTAACAATGGGAATGCAGGCTTTCATTATGCTCTTGACACAACGAAATTTAGTGATGGCCAACATACACTTTCAATCAGAGAAACGGGAATGAATGGTCGTGTCACGACATTACCTGGAAGTACGATAACAATCTCAAATGCAAACACCAAAGGATATGTGGACAATCCGGTCTCTGGCGCAACACTTATCGGGACAAAAATGGTGTCAGGCTGGTTTCTTGATGGAAGTGGAGTAGCAAGGATAGAAGTATTGTTGGACAACAAAGTGGTAGGCCAGGCAACTTATGGTGACGCAAGACCGGATGTTCGAAATGCTTATCCGGAATTTAACAATGGGAATGCAGGTTTTCATTTTGCACTCGACACAACGAAATTTAGTGATGGCCAGTACACGGTTTCGATTAGAGAAACGTCAACAAACGGCCGGATCACAACACTACCTGGTAGTACAATAAATATTTCCAATGACATCACCAGGGGTTATCTTGACAATCCGGTTTCTGGCACTACACTTATCGGGACAAAAATGGTGTCAGGCTGGTTTCTTGATGGAAGCGTAGTAGCAGAGATAGAAGTATTAGTGGACAATAAAGTGGTAGGCCAGGCAACTTATGGTGACGCAAGACCAGATGTTCGAAATGCTTATCCGGAATTTAACAATGGGAATGCAGGCTTTCATTTTGCACTCGACACAACCCAATTTAATGATGGCCAGCATACGGTTTCAATTAGAGAAACGTCAAAAAATGGCCGGATCACGACAATACCAGCTAGTACAGTAACTATTACCAATGACATCACTAGAGGATATATTGACAATCCGGTTCCTGACGCAACCCTAATCGGGACCAAAACGGTGTCTGGTTGGTTCTTAGATGGAATTGGAGTAGCGAAGATAGAAGTATTGGTGGACGGTTCCTTGGTGGGTGAGGCCACCTATGGGAATGAGAGAACGGATGTTCATAAAGCTTTTCCAGAATTCAACAATGGGAATGCGGGCTTTCATTATGAGCTAGACACAACGAAATTTAGTGATGGTCAGCATACGGTTACCATCCGAGAAACTGCAGCAAACGGCCGTGTCACGACATTGCCTGCTGTTTCTGTATCTTTTGCCAATGTCAAAGCCTATGTAGACAATCCGATTGTTGGCGCAACACTTACTGGGACGAAAAATATCTCAGGTTGGTTTTTGGATGCAAGCGGAGTAGCAAAGATCGAAGTATTGATGGATGGTACCTTGGTAGGTGAAGCAACTTATGGGGCAGCAAGGACAGATGTCGAACAGGCTTTTCCAGACTTTAATAATGGAAATGCAGGCTTTCATTATGCACTTGACACAACCCAATTTCAAGATGGCCAACATACGGTTACCATCCGGGAAACTGCAACAAATGGTCGTGTCACGACATTACCTGAAATTCCAGTAACAGTCGCCAATGTCAAAGGATATATGGACAATCCTATACCAGGCACTATCCTTAGAGGAACAAAAACGATCTCAGGCTGGTTTTTGGATACAAGCGGAGTAACGAAGATAGAAGTATTAGTGGATGGATCGGTTGTAGGCGAGGCAACATATGGCGCCTCGAGATCGGATGTTCAACATGCTTTTCCTGACTTCAATAATGGAAATGCAGGCTTTCATTATGAGCTCGACACAACCCAATTTCCAGATGGCCAGCACACAATTACCATCCGGGCAACAGGTACGAATGGTCGTGTTACGACATTGCCTGTTAGTCATGTAAAGTTCCGACAATCGTTGAAAGTGTTTTTAGACCCTGGACACGGCGGAAGTGACCCTGGTGCAATTTGGGGAAGTTATCATGAAGCTGACTTGAATTTGGCTGTTGCTAAAAAAGTACAAGCATTATTACTAAATCAAGGCTATGAAGTTTATATGTCTCGACAGAGTGATACATACTTAGGATTAATAGACCGCCCTCAAATGGCGAATAATTTAGCCACAGATATTTATGTTAGTATTCACACAAACTCAACTGGATTAGGCGCAGCAACTGCTTCTGGTATTGAGTCTTACTACTATAAATATTACCCAAATTATCCTTCTAAAATTAATGAGGCTATGCATAATAATCCTGAAAGAGTCCTAAAAAGTGTAGTACTAACAAACATGATTCAAGAAAATATGGTTAGTTACACAGGTGCAAATAATCGTGGAACGGATGGAGAAACATTTGCAGTTATTCGTGAAGCTGCGATGCCAGCAACTTTATTAGAAATGGGTTTTATTAATAACGCAAATGAACGTCAAAAACTCTTTACAGATTCCTATCAAAACCAGTTGGCACAAGCAATTGCAGACGGAATTCATGAGTACTTTAGAATTTATTAATTGAATTTACTTAAATGAATTAATTTCGATAGTAGTAATCAAGAGTCGATTTCTAGTACAAGACTGTTGACAAATCCGAAAAACCTGGATTTGTGAACAGTCTTTTTTTATGATTAAAGTAGTTACAGGGAAAAAGCGATTTTAGAGATCACCGCACAAGCCCAAATGGAAATTTGTCGAATAAGGACCATTTGTGTAGAATTTAGGTTATAATATTTCAGTATGACTTCGGATTATCCTATGTGTCAGTAATTGTCCAAAGGAAGGTACTTTAACATGAATATAAATTTTAATGTATTAGACCGCCAATATAAAAGATATCAAACAGAATATGAACAGAAAGTGCTGAAAGTCTTAAGAAAAGGCTGGTATGTTCTTGGTGAAGAGCTCGAGGCTTTTGAACAAGAATTTGCGAAGTATATTGGGACGAAGTTCTGTGTAGGACTGGCCAATGGACTTGATGCATTAGTAATCGCATTCAGAGCACTGGGTATTGGAAATGGCGATGAGGTAATTGTTCAAGCCAATGCCTATATAGCTTGTGTTATGGGGATTACCATTAATGGGGCGACCCCTGTATTTGTGGAACCCGATGAGTACTACAATATTGATGCTTCAAAAATACAAGAGAAAATTACTGATAAGACAAAAGCAATATTAGTTGTTCACTTATATGGCCAAACCTCAAACATGGAAGAAATTAAAAGGATTGCAAACGATAATCATTTAAAAGTGGTTGAAGATTGCGCCCAATCCCACGGTTCAATTTACAAAGACAAAAAATCAGGAGCATTTGGAGACGTTGCCTGCTTTAGCTTTTATCCAAGCAAGAATTTAGGCGCCTTCGGTGATGGTGGGGCAATTGTCACCAATGATGAAAATATAGCACAAAAAGTAAAGGTTTTACGCAACTATGGCAGCCAAAAGCGCTACCATAATGAAGTGGTTGGATATAATTCCCGCTTAGATGAGCTTCAAGCAGCCTTATTAAGGGTAAAACTTAGTCATTTAGATGAACTTAATCAAGAAAGGGTAGTCATTGCAAAGCGTTATTTTGAATTAATTAAAAACAAGGAAATCGTGCTGCCGAAAGTTAGGGAATATGTGTCATCAGTCTGGCATTTATTTGTTATCTATACGAAGGACCGGGAAAAACTGCAGAACTATTTAAATCAGCTTAAAATTGGGACGGTAATTCACTACCCGATTCCGCCTCATCTATCAGAAGCTTATACATATCTAGGATTTAAAGAAGGAGATTTTCCAATTACCGAAGACTATTCAAATAATATATTGAGTTTGCCACTATACAATGGAATGACGGAAGAGGAACAAAAATTTGTGATTAAGGCGCTTAACGAATATAAATAAGGATGAAAATGAATGATAAAATTAAGAAAGCTTGAGTTAAAAGATGCCAAAGGAATGTTGGAATGGATGCATGACGAGGAATTAATGAAAAACTTTCGCTTTAATGGAACTCATATGAAACAGGACCAAGCAGAATCCTTCATTGTACATGCACAAAATGATGAAGTAAATAAACATTATGCTGTTGTTGCAGATGATAACGAATATTTAGGAACGATAAGTTTAAAAAGTATCGATGCTGTTAGTAAAAATGGAGAATATTCTATTGCAATGCGCAAAAAGGCAATCGGTACTGGAGCAGCAATTGAAGCAACTAGGCAAATTCTTGAGGTCGCTTTTCATGAATTAGGTCTTGAAAAAGTCTATTTGAACGTTCTAGCTGAAAATAAAAGGGCCATCCGCTTTTATGAGAAGCTTGGATTCATTAAAGAGGGAGAGTTTAAAAAGCATGTTTATTCACATGGCAGGCTTAATGATTTATGGTGGTACGCAATTTTTAATGGAGGCTGTCGTGAATGAAGAAATACGAGATACTAGAATTCCCGCAATTAGGGGATGAGAGAGGACAATTAGTCGTTGTTGAAGAGTTAAAGGAAATCCCTTTTGAAATGAAGCGGATTTTTTATATATACGGTACCAAAGGGGATGTTGCCAGAGGACAGCATGCAAATCGCCGTTCTCAGTTTGTCCTAATTAATCTTATGGGTTCATGTAAAGTCATGGTTGATGATGGACAAATGAATGAAGTGATTGTGTTAAATAAGCCCCATACAGGAGTTTATTTGAACAGTATGGTTTGGAAGGAAATGTTTGATTTTTCAAGTGAATCCATTCTTTTAGTATTAGCCAGCGAGCTTTATGATAGGTCAGAGTATATAAATGATTATGATAAATTTGTTCAGGAAGTTACACAGAGTGAGGAAAGGTGAAAGAATAATGCCGACATTATCCATTATCATCCCGGTTTATTATAATGAGCAAAACATCCCTTTCTTATTTGATAAATTAAGAGAAAAGATTCTTACTAATCCAAATTATGATTATGAGCTTATCTTTGTTGATGACGGTTCAGGTGATAGCTCATACGAGGAATTAAAAAAGCTTAGAAATCAAAACTCTAAGGTAAAGTTAATTAAGTTATCACGTAATTTTGGTTCACATACGGCGATTTTAGCAGGGTTAACATATGCTTCAGGAGATTGTGCAACTGTGATAGCTGCCGATTTACAGGATCCTCCAGAAATTATTAATCGCATGTTTGAGAAATGGACTGAAGGAAATCAAGTGGTTCTGGCTGTCAGGGAAGACCGGGAAGAATCTTTCACACAGAAATTGTTTTCTAATACTTACTATAAGCTTATGAGACGCTATGCATTAGTGAATATGCCTGAAGGTGGATTTGATTGTTTTTTAATTGACCGGCAAGTTGTTGATATCTTAAAAAATATCCAAGAAAAGAATACTACAATTATGGGTTTAATTCTTTGGGCAGGGTTTAAGACTGAAAAAATTTATTATATTCGAAAAGAACGAGAAATCGGCAAATCCCGCTGGACATTAGCAAAAAAGGTAAAGTTATTCATCGATTCCTTCCTTGCCTTCTCATATGTACCTATACGTTTTATGTCTTTAATAGGTGTGATTGTGTCTTTACTGTCTTTTTTGTTTGGAGGCTATCTGATTATTAATAAGATAGTTAATGGAGTAGATGTTCAAGGCTGGACATCATTGATGGTTGTTTTCCTATTTGTTGCAGGGATTCAAATGATTATGAT
This sequence comes from Bacillus sp. OK048, assembly GCF_900103525.1. Taxonomy (GTDB): domain Bacteria; phylum Bacillota; class Bacilli; order Bacillales; family Cytobacillaceae; genus Neobacillus. Next base: position 42,581 of record NZ_FNHN01000005.1, read on the forward strand.
GGGGATTATAGGAGAATACTTATGGAGAAATATGGACGAATCAAGGAGGCGCCCTGTTTTTATTATCGAGGAGAAGGTGGGCTTCAATCATGAAATTTAAACTGTCCATTGAGAAGTATGGGCAGTTTATTAAGTTTTGTATAGTTGGAGCGGTTAATACCACGATCTCATTAGTGGTCTATGGTTTACTTTTAAAACTAAATGTTCATTATTTAACTGCTAGTACGATTGCATATCTTGCAGGAATACTAAATGGTTATATTTTTAGCTCATCCTTTGTATTCAAGGCAAAGTTTCGTTTCATTCAGGGGTTGAAGTTCATAGGGGTATATTTATCATCTTTACTGATTAATTTGTTTCTCCTGTATTTTTTAGTCGATATCTTCCAATTTAATGAGTTTGTAGGACAAATTTGTGTAACCGGTTTTAATGTTATTTATAATTACTTATTAAATAAATTCTGGACATTTAGTAAGTAAGTTTAAGTAATGGAACAGAGGTGATGTGAATGGAGAAAAGGTGTTTTTTGAAGGATCGCTATTTTTGGATCCTATTCGTTTTAATGACAATCGTTTCCGGTGTGGTATTTTATGATTTTATCCTAAATAAGCGCTTGTTTATTTTTTACGATATTGGCGGGGATACCAGGCAATCCTATTGGCCAATGTATCATTATATTGTTGAACAAATTAGAGAAGGTACATTTAATACCTGGTCTTTTCAAATGGGTTTAGGAACAAGTACTTTTACACTTTATTCTTTTTTATTTGATCCTTTCATTATTCTGTTTCTGTTTTTTCCTGCTAAGTATTTACCGTATTGTCTGCTCATTGGTGCAATCATAAAAATTTACATATCAGGTATTTTAATTTATTTCTATTTTAATTTACTTGCAATAAAAAGATATCCTGCAGTTATTGCCTCATTGGTATGGGCATTCAGCGGGTATATGATGCTATGGGGGCAGCACTATTGGTTTGCAACGATGATTGTTTTGTTTACATTTATCATGCTGGCCTTAGAAATGTGGATAAGAGGGAAGAATAAATTACTCTTTCCGATTAGCATAGCGTTGATGGGGATTAACTCACCTTATTTTTTATTTATGATAAGTATATTTATTTTTTTCTATTTAGTCTTTCATTATTTTTTTTCAGAAGATTCCTTTACAATAAAGTCTTTTATGTTACATCTAAGCCGATTTTTTGGAGCTTACTTTCTTGGCCTTGGAGCCAGTGCAATGGTCTTCTTACCGGTAAGTTATTTAATTTTAAGCAGTCCTCGGACGAGCGGGTCATTTTATAATGGGAGTATACTTCAGTTAGGGAACTACTTAGAGTATATATCAATATTTTTAAGGTATTTTTCTAATAACACGTTAGGGGTTGGCTTGAGCTACTTTGGTACAATAAATTATTATGAAGGGCCAATGCTTAGCAGCAGTTTGCTTTTTATTATTGCGCTGCCTCAAATGTTATTTGTAAAAACAAAGCTAAAAATTAAAATTGGATTCCTTTTGATACTTGCTATTTCTATAGGACTCCTGATCTTTCCATTTTTTTCGGCATTATTTAGTGCTTTTTCTTCCTATAATTATCGATGGAATTTTCTATTAGTCTTTTTGAATGTTGTTACCATTGGGTATATGCTTCACTTTTTTTCAAACCAGAGAAGGTTCTCATATCTTGGTCTAGGAATCAGTGCAATTGTTGTGATTACTGGTTGGTATTATAGCTATAAAATCTTAATTTTTCAAAATATGATACCTGTTTCCTATTTGGAAGACCATTATATGAAGAAAATGGCCATAATGATAGGAACATTCCTTTTCATATATGCAATCATTTTTATTGCCTTGCGAAAAAATATCCGTTTGCAATTGTTTTTAATTATGTCCATGGTTTCATTAGAATTGATTGCGATTAATTACCCAACAGTTAACCAACGACTGACCGTTCCTGTTGACGTGCAAGCGAAAAGAGAAGGATATTTTGATTACTCAAACGAGGCAATAAACTACATTAAGTCGCATGATAAAACTTTATTTCGAATCGATAAGAATTTTGATTCCTATTCCTATAATGATTCCTTGATTCAAAATTTTTATGGAATAAAGTCATATAATTCTCTAAATCATCCCAGCTATATAAACTTCTTAAGGGAGTTAGATACAGGGAATACTAGCTATCAATTAGCTGGCGGCTTTAACCAGAGACCAATTCTTCGTGATTTAACCGGTGTTAAATATGTATTGGCAAAAAATGAACAAGTCCCGAGTGAATACATAAAGCTAAAAACCTTCGGTGATATTCATGTATATGAAAATCCCAATGTACTACCATTAGGATTCACCTATGATTCTTTTATTAATGAAGAAGAGTTCAGAAAGCTAATGCCCTTTGAGAAAGACCAAGTATTTTTAAAAGCGGCGGTTGTTGATAAAACAAAACAGGTAAAAGTTCGTTCGGAATTAACCACAAGCAGCGGTTCTCCAATTAATATTAATGACTTTACAATGCTGAATGCCGAAATGAAAAATCTTACAAATAATCAAGATTTTGAGCTTATTACTTCTTCAGGTGACCCAGGGATGAGTATCCGCTTACCGGACAACACTCACAGCTGGAAAATTGAATTTGAAATTGAAGCACCAAGCAAAACAAATGCTCAAATTTTTCTAAGCACAGAGGCGGATATCTTTAATCCAGAGGACTCCTATATGTTTGAAGTATCGGATACTCCGATAAAGGTTGCATACGAATTAAATAATATGAACTTAAACGGCATCCGCCTAGATCCGGGAATGGTACCAGGGAAGTATTTCATCAAGAATTTAAAAATTACTCAAGTGGAAAAAAGCGAAAAACAAGACACTGGTGTGAGTGAAAAAGTAGAAATACAAGAGTTTTCAAATACTAAAATTAGTGGAACAGTTGATGTGGATAAGAAAAAGCTTTTATTTTTCTCTATTCCTTTCGATCAAGGATGGAAAATGAAGATTGATGGCAAAAAGGTAGATACAATGCGAGTAAATATGGGGTTTACTGGGACATTTATTCCTAAAGGTCAACATACTGTTGAACTTGAATTCCATCAGCCTTATTTAAAAATTGGGTTATTTATCTCCGTTATTTGCTGGTCAGTCCTATTATGGAAACTGAGGAACTCGAGGAATAAATCGATTCTTAAAATGGATAGGTAAGTAAAATGTTTATGTTAATATATAAAAAGTATCCTAAGTGTATTTATCAATTAATAATTAGAATAAAAACTGATAAAAGGAGGAACCGTTTATGAAGATATTAGTTATTGTACCGGCTTTTAATGAAGAAGAAGGTTTGGTAAAAGTTGCAGAGCAATTCCATGGGATCAATGATGTTGATGTTCTAATAATAAACGATTGTTCAAAGGATGCAACCTCAGAAGTAGGAAGAAAGCTTGGCTTTAATGTGATTGATTTACCGTGTAATCTAGGTATTGGCGGAGCTGTTCAAACAGGCTATAAATATGCTTATGATAATGGGTATGATATAGCGATTCAAGTTGATGGGGACGGACAGCACAATCCTGCCTATATAAAGGATCTTATTAAGCCAATCAAAGAGGGACGCGCAGATTTAGTCATCGGCTCACGGTACCTAAAAAAGGAAGGGTTTCAATCCACGTTTTTACGTAGAGTGGGGATCAATTATTTTAGTAACTTAATTTACCTGCTCCAGAAAAAGAGAATTACTGACCCAACTTCTGGATTCAGAGCATGCAACCGTCGTGTCATTGAACTATTCAGCGCCCGCTACCCTAACGATTATCCGGAACCGGAATCGATTGTTTACTTGTTAAGAAACAACTACAAAACCGAAGAAGTTCCCGTAGTTATGAATGAACGATTCGGGGGAGAATCGAGTATTAACTCATTTAAATCGATTTACTATATGATTAAGGTCACATTAGCCATTGTGATTGATAATATGCGAAAAATTGGTTTGACATAAGCCGGAATACATTTCATTTTGGGGAGGTTTTTATGATCACAGTGCAATTACAAATTATTCTGTTGATTACTTCGATCATCACCTTTATGGTGATAATTAATTTAATTCGAAAATACAATCTTGAATTAAAATATTCACTGCTGTGGCTATTTTTTTGTGTAGTTAATGTTTTGCTCGCTGCCTTTTCAAATATAGCCATCATGATTGCAGAGCTTTTAAGCATTAAGGAACCAGTTAACGCTATTTTCCTATTGTCATTTATTTTTCAATTTTTTCTTATCTTTAGTCTCACATTAACGATTTCTAGAATTTCCAATAAGTTCACTCAGCTTGTTCAGGAGGTAGGATTGTTAAAAAAAGAAGTAGAACAAATAAAGAACACTCAATTAGGAGAGAGGTAACTGCCCATGTTCAAATATGTGTTAATATTAACGAATATTGTTTGTCTGGTATTAGGCCAAACAGCCTGGAAATATGGATTAGAGAATATTAAACTTAGTGGCAGCCTAGTTGAAAAGTTTTTTCAAATTGTCTTCTCTCCCTTAATATTACTTGGTTTTGCTCTTTACATTTTTGCTACAGTTATTTGGATGTACTTGCTGTCAAAATTGCCACTAAGCTTCTTGTACCCATTACAAAGTATAGCGTATGTCCTAGCTCTGTTTATTGCCCTGTATCTATTTAAGGAGCAAATTCCTATGACTAGATGGATTGGTGTGACAGTTATCATGTTTGGAGTCTATTTAGTTGCAAGATAATCTAAGTATAGGACAGGCTAAAGGAGAGCTTTATTAATGTTAAACTATGGATTTATAAATAAACTCTATACGGAGCTAAAAAATTACTGGCTAGTGTGGACGATTGCTTTTATTGTATTCTTTCTATTTTCTTTATACATCTATGAAAATAGGAGTACGTTTATTGACCCTAGAGAGATTGAACATACTGTAGTGGATCAGAAAAAGAGCGAAATGACCATAGGTGAAATAACCGGTAATATGGAAATAACACAGTCATTTGTTGCTGAGCAAGATCAATTTATGCGCATTAAAATACCATTTGGCACCTATAATCGACAGTTGGAAGGAAATTTCGCGTTTGAATTAATAGATGTTGATAGCGAAGAAGTAATTTTAAAAAGAGATTTACCTCTTAATGAGTTGCAAGATGGTTTGGATTATAATATTGACTTTCCTATCGTCCGAAATGCTAAGGGAAAAGAGTTTCGTTTTACCATTACCGGGCAAGGATTAAATCCAGGGAATACTGCAACTATTTGGAGGAGTTCAAAAGATGATTACATGCAGGGAAATCTTATAATCAATGGCCGTGATATGCAAAGTGACTTGCGTTTTAAAGTCATGGATGTGGAAACAAAACCATTGTTAAGTAAAACGAAATTTGTCATGTTTGGGATTAGTATTCTGATAGTTTTTATACTGTCAGTGGTTGTCCTAAGGGTTTTTAAAGATAAGATCCATAAGGCTTTTCTAATTACTGCAATCCCAATAGGCTTGGCAATGGTCGTGATTATCCCCCCGTTTGATCAACTTGATGAATTAGAGCATTATTACCGTGCATTTGAAGTTTCTGAAGGGAAATTTATTAATCAAAAAACAGAACATGGACTAGGTAATTTTATACCTGCTAGTCTAATTGAAACCGTTTATGATGTACGATACATTCATCAAACTGGTTATAAGTATAGTATTGTAAAAGAAGCATTTCAAAATAATCTTAATTCAGAGGATAGACAGTTTTTACGAAACTATGCCTCGTCCTACCCACCATTAATTTATGTTCCACAAGCACTAGGGATGATGGTGGGAAGGGTCATTTTTGACTCCCCATTAATGATGATGTTTTTGGGAAGATTGCTAAATTTTATAGCATATGTTGCAATCGTATATGCTGCTTTGAAAATTGTTCCTGTAAAGAAAAATCTATTTTATCTCTTTGCAATGCTCCCTATGTCCATCATTCATGCTGCCTCATTATCTGCTGATGGAATAACCAACGCGATGGCATTATTTTTTGTGGCCTATATTTTATATCTTGCATATGGAAGGGTCGAACATATAGCCAATAGGCATTTAATTATTATGATAGGAATAGGTCTTTTTGTAACACTATCCAAAATTGTTTACATCCCAATGCTGCTGGTATTTTTGCTTATCCCATTAAGAAAGTTTAAGAACAAAAAGGATTATCTGAAGAAATTCTTGATAGTTTTTGTGGGATGCTTGATTCCATTTATTATTTGGAACTTAATGAATCTATCTAATATGTCAGTCCCAGATATGAGGGGTAACCCCGGGGTGTCTCCAGGGGACCAAGTAAAGTTTGTATTACTTCATCCGATGTATTATATTAAAACTCTTTTTGTGACACTGTTCAGTCTAGGTTCATCTCAATTGGTCTCGATGATTGGAAAGGTCGCAACAAACTATCAATACCCTGCACCCTCGATTGTCATTTATACATTTTTGTTTCTTATGCTGTTATTTGGCATCATAAATGATGAAAATGACCTAAAAATGAAGGGTAGAAGAATAGACAGGGGTATTTTAATATTTATACTATTGACTGTCATGCTGCTAATATATACTGCCATGTATGTGGGCTATAACACTGTTGGTAATCCAATTATTTACGGTATACAAGGAAGATACTTTGTCCCGATTGCGATTCTCTTTTTCCTTAGTATTTCAAATTACCAAATAATAAACAAAAATAACGATATAAACCTACTTATTCAGACTATTATTCATTGCTGTATGTACGCCTTGTTATTTTCGTATCTTGTCACCATAAATGGATGATGAAACCGTAATTTTGATACAAAAAAGGGTCCTCCAAATTTAAATTGGTGGCCCCTTTTTAAACTACTATTAACTTTGGTTAATTACTACTTGAATTTGTATTATTCAAAACTACCTCTTGTGTTAGTCCTAATTGCTCGCGTAATTGATCAGATAGGATTTGTCTAGTTTGATCCTCTACCATATAATACCAAACATTATTAATCATTTTCCCTGATCCTTCAATTTCCAGCTTTTCTATCGTTTCGGCAGCTGGCTTATAGGATGACTGCATCCCAATGATTTCTGTTAATGTTAGGTTTGTTTTGATATTATTTTCTAGTGCATCCAAGATATCTTTATAGTTTGTAAGGGTTGAAAGTGATTTTCCTTTATCGATAATCTTAGATATTACTTCACGTTGACGTTCACCGCGACCTATATCACCGCGTGGGTCTTCATGTCTCATTCGAGAATATGCAAGTGCTTTTATTCCATTTAAGTGCTGCGGACCTTCCTTAAGGGTTACCCCATCTAATTCAAACGCATATTGGTTATCCACATCAATTCCATCTACAGCATCAACAATATCCTTAAAACCCTCCATGTTGATTTCAACATAATAATCAATTGGGATATTTAAAAAGTTTTCAACTGAAGCAATACTCATCTCGATCCCGCCAAATGCATAAGCATGGTTAATTTTATCGGTGGTTGTTTTCTTCGGATTTTTAGTATTAATTAATTTGGTACGAGTATCCCTTGGTATACTTACTATTTTAGTAGTTTTCGTTTCGGGATTAACGGTAAGAACTAACATCGAATCTGTACGTCCATGATCGCCTTCTCGTTCATCAATACCTACCATTAAAATTGAAATGGGATCCTTTTTTTCAAATTCAACTTTTTCTTCCCGTTTATCGGAAATTTCCCTTGAAATAGGTTTATTCATTTTATTTACAGCGTTTGCTACATCGTTATATGCATTATAAAAATACAATCCACCGCCAACTAGTATGATAAAAAATGTGAAAAGGCTATAGCGGAGCCATTTACTTTTCTTCTTTGTTTTCTTTTTCCGATCTAATCTAGTAGAATTCATATTTTTATCCCTTCTTTACAGGTATTGTTCGTTTAATAGGACACTCATAATCCAAATTATAATATTGAACGGGTATTAGTTCAATGGAAATAAATAATTTTCATTAAAAAAGTACAAATAGCGACAGGATGATGATATAATTTAGATTTGTTACGACTATACTGTTGTTTTTTGTCGTTTATTTACTATTAACGAATGATTGGATGCCCTTTGTAAAAACTATTCAAAAATGGGTTGCGTGTGTGTTCTGTAATAATAGACGTAAAAAAGTGAAACTCGTTACACGCGTTTTATGTCTAACTTTATATAGTCGGTTGAAAGTAGGTGTATATTATGGCTAATGCAAAAGTTGCCATTAGTATTGTGACATACAATAGTCAACATATCTTTAAGGTACTTAAAAACCTCAAAGAAGAATTTGGCCAGGATGACCAATTCCGCTTTGTTATTTTTGATAATAATTCTAATGAGGATTATAGAAATCAGCTAAAAGAATATCAGGATTTTGCTGATATTACCTTCTATCACGAAAACAATGGCTTTGGATTTGGCCATAACCATAATTTATTAAAAGCTAACGAGCAATATTTCTTAGTTTTTAATCCAGATGTTATTTTAGTTAGGGAAGATTTGCTGAAAATGTTAGAAATAATGGATAGGGATAAATCCATCGCTCTTTTAGTGCCAAAGATTTTAAATTCAGATGGTACGCCGCAGCATTTAATGCGTGACCGTGTATCCGTTTTTGATTATTTCTTAAGGTTTGTTCCATTTCAGTTTGTAAAAAGTATGTTTGCTAAACGGCTTGCTTCCTATGAACTAAGAGATATACCTAATGATCGGGAAGTCGATATTCGAATTGGTTCAGGTTGTTTTATGCTATTACGGGGAGACGACTTTAAAGAAGTAGGTGGTTTTGACGACCGCTACTTTATGTACTTTGAAGATTATGATTTGTGTGTAGAACTAAAAAAACGTAATAAAAGGATTGTTTATACTCCTTTTTCACAAGTGGTCCATTATTATGAGCGCGGTGCCCATAAGAATTCAAAGTTATTTAAGATTTTTATGAATTCGATGTACAAATATTTTAGTAAATGGGGATGGAGATTGTTTTAAACCAACTTTTCATTTGTATTAAATGGAAAAAGCATTTTTCATAAAAGTTCCAATTATTATTGATAATAAAGAGAAACCCAAAATGTGAGGTAGTAGGAGAGGGTCACATTCATGAATAAGTTTGAAAAAGTGCTATTAACGTTGTTTTTTGTTGAGATATTTGTAGGTGGAGGTGGGAGGCTAATCGATTTTGGATTTGTGTCGATTCGTCAGGTACTATTTCTTCTCCTGCTACTAACCTTTGCTATTCGAATTGTAAAGGAAAAGGCTATTTTTAATAAGGAAATAAATACATTTTTTCGCTTTAATCCAGTAACTGTTGGAGTTTATTTATTAATTGCCTGGTTTTTAGTCAGCATGCTTGTTGGATATATCAATGGTCACCCGCTAGGTGCTATAATTACTGACTTTTTTAGGGTCTCGTTCTTTGCTCTTTATTTTCCATTAGCGTATTATATTTCGAACGACCGCTTTTCTTTGAAGCGAATCATAACACTATTGAAATATAGTGCATTGGCAGTAGCCATCTTTACCATTACCGTATCTTTACTTGGTAAAACTGTATTTGCGGCTAATTTCAAACCGTTTTATGATTTTATGAACTGGATGATGAATGATGACCTATTCTTTAGACCAAGTAATAGTGTCTTCTACAAAAGCCATTTCTTCGTTTTAGTAGGTCTTATAATTTCTCTAAATGATCTGTTGAATAGAAAGTATAAAAAGTTGGATGTTTTCCTAGTTATTTTAGGTTCGATCTCAGTCCTTTGGTCTGAAACTAGAGGTTTTTTACTTGCCTTTATGCTCAGTATCTTAGTGATCATGGTTCTGGATGTAAAAGTGATTGTGGATTCGATTAAAGGCATATCTCAAAAAATACAAGGATTAGTTCAATCGAAACAATTTCTTCGGAAGTTTGCGATTTGTATAGTGGTGATTGTGGCAGTACCAATTTTGTATGAAAACATGACATTGGAACGTTTTGAGGTAGTTACGATTGAAGAAGTACCAGCTGATAGCGGGCTGACGATTGATGAGTTTGGTAACGCTAAAACCACAAAACCTGAAGTGAATGATGTTAGCGTTAATGCACGGATGGAGTTTATTACTGCATCTAAGGAAATACTGCTCAACCCTGCAAACTTAATCCTTGGAACGGGTTATGGGACAGAAATTGCAGGTAGAATCACCGGTATCGAAATGAGTTTTCTTGATATTTTATTGGAGCAGGGATTAATTGGATTAGCCATTTGGGGTTATTTATTTTTAATTATTTATTATAACTATTATGTGGCCTATAAGAAAGGGCAGCATATAACAACTATGGATATTTCGTTAATGGCAGCGTTTATGGGCGTATTGTTATTGACCAACATTAATCCTTTTATAAACAATCCAATTGGGATTAGCTTTTTCTTACTAGTACTCATTGTTTCTCAAAAGAAGAAAGACTTAAGGACAAAAGAGGAATTCCAATGAAAATGACGATGGTTGTAGTCTTTTATAGGCAAAAGCCTGAAGAAAGTAAAACGGTGCAAACCTTAAAACATACACTGCTAGTAAATAAGGATTGCCTCAATGAAATTGAAATGATTTTTTACGATAATAGCCCGGAAAGCCAAGCTATTTCCCCTTCTGACTATGAGGGGATACATATATCCTATGTACATGACCCGAGAAATTTAGGAATAGCTCCAGCCTATAATCATGCCTGGACTGTGGCTAAAGAAAATGGCAGTAAATGGCTGTTACTTCTTGATCATGATACAGAACTAACGGAAGATTATTTTAAACAGGTCTTAAATCTCCCAGAATTAGATAGAGATGTAGCAGCAGTGGTGCCAAAGATAGTTAGTGAAAATACGATGATTTCTCCTGTATTCAGTCACTCTCTACGTCCATTGCAAGGCGAGCGGCCAACTGCAGGACTTCAAAAGCAACCGGTTATGGCGATCAATTCTGGGTCATTAATCTCTGTTCCTTTTTTAAACGAAATAAATGGCTTTAATGAAAGCTTTCCTCTTGATTATCTCGATCATTGGCTATTCTTTGAAATATATAATCATGAACGAATGGTCTGGTTAGTAGATGTTTCCTTGGAGCATGAGTTGTCGGTTATGGATTATAGCAGGGTTTCACTGAAACGCTATCAAAGTATTTTGGATTCTGAAATGAATTTTTATAAAAAGTACAAAAGAGACATCTATTCATCCTATCGAGTCCAATTGGTTAAGCGGTTATTAAAACAAGTGGTAACCGTAAAAAACAAGAAAATTGCAATGTATACATTTAAACGGCTTTTATCGAAGTAAGGAGATTTTTTATGAAAAAATCTGTGTGTGTCGCAACCTATAATGGCGCAGAGTTTATTGTTAGACAACTGGATTCCGTTCTTAAGCAGTTTGATCATGGTGATGAAGTGATTGTCATTGATGACTGTTCAAAGGACAACACTATCGAAATAATTAAGGAAGCATATGGCAACAGGGTTCAGGTCCATGTCAATGAGAAAAATCTTGGTGCAATTAAAAGTTTTGAAAGGGCGATATCTTTTGCAACAGGAGATATCCTATTTCTATGCGATCAGGATGACATTTGGGAGGACAACAAGGTTGCTACCGTTATGAAGGCATTTGAGGAGCAAAGAGCTGATCTTGTTATTCATGATGCTATCGTGGTCAACGGAAATCTTACTGTAATGAATCCATCCTGGAATGATTATAACCATAACAACATAAATCAGGGGATAGTTGGGAATATTTTTAAAAACGCCTTTACTGGTGCATTTATGGCATTTAAAAAAGACCTAATCCCAGCTATCCTGCCATTTCCAGCTGAAATTGAAATGCATGATCAATGGATTGCTCTTGTCTGTATGAAAAAAAAGAAGAAAATTGTTTTTATTCAAGAACCGTTGATGAAATATGTACGCCATGGCGGGAATGTCACAGGAATAAAAAAACGCCCGCTATCTGCACAGTTAAAAGGAAGACTTAAAATGATTAAAGCGATAGCAGGTTACAAACGTTAAATTTTTGTAACATTTACTATTCCTGTTTGTTCATACGGTACCCATTATTTATAATGAAGATGATTTTTGTAGAAATAAAATTTTAGGGAGTTGGCTTAAGTGAAAGGTATAATTCTAGCGGGTGGCAGTGGTACGAGGCTTTACCCATTAACAAAAGTAGTTTCAAAACAATTATTACCTGTTTATGATAAACCAATGATTTATTATCCGCTTTCCGTTTTAATGCTAGCGGGTATTAAGGATATTCTTATCATTTCAACACCAGAGGATACTGCTCGTTTTGAGCAAAGCTTAGGGGACGGAACTGACTTAGGAATGAACTTTACATATAAAATTCAACCGCATCCAGGTGGCTTAGCTCAAGCCTTTATTTTAGGCGAAGAGTTCATTGGAGATGACAATGTAGCTCTTGTGCTCGGGGATAATATCTTTTATGGACATGGTTTAACTGATTTATTGAAAAATGCGGCGGCACGTGAAACGGGAGCAACGGTTTTTGGTTATTATGTAAACGACCCAGAGCGTTTTGGTGTTGTAGAGTTTGATGAAAGTGGAAAGGCGGTCTCCATTGAGGAAAAGCCTGAAGTACCTAAATCAAATTATGCTGTTACAGGTCTTTATTTTTACGATAATCGTGTGGTTGATATTGCAAAAAGTATTTCTCCTTCACCACGTGGTGAGCTAGAGATTACCGATATTAATAAAGCATATCTAGAGATGGGTGAACTTAGCGTTGAACTTCTAGGACGTGGTTATGCATGGTTAGATACTGGTACGCATGCCTCTCTTCTAGAAGCTTCTCAATTTATTGAAACGGTTGAAAAGAGACAATCCTTAAAAATTGCCTGTCTTGAAGAGATAGCTTATAAAATGGGGTATATCTCAAAAGAGAAACTGCTAGAGCTTGCTGAGCCATTAAAGAAAAACCAATATGGTCAATACCTAATAAAAATTGCAAATCAAGGAAAGTAATCGATAAGGTGAGGTACGAGCATGAATATTATTGAAACAAAAATACCAGATTTAAAAATTTTAGAGCCAAAAGTATTCGGTGATCACCGTGGTTATTTTATGGAGAGCTATAATAAAGATTTATTTGAGTCATTAGGATTACATTATGATTTTGTTCAGGATAATCAATCCTTATCTGCAGCTGTTGGAACACTCCGAGGCTTACATTTTCAATTGAATCCAAAAGCACAAACAAAGGTTGTGCGCTGTGTAACTGGTGCGATTTATGATGTTGCTGTAGATATTCGTCAAGGGTCCCCTACTTATGGACAATGGGTTGGAGTTATTTTAAGTGAGTATAATAAGCGTCAGCTTTTGGTACCAAAGGGCTTTGCACACGGTTTTTGTACAATCGTACCAGACACCACTGTTGCCTATAAAGTAGATGAATACTACTCACCCGAGCATGATGGTGGAATTCTATGGAATGATCCGGAATTGGGAATTGATTGGCCGACAAATAATCCAGTCCTTTCAGAAAAAGATACAAAGCACCCAGTATTAAGTGCTGCAACACATCTAAATTTTGTGTACGAGAAATAGGAGGTAATACAACTATGAAATTATTAGTTACTGGCGGAGCGGGCTTTATTGGCAGCAATTTTGTCCGGTATATGGTAAATAAATACCCTGAGTACAAAATCGTTAACCTTGATTTGTTAACGTATGCTGGAAACCTTGAAAACCTCAAGGATATTGAGAATGCTTCGAACTATAAATTTGTTCGTGGAGACATTGCAGACCATGAATTTATAAATGGCCTTTTTCAAGAAGAGAAGTTTGATTATGTGTTGAACTTTGCAGCCGAATCACATGTAGACCGTAGTATCACGGATCCAGGAATCTTTGTTCAGACAAATATCCAAGGAACCTTGGCATTGCTTGAGGCAGCAAAGACTTTTGGAGTTACAAAATACCTTCAAGTATCAACAGATGAAGTCTATGGTACTTTAGGTGAGACTGGTTTATTCACGGAAGAGACTCCATTAGCAGCAAACAGCCCATACAGTGCAAGTAAGGCTGGTGCAGACCTGCTTGTTCGTGCTTACCATGAAACCTTTGGTTTACCTGTTAACATTACACGCTGTTCCAATAACTATGGGCCGTTCCATTTCCCTGAAAAGCTTATTCCATTGATGATTATCAATGCATTAAATGATAAGGAACTTCCGATTTATGGGGACGGATTAAACATCCGTGACTGGCTCCATGTTGAGGACCATTGTCAAGCGATTGATCTCGTCCTTCACAAAGGACGTAATGGAGAAGTATACAACGTCGGTGGTAACAATGAACGAACAAATATTGAAATTGTAAAAACGATTCTAAAACATCTTAATAAGCCAGAATCATTAATGAAGTTTGTTACAGATCGCCCTGGGCATGACCGCCGCTATGCCATTGATGCAACGAAGCTTCGTACAGAGCTTGGATGGTCTCCAAAATATAATTTTGATACGGGAATCGAACAAACCATTAACTGGTATTTAAATAACCGTGAGTGGTGGGAAAATATTATTTCTGGCGAATATCAGGAATATGTAAAATCACAGTATGGCGACAGATTAGAGGTAGAATAATGAAGGTTGTTGTTACAGGTGCCGCAGGCCAATTAGGGCAGGATGTTATGCGGGAATTAGTAAGAAAGAATCATCAAGCCTATGGAACAGACCGACAGCAATTAGATATTACCAATGAAGCGGATGTTATCGCCTATATTAGTGAAGTGAAGCCAGACGTGATTCTACACTGTGCAGCCTATACCAACGTCGATGGTGCAGAGGCAAATGAAGAGATCGCCTATCAAATCAATGCATCAGGTACTGAATATTTAGCAAGAGCCGCCAAGCTTAATGGTGCGAAATTGCTACTTGTAAGTACTGATTATGTCTTTGATGGGACTGCGAATGAACCCTACGAGGTTGATGAGCCGACTAAGCCTCTCGGAGCTTATGGAAGAACGAAATTAGCTGGGGAACAGCTTCTTCAAAAGCATTTAGAGCAATTCTTCATTGTACGAACTGCTTGGGTATTTGGCGTCTATGGAAAAAACTTTGTTAAAACGATGATTCGTCTTGGTGAGGAACGAGGCGAAGTTGGTGTTGTTCATGATCAAGTGGGCTCACCTACTTATACAGTTGATTTAGCACAATTCATGGTTCAATTAATAGAAACCGACAAATACGGTATTTATCATGCCACCAACAGCGGGGTTTGTTCTTGGTATGAGTTTGCAGTGGAAATTTTCAAGCAGACTAATTTGAACGTAAAGGTTAATCCATTAACCTCCGATCAATTCCCAACTCCGGCAGCACGTCCTAAATATTCGGTTTTAAGTAAGGAAAAAATAAGCGAAAACGGGCTAACTCCACTTCGTGATTGGAAAGAGGCGCTAGCTGCTTATTTAAAAGAAACAACAGAGAAGAGCTGATGTATATCAGTTCTTTTTTCAAATGAATAGATAGAGGGGGAATTTAAGTGAGTACTACATTTGAGAAAATGAAGTCCTACTTTCGAAATAGAAAAATATATAAAACGTTACGGTCCAATCCATTATTGCTGAAAATTAATCAACATTATCGAAGCAATCGGGAGGCCGAAAAACGCGAAGCTGTTCACACATACGGGCTTGAGAGTCTTAAGTCTGTTAAAGAAGCATTTCAAGAAATAAAGCATGAATTTTGGCTTGACTATGGAACCTTACTCGGTGCAGTTCGTGAGAAGGATTTTATTGGACATGATGCTGATATTGATGTTGGAACATTTTTTACTGGTAATGAAAATGCTAAAAAATTGGAAATGGCAATGAAGAAACGAGGTTTCGAAAAATCCCGCGAATTTTGGATGGATGAGAAAATAGTCGAAGAGACCTACCTTTACAAAGGTGTAAATCTTGATGTCTTTTATTATTACGCCGGTGATGATAAAGATAAAATTCATTGTTATGCAACGGAAGAAGGGGAAAAAACGGTTTATCAAGAGCTCGAAGAATATACAGTAGTCACTGGACTTACCGTAAAAAGGCTCACCTCAACGTATACCGGCAGTACATTGATTGACTTTAAAGGTGATAAATTTCCAATTCCAGAAAGTTATCATCAGTACCTAGTAGATAATTATGGTCCTACCTATATGATTAAGGATGAAAACTGGGAGTTTTCAAAATTAGATATAGATGTGTTACCATTTAGGGATAATACTAGGGCTATTTTATACAAAAAATAACACAGCAATCTGAATAGAAGGGTTTTTTATGAAAAAATCACTTTTTAAAAACATCTTATATAAGGTATTACTAAATGTCTTTAATTTGATCCTTCCGATTTTAGTTGGACCTTATGTCAACAGGGCACTTGGGCCGAAATCGCTTGGTAACGTCCAATTCACCGAATCAATTTATAGCTATTTCCTTATCTTTGCCAGCTTTGGAGTATACCAATACGGTGTCCGCGAAATGAGCCGTGTGAAGGACGATAAACAAAAGCTTAGCCAATTGTTTACGAGTTTATTTCTAATCAGTTCTGTAACAGGCATCACTGCCTTATGTATATATTTAGGCTTTAGTTATTTTAAATATGGTGATGCGGTTATATTTCCCATTCTACTGATCTTTGGTTTAAACCTTATCGTCAATATTTTCTTTGTTGAATGGGTTAATGAGGCAATGGAGAATTATGATTTTATTACCATAAAAACAATTATTGTCAGAAGTATTTATATCATCCTTATTTTTACCTTTGTTAACACATCTAAGGATTATAATCATTATGCTTTGTTGTTGGTTGTTGCCGCATTTCTTAATAATATAATCAGTTTTGTATACATTAAAAGGAAAATCAAGTTCGATTTTAGTAATCTAAGTATAAAGCGGCATTTGAAGCCCATGTTTCTTGTCGTTGTTTTTTCAAATGCCAATGTGTTGTATACGCTACTCGACCGATTTATGCTTGGAGAATACGTGAATTCAAAAGCTGTCTCCTTTTACGTTATTCCACAACAAATAATGGGTATTATTAATGCATTGATGCTAAGTGTTGTCCAAGTAACGATTCCAAGATTGTCCTACATATTAAGTACAAATGATGAAAAATCATATTTGATTTTACTTAATAATATTTCAAAGGTGTATTTTGCGTTCTTGTTCCCGGCATCTGTAGGATTATTTTTATTATCGGATGTGGGAGTTCTAATATATGGGGGGACACAATTTATTGAGGCAGCACCTGTGCTAAGTATGTTTGCCATTTATATGATCTTTCTTGGAATGGATTCCATTCTTGCTAATCAGGTTATTTATGTAAAAAAGAAAGAAAATATTTTAGTAAGGTTGATATTCTTATGTGGATTTATCAATCTAGTCTTTAATGTTATCTTATTAAAAGTAGGATTATTTACGCCAACGAATGCGATCATTACTACCACAGTTTCTACATTAATTCTGAATTTATTAGAATATGGCTATATTCGGCGTTATTTAAAAGTGGATTTTCACTTGTTTGAATTTGGTAAATTTAAGTACTTACTGTATGCATTGTTGTTTATTCCAGTTTCGTATGGTATTAGACATTTTGTCTCGGGGCCGATTCCATTATTTATATCGTTGGTTGTGGTAAATTCAATTCTATATGGTTTAATCCTAATAGTTACTAAAGATTTAGTCTTCCAAATGTTCCTTGAGAAAGTTAAAAAACGTTCTAAACCAGCATAGAATGTCCCAAATGCCCTTTTTGGTACTTATTCATCCTAGGGCATTTTCTTCTTTTTATTGATTTTGTGAATTATTTATCATGTGATTGAAACTTTTCTTCTTTACAATCGTCTATATAGTTGGAATCCTCTATTTGATTTGATACAATTTAGGAGATTTTGTAAAAGGTTGTCTATTTTGTGAAGATGTTTAAACCTTTATTTATTCAAAAAATCGATTTTATTTTTTTATAGTGTAATGGTTTTGGAAAATAGTTTTATTAAAAGCTTGTTTATTTCTATTATTGACTATGCTATAATCCAAAAGGATACGTCTTAAAACTTAGAAATATATAGATTAATAAATTTATAAATAAATTATTTATCCACATCTTAAATGGATACTACCATGGAGGACAATATGTTATATCTAACTCTAGCAATCTGTTTTTTTACATCCATATTAATGACCCCTTTAGTAAAAAAACTAGCTTTTAAAATTGGTGCAACTGATAAACCAAATTATCGTAAGGTTCATTCCCGGATTATGCCTCGATTAGGAGGATTAGCAATCTTCATCAGCTTTATCGTTGGAATATTAATCTTCAATCCTTCAAATGAGCCATTTGGTGAATTCCATGTCTCTATCGTAATCGGCGGTATTATCATCATTTTGACTGGAATGCTGGATGATGTGAAGGAAATTTCTCCAAAGTTAAAACTAGCAGGGCAAATTGCAGCAGCTGCTGTGGTAGTCATTTATGGCGGACTACAGGTAGAGTTTATTAAACTTCCATTTGGGGGTATCATAGATTTTGGTTACTTAAGTATCCCAATAACGATGATTTGGATTATCGGGATAACAAATGCTATTAATCTAATTGATGGATTAGATGGCTTAGCAGGCGGAGTTTCCACGATTGCTTTACTTACTATTGCAGGTATGTCTATGGTAATGGGTAACCAATACGTAACCATTATGGCTTTAATCGTGGCTGCTAGTACAGTAGGATTTCTTTTCTATAACTTTCACCCAGCCAAGATTTTTATGGGGGATACCGGAGCCTTATTCTTAGGATATATTATTGCAGTACTGTCATTGCTAGGTTATAAAAATGTAACGTTTATCTCATTAATTATTCCTATTATTATTCTCGGTGTACCAATTTCTGATACATTCTTTGCGATTATTCGCCGTCTCGTAAACAAGCAGCCATTGTCAGCACCTGACAAATCGCATCTTCATCACTGTTTGTTGAAATCAGGGTTTACACATCGTCAAACCGTCTTATTAATTTACTTTATGGCAGCCCTGTTTGGCTTAGCTGCGTTCATTTTTTCACAAGCAACGGTTTGGGGTTCAATGATCGTCATCTTAACGTTGCTATTCACTATTGAGTTAGTCGTTGAAAGTATAGGACTCATCCGAGAGGACTATAAGCCGCTCTTGAATTTATTAAAAGGAATCAAGCCGAGTAACGTTAAAAATAGATAATACTATATTCGTAGAAAGGTCTAAAACAAATTGTTTTAGACCTTTTGTTTTTTTATGATTCTTTATGATAACGATTTCCTGTTTTTTACTTCACCTAAAGTGTTTTTGAAAATGCCTTTATGGACAAGATACTATCGAGGAGGGTTACAATGTTGTTTTTTACCTTGATAGTATGTTTTATAGTATCCATTCTTATCACTCCACTCATAAAAAAATTAGCCTTCATTATTGGTGCTACTGATAAGCCTAATCATCGAAAGGTTCATCAATCTATGATGCCAAGGCTGGGTGGATTAGCCATTTTTATCAGTTTTATTATTGGAATCATGATTTTACAACCAATAAGCCCAGCATTACTAGCCATTCTTTTAGGCAGCCTCATAATTATCATTACAGGTATTTGTGATGATTTGTTTGAACTTTCAGCTAAGTATAAGTTAATTGGTCAGTTAGCTGCTGCTTTTACTGTAGTCTTCTTAGGGGATCTTCAAGTTGTTTTTATTAATCTTCCGTTTGGAGGACACCTAGAATTAGGATACTTAAGTATTCCCTTTACCATTCTCTGGATTGTTGGGATTACGAATGCAATCAACCTAATTGACGGGTTGGATGGTCTTGCTGCAGGTGTATCCTCAATCGCTTTGGTTACTATTTCGGGGATGGCGCTCATTCAAGGTAATTTGTTTGTGGTCGCTGTCGGTACAATTGTCTTAATGGGAACACTCGGATTTCTCTTCTATAATTTCCATCCCGCCAGTATTTTTATGGGAGATACAGGGGCATTGTTTTTAGGGTTTATCATTTCCGTTCTCTCCTTGTTAGGTTATAAAAATGTTACCTTTATTTCTTTTATCATTCCGGTCATTATCCTTGGTGTTCCCATTTCTGATACTTTTTTTGCCATTATGCGCAGAATAATAAACCATCAACCTTTATCAGCTCCCGACAAATCTCATTTGCATCATTGTCTGTTAAGGCTTGGGTATTCTCACAGGCAAACGGTGTTAATGATTTACGCGATGGCTTCCTTGTTTGGACTCGTGGCAGTTATTTATTCACAGGCAAGAATTGGTGTATCCGTGATTTTAATCGGCTTTCTGATTATAGTAATGGAGCTCATTGCTGAAAAAATAGGTCTGATGGGAAATGACTTTCACCCATTGCTAAAGATCATCCGGATGTTTAGGATTAGCACGGCAAAAAATAGACCATAAAAAAGTGACTGATTCAAAATGTGATGTGGCATTTGAGTCAGTCACTTTTTTCTATAGTAGGACTTCCAGGTAATCTGTTTCCCCTTTTTTGATGGCTGCCTGTCCGTTTGTCAGTTCAGTCAGCCAATCCTGAAATACACTCACTTGGTCTTCATTCACGTACACTTCTAGTTCCACAATATCAAGATAGTGTATTTCCTTTATGATATACTCCGACTCCCGAAGATCCTTTTCAACTTTCCCAAGCCATGTATAATCAATTGTTACATGGATAATTTGAACGAGTCTTCGCTCCACGATTCCCATTGTATTTAAACCTTCTGATGTCGCCTTACCATAAGCGCGAATCAGGCCCCCAGCCCCTAACTTAATTCCCCCAAAGTAGCGTGTAATAATGACTACTGTATCTTTAAGCTTCCTTTTTTTTAACACTTCAAGTATGGGCACACCGGCGGTACCACTGGGTTCTCCGTCATCATTAGCTTTTTGAATTTGATCATTTTTACCGATCAAATAGGCTGAACAATTATGGGTGGCATCCCAATGTTTTTTCTTTACTGCCTGGATATATTCCTGGGCATCTACTTCTGTTTCTGCCCTTTTAATATGGGCAATAAATCGTGATTTTTGAATAATGATTTCATGTTCACAAACTTCCTGGCTAACTGTAAAATACCGAGATAGCATGGTGGGTTCTCCTTTCAAGCTTTTTTTAGTAAATAAAATATTGGTGTAATATAACTTTAATCTAGAAGTAATTTTCTCGTGTTATAATTAATAAAGTTCAAATACTGCAAAAATACTTTTTTGGCATAGTAGTTTGGCTACCAACCATTATACTACTTATGCACTAGGTAGTTGGGAAATTTTTTGGTTTACTGCATTGAGATAGTAAAATGGGCCAATACACGTTACACTAGAAAAAAGGTCTCTGGAGGAGAGCATGGCCAAAATTCAGAAGATTAATGTAAAGTCAATTGATGAAATCCGTGAAGAAATGATTGAAACTGTTACAAGCAGTAAAAGTGATATATTTCAAATTAGTGAACAGTGTCGAAAAGATTATGAAAATATGACCAATGAATTAAGAAATATTAAAGAGATGATGGTAAAACTGGTTGCCGAAGAACAACGATTAGAGGAACAGGTTCTAAAGGCGAGATTAACTTTATCAGAACTTAGTTTGAATTTCAAAGCCTATTCTGAAGCAGAGGTCAGGGAGGCCTACGAAAAAGCGCATCAGCTGCAAATGGATTTGTCCATTAATTGGCAATATAAAAAACAGCTTTTAGATAAGCGAGCAGACCTCGAGCGCAGGCTTTTGGGGTTAGACGAAACGATTGATCGTGCCGACCAGCTCATTTCACAAATATCAGTGGTCATGAATTACCTTATGAGTGACTTGAAGCTTATGGGTGAAGAATTGGAGAATGCAAAAGCAAAACAAGATTTTGGCTTGAAAATTATTGAAGCTCAAGAAGAAGAGCGTAAACGTCTATCGCGGGATATTCATGATGGACCGGCACAAATGCTTGCTAATGTTATTATGAGGTCTGATTTAGTTGACCGTGTTTATAAAGAGCAAGGACCGGAAGAAGCTTTTAAAGAGATTGGCAGTTTCAAAAAAATGGTTCGCGCCGCACTTTATGAGGTGAGGAGAATCATCTATGACCTTCGTCCAATGGCACTTGATGATTTAGGCCTAGTGCCTACCCTCAGAAAATATTTACAAACCATCGAAGAATATCATAACCAGTCGAAAATTGAGCTTATAAACATTGGATTAGAACGACGGCTTCCTGCTAAGTATGAAGTGGCCTTATTCCGATTGATCCAAGAATCCGTACAAAATGCGCTAAAACACGCCAATGCCTGTGAAATAAAAGTAAGACTGGAAATGACTAGGAATGAATTAACCGTTCTAATCAAGGATAATGGTTGTGGTTTTGATATGAATCAAAAAAAGCCCGAGTCGTTTGGAATGATTGGGATGAGAGAACGAGTAGAGCTTCTTGACGGAAATATTACTTTTGAATCAAAAATTGGAAAGGGAACTGCCGTTTTTATTGTGGTTCCATTACCATCTGAAACCAACAAAAATAAATAAAATATAGTGGAGCAGGAGGGAAAGAATGATGACTAAGATTGCGATTATTGATGACCATCAACTATTCAGAGAAGGGGTTAAACGAATTCTTGAATTTGAAAAAGCATTTCAAGTTGTTGCTGAAGGTGATGACGGCAGTGATGCGGTCTCAATCGTAAGTGCGTATAATCCTGATGTCGTCATTATGGATATTAATATGCCTCAAATGAACGGGATTGAGGCTACGCGTGAGCTTACTGAAAGATTTCCAGACACAAAAATTATTATCTTATCCATCCATGATGATGAAAACTATGTTACTCATGCACTTCAAACGGGTGCAAGAGGATATCTGCTAAAAGAAATGGATGCTGACGCCTTGATTGAGGCAGTTCGCGTGGTAGCTGATGGTGGATGCTACTTACATCCAAAGGTTACTCATAATTTAGTAAATGAATATCGTAAACTAACTGCTGGACGCACAGGCGGTGGTGGTGCATTTGTGCAAACACTTGAATTGCGACGTCCGCTTCATCTGCTAACACGTCGCGAATGCGAAGTATTACAAATGCTTGCGGATGGAAAGAGTAACCGTGGAATCGGGGAAGCCTTATTTATCAGTGAAAAAACGGTAAAAAACCATGTGAGTAATATTTTACAAAAAATGAATGTGAACGACCGTACACAAGCGGTTGTTTCAGCTATTAAAAATGGCTGGGTAGAAGTTCGCTAAATAAAACGAGGGCACGCTCTGTGGAGGGCGGGGCCCTTTCTTTTGCCTAAAAAATGCATTTTCATGCGTTTTCATATAAAATAGAACCAAACAGAATGTTAAGGATGGAATTCATAATGAAAACAGCAGTTGTGGTGGATAGTACCGCTTATATACCAAAAGAAATACGCGATAAATGGAATATACATATGATCCCGTTGAATGTTATTTTTGGCGACGAGGCTTTTCGAGAGGAAATTGATGTTACGGCAGCAGAATTTTATCAGCTAGTAAAAGAGAATGAACTTCCAACAACCTCACAGCCGGCAATTGGACAATTTGTAGAGTTGTTTGAGCGATTGTCGAAAGACTATGAATCAGTTATCTGTGTCCACCTTTCCAGTGGAATCAGTGGCACGTATGCTGGTGCGGTAACTGCCAGTAAGATGGTAGAAACTATCCATGTCTTCCCGTTTGATTCGGAACTCAGCTGTATGCCACAGGGTTTTTATGCAGTGGAAGCCGCAAAAATGGCTTTAAATGGTGAAGGAGCAGATACAATCATGCTGCGGCTTGAAGAATTGAAGAAAACCGCGCGAGCCTATTTTATGGTCGACGATTTATCCCATCTGCAGCGCGGCGGACGTCTTTCTAGTGCCCAAGCGATTATTGGCAGCCTGCTGCAAGTAAAACCGTTGCTTCACTTTGAAAATAAGGTCATCGTTCCATTTGAAAAAATTCGTACCCGGAAAAAAGCAATGAAACGGATTGCCGACCTACTAGGGGAAGACGCTGCAAGCGGTGAAAATTATCAAGCCGTTATCATCCATGCTAACCGCGAAGAAGAGGCATTAGAATGGAAGTCCAATCTAGCTGTTTTATATTCAAATGTAGAATTCTCCATCAGCTACTTTGGTCCAGTCATTGGGACTCATTTGGGAGAAGGCGCCATGGGACTTGGCTGGATGAAAAGATAAGGATCAGGAGCCAGGCGAATGGCAGCTTGGCTTTTTATTATTTAGGCCACTAGTATAACTGAATATTGATTTCATAGTGTTTGAAAAATAAGCGGAAAAATTCCGTTTAAATTGGGAAATACCCATATTTCCCTTGAAATAAGCGGAGTTTTTCCGTTTATATGATCCAAACCTATGGATTTTGTCTTATTTAGAGCAGTTAATCGGAATATCTCCGCTTATATCTGCTTCTACAGCCTCCACTATATACATTAGCCGGAAATTCTCCGCCTATGAATTCATATACCAACCACCACGAAAATCAACATTGACTCTACTAACGAGCCATTATTGCAGTGAGAAGGTGCTAAGTAGAGATTGCTCTTTCATAGCCAGGATGAAGGACAACAGTAAAATTCATTCAAAATTCCAGTGAGTTTAGATTCTAAAAGTATTCGACAAGTTGCAGGAATTTTGTCGCTCCCTGTTGAATTGGTTCAAAAAGACTAAAGGAGTGATGCCCGTGCGTTTTTACCAAAAGGACAATCATTTACTCCCAACAAAAGATAAACATAACTCGCTTCCCATTTCAC
Organism: Bacillus sp. OK048; assembly: GCF_900103525.1. GTDB lineage: Bacteria > Bacillota > Bacilli > Bacillales > Cytobacillaceae > Neobacillus. The sequence continues at coordinate 67,379 of NZ_FNHN01000005.1, forward strand.
TCATTCCCACCATCCCTCAACCATTACTAAACCCAGATTTCTCTTTTAATCCTGATCTTCAAAAGCTGCTCACTGGCAAACAACTGTTGCTAGATGACCTTACATTCCCTCTCGAGGTAATCCAAAATCATTATGAAAATGGATATATCACCTACCGAAAAGGAATTGATTATAGGCGGAATAAGCCAGTTTGTACACGGTGTGGAAATAAAGAACCGCAGTGGTTTGCTACCTTTCCATGCTCGAGGTGCGGCGATCATTGCCTTTATTGCCGCAAGTGCTTGATGATGGGGAGGATCAGTGCCTGCAGCCCTTTAATTGGCTGGCAAGGGCCGACTCCCGCCCATCTGCTTCCTGAAAAAATCCTTGAGTGGAAGGGGAACTTGTCAAAAGGACAGCAAGTGGCATCAAATCATGTTGTGGAGGCAATCCTTCAGAATCATGAGCAGCTTATCTGGGCCGTTTGCGGTGCTGGGAAAACAGAGGTTCTTTTTTCCGGAATTGAAGCAGCACTTATAGCCCAGAAAAGAGTTTGTATCGCCACACCTCGGACCGATGTGGTCCTTGAACTTACCCCGAGACTAAAAGCAGCCTTCCCAGGAATCACGGTTGCGTCACTTTATGGTGGGAGTGAAGACCGCCATCGCTATGCTCCACTTACTATAGCGACTACACATCAGCTGCTCCGTTTTTACCAAGCCTTTGACACGGTTATCCTAGACGAAGTCGATGCCTTTCCTTATACAGTAGAAGAATCACTACAGTATGCAGCTGTTCAGGCAAGAAAATCAACATCCTCCATCATTTACCTTACGGCGACCCCGATTGAAAAATGGCAAAGAGAATGCCGTACAGGCAAAAGGTCCTTTACTACCATCCCTGCTAGGTTCCACCGCCATCCGTTACCGGTTCCAGATTTTACCTGGTGTGGTAATTGGCAAAAGCGGATAAAAAAAGACAAGCTGCCAGCCAATGTAATCTGTTGGGTTAAGGAGCGCCTTCAGAATAATAAGCAAACACTAGTTTTTCTTCCTCATATCGGATTAATGGAAAAGGCGCTTCCAATCCTTCGGCAATTAGCCCCTGATATGGAGGCAGTCCACGCTGAGGATCCGAATCGTAAAGAAAAGGTTCAAAAAATGCGAGACAAAACCATCCCTATACTGTTGACGACAACAATTTTAGAACGAGGTGTTACATTTCCCAATATTGATGTAGCAGTTGTCGGTGCTGAGGATGATATTTTTACTGAAAGTGCCCTCGTCCAAATTGCTGGGAGAGCAGGAAGGAGCAAGGATTATCCAGGTGGTGTTGTGACATTTTTTCATTATGGAAAAACAGAAGCCATGCTAAAAGCACGAAAACAAATAATCAATATGAATCAAGAAGGTATTAAAAGGGGGCTTATCAACTTATGAATCTTTACCTTCAGGCTTATTGTCTCATTTGCCATGACAGGCTCCAACCTGATACTAGTTGGAAAGCGATTTTTTCGGCAGAAAAGGAAATACTCATCTGCCCAACTTGTGAAAATAAATTTGAAAAAATTACTGGTGAAAAATGTAGAATATGCAGCCGGTTATTCCGCGATTTGGATGAAAGGTTTAGATTCGATGATTTGTGTCATGACTGCGTTCGCTGGGAGGAGGACCTGGAATGGCAGGGGTATCTCGACTCAAATCATTCGCTATTTCTTTATAACGACTTTTTTAAAGAAGTGATGGCAAAATATAAATTCCGGGGTGACTATGTATTGGCAAAACTATTTGCTGAAAGAATTGCGGATTCCCTGCGTTTGTTAAATCCTGATTTACTTGTACCCATTCCATTAAGCTGCAAGCGGCTATACGAACGTGGATTCAATCAAGCGGAGGCCCTCATTCTGGAGGCAGGATTATCCCCCGCAAATCTCCTTACCCGAAAACACTTGGAAAAGCAGTCGAAAAAATCACGAACAGAACGTATTCATATTCCGCAGGTTTTTCAGGTGAACCGTCAGCTTGAAATAAAAGGGACAGAAATTATTCTCATCGATGATATTTATACGACAGGTTCCACACTTAGACATGCTGCAAAGCTGTTAAAAGAAGAAGGGGCAAAAAGGATACGCTCCCTAACACTTGCAAGATGAAAAGCATTATTTTTAGTTAGATTCTGATATTTTTAGTGCATTTAATTACTCAATAATTGTTTCATAAGTCTAAAAAGTGGAAATTTGTCCCTGAAAATAATAGACTAGAGGTGTAGATACATTTCTATAAGCCATTGTAATAGGGTTTATGGTTGTCACTATTTCCCCTGTGTTTTTGTCAATATTTCGACAAAATTTTTGTTCTGATTTAGCAGGATAATCATAGGGTAAAATAGAAATGTAATTACATAGGAATATAAAGGAGGAGTCCACAAATGAATTATAACGTTCGTGGTGAAAACATTGAGGTAACTCCAGCAATAAGAGATTACGTTGAGAAGAAAATTTCTAAATTGGAACGCTATTTCACAGAAGCACCTGAAGCAACGGTACATGTGAATTTAAGATTTAATCAAGATAAAACATCAAAAGTAGAGGTTACCATTCCCCTACCGAATTTAGTCCTACGTGCAGAAGAAACAAATGTTGATATGTATGCGGGGATTGACTTAATTTCAGATAAGCTTGAGCGTCAAATTCGCAAGCACAAAACAAAGGTAAATCGTAAATTCCGTGAAAAAGGTGATTTCCCGATTACGTTCGCAACTGTTGAGCACAATGAAGCTCAAGAAGTAGTTGAAGATGATTTAGAGCTTGTTCGTACAAAGCGCTTCGATCTTAAGCCAATGGACAGCGAAGAGGCAATTCTGCAAATGAACCTGCTAGGGCACAGCTTTTACGTGTTTAACAATGCAGATACGAACCGTACAAACGTTGTTTACAAGCGTAAAGACGGCCGCTATGGTCTAATTGAAACACATTAATTGAAACCAAAACGCAGTTCCGAGTACCAGTCGGGGCTGCGTTTTTTTAGCTGCCAGGGCAATGGCCCACTTATAGAATTACCTCCACCAAGGAAAATACAAAGTCCTTACCTCCTATTATTCGACATGGTCGATTTTTTTTTTGAATAAATACTATTAATAGATTGGGAATATTGGTGATTAATTGAAATATAGTGTAATAGTACCAAAATTCTAAAAATGGGGGTAGGAAAAAAGTGGGAAAAGTTTATTTGAAGATTGCCACTGTTTATTTTACGATTGGGGTTCTGGCAGGATTGACAATGGGGATTATGCATGATTTCCGTTTTGCATCGGTTCACGCCCATGTGAATTTGCTAGGCTGGGTAACGATGGCATTGTTCGGAATTATTTATCACTTTTATCCAAATGCTGCCAATTCAAGATTAGCGAAAACTCAATTTTGGTTACACAATATTGGGGTGCCAGTCATGTTAGGTGGGATAGCCCTTCAAATTCTCGGGGTATCCGCAGCGCTTCCGCCAACCATTATCGGTTCAATAGTTGTAGTACTAGGAGTCATTTTATTTATGGTTAACGTCTTTAAACATGTTGGGAAGGATTAATCAACATTTCTGATAAAATACTTGGGTGCACACGTTATTTCACATAGTTGAAATTATGTGTGTGATGGTTGTTTTTTAGGCGGAACCCCCTCCATTTATGGATGGGTGAGTGTCAGGAGAGTGAAGCCATTATCTATGCAGACAATCATTTTCAATTGTGGAAAAAGAAAGATGGACTGCAGAAATGGCTAAGGAAACATTAAAATTGAGAGGGAGACCTCTCTTTTTTGGGTTATATAGTAAAAGAGCATGTAATTGTGGCTAGAGTGACCGAAGAGCATTTATGAAAGGCGTTTGAGTCAATGCAGAGGGGCTGGAGTGACCGAAGAGCATTCAGAAAAGGCATTTGAGTCAATGTAGAGGGGCTAGAGTGACTGAAGAGCATTCAGAAAAGCGTTTGGGTCAATGCAGAGGAGCTGGAGTGACCGAAGAGCATTCAGAAAAGGCATTTGGGTCAATGCAGAGGAGCTAGAGTGACCGAAGAGCATTCAGAAAAGGCATTTGGGTCAATGCAGAGGGGCTGGAGTGACCGAAATCTGATTGGAATAGGATTTGGGTAACTTATCATAAGCCTAATCCCTGATGATGACACTTTTCAAAGCTTTCGAGTGGTGTTTGGGTTATCATAGGCCTAATGATGACACTTTTCGAAGTTTTCGAGCGGTGTTTTGGTTATCATGAGCATGATGATGACACTTTTCAAAGATTTCGAATGGAGTTTAGGTTATCATGAGTTTGAAGCCTTTCTTGGATTAACAGAATGGTAAATTCAATTAGAAAAATAAAGAGGGTCGACGATTCAATTCGCCGGCCCTCAATTCTTTTATTTCCCTGCCCCATGACAATTCTTATATTTCTTACCACTTCCACAATAACAAGGGTCATTGCGGCCGATATTCATTTCGTTCACTTTTGGTTTTTTCTTAACTGCTTCGCCGTCTTCTTTCGGATTGACAGCCTGACCTTTTGCAACCTCTTGACGCTCAAGGTTGTTGCGAATTTCTGCCTTCATGATATACATAGAAGCTTCTTCTTCAATGGATAGAACCATTGACTCGAACATTGCGAAGCCTTCATGCTGATATTCACGCAGCGGGTCAATTTGACCATACGCACGCAGGTGGATACCTTGACGAAGCTGATCCATCTGGTCAATGTGATCAATCCATTTGCTATCAACCGCACGAAGCGTAACAACTTTTTCGAATTCACGCATTTGTTCATCCGAAAGAATTTGTTCTTTTTCGTTGTAGCGTTCTTTCACCTTTGCAAAAATCGCCTCAGCCATTTCTTCTGGATCTTTACCGCGTAATTGCTCGATGGTAATGTCACCTTCATGAAGCAGATTTGCATTAACGAAATCAATAATGCCCTGCAGATTCCATTCTTCTTCATCCTCATGCTTATTGGCATGGGCTTCCACATTCCTCTGAATGGTAGATTGAATCATTTTCTCAACAATTTCACGCAAGTTTTCGGATTCTAGCACTTCATCACGTTGCGTATAGATAATTTCACGCTGTTGACGTAAAACATCATCATATTGTAATAGCTGCTTACGCGCATCAAAGTTATTGCCCTCTACGCGTTTTTGTGCAGATTCAACGGCTTTTGAAACCATTTTACTTTGGATTGGCTGGGTATCATCCATTCCAAGTCTTTCCATCATCGCTTTCATATTGTCAGAACCGAAGCGGCGCATCAGTTCATCTTCCATTGATAAATAAAACTGGGTTACCCCTGGGTCCCCTTGACGTCCAGAACGTCCACGAAGCTGGTTATCAATCCGTCGGCTTTCATGGCGCTCGGTACCAAGAACAGCAAGACCGCCTAACGCAACAACCCCTTCACCAAGCTTGATGTCCGTACCACGACCAGCCATGTTTGTGGCAATGGTAACAGAACCTTTATGGCCTGCTTCTGCAATAATTTCTGCTTCGCGCTCGTGATTTTTCGCGTTCAAGACATTATGTTTAATACCTTTTTTCAATAAATATTTCGAAATTACCTCTGATGTTTCAATCGCTACTGTACCAACAAGAACAGGCTGTCCGTTTTTATTGCGCTCGGCAATATCTTCCACTACAGCACGGAATTTGCCATCCATGGAAGCATAAATTAAATCTGGGCGGTCATCACGTGCGATTGGTCTATTGGTTGGAATGACGATAACATTCATATTATAGATGTTGCGGAATTCCTCTTCTTCCGTCTTGGCTGTACCAGTCATACCAGCAAGCTTTTCATACATACGGAAGTAGTTTTGAAAGGTAATAGTTGCCATCGTCATGCTTTCGTTTTGAACTTCCAAGCCTTCTTTTGCCTCAATAGCCTGATGTAAGCCTTCACTATAGCGGCGCCCCTTCATTAAACGACCGGTAAATTGGTCAACAATGATGATTTCGCCATCTTGAACAACATAGTCAACATCAAGATGCATGCTGACATTTGCTTTCAGTGCCTGGTTAATGTGATGGTTTAAGGTAACATGTGACATATCGAACAGATTCTCAATACCAAAAGCTCGCTCTGCTTTATTAATTCCATCTTCTGTCAGCATAACGCCTTTTGTTTTTTCATCATACGCAAAGTCTTTGTCTCTTGTCAGAGTGCGGACAAAAGCATTCGCTTGTATATAGAGTACAGCCGACTTTTGGGCGGAGCCAGAGATAATTAGTGGTGTCCGCGCCTCATCGATTAAGATCGAGTCAACCTCGTCAATGACAGCATAATACAGTGGCTTCTGTACTTTTTGCTCTTTATATAGAACCATGTTATCCCGTAAATAATCAAAGCCAAACTCATTGTTTGTCCCATATGTAATATCACACGCATAGGATTCCTGCTTTTCCTCTTTAGTCATACTGTTTAGATTCAAGCCAACGGTTAATCCTAAAAATTGATATAGTTGTCCCATTTCAGTTGCGTCACGGCTTGCTAGGTATTCGTTGACGGTAATAACATGAACACCTTTTCCAGAGAGGGCATTCAAATACACAGGCATGGTCGCGGTTAACGTTTTACCTTCCCCAGTCTTCATCTCCGAAATGTTCCCTTCATGGAGAGAAATCCCCCCCATTAGTTGAACATGGTATGGATACAAGCCAAGTACGCGGCGGGCACCTTCACGAACAACTGCAAAGGCTTCAGTAAGCAAATCTTCTAGTGTTTCACCTTTTTGATAGCGAAGCTTAAACTCCTCTGTTTTTTCACGGAGCTGATCGTCGCTAAGTTTTTCTGTTTCTGCAGCTAGCGCACCAATTTGATTTGCCATTTTGTCCAGTCGTTTCAGCTCGCGTTTATTAAGGTCGAATACTTTATTTAAAATCCCCATCATATGATGAAACGCTCCTTTATTTCTAATTTATCCATCTAAAATAGTTTACTTTTTAAACCAAAATTTTCGATAATTACCCTTTTTATCTTACCACTTCCGATTTAGAGTGACAACATTGTTACCGTTATAGCCACATTTACAGTAAGCAATTCAACGAGAATTTGAAATTGTCGAAATTGCCCTTTTAAAATTGTGGATCAATTGTATGCGATGAATTAATAATTTTATGCAAAAAAGATGTTGAATTGTGAATGTTTATTCGTTTGTTTGTATAAAAATAAAAGAATATCTATGTTAACAACATAACTATATTGTTAATCCAACCCTTGTAATTGCAACATTCCTATGTTGTTTTTAGGGATAATATCCTAAATGTTCTTTATGAGAAAATATTCACAAATTGTACATTGGAAAATACTCTTACAATGTTAGATACTACCATTAGAGAGGTTAATTTAGAAAAAATAGAGATAAAAATAAAAAATGGGAAGGGTGAGTCAAGTGGCCTTTTGGGGGAAGAAAAATAAAGAAAAACCTGAAACTAGAGAAGATAAAAAGAAAACTGGCCCAATACGCAAACTTTGGCATAAAGTCAAAAACATAAATTGGAAGGATCCAGTTAATCGATGGAAATTATTATTTGCATCGCTAATTGCGTTTATCGTCATTTTTGGCGGAGGATATGGGGTCATTTCCTTTACAAATTCGCCAACGTTCTGTTCTAGCTGCCATGAGATGGCACCAGAGTATACAACATTTACAGCAAGTTCACATAGTGAAATTTCCTGTGTACAGTGTCACATAAAACCGGGATTCGTCAACATGATGACACACAAGGTAATTTCATTAAAAGAAGTTTATCATCACGTCATGGGCATACCAGAGCAAATTGTCCAAACCGAACATGAAGCAGTATCAGATGAAAACTGTTTACAATGTCACTCTAAAAACCGACTTGTATCAGCTTCAGGCGATTTAATCGTAAACCATAAAGGTCATATAGAAGAGGGCGTACCATGTATTAGTTGTCACGCCGGAGTAGCGCATGCGAAAATTGCAGCACGTGGAATCAATACAGAAGAGGTTCGCGGTCATTGGACAGAAGAAGTTGCCCAACAAATGATGGAAAAGAAATACTTGGCTCCAAATATGGGTACATGTATTGAATGCCACGATAAAGTGAACAACGGTGAAAAGCCATGGACAGATGTCGCTTACCTTGTGCCACCTAATCCAGAACACTTAGAAAAAGAGGCAAAGAAAACTTCAAACGCTGTAAAACATGAGGCGAATACGGAAGAAGAAGGGAAAGAAGCTGCTGCACAACATGACAAAAAAACACAAAAGATTATTTTAGAAGCACTTGGAAAGCAACAGAAGGACGTTAAGCTTTCAATGGCATGTGCAACTTGCCATGAACAAGTAAAAATTCCTGAAGATCATAAAGTTGCCGATTGGAATAATAATCACGGTGGAACTGCCCTTAATCAACTTGATCAATGTGTCGACTGCCACCAGGATTCCAAATGGTTTAGGGATATTCCGAAAGAAGACTTAATCTCGCTGTTAAAAATGGCAGAGGTTACGGAAGCAGATAAAGATCATCATTATCAACCAAACATTACTGTCGTAAGAGAACAGTCAAGAATCAATAAATTCTGTAGTGCCTGTCACTCTGAACGTCCAGCTGGGCACGGTGAAAGTGATCAATACTTAACATCACATGCAAGCAAAGCCACAACAGCAGAACAAAAAGCAGAATGTTTCGTCTGTCATGATCGTGAAGAACCAAAAGCACAAGATGTAAAAGCTCCAACAGATGTTTACTGTCAATATTGCCATAGAACTGGTTTTAAAGATGATGTGAAAAATTAAGAATTTATTGTCTGGAGGGACGCTTTAATGAATGAAGAAAAAGAACAGCTGTCGGCCCCTCCCCGCTCACGCCTAAGATTATATAAATTTATGACTCTAACAGTGTTGTTTCTAGTCCTCTTCTTTTCCCTTGGAGCAGTCGGGCTAGAAGCAACCTCTAGCTCTAAGTTCTGCGCATCATGTCATGAGATGAAACCTGAATACTATACGTGGAAGGCTTCCTCGCACAGTCAAGTGGATTGTGTTAACTGTCATATCAAACCAGGGTTTAAGCAAACAGCGAAGGATAAAATTGGGTTAATCGCTAAGGCAGTCAATAAAGATGATACTCAAAATGTTGCACCTATTCGCATGCCAGGTGAAATACCTGATAGCACATGCGAAAGCTGCCATAATGTTCTCCAAAGACAATTCACTGTATCTGGGGATATCATTATTCCCCATGATAAACATAAAGACGAAGATGTCAGCTGTATTCAATGCCATAGCGGTGTAGCCCATGGTGAGATTGCTGATCGGGAAATGACGTTTAAGACAGATTATGATAAGTGGGACAGCGATTTAGGTATTGCGGCAATGGCCGATCTGAAATGGACGCGTCCAACAATGGACACATGTATGGATTGTCATGAATCTAGACAAGTTACAACAGAATGCAGCGCCTGTCATACTACCGGTATGCTACCAAAAAGCCATGAAGAAGCATCATTTAAAACAAAAACACATGGTAAACAAGCAAAAGAGGAATTAAAAGACTGTAATTCTTGTCATAAATATATGTCATCTGTGGAAATTGAAGGGTATGAAGGTCCGTCAGTTCTTGAAAAATATATCCAGGCAGATAGCGGGAAAGTAACCAAAACAGAACGAACGTATGCAAAAGAAAATACTTTTTGTCAGGATTGCCATAAGATCCGACCTCCTAGTCATGAGGGCTCTTACTTTGATGATCACGGAGCTCAAGCGAGCAAAAATGGAGAAACTTGCTATACGTGCCATGAGCCTAATCGTTCAAACACTTCAAGTAGTAACACGGTGGATTGTTCATCGTGTCATCAGATGAAGCATTTAAATAAATGGCGTGAGAAACATCCAGTTGCGGTGGGGAATGTTACTAAGCCGCAAGAAAGCTGCTATACCTGCCATGTTAAAAAGACTTGCAGTTCTTGCCACAAAAGCAAATAAATGAGCCCAAGATTTCTTGGGCTTTGCCATATCAAAAATGTAATTGAGTTTGAGCTTTTGTAGGTTTCGATCTTCAAAAAAAGGATAGGTATTATCCAACAGAAAATAATGATGAATTATGAGGAGGATTCTTATGGAGGCCCATGAACTCCCGATTAAAGAAAGTCCAGAGTCAAAAAATGATTCGCGGATAACGAAAAAGAATGACCGCTTTACTAAATTACAAGGAATCTCACTAATTATTGCTACGCTCCTTATCAGCTTGGTGGGAGGCTATATGATTAGCGATAAATTTATTTGGAGCAAACAGAATCAGGATCGAATTGTGCAGCAAGTGAACTACTATGAAGGTTTAGTAAGTAAAGAACCAAATAAACCAGAACATCGTGTCAATCTTGGTTATTCCTATCATTTAAATGGCAAAAGTGAAGATGCTATTAAGCAATTGCTGGTGGCAATCGACTTGGATAAGAAAAACGTTCCAGCCTATTTTAATCTTGGGCTTGTTTACAACGATGAAAAACGCTATGATGACGCACTTAAGCAGGCAACTAAAGCTGTTGAGTTAGCACCAAGAGATTACAAAGGCCATTTATTAAAAGGAATGGTTTATCGACAACTCAAGATGTATACAGAAGCACTAGCATCTCTCCAAGAAGCAGATAAATTGATGCCTGTAAATAATGATATTATTTTTGAAATTGGTAGAGTAGCAGAGGATCAAGGCAACATGCAAGATGCCGAGGAGCTTTACAAAAAGGCATTAAGCTACGATCCACTTTATAAACCAGCTTCTGAAGCATTAACTAGAATAGCAAGTGACAGCAAATAAAAGGAGATGACTAGAATTGAAAAAGTCAACAACATATATATGGATGAGTGCCATGGTTGTACTTTCTGTAGCCCTTTTCTCAGGCATCACCTTTATGGATTTGGGTCCAACACTGAAACCAATTATTGCAGCAGCAAACCCCACTAATGGTGGTGAACCTGAATTTAGACAGTCTTTTTATGGCAGCTTTGAAGCGCCTTTAGATAAACCGATGGATGTTGCGAAAATTGGTGATCTCATTTACGTTTCTGATACTAAAAATAACCAAGTTCAGGTTTTTGACCAGTCTGGTAATAATGTAAATGTATTCGGTAAACAAGGAACTGAAAAAGGACAATTCCAATTTCCATATGGTATCGCTGGTGATAAGGATGAACAAGTGTATGTGGCTGATTTATATAATGGCAATATTTCCATTTTTACGGCAAAAGGGGAATTTATTAAATTCTTCCCAGACAATGAAAAATTGATTCAATCACCTGGTGGATTACGGATTTATGACGAAAAGCTTTATGTCACGGATATTAAATCAAATAAGTTATTCATTTTTGATTTAAATGGTAAAAAGCTAATGGAAATTGGCGGTCCCGGTCAAGATGAAGGAATGTTCATCGCTCCAAATGCCGTTGCAGTCGACCGAGATAATCAAATTTATGTCACAGATTCTGGAAATAATAGAGTCCAAGTTTTTAATAAAGACGGGAAATTTATTAGAATTATCAACGGTTCAGATGATGGCAAAGGTACTGCTCTATTCGTAAATCCTCGCGGAGTTGCCGTCGATTCAAAAGGAACAGTTTATGTAGTTAGCAATTTGTCACATAACATCTATGCCTTTGACCAAGATGGAAAAAAAGTAAGGGAATTAGGTGGAATGGGGACAGATAATGGTCAATTATATCTTCCTAACGGTCTTTTCATTGATGAATTTGGTGCCATCTATGTAACGGATACAATCAATCAAAGGATTTCAGTGTTCTATTAATTTATTCTCCTATTAAAGGTATTCAGGCAGAATTTAACAAAAAGGATTAACAATAGACACGAAAACCTCCATTTTTATTGTGACTCCTTTTATTGCTAGGTAGAGATTCTTGCCTTTTTAAAGAGAAAGAGAAATTTCCTTAAAGGTGGTGATGCGAGGAAAAAGGGGCTGACGTTTTAGAAGTGAAAAACTAGAGAGAAAAAAAGAGAGAGAAATTTGGGAGGTTTTAAGAAATGAGCAAGGTGAAATTAGGCTTTACAGCATTATTTACGCTTATTTTATTAAGCATGTTTGCTGCCTTTGCTTCTGCAGAGGAGTTCACTCCAACACCAGGCAATCCAGCACCAGAGATTCATGTTGGAACTATTGATAACAATGGTGAAGTAAACCAACATAGAACACACGGTAATTTCCAAAACAACACAAACTCTTGTGCAAATTGTCACAGCACGCACAATGGGGACAATGCAAAATTAGTAAAGTTTGAAAAAACTGAGTCTGATTTGTGTTTAACATGTCATGACGGTACTTTAGGCTTCTACAACGTAAAAGGACAAGGTGCAGGTGCAGGTACATTCAATACCACACATGAAAGTTCCTCAATGCACAACGTCGGTACAGTATCAATTGGATCAGCTCCAGGTGCGTTGGACAATAAATCTGCAGACACAATGCAATGTTCTAGCTGTCACAATCCACACGGATCTACCAATGACCGTTTATTAAAAACAACTGTTGCTGGTGTAACTTATTCTGCAACACCAATCAAACTTGCGTTAACTGAGGATCCTGATTTTGCAGCTATCAACAGCAACGCTACAAATTCTGGATTAAAAATTACAAAATCAATTGGTCCTAAGGAAAATGCGGATAAAGTAAACTATGCTAATTTCTGTTCTACCTGTCATGATACTTATGATACAGGAAGTGGAACGAAAACCGCTTTAGGTCACTATTCACATACTACAAACAGCTCTTCACAAGGTAGAAACTGTGCAAGCTGTCACTATGCTCATGGTACTGACATTAACATTTTGAAGGATGCTGCTGGTAAAACGATTGCAGATTATCAAGCAGAAGGTTGGGAAAAACAAACCGCTATTGCTTACATGAAAGACGTAAGTGCTGGTGGTTCTAATAATAAGAAATACACGAACATGTCTGTTTGTTGGACTTGTCACACTTCAAGCCACCCACTTGATACTCCAATGCCTGCACAAAAAGGTGATCCAAAGCTTGGTACTGGTGAATATTGGAACTGGGTATATAGCTCTAGATATTTAAAAGACATTCCTACATTCAATGAAAAAGCAAACATTAGATAAAAAGTCAAAAATAGCCCTACTATTTTGTTAGCTCTAAAAAAGTTAAATAAAACAAGGTAGTAATAGATTTTTACTACCTTGTTTTGTATCAATATTTCTATCTTATTTAGTTTTTCATCTGCCGCTGAAAAATTAAATAAGGGAGAAACCAGCAGATACTTGCTATAGGAATGTGTACTTTTAATAGTCTAACCTTTAAGGAGGTGATATGAAAAAAGTCTATAGTTTTGGAGAAAAAGAGAAAAAGAGAAAAAGAGAGAGAGAGAAAATCTATGGGAGGTTTTAAGAAAATGAACAAGGTAAAATTAGGCTTTACAGCGTTGTTTACACTTATTTTATTAAGCATGTTTGCTGCCTTAGCGTCTGCAGAGGAGCATACACCAACGCCAACTAACCCAGCACCTGGCATTAATATCGGTACCATTGATAATAATGGCCAAACTAACGCACACAAAACACATGGTAATTTTCAAAACAACACAAACTCTTGCGCAAACTGTCACAGCACACATAATGGGCAATCTGGAAAATTATTAAAGTTCAAGAATGCTGAATACGATATGTGTTTATCATGTCACGACGGGACAATGGGATTTTATGATGTCCAAAAAGCAAGTGGAGCTGGAATTTTCAGCGAATCTCATGAAAGTGCATCCATGCATAATGTATCATCAGGAATGACAAATGGATCGGCTCCTGGTGCCTTCACAAATACAGATACGAATGAATTAACATGTTCGAGCTGTCATAACCCACACGGATCTGTTAATGACAGATTGTTAAAAGAAAAGGTTATTGGTAATGTTCCATTTGCATTTGGTACTGTTAATGGAGCTAAAGTACCAGTTTCATTAGGAACTAAAACAATTAATCTTGCATTAACACCTGATCCTAATTTTGAAGCTATCAATAATTCTACAGCGAATTCAGGATTAAAAATTACTACGTCAATTGGTCCTAAAGACAATACTGACAAAGTAAACTATTCTCAATTCTGTTCTGCTTGTCACGATGACTATTTAGCTAGCAGAAGTGCTGGTAGACCAAGTAATAGTACGAAAGCTGCTGGAAACACAAACCATGACTTCCTGTATACTCATGGAACAAACACTAGTTCGTCTGGTAGAAACTGTGCGAGCTGTCACTTTGCTCACGGTACAGATATTTCCACAATGATGGATACATCCGGTAGAACCATTGCTGATTTACAAAAACCTGCTCCGATTGGAATGGGTTGGACTGAACAAGTTGCCAAAGATTACATGAAAGATGTAAGTGCTGGCGGTTCTAACAACAAGAAATTCACCAACATGACTGTCTGTTGGACTTGTCACCAATCTACTAGAGCGATTGATACTCCAGTAGTAACGGGTGGAGATTATAGAGGTAAAGCTAAAATCCGTTAATGAAAGGCAAACAAATAGCCCTACTATTTGTTAACCTTTGTGGAAAAGCATCAACTTAATGTAGTAAACAAGGTAGTAATAGTAATTATTACTGCCTTGTTTTATTATTTCAGTCTGTTGCCAAATTGTCAAAAAGAATACCTTAACTATGATAATTAATGTTAAATCAGTTGATATAATAAAAGAAAAAGCACATTATATGCTTTTATTATGTATAGAAAAAGGTGGATTTTATGAAGAGGACGAACTATAGACGAAGGTTACTTTCACATATTGTCATAGCGGGCGTTTTCCTTAGTTCTTTCCTTTTTTATTCTCCTGCTGACATCGTTTTTTCTGCTCAAGGTGATCCTTATTTAGAAGTGATTACTCCGAGTGAAGCCGCGGTGTTTGATGTTACAACGGTTGAATTTACAGGTAATATGTCAGATGATCGTACACCACCTGATCAGCTTTCACTAAAAGTATTTGAAAAACTCGATTCCAGTAGTGAGCCAATTGAAATTACTAAAGATGGACAGTTGACGGTTGCAGCTAATGGGCAAAATAGTAATTGGACATTTTTAAAGCTATTTTCTATGGGGAATCATTCACTTTCTTTTGTCCTTATGGATGTAGAAGGTAATACAGTTGAAAAAACCCTGAATTTTACGGTTAAGCAGAAAGAGGTCGAGGTGCCGAATACCATCATGGAAGCAACTCCTATCGATGAGCAAATCACTCCTGCAGCAGAAACAGTACTGCCGCTAGTTGATGAAAAAGGTCCAAGACCCTATATCGTAGATATGAAGATTATTCCTCCAGGTGTTATGGATCCAAGTGGTTATTTACCAGCTGAGGGTATGACCCAAGTACCTTTAGATTCAAAAATCATGGTGGTCATCAGAGAAACTGGAGTTTTAAATTTTACTCAACCTTTGTTTGTTTCATCTAGTAAGGGAGAAATCAAAAGTAAAGAAGAAGTAGAGGGTATCATCCCTCAAAGAAATAAAAATGGGGACTATGAAATTACATTCACCCCTACTGGACAACTAGATTCAAATACTACCTATTATGTTTATGTTAATCCGGCTATGACCAATGCCCTTGGTCAAAGGATATTTCCTAGATTCCTTAAATTTACAACAACAAATAATTATCATATAGGGGATATACACGGAAACTATTCAAATAATACCAATTCCTGTGCGTATTGTCATAGTACTCATACTGGTGAAACACCGACCCTTGAAGGTGGTAAATACGGAGCAACAGAAGACAATTTATGCATGGTCTGTCATGATGGGACTAACGGTTCACCGATGCCAGATAAATATAATAGCACAAACAAACATAATCAACACACGGATGCCCAAGTAAAGGATTCCCAATCATGTACGAGTTGCCACAATCCACATGCTTCTTGGACAGAAGATAATCCAGCTAGACTGCAAAGCGTTCAAGTAGCAGGGTCTAGTCATTTCCAACCTCTTACTTATAAAAAGGCTGGTACGACAACTGGAAAAGCAGAAGACTTTACCTTGTGTTTGAATTGTCACGATGGGAAGAAAGCCTCGAATATTAAGCAGTACTATGAGGACAAAACGTTACTAACTGAATCGGGTCATAACATTACTGCTGCTGATGGCAGTACTTTAAATGGCCAGCTTGCATGTGCTGATTGTCATGAAACACATGGTTCAAATAATATAATGTTGCTTCGAGAAGAACTTGGTAATGTAAAAGTAGCAGATACTGACAAATTTAAGACGACAGGCACTTCTTGGGATGCTGTGAATGAGCGGCAATTCTGTTTAAAGTGTCATAACAATACCACAGAGGTATATGGAAAGACGGGACCATTCCTATTTAAGAATGATTCTGATGAGCCTATAATAGGTCATCAAACGCAAGATGTTCAAAGTTGTTCATCATGCCACGGTGGTGCTTCTCAATCTTATATAGAAGCAGCACACGGACCGAAAAAAGGAATTCATGTAGTTAAACCATAATGAAAAACGAGAGGAGTTCCTCTCGTTTTTTTGTGGATAAGATTATCATTTAACTAAACCACCAATGATTAATTGTAGATAACTCCTGTGAATATGTAGATATGTGGATAAAGTTTTTAGATTTTTTTAAAAAATCTGTTAGTATTTACACTTATCCACATTTTTTGTTTAGATGGTTAAACTAACATGTTAATAAGTTGGGTTATCCACAGGAATGTATTTGTTTTAAAATAGGACAGTAAATGTTGATTTTTGAATTTTCCCCTCCATAAAGGCTATAATGGATAAGGAACAAACGAACGCTCGCGACATATGCTACAAACAGACGTAATTTTTATAGAGGTGAAGGAAATGGAATTAGCAGAAATTCGACATGAACTAGAAAAGACAGCTAAACGTTTAGCGGACTTTAGGGGGTCTCTTTGACCTTGAAAATAAGGAAGCACGGATAGCTGCGCTGGATGATCAAATGCTTTATCCAGATTTCTGGAATGACCAAGAAAAGGCTCAAACCGTCATTAGTGAAGCAAATGCACTTAAGGATCAGGTAAATGAATTTAGTGAGTTGTACAAAACATTTGAGAATCTAGAAATAAGCTACGAGCTTGTCAAAGAAGAAAGCGATGAGGAATTACAGACTGAACTTGAGGAAGAGCTAAGTATACTAACTTCTAGATTAAATGAATTTGAACTTCAGCTGCTTTTAAGCGAAGAATATGATAAAAATAATGCGATCTTAGAGCTGCATCCAGGTGCTGGCGGAACTGAGTCACAGGATTGGGGCTCGATGCTTTTGCGTATGTATACACGCTGGGCAGAAAAAAAGGGCTTTAAGGTAGAAACCCTTAATTACCTTCCAGGTGATGAGGCGGGTATAAAAAGTGTAACCTTGGGGATTAGAGGCCATAATGCCTATGGTTATTTAAAAGCAGAAAAAGGTGTACACCGTTTGGTGAGGATTTCACCGTTTGACTCGTCAGGACGCCGCCATACTTCGTTTGTATCATGTGAAGTAATGCCGGAATTTAATGATGAAATTCAAATCGAGATTCGGACCGAGGATTTGAAAATAGATACGTATCGCGCCAGTGGTGCTGGTGGTCAGCATATTAATACAACAGACTCGGCGGTGAGGATTACGCACGTGCCAACTGGTGTTGTCGTTACCTGTCAAAATGAGCGCTCACAGATTAAAAACCGTGATGCCGCAATGAAAATGCTGAAAGCGAAATTGTATCAACGAGAAATTGAACAGCAGGAAAAAGAACTGCTGGAAATCCGCGGGGAACAAAAGGAAATTGGCTGGGGAAGTCAGATCCGATCCTATGTTTTCCACCCGTATTCCATGGTAAAAGATCATCGGACAAGTGCGGAAAGTGGGAACGTTCTGGGTGTTATGGACGGAGACATTGACCAATTTATCGACGCATACTTGCGATCAAGAATTTTATAATAACTATTTAAAGCCTTTGCCCTAGAGTGGCAAAGGCTTTACTATTTGGACTTTTTACCGCTCATGGTGGGATAATAATGGGGAAGTTAATTTGCTACCTTGTACCATTCAGTTCCTCAGAGACCATTTCAAACATTTTATCATGATGGTCGAGTTTCTCTTCTATATGCCTAAAGTGACTTCTGAATTCGATAGCATTATTTTCAACCGTTTCTTGAAGAAATTCAATTCTAGACTCTACTTTATCAAACCGATTGTCCATCGCATCGAATCGATTATCCATTGCATCGAAACGTGTATCCATCGAATCGAATCGATTATCCATTGCATCAAAACGTGTATCCATTTGATCAAACCGCTTATCAATAACATCAAACTTTTTATCAATTGCTTCAAAGCGATGATCCATTTTTTCAAACTGTTTATTCATTTGCTCCATCATTTTCATTAATTGCTGCTCCATGTTTTCACCTCCTCTATTCGACAATTATACCATTTATTTAGGTGAGAAATACTATCCTTAGAATTCCACATGAAAACGATTTAATAACAAATACTATAATAAATTTAACCCTTTAATGCTTCACTTCAATGCCATTTACAGTGAATTTTTGCCATGCTATACTACTTCGGTTAACAAAGAAAAATTATAGTGAAATGGTAAGATAGAGGGGAATATACCGATGAATAGAAGAATTAAACAATCTGCACCTAAATTTGAAACTCCTTTAGAATACATAAACGTTTTGGTTGGGGCTGCACTTATTGCATTGGCATTCAATGTATTTCTGCTGCCTAACCAAGTTGCTTCAGGCGGCGTCAGCGGAATCAGTACAATTTTACTACACGTCCTAGGCTGGGAACCTGCGTATGTCCAATGGGCTTTTAATATCCCTTTGTTTATCGCTGGAGTTATTTTCTTAGGAAAACAATTCGGAGTAAAAACGCTTGTAGGAACTTTATTTTTACCATTTGTTGTTTTTTTAACAAAGAATATAGAGCCATGGACAAATGATGCCTTGCTTGGAGCCTTGTTCGGGGGAGTTGGAGTAGGGCTTGGCTTAGGAATTGTGTTTAGGGGAAATGCCTCAACTGGCGGTACGGATTTGGCGGCACAGATCATTACAAAGTACACTGGTCTTACCCTTGGGACAAGTGTCGTCTTGATAGACGGATTAATCGTTATCGCAGCAGCAATTGTGTTTGATATAGAACGAGGATTATATGCACTCATTGCCTTATATGTAACCAGTAAAACGATTGATTTGGTCCAGGTTGGATTTGGCAGGTCAAAGACAGCGATGATTATCACAAATAAACAAGATGAAGTACGTGAGGGAATACTGAATAAAATTGATCGTGGTGTGACTAAACTATCTGCTTATGGTGGTTTTACTGACAATGAGCGGCCAGTGCTGATGTGTGTTGTCGATCAACGGGAGTTCACAAAATTGAAACAATTAGTCAAAGCTCTTGATCCTTCTGCGTTTGTTGTAGTTATGGATGCTTCAGAAGTGTTAGGGGAAGGTTTCAAAAAGGCGTAATACTGCTATAATAGTTTCGTATGGAAATTTTTTCTTAAGGGGGATTGAATATGAAGAAAAATCTACTAAAAATGTTATTGGGAGCAGCTCTTGTAATGGGTCTTGCTGCTTGTGGCGGCGGAGACGACAAGGGTGGAGACACCGCACAAGCTGGGGATGCTGAAAAAGTGTACTCACAAAAATGCTCAAGCTGTCATGGCGGTGACTTAAAGGGCGGTATGGGACCTGCGCTTACTGCTGTTGGAGCTAGTAAATCAAAAGATGAAATTGCTGCCATTATCAAAGATGGTACAAACGGCGGAATGCCTGCTGGCCTAATCACAGGCGACGACCTTGACAAGGTTGCCGACTGGTTGGCATCTAAAAAGTAATTTACGTTAACGTTCTGTGATTTTTGCAGAACGTTTTTTTTGTGAATCTATGTTACTTTATTAAGACATTGTTAACTTTTGTCGAAAAATATAGGATATATATAACAATTCATGTAGGGTTTGAAAAGAAACTGTAATATTTTTATCGCTTTTATTACGTGTATAGAGTGTTATAATGAATTTATGCGAAATCCTGCATTTTTTGTCTAGGATTTTGTTTTTATGCAAGAAAATAAAAGGTTAATGTCGAATTATTTTGTTTCGAAACTAACTTATAAAGGTGATCTAAAATGATTGAAATGCAAGATGTATTTAAAAAATACCCAAATGGGGTTACAGCGATAAATGGAATTGATGTACGGATTAACCAAGGCGAATTTGTTTATGTGGTAGGTCCAAGTGGTGCGGGGAAATCGACGTTTATTAAAATGATGTATCGTGAGGAAGTTCCAACTTCAGGAACGATTACGATGAATGGTGTGAACCTGGCTAAGCTAAAGAATAAAAAGGTACCGATTTTCAGACGGAACCTAGGTGTTGTCTTTCAAGACTTTAAACTCTTGCCAATGAAAACCGTTTATGAGAATGTAGCTTTTGCGCTTGAGGTTATTGAAGCACAGCCAAAGTTTATTAAGAAGCGTGTGATGGAGGTTCTAGATCTCGTTAATCTTAAGCATAAAGCAAGAATGCTTCCGACAGAGTTATCTGGGGGAGAGCAACAACGCGTTTCGATTGCGCGTTCGATCGTGAATTCTCCTAAAATTGTGATTGCGGATGAGCCTACAGGTAACCTTGACCCAGAAACATCATGGGAAATTATGAATATTTTTGAAGAAATTAATAATAGGGGTACTACAATTGTTATGGCAACCCATAACAGAGAAATTGTTAATACCATTAAACATCGTGTGATTGCGATTGAATCTGGAAAAATTGCTCGTGATGAACAAAGAGGTGATTACGGTTATGAAAATTAGAACTCTTGGACGTCATGTGCGTGAAAGCTTTAAAAGTATTGGTAGAAATGGATGGATGACGTTCGCATCTGTAAGTGCTGTAACGGTAACGCTTATTTTAGTCGGTGTCTTTTTCGTTATTATGATGAATCTCAATAAAGTGGCTCAAACGATAGAAGAGGACGTACAAATTCGCGTTCACATCGATGTTGCTGCAAATCAGGAAGATCAGCAAAAGCTGCAAAGTGAGATTGAAAAGTTATCAGAAGTACAAAGTGTGAAGTTTTCACCTAAAGAGCAGGAACTTCAAGATTTAATTAAGAGTATGGGTGAAGATGGACAGGCATTTAAACTTTTTGAACAAGACAATCCGCTTAGCGATGTATTTATCGTAAAAACGAAAAACCCGCAAGAAACTATGAAAGCAGCAAAAGAAATTGGAAAACTAGAGTATGTCACCAAGGCTGTTTACGGTAAGGGAACCGTTGAAAAGTTATTTAAATTTATCGAAGCCAGCCGTAATGTGGGGATTGTTTTAATTGCAGGTTTATTTTTCACAGCAGTGTTTTTAATATCGAATACGATTAAGATTACGATTATTGCAAGGCGAAGAGAAATTAAGATTATGAGGCTGGTAGGAGCAACAAATGGCTTTATTAAGTGGCCATTCTTCTTAGAAGGTTTATGGCTTGGTATCCTTGGGGCCCTCCTGCCAATCATCCTGATTTCGATAGCCTACTATCACGCTTATGATTATCTTGCACCAAAGCTAGTAGGGAACTTTATTCAAATCCTACCATATAATCCGTTTATTTATCAGGTATCTGGCGTTTTGATTCTAATGGGCGGTTTGATAGGTGTTTGGGGAAGCTTGATGTCAGTAAGAAAGTTTTTAAAGGTTTAATTTTTACAGGAAGGGCATTAAAAAAATGTCCTTCCTGCTTACGATTATGAGATAGAAGAAAATACGATTTACCCGTACATAAATAGAAGTGGGAAGGAGAAAATGGTTTGAAAAAAACAATATGCACACTAACAATTGCAGGAACGGTCGGATTAAGCAGTATTTTTGGGGGAATCGTTGAAGCTGCTTCTATTTCGAGTTTAAAGGATCAGCAAAAACAAATTCAAAAGGAAAAATCAGAAATATCATCCGATATTAATGATGCAGATCAAAAGATTGATAGTTTAAAAGAACAACAGTCAGGTGTGAAAGATGAATTGACACGCCTTGATTTTTCAATCGATGATACACATAAGAAAATTGGTGAAAAAACGGCCAAGCTGGAGGAAACGAAAGCAGAAATCACTAGATTACAAGAAGAGATAAAAGTCACCAAAGAGAGAATTAATAAGCGCAATGAACTTTTGAAGGAACGTGCGCGAAATTATCAAGTAACAGGTGGAATGGTTAGTTATCTCGATGTGTTAATGGGTTCAAAAAACTTCAGTGATTTTATTGATCGGGCTAATGCAGTTGCAACGATTATGCAGGCAGACCAAGAAATATTAAAACAGCATGAGGCAGATAAAAAGAGTCTAGAGGAGAATCAAATCAAGGTTGAAGAAGAGCTTAAGAGCGTCCAAACCATGCTCGCCGATTTAGAAAAAATGAACAAGCAATTAAATGGGCAAAGAGCTGAAAAGGATCAATTATTAGCTTCTCTTAAACAGCAAGAAGAGGAGATTCATGAGCATAAAATGGAACTGCAGGAGGAATCTCAAATCCTTGCTGCACAGGCAGCAGCCCTCCAACAAGCCATTGCACTTGAACAGAAACGCCAAGAAGAAGCGAGGAAAGCTGCTGAAGCAGCGGCAGCCGCCGCCGCCGCGGCAGCCGCTGCAAATAATAATACCGCCGAATCAGGTGGGGGAACTGCAGTAACTGCGCCAGTTTCTAGCGGTGCATTTACCCAACCAGCGAACGGAAGGTTTACATCTGGTTTTGGATTTCGCGATGGTAGAATGCATTTTGGTGTTGATATTGCCAATCGGGCAGCAGGAGTACCAATCGTGGCCGCCGCGGATGGTGTCGTGATTGACTCCTACTATTCTAACAGCTATGGTAATGTTGTATTTATTGCACATTCCATAAATGGGCAAACTTATACAACAGTATCTGCTCATATGGAAACTAGATATGTCAGTTCCGGAGCAGTTGTAAATAAAGGGCAAGCGATTGGTATTATGGGCAATACCGGTGATTCATCTGGTAAACATTTACACTTTGAACTTCATAGAGGGCAATGGAATGGAAGCAAAAGCAACGCAATCAATCCAGTTGGAATTGTTCCAATGCCATAAGGAAAAGGAAGAAGCCATGCTTCTTCCTTTTTTTGGAATATAAGAAAGCATAAAATTTGTCACAGCCACAGTCCTTGAAACTGTGGTATTTTTCATTTGGATAACTTTTGCTAGGAAACAGGTGAAGGGAATCGTTTTGGCATGTGGAGGGCCACCATGTGCGCGAAAAAGTTAAAAAGGGATTTTTGGGTAAAGTGGGAGGTCTCCATGTGCGCGAAAAAGTTAAAAAGAGATTTTTGGATCAAGTGGGGGGTCTCTATGTGCGCGAAAAAGTTAAAAAGAGATTTTTGGATCAAGTGGGGGGTCTCTATGTGCGCGAAAAAGTTAAAAAGGGATTTTTGGGTAAAGTGGGGGGTCTCCATGTGCGCGAAAAAGAAAAAACAGAATTTTTGGGTAAAGTGGAGAGCCCTCATATTATCAAAAGGCAAAAATGGTTCCCTACTTACCAAGTAAATCCTGGTAATTTGGGAACCATTTTTTGATTCTTTAAATTAATTAATAGGGTAGTTTTTGAACTTAGTTTACTGTCTAGCTCCAACGCCCTAGCGGCTAGTGTCCTTCGCTCTCCGCACTTCAATAAGTCAACATCGAATCGCCTCCGGCTCTTCGTGTTTCCTTTATCTTGATTGGAGAGCTCCAGGCCATACGCCGCTGACCAGGGCGCTTCCGCTTTTCTAGTCATAACTCGTCCCTCCTTTACATATTAGTTAATATATCTGCAGGAATTATCATAGAAGAGTCAATTGATGCTGCACATGAGGGGGAACAGGATGAAGAGAAAATGGATTGCCCTGATGGTAGTTGGTTCGCTTCTTACTGGAGCGGGGGGAACGTATACAGGAATGCAATGGTTTGGCCAAACAGAAAGAAACTCAGCCCTTGAGCAAACTTTTACTAAAGAGGAACAGATGGATACGGCTAAAAAGGATACTGAGGACCTTTTAAAAGTGAATAAGGCATATGAGTTAATCTTAAGTCGGTATGTTGAGAACGTGGATAGTGAGACTCTAGTCGAGGGTGCTATTCAAGGAATGCTCACCGTTTTGGATGACCCCTATTCTGTTTATATGAATAGGGAAACAGCCCAGCAATTTAACCAAGCGTTGGAATCATCTTTTGAAGGCATAGGTGCAGAAGTGGGTATGATCGATGGGAAAATCGTGATTATTTCCCCATTTAAAAATTCTCCTGCTGAAAAAGCGGGCCTAAAGCCGAATGATGAGATCTTAAAGATTGATGGGAAAAGTGTCGAGGGACTTGACCTCAATAAAGCAACTCTGAAAATACGTGGTAAAAAGGGAACAAAGGTATCTTTAGAAATCGTTCGAAAGGGTTTAAAAGAACCACTTACCATCGCTGTCACTCGTGATGAGATACCACTTGAGACCATTCATGCTTCTGTGAAAAAACAAGATGGGAAAAAAATTGGATACATTGAAATTACCACTTTTTCACAGGAAACTGCGGCTGATTTTAAGGAAGAACTAAGTTCGTTAGAGAAGAAGAATATTGAAGGTTTAATAATAGATGTTCGTGGAAACCCTGGCGGACTGCTAGTAAGTGTTGAGGATATTTTAAAAGAGTTTGTTACAAAGGATAAGCCATTTATCCAAATCGAGCAACGAAATGGGGACAAGGAACGGCATTACTCAAAGCTAACAGAGAAAAAGGATTATCCTGTAATGGTCCTAATAAACAAAGGCAGTGCGTCTGCTTCGGAAATACTAGCAGGTGCATTAAAAGAAGCGGCTGGGTATCCGCTGGTCGGAGAAACAACTTTTGGCAAGGGAACGGTTCAGCAAGCTGTACCAATGGGAGATGGCAGCAATATTAAATTGACACTATTTAAATGGCTCACTCCTGATGGGAATTGGATTCACAAGAAAGGGATTAAACCTGATGTAGAAGCCAAACAACCAGCGATTTTTGATACACATCCATTGCAAATAGCAGAACCACTTAAAGAAGATATGAACAATGAGCAGGTGAAAAATGCCCAAGAAATATTGGCAGGTTTAGGGTTTGGCCCAGGACGAACAGATGGTTATTTTAGTAAGGAAACAACCACAGCTGTTAAAGCCTTCCAGAAAAATAGCAACCTTCAGGCAACTGGAAAGATTGATGTAAAAACAGCTGCCAAGCTTGAAGAAGAGGCTATGAAAGAAATCAAAAAGGAGAAAAATGATCTCCAGCTGCAAACCGCTTTACGACTAATTTCAAAATAACTAAAATGCAGAGGCCTTTGCCTCTGTTTTTGTTTACGACAAATTTTATAAAATCTGCGGGGAATTTCGAGAATTTCCACGGAAATACTGCCGAAAACAGCTGAATCGAGGGAGAATGAGTCATTTGACTAGTAATAATTCGACACTTTTTTATTTTTAAAAGAAACTAGCAATAGGTTTTATTCTTCCAGTTTGGTAAAATAAGCTTTAGGAGCTAGAATAGTAGATTTATGATAGAGGCAGGTGGCAGGTATTGGTTCAATTATGGCTTTTTGAGCTGTTAAAAGGAATAGGGGAACTTTTTCTTCATCCTGTATTTTACTATCTCATTTTCTTATCTGGGATTTTGGGAGTCTTAAGAGTGAGACGAGAGCGGAAAAATTTCCACACAAGGACATTTGATGCATATTATGAACTTAGACAATTGTTTCCACTGGGATTCATTTTGGGTCTAGCGCTTTCTATTGTCACCGTTACGGCAGGTTTGACCGTTCCATTTGCAGCCATCTTACTTATCGCTGTCTTTACATTATTATTGAGCGTAACCACTAATATTCGATTAATGTCTCCCGTTTACACAGTGGGAGCAGCATTTTATGGAGTTATATTAATAGCAGAATATGACCTAAACATTCCGATCTTTCAAGCGGCATTTCAAGCGATAGATGATAAGGTCTATCCTACTATTGTCATCCTGCTGGCACTCTTAGTAATTTCAGAGGGAATCCTTATTATAAAAAATGGAAGTAAAGGCTCTTCTCCCAAGCTGGTAAAAAGCAGGCGCGGACAAAATGTTGGGGTCCATGAGGTGAAACGCTTTTGGATGCTTCCAATGTTTCTGCTTATTCCGGGTGATGTTTTAAATTTATCAGTTGAGTGGTGGCCAGTCTTTCCAATCGGAGCTGAATCCTACTCACTCATTTTTGTCCCGTTTGCTGTTGGTTTTAACCAGCAAATACAAGGAATGCTGCCAAAGCAGTCGGTTCAGATACATGGCCGTAGAGTGATAGCACTCGGATGTTTGACATTGATTTTGGCAGTTATCGGTTATTGGTACCCAATTATCTCGATTGGAGTTGCAGCTTTAGCGATTATCGGTCGTGAAATGATTTCCTTAATGCTTCGGTTGAAGGATGATAATTTACCTTTTTACTTCTCGAAAAAGAATAACGGCCTAATGATAATTGGGATTATACCAGAATCTCCTGCTGATAAAATGGGACTTCAGGTGGGAGAATTAATATCAAAGGTCAATGGTGTTACTGTACGGGATGAACAAGTATTTTATGAAGCATTACAAAAAAATCGAGCCCATTGTAAGCTTGAAGTTTTAGATACAAATGGTGAGATCCGTTTCGTCCAACGCGCTTTGTATGAAGGGGATCATTATGAGCTGGGCATTCTTTTTGCACAGGAACAGAGAAAGTTTGATGAAAGAATTGGATAATGTAATTTTTTCATAATATCGGGAATAGTATAGTGCTAGAGACTACTTGTCTCTAGCTTTTTTGCAATGATGGCATTCTTTCAGGCTTAATTTCAAGCATATTTTAACGAACAATACATAAATTCAATAGGAGAGTGTGTGGTAAATGTAAATGATGCTAGGTTTCACTCGAATGGAGTGAAACCTTCATTATGTTTATAAGAATATTAAAAGGGGATGGAACCATTGCATATAATTGGGAAAGGAATACCCCGTAAGGAGTCCCTTGAAAAAGTAACTGGCCATGCTAAATATACAGCAGATTATGAAACCAATGAAATGCTACACGCAAGATTAGTAACAAGTCCCCATGCTCATGCATTGATAAAACATATAGATATTACCGAAGCCAGAAATATTCAAGGTGTTAGGGCAGTTATCAAGGGTGAAAATCTTCCTCTGACAGGGGAAGAACTCCAAGATCGTCCTCCTATCGCCACAGATCGTGTTCGATTCCATGGCGAGGTCATTGCCATTGTCGTAGCAGATACACCCTATTTGGCGCAAAGGGGAGCAGATTTGATAAAGGTACAATATGAGCTTCTTCCAGTTGTAAATTCTCCCTCTGAAGCGTTAAAACCGGACGCTCCTCTTTTGCATCCTAATCTAGGTGAATATAAGAAAATCCAAATGGTTTACCCGGTCCCAGGATCAAACATTGCAACTTTGACGAAAATCAGAAAAGGAGATCAAAAAAGAGGGTGGGATCAAAGTGAGGTGACGGTTGAAGAAAAGTTTGCATTTCGCCCATCTGACCATGCTGCAATGGAAACAAGATGTTCTTTTGCGCAAATCCATCCAGGCGGAATGACAGAGATTACATCTTCTTCACAAGCTCCTTTTTTAATTAAAAGATTAATAGGGAAATATTTTGGGATTCCAGCAGGGAAAATCAAAGTAAACACTCCTTTAGTTGGTGGGGCATATGGCGGTAAGGGTTCCATTCAGCTGGAAATATTAGCTTACATTGCGACGAAGGCAGTCAACGGGAAACCTGTTAAGATCTTAAATACACGGGAACAAGATATGCTTACATCTCCTGGACATATCGGTCTAGAGGCCATCGTAAAACTTGGCTGTTCAAAAGATGGGCTTCTAAAGGTTGCGGAGTTACTCTATTTATGGGATGGCGGGGCTTATTCTGATAAATCGATTGATTTAAGCCGGGCCGGTGCAGTTGATTGCACAGGGCCCTACAATATTGAGAATACTTGGTGTGATTCATTATGTATGTATACGAATCATCCATATGCAGCCCCTTTCAGAGGATTTGCCCATTCAGAAGTGTTATTTGTATTCGAAAGAACGATGGACGTCTTAGCGAAAAAACTAAATTTGGATCCATTAGAGTTCCGCCGTAAAAATGCGATATTGCCAGGCCACACAACGCCGACACAAGTACGGTTGACCTCAAGTAAAGTAGGGGATGTACCAAAATGTATTGAGAAACTAAAGGACATCTTCAAGTGGGATGAAGGTCAAATCATCGATTTAGGCAATCAAAAAGTGAGAGCCAAGGGAGTAAGCTGCGGATGGAAAAACTCAACCATTGACCCAAATGCCAGTTCTGGAGTCATTTTATCCTACAATACAGATGGAAGCATTAACCTCATTTCAGGTGTTGTCGAGATTGGTACAGCAACCAAAACCGTCCTTGCCCAAATTTTAGCAGAAAAATTAAAAATGGATATAAACGATATTCATGTGCAAATGACCGTAGATACACTAAACACCCCAGAACATTGGAAAACAGTTGCGAGCAGAGGAACATTCATGGCGGGAAGGGCAGTATTAGCTGCGGCAGATGATGTAATCAATCAGCTAAAAAGTTTAGCCTCTTTTATTTTGCGAGCTCCAGCAGATGACCTTGAGGTTGGATTTGGAAAAGTATTTTTAAAGAGTGATCCTAATAGAAATATAATGATTAAGGACATTGCATATGGCTACTCTTTTTCAAATGGAAGTTCGATTGGAGGACAAATCATTGGCAGGGGACATTATATGTTTAGCGATATCACCTATTTAGACAAAGAAACAGGCGCTGGAAACCCAGGTCCTGAATGGGCAGTTGTTGCTCAAGGGGTAGAAATTGAACTCAACAAAAGAGACTACACATATAGAATTATCAAAGCAGTTACCGTTATTGATGCAGGTAAGGTGTTAAATGAAAAGACGGCGGTGGGTCAAGTCATGGGTGCAATGAGCATGGGATTATCGTTTGCGGGGAGAGAAACGTTTCGTTTCGATGAAGCGGGTTTAGTACTAAACCCGCAGTTGCGAACCTATCGACCAATCCGATTCGGCGAGCATCCGAAATATGAAGTTGCTTTTGTTGAAACCCCGTCGATTGATGCCCCTTATGGTGCAAGGGGTTTGGGGGAGCATGGATTGTTGGGGATGCCAGCAGCTCTTGGAAATGCTCTTTCTGCTGCGCTTTCTGTGAACATTAACTATTTACCACTGATTCCCGAGCTCTTATGGAAAGTGAAAGAAGGAGGGAAATAGTATGCTATCGGCGAATATCGAGTATTTTAAACCTGCAACCATCGACGAGGCAGTAGAACTATTTCTATTGTTAAAAAGTGAAAATAAGCACCCTCTTTATTACGGGGGCGGTACGGAGATTTTAACACTTGGAAGGCTAAACTTTATTGAGACAGAAGCCATCATCGATATAAAAGGAATAGGAGAATGTCTTTCTTTTCATTTTAATCAAGACTATTTAATTACTGGTGCTGCTCTTTCCCTCACCAATATTGAAGAGAAGAACTTATTTCCATTATTAACCGCTGCCTCGATGGGAGTTGCCGACCATACAGCAAGGAACAAAATCACCCTTGGGGGAAATATATGCGGGCAAATTTTTTACCGTGAGTCAGTATTGCCATTTCTTTTATGTGACAGCCAGGTGGTGATAGCTGGAGGGAATGGGAAACAGACTTTTGCACTAAATGAAATTTTCAATCAGACATTGCAACTAGAGGAAGGACACTTTCTCCTTCAACTGCTTACCGAAAAGAAATACACGAATCTTCCATTCGTTTGCATAAAGAAACGACAGCAATGGGAGACTGGCTATCCATTACTAACGATTGCTGCGATTAAAGTAGAGCAGCAGCTCCGCTTTGCGTTTAGCGGTTTATGTCCATTTCCATTTCGGTCTAAGAGAATAGAGGAGGAATTGAACAAAATCAGTCTTTCGATCGAGGAAAGAATCAATAGTGCTCTTCCACATATTCCTAAACCTGTACTAGATGATATTGAAGGGTCAAAAGACTATCGATTATTTGTACTTAGAAATACCTTGAAAGACATTATAATGGATTTGGAGGGAAGGTAGTGGGGCAATCTTCAGTAAACAAGGTAAGTGTCTCATTAGAGGTAAACGGAGAGCTGCGTCAGGTTGAAATTCGACCGGCAGACACACTCCTGAATGTCCTAAGGAAACAACTCGCTCTAACAGGAGCTAAACCAGGCTGTCTTAATGGAGATTGTGGTGCTTGTTCCGTTATTGTAAATGAAACTGTTTATAAATCATGCATTATGCTGGCGGTTGAGGCGGTGGATTCAAAAATTACTACGATTGAAGGATTAAAGGATTCACCGGTCCAAAAGGCATTTATCGAGCATTTTGCTTTTCAATGCGGATATTGCACTCCTGGATTTATTATGAATGCACAAGCACTGTTAATAAAGCAGCCCCAACCAACCTATGAAACAATGAAAGAATGGCTTTCCTCCAATATTTGCAGGTGTACTAGTTATCAGGAAATCGAAGAAGCTGTACTATCTGTTATCAATAGAGGTAAAAACTAAAAAAATGGATAAGAAGTGATGCTCAAAAATCAACCGATTTGTTGCGCATCACTTTCTTTTCGCTCAGTAAAAAAGAAAATAAAGATAATAATCGAAAGGGCGATAATGAAAATTTGATTTTCAGTTGGTTTAACTGTTGGAAAATCCGTTAACGACATACATGTTCACTCCTGTTTTCTAAAGGCTGTGTTAAAAATGTCTGTAGATTAATGCGAGAGACTTTAATACATCTTTTGAGAAAAAATGGGATCTAACTCAAAATGCCTTGATACAATTTTTTGAAAAAAATGATAACTTTTCTTAAGAGTTGGAAGAGTTGGAATGTATTTTGGTGAACCAAAAATGGGTCCGCTAACATCTATAGAGAACCTGCTTGGTCCGACGACACAGCTCACCAATCGAATCTCATCTAAAATCAATAGCACAGCGATGAGGACATCTAGTACATCAATTAGGGCGGTACTAAACTGATTTCCCGATTTCCCTTCAAGACGTGCTCTGCCGAATAAGGGACCACTTAGTGAAATACTAAATTCCGGTGGTGTAACAAATACTCCAACGATTGTTATTTGTCCTGTTAATAAAAGTGTTGCTGTAGCAAGGTTTAAATTTCTCTGAAGAGAAGCAATTACATAAAGATCTTCTTGAATTTCAGCTCTCTTTTCCATCAAATCACACCCTCAAGCCCATATTATTCAATAGAAGGGCACATGTGATAAAAATTCTTCTCTTTATGAGTTGTTTAGAAAATTAGAGATAGAGTGAGAAAAATAAACACAGCTTGCAACAGCAATTGTCGCAATTGTTAAAATAGTTATTGCGAGAATCTAAGACGTATAGTATGCTTAATTTGTTAAATCATATATATGATATTAAATCACATATATGATTTAGGGAGGACGAGAATATGTCGGTAAAATCAGCTGAACGTGTTTTGATGGTTTTTGATCTACTTGCCCAATATCCAGAGGGATTAACCATTAAGGAAATTAGCGGTAAACTTTCTTTTCCCCAAAGCAGCACCTCTGGTTTGATTGAGACGCTATATACAAACAGCTACCTCACTGCTGATAATTTTAGAAGATATAAGCTAGGAACCAAATTAATCCAGCTTGGCAGTGCAGCTAAGGATTCAATCGATCTTTATGCACAAGGGCTGCCTTTTCTAAAAGAATTAATGGAAGAGGTTCGGGAAACTGTTTTTATGGCCATTTTAGATCAATCAGAACTAGCGTATATAGCAAAAATAAATAGTAATCGTTCTATACGTACAACAGCTGAGCCGGGAAAAAGTAAACCTCTATACTGTACTGGTTTGGGTAAGGCATTTTTAACCTTTCTTCCGGAAAACAGGACAAGCGAAATTTTACGCAAATTAAGACTTGAGCCCATCACGGATAAGACCATCACGAAAAGGGAAGACCTTTTGCAGCAGTTAGAATCGTTTGCTGAACTGGGTTACGCTATTGATGATGAAGAAAATGAAGAAGGACTTTATTGTCTTGCTGCTCCTGTTTATGGGGTGGACCAAACCATTGAGGCTGCAATCAGTGTTGCAGGACCAAAAGAACGTATACTGAAGCAAAAGGAAATAATCGTTGGGAGACTGCTTGATACAGCTGGGAAAATTTCAGGCAGTATTGGATATAGATAATCCAAATTAATAGGTTCATATTATTTTATTTAGTCATTATATGGTGTCACTACCATTTAAATATTTTGATAGCGCTTAAATGATAAAAACCTTTTTACCTAATGGTATATGCAACAATTTTTTTTTCCATATAATGAAAGCGTTGTCATCTTTATTAATTATTTTTAAATTAGAAAGAGGGGGAAGAGTATGAAAAGTAGTTTCGTAGGTTTTAAAAAGGCAGCTAGTTATCTTGCTTTAGCTGTAGGGATTAGTGCTGCGCTCGTGGGCTGCAGCGGCGGGACAGATACAGCAACTGATTCTAAACCATCAGATAAAACAGAGAAAAAGGTCCAGGAGATTCGCGTGGTGGCAGCAAACCATCCATGGACAGAGTCTATTAAAACTGAATTAGCTGCATTCGAAAAAGAAACAGGAATCAAGGTAAAGATTGATAGCTACTTTGAGGATCAACTGACACAAAAAACATCCGTTGAGTTTGCTTCTAACTCAAAGGGTATTGATGTTGTAATGTTCCGTCCACTTCAAGATGGAAAGATGTACAACAAAAGCGGATACTTTGCCGATATGAGCAGTTACGTTGGACATGAGAAGGGTTACACAGATGATTTCATTCCATCTTCCCTTGGAAGTGTAAAGGATGGAGATAAGTTTTATGGATTGCCTCTCGTAACAGAAACCCAGGTTTTATACTACCGTAAGGATCTTTTAGAGGAGGCTGGGATAGAAGTTCCAAAAACACTTGAAGAACTTGAAGCAGCAGCAAAGAAATTACATGATCCAAATGGAGTTTCCGGGTTTGTTTCTCGTGGAAAGCGTGCTGCAGCAGTTACTCAGTTCTCAAGCTACTTATATGCTTTTGGCGGCGATTTCATGAAAGATGGCAAGTCAACGATTACATCGCCTGAAGCGATTGAAGCATTTAATTACTATGGCAACATGCTTAATAAATACGGTCCTAAAGGAACATTAAACATGAGCTGGCCGGAAGCGATGGCTGTGTTCACTCAAGGACAAGCGGTATTCTATACAGATGCTTCCTCTTTATTTACCAATGCAACTGATCCTGCAAAATCACAAGTAGCAGATAAAGTTGGGTTTGCTCCATTTCCTGCTGGTCCTAAGGGGACAAAGCCATATAACATCACTTCGTGGGCACTAGGTATCGGAGCTAATTCCGAAAAGAAAGATGCTGCATGGGAATTTATAAAATGGGCTGAAAGTAAAGAAATGGTCTTAAAGCTTCAAGCGGAAGGTAACCCTGGTGCGCGTATTTCTGTCTGGAACTCTCCAGAAGGGACGGCAAAATTCCCGAAAGATTTAGCAGAAGCTATTGCAGTTAATGGTGAAGCAGAGGCTGTCCCTTACGATCGTCCAGTCCTAATTAACGTAGGTGCTGCACGTGACGTGATTGGTGATGTCATTTTAGCAGGAATTGAGGGGAAAGACGTCAAAGCGGCTGCCGAAAAATCAGATGGAGAATTCCAGAAGATTATTGACAGCGAGAAATAATATAACCGATATCACCTAATTCGAAACGGCTTTCGGTCAGCAATCTGGGTTGGACTTCTAGATGCTCTCAGGAAGCCGTTTATTTTAAAGGCAGGGAGGAGCAGAAGTATGACAAATTGGATCGATCGCAACATCAAGTGGGTTTTTACCATGCCTGCTGTGATCTTTGTAGCACTAATGATGGTCGCGCCTGTAGGATATACATTCTGGCTAAGTTTTCATGAATGGAGTATGTCGAACATTACCCCGCCGTTATGGGTTGCTTTTCAAAATTATCTTGAACTATTTCAAGATGAACTTTTTATTAAATCGTTAAAGCTTATGTTTTATTTTACCTTTTTCGCTGTAACCATTGAAACGGTATTGGGAGTAGGGCTTGCGATTCTGATGAACCAAAATATTGTAGGCAAAGGGCTAGTAAAAACATTATTTCTATTGCCAATGGTTGCAACTCCTGTTGCGGTAGGTTTAATCTGGGTTCTCATTTATGAACCAAATATCGGTATTGCCAATGTTTTCTTAGAAAAGTTAGGGCTGCCAGGTCAGGAATGGTTAACATCTCAAAGTCTCGTAATGCCATCACTAATATTTATAGATATTTGGGAATGGACACCAATGATTGCATTAATTGTATTGGCAGGTCTCGTATCGCTGCCAAAGGATCCTTACGAGGCTGCCATGATTGATGGAGCAAGTACGTGGCAATCCTTTCAAAAAATTACCCTTCCTTTATTGAAGCCGACTCTTTATTCGGCCATCTTGCTAAGGATGATTGATGCATTGAAAACGTTCGATATTATTTATGCTACAACCCAGGGTGGGCCGGGAACATCATCCCAGACCATTAATATTTATGGTTACGTTTTAGGATTTCAATATTTTAAAATTGGCCAGGCATCAGCCTTGCTTATGATATTCTTCATTATTGTCCTTAGCATCAGCATTTTCACAATCCTTTTACGGAAGAGAGCGGGGGTTAACCTATGAGTAGAAAAAAAACCATAACCATTAGATCTATCGTAACTCATGTTGGTGTCTACTTATCCCTGTTTTTGTTTTTACTTCCTTTCCTATGGATGATTCTTGCGTCGTTTAAAACGCAAGTACAGATACTAGATGCATCGAAACTATTTGAAATTACCGCTAATTTCAGTAATTACCTTAGCGTATTTAATGAATATTCTTTTCTTTCATTTATTTGGAACAGTTTTGTTGTTGGTATTGGTGCGACGATTTTTGGACTCATTCTTGGATTACCGGCTGCTTATTCTATTGCAAAATACAAGCAAGAAGGACTCGGGCTTTTAATACTTGTTGCCAGAATTGTCCCTGGTATCTCTTTCCTTATTCCATGGTTTATTATTTTCTCGAAATTGCAATTAATCGATACTTATACATCCCTAATTCTCAGTCATATGCTTGTGACGATGCCGTTTATAATATGGGTTATGATTCCGTTTTTTGAAGGTTTGCCGCACGAACTTGAGGAATCTGCTCGTGTTGATGGATGTTCCATCCCTGGTGCGTTTGTCAGAGTGATGCTTCCTATCTCGGGACCAGGAATTGTGACATCATCCATCTTAGCGTTTATTTTTTCCTGGAATAACTTTATGTTTTCATTGATTCTTGCAGGCGACAATACGAAGACCTTACCGATCGCTATCTTTAATTTTATCTCCTATTCCGAGATAAACTGGGGTGGTTTGATGGCTGCTTCTGTTATCATCACAGCACCGGTTCTTATTCTAGCGCTGTTTTGCCAGAAATATATTATTGCTGGACTAACCGGAGGAAGTGTCAAAGGGTAATTTACAAGTCTAATAGGAGATGAAGTCGAATGAGCACCTCACCATTAGAGGAAATAAGAAGAGCAAAACTGGTGGCAATTATCCGCAGCCACTCGTTAGAGGGATTAGAAAAAACAGTTAGAAGTCTTTATCAGGGGGGCATTCGTGCCATTGAAATCACGATGAATACCCCTGGTGCTCTTAGTGGAATTGAACGGATAAAAGAAATGTATCCAGAGCTGCTGATTGGGGCAGGAACCGTATTAGATTCAGAAACTGCTAGACTAGCAATAATGTCTGGAGCAGAATTCCTCCTCACCCCAACCTTGAAAAAAGAAACGATTGAAATCGCCAATCGTTACCATGTGCCGATTATCCCGGGAGTCATGACGCCGACTGAGGTGTTAACCGCGTATGAATATGGGGCGAAAATGGTTAAAATCTTCCCAATTCGACAACTTGGTCCCAAGTATTTGACCGACTTAAAGGGACCGTTACCATTTGTAGAAACAATGGCCGTTGGGGGGATTTCCTTAGAAAATGCAGGTTCATTTTTTAAGGCAGGAGCGCATTGCTTAGGAATTGGCAGTTCGCTTGTGGATGAAAAGCTTGTACAACAAGGTGATTTTACAGAAATTGAAAGACGGGCGGCTAGCTTCGTAGAAATTGTCAATCAAGTTTAATCACCAAATTGGATTTATGAGAAAAGTGGTGTTGAATGTGATGGTAATCCTAATTGATTCTGGTACGACCAATTCTAGACTAAGGCTGTACGACAGATCAACAAGCAAAGTTCTTGATACTGAAAAAATACAAATTGGTGTAAAAGACACCGCTATATCAGGAAGCAATACCAATTTAAAAGCCCAATTAAAAAGGGGATTGGAAAGATTATTAACTAAAAATCAATTAGAACCCACTGATATTGAGTATCTAGCTGCATCTGGGATGATTACTTCAAATTTAGGAATCTATGAAGTGCCCCATGTGTCTAGCCCTGCAGGAATTAGTGACTTTGCCAAGTATTCAAAGGTAACTAAGCTTGAAGAATTACTGAATATCCCGTGTATTTTTATTCCGGGGATGAAAAACTCAGTCTGCCTATCGGAAACAGAGAATTTGGTTTCCTATATTAATGATTTTGATGTCATGCGAGGGGAGGAAGTAGAATCCTTTGGGTTACTGAAGCAGTTTGATGTGAAAGGGAAAGGAATAATGGTCCTTCCTGGCTCTCATACTAAATTTGTTGCAGTAGGAGCAAATAAAGAATTGTTGTATTGTTTATCGACCTTAGGAGGGGAGACACTCCAAGCTATACAGAAGCAGACCATTCTCTCTGATTCCCTGGATTCCTCCCTTATTGAGAACATCGATGCAAAGATGCTTGAATGTGGATATGAGGCGGCGAAACAGCATGGCCTCACAAGGAGTTTTTATCATATTCGCTTACTAGATTTATTTACTGATTTGGATGAAAATCAGCGTGCAAATTATTTTACCGGATCGGTTATCTATAATGATCTTCAGGCTCTTTCCAAATCGTTGGAAGAAATTGGCGAGATAGATTGGATGATTGTCGGTGGTTCAAACCCGTTACGAAAGGCCTTTACCCATTTATTAAGGTATATGAATCATAAGTGGAAAATCATTGAGGCAGAGGACCAGCAGGTAGAACTTTCACTCGTATTTGGGGCAACTGACATTTTAACAAATTACTATAATTTAGATTTTACAGAGTGATATATTTTTTCTTAGAAGGCACTAAAGGGAGTGTTTGCAGATGAAAATTCGCAGTTATGAGCTTTTTCAAGTTCCACCGCGTTGGTTATTTTTAAAAATAGAAACCGATGAAGGAATTGTTGGTTGGGGTGAACCGGTAATCGAAGGAAAAGCGGCCACGGTTAAGGCCTGTGTTGAGGAATTAATGGAATTCTTAATTGGCAAGGATCCACTCCGAATTGAAGATCATTGGAACATGATGTATCGTTCGGGTTTTTATCGCGGCGGTCCTATTATCATGAGTGCAATTGCGGGAATCGACCAGGCCCTGTGGGATATTAAAGGGAAGTACTTTAATGCCCCTGTCTATCAGCTTTTAGGTGGTGCTTGCCGGGATTCGATTAAAGTGTATTCTTGGATTGGCGGCGACCGTCCATCTGATGTGGGAGAGGCGGCAAAAAAGATCGTTGACGTTGGCTTTACGGCCGTCAAAATGAATGGAACGGAAGAATTACAGTATATTGATTCGTATGAAAAAATTGATCAAGCGCTCGAACGAATTGCTGCTGTTCGTGAAGCGGTCGGTCAGTATATAGGAATTGGGATAGATTTTCACGGTCGGGTCCATAAACCAATGGCAAAAATTCTAGCGAAGGAACTAGAGCAGTTCCGGCCAATGTTTATAGAAGAGCCAGTGCTAGCCGAAAATAATGAAGCTTTAAGAGAAATTGCTCAACATACATCGATTCCGATTGCAACAGGTGAACGGATGTTTTCACGCTGGGATTTCAAATCAGTATTAGCGGATGGCTATGTTGATATCATTCAGCCCGACCTATCCCATGCAGGTGGAATAACTGAATGTAAAAAAATCGCCTCGATGGCTGAAGCATATGATGTCGCGCTTGCACCTCATTGTCCATTAGGACCCATTGCCCTTGCAGCCTGTCTGCAGGTGGATGCGACAGCACATAATGCCTTTATTCAAGAGCAAAGTTTGGGCATCCACTACAATCAAGGAAGTGACTTGCTGGATTATATCGTTGATAAAT
Organism: Bacillus sp. OK048; assembly: GCF_900103525.1. GTDB lineage: Bacteria > Bacillota > Bacilli > Bacillales > Cytobacillaceae > Neobacillus. The sequence continues at coordinate 105,754 of NZ_FNHN01000005.1, forward strand.
CCGTATTTGAATATAAAGATGGCTATGTCAGCATCCCCCAAGGACCGGGATTAGGCATTGAAATCAATGAAGAATTCGTAAGAAAACAAGCAGAAATCAGCCATAACTGGAAAAATCCTGTTTGGCGCCACAAGGACGGAAGCATTGCAGAATGGTAGTTAGATGATGTTTACAAGAAACCAGCTTGATTTCATTTCAAGCTGGTTTCTTTATTTTATATTTGAAAAAGACTGGGAATTTAATCCTGGCTCTGTTCCGTTATTTTACTATGAAGAAAATCGAAAAATTTATCTGGTTCATCTGGTCGAAGGTGAACCTTTTTTACTATTTTCTTAGATCCGTACATCATTTTAGCTTCTTGGCTTGTAAAAAATTCAATTTCAATCGAAGGTTTTTCTTTCGTAATATCCGGTAGTACGGCATCAAAGAGATGTCTTGTTTCTTCTCTCGTTAGCTTCTCTGGACCTTGATAATAATGAACGCTTTTAATTTCTTTAAATGGAACTTTCAGTCGTTTCATCATTCCCACCTGTAAATATAAATGGTGATTCGTCATAATGAAAGGAACAAGGCGAATGGCTTGAATTTCTGCTAAAAAGAACAATAAAGTATAGCCATTTAATACAAGTGCAATCATGGCAACGATTGGATTCCAGGAATGAAGGAAAAAATGAAATCCGATTGATTCTAGAACCAGTGCGTGAATGAGCATGATATATAAAGCGACAGCACTTGTTTTTTTATGAAAGGTAAATACATGACCGTCAATGATTGGCTTTTTCCGCCATGAAAATAGGCTGTAATAAATCATGCTCATCTCAGAGGAGACAATTTCTATGAATCGGTTTGACTTCACATGATGTGTTAATGCTCGCTCCATTCGGTATGGAAAAGCTGGTATTTCACTTTCTTTCTTTTTGTAATAAGTGAAGATGGCTGGCAGTTTGGTCACTAATTTAAACGCAATATAAAGTTCTACGAGGAAAAACGCACCCTCACCGGCAATTAAAAGATATCTAACAAAAGAATAAGAAGAAAGATAGCCTTGCGGGACAATTAATAAGGCGGCACCATATCCAGCAAACACAACAAATAAAAGATTTTTTAAAGAATACCGCTTTCGAATAATGAAAAAATAAGTGAGAAGCGGAATGATGATCATGAAATCAACGAATGTTCCCAGGGCAACTTCACTTGGGAGCGGTTGCATCAGGTCCAAACGATAAAGAAGAAAATTTGAACTGATCACCAAGGTTAGCAGCCCAAAGAACCAAAGATATTTCCTAGTTCGTACAATAGTCATTAGTTAATTCCCCCTAATTGAAAAGGTGATATTACTAAGTTAGTAACAGTATTAATCTAGTAATATTATACCATAAGTTGGAAATATACCTGAAAAGAAGTAAAGGGATATTGTTAGAAAAAATTAAATAAATAATTGACATTCAAATATCTGTTTGAATATTATATAATCAAATTAACATTTGAATGTATGAGGTGAGAAGATGAAAGAGCGCGATGTTTGTGAGGTTTCCTGTGTAGATATCGATAAAACCACACGCCTGCAGCCCTTGGTTGAAAAAGGTAATATTTTTGAGGTAACAAAGCTATTCAAAGCTTTATCGGATGAAACACGAATGAAAATTGCCTATGCTCTCACCCTTGAAGAGGAGCTTTGTGTTTGTGATGTGGCCAATATTGTCGGTGCGACCACGGCAACGGCATCCCATCATTTACGCCATCTAAAAAGCATCGGTCTGGCCAAATATCGAAAAGAGGGTAAATTAGTCTATTATTCTCTCGATGATGACCATGTGAAACAACTCATTCACATTGCTTTTGAGCATCAGCAAGAGGTATCAAGCCGATAGTAAGTATGTATCGAAAAAAAGATAAATGAAAAAACTAAGAGACAACTCTAGTTGGGAGAGGAATAGTTATGGGACACCATCATCACCACCATGGGCACTCTCATGGTCATGGTCACGGACACAGCCATGTGCATTCACATACAAGTAATAAAAAAGCACTTTTGAGTTCATTTATTTTGATCGCTGTTTTTATGGTGGTCGAAGTCATTGGCGGTATTTTAACCAACAGCTTAGCTTTATTATCTGACGCTGGCCATATGCTTAGTGATGCGGCTGCGCTTGGTCTGAGCTTCTTCGCAATTAAGCTGGGAGAAAAACAAGTATCACAGGAAAAAACGTATGGTTACAAGCGTTTTGAAATTATCGCAGCGGCATTGAACGGTCTTACCCTCATTATCATTTCTGTATATATTTTTTATGAAGCCTTCCAGCGTTTCTTTGCTCCACCAGAAGTGCAAAGCACAGGCATGCTAATGATTTCAGTAACAGGTTTAGTGGTAAACATCATCGCGGCTTGGATTTTGATGAGCGGTGACAAGGACGATAACCTCAATGTCCGCAGTGCATTCTTACATGTGCTAGGTGACATGCTTGGTTCGGTCGGTGCGATTGTAGCAGCTTTGCTAATTATGTTCTTCGGATGGACGATTGCCGATCCAATTGCCAGTGTGATTGTCGCAGTTTTAATCATAATAAGTGGTTTCCGTGTCACCAAAGATTCCTTCCATATCCTGATGGAGGGTGCTCCAACACAAATTGATATCCAGCAGGTAAAAGAAGCTCTAAGTAAGATTCCGCAAGTGAAGGAAGTCCATGATTTACACATCTGGACGATTACTTCTGGATATCCAGTATTAAGCTGTCATATTACCATTTTAGATGAAGCTATCCATGATGATATTCTGGCTCATTCGCAAAAAATTCTTCACGACGAGTTTCATATTGAGCATAGTACGATACAGGTTGAAAAAGCGGCAATCGGCTGTCCTAGCCCGCATGGGACATGTAATTAGCGTATATGTATAAAAAACGAAGGAGACAGGCACCCAAAACCGTGCCAGTCTCCCCCTTTTTAGGAACAACATGTTGAATTACTATTCAACAATAGGGCGCATTCTCTCAAGAAAAAGTGCAATTTTTAACGTTGTTAAAAATTAATATGGGTAATCAATAAAATTTAAATGACAACGAAAACTCCTTCATCTCAATGTGAAGGAGTTTTTTGTTCAATAATTGTTAAAAAATTACTATATTACGGATAAATTTGGGAAGGATAATGAGGAATCGGGGAGGGATTTCTATTTATAAAAAACAAGAACGGAAATTGATCGTGCTTAGTTTCATTTTAGCTTCCATATTAGGATTATCTTTTATAGGCCGTATTTTTTCAGGATAAGAAAAAGGTGGTGAGGAAATGGGAAATGAAGAAGCAATATTTTTTAGCCGCGTCCTAACAGAATTAACTTTATCCTTCCATATTATTTACGCAACCATTGGTGTTGGCATCCCACTGATGATTATGATTGCACAATGGGTGGGGATAAAGAAGCAGGACGAACATTACATATTATTAGCAAGAAGATGGACACGCGGGTTTGTGATAACAGTCGCTGTCGGGGTGGTGACAGGCACCGCTATTGGTTTACAGCTATCGCTGCTATGGCCAAACTTTATGGTGCTAGCAGGAAATGTCATTGCCCTTCCGCTCTTTATGGAGACCTTTGCGTTTTTCTTTGAAGCGATCTTTTTAGGCATTTATCTTTATACATGGGACCGCTTTGAGAATCAACGAAAACATTTGCTGCTGCTGATTCCTGTGGCAATCGGAGCATCTTTTTCAGCGGTTTTTATTACGATTGTCAATGCATTTATGAATGCTCCCCAGGGTTTTGACATTGAAAATGGGCAGCTAGTAAATGTAAGTCCGATTGTGGCGATGTTTAATCCAGCAATGCCGACTAAGGTTGCCCATGTCCTGGTAACAGCCTACATGACTTCAGCATTTGTACTGGCTGCAGTCGGTGCATTTCGTTTGCTTAAGGGTTCTAACCATCTATACCATAAAAAAGCGTTATTTTTAACAATGAAAATTGGACTCATTTTTTCAATCGCTAGTGCTGTTATCGGCGACTTCTCCGGAAAATATTTAGCCAAATATCAGCCGGAAAAATTAGCTGCGGCTGAATGGCATTTTGAAACAGAAGCAGGCGCACCACTGATTTTGTATGGGGTTCTTGATAACGGGGAAGTAAAATACGCCTTTAAAATTCCATTCGCATTAAGCATTTTAGCACATAGTGCTCCCAATGCTGAGGTCATCGGACTTGACCAATTTCCAGAGGATGAGGTCCCTCCCCTCTATATCCATTACCTGTTTGATACAATGGTTACGATTGGTATGTGGATGACCTTGATATCGATGGTGTATCTTGTTGGTACATGGAAGAAATGGCGTTTCACCTCGTCAAAATGGTTCAGGTGGCTGATTGTACTTGGGGGTCCGCTATCCATTATTGCCATAGAAGCGGGCTGGTGGCTCGATGAAGTGGGGCGGCAGCCATGGATATTGAGGGGGATTATGCGTACAAAAGAAGCAGCGACAACTAGTGGACAGGTGGATTTAATGCTGCTGTTGTTTGCTGGATTGTACCTTATCCTAGGAATTGGAAGTATAGTCGTGCTCATGAGAATGTTCCGAAAGAATACCGTGGAGCAAGAGTTATCAGACCGTGCTGCACAAAGGAGTGGGGGGGCACAATGAATCTTGAAATCATTGGGATTACGGTTCTGGGGATGTTTCTTTTTGGTTACATTATCATCGCTTCGATTGATTTTGGTGCAGGATTTTTTAATGCTTACAGTACCGTAAGAGGTAAGCAGCATATATTAACTAAGATTATTCAAAGGTACTTATCACCTGTTTGGGAAGTCACAAATGTGTTTCTCGTGTTTTTCTTTGTTGGAATGGTTGGTTTCTTTCCACAAACAGCGTACTATTACGGCACAATTTTACTTGTTCCCGTAAGCTTTGCGATTATTCTACTAGCCATTCGTGGATCCTATTATGCATTTACCATCTATGGCGGACTTAAACATAAAAGGTATGTCATCATCTATGGGCTATCGGGTCTGTTTATCCCAGCATCCCTATCGATTGTACTGACCATTTCAGAGGGCGGCTTTGTAACAATCAGAGATTCTGGACCCGTGCTCGATTATTGGGCATTGTTTACAAGTCCTTTATCATGGAGCATTGTGGTACTGAGTCTGACAGCTGTGTTATATATTTCTGCAGTCTTTTTAACCTGGTACGCGCATCAAGCGAAGGATGAGGCAGCAACAAATCTTATGCGAAGATACGCACTAATTTGGGCAGCACCAGCAATTATGGCGGCTGCTGGCATTATTGTTGAATTGAGGATCCATAATCCAGAACATTATCAGCGGTTAATAGACCTATGGTGGATGTTTGTTCTTTCCACCGCTTTCTTTTTTGGAACTGTTTATTTTGTTTGGAAACGCCATTCTTATTGGTTAGCATTTTGGCTCTTAATTGGCCAATTTTCACTTGCTTTTTTAGCGTATGGAATCTCACATTATCCATATTTACTGTATCCGTATCTTAGTATTTATGATAGCTTTACCAATAAAACGATGGCTTCAGCATTAATCATTGCCTTTATTGCTGGGCTTGGCTTACTCCTGCCATCCTTGTATCTGCTGCTAAAGCTTTTTTTGTTTAACAAAGAATATGTACAGGGGAAACGAAATGATCATGTTTAAGGAGCAGAACCTATGTTAGAAGAATTTCTAATTTTTTATGCACCATTTTTAATCGTTATTCTATCCATCGCAATTTCTTTCTGGATTGCAGCGAAGAATGACGCAGTTGAAAAATAGCTGATTTATTAAGTTGTCATATTACGATTTTAGATGAGGCCATCCATGATGATATTCTGGCACATTCGCAAAAAAATCTTCACGACGAGTTTCATATTGAACATAGTACGATGCAGGTTGAAAAAGCTGAAGTCGGTTGCCCTAGCCCGTATGGAACATGTAATTAGAAAGAAATAATCATTAACATCAAATAACCCTTAGTCGTTAACCTAAGGGTTATTTGATGTGCTTAATAGCATAAATAGCGAGTTGAACACGATTTTCAAGCTCTAGTTTTTCTAATAAATTTTTTAAATGATTTTTCACCGTGTTTTCAGAAATAAATAATTGATCTGCAATTTTTTTATTGGAAATACCTTCACTGATTAAGAGAAGGATTTCCATTTCTCTTCGTGTAAGTGATTTGGCTTGCGAGGAATTCTGCAGGTCCTTCTCCCTAAATTGGTATAGAAGCTTCCCTGCCATTCCACGAGTTGCATCACTTTTTCCTTCGACCACGGAGTGTAAATATTTGATCCATTCATCAGGATCCATATTTTTCAAAAGATAGCCTTGAGCACCATATTGAATGGCTGTAAACAAATCAGCGACATTATCAGACACGCTTAAGATAATAATTTTAATGAAAGGGGATTTTTCTTTTATGATCTTTGTTGCTTCTAAACCATTTATTACAGGCATTTGAATATCCATTAATATAATATCTGGATTAAGCTGCAGACTCATTTTAATAGCTTCTTTTCCATCTTTTGCTTGTCCGATGATATCAAAATAAGGATCATCTTCAAGCATTGCCAAGATCGCTTCTCTAGCATGGGGATGATCATCAGCAATTAATATCCTATAGGGATTTATCATATTCCTTATTACCTCGCAAAATAATTTTTGTTCCTCGATTCACTTGTGTATCAATCTCTATGCTGCTATTCAACTTTTCTGCCTTTTCCTTTAGCATCGCAAGTCCATATCGGGTTGACCCAACATCGTTTAGGTTAAAACCTCGACCATTATCTTCTATCATCAATTCCCATTCATCAAAACCTGTATGAAACTTGAAGGTAATAGAAGTAGCTTCTGAATGCTTTCTAATATTGATAAATGCCTCTTGAATGACTCCAAAAAGGATAACCTCTTCCGCAGGAGTAAAATGACTATCTTTTAAACGAATATCCGAATCTATATCCATTCCAGAAACGGTGCTCCAGTCTTCTAACCAATTTTGGATTCGATGTGAAAAATTAACCTGTTCAGTTGGATCGATACGCAAATTAAAAATTGCCTGCCGTAACTGGGTATCGATTGAATTAACAAGGGAATCAGCCTCTGCAGTTTTTTCTTTTTTTAAATAGACTTTTAATAAAAAAAGAGATTGAGCAATACTATCATGTAACTCCTTTGCTAACCTTTCCCTTTCTTCATAGATTGCCCGCATTTCTCGTTCTTTTGTTAATCTCTGGTTCTTCTTTTCAATCGCTCTGAACATCCAGGTCGCAAAGGTATATGAAATGATGAGAGTTAAGATGGTAATCAAATAGTTGCCTGTTTCCATTGAGAGAGAATGAAGGATGACGCTATGACGGAAAAATTCAAAACCACCAATTAAAAAGGTTGGAATTAACACAGTGAAGAGCTTCATTATTCGGTATGACACAGTTTTCATCACCTTTCCTATTTTTATTTTACATGAAATGGACATTCTGTGACAAAACTTTGAACATTGTAGATTTATGTATGAAAAATAGCCCATAAGGGTCATATAAGAAAGGAGTAAAATCCTTTAATTTTATATATAAGGAACTTGTCTATGTTAAATATAAGAAGGAATTGGAGCGTTTTATATGAAAAAAATAGTAACTTTACTGGTATTGATGATTGGTGCTTTATCATTATTTGCAGGAGCGGCAAGTGCTCATGTTAACATTGGACCAAAAGAAACGTCACAAGGAGCATATGAAATGTTTACGGTAAAAGTCCCCTCTGAAAAAGAAGATGTAAAGACTACAAAAATTGAAGTTAAGATCCCTGAAGAAGTCAATATTACTCGTTTTGAACCGAAGCCAGGCTGGACCTATGAAACTCAAAAAGACGCATCAGGTAAAATTACATCCGTTACATGGACATCAGAAGGAGAAGGGCTATCTGCGACTGAATTTGGTCAGTTTAACATGAATGGAAAAGTGGGCGAAAAAGCAACGGAAATTGTATGGAAAGCGATCCAAACATACTCCGATGGAAGTGTTGTAGAATGGGTAGAAGCAGAAGAGGCAAATTACCCTGCTTCTATAACGGTTGTAAATCCAGCTGATGCTTCTGCACATGGCCATGGCCATGGAGAAAAAACGACTGATAAGGAATCTCTATCAGAAGAAAAAGCAACGGAGGAAGTTAAAGAATCAAGTGCGAGTACATCAAATACACCGCTGTACCTTTCCATCGCAGCATTACTGGCAGGATTGATTGCTTTAGTAATCTCTCTTAAAAAAAGAGGATAATTGGTTATTGAAGACAAGAGTGATGAATCCTCTTGTCTTTTTTGTTGCAATTTTAAGAATATATTTCTAAAATATATAAACAGAAACAAATGAATGAGGTGTTCCCATTGGAAGAGGTTTTTAGATACTTATCAGCGCTTATATTGCCAGGATTGCTCGTCTTGCTTTTTACCCGGGTCACGTATAATCGCTACATTGGTCTTGCCTTAACCGTAGGACTCATTGCAGCTTCTGTTTATAAGGGCTACACAAACACATATGCCCTCATTGTAATAGATGCATTTTCTCTCACTGGCGGTTTCTGGCTTGCGGTGAAACTGAAGCATAGAGTCATCAAAAAAACGTAATCACCTAAAATTAGTCTGTCAAACAAATGACAGGCTTTTTGTTTTTGACAAGTAAAATGGGTTTTCTCGCGAGTAAATCGTAATATTTGGCGAGTAAATACCAAATTTCAGCGAGAAAATCCACCTTTCCCGCGAGTAAAATGAAATTCTCTTCAAAAAAACGAATGTTCGTTCGTATATTAGTGGTTTGTTTTTAGGATATTGTGTTAGAATGATACTATTAGAAATTTGAGGAACACTTTCCGGCACCATCCCGGCTTTTTTGCATGTTTAAAGCTAGAAAGTGATTGATTTTCGGGAGGGAATTTTGTGAAAGACCAATTTGAATTAGTGTCGAAATACTCACCACAGGGTGATCAACCAGAAGCAATTCGTCAGCTCGTCCAGGGAATAAAGGAAAACAAGCGCTATCAGACCTTGCTCGGCGCAACTGGAACAGGAAAGACGTTTACTGTGTCCAATGTAATTAAAGAAATAAATAAGCCAACACTCGTAATCGCCCACAATAAAACATTGGCAGGCCAACTTTACAGTGAATTTAAAGAGTTTTTTCCAAATAATGCTGTTGAGTATTTTGTCAGTTACTACGATTACTTTCAGCCTGAAGCCTACGTTCCGTCGACCGACACATTTATTGAAAAGGATTCAAGTGTCAATGATGAAATAGATAAGCTGCGCCACTCGGCGACGTCTGCACTTTTTGAGAGAAAAGATGTCATCGTCATTGCCAGTGTATCCTGTATTTATGGTCTCGGTTCTCCAGAAGAATACCGAAAAATGGTTTTGTCGCTAAGGAGAGAAATGGAAATTGAGCGCAATCAGTTACTTCACCGGTTAATTGATATCCAATATGAACGAAATGATATTGATTTTAAGCGGGGGACATTCCGTGTTCGTGGCGATGTTGTGGAAATTTTCCCTGTTTCCCGTGATGAGCATTGTGTCCGGGTTGAATTTTTTGGTGACGAAATTGAACGAATTCGTGAAGTTGATGCACTGACTGGCGAAATTATCGGAGAACGTGAACATGTGGCCATCTTCCCAGCTTCCCACTTCGTCACTGGAGAAGAAAAACTACTTAAGGCGATTGAAAATATCGAAAAAGAAGTTGAAGAACGTCTTGAAGAACTGCGAGAAGACAATAAATTGCTTGAAGCACAACGACTTGAACAAAGAACGCGTTATGATCTTGAAATGATGCGTGAAATGGGCTTTTGTTCTGGAATTGAGAACTACTCACGGCATTTAACGCTCCGACCAGCTGGTTCCACACCGTATACATTAATTGATTATTTTCCAGAGGATTTTTTAATGGTTATTGATGAATCCCATGTTACCCTTCCACAAGTAAGGGGTATGTTCAATGGTGATCGAGCGCGGAAACAGGTGCTTGTTGACCACGGCTTCCGTCTGCCGTCAGCACTTGATAATAGGCCATTGACGTTTGATGAATTTGAGAAACATATTCACAATGCAGTATTTGTGTCGGCAACACCAGGTCCGTATGAGCTTGAGCATACACCAGAAATGGTTAAACAAATTATTCGGCCGACTGGATTGCTTGACCCAACGATTGAGGTTCGCCCAATTGAAGGCCAAATCGATGACATTATCGCTGAAATCCAGGAGCGAATAAAAGTAAATGAACGTGTACTAATTACGACTCTGACAAAGAAAATGTCTGAGGATTTAACAGACTATCTAAAAGAAATCGGTATTAAGGTTCAATATTTGCATTCGGAAGTGAAGACGCTAGAACGTATTGAGATTATTCGTGAGCTGCGGCTCGGGAAGTATGATGTTCTCGTTGGGATTAACTTGCTAAGAGAAGGTCTCGATATCCCTGAAGTCTCACTTATTACCATCCTCGATGCTGATAAAGAGGGCTTCCTCCGATCGGAGCGGTCGTTAATCCAAACCATTGGCCGTGCTGCTCGTAATGCAAATGGTCATGTCATTCTGTATGCTGATAAAATGACAAATTCAATGGAAATTGCGATTAATGTAACAAGGGAACGCCGCAAGATCCAAGAAGAATATAATAAAAAGCACGGTATTACGCCAATGACGATTCAAAAGGGAATACGTGATGTCATCCGTGCCACACATGCTGCCGAGGAACAAGAAGATTACAAGCCACAAGCATCCTTTGGTAAGATGTCGAAGAAAGAAAAAGACAAGCTAATCGCTACAATGGAAAAAGAAATGAAAACGGAAGCAAAGGCGCTTAATTTTGAACGTGCTGCCGAGCTTCGTGATTTATTACTAGAGTTAAAAGCGGAAGGATGACGTAACCATGGTGATGGATAAATTGATTGTCAAGGGTGCCAGAGCCCATAATTTAAAAAATGTAGATATCACCATTCCGAGAGATAAGCTTGTTGTGTTAACGGGACTTTCAGGTTCAGGAAAGTCCTCTCTAGCTTTTGATACGATATATGCAGAAGGACAGCGCCGCTATGTGGAATCATTATCCGCATACGCTCGGCAATTCCTAGGACAAATGGATAAGCCAGATGTTGATTCCATTGAAGGATTATCTCCGGCGATTTCGATTGATCAAAAAACAACAAGCAAAAACCCACGTTCAACGGTGGGAACAGTGACGGAAATTTATGATTATTTGCGATTACTTTATGCGCGTGTCGGCAGGCCAACCTGTCCTATCCACAATATTGAGATTTCTTCGCAAACGATTGAACAAATGGTTGACCGGATTATCGAATATCCAGAACGAACCAAAATGCAGATTCTTGCACCAGTCATTTCCGGACGAAAAGGTCAGCATGTAAAAGTATTTGAAGATATAAAAAAACAAGGCTTTGTTCGTGTCCGTGTTGACGGTGAAATGCTCGATCTTGGTGATGAAATTGAATTAGATAAAAACAAAAAGCATTCGATAGAGGTTGTCGTAGACCGTATTGTTGTGAAAGATGGCGTTGCTACAAGGGTAGCAGACTCTCTTGAATCGGCTTTACGTCTCGGAGAAGGAAAGGTAATCGTCGATGTCATGGGTGAAGAGGAACTCCTGTTTAGTGAAAACCATGCTTGTCCTCACTGTGGCTTTTCAATCGGGGAATTAGAACCGCGAATGTTTAGTTTCAACAGTCCTTTTGGTGCTTGTTCAGAGTGTGATGGACTAGGCTCCAAGCTTGAAGTAGATGTGGACCTTGTGATACCAAATAAGGATTTATCCTTAAAGCAGCATGCGATTGCTCCATGGGAGCCGACGAGTTCGCAGTATTACCCACAGCTGCTTGAAGCTGTTTGTAATCATTATGGTATCGATATGGACATGCCATATAAAGACATTCCCCAACATCTTATCGAAAAAGTGCTTTATGGCGTAAAAGGTGACAAAATCTATTTTCGCTATGAGAACGATTGGGGACAAATCCGTGAGGGCAATATTGAATTTGAGGGCGTCATCCGTAATGTAGAACGCCGCTATAAGGAGACAAGCTCTGATTATATTCGGGAACAAATGGAGAAGTACATGGGGGAACAGCCCTGTCCGACATGTAAGGGCAATCGTTTGAAAAAAGAAAGCTTGGCTGTACTTGTCTCTGGACGTCATATTTCCCAAATTACCAATTTATCGATTGAAGAAACCTATCAGTTTTTTGAAGAAATCGTGTTATCCGAAAAAGAAATGCAAATAGGTAAGATGATATTTAATGAGATTCATGAGCGCCTTGGTTTCCTAATGAACGTAGGACTTGATTACTTAAGTTTAGGGCGTGCTTCAGGGACTCTCTCTGGAGGGGAAGCGCAGCGAATCCGTTTGGCGACCCAAATAGGTTCTAAGTTAACAGGTGTTCTCTATATTTTAGATGAGCCATCGATTGGGCTCCATCAGCGTGATAATGATCGCTTAATCGAAACGCTAAAGCATATGCGCGATATTGGTAATACGTTAATAGTCGTTGAACATGACGAGGATACCATGATGGCTGCTGACTATTTAATTGATATTGGACCAGGGGCAGGGGTGCACGGTGGACAAATTATTTCTGCGGGCACACCAGCCGAAGTTTTGGCCGACCCGAATTCACTGACAGGCCAGTATCTATCCGGCAAGAAGTTTATCCCGCTGCCACTAACGCGACGTAAATCAGATGGGAGATTTATTGAAATCAAAGGGGCTTCCGAGAACAATTTACGAAATGTAAATGTGAAGATCCCACTAGGTATGTTTATTTCGGTAACGGGTGTTTCGGGTTCTGGGAAGAGTACACTCATTAATGAAATTCTACAAAAATCGCTTTCACAGAAGCTTCATCGTGCTAAAACAAAGCCTGGCGAGCATAAAGAGATTAAGGGGATTGATTATTTAGACAAAGTCATTGATATTGATCAATCACCTATCGGAAGATCACCGCGCTCCAATCCAGCAACCTATTCTGGTGCCTTTGATGATATTCGAGATTTGTTTGCAACAACAAATGAAGCGAAGGTCCGCGGCTACAAAAAGGGACGGTTTAGTTTCAATGTGAAAGGCGGGCGCTGTGAGGCCTGCAAGGGAGATGGGATACTCAAAATTGAAATGCATTTCCTGCCTGATGTTTATGTTCCGTGCGAGGTATGTCATGGAAAACGCTATAACCGTGAAACTCTTGAAGTGAAATATAAAGGGAAAAACATTGCTGAAATTCTAGATATGACTGTGGAGGCGGCTGTTCAGTTTTTCGAAAACGTTCCAAAAATCAACCGAAAGCTGCAGACGATTTATGATGTCGGTCTAGGATATATTAAATTAGGGCAACCAGGAACGACTCTTTCGGGAGGAGAGGCGCAGCGTGTGAAGTTAGCTTCAGAGCTCCATCGTCGTTCAAATGGAAAAACCTTTTACATCTTGGATGAACCGACAACAGGCCTGCATGTCGATGATATTTCACGGTTACTGGTCGTTCTCCAGCGTTTGGTTGAGAATGGCGATACCGTTTTGGTTATTGAACATAATTTAGATGTCATTAAAGCAAGCGATTATATTATTGACCTCGGTCCAGAAGGCGGGGATAAAGGTGGAACGATAGTTGCGGTAGGACCACCGGAAAAGGTAGCAGAAGTACCTGAATCCTATACAGGCAAATATCTAAAACCAGTCTTAGAGCGTGACCGGCTGCGTATGAAAGAACAAGTTCATGAAAAAGAATCGATGGCAAAGAGCTAAAACCTTGTGTTTTAGCTTTTTTTCATATATATCTGGGCTTTTCGGTTGGGGGATCAGTTAAGCACCCAAGCCGATAAATAGACGGAGAATTTCCGCTTAATTAATAATTTTTAGTAAAAGAGGCATAAATAGACGGAGATATTCCGCTTATTCTCTCGAAAAACGGAAAAATGAGGGGTTTTGCTTTGCATAACCGGAAAACCTTCCCTTATTTACGCAAAAGTGTACTCTATTTTGCATTTAACCGGAAACTCTCCGCTTAATTTACATTACTTTATTCCATATAAAGAACCTTGCCAAGAGAATGGTTAAATTTCTAAAAAGTGAAACTTTCAAAATTCCTATTCGTAGAAAAGGAATAAGAAGGAATTATAGTCTTAATTAGTCTAATTGTCACGATCTGGAATATGATTAATGGCGTAAAAGCCTTGATGATGGAATAGATTTTATTGAATAAAAATATTGGAGTGGATAATGATGAAGGAAGAACGCAAACGAATCTTGAAGATGGTCGAAGAAGGAAAATTAAATGTCGACGAGGCGCTAGTCTTACTCGAGGAACTTGAGAAAACAGGTCAATCGATTGAACAAAAGCAGGAACAAATTTCTCATGAGCTATCCTCTGCCTTTAAGTTTGAAGAAGCAAAAAAGGAAGAATACGTACACGGCAAGGTTCACACGACAAAGGATAAAATCTTTGATTTTGTTGACACTGCCTTGAAAAAAATCAAGGATTTTGATCTTGATTTGAACTTTGGCCAGTCCGTGGAAATCTCTCATATCTATCATCAAGCCGATGTCTACTTGCGGGATATCGATATAGACCTCGCAAATGGATCACTTAAACTTGTTCCTTGGGATCAAAAAGATGTCAGGATTGAATGCCAGGCAAAGGTCTATCGTACAGATAATAGTGATCAAGCTAGGGAAAACTTTTTAAAGGATGTCTTGTTTGCCATTGATGGCCAAAAATTGCGGTTCATGACCCAGCAAAAATGGATGAAGGTTGACGCAGTGGTTTATGTTCCACAGGCTGAATATGAACATGTTCGCGTAAGAATGTTTAATGGTCCCATTTCAGGTGAAAAATTAACGTTTAGTGATTTACGGATGAAGACGGCCAATGGAAAAATTGAACTTACTCGTTTAAATGGGAAAAAGGCAGAAATCGAAACAGCCAATGGTCATATTACGTTGCAAACAAGCACGATAGATAACCTTGAGGTCGAAACCATTAACGGTGCTATTAAACTCGATGGAGATTTTAGAAAGGTAGAAACGCAAACATTAAATGGGAATACTACCTATAACCTCCATGGAAACCGGTGTGAATTAATTGCTGCCAAAGCGACTACTGGCGGGATTGATTTGTTTATTCCTGATGGTGTGGCAGCGAGCGGTGAGTTAAAGACAAATCTAGGCGGTTTCAACATAAAACTTGATGGAATCCAGGTTCTTGAAGAAAAAAGCGAAATGATCCAAAAGATGCTTCGCTTCCAGTCTGTCAACCATCCAGACCGGATGTTAAAAATTTTTGTCGATACAAAAACCGGATCGATTACACTTCATAAATCGGATCAGGTAAGCAACTAATAGGAGAATTGATAAATGAAATGGTTGATTGGGATTTTAATCAATGCAGTGTTATTCATGGCAATAGCGGGCTATTTTTCTGAAAGTTTTTTGCTGGAAGGCTTTTCTGCCGCATTGGGAGCGAGCTTCTTGCTATCGATCGTAAATATAATCGTCCGCCCGCTATTAATCATTTTAACCTTACCTGCAACAGTTTTAACATTAGGTTTTTTTCTGTTTGTCATAAATGCAATAACTCTTGAGATCACTGATTATTTAATGGGCGATGCGTTTGAAATTGCAGGTTTTGGAATGGCATTGCTGGCCGCGATAATCATGTCGATTGTAACGCTGATCGTAAATCAAACGATTCTTAAACCCTCTAAGAAAAACTAGCGCCTTATTAAGCGCTAGTTTTTTGCTTTTAATCAGTGAAAATAAAAGCTTGGTATTCTTTGGCTTTCAAGCGTTCCATGAGAGCTTCTGCATTTTTTCGTTCGGAGAAGGCACCAGCTTGTACTTTGTATAAACCATCAGCAAAAACAAATGATTCAAATCCATCGGATTTTAACTTCCTAACCAGAGCATCTGCATTACTCTTATCGGAAAAAGCACCAGCTTGAACTTTAAACAAATCAGCTCGAACAGGTGGCGGGGTAGGATTACTTGGCGGGTTTGGTGTAGGAGGTTGTGGTGTTGGTGCATTCTGTTTTCTGATCAAATTATATTGGGCTTCAAGTGCATTGACAATGGCTTGAGCACATTTTCTTTGGTAATTATCTGAACGCATTAGCGCTGCTTCATTTCTATTGGTCATAAAGCCACATTCAACAAGAATAGCAGGCATCTTTGTTTCTCTAAGAACGTGGAAATTTGCTGTTTTAACACCGCGATTTCTAAGACCGGTTAACGAGACCATATTGTTTTGAACCTTTTGTGCTAATTGATAGGTCTCCTGATGATTCGTCGTATATACGTAGGTCTCAATTCCATTAGCGTCATTCCAGGTTGACCCATAGGCGTTAGCGTGAATGGACACATACGCATCGACATTTAGGCGGTTGGCGGCATTTGTCCGTTCTTGCAAAGGAACGTCTCGGTCATCTGAGTGGGCGAAATAGACGGTAACATTTTGATAGGTGGATAGTATATCTCTCGCGATAGCTGCTACCTTGCTGGTAAATTCGTATTCCCTCATTCCATCTATCGTTCTTTTTCCAGCTGTGTTATAGCCGTGCCCGGCATCGAGCATGAATTTCATTTTTATCACTCTCCTTAATCATGAATTTTCAACTCAATAACATTATATGGAAAAGAAGCAAAAGTGGACATTGAAAGTGAGTAATTTGTGATAAATAAAGCAATTGACCTATTGTGGTGGTCAATTGCTAATTAACGTTTCATAGTATGAATAAAGCGATAGCGGTCAGCTCGGAAGGTGGATTTTACTAATTCAAAGGGAATTTCATCTAGTAAGTAAGAAATCCTCTTAATTAATAGAAGAGGATCCCCAATCGTAATTTCCAATATTTCTGCATCTACACTGCCTGCAATAGAAGCTTCAATTTCCTGAGTAGCTTCACTTATCGTAAGAGAAAGATCTTCCTCAATGTATTGGTATAGAGATAGATTACTGTTTTCTTCTGTTAGTCCGGGAACGAGCTCAACAGGGATATAGGCTGTTTCAATCGCCATGGGTGAACCATCTGCTAATCGAATTCGCTTGATTTTATAAACAGACTCATTTTCTTCTATTTTAAGATCAAAAGCCGTTTTCTTATCAGCATGGATAATTTGAAAGGATAATAAGGTACTGCTTGGATTGATTCCCCGAGAAAGCATGTTCTCAGTGAAACTGGTCATTCCCTGCAGTTCCTGTTCCACCTTTTTCTTTTTAACAAACGTTCCTCTGCCTTTTTGCCTCGTTAAATATCCTTCTATAACTAAATTATTAATGGCTTGTCTAACTGTCATCCGGCTTATCTGAAACGTTTGCGCATATTCCCGTTCTGAGGGAATGACGGCTTCTTCCTGTAAAATTCCATTTTCTATTTGCTGTTTAATGTACTCTTCTAGCTGATGATAGATGGGAACCGGCGAATTTTTATTTATCATCTGCGTACACTCCTTGCGAAAGCATTAGATATATTTACATGCATCCCTATCAGCGATTACAGTGACGTGATGATGGTTCTTTAAGGCAGATGCTGGGAAATCTTCGCTTATTTCTCCGTTAAAGAGCTTGGAAAGTGCTTCGGCCTTATTTTCTCCTGATACGAGTAGGAGAATTTCCTTGCTTTCAAGTATAGAAGCAATGCCCATTGTTATCGCATGTGTTGGTACTTCGTCAATGGAGTTGAAAAATCTTGAATTGGCTTCCCTTGTATCTTGTTCAAGAGTGACGATATGGGTCCGGCTGGAAAAGGGAGTTCCTGGCTCATTAAAACCAATATGCCCGTTTTGACCAATGCCGAGTAGTTGGAGATCAATTCCGCCTAGCTCATTTATTAGCTCTTCATAGCGTAGACATTCTTGTTCCAAATCGGCAGCAGTTCCATTTGGAATATGAGTATGATCTTCATTACTATCGATATGATTAAATAAATTCTCTCTCATGAAATAATCATAGCTAGTAGGATTATTAGCAGGAAGACCAATATATTCATCTAAATTAACCGTTTTTACCTCGCTAAAGGCGGTACCGTTTGACACATGGTCTTGGATTAAGTAGTCATAAACACCTTTTGGGCTGCTTCCTGTAGCCATCCCTAACGTGATAGCAGGATTAGAACGAATTTTTTCAACGATAATTTTCCCAGCTTCTAAGCTCATTTCTGCATAATTTTCTGTACGAATTAGTTTCATTATCATTACCCCTTTTTAAATGCCAATTCTCCACGGCAAAATGTCATTTCAACTTGATATTCATCATTTAAAACCGTTATATCAGCGTCTTTTCCTAAAGAAATGCTTCCTTTACGATCATAAACATTTAATTGTTTTGCAGGATTTACACTCGCCATTTGAACGGCTTCTAGGAGCGAAAGATCTGCTGCTTCTGTGATGTTTTTAAGTGAATCATTCATTTTTAAAATACTGCCAGCAAGTGTTCCATCAGCGAGAAGGGCTTTTCCATCTGCGACCGCAACATCTTGGCCCCCAAGATCATAGGTGCCATTTTTAAGGCATTTTGCCCTCATCGCATCTGTTATCAATAGCATGCCTTCCGTTCCTTTAGCGTTAATAATCAGCTTCATTACTTCAGGGCGAACGTGAATCCCATCAGCAATTAATTCGACCATTAATTCTTTAAAAACAAGGGCGGAACCAGCAACACCAGGTTCCCGATGATGTATGCCTCTCATGGCATTAAATAAGTGGGTTACTTGTTTGGCTCCTGCATGAACAGCTTTTTCGACTTCTTCATATATCGCATCAGAGTGACCGATAGAAGCAATCACACCATTTTCGTTTAGATAGCTGACAAAGTTTGTCCCATTTTCAAGTTCAGGTGCAAGGGTTACCAGCTTAATGCTGCCTTCGGCGAGTGACTGCCATTGCTTAAATAATTCAATATCGGGATTAATAATATATTCCCTCGGTTGTGCACCTGCATGTTTTCCATTAATAAATGGACCCTCTAAATGAACACCAAGAATATCTGCCTTACCAGAAGTATTATAGCTGTTGAGATAGTCTGCAGCATTTTTTAAGGCTTTTTCGATATTTTCATGTTTTTGGGTAATGGTGGTAGCTAAAAAGCTTGTTGTCCCTTCAGCAGGGAGTGCTTTTGCTATGGTTTCTAAGGCATCGATGGTTGCGTCCATTGTGTCGGCTCCGGCTGCGCCATGAATGTGGACGTCAATAAAGCCTGGCGCGACACTTTTATTCACAGGAATATCTATTTTCTCTAGATTACTTAAATAAGTAGGAACTGCATGAATCGGACCAAGCTCTTTGATTTTTCCATTTTCTATAAAAATATAGATAGATTCTGCCACTTTATTTTCTAGAATAGCCTTGCCATGTACCATTAATAGGAGGCTCAAAAACTTCATCTCCATTTCCAATAAATTACCTGTTGAATTTATTATAATCTCAAGTGGAATAGTTGTCTATACCAGTTGGCGAATCCTATCTTATTTATTTCTCATTTAATGAAGATAGTATCAGGAAGAAACATTTCCATGTTGGTATGAAAATTAAATAGTGCTAAAATAGGAGGAAATTGAAATTAATTTTAAAAATATGTCAACTGTCTAGCTGCAGCGCCTAGGGGCTCGGGGTCATAAGCCAAGCCGTCAAGAAGGTTAAAGAACAACCTTCTCGCCGGCTCGTCTTATGCCTGTCGCCCCTGGACCAGGCGCTTCCGCTTTTCTGGTAAGGAGGAAAACTTTTGCCAAAGGTACGCACAAAGGATATTTATGAAAAATTCCATTTGGAATTAGTTAGCGGTGAAGAAGGAATTAATCGTCCGATTACGATGAGTGATATTTCAAGACCGGGAATTGAGCTCGCTGGATATTTTGAATATTATCCGGCAGAACGAATTCAGCTATTAGGAAAAACAGAGCTTTCCTTCTTTGATGGATTATCCCAAAATGATCGTAACTTAAGAATGGAACGGTTATGCACGGATATCACTCCTGCCATCATCGTGACTAGAGGGTTGGAGGTCCCGCAAGAGCTGATTGAAGCCTCCGAGCGTGAATCTGTTCCTGTACTGCGTTCAAATATGAAAACAACACGTTTTTCAAGTCGGCTAACGAACTTTTTAGAGAGTAAGCTGGCACCAACCACAGCCGTTCATGGTGTTTTAGTTGATATTTACGGGATTGGTGTATTAATTACTGGTAAAAGTGGTGTGGGGAAAAGTGAAACGGCATTGGAACTAGTTAAACGCGGTCACCGGCTTGTGGCGGATGATTGTGTGGAGATTCGCCAGGAGGATCAAGACACGCTTGTGGGAGCCTCTCCCGATTTAATTGAGCATTTATTAGAAATTCGCGGATTAGGTATTATTAATGTCATGACTCTTTTTGGAGCCGGAGCCGTACGCAGCAATAAACGAATTACCATGGTTATTAACCTCGAAATTTGGGATTCTTCCAAGCAATATGACCGCTTAGGTTTAGATGAGGAAAAGATGAAAATCATTGATACCGAAGTAACTAAGATCACTGTTCCAGTCCGTCCAGGGAGAAACCTGGCTGTTATCATTGAAGTTGCAGCTATGAATTATCGCTTAAAAAGAATGGGTGTTAATGCAGCGCAGCAATTCACAGAGCGTCTATCGGATGTTATTGAAGATGGAGACCATGAGGAATAAGTAAAAAGAGAAGGGAGAAATAATATGAATTCATCGATTCAGCCGCTTGACCCGATTGCGTTTGCCATAGGACCGATTCAAGTTCATTGGTATGGGCTCATTATTGGTTCAGGGTTAGCGCTAGCACTTTTTCTTGCCATTAGGGAAGGAGATAAGAGAGGACTTCCGAAGGATACATTTGCGGATTTAATGCTATGGGCAATCCCGATTGCGATTCTTTCAGCCCGATTATATTACGTTATTTTTGAGTGGGGCTATTATTCACAGCATCCAGGGCAGATTGTACAGATTTGGAATGGCGGTATTGCCATCCATGGAGCGCTGATTGGTTCAGTCCTTACAGCATATGTTTTTGCGAAAAAACGTGGACTCTCTTTCTGGAAGATTGCCGATATTGCCGCACCAAGTATTATTTTAGGCCAAGCCATCGGACGTTGGGGGAATTTCATGAATCAGGAGGCTCATGGCGGCGAAGTCACTAGGTCATTCCTCGAAAACCTGCAGTTGCCTGAGTTTATTATTAATCAAATGTATATTAATGGTGCCTATTATCATCCGACGTTTTTATATGAATCGATTTGGAATATCGTTGGATTTATTCTGTTGATTTTACTGCGCCGTGTCAATTTGCGCCGCGGAGAGCTATTCCTGTCGTATGTTATTTGGTATTCTGTAGGCCGTTTTTTCATAGAGGGCTTGAGAACAGATAGCTTAATGATTGGTGGCCTTCGAATGGCACAATCGATTTCCATTGCGCTGATCATCGGAGCTGTGATCATTCTGATTTACCGTAGAAAAAAGAATCTCGCCAAAGACAGATATCAAGATAAAAACAACCAGGCATTTACGCAGTAAAAAGGAGTTTGGAGAAATGATTTACTCGATTAAAAACGGTTTACAAGTCGGGATTAAAACAACATGGACCTTGGGGAAAGTAATTTTTCCTGTAACCCTGATTGTGGCGATATTGCAGTATACCCCCGTCTTACCGTGGGTCATTGAGAGAATTGCGCCGCTGATGAAGCTGATTGGTTTATCAGGAGACGCAGCCATTCCGCTCGTCATAGGGAATTTCCTTAATCTTTATGCGGCAATTGGTGCCATTTTAACCCTTGATTTTACCGTAAAAGAAGTCTTTATTTTAGCTGTTATGCTCTCATTTTCTCATAATTTAATTGTTGAATCGAGCGTTGCGATGAAAGTAGGAATTAAGCTTTGGTTAGTACTCGTGACGCGACTGGGACTCGCATTTACCTCGGCAATTGTGATTAATCTCGTTTGGCAGGGGGGCGGAGAGACAGCTCAATATGGTTTGATTCAAGCAACAAGCAGTGAACACGTAGCTGGAATAGGAGCTATATTACTAACAGCCCTAGAAAAGGCCGGGCTTGGAATTCTACAGCTAGCGATGATTGTCATCCCTTTGATGGTTGTCATCCAAATCTTAAAGGATTTGGAATGGTTAAAGAAATTTTCGCAGGGGATGTCTCCTGTTACTAGGAGTCTAGGCATGAATGAGAATACTTCCACCACGATGGCAGCTGGTTTATTATTTGGTCTTGCCTATGGAGCGGGTGTTGTGATTCAGGCAGTGGAGGAAGATGGAGTTAGTAAAAGGGATTTGACCCTTGCCTTTCTTTTTTTAATGGCTTGTCATGCCGTTGTGGAAGACACGCTTATCTTTATTCCACTAGGCATTCCAGTCTGGCCGCTATTTTTAATTCGAATTGGTGTGGCCATCACCTTAACCCTGATTGTTGGATTCTTTTGGAAACGGTCGGGCATCATGAGAAGAAAGGAAGCAGAACCAACCTATGAAAAGTAATATTACTACGATTTTATTTGATTTAGATGGAACATTAATCGACACAAATGAGTTAATTATTTCAACCTATTTACACACACTTGAAAAATACTATCCTGGCCAATATAGCCGAGAAGCTGTCCTGCCATTTTTAGGTCCAACGCTTCATGAAGTATTTGGGAATATGGATTCCGAACGCGTGGAGGAAATGATTTTAGACTATCGCGCTTACAATATCGAAAACCATGATTTGATGGTGATGGAATTTGCCGGTGTCATTGAAACTCTCCAGGTTCTAAAGGAAAAAGGCTACAAATTGGGGATTGTAACTACAAAACGGCATGATGTCGCTCTTAAAGGTATTCACCTAATGAAGCTAGATACGTTTTTTGATGTCGTGATTGCTTACGATCATGTGAAAAAAGTAAAGCCAGACCCCGAACCCATTTATTTAGCACTTGAACAGTTAGATTCGAAGCCTGAAGAAGCGATGATGGTTGGCGATAATTTTCACGATGTGCTTGCTGGGAAAAATGCCGGAACGAAAACCGTTGGTGTGGCTTGGACGATCAAGGGTCGAGACTATCTTG
Organism: Bacillus sp. OK048; assembly: GCF_900103525.1. GTDB lineage: Bacteria > Bacillota > Bacilli > Bacillales > Cytobacillaceae > Neobacillus. The sequence goes on from NZ_FNHN01000005.1 coordinate 128,832, forward strand.
CAAAATATGAACCAGATTACATGTTAGAGAACATGAAAGACCTATTAACCATTCTCGGTGAGGGAAATTAATGAGGAATACGACCCGCTATCCAGTTGATGGAGCAAACTCGTTATGGCATGTCTACAAAACGGTCCCTTTTTGGAAAGTGGTTAAAAATTTCATTGTGATTCAACTAGCCCGTTACACCCCCTTTCTTGGGATGAAAAATTGGCTTTACAAGACTTTTTTAGGACTTAAGGTCGGGGAGCAAACTTCTTTTGCCTTAATGGTCATGCTCGATGTGATGTTTCCAGAGAAAATAAGTGTTGGACGTAACACAGTCATTGGCTATAATACAACGATTCTTGCCCATGAATATTTGATCAAAGAATATCGTCTTGGTCCTGTTGTGATTGGCAGTGAAGTGATGATTGGTGCAAATTCAACCATTCTCCCTGGGGTAACAATTGGGGACGGGGCGATCGTATCTGCTGGAACACTAGTCCATAAAGATGTCCCTGCTGGTGCTTTTGTCGGCGGCAATCCTATGCAAATGATCTACTCGAAAGAAGAAATGGCAAAACGTTGGGAAAATGATTCGATTTATGGAAAGATTAAATAGAAATGAGTTAGGCTGGGTCGTAAAACCTGGCTTTTTTTTAACTATTTCCAGTTGACTAATATTTCTGAAAAAGGTAAACTTTAATTTATTAACATATTAGCGAACTAAAGGATTCTGAAGATAGAGGATGATTTGGATGAGCCGTTTATTTATGTTTGAAAAGCCTTTAGGCATGAGAGATACGCTTCCAGAGTTATATGAAAAAAAACATCATGTTCGGACCTTGATGGAAAATGCTATCAAACAATGGGGATATCAGTTTATTGAGACACCTACTCTAGAATACTATGAAACTGTTGGAACTGCCTCGGCAATCCTTGACCCGGAGCTATTCAAATTACTTGATAAAGATGGGCATACACTCGTGTTACGACCGGATATGACTGCTCCGATTGCCAGGGTAGCAGCATCGCGCCTTTTAGAAAATGATCTTCCGCTTCGTCTTGCCTATGCTGGTAATGTATACCGCGCACAGCAGCGAGAGGGCGGCAGACCTGCAGAGTTCGAGCAAATCGGTGTGGAGTCTATCAATGATGACACCGTTTCGAGCGATGGTGAGGTCATCGCCTTGCTTGTTTCTTCATTAAAAGAAGCAGGGTTGAGTCAATTTCAAGTTTCAGTAGGACATATCGGATTTGCACAGGAATTATTTATGCAAATTTTAGGAACAAATGGACGTGCCACTTCTCTAAGACGTTTTTTATATGAAAAGAATTTTGTCGGCTATCGTGACCAAGTAAACTCTTATTCCTTATCATCGATTGATAAACAGAGGCTCCTTCAACTTCTCGAGTTAAGAGGCGGCGAAGAGGTCATTGGGAAAGCGCTCGATATTATTGAGGATGGTTATGGAAAGGAATCCCTTGTCCAGTTGAAGGAATTATGGGAAGTGATTACAGACTTTGGTCTTGAGGATCATGTTAAATTTGATTTTACCCTAGTGAGCCATATGAGTTATTACTCCGGAATTCTATTTGAGGCCTATGCAGGGAATGTCGGTTTCCCGATTGGTAATGGTGGGCGATACGGATTGATTGAGAAATTTGGAAAAAAAGCAAGTGCTACTGGTTTTGCGGTTAGACTCGATAGACTGCTCGAGGCTATGGGCACACAAAAAATTACCACTACAATAGAATGTATTTTTTTCAGTCAGGAAAGAAGGAAGGAAGCCTTTCTATTGGCTGAAAAAATGAAAGCAGAAGGAAGGAAAATCGTCCTGCAAGACATCAACGGTGTAAAAAATCTCGATGTTTTTACGAAGAAATTTGCCAATACCACCTTTTTAATCGGGGGAGCTTTATGATGGATGCGAAATTAACGATTGCGATGCCAAAAGGGAGGATCTTTGAAGAAGCAGTTGAATTACTCCGGAAGGCAGGCTATAATCTGCCCCCAGAGTTCGATGATTCGAGGAAATTAATTATCGATGTTGAAGCGGAAGACATGCGTTTTATCCTTTCAAAACCAATGGATGTGGCTACATATGTCGAGCATGGGGTGGCAGATGTCGGAATCGCAGGTAAGGATGTATTACTTGAAGAAGAACGTGATGTATACGAACTTCTTGATTTACAAATCAGTGCCTGTTATTTGGCAGTTGCCGGACTTCCGGCTACACAAATGAATGATGTTGCACCTAAAGTAGCAACCAAATACCCGAATGTTGCCGCAGCTTATTTTCGCGAACAGGGTGAACAAGTTGAAATTATCAAATTAAATGGTTCGATTGAGCTTGCGCCATTGATTGGATTAGCAGACCGAATTGTTGATATTGTTTCGACGGGAAGAACACTCGTAGAAAATGGTCTTGTCGAATATGAAAGAATAAAAGATGTCACATCTAGGCTTATCGTCAATCCTGTAAGTTACCGGATTAAAGACCAACGAATTAACGATTTGGTTACTCGGTTAAGCGCAGTTGTCCCCTTGGAGGTAAAATAAAATGAAAATCGTCAAAGTGAATGACCTTATCTCTATCAAACGATCCATTGAATCAGGTACAGCCGAACAGGTAGCCGTTGTTAAAAAGATTATTTCGGACATTCGTGCATACGGTGATGAAGGTTTAAGAGATTACACCAAAAAATTTGACCACGTAGTATTGGACTCCTTCCTTGTTTCTGAAAAGGAGCTGGATGATGCCTATGGCCAAGTTGATTTGGAGTTTATTGCGATTGTGCGCGAGGCTGCAGAGAATATCAGAAGCTTCCATGAAAAACAATTGCGTCCGTCTTGGATGACAACCGAAGAAAATGGCAGTATTCTTGGGCAAAAAATAACTCCGCTTGATTCAGTAGGTGTTTATGTTCCGGGGGGGACAGCTGCCTATCCTTCTTCCGTGCTGATGAACGTTATACCTGCAAAAGTGGCAGGAGTGACAAGAATCGTGATGGTTTCACCTCCTAACACTGATGGGAAACTTCCAGCTGCTGTACTGGTTGCAGCCAAAGAAGCAGGCGTAAAGGAAATCTACAAAGTGGGCGGAGCGCAGGCCATTGGTGCTTTGGCATATGGGACAGAGTCGATTGCACCTGTTGATAAAATTACCGGTCCAGGCAATATCTATGTAGCACTAGCCAAGCGCGAGGTTTTTGGTGATGTCGATATCGATATGATTGCCGGGCCAAGTGAGATTGCCATTATTGCCGATGATTCTGCCCGAGCTGATGAGGTTGCAGCTGATTTGTTATCACAAGCAGAACATGACCCACGTGCATGCAGTGTCCTGGTTACTCCTTCTATTGTATTAGCAGAAGCAGTAGCTGTTGAAGTAGAAAAACAACTTGCAGAATTGCCACGTAAGGAAATAGCTTCTAAGTCGATTGCGGATTATGGAGTCATCTATGTAACTTCATCCATTGAAGAGGCTGTTGAAACGGTTAATCAGCTTGCTCCAGAGCATCTTGAAATCCTGACCGAGAATGGCATTGAGCTATTAGGAAAAATTAGACATGCTGGCGCTATTTTTATCGGCCGCTATAGTTCAGAGCCAGTGGGTGATTATTTTGCAGGACCAAACCATGTTCTGCCAACCAATGGTACGGCTAGATTTTCAAGTCCACTAAATGTGGATGATTTTCAAAAGAAATCAAGTGTGATTATATACAGTGAGAAAGCATTAAAGGAGAATGGGGAAAAGATTGCAAAGTTTGCCCGCATGGAAGGCCTTGAAGCCCATGCGCGTGCAGTAGAGTTAAGGCTGAAAAATCAATAATTTATTGCCAGGGGGCTCTTTTCATGGAAAGAAACGCAAGCATTGAACGAAAAACAAATGAAACCCAAATTAGCTTATCGTTAGACATTGATGGGCAGGGACAGTCCGAACTTGAAACAGGGGTTCCATTCCTTAGCCACATGCTCGATTTATTTACGAAGCATGGGAATTTTAACCTTACCGTAGATGCAAAAGGGGATATTGAGGTAGACGACCATCATACAACCGAAGATATCGGAATATGTATTGGACAGGCATTGCGAGAAGCCCTCGGGGATAAAAGAGGAATAAAGCGCTATGGGAATGCCTTTGTGCCGATGGATGAAGCTTTAGCACAGGTTGTTGTTGATCTTAGTAATCGCCCGCACCTTGAAATGCGTGCACAGTTCCCTAATTCAAAAGTTGGCACCTTTGACACTGAACTAGTGCATGAATTTTTATGGAAGCTTGCCCTTGAGGCGCGCATGAACCTTCATGTTATTGTCCATTACGGTCAGAATACTCACCACATGATTGAAGCTGTTTTTAAAGCACTAGGCCGAGCGCTTGATGAAGCGACCACAATTGATCCTCGCATTAAAGGAGTTCCGTCAACGAAAGGGATGTTATAAATGATCGGAATTGTCGACTATGGCATGGGTAATCTGTTTAGTGTCAGTAAGGCCCTTGAGCGGCTGAATGCTGATTATTTTATATCAGCGGAAAAAGATGACCTCTTGCGTGCCGACGCACTGCTGCTTCCAGGGGTTGGCTCTTTTCGTGATGCGATGGAAGTCTTGCAAGCAGATACGATCAAGGAGTTTGCAGCAAGTGGGAAACCTTTGCTTGGCATTTGCCTTGGTATGCAGCTATTGTTCGAGGATAGCGATGAAAATGGTTTGACGAAAGGGCTTGGATTATTACCTGGTAAGGTCCGTCGGCTTCCAGGTAAGACTGCAGATGGGGAAGTATATAAAGTTCCTCATATGGGTTGGAATAAACTTGAATTTGTTCAGTCTTCTCCACTATTGGCAGGATTAGAAGAAGATTATGTGTATTTTGTTCATTCCTATTATGTAAGTGCGGAGAACTCCGAGGTATTACTAGCAAAGGCAGATTACCATGAAGAAGTTTCTGCTGTTGTCGGAAAAGATAATATTTTTGGAATGCAATTTCATCCTGAAAAAAGCAGCAAGCTTGGAATGGCACTACTGAATAATTTTTTACAATTCGTCGAAGAAAGGAAGTCGGTACGATGACGATCACTATTTATCCAGCAATAGATATGCGCGGCGGGAATTGTGTTCGCCTTCTCCAAGGTGATTATGAAAAGGAAACCATTTATGGTGACTCACCTTTTGATATGGCGCGAACGTTTGCTGAAGACGGGGCATCCTTTCTTCATATGGTTGACCTTGATGGGGCAAAGGATGGAAAACGGGTTAATGATCGTTTTGTCATTGAAGCAGCGAAGCAATTAAAGGTAAAGGTTCAAATTGGCGGTGGCATTCGTTCTGAAGCTGATATTCTGCATTACCTGGAAAACGGGATTACTCGAGTAATTATTGGCAGTATTGCTGTTTCAAATCCAGAGTTTGTGATTGAAATGATTCGGAAATACGGCAAGCAAATAGTTGTTGGGATTGACGCGAAAAATGGTTACGTGGCGACACATGGCTGGATGACCACTTCCGAAGTAAAAGCCGTAGAACTGAGCAAACGGTTTGCGGATGCGGGTGCCGAGACGTTTATTTTTACTGATATTGCCACTGATGGGACGCTTTCAGGCCCGAATATTGCGGCCGTTTGTGAAATGGCAGAAGAGACGGGGAAGAATGTCATTGCCTCTGGTGGTGTAAGCAGTTTAGCTGATTTACGTGCTCTTAATGCCGAGGGAGTTAAAGGGGCAATTGTCGGGAAAGCCCTTTATGAAAATCGCTTTACATTGAAGGAAGCACTTGCGATTGGAGAGGTGAGAAAATGACGCTGACGAAACGAATCATTCCATGTTTAGATGTAAAAGAAGGAAGAGTAGTGAAAGGCATTCAATTTGTTCAGCTTCGGGATGCCGGAGACCCAGTTGAATTAGCTAGATTTTATGACGAACAGGGAGCAGATGAACTTGTCTTCCTTGATATTTCGGCATCCGTCGAAGGACGAAAAACAATGGTCGAAGTCGTAAAGGCTGTTGCCTCCGAGCTTGCTATCCCTTTTACCGTTGGGGGTGGAATTAATTCATTAGAGGATATGAAACGAACTCTCCGTGCCGGTGCGGATAAGGTGTCATTAAATACGGCAGCTGTTTTGAACCCAGAGTTAATTTCAGACGGTGCAAGCTATTTTGGAACACAATGCATCGTAGTCGCAATTGATGCCAAGTATGATGAGCAACTAGGAACATGGCGTGTTTATACACATGGCGGCCGGACCCCTACTGAACGAAAAGTAATTGAATGGGCAAAAGAAGCAGCAAGGCTTGGAGCAGGTGAACTATTACTAACAAGTATGGATAGTGATGGCGAGAAAAATGGGTTTGACATTCAGCTTACCAAGGCAGTTAGTGAGGCTGTGACAATTCCGGTGATAGCTTCCGGCGGTGCTGGAAATGCTCGTCATTTTGAAGAGGCGTTTGTAAATGGCAAAGCGGATGCCGCGCTTGCCGCTTCTATTTTTCATTATAAAGAAACTTCCGTACACGAAGTGAAGAGCTATTTGCTTGAGAAGGGAGTGAGTGTCCGGTGACTATTCGTTTTGATGAAAAAGGGCTCGTACCTGCCATCGTTCAGGATGCAGACACGAAAGAAGTATTAACATTAGCGTATATGGATCAGGAATCACTGACAAAAACAATTGAGACTGGAGAAACATGGTTTTTCAGCCGCTCACGTCAAGAGCTATGGCATAAAGGGGCAACCAGTGGAAACACGCAGACGGTTATCAGTATGAAATATGACTGCGATCAGGATGCTGTCCTCGTGCTCGTAGAGCCAAAAGGTCCTGCCTGCCATACTGGAGCTGTAAGCTGCTTCACAGAGGGCATAACGGAAAGATCCTCCAGTCTTACAGATTATCAGATTTTACATTCATTAGAGAAGCTGATCATTGAGAGAGAAAAGGAACGTCCCGAAGGAGCCTACACAACCTATCTCTTTGAAAAAGGCGTCGATAAAATATTGAAAAAAGTCGGTGAAGAGGCCGCGGAAGTAATTATTGCCGCCAAAAACCGCGACAAACAAGAACTAAAATGGGAAGCCGCCGACCTGCTATACCATTTGCAAGTATTATTAGTCGAACAAGGCCTGCCGTTCAAAGAAGTCTTGAAAACATTAGAAGAGCGACATAAAAGATAATGGTGCCTGTCACCATTTATGCAAAAAAAGCTGTTTATGCAGCTTTTTTTGCATGTTTAATATTTCCAACCTGTTCAGCCTTGTTTATTTCCTTCTCGACTAGGCGGTGGATGTGTTATACTACATAAGTTAGTTTATTGTAAAGATGGAGGTCTCCATGGTTAAAGACGCGAAGGCTAGAATTCAAAAGGGAAAGGTCCTGTCGTTTGTTCCGACTGGAGAATATTATTTCACGAAGGGTATTAAGGCATACCATCGCCGTGATTTTAAGAAAGCTAAAAAGTATCTCGTACGGGCGATGCAGCTGGAGCCGGGTGAACCAATGATTACCTGTCAGCTTGCTATAGTTTCAACAGAGCTTGGTGAGTTTGAAAATTCTAATCGACTCTTGCATCTAATCCTTGAAGATCTTGATGAAGAAATGGCTGAGTGCCATTATTTTTTAGCAAATAATTATGCCCATATGGGTTTTTTTAAAGATGCCTATCATCATGCAAATATGTATTTAGAGCTTGATTCAAACGGCGACTTTATAGAAGATACAGAAGACCTTCTTGAACTTCTTTCGTTTGAGACGGAGGGGTTAGAAGAGGAGTTCTATGAACAGGACGATCTTATTATAAAGCAGGAGCAGGCTCGTGATTTATTGGAATCTGGATATTTTCCAAAAGCGATCGAGCTGTTAAAGGATGTTGTTGAAACATACCCCGAATATTGGTCTGCCTATAACAACTTAGCTCTTGCTTATTTTTATTTAGGTAAAACGAAAAAGGCAGAATCGATACTCGATGATGTATTAGTTAGAAATCCAGGGAATCTTCATGCCTTGTGCAACCGGTTAGTTTTTGCTCATTATCAAAAGAAAACAAAAGCAGTCTCTGGTTTAAAGGAGTCCTTAAAGAAAATTCAACCAATGCTCATCGATCACCAATATAAATTGGGTACAACATTTGCTTTAGTGGGTGAATATGAGTCTGCCTACTTTTGGCTAAAAAAATTATATAAGAACGGCTTTGAAGGGGATGGCCCATTTTATTATTGGCTTGCTTATTCGGCTTATTTTTCCAGCCATGAGAATTTCGCGCGAAGCATTTGGAAGGTAGTCCTTCAGCATAATCCTGATAAAGAGGGATTTGAACCATGGAATCATGAAAAACCAATCGCACATGGATTTGAAGATCACGCAGGATCGATTTATCAAAAATTAGATAGTGATTATATTGAAGAACGCCTATTTGCCATTTTCCTCGCTTCTATTTTAGGAAAAGTAGGAGAAGTTTTTATTTCTAAACGTTTTTATGAAAATCAAAAACTTACAACGCTGGAGAAGAATTATGTCTCGTTCCTTAAGACAGGAACACCATCACATCTAGAAGAAGCGCAGGAAATTGCCGAAGTACTTTATAAAAATTACAATCCGATCGGAATAGTTGAGTCAGGGCTATTTTTAATGTGGTTTTCCGTATTTGTAGAAATATCCAAGTCAAAAGTAAATTTAAGTAACAAACTGGCTTGGGCTGGGGCAATGGAATATGTCTGGTATAAGGCTAGCAATGAAAAGGTATCACAGCAAGAAATTGCCAAACGCTATGCTATCTCACCAGCAACTATTGGGAAATATGTCAAATTAGTGCAAAAGTATTTGAAATAGGCAGATAAATAAGCAGATAAATGGACTTCACTACAATTGTTTTATACGATTAAGTAGGTAATACTACACTTAATCGTATTTTTTTATATTATTGTCTAGCTGCAGCGCCTAGGGGCTCGGGGTCATAAGCCAATCCGTCCAGAAGGTTAAAGAACAACCTTCTAGCCGGCTCGTCTTATGCCTGTCGCCCCTGGACAAGGCGCTTCCGCTTTTCTATTTAGGGAGTGAGAATCAATATGTCTGATGAAAAAATTTATGACGTCATTATCGCAGGTGCCGGTCCTGCCGGGATGACAGCTGCTGTTTATACTTCTCGTGCTAATCTATCTACTCTCATGATTGAGCGTGGAATGCCTGGTGGCCAAATGGCCAATACTGAGGATGTTGAAAACTATCCTGGTTTTGAAAGCATCCTTGGTCCAGACTTATCGACAAAAATGTTTGAACATGCGAAAAAATTTGGTGCAGAATATGCTTATGGCGATATTAAAGAAATTATCGACGATGGCGGTATTAAAACTGTAGTTGCCGGATCCAAGCAGTATAAAGCTTATTCCGTCATTATTTCGGCTGGTGCTGAATATAAGAAGGTAGGGGTTCCTGGCGAGAAAGAACTAAGCGGTCGTGGTGTATCCTATTGTGCCGTATGTGATGGAGCATTTTTTAAACAAAAAGAATTGTTTGTCATTGGCGGAGGAGATTCTGCAGTGGAAGAAGGGGTTTACTTAACCCGTTTCGCTTCTAAGGTAACGATTGTTCATCGACGTGATGAGCTTCGCGCTCAAAAAATCCTTCAAGACCGTGCGTTTGCGAATGAAAAAATTGATTTTATTTGGAATCATACCATTAAGTCCATTAATGACAAGGACGGTAAAGTAGGCAGCGTCACACTTGTTTCAACGCAAAATGGAGAGGAACAAGAGCTTCCAGCGGATGGTGTATTTATTTACATCGGGATGATTCCTTTATCAAAGCCGTTTGTAAATCTTGGAATCACAAATGAAAATGGCTATATCGAAACTAACGAGCAAATGGAAACAAAGGTAAAGGGCATATTTGCTGCTGGAGATATTCGTGAAAAAACACTAAGGCAAATTGTAACTGCAACAGGGGACGGCAGTATCGCTGCTCAAAGTGTGCAGCACTATGTAGAAGAATTAAAAGAGGAATTAAAAATTTAAAACTAAATTTACAATTTCTTTATAAACGTAATCCTCTTTTAACTCTCCTGTAACAGTGGTGAAATAATAATAAGATAAAATAAAATTAAGAATTGACCCCCTTTAAAATATTCACTTGGTGCACAGGCTCAGGGAGCCTGTGCTATTTTTTTTTCATATTTTTAACTTGTTTGTTTCATTGTGACCGCTTACCAAAAAGAGTATAATAAATAGAATAAATATACGTTAGTTTGTTATATAGAGGGTGAATAGTGTGCAGCGAGTCACCAATTGTGTATTAATTAGAGATAATCAAGTACTGATGTTAAAAAAACCACGCCGTGGCTGGTGGGTAGCACCTGGCGGCAAAATGGAACCCGGAGAATCTGTAAGAGACTCCTGTATCCGTGAGTACCGGGAAGAAACAGGAATTTACTTGAAAAGCCCACAACTAAAGGGTGTTTTTACCTTCATCATGAAAGAGAATGATCAGGTTCTATCTGAATGGATGATGTTTACCTTTTTTGCAACGGATTCTGATGGAATGCAGGTGGATAAATCAGAAGAGGGTGAGCTTGAATGGCAGCAGCTCGATCAAGTGAAAAATTTGCCAATGGCAGCTGGAGACTATCATATTATTGAGTATATGATTCATGGAAAAGGAATCATTTACGGCACTTTTACTTATACAAAAGATTTTCAATTAATCAGTTATCGATTAGATCCAAGTTAACTAGAGGGGGAATTATAGATGAGTACCGGATCAACAAGCGAAACGCAATTGGTTATCATCACCGGGATGTCAGGAGCCGGCAAAACAGTTGCCATCCAAAGTCTAGAGGATTTAGGATTTTTCTGTGTGGATAACCTGCCGCCAACATTGCTTCCAAAATTCCTCGAACTAATGAAGGAATCTGGGAATAAAATGAATAAAGTAGCATTGGTTATGGACCTAAGGGGAAGAGAGTTTTTTGACCATTTATTTATAGCACTTGATGAACTTGCAGAAACATCATGGGTAAATCCGCAAATCTTGTTCTTAGATGCAGATGATGCTACCTTAGTTAGAAGATATAAGGAAACAAGAAGATTTCATCCTCTTGCCCAATCTGGATTGCCTTTAGAAGGGATCAAACTAGAGAGAGAGCTTCTTGATGAATTGAAGGGTAGAGCACAGCTCATTTACAATACCTCGCAAATGAAACCGCGAGAGCTACGTGAGAAGATCATTACTGAATTTACAACGAACAAAAAATCAATCTTTACTGTCAATGTCATGTCATTTGGATTTAAGTATGGAATCCCAATTGATGCTGATCTTGTTTTTGATGTGCGTTTTTTGCCGAACCCTCATTATATCGATCACATGAGGCCGAAGACAGGATTAGATGACGATGTTTCTAGTTATGTTTTGAAATGGAACGAAACGCAAAAGTTCATAGAGAAGGTTACAGATTTACTCAGCTTTATGCTTCCTCATTATAAGCGAGAAGGCAAATCACAGCTAGTGATCGCAATCGGTTGTACCGGTGGGCAGCACCGTTCCGTTACGTTAGCAGAATACCTTGCTAATTTTTATACGAATGATTACAAGACACTTGTTTCACACCGTGACATTGAGAGGAGAAAGGACCAGACGACATGAGGGATTTAGGGCAGCCAAGAATCGTCATCATAGGCGGAGGCACAGGATTGCCGGTTTTATTACGGGGATTAAAACAATATCCAGTTGATATTACCGCCATTGTGACAGTTGCGGATGATGGCGGCAGTTCAGGAAGGCTCCGAGATGACCTGCATATCCCACCGCCTGGGGATATCCGAAATGTGTTAGCCGCATTATCAGATGTTGAACCCCTTGTTGAAGAGATGTTTCAACATCGTTTTAAGACCTCTAATGAATTATCAGGACATTCGCTTGGTAATTTGATATTAGCGGCAATGACGTCGATAACAGGGAACTTTGTTCACGCGATTCAAGAAATGAGCAAGGTGTTAAATGTTCGGGGGAAGGTTTTACCTGCAGCTAATCAAAGTGTTGTCCTTCATGCAGAGATGGAGGATGGTACAGTAGTTTCAGGAGAATCGAAAATTCCTTATTCCGGCAAAAAAATAAAAAAGGTTTTTTTAACACCAGAGGTAATCACACCTCTGCCGGAATCGATACAAGCTATTAGACAAGCAGATTTAATTATTATCGGTCCGGGAAGTTTATATACCAGTATTTTGCCTAACTTACTTGTACCAAGATTAGGTGAAGAGATCTGCCACTCTCATGCTAAAAAGGTGTACATTAGTAATTTAATGACACAAGCAGGAGAAACGCACGGATTTACAGCGAGTGACCACGTAAAAGCCATTTATGATCATATGGCCTGTGCTTTTATCAATACGATTTTGGTCAATGACAAGGAAATTCCGGAAGACATTCAACTCCGTTACAATGAAGAACTCGCTAATCCAGTTTATTATGATTTGGACCAAATCATTGGTCTTGGACTTGAAGTGGTTCACGCAGACATTGCGATACAGGAAAATGGGTCACTTAGACATGACCCCAAAAAAGTTGCTCAAATTTTATATAATTTGCTTATAAGTGAAACCAAAAGGCGATACGAAGCGTAATAATTTATACTTGGGTAAGGGGGTGAAGGGATGTCTTTCGCTTCGGAAACGAAAAAAGAATTGACGAATTTAGAGATTAAGCCCTGCTGTATTCAAGCAGAACTCTCCGCTCTCATACGAATGAATGGTTCTATGTCCTTTTCCAACCGGAAGTTAATTGTTGATATTCAGACGGAAAATGCAGCGATTGCAAGAAGGATTTATACATTAATAAAAAAGAGCTATGATGTTTCAGTCGAGTTGCTTGTTCGAAAAAAGATGCGTTTGAAGAAGAATAATGTTTACATTGTCCGCTTGAACCAACAGGCTAAGAAAATACTAGAGGATATGAAAATCCTTGGTGAAGGATTTACCTTCATCCATGATATTGCCAGTGATCTTGTGAAAAAGAAATGCTGTAAACGGTCATACTTACGCGGCGCATTTCTTGCTGGGGGCTCCGTTAATAATCCGGAGACTTCTTCCTATCATTTGGAAATTGCTTCGCTTTATAAGGAACATAACGATTCCTTATGCGAATTAATGAATACATTTGGCCTTAATAGCAAAACACTTGAACGAAAAAAAGGCTTTATTAATTACTTAAAAGAAGCAGAAAAAATTACCGAGTTTTTAAATATTGTTGGTGCGGTCAATGCGCTTCTTCGTTTCGAAGATGTGCGGATTGTACGGGATATGCGGAATTCGGTTAATCGTCTGGTTAATTGTGAAACTGCGAACTTAAATAAAACCATCGGTGCATCGATTCGTCAGGTTGAGAATATCCGTTATATTAACCAAACGGTCGGATTGCATATATTACCTGATAAGTTAAGAGAAATTGCTGAACTCCGTTTGCATTATACGGATGTAACCCTTAAAGAATTAGGGGAGATGGTTTCTGGTAGTACGATTAGTAAATCGGGAATCAATCATCGGTTAAGAAAGATAGATGAAATCGCTGATAAATTGCGTATGGGTGAATTAGCTTCAAGAAAATAGTTGAATAACATGAGGAGGATTTTATAATGGTAGAAAAACAAGTGGAAGTTAAATTGAAAACGGGTCTTCAGGCACGACCTGCAGCATTATTTGTACAGGAGGCAAACCGGTTTTCATCCGATATTTTTTTGGAGAAAGATGGTAAAAAGGTGAATGCGAAAAGCATTATGGGTCTTATGAGTTTAGCAGTTGGTTCAGGTGTGGTTGTTAATATTGTCGCTGACGGCGACGATGAAGAAATAGCAGTTGATGCATTGTCTACTTTTGTTCAAAACGAACAATAAAATTGAAAGGATTTGGCCATAGATGAGCCAGGTCCTTTTTATTTATCTAAAAGTTAACCAAGGGGAGGTCTGGAGTGACCGAGAAGGAAAAAGGTAAGTGGTTTGGGTCAATGCAGAGGTGCTGGAGTGACCGAAGAGCATTGAGAAAAGGGATTTGGGTCAATGCAGAGGTGCTGGAGTGACCGAAGAGCATTCAAAAAAGCGGATTGGGTCACTCCAGGAGGCCTGGAGTGACCGAGAAGATTCAGAAAACCAGTTTGGGTCACTCCAGGCACTCCAAAATAAAAAAGCAGCCGTCAATAAAACGGCTGCTCAACAATTTACTTATCTTTCTTTTCTTCTGCAAGGCTTCTCGTGATAATATGATCAACAAGACCGTATTCTTTTGCTCTTTCGGCTGTCATAAAGTTATCGCGGTCGGTATCTTTTTGGAGTACTTCTAGAGGCTGACCAGTGCGCTCTGCTAAGATTCCATTCAATTTTTCACGAAGGAAAAGAATGCGTTTAGCAGCAATTTCAATCTCTGTCGCTTGGCCTTGTGCTCCACCTAATGGCTGATGGATCATAACTTCGGCATTCGGTAATGCATAACGCTTGCCTTTTGTACCTGCTGCAAGTAAGAAAGCACCCATAGATGCTGCCATACCGATACAGATCGTTTGAACATCGGGCTTAATGAACTGCATTGTGTCATAAATAGCCATACCAGCAGTAATGCTACCGCCAGGGCTGTTAATATAAATGGATATATCTTTTTCAGGGTTTTCAGCTTCAAGGAAAAGTAATTGTGCTACAATACTGTTCGCAACATGATCATCAATACCACTGCCTAGCATAATAATCCGGTCTTTTAACAGACGAGAATAAATATCGTATGCTCTCTCTCCACGGTTTGTTTGTTCAATAACTGTAGGAATCAAATTCATTTTTCTTCCTCCTTTAAGTATGAAAGATTTTTACTTATGTATTGTAATCATACACTGATGGTCAATTAAGGTCAAACAATTCGCTTCTATATTTGTTCGACAACTTTCACTTTTTCATCATAACCATTGAGTGCTTTTTTAAACCTAATCTAGCTTGCAAAGTTTTGCAAATTGGCATATAATATATAAGTCGCACATTAGCGCTCGTGGTGCAACGGATAGCACGCAAGCCTCCGAAGCTTGAAATGCAGGTTCGATTCCTGCCGAGCGCATCATAAATTCAATGAGTTCCTGTGTTTGTATGAGTTTTATACAAGCATAGGAACTTTTTAGTTTGGGTGCTTTTCAATTGCGGATACCACGTAACGAATAACACGCAATGGAGGGCATTATCATGTCAAGAAGAAAATCAGTTAGCACAAACGTATTGGAAAAACTGGTTCATCAGCAGGAACAGAAGTCTAAAGACTTTCAGAAAGCGTCAGAGGAATTTCTTAAGCATTGTAAGATTAAAGGACTTTCACCAGACACAGTCAAGTTCTACGAAAAAGAACTTAAAGGACTATTCAGAGCTTTGGTTGAACTTGAAGTTCCTTTGTTGGATGTAAGAACACTCAAGCTAAATGATATTGAAAATTGGGTCGAGTATATGTTGGAAATGAAAAGGGCTGTCTCGTCAATCAATTCAAGAATGAGAGCTGGGAGAACGTTCATGAATTTCTGTTTAAAGAAAAGTTACGTAGACCAGAACCCTTTTGATGGAGTTTCACAGCTTAAGAAGCGTCACACAGTTGGGGCTACACTTACAAAGGGACAACTGGAGAAGTTGTTGAACACTCCAGACATAACTCAATTTGTTGGTCTCCGTGACCTTGCAATTATGTTGACGTTTGCCCATGTTGGTCTCCGTCTCAAAGAACTTTGTTCAATTAAGGTTCAAGACCTTTCATTTGACGGTAAAGGAGAAGTCATTATTCAACAAGCAAAGAACAGATATGCAAGACGTGTTCCAATGACCAAGCGGTTGAAGACGGTTTTGAAAGCATATGTTGAGGAACGTGGAGTCCTCGATAATGATACTCTTTTTGTAAGCGTTGAGAATGCCTCTATAAGCCCTCGAACCGTCCAAGAACGGCTGAAACATTATGGAGTGGTCTCAAAGGTCGAGAATGACATTTCAGTGAGTCCTCACGCATTCAGAAGGACGTTCTGTCGGTTAAAGGTGGAGGCAGGAGTAAACCTGTTTGTGTTGCAAAGACTAACGGGTCATAGTGACCTTGAAATGCTACAGCGTTATGTGCAGATTTATGGAAAAGACCTTGAACAGGCGATTGAGAAAGGTTTTGAATAGGATTCTACTTTTTGTCAGCAACTTGCTATGTCAGGAATGCGTGCCTTTGCAATTCAGAAACTTATGCGACACTAAAACATTGCCGTAACGATGAGATATGTGGCAATGTGGGGTAACGAGTTAAGGGAACAGAATGACAAATATAATCCATTAAATACATTAGATGTTTAAAGAGGTAAAGAAAAATGGAAGAGTTTATGTTAATCTTTTTAGTGATGATGTAATGATGTAATGGAAAACATAGAGCCTTTTCACCTAAAGTAAAAAATACACGCCATAAATATAGGCGTGTACTTTTTATTGGAATTAAACACGAGAAAATTTTGATGAAGAATTATGCAATTGTTTGCTCTGATTCCACTATCTTTATTGAGAATAACATTTTTAGGTTCTCAAACAATAACTTGAAATTTTCAAATTCGGAACTATCAAGTTCCTCAACTATATTGGCAAAACTGTTCTTATTACCTGCTATTTTAAATACTTCTGTTCCTAATATTCTGTTACCTTGCATATTGTATCTGGATAATACTTCGTTTGAAAAATAATGTTCAATTACCAAATATCTACAATTTATATCATTATTTGTAACAAATATCTTCCTTGATTCAGGAACAGGTAAAAGAAGTCCAAAAACATCCTTATTCAAATGCTTTCTTACTTCCTTTGTAACATTGTAAGTTTCAAAACTATTTGTAAGCCCTTTAAACTGCCCATTTCCTTCAGCATCATTATCAAATAACCCAATTATTTTTCTTGTTGTAATATTTCCGATATATTCCAATGTGCTTTTAACAGTTTTTGCAGAACCCGTTCTTTGTTCTTCATCAAGTTGAAAGCCAGAGGGAATAACATCAAAAAATCTTTCCTCGTTCGGATATAACTTTTCCCAAGCTACTTTTAACATTTTGGCATCAGTCTTACCTTCGGTAATAACAAGGGGCTTGTTGGATTTGCCTATTTCATTTTTTAATTCCTCTTCAAATTTAATAGTATTCATGTAATAAGAAAAAGACTTATTGAACTCAGAAAACCTTTCTACACCTATTTGAGTTCCCTTTGGCATTTCGTAAATGGTGAACCCATCCTCACCTAAGGCATCTTTCATCCCAAGTAGAAGAAAAGGTGAGTGTGTACTTATTATAAACTGTACTTTAGGAAACATTAATATAAGTTTAGGTAGAATTTCCTTTTGTAAGATTGTATGTAGATGTAGGTCAATTTCATCGATTACCACGACCCCTCTTATATCTTCTAAACGGATACTTTTATTTAAATCAACCATATCAGCATAACGAATAATAGTACAAAAGATATTTAACAAGGCGTTTTGACCAGTAGAAAGATGGTCTAAACTTGGTGCAATTATTTCCTTCGAATTGGCATCTAAAATGTTTATTCTCGACAGACTATCTCCTCTTAGATTTATATTTAATATTACAGGTCTTAAGAATATCGCAGACAATATTTTTTCGATATTCAATTTAGATTGTCGAAGTAATCTGATGGTATCCATATTTGATAGTGACCGATATTGAATTTGTCCATTTTCTATATATTCCTCTATATCTGCCCTTGAATCTAAGAACACATCCAATATCCACTTTTTGTTATAATCAAGTGCATTTCTCACAACTATATCCCTG
The DNA here is from genome assembly GCF_900103525.1 of Bacillus sp. OK048. Classification (GTDB taxonomy): domain Bacteria; phylum Bacillota; class Bacilli; order Bacillales; family Cytobacillaceae; genus Neobacillus. Next base: position 146,603 of record NZ_FNHN01000005.1, read on the forward strand.
CCAAGAATACCTGAAAATCTTTTGGTTAAGTTTAGGGTTTCATCTTTTATCGAACCTGTATTTAACCAATGAGGAGATTCATATCTGGAAGGCGGAAAATAGCAAAAAGTATTGTTATTAAACAGAGTGGTAATAGCTTCGCTATTTTGTGTAACCCATTTAATAGGATTGTTATCATTCCATTGCAATTGATTACCCTGTAAAAAATTATTAGTGATATATATCGCATCTTGTAGGGGAAGATTTCCACTTTTATCAAGATATTCATATGGAATGTTATCAGTATTCTTAAATCTAAGATAGGCTAAACCGTATTGTTTTCCAGTTTTCTGATTTATCGAACCTGTAACTTTAAAAAACGGATTTGGATTATTACCTGTTGAATTGACAATATCCCTGAAGGATTGTTTAGCAAATTCAATAAAGGAATCCGCCATATGTGAAAGTAATATTGATTTCCCGCTACCATTTTCACCAACAAAGAATATTGGTTTGGGATTCCCATTATTATTAAATGGTAACTCTATATATAAACTGCCTACTGTACCGACGTTTTGAATTACTATATTGCTTAAGTACATGTTCTCCCTCCTTAATACCCAAACTTTTAGTTATATTATACCATTTTTTACTGTTGCATTTTTTTTATGAGAATATTTGTTAGCCGAAGAACGCCGATTCCTGTAGTTAAAATATGGAAGTGATCTTTTGTTTAAGTAGACCATGACCTAAATGAACATTCGATTGCTCCGCTTATTTGTTCAAATAGAGTTTGTTTTTGAAATATTGAACAGATTGTATTTAATTTCTAGATCAAGTGGTAATTACAACAATTAGCATCAAAAACAAGTCGATTTATGGTTATAGACACTTGCGGTTGCAGCTCCTTTGCCCGCTCCCCTGTTCGCTTAGCTCATTACCTCACTCCGTTCGGTTGGGCTTCACCCTTCCTTTTACAATGGAATTGTATGAGAAATATATGGCTCGTAAAATTAACAAAACACAGTTTGCTAATGATTTAGGAGTGAGCAGAACAACCTTGTATAAGTTAATTGAGGAATACGATGCTTTTTGAAAAATTTTATTAATAAAATTGTACTTTTATCAAAGTACCAACAAAAACCGCACTAAAGACATAAATTCAATCTGGTCTATTGGATAATGACCATATTAAAAAAATGTCCTTAAAAGAGCGTTTTTTTTATGTAACTTTTTAGGTTAAAAATCGATAGTATCATAAGAAGTAAAGTGGACAAAAACAGAAAAATAAAAGTCCTATAGATGAGCACCGAGAAAAAATAAGAAAATCAATTTATAATAGTCCGTACCTTCTAAATAACTTTTCAAAAAAATCAAAGAGATTTTTCTTTATTTGGTGAAATTCAAATTCGTTGTTGTAATAAAATTCAAAGCCACCAAACCTGAACACTTCATAGCCCATTAATTTATCTTCTCTATCTTCTCTAACCATATTGGCATACTTTCTAGGGCTTACTTGTCCATTTTCTTCTGAGTAATGTTGTTGCCCGTCGATTTCGGTTAATATTCTTATACCGTGTGGAAATAATAAAAGAAAATCCATTCTTTCCCTTTCAAGATCCTTAACTCCATTTCTTTCTAAAGCTGTATATGGATCGTATTTTAAGTAAGGTTGTGGAATATATGCAGGCATTCTTGTACCAAGTTTCCTTCCGAACTCTAAATATGTATGGAACATGAGTTTTTCTGGGGGATTCATTGATTCCTCTAGTCTAGTAATTAATTCTTTCTCGGATTGTTCATAATTATTTAGTTTTAATTCTTTCATATACCATCTAATTAAATCAGTCCAAAGTAATCCTTCAGAAGAAATTGGCTCTTTATAACAAAGAACCTTATCACTATTACGAGTGGTTTCTATTTCATTTGTAGTCGCATCTCTGAATATTAATCGATGTTTATAGCCATTACATGCAAAAAATAATTGTTGAATTTCTTTCTTATTTCCTTTTAAATGTTTTACTTGAAACAAAGGGCTGCCTGATAAGTTCTTAACATACTCTAACTTAAATGAATCATTTTGTATGAATCTATTAATGACATCAACTAGTGTATATTGTTCTTGAATCTCATCCCGGACTTCTGGAGAAACGATCGTTTCCAGGAACTTTGTAAAAGTTGTATCATCGCAATTATGTATATCCAATCTTTCGAATAGCAAATGCTCAATATCATAATCCTCAAAATGAACATAATGCGTATATATATCATCGTAAGCATTACTACACCGCTTATCCAAAGATGGTAGGTCTTTCAAATTCCAGATATTTGACAGAAAATCCATTAATTCTATATCGCCAAAAATATTATGATGCTTTAAAAGTTCCCTAACTAGTTTTCCTCTTGTAATTTTGCTAATATTTTGATTCACTCCATATCTCCCCCAAATTCTACTCGAAAGTAATTATAATTATATATTAATGAACTGAATCTCATTTGAGAAGAAAATTTGCAAGAGAGCCTGAAATTTTGGGGGATTTTTCCTTTAAAGTAGAGTGGGTACATTACTTCAAAATAACAAAGCGGATTTGAAAGTCTTAGATATGCCTTTCCCCAATACTTCAGTAGCTAATTTTAGAACTGTAATAATTCCGTGTTAGAAAGGCAAGGGCGTTATTTGTTATCTGCAAATTCAAACGAAAAAGTCAATAGGTATATAAGAGGTTTTTTGACTTATTTTGTCTTTTGTGGTATAATAGTAATTGTAGTCAGGTTAAGTGACTATAACAACACATAACATTAACAATTAAATAAGTTACATATAACAACACCAAACAAACACATCAAACACAAAATTTTTCCTCTTTATACTGGGGTTATTTTGTGTTTTTTTGTTTTAATAATGAGAATGATCGAAAGGAGCTAAAAAATAAAAGTAACTTTAAACGAGCCGTATTGGTACTTTTTCGGCTAGGCTTTGGAAAACGATAGTTTTCTAAAAGATGGTGGTAAAAAGTACAAGATAGAATACATCTCTAAGGTAAAGGTAATCACCTACAATAATAAAATTATTATATTACAAGTAATCACCTTTACCTTAAGAAATACTTTAAAAGGAATGGAGAAAGAATGTACACAATTATTTTGACAAAAAAAGAAGCAGTAGAATTATATGGGTCGGAGAAATGCAAGAAGCACTTTGCTAAATATGGGAAATTCACTAACAAGGATTTAGAAATATCTTTATTAAAAGAAATGAGAAGATATTATGATTCTGTTAAAGTCATCAAACCTGAAAAGGGTCGTAGTTATGTGTATGAACTTAGCTGTAAAAAGGATGTAGTTACACCTAAAGAAGATGGAAGAATCAACAACGGTGCTTGGAGTATCCCGTATACAAAAATATTGGATATTATGGTTGTATCCGTATTGGAACAGGGTTTAGTGGCTGAAGCAGCACAAACTCTTTCTAAGTGGGCAGTTGATTTTGGTGCAATTACTCCTGCAATGTATGAGTTATTACAATCAAGATACAATGAATATTTGAGGTCACAGTACCTACAAGATTTAAAAGAAAACAAAATTATTTTTGAAGGCGAGGACAGAATCTTAGATGATTTCACCTATGTCGTAAAAGAAATCACTAACCAATTAGCAGGAACACTCAACAGAATGCAGAAAGCGGGAATTATTGAATATTATCCTGTATATAAAGGTCATGTCGAAGAAACAGATGAAACAAGCAATTTACATGAGGATACTGTTAAACAGGTACTAACACTTAAAAGAACCTTGATGGAACAGTATGATGTAAATGACTGGTACTTAAGCCAATTTAAATACTCCCCAAAAACCAAAGAGTATAATCAAGCTTGGAGTGACGGTCTTGCACAACTAACAGACGAAAAAGGTGAAGTGTTAGGATTGGATTATTACTATGTGGTTTATGCAATCATCTTAAAAGCTAGAAAGAAAAAGATTATTAGATACCTTGAGAAATACAACAAGGAAGCAATTGAGAGATTTAAGCAAAATGAAGAATTATTTTTATCCGATAACAAAAACACTTATCATAAGGAACGTCACGACTATGTTGTCATGGAAGCAAAAGACAAAGAAAATAAATTTTTGAGTAAGAAAACAAAGACATATATCTTAGATGAAAATCTCCAAGAGGTCATTGGAGCAGAAACACTTTCTAAAACGTATTACAATGAAAGGGAAAATTTCACTTTTGATGAAGGTTATTACGCTTTATATTTTGACAGATTGTATGCTGAACGTATTAAGAAGCTGCAAGAACATTATGGTTACAACTTTTAAATATTAGACATTAAAACATTAAAACAAAAAGCAATTTATAGGGTCTTGGAATTTTTGATTAACCTTACATCTAACATAAAAAAATATAATGCTAATCAAGCATTTCAAACACCAAAAATAAAATGAAACCCCATCATTTTATGGGGTTTTCTACTGTTTCTTTTCTGTTGAATAAATTTCCATTTTTTTATTTTAAGACGATAAAAATATGGTAATATTGAATTATCAATTTTTAAATAATTTATAATGAAAATGAAAACAAAGATATTTAGGAGAAAATAATATGGAAGAAAAATTCTTTAATAGGAAAAATTTTAGTTTTTATCAATTATCCGATTCCGATGAAATTAAGCTTTGGGACGATTGCATTTTTGTATTTGATTCATCAACATTATTAGATTTTTATTTTTTAACAAATGATGCTTTAGACGATATTTTTCAAAATATATTTGAAAAAGTAAAAGATAGGACTTGGATACCTCAACATGTTGAATTTGAGTTCTTAAAAAATAGAGTTAAAACACTAAAAAAACCTATCACGGAAAAATACAAGCCACTTCAGAATAATATAAAAACTTTAGGTCAGGACGTTAAAAAAATAGAAAATAAAATAATTGGATTTGATAACGATACAAAGAATACAAATCAACATCCTTATTTAAGTGATCGGGCTATTATTAATGATTTACATGAAAAGCATAAAGCGTATGAACAGACCTTTCAAGAAATCATAAAAAAAGTTGATGAAGATATATCTAACAGAATTGAAGAAATAAATTCTAATACGACAAATGATAAAGTATTAACCAATTTTGAAAAATATTTAAAAGTAGGAAGGGAATATGACTTTAAAGAAATAATGGAAATTGCTGATCAAGGTGAAAAGAGGTTTTTGGCGAAGATTCCACCTGGATTCATGGATGTATTATCCTCAAAACCAAAAGAGGGTATACAAAGGTATGGTGACTTGATTATCTGGAAACAAATAATTGAGCTTGCAAAAGACAATGAAAAACCGATTATTTTTATTGTAAATGACAATAAAGAAGATTGGTGTTTTAAAGATGATAAGAAAAGAATTGAAAGTCCTAGATTAGAATTAATTAAAGAGTTTAAAGATGAAGCTAATCAAAGAATATGGATGTATAACCTAGAACAATTTTTATATAAATCCCGTGAAATACTAAAAGCCCCTCTAAATCAATCATCTATTGATCAAGCGACAAATGCTCTTTCTTCAGAAGAGGATGATGAAGATTTATTATCCATGCAAGAGATAATAGATGAACATATAAGAAAAATTGCAAAATTAAATGAAAAAATTCTTATTAATTGGGATGAAATAGAGAATACCGATGACCAAAGGCTTATTAGGAAAAGGAGAAAAAATATTGAAGACAATTTAATAGATATACGTTCAGAAATAAGAGAGTTAAATAGAACTAAATCATCCAATTATACAATTTCACACTTAACTGAACTTGGCTCATCAATTTTTAAACTTTTAGATATATCTTTAATTAGTAATTATCTAAAAAAAATGAAGGATGAATATTACTCGATACTTGAAAGTTCCAATGAAAATAAAGTTAAAGCTGAAAAAGAATTAGAATTATTTACAGAAATTTATGAAGAATTTTATAAAAGGTTATAGAACTTAAACGAAGGGATGTTTTTAAACGTCCCTATTTCTGTATAAAATTCGATTTTTATCAAAACGGTCAATTATACGTTAATAAGTGTATTCTACCCCCACAACATCATTGTTAAATATTATTTACGAAAAGGTCTTAGAATCCTGTCTAATGACATATTTCTATCGTGTAATTTGTCTTCTTATCAACTTTTTACTTATTTCTAAAATATTGAAGCTAATGGTAAAATTAACCTATACATATAATATTTCTAGGGGGCAACAAGGTATGAGGGGAAAAAAGACTTTGACTAGCACCATTCTATTAGTTTTTTCTATTTTTTTTTTAAGCGGTTGTGGAGATAGTGGGACGGCTAAAAAAATGAAGGAATCAATAGAAGAAAACGATTATTTTACAGCTAAACAAATTTATGAAGATGCTACAAACGATCTATCTAAGAAAAAGAAAGATGAGTTAAATAAAACTATTTCAAAAGTGCTCTTAGAATACTTACAAAAGGATTATAAAGATATAAAAGGAGCTGGCAATAAAGAAGTATTCTTTTATAACTCTTTAGGAAAAATTGAAGAAATTGGAATCAATAATAAAACTTTAACCCAAAAAATTAAATCGTATAAACAAGAGTTAGAAGATAAGGCAGCAGAAGATGAACATGAATCCTCGTTTGTTTCAACGGTGTTAGAACAAACTGAACAAGAAGGTTCTGACAAAGCTTTGGAATATAGCAATCAATTTAATACAAATTTTAAGGAGTTTATCCAGCTTGTTACAGAGGTAAAGAAAGGTCAGATTGAACTTTCGGGAGTATATACAATACAAAGATATGAACAAATATCAGCTAAAGTAAAACCATTGATGGAAAAATACCGTACTGAAGTAAATAATGTACCCAACGAGGAAAAGGAAGCACATGAAATTTATCTTGCTTTTCTAGATGAAGAAGAAAAAGCATTGCTATCCTTTGAAAAAGCAATTAATGAAAAAAACAGAGATGTGGTAATTACTGAAACTATACCATATCTTAATTCATCCAATGAGTTCTTGCTTTCTTGGGCAAAAGTAATGGGTATTCCTACGAATAAATAGTATCACTATTCCTTTGGGTGCTTTTATATTATACCGTACACGGAAAATCTAATCACTTTTAAAAATCGTTATCCAATATGAGGATAACGATTTTTACTTATAAAAGTTATCCGTAAAGGTATACCTTTACGGAAGTCTAAAACAAGATGTTTTTTATGCTTATAAAGGTTATTTAAATAATTTATAAACGTTTATAAATTATGGTTTACATTTATAAACATTCGGGTTATAATAGAAATAACAAATAACCCATAGGAACGGTGAAGAATATGAGTAAAAAGATTTTTGCTTACATAAGGGTATCAAGTAAAGATCAAAATGAAGCCAGACAATTAAAAGAAATCCTTGAAATAGGCGTTAATGAACGTGACATATTTATTGATAAGGAAAGTGGTAAAGACTTCAACAGAAGCCAATACAAAGCGTTAAAACAGTGTTTACGTAAAGGGGATTTACTTTATATAAAGTCTATTGATAGATTTGGTAGAAATTCAAAAGAGATTAAAAGAGAGTGGGAAGACATTACTCAAAATATCAAAGCTGATATAAAAGTCATAGATATGCCTTTACTTGATACTACCCAACACAAAGACACATTAGGAACGTTTGTAAGTGATTTAGTATTGCAAGTGTTAGCCTTTGTAAGCGAGCGTGAGCGTGAAAACATCTTGCAACGACAAGCCGAAGGAATTTCAGTAGCGAAGGCACAAGGCAAACATCTTGGTAGACCGCAATTAAATCTAAGCACAATATCAAAGCTGCAACGCCAAACGCTTGAACAAAACTATAAAAAATGGAAGAGTAAAGAGATTTCTGGTGTTGAGTTTATGACTTTGTTAGAACTAAAAAAGAACTCCTTTTACAAAATCACTGGGGAATACGAAAAAACATTGTAGGCACTCAAAATGAGTGTCTTTTGTGCTTCATTATTTGTTTAATTGTATTAAGTAAAGCTTAATAGTCATTTGAGTTTACGTAAGGTAATTTAAATTTTTTATGGTAAAATAAGGATTGATTTATTAAGACATATTACTTAAGAGAGTGAAGTTAATGATTGGTTTATATGGACACAGAAACATTGATGATGAGAAGTTAAAAAAATGGGTTTTAAATTGGGACGAACAGAAATATGTTAGTTATGTTTTTTCAATGTTTGAACCAGATTCTGAAGAATTGGAGGACTATTTAATACAACATGTTCAATTGGTAAAGTCTGTAGTTTCAAAAGAATGGAAAGGAGAGAGAGGATACTTATTCGACGTGCTGATTAGGCTGATGAACCAACAAATGATGGATTGTTATTTTCGTGCAAGTGATTCTATAGCTTCTGTAGCAAATTTTCATGAAATATTAATTAAACCTTCTGATTATTATACAAACAAATGTTTAATCAAAGGCTTTGACTACGTTGAAAAGGGGAATATTTTTATCTCATATGAAGGAGAAGTAATTGGAAACATCGGAACAATGAGTGATTTGTTCTGGCACAGTTTTTATGATGAATATATCCTTCAAGATGATTTTGGAGGAACTAATCATACAAGGAATAATGAACAAGATTTTACTTTACAAATATGGAAGCCCGATAATCTTGAAGATATTACTGAAATAGAAGAATTAGTAGAAAGAATATTATATGATTGTTCAGTAAAATTAGGTTTGAATTTTAAAAGGGCAAGATTTGATAGTTTTCAAAAAACTGTTGGTCATTCTAATCAATTTTCACTTGATGTAAGAACAGATAGTAGCTATGAACGAACTCCAATACAATATTTTAATTTTGCAAACTACACTTCAATAAGTAGGCATAAATATTTAGCGTACTACCAAGTTATTGAATTTTTCTTTATTAGAGCAATAAAAAGATTCCATTTGTCTAATGCTAAGGAATTGGATTATGTAAAATATATTTTGAATTATGCAGTGAAAAATGATGAAATAATTGAGTGGTTATATTCGGAAGAGGAGAAAGTTAATTATTTTACAACCAATAACCAAAAGTATCCTTCTATAGTAACACTTGATTTAAGTCAGGATATATCAGACATTGTTGCTAGACGGATATATTATATTAGATGTTCCTTAGTACACTCCAAAGAAGCACCAACAGATTATAATTTTGTTCCCAACCTAAATGATTTAGTTTTGGAAAAAGAAGTACCGTTAATCAAATTCTTAGCTTCTAAAGTAATAGAAAATTGTAGTATCTTTTAACAATTTTAGTAATGACTTAAATAATGTTCATGTAATAGGAAATAGTCGGGGTACTTATCACCCTATGTAATAAGTCCAAGTTACTTAATGGTTATAGCACTTCCGCTCACGCAATTAGAGTTTAAAATACAGTATCGTGCAATATTCATTAGAAAGTACCCTTAATTGACGATATTTTATCGTGTGAATATTTTTTTCCTTTTAAACACAGAAACTCATTTACACTACAGAAGAATAAGATATATATATAAGAAATGGTAAATACCTATCTCATACGAGAAGTGTGTTGTTTTATTGTTTGCAATTAGGTACTTGTTTCAGTATCATTGTTTATAGGATTAACACGCAATGAAAACACTCAATCAAGCATAAACCATTGATATAACAGCGCTCAAAGCTAATTGTACAGACAAGTAGTGCAACGGATAGCACGCAAGCCTCCGAAGCTTGAAATGCAGGTTCGATTCCTGCCGAGCGCATCATATTAACCTCCATTATCTAGATAAAAGGAATAAACCTCCTTTTATTAAAAATAATGAGAGGTTTTTTATTTGTAGTTTTTATTTTCCACACACGAACCCTCCAACATCATGTAAAATAGAGCGAGGGGGGAATGGGAAATGGATTTAAAAGCAGGTCTATGGCAACAACAATCGTTGAAATTGGCAATGACACAGGAATTAACCCAAGCGATTGCGCTCTTACAATATTCAGCACAAGAGCTTTGTTCATTTTTAGAAAACAAGGCACTTGAAAATCCCCTACTACAGGTTGAGAATAAGAATATTCAGCCTATTAACCCATTAATAGACCGCAATCGGCGGAAACATACAAAAAATACCGAGAATGAGTGGATAGAACAAATTGCAGCAAAGTCGTCCTCCATTGAGGAACAATTAATAAGTCAGCTCCCTATTCATAAATACTCTAGTAAACAATTGAAAATCATTAGACATCTGATTGAAAACCTGGATGATAACGGATACTTGACCTCTGAGCCAAACGAAATAGCAGAACGAATGGGTGTCCCTTTGGAGTTGGTTGAAGAGAGCATAATTATAATCCAAACCATGGAGCCAGCAGGAATTGGAGCCAGAAATCTTCAAGAATGCTTATTAATACAAATTGAACGGGAAAACCTAGAGGATGAATTGGCACGCACCATCCTTACACATTATTTCGTACCGTTTGCAGAGAAGAAATGGAAGCAAATGGCTAAACAGTTACAAGTTCCTATCCAAAAAATCCAAGAAGTATTTGATGCGATACAGCGGTTAAATCCACGTCCCGGTGCACTTTTAGAGCAAGAAAATGCGACTTACATTATCCCAGATGCGATTGTAGAACGGTTTGGGGCCGGATATTCCGTTAGGCTGTGCGATGACATTATTCCAAAGATCAGTTTTAATGACCATTATTATCAAAAACTTAGAACCACTCAAGATTCTCAAGTCGGCCGTTTTTTACAGGAGAAGTTTCAGGATTACCAGTGGATTATGAGAAGTATTGAGCAGAGGAAGGAAACGTTAACAAGAGTTGTAAGTAAAATAGTCGACAAACAATCCCGTTTTTTTGAAAAAGGGAGTGAACACTTAGTTCCAATGACGATGAAGGAAGTAGCAAGTGAACTTGAGATCCATGAATCAACCGTTAGCCGTGCTGTGAAAGAAAAGTATGTTCAGACACCAATTGGAACTTATTCTTTGAAATCTTTCTTTACCAGCACCATTCAAACAGTCTCAAACGAAAACACTTCCTCGAGCCAAGTGAAAAATGAAATCGCTTCAATGATTGAAAGTGAAGATAAGCAACGTCCATTTTCGGATCAAGAAATCGTCGAGAATCTGGTGAATAGTCAGGGAATAGTGGTTTCTAGAAGAACAGTTGCAAAGTATCGGGACCAATTGGGGATTCCATCCTCATCGAAGAGAAAAAGGTTTGATTGAAAGGATATAAATCAATGGAGCAAATAATAGTAACGTTTTTTACAAGACAACGCTGTTCATTATGTGAAAAGGCAAAAAAAGCGATCATGGAAGTAAAGAAAGATTGGGATTTTACATTAGAGGAAATCGATATCGATGAAAGTGATGAATTAACGGAATTGTACGGGATCATGATTCCAGTGGTGCATATCAACGGGGAAGAAGTTGCTTTTGGAATAATTGATAAAAATGACATACGTAACCGTTTACATGAAAAAAATAAAAACTTTTAAGTTGAAATAGGTTTTCACTCCTGTTAATATAATAATTGTTAGCAGGGGTGATTTTTTTTCGATGCAGTGGGACATAATTTGTCTATGGTGGACATTTTTTGACCATATACATATAATAAAGGAGCAAATTGGTATGCATTCACTCATCGATATCCAGAAAAGATTATTACCTGATCTCCTTCAAGTGCTACATAAGCGGTATTCTATCCTGAGGCATATAGGTTTTATGCAGCCTGTAGGAAGAAGGAGTCTAGCAGCTAACCTTGGGTATACTGAAAGAGTTCTTCGAAGTGAAGTAGATTTTCTAAAAGAACAAAATCTTATTTCTATTAATAATATTGGAATGAGTTTGACCGCTGAAGGGAAAAATTTACTAGAGGACTTAGAAGGATTAATTCGTGAATTAATCGGGATTGATGTGATGGAGCTAGAGCTGAAACACCGCCTTAAAATACGTAAGGTAGTGATTGTACCTGGTAACAGTGATGAATCCTTAATGGTTAAGGATGATTTGGGTAAGGCTAGTGCGGTTTGCATGAAAAAGTATCTAACCGGTAAAAATATTATCGCTGTAACTGGCGGCTCGACCATGGCAGCTGTTGCAAACGTACTTACACCAGAGTTTGGTAAAAAGGAATTGCTGTTTGTACCTGCTCGTGGCGGAATTGGTGAGGATGTTCAAAACCAAGCGAATACCATCAGCTCAATTATGTCAAAAAATACACACTCGAAACATCGTGTATTTTATGTACCCGATCAAGTTAGTAACGAAATTTATCAATCGCTCATTAAAGAACCCGAGATTCATGAAGTTTTAGAATTAATAAAATCAGCCAGCATGGTTCTTCACGGAATTGGAGATGCTATCACAATGGCTGAACGAAGAAATTCTAAACCCGAAATTATGAAAAAATTAGAAGCAACTGCAGCAGTAGGAGAAGCTTTTGGCTATTATTTTAATGAAAAAGGCGAGATTGTCCATAAGGTTTTAACGATTGGACTCCAACTAGAAGATCTAGCCCTGATTCCAAATGTATTTGCAGTGGCAGGCGGCGCTTCAAAGGTGAAAGCAATTAGAGCATATATGAAACAAGCACCATCCTCGACAATTTTAATTACCGATGAGGGTGCAGCAAGAAAGTTATTAAAAGGGTAATTCCTTTTTAAAATATAAACCTTTTTTCAAAACAAGGAGGAAATTAACATGACAGTAAAAGTTGGTATTAATGGTTTTGGTCGTATCGGCCGTAACGTATTCCGCGCGGCATTAAATAATTCAGAAATGGAAATCGTAGCAATTAACGATTTAACTGATGCAAACATGCTAGCTCATCTTTTAAAATACGATACAGTCCATGGTACTCTTCAACACGAAGTAAAAGTTGATGGTCAATATTTAGTTGTTGGCAACCAAAAAGTAAAAGTACTTGCTGAACGTGATCCTGCTCAATTAGGATGGGGCGAGCTTGGCGTTGATGTAGTAGTTGAATCAACAGGACGTTTCACTAAGCGTGAAGATGCAGCAAAACATCTTGAAGCAGGCGCAAAAAAAGTAATCATTTCAGCACCAGCTTCTAACGAAGACATTACTATTGTTATGGGTGTTAACGAAGATAAGTACGATGCGGCTAACCACCATGTATTATCAAATGCATCTTGTACAACTAACTGTCTAGCTCCTTTTGCAAAGGTTTTAAATGATAGCTTCGGAATTAAGCGTGGAATGATGACTACTATCCATTCTTATACAAATGACCAACAAATCCTTGACTTACCACATAAGGACTACCGTCGTGCACGTGCAGCTGCTGAGAACATGATTCCAACTTCTACTGGCGCAGCAAAAGCAGTTTCATTAGTTCTTCCTGAACTTAAAGGAAAATTAAACGGTATGGCTGTTCGTGTACCAACACCAAACGTTTCAATTGTTGACTTAGTGGCTGAGTTAGAAAAAAATGTAACAGCTGAAGAAGTGAATGCAGCATTAAAAGCAGCTGCTGAAGGTCCATTAAAAGGAATTTTAGCTTATAGCGAACTTCCATTAGTTTCAACTGACTATAATGGTGCAACAGTATCATCTACAGTTGACGCATTATCAACAATGGTTCTTGAAGACAATATGGTAAAAGTATTATCTTGGTACGATAACGAAGTTGGTTACTCTAGCCGCGTTGTTGACCTAATTGGATATATCGCTCAAAAAGGACTATAATCCTTATTGGCTAAGATTGGCTATATTTTCTTCTAAAAACTATAATGATTTATGGTATTTCAAAGGGGAGCGGGGAACATTCCCCCTCTCCTTTTTTTGTTGTATATGCTGTCAATACATAAGGAGGCTTTCCGCATGAACAAGAAAACATTAAACGATGTTGATGTAAAAGGAAAACGCGTATTCTGTCGAGTTGATTTTAACGTTCCCATGCAAGATGGTAAAATTACCGATGAAACAAGAATTCGTGCTGCATTGCCTACCATCCAATACTTAATGGATCAGGGTGCTAAAGTCATTTTGGCGAGTCATTTTGGACGTCCAAAAGGAAAAGTAGTAGAGGAAATGCGCTTAGCTCCCGTCGGTGTAAGACTTTCTGAACTTCTTGGAAAAAACGTGCAAAAAGCGGATGAAGCCTACGGTGATTCAGTTAAATCAATCATTGCATCAATGAATGAAAGCGATGTTCTTCTTCTTGAAAACGTCCGTTTCTACCCTGGTGAAGAAAAGAATGATCCAGAACTTGCGAAATCCTTTGCTGAGCTAGCAGATGTGTATGTGAATGATGCATTTGGTGCTGCTCATAGAGCGCATGCATCTACTGAAGGTATTGCACACCATCTTCCTGCTGTTTCTGGTCTTTTAATGGAAAAAGAACTTGATGTATTAGGAAAAGCTCTTTCCAATCCAGAGCGTCCGTTTACTGCCATTATTGGCGGTGCAAAAGTTAAGGATAAAATTGGAGTTATTGAAAACCTATTAGAAAAAGTTGATAACCTCATTATTGGTGGGGGACTTGCGTATACCTTTGTTAAGGCACAAGGTCATGAAGTTGGTAAATCACTTCTAGAAGCTGACAAAATTGACTTAGCGAAATCCTTTATCGAAAAAGCAAAAGAAAAAGGTGTTAACTTCTATATGCCTGTTGACGTGATTGTCGCTGATGATTTTTCAGGAGATGCGAATATTAAAGAAGTGGCCATTAACGAAATTCCTTCTGATTGGGAAGCTCTTGATATCGGACCGAAAACAGCTGCAATTTATCGTGATGTTATTCAAAACTCAAAATTAGTGATTTGGAACGGACCAATGGGTGTGTTTGAAATCGACCAGTTTGCTGGCGGAACGAAGGCCGTTGCCGAAGCACTTGCAGACTCTAAGGGTACTTATTCTGTAATTGGCGGCGGAGATTCTGCAGCAGCAGTCGAAAAGTTTAATTTGGCCGATAAAATGAGTCATATTTCAACAGGCGGCGGCGCTTCACTTGAATTTATGGAAGGCAAAGCACTTCCAGGCGTAGTCGCGTTAAACGATAAATAAGTAGGGAGTGTACCAGTATGCGTAAACCAATTATTGCAGGTAACTGGAAAATGAATAAAACACTTGCTGAAGCAAAGAGCTTTGCTGAGGAAGTAAAGGGACAAGTACCAAATCATGAAAAAATCGATTCTATCATATGTGCCCCTGCTTTATTTTTACAAAATCTTGTAGAAATTACAGCGGGAACAGATGTGAAAATTGGCGCACAAAACATGCATTTTGAAGAGAGCGGGGCGTTTACAGGTGAAATCAGCCCTAAACCTCTTTCTGAAATTGGTGTTCACTATGTCATTATTGGCCATTCAGAACGCAGAGAAATGTTTAATGAAACTGATGAGTCTGTTAATCAAAAGACACGTGCAGCCTTTAAATATAATTTGACGCCAATCGTTTGCTGTGGTGAGACACTAGAACAGCGTGAAAATGGCGAAACAATGGATTTCGTTGCTACACAAATTCAAAAAGCACTAACAGGTTTAACAGATGACCAAGTAAAACAAACAGTCATCGCCTACGAACCCATTTGGGCAATCGGAACAGGCAAATCTTCAACTTCACAGGATGCAAATGATGTATGTGCACACATTCGTCAAGTAGTTGCTAAACAGTTTAGCGAAGAAGTTGCAAATGAAGTTAGAATTCAATACGGCGGCAGTGTAAAACCAGAAAATATTAAAGAATATATGGCACAGCCAGATATCGATGGTGCTCTTGTAGGCGGGGCAAGTCTTGAAGCTCGCTCATTCTTGCAGCTATTGGAGGCAGGAAGCTATGAGTAAGTCTCCCGTTGCCCTCATCATTCTAGATGGATTTGGATGCAGGGATGAACACAAAGGGAATGCAGTCTATCATGCAAAAAAACCAAATTTCGATCGGTATTGGAATAATTTCCCACACTCGCATTTAACGGCTTCCGGTGAAGCAGTTGGCCTTCCAGAGGGACAAATGGGTAACTCCGAAGTCGGGCATTTAAATATTGGTGCTGGCCGAATTGTTTACCAAAGCTTAACACGTGTAAATGTTGCCATTCGTGAAGGTGAATTTGAAAAAAATGAAACCATTTGCGGTGCGATGGACCATGTAAAGAAAAATGGCACAAACTTACATTTATTTGGCTTGTTATCGGATGGCGGAGTACATAGCCATATTAATCATATGTTTGCGCTATTGAAGATGGCAAAAGAGGAAGGCGTAGAAAAGGTTTATATTCATGGTTTCCTTGATGGACGTGATGTAGGTCCAAAAACAGCGACAACATATATTCAACAAACGTTGGATAAAATTAATGAGTATGGCGTTGGTGAATTTGCAACCATCTCTGGACGTTATTATTCAATGGACCGTGACAAGCGCTGGGAGCGTGTTGAAAAGTCTTATTGTTCAATGGTTTATGGCGATGGCCCGACCTATACCAATCCATTAGATGTGGTAGAGGATTCCTATGAGCATGGAATTTTTGATGAATTCGTCATTCCATCCGTGATTACCAAGGAAGATGGTAGCCCTGTTGCGACTATACAAGACAATGATGCTGTCATTTTCTATAATTTCCGCCCAGACCGTGCGATCCAAATTTCCAACGTATTTACGAACGAAGATTTCCGTCCGTTTGACCGTGGTGAGAAACATCCGCGTGATTTATTCTTTGTGTGTTTAACACATTTCAGTGAATCGGTAGACGGATATGTTGCGTTTAAACCTTCTAACTTGGATAATACATTAGGAGAGGTATTGTCGCAAAATGGATTGAAGCAATTAAGAATTGCCGAAACAGAAAAATATCCTCATGTAACCTTTTTTATGAGCGGCGGCCGTGAGGACAAGTTCCCTGGTGAAGAGCGGATATTAATAAATTCACCTAAGGTTGCAACTTATGATCTTCAGCCTGAAATGAGTGCTTATGAATTGACTGACGCACTTCTTAAGGAAATACAAGACGATAAGTTTGACGCCATTCTGTTGAATTTTGCTAACCCTGATATGGTTGGCCATTCAGGAATGCTTGAACCAACTGTTAAGGCCATTGAAACGGTTGATGAATGCTTAGGTAAAATTGTTGATTTAATTCTTGAAAAAGGTGGATCGGCTATTATTACAGCTGACCATGGCAATGCAGATGAAGTCATCACCCTTGAAGGTGATCCAATGACAGCTCATACCACCAATCCTGTTCCGGTCATTATCACAAAGAAAGACGTTGAATTGCGTGAAGGCGGAATTTTAGGAGATCTAGCTCCAACAATGTTAAAGCTGCTTGGTGTAGACCAGCCAGAAGAAATGACAGGAAAATCATTAATTAATTAATTTTTATATTAAAAGGAGAGAAATTAAATGCCATTTATTGTAGACGTATATGCAAGAGAAGTATTAGATTCCCGCGGTAACCCAACAGTTGAAGTTGAAGTTTTTACTGAGTCAGGCGCATTTGGCCGTGCACTAGTTCCAAGCGGTGCTTCAACTGGTGAGTATGAAGCAGTAGAACTTCGCGATGGGGATAAAGAACGTTACCTTGGTAAAGGTGTATTGAAAGCAGTAGACAACGTAAACGAAATTATTGCTCCACATCTTGTTGGGGAAGAATTTAGTGTATTAGATCAAGTTTCTGTCGACCATGCTCTAATTGAGCTTGATGGTACTGAAAACAAAGGTAAATTAGGTGCGAATGCGATTTTAGGTGTTTCTATGGCTGTAGCTCACGCTGCTGCAAACTACTTAGATGTACCTTTATATCAATACCTTGGTGGATTCAACGCGAAGCAGCTTCCTGTTCCAATGATGAACATTGTAAACGGCGGCGAGCATGCGGATAACAACGTTGATATTCAAGAATTCATGGTTATGCCTGTAGGAGCTCCTAACTTCAGAGAAGCCCTTCGTATGGGTGCTGAAATTTTCCACAGCTTAAAATCAGTTCTTAAAGAAAAAGGACTTAACACAGCTGTTGGGGATGAAGGCGGATTTGCTCCAAACCTAGGCTCTAACGAAGAAGCACTTCAAACCATTGTTCTAGCAATTGAAAAAGCTGGTTACAAGCCTGGCGAAGAAATATTCTTGGCAATGGACGCTGCATCTTCTGAGTTTTATAACAAAGAAGATGGAAAATACCATCTTGCTGGAGAAGGCGTTGTTAAAACTTCTGCTGAAATGGTTGATTGGTACGAGGATATGGCTACTAAATATCCAATCATCTCTATCGAAGACGGTTTAGATGAAAACGATTGGGAAGGTCACAAGCTTCTAACTGAGCGTCTTGGTAAAAAAGTTCAATTAGTTGGGGATGACCTATTCGTTACAAATACGAAGAAGCTTTCTGAAGGTATTGAAAAAGGAATTGGTAACTCAATCCTTATCAAAGTTAACCAAATCGGTACATTAACTGAAACTTTTGATGCTATCGAAATGGCGAAGCGTGCTGGCTACACAGCTGTTATCTCTCACCGTTCTGGTGAAACAGAAGATAATACGATCGCTGACATCGCTGTTGCGACAAATGCAGGTCAAATCAAAACAGGTGCACCATCACGTACAGACCGTGTTGCAAAATACAACCAATTACTTCGCATTGAAGACCAATTAGGTGAAACAGCACAATACAACGGATTAAAATCTTTCTATAACCTAAGAAAATAATCACCATAAGCTAAGGCACTCATGGACGCATGAGTGCTTTTTCATGGCTGCAGTGACCGACGAGCATCCAGAAAAGGCATTTGTGTCAATGCAGGGGTGCTGGAGTGACCGAAGAGCATTCGGAAGAGGCATTTGGGTCAATGCAGAGGTGCTGAAGTGACCCAAACATAATATAAAAAGGTAACTGGATCACTACGATTTCCTGAATCCTGACACAAAGTCTGGTATTGTTAAATGGCCAATAATATGGTAAATTAAAAATACTGTGAAATGTACGAACTACAGGAGGTAGCTTACATGCATGCATTTTTGGTTACATTATTAGTAATCGTTAGTATTGGACTTATTCTAGTTGTTTTATTGCAATCGGGTAAAAGTGCTGGATTATCTGGTGCCATTTCAGGTGGAGCAGAAACCTTATTTGGTAAACAAAAAGCACGTGGACTTGACTTGATTCTACACCGTATTACAGTTGTGTTAGCAGTTCTTTTCATTATTCTTGCTGTCTTAGTTGCATACTTCGAAGTTTAATAAAGAATGCTCAAAAACCTGGCTTAATAGTCAGGTTTTTTTATTGAATAAAATTATTGAAGGCTTTTTTCTGGAATGTTAGCCCCTTGTTTGCTTAAACTAAGATAATGGATTTTATTGATCAAAGGAGTTTTTATTATGAAAATAGCTGTGCCAAAACCCTTTATGTTTAGAGGAGGAAAACGTGCAGTTTTATTACTTCACGGATTCACTGGTAATTCAGCCGATGTTCGGATGTTAGGACGCTTTTTAGAAAAAAGGGGATATACCTGTCATGCGCCCCACTACAAAGGGCACGGAGTTCCGCCAGAGGAATTAGTGCAGACGGGTCCAGATGATTGGTGGCAGGATGTCATAAATGGCTACAATTACTTGAAAAATCAAGGATATGAAGAAATTGCAGTAGGTGGGCTTTCCCTCGGTGGCGTATTTTCCCTAAAATTGGGTTACACTGTACCTATAAAAGGCATTGTACCAATGTGTGCACCCATGTACATAAAAAGTGAAGAAGTCATGTATCAAGGAATTCTCGAGTATGCCCGTGAATATAAGGTGCGGGAAGGAAAAAACGAAGAACGAATCGAAATAGAAATGAATGAGTTTAGGAAAACACCGATGACAACCTTGAAGGCGCTGCAAGCACTGATTTCAGATGTCCGTGACCATGTTGACATGATCTATGCACCAACATTCGTGGTTCAAGCTCGCAATGACAAAATGATAAACACAGAAAGTGCAAACATCATATACAGTGAAGTGGAGTCAGTCTTAAAAGAAATTAAATGGTACGAAGAATCAGGACATGTGATCACGTTAGATAAAGAGCGTGATCAGCTTCATGAAGATATTTACGCCTTTTTAGAAAAATTAGAATGGCAAAATTAATCCTTTAAGGAGGGATTTTATTGGAAGATAATATACAACTGCATGTTGACAAGCTTTTACAATATATGAAGGACGAGGCTTACAAACCGTTAACCGTCCAGGAATTAGAAGCAGCATTTGGAATCACCGATTCGAGTGATTTTAAAGAATTTGTGAAAGCACTCGTTCAAATGGAAGAAAAAGGGTTAGTCGTGCGGACACGCAGCAACCGCTACGGCTTACCGCAAAAAATGAACCTCATTCGAGGAAAATTAACAGGACATGCCAAAGGATTCGCATTTGTGATTCCAGATGAGCCGGGAATGGATGATATTTTCATTCCGCCGAATGAAACCAATACCGCGATGCACGGAGATACCGTACTTGCCCGCATTTCATCCGAAAGCTCTGGTCAGCGCAGAGAAGGCAGCATTATCCGCATTCTAGAGCGCGGAGTTCAGCAAATTGTTGGTACCTATGTAGAGAGCAAAAGCTTTGGCTTTGTTATTCCAGATGATAAAAAGTTTGCGAGTGATATTTTTATCCCAAAATCTGCCTCTAAGGGAGCGGTTGAAGGTCATAAAGTAGTCGTTAAATTAATCACCTACCCAGAAGGCCGGAAAAGTGCTGAAGGAGAAGTTATTACGGTTCTTGGGCATAAAAATGACCCTGGTGTTGATATTCTCTCTGTAATTCATAAGCATGGTCTGCCGATGTCTTTCCCAGATGAAGTTTTAAAGCAGGCAAATGAGACACCTGAAACGATTGAGGAAAGCGAATTGGTAAATCGCCGCGATTTAAGGAATGAAACGATTGTCACGATCGACGGAGCCGACGCAAAAGACCTTGATGATGCCGTTACGGTTACGAAGCTTGAGAATGGAAATTATAAACTTGGCGTACATATTGCAGATGTCAGCTATTATGTAAAAGAAGGAACGCCAATCGACCTAGAGGCAGAAGAAAGGGCAACAAGTGTTTATTTAGTAGACAGGGTTATCCCGATGATTCCACATCGGTTATCAAATGGAATCTGTTCACTAAATCCAAGAGTTGACCGTTTAGTATTATCATGTGATATGGAAATAAACCCAGAAGGCGTAGTTGTGAATCATGAAATTTTTCAAAGTGTGATTAAAACTACCGAGAGAATGACCTATTTCGATGTAAATAAGATATTAGTGGATAAAGATGAAGAAACACGTTCGCGGTATGAATCTCTTGTTCCGATGTTTGAACAAATGGAGGAACTGGCGCAAATTTTGCGTGAGAAACGAATGAAACGTGGGGCAATTGACTTTGATTTTAAAGAATCAAAGGTGTTAGTGGATGAAGAAAGTAAACCATTAGATGTTGTGCTCCGTGAACGTTCGGTGGCGGAAAAATTAATTGAAGAATTTATGCTGGCAGCTAATGAAACGGTAGCAGAGCACTTTCACTGGATGGAAGTACCGTTCATTTACCGTATCCATGAGGATCCAAAGGAAGACAAGCTGAGGAGGTTCTTCGAGTTTATCACCAACTTTGGTTATATTGTCAAAGGAACGGCGAATGATGTTCATCCACGGGCCCTTCAGGAAATTATTGAAGAGGTAAAAGGAAAGCCGGAAGAGATGGTTATTTCGACAGTTATGTTACGGTCGATGCAGCAGGCAAAATATGATCCGGAAAGTCTTGGACACTTTGGATTATCGACAGAGTTTTATACTCATTTCACCTCGCCAATTCGCCGGTATCCTGACACGATTGTTCATCGCTTGATCCGGACGTATTTAATCGAAGGAAAACTTGATGAGACGACTAGGGAGAAATGGAATGCCAGATTGCCTGAAATTGCTCAGCATTCATCAAAAATGGAACGTCGTTCAGTTGATGCCGAGCGTGAAACGGATGAGCTAAAGAAAGCTGAATACATGGAGGACAAGATTGGTGTTGAGTATGATGGTATTATTAGCTCGGTGACCAATTTTGGGATGTTTGTCGAGCTGCCAAATACGATTGAAGGTCTTGTTCATGTTAGCTATATGACCGATGATTACTATCGCTTTGACGAGCGTCATTTCGCAATGATTGGCGAGCGGACAGGGAATGTGTTCCGAATTGGCGATGAAATCACCGTCAGAGTCGTCAAAGTCAATAAGGACGAACGCTCTATCGACTTTGAAATCGTCGGAATGAAAGGCACCCGTAGAGAACGAACCGAGACGACGAAGGTATTTAAAACTGGCAGCGATACGAAAAAGCCGCGCCGCAATAAGCCGGATGGCCGCAGTGGAGGTCAGAAGTCAGAAGGATCTGGTCAGGGTTCGGGAACAAGAAAGAAAAAGAAGTTTTACGATAATGTTCCTAAAAACAAAAGCACTAAGCGGAAAAATAAAAAGAGATAATATTTTATTCGTTTCGGCCTTTATAGTGCCCGTAACTCCGGATTGTATGGAGTTTCGGTCACTATAGGGGCTTTATAATGCCCGTAATCCAGACTCGCGAGGGGTTAGGGTAACTATAGGAGCTCTATAGTGCCCGTAAACCGGATTCGGGAGGGGTTAGGGTAACTATAGAAGCTCTATAGTTGCCGTACTCCAAGTTTAGGCGGGTCTTCGGGCACTATAAATGTAGAGTTGATTACTTGTTCCTGCTTTCAATTGTTATGACGGCATTTTTCTGCTAAAATTAACCCATAACGAGGTGAGAGACATGCCAAAAGGTATAGGGAAAGTGGTTGCGCAAAATAAAAAGGCATACCATGATTACTTTATTGAAGAGACATACGAAGCTGGTATTGTGCTACAAGGAACAGAAATCAAATCAATACGTGCCGGCAAAGTGAATTTAAAGGATTCCTATGCAAGAATCCATAATGGTGAAATGCATTTATTAAATATGCATGTGAGCCCATATGAGCAAGGAAATCGCTATAATCACGATCCATTGAGACAAAGAAAGCTTTTGCTCCATAAGCGGGAAATTAATAAGCTTTTTGGAGAAACAAGAGAAGCCGGTTATGCGCTAATCCCTTTAAAGATTTATTTAAAAAATGGCTTTGCTAAGGTTTTATTAGGGTTAGCAAAGGGTAAAAAGAATTTTGATAAACGTGAAGTTTTGAAGCAAAAAGAAGCTAAGCGTGACATTGAGCGTGCATTTCGTGAACGTCAAAAGATGTAGTGACAAAAAATTACAATTGAAAAATCTGTTCAGTGTGTTATAATAAGGTTGTCGCTAAGAAGCGATGAGAAACTTTTGCTCAAACTATTGTTGAGCATCCTAACGCTTGCTAAAATCTTTAAGTAGATTTAGCACATTTTATAATGGGGGCGCTACGGATTCGACAGGGGTAGTTCGAGCTTGGGTTGCGAGTCGAGGGGATCGGCCTCGTTAAAACGTCAACGCCTATAACTGGCAAAACTAACAACAACCTAGCTTTCGCAGCTTAATAACTGCATAGCTGTTCGCCCCTCCATCGCCTATGTGGTAGGGTAGCGGACTCACTCTTAGTAGGCTACGCCGGAGTCCACCGTCTGAGGGCGAAGGAAGAGAACAACCAGACTAGCTGACCGGACGCCTGTCGATAGGCAGAAGGATTAGCGAAGCGCCAATATGTCGACTACACTCGTAGAAGCTTAAGTGCCGATATCTTTGGACGCGGGTTCGATTAGTAACTTAGTCGCCTTATGTGGTAACACATAAGTGAAAATTCGGCTTTATCGGTGAAACCTACGTCGCTTAAATGCGATAGGGCAATGCCGAGCGGTATGTGGAGTAATCCAACAGCCGTGTATCGACTTATAGGCTGCCATTTCCAAATGGTAGTACTAGGATGCGAAATCTTGCCTCATGAAGGTAAAAATTATATTTCGCATAATACGCCGGAGGACCTGTTCTTATGCAGGTTCAAGATATAGTCAGTGCCATGACGAAAGCATGGAAACGCACGTCCCGCCGTCTCCACCAAATACATATTTGGTGGTTTTTATTTATCTTCTTATTGGGAATATATTTTTAGGTTAACAAATCTTTTTCAAAGTTGAATTTTTTCGTATTCTTTATGGGTATGTGGATTGAAAACATAAGGTGGATAACAAGATCAGTAGAGATGCTGGTCTTTTTTATTTGCCAAAAAAGCTATCCTTCTTTCGAAAAAAGAAGAATAGCTTTTTGTTTTTAATGAGGTAGTTTGTTATTCATGTTGTTCATGTTCATATTGTTATTTGGCATTTGCATTTGGCCCATATTTTGTCCCATTGGCATTCCTTGTGCCGTTGCGAATGCATTTGTGTAATGGTTCATGTCTGCCTCAGCTAGCTGTGGCACTTGATAGTAATGATGTTTATTTTGATAAATGGAAAGTTCATAACCCATTTCAATGCAATTTGGTATCGAATCAGCAAGCACACGGCGCACAACTGGATTCGTTGTCTCAAGTGCAGCCATCGTTTTCATGGAAGCGCCTGATTTACAAGATGCCAGCAAACAGCTTGAAATGTATTCATCATTAATCTCAGACACGGATTGCCAAGGTTTCTTTGGCTGGGCAGGCTTCATCCCATAAATAAAATCGTTGCCCTGCTTCATTTCATACCTTGATGTAGGATGGGAAGGATTTTGTCCTGTCTTGAAGCACTCGACAGTGATGTTGTACTCGTCCTGCATAAATTTATATTGGTGATCCAGGATGTCTAGTAATTCTGGGTCTTTCACATGTTGACGCACTAACATGTACGAATTCAATGTACCAATTACTGCCCCTAAAACTTCATTTAAGTCAATAACCTCATGCCCGCCATGATTTAGCTGTGGCGGGACATTTCCTGTATGCATGTTTTGGTGCATTTGTCCTTGTTGACCCTGCTGGTTTTGCATCATCTATTTTTCCTCCTTATGGTGTGATAATAGCCATTGTTATTATGTTTCAATCGACCGGAGTTATTCATAAAACCAATCTGTTCAAAAGATTGTCATGCAAGGTTTTAGAAAAGAAATTAACCGTCAATAATGACGGGGAGTGAGTAGTAATAGGAGGTGTTGGAATTGCAGGAAGAGCTGAAAGTTTTTTATCATATTTTTACAACAACTAAGGACGCGATTGAAAAATTCATGAATATGCTAGACCCGGTCATACAAAATGCTACAGATGAACATGAGCGACTGTATTATCACCATATATATGAAGAAGAAGAACAAAGACTATCCCGCTTAGTTGTACTTATACCGCTCATTAGTAAATTTCAACAAGTAAATGACGAGAAAGACTTTTCTCCCACAAACAATGAATTTAATCGACTTTTACAGGAGTTGAATCTTGAAAAATTCGGTTTACATAATTTCGTCGAACATCTAGATTTAGCCCTGTTCCGCTTTAAAGACGCAGAGCGAAGTAGTTTATTAAATAGCCTAAGGGAAGTTTCCTATAAGGATTATCAACAGGTAAAACAAATGCTAATCGAAATTAACAGTCGATTTGATACCAATTATGTGGACCCGCATGCGCATCACGATGAACATCATGATCATTTAGACAGAACAACCACCCCAACCATGGATACACACTTCGCTCCATCGAAACAGAAAAAAGGGTTTACGGTTGGAAGCCTAATTTAAGAAAAGAGAGGATAGACAAATGAACAAAACACAATTATACCCGGATGCTCCGTTATCAAATCAAGAATTTGCTCAATTGGACCAAACTGTCATTGATAACGCACGGAGGCAATTGGTAGGTCGGCGCTTTATTGAATTGTATGGCCCCCTGGGACGAGGTGTACAAAGTATTTTTAATGACATTTTTTCAGAGAATTTAGAAGCTAAAATGGATTTTCAAGGGTCATTTGATTACGATATTGAATCGAGTAAACGGGTAAACTATACGATTCCAATGCTTTATAAGGATTTTGTATTATATTGGCGTGACCTAGAGCAGGCCAAGGTTTTAGATATTCCGATTGATTTTTCGCCTGCTGCAAATGCGGCACGTGATGTGGCGATTTTAGAGGACCAAATGATTTTTCACGGTGCTAGGGAATTTGACATCCCAGGTTTAATGAATGTACCAGGAAGAATCACGCATTTGATTGGTGAGTGGTTCGAGTCAGGAAATGCCTTTCAAGATATTGTCGATGCAAGAAATAAGCTGCTGGAGATGAATCATAATGGTCCCTTCGCACTTGTCTTATCGCCACAGCTGTATTCGCTGATTCATCGTGTCCATCGTGATACCAATGTATTAGAAATTGAACATATCCGTGAATTGGTAACCGATGGGGTATTCCAATCACCAGTTTTAAAAGGGAAATCAGGTGTGCTGGTGAATACGGGTCGAAATAATTTAGATTTGGCAGTATCCGAGGATTTT
This sequence comes from Bacillus sp. OK048, assembly GCF_900103525.1. Lineage (GTDB taxonomy): Bacteria > Bacillota > Bacilli > Bacillales > Cytobacillaceae > Neobacillus. Next base: position 172,981 of record NZ_FNHN01000005.1, read on the forward strand.
GAGACAGCTTACTTGGGGGAGGAAGGATTGAACCACCCTTTCCGTGTTTTTGAAACAGTGGTTTTACGAATTAAGCGCCCATCAGCCATCTGCACGCTAGAATCAATAGGGGACTAATGAATAATCGAGTATTCACAGTTGGCTCCCTTATACCAGGAAGGCTGATGGCAAAACCAGCTTCGATACCTGATCGAACAGAAAAACCACAACATGCTGAAGCTGAAAAATCTCATCAAGTTGGGATTATTGTTGAGCAAAATGGTAGCAGATTCGAAATTCAACCTGTAAAAGGAAAGTTGCTGGATGCTGCCCTTAGTCAAGGAAAGGCAATCCAGCATAAATGTCGCAAAGGTACTTGCGGCCAGTGCACAGTTAAGGTAATAAAAGGTCATGGGCTATCTGATCCAAACGAGCTGGAGCAGAAAAGGTTAAAAAGTGAAGTAGCAACCGGATATCGCTTGGCCTGCCAGGCAGAAATCCGATAAATAAAGTAGAAGTCCTTGAACTCGCCATAGCAATGGTGAGTTTCTTTATAAAAAATAAATAAACCATATTTCACTTACTTATGATATGGTTCACAGTAATTCATCTTGAAATAAAACGTCTTACCTATACTCGATTAACCGGCAAGAGTAAAATAAGCGGAGATTTTCCGGTTAATTACAAAATGGAGCTCATTTCGGGGGATATAAGCGGAGGTTTTCCGCTTATGTAATGCAAAATCACCAATAATTTGTATTTTTTAAGTCAATAGGCGGAATCACTCCGTTTATTTAGCCCCTTTTTATTAAAAGTTTCAAATTAAGCGGAGTTTTTCCGCCTATTTCTTAGCCAGAAGCTTAACCTAAACCCCCCAATCGATAAATGCGGAACCTCTTGATTCTAGTGCGATAATCAGCAGTCTTTATTGACAAATCACCTTAATATACAAAAAAAAACGTCTGCTAATGCATACGTCAATCCTTGAGTCTTTTAAATTTTTTACTTGATGAGCATCTCTCGTTTTTCCTATGCCAACTTTATTATTTTTTCTTCAACAGGGAATGGAAGTGAGATATTGTGCTTTTGTAATTCATTCACACTGATATCCTGAACAAGTCTTAGAGCTTCTTTTTTAAACGTTTTAGTGACGAATCCAGCATTCACTTCACAAAGCTTTTGTAAGTATTGCAATGTATCACGGACCAACATTTGTTTAATATAAGTGTTAGTAAGCTGGCAGATTAATTTATGCTCTAATCCTTTTATGACCGCAATTTGGTCGACATGTGCAATAATATTTTGTCCTTCTCCATCAATAAAACCAACCGATACATACTGTCCTTTTGAGAAATCAACATTAGTAAACACCGGGTTTAAATAGGTTTCACCCGAAGATAGACGAATCGAATCTGCTTCTGCGGCACCGCCAATTTTTCGTTGATTTGCAATAACCGTGTGAATATCCTTTAACCCAAATAGCATGTTAAACATATGGATGATCCCCCATTTCCGAAGATGTCTATATTGGTCATTCTATAGATAATGAGAATCATTGTCAATAAGATTCAGATGCTAAATATGACGGATTTATGAAAAAATCATATGAAATTATTGTGAATTTTGAAATCGTTCATGCTAATACTTTACATTGTTCAGTTGAATTCCTGTCTAATTGCTAGACTTTTCCTTCCAGATCTAAAGGTCGGTGTAGGAATCTTTTTAAAAAAGATTCGGACTTAAAAGTAACATTCCGGTACTTATTTGTTATAATAAATTTATTACATAGTTTTTCAGGACACAATAATGGGGCATGGTAATTAATATGATAAATAAACTATTTCAAAGTAGCGGTTTTAAGAGAATTTCAATCTTTGTCTTACTTGCATTAGTTCTATATGCATTAAAAGATATGATTAACTTGATTTTATTTACGTTTATTTTTACTTTTTTAATGGATCGATTGGTCATCTTCTTGTCTCATAAAATTCCAATTAACCGAAAGATTCTTGTTATTGCTTCCTATTCCACCATTGTAGGTCTTCTCTCCTACGGTCTTGTTAAATATCTACCAATGATTGTTGGTGAAATAGCTGCATTAATTAAGCAAATAACTGCCTTCTACACAAAAAAACATGACAATATCATTTTAAATTACTTAGTTAGCCGACTTGAGGAAATACAAGTATCAAGTTATTTGGAAAGAGGTTTTACCTTTGTAATTTCCTATTTCACAAATATTAGTTCATTTAGCTTGCAAATACTTATTGCACTTCTAATGAGCCTGTTCTTCTTATTAGAAAAACCTCGTTTAATTGAATTTACGAGAAAATTCAAAACGAGTAAGATTGCATCTATTTACGCAGAAATAGAGTTTTTCTCAACAAAATTTGCGGGTACATTCGGTAAAGTAATTGAAGCACAATTAATTATTGCTGTCGTAAACTGTTTACTTACAACCATCGCCCTTTGGATATTTGGATTTCCACAGCTTGGCGGACTTTCCATTATGATCTTTTTCTTAGGATTGATACCAGTTGCGGGTGTAATTATTTCCCTTATTCCACTTGTCATCATCGGCTATAGCATTGGGGGAATGATGACTGTACTTTATGTATTTATCGCCATTATGATTATCCATGCAATCGAAGCCTATATTTTAAATCCAAATTTGATGTCTTCCAAAACAAATTTGCCAGTTTTCTATACGTTTCTAGTATTAATTTTTTCTGAACACTTTTTTGGTGTTTGGGGTTTAATCATTGGTATTCCAGTCTTTGTCTTTATATTAGATGTATTAGAGGTTACTGATCATCAGAAAGTTTAGAGGTGACTATTTATGAGCGAATGCAAATTAAATCATTCACAGGAAGATGTTAAAAATAAATTTGAATCACAAGCAGCCTTTCTTCCAGAAGACATGATGCCTTTATTTAAACAATTTTTCACCGAAGAACATACCCAGGACCTATTAAATGAAGTTTTTCATCTCTTAAAGAAATATGATTTAGCTTCAGAAGATGAAAGAAATGCGAGAAATAACAGGTTATTTTTAGTCTTAAAAAATGTATAAAAACCAAAACCTCCGAAAATCTTTCGGGGGTTTTTTTTAGCAAATTTTCCATCCGGAGTTGGTAAAATTACCTTTACCGACTTTTCTCTTTAAAGGGAAAAAACTCTATCGTATTCAAAAAATTAATGATAGACTATTTTCATGAAAATTGCGTTTTTAGAAAAAGATAACTAAAAATGCTGTGAGAAAGAAGGAGTACCATGGGAGAATTATTTCGTTTATTAAAAAAAGGTAATAAGTCAGCCATGATTGCTGCGATTGTCAATACCATCATTGCTATCGCTAAAGGTGTGGCATTTATGTTTACAGGAAATGTCGCTATGTTTGCCGAAACCATGCATAGTCTTGGCGATGCAGCTAACCAATTTTTTGTTTTCATTGGCTCTGCATTAAGTAAAAAGTCACCAACAAACCGATTTCCAAATGGCTTTGGCCGATTGGTTAACTTAGTTTTACTAGGAGCTGTATTAATCGTTGGAATTATGGCGTATGAAACCATCAAAGAAGGCTATCATCACATTCTTCACCCAACTAAATCTGGTGGATTCCTAATTAATGTAGGAGTGCTTACGTTTGCACTTATCCTTGAGCTCTTCGTACTTTATAAAGCAATGAAGGAAGTAATGCATGAAGCCGGAGAAGAGGCAATGGGGCTCAGTGTTATCTTCAAAAGTTTTGGCCATTTAGGAAGAGCGAAGCCAGCAACAAAGTTGGTATTCATGGAAGACTTAGTTGCATCAAGTGGTGGCTTACTGGCAATTATCGCGGTTGTAATCTCTCACTTTACCGGCATCCTATGGGTTGAGGGTGCTGCTTCTATCCTAATTGGATTATTGATGTTTTTTGTTGTCGGCAGGGTCTTTTTGGATAATGCTGCCGGTGTTCTTGGAAGAGCAGACGAGGAGATGGAGGAGAAAATAGGCCAATTAGTGATGGCTGACCCAGATGTAAAGGATATCCAAGACCTCGCTGTTATAAAAGAGGGAGAAGATTTACATGTGGAATTGGAGATTGAAATCGATCCAAGCCTAACGATTGCAGCTGCAGATGATATAAAGGACCGCTTGCAGGAAAAAATAATGGCCGAAAAAGGTGTAGTGGATGTAACGATTGAATTTGATGAAGAGGACGGAATCAGCACGTGGAAGCCAGGGGAGCCTAAAGAATCGACCAAAAAATAAAGGCAGGCTGCATAGCAGTCTGCCTATCTACAAAGTAAAGCTAGCTGAACTTAGATTACTGTCTAGCTCCAGCGCCCTAGCGGCTAGTGTCCTTCGCTCTCCGCTCTACGATAAGTCAACATCGAATCGCCTCCGGCTCTTCGTGTTTCCTTTATCTCAGTTGGAGCGCTCCACAAGGAACGCTTCGGCAGCATAGGCTTCGCACGAAGAAAAAGCGGTAGATTTTTCGAGGAGGCCATACGCCGCTGACCAGGGCGCTTGCGCTTTTCTTATTCCCAAGGTTTATTAGTTGTAAAATAACTTGCTAGTTCCTTGCTGTTTTTTCGATGTTCCTTGCGTTTCTCAGCTCTTATTTTCCCTGTTTCAAAGAGCTTTTTTTCCTCTTCCGTTTCAGGGATAATCGATGGAACTTTTGCTGGCTTTCCGTGTTCATCTAGAGCAACAAAGGTTAAGAACGCAGTTGCGGCTATTTTTCGATTGCCTGTTATTAGGTTCTCTGCAATCACTTTGACAAAAACCTCTATTGAACTCGTCCCTGTCCAGGTGACAAAGGATTCAAAGCATACGGAGTCATTCGGGGTAATGGGGCTAAGAAAGTCAACGGAGTCAGTGGAGGCAGTTACACACTCCCTTCTTGAAAGGCGAACTGCCGAAATGGAAGCAAGCATATCCATATCGCTCATTAATCTTCCCCCGAATAGAGTATTGTGGTTGTTAACATCATTTGGGAAAATTCTGCTTGTTCTTACAACTCTAGTTTCATTACACGTTTTTGAGTCCATACGTCTCCTCCAAAAGTAAAGATGAATTATTTTTTGCTCCAATCGTATTCTATACTCATTTGATTAAAATAAAAAGAGTCCCGAATGGAAGCTAATGTTTTTCAATTATGATAAATTACTTATAAGAATACATAGAATGGAGGTTCAAAGGCAATGATGCAAAATGAAATTCAACAAAGATTACATGTAAAATCTGAAATAAATCCTAATGCAGAAATACGAAATCGAATTGACTTTTTAAAAAATTACTTGTTAAAAACGAAAGCAAAAGGATATGTCCTTGGGATTAGCGGAGGTCAAGATTCATCACTAGCTGGCCGTCTTACTCAGCTTGCTGTGAAAGAGTTGAGAGCGGAAGGGCACGAGGCATTATTTATAGCTGTCCGACTCCCATATGGAGTCCAACAGGATGAATCAGATGCTCAGCTTGCTTTAGATTTCATCCAAGCAGACCAAGAGTTTAGTTTTAACATCAAAGCTGCTGTTGATGCTGTTCAAACAGAATATAATTCAGTTTCGAAAAAAGAACCATTAAGTGATTATCATAAAGGAAATGTAAAGGCACGGATGCGGATGATTGCTCAATATGCCTTTGGTGGGATGGAAGGTCTGCTCGTCATTGGTACAGATCATGCAGCGGAGGCGGTAACAGGCTTTTACACTAAGTATGGGGATGGCGGTGCAGACGTATTGCCATTGACCGGTTTAACAAAACGACAAGGGAAAGCTTTGTTAAAAGAACTTGGGGCAGATGAAAAGCTTTATTTAAAGGTCCCAACTGCAGACCTGCTAGATGTCAAACCGGGCCAGGCAGACGAAACAGAATTAGGGATTTCTTATGATGATATTGATGACTACCTAGAAGGAAAACCTGTTTCAAAAGAAATTTCAGAAAAAATTGAACAACGTTACTTGGTTACTGAACATAAACGTCAACAACCAGCATCGATGTTTGACACATGGTGGAAGTAAAGGAGGGGAGGCATTCTCTCTTTTTTTTTTATTTTATAAAAATTCATAAAGTTGATATAATTTGACCGATTATTTTTCTACGATGGTTTTATAATTATACTTAATCAAATCATTGTTAAAATAAGGATGTGGAAAATATGAAATCAAATATGACGGAAACAAAGTTTCTCGTCTATTCCGTTAGTGCGATTGCTCTCTTGGTGATGGTTCGTATGTTCCTGTCACAGATTAATAATATTTATAATCCTAATAATTATGTTGGAATACATTCGTTTTTAGAAATTATCTGCATATCCATTTCTATAACGATCTTTCTATATGGAATAAAACATTACAGTACTACTAAATCAGCCCGTTTGCTTCTTTTGGCTTTTACCTTTTTTACTATAGCAGTTATTGATATCTTCCATACCCTATCCTACAATGGAATGCCTTTTTTTATTACTCCCAGCTCTGTCCAAAAAGCAACCTGGTTTTGGGTTACCGCCAGAGTTATTCAATCCATTCTTATGTTATCACTAATCCTGTTGCCTGACCGGCAGTTAAAAAGAGATTATCGCTTTATGGCAGTTGCATTAGGGGTAATCGTATCATTCAGCATTGGATATATTATCGTTTCTTTTCAAACAAATCTTCCATTACTTGTAGTTGAAGGAAAAGGAACAACTCTATTAAAAAATAGTATGGAGTACGTAGTAAGTTTTATTTTATTTATTTCTCTGATGGTTTCGCTTTATCATTATTATTTGGATAAAAAGGAAGACAAGTTAACCTTTGCGTTAGCATTTGTCTTTCTGCTCTTAACAGAATTAATCTTTACCATTTATCAAAGTGTCTTTGACCTCGATAACTTTCTTGGACATATTTTTAAAGTATACGGGTTTTACTTTATCTTAAAAGGCTTTTATTTTTCCGAATCCGATGCTAAATCTGTCAAATTAAACGAACAACAGACTATGTCCGACCATCCAGGATTATTTTTTAGATTGAAGAAGCAGGGGAACCAGTTTATTTGTACATATATAGAAGGAGAGTTGTTAAAGGCAATCCACTATTCACCTGATGAACTGACTGGAAGGCCGATATCAGAAATTCTTCCTGCATATGATGCTTCCATGAATGATTATTGCTATTTATCAAAGAAACTTAAAGAAGCTGTCACCTTTGAAATGGTATTTCAGGAAAGGTTTTTAATCATTTCCATTAAGCCGTCGGTTGACGAATTAAACGAAGATGTCATACTAGGAACGGCGATGGATATGACAGGAGTTTTCCCTCGAAGGTTCAATCCTAAGCAAATGAATCATGCAGAAAATAAAAATGTTAAAATAGTAATGTAATCACCTCTTGAGGATTACCTTACTATTTTTTTGTTTATATAGCGTTAAGAGGTACATTTTAGTTAAAAGAAAGGGAATAATAAAGTTGTGTAAATTTCATATTTTTCCTTTACAGCAATAAAAGATTATATTAAGATAGTTTAATCCGAGAAAAACAATCAGAATTAGGAGGTTTACTGTAATGAAGAAAATAAACAAATTAACTGTGATGTTTGTCCTTTTACTCAGCTTCATGCTGATTTTATCTGCATGTGGAAAAGATGAAAAGGCAAAAGAGGGTAAAAAGGATAATAATAAGACAGCTGAAAAGGCTGATAAACAAGATTTGTTAGCAAAGATTAAGGATGATGGAAAACTTCTAATCGGGACTGAGGGTACATATAAACCATTTACTTTTCATGATGAAAGCGGCAATCTTACCGGATTTGATGTAGAAATTGCGACTGAAGTTGCTAAACGCTTAGGGGTAAAACCAGAATTTAAGGAAACCCAATGGGATGCTATCTTTGCAGGACTTGATGCAAAGCGTTTTGATATGATTGCAAATCAGGTTGGCATCCGCCCTGACCGTCAGGAAAAATACGATTTTTCCGATCCGTATATCACTTCAGCGGCTGTCTTGATTACACACAAGGATAATGATAAGGTTAAGGCTTTTGAAGATATTAAAGGATTAAATTCAGCTCAATCCTTAACAAGTAATTACGGTGATATGGCCAAGAAGTTTGGTGCAAATCTTGTTGGTGTCGAAGGATTTACACAGGCAGTAGAACTGCTTGCATCCAAACGTGTTGATGTAACAATTAATGATAGGATTACCGTTTTAGACTATACGAAGCAAAAGCCTGATGCACCGATTAAAATTGTTGATACAAGTGAAGAGGCTTCTGTTAGCGGCTTAATGTTTAGGAAAGATAGTGATACGCTAGTCGCCGGGGTTAATAAAGCATTAACTGAAATGATTAAGGATGGAACCTATACAAAAATCTCTGAGAAATGGTTTGGTGTAGATGTACTTAAATAGTATTTTGGCTGACCCAGAGAGAATGGCCCGATTAATTGACATTGCTCAAAGTTCCTTTCTGCCCCTTCTGAAAGGGGCTATTTTTTATACGATACCATTAACCATCATTACGTTTATCATTGGTATCATTTTAGCTATACTCACTGCCTTAGCTCGGATATCACATGTGAAGATCCTTCAAATCATTGCACGGGTTTATGTTTCAGTGATTCGAGGAACTCCTTTACTGGTACAATTATTTATCATTTTTTATGGATTGCCAACCGTTGGGATTATTATCAATTCCTATTTTTCAGCTGTAATCGGTTTTTCTCTAAGTGTTGGTGCATATGCTTCTGAAATTATTCGAGCAGCGATCCTTTCAACGCCGAAAGGGCAGTGGGAAGCTGGTTATTCGATTGGAATGAGCTATTCACAAGTGTTAAGAAGAATTATCCTGCCTCAAGCGGCTAGAGTTTCTATCCCGCCATTATCTAATTCGTTTATCAGTCTGGTAAAAGATACATCACTTGCTTCGCTTGTGCTGGTAACAGAAATGTTTCGAAAAGCCCAAGAAATTGCTGCCAGCAACTATGAATTCTTATTGGTGTATTCAGAAGCTGCCCTCATATATTGGGTCATTTGTCTTATCCTTTCCATCATACAGCAGATGATGGAAAAAAAACTGGACCGTTATGTATAGGAGAAGGGAGTGGATAAGATGATTTCAATAAAAGGATTATATAAGCAGTTTGGTAAATTAGAGGTCTTAAAAGGTATTGACTTAGAAGTCGGGAAGGGAAAAGTAGTGGTTGTCATTGGTCCATCAGGTTCAGGGAAAACGACCATGCTCCGCTGTTTGAATGTATTGGAAATACCAACCAAAGGTGTTATTTCCCTTGAGGACAATACTCTGGATTTTTCACATCATGTATCGAAAAAGGATATTGCCGCTTTTCGGCGGTTAACAGGAATGGTGTTTCAAAGCTATAATTTATTCCCCCATAAAACAGCCCTTGAAAATGTGATGGAAGGTCCAGTTGTGGTTAAAAATGAAAAGAAAGACATTGCACGAAAAAAGGCTCAAGCTTTGTTAGATAAGGTTGGCCTTGGTGATAAACTTAACTATTATCCAGCACAGCTTTCTGGCGGTCAGCAGCAACGAGTTGGAATTGCCAGGGCATTAGCAATGGAGCCAAAGGTTATGCTGTTTGACGAACCAACCTCTGCACTTGATCCAGAGCTTGTGGGTGAAGTTTTAAAGGTGATGAAGGACCTTGCCAATGAAGGAATGACGATGATTGTCGTCACTCACGAAATGCGCTTCGCAAGAGAGGCAGCCGATGAAGTTATTTTTATGGACCAGGGTGTGGTGGTCGAAAGAAACAAGCCAGAAAATATCTTCACCAATCCAAAAGAAGAACGGACAAGAAAGTTTTTAAATATGATTCAGTAAGTGCTATGGCAAATGTCATAGCATTTTTTATATTATTCAGGTAAAATTTTATTAGAAAGTGAAACTTTTTCAATATTCAACCGTATTAAAGTTAAATACATATTGAAAGGAGTAGTGCCAATGGAATTATTCAATCTGCCAATAGAAACAATCTATTTGTATGGATTAATTGGTTCAGGTATTTTGACCATTTTGTATGTGTTTTTTGCAGATGTTGCTCATTTTGACGGGCCAGATTATCTAAATCCTGTCATCATCTTAGCATTTGTTACGATTTTTTCGGCAAGCGGGTATTTATTCGAAAAAATCACCTCGCTTCATTATTTACTAATCATTGGAATTTCAGCTCTACTAGCTATTATTCTTGTTACTTTTTTAAATGTATTTGTTCTCATTCCATTGTCGAATGCAGAAGAGTCTTTGGTGTATAAAGAATCTGATTTACGAGGCAGAATCGGGTCCGTGATTACGGCGATTCCTGCAGATGGATATGGTGAAGTTTTGATTGAAAGTATTAGCGGCAGGATTGCAAAACCAGCAATAAGCTTTGATCATGTTCCAATTGACAATGGCACAAATGTGCTTGTTGTTGATATAAAAGATGGGGTGCTTCATGTGTCTTCCCATCAAGAAGTAGAGACATATTTAATATAGGGAGGTTGGCTAGATGGAATTAAGTTTTTGGATTGTAATTGGGATTGTCGCATTTATTTTACTTGCTTTAATTGGTGTTTTTGTTACGAAGTATCGGACGGCTGGGCCGGATGAGGCGTTAATTGTTACCGGTAGCTTTTTAGGAAACGGTAGTGTACATGTCGATGAATCAGGCAATAAAATCAAAATCATTCGTGGCGGCGGTAGCTTCATTTTACCAGTGTTTCAACAGGCAAAGCCGCTTAGCTTGCTATCTAGTAAGCTAGAGGTCACTACACCAGAGGTATATACTGAGCAGGGTGTACCGGTAATGGCAGATGGTGTCGCGATTATTAAAATTGGTGGCTCTATTAGTGAAATTGCCACGGCTGCTGAACAATTCCTTGGTAAGGCTAAGGAAGACCGAGAAAATGAAGCAAAGGAAGTTCTTGAAGGGCATTTACGCTCCATCCTCGGTTCAATGACAGTGGAGGAGATTTATAAAAACCGCGATAAATTCTCGCAAGAGGTTCAAAGAGTCGCTTCACAGGATTTGGCGAAAATGGGATTAGTTATCGTTTCCTTTACAATTAGGGATGTTCGCGATAAAAATGGGTACCTCGATTCCCTTGGTAAACCAAGAATTGCCCAAGTTAAACGTGACGCTGATATTGCAACTGCTGAAGCTGATAAAGAAACTAGGATTAAAAGAGCAGAAGCAGCAAAAGAAGCTAAGCGTTCTGAATTAGAACGTGCGACTGAAATCGCTGAAGCAGAGAAAATTAATCAGCTTAAGGTTGCAGAGTTCCGCCGTGAACAAGATAGTGCTAAAGCCCGAGCTGACATGGCATACGAATTGGAAAGTGCAAGGTCGAAGCAGGAAGTAACTGAGCAGGAAATGCAGGTTAAAATCATCGAGCGACAAAAGCAAATTGAACTTGAAGAAAAAGAGATTCTACGTCGTGAACGTCAATACGATTCTGAAGTCAAGAAAAAAGCCGATGCAGATAGATACTCCGTGGAGCAGGCTGCAGCAGCGAATAAGGCAAAACAAATCGCAGAAGCAGAAGCGAATAAATACAGAATTGAAGCAATGGCAAAAGCCGAGGCAGAACGCGTTCGCTTAGATGGTTTATCTAAAGCCGAGGCCCAAAAGGCACAAGGTACTGCGGAAGCAGAAATTATTCGTCTAAAAGGTTTAGCAGAAGCGGAAGCGAAGGAAAAGATTGCAGAAGCATTCGAGCAATTCGGTCAAGCCGCGATCTTAGATATGATTATTAAAATGCTTCCGGAATATGCGAAGCAGGTTGCAAGCCCGCTTGCCAATATTGATAAAATTACAGTGGTCGACACTGGCGGTTCCGGAGAAAATGGCGGTGCCAATAAAATTACCGGTTATGCTACAAATCTAATGGCTACTCTCCAGGAGTCATTAAAGGCATCTAGTGGTATCGATGTCAAAGAATTAATCGAGAACTACTCTGGTAAAGGAAATGTTAAAAGCAGCATCGAGCAACTTACATCCACCATTAAAAAAACAGAAGAGTAATTTATGAAGAATCCCTATCAAAATCTGATAGGGATTTTTTAATGGCTGTGTTAAAGCGTAATATGGATATCGGCACCTGTTGATTTGTGCGGAAGGCACGAAGACTCCTGCAGGAGGACGGGACAGGGGAGACCCCGCAGACGCTTTAGCGTCGAGGAGGCTTCCCGAACCGCCTGCGGAAAGCGAAGTGCCTGGAGCGCAAATCAACAGTCTAGTTAAGCACAGCCTAAAAAAATAAGGCACCCCACGTTGGGATACCCATATGTAAAAAAAGAGAGATTAAAAATTGGGAGAGCAAGTGGTTAAAATCATAATAACCTAAAGAGTTGAAAACCTCTTTCATTGCTACAAGTTCATCTTATCGGGAAATATTGTAGATGTTATGAAGAAGTTGTGATGAATTTGTGAAGATGAAAAAAGCCAATCCCCAACATGATATATTATAGTTAAGGGGAGTGAATACGATGAAAATACTACTCGTTGATGATGAAAAAAGAATTATCGAAGTCCTTGAAGCCTATCTTGAAAGAGAAGGATATGAAATTCACTGTGCTGATAACGGAATTGATGCCCTGAAGAAGGCGAAAACCATACAACCAGACTTAATTATATTAGATTTAATGCTTCCGGATATTTCTGGAGAAGAAGTCTGCCGTTTAGTAAGAAAAGAATCAGATGTACCGATTCTGATGCTGACAGCCAAATCTGCGGAAGATGACCGCATTAATGGAATTGTTATGGGGGCAGATGACTATTTAACAAAGCCATTTAGTCCGCGTGAAGTCGTTGTCCGTGTCCAAGCAATTCTAAGAAGAGTAAAGAAAACAGAAAAAGTAGAACGAATTGAATTCAATAATAAGCAGCTTGCGATCGACCTTAGTAAGAAGGAAGTAATCGTTAAAGGGCAGGATGTTATTTTGACACCGATTGAATATAAGCTGCTCACGAATATGGCATTAAATCCAGGGAGAGTATACAGCCGAATGGATTTAATTGAAAAGATCCAAGATGAGGGTATGTATTACGAAGGCTACGAGCGTAGTGTCGATACACATATTAAAAACCTGCGTAAAAAAATAGAACTAGATTCTAGACAGCCAACGTTTATCCTCACAGTTTTTGGGATGGGTTATAAATTTGGAGGGGTGTTAGATGTTTCAAACACTGCGGTCTAAGATCCTCTTTTATTTGTTACTCAGCTCGATGATTGGAATTCTCTTTGTCAGCTTTTTTATGCAGTGGGGATTTGAAGAAAGTTTTACGAGCTATTTAGATCGCAATCGAGATAAGAAGATTGATAGAATCATCACAGAGATAGAAAAGGATTATCGGAAAAATGGGCATTTTACCAGTGATCCTGTCTTTGGTCTCCTTCATGAGCATGCCATGACCGATCAACTTTATTTTCAATTGTATGACCGTGTCGGCCAGCTGCAAATGGATTCATCCAATATTAGGAGGATGTTGAATAGTTTTGGGCTTGCAGAGCCTGAACCAAATGGGGAAGAGTGGTATTCCAATTCCTATACACTTAGAGTTGATGACCACATTATCGGAAAGCTTGTTGCCATATACCCAGTTGGCTTAATCGATGATGAGTACAATTTTATCAAAACCATGCAGTTATACATTTATGCTGCAGTATGTTTAACGATCCTTTTGTCGATTCTGTTCAGTATGCTATTCTCGAAAAAATTAACATCTGGATTGAATAAGGTTTCCTTTGCTGCAAATGAACTGCAACAGCATAACCTATCCATTAGGATACCTTTATCAGGTTTACCTACAGAGGTCAAGCAGCTAGCAATATCCTTTAATAATCTAGCAGAATCATTGGCAAAGGGTGAAATGTTACGGAAACAATTTACAGGAGATTTAGCCCATGAACTCCGTACGCCACTTGCGACATTAAGAAGCCAAATTGAAGCTTACCAGGATGGAATTTGGGAGCCAACACAAGCCCGATTACAATCTAGTCATGAAGAACTCATGCGCTTGGTAAGGCTAGTGAATGAACTGGAGAAATTGCTTGCAGCGGAAAACCCGCAAATTAGATTGGAAAAGGTAGAGGTAGAGGCTGGCAGTGTTCTCGCAGCCCTATGGGAAATGTTTTTACCTTTGTTTAAGCAAAAGGGCGTACAGCTTCATATAGAAGAGCCTAATAAAGAACTTCTTTTCCCTGCTGATAAGGACCGCTTAATGCAAATCCTCTCTAACGTTTTAAACAATGCCCTTAAATATACGCCTGAAGGAAAGAATGTAACCATTTCCGTTTTAACTGAGAAGGAAGGGTATGTTGGATTCAAGGTGGAGGATGAGGGGGCAGGAATGGCCGAAGATGATATTCCACATGTATTTGAGCGTTTTTACCGTGGAGATAAATCACGTGATCGCAAAACAGGCGGAGCGGGTATAGGTCTCTCGATTGTGAAAGCATTAATGGAAGCGCATCAAGGGTTTATTAAAGTAAAGAGCAGAATTAATAAAGGGACAAGTATCATATTATGGTTCCCGCAAGAGGATGATTAATTAAGAAAAAAAACCGCTATCTAAACATGGATAGCGGCTTTTCATTGTGGGTATTAACATGATAAAATTTCTTCCATTCATTTAGAAATGGAGAAGTAGCGGAATTGGGGTGTTCCAGGACCCTCTGGGTAGGTCCATGCTGCTTCACTTCTCCATTTACCATGATAGCAAGAGAATTCGTTAAGTAATTTATTTCCATCAGATCATGACTTACGAAAGCAGTAGTAATTCCTGAACCTTCAATGATAGCTTTAAAGTCATCCATCAACTTAATTTTGGTTGGAAAATCGAGAGCTGAAAAGGGTTCATCTAGAAAAAGAATTTCAGGCTCAACAATCATCGCCCTTGCTAGGTTTACTCGTTGGGCCTCACCACCTGAAAGGTAATGGGCATTTTTCTTCGCCAGATGGCTAATTTGAAACTGCTCCAGCCATTCATTGACCTTCTTTTTGATGACAGCTTTCGGTACCTTCCTTAACTTTAAGCCAATGGCGATATTTTGAAAAACTGTTCCTTCTAAAAGTAATGATTGCTGCAAGGCGACGGAAAATTTTCTTCGTAGTTCCAATGACGGAGCTCCATTTGGTACCGCTTGCCCGCGGTAGAGTATTTCACCACTACTATTCTTGTCAAGCAAAGCCATAACCTTAAGCAAGGTACTTTTCCCAGCGCCATTAGGTCCCATAATTCCAAGGAATTCACCAGCATGGATCTGGAAATGAGGGATGTTTAATATACCTTTATGATTCGCTTTATAGGTAATGTTTTTAAGCTCAATTAATGGATTCATGATAATCGCTTCCTTTGCTGTAACAAGGTTAAGGATGCCGTAATGAGTAAAGCAACTGTTAATAGAATAAAGGAAATCGCAAGGGCTACATCAAAGTTACCTTTTGATACCTCCATTACAATAGAAGTGGTTAAAATACGTGTATCACCTTGGATATTTCCGCCTACCATTTGTGCAGCACCAACTTCAGCGATCACCCGGCCCAAGCCAGCCATGATTGCTGCTACAATGGCAATTTTCGTTTGTTTAAGAAGGAGTCCAAAGGTTTGGATTTTTGTAGCACCCAGCGCTTTAATTTGTAACAGCATTTTTTCATTAATCTGCTGAAAAGCAGAGCTGGTCAAACCTGTAATGATTGGCAGGGAAACGAGTACTTGTGCCATCACGATTGCCGTAGGAGAATAGAGCAAATGTAAATGGCCAAGGGGACCGGAACGCCATAAAAACATGGTAATCCATAACCCAGCAACTACAGGCGGTAAGCCCATGCCGATATTAATAAGGACTAGGATCATTTTTCTTCCTCTAAATCTTGTCAAACCAAGAAACATGCCAAGCGGCAAGCCAATAATGGAACTTATCAAGGTAGCTGAAAAGCAGACTTTTAACGTTAACCAAGTGATCTCAAAAATCGCTCGATCACCGGTAAGAATCATTTCTATCGCTTTTTTTAGCCCATTGATAATAAGTTCCATCCTGCTTGCCGCCTTTCCCTTATGCCTGTCTAATGCTATTCAGTATATTTAATAAATAAAGACTGACCAAATTCTTTTTTACCAAAGCTTTCAATTACATTTTGTGTTTCCGGGTTCACCATGAACTCGACAAATTTTTCTGCATCCTTGCTGTTAACCATGTCGTGTTTCTCTGGATTCACCTGCATAACGTGGTAAATATTCATTAAATCTTTGCCGCCCTCAACAACAATTGTAAGGTTGGTTAAGTTTTTCTCTTGTGCAAGCCATGTAGCACGGTCTGTTAAAATATATCCATTTTTCTCATTAGCAATTTGTAAAGAAGCACCCATGCCTTGACCCGTTGAGATATATGTGTCACCGGTTGGTTGGATATTGGCAGCTGTCCAGATACCAAGTTCTTTTTTATGTGTACCAGAGTCATCGCCGCGAGTAATAAAGTTTGCTTTTACTTCGGTAATTTTTTGGAATGCTGCTTTTACATCATCACCGCTTACACCTGCTGGATTATCTTTAGGTCCTACTAAAATAAAATCGTTGTACATTACGCGTTTACGATTCACAGCATCTCCACTAGTAACAAGTTCTTCCTCTGACTTTGGAGCGTGAACTAAAAGGACATCCGCTTCACCTTTTGTTCCCATTTCTAATGCTTGTCCTGTACCAACTGCAATCGTTTTTACTTTAACATTGTTTTCTTTTTCAAAGATTGGCAGCAATTCATCTAATAAACCGCTGTCTTGTGTACTAGTTGTTGTAGCAAGGATTAGTTCGGTTGGTTCTGCCTTTGGTTCTGGCTTTTTCTCTGTTGCTCCTTCTTTTTCGGTGGCAGTGTTTCCACAAGCGGATAAAATAAGAAGCATGAATACGAATAGTGTAGCAAAAAAGCGATTCTTTAACATTAGAATGTTTCCTCCATTTTAGCTGTTTTGTAAATTACTTTTCCTAATTCGGAAATATCATAGCCATCTAAGTCAGTCAGACTGTTTTTAAAACTATCAGACTGTAAGTAATGAATTAATTCGTTTAGATTTTTTTTATTTTCGTCTGTAAACCGGAACACCAAGTCAAATTGTTCCTTTGCAATCGGAATAAAGTCTAATCCTAAATGGCTTGCAGCAGATTGGATTCCAAAGGCCACATCGGCCATTCCTCTGCTAATATAGGATGCAGTGGAAAGGTGATTCCATTCTTCATTCATATAACCATTTATATCACCGGGGTTGATCCCATGGTTAGAAAGCATGGAATCGAACAGAAATCTTGTCCCCGCCCCTTTTTGACGGTTAACAAATTGAACATCTTTTCTAGTCAGATCGGCAAAAGTGGTTATCCTTTTGGGATTGCCTTTGGCTACAATAAAGCCTTGTTCTCTTGAAACGAATCGCTGTACCAAAATAGATTCATAAACAAAGAGTTGATGGATAAAAGGTAAATTATATTCTTGTGAAGCAGGATCTAATAGGTGCATGGCGGCAATATCGGATTGGCCGCGATAAAGCATCATTAATCCTTCAAGGCTGCCTATGTAGGTCGGCTGGATTTGGATCCTAAGGTCATTCGCTGTTTGTTTGACAAAATGCTCTACAAGAAAGTCATGGCTTCCGGATAGTCGGATAGGTAAGGATGTATAGGTATCAGGCTGCTCCACTTGAATTTTTTTCGCTGGTGCTTTTGTATTTTCTTTGTATCTTTCGATTTCTTCGAGTTCGATTCGCATTTTGTTGCCTACTTTAAATGCCTGTAATTCACCTCGCTTGATCAGTTCATAGACGGTGTGTTTGGAGATTTGGAACAGCTGTGCTACTTCATCAGGTGTATATGCTTTTCCTTCCATTGGTAATGCCTCCTCCCTATTAGCAGTATTAATATAAAATAAATATACAACACTAACTGTGACTTTTGTTAAGTTTCGTCTAGTTTCGTTAAGTTTTATTTGGAATTGTCACTTTTTGTTCATGAATTATGAAAAGTTCACACTATTTTCATAAACGTCACTCATTGTTCATCAGTGAACAAGGGAGTTTGTTGTACTATATTAGTAGGTGAAAATTATAGTTAAAGGGATGGGGATTAAATGTCAAAACTACTATACATTACTGTTAATCCAAAAAATGATATAAAACTTTCAAAGGGAATGCAGCTTGGCGAGGCGTTTCTAGAAGAGTTTAAAACACAGAGACCTGAAGTAGAAATAGAACATATGCATTTATATGATATGGATATCCCTCAAATAGATATGGACCTGTTATATGCACGGGCAAAATTATCTTTCATGGGCAAGACGTTTGATGAGCTTTCAGAGGGAGAACAAAAACAAATCACTGCGATGCATGCGCTTGCTGATCGGTTTATTGCAGCTGACTATTATGTGTTTGTAACACCAATTTGGAACTTTGGCTCTCCAGCTATTTTAAAAGCTTTCCTTGATAACTTATTTATTGTGAATAAGACATTTACCAATACACATGAAGGTGCAAAAGGGCTGCTTACCAACCGCAAAGCACTTCATATCCAAACGCGCGGTGGCATTTACTCGACTGGACCGATGGTTGACTTTGAATTTGGCGACCGATTCTTAACAAAAGTACTAGGATTCCTAGGAATGGAAGTTATGCCAACTGTATTTGCTGAAGGGATGGACCATTTTCCAAAGCAAGTACCAGAAATTATGGCAAAAGCAAAAGATCAAGTCATCGAAGCGGCAAGAGAAATGGCAAAAGAAACGGTTACAGTTTAATAATAGGAAAAATGCGACTCGAATATCGAGCCGCATTTTTTATTTGAGGTGAAACTGTGTCTATAGTGACCGAAAATCAACAAGAGCAGTAGTCATGGTCACTATAAGGGGTCTATAGTGACCGAAAATCTAAAGGAGCAGTAGTCACGGTCACTAAAAGAGGTCTATAGTGACCCAAATCCGAAAATAACAACAGACCTGGTCACTATAAATTAATCGTCCTAGAATTTCCCTGTAAACTGAAAAAATAACACTGCAAAGCCTAGCACCCAGACATATATGGCAAAAGGTTTTAATGAGCGTTTCTTTAAATATCCGATCATCCACTTCACCGCAAAATAGCCGAATAACGCAGAGGCGGCAATGCCAACAAGCAGCGCAGATAGGGAGATTTGTTCACCAGCACCGCCAACTAAATCTAAGGATTGGAGCACGACGGCACCAGCAATGGCTGGTGTAGATAAGAGAAAGGAGAAATAGGCTGCTGTTTCCCGGTCTAACTTTCTCCATAAGGCAGCCACAATCGTGAATCCAGAGCGTGAAATTGCGGGGAAAATGGCTGCAGCTTGAAAAGAGCCAATAATCAGAGCATCGGTATAACTAATATCCTCCATTTTTTTATAGCCATTTTTTGCAGAATCGGCAATCCAAAGAAACAAACCGGTCACTAAAAACTCCCATCCAATCGTAACCCCTGTCTTCGATATTTCCTCAAAGTAGTCCTTGAAAAGCAGCCCAATCACTACAGCTGGAATCGTTCCGACAATTAATAGGAAGGTAAGCTTGCTAAATGGATTTTTAATAATTTTAATAAACTCGTCCTTATAAAAAACGAATACAGCGAGCAAAGTTCCAACATGGAGCATCGTATCGAGTAATAAACCAGCTTCTTGTAATCCAAATAAGTTCCTGCCTAAATACAAATGTCCTGTACTGCTAATCGGTAAAAACTCAGTTAACCCTTGAATAATCCCTAAAATGAGTGCTTCTAATTTACTTAACATTGATACCCTCTCTTTCTGCACCATAGGCCTGTACATACTATAAATATGCACGAAACCCAACAATTAGCCGATAAAAATTTATATATTTGCAAGTCAAAAATAGTGCAAAAGAGGTGGAACCTCCCATAAAATAGAAGTAAGACGTTTAGAGAGGAGCTGCACACTTGAAAACCAGCCATCTACATTTCAATACATCCATCGGAGTCCAGAAACCAGAAAGTATCAGAAATAAACAGCAAGCATGCCCTTTTTGTGCGCGAGAAGAGTTGACAAATCTTATTGAAGTGGATGGACCCATCATCCTTTTAAAAAATAAATATCCTGTATTAGAAAATGCCTATCAGACCGTTTTAATCGAAACAGACGATTGCCATGGCGAATTATCGAATTATGAGCTCCCGCATCTACATAGGCTGCTGCAGTTTGCCATACGAAATTGGCTTGAGCTCGATAAAACCGGAAAGTATGAATCGGTTATTCTTTTCAAAAATCATGGTCCTTTGTCTGGTGGAACCATTGCACATCCTCATATGCAGATTATTGGGTTAAATAATATTAATTATCAGGATAATATAGCCGAAGAAGTGTTTCAGGGGATTACAATAGAAGAAAAAGATGAAGTCCGAATTACGCTATCGACAAAACCAAAGGTAGGCTTTTATGAATTTAATATTGATATGGACGATTCCTGTTATCATGAAACGTTTGGCGTTAATCTTCAAAAAGTAGTGGATTATATTCTCAACAACTTTCCCTTTAAAGCAAGTAGCTACAATCTTTTCTTTTACCATTATAATAGAAGAATATATGTAAAAATAGTTCCCAGGTTTGTAACGACTCCGCTTTATATTGGATACGAGATTCCCCAAGTACCGGATAATTTACAGTGGATGGCGGATGATATTAAAAGTAAATATTTCACGAGTGGAAGTTCCTAAACCTAGGAACTTTATTTTTTTATGTAAATTAAACCAACCCGATTTTAGAAGTTGTGCTTTGGGCAGATAAAAAATATAATGAAATAATGTACAAGTTCCTTTTGAACTTTGACATTAAGGAGTGTGAGGAATGACATCATCTAAAAATACAAATTCAAAACTTGATTATAGTCTTGTTTTTATCTTACTTTTATTATTTCTTGCTAGTTGTGTATCGATTTACAGTGCACAAGCAAGCGGTCAATATGTTGGTAACTTTTTATTAAAGCAAGTTATCAATTATGCCATTGGATGTGGAATTATTGCTGTCGTGATTAGGCTCGACTCCGATCAGCTAAAAAAATTAACTTGGTATGCCTATGGGGTAGGCATATTTTTACTCATTTTCTTAATTATCGCACCGGAAAGCATTGCCCCAGTAAAAAACGGGGCAAAAAACTGGTTTCAGGTTCCTGTACTTGGATCCCTACAGCCATCTGAGTTTGTCAAAGTTTTTCTTATTTTAGCCTTGGCGAAAGGAATAGACAGTCATCATCAAAAGCACCAAGTTAAGACCATTTCATCAGATTTTTTGCTGTTAATAAAGCTTGGTGTTATAACAATGGGACCGTTAGCCCTGCTTATTAAAGAGGACTTAGGAACTTCGCTTGTCTTTTTGGCTATTCTATTAGGTATGATCTTTATCTCGGGTATCACTTGGAAATTGCTGGTACCGATATTTTCATTCGGGACAGCAATGATTTCGGTTATTTTTTATTTTGTGCTCTTAAAACCAGAGATTCTTGAAAAATATTTAGGTGTGAGGCCGTATCAATTTAATCGTATTTACTCTTGGCTTGACCCTTACAACTTTCAAAGTTCAACCGGATATCAGCTGACAAGATCCTTACTAGCCATTGGATCAGGACAAACTGGGGGTAAGGGTTATGGAAATAGGGAAGTATATCTGCCAGAAAGTCATACCGATTTTATTTTTAGTGTGGTCGGTGAAGAGTTTGGATTTATAGGTGCGAGTGTACTAGTAAGTTTATTTTTCTTGTTGATTTATCATATTACCAAGGTTGGTATGGAAACAAAGAACAATTTTTACACGTATATTTGTGTCGGAGTCATTAGCATGATTACTTTTCACGTTTTCCAAAATATCGGAATGACAATAGGGGTGCTCCCGATTACTGGTATTCCTTTGCCGTTTATCAGTTATGGAGGAAGCTCGTTGATGGGGAATATGCTTGGAATAGGTTTGATTTTCTCGATCCGCTACCATTATAAAAAATATATGTTTTCCACTTCTGCATAGAATAATAAAGAGCCCAGGTTATAAATAACCAAATGGGCTCTTTTCTTCTTATCTTTTGTACTGATTATTTTGGCTGTTTACTTTGTTTTTGTCAGCTTGTTCTCCGCCAGGACCCGCGTTACCTTGAACGCTAGCAGCGCTTACGCCTCTTTTAGATGGCTCTTTTTTCATTTTACCCATGCCTCATCACCTCAATAAATAGGATGCCCAACTAAACTTTTTTATGTAAATAAGGTAGAAAAATTATTTTTCAAAAAAATCATAATTTTCAGCGTTTAATGATTGCGCAAATTTTTGAAATATTCTATAGTAATAATTAGCAGGACTCATTCAATTGTGAATTTTTTTTGACAAAAAAATGAATGAGTATTCATTCAAGGTGTGTAAAGGGGGAGACAATGTTGAACAAACTTATTAAAAAAGCAGCTGTTCTAGGATCGGGAGTCATGGGATCAGGGATTGCTGCACACTTAGCAAACATCGGGATACCAACATTATTATTGGATATTGTTCCAAGAGAATTAACCGAAGATGAAAAAGCAAAAGGACTAACGTTAGAAGATAGGCAAGTCCGCAACCGCATTAGCAGCCAATCCATCCAAAAATTAGTAAAACAAAAACCAGCACCATTAGCGGTAAAAAAGAATCTGGCTCTTATTGAAGCTGGAAACCTTGAAGATGACCTCATTAAATTGAAGGATGTAGACTGGGTCATCGAAGTGGTTGTTGAAAATCTGAATGTGAAGAAACAGGTTTTTGAAAAAGTAGAACAATACCGTAAACCTGGAAGCATCATCAGCTCCAATACTTCTGGTATCTCTGTTGAAGCGATGGCAGAAGGAAGGTCAGAGGATTTTAAAAAGCACTTCCTTGGTACCCATTTCTTTAACCCACCACGATACTTAAAGTTACTTGAAGTGATTCCTACTCAATATACTAGCCAAGAAGTCATTTCATTCATGAAAACTTTTGGAGAGGATGTATTAGGAAAAGGCGTCGTGCTTGCTAAGGATACACCAAACTTTATTGCCAACCGAATTGGAACATATGGGCTTCTAATTACGGTGCAAGAAATGGTAAAGGGCGGCTATAGTGTCGGGGAAGTCGATTCAGTTACTGGACCATTAATTGGACGTCCTTCAAGTGCAACCTTCCGAACCCTGGATGTAGTCGGATTAGATACTTTCGCACATGTGGCAGGCAATGTTTATGAAAAAGTAACTGGGAAAGAACAGGAAGTTTTCGAGGTTCCGGCGTTTATGAAAACAATGCTAGAAAAAGGCTGGTTAGGTAGCAAATCTGGGCAAGGCTTTTTCCTTAAAAAAGGGAAAGAGATTCTGGAGCTTGACACTCATACATTAGAATATATACCACGTAAAAAGCTATCCACTGCAGCAACAGAATTGAGTAAGCAGGAGAAAGGTACTGCGAACAAATTGAAAGCGCTTGTATATGCAAATGATCGTGCGGGGGAACTATTATGGAACATCTTTAGTCCAGTCCTTGTCTACTCTGCACAGCTTTTAGGTGAAATTGCTGAAACGATTGTGGACATTGACCGTGCCATGAAATGGGGCTTCGGCTGGGAAATGGGTCCATTTGAAACATGGGATGCGATCGGGATCGAGAAATCAGTCGAAAAAATGAAGAATGCTGGAGTAGAAATTCCTGTTTGGATAACAGAGATGCTCGCTAAAGGACATACATCGTTCTACTTAGAAGAAAATGGCGAACGTTTCTATTACAAAAATGGAGAATACCGTTTGGTTGAAAGTAACCCAAAAGCAATCGACCTAAAAAAGTTAAAGGAACAAAAGGGAGTCATTAAAAAAAATGGCGGCGCCAGCTTAATTGATTTAGGTGATGGTGTAGCTCTCCTAGAATTCCATTCGCAGAGTAATGCGATAGGTCTTGATATTATCCAGATGATTAATTTTGCTATAGACGAAGTGGAGAAAAATTATAAAGGACTTGTAATTGGAAACCAGGGGAAGAACTTTTGTGTCGGTGCGAACCTAGCCATGATGTTAATGGAAGCACAGGATGACAATATTCATGAGCTTGAAATGGTTGTCCGTCAGTTCCAAAATGCGATGATGAAAATTAAATATAGTGCAAAACCGGTGGTAGCAGCACCATTTGCGATGACACTCGGTGGTGGTGCGGAGGTTTGTTTACCGGCAGCGCATATCCAAGCATCTGCAGAAACCTATATGGGGCTAGTTGAAGTCGGGGTTGGCTTACTGCCAGGCGGCGGTGGAAACAAAGAGCTTTATATGAAACATTTAGAAGGTCTGCCGAACGGTGTTCCATTTGACCTTCAAGCAGTTGCCAACAAAGTGTTTGAAACGATTGCCACTGCCAAAGTATCCACGTCAGGTGCAGAAGCACGTGAGAACAATTTCTTAGGTTTAGCTGATGGAATAAGTGTTAACGGGGATCACTTGTTATACGATGCGAAGCAGGCTGTTCTCTCATTGAATGAGCAAGGGTATGTACCAAAGGCTCGCCGTAACATTCCAGTCGTGGGTGAAACAGGATACGCAACACTTCTTTTAGGCGCTCATTCTATGCTCCTATCTGGTTATATTTCAGAGCACGATATGAAAATTGCTAAAAAAGTTGCTTATGTGATCGCAGGCGGAAAAGTCCCATATGGCACTGAAGTAGATGAGCAATATTTGTTGGATCTAGAAAGAGAAGCGTTTTTAAGCTTAATTAGAGAAGGTAAAACACAACAGCGCATGCAACACATGCTAGTCAAAGGTAAACCACTGAGAAATTAAAAAGAAAAGCGGAAGCGCCCCGAGCCAGTAGGCTACTTGCGCTAGACAAATAGATTACTACTATAAGAGGAAAGTGAGGGAACGAAATGAGAGAAGCGGTAATCGTGGCCGGTGCTCGGACCCCGGTAGGCAAAGCCAAAAAAGGTTCGCTTGCCCATGTTCGTCCTGATGATTTGGGAGCATTGGTTGTAAGAGAAACCTTAAAACGTGCGGGAAATTATGAAGGTACTATTGATGATTTAATTATTGGCTGTGCCATGCCTGAAGCGGAGCAGGGGAATAACATGGCACGTAATATTGGTGCATTAGCGGGTCTGCCTCATACAGTACCAGCCATCACCATTAATCGTTTTTGCTCATCTGGACTACAGGCAATCGCCTATGCAGCCCAAGGAATTATGCTTGGGCACACAGATACTGCAATCGCAGGTGGAGCCGAATCGATGAGTCTAATTCCAATGGCAGGGCATGTCATACGGCCCAATGTAAAGTTAGCCGAAACAGCACCAGAGTATTATATGGGAATGGGCCATACCGCAGAGGAAGTAGCAAAAAAATATGGGATTTCTCGTGAGGATCAGGATGCATTTGCGGTCCGCAGTCATCAGAAGGCAGCAAAAGCGATACAAGAGGGAAAGTTCGTAGACGAAATCGTGCCTGTTGAGGTTACCTTCCGTTCTGTAGGTAAGGACAATAAGTTAGCTGAAAGAACGATCCAATTTTCACAGGATGAAGGAGTTCGTCCAGATACAAACCTTCAATCACTTGCGAGACTTCGCCCGGCCTTTTCAGTAACTGGTTCCGTTACGGCAGGTAATGCCTCACAAACAAGTGATGGTGCAGCCGCATTAATGGTTATGGATCGCGAGAAAGCAGAAGCACTTGGACTAAAGCCGTTAGCAAAATTCAGATCGTTTGCGGTTGGGGGCGTACCGCCGGAAATTATGGGGGTTGGCCCGGTTGTAGCTGTACCAAAAGCAGTTAAACTGGCAGGTCTAGAACTATCGGATATCAATTTATTTGAATTGAATGAAGCCTTTGCTTCGCAGTCCCTTCAAGTGATTCGCGAGCTTGGTCTCGATGAAGAAAAGGTTAATGTAAATGGCGGTGCGATTGCACTAGGACATCCACTTGGCTGTACAGGTGCAAAGCTAACGTTAACACTTATTCATGAACTAAAGCGGAGAAATGAACAATTTGGTGTCGTTACCATGTGTATTGGCGGCGGAATGGGCGCAGCCGGTGTGTTTGAACTTTTATAATAAGGTTTTAGAATTCATTGTTGATATTAGTACTCTGTTAATTGGAGTGGAAGGCACGAGACTCCTCGAAAATGCTATCGCATTTTCTTCGTGCGTGGGCAGATTCGAGGATGTAATTCAATGTCCTGCGGGAGGACGGGGCAGGGGAGACCCCACAGGCGCTTCAGCGCCGAGGAGGCTCCCCGAACCGCCCGCGGAAAGCGAAGTGCCTGGAACGGAAATTACCGCTATAAGTGATTAGGAGGAATTAATAATGACACAACAAACTGAAAAAATGATTAAAGGCGGAAGCTTTTTAATCGATGATATCCCATATGACCGTGTTTTCACACCTGAGGATTTTAATGAAGAACAATTAATGATTGCCAAAACAGCAGAAGACTTCGTTGAAAAAGAAGTTCTTCCACAGCTAGAACATCTAGAAAATCATGAATTTGATCGGACAGTTAAGTTGTTAAAACATGCGGGAGACCTTGGCCTGTTGGCGGCGGATGTACCTGAAGAATATGAAGGGTTAGGCTTAGATAAAGTAACTTCATCCCTTGTAACTGAAAAAATGTCAAAAGCTGGTGGTTTTTCATTATCTTATGGTGCACATGTTGGTATCGGGTCACTGCCAATCGTTTTATTTGGAAACGAGGAACAAAAGAAAAAATATTTACCTGCCCTTGCTTCCGGTGAAAAAATTGCTGCCTATGCTTTAACAGAGCCAGGATCAGGATCTGACGCTCTTGGTGCAAGAACAACAGCAAAATTAAATGCAGAAGGCACCCATTACATTTTGAACGGCGAAAAGCAATGGATTACCAATGCGGGCTTTGCAGATGTATTTGTTGTCTATACAAAAATAGATGGTGAACATTTTACGGCATTCATTGTTGAAAGAGATTTTCCAGGAGTTTCTACTGGTGCAGAAGAAAAGAAAATGGGAATCAAGAGCTCTTCTACAAGGACTCTAATTTTAGAAGATGTACCTGTTCCTGTTGAAAATCTATTAGGCGAATACGGTAAAGGCCATGTGATTGCATTTAATATCTTGAATATCGGACGCTATAAATTAGCTGTTGGCGTTGTTGGCGGTTCTAAAAATGCATTTGAGTTGGCGGTGAAATATGCAAATGGCCGTAAGCAATTTAATACACAAATTTCCCAATTCAATTTAACAAAAGAAAAGTTCGGTACGATGGCTTCAAAAATCTATGCAGCAGAAAGTTCTGTCTACCGTACAGTTGGATTGTTCGAGGAAAACCAAGGTAAACTTACAACGGAAGAGCAGAAGGACATTAAATTAGTGGCAGGTTCTATCGCGGAATATGCAATTGAATGCTCGGTCAATAAATTCTTTGCTAGTGAAGTATTGGATTATGTGGTTGACGAGGGTGTTCAAATTCACGGCGGCTACGGCTTTATGCAGGAGTATGCAATCGAAAGAGCATACCGCGACTCTCGTATTAATCGTATTTTCGAAGGTACAAATGAGATTAATCGTCTGCTTGTACCAGGAACCTATATTAAAAAGGCTTTCAAAGGTGAGCTGCCATTATTCCAAAAAGCGCTTGTCTTGCAAGAAGAACTCATGATGATGATGCCTGAAGAGCCAGGTGATGAGCCGCTAGCGCAAGAGAAATATTTGGTAAGCAATGCAAAGAAAATTGGCTTGTTAGCTGCTGGTTTAGCTGCCCAAAAATTTGGTAAGGCGCTAGAAAAAGAGCAAGAGATCTTATCAAATATTGCGGATATTGTTTCTAATGCATATGCAATGGAATCAGCCGTTTTACGGACAGAGAAAGCAATTGCTAAATCTGGTCTTGAAAAAAATAAACAAAAGCTTCTTTATACACAGATTTTTTGCCAAGAAGCTTTTAACGAAATTGAACAGCATGCTAAGGAGACTCTGGTTGCTACTGAGCAAGGCGATACCCTCCGTATGCTTGTATCGGCTCTTCGCAAGCTAACACGCCACACGCCAATCAACGTGATTGCAAAAAAACGTGAAGCAGCTGACGTTCTTATTGAAGCTGAACGCTATATCGTATAATGAAAAAACTTTAGGCTCCCAGCACTTGGTGGGAGTCTAAAGTTTTTCTATAAATCTAGCAGGATTATTGCGGATTTAGTCGAAACTTTTAAGTGAAGCATTTTTACTTTTTTTCCAGTTATGTTACTATTCAAGTGACGATTAATGTCATTTGAAGTATTGGTACAAGGAGGGGAAACAGATGTCTCTTACTTTCTACTGGTACCCGAAATGTGGTACATGTCGAAATGCAAAGAAATGGCTGGATAAAAATCAGCGTTCCTACAAAGAAATACATATTGTTGAAAACCCGCCATCTAAGGCAGAACTTCAGGATATTTACGAAAAAAGCAACCTTGAATTAAAGAAGTTCTTTAATACAAGCGGGCAAAAGTATCGGGAATTAGGCATAAAGGATAAAATATCCACTGCCACTGAAGATGAACTGCTAGAGTTATTAGCATCGGATGGGATGTTAATCAAAAGACCCTTATTAACGGATGGGGAAAACGTAACAGTTGGTTTTAAAGAAGAAGAGTATGAAAAAATGTGGTTATAAGCATTTCATTACTTTTCAAAAAGAAATTTAGCTAAAATCGATTGATGTCGATAATAGATTTTAGAAAATAATGGAGGGATTTTTGTAATGACTACACCAAAGGAATTGCGTTATTCT
Organism: Bacillus sp. OK048; assembly: GCF_900103525.1. Taxonomy (GTDB): domain Bacteria; phylum Bacillota; class Bacilli; order Bacillales; family Cytobacillaceae; genus Neobacillus. Next base: position 201,686 of record NZ_FNHN01000005.1, read on the forward strand.
GAAGAACATGAGTGGGTAAAAGTTGAAGGAGAAACTTTCCGTATCGGAATCACTCACTTTGCACAGTCAGAGCTAGGAGATATCGTTTTCGTGGAACTACCTGAAGTAGGCGATGAAGTTTCAGCTAATGAGCCTTTTGGCAGTGTTGAGTCTGTTAAAACAGTTTCTGAACTATATGCACCGGTAAGTGGTAAAGTAGTTGCTGTTAACGAAGATTTAAGTGACAGCCCTGAATTTGTCAACGAATCCCCATACGAAAAAGCATGGATGATCGTGTTGGAGCCTTCTGATAACAGTGAATTAGACAAGCTTATGACTGCAGAACAATATGAAGCAATGACGAAAGAAGACTAGTTTGTACAAGCACCTTGTTAATCAAGGTGTTTTTTTATTGCTGCACTTTGGGAAAAATTCGCACCTTCTTAATTCTAAAACTAGGGGACAATAGAATAAACTTTAATTATGGACTGTGATGATGGTATAGTTAATATATTCACACGTTATTTACGTTTTCGAATATGTTAACAACAAACAAATAATTTTCTTTTGTATAGGTGATGAATGATGAATGATGAATGACTCTTATGGTGATAAAGTTCTGATTGTTGAAGGAAAATCAGATAAGAAAAAGGTAAAAAGTATTTTGAAGGAACCGATGGAGATTGTTTGTACAAATGGAACCATCAGCATGACGAAATTGGATGAATTAATTGATTCTCTCGAAAATAAAGAGGTCTATATCCTCGTTGATGCAGATGACGCTGGCGAAAAGCTCCGTAAACAATTGAAAAGGGAATTCCCTCAAGCGGAACACCTATATATAGACAAGATGTACCGTGAAGTGGCAACTGCACCAGTATATCATCTGGCCACAGTCCTTTTAGGTGCAAATATCGATGTTCATTCTGAATTCTTAGAGATGGGCTAACGAATGAACGATTGGACCCTAGATGAGGTATCATCCTTATTAAAAAATCATTCATCTGGACTCATATACTTCTATACTCCTTTGTGTGGTACTTGTCAGGTAGCATCGAGAATGCTCCACGTCATTGAAAATTTGGTTACTATAGAAATAGGGAAAATAAATTTGAATTTTTACCAAGAGCTAGCAAAAAAGTTTGAAATTGAAAGTGTTCCTTGTCTAGTCTTTATAAAAGAAGGAGAAGCAGTAGACATGGTTTATGCTTTTCAATCTGTGCCGTTCTTATATGAAAAAATAAAACAATATTTTAACTAAAACTAAAACAGATGCTCACTGCTGCATCTGTTTCTTTCATTATTTACTTAAAAACTATTGACGAGATTCCATGATTTGGTGTATCATCTGTTTAAATATTCAAATAATTATTTGTGTAATTACATACAAACTTACTTATCCAGAGAGGCGGAGGGACTGGCCCTATGATGCCCAGCAACCGGTTAATCAACACACGGTGCTAATTCCAACAGAGTACGTCACTCTGGCAGATAAGGAGAGATTTCCCCCTCTTCTTGAAGTGGGGTTTTTCTGTTTTATGATTTATAAAATTAAAGGAGTGGTTAGGATGGGAGAAAATCAAAAGAATTATCGTTTTGAAACATTGAGTGTTCATGGTGGGTTAGGACCAGATCCAGTTACAGGAGCTCGTGCAGTACCGATTTATCAAAATAATGCCTATCAATTTAAAAATACTGAGCATGCTGCAAATCTTTTTGCTTTGAAGGAGTCAGGATACATATATACGCGAATCCATAACCCAACTACAACTGTTTTCGAGGAAAGAGTTTCCTTATTGGAAGGTGGAGTAGGTGCACTAGCGGTAGCAAGCGGTATGGCTGCGATTACGCTGGCTATTTTAAATATTGCAGAAGCTGGTGATGAAATCGTTTCTGCTTCTAATTTATATGGTGGAACATACAACTTATTTGCCGTTACTCTACCGAAATATGGTATAAACGTAAAGTTCGTAGATCCAGAAGATCCAGAAAATTTCCGTGCTGCTATCAGTGAAAAAACAAAAGCTGTATTTGCGGAGACAATTGGTAATCCATCTTTAAGAATCCTTGATATTGAAAAAGTAGCAGATATAGCCCATGAAGCAGGGGTTCCACTGATTATCGACAACACATTTGCTACCCCGTATCTTTGCCGACCAATTGAATATGGCGCGGACATCGTTGTTCATTCAGCAACAAAATGGCTGTTAGGAAATGGAACATCAACAGGCGGGATCATTGTCGATGGAGGAAAGTTCGACTGGAATTCACCGAAATTCCCTGGCTTCACTACTCCTGACGCGAGTTATCATGACTTGGTTTACGCTGAAGCACTTGGTGCTGTAGCGTATATCATTAAGGCACGAGTACAGCTATTGCGTGACCTTGGACCTGCTTTAAGCCCGCAAAATGCTTTTCAATTCACTCTGGGGCTTGAAACTCTTCATGTACGGATGAAAGAACATGTGGCGAATACTAAGGTAGTTGTTGATTATTTAGTCAATCATCCTGCTGTAGAATGGGTATCTTACCCAGGACACTCATCACACCCTGATTATGAATTGGCAGGCAAATATTTACCAAAAGGCGCAGGTTCTATGATTGTTTTTGGTATTAAAGGTGGAAGAGAAGCAGGAGCAAAGTTAATTGATTCAATCACACTATTTGCCCATGTTGCGAATGTTGGCGATGCGAAAAGTTTAATTATCCATCCAGCAAGCACTACTCATCAGCAACTTGATGCCGAAGGACTAAAAGCAGCCGGTGTTTCAGATGACTTGATTCGACTTTCCATTGGAATTGAAAATGTAGAGGACCTCATTGAAGACCTTGAGGCAGCAATTGGGGCTGCTACAGGTGTTGCTTCACAAAAAGAAAATGCATAAATGGGATTAAAAATTTATTCGAAATATCTAGAATATTTGGTTGACACTACTTCTAATCAATGTTAGTATTACACTCATACTTAATCAAATGCTTTAATCCTTGAACGTATTAATTGAATATAGAATGCTATAGCTCTTATCAAGAGAGGTGGAGGGATGTGCCCGATGAAGCCCGGCAACCGTCAATATTATTATTGAAATGGTGCCAATTCACACAAAGCGATTGCTTTGGGAGATGGGAGAAAGGTCTTTATTTATGATGCCTTTCTGCCCATGCAGAAAGGCTTTTTAATTTTTCTACAATAAGAATGTTTTTCTGAAAACAGTCAAACCATAAATAAAGCTGGAATTATTATTTTATTGGATAAGAAGTAGGTGATGAAATGATTACTATAAAAAATGTTGGTAAAGTTTTTCCTACGAGTCAGGGGCAGGTAAAAGCTGTCGATGCTGTAAATTTAGAAATAACAGAGGGAGAAATTTTTGGAGTTATTGGATATAGTGGTGCAGGGAAAAGTACTTTAATAAGAATGCTTAATGGTTTGGAACTCCCGACAGAGGGAACTGTTACTGTAGCGAATCGGGTTATTTCAAAAATCAGGGGCAGCGAGCTTCGGAAAGCCCGGCAGGAAATTAGTATGATCTTTCAGCATTTTAACTTGCTTTGGTCGAGGACCGTTAGTGAAAATATCGCTTTTCCTTTAGAAATCGCTGGGGTAAATGGATCGCAAAGAAAGAAAAGGGTTGCTGAACTAATTAAGCTGGTAGGTCTTGAAGGAAGAGAAAATGCTTATCCATCACAGCTTAGCGGTGGACAAAAGCAACGGGTTGGTATTGCAAGAGCACTTGCCAATAACCCAAAAGTACTGCTTTGTGATGAAGCAACATCCGCTCTTGATCCGCAAACAACCGATTCTATTTTGGAATTGTTAGTAGATATCAATAAACGTCTTGGTTTAACAATCGTCTTAATTACCCATGAAATGCATGTCATTCGCAAAATCTGCCATAGAGTTGCGGTGATGGAAAGTGGAAAAATCGTTGAACTTGGTTCGGTTTTGGACGTGTTTAAACATCCACAGCAGCCAATTACGAAACGATTTGTCCAGCAGGTTACTGAACCTGAAGAAACCAGAGAAACAATTGAACACTTACTTGAACTTTTTCCACAAGGAAAAGTGGTACAGCTTTCGTTTGTTGGGGAATCAACAGAACAGCCTTTGATCACAAACATCATCCGAGATTTCGATATTATTGTAAATATTCTTCAAGGGAAAATTTCGCACACGCAAAACGGATCTTATGGAACATTATTTATCCACATGGATGGACTAGCGACCGAAATACAGAAAGCCATTGATTATATTCATTCACAGCATGTTGGAGTGGAGGTGATCAGTAATGGCTGACGGTTTGGTAATGGTACAATGGGAAAAGTTACTAGAGGCAACGCGTGAAACCATTTATATGACTTCCATTTCAGTGTTTGCCACATTTGTTTTAGGGTTGCTTCTTGGCCTGCTGTTATTTTTAACGGCGGAAGGGAATTTATGGGCGAATCGGACTGTAAATGTCATCATTGGAAGCTTTGTCAATATTTTCAGATCGATCCCGTTTATTATTTTAATCATTTTATTAATTCCGTTTACAAAATTATTACTTGGGACTATCCTCGGTGCAAATGCAGCCCTGCCGGCGCTTATTATTGGCGCAGCACCTTTTTATGCACGTATGGTAGAAATTGCTCTTAGGGAAATAGATAAAGGTGTTATTGAGGCATCGCAATCGATGGGGGTCACACATGGTCAGCTTATTTTTAAGGTCTTAATACCTGAATCTATGCCGGCGTTAATTTCAGGGATTACAGTCACAGCTATTTCGCTAGTGGGCTTTACAGCAATGGCCGGGGTCATTGGAGCCGGCGGGCTCGGACATTTTGCCTACCTTGAAGGTTTTCAGCGCAACAGACCAATCGTAACGCTAGTCGCAACGATTGCGATATTAATTTTGGTTTTTATCATCCAATTTATTGGAGATTATTTTACAAAGAAAACAGATAAACGATAACAGAGGGAGAGTAAGAAGATGAAAAAATTAATTAGTTTTATAGTAGTAACCATTTTAGCGATTACATTAACTGCCTGCGGTGGTGGAAAAGACGATTCATCAGATAATGCTGGTAACAAGAAATTAGTTGTTGGTGCATCTGCTGTACCACATGCGGAAGTGCTAGACGCGGCGAAACCATTATTAAAGGAAAAAGGCATTGATTTAGAAGTACAGGTTTTCCAAGACTATATTCTTCCAAACGTAACGTTAAGGGATAAAGACCTTGATGCAAACTATTTTCAAACACCAGGATACTTAGCTTTACAAATGAAAGAAAATAAGGATTTTGATTTTGTAAGTGTTGGTGAAATTCATAAAGAACCGATTGGCATTTATTCAAAAGAATTCAAAAGCTTGAAAGACCTTCCAAATGGCGCAAAAATTATTATGAGTGATTCACTAAGTGATCATGGACGTATTTTACCGATTTTTGAAAAGGAAGGTTTAATTAAGCTTAAAGCCGGCGTTGGCGCAAATGCAAGAGTTGAGGATATTATTGACAATCCAAAGAATCTTGATTTCTCAACATTAATTGAAGCAAAATTATTAGCTACTTCATTCGAAAGTGGTGAAGGTGATGCGGTCGTTATTAATACGAACTACGCATTAGAAGGCAATGTTGACATTGGGAAGTATGGAATTGCCTTTGAAGGTGATGATGTTGTACCAGCTAATCTTGTAGTTGTCCGTTCAGAGGACAAGGACCGCGAAGAAATCAAGGCACTTGTTGAAGTCCTTCACTCAAAGGAAATCAAAGACTTCATTCTTGAAAAATACCAAGGTGCCGTAACGGTATCTGAATAAGAAATAATATAGAAGAAAGATGAAAGTCAGTGATTTGAAACTCACTGGCTTTCTTTCATTTATAAAGATGAGTATAAGCAACTAAGATAGGTAAAAATAGGCAAGATATAATCCGGTCAATATCTTGGCAAAATAGAGACAAGTACGTTATGATTTTAGGCGTACCTGAATACATAAAATGATTCTTTGAATTAATATAGTACCAAACTACCTTGTAGAAATTCATTCTCACTTGGATTGTGTTGAGTGAAAATAAAGTTTCTTTTGTATTCATAAAAGTTATTACTGTTTATGAGTTGCTAACAGATTCGATTTGTTATAAGATTGTAATGAGAATAAAGTGAGAATAGAATTTTGGGGCCGAGAGTTTGAGGCTTACAAGATACAAAATTATCTTTGCGGAGGTATATATATGGCTGGGTCAACATTAACGATCAAAGATTTACATGTAGAAATTGACGGAAAAGAAATTTTAAAAGGTGTAAACCTTGAAATAAAAGGTGGAGAAATCCACGTAATCATGGGACCAAACGGAACCGGTAAATCAACTTTATCTTCTGCAATCATGGGTCATCCAAAATATGAAGTGACGAGCGGAAATATTACATTAGATGAGCAAAATGTACTTGAAATGGAAGTAGATGAGCGTGCACGTGCGGGTCTATTTTTAGCGATGCAATATCCAAGTGAAATCAATGGCGTAACCAATGCCGATTTCTTACGTTCAGCTCTAAATAGCCGCCTTGGTGAAGGTAATGAAATCTCGCTTATGAAATTCATCAGAAAAATGGATAAGCAAATGGAATACCTTGAGATGGATCTTGATATGGCACAACGTTATTTAAATGAAGGATTCTCTGGCGGAGAGAAAAAGCGTAATGAAATCCTGCAATTAATGATGCTAGAGCCTAAAATTGCGATTTTAGACGAAATTGACTCTGGGTTAGATATTGATGCCCTTAAGGTTGTTTCAAAGGGAATCAATCAAATGCGCGGCGAAGAGTTTGGCTGTCTAGTTATTACTCACTATCAACGACTTTTAAATTATATCACTCCTGACTATGTGCATGTTATGATGCAGGGCCGTATTGTAAAATCAGGCGGACCGGAACTAGCACAACGTTTAGAAGCAGAAGGATATGACTGGATCAAACAAGAGCTAGGAATTGAAGATGAAACGGTTGGGCAAGAAGCGTAAGAGTTAGGAGGATAATCATGACAACAGAAACGAATTTATCGTTTGATAAAGATTTTGTTCGTTCTTTTTCAAAAGAAATGAACGAGCCTGTGTGGATGGAAGAAATTCGTCTTAAAGCATTAGAACTGAGCGAAACCCTTCCGATGCCAAGACCTGATAAAACAAAAATTGATAAGTGGAATTTCACACAATTTAGCAGACATACCGTAAGCAGTGAAGGTTTCGCATCTCTTACAGAGCTTCCCGCAGAGGTAAAAGCATTAATTGGTGATGAGGATTCCGCAAAAAATCTCTATATTCAACGCAATCATACACCTGCATATATTTCTTTAACAGAGGAATTAAAAGGGCAAGGGGTTATTTTTACGGATATTTATACAGCAGTCCGTGAGCATAGTGAACTTGTACAAAAATACTTTTTAACAGATGCTGTTAAAATGGACGAACACCGTTTGATTGCCTTAAATGCTGCACTTGTAAATGGTGGTGCTTTCTTATACATTCCTAAAAATGTAGAAATTAAAGAGCCTATCCATTCGATTTATTTACACGACAATCCTGAAACAAATCTTTTCAATCATGTGATTGTCGTTGCCGACGATAATAGCTCCGTTACGTATGTAGAAAACTATCTATCCACTCTTGAGTCTGCTGATAGTGTTTTTAATATCGTGACTGAAGTAATCGCTAAGGCGGGTGCTAAAGTCCAATATGGTGCTGTTGATACCCTTGCTAAGGGAATAACAACTTACGTAAATCGTCGTGGGTCAGCTGGAAGAGATGCTCGGATTGAATGGGCACTAGGGTTAATGAACGAAGGAAATACGATATCAGAAAATACTACTAACCTAATGGGTGATGGTGCTTTTGGTGATACTAAAACGGTTGTTGTAGGTCGTGGAGAACAAACACAAAACTTTACAACAAAGGTCGTTCACTATGGCAAAAACACTGAAGGTTATATCTTAAAACATGGGGTCATGAAGGATAGTGCATCTTCTATATTTAATGGAATCGGTCATATTCTACATGGTGCTTCGAAATCCAATGCAGAACAGGAATCACGTGTGCTAATGTTGAGTGAAAAAGCCCGTGGAGATGCCAATCCAATTCTACTTATTGATGAAGATGATGTAACCGCTGGCCACGCAGCATCCGTTGGACGTGTGGATCCTGTTCAACTTTATTACCTAATGAGTCGTGGAATTCCGAAAAAGGAAGCAGAACGTTTGGTCATTCATGGTTTCCTTGCTCCAGTCGTTAACCAGCTACCAATTGAAGGAGTTAAAAAGCAGTTAACTGAAGTGATTGAAAGGAAAGTACGATAATGAATGTCCTTGATATTCGTCGTCAATTCCCTATTTTAGATCAGGAAGTAAACGGGAAACCGCTAGTCTATCTCGATAGCTCTGCAACCTCTCAAAAGCCTATTCAGGTGATTGAGACCGTGGAAAAATATTATAAAGAAATCAATTCCAATGTCCATCGTGGTGTTCATACGCTCGGAACACATGCAACAGATGCTTACGAAGGGGCAAGGGAAAAGGTTCGTAAGTTTATAAATGCGAAATCAACTCAAGAAGTTATTTTTACTAGAGGTACCACTACTTCTATTAATACGGTTGCTGCAAGTTATGCAGCCGCAAATCTAACTGCTGGTGATGAAATTGTTATTACGTATATGGAACACCATAGCAACATTATTCCTTGGCAGCAGGTAGCCAAACGAACTGGAGCGGTGTTAAAGTACATTCCGCTTCAAGAAGATGGAACGATTTCTCTTGAGGATGTTCGTGCAACTGTTACGCCAAATACCCGTGTGGTTTCTGTGATGCAGGTATCAAACGTACTGGGAGTCATTAATCCGGTGAAGGAAATAGCAAAAATTGCTCATGAAAATGGGGCGATTATGGTAGTTGATGGGGCACAAAGTGCGCCACATATGAAAATAGACGTTCAAGATTTAGATTGTGATTTTCTAGCTTTTTCCGGACACAAGATGTGTGCACCTACAGGAATTGGTGTGCTTTATGGCAAAAAGCATTTATTAGAAAATATGGAGCCAATTGAATTCGGTGGAGAAATGATTGATTTTGTTCATTTACAGGAATCAACATGGAAAGAGCTTCCATGGAAGTTTGAAGCCGGAACTCCGATTATTGCAGGTGCAATCGGTCTCGGAGCTGCGATTGACTTTTTAAATGAGATTGGCTTAGAAAATATTGCCGAACATGAGCATAAGCTAGCTGCTTACGCATTGGATAAAATGTCTTCTATTCCTGGAATGACAATTTATGGACCACTAGATGCTGCCAAGCGTGCTGGCCTCGTTACTTTTAATATTTCGGATGTACACCCACATGATGTGGCTACGGTTCTTGATGCGGAAGGAATTGCTGTCCGCGCCGGACATCATTGTGCACAACCGCTGATGAAATGGCTGAAGGCCACAGCAACTGCTCGTGCAAGCTTTTATTTATACAACACAGAAGACGATATTGATAAGCTAGTTGAAGGACTTGTTAAAACAAAGGAGTATTTCAGCGATGTCTTCTAATTTAGATGCACTCTACCGTCAAGTTATTATGGATCACTATAAAAAGCCAAGGAACCGCGGGCTTTTAGAGGATGGCAGCCATACCATCAATATGAATAATCCTACTTGTGGCGACCGAATTCAATTGACTTTTAAGGTTGAAGACGGGATTGTCAAGGATGTACGTTTTGAAGGTGAAGGCTGTTCGATTTCGATGTCATCTGCTTCGATGATGACACAAGCTATTAAGGGGAAAAAAGTGGAGGAAGCGATTAGGCTTTCAAAGATTTTTTCCGATATGATTCAAGGTAAAGAGTATGATGATGAAATTGATTTAGGTGATATAGAAGCACTACAGGGTGTTTCAAAATTTCCGGCCCGGATTAAATGTGCTACGTTAGCATGGAAGGCAATGGAAAAAGGATTGAAGGAAGAGGAATAACAATAGAACAAAAAGGGATGATCCCTTTTTGTTTATGAAATGGAGGAACTCGACAATGGCGAAAAAAATGCCGGAAATCAGTGATTATAAATACGGTTTTGCCGATAAGGACGTTTCCATATTCCGTTCAAAACGTGGTTTGACAAGCGATATTGTTAAAGAGATTTCAAAGCTAAAGAATGAACCACAATGGATGCTTGATTTCCGATTAAAGTCATTAGAGCATTTTTATAAAATGCCAATGCCTCAATGGGGTGGAGATTTAGGTTCGTTAAATTTCGACGAAATCACTTATTATGTAAAACCATCTGAGAAATCGGAAAAATCTTGGGATGAAGTTCCTGAAGAAATTAAAGCAACATTTGACAAACTTGGGATTCCTGAAGCAGAGCAAAAGTATCTTGCTGGTGTATCTGCACAATATGAATCAGAGGTTGTTTACCATAACATGAAGGTAGAACTTGAAGATTTAGGTATCGTTTTTAAAGATACTGATTCTGCTCTTAGAGAGAATGAGGATATCTTCCGTGAGCACTTTGGAAAAACAATTCCACCGACAGATAATAAGTTTGCGGCCTTGAATTCTGCTGTTTGGTCTGGCGGTTCTTTCATCTATGTTCCACCTGGTATAAAAGTGGATACTCCATTACAAGCATACTTCCGAATTAACTCTGAAAACATGGGTCAATTTGAGCGTACATTAATCATTGTTGATGAAGGGGCACATGTTCATTATGTAGAAGGATGTACAGCACCTGTTTATACTACGAACTCACTTCATAGTGCAGTAGTTGAAATTGTAATTAAAAAAGATGCTTATTGCCGTTATACAACGATTCAAAACTGGGCAAACAATGTCTTTAACTTAGTTACTAAGCGTGCCGTTTGTGAAGCGAATGCAACCATGGAATGGATTGATGGTAATATCGGTTCAAAATTAACGATGAAATACCCAGCGGTTATCCTTAAAGGTGAAGGTGCTCGTGGTATGACATTATCGATTGCGATTGCAGGTAAAGGTCAGCACCAGGATGCTGGAGCGAAGATGATTCACTTAGCTCCAAATACATCTTCTACCATCGTTTCAAAATCGATCTCTAAGCATGGTGGTAAAGTTACCTATCGTGGTCAAGTTCATTTTGGACGTAAAGCAGATGGTGCCCGTTCAAATATCGAATGTGATACGTTGATTATGGATAATCAATCAACATCTGATACGATTCCATACAATGAAATCCTAAACGACAACATTTCACTTGAGCATGAAGCGAAGGTTTCGAAAGTATCTGAAGAGCAGCTCTTCTACTTGATGAGCCGCGGTATTTCGCAACAAGAAGCAACTGAAATGATTGTAATGGGCTTCATCGAGCCATTCACAAAAGAATTACCAATGGAATACGCAGTCGAAATGAACCGTCTCATAAAATTCGAGATGGAAGGCAGCATCGGTTAATAGATGTTGGTCCGCTTGCCCCCGTGGCAGGCGGATTTTTTCATTTTGAAGGAATACTGGCGTATGGGGAGAAATACTGGCGGATAGCGGAAAGTACTCTCGGATAGCGGAAATTAGAAACTAGGGGTATATTATTAGTATAGCTGTGAGGTGATAGAATTGATTTACATTGGTGTAACAGGTTGGGGAGATCAAGACAGTTTATATCCAGGTCCTATCTCTCCCAGGGATAAATTGAAAGAATATGCAGCTCATTTTCCAACAGTAGAAGTGGATGCAGCTTTTTATGCCATTCAACCGAAAAGGAATGCAGCAAAGTGGGTTAACGACACACCCTCCTCGTTTCAGTTCATTGTCAAAGCCTATCAAGGCATGACGGGACATCAGCGTGATGAAATTCCATTTGCTTCAAAACAAGAAATGTTTTGTGCCTTCAAAGAATCACTAGAACCTTACATAGAAGCAAACAAATTTGCAATGGCCCTTTTTCAATTTCCGCCATGGTTTGATTGTAAGCGGGAAAATGTTGAATACTTAAGATGGTGTAAAAAAGAAATGGGTGATTTATCATGTGCGCTGGAGTTCAGGCACCAGTCATGGTTTTTACCTAAGTACCGACAGCAAACACTTGATTTTATGAAAAAGGAAAAATGGATACATAGTATTTGTGACGAACCACAATCAGGTGAGGGATCAATCCCAACCATTTTAGAGGCAATTGATTCCGAAAAACTCCTCATTCGATTCCATGGACGTAACGTCCATGGCTGGCAAAAACGCCAAGATGCGGATTGGCGGGAAGTCAGATACCTCTATCGGTACAATCAACAAGAACTCCAAGAATGGGCAGAGGCAATTCGGAAATTAGCCCATGATTCTAAGAACGTCTATGTTCTCTTTAACAATAATTCTGGTGGAGATGCAGCAGATAACGCAAAAGAAATGATGAATCTTTTAGAATTAGAATATGAGGATCTTGCTCCGAGACAACTGGATTTATTTTAAAATAAGGCTCTGTTACAACTGAATGTTGATTTCACTCTGTTCGAAAAATAAGCGGAGAAATTCCGTTAATATAGGGAAATACCCATATTTCCCTTAAAATAAGGGGAGTTTTTCCGGTTATACGATCCAAATCGATGGATTTTGTCTTATTTAGAGCAGTTAATCGGAATATCTCCGCTTATATCTGCTTCTAAAGCCTCCACTATATACAATAACCGGAAATTCTCCGCCTATGAATTCTTATACCTACACGAAAATCAACAATGAATAATAACAGAGCCTAAAATAAAGGAGAAAACACGATGGAATGGATTATATTAGTTTTAATTGGAATTGCAGGTAGTTCCTTAGGCAGTTTAATTGGACTCGGCGGGGGGATTATTATTGTTCCATCCTTACTCTTTTTAGGCTCTCTATCTGCATTTGGCTACATATCACCGCAAACAGCAGTAGGGACCTCTCTTTTCACGATGATCTTTACTGGCCTTTCGTCGACGTTAGCTTATATGAAACACAAAACAGTTGATTATAAAAGCGGCTTGATTTTTCTAATTGGAAGTGGTCCTGGGAGCATTCTAGGCGCCTGGGTGACAGAAGTATTAAATTTAAAATCATTTAATTTATTTTTTGGTATTTTTATTATTTTCGTCTCGTTTGTCCTTTTATTAAAAGATAAGCTAAAGCCGATTCCATTCCGAAAAGACAAAGGGATAGTGAGGAGTTTTACCGATAACTCTGGGAAACTCTTTGAATATGGCTTTAACCCATTGGTGGCCGTTGTTATTTCATTTGTAGTCGGATTTTTATCGGGAATATTAGGGGTCGGTGGAGGCTCTTTAATGGTACCGACCATGATCCTTTTCTTTTTCTTTCCGCCTCATGTCGCTACAGCCACTTCGATGTTTATGATTTTACCAACATCCATTTTAAGTTCGATTACCCATATCACACTTGGAAATGTTGATTGGCTACTTGCCTTGGCACTCGTTCCTGGAGCATGGATTGGTGCGAAAGTAGGAGTCTATTTAAACACGAGGCTAAAAAGCAAAACAATTGTTTTATTATTACGAACCATATTAATAATCGTTGGCATACGATTAATTTATCAAGGTATTTTTGGTTAACAACAAGATTTACGAAAAGAGCCTTCACTAAAAAAGGATGCGAATCATGAATGGAATTCATTCACATATACCATACAAACGACCTTCATAGCCATTTAAAACGGTGGCCACGAAATCAGCACTTCCTAACAAGCAAAAGAACTCAACATGAAGCAGCTGGAGAAGATTTTTTTCTTTTTGACATTGGTGACTTTATTGACCGCTGGCACCCACTTTCCGAAGCGACTCAAGGGCAGGGAAATATAAAGTTGTTAAATGAGGCTGGCTATACAGCCGTTACAATTGGAAACAATGAAGGAATCAACTTCCCGTATGAAGGGTTAAATCATTTGTATGACAACAGGGATTTTGATGTAGTAGTTGCTAATCTCTACAATAGCAAGAATCAACATCCATCATGGCTAATACCTTATAAAATTTACCAGACAAAAAGTGGAACACGAATTGGCGTGATTGGGCTAACAGCTAATTTTTCGCTACTTTATGAACTTCTTGGCTGGAAGCTGACCAACCCTATAGAAGAGTTAAAGAGATGGATGGAACCTTTAAAAGAGGACGCGGATATTATCATCCTGCTTTCCCATCTCGGACTTAATCATGATGAACGAATAGCTGTAGTCTACCCAGAGATAGATGTCATTCTCGGCGGCCATACCCATCATGCACTACCCGAAGGAAAACAGGTAGGTCAGACACTTATAGCTGGTGCTGGTAAGCATGGTAGGTTTATTGGACAAGTGACACTACAGGTTGTTGACCGGAAACCAATTCATCAACAGGCGAAATTGTATAATGTCATGGAGCTTCCGGCAGTCCAAGATGAGAAAGCAGTGGCAAAGGAACTTTACCGAAAAGGAAAGAAATTATTAAATCAAACGATAACAACACTAACCAATGATTTGCCACATGATCCATTTCAAGAAACAGAGCTTTCGCAAATTTTATGCCGTGCACTAAGAGAGTGGTGCGATGCGGATTGTGCGTTTATTAATGGTGGCCTGATTTTGGGACCATTATCAGGAACAGTAACCGCATATGATTTGCTCACTATCTGTCCCCACCCAATCAACCCTTGTAAAATCTACCTGACAGGTAAGGAATTAACAGAGGTTTTACTTGAAACAAGAGATGAGAACTGGTCACAGCGACAAATTACAGGTCTTGGGTTTAGGGGAACGATTATGGGAATCAGTGTTTACGATGGGATAACGTTTGATGAGAACAACGTTATTTTTATCAATGGTATGGAACTAGAATTAGAAGGAAACTATACATTAGCCATTCCAGATATGTTTACCTTTGGACATTTTTTCAAAGAGATTTTTCCAAATAAGAAAAAGGAATATTTTCTTCCCGAGTTTCTGCGGGATTTATTAAAATGGAAATTAGAAAAGTAGTCCTAAAGGATAGTATATACACGCTTTTTCTATTTCTTTCATAAGTTGAAGGTATGGAAAGGAGTGTGTAAATTGATTGAGCTATCACCGGTAGAAATTAATGGTCACACGTTCTTGGCGGTTACTGTTTTATTACCAAAAACAACACTGCTCTCTGTTAGCAATGATAAAGGATATATCATGTGCGGTGCTTTAGATGTTGGTTTATTAAATGAGAAATTAAAGGATCGCAAAGTCATAGCCGCCAGAGCGGTGGGGGTAAGAACGATAGAACAGCTCCTTAATGCCCCAATGGAGTCTGTTACTGTCGAGGCGGAAAGCTTAGGCATAACAAAAGGTATGATTGGTAAAGATGCCCTGCTGAAAATGGTTTGAAAAGCTTGCACATTGGTGTAGGCTTTTTTTTACTTTGAAGGCTAGTTCGTTCTTTTTATGCATACATATAACATGTAAGGGGGGATTTTTTTGGCAAAGCTTCGTTTACGTCCTAGAAAACGGGGTCCGTTACCTTTCCGATATGTTTTGCTATTATCATTTGTGTTTTTTCTTTTGTCTACTGCACTTGGAATATGGTTGGTGAATAAAGGGATTGAACCTACGTTAATGAGTTATGCCGAATCTAAGACAAAACAAATTGCCTCACAGGTTATTAATAAGGCGATTAATAAAAAGACGGTTGAAGTGGGAGATGTCATCGCAATTGAGCCTGGACAGGGTGATGCCCAGCCAAGCGCTAGTCTTAAAACAGAAGTCATTAACCAGAAATTATCTGAAATTACCAATGAGATACAAAAGAACCTCAATGCAGCAGAAAAAGGGGATCTTGCCTCTTTAGAGCGTTTAACTGACGTCGATATTGAAGTGAATAGGGAGAAAGAGGATGGAATTGTTTGGAATGTTCCGTTAGGGCAGGCAACCAACATGGCGTTATTAGGAAATCTTGGTCCCAAGATACCAGTAAGGTTTCATGCGATTGGTGAAGTACGACCAGATGTAAAAATTAACCCGAAACCAATGGGGATCAATAATACTTGGATAGATGTTGCTATCCATTTAGAAGTTTCTGTACAAATCATTACCCCTTTTGCAACCAAGATTACCAGACTCGAACAGAATATTCCGGTGGGGGGAAGGTTGATTCAGGGGGAGGTACCACAATTTTATAATAATGGCGGTGGTGGGGTTACCCCTTCCATTCAGATACCGGCACCTAAAAATTAATAGGACTGTCAAAGGATAGCACTTCTAGGATGATGACCAAAATTCATTGAAAAAATCGTAAAAATGGTAATCATACCATCGATGATGACCAAAACACATGAAAAAATCGTTGAAATGGTCATCATACCATCGATGATGACCAAAATTCATGAAAAAAACATAAAGATGGTCATCATAAAGCTGATGATAGTAAACAAGTGAATTGTCCTTCATGAAGGGGATGAAGGACATTTCGTGCCGGGTGAACAAGTGAAATGTCTTTCATGAAGGGGATGAAGGACATTTCGTGCCGGGTGAACAAGTGGAATGTCTTTCATGAAGGGGATGAAGGACATTTCATGCCGGGTGAACAAGTGAAATGTCTTTCATGAAAGGGATGAAGGACATTTCATACCGGGTGAACAAGTGAATTGTCTTTCATGAAGGGGATGAAGGACATTTCGTGCCGGGTGAACAAGTGAAATGTCTTTCATGACCAAAACTCACAAAAAAAAATCATAAAAATGGTCATCATACCATCGCATGAGAATGGCTGTCGAGACTTTCTCGACAGCCTAAGGACTGTCAAAGGACAGTCCTTATTTTTTCTTCAATGCTTGTCTTTCTTGCTGCTTCCACAAACCTAAATGTGGAGTGGGGTCAAAGGACCATTCGGTATAACCATTGTCTTTATACATTCCATAGTGCAAATGAGGCGGGAATTTCCCTGATGTCCCTGGTGGACCATACCCAGAACTGCCGACACCACCAATCAAGGTACCGGGTTCAACGATTTGCCCTACTTTAAGGTCTTTAGCAAAGCCACTAAGGTGTGCAAAATAATGATACGTATTATTAATATCACGAATTCCAACTCGCCAGCCACCGAACTTATTCCAGCCCTTCATTTCTACAATTCCATAGTTTGTTGCTCGAACAGGAACACCGTAGCCTGCAAAAATATCTGTACCCTCGTGCATTCTTCTGCCACCCCAGCCCCTCGCATCACCCCAGGTACTGCGATAGCTGTGATTGCTTCGTATAGGTAAAGGGAAAACATGTTTATCTAAATCTAATCGACCGAAATGGCGGTATACCTTTGCCTTGTCAACGATAATACCAACGGTCTTGTCACGTTGATAATAGTTCCATAATCCAATTTTGATATTATCATGATCGATTCCGTATGAGAGAAGATAATTGGCAAACGCATATAAGACATCTTCATCACTTTTTAAGCTGGCTTTTCCATCCCCATCCCCGTCCACACCCATACCATTGAAAAATTGGATGATTGCGGGGTTTTCTTCTGCAGGATCGGGATTGGCAGCTCCTGCCCATTTTTCCGGAGTAAAATAGATACCAATCACACTTTCAGGTTTCGGTAAGTCCTTGCGAACCTGGCGAATATTTCTTTCGTATTGATCGATAGCTGCTAAATAATACCAAGGCAGTTGGGTAACGGTTTCCACCTTTTTATATAATTTCATTCTCTCTTGATACTCATCAGGACTTTTAGAATGAGCATCCCCAAGAGAAAGGCTCATAATTAAGAGGAAAGTTCCGATTATTAGAAAAACCCGCACAGAAATCCTCCTTCCGATTATTGTATGACTTTAGTTTATGATTTCTAGGCTATTTCATAATGGTCAATAATTGGAAATAGGCTATACAAAAGCTGGTCTGCTTGTCCTTGTCACAAAAAATATGGTAAAGTGACATGGAGCGATCACAGTAAGGAGTGAAAAAATTGAGCAGGAATGAAGAATATTTACGCAAACCTGACTGGTTAAAAATAAAATTAAATACAAATGAACATTATACAGGCCTGAAAAAAATGATGCGTGAAAAGAATTTACATACCGTATGCGAAGAGGCACGATGTCCGAATATCCACGAATGCTGGGCTGAAAGAAGAACCGCTACCTTCATGATTCTCGGTGACACTTGTACACGCGCCTGCCGCTTTTGTGCGGTTAAAACAGGACTCCCAACAGAATTAGACTTACAGGAACCAGAACGAGTAGCAGACTCCGTCCAATTAATGAACCTGAAACATGCTGTCGTTACTGCTGTAGCACGTGATGATTTAAAAGATGGTGGTGCAGCCGTTTTTGCTGAAACGGTTCGTGCAATCAGAAGGAAGAATCCTTTTACAAGCATTGAAGTCCTTCCTTCAGATATGGGTGGCAAGGAAGAAAATTTAGCTTTATTAATGGAGGCTAAGCCTGACATCTTGAATCATAATATTGAAACGGTAAAACGGCTGACTCCAAGAGTGAGAGCGCGAGCGAAGTATGACCGTTCACTTGAGTTCTTACGCAGAGCGAAAGAGATGCAGCCAACTATTCCTACAAAATCAAGCTTAATGGTTGGGCTGGGGGAAACAAAAGAAGAAATCATCGAGGTAATGGATGACCTTCGAGCAAATAATGTCGATATTATGACGATTGGACAATATCTACAACCGTCCAAGAGCCATTTAAAAGTAGAGAAATATTATCGTCCAGAAGAATTTGCAGAACTGCGTGACATTGCCCTCACAAAAGGGTTTAGTCACTGTGAGGCTGGCCCATTAGTACGTTCATCCTACCATGCAGATGAGCAAGTTAATGCAGCGGCAAAGCACAAACAATTGTTAGGTGAAACCGAAGAAGTAAAAGAAGCATAGAATGAAAAGCGGAAGCGCCTTGCTTAGGGGCGACAGGCATAAGACGAGTAGGCAGGAAGGTTGCTCTTTAACCTTCTTGACGGATTGCTTGTGACCCCGAGCCCCTAGGCGCTGTAGCTAGACAGGAAAAAAGAGTTCAGTCCTAAAATTGGCTGAACTCTTTTGTTTTAGACAGGTTTGGGAACGATGGTTAGCGACGATTATTTGTGTTCATCACATCATCACGTGTAGCACCATTTTCGTCTTCACTTTCGCTCATTCGATTACCCTGTGGAGACTTTTTCATTTGTTTAACTAAATTATCGACTGAATTTCTGGCATTTTTACTTGTTGAATCCATATTTGCAAGATTTTCTACATCGCGCATTAAGTTTTTATCGTCCGTTACATACACATGATAAAATCTCGGAACAACGGACATTGCCGTTTTTTTAACCTGGTCTGCTGTTTGGTTACGGTCCTTTGTATCAGAACTATAGGCAATGAGCACCTCCTGGTCTGTCACCAAAGTAGCCACATCATTTACATTTGGAATATCTGTGCTAAACTGACTAATAATATTGGCGACTTGTTCTCGGTTTACCGCTGAATAATGCTCCATACCACCACGGTCGTTCTGGATAGGACTTTTTTGATGACGAACAAAGCCATAATTGTCACTTACATTCCGAACACCTTGACTGCCACCTTCGTTATATAGTTCTTCTCGTTTATTATTAACATTTATTGTATCTCCACTTTTTTCATACACATCGCGATTAGCCATATCCTTTGAGCAGCCAGCAGCGAATAGAAGTAAACAAAATCCAATAATTATCGACCACTTTTTCACGTAATGCACCTCCTTTTTATAGAATTGCCAAATAACTGATTTTTTTTCTTAGTAATTGATGGTGAATCGGTTATAATGAAAGAAGGATTGACTGGTAAAATATTGAGGTGAGTACATGATCAGTATCAATGGTTCGACATATGAAATTGTGCAGGAACGCAGAGAGGCATTTAATGAGGAAGCCTTAAAGGCACGGTATAGTGAAATATTATCTAGATATGATTATATTGTTGGGGATTGGGGATATGGCCAGCTCCGGCTAAAAGGCTTTTTTGATGATCAGAATCAAAAGGCTACCTTTGATACCAAAATCAGTACATTAAATGAGTATTTGTATGAATATTGTAATTTTGGCTGTGCCTATTTTGTATTAAAAAGAGTGAAAAAGTAAAACAGCTCGCCCTAATGGCGAGCTGTTTTACTGATTATAAGGAGGCTGCTCGTCACTATCAGGGTCATCGTGTGTAGGGTGAGCACCATCCATTTGCCGAGGGATATTCTGATGAAAGGTTTTATCCTCATAATTAAAGTTGCTATAATATCGCTGCCCTTCTTGCCACGGAGTGCTTTTGTTCTCAACCGGTTCATCTTTACGAAAAGATGATCCATATGAACCCTCTGGAAATTCTTCTGCAGTTAAAAAGTTCTTTTGTTTTTCAACATTCGATAAATCAAAATAGTTCCTTGATTTTTTTTCGACCATATTATCACTCCTTTTGTTCTTATTATGTAAGAAGGAGTGATAAATAATTAAAGTAATTCTAACAAAAAGCTACGTAATTCTTCGGCATCCTCTTCATTCAATTGAAAAGCATATTCTAAATACCCTTCCTCTTTTAAATCATCCTCACCAATGATTGCAAAACGATTACCTTGAATATCGAGTACTAGATGCTTTCCAAAATGACGATCGGTTTTTACGATAGCCAAATCGAAGCGTTGATTGTCACCAACAAAGCTGACAAAACGTGTTTTTGTATCCTCTGTATCATCATATAAGAAAAAACGTTCTTTCATGTAGGTGTTCTCCTTTAGTTAATTTCTTCATCCTCTTTATAGTACCAAATAATAAGTCGGTGGGGGAATATTGAAGTAAATAGAATATTGTTAAAAGTTTACTGAAAGAAAGGCTCTTTCCTGAAAGATTATTAGAGGATTAACTTAATTACCACAAAGCCAGAAAAAACACGTTAACGGTCATCAGAGAAGCCAACTGATTACCACAAAGCCAGAAAAAGCACGTTAACGGTCATCAGAGAAGCCATCTGATTACCGTGAAGCCAGAAAAAACACGTTAACGGTCATCAGTGGTCGCTTGTAATTATGAAATTAACCTAGAAAGATCAGGGCTGCTATCTTCGGATCCTATAATGTGGACTGAAGTTAATAAAAGCAACGAAAATTGCGAAAACAGCATAAAGAAAAAACGAATACTGTCACATTGTGTTAGAATATACTTATTATTGTCGTAAGCTGCTTAATAATGAATGAGGAAGTGATGGTATGTACTTTGTAGACCGTGAAAAGTTGGAGCTAACATTGGTTTTCTTAGAAAAACAAATCCAGCTATTTTCAAGCCAGGAACGTTGGTCAACGCCGCTAGAAAAAGCAGCTTTGGAAAGAGTAACACATCTAGTGATTGAGTCGCTACTAGATGTGGGTAACGCAATCATTGATGGATTCATTATGAGAGACCCTGGGAGTTATGATGACATTATTGATATCTTAATCGATGAAAAGGTCATTACTGCTGAATCAGGAAAGAGCCTAAAAATACTTATCCAGAATCGTAAAGTACTCGTACAGTTATATACAGATATCGATCATATTGAACTTCAGAAGCAGTTTGTTGACAATATGAATGTGTTAGCATTATTTCCTAAAAATGTACGAGATTACATTAAGAATGAACTTGGTCCAGTATCAGCATTTAATTAATACGTTTCAAAAAGGATCGCCGCATGCGATCCTTTTTACATAATGAAAAGAAATGGGAACGGAAATGATACTTAATAGGAGTGATTAGCATGAAAAAGTATAAAGGTTATTTAATTGATCTTGATGGAACCATGTACAAAGGATCAGAAAAAATTGAGGCGGCTGGAGATTTTGTGAAAAAATTGAAGGAAAAGGATATTCCTTATTTATTCGTTACGAATAATTCTTCTAGAACTCCAGCCCAAGTTGCTCAAAAGTTGAGAGAATTTGATATTCCCGCGGAAGAAGATTTAGTATTTACAACTAGTCAGGCAACAGCTAATTATATCTATGACCAAAAGAAGGACGCTTCCGTATATGTGATTGGCGAAGAAGGAATTCGTAGCGCTTTGAATGAAAAGAAGTTTGCATTTAGTGGAGAAACCCCAGACTATGTTGTAATCGGTATTGACCGTGAGATAAGCTATGAAAAATTAGCCGTAGCCTGCCTAGCAGTCCGCAATGGAGCAATCTTCATCTCGACAAACGGAGATATAGCGATTCCGACCGAGCGGGGTTTGCTCCCTGGAAACGGATCGCTTACCTCTGTGATTGCTGTTTCGACCCAGACAAAGCCGATTTTTATCGGGAAGCCTGAATCAATCATCATGGAGCAGGCGTTAAAGGTTCTTGGCACCTCTAAAGAAGAAACGTTAATGGTTGGGGATTATTATGATACCGATATTTTAGCAGGGATGAATGCTGGGCTTGATACGCTATTGGTTCATACTGGAGTCACAACGAAGGAATTGCTTTCAGGGTATGATCGACAACCAACCTATGCTATTGACACACTAGATCAGTGGGAGCCGTAAGAAAAGGATGGAGCATTCAACTTTGAGAATTGTCTAGCTGCAGCGCCTAGGGGCTCGGGGTCATAAGCCAATCCGTCAGAAAGGTTAAAGAACAACCTTCCCGCCAGCTCGTCTTATGCCTGTCGCCCCTGATCAAGGCGCTTCCGCTTTTCTATTCAACATGAGCAGCCCGATGAGCAAGTCTGCTAGAAGCAGCAGCTGCAATCGCGCCGATGATATCATCTAAAAAGGTATGACATTCACCTGTAGATTTATCATTCAAATGTGCTAAGATTCCTGGTTTTTGCTTATCAATATATCCATAGTTTGTAAAACCAATCGAGCCGTACACATTCACAATCGACAATGCTAAAATTTCATCAACCCCATAAAGACTCTCATCGGTTTTGATAATCGATTGAATGGGTTCTTCCAACATTCCTTTTTCGGCAAGGATATCGAGCTGAATACCTGTAATAACGGCATTTTGGACTTCGCGTTTTGACAGCACGCGTTCAACATTGGCAATACAGTCTTCCATTTTTAAGTTTTTGTGGTATTTTTCCTGTAAGAAAAAGACTAAATCTGCAATATCCTGAATGTCGACGCCTCTTTCTTTAATCCATCTTCTTGCTGTTTCTTCTGTTAGATCCATTTTTTTATCTTCTGCCATCCAGATCACCTTTTTCTTGGAATTTTCACTATTCTTAATTCATAACATATTCACGGCCACTTGAAAAGGAACGAATGAATCAATACCCTCTTTACAGATTTCTCCTATCATGTTTTTCTTATACTTCTTGCTAAGAAGACAACAAGTTTTTTGGGCTACTACATATATATGACATAGGAGACGAAATGAGAAGAGGTGAGTGGATGTTGCAAAAATTGCTTGAAGTTAAATATGGAATACAAGTTGATGAATATCTTAAATTAGATTCCTACGACGCGCTGCGAAGCAATGGCTGGCTCTATTTGATTGCTAAACCTAACGGTAGGACAGTCGAGGATATAATTGAACTAGAGAAAATTGCGGATCACTTAAGGGAAACTGGTGATACCTATGTGCCTGCCTTTTTACCCGATAACGAAGGCAACGTTATCACAACGTGGGAGGAAAAACAGTATTGTGTACTGGCAAATCGACAAATGGATAAAAAAAACAAAGTGAAATTAGGACGAAAGTTAGCCAAATTTCATGAACGCGGAAAAACAGTGCCCTTTAAAATTGATAGATCAAGCAGGATCGGGCAATGGAAGCAATTATGGGAAAAGCGCCTTGATCAAATTGAAAAGGTATGGAGTGAGCTGATGTTTCAAACGCCAGAAGATGATTTTGAAAGAATGTTTATTGATTCATTCCCTTATTTTATTGGGCTTACAGAAAATGCGATTCAATATCTAGTAGATACTGAGTTAGATGACGAACCAAAAGAAGCCGATAGTGGAACAGTTTGCCATGAGCGGTTTTCAAAAAACTCATGGGGTGCCAATTATTCATTGAAGGATCCATTTGATTGGGTGTTTGATCATCGCAGTCGAGATCTTGCAGAATGGACGAGAGAGAGGTACTTTCTTAATACGCAAACATACGAAATCGATGTGAGGCAGTTTTTCAATGATTACCAAACTATTGGACCATTAACCTCTTTTTCGTGGCGGTTATTATTTTCACGTTTACTATTCCCGCTCCATTACTTTGAATGTATTGAAAATTACTATATAACTCGTTCAGAACAGGATAAAAAAATGTTAGAAGAACAGTTAAGTAAAATGTTAAAGCAATCAACTGAATATGAACGCTTTTTAGCTTACTTTTACCAAACAGTGGGTGCACCAATAAAACCATTAAAACTTCCCCAACTAGACTGGTTATCAATAAGATAATGAAAAAGCGATTGCTTGGCTAAGCAATCGCTTTTTCATTTATGATTAAAATACTTGTTCTACTTCAACAATGCCAGGAACTTCTTCTAAAAGTGCTCTTTCAATTCCTGCTTTAAGGGTAATCGTTGAGCTCGGGCAGCTTCCGCATGCGCCTAGTAAACGGAGTTTAACAATACCGTCCTCAATATCGACTAATTCACAATCTCCTCCATCGCGAAGAAGAAATGGACGTAATTTATCTAATACTTCCTGAACTTGCTCAAACATTTCTTGTACTTGTTCTGCCATTTTATATCGTCTCCTTTCCTTACCTTATATTATAATGTCATCGAGGGGAAAAATCCATTCTCATGAAATGGGAATTCGCACATTTACAACCATATTTGTGTGTTTAATAGTTTGAATGATGTAAAATAAAAGAAAAAGGCAGGTTGGATGGAATGACAAATACGACCGTTGAAATTATTCTTTATGGAGCAGAACAACTATGCCCAAGCTGTGTTAACTTACCTTCTTCAAAGGAAACATTTGAATGGCTTGAGGCAGCTATTTCTAGAAAGTTCCCTGAGCAGCTTTTTAAAATGACCTATGTTGATATTTTTCAACCGCCAAATGACAGTGAAAAAGAAAATTTTGCCAAAAGAGTGATTGAGGAAGATCTGTTCTATCCCGTTGTTGTCATTAAAGATAAAATAGTCGGGGAAGGGAACCCGAGGTTAAAAACAATCTTTGCTGAAATGGAAAAATACGGTTATATGGCGATATAAGAGAAGCATTCCTAGTTGATACTGGGATGCTTCTTTTTCGTCCTAGGGTGAAATAACAACAAATACGAAAGGGTTTATTGTCAATAGCACCTCCAAACATGGTATTTGACGATGCTGTAGAAAGATAGTAGGATAATAAGTTAATGAGAGGTGATAGCCATGATTCAGCCAATTATTGAATTTTGTATGAGTAATCTGGCCAGCGGTGCTCAAAAGGCTCTAGAGATATTAGAAAAAGACCCAAATCTCGATATCATTGAATACGGATGTCTCGGTTATTGTGGGAAATGTGCTTCTACCCTTTATGCTCTTGTAAATGGCGAGGTCGTATCTGGCAATACACCTGAAGAATTGGTCGAAAACATTTACCGATATTTGGATGAAAATCCAATGTTTTAATTATATGGTTTAATTAGTTGAGGACTTACCATTCAGTGTATATACTATAAGAAAGACCTCAAAAAGGAGGAGAAATAAATGAGTAACGATGTAGTTATTTTAACGGAAGCTGCGGCTCTTCAAATAAAAGAAATGATGAAACACAATGAAGAAGAAGGTGCTCTTTTACGCGTTAGTGTAAAAGGTGGAGGCTGCAGTGGTTTATCTTACGGTATGGGCTTTGACCATGAAGTGAAAGAAAACGATCTTCATTCCGTGCAACATGAAATTCAAGTCCTGATTGATAAAGAGGATGCTGCAATATTAAAGGGTACTAAAATTGATTATAAGCAATCCATGATGGGCGGCGGATTTACGATTGAAAATCCTAATGCGATCGCATCATGTGGCTGTGGTTCATCGTTTAGGACGGCTACAGCAACAGGAACACCTGAAGAATGCTAAAACAAAGCAAAAGGCGCCTCAAGTAGGCGCCTTTCATATTACTTACCAAACATGGAAGAACTGTGAAGTGGTTGGATCTTAGCTTTTGGATCAATAAATGCTTTTGCGTTGTTAACTGCAGTTGGTGCTTCACCAAATCCGCAGGCGATTAGTTTCACTTTGCCTTCATATGTGCATATATCTCCAGCAGCATAAATGCCAGGTACTTTCGTTTCCATTTTAGAATTGACCACAATAGAGCTTTTTTCAATATCTAAGCCCCACTCTTTAATTGGACCTAGAGAGGAAACAAAACCATAGTTACAAATAACAGCATCAACGTCAATTGCTTCTCTGCCTTCGCCGTTAACTCCTGTTAGGACAACTTGCTTAATACCGCTGTCATCACCAATTAATTCAGCTGGAATAAAAGGAGTTTTGACCATTACTTTTGAGTTATTCAAGTTCTCAACACTATGCTCATGCGCTCTGAATTTATCACGACGATGAACAATCGTTACTTCCTTTGCAATCGGCTCTAACATTAATGCCCAGTCTACAGCCGAATCGCCGCCACCAAAAACAATCACTTTTTGGTCAGCAAACTTGTTAAGATCGTCTATAAAGTAATGGAGGTTTTTACGCTCATATTGTGTAGCGCTTTCAAGTTCCAATCGACGTGGTTGGAAGGCACCGTTCCCAGCTGTAATAATAACTGTTTTTGAATAATGGACTTCAGAATTGGTCGTTAATTTGAACGTCCCATCCTCTAGTTTTTCTAACTTTTCAACGGATTGTTCTAAAGCAACAGCAGGATCAAACTTTGCCATTTGTTCCTTTAGATTATTTATTAATTCTTGTGCACGGACTTTTGGAAATCCTGCAACGTCATAAATGTATTTTTCTGGGTATAGTGCCGATAATTGTCCGCCTAATTGTGGCAAGCTCTCGATGATCTTTACTGAAGCTTGTCTCATACCACCATAAAAGGCAGTAAATAGACCGGTAGGACCGCCCCCGATAATCGTAATATCATAAACTTTTTTATCTTCTTGCACCCTATATCCCCCTTACTTATGTAGTAACAGTTTCTATTTCCTATAATATAACAAAAAGATAACATCCTCACAACTTTTGGGGAATATTCAGAAATTTAGTACAGAAAATTAGTACAGAAAAGTACATACTGACTGTAAAAATATTTAAAATAACTACTTGATATTGTGAAGAGTTTATCATAAGATATATTGAGGGTAGATGTTAAATTTGTGTGACGAAGTTAGTAATAATTTGTGTCCATGTACGTGAAATATATCACATACTTTTTCCGGCTAACGAAAATAATATTGTTAAAAGCGGAGGAAGATAAGGTTAAGCATAATACTCAAAATAAAAAAGGTGGAAGTGATCACTTTGAGAAAGCCAAAAATAGTTATTGTCGGTGCGGGATATGGCGGGCTTATGACAACTGTTAGGTTGCAAAAGCTTGTTGGAGTTAATGAAGCTGATTTAGTATTAATAAATAAAAATGATTACCATTATGAAACAACATGGCTTCATGAAGCATCTGCAGGTACACTTCATCATGATCGTGTCCGTTATGACATTCGTGATGTTATTGATAGAAGTAAAGTTGATTTTGTACAGGACACTGTGATTGAAATCAATAAAGAAGAGAAAAAAGTCATCCTAGAAAAGGGTGAAGTGGGGTACGATTATCTTGTTATCGCTCTTGGCGGTGAGCCAGAAACCTTTGGAATTAAAGGATTGAAAGAGTATGCTTTTGGAATCACGAATATAAACTCTTCACGTCAATTACGAGAGCATATTGAATACCAATTTGCCACTTATAATATGGAAGAGGAAAAGAATGATAATCGTTTATCCATCGTTGTAGGTGGTGCTGGATTTACAGGAATTGAATTCCTAGGTGAATTAACAAATCGGATTCCAGAGCTATGTCATGAATATGATGTGGATTTCCACAAAGTGAAAGTAACTTGTGTTGAGGCATCCCCTACGGTTTTACCAGGATTTGATCCAGAACTTGTAAACTATGCTGTTTCCCAATTAGAACGTAAAGGGGTAGAATTCTTAATTGGTACTGCCATTAAAGAATGTACACCTGAAGGAGTTCTTGTTGCTAAAGGTGATGATGAACCTAGGTTGATCCAGGCTGAAACAGTTGTTTGGGCCGCTGGTGTTCGAGGAAATTCTATTATTGAAAAATCAGGTTTTGAAGCAATGAGAGGTCGTGTGAAGGTTCAGCCAGACCTTCGTGTACCAAGCTTTGATGATGTATTTATTATTGGTGACAGCTCGCTTGTTATCAATGAAGAAATCAACCGACCATATCCACCAACGGCACAAATTGCCATGCAACAAGGTGAAGTGGTTGCTCGTAACTTAGCAGCATTAATTCGCAACAAAACTGAACTTGAAACATTTACGTTTGATAATAAAGGAACCGTTTGTTCGCTTGGTGAAGACGATGCCATTGGTGTCGTGTTCGGTAAGAAAATAACAGGTGCCAAAGCATCCTTCATGAAAAAAGTAGTCGACAATCGTTCTCTATTTATGATTGGCGGAGCAGGTCTTGTATTGAAAAAAGGGAAATTCAACGTTTTTTAAATAATAATTTTCCAAAAAGGGCAGAGATATCTGTCCTTTTTTTGTTACTATAAATATAACAGATAGGCGAGGGGGGTTTTTATGAGCAATAAAGAGAAGCGAGGCAAAGTTTGGTTAGCAGTTAGTGGGCTGGTTAAATCTTCCGAGGGGCATTGGCTGGTTGTAAAAAAGCGGTATGGCGGCCTGAAAGGGAAGTGGTCACTTCCTGCAGGTTTTGTAGACGAGGGAGAAACGGCGGATGAGGCGGTTGTTAGGGAGGTAAAGGAAGAAACCGGAATTTCCTGTACCGTAAAAGGATTAATAGGTCTAAGAACCGGTGTCATTTCAGAAGAAATTAGTGATAATTTGCTCGTCTTTTTACTTGAACCACTGGGTGAATATTTTATTAAGCACCAGGAAAATGAGTTGTATGAGGCAAAATTTATCGCACCCGAAGAACTTCTTCATGAAAAAGATGCTTCGATTATGCTTCACTATCTTATCAATCAAAAAGAAACAGTAACGATCCCTGGTTATGATGGATTAAACCCGGGAGAACAGTTTCATTACAGTTCCTATAAATTATTTTTTTAATTTTTAGAAAATTTGAGTATCATTTAGAAAATATAAGAAAACCAAGAGTGTATCCGCTTTTTTACCTTTTTTTGGGTGAATTTCGTCCTTTTCATTTTATCAGATTCTTGATATATTATCGGAATATTTTAAAAATATATTAAGGAGATGATTCGGATGAAAACAACAAGCTTAGATACGAAAAAATGTGAGTATTGCTCAGGTATCGGTTATTTTCAATTACTGCTTGGGGGTTCTGAAACATGTACCTGCTGCGAGGGCTCGGGAAAGAAACAGGAAAAATATTAATTATGGTCTATAATAACAATGGAGCCAGCTTCCACGAGCAATTTTGGGAAGCTATTTTTTTTAGGGATTTGCACCTGAGTACCGTATGTTAGGATTGACTCCCTTTTGGACATTCAGTAAACTTATTAATGATGTGTAAAGGGGGTTATTCCATGCAAATGAGCATTGTTGTTTTAATCATATCCATCTTATTATTCTTTGTGTTATTTTTTGGTATTGGGTTTATTCTTAATATGCTTTTAAGAATGTCATGGATTATGGCAATTATTTATCCGATTATTGCTATATTTATCGTTGATAAAGTTAGGTTTATTGAATATTTTACAAACAGTAAAGTAGCATTTCAAGAGCTTGGTCAAAAGTTAAGTAGTTTGGCTACAGCTGATATTCTCATTTTACTTAGCGGATTGGCAGGAGCAATTGCAGCCGGCATTACCATTAAAATGTTACGGAAAAATGGGTATCAAATGTTTTAAGATCTTTACCCTGGGTAAAGGTCTTTTCAGATTGTCGAGATAGGGTGTTTTTCCTTCATCATGAGTCTGGCAGTCTTAATCCAGCCGATGATAACTAAAATTCCTGGAAAAATCGCAAAAGTGGTCATCATCCCAGCCGATGATAACCAAAATTCCTGGAAAAATCGTAAAAGTGGTCATCATCAAGCCGATGATAACCAAAATTCCTGGAAAAATCGTAAAAGTGGTCATCATCAAGCCGATGATAACCAAAATTCCTGGAAAAATCGTAAAAGTGGTCATCATCAAGCCGATGATAACTAAAATTCATAGAAATTGGCTGTCGAGACTTTCTCGGCAGCCTTTTAAGATCTTTACCCTGGGTAAAGGTCTTTTTTTAATTGCCTTTTTGAATAATTCCTCTCAAGTTGGGAAATGAATATTTTGGGAGGAGTGAAAATTTAAATGAGTAATATGAAAAGATGGATAATACGAGTTACAATGACTTTTCTTTTTTTATTTGCCCTTTCCGTGACTGTTAAATCCATTTCAGGGATTGATTTTACATCATTCATCAGTCATGTCCTGCAGATTGAGGCTAAAGCTGCTGCAAGTGAACAAGTTTCTGAGACCCCTCCACCATTAGAGGAAGCATTTGATTGGTCAAAATATCCGAAAACAACCGTTATTGCGACCGGATATACAGCAGGGTACGAATCCACAGGAAAAAATGAAAGTCATCCCGAATATGGCATTACCTATTCAGGAGTAAAAGTAAAACGTGACTTATACTCTACAGTCGCAGCAGACTTATCGGTTTTTCCAATTGGAACGATTCTGTTCATTCCCGAGTATGGGTATGGGGTTGTTGCTGATAAGGGCGGAGCAATTAAAGGGAACAAAGTGGATCTTTATTATGAAACAGTTGAGGATGTTTATAACAAGTGGGGTAAAAGGGAAGTTGAGGTATATGTGGTTGAACAAGGAAATGGAAAACTTACCGAAGCCCAATTACAAGCATTAAATGAGGAAAAATCAATGCAAGTATTCCGTCAGCAATACATTCGTTCTGAAAGAGAATAAAGCAGGCCATGTGCCTGCTATTTTTATTGAATTACTTAGGAAGTCGAAATATATTCATTTTTCCGATATAATGAGAAGGTATTTTACACGGAGGTGGGAAGGCTATGTTTACTGTAATAAATGAAATTGACTTTTCAACAGCACATGAAGGAATGATTATCGGACTTTTTGATAAGCCAGAGAAGTTTAGCGGGTCCTTAGCGAAGCTGGATGAACTTTTTGGTGGACAATTAACTGAGCTTGTCAAAGCTGGTGATGTTTCAGCAAAGTATAAAAAAATTAGCAAAGTACATAGTTTTGGAAAAATAGCTGCTAAAAGAATTTGGTTTGTTGGACTTGGCAAGGAAAAAGAGTGTAACTTCGAAAAGTTAAATGAGGCTTTAGGGAAGGCATTTAAAGCGGTAAAGGCCAGCAAGCTCCAAGAAACGGCCATTCTTTTAGATACTTTTATGACAGAGTCAGTGGATGGAATAGAAGCCGCACATGCAGTAGGCGAAGCATTCTCATTGGCTACCTATCAATTCCAAGGTTATAAACAAAAGTCAAATGAACCCGAGAAGAAGCTTGAAAAGATCACTGTCTATAGTGAAGGTGTGGATAAAGAGGATATTCAGGCGTCATTAACTGTGGGTCTTGCTTTTGGAAATGGGACTAACTCTGCTCGTACCCTTGTAAATATTCCAGGTAACCTGCTGACAGCAACGGACATGGCGGATTATGCATTAAAACTTGCTTCTAAATACGACTTTGAAGCAGAAGTCCTTGATAAAGAAGAGATTGAAAAGTTAGGGATGGGCGCATTCCTTGCTGTTAACCAAGGATCTACAGAGCCTCCAAAAATGATTGTCTTAAAGTATCAAGGGAAAGAGCAATGGGAAAATGTCATTGGATTAGTTGGAAAAGGAATTACCTTCGATACTGGCGGATATTCGATTAAAACAAAAGCCGGCATCGTCGGGATGAAGTCCGACATGGGCGGAGCTGCGGCTGTTCTTGGGGCAATGGAAATCATCGGTGAATTAAAACCTGAACAAAACGTTGTCGCGGTTATTCCTTCGACCGACAATATGATTTCAGGTAATGCCTTCAAGCCAGATGACGTAATCACTTCAATGAGTGGCAAGACGATTGAGGTGTTAAACACTGATGCAGAAGGTAGACTGGTTCTAGCGGATGCTGTCACCTATGCAAAGCACCATGGTGCAGAATATTTAGTGGATGTGGCAACATTAACTGGCGGAGTTATTACAGCGCTCGGATTACACACGACAGGTGCCATGACCAATCATGAAACGCTCTATGAACAAGTTTTAGAAGCCTCTATGGAAGCTGGTGAACCAGTCTGGCAATTACCATTGTTCGAGAAAGACAAAGAACGGGTAAGAAATAGTAAAGTGGCAGATTTAAATAATTCCCCCGGCAGTGAAGGACATGCCATCGTCGCGGGTGCCTTTATTGGTGAATTTGCTGAAGGAACACCTTGGGTTCACTTAGATATTGCTGGAACTTCCACCACTTCTAAGGAACATGATCTAGGTCCTGCAGGGGGAACAGGTGTAATGACACGTACGCTGGCTCTATTTGTTGAACGTTTTGAACCGATCGGAAAATAGCTCTTTAAGCCCCTGATTAATTATCTGGGGTTTTTCCGCTGAATGCCCAACCCATCTCCCATCTTTTTGCATATGTAGTAGTGTAGGCAAGTATAGATGAAAAGGAGGTATGGCTGCATGCATTATTATCGAAGCCCTTACCCTACACGGAATGATCGCTTTTTTGGCATTGGATTTGGATTGCCATTTTTAGGTGGTTTAGCAGGGGCACTATTAGGTGGTGCATTATTGTATCCTCGTCCATTTTATGGGTATCCTAGCCCATTCTACGGGAACCAATTCTATGGAAACCAATTCTATGGCAATCAATTTAATGGTCCCCCCGGATTCGGTCCCCCTGGATTTTATTAAGATGTTAAAAAACAGCTTTAGAGGCTGTTTTTTCTTTTTTAAAGGAAATTACACCAATGAAAGAGAATATAGAATTACATACATTGAACTAGAAAGGATGAAAAAGATGATTAAAAATACGTTAATTGAAGCATTAGGAATTGAGATTACGCATTTGGAACCAGGAAAAGTTATCGCAACGATGCCAGTCGATGAAAGAACGCGCCAGCCATTTGGTTTGTTACATGGTGGTGCTTCAGTTGCCTTAGCAGAGACAGTCGCAAGTGTTGGTGCATTTGAATTGGTTGATAAAGAAACAGAAGGTGCTGCGGGTTTAGAAATAAATGCCAACCACGTGCGTCCTGTTAGCGAAGGAACCGTAACAGCGGTAGGGACTATCCTACATCGTGGGAAAACAACCATGGTCTGGGATATCAAAATTACCGATGAACAAGATCGCCTCATTTGTATTTCGAGATGTACAATGGCCATTTTTAAACAGAAAAAGTAACCTTTAAAAAGATGGGGATAATTCCATCCGCTTTTCTTGTTAATTGATAAAATATTTAAAAAATTTATACCGATTTCGTGATATAATGTAAGAAATATAGAGAATTAGTACAATACTTTGTACAGGTTTCTTTATATAATGGTAGTAAGAAAATGGTTTGGAAAAGGTGGTGAAAGTATGAAGGAAAAGAGACAAACTATCTTTATTGATTTTGAATTTACAATGCCTGAACGAAATGTCCGCATGAAAGACTTTTTCCCGGAGATTATTGAGGTTGGACTAGTGGCAGTTGTTGATGATCAAATAACAGAGCAATTTTCATTCTATGTGACACCACTCAAGTTCCCTATTCTTTCTGAACGCTGTAAATCATTCTTACATATTTCACAGCAGCAGGTTGACCAGGGAATTTCATTTTATGAACTCGTTCGAAAGTTAGGAGAATTCAATAATCAGTATGAAACTACCATCGTCACTTGGGGAAACATGGATATGAAGGTTCTTCGGCATAATTGTTTAGAGGCAGGTGTGGAATTTCCTTTTAAAGCGACAGAGTTGGATTTATCTATGGAATATAAGCGGTTTTTTGGGGATCAAAATCAAACAGGATTATGGAAAGCCGTTCAAGAATATGGAAAAGAGGGCACTGGAAGGCATCATCGAGCACTAGATGATGCACTGACTACTTATAACATATTTCGGCTTGTTGAAAAGGATAAACGCTATTTAGAAAAACCTAAACCTACCACAATCGGTGACCGCATTGATTTTTCAAAACTATTAAATGAATTTGCATAATAGGCCAAATCATTCAATCTGATTTGGCCTTTATTATTCATTTAAAGTAATCCTTTTCTAAAGAAGCTATGCTTTTTAAACTCATATCAGCCCAAGCAGTTTTATTCTCTGTTAATTCATTTTTCACTTTTTCCACTGCTTGTCTCAATGATTCGAGGTAGTCAGGGACTTCTTCTTTGAAAGGCTTTACCATCTGTTTTGGAATATTGGCCTGCTCTCTAAAAGAAAGTGCTTTTCTTTCATGGAAAATAAGTACATCTGCATCTTTTGGATTATGTAAATCACCTTGCATTGGATGTTTGACAACAGCTAAAACTCTGACTAAATAATGCTGCGGACGAACTTCGGTTATTTCCCCAATATATTTCCCGGTTTTATAAATTCCGGTGACAATCTCACCAATCTGTAACTCTGACATCATATTCTCTCCTTCACTCATCTAGGCTAATTACATTATATAAAAAACAAGGTGCAAAAAACAAAAAATTGGGTTAAATTAATAAAATGGAGGGATTATATATGAGAAAGAATTTGCTGTTTTTGTTCGTTTTGTTAATCGGTGTTCTTGTCTTAGCAGGATGTGGGACAAGCAAAGAGAAAGAGGAGGCAGCTTCTGGGAGTACTGCTTCAAAGACTGAGGAAAAGGAAGGGAGCGATCAAGTGGCTAATGCAGTTTATCCTCAACTTTCAAATGAAGTTTCTGAAAATGAAAAGCTCGTTGAAATAGAAACGACTATGGGAAATGTAAAAATTAAATTATTCCCAGAATATGCTCCAAAAGCGGTAGAAAATTTTGTGAAGCATAGTGAAGAAGGATATTATGATGGATTGATTTTTCATCGGGTCATCACTGACTTCATGATTCAAGGTGGCGACCCAAATGGAAATGGAACCGGTGGAGAAAGTATTTATGGGAAACCATTTGAGGATGAATTCTCCAAGAATCTATACAATTTACGTGGTGCCTTATCAATGGCCAATTCAGGGTCAAATACAAATGGCAGCCAGTTCTTTATTGTTCAAAAAAAATCAGTAGACCCATCAATGAAAACAGAAATGGAAAAGGCGGGCTTCCCTAAAGAAATTATTGGAGCCTATGAAGAAAACGGTGGTACTCCATGGCTTGATCAACGCCATACAGTCTTTGGTCAAGTTGTGGAGGGAATGGATATCATAGATAAAATCGCCGAGACTCCGGTGGACGATAAGGACAAGCCAGTAGAAGATGTGATCATTAAGGGAATCAAAATACTTAAGTAACAACCATGGATTCGAATCAATAAATGGCAGGTCACTCTTTTTGTTGCTATAATTAATTATCAGTGACATTCCTTTATAGAAAGGGAGAAAAAGAGATGTATCAGCCATTTGTATTATCGTTATTCTTATACTTTCCTGAAGATAAATCTGAATATGGTCCAGCAGCGATTACTTTTATTATCTTTATGATTGGAGCCTGGCTAACCATGCGGCTTATCATCAAGGTCTCTAAGCGAGAAGCTAAAAAGGCAAAAGAACTCGAAGAAAGAATCATAGCCGGGCAGCATAATCAAGGAAACAGTGAACAATAAGCTGTTTCTTTTTTCATACATAAATTTCCTCTCTAAGCGGATACTAAGACAAAATGTCGACTTTTGGGGGATACATATGAAGCAAATTTGGATACTCATCCTATTTATCCTGCTCACAGGTTGTTTGGAAAAGGATATAACGAAGCTTGATGTTGAAATGGTTAATGAAAAAGGTGAGTCTGTAGGGAAAGTTACCATACAAGAGGTATCGAGTGGAGTAAAAATGAAATTTAAGTTGAAGGGACTTCCTCCTGGTGTGCATGCGGTTCACATTCATGATATGGGAACATGCAAGGCTCCCAACTTCAAATCAGCAGGCAAGGATTTGAATCCTGATAAAAAAAAGCATGGTCTTCTACATCCGAAGGGTGCTCATCCAGGTGACCTTCCCAATTTAATTGTCGAACCGGATGGGTCTGTAAAGGCAGAGCTTAAGGCCCCTCAAGTTACGTTAAAAGAGGGGAAAGCATCACTTCTTACGAAAGATGGAACATCCCTTATCATTCATGAAGGAAAAGATGATGGCATGTCACAGCCTGAAGGTGATGTAGGAAAAAGGATTGCATGTGGTAAAATCTCCAAGGATAAGGCGAAGTAAGGGCGAATAGTATCACAGATAAAGGCTTCCTCCGATGAGAGACAGCCTTTTTTTGTGAGAGAAACTACTTTTTTAGGACTTTAACCTAAGCTTATCCACATAGTCATGCATACAATAGCATGTAGAAGAAAGGAGGAGATAATAATGGCAGAACGACAGTATGGAGGCTATCCACAAATGGGAGGATACCATCACGGCTATCCGCAAATGGGAGGATACCATCAGGGCTATCCACAAATGGGAGGATACCATCACGGCTATCCACAAATGGGAGGATACCATCACGGCTATCCACAAATGGGAGGATACCACCAGGGCTATCCGCAAATGGGAGGGCATCACCACCAAGGCTATCCGCAAATGGGTGGTTATGGTCAGCGGAAAAAATAATTAGAAAAAATTAGACGTAGCAAGCCTGTTTCTTCATAATTGAGGGGACAGGTTTCTTTTTAATGAACTTTGTAGCTTTTTGGATCAAAATTAATTGATTCTGCTATGTTTCCGCAGAAAAAAGCATAAATTTAGTAAGAAAATAGCCCTTATTAAAAACTAGGAGTAGTAAATATGGAAAATAAACTATTTTATCAAGACCCTTACATAACAGCATTCACAGCAAAAGTAGTTATTCAAGGAAAAGAAGATAATGGAAATGACTACATTGTATTGGATCAGACTGCCTTTTACCCTACTGGAGGAGGGCAGCCTCATGATGAAGGTACAATTGAAAACATTAAAGTAATAAATGTTGAGGAAGCTGAGGGAGAAATACGTCACTATCTCGAAAGTGAATTAGATGATATATATTCTACCGTGCATGGTGTTATCAATTGGGATAGAAGATTTGATCATATGCAGCAGCATGCAGGACAGCATATACTCTCTGCTGCATTTGAAACTCTTTTTAAACACAAGACGGTGGGGTTCCATTTAGGAAATGAAATTCTAACCATTGATTTAGAGACAGAAAACCTTACAGAAATAGAAGCTGAAAAAGCTGAGCAAATGGCTAATAAAATTATTTTAGAGAACAGGATCATTGATGTTAAATGGGTGTCCGAGGAAGAGTTATCTCGCTATCCTTTAAGAAAAGAAACAAAAGTAAAAGAAGATATACGGCTAGTTATCATTCCCGATTTTGATTATAACGGCTGTGGAGGAACACATCCGAAAGCAACGGGAGAAGTACAGGCAATAAAAATATTGGAATGGGAAAAGCAAAAGAAAAAAACGAGAGTACAATTTGTGTGCGGGAATCGGGTGATTAAGCAGCTAAGTCAAAAAAATAAGGTCTTAATAGAACTCACAAAACTTCTTAATTCACCGGAAAAAGAAATGCCAAAAAGTGTTACCCGCCTTTTAGAGAATGGTAAAAACACCGAGAAAGAACTAGAACAAACATTAGAAAAAGTACTTTATTTTGAAGCTAGGAGCTTACTTGATCATTCAACGGAAAAAAGAATTGTCAGTGAAGTGTTTCAAAACAGAACGATTCAGGAACTACAAAAATTGGCTCGTATTATATTAACAGAAGATGAAAAGGCTATTGTGTTATTTGTTTCTCAAAATGAGAACAGGCTTCAGTTAGTCGGTGCAAGAGGTTCAGCAGATCGTGTAAGTATGAAAAGGATTATTGGAGATGCCTTAACGCTAATAAAAGGTAAGGGGGGAGGCAGTGATTCATTTGCACAGGGTGGGGGCGAAGCCTTACTATCTGCAGACCAAATGCTGGAATATTTAATGGAGTTCATTCAAAAAGAATTGTTAAAAAATAATTGATAGCAATAGGTAGTATAATAAAGGAAAAGGTAGGAAAGGTGAGGGGTAAAATGGGATTTTTTGATGGTGTGATGGGAAATGCTTCAGAGGTGAACCCTGCTGATGCACAAAGGGAATTCGCTCGAATTTTGGCTGTAGATGAAAGAATTGAAAAAGCGTATAAATTAATTAGGGATTTGTTTATTTTTACGAATAAAAGGTTAATCCTTGTGGACAAACAGGGACTGACAGGAAGGAAAGTGGAATATCACTCCATTCCCTATAAAAGTATTACCCATTTTAGTATCGAGACAGCAGGAAGCTTTGATTTGGATGCAGAATTAAAAATCTGGATTTCAGGTAACGCCCTTCCTCTGCAAAAACAATTTAACAAGAATTTAAATATTTACGAGCTTCAAACAGTGCTTGCAGAATATGTTCTTAAATAGAAAAAAAGAAGTAGGAGAAAATGATATGGAAAGTGAAATGAAAACGAATCTGCAATTTGTGGACGTGTTAAATGAATGGGACCCTTTCCATTTAAAAAATGGCAATTATGATACAGAAATCGCCGATACCATTCAAGCGATCCATGAATTAGACCACCCAGAAGACTTAGCAGCAAGAATTCAAAGTATCTATGAATTTTCCTTTGAAAAGGCTATACCTATCGATCGATGCTTAAAAGTGGCAAACCAGCTTTTAGCGATAAAGGATAACGATTCCTGTACCATATAAAACGACAGCTATGCTTAAAGATAACTTTAAGCATAGCTGTCGTTTGTTTAAGCCAAGAATTGTTTGATATACTGAAACACATCTTCAGGGCGTTCTTCAGGAACCAAATGACCTGTTTCTTTTAAAATAACGAGTTCGGACTTTCTTAAATCATTTTTCAACCGCTCTCCCACGGTTAATGGTACTACCTTATCATGCTCTCCCCAAATTAATAAACATGGATGTGCAATTTGATTCAATGCTCCTGTAGAGAGGTCTCCTTCACGGTCGCGAATCATTCTTGTTAATGCCAAGAAGATTTCATCCTCTAAAAAAGGCTGCAAATAGCCAAACAGCATTTCGTCACTGAGTAATGAATGGTCATGCACAACATTTTGGAGATTTTGCCGTACACCAGACCGAGCGAGCCAAAACTTTACGTATAAATGGAAATAAGGAATGTAACTACTGATAATTAAAGGCAATCGTAAGCGTTTGGAATAAGATGAACTACAAAGCAGGACGGCCCTTTCGGCAATATCCGGCTGTTGATTTAGGATATTTAGGACGATTTGGCCGCCCATTGAATGACCGATTAGGGTAATATCCTTTAAATCAAGTGAATGAATAAGCTGAATGACAGTTTGTGCAAGATTGCTATAAGAATAAACAAATTTGCTGCTTTTTCCACTTTTTCCAAAGGGAGGAAGATCAATGGATACGACTTGAAATTCTTTATTTAAATAAGGGATTAAACGCCGATAACTAAAAGTTGAGGAAAGAAATCCATGAAGCAGTACGAGAGTCTTAGTGGAATCAGGGTTTGAATAGAATTCATAATAAATATCAATATTATTTACTTGCTGATTACGATAAAAGACTTTCTCTTCCACGTTGTTTATCCCACCTTCTGTTGATATGTTCGTGATTATAATTTCTCCTGCAATCTCTTGTTTCACACATGTTTTTGCACTTTTTCAAAAAAAAGAGGACATACCAAATATGGTTGTCCACTTCAAAAAAGGGGGGAATACTAGAAAGCTTACAGGTTTATGATGCCCTTTTTTTGAACATTTATGCAGTCAAAAAATTAAATTTGTTTGTCAAGTTGATCTAATTTAAGTTCAGAAGCAGGGATATCAAGTACAGTCGACAATTTTAGAAGAGTTTGATTGCTTGGGATTTGTTCGCCAGTCTCATATTTTTCAATTGTATGTGTCCCGACTCTAATTTTTTGGGCCAATTCCTCTTTGGTCATTTTCAAGTGTTCTCGATAATTTTTGATCGTACGGCCTATTGGATTCACACTGATCACCTCTCCTATAAAGACATTATCTCATATTTATATTACCATAAAATTCTTTTTTATTGGGAAGGTGCCATTTGAACATTATGTTAACGTTTTCCATTCCAACTTTAGAAAAACCTTTTTTGATTAAATTTGCACAATGTGTTATAATTTCTTATTGCGTATATAAAAGATAAAAATAATTAT
Source organism: Bacillus sp. OK048 (assembly GCF_900103525.1). Taxonomy (GTDB): domain Bacteria; phylum Bacillota; class Bacilli; order Bacillales; family Cytobacillaceae; genus Neobacillus. The sequence goes on from NZ_FNHN01000005.1 coordinate 241,986, forward strand.
TTCTTAGGAGTGTTTTCATGACAGAAAAGATCGAAACTGGAAGTGTTTTAGCGGGTAAAGTAACTGGAATTCAACCTTATGGAGCGTTCATAGCATTAGATGATAATACACAAGGTCTTGTGCATATTTCAGAAATCACGCATGGTTATGTAAAAGATATTAATGATCATCTTAAAGTTGGAGATGAAGTGCAGGTAAAAGTATTATCAATTGATGAAAATGCTGGGAAAATTGGTTTATCCATTCGTGCAACGGAAGAAGCACCTGTTCAACAGGCTGTTGCTAAACCAAAGAAACCTCGTAAGCGTCAAGCAGCTACTATTGTACCTGATGTTGATGGACAACAAGGCTTTAACACATTAAAAGATAAGCTTCAAGAGTGGATTGACCAATCTCAACGTGAAGATTTAATAAAGAAATAAATAAATGGTAAAAAACCTAGTGCCCTGCTTAAATAATAGCAGGCATTAGGTTTTTTATTTTGAGGCTGTGTTAAACTTGGCTGTTGATTTGAGCTCCAGGCACTTCGCTTTCCGCGGGCGGTCGGTGAGCCTCCTCGCCGCTGCGCGACTGCGGGGTCTCACCCTGACCTGCTAGTCCCGCAGGAGTCTCGTGCCTTCCGCTCAAATCAACAGGTTATAAAATCAACAGTATCATTTAACACAGCTTATTTTGAAAAGATTTTTATCGATTTTGTTCATTCTTTTTGCTGCCTCGGCTACAATAGGTATATATATTATTCACTTTTGAATAGAGGAACAAGGTTTAAGGCAATAGAACGCATTCAAAAAGTGTTGGGCTAAATGAAAAAACAGAGGTGCCAAAATGGGGAATATTGAGATAACAAATAGTGTTGGTGATAATGAGATAGAGACATTAAATCTACTTACATCCACACAGATTGTTATTCATGATGCGTTAACAAGAATGGGAATAAGGAAAGAAGCATTTGAATTATTAAAAGAACCATTAAGGATTCTCGAGGTCAGGATTCCCGTTCGTATGGATGATGGTTCTGTTAAGACTTTTAGCGGCTATCGGGCGCAGCATAATGATTCAGTTGGACCGACAATTGGAGGTGTTCGCTTCCATCCAAAAGTAAATGAAGATGAAGTGAAGGCATTGTCAATGTGGATGAGCTTGAAATGCGGTATTGCTGATTTACCTTTTGGCGGTGGAAAGGGTGGAATTATTTGTAACCCTCGTACTCTTTCCTTTGGTGAATTAGAACGTCTAAGTCGAGGGTATGTGCGTTCCATAAGTCAAATAGTGGGTCCAACCAAGGATATCCCGGCACCGGATATGTATACAAATTCTCAAATAATGGCCTGGATGATGGATGAATACAGTTGTCTTCGTAAATTTGACTCTCCTGGTTTTATTACGGGTAAACCGCTTATACTTGGAGGTTCAGAAGGCAGGGAGGAAGCAGGGGCACTTGGGGCTGCAATTTGTATTGAAGAAGCGGCAAAAATACAAGGACTTTCTCTAAAAGGGGCTCGAGTCATTGTTCAAGGATTCGGTAATGCAGGCAGTTATATTGCAAAATTCATGGGGCAAGCTGGAGCGATAATTGTTGGAATTTCTGATGTATATGGTGCCCTTTACGACCCAGATGGACTAAATATTGAGTATTTATTGAGCCGCCGTGACAGTTTTGGAACGGTAACATCGCTTTTTGAAGGAACGCTTACCAATGAGGAATTGCTTGAACAAGAATGCGATATTCTTGTCCCTGCAGCGGTTTCAAATCAAATTACATCTAAAAATGCTTGTAATATAAGGGCTAAGATTGTGGTGGAGGCAGCAAATGGTCCCACAACAATAGAGGGTACTAGGATTCTTTCTGATCGTGGCATTTTAATTGTTCCCGATGTTTTGGCAGGGTCCGGGGGAGTTACTGTTTCATATTTCGAATGGGTTCAGAATAAACAAGGTTATTATTGGGACGATAAAGAAGTAGAAAAAAAATTACGAGAAAAGATGGTTAGGGCATTTCACCAAGTATATGAGACCTCAAAAATCAGTAGTGTAAATTTGCGCATAGCCGCTTATATGGTTGGCGTTAGAAAAATGGTCGAAGCCTCAGAGTATAGAGGCTGGATATAAGAAATCCTTGCAAATGGTTTGCAAGGATTTTTTTAAAAGATAAGAAAGTATAAGGTTTTGAACTTAGTTTACTGTCCAGCTCCAGCACCCTAGCGGCTAGTGTCCTTCGCTCTCCGCTCTACGATAAGTCAACATCGAATCGCCTCCGGCTCTTCGTGTTTCCTTTATCTCGGTTGGAGCGCTCCAGGCCATACGCCGCTGACCAGGGCGCTTGCGCTTTTCTTGTTAACTTCTATTGGTTTCTGGTTCTCTTACATGTGCCTCGTTTGGTTTGAAGAGAAGACCGAGGTTGATAAGCCCTGCTATTCCAACCAAGCCATAAATAATGCGTGAAAGTGCTGAATTACCAAAAATGGCTTCAACTAAATTAAAATGAAAAAATCCAATTAAGCCCCAATTGATAGCCCCAATAATGGTAAGAATTAGAGCAATTCTTTGAATAGTACTCAAGCATGATCCCTCCTATTAATATTCTTACACTACTAGATTGCTGAAAACTAGAAACAAATATACATCGTTCTATTCTTTGCAAAATAAATTTTTTTCGATAATAATAAAATGTGGAAAGGATGGTGCTGATGATGCATAACTTCACATTTTGGAATCCGACAAAATTAATTTTTGGAAAAGATCAGCTAGAGCAATTAAAAAATGAAATTCCTCGGTTTGGGAAAAAAGTCTTAGTCGTTTATGGCGGCGGAAGCATTAAACGTAATGGTCTTTATGCCAAGGTAATGGGCGTATTAAAGTCAATTGATGCACAAGTATACGAATTACCTGGAGTTGAACCGAATCCTCGAATTACGACTGCTCGTAAAGGGGTGGAAATTTGTAAAAATGAAGGGATTGACTTCCTGTTAGCTGTTGGCGGCGGAAGTGTAATTGATTGTACCAAGTTAATAGCAGCCGGTGCAAAATATGACGGAGACGCATGGGACTTGGTTGTAAAAAAAGCGGCAGTTAAAGAGGCATTGCCATTTGGAACGGTACTGACGTTAGCAGCTACTGGTTCGGAAATGAATTCTGGGTCCGTTATTACCAATTGGGAGACGAATGAAAAATATGGGTGGGGAAGTCCATTCACTTTCCCTAAATTCTCCATTTTGGATCCTGTACATACTTTTTCGGTTCCAAGGGATCAGACGATATATGGAATTGTCGACATGATGTCTCATGTATTAGAGCACTATTTTCACTTGGAGGAAAACACCTTATTCCAAGATCGAATGTGTGAATCATTACTACTTACCGTAATGGAAACCGCGCCTAAATTGCTTGCAAACCTTGAAAACTATGAACATCGGGCAACGATCCTTTATAGCGGGACAATGGCATTGAATGGGGTTTTAAATATGGGGTATCGAGGAGATTGGGCTACCCATAATCTTGAACACGCTGTATCAGCTGTGTATGATATCCCGCATGGCGGCGGTCTTGCGATTTTATTTCCTCACTGGATGAAACATAATCTCAACGTAAAACCAGAGCGGTTTAAACAACTTGCTGTAAGAGTATTTGGTGTAAACCCAGAAGGTAAGAGTGCGGAAGAAGCAGGACTAGAAGGGATTCAAAAATTACGTGAATACTGGAATAGTATCGGGGCACCAGTACGGTTAGCAGACTATGAAATTAATGACAGTAAAATTGAGTTGATGGCAGAAAGAGCCATGGCAAACGGTGAATTTGGCAACTTTACGAAATTAACTAGGGAAGATGTTTTAGCTATTTATCGGGAATCACTTTAGCTTTTAGCTGTGTTAAAGGTAAATGTTGATTTTTGCGGAAGGCGCGAGACTCCTGCAGGAGGACGGGACAGGGGAGACCCCGCAGGCGCTTTAGCGCCGAGGAGGCTTCCCGAACCGCCTGCGGAAAGCGAAGCGCCTGGAGCACAAATCAACAGCCCAGTTTAACACAGCCTAACTTTTAAATACGGGCATGTTCATCATGCTCGTTCTTTTTTCGACAAATTTTGAACAATGTAAAAAAAATGGCGAAAATGGGTACGCTTACAGGGAAAGACCATTCTTGATAATCTGTCCCGCATTGGTTAAAGTGAGTATTGAGAATAAAATTATGGAGGATACATTCATGACACACATACGTTTTGATTACTCAAAAGCGTTAACCTTCTTTGCAGAACATGAAATTACATACTTACGTGATGCCGTTAAGGTAGCACACCATTCCCTGCACGAGCAAACTGGAGCAGGAAGTGACTTTTTGGGATGGATTGACCTTCCTACAAACTACGATAAGGAAGAGTTTTCCCGTATTAAAAAGGCTGCAGATAAAATTAAATCTGATTCAGATGTGCTGCTAGTAATTGGGATTGGCGGCTCATACTTAGGAGCAAGAGCTGCAATTGAAATGTTACAGCACAGCTTCTACAATGCACTTCCAAAAGATAAGCGGAAAACCCCGCAAATTATTTTTGTCGGCAACAATATCAGTTCCACTTATATGAGAGATGTTATGGACCTTCTTGATGGAAAAGACTTCTCTGTTAATGTTATTTCGAAGTCAGGTACAACAACGGAACCAGCTATTGCTTTTAGAATTTTCCGTAAGATGCTTGAGGAGAAATACGGTGTGGAAGAAGCCCGTAAGCGAATTTATGCGACAACAGATGCCGAAAAAGGTGCTCTGAAAACATTAGCGAATGAAGAAGGCTATGAATCTTTTGTCATTGCTGATGATATTGGCGGCAGGTACTCAGTATTAACAGCAGTTGGCTTACTTCCTATTGCTGTAAGTGGTGCTGACATTGATACAATGATGCAAGGTGCAGCAAAGGCGCAAGAAGACTTCAGCCATTCCGAGCTAGAAGAAAATCCAGCCTATCAATATGCTGCCGTTAGAAATGCTCTTTATAATAAAGGGAAAACAATTGAAATGCTGGTCAATTATGAACCTGGACTTCAATACTTTTCTGAATGGTGGAAGCAATTGTTCGGAGAAAGTGAAGGCAAAGACCAAAAAGGGATTTATCCATCATCAGCGAACTTCTCAACGGATCTCCATTCACTTGGACAATATGTGCAAGAAGGTCGCCGTGATTTATTCGAAACGGTGATTAAGGTAGAAAAATCTCGTCATGAATTAACGATTGAAGGTGCCGAAAGTGATTTAGACGGTTTAAATTATCTAGCTGGACAAACTGTTGACTTCGTTAATAATAAAGCATTCCAAGGAACCATGCTTGCTCATACAGATGGCGGAGTTCCAAACTTAATCGTTTCAATTCCTGAACAAGATGAGTATACATTTGGCTATCTAGTCTATTTCTTTGAAAAGGCTTGTGCAATGAGTGGATACTTACTAGGAGTAAATCCATTCGATCAACCTGGTGTTGAAGCTTATAAGGTAAACATGTTTGCCCTATTAGGAAAACCAGGATTTGAAGAAAAAAAGGCAGAACTTGAAAAAAGACTTTAATAAATAGTTGTGTATATTGAATTAGATTATAAAAAAGTAGGGTACTGTGAAAATCAGTACTCTATTTTTTATAACTTTTGGGAAAACTAATAAAAAGGGGGCGAAAAGATTGATTGAGATACCATCAATTATTGAGGGTAAACAATATGATTTATACAAGCTGGAACAAACATTAAAGCCAATCGGATATTCTATCGGAGGTAACTGGGATTATGACCACGGTGCCTTTGACTACAAAATAAATGATGAAGTGGGTTATCAGTTTCTAAGGCTTCCGTTTACAGCTGTAGATGGTCAGCTTGATGCACGTAATTGCACCGTTGAGCTCGGTCGGCCATACTTGTTATCCCATAAATACCAAATGGGACTTGATGACCATATAGGTGATGCAGGTACCATGAATCAGTTTTCCGAGCCAGTGGATAAAGATGCAAGTTTTCCTGAACAATATATTGAAACAGGGAAGACCCTTGTTAAGGAGCTAGAATCCCTTTTGACTACGGTCTAAACGATAGGGATATTGTACTAGGATAATGTTCACGAAAGGTACAATTATTTTTAATTCAGCCTACTTGTTTTAATGTGAAAAATTACTTAAATTAAGGTTAATAATATAAATATGTTATAAACCCGAAAAGAGGTGTCAGCCATGGAAACGAGCATGAACTATTTGTTATCTGATATTGAAAAAACGAGAATTGAAATGATTGATTTAGCACGACAATATGGATATTCAAACCCAAATGTTGTTCAATGTAGCCAAAAGCTCGATATCCTTTTAAATGTTTATGATAATAAACCGGCAAGCCCCTAAATAATAAGTTCATGTAACCTTCCAATACAATCTATTGGAAGGTTATTTTATATATCGAAAAGGAAAACAATTGATAAAGAGGAATAATTTCCATGCCAGATGCAAACTTTATTAAACGTGAAGAAGGTTTAATTTGAGGTGTGTGTGATTGTTAACTGATACGAAAAAAGAGATGAAATACATTATTTTTGCTTTGTTGATCATTGCTCTATATCTATCCCCACTTTTTATTCTTCAAGAAAATGCTCATATTCGTGTTCATGATAACTTAGATTCGAATCTGGCATGGTATAAAGTTCTCGCCAATAGTGGTCAAATGTTTGGGGATGTCAATGCTGTCGTCCCCCAAATTATTAATGGAGTTCCAAGAAATACATTTGGAACAGAATACAGTATCATCGTTTGGCTCTATGCGTTATTTCCAACCATGATTGCATATGGACTTAGCCAGGCGTTGACAAGGGTTGTCGCCTTTATTGGGATGTATTTGCTTTTAAAAAAACATTTTCTCCCTGGTGACAAGTGGGCATTCCTCCAAATTACAGTATCGCTTGCCTTTGCTTTAACACCTTTCTGGCCCTCTGGAATGCTAAGCACCTTAGGGATGCCGCTTGCACTTTGGGCTTTCCTTACTATTCGCAATGGAGAGGGGACAGTGAAGGAATATCTCGTCCTTACTTTTATTCCCTTTTACGCGAGTATTGTTTTGGGATTTTTCTTTTTTCTAAGTGCAATGGGGATTTTTTGGCTTGTGGATGTGGTCAGGGGCAAGGGGTGGAACCTTCAATTTCTATTGTCTATTGCATACATGACAGTTATTTTTATGTTTGTTGAATATCGGTTAGTCTATTCCTTTTTATTTTCTACGGAACTCAATAGTCGTGATGAATATTTCCATGCATCCTTGCCGTTCTTACAGGCAGCACGGCTAACCATTAAAAATTATGTATTAGGTCATACGCATGTAATGACTGTACACGGACTCTTTATTTTACCTATTACGTTTATTGCCCTTTATTTTGTTTATGTAAAAAAGAGATGGAAACATGAAAAAGTTTTCGTTTTTTTATTTCTATTAAATTTCTTGTTATCCCTTTGGTATGCCTTTTGGTTCTATCGTGGTTGGTTACCAGTAACAAAAATTTTTCATTTTATGGACACCTTCAATTTTGCTCGCTTTCACTTTTTGCGACCGCTGGTTATTTATGCAGGATTTGCATTGGCATTAAAAATTATTTCACTTCAGGGGCATAGCTGGGCTAAAACGGCTAAATGGTTCGCCATCTTACAGATTCTTTTATTGGGTTTATATAATGATGAGATTATCTATCAAAAAAAGCCAACCGTTAAAGAGTTTTATGCCGAAGAATTGTTTACAGACATAAAAAACCATATTGGACTTAATCAAGAAGACTATCGGGTAGCGAGTATTGGAATCCATCCTGCTATTTCACAGTACAACGGTTTTTACACCATTGATACTTATAATAATTTTTACCCTTTAACCTATAAGCATCAATTTAGAAAAATAATTGAGTTGGAATTAGAGAAAAATAAGACCATCCGCAAGTACTTTGATCAATGGGGTGGGCGCTGTTATATTTTTACAGGGCAACTTGGAAAAAGATACATGATCAAGAAGGACTCCAGAAGGAAATTAAAAAACCTACAATTAAATACTTCTGTATTTAAAGAGATGGGTGGTCAGTACATACTATCTGCCATTCCGATTGAAAATTCAGAAAAAATCAAACTCTCCCTTGATAAAGTATTTGAATCAAAAAGCTCCGCATGGAAGATTTACTTGTACAAGACTTTATAAACACCGGGGGTTATTATCTATGATGGAACCTGTCCTGACAATAGTTGTGCCTTGTTATAATGAAGAGGAAGTATTAACCGAAACTATAAATCAACTTGATCAGTTCGTAGAACAATTGATAAGTGAACATCTCGTTTCGAAACGAACTAGAATCCTGTTGGTGGACGATGGTAGTAAGGACCGAACCTGGGAGATTATTTATAAAACAGGACTAAGAAATGAACATGTCCGCGGTTTAAAACTTTCAAGAAATGTTGGTCATCAAAACGCATTGTTAGCTGGTTTGTTTGCTGCAAAGGACACATCAGATTGTGTTGTCTCAATAGATGCTGACCTGCAGGATGAGATTGAGGTCATTCGAGAATTTATTCTTAAATATAATGAAGGAAATGAAATTGTTTATGGTGTTCGAAAGCGCAGAGATAGCGACACTTTCTTCAAGAGAACGACTGCACAAGGTTTTTATAAGCTTATGAAAAAAATGGGTGTTGATCTAGTTTACAATCATGCTGATTTCCGTTTAATGAGTAAACGAGCAGTAACGGAGTTAGAGGGCTACAAAGAAGTAAATCTCTTCTTACGCGGTATTGTTCCACTCCTCGGTTTTAAGTCCGATATCGTTTACTATGATCGCAAAGAAAGACAAGCTGGAGAAACAAAGTACCCTTTAAAAAAAATGCTTGCCTTTGCATTTGATGGGATCACATCCTTTTCTATTTCGCCAATTCGATTTGTATTATTTATTGGGTTTGTTTCTTTTTTCCTTAGCCTATTATTTGGCATATATTTCATACTTCTAAAGGCATTGGGGGAAACACAAACAGGCTGGACATCACTGATTACATCTATCTGGTTGATTGGCGGTTTACAACTGATTGCTATTGGTTTAATAGGGGAGTACGTAGGGAAAATTTATAAAGAATCAAAGCATCGTCCCAAGTTTATTATTGATATTGACACCTTTTCTATGCCAATCCCACGGCATCATTTAATTAGAGGCTATGAAGAGGAGGACCATTATGAATCTCCCCATCGCTAAGGCGAGGGGTTTCATAAAGAATACCTTTAATTGGCATTGTCTTTATGTGGGTGACCACAAAACCCGCTAATACATCAGGTCTTTAAAAAAGACCTTCAGCTTTGCATTAATCAAAGCCTATTTGATTCACGTTAGAAAACGTGTCATGGCTTTTTAATGGCTTGAACATTTTACGTGGCATAGCTCTAATACATGCCACAACCTTATATGTTCAGTTATCAAAGAACGTACGTTCCTATTTGTAACTAGTATATTCCAAATTGATTGAAAGGTCAAGTGATATGCTTATATCCCCATGCCTGAAGTCAGGGGTATTACGCACAGTATGATAAAAAAATCGAACAAAGAAAAGTATCTGATACGAACTAAATACCTTAAGGAGTTTTCTTTTCTAAAAAGAAGACTCTTTTTTTTATTTACAGTGGTACAACCCTTCCTTCCTGAATAAAAATTGATAGACGGACGATTTCAATTCAGGGAGAGATTTGGATGAATATTTTTTTAAGCTATATTTTGCTGGGATTGTCTCTTGCTGCTCCCATTGGTCCAATCAATGCAGCGCAAATTGATAAAGGAATCAAATATGGTTTTATGCATTCATGGCTAATAGGGGTAGGAGCGGTCGTAGCAGATGGGGTTTATATGTTAGTAGTTTATTTCGGGGTTGTTCACTTCCTTGAACATCCTTTTATGAAGACGTTTTTATGGCTTTTTGGATGCTTTGTCTTACTATACACTGGGATTGAAACCATGCTTTCCGCAAACAAGTTAAAAATTGGAGGAAGTAGGAAGGAGGAACCGCTAGTAAAGTCCTTTATATCTGGTTTCTTTATGTCCATATCCAATCCGTTAACCATTTTATTTTGGTTGGGGATATATGGTTCGGTGCTGGCAAAGACCGCTGCAACGTATGACACGAGCCAGATAATTTTCTATAGCAGTGCCATTTTTATTGGATTACTGATTTGGGATTTTACGATGGCTGGTATTTCTAGTAATTTTAGAAAGTATTTAACCTCAAAGCTGATTATAGGGATTTCTTTTTCGTCTGGAATATCATTGATTGGTTTTGGAATTTACTTTGGCTTCCAAGCATTTACTGTATTATTTAAATAATGGCTGTGTTAAACTAGGCTGTTGATTTTTGCTCCACTAAGGAAAGCTTCTTTGAATAATCACCGCAGTGACAGGCGGTTTCTGCCTGTAACGAGGCGCTTCGCTTTCCGCAGGCGGTTCGGGAAGCCTCCTCGGCGCTTAAGCGCCTGCGGGGTCTCCCCTGTCCCGTCCTCCTGCAGGACTTTGAATTACATCCTTGAATCTGCCCACGCACGAAGAAAATGCGATAGCATTTTCGAGGAGTCTCGCGCCTTCCGCAAAAATCAACATAGTTATTAATTCAACATTTATCTTTAACACAGCCTAAATAATAAAAGCCAGCGAAACAATCGCTGGCATATTTGTATTTAAGCAGTTGGCCAAGGACTAAGTACTTTTCCTTTTTTCTTTTTCTTTTTCCACTTTAGATTCATCATCAAGGTTATGCAGCCAATAATACAAATGAATGCCAGGCTGATAAAAAAGCCGGGTCTACTTGTACTGTGAAATAATGTGCCGGTGACTGCAATTACTAGTAAAAGGATCCCGATGGAATATTTTATTTTATCCTTAGCCGTTACCTCTAGCAGTTTCCATGACGAAGCTAAAATAAAAATCCAATTATAAAGAAGCATGAGCCCGGCAGCTGTTGTAATATACTCATAAACATGACCAGGCATCAATAATGCAGATACAATCGAGGCTGATATACCTAAAACGGTAATGAGCAGAGTAGGAACGGGCACTTTTAATTTTCCTGGTCTACAAAACAATCCAGGGGCATCCCCTTCTTCAGAAAGGGTAACAAGGATACTGGTAACGGCAAAGAGCGCCGCAACCATCGTCGAAAATCCTGCAATAATCAAAGCTCCATTAAATAGGTGGGGGATAAAGGTTAAATCGTAATTATCCAGTGCATTAACAAATGGACTTTTCTCGCCATTAAACTTATTCCAAGGGACCATTAAAACAGCAAGCCCGATAGAAAGTATATAGATAATCATCAGCGTTAACAACATCACCTTACCAGCCTTAGGTGCTTCCTTTGGGTCCTTTAACTGGGTTGCCATTAAGCCGAGTATTTCAATTCCTCCAAATGCATAAAAGGCAAAGATGACGCCGGACCATAAACCGAGGACACCATGTGGAAGTAAATCCTTTTTACTATCAGGATATTGAATAGGACGGTCTCCATCGATGACTCCAAATATCGCCAATAAAGCAATGATAACGAACATTACTATCGCGGCAATTTTTATGATAGCGAGAACATTCTCTAACTTATTTAATATACTTACACCGATTTGGATAACAACAAGACCAAGAAGAGCATAGCCGCCAGCAAACAACCATAAGGGAACCTTTGGAAACCAAAACTGTGAAAAAATCGAAAGGGCTGTCATTTGGCTGCCCATAATTAATACCTCTGAAACCCAATAGACCCAGCCGCTGCTAAAGCCAGCCCATCTGCCAAAGGCTTTTTTCGCATATGAGCGAAAGCCGCCCTTCAATGGTTCCTGAACTGTCATTTTTGCGAGTGCGTCGAATACTAAATAGGTACCAGCGGCTGCAAGAATAAAAGCGATTAAAATGGCGGGTCCCGTCATTTTTATGGCAATACTAGAACCAAGAAAGAAACCCGTTCCGATTGTACAACCAATTCCAAATAACGAAAGCTGCCACCACTTCATATCATTGGTTTCATTTGTACCGCTACTTGATTTTCCCATTTATATTTCTCCCGGTTGCTCCCACCGATTTATCTGTATTGTCTTGGTTATTATATTCAGGATCATTTACACCATATGGCTGGTTGTCACCGCCTAAATATGTGCTTTTATGTTCCTGCTGTACTTTTTTGAATTTCTTAAAATTTACGTTTACCATACATATCCCCTCTTTTCCTTTCTAATGAGTATCTATATGTTAAGATACACCCACTCTAAAAAGTTATTCAGACAGATTAAATGAGAAATTTAGGTTTTTGTTGGAATCAAGAAATAAATTACATAATCATCGCCTAAATCAATGAAAATAAAAAGGTACTAATGTGAAATAATAAATAGGCAATCTAGATGCGCATGAAGCCTTGAAAGGGGTTTACTATGTTAACAACAGAGCAACTTGCTGGTTTTCGTTTACAATTACTAAAAGAAAAAGAAGATATAGAAGAACGACTCGAACAAAATGATCATTATGGACTAGAACGAGGTCATTTTCATGAATCGATGGGAGAGTTATCTAGTTATGATAATCATCCTGCCGATGAAGGTTCAGAGTTATATGAACGAGAAAAGGATATCGCGTTAAATGAGCATACAGATTTGCAACTAAGAAATATTAATAAAGCGCTTCTTGCTATGGAAAATGGAAACTATGGAACATGTGAGGTATGTGGAAAAGAAATCCCCTATGAACGTTTAGAGGCTTTGCCTAATACAACCTATTGTAAAGAACACAGTCCAGACCAAGTGGTTTCACATGACCGTCCGATTGAGGAAGGAGTATTAATGCCGCCGTTTGGAAAATTCGATATGGATTCAAAGGATGAAAATGTTGCCTTTGACGCAGAGGACTCCTGGCAGATCGTTGAACAGTGGGGAACATCCGATACACCATCGGATTTAGCCTTTCCACAAGAGCATTACAATGACGTTGGTATTGAACCGGATGAAAATGAGGGGTATGTTGAAGACTACGAAAATTTTGTAGGTAATGATATGTATGGTAACAACATTACTGTATATCCAAATTCACAACATGAACGCTATGAAGAGGTACTTGATGAAGCGGGGACCATGACCAGCTTTGGAGACTTACCTGCATATGAACATGATCCTTATGTAGACGACGAAAAGTAGAAAGAAAACAGCTTTCGTTTGGAAAGCTGTTTTCTCTAATTTTATTCGTTTCTGAAAGGCTTTTGGGCAATTGGGAGATCCTTTGCGTTTAAATCGTCATCAGTGGATGGATCTATTGCACCCTCCATATAGCTGTCACTTGCCTGTTCGTGGGTGGTTGAAAGCCCAGTAGCGACGACATCGTTCTTTTGATAATCACTTGTTTCATAAGTACGTCCAGCAATATCCGAGCTGTTAGTAGTGGAATTCTTTTTATCCATGTTACACTCTCCTTTTCAAAAATAAAGTACAACTGTATTTTCTACTTTTTATTTGAGGATTACTCATACATAAAATAAGGAGCTGATAAATGTGAAAAAAGACAACTATCCTTCAAGAGAAGAATTGGATGAAGCCTTTCATTTTCTCCATGATGCGATTAACAGGATTACTGTAGAAGAAGAAGAGGAAATGATAATGGAGGAAAATGGGGATAATCAAATGAAGAAATAGAAACTTTTTTAAGGGGAGAGAGAAGATGCGGGAATCCTTAGCGAAAAAAATTGCTTGGATCAGTGTAATCAGTAATATCATCTTAACATTAGGGAAACTTATCATAGGCTGGTATGGAAATAGTGATGCTGTATTTGCAGATGGAATACATTCTGCTGCAGATGTCTTTGCCTCTGTTATCGTCTTACTGGTTATTAAACTCGCCAATAAGCCGGCTGATCAGGAACATCCATATGGTCATGGAAAGGCTGAGGTTATTGTTTCCGGAATCGTAGGAATTTTACTTTTTCTTGTTTCCATCTATGTTGTGTTTGAAGGAATCAGCGGTTTCTTCCATGAAATAGAAACACCAAGTTACTTAGCGATGTGGGTAGCGATTATTTCTTATTTTACGAAGATTATTTTGTATCGTTTATCCTTGAAAGTGGCAAAAGAGCATAATAGTAAGGCAATTGAGGCTATTGCATTTGACCATAAAGCAGATATTGTGGCTTCGATTGCTGCAGCTATCGGGGTTTTTCTCTCCATTCTTGGTGAACGTTTTGATATTCCATTTCTGCAATATGGTGACAAAGCGGCTAGTATTTTTGTTGCATATTTAATTTTTAAAATCTCAAAAGAAATGTTAATGGAAGCTTTTGATATTTTACTCGAACGGAATATTGACGCTACAACATTACAAGCATATATTAATGTAGTCAATGAATTTCAGGAGGTCAAGAGAATTGATCGGATCAGAGCGCGGGAGCATGGTCATTATATTTTAGTTGATTTAAGAATATCGATTGATCACTTTAAAACGATTAAAGAAGGTCATGACCTTGCCAAGTTAATTAAAGGGAGACTAATGGATAAATACGATAATATTGAAGAAGTATTAATTCACTTGAACCCCTATTTTCCTGAATGAAATCTTGTTTGTACTTTTTGGCTTTTGGGTTTATGATAATGGAGTAATTAAATGCCAGAGGAGTTGATATTTTTGAGTTATGCAATAGACCCAGACCCTAGTAGTAGTGGGGAAGTCAATGTTATCTTTGAATTGGATTCTTCAGGAATATCAACCCTTATGAAGGTAGTGTGGCTTCCTCCGAAAAAGTGAGTGAGGAGGTTTTATTATGTTGGAGATTTATAAAAGCACGGAAACAAAAGTACTTGAACAGGTAGAAACCATTTCAAAAGGCTGCTGGGTTAATATGTATGCCCCAACCGAGGAAGAGATCAATCGAATAGCGAATGAAACAAACATCTATATTGACTTTATAAAAGATGCCCTAGATGATGAAGAACGTCCAAGAATTGAGCGAGAAGACGGGCAAGTCTATATCATCGTGGATTACCCGTATATCACACATGATGATGCTGGCTTCCCAATCTATGAGACAATTCCAATTGGGATTGTTTTAACGGACGAATGTATCATCACTGTATCTTTAAAGGATACTCCAATATTAGAAGTTTTTAAGAATAATAAAATAAAAGAGTTTTATACTTTTAAAAAGAACCGATTTGCTTTCCAAATATTAGCTATTATTACATCCTATTATCTTCGTTATTTAAAACAAATTAATAAAAGAACCAATGATATCGAGCGGGAACTTCATCAATCGATGAAAAATAAAGAATTGTATGCGTTACTTGCATTGGAAAAGAGTCTTGTCTATTTCATGACCTCCCTAAAATCGAATAAAGTGGTCTTGGATAAAATTCTACGATTCAGTTATATCAAAATGTACGAGGAAGACAAGGATCTATTAGAAGATGTGATGATTGAAAAAATTCAGGCGATTGAGATGGCGGAGACGTACAGTTCAATTCTTAGTGGGATGATGGACGCTTTTGCATCGATTATTTCCAATAACGTAAATATCGTCATGAAGTTTTTAACATCATTTACGATTATTCTTTCATTCCCCACCATTGTGTTTAGCTTTTATGGGATGAATGTAGATTTACCGCTGCAAAATAGCCCGCATGCATTTTGGATTTCGATTATTGTCGCAGGTGTTTTATCTACTTTAACAGCATTGATTTTTTGGAAAAGAAAATATTTCTAAGTCTAAAAACCCGTCATTTCATAGGAATGACGGGTTTTTTATGCCGTTTTTACTGTGGGAGTTGTTTGTTTATGTCAAGCTCGTGTTGGAAATCGAATAAATTTCCCAACTTATCTTCCTGCTTATGATTATTGTTTTTTTAATAGTCTGAACAAATAGGTGGAAGAGGTGTAACTGTTGGTATAAAATAGGGGAAAAGGAAGAGCTTCTAAAGGGTGGTTATTTTATGGAATTTGGACCGTTAATTAAATACTACAGGACCCAAAAGGGGATTACCCAAAAAGAGCTTGCTGTTGGAATTTGCTCAATTCCTCATTTAAGTAAAATAGAAAACAACTCAAAAGACGCAAATGATGAGACTATTTCCTTATTGTTACAAAGGCTGGAAGTCAGCTATGAAGAAATGGAGGAAAAAGAGGAGTTAATAAAAACCTTATTAAGAGATTTTAGTGAAAAAATCAACTTTTATTTGCGAGAAGAAATTGACGAGATTTATCAAAAACTCAACAAAATGGAACATGTAATTCCTTTTTCTGCCCATATGTATACATACGAATTATATAAGTATCGTTATCTATTATTCAAGGGGGTATTATCAGAGGCGGAAGCTCAACGAGATTTATTACATAAGCAAAAGAAAAATTTTTCCCAACATGAGAGTTATTTATTTCATTATTATAATGCTGTATTCTTTATATTGAAGGGTCAATATATAACAGCAGATGAATTATTAGAGGAATTATATGTAAAGGATGATAATGAAACCATAAACGGGGAATTTCTCTATCATCTGGCTTTAATTAAAACTTCACTTGATCAATCAGGTCATGCGATTCATTTTGGTAAATTAGCACTTCAAACTTTTATGAACCAACATAATTTTTATCGAATTTTGCACACGTTAATGCTGTTGGGCATTAATTATACTCATTCTGCTATTTATGAAGAAGCGTTAGTTTGTTTTAAACATTTAATTCGTAATGCAGAATTGCTTAAAGAAGAAAAAATTCTGCCGGAAATCTATCATAATATGGGTTACTTACAAAAAAGAATGAATAATAATAAAGAGGCATTAGCTTTTTACGATAAAAGCCTGGCATTGCAACCTCTAAATTCTAGGAACTATCTTGTAACGCTATATACAATAGGAGAACTACACTGGTCAGGTCAAGCTTATGATAAGGCAGAAGAGTGCTTCCAGACAGTTAAATCACTCTCCAAAGAACTTGGCGTGAAAAAGTATACGCTTTTAGCAGAGTTTTATCTTTTGCATATGACTTCACTTGAAAAAGGGGTTAGATACCTAGAATTGAAAGTAATTCCTTATTTTGAAGAGGCAAAAGAACATAGAGATGATCTTACCCGTTTTTATAAATTGCTGTCAGATTACTATACCGATCAAGGGATGTACTTAGAGGCAGTAAAATATTTTACAAAGCAGAATTGAGGAGGATGATTATGAAAAAGGCAATAATAGTAGGAATATCACTTACACTTCTTATTCTATTAACACCGGTTAAAACCGATAGCAGCCAAATTGTTTCTGCTACCAACATCGAAAAGTCTAAGACTACTATTCTATATCACCCTATTTTACCACCAGTTGGGTGATGACCAAAATCCTTCAAGCTAGGTATTGCTAGCTTGAAGGATTTTTTTTGCTTTACTCATGAAATTTTATTATTAAGGGTAGATTAGTTTATATGTGTTAAAAAGGAGGAAAAAGAATGAAATCATTTATTGTAGGTTTTCACCAAGAAGACAATGTCGATTCGATGCAGATTCAAAAGTTAAGTCAAGAGGATTTTGAAAAAGCAACAGAAGGGGGCACAAGGCATTTATTTGACTTGGATACAAATATTGGATTCTTTGTCTTTTTCGATGCAGAGGATGCGGATGGCGATGTTTCCTACATGGTGCTTCAATACGAGGATCCCAAAGGAGAGGATGGCAGTGAAGATCCTGTTGGCTGTTATTCGTTCCAGTTGAAGGACTTTTATGAATTTACTGCCCTATACCTCAATGATCTTGAATTTAATGAGGAGGTTAGTGAAGAGGAAGAAGATTATGGACCGATACACCACTTGGCACATCTACTTTTTCATATCGTGGAAGAAGGTAAGGACCTCCAGGTTTAAGTTGAAAAATCCCCTATTAAAGGGGATTTTTTTAAAAGATGGCTATGTTATTACCCATTGTTGATTTTCGTGTAGGTATAAGAATTCATAGGCGGAGAATTTCCGGTTATTGTCTATAGTGGAGGCTTTAGAGGCAGAAATAAGCGGAGATATTCCGCTTAACTGCTCTAAATAAGACAAAATCCATCGATTTGGATCGTATAACCGGAAAAACTCCGCTTATTTTAAGGGAAATATGGGTATTTCACAATATAAACGGAATTTCTCCGCCTATTTTTCAAATTGAGTGAAATCAGCATTTACCTTTAACACAGCCTTTTGTTAAGATTAAGCTTTTAAAACATCGTGGTCAACGTAACGCTCACCATTTAATTCACTTACCACATTAAATGCAACTTTCGCACCGTCACCAGATGTAATGATTGTATGCACACTCACACCAGCAACTGTTCCCGCTGCCCAAATGCCATCTACATTTGTTTTGCCTTGTGCATCTACATCAATAATCGTTTTTACTCTTGGCTCAGTTCCAGGCTTAGTCGTTAACCCGGATTTTTCTGCAACATCTACAAGGAATCCAGTTGCCACAATAACATGTTTTGCTTCATGGGCTCCTGCATCAGTTTCTACTTTAAAACCGCCTTCAACTTTACTAATGTTAGTAACCGTAGCTTGGACAATTTCTCCGCCAAATTTGATTACTTGCTGTTTACCAACTTCAATTAAATCAGGACCAGAGATTGCTAATACGCCATAATGGTTCTCTACCCATGCACGCTTGGTAGCACTCTTATCGCTGTCAATCACTAACGTTTTCTTACCTGCCTTCGCTGTAATTAAAGCAGCACTTGCTCCTGCTGGTCCAGCACCAATCACTACTACATCTAACATGTAAAAACCTCCATTCGAAAAATAACTATACAAAAAAAGTGTACCTTAATAAGTAGGAAAAGTAAAAATCACTGCTCAAAAGAAAAGCGGAAGTGCCTAAGTAATCTAAGTACTTAAAAACTGCTTATTAAAAAGGAACCATCGTTTGATGGTCCTCACTGTTCATTGCTCTTTTACTTGTAAAGTTTGCTGGCTTTTTATTTCTTGCGTATTTGGTTTTCTTACTTGAAGGAAGTAGTATAGCACAGCCCCAATCAGCACGTAGAAGGAACATAGCAGATATAATGAACTAAAATCCATTTTTGCAGCAATTAAGCCAACTAAGAAGGAGCCTAATGCAATTCCAATGTCATAGATGGAGAGAAAGGTAGCAGTCGCTAACCCGCGTTTTCTAGGTGCAGCATTTTGAATCGCGATCGTTTGGAAGGTTGGGAAAAGTGTACCCCATCCTAAGCCAATCATTCCTGCTGAAGCAAGGAACATAAGTGCTCCACCACTTTGGCTTAAAACAAACATACCAAACGCGAATAAGACGATGGCTGGAAAAACGATAACATTTGGCCCATATTGATCGAGCCATTTGCCTGTAAAAGGTCTCGATATTAATAAAATAATCGCATAGACAACAAAGAAAAGACTAGAAACCTCGGTAAGATGTATTTCGCTCGCATAGACGGATACGAAGGACAACAGGGCAGAATAGACAATCGCTAGAAAACTGCCAACTATAGCAATTTTTACAGCAGAAGGCTCAAAAAAGTTTTTTAATGAGAATGCTGGAAGAATAACGATCTGTTCAGTGTCATCTGTTTTCGGTACCTTGACGGTTAAACCGGTAATAAGCGCTCCAAAGGCGACAATGACTGTCATGATAAACATCGTCTGTGAGCCCCATTGTTGAATGGCCGTTAATCCCACAAACGGTCCTAAAACCATCGCCATATTCGTCGACATGACAAAGTATCCCATTCCTTCTCCTCTTCGTGAACTCGGAATGAGGTCAGCGACAATCGCTCCAACGGCTGTAGTTGCCATTCCAAAACCTATGCCGTGTAATAAACGAATAACCAGGAAGCCTGTTATCGTAGTTGGGAAAAAATACAAAAGCGAAGCTGCCGCGAAAAGAATAAGGGCTGTTAACAGCACTTTTTTACTGCTTACCCGCTCGAGCCATTGACCAGCAAGCGGCCGTGATATGATGGCTGAAAGTAAAAATACCGTGGTCATTAATCCAGCCTGGGAGGCATCACTGTCAAATTCTTGCAAGGCAAAAATCGGCAGGGTTACGAGTAAAATATAAAAAGTTAGAAAAAGAAAAAAGTTACTTAAGGAAATATTAATAAAATCTTTGGACCATAATTTTGGTTTGTTCAAGTTATCCACTCCTCTTACAATAGTTCTTTTAACCATAAACCTTGAAGTCTAGTTAATTCTTGTTGTGAGTTTTGAGGAAAATTCGTTAGCAAGGTCTGATTGCACTCCGTAACAGCATGCTCCCATTTTGGAAATTCTGTTACGGCTTCCTCGGTTAATTGAATATACTTCTCTCGTTTGTCCTTACCAGGAATCTGTCTTACATAGCCTTGCTTGACAAGTCTCTGGATGGTCCGTGTCATAGGAGGAGCTTCAACAAATAAATATTCACATAGTTCTTTTTGAGTGATTGAGCCTTTTGTATGTAAAACAAAAATGACAGACCATTGAGCGCTATACAATCCAAAAGGTTTTAAAGCTTCATTTAGTTGATTGGTAAGTTGCCTAGAAAGTTGATGAAGCGTATGAAATAATGCGTGGTTCGTCAATTGGGTTCACTCCATTGTTAATATATGCATAATAGTTACCTGGGTAAGTAAATGATTACCTAGGTAACTATAAAGATTTTGAGGGAAAATGTCAAGGAATGCTCATTAGGAGGGGAGTTGGCGAGTAAATGACCGTTTATCGCGAGTAAAGCACAAAGTTTCGCGAGTAAAGCACATGATGACACACCATTCCGGAGAAAGATACAAAAAAAATCCGCGGAAACGAATCCGCGGACTTATTTTTAAGAGATAAGGAAGTATAAGATTCTGAACTTAGTTTACTGTCTAGCTCCAGCGCCCTAGCGGCTAGTGTCCTTCGCTCTCCGCACTTCGATAAGTCAACATCGAATCGCCTCCGGCTCTTCGTGTTTCCTTTATCTTGATTGGAGCGCTCCAGGCCATACGCCGCTGACCAGGGCGCTTGCGCTTTTCTTATCTCAATACATTAAAGTATCTTGCCTCTGGGTGGGCAAAGACCATTGCTGAAACAGAAGCTTCTGGCTCCATCATGCAGCCCTCGGTTAATTCAATCCCAATTTCCTCTGGATGAAGTAAAGCGAATAGTTTTTTCTGATCTTCTAAATCTGGGCATGCCGGATACCCAAACGAGAAGCGTTGTCCCTGATATTTTGCTGTAAAACGATCTTGCATGGTAAATGTTAACGGGTCAGGGAATCCCCAACGATCGCGCATTTGACGATGGATCAATTCTGCAAAGCCTTCTGCTGTCTCAAGTGCTAAGGATTGGAGGGCATGGCTCTCAAGAAAACGGCCCTCTCCTTTTAACTTGTCAGCTTGTTCACGGATACCTCTACCAGCAGTTACCGTAAAGAAACCTACATAATCTTTCACACCACTGTCAACCGACCTAACAAAATCAGCTAAGCAGAGATGTGGTGCAGATTCCTGTCGTGGGAAGTCAAACGTTTCAATAATCGTATTAGGCTCTTCCGGATGATAAATAAATATTTTATTCCCATCTGACTGGGCTGGAAAAAATTGATAGACAGCCGCTGGTAAAATCCAATTATTCTGTTTTGCATCTGCTAATAACCCATCAACCACTTCTTTGATTTTTACCGCTTTTTCATTTTTCTCAGCAAGTAGATTGGCAATTTTTCCTTTTACCCCTAAGTGGTGACCGAGTAACATTTGCATATTAATATACGGCTCAACGTGGGAGAGGGAATAGGTTTTTAGAATATGCTTCTTTGTATCCATTGGTGTAAAAACAGGAACTTCTGTTGAAACAGTTGGTCTAATTTTTACAGCTGTAGATACGGCTGAGCGGCTTTCAAACTCCTGCGGCAGTTCTAATCTAGCTAATTTTTCACTTTTTTCTGCCATCAGTTTTTCATGCTCCTCAGGAGTTTGCAGCTGATTGGCGAGTGATAATCCATACATCGCATCCTTTGCATAAAGGACAAGTCCATCGTATTCCTTGGCAATCTTGGTATCGGTAAACTTTCTAGAAAGAGCTGCTCCACCCACGAGAATAGGCGTTGAGATTCCTGCCTTTTTCATATCCTGTGCTGTTAAAACCATTTGCTGTGCAGATTTCACCAGCAAGCCAGACAATCCAACAATGTCCGGTTTTTCTTTTTGAATTGCTTGCACAAGTTCAGTAGGTGACACTTTAATTCCTAGGTCAAGCACATCATAGCCATTATTGCTAAGAATAATATCTACTAAGTTTTTCCCAATATCATGGACATCGCCTTTGACAGTAGCTAAGATGACCTTTCCTTTGGAAGCAGAAACATCACCTTTTTCCATGAAAGGTTCTAGATAAGAGACGGAGGCCTTCATAACCTCTGCACTTTGGAGGACTTCAGCAACAATTAGCTGATTTTCATTGAATAGTCGTCCAACTTCTTTCATGCCTTCCATTAATGGGCCGTTGATAATATTAAGTGGGGCAGGATAATTTTCAAGGGCTATCGCCAAATCGGGCAATAAGCCTTCTTTTGTGCCTTCAATCACATAATAAGAGAGTCTTTCTTCCAAACTCATGTCTGGTATAGTACTCTTTGCTTCTTTCTTTTTCCCTCGATAAAATTCAGTAAAGGTAGCTAATGTTTCATCTGTCGTATTAAATAAAAGGTTTTCTGCAAGTAATACTTCTTCCTTTGATATGGAAGCAAATCGTTCAAGTTTTTCCGTATTAACGATCGCATAGTCCAGCCCAGCTACTGTACAGTGGTATAGAAACACAGAGTTTAATACTTCTCTGCCAACAGGCGGAAGACCAAAGGATACATTACTAACTCCAAGAATAGTTTGTACTTTAGGCAGATGTTCTTTGATTAACTTAATTCCATCGACAGTTGCTTTAGCAGAACCGATATATTGTTCATCACCCGTTCCAACAGGAAAAACAAGCGGGTCAAAAATAAGATCCTGTGGATTTAGTTTATATTTATTAACAAGTAGGTCATAGGAACGTTTAGCAATAGCTAATTTCCGTTCAGCCGTTACTCCCATACCTTCTTCTTCAATCGTACCAACAACGACAGCTGCGCCGTATTTATGGATCAATGGAACGACTGCCTCAAATCGTTCTTCGCCATCCTCTAAATTTATCGAATTAATAATCGCTTTCCCTTGTGAATACTTAAGGGCTTGTTCGATTACCTTTTCGTCTGTTGAATCAATCACAAGAGGGACTTTTATTTTCTTAACCAATTCTGGGATAAAATTCATCATATCGCTTAATTCATCACGATCTGGGTCTGCAAGACAAATATCAATGACATGCGCACCGCCTTTAACCTGGGCACGTGCAATCTCTGCTGCTTCTTCAATCTTCCCTTCATTAATGAGGCGTTTGAATTTACGCGACCCAATTACATTGGTTCGTTCTCCCACCATAATCGGACGTAATGTCGGATCATCGTAAACAAATGGTTCAATCCCAGCTACCATATGGAAATCTGAAGATTGATCCCCGCGTGGTGAGTACTTTTTCATTTCTTCTGAAATGGCTCGAATATGATCCGGTGTTGTCCCACAACAGCCGCCAACAATGTTTAACCACCCATGTGCAGCAAAATCAGCAAGCTTTTTTGCCAGCGTTTCAGGTGTTTCATGATAATGCCCTTCTTCATCAGGCAACCCTGCATTTGGATAACAGATTATCGCAGAAGAAGCAAGATTAGCAAGTGAACGGACATGCTCTTGCATAAATTCAGGACCTGTCGCACAATTAAGACCCACTGCAATTGGATTCATATGCTCTAAAGAAATGTAAAAGGATTCAATAGACTGGCCAGCAAGGGTTGTACCCATCGGTTCAATGGTTCCAGATACTATTAGTGGAAGTACTTTTCCTGTTTTAGTAAAAGCGTTTTGTATCCCAACAAAGCCAGCTTTTACATTCAGCATATCCTGACTTGTTTCGAGGAGAAGCAGGTCAACACCACCGTCAATCAGTCCTAACGCTTGTTCCTCATAGGAAGCAGCGAGTGCATCAAACGTAGTTCCACCTGTAACACTTAAGGTCTTAGTGGTCGGACCCATTGAACCTGCAACATACCGCGGCCATTCAGGAGTAGAAATTTCTTCTGCTTCTTTTTTTGCAATTTGACCGGCAATTTTATTTAATTCATAAGCCCTAAAACCTAGATTGTAGTCATTAAGAACAATGCTTGTGGCCCCGAAGGTATTGGTTTCAATAATATCAGCACCAGCCTCTAAGTATTCACGGTGAATTTTTGCGATTGTATAAGGGGCTGTTACATTCAGATACTCGTTACAGCCTTCATATTCCTCACCGCCAAAGTCCTCTGCTGTTAAATTTTCATCCTGAAGCATGGTACCCATGGCACCGTCCATGACAAGAATTCGTTTTTGGAGTTGTTCACTTAATGGAGCTTTCGACATAGCTGTTCCCCCTAACTTGACTTGCGCGCTGTCTGGCATAAATGGCTAATTCTGTTGTTAATTCATAGCGTAAAAATGGTGTGATTAAATATATTCCATTGAATAAATCAAGTGCCGCGTCAATTAATGATTTGGTGATTTCAATTCCTTCACGAGCTGCTTGAAGCGGGTGATCAGAGAGTGCTGCCATCCTGTCTCGAATCGATTGAGAGATTTTGATCCCTGGTACTTCATTATGAAGGAATTCGGCATTTCGACTTCCTGTTAACGGCATTAATCCAATGTAAATGGGTGCGTTAAGGTGTTTGGTATTTTCGTATACTTCTATTAATTTTTCCTCTGAAAAAACAGGCTGTGAGATGAAATAATCAGCCCCAAATTGAATCTTTTTCTCAAGGCGTTTAACGGCCTTTTCAACGGAACGAACATTGGGATTAAAGGCGCCGGCGATACTAAAAGCTGTTTTTTGTCCTAGGTCTTTTCCTGAAAAGGACAAACCTTCATTTAACTGTTTAATCATGTGGATCAGTTCAAAGGAAGATACATCATATACAGATGAAGCACCAGGGAAGTCGCCAACTCGTGCCGGATCACCCGTAATCGCTAATACATCGTGCATGCCCAGAGTATGGAGCCCCATTAAATGAGATTGGAGACCGATGATATTTCTGTCTCTGCAGGCAATATGGATCAGGGGACGCATCCCTAATTCTTTTTTTACAAGATAACCAAGTGATTCATTGGATATTCGCACCTGTGCAAGTGAATTATCTGCCAGGGTAATGGCATCAATGCCAGCTTCCTTTAAGGCTTTTGCACCTTCAAAGAATTTTGATGTATCAAGTTTTCTAGGAGGATCTAATTCTACAATAACAGATGGTCTTTCCTTAACTAATTCCTCAAGAGGCTGGACATCTCTTTTGGCAGCATGTGATTCAATAGCCATTTTCTTAGCTTTAAATTTAACAACTTTTTCAGTTACTGGTGCACTGTTTTTTAATTCTGAAGCAATAGCCCGGATATGTTCAGGTGTTGTACCACAGCAGCCGCCAATTAATCGAACACCTTCGTTACGAAATGCTTGTGCCGATTTGCGAAAATAATCAGCATCGCCTTCATAGTGAAATTTCCCGTCCGTATAAGCTGGCAGGCTTGCATTTGGATAAGCAGACAGAAAGGCATGGCTGGGAAGTTCAATTTGCTCAAGTGTTTCAAGCATATGGTGTGGTCCAAGACGGCAATTCAAGCCTAAAACATCGGCACCTAGATTTTCAAGACGTTTTAGTGCTTCATTAATGGGCGTTCGGTCTTGGAGGATACCAGGCTCCTGAAGTGATACTTGTGCGATAAGAGGAAGTTTCGTTTCCTTCCTTGCAATCGTCAAGACCGTTTCCAGTTCTTCAAGGTCATAAAAGGTTTCAAATAGGAAACCATCCACACCCTCAAGCAGTAAACAATAAAATTGTTCGCGAAAACTTCGCTTAATTTCTTCTATTGTAACGGTACTACTCTTAATTCCGCGGATACCGCCTATAGTACCCAAGACATAGGCCTGACCGCCAGCAGCTTTTTTAGCATTTTGAACGGCGCCAGCATTTATTTCTTTTACTGAATCTTCGAGCCCGTATCTTTGCAATTTCAAATAATTGGCCGCGTAGGTGTTCGTTTGAATGACATCAGCACCTGCGTCAATATAGGCTTTATGGATTTCCTGTATTTTTTCTGGATGTGAGAGGTTGAGTTCTTCAAAACAGCTATCGGTGCCAAAAGAATAGAGGAGGGTGCCCATGGCACCATCAGCTATTAATATTTGGTTTTTTAATTTTTCTAAAAATGTCATGATCATTCTCCTTGCTGCAAGACCAATAGTTTTTCATTGACTTGATTCAATGCCTGGGAAAAATCATTCATTAGATCGACTGGATTCTCTAAACCCACCGACAAACGAATGAGGCTATTTTTAATTCCTCGTTTTTCCCTTTCTGCTCGTGACATGGCAGCATGAGACATTTTTGCAGGGTAGGATAGAATGGATTCAACCGCTCCTAGACTAACCGCAAATACAGGTATTTTAACGTTGGAAAGAAAAACTTGAAGCGCACTTTCATTCGTGAATTCAAAGGATAAAACCGCCCCAGGTCCGCCTGCCTGACTCTTTTGCAACTCGTACTGTGGATGGTTTTCCAGACCAGGGTAATAAACCTTTTGGATTAACGGATGAGCCTCTAAAAATTCTGCTAGTTTCCTAGCTGATTTTTGTGATTGTTCTAATCTGACATGAAGGGTTTTTATTCCCCGTAGCACTAACCAGGCATCCTGTACCCCAAGTATGGCACCAAAGGAGTTTTGTAAAGAATAAAGTCTACGACCTAATTCCTCATCTTTTACCACCGCAAGACCTGCCACCACGTCACTATGGCCTGATAAAAACTTCGTTGCACTATGAAGGACAACATCAGCTCCAAGCTCCAAAGGTCTTTGGTACTCAGGAGTTAAAAAGGTGTTATCTACATAAGTAATGGCGTTTATCTCTTTTGCCAAACCACAAATAGCTTCAATATCGGTAACCTTTAATAAAGGGTTTGATGGTGTTTCAACATAAAATGCTTTGGTGTTAGGCTTAATGGCCTCTTTCACTTGATTTAAGTCAGTCATGTCAACAAATGTATGCTCAATTCCGAATCGAGTCAGTACTTGTGTAACCATACGATAAGTTCCACCATATACATCATCCGTTATGACAATATGGTCACCGGCAGATAGCAAGAGGAAGGCGGTTGATATAGCAGCCATTCCTGATGAAAAAGCAAAGCCTCTCGTTCCGCCTTCCAATTCAGCAATTACATCCTCTAACGCTTCTCTTGTCGGGTTTCCACTTCTAGCGTAATCGTATTTCCCGTAATTTTCTAAATCAAATTGATGGAACGTTGATGCATGCTGGATTGGCACACTAACTGCTCCTGTTGCTGGATCCACTTTATGCTGATTATGAAGGAGCTTGGTTTCAAAACTATAATTCTCTGAACTCATTACCCAATCACTCCTACTTTTAATTTTGCTAATGCTTGTTCAAGATCTTTAATGATGTCTGTTGGATCCTCTAATCCTACTGAAAATCTTAATAGTCGATTGCAAACACCAGACTTAATACGAATTTCCAGTGGAATATCTGCATGGGTTTGTGTCGCTGGGTACGTAATAAAGCTTTCTGTTCCGCCAAGGCTTTCAGCAAAGGAAATAAGTGAAAGACCTTTAAGGAATGGATTAACCCATGCTTCATCTTGTAACCGGAAGGAAACCATTCCGCCTTTACCAGGGTAAAGTACATCCGTTACACATTCATGGCCAGCAAGGTATTCTACAATGACCTTTGCATTGCTTTCATGCCTTTGCATACGAAGGGATAAGGTTTTCATTCCGCGCATGACTAGCCAGGAATCAAAAGGACTTAGGACTCCGCCCGCTCCGTTATGATGAAAAGCGAGCGCCTCACAAATTTCCTTTCCTTTTGCTACAATCAGCCCTGCAAGGACATCATTATGACCACCTAAGTATTTCGTCGCACTATGGATAACAATGTCGGCACCAAGTAAAATGGGCTGCTGGAGGAGCGGTGTATAGAATGTATTGTCAACGATCAGAATAATTCCGTGCCTTTTTGCAATCTTAGATACAGCAGCAATGTCTGACTCCTGCATAAGTGGATTGGTTGGTGTTTCAAGAAAAATCGCCTTTGTGTCAGGAGTAATCCTTCTCTCAATCTCTTCAGGACTACAAGTATTAACATATTGAGTCTTCAGACCCCATTTTTTAAATCCCTGTTCTAGTAAACGATACGTTCCTCCGTATAAATCCTCGCTGACAATCCATTCGTCTCCGGATTGGAATAAAGAAAGTATCGTAAAAATAGCTGCCATACCTGAACTACAGGCAAAGCCTTGATCTGCACCCTCTAGATCCGCTATTGTTTTTTCTAGCAGCTGGCGTGTGGGATTTCCAGTCCGGGAATAATCAAATCCAGTCGACTGACCAATTCCTTCATGACGGTAGGCTGTTGAAAAATAAACAGGAGGATTAACGGTGCCTGTCACCGAATCACTTCTATTTCCAATCTGCGCTAACTTCGTGTCCACTTTATAAACCATTTCGATTTCCTCCCTCTAAAAAAACAAAAAAGTCTTCTATAAGAAGAAGACTTTTGGATGCACAATTGCATAGGTCATTCTTCTTATCTGCCAAGTTAAAATAACTTGTTGGAGTTAGCACCTTTTCAATGAAAAAGCCATTGATGGTTGCTGAGGCGTCACAGGGCCATTCCCTCTACCTCTCTTGATAAGAACAAAAATATTTAGATTATTTATAAAATTTACTACAGTTTAGTGTGAGTGTCAATTCCTTTTTGTATTGTTCCTTTAAACCACTAAAATCTTGTCGAAAAATTATCTTAAATAAAACGTATTTATTAGTCAAATAAGAGTTGACTCTTAAAATGGAAGCATTTATGATAGGTATAACAAGATGTTCTCTATTAAGAACCACTAAAAGTAAAAATAATGATATTGGGACCTTTACCTTTCTCAATATCAATATTAATAATATATTTGCACTGTTTGGGATTACTTTTAAGAATCCTATAATTAACTATGTTATTTGTGTTCATTTTAAAGAACTGGAAATTGGTATTAATCCTATGTTGATATCGTTTTAAAATCAAACGTAGAAGTAGCAGGAGGAAAAGATGAGCGCTATTGCTGGTATATATCATTTGAACGATGAACCTATAAATCTCGAACATGGCAGGAGAATAATGAAAGAGTTAGAAAGATTTCCAGCCGATGATGTTCAAACCTGGCATAGCGACAAAGTCTTTCTTGGCTGCCATGCCCAATGGATTACACCAGAATCTATAGGTGAAAAACTTCCTTTTTATGATCAAGACAGAAAGTTAGCAATTACAGCTGATGCAATTATTGATAACCGAGATGAATTATTTGAAAGATTACAAGTTGATAAAAGGAAAAGAAAAGAGATCACTGATAGTGAACTAATCCTGCTCTCCTATCATAAATGGGGAGAAGACTCTCCGAAATATCTAATTGGCGATTATGCCTTTATGATTTGGGATGAAAAAAATCAAAAGTTATTTGGGGCAAGAGATCCCTCTGGATATAGGACTCTATACTATTTCAATAATAATACACGTTTAAGCTTTTGTACAACAATCGAACCATTGTTGACTTTACCCTATATTGAAAAGCATTTAAATGAGAATTATATTGCTGAATTTTTAGCGATTACTGGAATGATCGATACAGTTGATGCTCGTATGACTCCTTTTAAAAATATAGAGCAGGTACCTCCCTTCCATTCAATTTCAATTGTTGGAGGAAAGATTAACTTAAATCGCTTCGGAACATTTATGCCAAAAGAAAAATTAAAGTTAAAAACCAACGAAGAATATGTAGAGGCGTTCCAAGAGGTTTTTCAGGAGGCTGTCAACTGTAGGTTGAGAACGTTTAGGGAAATCGGTTCTCAATTAAGTGGGGGGTTGGACTCAGGTTCAATTGTGGGGTTTGCCGCAAAAGAGCTGCGAAAAGATAATAAAACATTACATACTTTTAGTTATATTCCACCAAAAGATTTTGTCGATTTCACACATAAGCAGATAATGCCTGATGAGAGGCCATTTATTAAGAAAACGGTTGAATATGTAGGAGGAATTTCTGATCATTATTATGATTTTGACGGGAGAAGTTCTTATACCGAAATAGATGACTATCTTGATGTGATGGAAATGCCGTACAAATTTGCGGAAAACTCTTTCTGGTTAAGAGGTATTTTTGAAAAAGCTCATGAAAAAGGTGTAGGGATTTTATTAAATGGTGATAAAGGTAATTCAACGATATCATGGGGTTCTGCACTTGATTATTATGCGATTCTTTTAAAGAGGTTTAAGTGGCTGCGTCTTATTCAAGAATTACAGCAATATAGCTTAAGAACCGGTGGAGCCAGATTTCGATTGCTCCCTAATATTGTTAGAATAGGCTTTCCATTTATAAATCAAATGGTAGCTAGGGACAAATCGCTGGAACTTCCAACATTAATTAATTCAGAGTTCGCAGAGAGAACCAGAGTATTTTCAAAGTTAAAAGAGTATGGAATTGATAGCTCTGGTTGGCTAACCTCTCAAAATATGTACGAGCAACGAAGGGTCGTATTTGATGAAATACCCACTTGGAATTCTGGGAGTACATTTAATGCCAAACTTTCATTGCGATACAAACTTTGGAAACGTGATCCTACGAATGATATTCGGGTGGTCCGTTATTGTTTTTCAGTTCCAGAAGATCAATTTGTTCAAAATGGCTTGGATCGGGCACTCATTCGAAGATCAACAGAAAATGTGCTGCCAGATGATATTAGGTTAAATCAACGTGTCTGGGGTATCCAAGGTGCAGACTGGCTCCATCGTATGGTCCCAAATTGGAATATGCTCATTGAAGAAGTAAAGGAACTCATCAAAGATTCTAGCGTATTGAGATTTTTTGATGGGGAGGTAATAAGGTTAGCACTGGTCAAAAGTGAAAAGGGTCTAAAGTTAGAAAGGATGTCTGACCCCGATTATAGAATTTTAATGAGGGCTGTAATAGTATATCGGTTAATAAAGAAATACTTTGAAAGGGGGTGATTTAATGAAAAGAGAATGGCAAAAACCGGTATTAGAAATGTTAGATGTGAAGATGACAGCGCACAATGTTGCTGGTAACAAATATGATGCCGACTGGTCCAATGGGCAGCCAGTACCTCAAGATCCAAATGGTAACCATCTTGATATGAAGAGCTAATTTGGAAGACCAGTGGGTATGACTTATCAAGAGACAATTATTAATCTTTATCTATTTGAATTTCATTTTATGAATTCAAAATAGATGGAATTTGTTAACTTACATAAAAGGCCCTTATATATAGATGATGATATAAGGGCTTTTTATATAAACATGGATTTATTGGAGTGAATACGATGGTGAAAGTTGCAAATGAAGAAATTTATAAGGCCTTTGGATTTTCGGTGAGAAGTAAAATCCCTTTACCTGAATTATTAGTGGCCGATAACGCTACGGACTCTATAGATATAGAAATTGGATTAAAGGATTTATCAAATTTATGGTCAGAATTATCTGATTCGCAGAGCAGATTTGTAATGAATGAAACTCTAGTTATGTTTAAGGTTCCTGATACTGCTATTTTTCTAATCGAAGAAGGAAAACGAATCACTGTATCCCCTTTGAATGAATATAAAGAAGATGTGATAAGACTCTTTGTATTGGGAAGTTGCATGGGGTCTATCTTGATGCAAAGAGGAATCTTTCCTTTACATGGGAGCGCAATTGCAATTAATGGAAAAGCTTACGGTATTATTGGTGATTCCGGGGCCGGAAAATCTACCTTGGCATCAGCATTTCTACATAAAGGTTATCAATTGCTAACAGATGATGTTATTGGTGTTTATTTTACAAATGAAAATGTTCCTATGGTGATCCCATCCTATCCCCAACAGAAACTCTGGCAGGAAAGCTTAGATGAGTTCGGAATCGACAATAGGGAATTCAGACCTATTTATCAAAGAGAAACTAAATTTGCCATTCCAATTAAAAACCAATTCTCATCTATGCCACTACCACTTGCTGGTTTATTCGAATTAGTATTAACCGAAAAGAAGGAAATAGAACTTAAACAAATTGAAGGTCTTTCTCGTTTGCAGACACTATTAATTCATACATACAGGAATTCACTTATCCAAAACCTGGGCCTAACCAACTGGCATTTTACAAAATCAACGAAGATTGTTAATCAGATAAATATGTACCAGTTACGTAGACCAAAAAATACATTTACTGCGAATGAATTGGTTTCACAAATAATAAGCTGTATAAACAAGGAGATTGAAATATGAAAATGTTAAGTGTAGATAAACTCTCTATGGAAACGACTATCGTTCAAAGTCCAGGAAATATAATAAGTGATATGGATGGAGAAACTGTAATGATTAGTATTGATAACGGAAAATATTACAATTTAGGAACAATCGGCGGGCATATTTGGAAAAGTATAAAGATACCTATTACTATTAATAAATTAATCTCAAAATTAACTAGCGAGTTTGATGTGGAAATCAGTGAATGCCAGCAAGAAGTCATTCCCTTTCTAGAGCAGCTATTAAATGAAAACATTATAAAGATTGAAAAAGGTCTATAGAATTATCATTGTTTAAAAAGTAAGGAAGGATTCGTGAAAAGTGAGAAAAATATGGTTATTCTTCACTTCAGATGTTCAGATGAAAAGTTTACTAATTGAAGCGTACATTTTTTTAGCATGGGCACGTGTGTTAAAAACCTTCCCTTTCAGAAGGGTTTCCCCTTTTCTTGGCTCTCAAATGAGTGAAACATCTTTTGAAATTGCTGCTGTAAATATAAAAATCGTTAAACAAATATCCCATGCTATTCATATTATGAGTAAATATACATTGTGGGAAAGCAAATGCTTAATAATGGCAATGGCTTGTATGAAAATGTTAGAACGACGGCAAATTGATAGTACTCTTTATTTAGGGACAGCCAAAGATGAGAATGGACAAATGATTGCTCATGCTTGGCTGAGGAGTGGGCCTCTTTATTTGACTGGAGCTGAGGAAATGAAGAAGTTTGTAGTTGTTGGTAAATTTGCCAAAAAAGTCGAGGTATTAATAAATAAGGAGCAATTACAGTGAAAAAATTCAGTCTCGACATGCGGGATGTTCCTAAAGAATTAATTCTTATACTTAATATGTTAAAGAATGATGATGGTTGTATTCAAGATTATTTAAGAGAAGAATACGAGAATATAGATTGGAAAATGTTTTTGGATTTAACGTTACATCATCGGGTTTATCCTTTACTAGCTTCTAAACTTAAAAATTTTGATGCTAGTTTAATTCCTCCATTCGTAGGCCAAAAGGTAACTGAATTCTATAAGAGAAATATTTTTAAAATGCTCCAACTTAGTGGTGAAATGGAACAATTAGCTACTTTATTTAATGCGAATGATATAAAAACCATTTTTTTAAAAGGGCCATTACTGGGAAATGAGATCTATGGGGATGTTTCACTTAGGACATGTGGAGATTTAGATATACTTATTCCTATTGAAGATTTAGATAGTGTGCATAAAATTCTAGAAAAACAAGGTTTTATAAAAGATGAATATATACTAAGTATATTGGGAGATTGGAAATGGAGACATCATCATGTTACTTATTACCAAAAATCCAAAAATGTTAAAGTAGAAATTCATTGGAGACTAAATCCAGGACCTGGAAAGGAACCAGGATTTTTAGAATTATGGGAACGTAAGAGAAAAAGCTTATCTGTTAATAGTCCAATTTATTTATTAGGCAGGGAGGATTTATTTTTATTTCTTGTTTCTCATGGTGCAAGACACGGATGGTCACGTCTCCGTTGGTTAATAGATATTGAGAGAATGATTGAGCAGGAAATGGATTGGCAAAAAGTTCATTCTCTTACGAAAAAACACAACAATTTTCATGTGGTTGGACAAAGTATAATCTTATCTTCTGCCCTATTAAATGCAAATGTATCAAAAGAATTGCTAATATTTACAAGTAATCAATCTAAATCATTAGCTCAGAATGCGATATTTTATATGGAAAATATGGTTAATTTGCATGATGACCTTGTCCCAAAATATATTTCTATATACCATGGCCGCCATTTATATTCGTTAATGTCTCGTCAGCAAAAGGTTTTGTACAAAATCAGTTATTTATACCCCTATCATATCGACACCGTGACGATACCATTACCTAAAAAACTCCATTTTTTATATTTTATTCTAAGACCTTTTTTATGTTTATGGAGAAAGGCAATAAAGCAAGAACTATCCTTGGAGGAACCGAAATGAAAGAGATCATGCATTTTGTAAAACTTATCCATTCCTTTTCAGGGAAAATACTGTATTTTAACCTTACTGCAATGTTATTAATTAGCCTTTTTGAAGGTATAGGTATTTTTTTGCTATTACCCTTAATTCACTTAACGGAGATAGTAGATTTAAATATAAATAATAGTTTTTTAAATCAGTTTTCTTTCATTTTTCAAGGTATTCCGCAAACAACCTCTTTAGCTATAATCTTAGGTCTATTCGTGTTGTTAATGATAGGACAAAGTTTTTTTCAAAGGCAACAAACCATATTGAATGTAAAAATTCAGCAAAGCTTTGCTTGTTATATTAGAGAAGAAACGTATAAATTAATCTTATTGGCTAATTGGGGATTTTTTTTAAAAAATCGTAAATCAGATCTCATTAATTCAATGATTTCGGAAACTGGTCGTGTTAGCGGAGGTATAAGTGTTTTTTTTAGTTTTATCTCTTCGTTCATATTTACACTTATTCAAATTGGGATTGCTTGTTTTTTTTCAATAAAGATGACCATATTTGTTACTTTATTCGGATTATTAGTGGTAATTTTCTCGAGAAAATTTATCAAACAATCTAGTAAATTAGGAATGGAAAATATCGAATTGGGCCAAATGTATATGGCAGGAATTACCGATTCCTTCAATGGTATAAAAGATATAAAAAGTAACAATATAGAGGAGCACCACATTTCGTGGTTCAAGGAACTAAACGGGAAAATGGTTAAGAACTCAATCAAAGCTGTGGAGTTAAAAACAAAATCAAACTTTATTTATAAAGTAGTATCAGCATTATTAATTGGAATTTTTATATTTATTTCAATAAAAATGTTTAAGGGGCAGTCCGCATCCTTGTTTATAATTCTTGTAATATTTTCTAGAATATGGCCAAGAATAACTGGAATACAGTCAAATTTGGAACAGGTAGGTTTAGCATTACCTTCGTTTAAGAAACTTCTAGAACTACAGAATCAATGTATTAAGGGACGCGAGTTAAATGAAACCATGATTCATAACGTAGATCCAATCATGATAAAAAAAGGTCTAGAATGTAGGGATGTTTATTTTAAATATAATAAAGCAGAGCAATATGCCTTACAAAAAATTAACTTGCGATTTCCCGCCAATCGAATGACTGCAATTGTGGGTCCTTCAGGTGCTGGTAAAAGCACGCTAATAGATATATTAATGGGGCTTAATCGGCCTGAAACTGGTGAGGTATTAATTGATGGTGAAACTTTAACGAGTGAAAATTTACTTGCGTTGAGACGTTCAATTAGTTATGTACCCCAGGATCCATTCTTGTTTAATAATACAATTCGAGAAAACTTATTAATTATTGATAAGAATGCAAAAGATGATCAAATCTGGGAGGCTTTGGAGTTTGCAGCAGCAGCTGATTTTGTTAAAAGACTTCCTGAGGGTCTAGATACACTAATTGGCGATAGGGGAGTAAAACTTTCCGGAGGTGAACGTCAAAGACTTGTCCTTGCAAGAGCCATTTTAAGAAAGCCATCTATTCTTGTCTTAGATGAGGCAACCAGTGCGTTAGATACAGAAAACGAGACTAAAATCCAAACTGCGCTTGATAAGTTAAAGGGATCAATGACAGTCATAATAATTGCACATCGTTTATCAACTATTCGGAATGCTGATCAAGTAATAGTTTTAGATCAAGGTGAAATCATTCAACAAGGCCAATTCGGACAACTAGCAAATGAGAAACATGGAATGTTTAGTAGGCTGTTAAAAAAGCAAATGGAAGTAAGTGTTTGATAGATATCCTAACCCTAAGCTTCATAACTTAATAAAAAATTCGGAATATTCCGTTGACATGTTCCTTATTAAGAACTAAAATAGTCTATAAATAGTTTAATTTTGTAGTTTATAATGGTAAAAACAAGATTAACAAATTTTTTTTGCAAAAATTGTTCTTTATTCAGAACAAACATAATATTTCTCTTCAATTGTAGATGTCTTACCCAAAAGGTGGTTAAATGAATAGTTTTAATCAAAATAACAGTATAGAAAAAAGAAGAGCAAAGGAAATAAATTTAAAGGATTTATTCCAAGTTTTAAAGAGGCGTTTTTGGATAATCTTTATATTCACAGTTCTCGCCAGTATAGCTGGTGTATTCATGAACCAAACATCGACTACTCCGTTGTATCTAACTTCTTCTAGAATTATTATTGGTGCTGATGCGGAATCAAGAAAGACGCTGCAAGTCATTATTAAAGACTCAACCATCTTAGATAAGGTGGTTCAGGAATTGAATCTTACTCAATCAGCTGAAGCGTTGGCAGGGCAAATTACAGTTGCTAGTGTTGAAAGTTCTCAGGTAGTAAGTATTAGTGTGGTGGATAGGGATCCGAATGTAGCTGCCAAAATTGCGGATACAACCGCAAGAGTTTTTAGGGAAGAAGTGCCAAACATTGTTGGGCAAGATTATGTAAGGTTATTATCTATTGCTAAAATAAACCCCGCACCTATTAATCAAGATAATGGTAATAAGTTATTTATTGCCATTTTTGCAGGAATAGTAGTCGGAGTTGGATTAGCATTTTTAGTAGAATCTTTGGACGATAAAATTCGCTCAGAGCGAGAAATCGAATCATTATTTGGTGCTCCAGTATTAGGAAGGGTTTCAAAGATGAACAATAAAAATATAAAAAAGAAAAACAATAGTCAACTGGCACTAAAAATAAGAGGTGAGACAATTGGGTTTAAATAAACGAAAGAGCTTAGTTGCTACAAAAAAGAAATCGTTAATCACCCATTCTTATCCAGATTCAATTATTTCAGAGCAGTTTCGGATGATCCAAACAAATATTAAATTTTCGATGGCAGGAGAGAAAAGTCAAATCTTTTTAATCACTTCTCCAAGTGATGGAGAAGGTAAGTCAACCACTGCAGTAAATCTGGCTATTTCAATGGCACAACAGAAAGAAAAGGTACTTTTAATCGATGCCAATTTAAGAAAGCCAGCATTACATTCCTTTTTTAAAACAGATAACACTTATGGGTTGACAGATGTTCTAAGTGGGAAAATATCCTTTTATGATGCTGTTTTTCATACCGAAATTGGGGGATTAGATTTAATACCAAGTGGAC
Source organism: Bacillus sp. OK048 (assembly GCF_900103525.1). Taxonomy (GTDB): domain Bacteria; phylum Bacillota; class Bacilli; order Bacillales; family Cytobacillaceae; genus Neobacillus. Next base: position 279,506 of record NZ_FNHN01000005.1, read on the forward strand.
CGATTCCCTATAATCCTGTTGAATTATTAGGATCACAAATGATGCAGGAACTTCTGAAGACTACTCTAAAATCATATGATGCAATATTAATTGATTCCAATGCCATTCTTGAAGTAACAGATACGAAACTTTTAGCCAATCAATGCGATGGCGTGGTATTAGTTATCCAAAATGGAAAAACAAAATTTGAAAAAGCAGCTGAGGCTAAAAAAGTGTTGGAATTTGCTAGAGCAAAGCTAGTTGGAGTAGTTTTGAATAAATAAGGAAAAAATTTTCGTTTCCTCGTTCTTTATAAAGCTTATTAACGTTTCTTATAAGAAAGATATATTATCTGGTGATATCTCCTTACCGTTATCAAAGGAGGTACTCGGTCATGCTGTGGGTTTTGTACCTTAGACGTTAGTCGTCGATAGTGTGATGTGAGGATGGGTTAGATGCCCAACTTTACTATTAAAAAAGTTTAATTATGTGGTCTCCAGTAGACTATATAATTAAACTTTTTTAAAGAAGTGACATTGTGAACAACCTTGATAAATATCCAAAATCTATAAAAAAAGCAGTCAGATATATTAAACAAGATGCATCCTTAGATGAGTTAAAGGAAATTAAAAGTCTAATAGATAAAGCAATAAGGATAAGGAACCAATCCACCAAGAAAACCAAGTTATACCTTTAATAAAATCTGTTGTCTAAGGAGGAAAGTATGACCTATCGCCAAAGATTATCGTTATTTATTGTAATTGACTCATGCATTGTCTTAACGGCTATTTTTTTTAGTCGTTTTTTAGTAAATGGAACTATTCATGTTATTACCTTTCCCATCGCATTAAGTGCTAGTGTCCTTTTAATAAGTCACCATATCCTTTCATTTCAATATCATCTTTATAAAAAAGCCTGGGAATACGCAAGTATCGGCGAGTTAGTCAGTATTTTAAGGGTAGTGACTATTTCAATTCTTACTGCAGCAGTTTTTCAGCAAATCATTGTTCAGGAGATAAACTTTCGATTACTAACCGTCACGTGGTTACTCAATATGTCTTTTATTGGCGGTTCGCGCTTTTGCTGGAGGATGTTTAGAGATTCGTATCTCAATAAAGTTGTTAATAAAAAGCGAACGCTCATTGTTGGTGCTGGATCCGCTGGAATGATGGTAGCAAGGCAACTAAAGAAAAATAATGAGGCAAACCTCTTACCAGCTGCGTTTATTGATGATGATGCCAAAAAGCATCAGCTTGATATATTAGGAATACCGGTACTTGGTGGAATATCAAACATTGAGCTTGCTGTTAAGAAATTAGGAATTGAACATATCATCATTGCGATACCATCACTTAGTAAGAGGGAGTTAAATACAATTTTTCTGGAGTGTGCAAAAACAAACGCGAAAACACAAATACTTCCGATGCTGGAAGATTTAGTTACTGGAAAAGTATCCGTTAAACAATTTCGTGATGTACAGGTAGAGGATTTACTAGGTAGAGAGCCGGTAGAATTAGATATTAATAGTATTTCTGAAAATATTGCCGGAAAAGTGGTTCTAGTCACAGGAGCAGGTGGTTCGATTGGCTCGGAAATTTGCCGCCAAATTTCAAAATTTGATCCCAAACGGTTGGTATTGCTTGGCCACGGTGAAAATAGCATCTATTTGATTGAGATGGAATTAAAAGAGACCTTTAAGAATACTAAAATTGAATTTATTCCGATAATTGCTGACTTACAAGATGAAAGAAAAATGATGAAGGTTATGAGTATATATCAACCAGATACTGTCTATCATGCGGGAGCTCATAAACATGTACCACTTATGGAAGCTAACCCTGAAGAAGCAGTCAAAAATAACTTAATTGGAACAATGAATGCGGCCAAGGCTGCCAGTTGGAATGGTGTTAACACCTTTGTTATGGTCTCAACGGATAAAGCAGTTAATCCCACAAGTGTTATGGGTGCAACAAAAAGACTTGCAGAAATGATGATTCAATATATGGACAGTGAAAGTAAGACGAAATTTGTTGCCGTTCGTTTTGGAAATGTGCTAGGAAGCAGAGGGAGTGTAATTCCCTTATTTAAAAAGCAAATTGAAAAAGGGGGACCAGTTACGGTTACCCATCCTGAAATGGTTCGTTATTTTATGACGATTCCGGAAGCAGCGAGATTGGTCCTTCAAGGCGGGGCACTAGCAAAAGGTGGAGAGATTTTTGTATTAGATATGGGGGATCCAGTAAAGATCGTTGATTTAGCTAAAAATCTTATAAAACTATCGGGTAATTCTATAGAAGAAATAGGAATTCAATTCTCAGGAATAAGACCAGGAGAAAAGCTTTTTGAAGAACTATTAAAAGCAGAAGAGGTTCATGAGCAACAAATCTACCCGAAGATTTATATCGGCAGAAAATCTGAAATTTACTTAAAAGAAATAGAAGATCTACTCTCAACATTCTCAAATTTAGATAAAGAGGAGATAAGAGAGAAGCTTTTAAACCTTGCTAATAATAAAGTAGCATCACAAACAAAATTAACTGTATCTGTTTAAAGGGGAGTAAACAATGAAAGTCAGAAAAGCAATTATTCCAGCAGCGGGACTTGGGACGAGGTTTCTGCCTGCTACTAAGGCAATGCCGAAAGAGATGTTACCAATCGTAGACAAGCCAACGATTCAATATATTGTAGAGGAAGCAGTAGAGTCAGGGATTGAAGATATTATTATCGTAACGGGTAAAGGTAAACGAGCCATTGAGGATCACTTTGATAACTCTTTTGAACTTGAGCAAAATTTAATAGAAAAAGGTAAATTCCAGTTACTAGATGAAGTTCAAAAGTCATCAAAATTGGTAGACATACATTATATTCGACAGAAGGAACCAAAAGGATTAGGTCATGCCATCTGGTGTGCACGAAAGTTTATTGGAGATGAACCATTTGCTGTACTTCTAGGCGATGATATAGTGAAAGCCGAAAAACCATGCTTAAAGCAATTAATCGACCAATATGAAAGATACAATGCTTCCATACTAGGTGTGCAAACAGTTGCTGATCATGATGTTTCCAGGTATGGAATTGTTGATGGCAGGTGTATTGGTGAACGATTTTATAATGTGAATAGCTTGGTAGAAAAACCAAAACAGGATGAGGCCCCATCAAATCTCGCAATTCTTGGACGTTATATTTTGAGTCCCAAGATATTTGAAATATTAGGCAAACAGAAACCTGGTGCAGGTGGTGAAATTCAACTTACTGATGCCATTGCATGTTTAAACAAGTATGAAGCTGTCTATGCCTACGATTTTGAGGGTATTCGGTATGATGTTGGTGAAAAAATGGGTTTCATTCAAACAAGTATTGAATTTGCTTTACAACGTGAAGATTTAAGGAATCCATTACTAGATTATCTTTCATCTATTCTGGACAAAGAGCTTGTTAAGTAGATTTAATTAAAGGATGGATGATAGAAATGCAAAAGAAAGTGCTGTTCTGTGCAACAGTGGATTATCATTTTAAGGCTTTTCATTTGCCCTATTTAAAATGGTTTAAAGAACAAGGTTGGGAAGTTCATGTTGCGGCATGTGGTGACATGGAGCTTCCGCATGTAGACAGAAAATATAATATCCCGATTCAAAGGTCCCCATTTAACAAAAGGAATATTATGGCTTACAAAGAATTAAAGACAATAATTGAAAATAATCAATATAAAATTATTCACTGTCATACACCGATGGGGGGAATACTTACCCGGTTAGCTGCCAGAAAGGCGAGAAAAGGTGGAACAAAGGTGCTATATACGGCCCATGGGTTCCATTTTTGTAAGGGTGCACCGTTCAGAAACTGGATCCTTTATTATCCAATTGAAAGATTTTTTTCGAGGGTTACAGATTGCCTACTTACAATCAATAATGAGGATTTTAACCTTGCTAAAAATCACCAGTTTAAAGCTAAAGTAATAAAACATGTACATGGCATTGGAGTAAATACAGACATTTACAAATCGGTTGATGACGCACATAAATCTAATTTAAGAAAAGATCATGGGTATTTTACTCATGATTTTTTAATGTTTTACGCAGCGGAATTTAATAGGAATAAAAACCAAAGACTACTGATTGAATCATTAGCCTTAATAAAAGATAAAGTACCGAATGCAAAGCTATTACTTGCTGGGGATGGACCTTTACTACAAGAATGCCAAGAACTCTCCCTTAGATTAGGAGTCGATGGGATGATTGACTTCCTTGGATATCGTAATGATATTGATATAATACTAAAAATGAGTGATATAGCAGTTGCCTCTAGTCTTAGAGAAGGGCTGCCAGTAAATATTATGGAAGCAATGGCCAGTGGATTGCCGGTTATAGCAAGTATAAATAGGGGCCATTCAGAGTTAGTTCAAAATGACTCAAATGGATATGTTCTTTCCCCAAATAATTCTCAGCATTTCGCATTAAGATTGCTTGAAATGTACCAATCTAAGGAACTTTGCAGAAGAATGGGATTAGTAAGCGAAAATAAAATGAAAAAGTATTCGCTTTCTCGAGTAGGATTAGAGTTAAAAGAGATCTACTCAAGTTATATGGTGGAGGACGCAAATGAGACCCAAAGTAAGCATAGTCGTGCCTATATATAATGTAGAAAAGTATTTGAGTAGATGTTTAGATAGTTTATTAGCACAATCTTTAAAGGACATAGAGATAGTAGCTGTTAACGATGGTTCTTATGATCTAAGTCTTGATATTCTGAAAAAATTTGCTTTAATGGATAGTAGGATTAAAGTAATTGATAAGCCCAATGGTGGTGTTTCCACTGCTAGAAATGAAGGGATAAAACTGGCAAAGGGCGAATATATAGGCTTTGTAGATCCGGATGATTGGATAGATAAAGAAATGTACGAAGTAATGCACAATAATGCAAAAAGTGAAAAAGTAGATATTGTAATGTGTTCGTACATCCGTGAGTTTGAAAATCATTCTAAATTAAAGAACTTCAAACTTCCAAGAAAAGTTCGTTATGAAGATGAAGAGGTTAAATTAAACATCATGAGGCGTTTAATCGGCCCAGTAAATGAAGAAATTGCTAACCCCGAATTATTGGATGCATGGGGAACAGTGTGGTCGAAGTTATACCGGGCTGAGATCATAAAGGAAAATGGAATACGGTTTGTTGACCTCAATAAGATTGGTACAAACGAGGACACCTTATTTAATATTGAGGCTTTTTACTACACAAAATCATTCTTGTTTATAAATTCACCCTATTATCATTATTGGCGTGCAAATAGCACCTCTGTTACTTCAGGATTTAAACCAAATCTAGTGGACCAATGGATATATCTATTTAGCTATATTGAAAAATTCCTTAAAGACAAGAATATGACTCATGAATATTATGTAGCATTAAATAATCGTATCTGCCTAAACACTCTTGGTCTGGGATTAAATACAATTAGTAAAGATAATCAAACTTCTACTTTAGAAAAGATAAAGAATATAAAAATATTCTTAAGAAATAAACGTATAAAGCATTCTTTTAAACAATTAGAGATGTCCAAATTTCCTATTGTTTGGAGAGTGTTTTATTTTTGCGCTAAATTCCGTTTTGCTGCTGGATTCTATTTAATGTTAATCTGCATTGAATATCTCAGAAAAATTATTAGATAAGGGGTAAGAAGCTTGAGTCCAATTCGAATCCTTCAAGTAGTCACGATAATGAATCGTGGTGGTCTTGAAACTATGTTAATGAATTACTACCGACAAATGGAGCAAACTAAGGTCCAATTTGACTTTATGGTTCATCGTACTGAAGAAGGACATTATGATAAAGAAATCCTAGAACTCGGCGGAAAGATTTATCACATGCCACAAATTAAGCCAGGTAATTATAGAATGTATTTTAAACTTCTTGAAGAATTTTTTTTAAACCATAAGGAATATAAAGTAGTCCATTCCCATATTAACGAAAACAGTAGCTTTGTATTAAGGGCTGCAAAAAAGGCAGGAATACCTTGCCGAATTGCCCATAGTCATTTAAGTGATTTGGGGATTGATGTGAAGCTTCCATTTCGATTGTATGCTAGAGCTTTTATGAAAAATAATCCAAACAATTATTTTGCCTGTTCTAAGAAGGCCGGCCAATGGCTTTTCGGAAATAAAATTGCTAATTCAAAGGAAATGAAAGTTTTCAACAATGCGGTTAACGCTAATGAGTTTAAGTATAACGAGACTACTAGAAGGAGAGTAAGAAATGAACTAGGGATTAATGATGAATTAGTTATAGGACATATTGGAAGGTTTAATAAGCAAAAAAATCATGACTTCCTTATTGATATCTTTCAAAATGTGAAGCAGGAGCGAACGGATGCCATACTAATTCTTATTGGGGATGGAAAGTTGCGAGCTTCAATAGAAAGGAAGATTGAGAACATAGGTTTATCCGCAAATATAAAATTGTTAGGTGTTAGAAGTGATATATCCGATTTAATGCAAGCGATGGATATATTTTTATTCCCGTCTTTATTTGAAGGTTTACCAGTTGTATTAGTGGAGGCGCAGGCTGCTGGATTAAAATGTATTGTTTCAGATGCTATTACTGAGGAAAGTGACATAACAGGAAGAGTTGAATTTATAAGCCTTGATAAATCCACGGAATATTGGAAAAATCAAATACTTTCTTCCTCCTTTGAGCATGTAAATACTTACAAAAGGTTACAGAAAAATGGCTATGATTCTGTAACAATGGCTAAGTGGTTATCAAATTATTATTCAAATTATTATCCATTAGAAGCTAAATGAACTAAAGATTGGAGGAGCATTGATGCCCCCATTATTAACAGTCTTTACTCCAACATACAATCGTGCGTATACACTTCATTTATGCTACGAAAGTTTAAAAAGGCAAAAGAGTAAGGACTTTGTATGGTTGATTATCGACGATGGTTCTACTGATAACACTAGAGGATTGGTGGAAAGATGGATATTAGAGAAAGCTATCCCAATTCGCTATCATTTTCAAGACAATCAGGGTATGCATGGTGCACATAATACTGCTTATGAACTAATAGATACAGAGCTTAATGTATGTATAGATTCTGATGATTATATGGCAGATGACGCTGTTGAGAAGATCAAAAATTTTTGGAATAAATTTGGATGTAAAAAATATGCAGGTATAGTTGCCCTAGATGCTAGTCCAGATGGGGAAATAATTGGCACCAAAATGCCTGGGAATCTTAAAGATTCAACTTTATCGAATTTATATGCAAAGCACAAAGTAAAGGGGGATAAGAAATTAGTTTATCGGTCAGAACTAACTAGAGAAACGCCACCGTATCCGATATTTCCGGGTGAGAAGTATTGTCCTTTAAGTTATAAATATATTCTTATTGATCAAGAATATCCGTTGTTAGTTTTGAATGAAATTCTCTGTTACGTAGAATATTTAGAGGATGGTTCAAGCATGAATATTATAAGACAATATAAAAAAAATCCAAGAAGTTTCTCCTTTTTCCGAATGATTGCAATGGCACATGCACCTTCATTTAAAGAAAGATTTAGAGAGAGTATTCATTATGTATCTAGCAATATAATGATAAAAAATTCAAAGTTTTTGTTTGAAACGCCATATAAAATGACAACTTTAATGGCTACTCCTTTTGGTTTAGCATTATATTTTTATATCCAAAAAACTGGTAAGAAAACAGTTTTTAAAAGTGGTTAAAGTAGACTTATTATTTGTGAAAGGATTAAGATAATGGGAATTTTGTGGATTAATTTTATAGTGGTTTATATTTCTGCGGTTTTTGCAAGATTTTTTTCTAAACCTCTGGCCATTGAAGTTCCATTTGTTAAGCCCAATAAATTACTAATATTTTTATCTATAGCTTCTTTATGCATTATTTCCGGTCTTCGAAATAATATTGGTGATACTTATTTTTATATGCATAGTTATAACACAAATCAATTTGATTTTGGAAATATTGAATATAGAGGGGATTTTGGATTTAATATCCTACAAGTACTGTTACAGAGAATTACACCTGATCCACAAATATTAATCTTTACTGTGGCACTTTTAACCAACCTATTTATAGGAATCGTTTTATACAAATATTCAAGAATGATTGAGTTAAGTTTATTCGTATACATTGCTTCTGGAATGTATACGGTGACAATGAATGGGATAAGACAGTCTTTAGCCGCTGCTACTGTATTTATTGCAACAAAGTATATATTAAATGGAAATTGGAAAAAGTTCATTTTAATAGTTTTATTAGCCTCTACTATTCATCAAACCGCATTAATTTTTATTCCGATTTATTTCATAATCAGAAGAGAGGCATGGTCAAAGGTTACTTTTATATTATTGGGTTTGGCGGTCTTAATTGCGACTGGATTTAATCAGTTTTCAACACTTTTATTTGATGTACTCAATAATACACAGTATGGTCATTACAGCAATTTTTCTGAAGGAGGAGCAAATATATTAAGAGTTGCGGTAACAGGTGCACCATTAATTGTTGCATTTTTTGGAAGGAGGAAATTTAGTGAAATATGGCCAAAAAGTGATTATATCGTAAATCTTTCTATATTAGGTTTTGTATTTATGGTTATATCAACTCAGAATTGGATTTTTGCAAGATTTAATATTTATTTTGGTTTATATAATTTAATATTAATTTCTTGGATAGTAAAACTATTTTCAAAACAGGATAGAAAATTTATTTATTATTTGCTTTTAGGTTGTTATGTTATCTACTATTATTATGAGCAGATTATATCTCTAAATATTGTGTATAAAAGTAACTACATTGATTTCTAAATATAACTTTAGTAAATTTAGAAGGTGAAATTATGAATAAGAATAAAAAGACGAGGATTTTACACGTCTTAGGTGGCTTATACTGTGGAGGGACTGAAACTTTTGTTGTTAATATGTATAGAGCAATTGACAAAAGTAAATTTCAATTTGATTTTTTAATACATGAGAAATCAGAGGGGCATTATGATTAAGAGGTAATATCCATGGGTGGAAAAATATATCGAATTCCTGATCGGTCAGAGGTAGGCATGTTAAAATATTTTATTACCCTCTTACGTATTTTATCAAAAATTAACCCGGATGTAATTCATTCACACGCAATGTTTAATTCAGGTGCCATTATGTTTGCATCATTTTTGGTAGGTATTAAAAAGAGAATTTCTCACTCGCATAATACTGCAGATCAGTCTGAAGAAAATGTACAACGAAAAATATTTCGATTGGTTATGCGCTTCTTTATTATTAAGCTCTCAAATGGATTATTAGCATGCAGTCAGGATGCAGCAAGGTATCTATTTGGTAATAAAATTGTAAATATGGGTAAATCACATGTTGTAAATAATGCAATTGATGTGAAAAAATTTAAATTTAATAAAAGTATAAGAAATAGGGTAAGAACAGAACTAAGTGCAAGTGGGAAATTAGTGATAGGGCACGTTGGTCGGTTTAATAAACAAAAAAATCACGAATTTTTAATTGATATTTTTAAAGCAATTAATGATAAAAATCCAAAATCAATACTAGTTATGGTAGGTAATGGTGAGTTAAAAGCAATTATTGAAAAGAAAACTAGGAATTTGGGTATAACATCTGCAGTGAGATTTCTTGGAGTCAGAGATGATATTTCTAATTTAATGCAAGGTATGGATGTTTTTTTACTCCCGTCATAGTTTGAAGGTTTTCCAGTAGTTCTAACTGAAGCACAAAGTGCGGGATTAACTTGCATTGTTGCGGACACAATTACAAAGGATACCGATATTACAGGTCTTGTGAAATTCTTAGATTTAAATGCATCTGCTGATAATTGGGCCGAGGAAATCCTTTCTATATCAAGTTTACATATAGATACATCAGAGATTATCAAATTAAAAGGATATGATACGGATACCAATGCTTATTGGATGGAAAATTTTTATCTCAATTTTGTAAGTTGAAATTTTAAAGTATTGTTTGTTTAAAAATAAACTTTGTAAAAACAAAAAGGGAAGGTGGTGAATTGGGATAATGAATTCTCCTAAAAGAGTCTTACATATTGTCAGTGCCATGAATCGCGGTGGCACAGAAACATTACTTATGAACTTGTATCGTAATATAGATAAAGGTAAAATTCAATTTGATTTTGTCTCCCATCGTAAAGAAAAATGCCATTACGATGATGAAATTGAATCATTGGGTGGGAACGTATTTAGGATATCAAGCCTTGGACAAACAGGGCCTATTTCATATATTCGTGAATTAAAAAAAATTATGAATACTAATGAATATACTGCAATACATTCCCATACAGATTATCAGTCTGGATTTCCTGCATTGGCTGCAAAAGTTTCTGGTATAAATAAGAGAATATGTCACTCACATAGCAACCGATGGACAAGAAAAAGTGGTTTAAAAGAAAATATGGTTCTAAATTTACTTAAAAAGGTTATAAAATTTTCCGCTACAGATTTTTGTGCATGTAGTGAAGAAGCTGCTAGATTTTTATTTAGTAGAAAAGAGGTTGACCAAGGTAATGTTCATATCTTGAAAAATGGAATAGAAGTAGATAAATTTATTGGAATAAGTGAAAATTGTAGTATTAGTGTTAGGAAGGAATTAGCTATTCCTAGTAACGCAAAAATTATTGGGCATGTTGGCAGTCTGTCCCATATAAAAAATCAAGGTTTTATTTTAAAAACAATAAAGCAAATGTTGGAGTATGACATAAACATTTATGCAGTGTTTGTAGGGGATGGTGAGTTAAGAACATTTTACGAGGAAGAATCCCGAAATTTGGGTATTCACGATCATGTTAGATTCCTAGGTATAAGGGATGATATTCAGAGACTAATGAAAGCATTTGATGTCTTTGTTTTCCCATCGATATATGAAGGGTTTGGAATAGTAACTATAGAAGCACAGTGTGCAGGTACACCATGTGTTGTTTCAGATACAGTTCCTAAAACCACTGATATGGGACTTGGTCTTATTTCTTATATAAGCCTCGAAGAAAACTTTAACCATTGGTCAAAGGAAATTAAAAAATCTCTAAACTTAGAAAGACCGAATAACACAAAAATTCATGATTGCTTTTTAAAAAATGGTTTTAACATAAAAGATAATGTAGATCATTGGTTATCGTTATATGGAACCTAAGTCTACAAAGGAGTTAAAAGTGTGAAAAAAAAATTATTGTTCATAACCCAGTACCTACAAACAGGAGGTGTTGAAAAAAGTTTATTAACTCTTCTCACAGAATTAGATTATGAAAAATACGAAGTTGATCTACTATTATTTGATCATAGTGGAGTTTTATATAATGAAGTTCCAAAAGAGGTCAAAATACTCCCACCTCTTTTTGAAACATTTTCGACCCCTCTTGCAGAAGCTATACCTAAGCTTTTAAAGAAGGGTCGTTTTCGTATACTTACTGGAAAATTACTTGCTGGATTGTTAGGTAGAATGTCTAAAGGTATGGGGACAGGAATAAGATGGTCCATCTATAGGCACTCATTATCTAAAACTAAGCAACATTATGATGTAGCTATTAGCTATCTTGATTTCTTTTGCAATTATTACGTTATTGAAAAAGTTAGTGCTAAGAAAAAAATTATATATAACCATATGGATTATGAATTCAGCCAAAAATATGGTTGGCCATGTCCAAAACTTGATAGAAGGAGCTTTTCAAAAAGTGATTTTATTGTAACTGTTGCAGAATCTTCTCGTTTATCTTTAGAATCTTACTATCCCGAATTTTCTAATAAAATTCATGTAATTCACAATAGAATTCAACCTAAAGCGGTTCGTGTCTTATCAAAAAAAACACCAGAAAGAATTAAATTTAAACAAGATATGACATTTAAAATAGTTACTGTTGCTAGACTTGTTGAAGAAAAGGGGGTTTTACTTGCATTACAGGCATGTAAAATACTCGTTGAAAAGGGTTATGATATTATTTGGTATTTAATTGGTAACGGTCCTTTGGTTAAGGAATTAGAAAAAGAAGTAAAAGTTCTCGGAATTGAAAAGAATTTTATCCTTTTGGGAGAGCAGTCTAACCCATATCCGTTTATGGGGATATGTGACGTGTACGTGCAGCCATCAAAAACTGAGGCACATTGCGTGGCTGTAGAAGAAGCAATAGCGCTTTACCGCCCAGTAATTGTAACAGATATTCCTTCATTTCAAAATCAAATTGAAAATGGAAAAACAGGGATTATAGTTAAAGCCAATCCCGAAGGAATCGCTTCAGGGGTAGAGAGATTATTTAACTTTAATGACTTAAGAAAAGAAATTTCTAATAATTTATTAAATTTAGAGGATAGAAATAAAGAAGGCCTGATTAAATTTTATCAGTTAATTGATGGGTAGTATAACTCTATAAGTTCCTTAATCCAATACTATAGTTATATCTGGAGGTGTAATGATCAATGGCAATTTTGATAACCGGAGGAGCTGGCTACATCGGCAGCCATACCTGTGTTGAATTATTGAATGCAGGCCATGAAATTGTAGTGGTGGATAACTTTATTAATAGTAACCCAGAATCTTTGAACAGAATAAGAGAAATTACAGGTAAAAGTTTTAAGAGTTATTATATTGATTTAGTAGATGAGGAGAAGTTGAATAAAGTATTTTGGGAAAATGATATCGATGCGGTCATCCACTTTGCTGGTTTAAAAGCAGTTGGGGAATCGGTTAACCTTCCACTTAGATATTATCAAAACAATATTACTGGTACCCTAGTCCTGTGCCAAGCGATGAAACGAAATAATGTAAAAAAATTAGTTTTTAGTTCATCAGCAACAGTATATGGTATGCCAGAGCGGTTTCCAATTTCAGAGGATTTTCCACTTAGGACATTGAACCCGTATGGTCGAACAAAGTTAATGATAGAAGAAATCCTACAGGATCTTTATGTGTCAGATAGTGAATGGAGTATTGCCCTGCTAAGATATTTTAATCCAATCGGGGCACATTCTAGTGGACTTATTGGGGAATCTCCAACTGGTATTCCTAATAACATTATGCCTTATATCACACAGGTGGCAGTTGGAAAACTTAAGGAACTAAATGTATTTGGAAATCAATATCCTACCAAAGATGGAACCGGTGTCCGGGACTACATTCATGTAGTGGATTTAGCGAATGGCCACCTAAGAGCACTTGAGAAAGTTTCAAACTCAGCTGGTATTAATGCCTATAATCTTGGTACTGGAAAAGGCTATAGCGTGTTAGAACTGGTATCAGCTTTTGAACAGGCAGCAAAGAAAAGAATACCATGTAAGATTGTAGATGCGAGACCTGGTGACGCAGCAGTATGTTATGCTAATCCGTTAAAGGCAAAAATAGAACTAGGATGGGAGGCGGGGAAGGATATTAAAGAGATGTGTCTTGACTCTTGGAGATGGCAGATGAAAAATCCAAATGGATATGACAATAAAATAGTTGACGTTGAAAATCACCACTTTGTAAAAAGTGGTGATTTTAATTTGTAAAAATTAATAATGGCTGTGAGGTAAGGTAATGAATGGGAATAAATTATTAACTCAACAGGAACTTCAGCAAATTTTAGTAAAAACATTTTCTAGAGTTCAGGAATCTGAAAAAATTAGTGTCATAGAATTAGTAGAAGAAATAAAGAAGCAAATTATCTTTGGAACACCTAAAATGAAGAATTTAGATTAAATATAGGGGATGACCAGAATTGAAACGACTGTTTGATTTTACAGTATCACTGGTTTTGTTAGTAAGTTTTTCCCCCTTCTTTTTCATTTTTGCCTTGTTGGTAAAGTTAAAGTTAGGGTCTCCAATTATATTTAAACAAAAGCGACCGGGTTTATACGAAAAACCGTTTTTCCTTTATAAACTTAGAACTATGACGGATGAAAGGGACCAGAAAGGTCAATTGCTGCCAGACTATAAAAGGTTAACCCCGTTTGGTCAATTCCTACGGAAATATAGTATCGATGAATACCCTCAGTTAATTAACGTTATTAAGGGTGATATTAGTTTAGTTGGTCCAAGACCTTTGTTAATGGAGTACCTGCCCCTTTATACACAGGAGCAATCAAAACGCCACAATGTTAGACCTGGTATTACCGGTTGGGCACAGATAAATGGTCGAAATGCAATAACGTGGGAAGAAAAATTTAATTTAGATATCTGGTATGTTAAAAATTATTCGTTTTTGCTTGATATTAAAATACTGATTTTAACAATCTATAAAGTAGCTGTTTCTGAAGGAATAAATCAACCGGGTAATGTAACAATGGAAAGTTTTAAAGGGTCGAATATTACGGTTGGAGGAAGACATGGATGAAGATTGTTGTGATTGGTTGTGGAGGTCACAGTAAAGTAATAGTCGATATGATTTTATCTACTGGGGAAAGTGATATTGTTGGATTTTTAGATGACAAATATGATGAATTGCGATTAAAAGAGGATACTTATTGCGGACCTATTTCAGCAGCTGAAAGATTGCTTGAAAAATCACCAGATATTAAATTAGTCATTGCAATCGGGGATAATAAGGTTCGTCAATCTATTGTGCAAAAACTAAACCTCTCATATGAATATTTTGTAACCGTAAAACATAAGTCGGCAGTCATCAGTCCCACTGCCAAGATAGGTCATGGAGCTGTTATTATGCCTAATTCGGTAATAAATGCTGATAGTAGAATAGGAGATCATTCCATTATTAACACAGGCTCAGTGATTGAACACGATAGTATTGTAGGTGATTTCTCCCATGTGTGCCCAGGTGCCACATTAACTGGTTCTGTTCAATTAGGAGAGGGGGCATATGTTGGTTCGGGATCCACCATTATCCCAAACATAAAGATTGGTGAGTGGACTATTATTGGTGCCGGGGCAACAGTGATTTCGGATATTCCTGCTTATTGTACAGCCGTTGGTATTCCTGCCAAGGTTAAAAAAATCAATCAAATGAGTTTGAGGGTGAATTAATTGCTAAATACAACTTCTAAAAGGAAAATCTTTCTTTCTTCTCCACATATGAGTGGGAATGAGAAAAAATATATAGATGAGGCATTTGAAACCAACTGGATAGCTCCACATGGTCCAAATATTGATGAATTTGAAATAGAAATTGCCGATTATGTGGGAGTCAATGAAGCTGTTGCCGTTAGTTCGGGTACCGCAGCCATTCATTTGGCTCTTTCTTTATTAGATGTGAAAAAGGGTGACAATGTTTTTTGTTCTAGCCTCACCTTTGTTGCTAGTGCCAATCCCATAATATATCAAGGTGCAGAGCCAGTATTTATCGATTCAGAGTTAGATACATGGAATATGTCTCCCAAGGCTTTAGAAAAGGCATTTATAGATGCAAATAGTGAAGGTAAACTACCAAAAGCAGTTATCGTTGTGAACTTGTACGGGCAGAGTGCAAAAATGGATGAGATTCTTTCTATATGCAATCAATACGATGTTCCGGTAATTGAAGATGCAGC
Organism: Bacillus sp. OK048; assembly: GCF_900103525.1. GTDB lineage: Bacteria > Bacillota > Bacilli > Bacillales > Cytobacillaceae > Neobacillus. Next base: position 294,979 of record NZ_FNHN01000005.1, read on the forward strand.
AGAATCATTAGGATCAACTTATAAAGGGAAAGCAAGTGGAACATTTGGGAAATATGGAATTTATTCATTTAACGGCAACAAAATTATTACCACATCCGGTGGAGGCATGCTTATCTCAGAGGATATAACAGGTTTAAGAAAAGCTCGCTTTTTGGCAACACAAGCCCGTGATCCTGCACCACATTATCAGCATAGCAATATAGGATTTAACTATCGAATGAGCAATATATTAGCGGGGATTGGTAGGGCGCAATTAGCTGTTTTGAACCATAGGGTTGAAGCAAGAAGACTAATCTTTGAAAAATATTATCGAGAATTAGCACATTTACCAGGTTTTAACTTCATGCCTGAACTAGAAAATACCCTTTCAAATCGTTGGTTAACAGCTCTTACGATTAATGAGGCAGAAGCAGGAGTTTCTGTTCGAGATATTTTACATGCATTAACAGAAGAAAATATTGAAGCCCGTCCAGTTTGGAAGCCGCTTCATATGCAGCCAATTTTCCAAGGAGCCAAATATTATCCCCACAGTAAAAGGGTGAATATCTCTGAATACTTATTTGAAAATGGCATATGTTTACCATCTGGATCTAATATGACAGAAGAAGATCAAATAAGGATTATTAATTGTATTAAAGAAACTTTATCGTTAGCAAATGGGAGAAAGAGATGTGTTTGAGAGCTAAAAAATTTTAAAAGACTAAACGGGGTATATGGTGATGATAGGAAAAAATATCTATGAAATTAGAATGAAAAAAGGGCTAACATTATCAGCTCTTGCGGAACGTGCAAATATTTCAAAGTCCTACCTAAGCAATATTGAGAGAAACTTAAATCAGAATCCCTCAATTCAAGTGATTAAAAAAATTGCCCTTGTTTTGGATGTTGACATAAAATTACTGTTAAAAACTTTAGAATCTAAAGAAGACCAACAACCTCCTGATAAGGAATGGCTTGATTTAGTAAATGAATTAAAAGAATCAGGGATTGAGAAAAATGAATATAAAACATTGATTGAATTTATTAAGTGGCAAAATAGGATTACGGAAGTTAAATAATATGAGCAGAGGTCATATTTGATAAGAAAAAAATGAGGGAAATTTATACAATGATGAAATGTATTAGGAGGGTATTTTTATGATATTACCCTTAGTGAGCGTTATTATTCCTGTATATAATACCGAGAAGTATTTAAATAAAAGTATTCCATCAATATTGGATCAGACTTATAAAAATATAGAAATAATCATAGTGAATGATGGCTCAACTGATAGAAGTGATGAAAAAATAAAAAATTACATTTACCAAGATCAAAGAGTTATTTATTGTAAACAGAAAAATAGGGGACCTTCAGCTGCAAGAAACGCAGGAATAGAAATTTCAAGCGGAGAGTTTATTATTTTTGTTGATGCTGATGATACTGTTGAAAAGGAATATGTAGAAAAACTAGTAACAGCAGCAATTAAATTTAACCATGACATTGTGTCATGTGGTTATACAGAAATTTCTATTCATGGAAATATAAAGTTAAATGATTTTTGGGATGAAAAAACCGATAACTCAAAAGAGCAATTTATAATAAATATATTTCAGGGTGTGGGAGGTACTCTTTGGGGGAAAGTCTTTAAAAGGGAAATAATATTAAAACATAATCTCAGGATGAACCCAGAGATTAATATGTGTGAAGATATGGTTTTCGTTTTACAATACGCTACTCATTGCGTTAGATGTGGTTCAATTAAAGAGAGTTTATATAATTATAATAGATTAAACGAGAATAGTATTACTGCTATGTTAAATTTAAAACATCTTGAAAGTTTAATTATTGTAATAAAAAGAATTGAAGAGGTACTTAAAATGAATACTTTTGATACCAAGCAAATAGATTCCATATTATCTATGCGAGTCCAAGGGTTGATTGAATCATTTGTAATACAGCAACATAACTGTAAATACTCAAAGAGAAAAAAAATAGATAATATGAAATTACTGTTTGAAAATAAATATTATATTAAGTATGAAAAGAATTTACCTCAAACCTCAATAAATTCAAGAATCCTTTTTTACCTAATTAGAATGAAGGATAAAAACTTAATTTACTATTATGGTTTCATACTATGTCTCCAGCAGCAAATTAAAGACATACTCAAATTAAAGTTGTATAAAAACCAGATAAGAGCTAAGAGATTAATATTTGAGGAGGGGATTTCTTGAAGTATATTAAACATTTTATTGATCTTAATAAAATTATTATAGCTATTCTTATTTCAAGGGTCCTTAAATTATCAAAGATGAATAAGGATATTTGGCTAATCTCAGAAAGAAGAGATGAAGCAGAAGATAATGCCTTTCATTTATATAAATATATAAGAGAAAATCACCCAACTCAAAAGGCATATTATGTTATCGATAAAAAGTCACACTCCTATTTAAAGATAACAAAATTTGAAACAATAATTCAGCAGAATTCTCTAAGGCATTATATATATTACTTTTTAGCTGAAAAACACCTTTCAGCATTTCAATTTTTTGGAGTTCCTGAAACACCAATTTTATGGAGACTAGAGAGTTATGGGTTAATAAAAAAGAAAAAGGTTTTCTTGCAACATGGAATTACTAAAGAAATATTACCTTTTTTAAATTATGCGAATACTAAATACAATCTATTTGTCTGTGGTGCTAAGCCAGAATTTGATTTTGTCAAAGAACACTTCGGATATCCAAAAGAAAATGTTAAATATTTAGGTTTTTGTAGGTTTGATAATTTACATGATTATAAAGTAAAAAATCAAATTCTCTTAATGCCGACCTGGAGACAATGGTTTGGGATGACAAATAGTGATAATAATACTGAGATGAAATATGATGAATTTATTATGTCCGAATATTACCATAGGTATAATAATTTGTTGAATAGTGTCAGAATACATGAGTTTTTGGAAAAACATGATATTAAATTAATTTTTTATCCGCATCCCGAAATGCAAAGATTTATTAAAGCATTTAACTGTAATAACTCTAATATAACAATTGCTAATAGAAATAATTACAACCTACAAAATTTGCTCAAAGAGTCCAGATTATTAATTACGGATTATTCTAGTGTTGCTTTTGACTTTGCTTATATGAGGAAACCACTAATTTATTATCAGTTTGATCAACAAAGGTACTATACAGATCATTTCCAAAAAGGTTACTTTGACTGTAATAGAGATGGATTTGGACCTGTGATTAGGGATGAAAAAATTCTAATTGATTGTATTGAAAAATTCATGTTAAAGGATTCCAACGATGAAAAATATAATGACAGGGTTGGTGACTTCTTTCAATTATATGATAAGGAAAATTGTAAGAGACACTATGAAGTAATAAGTAGTATCTAGAAACTATGTTTATAACCAATTTCATTGATGCTTAAAAAAAGCACTAAAAGCACATTTGTCATAAAAAGCTGGAACCTTAAAATCAGGGGGTATATGTGATTGAAGCCTTTAGTTAGTATTATTGTTCCAATATTTAAGGTGGAAAATTACCTTAGAAAATGTATTGATTCACTGTTAAATCAAACATTATTAAGTATTGAGGTAATATTAGTTAATGATGGATGCCCTAACGGTTGTGGAAACATCATTGAGGAATATAAAAAAAGAGATACAAGAGTAATAACTATTCATAAAAAAAATGGAGGTCAGTCATCGGCTAGAAATGCCGGTTTAGATATTGCTAGAGGTGAATTTATAGGATTTATTGATCCTGATGATTGGATCGAACCAAATATGTATGAGGCACTATATAAATCTATAATTTCATCAAATGCTGACGTAGCAATATGTGGTCGGGGTACTTATGAAGAAAATGGAAATGTTGGATCTCCGATAATTCCGGAACAAATATTAATTGATTTTAGTAGTTACCCAAAATTTCAATATGTAATTCAAAAGTTTTTTTTTCCTCATACAGCATCAACCTGTAATAAGTTATATAGAAGAGAAATATTATATAAATATAATCTTAGGTTCAAAGATGTTAGTTATGTTGGCAGTGAAGATGCACTATTTAATTATGCAGTTCTTTGTAATGCTAAGAAAATAGTTGCGATAAGTGATGTCTTATATAACGTGTTGATTAGAAACGATTCAACTGTAAGGACTTTTAATGAAGGTTATATGATTCGAACTTCAAATTTAATCAAATCTATGCATGAGTATTCTGGAGAGTTTGATACATTAGATTTGTATCGGGATTCGTACCCGATTATTTTTTTATATTATCAGCAGTGGAATATAGATAGAGTAAATATGCTTACTAATAATAATATCCAAATTATTACGAATGAGTTGAAGCAAGCCTCTAAATTAGATTATTTTAATAAAAGTAGTTTAAGAGTAGCTTTAGATTATAAGATGACAAATCATATGAAGAAAATAGGATATAGCTCTAAAGGAATTCTATTCATTCGCATTTTTATGTTATTAAGTTCTTTTAAATTATATAACCTAGCTTCTAGATTTAGATCAATGAGGCGATTAAAGCCAAATTGATAAGTATTTCTTGGTGAAATGAGGCAAATAGAGATGAAGAAAAAGATATTATTTGTAATAAACTCTTTGACAATTGGTGGGTCAGAGAAAAGCTTAGTGTCACTTCTAAATTTGATTGATCTTACTATTTATGATGTTGATTTAATGATGTTTAAAAAAGGAGGAGAGTTTGATAAGGACGTGCCGAAGGAAGTTAATATATTAGAAGAACCAGAGTATTATAAATTTGTTGCTAAAGATCTTAAAAGTAAAGATTTATCACTTAAAGATAATATTAATTATAGGATTTGCAGGTTGAAAACAACCTTTAATCTAAGAAAAAATTTAATGAATTCAAAAAAAAGACAAACAGAACAAATACTTTACAAAAGTCAGCGAAATGCATTGAGGAAATTAGAAAAGGAATACGATGTCGCCATTGCATATAGTCAAGGGATGCCTACTTATTTTGTAGTAGACTTTGTTAATTCAAAAAGGAAAATTGCTTGGATTAATTGTGATTATGTAAATACTCAATATGACAAGGATCTTGACTATAGATTTTACAAAAAGGTTGACAAAATAGTAGTTGTTTCAAAAGCAATAAGGGAATCTATAGCGGCAATGAAACCAGAATACGATAAGAAAATGAATTTAATCTTAGATATTGTAAATCCAAATATAATTAAAAATATGGCAAACCAAGGTGCTACTGTATTCCATGATAAATCTGTAGTAAATATTTTAACCGTTGCGCGATTGATTTCCCATTATAAGGGTTATATTACTGCAATTAAGGCAGCTAAACTTTTAAAAGATAATAATTATAAATTTAAGTGGTATGCAGTAGGAGAAGGTGAGGATAGGAAAGAAATTGAAACATTCATTAATGATTTAGGAATGAATGAGGAATTTATTTTATTAGGGAAAAAAGAAAATCCATACCCTTATATGAAAAATTGTGATATATATGTTCAACCATCTAAAAAGGAAGGTTTTGGACTCACTGTAATTGAAGCGAAAGTATTAAAAAGGCCAATAGTTTGTACTAATTTCAATACCGCAGATGAATTAATTAATAATGAGGTTGATGGATTGGTTGTTGGACACAATGAGCAAGATATCTTTTTGGGAATAAAGAGATATTTAGACGATATTAATTTTAAGAATAATATTTTAAAGACACTAATGAATGAAAAACCATATAGTTCAGTCGGCGAAATAGATAAAATATATAAATTAATTAGTTAGTAACTGGGGAAGATGAAATGAAAAAAATATTATTTATGCTTATTAACATGAATGTTGGTGGAACGGAAAAAGCATTGCTCAACATGATATCTGAGATACCAAAAGAAGATTACGAAATAACAATATTAATGTTGGAGAAATACGGTGGATTTTTGAATTCAATTCCAGAGCATGTTCATATCAAATTTTATAATGGATATAAGGATATAAAACATATATTGAACAAACCACCACGTACAACTGTTTTAAATTTTCTTAAAGCAGGTAAAGTACTACAGGCTTTGAACATCACATTAATCCACCTTCTATCAAGTATATTAAAGGAAAGAACCTTGTTATTTAAGTATCTTTTAAAAGGATACTATGAAATTGATACTGAATATGATCTTGCAGTAGCTTATGCCGGCCCAATGGACTTCATAAGCTTTTTTGTTATAAACAAAATAAAAGCTAAAAAGAAAGTTCAGTGGATACATTTTGATATAAATAAAATAGGATTTAACAAGAGGTTTGCTTTAAAAGTTTATAAAAAGTTCGACAAAATTTTTATTGTATCAAAAGAAGCTAAATCAAAATTAATTAGTTTGGTACCACAATTAAGTGGAAAATCTGAGGTTTTTTTCAATATTGTTTCTCCGGAAATTATTCGGAACCAAGCTAAGGATGGTAATGGATTTAAGGATGAATTTGATGGATTAAGAATATTAACAATAGGTAGATTATCAAGGGAGAAGGGGCAAGATCTAGCAATTCGTGCATTAGCTAAATTAAAAAAGGATGGCTGCAAAGTAAGATGGTACTGTATTGGAGAAGGAGATTCACGGAAAAATTATCAAAAATTAATAATGGATTACAATTTAGAAGATAGTTTTATATTATTAGGAGCAGACACAAATCCGTACCCATATTTAGAACAGTGTGATTTATATGTACAACCATCAAGGTATGAAGGATATTGTATTACCATAATTGAGGCTAAACAATTTAATAAACCAATTGTAACTACTAATGTAAATGGGGCAAAAGAACAGATTGTTAATGGAAAAACTGGATTAATTGTAAATATTGATGAAAATGAAATTTATTCTGCACTAAAAAATTTAATTGATAGTAGTTATTTGCGAGCAGAGATTTCCAGTAATTTAGCCAAAGAAAACTATGATACATCTTTAGAAATGATTAAGATATTTAATGTTATGGAAGGATAATAAAATGAAAAGTCAACTTAAAGCAGGTGCGGTATTAACATACGTTGCATTGTTTATTAATAGTGCTATTTCTATAATTTATACTCCTATAATGTTAAATCTACTCGGTCAATCAGAGTATGGTTTATATAGTTTGGCTAGCTCAGCAACAGGGTTTATTGGAGTTTTAAATTTTGGATTAGGAAATGCAGTAATTAGATACACAGCAAAATATAAAGCACTAAACGACGAGGAAAGTTGCTCGAAAATATATGGTATGTTCTTTATTATGTATGGCATTCTAGGGATAATTGCATTAATATCTGGTACGATATTAACAGTAAATTCAGATGTGCTGTTTTCAAATTCATTAAGTATACCTGAGATGAATAAATTAAAAATTCTAATGGCAATAGTAACTATTAATCTATCTATAGGAATAGGATTAGGTCTATTTAGTGTTATTGTACTTGCCCATGAAAAGTTTATTTTTCAAAGAATTATTGTTATTGTCAGTTCAATCATTAATCCTTTAGTAATGTTGCCATTATTGTTAACAGGGCATAGATCAATTACTATGGCGATTGTTACAGCATTAATTAGTGTGTTTTCCATTTTGCTCAACATATATTATTGTTTTAACGTTATAAAAATAAAGATTTTATTCAAAAGAATTGAATTAGGATTATTAAAAGAAATTATTATTTTCTCCTCATATATATTTATTAATTTAGTAATAAGTAAATTATATGATTCAACAGACCAAGTTATATTGGGAATTTATAGTGGTACAGTTGCTATCTCCTTATATACTATTGGTGCAACATTTACTGGCTATTTTTCTGGATTTTCTTCAGCAATCTCTAATGTTTTCCTAAGTAAAGTTACTGGAATGGTGACAAGGGAAGTTTCCACCGATGAATTGTCAAATTTATTTATTAGAATAGGAAGAATTCAATATATCGTTATATCATTTGCTTTAAGTGGGTTTGTTGTTTTTGGGCAAGAGTTTATAATTTTATGGGTTGGTAAAGAGTTTCAACTTTCTTACATAATAGCCATAATAATTCTTGTACCAATGGTAGTCTCTTTAATACAAAGTATGGGTGGCGTAATACTTCAAGCAATGAATATGCAAAAATTTAAAACCATAACTAATGCAGCCGTTGCAATATTAAATGTCCCTCTAAGCGTTATTTTTGCCCAAAGGTGGGGGGCTGTTGGGTGTGCACTTGCTACTGCAATTGCTTTTACCGTTGGTAATATTATTGTGATTAATTTCTATTATTGGAAAACAATAAAGATAGATGTACCTGCCTTTTGGAAAAATATACTTTTTATGAGTCTACCTGTTTCTTTAAGTCTTTTATATGGGCAGACTTTAAATAAAATTATCCTAGCTGATTCTTGGCTTTTATTGTTTACTAAAATTTTAATTTTTTCAGGTGTATATATTCTATTAATGTGGTTTACGGCAATAAATAAACATGAAAAGGATTTATTTATTGTTCCGATTAGGAATATTACACGAAGGTTTAAAATTAGAGATCATGTTGCCTAAAACATAAGTGTCATCTCTTTGCATAGGGCTTACTCTAAGCAAAATAAATATATAAGTTAAGAGAAAACAAACCCAAAAAGGTGGCTCTTGAAATTTGAATAATATAATGTAACAGTAAATATAATTAAAAGTAGAGTAAAGCATCTAGCATTTTAGACATATTACGTTTTTTTTCCGCATTTGTAGTCTTCTTATTTCATTTCTATGTACCACTTCCAGGCTATCAAGCAGTTATGGTATTTTTTGTATTAAGTGGATATTTTATTTCAGCAACTATATTAAAATCATTAAAGAGAATAGGTGGAGTTGGTCTGAATATTTTTTGAAAAGGGTAATACGCTTATGGATAGTACTACTACCCTGTTTAATTTTGACGTTTCTATTGGCAAATTTACAATTGATGCTCTTTGGTTCAGATCAAAAAATAGGTAATTTCTTAGATTTAAAAACCTTTTTAGCAGCTATTCTCCTTTGAAGGCAACAAAAACACCATAAATTATTATAGCGGAAATTAACTTACAATATATTTCAATAAAGAGGAAAATTGCTAATTATGATTTTTTAAGGAGAATTATATATGGAATTCACAAAAAATGATATAAAAGTAACAAAAGGAGTAGCGATATTATTTATGCTGCTCCTTCATCTTTTTTGTAGGAAAGATGTTAATGGTTTGTATGAAACATTCCCAATAATAGATGGAGTTCCTTTGATTTACTATATTGGTTTGTTCGGTGATGCATGCGTGCCTATGTTTTGTTTTGCAAGTGGATATGGATTATTTGTAAGTATGAATAAGGCGAAGGGATCCATTCTAAAGAAGAATTTCATGAGAATTCTTAAATTACTTATTAACTATTGGATTGTTTTAATAATTTTTGTAGCTATAGGGGCAATGACTGGTATGTCTGAAATATTACCAGGTAGCCCAACTAAATTTCTTCTTAATTTCTTCGTATTATCTAATTCATATAATGGTGCATGGTGGTTCGTACAAACCTATATTATCCTTGTACTTTTAGCACCACCACTTTTCAAGGTAATTAAGAAGTATAATTCTATTACTATATTTTTGATATCTGGATTTATTTATTTAATTACTTATATCCAACGTATAAAACAAGTTCTTGATTTCGGGGACAACTCTGCCATAAATATTCTTGTAAATGCAATTGTTTTGGTAGGTACTTCCCAATTGCCTTTTGTTGTAGGGGCTATTTTTGCAAAGGAAAAGATTTATTCAAAGTTATATAATACACTAAATAAATTTAAGCAGAAAAATTTAATTTGTATAGCTGGAATACTTTCACTATTTATCATACATTCACTATATGAGTCAATGATAATAGCACCTATTACGGGCATCACATTTATTTGTTTTTTTAATTTAATCGATAAGAATCTTAACATTCAAAAGGGCCTAAACTTTATTAGTAGTCATTCAACAAACCTTTGGTTAACTCATATGTTCTTTTACATGACTATCTTTCCGAAGCTGACCTTTGCTCCTAAATACCCAATACTGATCTTTTGCTGGTTAATCATACTGTGCTTAATTTCTTCTTATATAATTAACCTTATTTATAAACCAATGATTCATTATATTGATAAGAAGAATTTAGTTTTAAATCTAAATAAAAAGATTGCAGGATAAAGTACATTCTTGGTGAATTTATTATTAAAACTTGAGAGTAGGTGTACAACAAGTCATCGTTCTTCCAATCCTTGATTGATAGAGCTATCTACGACGTTAGTGAAGAATTAACGTTACTAATTTAGATTTTTCTTATTCAGAACAAATGGAGAAATTGTTAAAAAAGGATAGAATTTAGTGTGAGGAGTCATCTACCTTCTTTTTTTTGAATAGTAAGAAAGGATTACTATCACTTGTTTAGCGAAAATATAAGGATTGGTGCTGCAAAATGCGATTTATTGGCCGTTTTATGCTTACGTTATTTCCATTTATTTATATGTTCTTAATTTGGCAGCAAACAAGTAAATTTGACCCGGAATCAGTTAGTGGTTTATCAACAGTTTTAAGTGATGTTGTTATTCTTGCTATAGGGGGAACATTGGAACTTGCCCATCTTTTTGAATTTAGCATCCTATACTGCCTAATAATAATGGCGTTGCTTTGTTATGGATACTTGAATAAGTGGAAAGAGACATTAGCTATTGTGATTTCACTTTTATATGGACTAGCGGATGAAATTCATCAATTATTCGTCCCATTTAGGTCTTTTTCCATTATAGATTTAATAAAAAATTCAATAGGGATTTTGGTAATATGGTACTTCATCCATCAAAAATACTTTACTAAAAAGGACTCAAGATTGGGTTCTTTTTTTAGAAAAATAACAACGTTTTTTAAAAAGGAAAAGGCGAATACTTCTATTAAGTTATAACGAATGTTATGTTAATGTTCGAATACTATCTTTTAACATGGGGGATAACTTTTTTGAATAAAAATTTTTACAAAAAGTAAATATATCACACAAAAATAGTTCTTTGAAGAGAACGGGTTGTGCGATATAATTAGTTTGATACACTAGTGATGCATTAATTTAATTTCACTATTAGTTAAGGTCAAGTAGACTACAGTTACTATTACTGAGGAGAATCTATTATGACCAAAAGAGAGCGTAGAAAGTTTACTGAAGAATTCAAGCACCAAATGGTCCAGCTCTATTTGAACGGGAAACCTAGAAAAGAAATTATTCGTGAATATGACCTGACTCCATCGTCACTGGATAAGTGGTTGGGTCAAAATAAGACAAGCGGATCATTTAAGGAAAAGGACAATAAAACACCGGAGGAAACAGAATTGATTAAACTCCGGAAGGAAAATAAGCAGTTACTGATGGAGAACGATATTATAAAGCAAGCAGCGCTGATACTAGGACGCAGGAAAATGTGATACGTAATAACCAACACAAATACTCGATTTCAGCAATGTGCAAGGTCCTACAACTTCCGAGAAGCACCTATTATTATGAAGTGAAAGAAAGGGCAAAAGAGGATGACATTACATCCGATGTGATTGATATTTTTCAGGCAAGTCGTCAAAACTATGGAACCCGCAAAATAAAAGTAGAATTAAAGAAACGTGGTTTAATCGTTTCTAGACGCCGAATTGGGCGAATTATGAAAGAGCAGGGCCGTGTCTCAGCTTACACTGTAGCTCAATTTAAACCACATTCGAAATCATGTAATGAATCTGAACAGAAGAATGAATTAAACCGCAAGTTTGACCAGGAAGAAGAAATGTCAGCGATAGTGAGCGATTTAACGTACGTAAGAGTCAATCAAAAATGGCATTATGTATGTATGTTTGTCGACCTCTTTAATCGGGAAATCGTGGGCTGCAGCACAGGTCCAAACAAAGATGCATTACTAGTTTATCGTGCATTAGCCTCCATCAAAGTGGATCACAATAAGGTACAGATTTTCCATACTGATCGAGGAAATGAGTTTAAAAATAAACTGATTGACGATGCCTTAAAGACCTTTAATATTCAACGTTCTTTAAGCATGAAGGGCTGCCCGTATGACAATGCCGTAGCTGAAGCCACGTTCAAAATCATCAAAACAGAACTTGTTAAGGGACGACATTTTGATAGTTTAGAAGATTTGACAAGAGAATTACATGACTATGTCCACTGGTTTAATTACTTACGAATTCATGGAACACTTGGTTATGTAAGTTCCATTGATTACAAAAATGCAGACCTTAAGGAATTTGTCTAGTTTAGTGTTGACATACCATGACAATCATTGTCATTGCTCATCAAGTAAACGTGTTAGATGAAGTAGGATTATTCAAAGAGGAGAATTTGGTCAACTTGCAAGGGAAAAAAGTATGTTTGGTCAATAATACAAGACCAAATTGAAGCTTAGTAACAACATTCAATATTTACCCATAGCTTCAACCAATCTAAAATATCCTTAGTTGATATTAATTCGATTAAAGAAACAAAGAATTAAGGGTGACAATATCCTTCTTGAAGAATAGTCCCAAGAATAAAATATTTATTCTATGGGACTATTTTTATTTATACAAAAAAACCTCCAAATGGTTATTACAATCAATGGTTGCAAGCAGCACGTTTTTAATATTTGTATGATATAGATTTTCTAGCTTCTCAACAACCCAGTCCTCATTTATGTTCACTTGTTTTAATACGTTGGAATAGATGGTACCTTCCTTAATAATCGTCCTTGGAAGGTCAAATGGTTCAATTTCCATTTTATATGTTGCAGGTGTAATAGGGTTATATTTTGGATCCAAAAAAACGGATACTTTCCCATCAGCTTCCCACAATGCTAATGCAACTTTTTTAATATCCTCAACTTTTTCTTCCCGTAATTCTTCTAACAAAAGATCGATTGATATTCGTGCTTTATATAATCCTTTATAGATAATCTCCCCGTCCCTAACAAGTGTGATGGGGGCAGGATTAATTAGGTTTCTTATTCGTGGAAATTTTAAAATAGTATAAACACTGCCAATATACAATATCACCAAAACCACTGTAGTCGTAAGAGAACCTTTTAGTCCAAGATGTTCATCTGATAATGGGTGAGCAATGATGTTCCCGATTATTAGAGCAATTGCAAAATCAATCAATCTTAGCTGAGCGATGGAACGCTGACCCATCACCTTGGCTACAAGAATTAAAAAGAAATAGGCTACGACTGCACGAAGAGTCCATTCTAATGTTGTTAGTGTTTCCTGACTATGAAAGAAATCCATCGTTAACACATCCTTAGAGGTAAGCCCTAATTTCTTAAAAACTTAACACAAACAGGGTGTGGTACCTTAATATCAGATTGTAAAAGAGTCAATCTTCCTGTGCTTTTATCTCTTGCATATAAAACAATATTGCTTGATTCTTGATTAGAAGCAACAATGAATTTTTCAGAAGGGTCAATTTCAAAATCCCTTGGCCATTCCCCTTCGGTTGAGGTGTGCTCCACGAAGTTCAGTTCACCGGATTCTTGGTTTATTTGAAAGAGGGCAATACTGTTATGCCCACGATTACCAGCATAAACAAAACGGCCATCTCCAGAAATATGAATGGCACTTCCTTGGTTATTTTCTTTAAAGTTTTCCGGCAAAGTAGATATATATTGTAGCTCAGTAAAATGCGCGTTTTCCGGATGATAGTTCAATACAATTACCTCAGAGCTAAACTCGGTCATAATATAAGCATATTTGCCATTAGGATGGAATTCGAGGTGCCTCGGACCGCTTCCAGCTTTCAATGGCAGTAGGTTTACTTTTTCAAGTCTACCATTGTCATTTACTTTATAGGAAATTAGGGCATCAATACCCAGTTCAACCACCGCTAAGAATTTTTCATCTGGGGTTAACCCTGCATAATGAGTATGCGCCTTTTCCTGTCTTGGGTCAGGACCTGAACCCTCATGTTTCATAATCGAAACAGCAGGTTGTACGGATCCGTTTTCTTGTTCAAGCAAATAAGAATCTACCGTTCCTTTATGGTAATTAGCACTAAAAAGATAGTTATTATTAGTGTCTACACTTACATGGCATGGTGGTGATCCCTCTGAAAATTGACTGTTTAGTACTTTTAATTCACCGTTATCGGTAATAGAGAAAGCTGCTATTCCCCCTAATTCTCCTTCTTTTACAACTGAATATAGGCGGCGATTATTTGGGCTAATTGTTAGGTAGGTTGGGTTTTCTAACCTGGCAGCAACTTTAATGTCTACTATAGTTCTGTTATCCGTGTCTAGTGTGAAAGAATAGATTCCTTCGCTATCTCCTTTCGTGTAGGTTCCAATAAAACCTGTGAAACGTTTTTTTTCAGTCATCACTTAAACTCCTTTAATTAAATATAATTTATTTATAATATCAAACTAGCCATCGAATTATTTACATCTATCTGGTCTGTAATAAATGTTCTTTGTGAGTGTATGTCTTATGATTACATTAAATGCGGAAAATAAACAAGTAAAAAGTATAACTTGTTTATTTTCCGCAAATAGTCATATTAACTATTTCAGTGGAGTATATGTATCTACTACCTTCTTCCCAATTTATAAACAACAAACAGTTCCTTATTGCACTATTAATATTTCTTTATAATGAACTAACCTATTGATTTTTATATTTGTAAATAAATACATCGTTAACTTCTTCTAAGGATGATAATAACCATTACTTCAATAATTTTACATAATACCGGTCCTTTCTACCTGCAATTGAATTAAATTTGTTATCTTATATTTATATTTGTAACAGTTCTATGGAAAAAATGTAAAAAGGTGTCGTAATTTTTGGAATTTTTTTTGTTCTATATAAAGAATTAATGTGGTACTATTTTCTTATAAACTTTATAGCTTTAATAAGATAAAGGCAAACCTCTCGAAAGATAGGGACGCAAAGCTACAGGTCTAAAGTACTGAACAATGATGGCTGAGCTGCTAAATACTATATTTTAGGGGGACACCTAGTACTATGTTAACCGCACTAGTAGATGAAAAAGAACTAGATAAGGAATGGATTGGCCTCATTTTAGAAGCTCGAAATTTTGGAATTACGGTTGATGAAATTAAGGACTTCCTAAAAGAAACTACTCATACTTAAAAATGTCCTCCTTGGATTTTTATCTGCATAGCAAATCAGCCATAATCGCTTACATTAGGGGTTCAATGGAAAAAAGAACTTGCTTTAACAAAAAATGTCCATTAAAATGGGCCTTTTTTCGTGTTAAGGGGATTAAACAATATATGGATTTTATTGATTACCAATTTTTTAGCTATGATAGTGTTAAGCACAGTATGATAGAAATCCGTCATTGGATATTCCCTTCAAAATTTGATCTCTCATGTGAACTAGGAGAGATACAAAAGGGAAGCTCCATTATTAAAATGTACATATCGTTATATAAGAATAGGATATCAGGACTAGTAAAGGTAATTTTTTAAAATGATTCAAATAAAAAAATAGAGCACGTAAGGGAATAGTACCCTTACGGTGCTCTATTTTATTTATAAAGGAAAACCCTTAAATTGTCTTTTTGATCAATGGTTGCAAGCAGCACATGTTTTATATTTGTATGATATAGATTTTCCAGCTTGTCAACAACCCAGACCTCATCTTTGTTCATTTGTTTTAGTAAATCAGAATTAATGGTACCTTCCTTAATAATCGTTTTTGGAAGGTCAAAGGGTTCAGTAACCAAGTTATAGGTAGATGGGGTGATTGCTTCATATTTTGGATCCAAGAATACCGAAACTTTTCCATCTGTCTCCCACAATGCCAGTGCTACCTTTTTAACATCTGCTGCCTTTTTTTTCCTTAATTCTTCTAATAAAATATCGATTGATATTCTTGCTTTTTTTAATCCATTAAAGATAATCTCTCCGTCCTTAACAAGGGTAACAGGTTCGGGATTTATTAGTTTTCTAATTCGCGGCCATTTTAAAATAGAATATATACTGCCAATATACAATATCACTAAAACCGATGTAGTCGTAATAGAACCTTTTAGTCCAAGACGTTCATCTGACAAGGGGTGGGCAATGATGTTCCCAATAACAAGAGTAATTGCGAAATCAATTAATCTTAGCTGAGCAATGGAACGCTGTCCCATTGCTTTGGCCACAATAATCAAAAAGAAATAGGCAACGACAGCACGTAGAATCCACTCCATTGTCGTTAAGGATTCCTGACTTTGAAAGAAACTCATCGAAGACACGTCCTTTTATTCAGTTAAGACTAATTTCCTAAAAACTTAACACAAACAGGGTGCGGTACATGAATATCAGATTGTAGAAGAGATAGTTTTCCAGTATTTTCATCTCTAGCGAATAACACCAAGTTGCTGGATTCTTGATTTGAAGCAACAACATATTTACCACTAGGATCAATGGCAAAATCCCTAGGCCAATCCCCTTCTGTAGAAGTATGCTCTACGAAACTAAGCTCCCCTGTTTCCTCATTGACACCAAAGACAGCAATACTATTATGTCCACGATTTCCTGCGTATACAAACCGTCCATCGGCAGAGATATGAATCGCACTTCCTTGGCTATTTTCTTTAAAATCTGCTGGAAGGGTAGAAATGGATTGGATTTCTGTAAAAAGACCCTCTTCTTGATCATAGTTTAAAACAACTACCTCAGAGCTAAATTCAGTCATGAGATAAGCAATTTTTCCATTAGGATGAAAAGTCAGGTGGCGCGGACCGCTCCCAGCTCTTAATGGAAGGGAATTTGCTCTTGTCAATGCACCATTTTCAAACACCTTATACGTAATCAAGGCATCAATACCTAAATCAACCACTGCTAGATATTTTTCATCAGGAGTTAATCCTGCATAGTGGGTATGGGGCTTTTCCTGTCTTGGATCAGGTCCAGAACCTTCATGTTTAACAATAGATGCAGCTGGCTGGACTGAGCCATCTTCATGATTAAGTAAATAAGATTCAACGGTTCCTTTATGGTAATTAGCGCTGAAAACATAACGCTTCTGACGATCAATACTTACATGACAGGGAGAGGCACCATCTGAAAATTGACGATTAATAGGCACAAGATCCCCGTTTTCACGAATGGAGTAAGAAACAAGTCCACCAGATTGACCATCCTTAGCAACAGAATATAAATTCTTTTTATCATGGGACAAGGTTAGATAGGTCGGATTTTCAAGGGAGGCAACGGCTTTAATATCTGTAATATTCCCTTTAGTATGGTTTAAGATAAAGCTGTAAATTCCTTTACTATCACCTTTTGTATAGGTACCGATAAACCCTTGCTGTGAATTAGTTGTTGTCATTATAAAAACTCCTTACATTTTGATATTCTATTATTTTAACCTTATAAAGGTCCTTCAGTCTAATAACTGGAATTTTTGTGTGACCCGCTTTATAGTTAGTAACATAAAAAGTAAATAAATAAGGAGATTAATCTATGGCACAAAAGAAAAAAAACACTAAAAAAGGAACGAAACCACCAACCTCATCATCAAAATTTGTTTTTTGGATTATCGGATTGATTGCAATTAGTATTATTGGATTTATTTTTCTCGCAAATAATGATAAATCTGCGGATAATGCGAAAAACGAGATTGATTATGCCAATCAGCCTTTTTTAGGTGAAGAATCTGCACCAGTTTCTATTGTAGAATTTGGCGATTATAAATGCCCTAATTGCAAAAAATTTACCGACAATGTGGTCCCGCTGATTGTAAAAGAATTTGTTGATACTGGTAAAGCTAAATTTTATTATTTTCATTATCCATTTATTAATGTTGACTCCGATCGTACCGCGAAATTCTCAGAAGCGGTTTTTCATGAGTTAGGGAATGATAAATTTTGGGAGTTTCATGATCTAATTTATAAAAAACAGCCTGAAGATACACGCTACGAAAAAGTGGATGTATTTACCGAGAAATTTTTAACAGAAACTCTTACTGAAATTGCCAATGAAGATGAAGTTAAAAAAGTAGTAACTTATTTCGATACAAAGGCACCAGAGGATGCTTGGAAGAGTGACGAGGCGCTGGGAAGAAAATTGGGCGTACAGGGAACTCCAACCATTTTCGTAAATGGAAAACGATTTGATGGACAAACAATGGAAGACTTAAATAAATTGGTAGAGGAAGCGGCCAATGAATAAGCCTTTACTGCTTGCATGGGTGGCAGCCCTTATGGCTACCATAGGTAGTTTGTACTTTAGTGAAGTTCTCCATTACATTCCATGTACACTATGTTGGTATCAGCGTATCTTTATGTATCCGTTAGCGGTCATTCTGGGTATTGCCTTTTACCGAAACGATAATGGAATTGTAAAATACACTTTACCGCTGTCAATCATTGGGATGCTTATTTCAGGCTACCATACGGCACTTCAAAAGATTCCGTATTTGCAGCAGTTTGAAATGTGTAAAAGCGGGATACCTTGCTCTAAGGATTATATTAATTGGCTTGGTTTTATTACCATTCCAATCTTGGCGTTTACCGCCTTTACGATTATTACCATCTGCTTAGTAATCATTACTCGCAAAAAAGAGACTAATTAATAGTCTCTTTTTTGTGCTGATTAAAAAAGTCCAACTTATGAAGTTGGACTTACGTTGCAGGTTAGATTGATTTCCCAAGGAAAGCAGTAAGCATCCAGACATGTTTTTCTAATCCAGAATGAATGGCAAGTAACATATCGCCAGTTGTTTCATCACCAATTTCTCCAGCATGGCTCATACCTTCTTTTAACTCACCAATGATAATAGCGAAATCATTGATAATGGTTTGAACCATTTCTTCAGCTCTTTCATTACCATTTGCTTCTTGAATCGATGCCATTTCAAGACATTCTCTCATGGTAGCAACTGGTTTTCCACCTACTGCTAATAATCTTTCTGCTAACTCATCTACATGAAGGCCTGCTTCATTATAGAATTCCTCAAATTTGGCGTGTAAAGTAAAAAATTGTCCGCCCTTCACATACCAGTGATAGTTATGTAACTTGATATACAATACAGACCAGTTTGCAATTTGTTTGTTAAGTACGCTGACTAACTGATTTTCCATGTATGAACCCTCCATCATTTTGTCTTCTATTATATTATTACCAAAGATTAAGTAAGAATTCTTACCGAATTTGAATGACTTTTTGTCAATTTCGTGAAGATTATCAAGGTTACAAAAGGATTTCATGAAATAAGCATGAAATAGACTGTAATATCTCCACCTTAAATACCCATTAGTGGAAATAAACTGGAAGTATAAAGATATTGGGTTATTGTTCCAATTGGTAGATAGATGCTTTCATAGTAGGAAAGAATTGAACCTTTTTCACAATGGGATTTTTTGGCTAATGAATAAGAATGTTACAACTGATAGCCTTAGTAGTAGAGAAACGAACTACGAGGAGGAACATAACATGAAAAAACTAAACAAGCTTATAATTGCAACGGGATTAATCCTATCAATGTCAGCATTTACCGGAGTGACTAAGTCAGAAGCCGCTACCAACCATAAAGTACAATCAGGTGAAACGTATTGGAAAATCGCATCTAAGTATGGCGTACCAGTTAATAGTTTAATGAAAGCAAATGGTGCGTCGAGTTCACTACTTTATGCAGGCTCGAATCTAGTAATCCCAAATGCTTCTATTTCAGCTGCTGATAAAGACTTAATGGCACGTCTTGTTCGTGCAGAGGCAGTTGGTGAACCATATGCTGGTAAAGTAGCGGTTGCAACAGTAATTTTGAACAGAGTTGCAAGCCCTGATTTCCCTAACTCGGTAAGAGAAGTTATTTATCAAATTTCAAATGGGCATTACGCGTTCACACCTGTTCAAAACGGACAAATTAATCAACCAGCGGATGCAGCATCAAAACAGGCTGTAAATGAAGCACTTGCTTTCCAAGGACAAGGAAATGGCTCTTTATTCTTCTACAACCCAAACACAGCTGTAAGTCAGTGGATCTTCTCACGTGAAACAACAGTTACAATCGGAAATCACCGTTTTGCTAAATAAACAGTTTGAAGAGCTAGTCATTATTATGGCTGGCTTTTTTTGTATCTATTCAAAAGAAAAAATCGATGATGACCAAAACTCATATAAAAAACATGGAAATGGTCATCATAGCATCGATGATGACCAAAACTCATGGAAAAAAACATGGAAATGGTCCTCATAGCGTCGATGATGACCAAAACTCATGGAAAAAAACATGAAAATGGTCCTCATAGCGTCGATGATGACCCAATCTCATGGAAAAAAACATGTAAATGGTCATCATAACATCGATGATAACCAAATTCTTTTATAATGATTCCTGGTCTTTTTCTTTAAATTTAGCTCAATACTGTGTTACGATAACGAGATAAAGCGGTTTGGGAAAAGAGGGTAGTTTAAATGATTAAAACAATATTATTTGATGTTGATGGCGTTTTGTTAAGTGAAGAACATTATTTTGACGCATCTGCTTTAACCGTTTGGGAATTGTTAATCAGTAATAAATATTTGGCAATGGCACCAGAAAAATTTAGAACAGATTTTAATGAAGCAGAGATTAAGGCGATTCGGGAAACTGTATTTGGAAAAAATGATGAGGTTCTAAAGCTCATGAAGTCGCGGGGACTTAATGCCAATTGGGATATGATCTATTTATCATTTGGTCACCAACTTATTCATCTCCTATCACAGATAAAAGATAGCGAAAATGAGAAAATAAGCAATTGGTTGAAGGAACCGATTACGAGAGAAGTGCTGGTTGAAATGGGTAGAGTTCTAGATAACTATTCTGTTAAAACAGATTTTCAATTATTTGTAATTGATTTTGAACATTCAACGGAAACGAAGCAAGAATTGTTCGATTACCTTAACCAATTGGTAGAAGAAAAGCTAGGGGTAAAAACGACGATCTTTAGTGGAATTGGCGCACTTTGGTCTGTATGTGAGCATACTAGCCAGGAATGGTATGTAGGGGATGAAAATGTACTGAAGTCTACGGGTAGACCTTCTGTTCAACTAGGAAAAAAGGGCTTTTTAGCAAATGAAACGACATTGGCAGCTAAAGAGGACATTGATTTGCTATTTACATTCCTGAATGAAGCGGGAGTTAAGATAGGGATTGGTACCGGGAGACCAGAGCTTGAAACCAATCTGCCGTTTCACCACCTTGACTGGTTAAAACATTTTAATATCAATCATATTGTTACTGCAGATGATGTACTAAGAGCAGAAAAACAGCTTGATGAAAGACGCTCATTATCAAAACCTGATCCTTTTACGTACATTTTGGGACTAAAGGGCAGGGAAACTTCGGTAGAGACCTGTTTACGTACTCCATTGCCAATTGAAAATGGAGTAGAGGTGTTAGTGGTTGGTGATTCCTTGGCCGACTTGCTGGCTGCAAGGCAAATGGGGTGCCAGTTTGCTGCAGTTTTAACCGGATTATCAGGAAAAGCTGCGAGAAGTGACTTTGAAAAGCATGAAGCTGACTATATTTTGGATTCTGTCCTTGATGTTAGGGGAATTGTTGAGAGAAACTAAGTGGGGATTGCAGTGCAATCCTTTTTTGGTGTGTCATCCAGGTGGTTACTCGCGGAATATTCGAATTTACTCGCGACTTTTTCACATTTACTCGCCAACTCCAAAAAATAGATAAGAAAAATGACCAAATCACGATCAGATTTGGTCATTACTTCATTATTTCACTTTTTCTAATTCAAATCTTCCTGGATAAAAGGAATCGGCATTTGATAACTCCAAAGATTGAGCTTCGTTTAATCCGTTAATGAGTGCAAGGGCACGAATAACCTCTGCGTTAAGTTGTTTATCAAGGGTTAACACCATGACGGCTTCTCCACCAACGGTGGTTCTCCCCACCTGCATCGTTCCAATATTGATCTGATAATCACCAAGGAGGGACCCAACCTTACCAATCATACCAGGGACGTCCTGATGTTTAACAAGTAAGAGATGGCTTTCTGGTCTAACATCAATACGGTACTCGTTGATTTTAACGATTCTAGCCCCGTAACCGTTTAATACGGTGGCACCAATTTTAGCTGTTTCCACACCCTTTGTTATTGAAAGCTCCATGTAATTGGCAAACCCTTTATTTGTAGCATTTTTTTGGACATTGTAGGAAACACCCTGTGCCTTTAAAAGATGAAGAGCGTTAATTAGATTAACAGAATCACTTAAATGATGGGATAGGATTCCTTTAATCATCGTTCTCGTTAATAATTCAGTATCTTCTTCAATTAAATCACCATAATAGTTGATTTCAATTTTAGAAGGTGCATGTTTTAATAATTGAACAACCAATTGACCCATTTGTTCGCCAAGCAGTAAGTATGGCTGCATTTTTTTCTGTGCCTCGCCGGACATTTGCGGCATATTGACGGCATTGCGGATAGACTGTGTTTCAAGGATTTCAATAATTTCTTCACTTACCTCTTGGGCAACCTTTTCCTGTGCCTCTACAGTAGACGCTCCTAAATGCGGAGTTACAATAATATTCGGGTTATCCAGCAA
The DNA here is from genome assembly GCF_900103525.1 of Bacillus sp. OK048. Classification (GTDB taxonomy): domain Bacteria; phylum Bacillota; class Bacilli; order Bacillales; family Cytobacillaceae; genus Neobacillus. The sequence goes on from NZ_FNHN01000005.1 coordinate 317,520, forward strand.
TGCTGGGTCAGCAACTGGTTCTTTTTCAAATACATCGAGTGCTGCACCTGCAACGTGCCCTGCTTGAATCGCCCTTACCAATGCTTTTTCATCAATAATTCCGCCTCGTGCAACGTTGATAAATCTTACACCCTTCTTTGTTTTGCTTAAGTAGTCGTCATTAACCAGACCTTTTGTATCACTTGTGAGCGGTGTATGGATCGTAATGAAATCAGACTCACGTGCGATTAAATCGAGGCTGGCTTTTTTCATTCCTAATTTTTCGGCTCTCTCTTCCGTGAAGTATGGATCATACCCTAAGATGTTCATCCCAAAGCTTTTAGCTCGCTTTGCGACCTCGGTGCCGATCTTACCCATACCGATGACACCGAGAGTTTTTTTGTATAATTCTACACCTTTGAAAGAATTGCGGTCCCATTCACCGCCTACTGTTTTTTTGTGAGCCTGCGGGATCATCCTGGCCATAGAAAGCATCATCGCTAGAGTATGTTCAGTAGCCGCAATCGTATTGGCCCCAGGAGCGTTAATGACGATAATCCCTTTACCGGTAGCAGCATTGACATCAATGTTGTCAACACCAACACCGGCCCTTGCAATTACCTTAAGACGATCCGCATATTGGAGCAGTTCAGCTGTAACCTTCGTCTGACTCCGTACAATTAAAGCCTCGTAATCTCCTATTATATTCTTTAATTCTTCGGGCTTTAGTGTAGGCTGGCGCTCGACAATAAAATTAGGGTGATCAAACAAACTTTTTAAACCAGTATCGCTAATACCATCTGTTACAAGTACCTTAAACATTGAACCTCATCCTTTCGTTATTTATAAAATTAAAAAATCCCCCATAACAGACAGATTTGTACTGTTATGAGGGACGTGAACTACGTGGTGCCACCCTCTTTTACTGCAAAAATGTGCAGCCTCAGGCATGTTAACGGGTTGTCCCGGGCATTCCTACTAAAACTTTAGTCTGCCAGTTCAGAAGGGCTGGGTAAAAGTAAGAAATTGCACTGGTTCACAGCAACCACCAGCTCTCTGAAGCATTTTCTTACTACCGTCTTCATCATCACACATTCTATTCGATTAAATTTTCATTGAATTTATTGACTATTCTACCTTGGTTTCTTTATCCTTGTAAAGGGTTAAATTGAATAATTTTTAGAAATTTTTGATTAAATAAATTTTTATAAAAAATAATTCAATAGTGGCGCAATGTTAAGCGATTACATTGAATTTTTTAAAAAATTAGTCTATTGTAATTATATTGAGAGAATAATATAATGTCTACTATATAAATACAATTGTACGCATGTGGTAGACAGCCGTGGGAGGGATAGGTATGAAAGCAATCCAAATTGGCTTACTCGGTTTGGGAACAGTTGGTTCAGGTGTGGTAAAAATTATTAAAAATCACCAAGATAAATTAATGCATCAAGTCGGTTGTCCTGTTGTTATAAAGAAAATCCTGGTCCAAGATGTACAAAAAACTAGACCGGTTGAAATCGATCCCGTTTTGTTAACATCGTCCCCATCAGATATCCTGCATGACCCGGAAATAGATGTTGTGATTGAAGTGATGGGCGGGGTACAGGAAACAAAGGAATATTTGCTTAGTGCCCTCTGCCAAGGAAAGCATGTTGTGACTGCAAATAAGGATTTAATGGCCCTTCATGGTTCAGAGATATTAACTGTAGCTTCACAGAATGGCTGTGATTTGTTTTATGAAGCAAGTGTGGCAGGTGGTATTCCAATTTTAAGAGGTCTAGTTGATGGCCTTGCTTCTGATCGTATCACGCAAATGATGGGAATTGTGAATGGAACGACTAATTATATTTTAACAAAAATGAGTCAAAGTGGCTCAAGTTATGAAGATGCCTTGAAAGAGGCACAAGAATTGGGATTTGCAGAAACAGATCCTACATCTGATGTTGAAGGCTTAGATGCTGCCCGGAAAATGACGATTTTAGCAACTTTAGGTTTTTCGATGCATATCGAGCTAAATGATATAGAAGTATCTGGAATTTCATCTATTACAGATGAAGATATACGCTATGGAAAACAATTAGGCTATACCATGAAATTGTTAGGATACGCGCATCGAGAAGGGGAAAAAGTAGAAGTAAGTGTCCAGCCGACCTTCTTATCCGATAACCATCCATTGGCTTCTGTTCAAAATGAGTATAATGCAGTTTACGTCTATGGCGAAGCAGTTGGTGAAACGATGTTTTACGGACCAGGAGCTGGCAGTATGCCAACTGCAACAGCTGTTGTATCAGACTTAGTGGCGATAATAAAAAACCTTCGCCTTGGGGTAAATGGACGCAGTGCAGTTACACCACAATATCCTAAGCGTTTAAAGGATGATAATGAAAAGTACTCTAAATACTTTTTACGAATTCATGTACAGGATGAGGTTGGGGTATTTGCAGAAATCACTTCAATATTTGCCAAGTATGGCGTCAGCTTCGAAAAAATATTACAATTGCCAGTTAAGAAAAATGAAACATCTGAAATTGTCTTAGTCACACATCGAGCATCGTTGACAAATTATGATGCAATTCTTTATGAGTTAAACGATTTACCTGCAGTGAAAGAAATAAAAAGTGCATATAGAGTGGTGAGGTAATCATTATGAGATGGCCAGGATTAATTGAAGCATATAAAGAATTTTTACCAGTAAATAACGAAACACCAATGTTAACGTTACATGAAGGAAATACCCCGTTAGTAAAGTTAGAAAACCTTTCAAAGGAATGGGATATTGAGCTTTACGTGAAATTGGAAGGCGCAAATCCGACGGGCTCCTTCAAAGACCGCGGAATGGTGATGGCTGTTGCCAAGGCGATTGAATCCGGAAGTAAAACGATTATCTGTGCCTCAACTGGAAATACATCTGCAGCAGCTGCCGCCTATGCAGCTAGAGCAGGGTTACGTTGTATTATTGTCATTCCAGAAGGAAAAATTGCAATGGGCAAGATGGCGCAAGCAATGATGTATGGTGCTGAAATTATTTCCATAGAAGGTAATTTTGATCAAGCGCTCCAGATGGTCCGGAATATCAGTGAAGAAGAACCGATTACCCTTGTTAATTCCGTTAACCCGTATCGTTTGGAGGGTCAAAAAACAGCTGCTTTTGAAGTTTGTGACCAGCTAGGATTTGCACCCGATATTTTAGCCATTCCTGTAGGGAACGCGGGGAACATTAGTGCATATTGGAAAGGGTTTAAAGAATACAGAGACCATAAAAGTACTGGCTTGCCTAAAATGTATGGTTTTGAAGCTGCCGGTGCAGCTGCACTTGTTCATAACCGTGTCTTTGAAAATCCTGAAACGATTGCCACAGCGATTCGAATTGGAAATCCTGCAAGCTGGAATTTAGCAGTTTCGGCTGTGGAAGAATCAAATGGTCTGTTTGACGAAGTAAGTGATGAAGAAATAGTTGCTGCCTATAAGAAAGTGGCCTCATCCGAAGGAATTTTTGCAGAACCTGCTTCATGTGCATCGATTGCTGGAATCTATAAGTCAATACAAAAAGGCAGGATTGAAAAAGGAACGAAAATTGTGGCCGTTCTTACTGGTAACGGCCTAAAGGATCCAGATACTGCGATACAAAGCAGTCAGGTAAACATAAAGCAATTGCCAAATGATGAGCAAGCGGTAACGGAACATATAAGGGGAGTTGTCCATCAATGACCCTAAATGATGGAAAGTTTAGTATTATCGTTCCAGCTAGCTCGGCAAATCTAGGACCCGGCTTTGATTCAATGGGTGTTGCCCTAAGTCTATATTTGCAATTAGAAGTAGAGAAAAGTGAGAAGTGGGAATGTTTTTCCACTTCTGAAGAATTAAAGGACCTTCCAGGGGATGAACAGCATTTTATTTGTCAGATTGCACTACAGACAGCTGCAAAATATGGGGTGGATTTGCACCCTTGTAAAATCAAGGTTGAGAGTGACATTCCTTTAGCGCGAGGGTTAGGTTCAAGTGCATCGGCTATTATTGCAGGAATTGAACTGGCAGATTATGTTGGCAAGTTAGGTTTAACAAAAGAAGAAAAGCTATTACTTGCGACTGACATAGAGGGACATCCAGATAATGTGGGAGCTTCTTTATATGGTGGTCTAGTGATCGGCAGTTACCAAAATGGTGAAGTGGATATCCTTTCACTAACAGAAATTTCTTTCGAGATGGTTGCTGTCATCCCGAAGGAAAGCCTATTAACGAAGGATTCACGTGGAGTCCTGCCATCTACCTTTTCTTATCCGGATGCCATTCAAGCGTCTTCCACAGCAAACCTATTAGTTGCAGCAATGCTAACTAAGAACTGGGAACTGGCAGGTAAAATGATGGAGCAGGACCTTTTTCACCAACCGTACCGAAAACCACTGATCCCTTTCTACAAGGATGTTGAAACCTTGGCAAAGTCAGAAGGGGCATTTGGTGTAGCATTAAGCGGTGCAGGACCTACTTTACTATGCTTTAGTGAAAATGGAAAAGGGGAATCCCTGGAGAAAACATTACAAACAGCTCTACCCCACATGTCTGTTAGACGATTAGATATTGATTACTCTGGGAGCAGGGTGTACAAGCTGGAAAATGTAAATAGATCATGATTGGGCTCACTTACTGTGAGCCTTTTATTTTTCTTAACTAGTAGCATGATACTGAATACCTAAATCTGCCACTTAAGGACCTAATATGATAAAATAGTTATAAAATTGAAAAAATGGAAAGGAGAATATAAATGAAGCTGCCAATCATTCAAACGAAGCTCCGGATACCTGTGGTCAAAGATGAATTTATTAGACGGGCTAAGCTTACAAGGAAAATGAAGAAAATTCCAGAGCATCCTTTGACCATTATTCATTCAGGAGCAGGGTTTGGAAAAAGTACGGCACTAGCTTTATTTATGAGGGATGAAAAGATCGCGGGCTGCTGGTACTCCATTTCGTCCATGGATGATGACATTCTTCCTTTCCTTTCCTATATCATTCATTCAATACGTGGATGTGTCCCCGACTTTGGACAAGAAATTGCTGCCTATATCGAAACAATGGACCGGTACATACGGGAAGAAGATATCAGCTATTTATGCTCATTATTTATTAATGAGGTCCTTGAAGTAAATGATGATATCACGTTAATTTTAGATGATTACCATCAAATCGAACATTCTTATACCATTAATAGTTGGATTGAAAAATTGCTCGAGCACATTCCCGCAAACTTACATTTAGTCATCTCAAGCCGTAGCCGTCCTAGCTGGAAACGGCTAACAAAAATGAGGGTAAATGGGCAGTTAATAGAAATCTCACGAGAAGATTTAGTCCTAACCATTGATGAAATGGAATTGCTATTATCGGACCTATATAGTCTGGAAGTGGAGCCAGCCCATTTACAAATGATTTATCAGCTGACAGAAGGCTGGATCATTGCATTATGTATGATTGCCCAGCAGATTCCCCTTACCGGAGATATCTCAGCGCTAGTTGAACATTCCTCATACTCACTTCAAGACTTGTTTGACTACTTGGTAATGGAAGTCTTTTCGAAACAGCCTCCAATGATTCAACAATTTTTGGAACAAACATCCATCTTAGATGTCATCGAGGAAGAACTTTGTGATGAAGTGATTGGAATCGTTGGAGCATCTAGCATGCTTGAGCAATTGAAGGAAAGAAATTTGTTCATTCAAAAGATTGGGCGGAATCATTATCGCTACCATGCGCTATTTAAGGAGTTTTTAGAAAACGCCTTCAAAAAAAATAATCCCCATAACTATTCCGCGCTCCACGAGAAATGTGCACGTTTCTATGAAAAAAGATTGATGTGGGAAGAAGCGCTCTATCACTATAAAAAAATCAAACATTTTAAAGCAATGGCTTCTATTTTACAAGAACATGGGAGTAATATGCTCGAAGGTGGGAAGCTAAAAAGCTTGTCAGACCAATTAATGTTTATTCCTGTGTCAGAGTTAGATTCTTATTACCACCTTTGGTTTTTAAAAGCAGAGGTCCACAGATATCGCTCCCAATATCAGGAGGCGGAAGAATGTTATGAGCGGACCTTTATAGCAGCAAAGAAAAGAAATGATTTTCTTGAAATGAGTAAAGCGTTAGAAGGTAAAGCAAAGATTTATTTAGACACAATCCAGCCCCACCATGCAGAAAAATTATTATATGAAGCCATTGAGGCACGAGAAAAAAGCATAAGTTCAGAAGAAGAAAAGGTAAAACTATATTATTTACTAGCGGAAAATCTCTTGAATTCTGGAAAAGCATTCCATGCAGAAAAATGGCTGAAAAAGGCAAAAGAGGCTAGCACAGCCTTATTGGATGTCAATATTGAAGCAAGATTGTATTTAAGGACGGGACGATTTGAGGAAGCAAAAAAGTTTCTTTTTAGCCAAAAAGAGAAGCTTTCAACTAAAAATAGTTCAGCACTACCGAAGTCTCATAGAGAAACGGATCTAATATTATCCTTAATAGAAGCCTTTACTGGTGAAGGTATAAAGGCAAAAGAGTTAGCACAGGCAAGCATTCAACAGGGAATCAGTCTACGGGCGCCGTTTGTGGAAGCATGTGGCTGGATTCGGATGGGGCATGCTGTCCAAATTCTCAATAAATATGAGTCGGATTTGGCAGAACAGTGCTACAATACAGCCTTGGATATTATGGGTAATCTAAATGTAGATAGGGGTAAAGCGGAACCTTTGATGGGACTGTGTATCCTATATGGGACTAGGGGAGAATATGAGCGTGCGATGGAGGCTGGGACTAAAGCATTGCAGGAGACCGAAAAAGTTCAGGATATTTGGCTTTCAGCGCTAATCAGTCTTTGTATGGGAATCACCTGTATTTATAATGAAAGAATAAATAAAGGCTTATATTACCTTGAAAAGACAAGAGGGTTATTTGTTCAATGTGAAGATCGCTATGGACAGATGATATCCAATTTTTGGCTCGCCTATATTTACTTTACTGAAAAAGACCAAGAATGGTTTAGAGTAACCATGGATACGTTTTTAGCTATGGTACAAATCGATGATTTTGAGTTTTTCTTCCATAAAGTATCCGTTTATAGTCCAAGGGATTTACAACTGGTTGTACCCATGTTAATAGAGTGTGCGAAAGAAAATATTCAAAGCTCATATGCTGTAAAAATTCTTCATGATATGGGGGTCACCGGATTAGATTCCCATCCTGGATACTCGATAACCGTCCAAACACTGGGCCAATTTAAAGTATGGCTTGGGGAAAAGGAGGTCGGTGAAAAGAATTGGCAGCGTGAAAAAGGAAAGGAATTGTTTCAACTCTTTCTAACGATGAATGAATTGATTTCCAAAGAAGAAATCCTGCAAATTCTTTGGCCGAGTCAAGATAAAAAAAGTGCTGACCGTGACTTTAAAGTTGCATTAAATAGTCTCCATCATGTACTTGAACCGATGCGTAAGGCGAGGGCAGCCCCTTTCTTTATCATAAGAGAAGGTATGTTTTATGGTTTAAATCCACATGCCAAGATTGAATTAGATACAACGCAGTTTCAAGAATGGATTCAAAATGGATTACGTGAATCTTCACATGAAAAAGTAATAAGCGTTTTAGAGAAAGGCTTAAAGCTGTATCATGGAGAATACTTACCTGAAAGACGGTATGATGATTGGTGTATTAGTAAAAGGGAAAGTATGCTTGTCTATTTTTTAAGAGGTGCTGAAAAAATGGCGCAATTTATGGTCCGAAAAGAGAATTATGATCAGGCGATTTATTGGTGTGAAAAGATATTAAAGCGGGACCGGACCTGGGAAGAAGCTTATCGACTACTAATGTATTGCTATTATCGGAAAAACAACCGCCCACAGGCAATGAGGTGGTATCAAAAATGCCAAGTGGTTTTAGAAGAAGAACTAGGTGTAACGCCACTGGAACCAACAAAACAAATGTACAATATGATCATAGAATCAGAAAATTATATAAATCAAATCGAGCAGCCTTAGATTGGCTGTTCTTTTTGTTTAGGTACATCTCCAAGGGGCTGATGAGAAAATAGAAAACCGCTTTTCTTTGTAACTTCTCTGTAACTCTTTTTTTCTATTATTAACCCAACGCTTTGCAAGTTTTTTATTTTACATTATAAGGGGGAAAAGAAGTGAAGGCATTTCGCGGAAAAGGGATTTTAGTAGGATTTCTTATTTTTTTGATGATTTTTACAGCAGCATGTTCCTCAGACAAAACAGAAGGGGATACAAAGGATAGTGGTGAGAAAGTTGAAGAGAAAGAGCCGATTAAGATTGGTGTCCTTGCCTCTACAACCGGTGCACTCGAATCATATGGTAAACAAACGTTAAGAGGCTTTGAATTAGGTCTTGACTATGCAACGGAAGGAACAATGGAGGTTGCAGGCAGAAAAATAGAGTTTGTCGTTGAAGATACAGAAACAAAACCAGAAGTTGCGGTTCAGAAAGCTACAAAGCTATTAGAAGAAGATAAAGTAGACTTTTTAGTAGGATCCTCCAGCTCTGCTGATACATTAGCAGTTTTACCACTAGCAGAAGAATACAAAAAGATTATGATTGTTGAACCAGCAGCCGCTGATAGTATTACAGGATCTGAATTTAATAAGTATATTTTCCGTTCAGCACGTAATTCCTCACAGGATGCGGTAGCAGGTGCAGCCGCCATTGCTGGTAAGGATGTAAAAATTGCCACACTTGCTCCAGATTACTCCTTTGGACGTGATGGTGTAGCAGCCTTTAAAGAAGCAGCTGTTAAGCTTGGTGCTAAAATTGTGTTAGAAGAATATGCAGACCCGGCAGCAACTGACTTTACATCCAACATCCAAAAAATTATTGACGCAAAGCCTGATTATTTATTTGTAGTATGGGCGGGAGCAAACTCTCCTTGGAAACAGATCTCTGATATGAAGGTCCAGGACAAAGGAATCAAAATTTCTACGGGTGCCCCTGATATTGCTGCTTTAGCCACAATGGAGCCGCTTGTTGGTATGGAAGGCTTTACAGTTTATTATCATGACCTTCCTAAAAATAAAATTAATGATTGGTTAGTAACAGAACATAAGAAGCGATTTAACGGCGATGTTCCTGATTTGTTCACACCAGGCGGTATGAGTGCTGCGATTTCGATTGTTGAAGCCCTAAAGAAAACAGAAGGCGATGCCGATGCAGACAAACTCATTAAAAAGATGGAAGGCATGAGCTTCGAAACACCAAAAGGAAAAATGACCTATCGTCCTGAAGACCATCAGGCGCTTCAAGCTCTATATGCGATTAAACTAGAAAAGAAAGATGGAGTTCCTTATCCAGTTCCAGTGCTCATCAGAGAATTGAAACCAGAAGAAACAGCTCCTCCTGTTCGTAATTAACTTTAAAAAATATGAGGGTTCGACCTGGTTTTTATGGTCACCCTCTTCCTTATTTCTATCTACAAGAATGGTGGTGAAAGCGTGACAACACTAATTGAAACAAATAATTTATCCATAACCTTTGGAGGGCATACTGCGGTTGATTCTGTCAGCATCTCGGTCCCAGAAAAACACTTCAAATCAATCATTGGACCCAATGGAGCTGGAAAAACAACCTTCTTTAATCTTTTAAGCGGCCAATTAGCGCCATCAAATGGAAACATATATTTTCGCGGCAAGGATATTACCAAACTATCTCCGACAAAACGGACGAGAGAAGGAATAGGCCGCTCTTTTCAAATCACCAATGTCTTTCCTAATTTAACGGTATTGGAAAATGTAAGGTTGGCCGTTCAATCTAGAGCTGGAGTTCGTTACCAGATGTTATTTCATTATAAAAAATATCATGAATTTGAACAAAAGGCACTTGAGTGGTTACGTCTTGTGCTCTTAGACGATAAAGTGGACTCTTTAGCAAGCAATTTGGCCCACGGAGAAAAAAGAAAGCTAGAAATGGCAATGCTGCTTGCGCTTGAGACGGAAGTACTTTTATTAGATGAACCGACTGCAGGTATGTCTTTAGAGGATGTTCATGCGATATTAGAAGTCATTAGAAGAATAAAGGAACAAGGGGACCGGACGATCATATTAATCGAGCACAAAATGGATATGATTCTAGATTTATCGGATTCGGTGATGGTGCTATTTAATGGCAGGCTGTTAGCGGATGGGACACCAGAAGAGATTATGAAAAATGAAACGGTCCAGTCAGCCTATTTAGGAGGTATCAGCGATGAACGAGCTGCTGAAGCTTAATCAAATTGAGACGCATATTGGACAATATCATATCCTACAAGGTGTTTCCCTTGAAGTAAAACAGGGAGAAGTAACGGTTCTGCTTGGTAGAAATGGCGCCGGGAAAACAACTACACTACGAACGATCATGGGTCTAAATCCAGCATCAAAAGGGAGTGTGGTCTTTAAAGGGGAGCCGATTCAGTCCCTGCCTACGTATACCATTGCCCAAAAAGGAATTGGCTATGTTCCAGAAGACCAAGGTATATTTGCAGGATTGACTGTCGAAGAAAATATGAAAGTAGCGATTCAAAAAGAAAACGACGAAACCAATAACCGACTTGACTATATATTAAATCTGTTTCCTGATTTGAAAAAGTTCTGGAAAAAACCTGGAGGATTATTGAGTGGTGGTCAAAAACAAATGCTTTCGATTGCTAGAGCGTATGTGAATGAAAACGAACTTCTATTAATAGATGAGCCTAGTAAAGGTTTAGCACCAATTGTGGTAGAAAAAGTGATGGAATCTATTATCCAGATGAAGGACCAAACAACGATTGTCTTAGTGGAACAAAATTTTTATATGGCGAGTACAATCGGTGATTGTTTTTACATTATTGATGATGGAAGAACGGTTAGCAATGGATTAATGAAACAGTTAAAAGAAGATGAAGAAATGAAACGAAAGTATTTAGGAATAGCCTAAGAAAGGAGGAACGTTTGAGTGGAGCTATTATTCAATCTAACATTAAATGGATTGGCAACAGGCATGCTGATCTTCCTATTAGCTGCAGGCTTAACGCTTATTTTTGGGTTAATGGATGTACTTAATTTTGCCCATGGCGGATTGTTTGCCTGGGGTGCCTACAGTGGTATTTGGATTTATTCCACGACTGGCAGCTTCTTGATTGGTATCATTGGTGCCATTCTTACAGGTTTTATACTGGGAATCATTACTGAAAAGTGGATCATCCAACCAGTGTACGGCAACCATGTTCAACAAATTTTAATTACCCTCGGCTTAATGTTGGTTTTATCAGAAATGCTAAAAGTTATTTGGGGACCTAATCAATTAACAGCTAACACTCCGGAATATTTGAGTGGAAGTTGGGAAATTGGCAATATCATTATCATTAAATATCGTGTATTCATTATCGTGGTAGGATTACTGGTATTTGCCGGCGTGCAGTTTTTGCTCAAAAAAACCAAAATTGGTCTTGTTGTTCGGGCCGGAGTTATGAACAAAGAAATGGTGCAGGCATTAGGAATTAATATTAAGAAAGTATTTATGTTTGTTTTTATGATTGGTTCTGGCATGGCAGCGCTCGGCGGGGTACTTTTCGGTCCATATTCTGGTGTCATTCATGCGGGAATGGGAATGGAATTTGCGATTTTAGCATTTATTGTTGTGGTTATTGGCGGTATGGGAAATTTCAAGGGGTCCGTTATGGCTGCGATATTAGTTGGTTTATCCGGTTCGTTTATGGCTTATTATGTCCCGGAACTATCATTAGCTGTGAATATGCTATTAATGGCAGTCGTATTAATCGTGAAGCCACAAGGACTATTTGGCGGGAAGGGGTGAGAAGATGAAGTGGGTTGTAAATAATCGAATGAACGCTATTTATATGATCATAGCAGCTTTTTTGTTAATCTTGCCCTTTGTTTATGAATCTAGAAATATGTTAATTTTATTGACGCAAATTTTTGTGTTTGCCATCCTAGCTATGAGCTACGATTTATTATTAGGCTTTACTGGAATTGTCTCCTTTGGTCATGCGATGTTTTTTGGAATCGGTGCCTACTCAATTGGGATATTCATGAAGCGTTTTGAGCCAACGATGCTTCATTTCATTTTTGCTGTACTGGCAACCATACTCATTACAGGAATTGTTAGTTTTATTGTTGGTTTGCTTACACTAAGGTTGAAAAGTCACTTTTACGCGATGTTAACCATGGCTTTGGCGGGATTATTCTTGGTATTAGCAGAAAAGTGGCGGACATTAACGTTCGGAAATGATGGATTTACTTTTCGCGTGCCAGAAGTATTTATCGACCGGACTAATTTTTATATCATTTGTTTGCTGGTGATGATTGCGGTATTTATGATCTTAAAACGCTTTACCAACTCTCCGCTTGGGAGAGTGCTGCAGGCAATAAGAGAAAACGAACAGAGGACAGAATCATTAGGATATCAAGTATTACATTATAAGATTGCTGCAAGTGTTGTTTCTGGTGTATTGGCTGGGATTGCCGGAATCTTTTATGCGATGTCACTTCGATATGTGAATACAAGCGTGTTCGCGATGGATATTACCTTAGATGCGTTATTGATGACAATCATCGGAGGTGTCGGAACCTTAGTTGGTGCGATTATTGGTGCTGGATTAATTGAATTTGCGCATGACGGGTTAACCGAACTGGCAAAGGAACACTGGATATTTGAGCGTTGGATTATTTTCTTTGGCATTATCTATATTTTAGTTGTTATCTTTTTCCCACTTGGAATTGTCGGGACATTGAAGAAATTAACATGGAAACGAGTAAAGCAATCTGCTAAGAAAAAAGAAAATTTAGCAGGATAGGGGGTGCATAATGGAACCGTTACAAATTGCATCCTTCGTTGTCCGTTTTCAACTGGCAGCTGTGGAAGAGGGAACAGGAAAAAAACAATGGAGAATCAAAGTTACCCATGTTCAAGAAGATCGGGAAACTCTATTTGATTCTATTGAAGAAGCAACAGCTTTTATGAAGTCCATGGTGAATGACTTCTAGATTAGGGTGGTGTAAATTTTGCAGATTGGTATTGTTAGTACGGGAACTTATCTCCCAGAGAAAAGTATGACGGGGAAAGAGATAGCAGAAATAGCAGGTATCCCAACTATTGTTGTCGAAGAAAAGATGGGAATTAAAAAAAAATATCTTCCAGGTCCGAATGACCATACGTGTGAAATGGGGATTATTGCTGCAAAACAAACAATTGATAAAGCAGGAATTAACCCTTTGGAGATTGATGTCGTTATTTATATTGGCGAGGAGCATAAGGAATACCCACTCTGGACTGCTGGTATTAAATTACAGGAAGCGGTAGGAGCATTGAATGCATGGGCATTTGATATTGCCTTGCGCTGTGGAACCACTGTTATGGCGCTTAAAGTTGCAAAAAGTCTGATGATCGCAGATTCTCGAATCAAAACGGTCCTGTTGGCGGGAGGTTACCGGAATGTAGATTTCATTGATTATCAGAATCCAAGAACACGCTTTATGTTTAACTTAGGTGCTGGCGGCGGGGCGATTTTGTTGAAAAAAGGGTATAACGAAAACATTCTGTTAGAAACAGAGCTGCTAACGGATGGTTCCTTTTCAGAGGATGTTGTTGTTGTTTCCGGTGGAACAAAAAATCCTATTACAAAAGAAGCAATTGACCAGCGCTTAAATAAACTTGACGTCCTTGACCCAGAGGGGATGAAGCTGCGGCTGGAAAAAAAGTCGATGGCTAATTTTATTAAAGTAGTTCGGGAATCAGTTAAAAATAGTGGATATAATGTGGAGGATATTTCTTTTATCGCGATGCTCCACATGAAAAAGTCGGCGCATGAATATGTATTAAAAGAATTAGGTTTGACTGATCAGCAATCGATATACTTGGAGGATTATGGTCATATCGGTCAGATCGATCAAATTTTATCTCTAGAGCTTGCACTTAAGGAAGGAAAGGTAAAAGAAGGAGACCTTGTTGTTTTTGTAAGTGCTGGTATTGGCTATGCCTGGGGTGCCACTGCAATTAAATGGGGGAAGGTGAACTAAATGGTTAAAGTGACGATAAAAGAAGTTCAGTTAACAAATGGAGAAACAATTGCCTATCGTGAGCGCGAGGGTGGAGACAAAAAACTACTTTTAATCCATGGAAACATGACTTCATCAAAGCACTGGGACCTTGTTTTGGATACTATGCCAGAGGAGTATAAGTTATTCGCATTGGATTTACGTGGGTTTGGAAAATCAAGCTACAATACACTGATTACTTCAATCAAGGATTTTTCGGATGATGTGAAGCTCTTTGTCGATGAACTTGGTTTGAAGGACTTTGCCATGATTGGCTGGTCAACAGGCGGTGCTGTCGCCATGCAATTTACAGCTGATTATCCTGGATATTGTAATAAGCTGATTTTATTAGCATCAGAATCTACCAGGGGTTATCCGTTTGAGGGTAAAATAAGTGTGAACGAGGAACCCCGAAGATTTTCATCCTATGAAGATATCAAACGTGACGTAATTCGAACGATTCCTGTCCAAACAGCTTATGATACAAATAATGTGGAATTATTAAAATTAATTTGGAATGCTGTTATTTATACAAAAACACAGCCTGCACCAGAGCTTTATGATGAATACGTTCAGGACATGAGAACACAGCGTAACTTAGCAGAGGTACATCATTGTAACAATACTTTTAATATCAGCCATCATTCTAATGGATTGGTAGCAGGGAATGGCTTGGTGGATCAAATTAATGTGCCAGTTCTTGTTTTGAGAGGAGATCGTGATTTCGTTGTTACGGCTGAAATGACAAGAGAACTGGTAGAGGATTTAGGCGCAAAAGCTAAATTTGTTGAGTTAAAGGATTGTGGTCATTCACCGCTTGTCGATGACTTACCACAGTTACTAAATGAAATTGATGTTTTTTTGAATGCGGAGGTGTTCAAATGAGATTAAAAGATAAAGTAGCTGTTATTACAGGTGCCGCCAATGGAATTGGCTTAACGGCTGCAGAAGTCTTTGGCAAACAGGGTGCAAAAGTGGCAATGGCTGATTTTAATGCAGAACAAGGTACAAAGCATGCACAAGAATTAAGAGCAAAAGGTTATGATGTGACCTTTTTCCAAGTCAATGTTGCAGACCGCTCGAGCGTGGATGAAATGGTGACGAAGGTTCGTGAAGTCTATGGAAAGATTGATATCCTAATCAATAATGCTGGAATTACCAGAGATGCGATGCTTTCGAAATTAACAGTAGATGATTTTCAAGCGGTTGTTGCTGTTAATCTTACAGGTGTGTTCCATTGTACACAAGCCGTTCTACCATCCATGATTGAGATTGGAAAAGGAAAAATTATTAATACTTCTTCTGTATCGGGTGTATATGGAAATGTCGGGCAAACGAATTATGCTGCAACAAAAGCGGGTGTAGTCGGGTTGACGAAGACCTGGGCAAAAGAGCTTGGACGCAAAGGGATTAATGTCAATGCGGTTGCTCCAGGGTTCATTGAAACAGGAATGACGGCAAAAGTTCCTGAAAAAATACTAGATCAAATGAAGCAGATGGTGCCGCTTTTACGGCTCGGGAAACCTGAAGATATTGCAAATGCATACTTGTTTTTAGCGTCAGATGAATCGAATTATATAAATGGAACCGTCCTTCATGTAGATGGGGGAATCATGATGTGATAAACGGCCTTTAAAGGTCGTTTTTTTGATGGTGGTGGTGTGCCAAAATGTCGTTACTCGCGGGAAATGGATGTTTACTCGCGAAAAATTCAGATTTACTCGCCAACGCCATAAATTCAAGAATTGGTCAAAATTAAGAAATCTTTTTCAAAACCATATGCGTGTAACTTTGCTGTAACTAAGATTCAGTAAGATGTTCACATCTAGTTGTGAAGGAGAGATTGTTCGGTGAGGTGGGAACTAGATTGGCTGGAAAATAGAGCAAGGTTATCGCCAAATAAAAAAGCAATTATTGATGAAGATACAAATAAGGTATGGACTTATGGAGAAGTAAATAAACGTTCGTCCTCGGTGGCAGAGTGGTTAAAAAGTCAAGGCGTGAAAAAAGGGGATCGAGTTGCTCTCTTGTCACCAAATGATATCAGCTATTTTGATTTGCTGTTTGCTTGTGGAAAAATTGGTGCTATCTTTGTCCCGTTGAATTGGCGGCTGTCCGTACATGAATTAACTGAAATAGTACTTGATTGTACACCGTTATTCCTTGGTGTACATCACCAGTTCCAAAACGAGTTTCGTTCCTTGCAAACTAATATCGCTCATTCTTTTTTTGTTGGTGGTTCAAGTTACGATGAGATTGCAACCCACAAAGGTGAAAATACACATACAGACGTAATTTCAGAACACGACCCACTAGCGATAATTTATACAGGAGGAACGACTGGGAAACCAAAAGGAGTTGTCTTAAGCCATCAATCGATTCAATGGAATGCCATTAACACGATTCTCAGCTGGAACCTATCAGAGGAAGATGTAACCATAAACTATATGCCAATGTTCCATACAGGAGGATTAAATGCGTTATCACTGCCAATTTTAATGATTGGCGGGACAGTCGTAATTGGTGGACAGTATTCAGGTCAAAAAGTGATCGATTCAATCAATCGATACAACTGTACCATTATTCTCCTTGTTCCAACCATGTACCATATGTTAATTCAATGTGAGGAATTTCAGGAAAGTGATTTTCCGTCAATGAAAATCTTCCTATCTGGTGCGGCACCTTGCCCGTTACAAGTATATGAAGCCTTTCTGACCAAAGGATTAGCCTTTAAGGAAGGGTATGGGTTAACGGAAGCCGGGCCAAATAATTTCTTTATCCATCCTGATGATGCACAAATTAAACGGGGTTCAGTAGGGAAACCAATGTTATATAATACGATAAAACTTGCAAAGGAAGATGGTCAAGAAGCAGCGATAAATGAGGTTGGGGAACTCTTAATAAAAGGTAAACACGCCTTTTCACATTATTGGAATAACGAGCTTGCAACCTTAGAAACCAAAAAAGGCGGCTGGGTTCGTACTGGAGATTTGGCTAAGAAGGATGAAGAAGGCTTTCATTATATTGTCGGCAGAAAAAAAGATATGATCATCACTGGAGGTGAAAATGTTTATCCTTTAGAGATTGAACATTGGCTGGCTGCGCACCCAGAGGTCGATGAAGTTGCAGTAATCGGGCTCACAGATGAAAAATGGGGCGAAATTGTTGCCGCCTTCATTGTTCAAAAACACAGCCACTCCATTGATGAAGAGGATTTAAAAGCATATTGTGAAAGGAAATTGGGCCGATACAAAATCCCTAAAAAATTCATTCAAGTAGATGAACTTCCAAAAACACATGTTGGCAAAATTGATAAAAAGAAATTAAAGGAATTTAGTAATCAAACATAGAGGAGAACCGTCACTGGTTCTCCACTTCTTCATTAAATTGTGATAGGTTCAATCAATTCAGTCGCACTATTGATAAATAAGTTAGATAACATTGATTGAGTTTTGTTTTGGTTATATACAAGGTAAAAATATCTTTCATCATTAAATCCAACAATCTCATGAACCTTTAATAAGTTCCTATCATAATGCTCTCTTGCCGCCATTTCTGAAATAATCGCAATTCCGATATCTTGAAGAACGAACTGTATCAAGCTTTGCCCGCTTTCTGTATAGGCAACAATATCTAATTGATCTTTTAAAATCTGATTTTTCTTCAAGAATTTTTCAATTAATGAATTCGTACCGGAATCAGAGTTTCTCATAATAAATGGGTACTTCAGCATATCAAGAATATTAACAGGTCCAACAATACTAGAGTTCTGTGATGTAATTAGTACTAAACTTTCTTTAAGTAAAGGAATATAGCATAACTTATCGTTTTCGTACTTTTCCCCTAAAATACCGAAATCTACTGAACCATGAAGGACCTTTTCGGCAACATTTTTTGAGGATGATTGGTTGATATGAAAGGCAGCCTTTGGATATTGATCTCTAAATCGCTTGACCATTTTCGGAATCATAAATTGTCCAGGTACTGAACTAGAAGCGATTCTGATCATTCCCCTAAACTCTGTAGCTCCCTCTTTTAAGTCGAGCAAGGCCTGATCCTTTAATAATAAAAGTTTTAATGCCCATTGATACAAGCGCTTTCCTGCAGGCGTGAGAATATTCTCTCGGCCGACTCGATCAAAAAGATTTACATTTAAAGTTCTTTCTAATGATTGAATATGTGAACTGACCGTTGATTGACTTAAAAAAATATCTTCTGCAGCTTTAGAAAAACTTTTATGTTCGACTACCTTCGTAAATACAAACAATTGGTGTAAATCCATTAATCTCCCTCCTTAATATTCAGAAAATAGATTTGTATCAATAGATAGAATAGATAAAATGAATTTATCTAATCATAACATTTTCTTATAATAGAATGGACTCGAAGTCATGAACAGTTTATGAAACTGTGAAAACATTAATATTTGATGGGAGTTGTAGGGAATGTCACTCCAATATGTACCAGATCATATTTATGATGCAGGACCAACAGGGTGTGGTGAGTTGATTATGAACCTGTTTTTGACCATGAAAAAGTTGAACAGCGGGCAAATTATCGAGGTTATTTCCTATGATCCGGGTGCCAGGGAGGACCTGCCTGCTTGGTGCAGAATGCAAAAGCACAACCTGCTGGATCGCAAGGATTTAGGGAAAATCAGTTATTACTATATTGAAAAAGGCTGATTTAGTCTTTTACATAGACTGTTTTCTTATTACATTTTGTTCCAAAGAGAAAAGAGTCCGCAAAAAAAATAAATTTATGGAGGAATTTAAAATGGCTGGAAAATTTTTAGTTAGTTTAACAAATGCAAAGAACGATCCTGATAAAGCAACAGTTGGTTTTGTTGTAGCAAATGCTGCAGTTGCTTCAGGACAGGAAACGGTTGTTTTTCTTAATGTTGAAGGCGCTTACTTAGCATCAAAAGGATATGCCGATGATATTCACGAGGCAGGATTCGCACCTTTAAAACAATTAATGGATAACTTCGTTGAAGCAGGCGGAACACTTTGGGTTTGCAGCCCTTGTTATAAGAAAAGAGAATTGGATGAAGAAAACCTTGTTGAAGGTGCAACCATAGTCGGTGGAGCGAAATTAGTAGAGTTCCTTAGCCTTGGTGCAGCTTCTATTACCTATTAAGCAGGGTGTGGAATATGGAGAATGCACATGCTGTCTGTGACGGTGGGGATTTAGATTGTGGTTCGGGGCTGCTGTTGATTATTAAAAAGTCAATGGATCCCCTGCTAAATGGTCAGATTCTTGAAGTGCGCAGCAGAGAGAGAAGTGTTGCGGAAGATCTTCCTGCCTGGTGTAGGATGGTTGACCATGAGTTTCTTGGTTCAGAACCTGGTGATAATACCATTCGCTATTTTATTAGAAAAGGTTCAACACAGGCGGAACTAGAAAATGATTTACAAGCAGCAAAGGGCTATGAATGGAGTGTACGTGCACGAGGAGACAAGGATTTAACTGCAAAAATCTATTCAAGAAACCATACTTTTATTGCAGGTCAGCCCGCTGACTTCAGTCCAAAGGTAAATGCCCCGAGCGCCATTGATTATTTGCTTGCATCGTTAGCGGCTTGTTTGACTGTAGGTTACAAGGCGCAAGCGTCACGTAAAAATATCGAGATTGATCATGTAGAACTCATATTAAAAGGCGGTTTAGAGAACGTCTTATTTCACATGGAGTTAGATGAAGAAGGAAGTCCGAAAATGAACCGAATTTCTGGGACCTTTTATGTATCGTCACCGGAAGCAGAAGACTTACTCGAAGAATTATGGTGTAATACGGTTGCTAGGTCACCTATCTATCAAACTCTTCATCAACTTATAACGATTGATATTAAGCATTCAATAGTATTTTAAGAGGGAGGAAAAACTGTGAATTTACCCCAATTCCCTACCACTGTTATTGGCAGTTGGCCAAGATCAACTGAAGTAAAACGGGCAATGCGTGATAAACGTGCTGGAAGAATTAGTGAAGTAGAGTTTGAGTCTATTGCAGATCAGGCTGTCTTACACTGCTTAAAATGGCAGGAGGATGCTGGAATCGATATTGTTTCTGATGGAGAACAACGGAGGGATAACTATATCTCATTTGTTGCAGAGCATTTAAATAATGTTAAAATGCTGATGGTATCCGAACTTTTAGATTATATAGAGGATAAAGCAAGCTTTGAAGAGATTCTTGGAACGTTAGATGTACCTGCATTTTCGATGTCAAATCCAGCGGCAACTGGGAAGATTAGCCGAAAAAAGCCACTTGCACTAAATGACTTTTTATTTCTTAAAAAGCATACGGACAAAGCGGTGAAAGTTACTCTTCCCGGTCCATACCTCTTAACCAGGTCAATGTGGGTGGAAGGATTATCGAAAGATGCTTACCCAACAAAAGAAGATTTGGCAGTAGACATTGTAAGTGTTTTAAGAGAAGAATTAGAGGATTTAATCGCTGCAGGTGTAGAATTCGTACAATTTGATGAGCCAGTTTTGACTGAGCTTGTTTTTACTCAAAAAAATGCAAATCGGACTTTTATGTGCGGGGCATTGACTGCCAAAGCTGATACAGAGGAAGAAATTGCATTCGCCTTAGACCTGATGAATCAGGTTACTGATGGAATGGTAGGCAGAGGGACAAAAATTGGTGTCCATGTTTGCCGCGGCAATTGGAGCACTCAAGATGAAGTATTATTAAAAGGCCCATATTATCCATTGGTTCCATATTTCTCAAATGTGAATGTCGACCAATTAATCCTTGAATATGCTACACCACGAGCCGGAGAGATTGAAGCAATAAAAGATTTTGGCGGCAAAGAACTTGGATTTGGTGTTGTTAATCCACGAACTGAAACAGTTGAAACGGTGGAGGAAATCATAGAACGTGTACAGGAAGTAAGAAAGTTCTTAGCGGATGACAAAATCTTTTTAAACCCTGATTGTGGATTTGGAACATTTGCGCAACGGCCAATGAATAGTGATGAAATTGCCTTTGAAAAATTAAAAGCGATGTCTTCTGCTGCAAAAAAATTGAGAGAAACGATTTTAGTATAAACGGAGGAAGGTAATAGTATGGGACATATGATGAATGTAAAAGTAGAAGGAAAAGGTACTGTAATGCGGACAGATTTAATTGCAGGAAAACATGCAATTGCAATTGATGAACCCGTATCATTTGGAGGTAAAGATTCTGCAATTGATCCAATGTCTACACTTTTAGCCTCACTCATTGGCTGCGAAAATGTTATGGCTCAATTAATTTCAAAAGAAATGAAGTTTGACCTCCAAGGGATTTCTTTTGAGGCTGAAGGAAATTTAGATGTAGCGGGGTTAATGGGTGATTTATCAGTAAAACCTTACTTCCAAAATGTCACGGTGAAAGCATTTTTAGAAACATCAGAGCCTGATGAGCGTATTGAAGAGTTGCAAAAAGCCGTTGATTTACGCTGCCCTGTTTTCAGAACCTTAAAGGATGCAGGAATACCGATTGTAAATCATTGGGTAAAAGCAACTGTTACAGCTTAAAAGTAGTTAAGATCTTATCATATCGATAAGGTCTTTTTTTTTGTAAAAAAATATTTGCTATTTCGGTGTTAAACACTCAATATTAATAAGACAAAATTATTGTAGAGATAGAGAAAGTAGGGATTTTTTTGCCTGATTTTAAATCATTAGGAATTACTGAATCGATCGTAAATAAATTAATGAAATCCGGTATAGCAAAACCAACACCTATTCAAGAAAAGGCAATACCATTTGTAATGGGTGGAAAAGATGTCATTGCACAGGCGCAAACAGGGACAGGAAAGACGTTGGCCTTCCTATTACCAATTTTAGAAAAAGTAAATCCTCTTGCTGCTCATGTGCAGGCCCTCATTGTTACTCCAACCAGAGAATTGGCTTTGCAAATTACAGATGAGTTCCAAAAATTGACCAATGATATGGACGGTGTTGATGTACTAGCAGTTTATGGAGGGCAAGATGTCGATAAACAGTTAAAAAAACTAAAGAAAAATGTTCAGATTGTTGTCGGCACGCCAGGGAGATTGTTAGACCATATTGGAAGAGGTACTGTTCAGCTATCTGAAGTATCATTTCTTGTTCTTGATGAAGCGGATCAAATGCTCCATATAGGCTTTTTGAAAGAAGTTGAAGACATCATCAAGGAAACGCCTAAGACTCGGCAGACGATGCTATTTTCTGCGACGATGCCAGAGGAAATAAGAGTGTTAGCCAATAAACATATGCGTAAACCTGAATATATCCAAGTTGAAAAAACACAGGGTCCTGCTGAAAATGTTAAATTACTTGCCATTCATACGATTGATCGAGCGAAGCAAGCCACATTGATCCAATTGGTTGAAACGCATCGACCATATATGGCCGTTATCTTTTGTAGGACAAAACGGAGAGTTTCTAAGTTATATGAGGTTCTAAGATCTCATAAATTTTTATGTGATGAACTTCATGGTGATTTATCACAAGCAAAAAGAGAGCAAGTAATGAAACGATTTAGAGATGGAGAAATTCAATTGTTAATCGCAACAGATGTCGCTGCGAGAGGTCTTGATGTTGAAGGTGTGACACATGTATTTAACTATGATATCCCACAAGATGCTGAGAGTTTTGTCCATCGAATTGGAAGGACGGGAAGAGCAGGTACCAAGGGTCTAGCGATTACATTCTATTCCACGGATGACCGTCCAACCCTTGATATGATTGAAAAAGAGCTTAACATTACGATTCCAAAACAAAACATAGGTAATGGAGAAGGCAAGGGAAAGAACAATTCAGATATCTCGAAGAAACAGGTAAAGAAAAATCATAGTAAGCTAAAAAGCCGTAATTTAACTGATAAAAAGGAAGTAAACGAAGGCGGACACAAGAAATTTAGTACAAGGAAACCTACTGGAGCTTCACAAAAAGGGCATTCATTAAAAGGAGAACGAAGGAATAAAACGGAAGGTGTAAAAAGTGGAGTGAAACACAGGCAAGAGAAAAACAAATGATAAAATAGAAAGAACCCTTGCTAGCAAGGGTTCTTTTAAGTATGGAGACTATCGGGATCGAACCGACGACCTCTTGCATGCCATGCAAGCGCTCTCCCAGCTGAGCTAAGCCCCCGTATATGCTACAAGAAAAATTATAGCTGTCTCATACCGATCTTGCAAGAGTATTTTTTATTTTTTTTCTGACAAAAGGCGATTAGCCGCCCATGCTTTCTATTTCAACCTTTTGAACTCCATCCATATTAGAAACTGCATCATACACGTCGGTTGTTTTTTCACGATAATCGACTGCAATTAATATTTGAACGAGATGGTCGCCATTATCTAAATCCTTTATACGGATCCTGCGAATAATGTACTTTTTATCCATAATAAATGAAATTGCTTTTTCAATTTGGATTTTATCGCGAAAGAATAATTGAAGACTAATTTCCTTTTCGCGTAATTGCTTTGGACCAATAAACTTCATTACATAAGGAACTAATTCCACGCTAATAATAAGTAAAGTTACTCCTGCAAATGCCTCAATAAAAAAACCTGCTCCAACAGCAATTCCAATTCCTGCTGCTCCCCAAATCATAGCAGCTGTTGTTAATCCAGAAATACTATCGTTTCCTCTTCTAAGGATTACACCTGCACCTAAAAACCCGATTCCTGAAACAATTTGTGCTGCGAGACGAAGGGGATCCATAGTGATCTTTACATGATCAGAATCTGGAAACATATAAGCAGATTCTATGGAGACAATTGTTAATAGACAACTTACAACAGAAATGACAAGACTTGTTTTTAATCCAACAGGCTTTCTTTTTAATTCGCGTTCAAGTCCAATGATAAGTCCAAAAATGGCTGATATTCCAAGCTTAATTAATATATCGTAATCAATATTCTCCATGAATTCACGTCCATTACAGTATGTTTATGATACCTTGATGCATCGATCCTTACTATTATACGACAACCCTACTCTAAAAAAATGTTCCTTAATTAAATCATCGATAAAAATAGAGTTAATTTTAATAATTAGGTGAGCCTAATTATTCAGGGCTTTATTTAAGTTCCTCTATAATTACATATACATGAATTGTTAATTTTATGAGCGAATCGCAGTTTGATTTTATCAATTGACGGTTAGAGACTGTTTATTCTTTTATAGAAGGAAGTGACCAAAAAATAATGAATCTGAAAAAACTTTGAAAATTATATTGCAAACATTATTTAATCATGTTATATTAATTCTTGTCCTCTCCGAGAGAGTCTAACAACGAAAAAAAGAATTTAAAAAAGTTGTTGACACCCAGTTGCAGGATATGCTAAATTATAAAGGTCGCTTTTGAGATTCGAATACAGCTCAAAGTGGTCGCATTGTTCTTTGAAAACTAAACAAACAAGAACGTCAACAAACAATTTTTTAGCTTTTTATAAAAGCTAAGCCAACGTAACAAAATGAGCTATATCAACTTTCTTGGAGAGTTTGATCCTGGCTCAGGACGAACGCTGGCGGCGTGCCTAATACATGCAAGTCGAGCGAATCTTGAG
>NZ_FNHN01000007.1 GCF_900103525.1 Bacillus sp. OK048
CTCAAGATTCGCTCGACTTGCATGTATTAGGCACGCCGCCAGCGTTCGTCCTGAGCCAGGATCAAACTCTCCAAGAAAGTTGATATAGCTCATTTTGTTACGTTGGCTTAGCTTTTATAAAAAGCTAAAAAATTGTTTGTTGACGTTCTTGTTTGTTTAGTTTTCAAAGATCGATATCACTCATAAGCGACTTTATTAATATACCATCTTTCAAAATCCAAGTCAACGGTTATTTGTTTTTATTTTATGTAATACTGAACAAATATTGCCGACTCAAATGAGTATACCAGCATTATCACTATCTATCAAGAGAAAATTAACAAATTTTAAAAACTATATAGAAAAAAGGAGCACCAAATCAGGTGCTCCTTCCTTGAGAAGTGCTTATTCTTCAGTAGTATCGGAATGATCGTCTTCTGTATCCAACTCAGTTTCTTCGTCTTCTACTTCTGTATTAACCATTTCTACCGCTGATCCATCCATTACGATTGTTTCTTCCATGTCATCAGAATCTGTTTCTTCCGAAACCTCTTCTTTTTCTACTTTCGCAACAGTTGCAACGTAGTTATGGTCATCACTTTTAATACTAATTAATTTTACACCTTGAGTGTTCCGTCCCATTGTGGAAATGCCAGCCACATCAATACGGATAAGTACTCCGCCGGTGGTAATTAACATTAAGTCTTCTTCACCTGTAACAGCTCTTACGGAAACTAGATTGCCATTCTTTTCGGTAACATGGCAAGTTTTAATACCTTTACCGCCTCTGCCCTGAATACGGTACTCTTCAGCTGGTGTCCGCTTACCGTACCCATTCTTAGTAACAATCAGGACACTGCTATTTTCCTCAAGAACTTCCATTCCCACTACTTCATCATCACTGTCTAAGGTAATCCCTTTAACCCCTGTAGCAGTCCGTCCCATAGAACGAACGTCTGTTTCAGGGAAACGGATGAGCATTCCTTTTTTCGTACCAATAATCATATGCTTCGATCCATCTGTTAAGCGAACGGATATCAGTTCATCACCTTCACGAAGATTTAGTGCAATTAAACCATTATTACGGATATGTGCAAATGATGTTAATGGTGAACGTTTAGATATACCCTCTTTTGTCGTAAAGAATAGGAACCAGTCATCAACAAACTCCTCAATCGGGATAATAGCATTAACCCATTCTCCTTTTTCAACTCCAAGGAGGTTAATGATTGGCAGTCCTTTTGCCGTTCGGCTGTATTCAGGAATTTCATATCCCTTTGAACGATAAACCTTCCCTTTATTTGTAAAGAAGAGAATCGTATCATGTGTTGAGGTCGTAATTAAATGCTCGACAAAATCGTCCTCATTCGTTCCCATCCCTTGGATACCACGGCCGCCTCGTTTTTGTGCGCGATAGGTTGAAACCGGGAGTCGTTTAATATAGCCATTATGTGTTAACGTAATAACAATATTTTCACGTGGAATGAGATCTTCATCTTCAATATTTTCGATCCCGCCTGTAACGATTTCCGTACGGCGCTTGTCATTAAATCGCTCTTTGATTTCGATTAATTCTTCGCGAATAATTTCTAAAACCTTTTCATCGTCAGCTAAAATTGCTTTTAGTTCAGCAATCAACTTTACTAGGTTTTGATATTCTTCCTCAATTTTCTCCCTTTCCAGGCCAGTTAAACGTTGGAGACGCATATCAAGAATAGCTTGTGCTTGTTTTTCAGAAAGGTTAAATTGTGTCATTAAACCTTCGCGGGCAATATCCGTTGTCTGCGAGCCTCGAATTAAACTAATAACTGCATCAAGATTATCCAATGCAATTCTTAAACCATCCAGAATATGAGCCCGTGCTTCTGCTTTACGTAATTCAAACTCTGTTCTTCTGCGGATAACGACTACTTGATGGTCTAAATAATAGACTAAACATTGTTTAAGATTTAACACCTTTGGATGTCCGTTTACAAGAGCTAATGTATTGATCCCAAAGCTAGTTTGAAGTGATGTTTGTTTATATAAGTTATTTAAGAGGACATTCGCATTTGCGTCTTTACGAACCTCAATAACAATTCGCATCCCTTTACGATCTGATTCATCTCTTAAATCTGTAATGCCTTCTATCTTTTTATCACGATGTAATTCTGCAATTCTTTCGACTAACTTTGCTTTATTCACTTGATATGGAAGCTCGTTAACAATGATAACTTCTTTACCATTTGATTTTGTTTCAATTTCTACTTTTCCGCGAATCGTTATGGATCCTCGGCCTGTTTCATAGGCCTTACGAATACCGCTTCGACCCATGATGATTCCACCGGTTGGAAAATCAGGTCCCGGTATGATTTCCATTAACTCTTGAATCGATATGTCTGGATCTTGGGTAATGGCCAAGACGCCATCAATAACCTCACCAAGCTGATGTGGTGGAATATTCGTAGCCATACCAACTGCAATCCCAGAAGAACCGTTAACTAAAAGATTCGGGAATCTTGCTGGTAAAACAGATGGCTCTCTTTCCTCACCGTCATAGTTATCTTGAAAATTAATCGTATCTTTGTTTAAATCTCTTAATAATTCCATTGAGATTTTCGACATTCTTGATTCTGTATAACGCATCGCTGCTGCTGAATCACCGTCTACTGAACCAAAGTTCCCATGACCATCTACCAGCATATATCGATAGTTAAAATCCTGTGCCATACGTACCATCGTTTCATATACGGCTGAATCACCATGTGGGTGGTATTTACCAATTACATCGCCAACGATACGCGCTGACTTTTTATAAGGTTTATCTGCATGTATTCCTAGATCATGCATAGCGTATAGAATACGGCGGTGGACTGGTTTTAATCCATCTCGGACATCTGGAAGGGCACGAGAAACAATAACACTCATAGCATAGTCGAGAAAAGATGTTCTCATTTCATGACTAATATTAATATCTTTTATTTGGGAATTTGGTGTTTCTGCCATTTTAAGTACCTCCTATTTAGGTGACGATCTGCCTTTAATACGATCTAGATAAACGAAAAAAGGAGGATAGTGGTCACCCCTCTATCCCTTTTTAAAATAAGCTTTTCTTTATGTCTAGCTCCGGCGGCTAGGGGCTCGAGGTCATAAGCACCCCCCTGAAAAAGGCAAAAACCGCCTTTTTGCAGGGTGCGTCTTATGCTTGTCGCTCCTAAACGAGCCGCCTCCGCTTTTCTTTATACATCTAAATTCTTTACATATTGTGCGTTAGCTTCAATGAAATTACGACGTGGCTCTACCTTGTCGCCCATTAGCATTTCAAAGGTTTCATCGGCTTCAATTGCGTCTTCGAGACTAACCTGAAGCATCGTTCTAGTAGAAGGATCCATGGTCGTTTCCCATAATTGCTCAGGATTCATT
Source organism: Bacillus sp. OK048 (assembly GCF_900103525.1). Lineage (GTDB taxonomy): Bacteria > Bacillota > Bacilli > Bacillales > Cytobacillaceae > Neobacillus. The sequence continues at coordinate 3,382 of NZ_FNHN01000007.1, forward strand.
TCACCTAACCCCTTATAACGTTGGATATTAGGTTTCGGCTGGCTTGGCAGCTCTGCGAATATTTGTTCCAGCTCTTTGTCATCATAAGCATAACGAATCTTTTTACCTTGCTGGACTTTATATAAAGGTGGCTGGGCAATATATACATAGCCAGCTTCTAAGATTTTTCGGATATAACGGTAGAAGAATGTCAAAATGAGTGTTCGAATATGAGCACCATCAACATCCGCATCCGTCATAATAACGACTTTATGGTACCTAGCTTTAGCAATATCAAAATCTTCTCCAATGCCTGTTCCGATGGCAGTTATCATCGAGCGAACCTCATTATTTGAGAGAATCCTATCTAATCGTGCTTTCTCAACATTAAGGATTTTCCCTCTTAATGGCAGAATAGCTTGAAAATGACGGTCACGGCCTTGTTTTGCTGAACCACCTGCCGAATCACCCTCAACAATATACAATTCACTAATAGAAGGATCCTTCGAAGAGCAATCTGCTAATTTCCCAGGTAAGCTTGAAACTTCTAAAGCACTTTTACGTCGTGTTAGCTCTCTCGCCTTCTTTGCAGCCATCCTTGCTCTTGCAGCCATTAGCCCTTTTTCAACAACTTTCCTTGCCACTGATGGGTTTTCCAAGAGAAATTTATCAAAATGACTAGAAAATAATGAGTCAGTAATCGTCCTAACTTCAGAATTTCCAAGCTTTGTTTTCGTTTGTCCTTCAAATTGAGGATCAGGATGCTTAATCGAAACGATGGCCGTTAAGCCTTCTCGCACATCTTCACCCGTTAGATTCGTATCATTTTCTTTAATCAAGCCATTTTTCCGAGCGTAATCGTTAATAACGCGAGTTAAACCAGTTTTAAAGCCTGATTCATGAGTCCCGCCCTCATACGTGTGAATGTTATTGGCAAATGAGTAAATACTTTCAACATAACCTTCATTGTATTGAAGGGCAACTTCCACACTAATTCCATCGCGCTCTCCCTCAAGAAAGATTGGTTCGTCATGAATGACCTCTTTCGTGCGGTTTAAATGCTCAACATATGATTTAATTCCGCCTTCGTAGTAATACTCATTCTTTTTATTTTCAACACGCATATCTTCAATCGTGATTTTAATTGCACGATTTAAGAATGCAAGTTCACGAAGTCGAGTTGCAAGAATGTCATACTCGTATTCCAACGTTTCAGTAAAAATTTCACTATCAGGTTTAAAGTGAATAATCGTACCCGTTTTGTCGGTAGTTCCAATTACCTCTAATTCTTTAACGACCGCTCCACGTTCAAATTTAATTTGATGTATATTACCATCAAGGTGTACATACACTTCCAAATTACTGGAAAGAGCATTAACAACTGATGCACCTACACCATGCAGTCCACCAGAGACTTTATATCCTCCGCCTCCGAATTTACCTCCGGCATGGAGAACAGTCATAATCACCTCAACTGCAGGTCTGCCCATTTTTTCTTGAATTCCAACGGGAATACCACGTCCGTTATCTTTAACCGTGATACTGTTATCTTCTTCAATGGTGACATTGATTTCATCACAATAGCCAGCCAATGCCTCATCAATACTATTATCCACAATTTCCCAAACGAGATGATGAAGACCTTTTCCACTCGTTGAACCAATGTACATACCTGGTCTTTTTCTAACAGCTTCTAGACCTTCTAGAACTTGTATTTGATCGGCACCGTATTCTTCTTCTAGGACTTCCTTTTGTTCTAATGTCAATTTAGTTCACCCGCACTTTCATTTTAAAAAAATATTCTAGTAACCAGAAATAAAATAAAAATTCACTAATCTAGCATTTCCTTTTGATTTGAACGTTTTTTTAATGTTCCAGAAGAAATTGGGGATAAATAAACCTTGTCATATGTAATTACGACTGATTTAAAGGGGTTTTTTGAAAGGTTAACGAGCTTTTCCTTATGCTGTTTTACTAACTCTTCAACTAAGTTTGAAGAGTTTACGCACCCTTTATCAAGAATGGCGATGATGTCCTTCGCCCTGATATTTAAATCTTCCCCGACATGTATATACACACTTCCACCTCAATTAACTTTATTGATAAAACCAGATTCTACTTCAAAAGTCGAAGCCTCTTTTAAGGTTTGATGATGGATGCCGTCTACACTTGTTGTAGTAACAAATGTTTGAACTTTTCCTTGAATGGTATTAAGCAAGTGTGACTGACGATAATCATCTAATTCTGACAATACATCGTCAAGGAGTAAGATTGGATATTCCCGAATTTCTGAATGAATTAATTCAATTTCGGCAAGCTTAACAGAAAGTGCAGTTGTTCTTTGCTGGCCCTGTGACCCAAATGTAGAAACATCTCTCTCATTGACAAAAAACAACAAATCATCGCGATGGGGACCAAATAGTGTTGTTCCACGTTCTATTTCCCTCGTTCTGACTTTACTAAATTTTTCCTCAAAGCATGCTTTCATTTTCGACAAATCTTGGTCTTCTAATACATCAACGGATGGTTTATAGGTTATTTTCAATGATTCTAGACCTCTAGAAATACCTTTATGAATTGGTTTAGCCCAATTTTCAAGCAAATAAAGAAACTCAAATCTTTTCGAAACTATTTTTACTGCCATGTTAATAAACTGTTCTGTCAGCACTTCAAGCATCGTCTGATCAGTCAGTTTTTTAATTTGCAGCATTTTTAAAAAATGATTACGTTGTTGTAGTATCTTTTGATATTGACTCATATCATGTAAATAGATTGGTGAAACTTGTCCGATCTCCATATCAATAAACCGCCGCCTAATTTGTGGGCTGCCTTTAACTAAATTAAGATCCTCTGGTGCGAACATAACCACATTCATGTTCCCAACATATTGGCTCAACTTCCGTTGTTCCATATGATTACATTTTGCCTTTTTGCCTTTTTTAGAAATAATCAACTCTAAAGGCAGAGAGCTATATTGTTTTTGAACCCTGCCTTCTATTTTAGCATACTCCTGATCCCAACGAATAAGATCTTTATCATTGGAGGTACGATGCGACTTAGCCATTGCTAAAACATAAATGGATTCCATCACGTTTGTTTTCCCCTGGGCGTTTTCCCCGAGAATCACATTCACCTTATTTTCAAATTCAACCGATAGGCTCTCATAGTTCCGATAATTTCTTAGTGCTAATTGTTCAATATACATAATTAATCGGTAATCAAAAACTCACCAAACCCAGGGATTTGAATCTTATCCCCAGCACGAAGCTTTCTTCCTCTTCTTTGGTCTTGTTCCCCATTAATAAAAATATCGTTTTCACTTAAAAACCATTTGGCCATGCCGCCAGATTGGATGACATCTGCTAATTTAAGAAATTGTCCTAACGTAATAAACTCTGTATTCAGCGTTATTTTTTCAGGCACTGTTTTTCACTCATTTCTAAAATGGTCTCAATACTTTATTTTACTAAAAAATTTAAAATAAAGAAAGTCACCAAAATCATGGTGACCATTTTTTAAGAAGACAAAGCATAAGTCTTTGAACTTAGATCATTGTCCAGCTACAGCCCCCTAACGGCTAGTGTCCTTCGCTCTCCGCCCTACGATAAGTCAACATCGAATCGCAAAAGGCGCTCTTCGTGTTTCCTTTATCTTTGGTTGGAGTGCTCCAGGCCATACGCCGCTGAACAGGGTGCTTGCGCTTTTTTCCTAATAAGTTCTAACTGGCAAAATTAACTGCAGGGTAGTTTCATCATGCAGTGGTTTAATAACAAATGGGCGCATTGCTCCAGTAAAACTGACTTTTATATCTGTGCCTTCAAGTGCTTTTAAGGCATCCATCATATATTTTGCACTAAAGGAGATCTTTAAATCCTCACCATCAATCGCTTGACTTTGAATTTCCTCAACTACTTTCCCTACTTCAGGGGTATTGGAGGAAATTTCAATTACTCCGCTATCAATCGTAGAGAGTTTTACTACATTGTTTCTTCCTTCACGTGCCAGCAGGGAGGCACGATCAATCGCATGCAAGAAGTCCTTTGTATTCACAATAATATCTGTTTTACTTTCATTTGGAATAAGTCTAGAAGTATCAGGATAGTTACCTTCCAAAAGCCTAGAGAAAAATAACAGATGTTTTGCTTTAAATAATATTTGATTTTCGGTGATAACAATATCAATTAATTCGTTAGAATCATCGATAATTTTACTTAGTTCATTCAAGCTCTTGCCTGGAATGACTACATTGTAGTTTTCGTTATTTTCCGTTTCAATTTTTGCCTTTCTTAATGCAAGACGGTGACTATCTGTTGCAATACAGTTTAATTCACCATTTTCGACTTTCCAGTTTACACCTGTCAAGATGGGACGTGTTTCTGAAGTGGATACAGCAAAAAAGGTTTGACGGATCATCGTCTTTAAGAGATCGGTGGCAATATGAAATTTATTATTTTCTTCGATTTGCGGAAGGTGAGGGTATTCCTCAGCATCAAGACCGTTTAAATTAAATTCAGATTTACCTGAACGTATGACGGTTTGTAATGAACCAAGTACTTCAATTTCAACACTATCTGTAGGTAACTTTTTTACTATTTCACTAAAGAACTTTGCTTGAAGGACAATTGAACCACTTAGCTTAATCTCAACGATTTCCTCTCCAGCTTCCTCTTTTGGAATAAATGATTCAATTGAAATATCTGAATCACTTCCTGTTAAAGTAACTCCATCGTCGCTAGCTGTTATTTTAATTCCTGTCAAAATAGGAATTGTCGTTCTTGATGTGACAGCCTTCATTACATCTTGGACACTTTGAACGAGGCGGTCCCGTTGGATGATAAATCTCATTTGATAATCCCCCCAGCAAATTTTTAATCTAATTTCGCATAAATTGAATTTCTTAAACATATAATAATAAGTTTTTTAAATAAAAAAACAGTAGAAGTACTAGTAGGGCCTGTTAGTATGTGGATAACCTGTTTTTCGTCATGGAAACACAGTCTATCCACATGTGGACAGACTGTGTATAAATAGACCTTAGTTATTCACAGTATTCTAGCTCCAGCGCCTAGGGTCTCGGGTCATAAGCCAATCCGTCAGAAAGGTTAAAGAACAACCTTCCCGCCGGCTCGTCTTATGCCGGTCGACCCTGTGCAAGGCGCTTCTGCTTTTTTATGTTCCCTTAAACTTTCAACAACTCGTTTATTTCTTTCACTTGTCGTTGTAATTGAAGGTCAGACTGCAGCAGCCTTGAAATTTTTTCGTGTGCATGGATAACTGTGGTATGATCACGTCCACCAAACTCTTCTCCTATTTTTGGCAATGAATAATCGGTTAATTCACGTGATAAATACATAGCTATCTGTCTAGGGTATGCTACAGATTTTGTTCGCTTCTTCGCCTTGAAGTCTTCAAGCTTCACACTAAAATGCTCACCGACAGTCCGTTGAATTTCATGAATGGTGATTACCTTTGGTTTCGAACTAGGAATGATATCCTTTAGTGCCTCTGACGCAAGATCGGCGTTAATATCCTTATTAATCAGGGAAGAATAGGCAACAACACGGATTAATGCTCCCTCAAGTTCTCTGATATTGGTATCAATTTGATTTGCAATATAAAGCATCACTTCATTCGGTATATCTAAACCTTCAGCCCTAGCCTTTTTCCGTAGGATGGCTATTCTAGTTTCTAAATCTGGTGGAGTAATATCGGTAATTAGTCCCCATTCAAAACGTGAACGCAATCTATCCTCGAGGGTCGGAATTTCCCGTGGCGGCCTGTCACTTGAGATAACGATTTGCTTGCTTTCTTCATGAAGAGTATTAAAAGTATGGAAAAATTCCTCTTGTGTTGATTCTTTTCCTGCTAAAAATTGAATATCATCAATTAGAAGCACATCGACATTTCGATATTTATTGCGGAATTCTACCGCTTTATTGTCACGGATAGAATTAATAAACTCATTCGTGAATTTTTCTGAAGATAAATAAACTACTTTAGCATTAGGCTTATGCTCCAGAACATAATGGCCAATCGCATGCATTAAGTGTGTTTTTCCTAAACCAACGCCCCCATAAATAAATAAGGGATTGTAAGCTTTTGCAGGTGCTTCAGCTACTGCCAATGAAGCTGCATGAGCAAACCGGTTGCCCGAACCAATAACAAATGTATCAAACAGGTACTTTGGATTTAAAATATTGGCGGGAAAATCATGTTGATCGTCTTCCTTTTTGGCCTTTTTAGCAGACATGAGCAACTCTGCGTCTTCCTCTTTTTGATTTTGCGGAATAATGAACTTTACAGATAGTTCTTCTCCAGTGATTTCATAAAGAATACCAGAGATTAACTGGGAATAGCGCTCCTCGAGCCAATCACGTGCGAATTCATTAGGAGCCGTTATCACAAGTAGATCTCCTTGAAGGGAATGGGCCTTCGTGGACTTCAGCCAGGTATCAAAACTAGGCTTGCTAATCTTCTTCTCGATATTGGTTAGGGCAGCATTCCATAGATCCGCAATATTCTCCAACGGTTGTCCCTCCTTTATTTCTTTTTTATCTATCTATTTCTAAAGTGCACGTTGCAGCTTTGTCTTACGTCTAAACTCCATATATAAGAATATTTTTTCACAAAGCGTTGTGAAGTATCCTCAAATCATCCTTATATCAAAATGGACAAAAGTTCCGTGAAAAAACGATGTTATACAAGGTGTACAACTGCTAATTTATAAATATACGAAACAATGGTTGTGGAAAAACATAATATAGGAAATAAAGTGGAGTTTCGACAATATCCACCGCTTGTGGACAAGTTTCTGCAGTATGCTGGAATAACTTGTCCACACCTTATCCACAATTTGTGGATAACATTTTTTTAGACGAAGTTATTCAGAGTGAAAACACAAATATAATATCAAATAAAAGGCAAGGGCGCAATGCCCTTTCGTGGTTTATCCACAACTGTAACAATATGTGGTTAAAACTTGTCCACAAGTAGTGTGTCCTGTGCAAAAACTGTCAATATCTTGTGAAATGGCAAATAAAAAGTCGAAAAAAATATCCACAGGTATGAATTTTAAAAGTTGGCTTTGAAGAAAAATCTTTTTAGTGTTAAAAAAATCTGTGTGCAAAAAAAATGGAACTGAGGGAACAATATGTTATGGGCGGTTGACAACATGAGGGTCCGTCTTTATAATTAGTTAGACTGTCTTTAACAGCTATTCCTCAGAGGAGGTGTCTTATAATGAAAAGAACGTATCAACCAAATAAACGTAAACATAGTAAAGTTCACGGTTTCCGCAGTCGTATGAGCTCTGCAAGCGGACGTAAAGTCCTAGCGCGCCGTCGTCTAAAAGGAAGAAAAGTATTATCAGCTTAGGCCACTGAAGCATCAGTGGTCTTTTTTCTCATAAAGTTTAAGAAAAGAGCTCTAATAAAGGATCTTTCTCATTGGAAAAGTTTTTGTATAGATGGATGGTGTTTTCTATGAAGAAAGAATTACGGGTAAAGAAGAATAAGGAATTTCAAGAGGCATTCCAAAAAGGACAATCTTTTGCTAATAGGCAATTCGTTATCTATAGCCTGAAAAAAGAGAATCAAGACTATTTTCGGATTGGTCTTTCTGTGAGTAAGAAGTTAGGAAATGCAGTGACTAGAAATCAAATAAAAAGATACATAAAACAAGCTGTGTTCGAACTATCAAGCCAGATTGTAACAGGGAATGATTACATAATCATTGCTAGGAAACCGGCTGCCGAAATGGACTTTTTTGAAGTGAAAAAGAGTTTAACTCATGTCCTTAAGGTAGGAAAGGTTTTTATTAAAAAATAGTTTTCGAATAATGATGTAATCGTCATAAATTTAAGAGACAAGGTATTCTAAAAGATGGTAAAATACCTATGAAATAGTCCAATGGATATTTTTTCTTGGAAAGGTATTCATACTTATCTCGTATTTATAATACTCAAGGAGGAAATTTCGGTTGAAAAAACGAATATTACTTTTGATTGGCATCGTTTCTGTTTTTCTGTTCTTAACAGGATGTACAGAAATTAATAAGCCAATTGATGCTGAAAGTACAGGTTTTTGGAATGAATACATTGTCTATCCGTTATCTTGGGTGATTGTAAAAGGTGCAGAAATACTAGGTGGAAGCTTTGGTTTTTCATTGATTGTGGTTACAATCTTAATTCGGTTAGCGATTCTACCATTAATGATAAAGCAAACAAGAAGCTCTAAAGCTATGCAGGCCTTACAGCCAGAAATGAAGGCCCTTCGAGAAAAATACAGTTCCAAGGATCAAAAAACGCAGCAGAAATTACAGCAGGAAACAATGGCACTTTTTCAAAAACATGGTGTTAACCCCATGGCGGGATGTTTTCCTTTAATTGTACAAATGCCGATCTTAATTGGTTTTTACCATGCGATTTCAAGAACAAGAGAAATTGCTGATCACAGCTTCCTTTGGTTCAGTCTAGGGGACAAAGATCCATTTTATGTATTGCCAATTATTGCTGGTATCACAACATTTATTCAGCAAAAATTGATGATGGCTGGTCAAGAGCATAACCCACAAATGGCGATGATGCTTTGGATGATGCCGATTATGATTGTCATTTTTGCTTTCAATTTCCCAGCAGCCCTTTCTTTGTATTGGGTAGTAGGAAATACTTTTATGATCGTCCAAACTTATTTCATTAAAGGGCCGGACCTGAAGAAGAATGCAGTCGCCGGTAAAGCGGGAGGAGCAAAAAAGTGAAACAAGTAACTGCTACCGGACAAACTGTCGAAGAAGCAGTGGAATCAGCTTTAGCTCAATTAAATACAACTAAAGACCGTACAGATGTAGCCATTATTGATCAAGGAAAAAAGGGTATTTTCGGGATTTTTGGTGCCCGCCCTGCTGTCGTTAAGGTTACAGTGATCATCGATCCAATTGAGGAAGCGAAGAAATTTCTGCTTCAGGTTAGTGAGCAAATGGGAGCTCCAGCCAATATTGAAATCAAACGTGATGGAAAACAAGTTCATTTCATTTTGACAGGCGAAAAAATTGCTCTTTTGATTGGTAAAAGAGGGCAAACCTTAAATTCACTGCAATATTTGACACAGTTAATCATTAATCGATTCTCAAATCATTATTTAACTGTTATTTTAGATGCAGAGGATTATCGAAATCGCAGAAATGATACGCTCACCCAATTAGCACATCGCCTTGCCTTAAAAGCATTAAAAACTGGCAAGGATGTAGCATTGGAACCGATGCCTTCATATGAGCGTAAAGTCATTCACACAGCTTTATCCGATAATCGAAGGGTGAAAACTTTTTCAGATGGTTCAGACCCACATCGACATATCGTGATTTCACCAGTGAAATAAAAAAGACATCTTTTTGTGAAGATGTCTTTTTTTTGGCTGAAAAATTCGTTGATACCATTTTTTGAAATCTTATGTTTTATTGTTATTCACATGTGGATAAGTTAAAATAATACGTGAACATTATTAGACTGTGGATAATTAGTAGTAGGTTTACTGGTTTTTCACCACAGGTATAGATGTGGTATTCTACTAATTTGGAGTAAAATCTTAGTTGTTTTTAAATAGATTAAAGAGTGGTGAGAGTAATGGAATTTGATACGATAGCTGCCATATCTACACCGATGGGTGAGGGAGCAATAGCAATTGTACGATTGAGTGGCGATGATTCCATTAAAATCGCGGATCAAGTTTTTCGAAGCATCGGCGGTAAAAGGTTGACAGAGGTACCAACGCATACCATACATTATGGACATTTAATCAATCCAAAAAATGAACAGGTTATCGAAGAGGTAATGGTATCGGTAATGAAGGGACCAAAAACTTTTACAAAAGAAGATGTAGTTGAGATAAATTGTCACGGCGGAATTGTTTCTGTTAATCGAGTATTGCAGCATGTTTTAGCATATGGAGCAAGACTAGCTGAACCGGGTGAATTCACAAAACGTGCATTTTTAAATGGACGGATTGACTTATCACAGGCAGAAGCAGTAATGGATTTAATTCGAGCAAAAACAGATCGCGCTATGAATGTTGCGCTCGGACAAATGGAAGGTCGATTATCCAATTTAATTAGGAAACTTCGCCAGGAAATTTTAGAGATACTGGCACATGTCGAAGTAAATATCGATTATCCAGAATATGACGATGTTGAAGAAATGACCCATAAGATGTTATCGGAAAAAGCTATTTATGTCCGAGATGAGTTAAAGAAACTGCTACAAACATCGCAGCAAGGAAAAATTTTGCGCGAGGGTCTATCTACGGTCATTGTTGGCCGCCCAAATGTCGGGAAATCTTCGTTATTAAATAGCCTTGTTCAAGAAAATAAAGCGATTGTCACGGATATCCCTGGGACAACCCGTGATGTCATAGAGGAGTATGTCAACGTTCGCGGGGTACCGCTTAGACTCTTAGATACTGCGGGAATAAGAGAAACTGAAGATATTGTTGAACGCATTGGAGTAGAAAGGTCTCGACAAGTATTAAAGGAAGCAGATTTAATCTTGTTAGTGCTCAATTATGCTGATCATTTTACAAAAGAGGACGAAAATCTTTTTGAAGCTGTAAAAGGAATGGATGTCATCGTTATTATCAATAAGACAGACCTCGCGCAGCAAATTGATATGAATCGTGTGAAGGAATTGGCTGCAGATCATAAAATTGTCACGACCTCATTACTAGAGGATCGTGGTGTTGATGAGCTCGAAGAAGCCATCTCAACCTTATTTTTTGCAGGTTCACTTGAGACTGGCGATATGACCTATTTATCAAACAGCCGCCATATTGCTTTGATCGGGCAAAGTTTGCATACAATTGAAGAAGCGATAGATGGAGTAGAAATGGGAACGCCAATTGATATCGTCCAAATAGATGTTACTAGAACTTGGGAACTGCTTGGTGAAATCATCGGTGACAGTGTCCATGAAAGCCTAATTGATCAGTTATTTTCACAATTCTGTTTGGGGAAATAAGAAAAGCTTCAGCGCCTTCGAGAAATAGGCGCTAAAGCTACTAATAGTTTTAGAAAGAGGAGGAAATAAATGTCATACGAAGCAGGTAATTTTGACGTTGTGGTCATCGGGGCAGGTCATGCTGGCTGTGAGGCCGGCCTCGCGTCTGCACGCATCGGTGCAAAAACATTAATGCTTACGATTAACCTCGATATGGTTGCCTTTATGCCATGCAACCCTTCAATAGGCGGCCCCGCAAAAGGGATCGTTGTCCGGGAAATAGACGCCCTTGGCGGAGAAATGGGTAAAAATATTGATAAAACCCATATTCAAATGAGAATGTTGAATACAGGGAAGGGCCCTGCAGTTCGAGCATTACGTGCCCAGGCTGATAAAGTTGAATATCAGAGTGAAATGAAAAATACGATTGAAAATACACCTAATTTAACACTCCTGCAAGGAATGGTAGAACAATTACTTGTTGAGGACGGCGTTGTTGTCGGAGTTATGACAAAAACAGGTGCTATTTACCGTGCAAAAACAGTCGTTATTACGACTGGTACGTATCTTCGTGGAGAAATTATCCTCGGTGAATTGAAGTATTCAAGCGGCCCCAACAACCAGCAGCCATCAATTAGACTATCTGAGCATTTAGAAGAGCTTGGTTTTGAGTTGGTTCGTTTTAAGACAGGAACTCCGCCGCGGGTCAATAGTAAAACGATTGATTACAGCAAAACAGAGATTCAGCCTGGTGATGAAGAGCCAAGATCGTTCTCATATGAAACAACTAAGTATATTACCGACCAACTTCCATGCTGGTTAACATATACAAATGAACAAACACATACGTTGATTGACCAAAACCTCCATCGTTCACCCATGTATTCGGGTATGATTAAAGGATCAGGGCCGCGTTACTGTCCGTCGATTGAAGATAAAGTGGTCCGATTTAATGATAAACCGCGCCACCAAATCTTCCTTGAGCCAGAAGGCAGAAAGACGCAAGAAGTTTATGTCCAAGGCTTATCGACCAGTCTTCCGGAAGATGTCCAACAGCAGCTCATCAAATCCGTTCCAGGATTGGAAAATGCACAAATGATGAGGGCTGGATATGCGATTGAGTACGATGCCATTAATCCGACACAGCTTTGGCCATCACTAGAAACAAAGATTATAAAAAACCTTTTTACTGCCGGTCAAATTAATGGAACCTCAGGATATGAAGAAGCGGCTGGTCAAGGAATTATGGCTGGAATTAATGCTGGGCGAAGTGCATTAGGAAAGGACCCATTAATTCTTAGTCGTTCAGATGCCTATATAGGAGTGTTAATAGACGATTTAATTACTAAGGGAACAGCTGAACCGTATCGTTTGTTAACTTCAAGAGCAGAATACCGTCTTCTTTTGCGCCATGATAATGCCGACTTAAGGTTAACGGAAATGGGTCATTCCATTGGACTTATCACAGATGAGCGTTATCAAAGATTTCTAGCAAAAAGGGCTGCTGTTGAGGCGGAAAAAGCAAGACTATCTTCTGTTAGAATAAAACCTACAAAAGAAGTTCAAGAGCTAATTAGAGGTACGGGCGGCAGTGAGCTTAAGGATGGAATCCTTGCTGCAGATTTATTGAAACGACCAGAGATAACGTATGCACATATTGAAAGTTTAATACCTAGTGATGTGGAAATAGATCACGAAATAAAAGAACAGATCGAAATTCAAATCAAATATGAAGGATATATTGAAAAGTCGCTACAGCAGGTTGAACGCTTAAAGAAAATGGAGAATAAGAAAATTCCAGATAATATTGATTATGACTCGATATCTGGGCTTGCAAATGAAGCGAAGCAAAATCTGAAACAAATCAAACCTTTATCTCTTGCTCAAGCCTCAAGAATCTCTGGTGTAAATCCAGCTGATATCTCCATCCTCCTTATTTATTTAGAACAAGGAAGAATAGCTAGGACGAGTAATTTATAATTGGGCTGTGTATAATGCTGATAATTAATTTTGGCACTCTGTTGATTGGAGCGGAAGGCACGAAGACTCCTGCGGGAGGACGGGGCTGGGGAGACCCCGCAGGCGCTTAAGCGCCGAGGAGGCTCCCCGGACCGCCCGCGGAAAGCGAAGTGCCTGGAGCGGAATTCAACAGACAAGTTTATCAAAGCCAATCATTTTTAAAAAAAGAGGAAGTTTTGCTGATGAACACCGAACAATTTAAAGCTATGCTTCTTGAGAAGGGCATTACCCTTAGCGAGAAGCAGCTTGATCAATTTGATAAATACTTTCATACCTTGGTTGAGTGGAATGAAAAAATGAACCTTACAGCTATCACCGATCAAAGTGATGTATATTTAAAACATTTTTATGATTCCATCTCGGCTGCTTTTTATTTTGATTTCTCGCAGCCTCTTCACCTATGTGATGTAGGAGCTGGTGCGGGTTTTCCCAGTATTCCATTAAAAATTGTCTTTCCTCATTTAGAGGTAACCATCGTAGATTCCTTAAATAAGCGAATAACATTTTTAAATCATTTAGCAAATGTATTAAACTTGGAAAAGGTACATTTCATTCACGACCGTGCTGAAACTTTCGGTGTTAATCCGGCACATAGGGAATCATATGACCTCGTAACGGCTAGAGCGGTTGCGAGAATGTCCGTTCTTAGTGAGCTTTGCCTGCCGCTTGTAAAAGTTGGCGGCCACTTCGTTGCAATGAAAGCGGCTCATGCGAATGATGAGCTAGCAGTTGGTCAAAAAGCTATCACGACAATGGGCGGAAAACTGGAACAAACATTTACTTTCACATTACCGATGGAAGAAAGTGAAAGAAATATCCTAGTGATCAAAAAGGAAAAACAAACACCTAAAAAGTATCCGAGAAAACCGGGGACACCTGGTAAAATGCCAATCGAATAAACTCGGGTAGTATGTTTAAATAAAAACAACATGATTGGCAGGAAGACAACAGATAGATAGCGAATATGTAATAGGGAGTTTCGTAAAGGTGGTGTTGGGGATGAAGAATTCGTTTTCACGCTTTTTTGGCCTCGGCGAAAAGGGAGATCAAAAGGTTGAGTTGGAAAAAGAGCTTGATCAAGAGCTAGAATTAGAAGTGGTAAGAAATGAAGAAATAAAAAAGATTCCGATTGATCGTATTGTTCCGAACCGTTTTCAGCCTCGAACCGTATTTGATGATGAAAAAATAGAGGAATTATCACGAACAATTCATACACACGGAATCATTCAGCCAATTGTAGTCCGACAGTTTGATGGGAATTATGAAATCATTGCCGGTGAGCGCCGCTTTCGGGCAATGAAGAAACTGGGTTGGGATGAAGCTCCGGCAATCATAAAAAATTATACAGACAGAGAAACCGCTTCGGTTGCGTTAATAGAGAACTTGCAGCGAGAAGAGCTGTCGCCTATTGAAGAGGCAATGGCCTATGGAAAGCTGCTTGAGCTCCATAACTTAACACAAGAAGCACTTGCTCAGCGACTTGGAAAAGGTCAGTCGACAGTTGCCAATAAACTCAGGCTTTTAAAGCTGCCGCAGCCTATCCAAGAGTCCTTGTTAAATAAAGAAATTACCGAGCGGCATGCCCGAGCACTTATTCCGCTAAAAGATCCCCAGAAGCAGGTAGCGCTTTTACAAGACATTATTGAAAAAAACCTTAATGTAAAGCAAACAGAGGATCGAGTTGCCCGGATGCTCGAAGAAAAGAGTCAAAAACCTAAGCCAAAAAGAAAAGCCTTCAGCAAGGATATGAGAATTGCTGTAAATACCATTCGACAATCGTTAACAATGGTTTCGGATAATGGAATTAATCTCGACTCCACTGAGGAAGAATTTGAAGAGTATTATCAATTTACGATAAAAATACCAAAGAAAAAATAAAATAGTTTAAAAAATAGAGCCAGACTTTTAAGTAGTTTGGTTTTTATTTTTGTGAAATAGATCTTTTTCTTTTACCCGATGTAAAAAAATGTAAATTTTACTTTTAATCGTCATGAATATTTTATGAAAAAAAAGAACAATAAATCAGTTTCATGATAAAATAACAGAGCATGGAATTTTATATTACTAGTTTTGCTTGCTAGTCTGACGGGAAAACTAGTTATTTTTACTAGAATTTGAGCTTTATTATTTGAAACAAGGGTAGGTGACATCGTGGGCAAAACGATTGCAATCGCTAATCAAAAGGGGGGAGTTGGAAAGACGACTACCTCTGTCAATCTAGGCGCCTGCTTAGCATACATTGGGAAAAAAGTATTATTAGTAGATATTGACCCTCAAGGGAATGCAACGAGCGGAATTGGTATTGAAAAGGCAGATGTTGAACAGTGTATATATGATGTTTTAGTAGACGATGTGGAAGCAAAGGATGTTATTAAATCAACATCGGTTGAAAACTTATATGCCATACCTGCGACCATTCAGTTAGCAGGAGCGGAAATCGAGCTTGTCCCAACGATTTCAAGAGAGGTTCGTTTGAAACGTGCTCTTGAAGAAGTCAAAGATCAATTTGACTACATTATTATCGATTGTCCGCCTTCATTAGGTTTATTGACACTGAACTCCTTAACAGCCTCTGATTCTGTTTTAATTCCTGTGCAATGCGAGTATTATGCTTTAGAAGGTTTGAGTCAATTATTAAATACTGTACGTCTAGTACAGAAACACTTAAACCAGGACTTGAAAATAGAAGGTGTTTTACTAACGATGCTCGATGCCAGAACCAATCTTGGCATTCAAGTCATAGAAGAAGTTAAGAAGTATTTTCAAGATAAAGTATATAAAACCATTATTCCAAGAAATGTACGTCTAAGTGAGGCACCGAGTCATGGCGAACCAATTATTAATTATGATTCAAAATCGCGCGGGGCAGAAGTTTATTTAGATCTAGCAAAGGAAGTGGTCTCAAATGGCTAAAGGTCTAGGAAAAAAGGGCATTAATGCTTTTTTTACAACTATCGAAGCCGGTAAGGAAGAGACTATCGAAGAAATTAATCTTAAAGAATTGCGCCCTAATCCTTACCAGCCAAGGAAAACCTTTCACCAAGAGGCGATTGATGAATTGAAGGCCTCAATATTAGAGCATGGCATTCTCCAGCCCCTTGTGGTTAGAAAAAGCATTAAGGGATATGAAATTGTCGTTGGGGAAAGACGCTTCCGTGCAGCTAAGGAAGCAAAACTTGAAAGCGTACCGGCTGTTGTCAGAGAGTTAACAGAACAGCAAATGATGGAATTAGCGGTTTTAGAAAACTTGCAGCGGGAAGACTTGAACCCGATTGAAGAGGGACAGGCATACCAAACGCTTATGGAAAAGTTGAAATTCACCCAGGAAGAGGTTGCGAAGCGATTAGGAAAAAGCCGCCCGCATGTAGCGAATCATATACGCCTGCTTTCTCTTCCTGTTAAGATTCAAGAGTTGATTTCCAATGGAACAATCTCAATGGGCCATGGCCGTGCTCTTTTAGGGCTTCGCCAAAAGGCTAAGCTGCCAGCTTTAGTAGATAAAATTGTTCAGGAATCATTGAATGTCCGCCAGTTGGAAAAACTCATTCAGCAAGTCAATGAAAATGTTCCACGTGAAACAAAAAGGCCTGAAAAGAAACAGGATGTCTTTCTTCAGGAACGTGAACATTCCCTCCGCGAACGGTTTGGCACAACGGTAAACATCAAACAATCCAAAAATAAAGGTAAAATTGAAATAGAATTCTTCTCAAAAGAAGACTTAGAACGAATTCTAGAAATGCTCAGTCAAGAAGATCCACTTTAAACCATCAATGGATGGTTTATTTTTTTTATAGGGCTGTGTTAACCTATTTTTTTGCATAAAAACCGGTTGATTTGAACGGAAGGCGCTCGACTCCTCGAAAATGCTATCGCATTTTCTTCGTGCGGTGATTATTCGAAGGAGTAATTTCAAAGTCCTGCGGGAGGACGGGGCTGGGGAGACCCCGCAGGCGCTTCAGCGCCGAGGAGGCTCCCCGGACCGCCCGCGGAAAGCGTAGCGCCTCGTGACAGGAAAAGCCCGCCTGTCACTGCGGTGAGTATTCAAAGAAGCTTTCCTTAGTGGAGTTCAAATCAACAGTCAAGTTTAACACAGCCTTTGCCAAAATAAATCCTTCCCACGGAATGAAAAACATGATAGTTTAATACTATTATAAATTTCGAGACTCGAAGAATAGGTGAATAGTAGATGTTTTTATTAGGGACACTTGTAAACGCAGGTTTAATTGTTGTTGGTACGTTAATAGGAAGGCTCTTAAATCGGATTCCAGAAAGCATGAAAACAACGGTTATGTATGCCATTGGACTATCGGTGATTGTTCTCGGATTACAAATGGGTTTGAAGAGTGACAATTTTCTGATTGTAATTATTAGTTTGGTTATGGGTGCAGTTTTGGGTGAACTCATGCAATTGGAGGAAAGGCTAAATCAGCTTGGACTTTGGCTTGAAAAGAAAATGGGTTCAATTGGTAAAGGGGCTGTAGGAAACGGAAGTATTGCTGAAGGATTTGTTAACGCAACTTTAATCTTTGTGATTGGAGCAATGGCCATTATAGGAGCATTGGATAGCGGGATTCGCGGTGATCATGATGTTTTATACACAAAAGGACTAATTGATGGATTCACCTCAATTATTTTAACAACCACGCTTGGAATAGGTGTTATTTTTTCAGCTATTCCTGTTTTTCTTTATCAGGGTTTGATTGCGTTATTTGCTACTCAAATTAACACGATTATTCCTGAGGCACTGATGGATCAATTTATTGTGGAAATGACAGCAACAGGTGGGATCATGATTTTTGCTATCGGTTTAAATCTAACAGGATTAGTAAAAATAAAGGTTGCCAACCTCCTCCCTGCTATTATGATGACGGGGATTATTGTTACAGTTCTCTATCAATACCATAGCTACTTTTAATTATGTTACAGTATTTGTAAGTAAAAGAGCAATTGGGGATAAAACCCGATTGCTCTTTTAATTGGTTTTTTTATGTTCATGCGGCAGATCTTGCAGACGTCCTCTTGAATGAAGAATACTTGCTTGATAAATGCCATTTGCAATGGTTTTGGCCATTTTCATCACTAGATTAAGACGAGTGTTTTGCAGGACGAAGAATTCCATGAAACCGCTTACGTTAACAATTCCCGTTATATGAATATCACCGACTGCGGGAAGCTCTTTATTTACTCCAGCTCCAGGTTTAACCGGTCCATCCGCAACCTGTATAACCCCAATATTCTTCAATCTGCCCAAACAGGCATCAATACCTATAATATATGGATCTTGATGGTTAATCGTTATTTCTCTTAACCGTTCATTAAGATTAACGGCATGGATCGGTTCATCTAATGTACCGTAAACATGGAAGGAAGAAATATCTTTTTCCTCTAAAAAGGATCCAACAAGTGGTCCTAATGAATCGCCAGTGGAGCGGTCAGTTCCAATACAAACAAATACGATGGGACGTGTTTGTGTCCTGGGCAGAAACTTAAGTAATTCCATTGCCAGACTTTCAACGGCCAGAAAATCATCATGGTTAATTCGCTGTGTATTGGTCCTCCTATCAAAAAAACTTGGTTTCAGATTCATGAGCCCACTCCTCGTTCCGCTTTTCTTTTTAACAGTATACGGAATATTAAGAATATCTATACGTAGTGAATGAAAGATATTCTAAAGTAAATAAAAAGAATAAATCACAAATACTATAAAATATTGTGGATAATTTGATAAAATAAGTATGATTCAATAGCTAGAGAGGATAAGGTGTTTACATGAATTCAATTATTCAGCGATTAATTGATAAATTTCAAAATGAAGATACTTGGCTAGCGCTAGGGGAAGGCTTACTTAAAATTATTGCCATTTTAATCGTGGCCAAAATTCTGATTAAGGTAGGAAGCATCGCGATCGATAATGTCTTTAAGATAAGAACTCGTTCTCCTTTAAAGACTTCAGAACGAAGAGAAGAAACATTATCAAAGCTTCTCGATAATGTGCTTACATATGTGGTTTATTTTATTTCCTTTATGATGATTCTATCGGTGCTAACCATTGATGTAAAAGCTCTGATAGCTGGGGCAGGGGTTGTCGGACTTGCCGTTGGTTTTGGAGCTCAAAGTCTTGTCAAAGATGTTATCAGCGGTTTCTTTATCATTTTTGAGGATCAGTTTTCTGTTGGTGACCATGTACGGATTGGCCAATTTGAAGGAACCGTTCAAACGATTGGTTTACGGACAACAAAGTTAAAAAGTTGGACAGGGGAAGTTCATATTCTGCCGAATGGTAGTATTATTCAAGTAACGAATTTTTCTTTAAATAATAGCCTAGCCATTATTGATATATCTGTTGCCTGTAAAGAGGATATTGAAAGGACAGAAAAGGTAATAAGGGATTTACTTGAAAAATTGCCGGATCAATACGGAGAGTTAATAAAAGCTCCCGAGCTTTTAGGTGTTCAAACCTTAGGACCATCAGAGGTTGTGTTACGGATTGTAGCAGAAACATTGCCAATGAAGCATGCAGGGGTTTCAAGGAAAATAAAGAGTGATATTAAACAATGTTTAGATGAACATGGGATTGAAATTCTATACTCGAAAAGTTCTGGTAGTGTCAATGAACCTAGTGTCTAAAAGGGAGTGTATTCAATGGAAGAAAAAGAATTTGGGTTAAATGATGTCGTTGAAATGAAAAAGCAGCATCCATGTGGGACAAATCGTTGGACCATTATCCGGATGGGGATGGATATCCGGATTAAATGTGAAGGCTGCGGGCATAGCGTAATGATTCCAAGAAGAGAATTTTCACGGAAAATGAAGAAAATATTGGTGAAGCACGAGCAATAGTTTGTGCTTCTTTTTTTTGCTTATCTGTATTATTCTAATTAGAAAAGTAGATATGTAAATGCGGAGGTGGAGAATTTGGTTGAAATTCTGAAATCGGCTTGTCCTTTAAATTGTTGGGATAACTGTGGGCTACTCGTAACAATAGAGAATGATAAAATAATCAAAGTGGATGGAGACCCTTCTCATCCAATTACCAAAGGGAAAATTTGTGGCAGAGGAAGAATGCTAGAAACAAGGACAAATTCTCCTGAAAGGCTGCTTTATCCGTTAAAAAAAGTGAACGGTGAATTTAAACAAATATCATGGAATCAAGCTCTCAATGAAATAGCCTTCAAATTAAAGGAAATTAAAGATCAGTACGGCTCCGCTGCAGTCCTCCATAGTCATGATTATGCAAATAGCGGAATACTAAAAAATCTAGATCAGCGATTTTTTAATGGCTATGGCGGTGTGACAGAACTTTATGGGTCACTCTGCTGGGGTGCAGGAATTGAGGCACAGAGTTGGGATTTTGGCGATGCTTATGGTCATGAACCGGATGATGTTTTAGCAAGTAAAAACATTGTTATTTGGGGACGAAATGTAGCACGGACGAACATGCATTTTTACGAAAAGCTCCTCGAGGTAAAGAAAAACGGAGCAAAAATTTTTGTTATTGATCCATTATTTAATGCAACTGCAAAAATTGCAGATAAATATATATCAGTAAAACCTGGAATGGACGGTATCTTAGCTGCAGGTATTATAAAGGAAATCCTCCGTTTAGGGCTCGAAGATCGGAAATTTATCGATCAGCATACTCATGGCTTTCATGATGTAGAGGAGCTAATTGATAGTATTACCATCGAGAAAGTTAGTGAAATGACAGAGGTGCCTATTGAAACCATACAACTTTTAGCAAAGGTTTTTGTGGATCGACCAACCTCTACCTTCATGGGCCTCGGATTACAGCGCTACAAAAATGGCGGGAATACGATCCGTTTCATTGATGCGCTTGTAGCGATAAGCGGTAATATTGGAATTCAGGGCGGCGGCGCCAATTACGCCAATCTCCAAGTAGGGCAAAGCTTTGATTTAGCCAATTTAACCTTGAATGAACGGAAGACCAGCCATAGGAAGTTTTCGATTATGAAGCAGGCGGAGGAAGTGTTGACGGCAGTAAATCCGGAGATAAAAATGATCTTCGTCACCTGTGGTAATCCAGTAATACAGGTTCCAGATTCAGCTATTGTCGAAAGGGCATTTTCTTCGGTTTCCACGCTTGTTGTGGTTGAACAATTTATGACAGATACAGCTCATTTGGCTGATTATATCCTGCCAACGACCACCTCTTTTGAGGAAGAAGATGTTTATTATTCTTCAATGTATCATCATTACGTCAATTATGGGCCGAAACTTGTTTCTGCCCCAGGAGACGCAAAATCTGATTTGTGGATTTGGACACAGCTTGCTGAAAGACTTGGTTTTGGTGAGGATTTTAAGTATTCAAGAAATCAATGGCTGGAAATGACCTTTCAGTCATTAACAGCAAAGGGTATGACGCTTGATGTACTAAAGGAACGACATACCCATGAATTACCGGTGAAACGAATTCCGTGGGATGACTTTCAGTTCAAAACTCCAACAGGTAAATTTGAGTTCACATCCACGAACAAAGGTGGGCTGAAATTAGCAGTGCCGGAAGAATCAAAGTGGAGTAATCCTCTCCTGGCAGAAGATTTCCCATATAACGTATTAACGATTCATCCCTTAAGGTCAAACCATTCGCAAAATTACCATCTCCTGCCAAAAACTCCCCAACTAAAGGTTGAAGTGGCTGGTAATATTGCAGCTGAAAAATTCCTCAAGGATGGAGACCGTGTCCGGGTATGGAATAATCGCGGCGAAGTGAAGGGAAATATTTCTATAGCGCCTAAGGCTCATCCTAACACGATTAATATTGATGAAGGAATTTGGAAACAGTTTGGCGGCTCAGTTAATAACCTAACATCGAGCCGTGAATCAGATAATGGACTGGGCAGCACCTTGTATGATTGTCTTGTTAATCTTGAAAAAATAAATGAACTGCCGTGATGTGCGGCAGTTTTTCTATTTATCTAGCTTGTCTTTTTACCGGCTAATGCCTATAATTGTGAGAGGCTTTTTTAATTCATGGACGATATGTTTATAAATAGATATATATCTTGAGGAGTGAATAGTATGGCTTTAACAGCAGGGATTGTAGGGCTTCCGAATGTGGGCAAGTCAACATTGTTTAACGCAATTACCCAAGCAGGTGCGGAATCAGCTAACTACCCGTTCTGTACGATTGATCCTAACGTAGGAATTGTAGAAGTTCCCGATCACCGCCTAAATAAATTAACAGAATTAGTTCAACCGAAGAAGACAGTTCCCACTGCCTTTGAATTTACCGATATCGCAGGGATTGTAAAGGGTGCAAGTAAGGGGGAAGGGCTTGGAAACAAGTTCCTATCACATATTCGTCAAGTAGACGCGATTTGCCAGGTTGTTCGTTGTTTTGCGGACGACAACATTACCCACGTATCAGGTAAAGTCGATCCGATTTCCGACATTGAAGTCATTAACTTAGAGTTAATTCTTGCTGATATGGAATCCGTTGAAAAGCGGATTAGTCGTGTTGAAAAATTAGCTAAGCAAAAGGATAAAGAGGCGGTGGCTGAGTTTGAAGTGCTTTCCATGCTTCGTGAAGCCTTTGAAGCTGAAAAACCAGCACGGACGGTTGAATTTACCGAAGAACAAATGAAGATTGCAAAAATGCTTCATCTGTTAACGATTAAGCCGGTTCTATATGTGGCAAACGTTGGTGAAGATGATGTTGCAGATCCAGCTGGAAACGAATATGTACAAAAGGTTCGTGAGTTTGCAGCGGCGGATAATGCTGAAGTGATTGTGATTTGTGCGAAAATCGAGGAAGAAATTGCTGAACTGGAAGGCGAAGAAAAGCAAATGTTCCTTGAAGAGCTTGGAATTAAAGAATCTGGACTTGACCAATTAATTCGTGCAGCTTATGACCTGCTGGGATTAGCTACTTATTTTACAGCCGGTGTGCAGGAAGTTCGTGCTTGGACGTTTATAAATGGCATGAAAGCTCCACAATGTGCGGGTATCATTCACTCCGATTTTGAACGCGGCTTTATTCGTGCCGAAACGGTTTCTTATGAAGACCTATTAGCAGGCGGAAGCTATAATGCTGCGAAGGAAGCTGGAAAGGTTCGTTTAGAAGGTAAAGAGTATTTGGTGAAAGATGGAGATGTTATTCACTTCCGTTTTAATGTGTAAAAATTGTTAGCCTTGCTTAAGCAGGGCTTTTAAGCTTTTCTGGGAATTATCTTGAAATGGTGAACAGTCTTGCATTTCATCGAAAACTATGTTAAAATTTTAACTTGTGAGTAATGAATAATTGCTCCTTGCCCAAATGGGCCGTTTAGACCAAAAGGAGGTGACTGTGATGAATAAGTACGAAATCATGTACATCATCCGCCCGAATATTGAAGATGAAGCGAAAAAGGCTCTTGTAGAGCGTTTTAACGGAATTCTTCTTGAAAATGGTGCGGAAACTGCTGAAACAAAAGATTGGGGTAAGCGTCGTTTAGCTTACGAAATCAACGATTTCCGTGATGGTTATTACGAAATCGTGAAAACTACATCTTCAGCTGACGCGGTACAAGAATTTTCTCGTCTTGCGAAAATCAGCGAGGATATCATTCGCCATTTAGTAATTAGAGAAGAAGCTTAATATATATTTCGGTCAGAATGTTTCACATGAAACATTCTCCATAAAGAAAAGGAGTTGATTCTGATGATGAATCGTGTCGTGCTTGTTGGCCGTTTAACAAAAGATCCTGATTTGCGTTATACACCAAATGGGGTTCCTGTTGCTACCTTTACTTTAGCTGTTAATCGTCCGTTTTCTAGTCAGTCAGGTGAGCGTGAAGCAGACTTTATTAATTGTGTTGTTTGGCGAAAACCTGCTGAAAATGTGGCAAACTTCTTGAAAAAGGGCAGTCTTGCAGGAGTTGATGGCCGCATTCAAACTCGCAACTATGAAGGACAAGATGGTAAGCGTGTTTACGTTACTGAAGTTCAGGCGGAAAGTGTTCAATTTCTTGAACCTAAAAACTCGTCTGGCGGCGGTGGCGGAAGAAGCGACAATGATCACTTCGGTGCTCCACCAAGGGAACCACAAGGAAATCCTTATGGTGGCGGCAACCAAAGTCAGAATCAGAATCAACGCCAATATCAAAATAACAATAATAAAGGTTTTACTAAAGTGGATGACGACCCGTTCGCTGGTAACGGTCAAATTGACATCTCCGATGATGACTTACCATTTTAAAGAAAACCTTTTATGAACGGTTATGAAAAAATAAAGTAATAAAGGAGGGAATTTTCATGGCAATGGGAGGACGTAAAGGCGGACGCGCAAAGCGCCGTAAAGTGTGTTATTTTACAGCAAACGGTATCACTCGCATCGATTATAAAGATGTAGATTTACTTAAAAAGTTCATCTCTGAACGTGGCAAGATTTTACCACGTCGTGTAACTGGTACAAGCGCGAAATATCAACGTAAACTAACAGTTGCAATCAAACGTTCACGTCAAATGGCATTATTACCATTCGTGGCTGGAGAATAAATCGAACGTAAGCAGCAAGGGTCTCACCACCTTTGCTGCTTTTTTCTTTTCATATAAGTTGAATAGCAATGCTTTTCTAGCTAAAATTAAGGAATAGGCTCCAAGAAATAATTGAGGTGAAGTAGTGAAAAATGTTCGTAAACTTACTGAAGGTGCTATTCTTTTAGCAGCCTTTGCTGTTCTATTATTACTTACCATTTATGTCCCGTTACTTGGGATGATTGTAAATCTGTTTTTGGCTGTACCATTTATGCTGTTTGCAGCTAAGAATGATGTGAAGGACATTCTAGTCTTTCTTATTTCCTCTCTTCTTCTTTCATTCATTGTTGGGACGATTATGTCGTTGCCACTAACCTTGGCGTACGGTACGACAGGTGTTGTTATCGGGTATTTCATTCAGAAAAAGAAGAACATGGGTTTTTTATTCATTAGCGGGTCCCTTGTCTTTTTAATTAATTTAATTATTATTTATGTGTCAAGCATTGTTCTATTTAAAATAGATATGATCACGGAAATGATTGACATGATGCGTGAATCAATTACAACTTCTGCTGATTTACTAAAGAATTTTGGCAATCCACAAGATACGGAAAAGGTAATTGAACAATTCGAAAATGGATTAAATCTTATTAAAACATTGATTCCAACCCTATTTGTTCTCTCTTCGCTTTTAATCGTATTTATTATCCAACTTGTCTCATTACCGATTATTAAGAGATTTGGGATTAACGTAGAAAAATGGAAAAGCTTTAAAGATATCACCCTGCCTAAAAGCTTATTGTATTATTTTCTCTTTACTTTGTTACTAAGTATGTTGATGAATCCTGCTGAAGGTACCTTCTGGTATATGGCAATAATAAATATGACCTATATTCTGCAATTCTTAATGATCCTGCAAGGATATACATTCATCTTTTATTTCTTTGACCAAAAGGGTATTTCAAAGGCAGTCTCTATAATGATAGCAATTTTCACTTTCATCGTGCCATTTTTCCTTTATATTATAGGGATATTAGGTATAATTGATTTAGGCTTTGGTTTACGAAAAGGCTACAATAAAAAAGAGTGATGACTACTGTTTAGGAGCTGAAAAAATTGCCTGCATTTATTGAAAAGCGCTCGATTCGTTACCCTTTTTACGGGTTGATAGGCATTACAGTGGTGTTGCTCATTGTCCTTACCTACTATAATTGGATACTTAGCTTGATTGGATTATTTCTTATCACTTTACCGCTGTACTATATGTTTGACATCGATTCAAGGCAAAGGAAAGAAATGGAAGATTATATTGCAACCCTTTCTTACCGAGTGAAACGAGTGGGCGAAGAAGCGTTAATGGAAATGCCAATTGGGATAATGCTCATTAATGATGACTATTTTATAGAATGGGCCAATCCATTTCTGTCCTCCTATTTTGATGCAGATACGCTTATTGGAAAGTCCCTATATGAAATTGGAGATACGTTAATACCGTTGATTAAACAAGAAGTGGAAACCGAAATTATTACCCTCCATGGACGAAAGTTCCGTGTGATTCTTAAAAGTGAGGAGAAGCTCCTTTACTTCTTTGATGTCACTGAGCAAAAAGAAATTGAAAAAATGTATCATGATGATCGGACCGTGATTGCGATTATCTTTTTAGATAATTATGATGAACTCACACAAGGTATGGATGACCAGATGCGCGGCAGCATAAATAATATGGTTACTTCAACCCTAAATAAATGGGCTCAGGACAATGGTATTTTTCTAAAAAGAATTTCATCTGAACGGTTCATTGCTGTATTCAATGAGGCTATATTACTGCTCCTGGAAAAAGGTAAATTTCCCGTTCTGGATGAAATAAGAGAAATGACTTCTAAGCAAAATATATCCTTTACATTAAGTATTGGTGTAGGTGCAGGGACCCCCTCACTTCCTGAATTAGGTGTATTAGCACAATCAAGCTTGGATTTAGCCTTAGGAAGAGGCGGAGATCAAGTAGCGATAAAACATCCAAATGGCAAAGTGAAATTCTTTGGCGGAAAAACAAACCCGGTTGAAAAACGGACAAGAGTTCGTGCCCGCGTGATATCTCATGCATTAAAGGATTTAATAACAGCCAGTGATAAAGTCATTATTATGGGGCATAAAAATCCTGATATGGATTCGGTTGGGTCGTCAATTGGTATTTACAAAGTAGCACAGATGAATCAAAAAGATGCCTACATAGTCCTGAACTTTCAAGAGATGGATGGTGCTGTCCATAGGCTAATGGGGGAAATTCGTCAACAGGAGCAATTATTTTCGCATTTTATTGGGCCGGAAGAGGCATTGGAAATTGCAACAGAAAAAACTCTATTGGTGATTGTGGATACCCATAAACCAGCACTGGTTATTGAAGCACGTCTCCTTAATAAAATTGATAATGTAGTGGTTATTGACCATCACCGCCGCGGGGAAGAATTTATTGAGAATCCTGTACTCGTTTATATGGAACCATACGCCTCTTCAACATCAGAGCTTGTAACCGAATTTCTTGAATACCAGCCGAAACGCGGTAAAATAGAAATGATAGAAGCAACGGCTCTATTAGCCGGGATTGTGGTGGATACCAAAAGCTTTACTCTAAGAACGGGTGCGAGAACCTTTGATGCTGCCTCCTACCTAAGAGGGCAAGGAGCAGATACGATCCTTGTTCAGAAGTTTTTAAAAGAAAGCGTTGATACCTATATTAAGCGCTCTAAGTTAATTGAATCGGTTCTTTTTTATCACGATGGTATTGCGATAGCAAAAGGTGATGAAACGGATGTACATGATCAAGTTCTTCTTGCCCAGGCAGCCGATACGCTCTTAACTATGGATGGCGTTGCAGCTTCATTTGTAATTGCAAAACGCAATAATGAGGGGCTTATTGGAATTAGTGCGCGGTCACTTGGTAATGTAAATGTTCAGATAATAATGGAAAAACTGCAGGGCGGCGGGCACCTGACCAATGCAGCCACACAGCTGACCGGCATCTCATTAATAGAAGCAGAACAACAATTAAAGTTAGCAATTGAAGACTATTTTGAAGGTGGGAAAAAGGAATGAAAGTAATTTTTCTAAAAGATGTAAAAGGAAAAGGAAAAAAAGGTGAAGTAAAGAATGTTGCCGACGGCTATGCACATAACTTTTTAATCAAGCAAGGCTTGGCAATTGAAGCAAATAATACAAACATCAGCACACTAGAGGGCCAAAAGAAAAAGGAAGACAAACGTGCTGCAGAAGAGCTTGCGGAGGCTAAAAAACTTGGCGAACAGTTAGAAAAAACAACTGTTGAGTTAGCGGCAAAAGCTGGTGAAGGCGGTCGCTTATTTGGCTCAATTACAACAAAGCAAATCGCTGAAGAGCTTCAAAAGAAACACGGAATCAAAATTGATAAACGTAAAATGGAATTACCAGACGCCATTCGCAGCCTGGGTCATACAAAAGTTCCAGTTAAACTTCACCATGAAGTTGTAGCATCTTTAACAGTTCATGTAAAAGAAGTAAATTAATTACCAGTTCCTATTTTTGATAAACATGATAGAATAACTAAAGTAATGTGATCGGTTCTAGCTGGTCACTTTTCTTCATTATGGACATTATTTTAAATGAAAACTATTAAAATATATATTTTCCTCTTCAAAATAGGAGGTTTTGATAGATGAGCGATTTATATGCAGATCGTCTGCCACCGCAAAATATTGAAGCGGAACAGGCAGTATTAGGTGCGATTTTTTTAGAGCCATCTTCTCTAACAGTAGCTTCTGAAATATTAATACCTGAAGACTTTTATCGTGCTTCCCATCAAAAGATATATAACGCCATGCTAAAGCTGAATGATGAAGGCAAGGTAGTTGACCTTGTAACGGTAACTGAGGATTTAGCAGCAGCTAAGCTAATCGAAGATACTGGTGGGGTCAGTTATTTAAGCGAATTGGCACAATCGGTCCCTACCGCTGCTAATATTGAATATTATGCTAGAATCGTAGAAGAAAAGTCATTATTAAGAAGACTAATACGGACAGCAACAGAGATTGCATCTGATGGTTATGCACGAGAAGATGAAGTCGAAGCACTTTTAAGCGAGGCTGAAAAAAATATTCTGGCTGTGGCACAGCGGAAAAACGCTGGTTCTTTCCATAGTATTAAAGATGTTTTGGTACGTACGTATGATAATATTGAAGAAATGCATAACCGCGTAGGGGACATTACCGGTATTCCTACAGGATTTGCTGAACTTGATCGTATGACAGCAGGCTTCCAGCGCAATGATTTAATTATCGTAGGTGCCCGTCCATCTGTTGGTAAAACAGCCTTTGCTTTGAATATTGCTTCAAACGTTGCCATTAAAACGGATGAAAATGTCGCGATTTTCAGTCTAGAGATGGGTGCAGAACAGTTGGTCATGCGTATGCTTTGTTCCGAGGGCAATATCGATGCCCAAAGGTTGCGTACTGGTTCTCTTACGGATGATGACTGGGGTAAGCTAACAATGGCCATGGGTGCACTTTCAAACTCTGGTATCTTTATTGATGATACTCCAGGGGTAAAAATAAGTGATATTCGTTCCAAGTGCCGCCGCTTAAAACAGGAGCACGGTTTAGGCATGATTTTAATTGATTACTTGCAGCTTATCTTGGGAAGCGGTCGTTCAGGCGAAAATCGTCAGCAGGAAGTATCGGAAATCTCCCGTTCCCTCAAGCAGTTAGCGCGTGAGCTTAAGGTTCCAGTTATCGCACTATCTCAGCTTTCCCGTGGTGTCGAGCAGCGTCAGGACAAACGCCCGATGATGTCCGATATTCGTGAATCCGGTTCGATCGAGCAGGATGCGGATATTGTTGCCTTCTTGTACCGTGATGACTACTATGATAAGGAATCAGAGAATAAAAACATCATCGAAATCATTATCGCCAAACAGCGTAACGGTCCAACAGGTACTGTTTCACTAGCCTTTGTAAAAGAATACAATAAATTCGTGAACCTCGAGACACGATATGATCCAAGTGCATAAACGTTGAGAAGGCCGGCCATTCATTTGGCTGGCTTTTTTTGATAGATTCATTGATTTGTATTTTTGAAAGAAGCCGGTCCACAGAAAATAACGTTATTCGTGCCCGTTCAGGCTGAAAAGGGAAGTGAGCGGTAACGAATAGAGGCTATTCATGCCCGTTCTGGCTGAAAAAGGAGGTGAGCGGTAACGAATAGAAAAATTACTCCTTTAAAATGTAATAAGATGATCTACTATGTCTTATTAGTTCAAAGTTTTTTGCTAAAATACGTCTAATTGTTTTTTTAGACTTTATTATGCTACACCAAACATGAATACTATCTGTCGTAATCTTTCTATCTGGAAATAGTAAGCTAAATTCATTCACACACCTTAATATAGCTTCCTCGGTCTCCTCTATGCATCCACATTTTTTACATACAAACGATTCGTCGGAGAAAAAGGTCTTACAGTTTGGACAAGGTATTCCCTTTTTCAAATGCTCATAGGTATAGCACGGCAGCCGAGTATAGGGAGATTCCACGATATGGCGGGCGTTTAATTGGTGAGCTAATTGAAAATGTTTTTTATTTAGTTTTACCGGTCTAGTATTTAATTTTTTCAAGAAGCGGTTAAGCTGTGTTGGAAAAATAATAGCAGGATTTATTGAGGTGGTATATAAATGAAACTCGGGGTTGTTGAAGATTAGATAGGAGTCAATCAAATAATGGTATCCTAACTTGTGTAACAATTTTTTTAGTAAAGTCTCACATCGTTCTAGTTGATGTAATGGATTCTTTTGGAGGATGTCTGCGGGGTTATACCATTTATCATCATTGATTGAGTAATCCCCCTCAAAGTATTTAACATCTAAAAGGTAAATCTTCTCGTCTGCAATTATCAAAGTATCAATTTGGAACCTTGAACCATTATATTCAAGTAATAAGTCATTGAGGATCAACCATTCGTCCGTTAGACCTCTTAGCCAAACATCACTTCTTAATTCACCTTCATAGCCTTTTTCAATGTTCGAAAAACTCAGAGATTCACTGGAGCTAAACGTCATACGAGCGTTTAAATACCGTAAAAGAACTAATTCTAATTTTTCTGGTCGCAGTCGAAAAAACATATTCCACTTCCTTATTATTATTTTTAAAAAGCTCTAATACCTATTTTATGGAAAATCAGCCACCATTTCAAGCTAGATTCCTAAATTAATATTTTACGAACATATTCTAATAAAATACTATAAAACGTTCGTGTTTTGTTGACTTTTAGCTGTATTTATTGATAAAATTGAGTTTAGAAAAGGAAAAACGTATTTAATTTGGAGGTGCCTATATGACGTCAGTAGTGGTAGTTGGTACACAATGGGGAGACGAAGGAAAAGGTAAAATCACCGATTTTCTTTCTGAAAATGCAGAGGCAATCGCACGTTATCAAGGTGGAAATAATGCAGGTCATACCATAAAGTTCAATGGAGAAACATATAAGTTACATTTAATTCCATCCGGGATTTTTTATAAGGAAAAAATTTGTGTAATCGGCAATGGAATGGTTGTGGATCCGAAGGCACTTGTCGCTGAACTTGCTTATTTACACGAAAAAGGAATTACGACCGATAATCTCCGTATTAGCAATCGTGCACATGTTATCCTTCCATACCATTTGAAGCTTGACGTTGTTGAGGAAGAAAGTAAAGGCGTCAATAAAATTGGAACCACTAAAAAGGGAATTGGCCCTGCTTATATGGATAAGGCAGCGCGCGTTGGGATTAGAATTTCTGACCTCCTTGAACGTGAAGTTTTTGAAGAAAAGCTAGAGCGCAACTTAGCGGAGAAAAATCGTTTATTTGAACGTATTTATGAGACAACGGGTTTTACAAAAGAAGAAATCCTAGATGAGTATTATGAATATGGCCAGCAAATTAAGCAGTATGTTTGCGATACATCTGTCGTCTTAAATGATGCTTTAGATGAAGGAAAACGTGTGTTATTTGAAGGTGCACAGGGCGTGATGCTGGATATTGACCAAGGTACATACCCGTTTGTAACTTCTTCAAACCCAGTCGCTGGTGGTGTTACAATTGGTTCTGGTGTGGGTCCATCAAAAATCACCCATGTTGTAGGTGTTTGTAAGGCCTACACCTCTCGAGTAGGCGATGGACCATTCCCAACAGAATTACATGATGAGATCGGGAATCAAATTCGTGAAGTAGGTCGAGAATACGGTACAACTACCGGCCGTCCACGCCGTATTGGTTGGTTTGATAGTGTGGTGGTACGCCATGCCCGCCGGGTCAGCGGATTAACTGATCTATCTCTAAATTCGATTGATGTATTATCAGGAATTGAGACTTTAAAAATTTGTACGGCCTACAGCTATAAAGGCGAATTAATCACTGAGTATCCTGCAAGTCTAAAGGTACTAGGTGAGTGTGAGCCTGTTTATGAAGAACTGCCAGGTTGGAAAGAGGATATTACAGGGGTTAAGTCATTAGATGAATTACCTGTTAATGCGCGCCATTATGTAGAACGGGTAACGCAGCTTACCGGCATCCCGTTAACTACCTTCTCGGTGGGCCCAGATCGTAATCAAACCAATGTTGTTCGCAGCCCTTGGAGACAAATTTAATCATATATAAGCCCTCAATTTTGGGGGCTTATAAATTAATTAAAACTTTTATTAAAAAAGTATTGCACTATAGGACCAAGCCATGATATTATAAAAAGCGTCGTCACGAACGAAACAATTAGTAAAACACCTACAGTGTATAACGAAACAATTCAAAGTACGAGCCATTAGCTCAGTTGGTAGAGCATCTGACTTTTAATCAGAGGGTCGAAGGTTCGAATCCTTCATGGCTCACCAAGTTTTATTGCGATAGCAAAGAAACTTTCATTAGTGAAGAAAAATCATTTTCATTTAATATTGGCCCCTTGGTCAAGTGGTTAAGACACCTCCCTTTCACGGAGGTAACACGGGTTCGAATCCCGTAGGGGTCATTGGCATTTGATTGTTGGCAAGTGATTGGCAAGCCCGGTATCCTTGCTTACGATCAATATCAAAAAATGGTCTGGTAGTTCAGTTGGTTAGAATGCCTGCCTGTCACGCAGGAGGTCGCGGGTTCGAGTCCCGTCCAGACCGCCATAAAAAAATGGCTCAGTAGCTCAGTCGGTAGAGCAAAGGACTGAAAATCCTTGTGTCGGCGGTTCGATTCCGTCCTGAGCCATATAAAAAAGAAGCTTGCAAATTGTAAGCTTCTTTTTTGTTTGTCATGAATGTTACATTGTTGTAAAAAAACTTCCAAAAATTTACATTAAATTCACAACGCATGCCTCAACCTTTTTGAGGTGATCTTTTGATGACATCTAGTGAAAAACGTTGGTGTAACAGCTTTCTTTTATTGATATAGGGATAATAGCATAGTGGAAAGTGGGATAAAATTACTACTTCGGATGCCCATTTATTGCATAAAATGTCGCTTATTATACAATTTTGTTACATTATCAAGACTAATCATTATTTTTATTTGAAATATGTTAAAGTTATAGAGTGGAAAAAGAGGGAAATTTCTTTTGTGGTTAAAAAGCACTAGATTAAGAGAGTTGTTTCCGTAATTTAGGAGGATTCCAATGTTATTTTTTAATAAAGGAAATAAATCAAGTAAATTAGAGAAAAAACAATCTTTGAAAACAGTCATTATGACGGCGTTTACGGCTTCAGCACTATTATTTAGCACCATGTCTGCAAGTGCTGCTGGTTCGTTTAAATTAACAACGGTTTATCACGTATACCATAACCAACAATATATAGGGACTGTTTCCGATAAAGAAATAGTCAAGAAAATTGTCGAAGAAAAGGAAGACAAGTTTAAAGAATCTATGGCGGATTTGGATCTAAAATTTGGCTCTGATATTGAGTACATAAAAGAACAGGTTTTTCATTCAACAGCGAATAATAATGAAACGGTAAAAAAACTTGAGAGTGCCATTCAGCTTCAAGCAGAAGCTTCTTCCATTATTATTGATGGGCAGCCAGTAGTTTTCTTGAAAAACAAAGAAACTGCTGAAGATGTTATCAATCAACTCAAACTTACCTATGTAACGCAAGAACAACTAAATGAGGTGGAAGCTAGAAAGGCAGCACCTGAAACTGAGTTGCCACCACTTGCTGAAAATGAAACTCGTATATTAGACGTTACCGTATCGAAGGATGTTTCATTTGATACAAAAAAAGTTACTCCAGATAAAATTATGTCTGCAGAAGAAGCGGTAACGCTTTTACAAAATGGTACAACAGAAGAAAAGAAATATATTGTCCAAGAAGGCGACGTCCTTGGAACGATTGCGAATAATCATGGATTAAAATTAATCGATTTTCTTGCATTAAATCCTGAACTGACAGAAGACACTGTTGTAAATATTGGCCAAGAGGTCAATGTTACGGCATCAAAACCATATCTTGAAGTCATTGTTAATAAAGAAGTGAATCAAAAAGAAGCTATTCCGTATGCGAATGAAACAGTTAACGATGAGTCAATGCCAAAAGGTGAAACAAAAGTGAAGCAAGAAGGAAAAAATGGCGAACGTTCTGTTAACTATCAAATTTCGACACAAAATGGAACAACGATCAGCAGTGAAGTAACTAGTGAGGTTGTAATTGCACAACCTGTTAATCATATTGTTGTAAAAGGAACAAAGATCATTCCATCACGTGGCAGCGGCAACCTTGCATGGCCAACATCCGGCGGCTATGTTTCCAGTCAGCAAGGGCAAAGATGGGGAAAAAGTCATAAAGGAATAGATATCGCAAGACCAAGCAACCTTACGATAAAGGCAGCTGATAATGGTAAAGTAGTATCAGCTGGCTGGGATGGCGGCTATGGTAACAAAATAATTATTGACCACCAAAATGGAATTCGTACAGTGTATGCCCACCTTTCATCCATTGATGTTAGTGTAGGTCAATCTGTGTCTCAAGGTTCAGCCATTGGTGTTATGGGTTCAACAGGAAACTCTACTGGTGTACATTTACACTTTGAAGTTTATAAAGATGGAGCTCTACAAAACCCGCTTGGCTATTTAAAATAATTTAAAAGTAACACCAGAGCCTCTAGCTAGTACTAGGGGCTCTTTTAAGTGTCAAATACTACTAATAGATGAATTCACGGTGAAACCATGGTAAAGTAAACTAGTGTAGAAATGACATTTATTTTATAACAATAGATTTTAAATCAAAGGAGCAATGGGTATGGAAAAGAAAATTCTGGTAGTGGATGATGAAAAACCGATTGCGGATATATTGCAGTTTAACTTAAAAAAAGAGGGTTACGATGTTTACAGTGCTTATGATGGAAATGAAGCCATCACGATGGTGGAAGAAATACAGCCAGACTTAATCCTTTTAGATATTATGCTTCCGTTAAAAGATGGAATGGAAGTTTGTCGTGAAGTCCGCAAGAAATACGATATGCCGATTATTATGCTGACTGCCAAGGATTCTGAAATAGATAAGGTTTTAGGACTTGAGCTTGGTGCGGATGATTATGTAACCAAGCCCTTTAGCACAAGGGAATTAATTGCGAGAGTAAAGGCAAACTTACGTCGTCACCAAGTTGTCATCTCCCAGACGGATGAGGAAGTGGAGACAAACGAGATTGAGGTTGGCTCACTGACAGTACATCCGAATGCCTATGTTGTTTCAAAACGCGGTGAAACGATCGAATTAACGCACCGTGAATTTGAACTGCTTTACTATTTGGCGAAACATATCGGTCAGGTAATGACAAGGGAACACCTGCTGCAAACGGTTTGGGGCTATGATTACTTCGGAGATGTTCGAACAGTTGATGTAACCGTCCGCCGTTTACGTGAGAAAATTGAAGATAATCCAAGCCATCCTACATGGATCGTCACTCGTAGAGGGGTGGGTTACTATTTACGTAACCCGGATCAGGAGTAAGGCGATTCATGAAAAAGGTTAGTTTTTTTCGATCGATCCAGGTAAAGTTCGTCATCATCTATGTACTGCTTATTTTAATTGCGATGCAGGTTATTGGTGTCTATTTTGTTAAGCAGCTTGAAGAGACCTTAAGAACGAATTTTCAAACCGCCATCAAAGAACGTGTTAATTTACTTGCTTATAATGTCGTTGAAGAGATGGAAAAGAAAAGAACACCTGAGGATCCAAAACTCGAAGATGAAATTAGGAAAATACTTCGGGATTTTGAATCTGCTGATATCTTTGAAGTGAAAGTAGTAGACGGGAAAACTCGTAAAATCCTAGGAACTTCTAGCCAATATCAAGGAGTCGTTGGGCAAAGGACTACGGAGCTTAAGATTACTCAATCGATTAATTTAGCGGAGGATCAAAGCATTATTAAAATTGACCGAAAAAGCGGTCATCGAATTTGGGTGCTGTCAACGCCCATTCAATCAGGCAGTCAAATCATTGGTGCTATCTATTTGGAAGCAAAGATAGAGAATGTCTTTACGCAAATGAAAACCATCAACGGTATATTTGCGACGGGAACAGGTATTGCTTTAGCGATTACCGCCATTTTAGGAATCCTTCTAGCACAAACGATTACCAGACCGATTACCGATATGAAAAGACAAGCAATGGCCATGGCTAAGGGAAACTTTTCTCGAAAAGTAAGAGTATATGGTCAGGATGAAATTGGAACCTTAGCACAAACCTTTAACAATTTAACAAAAAAAATCCAGGAAGCCCAGGCTATGACTGAGGGCGAAAGAAGAAAGCTATCTTCGGTGCTATCGTATATGACCGACGGTGTGATTGCAACAGACCGAAAAGGCAGAGTCATGTTAATCAATGAACCAGCAGCTGAGATGCTGAATGTTTCACGTGAAACAGTTCTCTCGCAGCCGATTGTTTCTTTATTAGGGTTAACCGACACCAATACCTTTGAAGATTTATTAGAGGAAAAGGAGTCATTGATTCTAGATTATAGTACAAAAAAGGAACGATATATCCTGCGTGCTAACTTTTCTGTTATTCAAAAGGAGACTGGATTTGTCAATGGATTGATTGCTGTCCTCCATGATATAACAGACCAGGAAAAAATAGAGGCAGAAAGAAGAGAGTTTGTTGCCAATGTATCACATGAACTTAGAACGCCGCTCACGACAATGAGAAGCTACTTAGAGGCACTGGCAGATGGAGCATGGAAGGATGAAGAAATTGCTCCTAATTTCTTAGAAGTAACACGGACTGAAACGGAAAGAA
This sequence comes from Bacillus sp. OK048, assembly GCF_900103525.1. Classification (GTDB taxonomy): domain Bacteria; phylum Bacillota; class Bacilli; order Bacillales; family Cytobacillaceae; genus Neobacillus. The sequence goes on from NZ_FNHN01000007.1 coordinate 40,101, forward strand.
TGATCCGATTAGTCAATGATCTCCTCCAACTCTCTAAATTAGATAGCACTGATTATCGACTTAATAAAGAATGGGTAAACTTTGTTGATTTCTATGACCGAATTATTGATCGGTTTGAAATGGCGAAGGATCAAAATGTGGGCTTTAAAAGGAAGCTTCCTGACCACGCGATTTTTGTAGAAATTGATGAAGATAAGCTGACCCAGGTGCTTTACAATATTATTTCGAATGCACTAAAGTATTCCCCAGAGGGCGGTCAGGTTACTTTTTCGATAAAAGAGGAAGAGAAACGAATTGTCGTCAGTGTTTCTGACGAAGGCGTAGGGATTCCAAAAGAGAATATTGGAAAGGTCTTTGACCGTTTCTATCGTGTCGATAAAGCGAGAACGAGAAAATTGGGTGGAACAGGATTAGGCTTGGCGATTGCAAAGGAAATGGTAAATGTTCATGGCGGCATAATTTGGGCTGAAAGTGAAGAGGGCAAGGGAACCGTAATTTCCTTTTCACTCCCATACGAGCAATCTGAAGAGGATGAATGGTCATGAGGTACGAAAATAGTAAATCAGTGATTTTAATAGTACTAATCATGGTAAGCATAATTTTGACCTGGAATCTTTGGACCTACCAGCCTAACTTTGACCTGATGGAAAACAATGATTATGTTGCCGAGGTTACATTGAAGGAAAAGCGGGAGCTCCACAAGATTATTACTCCTGATTTAGTGCTCTTTCATCATAATGGTCAGCACCGTGGTACAACGAATGCAGTCGAGATTGATAAAATGATGAATGAAATAAGGAAATGGTCCTTCTATGACGTTGAAAATCTTTCCGATAATATCGAGGACATTAAAGCATTGGTACATGGAAACGGTAATGCAGAGATCATATTTCCTGCGGATATTCCCATTGAAATTTACAGAGGCGTATTAAAATTCGAAGAAAAGAGAATTCCTGCTTTTAATTTTAATCGGATAGTTATCAATGTTGAGAATTCTGAAAAGGGAAATGGGATTGTTTACTTTATTTCTTCCGATTATCAAAGGGTGTACATGAGCCATATATCACCCGGTTTATTAAACGAGTTTAATCGAAATTTTTTTAAAAATGCCATGCAGTATCAACCGTACTTTGCCTTTGATGCTTCAGAGCAGCGGACTGTCTTTATCCCTGATGGAAACGTGGAAATGATGGAATATAAATACTTGCCAGTCGTTCTTAATTCGGAGGCGTTTAAAGAAGCGTTGTTTAGTGACCCAAGTTTCGTTCAGAGAGGAACGATCTCACAGGTTGAAGAATACAGTGACGTTTCTAGTAAAATGACGGTCGATTCCAATACGAATATGCTGCATTATATTAATCCCAATGCAGATTCCAAGTATGATGAGAATGCTTATGATTTATTAATGAGAAGCATTGACTTTATCAATGGCCATGGAGGGTGGACAGACCCCTATCGGTATGTTGCAAAGGATGAAAAGAGGAAATCCGTTAAATTCCGTTTGTATAGTACCGAAGGGTATCCGGTTTTTAATGGAAGTGGATTGTCTGAAATTCAAGAAGTATGGGGCAGAAATGAAATTACGAAATATGTTAGACCAAATATAGCCTTAGAGCTTCCGTTAACGACAGAGATGGTAAAAGTAACACTTCCATCAGGAACAGAGGTATTGCAATTCCTTAAAAGCCGAAGGAGTTTTAAACCGGAATTACTAGAACAACTTGTTTTAGGATATCGGATGACAAGGGCTGACGATGTAAACAAACTTATCCTCCTAGAACCTGCTTGGTTTTATCAATATAACCAGGTATGGGGACAAATTACGAAGGAAGATCTAGGGGGGGCTTTACATGGATTGGAGTAAAATAAAAACGATTTTTATCATAACGTTTTTGATTTTAGATGTCTATCTATTATTTCAATTTATGAAGATTCGAGACGCTAATAAATATGAAATTATTACTGAGACCTCCATTGTAGAAAAGCTTGAGGCTGACGAAATTAGCTATAAAGAGCTGCCAAAAGCGCCGATCAAGGCCCAATATCTTAGTGCAAAACCAAAACTGTTTACAAAGGATGATATAGCCAAACTCAAGGGGCAAATCGTAATTCTGAAAGAACCAGCCACATCATTACAGGTGAAACTTGAAAAGCCAATCACTTTAAATACAAAGTTTGAGGCTGCAGAACTTTCTCCATTTATTAAGGATAATGTTTTGTACGGGGACCAATATCAGTTTTGGAAAAAAAATGATAAAAAGAATACGATTATTTACCTTCAGCATTATGAGAATATGACGTTATATGAAAACCTGAGCGGGATGATTACATTTCAAATCGATGATACCAATCAAATTGTTTCCTATGAACAAACCTTTTTGGAGGGCATTGAAAAAATGACCGATGGAGAGGAAATCCTCCTGCCGTTAAAGGCACTAGAGACCTTGCACCAAAAGGGTGTCTTAAAGTCAAAAAGTAAAATTACAAAAGTGGAGCTAGGCTATTCAACATTGATTCAGCTTGCAGCCTCGCAGGCTTTAGCGCCTACTTGGCGTTTTGTAGTGGATGATAAAGAGAGCCTTTATGTCAATGCACTAGAAGGACAGATTATTCAATTTAACAGCGATGAAACTAGGGATATGGAGTGAAAGTAAATGTCATTACGGTATAGCATTTTAGCGAGCGGAAGTACGGGGAATTCGCTTTATGTAGAGTCAGACGAACACTCCTTTCTGGTAGATGCCGGATTTAGTGGCAAGCAAATGGAGGCTTTTTTTCAACATATAGATCGTGATATTAGTAAATTATCAGGAATTTTTGTGACCCATGAACACAGCGACCATATAAAAGGGATTGGTGTTTTGGCACGTAAATATAAATTGCCTGTTTTTGCTAATGAAAAAACGTGGCAGGCAATGGATCGGCTGGTTGGTGATATTCCACTAGAGCAAAAGATGATTTTCAGTACAGAATCGGTGAAAAGCTTCGGCTCTACAGATATTGAATCATTTGGTGTGTCACATGATGCAGCAGAACCGATGTTTTATGTTTTCCATCATTCCGGTAAGAAATTAGTCTTAATCACTGATACAGGCTATGTTAGTGACCGAATGAAAGGAATCATTTCCAATGCAGATGCCTTTATTTTTGAGTCCAATCATGATGTGCAAATGCTAAGAATGGGAAGGTATCCTTGGAGTATTAAACGAAGAATTTTAAGCGATCTTGGCCATGTATCGAATGAGGATGCAGCGATTGCAATGAGCGAAGTCATCGGAGACAATACAAAGAGGGTGTATCTAGCCCATTTAAGTCTCGACAACAATATGAAAGACTTAGCAAGAATGTCAGTAGCACAAACACTTGAGAGCCAAGGGTTAATTGTCGGCGAGCAATTTGACCTCTACGATACAGACCCGAAGGTACCAACGATATTAACAGCGGTGTAACGAAGAACAAGGATACTTCATGGGTATCTTTGTTTTTTTTATGCTGTGTTATAGCTAAATGTTGATATATGCACCTGTTGATTTTCGCGGAAGGCACGAAGACTCCTGCAGGAGTACGGAGCAGGTGAGACCCCACAGGCGCTTGCGCCGAGGAGGCTCGCCGCAACGCCTGCGGAAAGCGAAGTGACTGGAGCGCAAATCAACAGACAAATTTAAAACACCCTTTTTTTTATAAAATGACGTTAGACAGAGTATAATTGTAACAATAAGCCAAAATATAAATTAGTTGCTTACGAAAGGGAGACGTGGTGAAAATGGGTTACTATGATGATCATTCACAAGAGCGTTACCAAAAGAAGAGTAGAAGCAGAGGAGGTTATTTTTTTGCAAGTATTGTCGGTGCGATAATTGGAGCCATGTTAGTAGTTATTTCTATTCCAGCATTATCTAACCAGGGATTCCTCCCCTACAATGTTCAGCCAAATCAAAATCAACCTGCTGGTGGAGCGAATAATAACAGTAATTTTATTCAGCAACAGGTATCCTTTGATGTGCAAACAGATACAACGAAGGCGATTGATAAGGCTGCAGATGCGGTAGTTGGTATTAATAATATCCAGACATCTAACTTTTGGTACAATGAGTCTGGTGACAATCAGGGTCCTGCTGGAACAGGGTCAGGTGTTATTTATAAAAGGACAGGGAATAAGGCATATGTTGTGACCAACCAGCATGTGGTTGAAGGTGCTACCCATTTAGAAGTTACCTTGAATGATGGCACCAAGATACCTGCTAAATTGCTAGGCGGGGATATTTGGACAGATTTGGCTGTCCTTGAAATTGATGCTGACAAGGTAAAAAAAGTTGCTGAGTTTGGTGATTCAGAGGCGTTAAAAATGGGTGAACCTGTAATGGCAATTGGAAATCCACTAGGAGCTACTTTCTCAGGTTCTGTTACCCAAGGAATTATTTCTGGGATTAATCGTACGATTCCAGTGGATATCAATCAAGATGGCATTATGGATTGGCAGGCGGAAGTTCTGCAAACAGATGCTGCCATTAATCCCGGAAACAGCGGCGGAGCATTAATCAATATTGCTGGGCAGCTTATCGGTATCAACTCGATGAAAATTGCCCAAAATGCCGTGGAAGGGATTGGTTTATCGATTCCCATTAACTATGCACGACCAATTATTAATGATCTTGAGAAATTTGGTGTAGTAAAACGTCCTTATATGGGAGTCGATTTAAAATCAGTGGCTGAAATCCCTGGTTATTATCAAGAAGAAGCATTAAAATTACCTAGGAATGTCAATTATGGAGTAGCTCTTCGTCAAGTCGTCTCAAATTCGCCTGCAGCACAAGGTGGCTTAAGAGAGCTTGATGTAATTGTTGAGTTGGATGGCAAAAAAATACATGACGTCATTGATTTGAGAAAGCATCTCTACCAAGAAACCAAAATCGGTGATCAAATGGAAATTAAATTTTATCGTGATGGAAAGCTGCAAACCACGACCATCACATTAGCCGAAGAAGATCGATCATAAAAGAAAGCAGAAAGGTGTTAATTGCCTTTCTGCTTTTTATCGAGGTTCATTGGGGATAACTTATCAACAGGTCGTGAATAGTATCAAAATATAACTGTATATATTGTGGCGAACAAATGATTCCATACAAGATGTGGATAAAAATTGTGGACATGTGGATAACTTTTGTGGATAACATGTTTGTAAAATAAAAAATAGGGGTTGTGGATTGTGAATATCTCAATTGTCACGGTTGGCAAATTAAAAGAAAAATATTTAAAAATGGGAATCGATGAATATCTCAAGCGATTGAATTCGTATGCAAAAGTAGAAGTTATTGAGGTGGCGGATGAAAAGGCACCGGAAGAACTTAGTGAAATGGAAATGCTTCAAGTAAAACAAAAAGAGGGAGAACGAATATTGGCTAAGATTAGCCAGGATACATATGTGTTTGCACTTGCGATTAACGGGAAGATGCAACCATCTGAAGAGCTTGCGGATACGTTAGACAAATTGGCTACCTACGGAAAAAGCAAGATTGCTTTTATAATCGGCGGGTCATTAGGGTTAAGTGAGGAAGTGTTGAAACGTTCAAACGAGCAGCTTTCTTTTTCAAAAATGACCTTTCCCCATCAATTGATGAAGCTGATACTTGTCGAGCAGATTTATCGAGCGTATCGGATTAATCGGGGAGAACCTTACCATAAATAGAGGCGTTTTTTTAACATTAATTTCTCTGAACAGTACTATAGGTAAATGAGGTTTTTAGCCAAATGCCTCTCCTTATGGATAGGCTGGCTTCCTTTAGTAATTGTAAATGCCTTTGTATATATTCTGATCCAAAGGTATTGATCAAATCTAAGAGTATTGAATGAGAGCTGTATTGATGCTGGTACTACCATTGCCAATTTTCTCTCCTTGCAAACTGGGGATAAGCGGACAAAAAGTTAATGGTGATGGGAGCTTGAACTAAATAAGGATATGTGTTGAAAAAAAATTGATCGCCGTATCTTATAGCAGTTAATGCAAGTGGTAATTCACGTCTAAATATTTCATTGCGTTTTGCTGAGACAGATGGGGTATATTCTCCTTGATCTATGTGTAAATAAACATAAAAATACAAAAAATCCCCATGACATTTCCACTCGCCTAAAACTTCATCCCTCATAGGGTTAATTTTTCCCCAAGCATAATTCATTCCGATGTTTAAATATAGTTCTCCAGTTATATCAGAATGAGTGAGTGTGTAACGCCTGGGCATTAATGGTTCCGTAGAAGAAACACCTTCCACGTATTGCACAGATAGTTTTTCGGGATAAAAAGTACTCAAGTAAATCAACCCCCATATTTTCATGATACTGAAGACCCCTACTGTTTTTTTATTCTTAGTATACATTTTAATTAAATGAAGGCAGTTTTATGACAAGTCAGAGCTACCTATTTTAAAGGGTTTTGAAAATGGGTTTCTATGAAAGCGGTAATCAGTTACAACTGCCATTAATGGTTTTTGAAAAAACAGTGTCTGACCCCAATGCGTTAAAGATTTGCATCATTGGGAGCAGGCATTGTTTCATGACTGTTAGAATCATCATGTTTAAGTCTGCCATCTTCCATTCGATACACTTGATCGCAGTATTCCAGCATTCGTTCGTCATGGGTAATGATTATATGTTTCATTTTTAACAAACCCGACAATTTTCATGTTTTCTAATGATCCTTCTATCTTCAGCGTATCACCAATCTTAAAGCCCTTTTCTTTAAAGTATCATTAGCGATAACATCCAAAGGTTCATTTGCCAGTCAATTTGAGGGATTACCACCAGAAGTGCTGCAACCACTTTTTGGAGGATAAATCACACAAGTGATTACCAAAGCAGAAATAGTAAATCAGCCTTATTCCGGGCAAAATAATGAGAGAATCTATGACGTATCGAGTCCATGGAATTCTCAATGAAGTATAACTTTGATGAAAAGGATAGTATAGCAAGAATTAAAAGCGAGGCTAACTCTCTATTTGAGTGAAATGATTATTTAGTAATTACTGTGTTCTTTGTGCTTTTATGCTCATTATAATATTGCGTTTGCCAGTAATGGCAAGGTGAACAGTACCATAAGTAAATGAGGTTTTATAAAAAAAATTACTATTTATTATCAGCTTATTTTTCTATCTCAAAAAATAAAATTTAGGTGAGGGATTTTAATGAAGAAACAATTAATGGAAATGTTAGAGGCCCGCAAAGATGAAATGATTCAAATTCGCCGTTATTTACATGAGAACCCGGAGCTTTCATTTAAAGAGGAAAAAACAGCTCAATATATTGCTGATTTTTACAAAGGAAAAGATGTTGAAATACATAGAAATGCAGGAAACGGAAACGGGATGATCGTAACGATAAAAGGCGGAAACGCTGGAAAAACGATTGCTCTTCGCGCGGATTTCGATGCACTGCCAATTTTGGAAGAAACAGATGTACCATTTAAATCGAAAAATGAAGGTGTGATGCATGCCTGCGGCCATGATGCCCATACTGCTTATTTACTTGTTCTAGCCGATTGTCTGATCCAATTGAAGGATTCAATTGCAGGAACGATTAAAATTATTCATCAACATGCGGAGGAAGCTCCTCCTGGAGGGGCGAAAAGTATTGTTGAATCTGGTGTGCTAGCGGATGTAGACAATATATATGGTATTCATATTTTCCCTACTCATCCAGCAGGTTTTGTCGGCTATCGCAGCGGATATTCGTTGGCGGGCAGGTCATTTTTTAAATTAATCGTCCAAGGTACAGGCGGGCATGGTTCTTCTCCGCATTTGGCCAATGATGCAATTGTTGCTGCTGCTCATTTTGTAACAGCGGTACAAACAGTGATCAGTCGCCGGATTAATCCTTTTGAGATGGGCGTGATTACAATCGGCTCATTCGATGGTAAAGGAACATTCAATGTGATTAAAGATCGTGTAGAGCTTGAAGGAGACGTTCGCTACATGACGGTTGAAACGCAGCAGCTCATCGCAAAAGAAGTCAATCGTATTGTAAAAGGGATTGAAGCGGAATTTGGAGTACAATGCAAGCTGGAGTATACGGCCGATTATCCGCCGCTCTATAATGATCCGGAAGTAACAGCAAACGTTGTCACAAGTCTAAAAAACATGAGTGATCCAGACATTAAAGAGGTTGGAGAATATCCGATGCTCTCTGGTTCAGAAGATTTTGCTTACTATCTTGAAAAAATCCCTGGTTGTTTCTTTTACATTGGCTGTAAACCAAAAGGGATTGAGAATGCCTATTTCAATCATCATCCGAAATTCGATATTGATGAAGAGTGTCTTCTTGTTGCAGCCAAATCAGTCGGACAAGTTGTCTGCAGCTATTATGGGGTGGAGTAGGACCTGCAAATCAGTGCCTGTCATCTCCCGTACTTTACTGAATAGGAAACTGGAAAACCCTTTTTGAAAAAGGAAGTTGAAAAGGGATAACATAAAAAAACTAGATGCCATATATGGAGGCATCTAGTTTTTTTTGAATAGTATAAATGCCTTCTCTTATAAAGTCCATGAAATAATTGGAATGCTTATCTCTTTGTTGCTATCTTCGTGTCCCAATGATTAATAGGTTACAGAATTGTAAGGATTGGCGATACATTTGTAAGGATAAATTATGGTTGCACCCCTCAATATCTTTTATAGTTAGATATATAAAATAAGCCGAGGGATGATGAAATGAATAAGGAAATCGTTTTGGAAGCTGTAAACATAAAAAAAGTATTTGGATCGAAGGGGAACATTCATACAGCAGTAAATGATATTGAACTGCAAGTGAATAAAGGAGAATTTGTTGGAATTATGGGTCCATCAGGTGCAGGGAAATCGACGCTTTTGAATGTGTTATCAACCATTGATGTACCGACTACAGGAGAAATTAAAATCGATCGGCAAAACATCTTCAAATTAAAAGAAGAAGATTTAGCGGATTTTAGAAGAGACAAGTTAGGTTTTATTTTTCAGGATTACAATTTAATTGAAACACTAACTGTAAAGGAAAATATTATCCTCCCTCTCTCCTTAGCAAATGTTTCGTATCAAGAAATTGAAAATAGAATAAAAAAAGTATCGAAGGCACTTGGAATTGAGGGTATCTTACATGCCTATCCATATAACATTTCAGGAGGGGAGCAGCAAAGAACGGCAACAGCAAGAGCGATTATTACAAATCCAAGCCTCATATTTGCGGATGAACCAACTGGTGCGTTAGACTCGAAATCTGCTTTTATGCTGCTTGGAATACTTGCTGAATTAAATGAACAACAAAAAGCTACGATTTTAATGGTTACTCATGATGCTTATGCAGCCAGCTTTAGCAGTCGTATCTTATTTATCAAAGATGGGTCGATTTTTTCTGAAATAAGGAAGGGAGACCGCAGCCGAAAGCGATTTTTTGAACAAATTATTGATATCCTCGCCACCCTTGGAGGAGGTGGGCATCATGACGTTATTTAGTCTAGCAAAAAAGAATATAAAGATGAATACAAAACATTATTTACTGTATTTTTATCCGATGGTATTCAGCATCGTTATTTACTTTACATTTGTTTCGCTCCAGTATAACAACCAGATTATCCAATCAGCGACAGCCCTTGGGAAAGTACAGCCAGCGTTTATGGCAGCATCTGTTTTGCTGTTGCTATTTTCAACCATATTTATATGGTATTCGAATCATTTTTTTATAAAAAAACGAAAAAAGGAGGTCGCTTTATACTCTTTATTTGGGATGAGGAAGAAACAGATTGCAAGGCTCCTATTCTATGAAAATCTGATTATGGGATTGGTTGCACTCGGGATTGGAATCTCGATTGGTGCCCTTTTGTCTAAACTATTTTCAATGTTATTAATAAAACTAATGGGATTCTCACTAATTGCAAATCTTGCACTATCTTCTGAAGCGGTCATTCAAACGTTAGCCGTTTTTATTGCGATTATTGGCGTTACTTCATTTTATAATTATCGGATGATTTACCGTTATACGTTATTGGATCTGCTAAAAGCTGACAAACATGGGGAAAAACAGCTGAAGGTCTCAAAGGTAGCCACTCTAGGATCACTAGTAGCGTTTGGAATAGGATATTACATTCTGTTGCAACCTAGTCATTCCGATATCTATAAGGAATATGGTTTCTCTGCTGTCTTATTTTCTCTGCTAATGATTGTAATTGGATCTTTTCTATTTATCCGGTCCGCATTTACTTCTCTTTTAGAAAGAATGGTAAAAGCCAAAAGGGTTTATTTTAAAGGGACAAATTTAATCAGCGTTTCGCACCTACGGTTTCGAATGAAAGGAAATATTCTCATCTTATTCACTATTGCTTTATTAAGCACGGTTACCCTTTTTGCTCTCGGGGCTATTTTCAGCTTACATCATAATTTAACGACAATTGCATCGGCTAATAATCCATTAAGTCTTATGTATACCTCGCAAAATAACGAAAAGGATGTACAAGTCGCCAAGTTAATTAAGGAAAGTGGAGAACACCAGATTGTTTTTTCGGATCGAGTAGAGTATTTACAGGTTGAAGGAGATCTTTCTGAAACAGGAAGGTGGCCAGATCGGTTTCCGGTCATTCTTCTATCGAACAAGGAATATCAACGATTGGCTGAAAAAATGGGAAATTACCATAATGAGGACATTGGAAAAGATAAAGCAATTGTATTTAATGATGGGAATATTAATCAAAATACGGACCCTTATACAGGGAAAACCATTACGATTATGGAACACGAAAAGCTTACCGTTCAGACATATGAAAAGAAGCTGGTGTTAAACCAAAGCTATTATGTTTTTCCAGTGGTAATCAATGATACAAAGTATCAGGAACTCAAAGAGCATGCCGTTGTAAAAGAAATGCAAATATATAAATTGAAAAACGAAAAATCATTGGAAAAATTAATAAAGGAGATTCAAGAAGTCGTTCTAAAAGATGTCAAAGTTGATGATGATGATGATTCAATCATGTTTTCCTCCTTCGTACTGGAGTTTCAGAAAGGTGTCCAAACATACGGTCTGCTTATTTTCATCGGTTCTTTTTTAGGGATTGTCTTTTTGCTGGCCACAGGTAGCATGCTGCATTATAAACAGCTAACAGAAGCAACCGCTGATCAGGGACGTTATCATATACTAAAAAAGATTGGAATGAGTAGAAAGCAAATTCAAGTAACCATTGCCAAGCAATTATTGCCTGTCTTTTTCCTTCCCTTGGTGATTGCCATACCCAATAGTTCATTCTTAATCACAGCACTGGCAAGGTTTTCACAGATGAATATGCTGCTGCCGTTTCTAAGTACCATCGCTATTTATGTGGCAATCTATTTGGTTTACTATTTGATTACGCTAAGGAAATACAACACGATTGTGAATAATTAAAAGAAAGGGCGTGATGGCTGCATCACGTCCTTATTTATTGGTGAAAGTTGTGTATTCTTCTCTTAGCAGATCAACTGTTTTTGAAAAATAGATGGAGGCTTCGGTATAGCTCCCTTCCTTCGAATGAAGAGAGAGCAGATGCCCCAATTTCGCTGCTGTTTTTTTTGCGAGGTATAATCCCATCCCAGTGGAGGCCGCAACTTGCCGTCCATTAATGCCTGTAAAGCCTTTCTGAAAAATTCTTGGCAAATCCTCTACGGGGATTCCCATTCCATGATCCCGGATGATGATTTTTCTTTCATTCGCTTTGATTTGAATGGAAATCTTGCCGCCAGCGGGTGTGTATTTTAAGGAATTTGATAGAAACTGGTTTAAAATAAAAAGAAGTCCTTTTTTATCGGTTAAGACCTCCATAGTTGTTAGATCTAAATGAAGCTTTATTTTTTTCGATAAAAATAACTTCCGATTCGCTTTTACTGCTTCCTTTACGAGTTGTTCTGCATTCATTTCTTGAATAAAATAGTCCTTACTGAAATCGCTAGCTCTTGTATAAGAAAGAACTTGGTCAACTAAATGCTCAATTTTCCCCATTTCCTCCTCCAGGCTTTCTGGATTCTGTTCCGTTTCGAAAATCATTTTGCTGACAGCTATCGGTGTTTTTATTTCATGAACCCAGGATGTCATATACTCATGCCATTCCTTTTGTTCATGTTTCAATCTCTCAATTTTTTGTTCATATTGCTCCTTTTGAATTTTTAAGAGTTGGATCGTTAATTTCTCTTCATTTCTGTGAGTGTGTGAGGGTTCCAATAGATATCCAGTTTCTGTTTTCTCTTTGAATTCACGATAAGAATCCTTTTTCCTACGGTAATCAAATTGTAAATAAATCAAAAATAGTAAGGCCAATATAAGCAATAAATAGAGAAGGTTGCTTATATGAATATGTAAGTTTGGATCAAGTAATATGATGATGGCTGTTAAGCCTAAGACAAGGGAAAATATAAATAATAGGAATCGGTGATCAACGAGATAATGTTTCCACTTCATCGCAAAAGGTATCCTTGTCTTTTTTTGGTCATAATCGCATCTTCTACGCCAATTTCTTCAAGCTTTTTCCGCAGCCGAGTTACATTGACAGTGAGCGTATTATCATCAATAAACTGCTCATCTTCCCACAATGCCCGCATTATTTCATCACGAGAGATAATTTGTCCTGCTTTTTTCATAAGGAGGTAAAGAATCTGAAATTCATTTTTTGTGAGTGAAGCCTCTTTTCCCTGATACAATACAAAGGAATTTTGGAGATTAAGAGTAAGCTCACCAATTGTAAGTAAGTCTTTTTCCTTGTGTTGAATGGAGTTAGACCGTCTGAGGACAGCATTCATCTTGGCCACCAATACTTCGAGTGAAAATGGTTTTTGTATATAATCATCCCCACCCATGTTCATGGCCATCACAATATCCATACTTTGCGAGCGTGAAGAAATAAAAATGATCGGTACGTCTGAAAGCTGGCGAAGTTTGCTGCACCAATAAAATCCATCATGTCCAGGTAAGTTAATATCTAGAAGGATAATATGGGGCTTTTCCCTTAACATTTGCTGGTCAATATCCTCAAATTCTTCCGCAATAACGGATTGAAAATTCCATTTTGCTAAGTACTGACCCATTAAATTCCTCATTTTATGATCATCTTCAACAATGAAAACCTTGTACATATTCATCACCCATTTAAGTATATCAAAGGGAAACCAGAATTTAACAGGGTATTTCAACTGAATACAGAACTGTATAGATTTGTTTAAGAAAGCAAGGTTTTTAAAGTGTCCAACCAACACATTTTCCATTTAAAAAAAACGCCATTTTCTCATAGTTCATTCATCCAAACAAATATGTATACGAAGAATCCTAGTAAGTATAAAATAGGACAGTTGGCGTTTTGTTGCAGGAAGGATGATAACTATGTTAAAAGCATATGCTTGGCTAACATTTTGTGTAATCGTGTGGGGAAGCAATTTTGTATTTGGAAAGTTGTTAGTCCAAGATTTTTCCCCAGCGCTATTAACCATGCTTAGACTTTTGTTTATTGTACTATTTTTAATTGGATTATCCTCATACAAAAAACACTTTAAACGAGTTCATAAATCGGATATACTAGCGGTTGTTTTTCTAGGGGTTATTGGTGTTTTTATCAACCAATGGTCTTTTTTTGTAGGTTTACAAACAGCTGATCCAACAACATCTGCATTAATTTTGGCAACTACCCCTATTTTAACTAGCATATTAGCTTCCATTTTTTTAAAAGAAAAATTAACCATTCGTATGTTGATGGGATCTATTGTGGCAATCATAGGTATTTATTTTGTTGTCGCAAAAGGGAACTTATCTTCTTTGCATATCGATAAAGGTTTATTATGGATTGTTATAACGATGATAACATTTGCTATTATGATTATCATGACGAGGCTTCTTTCTCACAGAATAGATCCACTAACCATTACTTTATATTCAAATGTTGTAGGCTTGATTGTTTCGATTCCTTTTGCTTTTTTACTAGACACTCCCTTACAAATAAGCTCTAAAATGACTGATTGGGCTTTTCTGATTGGAACTGCCGTTGTTGTGCACGGTATAGCAACATTGATTTGGAATAACAACATTAGACATGTTGATGCTTCAAGGGCGTCAATATTATCTAATTTAGAACCTTTTGTAGCTATGATCATGGGATTGATCTTGCTATACAAACCAATAACTGGAGCAGAACTTTTAGGATCACTATTTATAGTGGGTGGAGTAGTACTATCTACATATCAACGAAAAAAGCTAATTAGCCGATTGAATTAACAAGAACTATATATAGAAATAGAGCAAGAAGTTATACTTCTTGCTCTATTTCTATATATTTAGTGAGTTTTGCAAGATGTATGTCTACAAAAGGTTTTTTATTTAGGAAGATAAAAATGAGGGAATAAAATTTGTTTAGATTCCCCATAGTTGGACAATTATATAAGGGGTGGAAAGTTTTATAGTAAAAGGTAAATGAAGGAGGATGAATAATGTTACTAGTACCACGTGAGATAGACAAACTAATGATTGTTGTGGCAGCTGACCTCGCTAAAAGAAGATGGGATAGAGGTTTGAAGCTAAATTACCCTGAGGCCATCGCACTCATTACATACGAAGTATTAGAAGGTGCTAGAGATGGGAAAACCGTTGCAGAATTAATGGAATATGGAGCAACCATATTGACACGAGATGATGTAATGGAAGGAATTGCAGATATCATTGACGATATTCAGGTAGAAGCTACTTTTCCTGATGGAACTAAATTAGTAACTGTGCACGATCCAATACGTTAACTAGAGGCAGGAGGACACCCGAATGGAATGGGAACCAGGGCAATTGTTTTTAAAAGAAGAACCAATTATTTGCAATGAGGGAAGAGACCTTTTTCGAGTGAAGGTAACCAATACAGGTGACCGGCCAGTTCAAATAGGTTCACACTTTCACTTTTTTGAAGTGAATGAATCCTTACAATTTAATAGAGAAGAAGGGTATGGGAAAAGGTTAAATATTCCGGCCGGTGCGGCAGTCCGTTTTGAACCGGGTGATGAAAAGGAAGTTGAACTGGTTCCATATGGAGGCGAGCGTAAGGTTTATGGCTTTAACAATAAAATTGATGGGCCATTAGAAGGGGGCAATCGAAAATGAGTTTTGAAATGCCGAGGAAGCAATATGCCCAAATGTTCGGTCCCACTACTGGAGATTCGATTCGGCTGGCTGACACCGATTTAATCATTCAAATAGAAAAAGATTATACCACTTATGGCGAAGAAGTCGTGTTTGGCGGCGGTAAAGTCATTCGTGATGGAATGGGACAACATCCACTCGTCACGCGTGGTGATGGAATCCCTGACGTGGTTATTACGAATGCGGTCATTTTAGATTACACAGGAATTTACAAGGCAGATATTGCGCTTCGTGACGGAAAAATAGCTGCAATTGGCAAAGCGGGAAATCCATTGGTAATGGATGGGGTCGATATCGTCATTGGGGCTTCAACTGAAATTATCGCTGGTGAAGGGATGATTGTAACTGCTGGAGGAATTGACACCCACGTTCATTTTATCAATCCGGCACAAGTCGAGGTTGCCTTAACTGCAGGACTTACCACCTTAATTGGCGGTGGTACAGGTCCTACTGCAGGTTCAAGGGCGACAACTGTTACTCCTGGTGAATGGAATATCCACCGCATGCTTGAAGCGGTAGAGGGTCTGCCAATAAATGTTGGATTAACAGGTAAAGGACAGGCAGCAGCAGAGGAGCCGTTGGCCGAACAAATTAGGGCCGGTGTCATTGGTTTAAAAGTTCATGAGGACTGGGGTGCGACACCTTCAGCGCTCGATTATACATTAAGGGTTGCAGATAAATTTGATGTACAGGTGGCACTTCATGCAGATACCCTAAATGAAGCAGGTTTTGTTGAAAATACAATGGCAGCTCTAAAAGACCGGGTTATTCATATGTACCATACAGAAGGTGCTGGCGGTGGACATGCGCCAGATTTGATTAAATCAGCCAGCTTTATGAATGTTCTGCCATCTTCAACGAATCCTACCTTGCCCTATACGATTAATACAGTTGATGAACATTTGGATATGCTGATGGTTTGTCATCATTTGAATCCTTCCGTTCCTGAAGATATCGCATTTGCTGATTCACGAATTAGAAAGGAAACCATTGCTGCAGAAGATGTCCTGCAGGATATGGGCATATTCAGTATGACAAGTTCCGATGCGCAGGCAATGGGAAGAATCGGTGAGGTGGTTCTAAGGACATGGCAGGTAGCCGATAAAATGAAAAAAGAAAGAGGTTTCCTTAAAGGGGATAGTAAACTTTCTAATAATAATCGGGCAAAGCGTTATATTGCAAAATATACCATTAATCCTGCGATTACCCATGGAATTGCCGATTATGTCGGGTCCATTGAAGTAGGAAAAATTGCAGACTTAGTGATTTGGTCGCCGGCATTTTTTGGTGTAAAGCCAGAGTTGGTCCTTAAAAGTGGAATGGTTGTCCATGGAATGATGGGGGATGCAAATGCATCGATTCCAACTCCGCAGCCAATCATTAGCCGTCCTATGTATGCTACTACTGGTAAAGCCTTACAGAAACATTCGATTACCTTCATATCGCAAGCAGCTTATGAAGATAAAGTCCATGAAAAACTTGGGTTAGAAAAAATGATTCTACCTGTACATGGAATAAGAAAGTTAACGAAAAAAGACATGAAACTGAACTCGGAAACCCCAGAGATAACTGTTGACCCACAAACATATGAGGTTAGAGTCAATGGAGAACTGATTACCAGTGAGCCGGCAAAAGAACTGCCGATGACGCAACGTTATTTTCTATTTTGAGGTGAAAAGGTGTGCTAATTGAAAGAATCGAAACAAATATTGAAAGAATGGAAAAGGAAGAAATTATCAGGCGTCATATCGAAAAGGTATACCTTGAGAGTGATCACTTGGTAAAACGGATTCAAAGAGTGACTACTGATCACGGACGGGAAATCGGTATTCGATTAAAGGATCCACGTGATCTTGTTGCCGGTGACGTCCTTTATATGGATGAAAAAAATATGATTGTTATTGACGTGGTTGCAGATGATTTATTAGTTATCATCCCCCGCAGTATCAAAGAAATGGGGACAATCGCTCATCAGTTAGGAAATAGGCATCTTCCAGCTCAGTTTGAAGATCAAATGATGATGGTTCAATATGATTACCTTGTGGAGGAACTATTAAATGAACTGGACATTCCCTACCAACGTGAAAAACGAAAAGTAAAACAGGCTTTTCGACATATTGGTCATAGCCATGGATGATAAAATTCTTGCACTGTTTCAGCTATGTGATTCCAATTTCCCTACAGGTGCCTTTAGTCATTCCTATGGACTTGAAAGTTATATCCAGGAGAATACGGTGCATAACGTAGAAACATTTTCGCAATGGCTTCGGGTTTTTATTCAAGAGCAGCTCCTAAACTCAGATGGGCTGGCATGTCATTTAGTGTACCAAGCATTAGAGGATGAAGATTTCGAAAAAGTATGGAAAATGGACAGAATGTTGACCGTGCAAAATTTGCCTCGTGAAACGAGGGAGGGCAGCATGAGGATGGGGGAACGGATGTTAGAACTTGTCCAATCCTTGTATGAAATACCTGCCCTTTTGCCCTATAGAAAGAGAATTACAACAAAGCAATCATTTGGTCACCCAGCCATTGTTTTTACAATGGTTGCTCACAATCTTGGCGTATCCAAATCCACAACGGTTTTATTTTATCTGTATTCTGTCGTTTCTAGTATTGTTCAAAATGCTGTAAGAGGCATTCCTTTAGGACAGACGGCTGGACAGAAAATAATCCGTGATATTCAACGTGTTTTAGTTGAGGCTGTTACGGCTATCGGACAGCTGGATGAAGAAGACTTTGGTATCGTTTCACCCGGTATTGAGTTATCGCAAATGAGGCACGAACGTACAAATATTCGAATTTTTAGTTCATGAAAGGAAGTGTTTTTATGGAACCAATTAAAGTTGGAGTAGGCGGACCAGTCGGAGCAGGAAAAACCATGTTAGTTGAAAAACTTACACGACGTTTAAATGATGAAATAAGTATGGCGGTAGTGACAAATGATATCTATACAAAAGAAGATGCGAAGTTTTTAATGCAAAACGGAGTTCTGCCCGCCGATCGTATTATTGGGGTGGAAACGGGTGGATGCCCACATACTGCTATACGTGAAGATGCTTCGATGAATTTTGCAGCAATCAATGAATTAAAGGAAAAACATCCGGATGTACAATTGATTTTTGTGGAAAGCGGCGGGGACAATCTAGCCGCTACGTTCAGCCCAGAGTTGGTTGACTTTTCGATCTATATTATCGATGTTGCCCAAGGGGAAAAAATCCCGAGAAAAGGCGGGCAGGGAATGATTAAATCGGATTTATTTATCATTAATAAAACCGATTTGGCACCACATGTCGGTGCAAGTCTTGAAGTCATGGCGTCCGACACAAAAAGTTTTCGCGGTGACAAGCCGTTTGCCTTTACCAATTTAAAAGATGAAGCAGGACTCGATAATGTCCTTGATTGGTTGAAGCAGAACGCTTTATTAAAAGGATTGGCTTAAATCATGGAGGGATGGACAGGTGTTTTGCATTTAAATGCGGAAGACAGAAAAGGGAAGACTGTTGCGAAAAATGTATATTTTCAGGGTGCGTTTAAAGTAATGCGCCCTATTTATCATGATGATTCCGGTAGGGCTTGTTACTATTTATTAAATCCTGGAGGCGGCTATTTAGATGGAGATCGCTATCAAATGAAGATTGAGGTTGGGGAAAATGCTAAATTAACCCTAACCACACAGGGAGCGACAAAGGTTTATAAGACGCTAAAATCTTTTGCCTACCAAGAATCAGAGATTTCTTTGGCAGCTGGAAGTTATCTTGAGTATTTCCCTGATCCCTTGATTGCCTATCAACATGCACATTACAAACAAAAAAATGTCATCCGGATGGATCCATCAGCCACCTTGCTTTATTCAGATATCATTACTCCGGGGTGGTCACCCGAAGGAGAGCGTTTTAGCTATAAAACCGTTCAGTTATTAAATGAAATCTATATGGATGGAGAATTAGTTGTTTATGATCATTTACATTTAAAGCCTTCGATGCAAAATATCAAGGGACTTGGATTCATGGAAGGATTTACTCATTTAGGATCAATGATCGTCATTTGTGACCAAATGAATAGTTCATTTCTTGATCAGGTTCATTCCATAATTGAAGGGAATTCATTTGATTATAAAGTTGGACTCTCTTTACTTCCAGTATCAGGATTTACGGTTCGGGTATTCGCAAATTTAACACAAGATATTGAAAGGATTTTTTCAGACATTCACCGGTATATTAGCCAGGAATGGTTCCAAACTAAACAATACTCGCTTAGAAAATATTAATTTAACCCGAGGAGGGTATTTTATGTTTGAAAACTTTGAAGTAAATCATTTGTTCGAGGGGACCGTCCATGAACATCCGCATTTTTCTTTAAGTGTAGAAGGTAATGAATATAAAGGAATGATTCATGGTGACAAAATACATTGGTACAATCCACATCCCAAACAATCACTTGAGGAAGAGCATGTTAGTGCAATTGAATCACAGGTAGTTGATATGATCAGTGATCATTTGGAACAATGAAAAAATGGCTGTCTCAATTTCTTTGAGACAGCCATTTTTTTGTTTATATTTTGGGGAGAACCTTTCTGGCCCCCAAGAAAATCCAAGTGCAAAGTACAAAAGGCATGGTTAGCGCCGGGAGCCCATAGGGCAAAAGCCAGGTTACAATGCTAGCTGTAATCGGAACGGTTAAACAAGCTGCAATAATTCCAGTTATTAACCCATGCCGGGAGTCCTCCTTAAATACAATTGATACGGCAAGTATCGTTAAAATGGCATTATAACCATAAAGCCCCATAAAAATTAATGAGTGTTCTCCACCGAGGCTGTAGGATGTTAACAAAGCAGCAATATTGCCTATAACCGCATATACACCTAATCTCCGCCCTGCCCAAAAAACGGCTATAAAAAGCAAAATTCCAGAAAGTGTATGATCAAGGAAAAATATTTGCCCGATACCATTTACAGCACCCTCCAGCCAATCGTTCTCTCCTTTAATATTTAACGTCCAATTGGATAATGATTGTGGTGTAAGCTTTGGGCTGATCTTAAAGGTAACTAGTCTGTAAGTAGTGAGCAACCAAAGCCAAGTTATGACAATAAAGGGAAATGTCAAAATTGGTATATCGGTTTGCCGAAAAAAGTGCATCAATGCTGCTGTAAATAAAGCTGCAATGGCGGACCCAGCCAGGGCAATGAACCATCGTTCATCGCCTTGTAAAAATAAAAAAAGCGCCATTCCTGTAAGAACAGAGTTATACCCAAATAATCCCTGATTAATCTTTTCCTCTTCTGCACCGCCTAATTTACCAATTAATGTTCCAATTAAACTTGATAAAAGAGTGATCATGCCTAAAGAATACGATGCAATGGTAATTGCGATCAAAATAATAAAGCCAGAGATAGCATTCTCAATTAAAATGACTTGAGAGATTCCCTTTAAAGATGTTAAAAACAGCCAACTCCATTTGTTCTTATATATGGAAAACAACTCCTCTACAGGTCCTAAAAGTGACTTAAAGATAATTGTTGCTGACTATTAGTGTTTCCGCTTTTTCCCTTTTTATTTGCTAAGTAAGCACCAATGTCTATCATGACACAAGAAAACCACCCTACGCCATCGAAAGCCTGAACCTATCTTTTTCATAATTGGATAATACTTCTAATGTGAAGTTTATAATTATTAAAATGAAGGAAATGATAGGACTATCAATAGTTAAAATTGAGGTGAAAAAATGCCTGAACATATCGAAGTAATTTTGAGGTCAATTACTTCCTTCAGTTTATTGTTAATTGGAGCAAGAATTTTAGGTAAACAAACGATATCGCAAATGACAATGTTTGATTTTGTTGCATCCATCTCGTTAGGAGCTATTTCAGCGAATTTAGCCTTTAATACTTCTATTAAGGCGCATCATACGATCATTGCTCTTACGATATATGTAGTAATTCTTTTTTTGATTGCGATTATTTCATTAAAAAGTAGAAAAGGAAGAAAAATTCTTGCCGGAGATCCTACAATTGTGATACAAACTGGAAAAGTATTAGAAGGAAACATGAAAAAAATGCGATATACATTGGATTATTTAAATCAACAACTAAGGGAAAAAGATGTTTTTAACATCGAAGAGGTTCTCTTTGCAATCGTTGAGACGAATGGGACGTTAACAGTATTAAAAAAGCCACAATTTAGAAATGTAACAAGACAGGATTTGATGATTACAGTAATGCCTGAGCAGAAGATGCCTATTGAACTTATTATGGATGGAGAAATAATTAAATCAAATTTAGAACAAAATAATTTATCTTTTTCATGGCTAGAATCGGAGTTAAGAAAGCGTGATTTAACAAAGCATGAGGTTGTTTATGCAGTAATGGCTGCTAATGGTAATATGTATGTCGATACATTTAGAGATGATATTCATTCCCCAATTGATAAAGAGTAAAACCTGAATTTAATAAAATGAAAAAAACAGGGTCAATCTCCCACTGAAGATACGTTGTACTCCAGTGGGGACTGCCCCCGTTTACATTCAAATATGAAATAGCCACACAACAAAGGGACCTAAAAATGAGCCAATAATCGCACATAAGGTCATGGTGACAGAACTCATGGAAAAGGCAAGTTCACCATATTCAGCAGCTTTTGAAGTTCCTATGGCATGTGAGGCACTCCCTAGGGCGATCCCTCTCCCAATAGGACTATGAATCCGGGTTAACTTAAAGATTGTGGGAGCTGTAATGACACCAAAGATGCCAGCAATCATCACGCCAACAACCGCCATTGAGGCATTCCCCCCCAATCCTCTGGCCACTTCTATTGCAACAGGGGTTGTAAGAGATTTAGGGATGATTGATAGCGTAACTGGATGAATTAACCTAAATATCTTAGCTAAGATGCTGACACTTACCATCCCAGAAATGGCACCGATTAAAACCCCTCCCAAGATTGGAAGCATATGAGTCATTAAAAAGTGACGTTGTTTATACAAAGGATAAGCAAGCGCCACAACGGCTGGTCCCAAAAGAGAGTTAATCCACTGTCCGCCTATCATATAGCTTTTATAAGGAATATTAAGCACTACAAGGATGATGATAATCAGAACGGTAGCAGTTAAAACGGGAATGAAAAACGAATATGAAAAACGCTTGTATAATCGGGTCATCACAAAAAAGGCAAAGACCGTTAATAAAATCATCGAGATTGAGAATAGTGCTTGCTGCAATCCTGTTCATCCTTTCTTTTTTGTGCTTTCTTTTCAAAAAATTGGCTTGCCGTCCCTGCTATTGCAATGGTAATGACGGTGCTTATTAGAATGACGATAAAGAGTAGCACACCGCGAAGGGAAAGCAAGGAAGGGTAATTCATGATACCGACTGTAGCAGGAATAAGACATAATGTTAATATACTTAACAGAAAACCTGCTCCCTGCTCAATAAACCTTACTGGGATGATTTTTAAACATAAACAAATGAAAAGTAATAGTAGTGCAATTATACTACCCGGAATCACCAGGTGAAAAAAGTTTTGAATAGCCGTTCCAATGAAGAGAAAAATATATAAAATGCAAATTTGCAAAACAATGATTAGGAATTTCATATGTGCAGTGTCCCTCTAATGAGAGATAACATCCTACCTTCTTTCTCAAAAGTGAACTTAAAATCTAAAACCTATTATACACTCATTGATGAACTGGTGGCTTCCAAATGTTTTTAGCAACAATTGGGTTGTGGCAGGCGCTGTTTTTAACTACCAGTTGACGTATTTTAATAATATGCTATATTATATAGAAATAATTTAATAGGACCTCACTTTTTTTTACAGTGAGGTAGAGGCGCGATATTTAACAGTTTTTAGTGGAGCTTGAGAAGCTATGATGCTAAGGAGAAGGAAATGTCGCCGAAGTTTGCAATATTCTTCAGTATTGCATGCTGGGTCTGCAGTTAAGAGCTGCAGGACTGTCTCAGTAAACTCCCGAGTTTATTGAGTTGTGCTATCTCATTTGAGATAAAAGAGAGGACTTTAGGGCAACTAGTGCATAGTGCGACCTGAGTATACCTCAGGTCGCTTTTTGTCGTAATTTTATAGAAAACAGGAGGAGAGACAGTATGGCGAACAAGGGAACATTATTTATTATATTATTGATTTCAACCATTCTTCTTTTAGCAGGGTGCGGCTCAAGTAAGGATTCTAATTCAGGATCATCAGAAAATACATTTAAGGTAGGTCTTGAAGCGGGATATGCTCCATTTAACTGGACACAAAATGATGATTCCAACGGTGCAGTTAAAATAGATGGCTCTAAAGAATATGCAGGTGGCTATGATGTCGAAATCGCTAAAAAGTTGGCGGAAGGTTTAGGAAAAGAATTAGTGATTGTTAAAACAGAATGGGATGGGCTTGTACCAGCGTTAGCATCAGGCAAAATTGATGCCATCATTGCTGGTATGTCACCGACAGCAGAACGGAAGGAAACCATTGATTTTTCGGATAATTACTATACATCCAATTTAGTTATGGTAGTGAAAAAGGGCAGTAAATATGAAGGAGCTACTTCTATTCAAGATTTTAAGGGAGCAAAAATAACAGCTCAATTAAATACGTTCCACTATTCAGTGATCGATCAAATTAAAGGGGTAGACAAGAAAACGGCGATGGACAATTTCCCAGCGATGAGGGTGGCTCTTGAATCAGGAATGATCGATGGATACGTTTCAGAGCGTCCAGAAGGTGTTAGTGCATCAGCTGCAAATGAAAACTATTTAATGGTTGAATTTGAAGATGGTTTTAAGACATCAGCAGATGATACCGCAATCGCTGTCGGGCTTAAAAAAGGCAGTGAATCTACAGATAAAATCAATGAAATTTTAAAAGGTATCTCAGAAGAAAACCGTACAAGTATTATGGATACTGCTATTAAGAATCAACCAGCAGCCCAATAAAAAAATGGTAAAACCGGCTGTATATCAACATACAGTCGGTTTTATACAGTAGAGGAGGATAAAAGATGAGTCTTGAGTGGGTCATTAAAATAGTCACGGAAAACTGGCCTATGTTCCTTCGTGGCGCTGGTTTAACACTTTTGATTGCTCTAATTGGAACGATTATTGGGGCAATAATTGGATTAGTAGCAGGGGTAATACGAACGATTCCAGTACCTGAACGTGGAGCGAAAAAGGTATTTTTAAAAGTGATTAACATAATCCTTTCTATCTATATTGAATTATTCCGTGGAACACCGATGATTGTCCAAGCGATGGTTATTTATTTTGGTTCTGCGTTAGCATTTGGAATAGATATGAATGTTTTTACTGCAGCGATCATTGTTGTGTCGATCAATACAGGAGCCTATATGGCAGAAATTGTTCGTGGCGGGGTTGTTTCGATTGAAAAAGGACAATTCGAAGCCGCACATGCGATTGGAATGAATCATGTCCAAACGATGTGGAATGTTGTATTACCACAAGTTATTCGCAATATTCTTCCTGCAACAGGCAATCAATTTGTGATTAATATTAAAGATACGTCCGTTCTAAACGTTATTTCTGTTACAGAGTTATACTTCGTAACAAAATCGATTTCCGGAAATAACTTTAGATATTTTGAATCATTTTTCGTAGCCTGTATGATTTATTTTGTGATGACCTTTATTGTAACAAGAATATTGCTATACATTGAAAAGAGATTAGATGGGTCGGACAACTATACGATGATTGGAAACGATATTCAAAAATAATGGGAGAAGGAGGAGAGCATTTGGAAAAGATTATTGATATTCAACATTTAAACAAATCCTTCGGAACGCATGAAGTATTAAAAGACATTAACTTTTCAGTGAAAAAAGGAGAAGTAGTCTCCATTATCGGTTCCTCAGGGTCTGGTAAATCAACTCTTCTTCGTTGTATTAATCTATTAGAAAAACCAAGTGGCGGGCAAATTATCTATCATGGTGAAAATATACTTGATGACAAGCATGATGTAGCCGATTACCGAAAACATTTAGGCATGGTGTTTCAGCAATTTAACTTATTTAACAATCACAATGTTCTTAATAACTGTGTGGTAGGACAAGTAAAAGTATTAAAGCGCTCTAAGGAAGAAGCCGAAAGAGTAGCGATGAAGTACTTGAAGGTTGTTGGTATGGACAAATATATCAACGCAAAACCAAAGCAGCTATCCGGTGGCCAAAAGCAGCGTGTGGCAATTGCAAGAGCGCTTTCCATGGAACCAGATGTGATGTTATTTGATGAACCAACATCCGCTCTTGATCCAGAAATGGTAGGAGAAGTTTTAAAGGTCATGAAGGAACTTGCAGAGTCAGGTCTTACGATGTTAATTGTTACCCACGAAATGGAATTTGCCAAAGAAGTATCTGATCGAGCTGTATTTATGGACAAAGGAGTTATTGCGGAAGAAGGAAGTCCAGAGCAAATTTTCAATCATCCAACACAAGATCGTACGAGGGAATTCCTAAAACGCACGTTAAAATAATGATGGGGTCAGTTTCCTTCGCTTTAAGGCGTTTGAGGACTGCCCTCTTTTTTATAAATGGGTGAATTTTCCTCTGAACTAAAGTATAATTCAATAAAAAAGGCTAATGGGACGTGAGGTTAAGGTGAAAAGAATAACGGTTGAAAACTTGGTTCAGAAGTTTTCATTGAAAGTGCTGGCTGGAGAAAGTCAACTGCATAAAGTGGTAACACAATCACGAGTACACCGTCCGGGACTAGAGTTTGTCGGCCATTTTGATTTTTTCCCTACAGAGCAGGTTCAAATATTGGGGAAGAAGGAAATTACCTATTTACATAAATTAAGCCACGAAGAACGTAAATTGCGAATTGGAAATATTGTTCACTATCACCCCCCATGTTTCATTGTAACGGCTGGTGAAGAAGGACTTACCTATTTGGTTCACCATTGTAAGGATCAGGGTATCCCCTTGTTAGTAACAAACAAGCCAGAGATAACTTCAGAATTCATCAGTAAATTGGATGCGTATCTAATCAAGGAATTAGCCCCCGAAATGGCAGTACATGGAGTTTGTATGAATGTGTCTGGCATTGGGATCTTACTTCGCGGAAACTCAGGAGTAGGAAAAAGTGAAACAGCACACACATTAATCCGCCGCGGACACAGACTGGTGGCCGATGATATCGTCGTTCTAAAGAAGCTTAGTCAACAAACGATTATAGGTACTCATGATGAGAAAACCAAGGAGTTTTTGGCTCTTCGCAGTATTGGCCTGTTGAATGTGGTGCGGCTTTACGGCCGCAAGGCATTTCAAGATGAAACACGAATTACCCTTGATATTAATTTGACGAAATGGGAAAAAGATGCCTTGTATAATGATTTGGATCAGGAAATTAACTATACAGACTATATGGGTGTTAAGATTCCCTCAATGGAAATTCAGCTCCAGCCTGGACGCGATGTGGCGGGGTTAATTGAGGCAGCAGCAAATAACTGGTATTTGAAGCAGCAAGGATATAGCGCAGCCGAAGAGTTCATGAGCAGGATTGAAGCAGATATAAACAAGTAAAAGGGAAAAAGGGTCAGTCATTCACTGGATTGGGACTGACCTTTTAAATATAATAAATTAACAATAGTATGGTAAGTAGGAATAGCAGTGAGATGGCTTGGAATTTAATTCTTTGATAGAAAGAAGCATTAAACTTTTCTGACGGAAGTGGTTTATCCCGCCATTCTTCAAGATAATCGTTTTGTTTAAACATAATACTATTGAATCTTCTGAACCCGAAGGTTACGCCGTCAAAAAAACCGCCTTTTATCGTATACATTAGTAAAACGATCATTAGGTATAGAAAACTAAGATAGAATAATGCATTAATAAAATTCAGCAGATTATAAGTTGATGAAAATAGGAAGAAAATCAAAATCGTTAGGATCAAATTGAGCAAAAATCCAGCCCATTTATTTTTAAGCATTTCTTTTCACCTTGTCATTAAAAATATTATTTTGAATTTGTAAATAAGAATACTGGTATTTTAACTTAAATAGTTCAGAAAGTATACTTTATCGGTGTTTTTGAATAGAATAACATCTAAGATATATTATTTGAATATGAATATTTTTCCTTCAGGAATCTAAGAAGTGTTTATATACCAACTGTAATGTTGCTGTAATCTATAATAGAATAATAATTTTTTGACTCTTTTATATATTTAGTCTTTACAAAAGTAGTAGAAAAATAGTATGATTTCATTAGCTTCTTTTTTAAAAGCGAATTGACAGAAAAATAAAACAATAGGAGGTCATTTTTTTATGAAGAAAAAATATGCATGGCTCTTAGCCCTTAGCCTAGTACTCAGCATGTTTCTAGCAGCGTGCTCAGGCGGCAATAAGGAAACAGCTGATAAGGACAAAAAACCAGCTGAAGAAAAGCCAAAAGTTGATCAAGTATTAAGCTTTATTAATGGTGATACGATTCCTTCTATGGATCCATCAATGGTGACGGATGAATATGGAATCCAATTTATTAGTACCACAATGGAAGGTCTATACCGACTTGACGAAAAGGGACAGGCAACGGTTGGTATTGCAAAAGAGCACAAGGTAAGTGACGATGGGAAAACTTGGACTTTCACTTTACGTGAAGATGCTAAGTGGTCAAATGGTGACCCTGTAACTGCTCACGATTTCGTTTATGCTTGGCAGCGTGCAGTTAACCCTGACACAGGATCTGAATATGGTCCATACATGATGGGCGGCGTTATTAAAAACGCTAATGCTGTTAACAAAGGTGAAGTTCCTGTTGAGGAATTAGGTGTTAAAGCTGATGGCGATTACAAACTGGTTGTTGAACTAGAAAACGCAACACCGTATTTTGAATCTTTAACAACTTTCGCTACTTTCTACCCATTAAACCAAAAGTTTGTTGAAGAAAAGGGCGATACATTTGCAACTAGCGCTGATACATTATTATCAAACGGACCATTCAAGTTCTCTGACTGGACTAGTACTGCTCAAAAGTGGGAATTAGTTAAGAACGAAACGTATTGGGATGCAAAAACTGTAAAGTTAGAAAAAATGTCTTATGTAGTAGTAAAAGAAGCACAAACAGGTGTTGACTTATATGAAAAAGGTGAAGTTGACCGTGCTGGTTTATCATCTGACCTGGTTGATACATACTCAACTCATGATGATTACACAGTAGAACCTGATACTTCAGTATTCTACATTAAGATGAATCAAACTAAAAACCCTGCTCTTAAGAACGTAAACGTACGTAAAGCACTCTCTAGAGCATTTGATAAGCAAGCATTAGTAGATGAAATCTTAAACAACGGTTCAATCGTTGCTACCGGTTTAATACCAGCTGATTTCGTTCCAACTCCAGATGGAAAAGACTTCCGCAAAGTTAGTGGAGATCTTGTTAAATTCGATACAGCAGAAGCAAAGAAATACTGGGAAAAGGCTTTAGCTGAACTTGGAACTGATTCAGTAGAAATTGAATTCCTTGGCGGCGACACCGATGTTTCTAAAATGATGAACCAATACCTTGCAAACCAATTATCAACAAATCTTCCTGGTTTAAAGGTTACTTTAAAAGAAGTACCATTCAAACAACGTCTAGCATTAGACACAGCTATGGATTATGACATGCAGTTTGCTGGATGGGGACCTGACTTCCTAGATCCATATACCTTTATGAACCTTTGGTTAACTGATGGTGGAAACAACCAAATGGGCTACTCCAACGCAGAATACGATAAGTTAATTAATGAGACTTCAACAACTTTAGCACTAGATCAAAAAGCACGTTTTGATAACTTCTTAAAAGCAGAGAAAATCTTGTTTGAAGATGCAGCAATTGCTCCTGTATATCAAAAAGCAAGCGCAATGTTAGTGTCTCCAAAAGTACAAGGTGTGTTTACAAACGCATTCGGAGCTACTTATGAATACAAATGGGCTAGCGTTGGTGCTGTTGAAAAGTAAGTAAAAAAATAGTGTAAATAATGCTATTTAAGAAAAATTGAAGGGAGTGTATGCTTTTAGGCATATACTCTCTTTTCTCCTGTTTGGACTTGAATATTCCGATTATAACAAAAATTTTATAATCGCCATGATATAGCGTATAATAAGATAGAAATTTAGGAGGTGCAAAAATGACTCGATATATGCTCCGTCGCATATGGTACATGCTAATAACATTATTTATCATTGCGACATTCTCATTCTTTTTGATGAAAATTTTGCCGGGTAGCCCGCTAAGTGCAGAAGATAAATTGAGCGAAGAACAAAAGGCAATAATCTTAGAGAAGTATGGATTGAATGACCCAATTCCAGTACAGTATGCTAAATATCTTGGTGGACTTGTACAAGGTGACTTTGGTGTATCATTTAAGTTTGATAATACCCCTGTAACAACAATATTGTTAGACAGAATTGGGCCATCTGCACAAATAGGATTTCAGGCTTTAGTAGTAGGATCAATCATCGGTATATTCCTTGGACTAATAGCCTCAATTTTCCGAAACAGCCCAATAGATTTTTCATCTACCATTATTGCTGTTTTAGGTACTTCCATTCCATCGTTTGTATTTGCAGGATTACTGCAGTATGTATTTGCCGTAAAATTAGGGTGGTTCCCGGTGGCTCTTTGGGGCACATTTGCACATACTATTTTACCTACGATAGCTTTGGCCATTCACCCAATGGCGACCGCAGCACGTTTTACGAGAACAGAAATGGTAGAAGTATTACATTCCAATTACATCATTACCGCTCGTGCTAAAGGTGTGGCTGAATCTGGAATTATCTTGAAACATGGATTGCGCAATGCACTTATTCCGTTAATTACCGTTTTGGGTCCAATGGCAGTGGGTTTGATGACTGGTTCATTAGTTATTGAACAAATTTTTGCTATTCCTGGTATTGGTGAGCAATTCGTTACATCTGTTACTGTAAATGATTACCCAACGATTATGGGAACAACATTATTATTTGCGTTCGGTTTTATTTTGATTATCTTAATCATTGACCTCCTATATGGATTGATTGATCCTAGAATTAGATTAGCAGGAGGAAATAAATAAATGGAAAAAAATAACCTTAATAATATACCCAAAGATTTATTTGTTCCTCTTGTACGTAAAGAGGATACTAGCGAAAAAATCTCCGCTCCTAGCAGAACGTTTTTTCAAGATGCAAAAAGAACGCTTTTTAGTAATAAACCTGCTGTTTTCAGCATGTTTCTCATCGCATTAATTATCATCTTGAGTATCGTTGGACCATGGATGAATAATTTCGGTTCTGATGAACAGGATTTAAAAAGGGCGAAAATGCCTCCGCGTGTACCAGTTTTAGAGAACATTTCATGGCTTGGACTTGATGGTACATTATCAGGTACTTTCCAAGGTAAAGATGTAAACCAGGCTACTGCCAAGGCAAATGCTAGATTCGCTAAAAAAGAATTTGTTGATTTAGAGGTAATAAATAAAGGTGACGGTACTCTGAATTCCGCGGAAGTCAAAGCAACCTATCATATTTATGATGCGAAAGAAATGAAAGATACGTACTTCTGGATGGGAAGCGATGCTTTAGGTCGTGACCAGTGGACAAGACTTTGGGAAGGTACACAGGTTTCATTAATTATTGCTTTTGTTGCCGCGGTGCTTGACCTTGTTATTGGTGTTGCTTATGGCGGGATTTCTGGATTTTACGGCGGAAGAGTCGATAATATCTTGCAGCGAATTGCTGAAATTCTAGTTGGTATCCCTAACCTAGTTATTATCCTTTTAATGATGCTTGTACTGAAGCCCGGTATTGTTTCGATTGTCATTGCTCTATCGATTACTGGGTGGATTGGTATGTCCCGAATCGTTCGTGGTGAAGTACTAAAGCTAAAAAACCAAGAGTTTGTTTTAGCTTCAAGAACCTTAGGAACTTCTAATGGCACCATCATTAGAAAGCACTTGGTTCCAAATATCAGTGGTATTATCATTATAAACACGATGTTTTCAGTTCCAGGAGCTATCTTTTTCGAAGCATTTTTAAGCTTTATTGGATTAGGTATTGTTCCTCCAGATGCTTCACTAGGTTCTTTAATTGACCTTGGGTTTGATAACCTCAGACTTTATCCATACATGCTTGTGTTCCCGGCAATTATAATCTCTGTACTTATGATTGCATTTAATATTGTTGGGGATGGTCTGCGAGATGCATTTGATCCGAAAATGCATAAATAAGAAGGTAGGTGTTTAATAAATGACTAAATTATTGGAAGTCAAAGATTTAAAAGTATCATTTAACACCTACAATGGTGAAGTGCAAGCTGTTCGGGGTGTTACCTTTGATTTAAATAAAGGGGAAACATTAGCAATTGTAGGTGAATCAGGTTCAGGTAAGTCTGTAACCTCTAATGCAATTATGAGACTACTTCCAGAACCACATGGCTTTATTAAAGAAGGGCAAATCCTCCTCGAAGGGGTAGACCTTGCTAAAAAGACGAACAAAGAAATGCAAAAAATTCGTGGAAAAGATATTTCTATGGTCTTCCAAGATCCAATGTCGTCTTTAAATCCGACAATGAAAGTTGGAAAT
Organism: Bacillus sp. OK048; assembly: GCF_900103525.1. Classification (GTDB taxonomy): domain Bacteria; phylum Bacillota; class Bacilli; order Bacillales; family Cytobacillaceae; genus Neobacillus. Next base: position 71,799 of record NZ_FNHN01000007.1, read on the forward strand.
CAGATCATGGAAGGTCTGATAAAGCACCAAAATATGAGCAAACAAGAAGCAAGAAAAACAGCGCTTGAACTTCTGACGCTTGTTGGAATTCCGAGACCTGATGTGCGTATTGATCAATACCCTCACCAATTTTCTGGTGGGATGCGTCAGCGTGTAGTGGTTGCGATAGCTTTGGCATGTAATCCTAAGATCTTAATTGCCGATGAACCAACAACTGCTCTTGATGTAACCATTCAGGCGCAAATTTTGGAATTGATGAAGAGCATTCAACAAAAAACCGATAGTGCAATTATTTTCATTACACATGACCTTGGTGTTGTAGCAAACGTTGCGGACCGTGTAGCAGTTATGTACGCTGGGAAAATCGTGGAAGTTGGAACAGTAGACGATATCTTCTACAATCCTAAACACCCATATACGTGGGGCTTGATTGGGTCTATGCCTACATTGGAAAGTTCGGACGAAGAACTGTTTGCTATACCTGGTAGCCCGCCAAATATGTTGAATCCACCTATTGGAGATGCGTTTGCTCCTAGAAACCAATTTGCTTTAGAAATTGACACAGTAATGGAACCGCCAATGTTTAAAGTATCTGATACACATTATGCGGCAACATGGCTTTTACATGAAGATGCGCCTAAAATCGAACCACCTGCGGCAGTTAAGCAAAGGATGCAAGGTTTTGCTAGTACGGGTGCAAAGGGCGGTGGCGAAAAATGACAACGGAAAAATTACTTGAAGTAAAAAATTTACAAAAGCATTTCACAGTTGGTAAGAAAAATATCATCAAAGCTGTCGATGGTGTTAGTTTTGATGTATTTAAAGGTGAAACATTTGGACTAGTTGGTGAGTCTGGATGTGGTAAGTCTACAACTGGTAGAACGATCATCCGCCTTTATGATGCAACTGGCGGGGAAGTTAAATTTAATGGTGAAGATGTTCACGGAAAAAAATCTAAATCTGAACTTCTTAAATTTAATCGAAAAATGCAAATGATTTTCCAAGATCCGTCTTCATCCTTGAACCCTCGGATGACCGTTTTGGATATTATTGCTGAAGGTCTAGATGTTCATAAGCTAGTGAAGAATGACACGGAACGTAGACAAAAGGTTGAAGAATTATTAGAGGCTGTTGGTCTAAATAAAGAGCATGCAACCCGCTTTCCACATGAATTTAGTGGTGGGCAAAGACAACGGATTGGTATTGCTAGAGCGCTAGCAGTGGATCCAGAGTTTATTATCGCTGATGAACCAATCTCCGCATTGGACGTATCCATTCAGGCACAGGTAGTCAATTTGCTTAAGAAATTGCAAAAAGAACGTGGTTTAACGTATTTATTTATTGCTCATGACCTTTCAATGGTTAAATATATCTCCGATCGTATTGGCGTTATGTATATGGGTAATCTAGTGGAACTTGCTGATAGCGATGAACTATACAATAATCCTATTCATCCATATACAAAATCATTGTTATCTGCTATTCCGCTGCCAGATCCAAGATACGAGCGTACGCGTAAACGTATTAGTTATGATCCTACAATCCATGATCCAGATGGTGAGTTTGAGCTTAGAGAAGTTAAGCCAGGACATTTTGTTCGTTGTACAGCAAAGGAATTTGAAAGATATCAAAATGAACAAAAGTAAAATAAGCAGTAGTTAAAAAAGAGTGTTGACTCCAATCAACACTCTTTTTGCTGCTAAAAATGATTCATTTCGACACTGCTATTTTTTTCTTTAAGGACTTTATACAACATATCAATATGTTCATTATTTTTTGTTTCTACTGATATATCTAGACCAGCATATCCAGGATAAATATTCTTCCCCATATGATTAAGATTTACGGATTGGATGTTTGCATCTAAATCTGTCAGCGAACTTAAAATCTTCTGAAGTTCCCCGGGCTTATCCTTCAAGGTAATCGTAAAAGTTGCATACCGTCCTGATTCTACTAATCCGCGCTCAATAATCCTAGAAATAAAATTCATATCGACATTTCCGCCGCTTAAAACAGCAACAACCTTTTTTTCCTTCAGGTTTACTTTTTCATATAAAAGTGCAGCTAGGGAACAGGCACCAGAGCCTTCTACTAACAGCTTATTTCTTTCTAAAATCATAAGCATCGTTCGGGCAATTTCCATTTCATCCACACAATAAATACCATCAACGTATTTTTGGGCGATCTCAAAGGTCTTTTGTCCTGGCTTTCTTACGGCTATTCCATCAGCCGTGGTTGGTGTTGAATCTACCAACACAGGGATCTTTTCTTTTAATGATTGGTACATGCTAGGACAAGCAGTTGCCTGAACTCCATAAATGGCTATGTGGGGGTTTTTCTCTTTGACTGCCATTGCAACACCTGCAATCAAGCCACCGCCGCCTACAGGGCAAATTATAGCCTCTACGTCGGGCAGTTGATCAAGGATTTCCAAACCGACTGTTCCTTGTCCAGCTATAATTGCTTCGTCATCAAAGGCATGAATAAATGTAGCATCCCTCTGCTCTTTAAGTTCAAGCGCATAAGCTAGGGCATCATCAAATGTCGACCCTTCTAAGAGAACCTCTGCCCCATATTGTCTTGTAGCCAGTACCTTACTAAGTGGTGCCCCCTTTGGCATGACAATTGTACAATTGATCCCTAACATTTGACTAGAATAGGCTACCCCTTGTGCATGGTTGCCTGCAGAGGCAGCCACAACCCCCTTATGTGACTCTTCATCAGATAAGGATATTAGCTTATTATACGCACCTCTCGCTTTAAAAGATCCGGTTTTTTGGAGGTTTTCGAGTTTCAAGTATACTTCAGTATGAGCAAGCTGACTAAATGTTTTCGAATAATCCAGTGGGGTTGAATGAACAATCCCCTTCATTTTTTCTCGTGCAATGATAATATCGTTAACGTTCATCGTTTCCTCCTACTTTTACACATGTTTTTACTTAGGGTGCGCTAGGTAAAGGAAACTATGATAATTTTGTTTTTTCATAAGAAAATCTTCAGTTTTTTTTGTATACAAAATACGTGTACATGTAAACAAGTTTGTATACAACATGTTTACTAATTTGTTTACATGTTTACAAACCTGTACACATGCTGGTTTTACGCTATGTATACGCGTTTGTAATCGTTGTAAACAAAATTGTATACAACGATTACATAATGTTTACAATCTTACACGTTCATTTCTTTTTGATAGTTTCATTGAAGAATCAAGAAATTTTCTATACACTTAAACTTGAGAAGCTAGATACATATTTTCAGTTACTTCTAATATGAAAGAATGAAAGGATGATAGATTTGAATAATTCTAGAGTTGCAGCCATTGATGTAGGAAATGACTCGATTAAGGCTATTTTTGGAGAATTAGAATATGAGGTTAATATTCCTAATATCATTGCGAGGGACACAGAGGATCGCCCTGTGATTGGAATTGAAGAATTAGATGATAAGGATCCTCTTGATGGTATTCATATAAAAGTTCATTCCCCTGCTTTAAAAGACAATAATGCCATTTATCGTGTTGGGAATTTAGCAACCAAAAGTAATAATGCCACAGAATTAGATCCGGGCAGCAGCAAGTCTGAGGAGGACCAAACCTTAGTCTTACTTTTTACGACATTAGCTTTAGATGCTGTTAAGGAAAATACTTTCCGCCAGGTGAAAAATGTTATTGATGCAAACTATACATTAGGAACAGGACTGCCCCTTCGCGAGGTTAAGGAAGGTAAGGATGCAGGCTATCGCTCAAAATTAATTGGCTCCGTTCATCAAGTTGAATTCCTTGTCACACCAAAATACCAAGGTATAAAGGTAAATATTAAGTTTGATGAGGTAAAGGTTTATCCGGAAGGGTTTGCTGCTTATATTAATCTAGTAATGGACAATAACCTAAAAATTATCAATAAAGAGCTTATCGATAAGCGTATTTTGATCCAGGATATTGGCGGTCTCTCAACAGATATCGCCGTTATTAAAAATCGAAATGTTGATGATGATAAAGCGCAAGGCTTTAATCTAGGAGTCTCGGAATCATTGGAACAAATTCGTGAGGAAATCAGATCGAAGCACGGTGTTGAGCTAGATAGCCGCCGTGATGTCGTTGAAATCATTACCAAGAAAAACGACCGTAATCATATTATGGTTAAAGGAAGCAGGACTAGTGTTCACGATATAACAGACCGCATTCTGTTAGATTTGGCCAAAAAACAATATCGTTTATTACGAAATGTATGGTCAAAGAACTCACAAACAGAAATCTGCTATTTTGTCGGTGGTGGTGCGACTGTACTAAAGGATTATCTTAAAACGTTAAATAATAATCTTGATGGGTATAACATTGATTTCTTTGAGGATGAAAAAGAAAGTATTTGGATGATGGCAAATGCCTATTACAAGCTCATCACAGACTATGTTAAAAAGGCAGAGAAACAAAGTGCTGAACAAACGAAAAAGCCTGTTGCCAATTAAATAAGGTGATGATATGAAGAAAGCTGGCTCAAATGAAATACAGAGGGGACAAGCGATTTCTTTTCGTGTCCCCTCTGACACACCTGACCATATAATCAAGCAGCTGCAGAAGTTAAAGGAAACAGAAAGAAGAAATTTTTCAAGCAAAATTGCAGAATTTGTGATGGAGGGCGTCAGTACCGTTAATGCAAGAGAACGCGAGATGATTACGGTCCCATTGCCGAAAAAACTCACAAAAGCACAACGTGATTGGTTGAAGCACGAACATTCTGAGGCATTATTAGGAAACATTATCTATCAATTAATCTCTGATCCGGTTCGCTCTACCTCCCTGCTTGCTAGTTTTAATAGCAGTGCTATCGATATTGATGAAGCGTTGTATCTTCAAGAGGAAGTATTACCTGAAATTCATAACTATCAGGATAATGATAGTGCCGTAGAGGAACTTGCGGCATCTATTGATTTATCCGATCTCGATGATGACTTAAGTGAGTTTGATTGGGAAAGTACAAAGCCCGTAGTCGATGAGGAGAATGAAGTGGAAGTGGAAGAGACTGAATTAGATGACCTGTTAGGCGGGTTTCTGGCCAGTATGAATAAATAGGTGAAAATCAATCTAGGATCAAAAGATAAGCAGATTTTTTGCTTATCTTTTTTGCTTTAGTCGTAATAATTGCTTGGTTCCTTATGCTATAATTCTATTAATTAGATTACCTTTTTTATAGGAAATGGAGTGGGACCTTGAAAAAAATTACCTTATTTATTCTAACAATGCTCTCATTTATAATAATTGCAGGTTGTGCCCAAGAGAAAAATAATAATGCTAAAGATAAGAAAACTGCCAGTAAAGAAGAGCTTATTTTAGCAGTGGGAAATGAGCCAGAAACAGGCTTTGATCCAGCATTAGGCTGGGGGCAATATGGTTCACCTCTTTTCCAAAGTACATTATTAACAAGAGACAATAAATTAAAAATTACCAATGACTTAGCTACGGGTTATGAAGTTAGCGGGGACGGTAAGATATGGACGGTAAAACTTCGAGACGATGTTCTGTTTTCAGACGGAAAGCCACTAACGGCGGAGGATGTTCAATTTACATTTGAAACAGCACTAACAAGTGGTTCTGTTTTGGATTTAAATATTCTTGAATCTGTAAAGGTGACTGACCCGACTACTGTTGAATTCCACCTTAAACATGCAAATTCAACCTTTATTCATTCGTTATTAACATTAGGCATCATCCCAAGTCAATCTTATGGTGATAACTATGCAGAAAACCCAATTGGATCGGGTCCTTATAAGCTTGTCCAGTGGGATAAAGGACAACAAATCATCATTGAAATGAACCCAGATTATTATGGAAAAAAGCCATTTTTTAAAAAGATCACTTTCTTATTTTTAAATGAGGATGCAGCCTATGCGGCGGCAAAGGCAGGACAGGTAGATATGGCTTATATTCCTGCCTCTTTTAGTAAAAATCAGATTACCGGAATGCGTCTAGAAGCCATTCAAAGTGTAGATAATCGTGGAATCATGTTCCCTTATGTCGCTGCAGGAGAAAAAACAAAGGATGGTCGTGCGCTTGGGAACGATGTGACGGCAGACATCGCTATACGAAAGGCCATTAATATCGCCACTGATCGCCAGGCGCTTGTAGAGGGGATTTTAGAAGGCCGTGGTACTCCTGGGTATTCAGCAGCAGATGGTTTGCCTTGGGGAAATGATGAAACAAAGATTAAAGATAATGACTTGAATGGTGCGAAGGAAATTCTGGCTAATGCCAATTGGAAAGACGAAAATGGTGATGGACTTCTTGAAAAAGGAGCATTAACAGCAGAGTTTGATCTCCTCTACCCTGCTAGTGATGTTACTAGACAATCATTAGCGATAGCGGTTGCTGATATGGTAAAACCATTAGGCATAAAAATAAATGTTGAAGGTAAGAGCTGGGACGATATTGAATCGTTAATGCATTCCAGTGCAGTGATCATGGGATGGGGCAGCCATGACCCGCTAGAGATTTATAATTTGTTTAGCGGGAAAATGGCAGGAGTTGAGTATTATAACTCAGGTTATTATTCAAATGAGAAAGTGGATGAATACTTGGAAAACGCACTGTTATCCAGAACAGAGGAAGAAGCGATCGAATACTGGAAAAAGGCTCAGTGGGATGGAACAACTGGATTTAGTTCATTGGGGGATGTCCCTTGGGCATGGTTAGTAAATATCGATCACTTGTATGTAGTAAATGAAAAACTGGATATTGGAGAGCAGAGAATTCAACCGCATAGTCATGGTTGGCCTATCACTGATAATCTTGTTGACTGGAAATGGAATGAGAAATAAATGATGGGTGCGAGACAAAGATGCGCAAGTATAGTCTCATTTATAATAAGGAAAAGCGTCAGGCTTGCTTCTCTGGTAGTGGCTATTTGTGTCATTACATTTATCCTAATCAGCCAATCACCTATTGATCCTATTCAAGCCTATATTGGTGCAGATATGATGAGGGTTGGTCCAGAGCAGCGAGAGAAAATTGCAGAAAATTGGGGGTTAAATGAACCGCCAACAGAGCAATTTTTCCGCTGGGGCACGTCCGTATTACAGGGCGATCTAGGAACATCGATGATCTATCGGCGTCCTGTTACTGAGATTATTAGTGAAAAATTCCTCCATTCTCTCACGCTAATGATGATTGCCTGGGTTTTATCGGGGATGATTGGCTTTGCACTAGGGATAGTAGCAGCAATGAAAAAAGGTACATGGCTAGATCGAATGATCAAAGGATATTGTTATACGTTAGCCTCGACACCAACCTTTTGGATGGGGCTGCTGTTAGTAATGGTTTTTGCTGTATGGTTAGATTGGTTTCCAATTGGAATGGGAGTACCTGCAGGTGTCCTTGCTGAAAATGTAACACTAACTGACCGTATCAAGCATATAATCCTGCCCGCGGTTACCTTAAGTATCGTCGGTGTCGCGAACATTGCCTTACATACGAGACAAAAATTAATTGAGGTTCTTTCAAGTGAATTTATTTTATTTGCCAAGGCGAAGGGTGAAAAAGGATTTACCCTCCTATGGAGGCATGGATTACGGAACATTTCTTTACCTGCGATTACGCTCCACTTTGCCGCCTTTAGTGAACTTTTTGGGGGAGCCGTTTTAGCAGAGCAGGTTTTTTCTTACCCAGGATTAGGACAGGCAACGGTTGAAGCAGGACTCCGCGGGGATATTCCCCTCCTGCTGGGATTAGTAATCTTTAGCTCCATATTTGTCTTTGCAGGTAATTTACTGGCTGATCTTATTTCTTTTGTTGTTGATCCAAGAATGAAGGAGAAAAGGTCGGTATGAATACGATGAAGACATTAAATAAAAGACAGAAAACGGTTATGGTAATCACCATTACTTCCACCCTATTATTGGCTATTTTAGTTGGAGGCCAGCTGTTAAGTAATGATCGGATTGTAACGAATTTAGAGTTTCGAAACCTCCCTCCTTCGCTTACTCATCCATTTGGAACAGACTGGCTGGGGCGGGATATGCTCACGAGAACATTAAAAGGACTGTCGGTTAGTATCGTCGTTGGTCTAATTGCAGCTGCTACGTCTGTTATTATTGCCGTCGGACTAGGGATCATGGCAGCAACCATGGGAAAAGTGGCGGATGCCATCATTTCGTGGCTGGTAGATCTCTTTTTGAGTATTCCACATTTAGTCATGCTGATTTTAATTTCTTTTGTCATGGGCGGTGGAATGAAGGGCGTCGTGATTGGCTTAGCAGTTACTCACTGGCCAAGCTTAACGAGGGTTATTCGGGCAGAGGTCATGCAGCTTCAAACTGCAGAGTTCGTCCAAACATCCAAAAGACTAGGAAAATCCCGTTGGTTTATCGCAGTAAATCATCTCCTGCCCCATCTCCTGCCCCAGTTCTTAGTGGGCTTGTTTTTACTGTTTCCACATGCAATTCTTCATGAGGCAGCAGTAACCTTTTTAGGTATGGGGTTATCACCACACCAACCAGCCATTGGGATCATCCTCTCTGAATCCATGCGCTATTTGTCTACCGGCATGTGGTGGCTGGCATTTTTCCCTGGCTTATGTTTACTATTGGTGGTTCGAGCCTTTGATATACTAGGTGACCGGCTTCGGTCATTCGTTGACCCGAAGCGTGCGAATGAATAAAACGGAGGTTGGAGAGGATTATGGCTATCCTAGAAGTTCGTGATTTGTCTATATCCTTTACACACTATTCAAAGGGATTACGGCAGGAAAATAATCAAGTGATTCATAACCTAAATGTGTCAATGAATAAAGGCGAAATTGTAGCGGTTGTCGGCTCAAGTGGTTCAGGAAAAAGCTTGTTGGCACACGCTATTCTTGGAATATTACCAGGGAATGCGATGGTAGGAGGCAGCATTTTATATGATGGTCAGGTGCTGACGGAACAAAGTTTGGCAAACTTGCGCGGCAATGAGATCGTGCTCGTCCCGCAATCTGTAAAGTTTTTAGACCCATTAATGAAAATAGGTTCACAGGTGCAAACTTCCGTTAGAAAACAAAATGCTGTAACAGCACAAAAGAAAATTTTTGAAAAATATAAATTACATCCACTTGTTGAAAAATTATATCCCTTTCAATTATCTGGCGGAATGGCGAGACGTGTGCTGGTTTCGATGGCTGTGGTAAGTGAAGCAAAGGTGATCATTGCCGATGAACCAACACCAGGGCTTGATTCTGAAGTTATGAAGGAAGCGGAATCCTCATTTAGGGAGTTAGCCAATAATGGCAGTGCGGTTATGGTCATCACCCACGATATTGATTTTGCCTTAAAAATTGCCGATAAAATTGCTGTGTTTTATGCGGGGACAGTCGTTGAGCTTGCGCCTGTTCGTGATTTTTTCGGGACGGGTGAGAGCTTGCGCCACCCCTATACAAAAGCATTATGGAGGGCCCTTCCCCAGAATGAATTCATTCCGATTAAAGGATCACAGCCGCCAGTGAATGAATTACCTCCCGGTTGCCCCTTTGCTCCAAGGTGTAAGCATGCTACGGCAGAATGTTCGAAAGAATTGCCAGCAGAAAAGATGATTCGCGGCGGAATGGTTAGGTGTTTCTATGCAACTTAAGGCGGTAAATGTCGGTTTTGGCTATCAAAAGAATCGATGGACCTTTCGTCATCTTCATTTGACTGTAGGGAAGGGTGAAATTGTTGGTTTGGTCGGACCTAGTGGCTCCGGTAAGACTACACTGGGACGAATTCTCGCAGGGTATGAAAAGCCGTTGGAAGGAATGGTAACGCTGAATGAATCCCCGTTACCAAGGACTGGTTATCATCCGGTGCAGCTTGTTTTTCAGCATCCGGAAAAAGCAGTAAACCCGAGATGGAGAATGGAGAAAATCCTTCATGAAGGCTGGAAACCTGACGATGAATTACTTAGTAGGTTAGGGATTGAACAAAAATGGCTGCACCGCTGGCCCAATGAATTATCAGGTGGGGAATTGCAGCGCTTCTGTGTCGCGAGAGCACTAGGACCAATGACAGAATTTCTTATAGCAGATGAGATGACGACCATGTTAGATTCGATAACACAAGCACAAATATGGCAGGTGGTTCTCGATATCGCTAAAAAGCGGAATATGGGAATCCTAGTAATCAGCCATGAGGCACCACTTCTTAATCGACTGTGCAGTAGAATTATTGATATTTCACACGCAACTTAAATACAAATGGGTGTTTTAGGAGAAATATCAGATAAAGCCCTGCACCGTGCTGAATGCGAGTGGAGATAATGTTGCCGGGATGAGATGGTAGAAGGTAAGAATTGACTTACCAAAAGTGTATAAATTTAAAGGGGTACTCCTATTCGGAGCACCCCTACTTTTTTAAATTACACCCTGTGCAATCATGGCATCTGCTACTCTTAAGAAACCAGCAATATTAGCACCGACAACAAGGTTGCCAGGATAGCCATATTCATCAGCTGCTTTCATGCTGTTACGATAGATGTTAATCATGATTTGGTGAAGTTTAGCATCAACTTCTTCAAATGTCCATGCCAGTCTCTGACTATTTTGAGCCATTTCTAGGGCAGAAACTGCTACACCGCCGGCATTTGCAGCCTTACCAGGTGCAAACAGAATATCACTTTCCAAAAATACTTCAATTGCTTCAAGAGTGGATGGCATGTTGGCCCCTTCACCGAGTGCCTTTACTCCGTTAGAAACGAGGACTTTTGCAGCTGGTTCATCAATTTCATTTTGAGTGGCACAAGGTAAAGCAATATCACAAGGAATCGACCAGATACCACTGCAGCCTTCGAAGTACTCTGCTTCTGGATGCTCAAGTACATATTCACTGATTCTTTTTCTTTCTACTTCTTTAATCCGTTTGACGGTATCAAGCTTAATGCCATTTGGATCATATACATATCCATTTGAATCGCTGCAGGCGATAACCTTTGCTCCAAATTGGATCGCTTTTTCAATCGCATAGATCGAAACATTACCTGAACCAGAGACTACGACCGTGCTTCCTTCAAAGCCTAGTCCTTGATCTGCTAACATTTCCTGAACAAAGTAAACCGTTCCATAGCCAGTTGCTTCTGTACGTGCCAAGCTGCCGCCATAGCCAAGCCCTTTACCCGTCAACACTCCAGCTTCATAAGCACCGCGGATTCTTTTGTACTGACCAAACATGTACCCTATTTCTCTGGCACCTACACCGATATCTCCAGCAGGTACATCGACATCAGGGCCGATATGACGGTAAAGTTCAGTCATGAAGCTTTGGGCAAAGCGCATGATTTCTGCATCAGATTTACCTTTAGGATCGAAGTCAGCGCCGCCCTTACCGCCGCCGATAGGCTGACCAGTTAATGAGTTTTTAAACGTCTGCTCAAAGCCTAGGAATTTAATAATGCTGGCATTAACGGTTGGGTGAAAGCGTAAACCGCCTTTATATGGACCAATTGCACTGTTATACTGTACACGGAAACCGCGGTTTACTTGCGCCTTTCCATTATCATCTATCCACGGAACTCGGAAGGAAATGACTCTTTCAGGTTCAACAATTCTTTCTAGGATACTTTGTTCAATGTATTTAGGATGTTTTTCAAAAACAGGAATAAGTGAGTCGAAAATTTCCTTAACGGCTTGTTGAAACTCTGATTCATAAGGATTGCGGCAAATTACTGTATTGAACACTTCATTCACATATTGAAGTGCTACACTTTGATTGTCTTTCTTTAACTGCTCGATCGTTTTCATAGCAACCCCTCCATAATTTTTTAAATATTAGAATATCGATAGAAAATATTTTATAATTAAATAACAATCTAAACAATATTAAAAATAGATAACATTCATCTCAATATGAGATGAATGGAGGTGAGTAGTTTGGAATTCAGGCAAATTCAATATTTTATGGAAGTAGCGAAGCGTGAGCATGTGACGGAAGCAGCTTTAGAATTGCATGTAGCGCAATCAGCTGTGAGTCGGCAAATTTTCAATTTGGAAAAAGAGCTTGGTGTTGACTTATTCATTCGCGAAGGGCGAAATGTCAAACTGACACGGATTGGACAGATGTTTTTAGAACATATGGAACAAGCGATGAAGGTGATTGATGAGGCACAACGGGAAATTAAGGAATACTTAGACCCCATGAAAGGAACGATACGAATAGGATTTCCGACCAGCCTAGCTTCTTATACACTTCCAACCACCATTTCTGCTTTTCGCGAACACTACCCTCTAGCGAAGTTTCAATTGAAGCAAGGCTCATATAAGGAGCTAATTGAAGGCGTAATGCATGGTGAATTTGATATGGCATTAATTGGTCCTGTTCCAAAACAGGAGAAGAACCTAATTGGCACGACCCTTTTTACGGAAAAAATTGTTGCCTTATTGCATTTAAGCCACCCATTATCCGACCGGACTTCAATAAAGTTAAGCCAATTACGGGAGGAATCCTTTGTTATGTTTCCAAAGGGATTTGTCTTACGGGAAATCATTGTGAATGCTTGTGAGCAGCTAGGATTTCAGCCGAAAGTGTCCTTCGAGGGGGAAGATATTGATTCGATAAAAGGATTGGTTTCAGCAGGACTTGGAATCACGTTAATCCCTGAGATTACCTTGGTCGAGGGATTTCCCCGTTCCACCGTTAAAGTGCCCATTATTGAGCCTGAAGTCACCCGTACGGTCGGAGTCATTATTCCGAAGGAACGCAAGATGCTCCCTACGGTTAAACTTTTTTATGAATTTTTAAAGGATTTCTTCTCTATGCTTGACCAATATCAGAGGTGAGTTTTATATGAAGTAGAAGAAGCCCAACTTTGGTGGGCTTCTTTTAGTGATTATGCCTTTTGTTCAAAGAGTTTAGTAATTTCAATGACGGTATTTGTTGCTTTGATCATATTATTGACGGATATAAACTCATACTTGCCGTGGAAGTTCTCCCCGCCTGTAAAAATATTTGGCGTTGGCAGTCCCATATAGGAAAGCTGGGAACCGTCCGTACCGCCGCGGATTGGCTTGATCAACGGTTTAATGTCAAGGTTCTCCATCGCCTGCTGTGCAATATCAACAATTTCCATGACAGGTTTAATTTTTTCACCCATATTGTAATATTGGTCTTTCAGTTCAAGAAGGATCGTACCACTGCCGTGTTTCTCGTTTAATAGGCTGACGGTATCTTCCATCCTTTTCTTTCTGCTTTGGAAAGTCACTTTATCGTGGTCACGGATAATATAGTACATCTTTGTTTGCTCGACATCGCCGTTGAAGGAAATCAGATGATAGAACCCTTCATATCCTTCAGTATGTTCTGGCGCTTCTAAAGCTGGCAGCTGGCTATGTAATTCCATGGCAATCTTCATAGAGTTCACCATTTTGTCTTTGGCGGAACCCGGATGAATATTGGTTCCGTTAATGGTAATTTTCGCAGCGGCAGCGTTAAAGCTTTCATATTCTAGCTCCCCAAGCGGACCGCCATCAACAGTGTATGCATATTTGGCATTGAAGGCTTTTACGTCAAATTTATGCGGGCCTCTGCCGATCTCCTCATCCGGCGTGAACGCAACGCGGACCTTACCATGTTTGATTTCTGGATGTTGAATAAGGTAAGCCATTGCGGTCATAATCTCGGCAATTCCTGCTTTATTGTCGGCACCTAGCAGTGTTGTGCCGTCCGTAGTGATAAGTGTGTGTCCTTTATAGCTTGGCAGGGCTGGGAAATCCTTTGTTGTCATGATGACATTTGGGTTTAGGATGATGTCGTTGCCATCATAATTTTCAATGACTTGCGGATTTACATTTGTGCCGGTAAAATCCGTTGCCGTATCGACGTGCGCAAGGAATCCGATAGTTGGTACCTGTTTATCGGTATTAGACGGTAAGGTGGCCATCACATACCCATTTTCATCGATTGTGACCTCGTGCATTCCAATCGACTTTAACTCCTCCACGAGCATGTTGGCTAATGTGATTTGTCCAGGTGTAGAAGGACAGCTTTCATTGCCCTCATTTGACTGCGTATCCACCTTCACATAGCTAGTAAATCTTCCAATCAACTCATTCTTCACGTGTGCAGCACTCCCCTTTCACATTTTACTAGTTAATAATAGCATGTAAGGGGCGGCGGGTGGAAATTGGATGTGGTGGTGGTGGTGGAATACTGGCGTATGGGTGGAATTAGTTGCGTATGGCGTGATTTACTCTCGTATGGCGTGTATCCTAGCACAACCATCCTCCCTTCGTACATGGATTTCATAATTTTGTAAAAAATATAACTTATCCCCCATTGACCGATGTGGTCAATGGGAGTACACTGTGATTGACTACACTGGTCAACGAAATAAGAAAAGGAGGTTGCCGCATTGTTTTCAAAGTTTTTAAATTTAGATTCAGAAAAGCAGGACCGCATTATAAATGCAGCCATAAAGGAATTTGCTCAAAAGGGATATGATAGTGCTTCGACTAACGAAATTGTAAAAGAGGCTGGTATTTCAAAGGGGATTTTATTTCATTATTTTAAAAACAAAAAGCAGTTATTTTTCTTTCTATTTGATTATTGCTACAACGTAGTTGCAGACGAATTTTATAAAAAGGTCGATTTAACGGAAAAGGATTTTTTTAAAAGAATTCGCCAAGCCGTGCAGATAAAAACGGAGCTGCAAACGCAATACCCGGAAATCTTAACCTTTATCCAAGAGGCTATGATGCAGGATTCACCGGAAATTAAAGCTGAGTTCGATAAAAAGAAACAAGAACTCACCGCGGTTAATATCAATATCATCTATGAGGGCATAGATTTATCTAAATTTAGAGACGACGTTGATGTTCAGAAAATCTTGAAGATTATTGCCTGGACCTTTGAAAAAATGAGTGATGAAGAGCTGCTTAAAGCAAAAATGTTACCGGATCACAAGATAGATTACGACAAGATCTATATTGAAGCAGAGGAGTATTTTGAGATTTTCATTAAAGGCTTTTATAAATAGGAGGCTGTGACGATGAATGTGATTGAGATAAAAAATCTAACAAAGACTTACGGCACATCAAGAGGGATCAGCAATATCAGCTTTACTGTCGAGGAAGGTGAGATTTTTGGGTTTATCGGTCCCAATGGCGCTGGGAAATCGACGACCATTCGGACCCTCCTTTCACTCATTTACCCTACCAGCGGCAGTGCGACGATTTTTGGTAAGGACACCGTTCAATTTGCCCCGGAAATTAAAAAGGAAATTGGCTATCTGCCATCAGAAGTATTTTATTACGACAATATGAAAGTGAAGGATCTATTAAACTATTCAGCTAGTTTTTATAAAAAGGATTGCCGGAAGCGAATAAAAGAGTTGGCGGACATCATGGATCTCGATCTCACCAAGAAAATTGATGATCTTTCACTGGGAAATAAAAAGAAGGTCGGGATTGTTCAAGGACTGCTCCACTCCCCGAAGCTCATTATTCTCGATGAACCGACCAGTGGCTTAGACCCGTTGATGCAGCAAAAATTCTTTGAATTGCTCGAAGAGGAGAACAAGAAAGGTGCAACCATTCTATTTTCCTCTCATATTTTAACCGAGGTCCAGCGACTATGTAACCGGGTGGCGATTATTAAAGAGGGGGAAATTGTTACTGTTGAAAAGATAAGTACCTTAAAAGAAAACACCTATAAAAAGTTCAAAGTGGAAACAAAAGCCAAGCTTGACCGAAATTACTTCGACCTTGAAGGGGTAAATAAATTAGAGGTGAAGGATAACCATACAAGCTTCCTATTTAAAGGAAATATTAATGATGTCATGAAGAAGATCGCTAACATTGAAATTACCAATCTAGGGATTGAAGAGCCGGACCTTGAGGAGATTTTCTTGCATTACTACGAGAAGGAGAGATAAATCCATGAATATATTGTTGCATGAATTAAGGGCATATCGGAAGTCAACCCTCATTTGGACGATATCGCTGGTTGGCATTGCAGCGCTATTTATGTCATTTTTTCCTTCTTTTACAAAGGATACCGAGGAATTTACCAAGTTACTAGAAGGGTATCCGCCGGCACTTCGAGAAGCATTCGGAATCAATCTAGATAATTTTTTTTCCATTCTTGGATTCTATTGTTATGGACTATCATTTGTTACGCTTTGCGGTGCGATTCAGGCGATGAATCTGGGGACGAGTATTGTCAGTAAAGAAGTCAGAGAAAAAACGGCGGACTTCTTACTAACCAGGCCTGTTACCCGTAGCAATGTCCTAACAAATAAGTTGTTGGCGGCACTGATATCAATCATCCTAACAAATATTGTTTATATAGTGGCCGCTACCCTACTTGCCTTCCAGGTAGCGACTGAAGATTTTAGTGTTAAGATTTTTATCCTGCTTTCTTTGACTGTTTTTCTAGTGCAGCTAATTTTTCTAGCTATGGGAATTATTATTTCAGTCATTGTTCCAAAGATTAAATCAGTGCTGACCGTATCGCTGGCAACCGTTTTTGCCTTTTACTTTTTAGGCATGTTCAGCTCCAATGATGAAGCGAAACGCTATCTTTCTCCATTTAAATATTTTGATACGGCCTATATCATGGAACATTCTAGTTACGAAGTTTCCTTTTTGATAACTGGAGCAATCATCATTATTTTGGCGATAATTGCAAGTTATTACATTTATGGAAAAAAAGACATTCACTCGGTATAACGCTGCCAAAGGAGGAATGATGGTAGGATGAATATTTTTTTAAAAGAAATGAAGTCGCATCGGAAATCCCTGATCTTTTGGAGTATTGGTGTTTTTCTAATGGTTGCGTCGGGAATGGTGAAATATGAGAGTTTAGCTTCTTCTGGCCAGTCCATGAATGAAATGCTGGCGGGAATGCCCAAATCATTGCTTGCAGTCTTAGGGATCGGCGAATTCGATATTTCAACAGCAAGCGGTTATTACGGATTGCTATTTATCTATTTGTTACTAATGGCCACCATTCATGCGGCCATGCTCGGGGCGACGATCATTGCCAAAGAAGAACGGGATAAGACCTCAGAGTTTTTATTTGTGAAGCCTGTTTCAAGAAATCGTATCCTTACGGCGAAATTACTGGCAGCGTTCGTCAATATCTTAATCATAAATCTTGTTACCTTTGCTTCCTCTATACTATTAGTCGGTAAATACAGCGAAGGTGGAGTGGTTACCGGTGATATTGCCCTCACCATGGGTGGTATGTTTATTTTACAAATGCTGTTTTTGGTCATCGGCAGCTCCCTTGCGGCGGTGAAAAAGAAATCAAAAACAGCTGCTTCTCTAGCGACGGGCGTTCTTTTGCTTACGTATTTGATCTCAGTAGCGATTGATTTAAATGAAAATATTGAAGGCTTGAAATACCTTACTCCTTTCAAATACTTTGAGGCAAAAAATGTGATGTTTGGAGCCGGTTTTGAGTTAAGCTTTGTTATCCTGGCCACCGTATTGATTGCAGTTCTTACGGTAGTAACCTTTATCTATTTTAAAAAGCGTGATTTAAATGTGTAGGAAGTTTTAATAATATAGTGATAGTGGTAAAATGGTAAAAACCGAATTGGAATAAGGAGGAAATGATTATGCAAAATGAAAACACTATACTGCCGCCAAAAACGTGCTCGATTGAACGACTCATCACAATGGAATCAGATATTAAAAAGGTGCTGGCAGGTGAAAAGACAGCGACACGCAGGAATGGCAGGTATGCTGACCCAGGAGAAATCATGAATCTTGAAGGCAATCAATTTGTGGTAGAACGGGTTTATTCACAAAGTTTAGGTGAATTGACGGATGATGACGCACGCCGCGAGGGCTACCCTACGGTTGAAGAATATAAGCAAAGTATTCTTTCCTACCACCCTGGAATGCCGTGGCTTCCACAAATGCGTGTATGGGTTCATGAATTCAGTCCTTTAGAAGATTAATTAAAAGTACGAGTTCTTTTCAGAAGAACTCGTACTTTTTTTTGTTATAATATCCTTATCATAATTCTAAGGATTTCCAATTTGAGGTGAACAAGAGATGGGGTTTTTAACAAAATACATAAAGAAATATTGGAAGTCTTTTAGTTTAGCTGTTTTATTTTTAACGTTTGAAGCGATTAGTGATTTGATGATGCCGACGATTATGGCGAAAATTATAGATGTCGGTGTCGTGGGGAGAGACTTGGATTATGTGTTGAAAATGGGCGGAGTCATGCTGCTGATTACGCTTTTTGGTGCCGTCTCGGCATCGATTAGGAGCGTAATTGCCAGCATCGTTTCCCAAAGCTTTGGCACAGAGCTAAGATCTGATTTATATAAAAAGATTCAAACCCTGTCGTTTAAAAATATTGACCGGTTTGAACGTGCGTCGCTCATCACAAGGCTGACCAATGATGTGACGCAGATGCAGGTTTTTGCTAATGGATTAATGCGAATTTTCGTTAAGTCCCCGCTTTTAGCGATCGGGGGCTTAATCATGGCGACTCGGCTCAATCTTCATCTATCTGTTGTGCTCGCCGTTGTCGTCCCCATTGTAGCGTTATTTATTGTTATAAATTTACGGCTTGGGTTCCCTCTGTTTTCAAAGGTTCAAAAAGCGCTCGACCGACTTAACGGTGTCATGCGTGAGTATTTATCTGGGGTACGAGTGGTTAAAGCGTTTAACCGCTTTGATGTTGAGCTCACTAAATTTGATAAAACGAATGAAGAATTTAAAAGGCAATCGATTTCGGCAACAAGGCTGATGGCTGTGTTCAGCCCGGCAATTATGCTTACGGTCAACCTGGGAATCGTCTCAGTTCTTTGGATTGGTGGTTTAGGCGTTACCAATGGCAATGTTCAAGTCGGCCATATCATTGCTTTTATCAACTATATGACCCAAATTCTTTTTTCATTGATGATGATATCCATGGTCTTTACGATGTTTGTCCGTGCGAAAACGTCAGCTGTAAGGGTGGGGGAAGTATTTGCCCTCGAGGACGACCTCACCTGGGAAAGTGATGTGAGCTTATCCCCTGGTGACAAAGGCAGCATTGAATTTAACAATGTTTCCTTTTCCTATGAAGGGACAAGTGGTGAACCTGTATTGAAAAAGATCAATCTTACCTGTCTGCCGGGGGAAACTATCGGAATTATTGGCTCAACCGGCTCGGGGAAAAGTACACTGGTCAGCCTAATTCCCCGCTTTTATGATGTGAGTGCAGGTAGTATCAAAGTGGATGGTGAGGATATCCACCTTGTTGACCCTAAAAGGCTTAGAGAGAAAATTGCCTTTGTTCCCCAAAAAACGATTCTTTTTACTGGAAGCGTGGCGGAAAACATTAAATGGGGAAAAGAAGATGCTTCAATGGAGGAAATTGAGAGGGCAGCCCAGATAGCTGGGGCACATGACTTTATCGCTGCTTCACCAGAAGGATATCAAACTAGAATTGGTCAGGGCGGAGTCAACTTCTCAGGTGGTCAAAAGCAGCGGCTTTCGATTGCTAGAGCGTTAATTAAAAACCCGCGAATCCTAATTTTAGATGATAGTACAAGTGCAGTTGACGTCACTACGGAAGCGGGAATTAAAGCGGGATTGAAGAAATATGCCCAAGGGCTTACTTGTCTGATGATTGCACAGCGGATTACCTCGATTATCGATGCAGATAAAATAGTTGTCATGGATCACGGTGAAATCGTAGGAAGTGGAAAACATGAAGATTTACTAAGAGGCTGCAAGGTTTACCAGGAAATCTATCAATCACAGATTGGTAAGGAGGTGGAACTCTAAATGGCAGTGAAGGCGAACCAATCAAGCAACACACCACCTCCGCTATCGATCCCGGGAAGAGCTGGCATTGGAGGTGGTCACCGCCGGGGAGCTCCGATTGTAAAACCAAAGAATTTTAAAGAAACAATCCGAAGGTTATGGCATTATTTTGGCAATGAACGAAAAACGCTGAGTCTTGTATTTATCTTCATTTTTTTTAGCTCCGCCTTAGCACTGCTTTCACCTTTTTTAATCGGAAAAGCAGTTGATGCCATCAGCTTGGAAACACAAGTAGATTTTAATTTCCTTGAACTGATGGTCCTGATTTTGGTCGTTGCCTTTATCGTAGATGCCTTATTGACGTTCTTGCAGGGCTGGCTGATGGCTGGTGTCTCCCAGCGAATTGTCAAGCGATTGCGTGATGCCCTTTTTGAAAAACTACAAAAGCTGCCAATCGCCTTTTTTGACAAGCGGACACATGGAGAGTTAATGAGCAGGCTTTCAAGCGATATCGATAATGTCAGCAGCACGATCTCTCAATCGACGACACAGCTGATGTCAGGTGTCATTGTCATTAGCGGTTCCTTTATCATGATGCTGATCTTAAGTCCCGTCTTGACGGCGGCAAGCTTACTGACGGTTCCCCTTGTCTTTTTGTTAACCAAGACGATTGCAAAAAGAACGAGTGTTTTGTTTAAAGCGCAACAGATCCAACTTGGAAGGTTAAATGGACAAATGGAAGAAACCATCTCAGGTATTGAAGTGGTGAAAGCCTTTAATCATGAAGAAAAAGCAATATCCGAGTTTGAAGAAGTCAATCAGAAACTCCGTGAGGTCGGCCTTAAGGCGCAAATCTGGTCCGGTTTCCTCATGCCAATCATGAATGTAATTAATAATTTAGGGTTTGCGATTGTAGCGGTGACGGGTGGGTTTCTTGCTGTTAAGGGCATGATTACAGTGGGTGCGATTGCCAGCTTTATTACTTACTCACGACAGTTTGTCAGACCTCTTAACGACCTTGCGCAAATTTTTAATATGCTCCAGTCAGGTGTAGCTGGAGCAGAGCGGGTCTTTGAAATCCTTGATGAACAGGAAGAGCCAGACGATGGTAAGGATGCTGTTGTGTTAGCCAAGCCAAAAGGTCATGTTGTGTTTGAAAATGTTAGTTTCGGCTACCGTGGCGATGTCCCTATTTTAAAAAATATTAGCTTTGAGGCTGAAGTTGGCAGCAGTACCGCATTAGTAGGACCGACAGGGGCAGGGAAAACGACGATTGTGAATCTGTTGACAAGATTCTACGATGTGACTGAAGGCAGAATTTTAATAGATGGCCGTGATAGTAGAGAATATACAAGGGATAGCTTAAGAAGTTGTTTCGGCTTTGTTCTGCAGGATACCTATCTGTTTTCGGGATCGATTAAGGATAATATTAAGTATGGGAAGCCTTCTGCCAGCGATGAAGAAGTGATAATGGCTGCAAAAATGGCCAATGCAGACCCGTTTATTAGCCGTCTTCCCCATCAGTATGAAACAACTCTATCAGAAAATGGCGGCAACTTAAGCCAGGGGCAGCGTCAGTTGCTTGCGATTGCCAGGGTGATTCTCGCTAAGCCTTCTGTACTGATATTAGATGAGGCGACGAGCAGTATTGATACGCGTACCGAGCTGCATATTCAAGAGGCACTGCTTTCTTTAATGGAGGGGCGGACAAGTTTTATTATCGCCCATCGATTGAACACGATTCGTGATGCCGATACGATTATGGTAATCGACAATGGGGAAATTGTTGAAAAAGGAAATCATCGTGAGCTTATGGACCAGCAAGGAAAGTACTATCATATGTTTTTTAGTCAATTTAGTAATGTTGAAATGACAGTTGATTAATATAAGATTTTCTATTAGGGAATAATGAAAATAGTAAAGGAGGCAGGATATGAAAAAGGAAATTTCTAATCGGAAATTGCTTTGGGTTTCCGGTACAGGTTGGATGTTTGATGCAATGGATGTTGGCATGCTTTCCTTCATTATTGCTGCTTTAAGTGTGGAATGGAATTTAACTCCCCAGCAAATGGGTTGGATCGGAAGTATTCAATCAATCGGGATGGCTGTTGGGGCACTCATTTTTGGTTTAATGTCAGATAGAATTGGCCGGAAAAATGTTTTTATCATTACGTTATTATTGTTTTCAATCGGAAGCGGTATTTCCGCATTTGCCACCTCGATAACCATTTTTCTCGTGTTACGGTTTTTTATAGGAATGGGTCTTGGCGGCGAGCTGCCGGTTGCTTCGACACTTGTTTCTGAAAGTGTACCTGCTGAAAAACGAGGAAGAATTGTTGTTTTACTAGAAAGCTTTTGGGCGGCTGGCTGGCTGATAGCAGCAGTGATCTCTTATTTTATCATTCCGAGATTTGGCTGGTCGACTGCCTTGTTAATTAGTGCAACACCTGCCTTATATGCCTTATATTTACGGATGGGTTTACCGGATTCACCAAGATTTGAGGCTATAAAAGAAAAAGAAAAGATTTCTGCTTTTCAAAGTCTAGCGAATCTATGGACAAATGAGTACCGCCGCCGAACAACGATGCTATGGATTGTTTGGTTCTGTGTGGTTTTCTCCTACTATGGCATGTTTTTATGGCTTCCAAGTGTGATGGTGTTGAAGGGGTTTAGTCTAATCAAAAGTTTTGGTTATGTATTGATTATGACGCTTGCTCAATTGCCAGGTTATTTTACAGCAGCATGGTGTATTGAGAGATTTGGAAGGAAGTTTGTCTTATCTGTCTATTTAATTGGGACGGCGATTAGTGCTCTTCTTTTTGGAAACGCGGAATCCACAGCACTGTTAATCACATCGGGAATTCTTTTATCCTTCTTTAATCTGGGGGCATGGGGCGGATTATACGCCTATACACCAGAACAGTATCCGACCGTTATTCGTGGAACCGGTTCAGGTTCAGCAGCAGCATTTGGCCGTTTAGGCGGGGTACTTGGACCCTTATTGGTCGGTTATCTTGTGACACAAGGTACGCCCATTTCAACGATCTTTACCATCTTTTGTATCTCAATTTTTGTGGCTGCACTGGCCGTTATCTTTTTAGGAAAAGAAACAAAAAATAAAGTACTAGTATAATGTTTAAGAAAGAGAGGCTGCCAATCAGGGGCCTCTTTTGCATTTTTAAAAACAAAGTAACATTTTAGTCCTTTAGCGCAAGAGAGAATATTAAGCACTATGCAGAAAGTTTAAATTCATAATTTATTAATTTTTCCGAATTATATAAAAATAATACCTCTACCTACTAGACGAATAGAAATGAATTTTGGTACAATGTTTTCAGAATATTATATTTTCTTAAACATCTTGCGAAAAAACATCCTGGATAAAAGGGAAATTTATTCGAAAATAGGGGGTAGGGACAATGAGGGGAAAAAAGCTAGCAGGTGTTTTTATGTCGTTCATGGTGGCGGCAGGTGTTTTGGCAGGATGTGGTTCAGCAAGTACAAGCGGTGGAAAAGATGGAGAAACGATTAAGATCGGTGCCAACCTTGAACTTTCTGGCGGGGTAGCATCTTACGGTCAGTCAATTAAAGAAGGTATTGATTTAGCACTTGAAGAAATCAACAAGGAAGGCATTGATGGCAAGAAGCTGGAACTTGTTCCATTTGATAATAAATCTGATGCTCCGGAAGCTATTAACGGTGCCACAAAGCTGATTACCCAGGACAAGGTTGTTGCCATTATTGGAGCAGCAACAAGCGGCAATACAAAGGCCCAAATTGAAATTGCTCAGAGTAATAAAATTCCACTTTTAACACCAAGTGGAACAGCAGAAGATGTTACATTTAAAAATGGCAAATTGAATGATTTTGTTTTCCGTACTTGCTTTATCGACCCATTTCAAGGAACAGTAGCTGCGAACTATGCTACTAAAGAATTGAAGGCTAAATCAGCGGCTATAATTCTTGATAGCGCCAGCGACTACTCAAAAGGTTTAGCTGCTTCCTTTAAAGAAACGTTCAAGAAGGATGGTGGAAAAATTGTCAAGGAAGAGGCCTTTGTGGCGAAGGATACAGACTTCCGTGCACAATTAACAAATATTAAAGGAGCAAATCCTGACTTTGTCTATGTACCGGCCTATTATGAAGAGGTTGGTCTAATCATTAAGCAAGCACGTGAGTTAGGAATCGATGTAACAATGATGGGCGGCGAAGGCTGGGATTCTCCGAAGCTGGTTGAGCTTGGAGGCAAAGACGCTTTGAACAATACGCTTATTACAAACAGCTACTCTCCTGGTGATAAGGATCCAAAGGTACAAGAGTTTGTAAAAGCGTTTAAAGCAAAATACAAGGACAAAACTCCTGATGCGTTCAATGCATTAGGTTATGACTCTGCTTATTTCCTTGCTGATGCCATCAAGCGGGCCGGCAGCACTGATGGTGAGAAAATTCAAAAGGCGCTTGCTGAAACTGACGGTCTTGAGCTTGTAACAGGAAAGTTGAACCTTGATGAAAAGCATAACCCAATCAAATCTGCCGTTATTTTGGAATATGTAAACGGCGAGCAACAATTTAAAACGAAGGTTAATCCATAATTTAGCCAGACAAATGGATACTGATCAAAATGAATAGGGAGCATAGGTATGTTCCCTATTCTGGTTTTTGGGAGTTGGAAGGATTCCCCTACCCAACGAAAAGGAGTTGCAGACATGGAACAACTAATACAGCAGCTGGTCAACGGCATTTCCTTAGGCAGTATTTATGCATTGATCGCACTTGGATATACAATGGTATACGGCATTGTCAAATTAATTAATTTCGCCCATGGTGATGTGTTCATGGTCGGTGCATTTATTGGATTTTATTCGATTACTATTTTAGATTTGGGATTTTTCCCTTCGTTGCTCATTTCCATGGCAGCTTGTGCGCTCTTAGGTGTTCTTATTGAAAGAATAGCCTATAAACCTTTACGAAATGCTACAAGGATTGCGGCATTGATTACAGCAATCGGGGTTTCCTTATTGATTGAGTATGGAATGATCTATGTCCGTGGAGCCCAGCCCGAGGCTTATCCAGGTGATCTAATCCCGGCAAAAAGCCTAGAATTCTTAGGGGTGAAAGTGAGCAGTCAGTCAGTATTAATTTTAGGCACTTCACTAGTATTAATGATTCTTTTACAGTTTATTGTACATAAAACAAAAATTGGTAAAGCAATGCGTGCTGTTTCCCACGATATGGATGCAGCTAGATTAATGGGAATTAACGTAAACAATACAATTTCAGTAACGTTTGCGATTGGTTCGGCACTAGCAGGTGCGGCTGGCGTTGCCTTCGGAATGTACTACACAAAAATTGAGCCATTAATGGGAATTATCCCTGGTCTTAAAGCCTTCGTTGCTGCTGTATTGGGCGGTATTGGAATTATTCCTGGTGCAATGGTTGGTGGTTTATTATTGGGTGTTATTGAGTCATTAGTGAGTGCTGCAGGTTTCTCTCTATGGCGTGATGGGGTTGCTTTCGTGGTCTTAATCTTAATCCTGATATTCCGCCCAGCCGGATTATTTGGCAAAAATATCAGGGAAAAGGTCTAGGGGGGTGCGCAGCTTCATGAAGATGAATCAGATCAAACAAGCGAAGTTTTTTTGGGTATCAACCGTTTTAGCTATTATATTCTCCATCGTGGTGCAATTCCTGATTACTGGAGGGGTTCTAAACTCCTTTTATGTGAACACTTTGTTTTCAATCGGAATTAATATTATTTTGGCTGCCAGTTTACATTTAATTATTGGCATTACTGGCCAGTTTTCAATTGGACACGCTGGTTTTCTTGCCATCGGTGCTTACATGTCGGCAGTTGTAACAATGAAATTGGGGCTTCCGTTCCCATTAGCTATCGTAGCTGCCGGATTGGCAGCGGCCATAGCTGGCTTGATTATCGGGATTCCCACTCTCAGGCTGAAGGGGGACTATCTTGCAATTGCCACACTCGGTTTTGGCGAGATTATGAGAATTGTATTTTTAAATATTGATTATGTCGGCGGGGCCAGCGGGATGACCGTTTCCCACTTGACAACATGGCCATGGTTGATTTCTTGTGTCTTGATTACCATCATTGTTATTGTCAATTTCACCAATTCCACCCATGGAAGGGCATGCCTTTCCATACGGGAGAATGAAATTGCTGCAGATGCGATGGGGATTAATACAACGTATTATAAAGTAATGGCGTTTGTAATTGGTGCCTTCTTCGCTGGCGTTGCAGGCGCCTTGCATGCTCATAATTTTTATATCATTCAGCCACAGAACTTTGGCTTTTTGAAATCCTTTGATATTTTGATTTTAGTTGTAATCGGGGGCTTGGGAAGTATGTCAGGTGCAGTTCTTGCTGCGATTTTGTTGACGATTGTTTCAACATTCCTCGGCAGTTATCCGGAAGTGCGGATGATTATTTACAGCCTTGTGCTGATCGTGATGATGCTGTTCCGTCCACAGGGAATGTTGGGAACGAAAGAAATCACCGCCTTCTTGAAAATCGGCAAATCTGCTAAAGGTGGTGTCCCACGATGAAAGCAAATACACCCTTGCTTAAAGTGAATCATGCAGGCATCCGTTTTGGCGGATTAAAGGCTGTTTCAGATGTGAACCTCGAATTAAGACAAGGCGAATTAGTAGGCTTAATTGGTCCTAATGGCGCCGGGAAGACGACATTTTTTAATCTGCTAACCGGTGTGTATGTCCCTACTGAAGGCAGCATTGAGCTGGATGGAGATAAATTAAATGGATTGGCACCCTATAAGATTACTAAAAAGGGTATTAGCAGAACCTTTCAAAACATCCGGTTGTTTAATGAATTGTCGGTTCTTGATAATGTAAAGGTGGCCTATCATTCTCTTGCTAAGCATTCGATTATGAGTTCGATTTTCCGCCTTCCTAAACACTTTTCTGAAGAAAAGGATATGGAGGAAAAGGCGATTGAGTTTTTAAAGATTTTTAATTTAGATAGTGTCATGCATGAAACGGCGAAGAACCTGCCGTACGGCCAGCAGCGCCGCCTAGAGATTGCTAGAGCACTAGCCGCTAATCCGAAACTATTGCTGCTGGATGAACCTGCGGCCGGGATGAATCCGCAGGAAACAGAAGAATTAATGAATTTAATCGCCTTAGTTCGAAGAAGGTTCAATTTAACCATTCTTCTGATCGAGCATGATATGCTCCTGGTAATGGGCGTATGTGAACGAATTTATGTGCTTGATCATGGTCAACTGATAGCAGATGGAACTCCCGAGCAAATCAGAAATAACCCGAAAGTCATCGAAGCGTATCTTGGGGAGGAGGTTTCGTAATGCTGAAAATCGAAGATATCAATGTCTATTATGGGATTATACATGCTTTAAAGGGTATTTCTCTCGAGATCAATGAAGGAGAAATTGTTACCTTGATTGGTGCGAATGGCGCGGGGAAAAGTACGCTTTTAAAAACGATTTCTGGTTTACTTAAACCAAAGAATGGGTCGATTTTGTTTGAAGGACAATCGATTTCAGGCAAGGTAGCTCAGGCCATTGTGAAACAAGGTCTTTCCCATGTTCCAGAAGGGCGCCGTGTCTTTGCGAATATGTCTGTAGAAGAGAACCTTGAATTAGGTGCTTATTTACGGAAGGATAAACAAGGAATTAAGGAGGACTTTGAAAGGGTCTACAACTTGTTTCCTCGTCTACTTGAACGACGTAAGCAGCTTTCTGGTACGCTGTCCGGCGGCGAGCAGCAGATGCTCGCCATGGGGAGAGCCTTGATGGCACGCCCGAAGCTCTTACTATTGGATGAGCCATCCATGGGGCTTGCGCCACTGTTAGTTAAAACGATCTTTCGTATTATTGCGGAAATCAATAAGTCGGGCACGACCATTCTGTTGGTGGAACAAAACGCAAACATGGCATTATCAATTGCTGACCGGGCCTATGTCATTGAGACAGGCAAAATCGTGTTGTCCGGCTCCTCTGAAGAGCTAAATCAGAGTGATCAAATTAGAATGGCTTACTTGGGTGGTCATTAAAAAAGACGTGTGAGTCGCGAACTCACACGTCTTTTTCTATATTTTTGCTTTCTCTTGTTGTGTTTCTAATTTAAATTGATGACGAAGTTTTGGCTGTAAGGCATGTTTGATCTTAGTTACATACTCTTCATAAAGCTGCTCTAAACCAACTAATGCCAGTGAGAAGAAGTTCGCGTAATTTTTTTGAACCTCCCATTTCAATTCGTTCTTTCCACAAATACTATATTTATTTAATTCTTCAATTTCCTTTTGAATTTTGGCTAATTCAATTTGCTGCTGTTCTTCAGGAAGCGAGAGAACATAATCAATCTTTTCGATATAAGCTTGAGATTTCTCAATCTTGCTTTTAATTTCATCGAAGCCTGCTTGGTCAATTAGACCATACTTGAGCTTAAATTCGTTTAGCTTTTGAGCCGAATCATAGGTTGAGTTGACAATGTCATCACGAGTCATTTGTGTTGTTTCATAGCTCAACATATGCTTCCATGATGGCTGGATGATCGCCTTGCGGTGGTCCTCAAGAGTATGACAGAACTTCTTAAAGCCATGCAGCTCAGGGTTTTCAAAAGCAGGGCTGGCCGGGTCAAGGAATGGTGCCAGCGGTGCTACAAAGTAGAATAGTCTTGGGTCTTTATTGCAGGCAAGATGCAGTTCTTCACAGAAATCAATATTTTCCATTGCGCTTTGATAGGTTTGACTCGGAATACCTGTCATAAAGAATAAATCAATTTTCTTAGCACCATGCTTGAGAGCAAAATTAAGGGTTTCAATGACCTTTGGATTGGTGCAGTTAAATTTCCCATTGTAGCGTCTTATTTTTTCATCATGCGTTTCAAGGGTAATTTCAATGCTGTATTTTGAACAGCTTTCATTCATCATTTTGAAGAATTCTTCACCTGCATATTGGAATAATTCAAAGACGATTTCGTTTTTAAGATTAAGCTCTTTAAGACGGCTGAAAAATTCTTTTACATACTCACGGCCGCCCTGGCGAAGGTCATGAAGGATAAAGATGGGTGCCCGGCTGAAGCGTGAAATAAACTGAATATCTTCAACAAGCTTTGCTGGTGATCTAAGTGCAAGAGAACTTCTTCCACAGTTTTGATCATAGGCATCCTTGGAACCGCCGCAAATCAGGCAGTTTTGCGAACAGCCTCTTGCTGTTAGTAATGCGGTATTTGGGTATTGCAGCCAGCCATTGTAGGGCAGCGGGTCTAGAAAATTACGGTATTTGAATACAGAGCGGACGGTATAGCGATATCCTGGTACATCAATATCATCTAAATCCTTTGGTACATAAGTGAGTGGATTGTAGCCGATTTCCGAACCTTTTTTCCAGGTTAAGTTAGGAATATCAGCATAGTGCGTATTTCCGAGTTCTAATTTATTCATTAACAGCAGGGTAAGCTTTTCGGTTGAGTCACCGCGCAAAACGAAGTCAATAAATGGATATTCAATTAACTCTTTATGATAATAGGTGGCGGATAGACCTCCAAACAGCATCGGTGTATCTGGGTGGAGCCTTTTTACGATTTTCGCTAGTTCAATACTGCCGTGTGCATGTGGCAGCCAGTGCAGGTCGATTCCAAACATACGGGTTTTGATTTTTTTAAGTTTCTTTTCGACATCAAATTTTTCACTCATCAGCATCCGGTTCGCAATATTGATAATTTTAACACGAAGTCCGTATCTTTCTAGATAGTCAGCAATACTTGTTAAGCCGATTGGATACATTTCAAACACGGGTGATGACGGTACAACATCGCTAATGGGTCCTGCAAGCAGGGAGTTTTTTCTAAAGTCATAAACACTCGGTGCGTGTAAAAGGACTAAATCATATTTCATAATTGCCACCCTTTTCAATTTATTAAAGTTTATATTAGTTATTGTGAATAATTTCACATATTATCTTTGATTTAACCATGGAAAAGTGATAAACCAGATGAATTTTTGTCAAAATCCATATTTGTCATAATCTTCTAGCTACCTTTATTTTACTATAATAATGGATTAATAGAGTGACAAACGGGTGACAACAATGTGGAGATTCCGTGTAGCACCTAGGGGGAAATCGTCCTTTAACCCAATGAAATTCCCAGCATATAGTAAGGGGAAAACATATTAAAGGAGGAATATGTCCGTGAATTATGATGGTTATCCCAATTATTACGGAATGTCACCAATTCAAGAACCAAGCCAGCAGCCTCGATTTGGAGGGGAGCAGCAGCATGGATCCCAGCACCCGCCATTTGGAGGGGGGCAGCAGCATGGATCCCAGCACCCGCCATTTGGTGGAGGACAGCAGCATGGATCTCAGCACCCGCCGATGGGCGGAGGACAACATCATGATGGAGCGCCATCTACACCCCCACCTTCGCATACGCCGCAAGAATCAGTTTCTGCATTCGCGGTTGACCCTGGAGCGATTAGAGGCTGCCTCCACCGCTTTACCTTTGTTTGGCTTAACAATGGAAGAAGTTTCTGGTTTTATCCAACCTTTGTTGGAAGAGACTCAGTTGCAGGCTATCGCTGGAGGGGATTCCGCTGGGTATATTATGGAACCGATCTAAGGAGAATTCGATCATTTAGGTGCACGTAAAAGCAAAACGCAGGGTAAGGAAGTGGATGATTCCTTACCCTATTTATATATTGGCAAGTGGAAATTGTTATAATAATAGCAAAAACGATTAAGGATGAGAGCAATGGCAAAGGTCAAAACAAATGCAATTCGAATACTTGATAGCAAAAAATTCGCCTATGAGGTGCTTACATACGATAATCAAGATGGAAAAATAGATGGAGTTTCTGTTGCCGCGAAGATAGGCAGGGAGGCTCGTGAAGTATATAAAACGCTGGTTGCCCAAGGGGCAAGTAAAAATATTTATGTATATGTGATACCAGTAGAAGCAGAATTGGATTTAAAAAAAGCCGCAAAAGTTGCTGGGGAAAAGAACGTCGAGATGATTCCTGTTAAGGATATTTTAAAATGGACGGGCTATATCCGTGGCGGCTGCTCGCCAATTGGGATGAAAAAGGAATATAAGACATTTATAGATGAAAGCTGTTTAGCGCTTGAGGATATGGTTGTCAGCGCTGGGAAAATAGGTGTTCAAATCGTGATCGATCCGAAAGTGTTAGTAAATCTAACAAAGGCTGAAACCGTTGAGGTAAGAAAATAATTTAGTGGGCATTCACCTATAAACACACATTGCATAAGATATGTTTGAAATGAAACCTTGCGAGTGTCACGTATAAGGGAGTGATCAGAAGTGGCAGGAAAGATAAAAAATTATTTTGCAGGCGGAAATACAGCTAGAGGATTCCACAGCCTATATGATTCAAATCTTCAAGGACTAGATTGTATCTATATTCTTAAAGGCGGTCCTGGAACAGGTAAATCCTCACTGATGAAAATGATAGGCAACGAATGGGTCGAAAAGGGATATGATATCGAGTTCTTACATTGTTCGTCGGATAACAATTCCATTGATGGAGTGATCATCCGTGCCTTAAAGGTGGGGATCGTGGACGGGACGGCTCCGCATGTAATCGAGCCGAAAGCTCCAGGTGCTGTAGAACAGTATATTAATTTGGGTGAGGCCTGGAACGCAAAGGCACTTGCTGCTGAGAAAAAGAATATTGAACGTTTATCAAAACAAATTAGTGCTTCGTTTAATTTAGCCTACTCAACCTTTAAACAAGCTTTGGATGTTCATGATGATTGGGAGAAAATTTATATTGAGAACATGGATTTTGAAAAAGCAGACCAGCTGACCAATAAATTAATTCAATCCTTCTTTGGTAAGCTGAAGTTGAATAAGCAATCAGATATCCGCCATCGCTTCTTAGGGGCGGCAACACCTAAGGGAGCGGTTGATTTTGTCCCGAATTTAACGGAGGGGATCGAAAAGCGTTACTTTATTAAAGGACGCCCTGGTTCCGGAAAATCAACGATGTTGAAGAAGCTGGCTGCAGCTGCAGAAGTAAGGGGTATTGATACAGAAGTCTATCATTGTGGTTTTGATCCTCACAGCCTGGATATGGTGATTTTTCGAGAGCTAGGAATTTCCATATTTGACAGTACGGCTCCACATGAGTATTTCCCAAGCCGGGCCGGTGATGAAATCATTGATATGTATGAGCTATTGATTACACCAGGAACAGATGAAATCTATGAAGACAAAATTAAACCAATCGCCGCATCTTACAAAAACAAAATGAAGGAAGCTACCTCTTATTTAGCGAGGGCAAAAGAACTTCATGATCAGCTTGAATCGATTTATGTCCCGGCAATGGACTTTTCGGTTGTCGAAAACATCCAAAGTAAAATAGCCGAAGAAATGAGTGAGTTAGTTTCGGTTCATACTCAGTAGCTACCAGCTGTCCCGTAATGGGGCAGTTTTTAGTTGTGTATGATCTTTTTATTAGGGGAAGATAAAAATGTTGGTTACGATAAAAGGAGGCTTGGACGATGACAAATGACTCTAATTCTGCAAATAACACAGTGGAGGCGAATAACAAAATCAATGAACAACTGGAAGATGGAAAGGTTCATGCTCCCATTCAGGCAAATTCAGAAGCTGAAAGAGCTAATCTTGAATTACAGAACCAATTTAATCAAGAGGAACAACAGAACTTGCGCATATCCCCAGCTGCAATTTCTACTCCCCAATAACTTCAAAATCAAGCCGGCCATTTAGAATCGATAGCCGGCTTGATTTTATTATTGCCGATTTGTTTTGCTTTTCTGGCCATTATTTCGCTAGGAGAGCTAAAATAGTACTATAGCAATTTTTTTAGGGGTGAAGGATTTTGGAAAATGAAATAGAAAAACTAACACTTATGTTTGAAGAGCACCGTAATGAAGAAAATGCTGGTCCAATGAAAAAGTATATGAAAGATCATTTTCCTTTCTTAGGAATTAAGTCACCGTTACGAAAAGAGCTTGAAAAGAAATTTTTTAAAGAGACGGGTATTCTAAAAGAGCCGTTTAACAAGGAATTTGTTTTAGGGCTTTGGGAAAAGAGTGAGCGAGAATATCAGTATACCGCGATTACCTATATAGGTAAGTTTTCAAAAAAATTGCTTAAGGATGACTTGCTATTTCTTAAGCAATTGATTACGACTAAATCCTGGTGGGATAGTGTGGATAGTATTGCACCTCTAGTAGGAGAAATAGCTAAGCGATATTCTGAAGTAATCGAAGAGACGATAAACCAGTGGTCGGTACACGATAATATGTGGTTAAGAAGGACGGCAATTCTTTTTCAATTAAAATATAAGGGACAAACAAACGAGAACCTTCTCTATCAATACATACTTGAAAATGCTGACAGCAAGGAATTTTTTATCCAAAAGGCCATTGGCTGGGCGTTAAGGGAATATTCTAAAACGAATTCCGATTCGGTTAAGAGCTTTATAGAAGGAAATCAACTAGCAGCTTTAAGTGTGCGTGAGGGCAGCAAGTATCTTTCATGAGCAAAATGGTGAAAATGTCTAGTGGAATCATGTTAGAATGGCGGTAACATAGGAAAAGGATATAGGTGACAACATGATAAAGTGTATTGCTACAGACATGGATGGAACGTTATTAAACTCTTACCAAAAAGTTAGTCAAGAAAATAAGGAAGCGATTCTAAAAGCACAGGCACAGGGAATTGAGGTGGTCGTGGCAACGGGAAGGTCTTATCAGGAAGTGCGATTTGTCCTGGATGAAGCCGATTTACATTGCCCTGCTATTTGCGTGAATGGTGCAGAAGTGCGTACAAAAGAAGGAGAAGTTTTTTCTGCTACACCCATTGAAAGGCAGGATGTTAAAAAGGCAGCTGAGTTGTTAACGGAAAAGGATATCTATTTTGAAGTTTATACAAATAAAGGAACCTACACGCTTGATCCTGAAAAGGCCGTTTCGATTTTAGTGGATATTGTGATAAGTGCTAATCCTGATTTAAACCGAGAGCAAGTCGTCCATAAAGCAGGAGCTCGAATTCGAAATGGTTTAGTTCATCAAGTTGAAGATTATAACCATCTTTTTAATGATGAAGAGTGCCAGGTCTATAAGCTTCTTGCCTTTGACTTTGATTCAGAAAAGCTGGAAGGAGCAGCATCCTCATTAGAAGATTTAACACAGTTGGCCGTATCTAGTTCAGGGCATGAGAATTTAGAAATCACCAATCGACAAGCTCAAAAAGGGATTGCCCTAGAAGCCTTTATAAAAGCGAAAGTGATTGAATTAGCAGAGACTATGGCGCTGGGAGATAGCTTTAATGATGTCTCGATGCTGGAAAGAGTCGGCAGAGCGGTAGCGATGGGGAACGCAGCCTATGAAATTAAATCTCTCTGTGATGTAGTTACCGCCACAAATGATGAACATGGAGTAGCCAAGGCGATACTGGAGGTTTTATAGAATGGATTTGGGATGAAGGTTACCCAAGTGTTGCTGCTTAATCTGAAGTAAATAGGCAAAGGGTGGTGAGGTCTTGAGTACTAAAAGCAACAAATTACAATACGGATGGACACTAATAGCCCATCCGAGTTTCCAAGTATTTACCAACAAGAGCTCGTACGTCATCTTGGATCAATACAATGATGTCATGATTAGATTTACCCTCCAAGAGACCGAAATCGAAATCCTAGGCGCAAACTGGAACCTAAACTACAAAATCAACCTCGGCTTCAAAACACTAAAAATCATAAACACACCAGAAGAATAAACCAACAGCACCATTTATACAAAATGTTGTGCATAAACCGCTTATTTTGCATAAATGGTGACAGGCACCAAATATACTGCATAAACGATTCGTTTTGCATAAATGGTGCCTGTCACCGTTGCTGTCACCGTATGACTTGTATTTTTAGTGAGTTGACTTGTGATACTAGGAGTTCTTCGTATTGTTTTTGGGCTTGGAAGTTGATTTCTTGTTGGGCCATTTCTGGGTTTTCTTTGTTTACTTTTTCAATCATGTCTTTTTGTACTTTTTGGGAAAGGACGATTAGTTGGTATTGTTGCTTTTCGGTTTCCCAGAATTTTTCTTCACCATATTCCTTTATCATGGCTTTGGCGGATTCGAACTGGTTGTATTGGTCACGGACTTTGTTGATTTCTGTGTCAATTTCCGCAGCGCTTGCGGTATGCCCCTTTTCTTCAGCAAGCATCGCCATTGCGCGGAGACGGATGATTTGTGTTAATAATTGATTTTTATCCTCGACAACCTTTTCCTGTGAATCCCAGTAGGACAATGCTTCCTTCAGTTGGTCGCCAGTGTAGCGCTTCTGGTCGGTTTCACGATTGATTGCAAGCTGAAGAGAATTAATAAACTTGTAAAAGTCTAAATTTTCATTTGTAATCCAATCCCCATTAATCGAGGCTACACCTTCAGGTTTTTTAACTTCATAATCAATAACTTCTTCCGTTTTTTTACCATCCTTTTCGAGCGTAAAAGCAATTTCATACTTACCTCCCATTGGCAGCTTGACGTTACCTCCGTACTTACCTTCTGAGCCTTCAGTTAATGTTACTTCCGTCATACCATGGTCCATATTTGTCATCGAGAAGGCCGCAGAAACATCAAGTCCTTCAACTGCCTTTTCCTCTTCCGTCACCATTATTTCAAATGGAACTTCCGTATCCGCTTGAAAATAAATCGGTTTTGTTACTTCGATTTTGTATTTAGGGTCCGAACTGCAGCCTGCAAGTATGGCAAGGAATAGCAGTGCGGTCAGCATCATCGTCTTTTTCATGATTCATATCCTCCAAGATTATGTGTTTGTAAGAACTCCTCAACGGTGTATTTCTCCATTTTTCCATTATTTAAATAGGCCACATGGGTACAAACTTGTTTGATTTCATCAAGATGATGGGAGGAGAGCAGGATCGTTTTATCATGAAGCGATTTTAACACTTCTAAAATTTCCTTCCGTCCCATGGGGTCGATCCCACTTGTCGGCTCATCCAAAATCAGAATACTTGAATCTTGATAGAGAGTAATGGCTAATCCAAGGCGTTGCAGCATCCCTTTTGAATATTTCTTCACCTGAACATCGCGGTCATCCCACAAGCTTACCGACGTAAGGACCGATTTAACACGTTCTTGGTCAACCACCTTTGCGACGGCCTCCGCAAAGAAGGTAATATTTTCAAGCCCAGTCAGCATCGGATAAAGTTGAAACTTTTCTGGCAGATAGGCTATCGCTTTTTTCCAATCATGATTTTTCTTCGTTACTTGAACGCCATTAATCGAGATCGATCCTTGTTTAACAGGAAGCAAACCAAGCAGACTATTAATAAAAGTTGATTTTCCAGCACCATTACGGCCAACGAGTGCACAAATTTCATGTTTGTTAATTTCTATATTGATAGACTCTAGGATTAATTTCTTCCCGAAGGATTGGTTTAGATCAGTTACGGTTATCATTCGAAGCCCTCCTTACGGTGAAACACAATCGCTGTAGTGATGGAAGCGATTAGCCAGAATATAAGATTTCCAAGCAGAAAGAATACTGGTTTTGTCCACATAAAGGCTTGAAGCAGCCGTGACATGTGACCAAAGGAATAAACACCCATACCAGTTTCTAAGAACATCCGAATCGACTGCAGTGGATTTAAAAAGTATCCAGCTGAAAACAGCTTTACATTTTCATGGGTCACATCTGGTAAAAATGATAGCAAGATAAAGTCGTGTAAGAAGAAAAAGTAAAACCAGACAAAAATCGTATAGCCGATAATTTGCATTCTTGAGCGGCTAAAACTGCCGATGGCCGCTCCGATTTGCAGGAACACGAGTGACATGGTGACAATCGCCAAAATAAAGATAAAATAAGCCTTCATATCAAGCTGGAAATTAAATTTGAGTAACAGCAAATAAAGAAAGAACCAGACGAGTATCGGTACAAGAACGGTCGTAAACAGCCCGAGGCTTTTTTTAAGTAAAAAGCTTGTATAACTATCTTTCTTGGTTAACAGCATGATGAGTGTCTTTTGTTCCTTTTCCTGAAAGATAGAAAAGGCACCGATGAACAAGCAAAGGATCGGGATAAAGTAAATAATCGTATCAAATAAATTAAGTAAGAGGACATAGAAGCCTTTATCAAATGAAAGGTCAGTGGAACGAAACAAGATACTGACGGTTAGGAGAACAATGATGCTTAATGCAAGCCATAATCCTTTTCCTCTTATATTTTCTTTCCATTCCTTCCAAATATAATGCATAGTAAATGTCTCCCCTTTAGTAAAATCAACACCGCGGCAAGCCCTATTAAAGCTAAAAGCAGGATATTTTGGTTGCCTTTTGCAGCGGCCAGCGGATATGGGTCATTAAACATAACCTTTTCGTCGATAACCACCGCATTCATTTTTTCATAAATGGCTAGTGCTGGACTTTTTAAAAATAAATAGGATAATTCTTGGTCTTCAATTAGCTGATAAAGTGACGATCGATAGGTTATTGGAAAGTCCCCAATTCCGTTTTGATTTAAATCGGTGAGCGGGAAGGAGCGTCCCCAGTCATTACCTTTGCCGTTCTGACTCCAAAGATTGGTTTCACCGCTTCCACCTATTGTAACGGCGGGGATAGTGTTTTCGGTAATTAGATTTTCTGTAAAGATTTGTTCGTTGGAACTGGCCCAAAGCTCAATGCCTATTTGATTTTGAGAAATTTTATTGTCTTTGATGATATTTCTTGTCGCTTGATCAATGTAAATTCCACGTTGATTCATATAGAAGGTATTGTTTTTTATTTGATTATCATTCGCTTGGAGCAGCAATAAGCCAAATGATTGGTTGCCGTAGTTAACGATAAAATGGTTATCCTCTAGCAGCAGATGATTCGAATTCATCACCGCAGCGCCGCCCGTATTCATCGTAAAGGTATTTTTCGTAAAAGTATTTTCATCCGAATACATGTAATGCAGGCCGTACCTTGTGTCAGTAATATTATTTTGGTCGCTTTCGTTCCTATTTGCTTTGTCGAAGAACATCCCGTCACGCGTACCTTCGATGGTATTATGAGTTAAGAGGTTATCATTGGAATAATAGACATGAATGCCATTACCCTGAGCCGCAATTTCCCCTTTACCCATGCCTGTTATTTTTACATCGGTGATTTTATTGTTGTGTGCCTGACTTAAATAGATTCCGTGGAAAGAATCGGTAATTTGAATGTGTTCCAATACATTCCCGTTTGTGTAAACTTTAATGCCTGCATACTCCTCGGGGGAGTTGCGGTTCATACTGCTAGTTGATACGTTCAACTTTTTAAGAGTTACCTTCGCTGCTTTAATGGAGATGACGTTGCCTGTACCGTCTCCTTTGATTGTGGTGTTGTCAGCGCCAATAATTGTGATGGGCTTGGTAATAACAATATTGCCTTCATACGTTTTATTTTCAAGCTTCAAAACTGCTCCTTCTTCCAAACTGTCGATCATTGCTTGCAAGTTTTCGGCAGCATTATTTTTCTCAGGGCTCATAGTAAAAGTAAGAGAGAAAACGAAAAGAAAGAGCAGTAGTTTCTTCATCTTTTTCGATCCTTCCATAACGGAATCAATAATAAAATAAAGGCAGCGATTAAGAAATACGAGCCGTAGCCAAGGATACTTTCGGTAACAAAGTTTGCTACCGTATTATGGCCAATAATTGGCGGAACAAATGGATCAATTTTAATAGGAGCCGTCGGGCTTAAATTGGTCCCGAACTTTTTAAGTGCAGCCATTAGGTCTAGTACACCCAGGGTTCCTCCAATAACAAAGAGACCAATTAATCCATATAGCAAGGCCTTTCTTCGAAGAATCGCTGTTATGAGCGTTATCGCTGCTAAGCCGATGACCAAGTAGGATAAATACGCTAACTCTGGGAAATTTTCTTCACTGAAGTTTTCCATTCCAATATAGTGATTCAATCCGTTGACGATATCAATTTCACCTTCAAGCTTATTAGGGTAAACGATAATATTTAAGCCTTCAGGATACTGCGGGGCAAAGAAGACCATTTGCCACCAGGGGAAGAATAATGAAAGAACGACCAAAACTGCAGCAAGTGTAATCAGTAATGACGAAACAAGCGATAATTTTTTCCCTTTCATTTAAAACATTTCCTTTCATAAACGGAGCAGGGTACCAATTTTTAAAAATTGATACCCATCACCATCATTTGTCTAGCTGCAGCGCCTAGGGGTTCTCAGGTCTGAGCCAATCCGTCAATAAGGTTAAAGAACAACCTTATCGCCGTCTCGTCTTATGCCGGTCACCCCTGGTCAAGGCGCTTCCGCTTTTCGGATTATTGCTTTGGTTTTACAAGGAAGTAGCCGGTCATTTCTTGGTGCAGTGCGGAACAGAAGTTAGTACAGTAAAGCGGGAATGTACCTGCTTTATTTGCAGTAAATTCGATTGTATTGGTTTGGCCGGGCTGTACTTCAATGTTTAAGTTGTATTGGTTGATGGCAAATCCATGGGTAATATCCTCATCAAAATCCGTATTGGTCAAGTGGATCGTTACCTTATCTCCTTGATTGACTTCAATCACGTCAGGACGCTTCGCTTTCGCGTCAAAGATAAATTTCGAACGCATCGCGATACCGTAGACATGAACTTCATTTCCATTACGCTCAATCCTAGCCTGATCTTGTTTGTAAGTCGCAAGCTTATTATTTTCATCCTTTGGATATACTTCAATGGTCTTAATCTTATCTGCCTTAATAATTTGCGCATAATGCGGCTCTGGGTTAACTGGTGAAGATTGAATTACCTTCATTTTCCCGCTAATATCGATCAATTGCATCGATTCAGGATGTGATGGACCTACTGATAAATAGCTGTCTTTTGCGATTTTGTTCAAGGCGACGAGCCACTTTCCATCAGGTGAAACGGTGTCACCTTCAGCTGCTACAGAGTGTCCTGGAGAGTATTGAACAGGAACACGGTCTAATGTTTCGCCTGTTTTTGGATCCCATTTCACAATTTCCGAAGAAATGAACATCGTTGTGTAGGCCATTCCTTTATCATCAAATTGCGTGTGAAGCGGCCCTAATGCATTTTCAGGGTTTACTTCTCTTTCCATGATAGAATCATAGTTGATAATTGGAATCCCATTTCGTTCGCCAGCGAAGTCTTTATTTTTCACAGCTTCAAATGCCTTTTCAAACGAGAATACAGTCATGGATGGTGCTAATTTACCAGAAGCGATAAAGTGCTTTCCATCCGGAGTAACGTCGACACCATGTGGTGATTTCGCTACAGGTACAAGGTAAATACCGCCTTTATGCTTTTCAGGGAAAATCATTTTTTGCCCGGTAACTTCATCATATTGTCCGTCTGCAACCTTTTTTTCAAGCTCTTTCCAGTTAAAAAGAACAATGAAGTCACGGTCAGCTTGTGAGGCGTTAATTTCAAGATTCGTTGTTGCTTCTTCTGTGTTGTAAGTGGTCATAACAGCCCAATCAGCTGAACTTTTCTTACCAGCGTCAGATAAATCGTATGACCATGGTGGAAGAGCCACTTGGTATGCAACATTAAGTTTATCTTTGTCTTGGTCAAACGTTACGGCTGACATAACACCGCGGTACTGGTCGCTGTACTCATCTAAAGACTTGTATTCAGAGCCGATAGGAACCGCAAAGCGTGTCGGCAGGAACATATACTCTGTGTTTTGGGTAACGAACGCGGCACAGTGCGGACCGCTTGTGTTCGGAACATTAATAATATCTTTAACCGTAAACGTTTCTAAGTCCATGGCTGCTGCACGACTATTTCCGACGTCCGTAGCAAACATATATTTACCGTCATAATCACCATTTGTTTCGGAGAATGCCGGGTGATGAAGGTCTCCCCACGTATAGTCACCCATTAATTTCTTCGTATGCTCATCAAACCCATATCCAGTTGCAGAGTCTGGTGAGAATACCGGTACTGTACGAATATGACGCATCGATGGAACACCATAGATAAACATCTGACCAGAGTGGCCACCTGATGCGAATAAGTAGTAATCATCTTTTTCACCGAATGGTACATAAACCTTTTCAGCATCACTCTTGGTACTACTAGAAGCGGCTTGATTGTTTGTACTCTTTGAAAAATCAGCAAAGGTAATCGTAGCTGCTACAAAACCTGCTAGTAAACCAGAGACAATTGGAACCCATTTTTTCATCTACCACACCACCTTTTTATTTTTCAGAAGCTTGCTTTAACATATCTAACACTTGCGTGCGCTCTTCATCTGTTAACGGGCTACCGCCAATAACCGAGGACATAACCGCGGATGTTGGTTCTTTTAAGAATTCATCTAGTGATTTGCCATGCTTTCCTTCAACCTCTGTAAAAGCTTTTGAAAGGTCCGGCCCTGTTACCCCACCATCTAAGCCGAGTTTATCGACGGCATGACAGCCAAGGCAGCCTTTACTATTGAGGATGTTCGTTGCATCTACTGAAGCAGTTTCTGGTTTTTTCTTTTGATCTTCTGTTGTGGTTGTTTCTTTCGTTGCTTCCGTTTGAGCTACTTGAGGCTGTTTATCGGAATCCCCCATAACGACACCAAACACTAAGTATCCAAGACCAAAACCAATGACTAAACTTGCGACAAAGCTGATTATCGCCTTATTCATACTTCCCCCTCCTTCTGTCTATTGAACACTTTCATCCTATTAATAATTCAAGAAGTAAAATGTGACCTAACGCACAACTTTTTAGATAAGTTTGAACGTTTTGTGAAGGCGGTTGCAACAGCAGGCTTTTGGGAAATTTGAACGTTTTGTGAAGATTATCACTATATGGAGAAAAAACTTTTACTAGAATAGGAGATAACGAAGGTGGAAATGTGGCGTTAAAAAAGAGGGAATCATCGAAATGAAATCAAGGAAGATCATCATTCTTGATATGTGCAGACTGTGCACTTTATTAAATAAATCCTATTAAAAAAACCCCTTCGTTATAGGTGAAGGGGTCTTTGCTTTATGACAGGTCATGAAGACTGTTTATCAGGAATGAAATGGAATATGGGCCTCATGAACGTTTCATGAGACCCATTTTTGGAAAAGTAAATGGAATTTGGGCTTCATGGACGCTAATACCCAGTTAATCTTTGATCCTATACGTCCAGAATCGTTCATTGTTAATCCACACCATCATCTGTGGATCCTGATTTTTCAGCTTCTCCGTCACGTCGCCAAACATTTGCTCCGTTTGAGAACGATGGGCTTGAATCGCAGCGAGCTTTTTGTCAGCAACAGCCGTGATATTATAGACAATGTCGGCCTCACCGAGCTCTTCGACACAATTGTTTGAAAAGGCGACGCAGTGCAGTGTCGGCCTCGCGGCTGCAGGGATTTTCTCGACTGCCCTGACAACCGCGGCACCGGTGGCGTCATGGTCAGGGTGAACGGAATAGCCCGGATAAAACGTGATGATCAAGGATGGATTCACTTCATTAATTAAAGACAGCATGGTATTCGCCAGTTTTTCGTCATCTTCAAATTCAATCGTTTTATCACGGTAGCCAAGCATGCGTAAATCCTGGATGCCTAAAGCTGCAGCAGCGGCTTTAAGCTCTACTTTTCTAATTTTCGGGAGATTTTCCCGATTGGTAAATGGGGGATTTCCCATGTTGCGCCCCATTTCCCCTAATGTTAAACAAGCATAGGTGACGGGAGTGCCGTTTTTAACATGAGTGGCAATGGTTCCAGAAACTCCAAAAGCCTCGTCATCTGGATGTGGGAAGACAACTAATACATGACGTTCTTTTTCCATATAAAACTCCTCCTTTCTTCCTTTACTCAAATGGTGTAAGGCTGATTTCGAGGGCAACCGCAAGTTTCCCTTTGTTATCATGGCCCGCTAGTAGCAAGCGATCGTGCTCATCAATTTCAAAATGTGTAAGACCTTCAGCGTAAATCCAACCGAGGTTTATTTTTAACCCAACACGATAGGGGTCCGTTCCAGTGATTTTTCCATGTTCGTAGCGAACAAGGCCATTTCGAATATAGGCGCCAGCAGAAAAGAAGGTTTGATCATGGTGGGATGCATAGGCACCATTCGTTGTTTCAAGGTGAATATAGACATCCTGATTCGCGTATTTGTTAATCGCTGCTTGAACCTCGAGATAATCCTTTATTGGTTCCATAACTCTTTTCTCCTTTCCCCATGCAAGGTATGTAATCTAAAAATTAGTGTATTTAATAATGTAACTATCATACTAAAATCACTTGGAAAATGCGAAATTTCAGCCTAATAAGAAAAGCGCAAGCGCCCTGGTCAGCGGCGTATGGCCTGGAGCTGGACAGTAAGATAAGTTTAATACTTATACTTATCTTAAAAAAAGCCGTCCATAGTGGACGACCCTTCATTGAATTATTAGCAATCTACACAATACTCAGTTGATGAATGTGTTCCTCGGTAGGCACCATGCCAAGTAGGGCCGACAAATTCATTTAAGCGGAAGCCTTGACTGATAGCGGCTGAAATGAAATCCTTCGCAACTTCAACCGCTTCAACAACAGTTTTACCTTTTGCCAGCTCTGCAGTAATAGCAGATGAGAAGGTACAGCCCGCGCCATGGGTGAAGTTCGTTTCAATCTTATCAGATTCAAAAATCGTAAAGTTTTTACCATCATATAGAAGATCAATGGACTTTTCCTCTGTTAAAAGCTTGCTTCCACCTTTAATGACCACATTTTTTGCACCTAAATCGTGGATTTTGACAGCAGCCTCCTTCATTTGTTCTAACGTTTTAACGGGACCGGTTTGTGCTAATTGCCCCGCTTCGAATAGGTTTGGTGTTACAACTAAGGCACGTGGCAGTAAAAGTTCACGCATAGCATCAACTGTTTCTGGGTTTAAAACCTCATCCTCGCCTTTACAAACCATAACAGGGTCAATTACCACCCGCTCTAATTTATTTTCATCGATGACCTTTGCGACTAATTCAATAATCTCGACTGTGCCAAGCATTCCCGTTTTCATTGCGTCAATTCCGACAGAAAGGACAGTATCGATTTGTGGCTTTAGTGTCTCAACGGAAATGGGAAACACACGATGGTGCCAATCCTTTGGATCCATCGTAACGATTGTAGTCAGCGCATTCATCCCGTAGACACCGAGTTCTTGAAATGTTTTTAGGTCTGCTTGTATTCCTGCACCGCCGCTCGTATCAGACCCCGCGACTGTCATAACCTTTTTGATTGTCATATGTATACCCTCCCAAAGCTAGATGGTGAAAAAACAGCTATTCCTATTATAAAACAAACTTGAAAATATAGTAGAAATTTTATGGAGGCATTCTTTTTGTCGGAAAAATGACATTTAACGGTTTTTACACTATTTAGGTGGTTATATGTGATAAATCTTACTTCCGAGAAAAAGGACTCATCGTACGATAGTACTAAAGATACAAATTTATGTGGTAAACGCTTACAAAAAGCGACTTAACAATGCTTTGATAGTGCTAAATTGGTTGAAAAAGAAAAAAGTTCGATAATTCGACACAAAAACGTACGACGTTTGTCAAACGCTCATAAGTAGGGCGCTAATATTTATTATAAATTTAAGAGGCATAGTTTATTACATTTTGATGTGATAAATGTTGCTGAGAAGCTTGGGTAACATTA
Source organism: Bacillus sp. OK048 (assembly GCF_900103525.1). Classification (GTDB taxonomy): domain Bacteria; phylum Bacillota; class Bacilli; order Bacillales; family Cytobacillaceae; genus Neobacillus. Next base: position 116,141 of record NZ_FNHN01000007.1, read on the forward strand.
TTACAATTGAAACGCTACGAAGGTAAATTCCTGAAAGGAGGGAAAACAATGTACCGCAAAGGATGTCCTGATGAATATCCCATTACTCTCATTGTAAATGGGTATGAGATTGCAGTATTTCAATTAACGAAACACGACCTTGAGGATTGGGCCTATGGTTATTTGTTTTCTGAAGGATTTATTCAGGAAGCGAGTGAAGTGGAATCCATTACCATAAATGAGGAAATGGGAAGCATCCATATTTCACTTCTGAATGGTTTTAATGAAGAAGAGTTGTTTACGAAGAAGAAGCACTATACAGCAGGCTGTGGGCGCGGTGTCACGTTTTTTTCGATGACAGACGTAAAAAACTTTCAAAAAGTAGCTACTGAATATAGATATAAATTGAGTTTTTTATTAAAAAAACAGAGTGAATTCGCTCGAAATTCACCGTTTTACTTGGAAACTGGCGGAATGCATGGGGCCTGTATTGTAGATGAAACAGGCAATATTACTGTCCGTGAAGACATTGGGCGGCACAATGCAGTCGATAAGATCATTGGCCACACGCTACGACTTGGGTTACATCCCGAAAGGTTGGTCTTATTAACAACCGGAAGGGTTTCATATGAAATGCTCTCCAAAGCAGCGAAATTTGGCTTTCCTGTTATTGGTTCACGAACAGCCGCAACCAAGCAAGCTGTTCAATTGGCTAAATACTTAAATATAGAGGTAATTGGCTATTTACGAGGGAAAATGGCTAATATCTATACCTCAACAGGCCGAGTTCAAAATGATGTAGTGGAAGAACCCGCTGTAGAGATGCATTGAAGGGGGGGAAACAGAGTACAAAACTAGATATAAAAGGGATAATCTATTCAATTCTGGGAAGGAGATAGAAAAATGGTCGAAATCAACTTAAACCGCCGGCAATTCTTGAAGTTGTCTGGTGCGACTGCTGTGACGTTAGCAGTAGTTGAGCTAGGCTTTGATGAGAAAAAAGCTTATGCCAGCACAAAAGAATTCAAAATTGCTAAATCAACTGTAACACCAACCATCTGCTGCTTTTGCGGCGTAGGTTGTGGAATTTTAGTCCATACAAAGGACAATACCGTGGTTTATACGGAAGGGGATCCGGATAACCCAATTAACGAAGGTAAGCTATGTAGTAAAGGAACAACCATTAGACAGTTATATACTTCTGAAAAACGTATTAAGAAACCGCTTTATCGTGCACCAGGCAGTAATAAATGGGAAGAAAAAGATTGGGAATGGATGTATGAAACCATTGCCAAACGTGTGAAGGAAACGCGTGACAAGACGTTTGTTGTCACTGAAGATGGCATGACAGTAAATAAGACCGAGGCAATTGCCAGTCTTGGCGGAGCAGCTCTTGATAACGAAGAGACGTACCTGCTTGCAAAAATGATGAGAGGGCTTGGTGTTACCTATTTAGAGCACCAGGCACGAATATGACATAGTTCTACGGTTGCCGGTCTGGCACCTTCATTTGGTCGTGGAGCAATGACTAACAGTTGGAATGATGTGCAGTATACTGATTGTGCGTTGATTATGGGCGCAAACCCAGCAGAAAACCATCCAATTAGCTTTAGATGGTTAACGAAAGCGAAAGAGAATGGCGGAAAAATAATAAGTGTTGACCCTCGTTATACAAGAACATCGTCAATGTCTGATATTTATGCACCATTACGCTCGGGAACTGATATTCCGTTTATGGGCGGAATGATCAAATATGCGCTTGAAAATAATCTTTACCACAAAGAGTATGTTGCTAAATATACAAACGCAAGCTTTATTGTAAATCCAAGTTATAAATTTGAAGACGGCTTATTCTCAGGATACAACGCAGATAAGCGTGCTTATGATAAAACGCAGTGGGCATTTGAAAAAGATGCTGAAGGAAACCTAGTAAAAGACTATACCTTGGAACACCCAAGATCTGTTTTTCAATTAATGAAAAATCACTACTCACGCTATGATGTAGACACAGTAGTAAAAATAACAGGAACACCAAAAGAAGACTTATTAAAGGTATATGAAGCGTTCTGTGCAACTGGTCAAGTCGGTAAAGCAGGAACGATCATGTATGCAATGGGTACAACCCAGCATACAGTTGGTACGCAAAACGTTCGGGCTTTTGCCATCATTCAACTTCTTTTAGGTAATATTGGTTTGCCAGGCGGCGGAGTTAACGCAATGCGCGGTGAATCCAACGTTCAAGGTTCAACAGATTTCGGGTTACTATATGGTAACTTAACAGGATATTTGAATACTCCTACCTCTACAGATGTGAAGAATGCTACATTAGCAGGACATTTAGAAAAAGAAACACCAAAAACAGGTTACTGGAGCAATAAACCGAAGTTCATTGTCAGCTTGTTAAAAGCTTGGTATGGACCGAATGCACATGCTGATAACGAGTTTGGCTATCAGTTCCTGCCAAAGGGAAATAAAAATTATTCGCATATCAACCTGTTTAAGGCGATGTACGATGGTAAGCTCGAAGGAGCATTCCTATTTGGAACAAACCCAGTAGTCGGAGGACCGAATGCAGGAAAAGAACTAGATGCACTTTCCAATTTAAAATGGTTAGTAGCGGTTGACCTTTGGGAAACGGAAACTTCAGCTTTCTGGCAAAAAGAAGCTGGCAGTGACCCATCTAAGATCAACACAGAGGTATTCCTACTTCCAGCATGTTCTTCTTATGAAAAAGAAGGAAGCGTTTCAAACAGCTCTCGCTGGATGCAGTATCGCTGGCAGGCAATTAAGCCTCTTGGTGACTCAAAGGCAGACTTAGAAATTATCCATGAGCTTGCAACAAGAATTAAAGGTTTATATAAAAATGAAGCAGGTCCAGTAGCAGAACCAATCCATGCTCTTTACTGGAACTATGGTGAAGGACACCATCCAGATATCGACCTAGTATGTAAAGAAATCAATGGTTATGACGTAAATACAGGCAAACTAATTGCTGGTTTTGGTGCTCTTAAGGATGATGGATCAACCTGTTCAGGTAACTGGATCTATTGCGGATTCTACCCAGAAGAAGGTAAAAATCGTGCGAAAAACCGTGACAAAAAAGATACAGGAATGAGTTTGTATCTAAACTGGTCGTATGCTTGGCCGATGAACCGTCGTATTCTATACAACCGTGCTTCATGTGATCCAAACGGTGTTCCATACAATAAAGAAAAGGCGATTGTATGGTATGACGCAGTCCAAGGTAAATGGACTGGTGTAGACGTACCTGACTTTGTAGCGACCAGAAAGCCTGGCGATGCAGGTTTCGAAGATCCATTCATCATGATGAATGATGGGGTAGGCGGAGTTTTTGCTCCAACCTTAAATGATGGTCCATTACCAGAACACTATGAGCCATTTGAAAGCCCAGCCAAGAATTTACTCTCAAGTCAAGAGATTAACCCAGCTATCCAATTGTTTGATGGTAAATTCAATGAGCGCGGCTTTAAAGCAGACTTCCCAATCGTTGCTACAACTTACCGTGTAAGTGAGCACTGGCAGTCTGGTACGATGACACGTAACCAAGAATGGTTATCAGAGCTTGTTCCACATATGTATATTGAAATAAGTGAAGAGTTAGCAAAAGAAAAAGGCATCAAAAATAAAGATGAAGTTATTGTCAGCTCGGCTCGTGGTGAGGTAAAAGCTTATGCAATGGTAACAAAACGCTTTAAGCCACACAAAATTGATGGCAAAAATGTTCATCAAATCGGTATGCCATGGCATTTCGGTTATAAAGGGATTGCAACTGGGGAGACAGCGAACCGTCTGACACCTCATATCGGGGATGCGAATTCAACCATTCCTGAATATAAGGCATTCCTCTGTAACGTAAGGAGGGCTGACTAATGGCCACTGAATATGTAAAATATGTCGATGTGACCAAGTGCGACGGCTGTCGTGCCTGTATGGTTGCCTGTAAAAACTGGAATGACCTTCCGGCTGAGCAGCAGGATTTCCAAGGCAGTGTTCAATCACATGCGAAGACAACTGCTGATACTTGGAACGTATTGCAATACATTGAGCACGAAAATTCCAATGGAAAACTAGACTACCTATTCCGTCATTCTTCTTGTATGCACTGTACAGACGCAGCGTGTGAAAAGGTTTGTCCAGAGAATGCAATCAGCTACACTGAATTTGGTACAGTTGTCATTGACCATGAAAAATGTGTTGGCTGTGGATATTGCGTGCAAAACTGTCCATTTGAAGTGATCTCTCTTAAGGAATACATTGATAAAAATGGCGATAAATATCGTAAAGCAAACAAATGTACCATGTGTACAGATCGTTTGGAAGAAGGCTTACAGCCTGCTTGCGTAAATACTTGTCATACAGGTGCGATGGAGTTCGGTGACAAAGCTGCGATGATCAAGAAGGCAGAAGATCGTGTTAAACAAATTAAAGACCGTTATCCGAACGCAATGGTTTATAACCCACAAGGTGTTGGTGGTACACATACAGTTTATGTACTAGCTGAAAAACCATCTGTTTACGGATTACCTGAAAATCCTAAAGTTCCAACATCTGCTGTTATTTGGAAAGACTATGCACAGCCAATAGGCAAAATGATGATTGGTGCAACTACAATGGCGGTTGTTGGTGCCTTCATTACCAATAAGATTATTAGTAAGAAGAACGCTAAAAACGAAGACGGAGGTGAGCACCATGAGTAAGCCTCAAAAGTCGACAGTAAAAGTAAAACGTTTTTCTAAAGCGTTTGTTTGGGCACATGCGGTTAATGCCATTTCGTTCTTTGCCCTGTATATTACGGCTTTGCCAATGTATACTGAGTTCTTTGACTGGTTGTACCCGGTGTTGGGCGGTCCTGAAGGTGCACGTTTGCTGCACAGAATATTTGCAGTAGCATTCATATCACCAACGCTTATCTGGGTGATCTTTGACTTCAAAGGCTTTAAGCTTTGGATGAAAGAGCTTGTTACTTGGAAAAAACGAGATCTTGAGTTCTTTACTGAATTCGTAAAGGAACTTTTCGGTTTCAATTTCAAGCACGTTAGACAAACATTCTTTAACGCGGGTGAAAAGATTAACTCAATCATCCAAATTGTCACAGCGATCTTAATTATCGGTTCAGGCTTCCCAATGTGGTTTCCTGAAATCTTCCCAAGAGCGGTTGTACAGTGGGGATATTTACTACACAACGTTGGTTTCGGTCTTGCTATAGCGGTAGTCGTAGGACATGTCTATCTATCTGTTATTCACAAAAACTCTAAACCAGGATATTCCGGTGTTATCACAGGCGAAGTACCTGCATGGTGGGCTAAAGAACACTATCCAGACTGGTACGATGAAGAAGTCGCAAAAGGTAACTTCCCTGACATTGATGCGAATGGCAATCCAATAAAACCAACTAGCCCTGACAAGAAAAAGAAGAAAAAAGGCGCTTGATAATGAAAAGCGGAAGCGCCTTGGTCAGCCACGACAAGCACTGCAGGACCGAAGTGACCTCGAGGGGCTAGGCGCTGTAGCTAGACATTACTTAAAAATTTTATACTAATAAAGGCTGTCTCTTGCAGGACAGCCTTTATTTAAAGAAAAACTGTGTTAAATGAAACTGTTGATTTTATAACCTGTTGATTTGAGCGGAAGGCACGAGACTCCTGCGGGACTAGCAGGTCAGGGTGAGACCCCGCAGTCGCGCAGCGGCGAGGAGGCTCACCGACCGCCCGCGGAAAGCGAAGTGCCTGGAGCTCAAATCAACAGCCAAGTTTAACACAGCCAGAGAAAAACGGATATAAAAGTTAGCAGCCAATAAATAAAAGAGGTGCACAACGATGAAAAAATCTGTTGTTTCAAAAGAATATCAGAATTTACAGAAGGATATTATCGCTCTTCAAGAGAATTGGAAAGAGAGCATTAATCCAGAGTCAATTATTCCTAACCTAGATAAAGCGGCAATGTCAGCAGGAGTGCCGGCTGCGGCATTAGCGTCTATTAATTTCGATATTTCACTATTCTTACAGTGGATAGAGGAAGTAAATGCTCTGTTAAGTAAGAACAACCCTGACCATGAAACGAAGCTTACTGGTGTTTTATCCCTTTTAACCGAAGAAACGGTCATTCGCTGGATTGATGAAGCATTTTCTTTTAATAGTGTTTATTTTTCAGACTTTGCTGTGGAAAATGAACTAGATGAGTGGATCCCACAATTTCTTGCTGAAACAGCTCTACGACCTTACTTACAGCTAACTGCAGAAAAAATTCAGCACGAAATTACTCATGCTGTTCCTGGTGCTGGCTGTCCAGTATGTGGAGAACCAGCACGACTTGCTGTTCTTGAAGATGAAGGGAAAAAAGTAATGACATGCCCTCGTTGTCTGGCTCATTGGAATGCAAAACGGATTGAATGTGCTCACTGCGGTAATGATGACCACAAAACCATTCAGTACTTGACGATTGAAGGCGACGCTTCCTCACAAATACAGGTTTGCGAAAAGTGTATGGGGTATATTAAAGTGATAGATATAAGACAATATCTTAGCAAACCGTCCGCTGCTATGCTGGATTTAAATACGATCCATCTTGACTTTGTAGCTCAAGAACAAGGCTATCAAGCAGTGGGAGTTATGAAAAGCGGAAGCGACTGTTAAGCGACGTACACTAGTCGCTAGTCCGCTTGCGCTAGACAAGCGAAACAAACAAATTAAGAAGGTGTTTTTTCATGAAAGCTGCGGCTATTATTTTATCAGGTGGGAAATCAAGCAGAATGGGCACCAACAAGGCTCTCTTAAAATTAAATGAGAAAACCACCATAGAAAGAATGGTTGATACGCTAAAGGTATATTTTGATGATATTATTCTCGTAACCAATGATGTGGATGCCTATCAATTTTTAGGCGTGACAATGGTATCCGATCACTATCAAGGAAAGGGACCGCTTGCTGGCTTCCATGCTGGGTTAAATGCCTCTACCTATGATTTGAATTTTATTGTAGCGTGCGATATGCCGTTTATTTCTGGAGAACTTGCTGCGACCCTTATCGAGAAGATTGACCATTATGATGCCTTAGTCCCTGTTATTAATGGGAAAATGCAACCCTTATGTGCTGTTTTTCAAAAGACGACAGTGAATAAAATTGAAGAATGTATTGAAAATGGACGTCTTCCGATAAAAAATCTGCTCGACCATTTAAATGTCCTTTATTTAACGGAAAAAGATTTACAGTATTATAGTAATATAGACATAGAACGTGTCTTTTTCAATATGAATCATCCGCATGAGTATGAGGACGCAAAAAAGTGGTTAGAAGTCGATTAAGCAGGAAGGATGAAAAGTACAGTGCAATTTTTCAAAGTAAAAACAGTCGAAGAAACCTATGCAATGATAGAAGAAAAGATTCCAGCGATAAAAGATACTGAAGTACGTCCATTGGAAGAAGCTCTTGATTATATCCTTGCGGCGTGCGTCACCGCGCAGGAAAATGTCCCCAGCTTTGACCGCTCAACGGTTGATGGCTATGCGGTAAGAGCGAAGGATACCTATGGATCATCCGATTCGATGCCAGGATTCTTAACGGTAGTCGGAGAGGTGAAGATGGGTGAGTCGGCTGCGATTCCTGTAGGTCAAGGGGAAGCCATTTATGTCCCGACAGGTGGTATGATACCGCCAGGCAGTGATAGCGTGATGATGATTGAACATTGTGAAGACCATGATGGCCTCTTAAATGCCTATAAGTCCGTTGCCCCCAGCGAAAATATTATTCGTGCAGGTGAGGACATCCGAGCAGGAGAGATTCTTCTTCCACAAGGAACGAGGCTAAGGCCGCAGGAGCTAGGCGCGATTGCTTCACTGGGCATTAGTCAGGTTACGGTATACCGCAAGCTCAAAGTAGGATACCTATCCTCTGGTGACGAAATTGTCCCATATCAAACTGTGAAACTATCAGAAGGGCAAATCCGTGATATTAACTTTTTGACCATCGCTGGCCTCGCGAAGCAATGGAATATCGAGGTTGTCTATGGCGGAATCGTGAAAGATGACTTTCAAGAATTCCAGCCAAAGGCACAAGCACTATATGATGAGGTTGACTGCTTAATTCTATCTGGAGGAAGCTCAGTCGGCGCAAAGGACTACACAACAGATGTCATTGGGTCCCTTGGTACACCGGGTGTATTTGTTCACGGGATTTCTATTAAACCGGGAAAGCCAACCATTCTTGCAGTAGCAAATGGTAAACCAGTCATCGGCTTGCCAGGACATCCGGCGTCGGCGATGATTATTTTCATGCTTTTTGGTGAAAAAATTCTTCGGAAATTAAAAGGCGAAAAAATAGATAAGAAACCTGATCGAGTTTTCGCACGGATAACGAAAAATATTCCTTCTGCACCGGGAAGAGCTGATTATATTCGGGTTCGTTTGTTTGAAAAAGAAGGAGAATGGTGGGCGGAGCCTATCATTGGTAAATCAGGCTTAATTACGACACTCGTAAAAAGCGATGGAATTGTTGAGATTACTTCAGAAAAAGAGGGGATTTCACAGGGAGATTTTGTACCTGTGATTGCAACACGATAAGGGGGAACGAATGATGGACCACAAAAGGTATAAACGGAAAATTTATTTAGAGGACAAACCCCGATCGGAAGCGAAGCGAGAAATTCTCGAGGCGTTTGTTGAGCCCCTTGAAAAAGAAATGATCGCATCAAGTGATGCTCTTGGACGTGTTACAGCAGAGCCGATTTTTGCCAATGTTTCGACGCCGCATTACCATGCATCTGCAATGGATGGGATTGCTGTTATCGCTGAAAAGACCTATACCGCTCATGAGCAAAGTCCACTGCAGCTTAAGCTGGGTATCGATTTTTCGATTGTTGACACAGGAAATGCGATTCCTGCTCCCTATAATGCCGTCATTATGATTGAACATGTCGATATGATTGATGAAGAAACAATTGAAATCATTGAGCCAGCTACTCCCTGGCAGCATATTCGTCCTATTGGGGAGGATATTGTACAAGAGGAAATGCTGTTCCCACAGGGACATATCTTAAGACCGGCAGATTTAGGGGTGCTGTTAGCCGGCCAGCAGCTTCATATTCCGGTTATTAAAAAGCCCGTTGTCACGATTATTCCTACAGGAAATGAGCTTGTAGCAGCAGATACACGACTTTCATCAGGCAATATTATTGAATTCAACGGGACTGTATTTTCAAATTTTGTGAAGGATTGGGGCGGTGAGCCAAAACTTCATTCAATCGTTAAGGATGATCCAGAGCAGATTAAGAATGTGTTACTAGAAGCAGCAAAAAACTCTGATATTATTGTAATCAATGCTGGTTCATCTGCTGGTTCAAAGGATTACACTGTTCATATCATCGGAGAAATTGGCACTGTATTCACTCATGGGGTCGCTGCCAGACCAGGGAAACCCGTTGTGTTAGGAAAAATAAATGGGAAAATTGTTGTAGGTGTACCAGGTTATCCTGTTTCCGCCTATTTAGCGTTAGAATGGTTTGTCCGTCCGCTGATTTGTAAGTATTTGCAAATTCCAGAACCAAAGCGGCAAACGATAAACGTCAAGCTCGGCCGCCGAATTGTTTCGGGTATGGGGGCAGAGGATTTTATACGAATGAATATCGGCTATGTGAATGGGCAGTTTGTTGCCAATCCGCTGACAAGAGCAGCGGGAGTAACGATGTCATATGTTAGAGCGGATGGCCTTCTTGTCGTACCAGCAAATGTAATTGGCTATGAACAGGGTGAAGTTGCTGAGGTGGAACTACTAAGACCTCTAGAGGAAATTAAAAACGCGATTATGTTTTGCGGCAGTCATGATTTGACGATTGACCTTTTATCATCACAATTAAAAAGAGTCCGTGCTGACATGAAAATCGTTTCTTCACATGTTGGCAGCATGGCTGGTATTATGGCAATTCGAAAAGGAGAGGCTCATGTAGCGGGCATTCATTTGCTTGATCCAAAAACCAAGCAATATAATATCTCATATGTAAAAAAGTTACTCGCTGACCTCGATATTGTTCTTTATCCATTTTTAAAAAGAAAGCAAGGCTGGATTTTACCACAAGGTAATCCATTGGGAATTGAATCAGTGACTGACATTGCTGTTAAAAAGGCAAACTTTGTTAACCGCCAAAAAGGGGCAGGAACAAGGATTCTCTTTGATATGCTTCTAGAGGAAAACGGGATTCCTTCAGAAGAAGTTATCGGATACGACCGTGAAATGTTCTCACACTTAGCGGTAGCGGCAGAAGTTAACGGGGACAATCATGGAGCCGGCTTAGGGATATATCCTGCGGCAAAAGCGCTGGGCCTCGATTTTATTCCAGTTAACGATGAAGAATATGATTTACTGATGACGAGAAGCTTCTATGAAAGCGAAAGTGGCAGACTACTAGTAGAAATCATTCAGTCTGCTGTTTTTAAGCAGCAGGTTGACAAGATTGGCGGATATGAAGTGGTTGAAAATGAGCAACCTAAAGAGTTAGCCTAAAAGAGGTGTTATGGAATGAATTATCAAATGTCGAAAGAGCCGATCAATATCCAATCCGTAATTGATAAGGTTGTTCAGCGCAATGCAGGCGCGATTACAACGTTTATCGGAACGGTTCGAGAATTAACAAAAGGTAAGAAGACGCTTTTCTTAATTTATGATGCGTATGAAGCGATGGCTGTGAAAAAGCTTGAGCAAATTGGCAGGGAAATTGAAGAACGCTGGGAAGGCGCACAGGTAGCGATTACTCACCGCGTGGGCAGACTTGATATCACCGATATTGCGGTGGTCATTGCTGTTTCTACCCCGCACCGTAACGATGCCTATGAAGCGAACCGCTATGCGATTGAAAGAATCAAAGAAATTGTCCCGATTTGGAAAAAAGAACATTGGGAAGATGGCGAAGAGTGGATGGGCAACCAGCTCGAAACGGTGGCCTATCCAAGCGGCAAGCCGGAGGAGGGCGATTTGAATGAATAAAGTATTATTTTTTGCTCATTTACGTGATGCGGTTGGAGAAGAATTTTTGAAGATCGAAGCTGCGGGAAAAACAGTTGGAGATTTGAAAGCAGAATTGACTTTACGTTACGATCTTCCCAAGTTGGACACCGTTATGACTGCTGTGAACGAAGAGTTTGCTCAGGATGACGAAGTGATTCAAGCTGGTGATGAAATTGCCTTTATCCCGCCAGTAAGCGGGGGCTGATTTGGTTTTTGGGTGTAGATCATGATGACGAAATCCGGAAAAAGGAATGAAAGTGGTCACCAAGAAGGTGTCTTGATGACCGAAATCCGGAAAAAAGAAGGAAAGTGGTCACCAAGAAGGTGTCTTGATGCCCGAAATCCAGAAAAAAGAAGGAAAGTGGTCACCAAGAGGGTGTCTTGATGCCCGAAATCCAGAAAAAAGAAGGAAAGTGGTCACCAAGAGAGGGTCTTGATGCCCGAAATCCAGAAAAAAGAAGGAAAGTGGTCACCAAGAAGGTGTCTTGATGACTGAAATCCGGAAAAAAGAAGGAAAGTGGTCACCAAGAGAGGGTCTTGATGCCCGAAATCCGGAAAAAGGAATGAAAGTGGTCACCATAAATTTAGTTGAGTACAAGTTATACTTTGTGGATTTTTCGGAAAGGGGAAAACGCAAATGAACGAACGATATTCACGGCAGGTCCTCTTTCCAGGAATTGGAAAAGAAGGACAAGCTAAAATTAGTACCAAGCATGTGTTAATGATCGGTGCAGGAGCCCTTGGGTCAGGTAATGGAGAAATTCTCACAAGAGCAGGGGTTGGCAGGCTTACGATCGTCGATCGAGATTATGTCGAGGCAAGCAATCTTCAGCGTCAGCAGCTTTATACAGAGGAGGATGTCGCTCTGAAGCTTCCTAAGGCCGCGGCTGCTGAAAAACGTCTAAAGGCAATCAACTCTGACGTGGAAATCAAAGCGATTATCGGTGATGCCACGCCACCAATGCTCGAGGATTTAGTAAGGGATGTTGATCTCATTATCGATGCAACCGATAATTTTGAAACGCGGATGATGATCAATGATATTTCACAGAAGTACAAGATACCTTGGATATATGGGGCATGTGTCGGTAGTTATGGGATGAGCTTTTCCATTATTCCTGGAAAAACCCCATGCTTAAACTGTTTATTGCGAACGATTCCGATGCAGGGATTAACGTGCGACACGGGCGGGATTATCTCGCCAGCTGTCCAAATGGTGATCGCCCATCAAAGTGCAGAAGCCTTCAAAATGCTAGTCGAGGATTGGGACGCAGTTCGAACTTCATTCGTAAGCTTTGACTTATGGCGGAACCAATACACGAGTTTGAAAATGGGAAAAGCCAAATTTTCCGGTTGCTTATCCTGTGGGGAGGAAAGAACATATCCTTACCTGGACCAAGAAAATATGACAAAAACGACTGTTTTATGCGGCAGAGATACGGTCCAAATTCGGCCGTCTACTCAAGGAGCTATTTCGCTTGAGAAGCTGGCTGGGCAGCTAGATTCATTAGGTTATACAGTAAAAGGGAATCCCTATCTCTTATCAGTAGAAATGGGCATCGAGCGCATGGTCATCTTCAACGACGGCCGGGCACTTATCCATGGAACTAAAGATTTAACCCATGCAAAATCGATTTACCAAAGAATATTAGGGTAAACATTAACGAAAGTCGCCAATTAGTAGAATGGCGACTTTTTTCATTTGGCTGTGTTAAATGATACTATTGATTTTATAACCTGTTGATTTGAGCGGAGGGCACGAGACTCCTGCGGGACTAGCAGGTCAGGGTGAGACCCCGCAGTCGCGAAGCGGCGAGGAGGCTCACCGACCGCCCGCGGAAAGCGAAGTGCCTGGAGCTCAAATCAACAGCCAAGTTTAACACAGCCTTTCATTTAAGAATTCGACATGTTTCACGTGAAACATGTCGAATTTTTAAATGGCTGTGGAATTTGGTATGATAAGGTGGAGATTGAACTAGAGGAGTTTATGAATCGTGAATATTTCAGTAGAAAAATTATTAATGAAAATAGAAGATGAACTAAAGCAAGCGAAGAACAGCACAAAACAAGAAAACTTGCGGGAAAAAGTGTACTCTATTAAAATATTATGCGAGTTGATTCTAGATGAAAAGCAGAACCGGCAGGAAATACCGTTGGCCCCTTCAGCTGTCTATCAGCCTGTAATGGCCCAACCGTCTTTTCAGCAGCCAGTATCATTAAATCAACCGAAAAAAATAGAAATGGAAGACGAAGCAAACGGGGACTCATTGTTTGATTTTTAAAGCGAAAAGGGGAAAAGTATGAAAACATTTATTATTATCGGTGCGATTAACGCTTTTTTAGCGGTAGCGCTTGGAGCCTTCGGGGCCCATGGACTTAAAGATAGGCTGGATCCTTATTACTTAGATATTTGGAAAACGGGAGTTCAGTATCAAATGTTTCATGCCATAGGACTATTGGTAATTGGAATCCTTCTCGGGAAGGTGGCAGCCAGTTCATACTTTACCTGGTCAGGCTGGCTCATGTTAATCGGAATCATCTTTTTCAGCGGCAGCTTGTATATCTTAAGCTTAACCAAGGTTGGGATCCTAGGAGCGATCACTCCAATTGGAGGAGTTTGCTTCTTAGCAGGCTGGGTTTTAATGATCATTGGTACAGTTAAAGATCTGTAAGATAGAAAAAAGGCATTGGGCCTCCAATGCCTTTTTTCCATTTTATCGCGGCGGATAAGTACTTAAACCAGGTGAAGCCCCGAATGGGTATTCATATTCGAGTTCTTCATCAAAAGTTGCGTAATCAAAGGCTACCATTGGAATGAGAGTACGCTGGCCTGTTTGTGGATCACTTAAAACGAGATGATCTCGTCCTGCAGCTTCAATAATACCAACAAATTTTTTGGCATTCCATTGACTGTTGCCCTCGAAAGTGGTGTAAACGGTGGCTAATTTTCCTTTGTTTAACCGTAGAATATTTTCAATGTATGATTGTTCAATTGGCAGCATTCCTTGCGGCTGTATTGTTCCTGGAGGTGTTTGTGGTGCACCAGCTGGCGGAAACTGTGGGAATTGCTGCTGTTGTTGACCAGGAAAATACCCTTGACCTTGACCTTGATATGGAGTGGCTCCCTGCTGTCTGGCAGGATAAGGCTGATACCCTTGTTGGTTATTATATTGACTCATCTTTTTTCCCTCCTAAAAATAACTAAATCTTTTGGCCCAACTGTATTCATACTCCGCTAACCTTTAAATGGTGACAATCAATCGCAGAAAGTTCTACTATGAAATGATGCGGAGCAAAACTTAAGACTCGCTGTTTTATTAGTATGAGGAGGAGAGGGTAAATATGACATAGGGAACCTACAAAAAAAGTTCTCAGCAAGGGCTGAGAACTTTGCGATTAAACATGCAAGAAACTTGAGACTCTTTCTTCTTCTAAAAGATTTCCAACAAAGAAGGCGCCAAACTCACCGTAGCGTGCACTCACTTCATCAAAACGCATTTCATAAACTAGCTTTTTAAATTGAAGAACATCTTCTGCAAATAGGGTTACGCCCCATTCGTAGTCATCAAAGCCTACAGAGCCGGTAATGATTTGTTTTACCTTTCCAGCATATGTACGTCCAATCATTCCGTGGCTGCGCATTAGACTGCGGCGCTCTTCCATCGGAAGCATATACCAGTTATCGTTACCTTGACGGCGTTTGTCCATTGGATAGAAGCAAACATGCGCAGTTTTTGGTAATTTTGGATAAAGACGAGCAAGAACATGTGGATTCTGATATGGATCTTCCCCTGCAGCTAAGTAGTTGCTAAGCTCAACAACAGACACATAGGAATGAGCCGGAATCGTGAACTCTGCTAATTTTGTTTTATTAAATTCTGTTTCAATTTCATTCAATTCTTCCATGGTTGGGCGCAGAATCATCATCATGAAATCAGCTTTTTGACCAACTATTGTATATAAAGCATGGCTGCCTTCGTTACGTTCCCCAGTGTGATTCCATTTTTCAACTAGACTTAAAAACTCTTGAATCGCCTCTTGGCGTTCATCGCTTGAGAGCATTTTCCACATCGTCCAATCAACCGTACGGAAATCATGCAAACAATACCAGCCATCAAGTGTTTGAGCTGCTTCATTCATTAAAATCACTCCTAAATAATCATTCTTCTTATTTACAATCTTTACTATAACATAGTTGACCAAGACAGGCTCGAATAAACAGCCATGGATATTTTTTTAAAAAAGGTAAATAGTAAAGGGGAGTGTGAGTTTTTTGAATAAAAGAACAATAACTATGAAAGCGCTAACTAAGTTGAACTTTTCAACAGGTAAAGTATGCTAAAAGAGTAGATTTATTTAGGGAGGATTTAATGTGGCGGATTTATTTGAAGGCTTAAAACAAAAGTTAGCGGGTCGTGATATGAAAATTGTTTTTCCAGAAGGGTTGGACGAACGAATTGTTCGAGCTGCCAGCAGGCTTGCGGAGGAAAAGCGGTTAACTCCGATATTAATTGGAAACATTGAACAGGTTCAAAGTAAGGCGGCTGAGCTTGGAGTTTCCTTAGAGTCAGCGGAAATATACGATCCAGCGAGCTATGCAGGAATGGACGAGCTTGTGGCAGCATTTGTTGAGCGCCGTAAAGGAAAAGCAACAGAGGAAGACGCGCGTAAAATATTATTGGATGAAAATTATTTTGGCACGATGCTTGTATATTTAAATAAAGCAAACGGATTAGTGAGTGGTGCTGCTCACTCTACTGCTGATACGGTTCGCCCGGCACTGCAGATTATTAAGACAAAAGCCGGCGTTAAGAAAACGTCTGGCGTCTTCATCATGGTTCGTGAGGAAGAGAAGTATGTATTTGCTGACTGTGCGATCAATATTGCTCCTGACAGCAATGATTTAGCTGAAATTGCCGTGGAAAGTGCGAAAACGGCAGATATGTTTGATATCGAACCAAGAATTGCGATGTTGAGCTTTTCAACAAAAGGTTCTGCGAAGTCTCCAGAAACAGAAAAAGTTGCAGGTGCGGTTGAAGAAGCGAAGCGTCGTGATGCAAGCTTGGTGATTGATGGCGAGTTCCAGTTTGACGCGGCTTTCGTTCCTTCCGTTGCAAAAAGTAAAGCGCCAGATTCGCCACTTCAAGGGGACGCGAACGTATTTATCTTCCCTAGCCTTGAGGCTGGAAATATTGGCTACAAGATTGCCCAGCGTTTAGGTGGGTTCGAAGCAGTTGGCCCAATCCTTCAAGGGTTGAACAAACCTGTAAATGACCTATCACGCGGCTGTAATGAAGAAGATGTCTATAAATTGGCGTTAATCACTGCGGCGCAGGGATTATAAGAGGTTTTTGAGAGCCAGTCCATGGTTGTGGGGCTGGCTTTTTTGGTTATGGACTATTTTTATTAGGTTATGGACTTTTTTGGAACCCATTTGGACTTTTTTCGAGGGGTTTTGGACAATTAGACATTATTTGGAAAAACAAACACCGTAAGATGCTGTTTTAATAGGATTCTTTTTGCTAAAATAAACTTATTATTCATTAGAGGAGTTAAACACTATGGAAGGTTTACTTCGTCAACATGAATGGCGGGTGATTGATCAGTCGTCATTAGGCAGCCATTTTCATGCGTTACAGTCATTTGGCACGGATGATACGTTATGTGCCTCGGTCGGTTCTGGAAAGGCGCCGGCGACCGCCAGGACCTGGGTCCATCATAATACCATCGTACTCGGGATCCAAGATACCAAATTGCCATTTCTAAAAGAAGGAAGGCAATTTCTCGCAACACAGGGCTATCAGTCAATTGTCCGCAACTCGGGCGGATTAGCCGTGGTACTTGACGAAGGGGTGCTAAATATCTCACTGATTTTACCCGAAAAAGAAAAAGGGATCGACATCAACCGCGGCTATGATACGATGTGGCAACTGATTCAAAATATTTTTGCGGACTATAATCAGCCGATTGAGGCACGAGAAATCGTCGGATCCTACTGCCCAGGAAGCTATGACTTGAGTATCGCTGGAAAAAAGTTTGCAGGTATTTCCCAGCGCCGCCTCAAAAAAGGGGTGGCGGTGCAAATCTATTTATGTGTCAATGGCAGCGGCAGTGCCCGTGCCGCGTTAATCCAGCAATTTTATCAAGTGGCAAAAAGGGAGCAGCCGACAAAATTCGTCTATCCAGAAATTGTACCGGAAGTGATGGCTTCCCTATCTGAACTTTTGGGAACGCCGCTTACGATTTCAGATGTTATGCTGCGTCTATTGAACCAGTTAAAAAACAACAGCGGCTATCTCTACGCCGGACAGTTGAATGAACTGGAATTAGACCTCCTTCCCGGCTATTATCAGAGAATCATTGAACGAAATGAAAAACTTGATGACATGTAATAAGCCGTAAACCCAAATGGATTTACGGCTCTTTTTAAAAGAGGATATTGTCCTTCTCCCAAAATCTTTTGTCTTGCTTCCGCTTTTAGACGTTTTACTCAGCGACCTTCTCTAAATTTCCGTTACGGTCCATTTTAAATTTCGTCGCAGGTCTTTCTTCTTCTTCAAATAATACAAGCTTACGGGCACGGTTCATAATCTTCATGAGTGTCTCGTAATCTTCCTGGATGGTTTCGGTATTTTGCGTGAGACCCTCAATTTTTGCGGCCATTTCTTCATTTTGCTTGCGCAGCTCTGAAATTTCGCGCTTCAATCTTTCATTCTCACTTTTTAATGCTTCATTTTGCAGATTGGCATGATTAAAGTTTTGTAAGTAATCGATCACGCTATCAAGTGATAACCCTGCTGTAGACGGTTGTTTAGCTGCAGGTCTATACGTTTGTACGGTAGGCAAAACAAACGTTTCAGCGGCTGCTTCTGTTGTTAAATCTGGCATTTCAAAGCTAGTTTCCATTGGCATTTCCACTGGTACTGATAGTACTTCGAAATCGTCCGTAAGTGGTGCTGGAGGATTGTAGAGTAACTTTTTCTTTCCACCTTGATCTTTTCCTAACACTCTTTGCCTTTGTTTACGCTGTTTTTTTGCTAATTGCAAGGCTTTTTCATAGCGATGGCGAACAACGGCATTCCATCTGAAACCACAGGCTGCAGAAGTCCGATTTAACTTATCGCCTACCTCTTCAAAAGCATTTAGCTGGGTACTGCCCTCACGTACATGGCGCAGGACGGTTTCCGCTAACAATAAATCATCTTCATCTGTCCAAGCATCTTGCCGAACTTTCATACCATTTCAACTCCTTTAAAAATAATTACATTGAACTCATGACGAGTTTTTAAAAGTTCTAGTCTTATCTTTGACAAGATTTTCAAGCTTTATACCAAAATGTTGCAAGGATAATAGTTTTTTTAACTGAAAGAGTTACAAGGATTGCTAAAGATTGCAACTTGCAATGGGTAGAAAGAAATTGTAAAATACCTAAGGAGTTAAGTCGTAAATATATTGGATCAAATAAATTGTATTGGTAGAAAAGAAAGGGTGGAAGCTATGTCAAATGAATTCCGTGTTTGTGATGATTGCCAAGCCGTGAATCTCAAGACATTAATCCCTCGTTTAAAAGAATTGGACCCCGAAGCCACGATTACAATTGGCTGCCAATCTTATTGTGGACCTGGCCGGAAAAAAACATTTGCCTTCGTCAATAACCGTCCGCTAGCTGCCCTAACCGAAGAGGAATTAATGGAAAAGATTAATAAAAAAATCCGAAAAGCGGAAGCGTCCGTTTAGCGACGTATGGACTGGAGGGCTTCGACTAAGATAAAGGAAACACGGAGAGCGTAGCGATCCGATGTTGACTTATCGTAGGGAGAAGACCGAAGTACACTAGTCGTTGGACGCTGGAGCTAGACAGTAATCTAAGTTCAAAGATATTTCCAGATTATTTATAAATAAATCACCTATGACCGAGTGTTTAGGTGATTTTTCTTTTCAGGATATTGTCGAAAAATCCTGCAGAAATTTGCTGGAAATTGGGATATAATAGAAGAAAGTTTAGAGGAAGAGGGAAGGCAATGGATTATTCGGTGGAAAAACTGACTGAAGAAAAAGTGTTTAAAGACCCTGTTCATCGCTATGTTCATGTACGTGACCGCGTGATTTGGGATTTGGTTGGAACGAAAGAGTTTCAACGCCTGCGACGTATCAAACAGCTTGGAACCACCTTTTTAACCTTTCATGGTGCAGAGCACAGCCGCTTTAACCATTCCCTCGGAGTATATGAAATTGTCCGCCGCATCATTGATGATGTATTTGCAGGCAGACCAGAGTGGAATGACGAGGATCGTCTCCTCACCCTTTGTGCCGCACTCCTTCATGATTTGGGGCATGGCCCATTCTCCCATTCGTTTGAAAAAGTATTTGACTTCGACCATGAAGATTTTACACAGGCCATTGTGCAAGGAAATACAGAGGTCAACGCAATATTAAAAAAAGTTAGTCCAGACTTCCCACAGCAGGTGGCGGAAGTGATCGCAAAAACATCTGCCAAAAAGCGGGTGGTCAGCTTAATTTCCAGCCAAATTGATGCCGACCGGATGGATTACCTGCAACGGGATGCCTATTTTACCGGGGTAAGCTATGGTCAATTTGATATGGAGCGAATTCTTCGTGTCATGCGGCCAAAGGAAGACCAGGTTGTGATTAAGAAAAGCGGAATGCATGCGGTTGAAGATTATATTATGAGCCGCTATCAAATGTACTGGCAGGTCTATTTTCATCCTGTTTCCCGCAGTGCTGAAGTGATTTTGACAAAAATCCTCCATCGTGCCAAGCAACTTAATGAAAACAATTACTCATTTAAATATGAACCCATTCATTTCTATTCTTTTTTTACCGATAAAGGAACGTTAGAAGACTATTTAAAATTAGATGAATCGATTATCATGTATTATTTCCAAATTTGGCAGGAAGAAAATGATCCTATTTTAAGTGACCTGTGCCGGCGATTTGTGAACCGAAATTTATTTAAATATGCTGAATTTGATCCTGCTAAGGAGTATAAGAAGCTCGCTGAACTAACGCGTCTTTTTGAAAAAGCAGGCATTGATCCAGAATATTATTTAGTGGTCGATTCATCATCCGATTTACCTTACGATTTTTATCGGCCAGGTGAAGAGGAGGAACGGCTGCCGATACATCTTTTGATGAAAAATGGTGAGTTAAGGGAACTTTCTCGGGAATCAGAGATTGTCGATGCGATCTCCGGTAAGCGGCGAACGGATCACAAGCTGTATTACCCAGCTGATTTCTTAGAGGACGAATCCTCGGGAAAAAATATAAAGACACAAATACGTACTCTATTAGAGATATAACCTTGGATTTAGGAGATGAGGAGTGTGTTAAAAGACCACGCCAAGTTGATGCAGGCGATTTCAGTATCCGGAGAAATCATCGGGAGAAAAAGGCTGCAAAAGATGATATATATTGCAAAAAAGGTGGAATTTCCTTTCCATGAGCGGTTCCAGTTTCATTTTTATGGTCCTTATTCGGAGGAACTGACATTGCGAGTGGAAGAACTATGCAATATGGGCTTTCTCAATGAAATTAAGGAGAAAAAAGGCGGTTACTTTCAATATCGCTACACGCTGACCGACACTGGAAAAGAGTTTTTAAGTTTAAACGAAGTGGAAATGCCATTTTTAGAGAATTGCCTCTGTGATATGAACGAACAGAATGCTAGATTTTTGGAGCTTGTTTCAACTGTTTTATATTTTGATAATCTACTCAAAGAAGAAGTGATCAATAAGGTATTTACGCTAAAAGGCAGCCAGAAATACACTGTCGAAGAAATTGACCTCGCTTATGCCTATATTGAATCGCTTAAAGAAAAAGCTAAACTTAATTAGAAAAGCGTCCGTGTTTTTGAAGGTTTCTTCAAAGACAGGTACGCTTTTTAATTAGGATAAATTTTGTATGAAGTTTTGAACTTTGAGTATTGTCTAGCTTCAGCGCCTAGGGGCTCGGGTCATAAGCCAATCCGTCAAGAAGGTTAAAGAACAACCTTCTCGCCGGCTCGTCTTATGCCTGTCGCCCCTGGACAAGGCGCTTCCGCTTTTCCTATTTGTCGCTTGCGCGAACGCCGGCAACACCGTAATGTTCTTTTTGCATTTCTTCAATAAATACGACAACTGCTTCTTTCGGAGCACCAGTCGTTTCACTGACAGCATCGGTTACTTTTTCAACAAGTGCTTTCTTTTGGTCATCCGTGCGTCCCGGCAGCATTTTAACTGTAACGTATGGCATGATTCAAACCTCCTTTGTGAACTACAAGGATAGTGTAGCAAACATTTTCATTTTATATCCAGTTTAAGGTATACTTAAAGGAAAAAAGAGGAGAAGGGGAAACAAATTTGGAAGGATTTCTAGCCTATTCACTTAGGGAAATTCCCTATGTCGCGATTACGTTAATGATTGCCTTTACGTTCCATGAATTTTCTCATGCTTATGTTGCCTATAAGTTCGGGGATCATACTGCCGAGAAGCAGGGTCGTTTAACATTAAATCCGCTTAAGCACCTTGATCCATTTGGAACGATATTAATTTTTATTGCTGGATTTGGCTGGGCCCGTCCAGTTCCAGTGAACCGCTTCTTCTTTAAAAAGCCGCGTCTTGCCGGGGTGTTGGTTTCTGTAGCAGGTCCGCTTAGTAATTTGGTGCTGGCACTCCTTGGCTTTTTAGCTGGATATGGTTTAGCAAAAACAGGGTTGGCTGCAAACTTCACAGGTTTTTATGATTTTCTAGATATTTTTAATTGGCTCAATTTAGTGCTGTTTGTCTTTAATTTATTACCATTCCCGCCGCTGGATGGCTATCGAATCCTCGAGGATTTGGCACCAAATGATATCAGGGCAAAATTGACTCAATATGAACAGTACGGCGTATTAATTTTTATCATTTTAGTCATTACCCCTCTGGATCAGTACACGATTCAGCCGATATTCCAATTTATTCTCCCTGGGTTGTGGCAAGGAATCGATAATTTCTTTTATCAATTGTTTTTTTAATATAGGAGGTTACGAGTTTTAATGGCAGACAATAAGAAAAAACCGCTTGGCTTTAATATTATCAAACCTGATCCGACGGATGGACATAAGGGCTTTGGTAAAGGAGCCTTAAGCCTAGATAATGTTTCTCCTGTTATCATTGATGTTGATGCCGGGGACGCGATGATTGATGTCGGAGCTATGCACGCTCGCAGTGTGGTCGAGAAGGGAATTAAATTCCTTAAGACGAAGGAAGAGGTTCCTAACGCGAAACCTTATTGGCTGGTGTGGGTGACGGTGGACCGGAAACAAGAAGGTCCTTATTATGCGGGTGTGACCGCCTGTGAAATGACCGTTGACCGGGAAATCCGCCGCGGGTACAAATCACTTCCAGAACATGTCAACCGCATGGATAAATCGTTAAAGCGATCGATCATTGTCGACCATATGGATGAAAAATCAAAGAAAATCTTAGCTGATTTTCTGCAAAACCATAATCAAGACATGTGGAATAACTCAGCTGAAGAGTTGAAAAAGGGCTTGGCAGCGGAATAAAAGGCATTTTTTACGATAGCATTTTTAAAGAAAAAGTTGTAAAATATATGCAGTGTGTAAACACTGTAAAGCTAGGACACGAAAAAGGCTCCGGGGACCTAAACTCCGGAGCCTTTCTCGTGTTTTTGGCTTAGGCACCCCATTTGAAGATCTTTTTATACCAAGGGTCCTTTGTTTCCTGTTTCTCTTTCGTTGGGTTGTGATTTTCGTGTTTTAAATGATCGGTACAGTATTCTGTGGGCTCGGTACCAGCGACAAAGTAAGTAAACCTGCGGACAGGACAATCCTTTGATGCCAGCTTGCCGTTTTCAGGATTAACGTATACGCCAAGCACGCCTTCCTTCGGGGGATTGAACCCTTTGATTGGTTTATCCTTTAAGGCTTCCTCCATAAACTTTACCCAAATATTTTTTGCATAGCCTTTTTCAGCGGTAAGAGTAATCGGCTTACCAACATCATGACCGGCCCAAACAGCAGTAACCAGCTGCGGAGTAAAACCAATCATCCAGCTGTCCGTCTCGGTTGAACCCGATTTACCTGCATAAGGACGAGTAATGTCATCAATCAGAGAGTTACCCGTTACTTTGGCATAGCCGTTCAGCTTTGTGTCAAACATCCCTGTCATCAGATGCGTCATCACAAAAGCTTTCGCTGGGTCTAACACCTGCTCTGTTTCATGGTTATTTTCATAAATAACCTTGCCATTATAGTCTTCTACCTTCGTAATCAGGGTTGGCGTAACTTTTTTTCCACCATTCGCAAATTGACTGTAGGCATTTGCCATGTCGATGACCCGCACCCCTGATGTTCCGAGGGCAAGTGATGGGACACTATCCATTTTCGTTGATATTCCCAACTTTTTCACAGTGTTGATCAAAGCTTCCGCACCCATAAATAAATGAGTTTTGACAGCGTAAATGTTATCTGATACCGCTAGCGCTTGGGCGAGGGTGATTTCACCGTCGGCATATTTGTTGTTAAAGTTTTGTGGTGCATAATCAGTATGGCCATCATCCAGTTTGAAGGTGGTCTTTTCACTTCTCATCGTTGAAGATGGCGTAAATCCTTGGTTGAGTGCTGTATAGTATAGAATCGGTTTAATCGTCGAGCCTGGCTGTCTAGTCGCTTGAACAGCCCGGTTAAACGGGCTCGCTTCATAATCACGGCCACCAACCATTGCTTTGACATAACCGTTTTTCGGGTCCATGGCAATCAGACCGACCTGAATTTCAGAACTACTGGCAATCGTTTCTTGGATTTTTTTTTCTGCCGCTTCCTGCTGCTTTAAATTAAGTGTGGTATAAACCTTTAGTCCGCCTAGGGCAATCGTTCGTTCATCAAGCTTGAGCTGATTCTTTAAAGCATTTTTCACAGCGTCCTGAAAGTAAGGAGCAGCCTCCACTGTTTTATGCGGGTGCTTGCCGACTAAAGTAAGCGGTGTTTCCTTTGTCTTTTCGGCTGTGTCTTTTTGGATATAGCCATTTTCGACCATAGAGTTTAGAATGATTGCTTGGCGCTTTGTTGCATTTTTCAATGATTCAAGCGGTGAGTAAAGCCCAGGCCCTTTTGGGACACCTGCTAGCATTGAGCTTTCAGCTAAGGATAATTCGGAAGCATTTTTTCCAAAATAAAATTGGCTGGCAGCTTGAACCCCATAAGCACCGTTACCATAGTAGATGGTATTTAAATAGCCTTCTAGAATTTCCTCTTTGGAATAATTCATTTCAATCCGGATTGCAAAAAAAGCTTCATATAGTTTCCTTGACCACGTTTTATCATGCTCAAGGAAGAGATTCCGTGCGTATTGCTGAGTAATCGTACTGGCACCCTGCACTTTCGCCATTGCTTTTACGTCTGCAAGGATGGCGCCGATAATTCGTTTATAGTCAAAACCATTATGTTCGTAAAAATTTTTATCTTCAATCGAGATGGTCGCATGGATTAAATCAGGTGAGATTTCTTCAAGTGGAACCCAGTAGCGCTTTTGGCCGCTATTGCTCTCACCAATCAGCGTCCCGTCACTGGCAAAGAATAAAGTCGATTGGGGAACAGCGAGTGGCGGTGCTCCGAGAATTTTGGCATAACCAAGAATCCCAAGAAAAACAATCATCATGCAGCCAAAGCCTATCAAACTAATGATTATAAACGCACGCAAGTATTTTATCGTTTTTCGAAATCCATGATTGGTCATTAATTCCACAAGAATACCCTCCTTTGCCATTCCTAGAAATTCCTTAGTATCAGTATTGTGACAAAACAGAGGTTTTAAACGATTTGAATGAAAAAATTTCTAGGAATTTTAATAGGATTTTGCTAGACTGTTGCTTATGATTGTAATTCAATCGTTTGGGTACTATAAAAATGGAGTGAATGGATAGTGATCAATGCTAACTAAACAGAATCTGGAGGAAGATACAGCATGACGATTTGGTTTACAGAAAAGCAAACCGAAAACTTCGGAATCACCATGAAGGTAAATAAAACTTTACATACGGAACAAACAGAATTTCAAAAGCTAGATATGGTCGAAACGGAAGAATGGGGCAATATGCTTCTTTTAGACGACATGGTGATGACATCTGTAAAAGATGAGTTTGTTTATCATGAAATGGTGGCACATGTTCCTTTGTTTACACATCCAAACCCAGAGAACGTTTTAGTAGTCGGCGGCGGCGATGGCGGCGTTATTCGCGAAGTTTTAAAGCACCCAAGCGTGAGGAAAGCAACACTTGTCGATATCGACGGAAAAGTAATTGAGTACTCTAAGAAGTTTTTGCCTGAAATCGCTGGAATGCTTGATGACCCACGTGTAGAAGTGCGTGTGGATGACGGCTTCATGCACATTGCCAAAAGTGAAAATGAGTATGACGTGATTATGGTGGATTCCACAGAGCCTGTAGGTCCTGCGGTGAACCTGTTTACCAAGGGGTTCTATGCAGGGATTTCGAAGGCATTGAAAGAAGACGGAATCTTTGTGGCTCAATCCGATAATCCATGGTTCAAGGCAGAGTTAATTCGCCACGTACAGCGCGACGTCCGCGAAATATTCCCGATTACACGCTTGTATGTAGCCAATATTCCTACATATCCAAGCGGACTATGGGCATTCACCATCGGATCCAAAAAATACGATCCACTGGAAGTAACCGAAGACCGCTTCCATGAAATCGAAACCAAATACTACACCAAAGAACTGCACAAAGCAGCATTCGTATTACCGAAATTTGTAGGGGATTTAGTGAAATAATGAGGGCCAGTTGTTCGTCAACTGTCCGCCTGGGGTGGACAGTGTCCACGAGCGGTGACAGGCACCAAAAAGTGAATACATAAAAGTGAGGTTAGTTAGATGCGTTTTGATGAGGCTTATTCAGGTAATGTGTTTATTAAGAGTCACCAAAATTTTGAGGAGAGTCAGGTGGTTCTTTATGGGATGCCGATGGACTGGACGGTTAGTTTCCGCCCGGGTTCGCGTTTTGGACCGTCTCGAATTCGCGAGGTTTCGGTAGGTTTAGAGGAATATAGTGCTTATCTAGATCGGGAGCTTGATGTCGATGTAAAATACTTCGATGCCGGTGATATTCCGCTTCCATTCGGGAATGCACAAAGAAGTCTTGATTTGATCGAGGAGTTTGTCGACCAAGTCCTTGCTGCTGGAAAGTTTCCATTTGGGATGGGCGGGGAGCATTTAGTATCCTGGCCGGTAATGAAGGCGGTACATAAGAAATATCCTGATTTAGCGATCATCCATATGGATGCTCATACTGACCTTCGTGAGCAATATGAAGGCGAGCCATTATCACATTCCACTCCGATTCGCAAAATTGCTGAACATATCGGGCCGAAAAACGTGTATTCTTTTGGCATCCGCTCAGGGATGAAGGAAGAATTCCAATGGGCGAAAGAGAACGGCATGCATCTTTCTAAATTCGAAGTACTCCAGCCGTTAAAAGAAGTGCTTCCTGAACTTGCCGGACGCCCTGTATATGTGACGATTGATATCGACGTTCTTGATCCTGCACACGCACCAGGGACAGGTACGGTGGACGCCGGCGGGATTACGTCAAAAGAGCTGCTTGCCTCTATCCATGAAATTGCCCGCTCGGGTGTCAACGTCGTCGGCTGCGACCTTGTTGAGGTGGCGCCGATTTACGATCCATCGGAACAAACGGCGAACACGGCAAGCAAGTTGATTCGTGAAATGCTGCTTGGCTGGGTGAAATAGAACCATTTTGGTGCCTGTCCTAATATTAAGGGGCAGGCATCTTTTGTATTGTGGCTCCTCAATCGTTTATAATAGAAAAGGTGCCCTAGTCGGCAAACTAAGAAAATTCTATGGACCTGCAATAGGTTTATTTTAAAAAAAGGGTGTGCATTACGGTTGTCAATCCCTGAATTACCGGTAAAAATTACTGTGAAAACGACCATTGATCAGGATGAGACTTTTGAATTGCTGGTTTTTGGTACATACTTTGAAAAAGGAAATGCGGCTTATCTTCGATATGAGGAAGTGATGGAAGAGGGAAGTGTCCGAACGATTGTGAAAATGGGCATCGATGCAGCCTTGATTTTACGCGGTGGTGCGGTGAAGATGCGCCTGCCGTTTGAAGTGAATCGGAGGTTGAATGGCAGTTATGAAATGCCGTTTGGCCAGTTTGCAACAGAGACAATGGCAAAAAGGATGGACTATTCCTATGAAAATGGTAAAGGAAGTTTTAGCGTGCTTTATGATTTCTTGATGGATGGTGCCGCTAAGAATACATATGAGTTAGAAATAGTCTTTCAGGAGGAGAATAAATGAATATAGTTGAACAGGTTCAAAGTCGGTTAAAAGAGGAAATTCGGGCGGCGGTTGTGAAGGCCAATCTCGCAACAGAAGAACAGATTCCCGATGTGGTTTTGGAAATACCGAAGGAAAAGGCGCATGGCGATTATTCTACCAACATGGCGATGCAGCTGGCACGTGTCGCAAAGAAAGCGCCACGAATGATTGCTGAAGCGCTGATTGAGAATTTCGACAGCTCGAAAGCCTCGATTGAAAAAATTGAATTAGCTGGTCCAGGATTTATTAATTTTTATATGAACAATGCGTACTTAACCGATTTGATTCCGACGGTTCTTGAGGCTGGGGAAAAGTACGGAGAAACAAGTGTTGGCGGCAAGCAAAAGGTTCAAGTCGAGTTTGTTTCAGCGAATCCTACCGGTGACCTCCACCTTGGCCATGCACGTGGTGCTGCTGTCGGTGATTCGCTTTGCAATATTTTAGCGAAAGCAGGCTATGATGTATCGCGTGAATACTATATTAATGACGCAGGAAATCAGATTAATAACCTTGCCAAGTCTGTAGAGGCGCGTTATTTTCAGGCGTTAGGACTTGATAAACCTATGCCGGAGGACGGATACCATGGTGCGGATATCATCGGGATTGGGAAGACGTTGGCTGAAGAGTTTGGCGATAAATATGTCAACGTGGATGAGCAGGAGCGTTTTGAGTTTTTCCGTGAATATGGCTTGAAGGTTGAAATGGCAAAATTACAAAAGGACCTGGAAGATTTCCGTGTTAAGTTTGATGTTTGGTATTCGGAAACGTCCCTTTATAAAAATGGAAAAATCGATGAGGCGCTAAAAGTGCTTCGTGACAACGGCTATATTTATGAGGAAGAGGGCGCGACTTGGCTTCGTTCAATGGACTTCGGCGATGATAAGAACCGCGTGCTCATTAAGCAGGATGGGTCGTATACGTATTTGACACCAGATATCGCTTATCATAAAGATAAGCTTGACCGCGGCTTTGAAAAGCTGATCAATATTTGGGGTGCGGACCATCACGGCTATATCCCGCGGATGAAGGCGGCGATTCAGTCATTAGGGTATGCGAGTGACGCCCTCGAGGTGGAAATCATTCAGCTTGTACATCTGTACAAAGATGGAGAAAAGATGAAGATGAGCAAGCGTACCGGTAAAGCTGTGACGATGCGTGATTTGGTCGATGAGGTTGGTCTTGACGCGACTCGTTACTTCTTCGCGATGAGAAGTTCGGATACGCATATGGACTTTGACTTGGATTTAGCGGTATCGGAATCGAATGAAAATCCGGTATATTATGCTCAATATGCCCATGCGCGGATTTGCAGTATCCTGCGATCAGGTGAGGAGCAGGGAATGACAGCTGACCAGAACGCGGATTTTGCCTTAATCGGGGCGGAAAAGGAAATTGAGTTATTGAAAAAGCTTGGAGAATTCCCGCAGGCGGTTGGCGAGGCTGCGTTGAAGCGTGTGCCGCACCGCGTGACGAACTATATTATGGAGCTTGCGTCAACATTCCATAGCTTCTACAACGCGGAAAAAGTGCTAGATAACGAGCATCCAGAGCGTACAAAGGCTCGACTTGCATTAATCAAGACCGTTCAAATCACACTGCGCAACGCCTTGAAATTAATCGGTGTTTCCGCTCCAGAAAAAATGTAATCAAAAATGGCTCCCAATTTGGGAGCCTTTTTTAAATGGAAAATGATCTTCAGTGTCCACCTGGGGTGGAAAGTGTCCACGAGCGGTGACAGGCACCGAATAGGCACCGAATAATTATCTGTTTTTTGGTAGATATTAAAAAGGTAATTTTAACGAGGAGTGGGCAGTATGAATGTGGGTAGAGCGAAGGAAATTGCTGAGTCGATGGATATGGTTCAGGTAACGTATGAAGGAACGCCGGTGATTATTCAGCATGTCGATGAGACTACGAAGATGGCGAGGATTTATTCAAAGACAGATCCGGAAAATGAACGGGATGTTCCAGTTTTGAATCTAATTGAAGAATAGAAAGAGTCTCCGCGATGGGAGACTCTTTTCTTTTAAACCCCTTGCGAGTGTTTGTGATTTGGTAGTTTGTTTTCTGGGGTGTTTTTGCCGCGTTTTTTATTTTTTTCTTGCTTTTTTTGGTTTTCGGCTAGTCTTTGTACGAATTGGCTGGTGCTTTCCATCAATAATCCCTCCTTGTTGGAATCTGTTGTTACTTTAACCATTCCTATTAGAAAAAATGCACGTGATTATTTGATCTCGATGGCAGCCCCGCGAATCCGCTTAAAACCCCGAACTTTGCTCATGTCTTCCACTAATTTCAGCGTGGCTTGGTCCTTGGCTTTGGCTTCGATCATGAAATCGACGTCCTGTCCCAATGCTTTTACCATTTTTACAAAGGGCATGATAAATTCAAGGTCGACGAAATCGGCATGGGAACGGAACTCCTTTTCACCTTTAGGGGAAGAAATGTGAACTTTCGGTAAAAGGTCTATATGCTCCCATGTTTGAAAAATTCTCGGTAGCAGTTTTTCGAGCGGTGTTTCACAGGGGTTAGCCATGTGATGATGATAGTCAAGCACAAAAGGGACGGTCTCTTTTTCACAGGCGAGGAGGGTTTCTTCTGCATGATAGGTTTTATCATCATTCTCCAACGTCATGGACCGTTTAATATGGGGCGGTAATCTCTTTAGGTTTTCATGGAATCGGACAATCGTTCCCACTTTATCACCATAGGCACCACCAATATGAATATTCATCATCCCCCTGTCCTCCACACCCATCGCTTCAAACATTCGATAATGGTATTCCATATCGATCACCGCATTATCGGTTATTTTTGTTTGCGGTGAGGTGAACAACGTAAACTGGTTTGGATGAAAACTTACTCGCAATTGGTGCCTCTTGATTAATTCACCAATTTCCTGCCATTCTTTTTTAAAAGGAGTGACAAAATCCCAAAATACCTCGGGATGGGTGGCCAATGGAACGAGTGAACTGGATAGCCGATACAATTCAATTTCATGAGCCAAATTGAAATAGAGCATTCGCAATGTATGAGAAAGATTTAATTTTGTGAGCTCCAATAACTTTTCATTACGCTCTTGTTTAGATAATTGCTGGTAGCGTGTGAATGTTAGTGTTTTCGACGGAGAAGCGTCCCACAGCGTAATGGCCGTCGAAACATATCCGAACCGAATCTTCATGACAATTCTCCTTACTAGGGATACCAATAATTTTTCGTAACAACAATCCTTGCCAAACCTATAAAAAAAGTGACACAGCACCGGCGATGACTTCTTTAAAGGATCTGAAAAGGTTTGGCTTATTGAGATCTGTTAACGTCAAGGGTCTAGAGTCAAGAATGTCCTTCTGTAATACATCCTTAAATCGTTCAACAAATACAGGGTCATGAAAATAGCAGTTAATTTCTTTATTTAAAAATAAACTTCGTTGATCAAAATTGGCTGTGCCGATATCGCAGATTTTATCATCAATAACAATTGATTTTGCATGATAAAAACCTTTTTTATATTGATAAACCTGTGCGCCTGCCTGTAATAGTGATCGTAAATATCGGTAGGATGCTTCCTGTACAAGCATATGATCAGTGGTGTAAGGAACAACAATGGTAATCGAAACTCCACGTTTTAATGCATCCAGGAGTCCCTTTAGTAATTGCCTACTTGGGATGAAATAAGGTGTTCCAATCATAATCGTCTGATCCGCATGTTGGATTAACTCCAAGTATTTCTTTTCGAGAAGTCCTGCCTCTGTTGGTACAAATTGATGTGAAGCATGACCTTTGGGCTGTTTTAAGATGTAGGTGGAATCATCCATGATCGCTTCTGATGCGTATTCCTTCCAGTCAATAAGAAACTCAGCTTGTAAAAATGGAACGCTCTCCCCAGTGATTTTCAAGTGGTAATCGCGCCAGGGACTAAGCTTCGGATCCTGATCAATATATTCTTTTCCAATATTGAAGCCGCCCAAGTAGCCAATTTTGCCATCAATAATCGAAATCTTGCGATGGTTGCGCACTTGCATGGAATAAAAGAGATAGGGCAGCTTAATCCGATTGCTAAAGGCAAGCTGAACACCTGCCGTTCGCAATTCATTTGCAATCTTCTTGTTCACCTTGTGACTGCCAAGCCGGTCAACGAGCAGCCGGACTTCCACGCCTTCCTTGGCCTTTGTTTTTAAAAGAGAGTAAAACTCCTGGCTAAAATGGTCATTCTTGACGATATAAAACAGAATGTGAATATGGAGCCTTGCATGTTTTATTTCATTAAAATAATCAGCAAACAGTTCTTTCCCATGTGGAAAGATATCGAAGTTTCCATAAAGTATCGGTGTTGCCTGATTGCGGACAATACGGAGGTGCTTTCTTCTCCCTAGGTGAAAATCAAGATAAAGCCAGACAATGATAAGAAGTATAAATGCGATGATGATGGATGTTACCTTCATTCCAGTTCGTTCCTCCAATCATTTCTTTTAGGTTTGCCAAACAGAGTGGTAAGTATGAATTAGATTAAATGTTAAATGTATTTTAAGAAAAATGTTTGACTGAATGCTCATTCATTATATAATAGTGTTAATAGTATTCAGAAAATTTTATTGGTTTGGAATTTTCAACAAAAAATAAACAGGAAAACAAAGGGGGCGTTTTGAATGAATGGGCTTTTATGGGTTAACCTCATTGCATTCCTAGCTGTAACCGCTTACGCAATCAGTCTGTTCGTTTATGTAGTGAAAACGAGGATTGCATTTATTAAGCTGGGAAAAAAGGTTGAGTTTGACACCAGAGTCAAAGATCGAATGCAAAAAGTCTGGGTCAATGTTTTTGGTCAGAAGAAGTTATTAAAGGACAAAAAGAGTGGAATCATGCACGTGATGTTCTTTTATGGCTTTATCCTCGTTCAATTTGGTGCGATCGATTTTATTTGGAAAGGGTTAGGACCGGGTTCTCATTTACCTCTGGGACCGTTGTATGCTGGGTTTACTTTTTTCCAAGAAATCGTCACACTGATGATCCTTGTTGCCGTCATTTGGGCATTTTACCGACGCTATGTTGAAAAACTTGTGCGCTTGAAGCGCAATTTTAAATCAGGTCTTGTGTTGATTTTTATCGGCGGATTAATGCTTTCTGTTCTTGTCGGGAACGGTATGGGCATCATCTGGCATGGTCACGAAGCCACTTGGACGGAGCCAATTGCCTCACTGATTGCGCTTATTTTTTCAGGGATTGGCGAAACCGCTTCAATTGTTGTATTTTACCTGGCCTGGTGGGCACATCTGCTATTCTTATTAACCTTCTTAGTGTATGTACCGCAATCCAAGCACGCACACTTAATTGCCGGACCGGCAAACGTCTATTTTAACCGTTTGGAAAAGCCAGGAAAGTTGAAAAAGGTCGATTTTGAGGACGAGTCACAAGAATCCTTCGGAGTTGGAAAAATTGAAGATTTCACCCAGCACCAGATGATTGATTTTTATGCCTGTGTAGAATGTGGACGCTGTACGAATATGTGTCCGGCAACAGGAACGGGAAAAATGCTGTCGCCAATGGATTTAATTGTGAAAATGCGTGATCACTTAACGAACCATGGTGCAGCCGTTACCTCCAAACAGCCGTGGGTGCCAACGTTTGCTTTTGGTAATTCAACGGGTAACCAGATCGCCCTTGCTGCAAGTGGCCAAGGTGCCCAAGAATCAGCAGCAACTTTGGCCTATAATCCAAGCTTGATTGGCGATGTGATTACGGAAGAGGAAATTTGGGCATGTACCACATGCCGAAACTGTGAGGACCAATGTCCGGTTATGAACGAACACGTGGATAAAATCATCGACCTGCGCCGTTATCTTGTTTTAACAGAAGGAAAGCTGGATGCAGACGCACAGCGCGCGATGACCAACATCGAACGTCAAGGCAATCCGTGGGGGTTAAACAGAAAAGAGCGCGAAACCTGGCGTGAGGTCCGCGAGGATGTTGAAATTCCAACGGTAAAAGAAATGAACAAAAAAGGCGAAGAGTTTGAATACTTATTCTGGGTTGGTTCGATGGGATCCTACGATAACCGCAGCCAGAAAATTGCTCTATCGTTTGCAAAGCTATTAAATGAAGCAGGCGTGAAGTTTGCTATCTTAGGGAATAAAGAGAAAAACTCTGGTGATACACCGCGTCGACTCGGCAATGAGTTCTTGTTCCAGGAGCTTGCAACAAAAAATATTGAGGAATTTGAAAAGGCAGAGGTTAAGAAAATTGTTACGATTGACCCGCATGCCTACAATATTTTCAAAAATGAATACCCTGACTTTGGGTTGGAGGCAGAGGTTTATCATCATACGGAGGTTCTTTATGAACTTGTTCGTGACGGAAAGCTTGTACCGAAGCATGCCGTCAATGAAAAGATTACCTTCCATGATTCTTGTTACCTTGGTCGTTATAACGACGTGTATGATCCACCACGTGAGATTTTGAAAGCAATCCCAGGTGTGCAGCTTGTGGAAATGGAAAGAAACAGAGAAACGGGAATGTGCTGTGGCGCAGGCGGCGGCTTAATGTGGATGGAAGAAGAAACCGGCCACCGGATTAATGTTTCCAGAACCGAGCAGGCGCTAGCGGTAAATCCTTCTGTAATTAGTTCTGGATGTCCATACTGCTTAACGATGCTATCAGACGGCACAAAGGCGAAAGAGGTAGAAGAAACGATTTCAACCTACGACGTTGCAGAACTTTTAGAAAAAGCAGTTTGTGGGGAAGTCGCGTAGAAAAGTGAAGGCGCCTTAATCGGAGCAAGAGGCTGCATGGCGAAGGTTGATTTGTTAACTGAATTCATTAAATTTTAGGAATTATGTGTAAAACAATTCAACTTTTGCCTTTTTTTATGTAAAATAGATAATGGTTAGGAAAACGCTTTCAAAGTAGGGGATTTTTTTTACTGCTTTTTTCGAGCGAGCGTTCAGTCGGTAATGATGTAAAGCAATAAAAGGGGAGAGTGTTGGTAATGGGGAGAAGTGTTATCTTAAGCGGGGTTCGAACACCATTTGGAAAGTTTGGCGGAGCACTTAGCAGCCTGACTGCTTCACAGCTTGGCGGTATCGTGGTCAAAGAAGCAATTCTTCGAGCTGGCGTAAATCCAGAAGATGTGCAGGAAGTGATTCTAGGATCAGTATTACAAGGCGGCCAAGGACAAATTCCATCACGTCAGGCAGCAAGAGAAGCGGGCCTTCCTTGGGAAGTGAAAACAGAAACGATTAATAAAGTTTGTGCATCGGGAATGCGGAGTGTCACGTTGGGCGATCAAATCATCCGTGCAGGTGATGAAGAGGTGATTGTCGCGGGCGGCATGGAATCGATGAGCAATGCGCCATATATTTTACCAAAAGCACGCTGGGGCTTAAAAATGGGCGATTCGTCTGTAAAGGACTTAATGATTCATGACGGCTTAAGCTGCAGCTTCACCGGTGCCCATATGGGAACATACGGAAATTCCACTGCCAAAGAAATGGAAATCAGCCGTGAAGCTCAGGATGAGTGGGCATTTAGAAGTCATCAGCGGGCAATTGCCGCCATCGAAAACGGTATTTTTGCAGAAGAAATCGTGCCTGTCACCGTACCGCAGCGTAAAGGGGCACCAGTTGTCGTAGAGCATGATGAGTCACCACGAAAGGACACCTCCATTGAAAGACTTGCAAAATTAGGACCGGTATTTAACCCAGACGGAACGATTACAGCGGGAAATGCACCTGGAATCAATGACGGTGCAGCAGCACTCGTTATCATGAGCGAAGAACGGGCTTTACGCGAAGGGTATCAGCCGGAAGCGGTGATCCTAGGTCATTCAGCCATTGCCGTGGAAGCTAAGGATTTCCCACAAACACCAGGACTTGTTATCAACAGCTTATTGAAAAAGACAGGAAAGACGGTCGAGGAAATTGACCTATTTGAAATTAATGAAGCCTTTGCTGCTGTAGC
This sequence comes from Bacillus sp. OK048, assembly GCF_900103525.1. Taxonomy (GTDB): domain Bacteria; phylum Bacillota; class Bacilli; order Bacillales; family Cytobacillaceae; genus Neobacillus. Next base: position 151,447 of record NZ_FNHN01000007.1, read on the forward strand.
GTTAGTGAGTGGGAAAATAGCCAATCTTGATCCTGAAAAGGTTAATGTCAACGGCGGTGCGGTCGCATTGGGTCATCCAATCGGAGCGAGCGGTGCGCGGATCATTATCACCTTAATGCATGAGTTAAAGCGCCGTGGCGGCGGAATCGGAATTGCCGCGATCTGCAGCGGCGGCGGCCAGGGAGATGCGGTGATGATTGAGGTGCCTAGAGGGTAGATGATTGTTTTCTTAGGCTCTGTTACAACTGAATGTTGATTTCACTCTGTTCGAAAAATAAGCGGAGAAATTCCGTTTATATTGGAAAATACCCATATTTTCCTTAAAATAAGCGGAGTTTTTCCGGTTATATGATCCAAAGCGATGAATTTTGTCTTATTTAGAGCAGTTAAGCGGAATATCTCCGCTTATATCTGCTTCTAAAGCCTCCACTATATACAATAACCGGAAATTCTCCGCCTATGAATTCTTATACCTACACGAAAATCAACAATGAATAATAACAGAGCATTTTTTTTAAAAAAAAGGGTTTAAACGAATTTTAAGCCCTAATTGGAGGGGAATACATGAAGGTTGAAAAGATTATGGTCATCGGTGCTGGTCAAATGGGCTCGGGGATTGCACAGGTTTGTGCCCAGGCTGGCTATCGGGTGTTTCTGAATGACCTAAAGCCAGAGTTTGTCGAGCGCGGACTAGGGGTAATTAGTAAAAATTTATCCCGTCATGTGGATAAAGGCAGAATGACAGAAGCGCAAAAACAGGATGTTTTAAGTCAGGTAACGGCTTCCACGGACCTGCATGATGCCCGCGCGGTTGACCTCGTCATTGAAGCGGCTATTGAAAATATGGAAATTAAGACGAAGCTGTTCGCGCAGCTTGATGAAATCACGCCGCCACATGTGATTTTAGCGAGCAATACGTCGTCACTGCCGATCACAGAAATTGCGGCAGCAACGAAACGGCCGGAAAAGGTAATCGGGATGCATTTTATGAACCCGGTGCCGGTGATGAAGCTCGTTGAGATTATTCGTGGTTTGGCAACGGCAGATGAGGTTTATCAGGTGGTTGAAGATATGACGAAAACTTTGAGCAAGGTGCCGGTTGAAGTCAATGACTTCCCTGGATTCGTGGCGAATCGCATTCTGATGCCGATGATCAATGAGGCGATTTATACCCTGTATGAGGGTGTGGCGACCAAAGAGGCAATCGATGAAATCATGAAGCTGGGGATGAACCATCCGATGGGGCCGCTGACTTTGGCTGATTTTATCGGCCTTGATACATGTCTGTATATTATGGAAACCCTACATGAAGGCTTTGGTGACACGAAATACCGTCCATGTCCGCTGCTGCGTAAATATGTAAAAGCTGGCTGGCTTGGCAAGAAATCAGGTCGAGGCTTCTACACATACGAATAATTTGGAGGTCCAACTATGAATCTTACATTTTCAGCAGAGCAGGAAATGATGCGAAAAATGGTACGCGATTTCGCCAATAATGAGATCGCCCCATTTGTCGAACGAATGGAAAAGGGCGAATTTCCGCGTGAAATTCTTCGGAAAATGGGTGAGCTTGGTTTGATGGGGATTCCGGTTCCGCAAGAATACGGCGGTGCAGAGATGGACTTTGTCTCGTATATCATTGCGATTAACGAGCTTTCGAAGGTAAGCGCAACTGTCGGCGTCATTCTTTCCGTTCATACATCTGTCGGAACAAATCCAATCTTGTATTTTGGTTCGGATGAACAGAAGCAGCGGTTTCTTCCAAAGCTGGCATCAGGCGAGTATTTAGCTGCCTTTTGCTTAACGGAGGCGGGATCGGGGTCGGATGCAAAAAGCATGAAATCCCGCGCGGTAAAGAAGGATGACCATTATGTGATCAACGGCTCGAAGATGTTTATCACCAATGGTGGAGAAGCGGATGTGTATATCGTCTTTGCTTCCACCAATCCGGAACTCGGCAGTAAAGGAATTTCTGCCTTTATTGTCGAAAAAAGTTCGCCTGGCCTTGTGATTGGCAAGGATGAGCATAAAATGGGGCTCCATGGATCGAGAACGGTTCAGCTTTCTTTTGAAGACATGCGTGTTCCTGTTGAAAATCTTTTGGGTCAAGAAGGCGAAGGCTTTAAAATTGCATTGGCGAATCTTGATGTCGGGCGTATCGGGATTGCTGCACAAGCGCTCGGGATTGCAGAAGCTGCATTAGAAGCCGCCGTTAATTACGCGAAAGGACGCCAGCAGTTTGGCAAGCCGATTGCGGCCCAACAGGGAATTGGTTTTAAGCTGGCGGATATGGCAACAAATGTGGAGGCTGCCAGACTATTACTCTATCGGGCAGCGGATTTACGCGCACAAGGAGTAAAGTGCGGGCTTGAGGCTTCGATAGCCAAATTATTTACATCGAAGACCGCGGTAGAAACTGCGATTGAGGCGATTCAGGTGTTTGGCGGCTATGGCTATACAGAGGATTACCCAGTCGAACGCTACTTCCGCGATGCTAAAGTAACCGAGATATATGAAGGAACCAGCGAGATACAACGGATCGTGATTAGTAAATATCTTTGATTTGTAGAAGCAGTATTGTTTTGTGTAGAAACTGTACGGTTTTATGAAGAAACTATCCAGTTAATGGAAAATTACCCTAAGGAGGATGTAAAGATGAACTTTCGCTTATCTGAAGAACATGAAATGATTCGGAAAATGGTACGGGATTTTGCTCGAAATGAGGTAGGGCCTACGGCGGCGGAGCGTGATGAGGAGGAGCGTTTTGACCGCGAGATTTTTGACAAAATGGCGGAGCTTGGATTAACCGGGATTCCGTGGCCAGAAGAGTATGGTGGAATTGGAAGCGATTACCTTGCTTATTGTATTGCGATTGAAGAGCTTTCCCGCGTTTGCGCGTCAACGGGTGTAACGCTTTCTGCACACACTTCTTTAGCGGGCTGGCCAATTTACAAATTCGGTTCTGAAGAGCAAAAGCAACAATATCTTCGTCCTATGGCGGAGGGCAGTAAAATCGGTGCCTATGGGTTAACAGAGCCAGGCAGCGGCTCGGACGCCGGTGCAATGAGAACAACAGCAAGACGAGACGGAGATCATTACATCCTCAATGGTTCAAAAATTTTCATTACCAACGGCGGTGTCGCCGATATTTATGTCGTGTTTGCGTTGACGGATCCAGGAAGCAAGCAAAAGGGAACCACTGCCTTCATCGTAGAAAGTGACTTCCCAGGCTTTTCCGTTGGGAAAAAAGAAAAGAAACTCGGCATTCGTTCATCGCCGACAACGGAAATCATTTTTGAAGAGTGTAAGGTGCCTGTCACCAACAGACTTGGCGAAGAGGGCGATGGCTTTAAAATTGCGATGATGACGCTTGATGGCGGTCGGAATGGAATTGCTGCGCAGGCCGTTGGAATTGCCCAGGGCGCGCTTGATGCTGCAGTTGACTATGCGAAGGAGCGTCAGCAGTTTGGTAAGCCCATTGCTGCGAACCAAGGAATCGGCTTTAAGCTGGCTGATATGGCAACAAATATCGAAGCAGCAAGACTATTAACCTATCAGGCGGCATGGCTAGAGTCTAAGGGGTTACCGTATGGCAAGGAATCGGCGATGTCAAAATTATTTGCTGGCGACACAGCGATGAAGGTGACAACCGAAGCGGTACAAGTATTTGGCGGCTACGGCTATACGAAGGATTATCCAGTGGAAAGATTCATGCGCGACGCAAAAATCACCCAGATTTATGAGGGAACACAGGAAATCCAGCGCCTCGTAATCTCAAGAATGATAACGAAATAACAAGCTCCAAGTAATATCAAGAATGGTAACGAAATAACAAGTGCATCGTTATTTCCAATGATGACGAAATAGCCAGTCCATGACTTTGAACAAAGGGCGGAAATAGGGATGAAAAAGCGTGAAGTGCAGGCTTCTGTTAAAGATGAACGCCTTGTACAAAGAAGACGGGATCAGATGATCAAAGGGGCGGTTTCACTTTTTAAAGAAAAGGGGTTTCACCGGACGACGACAAGGGAAATTGCTAAAGCGGCGGGCTTTAGCATCGGGACGTTATACGAGTATATTCGAACGAAGGAAGACGTTCTTTATCTGGTTTGTGACAGCATTTATGAACATGTGAGCGAGCGGCTGCAGCAGGATCTTGAAAATAAGCAAGCTACACTAGCAAGTTTGAAGCTTGGAATCGCAAATTATTTTCGGGTCATTGATGAAATGCAAGAGGAAATATTGGTGATGTATCAGGAGGCAAAATCGCTGACGAAGGATGCCCTGCCATATGTGTTGAAAAAGGAAAATGAAATGGCGGCAATGTTCGAAGAGCTCATTATCCTATGTGTGGAAAATGGTGAATTGAACTTAACCGAAAAACAAACAAAAATCCTTTCTCATACGATTATTGTTGAGGGACAAATGTGGAGCTTCCGCCGGTGGGCATTACAAAAACTCTATACACTAGATGAATATATTGAATTGCAAACGGAACTATTGTTTACGGGGATTAGCGGAATGAGTCAATTACAGAAGAAAGGGTCCATGACTAAATAAGTCAGGAAACCATCAAAAGGTTCATTTTCTAAAAAAGATCGAAAATCACCAAAAAGTTCATTTTCAAAAGTAAAAGCCCGGAAACTACCAAAAGGTTCATTTTCTAAAAATAAAAGTCCGAGTACTGACATAGGGGTTCTTTTTTCAAAACAAAGGGGGAGACATGAGTATGACGGAGGTTTATCAGCACAAGCATCATATTCGTTTTGTGACGGCGTCGAGTTTGTTTGATGGCCACGATGCTTCGATTAATATTATGAGGAGGATCCTTCAGGCGAGCGGTGCCGAGGTGATTCATCTGGGGCATAATCGTTCGGTTGAAGAGGTGGTCAATGCGGCGATTCATGAGGATGCGCAGGGGATTGCGATTTCTTCGTATCAAGGCGGCCATGTGGAATACTTTAAATATATGTATGATTTGCTGAAGGAGAAGGGTGCTCCGAACATCCGTATTTATGGCGGCGGCGGCGGTGTTATTATCCCGCGTGAAATTAAGGAACTGCATGAGTACGGGATTGCCTGGATTTTTTCTCCTGACGATGGCAGGAAGATGGGGCTGCAAGGAATGATTAACCGGATGCTGGCGGAGTGCGATTTTCCGACAGTTTCGCTCGATAATCAGGAGTACATTGAAAAGCTGCCGACAGGTGATGTCAATGCAATTTCAAAATTGATTACGCTCGCAGAGCTTCACGTTGATCATAATCGTGAAGCGGCTGCTGCTGCTGAAAGCTTGCTGGAAAAAGTAAAATCGTTAACGAAGGAGATTCCTGTTATCGGTATTACCGGTACGGGCGGTGCTGGAAAAAGCTCGCTGACGGACGAATTGATCCGCCGGTTTATCAATGAACTGCCTGATAAAAAAGTGGCGATACTATCGGTTGACCCGACGAAACAAAAAACAGGCGGAGCTCTGTTAGGCGACCGAATTCGAATGAATGCCATTTTCCACCCAAATGTATATATGCGCAGTCTGGCAACAAGGTCTTCAAGATCAGAGTTATCGCTGGCAATAAAGGATGCAGTACAAGTCGTAAAAGCTGCTGGATTTGACCTGGTAATTGTGGAAACGAGCGGAATCGGTCAGGGGGATGCTGAAATCACCGAGATTTGTGATGTTTCCCTTTATGTGATGACAAGTGAGTTCGGGGCGCCGACACAGCTTGAGAAGATTGATATGATTGACTTTGCTGATTTGATTGTCATCAATAAATTTGAGCGTAAGGGATCAGAGGATGCACTAAGGCAGGTGCAAAAACAATATCAGCGCAGTCATATGCTGTTTGAAAAAGATCCAAGTGACATGCCGGTTTATGGGACAATTGCCAGCCAATTTAATGACCCAGGGACGAACGCTCTGTTTGCAGCGTTAATTGAAAAGGTAAATGAAAAGATGAGCACGGAATGGGTGACTTCTTTTACAAAAGATGCATTGGTGGAAAAGCAAAATGTCATCATTCCAACTGACCGCCGTTATTACCTTCGGGAAATATCGGAGACCGTTCGCCGCTATCACGCAAAAGCCGAGGAGCAGGCGAATATGGCACGAAAATTGTTCCAACTTGAAGGAGCCATTGCGGCGGTTAAAGAAACGGAAGCAAGCGAGGAAGTCACAGCTGCTTTAGAAGCGCTGAAGAAAGCAACAGAAGAGAAATTAACACCAGAGTCGAAGAAAATTCTCGATAGCTGGGAAAAAACAAAGGCGGCTTACAAAGCAGATAAATTTGTGACGAGAATTCGTGATAAAGAAATCATCACGGTATTAAAAACGAAGAGCCTTTCAGGGCTGGATATTCCAAAAGTGGTCCTGCCACGCTATAAAGATTACGGTGAAATTATCCGCTGGGTCTATTGTGAGAACGTCCCGGGTTCTTACCCGTATACGGCTGGAGTATTCCCGTTCAAGCGGGAAGGCGAAGATCCGAAACGCCAGTTTGCCGGGGAAGGGACTCCAGAGAGAACGAACCGCCGTTTCCACTATTTATCTAAGGATGATGATGCAAAACGCTTAAGTACGGCGTTTGACTCGGTGACGTTGTATGGGGAGGATCCAGATTATCGTCCAGACATTTTTGGGAAGATTGGTGAGAGCGGGGTTAATATTTGTACGCTCGATGATATGAAGAAACTTTATGACGGCTTTGATCTCTGTCACCCGTCAACATCGGTGTCGATGACGATTAACGGTCCAGCACCCATTATTCTAGCGATGTTCATGAATACAGCCATTGATCAGCAAGTGAAGAAAAAAGAAGCAGAGCTTGGACGGGTGCTAACGGTTGAGGAATTTGCACGAGTAAAAGCATACACGTTGCAGAACGTGCGCGGTACAGTACAGGCGGATATTTTAAAAGAAGATCAAGGTCAAAACACGTGTATTTTTTCAACCGAGTTTGCGCTTAGGATGATGGGCGATATCCAGCAATATTTTATCGATCAAAAGGTCCGTAACTATTATTCGGTTTCGATTTCTGGCTATCATATTGCCGAGGCAGGGGCGAATCCGATTTCGCAGCTGGCCTTTACGCTTTCCAACGGTTTTACCTATGTGGAGTATTATTTAAGCCGCGGGATGAAGATTGATGATTTTGCACCAAACCTTTCGTTTTTCTTCTCCAATGGTTTGGATCCGGAATATACGGTAATTGGCCGGGTGGCCCGCAGGATTTGGGCAACGGTGATGAAGGAGAAATATGGGGCGAGCGAGCGCAGTCAAAAGCTAAAGTATCATGTTCAAACATCCGGTCGCTCCCTGCACGCACAGGAAATCGACTTTAATGATATTCGCACCACGTTACAAGCGTTGATGGCCTTGCAGGATAACTGTAATTCCCTTCATACCAATGCTTATGACGAGGCGATTACGACACCAACAGAAGAATCGGTTCGCCGGGCGATGGCCATTCAAATGATTATCACTAAAGAGCATGGCTTATCGAAAAATGAAAATCCGCTCCAAGGTTCGTTTATTGTCGAAGAACTAACTGACCTGGTGGAGGAAGCGGTTCTTCAAGAATTTGAACGCTTAAATGATCGCGGCGGGGTACTTGGTTCGATGGAAACCCAATATCAACGCGGAAAAATCCAAGACGAGTCCATGTACTATGAAATGAAGAAGCATACGGGTGAGCTGCCAATTATCGGGGTGAATACGTATTTAAATCCGAATCCACCTTCTGCAGAAGACATTGACAGTATGGAGCTGGCACGTGCTTCCTACGAAGAAAAGGAATTGCAAATTACCAACTTACGCGCCTTCCAACAAACGCACGAAGCAGCAACACGAAAAGCCCTCGAAAAATTAAAAGCCGCTGCGGTGAACAACGAAAACATCTTTGCAGCCTTAATGGAAACCGTAAAAACAGCCAGCCTGGGCCAAATCACAAAGGCACTGTATGAAGTAGGCGGACAATACAGGAGAAATATGTAAATTGGATCCAATGACAATGGCTTTGAAAGCAAATGCTTTTGAGCCATTGTTTTTTTGAAGGCTGTGTTACATGATACTGTTGATTTTATAACCTGTTGATTTGAGCGGAAGGCACGAGACTCCTGCGGGACTAGCAGGTCAGGGTGAGACCCCGCAGTCGCGCAGCGGCGAGGAGGCTCACCGACCGCCCGCGGAAAGCGAAGTGCCTGGAGCTCAAATCAACAGCCCAGTTTAACACAGGCATTGTAAAAATAATTTTTTAACCAGTATTAATCTTGACTGTTTTTCTTATATAATGGATGTGCGTACATCAATGGATCCCGAGGCGGGTGTTGACAGATGAAGACAAGTTATATGTTATTGTTATTAATCATTTTAGCCTGGCCGTTATATTTTCTCTATCAACATCAATTAGGGGCGATTTCCTTCCTTATCCTAGCGGTCATCTTCTTCATGAAGGCAATGAGCGAGATGAAAAAGCTAAAAGAAGAGAAAAAACCTAGTGACAATCAGAGGGATTCCGAAAAAATCAAGTAAAACAATAGATAGAACTAGCATAAACGAGAGAATATTGTTTATAATGAAGAATATGTCAAAATACGAGCACCTAGTTGCTAAAGCGAGACATGGCTTTTTGCCCGTTATCACTCAACTCATTACATAGAGTGTTAAATAGAGAAAGGAAGTGCCGATAGTGAGTTTACAAAGTTTCTCAAAAGAGGAGTTACATGAGCTTTCCCTTATTGAGCTAGCGTATGAATATTTAAAACACAGCAAACAACCCATTGCTTTTAACGACTTAATTAAAGAAATTGCTGCATCTACTGAGCTAAAAGAGGAACAAATTAGATCAAGAATTGGACAATTTTATACCGATATAAATATTGATGGCCGTTTTCTATCCTTAGGAGATAACCGCTGGGGTCTTCGCGTTTGGTATCCAGTTGATACTGCGGAAGAAGAAGTGGTTACGGTTATTAAGCCTAAGAAGAAAAAGGCGAAAAAGGTTGTCGATGAAGACTTTGATGATGTCGATGAAATTGATGAAGACTTCGATGACATTGATGACTTTGTCGATGAAGATGACCTTCTAGATGAAGATGATGAAGATGACGATTTACTTGATGATCTCGATGATGTTGATGATTTGGATGAAGACGATGATGTCATTGATGATGAATTAGAACTTGATGATGAAGAAGACCTTGACGAGGATCTCGATGAAGAAGAGGAACTAGATGAGGTTGCTGATGAAGAAGACGACCTATTATAGGGGTTGACTTTTTTATCCTGCACTTGTAAAATCACTTTTGGGCTCCTTTAAAAAGGAACGGATCAACATTAGCTTATGAAGCGCTCCCTTACGATTTGCGTAAGCGGAGTGCTTTTTTATTTTTCCATGCCAATTGACATACAGCTCTCTCGGCCCAATGCCGAGACTTCTTTCTTTTAAAAAAATTTATAAAAGAAGCCTTAAACTACTGTGGATTGCACAAACTGAATTAGAGGAGGATATTTTATGACGAAGTATATTTTTGTAACTGGCGGTGTTGTTTCATCGTTAGGTAAAGGAATTACCGCAGCCTCTTTAGGCCGTTTGTTGAAGAATCGCGGATTGAGTGTCACGATTCAAAAATTTGATCCTTATATTAACGTCGACCCTGGAACCATGAGTCCGTATCAGCATGGTGAAGTGTTCGTGACGGGTGATGGCGCGGAAACTGATTTAGACTTAGGACACTACGAACGCTTTATCGATATTAACTTAAATAAATACAGTAACGTAACGACAGGGAAAATCTATTCTACCGTCTTGCGTAAAGAGCGCCGGGGCGATTATTTAGGTGGAACCGTTCAGGTAATCCCGCACATTACCAATGAAATTAAAGAGCGTGTTTTCCGTGCTGGCAATGAAACCAATGCAGATGTCGTGATTACTGAAATTGGCGGAACCGTTGGCGATATCGAGTCACTGCCATTCTTGGAAGCGATCCGCCAAATCAAGAGTGATATTGGCAGCTCCAATGTCATGTACATTCACTGTACCTTAATTCCGTACATTAAAGCAGCCGGCGAAATGAAAACAAAGCCGACACAGCACAGCGTTAAAGAGCTTCGCAGCCTAGGGATTCAGCCAAATATCATTGTCGTTCGTACGGAAATGCCGGTATCACAAGATATGAAGGACAAAATTGCCTTGTTCTGTGATATTGATGCGAAAGCGGTCATTGAATGCCGCGATGCCGATACGCTTTATTCGATTCCACTGGCACTTCAAGAACAGCACATGGACCAAATTGTTTGTGATCACTTGAAGCTAACAACGCCAGAGCCGGAAATGACAGAATGGATCGCGCTCGTTGATAAGGTTACGAATCTGTCTAAGAAAACACGTATTGGTCTTGTCGGCAAATATGTTGAACTTCAAGATGCCTATATTTCTGTTGTAGAGGCGATGAAACATGCGGGTTATGCATTTGATTCGGATGTGGAAATTAAGTGGATTAATTCCGAAGATGTAACAGCTGATAACGTGGCAGAGCTTTTGCAAGATGTGGATGGCATTTTAGTCCCTGGCGGCTTTGGGGATCGTGGGATTGAAGGGAAAATCCAAGCAACCCGTTATGCGCGTGAAACGAAGAAGCCTTTCCTTGGCATTTGTTTAGGCATGCAGCTGGCAACGATTGAATATGCTCGTCATGTTCTTGGCTACAAGGATGCGCATTCTTCAGAGTTTGTACCTGAAACGAAGCACCCAATCATCGATTTACTTCCGGAGCAAAAGGATGTTGAGGACTTAGGCGGAACTTTACGACTTGGTCTCTATCCGTGCCGTTTAATCGAAGGAACCAAAGCGTTTGCTGCTTACGATGATGAAGTGATTTATGAGCGTCACCGCCACCGGTATGAGTTTAACAATCACTACCGTCAAGAAATGGAAGATGCTGGATTTGTATTTTCTGGTACAAGCCCAGATGGCCGTCTTGTCGAGATCATTGAGTTGACAGACCATCCTTGGTTTGTGGCGTCACAGTTCCACCCGGAATTCGTCTCAAGACCAACCCGTCCACAACCACTGTTCCGTGACTTTATAAAAGCTACATTGGAAAAATAATTTCTTGGGCCAGTTCTCTTTTGGGGGACTGGCTTATTTTTGGATTTGGTTTCCAATAAATGTCTAAAAGTCCAAAGCCCCCTAAAAAAAGTCCAAAACAAAAAACGACCCAATCTAGGTCGCTCCGATCACTCATATTCTGCAAAAATCTCATCAATGGTAAATTTTAAACCATAATAAATGAATAAAGCTGCCATGGAAGCTGGATATCCATAACGATTTCCGAAATCATCTGGTAGCAACCCCTTGGTCAGCTGCAAATTAAGATGAACATCTGCTAAATCAGCTAGCTTTCCGTCCGGAACCACTGTGGAAACGGCGACAAAAGGAACCCCTTTTTCCTGAAGCCTCATGGCCCATTCAATTGCTTCCACATCATCAGCGTTCCTCGAAAAAAGCAGCACCCGGTCAGCACTTGTTAAATCATCTGCATTCGTTAGCACGTGTGCACCCCTTAATGGTTCCGCACCCTCCAAAGCCTCAAACTCCACTGCCTTCATTTCCTTGAATCCCAAAAGGTAAATAGTTTGTCCCTGGGCAAGGAGGCGGGCGCCATCCTCGAAGGAAAACTCTTCTTTTTCAGCAATTCTTTTAAATAATCCAGTTAATTGAGTTGTAAACATTTTTAACATGTAAGCCCTCCTTCTCCAATTTATTATAGCTATATAAAAACAAAAGACAATTACCACAAATTACCTATGCATATATGAAGGATTTTTGAGATTTATGTCGAAGTGTATCAAAGTGGAAGAAATAGGTATAACCAAAATGACAAAATAGGGTGGAAGAGGTGGAGTTATGAAAGAGAAAATTTTAATTGTTGACGATCAATTTGGGATTCGGATTTTATTAAATGAGGTATTCTCAAAGGAAGGATATCAAACCTTCCAGGCAGCAAATGGAATTCAAGCGCTAGATATTGTTACGAAGCATGACCCTGATCTCGTCCTATTAGATATGAAAATACCTGGTATGGATGGTATTGAAATTTTAAAAAGAATGAAAGTCATTGATCCTGATATTCGCGTGATTATTATGACGGCCTATGGTGAATTGGATATGATCCAAGAAGCCAAGAATCTTGGTGCGATCACGCATTTTGCCAAGCCATTCGATATTGATGATATTCGTGCGGCGGTAAGAAAACATATTCCGCAAAAGTCAAATTAGTCATTTTTTCCGAAGAAATAGAGTTCAAAAATGTGGTTCCGCTTTCATTGTGAACGTTTAAAAAACTAGGCTTCATCGATGGTATTTTGTGAACTAGTTTGGTATGATACTTATGAACTTTTACTGGTCAATTTATCTTCTCGATTATACATAATCAGTAAAATCGTAGGAAATCCTGAATAGGAAAGCCTTAAATTTGAGAAGATAAAAACCTATACCAAGGAGGAAATATAATGCCTTTAGTTTCAATGAAAGAAATGCTTATTAAAGCGAAAGCGGAAGGCTACGCTGTTGGGCAATTTAACTTAAATAACTTAGAATTTACCCAAGCTATCCTGCAAGCAGCTGAGGCTGAAAAGTCACCAGTTATTCTTGGCGTTTCCGAAGGGGCAGCTCGCTACATGGGCGGCTTCAAAACAATTGTGAAAATGGTTGAAGGTTTATTAGAAGATTATAAAATCACTGTTCCTGTTGCGATTCACTTGGACCATGGTTCAAGCTTTGCAAAATGTAAAGAAGCAATTGATGCAGGTTTCACTTCGGTAATGATTGACGCTTCTCATCATCCATTTGAAGAAAATATCGAAATTACTACTCAAGTAGTTGAATATGCTCATTCAAAAGGTGTTTCTGTTGAAGCTGAATTAGGAACTGTCGGCGGACAAGAAGACGATGTAATCGCTGAAGGTGTTATCTATGCAGATCCTAAAGAGTGTGACGAACTTGTTAAGCGCACAGGTATTGACTGTCTTGCTCCAGCATTAGGATCCGTACATGGTCCTTACAAAGGTGAACCAAATCTTGGTTTCAAAGAAATGGAAGAAATCGGTAAGATTACTGGTCTGCCACTTGTACTTCACGGCGGAACTGGAATTCCATTAAAGGATATCCAACAATCAGTTTCACTTGGAACAGCGAAAATTAACGTGAATACAGAAAATCAAATTGCATCTGCAAAAGCAGTTCGCGAAACATTAGCAGCATTACCAGAAGAATACGATCCACGTAAATATTTAGGCCCAGCTCGTGATGCGATCAAAGCAACTGTCATCGGCAAAATGCGCGAATTTGGTTCATCAGGCAGAGCTTAATAGAAAAGCAGAAGCCCCTAGGCTGCTTGCGCTAGACAAAAACGAAAAGCTAGAAATAGATTTTTATGACTAGAGGGCTTCGTGCTCTTGAAAATTCTATCCAAGGTTTGATACATTAGTAGTAAATTGAAACCGCCCCTTATGTGTGGGCGGTTTCAAACTTGTAGAGAGAAGTTTGAAAATTGACGAAACTTGTCGAACACATTTGGAGGGGAAACAGATGAAATTTTTCATTGATACAGCTAATTTAGAAGAGATTCGTGAAGTACACGAACTAGGTTTATTATCAGGAGTAACAACGAATCCATCACTTGTGGCAAAAGAAAAAGGTGTTTCATTCCATGATCGCATTAGAGAAATTTCCGCGCTTGTTCCGGGTTCGGTAAGTGCAGAGGTTATTGCCCTTGACGCAGAAGGAATGATTAGAGAGGGTAAAGAACTTGCTGCGATTGCTCCAAATATTACGGTAAAAGTTCCAATGACTCCTGATGGGCTAAAAGCTTGTCACGCTTTCTCACAAGCAGGCATTACCACGAATGTTACCTTAATTTTCAATGCCAATCAGGCACTTCTTGCAGCAAGAGCAGGAGCTACATACGTTTCTCCATTCCTAGGCAGATTGGACGATATCGGACAAAATGGCTTAGAATTAATTTCTCAAGTCGCAGATATCTTTGCCGTACACGGACTTGATACACAAATTATTGCCGCATCGATTCGTAACCCGATTCACGTTACAGAAGCAGCATTAAGAGGTGCACATATTGCGACGATTCCGTACAAAGTATTAATGGGATTGTTCCACCATCCATTAACAGACAAAGGAATTGAAGCATTCTTAAAGGATTGGGAAGGTCGTAACGCGTAATTTTTACCAATTTTTAAAACTTTTTTCCAGATTGATACATGAAAATAAAATATTGGTGTAAACTAGATGATAGACAAGCTGTCGGATTATGTAACTTGCTATTGGAAATAAATGGTTTATACTATAATAAATGAAAAAGTAACAATCCATCCCAATGGCGTAGAAAGGAGTCGAATATGGAAAAGCTTAAAATTGCAGGCGGATATCCGCTTAAGGGTACTGTAAGAATAAGTGGTGCCAAAAATAGTGCAGTTGCGTTGATACCAGCAACCATATTAGCAGAATCACCGGTAACAATTGAAGGACTTCCAGATATTTCAGATGTAGAAATATTGAAGGACCTGCTCGAAGAAATAGGCGGTAAAGTCGAGCTTTCCAATGATTTTGATATGACGGTTGACCCATCGTCGATGATTTCGATGCCATTGCCAAACGGAAAAGTGAAGAAGCTTCGCGCTTCTTACTATCTTATGGGGGCGATGCTCGGTCGTTTTAAAAAGGCCGTCATCGGTTTACCGGGTGGATGTCATCTTGGACCACGGCCCATTGATCAACATATTAAGGGGTTTGAAGCACTGGGTGCTCAAATCACAAATGAACAGGGTGCTATTTATTTGCGTGCGGACGAGCTTCGCGGCGCGCGAATTTACCTTGATGTTGTCAGTGTGGGGGCAACGATTAATATCATGTTAGCGGCAGTACGGGCAAAGGGCAGAACGATTATCGAAAATGCTGCCAAAGAACCGGAAATCATTGATGTGGCTACCCTGTTAACCAATATGGGTGCGAGAATTAAAGGGGCAGGAACCGATGTCATTCGGATTGATGGAGTCGATAGCCTTCATGGCTGCCGCCATACCATTATTCCTGATCGAATTGAAGCGGGAACCTATCTGATTTTAGGGGCTGCCATGGGTGATGGTGTATTAATCGACAATGTCATTCCACAGCATTTAGAATCATTGATTGCTAAGCTTCGGGAAATGGGTGTGAAAATCGAAACCAGTGATGACCAAGTATTCGTCAGCAGCTCTGAAAAGTTGAAGGCTGTTGATATTAAAACACTCGTTTATCCAGGTTTTCCAACCGATCTGCAGCAGCCGTTTACAACGCTGTTAACAAAAGCAACAGGGTCTAGTGTCGTAACCGATACGATTTATAGTGCCCGATTTAAACATATTGATGAATTAAGAAGAATGAATGCCAATATTAAAGTCGAAGGCCGCTCCGCCATAATCAGTGGACCTATCAATCTTCAAGGAGCAAAGGTGAAGGCAAGCGACCTTAGAGCTGGAGCCGCACTGTTTATTGCAGGTTTGATGGCTGAGGGAATTACGGAAGTGACTGGTCTTGAGCATATTGACCGAGGTTATAGTCAACTTGTTGAAAAATTAAATGGTCTTGGTGCAACGGTTTGGCGGGAAGCTTTAACAAAAGAAGAAGCCGAACAGTTGAAAAATACGTAAATAAGCTATACTAATCCCCTAATTATGTTATACTAATGATATTGTTAAGGTATAAATATCAATTGGGGGAGTTAGAACATGGAGAGAAGTTTATCAATGGAGCTTGTTCGCGTAACTGAGGCGGCTGCGCTTGCTTCAGCACGCTGGATGGGACGCGGGAAGAAAGATGAAGCAGATGGTGCTGCAACCTCTGCGATGCGCGATGTATTTGACACGATTCCGATGAAGGGAACCGTCGTTATTGGTGAAGGCGAAATGGACGAGGCTCCCATGCTTTATATCGGTGAAAAGCTGGGAACAGGCTTCGGACCACGAGTCGATGTAGCCGTAGATCCCCTTGAAGGTACCAATATTTTAGCAGCTGGCGGCTGGAACGCTCTAGCGGTCCTTGCCATTGCTGATAATGGTAATCTGCTTCATGCACCAGATATGTACATGGAAAAAATCGCCGTTGGCCCTGAAGCAGTAGGGCTTGTTGATATCAATGCCTCTGTTCTTGATAACCTAAAGGCTGTGGCCAAAGCGAAAAACAAGGATATTGGCGATGTCGTGGCAACCGTATTAAACCGTCCACGCCATGAGCATATCATTGCACAGCTCCGTGAAGCGGGTGCACGAATTAAATTGATCAATGATGGCGATGTAGCAGGTGCCATCAATACCGCTTTTGATAACACAGGCGTTGACATTTTATTCGGCTCTGGCGGTGCGCCAGAAGGCGTCATTTCAGCTGTTGCCTTAAAATGTCTTGGCGGTGAAATCATCGGTAAGTTATTACCACAGAATGATGCTGAATTAGCGCGCTGTGTGAAAATGGGACTAGATGTGAATAAGGTTCTGCGTATGGAAGACCTTGTTAGAGGGGACGATGCCATTTTTGCAGCAACCGGTGTAACCGACGGCGAGCTGCTGCGTGGTGTCCAATTTAAAGGCTCATATGGTTCGACCCACTCCATCGTCATGCGGGCAAAATCAGGAACGGTCCGCTTTGTTGAAGGCCGTCACAGTCTAAAAAAGAAACCCAATTTAGTGATAAGATAATTATTTAAACATTTGGCTGAGTTAAAGGATACTGTTGATTGGAGCGAAAGGCGCTCGACTCCTGCGGGATGTACGAGCAGAGTGAGACCCCGCAAGGTCGGAACGGCCGAGGAGGCTCACGGCGAGCCCGCGGAAAGCGTAGCGCCTGTAGCGCAAATCAACAGCCAAGTTTAACACAGCCAATCTTTTAAGAGACTAGAGCTTAATTCTAGTCTCTTATCTCCTGAAAAATCTATTATCTCCCACAAACAGATAATTTCCAGTTGATTAATATTTACCAAAAGGGGTACAATAGATAGTGTTTTATCATACTATCTATTCTGCTATTCTATTCTTTCATTTCTACTATTTCCTCTGTTTTTTTGTAATTGAAAAATCCTCTATTATACGCAATGTAACTCATATGACGGAAGTAGAGTAAAAATTTTAAAGTGTGGTGTACTATGGACTTAACAATATCCAGTTTAGAAAACATGAAGCTAAAGGAGCTTTATGAGCTTGCGCGCGAATTTAAAGTGACATACTACAGTAAATTATCGAAAAAAGAACTTATTTTTGCCATCTTAAAATCACGTGCTGAGCAACAAGGATACTTTTTTATGGAAGGCGTCCTTGAAATTATCCAATCGGAAGGATTTGGATTTTTACGACCAATCAACTACTCACCAAGTTCGGAAGACATTTATATCTCTGCGTCGCAAATCCGTCGTTTTGATCTAAGAAATGGTGATAAAGTATCTGGTAAAGTCCGGCCTCCAAAAGAAAATGAACGGTATTACGGCCTTTTACATGTAGAAGCAGTTAACGGTGAAGACCCAGAATCAGCTAAGGAACGTGTTCACTTCCCAGCATTAACTCCTCTCTATCCAGACAGACATATGAAACTCGAAACCACTCCAAAATATATCTCAACAAGAATTATGGATGTAGTTGCTCCAGTTGGTTTTGGACAAAGGGGCTTAATTGTTGCGCCGCCTAAGGCAGGGAAAACGATGCTGTTAAAGGAAATTGCCAACAGCATTACCACCAATCATCCAGAAGTGGACTTGATTGTGCTGTTAATCGATGAACGTCCAGAAGAAGTAACCGACATTGAGCGCTCAGTTGCTGGTGACGTCGTTAGCTCCACATTTGATGAGGTACCGGAAAATCATATTAAGGTTGCCGAGCTTGTGCTTGACCGTGCCATGCGGTTAGTTGAGCATAAACGCGATGTGGTCATTTTGATGGACAGTATCACACGGTTAGCTCGTGCTTATAACTTAGTTATCCCGCCAAGTGGCCGTACGCTTTCTGGTGGTATTGATCCAGCGGCATTCCACCGTCCGAAGCGTTTCTTTGGGGCAGCCCGAAACATTGAAGAAGGCGGAAGCTTAACCATCTTAGCTACAGCATTGGTCGACACCGGCTCAAGGATGGATGACGTCATTTATGAAGAATTTAAAGGGACAGGTAATATGGAACTGCATCTCGATCGTCAGCTTGCAGAACGCCGTATTTTCCCTGCCATGGATATTCGTCGCTCTGGTACACGGAAAGAAGAACTTCTTCTTCCGAAGGATCAACTGGACAAGCTATGGGCAATCAGAAAATCAATGTCCGATTCACCAGATTTTGCCGAGCGCTTCTTGAAAAAACTAAAACAAACCAAATCCAACGAAGAGTTTTTCGCGCAAATTGGGGAAGAATTAAAGGGTAGAAGATCATAGTGAAAATTCCTTTGGCAATGTTTAAAAGCTGAGATAATTTTATAACTCTGTTGATTTGCGCGGAAGGCACGAAGACTCCTGCAGGAGTACGGAGCAGGTGAGACCCCACAGGCGCTTGCGCCGAGGAGGCTCACCGCAACGCCTGCGGAAAGCGAAGTGCCTGGAGAGGAAATCAACAGACTAGTTTATACGAAAACCATAAAAACCCAGCTTGCCAAAATAGATACACCTTGTTATAATAATTCCAGTGTGTTTTTAGTAATTGGTGCTTGTACTTAAAACAGGCATTTATATAACTCTGTTTCGAAAGATTCAGGGCGGAAGGAGATGAAAAGAATGAAAGCAGGAATTCATCCAAATTATAATACGATACAGGTGACTTGTGCTTGCGGAAACACTTTTGAAACTGGTTCAGTGAAGAAAGAAATTCGCGTAGAAACTTGTTCAGAATGTCACCCATTCTATACTGGTCGTCAAAAATTCGCTGAAGCTGGCGGACGTGTAGACCGTTTCAACAAGAAATACGGCCTTAAAGACCTTAACGCGAGAGAATAATTTTTCAAAACAGGCAAGCAGAAACTTTACTTGCCTGTTTTTTATTGAATAAAACGTAATGATTTTTAAAAATATAGACTAAAAGGGTTGTACATAGGAAGGAGACGCTGATTTATGTATTTAATGAAGCAACTCGGATGGGTTGAGGTTATCTGCGGCAGTATGTTTTCAGGGAAATCAGAGGAATTGATTCGTCGTGTACGACGGGCTCAATTTGCTAAACAAAAAATAGCTGTTTTTAAACCGAAAATAGACAATCGCTTTAGCGAACAATCTGTCGTTTCTCATAATGGCAACTCTTTTCATGCGAAGCCCATTTCCCATTCGATTGAGATTTTACATCATGTAGAGTCGGATATCGATATCATCGCCATCGATGAAGTGCAATTTTTCGATGAAGGAATTGTAAGGGTTGTTCAGCAGCTTGCTGACAGCGGTCATCGGGTAGTAGTGGCAGGCCTGGATATGGATTTTCGCGGCGAGCCATTTGGGCAAATGCCTGCATTAATGGCGGTTGCGGAAACCGTAACCAAACTTCAAGCCGTTTGTAGTGTATGTGGATCACCATCCAGCCGAACACAGCGCTTAATCGATGGCAGACCAGCATCCTATCACGATCCAGTCATCTTGGTTGGTGCATCGGAAGCATACGAGCCAAGATGCCGTCATCATCACGAAGTACCTAAAACAGCGCGGGTGCCTGTCACCGTTTATACAGAATAGCCCCCTTTATACAATTATTTATGCATAAACAGCCTGTGAGGATCATGTCACAGGCTGTTTTTTTATATGGTTGGAATAATCTAACTTGACCGGTTCTGGACCTCCATGGGAAAGATAGTTTATAGGAGGTGCAATCGATGAAAAAGTGGATCATTCTTTTGTTGTTTACTGTTCTGCTGCTAGCTGCCTGTCAGAAAGGGAATGACAATACCGCCTACAATTTACGTAATGATGTCAGTAGTCCCAACTATATGTCAAATAAGGCAGATAACAAGCCTGGCCCAATGTCTGACCAAAATCCAAATTTCCTGAATCTAAGAGGGACATCGCTAAACGACGAATCCAACCGAAACAATTTCGGCAGAGATATCGATATCGCCAGAGAGATTGTCAATCGAACCGATGATTTTAGATCAGATTCCATTTGGATCAACAACGCTGGTGACAAGATGACTGTAACAGTGGACGATAGAGGACGGTTCAATGGCAATGAGCGGGATAATGCCCTTGACTCCCTCCAAAAAAAACTCTTACATGCCCTGCCTCGATATTCAATAGAGATAAGACAACGTTAACATGCTCTGGCTTCAGGGCATGTTTTTTTTATCTAAAAACTGCCAAAAATTTTTCCTGATTGAATTTGGTTTTGACGCAGGTTTTCACCTATACTATAATTATAATGTTATGGACAAAAACTAGAGGTGGTAACTGTGTTTGATCGTCTTCAATCTGTTGAAGATCGTTATGAAAGATTAAATGAGCTTTTGAGCGATCCGCAAATCATTAATGATTCAAAAAAACTTCGTGAATATTCAAAAGAACAATCTGATATACAAGAGACCGTAGAAACCTACCGAGAATACAAAGACGTCCGCGAACAGTTCAACGATGCCAAGGCAATGCTTGAAGATAAGCTCGATGCCGACATGCGTGAAATGGTCAAAGAAGAAGTCAATGAACTAGAAAAGCAAATCGAGGAACTAGAAGCAAAAATGAAGGTTCTGATGATACCGAAGGATCCCAATGATGACAAAAACGTTATCTTTGAAATCCGTGGTGCTGCTGGTGGCGACGAAGCGGCCCTTTTTGCAGGCACGCTTTACCGTATGTACAGCCGTTATGCAGAAGCACAGGGCTGGAAAACAGAACTGATTGACGCCAATGCAACGGGACTTGGCGGCTACAAAGAAATCAGCTTTATGATTAATGGTCAGGGTGCCTATTCCAAGTTGAAATTTGAAAATGGAGCCCACCGTGTGCAGCGTGTACCAGAGACGGAATCTGGCGGCCGAATCCATACTTCAACGGCTACGGTAGTTTGCTTACCAGAGGCGGAAGAACTAGAGGTCGAAATCCATGATAAGGATATCCGCTTTGATGCCTTCGCTTCAAGCGGCGCCGGCGGTCAGTCTGTTAATACAACGATGTCAGCGGTTCGTTTAACCCATATTCCAACGGGAATCGTGGTATCCATCCAGGATGAAAAATCACAGCACAAAAACAAGGACAAAGCGATGAAGGTTTTACGTGCGCGTGTCTATGACAAGTTCCAACAGGAAGCACAGGCGGAGTTTGATCAGGTTCGTAAATCTGCGGTCGGTACGGGTGACCGTTCTGAGCGTATCCGTACGTACAACTTCCCACAAAATCGTGTGACTGATCACCGTATTGGCTTAACTATTCAGAAGCTTGATCAAATCATCGAAGGTAAGCTTGACGAAATCATCGATGCATTGACGCTAGAAGATCAAACAAGCAAGCTTGAAAGTGGTTCAGATGAGTAAAAAAGTTTACGAAGCTCTGCAATGGGCTTCTTCTTTTTTAAAAACAGCAAATCGTGAGGAGCATGCGGGTGAACTGTTGCTTCGTCATTTTACGGGAATGTCACGGGCGCAGTTGTTTGCCAATGTTCGTGAGGATCTCCAACCTTCTCAATGGGAAGCGTTTGAAGCAGCCGTCCACGAACATGCAAAGGGAACGCCGGTTCAATATATTATTGGATTCGAGGAGTTTTATGGGCGGAAATTTATCGTCAATGAAGAGGTCCTGATTCCTAGACCGGAAACGGAAGAACTTGTTTACGAAACGTTAAAGCGCATCAATAAGCGCGCGTTGAAGGTTGTTGATATTGGGACGGGCAGTGGAGCAATCGCGATTAGTTTAAAGCTTGAACAGCCGTCACTACTTGTCTATGCCTCGGATATTGCCGAAGAATCCTTGACAGTAGCCAGAGAAAACGCCGGCCAGCTTGGTGCTGACGTTCAATTTGTCCAAGGGGATTTACTGCAGCCATTTCGTGGTCAACGATTTGAAGTGGTGATCTCGAACCCACCCTATATTCCGGTAAGTGATATCGAGACTATGTCAGTAGTAGTAACGGAGCATGAGCCTCATCGTGCTTTATTTGCTGGTGAGGATGGGCTTGATTTTTATCGGCGTTTTATGGCGGAGCTGCCAGAAGTGATAGCTCCAGGCGCGCTGGTTGGCTTTGAGATTGGGGCCGGTCAGGGGGAGGCGGTAGCCGACCTTTTTAAAAAGGCTTTTGCGAACGTGAAGGTAGAAATCATCAATGATATCAATGGCAAGGACCGGATGGTGTTTGCGGAGATTAGTGAATAATGAAAACCGTCTTATGTGTAAGGCGGTTTTTTGCAAAATAATTCAGAATATTAAAAGGAAATTACCACCTTTATGTCGAAATAATAGGTGAGGGGGATGACCCAATGAATAAAGAGATATTGTTCAAGAAATTAAGTAGTTCCAGTCGTGGTAATTTGTTTGCAGTCGAGATTCAAAAGGTTACAGAAGAAGATGAAAAGGCGATTGAGGCATGGGCTGGAGAATTAGAACGTGAAGGCAAAATCAAGTTAAGAGAATGTATCCGGCGGGAATACTCCGTATACTTACATGGAATCCTGAAGTATGTACCGTAATCGTATAGGTGCATATTTTTTTTTGATTAAGACTGTTATTATTCATGGTTGATTTTCGTAGAGGTATGAGAAGTAATAGGCGGAGAATTTCCGGTTAATCTATATAGAGGAGGCTTTAGAAGCAGATATAAGCGGAGATATTCCGGTTAACTGCTCTAAATATGACAAAATCCATCGATTTGGATCGGATAACCGGAAAAACTCCGCTTATTTTAAGGGAAATATGAGTATTTTCCAATATAAACGGAATTTTTCCGGTTATTTTTAAAACGCAGGAAATCAATATTCAGTTATAACAGAGACTTTTGATTAAGCCTGTTTTCTAAAGTTTCACTCCAAAAGTTTAGAAAAGAGTCGTAATTAAAATCTAGCTTTTTTTAAATTTACTAGTTTAAGATTCTTGGCATTTGTCCACAATGAGGATAGTGAAGGGACGGTGCGAAGAATGAATAGTAAAGTGTTGGTTTGGTCTTATTTAATCATTTTATCGTTTGGAACGATATTGAATTTATATATTCCTAAAACGGAAGCGATGGCGAAGGATTCGGTGGTGATTCCGGCTGAAGCGATTCGACTGCGGATTCTAGCAAATAGCGATCGTGCACAGGATCAGGAGATTAAGCGCAAGGTTAGAGACGCGGTGAATGAACAGATTACGTTGTGGGTTCAGGAGTTAACCTCTTTGGAAAAAGCAAAAGCGGTGCTTACCTCGAAGCTTCCAGAGGTTCAAGGCATTGCTGAAAAGGTTGTGGGAGAGCAGGGCTCAAGTCAAAGTGTAAAGGTGGAGTTTGGCAAGGTTCAGTTCCCGACTAAACTGTATGGTGAGTTTTTATATCCAGCGGGAGAGTACCAAGCGATCTTGATTACACTGGGTGAGGGGACGGGCGCCAATTGGTGGTGTGTGCTTTACCCGCCATTATGTTTCCTTGATTTTTCAAATGGAGTAGCTGTTAAAAGTGATGGCTTTGAAGACAAAGCATATGCAGCAGAGAATGCAGAGGTAGAAAGTAGTCCAGTTGCAACGGAAGAGGTTGCCACTGTAGCGAGGAATACGAATGCAGAAGAAGTGGTGACTAGTAATAAGAAGAAGGTTGTTGAAGAGGTAGTAGATAGTAATAAGAAGAAGGTTGTTGAAGAGGTAGTAGATAGTAATAAGAAGAAGGTTGTTGAACAAGTAGTAGATAGTAGTAAGAAGAAGATTGTTGAACAAGTAGTGGATAGTAGTAAGAAGAAGGTTATTGAACAAGTAGTGGATAGTAGTAAGAAGAAAGTTATTGAAGAGGTTGTGGCTGGTAGTAAGAAAAAGGTTGAAGATACGAGTGCTAGTAAGGAAGCAGTGAAAGATGCTTCTGTCCGGGTAGTAGAGGCGAAGCCGAAAGAAGCTCCCGTCTATGCGTCCGATGATGAAGAGCCAGTGAAAGTGAAGTTCTTTGTGGTAGAAATGTTTGAGAGTATTTTTCGATAATCTTGCGAGGGCCAGTCCGAAATTGGGCTGGTTCTTTAGTTTGAAAAACTTTTAGTAGATTTCGTTCTAGTTCTCTTATTTTTTCATAGAGATAGAGTATCAAATAAAAGAGGTGGTAGGGATGCAAGCGGTTATTCGTTGCGCGAACAAGGACGATTTGGGTGCTTTGAGGGAGTTTCTTACGAGAGCGAATCTTGGAAGTGATGGTTTGACAGAGGAAACGGTAGAGTACTTTTTAGTGCTCGAGGATGAGGATGGTGCGATCAAGGGTACATTGGGAATGGAGGCATTCACGGAATGTGGATTATTACGTTCTTTGGTGGTTTCACCGGGTCAAGCGGAAAAGGATATTGTCCTATTGATAACCCAAATGATGCAAGTAGCGAAAGAAAAAGGAATGAGAAGCTTGTTTTTGGCAACAAATAAAGAAGTGGCATTGCCATTCTTTGAATTGCTAGGTTTTAAGAAGGTAGGGCGGGACCAATTGCCTGTAGAGTTTTATTCGTTAGAACACATTTTACAGGTATTTAATGTGGATAACTCGTTATTTTTAAAATTTTCACTATAATTGTGGATTAATCCACAAAGTTATCCACTTTTTCATGATAGTTATGCACAATTTGTGGATAAAGGGTTGTGTTTATCCCCATCATCTTTTATACTTTCAAAAGTAATATGAGACAAAGAGCCTAAATTCGGCAAATTTCGATAACATTTGCGCTTCTAAAAAAGGTGGATAACGATGAACACAAAAGTGTGGAAAGTGGATAAATATGTGGATAACCTTGAAAATAATCCACAGGTTGTGGATGCCGCTCATTTTTTACAGGAAAATGAAGTGGTGGCACTGCCGACCGAGACAGTTTATGGTCTAGGGGGAAATGCCAAAAGCGATGTGGCTGTGGAAAAAATCTTTGCTGCGAAAGGCAGACCAAGTGATAATCCACTGATTATCCACATTGCGGATAAAAAGCAAATCAATGCCTTTGTTACGGAGATTCCTGAAAAGGCTGAATTATTAATGGAAAAGTTCTGGCCGGGACCATTGACGATTATTTTTAAAAAGAAAGCTGGAGTTCTGTCAAATAAAGCTACGGCAGGCCTTGATACTGTCGCA
Source organism: Bacillus sp. OK048 (assembly GCF_900103525.1). GTDB lineage: Bacteria > Bacillota > Bacilli > Bacillales > Cytobacillaceae > Neobacillus. The sequence goes on from NZ_FNHN01000007.1 coordinate 176,690, forward strand.
GTTAGGATGCCGGACCATCCTGTAGCGTTGGCACTTTTGAAAAAATGCCAGCTGCCGATTGCGGCTCCGAGTGCAAATAGTTCCGGAAAGCCCAGCCCGACTAATGCCCAGCATGTAATCGATGATTTAGATGGGAAGATTGCTGGTGTGCTGGATGGCGGCGCGACGGGTGTCGGTGTAGAATCGACGGTAGTTGATTGTACAGAGGAAATCCCTGTGATCCTAAGACCGGGCGGGGTGACGAAGGAGCAGTTAGAGATGGTGATCGGCGACGTTCATCTTGATGCAGCATTGAGCGATGAAACATCGAAACCAAAAGCTCCTGGGATGAAATATCAGCATTACGCTCCAAATGCACCGCTTTATTTAGTGAATGGAAGTCAGTCCTTTTTGCAGCATTTAATAGAAGAAAAGCGAAACGCAGGGCTTCGAGTAGGTGTGCTTGCAACGGAAGAAAGTGTCGGGAACTATACGAGTGATGTGGTGATTGCTTGTGGAAAAAGAAGCGAGCTTGAAACTGTTGCTGCCGCACTTTATGAAACGTTACGGGCATTTAATCAGGAAAAAGTCGATGTTATTTTTAGTGAAATATTTCCGAGTACGGGTGTAGGCCATGCGATCATGAATCGTTTGCAAAAGGCTGCAGGGAATAAAATGATTATCGAGTAATGGCAGGTCCTCCTTCTTGGGAGGGCCTGTTTTTTTATAAGACAAATATAAGTTTTTAAACTTAGATTACTGTCCAGCTCCAGCGCCCTAACGGCTAGTGTCCTTCGCTCTCCGTCCTACGATAAGTCAACATCGAATCGCCTCTGGCTCTTCGTGTTTCCTTTATCTCGGTTGGAGCGCTCCAGGCCATACGCCGCTGACCAGGTCGCTTCCGCTTTTCTTGCTTCTAAACCGAAATGGACGTGCATATGTTAAATCAGGGCAAGTCCGAGGGGGTCGAAGTCACGTGTATGGAATGATTGGGCAATTGGTGACGCTGTTGTTAATAGCGTTTGCGCTGGGAATGGATGCTTTTTCTGTTGGCCTGGGAATGGGGATGTTTAAGTTAAGGATGCGGCAAATTTTTAAAATTGGAATTACCGTTGGGTTATTCCATGTGTGGATGCCGCTAGTTGGCATGCTTGCCGGAAAGTTTTTATCCGATAAGTTTGGAGCGTTTGCTTCCGTCGCTGGTGGATTGCTGATGATGGTGCTCGGGGTGCAAATGATCTGGTCAAGCCTGCGCAAAAGCGAAGAATCGCTGATGACACCAGTTGGATTCGGATTACTTATCTTTGCTACAAGTGTCAGTCTTGATAGCTTTTCACTCGGGCTAACGTTAGGGATATATGGGGCAAAGACAATCATGGTGATCATTTGCTTTGGCGTTGTGGCCACGATCTTAACATGGGCCGGATTACTGCTCGGCAGAAAAGCGCAAGGCTGGGTTGGTTCCTATAGCGAAGCGCTTGGAGGCAGCATCCTGTTAGCGTTCGGAATTAAATTAATGTATCCCTTTTTATAAAGCTGGGGGACGATTGCTTTAAGCGGAAAGTGTATTTTCACGAATTTTTACAGAACAGCGTTTAAAGGTTTTTTCAATGGTGATGGAGAAATGATACAATGATACATAGAAAAGCGGAAGTGCCATGTTCAAAGGCGCTGAAGCTAGACAATAGTTGAAAGGAGGCTGGCAGCTTGCAGCGCATTTTGTTTGTTTGTACAGGTAATACGTGCAGAAGTCCGATGGCGGAAGCGATATTAAAAGGTAAGAAGATTGATGGTTTTGAAGTGAAGTCGGCAGGAATTTATGCGGCAACCGGGAGTGAGGCATCTGCTCACGCCAAAAAGGTACTAGATGACCATCGAATTGATCATCAGCACTCCTCCCATTTGCTAGACCGGGCATCTGTTCAATGGGCGGATTTAATTTTAACGATGACCGGCTCACATAAAAATGCGATTCTTCACCAATATCCTGAAACAGCAAGGAAGGTTTTCACGTTAAAGGAGTTTACCGGTGAGCAATATGATGTCGATGTCGTCGATCCGTATGGCGGCAGCTTGGCGATTTATCAGGAAACGTATCAGGAACTCGATCATTTGATTTCGAAAGCGATTGAAAAAATCCAAAGCTCTCAATGATGAGGGCTTTATATTTTTTTATCATTTTCCGACAGAAGACTCCCACCTCAAGGAATGAGAAGGGCGAAGCCCAATGAGTAGGCGGGAGATGAATGTCGGTTGGCGCTAGCCAAACTTCCCTCATTATGATACGATAGGAACAAATGTTCCGTTAGATAGTGAGGTGAATATTTTGTTAAGATGTAAAGCCTTCAAATTTAGAATCTATCCTAATAAAAATCAGATTGAACTCATTAATAAGACAATCGGCTGTACAAGATTTGTTTTCAACTTCTTTCTAGGTAAACAAAAAGAGAAAGATGCTTATTGGTATATTGTTGAAGAGATGGTTCAAAACGGTCAACTTCCAGCGAACAACTGGAAAGGAATGTGCTTAAATAAATTCGAAACGGTAAAATCACTTCCAGAATTAAAGAAGCAGTATCCTTTTTTAAAGGAAGTAGATAGCATTGCTTTGCAAAAATCTGTTGAAAATTTAGCTGATTCTTATTCTCGCTACTACAAAAAACAAAACAAACAACCTCGATTTAAGTCTAAAAAGAACCCCATTCAATCTTACACAACCAAGTATACGAACGGAAATATCACAGTCTTTGAAAATAAAATTAAGATACCGAAACTTGGTCTTGTTCGTTTTGCGAAAAGTCGTGAAGTAAAAGGGCGAATTATGAGTGCGATCATAAGGCGGAACCCTTCGGGTAAATACTTTGTTTCTCTAGCAACTGAAACAGAGGTGACAGAATTACCTAAAACCAAATCGGCTATTGGTATAGATTTGGGCTTAAGGGAATTCGCTACTCTCTCGGATGGCAAAATCTACTCCAATCCAAAGTTTTTCCGTACCTTAGAAACAAAATTAATAAAAGCACAGCGCATCATGAGTAGACGAACCCCAAGCGGTGCAAACTGGTACAAAGCAAAGATTAAAGTAGCACGCATTCATGAAAAGATAGCAAATACAAGAAAAGATTACTTAGACAAGATTTCAACCGAAATTGTCAAAAACCACGACATCATCGGTATAGAAAACTTGACGGTATCCAATATGCTTAAGAATCATAGCCTCTCAAAAGCAATCAGTGAAGTATCTTGGTCCCAATTCAAAACAATGATTGAATACAAAGCGAATTGGTATGGAAAACAAGTCGTGGCTGTCGCATCAAACTACCCTTCCAGTCAACTTTGTTCTTGTTGTGGCTATAAAAACAAAGACGTTAAAAATCTCGGTTTGCGTGAATGGGATTGTCCGAAGTGCAATGCCCATCATCAAAGGGATATTAATGCAGGATTAAATCTTAAAAATGAAGCTATAAGACTTCTAACCGCAGGAACTGCGGGGATCGCCTAATCATAATCAACCGATAGGTTGGTGTTCTTAGGAATCCCCTACTTCAAATTTTTGTTAGAAAATTAAGCGGGGGTAGTTCAACGGTATGTCAATATTAAATCTGAATAGACGAAGACGCCTCGGAGCTGGACAGTCATCGAAGTTCAGTTATATAGTTAGGTTTATAAAGATTAGTAGGGAGGTTTTTTAAATGAAAGTAGCATTAGCATCAGATCATGGCGGAGTCAATCTTCGTAAGGAAATCGCCAATTTAATGAATGAACTTGGGATTGAGTATCAGGATTTCGGCTGTGATTGCGAAGGATCTGTTGATTATCCGGATTATGCCCTGCCGGTTGCCCAAAAGGTGGCAAGTGGTGAATTTGATAGAGGGATTTTGATTTGTGGAACAGGGATTGGCATGAGTATTGCCGCGAATAAGGTCAAGGGAATTCGCTGTGCCCTTGTTCACGATACCTTTAGTGCAAAGGCAACTCGGGCACATAATGACACCAATGTTCTTGCCATGGGCGAGCGTGTCATCGGTCCTGGACTTGCACGTGACATTGCCGAGATTTGGCTGACGGAAGGTTTTGAAGGCGGCCGTCACGGGACTCGTGTAGGAAAAATCAGCGAATACGAGCAGAAGTAGGATGAAGAAAATGATTCAAGAATGGGAAAAAGAGCTTGAAACGATTCTTTCGGACTTTCAGATGCAGGCTTCCTTACAGCCTGGACAGCTAATGGTGGTAGGTTGCAGCACCAGTGAAGTAATCGGCGAGAGAATCGGCACAGCGGGTACGGTTGAAGTGGCGGAGATGATTTTTCGCGGGTTAAGTCGATTTGCGCAAGGTGCGGGGGTCAGTTTGGCGTTCCAATGCTGTGAACACTTGAACCGGGCGCTTGTCGTTGAAAAATCGGTGGCGGTTGCCCGTGGATTAGAGGAGGTATCCGTTGTTCCCGTTCGAACGGCGGGCGGAGCGATGGCAACGTACGCGTTTGGAAAATTGGATGATGCTGTTGTGGTTGAATTTTTGAAGGCAGATGCTGGGGTCGATATCGGGCTAACCTTGATAGGGATGCACTTGAAACATGTGGCCGTTCCGATAAGAGTCAAGCAAAAAAGCGTTGGCCATGCTCATGTAACATTGGCGAAATCACGGCCGAAACTCATTGGCGGTGCGAGAGCAGTCTATGAAAGAACAGAGGGAAATGCAAGTTGTCGTTAGTGCATATACGAATGATTTCTCGTAATTTCCTGGTAACGTTCGGGTAAATAAAGATTTAGCCCCTTAGTAGCTTGATGTAGAATAAATAAAAAGGGGATTTTCGATTATCCCCCGTTCTCTTTTAGAGAGATCCGTGTTATTATATAGAGGGAATTTTCAAAAAGTTAATTCAGGTTCATACATACAGGGGGGAATTACCATGAAGCATTTGTCGAATCAGGACAAGCAGGTATTTGAAGCGATTCAACAGGAATTAGGCCGCCAGCGCGGAAAAATTGAATTAATTGCCTCAGAAAACTTTGTAAGTGAAGCGGTAATGGAGGCGCAGGGTTCTGTGCTGACAAATAAATATGCAGAAGGCTATCCAGGCCGCCGTTATTATGGCGGTTGCGAATATGTGGACGTTGTCGAAGACCTAGCGCGCGATCGTGCGAAGGAGATTTTTGGTGCAGAGTACGTAAACGTTCAGCCGCATTCCGGGGCGCAAGCGAACATGGCTGTTTATTTTACGGTTCTTGAACAAGGCGACACGGTGCTTGGTATGAACCTTTCACATGGCGGTCACTTAACACACGGAAGTCCAGTTAACTTTAGTGGTGTTCAATATAATTTTGTTGAGTATGGTGTCGATGAAAGTACACACCGAATCAATTATGACGATGTCTTGGCAAAAGCACGTGAACATAAGCCAAAAATGATTGTTGCAGGTGCAAGTGCCTATCCACGTGAGATCGATTTTGCGAAGTTCCGTGAAATCGCCGATGAAGTTGGCGCATATTTAATGGTCGATATGGCTCATATCGCTGGACTTGTGGCAGCTGGCTTACATTCAAATCCAGTTCCTTACGCTGACTTTGTTACGACTACTACGCATAAAACCCTTCGTGGCCCTCGTGGCGGGATGATTTTATGTAAAGAGGAATTTGGCAAGAAAATTGATAAATCGATTTTCCCTGGTATCCAAGGCGGACCACTCATGCATGTGATTGCGGCGAAGGCTGTTGCATTTGGTGAGGTTTTGCAGGATAGCTTTAAAGAGTATGCTGGAAACATTATTGCGAATGCTCACCGTTTAGCAGAAAGCTTAACGAAGGAAGGCATCAAGCTCGTTTCTGGCGGTACAGACAACCACTTGCTGCTGTTAGATATGCAGACTCTAGGACTAACGGGTAAGGTTGCCGAAAAGGTCCTCGATGAAGTGGGAATTACCGTTAACAAAAATACCATCCCATTTGATCCACAAAGTCCATTTGTGACGAGTGGTATTCGCATTGGTACGGCTGCTGTGACGAGCCGCGGCTTTGGTTTAGAAGACATGGATGAAATTGCCTCAATTATTGCGTTTACGTTGAAAAATCATGAAGATGAAGCGAAGTTGAAGGAAGCTGCTGACCGCGTTGAAGCATTAACAGGTAAATTCACGCTTTATCCTGAATATTAAACATCTGTGGAATTGGCTCGCGACAGTGGGGCCGATTTCTTTTTTATGTGTGTTGCTCATTGTAGTTTTTTTCTGTAAAATGATACGGAGTTAAATTTAATAAAAGGGGCGATCATTGTGGCAAAGGTATACGTCTTCGACCATCCACTTATTCAGCACAAGCTTACATACATACGTGATAAAAACACGGGAACAAAAGAGTTCCGCGAATTAGTAGACGAAGTGGCAACATTGATGGCATTTGAAATCACAAGGGATATGTCACTTGAGGATATCGAGATTGAGACACCTGTCTGCCTGACTAAATCAAAGGTATTATCAGGTAAGAAAATGGGCGTTGTCCCGATTTTGCGCGCAGGAATTGGTATGGTTGATGGGATTTTAAAGTTAATTCCGGCTGCCAAGGTGGGTCATGTCGGTTTATACCGAGATCCGGAAACATTACTGCCGGTGGAATACTACATCAAGCTTCCTAGTGACGTGGAAGAACGCGAATTCATCGTCGTTGATCCGATGCTCGCAACGGGCGGATCCGCCAATGTGGCGATCGATAGCTTGAAAAAGCGCGGCGCGAAACACATTAAGTTTATGTGTTTGATTGCGGCACCAGAAGGCGTGGAGGCAGTTAAGGCTGCGCACCCAGATGTGGACATTTATATTGCGGCATTAGATGAGAAGTTGAACGATCATGGATATATTGTACCTGGGCTAGGAGATGCTGGGGATCGGTTGTTTGGAACGAAATAATGGTTTTTTTGGGGCTGAGTAGACAAATTGTCTGCTCGGCTTTTTTATTTTTTCCATATATTGTATAAATTTGACTAGATTTTTTCCATATATTGTCTAAATGTACAAAAGGGGTTCAAAAATGTACAAAACCCCCATAAAAATGTACAAAACCTACGTAAAAATGTACAAAACTCCTCCCTCCCTGGATTCCCCCGATTAAAAGTTCACCAAATATCCTTATTTTTTAAAAGGAATTCGATATTTTTCTAAGAATTTAGACATTAACTTTAAAAAGAGGTGATGAAATCGTGATCATGTTGGAATTAATCGTTCCTGTTCAGGCGGAACAATGTATAGCTCTACTGAAAAGGATGCCAAAGGGCCATCCTGTAAGACCAACTGTAGAAAAGGATTTACGTTTGTGGCTGAAAGGGTATTATGGAGAATTAAATGTAGCTTATTATCTTTCATTTTTACCTGAAGACGAGTATTACATTTTTCATGGATTGCGTTTGATGGATAAAAAGTCATTCCAGATGGATTTACTACTGATCTCATCCAAATTTGCCTTAATCATCGAAGTGAAAAATATTTCAGGTAAATTGAAGTTTAATAAAGGATCGGACCTGATGACAAGGGAACTTAATAATCTTGAAGAAGGCATGGATAATCCAATTCAACAAGTCAAAAGGCATCATCTCCAATTTACTAACTGGTTGAAAAACAAGCAATTTAAGGGGATACCACTAGAACGCCTAGTCGTCATTAGCAAAACGTCTACCATTATTGAAACTACCCCGGATAACCTGCAAATTTTTCAAAAGCTGATCTACGCTGAATCACTGCTTGATAAAATTCGAGAATTAGAAGTTAAGTATACAAAGCCTCGAATCACCAAAAAAACTCTAACTCGATTATCAGATACCTTGTTACAAAACCACAAAATCGAAATTCCCGATGTCTTCCAAAAATATAACCTCAACCAATCAGATATCAAGCCAGGCGTTCAATGCCCAAAATGCGACAAATTTGGGATGGAGTACATATCAGCAAGTTGGCGATGCTCTAAATGTGAGTTCATCTCGAAGAAGGCCCATCTGCTAGCGATTAACGATTATTTCCTAATCCTAAATCAGTCGATTACAAGGAAACAGCTTGCTGCATTTCTGCAAATAGATCCAATGAAAGCGAGAAATATACTTCTCACGACCAATCTCCCCTCCACCGGCACAAAGCGTGGCACCAAATACTTTCTCCCAAAAAACTGTATATTTTCCCCTCATGATGAAAATAGTATGAAAAAAGGGGAATTTTTTACATGAAAAAATGGACACTGTTATTCGTACTGATTTTCTCCCTCCAAACGACAACTTCAGCGCGGTCACTTGAGACACCTCCGATACCGAAAGAACGGATTGCGATTGTGGTACTTGAAAGCCCGCAATCTCCACAGGACATTCAACAAATCATTAAACCCTATAAAGACATTCATGTGAGGCATGTTTTTCAAGAAGCGATTTACGGATTTTCCGTGGAAGGAAACCCGGAATCGATAGAAAAGCTAGCCCAACAGAACAGCAAACAAATCATCAGCGTTTCGCCCGTAAACCAATACAAGGTACAAACCGAGGAAAGTGTCAAAATTATTGGCGGTGAAGAGGTACGGGGGTATTTTGATAAAAATAATCGTCGCTTAACGGGCAAAGGAGTAAAAGTTGGGGTTATTGATACCGGAGTCGATTACACCCATCCGGATCTGCGAAGAAATTTTGCCGGTGGTCATGATCTCGTCGATAACGATAGGGACCCGATGGAAACAAAAACCCTAGGAAGAGCAACGGTTCATGGCACCCATGTGGCCGGAATTATTGCGGCGAATGGAAAATTGATGGGAGTCGCACCGGATGCGAAAATTCTGGCGTACCGTGCACTCGGACCTGGCGGTGGGGGAACAACGGAAAATGTACTTGCGGCCATCGAGCAGGCAATCAAGGACAAAGTCGATATTGTGAATCTCTCGCTTGGGAACGATATCAATGGTCCTGATTTGCCAATCAGCCTGGCATTGAACAGAGCAGTTGAAAAAGGGATTGTTGCGATTGCGGCTTCAGGAAATTCTGGTCCCAATGTATGGACGGTTGGTTCACCGGGGACAGCCTCTAAGGCCATTTCCGTTGGTGCTTCGACACCGACGATGGAAATCCCTTACATATTAATAGAAGGAATACGGGAAAAAATTCGGATTCAGCCGTTGGAAGGGTCTGGTAGTTGGAACATCGATCGTTCTTTGTCGATCGTAGAGGGTGGAATGGGATCAAAAGCGGATCTAAAGGATGCTAGGGGAAAAATCGTTCTGATCAAAAGAGGGAAATTAACTTTTTCAGAGAAAACGATAAATGCCCGTGACGCAGGTGCGAAGGCGGTCATCATTTACAATAACTTGAGCGGAGGCTTCATGGGTAATCTGGAGGCGCCGATCGACATCCCAGTGGGCTCCATCACCAAAAAGGAGGGTGACCTTTTAAAAGGAAAACTCAATAGCTTGGCACAAATCTCGGTCACCCAGGAGAGGGATTTGCTTGCTGACTTCAGTTCGAGGGGTCCGGTGACCGACACATGGGAAGTGAAGCCAGATATTGTGGCGCCGGGGGTGGCAATCAACTCAACGATTCCTGGTGGATATCTTTCACTCCAAGGGACAAGTATGGCCGCACCACATGTGGCGGGAGCCTGTGCCCTCATTAAACAGGCGCATCCAGAGTGGACGCCGGATCAAATTAAAGCAGCTTTGATGAATACAGCAAAACCGCTAACGAATAACGGAAAACCGTATCGCACCTATGAGCAGGGGGCGGGTAGAATCCAGGTCAATGAAGCGGTGAAGGCAACTTCACTCGTCACGCCAAGTTCGCTTAGATTTGGCAAGTATGAAACAGAAGGGGATATTCATAGAGCTTTTTTACATGTTGAAAACAAAAATGATAAGCCAGTACGCTATACATTCGACATCCCGAAGCAAGCAGATGGATTAAATTGGCGGTTCCCGTTGGCATTTTCGCTTGACCCAGGCGAATCACGAGATGTTAAAATTGAATTAGAGGTGGATCCAGCGCAATTGAAGGGGAAAATCCATGATGGGTACTTGACTATTCATGCAGGGGCCAACACGATTCAAATCCCCTACATCTATGTCCTTGAAGAGCCAAACTACCCAAGGATAATGGGGTTTGACTTTAAGGATGGCGACCAGCAGGGAGCGTATCGTTATGAGGTTTACCTGCCAGGGGGTGCTGATGAGTTTGGAATTGCCCTTTTCCATCCAGAAGATTTCCGATTTGTTGGCTTTTTGGACACTGATCAGAACGTTAAAAAGGGATTAATCAGCAAGGTGATAACAGCAGAAAATCTTCCTCCTGAAGGAACCTATCTTGCCAAAGTCTTTGCAAAAAAGGCCGGAAAAGAGGATTTTATTGAAACGATGCTCGTGATTGGTGCAGGCGTTCGGTAATATAATTGGGGTGGTGCAGAAATAATGGACAAATGCACCGCCCAAAACCTATTTGTCACAAAATAGACACAATTACTACAAAAAATCAACCTAGTTTCCACTACAATTAAAGTGTTAACTTAACATTTAAATGGAAGAATTTACGCAGTATAGTTTGTGGTTAATTTCACGTAAATCCATTGACATTGAAGAATCGCTATTGTATGCTAACAAAGGATGTAAAATGAGAGGGTTTTCACATAATTTGACAGAATCCTCGGAATTTCTACTTATCTTCCATATATACATAACCTCGATTTTTTGATTGTATTCTCTAAGGTGAGGATGCGATAGTATGCGTAATGAAAACCGCAATCCGTTTCAAGCTTATGCTCTAATGTCTGCAATCCTGGCGTCCCTCGTTGGGTCTATTCTTATCGGTATATTTTTAGGCAGATGGCTGGATAAGCAGTGGGGCACAGAACCAATTTTCTTAATAGTTGGACTGTTTATAGGTTTAGCGGCAGGTATTTTCACAATGCTCGTTTCAATTCGCAAGTTTTATTCAGGAGATTAAACCAACCATGCCAGAATTTCAAACAATGTTTGCACGACAGCGAAAATGGATGTTTTTTTTATTGTCTTTTTATGTGCTTGGTTGGGGGTTCACTGCTTATCAATCAATCTTTCTTGGATTGATTCTTGGGACAAGTTTGAGCCTCTTTAATTTGTGGTTGATGGCGCGAAAAATTGACAAATTTGGCCAAGCAGCTGCTGAAGGAAGAACGGTTCGTTCGCTGGGATCTTTTTCACGGATGGCGACCGGTGCTCTGGCGATTGTCATCACATTGAAGTATCCTGATCAGTTTCATCTCATTAGCGTGGTTATAGGATTAATGACATCCTACATTGTCATTATGATAGATTTTTTTATGCACAATTTTCATTCAGATAAATAGCGGGGGAAGCGAGGTGAATACTGTTGCATCACGAAGCTCCAATAGTTAAGTTTCTTGGACTCTATTTTAATTTGGCAAACATTTTGATGATCACCGTAGCAAGTGCGATTGTCCTTTTGATTGCCGTCCTATCTACTCGTAAGCTGGCCATGAAACCAACTGGAATCCAAAATTTCATGGAATGGGTCATGGATTTCGTAAAGAATATCATAAACAGTACGATGGATTGGAAAGATGGCGGACGATTCCAAATACTCGGAATTACCATCATCATGTACATCTTTGTATCAAACATGCTGGGACTTCCTTTCTCAGTCGTTATTGACGGAACTCTTTGGTGGAAATCACCAACTGCCGATCCGGCTATAACATTGACGTTGGCGACATTGGTTGTGGGACTATCCCATTTCTATGGCGTCAAAATGAAAGGCGCGAAAGCATATGGGAAGGAATTCTTTAAACCGTTCTGGTTTATGTTCCCAATCAAAATTATTGAAGAGTTTGCCAATACTCTGACTCTCGGTCTCCGTCTTTACGGAAACATTTATGCGGGGGAAATTTTATTAGGCTTACTTGCAACCGGGTTAGCAACCGGTGTGGGCGGAACACTTGTCGCCGCACTACCAATGCTCGTATGGCAAGGCTTCTCACTGTTTGTCGGTGCCATTCAATCATTTATATTCTGTATGTTAACAATGGTGTACTTAGCCCACAAAGTGAGCAGCGACCATTAAGATAAACCTGTTCAATTTTTTGAACAAAGAACTAAGAATTTATTTTTTCATACATTAAAGGAGGAAATTTTCAAATGGGTCTTATAGCAGCAGCAATTGCAATTGGTTTAGCAGCACTAGGTGCAGGTATTGGTAACGGTCTTATCGTATCAAAAACAGTAGAAGGTATCGCTCGTCAACCAGAAGCTCGCGGTATGCTTCAAACTACAATGTTCATCGGGGTTGCGTTAGTTGAGGCGATTCCTATCATCGCGGTTGTTATCGCGTTTATGGTTCAAGGTCAATAATCGAACGCGTTTTTCAGCAGCGTTTATGTAGATGGCGAAGATCATTCGTGAGAACCTTCGCCATTCGTTTATGTTTATTAATAAACATAAACCTTTGATTTCGACAATTATTTCGACTGATATAGAGGTTGTTTTAAGGGAAAGACCTTGAAAGGAGTGAACCCGCTGTGTTAACAAATAGTTTTGTATTGGGAGCAGCAGCCCATACCGGTGTAATGTGGGGAGATGTACTTTTCCAACTTGTCATGTTCATCATCTTAATGGCGTTGCTGAAAATATTCGCTTGGGGCCCATTAATGGGCATCATGAAACAGCGCGAAGACCATGTTGCTGGTGAAATTTCAGCTGCTGAACAAAGTCGCGGTGAAGCAAAGAAGCTATTAGAAGAGCAACGCTCCCTTTTAAAGGAAGCTCGTTCCGAAGCACAAGTGCTAATTGAAAATGCGAAAAAGCAAGGCGATATTCAGCGTGATGAAATCATTGCTGTTGCTCGCACTGAAGCAGAACGCATGAAAGAGTCTGCAAAGCTTGAAATTGAGCAGCAGAAAGAAAAAGCAGTTGCCGCTATTCGTGAACAAGTTGCTAGCTTGTCTGTCTTAATTGCTTCTAAAGTAATTGAAAAAGAATTAAATGCAGCAGACCAAGATAAACTCATTAACGAATATATTCAAGAGGCAGGAGATCCGCGATGAGCAACTCCATGGTAGCAAGACGCTATGCGTTGGCTCTTTTTCAAATCGCAAAAGAACAGCAGCTTCTTGGAGTAATAGAAGAAGAACTTCGTGTAGTGAGAGAAGTCTTTGTTTTCAACACAGATTTAAAAGCTGTTTTAAAGTCTTCAAAGCTTACGATTGATAGAAAAAAAGAGATTTTAAAAGCCGCTTTTAGCTCTGTTAATCCATATGTACTAAATACACTATTAATCTTGATTGATCGCCATCGTGAAGATGAGATCATTGAAGTAGCGAACCAATTCTTTGAACTCGCAAATGAGGAATCAGGGGTTGCTGAAGCTAAAGTTTACAGTACGCGTGAGCTAACAGACGCAGAACGCGATGCCATCTCTGCAACATTTGCTGCAAAGGTTGGCAAGAAATCACTCAGAATTGAAAATATCGTGGATTCCGAATTGCTCGGCGGCGTTAAGCTCCGAATCGGAAACCGTATATACGACGGTACTTTGCGCGGAAAGCTAGACCGTTTAGAACGTAAATTATTAAGCTAAGATTCGAAAGATTAGGGGTGAAACTCATGAGCATCAAAGCTGAAGAAATTAGTGCCCTGATAAAACAGCAAATTGAAAATTATCAGGCTGAAATTCAAGTGAGTGATGTCGGTACAGTTATCTCCGTTGGTGACGGTATCGCACGTGTTCATGGCCTCGACAATGTCATGGCTGGAGAACTTGTTGAATTTTCAAACGGCGTTATGGGTATGGCTCAAAACCTTGAGGCTAATAACGTTGGTATTATTATTCTTGGACCTTTCACTGAAATTAAAGAAGGTGACGAGGTTCGTCGTACAGGACGCATCATGGAGGTTCCGGTAGGTGAGGAACTAATTGGTCGTGTTGTAAACTCTTTAGGACACCCAGTTGATGGTATGGGTCCAATCAATACAACGAAAACTCGCCCTGTTGAGGCTGTAGCTTCAGGCGTTATGGCTCGGAAATCCGTTCATGAGCCATTGCAAACAGGTATTAAAGCGATTGACGCGCTTGTTCCAATCGGCCGCGGTCAGCGTGAGTTAATTATCGGAGACCGTCAAACAGGTAAAACATCTGTTGCCATCGATACAATCATCAACCAAAAAGGTCAAAACATGATTTGTATCTATGTTGCAATTGGTCAAAAGGAATCCACTGTACGTGGTGCAGTAGAAACTCTTCGTAAGTATGGTGCGTTAGACTATACAATCGTTGTAACAGCATCTGCTTCACAACCAGCTCCACTATTATTCTTAGCTCCATATGCAGGTGTTGCGATGGCGGAAGAATTTATGTATGCTGGCAAACACGTATTAATCGTATATGATGATTTATCAAAACAAGCGGCTGCATACCGTGAACTTTCTCTATTACTTCGCCGTCCTCCAGGTCGTGAAGCATATCCAGGGGATGTATTCTACTTGCACAGCCGGTTACTTGAGCGTGCAGCAAAATTGAACGACACACTAGGTGCTGGTTCTATTACTGCATTGCCATTTATCGAAACACAAGCAGGTGACGTTTCTGCTTATATCCCAACGAACGTTATCTCCATCACAGATGGACAAATTTTCTTACAATCAGACCTTTTCTTCTCCGGTGTACGTCCAGCGATCAACGCAGGTCTTTCCGTTTCTCGTGTAGGAGGATCCGCACAAATCAAGGCGATGAAGAAGGTTGCAGGTACACTGCGTCTTGACCTGGCTTCATACCGTGAATTAGAAGCATTTGCTCAGTTCGGCTCTGACCTTGATAAAGCAACACAAGCGAAGCTTAATCGTGGAGCTCGTACAGTTGAGGTTCTTAAGCAGGATATTCACAAGCCGCTTTCTGTTGAAAAGCAAGTTGCAATCCTTTACGCATTAACACGCGGATTCCTTGATGATATTCCATTAACGGATATCCGTCGTTTTGAAACAGAATACCATAATTGGTTAGACCACAATCGCAAAGACTTGTTAGACCATATTGTAACCACGAAGGACCTTCCTTCTGATGAAGATATGGCTGCTGCAATCAACGCCTTCAAAAAGACGTTCGCAGTTTCCGAATAAGTAGGGTCTGACATTAGTAAATTGTTGGAAAAGGGATGGTGAAGGGTGACAGGCACGGTTTTGGGTGCCTGTTACCCTTCACCGAACTGAACCCATCAAAACATTCTTTGTATGAGGGTGGTGAGAACCTATGGCTTCATTACGCGATATAAAATCTCGTATTAATTCAACGAAAAAGATGAGTCAGATTACGAAGGCAATGGAAATGACGTCCGCTGCGAAATGGAATCGTGGAGTTTTGAATGCAAAAGCATTTGTTCCTTACATGGAAAAAATCCAGGAAGTAACAGCTGCGATTGCCATCGGCAGTAAAGGCGTTAATCACCCAATGCTTCAATCTCGACCTATTAAGAAAACTGGATATATTGTCATGACATCTGACCGTGGACTTGCTGGTGCGTTTAACAGTAACGTCTTGCGTAAAGTGTACCAGGCCATTCAAGAACGTCATAAATCAACTGATGAGTTCGCGATTATTGCCATCGGTCGTGTTGCACGTGACTTTTTCGTCAAGCGCGGTATGAATGTAGCTCTCGAAATCGTCGGAGTTTCAGATCAGCCAAGTTTTGATAGCATTAAAGCCATGACTAGCGCTACCGTAGGAATGTTCTCAGACGGCACATTTGATGAACTTTATGTATATTACACGCACTATAAGAGTGCGATTACCCAAGAAGTAACAGAGAAGAAGCTTCTGCCGTTAACGGATATTTCCACAACAGCTAAGCTTACTTCATATGAATTCGAGCCATCTGCAGAAGAAATTTTAGAAGTTCTCCTGCCGCAATATGCTGAGAGCTTAATTTATGGAGCGCTATTAGACAGCAAAGCGAGTGAGCATGCTGCTCGAATGACAGCAATGAGAAATGCAACCGACAATGCTAAGGAATTAATTAAATCCTACTCATTATTCTACAACCGTGCCCGTCAAGCCGCGATTACCCAAGAACTAACAGAAATCGTCGGCGGTGCATCAGCGTTAGAATAGCCACCTGGCTGCTTGCGCTATCTTTTCGCGAGGGAAACACTCTTGCAAAACCAACTTTTTAAAAATGAACCCTATTTAGGGACCTTGATAAGTCCTGCCAAGAGGGAATGGTTTCAATGTTCCCGACTACATATCAGGACGATAACTAGTAAAGTGTGATTCACTGGGTTCCTTTTTAAATAAAGGGCTTTGTGAAAAAGTAAGTTAGGAGGGAAAATGATGAATAAAGGACGCGTTCTTCAGATTTTGGGTCCGGTTATTGACGTTAAGTTTGAAAACGGCCAACTTCCTGCGATTTATAATGCTTTAAGAATTGAGTATAAAGCGCAAAGCCAATCTGAAGTTGATATCAACTTAACTCTTGAAGTAGCCCTTCATTTAGGCGATGATACGGTTCGTACAATTGCAATGGCTTCCACTGATGGTGTTACGCGTGGAATGGAAGTTGCGGATACTGGTGCGCCAATTTCTGTACCAGTGGGTAACGTAACGCTAGGCCGTGTATTTAATGTATTAGGTGAAGTAATTGACCTAAATGAGGAAATTCCAGCGAGTGAGCGCCGTGATTCGATTCACCGTGAAGCACCAACGTTTGAAAATCTTTCTACTGAGGTAGAAATTCTTGAAACGGGTATTAAAGTAGTAGACTTGCTTGCTCCTTACATTAAGGGTGGTAAGATTGGTCTATTCGGTGGTGCCGGTGTAGGTAAAACAGTTTTAATCCAGGAATTGATCAATAACATCGCGCAAGAGCACAGCGGTATTTCGGTATTCGCTGGTGTTGGTGAGCGTACACGTGAAGGTAATGACCTTTATCATGAAATGACAGATTCAGGCGTTATCAAGCAAACAGCGATGGTATTCGGACAAATGAACGAGCCGCCAGGAGCACGTATGCGTGTTGCCTTGACTGGTTTGACGATGGCTGAATATTTCCGTGATGAGCAAGGACAAGACGTATTGTTATTCATCGATAACATTTTCCGTTTCACGCAAGCAGGTTCGGAAGTTTCGGCGCTATTAGGCCGTATGCCTTCTGCGGTAGGTTACCAGCCAACTCTTGCTACTGAAATGGGTAAATTAGAAGAACGTATTACATCTACTAAAACAGGTTCTGTTACTTCAATCCAAGCGATTTACGTACCAGCCGATGACTATACGGATCCGGCACCGGCTACTACTTTCGCTCACTTAGATGCAACAACGAACCTTGAGCGTAAGCTTTCTGAAATGGGTATCTACCCTGCGGTGGATCCATTGGCTTCGACTTCTCGTGCCTTGTCACCTCAAATTGTTGGTGAGGAGCACTATGAAATTGCCCGCCAAGTGCAACAAACTTTACAGCGTTACCGTGAATTACAGGATATCATTGCCATCCTTGGTATGGATGAGCTTTCTGATGATGATAAGTTGACCGTACTCCGTGCGCGTCGTGTTCAGAACTTTTTATCACAGAATTTCCATGTTGCTGAACAGTTTACTGGCCAGCCAGGATCTTATGTACCTGTTAAGGAAACGGTTCGTGGATTCAAGGAAATCCTTGATGGTAAGTATGACCACCTTCCTGAAGATGCATTCCGCTTAGTTGGACGTATTGAGGATGCAGTGGAAAGTGCAAAACGCATGGGTGTAGAGGCCTAAAGCCTGTCAGGAGGGTAAAAAATGAAGACGATTAAAGTCAGTGTTGTTACTCCCGATGGCCCGGTGTATGAGTCAGATGTGGAAATGGTAAGTACGAAGGCTCAAAGTGGTGAATTAGGTATTTTACCAGGGCATATTCCAATGGTTGCTCCGCTTGCGATTGGGGTTGTGCGCCTCAAGAAATCTGAGAGCAAACAGCCGGATCTTATTGCGGTGAGCGGCGGTTTCCTTGAAGTTCGTCCTGACCAAGTAACAATCCTCGCGCAATCTTCTGAAAAAGCAGAGGATATCGACGTGGAACGTGCTTTACGAGCAAAAGAACGTGCCGAGCAGCGTATGAAAGAGCAAAAGGTGGAAGACATCGACTTCCGTCGTGCCGAGCTTGCTCTGCAGCGTGCCGTCAATCGCCTTGCAGTATCGCAGGGTAAAATGTAATGATATGAAAAACCCCCACTTAGTGGGGGTTTTTGTTGTATGGGGGCTCGGATGGTGTTTGGCACGTAAATAGTAGAATCTCTGGTATCTTTTATACAATGTTTACATTTTTCTATTATTGTCATGGAGAGATTTTTGCAACTGAATGATCTCATTCTGTATATTTGGGAACGATTCAATTTCAGGAACGATTTTAATGCTGGACGACTGTTTTCGTCCGGCAGCAATGGCCATCGTTTCACAAACATACAGCAGTTGGGCAAGCTTTTCCTCTGAAAGAATTGGGCGATTTACTACTTTAGAGCAATTTTCTAAAAAATACCCTAATCGTTCTATGGAAAATATAATTGGCCAATAATACTCCAACGCCTTATGATTGACCGGGATCTCACCAGCAGCTGTAGTATAGAGTGTTTTTAACGTAATGATATTTGTTTGCATTTTTTTAATTTCACTGCTTTCTTTGACATTCAATCCTACACTTTGGTCAGAGAAAAGGAGTAATAAAAATTGTGCTTGACTTCGGATGCTTTTGGTTACTAAATGAGGTAGCCGGCTAGAGGCAGACCTTCTCCCTACAAACCATACTCCAATTAAGCCGATGGCAGTCCCGATTAGGACATCCATTAATCTAGCTGAAGCAAAATAAGAAAAACTAAAATCTCCATGACTTGTGCTTTCAGCCATAAGCAATGCATTCGGTGTGAAGAACAGTGCAGCTAACCCGTAATTTTTCACAATAAAAAGCTCAGTAATAAACGTCAATAGTAGAATGAAAAGAGCAATGATGTATCCATATGGTTGTGTAGCAAGAATGAAGCTAGCAATTAGAATACCCACAATTGTACCCAATCCTCTTTGAATCGCACGATGATAGGTAGAAACAATCGTTGATCCTGACATAACTGCAACACATGATAAAGGCACCCAGTAGGAGCGGGCTAAATTAAATTGATAGGCGATAATCGCCGCGATGATTGTTACGACACAGAAACGTAATGCAGATATAAATACAATTGAATTTTTGTCAAATGCTCCACCAAAAATCGCCTTAAGTGATGGTTTAGAAATTCGTATCACGTTATTAATTTTTGATGTTGGTTCATTCATGATCGCATCTGCATCATATATTTTTTTGAATAATGCAGCAACATTTTCATTGATACCTTCTGGCTGGAGGACTTTTTTACAAACCTGTTTATCCTTATTGTCCAGAGAAAACATCATTTCTCGGATCGTTTGCCCTAGTTCCGGTGGTAATTTTGAATGAGCCTCTGAAAAATTGTCGAGAATATACAAAAATATTTGGTTTGCATGATCATTCAATACATACAGTCGATTAAATAAATCCGTTTCTCTCCAAGGAATATACCCCGCTGCAAGTGTTTCCTCTGCTTCTTTTAAAACGGACATGACTCGATTCTTAGACTCATTAAACCTCTTTGTACCAACTGAATCAACAAATGCAGCAAGTTCTATATAAACTCTTTTTACTACACCTGTTTCAGGTCCATGAGGATTAAAGAACCAACCAAGCATTGCAATGACCCACGATAATGTCCCACCTAAAAAAACGAGGCCAGCCCGTATTGGGGCAAGTTCTGGATGAACAGGCATACCTGTTGTCATCGCAAAGACTAAAACGAAAAAAATAGCAGATGGCCCAGCAATTCGTAATGCTCCAAAAATAAAAATAGCGGTAGCTCCGATAATCCCCATCAAAATTGCTATTGCAAGCGGGTAAGGGGCAGCAACTGTCCCAAGTGCTGAAACCAACGTCATACCAAGTACAACAAAAAATAGCTTTTGAGCATTTTGAGCATAGGGAATATTGAAAAAGTAAAGGTAGGTGAATCCCCCCATCCCAGCGATCAACCCATATTCGAAATTGCCAAGCAATAATCCAATCATGACTGGCAAGGCTGCAGCTACTCCTGCACAAAAGGCTTTAACCCAAGGAAACGGCTTTTGATTCACACTCATGGCCTGTTTTAAAAGAGATGGGGAGGTAGCAGAAATTGATTTATTTGTTTCTCTCATACGATGGCTCCTTAAAAAAATATGTATGGCGACATCTGAACAGTTTTTGAATCTTCATCATGACGTAAAAGGCACCAGATTTTTGACTACTATTAAATATAGTAACCACCCACCCAACTTATCATGAAAAGATTTTTGTTATCTTAAGCAAATAAGGAAAGCATTCTGTTCAGGCACAGAACACTTTCCTAGTAAAGAGAGTGTATAATCAACAATAAATTGGTAACTTTATTTAATTATTTGGCTTCTGGTTTCTCTTTTCCCATTGAGTCAAATAATTGTGTAGAGGATAAGGCATTGAATGGTAACGATACATTGTGTTTAAGCCCTTCATTATAAGCCGCTTTTAAGTCTTTAAGTAGAACGGCTAAGGCAGTGTCTGCAGTCCACTCAGAAACATCGCTCCAATTTCTAACTACCCAGCTATCACCTGTACTAACTTTTAATAAGTTTAATAACTCTTCTTCAGGTAAGTTATAGTGTTTACCTAATTTTAAACCTTCAGCGACAGTGTTCATGTTCACACCTAGAATCATATTATTCACTAATTTTGCTACTTGGCTGTTACCTGGTTCCGCACCATAGTAAAATGTATTCGATCCAATCGCATCAAAGTATGGTTGGAATGATTTTACAATATCTTCTGAACCTGATGTCATAATCGATAAGGTTCCTGCTTGTGCACCTGAAGCACCACCGCTTACTGCAGCGCTAATTAATCTCAAATCACTTTCCTCTTCGACTTTTTTTCCTAATTCATTCATGGTATCAGGGTCAAGTGTACTCATGACAATAATGGTTTTATTTTTAGGTTGGGCAGATAATAGAGCACCTTCACCAAAAATAATATCAACATTTTGGGCATAGTCACGAACCATTGAAATAATTGCCTCGTCGGCTTGTTCAGCCACTTCTTTTAACGTTTCTACCATTGTGAATCCCGCAGCTTCTGCCTTCTCGTAAACACCTTTATAAGCATCATAACCGATTACTTCAAAACCAGCTTTCTTTAAATTTACTGCCATTGGGAAGCCCAAGGTAAGGATTAGGGGTTAGATGTATTAATTGGAATATAGGGGTTTTTAAAGATTAATAGGGAAGGAAAAATGGTGATGGCCAGTCTTGCGACTGGCCTTTTGGAGTGAATTTTGTGGTGTGAATTGATTAGGCAGGTAAACAAAGGGGTTTGGCAGGTGAAATGGAATTTTGGCAGATAAGGGCTCTAAAATGGCAGGTGGGGGGATCTATTTGGCAGGTAAGGATTAGGGGTTAGATGTATTAATAGGAATATGGGGGTTTTTGAAGATTAATAGGGAAGGAAAAATGATGATGGCCAGTCTTGCGACTGGCTTTTTGGAGTAAATTTTGGGGTGTGAAATGATTAGGCAGGTAAACAAAGGGGTTTGGCAGGTGAAATGGAATTTTGGCAGATAGGCGCTCTAAAATGGCAGGTGGGGGGATGTATTTGGCAGGTAAGGATTGGGGGCTAGACGTATTAATAGGAATATGGGGGTTTTTGAAGATTAATAGGGAGGGAAAAATGATGATGGCCAGTCTTGCGACTGGCTTTTATAGTCATTTTTGGGAGATTGAATTGATTAGGCAGGTAAACAAAGGTATTTGGCAGGTGAAATGGAATTTTGGCAGATAGGCGCTCTAAAATGGCAGGTGGGGGGATGTATTTGGCAGGTAAGGATTGGGGGCTAGACGTATTAATAGGAATATGGGGGTTTTTGAAGATTAATAGGGAGGGAAAAATGATGATGGCCAGTCTTGCGACTGGCTTTTATGGTCTTTTTTGGAGGATTGAATTGATTAGGCAGGTAAACAAAGGGGTTTGGCAGGTGAAATGGAATTTCGGCAGATGAAAGCTCTAAAATGGCAGGTGGGGGGATCTATTTGGCAGGTAAGGATTAGGGGCTAGACCTATTAATAGGAATATGGGGGTTTTTAAAGATTAATAGGGAAGGAAAAATGATGATGGCCAGTCTTGCGACGGGCTTTTATGGTCCTTTTTGGGGGATTGAATTGATTAGGCAGGTAAACAAAGGGGTTTGGCAGGTGAAATGGAATTTTGGCAGATGAAAGCTCTAAAATGGCAGGTGGGGGGATCTATTTGGCAGATAAGGATTAGGGGCTAGACGTATTAATAAGAATATGGGGATTTTTAAAGATTAATAGGGAAGGAAAAATGATGATGGCCAGTCTTGCGACTGGCTTTTACGGTTTAATTTTGGGGATTGAATTGTTAGGCAGGTAAACAAAGGGTTTTGGCAGGTGAAATGGAATTTTGGCAGATGAAAGCTCTAAAATGGCAGGTGGGGGGATCTATTTAGCAGGTAAGGATTAGTGGCTAGATGTATTAATAAGAATATGGGGGTTTTTGAAGATTAATAGTGAAGGAAAAATGGTGATGGCCAGTCTTGCGACTGGCTTTTACGGTTTAATTTTGGGGATTGAATTGTTAGGCAGGTAAACAAAGGGTTTTGGCAGGTGAAATGGAATTTTGGCAGATAAGGGCTCTAAAATGGCAGGTGGGGGGATCTATTTGGCAGGTAAGGATTAGTGGCTAGATGTATTAGTAGGAATATGGGGGTTTTTGAAGATTAATAGGGAGGGAGAAATGACGATGGCCAGTCTTGCGACTGGCTTTTATAGTCATTTTTGGGGGATTGAATTGATTATTCAGGTAAACAAAGGGGTTTGGCAGGTGAGGGGATCTATTTGGCAGGTAAGGATTAGGGGCTAAATGTATTAGTTGGAATATGGGGGTTTTTGAAGATTAATAGGGAGTGAAAAATGACGATGGCCAGTCTTGCGACTGGCTTTTATGGTCTTTTTTGGAGGATTGAATTGATTAGGCAGGTAAACAAAGGGGTTTGGCAGGTGAAATGGAATTTCGGCAGATGAAAGCTCTAAAATGGCAGGTGGGGAGAACAATTTGGCAGGTAAGGATTCAGAGGTATAAGAATTTATGGGATCCATGGGGGAGTTCCACTCTTGCACCTGGACCATATAGGATTTTGGTAGGATGTTGATTATATTTATTCCTTTTTAATAGAAAGTTTTGAATGATTTGGTATATTGTGAATATGATGGTGTTGATGAGTGTATAAGCTTCCTAAGGAATTGTTGCATTGTTAGGTTGTGGATTTATTTTTTGTATATATGGTTACGATGTGGTGAAGGTTTTATGACAATTCTCACTGACATTCGTTGATATTTGTTGTTTAATGTCGATAGAGTCGAAGATATGGCTCTTGCGAGCCTATTGCTAGGCACGTCATCTTCCGCTCCGCTTCAGATCACGTGCATGAGTTCTAGTTTTTACAATTCGCTTTTGCGTCATCTCTGGAGTGATTTCTGGAAGGTTTCTCTGTGAGATCACGCAACGCTCAAGGGGCGGGGCCTTTGTGTCGTAACACCGGTTTCGGCCATAAATTGGAATTTCTATCGCCATGTGCTAACGCACATTGCGCTTCCGCTGTCGCTGCAGCTTGCAAAACTTCCCATGCCAAGGCGTTTTTGTGAGCGAGCTCCCAAACGCTTGGCATGGGAAGTTTTGCGGCGATGGAAATTCCAATTTTAATGAGGTGGTGTTGTCGACACAAGTTTGTAACAATGCTATAATGTTATCGGTTACAAGTTTAATTGTTGTGAAAATTTACAGCATTGGAGGGGATGGACATGGAACTTTTGAATGTATATCAGAATAATTATCTGATAGTTTTCGTGTTCCTATGTCTTGGGGTACTGCTACCAGTGGTGGCATTATATTTAGGTAAACTTTTGCGTCCTCATAAGCCGAGTGATGAGAAGTATACTACATATGAAAGCGGTATTGATCCATTTCACGATTCCCGTGTACAGTTCAATGTCCGCTATTATATTTTTGCCCTGATGTTTGTCATTTTTGATGTGGAAACTGTATTTTTATATCCATGGGCGGTTGCCTATGATAAGCTGGGTGTTTTTGCATTAATTGAGATGTTGATTTTCGTAGTTATGCTGTTGATTGGCTTAATCTATGCTTGGAAGAAGAAGGTGCTACAATGGATTTAAAACTAGATGACCTCTCGCCATTAGAAATGAAGGAATTAGAACGAAATGTATTTTTGGCAACGCTGGAGCAAATTAAGGCATGGGCGCGTAGTAATTCGTTGTACCCGATGACGTTTGGTCTGGCTTGTTGTGCGATTGAGATGATGGGTGTGGGTGGTGCGAACTATGACCTTGACCGGTTTGGATCGTTTTTCCGGACGTCTCCAAGACAATCGGATTGTATGATTGTATCTGGAACCGTTACGAAAAAAATGGCACCGATTATCCGTCGATTGTATGATCAAATGCCGGAGCCGAAGTGGGTAATTGCGATGGGCTCTTGTGCGACTGCAGGCGGACCGTATGTAAAGTCGTATTCGGTGGTAAAGGGCGTTGACCAAATTGTCCCTGTTGATGTTTATATTCCTGGATGCCCGCCAAACCCGGCCGCATTAATTTATGGAATTAATAAATTAAAGGAAAAGATCCGCTATGAAGCGAAGACTGGGAAGAAGGTGATCTAACCGATGAGCGGGGAGAAGAATCTCGACCAATTAAAAAGAGAAGCAGCTGAAAAAGCGAAGGCGGCGGCATTGGCGAAGCGTCAGGCGAAAGCAGCAGGAGAGTCTCCGGGTGCTTTAAAGCAGGAGGACAAACCTTCTGAACAAGCGCTTGTTCAGGATGAAAAACCAGCTGAAGCAGCCACAGCCGAAACAGCTCAAACACAGCCAACTCAACCAGCAGAAACGCCTGCAGGAGCTGAAGATGGCGCAGACCTTGCCAAGAAAAAGGCAGCAGCGGTAGCGAAGGCAAAAGCAGCGGCAGCAGCCAAACGCAAAGCGATGGAGCTGGCAGGTGGAAATGCACCGGCTGAAGAAACGCCAGCAGCTGAAACTAGCGAAGACGGCGACGATTTGGCGAAGAAAAAAGCGGCAGCAGTAGCGAAAGCAAAAGCAGCGGCAGCAGCCAAACGCAAAGCGATGGAGCTGGCAGGTGGAAATGCACCGGCAGAAGAAACACCAGTAGCTGATACCAGCGAAGATGGCGACGATTTGGCGAAGAAAAAGGCAGCAGCGGTAGCGAAGGCAAAAGCAGCAGCAAAAGCCAAAGCAGCAGCAGCGGCAAAGGCTAAGGCAGCAGGAACCGGTGACGCAGACACTGCGGCCATGGGAGACGATGAAAAAGCGAAGGCCAAGGCAGCGGCAAAAGCCAAAGCGGCAGCGGCCGCCAAGGCGAAAGCAGCTGGAAAACCAGGCGTCGCAACAACAACTGAAACAGCACCAGCTACTCCATCACCGAACCAGCCTGTCTTAGATAGATACAGGAAGGCCATTGAGGAAAACCTGGGTTCTGATGTTTTAGAAGACTCTTATATTAATAAATTATCTAAAGATGTTCCGACACTGGTTGCGAAGAAAGATACATATTTCAAGGTAGCTCAATTTTTAAAATATAATGAGCTCCTAGGCTTCGATTATCTATCTGAGCTGCATGGAACAGATTTTGTTACACATATGGAAGTATATGTTCACTTATTCTCATACAAAAATCGCCAATCAGTGGCGTTAAAAGTGAAAATTGACCGCGATGAACCAACAATCGAGTCCTTGCAGCCAATTTGGGCAGGAGCCAACTGGCCTGAATGCGAAGCTTATGATTTACTAGGAATTAAGTTTACCGGACATCCGAATTTACATCGGATTTTGCTAGGAGAAGATTGGGTTGGCCATCCACTGCGTAAAGATTATGAACCGTATGATGTGGAGGTGTAGCCAATGATCAGAACAGAAGAAATGCTGCTTAACGTCGGTCCGCAGCATCCAAGTACGCACGGAGTATTCCGGCTAGTAGTTAAAATTGATGGGGAAGTCATAACCGAAGCAACGCCAGTCATCGGTTATTTACACCGCGGAACGGAAAAAATTGCTGAAGATTTGCAGTATACGCAAATTATTCCTTATACTGACCGGATGGACTATTTGTCCGCGATGACCAACAACTATGTCATCTGTCACGCCGTCGAAACGATGATGGGCATTCAAGTTCCAGAGCGTGCTGATTTCCTTCGTGTCATCGCGATGGAATTGGGCAGGGTCGCCAGTCACCTGGTTGCCTGGGGTACCTATATCCTTGACCTTGGTGCGACAAGCCCGTTCATCTATGCGTTCCGTGACCGTGAAATGATTATCAATATGCTTAATGAATTATCAGGTGCTCGCTTGACCTTCAACTATATGCGTGTTGGCGGGGTGAAGTGGGATGCTCCAGAAGGCTGGATCGATGGAGTTAAGGAATTTATTCCTTATATGCGCGAACAGCTCAAGGGCTATCACGACCTCGTATCTGGAAATGAAATCTTTTTAGACAGGGTAAAAGGGGTTGGCGTTTATTCAAAAGAAGATGCCATCAACTATTCACTGAGCGGTCCGAACCTGCGCAGTACCGGCGTGAAATGGGACCTTCGGAAGGATGAGCCATATTCCATCTATGACCGCTTTGACTTTAATGTCGTGACCAAGGAAACGGGCGATTGCTTGGCCCGCTACCATGTGCGCCTAGAGGAAATTGAAGAATCATTGAAAATCCTTGAGCAGGCTTGTGAACAATTCCCTGCAGAAGGCGAAATTATGGCGAAAGTGCCAAAAATAATCAAGGCACCAAAAGGGGAAGCCTTTGTAAGAATCGAAGGTCCACGCGGAGAAATTGGCTGCTATATTGCTAGTGATGGTAAAAAAGAGCCGTACCGTTTGAAGTTTAGAAGACCTTCATTCTATAATCTGCAAATTCTTCCGAAATTATTAATAGGTGAAAATATTGCAAACTTGGTTGCTATTTTAGGGGCAGTTGATATTGTCCTTGGGGAGGTGGACGGATAATGGTAGAAGAATTACTCCAATCCAGTCCAGGCTTAGCGAACTTTGGAATCTTCTTTTTATTGGGTGCAGTTTTACTATTAATCGTCTTAGGATTCGTAACCTATGGAATTCTAGCAGAACGTAAAGTTATGGGATACATGCAGCTGCGCCATGGTCCAAACCGAGTCGGTGGAAAATGGGGACTATTACAAACCGTAGCCGACGTTCTCAAGCTATTACTAAAAGAAGATATAATCCCTAAAGCAGCAGACAAACCATTATTTATCATAGCACCAGTCATTGCCTTTGCACCGTCATTCATGGTGCTGGCGACGATCCCGTTTACAGACAAATTTCAATTTGCCGATATCGGAGTCGGACTTCTCTATTATATTGCTATTTCCGGAATGACCGTTTTTGGAATGGTTCTCGGCGGTTGGGCTTCAAATAACAAATATGCTCTCTTAGGAGGCATGCGTGCAGCGGCCCAGATGGTTTCTTATGAAATTCCGCTCGTCATGTCCGTATTAGGAGTCATCCTCTTAACCGGAAGCTTAAACCTAAATGATATCGTCGCTCACCAGGATGACACAGCTTGGTTTATTCTTTTACAGCCGGTGGCATTTGTCGTGTTCTTCATCGCATCGATTGCCGAATTAAACCGGACACCATTTGACCTGCCAGAAGCTGAAAATGAATTAGTTGCCGGATACCATGTTGAATATTCAGGTTTCCGCTGGGCATTCTTCATGCTTGCCGAATATGTGTACTTATTCGCAATGTCCGCATTGATTACCGTCATCTTTCTTGGAGGCTGGCTGCCGCCTTTTGATTTCCTTGGCTTCATTCCAGGCGCAGTTTGGTTCTCAGTTAAATTCAGCGCTGTTGTCTTTGTTTATATCTGGCTGCGCAGTACGTTGCCGCGGTTTCGCGTTGACAGACTCATGGAGTTCGGCTGGAAAGTCCTGTTCCCAGTCGCACTAGCCAACATATTCTTAACAGCCCTAATCAAAACATTATTTTTTTAAGTGATTTTTTTGAAAAAGGAACCTTTTGGGGCGTTCGCGTTGAGCACAGTCCTTAAAGGGGTTAACCATACGAATGTAGATTGTATTTTTAAAATGAAAAAGGGGTGAAAAACGTGCTTGGATTTACAAAAGGCTTGAAATATACCCTAAAACAGCTAACTAAAGAAAAGGTAACCTATAAATATCCAGATGAGCCGCTTCCGCTGCCGGACCGCTTCCGCGGTATTCAGAAGTTCTATCCGGAAAAGTGCATCGTGTGTAATCAGTGCATGAACATTTGCCCGACAGAATGTATTGATTTAACGGGGAAAAAGCATCCGGATCCAACGAAAAAAGGGAAAATCATCGATACCTACGATATTAACTTCGAGATTTGTATCCTTTGTGACCTGTGTACGGAGGTTTGCCCGACAGAAGCGATTGTCATGACCAATAACTTTGAGCTAGCGTCATACAGCCGTGATATGTTATTTAAAAACCTTGAATGGTTAGATGAGAACGACGAAAACGTACGGCAGGTGAATAAACCATGACATTATCAGGCGAGTTTATCGCATTTATGGGCCTCGCACTTGTAGCGATCATTGGCGGTGTCCTGTTATTAAACCTTACTAAAGTCGTGCATATGGTCGTTGCCCTGATCTTCACCTTCGTTGCCATTGCTGGAATTTATGTAGTACTGTCAGCAGAATTTGTAGCGGCAGTACAGGTGTTGATTTATTCTGGTGCGATTACGATTATCATGTTGTTTGGAATCATGTTAACGAAGCACGATGATGAAGGGGAAACCACCACAGGCAAGTGGAGAAAGATCTTTATTTTTCTAGGCGTAATGGGCTTTGCAGTCGCGGTGTACATTGGAATTTACGATTTCAACGTCGTCCAGGTTCCAACAGACCTGCATGTAGACAATACATTGAAAATTGGGGAAGCCCTTTATTCTAAATGGGTGATTCCATTTGAATTAACATCTGTTTTACTATTGGTTGCACTTGTTGGATCGATTGTTCTAGCAAAGAAAGAAAAGAAGGGGGATGGTAAGGAATGAGTTCAGTTCCTGCTTCAGCCTTCTTGGCACTCGCACTGATTTTATTCTGTATCGGTTTATACGGGGCACTGACAAAAAGAAACACCGTCATCATCCTCATCTCAATCGAACTCATGCTGAATGCCGTTAATATTAACCTGGTAACCTTCAGCAAATACGGGGTGGTACCATCCATTACCGGACAAATCTTCGCATTGTTCACGATTAGCGTAGCCGCTGCAGAAGCAGCCGTCGGACTGGCAATCCTAATGGCCCTGTACCGCAACCGCAAAACCGTCAACATCGACGAAATGGATACAATGAAAAACTAATTGGCAGATAAATTTTTTTTCAACACTGCGGTGCCTGTCACCGCAAAAAGACACTGTCCGTCCCAGATGGACAAATTGGTAATTATTGGTATTATACTTCGTAGGTAGTGTCCGCCTCGGGTGGACACTGTCCACGAGAGGTGACAGGCACCATTTTTAAAAAAAGGGGATTGTGATGATGATGGAAAATGCATGGATCATACCGCTTTTCCCGCTATTATCGTTTTTGATTCTTCTTCTATTTGGTAAGCGCCTGAAGGATGCGAGTGCCTATGTGGGTATTCTCGCAACGCTTGCTGCGCTTGTGTATTCGTTGTTGGTGTTGTTCGAGCGTTTCTCGCAAAGCACGTTTAAAACTTCAACGGAGTGGCTCAGGATAGGAGATATTTCTTTAACAGCGGGCTTTGAAGTGAATCAATTGAATGCATTAATGCTTGTGATTGTCTCGCTCGTCAGCTTCCTGGTACATACATATTCGAAAGCGTATATGCACGGGGATGAGCGGTTTCCAGTATTCTATGCTTATTTAGGACTATTTACATTTGCGATGCTTGGCCTTGTCATCTCGCCAAACCTGCTGCAAACGTATATTTTCTGGGAGCTCGTCGGAGTAGGTTCCTTCCTCTTAATCGGATTCTATTTCAATAAAGAAGAAGCGAAAGCTGCGGCAAAAAAGGCATTTATTATGACCCGTATCGGAGACGTGGGTCTCTTAATCGGGATGATTTTACTATTTTGGCAAACCAATAGCTTCGAATATAGCGAAATCTTTCAGGCCGTCGAGGCTGGCGCTGTATCAAGCACCATGATTACCTTAACAGCGATCTTAATCTTCATTGGTGCTGTTGGTAAATCAGGTCAGTTTCCACTGCACACCTGGTTACCGGACGCGATGGAAGGTCCGACACCTGTTTCTGCGTTAATTCACGCGGCGACGATGGTTGCTGCTGGGGTTTACTTGGTTGCGGCACTTTTCCCGCTGTTCGCAGCGAGTGAAACAGCACTCCTAACAATTGCGATTATCGGTGCATTTACGGCAATTTTCGCAGCCAGCATCGGTCTTGTACAAACAGATATTAAACGCGTCCTAGCGTACTCAACGGTCAGCCAGCTCGGCTACATGATGCTTGCGCTTGGCTCTGCCGGTTATGTGGCTGGGGTATTCCACCTGATGACACATGCCTTCTTCAAAGCCTTGCTATTCTTAGCAGCTGGAAGTGTCATTCATGCGGTCCACACCCAAAACATCGAAGAGATGGGCGGGCTGTGGAAAAAGCTAAAGTTTACTGCACCACTATTCTTAATCGGAACACTCGCGATCAGCGGTGTACCATTGTTTTCAGGGTTCTTCAGTAAAGACGAAATTTTAATTGCAGCCTGGGAAGGCGGACATCCAGTCCTGTTCTTACTAGCGCTGGCAGCGGCCTTCATGACGGCATTTTACATGTTCCGCTTGTTCTTCATGGTATTTACCGGTGAAGCTCGCAGTCCATTGAAAAATGTTCACGAATCGCCAGCAACAATGACGTACCCAATGATTCTTCTTGGCGTGTTAGCGATCATCGCAGGTTATGTGCAGACTCCAATTAATCACAACCTGGGCGCATGGCTCGTTGACGGCAATGAAGCTCTCGGACATAGTCATATCGAAGGTCCAATTTGGATAATGATTGCAGCAACCGTCGTTTCCTTAGCAGGAATCTACCTTGCGTACTTGATTTACTACAAGCGTTCCGTCGCACGCAACTGGCTTTCAGGCAGCGGCGATACGCTGCACACGATTCTTACCAACAAATACTACATTGATGAATTCTATCAACTGTCAGTAGTTGCCATCACAAAAGGAATCAGCTACTTCCTGCGCTTCATTGATGAATTCCTTGTTGAGGGAATCATGAAAGGCGTAGCTGGAATTGTTCAAGGACTTGGAGCGGCCATGTCGAAGCTGCAATCCGGTCAAACTCAAACCTATGCAGCATTTGCCTTCGTCGGTCTCGCGCTCTTAGCGGTCATCTTTGTGTTAACAGGGGGGTACTTGTAAATGGATCTTTCTTTCGTTCTATCACTATTAGTATTCTCCCCGTTACTCGGTATCATCGTGTTAGCGTTCTTACCGAAAACACAGGAAAAATTACTTAAAATCGTCGGCTTCCTAGCCACGTTGCCTGCATTGGGAATCGCAGCCGGTCTTTATCTTCATTATCTATGGGGCAAGGATTTAAGCGACTTTGACGTTGCAAAAGATTGGATTACCTTCGGCGGCCTTCAAGGCACCGAAGCCGGTTATTGGGCAGTAAACTATGAACTTGGCGTCAGCGGATTAACGATGTTACTAGTCGTCCTGACAACGGTAGTAGCAACACTTGCAGCGATTGCCTCCATTTATATTAAACACGAATGGAAAGGCTATTTCATGCTGTTCCTATTACTAGAAATCGGCATGCTCGGCGTCTTTACCGCTGAAAACTTAGTGCTATTTTTCTTATTCTTCGAAATTACCTTAATTCCGACCTTCTTCTTAATCGGAAAATGGGGTTATTTTGAAAAAGAAAAAGCCGCTTACAGCTTCTTAATCTATAACGGTTTAGGCTCAGCTGTCCTGTTAATCGTGATTATGATTCTGTTTGCGAAAACAGGTACAACCAATATCAACATCTTAACGGAGATCATGAGCCATCCAAACATTCCGCTTTCGGGAGAGTTAAAATTAGGATTATTGATTGCCCTTTTAGTCGCTTTCGGCGTCAAATTGCCAATCTTCCCGTTGCACAGCTGGATGCTTCGTGTTCACGTACAAGCACCGCCATCGATTGTGATGATTCACTCTGGTATTCTATTGAAAATCGGTGCGTACGGCTTAATTCGTTTTGGAATGGGAATTTTCCCAGAGCAGTTTGAAACCCTTGCGGTAGTGCTAGCTGTCCTTGGAGTGATTAACCTCCTCTATGGAGCGTTCCTAGCGTTCATTCAAACAGATTTTAAAATGGTTTTGGCGTATTCATCGATTTCTCACATGGGAATCGTGTTAATCGGGTTAGCGGCGATGAACGAGGCAGGCATCCAAGGCGCAATTTTCCAAGTGGTCTCACACGGATTAATCTCAGCACTGTTGTTCTTCCTAGTTGGTGCCTTCTATGAGCGGACAGATACATCACTCATCGAGAACCTTGGCGGAATGGCAAAAGGGATGCCGATTGCTTCGGGCTTCTTGCTCGCAGGTGCACTCGCTTCTCTCGGCTTGCCAGGCATGTCCGGCTTCGTCAGTGAATTTATGGCATTCTTAGGCTTATTCGAAGAGATGCCTTGGATTGCCGCGGTCGGCTGCATCGGGATTATCATGACCGCTGTCTATTTATTACGTGCCGTGCTCGGCATTACGTACGGAAAGGCACACCGTGAATTTACAGGAGTCGTCGATATCAAAGGCGTCGAATGGGTTCCGGTCATCGTGCTGATTGCTTTAATTGTACTAATCGGAGTCGTACCAAGCGTTCTAAGCTCACCGCTGTCTGCCACTCTTGAAACGATTATGCTAGGGTTAGGAGGGTGATGAAGGATGAGTCTTGAGGAATTAACATCATATAATTGGGGCATCATGACACCGGAGTTCATCATCGTTGGTGTTGCAGCGCTTCTCACACTAATCGATTTATTTATGCCGAAAAAACAGGACCGCCGCATTCTTGGCTGGATCGCAATCGCGGCCATCTTTGCCGCCATCGTTTCCGTCGTTAGCCTACTAGGTGCTGCGCCTGATTCGATTTTAGACGATACATTCCGGCTTGATTCTTTCGGAAAAGCATTTAAGCTACTTCTGCTTGCAGGGTCAGCGCTAGTACTATTTTTAGCTGTCAGCTACAAGGCTGATCAGGGGATGGAAGAATACCGCGGTGAATTTTATTATTTATTCCTAACCGGATTGCTCGGCGGAATGATTATGACTTCAAGCGGCGACTTAATTACGTTATTTATCGGTTTAGAGTTGTTATCAATCTCTTCCTATATATTAGCAGGGATTCGCAAACACAATTTGCAATCGAATGAGTCGGCCATGAAATATGTCATCAACGGTTCGATTGCTACGGCGATTACCATGTTCGGGATGAGTTATGTCTACGGCTTAACGGGAACAACCAATTTGTTTGCTATTGCTGGTACACTGCAGGGCTTAGCTGACGCGCAGCACGCGTATTTGCTCGGACTGGCATTCTTAATGATTTTTGTTGGCTTAGCCTTTAAACTGGCGGCTGCTCCGTTCCATATGTGGGCGCCAGACGTTTATCAAGGAGCACCAACACCGGTTACCGCATTCTTAAGCGTGGTTTCTAAAACAGCGGGCTTCGTCATTGTCGCAAGGATTTTGATTTCTGTGTTTGGAGTAGCGGCAACAGAAGGTCCTGGATCGATGCCAATTCTTTATAATATGCAGGACTATATCGCAGTTGTGGCTGGAGCAACGATGATCATCGGAAACGTCGTTGCCTTAAAACAAAGTAATATTAAAAGAATGTTTGCCTACTCAAGTATTGCACATGCCGGTTATGTGCTCGTAGCATTCACGTCCTTGAGCTCGAACTTCTTTTACACTGTTTGGTTCTATTTATTAGCCTACTTGTTCATGAACCTCGGTGCTTTTGCCGTCATTCAGTTAGTGGAGGCGAAGACAGGTTCAACCCGGATTGCTGATTTCGCGGGCTTGTACCGCCGTTCACCGCTGTTAGCAGTGGCGATGGGAATCTTGTTGGTCGCATTGGCTGGCTTCCCAGGAACAGCTGGCTTCATCGGGAAGATGAACATCTTTATCGGTGCCTTCATGGTACCGGAACCGCATTATGTATTAGCATCCGTCATGATTGCCACAACGGTCGTATCGTATTTTTACTATTTCGGTATCATGACACAAATGTTCTTCCGCCCGGCAGCGGACGACAGCAAGTTTTCGAAAATTCCAGTTGGAATTCTGGTTGTGTTAATCGTCACCGTCGCAGCGTCCGTACTGTTTGGAGTATTCCCAGACATCGCGATCGACTTCGTGAACGAAAACTTCAACCAATTCAGGGACTTTTTACAATAAGGGAGTTTTATCGGCCGGCAACTTTGGGGGAAGGACCCGGCCATGGTCAAATAAAAGGGGTACAATATATAGCAAAAGAAGAGGCGCCGGTGGCCTCTTCTTAACAAAAAGAAACGGTCCTTTCAAAGGGCCGTTTCTTTTGTCTAGGAATGGAATTGGATCAGGAAATCGTCTTTTTACCTGTGGAACTTCCTTGGAATCCGTATTCGTCTTTTTTCCTGCTGAACTTCCTTAGATTCCGTATTCATCATTTCAGTGCCAATCTTTTTCAGTTCGTCCTATTCCTGTGCCATTCGAGCTATGGTTTGCTTCCTTCAATGAATAAACGTTTTACATCATTGGTTCTCTATTCTTCGTTAAAACTAAAATTTTTCCTTCTTCAACGGAGTTCCCGTAGTATTCGGCTTCATGGTCTGGAATTCCTAATCCAATGAGTGCTCCAGTTAATCCACCCAATCCTACACCTGCTAATGCTCCGATTAAACTTGAAGCAATGGGACCTGCGGCGATTATCGGGCCGGCTCCAGGGATCGCCAGAGCACCTACGCCCACTAGTAAACCTGTTAAGCCACCGAGTGTTCCACCTGTTAACGCACCTGTAGCAGCACTATCTTCCGCTACGGCACCTGTTTCGTCAGCAATATAATTAACATCTTTGAGATCTTTACCAATTACACAGATATCTTGTTTATCAACTCCTTGTCTAATCAGACCTTCAATAGCTAGAATCGCATCTTGTTCTGAATTATAAACACCTACAACGTTCCTTTCGGGCTTGTCCATTTTATTTCCTCCTCTTATAAATAGGTAGTTACTCTCGAATTTTTTCATTCCTATAGTTTGTCTTTTACTTTTCCATAGCCTTCCCTTAGTTTCCCTTTCAGTTTATCCAGTTTCCCTTCCGTCTCGGTAGCGGGCTGGTCGGTTAATTTGCCCCATTGCTCTTTTGCTTCGCCTTTTACTTGTTCTAAACCGCCTTTAACTTGATCTTTATTCATTTTTCTTCCTCCTTTATTTGCTAGAATCCAATTTTTCCTTTTTCTCACCGTCGCTGATCCCATTATCCTGGTCAACGCCGTCCCCGACACCATTCTCTTTTAACTCGTTGCTAATATTATTTTCAGCATCTTTTAAATTCTCTTTTGCATCTTTAAAGGTACTTTCCTCTTTCACGGTTCCGTTATCGATGGCGTCCTTTTTCTCGCCATCACTGATTCCGTTGTCCTGATCGCCGCCATCGCCGCATCCTGCTAATAGTCCTAAGGATAATAGTGCTGTCATGCCAGCTGTTACTAGTGTTTTTTTACTCATGTTCTCTCCTCCTTTGGTTATTTGAGCATGTTGGATGTATACCCGCTGAATGAGCAAGTGAAACCTTATTCTAGAAAAATAGTTTTTTACTTTTTCGAGGTTTGAAACTATGGTGGCAGGGTATTACAGCTAGCAAGACAACCAAAATAGAGAAGAGGAGAGATGGTACATGAGTATAGAAAGTATGATGACGGGTTGGTACATATATACGGACCGAATTCCCCAACTGTTGTTGGCAGTGCTCGTTCTAGTAATTGGCTGGCTGGCAGCAAAGGGGATTGGTAGGGCTGTACAAACTGCACTGGAGAGAACTACTTTAGATGAAAAACTTTTTTCAGGATTTAAAAATAGAAAGTATTCAACTGAAACGATTATCGGAAAAGTCGTCTATTATATGTTACTTGTTGTCGTCTGGCTTATCTTTTTCAATATGCTGAACTTAAGCCTAATCGCGGAACCGCTTGTAGCCATGGTCTCAACGATAACAGCAGCAATCCCTCATCTGTTAAAAGCGGCACTGATTCTATTATTCGCCTGGGTGATTGCATGGTTGCTTCGTTATCTTTTTATAAAGGGAGCAGGGATGATCCAATTAGGGCCAAAGCTTGTGAAATGGAAATTGGCACATAACGCCCTTGAAGCTGGCAACCGAATAAATGGTATCGCAATGACAATCTTTTATTTTGTACTACTGCTATTTATTCCAGCGGTCCTTGGGGCGCTTCAATTAGAAGGAATCTCAGAGCCCTTTTCGCATGCACTGACGATGATGTTCGCGTTTATTCCTAAGTTATTTGCAGCCGCACTGATTGTGCTTATTGGCTGGCTGATTGCAAAAATCGTCCGTGATATTTTAACGAACTTTTTAAAAAGTGTTGGCTCGGACAACGTAGGTTCTCGGTTTGGATTTTTGAAAAATGGTGAAGAGGCGACGAGTCTTTCCACGATGATCGGAAATATCGTATTTATCTTACTGTTAATTCCAGTCATTATAACGGCATTGGAAAAATTAGAATTAAGGGGAATATCTGAACCAGCGATTGCCATGCTTCAAGATGTTCTCGCGATGATTCCAAACATCATCGTGGCCGTCATCCTCATTGTAACGGGGATTTGGCTTGGAAAATGGGTGGCGAAATGGGTCACACAAATGCTATGGCGCTTGCGATTCGATCAAGTCTTTCATCAGATGGGGATCGGGGCATTAACACCAGACTCATCGAAATATACCCTGTCCCAAATGGTGGGATTACTGGCCCAGATCATTGTGGTCCTCTTGTTTACGGTAGAAGCCTTACAAATTGTTCAGTTAGACTTCTTAGTTACCTTAGCAACCGGGGTGATTGCTTATCTGCCTATGCTGCTGACGGCCATCATGATTCTCGGAATTGGATTATACGTCGGACAGTTTATCGAACGAATGCTCCAAACGATTGTTCAGAACAATTATTCTAGAATGCTGGCAAGAATCGCAAAATATACGATTTTTACCATCACCGTGTTTATGGCATTAGATCAATTAGGCGTCGCACATTCGATTGTTACTGCTGCTTTCATCCTGGTATTAGGCGGATTGGCGCTGGCTTTTGGTCTAGCATTCGGACTCGGCGGAACAGAGTTTGCTAGAAAATATCTAGGAAAGCTGGACAATAAGCTGGAAAGAGGAAAATAAGCCTTTAACAATCCGAAATCCACTGGTGATTTCGGATTGTTTTTTAAGGGGCAGTTAAAACTGAATGTTGATTTTACATCGTTTGAAAAATAAACGGAGAAATTCCGTTTAAATTGAAAAAGACTATTAATATCTTGAAAATAAAGGGAGGTTTTCCGCTTATTTGATCCAAATCCTTGGATTTTGTCTTATTTAGGGCAGTTAGTCGGAAAATCTCCGCTTATATCTGCCTCTTTGGCTTCCTCTATATACATTAATCGGAAATTCTCCGCTTATGAATTATCATACCTACACGAAAATCAACCAGGAATAGTAACAGAACCTTTTTAAAAGGGCTGTGATTATTGCTTGAAAAAAGGGAGGTGCGCAGATCATCATGCTGGTTGTTAACTTATTAACATTCATCTTATTAATTGCCATGACGGCATTTTTTGTGGCTATAGAATTTGCGATTGTAAAAGTAAGGGGATCGCGAATTGATCAGCTTGTGGCTGAAGGGAGGAGGAATGCGGTTGCAGCGAAAAAAGTCGTTTCCCATTTGGATGAATATCTGTCAGCATGTCAACTGGGGATCACGGTTACGGCTTTAGGTCTTGGCTGGCTGGGAGAACCGACGGTAGAAAGCCTCTTTCAGCCTTTGCTGGCGCTGCTTCCTATCAATGCTGGTGTTTCGCATCTGATTTCCCTGGTACTTGCGTTTACCTTTGTCACCTTTGTTCATGTGGTGGTGGGTGAATTAGCACCTAAATCGGTTGCCATTCAGAAAGCGGAGGAAGTTACCTTGCTGTTCGCGAAGCCGATTATTTTGTTTTATCGAATGATGTATCCATTTAT
This sequence comes from Bacillus sp. OK048, assembly GCF_900103525.1. Classification (GTDB taxonomy): domain Bacteria; phylum Bacillota; class Bacilli; order Bacillales; family Cytobacillaceae; genus Neobacillus. The sequence goes on from NZ_FNHN01000007.1 coordinate 215,054, forward strand.
TTGGAGTTTAAACTATTCTGCACGAAAGCTGGTTGGCTTCTTTGGAATAAAACCTGCATCTGAACATGAGTTGGCGCATTCCGAGGAGGAACTAAGAATTCTCTTGTCAGAAAGCTATAAGAGTGGGGAAATTAACCGAAATGAATGGCGTTATGTGAATAATATTTTTGAATTTGATGAACGGATTGCCAAAGAGATTATGGTTCCGCGCACAGAAATGGTCTGTATCAACGTGGATGATAGCCAGGATGTGGTGGCTCAAAAACTTAAAGTTGAAAATTACACCCGCTATCCGGTGATTGATGGGGATAAGGACCATATCTTGGGTGTGCTAAATGTCAAAATGCTAGTTACGGCAAAGCTAACGAACCAATCAGTGGATATCAGGAGGTTAACGCAGCCAATCATTCGGGTGATGGAAACGATTCCGATCCATGACTTACTGGTCCGGATGCAGACCAATGGTATCCATATGGCCATTTTGTCCGATGAATATGGCGGTACTTCGGGTTTAGTGACGGTGGAAGATTTGATTGAAGAAATCATCGGCGAAATAAAAGATGAATTCGACCGCGATGAAGTTTCGAAGATTCGTAGACTGAAGCGCAACGAGTATCTGATCGATGCCAAGGTCCCGATTCGAGAGGTAAACAAGCTTTTACGGATTGACTTGTATGCGGAGGAAGTGGACACTATCGGCGGCTGGTTTCTATCCAAAACCGCGGATTTAGAAGAGACCGCTGGCGAAGTAGTGGAAGAAGAAGGCTGTATATTCAAGGTTCATGAAGCCGATGGCTATCATATTAAGTATTTAGAAGTGAAGAAGGTGTGCCATGCAGCAACCTAGTTTTTCACAACGCTTGGTGAGGTGAGGTGGTGGGGGAATTGATAAGGCAGGTAAACAAATGAAATTGGCAGGTGAAACGGAATTTTGGCAGGTAAGAGCAAAAAATCGGCAGATGGAGGGATCCAAATGGCAGATAGGGAAAAAGGAGTTGGGGTACGTATACCCCAACTCCTAACCCAACACCATTATTGGATTTTCTCATTGTAAAATTGAACGGAATACTGTGCGCCCTCGCTCACCATTTCGTTATCGGCCAAATCCTGTGGATGCGGGTTGCCGCCTTTTTCGATCGGCAGTTGCTCCGACTTCGCATATACATTCGGCTTCACCTTGCGTTTCCAGTCCCTTAACACACTTTCGGCCTTAATCCGGTTTGGTTTATTGGAAAGCCATACCGCAGCCGTTGCCCCAATTCCTACCGCTACGAGCGAACTCACATTAAAGACTCTATTCATCATTACAACCTCCTTAAGTTTTGCTTACTAAATACCCGTTTTCTTTCCCTACTAAACATATTTCTACGTTTCGTTTTTCTCCTTTTAGGGGAATCAACTGATAGATAGGGAGGGAAGTTGTTTGGAGAGAAATATCAATTTTGACAAATGGAAGTGGGTACAAATAAAAAAGAATAAACAAAGTACGGTTTGGGAACAGGAGACAACGCCATCAGGATGGTTAACGACTGTTCGAAAAAATAAAACCAATTACATAAGAGTGCCTGGGCTGATAAACGGTGAAAGGGCCGTCAGTGATTCTCTTATTTTTAGACAAGATGTAGAAAAGGAAGAGGACAATCAAATCTTCCATTTTTACTTAACTGGTAACACATTAATGACGATTGACCTGGAGTTTACCTCCTTTAATCAAATACCCCCAGAAGTGATCCTGCGGCAGTTAAATATGACGGACAATGCGGTGGATGGTTTTTTATTTTTACTAGGGGAACTCGTAAACGACTTACTGGTTGAGATTGACCAGTTCGAAGAGTCGCTTCACCGGTTGATGTGGGGGGTGAAAAAGAAGAATGAAATGCGGATTTTGGAACATGTTTTTGAGCAGAGGCATGAATTAATGGTTTGTAAGAACCTGTTGATTCCCATTCAGGAGTTGAAAATGGCGATTGAAGAAACTGATTTTCCACAGGTTAATAACGGAGAAATTTTTAGCCGGACATGCAAACGGATTGATCGAGCGCAAGTGTTACTTCAAGCGTACGGGCAAGAATTAGATTCGATCATAAATTTAGAGGAGGTCATCTCCTCCCACCGCGGGAATGAAATTATGAAAACCTTAACGGTCCTGACGACTGTTTTTACCCCCATTATGGCGTTAGGGGCATTATGGGGGATGAATTTTAGGCATATGCCTGAACTGGAGTGGCAGTATGGGTACCTGATTGCTGTGCTCCTAATCGTTACTTCGACGCTACTACTCTATCGATATTTAAAAACAAAAGGTTGGACGGGTGATCTACTAAAAGGAAAAAAACAGGATTCCTTTTTAAAATAAAAGGTTTGAACGCCCTGGAATGGTGGTATAACACTATCAAGGTTAGAAACTAGCTAACCTAATCTATCAGATTAAGTGGAAAGAGGGTGGTTGAAGTATGTGGTTGCATGTTCGGTAAAACCAGCAGGAATGAAAAACAGCAATCTAGAAAAAATAAAAGGAGGCAACAATCATGGCTAAGAATTTTGTAGATAACAAGGATATTGAAGTATTTGGACGTGCAGGTGAAAATAAAGTTACGGAAAGTGATGAAAGAGGACGAATGGGTTACTATGATAGCGATAATCCTCCCATGAATGAGGAGGAAAAGCAATTGCCTGGCGATGACATTGTGGAAGATTTGAGAGAGTTATCCCGTCAACAGGGGCAACATGACGAGGATCCATCTCACGTAAATGGCGAAAATGTCCTGCAACGGGAGGACCGGTTAAGGGATAGGGATTCCATGTCCGAGACGGATGATAAAGAATTTCGAAAAGAAGAAGTGGAATCGCCTTCCGAAACGCCGAATGGACATGTCTATCAAGTTAACGGGCAGAGTTGAAACAGTAATTGATCCTTTATCACAATACACTACCCTAATATATAATAAGTGTAAGGCGTGAATTCACTAGAATTCACGCCTTACTTTTTAACGCAAAGGCTCTGTTATTATTCATTGTTGATTTTCGTGTAGAAAAATTTTTAAGCGGAGAATTTCCGGCTAATGTCGATAGTGGAGGCTTAAGGAGCAGATATAAGCGGAGATATTCCGACTAACTGTTCACAATAAGACAAAAGCCACCGTTTTGGAACGTATAACCGGAAAAACTCCGCTTATTTTAAGGGAAATATGGGAATTTCCCGAAATAAACGGAATTTCTCCGCCTATTTTTCAAATTGAGTGAAATCAACATTTACCTTTAACACAGCCAAAGCAAAAAAAACTGCCCCACTATCGAGGCATTATTGCTTTGGATCTGGGATGAGCTTTTCTTCTTTTAACTCTTGATTGGTTTTAGACCCTTCCATTTCTTTGCCGAGCTTTTTCATTTCTTGGAGGTTCTGGGCCATGGAACTATTGTTTAAAATCGGAAATTGATCCTTGGGTTTTTTGTCCATCACTATCACTCCTTTTTTTTGTATATACCCTCTTTGAAAAAAGTGAAACCACTATTTTTCTACTAGGATTATGTGACTATTTCGTAGCACTTCCTTATTTTGGTATAATGCTAGAAACATATTTTTTAAAAAATAGGTTTAACTTTCTACCATAAAGGGTATGTAAACGGTAAATATTTCAGGGGTGATGATGAAATGAAGGTAAATATCGAAAAGCAACAGGATGATAAGGTTATATTCGTAACGGTTACTGGTGAAATCGATGCCTATACTGCGCCGAAGCTTCGTGAAGAGCTATTGCCGCTTTCGGAAGGCACTCATAAAGTGATTACAGTCAATCTAAAGGATGTCTCTTATATGGATAGTACTGGACTAGGAGTGTTAGTTGGTTTATTCAAACAGTTGGATAAAAATGACGGAGAGCTTAAGCTGGTCGAGCTTTCAGACCGTTTGAAGCGACTTTTTAAAATTACCGGTTTGAGTACGATTATGAAAATAACGGTGGAAACAGAGGATGGGGGACAATGAAACGCGTGATGGACTATGTGGAAATGAAGATTCCGGCGAAACCAGAATATGTTGGTGTGATTAGGTTAACGATTTCAGGAATAGCGAGCCGTATGGGGTATACATATGAGGAAATCGAGGATATAAAAATTGCCGTTAGTGAAGCATGTACAAACGCTGTACAGCACGCGTATCCCGACGGCGAAGGTGGTGAAGTGATTGTCGGCTTCGGTATTTATGAGGACAGGCTTGAAACGATGGTAGCGGACAGCGGCAAGAGCTTTAATTTTTTACAGACGAAAAGTGAACTTGGACCTTATACCGAATCCAGTACAGTCGATCAATTATCAGAGGGAGGGTTAGGTCTATTTCTAATCGAAACACTCATGGATGAAGTCCGAGTGATGAATCGTAGCGGAGTAACGGTCTTCATGGTGAAGTACCTAGGCGGGGGGCGTGAAAATCATGACAAAGCCATCTCAGACCATGAAACCATCTAAGGAAGAAATCTATGGATTCATCCAAGAGTTCCAGGAAACTGGCAGTGAAGCTGCGCAACTGGCCATTGTCGAGCATTACAGTAATCTAGTTGGGAGTATCGCACGAAAATATTCAAAAGGAAGAAATCTGCATGAAGATATCGTGCAGGTCGGGATGATTGGTTTATTATCGACAATCCGCCGGTTCGATCCTAGTACCGGGACCCCATTTGAGGGCTATTTAATCCCGATGGTGATAGGGGAGATTAAGCGTTTTTTAAGGGACAAGACATGGGATGTTCATGTCCCAAGGCGGATAAAGGACACGTGGCCGAAAGTAAATGCAGCAGTGGACGAGCTGACGACCCAGTATCAACGCTCGCCGAAGATTGACGAGGTTGCGGATTATATCGGGATTTCTGAAGAGGAAGTCCTGGAAACAATGGAATTAGGAAAAGGGTATCAAACGGCTTCCGTGGATAAATCAATTGAAACGGGTTCTGACGGCAGTGAGATGACGGCTTTAGACGTTATTGGCTCTGAAGATAAAGGCTTTCAGCAAGTCGATGAGCGGCTGTTGGTGGAGAGTGTTCTTTATGTATTGGATGATAGGGAGAAGCAAATTATTCAATGGACCTTTATTGAACATAAGAGTCAGCGCGAGGTAGGGGAAACACTGGGAATTTCGCAAATGCATGTCTCCCGTCTGCAAAAAAAGGCGATTGAAAAATTGCGCAAGGTTCTTGCCCGTCATGCCTATCAAGATTATAAAACCTAGAATAGATGCCTGACTCTACGGGTCGGGCTCATTCTTTATTAAGGAGGGGAAGTCCCTATGCCAATGAAGATTGTCATCGTTGATGATAATAAAACAAATCTAATGATAGTTGAGAAAGTCCTACGGAAAGCAGGCTATAATAATTTGCTTCTGCTGCCCTCTGCAGGGGAGTTATTTCAGTATTTACAGCTTGATGCCCCTCAACCTTGCGAAGTACCTGTGGATTTAATCTTAATGGATATGATGATGCCGGAAATTGATGGGATGGAAGCCTGCCGGACGGTACTAGCGAATGAACGGTTCTCCGACCTGCCGATTATTTTTGTCACAGCGATGGGAGATTCCAACAAGATGGCAGAGGCAATGGATGCGGGCGCTCTTGATTATGTGATGAAGCCGATTAATAAAGTCGAGCTCCTCGCCCGGATTCGTTCCGTGTTAAGGTTAAAGCAAGAAAAGGACCGGCGCAAGGCTAACGACAGACGAATTCAAAATGAACTCGACCTGGCCAGACAGGTACAGAGAAGCATGCTAAGCAGCCCGCTTCAGGAAAAGGATGTCACCATTTCAGCGGTATACAGACCTACTTTTGAGCTTGCCGGCGATTTCTATGCCTGGTATCAAATTAGTCCCAATCAGTATGGAGTCATCTTGCTCGATATGATGGGGCACGGTATTTCATCCTCACTTGTAGGGATGTATATTTATTCCGCGTTGAAGGATACGATTACAGCGATCGCGGATCCGGAAAAAGTAGTAAAGGAACTGAATGCACGAATGCTCCAGCTACATAGTTCTGATAGTTTAATGAATTACTATTTTACAGCGATTTATTTTGTCCTCGACACGGAAAGGCAAACAATTGAGTATGTCAATGCCGGACATCCTACCGGGATTGCCATCGTCGATGATGAAGTGAAACATTTATCCGAAGGCTGCTGCGCACTTGGGTTTTTTGAGGAAATTGAAGTCATGAAGGGGATCATTCCTTATCAGCAGGGGGCTCGAATTTTACTTTTTACAGATGGATTGTCCGAATGGCTGGAGGATAAATATGAAGATGCAATGGATAAACTGACCCACTCCTTACAAGCAGAGGATATCGCGGATCCAGCGGTGTTGCTTCATCAGCTGCAACCAGGCTGGGAGCTTGTGAACCCTCCAAAAGACGATATGTGTATGGTGTTGATTTCAACAACCTCTTCGCGATAAAAGGGTGTCAGCATTTGGAGCTGACACCCCGTTAGTGTTAGGAAAGATTATTTATGTTTCGTAGATAAGCTTCGAACTTGAGTAGTGGTGCGAAAAATTATGCACCTAGATAAGCTTCGAACATCCATCTGTGTTTTTCTAATGAGGTACGAATGTGAACGAACAAATCGGCAGTCGGCTCATCCTCTTTTTCCTCAGCAAGGGAAATCCCTTCTGTCAGTTCGGTGCAAATCATGTCAAAATCATCAACAAGTGTTTGGAGCATTTGCTGTGCATCCTCATCACCGGTTGCTTCTTTAAGTGTTGAAAGTTCAAGAGCCTCGGTTAGGGTGCCCATTGGTAATCCCCTTTGCGCAAGCATTCGTTCCGCGATCGTATCAAGATGTAAGGCAGCCTCTGTATAGAGCTCCTCAAATTTAACGTGCAACGTGAAAAAATTTTCACCTTTCACGTACCAGTGATAATGGTGCAGCTTCATATGAAGGACAGAAAAATTAGCCACCTGCCGGTTAAGAGCCTCGGATAAGGATTGTTTTTTAGCTTTCGCTTTTGTAGTTGTTGCCACATTGATAACCTCCTATTTTTCTGGTGTACCAGATATATACCCTGATGACGAGTAGTTGAAACTAGTAAATTTTGATGAAGGACATTTGGTGCCAGGTGGAGAAGAGAAATGTCCTTCATGGTGGTGATGAAGGACATTTGGTGCCGGGAGAGGAAGAGAAATGTCCTTCATGAAGGTGATGAAAGACATTTGGTGCCAGGTGGGGAAGAGAAATGTCCTTCATGGGGGTGCTGAAGGACATTTGGTGCCAGGTGAAGAAGAGAAATGTTCTTCATGGTGGTGATGAAGGACATTTGGTGCCGGGTGAAGAAGAGAAATGTCCTTCATGAAGGTGATGAAGGACATTTGGTGCCAGGTGAGGAAGTGAAATGTCCTTCATGGTGGTGATGAAGGACATTTGGTGCCAGGTGAAGAAGTGAAATGTCCTTCATGGCGGTGATGAAGGACATTTGGTGCCAGGTGAGGAAGTGAAATGTCCTTCATGGTGGTGATGAAGGACATTTGGTGCCAAATGCGGAAGAGAAATGACCTTCAAAAGGGTTGGGACCAATTTCCCATTGGGTGAGATTGCTAGAAACGATATGATAGAGTCAACTATTTTTTTACAAAAGGGGGGAGCAGATAATGAAGGGATTGCACTTTAATATCAACACGAAAATGATTGCCGGCTATTTATTCATTTTGGTTTGCTTAGTCGTCTCCTTGCTGATCGTGATGAATCGGATGTCGGCGCTCCAGGAAGAGGTTGATTTTGTCTCACAGCATGATATTGAGGTACACAATTTAACCAATCAAATTCACAAAAACGTATTAGATATGGAAACGGGGATGAGGGGGTATGTGATAACCGGCAATGAGGAGTACCTCGAGCCCTATCGTTCCGCGAGCAGGAGCTGGCTGGAAAACTACAACACCCTTCACTCGCTGTTGGCCAATAACAGCAACCAGCAGCGGAATTTAGAAGAGATTAAACCGCTGATCATGAACTATATCACGAATTCAACGGATTATGTGATCGATCAAAAAAAGCTGAATAACCAGACAGCGTTAGACGACTTTTTTAAAAATAACAAAGGCAAAAAAATGACAGATGAGCTCCGGTCTCACTTTGATTCCTTTCTTGAAAATCAAAAAAAACGGACCAAACAGCGGGTCGAACAACTGAATCAGGATAATAGCAATTTAAAAGTAACGTTGTATGGGATCATTTTAGTCGTTTCCCTGATTACGATTTCAACGGCCATGTTCCTGTCTAATTCGATTGTCAAAACGATTAAACAGGTGGTCCAGACGATCAATAATATTATGGATTCGAAAGAGACAGAGGTGGACCTGACCACAAGAATCGAAGTCAGCACCCATGATGAAACCCGTGAACTCGCAGAGGCGATGAATGAGCTGCTGAGCAGTCTTGAAAAACAGAGCTGGATTCAGAAAGGTATCGCAGAAATTTCGACCATGTATCAGGGAATCACGGATTTAACAGAATTAACGCATGCCTTTATCACTAAGCTGGCGCCAATGCTCGATGCAGTCTATGGAGTGGTTTATCTGCGTAGAAATCAAGGCAGTGAAGTTCGGTACGTGAAAGAGGCAGGCTATGCTCTAACTGGGGAAGCAACTGGTGGTGCTAGTTTCCGGTTAGGGGAAGGGTTAATCGGTCAAGCAGCTATGGATAAAAGAATCTTCCTGATTGATCAGCTGCCAGAAGACCATTTTAAAGTCACATCGGGTTTAGGTGATTCATCGCCTCGCAATCTTTTGGTTGCGCCTATTTTAGTGGAAGGCACGGTCGAAGCGGTGGTTGAGTTCGGCTCGTTCAAACCGTTTATGTCGCAGCATCTCACCTTATTGGATCTGCTTCAAGATAAATTCGGTTCTGCGATTACCAATGTTGCAGGGCGGATGGAGGTAGAAAGACTGCTTGGGGAATCACAAGTGTTAACCGAAGAACTCCAGGCGCAATCCGAGGAACTTCAAGCCCAATCGGAAGAATTGCAAATGCAGCAGGAACAGCTGCGGATTACCAACGAATTTTTAGATGAACAGAGGCAGCGTGCCGAACAAAGAGCATCCGAGCTGAAGACGGCCAAGGATGAACTAGAAGACTATTCACGGAAACTGCAGATGAGCTCGCAGTATAAAACGGATTTTCTAGCCAATATGTCACACGAGCTGCGCACGCCATTAAATAGTATTTTAATCCTGTCGCAAATGCTGTTGGAAAATGACGAGGACATGGAGCTGTCAGAGGTCAGGGATTCCTCTCGTGTCATCTATACAGCGGGAAGTGATTTGCTGCGGCTAATTAATGACATCCTCGATTTATCAAAAATCGAAGCAGGAAAAATTGAAATTTTTACAGATGAAGTGAACGTGACCGAAATTCCACAAATGATGAAGAACATGTTTGACCCAGTCGCGGCGAAAAAGAAACTTAGTTTTGACGTGGCGATTGCTTCAAATGTACCGAACGTCATTACGACCGACGGGCAGCGCCTGCAGCAAATTTGGAAAAATCTATTATCCAATGCTTTTAAATTCACAGAGCAAGGGTCTGTAAAAGTAACCATCGAAGTTGCCAAACCAGAACTGGTACAGGAACTAATCCCTGCTCTCGACGAAGAGGATATGGTGCTGGTCATCGCAGTTACCGATACTGGAATTGGGATTGCACAGGAAAAGCAGCAAATTATCTTCGAGGCCTTTCAACAGGTTGATAGTACGACGAACCGGCAATTTGGCGGGACCGGCTTAGGGTTATCAATCTGCCGTGAATTTACCCGATTACTTGGTGGAGCGATTACCGTCCAAAGCGAGCCGCAAAAAGGAAGCACGTTCACCCTCTATATCCCTGGCAGGCTGGATGCGGCCGAATATCACCGGATTGAGCAACTGGCATTGAATGAGGTAGCGGCAAGTGTCAGTGCGGTAACGGAGGAGCAGGAACAAGTCCACGAAGAAGCAGAAGTGGAAGTGGCGGCAGCAGAAGTTTCAGATGACCAGTTATTTAAAGGAAAGAAAGTGCTGTTAGTCGAAGACGACCGCCGGAACGTATTTGCTTTGGTAACCGCCCTGGAGAAAAAGGGTGTGAAGGTTCAAGTGGCAGAGAACGGTAAGCGGGCCATTGAATTTTTACAAAAACAGGCTGATTACGACCTGGTTTTCATGGATATTATGATGCCGGTAATGGGCGGCTATGAAGCGATGAACATCATTCGTCAGGATTTAGCGATGGACAGCTTGCCGATTATTGCGCTGACAGCCAAGGCGATGAAGGGTGAGCGGGATAAGTGTATGGAAGCAGGGGCTTCCGATTATATTATGAAGCCATTGAATATCAACCAATTATTCTCGTTAATGCGGGTGTGGCTGACCGAGCAGGTGATTGAAAGTTGAACGAAAGATCGACAAACATTGACATCATCGAGCCAAATGAACTTCAGGAGATAGAAATCAAGCTGCTGCTGGAAGGCTTGTACCAGATGTATGGGTATGACTTCAGGAGCTATGTGCGGGGGTCGATTGGCAGGAGGATTGTAAACAGAATGAAGGCGGAGCGGCTGCCAACGATTACCGCGTTACTGGAAAAGGTGCTCCACGAACCAGGGGTTTTGGAGCGGTTGTTGAATGATTTTTCCATCAGAATGACGGAAATGTACCGTGATCCCAGTTTTTTTGCCGCCTTTCGTAACGAAGTAGTGCCATTGCTTCAGGAGCTGCCTGAAATCCGGATTTGGCATGCAGGCTGTGCCACCGGTGAAGAGGTTTATTCGATGGCGATTCTGATGCAGGAGGAAGGCCTAAGCGAAAAAACAAAAATCTACGCAACCGATATGAATGAAAAGGCACTGACAGCCGCGCAAAAGGGAGCTTTTCCGCTAAAAAAAATGCAGCAGTATACGAAAAATTACTTGAAAGCAGGCGGGAAAATGGCCTTCTCAGAGTACTACACAACGGATCATCAGTTTGCCTATTTTTCACCTCACCTGACTGAGAATCTTACATTTGCCCAGCACAATTTAGTGAGTGACAGCTCGTTTAATGAATTTCATGTGATCGTATGCCGCAATGTCATGATCTATTTTGACAATGCCCTGCAGCAAGAGGTCCACGGGCTGTTCTATGACAGCCTTGCTGACGGTGGATTCATTGGACTCGGAAGTAAAGAATCCATCCTCGGGATGACCAAAGGGATGAAATACACAGAATTTAATTCATATGAAAAAATCTATCGGAAAAAGTAGTGGCTGGCTTTAGAACTGTTTTGGGTGGTGGATCTAGGGTTTGGCACATAAATCTGTGGATTGGCACATAAACCCCAGTATCGGCACATAAATAAAAAAGAAGATTGCAGCTAACCTGCAATCTTCTCTTGGTGCTATGTTATGCGTTGCGTCGGATGGTTCGTAGGACTATGCTTAGAATAAGTACAAAGACAATGGCACCGAGGAGTGCTGGTAGGATGTAGAATCCTGCGACCACTGGCCCCCAGCCGCCTACAAGTGAACCAATCCAGGCACCGATAAAACCTGCGATGATATTTCCGATTATACCTCCGGGGACATCACGCCCCAGAATCAGGCCGGCTAACCAGCCGATAATTCCTCCAATAATTAATGACCAAATAAATCCCATGATAACCTCTCCTTTCAATTTCAATGAGCTATGGTTACTACATACCCGAAGTTTAAGCAGCTAAACTTAAGAGTTTAAAAAATTACCACGTTTTTGCTCGAAACCCCTCTTATAGCGCACCTTATGGTTGGTCGTACAAGCTTCCAAGTAATGTTGGCACACCTTCAATTCTAGAGATAAATGATAGAAGCCTTGTCGATCCCGCTCATCCAAACACTGATCGATTTTTCGTTTTAACAAACTGATCCTTGTAATTAACTCTGCTTTTTTCCGCATCATACACCTCCAGCTTTTTCTTCTTATTTACCCAAAACTTTTTTACTCAAACAAGTAGAATTTTTAAAAAATAGGTTTTGTTTCTTTGGAGTGCGGATATATACCTGGTACAAGCTGACATACAGCTGGAAAGTAAATCTTGAGGAGGAATAAACATGGAAAATGTAAAAATCGTAGAAAATGGAGTCGAAGCGAGAAAGGAAATTGATCAATTTTTCAGAGAGGGATACACGAAGGATGAAATTTATTTATTAGCGCATGACAACGACCGCGCGGAACATCTAACCGATGCAATGGATATTAACGAAGTCGGGATAGGAGAACAGGGGATTTTTGGAGCGGTTGCCAATGTTTTTCGTTCTAGAGGTGATGAACTGCGATCGAAATTAGAGTCGCTGGGGTTATCGGCAGCGGCGGCGGCGCATTGTGAGGAAGAAATGGATCACGGAAAAGTGATTGTCGTGGCAACGAAAACGGCCTAATAAAAAAATGAGGTGAAAATTCATGAAAATATCGAAACAAAGTATCGAAAAAAAAAGGGATCCGTAAACGAGCTAGGCATAAACGGAGCGATGGCCACTCGCTGATCCATTATTTCAGGAATCCAATTGTTCATCAGGAGATACATGGAAACAGGGTCATTGTCCCACTACGTATTAATAGGGTCTGGGATGGTATCTAAATTTATTAACTGCCTAAACACTGATAAAGAGCAGAAAATCAGTGTTTAGGCAGTTAATGCGTTAAAAATTAGCCATAATATAAACGAAACTTTTCAGACTTTCATCCGTCAGTATCATATGCGCCGATTTTACACACAGAATTTATGCATCGGTTTTATGCATCAAATTTATGCATAAAGGCAGTTTTTTGTATAAATGGTGACAGGCACCGATGTATGATAGAATGTTCTTGGGCCTCTAAGGGAGGGATATTATGGAAGGTTTTGGACAAATTGCGTTGTTGAGTATTTTTTCGCACCTGGTGTTTATTGCGCTTGCGTGGTGGGCGCTGCAGTCGATTCGTTTAGATAAGCTGCTGAAGCCGAGCCATGTTTTTCAGGCACGATTACTTTATATATTATTGGCGATTATTATGGGTTCATCGGTTAGTAATTTTTTCTTAGACTACCTTCAATGGTCAAGGCAGCTGCCTCTGATTTTACAATACATACACAACTGGTAAAAATTTAGGTCTTCATACATGTATCTTTTTCCGTGAAAATTGAGTACAATTCAATTTGTGTGTAAAAAGTGCAATCTGATTGAAAAAGCTCACAGCTTAGAAGATAGATAAAAATACGGTTAGAGAAAAGCAAAATGACTTCAAAAAAGAAAACGAATGTACAAACTGTAACCAATCAACCTGCAGAAATTAGGTAATTTTTAAAAAAATCTCGAAAATCCTAAAAAGCTTGTCAAAAAGTGACGACATTTCCCAAGTATGCTCTTGCTTTCCTTGGTAACAATGGTAGTAAGGGGGAGAGTAGAGATGAAGAGAAAGTCAAAGGTGCTTTTTGGCATTAGTATGTTGATGATGGTTGGTTTGATCGTGGTCTTTGGCAGCCGGTTGACGGCCGCGGGCGGTGATGATGCTTTAGTGAAGATCGCCGACGTTTTTCAAACAGAAGATATTTTGCTCGAAGAATGGTCGTTTTATGCAAGGGAGCATTTGGTTGACCTGAAAACAGAGAAAGAAGTGCAGGAATATGTGAAGGAGCTCGAAGCACAGTTCCCTGATTGGGATTGGTCGACAAGTGAGACCAGCGACAATTGGGAAATAACAGCCATCTCTCCGACTTCTAAACACCACACAGAAATGCTTCAAATTATGGCAACCCACACAAAACAACCTGTTAATGCGTATATAGTATATAGGGTCACTGGAGACGAGTGGAACAAGGAGATGGAGTCCTTTTTCACAAACGCTCACTTTAAAAATAGGCTTTCCGACATATTTCGGGGAAATCCAACAATTTTCTCTAGTATGAAGGGCAGCATCAGTGATAAGATTGATATGGCTTTACCAAATGTTGCAAATGATTTATTGAAAAGTTTTGATGGAAAAAAGATCGAGGCGTTAGAAGAGGAAATGTTCATGTCTGTATCGGCGAATTCGCCAATGTTTTCAGACTCCATAGCGCGGGACATGAATTTACAAATTGGGATACGCTCCGAGGGATTGGGCGCAAGGACTACCATCGTAGTTGGCACACCAATCATTACGATTGAATATTAATATAGAGAAAATGGACGCGGAGGGGAATACTCTTGGAAAAGATCATCGTCCGCGGCGGACAAAGGCTATACGGATCGGTTAAAGTAGAAGGCGCAAAAAACGCGGTCCTGCCTGTACTCGCTGCCACATTATTAGCAAGTGACGGAAAAAGTGTAATACGTGATGTACCTACACTCTCCGATGTATACACAATTAATGAAGTATTGCGCAACTTGAATGCGGAGGTTGCCTTTGACAATAATACAGTTGTCGTTGATGCATCTAGAGTGTTGAAAGATGAGGCACCATTTGAATATGTGCGTAAGATGCGTGCGTCTGTCCTCGTGATGGGTTCACTGCTAGCACGCAATGGTCGTGCACGTGTGGCTCTGCCAGGCGGTTGTGCGATTGGTTCTCGACCGATTGACCAGCATCTTAAAGGGTTCGAAGCGATGGGTGCAAAGGTAAAAGTAGGAAATGGCTTTATTGAAGCGGAAGTTGATGGCCGCTTAAAAGGTGCCAAGATTTACTTGGATTTCCCAAGTGTTGGCGCCACCGAAAATATCATGATGGCGGCGACGCTTGCACAGGGTACAACCATCATTGAAAACGTAGCAAAGGAACCGGAAATCGTTGACCTTGCTAACTTCTTGAACAAAATGGGCGGAAATGTCCGAGGCGCAGGCACGGGCACTCTTCGTATTGAAGGTGTCGATGTATTGTTTGGCGCTGAGCATCATATTATTCCTGACCGAATCGAAGCGGGAACCTTTATGGTTGCTGGTGCGATTACCGGCGGAAATGTACTTGTACAAGGTGCAGTTCCTGAACACCTTTCTTCCTTAATTGCAAAAATGGAAGAAATGGGCGTTACGGTTATTGAGGAACATGATGGCGTTCGTGTCATCGGTCCTGAAAAGCTTAAAGCAGTTGATATTAAAACGATGCCTCATCCTGGTTTTCCAACTGATATGCAGTCGCAAATGATGGCACTGCTCCTTCGCGCAGAAGGCACTTCCATGATTACGGAGACGGTTTTCGAAAATCGTTTCATGCATGTCGAAGAATTCCGCCGGATGAACGCCGAAATTAAAATTGAAGGCCGTTCTGTCATTTTAAATGGACCTTCAAACTTACAAGGCGCTGAAGTGTCTGCCACAGATCTTCGTGCTGCTGCCGCTCTTATTTTAACAGGGTTGGTTTCTGATGGACATACCCGCGTAACCGAGTTAAAACATTTAGACCGTGGTTATGTGAACTTCCATGGTAAATTAGCAGGGTTGGGCGCGGATATTGAACGTATTTCTGAAGCGGAAGAAGCTTTTGCGGAAGTGGAATCGTTCATTACTGATTTAAACGCATAATGGTTCGAGGCCGAAGAGGATGACTCTTCGGTTTTTTCGTGCTGTTTTTTTGAATATTCAGTTATGCTTTTTTAGTCATAAATGCTTGTCCGCCTCCATATGATGGAATGAGAAGCGCCCGCAGAAGGGTGCACAAATTTCATAATTGGAGGCTCCTACATGAAAAAATTCAAACCACTCATCCTACTAGCGACTTTCTTATTTGCCCTCACTCTACTCATTCCCGCAATCTTAGTGTTACCGTTCGGGGATGGGAAGGTTAGCGGCAAATTAGGTGAAGAATTATCCCACAAGGCTCCAAATACCGAAGGCGGTGGTAACTCAACAGCTGATGCCGCCGTTGAGGTTGCAGTTTACCGCTCCACAATTGGACAAATCGATAATATTCCACTTGAAGACTATCTTGTTGGGGTCGTAGCAGCTGAAATGCCTGTCGAATTCAAGGAGGAAGCCTTGAAGGCACAAGCCCTGACAGCGAGAACTTATATTGTAAAAAAAATGCTTAGCAAAGACAAAATTGGCGTTCCCGAAGGTGCACAGGTAACGGACACGCAGATCCATCAGGTGTATTTGAGCAAGGAGCAAATGAGAAAGAACTGGGAAATGGAGTTTGAATCGAACTACGCGAAGATTCTTGCTGCGGTTAGGGCCACGAGCGGTCAGATTTTGACGTATGACGGCCAGGCGATCGATGCCTCGTTCTTCTCAACCTCTAATGGCTACACCGAAAACTCCGAGGACTACTGGCCCAATGAAATGCCGTACCTGCGCAGTGTATCAAGTCCATGGGATAAAAATTCTCCGAAATTTAATTCTGTGAAGGAAGTTACCGTTAAGCAATTTGAATCGGCTCTTGGGGTAAAGGTTGGTGCGAGCGGGACGATTGGAAAAATTGTCGAGCGCACCGCTGGGAAGCGGGTCGCGAAGGTCGACTTTAATGGGAAGGTTCTGAGCGGTAAGGATATTCGTGATAAATTGGATCTGCGATCTTCTGATTTTGATTGGCAGCGTAAAGGGGATAGCATTGTCATCACCACCCGCGGCTACGGACACGGTGTAGGGATGAGCCAATACGGCGCAAACGGCATGGCGGCTGAAGGGAAGGACTATCAAGAAATCGTGAAGCACTACTACCAAGGTGTGGAAGTCACATCAGCGGACAGCATGCTGGCGACGATTACGGCGCAGAAATAGGGAATGCTAGCTGCAGTTAGGGATCAAGCCACAATTCAACCGTAATATCCATATAGGAAATAGTGATACCTAAGCCAGGGCGGACCCTGGCTTTTTCAGTGTTTAGTGTGGTGGTGGAATTGATTAGGCAGGTAAACAATGGTATTGGCAGGTGAAACGGAATTTTGGCAGATAGGAGCTCCGAATCGGCAGGTGGTGAGACATATTTGGCAGGTAAGAGTATTTTTATCTAAAAAAGGTAATTAAAAAAGCGACCTGGGGCCAAGAATCATATAAAAACCTAACCGCAATATCCATATATAGGAAATAATGATACCTAAGCCAGGGCGCGCCCTGGCTTTTTCAGCGTTTAGTGTGGTGGTGGAATTGATTAGGCAGGTAAACAAGAGGTATTGGCAGGTGAAACGGAATTTTGGCAGATAGGAGCTCCGAATCGGCAGGTGGTGAGACCTATTTGGCAGGTAAGAGAATTTTTATCTAAAAAAGGTAATTAAAAAAGCGACCTGTGGTCAAGGATCATACAAAAACCGAACCGCAATATCCATATATAGGAAAAAGTGATACCTAAGCCAGGCCGCGCCCTGGCATTTTCAGTGTTCAGTGTGGTGGGGGAATTGATTAGGCAGGTAAACAAAGGGGATTGGCAGGTGAAACGGAATTTTGGCAGGTAAGAGCACAAAATCGGCAGGTGGAGGAACCTATTTGGCAGGTAAGCGAATTTTTATATAAAAAAAGTAATTAAAAAAGCGACCTGGGGCCAAGGATCATACAAAAACTTAACCGTAATATCCATATATCGGAAATAATGATACCTAAGCCAGGCCGCCCCCCGGCTTTTTCAGCGTTCAGTGTGGTGGTGGAATTGATTAGGCAGGTAAACAAAGGGGATTGGCAGGTGAAACGGAATTTCGGCAGGTAAGAGCACAAAATCGGCAGGTGGAGGAACCTGTTTGGCAGGTAAGCGAATTTTTATCTAAAAAAAGTAATTAAAAAGCGACCTGGGGCCAAGGATCATACAAAAACCTAGGCATAATATCCATATATAGGAAATGATGATACCTAAGCCAGGGCGCACCCTGGCTTTTTCAGCGTTAAATGTGGTGGTGGAATTGATTAGGCAGGTAAACAAAGGGGATTGGCAGGTGAAACGGAATTTCGGCAGGTAAGAGCACAAAATCGGCAGGTGGAGGAACCTATTTGGCAGGTAAGCGAATTTTTATCTAAAAAAGGTAATTAAAAAAGCGAGCTGCGGTTAGGGATCATGCAATATTCCAACCGCGATATCCATATATAGGAAATAATGATGCCTAAGCCAGGGCACGCCTTGGCATTTTCAGCGTTGAGTGTGGTGGGGGAATTGATTAGGCAGGTAAACAAAGGGGATTGGCAGGTGAAATGAGATTTTGGCAGGTAAGAGCTCCGAAATGGCAGGTGGGGAGACCTATTTGGCAGGTAATAGAATTAGGACAAAACAACTTAATTCTGTCACAATTTTTCAGCAGGAGTTTTATGTAATAGAACAGAAATAGATGAAAAAAAGGAGAGGACTGATGCAATTGATAGCCAAGCCCTGCGTGCTGCCACTGAGTATGATGAAGTATCAAGCTTTGATTAGGAGGGTCATAGAAGATTTATTAGTACAATCTGATATTGTGACGGATTTTAATAATCGGATGACAGGGTTTCGTGGAGAGGAATCGGTTATGAGCTTTCATTTAGAACCAATCTCTAACCTTAATTATCGAATTTACCATGATCTCCGTTTCCTTCACGGAAACTATTACTTCCAAATCGACATCTTAATCCTTTGTGCATATTTTGCCCTCGTGCTGGAAGTGAAAAATTGGGCAAAAGATTGGCATTTCGATAAGGTTCTACAGCAGGCGATGATTGAAAAGGATGGAAAATTAGAAAGGGTGAATAACCCTATTTTTCAGGCTAGGTTACAGGCGTTTAAACTGCGGGAATGGTTAAAGAGGCATAACTTTACTGGGTTACCGATCCAATATCTATTTGTTAATAGTAATGAAAACACCAATATTATTATTGGAGATGACAATAAATACAAATGGAATGTTTGCAATAGTGAATATCTCCTTGAGAGGATTGACCAAATAGCAAATGATTTTAAAATTGAATTTTATGATGAAAAAGAACTACGAAAAATCGATAAGCTCCTTTTAACCAATCACACTCCTGAAGATCCAGACTTACTCCAGAAGTACAATCTAACTCGAAAAGAGATTAAATCAGGTGTTCATTGCACCATTTGCAACTTTTTGCCGTTGCACTATAATGCTGGAACATGGAAATGCCCAAAATGTAAAACTGAATCCAAAACTGCGTTCATAGATACACTCAACGATTATTTTTATACTATTAGCCCCACCATTACCAACGCGGAGGCACGAAGTTTTCTTCAAATTCCCTCTCCAAAAATAACCCACCATTTATTAAATTCAGCAGATCTTGCAAGTACAGGGAAATTCAAGTTCAAAATATATCACCAACCAACAAAGCAAAAATAAACCACCGCGAAACCCGCAGTGGCTACAATTTCTTCACAAACCCAAGTACCTTCCCTAACTTCGCAAATCGACCTTTAAACAGCGCGCCCCGAATAAAATAAAAACATACTAGTATTCCGGTAACGTCTTTTACCAAGTCAAACCAGGATGCTGACCGGTAGGCGTAGAAGGATTGGTGGATTTCATCGGTAAGCCCGTAAAGACCGGCGATAACGGCACAGATGACGTTTAGTGACGCTGTGAACGGCCGTTGGCGGGTTAGGAAGGCTGAAACTAGCAATACATACAAAATCGCGAACTCTATTAAATGCAGGGATTCCTTAATCGTGCGGTCAAGTCCTGAATTGGGGAGTTCGACAAAGTGATTCGATGGCAGGCTCGACATAATCCAAATGGCGCTCATATAGAAGAAAGGCAGGATTCGCAAGGTCCATTTTAAGATATTCATAAAAAATTTCCTCCAATAGTAAAAATGAATGCATAAAAACTTCAGTACTTTCAAAAAATAAGTAGAAAATTTTTTTTTGCTAGTGTATATAATTCTACTTATCTGTTCAGAATGATTGCTGAGGTGATGAAAATGAGAGAGGAAGAAAACAAACGATCTTCTCAAGGTTCCAGCGTTAAACGCTTTTTCAAGAAGCGTTGGGTATTTCCAGCCATTTATATTGCAAGTGCAGCAATCATTCTGACAGCCGTACTTTGGTTCCAAGGCAGCGATAATGCAACAGACAAGTTTGATTACAAGCCTTCAGACCTAACTGGTAAAAACAACGATAAACCAGCACTTGAAGTGAACTCGGCTTTAGAAAACTTGAAAATGCCTGTGAAGAATCCACTGGAAACGACAGTCAAAATGGAATTCTATGATTTCAACGCAAGTGATGAAAAACAAGAAGCAGCATTAGTCTATTACAACAATCAGTATGTTCCGCATACAGGTATTGACTTTACATCCAAAGATGGCGAAACATTTGATGTTGTAGCCGCCCTAAGTGGTGAGGTTACGAGAGTGCAAGAAGATGCTACCCTTGGAAATGTCATTGAAATCGAACACGATACAGGTATTGTAACACAATATCAATCCGTTAAAGATGTGAAGGTTGAGGTTGGCGATAAAGTAAAACAAGGACAAGTTATTGCCATGGCTGGACAAAGCTTGTTTGATGAAGAGTCTGGAACGCATGTACATTTTGAAGTCCGCAAAGATGGTGTAGCTGTTAATCCGACTACCTATTTCAATAAACCGGTAAGCGAATTACAGGAAGGCACTTCAGCGGGTGAAAAAGCAGAAGATACAAAAAGTCCAAAACAACAAATGATTGAGGACCCTGCGACTAAAGAGAAGAAAGCTCCATCAAAAGAAGAACGAACTCCATCTGATGATAAAAAACCATCTGATGATAAAAAACCATCAGACGATAAAAAACCATCAGACGACGAATCTTCTGAGTCTAAAGAAAAAACAAACTCATAAATAGGAACATAGGGGAAAGGGGAATCAACCTTTCTCTTTTTTTTGCCTAAATATGTTAAAATAAAGAGAAAAGGGGGGGATTTTTTTGAAAAAAATAATGGGGCTGCTGGTAATGGTGATGCTGATGTTAGTGGCAGCTGGCTGCAGCAAAGAACCTACGCCAGAGGATCGATTTGCCGCGTACATAAAACTATGGAATGATCAAAAGTTCGATCAGATGTATGACCTCCTCACAGATGGATCCAAAGAGGTGATCTCCAAGGAAGACTTTACTACCCGCTATCAAAAAATCTACGAAGACATACAAATCAAAGACCTCAAGGTGACTTTTGACAAACCGGGTGATAATGAAGAACTGCCCAAGGATCAAGAAAGTGTTACCTATGATTTTTCCGCTACCATGAACAGCATCGCTGGACCAATCGAATTTACACACAAAGCCAAGCTGAAAAAAGAAGAACGTGATAAAAAGAATAACTGGTATGTTGACTGGAATACCACATATATTTTTCCCGAATTAAAAGACGGTGACAAAATCGGCATCAGCTCTTCGACGCCAAAGCGTGGGCAAATCCTTGACCGAGCAGGCAATGGGCTGGCTGTGAACGGACAGGTATACGAAGTCGGTGTGGTCCCTGGAAAGCTTGAGGGGCAGAAGGAGACCGTCATTCAACAATTGTCGAGCCTGCTAAAAATGACTCCCGACCAAATCAACAAGGCGCTTTCTGCCAGCTGGGTGAAGCCAGACTTGTTTGTCCCGTTAAAGAAGGTGTCAATGGATGATCAGGAACGGATCGCGCAATTAATCGCCCTAGAGCCGGTTCAAACGAAAAAAGTCGGGGCTCGGATTTATCCATATAAAGAAGCAGCCGCTCATTTAATTGGCTATGTTGGCTCGATTACTGCGGAAGAATTAGAAAAACGGAAGGATAAAGGCTACTCGAGCAATGATGTCATCGGAAAAAGAGGGCTCGAGGAAGTTTTTGATGAGCAGCTGAAAGGAAAAAGCGGTATAACCATCACGATTAAAAAGCCGGATGGCAGCACAGAATTACTGGCTGAAAAACCAGTGGAGGACGGACCGGATATAAAGCTGACCATCGATATCGATTTGCAGGCGAGCTTGTATGCCGAGTTAGTTGGTGAAGCGGGCACAGGGGCGGCGCTAGACCCGGTTAGCGGTGAAACGCTGGCACTTGTCAGTTCACCATCGTTTGACCCCAATCAAGCCGCGCTGGGCTTCTCAACCGATGAGTGGAATCAGCTTCAGGACCATCCGCAAAAGCCAATGACAACGAGGTTCAATAAGGCGTATGCGCCAGGATCCGTATTCAAGCCAATCACGGCTTCCGTTGGGCTTACGAACAATGTAATAACGCCAGAGCAAACCATGGACATAAGCGGTTTGAAATGGCAAAAAGGCGCCTCGTGGGGTAATTATTTTGTGACGAGAGTTCATGAAGCGAATCCTGTTAATCTCGAAAAGGCCATGGTATTCTCGGATAATATTTATTTTGCCCAGACGGCATTGGGGATTGGGAAAGATGCCTTCACCGCTGGGTTAAAGGAATTTGGTTTTGAAGAAGAGTCCGATTTTCCATTCCCGCTTGAAACATCAACGATTGGAAAATTGGATAAGGAAATCGCTTTGGCCGACTCCGGTTATGGTCAGGGACAAATTCAAATGAGTATCGTTCATTTATTGCAGTCCTATACGCCATTTGCCAATGGTGGAAAGATGATTAAGCCAACCCTCGTGCTGGACGTTGCGAAAACTGAGAAGCATGTGGTTTCGCCAGAAATTGCCACTACCATTTCTGAAATGCTGCGAAAAGTCGTCGGCGATGCGGAGGGAACCGCTCATGGTGCGGAAATCGCAGACTATCCACTTGCGGGTAAAACCGGAACAGCTGAAATCAAACAAAAGCAGGGTGAAACCGGAACCGAAAACGGCTTTTTCATGGCTTATAACACAAACTCCCCAAGTTTACTGGTGGCGATGATGGTTGAAAATGTCCAGGGCCGAGGCGGATCACAAATACCGGTGAAAAAAGTCAAAAATGTTTTTATGCAGATGAAATAAGAAAAAAACAGAAACCAGATTATGCTAAAGGGTTCGGTTTTGAGGTGATTTTCTTAAAATACGAGCAGAAATGACAGTCATATTGGATTCTTATTGGTATATAAAAAGTAAAAATCGCCATAGCGGGAATAAAGTAAAATAAGCGGAGAGTTTCCGGTTAAATGTAGAATAGAGCTCGTTTTCGGGAAAATAAGGGGAGGTTTTCCGCTTATACAAAGCAACATCCTTCATTTTTGGGTTTTTCGAGATAATAGGCGGAATCTCTCCGTCTATTTATGCCCTTTTTACTAATAATTACTAATTAAGCGGAATTCTTCCGTCTATTTATCAGCTCGGGTACTTTACCTGACCCTCAACCGACAAGTGCGGACCCTCTGGGTTCTTGATGCCGGAATCAGCAGCTTTTTATAGATCAGCTTATCTAAAAATTGGTGCTCAAAACGGCACTGCAAATGACAGAAGTTTTGACCCTCTTTTTTAATTGTACAATACTTATTGTCTATCATAATAATGATGTCAAAGTTAATGGAATTTCGTGGAAAACTTGATAAATAAAGAAAAGACGTATGCTAATTCATACGTCTTTTCTTGTGTCTTTTAATAAGAATGCACCCGAAAACGGAACCCTTTAAGCTAAAGTGATTTCTGTTTTTAATGTTAAAAGTAATTTTGCGTTTCAATGGTTTCTGTTGTTATGATGTAAAGGTTATTTTGCTGTCCAAACTGCTATTAGTTGATCAGCGTCAGCGAGAAGTTTGGCTTTTAGACCTTCATCGACCTTTGCCTTGTTAAGATGCTTTTTAAAATTTTCCATGTGTTTCACTGCCTGTTTGATTTTTCCATCACGTAACATGTGCTGTACTTGATCCAGGCTATTTTTTAAAACAGATTCATTTAATTCTAGAACAACCGTATGTTTCATAGCTGGAAGGGTTGCTGTATAGTCAACACCTGGTGCTTGTAATTCGCCTGCAAGGATACGCTCGCGGATATCTTCACCAAGGTAGAAACTGATGTGAGGTGGCTGATTGTAGGCTGTGTTTTGCCAAGCAATACCATTCCGATAAACAGCATCGTGCATTAATGTATATAGCCTATACTCAGTTGGTATGGTTGTACTGTATACTCGAAGCTCTGTATCGTCTGTTGTCGGCAGCAGAACTTCCTCACGCCAGTCACCGAGAATATCCCCCTGTAGAGTTGGAGTTGCTTTCGTTCCATTATTACTATGAACGCCTTTAAAAGCTTTTAGACGATCCGTTTTACCCGTTGATTCGTTGTATTTGGAAATCGCCGTATCATCTAGTAATTCGTGCTGCAGGTCACCATCCCAGTAAAGAGCAAAGTTAGCAGATAGACCTGCATCCCTAGAGCTGTCAGCAATTACCTTGCCTTGAACATTGTAGAGGCCGCCGCCTGTTTCAACGGTGTCGCCGCCCCATCCCCAGAATTCATAGCCTGGCTCGGAGCTAATATTCGCCGCCACGCCTCGGCCGGCATCGACAGAACCAAAGTAGGACATAAACGTTTCACCTGTTGCCGCATCATGTAATTCTAAAGAGGCAACGGCAGGTTCTTCATGAACCCCAAATACTTGAAGGCCGTCACGATCGGGGTCAAATGCACCGACATGAAGCGCATCCCCATGTGATCCTTTTTCACGTTGCATTTCTCCGTCCATGGTATAGAGGATACTGCCATCATGATCCAGTGTTAAACTACCAGCGATGATTTCATCAAAGCCGTCATTATCAACGTCTGCAATTGCAAGATTGTGGTTACCCAAACTCGCCCCTCGACCCGCTTCATTTGAATCGAAAGTCCATTCTTCTACAAGCTTGCCATTTTTAACACTATAGGCGACAAAGCTTGTTCTTTCATAATAGCCACGGCCATAAATCGCACTTGGCGTTTTGCCATCTAAGAAAGCTAAACCGGCAAGGAAACGGTCAGAACGGTTCTGCCAAGTATCGCCCCATGAAGCACCAGCGTCGTCTCCAAGTGGGAACGCATAATCGATGGTATCGATCACTTCACCTGTTTCACCGTTAAAGACGGAGATATATTCAGGTCCGCCAATGATATGGCCATTCGCTGCTAACCATTTACCATTATCTTCTGGATTTCCAATTTCACTAAGCACTTTGCTGCTGTCAAACTTGCCATTCGTTACACCATAAGCAGTTGTCCCGTCAGCTGTTTTGATGAGGAAATCACTTTTTCCATTGCCGTCAAAATCGGCGACGATAAATTGATGATAATGGGCACCAGAGGTTAGATTAAGCCCCATATTGATCCGCCACAACAGCGTTCCGTCCAATTTGTAGGCATCAAAAATCGTCGGACCCGTCATAGCGGTCTGGGAACTGTCAATTGCATTGGTTGGATACCATTTTACAATGACTTCAAGCTCGCCATCACCATCTAAGTCTCCTACACTGGAATCATTTACAGTGTATGTGTAATCGCCAGTAGCAGTCGTGCCGCCCTCAGGCTTTTGCATCGGTATTGAAAGATAGTCTTCAGCTAATGCTTTTACTTCATTTTTCTCAACAGATTGGCCATTCACCAGTGTTTCCACTGTATACGTATCGTTTGCTGACCCTTTTGCATCCTGATAGTTGGTCACATTTAGCGGTTTAGAGGTTACTTTTTTTCCATTGCGGTAGACATTAAAGGTCACATCTTTCGCATATTCATCCGCAAGTAAACGCCAGCTGACAAAAATCCCATTTTCGGATTTAAGGGCAATCACGCTGCGATCCAGCCATTCTGTTTGTCTTTCGATTCCCGGATCAAGTAGGCGGTTATAAACATAAAAAGTGGCTTCACGATTAAAGCTGTTGTCGATCCCTTTTGTTTCGGCGAGAATACCTTTAAACTCGTAAACACCTGATATTTCAGGATTCCATTCTTTTCCGACAGACTTCCACTCACTAACAGCCACTTCCTTCTTGCTGTTATCGGCAAGTGTGACGGTCACGGTTTCAGGCAGGCCGATGGATGACAAATCAGAAGTTGTTTCATTTACTTTCACATGGTGGTATCGTAATTGATCTACTTTTGAAATGGTATTACTAGGAATCGGCACATTGTAGACGCCAAAGTCGTCAAGGTAGGTAGTCCAAGAGTGGTTATTTCCAGACGTCCGGATCCCGACAAGCTTAACGGTCTTGACAGATCCGTCAAACGCAACACCCTCTAGGGAAGAAGTGTATTCTTTTGTTTCACCAGATGCTTTATCCGTTAGCGTTAAAACAGCTTGGTTGTTGATTAAATCAAAATGAACACGTACTTCATACCAGGCTTCTTGATTGGTGATGAAGGTTTCAGCAGGGGCTTGGCTGCCCGCAAAATACTCTATTGCTTCCTTATTGGTATTGTTTAACGTGAAAATAGTGTTTCCTGTACTATCAATAATTCGAAGCTCACCGGAATTTTCATACTGTCGATCGCCTTTATCATTGTTCTTACCAGGATACCAATCTAGCTTGACAAGAATGTCTTTTCCTTTAACAGCCGTTTCTAAATTCTTTGTGGCAACACGGCCGCCAGATTGATTGACAATGGTGTATTGAAGTTTATCCGTTGCGTTTCCTTTAATGTTTCCCCTATTAATAGAAACAGTTGAATTGGCTGCGGTAAAGCCCCAGAGATTGTTTTTTTCAAAATCAGAGCCATCTACCAATTGGTACCCATCAACATCCGAAAGTGTAGCCGAGACAAATGGAAGATTTGAAAAAACGAGCCCTAGTGATAATACCCCCATTAAGATTTTCCTTTTTCTTTTACCCAAATTTAGTTCACTCCTTTTGATTTTTGACCACGCCGGACATCCTCCAAAACAATGTAAACGCATACAAAAGAAGCTAGTAAATCTCCTGTTTTTGAATGAACTTCGGAACATTGGCCTATTGTTACTAAATACTAGCTCGCTTGAGACAAACCGTCTAGAAGACAATTTTGCAAAAAACAAAGCCTTGTGGATCAAGGCTTTGTTGCTGTTCTTGGACTTTATTGTAAGAGTTAGAATATTTTGATAGCGGCAGCATTCTGGACTTTTGGCAGTTGCGGTGCAAATGAACTAGGACCAAAACCCTATAAGTAGTGACTGTCATTGTCTTCCTGAGTTGGGGCATTTTTTGGGCTAGTTCCTAGCTACTTTGGAAAAATAATCTTTTGGGGAGGAGGAGGACTGGCTTATTTTTGGTTGTAGGGTTTCCAAAAAATGTCTAAAAGTCCAAAACCTATTGAAAATAGTCCAAAACCTATAGAAAAAGGTCCAAAACCCCATAAAAAAAGTTCAAAACAAAAAAGCGACCTCATCCAAGGTCGCTCCCATCACTCAAATGTTCCACATTTAATTGTAACAACAGAGGCAGAAGAGAAAACGGTTCAGTTCCTGCTCGTTTAAGCATATGTTATTCCCAACTATTACTTTCATCTGAATTTGGATGATACTGATATTTATTTAAATCAATTTTCCCGCCAAGGCCGATTTCGACTCCTTCACTTTCAAGCGAAAAAAGTTGTTCCTGATAGGATTCATCGTCTTGAATGGCGATTTGACCTTTTGTGTTGATGACACGGTGCCAAGGAAGGTGATGTTTCTTGCTCATCGAATGCAGAGCACGAACAACCTGGCGTGCCGCCCGCGGGCTCCCTGCCTCTCTTGCAATTTGTCCATAGGTCATCACTTTTCCTTCGGGAATGGCTTTAATGATCTCAATGACTCTTTCTGTAAAAGGCTGCATAGTCATATTCCTCTCGATTTACTGCTTTTATTATAGAGCAAAATACCTTTTAATAAGGCTCTTTTCTAAAACTTTGTTGCTTTTTGTAAAAATAAAATGATTGTGCCGTGTCTTCGCGAGAGTCTGCATAAATTTAATAAGAAAAGAGCATGTAATTATATTCGAAAGATGTAAAATATCTATTACCCAGTTAAAATTGACTTTAAGATTTTAATAAAAATCGTTACGAAAATAGGCTTTTATTAAATTTTCATTCGACATCCTTCTGCGACAAATTTCTTAGGAAATAATCGCGGCTGATTGAACATTTTCTTTAAAAAACGAGCCAGGGTATGCCTTACAGCCTTTTCGCAATCGTGTCGAAATACGGTGGGCCTGGATTCCATTTCTGTTAAAATGTCAGATTTTTCAAAAAAATAAAATGGTACCTTGTCCCGATTAGATAAATCGTGCATATATTCGTATCCAAGCTAATAAAATGGTTACAAACCTTTACAAAGAGAGTGTTTGAGGTGAAGAATCGTTTGAAGCTCTTGTGAATTCAGTTGGGGACATGATTATTCATCGTAATGCCGCATAATTGCATAAATGGTGACAGGCACCGCTCGTGGACACTGTCCACCCCAGGCGGACAGTGCTGGCCGTTTGTTGGGTATTTGCGGATTTTGTATTTCGTCATAGTGATAAGCGGGTCTCATTTCGCACTTCTCACATCCAATTTAGGGAGGGCGAGTGGTGTGCACGATTACATCAAAGAGAGAACTATCAAGATTGGAAAGTATATCGTGGAGACGAGAAAAACGGTTCGTGTGATAGCGAAGGAGTTTGGCGTATCCAAAAGTACTGTCCATAAAGATTTAACAGAGAGACTTCCTGAAATAAATCCTGAGCTTGCAAATGAGGTTAAAGAGATTTTAGATTACCATAAATCGATCAGACATCTCCGGGGTGGAGAAGCAACAAAGATGAAGTACCAGAAGGAAGAACAAGAAGGTGAGGCCGTTAAATAGGCCGATTTTCAGAAGGAATCTCTACAAAAAGAAAATATGTTTTGAAATGGCCTTTTTCAAGGACTTCTTAGAGCATTCTAAGAAAGTCGGGGAAAGGGCCATTTTTAATGATGGCTATTTTCGCAAACTTTGTTGTTTTGGAATATGGGTTTAATAAGATTAGGTACTAGTCTGATTCCCATTCCCATGTTTTTTCGTGTTCAACGGTAATCAGAAGGTTCATCTGATTCCCTCTAGCATGATTTTTCGTGTTCAACGGTAATCAGATGGCTTGTTCATTCCATTAAATTTCGGACATTTATTAAAAGCAACAAACTTTTAGAAAAGAGCCTTAATGATAGAAAAAAGCGGGCATACTCTTTCAATAAATTTTTTACGACAAATTTCTACGTTTTTTGTGTTTACAGTATGGAAATTTTAAGGAATATGGTATCATTAACAATTAGGAAAGTATGACCGTTTCAAGGAGGAAAGAAACAGAATGTTTGCTAGGGATATTGGGATTGATTTGGGAACGGCTAACGTGTTAATTCACGTAAAAGGCCGTGGAATTGTATTGAATGAGCCTTCAGTTGTAGCCATAGACAGAAATACAAATCGTGTTCTTGCAGTTGGTGAAGAAGCTCGCCGCATGGTTGGACGGACACCTGGAAACATCGTTGCCATTCGCCCATTGAGAGATGGCGTAATCGCAGACTTTGACGTAACAGAAGCAATGTTAAAACATTTTATTAATAAACTGAACGTGAAGGGCTTTTTATCGAAACCTCGTATTTTGATTTGCTGCCCAACGAACATCACTAGCGTTGAACAAAAGGCAATCCGAGAAGCAGCTGAAAAAAGCGGCGGAAAGAAGATTTACCTAGAAGAGGAGCCGAAGGTAGCTGCCATTGGCGCGGGAATGGATATTTTCCAACCAAGCGGTAACATGGTGGTGGATATTGGCGGTGGGACAACGGATGTTGCCGTCCTCTCCATGGGCGATATCGTTACATCATCCTCCATTAAAATGGCCGGCGACAATTTCGACATGGAAATCCTTAATTACATCAAGCGTGAGTACAAGCTTTTGATCGGTGAACGTACATCAGAGAATATTAAAATTAACATCGGAACCGTATTTCCAGGTTCACGCTCGGAAGAAATGGACATCCGCGGTCGTGACATGGTCAGCGGTTTACCGCGTACGATCACGGTTCGTTCAGAGGAAATCGAAGGTGCATTGCGTGAGTCTGTGTCCGTGATCGTTCAAGCGGCAAAAAGCGTTCTTGAACGCACACCGCCGGAATTATCAGCTGATATCATCGACCGCGGCGTCATCTTAACAGGTGGGGGAGCTCTCTTGCACGGAATCGACACCTTGCTTGCTGATGAACTGAAAGTACCGGTTCTAGTGGCAGAAAATCCAATGGACTGCGTAGCCATCGGAACAGGCATCATGCTCGACAACATCGACCGCATTCCGAAGAGAAAACTTGGATAAACAGCGTAAAGTCTAATGACACCGTCATTGGGCTTTTTTGTGTGTTGGAGGTTTGGCTTGGCGGTGGATCACCGGTTTGGCACATAATCGGGGAGTCGGCACATAAAAAAAGATTTTGGCACATAAATTATGAAATCGGCACATAGGCAAAACTTCTAAAAAAAACCCGTTTATGTTTCTCCGACTGTATGAAAAACAAAAGATTTCGCCACTTTTTGCCATGGAAATACTTTTTCTGCAAAAAGTTGGTGTCTATTTCCTAATTATTTTCTATAATAGAGTATAATATTAGGTAAAATGAAAAAACAGCAGAAGAATGGGTAAACTAATGGTCCAATACAATAGATGGATTTCGGTAAAAGGGGAATAAAGAGATGTCAGTAAATCATCTAAACCAGGTAAAAACGAGGGAAGAGTATAAAAAGATAAAAGAAGATGAGCGGAAAAAGTCTGTAGATGCGCCTACGGCCCAAAAGGCTTCGAAAGCCAAAACTGCTCAAAAAGTCAGCAAAGCGGCGTATGAAAAAAAGCGGATTCGGATCCGTCTTATTCCGATTTGGCTTAGAATGGTCCTTTTGCTCGTTTTAACTGGGGTTTTTATGGTAGCAGGTACCGCGGTTGGGTATAGCTTCCTTGGTGATGGGAATGCGGGAGATGTCCTAAAACAATCGACTTGGACACATATTCTCGATTTAATTGAAAAAAAATAAACGCGGAAGGGCTTCTTGCCCTTCCTTTTTATATCCTCTTAATAGTAAAATATAGTTATCTGTTCCTATGAGGAGGTACTAACCATGTTAGATGTAACACAAATTAAAGAAATTATTCCCCATCGTTATCCATTTTTGCTTGTTGATAAAATTTTAGAAGTTGAAGAAGGGGTCAAGGCGGTTGGAATCAAAAATGTTACGGCCAATGAAGAGTTTTTCAACGGACATTTTCCTGACTATCCTGTGATGCCGGGTGTTCTGATCGTCGAGGCGCTTGCGCAGGTTGGTGCTGTAGCGGTATTGAAAAAAGAGGAAAATCGCGGCAAACTGGCTTTTTTTGCTGGTATTGATAGCTGCCGCTTCAAGAGACAGGTTAAACCAGGTGACCAATTAAGACTGGAAGTTGAAATTATCCGCTTGCGTGGTCCCATTGGAAAAGGGAAGGCCGTTGCGACGGTAAATGGAGAAATTGCTTGTGAAGCGGAAATAACCTTTGCATTAGGAAAATAACTGGACTTGTTCCGGTTATTTTTTTTTGTAATAGTCCTTTCATTCTTGGGGAAAATAACAACAGACCAGTAAACGGGTCAATATTTTACTATGGAAAGGGGCTTTTATTTTTGAATAAAAAGTTGTTTGTATTGCTTGCAGGTACGGTTTTATCAGTGTCAATGTTAGCGGGGTGTACCACTAATAAGAATCAAAACCCACCTCCACCGGTGAATGATAATGCACCGCTTAACAACACAAACACACGTTATAACGATAATAACCGTTTAAACAACACAAACACACGTTATAACGAAAATAATCGTTTAAATAACACAAACACACGTTATAACGACGGCATGAATGGTACCGACGATGGCACGGTCAGAGAAAGAATCGAACGCGACATTAATGTTAGATAATAAAGAGCAGGGCAGGCTAATGCAGCCTGCCCTTTACCTATTCATGTTTAATTTTTAATTTCGGCTTACTCTTCATTTTGTCCTTAAATTCATCAAGGAGCGTTTGACCGCCAAGGCCTTTTTCAAGGAGGCTGTCGAGCAAGAGTTCGGAGTAATCGCTTCGGGTACGGCGCAATTGTCCTTCAAACAGGACACTTATATGTTGGTCAAAGTTGGTTAGGGATACAATTTTGGTTTGGAAAAAGGCAGGGTCGTTATCACGCTTGGTAATCACCGCTTGTACAATCACCTCACGGCTTTCCACGTGAATTTTTTTGAAGTAGTCATAAAGGGATAGGTCGGAATAAGCTTCCAGCAGCCAGCTGGCTCGTTCATTTTCTTTATTAATGATCAATCCATCTTCTAATGGGATTTCAACAGATTTCCCATCCTCAATAACTTCCAAAGCGACTAACTTAAAGGATTTCATCAAAACACCTCCGGTTATCGATCGACGTTCCCATTTTCTAAATTATAGCATATCCTTGCTGGTTACAAATGTCGAAAAATATTTGTCGCTTTTTGCAAGTTTCTGGTTTTGAAAAAATAATCCTTCCAAAGTTGGTTTTTGCACTAATGGAAAAATTACTTTGAAGCCAAAACTCCCTTTATTCTCTGAAAAACACGATTTTACAGCACGGACGGAGTTAGCATATGATTAAGCCATCAAAAGGAGAGGAGACAAATGGATGATCAATCAAGTTACGCTCGTTGGAAGATTGACGCGTGATCCGGAATTAAGAAGGACGCCGGATGGACTGGCAGTAACGACAGTGATACTGGCCGTAAGCCGCCAATTTCGTAACCAGCATGGGGAAATTGAGGCTGACTTCGTTCAATGTACACTTTGGAAAAAATATGCAGAGAATACGGCGCAGTACTGCCGCAAGGGATCGGTTGTGGGGGTGACAGGAAGGTTGCAAACACGGCATTATGACAACAAGGAGGGGAAACGGGTCTATGTCACGGAGGTGGTAGCTGAATCGATTCGCTTCTTGAGTGGAAAGCCGAATAATTATACACCTGTTGAACCGCCGCCAGCTGTTGTGATGAAGGAGGAGCTGCCTTTTGCCTAATCATGATGATATTGCGACAAGCTTAGAACAACTGCTTGAAAGTTTGATAAAAATGGTGGGTCGAGCCAATCAAAAAAACGACAACCTCCATAAAGAAATCGTTCAGATCAATCAAAGTATGGACAGTCTGCAGAAAAGAATCGGCCAGCTAGAATGGATTTTGAAAGGGCAGATAAAGGAAAGGGAATGGAGCCCAATCAGAAATTACCCCACACATCCGCATCCGCACACTACATCCGAAATTCACGACCATATCTCAGTACATTTTTGAAAAGCTCACTAGGATTACTTTTGGTAAAAAAATTTGAAACTTGGTTCCTTTTTTAAAATTTTCCCCCGAAAGTAGAGGTTCCTTTAGTAAAGAAAACAGCCGCCTTCCAAAATAATCCCCATTTTCCGGCCAAACAGCGCCGGAATTTTTTTATGGCTGGCTGATGGTCTATGGTTACCGGCAAGGAGGAAAACCGAGGTTCGGGGTAATCATAGGAGGTTTATAATTACCGCCACGGCGAAAAAAATCAAATTAGTGAATAAAAAATTGTCAGATGGGTATACTATGACAAAACCCCCTGTTTTATTTTCGAGGCCGCTGATCAAGTATCAGCGGCCTCTTTTTTTAGATATTCTTATGCCTTTTACTAGCTTTAATCTGATAGGTTAATAAATCGACAAAAAATGCACGGCGCTTTGGAGACATTAGATAGAGATCGAGTAGATTTTTTTTCAAATCTGGCTCTTGCTGAAGCAGTTGAAGTATGATGCCCAAATCATGATCCTCTAAGCTTTCCTTCGTAATATACCCAGGTTCGTCGACTTTTGGAAGCAGCTGGTTTAGCTCTTCGACTAAATACTCTTTCTCTACTTGATATAGTTCAGCAAATCGGACCACCGTTTGATAGTTGGGTATGCTTTTTCCTGTTTCGTACCGACTCACCGTGGAACGGTCCATATTCATCATGTCTGCCAAAGTCTGCTGCGACCAATTCCGACGGTCGCGAAGCTTTCGTAATTTTTCCGATAAAGCCATCTCATTCACCGCCATTAAAACAATTGATGTTTTTAACTTAACGGCTATAGAAAGGGCATAGTTCGAATGTGCCCGATATGCACGGAAGTTCATGTGAAAACTGTGCACAAATGACTACTAATAGGATGTATGCCGGAAGAGGAAAAAAGGACTTTTAAAATTATTGTCGAATAATAAATGTTGATGTAAATATTTGTATTTTTGGAGGTATATACGATGCCAAACTCATTGATTTTCATTGGAGAACGACCGAGTCACTCAGAAATGTACATAAAAGGAAAACCAAGCTTCTTCGATGCCTTACAACTCTCAAAAACATCTCAACACCAAACTGCAATCCTGCCCTATCATTCCATTCCACTTCATCAGTCACTAATTTCTATTCATATTCTTGAAAGTAATTGCCGTTTCCACTGCCGGCAACAGTCGCTTCAGCTAATCGAAGGCAAGCAGCAGCTGTCTGAAGAAGAAGCCTACGATGTTTTTGCAAACTTCGCGATTATGGAAGACAACAAAGTCGCAATCCTCGTGCATTCAGACCAAAAAAGAATTAGAGCGGGAGAAAAAGAGGGGCCTAGGGTTTTGTCTGCTAGTCAGGACGAGGGGGTCTAGGGGTAAAAGAGGCGAGTCTCAAACAAAAAATACGTTAACAGACCTGCTGGAAATACATTTTATCGAGTTTCCAAAATTTGAAGAAGTCCGTTACGATTTGAATAATCCCCTCCATTGCTGGCTATTATTCTTAAAAGATGATGTTCCTGATCAATTATTGAGGGAGGTATTAAGGATGGACGTAATTAGTAAAGCAGAGGAAAAGCTGACAATGTTAAGCGCAGACCCGGAGACTAGAAAAGAGTACGAACGCCGGGCGAGAGCCCTTTCAGACGAACGGAGCCGGTTAGAGGATGCCAGAGAAATGGGCATGGAAAAAGGTATAGTAAGTGTAATTAGAGGTCTTTTGGCCAAAGGAATGCCGCTCACTGAAGCTGCGAAACTTACTCCATATAGTGTTGAGGAATTAGAAAAGAAGTTAAACGAAAACCAAGAATAGCTGAATAGTTGGTTGATCTGTCACAAGCGCTGCTAGTATTACAAATACATGATAAATATTATCGATGAAGGGGTTCGGGGATATTCTCCGGCCCCTTATTGCTGTGAAATTTAGCAACAGATCTTTCGGCTGTATTTTCAGGTCTTACGATAGATTCACGGAGAATCATGCCCTTGCGCTGCAAAAAAATGAGAATGAGGGAACGATACAGGGTGAACTGTGCCCTTGCGCTGCGAAAAAATGAGAATGAGGGAACGATACAGGGTGAACTGTGCCCTTGCGCTGCGAAAAAATGAGGATAAGGGAACGATACAAGGTGAACTGTTCCCATAAAATGTTTAAACCAATAAAGGTGGCAACTTCAACCTAAATATTTTACATATTTGACAAAGCTCGTACATAATCAAAAATAAATTCCCGCTTTCCCCTTGTTTTTCGCGTGCACAATTTCCCTATAATCACCATCATCGTGCGTCAATCGTACCCACAACAACCAAGTGTCCACCCCACGCGGACAAAAGTGACGAAATGTCCACGAGTGGTGACAGGCACCGAGGTCATCGCCTATATTTTTCATCTGTTCACATTGTTTTCCACTGTTATATGACAATTTGTGATAGAGTTTTAATGTTTTTGTAATATAACTGGTACATTGCCATGTTATAAATAGATTAATAGAGAAGGGGGAAACCGTATGCAACATTTAAAGCGTATGATTTTCATGTTTCTAACATGCGTATTATTGGTGTCAGGTACCGTTGTGGCACATGCACAAACAAGTAAGGACACTTTACATAGCGTAGAGCAAGAGCTTGAACAAAAGGCGAATGAGAAGAACTCTATTAACAAAGAAATTGAACAAATTAAAAAAGATATGGAATCTTTACAAGCGTATATTTCACAAAATAGAGAAGCGTTGGCAGAAACTCAAAAGAGAATCGCCGCTGTCCAACAACAGATTGAAAAGAAAAAGGAAGAAATTGTTGTCCTTCAAGATAAAATTCATAACCGTAAAGATGTTATGAAAAATCGATTAGTGGCCTTGCAAAAGGATGATAAACTTAATGTTGTCATTAATGTAATCTTAGAATCTAAAAGTGTGGGAGACCTTATTCAACGCGCAAGTGCGGTAACGACTCTGCTTACCGCCGATAAAAACATTATGACTGATCAAGAAAACGACCTTAAGCAAATTGAAGAAGATAAGAAAGAAATTGCTAAGCAAGAGGAACAGCTGGCTGTAGAACAGGCAAACCTTGGCAAACAGCAAGAAGAACTTAATCTAAATTTGCAAAAGAGACAAGAATCCTTAACGGTAATGCAACAAAAATATAGTCAAGTTGACGAACAAATGGCTGGTATTCAAGCGGAGTTACAAGCGGCTCAAGAAAAGGTTCGACAAGAACAAGAAGCAGCAAAATCAATAGTAGCTGTTAGCGCACCTGCAGCAGCTCCAGCACCTGCACCAGCGGGCGATGAATTGTATGTAAATTCCACTGCATACAGCTATCAATCTTCAGGAGATATTACACGTATGGGCTACAATATCAGAGAAAATCCCAATATGAAACTAATCGCGGTTGATCCGTCTGTCATCCCATTAGGTTCACAAGTATGGGTAGAAGGATATGGCGTAGCAATTGCTGGTGATACCGGCGGCGCGATTAAAGGACATAAAATCGATGTATTAATGCCAAACAATGCCGAAGCGTACGCATGGGGCAGAAAGACAGTGAAAATCGTCGTATTACAATAGTGAAATCAAAAAGAGAGATCTACCATCCTAAAAAGATGGTAGATCTCTTTTATTCTCGAGAAAAGGTATTTTTATGGCACTTCCGATGAAGGACGAAATTTCTGGGAAAATCGTAAAAGTGGTCATCATAACCCCGATGATAACCAAAACTCATGGGAAAAATCGTAAAAAGGGTCATCATAACCCCAATGATGACCAAATCTCATGAAACAATCATAAAAGTGGTCATCATAACCCCAATGATGACAAAAAACTCATGAAACAATCATAGAAAAGGTCATCATAATAGAGTGTCCACCTGGGGTGGAAAGTGTCCACGGGCGGTGCCTGTCACCGAAAGTGTCACCGAAGGATGTCACCGAACTACCCTAAATACACCAAATCCTTAAGTTGGTCGGTTGATAGTTCGGTGATCCAGTTTTCGCTTTGGATGATTTGGTCGTTTAGGTGCTGCTTTTTCTCGAGCATCGCATCAATTTTTTCTTCTAGTGTCCCGGTACAAATGAGTTTGTGCACGTGGACGAAGCGGGACTGACCGATCCGATACGCCCGATCGGTAGCTTGGTTTTCAACGGCAGGATTCCACCAGCGGTCATAGTGGATGACGTGATTGGCTGCCGTCAAGTTCAGCCCGGTTCCTCCGGCCTTCAACGAAAGCAAGAACACAGGGAATTCCTGATTTTGGAACCGCTCAATCATGGTATCACGCTGTGTCTTCGGTACGCTGCCGTTCAGGAACGGCACTTCAACACCAAATTTCTTCTTGATTGTCGAACGGATCATTTCACCCATTTCGATATATTGTGTAAAAATGAGACAGCTTTCGCCAGCTTCCAAAACTGAGTCTACAAGGTCAACAAGTTTCTCCAGTTTATTTGAGCGGTCAAGAAGCTGGCGCTCAACCGATCTTTCCTTCAAATAGAGTGCAGGGTGATTACAAAGCTGCTTCAACCTGCTGAGCATTTGCAAAATTAACCCTTTACGCTCAAAGCCAGACAGCTTTTCAATCTCTGCAAATGTATCGCGGACGAGCTGCTCATATAAGGAAGCTTGCTCCGTAGTCAGCGGGCAGTACTCCTTTTGTTCCTGTTTGTCAGGGAGATTGAGGGCAACCTCTTCGTCCTTTTTCGTCCGCCTCATCAGGAATGGACGGATCAGTGACTGAAGCTCATTGACCTTTTCTTTTTTCTCATCTTTTTCAATCGGAATGACGAACTTTTTCTGAAATTGTCCTAAGCTGCCAAGATAACCATGATTGGTAAAATCAAAGATCGACCACAACTCGGATAAGCGGTTTTCCATTGGTGTACCAGTCAAAGCGATGTGATGGCCACCACGCAGTCTGCGCACCGCTTTTGACTGCTTCGTCCCAGCATTTTTAATATTCTGTGCCTCATCAATCGAAATTGAGCTCCACAGGATCGATTCAAACTCCTCCGTATCCATATGGCTAAGACCATACGAAGTCAGGACAATATCCACAGCCTTGACCTTTTTAGAAAAAGCGTCTTCTCTCAATCGATTCGATCCATAATGCAAATACACATTCAACCCTGGAGCAAACCGCTCAAGCTCCTTCTGCCAGTTACCAAGAACCGATGTCGGACAAATGATCAAAGCAGCCTTAACAGGTGTTTTATCACTGGTACCTTTTAGTTGCATCAGATTTGGATCTGCATTGGTTTTGGTGCCTGTCACCATGTTCGGATCCGCATTGGTTTTGGTGCCTGTCACCATGTTCGGATCCGCATTGGTTTTGGTGCCTGTCACCATGTTCGGATTCGCACCGATTTTAGTGCCTGTCACCGTTTTCGGACCCGTACCGGTTTTGGTGCCTGTCACCATGTTCGGATCAGCATCGATTTTAGTGTCTGTCACCATTTTCGGATCTGCACCGATTTTAGTGTCTGTCACCTCACCCGAATCCATCTCTGGGAGCGCTCCGATTTCATCCTTTACCTTCAACAAATAAGCAATTAGTTGAACGGTTTTTCCGAGGCCCATGTCATCAGCGAGGACGGCGCCGAAGCCGTATTGGCGCAGAAACCAGAGCCAGCTCATTCCAAGCTGCTGGTAGGGGCGGAGTTCGCCTTGAAGCCCTTCCGGAACGGTTTCTAATGGTATCTCATTCGTTTCAGTGAGCTGTTTGATCATTTTTTTCCATTGGCTGTTCAATTCGATTTGAATCCGCGCGAAGGCCTTCGGATTTTCCAGCTCATCCTCCGTAGGCGTAGCCTCAATTAGCTCCTGCTCAAGCAAATCCCTAACGTGCAAGCCTTCCTTTTCGGCACGTTTCATCAAATCCTGAATTTGTCGAATAAAGCCAGGATCGAGCTTGACCCAGCGGCCGCGAATAAAGACAAGCCGGCGTTTTTCTTCGACAAGCTGACTGAATTCATCCTCGGAAAGATCGACACCATTCATCGAAAAGCGCCAATTGAAATCAAGCATGGCTTGCAGCCCGACGAACGACGGACGGTGGCTCGAGGAACCTTTTAGAGAAGCCTTCACCTTCAAGTTGGCATTTTTCATCGCTTGCCACCAGGCCGGAAGCAGGATTTCCACGTCCAAAGCGACAAGTGTCTCACTCGCCTCCGTCAAAAACATCCACGCTTCTTCCTCGGTAAGCCCAGACTTTAGTGTAACGCCATCCTCACTTAACCAAGGAATTAGCCTAGCCCAGCGTCCCTGTTCGGCGTCAATCCTCTCCAAAAATGGCTTCCACCGTGCAGGAAGCTTCGCATCCATGCTATAAACATCATCGACATTTTTCTTGCCGCGTAAAAAAGACTCCAGGTTCCAAAGACCCTCGCCATCGATAGGCTCTTCTAACTTCAGACCGATCGTAAAAGGGGAGTCGTTTTCTTTGATTCCAACCCATTCAAGCCAGCTTTCTTCATCAAAATAGCGGGCAAGCTCGGCGCCAGAGATATTTTGCTTTCGCAACAACGCAAGCTTCGGTCCAAACAACTCTTTCATAGCAGTATTTCGCGTTAAATAGGCGTCAAGCGCATGGTCGTATAAGTCAGAAATAAATGTCTGTACGGTTTCAGACTCTTCCAAATGGGTATCTACAGCTTGATCCCAAAACGACGGATCGAACTCATCCTTCACCCGGACAGGAAGCTGCCAGCGGAAGTCCCCTTGTTCCCAAACGGAAAAGTCCGGCAGCCAATCCTTTTCAAGAATCCCTTCATGGAGAGCATGGGCAGCCGCTAAACAAATTTCAGACCGATCACTCCAGTCCCAATCAATAAAGCGATTAAAGGATTCCTTGGCAAAAAGAGAAACAAGATGCCAGCCAGTGACCACCACACCCTCGATGCCATCCACGGACTCGGTCTCCAGAAGTGTGCCAA
Source organism: Bacillus sp. OK048 (assembly GCF_900103525.1). GTDB lineage: Bacteria > Bacillota > Bacilli > Bacillales > Cytobacillaceae > Neobacillus. The sequence goes on from NZ_FNHN01000007.1 coordinate 255,005, forward strand.
AAAAGCTCTCATCATGCCGGCCAAACAGCACATTCTTCCACTCAGAAGGGGGTAATCGATCCCCGTGCTCATCCTCAGCAGCCAATAGATAGCGACCACCTTCTAATTTAATTGTCAGAAGCTTAACAAATCTCGTCTTTAGCATCGTAGTGTTACTCCTTTTACTTGGGTAGGTGAGGTGTTTGGTGCACTTTAGGTGGTTTTTGTTTTCCAGATATTGTCTAAAAGTACAAAACCCTCTGAAAAAAGTACAAAACTCATCAAAAAATGTACAAAACAAAGAAAAACCCAAAAAATCATAAATCTAAAAAACAAAACTGTCCGCCTGGGGTGGACAGTGTCCACGAGCGGTGACAGGCACCACATTTTTTCCGAGCGGTGACAGGCACCGCATTTTTTTAGTCCTCTATGAGTTTGCTCCGCCTGCATTCTTCGTGGAAGGCGCGGAGTCGTTTGGTTTTGTCCATTAGGTTGTCGAGGAAGTATTGCCAGTCGTCGACGCGTTTGGTTTTTTTGTAAAGTGTCCGCAGTTTTTTTAAATGGCGGACGGCTGTTTTGTAACTGGAACGGTTTTTTTGGTTGATTTCGTTCAACGCGGATTGGTGCAGCATTCCAAGCAGGACTTCAGGTTTTTCCTTTTCGACCACCTTAACGCGATCCTTTGGCAAGTCGTAAAAACTCCAGCCCATGAACGCCTGCAGGTCACCCCATTTATCATACTGACACCGTTCAAACAGCATTAATTCATAATCCGTATAACTGTATGGTAAAGTCGCCAATAATGTCCGTTCGTACAAATCCACCTTGCCATTTTCCGAAATATAAGGACGGATGGCTTTGAGTGCCGAGCGGGTAAAGGCCGCGCAAGAATGATAGGTGCGCAAAAATTCCAAATAGCCCTTGAGTTTGGATGAAAACAGCTCGATGAATGGCCCCACTCGTTTCCAAGCTTTCGTCAGTGACAATAAATCAATCCAATGGAGCATATAAGGAGTAATCACGTTATCATCGATTTTACCAATCAAATCTAATGCAAGTTCATCCTTTTGCTGCAAAATACTAATATGAACCCCAGCAACCATCAAAGGATTTAGGTTCTCCCACTCCTGCGCGGCCTTCATCCGTTCGTGAATCCTTTCGATCTCCTGCTCACGCCATTCCTTCTTCTTAAAAAGGTTGGTCCAGAGAAGACGGTAAAGATAAATCCGCTCCTGCTCGAGTCCCGAAGACACTGTCAGCAGCTCGAATACATCGTCCTTTAAGTGTAAAATAAACTCGTCGAAGTCAAATGGCAGGGATTGGACGCCAATTTTAAAAACGAGCTCATCCGCATCCTCAATTAAATTATGGAAAACTGAGAGATAGGCACGCCGTACCGCGTCCTCTGCAAACTGTGATTTCTCCGTCAAGACAGCAAGTTTTTTAAACGACACAATAATTCCGACTACCTCATACAGCAGGCGCCATTCTTGTTCGACGGGAGCGCTCGCCTTAATGCGCCGATTGTAAATGTTAAAAAGCTCGGCAATGATAAAAGGGCTTGAATACTTTTTCGAGTTTAGAATCGTATCAAAACTCACTTCAAACGATTCAACCCAGCGCCGATAATCAGGCTTCAACACACCATTCGCCTTGATTAAATCCTTCGCCTTCTGAAGGCCCCAGCTCGCGATATCACTTTTCTCCTTCATCGGTTCCCGCCACTCGGTCACCCAATCGGCGACACTGCCAACTCGAGAATAAGCCGCAAAAAACACAGCCATCTGATGGCGGCACAGTCCCTCGTGCGGGCACGTACATTGACTAGAAGCCAAAAGGGAAAAATTGAGCTTAACATGGCATGGTGTCACATCCTGAACCATTGCCGTAATTTGGGCATTCCATATTTGTACTTGCTTCACCAAACCTTGCCGGTACAGCATTAAGCCCTTTTGAACGAGTTTTACATCATCGGCAACATGTGGGTGCAGTAAATCCTTAATCTCCTCTGAGAGAAGTTCAATCCGTTCATTAGCAGTCGTCGACTCCAACGCCACGACCCCCTTTATTCAAAAAATCCATATTCCTATATTATACCCAAAAAAAGGGCGTTCGAGGAGAATTCATTCTTATTCTAAAAAAAACAAAAAAAGTCCAGGCATCATGTTAACGCCTGAACTCAAGAATTTTCCTCGGAGGTAGTAGCTGCAGTAGGATTCTGAACTAGCTGGTGGGAGACAAGTTCAAACAAGTGGGTAAGATAATTAGTAAGCTCAAAGCCTTCATCATTAGTAAAATGTGATAATAGCAATTTATTTTCGTCCATTCAGTCATTCCCCCTTAAATTTCCTTCCTATCATCTTTATTCCCAATCTATCATTCTCTTATACATCCAATTTTATAAGTAACAGAAAATTAAGGCCGCTTGATTCTCTTTCCAACGCACGTAATCTTCTTCTGTATTTGCCTGCGACTCTACTATTTGACGTTGCAGTTGAATCGGACCGCATTTAAAATGTGTCTTCACCTCCCTGTCCAAAAGTCACTTACAAATGGGTGAAGATGGCACGGCATAAACGCAAAAACCAGCCCCAGCAGGTGCCAGGACTGAATGATTATTATAATTCGATTGAGGCTTTCGTCTCTTCAGTAACCTCCGGATCATGTGTCTCCCCATCAGGAGCGAAACGGTCCAACCCCCCGGTAGCACAAAACAAAACAAGCGCAATGAACAACGCAATCAAAACTTTTTTCATCGAAATGCTCCCCCAATTATTTCCTTTTATCTCTACTCATTTAGACGTAACTAGGCGGTAAAATGTTCCACAAAAGAATTAGACAAAATCTGCAGATCAATCGAGTTAGTGATTGCTATTCTAAAATCAATATGGTATAGTACTTTTTGTGAAAATGACCAATTTGGTTTTTTAGTCATTTTTTTAAAAGTGAGGTGAAGAAGATGGCAATGATTGATCGGAAGAGGTTAATTCTTGAAGCAGCAGCCAAGTCATTCTCTTTGTATGGTTATAAAGCAACGACGATGGATCAGGTTGCGAAGTTAGCCGGTGTGGGAAAGGGGACGATTTATACCTTTTTCAAAACGAAGGAAGAATTATTTGATGAGATCATTAATTCGCTGATTGCTGATATTCGAACGGAAGTGGAAGGCGCCATGGACGATTCCGCCGCGATTCTTGAAAATGTGAACAGAGTGTTAGTTCAGGTCCATGAGTTTCGCAAATCCCATCAGCTGACGATAAAATTGATTCAGGAAGAACGGGATATGGGGACGCAAACCGTTGTCGAAGCGATGCAAAGGGTCGAGCAATCGATCATCCAGTACATGAAAGTGATTATCCAAGAAGCAATCGACAAGGGTGAAATCAAAGCTTGCGATCCAGAAATCACGGCTTTTGTGATGCTCAAAATGTATTTTTCATTAGTGAATGACTGGCAAAGGAACCACCCGCCATTGGAGAAAGAGGAAATCACCAAGCTGTTTGAACTTTACTTGCTAAAAGGCTTGTTAACCTAAATAAGTCTTTTATTTTTCCATAAAAATGACCATTTGAACAAAACGGTCAAAATTACTAGATTGGGAATTTTTTTCGAAAAAATTGACCAAGTGAATAAATTAGTCAGGAGGAATGACACTATGAAAAGATCTTCATTTAAAGCAGAGTTAAAATCTATCCTTTCCAATCGCAAGGTTTTGATTCCCATCATCGCCATAATGTTTATTCCGGTGCTGTATGCAGGGATGTTTTTGTGGGCGTTTTGGGATCCATATAAGTATTTGGGCGATCTGCCGGTGGCGATTGTGAACGAGGATGAGGGGGCGGCGCTTAATGGTGAGCAGCTCCAGATTGGCGAGGACCTAGTCAAAAATTTAAAGAAAAGTAACACGTTTGCTTTTGATATTGTTGATAAAAAGCAGGGCTATCAAGGCTTGGAGGATCAAAAGTATTATATCCTAGTGGAAATTCCAAGTAATTTTTCAAAAAATGCCACCACCTTACTTGACGATCAGCCTCAGAAGCTCGAAATCAACTACGTGCCAAATGAAGGAGCCAACTTCTTATCGGCGCAAATCGGGGAAACCGCGATGAAGGAGATCAAAGCGGAGATTTCCAAACAAATTGTCACCACCTATTCTGAAAGTATTTTTGAAAAAGTATCCGAAATGGCTGGCGGCCTAGAAAAAGCCAGCGATGGAGCCAAGCAACTGAACGATGGCAGTATAAAACTGAGCGAAGGTGCCAGCCAAATCAAAGAAAACCTCGCAGTCCTAGCGAGCAAATCCATTGAATTCAATGATGGTGTGCATAGTGCAGCCAAAGGTTCCGATGAACTGGCAAAAGGGTCAACGGCCATCAATCAGGGGTTAGCGGAAATTGACGGAAAGCTTCCGCAGTTGGTGACAGGCACCGCAAAAGCGCAAGCTGGGGCGGAGCAAATGAAAGAGCAATTACCGGCTGGAATCGCAGCGGGGATTAGCAGTCAATTAACCGGAAGCACTGAAAAATTAAACGCCGGTATCAATCAATTCGAGTCACAGCTGGGTGCAGGATTATCAACACAGATTGCCGATCAGATGATCGCGCAGCAAACCGCGAAAATGCAGGAGCTCGCTGCAGCCTTGGTCGCGAACGGTATACCGGCTGAAACTGTCCAAGCAATAATGGCGCAGCAAGCCGCGCCAAGCAAGGCGGAGGTTGAGCAGCAGGTGGCACAAGCGATAAACCCAGGATTACATCAGGGCTTCACACAATTTAAATCCCAGGTGAATGGACAATTACTTGGGGCGGCTACAGGGTTAGAAGAGCAATTGAAAAAACAAACCGATCCGGTATTTGACCAATTAATTGGCGGAATCGGTGAAATTAATGCCAATCAGGCAAAATTACAATCAGGAATTCACCAGCTCTACGAAGGGTCATCAGCATTAAATGCCGGTGCCAATCAACTGACAACGGGGATGGGACAACTATCTGACGGTGCCGATAAAATTGCCGATGGCACTGAAAAGCTCGCCGAGGGTTCTTCTGAATTACAAGCAGGCACAGAACAAGTGCAGAATGGAACCTCGGAATTAAGTGAGAAGCTGGCTGCTGGGGCAGATGCGGCATCTAGTGTAAAAGCGGACGATGACACGTTTGATATGATGGGCGAACCCGTGAAGGTTGATAAAAATGAGATTAATACGGTACCAAACTACGGTACCGGCTTCGCACCATATTTCATCTCACTGGGACTATTTGTCGGTGCACTGATCATCTCAATCGTGTTTGCAATGAGGGAACCAGCCGTCCAACCAGCTTCGGCAGCACAATGGTTTTTCGGTAAATTAGGTGTCATCACCATCATCGGAGTGGTTCAAGCCTTGTTGGTTGATTTTGTGCTACTAGTCGGTTTGGGGATTGAGGTGCAGAGTTTACCATTATTTATGGTGACATCGATCATTACAAGCATGGTGTTCGTAACATTGATCCAAATGCTCGTCACCACAATGGCGGATGTCGGTCGCTTTATCGCGATTCTCATCTTGATCATGCAATTAACCACAAGCGCGGGTACCTTCCCACTTGTGTTAATTCCAGAGGCGCTGCAGCCATTCAACGCGGTCTTCCCAATGACGTACACCGTCCAAGCGTTCAAGGCAGTGATCTCAAGCGGCGACTTCGGGTACATGTGGCAAAACAACGCCATCTTGCTCGCCTACATGGCTGGGTTCATGGTCGTGACCTTCGCCTACATGATCATTCGTTTCAAACGTAAACAAGTCAGTGTGACAATGATCGAGCAAGCTGCATAAAATTAAGGAAACACCGAGTTCGCGGAAGGAGCGAATTTGGTGTTTTTTTGTGTGGCGGGGGCTGATGTGTCGATTATTTGTTTACCTGCCAAATGGATCTCTTCACCTGCCAATTCTGAACTCTTACCTGCCAAAATCTCATTTAACCTGCCAAATGCATTTGTTTATCTGCCTAATTAATTCCCCCACCACGCTGAACGCTGAAAAAGCCAGGGCTCGGCCTGGCTAAGGTATTTTTATTTCCTATATATAGGAATTCGGCTGCGGATTTCGCGTAATTCCATAGCAGCAGATGCTTTTTTAAGCTAAAAAAAATCTTACCTGCCAAAATGATCTGTCAACCTGCCAAAACGGACCGCTTACCTGCCAAAATCTCATTTAACCTGCCAAATGCATTTGTTTATCTGCCTAATCAATTCCGCAGCCACGCTGAACGCTGAAAAAGCCAGGGCTCGGCCTGGCTAAGGTATTTTTATTTCCTATATATAGGAATTCGGCTGCGGATTTCGCGTAATTCCATAGCAGCAGATGCTTTTTTAAGCTAAAAAAAATCTTACCTGCCAAAATGATCTGTCAACCTGCCAAAACGGACCGCTTACCTGCCAAAATCTCATTTAACCTGCCAAATGCATTTGTTTATCTGCCTAATCAATTCCGCAGCCAAACTGAAAGCTGAAAAAGCCAGGCATCTGCCTGACTAAGGCAATTGTATTTCTTATATATGGAAATTTCGCTCAGGACTTTGCATAAACCTTGGACCCAGGTCGCTTTTTTTGCTACCTTTTTAGATAAAAAATTTCTTACCTGCCAAACAGGTTCCCTCACCTGCCGATTTTGTGCTCTTACCTGCCAAAACCCTCTTTCACCTGCCAATCCCCTTTGTTTATCTGCCTAATCAATTCCGCAGCCAAACTGAAAGCTGAAAAAGTCAGGCAGATGCCTGACCGTATGTACAAACCAAAAGATTTATGTGCAACTTTCCGGGTTTATGTGCCAAACCAATTCACCCACCGCCAAACAGCTTAAAAGCCTGGCGAACGCCAGGTCCAGGTCATTGTCATTGAATCCCTACCTTACCCCCACCTCAAACTTTTTCAACAAAAACACGATAACCCAAAGCAACCCGCCAGTTAGCAGCGACGCCCACCAAGAAAAGGCGAAGGCAGGACCGAAGTCTGGTATAAACATTGTTAATGCGATGACGAGCCCCATGGAGACTGCTGCGAAGACCCCCACCTTAACCATAATTTTCTTTTCATTTGCCTGTTCATTAAACAAGCTTTGTTTGATGACCCTAAAAATATACCAAACGCCAAATGCAACCGATCCTAAAATAACTGCAAATGTCACTAGAGTTGGGAACACATAAACGCTAGAATCCACATCCTTAAATTGTGAGATAACGAGAATTACCACTCCCCGAATCATTAACATCCAACTTACCAGATTAAGAACAATCCCCATTATAAAAGGAATAACCTCCCGTTTTTGTTCCTTCGGTAAATTCTCAATGATTTCATCCGCATAGCCTTTAGGGTCAGCACCGAAAATATCCCTCGCCGACTTACCTTCGATTTGACCATCAAGGAGATGATCGAGCATTTCCATCAACACTTCCTCGGATTGTTGTTCGGACAGAGTTAATTGCAGACGGATGTAGATGAGCATGTCACCATAGTATTTTTCGTTTTCTGGTGTGAGCTGTTCTCGTTTGCGGTTATTCTCCTCAATTAATTGTTTAGCCTTCATAGTAAATCTCTCCCCTTAAATAAAGAATGAACTGGTTCAACAATCTGTTTCCACTCTGAAGCAATCATATCGAGTGCCTCTTTGCCTTCATTTGTTAAAAAATAATACTTTCGATTTGGACCAGACTCGGATGGCCGCATTTCTCCCCGGATAAGGCCGTTTTTCTGTAAGCGAAGCAACACGGGATAAATCGTCCCCTCGCTAACATCACTTAATCCGTATTCTTGAAGCTTCTTAGATAACTCATAGCCATAAACAGGTTCTTTTTCAATAACAGCTAAGACGCAACCATCCAAAATTCCCTTTAATAATTGGCTTCTTAAGGACATGGTATAGCTCCTTTTCCTTATTTAATACGGAACAACAAGGACTACATTGTTAAACAAGATAGTTGATGAAAAAATTACTACTTTGCTAAACAAGGTAGCTAATAAAAAAACAACTACTTTGTTATACATAGTAGCTGTTTTTATTTTATCCTTTTTGTTCCATCATTGTCAATACACGGTTTAAAGGTTATTCACTAAAATGCTTTGCTTTCCTGCAAAAAAAGCCTGACTTCCAAAAGTCAGTCTAGGTGACGCCAGGTGCTTCCTCGCGTCTATTTATAGTATTCGTGTTTAGTGACAGTAGTTACTCTACCAGGGAGACGGTTCTCACGGCTCCATCACGGAAAAATTAGGCAAAAAAAGCCATCAGAGCCGTCTCTCTGGTCCTATTCATCTGGACGTAAAGGGGTTGCATATACGTTAATAAATACGATGTAAACCGGAAACAGAATGCTTGACCCAAAAATTAAAAGACTAAATCTCGGAAAAAGTGTTACTCCTGAACTAAAAGGAACGAAGACAGTGAAAAGAGAGAGAAAAAGGATAAAGTAGGGTACCCACAAAGCCAGTGACCAATAGCTGTTTTTTCTACCTACCATCCATTTTTTTGTTAAGCTAATGAAGATAATGGTTGCAAGTAGAAGCCCCAAAACATTAATAACAGCAACTACTATGTAAACATGATCCCATTCCCAGCCAGTTAAACTACTAATACGAGATACATTCATAATGAGTTCGATTGCTATAAACAACGCTAAAGCGTATAAAGCACTAATGGTATTTAACTTTATAAAAAATTTCATCATAAACCTCCGTGATTAAGAGACAGCGTCGTCATCCATTATACTACTTCTTAAAGAATTTTTGCCATTTTAGCAACATGGAAAAAAGACAAACCTCTAATCGCTGTTTGTTCCATAGCCGATACTTTACATTGCATACACTTTGCCTCAGCAGCTGTCTTTTTCTCCTTTACTTGATGTAGAATCGTATAAATTCTGAATAATAATCTGCTATAATGTAAAAAAAGGGAATTATCTGAAATTATTTGAATGTTCATGGGTGATCGGATGAAAATTTCAATCGAAGAAATAAACAAAGAACTGGCAGAGGAAATCCTCATTCGGTGTCATGAGGTAGACGATGAAATAAATGAAATCGTCAACAAGCTGGAAATAGAAAACCTCATTGTACTTGGCTATCAAAACGATCAAGTTCATCGGATAAAGCTTAGTGATATCTATTATTTTGAGGCCGTTGATGGAAAGGTTTATGTCTACTGCAAGGACGACGTTTTTGAGGTCAAACAAAAGCTGTATGAGTTAGAGGAATTGTGCAAAGAGAAGAATTGTTTTCGTGCATCCAAATCAACGATCCTGAACATCGCTAAAATTTCATCTATTTATCCGTCGATAAGCGGCCGATTCGAAGCCGTGCTTGATAACGGGGAACGTGCTGTTGTCTCAAGGCAGTATGTGCCTGTTCTTAAAAATAGGCTTGGGTTGAAATAGGGGGATAAATTATGAAGCTATCCGAATTTTTACAAAAGATTTTCAAGGATTTCTTGATGATCTTCGCAGCCATCATCATCATCATTACGATTTTGCGGCAAATCTATGCTCCACATCTCGACTTTGATTTGAAGTCGATTTACACCCTTATGGCTTTTTCTTTTTTAAGTGCCTTCCTGGCGTTTATTTTGTATTCACCTCATGATGTAAGTGAGAAGAACATGCGGATCAGAAGGGTCATTCATTTTTTCGCGTTGGAAATTCTCTTGATTGCCCTGGCCAGCGTTTTTGATATTGTAAATAGTGGAGCAGATGCCATCATTCTGGCACTGCAAATTGCGGTCATCTATATCCTCGTTCGTCTGCTGTCATGGAAAAAAGATAAAAAAGAAGCCGAACAAATCAATGAAAAACTAAAGGCATTTAGGAAAGACATTTAATAAAAAAAGTAGCTATTTTCATGCGGTAAGCTCACTAGCTTACCGTTTTTTGCATCTTATTTGCCTGTGGATGCAACTTACTGATTTTCTATATACTTCCTTTTGGTGATTTTTTATGATGTGTTCATAAGAAATTTTTCAAAAAAGGGGTAATGACGATGGGGATTATATTATTATTGATTGCTTTGATTTTCGAGATTGGTTTTGCCATCTACTGTGTGGTAACGAAGCAAAATCATACCAAACTAAAGAATGGGATGAGGATTGCTCTTTTTATCGCTTTTGTCGTGCTCACACTTTCATCGGTGATTGAGTGGAGCTTCCGCTGGGTTATGGTTGCGATCCTGCTATTCCTAATGGCAGTAAAGGCAACGGTTTCTCTGATCCGCAATCAATCAAATACGAAACCATACAAAACTTCTAAAATTGTCTGGAAATCCTTGATGGCGATTGTGGTAACGGTATTTGCCCTTGCGCCTGCCATTGTTTTTCCGCAGCATCAATCACCAAAAGTGACGGGGGACTATAAGGTTGAAACGGCTACTTACAGCTATATGGACAAAAATCGAATCGAGGAGTTTACCGACAAGGGTGACAACAGGGTTGTGAATGTGGAATTTTGGTATCCGAAAAACGCGGATGGAAAATACCCTTTATTAGTGTTTTCACATGGTGCATATGGTATTAAGTCGAGCAATACCTCTACTTATATGGAGCTTGCAAGCCACGGGTATGTAGTCGTGGCGATGGATCATCCTTATCATTCCTTTTATTCCGCTTCAGAGGACGGAACGCGAGCGATGATTAGTGCAGATTTTAATAATGAAGTAAGTAATTTTAATAAAGAAGGCATTTACACGAGGGAACAAGAATACAAGATCATTCAAAAATGGATGAAGCTGCGGACGGATGATATGAATTTTGTCATTGATACCATTCTTGATAAAGCCAAAAGTAACAATACCTCTGTTTATCAACATATCAATACTGAAAAAATTGGCGTATTCGGGCACTCAATGGGCGGTGCTGCCAGTGTGTGGCTGGGCAGAGAGCGTGATGATATTGGTGCAGTGGTGAATATTGACGCCCCGTTCTTTAGTGATCTTGTGTATAACAACGAACAGGCTGATTTTGTAGCCCGGGACGAAGCCTTCACGAAACCGCTTCTTAACATTTATTCGGACGATGTTTGGGGCCAGCTCGACACCAACACCACGTATGTAGCGAACAAATTGAATAATGAAAATTTCAAAGATGCCTATACGGTTCATTTCAAAGGGGCAAAACATTTAAGCTTGACGGATTTACCGCTGTTTTCTCCACTCCTTGCCACTATGATACAAGGCGGAAAAGCGGACATTGACAAATATTATAGTATTGAAACGGAAAATAAACTGATTCTTGAATTTTTTGACGATCAATTAAAGGGAATCGGCCAGTTCACTGCCAAAGCAACCTATTAATGTTGTGCCAGGGGGACGGATCTAAAAAAGCCATCAGAACCGTCCCTCCGATCACTGACATGAAAATGTGTAATCCAATGCCAAGAAGGTACTTTCTACCTTTGGAGTTCCGCCTATTTCGTAGCACTGATCACTTGCAAGGTTGATTTCACCATAGTTGAAGTACGATTGAGAGCCAATTAAGAAAACTACTGTTATTAATTTATCATATATTTTTTGAATAGTGAGTTATTTTTTAAAAAAAGGGATAAAAAGCCTGGCGAATGCCGGGCTTATGGAATTGTATTTTCTATATATGGATAATCAGCTGTGGATTTATCATAATCTCTTGGCGGTGGTTGCCTTTTTTATTAACTTATTTTTTTAGGATCTGTTAAAGTTAAATGTTGTTTTTATTGCAAAAATAATGGAAACCAGTGCTACATAGGTTTCCATTATTTTTTTATAAGTTAATCAAAGAAGGAATTTAATCCAAAATACTGTGTTAAGGGTACTTTTCGACCTTCTTCATGCCAATTATGGTACTCCTCAAAAACAGAATTCACATTATTATTAGCACGAACCTCTACTAAATACTTCACAGCGAGATAACTTCGCCAATAATCAAACATAATACTTGATAAATTACCTTGATATGAACTAATTCCAAAATTATCGATTGAATGTTTTCCATATTTATCTTTGAAGGTTTCAACTAACTTCATTTCTGCAAATGTTATATCATTAAATTCTTCATCACTTAATAATATTTTTCGCGGTAGATAAAAACACATTCCTTCCTCGAACCAAATACTATCCTCTCTTTCGTCTTCAAACTCATCTAAGAATAAATCTGAATGGTGTGTTAGTTCGTGTGCCAATATTATAAATACTTGGTTTTCGGAAAAGTTTTCATAAAACTTTTGGATATCTGGAAGTTTTTTTCCGTCTAATTGCTTTACGAGAATATTCCTCCACGTTACTAAATCTGGCGACATATATATTAAACTTTTATTTGTGTAGGCAGGGATAGGTATTTCAGAGAATACAGTAGTTGCTAATTCTTCATTAGTCCATAAAATAGCCTTTGGCAAATCCCTCAAAGCATATTCATTTTCGAGTACCTGTTGGTATTCCTTCAATTTCTTATTAAATCGTTCTATGATATCCTGATGTTTTTCGTATTCCTCTTTTACCTCAAACGCAAAGATATGCTTCATTGAGTTTCCCCCCATTAGTTTTCTTTCGTTGAATTCTAAAGGCTACACTTGTTAACCCCCCCCCGAAAAATTTAATATTCAAATAATTTACCACGTTTTTGGCACATTGCTCAACCGTTAGGCTTGTTTGCCTTGTATACTAGAAGGAATTTAAGATAATGAAATAGAAGAATATGTGAGCGAGGGAGTGGGTTCTACATGGTTAAAGCAATTTTATTCGATTTAGATGGAACGTTATTAGATAGAGACTCATCCGTAAAAAACTTTATTCATAGCCAATATGACAGATTGAATGGAGTTGTAGGTCATATTTCAAGAGAGAACTATGTGGGAAGGTTTATTGAGTTAGATCAACGCGGGTATGTGTGGAAGGATCAAGTGTACCAGCAAATGGTCAAGGAATTTGGTATTACAGAGATCTCCTGGGAGGAACTGCTTCAGGATTATATCGCTGAATTTAAAAATCATTGTGTTCCATTTCCGAATCTCATAAGGATGCTGGAAGAGTTGAAGAGTAGGAATCTGCTTTTAGGCATGATCACAAATGGCAGAGGGCAGTTTCAAATGGATAATATAAAGGCTTTAGGAATCGAAAGGTATTTTGATAGTATCTTAATTTCAGAATGGGAAGGGATAAAAAAGCCTGATCCCGAAATCTTTAAACGGGCGTTAGAGCGGCTGAAAGTTTCGGTAAGTCAAAGTGTATTTGTTGGGGATCACCCTGAGAACGATGTGAAAGCGTCTCGGAATTTAGGGATGAAAGGAATTTGGAAAAAAGACTCTCAATGGAACGGGGTTGAAGCAGATTATACCGTGAATGATTTGGCTGAAATCCCATTGCTCATATAAGATGAAATGTAATTAGTGCCATATATATCGACGAATTAAAGAATTTAAGGGAGGCTTGTAAGATGAGTAAGCTGGTATTTTACGGAGCAATTAGTTTGGATGGCTATCTCGCACGAGAGAATCATTCGTTGGATTGGTTGGATAGGACGGAAGGTGAAGAGGAGATGGGTTATCAGGACTTCTATAATGGTGTTGATACGATTCTAATGGGAAGGAGTACATACGATCAAATCGCCATCCTTTCGCCAGATAAATTCCCGTATGAAGGTAAAGACTGTTATGTTTTCTCTCGTACGTTGAAGGGCTCTACTGAATATGTGAAGTTTATTAATGAGGATATTGTCGGTTTCACCCAATCCCTAAAGGAGCAGGAGGGCAAACGGATTTGGATCGTCGGCGGGGGAGAGGTGCTGCAGCCCCTATTGCAAGCAAAACTTGTCGATGAGTTTATTATTCAAATCGCTCCGTTCATCATTGGCCGGGGGATACCAATGTTTGTGCCAGGCGAGCAGGAGAACGAGCTGACACTGGTTGATGTTAGACGTTACAAGCAATTTGCTGAATTGCATTATGTCAAATAATCTAGGGACAAGGACTTTTTAGTCTTTGTCTTTTTCTATGAAGACCATTTTTTGAAAATCCAGCTTATGTGCTGATTTCATATCTTTATGCTCCAAACCGGTTCCGCCACCACACCCAACACATCCATCAATAGTTCCCCCACTCTGCCAATGTCCATCCCACAACCTAAGTGCTCTCGGATATCCACTTGTATAAATTAGCCAAATCTAGTAGTTTTCCCTTAAAATAAGTTTAAATAGAGACACGTGATCAGATCGTAGTGGGGGGTAGAAATGAAAACAAGAAATAAGCTAGTGCGAATGTCCAAGGTGCTTTCGATGGCGTTTGTCATTTTTCTGCAAATCTATTGGTATAAGATTCGTCGAAAGCCGCAAGCAGAGTGGGATATCCTGTGGGGGAAAATAGGAGAACGGTATCGAAAAACACTGTTTGAATTAGAAGGCTTATTGATTAAAGTAGGACAAATTTTAAGCACCCGAGCAGATTTGCTTCCGAAAGCCTTTATCAGTCAAATCGAGGATCTGACCGATAAAGTTCCGCCATCAGATTGGAGTGAAATTGAGGAAATTCTCGCAGCTGAATCGCTCCACCAAAAGTTTCTTTCCATCGAAAAAACAGCTGTTGCTTCTGCTTCCATTGGAGAAGTGTATAAAGGTGTGCTACTGGATGGAACAGAGGTCGCCATTAAAGTAAAACGTCCTCATATTGACACGATTGTACAAACGGATTTCCGAGTTTTAGCGATCATCATTTGGTTTGCGGATCACCTTGTTCCCATTCCAAAAGGGTTTATCAATTTTAACGTGCTGTTTAAGGAATTAAAAGAAGTGATTGAACGGGAGCTTGATTATTCAAAGGAACTCGACAACATTTTGTTTTTTCAAGAGAGATTTAAGGATATGGATGTCGTCCAAATTCCGTCTGTAAATTCCGAGCTTAGCACGGCGAATGTGCTGGTAATGGAATGGGTCGATGGTATACGGATTACAGATGTTGAGTCGTTAGAAAATGTCAGCCGAAAAGAGATTGCGAAACGGCTAATTCAAGTGTTTCTTCCCCAATGGCTGGAGCCCGGCAGGTTTCATGCTGACCCACATCCAGGTAACGTGTTGGTGTCAAAGGAGGGGAAAATCATCTTACTTGATTTTGGGATGATTGGTGAAATCACCAAAAAGGACGCAGCGCATTTTCAAAAATTGATTGAAAGCTTTCTTTCTAAAAATTATTCGAAAGCGGTGGCGAGTTTAGCTCAATTAGGATTTTTACTTCCGGATGCGGAAACGAGAACGATAGAAAAGCTATTAGCTGAATTCGCCTCGTTCCAGCCCGAACAATTAAAGGAAATGGACCTGCTCGCATTAAAAGTGGAAATGAATGATATGATTCAGGCCCTGCCAATCCAGGTTCCAACGAGATTTGTTTTCTTGGGACGTTCGTTTGTCACCATTGAAGGGATTATCCGTAATTTGGCTCCAGAGGAGGAGCTGATCGACTTAGGAAAACCTGTATTCATGGAATGGCTAAATAAACACGGGAACAATAAGTGGTCATTGGTATGGCAATGGGCTCAATCACAGCCTGTTTTTAAGCTGGTCCATTCGGTAACTGAATTTCTAGATGCACCGCAAAAGCTAGTAGATCTTAAGGAAATCGAACAACGAAGACAATTTCAATTTACTATCTATGAAAATAATAAAAAGCATTTATTTCAAGTAACACTGCTTGGATTGATAGGTATCGTAGCTGGCATCTATACCTCTGATGATTTCATTCGAAACCTGTCGACAGGAGTATCCACTGCTGCTCTTATCGGTTACCTCATAAGTAGTCATAAACAGAAAAAATGGATGAAGTACATGCATGAAAAACGGTAATCCATAAAATTAAGATAAAAAGGGGCGTGACTGCTATTTTTCAAAAATTAATTTCCTATGTGGAAGATATAAAGGAGCGCAATCATAGCAGTGGAGCTGCTCTCGTTATCATCAAGGACAACGAAATCGTGTTGGAGCACTATAGCGGCTATCATTCGAATGCCGCTGATTCTCTGCCTATTCATGAAAACTCGCAATTTAATGTTGCATCTGTCCGAAAAAGTTACTTAGGTTTAGCGGTTGCCTATGCTTTATATGAGGGGAAGATTAATAGTCTCGATGACTTGGCCAGTCAATACTTCGAAGAGTTTGATAAGGAATTGTTAGCCAAAACCACCATCAGGCATTTAGTTACTCACTCACACGGACTACATCAAAGTGAGGATGGAACGATTTTTCGGGAATTCGCTCCTGGCGAAGGCTGGACGTACAGAGGAATTAACATTTTAATGATGACGAAGCTGATCGACAAGCTTTATGGTAAAAGTTTTCCCGAACTGCTGGAAGAAAGAGTGTTCCGACCTTTAGGAGTAAAGGAAACACATTGGCGAACAGAGCCAAGTAAGCAATTGGTGCAGGTCATCCATCATCCCGACGAGCCTGCTTCCTATAAACTTGGCAGCACAAAGGATGGAACGGAATCAAACCTGCATACCTCTGCCCGGGAGCTTGCCTTATGGGGGAATCTTCATCTGAATAATGGTTCCATAAATGGGAAACAAATCGTTCCAAAAGAAGTGATTCAATTGGCGACGCAAGTTCAAAATCCACTTTATAAAAATAAAGATTTGCCACAAAACGGATTGTTCTGGTATGTGCAAGATACACCGGCAAAAAGAAGTGAGCTGGGTGAAAGAGTACCAAATGGGTCCTATCAAATACTAGGGATAACAGGACCAACGTTATTAGTGATTCCAGCGTACAACCTCGTCGTCGCAAAAATGTACAATAAACGATATAACTATGGAGGCGACAATTACCTCCATTATTTAAGGGAATTCAGTAATCAAGTGGCTGATACATATTTACGATAGGGCGACATAGAAAGAATAAATTGGATTAGGTGGAACTCCGTATGAAGAAGGATATTTTCTGTTTTAAGGGAATTATAATTTCAAACAAACCTTACTCGAATGCAGGTATTGAAAATAACAGGAACATAGGAGGTATGAGATATGAAGGTCAATAGAATAGATCATGTGAGTATAAACGTAAATGATCTTTCAGAGGCTAAAGCGTTTTTTCTTGATTTAGGACTTGAAGTGCAAGCTGAATGGGAAATGGATGGAGAACAGTTGGACAGAATAGTGAGGCTTAATAATGTTAAAACGGCATGTGTAGGAATGGGGATGCCAGATGGTCAGGCATGGATAGAGCTAGTCAAATTTTATACGCCGTCAGATGAAAAAGATAGTCAGATACCTTTTGCAAATACGCTGGGTATCCGACATATTTGCTTTAATGTTGAAGATATTGAAGCTATTGTTGCAAAATTGAAAAAGAAGGGCACGGAAATCTTTAGTGAGATACAGCAATATGAAGAAAGTTATAAGTTATGCTACGTTCGTGGTCCAGAGGGAATTATTTTAGAGTTGGCGGAGAAAATCAGATAAATATTGAATGGGACTTTAAATGTATAGCCTTTAAATGGTCATCTAGACGTTTTGAGTGGTTGTTATTTGTCCTCATATTTCCACGACTTTTACTACAGTAAATTTGGAATATTATACCACGTTGCTTCTTTATTCTAAAATCTACAACTTCATTTGATTTCTTTTAAATATAGTTAAAAAAGCTCCTATTTAAGAGTCGGTGCCTGTTAAGGCTTGATAATTATTTCTTAATTATAAGATAACAAAACTAAGTAGATTGTTAGTTGAAATTTTTCTTTGCAACGATTTTACTCCCTCATTCGACTTTATTATGAAAAGGAGGGGATACTCAAATGGATGTTGCGAAATTGGTGCAAAAAGCCAAGAAGGGTAATGATGAAGCGTTTGAACTTCTAATAAGTTCTGTTCGTAATAAATTGTATCGGACAGCCTATTCATATGTTAGAAATGAGCAAGATGCCCTTGATATTTATCAAGAAACAATTTATAAGGCCTACACTTCACTAAAAACATTAAAAAAACCAGAGAGCTTTCAAAGCTGGATAATAAAAATTCTTGTTTTCAAATCTATAGATTTTATTCGAAAAGAGTCTCGACATTTTACTACAGATGATGAGAAAATATTTGCCGAAATAATTTCTAAAGACAGCGTAGATTACATAGCTCATTCAATGGATTTATCTGAAGCCTTTAAGTTCTTGGATCCTAAATACAAAACCATTATTATACTGAGGTATTATCACGATCTATCAATAAGGGAAATTGCAAACATTATGAATTACCCTGAAGGAACTGTGAAATCGCACTTACATAGAGCGCAAAAAGAACTTAGGCCGATTTTAAAGGAGGGCTATTTTTATGAATAAAGAAAAGTTTAATCATTCTATAGATAATATTGATATACCTCTTGAAAAGCTAGTTGCTAGGGAAAAGGCAGCTATGCTCCAAGTAAAGAAAAGACGAAAGGTCGGAAGAACTACGAGACTTTCCGTATTGATTGCATGTGGATTATGTATTACCCTCCTGGGATCCGGCTTTGTTTCAACAGGAATGGCAGCTGCGTTATCAAATATTCCACTGATCGGACCTATTTATGCTCAATTCAGTGACATTGCATCTGATAAAATTCAACAAGATCAACTTACGACAGAAATTGAAAAACAAGATAGTCAAAATGGATTAACGATGACCGTAAAAGAGGCTGTTTACGATGGCGGCCGGTTAATTGTAACAGTAGAATATACAGGTAAGAAAAAGCTTTCTCTTACAGAAGAAACTGTCGGCTTAAATTATGTAACAATTAACGGACAGTCAGTCAAACCTGCAATTGCCTCCACTGGGCAAGATGCTATCGATTCAAAGACAATCATTGAACATCATCAATTTACTTTATCAAAATATAACGAATACGGCGATAATATTGAGGTTTCGGTTCATGGGGAAAATTTATTTGGATATAAAGGAAAATGGAATGTAACTTTTCCACTTGAAAAAGTAAACGGTGTTATGAAAGAGTTCTATCCAAAGGTGAAAACTGAAACAGCCGATAAAGATTATGCATTAACAGCTGATAAAGTAACAGTTTCACCTCTATCAACACGAATAGACTTAAAGATTGATTATCCTGCTGAAATGGATGAAAACGATACATGGCCATGGTTTGATTTCACAGTAGTCGATGATAAAGGCCGCGTATATGATCGACTAAAACTACAAACAGGTATGGCTGGGGACTACGGACACCATATGGTATTAGCATTGCCGCCAATGGATGAGATACCTAAATCATTTATCATCAAGCCAGCTGATATAAACAATGAAGGTTATAGGGAAGAAATAAAAGAACTAGAATTGGTCGTTCCATTAAATAAATAAAAATAAATTTTGTCAGATTAATCAGGGGTTGTGTAACAAGAAAATGGTCAGACATCTTTTTTGAAAAGGTGAAATGAAATTAAGTTTATTTGTTCAATTAAGGTCCAGATTGTTGAATAAGGAGTCCCTTTTCTGATTGAACTAAAGGGTCCTTTCGTTCAATCAGCCTTCTAAATATATAAAAAATAGCCTAAGTTTTTATGCGCTTGGGCTATTTTTTATAAACATAAAAGGACCGCAAATACGGTGCAAATTGATACGTATTTTACTATACATTTTGGGCTGTAATTTCACGTTTTGCGATAGGAAACGGAACCCGTTAAGATACTATATCCTCTTTTTTACATACTAAAGGGCGGAAACCCTCTAACTCTTAGCACTTATCGTTTACGGAGTGGACTACCAGGGTATCTTATCAACAATTGTAGAAATTTCACTCCGCACGTTATAATTGTTATAACGTTTGAACGTAAAAATTGTATTAACGGTTATGATCCTCTGGTTCTGGGAATAAATTATAAGGAGGATGAAAAAATGACTTTAGTGGTGGTGAAGGAGCAAATGGAGAGAAAAGTTACTAGAGTCGGGAATAGTTTAGGAATTACACTTCCACAAGAAGTATTAGAGCATTTACAAATTGCACAGGGCGATGAAGTACGTTTTGATTTAGCGGATGGTCACGTAACGATTAAAAAGAAAGCTGATTTAAAATTGCCAAAAGGTGTTGACGCTGAATTTTTACAACAAATGAATGATATGATTAACGAGTATGATGAGACTTTTAAGGGCTTGGTAAATAGGTAAATATGGACCAAACAAAATATCTTACAGAAGCGCAAGTGATTTTCCTTAATTCGCACCAAATTAAACTTTATTCTCCGAAAGAACAACTAGGAGTAAAAGAACCTACATTGTTAAACAATGCAGTAAACCGCCCAAAATCCACGATGTTTGAGCAAGAACTATATCCGAAGATTTATGAGAAAGCAGCGGCATTATTTGAAAGTCTGGCAAAGAATCACGCTTTTCACAATGCGAACAAAAGGACCGCATTTGCAGGTCTTTATATGTTCCTTCGGCAAAATCAGCATAAGATTGTAGTTGATCCCCAAGAGGCGGAGGACTTTATGGTGAAAATGGTTGCAGATAAAAATCCTCCAGTTTCTTTTGAAGAAATTGTCGCTTGGATAAAAGAATACACCATTTAAAGCCTATCATTTTGGTGGGCTTCTTTTCGTATCTGACACAAGATACTTGTGTTAGGGATGGGATTGGCTAGTAACATGATTGAGGAGTGAGCAATTTGAAAAAAAAAATCGGCTGTCTGCATGCCCATTATTCAAATATTGAGTATATCGAATCCGCACTATCTGCTTATGACATCGAACTAAGTCATTTCGTGGACCCAGGTTTAATGCAGCGGGTGGGGACCGACGAGAGTTTCACGGTGGTGGACGCGGAAAAGAAAGTGAAGGATCAGGTGGAATGGATCGTTCAAACGGGTGTGGATGCCGTCCTGATAACCTGTACAAATTACATTGCTTTATTAAAAGATGAAACGCTCAATGTGCCGATCATCAAGATCGACGAGCCCTATTTTGAGGCAATTTGCAAGATTGAGGAGCCGCAGACGATCCTGTTTACAAACCCTGATACCGTTTCAGGTACGATGACGCGGCTACAGCAATATGCACAGAACAATCAGAAAATACCGGATATTGAGGTGATCGTCATTGAAAATACCTTTGAATTATTGATGCGTGGGGAGAAGGAGGAGTACCAACGAGAAGTGGCCCATGTTTTGAAGCATCAAAGTCAGCAGAGGATTGTTTCTGTTGCTCAACTCTCCATGGTTGCTGCCGCACAGCAGGTAGAGCGGGAGACTGCTAAAATGATCATCAATCCATTAAGTACGCTTGTTTCATCTATCGTGGATCAATTAAATCTATCGAAAAGGGCGGAACAAAAGTAGCAATTGTTCCGCAAGAGGTATGTAGATAGTAGTAACGTCGTTCCCTAGCTGCCAAAAAAAAATTGTCCGCTCCCATTTTTTTTAACAACTATTTGGGTAAATTAAAAAATCTTACCTGCCAAAAGGGTCTCCCAACCTGCCAATTTTGAGCTCTTACCTGCCAAAATTTCATTTCACCTGCCAAAACCATTCGTTCATCTGCCTAATCAATTCCACCACCAAACTAAGAGCTGAAAAAGCCAGGCGGCAGCCTGGCAAAGGTCATTGGATTTCCTATATATGGATATTCAGACGCGATTTTAGCATAATCCCTTGGTGGAGGAAGCCTTTTTTATTACCTTTTTTAAAATAAAAAGATTGTACCTGCCAAAAGGATGTCCCCACCTGCCAAATTCGAACGCCTACCTGCCAAAATTTCATTTCACCTGCCAAAACCATTCGTTCATCTGCCTAATCAATTCCACCACCAAACTAAGAGCTGAAAAAGCCAGGCGACAGCCTGGCAAAGGTCATTGTATTTCCTATATATGGATATTTGGATGCAAATTTAGCATAATCCCTTGGCTGAGGGGGCCTTTTTTATTACCTCTTTTAAACTAAAAACATCGTACCTGCCAAAAGGATCTCCCCACCTGCCTAATTTGTGCGCTTACCTGCCAAAATTCCATTTCACCTGCCAAATCCATTAGTTCATCTGCCTATTCAATTCGCCACCACCACACCACACTAAAAGCTAAAAAAGCCAGGCGGCAGCCTGGCTCAGGTATCATATCAGTAAAATCTCTTAAACCCATCTAGATGCTCGGTATAGTAAGGGTTGCCCAGACTCGCAATGGAAACGCCCTTTTTTTCGTCGGCGTGGATGAATTGGTTGTCGCCGAGGTAGATGCCGACGTGGGAGATGCCTGGTTTATATGTATTTTGGAAAAAGACGAGGTCGCCTGGCTGCGGCTGGTCGACGTAATAGGTGCGGCTGTAGTAGCCTTCTGCCGAATAGCGCCCGATACTTTTGCCGCTTTTGTTGGCAACATAGTGAATGAAGCCGCTGCAATCAAAGCCAGAAAGCGTGGAGCCACCCCATACATAAGGCGTTCCGATTAAACTCTTTGCCGTATTCGTAAAGGTCACGGCGAAATCTGTTAGCTGTGGTGGTGGCGCGCTGCCAGCACCAGAAACGATGAGCTTTTGGCCAACATAAATCAGGTCGGATTTTAATCCGTTAAGTGTCTTTAACTCCAGAACAGTCATACTATATAGCAAGCCAATCTTGCTAAGGGTATCACCGCTTTTTATGATATATTCACTGGCTGGAGCACTAGGTGTCGGTATTGGTGGAGCAGGAGGAGCCGGTGTTGGCACTACTGGCTCAGGCGGCGGTGCCACTGGTGTTGCGGCAGAGACCTTCAGTACTTGTCCGACATAGATCAGATCGGACACCAATCCGTTAAGGGACTTTAATTCCTGGACGGTGGTGCCAAATTGTTTGGCAATCTTGCCGAGATAATCGCCACTAACAACGTTGTATTCTGTGACACTCACAGTCGGTATCGTTGGAGCAGGTTCTGCAGCACTCGCTACTTTGAGTGTTTGGTTGATGTAGATCAAATCGGATGTTAGTCCGTTCCATTGCTTTAAATCCCTGACGCTTGTTTGATACTGAATGGCAATTTTCGATAAAGTATCGCCTTTTTGCACGGTATAGGTGTTAGCAGAAGCCATTCCCGCATAGGCGCCAGACAGAATGGCGACGGTTACCACCGCCGTTGCGACTTTCTTCTTCATTTTTCTTCATCCCTCCAGACATGATTCTACTTTCTGTCTACTATTCTATCACAAAAAATTGGGGTTTTAAGCAGATTTTAACAAAAGTAGACACGGAATATTCAAAAAACAAACCTTACAATTTATTTACAAATAATAGGAAGTTTAGTAGAATGGGCGGAGGAGTTACCAAGAAAGGAGAAAATTGTCTAATGGGGGAAACGCGAAGCAAAGATGAGCTTTCGGCAAATGAATTCTCTGACATTGTAAAAAGAGCCTATGATCGCGGCCTGAGTGATCAAGCGATGACGGTGCAACAACTACTTGCTGATTTGAAAAATGACCTTTTAAAACTAAAGTTTACTAATATATGAAAAAAGGGGCAAACTAGATGAATCCTAGTTTGCCTTTTTATTGACAAAATAATCTACAAGGAATTGCGCCCAAACCTGGTAGCCTTTTTCGTTTGGAGCCTTTTGAACCGCTGTTAAATAATCCTTGATTTCTGGATTATCGGTTGCCGGCCAGGCTGTCCAATGGTCAAGATAGGTGATGCTGTTTTCTTCGGCAAATTGCATTAATGCTTCCACTTGGATCGCATAATAATTTGGCAGATAGATGGGGTGCGACGGCTGCAACATGATCGTGGTATCTGGATTCGCCGCCTTTGCCGCTTCGATTATTTTTGTTACGTTCGCTAAGGTGACATCCATCTTCACAACATTATTGTCGTTTAATAAAAACGGCTCGATGACCATCAGCTGTGCCTTTTCCGCTGCCAGCTCCTGCTGTTTGTTTTGTGCGATGATGTCCTTTGTTGTCAAATCGTATGTATAGTGTGCGGTGCGAATCCTGTCAGGGCCGAAGCTCGCGGTTAATGTTTTAGAAACGGTTTGCTCCCACTCCATGCTGCTAGAGCCAGCAAACAGAATTTTAAAAGGCTGTTCTGCTTTCAAGGATCGTTTGAGCTCCAGTTTTGCGGTTTCGGGCCAATTTGCGGCTAGCTCTAGGTATTTATCGACTTCTATTTCGGTCGAACTTGCTGTGATCGCGGGTTTAACTGCTTTTACCGCTGTGGTTTGCTGGTTCCAGTGGATATGACCATAGACTAGTATGCTAACACAGATTAATCCCCAAATGACGGTGAAAAAATACTTCATTTGTTACCCCCCAGATACATTTTTCCTATTATTATAGCAAACTTTGGGCAAGGAATTTATTCCATTTGTGAAAAACCAACATTTTCTTACAAAAAACATGGTATGATGGGTTAGGTAATTTACAAATTCCTACAAATAGTTCATAGTAAACTAGTGCTTAGTACCTACAATAGTTTAGTGAAGGCAATTCTTACCAATTGTAAAAACCAACAAAAAGCATGGTATGCTAGTAGAGTTGATTTTTTTAATTCCTCTGCCTGAACATAGAGATGTATAGAAAATATGGCAGATTGATATGAAAAGGGAAATAAATATCCACAAATCGCCATTTAACTGTAAAAAACGACAGGATTCATGGTATACTATTGATATTTTGATTCAACATATACAGGAGGATATTATGGAAGAAACTATTAGTTTAAAAGAGTTACTAGAGACGTTAAAAAAACGCCTCGTGATGATCATACTCATTACCATGACGGCTGGTTTAGTTAGCGGCATCGTTAGTTACTTTTTTATTACCCCTATCTATCAGGCTTCGACACAAATTCTCGTCAACCAAGCAAAGAATGAACAAGCGGTATACAACTACAATGAAGTTCAAACTAACTTACAATTAATTAACACCTATAATGTTATCATTAAAAGTCCGGCCATTCTTGATAAAGTAATCGTTCAACTCGGCCTTGATATGACAGCTGGACAAATAAATGAAAAAATTACCGTCGGCAGTGAAAAGGATTCCCAGGTTGTCAACATAGCGGTCCAAGACCCGGATCCCAATGTGGCTGCGGAAATCGCAAATGTAACGGCAAAAGTCTTTCAAACGGAAATTGTTAAAATCATGAATGTCGATAATGTTAGTATTCTAGCGCAAGCACAAGTGGTCGATCAGCAAGCACCGATTAAACCACAGCCCGTATTAAATGTAGCGATTGCGATTGTGGTTGGTTTAATGGCTGCGATTGGAATGGCGTTTTTACTTGAGTACTTTGATAACACGATTAAAAATGAACAAGATATTGAAAAAATCTTAGAGCTTCCGATCTTAGGGGTTATTGCAACCATTGATGATCAAAAGATGGAAGAATTGAAGAAGCGAAAAGCAGCAGGAAGCAGATCAGCAGGAAGAGGTGAGACTCTTGGCGTTTAAGAGAAATAAGAAGGTGAGGACAACAGATCCTAGTCGAAAGCTGATTGCTACACTTGATCCAAAGTCACCGATT
The DNA here is from genome assembly GCF_900103525.1 of Bacillus sp. OK048. Taxonomy (GTDB): domain Bacteria; phylum Bacillota; class Bacilli; order Bacillales; family Cytobacillaceae; genus Neobacillus. Next base: position 280,402 of record NZ_FNHN01000007.1, read on the forward strand.
TCAGAGCAATACAGAACGATTCGGACGAATATTCAATATTCGTCAATTGATAAAGAGCTGAAAGCAATTATGGTCACCTCTTCAGGTCCGGGTGAAGGAAAGTCAACCACAGCAGCCAACCTCGCAGCTGTCTTTTCACAGCTAGGAAAAAAGGTATTACTGGTTGACGCCGATCTTCGTAAGCCAACGGTTCATCGAACGTTCGCTGTTAATAACCTGTTTGGCTTTACCACTGTCTTGACGAAGCAAGCTACCCTTGGCAGTACCGTGATTGAAACAGAAGAAAAGGATCTCTATATCTTAACAAGCGGTCCCGTTCCGCCGAACCCAGCAGAGTTATTAAGCTCAAAATTAATGGAGCAGTTCATTGAAGAAGCGCAGGAACAATTTGATTATGTTATCTTTGATACGCCGCCATTGTTAGCTGTATCTGATCCGCAAATCCTTGCGAATAAAGTAGATGGTTCGATTTTGGTTGTCTATAGCGGCAAGACGGAGATTGACCAAGCGAAAAAAGCGAAGGAACTTCTGGCAAATGCACAAAGTAAATTGGTTGGAGTGGTATTAAACCACAAAGAAATCAAGGATAACGACTATTACTATTATTATGGTTCAAAATAACTAATTTTCGACAAATTGCACCCCTTTACTAGGGCATTAGACGGTGTTACCATGAATATTGTCGAAATAAAATTAACAGATAATTGGAAGGGGTTGTGCTGCCATGATTGATTTACATTGTCATATATTGCCAGGAGTTGATGATGGCGCACAGTCTCTTGCTCAAGCACTCGAAATGGCGAGAAAAGCGGTGGAACAAGGAATTCATACGATTGTGGCGACGCCGCATCATTTGAATAATTCCTATGAAAATCCGAAACAACAAATCCTTGCTAGTGTCGAGGAGTTAAACCAGCAGCTACGCAATGAAAACATCGATGTCAAGGTATTACCGGGTCAGGAAGTCCGGATACATGGAGAAATGATCGAAGGATATCTAGCAGGCGAAATTCTTCCAGTGAATCATACCCCATACGTATTAGTAGAATTCCCCTCAAACCATGTTCCGCGGTATACGGAGAAATTGTTTTATGAGCTGCAGGTGAACGGATTGATCCCCGTGATTGTCCACCCAGAACGGAATCAGGAAATCATCGAATGTTCAGAGCTACTCTATCAGTTAGTGAAGAAGGGTGCTTTAACCCAAATCACAGCGGCTAGTGTTTGTGGCGACTTCGGAAAGAAAATAAAGAACTTTTCGCTGCAATTAATTGAAAACAATCTAACGCACGTGATTGCTTCGGATGCTCATAATGTCACAAGGCGTACGTTCAAAATGAGAGAAGCATTTGCTGTGATTGAACAGAAGTATGGGAACGAGATGGCCTACTACTTTGATGATAATGCTGCGCTGATGATTGAAGGCAAGCATGTCTATAAAGAAGATCCAGAACGGATTAAAAGGAAAAAATTATTCAATTTGTTTTAAATCCGATTAAGTCGATAGAATTATTTAACAAAATCATACAACTTTCAGGTTTAACACCCTGAACGGCGAGGCTTCCCTGTCCGATATCGATGGGAGTACTCAATCATGCTGTGGGAGGAGAGAGAGATGTTTCAATCCTTAGACGCCTGTCGTCAAAAGCATGGTGTGAGGACGGGTTAGATGCCCGATTTTAAAATAAACCAATAAATACTTAATGAAAGGATAAGCATGGTGAACGCTTGTATTTCCATTAGGTATTTATTTTTTGCCAAGTATTTAGATAAACGAAAGAAAATATAGAGGAGGAAACAAAAGTGAAAAGAGTTAGAAAAGCCATTATACCAGCTGCTGGTTTAGGAACGAGGTTCTTGCCAGTAACGAAAGCAATGCCGAAAGAAATGTTACCAATTGTCGATAAGCCAACGATTCAGTACATAATCGAAGAAGCTGTTGCTTCCGGTATTGAGGATATCATAATTGTTACAGGTAAAGGAAAGCGGGCCATTGAAGATCACTTCGATAATGCGATGGAGCTTGAACAAAATCTAATCGAAAAAGAAAAGTATGATTTACTAGAAAAAGTTCAGTACCCAACAAACCTAGCAGACATCCATTACATCCGGCAGAAAGAACCTAAAGGTCTTGGACATGCTGTATGGTGTGCTCGTAATTTTATTGGTAATGAACCGTTTGCTGTTCTATTAGGTGATGACATTGTACAAAGTGATACTCCATGTTTAAAACAATTAATCAATCAGTATGAAGATACTTTCTCTTCCGTCATCGGTGTTCAAACTGTTCCTGACTCTGAAACACATCGTTATGGAATTATTGACCCTTCTACGCAGGAAGGACGTCGCTACCAAGTTAGTAACTTTGTAGAAAAACCAAAGCCAGGTACTGCTCCTTCTAATCTAGCGATTATGGGACGCTATATCTTAACACCAGAAATCTTCATGTTCCTCGATCGTCAGGAAAAAGGTGCAGGTGGCGAGATTCAGTTAACAGATGCGATACAAAAGTTAAATGAAATCCAAAGAGTGTTTGCCTATGATTTTGAAGGTACACGCTATGACGTTGGAGAAAAGTTTGGCTTTGTTAAAACAACCATTGAATTTGCATTGCAACACGAAGACCTCCATGACGATATGATAGATTACTTGAAAAACCTAGTTTCTTCATTAGATAAAGAAAAAGTAATCTTATAGGAAAAGGAAGGGGTCTAAGTTGTCCAATCTAGCAAATCAAGAAGTTGGTTATATAGAAAAACAAAATACCAATGTAAATGATAGGAAGACCTATCTCTTTACAAAAAGGTTGGTAGACATATTTGGATCTTTATGCGGAATTATACTTTTAAGTTTTCTCTTTGTGATTATTGCGGTCCTAATAAAGGTAGAAGATCCAAAAGGATCAGTCTTTTTCTCACAAAACCGTGTAGGGCTAAATGGAAAAAAGTTTAAAATGTATAAGTTTCGCTCCATGGTGTCAAATGCAGAAGAGAAGCTCGCTGAACTATTAAAATACAATGAAATAAACGGTGCCATGTTTAAAATGAAAGAAGACCCTCGAATTACAAAAGTGGGGAAGTTCATTCGGAAAACGAGTATCGATGAACTACCCCAGCTTTTCAATGTATTAAAAGGGGATATGAGCTTAGTTGGTCCACGTCCACCTCTTCCTCGAGAGGTTGCGGTATATTCTGCTTACGATAAGCAACGTTTATTGGTCACTCCGGGGTGTACAGGTCTTTGGCAGGTAAGTGGAAGAAATAGTCTGGGTTTTAGTGAAATGGTTGAACTAGATCTACAATATATTCAAAAAAGAACTTTCTTCTTTGATATTAAGATTATTTTTAAAACGGTCCTAGTATTATTTGGTTCAAAAGATGCATTTTAGAAAAGGTTACTTTTGTTGAAATCTGAATCAAAAATATATGTTGCGTGTCTTCGGGATTAGTTGGTTAATTGATTGTCAGATATCAAATAATATCGTCTATCGTACAAGTAAAGAACTAGAGTTGAGCTGTTAATATGCAGTGGACAGTTTCTTCACAGAAGAAAAACCTGAATTTATTTTTTACTACTGTAAAATTGGGCGAAATTGTAGCAAACGAGAATATCCAGCTGACTTCTAACATGGCACTCTATTAATTCAAACAAGCATAATTTCCAACAGAGGCCCATCATGGTGTTAAAACTTATCATGGTTAAGGTAACAAAGTTCATCTTTTATGACGCGAACTTGAAAGACTGGAGACTTTCTTTTGATGTAAGTTGTTAATGATATAGATGAGTTAAGAAAGTGTGATGTAATCATCAATAATAGTTAATCAGTTGCTGGAATTTTACTAGAAAAGTTCTAAGCAGGGAATCTTCTTGAGATAATGAATATGTGGATGTGATTATCGTGAAAAATAAGAAATTAAAATTGTGTTTTGCAGCTTCCACAGGAGGGCATTTTGAGCAGTTAATGATGTTAAAGCCCTTGATGGATAAACATGATAGCTTTATTTTGACAGAGAAAACTTTATATGCGGTAAATACAAAAGGAGTTAGGACATATTATCTTCAGCAGGTTAATCGAAAAGAAAAAACGGTGGTTCTCCGTTTGTTTATAAATGTACTCAAATCTTTGGTAGTTTTTATAAAAGAAAGACCTGATGCGGTGATCTGTACTGGTGTATTAGCTATGTTGCCGATGTGTTTAATTTGCAAAGTATTCCGTAAGAAAGTGATTTATATTGAATCGTTTGCTAAGGTGACATCAGCAACTAAAAGTGGGAAATTAGTATATAAGTTTGCTGATCAGTTCTATGTTCAGTGGGAAAGCATGTTGAAGATATATCCAAATGCAATTTATTTAGGCGGAATATATTAGGAGAGAAAAAATGATATTCGTAACGTTAGGCTCACAGAAGTTCCAATTTAATCGTTTGTTAGAGAAAATCGATGATTTAATTAAAAATGAAGTTATTAAAGATAGAGTATTTGCTCAGATTGGTGCAAGCGAATATATTCCTAAAAATTTTGAATCTGTTGATTATATGGATGCAGATGATTTTTCTGGAAAGGTGGGAATTAGTGATATTGTAATTACTCATGGCGGGACGGGCGCAATCATCAGTGCAGTAAAAAAAGAAAAAAAAGTAATTGCAGTACCGAGATTAGCAAAATATGGTGAACACGTAGATGATCATCAATTGCAGCTACTTAAACAGTTTGACGAGATGGGGATAATTATGGCGTGTTATGATTTGGATAATTTGGGGAGCATCTATGAGGAAATCTTAAGTGTTAGCCTGATGCCATACCTATCGAATACAAAGCGGATACTTAATGAGATAGACAATTTCCTTTTGCTTTAGTGAATAATAACGCAAAGTTATCCTTTGTGATAAGCAAGGGGAAATATATATTTGCTTTTTACGAAAGACTGCGGTCTGTTATTAGCAAATTTATGGTGCAAAATGGATCTGATTTGTTCTAATTGAAGATAATCTGAACTGATAGATGCACTAGCTAACAAAAGGCTTTAATCATGATGATTTGCAACTACACTATAATAAAATTCCACATCACATTATTTATGAAGAGTTTTGGAAGATGCGGGTAATCTTTTTGAAAAATAAAAATTTTATTAAATGTGCAACTTGCTTCTATCTGAAGAGATAGTGGGTTTAACTTGAAATTATACGTATTATCATTGAATCATATTCATGAAAATTAGGGGATTCATCAAAATATTAAGGAAATTGAACCTCCATCTAAACTTTGGTAAAGACTGAAATAATTTAATTTAGGCTACTAATTAAGAGTTTGTTCAAGTGGATTTATATCAGATTAAAGATAAAATTTATACCGGTGACTAACCTTTACACATGATGGACGAAAACTATCGTATTATGTACCGGTTAGTGATTAAAAATGGACTCTCTTCTATAATTAAACGAAACATGATAAAGTGCCATTTTCTATTAAGCGTTGAGCTCCAAGCTTTTAAATCTTTTTTGTGTAGCAAAGGAAGTTTTTTTTACGTAATTTTGCAAAATATAATGTACACATTTGTAATAATCAATTAAATAGTTAAGTTTGTTTTAAGATTGGAGGGGACTATGAGAGTATTGGTTGTTGGACCAAGTCCATTTAAATCTAAAGGGGGTATGGCAACTGTAATTAAGGAGATTATTGAGGATAGGGACTTATGTGATATATATAATATTGAATCCTACAGTTCCTATGCTGATGGTAATAAAGTGTATGTGCTTTTTTATTCATTAATATCCTTTGCATGGTTTTTCCTTACTAAGCGAAATTATGATGTCTACCATATTCATGCCGCGTCACGGGGAAGTACCTTTAGAAAAGGTTGGTATGTTAAAACAGTAAAAAAGTGGAAAAAAAAGGTGGTTTTTCATATTCATGGAGCCCAATATATGGAGTTTTATGATGAATTAAGCAATAAGAAAAAAGGAAATGTTCGCGACATATTGAAAGTTTCTGATTTAGTAGTTGCCTTGTCTAACGATTGGAAGAATAAATTTGAAAAAACATTTGGTATTACAAATTGTGTTGTACTGGAAAATGGTATCAACGTTTCAGGTCTTGCGTTAGCGGTGAATTCTCCGATCGAACATCAAAAAGAGTTTGTAATGTTAGGAAGAATGGGGAAGCGAAAAGGTACGTTTGATTTAGTATGTGCAGTAGAAAAAGCGGTTAAAATGGAGCCTGAGCTGAAATGCTATTTGGCTGGGGATGGAGAAGTTGAGAAGGTTAAAAAGTTAGTAGCAGGAAAGCATCTGGAGAAGAATATAATAATTATCGGTTGGGCAGATTTCGAAAAAAAAATATCGTTGTTGAGTAATGTTTCAACTGTAGTATTACCCTCATATAACGAGGGATTACCTATGGCAATTTTAGAAGGCATGGCGTGTGGGAAGGCAATTATTAGTACAAAAGTAGGAGCAATTCCGGAGGTTATAAAAGATGGAAAGAACGGCATTTTGATAAATCCAGGCGATGTTGATGCATTGGCTGCAGCATTAGTAAAATGCTGTCGAAATACAGTTATGATCTCACAGATGTCAATTAGTAATATGACCAAAATTAATGAGGAATATAGTACAGCTATAATGCACAGTAAACTGATGAAATTTTACAATCAACTAATGAGGTAGAGTACTTCGTGAGTGATTACAGAAAAGTGTAGTGATTTAATGATAATGAAAAGAGACGAATTAAAGAAAATATTGAAAATGGAAAAAAGTTCTTACCTTAAAAAGGGAGTTATACCCCAGGTAGTTGTTAATTCCAAAAATGCAACAATATATAGGTTTCAAAAGTACTTAAGGTGTGAAGAATATCATTTTAATGCAGGAGATAGTTTGTATCACAAGGTAATGCTATTGTATTATAAACGAAAGAAAAATCGCTTAGGGCAAAAATTGGGTTTTGATATTCCTGCAAATTGTTTTGGACCTGGTTTGCACATTCATCATGTTGGTCTGGTAACTATTAATGGAGGATCCAAAATAGGGGACAGTTGTACTATTTTTGGAAATGTGTGTATAGGTGTTGGTAATTCAGGTGTACCTAGAATTGGAAATAACTGTACTTTGGGATTTGGCAGTATTATTATAGGTGGAATTACCATCGCAGATAATTGTCAAATAGGAGCAGGTTCAGTAGTTACAAAATCTATCTTTGAAAGTGGAAGTAAAGTTGCTGGGGTACCAGCAAAAATTATTGGTAATGTCGAAGGAAGATTATATGAATCCATTAATTAGTATTATAATTCCTGTATATAATGTTGAAGAATATTTAGATAGGTGTTTTGAGAGTGTAAAAAAGCAAACATACAATAACTTAGAAATTATTTTTGTAAATGATGGATCACCAGATAACTGTGGCCCAATGTGCGATAAATATGCAAATGAAGATAACCGTGTAAAAGTTGTTCATAAAAATAATGAAGGACTAGGATTTGCACGTAATAGTGGATTAGATGTGGCTTCTGGGGATTATGTAGCATTTGTTGATTCAGATGATTTTGTTGCAGCAGATTATATTGAAAAATTATACGATGCTATAACAAGGAATGATGCTGACACAGCTATTTGTGGAATAGTACGTTATTTTAATAATGAAAAGCAGATTGCAAAGTCTATTTGTGAACGAGAAAAGATATATTTTGATGAAGAAATCATTGATAATGTTCTATTGAATATGATTTCAAGTGAGCCAAGTGGGAAAGTTGAATCAATTATACCAGTCTCTGTTTGGCATGAGTTGTATTCGATGAAATTGATAAATGATAATAATATACGCTTTCATTCTGAACGTGAGTTTATCTCAGAGGATGCAGTATTTCAAATTGATTATTTTAAGCATTCCCATAAGACAGTCATTATTCCGTATGAATTGTATTATTATTTTAGTTCACAAGAGGGATCTCTTTCTACAAAGTATAGAAAGAATCGTTTTGAGCAAGAAAAACAACTGGCATTTGAGTTGGATAGAAAATTAAAACAATTTGTAAGGCCAATTAATTATAAAAATCGAGTGGATAGGCTCTTTTTAGGTCGAGTAAGGACCTGCTTAATGATGGAACTAGAACATGGTAATACTAGCAGGTTTACAGAGATAGTAAATGATGAAATGGTGCAAGAGACATTAAAGTGTTATCCCTTTAATGAAAATCCTATTAAGATAAGAATATTTAATTTTTTCCTTAAGAAGAAAAATTGCTTTATGTTAAAGTTGTTAATCCAAATGAAAAGATAAGCGATAATGAGGAATATATAATGAGAAAATGCGTTTTTATAATCCCATATTTCGGGAGTTTTCCTGAGATGTTTCCAGTTTTTCTAAAAACATGTGAGTGGAATAAGGAGTTTAATTGGCTTTTATTTACTGACAATAAAGAGACTTATAATTACCCAGATAATGTAAAAGTAGTGGAAATGACTTTTGAAGAAATGAAGTCAATTCTAAAGAGAAAATTTGATTTTCAAATTAGTCTTGAAGAACCACATAAATTGTGTGATTACAAACCTGCTTATGGCTATATTTTTGAGGATTATTTATCAGAATATAAGTTTTGGGGACATTGTGATATTGATACCATAATGGGGAATTTAAGCAGATTTATTACAGATGAGTTATTGGATAAGTATGACAAATTATTTTGCTTAGGACATATGGTTCTTTATAGGAATACACTTCAGAATAATCGAGTTTTTATGTCAGATTTTAGAGGGAAAAGTTTATACCGAGATTCATTTTCGGATTCTAAGACTACTGTTTTTGATGAAACCTTCCGTAGTGAAAATAATATTAATACCATTTTCATTGATCAAGGCCTAAGGGTATTACAAGAGGATTGGTCAGTCAATTTTAAGATTCAACCAACCAGGTTTATAAAAATAACATACAATTATAGAACTGGGAATTATGATGAAGAGTATCGAAAAGATGAGCTTTATGTATGGAGCAATGGAAACGTGTATAGGTATTATGTTGAAAATGGTTCTTTGTTACGTGAAGAGTTTTTGTATATGCATCTCCAATTGAGACGTATGAAGTATCATGAATCAATACTTGTGAGTAGGGAATTTAAAATAGTTCCTGAATCTTTTCTCCCCTTGGAAACATGGCCAATAACAATAAAAAGTTTTAATATAATTAAAAAGAAAACTTGGAATTATCATTTTATAAATATGAAAAGACATAACCTTAAAGATAAATATAAACGTTATAAGGAACGTTTGAGAATGTATGTAGAGAGGTTAAAATGAATAAAATAAAATTTATTGTTTTTTTACTGAGAGATTTTCCTAAGTCTGTATTCTTTAATTTCATTGTGTTTCCATTTGCAATTGCAATTAAGATGCCAGTCCGTATCCGGTACAATGTTAAATTAGGAAAATTGAGGAAAAATTCTGTACAACTAAACTGTGTACCAAAGTATTTCATGGTTAAACTTGGTTTCCAAGGAGCTGGATTTGTTTCTGCAAATCATAGCTCGTTTTCTGTATTGAAAGATGGTTGTATTATATTTAGTGGAGAATGTGTGATTGCTGAAGGATTTAACATTTTTATAGATAATGGTGTTGTAACCATAGGAGAAGGGTTTTATTCTAATAGAAATTTTGAATTACAATGTGAAAGAGAAATTTCCATTGGACAGGATGTATTATTAGGATGGAATGTCAGTGTTCGAGACACAGATGGACATAAAACATATTTTAATGGTATTGAAAATAATGATAGAGAGTGTGTCGTTGTTAATAATCACGTCTGGATAGCTTCACATTGTACAATACTTAAAGGAACACATTTAAGTCAGGGAAGCATAGTAGGTTGTAATAGTTTAGTCTGCGGCGTAAAAATGGAGCAACCTAACTGTTTACTAGCTGGAGTTCCTGCCAGAGTTAAAAAGCAAGGAATTACTTGGAAAGAATAGGTATTGATATGAACATTGTAGTTAAATGGGAGACAATATTATGAGCCTCCAAGTTAAAGTAAAAAAGAAAGAACTAAGTTCATACTTTTTCGCAATTGTAATGTACCATATTTTCTTTGTGCGATGGTATTATTTTGAATCATATGATTTATTTAAATACATACTTATATTTATTGCAGGGATTTTATTGTTATTAAATGTAAGGGTAATAAATCAAAAAAAAAATTTGACATTAAATTTTTTTGTTTTTCTATTTTGCTGTATTGCGTTATATTCATCATATCTCAATGCTGGTGGAGTTTCAGGATCAACATTAAGAGGTATTGTATTCATATGTACTGTTGTAGAAATTTTTGCGTTCATTAAGGTATTGGCTGTAAAGAAACAATTAAGTGTTCTTTTTAAGTCCTTCTACGTATTGAGTCTTTTTTACTGTGTTATTACTGATTTGATTTTATTATTAATTCCGAACCTTTACTATGCTAATATAAGTAATTATTTTATTGGCAATAAATTTACGGTTTCATACTTGCATATATATCTTGTGATTTTTTACTATTTTATCAATAAAGAAAAAATCGAACGCGGATTCAATTCGAAACGTATGATACTAATTTGCTATTTTTTATGGGCATTTATTATCAGTTTTATCACTGAATGCACAACAGGAATAATAGGATGTTTATTGGTATTAATATTTTTCAAAATTAAATCAAACCTATTTACTGCGAAAAAGTGGTTATTACTTCTTGCGGTTTCGGATTCTATTCTTATTTTGTTTGATAATCTAATTCTTTCAATACCGGTAGTACAATATTTTATTATCAACGTACTTGGTGAATCGCTTGATTTGCATGGAAGATTACAAATGTATGAAAGTGTATTACCGTTAATTCAAGAAGAATTTCTTTTTGGATATGGTGCTAACAATTATTATAATGTTTTATATTCCCTAGTAAAAGCGCCGAATGCACAAAACGGATTCCTGAATAGTTTAGTACAGTATGGCATTATTGGTACAGTTGCCCTAGTCATTCTTTTATATTTTATGCTTTGGTTAGGGCAAAACTCAAAAAGAGCTAAACCGTTCTTTATACTTGTGTTTATGTTGACAATATTATCTTCTGTGGAAATAACAATTAATATTTACTTCGTCTTCTTTGTTGCTCTGATTTTTGGAATTCGTTTGGAGGATGATGTGTCCGTAAGGAAGGACCTTATGGTTCGCTGATCTTCAAGAAATCTGAACAATCTCGCTAGGCGATAAGCTTTATTTCTTTAGGTTGATGATTGGCTATTTCTAGTATTCTGCCTTCTGTATATTGCCATGGCATAGTGTCACTTGTGCCAAATTTGAGAGCCACCAGTACAACAGAAGATCCACCATTAAAAAGGATTCGTACCAGGTTGTCACTTTACATGAAGCCCCTACGGACATGGATTCCCCGCCAGAAAGTCAGAATCCATGAGGCTGGCTCTTGTCATGGCAGAGGTGGCTCTTAAATCTGTCCGAAGTGGCACTTTTGCATGGTTGTATACACTTCTACCTACCTTAATTTTATTCGCCGTTTTTAGGAGCCCAGGTCCAAGAATTTCTAATATTTTTTGCTTTACACCATTATGGATAGGTTCCTTTGGATTTACTAACATCCTCTCATGCAAACTATTGGGATGCTTCGCTTATCTCCTTGGACCTGTTGCAATAAGGTTCAAAATATACACGGTAAGAAGAACCTTTAGTTTTACATTTAGACAATGATAGTTTCATGAAAGAGTAACAATGTTTGAAACAAACTATTAATTAGGTACTACACCTTCTAAAAGTCGGTCAGGAGTGAGTAATTACATCCTCACTAAGAGCCCATTTTCTGAATCTGTAAATACCGCTCCAACTATGAGAATGAAGGATTTGTTTCAATCAATGATGACATGGGTTAAGGTATTCGTCCTTTGGTACAACTACAACTATTACTATAGTGAGAAGAAGTTTTTCACATCACATAAGCATCAAAGTGGACAAGTTGAATTAGTACTAAGAAACTGCATCAAAATTGGTGAAACTGCGAAGTTCGTTATTGGCAGCTCAAACGGAAAAATCTAGGGGAATCAAATTGAGCCTAAAACTTAATGCATTTTTGAGGGGCTTTGAGCAAAATAAATCTCCTTAGATACCACAACTATCTTGACAATTAAAGAGGAGAAGAGTAGTTAATGTCGAAATCATTGATGAAAAACGCTTTTTTTAATACTTTGTATAAGGCATTAACAGTAGTTTTTCCATTATTTACTGTTTCTTATGCATCTCACATTCTTGGTCCTGCTGGTATTGGGAATGTTTCGTCTGCACAGAACATAGTGACATATTTTACAATGTTTGCATCGCTTGGTATTCCTTCATATGGTGTCCGTGCAATTGCAAAAATAAGATCTGCTAGCGGCAAAGAAAAAAATCAAATTTTTTCTGAACTATTCCTAATTAATGCATTAGCTACTTCAATTTGCATTGTAGCCTATTTAATTATGCTTAATGTATTTGAAACTCCTAGTACACTTAATATTATTTTTGGTTTATTAATCGTATTAAATTATTTTAATATTGAATGGGTTTACCAAGGACTTGAAAAGTATCAATATATTGCTATGCGTAGCTTAGCAATAAAAGTTATATCATTAATATTAATGCTTATATTGGTAAAAACAAAACAAGATATTTGGATATATGCTATAATTGTATGTTTTGGTACCGTAGGAAATTATATCTTTAATATGGTTCAATTGAGAAGGTATGTTAATTTTCGTTTCTTTAATCTTAAAGTCAGTCGGCATTTTAAGCCAATTATTATATTTTTTGCATCCGTTCTTGCTATTGAACTATATAGTCTTTTAGATATTACCATGCTGACTAAAATGAGTAACCCTGAATCTGTAGGATATTTTTCAAATGCTGTAAAAATTGTAAAAATGTTAGCAGGCACTTTTACAGCGATAGGTGCTGTACTATTACCTAGATTAAGTATATATTATTCTCAGAATGATCTGAAAAGAGTAGAAGAAGTTATAAATACGTTTTTAAAAATTATGATATTTATATCAATACCAAGTTGCGTGGGATTGGTATTAATTTCAGATAAGATAGTATTTGTTTTATTTGGCCGTGATTTTTTACCAGCAATAGAAACTATAAAAATTTTGAGTCCATTGCTAATTTTAATGCCTTTATCGGGGGGAGTATTTGGACAATTATTACTTACAACAGATAAAGAAAAAACTTTTTTCAAGTGTGTGTTTTTTGGGACCTGCGTAAATGTAATATTAAATGTTATATTAATTCCGTTATATAATCAAAATGGTGCTGCTATTGCTTCTGTTGCAACTGAGGCTATGGTCACTGCGCTAATGCTTGTAGCTTGTCGGAAATTGACGAAAATACCATTAAATGTAAAGTATTACCTTTCGATTGGTATATCAGCTTTTTGTATGGCATTAGTAATTACTTTAGTAGAAAAGATATTTTCTGGTGTAAGCCTGTTACCTCTTATGGTTCTCGATGTTGTTTTAGGAGCATTAACCTATTTTATTATTTTACTGATGCTAAAAAATGATATTATGTTATCCGCTATTGCAAAGTTGAAAAGAATAAAGTAATTCAGGAACTTTACGGGAGTTATGGCCCAGATATGGTATGCAGTAGCAATAATGAAGGTATATACTTTAACGAATTGTGTAGAATATAAAAGCCGGATGCCCTTCCTTCTCCATGTTCCAGGGAAAATAAGAAAAAATATATATAATTACAGTAAAGATGCTATTTTACAATTAACTCATGAAGGATACAGCATCGTAGAAAATTCGAAGAAATTGGCAAATACCTATATAACTTGAAGGAAAATTTATATAGTAAGTGAAATTAGAATAAAAGATGTGCAAAAAATTAATTCAAGAGGGTAGTAATACAATGGAAATATCAAGAATGTTTAAAAATTTTTCTAATAGACTTATGAAATCAATATTAGATGAGGAAAGTTTCACAAAATTAAAATTTTATATACTACAAGGTTATAAGTTAAATCTAAAAGAACCTAAAACTCTTTCTGAGAAAATACAATGGATCAAACTTTATAGTGACCTTGAATCTTTGTCTAGTTATATTGACAAATTTGAAGTAAGAAAATATATAAAATTTAAAGTTGGAGAAGAATATTTAATTCCTTTAATCGATGTTTATGATAGTAGCGATAAAATTGATTTTAAATCTTTGCCAAAATCATTTGTTGCAAAAGCAACTCATGCATCCGGTTGGAACTTAATTGTAAAAGATAAGGATTCCATTATCTGGGAAGAGGAGAAGCAAAAGATAGATAAATGGATAAACTCTAGTTTTTATATAAAAACAGGTGAAAGAAATTATAAGAACATTAGAGGGAGGGTTGTAATTGAGGATTTAATTGAGGATCCTTCAGGTGATTTAAAAGACTATAAAATTTTCTGTTTTGATGGCCAGCCAAAATTCATTCAAGTGGATGGGGATAGGTATGAAAATCATAAGAGAGATATATATGATACTGATTGGAATAGATTAAACGTAACATATATGCATGGAAATTTAAAGTCACCCGTTCAAAAACCTAAAAAATTCAATGAACTCCTAGAAATTGCAAAGAAACTTTCGTCTGATTTTAAATTTGTAAGAGTGGATTTGTATTACACTGAGGACAAAATATTTTTTGGTGAATTAACTTTTACTCCTGGTAATGGTTTTGAGCGTTTTTCGAAGAGGCAGGTTGATTTAGAATTTGGAGGATACCTAAACTTAAATGGTAATTCTATCATAAATAAACAATAGTTATGTTTGAATTCAAGTTGAAAAAGAAAAAGTTATATTTAAGATTCTCGGTAATGGATATTAGGAACAAGGTCAACGAACATATATTCCTTTTATTCATTCTTGGGTTGGATTTAATATCTCTATTAACAATATTCAAATTGCATAAATGTTGAATATCATTGTTGTGTTATTAGAGAATTAAATATCATTAAAGATAGTTAGATTAAAAGGTGAACAAAGAAATATTGGGTTGGACTCCCTAAAAGTGATGGTGGAGAGAAAGTACCACGTCATAACTCGGAATTTTTAAAGGTCGATAGAATACTTGACTAGTAGAATCAAAAGATTTGGTCAAAAATGATATGGGAATGAGCTTGGTTGAATCTTATTGTGTATAGTATTCTGTTGGATGGAAGATAGCCAACAGATGTAACGAGTCTTTGAATGCTTATATAAAGGGAATTATTTAATAAATGTCTAGGGGTTATTAGGACCAATATGCGATTGCCTAAAACAACCCGAAGTAAGTTTAGATGTGAGTATAATAGAGTTAACTTTGTTTTCACTCTTCTTTATATATTGAGTGCAATTTAAAGTAATAAATTGGAGTTATCAGTACTTGCTATAATTTATGATTATGATTAATGTGTTTAATTGGTTTTCAAGCCCTTGTATATATTAAAAGGAAAATAAAAATTTTTGAGGTGGGAAACAAATGAAAATCTCAGTAGCTGGAACTGGGTATGTTGGCTTAGTAACTGGGGTCTGTTTAGCGGAACATAATCATTCTGTTACTTGTGTGGATATAGATGAAAAAAAAGTAGCCTTAATGAAGGATGGTATTTCTCCTATTTATGAACCAGGCCTCGAAGAATTAATGTTGAAAAATATGGATAAATTAAATTTTACAACTGATTTTAAGAAAGCATATAAAGATGCAGATGTTATTTTTATCGGTGTTGGAACTCCAGAAAAGCAGGATGGTTCTGCTAATTTAAGTTATGTTTATGGTGTTGCGGAACAAATCGCTGGAAGTATAGAGAAGGATTGTGTAATAGTTGTAAAGTCAACTGTACCAATTGGAACAAATGATAAAATTGAAGATTTGATAAAATCCAAACTGGTACATGATGTGAATGTATATGTGGCTTCTAGCCCAGAGTTTTTGGCGCAAGGTACTGCTGTAAAAGATACTCTACATCCATCTAGAATTGTAATTGGTGTAGAGGAAAAAAATGCTAGTGTAGTATTAAAAGAGGTATATAAAGATTTTAATGCACCACTTATTGTTACGAATAGAAAAAGTGCTGAAATGATTAAGTATGCCTCTAATGATTTCCTTGCACTAAAAATCTCTTTTATTAATGAAATAGCAAACCTTTGTGAAATTATTGGAGCAGATATAGAGGATGTTGCATTGGGGATGGGTTATGATAGCCGGATAGGAAATCGCTTTTTAAACGCAGGGATTGGTTACGGTGGATCGTGTTTTCCTAAGGATACAAAAGCTCTGCATTGGCTTGCAAATTTCCATGATAATGAATTAAAAACTGTTAAGGCAGCTATTGATGTAAATGAAAATCAAAAGCTAAAATTAATCAAAAAATCACGTAAGTATTTCGATAGCTTCTACGGACTAAATATTGCTGTGCTAGGCTTAACCTTCAAACCTGGAACGGATGATTTAAGAGAAGCGCCTACTCTTGTAAATATTCCTATCATGCTAGAGGATGGAGCAAAGGTAAAAGCGTGGGATCCTGTTGGAGTTGAGAATTTTAAGAAAAAGTTCCCTGAAGAAATTACTTATTGCAATACAATAGAAGACACTTTAAGTAATGCAGATGTATGTTTCATCTTTACTGAATGGGATGAAGTAAAAGACTTTGACCTAACAAAGTATAGTAAACTAATGAAAAATCCTATTGTTATAGATGGAAGAAACTGCTATGATTTGAAACGTGTTAGAAAAGCTAACTTGATATATGAATCTATTGGAAGAGAGACTGTTAATAGTTTTGAAGGTATATTAGTTTAGCTGAATGAAAGATTCTGTTCTAACTATATGACTTGATAACTTTAATAATATTAAGAAGCAGCTTGAGATTAATTCATCAGGCTGATTTTTTTGATTCGGGCTATATTTGTTTGGTAGAAACTAATTGTTATTACTAGTGAAAATTGACTTATAATACAGGGGGTGGACAAAGTTCTTCAAATACATATGCCTTGATTCCATTCATACCAACCTTTTATGCTACTTCTAAATAAAAATCAGGTGATATGACGGGAATCATACGCGATCACTATTCCACGCTTTTAGTAAACACATGATTTCAGTAAAAGTGAAAATCTAATAAAATTTAAATGAATGCCGTTAATTAAAGGAAAAAGATAGGAGGCTAGTTAATGGTAAAAGGTTAGATTCACGCTTTCCTTTTTAAACCCTAAAGAAGCCGTTAGTATTAATTGATTACGTGTGACACAATTAATACTGTATTGCCCTCTAGTTCAAACTCCTCGAATCCAACTGGAAGGATAAAATGCATTCCTTTTTTCAATAGATAGTGTTCTCCTTCATTTAGTAATGCGCCTTCACCTTCAATGACACTTACAAGTATGTAGCGCTCATTAAATGTGAAAGTCACCTTTTCATTTACTTCTATTTGTCTTTGCGATTGTAATCAAACACCATGTAGATTGTGCCAGAACTTTGCTGCGTTTCTAACACAAGTGTTCCCTCACATCAAGCGTGTATCTTTCCGCTTGGTACATAGAAAAATATCGCTAGGAGTAATTTTTACCATAGGGGGAAGTCTATTCCATTTTCATTCCATTTGGGTGGGTGGAGATGGCCCAGCATTCTCCTGTATAAATTGTAGGGATGTCATAACCAAACTCAGTTGCTAAGGCGTTACCGCCCCAAATAGTTCTTTGAAAACTGGCTTAAAAATAATGGTTGCGAAATGAGAACCCCCGCTGTTTATAAATTCTTTTGAAGTGCTTGCTAGGATAGCATAAGTGATCTCGTCATACCTGCATTATCGCCAAAACCAGGACTAACAATATAGTCAGATAGCTCTGGTAAAATGAAATAATCGGCAATGAATTTTTTTAAATAATTATATATTGAAGGAAATAATTGTGTTTGATTCATGATTCCGCCACCAAGGATAACTTTTTTCGGAGAGTGAGAGAATCAACAAATATTCCATAATAGCTTGAGCAATATAATAACTTTGTAATTCACATGCTTCCGGCCTGTCCGTAAGCTCAACTCCTCTGATGCCCCAACGTGCCTCTATTGCTGGTCCAGAAGCGAGACCTTCATATTCATCTTCCAGATGACGTCTTACAAGAATATGACCCATTTCCAGATGGGATAACCCTTGGAGTAGTTTGCCATGGACAACGGCTCCTGCACCAATGCCCGTTCCAAAGGTTATGTATAAGCAACTATCCGAACCCTTTGCAACTCCATAAATTGCCTCACCTAATGCGGCTGCGTTCACATCTGTATTAAAACCTATCGGTATGCCGAAATCGTTCTCTAACGTCTTTACGATCGGGTAATTACGCCAACCTGGTTTAGGTGTCGAAGTGATGTGGCCATAACTAGGAATTTCCTTGTCCAGATTAAGTGGCCCGAAAGACCCCACCTCAATTGCCTCAAGCTGGTGGCCCTTAGCATCGTTTCCTCAGGGACAGTCGTTGGTATTTGAATTCCTTCTATGATTTTGCCTGTTTCATCCCCGATAGCACAAACAAACTTCGTACCACGTACCGCCGGCTTCAACTGCACCTAACATCTGTAACCGTCAAGTTGTTTTGAACACTTTTTGCTAATTAAGATTGAACACTTTCTTTCTCAAAAATGGTAAATCGGTGCTTTAATCTATAGCTGTCATTTTCATTTAACTGAACAACCTCTACTCTGTGAAGCAATCGATCCAATATTGCTGTTGTAATTCCTTGATCGCCCATCAATTCAACCCATTCTTCTGGTCCTTTATTTGAGGTTAAGATAATGGAACTTCGTTCATATAAATGATTAATTAGATGAAAGAACAGGTTAGCTTCCCGTTGATCCATTGCCAAATACATTAGATCATCAATAATAACCAAATCTGATTCTTTTATTCTCTTTAACTGCACCTGTGATTTTCGAATATACTCTTCTGTTTTTAATAGATGAACAAGTTCGCCCATACTTGAAAAGGAGACTTTATAACCCTTTGAAATGGCTTCTATTCCTAGGCCAATCCCAATATGAGTTTTACCTGCACCAGGCGGTCCTAATAGAATAATATTGTATTGCTGCTCCAGCCAATTGAGTTCTCTTAATTGGTTTAATTGACGCTTACTAAGAGATTCTTGTTCTTCAATATTAAATTCATCTAATGTCTTATGATAAGGGAATCTGGCCAATTTCAGCCTTTTTTCCACATTTTTCTCTTCTCGTCGTTTCACTTCAAACATTAGGATTTCCTGCATAAACTCTTGATAAGTCCAAGACATTGTTTCGGCATTACGAAGTAATACTGGCAGCTCATTAGCCGTTTCCGTCATCCGAAGATGACGGAGTTGTTCTTGAAGAACATTTACCGTTGTATTCATTACGAAGCACCCCCAATAATGTTGAAATAGACATTCATTTCCCTAGTTGCTGCTGTAGCTTTTAAAGCGGGGTTATTATTTTTTACTTTCTGTTTTGAAGAAGGACTAGGAGCTTTTGTTTCTTTTAATCGAGTTATATGTTGTGCAATATCCCGTAGGTCGTTGGCACTCCATAACTGATCTTTAATACAAACAGCTAAGGCTTCATCTATCCCAGAACGGTAATGGGTAATAGCTAGTTGAATGACTTGAAGCTGATCTCGTACATATCTTGGGTAACGAACAGCTACTTCATGAATAAATAACTCTGCCTTCTCTTGATCACTAAACTGGCGAATAATTGTTTCCTTATAAGCTTGAATACCTTTTGAACGATCTCTTGTATGCTGACGATTCTTTATTAATTCACCTTTACCATGACACAATCGGTGTTTGGCTAATATCTCTCCTTGCGGAGCTGCGCTAATAATAAGCTCTTCCTCTTGAATTTCAATAAAAACTGTATTATTACCTCTTGGTCGATATGTACCTAGAGGAACTGAATAACGATTGGATTTATATTTAATGACATTGTCCTTTTGAACCGTTCTTGATATACTAGAACCAATGTTACTCTCGAGAGAGAGTAGGGATGAGACTGGCTTTAAGTGTTGCTTTTCCAGGGCGTGCACTTCTACCGGTCTCTTTTTAGTTGTGTTATGTACATTGTAATTACCCGTTCTTTCTAACCACGATACGCACTTTTCATTCCATGTATCAATATTTGAGAATACCCTGTGTTTTGCAAAATTTCCTTTTACAAATTTAACAACATTCTCAACCTTTCCCTTAGTTGCTGGGTCTGATTTACGACATAAATATATTCGGAAACCTCGTTCTTGCTTGTATGCTTGAAATTCTCCCGTCAGGATAATGTCCCCTGCATTTTCGCTAACTGTAATTAGATGGTCTTGATCGTAAACTATTTCCTCTGGCATGCCACCAAAGTATTGAAAAGCTCTCTCATGACAATGAATAGTATCTCTGGTTGTAAACGGGCGTGCTAACCATTCCACGTATTTAAACCGTGAGTGAGAGAGGACAAAGGTTATAAAGTATAATTTAACTTCTTTGTTTCCCGTATTCTTTACAGTTATTTCTCCCCAATCTACTTGTACTTGGTGTCCCATCGGTAATTCCTCAACAGCCTCATGTGGGCGAATATTAATTTCCTTTGGTATTTGATAGATATCTCTTATTTCACTTACATATCCTCGAATAGTACTTCCTCCGATTTCAATGGTTGGGTATCGTTCCCTTAACCAATCTTCGATTTGAGCAGATGATAAATCTGGGTGTTTTTTCAACCAATTAATAATACGATCCCGAAAGGGATCTAACTTTTTCCTGCTGCTACTTAAAGAATTAACCCAATCTGAAGCTTTCCCCAAATCCATATCTAAGTATTTATAAACAGTATTCCTAGAAATCTTTAGCTTCTTGGCAATTGTAGCAACCTTAAATCCTTGTTCTTTTAATTGATGCACTTCTAAATACATTAGTAATTTTTCCACCTATCTTATCCTCCAGCCAAACATAGTTGATAATAGTATCATAGCTTGCTGGAATAAATATTGGTAAAAAAGTGTTCAATCTTATCTGGCGGAAACTGTTAATTATAGTCTAGCAGTTACAACATCACGTATTACCACCTATCAAGAATACTTAACTTAACCTTTCTATTCATTATACTAAAGAAAGATCATTTATTAAATTCCTCCAGATAATGTAAATAGGAAATTCGTGACTGCTAGTTTAACGTCACTTGGATAATTTTTGGATCATATTTTATGAAATCATTCTTTTGCTTTTCAATAGATTCATATTCAAGTTTGATGATGCGGAGGATCATTGAGATTAGTAATTAGTTAAGATGGGGAAGTGCGACAACAACAATTGATCAGAATTGCACTCATATCTCTATAACAAAAATGCAAATTTACAAATGCAACTACTGAGGAAGTCAAATGAAAAAATATGAAACAAAATAAATACCTATAAACTATTCGAAGGCATGAAATCTTAGAACTATTTTTAGAGGAGTATAAACTAAAGCAAAATCCGAAGAAGTAATTTTATCCAACCAAAGAGTGCTATCCATAGCGGGACACTGATTGAGACACCCCAGAGCAGCCCGTGAATTATATTACCTTGTTCTTCCATTAAAACCACTCCCTACAATATAGTAATAGATTACTGTTTATATTGTTTCGATTGATATCATTTAATAGATAATTGAGTAGCGGTAATATAAATGGAGATACCCTATAAATATTATTACATTCGTAGGATAAAGAATAATGTGGAAATGTGAATCTATGTTAAAAATACCAAATATAGAGTGAGATTAAAGCGGAAAGTTGTCAGAGCTATTAATTTTATTTCGACATAACTATCTAAAATTTTAGTGTGGCTTGTGCAATTTTCTTTTCACATTCTCCACGCCCATTTCTTTTTTGTTAAAATTTAGTATATATTGTCAGATTTTATGTATTTATTATTTATAAATGGTTAATAGTACTATTAACGGCAAGCAATTAATGATATAGTTAACTTGTAAATATATAGTTCGTACGAAAGGGCAACACCATTGAAAAATGGTCTCGCAAAACTATAGGGGCTAACGTTTTTTGAAACTATGCCAGCCAGGTGCCGAATATGATCACCTTCCTACGAATTATAAGATAGCTATTAGGGGGTAATATTATGTTTATTTTTATTGCAGGACTATTAGTCGGTTCATTTTCAATGCTTACCATTATGAGCCTCATGGTTGCAGCAAAAAGGGGAGATCATCAGTTAGAAGCTTTTCAAAGTGAAAAGGCTTGCCAAAACTGATTGCCTATTAAAAACGAATATTCTTGAGAACATTATTGTGTTTTATGATTGGAAGATTTCTAGTAATCATTAATAGATTTAAGGAACAGGGTATTGCATCTGAAGGTGCATCGTCCTGTTCCTTTTTGCGTTAAGGGGAACTATGAAATATTTGTTTTTTTCTAATTTAATAAATAGATTTAGGCATCAAATTTCACTACATAAATGACTTGTCCCTAAACTGAAGAAAATAGCAGAGAAAAGGGAAGTCGCATTTTGCCCCAGCTTCCCCTTGGATCAAATATTAACAGAATGCGGTACTGTCACTCCCAGAGTTTTGGGGTCAGACCCCCACACAGCTAAAGATAAAAGCATTAAAGTATAAGAGCTGTAGTAATAATGTCGGTGCCACTGTCGCTTTTAGAATATCCTTATTTCATAGAATTGTTCCACAAACCTATAACCAATTTAGTTGCTGCTGCTGTTTTGGTAATAAAAACTCTCCATGAAATAATAGGGGAGGTTGGCTATTACTCAGTTCGTGTAAAATTAAGCCATATGATTTCCAATTCTATTTACCTCTCTTATGATAGGAAGTGGCCAAACTTACTACATACGAGAGGAGGAAAAGGTTGATCGACATGGCTCATTTTCATACTATCAAACTATTAATAGTACGGTTGAGGGTTCATGCAAAGGAATAGGCTAGAAAAAACAATAGGAACAATATTAGAACTTGATATCATCATCCAGAAAATCCGCTTTCCCGTAGCTCTTATTTTCATTGATCATTGCAAAATCCCTTTTAGTGAGATGAGGGAAATCATTAGGATTGATTTCCCTCACAAAAATGGACTTTAGATTATCTGTTTTGATTATTCCCTTATCTGTCCTAACAATCCCATCACAATACCATTCCAGACGATTTAACAAAAAATCGGCTGACTTTCCCTTCATATAATATTCAAAGGTCCTACCATTAGTATGAGTGAAATAAACGATTAGATATTTCAAGAACATTCTCCCAGCAATTACTTATTTATATTAATTGGACATATGTAACTATATTGTAATTCTATTTGTGGATATTCTATAGTATTGTTCAGTCTTTCTCTTCGGTTTCTTGATCTATTACCAAAAGATAATTTGTATTTTTTTCTATTTCTATCAATAAATCACTTGGCTTCATACCTAATGCTTTAGCTAATTTACCAAAGGTATATAGATTGGGGATTTGTTCGTCATTTTCTAAGTTGGATATTGTTTTTCTACTAATGTGGCTTGCCCATTCAACATCCTCTTGTGATAAACGTTTAACACTTCTAACTTTTGCTAACAATCTTCCAATTTTAATGGTCTTATTATTCTCCAAGAGAATTCTCCTTTTAAGACCATTAGATAATAGTGGTAAGTTTTATAACACGTAGTAAACTACTCAAGGTTTTCCTGGTGGAAATCTTTTTGCGTCAAGGAAAAAAGTGTGCTGCTTATATCAATGTCGGTACCTGTCAATCCCCAATATTCTTGTTTCATAGAATTGTTTCACGGACCATGAGGCGGCTTTTAATGGGTGGTACCAGTACTAGGAATTTATATAAAAGTTAGAAGCAGTTTTACTTAACATCTCCGAGGTTTGCGTAAAATAAGTTAGTGGCCATCACAAAATGTGAGCGATATTGATTATTGAACTATTTTAGTATTAGGGAAATACCGCTAATTGAACCATGAGGACCAAAGCTGTTGCTGCCAGTTCGTTAGCAAATCGTAAGATTTGCCCAGGCGATATACAAGAGACATTAAAACTAGAACAATCCATCGACAAGATTCTGCCCAATTTCAGCCGGAATCTCTTGATTTATCTACTGCGGGTAGCTGTTTACACAAACGTTTAATTGGCATCGAAACGTGTCACTCTGGATAGATTGCTAGTTTTTATTGGTTATTACTGTGGATAATTATCAAGGACTGGGACATTTCATCGACAAAAATTTCTCTTCTAAACTGACATGAGTACGTTTAACAAAAGGGATTTCCCGCATTTAATCAAACGTTTGTTTAGTCATTTTTGCGCTAACCAATCGTTTGATTAGATCAGCCGTATAGCTTGTTAACTAGGGATTTGCTTACTATAAGAGAAGAGATGTTTGTCGAGAGAGGGGATAGGTAGAAATGAGTGGAAAGTCTCGCTGAATTGATTGCATATATATTATATAAATGGTTTGCGCCAATTTTAGCATTGGAATGCGGTATCTTTTTAATGCAAGCGTAATAAACGATCAAGTTATCTAGAGGGACCATTAAGTTGCCTCTTTCCAATTTAAGCTGCATTTAGTTTCAATATTATGAACCGATGTTAGAGAATTTTATGGTTAGTTCCCACAATAAACTAAGAGGTAAAGCACGAAGATAAAAAGTAGTGAGAGGTCTTCCTACTTTTGAACCTGGAACAGAGAGGGGTAAATCATTTAACAGGGCATACATAAATAGAGCACAATCCATGGAAATAAAAGTGCATGCCATGGATTGTACCTCGTTTATTTATGTGCCTTAGCTTTATCTCCCTTTTCTGAATTATCATATGGAATCGTTTCTTGCTCCCAGAAGGAACAGTGTACCGGTACATATAGCCATCAAGTTAATTTTTTTCTACGGCAAGGTGGAACAATGAACTACTTATATTATAGGCTTTTTCATAATCTTTACTGAGGTCATTAACTGTATAACGAAACAGCTCGGATAAGACTCTAATCATTCGATGATGTTGATGATAAGAGAATCTTTCTTCCCCTCTATAAACTGCTGTATCCATACTATCAACTAATTGGTCTAAAAGAATTTGAGCATCTACCAATGTTGAAATGGTGCTGCCAACTGAGCCCAATTCAAAATCCAAATCAAAGGTTAGTTTACTTAATACCTTTTGTTGCACAATTAAATTTTCCATATTCTATTCTCCTCCTAGCATCTGTAATAATAATTAAGATGCTGATTTATTACACTCCCTATACTTGATAAAAATGGCAGCCTGTTCAATAAATTTCTTTTGGGCAGACCAACCATGCGGATGGACTAGAGTTGTTTTTTTTCTACTCATAAAATTGTCTGTTGATTCAAGCTTTGTAGGATTAATAGATTGTATTGATAGAGAATAGTTGTTTAAGGAAAACACTTGCATTTACTGGCTTATCCCCAACTACTCAAACGTTTGAATGGATATAAGTTGTCAACTGCTTGTGCTTTTTTATTTTTTGAGAAAAATAGGAAATTGGTATATAATAGATATAATTCAACCTAGTTGAAGGCGTCTTGCAAAATTGGTTGCAAGAGAGATAAGTTTCAGCTTGTCAACCTCCTTATTACTAAGGACCTCAACAAGTAACCTGACCATGTCCACAAGTGCAATAACCAACGGCAAACCTGGATCGTCAATCAAACTTATCACAGTTATAATAATCTCCTTACTGATATTATAATTGAAATGTTTAACGAGAAAGTGGTCATCGGGCTATTCATCTTTTCTGAATCCCAACAACGAATGCTAGGAGGTTTTCTGTTATGAAACAGAGTAATAGGCCACGACAATTACATAGCCTCCCTAGCTCTTCGAATATTGATTGGTCAAAATATGAAACTAAGTATTATTTACACTTTGATGAGCGTGTCAATATTGAGCATGTGAAAGATAAAGTCCAAGATCCTAATTGGGTTTCTTCACATGCTTTTTTGCCGTCTATCCATTTTAAAATAAACTTTAACAAGTATGTAACGATCTCTAAGGATAAAACACTCCCAGTCAGTGAACAGAAGATAAAAAAGAAAAAGGTACGCGAAATATATTATGCATCGCACAAAGATCGTTTTGTCTACAAATACTACGGTGACTTATTAAATAACGCTTATAATGATTATGCTAATAGAAAAGGAATTGACAACATCGCTTTAGCTTATCGCAATAATAAGCGTGGTAAAAATAATATTGATTTTGCTTATGAAGTATTTGATTTTCTAATAACCCAAAATCAAGCTGTGGTAATTTCTATAGATTTCACAAAGTTCTTTGATCATATTGACCATCGAACGCTTAAACAAAATATTAAAACTGTTCTAGGCGTTGAAGAGCTTTCTCAAGATTGGTATAAGGTTTTTAAAAACCTTACACAATTTTCATATGTAAATAGAAATGACATTGATGTTCAGTTAAAACAAAAATACGGTGTCAAAAGGCTAAAAGAGCTCTTGAAAGATAAAAAGTTAAAAAAATTATTGCCCCCAGAGGAGTTTCGGGATTTTAAAGAACGCAATCTCTACAAAAATAAAAAACCTTATGGTATTCCACAAGGATCAGGTATGAGTGCTGTTTGCTCTAATGTTCATTTAATTCATTTTGATCAAGAGGTTAAAGCATGGGCAGATGCCCAAAAAGCACTTTATCGTAGATACTGTGATGATTTAATTTTAGTCGTTCCAGTCACTAGTGGATCACCAAAAGTAGTTGAAGGATTAAAGAATGAAATACTTCAATTAATTCAAAAATACCACTCCCAAGGGTTGAAAATTCAAAAGGAAAAAACAGAAATACGTTTATATACTAACCACATAATTTTAGATGAATCCCAACAAAACAGTAGGTTAGATTACCTGGGGTTTGTAACTAATGGCCAATCAGTACGGATACGTGAAAAGAGTCTTTTTAAATACTACTGTCGTGCATATCGTAAAGCTGACACAAGTCGACGCATTGCTTTTGTAACAAATCGAAAGGGACCAAAAACAGAGTTATATAAAATTTACACTCATCTTGGTTTCAATTATAAAGATCGAGGAAACTTTATCACATATGCATATCGAGCTCACGCTAAAATGGCTAGGTTAAAAACCAAAAGCCTTATCCGTAAGCAGATTAAACGGCATTGGGGAAAAATAAATAAACGGTTATAACGGCCCGGGGTCAGACGTCGAATCGTAAAATAAAGGGACTAACGCAATCCCATTCAAGGACATGCGTGATCTCCCCAATCTATACAAGAACATGGTTTGAATGGATTGAATGATGATCGATTTGATTGGTAATTAAAAGGTGTTCAGGAGAAAAAGGAGAAATCTAAAGCAGAATTTTTTAAAAAGGAAAGTAAATCATTTGCTTTTGAGGGTTTTTCTTTTTAAGAAGCTCTGTTATCCATAATGTTTTGCTTTGTGGTAATCATAGAAAAATAAAAATGCCGATATTTGTTTAATTATCTTTAAACTCCTGCAACAACGAATTTACGTTGTTGCTTTCACTTTACTTTAAGAGTAGCAAAGCAATAATTAGAACATCAATTGTTCTAATTTCGAAGTTAAAAAAGCCTTTAAACATTATCGACACCTCGATTCTTATGCAATAATATTAATATGGCATTTTTAATTATTGGTGCTTAAATCCTTGCTAAACAAGCATTAAAACGAAATATAGATACAGGAAAAAGGCGCAAAAGATCACCTTTACGCTTTTTCATTATAAACAAATCGGGTGCCAGGCACCATCCAGAGAATTTCCATTTAAGTTAATAGTTCACTAGTAGATTAAAAGGGTTATTCTTCTCGCACTTAATAATGCCTATTGATTCAAGTAAATTTCCGTGGCAGTTTTGTAGTATGGTGGAAGTAGTTGCTACATTAGCCATACACCCTTATCTACCAGAAGATAAAGGTGTATGTGTTTGATTCTTAGATAAGCTTAAGCAACCATTTATTTTGTAATAGTTGTCTTGAAAAGGTTTAGGTAAAGATCATGACCGTTGCTGAAATCGCCAAGTGTTACTGACACTTCCAAATGACAAAAAATCGACGGTGTCGATTGTCCATAATCTGACGGAAGTATTGTCCGGTAGAAAGGGGAAGCCCGCAATCTCACTCACTGCCAGTAAACGATCCTGGTCATAGACTATTTCAATGACGTTCTCCAAAATAACGGAACGCATTTTCATGTATTCGAATAAGATCAGTTGCCCGAAACGGCCGGTCTAGCCACTCTATGTATTTGTATCTAGAGTAAGCTAGCACGAACGCAATAAAGTAAGACGCTTGTACGTTCCATCCGTTGTGGTGACCTTTTTTGCCCAAAATCCAATTGAAGCTGCTGCCCCATCGGAAGTTCAGGGACTGCACTAAATTCCCTTTCGGCTAACCCTTTTGGTATATAGAAAATGGGTTAATTATGGTAAACTGTTGAGTCTTATTTGTCGAAATCTATTTACCCTTATTTGTGGAAAACTGTTGATTTTAGTTTAGCAGTTACACTGATCGATAATAGCGACCATGTTTGTATAATTTCCTATGACAGTCAGTGCATCTCTCCTCGCAATACGGAGGAACATCCTGGTAAAGTCGTAGATAGCCATTGACTGTCTTTCCAAGATATCTTAATCTATTTATAGTTTGTTAGTTTAATCTACCTCGAAGAGACTGCCATCTCTTCGGGGTATTTTTTTGTCCTCCTCCCTCCAGAGAATTATTTGTATTTCTATATTGTCGCATAATGCTTCATAATTGTACCGATACAAAAAAAAAAATTCCCTAAAACAACAAAAAACACTGCCAATGAAAGTCGCAGTGGACACTATTCAAAGGTTCTTTGACTACTTACAGTTTTTGATTACTAACAATCCATCATACTAGCGTTGGATAAAGTTGGATTTTTTCTCATTTTTTTGTACTATATCACTAGGGAATATTTACTGCATTTTACATATTTTAATATTTATTTTAGGAGGTATTAATTTGCATTATTTTTTTAGACAAAACTCTAGAATAAAAGAAACTAAGGAAGGAGAAATTTTCAACTTAAAAAGTGACCACCCGAGAAATTCATTAGATAACTTGTTATTTGACCCTTATAAGAATAATAAGGTGGATTTGTTTGAAAATCACAACAAATTAGGTGAATTTTCTTTTAAAGACTTGCCTTTTGTTATATGTTCAGAACATGATATATTCAAATCCGGAGCCTCAAAGTTTTTAAATGGATTTTTCCATCAGTCAAAATATAATAAAGTCAATGATGAAAACTTCTTCATAAAAGTTCCAAATGATATTGAGGCAATTTATAGTATTAACCTTAATAACATAGAACAATATGAAATAGTTTATTCAAAACATGATTCCCCTGGAGCGACCGACTATATTAAGGTTAATGATAGAAGTAAATTAGAACTTCTGTGTTATTACAATATAAATTCTAATGGATGGAAAAAAGCATTTATTTTTATCCGCAGTTTGAAGAAGAATATTAAAAGTCTCTTTTCTTCATTTGAATCAAGGCTATATAACATTAGCTTAAATGATGATGGAGAAATTATTGATACAGAACTCAGAATTGAGGATAATGATTACTCTGATAATAAACCAATGGCGTTAATAGTTCATGGATTTATGTCCTATACAGAAGGTAATTTTACCTCTCTAAAAAGGGAACTTTTTGAGCGCAATTATTATGGGAAAATATTTGGAATTACCTACCCATCTAATCGTAATAGTATATTAACTAATGGTGGTAGTTTATACAATGTGTTAAAGGTTAGCGGCTTATTAGAACAAGATAAAAAACTTGATATTTATGCCCATAGTGAAGGCGGACTTGTTGTTAGAAGTATGATGAGCTATTTCTTAGATACTCCCCATAGTATTGATGATGTAATTTTAGCTGGTACACCTAATAACGGTACTCCTATTGCAAAATTTGGAAATGCAATATTTTCATTAATTGAAGAAAATAATATAGAACTTCTTTTTAATATAATTCGCGATGCAATAAAAACTAAGCACTTCTCTACCAATATTTTCAGAAGTTTTATTGAACAAGTTGCTTTATATAATGAAAATTCACCAGCTTTAAAAGATATGGATCCTGGATCATTTTTTCTCGGTAAGTTAAACAAAAGGAGTTTTAACATTAACGGTAACTTATTCCAATCCGGCTATTATTTGCCTGAGGATGATAAAGAAGAAAGTTATTACTTAAAGGCATTACGTGAAATTTTAAGCAGATGGGGCATTTTCGATGGGTACGACCACCATGATGGAGTGGTTCCATTTGAAAGTACAAGATATCAGTTTAAATGTAGCAATAACCGTATCATAATAGAAGATGATTATGAAGGCTGGCATTCTTGGTATTATGGTAAAGATTCGTATTCGAGAAACATTGTAAAACGAGTTTTCGAACAAAAATAATATAAACGGAAGACAGTGATTATCTATAGTTAAATTATTATCAATATATTTATAATACTTAAGAATTGGTGAAAAAATCGTGAAAAAATCGTGAAAAAATCGGGTGCCAGGCACCATCCAGAGAATTTCCATTTAAGTTGTAGTATAATATAGTTGTTTGAATTGTAGATATGATTAACGAGCTTGATATTCCTGTGACAGTTCTTGGAGTAAAGGATATTATCGTTGCAGCAAGTCCAGATGGGATTTTAGTTGCAGATAAAGCTTCTAGCCCGAGAATTAAGGAATTGATCAGTGGATTTGAACAGCCTCCAATGTACGAAGAGCGAATTTGGGAAGGACTTGGTGCCAGGCATCATCCAGTGAATTTCCAGTTATTCCATCCGCAGAATTACCGGGAATGAATAAAATTACATATTTTACAAAATCGAACTAGATCTTTCGATATTTTAATAAAGATCAGAGAAAAAAAGGTTAGTTTAGTTTCGGTGGCCTGACTACCCTATATATGTTGGCAGAAATCGGGTGCCAGGTACGATCCAGCGTTTTGACGCTTTCGAAACAAACTGACTGATGAAGAAGCTTTTGATGAGTTCGAGAGCTATCCGACTATTATTTTTTGTTTCATCTTTCTGATCTCTTAAACCCAGCTTCTTCAGCTTCTTCTGAACAGAACCATTCTTCTCAATATCTTCCATCAATCTTAGTTATGTCATAAAATTGATCTTCAGGTAAATAGTGAATTTTTTTTCTGTGTTGTAGCAGAACATTTCCTTTAATATTACAATTAGTGCCAACATCTTTTTCCCTACCACAAAGCTGATAAAACAAATGAAAGTATGACAGCTACTATTAGCAGGCACCGGCAGGCACCGGGTGCCAGGCACCATCCAGAGAATTTCCATTTAAGTTATTTGTTCACTAGTAGATTAAAAGGTTTATTCTCCCGCACTAATATTGTCTATTGATTCAAGTATTGTAGTATAATATAGTTGTTTGAATTGTTTGCAAGTTACCGTAGAAATGAAAGGGGTTGAGATGGTGACATCATCGGTTATGACGGTGGGTTTAAATGGTATGGATGGTTATCGTGTAAAGGTAGAAGTAAATACGCGGACGGATAAGGAATCATTTGTGATTGTAGGATTACCTGATGCCTCGGTTAAAGAGTCGAAAGAAAGGGTTTGGAGTGCATTGTATGAACGAAAATGCTGTATTCATACAAAGAAGATTACGGTCAATTTGTCCCCTCCAGAGTTTAAAAAGACAGGTCCTGGATATGACGCTGCTATGGTGTTAGCGGTTTTGAAAGCGATTGGAAAGCTGGATGGAGAATTGAATGAAGACATGTGTATCATCGGAGCAATATCCCTAAAGTGTGATATTGAACCCTTTGAAGGAATTGTTCCAGTTATTACGAATGCAATAAAGCTTGGATTTAAGAAGATATTTATTCCCCCCATTAATACCCGCATATTTCCTAACACAATAGGAACAGAACTCATTCCTGTATCCTCTATATCCAGCCTAATCTCCTATTTAAAGGGACAGTTGAAAGCAGATCATTTATTCTCTTTTCCCATTGAAGTAAACGAGGATGTATCCTTAACAGCAGAAGTAGAACCACAAATAGACTTTCAATCAGTGATTGGACATCCTCAAGCAAAACGGGCATTGGAAATTTCAGCTGCTGGAGGACATCATGTTCTATTAAGTGGCCCTCCAGGGTGCGGAAAAAGCATGCTAGCAGAGGCGTTTCCTTCCATCTTTCCAGACTTATCTCCAGAAGAGACCCTGGACTTATATGGTATCTATCAATTAGGAAGAGAGGAACTTCCCTCGATGACCCGCCGGCCGATGAGGCATCCACATCATTCAGCATCGGCCATTTCTCTGCTTGGAGGTGGAACCTATCCTAGACCAGGGGAAGTTTCTTTGGCCCGTTATGGAATACTCTTTCTAGATGAAATGGGTGAGTTTTCGAAAAAGACTCTAGATATGCTTCGTCAACCACTGGAAAACAGACGAATTACCATCAATCGAGCAAAACAAACTGTCACCTATCCAGCCGACTTTACTTTAATTGCGGCAACAAATCCCTGCCCTTGTGGCCATCAAGGTTCTTCACAGCGCTATTGTGTTTGCACGCCAAAGCAAATTGCTACCTACCAGCAAAGGATATCTGGGCCAATTTTGGATCGGATTGATTTTGTATTAACTTTAAAAAATGTGTCATTGAAAAATGGAATGGGTATGGAAGAAGGATCTTATGCCATAAAAGAGCGGGTGACGCGTGCTAGAGAAATGCAATATGAGCGCTATGGTGAACGGTTATTAAATAATCGTGTGCCCTTTCAGTTAATCCAATCTAAATGTCCCGTTACGAATGAACAATTAGAATACTTGCATCAAGTGTGCTGGGACAATAAATGGAGTAATCGAACTCAAATCAAGATGATTCGTGTAGCACGGACTATTAGTGATCTTTCACTGGAAAAGGAAATTTCGGATAGCTCTTTAAAAGAAGCTGTTGAATGGAAATTGCAATCTCAAATGGACTCAGATCATCATGCCGGGATTTAAGGGAAGTTGCCAATGGGAAGAAAAAGAAGAGAATGGATCCCTCATGCCTATCATCATATTTACGCAAGGGGCAACAACCGCCAAAATATTTTTTGTGATAGTATCGATATGATGGAAGTTTTCCGATTGTTAACGATGATCCACAATGAATCATCCATTTCAATCTGTGCCTATTGCATTATGACAAATCATTATCATTTACTATTAAAATCAGAAGAAACATCAATTTCTAAAGTCATGGGGATATTTAATAAACGCTATACCGATTATTTTAATCAAAAATACCATCATGTTGGACATGTATTTCAACAACGTTTCAACAGTTCCCCAATTCTATCACCTCAAGACCTTCTCCAAGTGAGTAAATATATACATCGCAATCCTATCAGCACAAAAAAACCAATGGTAGACAGAATGGAAGATTATCCTTACTGCAGCTACCAATTTTACAAGAAAGACAGAACTCCGCTATATCCATTCATGAATATGCTCGAATTACCTACTAGTTTTATTCTTCAATCAGAGAAGACCATTCAACATTACTGTAAATATGTTGAGGAAGTGCCAGAGTCTATTCAGTATTAAAATAATTATATGGGGAACCAGATAAATCTGTCGACAATATTCTACCCAATTTCTACTAGAATCGCTTGATTTATCTACGGTGGTGCCTGTTTCAATCAAACGTTTAATTGGCATCAAACTGTGTCACTCTTTGTAGGTATCTAGTATTTATAGCTTTTTATTGTAGCCCATTATCAAGGAATGAGACATTTCATCGACAAAAAATCTTCTACTAAACTGACATGAGTTCGTTTAACAAAAGGGTTTTCCCACATCTAATCAAACGTTTGTGTAGGTATTTTTGTGCTAATCAAACGTTTGATTAGATCCACGTTATCAGTTGTTAACTAGGGGTTTGCTTACTAAAAGATAAGAGAAGATTGTCGATAGGCGAATTTGTAAAAAAGAATGGAAAGTAGTCTAATAGGGCAAAAAATTCTATCATTTCATAGTAAACTAGAAGGGCAGATCACATTGTTTTTGTGTTAACTCCTCTCTTTGATTCCCTTAAGTTCAACTATTAACAGATAGAGGGAACCAAAAACAGTTTTTGATTCCCATAAACTAAATTTTATAAGAATAATGGGAGCCAAAACCCCGTCCATATAGTGCTAGTAAGGCATCATCTGACTTCTTGGTCCGTGCTTACCACGAAACTTTTGGTCTTCCGGTTACTATCACTCGTTGTTCTAATAATTACGGACCCTTCCATTTTCCAGAAAAACTCATTCCGTTAACCATTTCGCGTGTTTTAAATGATGAAAAGGTACCGGTATACGGTGATGGTAAAAACATTCGTGACTGGTTACATGTATTTGATCATTGTGCGGCGATTGACCTTGTTCTTCATGAAGGAGTTAATGGTGAAGTTTATAATGTTGGCGGACATAATGAGAGAACTAATTTAGAAGTTGTTAAAACTATTATTAGTGCTTTAGGTAAATCAGAAGATTTAATTGAATTTGTTACTGACCGTTTGGGTCATGATAAGCGTTATGCTATCGATCCTACCAAACTAGAGAAGTTAGGTTGGAAGCCAACTTATACTTTTGAGACAGGAATTGCCCAAACAATTGATTGGTATCTAAACAACAAATGGTGGTGGGAGCAAATTAGTGGGGAATAGAAAGGCTACTTTAAAAATCAATATTCATTAAAATGATTCTCTATTAATTCTAAATAGACCATTTATGAAAGAAGATTAAAATACTATAAATTATTTAAAACAACATAATCTATGTGAGACCATTGAATGGAATGAATCTTTTTACTATCAAGTGGATCCTGAGTATTGCGGACAGAATGAGCCGGCTGTGACATACTTGGTATAAAATGTAGCTCCGTACTTAGATTACGATACATGTGGGATCTGTAAACACTTCCTTGGTCGCTATGGATCAGAACGCCCGTATTATACCATATGAAAAGTAAAGCCTAGTAAAAGTTGAAAAAAGTATCAGCTGTATAATGTTTTGTTTAAAAGGCCATTTATGGTCTTTTTATTCATAAAACTACTACTTGAAAATACTAAAACTATATTGACGTGTGTAAAATAATCTAGTAATATATTTTTTGTCGCTAAGAGATATCAACATAAATATTCATCTCTAAAAAAACAGTTGACATTTAAAAAATATTTCGTTAAAATATAATTCTGTCGCTGATTTAAGTTATATCTTTTTAGAAAAGTGATTGATTGGTTAAAAAAGAGATGATATATTGTTTATCTATCTCCAAAAATTGTTCTTTGAAAACTAAACAAACAAGAACGTCAACACACAATAATAATCGTGTTTCTTCTATTATATATAGAGAACACGAGCCAACGTAAAATTCGAGCTAAATCAACTTTCTTGGAGAGTTTGATCCTGGCTCAGGACGAACGCTGGCGGCGTGCCTAATACATGCAAGTCGAGCGAATCTTGAGGTGCTTGCACC
>NZ_FNHN01000011.1 GCF_900103525.1 Bacillus sp. OK048
TATAAAGATTTCTGAACTAATTTCGTTAATAGTGGCTGGCACTCTTATTTGTTGGATTTGTTAAAAGGTATCTTTTACTCTAGTTGCACTAACGAGCAGGTTAGTTACAGTAGAAGAGTTTATAATTGGTCAAGGCTAATTTTGAAATTAAGTTATTCAGGTGTTTTAATTGTGCTAAAATTCATATAAGTAGTTACGTGATGAAAACTTATGATAAATCTACATCCCCCAGATTTATCCGATTTATGAAAGGAGTAAAGTTTTAAATGAACAGTCCAATTTGATATATCCCTAATAAATCAAAATTCAATTTGAAATATTAGGGGGATTTATTATGAAATTGAATAGAAATTTTTCTTTATTATTGTTCGGTCAGTCTCTTGCTAATATAGGCGATGTACTATATATGGTAAGCGTTATTAGTGTGATATGTTTATTGCTAGCATGTTAACACCTCTCTTAATTGGAAGAGTAAATCTAAAATGGTTAATGGCTGGTTCACAAATTGGAAAAACTATTTTGCTTATTATGCTAGGGTTTATGTTAATTGATGTAACGACTTCTAACTATTTTTTAATCTTTTTATTTATAGGATTGATTGGCTTTCTTGATGGTTGTGCAACTCCAATAAGACAGACATTGATTCCGTACTATGTTAGGCCTGAACATTTAATTCAAGCTAATGGTATTGCTGAAACGGTTACACAAATTATTCAAGCAGTAATGTGGTTCGTGGGTAGTTTGTTTTTAATTATTCTAAGTTCGCAACAACTTATTTGGTTAGTTGGATGTTTGTTTGTTGTATCAAGTATCTTGTTATGTCTTTTAGAAAATGTAAGACATCAAACAACTGAGTCAAAAGGCAAGCTAGAACAGATTAAAGAAGGGTGTGAAACTTTATCTAACACCCCTGTATTGAGAAGGATTGCTTGGATAGACTTTTTCGAAACCATTGCAGGGACGGTATGGATTGCAGCTATTTTATTGGTCTTTGTCAGCGATGCTTTAATACTTGATGAAATTTGGTGGGGATTTATTAATGGTGCTTTCTTTTTGGGCTTGATCTTAGGAAGCATTTATTGTATTAAATATTCCTCTTTTATTGAAAAAAAATTAGGTACCTTTATTTTTCTTGGCTCTTTTGGAGGTTGTCTTGTTTCAATATTGTTTAGTCTGAATAGTATTCCTATCGTAGCTTTACTTTTGTCTCTTTGTGTAGGACTTTTCGGACAAATAAAAAATATTCCGCAACAAACAGTTATACAAACCAGTGTATCAAAAGAACAGTTGGCAACTGTTTATACCTCATTAGGAGCTATTGGGACGGGAATCTTTGGTGTTGGTTCTCTTTTTATGGGACTATTAGCAGATTTGTTAGGGATTAGAATTGTATTCGTTATTTCAGGGCTATTTCTTGCAATAGTAAGCACAATTGTTTATAAAAATAAGCAATTGTTTGTTAGAAATGTTATGAAACAATAAAATTATGAAGGAAGGATTTAGTTAACTACAAAATCCTCTCTTTTTTGTAAAAAATGGAATTATATAGATTGTGAAGTTTTCTACTTAAACTATAGGGTGCTTTAGTGAAATAAGATAATACAAAAAAAGGTTTAGAGTTATTTTCAACTTTAAGCCTTTTTTGTATTAGCACCGATAGTTTAACAAGAAGAAATAAATATTATTTAAGTAATTTCTGAACGAAGTTCGATTTCCAAATCCCAAGACCTATC
Organism: Bacillus sp. OK048; assembly: GCF_900103525.1. Classification (GTDB taxonomy): domain Bacteria; phylum Bacillota; class Bacilli; order Bacillales; family Cytobacillaceae; genus Neobacillus. The sequence continues at coordinate 1,734 of NZ_FNHN01000011.1, forward strand.
AAAGCACCAAGCGTATTAAGAATGAAATCATCTATATCAAAACTACCCCTTCTTGTAACTAATTGTATAACTTCTATAAAGAATAACAATATAATCATTGAAATAGTAAATATGCTGACTTTATTTATTTTAACAATGAAAAATGGAAGAAAAATACCCATTGGCACAAACATAAATAAATTACCAACAAGGTTTTTGATAGGAATACTAATATTCATACTGCCATCAAATATCGCCTGAATATATGTACTGATTGTTTTAAATGGAACAAAATTTGAAGAACTCTTTATATATTCTATCAACGATAAGTCTGTCCATAGATAACCTCTAATTCCTACAAACATAACTCCCACAAACAACAGCATTACCAATGCTAATAAATAAAACAGAAAACTGATACCAAAAATCACTTTTATTATTTTTTTCATTTACTCCTCAACCTGTCTTTCTTCGTAGAGTAAAAACATCTTTTCACAAACTTTCCTTTATCTACACTATCATTTAATATAAATATCCCATAACCTTCGTGATTGCACCACAATTCACTCACGAAATCACAAAGAATTCACACGCCCTCCAATAATTATTTTAATTCTTGTGTTTTACTATGTGAATTAGGACGAAATGAGCGACTGAAATTCGCCAAAATGTTGATGAATCAATAAAAAACGCACCGTGAATTATACTGTGAATTCCAGTGCGTTTTCCTATGTGGTTTACTATGTTTGCACCTCTGACATGAGATTGATTCCATTCCGTATTCTAACCCGTTACCAAAGCCCGATTTTGTGGATTAATCGTATATTACATTTTTTCCTTGTTCACTTAACTTTTTTAAAGATGTAAGCATATGATTTATTTCTTCGTCGGAATGTCTTTCCCATGAACTTAATTCGGCAATTATTTTCAAAGGAGATTTAGACCGATAAGAACGTGTTGGGTTTCCAGGAAATCTTTTGTCAGTTAAGTTCGGATCATTTTCAAAATCACCTAATGGTTCTACAATATAAATTCTTTCTTTTGATTTAGATTTTGCTAATTCAGCACCCCATTTAGCAGCATTCAATGTTGCAGTAAAATATATATAGTTAGATTTTTTATCTTGGTAGTTTGATAAGTATTGTGGTTCTAATAAATCCCCAATTTTTAGTTCTGCTTTAGTACCATGAAAAAAGGGACCATTATCTAAGACATCTTTTTTGTCATTCATACTGATACACCCCTGATATTTTTAGATTTATATCTAACAGTATAGTATGTTAATTTCAGAAAGAGTAGTCTATAAGTAACTTCACCTGATGTGTATGTTTAGTAATTGTTTCATAGGAGAGCCAGAGTTCAAGAAGGTTCTAACAGAGCAACTGCTGAAATGTAAAGGAATTATTAACTTAATTGATCCCTGAATAAATCAATAGACAAATTTCCTTTTGTCCCGATGACAGCATACGAGATGTCAAAAACAGCAAGGTTTCTTTTTTTGAGTTCAGCCATTAACCATTCTTCATCGTAGGTGTGTTTGGATAAGTTTTCGTATAAGACCTTCCCATCATAGACAAGCTCTATCGGTCCAGTTCCTGCTGAGGGTAGTAAAGGTAAATCCTGTTTGGTGGTATTTTGGTATTGGTTTTTTTTTAATACCGAGAGGGAGCCGTTTATTTCTAAAATGGCACACTCGACTTCTTCTATGTTGAAGATATCTTTGCCTCGCAAAGCTTGTTTAAGAGAATCTAGTGAGTACCCCATGCGCTTCATTGACTCTTCGAGAATTTGTCCTTCTTGAATTAAGGTAGCAGGTTCTCCAGCGATCCATTTCCCGAAGCGCGGATTTCGAACCGCAACAAGATTCAACATAAAAACGATGGTACCCATAATAATCATTGCAATGATAAAATACAGGAATTTAATTTTGATATTGAATGCTAGATTTCCTGCAATAGTCCCCATCGTAATGGAAGCGATATAAAGGTGATAAGTCCTCTGGGCAATCGTCTGTTTACCGAGTAGCTGGACAAATACCCATAAAAAAATAAAAGCAGTTAAGGTTCGAATGATGATTTCAACAGATCCTGACATCGCTATTTCTCCCTTACAAAAAATCCCGACCGTTCGATTGTGATAGTATGTTCTAACTGCAAGCCCTTTATTCCGTAATTAAAAATGGAAAAAGAAATGAAACCGTCTTTGAATGGGGAAATCCAGCGGTCTGAAAAACAAATTAATGAATTGGTATTTGAGCCAAAATGAGTAGTGGGTATTGATTTAGATGTTGATAACCTGGCAACTATCGTCGATAATACGGGGCAAAAGCTCCTGCTTATCAAGGGCGCATGGATGTTATTGATTGAAACCAATTTTAGTTTCGTCATTGCACATATCACCTAATGGAGAAAGGCTAACTATAAAAATAATTAAATAGGAATATAGCAAAGGAAATTTTACTATTTATTAAATATTGAAACTTTTTTATAATTTAGCCGTAATAAAACTATAGCCTTATAGAAAGAGGGGGACGGAATGGTTAATTTAAAAAGAATATATACAATCGTTGGTCTTGTTTTTTTAGTAGCAATCGTCGGTATTGTCGGGTTCACTACTTGGTATACGGTCGATGAAAGTGAGCAAGCCGTTATCATTACCTTTGGTCATGTTGAAGAAGGGATAACCGAACCTGGGTTACACTTTAAGCTTCCTTGGCCAATTCAATCCGTGGAAACGTTATCGAAAGAAACCTTTAGTCTGCAATTCGGTTATGAAGAGAAAGATGGAGAAGTAAAAGAGTTTCCAAATGAAACGAAAATGATTACGGGTGATGAAAATATCGTTTTAGCTGACTTAGTGGTCCAATGGAAAATAACCGACCCAGCCAAATATTTATTTAATGCTGAGAAGCCAGAAGAAATATTGTTTAATTCTACATCTGCATCGTTACGAAGTATTATCGGTAGTTCGAAAATTGATGACGCTTTAACCTCTGGAAAAGCTGAAATCGAAGCGGAGGTCCGGGATTTGTTATCCACGTTAGTAGAAAAATACGACATCGGGATTTCGATCCTTGCTGTCAAGCTACAGGATGTGGAATTGCCAAATGTCGAGGTAAGAAAAGCATTTACAAATGTAACAGATGCTCGTGAAACGATGAATACAAAGATTAATGAAGCAGGGAAATATCGAAACAAACGGACCAATGAAGCCAAGGGGGAAGTGGCAGCCATCAATTCAACAGCCCTAGGTGATAAAGCAGCAAGAATTGAAACCGCAAGAGGGGATATTGCCGTATTCAATAAGCTGTATGATGAATATCGTACGAATCCTGACATTACACGTCAGCGGCTTATTTTGGAAACGCTTGAACAGGTTCTTCCCAATGCTGAAATTTATATTATGAACGATGATGGAAATACGTTAAAATATTTCCCAATCCGACCTTTGGAAACCGAACAACCTAAGACAAAAGCGGAAGGAAGTGAAAAAAATGAGTAATGATAATGTAGTTAATTTTGACGGTCGGGGATTCAACTGGCGAAAATATACAAAAATAGGCATCTTTTTCGTCATCATACTTGTCCTCTTAGGAGTAATCCTTTTCAACCTCATTGTGGTTAAAGAAGGCGAATATAAAGTGATTCGGCAGTTTGGTGAAGTGGTTCGGATAGTGAAAACTCCAGGTTTAACCTATAAAGTTCCGTTCATACAAAGTGTCACGACTCTACCAAAATATCAAATGACATATGATGTTACCGAAGCTGAGATTAACACCAAGGATAAGAAACGGATGCTCATTGATAACTATGCAATTTGGAGAATTGAAGATCCGAAAAAGATGATCAGCAATGCTAGAACCGTTGAAAAAGCGGAATCCCGCATGGAAGAATTTATTTACTCCGTTGTTCGTTCAGAGCTTGGGCAGTTAAACTATGATGAAATTATTAATGATGAAAAATCTTCACGTGGTTCTTTAAATGATCGAATTACTGAAAAGGTGAATGATCTTCTCGGAAAAGATAATTATGGGATTGTCGTTACGGACGTAAGGATGAAGCGGACGGATCTTCCTGCGGAGAATGAACAGTCCGTATTCACGAGAATGATTTCTGAACGAGAATCGAAAGCACAGGAATATTTGTCAATGGGTGATGCAGAAAAGAATCGAATTGAGGCTGATACGGATCGCGAAGTGAAGGAATTGCTAGCAAAAGCAAAAGCTGAAGCAGAATCCATTCGTGCTGACGGGGAAGCTGAAGCAGCCAAAATCTATAATCAAGCTTTCTCAAGAGATCCAGCCTTTTATTCCATGTTCCGTACGTTAGAATCTTATAAAAAGACGATTAATGATGAGACGGTTATCGTCCTTCCTTCCGATTCTCCTTATGCACGTTTATTGATGGGATATACAGATTAATCATTTAAACCAGGAATATAAATAAATGGTCATGCCCTGCTAGTTGCTTCTATATAGCAGGGCATGTCCTGTATAGTAAGAAAAGGAGCTTTTGGGGTAATCGTTAATAGTATGGACACTACAAGAAGGGAGCGAGAAGGAGTGAATCGAATACGGATTGTTGCTTGTTTTTCATTGATATTTGCCTTTATGCTTATGCTGCTCCCAGTGGACAGTTCTGCGAAAGGGGAAGTTGTCTATGTTGTACCGATTGAAAAAACAGTTGAAAAGGGATTGTACGCCTTTTTGACAAGAGCCGTTGAAACCGCTGAGAATGAAAATGCCGACGTCATTATCTTTGAAATTAATACCCCTGGAGGAGTAGTTGATGCTGCTGCAGATATTGGCAAACTGCTTACTTCCACGAAGGTCAAGACAGTAGCTTTTATTAATAACCGAGCGTTATCGGCTGGTGCCTATATTTCATTAAATATGGATGAAATCTACATGGTGAAAGGAGCGACGATGGGTGCGGCTGCTATCATTGATCAGAACGGCAATACAGCTGGAAAGAAAGCGGAATCCTATTGGTTTGCCGAAATGAAAAACGCGGCAATGCATGCGGACCGGGATCCCATTTATGCACTGGCAATGGCCGATGAAAATGTTAATTTACCAGAGTACGGAGCCGAAAAAGGGAAATTATTAACATTAACCTCCGAACAGGCTGTAGAGGTTAAATACGCTGAAGGAATTGTTAACAATCTTGATGAGCTGCTTGAAACACTCGGATATACCGAAGCGGATGTACGACCACTTGAACTAAGCATGGCTGAAAAAATGGCCCGCTTTATCACGAATCCATTTGTTTATTCGATTTTACTAACGATTGGCATCGTTGGTCTCGTATTGGAATTATTCTCGCCAGGTTTCGGTGTGTTCGGGTTTACCGGAATTTCGGCATTGCTGCTGTTTTTTTATGGACATCTCGTCGCGGGACTTACGGGATATGAAACTCTTGTTCTATTTATTATCGGGATCGCCCTTATATTAGTAGAGCTTTTTATATCGGGTAGTATTGCAGGGTTCCTCGGTTTTGTGGCAATTATTGCAAGTTTATTCTTGGCAGCAGATAATCCAGTTCATATGGGAATATCCCTGCTTATAGCTATTGTCGTTTCCATCTTGATATCCATTGTATTGATCAAGGTTTTTGGTAAAAAACTGCAACTGGTTAAAAAACTCATTTTAACCGATTCCACGAATATAGAAAGCGGTTATATCGCTAATAAAAGCCGCTTAGAATTAATCGGACTGGTTGGGCATACGTTAACCATGCTGCGTCCATCTGGTACCATACTCATTGAAGACGAAAGGCTAGACGCTGTAAGTGAAGGTGAATTTATTGGCAAAGGATCCAAAGTAAAAGTAGTGAGGGCAGAAGGGGCCCGAATTATTGTTAGAGAAATACCAACTTTGGAGAAGGAGGAAAGATAGGAAGGGACCGATGTTGATTCTTTCAATGAAGCACTAAATGCCCTCCCAACGTGAATAAATAATTAGTGTAAATTACCATATTTTGAATACTTCTTATTATAAAAAATATGAAAATGAGGGCTGACCAAACAGGGGATTTTTACATTGTGTAGTAGTGTGTAAATATCTGATAAACCAGCGAGCTTTATTAATAAAATAAATTTGAGGTGCCTTTAATGAACTCACACAATCAATTGACGTTCAAAATAGGTTTTTGGTCATCTATTTTATTTGCATTATCAGGTGTAGGTTATGCAATTGGAATGGTAGCATTACTTCTTGCATTTCCCATTCCGCAATGGCGTGGAGTTAGCGAAACAATTGCCACTTTTAGTCAGTCATATATTAATTTTTACAGCCTCTGCCAAACAATGGCTTTTATATCAGCGCCTCTTTTTATCGTTATGCTTTGCTGTGTACACGAATATGCATCTAACGCTACTAAGATATTAACGAGAATCTCAATTTGTTTCGGAATTATTTTTGCGACTTTTTCAAGTATGAATTACTTTGTCCAATTTACTGCGGTTAGACTCAACATATTAAACGGTCAATTAGAAGGATTGGAACAATTTGTTCAATGGAATCCCACTTCCGCATTTTATTCACTTAATTTACTTGGTTGGACATTGTTCCTAGGGCTGTCCTCTTTCTTCATAGCCCCTATCTTTTTAAAAGAAAAGAAGGGGAACCTGATCAAGTGGGTGTTAATTTTAAACGGTATTACCTGTATTTTAGGGACTGTCTCGGTGGTTTTTGAAATAATGATCTATCTGGCTATTTATCCGCTGTTAATGACAGTTTTCATTACTACAGCTTCTGTTTTGGTCGGGATGGTTTTTAGAAGAAGGCTGTTGGAATAATGATGTATAATCCCTCTATTTCTTAGATCATAATGACACAAAGGAGGTTTACTATTGATTGATACTCAAAAAATTAAAGATGTAATTAGACATCGCTATCCATTTCTTTTAGTAGATAGAATTTTGGAATTAGAAGTGGGGAAAAGAGCAGTTGGAATTAAAAATGTGACAGGAATTGATGGTTTTATTAATGGGCACTTTCCTGATTATCCAGTTATGCCAGGGGTATTAATTGTAGAGACATTAGCTCAAGTAAGTGCCTTGGTAATGCTAACGAAAGAAGGAAACAAAGGACGATTAGGGCTTTTAGCAGGTATAGATAAATGTCGTTTCAAACAACAAGTAAGACCAGGAGACATACTCCGTCTCGAGGTTGAAATCACCCGTTTAAAAGGTCGTATCGGAAAAGGAAAAGGTATCGCTACTGTTGATGGAGAAGTAGTTTGCGAGGCAGAACTGATATTTGCATTAGGTGATTAATATACTGATTGGTTTTCAAAAAAGTAAATCTTAGATGAGTTCGATAGTGCACTAGATGAACAACGGAAGGTAAAAGTGTTTGATTTATATGTGAGCGAACTAAAACGAAAGCTTATTATTCTTACTCCAAAGTCACATGAAAATACGTATTTGGATCGATTTACAAAAGCATTCGTTGTCCAACATGATCCAACTATTCCTCAAAGTAAAGTAGTCGGGATAGTCAAAACAATGGTTTAAGGAATTGAGAAAATTAATAATTGAGTTAAAAATGCTGCAGTCTCTATTGGCTGCAGCATTTTTTTCTCACCTACAAGTTTTTGCTATAAGATTGCTTTTCCACTAGGTGCCAGATGCCTTGGTATGAAACCTGATACGGATGAATATAATTTAGTCATATTGTAAAACAAGTTCCTACTTGTGGGATAGGGAGGAAATGAAATTTGGAAAAGTTAAGGTTTAACCAACTAAAGGCTTTTGTAGAACTGGACTATAAGGGTAGACATGATTTAATTCCACAATTCCATTTCCAAGTAGAAGAGTTAAAATGGTTCATTGAACAAGCCGAAAAAGCTGAGTATTTTGAACGGTCATTAAGGACCATTGCAGAAGCCATGAATGAAAAGAAATCCATTGAATTGATTGAAATGGCAAGTAAGGCATTAAAAGAGTAATGTAAAAATTTCAAATAGCAGGTTGAGAATAGAAATTATCAATCTGCTATTTCTGTTGGGTTGTTAGATAAACCCCATGATTCGGAAATGAGGAGCATGAGATTAGATGAAGCTGTCCGAATAACCCCCTGATTCGGACAAGAGGAGAATGAAATCAGATAAAGCTGTCCGAATAACCCCCTGATTCGGACAAGAGGAACATGAAATCAGCGGAAGCTGTCCGAATGCTACTTTGATTTAGGCAAATTAAAATAGCAGAAACGAATTCAAGTTCAAATTGATCTGTTATTTTGATTACGAATATTTATGTTATTTGAAGGGCCTAATTTATATTTGCACCTCAAAAGAGAACACGCTAACTTAAACAAACAGGATCGCTTTTTCTTATAAGTGAGTACATAATTAACTATATATAAAACAAAGGATAATGGGGGGCTTTGCTTGGAAACAATCCACAATATGTTTAACCATTTACATTGGGCGAATTTACGAATTCTTGAAACCTTACAAAACGGTGAAGAGGAGAATAAGCAGGCAAATAATCTCTTCTCACATATTCTACATGCAGAAAATGTTTGGTTTACAAGATTAATAGGAAAAGATAGTGCACATTTACCAATCTGGGCAGAGGTTAGTTTAGAATCGTGTATAGAACTGGTTAATCAAAATCATCATAACTATACGGAATTACTTTCAAATTTATCCAATTTGGAGCTTGATCAACTTGTCACATATAATAATAGTAAAGGAACAAAGTTTCACCATTCACTAAGAGATATCTTAACCCATGTTGCTCTTCATGGTCAGTACCATCGAGGCCAGATTAACCAACTACTAAGAGCAGCAGACCTTGAACCTATTAATGTTGATTTTATTACTTTTAGAAGATGAGATAGTGAAGCTTTGATGAAGTAGATAATCTACCATGTTAAGTGTTAATCCATTTGAAGAATTAAAAAAGAATTATTCTTGGTTTTTCGAGTGTTGTTAGGATGAATGTCCAAGAACTAACCTGAAATTGAAAAAATCGTTTTAGAGTGCCAGGCTTACTATTCCAAGTCCTGGCTCTTTCTATTGGCTCCAGTATGGTAATTTTCAAATTGCTCACTATATGTTTCCTCTAGCCGGATCAACATTAACCAATTTTCAAGGATTCATACTAGCACTGATTACAGCCAATGAAATGTATCATTCTTGACATATTTATTACCACTGAATGACAAAAAGTGTACCAAAGAATGACAAACTATTTACCACTTCAAACCGTCTGGTGATAAAAGATAAAAAACATAGTTTTGAGAAATAAAAATGTTAAAGTTGTTATTCAAATTTGATGATTTTCAATAAGATCAGTCTTCCGCAAATAGGCCATTTATTTTAATAAGCTGTATATAAAACCACTTTTTTCACATCATCCGCACGTTTTGAGTACACATATCGATAAAAAAGTCAAAAAGCGACTTGACATTGGAGTCAACTCACATGATATTCTGAATTCATGGAAAAACTTTATTCTATACAAGAGGTTTCGCAGATACTGGGGATGTCCAAGGATACACTTCGTTATTATGACCGGATCGGGATCGTCGCGCCGTCCCGGGAACACAATCGGTACCGCAAATATTCGAGGGACGACCTAATAGACTTGATGAATATTCAGATCATGCGGTATGCGGACTTTTCTCTTGACGAAATCAAGGGGAAATTAGGTTTCCACAAGATGAAAAATATCGACTCCACTTACTGCGAAGAAGTTGCTGCGTTCCTCGATGCTAAGAACGTAGAAATGCGCAAGAAGATTACCCATCTGGAAAAGGTCTGTCAGCTGCTCAACATAGCAGCCGATACGTTAAGGGACTTTAATAACGAAAGCGACCAACGATTGGCAGAATTCGTCCGCGAGCTTTACAAGGATATCCGAAAGGATGAACTGGAAATTTCCGAGGAGGGTTGTGATCAACATCAAGGTTAGAAATTTTTATTATCTGATTGCAGGAGTTCTTGCGATACTTTTAGCCGTCACGCATGCATGGAACGGGCAATCTGCTGTGTTGCCGATGCTCGACATTAGGGCGATGTCCAAGGATACCCAGACGGTATTTACGTATGTTTGGCACATTATAACGGCGGAAAATCTGGTCTTCGGCATCGCATTCATTTTCATGTCATTCCAAAGTGAGCAATCGAAGACCCTGTTTGCCGCATGGATGATTGCTGCGATCCTGATCGTCCGACTGATTGTGATTCTTGGTGTAACTGCTATGTTTGACGTTTCTGCTCTTACGAATACTTTTATAGATTCGATTGCCATCGTAATCTATGTCGCCTTGATCATACTGGGCACAACTATAAAGAAAAAACAGTCCAGTGGTTAGCAGCTACATTAGCAGAGATGTCCGAATTGTCTTCCAACTCCTCAGAATCGCTCAAAGCTATATAGTAAGCAATCTCTGGTCATTCTTGATAAAACAACTTTATGATCCTACTTTTATCGTAGAATAATTCAATTGAATATATTAAGAGTGTGTTTTGATCAATCTTTTTTAAAAACACACTCTTTCTTTTTGTTCGTTTATCAAGATTAGTATTAATTTGATCAATCATTGCTCCAAAAATACAAAAGTTAGGTGTGCTAAATAGCACTTAATATAAGCACAAATCACCTCCTAAAGTGACTGCCGGTTAAAGAAATTTCATAAAAAATAACGCAGGAATGAATTATACAGTACAGCTCTATAAAGAGGGAGGTATGACTGTAATTCAAGTTTGTGAAATTACAAATTTGTCGAGGACCTCATTATACAGAAAGCCGTCGGAAGGGAACAAAGAATAATTCCTTATACCATTAAAGGGCCATTATCTGGAGTAAGAGTTTGCATAACACGGCACTTTTAATGATTCCCGTAATAACTACTCAGATATGTTGTACCCAATAACCTCTCAATGCTGAAATCCCCCTATTTTTCTTGATGATCCCCCTAAACAATTAGACTTAAATGGAATTTTCCTCTATCAATTTGATCAACCATTATTCCAAAGCAACACTTGCGCAAATTGTCTCTTTAGTTTGCAAATCGTAGAAAACACTTGACAACAGAAAAGAAGAGCTGGGATGCAGAAATGGGAGCGGCGATGCTTTGCGGTGTTGCTGGTAAGTATTGATAATACCACTATTGAAAACAGCGCAAGCTATAGTCATTCATGGATTCGAAATGGAGGATGATAGCTGAATTGTTGTTTAGGCAGGTGCGCAAGCACAGGATGCAGCTGATTATATCTTAGGAAAGGAAGGATTAGACGAAGAATAAAGAAAAGGTAATACATAAAATCACGCACAAAAGATTTGGTCGCCTTCTCTTTTGAGAAGGCGGCTGCATTTAACCAATTTAACCGATGAAAGAAGATTATCTAATCTGAACGAACAGGATGTCATTACTTGCCCCTATTGCGGGAGCGAAATGATCCGGCTATAAATTAGGAAGACAAATGATGAAAACCGGAACTGACAGAAAATTCGAAAATAACTTTACAACAAAACTAAAATATTGTACTGTTGTATAGTCGAGTGTTCAAGTAAACATATATATGGATTCGGAGGTGAAGCGTTGAAGCCATCCTTAGATGAAAATCAACCAATTTTTCTACAAATTGCACAAATCATATTAGATGAAATCGTGGAAGGGCATTTAAAAGAAGGAGAACAATTGCCCTCTGAGAATGAATTGTCTCGCTTTTACAATATTAATCGTGCAACCGTAAGAAAAGGGCTTCAAACTTTAGTTGATGATGTTTTTATTTATAAACAAAGAGGTATCGGAATGTTTGTGAGTGAAGGAGCTTATCAAAAAATAATAGATGAACGGCAGAAACAATATCGTCAGAATTATATAACCCCTTTATTAGAAGAAGGGGCCCGTATAGGGATGGATGTCCAAAAGATTATCCAATTAATTAAAAAGGAGGATCAATCATGATAGAAATCAATCAGGTTCACTTTAGTTATGATTCAAACAGAATATTGCATGACTTTAATTTGTCAGAGAGCGAGAAAATCATCGTTGGACTTTGGGGGCGAAACGGAACTGGGAAAACAACCTTTATGAAGTTGTTAGCCGGTCATTTTAAACCTAATCAAGGGGAGATAAACATACAGGGATTTAATCCTTATAACCATGATCGAACAAATAATCATTTATGTTATATGCAAGAAGAGCATCCATTCAGTAAGATTTGGAAGGTAAAAGATGCGTTACGCTTTGGCGATTATTACAATCCAAATTTTGATATGAATTTTGCTGAAGAGCTTTTAACTGTTTTTAATTTAGATGAAAACAAATATGTGAGCAGGCTCTCTAAAGGTATGAAATCAGCACTGCAATTTATTATCGGTATTGCCAGTAATGCTGATATAACAATACTTGACGAACCGACCAATGGTTTAGATATAGGTATGCGAAAGAAATTTTACAAAGTATTATTGGAAAGTTATGAAGAAAACCCGAGGCTCATTCTTTTATCCTCCCATCATATCGAAGAAATTCAAACTCTATGTGAAGCGTTGGTAGTGATTCATGATGGTAGAGTATTTCTCCATGAAACAATGGAAACGATGCGGGAAAAAGGCATTTGGTTAAGTGGAGAGAAGACTTCTTTTTTAAATATCATCCAGTCGCACACTGTGTTGGAGCAACAAGAAATGGGTACGAAAATGAAAGTCATGCTCGATGAACCTTATACGAACGAATGGAAGCATTTTGCTCAGACCCATGGCTTATCAATTGAACCAGCCTCCCTACATGATTATTTATTAAATAGAACGGAAGAACGAAATGAGGTGAACATATGAACTTGAACAGTGGGACATTTAGGATGGTTTATGAAGGGGCACTATTTTTGTTAGGGAAGTTTATTTTCCTATATTTGACAATCCCTTTACTTTTGTTATGGCTATTCATTGGATATTTCTTCACCTTGGGAGAAGAAGTTGTAGCCGCCATCTCAGGACCAACCTATTTTTTTATTCCTATGTTTGCAATTAGTGGATTCAAAACTATATTCCCAGTAGCAATAGGAATGGGAAGTACAAGGGTTAATTTGTTAAAAACCTTTTATGTGGTGGGTTTAGCAAGTGTTCTGGTTATCACTTTTATTTTAAACGTCTTTCAATGGGTGCTCTTAACACTTTATGAACGCTGGGACGTAGCGGCTAATATATTGCATCCAGCAACCTTTTTTAATCAAGAGTATACCTTCCTATCCTATTATTTAATAGATTTTATGTTAGGTGTTTTTACCTTCTCCTTCGCTTTTCTGTTTTTTACGATATATTATAGACTTGGATTCAAGAAAAGTGTGATCTGGTTGATGGTGTTAGTGATCATCGGTACGCTATTAAACTACAGTGGTTTGGCCGATTTTTCATTATGGGAATGGTTAGTGACTCAGAACTTTCATGACATGGTGATATTTTCTTTTGTGATTACTATTAGTCTGATTGCATTGTTCATCACATATCCCATCATGCGAAATGCACCGTTAACGGCTAAGTCGAAAAAGGATTAGAAAAAAGACTTACAAGAGTAATCAAATTAAAACAGCTTTTTTCCATCATAGGTATTTAATAGATTGCATGTTCCACAATCGGGCGCGATTGTTGAAGACCAATAGTCTAATTCCACGGTAAAAATGTAGAGGAATTAGACTTTTTTTATCTCTTAAAATTCTTAACGTTGTAAATCCATTTTTCTTGAACTTACTCCATTGGTAAATGCATTGGCAACAAGTGGTAAATCTTGTGACAATCGCTGGTGAAAAACATGGCGGAAGTGGTACATTCTATGGCCGTAATCAGACTATTTATTACCTACCATGATAAAAACGAAAAATTATAATTACATAATATAACTGCTGTTCTTCCCTAAATACGGATGAAATTAATTATCCTTTAAATACTTTAAATGAAAGCGTTTTTAAAGATTCTGAATAGATGTAATTGTTGACTCTATCTGAAAATAATTATACTATTATAGCAATTAATCGAGAAGGACAATTCTAGATTCAAATACAACAGTAATGATGCAAAGATTCATATTCAAATGATAATTAATAATCAGGTAAAAATACGATGATTAAAACTCATTTGCTGAAGAACCTTTCTTTACTTAGATTTAATTGAAATTTAGGAATTATCACCTCAGGAGGATTACACAATGAAACAAGCAACAAAAAAATATTTGATTGACCGAATGTATAAAGCTTCACAAGGACTTGCCAATGCCGTTTTAGTTACACTTGGAATTGGTCTCCTAATGGGGTCACTTGGAACTTTTACTGGTTGGGATGGCTTTACGATAATCGGACTTTCGGCACAGCTCATGTTAGCTCCAGCTCTTGGAGCAGGCATTGCGTACCAGCTTGGAGGTAATACACTAGTCATTTTCAGTGCAATGGCTTGTGCTACCGTAGGAGCAAGTGCTGTTCAGATGACTGAAAATGGTGTTACATTAGTAACAGGACAACCATTAAGTGCAGTTATGGCGGCAGTTGTTGCTACGTGGGTAGGTAAGCGTGTTGCAGGAAAAACGAAACTTGATATGATGGCAATCCCTTTTGCTGCTATTCTTGTAGGAGGTATCGCTGGTGTATTTTTATCAATGATTACCACTCCGTTACTAGAATGGCTAAGCGCACAAATCGCTGTATCTGTTGCTGGTTCTCCAATTATTGGACCGATGGTCATAGCTCTTGTTTGGAGTATTTTTCTAATGTCGCCAGCATCTTCTGCCGCCATTGCGATTGCATTACAGCTTGATCCCGTATCAAGTGCTGCTGCTTTAATTGGTTGTACAGTCCAATTTGCTGGATTTACCGCAATGTCATTTAAACAAAATGATGCTGGGGCGAACATTGCACAATCCTTAATTACTCCTAAGGTACAATTTCCGAACTTAGTCAAAAATCCACGGCTTGCCATTCCGCCGTTTATCGCTGCGGTCATTTGTGCTCCAATTGCAACATTGATTTTTGATTTTCAAGTTCCTTATAAATTAGCAGGCCTTGGTCTTAATTCATTAATTGCACCTATCAATATTTTAGCTGAACAGGGTGCTATTGTTTTATCCATTTACATCGCTGTTGGAATCATTCTTCCAATTATCATAACTCTGGCTATTTATCATGGTTTAAAAGTAATTGGCTGGACAAAAGCAGCTGACTTAAAAATGGAATTGCAATAAAATAAAACTGGGTGAAAAGGAAGATTCCTTATTCTACCCAGTTTTTTTTGCCTTATTAACATATTACTATATTAGACAGGTTTACACGGCGCTAAAAAAAGAAACGAGAAATGAAAATCAACTTCAGGTTCTAATGGATATTGAAACACATTTACCTAAAATGAATGAGATTCGCCAGAAAAGCCATGAAAAAGCGAAAATGAAACCTACGAAAGTAGACAAAAATGGCAAAATAACCGATCCAATGTTAAAGCTATTTGAAATGCCCCATCTTGAGAAATCATTTATTGGATATGGCTTTGTAGAAGCTCTATTTAAAGTGATGAAA
This sequence comes from Bacillus sp. OK048, assembly GCF_900103525.1. Lineage (GTDB taxonomy): Bacteria > Bacillota > Bacilli > Bacillales > Cytobacillaceae > Neobacillus. Next base: position 17,228 of record NZ_FNHN01000011.1, read on the forward strand.
CAAGTAGATTACACTTCTATGCCCTCGCAGTCCAATCAACAAACGATGAAAAAAGTGTATGATGACTGGAAAAGTTTCTTCGAAGCCTCTAAGAAATATAAAATCAATCCTGCCAGCTTTTCCGGTAAGCCAAAAATTCCAAAATACAAACAGAAGAATGGAAGAACCACGTGTTATTTAACCAATCAAATAACAACGATTAAAGAAGGAAATGTTCTTAAATTACCTGGAACTCATCTACAGCTAAACCTGGGAAAGGTAGCTCAATCCGAAGGGAAACTGCAACAGGTTCGAATTGTCCCGTCCTATGGTCGCTATGTAGTAGAAGTCGTATTTAAAGGTAAAGAAAACAAGGAAATCCAACGTTCTGACAAGCAAATGAATGAATTGGTAGTTGAACCTAAACGAGTAATGGGTATTGATTTAGGCGTTGATAACCTAGCAACTATTGTTGATAACACGGGGCAAAAGCCTCTGCTTATCAAGGGCACATGGTTAAAATCGATCAATCAATACTATAACAAATTAAAGGGAAAGTACATGAGCATCATACGAAATGGCAAAGGTCCAAAAGAAGGGATATTTACCACGAACCGAATGATTTCATTGGATCGAAAAAGAAACAATCGAGTCATGGACTTTTTGCATAAAGCCAGCGCTAATGTGGTGGACATTGCATTAGAAAGAAACATCGATACCATTATCATTGGCAGGAATGTTGGATGGAAATTGGAGGTTGATATGCAAAAGGCAAATAAGCAAACCTTCATCCAAATTCCGTATATGACTTTCATTGAAATGATTCGATACAAAGCCGAGCGAAAAGGTGTTCAAGTCATAGATCGGGAAGAAAGCTATACTTCCAAGTCTAGTTTCTTGAATCATGACCCTATCCCGACATTCGGAGAAGAACATCAAACCATTTTTAGTGGGTATCGAAGCTCTAGAGCTTTTTACAAATTGAAGGGCTCAAAGATTCTAATCCATGCAGATGTAAATGGCGCCTTTAATATTGTACGTAAACATGTTAAGGATGCCTTTGAAGGACTGGAAAGAAAGCAATTCCTTCAAGCTCCACAGAAAATCATCATCATGAAAAATAGCCATGCAAAGCTGAAGGCTTCGGCCTGATGTACTAGCGGGACTTGTGGTAGCCCACGTAAAGACAATGGTGCTTTTTTAGACTATTCTTTCGAAACCCCTAGCTTCAGCTATGGGGATACTCATAAAATTCATCAAGGGATTACCTGAAGATGTAACCTTAGAGGATATATTAGAGAAATGGTTGTAAAAAGTTCCTCAGCATCAGCAGTTTAAACTATTTCTTTGATAACTATTAAAAAATACTAATCTTCTAAAAATAATTGCATCCATTCCCTTTTCTTCTTTCATTCTTGTTCATCAAACCTTTTTTCAAACTCTCTGGAAGTACCTTAATTTCGAAATATCATAAAATCTAACTAAATCAATTTTTAAACAATAATACATGAATTAGAGTGAAATAATTAACAGGAAGTGACGATATCATGTATAAATGAAGTACTGATATCATATTTACTTTCGATTGGAGACTATTAATGGATATCTTTATCAAACAAGAAATACCGGATGACTATAAAACGACAGAAAAAGTGGTAAAACGAGCCTTTTTACATGAAGAATATAGCGACAAGAAAGAACATATTCTAGTAAATCGGATTAGAAAATCTGAAAGCTTTATTCCTGAACTTTCATTCGTCGCACTAAATCAAGACAATGAGATGGTGGGTCATGTCCTTTTATCGAAAATTAAAATTGTGGATGGTGATAACGCTTTTGATTCTTTAGCTCTTGCCCCTGTTTCCGTTGTACCTGAGCAGCAGAAAAAGGGCATCGGCAGACAATTAATTTATTCTGCGTTAAAAAAAGCAAAAGAGATTGGTTTTCACTCGGTTATTGTTCTAGGTCATAAAGACTATTATCCGAGGTTTGGCTTCAAGCCAGCCAGCCTTTGGGGGATCAAAGCACCATTCGAGGTGCCAAATGAAGTATTTATGGCACTGGAATTAACGGAGAATGCTCTTATAGATGTTCAAGGTGTAGTTCATTATTCAAGCGCGTTTTCTGAATAAAAGGTAGGTGAGAAATTTTTTATCAAAGAGTTTGTAAAAGGGGGATTCCGCCAAATGTTGGTTAGAGAACTCACGGAAGATGAGCAACTAAAATCACTTCAACTATCAATGTATGCGTTTCAATATAAGGTACCGGAGTCTGATGTTCAAGCTAGATTAGAAAAAGTGAAAAACCATACTATTCTAGGGATTTGGGATGATGACATTCTAGCAGCCAAACTTCATATTATCCCATTTACCATTTTTATGAAGGATGCAGAATGGAAAATGGGGGGGATCGCAGGAGTCGCTACTTATCCGGAATATAGACGCAACGGTTATGTTAAAACACTGATGATCGATTCTTTAAAGTACATGAGAAATAACGGTCAAATCGTTTCCCTCTTACATCCATTCAATATCCCTTTTTATCGGAAATTCGGCTGGGAAATATTATCAGAAAAGAAAAAAATAACAATTAATAAAGCTGACCTCACGTTTCTCGACGAGCAGCCCGGTTTTATTCGAAGGTATTCAAAAGAAACACATATTGAAGAAATAGAAAACGTCTATGCACAATTTTGTTCGCATTATACAGGAATGTTAAAACGTGATACAGATTGGTGGCAAAATAGGGTATATGGTGAAGATTCGCAGCTAGCTGTCTATTTCCATTCCAATCACGAACCTAAGGGCTACATACTATATGAAATAAAGGAAAGTAAAATGGAGGTTCAAGAGCTGGTTGCTCTTGACCAAGAAGCAAGGATCGGATTATGGAACTTTATCTGCCAACATGACTCCATGGTTGAAACCGTGACGATGGATCTCGCAGTTCAAGATCCTTTTCCATATTTTTTGCAACATCCAAAGGTGAAAACAGAGCTGTACCCATATTTTATGGCGAGGGTAGTAGATGCTGAAGAATGTTTGCGGAGATTTCCGTTATTACCCGAAAATGATCCACTATTCCTGCATCTTGAAGATTTACATGCACCGTGGAATAATGGAAGCTATTTGCTTGGAAAGGGAGAAATCAAGGTGTTTAAAGAAAAAACGGGTGGCCAATGTGCCCATCCTCCGAAAAAGGGGATTCACTTAAACATTAATTCCCTTTCAGCGATTCTGTTTGGTTACAAAAGACCGATGGAGCTTTTTGAAATGGGATACTTGAAGGGCAGCGAGTCTGAAATAGAACTTTTTGAAAAAATCGTTCCAACCCTGAAATCATCTTTTTTTGATTTCTTTTAAGGAAAAATGCACCAGTCACTTCTAGTTTTTCGAAAAGTGACAGGTGCATTATTTTTATAGAAAAAAACTGAAATTTAATTGGAATATTTTTAAGTTTTGTTTGTATATTTTTAAAGCGTTGTTGAGGAATTCACTGTTTTTGATTTTTTAATTTGTGTATCTATCATGATTTTCCTCCTGATGCTTATGCCTTCATTGAATACCTTTGAAAAAAGTTTGGACCCAACATCTGCAGGGAGTCACTAGAAAAATAAATCACTAGGTTATGCCATATTTATTAGATGAACCAACAAAAGGATAGTTTCGTATGATTTATCAATTGTAATATTATTGAAATTTTCTTATCATTATAATTGGATAAATATTCCACAAGTGAAAAGTAATATCAATTTTAAGTCAGGAAGGAAGGATATACATTGGGGATGGATTTTCATAGCTCGAAAAATCGCATTACTTATTCAACTCGAAACGCTGACAAATCATGGGTTAAAGCAATAAAAGAACTTGTACCTATTGAAAATATTTCTAAGGCTACAGATATTGGATGTGGTGGAGGTATTTATTCAAAGGCATTATCAGACATGGGAATTGATACAGTTATTGGTGTCGATTTTTCCGAAGCTATATTAGAAGGTGCAAAAGAAAACTGTAAAGAATATAAAAACATTTCATTCAAGCATGGTGACGCGTTGGATACTTGCTTAGAAAGTAATAGTTTTGATTTATTGCTTCAAAGAGCATTAATCCATCATATTGAGAATCTGCAAGCCTGTTTTACAGAAGCAAATAGAGTATTGAAGGATGACGGATTTTATATTGTTCAAGATCGTACTCCTGAAGATTGTTTATTAGAAGGTAATGAAAACCATATTAGAGGATTTTTCTTTGAACTCTTTCCAAGATTAGTTGAAAAGGAAAGCAATCGCAGACACAATAGCCAATTTGTGATTGAAACTTTAAAGGAAGCTGGTTTTCGAGACATTGTAGAAGTTACGTTATGGGAAACAAGAAAAGTGTATGGTCAAAAAGAACAATTGCTATGTGACTTACGTGAAAGAACCGGAAGAAGTATTTTACATGAATTAGACGATAAAGAATTGAACTTATTAATAAAACATATTGATGAGTCAATAACAGCTGATGAAAACATAGTGGAAAGGGATAGGTGGACAATTTGGAAGGCAGTGAAATAGTTTGTTGCTTGATTAAGTTTGTGAAATAGATATTTTGGAATTTTAACAAGTAACACTATATCTTAAAACAAAATTTAAACCATTCAGCTGTCATTTAAAAATATACAAATCTGTATATTTTTTTTTTGCCTATATTGGTTTATTTTTATTGTTGAAGGGAAAGGGTGTGGCTGGGCATTGAATGTTGGTAAAGAAACAGCACAGATCAGGCAGCTTTTGAAAAAGGAGAATAATCAAGTACTACTGCTAATATTATGGAAATGGTTGAGTTGGGAAGGCTACGGTTATGAAACGACAACGAATATAGAAGGACAAATGGAGGGATATTTTATGAAAATACTCGTTCTTGGGGGAAGTCGTTTTTTAGGAAAAACGTTTGTGGAAGCGGCCCAAAAACAAAACCACGAAATCACAATTTTTAACCGAGGCAATCAAAATGATGGTCTACGTGATGTAGAAATCTTAACGGGTGATCGCTTTGGGGACTTGCACGCTCTGCAAGGGCGTTATTGGGATGCTGTAGTAGATACGAGTGGATTTGTTCCTTTTACCGTAGCGAAATCCACAGAGTTATTAAAAGATCGTGTAAATCATTATACTTTTATTTCAAGTATTTCCGTTTATAAGGATTGGATTCCTGAAAAGATTGATGAGAATTATCCAGTTCTCGAGATGTCAGAACACGAAGCTTATGAGCTTTCAAAGGATAAAAATGGACCAGTCTATGAATATTACGGTCATTTTAAAGCGTTATGTGAAAAGATTGCAGAGAAGAATATGTCTGGACGAGTTTTAAATGTTCGTGCAGGTCAGTTGATTGGAGTGCATGACTATATTGATCGAATCCCTTATTGGGTACATAGGATTGCTAATGGTGGAAAAGTTCTCGCCCCTGGGAATCCCAATCGACCAGTGCAGATGATTGATACTTTGGATTTATCAAATTGGATTTTAAAAATGATTATGAAAAATGGTTTCGGAACATATAATTTGACAGGTCCAGACTTTACCCTGACCATGAAGCAGTTTCTTGATACTTGTATCCAAGTTACGGGCTCTAATGCAGAGTTGGTTTGGATGGATGAGAAATTCCTTCTCGACCAAAAGGTTGAACCGTGGACTGAAATGCCGCTTTGGCTGCCTGAGGAATCCCCTTTGTCGCCTGAGTTGGAAAAGCCATGGAAAGGCGGATTTACTATCAATAATAAAAAAGCAATTGACAGTGGACTTACCTTTAGACCACTAAGAGATAGTCTTGCGGAAATTTATGAATGGGAAAAACAGCGCACATTATCTGAAGAAGACTGGAAATCAGGAATGCGGGAGAAAAAAGAAAAAGACTTATTAAGTTTATACTTGAATGAATTTCATAATTTCAAACATTTGCCTCCAAGGCGTTTCAAGGCATAAAAAAGGGAGGACCAATATGAAAAAAAATATTTTTATATCTATGATTCTGCTTTTCTTTTTACCATGGAAAGGGTTTGCTGCCAATACAATAGATTTGACAGACGAGTTGGAAAAAGCAAATAAAGAAAATATTAACTATTACAAAGAAAATACCATTTCCATTTTAAAGCAGCAGGAGATGGATATTATCATTGAAACGGAAGAGGAAGATAAAACGAAAGAATTAGACTTTAAAGAAACAGTGGCCATGAAACAAAGAGAAATCCTATTATCAGGGTTGGAAAACGCTTCATCAGTAGAGGAGATAAATAAAGTAATTTCGGATGCAGCAGGCTATAAAGCGGAAAAAGAAAAGGAATTGAAAGATAATAAATCACAATACATTACAAAAAAGATCAACAAGGAATCTGTTAATGTGATCATGATATCTGCCCAGTATAAAACGGTTAGAGACATTATTTTCACCTTCAATAAACATGCATTTTACTATTATGACACAGCTGAAAAGAAATTTATCCATCCTGATTTGTTGAGAAATGCACCTGAAGTAAAGGAATTTGAAAAGAAGCAGAAACAAACAATAAAAACAGGTGCAAGCCCTATGAATACAATTTATATGCTTGGGATGCTTTTCCTTCTTTTTATCATTCCTGTTTTAATGGCAACTAGTAAAAAACATTTAGCAAGGACATCGGTATAATTGTGCACAAGCCTACCGAACAAGGGACAGTTCTTGAGTGATATGGAAATTACACGTAAAAGAAAAAATCCTATTCTTACTACTTTTCTCCTACGATTGTTTCTCGATTAATAGAGTTGAATCCTTAAAGATTCGACTCTTTCCTATATGAACATTTTTCTCCGTCATTGAAATTTAAAATTACAAAAAATCATTCCACTGTATTAAAACAGGGAATGATTTTTTATTTCCGTATTAGAAGTTTGAAATTTATTGGAACCTATGATGGATCTTATAAATACCGATTATTGCATGCCTAAATTTCGCCATATTTAATAGTTAAAAAAATTGTCATAATCAGAATCGTTCTTTAATTCGATTGGCCCCACATCCATTTTGAAACTTCCATCAGTATATAATACCGGTGAAGCTTCAGAATGATCTTTAGAATACCTTTCTACATGGGAGACCTTCATCGCGCCAGGTTTGGTAAAATCGATTTGGGCAATTGCGACCCAATAGGCATTATCATTACGCTCGATAAGTGGAGCGATGACCACATTTCCCATATGGTTATCCACGACTGCTATTGCGCGCATTGAATAAAAACTACCGTAGGCGGAGGAAGAACTCATGGAAGAGATTAAACAATTAGTTCAACAAGATTAGAACAAACTTTTAAGCTTTAATTTTAAAGTTCAATAAATTAATTTATTTAATGTGCAAGTTAACTTATTGAATAAAAATATAAATTTTTATAAATAATTTTAATTTTTTTATTTGAAATTTCAACTATATGGTGTATGATATGAATAAATATTAGAAAGGAGAACAGTATGGCATATCCTTTACTCACTAATTGTCCTGTTTGCAATAAGGCTCTTAAAATTACCAAGCTACAGTGTAACCATTGCCAGACAACGGTAGAAAATGAATTTGAAGTTTCACGACTGGCGGCACTCGGTCAGGAACAGTTGCATTTTATTGAGATTTTTCTTAAATGCCGTGGAAATATCAAAGAGGTCGAGAAGGAACTCAGAATTTCCTATCCGACTGTCAGAGGAAAATTAGATGAAATTATCTCTACTCTGGGATATTCCTCTCAAAAGAAACCGGAAGTGGATAAGAAAAGAATTGTATCGTTATTGGAAAAAGGCGAGATTACCGCAGAGAAAGCCATTCAGTTATTAAAAGAGGGGGAAGAATAATGAAGGACGAAATTTCAAAAGTCTTAACGCTGGTAGAGGAAGGAAAGATTGATAAGGAAAAAGCAAGTGAATTAATTACTATTTTACAAGGTAAAGATCAGCCAGAGCTAGTGACAGTAAAAAAAGAAGCCTCCTTTGGAAATAAAATGTTAAAGATTCGTGTGACTTCCGAACAAGGTGATAATGTAAATGTGAATTTACCGATTAACCTAGTAAAGGCTGTTTTAAAAGTAGGTACAAATATTGCTGAAAAAATACCAGAGGCAGAAAAATATGTAAAAGATATTAACGTTGACCTGCTCATCGAAGCAATTGAAAACGAACTGGACGGAGAGATTGTAAACATCACCTCGGCCAATGGGGATAAAGTTTTTGTGGTGATTGAGTAGATTATGTTAAAGGTCAAGGTGAAAGTAAAGAATAAACGATTCTCCATTCCCGTTCCCTACGGTGTTTTACATTTGGGTAGTTTGATTATTACATCAAAAAGGATTACTCGCTTAATAAATAAAGCAATTGAAAAGGATGGCAGCAAATTCATCTTTCCGGAAATTGAAAGAAAAGATTTGAAGCCGTTGTTGCAGGGACTTTCTAAGCACAGTGGAGTAGTCCTTGTTGAAACAAAATTGAAGGATGGCACCGAGGTAGTAGTAAAGCTTTGATTAAAGAGAAAGGCTAATTTCTCAATAAAACACTGATAAATTAGCCCATTTTTTCTTGCAAAATCCTTAATGTTGTAAATCCACTTTACTTGGTAAAACTTGTGGGATAATGAGGGGGATAATTGCTTTTCCTATTAAAAAAGGACTTCTATAAAATTCCTTTATAGTCATAACTTTAAATTTTGTATCATTTCTACTCGGTTCCCAAATGGGTCTCTAAATTCAAAACGGTCGTAGTTAGGAATCGGGACGGCATCCAGTATCTTAATATTCTCATTTGATAATCTAGTTTTCCAATAAGCAATATCTTCTACTTCGTAAGCAATATGAGCTTTCGTACTCATTCTGTCAAAACCATCTTCTGTTCCTATATGAACGTCTCGATCTCCAACCTTTATCCAAAAGCCTCCACGTCCTTTAAGGGATTCAGGTTTTTCAATTTCTGGTAAACCCAATATACCACAATAAAATTTCTTGCCTTCTTCTTCCGTTCCCTTTGGAATTGTAATCTGAACGTGATGCAATCCTTTAATCATCTCACCACTCCTATAATTTACAAAATCTTCTTTTTTTAAGAATAACATGCTGACTCAATTTATTGGGGTATTATATTTCCTATTAAAATACTTAAGAACAACATATCAAAAATATTTTTCATCATAAAATATCTTATTACGGATATTCCGAAAATTGTCATTTTTCATCTTACTTTGTTGAATAAATTATGATAGATTTAGATTGGCCGGAAATAGTAGCAACAACGTAAAAGGGGTGTATGAAGATGAACTAAAATACATGTATTTATCTGTTTAAGTATAAATAGATTTGGATCAGGTTTGAATATTTTCTTTGAATGAATTTCCACAAATTATTCGTAAGTATCTTCTAATTTCTACCGTACTTTTATCTCAATAGATTTCCTTCCCCTTACATTCTAAAATCATCACGGTATTTCTTCACTTTTACTTATACAAATATGAATTACAGAGAGAGTTTGCCAATGGCAATTTTGTTGTACCCTGTAATTTTTTCAATTATGGAAGACTTCTGTTGAGCTATTTTAATACAGGTAAACGCGTTTTATACTCAAAAAAAAGGAGGTTTTGTCATGGAGGAAACATTAAATAGTATTCTTTCAGAACTACAACATTTGAATAAGATTCAACAAGAATTTATGATAGAGCAAAAAGAACTGATAGGTCGAATTGAAAATCTTGAAGAGGGTCAAAAAAAGTTAATCACAACCAGTACTAAAAGTAGTAACAAAATTCATGGAGAATTAAAGATAGGGCAGCAACAATTAGGGGTTCGAATAGAAAATTTTGAAAGAATAAAAGATTTTTTCTCAATGGGGCAAATTGAAATTAAGGAATTAATTAAACAATCCACAGCTTATATGTCTGGAAGGCTGTCAGGTTCGGAAAGAATGATGATGGAAATCGACTGGTTTACTGATAGTGAGCGGCAAGAGCTTCTGAATAAGATCAATGAAAAAATGTTTACAAGAAAGGGCAATAGATGGTCGGATAATTGGGAAGAACATTACGATGATTATTAAAGTTAGGACCAAATTATTGTAACCGATTTAAAAGGGAGTTCAACTATGGAAGAAAAGCTAAATATTATTCTTAATGAACTAGGAAAGTTAAATAGAGGCCAGAAAGAATTAATAACCCGTGCAGATAAAATGGAAGATGGCCAGAAACAGTTATTGAACCGAACAGCAAATATCGAAAAAGGTCAAGTGAAATTAATAAGTCGGACGAAAAATTTGGAAAAGGGTGTGACCGAATTAATAGGTCGCACGGACAATTTGGAAAAAGGACAGGTTGAATTAATAGGTCGCACGGACAATTTAGAAAAGGGTGTGACTGAATTAATAGGTCGCACGGGAAATTTGGAAATAGGTCAGGTGGAATTAATTACAGGTCAGAAACAATTATCAACTCGGATAGAGAATGTAGAAAAAGGTCAGGACATTTTGGCAACCGGACAAAATGAAATAAAAGAATTAATTAAACATTCAGCCACTCTAATGAGTGAAAATTTCACATATATTCGAAAAGATATGAAAGCATTAGCATTGGATGTTAACTCTGATGTCGAGCTTGTATTTAAAGAGATGGCTGATGTAAAGAGAAAAGTCAATAAACTTGAACAGAAATGACAGTCGCCCCCCCTTTGAGGGACCGTCTATTGCATGATTGGACATGTTTCAACCATGTCCAGTCTTTTTTAATTTATTCAATTTTTAGTTTTAATATAACCGAAATGATAGAAACTAAAACTAAGAATTTATTAAGGCTATAATCAGATAAGAAATCATAATAAGAAGTGGTAAAATAGAAATTATACCAATTTTGGAAATAAAGGAGGCACATATGGTAGTTATTCCAGTACAGCAGCGAGATAACGTCAGTAATTATCAAAGTCTTCGCTCATTATTTGAAAAAAATATAACAGTTTACAGTATCGCAGAGGTTTTAGACACCTGCAATTTGCACGATCATGCCTTACTGATTAGAGATAAAATGGTTTTAAAAGACTATGATGTCATTGGAGTCGAAGAGAATGGTATGGTGATCGGTTATGCACTAAGAGATGAGTTAGGCGAAGGAACTTGTAAGGAATATTTTCGAAGCTTTAGCCCATCAGAGCTCGTCTCGGATTCTACACCGCTGCTTCAAACACTATTTATACTTAAGAATACTGAAAGACTTTTTATGATAGAAGGTAACCGGATTACAAAAGTGGTGACACTAGCCGATCTCCAGAAACCACCGATTCGAATGCTATTATTCGGCGTGATTTCATTACTAGAAATGCATCTTTACCGAATCATTAATCGTTATTTTCGTGATGAAACTTGGAAAAAACACTTAAGTGTTAAAAGGATTTACTTAGCAGAGGAATTGTTTTTACAAAGAAAAGCTCGCAATGAAGCGATTCAGCTAAGTGATTGCTTACAACTTTGTGATAAAAGAGACATCGTATTAGGCGAGCAACCTTTAAGCGAGCTTTTGGGTATTGTATCAAAAAGTAAAGGGAAGGATTTCTTCAAGAAATTAGAAATTCTTCGCAACAATCTCGCCCATTCGCAAGATCTTAATACGCAAAATTCCTGGAATGAAATGTTCTCATTGATTGAGCAGACAGAGAAGATATTAGAGGAATGTGAAAAAATTTAAGTTAAAACGGTTAGTAAAAATAAATATCCCACCAATCACAATATTGGTGGGATATTTATTATGTTAAGTTTTGTTCCATTCGAATTTTCGCGAGTAATGCACGACAGCCTTCTGTAACTAGCTGATAGGTTTCTTCAAAATCCCCTGTGTAATACGGGTCAGGGACGTCTTTTTTATGTTCTGTTAATTCGAGCAGACGAATGATTTTTGGATGCTGTGGTTTGCCTGTAATCTCGAAAATGTTCATTACATTACTCTCATCCATACCAATGATATAGTCGAACTTTTCAAAGTCTTCCTTCGTTAATTGTCGTCCAACAAGATCGTCTGATGAAACGTTGTATTTTTTTAAGATGGCAAGAGTTCCTTTATGTGGAGGAGACCCTATATGCCAAGAACTTGTAGCAGCTGAATCAACAGCAACTTTCTCAGCCAAATTTTCTTTTTTCAGCAAATCACGAAACAATGCCTCTGCCATTGGTGAACGGCAAATGTTACCTAAACAAACAAATAAAACATTAATCATATTATTAACTCCTTTTAACTATTAAACTAAGTTAGCACTCCATAACGACAATTCTAAGCAACTAATCAAAGAATGTAAAATGAAAAGAACCTTTAAAGTGGTTCAGAATTAGCTCAATACTATGAAAGCAAGCCGCGAATTGGCTTGCCATAAATATAGATGAATATTTAATAAAACAGGAGGATTGTTTTTGGTCATAAACTTCCCATCTAAATAGTAGAAATGTTATAAGGGTTGTTTTAATCCAAATCAAAGATTAGGATTAAAAATCCTTCTAAATGTTCAACTTAGAATTTAGCTTTATAAGGAGGAGTACGTGGTGAAATCGATTGGAATCTTAGGCGTAGGTCAAGCGGGCGGGAATATTGCGGAAATTGCAGCAGCCTTGAATTTTCCAACAGCACTGATTAATACGAATCAACGTGATGGTATTGTAAACACGCGGGTGGAAAAAAAGTTTTTTTTTCCAGGATATAATGGTGCAGGTCAAGATCGTTCATTAGGATTACGAGCGCTTCAAGAAAACTATAAGGAGATCATTGAGTTTGTTACCAGCTCTTTTAAAAATATCAATCTTCTTTTAGTAGCTTTTTCAACGGACGGTGGCACAGGATCTGGGATGAGTCCAATGTTAATTGATCTGCTAATCGATCAGCTGCCTGGTATCAAAGTAGGGGCGATCGCGATTATACCTGAGCGAAATGTATTAGCAGGAAATCGCATCAATACCGCCGAGTGTATCGAAGAACTTTCCAATATAGAAGGCATATCCTCTGTATTCCTTGTAGACAATGATCAAATGCGTAAAATGAAACCGCAATCCAGTAAACACGAGATTTACGTTTCGGCTAATCATCAAGCTATAGAGTCCATCAACCATTTACTGAAAATAACGAAAAAGAGTTCATTCTATGGGAACTTCGATGAAACGGATCTGATGAATATTCTTGGAACAAGAGGGGTAACGAATATCTCAACTTGTGCTATTACGGAGGCGAAAACTACTTCAGATGTCTCAACTAAAGTGCAGCATTCTTGGGCGAACTCGATTTTCTGTCCTGTTGAATCACAAGGCGTAATCCGGGCTGGGTTAATCTATGAGGGACCAGAAAACAATTCAAAGCTGATTAATGCACCTTCCATCTTTGAAAGGGTGGGTGAACCGCTGCAATTATTCGAAGGAACCTATATCTCAGAAACTGACCCTACGATCACCACCATTCTTGCTGGACTATCCTTCCCAACTCGCCGGATGCTTTCAGTTGAAGAATCCATTGAAAAGAATAAAGAACGATTACAGAACCTTGTGAAAAAGGAACATACCCAAAACTACGAGTCTGGAATCCGTTGGGCATCCAACTTAAAACTGATCAAACAGGAAAGAAAGCCTGTATCTATCACTTCCAAGTTAAATAAGTATCAAGGTAATTATAGTGAGTAGAAAGAAACACATCGGAAGAAAGATATAACTTAGAGAATACCTGGCAATATAAGAAAGGCTGACTTAGACTAGCCGTATTGTAACGACTTTTCTAAGTCAGCCCATTTTAAACTTTTTATTACTAATTGATTATTATTTGTTTTTCTTTTTATAGGTTAGACCAAAATCAAACCCATATGCATTCCCATTTTTATCACGGTATACATAGGAAGGATCTTCATCGTAACCAGGAACATCACCATTGTTGTTATTAATTGCTTCTTGATCAGCAGGGATGGTAAATGGAAGTTTTCCTGTTGGAGCAAATTTTCCACGAATCACATCAACAAGCGATTCTGCTTTCACTCCGAAAACCGCTAATGTAGCTGCTGCGTTTTCTTCAATCTCTCCAATCAACCATGGGCTGGTCATATTGACCGTCAGGATAGTTGGAACTTTTGCTTCAATTTCTTTAATTCTTTCAACATTGATTCCTGTTTCCGCATTTAGCGCTACCGAAAGTGGAATGTCCGGACGATCAGCTACTGTGTTTGGAATCGCATAGACTAATGCATGAGTAGCGTCTTCTAGTTTATCAACCACTTGGATCGATGGGTCATATCCCGTGATTGACTTTTTCAAATCAGCAGTTCTAGTGCTTCCGCTTGTTCCGGAGGAGAAAACCTCGACATAAAGCTTAATGTTCTGGACGTTCTCATCTTTTAGCGGTAATGTGTCTTGATCATTACGAAGTAGGACAATCGATTTACGATGGGCTTCATCTGCTTTTGCTTGTGAAGCTGGATTATCGGCAATCTGTTGTGCTTTATCCGGATTCACATACGGATTTTCAAATAAGCCTAATTCCATCATTTCTGTTAGCAGCCTTGTTACGGCTTCGTCGATTCGCTTTTCTTTAATTAAGCCATCTTTGACTGCCTTGATAAGGTCAGTTGGATCCGCTTCACCAGAAACTATATCGGTACCTGCGTTTATGGCTTTCGCATACCGTTCAGGCTTTGTCAGGTTTTCAACTCCCCAAGGCATGGAATAAATAATGGAGGTGTCGCTATTTACATAGCCATTAAATTTAAGCTCTTTGCGCAAAAGATCTGTAATCAGCCTTTTGTTGAACGCAAAGCCCACTTCTTCAAATTTCTCGCCGTTTTTCAATTGTGGTACGCTATATTCATTGCTCGGGTACGCATAATAAGGCATAATCGATGTCGTTCCAGCTGCAATCGCTGCTTTAAAAGATGGAAGATGATATTTATACAAACTGCCTTTGGTTGGGTATGGATTGAATTTAGACCACTCATAATGTGGATCATGACCATCTTGACGAGCACCGCCGCCTGGAAAATGCTTTGTCGTTAAAGAAACACTATCGGTGCCAAGCTCTTCACCTTGGAAGCCTTTTATCACGGCGTAGATCATTTCAGAGGCAAGGTCAGGATGTTCACCAAAAGTACCATTGATACGATTCCAAAGCGGGTCTGTCACGACATCTGCCATGTACATATAACCCTTACGGATTCCTGTAGAAGTCCATTCTTTTGCCGCAATTTGCCCAAATTCCTTTACAAGCTTGGCATCACGTGTGGCAGCAAGGCCTAATTCACCGGGCCATACAGAAAACTGACCAGATGCTTCGCTAAAACCAAAGGCTAAATTTCCAGCATGGTTCCGAGGATTCGATGTCATGACGACAGGAATTCCTAGTCGTGTATCCTCTGCAATTTTTTGTAGCTCATTGATCCAAGAAGCTAACTCTTTAGCGGAAGGATTGTCACGAATAATTAAGTAACGTAAATTTCGTTCCTTAATGCCCTTTGTAGCAGCAGATGCTTCTACAATCGGCGGATTAAACTCATAGAATTGCTGACCAGGGACAGACCAGCGATTAATGGTTGTTTCTGTATCTTGTTCACACGTTAAACTTCCTACCGTATCCGGACAGGTTCTGCTGTTACCCATATAATGAGAAGAGATTAACATCATCCCAGCCTTTTCTTCAAGGGTCATCTGCTTAACAAGATCCTTTACACGTACATTTACTGGGAGGTCCCAATCCTCATATTTGTCTAGTTTACCGTTGTCATTTAAATCTTTGTACTCTTTACCTTTGATTTTAAGAATATTCTTGGAAGTAACACTAAGTTGAGGGACTGTTTTGACTTCTGCCTTTTTTGCATTTCCGCTTTCAGCCGAGACATAAGGGATCACTAGCGATGATAACATTAGTGCTCCTGCCGTTAATAAAGCTGCTTTTTTAATCTTTTTCAATAAACCCACCTTTTTTTCCTCCCCATTTTTTTAGGATAGCCAAACAAAAAAAATAGCAGACATTATGTACTAGAAAATCACCCCCACAATATAGCAAGCGCTTTCAACTTCAAACTAAGTTTACGGGAGGCAAGGACATAGGAAGTAGGGGATTTTTTTAGATGAATTTGTGTTTTTTTACTATTCAGAAAAATGATAATTAGTGCCCATTACTTAATAACTAGCAATCTTGAGTGTCAAAAATCAACAAAGAAGATCCAAAACTTGTTGATTTTTGTACATGAATCACACGCCGGTAAAAGCGAGACTAGTAAGTTTTTGTAAATCTAATTAGAAATAGTTAAGCAATTTTTAATACTTATATACCTACCTAGAAGTATCACGATTGGGACGAACATTTTTGGGGGAATGATTAAACGTTATTAAACATATAAAAAAATAATAGAAGCGCAATCGAAACTCTAATAATTCTTCAATCCTTTCAAAATACACTTAGGGGAGGATGGTATGGTAGTCCCAAGCAACGATAAACGCAGATATATGCCGGGAATCGATGGACTTAGAGCCATTGCTGTCATTGGTGTTATCCTTTACCATCTAAATATTCCTTGGTTTCAGGGCGGGTTTTCAGGTGTAACAGTTTTCTTTGTTATATCAGGGTACCTGATAACGGACATCCTTATTGATGAATGGAATAACAATAATAAAATTAACTACCTTCGCTTTATGGTTCGCCGTTTTCGCAGGCTGGCACCAGCATTACTGTTTATGATATTTATCGTAACCGTTTGGGTAATACTCACGAATCATCCATCATTTGAAAAATTACGTTCTGATTTATTGCCGTCACTGCTTTATTTGACAAATTGGTGGTACATTTTTCATGAAGTTTCCTATTTTGAATCGTTTGGTCCAGCTTCTCCCTTTACTCATATTTGGTCACTGGCGATTGAGGAGCAATTTTATCTTATTTGGCCGCCACTTGTGATTTTTGGTTTTACTTTAATAAAAAGAAAAAGGCTTAGAGTTTTGGCTATCCTTGTTGGAGCCATTATTTCTGCTTGTTTAATGGCATTCCTTTATTTACCGGGAGAGGATCCTTCGCGTGTGTATTATGGAACAGATACAAGAGCCTTTTCGCTTCTTTTAGGAGCCGCACTTGCCTCTGTTTGGCCAAGTCAAAGATTATCGAAAACCTTACCAAAGCAGGCTAGTGTTGTTCTCGAAATGGTAGGCATATCAGGGCTATTGCTTATAGTAATGATGTTTACGGTTACCTCACAATTTGACCATTTTCATTACCAGGGAGGTATGCTTCTTTTATCTATTCTGACCTCGTTAGTAGTGGCTGTATTAGCCCATCCGGCTAGTAAGATAGCTAAATGGCTGAGTAGTAAGCCTCTCCAATGGGTAGGAGTTCGTTCTTATGGTATCTATTTGTGGCATTACCCGATTATTATCTTAACAACACCGATTGTTAATACGGATGGAATGAACGTATGGAGAATAACGTTACAAATAGCGGCTACCTTGCTTTTTTCGGCTTTTTCTTATCGATTTGTGGAAATACCAATTCGGACAGGAAGGATAAAATTTACACTGACTTACTTGAAAAAGCTGACAGTTTTTCAACAAAGGCTTGTTTTGGGAAGTTGTGTAATTATTTTTGCCATATTTATAGGAATCGGAGTTGTACTTGCTACCAAACCAACTGTTATTACGGCTAAACCACCAGTAACAATCGAAACGATTCAAGAAATAGAAATTGACAAAGAACCTATACGAGAGCCTGTCCTTGAAGAGGAAACCAACGAGCCAGAGAAGTCCATAACTGTTATTGGAGATTCCATTCTTTATGATATTGCACCATTTTTTAAAAATCATTTTCCGGAGGCGATAATTGATTTTCGAGTAGGAAGGCAAATGGCAGAGGTGCCAGACGTGATTCAAGATCTAGAGTCCAATGGACAACTTGGAGAATATGTAGTTATTCAACTCGGCACCAATGGGCCATTTTCGAAAACAGATGTAATCAAGGTCATTGAACATCTCGGAGATAAAAAAGTGTTTCTGATAAACTGTCGAGTACCAAGGCAATGGGAAATAACTGTGAATCGTACATTAGAAGAAGTCGTTGCCACCATGCCGAATACAGTTCTTGTAGATTGGTATAGTGCTAGTGCTGGGCATGCGGAGTTTTTTGCACGAGATGGTGTTCATTTAACGAAAGTAGGCGGCGAAACATACGCTAACCTATTAATAGAGCAAATGGAGGAATAAAGAAATAAATAGTTGAAATAAATGTCAATCAATTGATCCCTTTGAGGCAATGTCTTCCAAGGGTTTTTGTTTGATTATGTAAGAATGTCGATATTTGTATTGTTTTATTTCGATTTATTTCCAAATATTTGGAAAGCATAACAAATATATATCTAAAACACACAGAAAAAGGAGAGCACCATGAGGAGTATAGCTGCTTTATTTTCCATGCTAATGCCTGGGTTTGGCCAAATCTATAATCGACAGTTCATAAAGGGTGTCTTACTGATTATCGTAGAACATTATGATAATGTAATGGGAAAAATAAATACCGCCATACATCTTGATTTTAACGGATTTCACCAAAATGCATTAGAGTCTGCCAATTTTCAATATGTGTTATTTTATCCTGGATTTTATGCGTATACGGTTTGGGATGCTTGGTATTTTGCTAAGCCAAATGTGGATAAAACAAAATCCGCCATCCCGTTTATCATTGGTGGATTTCTTGGTGAGTTTGGTGCTATTTATGCAAACCGGTTATCCATACCAACCCTCATGGTTGGTCTTTTAATGATTATCCCGATGGTAATTGGGATGATTGCATTTAGAAATCACTAAAAAAGCTTATCTTAAGAGGATTGAGATACAGATGAATCTTCTTTAATTCTCTATACGGGTTTCCTTAGGAATGGAAAGCCACTTCTTATTAGCAGAAAAAGAGGCCACTTTTTGTCTTTAAATGGTTTGCGGTTCTTCTATTTAGAAAAAAATGTTTGGCGTAGTTTTTGTGTAGATGTGGTTGAAATTGAGAAATACACCGTAAAAGATTTCCCTTTTGGAATTGTATTGAAGGAAAATGTAAGAAGTGCGAGCAAGACGTGGCAAGGGTTATTGACTTAAAAGGGGAAGGTCAATATGTAAATTAAAACTACTATTAAAATTGAGGGGTGGTCAATTGGAAACAATTCGAAATATGTTTAAACATTTGCATTGGGCTAATCAACGAATTCTTGAAACTTTAGAAATTAATACTGAAGTGGACAAACAGATAATTAATCTGTTTTCGCATGTCCTTCTAGCAGAACAAGTGTGGTTTACTAGGTTAAAAGGATTAGACAGTGCATCGCTACCTATTTGGGAAGAGATTCGTATAGAGGCATGTGCAGAACTGGTTAAACAAAATCATCTGAATTATAAAGATTATCTAAATGGGGTAACTGAAAATAAACTCGAACAAATAGTTTCATATCGAAATAGTAAGGGGCAGGAGTTTAAGAACTCAGTGGGGGAGATCCTGACCCATGTGGGGCTGCACGGACAATATCATCGTGGACAAATCAATCTGCTTCTAAGAAAAAATCAAATCGAACCTATTAATGTTGATTTTATTACATTTAAGCGGTGAATGCTCACACTGAATACTTGCATCAGATAAGCAATAATGGAGTAAATGCTCAAAAATGCTGCAAGTTATTAAAAAAATAATCCACCCTTGCGTTAATGGATCAAGGAGATTTAGGAATGGTATAATTTTCATATAAATATACTCACTGTTGGACAGTGTGGAGGGGAATTATGAAGATTGTGATTGCTGGGGGTTCAGGATTTATTGGTCAAAAGTTAATGGATTTGCTTCTTAATGCAGGGCATTCGATTGTGATTTTAACAAGGAAAGAGAAGACATCCTCTACGAAGGTGCAATATGTACAATGGCTTGCTGAAGGTGCTTCACCAGAAAATGAAATAAAAAATGCGGATGCATTTATTAATCTGGCTGGCGTTTCCATCAATGATGGGCGATGGAGTAAGAGTCATCAGAAGCAAATATATGACAGCCGGATGTCCGCAACAGACGAGTTACTTAGAATCATCTCCTTACTGCCTGAAAAGCCTACGGTTTTTATCAATGCTAGTGCTATCGGTATTTATCCGGCATCTGTACAGAGGGTTTATACTGAAAAGTCATCAGAAACAGCGGACGATTTTCTAGGTAAGACTGTACGCGATTGGGAAAATAAAGCGAAGCAAGTAGAAGCGCATTCGATTCGATCTGTGTTGATGAGATTTGGTGTGGTGCTCGGAAATGAAGGGGGTGCCTTACCACTTATGGCGCTGCCCTACAAATTATTCGTTGGAGGTAAAGTGGGAAGAGGGGATCAGTGGGTATCTTGGGTCCATGTCACCGATGTCGTCCGTTCTATTCTCTTTGCCATTGAAAATAATCATGTGAGTGGACCAGTCAATGTAACATCACCCACACCACTTCAAATGAACGATTTTGGTAGGACCATTGGTTCTGTTTTACACCGTCCACACTGGTTTCCTGTACCTTCTTTTGTTATGAAAATGGTCCTTGGACAAAAAAGTGCACTAGTTTTAGAAGGCCAACAGGTTTTGCCTCAAGTGTTAATGGAGGAAGGATTTGAATTCACGTTTCCAACACTAAAATCTGCTTTAGAGGATTTGCTTACTCTTCATGGATAATTTTGACTAAAAAAATTTTATGAAGTAGGAGGGATTTCTTTGCCAGAATTCTTTATCCAAGCGGCGTCCATCATTGTGGCAGTAGTTTCGGTTGTCATTGCTGTTTTTCAAATCTTACTCTTCTTAGGTTTACCATTAGCGGATTATAGTTGGGGAGGTAAGTATCAAGGTGTCTTACCAATGAAAATGAGAATCATGAGTTTGCCAGCAGCATTATTATTGCTCTTTTTCGGCTTTATTTTTTTAATGCATACGAAAGTAATAACCGTTGGCTTCGATTTCCCTACCAATATTTTTGTATGGACTATAACTATATTTATGGGATTAAATACCTTGGGTAACATCGCGTCGAAGAGCAAAAAAGAGAAAATGGTAATGGCTCCTTTATCAGGGATCACCTTTCTAGCCTGCTTACTAGTCTTACTATTTCAATAAAAGCAAAGCCCCTCTCAATTGAGAAGGGCTACTATTTTTTCTTTTTGACTTTGACTATCCCTTTACCAAAATTATCTCTTAGATCCAATGAAAGTTAATAAATTGACATATCGAAATTCTTAGACTATTATAAGAACTGATTTATAAGATTTTTACTACTAGGGGTGCCCTGATAGACGGGCTGAGAGAAAAACGATAAGTTTTTAACCCTTTGGACCTGATCTGGATCATACCAGCGTAGGAAAGTAGCCAAGTGAAAATATCCTTTTTCTCTAACTATTTGAGCCAGGTCCAATTATTATGGATTTGGCTTTTTTGTGTTTAAAAGAGTAATAGGAAGAAGGAGGAACTGCTATGAATAGCAACGAATTGAGTTCAATTTTACAAAGAGTAAGAGAGGAGAACCCGCTAGTACATAATATTACCAATGTGGTGGTTACCAATTTTACGGCAAATGGGCTTCTATCACTGGGGGCGTCTCCGGTAATGGCGAATGCTCCTGAAGAAGTAGCGGATATGGTTCGAATTTCTCGTGCCCTAGTCCTGAATATTGGCACATTAAATAAGGAATTGGTTAGCTCGATGATTCTAGCTGGAAAAACAGCAAACGAACTCGGAATTCCAGTCATTTTTGATCCAGTAGGAGCCGGAGCTACTCCGTTCAGAACGGAAATGGCCCAAAAGGTTATGGAAGAAGTAAAAATATCTGTTCTACGCGGAAATGCCGCTGAAATTGCCAACGTACTTGGGGAGAAGTGGGAAATCAAGGGCGTTGATGCTGGTAAACAGCATGGAGATCATGTGGAATTAGCCATAAACGCAGCGAAAACGCTCAATACCATTGTCGTGATTACCGGCAAAGACGATGTGCTGACAAATGGCGAAACAACGTACCTAGTGTCCAATGGACATCACCTGTTAACAAAAGTTACAGGAACGGGCTGTCTGTTAACCTCCGTTATCGGTGCATTTGCAGGAGTTGAAAAGAACCTAGTGCACGCTGCATTATCTGCTTTAACCTTCTATGGGATTGCGGCGGAAAAGGCAATTGAAAAGGTAGGTAATGTGGGACCTGGTAGTTTCCAAATCGAATTCTTAAATCAACTTGCCCTTGTTTCTTCAGAAGATATCCATCAATTTGCTTCATTCAAACAGCTATGAGGAGTGATCACCATGAAAAAAGCATTAACAATTGCCGGTTCAGATAGCGGCGGCGGTGCGGGAATTCAGGCTGACTTAAAGACCTTTCAAGAGTTAGAGGTTTTCGGTATGTCTGCTCTAACCGCTGTAACTGCCCAAAATACGTTAGGGGTTCAAGCCGTTTTTCCGATGACAGCGGAGGTAGTTATCAAACAAATCGAATCAATTGGCGAAGATATCGGTACAGATGCCCTTAAAACTGGGATGCTGTTTAATGCAGAAATCATCAAAGCGGTTTCTGAAAAAATAGAATACTATAATTGGAAAAATGTCGTGGTCGATCCCGTTATGATTGCTAAGGGCGGCGCATCGTTGCTCCAATTTGAGGCAATTTCGGCCTTAAAACAATATTTGTTACCCCTTTCGATGGTCATTACACCGAATATCCCAGAGGCAGAGGTTTTAACGGAAATGTCGATTATTACCGATGAAGATAAACAGGAAGCTGCTAAACGATTTTATGATTTAGGAGTTAAGAATGTGGTCATAAAAGGCGGGCATGATGAAGACCAAATTGAATCGTTAGATTTATTGTATGATGGGAACGAATTTACGACTTTTACGAGTACAAGAGTTCAGACAAAGAATACACACGGCACAGGCTGTACTTTTTCAGCGGTTGTCACAGCAGAACTTGCCAAAGGTTTAAGTGTATTTGAAGCAGTATCAAAAGCGAAGAATTTTATCCAAGCAGCGATTGAAGATCAGCTCCAGATTGGTCAAGGGCATGGTCCAACCAATCACTGGGCATATCGAAAAAGAAAAGAACTGAAAAGGTAGGAGAGCAGCATGTCGAAGACCGGTATTAATGCAATAAGAGATTCCTTGAAAGTCTACTTTATCATGGGCAGTCCAAACTGCAAGGAAAATCCTTCCAAAGTTTTGCAAGAAGCCATTGAAGGTGGAATTACACTTTTTCAATTCCGCGAGAAAGGAATCGGAGCGTTAACGGATGAGAAAAAGGTTGAACTTGCCAAGGAACTACAACAAATATGCAGAGAGCAGCGAATTCCTTTCATTGTTAATGACGATATTGGCTTGGCGATCGCCCTCAACGCAGACGGTGTTCACATCGGGCAGGATGACGACCCGATAGAGGAAGTCAGAAAGAAGATTGGCTGCGATAAAATCATTGGAGTTTCTGTACATAGTTATGATGAAGCTATGACGGCTTTAGAGGGTGGAGCCGATTATTTTGGAATTGGACCTGTTTTTCCAACGAGTACAAAAGAAGATGCCAAACCCTCAAACGGTACGAAGCTAATTGAAGAATTACGAACGAAAGGATTCACCATTCCGATTGTTGGAATAGGCGGAATCACGGCGGAAACCGCTGGGTCTGTCATCCAAGCGGGAGCAGATGGTGTATCGGTTATTACTGCAATAAGCCATGCTCATTCCGTTACAGAAGCAGCTAAAGAATTAAGAAAAAGTGTATTAGATTCTTGATTCAATGATTTTTCCGTAAAAAAATTTTGAAAGAACTTTATTCGTACCAGGATAACTCATTTTTGTGGTTTGCGGGTACGAATATGCACAATACGTGCCCGTTATAGCTCATATTTGCGGTTTTCGGTAACGTATAAGGACTATACGTGCCCGTTAAAGGTCATAATTGCGTTTTTTGGTAACGTATAAGCACAATACGTGCCCGCTATAGCGCATTTTTGGGGTTTTCGGTAACGAATAGGCATTATTCGCGCTCGCTATACTTCATTTTTGTAGTATTGGGTAACAATAAAACTCAATCGTGTCAGTATAAAATATTTTAATCAATTGAACCATTTCTATGAAAATTAAATACTAGCACTGGGGGAGCCGAAATGGGCTGAGATTAGACTAAGTATGGTCTTAAACCCCTGAACCTGATCTGGGTTATTCCAGCGTAGGGAAGTGAACTATACATCCACTCTCGGATCTTCGAGGGGAATGTATATACCGGTCATCCCCCAGTGCTTATCAAAAACTTGGAGGGATTTTTTTTATGAGAAAAACGCATAAACTCACATTGACCGCGATGATGATCGCAATTGGCACACTCTCGAGTAATTTATTCTATATTCCGATTGGTTTCACAAAGGTGTTCCCGATCCAGCATTTCTTGAATGTTTTGTCTGCCGTACTATTAGGACCGTTTTATGCAGTCGCACAGGCTTTATGTGTCTCAATCTTAAGAAATATTATGGGGACTGGATCCATCTTTGCTTTTCCGGGAAGTATGGTTGGAGCCTTATTAGCTGGCCTCCTCTTTATGAAAACGAAAAAGATTTATATGGCCTTTTTCGGTGAAGTGATTGGGACGGGCATCATTGGAGCGATTCTATGCTATCCAATAGCTACACTGCTGCTTGGTCAAGAAGCGGCACTATTTGGATTTATTCCTTTATTCATTTTCAGCTCTATCGCCGGAGCATTGATTGGGGTAATCATTTTATCCATCTTTTTAAAGAAAAAAATAGCAATCTTCACGCAAAAAGAAACTTCAATCAAATAAGAAAGGAATTATCTATATGGACCAGCAACAAATCATAAATCAATTACTTACTTCCATCCAATCTGACAACCTATCAGATGGGGATTTTAATCAGCTAGCCTTACAAATTTTTGCCTATCAATATACCAATAACCTTCCTTTAAGAAAGTTTTGTCAGCAAAAGGGGAAAACCATCCGGACTGTCAGAACTTGGGGGGATATTCCAGCCGTGCCGATAAACGCTTTTAAGGAGGTACCGCTCACCTGCACTGATCCAGAAGATGCTGAACGGTTCTTTATGACAAGCGGTACCACAATGGGTGTGAAAGGGAAACACTATCATCCAACATTACAAGTATGGAATGAATCCATGAAAACGTATTTTAAAAAACGGTTTATGAAGGAAACAGAACAAATTCGAATGGGCATTCTGTTCCCGACCGAAGAAGAGATGCCCAACTCCTCATTAGCAAGGTATTTAGCCCTTGCAAAGAAAGAATTTGGTACGAAGGAAAGTCACTACCTGCTAACTGAAAATGGAATAAACCTGGAGCAGCTTATTCAGGAATTGGAACAGGCTGAACGTACTGGCAAGCCCTATGCTTTATTAGGAGCATCCTATAGTTTTGTTCATCTGTTTGAGGAATTAGAGAAACTAGGACATAGCTTTCGATTACCGTCAGGAAGTAAGGTTTTAGATACAGGTGGATTTAAAAACCAGTCAAAGGAATGGAATCTCGATGACTTTTACCACCAATTATCGAGCCTGCTAGGGGTACCAAGGAAAGACTGTATCAATATGTACGGAATGACCGAATTAAGTTCACAGCTGTATGATTCTGGAAATGAACAAGTTCCATCAGTTAAATCGGGTCCTCATTGGCTGAAAACGAGAATCATTCATCCGCTAACTGGTGAAGAAGTCGCTGATGGTGAACGCGGAGTAATTGTACATTGTGATCTCGCCAACTTCAATTCTGTTACCACTATTTTGACCGAGGACTTAGGTATGAAAGTAGATGGTGGTTTTCTACTTTTAGGCAGGGTTCAGGGAACAGAAGCGAAGGGATGTTCGATTGCAGTCGAGGAATTTATCCAGGCTGCCAAGGGGCCAGTGCAATGAGAGAAAGAGTTGGATATCTTCCTGAACTTGGGGAAGAAGTGATAGAAACCAAAATTCTCACCTTTACGGGAAGGAATGAAGTACTTGAAATCGAAGCGCCACTTCTTACCAAACAGCAAATGCAGCAAGTCACTGAAAAAGTTAAAAAAGCGAGTGCTGAAGTGCTGAAATCGATGACGATAACTGAGATTATTTCGATTATTGACCAGGCTGTCGAAGTATTTCTCGATCGGAATTCACTTTACCGAAAAAAAGCGGAACAGCTGTTACCGATTATTACCGGATACGATGAAGAAATGATTCGCCTCGGACTAACATCCTTTTTAAAAAAGTTTCGTAAACCAGAGCTGCAGCGTTTCGTGGTTGAAGACTTGGGCAATCCGTTGCTGCTGGATGATTTTCATCCTCGTGCAAAAAAAGGATTTTCCAAAGCGGTTGGTCCGGAGTTAATCCTCCATGTTTGGGCAGGAAATGTACCGGCACTACCGTTGTGGAGCCTTATTTCTGGATTATTGGTGAAGTCAGGAAACATTGGAAAGGTTTCGAGTGCTGAGCCGTTATTTGCAGGTTTATTTGCACAGGCACTTGTTGAAATTGCGCCCCAATTAGCAGATTGCTTAGCGATTGTTTGGTGGAAGGGTGGAGACGAGGAACGGGAAACGGAGATGTTTGCCCATTCAGATGTAGTGGTCGGCTATGGAAGTAATCAGTCATTAGAAGCGATGAGGCAAAGAATACCCGTTTCCACACGCTTTCTACCATTTGGACATAAAGTCAGTTTTGGGGTGGTTAGCAACAAGGCTCTAGATTCACGAAAAGCATGGACCACCGCACATCATGCTGCATTCGATGTCATCCAGTTTGATCAACAGGGCTGTTATTCGCCCCATATTTTCTATGTTCAGAATGGGGGAGCAGTATCAGCCTCCGAGTTTGCCCAGTATATTGCACATGAACTTGAATGCTTTGAAAAGAGATATCCAAGGCGCGTTCTATCCTTAGAAGAGATGACAGCTGCCATCCATTGGCGAAACCAAGAGGAAGTTACTTCCTATACTAACTCTTCTAAACAAGTCTTTGGTCAAACTGAACATCAATGGACGGTTGTCTATGAAGAGGGTGCAGCCTTCTCGCCAACCTGCTCAAATCGCACGATCAAAGTGATTGCCTTTGATGAAATTGAAGATCTATTACCCAGTATTAAACCTTACCGTAAGTACCTGCAGAGTGTTGGGGCAGCTGCTTCACCGAAAGAGCTTTTTCAATGGGCTAAAGTGCTAGGTAAATCTGGTGTCACAAGGATCACTGCTTTAGGAAAGATGACTTCTCCTGAATCGGGCTGGCATCACGACGGTCAGTTCAATTTACTAGATTTGGTTCAAATGGTTGATATTGAGCAATCAGCAGAAGATTACGCAGAAAATTTTGCTCCATATATCGATTAGGAGGCACGAAATGGGTTTCTTATGTTTACAAGATGTGACATACAGTTATGCCAACAACAACCTGATTGTTGATGCTGTCAGTATAGAATTAGAAAAAGGAAAGTTTCATAGTTTACTCGGTAAAAGCGGATGTGGAAAAACTACCTTATTAAAACTTGCTGCAGGTTTATTAACCCCGGACACGGGATCCATACAGTTACAAGGTGAGGCAATTAAACCTTCAGAAAAGATAGGGTTTGTGTTTCAAGCACCGACACTTTTGGAATGGAAAACAGTGATCGAAAACATTCTGCTACCTGTTTCTCTAAAGCGGAAAGTGACAATAGAGGATTTTGAAAAAGCGGAATCACTTTTAGCCTTAATGGGTCTAACCCATTTAAAAAAGGAATATCCGACTCGGCTCTCTGGAGGACAGCAAAGTCGAGTTTCCATTGCAAGAGCGCTCATTCAAACACCATCTATGCTTTTGTTAGATGAGCCTTTTTCAGCTCTTGATGCGATTACGAGAGAGGAACTTCAAGTTGACCTCCTTGGGCTATGTGAACTCCATCAAATGACAGTTTTATTTGTTACCCATGATATATCAGAAGCGGTCTATATGTCTGACCGGATTGCTGTGATGGATAAAGGAAGGATTGTCTATGATCTAGATGTTGTGTTACAAGAGCGGCACACTGATCTTAGATATTCTCAAGCCTTTAATAACCTATGCTTGCAGATTCGCATCGCCATTAATGGGGGACAACGATGAAAAACGTATCGATTTATTCCGGTTTATTATTCATCTTGATTCTATTGATTTGGGAAGGGCTGGCTAGTCTAATGTCTGAGCTTATCCTCCCGGCACCTTCTGTAGTAGTCACCACCCTTATAGAAGGATTAACGAGTGGATATTATACCCCGCATCTTATTCGGACAGGTCTGGAGATTAGTATCGGACTATTTCTCGGGAGTCTATTAGGTATGTTGACTGGAATATTGATGGGGGAAGTCGAATTTATCCGAAAGTTATTATTCCCTTATGTCATTGCTAGTCAAGCAGTTCCTAAGCTTGCCCTTGCACCATTATTTATACTTTGGTTTGGTTTTGGAATGACATCGAAGGTCGTGATCACCGCTTTAATTTGTTTTTTTCCGTTAATGGAAAATACCGTGACCGCCATTCAATACACCGATCGTCAAAAAATCGAGCTATTTCGTGTGCTCGGGGCAAACAGGTGGCAAACCTTGTTTAAATTAAAAATACCTGCGGGGCTGCCAAGTATCATCGCTGGCTTTCGGGTAGCAGCCGTTTTAGCAGTAGTCGGTGCTGTGGTTGGTGAGTTTATTGGTGGAAGTGAAGGTCTAGGAGCCTTGATTATTGCTTCGCAAAGCATGATGGATACCCCCTTGATGTTTTCTGTGCTCATTTTAGTAACGATAATAGGAACGCTACTTTATCAAATTATTTATTTCATCGAACAGAAATTATTTCACTATAAAAACCGGTCCTAAAAAGGAGATTTTACATATGAAAATGAAAGCAATCATTACAGCAGCTACTATCATCCTATTATTATTGTTGTCTGGTTGTGGATCAAAAAATAAGGAGCAGCCTGCCACTGCTGAAAAAGAGTTAGATAGAGTAACAGTGGCAAATTGGAGCCAGCCACTATCGGAACAAACGAATCTGCTTGTCAGTGAGGAAAAAGACTTTTTTAGGAATCAAGGTCTTAGTGTTGAGTTGATACCCGGTGCTGGGGGAGGAGACGCAATCAAGAATATTATTTCAGGAAAAGCAGATATTGCCTTCACAGATCCAGGATCCCTCTATTTTGCCTTAAATCAAGGAGGAAAATTAAAGGTTATTTACAATATTTATCCGCAAAACGTATTTAATGTCGTCTCTTTAAAAGAAAGGAATATTCTGAAGCCAGAGGATCTTAAGGGGAAGAAAATTGGCGTCTATAGCTTTTCAAGTGGTACAAGACAAAATCTACTTGTTCTTCTAAACCAAGCTGGTCTTACAGAAAAAGACGTCACGATTGTTGAAACGGGTCTGTTGAATTTTGCACCGCTTATGCAAGGGCAGGTTGATGCAACGGCTGCAACCGACACTGGTTTAGTGACCGCAATGGAAAAAGGACTTGTGGATGTAAATGTATTAAAAGTAAAGGATTATCTCAATGTCCCAAGCGATGTCTTCGTGGTAACAGAAAAAACGTACAACGAGAAAAAGGACATGCTTAAAAAGTTTATTGAAGGTTATCAAAATAGTGCAGAGTGGATGATTAACCATCCAGAGGAAGCGGCTGATTTGGCTGTAAAATACGCCATTGATGGCAAGGATCAAAAGCATAATTTAGAAATTATTAAACTACGAAACGAATCTAGTATTTCGAATGCAACCTACGAAAGAGGTCTGGGTGCATTAGAAGCAGATGTGTTACAACAGGGTGCGGACACGTATAAAAAATTAGGGCTTATAGGCAAGGATTTGAATATGGAAGATGTGATCGCTGAAGACCTCCTTCCTAAAATGAAATAGGGGGTTGGTAGATGATGAGGAAATTTGAAAATAAAACCGTACTCGTTACAGGTTCAAGCAGAGGAATCGGTGCTTCGATCGCAAAAGGTTTTGCTAATGAAGGGGCAACCGTTATTGTGAACTACGTTCAAAATGAGCAAGCAGCTGAAAAAATAGTTGACGCATGTATCGAGCTTGGTGGTGATGCATGGGCGATTCAAGCAGATGTAATGTCTGAAACGGCCGTTAAAAGGATGATGGAGCAAATTGAACTCGAAGTAGGAAAATTAGATGTGGTCGTCAATAATGCCTTTAAACCTTACGTGTTTAATCCAGATACACGTAAAATGTTTTCGCAGTTAACATGGGCTGACTATCAAAATCAAATCGATGGAACACTCAAATCTAGCTACTATATTTGTCAAGAAGCCATTCCTTTGATGAAAAAACAAACCAAGGGGAGCATTATTAATATCGCAACAAACTTAGTGGACCGCCCGCTCGTTCCTTATCATGACTACACAACCGCTAAATCTGCGTTAATCGGTTTTAGCCGGAATCTAGCCGTTGAATTAGGAGCTTACGGAATCAGAGTCAATTGTGTGGCACCTGGATTGGTGTATCCAACCGATGCAAGTCGTGAAACAAAAGAAGAGGTTAAGGAAATGATCATCGGTCAAACCCCACTTAAAAGAATCGCAACACCAGGGGATATCGTAGGGCCCGTTCTTTTCTTAGCCTCTGAATGGAGCCAGTTCATGACCGGACAGACACTAGTTGTCGATGGCGGTCTGGTCATGAGTTAAATAAGACCAAAACCAAAGAACATTATCCGAAAACGCTAGAGAAAGTAAAAGTGTCCGGCACTGCGGATGGACAAATGTCCATCCATGATGCCGGACACTTTTTTTAGAATAATAGGGACCCCATAGCTGTTGCTTCAATTAACATCGTGGATGAGAACATCCTTTTCTCATCCACGATGTTTTTTTGAAGCAATAAAAATAGGCTTTTGTATTAGTAACAATACCTACCTATTGGACATATTTTGTTGAGGAAGGTTTAGCAGTGTGTTTACCTATTTTCAAGTTCGTTCTTTGTCCATTTCAAGTACTGCAGCCCTTTTTAAATATATAAGGAGGTAATAAAAATGTATGATTTCCAAAGTCAACTCCAGGGGTTAAGTCTTGGAGATTTCCAAGCGACCCAGGCAGTTCCTTTTGACCCAAGCATGTACTACACTGATCCTACTCGATTTGGTGGTATGGGTGGTATTGGCGGTATGGGTGGTATAGGTGGTTTTGGCGGTATGGGTGGTATAGGTGGTTTTGGGCGATGTTCTAGCTGTTTTAACTGCTTTCATAACTGCTTCCACAATTGCTTCCATAATTGCTTCCATAATTGCTTCCACAATTGCGGCGGACAACGCTGCGGAGGCCATCGTTGCGGCGGTTGACAACTATAGATTTCTAACCAAAACTCCACTTAGAAATGGAAAGGAGAAGAGCCCCTACACTTGTTGTTGGGGCTCTTCTTTACAGAATTAACATAAGGGACAAATTGCGATACATAGGATGATAGTGATGATGAATAAATATGAGGAAAGCTACGGATATGGAGGAGAGAAATGACCAATATGAACACTTCTATGCGTCTAAAAGTGAAAAGGGACACGTTTTTTCTACCTGAACCAAACAGAGGTGTGTATTTTCGGAATAATGTAAGCTCGTTCCGTATGGAAGGCAGTATGATCGATCAATGGGTTGAAAAGCTAATCCCAATGTTCAATGGCGAGTATACCTTGGAGTATTTGACAAACGGTTTGTCAGAGGCATACCGAGATAGAGTGTTTGAAATAGCTGATGCACTATATCAAAATGGGTTTGTTCGAGATGTGAGCCAAGACCGTCCGCATCAATTGAAGGAACAGGTTCTAAAAAAGTATGCTTCTCAAATTGAATTTGTAGATAATTTACTTGATTCGGGTGAATTTCGTTTTCAGACCTATCGTCAAGCGAAAGTGTTAGCAGTAGGCTCTGGTCCTTCTTTTGTGTCGTTGGTTGCGTCGTTACTTGAATCCGGGTTGCCCAAGTTCCAAATGCTGATCACGGAAAGTGTTCAGACCAATAGACAGCGGTTGATGGAACTCGTGGCACATGCCCGTAAATCAGATCCTGAAGTGGAAATAGAGGAAGTCACACTAAACAAACAGGGGGAAAGTTCCTGGGAGGAAATAGTGAAACCGTTTGATTATATTTTATTTGTGTCAGAACAGGATGATGTAGAGGAACTCCGACTTCTACATAGGGTTAGCAGGGAAAAGAAGAAAATGTTTCTGCCTGCTATCTGTTTAGAGCAGGTGGGTTTAGCAGGACCGGTCGTACATCCAGACGCTGAGGCGGACTGGGAGTCTTTATGGCGCCGTATTCACCAAGAAGCTCTCTTCAAAGACCAGAGATTTTCACCTTCCTCTGCTATACCCGGAGCCATGTTGGCGAATGTACTCGTATTTGAGATGTTTAAAGTCGTTACGGGTGTGTCCGAAAAGGAACCTAAGAATCAATTCTTTCTTCTAGATTTGGAAACGTTAGAGGGAAACTGGCATTCTTTCATGCCTCATCCACTGATGACAGAACAATCTTCAGCTAGATTGGTTGAAGATATAGAAATGAGACTAGCACAAGCAACGGAAAGAGGAGATCCGGGTAAATTACTTCTATCCTTCAACCAGTTGACTTCTAAGGTAACGGGAATTTTCCATATTTGGGAGGAGGGTGATTTAAAGCAGCTGCCTTTAGCTCAGTGCCGAGTTCAGACAGTCAACCCATTGGCAGATGGGCCAGCTGAACTGTTGGATGATATTGTCTGTACAGGTCTGACACATGAGGAGGCAAGAAGGGAAGCGGGTTTGTCCGGAATTGAAGCGTATGTATCACAAGTAGTCAGTTCGCTCGATCTACCTCCAGAAGTGGAGGTTGGTGCAGGTGAATCATTCGCGGAAAGTGTTGGCCGAGGATTGCAAAAATGTTTGGATGAGGAGTTAATCATACAAAGTCTTAAACAGGATTATACCGTCTTCCCAGTGCAGGTAAGTACGGTAGAAGATGAACGCTGTCGTTTTTATTTGCAGGCACTGACGACGTTGCGAGGAGCACCGACTATAGCGATGGGTGAGGAAGTGTATGGATTCCCAGCTGTATGGATTGGTATCAATGACGGATGGTATGGCAGTGTCGATTTGAATATCACAATGGCATTACGAAATGCGCTGCAACAGGCACTTATCACTGTGCAAAATGAAGAAGAATTCGTTATGGAACGATTCTTGGAGGTTTCGTCCATGCCTATGGATGAACAAGTGCCACTAAGCATTGAAATTCCTGCATGTGAAGAGAGATTACAATCCGATAACTTGCTTACTGCTATGGGAATCTTGGAAGGGAACGGGATGCAGTTGTTTGTATATGAACTAGAATTGGAACCTTTTTTGAAAGAGGGATTGGCAGGGATATTTGGGGTATTGGTTCAAGAGGAGGGATTAAGGTGAGTGCTGTCATGTTGGTTGTAGGAGAAGGGCTGCTGGCAGACCACATGTGTGAAGACCTGTCATCACAATACTTGGTATTTCGCCAAACAGATTTCGGGGCAATCGTACCGGAGAGCATTGATTTGGCATTGGTTTTAGATGATGCCTGGAAACCCAATGTTCATCAAAAAGCAGAAGAGATGTTTCGCCAAACCGACACTCCTTGGCTGCGAGGCTTTGTTTCGTTTGGAGAGGGGGTAGTAGGTCCTTTTGTTCAACCAGGTACGCCAGGATGCTCTCAATGTGCTGATTTGCGGCGTACTATAACAGCACGCGACCGCACAGAATTGTGGGAGATACAAAAGGGGCTGGAGTTTTCAGGAGGAATGCAGCAGGAAGCTTGGGCATCGCGTTCGGGAATATTACAGATGACCCACTTAATCGGGGCTGAGGTACAAAGAATTATGAATGGTGATGATCCTGTTTCTGAAAGAAAAATTTGTTTCATCAATCTGAAAACATTGAAGAGTTCCTGGCATAGGTTTCTGCCCGTCCCCTTATGCCAGGTTTGTAGTCAATTACCTGATGATTCACCAGCCATGGCTCAAATTTCTCTGCAGCGAAGTCCGAAGGTTACCAGCGATAACTATCGGAGCCGTTCGTTAGATGACCTGAATCATGTTCTTATAAAAGACTATCTTGATCAACGAACAGGACTTTTAACTGATAAAATGGTTAACCTCGTGCACGCATTTGCAGATGTAAGTGTCAATTTACCTTTGTTCGAGGGGGACGAGGGAACAGCAGGCCGGACTAACTCATTCGCGGTAAGTGAGTTAACGGCGATTTTGGAAGGATTGGAGCGGTACTGTGGACTTGAGCCACGTGGTAAACGGACTGTGGTTCATGACAGTTATAACCATTTGAAAAATCAAGCACTCCATCCGATCGAGGTTGGTGTACATGCAAAAGAACTGTATGAACGACCTGGTTTTCCATTTGCAGAATTTGATCCAGATCGCCCGATTGATTGGGTATGGGGATATTCGTTTTTGCAGGAGCGTCCGATTCTAGTTCCAGAGCTGCTTGCCTATTACAGTTTAGGTGGCAGGTCACAAGGATTTGTCTATGAAACTTCAAACGGGTGCGCATTGGGCGGAAGTCTAGAAGAGGCTATTTTATACGGTATTTTGGAAGTAGTGGAGCGTGATTCGTTTCTGATGACTTGGTACGCGCAAATTCCTCTCCCGCGTCTAGACCCAGCCTCCATTGAAGACCAAGAGCTTCAATTAATGATTGAACGGATGCGTGCAGTTGCAAAATATGATCTATATTTATTTAACTCTACGATGGAGCACGGAATTCCAAGTATTATGGCCATAGCGAAAAACAGGAAGGAAAAAGGAATGAATCTTATCTGTGCGGCCGGAGCTCATTTGGACCCAGTACGGGCAGTGAAAACGGCGGTTCACGAGTTAGCTGCTATGATGCTGTCGTTGGATGAGAAATTAGAGGCAAACCAGGAGGAGTATGGACGAATGTTGCACGATTCATCCTTGGTGCAACAAATGGATGATCATGGCATGCTGTACGGTTTACCGCAAGCAGAAGAGCGCCTGCAGTTTTTGCTGGACAATCATCGTCCATTGCAATCGTTTGACAAGGAATTCAAAAGGAAGTCAACACATTTAGATCTTACCGATGATCTTCAGGATATTCTTCAAGAGTTTCGCCGATTAAACCTCGATGTGATAGTGGTTGACCAAACAACACCAGAAACGATCCGAAACGGACTGTATTGTGTGAAAGTGCTAATTCCGGGGATGCTGCCGATGACATTCGGACATCACCTTACCCGTGTAACAGGGTTAGAGAGGGTGTTCAGGGTGCCTATGGAACTTGGATATTCAAATCAACCGCTGACAGCAGAACAGCTCAATCCATATCCGCACCCGTTTCCATAAGCGCGTCATTAGGGGGACAGAGTATGTGTCTTGAAGAGTTTCTGCACAATTTGCATTTTGATATTGAAAAGGCAAGCATACCCGATTGGGAAGTAGATTGGGAAGATAAGCCGCTTCCCTATAAACTGTACCGTGGATTGCCTGTGGTTCCATTTTCACTAGAAGTACCATTGACACTTGAAGGACAGAAACAACCCGCAACACCTGACCTATCTAAAATGGGTCATTTTCTTTGGTATGTTTACGGCCTTACTCAATTTAGCCAATCTGTTTTTAGTTTGGATGCTACAGACCATTCAGAAGTCATGCAATCATACAGGAGGTTTGCTCCCTCCGGTGGAGCCCTGTATCCAAACGAATTATACGTATATTTGAAAATCAAGGATTTGCCAATTGGAGTATATCATTATGATGTGGCACACCATCGCTTAGTATTGCTGCGGGAAGGAAATTTCGATTCTTATATTGCGAAGGCACTTGGAAATCGTTGTGACGTTTCATCATGTTTTGGTACCGTTTTTGTATCGGCGATGTTTTGGAAAAACTTTTTCAAATACAATAACTTTTCGTACCGACTGCAGGGGTTGGATGCGGGCGTGTTGATTGGACAATTATTGGAAGTAGCGAAGCGGTTTGGTTACGAATCAGGGGTTTATTTTCAATTTCTTGATCGAGCCGTGAACCATTTACTTGGTTTAGCTGAACGAGAGGAAAGTGTATATGCAGTCATCCCGCTATCGGTGGAACCAACCATTTGGTCAGCCAACGGGAATGAAAAGGCCAGAATGGTAGCTGCAGCCGAGTTGTGCCGAGAATTAACATCAATTGAGCCAAGTCACTACGTCCGGTCACAAAGGGTTAAAGAGTATCCGATGTTAACCGAGTTAAATGAAATGTCCATGCTCGAAGATACTATTTCGTTTACGATGATAGGGGAGGAAGAGATTGGGAATGGTGGTGGTCAAACGGTAGCTCTGCCCCATGCGGAAAGGTTGTCATATGATCTTGCCTCTGTCTGCCGACAGCGATTTTCTCCAGATATGGATTTCATTATGGGAAAGATTAGTCAACTCGATCTGGCAAATCTGCTGTATGAGGCGACGGATTCCTTTTTGTATCGGAATGATTTGGAATCTGCGTATCAGAAGCATGAACCGCGTGTCTCAGTAAATATCTGTCTATATAATGTTGAAGGAATTCCAAATGGTGCGTATCAATATGACAGCACTACTCATGCCTTACATCAGGTCCTACTTGGAGATCATCGACTCCTGCTGCAATCTGGTATGTCATTATATAATGTAAATTTGCTTCAAGTGCCAATTTGTATACATGTCACAGGAGTAAAGGATTACTATAAAAATACATTCGGTTACAGAGGATATCGCATTCAACAAATGGAGGCAGGTATGCTCGTGCAACGATTACTATTATTGGCAGCAGCCAGTGGAATGGGGGGGCACCCGCTCCTCGGGTATGATTCCAACCTGTGTGATGAAATTTACAAGCTGGGACCACAAGGAAAAACGAGCTTAATTCAAATTCCGTTTGGTCCCTATCGGCCTCGCCCTTGGTTAATGGGAGGCTTGTATGGTTAATAGCTCTCTTTCTAAACATTGAGGCAAATTGAAAAAAACAAAATTTTAATATTTGATAATCCCTTTTTGTGTAAATAGTTAGGAACTATCTCACAAAAGGGATTTTTAATGAAAAAAGTTTCACTTGGAACTAAGTACATACCTAAAAAGCTTGTAGAAAACGTCCATGATGGAAAGAATTCTACAAGCTTTTCTTATCGTTGAGCGTAACTAGATTCTCTTTATGGGCAATTTCCTTTACAACATCCTTTAAAGTTACACTTCCCAAAACCTTCTCCATGGCTAATTGAGCAGAGGAAAATAATGGTTCTACGGTATTCTGTATGTTCCTGCCTACGGGACAAGCTGGATTTGGGTTGTCATGTAAGCTAAACAACTCCTTATCCTGTACAACATTAACAGCCTTATATACATCATACAGTGTGATATCAGATAAATCCTTTGCGAGTTTTGCTCCTGCTATACCTGGACGCACTTCTACTAAACCTGCTTTTTTTAGCATACCCGTTAGTTTTCTTATAACAGCTGGATTGGTGTTTACACTTGAAGCTAAAAATTCTGAGGAGCTTGTTCCCATTTTATTAAATTCAATTAAAGTTAATATGTGTATTCCTACAGCAAATCGACTGCTGATGGACATCTTTCGTCACCGTCCCTATTTAACGTACCATCAATTAATACTAATGTGTAATTAAGCTGGTTACAAGTTTATTATACCAAAATACGCAGAGAATATATAAAGTGATTTAATTCTGTTGACAGAATGATTACCTGTAATTATAATGATTACCTGTAATTATAATGATTACAGGTAATCATTCAAGTTACAATTAAATGTTAAATGGAGGTATAGATAATGAAATTTTTAGTTACAGGTGCAACTGGGAAATTAGGTTCAAAGGTTGTAGAAACAATATTGAAAACTGTACCAGCAAGCCAACTAGCAGTGAGTGTTCGCGATCCAGAGAAAGCTGAGGGACTTCGTTCTCGCGGAGTTGAGGTTCGTCAAGGGGATTTTGATCGTCCAGAATCATTAGATGCTGCATTTGCAGGGATTGAACGTTTATTAATTATTTCTGCGGATGGTGATAATGAAACAAGAATCCGTCAGCATACGAATGCAGTTGCTGCAGCTGAACGTGCAGGAGTTAAATTTATTGCTTATACAAGTTTAGCAAATGCAACAGAAAGTAAGAATTTAATGGCTCCACCTCATGTTGCGACAGAAGCAGCAATCATTAAAACAGGTATCCCCTATACGATCTTACGTAATAATTGGTATTTGGAAAACGAAATTGGCAGTATTCAAGGTGCCTTGGCAGGTGCTCCATGGGTAACTTCCGCTGGAGACGGTAAAGTAGGCTGGGCACTGCAACAAGATTATGCAGAAGCCGCAGCAGCTGTTCTTGTAGGAACTGAACACGAAAATAAAGTGTATGAACTTTCTGGACAACCATTAACTCAAGAAGAATTAGTATTGGCTCTTGGGGGTGTATTGGGTAAAGAAATACCTGTACAACAAGTCAATGACGAGACATATGCAGAAATCATGAAAGGCATTGGCCTGCCTGATTTTGTGATTCCAATTGTAGTTGGAATCCAGGAGAGCATTCGAAACGGTTCATTAGATGTGGAAAGTAATGACTTTGAGAAAGTTCTCGGTCGTCCAGTAACCCCAATTAATGAAGCACTAAAACAAATTGTTACTGAAATCTCGAAATCATAATAAAGCGCTGAAAAAAGCCGATCCTTCTGAATGCAACAGAAGTCGGTTTTTTTATGCAGAAACGTTCAAATTATGTTCAATTGAAAAAAGGGAGGTTCAGGTATGGGGAATGGTTATCAGGAACGCATTGAAAAGACAAAAAGGGCAATTGAAAGTTCGGAGTATTTATTAATAGGTGGTGGAGCAGGCTTATCTGCTGCTGCTGGGATAGCATATAGCGGAAAAAGATTTTTGAAAAATTTTGCACCATTTATTGAAAAGTATGGATTAACTGACATGTACTCATCAGGTTTTTATCCGTTTAAGACCCAAGAGGAGAGATGGGCATACTGGGCAAAACATATTAGCCTTAATCGATATGAAAGTGGCCCTACAACTGTTTATCAGGACCTATTCCAACTGGTGAAGAATAAAAAGTATTTTGTAATTACAACCAATGTCGATAGCCAGTTTGAGTTGGCTGGTTTCCCATCGGATAAAGTATTTGAAGTCCAGGGGAATTACGGATTTTTTCAGTGTTCAGTGGGTTGTCATGATAAGCTCTATGATAATGAATCACTTGTAAAGGATATGGTTGCAAGGACCATTGAATGCAAAATACCATCCGAACTGGTTCCAATATGCCCGGTTTGTGGCGGAAATATAGACCCACATTTAAGGATCAACCAATACTTTGTCCAGGATAAGAAGTGGTATGAATTAAATGATTTATATAACCAGTTTCTGCAGGAGTCCGAAGGAAAGAAGGTTCTATTTTTAGAGTTAGGTGTTGGATTTAATACTCCTGGAATTATTCGTTATCCATTTGAACAAATGACGTATCACAATGAATATGCAACACTAATTCGATTAAATAAGGATCATCCAGTCGGAGCATTGGAAAATGAAGATAAGTCCATTGCATTTACTGAGGATATACAAGAGGTTGTATTCACGCTCATGAAATAGCGAAAGGAGAAATATAAATGCATCCATTACCATTAAATGAATATTCCTCATTCATTCATTTATATGAGGAATTTGTACCGCCTCCCCTTACTCAAAGCAATATGGAAGAGGTTGTAAACTATTTATTAGAGACGTTATTACAAGAGTCAGGTGCTCCAACAGATATAGAAATCCCAAATGATTATATAGGAAAACGCAATTTAGTAAGGGCTTTACTAAATATAAGAGAACCAAAATCCATTGATGAACAACTCTTAAACAAAATGGATTCGCTCTTACAAATTGAATTAAAAGAAAAGGGAATCGTGGAAGTGGAAACACATACAACTGTTTCTAACTTGTATCCTGATAATCCTTTTTCCCAATCAGATAAATTCATATTATGGCAAGGTGATATAACTAGGTTAAACTCCGATGCAATTGTAAATGCAGCGAATAAACAAATGCTAGGTTGTTTCGAGCCATTACACGCTTGCATTGACAACGCAATCCATTCTGCTGCTGGACCCCAGCTACGTGAGGATTGTGAAATTATTATGTCTGCACAGGGAGTATTAGAGGAAACTGGTATTGCAAAAATAACAAGGGCGTATAATCTGCCGTCACGTTATGTCTTGCATACCGTTGGACCCATTGTCCCAAGGGGAACAATATTAACAGAGAAGCAAAAAAATGAGTTGGCGTCTTGTTATATTTCATGCCTTGAATTAGCGAATGAAATTAAAAATATAAAATCCATTGCTTTTTGTGCGATTTCAACAGGTGTGTTTGGATTTCCAAAGTCTGAGGCAGCACAAATCGCAGTCAATACAGTTAACGAGTGGATTTCAACTCATCCAAATCATTTTGAAAAAATTATTTTTAATGTATTTAGTAAAGAAGATTACCAAGTATATTCGAGCGTGTTTCAAAATTAACAATGTAAGGGATGTTGTCGCTGAAAGTCAATTAACCGAAGAAGTTGCAGACATTCCCATGTTTAATCGAATTCGTGAGTTGAATAAACGAGATTTAATGGCAGTTTATCACTGCCTACAGCAAAATAATTAATCCATTTAATAGTAGCCAATTGGAAAAACTCATTTGCCATTCATTAGGCAAATGAGTTTTTTTCTTTATTTTTGAAATTGATCAAAACCGATTGTAATAAGCCAACCAACAGCAAGAGTAACAGTAAGATATGTACCAATATAAAGTAATATTTCTGCCATGCTTCCTCCTTTACTCATCCGAGTTTGACCAATAAGCTAATGCCATTATAACAAGGTATTTTTAAAAATTTGTCGAACGAAGGAGGTTAATCTATTTGTAATTAAATTGTTAATTGTTCTTAATAATAGAAATCTGATGAAAATAAACAGGACCATACTACCCCAAATAGGTAAAATATTACTCCCTTTCCTGTTCATAAGGAGTGTGCTTTTTCCCATTTTTCATCCTTTAATAATGGGTAACACTGAACTAGACAATGAATTTAATGTTCCGTAGACTAAACACTATATCATTTTTTCTATTAATTACTTGGGAGTTGGTTATCTACTATACTCCTAACCCAATATAGATTTAGATTGTAGTTTTTGATAATGGGGAGGAATAACCATGTTAGAATTTGATACAAGTATGGAACATTTAGCGAAAATTAAAGTTATCGGTGTTGGCGGTGGGGGAAACAATGCTGTGAATCGTATGATAGAGGATGGCGTTGGTGGAGTAGAATTTATTGCTGTTAATACAGATTCACAAGCTATCAAACAATCTAGAGCAGCAATCAAAATGCAAATTGGTTCCTCTTTGACCAAGGGGTTAGGTGCTGGTGCAAATCCAGAAATAGGAAGAAAAGCAGTCGAGGAGAGCAAACATCAAATTGAAGAAGTCATAGCAGGTGCTGACATGGTTTTTGTTACTGCCGGAATGGGTGGCGGTACTGGGACAGGGGCAGCCCCCGCCATCGCGAGGATTGCTCGAAAGCTTGGAGCCCTAACGATTGGAGTTGTAACACGACCGTTTAAATTCGAAGGCTACAAGCGTGCAAAAAATGCAGCAAGTGGAATAGAGGCAATGAGGGAAGCAGTGGACACCTTGATTATTATTCCAAATGATCGTTTATTAGAGATTGTAGATAAAAAAACTCCTATGATTGATGCGTTTCGAGAAGCAGATAATGTCCTACGTCAGGGTGTTCAAGGTATTTCTGATTTAATTGCGGTGCCTGGTTTAATCAATCTCGATTTTGCAGATGTGAAAACGGTCATGTCCCATAAAGGTACAGCCTTAATGGGAATTGGTATTGCAGAAGGTAGAAACCGTGCTGCCGAAGCTGCGGAGAAAGCCTTAAATAGTCCGTTGCTGGAAACTTCGATCAATGGAGCACATGGTGTAATAATGAACATAACGGGTGGCAACAATTTAAGTCTATTTGAGGTGCAGGAGGCAGCAGAAATCGTTGCTTCAGCTTCTAACGAAGAATTAAATATGATTTTTGGTTCGGTCATAAACGAAAACTTAACAAATGAAATTATTGTAACTGTTATAGCCACTGGATTTAGTGATCAAGAGGATAAAGCAGTACATAGTTCACCTCAGACCCTAAAGGAAGAAATGTCGAATTCATATCATAGGCAACAACATATACAATATCAAGAACCAGACCCGTACATCCATGATGAAGACGTTCAGGTTTATGACCGGCACTTAGAAGTGCCAGAAGAATCAAATGATATACCAGCGTTCTTGCGCAATCGAAAAAAACGCTTGCGATCAAATTAATTTAGTGTAGATACGAGAAACCGTTGCCCCTGATTTTGACACTGTTCGGGAATCAGTTGACCCACTTTAGTTCTCGGTGCCACACAATTTTTCACTGGACGGGAACCAGAAGATCCTCTGGTTCTCCATTATGCCATTGGAAATTCCCATTGCATTTGGATGCTAATTATTAGTAACTAGTAAAGAAGGCATTTCATTATTGAGGTGCTTTCTTTATCTATTATATAGTATCTTATATCAAATTAGCTTGTAACGACCAATCAGGCAGTATTATTCAAAACACGAATATTAGGATAAAACATTAATAATATTTTCCTTTAAATACGAAAGATAACGTATTTTCATAAAATATTATTCATGTTTTATTGAAAAACACCGATTAACTTGTTATATTGACCAAAGTAACTAATAATAAAACTTCCACCAGTTAACCGTTTGAAATTATTCTGCCAA
The DNA here is from genome assembly GCF_900103525.1 of Bacillus sp. OK048. Lineage (GTDB taxonomy): Bacteria > Bacillota > Bacilli > Bacillales > Cytobacillaceae > Neobacillus. The sequence goes on from NZ_FNHN01000011.1 coordinate 60,050, forward strand.
ACTAGCAATTATTCTATTGTAATATATCTTACTATTCACTATAATCCTATTTATTAGAATTTAGTGTCTAATTGGGGATGTGGGATTATTAGAGCAACTCAGGCCATAGTGTAAATATAAAATGCCTATGGAACGGCGCAAAATTATCTTATACAAGTGGGGGGAAGCATCTATGAAAAATCTATTGAAAAAGTGGAATCAAATCGGCCTTGTTAAACAAATTTCGCTGGGGTTAATTATTGGTATCATCTTGGCTGTAACGATTCCACAAGTTGCCAAGCCATTGGTTATTTTAGGCTCATTATTTGTAGGTGCTTTAAAAGGTATTGCGCCGGTTTTGGTCCTCTTCTTGGTGATGTCGGCCATCGCGGGGCACAAAAAAGGTCAACAAACCAATATGAAATCGATTATTTCACTGTACCTACTAGGAACGTTTTTAGCAGGATTCATCGCGGTTATTGTCAGCTTTATTTTTCCTGTAAGTATTACTCTTACCAAGGGGGCTGAAGATTTGGCGGCTCCTGGCGGTGTGATAGAGGTTCTGAAAACACTGCTATTGAGTGTTGTCGATAATCCAGTGAAAGCCATTTATCATGCGAATTATATTGGGATTCTGGCTTGGGCGATTGTCCTAGGATTGGCTTTAAAAAATGCCCCAGATACGACAAAAACCTTGATTTCTAATTTATCTGATGCCGTCTCTAAAATTGTAACTTGGGTCATTAAATTTGCCCCATTCGGAATAATGGGTCTGGTCATAGAGTCGATTACAACAAATGGACTTGAGTCACTGTTAAGCTATGGTAAATTACTTGTCATTTTGATCGGCTGTATGCTGTTTGTAGCTTTGGTTGTCAATCCGTTGATGGTATTTGTGAATATACGTCAAAATCCATTTCCACTTGTATTCCAATGTTTAAGGGAAAGCGGCATTACCGCATTCTTTACACGCAGCTCGGCTGCAAACATACCCGTAAACTTAAAGTTATGTGAAAAACTAGGTTTAGATAAAGATACCTATACGGTATCAATTCCACTAGGCGCAACAGTCAATATGGCAGGTGCAGCTGTAACGATTTCTGTATTGACACTTGCTGCTGTTCACACACTTGGAATTGAAGTGGACATCCCTACAGCGATTATCCTTAGCGTAGTGTCAGCTATATGTGCCTGCGGTGCTTCAGGGGTTGCCGGTGGGTCACTCTTATTGATTCCGCTAGCATGCAGTCTTTTTGGTATTCCAAATGATGTGGCGATGCAGGTAGTTGGTGTGGGCTATATCATTGGTGTTTTACAAGATTCATTTGAAACAGCTCTTAACTCTTCAACAGACGTTCTTTTCACGGCAACAGCAGAATATAAGAAGAGAATTAAGGAAGGAAAAAGTATAAAAAGTCATAAAGTAGCTTAAATATGATCATCCCCCTTGTGGCTCACAAGGGGGATTTTATAATATGAAAAATTAACTCAAATATCATAAATTTGTCACTATCCTCACGTTTCTCTTAAGTTTACCGACGTATAATTATAGTGAAGATATGTTTTTTATATGGAGAGGATGATAATAATGTTAACGGATTATTCAAGAATCGTTGTCGCATATGATCATTCAGAATTAAGTAAAAAAGCATTAAAAATGGCCATAAATTTGGCTAAGCAGGATAAGGTCATTCAATTACTAGTCGTCACTGTCATGCAGCCAGTAAGGCCGTTGCCGTACTCATCATATGGCTATGCATTAGCTCTAAACCGCGAATCTCAAGATAAGGAATTCGAGGCAATACGTGAAGAGCTTGAGGAAGAATTAAAGACACTTCCTAATAAATCAAAGTTGTTATTATTAGAAGGTCTACCTGGAAAAATGATTGTTGAATTTGTTAAAGAAAATGATGCTGATCTTGTTGTAATGGGCAGCCGAGGATTAAGTGGACTGAAGGAACTCTTCCTGGGAAGCGTCAGCCATTATGTTGTCCAAAAGGCACCATGTCCCGTTTTCATAGTTAAGTAACTGACACGAAAAAATAAGCTTGTAGAAAAAGTCCGTTTGGACAGATTCTACAAGCTTTTATTTTTTAACACTAAAGGGATAAAATCGCTATAACGGTCGATATGAAAATCTGCTTCAATGTTACGATTTTGAAAGGCAACGGTTTTAATCTTTAATTTTCTAGCAGGAAGTAAATCTAAGTCACGATCACCTACGACCAAATCAATATGGTAATTTTTCAAGACAAATTCATAAGAAGAAGTATGAGGCTTTCTAGTGAATCCTTGTTCTTCTACGGAAACAATTTCTTTAAAGTAGTGTGATAGCTGATATTTCTCAAGGAGATAGGTAGTAGACTCCATATCACGATGAGTAACGATGATATTGTTTTCAACTGCTGATAAAACCTCTTCTAAATGCTCAAAAGGCTTGCTGTACAATTTAGAGTATTGTTTATCTAATCGTTTATATTCTGCTCTATTCGTCTCGTCAATCCCGTAATAATTAAAGGCTGTCTTCGAATCGATTTTTAGCCACTTCAATACTTCCTCGCGATTGAGATTCTGTTGACTTAATTTCACAAACCCTTCAACCAGGGCAGGGTATGTATCAAAAAGAGTCCCATCAAAATCCCACAATATGTTCAAAATAATCCCTCATTTCTTATCGATGCTAAAAATAATACTGTAACATTTTACATAAAATTTAACTAGCCGTGGAAACAAATTAATAAACTGATGCACATATTTTTACCTTCAACATATAATAACTTCTGTGAGAAAATTATTGGAGGAATAAAACATGAATAACAATCAAATCCTGACTAGTAAAAGAGAACAAATTGATGGAGGAAATGGGTTTAAAATTATTGAGATCAATGTATCGGACCCATCTGAAAATTTATTTGCTGTAGTCACACCTGTAAAAATGAAATAAGTTATTAAAAATAGTGGAACCCCTGATAGCTGAGGGTTTCCACTATTTTTGACTGCTGTTGGTCTATTAAAAGAATAAACTAAAAATACCTAAACAATTGAAAATTATACCTACCATTGCTATATTTCTTCCTTTTTGCCTAAGTTTTTTTGTTTCTCTTAAACCAATAATCCCAAGTAGTAGACCTGCTACACTAAGAATTGCCCCATATCCTATAAAAAATATCCCGAAAATTGATAAAATGCCTATAAGCAATGAACCTACCGCTTTTCCATTAGTACCTTTATTTTCAGGAATTACTTGAGTTTTCAACAAACAAAACCCACCTCCAATTCCAATTACTTACATTAAAACTACTTAAACACTCTTTCACAGGTTAATTGAGTAAAAACTAAACACTGAATTTTGACAAACGCAAACTATCATAAGTATCGGTCATTTCACATATAAATGATGATATTAAAAATTCTTTAATATTGTGTTTGGTGCTTTCGTTACTACGGCTATCTACGAACAATACCCACTGAGCGATTTGCTCAACTTGACCATCCCTCGAATGTTTGTTCTTAACCATATCATATTAAATTTTCAAAATGGTATCAAATATCAACATTTGCCTTTAACCCAACCAATTTTTATAAAATTTTATTTAGATTAGTGTGTGAATAGCTCTGCTATCTGTGAAAAATGCTCGTCATAACATTTCTTTCTCTGAATAAATTTTTTAAAGGTACAATAAAAAATTGAACTATTAAACTTACTTTGACGTTATATCTAAAATAGAAAAATTTATCAAAAAAGGTAAGATAAATAAATTAATAAGGAAGTTGATAATGATGAGTAAAGAGATTGAAATGATGATACCAGGACCATTCCCATTAGCAGCAACATTAACGCTCCCAGATGGAGGGAATGAAAAATTTCCTTTAGTGGTTATGGTTCACGGAAGTGGTCCAATAGATCGTGATTCGAATGCAAAAGGAATACCAATGAATATTTTCAAGGAATTAACTGATGTAGTGGTTGCAGAAGGGTTTGCGAGTATTCGCTATGATAAAAGGGGGGTTGGAGAGAGTAAAGGGGACTATTATGAAATGGGCGTTTACGATTTAATTAACGATGCTCACGCTGTATTGGAATTTGCTAAAAAGCACACTAATATAGATTCAGAAAATGTGATTTTACTAGGACACAGCGAGGGATGTATTATCGCACCATTCGTATATGAAAAAGTTTCAGTTGATGGGATGATTCTTCTTGCCGGTATAGCTGAACCATTACCAGAAACAACGGCATGGCAACGCGAGGAAATGATGAAGGATTTAAGATCTGTAAAAGGATTTCAAGGATGGTTACTTCGTATACTAAAAGTAGATCAAAAAATAACAAAAATGAATGATGATTTATTTAAGGCGCTGCAAGAATCGGATGATGCGGTTATTAAGTACAAAGGGAAAAAAATCAACGCTAAATGGAATCGAGAGACAGCACTGTTTGACGTATCAAAACCGTTACAAAAGATTACTTGTCCCGTTCTAGCAATTACGGGAACCAAGGATGTAAACGTAAAGGTCAGCGATTTAGAAAAGATCAAAGCATTAGTTCATAGTGAGTGCGAAACACATATTATTCAAGACATGACACATATGCTTCGGAAAACAGATGTTGAATACAGCATGAGCAAAATCATGAATAATAATAAAAAAACACTAAAACAACCCGTGGACGCTGAACTAAAGGATAAAATTCGTGTATGGTTACGAAACTGGAAGAATAGACAGATTACCATTGAAAAATCAGAAATGCTGGTAAAATAACGTTAACCAGTGATGTCTAAAATTCATGAAAAATCATTGAAATGGTCATCATCATCCCAATGATGACCGAAATTCATGAAAAAATTATTGAAATGGCCATCATCATCCCAATGATCACCGAAATTCATGAAAAGAATCATAAAAATGGTCATCATCATCCCAATGATGACCAAAATTCATGAAAAGAATCATAAAAATGGTCATCATCCCAATGATGACTAAAATTCATGAAAAAATCATTGAAATGGTCATCATCATCCCAATGATGACTAAAATTCATGAAAAAATTATTGAAATGGTCATCATCATTAACTCATTCACTCTCAAAAATCTTCCTGATTTGGTGAATGGTGAAGGACTTTTGCGAGAAACTTTGGTAGTATGAACAAATGAGGATAATATTAGTATAACGAGGTGCCTAAATGAAATTAGAAGTTACGAAAGAAGCAGCGAATTGGTTTATTTCAGAGATGAATTTAAAACAAGGAGAATTTGTTCAGTTTGTCGTAAAAATTTATGGCGGTATACCCACCCCGCACCCATCCTATTATTTAGCACTATCCATAGGAAAAGAGGGAACGGTCGCAATTAAGGATGAAGTCGAAGGTATTACCTTTTACTTTGATGACCATGATTCGTGGTTCTTAGAGAATTACGATCTGAAAGTTACCCCGAAAAACGATGATGTAGAGTATATCTTCACACAGCACAGTTAAAGTTTGTTCTTGTCACTTTTCTGTCACAAATAAAGATTGCAATGGGTGATTTCAATATTACGACACAGACAAATAACCACAATTCCACTATGATTAAATAATCAAATAGAGGGATGTGGTTTTTTGAATAATATAAAAGTTAGTTTCAACGGTAAAGTATATATTATTCTTTACCAACACTCTTCTGGTTACTGTGAAATTCGTGAAGAGGGCAGTTCATCTGGTGAAGTCCAACTCGTACATTTTTCTGAATTGGCTTTAATAAAATGACAATAAAAAAGCAGTGAGATGATTATTATAAAAAAATCTCACTGCTTTTTCTTAAAGATTTTTTTATGAATTTTTATACAGTAATAACCACTTTCCCCTGTGTATGTCCTTCTTCAAAATACCGAAATGCTTCACACACTTCACTTAATTTATACTGGCGGTCAATAATAGGCTTTACTTTGCCGGCTTCAATAAGTCCCTTCAGATAAACTAAATCATCTTGGTTTGCCCTTTGTAAAAAGCTGCCGATCTTTTGCCCAGATGTTTTTGAAATCCATGTTCCCTGGGTCATAGCTTGGAACATTTGAGCTCCGGAACCTCCTACGTGAACAAAAATTCCATTGGGAGTTAATGATTGCCGATAAGCGGATAATGGCTGACCACCGTTAACGCCAAGAATTAAGTCATATTTCTGCTTGTTTTCAGTAAACTTCTCCTTTTTATAATCAATGACATGATCTGCCCCTAGTGATTGCAAAATGTCTACATTCCTCGTACTGCACACGCCAGTAACTTCTGCCCCATATGATTTGGCAATCTGAACTGCAAACGTACCAACGCCTCCAGAGGCACCATGAATCAAGACTTTCTGTCCTGACTGAATCTTGCCTTTATCGCGGAGAGATTGTAGGGCGGTTACTCCAGCCATAGGTACCGCAGCAGCTTCCTCAAAGGACAAATTTGCCGGTTTTAAAGCTAATGCTTTTTCCGGAACACAGGAATATTCGGCAAAACCACCCCAGCCAACACCAGATAAATCTCCGAACACTTCATCTTCTGGTTGAAATTGTGTAACGTCCTTGCCAACAGCTTCAACCACACCAGCAATGTCCCCTCCGGGTATGGAAAATTTAGGTTTAAATAGGCCAAAAGCAAAACGGGCTAAGAATGGCTCGCCTCTCAAAAGGACCAGGTTCCCATGATTCACCGAAGCAGCATGAACTTTTACTAGAACTTGATGATCCAGTAATAAAGGTTTTTCAACCTCTGTTAATTCAAGAACATCAGGTGGACCATATTTGGTAGTTACAATTGCCTTCATAAATAACACCTCTTTTCCAAAGATTCCCTACAAATCCCTTAATTAACATAATACTCTGAAAAAAGATTATTAATACTGATATCGACTATTTAAAACTAAATCCTAATAAATGAGACATAACAAAGTGATTTTGAATAAGCCACTAGTGTAAGCGTTACCCTATAAGAATGATTTAAATTTTTTTTTCGCTATTAAAAGCTTATAAAATAAAAGTGCCACAAACCCTTGATAAATAAGGATTTCGGAAGAATGAGAAGAACGGAAGGTAACCGTTTTCATATCTATTTTTGTGGCTATTTTGTGAAAAAAAGCAGGTTGACTTATTTTTTAAAAATTTGTTATAGTTACAAACAGACCGGTTGGTATGGTGGAGGTGTACTACGGGAATGGACACAAAATCGCTGATAATCGAAATCGCGACAACACTTTTTCAAAAAAAAGGATATATCGGTGTTGGGTTAAGTGAAATTTTAAAAGCATGTAACATCTCAAAAGGTTCGCTTTATCACCACTTTCCAAATGGAAAAGAAGAATTACTTATCGCTTGCCTAGACTCTTTGAAGGAAACGATAACGAAGGATATCGAACAAATTTTTAAGCGGTATCCGACAACAAAAGAAGCAACAAAAGAAATGATTGAAAAATTAATCGGCACCTTTGAAACAGAAGGGACGATTACTGGATACACATTCAGCAGTATTGTAAGTGAAATGGCTTCGTTAAGTGATCCAGTTAGAAATGCATGTGCTCAGTTGTATCAACAAATACAAGGGATTTATTTAAATAAATTACTAGCAGATGGATTTTCAAAAGGAACGGCATATTCAATCGCTGTTGTGATGACAGCTTCGATTGAAGGTGGAATGATGCTTTGTTTAACGCAAAAAACAAGTGAACCACTAAAAATTATTTCAGAGAGATTACCAAATTTAATGAATTAAAAAGGGGATACGTATGAGTACACAAATTCAAGTGAAAAATCCAAAAATCATGGCAGGAATCTTAATGCTCGGTGCTTTTATTGGATTATTCGGGGAAACAGCACTAAATATGGCATTAACGAATGTCATGGAGCAATATTCGATTACAGCGCCGACTGCACAGTGGTTGACAACAGGCTATTTATTAACACTAGCCATTTTAGTACCGATTTCAGCACTTTTAATGAAATGGTTTAGTACTCGCCAATTAGTGATTGGGGGACTTGTTATATCGATGGCAGGAGCAGTTCTAGCAGCAGCTTCTCCAAATTTCGCAATCTTAGAACTTGGCCGTATTGTCCAAGCAATGGGAACAGGTATTATTATGCCGGTCATGGTAAGTGTTCTTTTAGTTATTTTCCCGATTCATAAACGTGGCGTTGTCATGGGGATTATGGGTCTTGTTATTACATTAGGACCAGCCTTAGGACCAACACTTTCTGGGGTCATTATTAGTACGTTAGGCTGGAATTATATTTTCTGGATCAGCGCAGCTTTTTATGTCGTCTTGACTGTTGCTGCTGTTGCTAAAATTGTTAATGTTGGAGAAATTACAAAACCTAAGATCGATGTTCTGTCGATTGTCTTATCAACAGTAGGGTTTGGCGGATTAATTTATGGACTGGCTTCGATGGCTGGTGCAGCTTTCTCGGCTCCTATCGTATGGGCACCATTACTTGTAGGTATTATCGCCCTTGTTTTATTTGGAACCCGTCAAAATACGATGGAGAAGCCAATGGTTAATTTAGATGTCTTCAAATTTCCTATGTTCTCAATCGGAACAGCATTGATGTTCTTTAGTATTTTAGTCATATTATCAACGGGTATTCTTTTACCGATGTATTTAAAGGGATCTTTATTATTTAGTGCTGCGGCAGCTGGTTTATTATTACTACCAGGTAATGCCGTTAACGTAATCATGTCACCAATTGTGGGAACATTATTTGATAAAATTGGGCCAAAGAAACTAGCCGTTACTGGATCAATCATTGTATTGATTGGTAATATCATTTTTGCTGCAACAATTTCAGCAACAACACCTGCTTGGCTTATCATCGTACCATTTATGATTTTATTCTGTGGGCTAACAATGGTAACCATCCCAGCACAAACAAATGGACTTAATGCATTGCCACGTGAGTTATATGGGGACGGCTCAGCCGCAATGAATACATTGAACCAAGTAGCTGGTGCAGCAGGGACTGCAATCGCCATTACACTGCTTACAGCTGGTCAAACTAGTTTCGCAGCAGGGACACCGGATGCCTCACAGGGTGAATTATTGGCTGCTGGCGTTAAATATACCTTCTACTTTGTATCTGGAATTTCAGTAGTTGCACTAATCTGTTCTTTCTTTATGAAAAAACCAAATGAGGTAACGGGAAAATCTCCAGTTGGGGTAAAAACAACACAACCAGTACGAGAATAGTAGAATTTCCACTGAATCTACAATTATGAATCTTTTAAAATGAAAGAAACCATTTGTAAAAGTAATTTTTACAAATGGTTTCTTTTTTAAGAGATAAGAAAGTATAAGTTTTTGAACTTAGTTTACTGTCTAGCTCCAGGCCATACGCCGCTGACCAGGGCGCTTGCGCTTTTCTTAAGATGAAATAATTTTTCTCGAAATATTATGGATAATGTCACCTCGGCTAAGAACCCCTACAACTCGGCCTGCCCCATTCAGTACCGGGAGTTTTTTGTAATGATGACGGGAAAGTAAACGGATGGTATCCTCAAACTCTTCATCAGGTGAAACGGTTAGGATATTTCTTTTGGTCATAATTTCTTTTACAGGTGTATCGAATTTTTCTACTAATACATCCTCAAATTCCTCATCCTCAATAATATAAACAAGTCCAGCAACACCCAATGGCTTAGGAGATAGGTACCGTAGGACGTCTCCATCAGAGACAATTCCTACTAGATGATCTTTATCATCAACCACAGGCACGCCGCCAATTCGATTTGAATTCAGTATCATTAACAATTCCTTAACTGTATTCCAAGGCTTTACCGTAAATACTTTTGTAATCATGAAGTCTCTTACTTTCATAATAAATCCCTCTCTCCATGGTGTAAACGCATTCATTTTTATTTATCTTATCATAAATTTAACTTTCCTCGTAATTTATAAAATGTGTCTAATTAGTGATTTTTCCAATACAAACAGGAAAAATGCACGGGCCCATATAAAACATCTGGTCAGAAGTTTTTTCACTCATTGAAACTTTATTTTACGAAAAGAAACAGATGTATCCTTATACGCTAGTAAGATACCGTGTTCCTCAATATTATCTTTCATTATTTCCTTATAGGGCAGGCTTACTTCTACTTTATTTTTAAGAGGGGAGAAGGAGAGCGAAACGGTTTCTTGATTGCTCCAATGAGCAACAATAGGATTGTCCGTTACAAAAGCAAATAATTGCGGAAATCCATTACGAAAAAAGGGGTGTATTTTGTTATTATCTCCAGGCTCATTTAAACATATATACAGGGAAAGATAATCACAAAATTTTAATAAATCTAAGTGGTACATTAGCGTTTCTTCACTTTTATCCATTAATTGCAGATCCTTTTTAAGCTGCTCCTGTCTTTGCTTTTCCTCCTGCAAAAATTCCCTCACCGCCGGTTCGTTGGGATCTTGTATGAAGGAGGTATAGTGCAAACTACATAACAATCGTGCGTACTTGCTCATTTTTTCAACTTCATCTAACCCTTTTTTGTAAAAAGATATTTTGAGTGGTAACGGATAATCGATAAATGAATAAGGCTTATCACTTTTATCATTCCAGACGGGAGAGGAATCGAGATCAATCCAGCCCCGGTCATGCTCTTGAATTGCCATAAGTACTTCTTGAGATCGGTTAACATCAAAAAAATATTCATTTTTACAGTTTTTAGCGATTTCCCCTGCAATGTGTGCGTGATCATTTTGTTTTACCAAACAATAGCTCTGTTCCCGTTCTAGTATAATCATTTTCGAAATCCTCTCTACGTACTTCACTAGTAGTCATACGTCTTCTTAATATGATATATTTATTATTTCCTTTTACTTGGAAAGTACACCAAAAGCAGGATTATAGGGAGAACCCCCGAATTACTATTGTCATAACTAAAAATAGAGGACGGTAAACAGATGAACAGAAAAATATCACTTATTCATTCTAACCATTTAGCTCAAGTTGATTATGCTTATGCCAGTCGCGTTCCTGCTGGAATGGATTTACTGTTTTTAGCAGGAGCTTGTCCATTAACGAAAGAGGGGCATGTCCCTGATTCTAGTGATGTTGAGCTTCAAGCAAAACTGTGCGTGGAAAATTTGAAAGCGGCTTTAGGGGAATGTAATGCCAAATTAGAAGATATTGTTTATACTAGAATTCTTGTGGCAACTCAAAATCAGTCTGATTTGGTGACCGCTTGGGAAGTAATTAGAGAAGAGTTTGGTAATCATGATGTTCCCAGCACTTTATCTGGAGTGACTGTATTAGGTTATAGCAATCAATTGGTAGAAATCGAAGCATTCGCTGCGGTAGAAAAAACGATCGATTAAAGGTAATAGGGGGGACTCAAATTGAGTTCCTTTTCCTGTTTGTTGTTTTACAAAGAATTAAACGAGCCATTATCTAACTATTCACTATTATTTTCCTATTCCGCCTTTTATGTAAACGCTTTTATGTGAATGGATTCACATGTATAATATGGATATAAGGAATTCCAATTATGCTAACTGGAGGAATCAAGATGATAACAGAACTTTTTCTTGAATTCAAAAACTGGTGGTTTGGCGAGTCCATGTCTAGTAATGAGATTGAAGAGTTTGAATGGATTGAATCCAAACATACAAGGGTTCATCACGATGAAGATATTAATGAAATAATTAGAGTACACTAATCTAGTATAAATCCTCGAGAAGACTTCTTTACGTTTGAAGTCTTCTTTTTTAATTCCTTTCGTTCAAAAAAAATGTGTACCTTTTTTGCCACATCAATCCGATTAGTTCTATGCTATTCTAAGTGTACTAGTTTTAATAATCATAACTTCTTGGAGGGTTTAGAATGAGCTGTGGATGTTCGTCACATATAAAAGATGGAAGAGATATCGTTGATCATGTGAAAAGCAAAGGAAAAGAAAACCTTGCACCAGCAGTTGCACACGAAATTAACTGCGAGTGTGGAGAAACTTTTACGTTGGAAACCGTTATAATGAACTGCCCTAAATGTGAAATGACATATGCTGTTACACCTTGCAGTTCTAGTGATATCAACAATATCAAGGTTGCTGGAATTAAATACGCTTAAAAATTAGGTTGCCGCTGGCAACCCTTTTTTTATTGATTTTTTTGTCATTTGTTTAATTTTTAGGATTGGGAGGTTGCTTCAACGTGAGTGTCACCTTATCCAAGCCTGCAGCAAGGATAATACCCGTTGTATATCGAATAAGATCCACCATTTGGAATCCTTTTCCTAGAATCAATGCTCCAACTACTGTTCCACGAAGCTGATTGATCCAGTCTTCCTGATAAAGCTGACTGAATTCGATGCCAAAACTGAACAGAAAACTGAATAGAATCGCTGTAAATAGTCGTTTTCGAACAAAAAGGAAACGAAAGCCGAAATAAACCATCATCGCCCATAGGACATCTCCGGCATTCTCGGCTATAAATGGGATCAGTTGGTGTGCAAATTTTCTTGAGGCTAGACCTAAAAAAATAGTGAGTACAACGGCCATTAAATACTTTATTCTCTGCTTCTTATTAGCAATATTTTTAGAAATCAACTATATCACTCTTTTGTAATTTTCTTATATTCAATTATATAACTGCTTCAAAAAAATAGGGAAATTCTTTTTTAAGAAGGCTATGTTATTACCCATTGTTGATTTTCGTGTAGGTATAAGAATTCATAGGCGGAGAATTTCCGGTTATTGTCTATAGTGGAGGCTTTAGAGGCAGAAATAAGTATTCCGCTTAACTGCTCTAAATAAGACAAAATCCATCGATTTGGATCGTATAACCGGAAAAACTCCGCTTATTTTAAGGGAAAAATGGGAATTTCACAATATAAACGGAATTTCTCCGCCTATTTTTCAAATTGAGTGAAATCAACATTTACCTTTAACACAGCCTTTAAGAAAAGAAGGATCCGTATGTGACCGAAAAAGCATAAAAGAAATCTTCCGGTCAATTAGGCGATTCCCAATGTTATCGAAAAAACTTTTTTTTGAGAAATGGCCTATGGGATTATCTATCCATAGGCCATTTCCTATTGATTCTGTTAATTAAATCTAATTAACTGTAAACATCCATGAAACACCATATTTATCCATCAAGGATCCATGAAGTTTTGCAAAAAATGATGGTGCTATTTTCATAAAAATAGTACCATCAGCTTTTAGCAAGTTCCAAGCTTTTATAGCTGCTTCTTCAGTGCTGATTTCAATACTGATAAACACTTTCTCCGAATTATGTAATTCTCGATTCGAGTCAGAACCCATAATGGTTCCGGATTCTGTTAATTTTAAAACTGAATGTAACACAAGTTCTTTATCGCCTTCAGCAACCGGAAAATCAGGACTTGGTGGCATATCACCATATTTTTGCATCGCAAGCAATTCTCCATCAAATGCCTCTTGATAGAACTTAAAAGCCTCTGCACAATTCCTATTAAACATAATATAGGGTTTAATCATTTTAGCATCTCCTTCATTCTATTATAGGTTTGCTTAGTGAAATTATAAACGATCTCCCTACTGATTATGACAGAACAACTGCTCTATAACTAGTTGGCAAATAGACCTCATAAAGTGTTCATGTGGCCAATTTCAACAGGCACCAGAAGAAAATGGGACTCATAAAAAAACTCATCCACTTAAATAAATTAAAAATCCCAAGTGAATAACCATTACTTGGGGCTTTCGATTTTATGAAAAATACCTATTCTTGTCTTGTATTTTCGCAATTAATTTGCAATTCATTCGCAGAAGAATGTTGACCCTGATAAAATTCCGAAATAAATTCTAAGAACACCTGGCTTGGAAGAGAAAGGTTTGTATCATTATAGATATAAAACAAAGATCTTTTTAAGTTAATATCTTTTATCGAGTAACTTTTTAATGTTTTTAAGGCTAGTTCTTTTTGAACAGCCATCTTGGAAATAATGGAAATGCCCATTCCTGATTCGACTGCAGATTTAATCGATTCCGTATTTTCAAGCTCAAGAATGACATTTAGCTTGGAAGGATTTAAATTGTATATACGTAAAGATTCCTCAATTACCTGTCGAGTTCCTGAACCTTCTTCTCTTAAGATTAAAGGGAGGTTAAAAAGCTGATCAATAGTTATTTCATTACTTTGATCAGGAGCGTTTGCAATCTCATCTGTAGAAATAACCATTAATTCATCTTCTAGAAATGCTTCTTGTACAAACTCTGGATAGGAAATCATCGATTCAATAAATCCTAAGTTTATTTCTCTATCATTCAGTTTTTCAGCAATTTGTTGAGAATTATATATTTTTAATATTATATTTACATTTGGATATTTTCGCTTAAATTCACCAAATAAGTAAGGTAATATGTATTCCCCAATGGTTAAGCTTGCTCCAATGATTAAATGACCATGAATTGATTGTTCGAGCCGTTGGAGTTCTTTTTTTGTTTCATTCACTTGCTTCAGAATATTTTTAGCTGATTTTGCCAGCAGCTCACCAGCTGGTGTCAGGTATACTTTTTTAGTTGTTCGATTAAAAAGTTTGGTGCCCAAGGATTCTTCCAATTGGCGAACCTGCAAGCTCACGCTTGGCTGCGACATATGCAATGCTTTAGCTGTTTCTGAAAAATTCTTTTTCATCGCAACCATATAGAAGATTTTTAAATGCTCCAAATTCAATGTTTTTCCCCCCTTTTCACCACACTCTCCTTTAGTAGTAATTCCACAAATACACTAAAAAACCTTTAATTTATTAAAAAATGCTGAAAAAGGTAAGAACTGAGAGCAGGATTGAAGTAATGACCATTGCAATTAATGGTCGTAGAGCTTTTGTTTTTAAGGCTTGGAAACTTACATTTAACCCTAAACCGACCATGGCCATTGTCAAAATATAGGTTGATAGATTACCGATTTGAACTAATACTTCTTTAGAGATATGAATATATTCCCCGACGATGTAGCTTCCGAATAAGCTCATCACAATAAATCCAATTAAAAACCATGGGAAATCAATTTTTGCTTTGTCCGCATTAGCAGGTTTCCGTTTGTTCATCCAATATATAAGGATAAAACATAAAGGAATTAATAGAAATACACGCCCAAGCTTTGCCAATAATGCTATCGCTAAAACATCTTCTCCACCGGGTGCTCCCGCTAATGCAACATGTGCTATTTCGTGTAAACTGACACCAGACCAGATTCCATAATCAATATCTGATATAGGAAGAAATGGGCGAAGCACTGTATAAAGAATGGCAAAAACCGTACCTATCAAAGCAATGATCCCTACACCAATAGCGGTGTCCTCTTCTTTTGCTTTAATGATAGGGGAGACAGCGGCAATCGCAGCAGCTCCACAAACCCCGGTGCCAACTCCTAGTAATAATGAAATAGAAAAATCTGCTTTTAACCATTTTGCTAATAATAATGTTACGACAATGGAAAAAATAATCGTCAATAGATCTCGTAATAACAGCGGCATTCCTTGACTAAATATAACGGCAATATTTAACTTCAAGCCATACAAGACAATCGCATACCTTAACAATTTCTTCGAAGAAAATTCAATTCCACTGCGAAGCTTTTCTGGATACTCCCAAATTTGTCGGATGGTTACTGCAATAATGATTGAACAAGCAAGTGGACCAATTTGATTAAAACCAGTAAGTTTTGAAAGGCCAAGGCCTAATAGTGCTATAAAGAAGGTAAATCCAACCCCGCCTAAAAATCTCATTAACACTTTGGGTTTTTCAGTGTTTTTAACTTCTGCCGGGGGATAGTATTCCTCTCTTACATATGACTGTTGCATAAATTATCAAACTCCTTCGGATTTCGTCCTCTTAACTATTAATAAGAGTTCTTGATACTTTCAAAATAGCACAAATGAATAAGTAACAATTATTAGAGTTCTTTATGCCATTTATTAAGGAATGCAATATTAATGTTCAAACTACTGATTTCACGCGTTTTCAGAGAATCAAGGTGGATCTATATTAGTTTTTTATAAGGTAGATAAAAAATTAGAATATAAACAAATTGAAAGAATTTATTGAAAATTTAATAAATACATGATAATTTGGTAAGGTGATTGGACCACTGAACCAAACACTACACAGCTGTAAATCAAAAAAACAACAGGTTGATTAATTGGAAAATTATCAGAGGGGTGATAAAACAGAGCTACTCCGTAATCGTTAAAAAGGAAGCGTTTACATCGAGTTTGCATATTTTAAAGGGTACTAAGATAAGGGTTCTTTTTTTAATTTCAACTAAAGGAGATGTTTATGTGGAAAATATTAATAGTGTAAGAAGTGAAATTCATCCTGAGTACAGCATACCCAAGAAAAATATATTTAAAAGGATACCTTATCCATATTGGGTCTTTATTACACTCGCCGCTGGATTCTTACTTGGAACCTACTTGCCAGAACAGCCATTTGTAAAAGTACTTGCTGTAAGCGGACAATATTTTCCTAAAACAATTGTAACCTTTGCAACAGCGATCATCTTTTTCCTTCTAGCTGGAGCTACGGCAAGGCTCATTATGGTGCACAAGGAAACAGCAGGAAAACTTTTTGGTCGTATATTTATATTGTATTTTACGCTAGGGATAGCTGCACTAATTTTTGCTAGTCTGTTTATTCTTGCTTTTTTAGATTTACCACTTTCACAAGCTGGTGCAGAAGCTGCAGGATTTTCCACATTTGTAATGAGCATTTTGAACACTTTCAAAACCATTATTACGCAGCAGCCACTTTTACAGATTTTGGTTGCCTCAGTTATCGTAGGATGGATTGTTGCGGTCAAGCCGGTATTCCGTCCTGTTGCGAACTCAATCATGACCATTAGTGATTATGTCTTAAAGTTTTTTAAATGGTTTTTGTGGTATTACCCAATTATGATCGGGTGTTTAGCCATCAATATTCCATTAAAGTTTGGAAGTAATGGGGTGGCGTTTTATGGGAAAACCGTCCTTTGGGTTCTTCTATTAGCCGGGTCTTGGACAATTGTAATGGTTATTGCAACGAAACTATTATCAAAAAGAACTTGGAAACAGCTAATGTCCTACTATTTAACGGTTTTTTCTACAGGGTTTGGTACAGGAGGATCTTATGACACACTTGCTGTTAATATTATTTCAGCAGAGAAGGATCTAAAACTTAAACCTGAATTTGCAGAGACATCAATCATATTCGGTACTGTACTCAATAAAAGTACCTCCACCATGGCGGTTTTAATCGTGACAGTCACAACCTGCGCAATGATGAATATTCCACTTTCCTTTTATGAAATTCTCTTATTAGTATTGCCGATGTGGATATTAGGATTAGAATCACCTGGAGTACCAGGAGGGGCAGGATTCTTCATGTCACCTGTTATTGCCATCATTTTACAAGTTCCGGATCCAACTCTATTTGTGACTACTTTTATCACCATGTATTCAGGATTAATACCAATGCTATGTACTGCTGTTAACACTACGGATGACGGTTTAATAGGAGCAATGTTAGAGGACCGTTTTGCACCTAAAACTAAAAAGAGGGTGGCGTAAATATGAAAATCCTAGGTGGTATTGTTTTTTTAATTGGGTTATTCATGATGGTTTCACCTCAAGCCGTCTTAGGTCTGCAGGAGTTGAGATGGATAGCTGAATATTCTTTTCCAGGAGAGGCATTCTTAGGCGCAATAGTCTGTTCAGGATCCTTACTATTGTTTGGAAAAACAAAAGAAAGTAATAGTGTTAATTCTCATTAAAAACGATTTTTAGTTATTAAGAAAACTCATTTTCCTCGCAATAGAGTAGTCATGAGAAAAGCTGGAGTTATTCCTCTCAGCTTTTTTCTAGTGATCAAAATTTTCTACAAATAGAATCGTTGAATAATATTTATCTTAATATTTAAAAAATATTGAACATTTTCTGGGAATGTGTTTAAATTTGTATATACTGGTTGGGTCACCAAACCACATAATGTATTTAGGAGGGTAATTTGTCTGGAGAAAGGACTCTTTGAGATTACTTTGAACATTAAATTGAAGGGGGATTATATGTGAAGAATGTAGAAGTTACGGTACTGCGTTACGACCCTGATGAAAATGAAAGCCCAAAGTATCAATCATTTCCAATTGAAGCAAAGAAGAACATGACAGTGTTGGATAGTCTTTTCTTAATTGTCGAGGACCAGGATCCAACTCTATCCTTCCGATGTGCCTGTAGATTAGGGATGTGTGGTTCGTGTGGAATGTTAATTAATGGACGCGGCCGTTTGGCCTGCCGGACAAAAATTGAGGAATTAGGTGATAAAATTACCGTTCAGCCGATGCGGAATCAAACGGTAATTAAAGATTTATCAGTTAATATGGATAATTTCTTTACTAATATGGAAAAGGTTAAACCGTATTTTGTTCCTAAAGAAGATACAGATGAATTCAGTATTATTCCACCTTCGTCAGGCAGACGAGAAATTATTGATGAAAATCAAGACTGCATTACATGTGGCTTATGTTACCAATCCTGTGATGCCGTAGCGATAAGAGGCAATGATTTTATTGGGCCGGCTGCATTAAGCAGAGCTTATAACTTAATCGCAGATGAAAGAGATGGAGCTAGAGAAGAAAGATTGGATCTGGTTACTGAAGAAGATGGTGCTTTTGGGTGTCACTCATTTGGTGCCTGTGTGGAAGTATGCCCAAAAGGAATCAAACCGATGGTAACCATCCAAAAAATTAAAATGAAAAAATTAAAGAGATCGCTAGGTTTGAAATGGTAATCATTATTTGAGGAGATGGTAGCATGGCTAATCCACAATTAAAAACAATTCAACAGCAAGAAAAGATTGCGGGTATGAAGTTGAAACAGAGACCTTTTGTAGGTTATATCGCATGGCTGGTTCAAAGAATAACGGCAGTACTGTTGTTAGTATTATTGCCTTTAAAAATCTATAGTGGTTATGCTATGGCTGGGAAATTGCCAGGAATTGGCGTGCTTTCAACCTTGCACTTAAATGCATTTTTAGACGCATTTTTAATCTTTGCACTTATCTTTCATGCATTATATGGTTTCCGAGTCATTCTAATTGATGTTGGCTGGGTCAAGGATAACCGAAGTGTCTTTAAGCTTTTTACCATCATCGGTGCTATTTTATGTGCGGTGACATTTTTCTTCCTAGTTTCATAGAAACCAATTTTCGTTAAACAACTTGATAAAAGAAGGTGAATGTTTTGGAACATATTGAAGCAGATGTTCTCATTTTAGGAAGCGGGGGAGCAGGTTTATTTGCTGCTCACCATGCAGCAGACCTTGATCCGAATCTAAAGATTATTGTTTCTGCAAAAGGATTAATAGGAAAAAGTGGATGTACGCGGATGGTTCAGGGCGGTTATAATGTCGTCCTTCACCCAGATGACTCATTAGATAAACATTTTAAAGATACCATTAAAGGCGGAGGGGGCATTAACAATCAAGAAATGGCATGGGCCCTTGTAAGTGATGCACCAAAAAGAATAAGAGAGTTAGAGACAAAGATGGGTGTGTTTTTTGATAGAAATGAAGACGGTACCATTCATCAAAAACCGTTTGCTGGACAATCCTTTGACCGTACTGTACACCGTGGGGATTTAACAGGTATTGAAATCATATCTAGAATGCGAGATCAGCTGTTTGCTAAACCAAATGTCATTACCTGGGATGAAGTAAGGGCCATTGACTTATTAGTTGATGATGAACGTCAATGTGTAGCAGGCTGTCTCATGCTTAATATGAGAACAGGGAAATTCATTGTCGTTCATTGTAAAGCCGTGATTGTTGGTACCGGCGGGGCAGCTACTATGTATAAAATTGCCACTCCAAGTCTTGAAAAGGCCGGAGATGGGATGGCCATGTGTTATCGCGCCGGGACAGAGTTTATGGATATGGAAATGATGCAGTTTCATCCAACAGGTCTGCTTGCGGAAAACTCTCGTCTAAATGGCGGGGTATTGGAAGAAGGTCTGCGAGGTGCTGGTGGTTACCTCATTAATTCTTTAGGTGAGCGGTTTATGAAAAATTATGATCCAGAACGAATGGAGCGATCGACAAGAGACCGTGTCTCAAGAGCTGCCTATATGGAAATCATGGAGGGCCGTGGTACACCACTTGGCGGGGTTTACGTCGATGTATCCCATTTAGGGAAAGAAAATGTTCGTAAAATGTTCCCAGGAATGGTTGAACGGTGTCGTGATGTAGGAAGAGATTTAAGCGTTGAGCCTGTCGAGATTTCCCCTGCAGCTCATTTTCAAATGGGCGGTGTCCGAGTTTCGGTAGATTGTGAATCAAATATTGAAGGCCTTTTCGTAGCAGGTGAAGATGCCGCCGGGGTCCATGGTGCGAATCGACTTGGTGGGAATGGAGTATGCGATTCAACCGTATTTGGTGCCAGAGCTGGAGATGCAGTGGTTTCCTATATCAAAAATCGAAGCACCCTAGCAAAGGTTTCAGAAACACAGGTTCATACGATGATGGAAGAAATGTTAGAGCCATTTAAGCGAAGTGAAGGTGAAAATCCATTCTATATTCGGAATGACCTTAAAAACTTAATGTGGGAAAAAGTTGGGCTAGTCCGTAATCAAAAGGACCTCCAATTTGCTGAAATACAACTCCAAGTCCTTGAAGAAAGAATACAGAAGATTAGTATAAAAGGTCCTACAAAATATAATCTGACCTGGCAGGAGTATATGAATGTCAGAAACCTTGTCACAATCGCTAAAATGGTCACCAAAAGTGCGTTGATGCGTACGGAAAGCAGGGGCTCTCATTATCGTGAGGATTTCCCTGAGAGTAATGATGAAAAATGGTTAAATAATATTTATGTCACCAAAACGGAAAAGGATGAACCACACTATTGGACTGAAGATGTAAAGCAAACACACATAAATGTCAGTGAAATCAAAGGCTATAAAGTGCTAGCTACATCAAAATAAAGGGGTGCAATTGATGGCTGTAAAAGACTATGCTGCTGACTATCAAAAAATTTGGGATTTCGATGAGGGTTTTTATCAGAGTGTAGAAGAGACATGTAAGACCCTTTATATAGAATCTCTTAAGGATTTACCACCTGATGTCAGAACCGCATTACAAAATGCCTTGGAAAAAGAAACCTTGAAAACGGGTAAAGAAATCTTAGAAACATTGGTAAAAACGGTTTCGGTAGCTGATGACCAAAAACTATTAATCTGTCAGGACACAGGAATACCTGTATTCTTTATTAAAGTAGGAAACCAGGTTCGCTTTGATGGTTTACGTTTAGAACAGGCTATTAAGAAAGGGGTAGAGCGTGCAACGCTTGAACACCCTTTACGGAGTAGTATTGTTAATACCTTAACCAGGAAGAACCATGGTACGTCCACTGGAAATCAAGTTCCTGTTATTCATTATGAATTCGTCGAGGGAAATGAGTTGGAACTTCTCATTGTTCCTAAGGGTTCAGGGTCTGAAAATATGAGCTATTTGAAAATGTTAACACCTGCCGCTGGGATTCAGGGTATTAAAAAATATGTATTAGAGTGTGTATTTGAGTCTGGGGCTAATCCTTGTCCACCTACTATTGTAGGGATTGGAATTGGTGGAACGGCAGATAAATGTGCAGCATTAGCGAAAAAGGCAGCAGCCAGAGAAGTAGGTTCCCCGAATCCAGATCCACTGGTTAGGAAGCTAGAGGAAGAATTATATGAGTTAATTAATGAATTAGGGATCGGAGCACATGGTTTAGGCGGCAATACCACGGCTTTAGCGGTTCATATTGAATCAGCTGATACACATATGACGTGTAATCCAGTCGCAGTTAACATGATGTGCTGGCCGGCAAGAAGGATGCGTGCAACCTTTAGGCAGGAAGATAACGGGCCAGAGATCACCTATTAACAATGAAGGAAGGTAAAGCGGATGGCACATTATCATTTAAGAGCACCTTTAACGGATGTGGATATCGACCAATTATATGCCGGGGATACGGTAACTCTGGAAGGACATATTTTTGGCATTCGTGATGCGAATTTAATTCGCCTTTTTGACAAAGGGATTGAACTGCCAGAGGATTTAATTCCACAGCTCAAAGGCTCTATAGGGCTGCATACAGCACCAGGAGTGAGGAAGCTGCCTGATGGAAAATACGAAAAGGTTAGTATTGGTACGACCACCAGTTATCGTATGGACCGATTTACACCTGGGTTGATGGAGAAATATGGAATGAAAGTAATTGTTGGAAAAGGAGGACTTCTTGAGGAAGGCTCCCAAGCACTAATAGATTTCAAAGGGTGCTATTTTACTATTCTAGGAGGATCTGCAGCCTTGGAGACAACTCAAGTAGAAGAAATTGAAGATGTTTGGTGGGAAGATTTGATGCCTGAAGCCATATGGAAATTTAGGGTCAAGGATTTTGGTCCACTGATTGTTTCAATCGATTCACATGGAAACAACAAATACAAAGACATCAAAAAAGATGCCAAGGTAAAATTAGAAGAGATGAAAAGGCAGCTTTGATTTAGGTTCTTTTCTAAAAAAGGAGTCCTGCAGATGATACTATCACTGTTTGTGATCGGTCTATTTTCTGGAATTTTAACAGGATTATTATCGATCGGTGGGGGAATCATTTTAATTTTCTTATTAATGATTATTCCTCCACTACTGTTGAATACGACCTTTCCTATGCATACGATATTCTCTTTTTCTATCATGCAAGCTTTTTTCTCTAGTTTGTCAGGAGGATATTATTATATAAGGAATAAGCTTGTCGATACAAAAATTATGTTTATGCTCGGGATTCCAGCTATGTTTGGCGGTTTTGTCGGGGTATTATTTGCAAATCAAATTTCTGACTTTAGTTTAACAATACTCTTTGCAACCTTTGCCGCTATCTCTGCAATCCTTATGCAAATACCAACCAGTAAGGCAGTCCCTACACCTTTTATTCCTTCGAAAAAGACCTGGGCTGTAAGCATCCTGTTCGGTGTTATTATTGGCGTCCTTGGAGGGCTTGTTGGTTTATCTGCCGGATTTATTTTTGTTCCCTTAATGCTCTATTTTTATAAATTACCGATTAAAATGGCGATTGGCACGAGTTTAATCACATGCTTTTTATTGGCCGCAGGCAGTCTCATTTCAAAATTAAGTATCAGTGACATTAACTATGGGCAGGTGGCAGTGTTAATTGCTGGCGGGATTATTGGAGCACAAATTGGAGGGCGCATTACTAAAAAAATGAATTCTATTACCTTAAAAAGAATTGCTGCCTATTCTATTTTGATCGTAAGCTGTAAGCTATTTTACGATTTATTCACTTAATTTAAAAAAATTCAAAAAATTCAAAATAAGAGTTGACGGATATACATCTTGATGTTTTAATAAGTATAGGCACAGTGGTTGGGTCACTCAACCAAATAAAGTAAATCTAAGGAGGTTAAAAAATGAGTTATCACTACCAATCTAGTACTGCTGTAAAAAGTCAGAATGATGAGTCTAAAAGTGTTTCAACCCACAAGTTTTTGATCCACCAAAAAGGGGATCATGTAGGTGTCGCAACTACACCTATCGTTGAAGGGGAAAAGGTAATCGGGGTATTCATGGATGATAATTCCGAAATTGAAGTAGTATCACGCGGTGATATTCCTTTAGGTCATAAGATTTCTTTAGTTGAGCTTAATGAGGGCGAGCCAGTGTTAAAGTACGGTGTTCAGGTTGGAATTACTACTTGTAATTGGGTTGTAGGAGATTATGTACACACCCATAATATTAAAACTGCGAGGTGGTAGGAAAAATGGAAAAACAAATTTTTGGTTATCGTCGTGAAAATGGCAAGGTTGGTATACGTAATCATGTAATAATTTTACCTGTAGATGATATTTCAAACGCAGCTTGTGAAGCGGTTGCAAAGCAAGTTCAAGGAACTTTAGCTCTTCCTCACTCGTATGGTCGATTACAATACGGACCAGATTTAGATTTACACTTCAGAACAATGATTGGAACGGGTTCCAATCCAAACGTGGCAGCTGCTATTGTCATTGGGATTGAAGAAAATTGGACTAAAAAGATTGCCGATGGAATTGCTGAAACTGGAAAACCAGTTGCCTATTTCTCGATTGAAGGTAATGGAGATTTCGAAACAATCAAAAATGCTTCTTGGAAAGCGAAAGAATTTGTTCAATGGGCGTCAGAGCTTCAAAGAGAGCCGGTTGAATTAAAAGATCTAACGATAAGTATTAAATGTGGTGAATCTGATACGACAACAGGATTAGGTTCTTGTCCAACCGTATCTCAAGCAGTAGACCGCTTAGTTGATGCAGGGGCAACCGTCTTTTTTGGAGAAACTTCTGAACTTACAGGCGGCGAACATCTGATTCGGAACAGAATGGCCACTCCTGAACTGGAAGATAAATTCATGGCAGTATTTGACGATTATATCGGCGAGATTATTTCAAAAGGTGTAGATTTATTAGGTTCTCAGCCTACGCAAGGTAATATCGCAGGCGGACTTTCTACAATTGAGGAAAAAGCTCTTGGAAATATTGCAAAAACAGGTTCTAAACAAGTGATAGGGGTATTAGAACCAGCGGAAGCACCTGCAAACGGAAACGGATTATATTTTATGGATACATCTTCAGCAGCTGCAGAGTGTATTACCCTAATGGCCGCAGCCGGAGCTGTCCTACATTTATTCCCAACAGGTCAAGGAAACATAATTGGAAACCCTATTGAACCTGTTATAAAAGTAACTGCCAACCCTAATACAGCTGCAACGATGAGCGAACATATTGATGTAGATGTAAAAGGATTATTAGCGCGTGAAATTACATTAGAAGAAGCTGGAGATGCACTTATGGAAACCATTTGTCGTACCGTCAATGGCAGACTAACGAGTGCAGAAGCATTAGGACATCGTGAATTCGTCATGACAAAGCTTTATAGAAGTGCATAATGAATTCAATTCTCCCTACTACTTTTGTTGTAGGGAGATGATTTTTTATATGAATGATTAATAGAAAAAGGATGATTACAAGTGGAACATTTTGCGGTGGAGGACCTAAAAGTATATTGTAAAAAACTATTAATCAATGTTGGGGTTAATGAGGAAGATGCAAGAATTGCGAGTGAGTCCTTGATACAGGCTAATCTAGAGGGTGTACACAGTCATGGAATCAGCAGACTGCCTATTTACTTGAAACGTCTAGCAGAAGGAAGAATAAATCCAAATCCTAGCATTGACCTTAATGAAAAAACTCATTCACTTCTGATGGTAAACGGTGATAATGGTTTGGGCCAGGTTGTCGGGTACCATGCAATAAAAAAAGGAATTGAAATGGCGAAGGAGTCTGGTGTTGTTGTCATTGGGGTCAACAATAGTAACCACTTTGGAACTGCTTCATTTTTTTGTCAACTAGCATGTGAAGAGAATCTCGCCTGCATCGGTTTCACAAACTCGCCATCTGCAATTGCTCCTTGGGGTGGAAGAAGTCCTTTTTTTGGAACCAATCCAATTGCCTTCGGATTTCCCACAGGCAATGACACACCTGTTATTATTGATCTATCGACAAGTATTGTTGCCAGAGGAAAAATCATCCTAGCAGCAAAACAAGGAAACGAGATTCCAAGTGGGTGGGCTTTAGATGAAAATGGCCATTCAACAACAGATCCCAATCAAGCCTTGGACGGTTCTGTATTGCCATTAGGCGGAGCAAAAGGGTCAGCACTGGCTTTAGGGGTAGAAATCCTAACAGGTATTCTATCAGGAGCAGCCTTTGGACCACATGTTAATAATATATATGATGAAAATGTAAAGGATAACGCAAATGTAGGTCATTTTTTTATTTTACTAAATATTGAAAAATTCATGAGTGTAGAACTTTTTACAACTTATATAAACAGTTTATTAACTGAAATGAAAGAACTACCAAAAGTACCTGGGGTAGACGAAATTCGCTATCCAGGTGAAAGAAGAAAAAAAGAATCATCGTTAAATATGGAAGCTGGTATTCCATTGTCCGATATAGTAAAAAATGAGCTTTCAGAATTAGGGAGGCGCGTGCAAATTTTGTTTCCAGAGCCAATAAATTAAGTAGTAAATAACGAACCTGATGTGATAAAATTTTACTACAATGTTCGTTTTACAATAGGACAAAGGTTTTAAAAGCTATGTTAGGAAACTAAAGTTTTTTAATTTAGCTGAGAGGAGGGAACTAAATGAAGGGATCAATTAACCGAAAGGGAATATCTGAACAAGTTGCGGATACGATTAAAAAAATGATTCATGAAGGTAAGTACAAGGTAGGCGATAAAATTCCTGGAGAAAGAGAATTTGCCGCTGAACTCGAGGTTAGCCGTAACACCGTTAGAGAGGCATATAAAATTTTAGAAGCATATGGATACATTACGGCAAAGCATGGAACAGGAGTTTTTGTAGCTTCTCCTGAACAGCAAATACTAAAAATGACGGAATCATTTTTTATTTCTACCGACCAAATAAAAGACTTTTTCTCTGTTCGAAAAATTTTAGAAGAAAATACCGTCCAATGGGCGATCGAAAACTCTACCACAGAGCAGATTCATGAACTTGATGAAATCATCAAGCAAGCAGAGTCTGTTATCAACAAAGAAGTAGACTACAAGAGACTTTCAGAATTAGATCATAAATTTCATCTAGCATTGGCCAATAGCTCTCAAAATGTTGTCTTAATTAGGATTATGCACAATTTAATTGATTTACTTTCAGAATCACGTATGCACTCGATCCAAATTCCTGGAAGAGCCATTAAATCAGTAGAAGAACATTCAAATATACTAAATGCAATTAAAATAAAAGACATTGCTCTTGCAAAAAAATGTATGAGCGAACATTTAGATAGTGTACAACGTTCCATGACGAATAAAATGGCAGATGAATACGAAAAAGCGTAAATTAAATAAATAAAAAGTCCCACGTGATTTTTTCAGCACGTGGGGCTTTTATTTTAATCTGGCCAGTGTTTATAAATACGGACTTTCATGTTTCGCTTTCAACATATTCCAACGGCGATCCACTTCTTTATCAAACATTTCCAGCATGTCTTTGCTGTTTTCATTGAGCAAATGTTTCGTTTTGCCCATTAGTTTCAACCACTCGGATACGGCTAAACGTTTGTTTTTACTCTCCGGATTGTAGGTAAGAGTCGTGACCCCATGTTCTACTTCGTAAAGAGGGAAGAAGCAGGAATTAACAGCAGCTTCCACAATCGTCTGACCTAATTCGTCCTTGGATTTCCAGTTCAACGGACAAGTAATTAAAATTTTGCCGTAAACCAAGCCTTCATTTTGCGCATACCACTGTGCTTTTGCCGCTTTCTTCAATAGGTCGCGATCAAAGGCTTCCGTTCCTGTAAAGACATAAGGAATGTGAGTGGCAGCCATAATTTGTGCTGTATCCTTGTGATGGAATGGCTTTCCGTTTTGGAAGCCGCCAATATTGGAAGTACTTGTCATATGTCCCATCGGCGTGGAGTAGGACAACTGACTGCCGGTATTCATATAGCCCTCATTATCATACTCAAGGATAATCATTTTATGATTACGTAACGCAGTTCCGATGGCAGGACCCATGCCAATATCCATTCCACCATCACCGGTTACCATGACAAAGGTAAACTCATCGCTCAATCCAAGATCTTCTAATTCACCACGTCTTTTTCTTTCATGGAACATTTCCACAAGACCGGAAAGGGTAGCAGATCCATTTTGGAATAAGTTATGGATATATGTGGCCTTATGAGAACTGTATGGGAATCCAGTGGTTACGACCATGGCACAGCCAGTATGAAATAACGCGACAATATCGCCTTCAATTCCTTTAAAAAACAATTCCAGTCCAGAGAAAATACCGCACCCTGGGCAGGCACCGTGGCCAGAAGCAAGGCGTTTTGGTTTCTTTGTTAAACTTCGCATTGGTGGGATTTTTACTTTTAGTTCACCCGTTTTTTCATCCGGTGTTACTGTAATTAATCCAGTATTTAAATCCTCTTTTTTCATTGGATTTAGAACGCGTTTTGGAGCAAATTCTGGTTTGCCTGGATTATGTCCAAAGTAATCAAAAGGCTTTTCTGCTAAGCCTTTTTCAGCAGCCTCAAGAGCTAATTGGAAAAAATGTTCAGCATCATCTGCATAAAAGTCTTTCCCGCCTAATCCGTAAATTCGGTTTACTACTTTTGTATGGGCATTCCCAACCGTTTGCAAGGCTGCTCTTAATTCAAGGGCCATGTTTCCGCCACGTGCTCCATAGGAATCTGCGCGGTCTCCGACGGTAACCGCTTTAATATTTTTTAAGGCATCAGCTAATTGTTTTTGTGGAAAAGGACGAATCATGTTTGGCGAGATAACCCCAGCCTTAATCCCTTTTAAGCGGAGTTTATCGGCTACGTCTTTGCAAACCTCAGCAGCTGAATTCAACATAAATACAGCAATCTCCGCATCTTCCATACGATATAAATCAAGAATCGGATATTCGCGTCCTGTTAAGGCAGCATATTCTTTCGAAATTCGTTCGAAAACCGCTTCGGCATTATACATTGCTTCAGATTGCTGGTAGCAGTTATTGATATAATCAGGTTCATTCATATAAGGGCCGATCGTAACAGGATTTTCGCGATCCAAAGCATGAGGGAAGTTCCTTGGCGGATCCCCGACAAATTTTTGAACATCACTTCGATTTTTTATTACCTGCACGCGCCGTTTTTGGTGGGAGGTGAAATACCCATCAAATGATACAATTACTGGCAGTCTGACTTCTGGATCTTCTGCTAGTTTAAGAGCAAGGATGTTCATATCATAGACGATTTGTGGGTCCCGGGCCATTAAGATGGGCCATCCAGTATTTAAAGCAAAATAGAGGTCGGAATGATCGCCATGGATATTTAATGGTCCTGAAACTGAGCGGTTTACTAGATTTAATACCATGGGAAAGCGGGTTCCTGATTGAACCGGCAATTGTTCCAGCATGTAAAGAAACCCATTCGCGCTTGTTGCGTTAAAAACACGCCCGCCGCCAGTAGAAGCACCGTAACATATCCCAGCTGAACCATGTTCTCCATCTGCTGGAATCAACACGATATCATGTTCTCCTCTTGCTTTCATTCCATCGAGGAATTGAGCGACTTCTGTAGAGGGGGAAATAGGGAAGTATCCCATGACATGATAATTAATTTGGTGCGCGGCATAAGCAGCCATTTCATTGCCAGATTCAAATACAAAACTTTGCTCAACCGTTTCTTTTTCGGCTGTAAGTTTTTCTTGGTTTAAATCGATAGACATCTAGATCCCGTCCTTTCCTTAGTTTTGAATGGCTAAATCAAATATATGCGGGACTCGATTCTTGTCTGCATAGCCATCATTATATTCTCTTTCTCCTGATAACGCTTCCACCGGACAGGCAGTTACACATTTTAAACAGCCTTTACAATATTGATAATCAATCCCACTAAGGAACATTTGCGGTCGACCTTTTTTATCTGCTTTTTCTTCCCAAACAAAACAAAAATCTGGGCAAGCAGTATCACAAGCGGCGCAATTGATACATTTCTCCTCATGAAAATGGGGCAGCATCCCTGCACGTGAAATACTTAAGTCCTTTAACATGCTGTTGCCCGGGTTGGTGATCATCCCGCCAATTGCTTGTGTTTCATAACCTAAAAGGGATTCTGCTCTCTTAAAAGGTTTTTCCACGATTCCGTCCTCTACCAGATAGGTTTTGAATTCGACTTCATTATAACCGCGGTCAAACGTGCGAATATTTGGTTCAACAAGGTGAGGATACTTTTTTTCAAAGGTCCGGCGAATCGTTTGTTTCATCGATTCGGCGTCTAAGAAATCCATAATCCGATATAGGGCTCCTAACATTGCGGTATTAGCCTTTGTTTGCTCTTCTAAAGCAATTCCAGTTGCATCAACAATGGCAATCGTACCGCTAGGAATCTTCATTAGATTTTTCAATTCATCTTGGGATTTTTGTGAATTTACTAAGATGGTACTATCGGGATAAATTCCACTGGTGCAATCAATTGTTTTAAATAAGGCATCATGAAAAATGCCGACAACATGAGGACGTTCTATTGGTGTGGTGTCACGAATGTTTGTTTCAGGGTCGCAAAAACGAATATGTGCTTTAACTGGTGAACCTTTTTTCTCTGAGCCATAGGATGAAAAACCGATTCCATTAAGACCGTTTCCTACAACACCATCCTCGGAAAGCAATTTTCCAGCCAAGTTTGCTCCTAACCCGCCGATGGACTCTAGGCGGATTTCAAAAAAACCTGATTCATTTACTTTTGGCAATTTAGACAAAGGTATTCCTCCCATCTACTAAACGGAGTGTTATATAGAATATTATCAATATTCTATAAATTTAGTTTTATTGTAACAGGATACAAAAATAATTACAACAGCTTCTTTCATGGTAAGTTGAATGACCTGTTTACTAGTGTGGTTATTGAGATTATTAGATGAATGCCCTGTAATAGTCATATATCACAGAACTTTAATTGTTATATAACAACAACTGGAATTGTATAAATAAACAGAGATTTTAACCCATGGAAACTTTAGTAGATACTATGTTAAAAAATAAAAAAGTCCAAGATCATCTCTTGGACTTTTTGCGTTATTCACAGTTAAATTGCCCAATCCCCATTGCGGAAGATAGGAACAATTGTGCCATCTTGTTTGATGCCATCAATATCCATTTTGGCGGAACCAATCATGAAGTCAACATGAACAATCGAGGTATTCATACCATTTTTCAATAATTCTTCTTGACTCATTTTCGTTCCACCTTGGATCGTGGTAGGGTAAGCAGCCCCAATCGCTAAGTGATTGGAAGCATTCTCATCATAAAGAGTCGTAAAGAATGTTATGCCAGATTGAGAAATAGGGGAGGGATCTGGTACCAAGGCGATTTCACCCAAGCCAGTTCCGCCTTCATTGTCAAAAACCAATTTCTTAATGGTTTCATCGCCCTTTTCAGCAGAAATATCAATGATTTTTCCATCCTTAAAGTGCACTTCAATCCCTTCAATTAATGTCCCAGCATAACTTAACGGTTTCGTGCTTCGTACTACACCATCCATCCGATGCGTGTCGGGAGCGGTGTAGACTTCTTCTGTCGGCATGTTGGCAATAAATTCTTCGCCTTTAGGGTTTTCACCTTCCGCACTGCACCACAAATGGTTTTTCGGTAAGCCTAACGTTAAATCTGTCCCTTGTGCTGTATAATGCAGCGCATCAAATTGAATTTCATTTAAGAATGCTGCTTTTTCGTTTAACGTTTTTTTATGTTCATCCCAAGCAGCAACAGGGTCATCTGCATATACACGACACGTTTTGAAAATTTGATCCCAGAGGGCATCGACTTGTTCTTCAGAAGTTTTCAAGTCAGGGAAGACTGTTGCAGCCCAACCAGCACCAGCTGCAGCGGCAACCGTCCATTTTAAATCGTTATTTTGTGTGGCGATTCGTTGGACACTGAATGCTTTTCCCGCTTTATTTTGAAAAGCCGCAATTTTAACAGGGTCTACCTCATTTAATAAACCGGGATCACTGGATACAATTGAAAGACGGCTCACATGACGATTTAACACATGATCTTCAGATTCTTGAATTTCATATTCGGGAATATTCGTTAGAACTTCTATAGGTTGATGTATGTAATTAAGTTTCGTTATTTCGTCATCTGCCCATTTGACGATAACTTTTTCAGCACCTAACGCATAGGCTTCTTTGGTAACTAATCGAGCTAGAGGAGCTTGGTCAACAGTAATTGTCATTTTAACCCAATCGCCAAGCTGGACATTAATACCTTTCGCCACTAACAGTCGTGCATATTTTTGTAAATTTTCTTCAAAGTTTGGTAATACCATGATTTACCTCCAAAAAATTATTTGCAAAAACTATACTAACATAGTTTAGAGAAAATTTCCGCAATTACCTTCTGCAAAAATCTTTGAAACCTTTTTTCTTTTACGTACAAGAACTAGTAATTATACTGCACACTGATGCAAATTTTAGTAAAGTTTTATTCAAAATTCAGATCTTGAAGGATTTTATTTCAAAATTAATTTCTATAAGAATAGTGAATATG
The DNA here is from genome assembly GCF_900103525.1 of Bacillus sp. OK048. Taxonomy (GTDB): domain Bacteria; phylum Bacillota; class Bacilli; order Bacillales; family Cytobacillaceae; genus Neobacillus. The sequence continues at coordinate 92,131 of NZ_FNHN01000011.1, forward strand.
ATGGAAATATATTTTAAAAATGGTAATATGATACATATAATAATAGTACTAAATGAAAAAAACATACATATTGAAAAGGAGTATGATTTATGAATTTATCACTAGAAAAATTGCAAGCTAATATTATTACAGATGCAAAAAAAGGTTTTCCTATTTTACTATCGGGTGCCATTGTCTTTTTTCTCTTTAGCTTTCTTCCGTTAATTTTTTCAATGGAAACCGTCTATTTGATATGGATCTTTGGCTTAGGGGCTATTTTTCCTTTGGGAATATTACTTAGTAAGCTTTTTGGAGTCAATATCATGGCAACCGGGAATCCATTGGGCGTACTTGGAGGAATTATTGCCGCACCACAAGCTTTTTTCATCCCAGTCTTTATTATTGTTTATATGAATATTCCTGAATACCTTCCATTTACGATTGGATTATTAGGAGGTTCTCACTTTCTTCCTTACATGTGGATTTATAAAAGCAAAGCGTATTTATTTGTAACGTTAGGTGTCTGTCTTTCCTCATTAATCCTCGGTGGTTTTTTTGTAGACCAGGCGTTCACATTGGTTCCAGCAGCCATCTTCCTTATATACGGCATAGCTGTACTATTAATCTTAAGAGAACTTAAAATCGAACAAAAATAAGGATTTTTTCAGAAAAATAAATAGAGAAAATTAGAGCAGGTATTTTAGGATCTGCTCTTTTTATATTGAAAAATTTCTACGTACACAGGTATTAAAATGCAAATAGATTTATCTAATTTGGTAAATAATAATGTAAGATTTCAATCAAGTTGGAATTTTTATCTATAAATTGAAAAAACACTGTAAAGTATCTAGTAATTTAATTTATACTGTTGTTATGATGTGATCATACATTGGAGGGGAACATGGAGCTATCTTTATTATTAGAGTATGGCTGGGTATTACTTATTTTGATTCTTTTAGAAGGTTTATTATCAGCTGATAATGCTTTAGTCCTCGCAATTATGGCCAAGCATTTACCAATAGAACAGCAAAAAAAGGCAATCAATATTGGACTGTTATTAGCATTTATTTTTAGGATTGGTGCCATCTTTATAATTTCGTTTTTGTTCCATGTTTGGTGGATTCAAGCAATTGGGGCTGCGTACCTAATTTTTATCGCCTTAAAACATTTGTTGAGAAAGGATCATGGCAGAAAAGAGAAGACAAGGAAAAGCTATCGAGCGACAGTTGCGCAAATCGCGTTAGCCGATATTGCCTTCGCCGTTGATTCTATTTTAGCAGCAGTAGCACTTGTCATTGCCTTGCCTGGTACGCCAATGGGTGAAATAGGCGGTATGGATGGCGCACAATTTATTGTTATAATCATAGGTGCGATTGCAGGCTTAATCGTGATTCGATTTGCAGCGGGATACTTCGTAAAAGTATTAACTGAACGCCCTAGCTTAGAAACTGCAGCGATGTTACTAGTAGGGTGGGTCGGTGTTAAGCTGTTAATGCATACTCTTGCACACCCAGCTTTACATATCATTCCTCATAATTTTGTAGAAGGTCCAATATGGAATACAATTTTCTGGTCAGTCATGCTTCTTATTGCATTAGGTGGGTGGTTCTTATCAGGTAAGAAAAAAACAGAATGGACACCTTAAGTGAACATTCCAACGAACAATTAACATGGTCGGGAAACAACTTACCAAGCTAGATAAAAATTGTTGACATGAAATTCCAGTTGACATTATACTAATGTTAGTTAATTAAGCATGCCATATAAATCAAATTCACTTTCGCAGAGAAATCTGCGATTTTTTTATTTTTCACTAAATTAATTACGAAGAATGGAGAAAATATGCTAAAGGATTGCCTGGTTCTGGTAAAACAACGACAGCGAAACTCATAAATGATATTTTAGAAGAGTTAAAAATAAAGACAAAGCTATTTTTAGAAGGAGATTTTGATCATCCAGCTGATTATGAATCTTCATCCTTCTTCACAAAAATTGAATTTGCGGAACTTTTGGAGCAGTATGCCTTCCTGAAGTCAACTCTATTGAAACATGCAATTGAATGCTGTGATGGATATGTGTTATCTCGCTATAAACTTAAGCAAGACTTAGGAGAAACGACAGTTCCTGAATCCTTTTGGAATACTATTTGGGCACATGATATCTATGAGCTACCTCTAGAAAAAAACATTGAATTAATCACGGAAAAATGGCAAAGGTTTGCTGGAAACGCAAAGACTAGTGAGCTAACGTATATTTTCGAATGCTGTTTTATCCAAAATCCTGTGACCATCGGGATGATAAAAAATGGTGCTTCTCAAGATGTTGTTATGAGTTACGTGAAGAAGCTAGCCGATAGTATTGAATCGTTAAATCCAATTCTAATTTATGTGGATCAACAAGATTTATCCCAATCCTTTACAAAGGCTGTTCAAGAAAGACCGAAAGAGTGGTCCAATGGGTTTATGAATTATTACAATGACCAAGGTTATGGGAAAATGCATGGTGCTAAAGGAATGGACGGAACCATAGCTGTTCTTAAAGCTAGAAATCAACTAGAGTCCACTATCTATGATGAATTAGATATGGTGAAGTTTAAAATTGATAATAGTTATTTTGATTTGAACCTACACAAAAATAGACTTATGGCACAATTTAAAATCAACTAGAAAAAACAACCATATTCTCATAAATGGATGTGGGTGTATAGTTGTTTTAATTTGTCGGATTGATGAAAAAGACAATTAAATTTCTAAAAATGATAAACCATTTAAAAATTGAGCAGGCTTGCCTAGTTTTTTCTTTTTTAAGTAATTTTGAGATTATCGCTTACTATCCGGCTAAATAGTTGTATAATTTTATATAATAAGATAATTATCTGATTTGATTGAAGATTATATTAGCCATTGGAGTGCTGGTAATGTTAAGAATACGTAACGTGACGATGAATGATTTACCTGATCTGGTAATCATTGAACAACTGTGTTTTCCAATAGAAGAGGCTGCAACTGAGACAGCATTCATAAGACGGATTCAGGAGATTCCTGATAGCTTTTTTGTTGCAGAAGAAGAAGGGGTAATGGTCGGTTTAGTCAACGGTCCAGTCATCAAGAATAAATTTATTACAGATGATGTATTTTTGACTATTATGAAAAACCCTGAATTTGGTGGACACCAAACGGTACTAGGAGTGGCAGTGACTCCGCATTTTCAAACACGAGGGGTGGCAACAGCCCTGCTTACTCATCTTGAAAATGAAGCAACATCAAAAAAACGTGAAAGTATTACCCTAACTTGTAAAGAAGAGCTAATCCCGTTTTATGAAAATTTAGGATACCGTAACTGTGGTGTATCAAAATCAGAACATGCAGGCGTCACCTGGTACAATATGAGTAAAAGTTTGCTATAAAATTATTATGTAAACCTATTAAAATTGAATTGGATAAATGGAGGGAAGACAGACATGTACGTATTAAAAACAAAAGAAACCGATACTAGTGTCATTGAGTTTATTGAACAAGTGGATAATCCGAAAAAACGTGAGGACGCCTACAGATTATTAGATATCTTCACTGAGACTACTGGGTTTGAAGCAAAGATGTGGGGTCCGAGCATTATTGGTTTTGGTTCCTATCATTACAAATATGAATCTGGTCACGAAGGGGATGCACCTCTAGTTGGATTTTCTCCTAGAAAGGCCAAAATCAGCTTATACTTTGCGCCAGGTGACACAAAGCGGGAAGAATTATTAAACCGGTTTGGAAAACATACCACAGGAAAAGCGTGCGTTTATGTTAATAAAGTAGCGGATATAAATGTGGATGTCTTAAAAGAATTAATCAATCAATCAGTATCATTCTTACAAGAAATGTATCCAAGTAAATAATAGCTAGAGTCCCTCATGTGTAATAGGGGACTCTATTCGTTATTTACAGGATTACGGAAGCAGCCCAAAGATCCCTAAAAGCGACAGGACAATTTCAAAGAGAATGAGTATTACGATAATCCATTCAACGAACAGTCCTCGAATTGAGTGACTAATCGTTGAAAAACCTTCCATAATGTTATATAAAATATCGGTTTTGCTTTTCAAGATTAGATAACGATCATTTAACTCAAAGAACTCAAGCATTTTGTCGTAAAATTCACCCGCCGAACTGCTTGTCCAGGTGATGTCAGGTTTATCGAGAATCATAACGTAGGCAAGGGTGTTGTACTCATGACGAATGATTTTTGCTGTTGTCCTCGCTAGCTCTTTATTTCCAATTCGTAATTTACCTTTTTCTAAACGGTCGATCATGGTTTCAAGCTTATCGTTAATGTGCCCAAGTTGTTCCTCAATTTTTTCAAGTGCTACCGACTTCGCAAGCACGGTAGAAATCAATTCCGGGTAGTAACTTTCGTATTCCGGAACGACTACAAATTCGTCCGTTAACTCAATACTTTCGGTTTCTCTTAGGTGGAGCCTGTAATCATCCGTGTATCTGTTCGCCTTTTTAACATCAATGTCCGGTTCGAAGGAGTAGAGGTAGTTCAACAATGCAGCTATTTCATTTGGTGTTGAGTGATTAATGAAGACAATGCTGCCAAAGGAAAAAACAAGAACCATTTGCGTTTCGTCTACATTTTTGAGAAGGATTGAATTTAAAATTTCACCTTTTAAAATTAAGGGCTCTTCCCACGTGAATTTCTTCGGTATCCCACAATGAACGGCAATTTTGTTCAAATCTATTTCATTTGTGACTGCATAGGCTTTGAAAATTAAATCTCTCATATTCACCACCCTTTTCAGTTTTTTTAGTATGTATAGTAGTATATGAACAATGAAGTCAAAATAATGTAGGAAAAGTTTAAACAATAGAGAAATTAATTAAGAAGTCCCATAATTCTAAATGGCCGCTGTCGGTAGGAAATTTTCCAAAAAAAAAAGCCGTCATAAACGGCTTTTGATCATTATTTTGCAAAAACATGATTTCCAATGGTCTTAACGATTTCGCGGGTAGTAATCCATTTATCAGTAGCAATTTCTGGATTATAAAAATAAATGGCATCATTTAAGCGATCTTGTCTTGTTATAGCTTCTTCGACTGCTCGAATCGTTTCATCTGAAGCTGGCTTTTTTATTTCGCCATTTTGAACCGGTGAAAAGGCATATGTTCCGCCAACAACTTCGTTAATAACGCCCGAAATTGAATTTGGAAACGCAGGTGAATCGACCCGATTTAAGACAACCGTTGCAACAGCAACTTTCCCTTCATAGGTTTCTCCTTTTGCTTCTGCTTCGACTAATCTTGCAAATAAGTCCTTTTCGTCATTTGCAATTGGAAGTTCTGGAGGCGCTACAACTTGTTCTTGAGCTTCTATTACCAGTTCAGCCGATTGAGTTTCTGGTAAAGCTGTTTCTTCCACTTCCGCCTCTGATTTTTCAGTAGCTTTCAAGTTCGGTTTATATGGAATATATTCTTTTCTATCATCGTAACTGTTAATGGCTTGTTGAATTTGCTTCGTGATTGAATCATGGGCCTGTCCAATTTCAGACAAGCTGTCTACTTTTACAACTTGGTATTGGGTAATCGCCTCAACTGTTGTATTTTGTAATCCAATAAATGCAAATGTAGCTACACAAGCTACAGTAAATTTTTTAAAATAGGTGTTTTTCATGTGTGCTACCTCCTGATGTAAAGTATGCTATAACACTAACATGGCTTAACGCGTGTTATACAGAACAAGAAAGTTACATTTCTTTATAGTTTAATGAACAACATTACAGTATAGAGGTAAAGATGACATTATTCCTGTTATCCTGTAATAATCAACCCAATATTACGGAGTAGAGGAATGTTTTGTAAGAGAAATAGCTAACTTTACGCTTGGACAAAGAAACAGAGGTTTTAAATCAGAATAAAGCTTATTTTTAAAATACTACTGCTACCGAATATTTCGGAAATGAAAATATTTCGACAATGTGGTACGATATCAATATTATTTACATATTGGAGATGGATTGGCATGCTAATTTGGAAGCGTAATTTATGGGTCCTTTGGATCGGAGTATTTTTCTGTTCAGCAAGCTTTTCCATGGTTATCCCGTTTTTGCCAATTTTCCTGCTCCAAATTGGTGTACATGAACACACGGAAGTTTGGTCGGGATTATTATTTAGCGCAGCTTTTTTTGCTGGGGCGATTGCTTCACCTTTTTGGGGGCGAGTAGCGGACAAATATGGAAGAAAGCCTATGTTAATCAGAGCAGGATTTGCCCTTTTTGTGGTCTATACATTAACCGCTTTTGTTACCAACCCGTATCAGCTGTTGGGATTACGACTTATGCAAGGCTTGTTAAGTGGATTCATTCCTGGAGCAATTGCGTTAGTTGGTACCAATACTCCAAGCAATAAAGTGGGATATGCTCTATCTATGATATCTTCAGCGTCTGCCTCTGGCGGCATCATTGGACCACTCCTAGGTGGGGGAATCGCATCGTTAGTCGGGAATCGAGTGGCATTTGGCAGTGCTGGAATTTTCTCGTTAATTTCGACACTCCTGGTTATATTTTTTGTAATAGAGGAAAATTTCTCACCTAGCAAGGAGAAAGGATCCATTCGAAATGATTTTAGAACGGCACTTTCGAACCGTCCATTGATGATGGTTCTAGCGTTAACTAGTTTGACCTCTGCTTCGATCATGACTATTGAACCGGTACTACCATTATATATAGTGGATCTAGGCGGTTCCACGCAGCATGCATCGTTACTTGCAGGGATTGTTTTCTCACTTCCTGGAATTGCAAGTGTCATCTTTGCCCCTTTGTGGGGAAGATGGGCGGATAAAGTCGGTTTTCAAAAAGTCTTATTGATTGGGCTAATGGGTGGAGGCATCGGAACCATCGCTCAAATTATTTTCAGTAATATTTGGGGATTTTCCCTTACCAGGTTCATTTTCGGAATCTTTTTCTGTGCGGTATTCCCAGCATTAAACGGCCTAGTCGTAAGATCGACACCAAAAGATTTCCGCGGTAGAGCGTTTGGATTACACCAAACCTCTAATCAAATAGGCGGGATGATTGGTCCGATTATCGGTGGAGTCCTTGGCGGTATCTTCCCTGTTGGAACCGTCTTTGTTGTAACCGGTATTTTACTCCTAGCAGGAACGGGTATGGCTTATCGGCATGCAAATGAGTTAAATCCCGGATTAAAATCAAAAAGTACTTAAAACGGATAGAAAAAGTATGTAAAGACTCCAACAATCATTCCAGTTATGGCACCAAAAAATACTTCCGTTGGTTGGTGACCTAATAATTCTTTTAATTTTTCTCTAGACTCCGGTTTCTTTAAATTGGGGTCTTTTAACGTTTCAATTAGACTGTTAAAATCAGCTAATAGCGTGTTTAAGATTTCTGCATGATAGCCAGCATGTCTGCGAACCCCCATTGCATCGTGGAGAACAATTGCTGAAACAACCACACAAATAGCAAACTCATTTGATTTAAATCCGGTCATTAAGCCAATAACGGTGGTTAATGAGATAATCATGGCAGTATGTGAACTTGGCATGCCTCCAGTACTAAACATTAAATTCCATCTTATCTCCCTTGTGGCAAAAAAATGAATCGGTACCTTAACAAATTGCGCAATCAACATCCCTAAAAAAGCAGCCAAAATAGGACCTGACAAAAACATACGAACCTCCTAAAAAAATGTTTTATATTTATATTTACAAAAAAACGGATAATTAAACGGGCGATTTATGAAACATATGGAACTGGTCACTTTAGTATACCTGGAATGAACGAGACGTGAAAAAGAAAAGGACCCGGTCACCCCAGGAAATTCTGTTTTAATTAAATTCCTAACACCTTTTCTAATTGCTCCTGATTAAAACCAAAAACAACCTCAGTTCCATTTTCATCTTCGATAACAGTTGCCGGTGTAGCAGAAGCACCTAATTCAAAAATTTCATCTAAATATTTAGGATTTTCTCGAATATTCTTTTCTTCGAATTCAATACCATGATCTTTTAACCATAGTTTTTCTGCTGTACATGGGCCGCAGCTTTCTTGGGTGTATATGACTACCTTACGCATTTCCATTCCTCCTTTAGACAATCTAGATCCATCATAATATATTTCGTCATAAAAAGTCTCTTTTCCTGTCTATTTCGCGATTGGTTGGGCTTAAAATGGGGATTGAAAAGGTGTAATTATCAACACAGTCCACTGATAGCAAAATGATAGCGCCTACTAGCATCCTGCTATTTTAAAATAAGTCACTAGAATCTTCAATCATATATTCATTTACCTAACATACATATACAGTAGGAGACAGGCTTAAGTGGCTAGTAAAATTTTGTAAAGGAGTTAGGCACAAGGAGATGGAGTTCTTACAAGATATCATTGCGAATTATGGGTCATTTTTATCACTAGACGCCTTGGGAGAAGTACTAACAGATCCAGCTAGTTGGGGCATAATTGGTACTTTAGTGATTCTAGAAGGATTATTATCTGCTGATAATGCCTTAGTTCTCGCGGTTTTGGTTAAACACCTACCTGAAAAAGAGCGAAGAAAGGCTTTGTTCTACGGGATTATTGGTGCTTATTTTTTCCGTGTTGTGGCGATAGGAATAGGTGTTACATTAATTAATATTGGTTGGATCAAAATCGTTGGTGGACACTATCTTCTTTGGCTTGTCTTTCAATACTTTGCTAGTCAAAGGGATGGAGAGGAAGAGGTACGAACCAAAAAAGTGGGATTTTGGAGCACAGTATTAACGGTAGAGCTTATGGATATCGCATTTAGTATCGATAGTGTCATTGCAGCATTTGGGGTATCGAATCAAGTTTGGGTACTTTTTTTGGGAGGGATTCTTGGGATCTTAATGATGCGGGGAGTTGCCCAATTATTCTTAGCCTTGATTGAAAGAATACCAGAATTTGAAACTACAGCATTTGTCTTAATCGGTATTATTGGGTTAAGAATGATATCTGCAGCCTTTGGTTTCCAAATGGATGAAGTCATCTTTTTTAGTATCATCATCGGAATCTTCTTAAGTACTTTCTTGGTCCATTTTTTAAAGAATAAATTAGTTACCAAATAAAAACTAGAGACCTTAGTGGGTCTCTTTTAATGTTTTAAAAATGACCAAAAGTAGGTTAAAATAAAAGGGTTGCACTAATTATTTATTTTGTCGTCGCAGGGGGGAAAAATGATGCATGAAGAGGGATACATAGAGGTTACAGGCGGGAGAGTTTGGTATCAACTATTTAATAAAAATTCAGCAAATACGCCTGTCATTATTTTGCACGGAGGACCTGGGTCTTCAAGTTATTCACTAGAAGGCTTACAAGCACTCCAAACTGATAGACCTGTAATTTTATATGATCAATTGGGATGTGGGAGGTCAGACCGCCCAAATGACCAATCTTTATGGCAGCTTGATCGATTTGTTGAAGAGCTGGCTCTGGTTAGGGAAGCGTTGAAATTGGATGAAGTCCATATTTTAGGTCATTCATGGGGCACAACCCTTGCAGCTGCTTACTGTTTAACAAAACCAAGTGGAGTAAAAAGCGTGATCTTTTCAAGTCCTTGCCTAAGTGCTCCGCGTTGGGAACAAGACCAGATAGAGAATCTTAAAACACTTCCTATAGAAATTCAGGAAACGATTAAACGTTGTGAAGAAACGGGAACGACTGACTCAGAGGAATTTAAATCAGCTATTCAGGAATTTAACAAACGATTTGTTTGTAGAGTAGAAAAAGATCCAGACCCTGAATGGCTAAAAAAGGGCGCAGGTTATCGAAACCCTGAAATATACAATATTATGTGGGGGCCATCTGAATTTAGTGTCAAGGGAAATCTAAAATCATTTGATTGTACTTCACGTTTGAATGAAATTAGCTGCCCTGCATTATTTACATGTGGACGATATGATGAGGCAACACCAGCATCAACAGAGTACTTCAGCACACTTGTAGCAAATGGAAAAATTCATATTTTCGAGAACAGTGCTCATATGCCATATTTCGAAGAGAAAGAAGAGTATTTACAAGTTATGGGAACCTTTCTGAAAACAATTGATTCCTATTGTTAACTCAAGAAATCAATGTCTTGATGTAAAGGAAGGTTGAACTGGTGAACGTATTATTTGTCATGGTTGGGGGATTTTTAGGAGCAGTTTCGAGATTTACCCTTGGAGAATGGATCCATTATGAAAATGGATTTCCTCTGGGTACTTTTTTGATAAATCTCATTGGATGTTTTTTACTAGGCTGGTTCCTTACCTTTATCTCTTTTCACAAAAATAGTAAACAAGAATTTACTTTATTTATCGGAACGGGATTTATTGGTTCATTCACTACTTTTTCTACCTTTTCAGTTGAGACGGTACTATTGTTTCAGAATGGACACGCTATAGTTGGAATCCTATATGTACTTACTAGCATTTTTGGGGGATTGTTCCTAGCATACTTTGGATATAAAATAGCTGTTACGAATCGAGAAGAAGGGGAAACACAGTGATTTGGTTAATTGGATTAGGCGGTTCTTTAGGAGCGGCAGCAAGATATCTCATGGGTAATTTTTTTATTAAAAAAAAGCATGTAATGCTATTTCCATTTGGAACCTGGATTATTAATATTACTGGTTCTTTTCTATTAGGGTATCTAGCTAACCTTCATCAATCAGGTACCATCAATGATTGGGTGTGGCTTTTTTCTGGGGTTGGTTTTTGTGGAGCATATACCACTTTCTCTACTTTCGGTTATGAAACGATAACCTTACTACGATTAAATAAAAAAATGCTGGCTGGATTATATGTTTTAACCTCAGTGATCTTAAGCATTGGAACTGCTGCCTTAGGTTTTATTCTTTAAACTAGTACATTATTCAAGAATAATTTCATGATTTATTTAATAAAAATATGTTTTACACTAATAGGCAGATTCTATCATTATTTGCGCTTACAGGTTGGAAATTCCTTTTTAAAAAATGAAAGCGCTTTAATAATTAACTAAATAATTAAAATAGTCAAATAATATTGACGAAGCCTATTTACAGTGGTACTATTTTATTAATTTAAAATGAATCAATGAAGAGAACAGTAGAATTTGCACGATGTCCAAAGAGAGTCGACGGTTGCTGAGAGTCGATGTCACGGCAATTTTGAAAATCATCTCTGAGATGTGTAGCCGAAAGAGTAATTGTAGGCTATACCGGTTAGTCCACCGTTACTAGGTATATGTATATATTTTTATACAATGATCGAGAGTCGCAGCCAGGTGGGTTTTAGCTGCGGAAGTAGGGTGGTATCGCGAGTTAACTCGTCCCTATACAAGGGGCGGGTTTTTTGTTGTGTAAAAAGCACAAAAGTTTAAGAAAAGCGCCTTTAATAAACAATTGAACGCCTTTAAAAATGGCGAATTTTAAAATGAAAGAAAGAGGAGGAAAGTGAAATGAGTCAACAAGTTGATCAGAAAGAAAAAGCTATTCAGGTGGAGGATATCATTATTGCAAGCCACACCATCAAGGAAGTGATTTCTCCTACTCCTCTACAGTTCAATCACCTATTGTCTGAGCGGTATGACTGTCATGTTTATTTAAAGCGTGAAGACTTGCAAAGTGTTCGTTCCTTTAAAATCCGCGGTGCTTATAATCGAATCAAAAAATTGACAGAAGAAGAATTGGAAAATGGAATTATTTGTGCCAGCGCCGGAAATCATGCCCAGGGGGTTGCCTATTCTTGTAATCATTTAAAAATAAATGGTAAAGTCTTTATGCCGAGTACTACGCCAAAGCAAAAGGTCAATCAAGTTAAATTTTGGGGTAAGGAACATGTTGAAATTGTTTTAGTAGGGGATACATTTGACGATGCTTACGAAAAAGCAATGGAATGCAGTCAACTCGAAAATAGAACGTTTATTCACCCATTTGATGACCTAGATGTGATTGCCGGACAAGGGACCGTAGCAGTGGAGCTTCTAAATGAATGCCCAGAAAAAATAGATTACCTTTTTGCAGCAATTGGCGGGGGCGGTCTTGTCTCTGGAGTTGGAACGTATATGCAGCATTTTTCACCGGAAACAAAGTTAATAGGTGTCGAGCCGCAGGGGGCTGCAGGAATGAAGGAGTCGATTTCCAAGGGTGAAGTGACTTCATTGAAAGAAATTGACCCATTTGTAGATGGAGCTGCGGTGAAGACGGTCGGTTCAATGACCTTTAACATTTGCAAAGAGCTTGTGAAGGATATTGTTGTTATTCCTGAGGGGAAGGTTTGCACAACTTTATTAGCTCTTTATAATGAAAATGCCATTGTCGTTGAGCCAACTGGAGCACTTTCGATTGCAGCGTTAGACGAATATGCAGAAGAAATCAAAGGAAAAACGGTTGTTTGTGTTGTTAGTGGCGGTAACAATGATATTGGCCGGATGCAGGAAATTAAGGAGCGCTCGAAGCTCTACGAAGGATTACGTCATTATTTTATTGTTCAATTTCCGCAACGTCCAGGTGCATTGCGTGAATTTTTAGATGATGTATTAGGTCCAAATGATGATATCAGCCATTTTGAATACACGAAAAAAAATAATCGTGAAACTGGACCAGCATTAGTCGGGATTGAGCTTAAGTCTAAAAATGATTACTACCCATTAATGGAACGGATTAAAGCAAAAGGATTTGTATTCCGTGAGGTTAATAATGACAGTACCTTATACCAGATGCTGGTATAAATTTAAAAAAGAGCCCAGCGATGGGCTCTCTTACCTATTCTAATTTAAAAACTGCTTCTCCCACACCTAAATCTGTCGTTAAGTTAATGACTACCTTTGCGTCTTCGTACGCTTCGTTGACGTATACGCCCTTCCCTTTGGAAATGAAACCGACAAAATCGGCAGTTCCAATTCCTTTTGAGGATTTAATTTTTACGCCGACATCTTTCGGGAGAATGATGGTTGATTTCCCAACACCTAATGCTAATGCTGCGTCAAAGCTATTGTCCCAATTGCCGCCAAGGTCAATCGTGATATCGCCGACACCAGCATTCACATCTAATTCTTTTATTTTTAAACCCTTTAAATCTAAATTTGTATCTGAAGCACCTGAATTAACACGTAAATCAAGTGGGATATTATCTGAAATAGTGAGGTTCCACTCGTTTTTTAACTTACCAAATTTAATTTTATCAACTAGGCCTTTTTTATCCTGTTCTATAACCCCAATTCCTTTATCTCCTTTAAGCTTATAAGAGACTTCAGGTTTAAGCCTATCTTGATTATAGTCAATTGTACCCTCAACCCATTCATTTGTACCTTTTTCGACATTAAGTTCACCAGCACCAAGGTTAAGTTCAAGCTGCAATTCTTTAGCCTTATCTTTCTCGATCGTGACTTTCCCATTTTCATCGTTACCATTTGCAAATATTCCACAACCTGATACTCCTATAAGTAAAGATATAGCCAATGCACCCGACAAAATTTTCTTTTTCATCTTGTTTTCCTCCCCAATTCTTAATCTACCATCATTGTACTAAAAGCAATCAGGTTGAAAAAACGGCGCAAGATGGAATCTGCTCTCAGACTTGAGACCTATGGTAATTAATCCCTTTATAACAATTTTACTACGTAACTAGAAGAATCTCTAATAATAACTAAATAGGGTAACAATTCTAGCACTGTAAACCATATATCATTTATAATAATTTAAAGATTAAAATAAATAACAAGGTGGGGGCTACGTGTCAAAGACAATTTACACAAATGGATTAATTTATACCCTAGATTCTAACCAGCCAGTGGTTGAATCTGTAGTGGTTGAAAATGGCAGGATTATAGATTTAGGTTCACACCATGAAATGAACTTGCAATGGGGAAGAGCAGGATCGGAAATTGTTGATTTAGGCGGAAAAATGGTAACCCCAGGTCTAATAGACAGCCACTTACATTTATCAGGTTTGGCATTTAATTTCTTAGACTTAGATTTGACAGGCATTAAATCGAAAGCTGAGATGTTAAACAAGATTAAGCAAAAAGCAGCTACCGTCGCACCTGGTAAGTGGTTAATTGGAATGGGTTGGGATGAAAATCTGTTTACAGAAGGGTCGATTCCTACTATAGAAGAATTAGATTATGTAGCACCACACTGTCCGATTTACCTAAAGAGAGTTTGTTATCACGCATTTTTAGTGAATAGCAAGGCACTTGAAATGAGTCACTATCATCCTTCCAATGAAGTACCTAAGGGTGGAAGTGTTGTTCTCGATCCACAAACCAAAAAGCCGACTGGAATGCTGTTAGAGTCAGCTTCCAAAATTGTCACGAAACATATTCCAGAAAAAACATATGAAGAGCTAAAAAATGGTTTGGGACTTGCAATGAAATTTGCGATTAAGAAAGGGTTAACAAGTGTACATACCAATGACCCTGCTTATTTAGGCGGATTAGAACAAACGTACAAAATGTATAACGAATTAATCAATCATGAACACAACGGGTTACGCTGTAATCTTTTGATCGACTATCCATTTCAATCTGAGTTAAAAGAAAAAGGAATGTTTGCCGGTTTTGGTAATGAGAAATTGCAAATTGGCGCAATAAAAATTTTCGCTGATGGAGCATTTGGAAGAAGAACAGCCTTGTTATCGGATCCATATAGTGATGAACCAAGTAAATATGGCGAAGCGATGCAAACTCAGGACATCCTCTTTACCATTGTGAAAGAGGCAAGGGAGCAATTCTTCCCAATTGCCGTGCATACCATCGGTGATAAAGCATTGGAAAATGTTCTCGATATCCTAGATCAATTTCCAAAAGTGAATTATCGAGATCGGATTATACATACTTCATTAGTTAGAGAGGATTTAATTCAGCGATTAGCAGATCCAAATATCGTTGCTGATATTCAACCGCGGTTTGTAGTGGGTGATTATCCGTGGGTAATTGAAAGAATAGGTAAGAAGCGCGAATCTTATTTATATGCATGGAAATCCTTACTATCAAATGGTGTGATTTGTGCCGGCGGTTCTGATGCCCCTGTAGAACCTGTTGATCCATTACTAGGTATTCATGCAGCCGTCACGAGGAAAACACCAGGTAAACTCGAGACCTGGAATGAGGATCAGAATATCTCCATGCATGAAGCCGTAAAGCTATTCACGATTGGCGGTGCCTATGCAACAAACGAAGAGGCTATTAAGGGAACGATTTCAAGAGGAAAATTAGCAGACATGACCGTTTTTTCGAAGGACCTCTATTCATTGGAAAACCCTGACGAATTATTAAAAACAAATATTGAAATGACCATTATTGATGGGGAAATACAGGGTATCTAGGAATATCGTTTTAAATATTTCGAATAGATATTAAATCTAAAAAAATTGGATATTACTAGTAAGATGAAATAAAGTTTAAAAAAAATGTACTTATACTAACTGGGTAAATGGTTAGAGGAAGAAGGAATTTGATTTTATTTCTAGAATTTTTAATGAATGTAGAAAAGTGAGGGTGATAATTATGATGATAAAAGGTTTCGGGGGAATATTTTGGCGGACTAACAATCTAGATGCTATAAAAAAATGGTACAGTGAAGTGTTGAATATTGAAATAGAAAATTGGAATGGTGCTATTATCAAACCCCAATCAGGAAATGAAACAATCTTTTCTTTCTTTACTGAAGATGACAGCTATTTCCCAACCGATCAGCAAGTGATGTTAAATTTTCAAGTTGATAATCTCAATGATACGATTAAACATCTTGAACAAATTGGTGTACCTCTAGCAAGGGAAAAAGAGATTAGTGAATATGGTAATTTTATTTGGATTAAAGATCCTGAAGGTAGACAAGTTGAGCTATGGGAAAAATCATAATATTAGACACATGGTAACAAAGATAATAAAATTGAGTCAGATCGTGTAAAATATGGGCAATTAAAATTAGTAGAGTAGGGGTGTCGAGAAATGGATGATCGTTTTTTTCGAAATGCAATGGGGAAATTCGCAACGGGAATTACCGTTGTTTCTACGGAGGTAGATGGGGAATCACATGGAATGACAGCAAATGCGTTTGTTTCTGTCTCTTTAACTCCAAAATTAATACTAGTATCAATTGATAAAAGAGCAAGAATGCTGCCTCTTATTCAACAATCCAAAAAATTTGCCGTAAGCTTTTTATCCGCAGATCAACAAACAGAATCTATGCGTTTTGCAGGCCAAATTAAGGAAGAAACTCCTTATAACTTTGAGCAATTCGGCGAGTTACCAGTAATCCAGGGTGCACTGGCTAACCTGACCTGTAACCTTTATAATGAGGTTGAGGCAGGAGATCACATCTTATTTATTGGTGAGGTTACTGATCTTAAGGTAAATGAAGGGGATCCATTGTTATATTTCGGCGGCCAATATCGCAAAGTATCAGAATAACAAGAGTAGACAAAAGCTGTCGTATGGCAGCTTTTTCTATTGTACTTCGTGGTTCGTATTGTACAATAGGAGAAGGAGGGATAGCCTTTGTTGAAAAAAGTAAGAATTGTCCTAGGAATTGTGGTTTTATTATTAGCAGCATTTGGTTTAATCACTAAAAACTTCGTGGCACAGCCAATCATGATGGTAGGTCTAAGTGCCTTTATATTAGTTGGCGGGATAGATGAACTTAAAAAAGGGAACAAACGTCGTGGCTATATGAATATCTTCCTTTGCGTATTTGTTATAGCGGTATTGGTACAATCATTCATCAAATAAAAGGTAAAAAAAAGCCATCATAGATGGCTTTTTACCGTTTTACTGATGCTAATATAAAAATTGTTGCAATAATAGATAGGGCACCTAACCATTCAATTGGGCTAAAGGAAACATGAAGCCATACCACGGCAAGGAATGCTGCCGAGAGTGGTTCAATACAGGCTAATAGACTAGCTTCAGAAGCTTTTATGTATTTAAGGCTTTCCATAAAGCACAAGAACGCGATTAATGTACCAACAATAACCACAAAAGTGACCGCTGTAAAAGAAGTAAGGGACCAGTGACCTTGGAATTTCCATGGAGGATGGATGAAACTTAAACCAACTCCACCAATCATCATACCCCAGCCAACAGTTAAAGCCGTTCCCCATTTTGAAAGCAGGCTAACTGGATAAAGAGTATAGAATGCTAGTGCAAATGCAGATAGAATTCCCCAGCCAAAGGCAGGACCAGAAATTGCTAGAGTATGGATATTTCCTTTCGTGACGAGGAGAAATGTCCCTCCAAGCGCTAGTACAATTGCTATCAGCTCATGTTTCACTGGTAATGTCCTGGCATGGAAGCATAAATATAAGGCAATCATAACAGGTGCCAAGTATTGCAAAACTGTAGCAGTAGCAGCATTTCCTTGCTCTATTGCTGCAAAGAAGGTATATTGAACGCCGAGCATTCCGAAAATCCCAAATACAATGAGGAGAAAAAGATCCTGTTTGTTTTTCCAAATCCTCCATATATTTTGCTTCCCAACAGTATGAGAAAAAATTAGCAAACCCGTTCCTGCTAGGAGCAGTCTTATAACTACGAGCCAGCTTGAACTAAAGCCTTGCTGATGAAAAAGATATTGGGCAACTGTCCCAGAAACGCCCCAAGATGTCGCTGCAATAAGAACTAATAGAATTCCTTTAGTCCTTGGGTACGACATTACAGCACCAATTGTATTCATAAAAATACCCCCAAAAACAACCATTCTATTAATTTAGCAGAAAAGTAGTAAGGTTAAAAGGGGAATTCGGTGAAATTTGTACGGGGATCTGCTGCATTGGCGAGTAAATTACATAAAACCGCGAGTAAAATGTCCAAATCGGCGAGTAAATGCATTTATTATTTCGCTATTATTTGAAGAATTCCTCCAATTTCAACCATTTTTACAAAAGAAAAAGCCAATAAGCACTAAAAATATGCTTAATGGCTCTAATGATTATTTAGGAGTTAAAGTCTTAATAGAAATAGCTGGGGAGTAGGAGGTTACAATACAACCTTCTAAATTTTGTTCATTTAACAGGCCTAGTTGGAGGGCAGATTTTATTTTTGCATCATCGGGTTTTTTTACGATTTGAATGAGTTCACTCATTTTTAATGCCTCTAACCTTTTAACCGTTACATCTTCGTTGTATTTTTCAATCTTTCTCATTTGCCGCTGCAGTTTATAGCCATTTATTGTGATTTCGGCCTTATTATTGGGACCAACTAGTTTATTAAAATAGTTATGAAAAGTATCTTTTAAATCATTCAATTCTAACTCGATTTCCTTTTTCTTTTTATTAAGTTCGTAATAGTTAACCAACATCTCATCTGTAATGAAGGAATCATCCTGTTTCACCAAGTTCCTCTCCTCCTTATCGAACGTATATTCCAATATATTAGCTTTCAATAGCATTTAGTACGATTAAATCCTAGTTATCAAAAATAATTATTATAAAAAGAGTGCTTCATGTTGAAATATTCGGGGTGCACCGAAAATAGGATGAAGGTAGGATTTGCCCAGTTTTTTATCCAAAGAAAAAAACCTCAATATTTCATTGAGGTTTTTAGTGTGTCCTTCGGGCAAAGTCGACAAAGCGGAATTTGTCAGGTCGATGCCGGGATTCGGTGTATTGAAAGAGGGTGGCATCCTCTAAATATACGTAGTTTTTAATCACGACTATATTATGAAAACCATCTAGGTCTAAAAAAGCTCGGTCTTCTGCTGTTGGTTCTTCAACGACAATTTCCTTTTTTGCAAAGCTTATTTTCAAGTTCAAATCATTTTCAAGGTAGGCATAGATAGAATCCTCACAAATTTCTTCTGTGATCGAAGGGACGAATTTTGCAGCAAGAAAATCTTTATCTAGAATGATCTTCTTGCCACCAATTTCCCTTGTTCTAACTATTTTCCACACCTGGTCCTTACCAGAGAGCTGCAGCTGTTGCTTGATAAAGGCATCAGGCTTGATAATAAGCGATAGCTCATTGACTATCGTCCTTGGCTTTTTTTCCATTTTGTCAGCGAGTTCTTTAAAACTGACCAAGCCTGATACTGGAAAATCAAATTTGTTAATATCGATAACGATGGAACCTTTGCCTCTTACTTTTTGGATATAGCCATTTTGAGCCAGCAGGTTTAAGGCTTTTCTTATCGTCTCTCTTGATGTATCGTACTGATCCTTCAGCTCATTTTCAGAGGGAAGAAGGGAATTCTGCGGGATTTCTCCGTTCTTAATTTGACCTACGATGGTATTAAAAATAATTTGGTATTTGTTTGTCATAAAAATCTCCCATTATCTTTTCAAATGATAAACAATGGACTCGTATGGTCGTAAAGGTATCTTTTTGCCAAGTGGAGCTGAGTCCGGATAATTTGAGAGTAACACACTGGTTGACAACCCAACAATGTTTAACGTCACAGGGAGAGCATAAGTGGTGGGTTCTCCATAAAAATTATTGATAACCAGAATCATTTCATTTTCTGTATTTCGTACAAATGCAAAGATGGATTCATGATCTTCGGAGATCATTTTATAATCCCCGTCCGTGATTACGTCATATTCTTTGCGCAGGTTGATCAGTTTTTGATAATGATAGAAAATAGAATCTGAATCCTTCATTGCGTTTTCCGCGTTTATTCCCTTATAGTTCGCTGCGGTATGAATCCACGGTGTGCCGGTGGTAAAGCCAGCATGTTCACTCGAATTCCACTGAACCGGTGTTCGCGAGTTATCCCTCGATTTTTGCTTTAGAATCTCGAGAATCTCCGAGTCTGGAAGACCTTCATTTTTCTTTATTTCAAAGATATTCAGTGACTCAACATCCCGGTAATCTTCGATTTTGTCGAAGTTCGGATTGGTCGTTCCGAATTCTTCACCTTGATAAATATAGGGCGTTCCTTGCATCATATGGAGTGCTGTGGCGAGCATTTTTGCTGATTCTTTGTGGTATTTTTCATCATCTCCAAACCTAGATACTGCACGAGGTTGGTCATGATTACACCAGAAGAGGGCATTCCAGCCGCCACCTTTATTCATTTCTACTTGCCACTGTGACAAAATGTTTTTCAAAGCTTGGAAGTCAAATTCCGCTTTCGTCCACTTGTCTCCGTTTGGATAATCCACTTTTAAATGGTGGAAGCTGAACGTCATATTGAGTTCCTCTTCACGCGGGTTGGAGTATCTAATGCAATTATCGATAGACGTAGATGACATTTCACCAACAGTCATGATGTCATATTTTGAAAATACCTTATCATTCATCTCATGGAGAAACTCATGAATTCTTGGTCCGTCTGTATAAAATTTACGTCCATCACTATCATCCTGCGGGAACTGTTGATCCTTTGAAATTAAATTGATGACATCCAGTCTGAACCCATCGACACCTTTTTTGAGCCAAAAATGCATCATTTCATATAATGCTTCGCGAACTTTTTCATTTTCCCAGTTTAAATCTGCTTGTGTCACATCAAATAAATGAAGATAGTACTGCCCGGTGGTTTCATCCCACTGCCATGCTGATCCACCAAATTTTGATTCCCAGTTGGTAGGAGGGAGGTTGTCTTTTCCATCTTTCCAAATATAAAAATCACGATATGGGTTGTCTTTTGAGGACTTTGCTTGCTGGAACCATTCGTGTTCGGTTGATGTATGATTGATGACAATATCCATGATGATTTTAATGCCGCGTTGATGTGCCTCTGCAAGAAGCTGATCAAAGTCATCCATCGTTCCATATTCTTCTTGAATGTTGTAATAATCGCTTATATCATACCCATTATCTTTTTGAGGGGATTTATAGATAGGAGTTAGCCATAGAACATCTACTCCCAGTTTATTTAAGTAATCAAGCTTCTTAATGATTCCTTGGATATCACCGGTACCGTTACCAGTAGTATCATAAAAACTTTTTGGGTAAATTTGATACACGACTGCTTTTTTCCACCATGCTGTTGTCATGATAAACACCTGCCTAAAAATTTTTGTAACTCTAATGTGAAAAGGAGGGAGATGGTCTCCCTCCTAAAATAGGAGTATTACTTTTTAAATGAAAATTTGTTCATACCTGTTTTTGCAAAAACAATCGTCAAAAGGAATGGAACGACAATCGCAACTAGCATTGAAATTGCAAACATCATCATGTGCTGCGGCTGGATAGAAAGGAATCCAGGTAGTCCACCAACACCGATAGAGTTAGCCATTACGTTACTTCCTACAGAAATAATTGCTGCTACCATAGAGCCAAGCATCGCTGCAAGAAATGGGAAGCCGTATTTTAAATTAATACCGAACATCGCTGGCTCTGTTACACCAAGGTAACAAGAGATTGCTGCTGGAATCGATACCTGTTTTTCTTCTTCATTTTTACGATTAATATAAATCATTGCAAGAACGGCAGAACCTTGAGCAATATTTGATAAGGCGATCATTGGCCACAGGTTTGTTCCTTTGAATTCATTCATTAATTGAAGGTCAATGGCATTTGTCATATGGTGTAATCCTGTAATAACAAGAGGTGCATAGGCAAAACCAAAGATAGCAGCGAATAACCAGCCGAATGCAGATGTTAAACTTGAATAGACAACATCAGATACCCAAGAACCAATGGTCCAACCGATAGGACCTAAAACAGTATGTGCAATCAATACTGTAGGAATTAATGCTAAGAATGGTACAACTATCATAGAAATAGAATTCGGAACAATTTTTCTAAGTCTTAATTCTAAGAAAGAGAGTACAAAACCAGCTAAAATGGCTGGAATTACTTGTGCTTGGTAACCAATCATTTCAATTTGCGCAAAGCCAAAATCCCAGGTTGGAATTGCTTCTGCTCCCGCAACGCCATAGGCATTGAGTAATTGTGGAGAAACTAAGGTAATACCAAGAACGATACCAAGGATTGGTGTTGCACCCATTTTTCTTGCAATCGACCATGTAATACCAACTGGAAGGAAATGGAATACAGCTTCACCAATCAGCCATAAGAAGGCATGAACACCGGCCCAAAATTGGGAAACTTCAACAATGGTTTTCGTACCATCTTCTAGTAATTTAATATCACCTATAACATTTCTAAAACCGAGAATTAAACCACCCACAACAAGGGCAGGAATTAATGGCGTAAAGATTTCTGCAAGGTGAGCCATCATTCGCTGCAGCCAGTTCATATTTTGTTTGGCTGCAACTTTTGCTTCATCTTTACTTGCTTCGCTGACACCTGCGATTTTTACGAAGTCATTATAGAAGGTTGAAACATCGTTTCCAATAATGACCTGAAATTGACCTGCTTGTGTAAAGGTACCTTTTACTGGTTTTAAAGATTCAATTTTTTCAACATTTGCTTTGCTGGGATCATTTAAAACAAAACGCATTCTCGTTACACAATGTGTTACGGCTGCAATGTTTTCCTGTCCACCTACGTGTTCGAGCAGATCTTTTGCCGGCTCTGTAAACTTAGTCATTACTCTTTCCCCCTAATAGAAATGGAAGGTAACCATTTCTTTATCTAGTATTATTTTCATGTATTTACATGTTCACTTGTTTTTTTACTGATAGAATTTTAACATGTATATACAAGTTTTTGTTTACGTTTACATTCTAACTTGTATATACAAGACTGTCAACTGATAAATTTTCGTAAAATTAACGTAAGGGGGGAATTTTCATTTGAGGATTTCCTTATTATTGAAGCGTTTATTACAAGATTATTACTTTTCAACTTTAACGCATTAAACCGTTGAAAGAATTTTCGGAAAATGCTATGATGTTCTTGTTTAAATTCTTCTGAGTTTAGACCTCCTAAAACTGGAGCTTAGCCTTGACCACTAAGCTCTACTTTTGCCTTTGGACATCTGTTCAAAGGTATTTTTTTTGATTCAGTTGGGAGCTAAATTATCAAAAATCCTAACTATGTAAATAAATGGCGCATTAAATGCAAAAAAAAGAAAGTGGTGGGGCCACTTTCTAAAGGAGGTATTGTATCATGGGTTAGTATAATATATGTACTTCTTTGTACAGGCATGTAGTGAACATGTCCATTTTTGAAAAAAATATTTTATTTTATTCAAGAAACCTTTTTTTCATCTCCTTTGTTGGAAGCATACAACTTTCTTTTTTTCCAAACCATTTGTACCGATTTTTGGCAACAACATCATAAAAGAAGTCTCTAAAAGGGGCAGGAAGAATTCGTAAAATGTTGAGGAGCTTCCATAGGCCAGTTAGATTTCTGCAAATCATCAGTGCAGCACTCGATTTTGAATAAATCCTTTGATTTTCAATTAAAATGAAACTGTCAAACTCTTTATCATACCCATATTGTTTGAGTAATGATTGACCTTTCATGCTTTGAAGAGAAGCGAACTTATAGTGACCCTTTGGATCTCTTTTGATTATAAATTGTACGCTGCTATTACAGAGATTACAGACTCCATCAAATAAGATGATTCTTTCCATGTTTCACCTATTTTCCGTATTTGTCATATATCATTAGTATAGTTAAAGTTTTCCTAAAAAGCACAAAATTTTCTTGAGACTCTAGTAACCTGCCGTTATAGTAATATTGTACATATTTTTGAGTTAGCTGGGAAGAAGGGGGCAAAAACTATGGGGGTTCATGAGGGGTTTGATATATTTTCAATCATGAGTATGCTTTTTCCAGTTTTTTTTATCCTTGTTTTTGGTATTATACTTTTTACAATTTTTAAAGGGTTGAAGCAGTGGAGCCATAATAACAAGCAGCCGAGGTTGAATGTTGATGCAGTTGTTGTTTCGAAAAGGACACAGGTAAGTGGTGGAGGAAATGACAGTCATTCAAGTACCTGGTATTATGTTACGTTCCAAGTTGAAAGTGGTGACCGAATGGAACTTGCAGTAAATGGATCCGAGTACGGTTTGCTTGCTGAATGTGATTTTGGAGAATTGGTTTTTCAAGGTACCAGGTATCATGGATTTACCCGGAGACAACAGACGAATTAAGATTAAAAAAAGCACGCGACTGCGTGCTTTTCATGTTTTTAGATCTTTTAATTTAAAATGAGTGCTACTTCTTCAAATCCTTGTGTTTTTTTAAATTTCATTTGGTGATTAAAATTGGTTAAAGCATCTGATGGATCAAGGTTGGTGAGGTTTAATCGGTTGACTGTCATTTTGTCATATTTTACCGAGAGAATGGCTATTTTTTCCTGATAACCCGTTGCTGAATTTAACTTGTCTTCATAAGCATGAACAAAAACAAAGCTAACAGGTAATAACGCGATCATGTCTCTGGCAATACGCAAGGCACAGCTACAAACGTAATCTTGGTAATAATCATAATATGTTGATTTAGGAAGATTCTTTTCGGATAGCTTACCTGTTTTTGTTAGAGACAGTGCCTTTTGTGGAATGACATTTTGAGCATTTACTTCGAAAGAAACATGAATCACATTGGGATTATCCGTACCAAATTCAAAGCCGCTACCAAAATCGACTAAATCCTCAAGAGGGTCAAACTCTTGGATTACCTCCAAATAGGCATCAATGTCTCGATTTAACACTCTTCCCGCAACAGTATGCATAGTGTTCCAGTCGTTAAGCAATTCCTGGTCATGTATTTTTGCTTTTTCAATTTCTTCGTAAAGTTGTTGCATTTTTGAATCGTCTTTATTTAATATACGGTCAAAAAAACCTGGGCGATAGGATTGTTGTTTTTGTCTGGCTGCTAATGTGCTTGGTCCTTCTTGTCCAATTTGGAATGGGGGAGAGCGGTGGAAAACCTCCTGCCAATCTATAGGATTGTCACATTCATGATGAAGCGACCGTATTTGTTCTAGCCGATTTTCATAGAGGTCTACCTGAAAACGTGCATACTCTAACTCCTGCATCTTTTTCTGTTCTCGTTGAATCTGCGCTAATTCATTTCGTCTTTGGTAGGCAGGAGTCTTATAGGATTTAGAACTGGAAGATGTTGTATAATAAAGGCCGGTTCCTGGGACGCCGACTGTTGCCGTCTGCCTGCCACTGCTATTAACGGAGTACCTAAGACCGTTTCCACCAACACTTACTCCTACGCCCTTTTTGCCAACATTCACTCTAACACCGGGAGCAATTTTAAAACTTTTACGAAAATTTAACCCCATTTGTAATCCCCCTAATACTCTTGATAGATACTAAAAGTATGTCACTTTAGGTCAGATTTTACAATTTTTAGAGGATTTAGTTGCGGATGGAGGGAATTAGTTGCGGATGGCGGAATTTAGTTGCGTATGGCGACAAATACTGGCGGATAGCCAGAAATACTGCGGATGGCGAGAAATTGGCAGATAGCCAAAGACATTAAAAAATGAAGACCAATCTCACCATGAGATAGGTCTTCCAAAACATCACATATACAACCCCGCCAAAAAAATCCCCAGCGTCTCCTCGTAAATCTCATCAAATTGTGTAAGTGGGAGGGGATTGGTGCCGGTTCCGAGCTCGACGGTGAAGCCTGGTCGCCTCCAGTCTTGAATGAACCAGTCCTTGTAGCCAGCATAACTTTCAATGGTTTTGACTGCCTGATATCCACTGACTCTGCTAAACTCGTTCACCAGGATCTCGGATTCTGGCGGCTCAAGGTTTTCAAAACCCCAGTAAATGACTTCTCCTTGTGTATGGAAGGCGATTACGCGAGCAAAGTCACGTCTTCTAGTCAAATCTGCCATAGCAATCGCTTCAGGCTCGGATAAAGGGTGTTCCCCTCCATAATCCCGCGGTCCCGGCTTGCCAGGATTCCGTGCTTTCTCCAATTCCCAGCGAGCAGGGAATTGATCATTTAAATCAACACCTCTAATATTGGCTTTCCAACCAGAAAAATCAGTACTTCCTCGATTCAGCTCCATTACTCTTTTTCTCCATGTCTCATTTTCCGGCGGTCCATTCATAACAAGACTAACTCCATCAGGGTTAACCATTGGAACGAGAGATAACATGGTTTGAGAATATAATGGGAAGGTTGATAGACCACGAATCGAATTGCTATTTGTTAATGATAAACAATAGTCATTTAAAAATGTCATTAAGATTGGTGTCGTAATCCATTCGTTCGCATGAAAAGACGCATTATAATGTACTCTTTTATCGCCATCCCCAATGAGAATCTCTGATAGACGATTGCCTAGGACAGAATTCCCAATCCCTGACAATCGTAAAAACGGGTAAACAGATTGTAAACGACCAATATCGCTCATCATTCGGCTGAAATCGTAATGCTGCTTTCCTTGTACAAGTCTCCAGGTGATTCGTAATGGAACCCGAATTGTCTGGCCAATCTGGAGTCGATTGGGATTTATATTAGGGTTAGCAAGCAGCAAGGCATCAAGCGAAAGATTCCGACTTTGAGCAATTCCCCAGAAGGAGTCCCCATGTCTAATTTGGTAATTCTGCTCTATAAAACCGGGAATCCTAATTCGCTGTCCTGCTGAAAGTTGATTGGGCTGAATTCCTCGATTGGAATCAATAATCAGCTGAATATTGATTCCATATAGTTGGCTGTAATACCATAATGAATCACCTTGCCTAACATAGATGTCCATGTAATCCTCCTGATGGTCAATAATTGTATTAATAAGAATGTATGCACAAGGTTTGAGATATTATGTGGTTTTGTATTTACTTTCTCCATAAATAAAGTTCCAGAAAAGGCCATAAATAAAAGAGTGCCGTTAGACACTCTGGAGGAATATTACTATTGAACGCTTGGCCCATAGTTGTAAAAAAAAACTCAAAGATTACGTTAAATGAACGGTTTTAATATGTTGGAGATTTAAATAGACCGGATCCCCTTTAGCTGTTATTAATTCAACGAAATTATTTTTAATTCCCATTACTTTCCCCATTACATTTTCGTTTTCACCGATATTAAATACAATTAATGTTCCATTTAACTTTTCAATCTGGACTTCAAATGATCGTGCAAATGTGATGTTAGTGGGATTCACTGGCAAATTCGCATTGCTTAAACCATAGGGCCGTTGACTATTGGTATATGGAATTAACCATTTTAAGTGGTTGAGGGAAATAAACATCGTTTTATAAATAGGGGAATAAAAAACAAAATAGTTATTCATAATGCTGATAACGTAACCATGTAATGCTAATTTACTGGTTACATATATTTCTGAAAAAATCCCTTTTGCCGCTGTCAGGGTTTTTCTAAGTGAAATTTCCTCGTTAGGGTTGAAGAGGGGAGATTGATCATCCGAGAGAGTAATGATTTCATCAATTTCTTCTATTTTGGGAAACTTCCAATTTTGAATATGAACGGTAGGAATATATAAATAATCATAACCGTTATAGATCACCCACAAATCACTGCCAATATCGATTAAGATTCCGCTTATCGTCTTATTTCCAGAGATTTCAAGTTTTATATAGGTACCGATATGATCTTTCAATTTCATTTAATCACATCCTTTCTAGGAGTATGATTCTACAAAAAGAGAGGGCCTATTGAGGATGAATTGGAATAAATGCCCGCTCATTATTGTAAAATTTATTATGGGAATGAATCGGCACAGGAACATAGTATTTTTGATTAAAGATATTCATTTGCTTCCATAAGCTGGGGTGGATTAAATACGTTTTTGCGAACTATTTCGATTCGGCCATCCTGAAAAAATGGATCTACGGTCAAAATTTCGCATTACAGGTTCTCCTGAAAAACGCGATGCCCCGACTTCTTGTGCCGTAGGATTTTTATCTTCTTTTTTACTTTCTACACTGGTCTTTTTTGTCTTTTCAATTTTCATAAGTGGATTCGTATCCATGGTTTCTTTTGCTAGTTTAACTTTATTTAACAATTCTTGTGTGGAATTTCCTGTTACTTCTTTTTTCAATGGTTCAGATTTAATTTGCTCGCGTATAAGTTGCTTTATCTGAGCTCTTTTATCTACCAACGAACCGGCTGGTTTTTGAACTGTTTCTCTATCATGTTTAACAATGCTTTGAATAACCACTTCATTTTTCTGTTTTTTCACATCTACTTGTGGAGAGGAAGGGATGTCTGTCTTAGTCCATTTGCTTTCAACGTGACTGTTTTGTCGTACACTTACATTTTGCTGTTTACTTTCAATGTGAGTACTTTGCTTCAGTTCTTCGTTTTTAATTTCATTAGTAACCTTTGCTACTGGTAAAGAGGTTTTAATAGGCTCTGCCCATATCTTTTTCTCATTCTCCTGTAGATTTACCAACGCTTTTGGAGCGGCAACCGCATCCGTTTCAACCTTATTTGCAACCGCTTCTCGTTGCGAAGTAGCTGTATCTTGTTTAGTTGATTTCATAAAAGCTTGTGTTTCTACATATTTATCGTCTACAGTTTCCTGTTTATTCTCTGAAACAGTTGCATCACTTTCATTCTCACTTTTTTCTTCTTTTTCTTCTTTTCGATAACCTTTTAATATATTTGAAATGTGAGAAATTTTGATAATAATTCGATCTTCACCATTGATTAACGTAACAAAGTCCGAATCTACGAAACCTAGTACTCCGCTAAAAGATTGCTTATTTAAGCACAAAATTGATACCCATGAATTCTTTAATGAGCTTAATAAGTCCGCTAAACTTTGAGTTTTCATAAATTCAGTTGTAATCTCTTCACCTTTATATTGTTTCGTATTTTTTGTAATCGCCTGAATTTTATCAATGCTATAGTAATAGACGTATTTATTTTCATCTTCTATAATAATATGATCCGTTTCTACGCCCATTAATTTTCCTTTTATAATTTCTTCACCCACAAATAGATTCACATTATAGCCTTTTAATAAATCTACTGTTGATGAAAAATTATCTGTTCCCATTCAACGTTCCTCCTTAGGGTAAATTTTGTCGCTTCTCAATGGAGAAGCGACAAGAGTTTTATTCTTCATTGTCTAACTTGTGAATTTTCTGCACGGACAACTCGTTGTCTCACGACCTGTTTTTCTGTTTGAGACATAGTGTTCTCTTCTTTACCTTGATCTTTATTTTCTTCTTGTTTTTCACTTTCCACCTTTAATCCATAGCTAATATTTCGGATGTGCCACATGGATACACGGACAACTTCCTCTTTACTAATTAACGATAAAAAGTCCTTGTTGATTTCGCTAATAACACCTTCAAGTTTTTCTGGACCGCCACGGTTAATTCTAACCCATTGAAATTTTAAACTGTCTAAAAGTCCTTGGAAGCTTGAAGCACTTTTAAATTCGAAATTTTCCGGAACCTCAATTCCTAAATCCATTGTATCCTTTGAATTTTCTGTTACACTTTTGACATGGTGTGTATTGTAATAAAGCACACCGTCATCCTTTGTCAAAAGTACTAGATGGTCATCAAGAACGGCCATTAATTTTCCAATTCTAGATTCTGGACCGCCTCTATCAACCTTGATCGTCTTCCCCACTAAAGACTTCCACATGTCGTTATTCACAATATTTATCCTCCTTTAAATAAATAAACTTTTACACTGCATTTATATGTGTCACGGTGTGATGTTGTACTAAACGACAAGCCTTTTTTCTCGTCTATTTTCAAAAATAGGCAAAAAAAAGGTATATGGGAACCATATACTGATAGAAAAGGTCATAACGAAGCCATTTCCTTTTTTAAGTAGCTATTTCTATTCTTGATAAAATGAAGAAAAACATTTTTTTCTTTTAGAAACTGTTCTTCATTCATATTTATATGGGGGTCTGTCCTGATGTAAGGCTTTAGTGTTTGAAATTGTTCTTCAATAATTGGTTCTAATGCACCCAAGCTAAATTCGTTATCTAAGATGGAAGACAGAATTTCTTTATATTTTGCTTTCTTTGGGTAAATATGGAGAAGTCGTCCAGTTAACGTATTGTAACCATTTATAGGGACAAAGTCGTGATCCAGCTTCCTTCCGTGAAGGTCTCTTCCCCAGGTCCCATCATAATCCCAAGGGGTGATTTCAAACCGATTGATTTCGCTATTTAGATAAAGAGCATAGTTATGGATAAAACCATCAAAGTTTTGTGTACAAACTACTCCAGCGAGCCATCTTAGGTAATTTTCAATATCAAGGTATTTACCCACTTCTTTTTCAAATTCCTCATTGCTGAAGGTGTTAATCATTTCAATGAAATCCTCTAAAAAGGAAAGATCTTTTTGGTTTCCATATTTTATAGTGTAACCCTCATCTAAACTAGTTTTTAGTTCGTTTTCAGGAGAGAATAAAGAAAAGTTTGCGAAATAATTTGTGGCATAAATGATAGGGCCGTCCGGAAGGTTTCTCTTTTTCAAAAGATGTTGGTCAAAGGATTCCAACTCTAAATAAAGTCCTTTACAAAATCCATTCATATAAAGTTGTACATGTTTAGAGTGTGGAGAGGTAACACCGATTCGGTTGAAAAAGTCGAGTGAAAGCTTATTGCGGCTGAGTGAGATATCATCGTATTCTGCATTTAGATGGATTTCGTGAGCACCATCTACGAGATAGGGGCTACGAAATATAATATTATAGGATTTTTTCTTCTTCTTTCGAATGACATTCCCCCGGTATTTCAACCCTATTTTGTAACTATTTTTTGCGATTTTTAATACGGCAGGGACATAGTCATCTCCCCAAATATCATCTTCTAATTTCTGAAGCCATTTTGGATTAATGAAGATTTCGTATTTTAACACGTACATACTCCTATACATATATTTTTTCTAGATAGTATGCAATTTCCATATTGGATGTGCCACTTTTGATGAATATGGAGTACGAACATCTAGTTATAAGTTATTGGGCAAATGTTTATGCTTAAATAAATTCAAAATGATTTATAAAAAATAAATGTTTGTCTATATCAAACGCCACGTTATAACCATAAATTAGAAAGTGAATAAATTATTTATGAAAGTGGTGGAGACCAGAATGATGAGGGACATGAATCAAATGTTGTCAAAAGCTAAGGATAATGGCGTCGTTTTATTTCTAGATAACAATCCAGATGAAAAGCATGATCGTAAATGTTTCTGCAAAAGTACAGACTCAAGTGGAAGCAAAGGCAGCAGGGGCTCAAAAGGAAGTCGAGGATCACGGGGAAGTAAAGGTTCTAAAGGTACTGGTGGATCACGCGGAAGCAAAGGTCCAAAGGGTCCAAAAGGTAGGAAAAGATCAAGAGGGAATAAAGGTAGCAGAGGCTCAAGAGGCAGTCGTGGGTCCAGCGGTAGCAGAGGCTCAAGAGGCAGTCGCGGTTCCAGCGGTAGCAGAGGCTCAAGAGGCAGTCATGGTTCCGGCGGTAGCAGAGGCTCAAGAGGCAGCCGTGGTTCCGGCGGTAGCAGAGGCTCAAGAGGCAGTCGCGGTTCACGCGGTAGCAGAGGCTCGAGAGGCAGTCGCGGTTCACGCGGTAGCAGAGGCTCAAGAAGCAGTCGCGGTTCACGCGGTAGCAGAGGCTCAAGAGGCAGTCGCGGTTCACGCGGTAGCAGAGGCTCGAGAGGCAGTCGCGGTTCAGGCGGTAGCAGAGGCTCAAAAGGCAGCCGCGGTTCACGCGGTAGCAGAGGCTCAAAAGGCAGCCGCGGTTCACGCGGTAGCAGAGGCTCAAGAGGCAGTCATGGTTCCGGCGGTAGCAGAGGCTCAAGAGGCAGTCGTGGGTCCAGAGGAAGCAGAGGCTCAAAAGGTAGCCGCGGTTCACGCGGTAGCAGAGGCTCAAAAGGCAGCCGCGGTTCCAGAGGAAGCAGAGGTAGTCGTGGCCGTGGACCAAAAGGTAAAGGACCAAAAGGTAGAAAAGGCAGCCGCAGATCACGTGGTAGTCGCGGATCTCGAGGCAGCCGTGGGTCACGTGGTAGTCGTGGATCTCGAGGCAACCGTGGGTCACATGGTAGTCGCGGATCTCGGGGTAGCCGCGGGAGATAAAGTAGTAAGGAACAAGTTAACCATAACACCAACAAAAATAGACCGGTACTCTTTGAGTATCGGTTTTAATATTTCACTAGTTAACTAGTGAAATATTCCCCATTTATTGTGGGGTAGGCAGCATCTATTAACCATTTTAATAGGCGTAAATCCAACCATTATTTGAAGAAAATTTCTAGTTACTTGCTGATTTACATAAATTCAAGATATTCGTTTAGTTCAAGCCCCTAATGACCTACGTATGATAAAGCAGAGGACAAGAAAAGACAGGAAAAAGGATAATTCTTAGTTGAAATTTTGGATTGTTGAAAGGAGAGAAATAAATTATATGTATCATCCATCGACGGTGATCATCACCATCTTCGCGTTTATCCTAACCATGGTGATGATATTTATCCGTCCGAAAAACATGAATGAAGCAATACCTGCAACAATTGGAGCAGTGCTGGTTTTAGTAAGTGGAAGTGTATCCTTAGTAGATTTACTTGATATTAGTTCGAAAGTAACTGGAGCTGCCATCACTATAATCGCCACAATCGTCATGGCCATTGTTCTTGAAAGTTTTGGTTTTTTTAAATGGACAGCGGCATTAATGTTAAAAGTATCAAATGGTTCGGGAATAAGATTGTTTTGGTATACCTTATTGCTGTGCTTTTTAATGACACTTTTCTTTAATAATGATGGTAGCATCTTAATTACCACACCCATCTTAATATTAATTCTAAAACATTTAGGACTAAATAAACGGCAAATGATCCCCTATTTATTAAGTGGAGCTTTAATCGCAACAGCCTCTAGCGCACCTATAGGTGTAAGTAATATTGTAAATTTAATTGCTTTAAAAATTATCGGAATGGATCTTTATCTTCATACTGCTATGATGTTTGTTCCTGGAACTCTAGGTTTGTTATTCCTATCCGGATTATTATTCCTTGTTTTTAGAAAGGAATTGCCGAAACAGCTTCGTTATCATTCCTACTCGATACCATTGCATCAGAATAATCGCTATCACCCCTTAAAGAAAAATTCTGAAGAGATCTTTGTTAAACATAAAAAGCTAATGATTCATATGCTTATATTTGTATTTATCATGCGAATTAGTCTCTTCATTGCTTCATTTATCGGAATCTCAGTTTCCTTAGTTGCCGTAATCGGGTCTATCGTCCTTTTGATTTGGAGATGGGTACGTATTGGAATAAGTCCGAAGGATATGTTAGTTAAAACACCATGGCAAATATTAATCTTTGCCTTCAATATGTACATCATCATTTATGGTCTTCATAATATAGGGTTAACCAACTTTTTAGTAGAACAATTAAGTTCTTTGGTTCAAGGCAGTTTGTTCCATGCAAGTATTACAATGGGCGTATTAACTGCAGTATTATCGAACCTATTTAACAACCATCCAGCATTGATGGTTGCTACTATTTCGCTGACAGAAATGGGATTACCACCACTTACACTGAAAACAGTCTATCTTGCTAATATTATCGGAAGTGACATTGGTTCTTTATTACTTCCAATTGGAACGTTAGCGACACTAATTTGGATGCACATCCTTAAGGCGAATAAAATTACCATAACTTGGATGGAATATTTACGAGTTACCATTATCGTGATTCCTCCAGCATTAATCTTCACACTTATCAGTTTGTACTTATGGCTGTTACTGGTTTATGTTTAAACATACTGAGGGACCCACCAATTGGTGGTCCTTATTTTTTGCTATTAGTAGCTTTTAGCGAACTTTAATGATTCTTTGGAATAGTGGATACAGCAAATAGCCAATGAAAAATCCAATTACATTTAAAATAAGATCATCAATATCCAAGCTGCCTCTACTTGTAAAATATTGTAATAACTCAATCGACGAAACGAAGAGAATGGGAATATACAATAATTGAAAAGGAGTACATTTTTTAACTTTTAGAAATAAACCAAAGGGAATGAACAAACCTATATTTGCCGCCAAATTATAAAATGAAATCAACCCGTTCACTTTTCCTGATAGATAAAAAGCAATGGTAGAAAAGGGAACTAGATTTACTGACTGGTAGGTATGGTTTCCAGGTCGAAAGAATAGCAAAATGAATAAAGCAATCGTGTAAAGAAGTAAAAGCATACAAAAATGAGAGAAGCGAAGCTGTACCGTTTCCTTTCGTATAAACATGACGATGATGAAAACGGCTATAACCATACAGAATAAGACAACACCTAAGACGATAGGATGGAGATAGGAGACTAATGGAACGAATTCAGTAGATAATAGAGCAAATAGAATGATAGCTATAAGTAAAGATAATAAAAGTGATTTTTTCATAATGCGATTGACCTCGTTCACGATTTTTTCCATTATAGCACTAAACACCAATTTAATGTTAGAACCGTCCATTCTGTGATGGTTCACATAAAAGAGGAGGATTTGAAAGCAGTCCGAGAGTTTCAGGATAATTCACTATAAAAGGTAATCACAAAACGCTATTCCAGAATGACGTTCGTGTTATTCTTTTTTTTGCCTTTTTCAAGCGGAAGAGCCTTTTTTTATTAAAACAAGCATTACACTGGATTAGCTTTAACGTTTGTTTCTTACGTTAAATATTATAGTAATAAAAGGTAGGTGAGTAAAATGTATTTGGTCGGCTTTTATTCGCCAAAAGCGAAATCAGGTGTAACCGAATTGTCTTTATCTATTTATCATTGGCTTAAAATGAATACTGATTTATCTGCTGCATTTATTTCATACGGCCCACTAGAGAAGGAAGGGCAAACAAAAGAGGTGATCCACGAATTTTCTAAACTGACCCTAACAGAACAAAAACGAATAGTAAAAAATATGAAGAAAGAGTACGATATCATTATTTATGATGCCTCAAGCCAACTCTCAGAGGGTGTTTTAAAACTTTTGCCTATAGTTGACAGACTATTTGTTGTTGGTGAAGAGCATACAGATTTTGCAGTCAAACTTCACCAAATTATCCAGTTCAACAAAACTTTTGATAAAAATGTAAAAAACTTCATTCAGCATTTAAAAGGGAACAAAACCTTTATTATTCGTGAAAACAAGGAGGGTAGAGTGATTGGTTTTAATCATACAAAAAAAGAAACCAATGATATCGGGCAAATGGTGTATCGAGATTATGTGACACGATATTTGGAAGAGAAATTTATTGAAAAAAATGAAAAAATATATAAAAAAATTAAACAAATTCCAAAAGAAATATTATTTAGAGGGTTGTATGAGCTTGGTATTGATTTCGAGAAAGCATTGCTCTTTCATGAATATGTTCTTTTACGAGAAGCTTTGGGTCAAAATTATCAGGAAGCACTCGAAAACTTATTTCCCTTACTGATTAATTCCACTTTTGAAGTAATCCTCGAAAAATTTCAAAATGAAATAAAATTCATAGCAAAATTAAAACTATCCTAAAAAAGTCAGGAACCTGATTTCCTGACTTTTACTGATTGTTTGAAGATACATACTTAACAAATTCTCCAATTACGGTATAATATTATCTGGTAGAACCTATCATTGAAGAAAATAGTTGATGAAATTGACTATTTTTATTACTATTTTGTGTATAGTCAAAGTTGAAAGTGAGTGGACAATATGGGCCGTAAATGGAACAATATTAAAGAAAAGAAAGCTTCAAAAGATGCAAATACAAGTCGAATCTATGCGAAATTCGGAGTGGAAATTTATGTAGCAGCAAGAAGAGGGGAACCAAACCCTGAATCCAATCAGGCTTTAAAATTTGTATTAGAACGGGCTAAAACGTACAATGTACCAAGGCACATTATTGACCGTGCAATAGAAAAAGCTAAAGGCGGATCAGAGGAAAGCTACTCTGAGCTTCGTTATGAAGGCTTTGGACCAAATGGTTCAATGGTTATCGTCGATGCATTAACGAACAATGTTAACCGTACGGCATCAGATGTTCGTGCTGCATTTGGTAAAAATGGTGGAAATATGGGTGTCAGCGGTTCTGTTGCCTATATGTTCGACGAAACAGCAGTGATTGGTCTTGAAGGAAAAACAGCGGATGAAGTCCTTGAGCTTTTAATGGAAGCAGATGTAGACGTACGTGACATCCTGGAAGAAGAAGATTCTGTTATCGTATACGCAGAACCAGATCAGTTCCATGCCGTTCAAGAAGCTTTTACAAATGCTGGAATCAAGGAATTTACGGTTGCAGAATTAACCATGCTTGCACAAAACGAAGTAACCCTTCCTGAAGATGCTCAGGCTAAATTTGAAAAAATGATTGACGTCTTGGAAGAATTAGAAGATGTACAACAAGTTTACCATAATGTTGATTTAGGTGAATAGGACGAACTGGAGACCTTTGTTTTTGAACAGAGGTCTTCACTTTTCGGTTTTGTTAGAGAGGAGAAATGTATGTCAAATACAGTAAAAATTCAAAAGCCCAAAATACCGCAAGACCTAAAACCTATAGACTTTTATCCATGTGAAGAAAATCTTTTTGAATTATGTACCATAAGTGACTGTTCCATTATAAATAAAGATATACATAGATTAAGGTTTGAACAAGTAATTTTTAAAAATGTGATTTTTCAAGATGTATCCTTTAAAAACATCGAATTAACGGACGTACTATTTGATCACTGTGACCTATCAAACACAGATTTTAGAAATGGCAGTATTCATCGTGTTGAATTTATTGATTCCAAAATCCTTGGTCTAAATCTGTCAGACGCTTCACTTGGCAATGTTTTTTTTCAAAACTGTAATGCAAATTTAATTTCGTTTGGCTATTCCAAATTAAAACAGGTTGTTTTTGATTCTTGTTCACTACGCAATGCAGATTATTATGAATCAAACTTTATTAAAGTTGCCTTTAAAGAGTGTGATCTGAATGAAGCAAACTTTGAAAGAACCCCTTTAAAGGGTGTTGATTTAAGCAGTTGTACCTTTGATCAATTAAATGTATCAATTAATGACTTAGCTGGATGTGAAGTTACATCATCCCAAGCCATAGGATTTGCACGTTTACTAGGCTTGATAATAAAATAAGAATTGTTAAATAGCAGATTGGGATGGGCATGAAATAAAAACAAAAACGACACACTATATAAAAAAAGGGGATATTACAATGAAACAAGCATTAGATTCTAAGGTAATAACCGTATTAGAAGATAAGATTCAATTGATAAAAACAGAAAAAGGCGCAATATACTTAGTTGGACCTATCAAGCTGCCTGTTAACCTATATGGAGAAACCGTTGAATTCAAATGGTACTGTTGGTTAAATTGTAAAGAGGTTACCGAAGACTTTGAAAGGATCATTGATAAATTATCCTCTTCCAATTTAGCTGAATTTCAACAGTCCAGTGTTTTAGTTTATGGGGACTTTGAATATTCGGAGGATGCGATCATTCGCATGCATTCAATTTGTCACACAGGTGATATTTTTGGCAGCAAACGTTGTGATTGCGGATATCAGCTGAAAAAATCAATGAAAATGATTCAAGAACATGGAACAGGCGCCCTATTCTACTTGGCTAACCACGAAGGTAGAGGAATTGGGTTATTCAGTAAAGCAATGGCTTATGTTCTTCAAGAAAATGGCTATGACACGGTTGAAGCAAATGAGGGGC
The DNA here is from genome assembly GCF_900103525.1 of Bacillus sp. OK048. Classification (GTDB taxonomy): domain Bacteria; phylum Bacillota; class Bacilli; order Bacillales; family Cytobacillaceae; genus Neobacillus. Next base: position 129,548 of record NZ_FNHN01000011.1, read on the forward strand.
TAGGGTTCGTTGATGACTCTAGAAACTACAGTGATGCCATTCAGGTTCTAAAGGCAATTCGACAAAAACCAGTTACGTTAATGACGAATAACCCTAAAAAGTTAAATGCATTAAAAGAAGCAGGATTAGAGGTTGCAGGACGTCAACCATTATGGGGAGATGTATCTGAATATAATGAGAAATATTTACAGACAAAAATTAATAAGTCAGGACATCTAGAAGAAGATGAAGGGGCTTGCCCAAATGACTAATCATGAATTTTACATGGATATAGCCATAAAAAATGCACAGGCCATGAAAGGTCAGACTGACCCGAACCCATTAGTTGGTTCGGTTATTGTAAATGATAACCGAGTTGTTGGAATTGGGGCACATTTGAAGGCAGGCGAACCTCATGCAGAGATTCATGCCATTCGAATGGCTGGTGAGAAAGCACAAGGTGGAACCATTTACGTGACCCTCGAGCCTTGTTCCCATCATGGCAGAACAGGTCCTTGTGCGGTGGCGATTGTCGAGGCAGGGATTAAAAAGGTTGTGATTGCAACCCTAGATCCAAATCCAGTTGTTTCAGGGAATGGTGTGAAAATCTTAAAGGATGCTGGCATTGAAGTAATTACTGGTGTTCGTCAAGAAGAATCACAAAGAATGAATGAAGTATTTAATAAATTTATTGTTGAGAAAACACCCTTTATCACACTGAAGGCAGGAATAACCTTAGACGGTAAAATCGCCACCCACTCATTTGACAGCAAATGGATTACTTCTGAAGCAGCAAGAGAAGATGTCCACCATCTAAGAAATGAGAATATGGGGATTCTGGTTGGGGTTAACACGGTCATAAAAGATAATCCCGAGCTCACAACACGGATATCGAATGGACGAAATCCAGTTCGTATTGTTATGGACTCGACATTAAGAATACCTTTAGAGTCTAAACTGATAACCGATAAACTAGCAGAAACATGGATATTTACCGGTGAACGGTTTGACCAAGATAAGCGAAAAATTTTAGAGGGCTTAGGTATTCGCGTATTTCAGACCAGTGGGTCAACTGTTAATCCAGTAGAAGTATTGCAAATCTTAGGGGAAGAGCTGATTTCATCCGTTTTGATTGAAGGCGGAGGCACGGTTAACTGGTCATTTTTGGAAAATAAATTAATTGATAAAGTAGTGCTCTATGTAGCACCAAAAATTATTGGCGGCCAGCATGCACCTTCTTTCCTTGCAGGTACTGGGATGGATAAAATGAAGGATGCGGTAGAACTTTCCAATCTTTCTGTCCATCAAATCGGCAAAGATTATAAATTTATGGGGTATCCAATCTATACCCATGAGGAGTCATAAAATGAAATTTGGTTTTGATATTGATGATACACTCATCAATTTAAGAGAACATGCTTTTACGATTTACAATAAAAAGTTAAATAAAAACGTACCGATCGAAGATTTTCACGCCTTGAATAGGGTTGAAATCCATGAACCCTTCGGATTAACGGATGAACAGGGTAGTGAATTGTGGAAATCCTCGTTAGAAGAAATTTATTTTACAAACTGTCCTCCGTTTCCAAATGCGGTCGAAACACTACAGAAATTAGATGATAAGGGGCACGAGATTTACTACATAACGGCTAGACCCAAGGAACATGGGGAACAGACCAAAGAATGGATGAAAGAACAAGGCTTCCCTGTTAGAGATGACCGATTTTTCTACGGGATGCAGGATCATGAAAAAGTACAAATCATTAAGGAACTACAACTTGATTATTACTTTGATGATAAAGCTGAAGTTTTAGATACACTAACACACGATTCTTTAAAAGTATTCGTAAGGGACCAGTCCTATAATCGACATTTACAATATCCTCGTATTCTAGACTGGACGGAGTTAAAGGGAGTATTAAAAAAAGAGTTATAGAGGACAACACGCTGAAGTATTATTTCAGCGTGTTATTTTTTTGGAAATGATATTCACATAATTATCATATGTTTCAATTATTACATCTTCCCTTTTCGACATAATTGGATTGTATTTGTTGCTAGTCATTTACAAAACATATATATCTATTAAGGTATTAAGGAATTAAGTCGAATCCGTGTATTCAACGTCGTTAATTATTGATTTTGTCCGTTCCGTAAGGGTGCTACAATGAGGACAAAATAAGTTTACATATCAATAAAGCTATTTTCAAAAAGGAGGTACCGATGACAAAAAAACAATGTATCGCCATGTTGTTAGCCGGAGGGAAGGGATCAAGGCTAAAGGAGTTAACGAGAAATGTAGCAAAGCCAGCTGTACCGTTTGGCGGTAAGTACAGGATTATTGACTTTGCATTAAGCAACTGCAAGAACTCTAGCATTGATACCGTTGGAATCCTTACTCAATATAAACAAGAGACCCTTCAAACCTATATTGAGGATGGCGGAAAATGGGGGTTAAATCGAAAAATTGGTGGTGTCGCCATCCTTCAGCCGAATCATAATGATAATGGAAAAAATAGTTATAAAGGAACGGCGCATGCTGTATTCGAAAACATTCAGTATATAGAAAGTCAAAATCCCGAATATGTTCTTATCCTTTCAGGTGATCACATCTATAAAATGGATTACTCTAAAATGATCATGGAGCATAAGCTATCAGGTGCCGACGCCACTATTTCGGTAATCAATGTCCCATGGAGTGAGGCTAGTCGATTTGGAATTATCAATATGGAACCCGATGCACAGACCATTATTGACTTCGAGGAAAAACCTGAACAGCCAAAATCTAATCTCGCATCAATGGGTATCTATCTATTCAATTGGCCAATTTTAAAAAAATATCTAGTATTAGAGGAGAACAATCCATCCTCTTCAAAAGATTTTGGCAAAGATGTGATCCCAACAATGATTCGAGACAATCTCCATCTTCATGCCTATCGGTTTAATGGGTATTGGAAGGATGTTGGAACAGTCGAGAGCTTTTGGGAAGCCAATATGGATTTATTGTCGGCACGCACCAATCCGATAATTGTAAATGAAGAATGGAGAATTTATACATCTGGGTTACCGCAGCCTCCTATGTACTTGGATGCAGAAGCATCATTAAGCAAATCTATTATTAGTGAAGGCTGTAAGGTATTTGGAAGGGTAGAAAATTCCGTACTCTTTAATGGAGTAACTGTTGCAAAGGGTGCCTATATTAAGGATTCCGTTATTTTGCCTAATGCCATCATAGGTGTGAATGCGGTGATAAACCGTGCTGTAATCGGAAGTGGTAGTGTAATTGGAGAAAGGATTAAGATTGGGGATTCTGTGCCATTCAGTGATATTACTTTGATTGGGGATAATCAAACGGTTCAACAACCCTTGGAAAAAGTTAATAGATTATGAACTGAAGCGAAGTCGTAGCGGTTTCGCTTTTTTCTTGACTTCATCGCAAACTTGTTGTATTATTATCTCATATTCAAGATATTTAAATTCAAAGTAATAACAGGAGGTGGTTAAGATGGATTTGATATGCACAAACACTCCATTTTTATTATTAATGCAAACTTCTAAAGCAATTCAGGATCGAATTAGGGATGAAATGACAAAAAATAATTTGAGTGTAACTGAATTTTCTGCTTTAGAAGTGCTTTATTATAAAGAGAAACAAACCATCCAACAGATTGGCAACTCCATCCTCATATCAAGTGGATCGATGACATACGTGATTGATAAATTAGAAAAAAGGGGCTTAATAAAACGAAATGATTGTCGGGATGACCGTCGGGTTATTCATGTCACATTAACCAGTGATGGTAAAAATCTAATGAATGAAATTATGCCGAAACATCAACAGTTAGTTGATTATATATTTGATTCATTGAATAAAGATGAAACAGCAACCCTCACAAAGCTTTTGGAAAAAGTAAAGAATAAAATAGAGAGATAATTTTTTACTACATATCTCTCATTCGGGATTCCTTACATTAGACTAAGTAGTAATGGAGCGGCATAAGCTAAAAAAGCTAATCATAATGTTACTGATTAGCTTTTTCGATTTTGTATTAAGGGCTCGGAGCCAATATACTATTTAAGTTTATTAGATTCCTTTTTAATTTCTTTTACTGTTTTGTCAATTTGCTCTCCCCAATGATCATTGATGGTATTGAAAATAATCCTTCCATCTTTATCCATTAACGCGTAGCCACGATAAGCAGTATCAACATTTTTCATGTCCATGACATCAATTAATTCTAACTTAGGATCCGAAATGAAGGTAAGGCTTTGTCCAAAATGATCTTCTAATTCCTTATATAATTCATTTTGTTCCTCTGGTAGGTCTTTACTAATTATGTACTTCTCTACATTCAATCCTTCAAATTTATCAAGATTTTCATGCAACTGAACTAGTTGCTTAAGGCAGACGCCTCAGGTGTAGCTTGTAAGAAAAAAGAAAACAGTCGGTTTTTCTAATGGAAAAGTTACTTCTTCCTGTTTATTATTTAACAAGGTGATTGGTTCACTTAGAGTCTTTTGTCCGCATGCGGATAAAACAAAAATTGCAATAAGGAACAAGACCATTATTCTTGGTTTCATGTGGTTCTCCTTTTTATTATTTTTTTATAAGCAAAAATTAATAAGTTAATTGTAGTGTAAACAATGATATCTATCAAATAATACACTTATCCATGGTCAAAAAAACCAGATTGGAATTTCCATTCTGGTTTTTCACTGCTTATTTTTTATCAGCAAGCCATGATGCCACAGCATCTGCGTCTTCACCTTTTAGAATTCCTCCGGGCATACCGCCTTTTCCATTTAGAATAATTTCTTCGATTTCATCTTTAGAATATTTTGTGCCAATCTTATCAAGATCCGGTGCTCCGCCACTAACTAAATCTCCACCGTGACAGGAAGAGCAGCTTTGTTGAAATAAAGCATCTCCATCACCTGTATCTGCGGTTTGTTCCTGTTCCTTAGTAGGTGTTGTGTTTTGTTCTGTTTTTTCACCCCCACCACCGCATGCGGTGATAAAGCCAAGCAAAGCAAAACAAATGATTCCATAAAGCCATTTTTTCACATTATTCACCTCCAACTAATAATAGGTTTTCAATTTATGCTTGGAAATATTCCATTGGAAATCTGCTTGTCTAGTTTCAGCGCATTTTTTGCAAAACATTCAAATAATCGTTTGACCGTTTCTATCCACTTTGAATATAATATAATCAAATGAATATTTGAATGAGGATGAGCAATGGGCAATTCGGAAAAAATAATGTTTATTCGTCCGATTATGCTGACACTGATTTAAGTCACTTTTGCTCACGAATGGAGGGGATGGCACATGAGTAACGCATTGGAAAGAGCAAATGAAAAAAATGTTTACCGAATACAAGGATTCACCTGAGCCAGCTGTGCCACAAAGTTCGAAAAGAACGTAAAACACCTGGATGGTGTTTTGGAGGCAAGCGTAAACTTTGGTGCTGCCAAACTAACGGTTTATGGTGATACAACCATAGAGGAAATTGAAAGAGCAGGGGCCTTTGAAAATATAAAAGTGTTTCCTGAAAAACAGAAAATAGAAGAGGAAAAAGTTCCGTTCTTGCAAAAGCACTCAACGGTTATCGTCTCAATTGTTTTCCTTCTAATTGGCTGGATGGCTGCTCAATTGAATAGTGAAGAGAGTATCTCTTCCATTCTAGCCTATGGTGCTGCTATTTTGATTGGTGGGTACCGCTTATTTACAACTGGTATCAAAAACTTGATTCGTTTTGAATTTGATATGAAAACCCTGATGACGATTGCAGTCATTGGAGCTGCATTTATTGGAGAATGGGGGGAAGGAGCTACCGTAGTTATCCTGTTTGCTATAAGTGAAGCGCTAGAATCGTATTCCATGGATAAAGCGAGGCAATCGATTCGTTCGTTAATGGATATCGCTCCCAAGGAGGCGATAATTCGCAGAGGCAATCATGAATTCACCGTTGAAGTAGATGATATATTAATTGGTGATATCATGATTGTTAAACCAGGGCAAAAAATTGCTATGGATGGAATTATCGTTAAAGGGTTATCGGCCGTGAATCAGGCTTCGATTACTGGTGAATCTGTACCAGTGGCAAAAACGGTTGCGGATGAAGTATTCGCTGGGACATTAAATGAAGAAGGATTGCTTGAGGTAAGAGTCACCAAACATGTCGATGATACAACGATCGCAAAAATCATTCATCTTGTTGAGGAAGCTCAAGCGGAACGAGCTCCATCCCAAGCTTTTGTTGATCGATTTGCGAAGTATTATACACCAGTTATTATGCTCGTTGCTTTAGGTGTTGCTGTAATACCGCCTTTGTTCTTTGGGGCAGATTGGGATAAATGGATCTACCAAGGGTTAGCCGCACTCGTCGTTGGCTGTCCGTGTGCACTTGTTATTTCAACTCCAGTGGCGATTGTAACAGCTATAGGAAATGCTGCTCGTAACGGCGTTCTTATTAAAGGTGGTATTCATCTAGAAGAAATGGGAGCAATTAAAGCGATTGCCTTTGATAAAACCGGAACTCTCACTGAAGGAGTTCCGGTTGTAACAGATTTCCTTCCAATGAAAAAAACTAATTCACATGAATTATTTGCTATTATCGCTGCATTAGAGCATGGTTCACAGCATCCATTAGCTTCAGCAATAGTGAAAAAAGCTGTACATGAAAACATACGATATAAAGAACTTGAAATCACAGATTTCATGTCGATAACAGGAAAGGGCATAAAAGGGAAAGTTTACAATAAAATTTATTATGTAGGCAGCCCGCTTTTATTTGAAGAACTCCTACCATATGGAATTCCAGCTGACTTGAGAATGATCATATCAGATTACCAAAATAAAGGAAAAACAGTAATGGTTGCTGGAACTGATACTGAAATCCTAGGGCTTTTAGCCGTTGCAGATGGGGTTAGGGGGAACAGTAAATCTGTCATACAAAAACTGCAGATATTAGGTATTCAAGAAACCATTATGTTAACCGGTGATAATAAAGGAACTGCAAGGGCAATCGGAAATCAAGTGGGGATTTCTACTATTAAGGCAGAATTGCTCCCACAAGATAAATTAGCCTTTATTAAAGAACTACGAAGGAAATATGACAAGGTTGCAATGGTGGGAGATGGGGCGAATGATGCACCTGCTTTAGCTGCAGCAACTGTTGGAATTGCTATGGGGGGAGCAGGGACCGATACTGCACTTGAAACAGCGGATATCGCTCTAATGGCAGATGATTTGAGCAAACTTCCATTTACACTAAAACTAAGTAGAAAAGCGTTAACAATTATCAAGCAAAATATTACATTCTCATTAGGGATTAAACTTGTTGCCTTATTATTAGTCATACCAGGTTGGCTCACACTTTGGATTGCAATCTTTGCGGATATGGGTGCTACACTTATTGTTACACTTAATGGATTAAGACTTCTTAAGATAAAAGAAAAGAAGAAAGGCATTTAGCAAAATTAGGACTTAAATAATCGACTTAAATATCTCAATAAGGATTAGGTATGAACTTTAAAAAACAGCTATCGAGAATACCTCGACAGCTGTTTTTTAAAGCTCAGTCACTCCCAATATCTAATACTTTCCGTTTTAGATGTAGGTTCTCTCTTAATCACTTTGCCTGTGGCGTCGAAATATACTTCATATTCCTTATAAATTTCCACGTAATAACCGTCCATTTTTTCAACACTGTCGAGCCTGTTCTCCAAGACCGGCAAGTCTATTGGCGGTTGGACATCGACTGGCTGTGCCACTGCTGGTTCGCTGGACGAGTATGAATAGCCACTATGAATAAAAGAGTATGGAGAATCAAGATAGGCCACCAGTAAAATAATGATCCCCAGGAATAAAAACGTTGTGAAATGAGAGCGTAGTTTCATAAATCGCAACTCCTTTATACAAGTACATCTTCGTAACCTATCATATGCATGTCCTTTTTACTTATGCTAGTTTGTTTTCAAGATTAACGCTTTCGAACGATATACTTGATATAAAACAAAAGCTAAAACGGAAATGATTACTCCAGATATATAGGGTAAGCCGATGGATAACGAGAATAACCATCCACCTAGTGGAGGTCCCACAATTCTGCCTAATGAGTCAAAGGAAGAAAGAAGTCCTGTGGCGCTTCCATGACCTGCTGTGGTTGTTTTGGTAAGCAGGGAAGAAACACTCGGACGTATTACTCCGTTTCCAATACCAAAAATAGTTAAAAAAATCGCAGCAGTTGAAAAACTATTCACCAGTAAAATCAATCCAAACCCTATTGCTGAAACAATAATTCCACCTTGAATTACAGAACCTTCACCATATTTCTTCGTTAGTTTCCCCATTAAACCACCCTGAACCATTGCTCCAGCAAATCCCATAATCATAAAGATGTATCCTAGATCAGTGGCGTTAAGTCCTGCCTTTTTCGCTGCAAAGTAGGCAAAGGTTGCTTCTAAGCCAGAAAGAGATAGAGAAATAAATAGCTGTAAAATAAATAAAACCGATGAGGGACCACTAAAGGATTGCCATAACGATTGCCTTTTTTCTGCAGTTGCATTTTCAGTGTTTTTCTTCAAAGTTTCTTTTAATAAAAAGAATACAAGAATCAAGGTTAGTATAGATGAAAAACCTGCTAAGTAAAAAGGCATACTCATGCTGTTTTTCGAAAAGATTCCACCGATTGCAGGTCCAAACACAAAACCTAGTCCAACAGCTGCTCCAATGATTCCCATTCCTTTACCACGGTTTTCAGGAGTGGTTATATCGGCAACGTAGGCCATTGCTGTCGGCATATTTGCGGAGGAAAGAAGACCCCCAATAATCCGAGCAGCGAATAACATCCAAAGCTCTGTTGCCATAGCCTGGATAAAAAATGATAGTGCAAGTCCCGCTATCCCAATCAGCATAACTGGCTTTCGCCCAATGCGATCAGACAATCTACCCCAAAATGGTGCGAAAATCAGCTGCATCAGCGAATATACGGCCATTAATAAACCAAGCTGAAATGTATCAGCACCAAGTTCTTCAGCATAAAAGGGAAGAACAGGAATGATAATACCAAAACCGATCATGACTAAAAACATCACTAAAAATAAAATAGGTAAAGCTCTTTTTGTTTCCAATAACTCCAACTCCTAAATAATTTCAACAGTTCAAATCTTTATGTACTATGGAATCATATTTTTGACCGCTATGCTTAGAATAATTGAAAACAGGAAGCTAATACAAGTATTTCACCATATTATTTTGTAAACAGCTGAGAATGTGCATTTAACCGAGCTTATCAATAAGATAGCAAAAACATATCACCTGCTAGCTAATGTATAGCAGATGTGAAAAGACTAAAAAAGAACACACATCCCTTCATAGGACATGTATTCTTTACTTAACTGCTTTCCGCGTTGTTTCTGAAGCAAAGTCTGCGATGATGACAAGGATCATGTAACACAGTAATAGTAAGGTGATTTGAGTGTAGTCAAAATAACTCATAGCAAGTTTAAAATCCATTCCAAGTCCACCTGCACCAACAAATCCTACTACAATCGTTGTTCTCATAATAACTTCCCATCGATAGAGGATATAGGTAAGAAATCTAGGGAGTACAATAGGAAGTATTCCATAAAAAAAGATTTCAATTTTTGAAGCTCCCGCTGTAGCTAAATTTCTAATTGGCCTAGGATCCATGTCCTCGACCACCTCTGCCCATAGCTTTCCTAGAATTCCAAAGTTATGAAGGGCAAGAGCTAATGCGCCAGGCAAAATACCAGGTTTAAAAATAAATATAATCATCATCGCCCAGACTAACTCTGGAACTGATCTAGAAAAAATATATGTCAGTCGAATAAAACCGTATAGAATCCAATTATACCAACTTTTTTTTAATGTAAGACTGCCATCTGCAATGTTTCTAGTTGCCGGAATAACAGTAATAAAGGCAACAATCGTTGCAAATCCAATTGCCATAATGCTCATTTCAAGTGTCTCTACTGTTAACTTTAAGGCTGTAGACCAGCTTTCTGCATCTAGAAAAGCAGGGTTATCTTGATTGATACCAAGGAGTCCGCTGAAGAACCTTTTTGCATACTCGATATTTTTTTCAGACAATAATTCAAATAGATCTGCTTTTTCTGCAACAGTAATATATACCCAAGAAGCAGCAATTAAAAGCAAAGAGAATAGAACGGATAACCAGCCAAATCCAATCCCTTTTTGTCGTTTATGATCCGTTAAGCCTTTACGCACAAAATTACTCCATAAATCTACAAAAATAACGAGAGCAATTAAGAAATAGACAAAAGTCCAAACAGATTCGTACTTGAGATCTGATAGTGCTAATTGTATTTGGAAGCCTAATCCGCCAAGCCCAACAAAACTCATGATGGCAGAAGAGCGAATCGCACACTCAAACCTGTACATGGTGTAACTAATAAAATCAGCCCAAACTAATGGAAGGTAGCCATAAATAAGCGTCTGAAGTCTAGAAGACCCTGCAGATTTAAGTGCAATAATTGGCTGCTTGGGTACATCCGTTAACATATCTGCAAATATACGTCCCAGAATCCCTCCATATGGGATTGCAAGGGCCAGGATGGCTGCAAAGGGAGATAAACCGATGGCTGCCACAAAAAGCCATGCCCAAATTAATTCATGAATCGAGCGAGTAAAGCCTAAGATTCCCCTAAAAACTATTTTCGAAAAAATCCTAGAAAATTTATTAGACGTTAACGTTCCTGATGCAAGGACACCAACAATAAAAGCATAAATAATGGCCAAAGACATCCCAGCAACCGCGTATGCAAGGGTAATCCATGCAGATTCCAAACCAACCAATAAAATACTCGGATCTAAATTTGGATGAATCAATCCTTCCACTATTTGCAACATGGTAGGAATTCCGCCCGCATGATATAACTCTGAGTTCCAATGAACAGAAGAAAGGCTCCAGATGAAAACAAATAGTAATAGCATTGTAAGGATGAATCGTTTATGAAGTTGAAGAGAGGGAATAAGTTTCATCTTAAACCTGCTCCTTCAGTTGGTATAGTTCAGTTAATAGTTCATCGGTAACTTTTTCTGTTGGCAAATCGAAAAATATCTTCCCATTTTTGAGTGAGATGATTCTCGTAAAGTATTTACGAGCATATTCAACTGAATGTAAACTGGCAATTAATGTTTGCTTTTCTTCTGTAACGATTTTAGTCAGCATGGTAAGTACATCATCTGCACGAGCTGGGTCGAGAGAAGCAACTGGTTCATCTGCTAGGATGATTTCTGGATTTTGCACCAATAACCGTGCCATCGCTACACGCTGTTGTTCTCCACCTGAAAGCGTGGCTGTGATTTCCAATAGTTTATCTTCAAGTCCCACTCGTTGAAGTGCTTTAATAGCAATTTCCTTTTCTTGAGGGACTAGTAGTGAAAATAATGATTTGAACAATCCCCATTCAGATAATTTACCAGCAAGGACATTGTGAATCACCGCTAATGGACCAATTAAGTCGAATTGTTGGCGGATGACACCTATTTTCTTTGAAAAAAGTTTGCCTTTTTTATATTTTGTAAGAGGTACGTTATCAATAATGAGTTCACCGCTGTGAAGGGGTACAAGGGCAGCAATCGAATTCAATAAGGTAGTTTTTCCGGCACCACTTGGCCCAATTAAGGCAACTAACTCTCCTTGTTTGATAGAAAAAGAAAGGGAAGATAAGGCTATCTTCCCTTCAAACTGTTTTGTTATATTTTTTGCTTCAATGATTGTTTTTGAAGACATTTACAACACCTACTACTTTATAATCTCTAATTCCTTTGCTACTTTTTCAATCTTTTCATAGTTATCATTTTTTGTTTCAATAAACTTGTCAGTTTGGAATAAATCCGTTATTTCTTTTGAGTCGCCCGGCATAGCTAGAAGTGAATCTTTTATTTTTTGCTTCGAACCTTTGCCAAATACTTCTTCAACATTGCTATTGATTGTCCAGTTATAGTCATAATAATCTGGAGTGGTGTAGAAAACTTTTACTTTGCTTGTATCAACCTTTCCTTCTTTTACAGCTGCTTCCCAAACGGAAATGTTAAGGGCACCAGCTTGGAAGGAACCAGATTCGATTAATTTGTAGGTTGTATCATGAGAACCTGAAAAATTCGGCTTACCATTAAAGTCCGTAGTAGGGTCAATTCCTTCTTCTTTTAAGAAGAACCGTGGCATTAAATGTCCAGATGTTGAGCTTTCACTTCCGAATGTAAAGGATTTTCCTTTTACATCAGCAAGTGTGTTAATGCCTGATCCCTCTTGAGTAATAAATACAGATTTAAATTCAGCATCACGTGGACGTTGTACTATCGATTCAGCACCTGGAACAAGATTTCTAGCCTGTACACTTGTTAAACCGCCAAACCATGCTAAATGAATCTCTCCGCGTTGGAATCCTGTTACCAATGCTGCATAATCAACGGAAGGTACAAATTCAACCTTCATGCCAGTATCTTCACTTAATTGCTTTGCAACAGCATCCATCCCTGTTTGTAGGAAAGCTGCATTTTGATCAGGAATGGCACCTATTTTTAAAACTTCCTCTGATTTTGTTTCTTTCTTTCCTTCTTTTTCTTCAGTTCCTTTATTATCAGTTTTCCCACATGCTGCCAACGAAAAAACCAGTATTAATAAAATAATACCAGATAACCATTTCTTCATAAAATATTCCACCTCAAAGATTTAGTAGTTTTATCACCGTAGTAATATTCTTGCCATTTTGATTATATATAAAGGAGTAACCTTATTAAATTCATTTTATCTATTTAATAAATTAAAACCAATCGGTTTTTTCGATTGAATGATAGCACGAAAACGTTGATAAATGAAGAAATATATATATATATATCTTTTTACCATAGGCTGTTCATTCGTTTATTCTTATTTCTTGCGTTTAGAACTACCTCAATATGGAATGATATTTATAGAGCTTATAAAATACGTAGAACGAGGATGAGGTGATGCTAAGTGGAACAAACTCAGGAAGTCAGATTTTGCGAAAATTGTAGCAGGGATACCGTACATATGGTGAGGGAAGATCCATTAGAAATCGAGTATATTTGTAAAGAATGCAATGACCATCAAGAACTGTTTAAATCGTTTTTTTAAATTATTTAGTTAATGAAACTTAAGTAAGAACCATAGCCTGACTTATACATACCATAATAGTAACACCAAGGACAAGGAGGGGGTTTACTTTGGTCACAAATCCTAATAATGTTTCAATTGGGACGATTTCAGGCGGCATTGTTAACTTTGGCGGTGCTGTTTACATTTCACCCATCTCCATTACCAAAACCATCGGTGGCTCTGGCGAAAGTAGCACAAGTCCAGATTGTGATATGGAATCCGAAAATGAGCCAATCATGAAATTTCCTAAGCGTTGCTAACATTAGCTTCGCTTTATTTTTTTGTACATTATGAAGTGGTATAAAGAGGTTTTAATGGTAAATAATACATTAAGAGAATGTCTTGAATTGATTGAGGGTGCTGGTAAATGTTCTTTAAGAAGAAATTAATAGCCAATAAAAATGTGAAACATGTTGGGAACGAGGACTCAATACCTCCATCAAGAGAATTAATGTCTTCGGAATTTAAAAATAGATTGCACAACAGTGCAGACATTTTCGAGAATGAAGTAGGTTGCTCAGGAATAACCATATTCTACATTGGTACATTAATAGAAAAAACCATGCTTTATCAGTTTATTATTGAACCAATAAAAGAGCTTTCCTTCGATTCCATTCAAAAAATAATGGAGTATTTATCTGTTGCTGAGATTGAAAAATCAAATCAAATGGATATGGTCGTCAAATCTGCTCTAGAGGGAAATGTAATTATTTACTTAGAAGGGGATTCATCCGTTCTATTAGCAAAAATACCTTCTACAGTTGGACGATCCTTAACTTTTGCAGAAAATGAATCTGCGGTTATTGGTCCACAAATTGCATTTAATGAAAGTTTACTGACAAATATTTCCCTTATTCGAAATTACCTTAAAGATCCAAAATTATGCATTGAAAATTTGAATGTAGGGAGTCACACCAATAAAACTGTTTCAATTGTGTATATGAATGGTATTGCCTCTGAACAAATGGTGGGCACACTAAGACAAAGAATTCAAAACATAAAAATAGATGGAATTATTGATAGTTCAGGGCTTTTACAACTTATTGAAGATAACTCTTTATCGATATTTCCACTAATGTTGTTAACAGAGCGTCCGGACCGAGTAAGTGATTTGCTATTAAAGGGAAAGCTGGCGATTTTTGTAGATGGCAGCTCCTTGGCTATTGTTTGTCCTCAATCATTCTTAGAGTTTTTTCAAAGTTTAGAAGACTATAATGTCAATTGGCAAATTGGAACATTCCTACGGTTTTTAAGATTTATCGGCTTATTTATTTCGGTGTTCTTTACCTCAATATATGTTGCTTGTCTAACCTTTCATTATGAAGTCATTCCACAAACTTTGTTACTGCCTCTTAGCGAGTCAAGGTCAAAGGTACCATTCCCACCAATGTTTGAAGCTTTAATATTAGAATTTTTCATTGAATTACTAAGAGAGGCAGGAGCAAGATTGCCGACAAAAGTTGGCCAAACGATGGGTATTGTCGGAGGTATCGTTATTGGAACAGCTGCGGTAGACGCAGGGTTTACGAGCAATATTTTAATTATCATCATCGCCTTAGCTGCTTTGGGGTCATTTGTAACACCAAGTTATTCAATGGGCAACGTAATTAGGGGATTACGATTTCCGCTCATTATATTGGCTGGATTTTGGGGGTTTTACGGAATTATGTACGGTTTTTGCTTTTTACTATTGCACATGTTAAAGCAATCGAGTCTTGGAACTCCTTATCTATCTCCTTTTTATCCACCTCGGTTTAGTGATTGGAAAGATAGTATCGTTAGACTTCCCTATCAATTCACTTACAAAAGGGCTGATCTAAATAGGCCAGAGGACGAATACAAATATGCCCCTGAAAAAGCGAAAGAAAAAAATTGACCTTACGTAGCAGGTGAATGTATGAAAGTTCAATACCAACCAAAACCTCAATTTTTGTTAAGTACCTTTTTGATATGTTTTATTATCAATGCTAATCAAGTAGGGATTGGAATATTTGGGTATCAACGGATAATATTTTTTGAAGCAAAACATGATGCCTGGATTTCGGTTGTCCTCGCAGGCGTTTTCTCTCATATTGTCGTATTTATTATGATTAAAACGTTACAAATTTATGGATCTACAGACCTTTATGGTATACACCAGGATGTGTATGGAAAGTGGATTGGAAAGATGTTGAGTAGTGCATATATTCTATATTGCTTATGTGCGTGTTTGATCATACTAAAAAACTATATCGAGGTCATTCAAACATGGGTTTATCCGACTGTACCAACTTGGGTGTTTTCATTTTCCATTCTATTATTAGTCATTTATGGGGTCACAGGTGGGATTCGTATTATAGTTGGGGTTTGTTTTTTTAGTATCTTATTTTCACTCTGGATGTTTGGGCTCATTGGCTTTCCTTTACGATTAGGAGATTTTCATCACCTGCTTCCCGTGATGGAAACAAATATGGTGTCCCTTTTAAAGGGAGTTCATAAAATGACTTTCACTATTGTAGGCTTCGAAATCCTTTATTTTGTCTATCCTTTTTTGGAGAAAAAGGATAGGGTGCAAAAATTTGCTCAATTAGGAATCGCTGCAACTACTTTCTTGTATTTGATTATTATGCTCCTAACCATTAGTTATTTTAGCCCTGGACAATTAGAACATACCATTTGGGCAACTTTAACCCTTTTTAAAATCGTTCGACTTTCTTTTATCGAAAGAACAGAATATATAGCTGTATCCTATTGGCTGCTCATCATTCTCCCTAATCTTATGCTTTATTTGTGGGCCGCTGTTCATGGTGTAAAACGCACATTTGGAAAAAAACCAAAAGGAGTTTTGTGGATTTTTATATTATTAATTTTTGTTGCAAGTTTGTTTTTTACAACACGTTTAAGAATCGATAGATTGAACGATACTTTTGCTAAATTCTCTTTTTTTATTGTGTTTTGTTATCCTTTTGTTCTCTATGCTTTCGCTTTACTAAAGAAACAAATTAGGTCCTATAAGGAGAAAGTGAAATGTTGAGAAAAAGATGGTTATTGAATTTGTTATTATCCTTATTGTTGCTTTGTGGCTGTGCAGAACCAAAAATACTTGATAAATTAGGTCTTGTAACCACTGGTGCATACGACTTGGGGGAAAATGGTTCCATTTTGGGGACGGCGGTTGAGTTAAGCATAAAACCCAATGCAGCTAATGATATTGATATTCTGGAAACGCATGCACTGACGATTAAAGGAAATCGTAACTATGGAAATAAAAAAGCGTCTAAGCGATTGGTTTCGGGACAACTTCGAGTTATTTTATACGGTGAAGAATTGCTTAAACAAGGAAAGGCAAATGTAGCAGAAACGTTATCAAGTGATCCTTCTATTAGTGATATGACATACTTAGCCGTGGTTGATGGAAGAGCAAGGGATTTACTACAAATACAAAACAAGCATATTCCTGATATTGGACTGCATATTTATACCCTCATGGAACAAAATACCCAAAATAAAATGATGCCACCCGCAACTATTCAAGAGATTTTACGTAACAAATACACGATAGGGAAAGAACCAACCATGCCAATTTTAAGGAAGGAAGATAGCAAGGATGTCCTTTTTTCTGGGGTTGCCCTCTTTAAAGGCAGTAAATTAGTAGGGAAAATTAATACTGAACAATCCTTTTATTTAACCTTGCTTACTGATAAATATAAGGATGGAAGTAAGGACGTGGTTATCAATAGTGAATCTCCGAAATTGAAAGGAAGGAATCAACGGCTTAACAAAACGGTTGCATCTCTAGATTCAATACGAAGCAGTAGTAAAATTAAGCTTATTAACAAAGATAAACCGGAATTTAATATAGAGACAAAATTTACTGCAAGATTGCTTGAAATAACTAGTCCAATCGATGTTGGTAAACCTTCAAATATAATATTTCTTGAAAAGGAGATTGAGAAGAGCATGAAAAAGGAGATCGAAAAACTCATATCTTTTTTACAATCTAAAAATTCAGATGTGATTGGACTTGGGGATATATATAGAAGTTCTGTCCGTCACTCAAAGCTTACTGATAAAAAGTGGTACAAAATGTATAAGAATGCGAAAGTCAATGTAAAAGTAGACTTTAATATCATAAGAACGGGGCTTAATGATTGATCGAAATATAAGCTGCCAGGTTCATTTTGAACCTGGCAGCTTTTTAAAATGAATATTATGCAACACCTTGACTGCTTGTTTTTGGAGCTTGCGTTTGCCTTACAGGCTTCGCAACATTAAACACAATATTTAAGAAAATAGCAGTTAAGCTTCCCGCAACAATTCCATTATTGGTTAGGATTTTTACGCTATCTGGGAGTTGAGCAAATAAATCAGGGACAGCCGTAACACCAAGACCCATACCGACAGAACATGCGATAATTAACAGATTTTCTTGTGAAGCAAATTCTACTTTACTTAGCATTTTAATTCCATATGCAATGACCATTCCAAACATCGCCACCATTGCACCGCCTAAAACAGGGGTAGGAATAACCGTTGTTAAAGCACCTATTTTAGGAACGAATCCTAAAATGATTAACATTGCACCCATTGTGTAGATGACATTTTTGGTTTTAACACCTGAAAGTTGTACTAGTCCTACGTTTTGAGAATAGGTTGTATACGGGAATGCATTGAACAAAGCACCTAACATGATCGCAAGTCCTTCTGCACGATAACCTTTAGCTAAATCGCTCTCCTTAAGCTTTCTACCAGTGATATCACTTAGAGCAAAGTAGACACCTGTAGATTCTACTAAACTAACAATCGCAACAAGGGTCATTGTGATAATCGGTGTCCATTCAAAAGTAGGGGTACCGAAATAAAAAGGTTTTACCATATGGAACCAGGAGGCATCACCAACAGCCCCAAAGTTTACCTTACCCATTAATGCAGCAACTATGGTTCCACCCGCTAAGCCTAGGAGAATCGCAACAGAACGAATAAATCCTTTTGTAAAACGGTAGAGTAGAATGATAAATAATAGCGTACCAAAAGCTAAGCTAATATTTGAAAGACTGCCAAAATCAGGGCTGCCTTGTCCGCCTGCGATGTTATTCATCGCAACTGGTATAAGAGTAATACCAATTATGGTAACCACCGATCCCGTAACAACTGGCGGGAAAAATTTGATTAACTTACTAAAGAACTGTGCAATCAAGACAACAATTAAACCTGAGACTAGAATCGAACCGTAAATGCTTGAAATACCATATTCTCCGCCAATCGCAATCATTGGACCGACCGCAGTAAACGTACATCCTAAAACAATCGGTAAGCCAATTCCGAAAAAGCGATTCTGCCAAACCTGTAAAATTGTTGCGATCCCACACATCAAAATATCAATCGATACCAAATAGGTTAATTGTTCTCCCGTTAGATTTAAAGCACCACCGACGATAAGAGGGACGATGACAGCTCCAGCATACATCGCTAACACATGTTGAATTCCTAAAGATGCGATTTTGAACGGATGTTGTTTCATTAGAACAATTCCTCCGTTTTCTCTGTGATAAATGTAACTTCCCTACTGGATAGAGAGGCGATTCTAGCTAATGATTCAACTCGTAATCCTTGCTCTTTTAATTTCTGAGCACCAGGCTGGAAGGACTTTTCAATCACAATGCCAATTCCAGCAACTGAGGCATTAGCCTGTTGGACCATCTCGACTAGGGCTAGTGCAGCCTGACCGTTCGCAAGAAAGTCATCGATAATTAATACTTTATCTGTTGCGTTCAAATACTTTCTAGCAATTGCGAGTTCATTCGTTTCGTTTTTTGTAAAAGAATGAACGCTTGCTGTCAGAAGGTCGTCCGTTAAAGTGACTGATTTTCTTTTTCGCGCAAAAATAACTGGTACAGTCATCTGTAATCCTGCCATAACAGCGGGAGCAATCCCAGAGGACTCGATTGTAACAATTTTTGTAATTCCTTCACCTGCAAATCGCTTTGCAAACTCCTTCCCAAGTTCAAACATTAAACTAGGATCAATTTGGTGGTTTAAGAATGAATCAACCTTTAACACATTTTCATTTAGGACTCTGCCATCCTTTTTAATCTTTTCTTCAAGTAATCTCATGTGTATCCCCCTATGGAAAAATAAAAAAGCCCAAATATCATGGCCCACATCAAATTCGAGTGAGGCAATGACATTTGGGCTAAATAACCTAAAATGTATGGACGCAAAATAGCGCCGTAAGCATTACCCACTCATAGTCGGATTGTTAACGGCAATCCGGTAGAAACTTGCAGGCCATATCCCTGCGATTATATGAGTGAAACCTTATAAAATTTATCTCATTATAACATGGTAAAAAAGGAAAGCAATTGTTTTTTAACCAAAAGACGAACGATGGAAAATTTTAACGACTCATCGTCCGTGTTGTGAAAACGTTTTATTATTTATTAATAAAGGCTTTAGTCTACGATTGAATAACCATTCATTTTCAGGTACTATAGGAATAGGTAATTTATTCAGAAAATTCTTAATTGAAGGAGTGAGTTTATGCAAAAATCAATCCCTGAAAATTGGTGGAATCAGTTAAAGTTGCCGGTAATCGCGGCACCAATGTTTTTAGTGTCAGGTCCAGATTTAGTTAAAAATTGCTGTATAAATGGAGTAATTGGATCATTCCCAGCGCCAAATGCAAGACCGATAGAGGAATTGGATCAATGGATGGGACAATTAAATGAGGAATTAGAAGCAGCCAGCGCAACAGAGCCTGGGCGTAAAATCGCACCATGGGCGATGAATATGGTTGTACATAGCACCTATAGCCGTCTACAGGACGAAATCGATTTAATCAAAAAGCACAAGCCGCAATTAGTTATAACTTCTTTAGGAAGCCCAAAACATGTGGTTGACATTGTTCATGAGTATGGAGGCTTGGTTTTCTCAGATGTTAGCGATTTAAAATTTGCCCATAAAGCTGCAGAAGCGGGTGTAGACGGGTTGATTTTGGTAGCTAGTGGTGCAGGTGGACATGCAGGTCAAATTAACAGCTTCGCATTTGTGGATATGGTCCGTACTTTTTGGGATGGCATTATCGTTCTCGCTGGTGCAATTTCAACCGGTAAAGGGATATTAGCTGCACAAGCAGCTGGTGCAGACCTTGCTTATATGGGAACAAGGTTTATTGTCGCAACAGAAAGTATAGTAAACGACGATTATCGTGAAATGCTCGTTACCTCATCACAGGAAGATATCGTCTTAACCGATGCCTTTTCTGGTGTAAAGGCAAACATGCTGATTCCGAGTATCGTGAAGGCAGGGCTTGACCCAGCACAGCTAGTAAAAAAAGAAAAGATTGATTTTGATCATATGGAGGGTAAATCTAATGTGAGAGCTTGGCGGGATATTTGGTCTGCTGGGCACGGAGTCGGTGCCATCGACAAAATCGAACCTGCTGCTGCTATCATTAGTCGTTTAGAGGCTGAATACCTGGAAGCACTGGAAAAAGTGAACCAAAATTCTACGAAATTAACTAGACTAAAAGTGAATGAAAGATGAAGCATTGAAAGAACCTATCCCATTATTGGGCAGGTTCTTTTTTCTTAGGTACCATCTTTACAATTTTATAGCCTGGCATTAATTTTACCCGTTTTGTTCCCTGGTCTGTTTTCACTTGATAAAGTGTGAATTTTTTCGACTGGTGCTCCAGCATTTCAACTTTTTGAACGTTTTCGTCGCGGTAATATTTATGGATTTTACGAATTTGTTTTTCTTGTTGTTCACCAAAAAGCCAATCATAGAGATAAATAAATATAAAAATAAATAATCCTCCAACAATGATGGTGGATAGGATTGACGAAATATATGTCACAAACTACATCCTTTCTAATAAGACATCAACCTTCATTATACCGTTTTTACACCTTTTGAAAACTAACCTTTTTTCCAATTAGATAAACTAAAAAATACGGAAAAATTTTTTCAATAAATGTCCACATGGTATGAACATTTTTAACTATAATATGATAAAGTATAGTAAAGAAACCCATTCATATTGGGATTCGTTCGACGATTAACTGTCCACATGTGGCGGACAAATGTTTTTCTAAAAGCGACAATAAGGGGGAATAAATGTGTCTAGTATGATTTTAGAGCAATTTTTAAACGAAAACCTAGAAGATTTAAAAGCTAAGGGTCTATATAATGTCATCGATCCATTGGAAAGTCCAAATGGTCCGATGATTACAATAAATGGTAAACAGTTAGTGAATCTTTCATCCAATAACTATTTAGGATTAGCAACAGATGAACGTTTAAAAAAAGCTGCTGCTGAGGCAATTGAAACGTACGGTGTTGGGGCTGGAGCGGTTCGTACCATTAATGGAACACTAAAACTCCACGTTGAATTGGAAGAGAAGTTAGCTGAATTCAAACATACGGAAGCAGCCATTGCATATCAATCAGGATTCAATTGTAATATGGCTGCTATTTCAGCTGTTATGGATAAAAATGATGCGATTTTATCCGATGAATTAAACCATGCGTCCATCATTGATGGGTGCCGACTTTCTAGAGCAAAGATTATTCGTGTCAATCATTCAGATATGGAAGATTTACGCGCAAAGGCCAAAGAAGCTAAGGAATCTGGTCAATTTAATAAAATTATGGTCATTACAGATGGTGTATTCTCCATGGACGGTGATATTGCGCTATTACCAGAAATCGTAAAAATAGCTGAGGAATTTGATCTCATTACATATGTAGATGATGCACATGGATCTGGTGTCCTTGGTGATGGTGCTGGTACTGTTAAACATTTCGGTTTATCGGATAAAATTGATTTTCAAATTGGAACTTTATCAAAAGCGATTGGCGTCGTGGGTGGATATGTTGCAGGAAAGAAGAATTTAATTGATTGGCTTAAGGTTCGCAGCCGTCCATTCCTATTTTCCACATCATTAACACCGGCGGATGTAGCGGCCAGTAAAAAATCCATTGAAATTCTAATGGAGAGTACAGAGCTTAATCAAAAGCTTTGGGAAAATGGAGATTACCTAAAAAAAGGCTTGAAGGAATTAGGCTTTAAGATTGGAAATAGTGAGACTCCAATTACTCCATGTATTATTGGAGACGAGGCTCTAACACAGCTATTTAGCAAACGTTTAAACGAAGAGGGAGTATATGCAAAGGCGATTGTGTACCCAACCGTTCCTAAAGGAACCGGTAGGGTACGTAATATGCCAACCGCGGCACATACAAAAGAAATGCTCGATCGTGCTATTGCTACTTACGAGAAAGTCGGTAAGGAAATGGGCATTATTTGAAAATGGAAACGTTGGATGGGCAAGATTTCATGACATAAGTGAAGGGGACGGAGAAGAATGAAACGCATTTTAATAACCGGTGCCTTAGGACAAATTGGTTCTGAACTCACGATGAAATTGCGGGAAAGGTATGGTACAGACAATGTAATCGCTACTGATATAAAAAGAAATGGCAGCGAAGCAGCACAGAGTGGACCATTTGAAATCGTGGATGTTACCGATCTAAACAGAATGGGAGAGGTAGCTGAAAAATACAAAGTAGATACGGTGATGCATTTAGCTGCTCTGCTCTCTGCAACTGCTGAAGCTAAGCCAGTTCAAGCTTGGAATTTAAATATGGGTGGATTAATGAATGCATTAGAAACAGCGAGAGAGCTGAATGCACAATTTTTTACCCCTAGTTCAATTGGTGCATTTGGACCGTCCACACCAAAGGAGAGCACGCCACAGGATACGATTATGCGTCCCACAACGATGTATGGAGTAAATAAGGTAGCTGGGGAACTTTTGGGCGATTACTATTATCATAAATTTGGAGTCGACACCAGAGGATTACGTTTCCCCGGATTAATTTCACATGTTGCCTTTCCAGGCGGTGGTACCACAGACTACGCGGTGGAAATTTACTATGAAGCAATCAAGAATGGCAGTTATACTTCCTGTATTGAAAAAGGGACTTACATGGATATGATGTATATGCCTGATGCCCTTAATGCGATTATCGATTTAATGGAGGCAGACCCATGCAGGCTTATTCACCGTAACGCGTTTAATGTCACGGCTATGAGTTTTGACCCTGAAGAAATTGCACGCGAAATTAAGAAACATATCCCTTGCTTTGAACTGACCTATAATGTTGACCCTATCCGTCAAAAAATTGCCGACAGCTGGCCTAATTCTATTGATGCAATCGCCGCAGAAGAAGAGTGGGGCTTTAAATTCGAATACGATCTAGCGAAAATGACCGAAGATATGATTAAAAAACTAACAAATAAATTTACAATGAACCAATCCAAAGCCAATTAGTCGCTTTCTAAGAAGAACGACCTATATTCGTGTAGGTCATTTTTTTATGGGATTGATTTATGAGAAAGTTTTATGTTTTGTAGAAACTGTACGGTTTATTGTAGAACCTGTACACTTTTTTGTAGAACCCGTACCTTTATGCGCAATAATCTGTTCTGCTTCCCAAAAAAATACACAAAAAAAACAGCACGGCTCATGCCACGCTGTTATCTTTTTGCATAAATTAACTTGTCCTGCTTCTCTACGACCCTGCCAACAATAGCAGCATCGTGTTTTCCAGCTGAATGCAGGTTGTTCACATATTGAACTGCTTCTTGTTCACTCATGGAAACGAGTAGTCCACCAGAAGTAATGGCATCACACAAAACTAACTGCTCCTCAGGGAGTAAGTCCTCATACGAAACATCATCGATTAACCATTTGTGATTTGACTTTGATCCACCCGGAACAACTCCATCTCTCGCTAACTCTAATGCACCATCAAGGATTGGAACCTTTGAGTAGGAGATTTCAAAGCTGACATTACTCCCGCGTGCCATCTCACTACTATGTCCTAACAATCCAAATCCTGTTACATCCGTTACAGCATGAGGATGGTAGTTCATTAACAATTCAGCCGCTGTTTTATTTAACTCAGCCATCGTTTCTGTGACGGTCTGTTCTTGTAGCTCTGTAACAACACTTCGTTTAATTCCAGTCGTGATAATTCCTACGCCGATCGGCTTCGTTATCACTAAGACATCGTCCGGCATTGCACCGACATTCTTCCAAACCTTATCAGGATGAACAATTCCTGTTACAGAAAGACCAAACTTCGGCTCTTGATCATCGATAGAATGACCGCCAACAGTTAATGCTCCAGCTTCCTTTACTTTATCTGCTGCACCGCGGAGAATATCTGAAAGCATCTGTGCACCGAGCTTTTTTATTGGATAAGCGACAATATTTAAGACTGTTTTCGGCTCACCACCCATTGCATAAACATCACTTAAAGCGTTGGCTGCCGTAATTTGTCCAAACATATATGGGTCGTCTACGATTGGCGTAAAGAAATCGACAGTTTGAATAAGTGCAATTGAGTCAGTTAACTGATAAACACCCGCATCATCTGATGTTTCGTGTCCCACCAATAATTCAGGAACCGATTCTTGCTTAGGTAATAGGCGCAAAACTTGCGCCAGGTCTTCAGGACCAATTTTGCAGCCTCAACCAGCTTTAGTTGATAAAGAGGTTAGGCGAATTTTCTCTTGCTCACTCATGTAAAAGTTCCACCTCCATTATTAGTATAACTGTTTATATAAAAATACGCACATAGTATGAAGGCGAAAGATTTGCTTGAATAAATAGTAGTGAGTTAAACTATTTTTACTATATCGATGTAGGAAATTAGATTTAAGTTGCAATGGAGGATAAAAAATGAACATCTATCAAATAACTGTTGAATTTTGCATGCAATGAAACTACGCACCAAAAGCTGCGAGTTTCGCGGAAGAATTATTTACACACTTTAATCGCAAGATTGGAAAAATGGAATTAATTCCTGTTTCAGGTGGGGCATTTGAGGTAACGGTTAATGGAGAGAAGATCTATTCAAAATTGGACACTGGTGTATTTCCTGACACAGAGGATTTCATAAATATCATTTCACAAAAATAACAAATAACCCTCATATCTAGTCTAGATAATGGGGGTTATTTGTTAGCTGTAATTGTATTATGTCAACTTAATTATGAAAAAAAATCATGCCTTAAGTTTATCCTTAGGGCAATGTTATAAAGCAGTTTTTTCCTAATCCCTTTTCAGATTTTGAAATAAACACCTCTAAAATTCCATTAATATAATTCGCTGTTACTTTTTGATTAATGACTTCAAAGGGGAACTGGATCGTGCGAACTTTTTTTTGTTGATTAGAGGAAGTGGAAGATTTATCTGCAGTAATAACGAGTTTCTTATCCTCTATAAAAACCTTAATTTCCGAGCTGTTAAACTCGTTAAGTAACGCTTCAACAATCCATTCTTGATCTGTTTCGTATAGATCTATTCGAAATTGAGTTACGTCATCTTGTGTCGTTAGTGGATCAAGGCAGTAGTTTTCCAACCACTTTTCCACAAGGTCAAAGTCAATCGGCTGAATATTTTTTTTGGATTTCATAACAATCCCCCTTGCTCGCTGTATTTTATTCATTCAGAATGAAAACGTGAAATGGTATAATAGGAATAAAGTAGGATTAGTAAAGGAGTTTGTAAATGGTGAAAGAATGGCTACGCTCAATTCCGGCTGTACATGAACTACAAAAACATGGACAGTTCGAAGTTCTCCTTAAGGAGAATCATCTAGATGTTACTCAGTTAACAAAACAGGTAAAGGAAGCAGTAGATCAAATTAGGACATTGCTAATAAAAGGGGACTGGCATGGTGCAACTCCAGGCTCAAATCAGTTTATAGATGAAGTTTTTCAACGCTTAGAAGTAAACATCAAGAAGCAATATTCATACACAATTGAAAAAGTAATTAATGCAACTGGAACCATCCTTCATACAAATCTCGGAAGAGCTAGACTAAGCAACAATGCTATTCATCATGTGGTAGAAACAGCACAGAATTACTCAAACCTTGAGTATAAATTGCAAGAAGGAGAGCGAGGTTCCAGGCATAGCCATGTGGAAGCACTGCTTAAAGAAATTACCGGTGCAGAAGCAACAATGGTCGTCAATAACAATGCTGCCGCTGTCTATCTTGTTTTAAGAGCGCTTGCAGAAAATAAAGAAGTTATTGTTTCGCGTGGTCAATTAGTGGAAATTGGCGGCTCATTTCGCATTTCTTCTATTATGGAAGAAAGCGGAGCGAAATTAGTGGAAATCGGAACAACTAATAAAACGCATTTATATGATTATGAGAATGCACTTCATCCTGAAACGGCGATTATCATGAAAGTACATACAAGTAACTTTAAAGTGATAGGTTTTACGAAATCTGTCGAAACAGAAGCGCTAATTGAACTGACGCAAAATTCCGAAAATGTGATTTTTTATGAGGACCTTGGCAGCGGTGCACTTTTTGACTTTAGAAAGCACGGAATTGGCAACGAGCCTGTTGTAAAAGAGGTCATTGAAATGGGTGCAGATATTGTTACTTTTAGTGGAGACAAGCTGCTTGGCGGCCCGCAAGCTGGTATTATTGCTGGGAAAAAGAAGATTATTGATCGGTTAAAAAAACACCAGTTAGCACGAGTGGTTAGAGTGGATAAAATGACATTAGCAGCCCTTGAAGGGACGCTGATTGATTATGCACGAGGTGAAAATGGTGTACAAAACATTCCAACAATCCGTGATTTATTAGTATCTATTGATGTAATAGACGATAGATCGAAGCGTTTTGTTACAAATTTGTTACAAGGTTCTGATCATTTTCAAGCAAAGATTTTCCAAAGTACAAGTCAGGTAGGCGGGGGAACGATGCCGGATGTAGAACTGCCAACAATGTCTATTTCTCTTAAACACCATTCACTAACAGCAGAACAGGTTGGAAAAAAATTAAGAACACAATTTAAACCAGCCATTGTTGGACGAATCCAAAAAGAGGAATTTATCATTGATTTAAGGACAGTCACAGATAAAGAAGAACACCTCTTACTGCAAGCACTACTCCAATTATAAATGTAACCCCCTCTTCGGTCTAGAGGGGGTTAGAACTATTTACATATCATGATGACTGTTATGCTTCGCACGCGAATGGTTGCGATTTTTCACTTTATGTGAACCACTTAAAGGCTCTGGCTGACCAGATGTCTTTGGTTGATTTCTTCTCATATCCTTGCCGTCGTTTTTGTTCACCATTTTCATCCCTCCTCCTATATTGTTAGGATGCAATACAGAAGACTTTTTATGCTGAATAATTTGTTATCGTGCTGTGCAATTTAAGATTATTAAAAAATGATGGGAGTGAAACAGTCGAATGCAACAATATCCATACAACAAAGATAAACAGCAAGCTTTTCAAGCAGCTCAGCAAGGATATGAAGAAGCACAGGGGCTTGCGGCTACTATTATTAGTGATAGCGCAAGTTACGGACATCAGTTGAAACATTTAAAGGAAGAAGTTAACGAAGCCTATCAACAAATTGAAAATGCGCTGGAAGTAGCATCAGAACACCAACGAGTACAACTTGAACGCTTTCAACAGGATTTGCAGAGTATAGTGGCGGAAGTAAATCTAGTAGAATAAAACAATAAAAAGCAGGGGAGCCCGAGACTGCTGAAAATATAGGCAATCTAAATTTACTGCAATAAAAATTAAAAAGATTAGGGATGTTTTTCAACATTCCCTAATCTTTTTTCGTGTTTTGGATTTTTAAAGGTAAAATAATGGGCTATTACTTACCCATTAACGTGATAATTCGTTTCATATTCAC
>NZ_FNHN01000002.1 GCF_900103525.1 Bacillus sp. OK048
TATGAAAGTATTGTTAGGAAGCGTGTCGAAAAATATTTTTTTGACACCCCACCAACGGGTCAAACCGTTGATAAATCAACATTTATAGAGGGAGGCATGGGAAATGAAAAAGTTAGCGATAATCGGTGCAGGTTCGATGGCTGAGGCGCTTATTTCAGGTATTCTTGAAAATAGTTTAATTGACAGAAAAAACATTTGGGTTACCAATCATTCAAACGTGGAAAGGCTACAGAAGCTGCAAGAACGCTACGGGGTCAGTACAACCTATGAATTAAATGAGCTATTAGCTGGAGCGGACATGGTCATTTTATCAATGAAGCCAAAAGATGTAGCAACTGCCATTCACGACATTCGCGACTATTTAACGGAACAGATGCTAGTGGTCTCCGTGTTAGCAGGAGTATCCATGAGTACCATCGAAACATTAGCAAAATTACCAATTGCCATTGTCAGAGCAATGCCAAATACATCCGCGGCAGTTGGAAAATCGGCCACTGCTGTTGCAGTAAATGAGCGTGTCACCCCGCAACAAATTGAATTAATGAAAAATTTATTTGGAACGGTTGGTTTGACTACTTTTGTGGAAGAAGGGCAGCTTGATGCTGTAACCGGACTATCAGGCAGCGGTCCTGCTTATATCTATTACCTGATTGAAGCAATGGAAAAAAGTGCGGTTGAGGTTGGACTCGATAAGGAAATGGCGAGTGAATTAATCGTGCAAACATTAATCGGGGCGGCAGAAATGGTGAAAAATTCCGCAAAATCGTCGGAACAGCTAAGACGGGATGTTACAAGCCCAGGGGGAACAACTGAGGCTGGAGTCAAAGTGCTTGAGGAACATCAAGTCCAACAAGCGTTCATTTCGTGTATTAAGGCTGCAACTGCTCAATCGAAAAAAATGGGAGCTGCCTTACGTACACAACTAGAAGTCACAGAACCAACTTCCTAATTTGGAGGTTTGGCTCTATTGCTTTAAACTAGACTTAAAAAGAGTCTGGGGAAGTGTCAGCAATGCTAACGATTTTATATACGATTGGAATTCTTGTTTGGATTGTTTTTCTCTTAGATGGATTCATTGGTTTACGAAAAATTGACGCTTTAGAGAATGAAGAGGGCTTAGAAAATGGTCCATTGTTATCGGTTATTGTTGCTGCCCGTAATGAAGAAAGTCATATTAAATCCAGTGTTCGCAGTCAGCTTAAGCAAACTTACAAAAATGTTGAATGGATTCTTGTCAATGATCGGTCAACCGATGCAACCGGGCTTATGATGGAGGAATTACAAACCGAAGATCAGCGAATTTCCGTCATTCATATAGAAGAATTGCCTGATGGCTGGCTGGGAAAAAATAACGCATTATATCGTGGATTCCTTCAAGCATCTGGAAAATGGCTACTCTTTACCGATGCAGACGTAAAATTTGAAAAAGAAGCATTCGCAAAGGCGCTTCACTATTTTGAAAAGCACAAGCTGGACCACTTAACCACTGCCCCAAACCTGAGTGCAAAGAAGTTTTGGCTAAAATCTTTTGTTGCCTTTTTCCTATTTGGTTTTTCCTATTTTAAACGACCTTGGGCAGCAAATGATCCGAAGTCAAAAATAGGAACAGGAATCGGCGCATTTAATCTTGTATCAAAAGAAGCTTATCAATCATTTGGAACACATGAGAAAGTGAAAATGCGTCCCGATGACGACTTACAGCTTGGGATGAAAATGAAACAAGCTGGCTATCGTCAAAGGATTGTCACAGCGCTTAGGCTAATTGAGGTGGAATGGTACGGAAGTTTGCGGGAAGCGTTTATTGGACTGGAAAAGAATACGTTCGCCGGATTACATTACCGGATTACTATGGTGTTTTTAGCAATATTCGGTGTTTTTATTACCAATGTCCTGCCGTTTATTACGATATTTTCTTTTGATAGGAATGTGTCTCTTTTGAGCTTAGGTGTTATTTTGTTAAGCGGAATACATTACATATTAGTAATTAGAAAAATGACTGTATTCTCCCCGTTTATGTTTCTAGTTTTGCCAGTTACAGCGCTTCTGTTTATTTATTCAATCATCCGTGCGAGCTGGCTCACCTATAAACGCGGTGGCATCATGTGGAGAGGCACCTTATACAAATTAAGCGAATTAAGGGAAAAAGAGTAGGTCACTCCAGATGAGCTGAAGTGACCTAGATGTCAATCAAAATCGATTTTATTTACTTGGTATATTAATTTCTTTAAAATCTTCAGCAATGTCGGTATTCATAAAAATCTCTTGTGCTTCCGCAACCAGTTCACGCCAAGCTTGACGATCGTAACGTGAGCTGATATGGGTTAAACAGAGCTGCTTACTCCCAGATAATTTTGCTACTTCTGCCGCCTGATGAGTGGTCGAGTGGAAATAATCGAAGGCAAGCTTCTCTTCCCCTTTAGAAAAGGTTGCTTCGTGGATCAAGAGATCCGCACCCAACGCTAAAGAAATCGCATTTTCGCAATATCTTGTATCTCCAAGAATGGTAACTATCCGTCCCTTTTGATCTGGTCCTAGAAAATCTTGTGGGATGATGACTCTTCCATCTTCGAGCGTAACACTTTCACCTTCTTTTATTTTTCGAAAAATCGGACCTGGCTGTACTCCAGCTTCAACAAGCTTTTCCGCTAAAAGTGTGCCTGGTTTGTCCTTCTCGACAATTCGATACCCATACGAAGGAATCCCATGCTCTAACAATTGAGCTTCAACGGTAAACTGGTCATCCTCAAAAATAATCCCGGTCTCGATTTCCACAATCTTTAACGGGTATTTTAAATAGGTTTGACTAACAGAAAGACTGACCGCTATGTAGTCTTTAATCCCTTTCGGCCCATAAACCGTTACCTCTGATTCACCGCCCTGAAAGGAACGACTTGCTAACAATCCAGGCAGACCATATATATGGTCACCATGGAGGTGGGTAATAAAAATTTTTTCAATTCTACGTGGTTTAATTGAAGTATGTAAAATTTGGTGCTGGGTGGCTTCACCGGCATCAAACAACCATATCGACCCGCGCTCTTCCAGTAATTTTAGAGCAATGGATGTTACATTACGAAGCTTAGCAGGAACTCCAGCGCCTGTTCCTAAAAAAAAGATATCCATCGTAATCCCCCCTTTTCGAATATAATAATAAATAATATAGCATATCACTTGCACAATTGCGCTTTGTCCGTTTATTCTCTTCTATAAGAGATAAGATTTCAATACATGCTTCAGTCGTTTTTTGCTAACTCTAAACTAGAATACATAAAAAGAGAGGTACTCATCGTGGAACAATCAAGAAATATGACATCACTAATCATGATATTTGGTGCAACAGGAGATTTAGCCATTCGAAAGCTCTTTCCCTCCCTATATCGATTGTTTCAAAAAGGAAAATTAGATAAGTTTGCGGTTATTGGAGTTGCCAGAAGACCCTTATCTACAGAAGATTTCCAAAAATCTGTAAAAGACTCGGTAATAACCGCTCTAGGAAAAAAGGATAAGATTGACGAGTTTGTTTCTCATTTTTACTATCAGTCACATGATGTAGCAGATTCCAATTCTTATGCTTCCCTGAAATATTTAGCAGAGCAAATTGATGAGAAATACGAATTAGAAGGAAATCGTATTTTCTATCTTGCGATGGCACCTGAATTTTTTGGTCCGATCGCTTTACATTTAAAATCCGATGGACTGACCGATGTAAGGGGCTACAAACGGCTTGTCATTGAAAAACCATTTGGTCATAATTTAGAATCAGCAAAAGTATTAAACAAACAAATTCGTAAAGCTTTCTCCGAAGAAGAAGTTTATCGGATTGATCACTATTTAGGTAAAGAAATGGTGCGAAATATCGAAGTGATTCGGTTTGCTAACGCCCTTTTTGAACCATTATGGAATAATCGTTATATCTCCAATATTCAAATTACCTCTAGTGAAATCCTAGGAGTAGAAGAGCGTGGCCGTTATTATGAAACAAGCGGTGCCTTACGGGACATGGTACAAAACCATATTATGCAAATGGTAGCACTACTTGCGATGGAGCCACCGATAAAGTTAACAACAGATGAGGTTCGTTCTGAGAAGGTAAGGGTATTTCGTTCATTAAGAACGATTAAAGGAGAAAAGGTAGACAAATATTTTGTCCGCGGACAATATGGTGCCGGTATTGTCGAAGATGAACAGGTGCCAGAATACCGTGCCGAGACAATGGTGAATAAGGAATCAAACACAGAAACGTTCGTGGCCGGAAAGATTATGATTGACAATTTCCGTTGGGCAGGTGTTCCTTTTTATATCAGAACCGGAAAAAGAATGGCGACGAAATCAACAAAAATAGTCGTTCAATTTAAAGACATTCCGATGAACCTCTATTATCAGCCTGAGAAGCTATTAAATCCAAACCTGCTAGTGATTCATATCCAGCCAGAGGAAGGAATTACGCTTCATCTTAACGCTAAAAAAGCTGGCGGCCATCTTGATGCCCAAGAGGTTAAACTAAGCTTTGCCAATACTGGGATTCATGCTATGAATACCCCTGAAGGATATGAAAAGCTCCTTTACGATTGTATGCGCGGAGATGCAACCAACTTTACTCACTGGGACGAAGTAGCTTATTCTTGGGCCTTTGTCGATAATATTTCCGAAGTCTGGGAAAATACGAAGGCAGACTACTACCCGAATTATCCATCAGGTTCGATGGGTCCAAAAGCCGCCGACGAACTATTAGAAAAAGACGGATTTTTCTGGTGGCCTGTAAATGCTTTAGATGTAGATATTTGTAAGTAATACAAAAAGCTCCGCATTTGTTCCTACAAGTGCGGAGCTTTTAACTTTCATCTTTGTGGGGAAAATTGCGAAGAAAATCTTTATTGAAGCTGGTTCCCGTTCCGACATTATCAGCATTGTCCACTTTTCGAGTACTAGCATTCTCAATGATATTCTTACCGTATTTATCACGAAGAGAGGAAAGAGTTTTCAGTAACGGCTCTTTTTTGGCATCTTTTTCAAAGGAAAATAAATCAAGCTGCTTAAAAGCTAAATTCTGCTCGACTAAATCATAGCCTGTAATACCAAGCAACCGGACAGGGTCCCCATTCCAATGCTTGAAAAAAATCTGCTTAGCTAGGGATGCAATGTCTTTTTTATGTTGAATAGGGTTAGAAAGCTTTTTACTCCG
This sequence comes from Bacillus sp. OK048, assembly GCF_900103525.1. Lineage (GTDB taxonomy): Bacteria > Bacillota > Bacilli > Bacillales > Cytobacillaceae > Neobacillus. The sequence goes on from NZ_FNHN01000002.1 coordinate 5,183, forward strand.
TGTAATCGTTTTTCGATCTTTAAAACGAATCGTAATTCCAATTGTCGTTGCGAAAACATTTTTTCGTTTAAGTCTTATTGAAACTGTTTCAGCTAATGATTCCAAAACTCGAAATAACTCTTGCTGATTGCTCGTATCTTTTGGCAGAGTAGTTGAATTTCCAATACTTTTAAACTCTGAAACCGCCTCTGGGTCTACAGCCCGACTATCCATTCCGTTTGCCCTTTCCTTTATGCGGATTCCATTTATCCCAAGCAGTGACTTAAGCTGTATCTCATTGCCAGCGGCTAACTCTCCAATCGTATGAATGCCAATCGTTGTTAATTTTTCAGCGGTCTTTTTACCAACTCCATGCATTTCATTCGTATTTAATGGCCATAGAACAGCAGGAATATCACGTTTACGAAGGATCGTTATTCCCATCGGCTTTTTCATATCTGATGCTGTTTTTGCCAAAAATTTATTTGGAGCGATTCCAATGCTGCACGGCAGATCCAATTGTTCGAGAACTCTTTTTTGGATACTTTGGGCAATTTCAATGGGACTGCCCAGTTCAAAGGAATCTGTAATATCCAAATATCCCTCATCAATCGAGACGGGTTCGACCAATTCCGTATAATTTCTAAGAATCTCAAACATGGCAATGGACGCTGTCCGGTAGCGGTCAAAATTTGGTTTCCTAACAATTAACTGCGGACAGAGTTTTTTTGCTTCCCAAAGTGGCATCGTCGTTTTGACCCCGAATTTTCTCGCCTCATAACTGCAGGTAATAATAATCCCCCGCCGCTCCTCCACATTTCCCGCAATGGCAACTGGCTTTCCCTTAAGCTCCTGATCATAAGCAACCTCCACCGAAGCGTAAAAGCTATTCATATCCACATGTAAAATGACTCGTCCCTTTTTTGGATACATTTCTTTCATAGTTACACTTCCTAAAAGATAGTAGCTATATTATAACAAAAAGGAGAACCAGTTGGCTCTCCTCATCATATCCCTATTGATTTGTAACTTCGTCGATAATAGCAATGGTCATTTCTGCAAGCTTGTATAATTCTGCGATTGGCATGCGTTCATTGGTTGTATGAATATCTTCATAGCCTACAGCCAGATTAACCGTTGGAATGTTAAAGCCAGCAATAACGTTGGCATCACTTCCGCCGCCGCTTTGCTGTAATTCACAGCTGCGGCCAATTTTCGCTGCCGCTTTACGGGCGATTTCAACGACTTGATCACCTTCACCAAATTTAAAGCCTGGGTACATGACCTCAACTTCAACTTCTGCTCTTCCACCCATTTCAGCCGCTACCGTTTCAAAGGCTGTTTTCATTTTGGCAGCCTGCGCTTCCATTTTTTCAGCGATCAATGAACGCGCTTCTGCTAAAATATCAACACGGTCGCATACGATATTTGTTTGAGTGCCGCCCTCAAATCGGCCGATATTTGCAGTGGTTTCCGAATCAATTCTGCCTAATGGCATTTTCGCAATCGATTTCGCAGCAATCGTAATCGCAGAGACCCCTTTTTCTGGTGCAACACCAGCATGAGCTGTTTTTCCGTAGATCACAGCTTTTATCTTTGCCTGTGTTGGAGCAGCAACCACGATATTACCTACTAACCCGTCACTGTCTAACGCATAACCATATTTTGCTTTTAATAAAGAAGGGTCAAGTGCTTTCGCCCCAACAAGACCCGATTCTTCTCCAACTGTGATGACAAATTGAATCATACCGTGAGGAATATTTTGTTCTTTTAAAACGCGAATCGTTTCAAGCATAACCGATAAACCAGTTTTATCATCTGCACCTAAAATCGTAGTTCCATCAGTAACAACATAACCATCTTTAATTGATGGCTTAACACCTCTTGCCGGTACAACGGTATCCATATGAGAAGTGAAATAAATAGGGTCTACGCCTTCTTTTGTGGCACCCAAGGTACAAACTAAGTTTCCTGCTCCATGCCCTGTTACAGCCGTTGTATCGTCTTCAAACACATCCAGGCCTAAATCTGTAAACTTTTGTTTTAAGACTTTCGCAATTTCAGTTTCATATTTTGTTTCAGAATCAATTTGGACAAGCTCTAAAAATTCATTTAAAAGACGTTCATGATTAATCATCCGAATAAACCTCCGTATTATGTACTCACTACTAGAGTATACTCCTTCATAAACCTGTCTTCAAATGATTGCTTTAAAGTGGGATATTCCCGTGTTTCTTGTATGGTCTTGATTCTTTTTTGTTACGCAGCATCTCTAATGCTTGGATAATTTTTATTCTCGTTTCACGCGGGTCAATGACATCATCGACCATTCCTCTACTTGCAGCCACATATGGATTGGCAAACTTTTCACGATATTCTTCAATCTTTTGCTGCCTCACCAATTCAGGATTATCACTATTTTGAATTTCCTTCGCAAAAATGATATTAGCAGCGCCCTGTGGACCCATTACCGCAATCTCTGCATTGGGCCAGGCAAAAACTAAATCAGCACCGATAGACTTGCTGTTTAGTGCTACATACGCACCACCATAAGCTTTTCTTAAAATAACCGTCAGCTTTGGAACGGTCGCCTCTGAATAGGCATAGAGAATTTTCGCGCCATGACGTATAATTCCTCCATGCTCCTGTTTAACTCCAGGGAAAAAGCCTGTAACATCCTCAAAGGTAATAATCGGAATATTAAACGAATCACAGGTGCGAATAAATCTAGCCGCTTTGTCAGATGAATTGATGTCAAGTCCTCCCGCCATTACCTTTGGCTGGTTACAGACTAATCCAACTGTTTCCCCTTTAATCCGTGCAAAGCCGACGACAATATTTTTGGCAAAATTCTTTTGAATTTCCATAAACGAATCTGCGTCCGCTACCTGTTCAATTACTTTTCGGACATCATAAGGACGAATGGCATCGAATGGAATCACGTCCGTTAAATCTGGGCGATAATCATTTTCGTCTTCGACCGCAAGTATCGGAGGCTTTTCTTCATTATTTTGAGGAAGATAGCTTAGCAGTTTTTGAACCTCCTCTAAAACCTCCTGCTCGGAAGCAGATTCAAAATGAGCATTTCCACTAATGCTATTATGGACATGAGCACCGCCAAGGTCTTCAGCAGAAATCTTCTCACCTGTTACGGTTTCGATCACTTTTGGTCCAGTAATAAACATTTGACTTGTTTTTTCAACCATAAATACGAAATCAGTAATCGCGGGTGAATAAACTGCTCCTCCAGCACATGGTCCCATAATAACGGATATCTGTGGAATCACCCCAGAATAAATTGCGTTTCGATAAAAGATATGACCGTACCCATCTAGCGAGACAACACCTTCTTGAATTCTAGCCCCGCCAGAATCATTTAGGCCGACGAACGGTGTTCCGTTTTTAGCTGCTAAATCCATGACATTGGCGATTTTTTTGGCATGCATTTCCCCAAGTGCACCACCAAAAACGGTAAAATCCTGTGAAAATAAATAGATGGGCCTGCCGTTTACTTTCCCATAGCCCGTTACTACTCCGTCGCCTGGTCCTTTCTGTTCATCAAGACCAAAATCATTGGTTCTGTGCTCAATAAATGGACTTAATTCCACGAAAGTTCCTTTATCAACTAAAAGATCGATTCGTTCTCTTGCCGTTAATTTTCCTTTTTCATGCTGTTTTTCAATTCTCTGATCTCCACCGCCAAGCTCTACTTCCCGGCGCTTATCATATAATTCATTTATTTTTTCATAGATGTCTATCATTACCCCTTCACCCCTTCTTTTCGCATAGCTCGACCAAAACACCCGAAGTTGACTTTGGATGCATGAAGGCAATATGAGCTCCACCAGCACCAATCCTTGGTTCTTTATCGATCATGGTAATTCCCTTTTCATTCATTTCCTTGATTCTGTCCTCAATAGAATCAACACCAAGCGCAACATGGTGTATCCCCTCACCACGTTTTTCAATATATTTGGCAATGGTGCTTTCCTCTGAAGTTGGCTCAAGGAGTTCAAGCTTCGTTTCCCCCGCCTTCAGAAAAGCCACTCTGACCTTTTGGCTTTCAACCACTTCAATTCCTAATAAAGGAAGATTCAACACCTCTGTGTAAAATGGAAGTGTAGTCTCTAGTGACCGAACGGCAATTCCAATGTGATCCACTTTTTTTATCATTTTTACCCCTCTGTTTTTCAAAATTTAAATCATTTCGACAATTACCATATTCGCTAAAAGATTCATAATTCCTTCCCAATTTGAGATGTTGTTCCATTGTCCAATTAGGCTTTTCCCTGTAAAATGTATATAAAGCTAAATAATTTAAAGGGGGAACCCAAATTGTCTAAAAAGAAAACAAGAAAAATTGTCGTTTATTTAATGTTAATTGCTATGTTAGCCTCAACACTGCTAATCGGGATTGCTCAATTCATATAATAAAAAACACCAAAAGGGACTGTTCTGCGCGAACAGTCCCTTTTGATGTTTAGTGGATCGCTCCATGTTCTTTAGCAAGGATTTCAAATGGTTTATTGGTAGAAGTAACTAATATTTTAGTACCCAATGGAATCAAAGGATATAAGGAGGATATCACCTCGTTCTGTGTTCTAATGCAACCTTGTGAAACATATTTCCCAATTGATGCAGGCTGATTAGTCCCGTGTATTCCGTAAATTCTTCCATCTGTATTCTCCGCATCAAAGCCTATCCATCTAGTACCAAGTGGATTATCAGGATCCCCGCCGGGAATATCCTTTCTGCGATAGTAAGGATTTTCTGCTTTTACCGTGATCGTAAAAAGTCCTTCTGGTGTCAATTCTTGAGTTTTACCCGTACCAACACTCACAACTGTTTGGACCTTGTTATCCTCAATAAGTGCTAGTTCGTTTGTGGTTTTATTAATAATAACAAAAGGGTCACCAGGAAGAGGATTCGGTCCTAACGGCCAAAGGGGTGATATAAAAAAAGCAAACAGGATTGGTGATAGTATCTTATTCATAAAATCCACCTGCCATTTTTACCTTAGTTTGCTTCGACTTTCCCCGGTTTATTCCATTTGGATGTTTTAAAGGAACGTTTAATAATCAGATAGTCGTTCATCTCTTTCACTAATTGGAGCAAAGCTGCACGGACCTCAAATTCCTTTCTTGTTTTCGGAAGCTCCATTTCTTCAAATTCCTTTTTCATTTCTCTTAATTTTCCAAGATATATATGTGCCGTGTTTCCTGGTTTGATATTTTCGGATAATTCTTCAAGAAACTCGGCAATCATTTTTCCTTGGGGCAGCGTTACAGTAAGTGACGTAACAATCGGTAGAACTCGTTCGAGAATTTCAAATTGTTTTTCTCTCATTTTAAAATAATGAAAATAGTCATTTTCTTCTCTTAAAAAATGATTTTCTACATCGCGAAAGGCGAACGATCTTGCTTCCTCTAGTAATGTTGCCGTTTCAGTTATTTCTTTACCAGTCCATTCACTTTCTTCGGTTCTTAGAAAAAGTACCATTTCACAAAAAATAACTTTAAAGTTTTCCTCGATTCTTGTTTGATATTGTTTTAATCTATCATCAGCGCTTGGCATATAAATATTAATTATAAGTGCCACGCCAATCCCGATAATAATTACACCAAGCTCATTTAGAAAAAGATCAAGCGTTAACGCATTTGCCATATAAATATGTAAAATAATGACACTGCTCGTAACAATTCCATCGTTTGCTTTAAACATTACAACGGTTGGGATAAAGAATAACAGCATAATTCCAATTACGATTGGATGGTAGCCTATTACTTCAAAAAATAGAACCGAGAAGGGCATGGCTAAAACACATGCTAAAAATCGATCCCATGATGCCCGTAAAGATTTTCTTTTTGTGACCTTAATACATAAGATTGTTAAGATTCCTGCTGAAGCAAAGTTGTCTAAACCTAATTGTTGAGCAATTAGGATAGAGATGGCAGTTCCTAATGCGGTTTTAACTGTACGATAACCAATTTTATATTTCATAAAAATCTCCCCAAATTAAAAAGATGATCATCAATGACCATCTTTAGCTTATCCTGATTAGAGCATCTTTTGCAAGAAATCTTGTGCACGTTTGCTTTTTGGATCTGTGAAAAATTCTTGTGGTTTTGCATCTTCTACTAGCACTCCGCCATCTAAAAATAGAACTCGATCGGCAACTTCACGTGCAAAGCCCATTTCGTGAGTCACAATCGCCATCGTCATCCCGGTGTGAGCTAGCGATTTCATAACATCTAAAACTTCCTTCACCATTTCAGGGTCAAGTGCTGAAGTCGGTTCATCAAATAGCATAACCTCTGGCTCCATTGCCAGTGCTCTGGCAATGGCAACCCGCTGCTTTTGCCCGCCAGATAACCTTGTTGGGTATTCATTTGCTTTTTCTGCTAAACCAACTCTTTCTAATAGATCAAAAGCAATCTTTTCTGCCTCAGCCTTTGACAATCCTTTTACCTTTATCGGTGCATAGGTAAGATTCTGCAAAACAGTCTTATGGGGAAATAAATGGAAGTGTTGAAATACCATCCCAACATTCTGCCGCACTTTCATGATATTCGTCTTTTTATCGGTTACATCTTGACCTCCTACTAGGATACGTCCGCTTGTTGGGTTTTCAAGAAGGTTCATACAACGTAAAAAGGTAGACTTCCCGGAACCAGAAGGCCCAATAATCGCAACGACTTCTCCTGCTTCGATTGTCGTTGTAATCCCCTTTAATACTTCAAGCTTGCCATAATTTTTATGCAAATTTTCTACCTTAATCACTGCGTCTCATTCTCCTTTCAACCGCTTTTCCTAGGAAGGTTAAGGTAATGACCATTAAGTAATAGATCATTCCGGCAATTAAGAGTGGTTCAAAAAACGAATAATTTTCAGCTCCAACTTGGTAGGAACGCCGCATAATATCCATTACCCCAATGGTTGTGACAATTGCAGATTCCTTTGTTAAGGTAATAAATTCATTCATTAATGCCGGCAGGATATTTTTAAGCGCTTGTGGCAGAATGATATCCCACATCATTTTTGTGTAAGGTACACCAAGAGCCATTGCAGCCTCCTGTTGACCTTTATCTATTGCCTGAATCCCTGCTCTAATAATTTCAGATATGTATGCACCTGAATTAAGAGCAAAGGACAATATTGCCGCTGTGTATGGTTCAATTTGATATCCAAGTAACTGTGGTGATCCATAATAGATCAGCATCAGCTGTAATACTAATGGCGTACCACGGAAGATGGATGTATAAAGGTCCGCAAACCAACCGAGAAATTTGAATTTGCTAATTTTAAACAATGACAGGATAATTCCAAGAATAAAGCCTAATATCCCTGCTAAAATAACGATTTTAAGTGTGACAACTATTCCCTCTAAAATGTATGGCATCGAAGGAATGAATTGCGTGAAATCTAAGTTCATTCATCTGCCGTCCTCTCTAAATAATGGAATTAGCAAGACGTTCAGAAGACTTCTGAACGTCTTGGATATAACTTAGTTTTCCCCGCCAAACCACTTTACAATCAATTCTTGTAGTTCGCCGTTCTCTTTCATTTTTTTAAGCTCTTGGTTAAATTTCTCTGTTAAATCGCTATCTTTTGGAAATGCAATCGCTGAACCTGCTTCTTCAGGGTCATCACTCATTGTGAAGTTCGTTAAATCCGCTTCTTTCTTAAGATATCCTTTAGCTACTGTATCTTCAATAATGATAGCGTCAAAACGGCCTGCTTTTAATTCTTGAATCAGCTCTGGGATACGGTTACGATTTTCTACTTTTAATGCTACCGTTTTATTAATTTCTTCTGCTTTACCTTCTTGAATAGAACCTAACTGAACACCAACTGTTTTACCTTCTAAATCTTCTACTGTTGCAATACCACTTTCTTTTTTAGAGATAACCATGTGCTGTGCTGTATAGTAGATATCACTGAAATCTACGTTTTTCTTTCTTTTTTCCGTTGGAGTCATTCCCGCTAATACAAAGTCTGCCTGTCCAGATTTAAGTGACTGAATCAAACCGCCAAAATCCATATCCTTCACTTCAACTTCATAGCCGAGTTTTCCAGCAATTGCTTTTGCTAAATCAACATCAAAGCCAATAATTTCGCCACCTTTACCTGATTCAGTATATTCGAACGGGGCATAATCGGCTGAGGTTGCCATCACTAGTGTCTTTTTATCACCTGCATTATTACTTTTACCACAGGCTGCAAGAATACCGGCAAATAAAATAGTTGTCATGAATAATATAATTGCTTTTTTCATTTTTATTTTCCTCCTATAATTTTCTGAATAGTATTATTAGTTTAGTTTGTACTTTTTACTAACTTAGTTGAGTAAAAGTTTAATATTTATGCAACGTAATGAATTTTAACACAGGGTAAAATAATTATGCAAGTATATTTATAAAAAATTATTATTACTTTTCTAAAATAAAAAAAGAGCCGACCTCCAAATAGGAGATTAGCTCTTTTGAAATGCTTATTAAAGTTCTTCACAGTTTTCTTCAAATTCTTTTTGTAATCTAGATACGACTGTCGCAGGGTCGTAGCCTTCAATCTGGTGTCTTTCAATCATTGAAACGATCTTTCCATCTTTTAATAATGCAAAGGATGGAGAGGAAGGTGGATATCCTGTAAAATAGCTGCGTGCTTTTTCGGTTGCTTCTTTATCCTGTCCAGCAAAAACAGTAACAAGATGGTCAGGACGCTTATCATAATGAAGGGAATGAGCTGCTGCAGGCCGTGCAATTCCGCCCGCACAACCACAAACTGAGTTAATCATTACTAACGTTGTACCTTTTTGTTCAAATGCTGATTCAACCTCTTCAGGTGTTTTGAGTTCTTTATAACCTGCTGCCGCAATCTCAGAACGAGCTTGAGTCACAACATCATTCATGAAAAAATTAAAATCCATACTCATACTTTTCACTCCTAATTTTAGTTGATATACCTACATGATAACAGTAAAAATATGTTTTCTTCAAATAAATCATTTCTTTTTATTTAGATAGAAAGGTATTGAATAGAATTTCTACCGCAGTAGCTGCCGTTTTTTCTCCTGCCATTACTTCATTTTCCAATTGGGGCAGTTTGAGCTTTACTTCAGGATGATGGAAAAAACTGTAATGCAGCTGATCGGTAATTAGCGAATATATCCATTTGCGCTGTTGTCCTTTTCGTCTTTCTGCAAACACTCCAGAGGACTTTCCTTTACTCTCAAAATCCTTAATGACTTTCCAAACTTCTTTAATCCCTTCCCCTGTTAAAGATGAGCAGGTATAAGCCTTTGAAGACCACCCTTTAGTTGCTGGCTGGAGAAAATGGAGGATACGACCGTACTCTTTTCTAGTCAGCTCCGCTATCACTTTATTAGCTCCATCGGCTTTATGCACAAGAACGGTATCCGCTAATTCCATAATTCCTTTCTTCATTCCTTGTAATTCGTCACCTGCACCAGTCAGAACCAGCAGCATGAAAAAATCGACCATGTCTCTGATAATGACTTCACTTTGACCGACTCCAACGGTCTCAATTAAGATGACATTAAAACCTGCGGCCTCACAAATCAACATTGATTCCCTTGTTTTCCGGTGCACACCACCCAGCTTTCCTGCTGTTGGCGAAGGACGGATAAAGGCCCTTGGGTTGCGTGACAATTGCTCCATTCGAGTTTTATCACCTAGAATACTGCCACCCGCGAGACTAGAGCTCGGATCAATTGCTAACACCGCCACCCGAAGTCCAAGGTCACAAAGGTAGGTTCCAAATGTTTCTATAAAAGTACTTTTTCCAGCACCAGGAACACCGGTTATCCCGATACGAATGGCTTTACCGCTGTGCGATAGAAGCTGTTGCAATAGCTCCTGTGCCTTGTGGAAATGCTGCCCAGCATTACTTTCAACCAAAGTGATGGCACGAGCAAGCATTCCTCGATTCCCAGATAATACCCCATCAATCAATTCTTCGACAGTAGGTTCTTTAGATTTTCTTTTTTGAAAAACTAAATTTTTTTCAATGGCAACAGGCTGACCCTCTAGTTCTTGTCCCTTTTTGATCACGGTTGAAAATTTTTCAGGTTCATTTGGGTCGCTCCATTCCGGTTTCATATCTTGAGCCATTTACTTCTCCTCTTCCTCATAGCCCAGCTGTAGGTAAATTTCTTTGATTACCTTTTGGGCAGCAACAGGGATAATTGTCCCTGGTCCGAAAATTGCCGCTGCACCATTATCGTATAAAAACTGATAATCCTGTGCAGGGATAACACCGCCGATGACCATCAGAATATCTTCTCGTCCAAGCTTTTTCAACTCCGAAGCGAGCTGTGGCAGTAACGTCTTGTGACCAGCAGCAAGCGAGCTCATTCCAATAACATGGACATCATTTTCAACCGCTTGCATGGCTGTTTCTTCAGGAGTCTGGAACAATGGTCCGATATCGACATCAAACCCCAGGTCAGCAAAGGCTGTCGCAATCACCTTTGCGCCACGGTCATGTCCGTCCTGCCCCATTTTGGCGATTAGAATCCGTGGACGTCTTCCTTCGTTCTCAAGGAAATCATCGGTCATCCTTTTCACTTCAGTTATCTCATCTTCATTCGTAAAGGCTTTACTATATACTCCACTAATCGAGCGAATCACCGCTTTATGCCGGCTGGCAACTTTTTCAATCGCATCTGAAATTTCTCCTAGGGTTGCCCTCACTCTGGCGGCTTGGACAGCAAGCTCCAACAAGTTACTTTCACCTGTTTCTGCGGCATTTGTTAATGCAGATAAAGCTTCTGCAACCTTGTTGTCATCACGCCCAGCCTTTAAGGTGGTTAATTTTTCGAGTTGCTTTAATCGGACTGCAGTGTTATCAATATCTAAAATATCGATAGCATCCTCTTTTTCCAGACGATAACGGTTTACTCCAATGATGCTTTCTTTTCCGGAGTCGATTTGTGCTTGTCTTCTTGCAGCAGCCTCTTCAATCCTCATTTTTGGCAGACCAGTCTCAATAGCTTTCGCCATTCCACCAAGATTTTCAATTTCCTCAATATGTGTCCAAGCCCTTTTCACTAATTCATCAGTAAGCTTTTCAACATAATAAGATCCAGCCCATGGATCGATAACTTTGGTAATCCCTGTTTCCTCTTGTAAAAATAATTGTGTATTTCGGGCAATTCGTGCTGAGAAATCTGTTGGCAGGGCAATCGCTTCGTCCAAGGCATTTGTATGTAGTGACTGTGTATGTCCCATTGCCGCAGCATGTGCTTCAAGCAAAGTGCGAATGACATTATTAAATGGATCTTGTTCCGTTAAACTCCAGCCTGATGTTTGGGAATGGGTTCGGAGCGCCATGGATTTCTCGTTTTTTGGCTCAAATGATTTCATCATTTTTGCCCAAATTAAGCGAGCAGCCCTCATTTTTGCTACTTCCATAAAATAATTCATCCCTATTGCCCAGAAAAAGGACAAACGCGGTGCAAATTTATCAATGTCAATTCCAGCCTCGATGCCTGTCCTGACATACTCCAATCCGTCTGCAAGCGTATAAGCTAATTCCAAATCAGCGGGAGCTCCAGCCTCCTGCATATGATAGCCAGAAATACTGATACTATTAAACTTTGGCATATATTTGGATGTATACTCAAAGATATCAGCAATAATTTTCATCGACATTTCTGGTGGATAGATATAGGTATTACGAACCATATATTCTTTTAAGATATCATTTTGAATCGTTCCAGACAGTTTTTCCTGTGTAACCCCTTGTTCTTCTGCTGTAACGATAAAAAAGGCTAAGATCGGCAAAACGGCACCGTTCATGGTCATGGATACCGACATCTGATCCAACGGAATTCCATCAAAAAGTGTTTTCATATCAAGAACAGAATCAATGGCGACCCCTGCTTTACCGACATCACCGACAACCCGTGGATGGTCAGAATCATAGCCGCGATGAGTGGCTAAATCGAAGGCAACGGATAACCCTTTTTGACCCATAGCTAGATTCCGACGATAGAAGGCATTACTCTCCTCGGCAGTTGAAAATCCGGCATATTGTCTAACCGTCCAAGGGCGATTCACATACATGGTCGGATACGGTCCTCGTGTATATGGTGGCAGTCCTGGCAGGTCATCCAAATGCTGTATTCCTTCACGATCTTCGGATGTATAGAGTGGTTTTAGTTGAATTTGTTCATTGGTTTCAAACAGTAAATCATCAATCGAGGTGGTAATTTCTTTTGCGACTTGTTCCTGCCATTGCTCTTTTGTTATTAAGTCTTGATCATCAAAAAGAGAAATAGTTTCAAAATCAGGCTTTTGAAACTTCATCTTGGGCCACCTCCATTTCTGTTAATATTGAAGAAAGTGTTTCATAACAGTTGCTTTTTAGATGTATAAATTGTTTAACTCCTTCATTCATCCATCGATCCTGTTGCTCTTTTTCCGGTAAACCTGCTAGATAAAAGACACTGTCAGCAAATTCATGATTAAGGGCAGTAAGGATTTCATGTCCTATCGATTCGTATTGTGCATTACTGCCGCACAAACAGAAGTACTTTGTATCTTGTTTTACGATAAATTGTTTCGCTGCCTCTAAAGAAGTAATCGACTCGCTTTCGGCAACTGTAAGACCGCCTGCGGCCAGAAATCCTTTCATGAAATCAAGTCTTGGTTTATATTGTTTTAGCTCCCCAAGACAAATCATTCCAATGGTAGGGTTGGAGCCTACTTTCACTTTAATCCGTTCACTGATTTTTCTCAGTTCCTCGAACGGTTCTGACAATCTTCTATTTGTAATCGCCTTAATTTTAATATTCGAACTACCATTTATAAAATAATTATCAGCAATTTTTTCCTGCGCTGGAACAACCGTTTCTGCAAGATTGGCATATACATTCGTTCCAACAATACTTTGTTTTCTCGTAAAAATATCCTGCTTCCGTTTTGAAAATACGGAGGATATTTCGTCTTGAAGCCAGCCCGATTTTAATACTTCTAGCATTCCGCCCTTTGCTTCAATCTCCTGAAAATACTGCCACGATTTTTCTGCAAGCTCTGTCGTCAATGCCTCTACATACCAGGAGCCGCCCGAAGGATCAACAACTTTTTGTAAATGGGCTTCTTCTTTTAAAATATTTTGTGTATTTAACGCAATCCGTTCAGATAAATAGGAGTTGCCCAAGACATCGTCAAAAGCTGTTACATGTAAGTATTGAACTCCTCCGACAACAGCTGCAAATGCCTCATTTCCAGCGCGAAGAATGTTTACATGAGGGTCATATGCCGTTTTAGTGAATGTAGAAGTTTCAGCTGCAATTTGCATTCCCCTAAATTGAACTTCGGCTCCATATACTTTGGTTATTTTATCCCATAGAATCCGGGCTGCTCTCAGTTTTGCTAGTTCCATAAAGAAGTTACTGCCGATTGAGAATTGAAAAATCATTTTCGAAATAGATTCCTCAAGCTTCATTTCACTATCAAGTAACTGTTGAAGATAGAAAGTACCGGTTGCTGCTGCAATTCCGAGCTCCTGAACTGCATTTGCTCCACCTTGGTGATAGATTGATGTATTGATTAATACCGTTCGTAAATGTGGAAGTGTTTCGTTTGCATTTTTTATATCCTCTATCCAGCCATTGAAGTAATCTTCTCCAATTAGCCCATCCTCTGCAAACAAAGAGATTGGGTCCTTGCCAACATATCCAGTAACTTGATTAGCCATTTCCTCATGTTCTGCTATGGCTGCCAGCATTCTAGATTGCAAGCCTTTCCCATTTACAGCAATCGGGAATTTCGAAGGTAAGTCCCCTAGTATTTCAGGTAAAGTTTGTTTTGTTTCAAAAAGAGTCTCCGAAACTTCAAAGGATAGAGCTGTTTGTCCTTTTTCAACGCCCTCATGGAGCTTTGCCTTTAATTCGTCAGCAGAATTATAGGAAATTCGCTGTGCTACCTTCCATTCATTGGCTACATATCCTAATGAATCAATGCCCCTGCGAAAATCTGAACCTCCCGGATAGTCAGATGCTTTTTGAACATCCCCTCTAGAATAAAGCGGTTTCAAAATTATATTTTCATATGTATTACTTTTTAAAGTCTCAATACTTTTACCCTTTAAAGATTCCTCCGCTTTCATTTCCCAATCGTCTTGAGTCATTATTGGAAATGATTGATCTCGCAAACTCATTTTTTCCCCTCCAAACATTAAAATACTTAATTTTCTTTAAATTCCTATTACTCTCTATTTTAGGACACAATAACATTACACGCAATAAGAAAAGCGCAAGCGCCCTGGTCAGCGGCGTATGGCCTGGAGCGCTCCAACCAAGATAAAGGAAACACGAAGAGCCGGAGGTGATTCGATGTTGACTTATCGAAGGGCGGAGAGCGAAGGACACTAGCCGCTAGGGTGCTGGAGCTGGACAGTAACCTAAGTTCAAAAAATTATACTTTCTTATCTTTTAAAAAAACCGCTGTCCATTACGGCAGCGGTTTTTCTCATTAATCAGTAAATAGAGGTCGTTGATTCCGATGTATTTTCTATAATTTCTTTTACACGTTGTAAGAAACGGCCGCAAACCAATCCGTCTAATACTCTGTGATCAAGTGACATACATAGATTGACCATATCACGTACGGCAATCATGTTGTTGTTCATTATTACGGGGCGCTTGACGATTGATTCTACTTGTAAAATCGCAGCTTGTGGATAATTTATAATCCCCATTGATTGAATCGACCCAAATGAGCCGGTGTTATTAACGGTAAACGTCCCACCTTGCATATCTTCTGAACGGAGTTTTCCATTTCTGACCTTTACTGCAAGATCAGTAATTTCACGGGCAATTCCCTTGATCGTTTTCTCATCAGCATTTTTAATTACTGGTACATATAAGGCATCATCCGTAGCAACCGCAATCGAAATATTGATGTCTTTCTTTTGGATAATCTTGTCACCAGCCCACATGGAATTAATCTGTGGGAACTCCTTTAATGCCTGCGCGACAGCTTTTACAAAGAATGCAAAGAAAGTTAAATTGAAGCCTTCCTTATTCTTAAACTCATTCTTTAAGGAATTTCGATATTCTACAAGATTTGTTGCATCTACTTCAATCATCGTCCAAGCATGTGGAGCCTCATGCTTACTGCGGAGCATATTGGCCGCAATTGCTTTACGTATTCCCGTAACTGGGATTTCAATATCGCCAACTGCTACTGGGATATTCGGAGCCGGTGCAGCCTGTTTTGTAGTAGCAGGCTGTGTTGAAATCACTTGCACTGTTTCTTGGACTACTTCTGACTGCTTAGGCGCTTCAACCTTGATACCTGCACGCGGGATATTGCCTGAATCAATCAATTTCAGCAAATCTTTACGTGTAATCCGACCGCCAGCTCCGGTGCCTGTCACCTGAGTTAAATCAATTTCATGTTCTTGCGATATTTTTAACACTGCAGGAGAATAACGGGCTTTGTTCCCTTGCTCAGCAGGCGGAACAGCAATTGTTTCAACCATTTCAGTCTTTTTCTCACTAACTGCTGCTGCTTCGGTTTTCCCATCTTGGACTTCAATCGTACAAATAATTTCGCCGACTGCAAGTGTATCTCCATCTTCAGCAATCAATTCTTTAATAGTCCCTGTAAAGGAAGAAGGAACTTCTGCATTTACCTTATCTGTCATTATTTCAGCTAATGGATCGTATTTGTTTACTTTATCTCCGACAGAAACAAGCCATTTTGAGATTGTTCCTTCGGTTACGCTTTCCCCTAACTGAGGCATTCTAATTTGTTCAATAACCAAAATTCCAACCTCCTATTAGTACTCTGCAAGCTCTCGCATTGCTTTTTCGACTTTTTCAGGATTAACCATAAAGAATTTCTCCATTGTTGGTGCATATGGCATAGCTGGGACATCTGGTCCTGCTAAGCGCATAATTGGAGCATCTAATTCAAATAAGCAATTTTCAGCTATAATCGCAGATACCTCACTGATAATGCTTCCTTCTTTATTCGCCTCTGTCACGAGTAAGACTTTACCCGTCTTGGAAGCAGCTTCGATAATGGCTTCTTTATCTAAAGGATAAACCGTTCTTAAATCAAGAATATGTGCTGAAATGCCATCATTGGCTAATTTTTCTGCTGCTTGAAGGGCAAAATGCACACAAAGCCCATAGGTAATAACGGTAATGTCATCGCCTTCACGCTTCACATCGGCTTTCCCAATCGGCAAAGTATAATCATCTGTTGGTACTTCACCTTTGATTAACCGGTACGCCCGCTTATGTTCAAAAAACAATACTGGATCATTGTCTCGTATAGCTGCTTTTAGAAGCCCTTTTACATCATAAGGAGTGGACGGCATAACAATTTTCAAGCCTGGTGTATTCGCAAATAATGCCTCAACCGATTGAGAATGATAAAGTGCGCCGTGAACTCCGCCGCCATATGGTGCACGAATCACCATCGGACAGCTCCAGTCATTATTCGAACGATAACGAATCTTTGCTGCTTCTGAAATAATTTGGTTGACAGCAGGCATGATAAAATCAGCAAATTGCATTTCAGCAATCGGTCTCATTCCATACATCGCTGCCCCGATTCCTACCCCGGCAATGGCCGATTCAGCAAGTGGTGTATCAATTACACGCTCTTCACCAAACTGTTCATATAAGCCTTGAGTGGCCTTAAAGACCCCGCCTTTTATCCCAACGTCTTCACCGAGAACAAATACCTTTGGGTCCCTTTCCATTTCTTCCCGAATGGCCATTGTGACCGCGTCTATATAAGAAATTACTGCCATGTTATATCCCCCTTACTTATCCGCATAAACGTAATTCAACGCGTGTTCAGGTGCTGCATACGGTGCATTTTCAGCATAATCAGTGGCTTCATTCACTTGCTTCATCACACGATCGTTGATTTCTTTTTCCAACTCATCATCCATCACACCTGTTTCTTTCAAATAGGCGCCAAATGTAATGATTGGATCCTTCGTTTTTGCCTTAGCCACTTCATCGGGCGCTCGATAGGAACGGTCATCATCATCAGAAGAATGCGGTGTCAGTCTGTATGAGATGGTTTCTATTAATGAAGGTCCCGCACCGCGCCGTCCACGGTCCGCTGCTTCCTTTACTACTTTATATACTTCTAATGGATCATTCCCGTCAACTGTAAACCCAGGCATACCATAGCCAATTGCCCGATCCGAGACTTTCTCACAGCCCAATTGTTTTTCAATCGGAACAGAAATCGCATACTGATTATTTTCACACATGAATATAACAGGCAGCTTATGGACTCCAGCAAAGTTAGCCCCTTCATGAAAATCTCCTTGGTTGGAGGAACCTTCACCAAAAGTAACAAAGGTAACGAGGTCCTTTCTTTCCATTTTCCCTGCTAATGCTACACCAACAGCATGGGGAACCTGAGTTGTCACTGGAGATGATCCGGTAACGATGCGGTTTCTTTTTTGCCCAAAATGCCCAGGCATTTGGCGACCTCCAGAGTTTGGATCCTCCGCTTTTGCAAAACCGGATAACATTAAATCCTTTGGTGTCATCCCGAAAGTTAAGACAACTCCCATATCACGGTAATATGGCAGCACATAATCTTTTTCTTTATCAAGTGCAAATGCTGCACCTACTTGGGCTGCCTCTTGTCCTTGACATGATATAACAAATGGTATTTTACCCGCACGGTTCAATAACCACATCCGCTCATCAATCCGGCGTGCTAATAACATAGTTTCATACATTTCCAAAACATTTTCATCACTTAAACCTAATGCATGATGACGATTTCCAGTCATTTATTTTTACCTCCCATTTGTCGCATAAAAAATTCTAAGAATGGATCGCTCTGCCGTCAACTGCTAGTGCAGCTTCCCCAATCGCTTCAGAAAGCGTTGGGTGTGGATGGATTGTATGAGCAATTTCCCATGGAGTTGCATCCAATACCATTGCCAAACCTGCTTCTGTGATCATATCTGTCACATGTGGACCAATCATATGCACCCCTAGAATATCATTGGTTTCTTCATCAGCAACAATTTTGACAAAGCCATCGGATTCTCCGAATACAAGCGCCTTTCCGATTGCTCGAAAAGAAAATTTGCCCACTTTTACTTTATGCCCCTTATCTTTTGCCTGCGCTTCGGTTATTCCAACACTTGAAACTTCAGGATTACTATAAATACATCTAGAAACTAGGTTGTAATCAAGCACGGAAGGATCTTTTCCAGCAATATGCTCTACGGCAATAATTCCTTCATGAGAAGCAACATGTGCCAGCTGCAAGCCGCCATTTACATCTCCAATTGCGTAAATATGAGATTCTTTTGTTTGGTAAAATTCATTTGTTACGATAAATCCTTTTTCAATTTGGATTTCGGTATTTTCTAAGCCAATACCTTCGACATTCGCTTGACGACCTACCGATATAAGAAGCTTTTCTGCTTTAAATTCTTTCACGCCCGCTTTTACTTCAGCAGAAATCGTTACCCCTTCACCTTTTACAAGTGTTTCAGAAAGAACCTTTGCTCCTGTTACGAGTTTAACGCCCTTTTTCTTCATAAGGCGCTGCATTTCTTTGGAAATCTCGTGATCTTCTGTTGGAATAATCCGGTCGGCATATTCTATTACCGTTACTTCAACACCAAAATCAGAAAGCATCGATGCCCACTCAATCCCAATAACACCCCCACCAACGATAATAATCGAAGCAGGTAGGGTCATAAGCTCCAAGGCTTCATCTGAAGTTAGTACATATTCTCCATCAATATCTAATCCTGGGAGAGTTCTTGGTCTAGAACCAGTCGCGATTACAACATTTTTCGGAATGAGCATTTCATTTTCTTCGCCATTATTCATTTCAACTGAAATGGTCCCAGGCAGGGGTGAAAAAATGGAAGGACCCAAAATTCTGCCTAATCCTTCGTATACGTCAATTTTCCCTTGTTTCATTAAATGTTGGACACCTTTATGAAGAGTATCAATGATTTTATTTTTTCGCTCCTGAACCTTACCAAAGTTATAAGTAACTTCGCTGGTCATTACACCAAAATCTTCACTGTGCTTTGCTGCCCTAAAAACCTCGGCACTTCTTAAGAGTGCTTTACTTGGAATACAGCCTTTATGGAGGCATGTTCCCCCAAGCTTCCCTTTTTCGACAATAGCTGTTTTTAAGCCAAGTTGAGAGGCACGAATAGCAGCCACATAACCGCCAGTACCACCACCAAGAATGACTAAATCGTATTCTTGTGACACTATGTTTCCTCCCCAAATTTAGATTTTAGCTGTTTTAAAAGTACCTGGATAGTCTTTTACCATTTCCTCTCCACGTAACACCCTTAATGCCCCTTCAGCTAATGCTTGAAGTTCATTTTCACCAGGCTGGATAATCGTATCAGCTATCCAATTAATCCTATCGGTGATTGACTTCACAAATCCCTTACCATAGGCAAGACCACCTGTCAGGACAATTGCATCAACTTTCCCTGCTAATACGACGCTTGCGGCACCAATTTCCTTTGCAACCTGGTAGGCCATGGCTTCAAAGATTAGAGCTGCCTTTTGATCACCAGCTTCAATTCTCTTTTCAACTTCGACTGCATCGTTTGTTCCTAGATAGCTAACTAGTCCCCCTTGACCGACTAGTTTTTTCATGATTTCATCGCGGTAATATTGCCCTGAATAACATAGCGCTACTAAATCCCCTACAGGAACAGTTCCTGCGCGTTCAGGACTAAAAGGACCTTCACCATGGAGCCCATTGTTTACATCAATGACTCTGCCTTGCTTATGTACTCCAACGGTTATGCCGCCGCCCATATGTGTAATGATAAGATTTAACTCGGCATATTTTTTCCCTAATTCTCTTGCAACTCTTCTTGCCACTGCTTTTTGGTTTAATGCATGAAAAATACTTACTCGTTCGATTAAAGAAAAACCAGAAATTCTAGCAATCGGTTCGAGTTCATCAACCACAACAGGGTCGACAATAAAGGACGGAATATTTAAGCCTGAAGCGATTTCATATGCAATGATACCGCCTAGGTTGGAAGCGTGCTGACCGGCAAAACCAGTCCGTAAATCATTTAACATCATTTCATTGACTGCGTAGGTTCCACCCTCAATAGGACGGAGCACCCCTCCACGGCCACAAACTGCATTTAATTTAGAGATATTTACTCCTTCATTATCCAGTGTTTCCAAAATAGTGCTTTTTCTAAATTCGAATTGATCAATAATAGTAGAAAATGAATTAATTATTTCGGAATCATGACGGATCGTTTTTTCTAATATGGAAATTTCATTATCGAAGACCCCGATCTTAGTTGACGTTGAACCTGGGTTGATAGTGAGAATTCGATATTTTTTATCTGGCAAGGTATTTGGCCTCCATTTTTTCTCAATTCTATCTATTAAAGGGAAAAGACGCTGAATGACGTATTCAGCGCTTAGCCCTTCGTATTTTACAAATCTTAGCGTCTACTTAAAATATGATGGCCGTTTTGTAAGAATTGACTGCGTGAATTACGCATTTTTTCGATTCTTTCTTCAGCCATTCTATCAGCTGCAACATAGGTTGGAATGCCATCACGCTTTGAAATGGCAATTACCTTTTCAATACTTGCATAAATTTGATCAACCTTTTTCATGGCGCGTTCATGATTATAACCATAAAGTTCATCTGCAACATTGATTACGCCACCAGCATTAATAACATAATCAGGAGCATATACAATACCCAATTCATGGATAACATCACCATGTCGAGTATCTTTTAATTGGTTATTTGCAGAACCGGCAATAACTTTAGCTTTTAGCTGTGGGATGGTATCGTCATTTATTGTTGCACCTAGTGCACACGGAGCGTAGATATCACATTCAACACCATAGATTTCATTTGGGTCAACGGCACGTGCTCCAAAGTCTTCTACTGCGCGTTGTACAGCTTCTTTGTTAATATCGGTGACAATTAATTGTGCACCTTCTTCATGTAAGTACTTGCAAAGAGTATAGGCAACATTCCCCACACCTTGTATTGCAACCACTTTACCTTCTAAAGAATCTGAACCAAAGGCTTCTTTTGCAGCAGCTTTCATTCCTACATATACACCATAAGCAGTTACAGGTGAAGGATTTCCAGATGAGCCGAATGCGGGTGAAATTCCTGTAACATAATTTGTTTCTTCATGAATGATATCCATGTCAGCTACAGTTGTTCCTACATCCTCTGCTGTAATATATCTACCATTTAACCCTTGAATATAGCGACCAAAAGCACGGAACATTTCTTCGCTCTTATCCTTGCGCGGATCGCCAATGATCACGGTTTTACCGCCGCCAAGATTTAACCCTGCTGCAGCGTTTTTATAAGTCATTCCTTTTGCTAGACGTAATGCATCAATAATTGCAGCTTCCTCTGATTCATATGTCCACATACGGGTCCCGCCTAATGCAGGTCCTAATGTTGTATCATGTATAGCGATAATTGCTTTTAATCCAGATTGTTTATCTTGGCAAAATACGACTTGCTCGTAATCATATTGTTCTAAGTACTTAAAAATTTCCATGTGAAAAATCCTCCTCTAATTTGGCAACTATGAAATTCTATTTAGCAGCAGAGCAGATAGCGAGCGCAAGTGAGTACAACTTACTTTCAGCCGAATCCGCTCTTGAAGTTAATACGATTGGAGCCCTTGCACCAGCAATAACAGCTCCTACCTTCGCCTTTGCAAAATAAATTAATGACTTATATAAGACGTTTCCAACCTCGATCGTGGGAACTAATAAAATATCAGCCCTCCCCGCTACTTCACTATCAATCCCTTTGTGTTCAGCAGCTAAAGCAGAAACGGCATTATCTAATGCTAATGGTCCATCGATGATACAGCCCGATATTTGTCCCCGCTTATTCATCACTGTTAGTGCAGCGGCATCAATCGTTGCCTGCATTGCCGGATTGACAACTTCTACGGCTGCAATGGCAGCCACTTTGGGATATTTTATTCCAATTGCCCTAGCCAGTGATGCAGCATTTTTTATCATTTGAGCCTTTTGTTCTAAATCAGGGGAGATATTCATCCCAGCATCGGTTACGATGGTAAAGCGATCGAAATCAGGAACTTCAAAGACAGCTACATGTGATAAAACACTACCCGTTCTAAGACCGTATTCCTTGTTTAAGACTGCTTTTAAAAGGTTGCTTGTAGGGATATTCCCTTTCATCAACACGGTTGCTTCATTATTAAATACAGCCCTGACTGCCAGTTCTGCAGCCAACGCATTTGTATCAGCATGAACTACAGTAATCTTTTTGTTATTTTCGTTCAGGTGTTCGTGTTTACCATGTAAAATTGAATTAATTTTTTCTTTATCACCAAATAAAATAAAATTAGCTAGACCACGATTTAATGCTTCAATAACCGCTTCAATGACTTCTTCATCTTCTGCCACTGCAACGGCTACCGTGTTACCATCAAGTTGGGTTGCTTTGTTTATTAGTGATTCAAGTAACAAGCTGTCATCAACCCTTTCTCCCTGCAACTCCATATTTATGTATGCAATATCCATGCCAGTTTGAATATAGTTGAAAACGCTTAATAACTCCAAATTCTATACGCAATAGGTTTCATACTGTGAAAATTATTGCATGCTATTATTTTCAAGTTTGTACTTGTCTAATTTATAATACAGATTCCTAACGGATACTCCAAGTGTTTTAGCAGTAGCGGTTTTATTTCCATTTAAGCGGTGAAGAGTTTGTGTGATAATTTCAGCTTCATACTCTTCAACCATTTCGGTTAACGATCGCCCCTGCTGAATGGATTCGTTATGGTCAGTTAGAAGTGGCTCACTTCCCGGTTTTTTTGGTCTAAGTTCTGGCAGGTGATGCACATTAATGAAAGTTTCATAATAATTCATAAAAATTATCGCTCTGCCAAGAATATTTTCTAGTTCCCTGACATTCCCCGGCCAATCATAATTCATTAATTTAAGCACTGCCGTTTGGGTAACTCCATCGACATTTCTGCCATAATCACGATTAATTTTTTGAATAAGCCTTTCGCACAATACAGGAATCTCTTCTTTCCGATTCCGGAGTGGCGGTATATGTATTGGCATACGATTTAAACGATAGTATAAGTCTTCCCTAAAAGAACCTTTTGCAATTCCTTTTTCAAGATTCACGTGGGTTGCCGCAATGATTCTAACATTTATCGGTACAGGCTTTGTCCCACCGACTCGGGTGATTTCATTTTCCTGCAATACTCTGAGTAATTTTGCTTGGGTATTGGCTGATAATTCACCTATTTCATCAAGGAAAATACTACCGTTGTTTGCTTCTTCAAAAAAGCCCCTTTTCCCACCTCTTTTTGCCCCAGAAAACGCGCCCTCTTCATATCCAAATAACTCACTCTCTAGAAGAGACTCAGAGATTGCAGCACAATTAACACGGATAAATTTGTTGTATTTTCGATCACTTGCATTATGTATAGCATGGGCAAACAATTCTTTTCCTGTACCGGATTCTCCACGTAACAGGACAGTTGCCGGCGTTTTTGCCCCAAGCTTTGCCTGCTCAACCGCAAGCATCATTTCCTCTGAACTGCCGATAATATCCTCGAAGGTATACTTCGCTTCAAGGGTACGAATGATTTGACGTGCTCGATTTAATTCCCGGTTTAGAGATTTAATTTCTGACATATCATGAATAACCCCGACACTGCCTTTTAATTTTCCTTTTACAATAATCGGTGCGACATTAACAATGACTTCCCGTTTATTGGCACCCACTCGCATCGGAACACCGCGTACTGCTCTTCTTGTTTGCAACACCTTCATATGCATACTTTCGCCCTCTGATATATCAGCAGTGGCTGGCTGGCCAATAACCTGTTCTTGAGTAAGCCCAGTAAGGCGGGTATAGGCGGGATTAATGAGAATACCCCTGCCGTTTTCATCTACTACCGAAATGGCATCATCGCTGGAATGAATAATCGCCTGAAGCATCGTTTGGATTTCTTTTAAGTCGGTAATTTCTTCAGCCAGATTAACTACTTCTGTGATATCCTTAAAAACGGCAAATGCTCCGATTAAGGTTCCATTTTCTTCAATGATAGGAATTCGGGTAGTAATAATTTTCCGGCCATTTCCCAATATCATTTCTTGATTGGTTTCTATTCTTCTTGTTTCAAGAATTTGCGGGAGTCTACTTTCTGGTATGACTTCAACAACAAATGCTCCAATGGCTTGTTCACGTTTTACACCTGTCATTTCTTCAGCACGGCGGTTATATAGAATCACAAAGCCATTTGCATCGATTACAATCATCCCATCATTCGTCGCATTGAAGATTAATTCCTGCTGATAAGAGACATTTTGGTGTTTAATAATCAATTCTTCTTTTTCTTCGAGAAGCCTTGCAAGAAGAAATGCAACACTCCCGGGTATTAACACCGTTTTCTTTTCTTTGGTGCTCCTTAACTCGATAAATACAAATTCATTTCCTGTTACCTCAATAATTATATCAATATTTTCAGTTAAAAACGGCTTCCAATCTGTCCCGGTTTTTATCCCCAGACTTTGTGCTAATAAGATCCCTGGTGCATCAAAGTTCCTGTCAATCACAACCTGGACATTAAGAACCTCAGTTTCATTGAGTAATTTAAGGATCGCTGAACCACCTTTACCGGCTCCAACAATCATGACATTTTGCATTTTTTCGCCCCTTTATTATAGTTGAAAGCTAGAAAACTTTTTCATACCCATATAATCGAAAGCATGCAATATATTTCATTATTTATTCTATATTTTTTTTGGTATCTTGACAAATTAATTCTTTGTACTAGTATTTTTCTTGTAGGGATTTACTTATTTGACTTACTATACAATTGGAAGGATTTATTATGAAGCGGATTTTTGCTCTACTTATATTAGTAATTCCAGGAATTTTAGCTGGTTATGGAATTAAATTAATGCGCGATATGACTTTTGGCATTCTTCAAAGCCCAATTCCTTTCTTATGGCTGCAATTTCTGATTGGACTCGTCCTATTCATTGGCGGCTTAGGCTTTGTCGCAGGGTTCATTTTTCATCGTGATCGGAAAAGAAATAAAGTACAAACAAGGTTTACAAAAAAATAATAGAGACCATTAAGTTTAGGTCTCTTTTCCCAATTGTTTTTTCATTTTTAGAGCCTTAACCGGATCGTCTGTGATGAGGGCGCTACAGTTTATTTTTAACAGCTTGGCGATGTCTGCATCTTTATTCACGGTGTATGGTCTAACTGATATCCCATTTTTCATCGACTCTTTGATTATTTCCTCTGTAATGGATGAGAATTTCGGATGAATCCCTTGTGCTCGAATTGATTGCGCATATACCCATGGCATATAAATTCGCTCATTAAAAAGTGGTGCTGTTTCGATTTCGGGTGCCATCCGATAACTTAATACAATACTGTAGTGATTAAAAGAAGAAATGACAATTCTATCGCTCAAGTCATATTCTCTCACTAGCTTTATTACCTTCTCTTCCATACCTTCGTATGGGAGTATCCCATTCTTTAGTTCAATATTACAAATTAACTGATTGGTCTTCATCCATTCTAATACCTCAATCAATGATGGTATCGGTTCTTTTTTTTCACCTTTTTTATTGGCGTTAAACATTCGGATTTCTTTAAATGTAAGATCTTTAACAAAGCCATTTCCAGTTGTTGTCCGGTCGACCTTTTCATCATGAATGACAACAACTTCACCATCTTTCGTTACTTGGACATCAAGCTCTATGCCATCTGCACCTGCCTTTTCAGCAGCAACAAAAGCACTCATGGTATTTTCAGCAAAAACAGCAGAATAACCACGGTGTGCAAAAATTTGTGTCATTACTTCACATCCTAACTAAAAAATTGGAGGTAGGAACTTGCCATGAAACCTTTACAATTATCGCCTGAAACCGCAATTAAGCTTGCAGAAAAACTTAATGTTCCATTAGAACAACTGATGCATATGCCACAGCATATACTTATTCAAAAATTAATGGAATTAGAAAAAGAAAAATAATATTCATACCATTAAAAAAGTCTTCATCAAAAATGAAGACTTTTTTAATTATATTAATGGTCTCTTCAAGAAGCCTTATGCTCTAAACGAAGTTTATCGGCTACCATTGCGATAAATTCAGAATTTGTAGGCTTAGCCTTAGACATGCTTACAGTATAACCAAATAAGGAGGAGATAGAATCAATGTTTCCACGGCTCCATGCTACTTCAATAGCATGACGGATCGCACGTTCGACACGGCTAGCTGTGGTGTTATATTTTTTCGCAATATCAGGGTATAACACCTTTGTGATTGATCCTAGTAATTCAATATCATTATAAACCATTGAAATCGCTTCACGTAAATATAAATAGCCCTTAATATGTGCCGGAACACCAATTTCATGGATAATGCTGGTAATGCTGGCATCTAGATTTCTTGGTTTGTTTTCAGTATGTGAGCGATAATTCCCTGTTGGAACCTTACGACTAACCTGACTGCTTTTTCCACTTACTTGACGTATATGGCTTCCTAAGTTCTCCATATCAAATGGTTTTAAAATAAAGTACGATGCACCAAGCTCTACAGCCTTCTTAGTAACGTCTTCTTGCCCAAATGCAGTAAGCATTATAACATTAGGAATAGCACCCTTTTTCAGTTCTCTTAAGCGCTCTAGGACGGCTAAACCATCAAGATGAGGCATAATAATATCTAAAACGAGTACATCCGGATCTGTTGATTCAAGAAGGTCTAAACAATCCTGACCATTATGTGCTATACCTGCAATTTCCATATCATCTTGGGAAGAAATATAATCTTCTAATAATCCTACTAACTCCCGATTGTCGTCTACCACACATACTTTAATCTTTTTCACCTTTATTTCCTCCTCAAACCCAAATGGTCAGATCTATTTTATATTTAATTATTTTTTCTCTTAATTCTATTCTAAATTAGAAATTCGACAATGCAACTAAAATTCCTTTAGTTTTTTTAATATTTCTTAAAATAGTGAAAAAATCTTATCTTTTCTTTGTTTTCCTTTAAATTTCGACTAAATTCGCAATGTTCGTCTAGGTTCACCAAGGTTTGTCGAATTTTCTTTATACACAAACAAAATGGGCGAATTCGCCCATTTTTTGTTCCCGCTTCCGCTTTTCGTATCAACTTGCCTTTTCCTGTGTTTTCTCATATATGTTAATTCCCGCTTCATTTAACATCCATTCAATGTGTACTCCGTAACCAGAGGTTGGATCATTGACAAAGACATGTGTAACTGCTCCAATCAGCTTACCGTCCTGAATAATCGGACTCCCACTCATCCCTTGAACGATTCCACCCGTTTTTTCGAGAAGCCTGGGATCAGTAACTTTTATAACCATGCCTTTCGTGGCTGGAAATTTCTGCGGGATCGTGCTGACAATTTCAATTTCAAACTCTTCAACTTTGTCATCATTCACCACTGTTAAGATTTTTGCCTTACCTTCCTTTACTTGGTGGGATAAAGCGATCGGCAGCGGCATATCCATAATTCCATTCTTTAATTCTTTATTCAAAACTCCAAATATGCCAAATGGACTATTTTTTTGGATGTTTCCGACAATTTCTCGGTCTGAAGAAAAGCGAGCAAGCTTTTCGCCAGGATCTCCGTTACTCCCTTTTTCAATCGAGGTAACAGTTGAACGGACGATTTGACCATCCTCAACGACAATTGGCTTTTTCGTATCCATATCGGAAATTACATGTCCTAAGGCACCATATTTTTTCGATTGCGGATGAAAAAATGTCATCGTTCCAATTCCTGCTGCTGAATCACGAATATATAATCCAAGCTTATAGGAGTTTTCTCCCTTTTCTTTCAGTGGAGTAAGTTTCGTCGTAAACTTACCACTTTCCCTGCTAATGATCATATCTAATGCTTTTCCGCCTTGCCCTGCATCTTGGACAAATGGTGCAACATCTGTCATCTTTTCTATTTTGTTTCCATTAATTTCAGTAATAATATCACCAATTTTAATCCCTGCAAGCTCGCCTGGAGATTTTTTCCCATCTTCGGTATTAACTAAATGGTGACCTACGACCAATACGCCAACCGTATTTAATTTAACACCAATGGATTGTCCACCTGGCTGGACTCTAAAATCCTTTAAGACATTAACATCGACCTTTTTTACGGGTATTCCTGCAAATTCTAATAACATTTCTTCTTTGCCTTTTTCCCTTGCAATTAACGCAACTTGATCTTGATCTTGTTCAAGTGTGATGTTCGAATTGTGAGATACTAAAGAGGCTGAAACCGGTACAGCCTTTTGAAAGTTATAGTCTTGTCCTTCAAAGACGGTTATCGTCTTTGGTATATCAAGGTACTGCTGAAATGGTTGAAAAAAAAGAACGCTGATTAATGAAACAAGGAGAATTCCACCAATGATCTTTCTAATTATTTCTAACTTCAAAATCTTCACTCTCCTCGCTTCTGCTTCACTTCCACATTATAACGAAATGGCTACATCTATAATTTTGCCTGCATCAGCAGCATTTATAACCTGAGACAACATAAAAAAGCTCCCCTATTTGGGAAGCTTTTCAATTTTTTTATTTTTTGATGCTAAAAATAACAATTCTTCTGCATGTTTCTTTGTCAAATCCGTGATTTCAACACCCGAAATCATTCGGCCGATTTCCTTTATTTTCTCATCATCCGTTAGGGGAGTTACGGAAGTTTTTGTTCTGCCGCCTTTGGTGACTTTAGAAATAAACAAGTGTATATCGGCCATTGCAGCCACTTGTGGTAAATGTGAAATACATAAAACTTGCGAATCTACAGCTACTTTATAAATTTTTTCAGCAATTGATTGTGCCACTCTGCCGCTTACACCAGTATCTACTTCGTCAAAAATGATGGATGTAACTCCTTGGTGTTTGGAAAAAATGCTCTTAAGTGCCAACATGATTCTCGATAATTCACCACCAGAGGCAATTTTAGATAACGGCTTTAATGGTTCCCCAGGATTCGTTGAAATAAAAAACTCGAGATGATCAACACCATTTTTTGTGAAATGAGGCAATATAGATTCAAATCGGATTTCAAAGACTGTTTTTGCCATGTATAGCGCTTTTAATTCATTATGTATTAATTTTGTCAGTTTTCCAGCCCATCGTTTCCGCAGTTCTGTCAGTTGTTTAGCTTCAAGAGTGAGGTCCTTTTTAATTGAAGCTAATTGCTTCTCTAATTGCCCTATATGTGTTTCCTTATTTTGCAGGGTTTCAATTTCTTCTTCAATTTTCGCAGCATATTCTAAAATTTCATCGATCGTTTTTCCATACTTCCGCTTTAATTGATTAATTTCGTTTAATCTTTCTTCGATCCCATTTAATCGCTGCGGATCGTATTCTAGTCCATCTAGTTCATTTCTTAACATTCGGGAAGCATCCTCTAATTGGTAAAAGCTGTTCATGACGGATTCATATAGTTCCTTATAAGTTGAATCCAAAGCTGCCGCATCTTCAAGTTGTCCCATTACCATACTAATCCAATCAAGCCCTTTTTGTTCACCTGTTAAGGCATTATAACTCGATTGAATCGCATCAAAAACACGTTCGAAATTCACTAGCCTTCTTTTTTCTTCAAAAAGATCTTCATCTTCATGGAGTTTTAAATTTGCTTTTTGAATCTCATCAAATTGAAATTGAATGAGATCTAAACGATGGGCAGTTTGCTGCTCATTCTCACTTAATGCTTTAAGCTTCTGATAAGTTTGTTCATAACGGCGAAACACCTCTTGATATTCTGAAAGAGAAGGAGAAATTTGTTCAAACCCAAATTGGTCAAGCAATGGCAGGTGTCTGCTTTCATCCATTAAATCTTGATGTTCGTGCTGACTATGTATATCCACTAAGGTCGAACCAACTTCCCGAAGAGTCGAAATGGTGACAAGCTTACCATTAATTCTACACACACTTTTACCTGACTTCGATATATCTCTTCGTAAAACGACCATTCCCTCTTCAATTTCTATTCCAAACTCAAGTGCCTTTGAAGAACAAGGATGGTGCTCTTCTATCTGGAATAAACCTTCGATTTCTGCTTTTTCCGCTCCATGCCTGACAAATTCTGCGGATCCTCTGCCGCCTACCAGTAAGTGGATCGCATCAATGATAATCGATTTCCCTGCACCGGTTTCCCCTGTTAAAACGGTTAACCCCTTGTCAAAAGAAGTAGAAAGTGCCTCTATAATCGCAAAATTCTTAATCGATAGTTCTGATAACAAGCTACATTCCCCCCTCTAAAGCATATCAAGGAACCGATTGGTGATTATCTCTGTATCTTCTGGTGTACGACA
The DNA here is from genome assembly GCF_900103525.1 of Bacillus sp. OK048. Classification (GTDB taxonomy): domain Bacteria; phylum Bacillota; class Bacilli; order Bacillales; family Cytobacillaceae; genus Neobacillus. The sequence continues at coordinate 35,546 of NZ_FNHN01000002.1, forward strand.
AATAATTAATATCGTATCATCTCCACAGATGGTTCCCAAAATTTCTTCCCAATCCAGATTATCGAGGAGAGCCCCAATAGCCATAGCATTACCTGGCAGGCATTTCATTACCAGCAAATGGCCAGCGGAATCAATCCGAACAAAGGCATCCATTAATGACCTTTTTAATTTTTGCAATGGATTAAAACGTTGATCTGCTGGAAGGCTATATTTGTATCTTCCATCCAACAATGGAACTTTTACCAAATGTAGTTCTTTAATGTCTCGAGATACTGTTGCCTGTGTAACATTAAAACCTGCACTCTTTAACTCATCAACAAGTTCATCTTGTGTTTCAATATCATTACTAGTAATAATTTCTCTAATTTTTATATGTCGTTGGCCTTTATTCAATCGATTCACCCCGTAATTATCAAAACATTTAAGTGATTTTGTACAAAAATGTCGCTTCTACAAATATGTTAGCCCATTTTGCCAAGGATGTACAATTATTATTTTGGAAAAAAGCTTTGTTAAAATTGACTGTTGATTTGAGCTCCAGGCGCTACGCTTTCCGCGGGCGGGCCGGGGAGCCTCCTCGGCGCTGAAGCGCCTGCGGGGTCTCCCCAGCCCCGTCCTCCTGCAGGAGTCGAGCGCCTTCCGCTCAAATCAACAGGTTATAAAATCAATATTAACACAGCCAAAAAAGGATAAGCATATGCCTATCCTTCTACATCTTGTTTGGTTTTTAATTCTTTATGGGAGTTTTCTACTATTTGTGATGGCTCAATCGGCAATAGGTTTTGACCTTTTTCCTGTTCACCACCCCATCTGAGATGTAGTAGAAATTCAATATTCCCATCTCCTCCTGTTATGGGGGAAAAAGATAAATTAACTACATTAAATCCTTGTTCAAGGGAAAAATCGACAATTTTATTAACAACCTGTAAATGTACCTTTTCATCGCGAACAATACCTTTTTTACCAACTTGCTCACGACCAGCTTCAAATTGCGGCTTTACAAGGGCAACAATATCACTGCCAGGTACAAGAAGCGTCTTTAAGACCGGTATGATTAATTTTAAAGAAATAAAGGAAACATCAATCGTTGCAAAATTAGGCATTTCCCCTGCTAAATCTTGTGGTGTTACATAGCGAAAGTTGGTTCTCTCCATCACCACTACTCGTTCATCTTGACGAAGCTTCCATGCAAGTTGGTTATAGCCAACATCCAAGGCATAGGACATTTTCGCACCATTTTGCAGTGCACAGTCAGTAAATCCTCCCGTTGAAGCACCGATATCGAGCATCGTCTTATCCTTGACTGACACATCAAAAACTTTTAAAGCCTTTTCTAACTTAAGCCCACCCCGGCTGACATAAGGAAGAGCATTACCTTTAATCATTAATGGGATATCTATTTTTACTTTCTCGCCGGGTTTTTCTAAACGTTCTTCATTGGAATATACTAATCCAGCCATAATGGAACGTTTTGCTTTTTCCCTCGTTTCAGCTAAGCCTCTTTCAACTAATAACACATCTAATCTTTCTTTATTCTTCATGGTTAGGCCCTTTGTTGTTTTTTTCGTGCAAGTATGGTCATTCTTTTAACTACTTCCGAAGTAGTCATCCCAATTTCTTCAAGTAATGAATTTACATCACCATGTTCGATAAATTTATCTGGTATTCCCATTCTATCAATTGCTTGCTGGTAAAACCCATGATCATGTGCGAATTCGAGTATAGAACTTCCAAAGCCGCCCTGGAGCACAGCTTCTTCAATTGTAAGGATAGGGATATTTTTTGAGAATAACTGGTTGAGCATTTTTTCATCCAACGGCTTTATGAAACGAGCATTTACTACCCCTACAGCAATTCCTTGTTTTTCTAGAATTTCCGCTGCTTCCAGCGCCATTGGAATCGTTGTACCAAAGGTTAAGATTGCAGCATCTTCGCCTTCCTTCAACACTTCCCATGTACCAATTGGAATACTTTTATATGTTTCATCCATCGGTACACCTAAACCATTTCCTCGAGGGTATCTCATCGCAATCGGACCATCATCATAATGGACCGCAGTATAAACCATATGCTGCCCTTCATTTTCATCTTTAGGCATCATTAGCACTAAATTTGGAACATGTCTTAAAAAAGCAATGTCAAACACTCCCTGATGGGTCTCACCATCTGCTCCGACTAAGCCTGCCCGGTCAATTCCAATAAAAACATTTAAATTTTGGCGGCAGATATCATGAACAACCTGATCATATGCCCTTTGTAAAAATGTGGAGTAAATTGCTAAAAACGGCTTCATGTTTTGAGTGGCCAATCCAGCAGCGACCGTAGCAGCATGCTGCTCGGCAATCCCAACATCATACATTCTCTCTGGAAACTCACTTGCAAAGCCCTCTAGCTTTGAACCGACTGGCATAGCAGGTGTTATCGCTACAATCCGTTCATCCTCACGTGCTAACTTGCGAACCGTTTCACTTACTAAGCTACTCCAAGCTGGTGGTGGTGTTTTAGCTGGTTTAACAAAAGCACCCGTATCCATCTTATATGGTCCTGTTCCGTGCCATGTACCTGTCGTATCACTTTCAGCAGGATAGAAGCCTTTTCCCTTTTTCGTAATAACATGAAGAAGAACGGGACCTTCTGTTTTTTTGGCGTAACGGAAATTTTCAAATAATGCTTCATAATCATGTCCATCAACCGGACCTAAGTATGTGAAGCCCATTTCTTCAAAGAACATGCCAGAAACAAATAAATATTTTAAACTGTCTTTTATTCGTTCGGCTGTTGCTGCAAGTTTCCCTCCAACAGCAGGGACCTTTTTCAAGAGCAGCTCTAATTCATCTTTCACCCATTGATATTTCCCAGCTGTACGCAATTGGCCAAGTATATTATTGATTGCACCGACATTCGGGGCTATCGACATTTCATTATCATTTAGAATGACAATCATGTTTTTCTTCTCATGACCAATATGGTTTAATGCTTCTAAGGCCATTCCACCTGTTAATGCACCATCACCAATAATTGGTACGACATAGGAATGTTCCTTTTTCAAATCTCTTGCAATAGCCATTCCCATTGCAGCTGAAAGTGAAGTAGAGCTATGACCCGTCTCCCAAACATCATGTTCACTTTCATTTCTTTTTGGGAAGCCGCATAGTCCTTTATATTGACGCAATGTATCAAATTCACAAGCCCTGCCTGTAAGTATTTTATGAACGTAAGACTGGTGTCCTACATCCCAGATAAATTTATCTTTGGGGCTATCAAAGCACTTATGTAAGGCAATTGTTAATTCGACAACACCTAAGTTCGGTCCAATATGGCCTCCAGTCACTGATAGCTTTTCAATCAAAAATTGACGTATCTCTTGACTCAATACTTCCAATTCTTGATTTGACATTCCTTTTAAAAAGGAAGGGTCTTTTATTGATAACAGATCCATTTTTGGACCACTCACTTTCATACAATTTCTTTCAGATATCAAACAGTAAAAAATAGCCGCTAACACAAGAAGTGGTAACGGCATTGACAACGTTCTCTACATTGACAACAATTATAACACAATTACATTGTTGTTCAAATACCAGTTATTCTAGTGGTCTCTCGATGCTATTAAATCTGCGATTTCCTTGAGCAGATTTATGGTAAGTCCTGACTTTTCTAAGTAATGCTTCGCTAAGTCCAATTGTCCTTGCAGCGCTTCTTTTGCACCCTCCATTGATAATAGCTGTGGGTAGGTACTTTTATGATTTGTAGTATCACTTCCAACAGGTTTACCCAAAACTTCTGGATTACCTTCTAAATCGAGAATGTCATCTCGGATTTGAAAAGCAAGACCAAGATGATGGGCATACGCAGAAAGATTTTTAAGTTGTGTTTGATTTGCCCCTGCTATTAGTGCACCTGCAATGACGCTGTATTTTAACAGTGCACCTGTTTTATGGATATGAATATACTCAAGCTCATCAATGGTAAGAGTTTTTCCCTCTCCTTCCATATCAGCAACCTGTCCTCCAACCATTCCTTCGCAGCCAGCAGCTTTAGCCATTTCCAGCACTAATTGGAGTTTGGTTTCACTTGAGGCATTTTCGGCTGGTATACGACTGATTACCTCAAAACTATACGTTAATAATGCATCTCCAGCTAAAGTAGCAATAGCCTCCCCAAACACTTTGTGATTGGTTGGCTTACCTCTTCTTAAGTCATCGTTATCCATGCTTGGTAAATCGTCGTGGATTAATGAATAGGTGTGAATCATTTCTATTGCTGATGCTGCCAACAGCCCATCTTTAGGATTTTTCCCAAAGGCTGCTAAGGTAGCAAATACCAGTAAAGGTCGGATTCTCTTCCCGCCTGCTTCAAGGGAATAGTGCATGGCTTCTTTAATAATAGGAGGTGCTTTCAGCTTTTCCACCAAGGTTCGAAGCTCTGATTCAACCAGTTGTTTATGTTCTTGTATAAAAGCATCTAGAACGTTCGTATTCAAAGCCTACTCCTCTCCTTCTATCGTAAAGTTTTGTTTACGTCCGTCCTCCGTAATAATCTGTGTTAATTGTTCCTCAACACTTTTTAACTTATCATGACAAAGCTTGGACAGCTCCATCCCCTCTTTATAAAAGGCAATCGCCTCTTCTAATGGGACATCTCCTTCTTCAAGCTTATCTACAATAAGTTCCAGCTTATTCATCGCTTCCTCAAAGGATACTTTTTGATCATTCGTCACGGTTTTCGCTCTCCTTTACGTTCTGTACATTGCAGAGAAGGCTGCCATCTATTAATTGAATTTGAAGTGAGTCGTTCTCTTTAACTTGTTTAATACTTTTTATTAACACATTCTCTTCTGTATAGACGAGACTGTAGCCACGTTCCATAATTTTTAATGGACTTAATGCTTGAAGAGTTGAAATGATCCTTTTAAATTCTGTGCTTTTCTTCAAGATTATTTGTTCCATTGCCCGCTCGATATCCTTTTGGGAACGGTTTAATCTATTCTCTGCCTCTCGGAGAGCGCCTCTTGGATGGTTTCGCAATAAACGGTTATAAATGGTATCATGTTGTGACTTCTTCACTTCTGTCAATCTTGAAGCACCACGGACTAGCATTTCTGTTAATTTATCTACCTGTTCAAGCTTTTGTTCGTAAAGGCGATGCGGGTAGCGAAATGCATAAGATTTTTGTACACGGTCTAGTCTCTGCTTTTCAATTCGGTATCTCCCATTCATGGATTGAAGCATACGCGTTTTTCGCTGCAAAATTCTCTCCATCAATTCCTCAATATGTGGCACTGCCAGCTCTGCTGCCGCTGTTGGTGTAGGTGCTCGCATGTCAGCAACAAAATCAGCAATCGTAAAATCAGTTTCATGGCCAACAGCAGAAATAATTGGGAGTTCAGATTGATGAATAGCCCTAGCAACTACTTCCTCATTAAATGCCCATAATTCTTCAATAGAACCGCCGCCCCGTCCAATTATAAGTATATCAAGCTCATCCATCTTGTTTGCTTTTTCAATCGCCCTAGCAATGGATGGAGCTGCCTTTTCTCCTTGTACGAGGGCAGGTAACACTAGAATATTAGCAATCGGATAACGTCTTTTTATCGTTGTGATAACGTCTCTTATAGCGGCTCCTGTTGGTGATGTAATGACGCCAACCGTTTGCGGATAGCTAGGAATGGGCTTTTTATGCTCTACAGAAAATAACCCTTCAGCTTCAAGTCTTTTTCTTAACTGCTCATAGGCTAAAAATAATTCCCCAATTCCATCTGGCTGCATTTCTTTAATATAAATTTGGTATTGACCGCTTGGTTCATAGACAGAGATATCTCCTTTAACAACAACTTTCATCCCATTTTCAGGAGAAAATTTCATCGACCGTGATTGGCTCGAGAACATAACGGCAAGAATACGAGCCTTTTCATCCTTCAAAGTAAAATACATATGTCCGCTCGAGTGCTGTTTAAAGTTAGAAATTTCACCACGAACATGAACATCTTGTAAATGAGGGTCAGCATCAAATTTTCTTTTTATGTATTTTGTTAATGCGAGCACAGTTAAATACTTTTTTTCCTGCATTACAAACTCCTTATTAGAACCGCAGCGTATTTTTTGCTGATTTAAGCGTGTTATACATAAGCATAGTTATTGTCATCGGACCTACTCCTTTTGGAACTGGGGTAAGATAACCGGCTTTTTCACTTACTTCATCAAAAGCAACATCGCCGCAAAGCTTTCCTGCTTCATTCCGGTTAATCCCGACATCAATAACGACGGCGCCTTCTTTTACGTGGTCAGCTTTAATAAAGTTGGCTATACCAACTGCTGCCACAATAATATCTGCCTGGGTTGTGTGAAACTGTAAATCTTTCGTCCTTGAATGGCAATACGTAACAGTAGCATGCTGATTAAGGAATAACTGACCGACCGGCTTGCCAACAATATTGCTTCTGCCAACCACGACTACATGTTTCCCTGCAATAGGTATACCTGTTTCTTCTAATAGGACCATGATTCCAAATGGTGTACAGGGTAAGAAAGCATCCTGACCCGTCATCATTCTTCCAATATTAATGGGATGGAACCCGTCGACATCCTTTAGGGGAGAGATCGATTCTATCACTTTCGTTTCATCAATATGCTTTGGAAGTGGGAGTTGAACGAGAATACCGTGGATTGCTGGGTCTTCATTAAGGTCATCTATTTTTGTAAGTAGTTCTTCTTGGGTAGCCTCTTCTGATAATTCAATCAACACTGAGTGCATCCCAAGGTCCCGGCATGTTTTTTCTTTATTTGTTACATAGGTTCTCGAGGCATGATTATTACCCACAAGAATGACCGCAAGTCCAGGTGTCACCCCTAATTCCTTTAATTTTTGGACTTCCTCAGCAATTCCCACCTTTTTTCTCGCGGCTATTTCTTTCCCATCAATAATAATTGCTGCCATGACATTTCCCCCTATGTTGATATTTTATTATAGTTTTTCTTTTACCTTCGAAAGGAGCCCATTAATAAATCGACTAGATTGTTCATCACCGTATATTTTGGCGATTTCTATGGCTTCATCTAAAATAACATTTTCAGGAATTTCATCTCGGAAATATTTTAATTCATAAATGGCAATCCTTAATAAGTTCCTGTCAACAGTCGCTAAACGATCAATCGTCCATTTTTCAAGATTTTCCTTTATTAACGGATCAATTTCATTTTTTGTTTCAACTACACCTAAAACTAGTTTTGTTAGGTAGTCGTCTCCTGACTCCCCCTCCAAAACATGTTCAATAGCAGATGCTGGATCTGTGTTACTAACATCGATTTGAAATAGTGCTTGTAACGCTTTTTCCCTTGCTGTTCTTCTTTTCATTATACCGTTAACTCCTTTAGAGATAATAATTAATTTTTGTCAAATTTCATACATCGATTGCATGATAATATTCTGCACATAAAAGATAATAGCATAACTAAAAGCGATTCGCACTGTCAGAACCTATTTTTACTTCGTTGCAGGATACTAATAACAGTAAAAGTAAAAAAGAAGAGTTTACTATTTGGAGAGTTGACATCGGTTTCACAAAGTATACATTCTTTTTATCTTATTTTTTAGATATGATTGGATGTAGAAAGGATGTGGGATATGAGATGTGGGCTGTGCCATACAAAGGGCGAAGTGAACCACTAGTATTAATGATTTTACGAATTTTGATTAAACGGATGAAATTAACCGAAGAGGAGCATTGGTATTATTTAAATCAAGAAAAAGGGTTTCAAGGGGAGTTACAGTTTGATGTACTGACGGAGAAAATCCAACGTGACTGTCATATTTTGAATGATTTGCAGCTTGAGAGCAACAAGTCAAGTTTCCAACTTGATTCTTCCCTTATTTTTCAAGATACTTATTCCCTGTTTGAGGTGAAAAATTTTGAAGGAGAGTACCTTTATGACTCTGAATATTTTAAAACACTCGGTGGAAGAGATCTTCCAAACCCGCTAGACCAACTTAAACGAAGTAAGTTATTGCTAAGCCAGCTACTTAAATCGCTAGGAAGTAAACTTACAGTTGAGGCTTATGTTATTTTCATTAATCCCCAATTTACGTTATATCAAACTCCACCTAACCTGCCTTTTATTCTTCCAACTCAGATTGACCGTTTTATGCAAAAATTAGAGCAGAAGCCGTCGCGGCTCAATCAGGCGCATAAAAATTTAGCGGACAAACTCATTTCATTGCACCAGGTGGAGCCACCAAAAATCCAGTTGCCCACCTATACATTTGAGACGATAAAAAAAGGGTTGACCTGCTGTAAATGTGACTCCTTTTCAGTGACTATATCTGGATGGAACTTGATTTGTGGTGAATGTGGATACGATGAACTGGTAACCAGTGCAGTTATGCGCAATGTAGAGGAGTTCAAACTCCTTTTTCCAGAACAGAAAATTACAACAAACATTATTCATGAATGGTGTAGCGTAGTCGATTCAAGAAAAAGAATAAGCAGGATACTGGGAAAGAATCTTAATATAAAAGGCGTTCACCAATGGACGTATTAAGAATGAATCATAGATAAGAGATAAAATTTATCCGTTAATAGTGCGTTAATACTACATTAATTGGATGAAGGACATTTCTTTCAGTTTCTTGCTGGGGTTTGTCCTTCATACCCAGGATGAAGGACATTTCTCTTGGTTTCTTGCTGGAGTTTGTCCTTCATACCCAGGAAGAAGGACATTTCTCTCGATTTCTTGCTGGGCTTTGTCCTTCATACCCAGGATGAAGGACAAATCTGCGAATCAGCTGAAAAGTTTTGTCCTTCAAAAGAAAAAACCAAAGGATTTTCTCCTTTGGTCCGATTCTTAGATCTCTTCTTCCACTTCTGGTTCTGGCTTTTGGTTTTCAAATGAAATGCCAACAACGTGGATATTTACTGCCTCAGCCTCTAACGCTGTCATATTAAGTAATGCTTGACGGATGTTGTCTTGTATTTTTCCTGCTACAGAAGGAATGGATACCCCAAATTTCATTAGGCAGTATACATCAACTTTAATTCCCTCTTCAGATAATTCTACTTTAACACCTTTGCCATGGTTTTTCTTTCCTAATCGTTCCACCACACCAGTCGCGAAATTGCCACGCATTTGTGCGACTCCTTCGACCTCCGAAGCAGCAATACCAGCAATTACTTCAATTACTTCAGGTGCGATTTCTACTTTCCCATGTCCGCTGTTTCCTTGATTCATCTCTAATACATTATACTCGCTCATAAAGTACACCTCCAGATTTTAGATAGACTTCATCACATCATGTAACTCAAGAAACTTCGTATTGAATTGTCCCTCTACAAATTTTTCATGCTCAAGTAATTTTATATGGAACGGGATGGTCGTATGAATACCCTCGATCACAAATTCACTTAAAGCACGTTTCATTCGTGAGATTGCTTCCTCTCTGCTATTACCATATGTGATAACTTTCGCAATCATAGAATCATAATAAGGTGGAATGGTATAACCTGGGTAAGCAGCTGAATCAATTCTAACACCAAAACCGCCGGGAGGGAGATACATATTTATTTTTCCTGCTGATGGCATGAAATTCTTCTCAGGGTTCTCGGCATTAATTCGGCACTCAATTGCCCAGCCAGTAAACGTAACATCCTGCTGATTTACCGATAGTTTTTCCCCAGAAGCTACTCGGATTTGCTCCTTAATCAGATCAATACCTGTGACCATTTCAGTTATAGGATGCTCCACCTGTATCCTTGTGTTCATTTCCATAAAATAATATTTCCGATTGCGGTAGTCATATATAAATTCTACCGTTCCTGCACCTGAATAATCAACTGCTTTTGCTGCTTTTACTGCAGCATTTCCCATTTCAGCACGAATTTCTCCATCTAATGCTGGTGAAGGAGTCTCTTCTAAGAGCTTTTGAAGCCTGCGTTGAATCGAACAGTCTCTTTCTCCTAAATGAATAGTGTTTCCATAGGTGTCTGCAATTACTTGAATCTCAACATGACGGAAATCCTCAATATACTTTTCTATGTACACTCCAGGATTACCAAAAGCAGTTAAAGCCTCCCGCTGTGTAATACTAATACCCTTAATAAGTTCCTGTTCGTTTTTTGCTACGCGGATTCCTTTACCGCCCCCGCCAGCAGTTGCTTTAATGATTACTGGGTATTCAATTCTACTAACAAGCTCGAGTGCCTCATCAATATCATTTATTATACCAGTTGATCCCGGTACAATCGGAACACCCGCTTCGCGCATGGTTTCCCTAGCAATATCTTTCGTACCCATTTTCGTAATCGCTTCAGGACTTGGTCCTACGAAGGTAATATTACATTCACGGCAAAGTTCAGCAAAGTCTGCATTCTCTGCTAGGAAACCGTAGCCAGGGTGTATCGCATCGCACGCTGTTAATTTTGCCACACTTATAATATTTGTTACATTTAAATAACTATCTTTTGACAATGTCGGTCCTATGCAATAGGCTTCGTCGGCTAGTTGTACATGCAGAGCTTCACGGTCTGCTTCAGAGAAAACGGCAACGGATTCTATTCCCATTTCTCTACATGCACGAATAATTCTGACTGCAATTTCGCCTCTGTTTGCAATTAACAGTTTCTTTATCATCTGCGTTACCAGCTCCTTATTCCGGTTTTACTAAAAATAATGGCTGTCCGTATTCCACTAATTGTCCACTCTTTACAAGTACCTCAACGATTTCACCGTTAATTTCAGCCTCAATCTCATTAAATAATTTCATTGCTTCAACAATACAAACAATAGAATCCTTCGTTACAACAGAGCCTGATTTAACGTACGCATCTGCTTCAGGTGTTGGAGAAGCATAAAATGTCCCAACCATTGGGGAAGTAATTTTGTGTAAATTTGCTGTATCCACTTGAGATGCAGCAGCATTGTCTGCTGTAGTCGGTACCGCATCTTGAATAGGTGCTTCCGCTGCTACCACTTTCGGTACTGCTTGAACCACAGGAACAGCTTGAGTTGTAGCCTGTGGAGCTGATTGGACTGTAGTTACTACTGTTGTTCCAGTATTTTTTTTCATTTTAATTTTTGAACCTTCATTTTCATATACAAATTCTTCAATGCTGGATTGGTCAACCAATTTTATTAATTCACGTATTTCTTGTACTTTTAACAATCTGAACACTCCTTGTCCTGCAAAATTAAGACTAACTACTAATACTATACGCTAATACCTTGCAAAAGTTCAATATCCTTCTTCTGGTTCAGCTAAAAAAAGGAAAGCCGACGGCTTTCCTTTTAAACTTATTTAGTAGGCTGGAATTCTACAGCTACAAAGTTTGTTTCACCAATTTCCTTTTTCACCATTTTGATAATCGCATTCGCTTCGGATTTTGAAGATTCCTTTTTAGACTTTACAATAATTTTAACAGTTGGACCATCTGCTCTAACGAGGACGTCCTCATAATCCCTTGCCTTAATTAATGTTTCAAGCGTTTGTTCCTTTTGGGCAATTTCATTTAACTTTTTCATTTGATCAACTGCTTCACTTCTTTCATTTGGAGGGAGACCAGTTGTTGCCACTACATCGGTTAATTGTTCTTTTAATTCACTGCGATCATCCTGAAGCTTTAAACGAAGCGATTCAAATTCTTCATCACCAGCAACCTGTGAAATAATGGTATCGCCATCCTTCGTTTCAGTATCTGTTTTTGTTTCTTTTTGATCCGCTTTCTCTTCTTGTTTCACTGCTGCTAGTTCATTGCTTTTTTGTTCAGGTGAAGTAATGTAATAAACTGATAATACTACTACCAAACTTAACATTGTTAATAACCAAACCGTTTGTTTTTTCAATAACATTCGTAAATCCCCCTTTTATTTTTTAGGCATAACGGCAACGCGATGGCTTGGAACACCAAGCGATCGTGTTACTGCCTCAATTATCCATTTTTTAACTTGAATGTTTTCTGCACCTTTAGCGACTACCAGCACGCCACGTATATCTGGTTTAACCTCTCCAACAATAATGGGCACTTCCTTCTCCCCATCACGAATGATAACTACTTGCTGATCGGTTGAGGTCTCTTGTACCTTTCTCTCTCCACCCTCGTTGTCCTTTTCTTCCGTTGTTTGAGATTTAGTTACTGTATTTTTCTCCAGCACCTTCTTATCTGTAGAATCAATATTGACCACGACAGTTACATTATCTACTCCGAGCATTTCCTCAAGTGCTTTTGTCAGCTCTTTCTCGAATGATTCTTCGTAACTAGCAATAGTTTTATTATTTGAATCCTTTTTAAGTCCGAATGTCTCCACTTCTTCCGTTTTGCCTTGGCTGCTATTGACTGCCTGGCTCTCACTAGGAGTTGATTTGTCAGAAAATAATACATTGCCGACAATCATGAAGGCTGCACCGATACAAAGAACAAGGATCATATATTGATATTTCCCTGCCTTTTTATCGGTATTTTCACCCTTTGAAACTATGTTTTTAAGCCATGAAAATGGTCCTTTATTATTTTCCATTCTGTTTATTTATCCCCCCTTCAACCGAGACTTCAATTGCGTTTTCGGTTACATTCCATTGCTGCGAAAGAAAAGCGGCGATTTTTTCTGATTCATCTGTTAGATCGTTAGATGGAAGAGGTGTTCCCGTATTAATACTTACTGGTTTTATAGCTTCGACTGTCGTAACTACTGTTTCTGGCTGGTGCAGGCGAACTGTAACCATTTCAAGATTTTCAGGGAATGATTCTTGACTATCATCCTTGGTGGTTAGTTCAATTTTTACAATTTCCAAACCAAATTGTTCCATCAACTCCTCTTTTACACCCTTTTCAAGCTGGACAGCCATCGTTTCTAAAATATATGCATGATTGGAGGCTTGTATTTCTTTTTTCTGCAATTCTATTAAATTTTCCATATTTTTTTCTCCAGAACCTTGAAAGGAGGGGATTTGAGCCATTGCCGTTTCAAAGTCCTTTGAGATTAATTTAAAAATCGGTGTCAGAATAATGGCAATTAACAGCAGCCCCGTAACCATTTTTGTATATTTTTGCATACTAGTATTTGGAAGCAGCATATCGATAACAGTTGCCAGAAGAATAAAAAGAATAATATTAGTTACCCATTCTATTAAAAAGTCCATCACTTTCTCCCCTATCTCATCATCATTGTTAGGTTCCCGGCTGCCACAATAACGGTAATACTTAAAAAGAACATGAGAGAGACAATCCCCAGTGCAGCAAAAACATAAATAACGCTTTTGCTTATAATATCTAAACATTTAATAACGGGTCCCCCGCCTAATGGTTGTAAAATAGCGGCAGCAAATTTATAAATAAACGCAATCATTAGGATTTTTAGAGCTGGAAAAGCAACGATAATTAGTAGAATGGCTACACCTGCAATACCAACTGAATTCTTTAACAATCCTGAGGCACTGACAACCGTATCCGCGGCATCCGTAAATATTCTACCTATCACCGGGATAAAGTTACCTGTAACAAATTTCGCTGTGCGGATGGCAACTCCATCGGTAATGGCTGTGGAAGCACCTTGAACCGAGATAACCCCTAGAAAAATGGTTAAGAAAAGACCCATTAAACCGATGCTCCAATTTCTGATCAACTGAGCTAGCTGTGTTACCTTATAATGATCCGACATCGTACTGACAATACTCAGAAGCGTGGCTAAAAAGAGCAGTGGAAGTATGACATATTGCATAAACATCCCGCTTATATTCATTAAAAACAAGATAACTGGGTGAAAAAAAGCTGCTGAAATGATTCCTCCAGAAGAGGCAATTAATGCTAACAGGAGCGGAATAAGGGAGAGAACAAAGGAAATCATGCTCCCTATTGTTTCATTGGTATACTCTATGACGACATGAAAACTATTAAGAGCAAGAATGACTAAAACCATATAGACAATTGAATAGGCAACTTTACTAACCGTGCTGCTTTCAAATGCATTTTGCATCGATTGTAAAAACATACTGAATATCGTAAGAAGTATTAAAGAACCTAGCAATTTACCATTCACAACAAATTCATGGAACAAGAATTTTAGGATTCCTTGTGTCCAATCCTTGAAAGTAAATTTCTTATCACCCTTAACAAAATCATACAAACTTCCTTTTTGGCTTTCTGGGAGGAAGCCTCCATATTTCGTTTGGATATCCTCCCAATATTGTTTTAGCTCTGTTAAATCCATATTTTTAAGCTGTGCGTCAACTAATTCCTGTGGAGAAAGAGGTGTAGAGGCAAGACTCTCTTTTTCGTTAGCTTGTACACTTGTCGAAGTAAATACTAAGAATAATAGAATGATAATGGGAATAATCTGCAGCTTTTGCTTCATCATTTTTCACCTCTTGTTTTAAAAAGAAAATGACCAATTAGCTTGGAATCAGCTTGATAATTGTTTCAATCATTACGGTTAAAATTGGAATAGCCATCGCAAGTATCAACACTTTCCCAGCAAGTTCAATTTTCGATGCCACAGCACCCTGTCCTGCATCCTTAGTAATTTGAGATGCAAACTCAGCAATATAGGCAATTCCGATAATTTTTAGGATTGTCTCTACATAAACCAAATTCACATTTGCATTTACTGCCAGCCTTTCCAGCATATGAATAATTTCATAGATTTTATCGACTAAAAATAGGAAAATACTGCATCCTACAAATACAATTAAAAGGAAGGCAAAATTTGGTTTTTGTTCTTTGATTATTAAGGCAAGAAAGGTTGCGACAAGAGCCACTCCAACTATTTTAATAATTTCAATGGCAAAGCCCTCCTTTCTAATGAAACAAGAAGACTGATTTTATTTTCTGGAAAAGGTCGTCCACAATCGATGCGACTTGGAACAAAATATAAATAAAACCGAATAATGTAACCCACTGGGCATATTCCTTTTTTCCTACTTGATCTAAAACGGTATGCAAAAACGCTACGACGATTCCCACCCCAGCTATTTTAAAAATAATATCTACCTCTAAGCCCATTGCTTTTCCCCCTAAATTAATAAAATGATCAGTAATAGTCCCGAAAAGAATCCTAAGCTCTTTACCATTTTTTCGTATTTTGCTTGGTTTTCAATTGCGTCCGCTTCCTCTCTTTCGAGATGGGAAAGAGTTAGCATAATATGTTTTTGCTGGGAAATGCGATCATGCCGCCCAAGGGTTTCACCGAATTGTTTCATAATCTCAAATTCACCTTGTTTAAGTGCAGTTTGTTTCCAAACCTCTTTCAAGCTTTCTTCCCAAGCGTCCTTGACAGTTGTTTCAGTATCTGTCAGTTTCTTTGCAAAGCCCTCAAAGAATGATGATAATGGTTTTGATAATTGCGCCGCTAATCTCCTTGCAGCTTCATGCAGGGGTGTATGACCGTACATAATTTCAGCTTCTAATGATTGCAGCGCGGATCTTAATTGCCTGAGTTGTTTAGGACGTTCACTTAAATGTTTGGCAACTTCAAATCCTGTCCAAGTGGTAGCGAGAATAATAAAAATAGCACCAATTATTTTAACCATTTAGGTCACGCTCACTTTTCGACTCAGTTCTTTTCCGTTTCTATCCAAAATATGTGTAATGGTTCCCGGTCCATGAAATCTGCTTAATACAATAAATCGTTGAAATATGTTTTGTTCAATAATGGTTGTTAACGACGGTCTGTTCTTTACTTCATCCAAGCTGGAGCCATGAGTGGTCATCATTAGTTTTATCCCGGCGTGGACCGCCTCTTGAATTGCTTCAGCGTCCTCTTTACGGCCAATTTCGTCCACAACTAACACATCTGGACTCATTGAACGAATCATCATCATCATCCCCTCAGCCTTTGGACAGGAATCGAGCACATCTAGACGGTGTCCGAATGACATTTGGGGGATCCCATTTACACATCCTGCTATTTCAGAGCGCTCATCAACGATTCCTACCTTATATGCTTGGATTCCCTTTTCTAGTTTTCCCGTTGAAATAATTCGGGCCATATCTCTTAACAGCGTTGTTTTGCCTGTTTGTGGCGGTCCAATTATCATCGTATGCATCCAAGAGTCTTTGAAAATAAAAGGAGTAATCTTTTCGGCAATCCCAATCTTCTCTTTGGCAATTCGGATGTTAAAAGAAGCAATATCCCGTATCGCCTTTACCTTTCCATCTTCAAGGATTACTTTACCTGCAAGACCAATGCGATGACCTCCTGAAACAGTGATATACCCACGCTTTAACTCTTCCTCTAATGTATAGATGGAGAATTGGCTGATCTTGTTCATTAAATGGAAAGCATCTTCTTGCCGAATAATATACGATAGAAATCTTGGAGCTCCTTTTAGGGTAATTTCTATTGGTCGGCTGATGCGAATTCGGATTTCTTCCAATTCTTCTTTTTGATTAGGAGGGAGTTTGTTAATTAGATCGGCAATGTTTTTTGGTAAGAATTTTAGGATCGTTTCCACATTCGTTCCTCCTTACGAGTTGCTTGTCTCATTAATTAAAATGTATGCCTTTCGATACGCAATATGACTTTGAAAATTTCAATTCTTTCAAAATACTCTAATATTCTATTTTTCTAGCAGAGTTAGTAGAATGAAACTAAGCCAAATAATAAGGGGGAAACATCCATGTACAATCCGAATGCGGGCGAACGTAACAACTTGCCGAAGAGGAATCATTTAATAAAAGTGAATGGTGAAGGGGAAATTGCCGTTCAGCCTGATACAGCAACTGTTAATCTTGGAGTAGTGACGGAAAGTAAAGAACTAATGGATGCACAGCAGCAGAATTCAATCATTGCAAACAAGATCATTAATGCCCTAATTGCCTTAGGGATTGATAAAAATCAGATACAGACGGTTGATTATCGCATCGAACCTGACTATGACTTTTCTTCTGGACAACAGATTTTTCGCGGTCATAAAATCACACATATTTTACAGGTGAAAATTGACGATTTATCTACTATTGGAAAGGTAGTAGATACTGCTGTGGAGAACGGAGCCAACTCTGTTGCTCATGTTCAATTTACTTCAAGGTATAAGGAAGCTTATTACCAACAAGCACTAGTTATGGCGTTAAACAATGCAAACAACAAGGCGCAAACCATCGCCACCACTTTACGAGTGACATTAAATCCTACCCCGATCCTTGTCGTGGAGGGTGGAGCTACGATTCAACCATTTGAGAGCCATCAAGTGGCGTTTGCTAAAGGAGCAAGCTCAACACCCATTCAACCGGGTCAGCTCCTTATCCGAGCAAATGTTTCAACAGAGTATAAATATAGTTCAATAAATGGGTAAAAAAAAAGGATTGAACCATGATGAGTGGCTCAATCCTTTTACATTTACTTTTGATCGTATTTCTTAACCATTCCGTAAAGTTGTGCGGAGGTTACTGGCCCGTTGTAGTGTTCTCTTATAACGCCTTGTCTATCAATAACAAATGTTTCTGGCTGCCCTGTAACATTATACTTTTTGGCAACTTTAGAATTGTAATCAAATACGTAAACAGCAGGTGTATTATATTTTTCAAGGAATTTTTTTACACGGTCCTTTGTTTCACCCTTATTAATCATGATTAATCTGTATTTATCACCGTAGTCCTTTGCGAATGCCTCTAGTTCTGGAGCTTCATCTACACATGGTTTACACCATGATGCAAAATAATTCAAGATGATTATTTCTCCCTTGTAATCAGAAAGCTTCGTATCCGTACCATCTAAGTTTGGAAGCTCAAAATTATAAGCCTGATCACCAACATCAGTATTATCACCTTTGCTTGCCAAACTATATCCGAAAAAGCCAAACATTCCAATCAAGAGAAACAATACGAGTAAGTTAATGACTCGTCTGTTCATAGTGCTACCTCCTAACAACCGCTTATTTATCCAGTTGTTTTAAGAATTCTATATCTTTCTTAAGGCTGTTATGACGTTTTCCGATAAGAAGCATATAACCAAAAATGATTACCCAAACGACTGAATAAGCTCCATACATGAATCCCATAATAAATTCCTCCTAGTTTTCTAATCTTTCGCGTAATTTTTCTTTATAGTGACCTACTTTGATTTTCATATTTTCAAATGAAACACCCTTGTGAAGGAGGTATGCATACAGGATGGTAAATGCCGCAATTGTAATCAATAAGGCAACAAGCATACTTGGAGCAATTCCTCCTCCTTCTTGTGAAGGGCCATCTCCAAAAACGATTGGATGGAATTTGGATTGCCACCAGCGAATGGCAAAGAATACAATTGGTACATCAGCGAATCCGATAATTCCAAAAACAGCAGCTAATCTAGCTTTTTTGTCCCAAACGCCATCCATTTGGCGAACCATTAGGTAAGCCATATAAAGGAAGAATAGAATCAATGTTGTGGTTAAGCGTGGTTCCCAAGCCCACCATGTATTCCAAGAAGATTTTGCCCAGATTGGACCTGTTGTTAATACGATAGCAGTAAAAACCACACCGATCTCTGCAGATACATAGGCATAGGTGTCATAAATCCGTTTGCGCTTTATTAAAAATAAGATACTGAAAATAAATGTCACAAAGAATGCTAAAAAGGCAACCCACGCTGATGGAACATGCATATAAAATATCTTTTGTACGACACCCATGGTCTTTTCAACCTCTGCATACATGAAAATAAAGTAAAATGCTACTAGCATGGATACTACCATTCCAGTGTATAAAACTTTCGTAAGCATAGATGTTTTGACTTGGACTACTTCTTCAATAGGAAGGGTCGTTTTTTCTCTTTCGAGATTCATACTCATTTTTTAAACCTCCAGGACATACTCAATTAGGATAAAACAAAGAACAAAGAAGATTACGTCATAGGCTGCAACCAATTGCATCCAAGCAATAGCGTTCGGTAATTTTTCCATATTTGTTAAGATAATTTTTGTCGCTTGCGTAACTCCAATTAAGACAGGACTTGTCATTGGGAATAGGAGAAGCGGTAATAACATTTCACTGCTCTTTGAATTGGAAGCAAGAGCAGCCAAAAAGGTGCCAATGGCGATGAAGCCAAAACTACCGACAAATAGCACTAAAATGAAATACAAAATACTTCCAGTCAGTTTAAAATCAAACAATAGAAACAGAAACGGTATTGCAACAATCTCTACTATTATTATCATCGAGAAGTTTGCCATGAATTTTCCTAAATAGATGCTGGATGCATCCATTGGAGCAACCAATAACCCATGCATCGTATCATTTCGTTGTTCAGACACTAAAGAACGGTTAAGTCCCAAAATTCCTGAAAAAACAATGATGATCCAGACAGCGCCGGGTATAACTGCTTTTGTCGTATTGTTTGCCGGATCAAAAGCAAAGCTAAGTACTAATATAACTAAACCAGCAAAAATGATCATCGTTCCCAAAACTTGCTTCGTTCTTAATTCTGAATAGATATCTTTTTTGGCAATTGTGAGGGCTGCTCTTAACATTATGATACTCCCTCCACTAAAACCTGGTATTTTTCTGAAACTAAACCTAACGAATGTTTGTTAATTTTAAAGTCATCTGCAATCTTGCCATTTTTCACAATGACAATTCGATCACAGATTTCTGCTGCTTGTTTGAAATCATGTGTGACCATTAATGTTGTACACCCTTTCTCTTTCATAGAGAGGACAACATTATTTAGGATATTAATGGCACCTTGATCCAAGCCTGTATGTGGTTCATCAAGCAGCATAACTTTCGGATCATGAATGATCGCTCTTGCTATCGCAATCCTCTGAATCATCCCACGAGAGAAATTCTTTACAGGTTCATTGATAAAGAATGAGAGACCCACTTCTTTTACAAGTTGCCTTGCTTTATTTTCAACATCCTTGACGCCGTATAAATTTCCAAAGAAAACTAGATTTTCTAATGGAGTATAGTGATCATAAAGCAAACTGGAATGAGGTAAATATCCAAACAATTTTTTTACTTCAATATGGTCTTTTTTCAAATCCAATCCGTTAATCGTTACAAGTCCTGATGTAGGCTTAATTAAGGTTGCCAGCACTTTTAGCAGAGTACTCTTTCCAGCACCATTTGGACCGAGAATAGCAACCGTTTCACCTTGTTTTATTGATAGGTCTACACCTCGTAGGATTAACTTATTGTCGGCTTGCTTTGTAAGCTTTTTTATTTCAATCATCATGTATCCCTCGCATTCCGACTGTTACTCTACAAATTGGCGTAAGTTCATTTTTACTTGTACTAAATGCTGCTTATATGCTGCCAATTTATTTTGATAATCCTCTTCAGACATGTTTCCATCACTGAAATTTTCTTCAAGCTCGAGAATCTTATCCATTATAGCCTTTTGCTTAGCCATGAGATTTTTAAATGCACTTTCTTCTTTATCAGCACCAAGCCTTTTCTCTTCTGCCCTTGCCTTCATCCTAAAGTAACCAAAATAGGATAGGGCTGCGATAATAATGGCAGACATGACAATTAAGAAGACATGCGGATCAAAGGTTCTTAAAGGGGATTGTGCCCACATCCGAAGATGGCCAGGATTATGAAACGCAGGTGCTGTTTTGGTTACATTTGTATTCGCTTTTCCTGCGCCCAGTTCTGAAGAGCCTTTGGTTTCACTCGCTGCTGGCTGTTTATCTTTGTCATAAATCATCGTAAAGGATTGTTTGGCCTCGATTCCTTCCACGCTATAGCCCTGATAATTTTGATCATCCATTTTGAAAAGACCTTGATTAGTAGCAGTTACATTTTTAAATTCGATACTTCCCATTCCCTCTGGAACAAGAATTTGCATTGCCTGTACAGGGTAATCAAAGCTTAAATTAATTTCCTCGCCCTTCGCCATTCTATAGCTATATGGCAAAACCAATGTTTGATTTGCCGGTATAGGATCTGTAGTGATAAATCCTGTATCCACTTGTTTTTGAGCTGTTTTGTTATCTAAAAAAGAAAATCCTGTTGCGCCTTTGGGTATTGTAACATTCAGTACTGCTTCGCCGGTGCCGTCGCCTTTATATTCCTCTGCTGTAGTATTGGTGAAGTTCACCATATTCATCATATTGGTTGACCCATCTTCTGAAGGACTAACGACTAGATAGTGCATATCGATTGAGATCGGAGATTCTGCAGCTGCCATTCCATTGAATGGAATGAACAGCAGCAGTCCGAGGAGGAGTACTGTGATTTTTTTGATCACTTTCCTTCCCCCTTTTTATTTTTATAACTATTCATAGTAGCTTCTATTTCACTTTCAATTTCTGCCATTAAATCCTTATCAATGGTCGTCCCTGACATTTGCTCTTCTTCATCCTTCATGATGCTGACAACTTGAGATTCATATTGTTTCTTAAGATTTTTGTAATCAGCGTGTGAAATTTTATCCATCTTATACTCAAACTCTAATTCGTTAAGAGTAGATAAAAGCACTTCTTTGTTTGATGCAGCATCTTGCCCCTTGCTCGCGAAACTTAAATAGGAATCAAAAGAAAAGAATGGTGCCAGAACCAGAAATAAACAAATTAGCACAAGTGCAGCAGTAAATATCATTGATATGACCGAGATTTCTTGCATTATGTTCACATCCTAAAGGTACTTTTTGCGTTCTTCTTCAATCATGGATGAAAG
This sequence comes from Bacillus sp. OK048, assembly GCF_900103525.1. Lineage (GTDB taxonomy): Bacteria > Bacillota > Bacilli > Bacillales > Cytobacillaceae > Neobacillus. The sequence goes on from NZ_FNHN01000002.1 coordinate 57,129, forward strand.
AATTTCCTCTTCTATTTCATCCTTATCGATATCGTTGTCAAGGGTTCCTTCATCCGTTCCATTTTTCTTCACCCATTTTCGAATGAGGAAGAAAATCGCCACCCCTGCAATCCCTAATACTACAAAAGGCAGTACCCAAGCAACTAAACTGAACCCGCTTTTTTCTGGAGCTGTTAAAATTTCTTCTCCATAAATATTGACATAGTATTCACGAATTTTGTCCTTATCCCAGCCCTTGTTCATCATCCCAACGATGTCTTCCTTAAACCCAATCGTAAGATTACAAGTCTTTGGGTCACATTCGAAGTGGTCCTGACCACAGCCGCATGTACACATAAATTGTGAGGCAGCCGCTTCAAATTCCTTAGACTTGTAGTCAAACTCTTCAGCTCCAACCTGAAAGAATGAAGCTTGAAAAATAAATGTAATCAGAAGGAGTCCAATAAGGATTTTACCTTTCATATTAAGACACCTCTTTGCGTACTCCTGTGTATCGTGGAGTAATATTTTGATATTTTCCATTCCAAACTGCAAATAGCGAACCTATGACAATCATGAAAGAGCCAATCCATAGCCATGCAATCATTGGATTAACTTTTACAATAAAGGTTGCTTTGCCATCATTCTCCCAATCACTTAAAACAATATATAAATCTTCTTTTAAGGATGAGATTAGACCAACTTCTGATGAAGGCTGATCCCAGTTGCCGTAAAAGACTTTTTCAGGCTGAATGCTTCCAATGCGTTTTCCATCCTTGAATACGGTCATTTCCGCATATACGATGTCATTAATACCTTCTCGTTTTTGATCAAGACGCTCGTAATTAATACGATAATCCTTGACTTCAATAGAATCTCCTAGATTCACAGTTTTCATTGTTTGCACATCATAGTTTTGTGAACCGATAATACCCATTGCAATAAATGCTATTCCAATATGGACGATATAACCGCCATAGCGACGACGGTTTTTAGTCATTAGTCGATAAAGTGAAAGATGAACTTTTTCCTTCGTCATTTTTCTTCGTGCTTTAACACCTCGGTAAAACTCAAGGAAATGTGTGATAAATAATAGAACGATTACCCCAAAGCCAATTACTGCCCAGGCTTTTTGAATACCAAGAACGACCATTAATGCCATTGCAACAACCGCAAGGATTGCTGGAATTAAGAAGTTTTTCTTTAAATTCTTGAGTGATGACCTTTGCCATGCAAGTAATGGACAAACAGCCATAACAAACATCATCGACAATAGAATTGGTGCTTGAACCGTATTAAAGAACGGCATACCCACAGTAACCTTTGTACCTCGTACAGCTTCAGATACTAATGGGAAAACTGTTCCCCAGAATACACCAAACGCTGCTCCTACTAGCAATAGGTTATTTAATAAGAAGCTGCTTTCTTTCGAAATGTATGAATTGAATTCTCCTGCACTACGTTTCAAGAGGTTGTAACGGCTCATTAACACATATAAGGCACCAATTACTGCTACACCCATGAATATTAGAAAGTATAATCCAAGATTTGAATTAGCAAATGCGTGTACGGATGTCAGTACACCGCTACGTACAAGGAATGTTCCGAATAACGTTAATGCATAAGACGTAATAATTAGGCTTATGTTCCAAATTTTCAACATGTTTTTTCGCTCTTGGATCATGACAGAGTGCAAGAACGCAGTTGCCGTTAACCAAGGCATAAAGGAGGCATTTTCAACTGGATCCCATGCCCAGTAACCGCCCCAACCTAGCTCCACATAAGCCCATTGACCGCCGAATATATTTCCTAGACTTAAGAATAACCAAGCTATAATCGTCCAGCGTCTTGTCATTTTAATCCAGAAATCATCGACATTTTTCAATAATAGTGCAGCCATTGCAAACGCAAATGGAATAGCGAGTCCTACATAACCAAGGTAAAGGGTAACTGGGTGAATAATCATACCTGGGTTTTGCAGCATTGGGTTTAAACCATGACCTTCAATCGGAACTTGATCCAAAAGAATGAACGGTTTAGCAACGAACCCAAGGATTAGGAAGAAGAATACGATATTTCCCAATAGAATGGCGGAAATATATGGAACCATTGGATTTCCTCTCATTTTTCTTGAGAAGGCAATCATTACGGTGTAAAGAACTAAGAAGAAAGTCCATAATAACAATGATCCTGAATTCCCAGCCCATAAGGCTGTAAGCTTATAAATAACTGGCAGTTCACTGCTTGTATAATCCGTAACATATTCATATTGAAATTGAGATGTAGCGAGTAAATAGAATAAGGAGAGCATGGCCATCGTAGCACAAACTAGGATTCCCATTACTCCACCTTTACCACTGTTGATTAATTTTTGATTCTTCGTGCTAATCCCCAATGTGATGATCAGGAGTGAGTATATTGCAAGCGCTAAGCCTACATAGATGGTTGCATTAGCAAATAAGTACATATTGTCACCTTCTTATTATTTTGCCGTGTCTGGTTCTGTTGGTGGCTGATCTAATAATTTTTTATGTGCCTCAGGATCATAGTTTTCAACATCTTCTCCTTCGTATTTCGAAGGGCATCTTGTTTTAACTGTTTCAGCGACAAACGTATCTTTTTTAGTAGGCGCTCCTTGGAGGATTACAATAACCCCTTCAGAGAAATTATCTGGCCTTGTTCCGTTATGGATAACATGCATTAAATTACCATCGTTATCTTTGATATTGAATTTCAACTCAATTTTATCTGGGTTCCATTTAATAGATTCTTCGATTAATAGACCCTCTACTGTTACAAAATCATCTTTATGTTTTTCTTGGTTTGCTAAAAGCTCTTTCATTGTTAATTCAATACCGCTTGAACCTGGTGTTGCTGCCATAAGCAAGAAAACTATTGCACCTGCGATTATGAAACCACCTAGCATTACAATCGTATTCTTTTTCAACCCATTCACCCCATTAAATTAATTTTTTCATTTCCTCATCGTACGTTTCTTGGTCAATCTTTCCTGTTAATAGCTTTTTTCGTAATTCTTTTTTATCGTCAATGTTGATTGACTTGCTTTCCTTTTTAACTTGTTGCTTCTTAGGTGGGTTGTTTGCTGATTTAGAACTTGAAGTTTTAGGTGCAGATTGTGATTTACCTTTTAATCCCAAGTAAACAAACAAACCAGCAATGATGATTGCGATTCCAATAACGATGGCACCGCCAATACCTATTAATGGTATATCAGAGCCTGAACTGCCTGATCCACCAGAACCACCTTTAATTTGATCTGTTGCAGAAACACCCGTATGGTTTTCATCATTTGGCGGCTGTTTCTCATTGATAGCTTCTAAAGTTGATTTATATCCATCTTTTTGATATGAAAAAGAATATTTATAGTTTTCACCAATTTTCACATCTTTGTATTGATAGTAGAATAGCTCTTCGCCATATTCACTTTTTGTGTTGTTTGGCGCTTTAGGCTCTAATGAGATCTCTTTTGCATCCATAGGTGAGTAAAAGATGACATCAAATGTGCCAATTTCAGCTGGGTTACTATATTCAAAAGTAAAACTTCTATCATCTTTTACTTCTACTGTGCTGGTATAATACTCAACTACAAACCTATACGATTCATCTTTCTTGATTGGTTTAGAAGGTTTCCAAGTGATAACTCCCTTATCCTTATCTACATCAAAAGGACGTTGTACTTCCGGCTTATTGTCTTCTGGAAATTCAGCAATTAAATATGCTTGGAAGCCATTATCATTTGCAGGTACTTCAATTTCAATTTTCCCATCGAAATCCGCCCCACTTTTGTTTGTAAAAGTGCCGTATTGTCCGATAAGTAAGGACGGGGTATCTTTTGGCCAGTTTTCAGGATAATCAAACTCGGGCATTATTTGAATTTGCATATCGGTATAAGGAAACTTTTCTGGCTGAAATGCTGTTTCAGCACTTGCACTTGGAATGATAAAGCTAGCTAAAAATGACGTGATTACAAATATAGCCAAAAACTTTTTTTTAAGCATAATGATCCTCCTTGAGCTCCTATAAGAAACTATTTTTCACTATAGCCCTCTTTGAAATAAATATAATATTAATCACCTATGTATAGTTGATTCACATTTGAACATTTTGTAAAAGGAGAAAAAACGTTACCTTTTCGTCAAAAAATGACCACAGAATGTTCACAATTACCTATCTTCCCAAAATATCCTCCTGTTTTTTTATATCCCAACTAGTACTATAAACCCTAACCTATATACCTAGTTGATTTGAAAATGAACGTTTTGTTAATTTCTTCACAAATAGACTATTTTGTAGTTATTTGCCGAAATAAACCATTTATCATCATCTTGAAACTAAAGACTATCTATGAGAATAAAAAAACCTTGAATTCATTTATTGAATTCAAGGTTCAAGATAATCAATTCTACTATCGTCGTTTACTTTTACGGAACGAATATAACTGACAATATCTGTTATTTCGTCTTTTTCAAGCTGCCGTACACCTTCTTTACCTTTTAAAGATGGACCCATCGAAGTATTTTCACGGCCGTACGCAGCAGTAATCCAGATTTGTTGATCTGTTGTAAACTTCAGATACTGTGGATTAGAAAGAGCTGGGCCCATTTTTAATTTTCCAACTCCGGCCTCACCATGGCAGTTTAGACATTTTTGATTGTATAGTTTCATTCCAGTTTCAGGATTCCCAGCTATTTCCTTCGGAACTTCAAATTCAATTTCTTGCTTTTGCCAATCCCTAATAAATGTGACAAGATTATTCAGATCCTTTTCTGACAATCTTTCACTGTAAGCTGGCATACCCGTTCCTTCTCTGCCATGTTTAATACTGTTGTAAATATCCTTATCAGATACAATATTTAAATAGTTTTGGTTATTAATGGCTGTTCCTGCATTTGGCCCTTCACCTTTTCCAGTTTCACCATGACAAATCAAGCATTGTTTTTTATAGACTTTTTCTCCTGCAAAAATAGCTTCGGTATTCTTTTTATTAAAGATATCACTATTTATTAGACAAACAACAATTCCAAAAATAATAAGTATATAGAGGCCATATAATATTTTTTTCATAAGCTGTCCCTTATTTAGGTTCAGGAGTTGGTGTTGCCTCTCCATAATCTTCATATTTCTTATAAATTAAGTCACTGATTTTCTTAAGGCTTTTACCATCTTGATACATTTCTACCGAATCCTGCGCGATGTCTATACAAACATCACATGTTACACCGTGATCGGACCACTCGGTAACCGCATTTTCATCTCCAAATTGCCCTACAAAGCAATCAAGATTACTTTTATGTCCAATCATTCCACAACTGCAAAAACAAGGAACACTAGCTAAAACCTCGGGATAGGTTGCTGCCATTGTATATGTCTCTTCAATTTTTTCAGAAGTGTTCAAAACATAATCAGGTAATGGACTATGTTTCTTATCAAGGGTTAATTTTTCTTTATTTGAGCTGCAACCTACTGCAATTATGACTAGTAGGATACTGAAGAACATTAGTGTATAGACTTTTTTCACTTATCTGTCACCCCTTCGTTTGTGATGTAATTTCAGTTTAATTTTAGCAAACTAAGTTCTGAACTGAACCAACTAATTATTACTATTTAGTGAAGTTTTAAAACTTTGAAGCCGAGAAAGAGTTAAAAAAATAGCCTTAGTCCAATTAAGGACTAAGGCTTAGTATTATGCACGTGAGACGTATGAAGCTTCAGTTGTGTTAATGATCAATTTGTCACCTTGATTAATGAAGAATGGAACTTGAACGTGAAGTCCAGTTTCAAGGGTTGCTGATTTTGTACCACCTGATGATGTATCACCTTTTATTCCTGGCTCTGTTTCAGCAACTTCTAATACAACCGTGTTTGGCAGTTCAACACCAAGTGTTTCATGTCCGAACATCATGATATGAACTTCCATGTTTTCTTTTAAAAACTTTAGTTCATATTCAATATTGTTTTCTTGAAGCTCCACTTGTTCGTAAGATTCCATATCCATAAACACATGCTGATCACCACTAGCATATAGGTATTGCATTTTACGATTATCAATTTGTGCTTTTTCAACCTTCTCACCAGCACGGAATGTTTTCTCTTGGATTGCTCCATTACGAAGGTTACGAAGCTTAGAACGTACAAATGCCGCGCCTTTTCCTGGTTTAACATGTTGGAAATCAAGAACGCGCCAAAGCCCGCCATCCACTTCAATGGTTAGACCGGTTTTAAAATCATTAACAGAAATACTCATGTTTTATCCTCCTATGTCGATTACAAAATAATAAGTTCTTTTGTTGAATGGGTAAGTGCATCATTATGGTCTTTGGTAATGAGAGTATCATCCTCAATCCGAACCCCGCCAAGTCCTGGTATGTAGATACCTGGTTCAACCGTAACAATCATGCCTGGTTCAAGAACCAAATCTGAACGGAAAGAAAGAGTTGGACCTTCATGTACTTCAAGGCCAATACCATGTCCAGTTGAATGTCCGAAATATTCTCCATAACCTTTTTCTGTTATGTAATCTCTTGTAAGTGCATCTGCCTTTTTACCTGTGATTCCTGGCTTTATTCCAGCCATTCCCCTCAGTTGTGCTTCTAAAACGATATCGTAAATTTCCTTCAGCTTTGCCTCAGGTTCACCTACTGCTACTGTTCTAGTGATGTCAGATACATAACCGTCATAATAAGCACCAAAGTCCAAGGTTACAAAATCTCCTTTTTCAATCACCTTGTCACTAGCAACACCATGCGGGAGCGCAGAACGATGCCCAGAGGCAACAATGATATCAAAGGAAGAAGAAGCTGCTCCTGCCTTTCTCATAAAGAACTCAAGTTCATTGGATACGTCAAGCTCCGTTTTTCCCGGACGAATAAAATCCAATATATGTTTAAACGCAGCATCAGCAATATCTGCTGCCACCTTTAATATCTTAATCTCAGCTTCCGTCTTAATCAAGCGTAACTTTTCAATTACACCTGAAACTGGAATAAGTTCTGTTTCAACTTCTTTTTCATAAGCTTTATAGGACGAAAAAGTTAAATGATCTTCTTCAAAACCGAGTTTTTGAATACCTAGTTTTTTTGCTTGTTTCGCTACTTCTTCCACAAGCGTTCCTGTCATTTTAATAACTTCATACCCTTCACATTGGGATGAGGCTTGTTCTACATATCGAAAATCGGTAATAAATTGCGCCGTGTCAGAACTAATTAAAACCACTCCAGATGAACCAGTAAAATTTGTCATATATCGACGATTATACTGACTGGTGATTAAAAAACCGTCAATTCCATATGTAGAAAAACTCGATCTTAATTTATCTATTTTACCCATCTTCTCCCACTCCCTTGTATGTAATCTGTAGAAAACTTTCCATATGAAATAATATCAGAATTTATTTTAACACATCTAAGTACTTTAAGACTAATAAAGCGTTAAGATGCTGTCTCATTAACTTCCATATGATTGATTTGGTATTCATAATTAATGGAATACCCAATGAATAATCCATAAATTAAATATAAACAAATGGTCGTAATAAAAGTATTACGGCTTAATTCTAAAAATGGCTTCATACTAGTAAAGAGTGGATTTAATACAACATATACTAGTAAAAATAAGGTGATACCGTAACCAAAGCCTATCCAGATACCATTCAATTTTTTTAGTGCAATGGAATAAACAAAAGCTGCACCAACGGATAACATTCCTAGTAATAGTATCGAGATAATCGTTCCAAGCCATTCATTTTTCCATTTCCCTAAAGCCCATGGTTCAAGTATGACATTAGGACGAATTTCAGTGAAGTTAAAGTAGTATGCAAAAAAACCAATGGTTCCCCAAAAAAGACCTCCAAATAACCCTGTCCAGAAAACATGTGCAGTAAAAGACATGGGTTTTGGGTAATTTGATTTCTTTGGCTCATTAACCATAACCATCTACCTCCTTAAAAAAGTATGATACCTAATACTTTTATCCAACAGAATTCCACCATATTATGCCCTTTCCTTTCCTTACACTTGCATAAATTAAATATTTTAATTGGAAATATTATGTCATCCTAGAGGTTTTTTCTTGTTTGAAGTAGAATAAAATTAAGTACATACAAAAATTCACACATAGTCTCTTGATATACCTCTATTTACCTATTTTATCCATTAATTAAACAATAGAAGACATGCTTAGATAACATCGATGGCTGGAGATTAGCAAAAACATTACTTTTTATGTGTTTAAAAAATTAAGAAAATGCTTATGATGCTCTTAGGGAGGTGGCGTTCTTGAAAAATCGGATTTCCGTTCCTTTGGTTGGTAGTGTTATTGTTCTAGGAATAATTGGAATTATTGGAGCATTTACTAGTAATCCTATTGGTTTTCTTCAAAGTATTGCAGTCTTTGCATTAGTCGGCTTAGCCATATTCTACGTTTTCCGTCTAATTGCAAAAGCAAATCCCCAAAAAAAAGAGCAGCAAGCGTTTATTAAAGCAGCTAAGAAATCAAAAAAGCGATTGCAATCTAAAACTGGAGAACAGCAGACTAAAAGTTCTTCTTTGGGCTCGCTAGCTTCTTTAAAGAAAAGCAATAAGATAAAAAAGAAATCTCCAGTTCACTTAACAGTCATCGATGGTAAAAAAGGCAAAAAGAAAAATCGAGCGTCCTTATAAACGTTCGATTTTTTCTTGTATTTCAATTCTTTAATAACACCAAGAAGCAAAAAACTTTTTAGCTGCATTCCTTCCCAATTCAAATAACTCTTGTTTCTTTTCATCAGTCAAATCAAACTCAATGGACAATCCACCTTCACTAGGGATAAAAATGATATTTTTTTCATGTCTTCTGGAAATATAACGTGAATCATGTGCATCCTTCATTGTTTCAAACAATGCACCAAACAGTTGAATAGCATTTTTAATCTGATGTTTTTCATGCTCGTATTCATTAGCGCTTAACTTAATCCCAATTACTGGTCTTATTTTTTGGAGATTATCCCGGTCGAAGAGCCACATCGGGAAATTGCTCAATACCCCTCCATCCACTATTATATTGACACCATCCATTGATTTTAGTTTTACAGGTTCAAAAAAATAGGGAATACTACAGCTCATTCTTACTGCTTTCGCAATTGAAAAAGATCCAGGTGCAATACCGTATTTCACTAGGTCATCAGGTAGGACAACTAATCGGCCGTTCGATAAATCAGATGCAATGATTCTTAGGTTTTGAGGAGGTAAATCTGAAAATGTCCTTACTCCCTTTGCAGCTAATTTTTCTCCTATCCATTTCTCCAACTCATTTCCTTTATATAATCCCAACTTCCAATAAACAAACAGCCATTTAGCAAAGGGAAACGGAATGACCATTTTCCGAGAATCAAGAAACTTTGTTAAATCAAGCTCATCAAGAAGCCGTTCTATTTCATCACTTCCATACCCGGCAGCAATAAACGCAGCTACAATCGAGCCTGCACTCGTCCCGGCGACTCGTTCAAATTGAAGACCTCTTTTTTCAATTTCTTCGATGGCCCCAATAAGCGCAAAACCTTTAATGCCTCCTCCAGAAAAAACACCGTCTATTTTCATGGCAGTCACTCCTAAAGGTAACTTATTGTTACATCTTTAAGCAGAAGATAACAGAAATAGTACGGTGTACAGGTATAAAATTTATTTTTCTACGTGAAATATTCAACAACAGCATTTGGAAAATATTCTTCAATATAATTGCGAATCGTGGTTTCTAATTCTTTTGCTTCTTCTGTAGGATATACGTATTTTCCTATTCCATAACGCCCCCATTTATATTTTCGCTTTTCTTCATCCATTTCTAGCTTTGTTTTTGGATACCGCTTAGCAATGACATTTTTTGCTGGTTTAGTAAACCGGTGTTGAATAAGTTCAAACGTTAAATCTGGTATTTCTATTCCCGCAAGCTCATTACTTAACCGTTCGAATAGTTCATGATAGCCCTGTTTCCAATCTTCATGCAAATAAATAGGTGCAACAATAAACCCTAATGGATAATTTGCTTTTGCGACCTTTCTAGCAGCAGCCAGACGATCTTCAAAGGATGATGTCCCTGGCTCAAAGTTTTTTATTACGTAGCGTGAATTTACACTAAAGCGAAACCTTGTTTTACCATTGTGATTGGCATCAAGGAGATGATCGACATGATGGAATTTCGTAACAAATCGGAGTCTTCCAAACTCTGACTGTCCAATAAATTCGATGGTCTTCTTTAGTGAGTGCGTTAAATGATCCAAACCAACGATGTCCGAGGTACAAGCGGCTTCAAATCTTGTTATTTCTGGCTTGCGCTCATCCATGTATTTTTGTGCTTGTTCAAATATTTCATCTAGGTTTACATAGGTGCGAATATAGGGTTTGCTGCCAAGTGTCGTTTGTAAATAGCAATAATGGCAATGTCCCATGCACCCTGTAGCCAAAGGGATGGCATATTCAGCTGAAGGCTTAGATGTATCAAATTTGAGTGTCTTTCTAATTCCTACAACAAGTGTTGATTTTGCATTTCGGTATTTCTGATTTTCATTTTCCCCTGGCAAATCGCGAATCTGGTTATGGGAAGTAGTCTCTCGGATTTCAAGATTCAATTTTTCAAATTTCTCTTTCAGTTCTCTTCCGAGCGGATATTCTAGAGCTCTCGGTTCAAAATACACTAATTGCGGCATAAATGGTTCCAAATTGTTTTCCTCTTTTCAATCTTTTTTTATAGTATGAGCAATTATTTTATAAACATGGTTCATAATTTGGTTATATTTTGGCTACAAATTGTTCACTATAGCACTCTCTTTCTTCATATCATCAACATAAAAATTCTCTATACTTTACCTACTAATTCGTTAATGTTTATTAACAAGTAAAGGCAGGGAACTCTTATGAGCATAAAAAGAGAAAGCATAAAGGTGTATGAGATGACTTGTACATCATGCGAGAAGCGGGTTGAAAGGACAGTAAAAAAATTAGATGGAGTAGTAAATGTAAAAGCTAGTTTTAGCGGTCAATTTGCGGAAATTGAATATGATGATAATTTATGCGACTTGAAAAAAATAAAAAATTCTATTCAAAGCGTAGGTTATAGTTCAGAAAAGCCTAAAGACTTTAAGTTTATCGGCATTATGATTGCGGTAGCAGTTGTTGTATTGCTTGGGATCAACACTGGGAACTACAATATGGAAGACCAGTTAAATAATGCCTCTTATGCCGTATTATTTGTTGTAGGGGTCATTACCTCAATTCATTGTGTAGGAATGTGCGGCGGTATCATGCTTTCCCAAAGTATTGGAAAAGAAAGCAAGAGTAAATTTGAAGCCATAAAACCTGCACTTTTATATAATGCTGGAAGGGTAGTCGCCTATACGATTCTTGGTGGGGTTATTGGTGCCATTGGTTCTGTTTTTGCTCTATCTCTTACTGCTAAAGCAGGATTACAGTTATTTGCAGGTATTTTCATGATTATGATGGGCTTTAATATGTCAGGGTTTAAGGCTTTTAGAAAATTCCAAATTAAATTACCTACCGTCGCCTGTAAAGCAATGAGGAAACCGAAAGCTCCGTTCTTTGTCGGGCTTCTCAACGGGTTAATGCCATGCGGTCCATTACAAACGATGCAAATATTCGCACTAGGAACAGGCAGTGCTGCGGCTGGTGCTCTATCAATGTTTATGTTTTCAATCGGAACGGTCCCATTAATGCTGACCTTTGGAGCATTATCCGGTTTATTAAGTAAAGGGTACACAAAGAAAATCCTTAAATTTAGCGGTGTATTAATCATTATGCTCGGTATTATTATGAGTAATAGAGGACTTGCCCTCGCTGGTATGAATATAAGCCCGATGGCTATTATGTCAAGTGCTGGTGCCTTCGGCGAGATAAGCGCCTCATCAGACACATCCAGTGCAATTAAGGCAACCATTAAAGACGGTGTTCAGGTATTGAATATGACAGCTAATGGTTACGGCTACACTCCAAGAACCCTTTATGTCCAAAAAGGAATGCCTCTTAAATGGGTGGTTGAAGGCGAAAAAATTACTGGCTGTAATAATACAATTGTAGTGCCAGACATGAATATTCAACAGAAGCTACAAAGTGGGAATAACCTAATTGAATTCACACCTGGGGATGAAGATCTAAATTTCAGCTGTTGGATGGGAATGAAACGTGGAGTAATTAAGGTTGTAGATGATCTTGAATCAATAGCTGCATCTAGTAGTGATGGTGATGGACTTGATACTGCCGTTGCTGCAGCACCTGAACAACCCGCTAAGCCTAGTATTTATGGAGATGATTTTACTAAGATAGCGACAGACCGCTTAGTTAAAGTAGCCGAAGTTGCTGGGAACGAGCAGACAATTACAGTTACTGGAACTGGATATGAATTTGAACCTTTAATCATGGTAGTAAATAAAGGGCTCACTACCAGAATGGCATTAGACTTAACTTCCTTTGATAATGCTGACGGGTACTTTATGATTTTGAATACAACAACAAAACAAATTGTTACTGATTTTACAGGTACAAGAGGAATGAATAATATTGAGTTCTCTATTAGAGATAGTGGGTCTTATGGTATCTTTTTAAATGAGCAAGAATTACTTGGTATCATTGAAGTTGTGGATGATCTAAATTCAATAGATTTAGAGAAAGTCAGGGGAAAATATTTACAATAATAGAAAAGAGCTTTGGTAATCAATTGATTATCAAAGCTCTTTTTCCCGATATAAATCATTTTAGACGTAAAGAAAATACCCAGGTTTAGTGTTAATGAGTTGGATCAAAATAGATTCTCACTGTAGTGCCTACACCTTCTTCACTATCAATCTTAATCATTGCATTATGAAGTTCTAAGATATTCTTAACAATCGTTAATCCGAGGCCAGCTCCTTCTATTTGATTCCTGCTTTTATCTCCTCTATAAAGCCTTTCGAAAATAAAAGGTAAATCTTCCTGCTTAATACCTATACCATTATCAATTAACTCTACTATAATGTTTTTATTTTCTTTATATAGTTTTATAAGAATCTTTCCATTATTATTTGTGAATTTCAGAGAATTTGATAATAAGTTAATAAATACTTGTTTTATTTTGTCCTTATCGCCAATAATTTGATAGTTTTCATCGGATAGAATCATAAACTCTATATTAATATTCTTATTTTCGGCAGCCATAAAAAAATCTCTGCTTATTTCTGTAATTAAATCATCCACGTATATGGTTTCATAATTTAGCTTGATACTCTCTGATTCAAACTCCTTTAATAGATTCAAGTCATTAATCAATTTTCCAAATCGGATAACTTCCTCATTTAAATAATGTAATCCTTCTTTTGTTACAGGAAATACCCCATCAATCATGGCTTCAAGATTATTTTGCAAAACATTTAATGGTGTCCTAATCTCATGGGTAATATCCGATACCAGCCGCTTCCTAAGTGTATCCTGATAATTTAATTTTTCAGCTAGGATGTTAATACTCTTTCTTAAATCCTCTAATTCTTCTATATTGCTATTGATATTCGATTTTGCATTAAAATTCCCATGTGATAAGCTAACCGACATCTTCGCTACCTCCCGAATCGGGGTAGAAAATTGTTTTGAAAAAAACAGACTAAAACTACCAATGATGATGAGTGTTAGAACTCCACTGGCAACAATGCTTTTATTTATTGCAGATTTGAAGGTTAAATCCTCTTCCGATAGTAGGACGGATGAATATTGTCCAATATCGACAAAGCCAACTACTTTTCCATCTACAATTATTTCAAACGATTTAGTTGTATAAACACCATTATCTTGAACAGACATTTCACCAATATGAATTTGATTTAATAGTTCCTCTGGGTCCATTCCCCAAACAGGCTGTTTGTTGCGATCCATAAGTGTCAAACAATAGTTACCCATATAAGCTTCGTGCATTAATTCAATCCCGGTATTTTTCGTCCATTTCCCTTCCCTTTTATAGGCTTCTTCAAAATAAGTAACAATTCTCTCGTATCTCTTGTTTTGAATATCGAGCATGTATTGATTGAATTTATGTGAGACAGTAAAATTAACAAAAATGGTAACAAGCAGGATGGCTGCAACAGCACATAACACAAATAAGATGCTTAATCTTCTGCTGATAGATTGCATTTATTTCTCACCGCCAAATTTATAGCCAGCTTTCATTACCGTCACAATATATTTAGGATTCTTGGTATCACTTTCTATTTTTTTACGAATATTTTTTATGTGGACATCAATTGTTCGATCGTATCCGCTAAAATCTGCTCCAAAGATTTTATCTATTAATTGTTCTCTCGATAATACACTTCCTTTTGCTGTAACAAGTCCACATAATATATCAAACTCATTCGGTGTAAACGGTATTACTTGTCCATGAACTTTTACAGCTCTTTTATCACAATCAATCTGTAAATGGCCATCATTAAAAATAATCTTTGATGATGGAAAATTAGCGCTTAATCTTCTAAATAAAGCATTTACTCTAGCCGTGAGTTCTCTTGGGCTGAAGGGCTTAATTAAATACTCATCTGCACCAATATTTAAACCCTCTATTTTGTCATTTAATGACCCCTTTGCTGTCAGCATAAAAATGTGGACATCAGAGGTTTGGCGGATTATTTTACATACCTCTTCACCGCTTATATCTGGGAGCATTAAATCAAGTATGATTAACTTAAAATCTGCTGTATTAAAAATATCTAACCCTTTTAGACCATTTGCCGCACAATGAACTTTATATCCTTCTTTTTCCAAATAACCTTTAATAACAGTTGCTACACTTGCCTCATCTTCAATTAGTAAAATATGATTCATGATCGTTCACCCTGCTCACTATTTTTTAATTGTTGGCTGTGTTAAATTGGGCTGTTGATTTACGCTCCAGGCACTTCGCTTTCCGCAGGCGTTGCGGCGAGCCTCCTCGGCGCAAGCGCCTGTGGGGTCTCACCTGCTCCGTACTCCTGCAGGAGTCTTCGTGCCTTCCGCGCAAATCAACAGGTGCATATATCAACATTTAGCTTTAACACAGCCTAATTGTTTGTAAAATAAGTATACTAGCTGAACATAGTGTAAAATATGAAAAAGGCTGACAATTATGTGTCAGCCTTTTTGTATTCCTAAGAAGTTTCACATCTAAAGTTTTACTTTTTGTAATCGTAAGGCATTTAGGACAACTGAAACGGAACTGAATGCCATCGCAGCTCCGGCAAGCCAAGGGGCTAAGAAACCAAGCGCAGCTACTGGTATTCCGAGCGAATTATAAGCTAGTGCCCAGAAAAGATTTTGTTTAATGTTCGTTATCGTTTTCTTACTCATGAATATAGCGTCGGCAATACTATTTAAATCACCACGAATGAGGGTAATATCAGCTGCTTCCATTGCTACATCCGTTCCGGTACCAATTGCCATCCCAATGTCTGCAATCGCAAGTGCTGGGGCGTCATTTATTCCATCACCAACCATTGCAACTTTCTTCCCTTGTGCCTGTAGTTTCTTAATTTCCTCTGCTTTTCCCTCTGGAAGAACTTCAGCAATTACATGATCAATACCAGCTTGCTTTGCAATCGCTAAGGCAGTTTGTTGATTATCGCCTGTAATCATAATACACTCGAGTCCCATATTTTTAAGGCGGCTAATCGCCATTTTTGACGTTTCCTTTATGGTGTCAGCAACAGCAACTGTACCAGCATATTGACCATCAACAGCGGCGAGCATCGCTGTTTTCCCTACCTTTTCCCATTCATCCATTTGTGCAAGAGCACCAGCCACCTGCACATCATACTTATTCATTAATTTTCTTGTACCAACTAATAATTCTTTACCATCGACCATTGCTCTAATACCGAAACCAGGAATGGCTTCAAATTCAGTAACATTCTTCAAAGGAATCCCTTTTTCATTTATACCTTGAACAATTGCTTGCGCGAGAGGATGCTCTGATTGTTTCTCAGCAGAGCCCACTAATGACAAGAATTCTTCCTCTGAAAGTAGGTCATTAGTAGAAATATCTGTTAATACAGGTGTTCCATTCGTGACTGTACCGGTTTTATCCAATACAACAGTGGTAATTCGATGGGTCATTTCTAAATGTTCTCCACCTTTAAAAAGAATCCCAAATTCTGCAGCCCGACCTGAACCCGCCATGATAGAGGTAGGAGTTGCCAGCCCAAGCGCACATGGACAGGCAATCACGAGGACAGCTATCATTTTTTCTAAAGCTTCAGCAAAATCTCCAGGTGCCACCCATACATACCAAATAATAAAAGCGATAACAGCAATCCCAACAACGATTGGAACAAAAATTCCAGATATCTTATCGGCTAGGCGCTGAATAGGGGCCTTCGAACCTTGTGCCTCTTCGACCACCTTAATGATTTGCGCAAGTGCAGTGTCCCTTCCAACCCTCTTTGCCTCAACCTTTAGGAAACCATTTTTGTTAAGTGTTGCACCGATTACTTCATCACCGATACTCTTATCAACAGGGACACTTTCTCCTGTAAGCATTGATTCATCAATGGCTGAATTTCCTTCGATAATTTTTCCGTCCACTGGAATTTTTTCTCCAGGCTTAATATAAAGGACATCACCAACAATAACCTCTTCAAGCGGGATTTCTTGTTCTAGCCCGTTTCTTTCCACCGTTGCGGTCTTAGCTTGCAGCCCCATTAATTTTTTAATTGCTTCTGACGAACGACCTTTTGCTTTTGCTTCAAAAAGCTTCCCTAAGATGATTAATGTAATAAGGACTGCACTGGTCTCATAATAAAGTTCAAGTGAATGTGTCTCGATTGAAAGCGACATAATGGATAAATATAAACTGTAAAAAAAGGCTGCAGATGTACCTAGAGCAACAAGAACATCCATATTGGCACTTTTATTTTTTAATGCTTTATAAGCACCGATATAGAACTGACCGCCGATTATAAACTGAACGGGAGTAGCCAAAGCCAACTGAAACCAAGGATTCATAAATATCTCGGGTACCCATATGAATGAAGTAAATGAAAAGTGTCCGAACATTGCCCACAATAATGGAAGGGAAAGAATCGCAGAATAGATAAACTTTTTCGTTTGCCTTTTTATTTCCTTCTGACGATGGTCGCTTGTTTCTTTTGCGTCTTCCTTAACATGGGCACCATAACCAAGGTTTTCCACTTTTTTAATAATGTCATTAGTGGTTAAGGCTGAACCATTGTACTCAACCGTTGCTTTCTCAAGTGCTAGATTCACATTGGCCTTAACTACACCTTCTAATTTATTTAAGCCTTTTTCTATTCTTGTGGAACAGGCTGCGCAGGTCATCCCGGTGATATCAAACTCTGCCTTTTCCGTAACCACTTCATAGCCTAGATCCCTAATTTTCTTTTCAATATCTTCAACCTTAAGTTTTTCTGGATTGTATTTTATTGCTGATTTTTCAAGAGCTAAATTGACGGTTGCTGTTTCTATACCTTCTAATTTATTTAATCCCTTTTCAATTCTTGTTGCACAAGCAGCACAAGTCATTCCAGAGATTTGCAGATTGGTTTCTTTTAAACTTTGAGCCATAAAAGCCACCCCCTATACCCCACGTGGGTATGTTTTTTTGTAAAAAGAACGTGCTACTCATTAGCACGTGTCATTCATATTACTTTACATCGTAACCTTGATCATCAATTGTTTCTTTAATTTTATCGAGCGTTACCTCTTGAGTGTTAAATTCAACATCCACTGTCTTGGCTTTTAAATTAACTTTTACAGTGCTAACACCGTTCAGTTCACCAACACTTCCTTCAACTGCTTTTACACAATGATCGCATGACATACCTTGAACGTTTAATGTTACCTTTTCCATTTATATACACCCTTTCCTAATTAACTATATTATCCTCATAATAGAGGTAAGATCTTCATCCTTATTTAACCATACCCCCCTACCCTATGTAAAGTTCTTTTATAGGATTTTTTTTTTTTATTTTCCAACTTTCACATTTTGTTCATACTTCCATTTTTATCCTTAGAGTGACCAATAAGTCATGGAGTCCATTATACCGAGCAATAACATAATGATTCCCGATATCCTCTGGATTATGACACCGAATTTCCTTCCTTTTTTCATTAATAAACCCCCACCACCTAAGTACCAGATAATAAAAATAAATAGGATTAGCGGTAGGGCAGTTCCTAAAGCAAATATGGAAGGTAGTATAATTCCATATGAGTTAGACAACACAACTGGCATTAGAGTAACAAAGAACAGGATAAACATGGTTGGACAAAAAGCAAGTGAAAAACTAAAACCTAGCATGAATGATCCAAATGGGGTTTCCTTTTTGAACTCCTTGGAACCTTTAAATAAATTTATTGTTCCTTTAATTTTTATTAATCCTAGCATATATAACCCAACAATAATTAATAACGGACCCATTATTTTGCGGACCCATGGAAAATAGTTTATGAGGTTATCTTGAATTTCTCTTCCTAAAATCCAGACAAGCCCTCCTAATAACGAGAAGGCAGCGATTTTACCTAAAGTGAAAAAGATAACATCTTTCCAGACGATTTTTTCCTGGAAGGATCGGTTACCGTATAGCGTTAATGCACTGATGTTACCGGTTAGTTGACATGGTGCCAGTGCTCCCACTAGTCCCAATAGTAAAGCAAAAACAACGGGCCATGATTCCAAGTTATTGGCAATGATAAAAAAAGGTTTGCTGACAAACGCACTAAACTGGCTTAATACGTTATACATAGGATCACCTGTATTCTAGTAAATACTGTTTTTGTTAATTACTACTATATCAATAGTACTCAGATTATATGAAGATGGTATGTAGAGATTTTGACAATTTTGCAACATTCTTCTTTTAAAGTTGGATAGATAATAAGGCAAAAATACCAGCTAGATTATGGAGCAAAGGAATCTAGCTGGTTATGTGGAAGTAATTCTTTAATTTAATGCCATTCAACATTATCATTTATAATAGTGTCCTAACTTTGATGTACCTTTTCTCAGTCATCCTAAAATGGTCCTTGCAACATTCTCAATAATGGTTTCTGCTTTTTGCAGGTTAACCCTTGCAATTCGTATTTCCTTGAACCATCGTTCAATTGGCAGGTCCCCTGCATACCCTGTACCACCATGAATTTGTAACATATCATCGATAACTTTTGCAGTCGTTTCCGTTGCATGAAGCTTCGCCATTTGCGCCACAAGCTCGAAATCGGATTCTTTGTTATCTGATCTTCTTGCAGCATTTTGAACCATTAATCTTGCGGACTGGAGATTAATAACCGCTTTTCCAAGCATAGTACGAATGGACGGGAATTCAGCGAGAGGTTTACCTCTTGTAATTCTAATTTTGGCGAATTGCTTTCCATACTCAATGGCTTTAGCAGCTACACCAATAGATTTTGCACCAAGTAAAATTTGTGCTTCTGCCAACCACTGCCTCATTAAGTCAGCACCTTTACCTACGGCACCAATTCGTTGATTATCATTAACTCGATAGTTTTTTAATGAAATATTATATGTTGTTTGAACATCAATCAATACCGTTTCCTCTATCTCTAATTGGTCATCAAATTCTAAAAGGAAAAGTGTCGGTTGGTTTTCTCCATTTTCTAATATACAATTTACAAGAACGACTCCAAATGCAGACTGTTCAAGGTTTTGGATGTATGTCTTTTTCCCATTGAGTATCCATTCATTACCATTTCTGACCGCTGAGCTGGTCAGTTTCTCAAGATAGTTATCCTCATGTTCTTCCCAAAGAGCAATAAAACAACCCTTTCCTTCTTTAATAGCAGGTTTAACTAACCGTTCGATTTGCTCACTAGTACATTCCTCTAAGAAACGAGGAAATTCTCCTCCTAAGGCATCTCCAGCTGGATGGTATAGTCCTAGACGATGCTGTGAGGCTTCTTCAAGCAAAATTGCTCTTGCTAGTATAGATAAGCCAGCACCGCCCCATTCCTTTTTCGCTCCTAATGCTTGTAATCCCGAACTCTTTGCTTCTGTTTGCAGTCGGCTAACTACTTCTTCTGGCAATTTTTTTACATATTCACCTGGCGATAACTCTGCAGGTGCTACACTCTCTTTAATCAACGACTGTACAGTTTTTTTTAATAGTTGTAACTCTTTATCTACTAATAATTCAGACATTATTATCCCTCCAAATGAGACCTATTTTAAAATCTCTTTTCTCTGTGCCCTAGCAGCTTGTTCAAGCAGGTTCTTGATTCCAACATCTAACTTACTAAATCGAATATCCATTGCTTCGCCAATTTTCCAACGATAATAGATTTGCTGGAGAATGACAGCGATTTTATAAAAAGCAAAGGTGAGGTAGTAATCAATATGCGTTAGATCTTGGCCGCTTTTCTTCGCATACATTTCTAGTAGTTCTTTTCTTGAAACAAAACCAGGTTTTGTCGTTACCGACGTCAGTCCTGTTTCTTCTTCCCCCGGTTCCGTCCAATAGGCTAATGTAGCCCCAAGATCGGTTAAGGGATCACCAATCGTACTTAATTCCCAATCAAAAACACCAATTACCTCACCCGGATTTGTAGCCGAAAACATCATGTTATTCAGCTTAAAATCATTATGAACAATCGTTGGTGCCGGTGATGGGGGGATATTGTCAATGAGCCATTTCTCTAATGATTCAACCTCGAGGATATCATTTGTTTTTGCATTATGGAACCTTTTAATCCATCCATGTACCTGTCTGCTTAAATATCCGTCCGGATATCCGAAATTAATTAAACCTGCAGCTTCATAATCAATCGCATGTAATTTGACTAAGGTATCTACCACAGCATTTGAAACAAGAACCCCCGTATCTGCCCGATCTTCAAACTCCTTGGGTAGTGAATTGTCGAGAACAACACCCTCTATTTTCTCCATCACATAGAAGTGTCGGTCCATAACACTTGGATCCTCACAGTATAGAAAAGGCTTAGGTGCGAGTGGGAATACCCGATGAATCTTTTCTAATATCTCACATTCTCTTTTCATGTCATGTGCCTTTGGTGGTATGGGACCAAACGGAGGTCGCCTTAAAACCGCTTGCCAATCTCCAATCGAGATAAAGTAGGTTAAATTTGAGTAACCTGCAGAAAATTGCTTTACCTGTAGTGCCTCATCAGATAGCCCGGATATTTGCTGATGAATATATTCTTTAATGGTTAACCAGTTAATATCATTAACTTTTTTAGGTAACTGTTGTTGGCTCATGCAATCTCTCCTTTAACTGGAAATCTTTTAAGACTTGACGTGCTACAACCATCCGGTGCACTTCATCAGCACCATCGTAGATTCTTGCTGCCCTTGCTTCCCGAAGCAGACCCTCAAGTGGTGTGTTCGAACTTACCCCATACATACCTAAAGTCTGAATCGCACGATCAAGGACGTTGTTTAACATATGAGCACCGTAAAGTTTGATGAGCGAAACTTCCTTACGAGCTTGATCACCCTGATCCATTTTCCAAGCTGCCTGAAGGGTTAATAATCTGGAAGCTTGAATTTCAGCTTCTGAATCGGCGATATAATTTTGAATGGTTTGTGAGTCAGCAAGTGTTTTCTCACCATCCTTTTTGGTTAACGAATAAGCAATCATTTCATTCAATGAACGACGTGCGACACCAAGCCAGCGCATGGCATGGGTGATTCTGCCTGGGCCTAATCGCAATTGTGCCAGTTTAAATCCTTCGCCTCGATTGCCTAGCAAATTTTTCCCTGGAATTCGGCAATTATTAAAACGGACTTCACAGTGTCCGCCTGGATAATGGTCACCCATGACAGGTACCTCGCGAACGATTTCAAAACCTGGGTTATCTGTTTCGACAATAAACAGGCTTGTACGATGGTAAGGGTCAGCATCCGGATCAGTTACAACCATCGCGATGGTAAAAGCTGCTCCCTCCGCACCTGTGGTATACCACTTATGGGCATTGATTACCCACTCATCTCCATCCTTTACTGCCGTTCCAAGCAGCGTTCTTGGGTCTGAGCCAGAAACCCCCGGCTCTGTCATCGCAAAACAGGAGCGAACATCGTAATTTGCCAATGGCTTTAAATATTTTTCCATTTGCTCTTCATTTGCTGCATGGACTAATATTTCTCCATTTCCCGCATCAGGAGCCATCGAACCAAAAACATATGGACCAATTGGACTTTGGCCAATGACTTCAGAAAGCAAACCTAAGGACACGAATCCCATACCCATACCACCTAGTTCTTTAGGTAAGTGGCCTGCCCATAATCCTTTCTCCTTAACGATTTGTTGCAATGGCTTTAATATTTCCTCTGGCAACCCACGGTGTGGGACCATGTATTTTTCATTTGGATACACATACTTATTCATAATTTCCGTTGCTTGCTCAATCATCCTTTTTTGCTCTTCACTTTCAGTAAAATTAAACACTATTAATCACTCCTATTGGAATTACGATAAATTTCAAAATAATAGTAAAGTAGAAAATCGAGAGATAAATATTATTACTAGGTGAAGAATACACAATCTCTAATTTCAATTTTTCATTCATTTTTTGAAATAAAATATAAAACTTAGGCATGCCTCAAGCACTTATTGAGCAAGCCATCCTCCATCAACAAAAACAGTTTGCCCTGTCATATAATTACTAGCATCTGAAGCTAGTAAAATAGCTACCCCTGCCAATTCATCAGCCACACCTAATCTATTCATAGGTGTCTTACCAACGATTTTTTCACGTACTTTTGGATTGCTTAGTTCAACCCTATTCATTTCGGTTTCGATATAAGCAGGACCCATCGCATTGACTTGGATTCCATACCTAACCCATTCGAGGGCAAGCGATCTAGTTAGATTGATGACTGCAGCCTTACTGGCAGTATAAGAACTTATACCGAGATCACCGACAGCACCTGCGACAGAAGCAAGATTAATGATTTTTCCAGATCCTTGTTCCTTCATTACCTTAGCTGCAGCCTGCATTGGCTGCAATCGAGGAAGGGATTGTTGTAGGTGGAGGAACTGCCTTACTCCAAGTTTTACCCGAAATAAGGGAACAAATAAGTCATTTTGAAGGAGATAGATACAACGGGGCTCAGGTTGTGTTGGATGCCTTAACAACTCCTCTCATAACTATTGCAAATAACTGTGGATTATATGATCATAATGACAATGTGTTAACAGAATATATTCACTTTTCCTAAATCGTTGTATGTTCAACGGTATTATAGAGAGCTTCCTTCTAATATCGTTTAAAAACCAAGAAAGCGCTCGCGGAATATCAAAAACCCTTCACTCTCATTTTAAATTTTATATGTCGGTATTTCCCATCGACCGGCTTTATGTTAGAATACCCATGATTAATATCACGCTTTCTATTAATGCAAATATTATGCCAAATTTAAAGGAAATTAATTTTCAGACTATTATCAAGGTGACAATTGGTACTTTCTGCCTTTTTCAGGATTTTCTTATTAGTATTCCTATCTGTAGTAGACATGCGTTACAATTGTCTTCCTCTTATTACCATTATTGAGCTAACCATCCTCCATCGACATAGATCGTTTGACCTGTGATAAAACTGCTTGCATCCGAAGCAAGTAATATAACTGCACCTTCCAGCTCTTCAGGGGTTCCTAGCCGTTTTAGCGGTGTTTTACTAATAATTTTATTTCTTACTTTTTCGTTACTTAATTCCTCTTGGTTCATTTCAGTTTCAATATAGGCTGGGCCTATTGCGTTTACAGTAATTCCGTATCTCGCCCATTCTAAGGCAAGGGATCTTGTTAAATTAATAACCGCACCTTTGCTTGCCGTATAAGCACATATTCCTACATCCCCAACAGCTCCTACAACGGAAGCAATATTAATAATTCTCCCATGCCCCTGTGACTTCATCGTCTTTGCGGCTACTTGTGAACAAAAGAATAAGGATTTGACATTCAAATTCATAACCCTATCCCACTCTTCCTCTGTCACCTCTAACGCAAATTTCGTTTCGGAAGTACCCGCATTATTCACTAAGATATCAAATGTGCCAAACTCTTCTATCACCTTTGAAGCCATATTTTTGATTGAATCGATCTTAGTCAAATCTGTAGTTAATCCGATTGCCTTTCTGCCCAAATGTTTTATTTCATTTACTACCTCTGTATTTCTGACTTCATCACGGCCAACGACCGCAACGTTTGCTCCTTTTTTCGCTAAAGCTAGGGCCATTAACCGCCCTAACCCGCGGTTACCTCCTGTGACAATAGCTGTTTTATTATTTAAATCAAAGATATCTGCCATTTTCATCAACTCCTATTTTAAATTTCCTTCTTACCTATCTAATACACAAAAATCATGCCGAAATGAAAAGTATTAAATAAACAGAGATAGAACAGTCCCAATAGGAGTAAAAGCCTCGGAAAAGTTAGAAGTTGAAAATAAAAAATCATTCCCATAATCATCTTTAGGAGAGTAATTATTATTTATAAGAAGTTTATTACTAACTCTAATTCCGCTTCTATAGTCATGTACTTAAACAAGGATCCCTAGTGGCTCGTCGATATAATCTAAATGCAAACATGGTAAGTCGTTGGTGTACTGAATACAAAAACGGGCAATACGGAGACATGTAAATTATGGGAGGCAGACATTAAATACGGCTATGTCGAGGGTGAAGATCGATTTTTCTTTGTCATGTCCATAATTCATGTCTATGACCGAAGCATTGTGGACTACCATATCGGCCTAAGTTGTACAGGCAGCGACGTGAATCAAGCGGTGCAGAGGGCTTTATTTAAACTCCAACAATTCGATGAATTGGAAAAACCTGTGATTCGAACAGACAATGGACCACAGTTTATTTCCCATACCTTCGAGCAGTTTTGTGGAAATTACAAAATTAAACATGAAAGAATTCCACCAAAAACACCGAATATGAATGCCCATATCGAGTCATTCCATCGGATCTTTGAGGATGATTGCTTATCCAGATGGCAATTTGAAACATATGCACAGGCCTATGAAGTTGTCACAGAATTCATGGTTTTCTACAACGAAAGACGCATGCATTCGAGTATTCTAGATTTATCACCAATGGAATTTTACAAGAAACAAATGCAGGAAAAGATGCAAATCAAAGAGGTTCGGGTTTAATCCCCTTTCCATTTTTTCTTCCTTTTGTCCCAAAATAAAAACAGCTATTTCTGGAGTGGAATCAAGGGCGACGATAGTCGGGCGAAGCCTTTACCCTTGATGGAATGGAAGAAATGGCTAGACTCCAAAAAGGATAAAAGGAAACGAAAAGCAATGTAAATTTAAGAAAAAGTTAGATTAAGAATGATATTGTCCAAAATTCGGGGGTTAATCCGGAACGGCTTTCCTGCTTTCCCCCTTGCTGCGCAAAAAGCAGTAATTTTAGGAATGACTCTGTTTAATTTTTTTCATATAGTAATCTAATTTTATCGTTTTCACCTGTTCTTCAAATAGTTGAAGAACAGGTGAAAACCATTGTCCAAATAAAGTTTTTCGTGTAACCTTGTCCAAGTGAGTGTCCTTTATTAGTGCATTTGGACGGGTTACCACCTGATTAATTAATGCAACATTAGTGTACCTACGTAAATATATAGTACGTTTCACCTGTTTAGAATCTTCTTGGAATACTGTTCTTTTAAAGTACGACGAACAATTTTCCCTGTCGGATTTTTTGGCAGCTGTTCGACAAAGTCTACCGATTTAGGTATTTTATATCCAGCCAACTTATCACGACAATAATCAATAATTTCTTGCTCTTCGACTACTTCTCCCGGTTTTAACCCAATTACTGCATGCACTCTTTCGCCCCATAGTTCATCAAATAACCCAATTACTGCTACTTCGTACACTTTTGGATGTCTTGAAATGACGTTCTCCACTTCTGAAGGATAGACATTTTCTCCTCCGCTGATGATAATGTCCTTTTTTCTGTCTCCCAAGTAGATAAAGCCTTCCTCATCCATTCGGGCCATATCCCCTATTGACAACCAATCTTCTCGGTGTGCTTCTCTCGTCGCTTCAGGGTTATCCCAATACTCATCTAATAGTACACAGATACCTCTAACATAAAGCTCTCCAATCTCACCTTCGGGAACTTTATTTCCATCTTCATCCAGGAGGCGAATTTCCTGACCTACTACGACTTGACCGACTGAACATGCTTTTCTATACTGATCCCCCGGGCGTAATAGGGTTACGATGCCCGCTTCAGTAGCACCGTAAAACTCATATAAATCTGCCCCTGAAAAAAACTTAAGAGTTTCTTCTTTGGTTTTTAACATGATTGGAGCTGAACTGCTCAAAAGCATCCGAAGAGAAGACATATCATACTTATTTTTAATATTTTCAGGTAAATTCAATATCATAGTAAGCATAGTCGGAACCAACGAAGTTAAAGTAATTTTCTCTTTTTGAATAATACTTAATAACTCTTCTGGATTAAAGCCGATAGAAGGAAAGACGACACTTGTTCCACCATTTATGGCTATCATTTGTAAGAACCAAGTGGAATTCCCATGAAACATTGGCATAATTAACAGCATCTTATCTGTACAATTAATTCCCCCAAATTCCTTTGCAAACACGAGAAGATTTGTTACCATTTTCCGGTGAGTAATCACTGCTCCCTTAGGAAATCCCGTTGTACCGGAAGTATATCCTATTAAAAGGGGATCATTTTCCCTAACATCTACTTCAGGATTATCTGATGAGGAGGATTTTAACCACTCTTCATAATTAATGGCTTTATCCTTTACACCTAAACCCACATAATAAGCAAGAGTTGGTGCATCTTTTTTAATCTCCTCGACTAATTCAGAAAAGGATGCTTCGTATATAATCGCTTTGGCTTTGGAGTTGTTAATTACATACTGAACTTCCGAGGCCGTAAAACGAAAATTTACGGGAACCACTATAATACCTGCTTTGGCCAAACCATGGTATATCTCAAGCCATTCAGCACGATTGTAAAATAAGACTGCACAACGATCCCCTTTTTTGAGTCCCCTTTTTATCAAGTTATTAGCTAATTGATTAGCTCTTTCTTCTACTTCAGCATAGGTATATCTCGTATCACCAAAAATAATTGCCGTTTTATTAGAGTATTTCGCAGCAGTAATAGACAGTAATTTTCCAAGCGTGAATTCCATCATGATCCCCCCTAACATTTATACACTTTAGAAACCCGAAAATTATATGATTCATAGTTTTCGGGCTCAGTCATTAACTGATAATTTCAGAATTGAACTACCCAGCAAGAGGTTGCCTACAATGAAGGCGGTTTCACAGCAATTTGCTCCAAAGCTTTATCTCTATTTGTTGAAATACTTAATAATACAGATAATAGCGCAGCAAGAAGCATTCCAAAACCAAGGATATAAAACCCTGAACCAATATTTGAACCGACACTAGCAAAGGCAACAATTGGTGGACCAATCACCCCGCCAAAATTCCCAAATAAATTTATGAAACCATTATGCGAACCCGTGTGTTCTGGAGGGATATTATCCAAACACCAAGCCCACCAAGCTCCAAATGGTGTATAAATCCCAATCGCACTTATGCACAGCAAAAGGTAACTCAAAACCGGATCATGGATAAAATAACTCACTAAAAGCGCTGTTCCACCTAGAGTAAGCGGCCAAGCGACATATTTTCCACGTGTCATTTTCCTATCAGAAAGACGGGAATTTATAAACATGGAAATGGAACCCAGGAGTGGTGGAAGGGCACTTAACAATCCAACCGTTGTTAATGTGCCGCCGTTTATTGACTTTACCACTGTTGGAAGCCACAACCCATATGCGTATAATCCCGTCAACCAAAACAGGTATATAAAACCTAGGGCCCAAAGACGGGATGATAGTATCGATTTTACAAAGGGTTGTTTTTGAGTAGAAACATCATTTGTTTGAATACCCCTATTTTTAAGAATGAACTCTCGTTCTGTCTCAGAAAGCCTTTTATCCTCCGCTGGGTCGTCGGTTAATAGGAAAATTGCTAATACCGCTAAGATTATTGGTGGCAGGGCTTGGAGGAAAAACATCATTTTCCAATCCCACATATCAATCATCCAGCCTGCAAATGGAGATAAAACAACACTGGATAAAGGAACAGCTAATAGGAATAACCCAGAGATTTGTGCACGTTCATTTACAGGAAACCATTTTATTGTCAAAACCATGAAGGAGGGCCACATAGCACCTTCTGCCAATCCCAACAGAAACCGTACAGCTACTAAACTTTCAATTGACTGCATGAATCCAGTCAAGCCGCTAAAAACGCCAAATAACGTCGTCGCAAAAATAATAACCCACTTTGCACTAAATCGCTGGGCGATCCATCCTCCAGGCATTTGCGTTAGAATATAACCCAAAAAGAACGCAGACAACAAGAAGCCCATTTCTCTAGAGGAAAGACCCAATTCACTAGTCATACTTGGTGCGGCCATTCCGATGTTCGAGCGGTCTATAAATGCAAATAAATATACGAGGAACAAGAAAAATCCTATACGATACCATCTCGTTTTTGGAATTGCGTTTCCTAATTTTTTTAATTGCATATTATTCCTCCGTAATAGTTATTTAGTTGTAGTTTTATAGTTTATAGCTTGTTCCTCTGGAATTTGAGCAAGACCCCTTGCCAAGTCGGGAGAAACGACATCCATATCCGTTTCTACATTAACCAATGCTGGTACCCCGGATTCGATAGATCTTTGTAGAGCATCTGGAAGCTGCGACAACTCTGTCACCCATTCTCCATGTCCCCCGAATGCTTCCATAATTAAGTCGTAGCGCGTTGTATTTAAAGTAGTACCAACTGTGTACTCTGGGCCATAGTCTAATTCCATGGCCTTTCGTTCAATATTCCAGCCTCCATTGTTACTAACAACAATTACAAACGGAATTTTGTGTCTAACCGCAGTGTCTAATTCCGCTAAGGTAAATCCTAATGAGCCATCTCCAGTTACTAAGATTACTGGTGATTCGGGACGGGCAAGTTTGGCAGCTATAGCTGCAGAAATGCCAATACCAATTGTGCCTAATGCACCAGGATCTACATAATGTCCTGGCAAGTCACGACCAAACGCAAGCCTGCTATAGGAAAGGATATCTCCTCCATCAGCAACTATGGTTGTATCTTTCGTTAAATACTTATTTACTTCGTAACAAAGTCGAAGCGGGTGGATTGGCGAAGATGTCAACTCGGCTGCTTGTAGATCTAATCGATCCCTGTTATCGCGATCCTTCTTTTGCAATTTCTCTACCCACGAAGAAAACTGCTGAGATACATTAGTTTGATCTTGTAATGCCGTATCCAGCTCCATGATAAATTTTCGAACATCACTAATTACAGGCACATCAATAGGACGAGTTCGGGCGAGTTCAGTTGGATCCGTATCTACCTGAACGAATATAGAATCTTTTGAGAACCTTGGCTCAAAACCGTAACCTAAAATAAAGTTAAGTCGTGCACCAAGAATAATAACTACATCTGCAGTTGCCATTGCAAGCGAACGTGCTGCTCCTACATGGAGTGGGTGTCTATCCGGAAAAACCCCCTTATTCAGAGATGTCGTCAAAACCGGTACTCCATGGCGCTCTGCAAAATCGATCAATGCTTCGTGAGCCCCAGAAAAGAATGTACCCCCTCCTGCAATAATAATCGGTCTCTTAGCATTCTTCAGAATTGATGCAACGCTTTGGACAGCCGACAGATCAGGAGCTGGTGGGTCGACAACTAATGTGTCGCTAACCTGTTCCAACCAATTTGGGTCCGCCTCAGCCTTAAAAACACTTGTCGGTATATCTAGGAAAACAGGTCCTGGCTTCCCACTACTAGTTGTTTGAAACGCTCTATTAACCCACATAGGAATTTTCTTCGTTTCAAAGATGAGTTCAGCAAATTTTGTAATTGGTTTCATAATTCCCGTTTGATCAATTTCCTGCATTGCCCCCATTCCCATTTGAGCAATAGGTGCATGTGCTCCAATTACTACCATCGGAGTTGCAGCTTGAAAAGCTGTAGCAACACCGGTTGTTGTATTTGTTACTCCAGGTCCAGCCGTTGCTAATACAACAGCAGGCTGCCCCGTAAGACGGGCCCATGCATACGCCATATGAGCGGCAGCTTCTTCATGCCGTACATCAACAATATGGATTCCATAGTCAATCAACGCCTTGTATACGAAACTAATGTGTCCACCATTAAGTGAAAAGACCTTTCGTACTCCCTTTTTATAGAGAGCCGCAACAAGTAGCTCAGCTCCATTCATTCATTTCCCCTCCAAAGATTATAAATAATATTACATGGATAACAAATTCTGGTACAATTTATAAACCACACATTTCATTTCCAAAACCTATGATTTTATCAATATGTACCTACATGAAGACTCACCTCCTTTCAAAAAAAATACCTGTTTATGCAAGCAATCTTTGTATTTGTTTTCGTTTGTCTCTGGACCACTATTTTCGATGTCTCAGTATTATTTGAGCAATTATATAATTGTCTTAAACCATATTAATAGTCATGCCGTACATCAACAATATGGATTCCATAGTCAATCAACGCCTTGTATACGAAACTAATGTGTCCACCATTAAGTGAAAAGACCTTTCGTACTCCCTTTTTATAGAGAGCCGCAACAAGTAGCTCAGCTCCATTCATTCATTTCCCCTCCAAAGATTATAATTAATATTACATGGATAACAAATTCTGGTACAATTTATAAACCACACATTTCATTTCCAAAACCTATGATCTTATCAATATGTACCTACATGAAGACTCATCTCCTTTCAAAAAAAATACCTGTTTATGCAAGCAATCTTTGTTTTTGTTTTCGTTTGTCTCTGGACCACTATTTTCGATGTCTCAGTATTATTTGAGCAATTATATAATTGTCTTAAACCATATTAATAGAATTGGAGTTAAGAAGCTTGTAATCGTTCCGGTAATAATAAAGGCAATGCTGCCAATTGCACCGGTTAATTCCCCCTCTTCCATGGCACGTACTGCTCCCAATCCATGATATGAAACACCTATAACTAACCCACTTGAAATAGGATCTTTAATCGAGAAACGATCCAAAAAGTATCCGACAGTTAGAAATCCAAACATTCCCGAAAAAAAAGTTACTCCGACAGTAATGGAGGGGTCTCCCCCCATTATCCTAGATAGTTCCATCGCTATAGGGGTAGTTACAGCTTCGATACTATCGAGTACACCAAGCTGGAAGGAAATCCGCCTATTCTAATAATAGTATGATTTCCTAAGGCGATCTTCTATTTTAAAACACCGAATAATCCGACTTCTTGGATTATTTTTTGTATATTTATAATTTCTTTATCTAATTGTTGACTGATATTGATGACATCTGGATGTGAAATTTCTCTATCTATTGCCATTGAATACAGCTCTTTACGATATACACCTATGCGTTTATAGCATTCTATTGCAGCTCTTAGATGCATAGTCAAAATCTCCTTTTTTCTGAATTCAATTCAATCGACGTTCTAAGTTTGAGAGGAATCTATCCCTAAGCAAGAAAATAGTCCACTTTACGAGACTGTAAATTATGTTAATTACTCTTTCTAACTAAAGTAAAAAACAACAGTGACATAAGGATCCACAATTTGTAAAATACTTATTTTTCAGATTATGAGAACATTGGGGCGTAAAGTATGTCCGTCTAAATGGTTCAGTCCGCCTTTGTTGAATTTCTGCTCAATCAGGAGAAATTCGTTTTCCCAGTCATATAAAACCCTTAGATCAGGTTTATCGATTTTTTTTGCTAAAATAATCGGCAATACCCATTGCACTGATAGGTAATTCGATTTGTAAGTAATCGTAAATTTGATGCGAATCAGGTACTCCTAATATCGTTAATTCACCTTTAATAAGGTCAAATATTTGATCAGCAATCCATGTTTGATCCTCATTTAGATGGACAGCTTTTTCTCCGATTTCTACATAAAGCGGTAACCATGAATTAATTTGTTTATACACTTCTTCTACATCTGAGGCAGCTCCAAAATGTCCAAAATAAATGCGATCTACATTCAGTTTCTTTATTCTTTCAAGAGAATCCAGTGTTGCATCTGGCTTAAATTGATTGGGAGAAGATAAAGGCAGATAAAGTTTAATTTCTAAGTCTGCTAGAACTTCTTCACAGTTCATTCCGAGTGTATCACCCGTAAATATTCCATTACTAACGGAATCTAAAATGCAAAAATGATGATCACTGTGACCCGGCGTATCAAAGAAAGTCAGAGTGCGGTTTTTGCCAATCTGCAAGATGTCACCATCTTTTTTAATAGTGATTTTCTCTTCAGGTACGGGCAGAATTGGTTCAAAAAGGCGGTCAAAATCATCGCCATAAACTGCTTTTGCCCCCAATTTTAGTCTGGAAGGGTCAATTAAGTGACGAGCACCTTTAGAATGTACATAAACAGCAGCGTTCGGACAGTCTTGCAATAATAATCCGACTCCTCCGGAATGATCAAGGTGAATATGAGTGACAATGATGTTTTTCACATTTTGTGGATCAATTTCTAATTCTTTTAATCCATTTAATATATGAGGCAAAGACATGCTAGAACCTGTTTCCACTAGTGTAATGTCATCGTCAATAATGACATATGTACCTGTACGATTAGGTAATCCTAGATCAAATACATCAATTAGATAAATAGAGTTGGAGAGATCATATATTTTATTTGTCATATTAATATCCATTATAGATGTGGCCAAATGCCACCTGAAACAGGTATGATATGCCCAGTAATAAAGGCTGACTCATCACTGGCTAAAAATAGAGCAGCATTGGCGACATCAATTGGCTTTCCTAACCTCCCCAATAATGTTTTATTCCGATATTCTTCAAGGGTTTCACTGTCCATTCTGTCTACGACTGAAGTTTGAATTAACCCAGGAGCAATACAATTAACATTAATAGCAGGACTTAATTCCTTGGCAGCCGTTTTCGTAAATGAGGATACTCCTGCCTTCGCAGCACCATAATCTGCATATCCTTTATCCCCTTCAAAGTGAATAGTAGAAATATTGACTATTTTTCCATATCCATTCTCCATCATTTTTGGAGCCACTAATTTTGTACAATGAAAGGTTCCCTTTAAATTGAGTTCCATCGTATGATCCCAGCGTTCCCCATCTATTTCAAAAATAGATTTCATCATGGTCGTATCACGGATTCCGCCAACGACATTCACAAGAATATCTATTTTCAAGAATCTTTTATTTGCCTCTTCCACTACTTCCTTTACTTCATCAAAATTTAGTACATTTGCCCTTATCGCTACAACCTGGTCGACATCCATAAATTCAAGTAGTTTTTCTCTTGTTTGATTTAACCGATTCTGAGAAATATCTGTAATCACTAATTGGGCACCCTCTTCCGCAAATCGTAAAGCGATTGCTTCCCCCATTGGGCCGCCAGCACCAGTTACGAAGGCAACTTTATCTTTAAGTCGCAATAGAATCTCCCCATAACATGTAGTTTTATAGAATCACTTAAATACCAAATAACTCGAAACAAGGACCAGTGCCAGATGAATGTACATGGTTTAATCGTTATGTTGCGGACTATCTCCTAGCTCAGGATCCGCAGCTAACAGTACATTGGGAAAAAAGCCAAAAGTAACAAATCATTCCACTGGTCCTCATATCCAAAATAAATAAATTAGACCCCCATTAGTCAACTTCCTCGATTATTATTGCACCAACAGGGCAATTCTCTTCAGCCTCACGGATTAAATCTAGTAATTTGGGATCTGTATTATAGGCTTGCGATTTACCATCTTCTCCAAATTTAAAAGCTTCTGATACAATTCCGATACACATTCCATTACCAATACATGCGTTTTTATTAACTGTAACCTTCACGAAGAATTACCCCCATTTAAATAGGAATGAAAACTTTTTTCATATAAATCTAGTTACTTTGCTATATAAACATCAAGTGATTTTAAAAGACGGCCTATGATTGTTGATTCCCAAGTTAATTGATCATTTGCCAATTCCAGATGATTAATTCTTTGTAATAGGGTGTTGACAGCAATATTTACTTCTAATCGCGCTAATTGATTTCCAAGACAATAATGAGCCCCATGACCAAATCCAAGATGCGGATTCGGATCCCGTGTAATATCCAATTGATCTGGATCCTCAAATTTTTCTTCATCCCTATTTGCAGATGCATTTACAATTAGTAGTCTTTCACCTTTTTTTATGATTTTATTACGAATTTCGATATCTTCTTTAGCAACTCGAACCACTGCTTTTGCAGCACCATCATAACGAACAAACTCATCCACGGCTGTGTTAATCAATGATGGGTTCTCTTTTAATAATTTCATTTGACTAGGGTTTTTAAGAAGTGCTAGCACACTATTTGCAATCATTCCTGTCGTTGTTTCATGTCCAGCTTGAAACAAAAGAATACTCTGAGCAATTAATTCTTCATTGCTTAAAATCCCTCCCTCATTTGCTTCAATAAGGGCACTAATAAGATCTGATCCTGGCTCTCTTTTTCTTTCTTCGAACTTTTCTTCAAAGTAAGCCGACATCTCTTTAACAGCAAGAAAAGCCTTCATGTGTCGATCTTTTACGGATAAATCAATGAAAACTAAAGTATTGAGATCATGTGTCCAGGTTTTGATTTTATCAAAATCCTCCGTTGGCAGCCCCATCATTGCTGAAAGTATATTTGACGGAATGGAGAATGCATAATCTGAAACAAGATCTATACGTTCTCTTTTTTCAATTTCATCGATGGCTTCATTTACTATTTTCTGTATTGTTTCCCTCATTGACCCGATAACTCGAGGGGAAAAAGCCTTTTGTAATACCCTGCGAATACGAGTGTGATTGGGCGGATCGGTTAAGGGCATCCACTTTTTCATTACCTCCGCAACATATTTTCCCTCTGTCGGCATTTTATCCATTACTTGTTTGCTAATTCGGTCCGCGGAAATTCGTGGATCTTGTAAAAGTGCATACACGTCATCGTATTTAGTGACGATCCATCCTTTCCAGCGATCATTCCAATAAACAGGATCTTCTTTCCGTATTTGTTTAAAATAGGAATAGGGATCACTGACAGCTTGAGGATCCAACAGGTCATTAGTAATTGCAATCATTAAGATTTCCTCCTTAATATGGGGTTAATTTTATTTTGCGAGAATAATAATAGAACAAATGTTACCACTTAAGTTTGAAATACCTCCTCCTCCCATCGTCTCTGCCACACCGACAAGAGGAAGTTTCCCGTTTTTTTCTATTTGTCTATTTCCTGCTCTACCATGAAGCTGTAAATATATCTCATATAGCTGTGCTATGCCTGTAGCTGCTAATGGGTGACCTTTGGACAGCAATCCCCCACTTGTATTGACTGGTTTAGCTCCAGTTAATTCGGTTACACCATCACTAATTAATTTCCCACTGTCACCAGGCATACAAAATTGTAGACCCTCATAAGCTAAAAGCTCCGCTATCGGATAAGCATCATGCACTTCGGCAAAATCAATGTCATTAGGTCCCAGCCCTGCATTTTCATAGGCTTTAGAAACAGTCTTATTAATTAACTTTTGACTCCAAACGCTTTCTTCAGGTTCGTAAACTGTATCTCCACTTAACATCACCGAAGTCTTTACACTAACAGGATTTGAAATACCTAGTTTTTTTGCGTAATCCTTTGACACTAGTATTGCAGCTGCTGCACCATCACCAATTGGACAGCATTCTAATAGCTTAATAGGATCCGCGATTGGTCTTGATGACATAATTTCATCAATTGTTAATTGTTTACGATATTGAGATTTTGGATTTAATGTCCCATTATAGTGGTTCTTTACCGATACTTGAGCGAGTTGTTCTTCAGTTATGCCGTACCGATCCATATATCTACGACTCATTAATGCATACTGAGCTGGTAAAATTAAACCTTGACTCACTTCATAATCTTCCAAATTTAATGGTATAGGTCCGCTAATACTTGTTGATAATTGTTCAATACCAACAGCTAAAGCAACGTCTACCACTCCCATTGACACTTGCAGCCAGGCTTCCCGAAAAGCAGTTGAACCACTTGCGCAAGCGTTTTCAATATTTGTTACAGGGATTCCTGTTAACCCAATTTCCATTAATATTTTTTGACCGATGCCCATCTCCCCGTAAACGCTCCCAATAAATGCAGCTTCAATTCTTTGTTTTTCGATCCCGCTATCTTTCAAAGCTTCAATAATGGCAGTATACCCTAGCTTACTGATTGGCATTTCTGGAAATTTTCCGAATGGTGTCATTCCCATTCCAATTACCGCAACATCTCTCATTTTTAAACCTCCTCTATTAACTTAAATTCAAATGCGTTGATTGTTTCTCCACTCTTTGTAGGGATGGTAGTACGGACTCCTTTCACACGTTTGTTACTATCTAGGTGTTGGTGACTCTCGACATTTACCCTTGCTAGAAGACGGACCCCTTCATCTAAATCAACAAACGCTAGTGTATATGGTGCTTTATAAAACGGTGAATCTGTCCTAATAGTCGTATAGGAAAATATGCGTCCAGTTGAACTAATCTCAACATTCGTCAATGACTCCAAACAATCAGCGCATATTTCTTTTAACGGAAAATATTTTTTTTCGCATTTAGGACAATAGGAACAATTCAGCTTAATATTATCGTCCTGAGAATCAGTGACCATCAACTTTTCTAAGTTATACAATCAAATCACTCCAATTTCATAAATTTCAGTTTAGTGGTGTTATATAAATACTCAGAATATGTAGACTGAAAGGTTATGCGTATTTATAAAACCCTTCTCCTGCTTTTTTGCCCAACATTCCTGCCTCCACATATTGCTTTAACGTTCGAGATGCTCGAAACCGGTCTCCATAAGCTTCAAACATATCGGAACTTAACATTAAAAATATATCTAGACCGATATGGTCGACCAACTCTAGAGGACCCATAGGATGATGTAAACCTGTCTTTACAATTCCATCGAGTGTTTCTTTATCACATACGCCTTCTTCTAAAATCCTTATTCCCTCCGAAATGACAGCTGCTGCAATACGGCTTACTACAAATCCCTGGACATCGTTCACTACATAAGGTTTTTTCCTAATTTGCTTTGTAATTTCTACTACCCTATCAACCGTATTCTCATCCGTTTTCAAACCGCGAATAATTTCCACTAATTCCATACGATGCGGTGGATTGGAAAAATGCATTCCTATAACTCTTCCAGTACTTTTACAAGCACTTGCAATGGAAGTAACACTTATTTGCGAAGTATTTGTTGCTAGAATTGTTTCTACCGGGACCAATGGTTCAATTTCACTAAAAATACGTTTCTTCAAATCTAGATTCTCTGGAACCGCTTCTACAATTAATGAATAGTCGGAAATTTGACGATCGATTTGCTCGCTTGTTGAGATACGTGCAATAATTTGTTCGATTTCGGCATTGTTATAGTTGAAAGACAAATATTTCCTAATAAACTGAAATGCTGTTGATAGCTGATCTTTGCTCTTGTCAATTAACAGAACATCCCAGTTTGCTTCCGCAAAAACTTGGGCAATTCCGCGTCCCATCGTTCCGGCACCAACAACACACACCTTTAATTTATTCACTTAAATCCCCCCAAATTTTACTGTTGTTACGATCTGCCTTCCATGCTTTTTACATGGCAGTTACAGAACGTATCGGTTTAAATCGAATTCCGTTAGATTAAAAACGTTTTAATTTTGATAAAGCAAAGATTGTTCTTCTTTAGCAACGAGTGCTACCCACCCCCTTAATAGACATTTATGATTGTTATATTTCGTGACCTTTCACCGAAACTCCCTAGAATTTGACCACTCATAAAATATATTAACAAAGCAATCGGGTGATCTGATCATTATGTCAAATCGTAAACTTGATAGGTGCTGTTTTATAGCGGATCATACGAGACATCATCATCACTATATAAACTGTCAGCAGGATTTAGTGTCTGCGTGATTGTTCTATTTTCACTGTTCATATGTTCAAAACTGTTGAAAAAAAAAACATTTTTTCTATATTCCAATGTTCATACAACTTTGTAAT
This sequence comes from Bacillus sp. OK048, assembly GCF_900103525.1. Lineage (GTDB taxonomy): Bacteria > Bacillota > Bacilli > Bacillales > Cytobacillaceae > Neobacillus. The sequence goes on from NZ_FNHN01000002.1 coordinate 95,248, forward strand.
TGGACAACAAGCCACATGGTTATGAGGTGATCTGGTCACAATAGACAAATTAAAAATCATTGAAATGTATCGCGGATCTGAACAAGATGTTAAATTGATTTTTAGCAGACTTTTGAAGGTTTAAAAAAATTTATATACTACAATGAGTATGTCAAGTAAATAACTTAATGCGGTTATTAGGTGATCTGATCATTAGAGTTTAAAAAGATTTTTGACTCTGTTTATTTTCTCTATTTCATCGATTTACTCATGAATTTTCCAACTATTTATAATTATATCAACATACATAATTTTCTGTCAATAATAAATAGTCTTTCTTTAGATAATCTTTTCCTTCAACTTTTGAGTTAATAGATTTTTCCCTACAACAATGAAAACATATAGCACCGGCCTCAACCAGCGTTTAAGCCAAAACTCTTCCTAGGGTCCATAAATTACCATTGCATATCTTATGCCCTATATGTCATTTATCACAATATACGTTGCTTTTATCGGTCCGTGTACGCCAACAACAAGGTTTAATTCAATATCAGCAGAGTTACTTGGACCCGTGATAAAATTTATGCAGGAGGGAATATGTCCTGTATTTTGGTGCATTTCCCGGATTTTCACCGCCGCTTGAGTCATTCTTGGAACAAGCGAACTTTTGGGAATCAGCATAATAGAGGTCGCTGGCAAAAAGCTGACAGTTCTTCCCCTGTCTTTGTCACTGAACATAACGACCGTTCCAGACTCAACCAGCGTTATTTCACTAATTGTGATCCCGACATTTGCATGCTCAGCCTGATGGACATTCTTTTCCCCTAATGTATAATCCCATTCAAAAACATCAACATTTTCAGATGGCCACTTTTCTTTCATCAGGGAATCGAGGCCCCATTTGGAAAACCGTTCATCCTTCCATGTTACTACTGGACCGCCGCCATTTTCCGCGACCACATCATGTACCACCGTGGAGAGCTCGGCCAAATCTACGGTAAAAATCTTCGTATGGATTTTTTTACAATGCTCTTTTAAAATCCCCAGTAGTTCATCCTGTAAAGCATCCTTATAGATTTCAAGTTGAGGCTGATATTTCCATCTTGGCCTTTCCATCGGTTTAGAAATTCGCGGGCGGTTCAACCTGCTGGCAACTTGATTTAAAAATTTATCTCGATTATGGATCGTGCCAATCATGAATTATTGTCTCCTTTCTCTTTCTCTCTATTGCTAAACCAATCTCTGAATCTCTCTTTTTTTGGTGCCGGAAATTCCCGAATTTCTGTCCATGCCTTTAATGGTCCCGGTCCTTTTAAAATTTTATCCCCTGAGATAAATGGAGACATAGCAGCAGGTGCAATCTTCGAACCAATTTTATATAGAGTTGGTGATGCAGCACCTAACCCGAATGCCTTCATCAATAATTTTTCAGAAATAGGGGCATTCCCTTCTTTTTCCACAATGACTTCCCGATGTTTATGCAGCAGATTGTGAAGCGGAATTTTCACTGGACATACTTCTGTACAGGCACCGCACAGGGTGGATGCATATGGCAGCTCCTTGAATTCATCATACCCTTCAAGCAGTGGTGTCAAAACGGCACCGATTGGTCCAGGGTAAATGGAACCGTAAGAATGCCCGCCGATATGACGATATACCGGGCATACATTGATACACGCAGCACAGCGAATACATTGCAATACGGATTGGAACTCACCGCCTAGAATGTTGGATCTGCCATTATCGACAATGACCAGATGGAATTCTTCCGGTCCATCTACATCCAGTTCTTCTCGCGGTCCGGTCAATAAGGTGATATAGCTGGTCAGTTTTTGCCCAACCGCATTTCTAGTCAGCATACTGACGAGTACTTCCATTTCTTCAAAGGTTGGAACCAGCCGCTCCATGCCCATAACGGTTATTTGTGTTTTCGGCAGTGCCGTTACCAAGTCAGCATTCCCTTCATTTGTGACCAAACAAAAGGAACCTGTTTCTGCAACTGCAAAGTTACAGCCTGTTATCCCAATCTCCGCTGCTAAAAACTTTTCTCTAAGCGTAACCCGTGCCTGATAGGCAAGTTCTTCAGGATTGGATGATTTCTTGTATCCTAATTTCTTTTCAAAAACTTCCCTAATCTGCTCTCGATTTTTATGTAATGCCGGTGCTACAATATGTGATGGTGGATCATGCTCATCAAGCTGTAAAATGTATTCACCGAGGTCAGTTTCCACAACTTCACAGCCTTCCTCTTCAAGCATTGCATTAACACTAATTTCTTCCGTCACCATCGATTTGGATTTCACAATTTTTTTCGCTTCGTTCTTTCGCACTACACTTCTGATGTATTCATTCGCTTCTTCCTTCGTTTGAGCGAAAAAGACGTGTCCACCGCGTTTGGCTACGTTTTCACTTAATTGCTCTAAGTAATAATCCAAATATTCAAGAACATGCTGCCTGATTTCTTCCCCATGATTGCGCCATGCCTCCCAGTTGGTCAAGTCCTCGGTTGTTGCTGCCTTGCGCTTCATGCTCATCCCATCCTGTGCAGAAGCAACTGCACCACGCATGAATTCATCATGAATTCCGTTATCAACACGTTCCGTAAACTGTTGCGTACCAATCTTTATCGCCATTGGAAATCCCCCTTATATCTTTTCGAAAAAGTACATAGATTAATGGCTGTTCAATATTTCTGCAATATGCAATACCTTAATGGGCTTCCCTAATCGTTCTATCCGGCCGCCGATGTTTATCAGGCAACCAGCATCTGCACCGACAAGATATTCCGCGTCCGTTTCTTCAACATGGGAGACTTTTTCGTCAACCATCTGCTCCGAGATTTGTGACATTTTAATAGAAAAGGTACCTCCAAAACCGCAGCATTGTTCTTTTCCTGGTAATTCAGTGAACTTCAATCCTTTAACATTTCCTAGTAGAATCATTGGTGGTTCTTTAACCCCCAATAATCGTGTCATATGACACGATGTGTGATAGGTAACATTCCCCTTGAAAGTAGCCCCGACATCCTCAATTTTTAAAACGTCCACAATAAATTGAGTTAACTCATATGTTTTATCTGCCAATGCCTGCGCCTTAGGTTCCCAAACGGGGTCGCCTGCAAAAATATGTGGATACTCTTTAAACATAAAAGCACAAGAACCGGAAGGTGAGACAACATATTCGGCATCAACGAACGTTTCAATCATCCGTTTCATGGCCTCTTTTGATTCTTTTACATACCCGCTGTTATATGCCGGTTGGCCACAGCAAACCTGCGACTCAGGGAATGCAATTTCACACCCAAGTCTTTCAAGTAGTTCAACTGTTGCTTTGCCTACATTCCCCTGAAACATATCAATTATACACGTTGCAAATAGAGTAACCTTCATTTTTCTCTTCCCCTTAAAAGCGTTCTATTTCTTCTTGCAGGTCATCTGATCACCAGACTACTCAATATTCTAAATATTACACCAATTAACCCCTTTTTGAAAGGGGTTTCATAAAATAATGCACTTATATTTGAAAAAGTAGTTCAATTTTTGTGGAGAACAGTTGAAAGCACAGAGTAAATTAAGTCCGCAATAGAAATGATTTAGATTTTTTTAATTTTTTTACGATCCTTTCAATTTTCTTCCACGATATCTTCGTATCGGTCAAATGAAATCAGATCCTGGCCACTAACCAAATGTGCAAGTATTAGTTCCTCAGCTTGGGCAACATTTTGTTCCTTGATTGCTAAAAAAATCCCGCGATGTTCTGCCAATAATTTTTCTGGCATGCTCGGAGAGACATAATATTTATCCCTGATAAACTTCATAGCCTTTTGCATTGTAGTTGAAAGATGTTCCATCAACGATATCAAAATTTTATTCTGGCTAGCTTCAGCAATTGCGAAATGGAAAGCCCAGTCAGCTTCACCGCCAATGATAACAGAGGTTAAATCGGATTCCATTTGGTTAATGGCAGTTTCAATTTTTATTAAATCTTCTGTTGTTCTTCTTTGAGCAGCAAATGCTACCGTCCCCTTCTCTAGGATCTTACGAACATCCAACAAATTTATTATGTCCTCTTTTGTAATGAGGAGATAATCGGGAATAGACTGGTTTAGGATAGAGGAATCAAAATTACGAATGAATGTCCCTTCTCCATGTCTTGCTTCTATCAAACCAATCGTTTTTAATACACTCAATGCTTCACGTATTGTTGATTGCCCAACATTAAATGAACTTGATAGTGAACGTACCGATGGTATTTTATCTCCAGGTTTCAAATTTCCACTAGATATAATTTCTTTTAGTTGTTCAACCACATTCTCGTATAAATTTTTTGGCTTCACTTGCTGAATTTCCCACACATTAATCACTCCTATTACGTATATACCCATTTGAACCTATAGCTAAAGGTGATCTGAACACCAGGTTACACTTTGAGTATACTCGCCAATCGTCCTTTCTGTAAATACACCTTTGGCTCAATACTTTAAAACGAAATCTAAAAGAAACAACAGCACTAACAAAAAGTTTTAAGCAAACACTACAAGAAGTTCAACTCTCAATCGCGGATGGGAATTATCTTATCTACCGAAGCCCTGCGATGGAAAAAGTAGTTTCGCTTGCAAATAAGTTTTCTGCTGTGGATACCCCTGTCCTCATTTTAGGAGAGTCCGGTGTAGGTAAAGATGTGCTCGCAAATTATATTCATTCGATCAGTGACCGAAAAGATAAAGGGCCATTTGTAAAAATTAATTGTGGCGCCATTCCTGAACATCTCTTGGAATCCGAACTTGTCTTTAATATTACAGAGTAGAACGGGGTTAAAATTATTTAACTTTTAATATGAAATACTTCACTACACTAAAAAATGATAACAATAAAGCCATTTAAATCTACATGTTATTGCATACGCTTAATGGAATAACCAAAATATAATCTCAATTTTAAAATCAATTAATTCTTTTTTCCCTAACGGGTGAACTTAATTACAAAATTTTAGAGATTCCACTAGTAGTAAATAATACACAATAAAGGCAGTTTCTACTACAGTGCTTTATCGACATCCCTTGATACGTTTTTATTGGTTTCTTGAGTATTTTTACTATTTACAATCCATATCCCTACCAGTACAAGCATAATTCCTGCTAAAGTAACTATACTTAGGTTTTCATCTAAAAATATGTATCCAGAAATGACACCCACGATGGGTACAATCAGTAAAGAAATCGATGCTTTGCTTGCTTCTGTACGCCTCAGAATTTGATTCCACATTACAAAAGCCAAGGCAGATGCAATAATCCCAGAAAACAGAATATAAACGACCGGCATAAATCCCCAATGAGATTCACCGTGTTCAAATGAAAGCGTATATATTAATAATCCCACCGTTCCGATCGTCATTTGCCAAGTTGTAAATTGAATGGTGTCACAATGCTTTAATTTCAGTTTAAAAAGCAAGTTGGCAATAGCCCAAGAAATAGCCGAGCTTAATGCCAGAAACATAATCCATATTGATCCTCCTAAACGGATATTCATAGCGAGAAATAACCCGACTATGCCTATCAAAATTCCAAACATCTTTCTTACAGTTAACCGTTCACCAGGTATCCACTTATGTGCCATAATTGATAGAAAAAGCGGCATACTGTAGGTCAAAACAGAGGAAAGACCTGCACTAATGTAGTTAAGCGATATTTGAATAGCAATGTTAAAATAAGCTGTTTGGAACAGTCCACATAGAACCAACCATTTGAAATCGGATTTATTAGGAAGTGGTATTTTTTTCATCACACACACACCTAGGAGTACAAAAGAACCTGTTAAAAACCGCAAAGTAGCAAACTCTCCAGGAGGAAATGCACCATTTCCTAATTTCATGATAACAAAATTAAATCCCCATATCAGACATAAAATGGCCATCGCAGCATTCATATGAATGATTCCCCTCCCTTAAATAATTAAATATTTAGAAAAATGGTGTTAACCATTTAACAAACTATTGGGTTTCACCATCTAGTGTGAACAATCTAATTAAATTTCTCGGAATCGTTAGTTTTTTAAATCCTCTACCTGTTCTCAAATTTCACTGATAGCTATCATTTGAAGAACAGTGTATGAATTTTGAAGAAACATAGCCCATTTGTTTCCACCTCTACATCTTCATTCTTATTAAAAAACTTTACAACGAAAATCAATTAGTGTCTAATATATAAATATCATATTTTTAAGTCGTAAAACGACTTAATTGAAAGGAGTAGAAGCGTGGAATTGCGTCAACTTAAATATTTTACAATTGTGGCAGAGGAGTTACATTTTGGACGTGCGGCAATGCGTTTACAGATGACACAACCACCTTTAAGTCAACAGATTTTACAACTCGAAAGTGAACTTGGAGTAAAGTTGTTTGAGAGATCAAAAAGACATGTAGAGCTGACAAATGCAGGAAAAATTTTCTTACAAGAAGTTCGCCAAGTCCTTACGAAATTAGAGGGAGCTAAGGCTTTAGCTCTTAGGGCACAAAATGGAATGGTTGGACAGTTAGTAGTGGGGTTTGTTGGATCCGCAACATTTGATATTCTTCCTGTCATTGTTCGGGGGTTTCGTGAACAGTTTCCATACGTAGATTTGATTCTTCAAGAGATGCCTACTCCTACGCAAATTGAGGCATTTCATAATAAGGAAATTGATATTGGTTTTGTAAGACCCCCTATTTTTGATCCGCTTTTATCACTCTTGTCAGTTTATCAAGAGACATGTATCGCTGTTGTACCGAAGTTGCATCCATTTGCGCAGCGTGCTTCAGTATCGATGGATGATCTGAGCCCTGAACAATTTATATTGGTGGAGAGGGAAATTTGGCCGGGGTGGTACGATGATACCATCTCAAAATGTCACGATGCTGGTTTCAGCCCAATTATACGTCAAAGTGTGAAAGAAATACAGACAGTTATAGGATTGGTTGCGTCAGGACTGGGTATTAGTATTGTGCCAAGATCAACATCGAATATTTATACACGCGATGTCACATATGTGAACATCGAGAAAGAAGCCCCACGTGTAGAAATGAGTCTTGCTAGGCGAACAGATGACAATTCAAATTTGGTTAAACAATTTATCGCTACAGCAACACAAGTCATTGAATGTATCTAGTAAGAAACGGATAAATTCATCACAATTGGCTTCAGTCAAATATGAATTTATGTAAAGCTATACAATGCAAGTAAAAATGTTATAAACAAAACATTCTGGAAGAAGAAAAAGAATCCTTAATAGGAGAAGCTACTGAAAAGGTTAAATCCACTGACAGTGCGGAAAATGTTGTGTAAATAAGTATGGAAGCAATCCTTCTTGGCATGAATTACGATAAATAATTTTTGCAATGGAGGATTTTCGACATGAAATTACCAAAGGAATTAATCAAAGAAATTGTTAAGGAAGAAAAATTCACAAGTACCAATCAAATCATGGAAACGATTAAAGAAATGTTTTCTGATATTTGGAGGAAGTACTCCAATGTGAAATTGATGAGCAGCTAGGTTATGAGAAACACCAGCGCCGGAGTGATGGACCTAGCAATTACCGAAATGGCGCAACTAAACGTAAATTAAAAACTTCATTCGGTGAAGTTGAAGTAAGTGTTCCTAGGGACAGAAATGGCTCGTACGAGCCACAAATTTCGGACAAATACCAAAGAAATATGGATGGTCTGGAAGAAAAAATACAGTCCCTATACGCTCACGGAATGTCCACTAGGGATATACAGGAACAGGTCAAGGATCTCTATAATATTGAAATTTCTTCCGAATTAGTTAGTAAGATTAGTGAGAAAATTATGCCACAGGTGAATGAGTGGCAGGGCCGTCCACTTGAAGCCTATTATCCTTTCATTTTCATGGATGCCATCCATTATAAAATTCGTGATAATCACCAAATTATCTCGAAGGCAGCCTACGTTGTTTTGGGAATCAACATTGAAGGAAATAAAGAAATACTGGGCAGCTGGGTTGGAGGAAATGAAAGTAGTAAGTTTTGGCTAGGTGTGTTGAACGATTTGAAAACCCAAGGGGTGAAAACCGTTAATCTTTTCTGTGTTGATGGGCTTACAGGCTTTAGAGAAGCCATTCAAGCGGTGTATCCTTTTGCCGGTATTCAACGTTGTATCATTCACCAGATTCGCTCAAGCACCAAATATGTATCTTATAAACACATAAAGGAATTTGTCGCCGATTTAAAGCGAAACGGCCAGAGAAAGACTCATAGAATTCAAAGATAAGTGGGGCAAAGAATATCCATCTTCGGTTAGGTCATGGGAAGAAAATTGGGACATTTTGGCCACCTTCTTTGCATATCCTCCAGAAATCAGGAAAATAATATATACTACGAATATTATTGAGGGACTTCACCGTCAATTTAGAAAAGTAACAAAAACCAAGTCCATTTTTCCTAATGATGATAGCTTAAGAAAAATGCTTTACTTGGCGGCTCAAAATATGGAAGAAATGGACAATGCGTTACCGTAATTGGGACATGATTTTGAGCCAGCTTGAGATTTTAAACCAAACATCATAATTGGGGACTCTGTCCCCTAACCCCTGAAGTTTATCGCTTTTGTTTTCCCTAAAACGGACACAAAAAAACGAACAGCATAAATCCGTCCGTTTTAATGTAAAAGCCATAAAACCGCTTGGGTTGCACTTCTGCATTGCCCTATCCTGTTTTATGGTAAAAGGAAATTATATTATTACCAGTAAATATAATCCCACTTTCATTCATTCGTTTATGCAAGCTTATGCACTAAGACCTATTTGCTCTATTTCTTCTATTTCGGCATATAGCATCTCAGCTATTAATTCAAGTTGAGTAAAACCCATCTCTTCACCTCCTTATTTTTATATATGCAATTTACGTGCCAATCCCAAAAATAACAAAAAGCCTTTACTGGGCTTTTTAAATGATTATATTTTATTTTGTAATAGGTCATCAGCGATATTAGTATTTATTACTTGGGCAAATCCCCAGAGATCATATTAGGGTTTCTTCAATTTCTCTTCCTAACATCCATACAAGCACGCCTAATAATGAGAAGGCGGCTACTTTCCCTAATGTGAGGTAGATTACATCCTTCCAAACAATTTTTTGTTGAAAAGATTGGTTCCCATAAAGGGTTAACGCACTAATGTTTCCAGTATGCTGACATGGTGCTAATGCCCCAACAAATAAAAGGGCAAAAACAATGGGTAACAACTCTAAGTTATTAGCAATGATAAAAAACGGTTTGGTGACTGACTCAATAAATTATACATTTGATCACCTGAATTCTAGTAAATAGGTTTATTTACTAATTACTACTATTTAGTACTCAGATTATATGAAGAGGAGATGAAGAGATTTCTACAATCTCTTAAGGTTGGATAGTAAAAACATGATGATTCTTTTTTTATTTTTAGTAAATCCTTTCAAGGGATTTTTATTGTAATGAATCATTAATAATATTTACAAACAAAAAATATGAAACCTTCTTGAGAACTCTTAAAATAAAAGAAAGAGATTATTTTATTTAGAGTTCATTTTTACTATTTAAATTTTAAAAAAATACAGAAGGAGACTTTATGAAACGAATATTCGAAATCCTTATCATTTCTACCAAGCTTGGTCTAACATCATTTGGAGGTCCAATTGCTCATTTAGGTTATTTTCACGAAGAGTATGTTCGGAAAAGGAAGTGGCTGGATGATGCCAATTTAGTAGCTCTTTGTCAATTTTTGCCCGGCCCTGCGAGCAGTCAGGTTGGGATAGGCATTGGCGTATTGCGTGGTGGGCTACTTGGAGGGATATTGGCATTTATTGGTTTTACCTTACCTTCTGTCATAGTGCTTATCCTATTTGCTCTTCTACTACAAGGAATGGATATTGAAGCGGGTTGGATTCACGGTTTAAAAATTGTAGCCGTTGCCGTGGTTGCACATGCTATTAGTGGTATGGCGTCCAAATTAACCCCCGATTTATCACGAAAATCAATTGCTTTGTTTGCTTTGATATCTACTCTTCTTTGGCAAACAGCTTATACACAGGTAAGTGTAATCCTGATCGCAGCCATCGCAGGTTATTTTATCTTCAAGGAGCAAAAAGAAGATTCTCCTTCGACTATACAGTTTCCACTTTCTCGTAGATTTGGAGTCATTTGTTTAGGCTTATTTTTCGGATTATTGCTCTTTCTGCCTATTTTAAGAGAGTTGACAGGTTCTAGCTGGGTTGCAATGTTTGATAGCTTTTATCGTTCTGGTTCCTTAGTCTTTGGCGGGGGGCATGTGGTTTTACCATTATTGGAACGCGAATTTGTTCCTAGCAACTGGCTAAGTAAAGAAACGTTCCTAGCGGGGTATGGCGCTGCACAGGCAGTACCTGGACCATTGTTTACCTTTGCTGCATATATAGGCGCAGTTGTGAATGGCTGGGCTGGCGGTTTGCTGGCAACCTTTGCTATCTTTCTCCCAGCGTTTTTACTAGTATTAGGTACGCTGCCGTTTTGGGAAAGTTTAAGCCGTAATCCAAAAATAAAAGGGGTATTAATGCAGCAGTTGTCGGCATATTAATTTCTGCGTTTTATACTCCCATTTGGACCAGTTCAATCTTGGCCCCAATGGATTTTGCGCTTGCTGCCCTATTGTTTAGTATGCTTGCTTACTGGAAACTGCCACCTTGGGTGATTGTGGTTACTGGAACCATTGGTGGTTATCTGCTTGGTTTGATTGGATAATTATTGTAATAAAACGAGGATGCCCCAAGAGCAACGGGTTCTCATTAAAGGTGCAAATCAGTAAATTGCAATGCAAATAGGGTGCGAAATCGCAGTGATTTCTCACCCTTTTTTTTGTTTGAAAAATAAACGGAAAAATTCCGATTAAATTGGGAAATACCCATATTTCCCTTAAAATAAGGGGAGCCTTTCCGCTTATATTATCCATATCCTTGGATTTCGTCTTATTTAGAGCAGTTAATCGGAATATCTCCGCTTATATCTGCATCTAAAGCCTCCCCTATACACATTAGCCGGAAATTCTCCGCCTATGAATTCTTATACCTACAAGAAAATCAATAATTATTTACAAATTTTAGGTTTTATATAGGTTTAAAGAAATATAAAAAGCATGGCAAATTCATTTATGTGAATTTTACCATGCTTTTTTGTAAGTTATTTAACCTGTTTTTTCAATCCTTGTATTTCAAAAGAGAACCCGTTAGCCCCAAGTGTAGCTTTAAAATAATGTTTGATCAAAAATTACTCACAAACCCATATTTTACGTTAAATTAAAAGAACCGTTTTGAAATAAAGATTGATCAAAACAGTTCTTTTTTTGTGAAATGATTCACAACTTTTTATATTAAAGTTTGATCACTTTCTGAGATCCGTTCTTCAAGAAAAGCGCCCGATAATGGAATAATTACTTTTTCAACTGACTTTCTAATAATTGATTACAGAGATCCACACAAAGACCTTGTGCTTTATATCTGTTCAGCATTTCATTTAAGTCAATGAACAATACATTACCTTGTAGTAATTTCTCAAATTTCCAAAATGTTAAATTTGGATTAATCTCGGCTTTTTTGTCAGGAAATAAACTTTGAAATCTTTGATTAATCTCATCTAATTTACTACTAAGTCGTTTAGCAGTAGATGTAAAAGTTAAAAGCGTTTCAATAAAATCAATATCAGTATTAGATAATCCTTTATTTCTTAACCATTCATTAACAGTTTCATTCGACATATCAATTCCCCTTTGTATCTTCAACAATCTGGACCTTTACATCAAGAAAGAGTGCAGTCAATAATCTGGAATCGCGCCCGATTGTTGTAGAAGTCATCAGATTTATTCACTTACAACGTTAATCACAAAGATGCTACCAAATATAGTGGGGGAACGGGTGTATTATGAAATATTACCAATTTTCATTACATATAGCGATGCAAATTTTTATAAATTAATCTAGGAGAAGATTTAAAAGCCATTCATCCCCTCTAATTAATCGTTATTTGAAATATACTCAATTTACAAAACAATCCCTATTTATGATAATTTCTCATTAAATAATAAAGATAAATACTAATTAATGACCTGTATAATAAAGTAGGGATTACATAAAAAGTACACTTTCTATTTTTGTGAAAATGTTTCTCTCATACTAATTGATAAAGGCATTAACTTCCCCTCTTCAATTACATATACCTCATCACAAAGCTCCTCAATATCCGCAAAATGATGGCTCGTCAGCAAAATCGTTTTCCTTTGCGACTTTAGCTCTTGAATAATTGCCTTCATATCCTGATATGTCTTATAGTCCAGCGCATTAAATGGCTCATCAAAAATGAGTATATCTTGATTTTCCATAATGGCCTGCGCAATGCCCAGCTTTTGCTTCATCCCGAGCGAATAATCCTTTACCTTCGTTTTATTGCTTGGATTCAAGCCAACTAGCTCCATCGCTGTCTTGATTTCCTTCGCCGAAATTTTATTATTGATGGCCGCTAAAAACTGCAAATTTTTATAGCCCGAAAACAGCTCGATATAGCCTGGCTCATTAATAAACACCCCAACATTCTCTGGGAAATCCAGCTTCTCCCCTAGTACCTGCTGCCGAATTTTCACCTGCCCGCTCGTTGGCTTCTCGAAACCACAAATAAGCTTAAATAGTAACGACTTGCCGCTTCCATTCCCACCAACAATGCCAATCGATTTTCCTTGTGCTACCTTTAATTGAACATTCTCTAATATAACCTCTCCTGCAAATTGCTTCGTTACATTACTCACTTCAATCGCCCAAACCATATAACTCACCTTCCTGCAAAATACTTTTTATAAAAACAGCTTATGACAATGAATACACTAGCTAAATAACTAAAACCACTCACAAGCATAGACTGATTCATCTCCACCATCCTTGCTAACTGACCAATTCCTGCCACATTATAGTTCGTCCATGCAAACGGGAAAAAATTTAGGATAAATAAACCAAGTATGCATAGGAATGCAAGCGTCACGTTATTCGTCATAATAAATAATAACAACATCAGCCCCATTAACGCTCCAATTTCAAGCACTTTCATACCAAAGATATAAGCCAACTGGCCACCATCAATTACAAACGGTTTATCCAAAAGAACTGAAACACTAATAATCAATAGCAATGTTAATAGCACATAACTCATCACATACAGCCCCATTAAAGATACAACCGCTTGAATCCAATGACGCTTCGATCGCACTCTCATATACAGCGGCCAATCTCTTTTCACGAACCAACCTTGCATAAACACCGCAAATAAATAAATCGGTATCCCCACATAAATTAGCTGCTCTAACCACGTAAATAAATGTACTTCTCCATTCATATAGCCATAAAAAAAGCGGACAATAAAATCCTGTAACGTTTCCTCATATCTAGAAGCCTTCATCACGATGAGTACCAATAGCCCAACAAACCATATTATCATCTGCTGCCTTGCAAAGAGAATACGTGCGTAATAGCGAAACAAACCTTTTCCAACAACTTGCTCCCCTATTTGCAACAACTTGCCCTTATACCTCCATTTTTTTATTAATATAAACTGTACCACGATGCCAATCATTACAATCAAAAGTGTTTCTTGCCATGTAAATTTCCATGTAAAATTATGATGCAAAATAATAAACCGGCTCATCGAAATATATTTCAACCAATCAATCCATACGATTTTAAATGCTAATATCATCAATACATAACTGGCGACTATAAAAATATACGCCCCTTTTCGCGAAAAAAAATGCGAAGCGGTTATAAATGTACAACCGACAAAGCTATAACCAACTAGCATAAAACACGATGTTGATAGAATAGCTTCGAACGGACTTTGAAATGTTGCGATTAAATATGCTGCTAATTCTTCATCAATTGTTCCTGTCCATTCATTATTAAACGATAGTCCTATAGACATTAATGCTGTCACAGCACAAACACTTGCAACAAACACCATAGTAAACAAAATAGTTGCGGACCATTTCGCTAGCGTCAAATAGTAATAGCGCCTTACTCGAATCAGCTCCACCATCCGTGCTTCATTAACTACTTGCGAAACACACTGTATGAAAATGGGTGTCATTAAAAAAATAATGAAATAATGATCCGTTAATAGCTTTATAATAAATAACTGTCCATTTCCCTCAAATCGTTGGCGCTCAGCGAAACAAAAAATAGCCAATAGGATGAGAAATGCCCCCCAAAACTTCGTCAACGTTTGCTTAAAATAAAATAATATTAGCGGTTGCATGAAATCACCTATAGCTCAAAGGTCGATTTCTTTTTTATCATTCGCAGGTACAATACATAAACAAAAACGACAACAACTAATAATGCTGGACCTGCTAACGCGCTTGCCCATGTAAAATCTTTGATATAAATAGTTGACGGTTCAAAAGAAGTGACTAATCGGAACTCCTCTAATCCAAAAGCAGACAAACTATAATTTTCAATGATTGTATATAAAAAAGGACCCGTTAAAATAACAAATAAATTTCGACTAAATACACTTAGAACAAAGCCAAACAATCCAATCAACGAACCGATAAAGCCTTTCCATACACTCGAAATAAATCCATAATAAAAGGGATGCTCTACGAACATATCACCAAAAATCCTCATTTCTCTTACACTAATCGGCGCTCCTGTATGTAAATCAAATGACGATATTCTTTCTGGTACTTCCGGCACTATATAAAGAGCAATAATTAAACTGATAAGAGATATACCAAAAATCATTACAAAGCCAATTACCATACTCATAAAAGCTTTCACTAAAATATATGTACGCTGCTTCGCTCGAGGGAGTATATATTTCACGTAGTACGTTTTCCGTTCAAAATACATTAGCCAAGCTGTAGGAATTACACATACGAGTGCGTAAAATAAGATGAAATATTCAAATCCTACCTCATATACTTGCAGTTGTTGTTCAATTTGATATGTTTTATATGTTGTGAAGGTTGTCATACTAACAGTTATGATAGAAAGTAAGAATACGAGCCAAAATGGAAACTTTACTTTCTGCCATTCATTTTTTAATAAATTTTTCATTTCCTCATCTCCTCACAGCCCACTATAAATAAGCGAATAGACGAAAACAACCCTTTTAGAACAAAGAAAGGTTTTACAGGAACGTAAACTTTTTCATTCCCGTAAAACCTTATTTCATACCGTAAATTGAAGACCAATTGTCAGCCAGTTCGATTCATTTTTTAATATGACTTTTGCGTTATATTGCTTAGCGATTTGCTTTAAATTATGAAGGCCAAACCCACGCTTTTCTCCTTTTGTAGAATAACCTAATTCAAACATTTGCATCATTTGTTCATTCGTTAAATGCGGTGCTGAATTGCTTACTTCTAAACGCACTTGTCCGTCTACTAATCGGTAAACAAGCTTTACTGTTTCCCCGCTCTGACTCGCTTCAAAAGCATTATCAAGTAAAATGCCTAAAACCTCCACTAAATCCACTTCCTCACACGGCATTTTATGTGCAGGTACAGCAAAATCCATAGCAACATGAATCCCCATTTGCTCCGCCCGTCGAAGCTTCGCATATAAAAAGCCTGCCACAATTTTTTGTTCCATCGTCAGCAGCTGCTCCTGATGTGGCTGCAATCGTACATTATGCGTAAACGCTGTAATGTTTGCTCGCGCCTCTTCCAATGTTTCCGCCGTTTCTAAAATGCTTGTCACCGCCAGCATTTTATTCGCAAATTCATGTTGACGTGAACGTACCTCCATTACAAGCTCGTCGATAATCGGCACATATTCCTCTGCCGCCTGAAGTCGCGCAACCATTGCCTGCTGTCGCTTTTGTGTATAAATGAA
Source organism: Bacillus sp. OK048 (assembly GCF_900103525.1). Taxonomy (GTDB): domain Bacteria; phylum Bacillota; class Bacilli; order Bacillales; family Cytobacillaceae; genus Neobacillus. Next base: position 111,105 of record NZ_FNHN01000002.1, read on the forward strand.
TAATGTAAAAAATACACATAATAAAGCTGCCACAATCAAGAGGATTCGCTGTAAAACCTCTGGTATTCCTTCAATATAAAACTCATAGGCAACGATGCTTGCAAAAAAGATAATATATAAAACAAACTGTTGAATAGCTGTCATCTTTTCAAAATAGACATGTCCAACAAATTTAGTAAAAGCAATATAAAGAACGATTGCAAAAGCACATCCGAGTATATGGTTCAATAATTGTGGCGCACCTATTAATTCGTTTAATAATACGGCTTGTATTCGAATAATCAGCCATACAATTAGACTCAAAAACGTCATTAATAAAATCGTCAAATGGCTACGTTTAAATAAATAGCTATTAGCTAATAACGTTAAAATACAAAAGATAGTAAGTGTCCCCGAATACTGAAATGGTAAAATAGAAAGATGTTCTTTCACTGTAAAAATAGAATTATTATAGTCACTTATCGAAATAAAGCCTACTAAAAAACTAATCCAAATTACATGACCTATACGCTTGCTAATTTGTTCCCTAAAAAATAAGCACGCAAGGAACCATAAAGCCACAATATCTAATGCTACCATCACTGTCATCTATTCACCCTATTTCAACACATCCTGATATTTCAAACCAATTGGAACCGCTACATCCACACTTCGTAACTTCAGCGTTTGCTGTGCAAAATCCACTTTCTCCAACTTCTCCCGATTGATAATATAACTTTTATGTACTTGGATAAAGTGCTTGTCTAACAGCTCGAGCATGCGCTTTAATGAATAGCTTGAGAGCATCACTTCCTCTAATTGCCCATCGCGCTCTACATGGAGACAAACCTTCTTGCCAAACGACTCAATGTACGCAATTTCTTTTAAGTAATATTCAAACAAAAAGCCCTTTTGCTCAATTTTCAACGTCTGCTCATCCACCCCATTGTCCGCATAATCTAAAAAAGCAAACACATCTGTCATCACCTGCACAAACTCAACCTCTGTATACGGCTTCACTAAATAATAAAAGCACTTTAGCTCTCGATACGCATACAGCTCCTCCGTCGCAACCCCTGTTTCAAACACAATTGGCGTAAACCGATACGCAGGCATCATTCGAATTTGCTTCACGAGATCTGTCCCTTTAAAATCGACAAGCTGGATATCGACAATGAAAAAATCAATCGCTTTTGCCCGTGCAATTGCTAGCGCCTCCACTGCACTATCCGTTACATCAATTTGAATTGTCGGCTGAAGTCGTGTTAATATAGACTGTAAAAACTGTTGTATGCGCTGATCGTCCTCGATGATTAATGCACGCATCTGCATCCTCCATTCCCTCATTGTCACATTCTGATTTAACCTTACACGATTACCAGCAGTCAGAGCAATAATGAGTAATAATTGAAAAAGATACAAAGTAAAAATTATTTAGCTAAAAATACACCTCAGACATTAAAAGCGTATGAGCTCCAATCTAGGCTACTTATCCAATACTTTAACGATCTGAATGTTACCTCAATGACGACGGATCATCTGAAAGGTTATTTAGCAAAATAAAGATTAAGGGAATTTGTGCGGACAGTATAACTTCATTTTTTATATATTTTTCTGCTTTTTACTGATGTACCTTCCAAATATGGTTTTATTTTTTTAAAATTCTTGGTTTCAATAGCACAAGTTTCCCTTAATTTCTCAAATCTCACCCAATTATCTTCCTTTAACATTTGGTCTATTACTATGCAACAACGTCGAATTTGAAACTCTTGAACTGTTTCTGTAATTTCATTAAGTAACTCGTTAGTCTGTGGCAATTTTTCCACATAAGTTTTGATTGAGAGGTTGAATATGTTTAGTCGTTTGCTAAATAATGTACCTGTAATTCTAACTGGTTTTTCTAATGCTATTAATTCGGGATAAGCTTCCTTTATCTTTTGGTAATATTCTTGATCGCGCAAATCCCAGTCTGTTGCATTTGTTATCGTTTTTGCCTGACGTGTCTGAGGTAAATTAGCATCGAACCATTCTTTATCATGTTCAGATAGATACTTACATGCGCTATGGAACTTTTTCCATAACTGTGTTCTTGTAACATCAGGGCATTCCTTTATTGCATCTGATAACAAGGAACGATAGTATTTAATACGATTTTCAGTATTATTTTTTAAAGTAATATCAGGATTCTTCGGTGTATGCAAGGTATCACGCTTTGAAGGAAATTTGGCATTAAGCCATTCTCTATCATGATTATATAAATAAGTAAAAGTTTTCTTTAACTCCGTCTGAAATTGCATTCGATTAGCATTTGGAAATTTCTCTCTCCACCCTAATAATTCTGCACGATATTTTTCATTGAGTTCTGGGGATGTTATTTGAAGTTCAATTAGCCTATAAATTGTCCTTAGACTCACATCTAACTCTAATGCGATTTTTTTACGACTTTCATTCATATTCACTAACTTTTCAAACTTCTCTTCCCATGCTTTTCCATAAGCTAATATTCGACTTTTACGCCACTTGTCTTCCTCACTCTTGTCTGGTCCTATCCTTGTATATTCAAAACCACACAAACATGAAAATTTTCCAATTAGAACTTTATCTCTGGTTTTTATTTCTACCTCCGATATTACCAAATCTTTATAATGCTTGGCAGCTTTATTCAAACAAGGCCACGGTCCACTCCCAAATGGCCCTTCATCACCTTTTAATTCTAGGAACGATTCTATATCTTGATCAAAGAAATACAATAAAAGCAAATGACGGAATGGATGTACACTACTTCTTAAATAGTTAGTAAGCATTGTTTGCAACCATTGGTTTTGTCCATTAACTGTTACTAGTGACTCATATTTTTCTAAAAAACCTTGTGGAAACTTTGATATAAAGGCTCTAAAAAGTTCTTCTCTTTTTAGTCTAGTATTGGTCATTAACCAATTATTTTCCCTCAAGAGCGTTCTATACTTTTTAAAGACTTTTTCGATGCTAAATTGGTTGATTGGTATTTGCAGTAATCGATAAGCCATTTTGGCTAACTTAACTTGTACCTCTTTAAATTCACAGGATTCTGTTTCCTGTATATCAGATAAGTCCATTAATCTTCTATCAAATCTTATGTACCCATGTCTACTAAAAACTCTATAATCAACAGGATACATCTTTAATATCAATTCATGATGCGGACAATAATCAATACCTTGGAGCTGATGCTCACGGTGAACATATGGTTCACTGTATATATTAATATCGTTGTTGGCGCACTTTGAACAATAATATAACCCTTGTTTTCTACTAATTTTACCACCTGAAATTCCCAATCTTCCATGCATACCTTGTCCATTTGTACGGACATCTTCTAACACATTATTTTGACGCTCAATCGTAATAAATGGAGCGAAATACGGATATGTAGTATTTTGAGCTAATAGGCTCTCAACTGAATAGTTGCTTCCCAAATTTTTTACCAATGTAGAGAAATGACTACCAAACTCTATACTTGGTACAACGGTTCGACTTTGGAATAATTCCTCTAATGTTTCTACAAAGTTGATATTACCACTATAAAAATGAAAACGGCTAATAGCTGAATAAATCAATTCATCCGGGTAAGGATCAGTAAAAAACGGGAGCAATTAAATCACCACACTTTAAATTTCTAGTAAATTAGTAATTTAAGTTCAGAAGAATTCACCCATTGGATCTCGAATAAAGTTATTTTGCTTTAGATAATCATACGGTTGTTTTTTCTTTGCCAAAGCTCTTTCCCTTAAAGCTAATAACGGCAAATTGATCACTTGTCTTTCTTTTAAAATAACCTTAGAAAGTTTTTTTTGATTCAATTCCATAGCCTGCTGAATTACATGCAATTTTAATTGATTGTATTCGATTTCCACAGGATATTTTTCAACTGCCTTTGTGACTAAATTTCGCAGATCCTTTGCATCCAATGCAGTAAAAATCCCCAAAGCAGCTAATTCAACACTTAGAATCTCAATCGTATCTCGGCGCTTGTAATCTAATGTTTTTAAACGCTCTTTCATCGCATCTTTGATTTTACCTTCGTATTCAGTGCCTTTCTTATGATTAATCATTAAGTCGTCAAGATTAATCATAATATCCTCATATTTATACATCGCTTTTAAATTGTTTTTACGAATAGCATTGAGCATTGGCTGGATAATTTTCATATCTATCTTTGCTGTTTGTCTTAGCACCTGTGGAGCTATTTTTTCATCTATATTCGTTTCATCAAATAACACTCGTTCTTGTGCAAGAATAAATAAATTTACAGCCACTGCAGTAATGCCTTGACACTCTTCATAAAAAGCCTTCTTAAGCTCGTCAGACAGCTCTGTTTGTTCTTTTAAACACTGTATATTCCAAAGTGTTTCTAAAAAGAATTCCCATTCCTCGCTATCTTCAGCCATTCGATCCCAGAAAATCGATCCATCACTTGCTGCTCGACGTGCTTGACGGAAGTTTCCTTTAAACAGTAATTGTGCCTTTGAGGTTCCAATTAATACCATCGGGATTCCTACTGTATTAGACAATGTAACAAAAAAGTTCAACATTTCCTCTTGTTCATCTTTGGAGTTTAAGAGATGCTGGAGTTCATCAATGACCAACACACCAATACCATATAAACTTGCAAGTGAAGTCATATACAATAGCATTGTTGATGTCACTCGTTGGAAATGCCCAAACTTCTCCAAATAGCGAGTACCTTGCAAATCATCAATTGCTTTGAAAAAACTTTTGCATAATGTTGATAAGCTTCCATCATAGGGACAATCTATTTTTAGCCAAACAATTTGAGTACGATTAATGATCTGACCTTTGTATAGTTGATGCTTAATGACCTGAGGATACATTAATAGCAAACGTTCAATTGCTGTTGTTTTACCTATACCGGATATCCCAATAATAGCTACACTATCAGCTGTTGACTGTATATATTTCAGGCGTTCATCGATATATCGATGAGATTCTTTCTCATCTTCACGTAGTTCGTGCAAAACCCGAACGCGTTCTAAAAAGGATTTATCTAAAGGATTACGTGCTAAGTATCCTCTACGAATTAAAGTTGATAATTTACGTTCAACTTCAAAATGAATAGGCAATGGTTGAATAAAGTTTTTTATTCGTTTCAATACATGGTAACGAATGTTATTCTCACTATGTTTATCTTGTTCAGATATACGCGGTGTGACCATAAATCGTTCTAGTACATTATCTTCGGTAAAAATTGGTGGAAGTGCTTCAATAAATGGGTTATTACTATATTCAGACAAAGCCTGTCCCTTATAATCCGCATCTTCAAAATCACCTTTTAATACTAGGTCATTTATCTTTTCCATATTCCTCATCTCGCTTCTTTCGTAATTTATCCATTAAACGTGAGGATGATTTTTTCGGTGTTTCTATAATATCTGAATTTTTATTAGTAAACTCGACAACCTCACCAGTGTCTCTTATTGATTTTTCTAACAAATCGAATTTTTCTTCTTCTCGATTCATTATTTTTTCTGCTTGTCTATTCGCTCTGATATTCTTAACTTTTTCAGCCTTGCTAACATTTGGGTCATTCGTTTGTTTTTTCTCTGTCTTTGCTTGTTTGATAACGTTTTCTATTGCTGCATCTAAATTAAGTGTGTTTTCTTTTTGCTTATTAGCTTCTTGCTGTTTAGCTTCTTGAATTAGTTCTTGATAAAATTCAATCTCTTCTAGAGTGTTACCATGATACTGGGAACTAGTATCTAATAAGAAGCAAGTATCGAAATCCCGACCATCTGTATGTGGAATATAAATTTGACTCATATCACGAGGATCGAAAACTACCCCGATACTTCGATTTCTCATTTTTAAATACCATTGCTCGTTTAAAGCTTTGTCAGACCCATATGATAACCCCTTAAATTTGATGCCTGCTCTTGTTATTCTGGCTTTTCCTTTAGGCAATAAATTCAACCTTAATATGTTTTGATTGTTGATAGTCTGTAATCTTCCTTTTTTGTTTTCTATGCCCCAATTCCATAAATTAATCGGTGTAGCTGTTAATCCTGCTACTATCATTTCTTTTTCTAATGGATATTTTTCTATGATTTTTTGATTATGATGTAAAACAAGATGAATTATAATTTTAGTGAACTCTTTAAGGTTTAAGCTAGCATCTAACCGATAGTCTCTATCTCCACGTTCACGATATTCCTTTTGGATAGCACCCGGAGATTTGCGCTTTATTTTTCCATTAATAGTCCGGAATTGACGTTCAATAATACCCTTTAAATCTCCACGATAAGGTGAGGTGTTTTCTATTTTGATATGTATATTATTAATAAGACTTTCAACTGAATAACCCTCAAATTCACCTCGGTCTGCGATTATTATTTCTGGTAGATGGTGGGCTGGCCATTGTGATTCATCAATCGAAATATCGAATTTTTTACAAAACTCTACTTTATCCGTAACCATGTTATCTAAAGCCATCATTGCACCTATCCATGACGGTCCTTCTAGACCTACATAAATTCCAGTCATTAATCGTGAATAGACATCAATGACACCATATACAATTGGACGGCCAATAATCAGATTACGGTCAAACGAACTTACCAAATAGATATCCGCAATTGTTGCGTCAATTTGAAATCTCGTTCCCGGACCATCCGTTTCTAATGTTGAATTGCTTAAAATTGGTCTATGTTTCAACTCATACTCTTTTTGACTGTAGCGCATTTGAATATCTATTTGTGGATCTTCAAGCTTTTTAAACCAATAATAAAATTGATCATAAGTTGGAATTCTACCTGAATCCCAAACTCTAAATTTCCGCACACCATTTTCGTAATACTCATCTGAATAAAATTCCCTTAAAAGATAATCATACGTTTCCATTAGTGAAAGCCGTTCTTTTTTTCGGTAATATTTTTTTATAACATAAATAAATTGCTTTTTAACATCTTCTGTTATACTTATTCCTTCCTCTTTTGTATATTTTCTTTTTGGACCTACTTTTGAGGTTGCTTTTAATTTTTTTTCTTTACCTTTCCCGCCAGAATAAATGTAATCTGGAAGCAAGGCATTTTTATTTAAACCCCTTTGCCAAAATCGTGTGAAAATACGCTTTGCTTTTAATTTTGCTATACCATATTTATTAGCAATATCAGATAGAGCTTTTTCACGCTCTTTTTGATTCAAGATAGCCTCTTTGTAAATATCCCAACTTTCAGAAACTACTCTCCAGTCTTCATCACGCTTTTGAATCTGTTTCTTTGTTAAATCTTCATCGGAATAGCTAGTAGCAAATGGGTCTGGGATAGCAAGCAAAATATCACTTTGCAGTTCATGTTCTAGATCGGAAATCAAGATAGTTTTCGGCATAGATGTATCACAATGTAACTGTACAAAACAAGCAACATCGTGATTTATCTCAATGATACGTATACGATTTTTTTCTTCTTTGTCCGTATACTGGTAAACTTGGTTATAAAAAATCATATAGCTTTCACCTTCTCAGAAAAGTCCTTTCGAACAGCATTAATAGTGATGATCTGATTTACATCCAATTTATTATTCAAATCTATTTCAATTGCTTTTGAAATAACGAGATGTTTAAATAGAGAAAGTCCACATCCTCTTAATAAACAAAAATCACGTTCTATATCTTTTGCAATTTGTTTGACTGACTTTTGTTGATCTAATAAACAACGTAAGAAATAGATGCTCATATCTTCAATATCTAGTTGTGTACATTCATTAAACCCCTCAACGTTGAATATATCGAAATATTCACGTACAAAAGCAATATTATGAGCCATTGTCTTTGGTATTTCTAATTCCGTTACGATACCCCAATCTACTTCATTTCTTTCCCAATAAATACGTTCAATTTCAAATTTCTCTAGTACACGCTCATCCATAAACTCATCTTTATATTTTAAAGTCCTAGCTAAATGTTGTGGTTGACCATTATTATTAATAGTAACTAAAAAGTCTGTTGTCATCTCTGCTGGTTCACCTGTTTTTGGATTCGTGGGATGTTTTATTCCTAATTCATCTGCTATAACTATTGTCTCAGCCACAGGTAGCAATGGAAACTGTTCACGAATGTCTATGACTGAATCGGAGTATTCCAATAGATAAAAATAGTCTCGTTCCAAGTCTGAAAGAAATTCATGTTGTCTTGGCACTTTAATCCCTTTTAATCGAGTAGAACGTCCTAGCGATGGTACATCTTGAATTTTAATCCACGGGATGTAATCGCTTCCAAAACCTTGTCCAAGTCCATCCTTCAACTTCCTCTCTATAGAAGATGAACGTTTTCGTTTTGCCATGAAACCCCCTCCTAATAAAATGGTTCATTTGAAGTAAACTAGCCCTTCGATTAAATATCGGACTATATTTAGGTCACATTTATAACTGTATTTTTCAGAAATATAAAAAACAACCTCTTACGGCTATCATACCGAAAAGGTTGTTTTTTATCAAACTTTAATACAGATTATCAATCTTTTTTTAAAATTATCAAACTTTAATTCAAATTATCAAACTTTAATTCAAAGCTACACCAAGGGACATTCTCGTTTTTTATAAACCACACTTAAGCTGCGTACCGCAGTTGGAACAAGTATTACAGCCGCCGATTTCTTTTACTTTTCCTTTGCGGCAGACTGGACATGTGTTGCCAACCTCTGAACCGATTGTGACATCTGTTGAGCGGAGGTCACTGATGGTATCAAGCAAGACTACGTGCTGTTTTGTTTTCTCTTTAAAAGTTGTTGTTACAACATTTTCTTCCGCCTTAAGAGTAAGAACTTGAGAATCGCGAGATCCATCTACATAAACTGTTCCACCCTTAGCCCCGCCTTTATAAAGACGTTCGTAAACAGCTTCGACTTGTTCAACACTGTATCCTTGTGGTGCATTGACAGTTTTACTGATGGAACTATCAATCCATCGCTGAATAACACATTGAACATCAGCATGCGCTTCAGGAGCCAATTCCATTGCTGCAACAAACCAGCTTGGAAGATTGTCAGCATCAGCTTCCGGGTGCTGATCAAGGTATTCTTGAACGATATCAGCTTTCACTTCAATAAATTTCCCTAGGCGTCCACTTCGGAAATAAGAGAATGAGAAATAAGGTTCTAATCCAGTTGATACACCAACCATTGTTCCAGTACTCACTTTTGTTACTCTCTATAAATCTTTATAGAGGGCGGGAATATTAGTACCCGCTCCATATGTCGCCATATGGGTCAGACTATATCATCAACCATAAATTATTATGGTTGCTCAGCGTTTAGTCGTTGAAGGGTCAGCCACGACTTCCCTGCGGATTGTCTGGTAGGCTATTAGCCAACACTCTTACATTTTTACCCGATAACTTGTTGGCAAGACAAAGGTAGTAAGAGATACGCCAGGGTTTCCCGCATATAGCTAAGTTTACGCAGCGCTCTTACGAACACTGGGGGCAATGATTTTACCCGTTGGAGCAACAGTTAGCAAATGTGAGTTCCTTATTCCATTTTCTAATATAGATTGACGAACATCTTCAGGCATTTTTTTCATATATCCTGTATCGATGAATGCTTGACGTAGTCGGTTTGTTTCTTCGCGTGTTTCACCGTTTAAGAATGGGAAACTTCCCTTTTCTTTTGCTAGTTCCACTGATGTTTTATAGGCAGTAGTCGCAATTACTTCAAAAACTTGATCAACAAGTTCATTTCCTTTTTCTGAACCGTACACTGTTTCACAGTAAATAAGCATATCGTGTAAGCCCATTACACCAAGACCTACGCGGCGCTCACGAAGAGCCTGCTTCTTATTTTCTTCAAGGAAGTATGGTGTAGCGTTAATAACGTTATCCTGCATTCTAACGCCAACTTCTACTGTTCTCTTTAACTTTTCAAAATCTACTGTTTTTGTCTCTTTATCAGCCATTTCTGCAAGATTAACAGCTGCAAGGTTACAAACAGAAAATGGTGCGAGAGGTTGTTCTCCACAAGGGTTGGTAGCTACAACCTGTTGACCATATGCTTTTGCATTTGTCATGTCGTTGGCATTATCAATAAAGAAGATTCCTGGTTCTGCAGAGTAAGTTGCGCAAATGTTTATTAGATTCCAAAGTTCTTTAGCTTTAAATTTCTTATATACTCTTACTTTGTGGCCAAGCTTTTCCCACTCACGAACGTCTCCAACTTTATGCCATTCTTCATTGTAAATCTTCATTTCCTCTTTACTATAATGTTCAACATTTGGAAAACGAAGCTCGTAATCCCAATCATTTTCAACAGCTTCCATAAATTCTTTTGTCAAACAGATAGAAATATTTGCACCTGTAAGGAATTCTGAATTATGAACGGTGTAGTTACCACCAGTTTGAAGCTTTTCTTCCGCCGCAGCAATGATTTCTTCACCAAACCCACCAGTACCTGGAATATGTTTATAATTAACAATTCCCTGATACATTGCCATTTCCTGTGCAGTTAATGGAGTGAATTTAAGTTTGTCCTTAGCATGTTTCTTAATTGTTTCATCATTTGTATTATCAATTAAAAATCGTAGAATTCTTGGGTTTTGCATTTTTGAGATAATAAATTCAATAATGTCTGGATGCCACGTAAATACCGTCCTTTTCAGGATATTTACTCTGCCTTTATTTGCAGACGGACTAGACTATATCATCACCCTCAGCTTAAAACTGTTAGGGGCCGGGCGCTTATGAGAGTTTATTGTTGGGACTCACTCTCTAGTCGTTTAACCTTCGCCATAACCTTTGCCCTATGACGCTTGGCTGCAGATTGTCCAATACTTGCAATTTTTAAAGCATTCACGCTCACCGTTTCCAGTCACGTTGTAGCTTGCAAGTCTCTAAGGATTTTCCCGCAATTCACCCGATTTTCTAGTCATTCATTTTCTGAATGACGCGGACTAGTGCATCTATAAAATTAGTTTCTTTTCCAAAGGTCGTTTCATGGCATTTTTTACAAAGAGTTATTCCATTTGATAAATCAAACTGTTTTTCAGGATATTTCTTTTTAGGGTAGATATGATGGGCAGCAATTTGCTTAGAAATAGATGTACATCCAGGCATTTTACATTTGTAATTATCACGAAGATATACTTTCTTCCGCCATTCTTTATATTCCGCAGAATCTGTAATATCCTCTGTTTCAATTCTATTCTTTTTGAGAAAGTCTTTATAACAAGCACGATTACAAAAGCTTTTTTGACTCTTATTGTAAACAGAAACAACCTTCTCAATTTCCTCTTCACAATTAGGACAGTTAAAAATGATTCTATTTTTTATCCTACTGTCTCTTATTTTTTGAATAGAAATGTCTGAGCGTTTTTTCCCTCTACTAGGTGCACCTTTGTCGATTGCGTTGTGTCCTCTAAGTTCCCATCCAAAAAATAAAATTCTATCTAAAATTGTGGTGTAACTTACATCTAATTCATTGGCAATTACTGTATACCCTTTTTGCTGTACAATATATTGGTCATATAGCCAATCCTTATTGTCATATATTTGGTCTCCTAGCTTTAGCCTATGTTTCCTAATTCCAAATCTTCTAAGACGACCCTTAATTTTACTATTTGTATACCCTGTTTCATCTGAAATACCCTGAATGGTTTGATTATCAATAATATACCTTTGATAAAGAAACTCTTTAGTAAGATTTAACATGATTGACCTCCTCAATCAAGAACATACGTTCTAGTTAAATAATACCAAAGTTTTATCTTATTGTCACTTTATTAATCCGCTAACATTATCATCTGAGCTCCGCGTCTCGAACCACCTTGTTCTACTAAGTGAGTCAATTTCGCAATATCATCTAACCACGAAACGGAACCAGATGATTTTCCATTTACGCCTCTTGCTAAGGTGTTTCTTGGGCGTAATGTTGATCCATTTGTTCCAACTCCGCCACCGCGGCTCATAATCTCCATAACCTGTTTACGGTGATCAGATATACCTTCACGCGAGTCTGGAACAAAAGGCATTACGTAGCAATTAAAGAAAGTTACATCTGTTTCAGCCCCTGCTCCATAAAGCACACGGCCTGCTGGAATAAAATTCATCGAAACGAGTTCATTGTAAAACTTTTCAAACCATTCGATTCGCTTCTCTTCTGTTTCTTCAACTGAAGCAAGACCAGTTGCATTTCTTTTCGCAATCTGCTCATAAAACAATTCTAGAGGTTTCTCGATCACATCTAACGAGCGCCATATCAATCCTGTTGCGGATTCCTCCGGGTCATCAAGGACACCTCTAAATTCCTCGTCAACTAAAACCTTTGCTTTTTTACGCTCCCAATCTATTTCCATGATGTATCCAAGACCGCGAGCTGGGAATTTTGGATCCTCTTTTATTGTGAGTACAACAAAGTCGCCATTTGTTAGGGTTATTTTTGCAGTGTCTTTGAAGGTGTAGCGGTCCAACATGACCAAGCGTGAAACACCCTTATGAGTTATTTTCATATCTGGTGTTACTGGGTGCACCGGAGGGAATAAGTGGATATCCTCATTCAACCTTTCAAAATCAATATTCATTTTTTGTCTAAAAACTACAGACATGGAAACAACTCCTTCAAAAATTCTATATCTTGTATGAGATTCTAGTAGTTATGCTATATCTAGCTGACTTGATATAAATAAATTAACACGATAGGAAGTATTAATCAATATATAGTACCGAAAATATTTTCAACACCACTATATATTGTGTTTTATACAAAAAACACTTAGTTTGTCAAACTTAAAATAAACTAGAAACAAGAGAAAAGGTAAGATATCTTTTAGATTTCGGCAAAATACAGGAAAATTTAACAAATTTCGCAGGTTGCGATTTTTAAATGAGCAAAATTTACAGTAATAAAGGAATTAAGGTGATTATCGAGAATATAAAAAAAGGTATACTTAATAAATAAACCTTTAAGAGGAGGAAAAAATAGATGCTAGCACATATTGAAAAAGTTGAAAGCGGATATCGTGCCACATATGAACGCCATCTTAACCATCCTGTCGAGGAGGTATGGTCCTATCTAACCGATAACGAGAAACTGCCAAAATGGTTTTCTGAGCTGCGTGTAGATGAACTTCGTAAAGGCGGAGTAATTAAATTTGATATGGGGGATGGAACATTTGATGAGCTTTCTATCCTAGAATTAAAAATCAATTCTGTTTTTGAATTTTCCTGGTGGGCAGATACCGTTCGTTTCGAATTGTCCCAAGAATCAGGAGGCTCTTCATTGCGATTAATAGAAAATATACATACGATTACTGACCATACCCCAAAAGACCTAGCAGGTTGGCATGTCTGTTTAGATGTGATTGAAGCATTGCTAGACGGTAGGGCCATTGAACGTAAAGAAGAATGGAAAATCTGGTACGAAAGATATGGTAACGAAATCGAGAAAGTAACTCTACAATAACAGCTAAGGCGGACTCATTATGTCCGCCTTTTTTTGCCAATAATATTTTTAGATTTGTTTTTAATTTCTAATTCGTAGTTTATGAGGTCCGTTCTCTTTGATTACTCTTCTTTTTAAGCTTCATGAACCCTTTATGAGGCCCATTCTCTCTGATTACTCTTCTTTTTAGGCTTCATGAACCCTTTATAAGGCCCATTCTCTCTGATCATTCTTCTCTTTAGGCTTCATGAACTCTTTATGGTTTTTCCTTCTTAAATTCCCAATTCTAAAAAAAGCAATAAGTTAAACTATCTTTTAAAATTCCACTCATCATTTTCATAACGCTCTTTTGCTATCTTGTTAACGTATGCAAGTTCTTCTTCCGTTAACTGATAAGATTCTAGTTCGATATTTAGCCCCTCTGCAAAACCTTTATAAAAAGCTTCTTTTGCTTCGTCTAATGTAATCCTTCTAGAACTAATTTCATTTATCGCAACTGCCTTACTTTTAAACGCTGATTTCATCCGTTCCTTTACTCTCTCACTTGGATACTTGAACAAACGAAACAGCTTATCTTCATCTAAATCTAAAAGGATTGAACCGTGCTGGAGAATGACTCCCTTTTGCCTAGTCTGGGCACTTCCGGCAACCTTACGACCTTCGACAACAAGCTCATACCAGCTAGGTGCATCGAAACAAACAGCCGAACGAGGATTCTTAAGTGCACTTCTTTCTTCATCCGTTTTTGGTACTGCAAAATAAGCCTCAAGCCCTAATTGATGAAAGCCTTTTAGGATGCCTTCAGAAATCACACGATAAGCCTCTGTTACCGTCTTAGGCATTTCTGGATGCTCCTCTGAAACAATTACACTATAGGTAAGCTCATGCTCGTGAAGCACTCCTCGTCCGCCTGTCGGCCGTCTTACAAAACCTAATCCATGAGCTTTTACAGCTTCTAAGTCAATTTCCTTTTCAACCTTTTGAAAATATCCGATCGATAGTGTTGCCGGTTTCCAGCCATAGAAACGAATCACAGGCGGTATTTTTCCTTCACTGTGCCAATCAAGCAGAGCTTCATCTAATGCCATATTAAAAGAAGGAGAACAATTCCCTGAATCTATAAAACGCCATACTTCTTTGCTCATTTAAAAAACCTCATCTTTATGTAGTTTACTCTCGTTTTAGTCTACCAAAATCTGATAGGAATTCAAAACAAGATGTTTCTGATATAATAGTGAGAGAAAAAGCGAAGTATTTTGTCGTTTTTTCTTTATCTTTATTGTTTTGACTTATATAATAAAACATAGTGTTACAAGCTTGAAAGGAGCAAAAAGAAATTGAATTCACTTTATACCCTAATTGTCATTATTGTAGTAGTTTTGGCTTATTCCGTTTTCAACTATTTTTATCAAAAGAAAATTGTTAAAACGGTTACAGAAGAGGAGTTTCGTGCCGGTTATCGAAAAGCGCAGCTAATCGATGTTCGTGAAGCGAACGAATTTGATGCAGGTCATATATTGGGAGCAAGGAATATCCCCGTATCTCAATTAAAAATGAGACTGAAGGAACTTCGTCCAGATTTACCTGTATATCTATATGATCAAAATGGTATGCGCAGTGCTCGTGCGGCGCAAATGTTATACCGAAAAGGTTATAAGAACCTTACCCAGCTTCAAGGCGGCTTTAAAAAATGGTCTGGTAAAATAAAAGCAAAAAAATAAACCAAAGCGACTTCCCATTTAGGGAAGTTTTTTTTATTACCAAACACTTTATCTGATTGTTACCCTATTTCTGTCCCGCTTGATTTACGGGCACAATAAACCAATTATTGTTACCCTATTTCTGTCCAGCCTGATTTACGGGCACAATAAACCAACTATTGTTACCCTATTTCTGTCCGGCCTGATTTACGGGCACAATAAACCAATTATTGTTACCCTATTTCTGTCCCGTCTAATATACGGGCACAATAAACCTTATCCGAAAAAAAGGACCAGATTCAGCACACTGAGTCTGGTCCTTACTATTACTATGCTTTTTGATACCTTAAAATAGGTTTGCGAGCAGCTGTTGCTTCGTCCATTCGGCCAACAACGGTTGTATGTGGGGCTTCTTGGACAATTTCAGGATTCTCCTCTGCCTCTTTGGCAATTTGAATCATGATGTCAACGAAAGAATCAAGAGTCTCTTTTGATTCTGTTTCCGTCGGTTCGATCATAATACACTCTTCCACATTTAATGGGAAGTAAATGGTTGGTGGATGGTAACCAAAATCAAGCAGGCGTTTCGCGATATCCAAGGTGCGAACACCTAATTTTTTCTGACGTCTGCCGCTCAATACAAATTCATGCTTACAATGCTTATCAAATGGAAGATCATAATATTCAGCTAGTCTTCTCATCATATAGTTTGCATTTAATACCGCATACTCGGTTACCGCCTTTAAGCCGTCTGGCCCCATTGAACGGATATAGGTATATGCACGAACATTAATTCCAAAGTTACCATAGAAGGGTTTCACACGGCCAATAGATTGCGGACGGTCATAATCAAACACATATTCATCCCCACGCTTAGCAATAACTGGTTTTGGTAAGAACGGAATCAAATCCGCCTTAACACCAACTGGACCTGAACCAGGACCGCCGCCTCCATGTGGACCTGTAAAGGTTTTATGAAGATTTAAGTGAACGACATCAAATCCCATATCCCCTGGTCTAGCTTTTGAAAGAACAGCATTTAAGTTTGCACCATCGTAATAAAGCTTACCACCGGCACCGTGGACAATTTCAGCCATTTCTACAATGTTTTCTTCAAAAAGTCCGAGCGTATTTGGATTTGTTAACATTAAAGCAGCTGTGTCATCGCCAACCACTCTTTTTAAATCTTCTAGGTCTACAAGACCATGTTCATTTGATTTTACCGTAATGGTTTCAAGTCCTGCGACCGTAGCTGAAGCAGGGTTTGTTCCATGCGCAGAATCTGGAACGATAACCTTTGTACGCTTCAAATCTCCATTTGCTTCATGGAAGGCACGAATCATCATCAAGCCCGTCCATTCCCCATGAGCACCTGCTGCTGGTTGTAAAGTGACCTCGTCCATCCCAGTAATCTCAATTAAATGCTCTTGCAAATCATACAACAGCTCAAGAGCACCTTGGACAGAGCTTTCGTCCTGCAATGGATGAACATGAGCAAAACCGTTAAAACGAGCGACATTTTCATTGATTTTCGGATTGTATTTCATTGTACAAGAACCCAATGGATAGAAACCAGAATCCACACCATGATTTCTCCTTGATAAAGCAGTGTAATGACGCATGATATCAAGCTCTGAAACCTCTGGAAGCCCTGGCTCCTCGCTGCGTAAATATCCTTCAGGTAGAAGGCTGCTTAGGTCAAGTTCAGGAACATCTATTTCAGGGAGGCTGTATCCAATTCTGCCTGGTGTACTAGATTCAAAAATGAGTGCCTGGTCTTGGTTATGCATGCAAATCCCCCACTTCTTTGACAAGAGTATCAATTTCTTCCTTCGATCTTTGCTCCGTTACAGCAACCAACATATGGTTTGCAAGCTCCGGATAATCGCGTCCTAAATCATAGCCGCCAATAATTCCTTTTTGTAACAGCCCTTGATTGATCTCTTTTACTGGTTTGTTTAATTTCACAACAAATTCATTAAACGAGTGACCCTCATAGACAACTTCAAAGCCTGCTTCTTTAAATGTAGTTCTGGCATAGTGTGCTTTTTGCAAGTTCGCAGCTGCCATTTCACGTACACCTTTTTTACCAAGGGCTGTCATGGCAACCGAAGCAGCCAAAGCGTTTAACGCTTGGTTGGAACAAATATTCGATGTCGCTTTATCACGACGGATATGCTGTTCACGAGCTTGTAGTGTTAATACAAATCCACGGCGCCCTTGATCATCTGTAGTCTGACCGACAAGACGTCCTGGTACCTTACGCATTAACTTAGTGGTTACGGCAAAATAACCGCAGTGCGGGCCGCCAAACGCAGTAGGAATTCCAAACGGCTGTGCATCACCGATGACAATGTCAGCACCAAACTTACCTGGAGGTGTTAAGACCCCAAGTGAAAGTGGATTACTCGAAACGACAAACAATGATTTGTTGGCATGGATAATTTCTTCAAGTTCCTTTAATGGCTCTATTCGTCCGAAGAAGTTGGGATACTGAACGATGACAGCAGCAACCTCTTCATTCGCCAAATCTTTTAAAGCCTCAATATCTGTTATACCGTTAGAAACAGGAACCTCAATCACTTCAAGATACTGTCCTTTTGCATACGTTTTGAGGACTTCCCGTGATTCAGGGTGGACTGCTCCTGAAACAATGATTTTCTTTCGTTTTGTATGTGCTGCACTTAACATGGCTGCTTCAGCTAGAGCGGTGCCGCCATCATACATGGATGAGTTTGCAACATCCATGCCTGTTAACTCACAGATCATCGTCTGGAATTCAAAAATCGCTTGAAGCTCACCTTGCGAGATTTCCGGCTGATATGGTGTGTAAGCTGTATAAAATTCAGAACGGGAAATTACATGATCGACGATGACAGGCATATAATGATCATATACTCCTGCTCCTAAAAAGGAGACATTTCTTTTTAAATCAGCATTACGAGAAGCCATATTGAATAACTCTTTCATTAAGGCCGTCTCTGATTTTGCAGCTTTAATATTGTATTCGCCTTTAAACCTAACTTTTTCTGGGATATCACTAAACAATTCATCAACGGAGCTAACACCAATTGTTGCAAGCATTGCTTTTTTATCTTCTTCAGTCATAGGTAAATAACGATGTTTCATAAACCTATTCTCCCCCTCTTGTTTACTTTCCTCGTTTATAAAAAGGTGTTAGTATGATCTTTGCCTTTAAACGTTTTCCGCGAATTTCAACCTCAAGTTCTGACTCAAGTTCAGTATGTTCGCTTTTAATAAGAGCAAGTCCGATATTTTTTTTCAAAGACGGTGACTGTGTACCAGTCGTAACTTCACCGATTAGCTCTTCACCTTTATAGACAGGATAACCATGACGTGGTATACCACGGTCAATCATTTCAATTCCAACTGATTTTCTAGCCGTACCCTGTTCTTTTTGTTGCTTGAGTGCTTCTTTTCCAATAAAATCAGCTTCTTTATTTAGTTTAACTGCAAAGCCAATTCCTGCTTCTAATGGAGAAATATCAGGTGATAACTCTTGACCATAAAGTGCGAGTGTCGCTTCAAAGCGCAGTGTGTCCCTGGAACCTAAACCACATGGTACAACGCCTTCCTCTTTTCCTGCCGACAGAATCGCCTTCCAAAGTTCAACAGCGTCTGATGAATCACAATATATTTCAAATCCATCTTCTCCGGTATAACCAGTTCGTGATACAAGAGCGTTTTTACCGTTTATTTCCACTTCCTGTTGGAACTTAAAAACGCCAATTTTACTTAAATCACTTCCGGCTAACTTTTGAAGAACTTTTTCGGCAAGAGGTCCTTGCAGCGCTAACAGTGCCATTTTCTCTGAAAGATTCTCTATTGAAACCTCTCCATCTAAATGGTTTTCCAGCCAGCTTAAATCCTTCTCAATATTCGATGCATTCACCACAAGTAAATAATGATTGTCTTCTATTTTATAAACGAGCAGGTCATCTATAGTGCCGCCGTTTTCATAGCACATCGCATTGTATTGTGCTCCGCCATTTTTAATTTTTGAAATGTCGTTTGTCAACATCTTTTGCAAGTAATTTAAGCTGTCTGGTCCTGTGACGATGACCTCTCCCATATGAGAAACATCGAATAAGCCAGCTCTTGTGCGGACTGCTTCATGTTCTTCCTTGATACTTGAGAATTGGACAGGCAGCTCCCAGCCGCCGAAATCAACCGTTTTTCCACCATATTCCTTATACACTTCATATAGCGGAGTGCGCTTTAATTCAGTCATCATAAATCCCCCTTCAAACAAGATGTTTTTCAGTTGTATTACCAGTTTTTTACTCCTAGCTTAAAAAACAAACAAAAAAGGACAGAAGCCCCCCTTTATCAAAAAAGAAGGTCTCTGTCCTTGCACCTGAAAGTTTACCTAAGCCGGCTTTCCCCTTTGGTGGCTGCTCTTATAGTCAGCACTCTCCAGAGTTGCGTCAAACAAGAGTTCTTTTGCCTGAGAGATTCACACATTGTGCTTGCTCCTTCGGCGCTACATTTGTAGTCTCTCCCCTTGTCATCATTCGCATTATAATAATTTTGGATTCGGGTCATACTAAAATATACATCTAAAAAAAATTATTTTATTACAATATTTTAAACTTTCAAAAGCTATATCCATCCTACCATTAAATCATAGCGGTGAGCAATAAATTTTGTGCAAAAAGGAGCGGTAACCATGACAGTTCAAATTGAATTTGATTCCTCCTGGCAGGATGAATTTTTACATAGGATCGAGAACGATGGACCATGGGGAAATAGGGAGCTGTTTAAACTAGCCGTTGGAGTTGAAAAACATTTAATTATCCCTGAATTTGAAGGCTTACAAGCACCAAAGCATTTACCTAATCTTACACCACTTCCACATCAGCTCGAAACAGCAAAACAAGTGATTGAGAATATGAACGGAAAAGCGATTCTTGCTGATGAGGTTGGACTTGGTAAAACAATCGAAGCTGGCCTCATTTTAAAAGAATACATGATTCGTGGACTCGTAAAAAAAGTCCTTATTCTCGTACCGGCTTCTTTGGTGACACAGTGGTCATATGAACTGAATAGTAAGTTTTTCATTCCAGCAATTTCTCAAAAGAAAAGCTATGTATGGGAGCAGTGTGATGTTGTTGTCTCATCCATTGATACAGCTAAACGTGAACCTCACCGTGAAATCATTAATAAGCAGGACTACGATTTAATTATTATTGATGAGGCACACAAACTTAAGAACAATAAAACAAAAAACTATGAGTTTGTTCAAAATTTGAAAAAGAAGTTTTGTCTGCTTCTCACCGCAACTCCCATTCAAAATCGAATTGAGGAAATCTTTAATCTTGTATCCCTATTAAAGCCTGGCCATTTAGGCAGTGAAACGCAATTCTACGAAAAGTATAAACGGGATGCCCGCTCCTTAAATGATAATGAACATTTAAAAGAGCTAGTAAATAAGGTGATGATTCGAAATCGTCGTGCCGATACTGGGATTGAATGGACCAAAAGGCATGTTGAAACAATTGCTATTGAGTGTACTCCACAAGAAAAAGAATTATATGAAGCCATTACCAATTTGAAAAGCGAAGGCGACTGGGTACAAACAAGTGCTTTCTCTGTTATGACCTTACAGCGCGAAGCATGCAGCAGCCGGGAATCCGTATTTTATACACTACAAAATATGCTGCGAAAAAAAGAGAATCCAACCAAGGCATTCGAGGAGCAAATTCAATATTTAATTTCTAAAGTCGAAGCCGTTCAAACGAACTCAAAAGCAGAAAAAGCATTGGAATTGATTAAAAAAATTAATGATAAAGTCATTATCTTTACCGAGTACAGAGCAACCCAAATGTATTTGCAATGGTATTTAAAACAAAATGGAATATCATCTGTTCCGTTCCGCGGGGGATTTAAACGAGGAAAAAAAGACTGGATGCGCGAGCTTTTTCAAAAACATGCACAAGTCTTAATAGCGACAGAAGCTGGCGGGGAAGGAATTAACCTCCAATTCTGTAATCATATTATAAATTTTGACCTACCATGGAATCCGATGAGGCTTGAGCAAAGAATCGGGAGAATTCATCGTCTCGGTCAAGAAAAGGACGTAATGATCTATAATTTCGCGATCCAGAACACCGTTGAAGAACATATATTAAAGCTTCTATATGAAAAAATTGAACTATTTGAAAAAGTTATCGGCGATTTAGACGATATTTTAACAAAGTTAGACTTCGGGAGTATTGAAGATCATTTAATTGATATATTTGGACAATCCTGTTCCGAGGGTGAAATGCGCATAAAAATGGAAAACCTCACGTCGATGATTGATTTGGCTAAGGATATGCAAAAGGAGGATTCACATGCAGCAGCTGGAAATTCATAACTTTCTCACTCGCTATTTTCAAGCTAATGAATGTGAAATAACAGAAAATGGTCCTGGATACTTAACCGTACAGTTAACGATTGAACTTGATAAGGAATTAATGAATCGACCATTTTATTGGCACTACTTAGAAAAAACCGGTGGGATTCCAAATCCAATGAAGTTAACGTTTATTACGAACCCACAGATAGCACCAGAACATATTAAGGGGGAAACCGTTCATTTTGGTTCTCCTCGTCTGCACCAAATATTCCAATCAACTAAAAAGCTTGCAAGCTACATTCGGCTATATGAGAACCATCAAAATAGCAATCAGCAAACTCCGTTAATGCCATGGCTGTGTTTAAATGTTAAAATTTCATATCAATGTGACCGGAAACGAGATATTTATAAATCAATAGGCTTGCAACTCATAAATGGACAAATGGTGGAGGATTTTGATGAACGTCTGCAAAATGTTCAACTGACACCGAAAATCCCCGACTATTCCTTTACATTATCACCACTTGTAAAACCCAAAAGTGGTTTATCAAGAATCGAAAACTATCTGACAGCCATGATTGAAGGCGATGATCATTCCTGGGCGGAGGATGCGAGGAAGCGCTGGGAGCAGGATTTACGGCTTTTAGACCATTTCTACGAAGATGTCGAGGTGGAAAATGTAAATTATGAAACAGAGAAAAAGGCATTACAGGATCAATACGAGCCAAAAATAAATGTATCGTTTATTAATGGCGGTTTGTTTTATTTAACTGATAAGGCGGTTTAACAAGAAAAGCGGAAGCGCCTTGACCAGGGGCGACAGGCATAAGACGAGCCGGCAGAAAGGTTGCTCTTTAACCTTTTTGACGGATTGGCTTATGACCCGAGCCCCTAGGCGCCGAGGCTAGACAGAAAAAGCAAAGAAGCAGACTCATGAATCTGCTTCTTACCTTTTTCTTCGCTTCTTTACTTCAATATAAAAAATATAGGGAAGAATACCGAACCAACGATACCAAAAAGATGCTTTTGCCTGTTTCCGCTCTTCGCGGATTCGTCTCCGTTCATCTTTTGGCTGGTCCGCGTATTTCACCAATGTTTGAGTCATATATTTGACATAATCATTCGTTTTCATGGACACACCCGCCTTGATTTCTTCTCTAAAAGTATGTCCACGTTAATAAATTTCAAACTAGGATTACCCTTAATTTATTTCCGTCCATTTAGTCATTCTTTTTAAGGAAATATCAAAAAAACCTCGCCCTGTCACGGTTTCACCTGTATTCAATTTTAGAGTGAAGTTAATTTTTTGGACCGTTCCAACGGGACTCTCAGCTTGAAATTCCATACTGCCATTCGAATAGGAGAACGTCCCTTTGGCTGGGAGCATAGCACCAGATTGTAAAATTTTCTCTGTTTTTTTAATCGAAGAATGAAAATAATATTCTTCCTGAAGAATTAAGTAAGTTTCATGTGCCAACTTCCTTTCGGTTAACAATTGCTCAACATGGAACGAGAAAACACTTAGAAATAGAATAAGCAGCACTAAAGTTAACGGGTAAGTAAATCCTCCTTCGTTATTCCTCATATGGCGGAAGCCCACTTAATATAGGAATGCACCACAACATTGTATTCCTTTCCCCAAACATCTATTACGTTGATTTTCACTGTGTTTTGGACCCTAGTAAAAGTGACAACAGCTACATTTTGCAGAAGTGTTTCATGACCTGTTGCATTCACACGTCTTCTGATAGTACTGCCGTATTTCTCATAATAAATCGTTTCATTATTATTTGTTATTACCAACCTGCCTGAAATCACCTCCACTTTAGAGCTTATATGGATTTCCTTTTTTACCTGACTGCAAAAGACATCCCATTCCATGTCCTGAAGTCTACCATTAGATTCTTTATTTTCTAAAATGATATGAAATAATGGAACCATGAAAAATACAATTGTTGTGAAAATGGAGAGTGCAAACAGCACTTCGAGGAGCGTAAAAGCTTTTTCATTCGGGCGCTTTACAGACTTGTATCCTAGGGAGCAATATTTGTTTATCAACTTTTACGCACACCTCCATTTGTCCACTAGATGTTGATTGATTCCAGAAAACCTGATATTCAGTCCCGTTATGAACTATGGAATACCTAGAATTTGTTCGATCTTCCAATAAATGAGCTTGTAGTTCTTCAAATAGTAGCTGATTTGCCTTTTTATCCCTTACCAGCTGTTGATATTGATTGGCCAAATCTGTTAACAAAGGCATAAAAAACAGACAAAGCATTAACAAAACTGACAAGGATAAAAGGAGCTCAAGTAAAAAGTATCCATCATTCTTCAATAACATAAAACCGTCCCTTTCCAATCAAAACGGTTAATCGATAATTTTTTTGCGGTGTTCGAATAAATAATGTACCGAATCGGTCTACATTCCCATTCGAATTAAATTTAAAATATAGTGGGATGGTGCCTTGACTTACACGAATCTTTGGAGAATGATTTCTCTCAACTAACAGATTACTGCCAGAATTAAGCGAATACTTATAGTCGTATTCATAGAAGAAAACTTTCACTTCCATCTGATGTGATATCGCGTATTGCTGTCCGTAATATAAATCTGCTTTTAATTGGGAAATAAACGCCTTATCATTTGTTGAATTATACTGTGGCTTGAAGTTAAAGGCAGTTATCGAGGAGATAATTAAAAGGATGGAGAGCACAATCAAAGATTCTATTAATGTGAACCCTTTTTGATTGCGAAGCATTAATTTGTTGGTTTGGCTACTGCAGTTACTTTTCCCTCTGCATCGATTGATACCACTTTTGTTCCATTTGGACAGCCAGTAGCGTTTTCATTTAAATACCCATCTGTACTAAGTTGTGCAAGGGTAGGTACTTGATTCTTCTCCATCATATACGACTGTACCTGGGCTTGGACCATTTTTACATATGCCTCACAGCCCTTGTTGTTAATATTTGTATTATGCTTTGCTACATTTGGTATTGTGATAATTAATAAAACCGAAATAACTAACATTACGATCATCATTTCTACTAGCGTGAAACCCTTTTCATTTTTCATAAAATAATTCCTCCTAATTTTTAAATTCCATCTAATAAGTTAAACATTGGTAACAATATAGCTAAGTACATTGAGACAACTAGAAATCCAATAAAAAGATAGAGAACCGGCTGTATCATTTTTATATATTTTTCGATTTGTTCTTCCATATTCACTACGCAGTGCTGGCTAAAGAAAAGTAATTCTTGTTCCAGTTTTCCATTTTCTTGCCCATGTTTAATGATCATGGCGAATTCCTTTTCAAAGAATGGAAAGGAATCCAAGATTGACTCTAATTTTTCACCCGTTAAAAGTTTTTTCTTTATTTCCACCCCCAATTGGCTATAAAATGGTTGTCTGTGATTCTTCTCAAAGATTAGCAGTGCTTCAAGCACTGAAATACCTCCAGCTAAAAGAAAACTTAATTGTATAGAAAAATAATGAGTAAACAACAATTTAAAGATTCTTCCTAAAATCGGAATTCGGACAAGCTGTGACCTTTGCTGCAGGACGGAATTTTTTCTAAATCCAAAGACATAATAGAGTGCACCTAATCCCAAGAAAATTAATAACCCTCCCACCATAAAGGGAAAGTACACGTCAAAGGTATAAAGGACTTTCATAAAAAAATTTGCTTCTAATCCCATAGATTGGAAGAGGCTTGTAAATTTGGGCAGCAATGATTTTTGGACAAACAAAAATAGCATACCCGTAATAAAAATTAGCAAGGATGGATATTGTAATAGTTTTATAAGCTTTTTCCTATCATTTTCCTTTACCATAGCCAGACTGCTGCCTTCTAAGAGTGCCTCGGCAAAGCTTCCATGCTGTTCAGCAAAGTAGACGTAACCAATTAAGTCCTTGTGAAAGCCAAGATTACCTAAAACATCATGAAAGGCAATTCCATTTCTTAATTCAATCAAACAATCATACAACTCCTCCTTTCGATTGGTAGACAAGTGCAAAGAGATGGATTCAATTGCTTCAGCAATGGGATATCCGCGTGCGAGCAACTCACCTATTTGCTTTAAAAGCTTTGCTTGTTCATTGATAGACCAATTACGGTGCTTCATGGTCATACACCAGGCGGTCATATTCCGACTCTTGAATATAACCAAGAGCAATTCCTTTGTTAATAACTTCCTTTACTGTCCTGTAACGTGAGATAATATCTTCTCCTTTAGCTTCCTTCATCGCAGCATTTAGGTTTCTCCCTGATAACAGCTCAAAGACACTCGCTCTTTTCCATCTTCCATAGGAATAGCAGAAAGGCGAACACTCACCTTCACAAAATGGGCATGCAAGCTCCACCAATCGCTGTGCGGTAACTGCAATAAGCGTTTGTTCTACTTCCAGCCAGTTGACTCCAAATTCATGAAGTCGATAAACTGCCCCTTTCGCATCCCTTGTATGCATCGTCGAAAGCACTAAATGCCCTGTTAAGGCAGCCCGCACGGCTATTTTGGCGGTTTCTGCGTCACGTATTTCACCAACCATAATAATGTCTGGGTCATGGCGAAGAATTGCCTTTAAACCGGCAGCATAGGTTACACCTGCTTTTTCATTCACTTGTATTTGCAAAACAGAGTCGTAGTTTTTTTCGATGGGGTCTTCAAGTGTGATAACATTTCGATGAAAAAGATGGGCGGTTTCATTTAAAAGGGAATATAAAGTGGTCGTTTTACCTGATCCGGTGGCTAACGTCATATAAACACTACCTCTCAAACCCTTGATACATAAGGGTTTGTTTTGATTTTCCCAAAGCTTAACACCTCATGACGGATCATTTCATCCATTCATCTGAATTTTTTTATCCCTTAAGCTGACTCGAGTATCCTTTCAACCTCTTCAAAATGACGACCAAATAATCTGGAATGCCGTTTTGTAATAAATGAATTGTCAAAGGGTTGGTACCGTTCATAAGAAGGTTTAAGCATCCTGACCATAAACGCTGGCTTGCGCTCTCCACCGAAATTAAGTATGCATATGGCGTGCCTAGTCGTTTTAGTGTTAGGAATGTTTAATGCTTCTTCTATTGATACGGGGGATAGTTGTGCCTCCAGCTTTTTAAAAGTATTTTCATTATCGTTTTTAAACAACAGCCAATTCACTCCGCCTGAAATCAGGTCCTCTGAAATCTCTTTTATCTGGCCAATATGATGGCAAGCAAAGATACTACCCAACCTTTCTTTTCTTCCCTGGGTTGCAATTCTTGCTAACAACTTAGCGAGACCGGGATTTTCAGATAAATATGTCTGTGGCTCATTGAAAACGATAAACGCCCCATTTCCTTGGTCATCTACGGTCATTAACATTCTTGTCATTAACACTTTTAAGGTTATCCAGTGGACGATAGTCCGTACCGCTACAGTCGATAATATTCTGTCTGGAACCCTAAAGATAATTACCTTCCCCTCTTTTAACCATTGCTCCAGGTTCATTTCCTTTTTAGGTGGCTGGGCAAAGATTTCGAAAAGAGTAGAGTCGCCCATAAATTCATCCAAACGATTTAGGATAGCACTAGCCTTCCCGTCTAATGCTTTCTGTCCATCTCTCGTACATTTCATTTCAGATGATGTGATTTCACCTTTGTTGTTTTTCTTTTCCACTAGTTCATAGGTGCTTAAGTATTTCTCAATCTCTTCTGCAATCCTTGATTTACCCTCATTTCTTAACCTTTTAGCCGTTTCTTCTCGAAAAGCCTCTTCCTCTATTAACCGTTTAATATTGTATAAGCTGCCATTCGATGCCTGGGCAAAAACTCGTAATAGTTTCCGGCTTTGGCCCATTGATTCAACATCGCCGAAAAAGTCTATGAGCTCATTGGCAAAACGGTCAGCTCCTTTACGTCCTATCTTTTCCATCACCTCGGTAAGATCTAACGGAGGCAGATAGTTTTCATCTGATAAGTCGATATCGATAATCTTTTCAGGGGGAAGGCTATCACGAATCCCATTGGCCATACCTTGTAACCCCTCTTTGTTTACCTGGTCAATGACCACAAAGCCGATATTGTGATTGAGCGACGCCTCGGTTACGAAATTTTGAATAAAGGTATCTTTGCCGCTTCCCATTCCGCCCATTGCCACATAGCCCTTATAAGTCTCCTCTGGATTGCTTAGAGGGATTCCAATTGGGTACTCTTTACCTTTTAATTCTGCGTGACCTATAAAGATGCCGTTGCTTTTTACACTCTTCCTTTTTAATGGTTTTTCTTGCATTTTTATGTTGCTACTGCCGATACTAATCTGAATTCCATCAATATCCACAAACTCCCTTGCTTCTTTGTGTATAAATATAGAGGATAATTCAGTTTCCACCTTCTTATTTACAGTTAATTCGTTTTCAAAGCGTTGCTGAACTGCCGCTGTAGGCAATTGAATACTTACCTTTGCTATCTCGTCACAGGACAGCATGGATACGTCAGCATTAGCTTTTGTTTTTGTAGATAGGCTTAGAGTATTCAATTCCTTTATTATTTCTTCTCGGCGCTGTTTAAAGCGTATTTTAACTGGTACCAATTCATTGTTACCGGCAATTTCCGAAAATGCACCTGTAATCGTATTAATGATTAACTCTGATCTCAAGGCCTCTTTTGTTTGAGCCGCTACACGTATGTGAGTGCGCCAAACAGGTTGATTGATTTTATCTGTTGATTTACCTGATATTTTAGTCGCGTTTATTTCATCAGATAATGCTGATTTTTTATCAATTACTTTTTTCTTCTCAAACGTTTTTTCACTTTTAAAAAAGGTATTGGAGATAGCGTTAAGCGTGTCATTTAATAAATCGTATATTTCATTCACAAAAGCGATTAACCCGACTTTCAACACTTTACCGACTTTGCCGACCGTTATTTTGGCACGTTGAGGTATTTGCCCCTTGTTTAGCTTTTCATGTGCCCAAGTTGCATTTTTTAGCCACTGCTTCCGATTAAATGCTTCCGCACAAATGGAAAGCCTGGCAAAGTCTCCATCATCCGATATATCGTTCATGGCGCTCATGATGGATCCCACTGGCGAGGTCTGTTCAGTCGCATTTACATTCAAGCTAAAAATATCATGCCTTGCTAACTGCATTTCACGTATGTTCACGTATCCTTCAGGAATAGCCATAGCAGCTTGATCTACTTCTTCAATTGTTACTTTCATGTAGTTTTCGATAATTTCACGAAATTTCTTTGCCCACATTTCACTGGTGCTTACATAAAATTCAATGGACCGTTTACCTTTATTTTGTCTAAAAACCACATCGTACCAAATTGTATCCTTTTCCCTTAAGGTGAAATTGAATCCATTTCTTGTTATTCTGACAGGCATAGACTCATATACCTCATACATTTTGTGCATCATACGCCACATTTTATAGTTTTGATTATTTGATACGGATAAATGAGGAATAATTTTATAAGTAACCATCTTGTTTTTCTGATAGGAAAAATACTCGGATAGCTTAAGTGATTTTATGCGTTTACCAGCCATATAATCGCAACCCCCAATCCAATGGCCATCCTCGCTAACCATTTGGGTACGTTGCCGGTAAACATAATTCCTACTGCACAGACAACTACAATACCAGCACCAATCTCGGGCATATAATCAGTTAAAACATGACCTACATAAATGGCAGCATCTTTTAATGTACGACCAATCGGCTTTAGTATTAGCTCCACCTCTGCACCAACCACTTTATCCCCTAATGCATTCCATTTATCTAATAATGACATTGTTATCCCCTCCTTATAGTTTTGAAAGCCACTGCTGGATATCAATAGCATGGCGAGCTAAGATATAGCCAGCTACACCGCCAATGATAAGCTCCAACGCTTTTGTTCGATGGCCAAACATCCAGGCCACACCCGCAAATACAAATACACCTACACAAATCCAGTCGACAATATTTAAAACGGTCGGCCACAAGCCCCCAAAGACGCCATTAGCTGTTGCCGCAAAAGCCGTTCTCGGTACCATTACCGCAAACATACTAGCGCCGAGACTTACGATTTTAAAAGTCGTGATATCTAATTCATTCTTTTCATTTCGGACAAATGACCTGAAATCCATCGTTTGTGTACGTGCCAATTCAATCCCTCCTGAATAATTCTTTTTTGTCTCGGACATACTAATAAAAACAAATCCTAAGGAGCTGATACTATGTTCTTTTTAATCGGCGCTGCAGCTGGAGTTGCTATTGGCATTTTAGTTAACGTTTTGGCTAGGTAAATACTTTATTCCTCCGTTTGCTTTAATCACTTTCACACGAGGCGCGCTTTGCGCCTTTTTTATTTTTTCAAATTCAGCTTTTTCCGTGAGGTACTTTTCCCTTTCTTTTTGATATTCACGATCAGCAAGCATTTTTAAAAACCCACTTGAATTCCTCTTCTTTCCGTTTGGCAACCTAGTGATAAATTCGTAAAGCTCTTCTTGTTCTGGATATTCATCGTTAAGACAAACAGGCACCCTTTTTATCCCCATTAGGTACTACCTCCCTATTAAGTAAGTATTAACTAATTAATAACTGGCAGGACTTTTACTAAGTAATTGCGAATTAATTAGTAACCTGTTAAATGTATACTGGGCATTTTAAAAATAATGCAAGTCCACTTAGAAAATATTTTAAGGAGTCTTTAACTTGAAAAGTAGATTGAAGGAAATCATGAAGGAACAGGGCAGGTCACAAAAGTGGTTAAGCGAAAAAGTAGGGGTAAGTATGACAACCATCAGCTCACTGAAAAAAGAAAAGAGCCTGCCATCTTTACCCCTGGCTTTGAGGATTGCAAAAACTTTAGGTAAAACTATCGAAGATATCTGGCATGAAGAATAAAAAAAGCCCTCTAGCAATGACCGGAGGGCTTAAAAGGGTTATTTTTATGTAGGCATGCAAAGGGCCTAAGGAAGCTTTGAGCGTGTCTTCGCTTACGCTAAAAGCATATGCGCCCCTCTCTCAATTAATGCCTGTACTTAATAAACTGTAAAGCAAATGTAATATTAATCGGTGATGTTTCATACAGTGTACACAAATATGTTTAAAAAATAGTGGTGAAATCATACAAATATAGAAGTATTATTTAAAATAGATACTTAAAGGGGGCGCGACCTATGGGTGCAATTAATTTAGCCGTTGCTGGGGCGAATGAGGGGCAAAGGATTAAGCTGAAAAAAGGTAGAATGTTTATTGGGGATAATCAAATAAACAAAGAGTCTGTTGAACGATATGAAATCATAAATGAAGATAGCAGCATCACTAGCTACACGACAGGAAATACTAAAAAGAGCATGGTAGGAGCTGGAACAAAAGGCGCAGTTGGGGCGGTAGTCGGATCCGTATTTGGACCTGTAGGTACGCTTGTCGGTGCTGCAGCTGGTGTCACTACATCAAAAGCTAAAAATAAATCAACCACAAAAGAAGTATCAACAAAAGAAATGCTCGTTGGTATATATTTTGCCGATGGCCAAGAATCATTAGTAAAAATGGACGGACAATACTATGAATTGTTTTTACGTAGCGTTTTTAGTGCTCCGATAATCTCAAAGTCCAAACAACCAATGGATCCAGCGAAAAAGAAAAACCTATTAAAAGTACTTGGTTGGCTATTTATACCTTACATTATGACGCCAGTATTTTGGTCAAAACTCGAAAATAAACATAGAATTCTTGGCGCGGCATGGTCTGTTCTGGCCATTATTATCGTAATTCAAGGAAGGTAATTATGAACGTAATTATTGAAATACATTACGCAGCTAGTAGTCGAACATATCAAAAAGGAGAATTTCGGCTAAAAGGTCAGAAATCCGAGAAAATCGCTTTAGATTTTTGGAAGCAAATCAAGAAAGAATTGTCCTACCGTGCAGCATTAGAAAAAGTACTTTGTAACGGAGATGACATCACGCAGCTGGTAAAGGATTTAGAAAAAGCAGAAAGAAAAAAGATTGATGATATTGCAAATGATTATTTACCTTTTTAAGCCCTTAATTGAGGGCTTTTTATTTTGACACTAAATATCCAAATATCATAATAGGTGCTTCTAGGATTATGTCGAAATTGTAGTTGAGAGGAGTGGTAATCATGCCATGGTGGATTAGCGAGACCTGGAATTGGTTTTGGTATTATCGTAGAGGGAAAATTAAATTTAATGTTTGGGATTTTGGGGATACATACAACGCAATGGCTTGTAACGGAGAAACAACAGTTTGGAATTGTTATGGGAGTACACCAGAAGCTGCAAAAGAAATGGCGCTGGTTAAGTTGAATCTAGCTTTAAAGGAAGAATCAAAAGAAAGAGAGTTAGTAAATCAAAGTGATGGTTTTGCACATTATCACGATAAATAATTAAAGCCCCTCTCGATTGAGAAGGGCTAACCTGTATAAACCATTATTGAATTGGAAATTTCACCTTTTAAAGAACCATCTTCTATTTGAATGCTAAATTTATGCATTCCTAAATTGTTAATTTTAACGAAGAAACTGTATTTATAAAAGACATCATCTATTTTTGTTACATAAGCATTATTAAGTATATATTCATATTTACCAGCATATTTTCTAGACACTTGATTTTGGTTGAAAATTAACACTTTCCAATCTGATTCTGTGATGAGCTTTAAATCTGGAATATGTGTAATAGGAATAGAATATGTAGCATAAATATCTATTTGCTGTTCCTGGTTAAGAATCACTTTATTTTTAGGAAGTATCGCCACCTGAACTGGGTTACCGCCATTTCCTTTAAGGATCGTTAATGTTGTTATCTTGTTTTTATAAATCTCAAGGTCTGCATTTAATCCCTGAAGAGTATTTAGCAAAAAATCCGCAAATAATGTTAACACTGCAAGACTTAATAACCAATATAGAAATAAGGGATTTTTATATCCATCTCCTAAAAGAGCACCTATAAGTATTAGGAATAATCCAACTACAATATTAATTAATCGCATTCAATAACCTCTTAATGAAATTTACCAGATATTCTTGATTACTATTGTCTACAGAAATCCTTCCCTGACTAGATACACTTGCATACTGACCCTCAAAAAGTACAGTGAAGCTATCAATAGTGTTGTTATTAGCAATTTTGTTAAGCAAATCCTCTTTTACATAATCCAACTCGAAGTATTCATCTTCATCATTTGAATAATACAATTTTTTAATTGTTCCGCCCAAGCTATGGAATATTTTTAAAAGTAATTCATTATCTAATTTATGTATATTTATTGAGGTTTTTGTTCTTGTTTTTATATCCGTGAGCACATCATTTTGATATTCATTATTAATGAATTCAATAATTGCAAAATTATTATCCAAAAAGAAAAAGAAATTAATTAACGAAGAGTAGATAAAATTGTGTTGGTTTCCCAACTTTTTAGTGCTAACCAAATACTCATCACTAATATTAAAAACCGCATGAAATAAATCGTTATCTAACTTATTAAAATGAAACAAAGATATCTCTTCATCTTTTTTGAAGAAATTTATCTTGTTTTTTGATAATGATTTTAATTTACTCGAATTTTCAATTTTTAACAGTGTGAAATTCATGATTAACACCTCCCTCTTGTCATATTGAATATAGTTTATTCATTAAGTATATAATAAAATCATGAACATTTGAAATACCTAACTCTTGCTCCTCAAAAAAGACCCTATGTCCATTGTTATATAAACTTACAGTAACGTTAGTAGTTGATCCAGCTGTTTCATAAGGTATTTCAAACTTGAGATGCGACATCTTACCGTAGTTTCTATAGGCATCATCGACTTCAGATGGATGGACATCGTTTGCTAGATCAATTTCATATGATACTTTAGTTGTCTTATCGCCATCTTTGTCTATCCTATCTAATTTAGCCGCTGACCATGTCAGAGTGTCATCATTTTGTATTCTTCTTAGTAACGAATCGTCTAATTTGAAAAGTTGTGTTTCAAATCCCAGGCCTTCAACTAAAGCTTTAACTTTCCCTTTTGCCTTCTCTTCAGTACTGTTGTCAAACTTTAAGATTAAATCACTATCCTCTGTTATGATAATACGTGTTTTAGAATAAAAAGTATACTGCGTTTCTGTGGTTGTTACAGTCTCATCATGAAATTTTGTATCAAAATAATTACCTAGATTAACAAGGTCGGTTCCGTAAGCCTCTAAAACTGAAATACCATTTCTATTTGTAATGATCGGTTTTATAAAGCCTTCTCCACTTATTCTCCCGTCATTTCCTATTGTAGCAACTTTTTCGTTCATTGATCTACTAACTTCGTCCAAATTCAATTTGCCTGACGGATTTAAAAATAAATCAAGTTGCTCAGCTGTGTTAAGCTTATACATTGTAAACGATGACATTTTTTTACCCCCTTTATTAATTTTACATTATTATGTAATTATATCGTAAAGTTAATATAGGGGTAAGTTATTTTGTATGTAAATTTTCTTAGAAAAGCCCCTACTCAAATTCGAGTAAGGGCTTGTTTTATTATACCTCTTGGCCGAACTTAGCGTTAATGTATCCGGTCTTACCGTTATAGACTACCTTGTAGTAACCAGTGTTACCGTTATTAAAACCAGCTACAGGCACGACCATATCTACAATCGCTCCCTTAGGGATAGTACCGATATTCGCGCCATTAATTCTGTCGGGCTTGTCCATTAAGATAGCTGCTGAACTAACATCGATAATTTTCACGCGTCTAGTTGCATTAGCTGGTTGAGGTACTGACTGTGGTGTTGGTACAGGTTGAGGAACAGGCTTACCAGCTAATCCTAAAAACTTCAACACACATCGTGCATGAGCTTCACCGACAGCTTTTAAAAACTCTTCTTGTTTTAGTCGGTTTGCATCATATGCATTTACGATAAACAAATTTTCTGTTAAGCAAGCAACCATTTTACTCTCTCGAAGCATATGAAAATTGGATTGCTTTTTACCGCGGTCATTTGTCACTCCGAACGCTCTCATTACCTGCATAATTTCCGCATGTAGCATATTTTGAAATGAGACAGTAGCTACACCTGCGTTAGGATAAATATGACTTTCAAAACCATTTGCTGATGCGCTAGCGGCTGAATTAATATGAACGCTCACAAGGAGATTTGCTCCCCATGAGTTTGCATCGTCTGTCCGTTGTTTGAGAGTTTTGGATTCATCACCGCTTCGGCTACATCTTTGCTCTACGATATAATGCGCATCAAGAAAAGCCATAGCGTACTCAACTATTTTTCTTGTTAATACTTTTTCCTGCAACCCATTACCTACAGCACCAGGATCTGTACCGCCATGACCTTTGTCCCAATAAACTTTAACCATTACTTATCCTCTCCTTTACCATTTACTTTTTCCTTTAATATCGCAATGATATTTCCTAAAGGCCCAAGTGGTACTCCGATTTTTCCGGCATTTTCAGTAATACTAATAAATTCAATAGCGATATAAGCCCACGCAGCACCTTCACCGCCTGTTGCCGTTCCATTCAAAGAAAGTTCAATTAGATACAACAGACCAATTAAAATAAGGACAATTAGCTTTTTGATAAAGCCTCTGGTCCCTTTCGCGCTGTTTAATTCCTTATTTACGATTGCGCATAGCAAACCTGTCACATAATCTGCAAGCATAACAATCAACAAAACTGATACTGCTAATCCAAAACTACCAACCATTGCCGACCAAATACCGCCAAAAACCCCTACCACTATACTTAATCCGTGTTGCTTTTCCATCTCACACCGTCCTTGTTCAAAATAAAAAGAGCCCTGATTAGGACTCTCTAAAAATTTTTAACTTTTGAAGAACAACGTTTGCATTTCATTATTTAAAAATTGTAGTGCATCATTAAATGTTTCCAAAACATCCTTACCTTCTAGATAGCGGACATAATTCCTTTGTTGGTTCGGATATCCCCCATCCAATAGATTAGGTGCATTAATCCACCTGACCGCATAAAGACTAAAGTCCAAATTATTAAAGTCTATGCTATTAAAATTGAATCCAGTTTTATTATGAATCACAAATAGTTTCATATTATGTTTCATTGAATTATAGGCGTGTTTAAGCCCAAACAAAAGAACTCCCTTTTCATCCTCTCCGGTCCTATTAAGATAATCCGGTAAACCGTGTTCTATGTGCCATTCATGAGTAGTCATAACCCAAAGAAGAAGCTCTCCAATTCCAGAATAAATCTCATGATCATTAGCTTCTTCTATTGCCTTCTCAAGTCTTTTGTATGCTTTTCCACTTGCATAATGGTTGAATTTCAACCTCATCTTTTGTTCATACTTAAGTTCTGACATTTGGGGTTCCCCCTTGTAGAATTTATTATTTTACAAGTTCTATAAGGGGACTTCTATTTCCTTTCTATCCCGCTAAAGACTTTCGTTAGCTAGATACTGTAAATTTATTATTTTGGTAATGTTCGGTCTTAGTTTCCGTGAAACGTTCATATAAAAATCTTGTTGCTTCTTCTATAGTTTTTAGAACATTTTTTCCTTCTAAATATTTTCTATAATTTCTTATATTTAATTTATCATCCTTTTTCCTTTTATCAATCATTCCTTTAGCTTTTAACCAAATGATTTCTTTGGAGTAGTCTTCAACAAAAAAATCGCTACCTTCAAACAAAGGTTTACCTTCTGCTGCCCGAATTAGTTTAATAAAAGACATTTCATGTTTTAACGAGTTAAAAGCATGTCTTAAACCTAATAGACATTGTCCTCCTATTTCCTTTTTCCTTAATTTTGTGTATGAGCCATTAGTATTCCTATTTTTAAAGTGCCACTCATCAGCGACATTCAGCCAGAATATTACCTCGCTCAAAGTAGTCGTTATAGGTAGACTGTTAGGGTTAGAACCGTTTAAGGCTTCTTTCAATCTTTTATTAGACTCTCTAAGTCCATGATTAATATAAGTTAATCTCAATTGTTTTACTGTATCCATATACAACACCTCTTCTCCTTAACGATAATTCGCCAAAAAAGGGAGAATACCTTTTGAAATATTTGTAAAATCAATCCCTCTTCATGCCAAGCGTCGAATAGTCCTAGTATTGTTGCAGGGGTAATGAGATTCGTTAGCTGTATAACGGTTATGTCATCTTTTAACCAACTATGACAAAATAAAAAGCCCTTTGTTGGGCTTAAAATATTCTATATATCATGTACAAAACCAAAATCCAAATAGGAACTGAAATGATGATTCCCCATAAGAGCCCTTTAAAAAATTTGTTTGTTCTCTCTATTTTCTCCATCTAATTCCCACCCAACATTAAATCCTTAATTGGATTTAATATTAAGTTTCGTTCCTAATCAAGAACATTTTGTTCTATTTAAAGAGTTTTCTTTTAGATAAGGTTATCGTCATCTTTTTTTCCAATTGTTCATTAAAAGCCTCTGCGATTAGGCAGAAGCTTTTTGATAGTTCTTCAACATTATGCTGAACGTTTGTACGTTGCATTTCTTTTCTCTAAGATTTTACTTAACCTTTTCCCTATATTCATAGAAGGCTTTTCGATGTATTTCCAAGATAGAAAAGAAATGCAAAATGTCCCAAGCAAGGTAAGGAGATATATTAGAAAAATATTTAACCTACCATAAAATAAATTTGTCAAAGCTATTAAAATTATCAAATGGTAAAGGTAGATACTATAAGATAATTCTCCGCATAATGTAAAAAGTCTCTTTTTGAGAACTGTTGATATTCTTGCGGATCCAATCGCCATTACTATGAAAGTAATAACCCCACCTGAAATAAGCCAATCGCTTAACACATAATTACCGAAAAACGGAGCAACGGATTCAACGATTGGAAGAACACTGTATAAAGCCATTCCAGTTAAACCAAATATTACTTTTTTTGAAAAGGATAGGTTACTGTAAAGTTTTTTTATTAAATCAACATTTTTTGCTAATAATGCGCCGAAAATGAACATTGAAATATAATGTAATGTATCAAAGTAGCTGGTGAAGTAACCAATAGATTCATTAAAATGAACCCATCGGTTACTTAAACTGACTATTGACAAACCAGCCGCAATTCCCATACATGTTTTCCACTTTAACTTAATAACAAAATACATAATGATTGGAAAGAGGAGCGATATTCTCATCTCTTGAACAAGTGACCATATTACAGGATTTAACTGCCTAGTTTCAAAATCAAATATCAACAGGACATGTTGTATCACATTTCCGAATGATAATGGATACGACCAATAAGAATCTATCCATTGGCTAAGTCCACTTAAATCTTTTTTGTGGATTAACAAGCTAATAATAACCGCTGCTAGCATCGCCACTAAGTAAGGCACATAAATTCGAAAAATCCTTTTTATTACGTATGAAGTATAATCAAAGGAAACACCTTTATAAAACGGTAGCGATAATACAAACCCACTCAAGATGAAAAATAAAATTACAGCTTCATGACCACCCCACAAAATCCTTAAAGGGGTATAGACTAGGAAAGTGGGGTTTATAGGTGTTATATTCATAAAATGACCTATCATTACAGACAACGCAGCTAGTCCTCTCAAAGAATCTAATTCTACAAGCCTCTTATTCATCGAATCCCTCCGTTTATATCGTTCTTTAATAAGAAAATTATAAACGTTTTAAGGAATTATTGTAACATATTCCCTTACTTTTTATTTATTTTGCTTTCACAACATGAATATACCAGTTTTTTGTTGCCGTACTTATAGGACTTGCAGTGAAGTTATGGATTCTCAAAATTATAACTTTATTACCCCATAAATGAGTATTAAAGATTAATCCGTTTTCTAATCCACCTGATGGCATGGCAATTATTGCATCTTTTACATCTAATTGACCGGCATTAGGATGGGTAATTTGAATATCCTTGAATGAATTTGCTGGAATAGAATCTCCGGCCATTGGATATGTGTAGGTAGGTATATCTGAACCAGAACCAGTAAAAGAACCCCATGTTGGGTCTGTTCCAGATACAGTTCGTCTACTATACACCTTTCCTGTATTCCCGAATACTTGCTGATAACTTTTTGTATAGTTGTTGTCATCTGTATGCCTATAGGTTACAAGAACTCCCCACTCTGACAGTCCGCCAGTCGTACCTCCAAAATCACTATACGTTACGGTTCTCTTTGCATATGATGTTACTGGGGCATCATTCGCAATCAAATTATCAAAAACAGTGGAAATAAATCTATCCCCAGTAATTTCACCACTTTTTGTAATAGTTAATTTTGTTTCAACTTCTAGTAAGTTACCGAATACGTCATAACCCTCTTGAGCATTAACAATCGACACATTGTTAGCTTTAGCGTAATCAATTAAATCAGATAACCATTGTTGATGTGTGTCTGTATGTTCAACATGATAACAATGAGTATTAAAAACAACCCATCCATTTTTAGAGATTGCCTCATCAATTGTCCCCTTATAATACTCATACGTGTCGTTACTCTTGTTACTAAAAGGACCAAAAACTACTCTATTTACTGTCATAGACTTTAATGGAGTGGTAACTATTCCACCTAACGTATTGTACCCACTATTATAATATTTGCTCGCTATTTTTCTAACCAAGTCATTACTATTTCCTGATGGATAGACAATATTTTTAATATCATACCCTTTTTCAATTAAAGCTTTCTTAGCCTCACCTAATTCTCTTTCCAAATCCTTCTCGCTTAAAGAGGATAATAATGGATGAGTGTAGGTATGTGACATAATCTCGCAACCTAAACTTTGCATCTGTAAAACTTCATCTCTTGTCATGGTACTACCACCCCACATGGGGTTTACAGGTACAGCCAAAGATATGGGAACTCCCTTAGACACTACCAAAGATTTTAACTTTGTCATAACAGCATTATGGGCATCATCATCAATAATGGTCATATATGCTTTTGGTGTTTTTGGTGCATGAGAAAATGAGGTTTTGCCGTTTGAAAAGGCTTCTTTTGATAGTGATGTAGCGGTTCCTCCACCGCTACCTTCGAACATTTTAACTTCATTGATGGCATTTACTATATTAGACCTGTCTTGTGTTACAAGGTTTGACAGTTGCCCTATAACGTCCGCCAACACCAATTCTTTATTACCTAAATCTGTACCAATAAAATACTTTCTTGTATCTGTTGTATAGGCAATATCACCAGCTGGCAACGTTGGTAAATTCGTCTCAAGCACTTTTACAAGATTAGCTTTTTCACTTTCATGCGCGTTAATGCCATTTTCCATTCTATTAAGTTCTGGAGCCGTAATAATATCTCCTGTTGCCCACGTTTTTTTAGAGTACGTCATTTAATTACCTCCTAAAATTAAGATACTTGTGCCGTTCCAACAGTAGCACTACCTACCGTTGCAGTTGTATTTGATGATGTGATTGTATATGTTTGCGATTGAACCGCGCTTGAATTTCCTGCAGTATCCTTAGCGAACGCTTTAACTGTAGTCGTTACGCTAATGGAAAATGGTGTAGTATATTTTGCACTACTAGACGTAGGAGTCGAGCCATCAAGCGTGTAGAAAATATCAGCAGTTTCGTTGACTGACATCGTGACAGTTTGTGTGTTTGTGAATGTTCCTGTGGGAGTGATAGTTAAGACTGGCGGTGTAGTATCTAGTGCCCCTGTTGCTGTCACAGTAATGGTAAATATCAATTCTTGTGATGCTAGACCACCTGAATCTGTTGCTTTGATTTTTAATATGTGTGTACCTACCGATAGTGTGCCTACACTCCATGTATTTGCCCCAACTTGGGCAGTTTGCGTTGTCACTGTTCCATCTTTTGTCAGGGTTGCCGTCATACTTCCACCCTGCACATCTGTTACCGTGAAAGGAATGGAAACTGGTGTTGTATCATTCGTACTTGTTATACTGAAACTCGATGAAATAGATGGTGCAGTATTAGTTGGCGGTGGACTTCCTTCAAGTGCATCCAATCTGTTTTTTAAAGATTCTATTTCCGTCAAATTTTGTGCCACAGATGACGATAATTCATTTACAGCAGAAACTACATTAGTCTTATTTGTAGTAGTTAAACTTGGCAAAGATCCAATCTTTTCTCCTGCCTCTATAGCTTTAGAAAGAGATGGCCAATCATTACTACTTTCCCAATCAATATTCATTATTCCAATGGAGACATTGTAAGTAAATCCACCCGTTACTGCCACCTGATGCGCTCCTTCATAAAGCATGACTTCTGCTTTATGAATTCCCCCGACTACATAAGCCTGGGGAATAAGCAAAAACTCACACTTCCCATTAGCAGCATCAGTTACCTCACCATCCTGTAACACAATGGTATTATCAGGTTTTTTGATAGCAATGCGTGGGATAAAACCTGATAAATCTACATTTTTTTCGTTATTCTGCACCGTAATAATAAACTTTGGCGATTGCCAATCGGAAGTGCTAAATGTATAAACGGGATTGCGAGTATGTTTTACTGTATCTACCGTTACGGAAAACTCTTTAAGCATGATATCCCTCCTTTATACAACAATACTCCCCGTTAGCGTGCTAGCGGTTTTTGGCATCGGCTTGCCTGTCTCTGGATCAATAACCATTGCGTGTTGATATTGATTTAATCTTTCGCTCATTGTAAAACCTCCTAATAAATAAAATCCTTACATTGTGTAAGGATCATCTAGTCTTAAATATTTTTTGCTATAGCCGAATCGAAGAGCGATTTGGTATTTGCTTCGATTACGGCATTCTTGGCGACCAAAATAACGTAACTCCACGGTGAAATCATCCCCCTTGAGCCACAG
Organism: Bacillus sp. OK048; assembly: GCF_900103525.1. Taxonomy (GTDB): domain Bacteria; phylum Bacillota; class Bacilli; order Bacillales; family Cytobacillaceae; genus Neobacillus. The sequence goes on from NZ_FNHN01000002.1 coordinate 152,355, forward strand.
CCATGTCCCATATTAGTTTGGTGTTTATTTCTAACCTGTTAGCCTCTCTGTAGCTAAAAGGTTGGCCCTTGTTCCAAAACATGGTTCCTCGGTAGGTTGGCGGAGTTTTATAATTTAAGCGTATGGTCTCTATGTTGCTCTCTATCCTAGTCAAATCCGACAGGTAATCCGTTGATGTTAGCGTTCTACTCTTTTTAACCGTTATTGTTGGTATAGGTATTCCAAGAGTAGTTACGATATAACTACGGACAGCCTCAATATTGCTCTCTAGTCGGTTTAAATCCGAGAAGTTATAATAATCTGTTGGAGCCCAATCTGTTTTAAAATCTAGAGGGGTAGCCAATAAAAATCACCTCCATCTCGCTCTTGTAGTTCCAGATAAATAGCCTTCATAATGTAATTCTTGTTTGACTATTCTTGAATTCTTTTCTACACCGTACACGTTCTCAACAGATATCAAATCTCCAAGTTCGTGTGCTGGGTTCCCCCTCCAATTTAACTCGTACTCTCCACGATAGCTTTTTTGAGCCATAAGCCAATTTGCTATTCTAAGCGCTGATGAGTCGTTCATTATCAGGGTATTACCCTCAACTATTAGGGTATCACCCTCTATCACATCGGGGTTTGTAACCGAGACAAATATAGGTTGGGCGCCAGTACTTGTGTAATAAGCAACCTCGACCTTTTTAATTGCTCTGTCGAGTACTATTTTTGGCTCGTAGTACATATTATCTAAGTCAACCCTGTCTACGGTTGTGTTGCTTGTTAGCGGTTTTATGTTAATCCTATTCTGTCTATCAACATATAGATTAGACATAGCCGACATAGCGATTAATCTTAGTACGTCTCTACAAGATTGTTTTTGTACATTAGGGAGTATCGCCCAGTTGAATAGAGTGCTGTCTAGTACATAGTTTGTTACCCCACAAAAAGCAAATACTTGCTCGGCTAGATACTTAGGAGAAACGCTTGAACTTCCCACCCTCTCGTAGTCTATCCCAGCCATATAATCCAAGGTAGTACCAGCATTAAATGTGGCGGTCATTGAACCCTCGTCTATTTGCCAAGATAATAATATAAACTCTCCGATAGGTACATAGGACGGAACGCCATTAACAATTATCGCTAACTCCGCAGTAATCTTCTGTCTTTCTTGGAGGTACTTGTATACCCCAGTAGGATTAAGTATGTTGAACTCTCTGTTGCTATTATCAATCGTGAACTGAAACTGCGGAGCAGGAACTGTACCCGATGTCATATCATAATCCTCTACCAAGCTCATACGAATCAATCTTGAGTCATCGTAGACTAACAAAGAGCCCAAGGCTATTTCAGTCACTCTTGCCCTTCGTCTAGCTTTTGACCATTTGAGTATTTTTACAGCGACTCTATTGTAGTTATCAAACGCTCCATCGACTATTCTTATTGTTTCCTTGTTACCTCTTACTTGGACTGTTTTAAGCAAGACCCCGCCATTGTAAGTTATAACATCAAAATCCTCCGCGTATTCTTCTCCAAGAATGTCGAAAGCCACCGTTATTCCCAGCGTAGAGACTATTTTATTAAACGTAGTGTCTATGGATATATTAAATGTTCTGTCGATACCACACATAGCCGAGGACACATAACCTATCTCTCCATTGTTAGCTAACGTAGGGTCAGGAAAACAAAAAGTACCATCGAGTTTAATTCTGTCTAATTCCCAACTTGCTAGGTTGTAGGTATTTACCGTTTTTCCATTAAATAGTTGGTTCCTGTCGCTTATTACGTGCTCTGTAGAAGTAGCAAAACCAGTAACCGTAGCAGCGACATCTGTTATAGCAAATGAAACTCGCGCTTTTGCCGACCTCGTTGGAGCATATACTGCTGCCTTGAATTCGTTATTGACTGGATACAATATCTTCACCTCTCAATAACATTGAACTGTACATCCTTGTACCTTATTACCCCGTTTCTAATATCCATAATTCCTACCTTCCTATCTCCTGCATAAAATGTACCAGTCCTCTCGTTACCCGAGATGGGGTCAGTATACGTTACTTCGAAAAAGTTACTACTAACCAGAATGAATATTTGGTTAAGTTGTTGCTTAGTAAGAAACGCCCAAGTTATTTCCAATTTCTGTTTAGTGGCTATATGTTCCTTTATCAGAGTACCATTAGCGTTACGCTCCGATTTACTTATATCCATTACCCCTAAGAGTAAATCCGTAGGGGAAGGCAAATCTGTCGAGTCTATCTTCAGGATAGCCATTCTAAGTCACACCCCCTTCGTTATTTAACGGTGATAAGGTTTCCTCCAATCCTCGCATTCTCTTTAACTAGATAAGGGCGTAGAACGCGAGCAATTGTCGTTCCGTCGATTTGGAAAACTACGTCATTGTTATTATTTCCGCTACCCGAATTATTTCCGCTACCCGAGACATTCATAGCGTTCATAACGGCAGTTCCAAGAGCGCTCGCAATCTTATCTGTAAAACTAGTATTCTCAAGTGGTACAATCATTTCTGCACCTCTCTCGCCCGCGATATAATTTCCGAAATTTGTTGCTCCGTCAACAATACCTCCTCTGGCAAGCTTGTGAATTTTAGGGATGTTGATTCCAAATTTCTGACCACCAAAATTCGGCACCCATTTTGGTATATCTATACTGATTTTATTCAGTCCACCAATCACAGCATTTATCATATCAATGATCCAGTTCAGCGGAGTTTTGACCAGTGCATACAAACTTGAAAAAACGCCGCCAAAGATGTCTTTGACCCCGTTCCATGCTTTTGACCAATTTCCCGTAAAGACGCCAGTTATAAAGTCCACTATCCCGCCAAGAGCCCTAAATAATCCCGATGCAACGTCAGCAGCGACACCTACAATCGTACCGATAACTCTAAAAATATCTCCGAATACTCGAGTGAAAACTGGACCTAAATTTTGAATTAGCCAATTTACAATTGGAGAGATGAATTTATTCCAAATCTCAAGGGCTGACGCAGCCACCTTTGCGACAAAATCTGCTACTTGTGCAACAAGCCCCTTCAGGTGTTTATCCCAAAGGTCTTTGAGGAATTCTAGACCGCTTTTCATAATTGGCTTTAAAAAACTTTCCCATAAATTTAGGATAATGCTTTGGATTGACTTCATAAATCCGCCGACCCCATTCACAATATCCTTACCGTATTTATCCCAGACTCCTTTGACAATATTCCACATATCGGAAGTGACTTTTGACAAAAAATCTTTTATATCTTTCCAAATTTCCTTTACCGAATCACGGAATTTCTTATTGGTTTGCCATAGATATACTAGATTTGCAACAAATATAGCAATCAATGCAGCGATGGCAACAATTGGCCATGATATTGCGGCAAAGGCACCTCCTATAGCACTGATTGCTAGGGCGAATCCCTCAACTATGGCTGTCCAATTACTAATGATTAAAAAGGATGCGATGCCTGCCAAAACTCCTGCTAGCGCACTTATGACAATTTCTTTATTTTCTTTGATAAAGCCGACTACATCTTTTATGACCTGTCTTACTTTGTTGGCCATTTCCTTTACTTTTTTACCGATTTCCGGGGCATTCGTTGAAAAATCAATAGGTGTCATATCAGGAACGCCGCCCGCATCGATACCACCTGCTCCGCCAGCACCTGAATCCGCTCCTGCTCCAGATGTTGCAGAATTATCCGCTAGAGAGTTAATCTCGTCAAATCCCGCTAGTGATCCCTGTGCTTTTTTAATCTCTTTACCAGCCTTTTTTGCCTTTTTGCCAGTCTCATCCAACGCATCGCCTAACCCACCGACCGCTGTAGTTTGTACATTAGTCGCTTTAGCCTGTGATATAGTTGATGACTTAGATGATTTGCCAAAAAGGGCATTAAAAAACAGTCCGACTTGTTGGAGTCGCACTGCTACTGCTGTTGCAAAGCTTATCACTTTTGATAAAACGGGCATCATTACATCTCTAAATATCGAGGCTGTAACACCGACTTCGTATTTTAATCCGGCAAACTCGTTCGCCAGCCTTGCTGCCCTTCCCTGTGGAGTATTGGCCATTGCCTCGTTCATGTTTCCAAGGCTATCTCTTACAATTGCCGCTAATAGAGCAGCTCTTTGTTGTTCATTTCCAAACTTTAGTATTTTTTCTTGCGCCTCGTCAAATGTATAGCCGTAACGCGATAACGCTCCGACTTGTCCATCCATGACTTTACCCATCATCGTTGCAATCGATACAGCTTGCTCGCCAGATGCTTTTAACCCAAACTGTTGCACAACCATATCGTTCATCACGGGGATAAGCGTTTTTAATGAGTCTGATAATTCGAGATATGTTGCTAGTTCTTGGGCTCCAGCCGTCTGCACTTCAACGCCGACTACTCCAAGCGCCTCCTGGGCAGCTATAAATTTTTTTATGCTGTTTGTTACATCATCAGTAGCACCCATACGTTGCCGCATGATAACAGCGAGCTTGTTTTCTTGTGTGGATAGATAATCATAAAAGTCCAGGGAATCTTTAATAGCTTTGCCTATCCCTATAGCGGCCACCATCGTTCCAATACCTTTTAATGTGCTATTTACTTTGTTTTTAAATTGGGTGATGTTCTTCTGGGCTTGCTGCATCTCACGGCGCATGGCGCTAAAGTCTGCGCCCGACCGGATAATCAGATTACGTACCACAGCCATATTATCTCACCTCCTAGTATGTAGCCCCACCGAAGGCTGCATTTAAATGCTTAACCTTTTCTAACATTTCCTCATTGGTCATTTGTTTTCTTTGTGGTTTTTTATTTAAAATACTGTCAAGACTAGGCATTGTTTTAGCGCGCTGCCACGCCGCACCTAGATAAACAAGTGTGATTTTTTCTTCAACCTCAAACTTTATCTTTTCGTTATGATGTTCAATAAAAAGACCCAATTCATAGGGTGTCATTTCGTTGTATTCTGATAAGCTGATTCCAAGATGGATTGCGGTTTTTAAGCTTTCTTCCCAGTTCCACTTTGTTTTTTGGTTTTCTTGCTCTCCGCCGCAACCCGTTGTAAGTTTGGGTCTATTTCAATTTGCCCGAATGCCGCATTCAATGCCATTTGCATTTTCTCCATAATTTCTGACCACACTGGTGCTCTATCTAGCAAATCTTCCATGTCTTCAAGTTTAAGATCTTCATTATGTTCTTTGGCATCTGCTAACAAGCCGTAAAACATGATTTTTTCTAATTCATCCAGATCATTGCCATTGACTTCAATGCTATCAAGGTCCTTGCCGGTGGCTGCTGTCATTTTTTTTAACGCTCTATGTCCAAACCTAAGTACTCGTGGACGGTCAAGGTTGATAATGATTACATCATTTTTATCTGGCATTCTATTTTCCTCCTAAATAAAATAAAAAAGACTAGAGAATTATATCCCTAGCCTTAAGCTGTTTTTACAAGTGTGATTTCATAGATTTTTGGTGCCTTGCTAGATTCATTTGCGATAATTGTAAGTTTCTTAGAGCCAACCGCGGGAATAGAAATTGCTCCGGAAGCAGCTCCACTTGTAAGGATTTGCTGGAATACTCCGTCCACAAACAACGCAATGGTTTGGCCTGCTCCGGTCGCTGTGAGGGTGACGGATGTTGCTGTCACGCCACTGAAAGCATACAATGGCATATCCTTATTAAATGCTGGTGTCAATGCACCGCCTGTGCCTGTTAGTGTTAGAGCGGATAATCCAGTGGATGGTGTTAATCCTAATGCAGGTTTGCCAGATACCTTAATTGTTCCTTCGAAGCTAACTGCATCTTCTAGGTCAGCACCTGTTTTGATATTTGTTACAATGCCGCTAAAATCCCAAGATGCCCCAAACGGGAAAAGAATTTTGAAATTTATTAAGGCTCCACTGTTAAAAGCATTGTAAAGTGCAACCTGTCCAGTGGTATCAGCAGGATTAAAGTAACCGCTCATGCTGACCTCTCCGCCATCTTTCAGCCCCTGCATAAACGTTCTATACCCATCAACACTGTCAAGAGTAGTTGTCTCTTTTGTGTCCGCGCTTAGTTCTAAACCGCCAATTGATGTTAGATCAGCGACACTTGCCGCGCCGACTAAAATTTTTGTGCCTAATGCTGCTTGTGCTGTCATGTGATCACTCCTTAAAATTTAAAATTGCAATCTATTACACATCGATATAAATTAACTTCTTGTTCATAGAGTTCGACAGGTTTGTGGTAGGTTACATTTTGGATAAAAGGACCGTTTTCACCTATGTTTCGACCAATAAAAGATATGATTTGAGATATTACTAGTTTGGTCAGCGATTTCATGCTTCCATATGAGGCTTGCACGATATTAATCTCACAATCAACTTCTTTACTAGATAAGTAACCTAGCAAGCTTTTATCCTGTACGCCTTCCGATGACACATAGATAATGTAAGGCGCCTTAGTCCCCTCGGTAGCGTTAAGGGGAAACACCTTATTAGTCAATCCTGCTATAGTGCCTAATTCGGCCCTTAATGCCTCCTCAAAGTCCATAAAACACCTCACTTTAATTTATCTATCTCTTTACCCATCACGTCTAGGACTTTATCCTGGATCTGCTTATCGTTGTCCTCAATGGATTTTCTTAAATACCGGTAGCCAGGGACATACCTACCGTCCCGAGTTAAAAAACCGTATTCCTGCGATGCCGGGTAGTATGCCCTTTTCCCAGCTTTTGACTCTTTTACAAAAACATGATTAAGAGCTTTATCAAGCGTAACTTGGTAAACTTTTTTACCTTTTATTTTTGTACGCTCCCCGACCAATTTAATGCCCTTTTTAAGATCTCCACTATCGACAGGGGCATTTGCTCTTGCCGCCTTTAATGAAACACTAGCTCCCTGCCTTGCCGCTTTTGTGACGACTTTTTGCGGTAACTGACCGAGCTGTTTAATGGTTTTCTCCAACTCTTTCATACCAATGATTTCATTACGTGCCAATTAAATCACTTCCTTGCATAACAATTCCAGGTAGCGATTCTGCTCATTGATGTTAATTGGTGGGGCGATGATCTCAAGTGTTCGCTTGCCGTGTTTAATACGCATATTTGGCAGTATATCCTGTCGATATCGAATAATAACCTTTGAAGTTAATTCAGCATGAACTTGCTTTGCCCAAAAGTATTCACGGCCCTGCAACGGTTTAATATTAGCCCATACGGTAGCGATTACTGGACTGGCACCTTCTGTTTCACCGTAAGAGTTTTGGTTGCCAGATGGTCCGATAATTGTAATCCGCTTATCTAGTTTGCCGGGATTCATGTGCTTTCACCTTCAACTGGCGCATACTGTAGCTGGGCCAACATGGACTGGATGGAAAAACGCGCCTTTTCAGATGGGCCGATGCTAATTAATTCTCTGTTTTCAAACCAGTCCGTAGCCAGGACAAAGCAGAAGATTTTTGCGCGGTTAACAGAACTGTCAAACTTACGTCCCGTAGCACCTTCTAAATACTCTTCCGCCGCTCCGATGATGATAACAAGGATTGAGTCATCATCATCTCCATCAATCCGCATCCATGACTTCGTTTCTTCGAGTTCTATGATCATTTAATTTCCCCCTTTAAGGGAGAACGGCCAATAGGCCGCTCATATTAGGCAATCGTGAATTCACCGTAAATATAAGATGCTTTATCAGCATCAATTACGTCGAACTGCTCAATAACACGTAATAGCGTTTGATTTTTCTTGAATCCAGCATGTTCAGAAGCATCAATATACATTTGATTTCGATCTACAAACGTTACTCCATCTTGCGTGCTTCCGTAGAAAATAGGTACTTTCTTTGCAACGGTCGGTAATTCTGTGTTAGAGAAAACTTCCACCGGATATCCCATGAACATCTTTTTCGTTGCATCTGTAGGATTCGGCTGTAAGATTGGACGGCCTGTAGAATCCATTGCGCTATCAAGATAATCAAAACCGTCTTGGTTAGTAGCAATAATTACATCTACAAAAGCAGGATCCATGTCCTTGTTCAAGGATGACTTTAAAGCTTTCCAGTCAGCAAGTGCCTTTACTGTTTTCCCTGCTTTTAATTGGGCAAAAATCTTTTTGTTTTCAGTCCGGATTGCCTTACGGTTGAACCATTTTCCAAGATAAGGAACTAAACCACCGGCCTCATTTTGAAGTAAGCGATTAGATACAGGTAAGATTGAACCATAATCCTTAATTGCATAAGATACATTGTTGAACTTAGGTTCATCGGAGTCAGGAATATCTGCTCCATCGGTAAAATTAGTTAATTCCGTTGTTGTACCATCTTCATAGACAAATGATCCTGTAAGAGTAGTCGTTGGGTAAGATCCTACCAACATACGAGCTGACTTGTACTGGCGACGAAGTTCAGTGATTTGTGTGTGAATATCTTGTGGAATGATTAAGTTTTCACCATTTGCGCCACCTGTTACAAGTGCGTTTTCTATATCCGTCAGTTTTTCACCGCGAAGTGCCTTGTAGAAAGCGACTACTTCATCGGACTGTGATCGGTTAACTGGCTCCGGAACTTTATTCGCTATAGCTGCCTTTTCATCAGCTTCGATTTTCTCTTGTACAGAAATCTTAGCTTGGAGAATTTCAATTTCACTATTTACCGCTTGGATTTCCTCAAGTTTTGCTTCTTTATTCTCAAGCAGCGCTTTCGCTTTTTTATTTAACGTCTCTAATTCCTGTTTCATTTCGATACTTTTCAACATAATTTATACCACCTTCATTTGTAATTTTAATTTTGCTTTTGCTAATTCAAGCGCATTGTCGATATGATCTTCAACAGGCTTTGTAAATAGATCAACCGCATGATTAATGGATTGGCTTGCGCTATTCATCACAGATAAACGACTAAAGGATAGATCAACCGAATTTTGCACTTCTACTGGATTGTCCTGATATAAAACTCCGTCAGCAAAACCTTCTTTAACCGCGACGTTTGAGCTCATCCAAGTTTCGTCATCCATCATTTGTGAAATCTTATTTCTTGGTCTGCCTGTTTTCGAAATGTAAGCATTTATGATGGAATCCTTAACTGTGTCAAGAACATCTGCGACTTTACGTAAATCGTGCATATTTCCTTGGGCCCTAGTTAACGGATTGTGTATCATCATGACCGCTACCGGTGACATGAGAATTTCATCTCCTGCCATCGCAATAACAGATGCAGCACTCATAGCTTTTCCGTCGATTTTAACGGTTATTTTCCCATCATGCTCTTTTAAAGCATTGTAGATGCTGGCGCCAGCAAACACGCTACCTCCGTAGGAATCAATCCACACGGTGAGGTCTTTGCCTTTAAATTCACTTAATGTATTTTTAAATGCGTTCGGTGCTGTTGCAGGCTCACCAAACCATTCATAAATCCATAAGTCTCCATCGTCAACAATGTCGCCCTCAATACGTAATTCAACGCTTTCAGGAGTAGTTTCTGTCGCTTCGTTTTTAATAAATTTCCAAAATTGCATTATTCACCACCTCCTTTCCCGTATTGGGTGCCTACGTCATTGATTGGGATGTAGTTACCATTCGCATAAAGCTCGTCTCCCCCATCTTTAGCCGGCAAATCTAAGTAACCCCTAGCTTCGTTAGGGGTGTAGATCATGTTATTCACGCCTTTAGATAAGGCCTCCATCTGCGATTTAATATCAGCGCGAAGGATTACACCGATATTAAACTTCCAGAAGTACCCCTGTTCAATAAGATTTTCACTTATTGTCTTGTACGTAATCTCTTCTTCGTACTGCTTCAACGGAAATAGAAGCGTATCAACATAAAAAGCCAAGTTTTGCGCCTCTGCCGATGCGTAACTTGACTTTTCATAATCGTTTATTTGGTTAGGTTTAATGCCAAATGCGGCTGCGATCTGCAAAGCTGTGTATTTTTTCAACTCAAAAAATTGGCTATCTGTTAGTTTAATATCTAATGGAACCAGTTTCATACCGAGAGGGACGGGAATAATTTTACCGGCATTTTTCGAGCCGTTGGCAAACTCTTCAAAACCTTTTACTAGTCTAGCTTTTGCCTTTTCGTCCAGGTCACCTGTATATTCGAGCACGGCTTTTCCAGTCAGCCCGGTCTTGTATAAATTGTTCATGAATTTTTGGCTTTCAAGAGCGCCTTCTACGGTGCTTTTTAAAATGTCTCGCACTGGCTTTCCACTGATACCATCAAACGTCATAGATGTTTTAAAGTGCATCACTTCCCGGTCGCTAAACGTATACTGCTTTCCGGTACGCTTGTCGGTGTACTTGTACCATACTTTATCCTTTGTGCCTAAAATGCCAGCGTCATCTAACATTATTCGTACATCTTGGCTAGGCATTATCCACATATCTTTTAGGTGAGGTCCGACAAATCGGTTCCAAACATAGGCATTTCCAAAGTGGTTTCGGTTCATCTCTACCGTTGACCAAAAGATAGAACTCGTCATGTATGGATTCGGCCTTAATTTCAAAATGTTGTAAGCATCAGATTTATCACTTTTAATGATTCCTTTATCTGTACTTTGGTACATCTTGAGCGGGAGTTTACCCATACTTTCAGCAAGAATTTTCATGCATGCGAAATAAGTCGCCTCCGAGAGTTTATCCCCCGGCGTGTCTGTGTCGATCCCAAGCCATTCTAGTAGTTTCTTGTCGTTAATTCCTGTTGATTCATTTTTTACCTTTTTCCTGAACCACCCGAATAATTTCAAAGTCTCACCTCCTTACCATCCCATCATAGTGAGATAATCCTCTGTTGCCTGTATTAAATCAAGTTCAATTTCCTCGAACAGCATCGCCGTGGCCATTGCGTTAATAAGAGCAACAGTAACGTCAATTCTATCTTTCGACTTATTTTTCATCGGCTTAATATTTTCATTGCCGTCCGCCGCTATGACAACATTCCCCCAGCACCAACGAGCAAGAGGATTCTTTTCATGAGTCATCATACCTCTTTTCATCAGCTGTTCAATCATCTTCATGGCAGGGCTCATATGTTTCATATTTTGCGGAATTTCTACCACATCGACGCCTTTTTTCATTAGGCGCTGGGTTAACATCCGGCTGTTCCATGGATCCGTGCCGAGTGTTTGGATGTCGTATTGTTCATTGGCTCCTAGCAATCTAGCTTCGACAAAATCATAGTCCACAACATTACCAGGAGTAGCATGTAAAAACTTATCATTAACCCATTTTTGATAAGGTACCTTATCCCTGGCCACTCTTTCTTTCATGTTATCTTCCGGGATCCATGCGTCTTGGATAAACCGCCAATCCGGAATACCTTCCTGCGGTGGAAATAAGTAAACAGCAGCAGTGATATCCGTCGTACTGGATAAGTCCAAGCCTGGGTAGCACTTTTTTCCGACGAGCTCGGACAGGTTCCAATCTCCGTCTGTTTTATCCCACAGTGTAAGTGGTTGCCAACCAATCCGCTTTAAAGATATCCACTGATTCAACCGGAGCCAACGGAAAAGACGCTCTGCTGCTTCACTATTGCGAGCTGCAAGCGCCTCTTGTCTCACTGATTCTAAACTGATTGTGTGCCCAAGCGATGGATTGGCCTCGAACCAAGTTTTTTCGTCAAAGATATCAGCATCTTCTGGTGCACCATAAATCTTTACGTACCACGTTGGATCAACAAGTTCACCGTCTTTAATCTTCGTGGCTTGCTCGTGGATTTCCCAGCCGATGGAGTTGCGGTCTGGGTCGTCGCCAGCTGTCGTGATGACCCACCACAATGGTTCCTTACGAGCAGCACCAGCGCCAAACGTCATAACATCCCATAGATCACGGTTAGGTTGAGCGTGTAATTCGTCAAAGATGACAACGGTCGGGTTAATACCGTGTTTCGAATAAGCTTCGGCGGACAAAACTTTTAAGATTGTGCCGGTCTCGATGTTTAATATTTCTTTTCGGCTGTCCGTGACCTTAAGGATTTTTCCAAGTTCCTCGTCCTGGTCAATCATGGCCACAGCTGCCTTATAAACTAAACTAGCTTGAGATCTGTCTGCTGCGCAACAATAAATCTGCCCCTGTGGACCATCGCAAACCAAATGGTAAACGGACAATCCTGCAATTGTGGTTGTCTTGGCATTTTTCTTTGGGATTTCTAGGTAAGCATATCGATGTTGACGGTAGCCTTGGTCGTTGACCGTGCCGTAAACATCCCATAATACTTCATGCTGCCAGTCGAGCAGGGTAAATGGCTGGCCGTAAAAGTCATCCGTCAGCTTAAGCATCTGGATAAACTCAATCGGCTCCATCGCTCTTGCTTTATCAATCCTAGCCATTGGCACCACGTCTCGCTAAAAACGCCGCCATTGAGGACGGTTTTTCCTTTTCAGGTGGTGTTTTCGGAATAGATTTTACCCTGGCAGTTGGATTGAGGAAAAGACGATCCTCCAGTTTTAGTAGCGCGTCTCGTGTTTTGTTAATCGCTTTATACATCTCGATCAACTCCTCGGTAGACATGAATTCTTTTTCGCCACTGATGATTTCTTGCAGGCTATTTTCCTGGCTGACAAGCATGCAGTATCGATTAATGACTTGCTCATCCAGACCGTCCACATACTCAATTTTTTTGTAAAGTTTTTTCAACCGTAAAAACTCTTTATGAGCAACAGGATCAGATTTCACGACAGACGATTCTTTGAAACTTGTTCCGGTGTAAAGCGACCGTTCTGCTTTTTCCCGATGCTCTAATTCCTTTTTAGTTCGATGGCTTTTTCCCTCGAGCTTTATCAGCTGCACGGGCTTACTTCCTCGACCTGCCATGATTTCATCACCTCCTATCTAAAAAATTTCCATTTTGGGAAAAAACTTCGCGTTGATGGGCAAAGGGGGTGTTACGACTTTTGGGGGAAACTTTTTACCCTCCCCCTACCCCTTGCATAATTTTTAAATTGTGTAAAAAACCTAAACAATTCTGACGATATACATCTATCTGTACTTAATCTTGTCCTCGGACGTCTTGACAGCATGACATGCGTTGCATAGCGATTGTAGGTTGCCTATCGATAGCCTCAAGTCCCATTCAATCTTAATCGGAATGATATGGTCCACCATGTCGGCTAGTGTTATCTCTTTAGACTCTAAGCAATGCAGACACAGCCCAAGGTCACGCAATAAAGCTTGCTCTCTCACCAGCTCCCATGGCTTTGAGTTATAGAAAGCAGCAGCATCTTTGTCACGCTTGTACTTGTCATAGTATTTGTAGCGATCCTTATTCTGCTGCGCTATTAGATGGGCGTGCTCATTGCAATACCTGTCACGTGTTAGGTTACGGCAGCCCGCTTTGTTGCATGGGCGTAATGGTTTAACTGGCATATGTTAATAACCCATTCTAAGTGGCCTGCCTCTAAGGTCAGCTATAACTTCCGTCACAATCTTTCTTCCATCTACATTTATTGTGATATCCCTTTGACTCTTGTTCATTTGTTCCTCTAACTCTTTCAAAGCAGCTGTAGCTTTCTTAGCTGCTCTTGTCACTGCCTTTAAGCCCTTCAATGCTTCTGAACAATCGACATCAATCTTTACTTTTAATTCTCCTGCGTTTGACTCGCGCTTTTCAGCCATGTCACAACAACTCCTTATAATTTATTTAACAAGTACTCCTTGCTCTTGCCATATATGGCTTTCTAATTAGTACCTGGCTTTTCAATACTATTTTCTTAGGAGTATTCCAATCTGGTTTGTCATCCAGTATTAAGTAATATTCATTAATTTCTTCAACACATTTGACCAAAGCTCCCCAGGATTCTCGGCAAGAATCAACAAAAACAAATAATGCCTTCTTAAATTCATCAATTGCTATTCCGGTTATTGTTGCAAGCTCATAAAGTTGGGCTTCTTGTTCATCAGTTAGAATCATTTTCTCCTCACAGCTCCATTCCGTCTTTCATACCTGTCACGTCTAGTCCCCATTAACTCTTCAATATCTTTTGTGCTAAGTTTTTCTTTGTTCGGTGATTTAAGTTTCTCTAGCTGCTGTTTCTGTTCTTTAGTTAAGTGATCCTCAATTCTCATTTCAACACCTTCCTTATTCAAAATAAAAAGCACCCTCGAAAGGATGCTCTCATAAATAATATTAAATTAATCCATTTTCTTTTAACTCAATTTCACCATCTCTAGTAATATCAGCATTACTCCACCAAATCATAGAAACACTATTATTGTACTTAGGATGTCTTTGACCACCAGTCCGAATTACTTCACCATCAAACTCAAGTAATCCATCACGCTCTAAGTTAGATAAATAAAATGCTGCTTCGTGCCTTCCGTATTCAAAATCAGTTTCCTTAAATTCTATTTTTTTACTAAACATTTTTTTATCATAATATGCTTTTAGAATATGTAACATTTTTTCCTTGTTATCCATCTCAACACCTCCCCTCGCTCAATATTATAGCGAAAGGAAAAAAATGGACAAATACAATCGTTCGTCAATAAACGACAAAACAAAATTAAAAGAGCAGCCACCAGGATAACCCTCATGAAACTGCTCTTTCCTTTATTTCCGATAATATAAATTTATCATGTTAAATTCATAACAACACGACTTATTTCCGGAATATTTTTGGAATATTTTCGATTTATTTCCGTACTATCTTCGACAGACGACGTTAATCTTCATGGTATTCGTAGGATTCTTGCACCATTTCAAAATCTTCTTTGGGTAGAACATCCTTGGCAACTTGACACCAATAACCTAAGTCTTGGACTGCCTCAACAAGTTCATTTATTGCTTTCTCTTGAGTGATGATTTTTCCATCCAACAGCCATTTACCATGTTCATTTCTTTCAAGTGTATGAGCGTTCTTTTTGTGTAAACAAACTTTTAATTGCTTCATCATAATCCCTCCATAGCTAAGCTTTTACCAATACTTCTCTTGGCTTGTTACCAAAATAAGGTCCGACAATTCCTTCTTCTTCAAGACGATCAATAATTCTAGCAGCTGAAGTATATCCAATTCGTAAACGCCTTTGAACGAAAGCTGCAGATGCTATTTGCAAACGAATTACCTCTTCCTTGGCCAATTGATAATTTTCTTCTTCTGTTCTTTGATTTATCATTAGTTTTTCTCCTCTTTTCTTACGTCGTCTTTTCTTTCATTTTGTAACAGCAATATTCAAGTTCAAAGCTAATTTATAAAAGGCCTTCCAGCGAATCTTAGAATAAGTTTTTTCAGAAATCGGAGGTTGGAATTTATGATAATAGACATTAAAATCTGTTAAGTATTCAGCATCCTCACTCATATATCTTTCTTCGATAAGAAACCTTTCCATCTTAGGTAATCGTTTTACAGCCCACTCAATCCGTTCACAGAATTGCTTTCTTTTCTGCTGTTCATCCACATTATGAATGGCAATGGAACCTGTTTGGTCGCTTGTTACATTTGTAGCACCATGATATCTAGGTGTACTGCTGGCTGTAACAGAAGCTTCTCTTTCCTCAAACTCTAAGTATTTAAAGAGGCGATAATTTGCTAAGTTTCCTTCGACTTTTTCTTGAGTCGCTTTTCTGTCCAATTCAGGAAGTTCAAAATCCAATATTCGACACCCCTTTAGGGACCCTGGGAAACCCCAGGGCTTTATCTATTAATTTAGTATTTCGCTGTCCACATCATCTAGTGATACCTGGTCAGTATCGACAGAAACTGTACCATCGCTCTCTACCTTGTACTCAATGCCTTCATGATCCTCGATGCTCATTTGTCCTTCTGGCGCATCTACAGGACGACTCTCCATTACTTCCTTAGGAGTTTGATAAGCATAAGTTAAATCGATTAAGAAATATTGACCGTACTTATTGTATTTCTCTGTGATTTTATGCATTTGAAGATTTTCATTTTCTTTAGCAGCCAATATAATTTCTTCTGCTTGCTCACGTGTATCCGCGTAATGTTGTTCCTTTTGATTAAGTTGTACTTTTGCCATGGTATTCGCTCCTTTATTAATAGATTGATATTTATATGTGGTTTTAAGGTTCTTTTCAGCTGATTTCAGACGTTATATAGTAATCTTGGAAGAAATATATTCTTCTATTTTATTAATGTCTAAAACTAACTCTGATAAAGTCACAGCTGTTGATTGTTTAATCTTCATTTTGGTGAATGCTTTTAGGGCTTGCTGAACGGTACCGTAAAAGCCATGGATTTTAAATATATCCTTCCCGTCCTTATCCTGCTTGCCAGTATATTCTTTAAGGATAAACTGCCTTTCATCAGATTCGAGATATAAATCACCTTCAATTTGTACCTTCACAGCGATTCACACTCCTCTCTCTTGAAAAACCATCTGGGTACCGTTTCATTAACTTTTCGATATTCCCAGTGGCAACCTCTTCAAGTGTCAATCCTGCTAATCTAGCAATTTGACTTAGATACCAAAGGACATCACCTAACTCTTTTTTGATAGCATCCTTAGGAATAGCATGTCCATGAAAAACAGCTTTTTTAATCAAATCTGCAACTTCTCCAGCTTCACCAGTAATACCTAAACCATAATTGGCTAATTCAAAATCATGTGAGTTTGCAGTTCTCGCGGAAATTTCTTGATATTCATTTAATTTCATTTGGTTCTCCTTCCAGCATATTTCCTCGCACAATTTCTTGTATATCTAATTTCTTCACGCTTTTGTAATTCAGCAGCTGCAAGATGTTTTAAATTAATTGGACAATCTTCAAAGTGTGTAATCGTTAATAATTGTTGGTTAGTTGCTTTCGAAAAATCTAGAACCATCCGTTTTCACTGCTTTCCACTTCAATCTCCAAACATCGAACTATTGCAAGTTGAAGCTTTAGTTCTCGATAACTCAATTCATAAATGCTTGTACCATCCTTAGTTTCTTTGATGCCTTTAGCTAGTAATCTCTCGATGATGTGATTTCTTTTGAGGTTCGGAATGGTGGCTACATTATATAAAAGCCCCACACAATCACACCTTTTTTATTTATTTCTCTTATCTAAGTACTGCTGCTTTAATTGTTCGATTTGTTCAAGCGTAGGCTTTGGATTTATCTGCTGCATGAATTCCGCTAATTGCTTTTTATATTGGAGGCTATCTTTATCTACAATGTGCTTAGCCATGATTTCCCTCCTTTTATTCCTCTTCCTCATCCAACTTTATAACGGTTATATATGTCTCGCGATTTCGTTTCGGATTAGCCACCTTTTTCTGATAAGAGGGAGATGAAAATAAATAAATTATGTTTTTCTTCACCCCTAAGAATTCTGCACATTCATCTGCACTTCCGAT
Source organism: Bacillus sp. OK048 (assembly GCF_900103525.1). GTDB lineage: Bacteria > Bacillota > Bacilli > Bacillales > Cytobacillaceae > Neobacillus. The sequence continues at coordinate 169,599 of NZ_FNHN01000002.1, forward strand.
AAACTGGAATTCCTCTCCACGATACACGGCAAAATCAGATTGTTTTCTGGCCACAATCTCACCTCACTAAATACATATTTTCTTCGTTTATTGACCATCATTTATTCCACCTTTTAAAAAGCTCCAGTTCTTAGATAATGTTTTGCCTGGTAATAAAAATGGTGATATATCCAATTTCCGGTGTATTTTTGATCTAGGTATACAATTTCAAAATTGTATTTCGCTTTAAATGTATTGAGTCTACCGAGCAATGCTAATGGATTATATTTGGAACGGTATTTACCTTTGAGCATTTTTTCATATCCGTGTAGGTCTTCCACAATTAATGTGAATGGAATGTCCTTGGAACGGATCAATTCATTTTCAAATGCTGTGGCCGTATCCTTTTGCAAATTTCCTGTAATTTCGTCGATGTGCGCTTTCCGTTCAACTCGACTATTTAAAAAGATATCGCGTGCTATCCCCAACTCTTCATTTTTTGGAATCATGCAGCCATAATCACCGGTATCTAATTTTTGTATTTTTATAGGGATTTCCTTTTGGCGCAAATAATCAAGGATATGACCGTTTACATTTTCACGAGTATCAATAACGATAGTGAGTGTCTTGAGGATTTTATTTAATTCAGTATCTGTGTAGCTGTAATGAATCATTCAGCTACCTCTAGAAGCTCGGGATTTTGGAAAATCGAACCGAGGATTTCAATATCCGATAATTCCCCAAAAGCATTACAAGGTTTATGCTTTGCATAACCATTTCCGCTTAGTGGACTAAATCCTCCCATAAACCATCCGCTTGAAGTTATTGGATATTCCTTATCCCATTTATCCGGCGGTGTTATTTGTTTACAATCCATATTCATGTAGCCAAATTCACCTTGGTAAAATCTAACTTCTACTTTGAAAACTCCGTATTGGTTGGTATTAACCTTGACAATATCCCCTTCATAAATCTCTTTACCGTTCTTGTCTTTTAAGCCTGTGTATTGCATTAAGTCAATTTCATTAAAAAACCGCCATGCAGATTCTGTGTTTATCATTTTCTTTTCAAAATCTATGTTGTGTACAGGAATTATTTCTTTAAGATTCTTTTCCCAGGCACGAAACTTAATTTCCCTCATGCTCCCACTCCTTTCTTCGCATATGCAACAGCACGGATATATAACTCTCTTACCATCCGATCTGATTCTTCATTTTCGTAATTCCTAAAGTCATCATAAATATCAACCCAACCATTTTTCGCTAAGAAAATAGTCCAATCGGTAAATAACATTAATGAATCCGTATCATCGCATAGCCATTCGCTAAGTTTTTCATTTTTCTCCCACCCACAATAGGTATGAAGTGCTTTACGAATAGTTATTTTTTCATTACTGGCATTCTTCCAGGACTGGAACCAATCAGCGATTTTTTTAAAATTATATTCAGCTGATTGCATAACTTCACCAGGTATTAATTTCTGATTATCAATCGCTATCCGATCATCAGCTTTATCAAGATAAATATTTGCACCTGATTTCCAAATTTGGCTAAGGATCATTAACACTTGCATGGAATCACCACCTAAGTTACTAAAAAACAACTATTTTTATAGAAAAGTTACTTTTTAAATCACCTTTGAACCTTACTGCCCCAAGGGCTTGTACCATTTAGTTACTAAAGGTTATCTATTTTGGCATTAAACGCTACTAATAGACTTATATATATATATATATATTTTTATTTATATATTTTTTAAGTAACAAAGTAACTAAATAACTATAAAAAATAACTAAAACCATTGATACCATTGGTTTTCAAGTAATTTTAAAAAAGTTACTTTTTGAAGAATCTTGCTGATTTTCGTCTAAATCTGGTAACTTTTCTTGAATAAAGCTAACTTTTCGCTCCTGTAAAGTAACTCCATAGATGAAAAACTTATTTCCGCTTCCACGTTCCTTTTTAAAACCCTTCGTTTCAAGTGCTCGATAAAAAGCTCGATTTTTTAAAGCAAACTCTCCATTTTGGAAACACCAATTGGAATAAACTTCATAAAGGTCTTTTGCAGGGATCTTTTGGTCGACTCCGACATAACAACGTTCATATAAGAAAGGTCCTAAGATATCCATATCTTCTTTGTATTCATTTGTTGCTTTCATAACTGTTCTGGGATCATTCAATCCTGTCTGCTGCCACTTCAAGCAACCTTCAATCGCCCAATTTAATATGCCAGGCATTTCGAGTGAGAGTTTCTCTGGTAATTTTTTGTCACGTTTTTCTTTTGGTAACTGTAGATTAAATGGAACTAATCGAACACGTCTCCAAATACCCTCATCAACACCCTTTATTACCGGTTTATGGTTTGTAGTAAAGAACACTTTGAATTCCGGAATGAATTCGAAATACTCTTGTCGAAGGAAACGAGCAAGTACTGGCTCTCCACCTGTAATTTGCTTTACGAACGATTCCGATAGTTGTTCACCATCTTCACTTTCAATTGCAGACACAAAGCGCGCCCCTACTAATCTGGCAATATCGTTATTGGCACCTGTTTCTTTCTTTTTGATGAAAGTATCTGATTTTGCTTGTTTACCATATTCGCCCATGAGGTCCTTAATCGTATTGATGAAAGTTGATTTACCATTGGATCCACCACCGATTAGAAAAACCATTATTTGCTCGGTAATTTCTCCAGTTAATGAGTATCCGATAAGCCGCTGCATGTATTCGATAAGTTCTTTATCCCCTTGAAATATTTGCTCCAAGAAACTTAACCATTCCGGACATTTTGCGTTTTCATCGAATGCAACGTTTGTGATTTTCGTTAATCCTAGTTCACGATCATGCAGCTGCAACTTTCCTGTTTTTAAATTAACGATTCCATTTTCCAGGTTAAGCAAATACTTATGTCTATCAAAACTCTCACGCTCTCCTGGAACCAATGGCATAAGATCCTTAATGCTATTCATTCGGATATTTCTTCTTTCGCACATTCGCGCCCACTTTGTTTCAGCTTCATCATCCGATTTATACAATCCTCGCAAAACTTTATTAGTGATTCGTTCGATTTCTTTTTTTGTGTCAAACTTCCATCGCTTGCCGTCCCATATCAACCAACCCATATCGCTGACATATTGGATTACATGGCCATATTCATATGCGATCCGTTCAGCATTTCCTAGTTCGGTCAAACGGAATTTCTTTTTCGGCTTTTCTTTTTCGACATCTTCTTCAACATTGTGGAAGTCAAAGGAAAATTCTGCGAATTGCTCTTTGTTGTCTAAAATTGTTGTAGCAGTAGAAGAAATAGCAGTTGCTATTGTTCTTTCACCGTATGTTTCATTGGTATCCCTGAAATGAATAACATCCCATTTATCACGCATAAGACCTGATTCCCGAAACATTGTATCCATCCGGGTTGCTGATTTTCCTGTCCAGAATGCTAGATGATTGCACAAGGATAAGTCGCTTGCTGAATGGTCCCCATTGATTAAATGGCCATTGAATAACGAGCGTATTTCATCGCCATTCTTAGAACGAAATATTCTTTCCCAAAGCGTGTCATTAGAAATTTTGATTTCATCTTTTTCAAATTCCGCGAGGTTTATTCGCCCCTGGATATCGCTATCATCAAAATATTGCTCAAATACTTCAGCTATTTCATCCGTGCGATCATAAATTTCATTAGAATTTTCTTTATTCCCCGTGAAGGTAAAGTAACGACCATGTGCGTATATTTCCAAGCCGTGCTTTGTATTTTTACGCCCGGTACCTATAACCCCTTGAGGGAGATTACCCTTTATGATGATGTGAATACCTTTGCCAGATGGAGAAAATTCAGTATAGCTATCTAAAGTGTCGATAATTTCAGTAGCAAAGGCATTGGTTTTTCCATCTGATACACACTTGTCTATATCGATGCCGATATAATTATCCTGACGGCTAAACACAAATCCAATACCGTCATAGCCACCATCCATATAGAATTTTACTGCTGTTGCAAAGGTGCTCCATGTTCGACGGTTATTAGCTTGTGCCATCTCTCCGTTTGCTTGGTAAGGTACTTTGGTTGGCTTGTTATTTCGTTTCTCTGATTTCCACAATATCCATTGGGGAAGGGCTTTTAACTCGGCAGGGATATCGTTAAAACTGTATGGATTTTCTTTCATTGCGCCCTCCGATTACGTTTTTAGGTATAAAAAAGAGAAGCTGGGCAAAACCAACCTCTCTATTTAGTTATTTTTAGAATGGTAAATCATCATCACCGATTGTAATCGCACCAGCTGACATCATTGGGCTTACATCGGACACATCATAATATTTCGCTTTTGCTGCAGTACGTTTTTGTTTTACACCATCAACCAATTTGTCATATTCGTCATGCTTAACAGTGATTTTTAAATTTTTGTTAATAAGCTGCTTCGCCATATCTTCTGGTGAATTAAAGGCATGATTGTTAGCGAATCCGCATGCTTTTAATAGGGAATTGACGATTCTTACTGAAACTTCATGCTCAAAAGTAAAGTTATTATAAAGCACTTTTGCACCCTGATGATTTTGTGGAACATCACTACGAATCTCAAAGTCTACTGATAATTTAGGTTTACCTGCTTGAGTTTTTCCAGCTTCAGCATTAACGATAACTGCTTCATATTTTCCTTCAGCTACTAATTCAAATCCTGTACTTGCATTTTCTTCATCAAATTTAAAGAATGACATTACTTATTACCCCCTGTGTTTTGATTTATGGATGACACTATTAATTCTTCTTGAACGCAACCTTTACGCTGATCTAAATGATTCTTAGCGAAAATACTTTGATTACCTTCAAGGATAAATCCTCTTGTTCCATCTGCTTTTCTTACTAACCTTGCTACAACATGAACAACTCCCATGATGTGATTTACAATTTTATCTCGAATATCTGGAATAAATTGATTGTATTGTTGACCATCATCGTGAATGATTGTTCGAGTTGTTTCCCAAGCTGTAAAAATGATATTTGCATCTAATGCATTAAACGTTTCTACTAATCCCAAAAGATGGTTATCTAGCAAAGCATAATCTTTTAATTCTGGCATCCCACTTTTAGTATTTTCTCCTTTCTTAAGCAGCCAGAGCTTTTGATAATGAGTTAAATTATCGATGAAAACATTGTCATATTTCCCGATGTTTGCCTTTGCAATAGCATAGAATTGCAATATACTATCATGCGGATTCTTACCGTCAATTTTTGCAACATCGACATTTGAATATCCTTCTAACACTTGGCTTGTACCATCAATATCTAAAGCCAATGTCTTTCCCGGAATTTTACCTGCTACTGTCGTTTTTCCATCACCAGGTTTAGAATAAATGATAATTTTTGCATTTTTACTTTTAGTAATTTGAGAACCATTTGTTAATTCCAATGTTGTCACTCCTTTTTTTAATTGATTATTTGGCTTTTCCCTAAGATGGCCAAGCAATTCCAAACATTGCTCCTCATCAAACATTCCAATGTGAGCTTTATCCCCTGGTAGTTCCATCACTTCTGCCATCCATTTATAAGCTTTTGAACGACTCATGCGTTTAGATTTCCAAAGTGGGTCAAATGAAGCATGGGTCCGTTTACGCATTTCTCTAAGATTCCGATTTGCCATTGTCCCAAGTGGAGTTTTTCCTCTGCCATGAGTGCCAACATAAGCGTTACAAGGACGGCAAAGATAAACATTGGTGCCATAGTCGCGGCCGTAAAATTCTTTACTGGAGAGGAAGATTGGTTCTCTTCCACAGTAAGGGCAATTCATGATGTGAATTTTTTTCCATCTCTTAAACCGATTTTATAAGCCTGTTCAATCGCTCTAACAACACCTTTAAAATCCCTTCTAAAAGTCGCGTCTTCTGGCTCAACTGCATCTGACAAAATCAGCAAAGTATTAGCACTATCGGTAATTTTGATGTAGTTAGCGTACTCTTTACCTGGTCCGTTATCAGGCTGATCCTCTTGTTCTTGCTGTGTTAAATCTTCAAAAGAAATTAGATTTACTTTTAACATTTTTACACCTCCACAGAATAGGAGATTGATTCAGGCTTAACGGTCACACCAGGTACTACCTGACCATTTTCATCAACTACAACCTTTTCACCACTGATATCCACAATCTTGAGTGACTTTTTCAAATCGCCCCATTTAACACTGTTTTTAATAAACTCGTCCATTTCGTTTTCAATGACATATTGCAAGATTTTTTCTTCATCCTGTTTTTCAGGAGCTTCACCGGATTTTCTAGTTTTTGATTTACCATAAGGCGTGCTGATTGTTTTTGCTTTAGGATCCTGCTCAAGTTGCTTTGCATGATATGCAGCAATCATAGTTTCAAATGATTCAAGTCTATTCGAAATTGTGGAGAGCTCCCCACGTTCCCAATCTGCAATTCTTTGGCGTTCAGCTTCAGCAAGTTGCTTGATTTCTTTTTCCTTAGTCTTTAATGCTGAAAGTTTACGAAAAACCCAATTAAGACTATTTAAATCAGTAATTTGGAAAGAGTAATGACTTTCTTGTCCTTCCTCTGCATACACAGCATCTTCGAAGAAATTTTCAACTAATTGCAATTCATTTTTTAATAAGGAATTCATTTTGTACCTCCATTTGGTTTTTTAAGGCGATTCATTTATAATGGAGCTAGGTTATGTAAACGAATCACCTTTACACGAGACTCACTCTGCCAAGTGGGTCTTTTTATTCTCCGGCAATCCTACAAACTGACATTTCAGCAACATACTGCTGACAACATTCAGCTTTTTGATGAATAAGTACTGTTTCCCCATAATCATCGAATTCATAAATATCTTCACCGGCTAAAATATCTTCCTGGCATCCAGCACAATCACCAATTACTTTTGGTTCCTGTTCCTTTTCCTTCCACAAGCTGTCTACTATCATGGGATTCTCAATTTCTCCCAAACTACTCACCTCATTCCCTTTTTCTACCTTTACTCCGAATGGGCCATTTATCAGGTTCAATTTTCCGCTGATCACCAATGTATTTGTTTAAGACTGAAATCGATATATTTAGTGCTGTTGCAATCTCTGGTATTGTTTCACCTGACATAAACAATTTGTGGAGGGTATCCTTATCGACACTATCAATTAACTTACCTTTTCGCTGTAGTGCCTCTTTTTTGCGTTCGCTAACCTTTTTATAATCAATTGTTTCAGTGCTAAAAACAGCTTCACCAGTGGGCACAATAGGGTGCTTAGCTACATATGCTAGTCGCTCTTCCTCCGTCATATACCAAACAGTCACTTTCCCAATCGACACATTGTCACCTCCTAAATTTCTAATTCCAATTGATCTGTTATTTCTTTTACATGGTCATTCCAAACAATATGTCCCCAAGTAGAGTTATCATCAGCACGTACAAAATACGCTTGTTTTAAATCACGACCACAACCATTACTTCCATACCAAATTGAAATTCGTTTTAAGATAGTACCAGGTTTCCAACCAAATAATTTCTCATAATTTTTATTCGTATTTTCAAGTAAGATATATTGTTTTTGTTCTTCTGGAGGGATCTTTTCATTCTTTTTCAATAAAATTACCTCCTGTTATCCTTAGCCACTAAATAAACTGCGATAAGACGTTCCTGCACCGACATAGCCAACCATGCTTTTGCTTTAATCTTCATATGTACTCACCTCCTTAAAAGTTCATCCTGGATTAGCTCCAGTAATGCTTGCTGCCTTTGTACATATTCATTAATTTCATTTCCACCTGCTACATGAGAACCAATTCTTCTTTCTGCATCTTCCACAAGAGTGATTAAATCGGCATAAGATAATTGTGGAAGACTAGCTTTCCAATAATCGAGCATTAGCAATTAATTCCTTTAATTTTGATGTTTAATAAATTTAGAGTTTTTGTAACTGCTAATGACATCTGCCATTCTGATGAAAACTCACGACTCGTATCAAGACTATGGTAATATTCAAGGATCTTGTCCTCAGGACCAGGTTCAATTTCATATCCAACATATAAAGCGACATTTAGAGTTTCTAAATCAATGTTATTTAATGCCTCACGTTTATCTGTCCACAATCCATTTACACCATGGTATTGACTTACATTAGCTCTATCCCCACCGTTTACTTCAAGAGCACTTTCCAATGCCGCAGCTTCTTCTTTTGAAATCATCACTTTTTCCATTTCTTATTTCCCTCCTAATAATTTTTCTGCTAACACCCTAAAAACCAAAGCTAATATTCCATAACCAACCGCGAATTCTAACGTATTAATCACCTCCTAATATGCTAAACTGGTTGATTTAGAACTTGATTCGTTCCTCAAATTTCGCCAAAGGCTTAAAAAATTTAGAGGAATGGATCCTCTAAGAAATTTCAGCAACTGGAACTTTCGAATGCTCCCGATAAAAGTCACGAAGTTGAGTAAAGTTATATATATCGAAATCACCAAATCCGATACCGTGCTCTGCTGTTAACTTTAAGTCATCATCAACCATTCCATGCCTTTTATAAAAATCAAAACTCCTATAAAAAAGTACTGAATCATGTTCACCTTCTTTTTTAAATAAACAATTAATAGATACGATTCTTGATTCACTCCCCCGAATTGTGTAAGCAGCTAGTTCGACCATTTTAAAGCGATCAGTATTTAACAAATCATTTATTGTGATAAACACTTTTCCTTCACCTATTACTTTTAATGGGCCAGTATTACTTGCAAGATATTTCCCATCCATTTTCAAATCCTCCTTTATTTTGTTTGCAATTCCTTCTCCTTTTTCTTTTCAGCCAAGATCCGCGGAATAGACGTTTTCATAAAAAATTTAGCCATTTCTTTTAAAGTTTCCTCACTAATTTTGGGCTGTTCTGCCGTTTTCATCTCTCCAGCTCCTACCTCTTATGCTCTCTTTAGCAAGCACTATCTATAAAAAAAATATCATTAAAATCCACACCGAGATTTGTGGAAATTCGCTTAGCAATTTTTGCGCTTGGCGATCTTTCTTCATTAACAATCTGATTTATATAAGGTGGAGTAACTTCTATGGCCTTTGCTAATTCAGTTTGAGAAAATCCATTAATAATCAGCATTTTTTTAAATTCAGTGGGATCTTTCAATTTAATTTTCATTTCATCACCTCGCTTACTTTAGTTATCACTTCCTGTAATTCCATAATAATCCTTAACGCAAACTTTAGCAAGCATTTTTTAGCATTTTTTTCTAAAAAAATAACATTTTTAAAATTTATCATAACAATAGTAAGCGTTTAGGGTTATAATAAAAATTGTGAGGTGAATTTTATGACCGCCGATTTAATAAAATTTGGTGAATATTTAAGAGAGTTAAGAAAAGAAAGAGGACTTTCCATTAGACAATTGGAGAAAAAGACTGGTGTGTCTAATGCATATCTATCTCAAATAGAAAATGGAAAAAAAGGGTTGCCATCACCTGACATTTTAAAGAAAATCTCTGAACCTTTAAAAGTTGGGTACGAAGAATTAATGGAGAAAGCAGGATATATTTCAGGAGATCTACACAGAGAAACAGTGCAGGCTATCGATCGTGCAAACAGCGATGTTAATGGTCTTAATGAATTAATTAATAATGCAGCTGAGATTTTTGTAAGTTCTGTAACTAACGAATCAGGTGTTTTAACTGATGTTTTTCGTGAATATTTATTAGAAGCAAATGAAAATTTATCAGAAGAAGAGATGGATGAATTAATTAATGATCCAGAAATAACTGAAAAAATATTTAAAAGTTTAACAATTGGTGAAAAAATTACTTTTCTTAATTTTATTATTAAAGATTTAGTGGATAGAAATATTGATCCAAAAGAGTTATATAAAAGTAATGCTGAAATCATATCGGAACATTTTATGCCCGTATTAAAAGTACCCGTATTAGGCCATATTGCAGCTGGCCAACCGATTTTTGCAGAAGACCATATAGAGGAATGGACAGAAATCCCCAATATGTGGAACCTTAAACCTGATGGTGCAATAGTACTAAAAGTTAAAGGAGATTCCATGATTGGAAGTAGAATATTTGATGGAGATAAAGTGGTAGTGAAAATACAGCAGGAAGTCGAAAACGGAGAAATTGCTGTTGTAAACATTAACGGTGATGAAGCAACTCTAAAAAGAGTCAAAAAAACAGAAAACGGGCAAGTCATACTTTACCCGGACAACCCTAAGTATGAACCCATTTTTATAACTAATGAGCGAGCACGAATCATAGGTAAAGTGGTCCAAGTAATGTTCGAACCAAAGTAACCCAATCAAAAATAAGTTGATATTAATCTGCAGTATTTATATATGCTTTTAAACAAATATAACAAGGATTGGTATTTTTTTCTTTTTTAACTAATCTTTTTTTAAAAATTTCTCGTTTAATTGATGTGTTTAAAAATAATGTTAATACATTTTTTTTTGTTTCAACACTAAGTCGTTTCATCGATGTAATCTCCTTATAATATATTGGAAAAAGGCGGTAAAAGAATGGCATACCGAATCGGGAGATGCCTTCTTTCTGAAAAATTGGAGGAGTTAGAAATGACTCCAGCTGAATTAGCACGACGTTTAGGTGTTCATAGACAACAAGTTGATAAATGGATTAACGGAAAACAAAAAATGAACATGGAGTCTGCTAAAAACGTTGCATCCATTCTTAATTTAGATCACGGTGATCAACTATATGAATGGATTATAATACCCAATAGAAAGAAGGCATAGGAGGAATTGGTTTTATACCTTTTCCGCGATTCAAATGTCAACCATCCGGCTTACAAATAATAATACATTATCTGGCACATCATTTGTCGACATATTTTTCGACATATTTTTCACTTTTTAGGAGGGACAACTATGACTGTCGCATTATATATTCGTGTATCCACACATGAACAGGCAAAAGAAGGATATTCTATTCCAGCACAAAAAGAACGACTCATTGCCTATTGTACGGCACAAGGCTGGACAGACTATAGGTTCTATGTTGATGAAGGGGTTTCTGCTAAAGATACCAACCGCCCTGAATTACAACGTATGTTAGACGATGTAAAAAAAGGTAAAATAAATATGATTTTGGTTTATCGATTAGACCGCTTTACTAGACGTGTTCGTGACCTATATGAAATGTTAGAGATGTTAGACAAATATAAATGTAGTTTTAAAAGCGCCACAGAGTTGTATGACACGTCAAACGCTATGGGTCGAATGTTTATAGGGTTAGTAGCCCTCCTCGCACAATGGGAGACAGAGAACCTTTCTGAACGTGTGAAAATGGCTTTAGAGGAAAAAGTTTCTGGAGGGGAACGTGTTGGAGCTGTGCCATATGGTTTTGACCTCAACGAAAAAGAAAAGTTGGAAGCCAACGTGCAGGCAACTACCGTGCTTCTGATGATAGATAAAATCAAAAGTGGAATGTCCACCAATCAACTAGCTGATTACTTAAATAAGACCAATCAAGATCGTACCTGGCACGTAACTGGTATTTTACGCATATTAAAAAATCCAGCTTTATATGGAGCAACACGATGGAATGAAGAAGTATATGAAGATACACATACAGGTATTATTTCAAAACAAGAATTTATGAAGCTGCAACAAATGTTAGAGGATCGTTCTTTCCAACATAGGAGAGATGGTCATGCAATTTATTTATTTCAAGGGCTTCTTACTTGTCCTCATTGTGGATCCTTTCTATCGGTCAATCGGTACATTCGTACACGCAAGGACGGAAGCAAATATCAGGGAGTAGTTTACAAATGCCAGGTCTGTTACAAAAATGGTGATACCATGCTGACGATTGGTGAACATCGTTTTGTGGAAGCTCTTTATGATTATATGAAGCATGTAGAAATTGAAGACGTCACTCCTATTATAGAAAAGAAAGACGAACGGGAATTGTTAGTGAAGCAGCTGGAGAAGGTGGAAAAACAACGTGAAAAATTTACACTGGCATGGTCGATGGAAAAAATTATGGATGAGGAGTATGAAAAGCTCATGGATGAAACGAGAGGGATCTATGATGAGTTGAAAAGTAAAGTTGTCCAATATAAAACCCCTGTGCCGATCAACACAGAGGCTTTGAAAGATATTGTTTTTACTTTTAATGAAACTTTTACCTTTTTAGAGCATGAAGAGAGGAAAAAATTCATTTCACAGTTTATCCGAAAAATTGAATTTAAAACCTTGTCAAAGCCACCTGTCAATCCACGAAACAAAAAAGGAAAAGACTTAATCATCTTAACGAATGTTGAGTTTTATTAGCATTCGTTAAGTAGTATTTGTGTTACGTTATCGGTCGGGCCTGTAAAAATTATTAGGCCGTGAGCATGTTTAAGGAGAGCAAGTAGTTTTCTGGTCATACCTGGGAAAAGAGAAAGTTGGTGAAAGGGAATCTGTTCTTGCTGTGGCAGCAGTCTAATGACAAGACTTTCTCGGTTGTTGGATGGAAGAGTTGAAAGTCTAAGACCCATTAATTTTCCATCGACTTCACAAAAAATCGCACCGCTTTGGGGACGTCTTCGTTCTCCGATATCCATATTCGCTGTAAATTTAAAATGAGAGATTAATCTGTCGCATTCATCTTTTGGAAGTGATAACCGGGGAATCAGTTTGTTTGTTAAGCGGATTTGAATCAATGTGTCTTGCTTTCTGGGAACAATGTGAATATCTGTTGCTTGATTTCGGGCTGCATCTGTAATAATCCTATTTGCTAGTATTTCGATTGAGCTTACAATATGTAACACCACCTTATATTTTGTCTTTGTAGTAATTCGACACCTTTCAAGCTATTCCTTCATGATTCTTCTTTTTTTTAAAAAAATTTTTTCTTTTTTTCATTCACTATTGTCTAAAAAATAACTATTGACAAACAGGCTGTATATATTTCGTTTATGTTTTGTATAACAAGGCACCTTCGGATAGTTTGCAATTGTGAACAATTTCTAAACATATAGTGTTAACATTGTTAACCTCATTCCCATGTACAAAATGCTGTATTATAATGGGATTAAATTATGGGGGTTTGAGGTGAACAGAGATGGAACAAACATTAAAGATAACAAATGTTTTATCAGATCCAACTAGGTACTACATCTATCAATACATTACGAAACGTCATCAAGAAGTTACCGTGCAAGAAGTAGCTGAGAATTTTAATATCCATCCCAATGTTGCGAGGTTACATTTATCTAAGCTTGAAGATGTCAATATGTTAGCTTCTGAAACCAAAAAGACTGGCAAAGGTGGCAGACCCAGTAGATTATATCGTCTATCAGATGATGTCATTCAGTTGCACTTCCCTTTCCGAGATTACATGCTTCTTTCAAAAGTAGCTATCACTACCATGCTCACGTTAGGGGAAGCTGGTAAACAAGCTCTTTACTTAACTGGAAAACGATTTGGTGCTGAAGTAATTGATCAGGAATTGGCTAGAAGATCCTTTGGAGAAGAAATAGATTTTGATCAAAAATTAGCTATCTTGAAAAGTGCTGCAACCTTAGCAGGCTTTTATCCAGAATTTGAAGCAAATGATGATCAAAACAAAATTTTCTTCCAGATTTATAATTGTCCCTTTAAAGAAGTGGCAGAGGAGCACGAAAGTGTTTGTGCGATGCATCATGAGTTCCTAAAAGGAATGTTTGAAGCATTGTTTGAGTCAGTGGAGTTAATTGAAAAAGAAAATATTATTTCAGGTTGCGAAACTTGCTCTTATCAGGCACTTGTTACAAACTAATTTGAAAGCTTATTTACTTTTGACCTCCTTTTCTTTATAATATTGCTGATGGTACCATAGGGGAAAAGGAGGGATACATATGGATCGCATGTACAGAGTTTTGGGTTTCTGGACGGGTATTTTTACCGTTATGTTCTATCTAGGTGATATGGATAAAACCGCATTGCTTTTCTTGGCCCAAACTGGTTTCTTTGTTTTACTAAGTTATCTTAAACTATCCGAGCGTATGTATATGTATGTTTTTTGTGGATATTTAACCGTTTTCTTCGCAGGCTTCACTTATTGGACAACTTTTATGATGCCACTAGGTGGAGGACATTGAGAAGATAGGAACACGTAAAAAACACCGGGACCTTCTCCGGTGTTTTTTTATATTTCGAAAAGATTATCATCAGGCATCTCTTTTTGTTGAATAACCAAGTGAAAAAACGAACTCATTCCAGATGGCATGATCAAACTTCGTATCGCCCGATTGCGTTTACTAACTTCAGAAAAAGGATTTGGATCATAATGGTTTTCTAATTCCTTTAAAATTCCTGCTTTTAGTAAAAATTCATCCTGTCTAAGCTTTGAATGAAATTTCAACCCTTCCTGCTCGCCCTTTTGAATCAGCCAATCAAAATGAATATGTGTGGTAATGTCCATTTCGCCTGGGTTTTCTAAAACATCATGAATCATTTGGTGCTGATAATATCCACGCAGGCTTCCTTTTATTCTCGAAGGGTGATTCCAGTCTTCTTTGGTATAACCATAATCTGCTGTAACAACAATCCCTTTTGCTATTACCCTTGATATATCCTTCACCATGCCTTCCATAAATAAAGGCACCTCAATTCGTTGTTTTTCTTGTAAAACAAAGCCAGTCTCCTCCAAAAAAGAGAGAATGGACGAATTGGTTAACGGCACCTTGTCCTCATACAAGGAATTGTTTTTAATGCCAACCATCATTTCAAATAATTGACCGTTCACTTTTTCTATTACATGAACCGGCAGGGCATCAAATAATTCATTTGAAAAGACCATCCCTTCAAATGGTTCAAGTTCATCTAGTTTGCATACTTGTGTTATAGAATAACGGAATTTTAATAACTCATTTTGCAATTTTCGATGATATGGACTGCTTTCCACTATTATGTAATTTAATGGAGTTTTGATAGAATCTTCCCATTCCTGTAAGAAAGCATGGGCAAAACGGCCATTTCCAGCACCAATCTCACAAAATATCGGTTCTAATCCCTTTTTTTCACAAATACTTGCAAACCACTTAGCAATGATTCGACCATATACATCGGAAATATTACTGGTCGTAATAAAATCTCCCTGGCTGCCAATTTTTTGTTTATTTTTCATATAGTAACCAAATTCAGGGTGATAAAGGACTGCGTCCATGTATTCTGCATAGGAAATCAAACGAGTTGGTGAGCTTGTGATTAAACTCTTTAAATAAGCAAGCATCATTAAAACCCATTTAAAAACGGATTACTGTCCATTTCTTCTCCAATTGTCGTTATCGGTCCATGCCCAGACAAAACTTCCGTTTCCTCAGGTAAAAATAATAATTTTTCATGAATACTCTTTATTAATTGTTTATGATTTCCCCCTGGGAGGTCTGTTCGGCCAATACTGTTTTGAAATAATGCATCACCTGATACTACAAAGCCCGCTTTTTCAAAGTAGTACGATACACTTCCAGGAGAGTGACCTGGTGTCTCTAATAAGGTGAACGAGAATTCCTCAATTGTAATGGCTTCTTCTTTTGTTAAGAGGTAGTCTGCTTTTTTCATTTTTACTAAATCTTGCATTTTAAAAAACTTGGAACCATTTAAAGCAGGATCTGTTAACCAATCTTCTTCCACTTCATGAATATAAACAGGAATTTTGTAATAGTCTCTTACCTCGTCTACCCCGCCGATATGGTCAAAATGTCCATGTGTTAAAAAAATCGCAATCGGCGTAAGTTCTCTTTTCGTTAACCACTTAATCAACCTTTTCCCATCACCGCCTGGATCAAAAATCAAACAGTTTTTTTCAGGACTTTCAACTATATAACAATTTGTTTGTAAAACCCCTAGTGGGATTTGAAACCATTTCATCTTTTCGCTACCTCCAACTATTTTCACATTAAGGCTGTTTTCATAAACATTGTTGTTAAAATCCTTAAAAAGAGCCTTTACTTAATTTCATTTTACACTATGAAAGCTGTATTGCTAACTTTTTTTAGCCCTCGACAAATGAATCAAAAGAATATAAAATAAGAATCGAATGTATATAATATTCTTACATAACTATCTTTAGAAATTAGTTGGGCGCTAAGCTCAAGTATATCTAATAAAGGGGGCTTTATTAATGGGAGTAGTTATTATTTTTGCTTTGGTTGCCATACTTGCTGCATATGGTTCATTCACTGCCCTAAAAAATAAAAATTTCTTAGGTGCATTTTTTGCGGTAGCATCACTAGCTGTTTTTGGTTGGTTTGCCATTATGACGCTGATTGAAAGTGGTTTTCCAACAGGGACACATTAAAAAGAAAAGCGCAAGCGCCCTGGTCAGCGGCGTATGGCCTCCTCGAAAAAGCTAACGCTTTTTCTTCGTGCGAAGTCTATGCTGCCGGAGCGTTCCTTGTGGAGCGCTCCAACCGAGATAAAGGAAACACGAAGAGCCGGAGGCGATTCGATGTTGACTTATCGTAGGGCGGAGAGCGAAGGACACTAGCCGCTAGGGCGCTGGAGCTGGACAGTAAACTAAGTTTAAAAATTTTTACTTTTCTTATCTATTAAAAGATCCAAAGACTGCCAGATGGCAGTCTTTTACTTTTTTACGAGCTTGTAAATTTCTTTTGTATGGAGATCAATGATTTGATCAAATCGATTTCCATACAGTGCTGCTTCCCCTGCAGGTGATAAAAGCAAAGGTTCATTCTTCAGAGCTTTTAAAATAACATCGCTCTTATCCTTATTGATATCATAACTTACAAGGTCAAAACCCCCAGAGTAAGCATCAGCTTCAGCACTTTTCAATGGCTTTAGGGTAATGAATTTTCCCTTGCTCTCATTAAAATCGTAAAAAGGTACTAACCATCCTGAAAACATTGTCAAATGAGGAACTGAAAAAGTAAAGACTTCCTTTTTATCCTTTTTATAAAAGCTATAAGCAGCCTGTAATTTTTCTTCATCATTGACTGTAACAGTCATTAGAATGTTACGATAGGTTGAAAATTGGAGAACATCATCAAGTATTGTTTCCTCTTTATCCGTTCCTAAATGCTTGCTCATTAGGGGAGCAAAAAGCGATGGACTCGCTTCATCCCAGTGTAAAAATGCAACTTCTTCCTTTCCTAACCACTTAATAAATGGTTGTGGAATCGATAATTCAGCAAGTTTATTTTTTTCTATATCTAAAAGGAGCATTTGAAAGCTCCAATCCTCATTAAACGAAGAAATTAGAATTTCAGATTCGTTAAATTGGTTCCATTCAAATTCTAATTCATAGGATGGAATAGATTTTTTTATGATTTCCGATCCATCAGGGGTTACGATGGTAACTTGTCCTTCATAGGTGGAAGGAGATGATTGAATGAGTATTAACTCTTTTGATGGACTAATTTGTACGCTTACAATGGGTGCACCACTTTTATAAAGCAATTCGCTACTACCCGTTAGCAGATGATAAACGTATAATGACGATGATTGCTCATAATTTGTTATATAGAGTATCTCTTGGTCGGTAAGCCAACCGCCAATTTTATAAAACTCACCTTCAGGAATTTCAATTGGGAGTTTCCACGCTTTTTCCGGCTGTGCTGCATGCGGGTCATTTTGCTTTTCAACATCTTCAGAAGGGGTAGGCTTAGCATCTTGTTGATGTGTACAAGCACTAAAAATGGAGGCAAAAATCAGCCAAAACGAAATTTGAAAAATAATTTTAACTACCTTGCTTAGCTGCATTTTCCTCCTCCCTCCTTTTTCTATTCTATAATTAGTACGTTTTCATTACAAAAATGTTTCAATAATAACAGGAACATTATAAAAATAAGAAAAAAGTCGCATGTAAACGACTTTTTTTAAAAAAATAACCAACACAATAGTTTATTTTAATGTCATTGATATCATTTTACAAGTCATCTACTAAACGAATTACAAATAAAGTGAGGCAAGAAAAATGCCCTCTACTTTTTGAAGAATGTCGTTAACTTGGGATAAAGGTAACGGATTAATTCCCTTTCCTAATTCGATTGTGAAACCAGGGCGTTTAAACTCTTGAATATACCAATCCTTGAATCCCGCATGACTATCGACATTTCGAATTGCCTTGTAGCCACTAACTCTTTCAAATTCTTTTGCAAGTTCTTCAGATTCTGGCGGTTCAAAGCCTTCATAGCCCCAATAAAATTCCTCACCTTG
The DNA here is from genome assembly GCF_900103525.1 of Bacillus sp. OK048. GTDB lineage: Bacteria > Bacillota > Bacilli > Bacillales > Cytobacillaceae > Neobacillus. Next base: position 187,728 of record NZ_FNHN01000002.1, read on the forward strand.
GGTATGAAATGCCAAAACCCGATCGAACTGATTGCTTTTGACCAAATCAGCCATTGCAATTGCCTCTGGTTCAGTTAAAGTTGACTGACCTGGATAATCTCTAGGTGCGGGGGATTTTGGTATCTTTCTCTTTTGCTCAATTTCCCAATTTGCCGGGTACTGATTGTTTAAGTCTACCCCTCTTATGTTTGCCTTCCAATGAACAAATTCAGTACTGCCATCATTTATCTTCATTACTTCATTATAACGGCTAGTTGGAGGTCCATTTAAAACAAGGTCTACCCCATCTGGATTTACCATTGGGACAAGGGATAATTCAGTATCATTATATAAATTCATTGTATTTATCCCTTTTATTGTGCTTCTGTTGGTTAATGAAATGAGATAATGATTAACGAGGTTCATGATTATTAATGTTGTAATCCATTCATTTGCATGAAAAGAGGCATTCATATGAATCTTTTTCAATCCCTTTCCTATTCTTAACTCCTGAATCGGATTACCTAAAACACTGTGACCTATTGTTTTCACCTTTATGAATGGATATAACTTCTTAAGAGTGTTTATTTGCTTTTGTAAGCTTTTTGAGTCATAAGGTAATTTGGAGCTGCGAACCTCCATATTTTTCCCCTCCCTCCATCATAAAAATCATATGTTGGTTGGAAGGAGAAAATGAGCAAAATAAAACCTGCATAGGAATGCAGGCTCATTTTAATATTTTTCATAAGTTTAAGTTATTCTTTATCAACCATGCTGCACCAATAACCCCAGCATCATTCCCTAGTGTTGCCAATGTAAGATTGGTAGACTCTCGAACAGATGAGAAAGCAAACATGGAAAAGTTAACTTTCACTGCATCTAATAATATGTCCCCCGCTCTAGAAACACCACCGCCAAGGACAATCTTCTCTGGATTCAATGTATTAGCAATATTTGCTAGAGCCATTCCTAAATGAAGGGCAACATCGTCCTGAATGTTTTTCGCCAAGGCATCGCCGTTACGAGCACAATCGAATACATCCTTAGCTGTAACCATCCCATTTGCAGCATATAGGTCGGCCAGCTCTCCCTGTGCCTCGGTTTTGGAAAGTTCATCCTTAGCTAACCGTACAATTCCAGTTGCAGATGCAATCGTTTCAAGACAGCCAGACTTTCCACAGTTACAAGGTGCTCCTCCAAAAGGTATCGATGTGATATGACCAATCTCACCCGCTGCGCCATAACTACCTCTTACAATATTACCATTTGCGATGACTCCACCGCCTACACCCGTTCCCAGTGTCACGCACACTAGATCACTTGCACCCTTACCAGCACCATTCCACATTTCACCTAATGCTGCACAGTTTGCATCATTTTCAATAACCACTGGTAAGTCTGTTAGTGATTGAAGACTCTCTTGTAAAGGAAAATTATTCTTCCATCCTAGGTTTACGACGTTTCGGATGATACCTGTTTGATAATCTACTGGCCCAGGTGCACCCATACCGATTCCAATTAATTTTGATTTCTGTTCATTGAGCTCTGCTAGTTTATGATCAATCGCCTTTGCAATATTGATCGTAATATACTGGCCTTCGTTCGAATTATCTGTAACGATTTCCCACTTATGAAGAATATTCCCCTTCATATCAATAAAAGCTAATTTAGTAGTGGTACCACCAAGGTCCACACCCACTATCCATTGTTCTGACATGTTCATCACCTATCTTTTTCAGCCTTTTCTCTTAAAAATCTTATTTCGTGTCTTAAAATTAATAGTGCAGTCGAATACTCTTTCGGATCTATTAATTGAGCTTGATACAACTCTCTTAATTCTGACTCCATTAATTCTAAGTCAGCGATTCGATCACCAATATAAATAATTGTTCCGTATTGCTTTAAAAATTGCTGAATATCATAAATTGATTTCATTTTTTTTAGCCCTCTTACTTAGGAATGTTAAACAATTAAACATACTCTAAAGTATACCGTAAGCCCTTACCACCCTCAAGCTGTTCTTACCAACTAAAATTGGACACTTCCCGAAACTCTAATCGCTCACCCCAGATGGCGGGAGTAATCGATTAAGTTCCTGAATCAAATCAACATACTCCTGTTGGCTTGGTTTTAATTCTGCAGCCTTGGTAGCATTTTCTCTTGCATTAAGCAAATCATTTTCCTCTAAGTAGATTAATGCGAGATTATAATATGCCTCGGGTAAATCAGCATCCAGATTAATTACTTTTAGTAGATGAGATTTTGCATCATCAAGCAATCCCGTCTTAATTTCAATATAAGATAATGCAAAATATACTTCTGCTGATACTTTACTCGAGTTCTCCAGGTAATTCGTTAAAATAGTATATGCTTGATCATAATTCTCCTGTTTAATATATTCTTGAGCTAGCATCATGGTGGAGCTTTCATTCCCACCTGTTTCTGAATTTTGAAATCCAAATACTAATGATCCATAAAGTACTAATGCAGATACCACTAAAAAAGCTAACTGTAAAAATGGCTTTTTCTTTTTAGGAAAATGCATGATTCCTGCTGCAAGAAACCCTCCAGCTAGACCGCCTAAATGTCCAGCATTGTCAACGATCGAAACAGTAAATCCAAATATTAAATTAAAAACTAATACCGTTATAACGCTTGTACCCATTGTTCGGAAAAATAGTTTAGGATAAATAAGCGCAAAGTATAGCAATGCTCCAAAACATCCAAAGATAGCACCACTAGCCCCTGCTGATATATTCGGACTAAAGATAAAACTGGCAATGACCCCTGATATACCTGCAAAAAGATAAATGAATAAAAATCGGCTATTTCCAAAGATTCTTTCGACTGCAGGACCTAAAAAATACAAAGCTAAGCTATTCATCGCTATATGTAAAAATCCAATGTGCAAGAATATTGGTGTAATAAATCTCCACCATTCTCCCTCATAGATATAAGGATTAAATTTTGCCCCAAATTTAATCAGTGTAGATGTATTCGTACTGCCTCCTTGAAGCTCTAGCAATAAAAAGATGATTACTTGAATAATGATAAAAAAGTATGTAAAAAACGGCTTGCCATTCGTAAATATCTCTTTTTCCTTTTTTGCTAGCTGTATTGCTGAATCTATGGTTTCTTTCTTTAGCGACTCAACCTCTTGCTCTGAATACTCATTATAAACAGGAAAGGTGACTTCCCTTTCTAGTCTTTCAGATAGAACTTTGAGCCCTGATTCGGATTGTTCACTCGTCAATAAGACTGAGCTTACGATGGATTTTTTTCCATGTGGAAAAACGTATGGATGTTCCAAGCGATGCTCGTAGTCGTCAACAGGAGGAAATTGACTTATGTAGATATTTACAACTGTAAGTTCACCGCGACCAATCTGTTTTCGAACTTTTTCTCCATTAGAAGCTGTAAATTCTATATCTCTTTGCATGGAAAGACTCCAGTCTAAATCAATCCGTAACAAACGAATAATTGGGGCTTTTTTATTTTCGACTTTTTCCAGCCATAATTCTTTTTGATTTTCAAATAATTGAATGATCCGATAACCATGCTCGGAAATCAAGACATAAGCCAATCTCCAATAAAGATAATCCTCTTTAAAGTTCAATACCCCCACTACTTTCTATTAGGTCTATATTATTTATCCATTTTCACTAGTTTATTTTATTATAAACGATAATCAAGCTTATAGATGAATAAACAAGATGATAAGTTTTCAACAAAAAAAAGACCATCTATGGTTTTCACCATTCAGATGGTCCTTCACGCTGGTCCCCAAATACTGTCTGCATCATTTTATTTTTTACACCTGGAAAGCTCATAAATGAAGCTACAGCTATCCGTCGCAACCAACCGGACCTGAGTAAAAGATTGAGTATCCTGAATCTAAAACGGAATGCAAAATAACCAATTGATCCAATCATAAATATGGATGTTAACATTCGAGACATATCATCCCTCCTACCCATATTGTGTGAATGAAAATCAATTTTTATCCATTCATTTTAGAACTTGCTTAACACAGGATCCATTGTTTCTTTGAGCACATGAACCGAATGTGTGAATTTTTCCTTTTCTTTCTTATTCAGATCAAGTTCAACCACTTCTCTAATTCCACTGCGATTCACTACTGCAGGTACACCAATATATACGTCATTGTGACCATACTCCCCATCTAAATAAGCAGAGACAGTTAATACTGAATTTTCATTTCGTAAAATCGCTTTTGTTAATCGAACAAGCCCCATCGCAATTCCATAATAGGTTGCACCCTTACGTTCAATAATATGATAGGCTGCATCTCGAACATTTATAAATATTTGATCTAAATCTTCTTGGTTTGTTTCATGTTTATTTGTCCATTCGGATATTTTCATTCCTGCAATATCTGCATGGCTCCAAACTGGAAGTTCAGTGTCACCGTGTTCACCAATAATATAGGCATGAACATTGCGAGTATCAACATCATAATACTCTCCAAGTAGAAAGCGGAATCGTGCCGTATCTAAAATCGTCCCTGAGCCAATTACTCGCTCTTTTGGCAGACCAGAAAATTTCCATACTGCATAGGTTAATATATCAACTGGATTCGTTGCTACTAGGAATATACCGTCAAAACCACTAGCCATAATTTGCTCTACGATACCTTTAAATATAGTGGTGTTCTTCTCTACTAGGTCTAGACGTGTTTCTCCTGGCTTTTGGTTAGCACCAGCTGTGATCACAACGAGATCAGCTTGGTCACAATCAGCATAGCTGCCGTACCAAATCTTTGTACTCGAAGGAGCGAAAGGAAGACCATGATTTAAATCCATCGCATCTCCTTCTGCTTTTGCTTCATTTAAATCAACTAAAACTAGTTCTTCTGTTATACCCTGATTTAATAAAGCAAAGGCATAGCTTGAGCCTACAAAACCAGTTCCAACAAGGACAACTCTATTCACTTTTACCATACTATTTCCTCCTCCTGAATTACGGGATATATAGTAGCATTGTAATCGATTTTCAAATGATTATCTATTGATTCACAAAATAAATGAAGGCCATTGCTAAGAGTGCAGCAATGAATCCAGATATAAAATTCACCATATCATTATCCACTAAATGATATCCTTTTATTCTTTTACCGGTTGTTTGACAATGGTCCTTTTTCTCTGTTTCAATTCCACATATACTACAGAGATAGACCTGTTGATAATAGGCACCAATTAAAGTATCAATACAATTACCTAAAAAGCCGAACAAGAAAATAATAAAGAAGTGAAATACCTCCAATTGAAAAAGCAAGGTACCTGCTACAGCGATCAACATTGACCCAAGTATTGCTGCTGTCGTTCCTAACCAGCTGACCGCGCCTGATGTCCCTTTATCAATTTTTTTAAAAGTACGAATGTAAATAGGTTTACTTTTACTTAAGGTACCAATCTCTGATGCCCATGTATCTGAATTTGAGCTGCTAATGCAGACAAGAAAACCAATCAGCCAGGTTATATCCTGATGGAAAAAGTAAATAATGCCTAATAATGCAGCACCACCACCATTCGCGACTACCTGACGCCAATCCCTCGTCGCTCCTTTGGCTAATTTTTCTTCTATTTCTTTTTTGTTATTGCTTTTATATTTTGACCAATAGCTAGATGTGGCAAAGAATATAGCTAACAGGATAAGCCCTTTAATACCAAATCCAAAATAGACAGCGATTCCTACAAATACAGCAGCAATTGCACCATTGCTGCTTAATGAGCGCTCCAAATAACCTGCAAAACCTCCAAAAATAATGATTGCGATTACTATGAATGTTTGGGTCATTTTGTATGTATAATTTCTTTATTGGTGATTATTTTTGAGACTGGTATATCATGCTTTTCGATATCCAATTTTGGTATAACTTGAAAGTGAAAGGCGAGAGACATTGTCTTTCCATCAAATCGGCTTAAAAAACGATCGTAGTAGCCTCCACCAAATCCTAACCGATATCCTTCACTCGTATAAGCTAATCCTGGCACAATCAAAAGATCAATTTCCTTTGGATTTATCTCGATTGTCTGATCCACGATTGGTTCAAACAAACCATAAAAGACAGATTCCAGCTGTGAAAAGTCTGTTAATGTACGAAAGGATAATTTTTTTTCTTTTGGATGACATTTTGGGACAACAACCTGTTTGCCAGATTCCCACGCTCTTCGAATAATTTGATATGTATCAACCTCTGGTTCCCTCGATACAGTAATCCCGATTACTTTAGCCTGCATCCAGTCCTTTTGATTATATAGAGCACTGGCTATTTTATAAGAATAATGTTCATAATAGGGCTTTGAAAGATTAGCAAGGCTCTCTTTCATTTTATTACGAATGAGATTTTTTTCATTCATATAAAATCATAATCTCCTTTTTTTTACAGCAAAAAAGCAGCAGGAAGCCCTACTGCTTATTTTGTCTCACGATGTGCTGTTGTACGCTTTTCTCTTGGGCAATATTTCTTAAGCTCAAGACGATCAGGATTGTTACGTTTATTTTTTGTTGAAATATAGTTACGATCTCCACACTCAGTGCAAGCTAACGTAATATTTACACGCATGTCAATTTCCCTCCAAACGATTAAGCTAGTTCGTTCATACGACTTTTCTATAATATCACTTTTCAAAAGGAAATGCTAGTTGTTTTTTAAAAGTACAAAATCGATCACTAATTTTAATAATTACTCTCTTAAACTTGACTGTTGATTTGAGCTCCAGGCGCTACGCTTTCCGCGGGCGGGCCGAGGAGCCTCCTCGGCGCTTAAAGCGCCTGCGGGGTCTCCCCAGCCCCGTCCTCCCGCAGGAGTCGAGCGCCTTCCGCTCAAATCAACAGGTTATAAAATCAACAATATCCTTTTACATAATCATTATAATAAATGCCTTATTTCTTAGAAATTTCGTTTAGATTTCCTTGTTTATTTAACAGGGTTTCTTCTATTACTTTAACTGTTTGAGAAGCGATTCGTTTCCAACCATAAAGACTTGTAACTATTTTCCTTCCTTTTTCACCAATCTCCATTGCATGATTGGGATTTTGCAAAAAGAAGTCGATATTTTTAATAAGACTTTGGGCATCTCCTGGAACCATCAGCAGACCAGTTTTCAAATGATTGACAATTCCTTTTAGTCCGCCAGTTTCTGAAACAATCGTTGGTTTACCAAGAATCATTGCTTCAAGAGCGACAATCCCAAACGGCTCATAAAGGCTTGGAAAAACAGCTATTTCACTTTTCATTAACAAGGCATTTCTTTCCACATCTGTTACGTAGCCAATAAATGCAACGAAGTGAACTAATTTTTGTTCTGAAACCAACTTTCGATATCTTTCTAACATAGGTCCCTTTCCTGCTATTACAAAATAGATCTCTCTTCCGCTTTCCTTTGCAATTTGTGCTGCTTCAATCATTGTCTCAAATCCTTTTTCCCTAACCATTCTGCCCACAGAAAAAACATATTTTCTGTTCTTTAAAAATGGATAAATCTCAATTAGATCTTCCTTAACATCAACTTGTTCAATTCCGTTTGGCACAATTGCGATTTTTTCCTCTGTAAGATAGAAGTTTGTTAGTAGTTCTTCTCTCATATAATGACTACAAACAATTATTTGATCTGACTCCGAAATGATCTGCCGCTCTTTTTCATTAATAAATCGTTGCATATCCGTGTGGATTCCATTATTCCTGCCATATTCAGTTGCATGAATGGTTGTCAATAACGGAATGGAGAGTATGTCTGTTAACGTAAGCGCGGATGCTCCAACAAGCCAATCATGTGCATGGATGATATCAAACGTTATTTCTTCCGCTATTTTTTCAGCTAGATAGCTCATAGCTAAATTTAGTCCAGCAACCCAATCGAGAAAATCATCGTCTTCTGTGTTTAGGGGCGTAACACGATGGATATGAACACCATTACTCTTTTCATAAACAGGCAGACTGCCATTCCCAGCGGTAACCACATGCACAGCATGGCCAAGTTGTGCCAAATGAACAGAAAGACCATAGACATGCCTAGAAAGCCCGCCAACGACATTTGGAGGGTATTCCCAGGTTAGGATAAGAATTTTTAATTTCCACTCGTACGAGGGGTTTTGGTGCATCTCGTTCATTTGATTATTCGTCATTTTTCTGTCCCAAAATCTTTGAATCTTCATAATAGCTGTAGGTACTTACATGGTCGATCCATTTAGGCGAATGGTGTTCGATCTGTTGATTAAGTACTAAATTTTTATAAATGTTGCTGCCATCGATAGCAGGGGTTTGGACCGAATTCGAGCGAAGGACCGGGAAAAAGTCTTTTTCACTAAATTTAACGCCTAATTCAGCAATAAAAGTCCGATTTGACATTAGACCTTTAATAAACCAATAGCCCTTGTTATAAGGAACGGTAATATCATAGGAATGATGTGCATTATTACCTGTGAAAATCATATCTGTTACATCATAAATTCTAACAATATGGACACAATCCTCAAATTGTCTATTATAAAATAAATGAAAGATCTTCCCCGGAATCTTAGAAGCCTCCCAATAGACAATTACCTTGTTTGGATTAACAAGTTTTGCTTGGAGTTCTCCCTTTATCGGGGAATAATCAAGTGTTGGTTGAGTTAAAACGATGTCCTCTATCACAGTTCTCCTCCATATCCGCAAACAATTCTATATACAAAAATAAACTAAATATTCTTTCATAGTTAAGTTTAATGGTACCATCAGTAGACAAACTGTACAATAAACGCAATTTGTCGAAAAATAGAAAAGCGCTGGAGCTAGACAGTAAACTAAGTTCAAAAACTTATACTTCCTTGTCAATTAAAAAAGATGAGACAAATTGATTGTCTCATCTTAAGGTGAATGTATAGTATTACTTACTCATTTAAGTTAAATCGTTTTCCTGTTACTAGGTAGATTACATTTTCTGCAATATTTGTTGAATGATCTGCTATTCTTTCAATAAACCTGCACACAAATGAAAGTTGAATGATTTGGTTCGTAGCGTTCGGATTATCTGGAACCATAGTAATAAGTTCATGAACCAATTTTCCAAACATATTGTCCACTACATCATCTTTTTCAGCGCATTTCTGCGCAAGCATCACATCTTCATCAATATATGCCTTCACTGACATTGTTACCATTTCAAGAGCATTGTCCATCATTTTCGGAATGTCTAATATTTCTTTTATGTGCTTTTCATTGCCAATATGGATGGCTGCTTTTGCAATATTTACCGCCATATCCGCCATACGTTCCACTTCAGATGAGACCTTTAAAGCGACATTAAGTGTTCGTAAATCTTTTGCAACAGGCGATTCTCTCGCAATCAATATCAAAACTTGATCGTGAATCTCATGTTCTAAGGCATCAATTTTATCATCACCATCAATAACCTGTTTAGCTTTCTCAATATCATGATTGAGAAGGGCACTAAGTGAATTCCTAACTGCTACTTCCGCTAGCTTTTCCATATCTAGCAGTTTTTCTTTTAATCCGATTAATTTACTGTCAAACTTTGATCTCGTACTCATCTCTTCACCTCTTTATCCAAATCTTCCTGTAATATAATCCTCTGTTCTCTTATCTTTAGGAGTAGAGAATATTTTGTTAGTTTCTGAAAATTCTACCACTTCTCCATTTAAAAAGAAAGCTGTTTTTTTAGATATACGTGCAGCCTGCTGCATGTTATGAGTAACGATAATGATACTAAATTCTTTCTTCAATTCCTGGATAAGTTCCTCTACTTTTAAAGTTGAGATAGGATCTAGTGCAGAAGTTGGTTCATCCATTAAAATAACATCCGGTTCAATCGCTAGACAGCGAGCGATACAAAGTCGCTGTTGCTGTCCTCCTGATAAGCCATAAGCGTTTTGGTTTAGACGGTCCTTTACCTCATCCCAAATGGCCGCACCTCTTAAGCTTTTTTCCACTATCTGATCCAAGATTTTCTTGTCACGAATTCCATGAATTTTCGGTCCATAAGCAACATTTTCATAGATAGATTTTGGAAATGGGTTTGGCTTTTGAAACACCATTCCTACTTTTGTTCGCAATTCCTCAACCTGATAGGATTTATCAAGGATATTTTTCCCCCTGTAAAGAATTTCACCATTTGTTCTTACTCCGGGAACTAATTCAATCATTCGATTCAAGGTTTTAATATACGTGGATTTTCCACATCCTGATGGTCCAATAATAGCAGTAACTTCATTTTCCATTATATCTAAATTAATTTTCTTTAGGGCTTGATTATCACCGTACCATAAATCTAAGTCCTTTGTTTTATACACAATTTGTTTTTCTTCTGGATTATTAAAATTAGCAGTGGCTGATGATGTTTCCATAATAGTTTGCCTCCCTGGTCCTAGCCTTTAATATCTCTTTTGAAATTTATTTCGAATTAATACAGCAATCGAATTCATGATGATTAACATAAAAAGTAAAACAATAATACCTGCTGCAGCCAAAGCATGAAACTCTACTTGAGGACGACTTGTCCAATTGTAAATTTGCAATGGCAGAACGGTCATGCTATCTAATACAGTTCTAGGTAAAAATGCTAGGAATAATGGCATACCGAGGACAACAAGTGGTGCTGTTTCTCCGATTGCACGTGAAAGTGCCAAAATCGCCCCAGTAAGTATCCCTGGAATAGCGGCTGGTAGAACAATACGAACAATGGTCTGCCATTTAGTAGCCCCTAACCCAAATGAAGCCTCTCTTAATTGATTGGGTACAGCGCGAATAGCTTCTTGTGCAGCAACAATAATGACCGGCAAAACGAGTAGGCTCATGGTTAGACCTGCAGCTAAAACACTTGTCCCTAATGCTAATGCACGAACAAATACAGTTAATCCGAGTAACCCGAATACAATAGATGGGACACCTGCTAAATTGGAAATATTTACTTTAATGAAATTGGTTATCCAATTATCTTTTGCATATTCTTCGAGATAAATGGCAGTCCCCACACCAAGCAATAATGAAACAGGAGCAACAACAGCCATAAGCCACATGGTTCCGATTAATGCAGCATAAACACCTGCATTTTCAGGCTTCCTTGAAGGAAGGCTTTGTAAAAATTGTAAATCTAAATAGCCAAATCCTTGAGAGAATATCCGATATAATAATACTCCTAATATTAATAATATAAACATGGTTAATGCAAGAAATATCCATTTTGAAAATATATTTTTAGATAATCTTGGTTTCATCCGCTTTATAACGGAATCATGATTAATTAAATTCATTAATATGCCTCCCTAAAACGACGGGTGATGTATTGAGCGAATAAATTCATCACTAACGTAAATACAAAAAGCGTCATTCCAACTGCGTAAATGCTATAGTAGATTGTCGTACCATAACCTACATCACCCTGGCTGACTTGGACAATATAAGCAGTCATCGTTTGAATCGAGCCTGTCAAATTCCATTCCAAATTTGGAGTAGAACCACCCGCAACCGCCACAATCATTGTCTCACCAATCGCCCGAGATATCGCCAACACAATGGAGGCAACTATTCCTGAAACAGCAGCAGGCAATACTACTTTGATTGCTACTTCAAACTTAGTTGACCCCAGTGCAAGGGCACCTTCACGCATTGCACTAGGAACTGAGGTCATCGCATCCTCTGAGAGAGAAGCAATCATCGGTGTGATCATGATTCCAATTACAATACCAGGGCTTAATGCATTAAAAATTTCAAGGGATGGAATAATGTCACGTAATATTGGAGTTACAAAGGTTAGGGCAAAAAATCCATAAACAATCGTTGGAATTCCAGCTAACACTTCTAATATCGGTTTAATAATTCTGCGAGTTCGATCTGATGCATATTCACTCAAATAAATGGCTGAAGCTAATCCGATTGGAACAGCAACAATAGCTGCAATTAATGATACCTTTAGAGTTCCCATTACTAACGGCATAATACCAAATGATCCATTGGTTTCTGAAAAAGGATACCATGTTTTAGCTGTAAAAAATTCTTTAATTGATACAGCATCAAAGAATAAGAACGTTTCAAAAATGAGTGTAAGAACAATACCAATCGTTGTTAAAACAGAAACTGCCGCGGTAAGGAACAAAATATACGGCATAATTTTTTCGGTAATTCCACTAGCGCTCTTTCTTTTTTTCTTCTCTTGAATCATTTTCTGTACAGAGAAAGAATTTGTATTTTGAGTGGCCAATTTCAAAACCCCTTTCATTCACATGACAAGATGAGAAGCACATTTTTTTGCGCTTCTCACCTATCGAATTATTCTAATTCTTATTTAAGAGCTTCTAGTTTTTCTAAATCTTTTTTGTACTCTGCTTCAGGTAATTTCACGTAGCCAACATCCTCTGATAATGTTCCTGCATTTTCAATAGCAAATTTAACAAAATCATATACTGCTTCGTTACCCTTAACAGCTGAGTTCTTTACATATGTGAATAAAGGACGTGAAAGTGGTGCGTATTCACCTGATTCGATTGTTTTATTGTTAGGCTCAACAGCACCTTTGCCTCCATCGATTTTAACAACTTTCAATGAATCTTTATTCGCTGCATAATAAGCATATCCGAAGTAACCGATTGCGTTCTTGTCACCTTTAACACCTGCAACCAATGTGTTGTCATCTTCAGAAAGTGTAGCTTTTTGAACGATTGGAGCATCTTTAAGAACTACTTCATCAAAATAATCAAACGTTCCTGAGTCGGCACCAGGAGAGTATAATTTAATCTCTTCTTTAGGCCATGCTGGATTGATATCAGACCATTTTTTTACTGATCCATCTTCGATCCAAATTTTTTGTAAATCTTCAATCGTTAAGCTTTCTACCCAGTTATTATCTTTATTAACAACTACTGAAATACCATCATACGCTAATTTGAATTCAGTAACATCAAATCCTTTTTCTTTAAGTGAAGCAAGCTCTTCTTCTTTTGCTGGACGAGAAGCATTAGCTAAGTCAGTATCACCTGCAATCATAGCTTTAAATCCGCCACCAGTTCCAGATGAACCAACAGGAACTTTAACACCAGGCTGCACTGCACCATATTCTTCAACAATAGCTTCCATAATTGGGAAAACTGTAGATGAACCGTCTATTTTAATTTCACCTTGAAGTTGCTTTACTTCTTTACCAGCTTGTTCTTTTTGTTCATTGTTCTTGTTGCTATCAGTTCCTTGAGCTCCACAAGCTGCTGTTACAGCAAGCACTCCAGTCATCATTGCTGTTAGTGCTAATTTTTTAAAGCTTTTCATTGCTTAATTCCCCCTAAGAATTTGGTTTGTCGAATTGTGTTCGTTTTCCTTACAAGATTAATAATAAACTTCTTCTGTAAAGCTTGTTTTAATGAATTGTAAAGGTTTTGTAAATTAGCGTATGACTTTTGTAAATCATAAATATTTTCTTCCTACTATTAGAATGCACATTTTTTACAAAAAAAAACCTGCCTCATTTTGAGACAGCTTTTTTTTGATTATTATTATTCTGTAGCTTCGTACGTTTGTTCCACATCTTTCGTTTCAACAGTATGATCTTGTTTTTTTAGATTAAAATAGGTATCCATTACTCTTCTGCCAATAATATTCGCTGTAGCTGAACCACTGTTTCCCTGGTATGCCCATGGAACCATTACAGCCATGGCAACCTCTGGATTATCAGATGGTGCATAGTTGACAAGACTCAGGTTCATGACCTCAGGAGGTATTTTCCCAAATTTCTTTCGCTCTGGACCATCATAAAAAGCTTCGGCAGTTCCTGTCTTACCTGCTGGACTGTACTCCGCCCCTCTAAAGGTATTAACACCGGTACCATCTCCTACTTGCATAACCATTCTAAACCCTTCTTGTACTCGGTCAATCCATTCATCCTTACCGTCAATTCGATTTAATATGTTTGGTGCTATTTCTTGGATAATCGGACCCAATTCATTATTCTCAAGCACCGGTTCACGAATTTCCTTTACAATATGAGGTTGGACCCGATAGCCTCCATTAGCAATCGTTGAAATATATTGTGCTAATTGCATAACCGTATACGTATCATACTGACCTATTGCCAAGTCAAGAAGCAAACCAGACTGTCTTAAAGGTCCAGCATAACCAATACTCTCATTCGGAAGATCAATTCCAGTTTTTGTTCCTAGACCAAATTGACTGAAAGATTGACGCATGGTGTCAAAAGCAGTTAAGTCTAATGGAAGCGGCCTATTCGGTGCATAGGTTCCACCTGCCATTTCAATTACGGTCTTCCACATATAAACGTTGGATGATATTTGAAGAGCTCGTAAGTCATTAATCATTCCAAAACTCTTCCAAGAAGACTTAGGTGGTGTATTTTTTATTAATAACGGTGCGTCAAATTGGCTTGAACCCGGTTTGATTGCTCCAGTATTGTAACCTGTTAGTATCGTAGCCCCTTTGACAACCGATCCAACTGCATAAGAAGTCGTTATATTTCCAAGAGCAAAGTCACGCATTTCTTGTTTATTTGTTTCGTTGTTTTTAGCAATTTGCTTGCCTGCCATTGTTAATATTTCACCAGTATGTGGGTCCATAAGCACCACAAAAGCGCGGTCTAACAGAGCAGATTTAGGACTTTGCTTTGCAATCATAAGTTCTTCTTCAAGAATTTTTTCTATTTCAAGCTGGAGTTCCATATCAATCGTTAAGACCAGGTCTTTTCCACGCTGTCCTTCTGAAATCACTTCAGTTGTCAAGATTTTTCCGGCTTTATCCGTGATGTTTTTCACTTTGCCTTTTTGCCCATGTAAGACATCTTCATATTGGAGTTCAATATAACTTTTACCGACACGATCGTTTCGACTATAATCACGAGCAAGATATTCCTCAAGTTTATCCTTTGGTAAGCCTTCATCTGAAGAAGTTACATTTCCAAGGACAGTTTTCAATGTGTTTCCAAATGCATAATATCGTTCCCAATCAGTCGTGGTGTCGACACCAGGCAATGCTTCAAGATTTTCACTGACAACAGCAAATTCTTCAGGAGTGACATTATCATTTTTTACAATTTGTTGGGTTAAAGCATATCCACTATTAAATTCTCTAAATATGGCCAAGGTTTCTAAATCTTGTTGTGATAAACTTGCTAAGTCTTTTTTAACGTCTATTCTTTCTAATTGAAGCTTATATAGTTCTTTATCATCTAATTCATCTTGGTCATACAAGTCCCATTCTTCTTTAGTAATTTTTTCTTTAGCTTTCTCTGGGTTTTTTAATATCCAAAAATCCTTCTTATCTCGTTCCCGAACCTTTGATGTATCCTTATCTATCAGTAGTGCCAATCGTTCAGCAGTTTCAAGCATTTCCTCTGTGCTTGTATCTTGAAATTTTGTATATGTGATTGCATTTAGCGGAGTATTATCAACGATAATTTTACCGTTACGGTCAAACATCTTTCCACGGGGAACTGGATTATTAACAGTTATATCTTCCGTGCGCTCAATTTCCCGTTTGAAATCATCTCCATAAACAATTTGGACTAATCCTAAACGAAGAATTAGAACAGAGAACAGCAGAAATACAACAAAGAAAACAATGTTTAACCGAGTAGTAACATTTGCCTTCTTTTTCTTTTTATTATTCAAGTTTATTTCACTTCCTAGCATTTCGACATGATACGCTTTATTTTAACGGAAAATCCCCCTTCTTACTACGAAAAACACTTACCAATTGACAACATTTAAGGAATAAACACAAAAATCCACAATTTAAAAAATGCAATGAGTAATATGAATCACTCATTGCATTATATGGTGGGTATTTGGACTCTTCTTACAAACAAATAAATTAACGAATGACCTGCTCCAAGAAATAAAAGTAATATTGGAATACTTTGCTTTTCATTGAACCAAGTCACTGCTGCCAAAAAGGATAAAATCGAAACAATTCTTCCGATATTAATAAAGATTTCTCGGACAACAATATATTCAATCCTCATTTCTGCAGCTTTCCAAGCAGTTCCAATAATATCATAGGTAGTTGACATATAAGGGACGAGCAAAATAGGATAAGCTACTGCAATCATTGCTGCATAAATTAAAAGTTTTACATAATTTATATCCCAGACAATTAACAAAACAGCTAAATAAAGGATAATCCCCCCAAGAAGAATCGCCTTTTTCCGTTTATTTTTTTTAATTAATCTTGATGCTGCATAATAGGCTATAAATGAAATTCCGGAATTAATTAGACCAAATGTTCCTAGAGCTAGCTCACTACCAGTCGAGATGTAGACAAATACTGAGATAATAAATAAAAATGTACCTTCTCTAAGACCTTGGAAAAAATGCGCATTGGTAATCAGGCGCCAGTTTTCATTATTCTTTCTTTCGTCCAGTATTCTTTTAAAGCAATATTTACCGTTTGCAGGACGAGGCTTCAATGAAAAGCTCAGCAAGACGGCAAGAGTAAAGAGGGATAAAGATATCCCAAATATGATGAAATACCCAGTGAATTTTTCAAACCGGGTAATAATAAAGCCAGCTGCAATTGGCCCTATCATTCCGCCAAATGAGGTTAAAATCCCCAAAAACCCGTTAAAAAAATCTCTTGTTTCTGGCTCAGTTATTTCAAACGTCAAGACATTAAAGGCAAGCCAATAAAAACCATACCCAACACCAAGCAGGCCTCCTAAAAGGAGTAAATAGGTTGAAGCATTTTTGCCGGTTATTAAAACCACTATATAAAAAACAGCTAAAAAAGTGACTCCTATTCTTAACACTTTCACCCGATCTATTTTTTTTGCCCATCTGCCTGCTAAGATGAAGGTTAAGGGCTGTAAAATGACAATGGAAAGGTTATACAGTGCCAGATCAGAGTATTCACCAGTTTGTTTCCATAAAAAAATATTCACAAAAGTATTTGATAGTGCAACACTTAACGAATATAATCCACCAATGATTAGCAGCAAAGATAAATCTTTTGTTAATTGAACGTCACCTAAAATCGTAAACTTTTTCGCCATAAAAACTCCCCTTTGTGATAAGGGTTAGTCTTTAACAAGCAGGTGACCTTTATACGATAAAAATAAAAAGACAGCTGAAAATGATCAGCTGCCTTCTAAAAACACATTTTATAATTTCGCTGCGCTGTAACGCTTTGAAACTTCATCCCAGTTGACAACGTTCCAGAAAGAACCGATGTAATCAGGACGACGGTTTTGGTAATTTAAATAATAAGCATGCTCCCAAACATCAAGGCCTAGGATAGGTGTTTTGCCTTCCATGATTGGAGAATCTTGGTTTGGTGTGCTTGAAACTTCTAATTGACCATTGCTTACAGAAAGCCATGCCCAGCCTGAACCGAAGCGAGTTGTTGCCGCTTTTGCAAACTCTTCTTTAAAGCTTTCAAAGCTGCCAAACTTGCTGCTGATAGCGTCAGCTAGTTCACCTGTTGGTGCACCGCCGCCATTTGGAGCCAGAATTTGCCAGAATAAAGAGTGGTTAGCGTGACCGCCACCGTTATTACGTACAGCTGTACGAGCTGCTTCCGGAACTGCGTCTAAGTTAGCAATTACTTCTTCTACAGATTTTGATAATAATTCTTCATTGCCTTGTAGTGCATTATTTAAATTTGTCACATACGTGTTGTGATGTTTTGTGTGGTGAATATTCATTGTTTCTTTGTCAATGTGTGGTTCAAGTGCATCATATGCGTAAGGTAATTGTGGTAATTCAAATGCCATTATTATTTCCTCCTATGTATTGAAAAATTTTTAGCTAAGGATATGTCTAAAATCAAAGTGATTTTAGAATATTCCTAAAGCTCTACACCTCAAGATTATCAGAGATTGCTTATTGTTACAAATAAAATGCATTGTACCTAACAAATATACAATTTCCCTCTTTAACAAATTTTATACATGATTTAACTTTCTTGTATTAAACTCATTTTTTTATAGCAAAGTTTTCAAGAAATTGTCATGTTTCAGCTAAACGGCATTCTGTCAACGATTTAAGTCATATATCGACCATTTACTTTCCAAATCATGTAAATACTCTATTGACATGATGTTAATAAATGATTTAATCAAATTGATGGGATAAAAGGAGTGGGGATATATGCTTAGAAACAGTTTTTCTATATATAATTTATTGAATCATTTTTTCCTTAAGCCAGAGCAGGTTCAGAAGGTTAAGGCCAAAACTGTTCTCTTTCAGGAGAAGGATTCCGTCGAGTTTGTTTATCTATTGCTAAGTGGTACAGTTGCTCTCGGGAGAGTTCATATGCGAGGGAAAGACTTTATCTTAAAAATGTTAAATAGTAATGAATTGATTGTTGAATATCAAATATTTAAACATAATCCCCATTATCAGTTTTATGCGAAGACCCTGGTTGATAGTGAGATTCTCGCCATTAAAAAAGATCAATTTGAAGAATTCATTATGAATGATCCCGATGCAATGAATGCTTTTGTGTCATGGCTAAGTACTAGTTACCTTAAAGCTCAAATGAAATGCCAAGACCTAATCATGAATGGTAAAAAGGGCGGCCTATACTCTATGTTGATCCGTCTATGTAATACGTATGGTATTAAGACTGATGAAGGCATTCTCATCGATTTGCCATTAACTCATCAGGATCTTGCCAATTTAACTTTCGGAACAAGAGAAGTCATTCAACGAGCATTAAAAGAACTGCGGGAAGAAGATGTAATTTCCTATGATCAGCAAAAATTTACGATTAAGAACTTAGGATATTTAAGAAAAGAAGTAGATTGCCAAAATTGTGCGTATGAAATATGTGGCGTGAATTAGTAGAAAAGCGGAAGCGCCCTGGTCAGCGGCGTAGGGCGCTGGAGCTGGACATTAAAGAACCCTCCTCACCAATAACTGGTGAGGAGGGTTCTTTAATTCATCATTCTTGTTAATATTAGGCCTAAAAGCTACAATAGAATAGTAAATCTTTATTAGGGTGGTATGTATGAATATTTTCAAACAGTTTTACAAAAGTACACATTCTCCAAAGGACATTGCCTCTTTTCGCTCTCAAGGTATCGGAAAAACGATCTTATATGTATTTCTACTTACGTTGTTATCGATTTTGCCCACCATTTATTATTTAAGTACAATGGTTACTTCTGGGATCGAAAGCACTAAATCTGTTATGAATGATGATATCCCGTCATTTACAATAGAAAATGGGACCCTATCTGCCGAAGCAGATGTACCTACTATTATTGATAAAGGAGATTTCTCCATAATTATCGATCCTACCGGTGTTATTACGAACGATGACTTAAAGGATGAAGTAAATGCCTTTGCCTTGCTTAAGAATGAATTTGCGGTAGCAACGGGAGGGCAAATTGATACCTATTCCTATTCCATGTTAGAAGGCTTTATGCTAACAAAAGAGGACTTAATTAATATGGTAGATAAAGTTGATGGAATGAAAGGTATTATTATTCCTAGTGTGTCTGCTTTTATTTTTCTTTTTTCAAGTGCAATAAGCTTCATTGAAATTTCCATTCTCGCTTGGATCGGAATAGTATTGAAAAATCTTGCAGGAAGAAATGTAAGTTATCGCCACTTATGGAGAATGGCTGCATATAGTGTAACGTTGCCAACAGTATTCTTTACCATTATGTCTGCATTAAATACAAACGTACCAAATAGTTTTGTTATCAATTGGTTTGTGGAAATTATCATCTTATTTTTAGCAATCAAAGAAATAACAAAGGAAAAAACAACGCTCGAGAACTAAACGCATCGATAAAGATGCGTTTTTTTGTTCTATAATGAAGTGGACAAGCATAGGAATGTACAAACATTCCCTTTTGGAGGCTTGGCAAATGAAAAGAATCTTTCTTTTTGTATTCGGACTACTTACGATCTATGTAATATATATTGATTTAACAGCTGGAACTTTACCAAAAGATGAAACTCAAACAGCAGTAAAAACAGCCGTAACAATGTCTAGCCCTAAGAATACTTTGGAAACGTTTGAAGCCGAGGTTGAACCTGGTGAGACATTAATTTCGATTGTAGAAAATCAAATAAAAAAGCCTTTACCCGTCTCAATCGATACATTAATTGAAGATTTCCAAAGTTTAAACCCAGGGCAAGCTCCAGAAAAAATTCAAATTGGTTCAACCTATCAATTTCCTGATTACTCAAAATAGAAAGACAAATCGTCTATCTTGTCAAGTTGAGTAAAGGACTGATAAAATGATAGGTGCGAGATTAAACTAACTAGTATTCGAATCCAATTTGAAGGAGCGAATTTCCTTGAGTGAAATTACACATCGTACAAAAACCCGTCCTGTCAAGGTTGGTAACTTAACGATTGGCGGCAGTAATGAATTATTTATACAAAGCATGACTACAACTAAAACACATGATGTTGAAGCAACTGTTGCAGAAATCAAACGTCTTGAGGAAGCAGGCTGCCAAATCGTTCGTGTTGCTTGTCCCGACGAACGCGCAGCAAATGCCATTCCAGAAATTAAGAAAAGGATTAACATTCCATTAGTAGTTGATATCCATTTTGATTATAAATTAGCGCTTAAAGCAATTGAAGGTGGCGCTGATAAAATCCGAATTAATCCAGGAAATATCGGTAAAAGAGAAAAAGTAGAAGCCGTCGTCAATGCTGCTAAAGAACGTGGTATTCCAATCCGTATTGGTGTAAATGCTGGATCGCTTGAAAAAAGAATTCTCGAGAAATATGGCTATCCTACTGCCGATGGAATGGTTGAAAGTGCCCTCCATCATATCAAGATCCTTGAGGATTTGGATTTCCATGATATTATTGTTTCCATGAAAGCCTCTGATGTAAACCTTGCAATTGAAGCCTATGAAAAAGCTTCAAAGGCATTTGACTATCCACTGCACCTAGGGATTACGGAATCAGGAACTCTTTTTGCAGGTACCGTTAAAAGTGCAGCTGGACTAGGAGCGATTATTAGCCAAGGCATCGGAAACACTCTTCGTATTTCTTTAAGTGCTGATCCAGTCGAAGAAGTAAAAGTTGCGAGGGAGCTCTTAAAGATTTTTGGACTTTCCTCAAACGCAGCTACGTTAATTTCATGCCCAACCTGTGGAAGGATCGAAATTGACCTAATAAGCATTGCAAATGATGTAGAAGAGTATATTTCGAAAATAAAAGCGCCAATTAAAGTAGCGGTTCTAGGCTGTGCCGTAAACGGCCCTGGTGAAGCACGGGAAGCCGACATTGGTATTGCTGGTGCTCGCGGTGAGGGATTGCTTTTCCGTAAAGGTGAGATCGTTCGTAAAGTACCTGAAGCCCAATTAGTCGATGAGTTAAAAAAAGAAATCGATCAACTTGCCGAGGAATACTTTCAGAAAAAGGCGTTAGAAGAAGCAGAAGCAACAAAATAAAGACATCAAGAAACCCGGTAACATATGGTTACCGGGTTTCTTTTTTCGCCCCTATATTCGCAAGCTGTTAAAAGAATGGCAGGATAAAGATACCGACAATGATCGAAAGGGCACCTATCCCAATTGCCCATGCACCAAGCCCTTCGGCTCCGCGACGTCTGGCAATAAATCCTATCACAATACCCGCTGCACCAAAAAGAATCGGCATTACAAACAGTGATAGTATAGAAAGAACTAAAGCAGCCCAACCCATTCCTGTGCCGCCTTCGGCTCTTTCTCGACTTTCCTCACGATCCCTTCTTTGAACTAAAGGAACAGGTGCTGCAATTTCAGCAGCTGTTTCTTCTCTATATTCTGAAGGGTAATCTGGAATATCTACATCAGTGTTTGGAGTTTGGAGAATTGAGCGCACTTTCGTGTGTTTTTCATCTTCCATCCGAATCCCTCACTTTCAGTAATAGGAGCATTAATTATTGTTTGTAACTTTCAGCTTTTTAGTATGGTAAAATAAAGTTAAAAACATGGCATATAAAGGTGATTACATATGACGAAAAGATTTGGAATCGATATTGACGGGACAGTTACATGTCCGTCAGCACTTGTACCTTTTATTAATAAAGGGTTTGGATTAAATCTAACCATTGCGGATATTAAAGATTATGATTTAAATAAGGCAGTAAAGGTATCAGAGGAAAAATTTTCAAAATGGTTTATTGAAAACGAACCCATTATGTATGAAGAATCTCCCCTTGCAGAGGGTGCAGACAAGATACTAAAGCAATGGCAAATAGACCATGAATTATTTTTCATAAGTGCAAGGGGTTCCCACCTGTTAGAAAATACCAAGAAATGGTTTAGTAAACAAGGCTTGTCTTACAACCATATCGAATTAATTGGATCTCATGACAAGGTTTCCTCTGCAAAGCATTATCAAGTTGATATTTTTCTCGAAGATAAGCATGACAATGCTGTCATGATTCATGAAGAATGCGACATACCGGTTCTTTTGTTTAATACCCCTTATAACCAGGACCCAATCCCAAAAGGTGTTATTCGTGTCAATAATTGGTTTGAGGCTAATCATTGGGTTAAAAATTGGCTAGGATAAAGAAAAACAGCATGGCTGCGTAAAATAAAGGGTTCCGTTTTCGGATGCTTCCGCACTTATCGGTTGGGGATCAGTTATACACCCGAGCTGATAAATAGCCGGATAAATGAGACTGTCGATTAACTCATTTAACCTTTTAGAAAACGAAGATTCCAACTATTTTTTGCTTAAATAGATATAAAAAACTATAAAAAGTAGCTAAAAAAGCAAATATTTGGTCACAATTTCATTAAATTGGGGTTGCTGAATTTCACTTGCCTAATTAATCGACAGTCTCTAAATTCCGCTTAATTAGTAATTATTAGTAAAAAGGGCTTAAATAGACGGAGAGATTCCGCCTATTGACTCGAAAAACGTGGAAATGAGGGATTTTACTTGGCATAACCGGAAAACCTCCCCTTATTTTCCTCAAAACGAGCTCTATTCTGCAGCTAACCGGAAACTCTCCGCTTATTTTATTCCTAATAAAGAAACTCGCCCTATGGCGAGTTTTACTTTTTATATACATTCTGGACAACGTCCATATATTTCAAATTTATGACCTGATACATCGTACCCTTTTAAATCCTCACTCAAATTGTTCATCGGACACGTTTCAATTTCTTTTGTCTTACCACAATCCATACAGATGAAGTGATGATGATGCTGGTGGCGTGAACAAGAAAAACGAAAATGCTTTTCACCAGACAGTTCAGTCATCTCAAGAATTCCCATTTTAACAAAAAGTGAAAGGTTTCGATATATGGTATCAAAACTCAACCCTGGATAGTCTTCCTTTAGCTCATCTAAGACATCCTTTGCCGTTAAATATTTATCACTGTCTGCAAATAATTGCAGCATATCTTCTCTTTTTCCTGTTTGTTTAAATCCATTTTCTTTTAAGTATTGAATCGCTTCATTTACATTCATCTTGCTACCCTCCCTTGTGAAACTTGATTCTTAATCATATATTTTTTATAAACAATTGAAAACACTAAAATAGCCACAGCGATCATTACAATCGTTCCACCCGGAGCAAGGTCGATATAATAAGACGTTAACAGTCCTCCCAGGACAGCTATTTCACCAAAAATGATCGACAAAAAGATTGTTTGTTTAAACCCTTTAGCAATACGGATACTTGCAGCTACTGGTAACGTCATTAACGAAGAAACAAGCATGATTCCGACAATACGCATCGAAGCAGCAATCACAAGTGCAACCATAATAATAAAAATAAAATGAATGCTCTTTGCTGCTATTCCAGAGGCTTTCGCATGTTCCTCATCAAAAGACAATAAAAATAGCTCTTTATACAATAAAATGACCGTAATGACCACTAGGATACTAATAATAAAAATAACCCATAAATCAGTCCGACTGACTGCAGAGACACTTCCAAACAAATAACCATACAAATCAGTATTGAACCCATCAGCGAGAGATATAAAGATAACCCCAAGGCCAATTCCACCGGAAAGGATGATTGGTATAGCAAGCTCTTGGTAATGTTTATAAACACCTCGAAGCTTTTCAATGAACAACGAGCCTCCAACTGAAAAGACCATCCCTAGGTAAAGTGGATTTAGTCCACTAAGGGCGACAAAATATTTTTCAAGAAGCAAACTAGCGGCAATTCCTGATAAAGTTACATGACTCAATGCATCTGCAATTAATGACAGTCTCCTGACAACAATGAAGACACCTAATAATGGGGCGAGAAAACCAATTAAGATTCCAGTAAGAAAGGCATTTTGTAAAAATTCATATTGAAATATCGCTTGAATCATTTAAAAACGCCTCCATAATCATGGTGATGAGCTAGAAGTTGAACATCCGTTCCATAGAAGTCAGACATTCCCTCATTTCGCTGCTTTTCAAATTCATGTGTATCACCATGAAAATGTAAATGTTTATTTAAACATGCCACATGAGTCACTTTATCTGAAATCGTTCCGATATCATGTGTAACTAAGAGAAGCGTAATTGCTCGGTTTTTATTTAGAGCTGCAAGCATATGATAAAAAGCATTTACATTTTCAGCGTCAACACCAACAGTTGGTTCATCCAATATCAATAGGTTAGGCTCACTTACAAGAGCACGGGCAATAAACACTCTTTGTTGCTGCCCTCCTGATAGCTCCCCGATATTTCGATTGCTAAACTGCCTCATTCCCACCGCTTCCAATGCATCATATACTTTTTGGCTATGCTCCTTTTTAAAAAAGTGAAACAAGCCAAGTTTCTTTGTCAAACCACTGGAAACCACTTCAAAGACGGTAGCTGGAAAACCGGTGTTAAAGGAATTAGCCTTTTGTGATACGTATCCGATTTGCTGCCAATCTTTAAATTTATTCAATTCCTGCCCAAATAAGCGTATTTCACCTTTTTGTGGTTTCAGAAGCCCCAAGATCAATTTTAACAATGTTGATTTCCCGGAACCGTTTGGTCCGACAATTGCAAGAAATGAACCAGTTGGAACAGTTAGATTAATATTATCAAGGACAGTGTCCTTTTCGTATCGATAAAAAAGTTGCTTAATGTCAATAATTGACTGCGATTCCATAACAATCTCACCTTTAATTTTAAGAATCATTCCGATTTAACTTAAAGTAGTATACAATATGAATTTCCTAATGTAAAGCTTTTTCCTTTACACATGTTTAAACTATCCCTATTACCACTTTTGTAACACTCTTATTTCCTCTTTCATACAGTAGATGAAGGAGTGATGAGTGTGAAAATTTTTGAAAATGTCATTAATCATAAAATTAATACCATTACTGGTGATGAACTATTGAAGTATGCAGACCAATTTAATATCAAAGTTAATAGGCAGCAAGCCTATAAAGTTGCACAATACTTAAGAGGAAAAAATGTTAATATTTTTGATGACCGCGAAAGATCGGCCTTAATTAAACAAATTGCTAAAATTGCAGGTCCTGAAACAGCAAGAGAGGTTAATAAGCTCTTTGTTCAGTTTACAAAATAAATCAAAAAGCTGTGCCTCGTTTGACGCACAGCTTTTTGTTACCCTTGAACGATTTTATCTAACAGATTTTCGTTAAATGTCTTCGCCCGGAGCATTTCAATTTCAAATAGGTATGGCGGTTTTTTATTATTCTTATCTTCACCAACATAGGGTGTCTCAAGAATTTTCGGTATATCAGACAACTGTGGATGATGTACGATATAATTAAGTGCCTTAAAGCCAATATGACCAAATCCAATATTTTCGTGACGGTCTTTTCTCATTCCTATTTCATTTTTACTATCATTTATATGAAGAACCTTTAATTTATCTATGCCTACAATTTTATCAAATTCATTTAATACACCATCAAAATCTTCAACGATATTGTAACCAGCATCATGTATATGACAGGTATCAAAACAAACGGATAGCTTATCACTGTAGTTAACACCATCAATAATCATCGCCAATTCCTCAAACGACTTACCACATTCAGACCCTTTACCAGCCATCGTTTCTAAAGCAATTTGCACCTGCTCTTTACCAGTCAAAACTTCATTTAAACCTTCGATGATTCTTTTAATACCCGCTTCTGAACCTGCCCCAACATGTGCACCTGGATGGAGAACAATTTGCTTCGCACCGATTGCCTCTGTTCTTTCAATTTCTGTACGAAGGAACCTTACACCTAATTCAAACGTATCGGGGTTTGTGGTATTGCCGATATTAATGATATATGGAGCATGGACAATTATATTAGATATGCCGTTCTCCTCCATATGTCTTCTTCCCGCTTCGATATTCAAATCTTCTATTTTTTTTCGTCTCGTATTTTGAGGTGCCCCGGTATAGACCATAAATGTATTCGCACCATATGAAACGGCTTCTTCACTCGCAGCCAGCAGCATTTTCGCACCGCTCATTGAAACATGTGAACCAATTTTCAACAAACCCTCTCTCTCCCTTCGAATCTTACTTCTTGTTTATTCTTCGTTGACGTTTTTTAATTTTGTCCATTTCCCATTGCATTTTCTTTTTATAGCCTGGTTTTACTTTTTGAGGTTTTTTAACCAACGATTTAGCAGTCTTTTCTGCTTCATCCTCTTTCCTTACACGGGTCTTTCTTTTGTTACGATCCTCTAATTCAACAAATTCCTCTTTTTTAATATCTACATACTTAAACTGAATTCCCATCTTTTCTAAGCGATTTAACGCATCCTCATCAGAATTATCATAAACAGTAAGCGCAATTCCAGAATTTCCAGCTCTAGCTGTCCTTCCCACTCTGTGGATGTAAAAGTCCAAGTCCGTAGGTAACTCATAGTTAATGATATGACTAATTCCTTCAATATCAATTCCTCTTGAAGCAAGATCAGTTGCTACAATATATTGAAATTCTAGATCTTGGATTTGCTTCATCATTTTTTTTCGTTCACGCGGGCTTAGATCCCCATGAACGCGAGCTACCTTTAATCCCTTTGCGATTAAAAAGTTGGCCACTTCCTCAGCCATTTTTTTTGTATTGGTAAAAACAATTGCTAAATATGGATTGTAATGAATGAGCATATCGTGAAC
The DNA here is from genome assembly GCF_900103525.1 of Bacillus sp. OK048. Taxonomy (GTDB): domain Bacteria; phylum Bacillota; class Bacilli; order Bacillales; family Cytobacillaceae; genus Neobacillus. The sequence continues at coordinate 214,721 of NZ_FNHN01000002.1, forward strand.
AAGCTGTTTTTTATTTCGGTGTCTTGATGGCAGAAGATAATGTGTTAAATTCTCTGCTGTTTTTCTTTTCGAATCAATTTGAATGGTTTTAGGATTTTCCATATATTTTTTTAGAAAAGGTTTTAACTTTTCTGGTATGGTTGCAGAGAATACCAGCATTTGCAATTTCTCCGGCATTTTTGCAGCTACTTGATCTAGATCCTCAATAAAGCCCATATCAAGCATCATATCTGCTTCATCAACGACAAGAATATTCGACGTATGAACAAAAAGAGCTTGTTCAATCATTAGATCTTTAATTCTACCTGGTGTACCAACAACGATGTGTGGCTGCACCTTTAATTTATCAATCGTTCGTTGCTTGTCAGTTCCACCAATGTAGCATCTAGTCATGATTGCCTTATCAGGACTGCAATGCTCAGTTACTTTTAATATTTGATGATAGATTTGTGATGCAAGCTCTCTCGTTGGTGCAGTAATCACTGCTTGTACTTCTTTGCGCTCTGGATTAATTTTTTCTAGGATTGGTAAGACAAAAGCTAAAGTCTTTCCAGTACCAGTCTGTGATTGACCAATCGCACTTTCATTTTTTAGTACTAATGGAATCATCCGTTCTTGAATTTCAGTCGGTTCAACAAAGCCTAGTCCCTTAACTGCTTCTATAATAAAAGGTTGAAAATTAAAACGTTCAAAACGATTTTCCTTCATAATTATTGCTCCTCGTATATTAATAACGTACCGTTTATGGAGTAGTTTTCTTACCAAAGCAAGAGCTTCCACTTTTATTTCCATCATGTAATTATAGTCAAGATTCATTAAAATAACCAGTTATTATCATCTTTTACCTTTCAACTACTTTTAATCATGAAAATTAACTGTTTATCTTAAGGTTTATACCTAAACCAATTTTTAGCGATTTGCATACCATAAATTATAAGGTTTCTTTTGAGAGGAGAACATACGTATGTATACGAGACAGAGATATCCCCAACATGGACAAATGGGTCGACAAATGTTGATGGGTTCTGGGCCATTTGGAGGTCATCAACAACAGATGATGAACCCTTATGGTGGAAGGTCGATGGGATTACAGCAGGCCAATAACGGTGGCAGACCCTTAATGGGCCAAGGTATGGGAAGAGGACGAGGACGAGGACAAGGACAAGGAAGAAGAAATGGCGGCGGCTTACTATCCAAAATTCTAGGTGGGAAAAAGCAAGGCAATCAATCTGGTGGTTTTAAAGGTTTACAGACAGCGAGCCGCGCTGCTCCCAGTGGTACAGGAGGAGTTGGCTCCATCCTTCAAACACTTAGTAATCCTGGCAGTCTTACAGGATTTCTCAACAACACCCAACAGGTTTTGAATACAGTACAATCGTTTGGGCCAATGATTCAGCAGTATGGACCAATGGTTAAGAATCTCCCGATGATGTGGAAATTATATAAGGGCTTTAAAGACCTGCCAACAGAGGAAAAGCATGATGGAGACTCAACAGAAACTCCTAAAACGGCAGAAAACTCTGTTCCAGAATCCAAGCCTGTTAAGAGAACAAAAAAGATAAAAGAGCATGAATCAGAAAGCGATGGCGAAAGACATCGCGACAATCGATCTTCTATGCCAAAATTATACATTTAAGGGATGGATGCTGAATTTCAGCATCTTTATTTTTTGGCTGTGTTAAGGGATATTGTTGATTTTATAACCTGTTGATTTGAGCGGAGGGCGCTCGACTCCTGCGGGAGGACGGGGCTGGGGAGACCCCGCAGGCGCTTCAGCGCCGAGGAGGCTCCCCGGACCGCCCGCGGAAAGCGTAGCGCCTGGAGCTCAAATCAACAGTCAAGTTTAACACAGCTTTTTTAAAAAATATCATAGGAAATTTTTACAGAAATTTCATAGGAAAAATGTATCTTTGTGTTATTTCTATTAGTTTTATATAATAAATACATAGATTCAAAGTAAATGTTCCTTAGGAGGACTTTTAATATGCAAATTATCAAGATCTCACCACGCGGATACTGTTATGGTGTTGTTGATGCGATGGTTATTGCTAGAAATGCTGCTTTAGATAAATCATTACCACGCCCTATCTACATTTTAGGGATGATTGTCCATAATAAACACGTTACCGATGCTTTTGCCGAAGAAGGGATTATTACTCTTGATGGTAAAAATCGTAAGGACATACTAGATAAGGTGGATACAGGAACTGTTATTTTTACAGCACACGGTATTTCTCCAGAAGTAAGAGAACTGGCCAAAAATAAAGGCCTTGTTACAATTGACGCGACATGCCCGGATGTAACAAGAACCCATGATTTGATTGAAGAAAAAACAAGGCAAGGCTTTCAAGTCATTTACATCGGTAAAAAGGGCCACCCCGAGCCTGAAGGGGCTGTAGGTGTAGCTCCTGGTTCCGTCCATTTAGTTGAAACACCAAGCGATGTTGAAGCACTAACCATTACTAGTGATAAATTGATTGTTACCAATCAAACAACCATGAGCCAGTGGGATGTTGCTGATACAATGAAAAAGGTGCAGGAAAAATATCCTCACGCTGAAGCTTTTAATGAAATTTGCATGGCAACACAAGTGCGCCAAGAAGCTGTAGCAGGCCAAGCTACAGCAGCTGACGTGACAATCGTGGTTGGTGATCCAATGAGTAATAACTCCAATCGCCTCGCTCAAGTTTCAGAAGAAATTGCCGGTACTAAGGCATATCGCATTGCCGACATATCAGAATTAGAAATAGATTGGATTAAGGATGCAAAAAATGTGGCTGTCACATCTGGGGCCTCCACTCCAACACCAATCACAAAAGAAGTCATTACATTCATAGAGCAATTTGATCCAAATAATGAAGCAACATGGGAACGCCGTAAAAATGTTCCGTTAAATAAAATATTACCAAAGGTTAAAAAATAACCGGTCGCTTTGACCGGTTATTTCTGTTTTAGCGCAAGCTGCCTACGTGCTTCCGCTTTTCTATACAAATTTAAATGGATCTGTGTTTATTTCTGAAGCGAAGATTTCGACTTCATAGCCTGATTCTTTACACATTCTAGATAGGATTTCGGTAACACCCTTTTTCATGATTTTTTCGACATTATGTCCGGGGTCAATCATATTTAACCCCTCCATCATCGCATCATGCGCTGTATGATAATAAATATCTCCGGTCACATAAACATCAGCGCCCTTAAACTTTGCGTGCTTGAAATATTTATTTCCATCTCCGCCCAAGACAGCAACTTTCTTAACACGCGATGATAAATCACCAACAACTCTAACTTTATCCACTTCAAGAGCCGTTTTCACTCTCTCCGCAAACTCTCCCAAAGTCATTTCATCTATTGTTCCGATTCGTCCAAGTCCAAGGACCTCACCTTTATTTTCAACGGAATAAATATCATAGGCAACCTCTTCGTAAGGGTGAGCTTTGATCATGGCTGTAACTACCTTCTTTAACAGTTGCTCTGGTACAATGGTTTCAATTCTCACTTCATCTACTGACTCTAAATGTCCTTGTTGTCCGATATAGGGATTCGTATTTTCTTCTGGTAAGAACCTTCCTGTACCCTTTGCTGAAAAAGAACAGTGGCTGTAATGGCCGATGAAACCTGCCCCAGTTTTTCCTAATACCTGTCTAATCTCCTCAGCATGACTCAAAGGGGTAAAAACGACTAATTTTTTTAATTTAGTTTCATAAGTAGGGACAAGTACTTCTGGATTCGCTAATCCCAGTGCATTAGCAAGGAGATCATTCACACCACCCTTAGCCACATCCAGGTTAGTATGAGCTGCATAGACAGCAATATCATGCTTTAACAGTTTCTCAATCATTCTCCCCTGTACAGTATCAGTTAGTACATTCTTCAGTGATCGAAAGATTGGTGGATGATGGGCAATAATAAGCTGTACATCCCTTTTAATCGCTTCATCAATTACCTCTTCTAGGACATCAAGAGTAATCATGATCTTGTTAATTTTCTTATTCAAGCGACCAAGCTGCAAACCAATTTTATCATCTTCCATTGCAAAAGCTTTAGGAGAAAACTTTTCAAAAAGCTGTATGATTTCATGACCATTCGCTGTCTTCATTGCCCAATACCTCCTCCATAAATGAAATTTTCTTCACAAGTTCTTGTTTTTTCTCTTCTGTTTCAGCAGATGGCGCCGCCACTTCAAGCTGTTCATAAATCCGCTGCCAGTTTTTCTTTTCTTGGGCCCATTTCTTTTTAAACGCCTTCTCCCTTCGCTTTAGAAGGAATGGCCCTACTAAAAGACCTAATTCAACTTGTACGCCGCTATAGGGCCTTAATGGTTCTCCTTTTTCAGCAGCAAGGATTTCGTATATCTTACCATCCTCTTCAATGATTTCCTCTGCAATCAGTTCCCAATTATTTTCGACTAACCAACTTCGAATTGCGATTGCATTAATATTGGGCTGTAACACAAGACGCTTTACAAACTGTAGTTTTTCTTTTCCATTTTCTAAAATATTTGCAATCAGGCTGCCGCCCATTCCTGCAATGGTAATACAGTCTACCTCGCCAGGCTGAATTACATCCAGCCCATCCCCAAGCCGTACTACTATCTTTTCAGAAAGGCCTTCTGCCATTACATTTTTTTCAGCAGACTGATAGGGACCTTTTGCAACTTCACCCGCAATGCCAAAGGATATTTGCCCGTTCTTTACAAGATAACTCGGTAAATAGGCATGATCAGAACCAATATCCGCAAGCCTGGATTCCTTTGGAACATATTTTGCCACCGTTTCTAACCGAAATGATAATTTATCCGTATTCAAATCATTCACCACTTTTTTATGTAATACATTCTAGTATAAAAAAAGTCCTTTACAGAAGCAAAGGACCTTTTCAATGTAAAATTATTTAATATTTGCTAACCAGTCAGCCATTGCATCTGCTTCTTCTGGTTTAACCATGCCACCAGGCATATTCCCTCTACCTTTGGTGATCACATCTTTAATTTCATCTTTGGATAACCTGTCGCCAACACCTGTTAGAGCAGGACCCATTCCCCCTTGGTAAGCATCACCGTGACAGCCTATACATGACTTGTAAATGTCTTCAGGCGCTTTAACAACCTGTTCTGTTTCAGTACCGCCTTCTTTTTCCTTGGCTAGCTCGTCCATATCACCAAGGCCTTTGAAAGACAATAAGAACATTAGTCCGATTCCAAATACAAAGATCAAGATGTATGGAATTACCGGATTTCGATTCATCATAAAACCCCCTTATGTACGTATAACTGTAATTAAATAGTCTTCTACAAACAACTACTATTTTACTTTAAAAACGATAGAAGGAAAAGCCCTAAACTTACTTTGTCACGATAATATTTAGAAATGGTTGTTTTCATAACGTAAAAAAACCGAAAAAGGCTGAATGCTTTTGGAAAAGTCAGCCTTTTTAGTCTTCCCTATTATTGCCTTTAACAACCAATTAATCGAGCAATAACAGTTCTTTGTATTTCTGAAGTTCCTTCGCCGATTTCAAGCAGCTTCGCGTCACGCATCATTCTTTCAACATGATATTCCTTCATATAGCCATATCCGCCATGTAATTGAACAGCTTGATTGGTTACTTCCATACAAATTTCAGATGCATAGAGTTTACACATCGAGGCTTCTTTACTAAATGGTCTACCTTGATCTTTTAACCAAGCAGCCTTATAAACCATATTTCGTGCTAACTCGATTTTCATCGCCATATCTGCCAGCTTAAACTGAACAGCCTGAAAGGAGGAAATTGACCTACCAAACTGTTTTCGCTCTTTAGTATACTGCAAAGACTTTTCAAACGCCCCTTGGGCAATCCCTACAGCCATTGCACCAATACCAATCCGTCCCCCATCAAGCGTAATCAAAAATTGCTTAAAACCATCCCCTTTTCTACCTAATAAATTCTCTTCAGGTACCCGAACATCTTCCAAGACAAGTTCAGTTGTATTCGAAGCATTAAGACCCATTTTCTCATAATTATCGATGACAGAGAATCCTTTAGCATCAGTAGGTACTATGATTGCACTTATTTCCTTTTTCCCTTCATTCATGCCTGTAATAGCAGTTATGGCTAAATGTTTTGCATAACTTGCATTGGTAATAAAACATTTATTCCCGTTTATGATAAATTCCCCATTGCTTATGTTAGCAGTGGTTCTAGTACCGCCAGCATCAGAACCTGCATTAGGTTCCGTCAATCCGAAAGCACCAAATGACTCCCCAGTGCATATTGGTGTTAAATATTTTTGTTTCTGCTCTTCTGTACCAAATAAATGTATAGGTGCCCCACCCAATGAGATATGGGCTGAATAGGTAATTCCAGTTGAAGCACAAGCTCTGCTCAGTTCTTCGGTAACAATCGCAAAACTAGTGGTGTCGGCCCCTCCTCCTCCATATTCTTCAGGAAACGGCAGACCCATAATTCCCATTTCCGCTAACTGGTTAAAGACATTTATCGGAAAATGTTTATTTCTATCCCTCTCGATTGATCCAGGTGCAACAACTTCCTCGGAAAACTCACGAATTGTCTTTTTTATCATTTCTTGTTCGGATGTTAAATCAAAATTCATATTCATCCCCCCAAAGCAATGTATGCGCTTACTTATATTATAAATGGAGTTCAACTACATTCTCAAGATTTAAAAATTTATAAATATTATAAATTATACTTGAATATGAAATTATAATCTTTAAAAGTAAAGATTAAGGATTGAGTCAAAAATAAACCTTTATTAAAAAAATAATAAGTGCTTAAAATCAAAAAGATTTTTTTTACCTATTTGCAAAGTGTAAAACAATTCAGTAAAATAAATACAAATATAGAAAGTGCTTTCATTTCCAAATTCAATGGCTGAGTTAAATATGGCTGTTGCTTTGAGCTCCAGGCGCTACGCTTTCCGCGGGCGGGCCGGGGAGCCTCCTCGGCGCTGAAGCGCCTGCGGGGTCTCCCCAGCCCCGTCCTCCCGCAGGAGTCGAGCGCCTTCCGCTCAAATCAACAGGTTATTCAATCAAAATTATAGTTTAACACAGCCAAATCCAAAAAAAATAGTTTACTCCTTTTGCAAGAAGTAAACTATCTGTAATTTATTCTAGGAAGTCTTTTAGGCGTTTGCTGCGACTTGGATGTCGTAATTTCCGCAAAGCCTTTGCTTCAATCTGTCTGATACGTTCACGGGTCACACCGAAGACTTTACCAACCTCTTCTAGGGTACGGGTCCGTCCATCATCTAAACCAAAGCGTAAGCGCAGGACGTTCTCTTCTCGGTCTGTTAATGTATCAAGGACATCTTCAAGCTGCTCTTTTAATAATTCGTAAGCAGCATGCTCTGAAGGGGAAGTAGCATCTTGATCTTCAATGAAATCACCCAAATGGGAATCATCTTCTTCACCAATAGGCGTTTCAAGTGAAACGGGTTCTTGAGCAATTTTCAGGATTTCTCTAACCTTATCAGGTGTTAAATCCATATCTTCTCCTATTTCTTCAGGAGTTGGTTCGCGGCCAAGGTCCTGAAGTAATTGTCTCTGGACACGGATAAGTTTGTTAATGGTTTCAACCATATGGACAGGAATACGAATGGTTCTAGCCTGGTCTGCAATCGCTCTGGTGATGGCTTGACGTATCCACCAAGTTGCATACGTACTAAATTTAAATCCTTTGCGATAATCAAATTTTTCAACTGCTTTGATCAGTCCCATATTGCCTTCTTGAATAAGGTCAAGGAAAAGCATACCGCGGCCAACATAGCGTTTTGCAATACTAACAACTAAGCGTAGGTTTGCTTCAGCAAGGCGTCGTTTTGCTTCTTCGTCGCCCCCCTCAATACGGTTTGCAAGTTTAATTTCATCTTCAGCAGAAAGTAAGTCTACACGACCAATTTCTTTTAAGTACATACGAACAGGATCGTTTATCTTAACTCCTGGAGGAACGCTAAGATCATTTAGATCAAACTCGTCGTCATCTCCCTTTGCTAATTGCTTAGGGTTTGGATCTTCCTCGTCACTTTCTCCTACTAATTCGATTCCCTGATCACCTAGGAATTCAATAAATTCATCCATTTGTTCGGATTCTAACTCGAAATTTGCCATTCTTTCCGCAATATCATCGTAGGCAAGGACACCGGTTTTCTTTCCCAGTACCGTTAACTGGTCTTTTACTTGTTCGAAGGTCAATTCATTCTCTGCCTCTTTTGAACGCGCTGATTTTTCAGCCATATGTCCCCCTCCTTCCAGAATCAAAGACATTAAAAATGGAATCTATAGCGATTTACGCAATTGAGTGATTTCAGTAGCAATTGCAGCTGCTTTCATATGATCACTTTGCCGCTCTGCTTCTTTCAGTTCCACTTCTTTTTCTTTTATCTTTAACACTTTTTGATAATTAAACACCTGTTTGATATAATCAGTTAATTCTTGATTCGTTAATTCTTCATTTACTGACATCATTTCAATGTCTGCAATCATTCTTCTAAGATTTTTATCCTGAATATAGGTTAAAAATGCACTAGAATCAGGATTCATATGTTCTTCGTAAAAACCAATAAGATATGTTATTATTGCCTGATGTTCGTCGATATTAAACGTGTTTCCCTGCAATAAATCCTGAACTTTATAAGCAGTATCACGATCTCTCAACATATGGGCAATTAATCGCCTTTCAGCAGTCACATATGCCTTCGGTAATTTTTTTACCGGTTTTACTATGGCACTGGGCATGTTTACCGCCGGAGTTTGACCACTTGATTTCCTTTTTTCCGTAAAGAAAACTTGTCTTAGCTGCTGCTGTAGGGCCTCTAAGGAAATCGAAAACTCTGACGCAAGCTGCCGCAAATAATGATCTTTTTCAACAGCTTTTGTCAATTTACTTATTTCTTTCAGTATTGTTTCGATAAAGGCGAGCCGATCTCCTTCAATTTGAAGATTTTTTCCTCTTCGAAAGTAAAGAAATTTAAATCCCATCCAAGTAAGACTTGCACCAATAACCTCTTTACGAAACTTTTCCGGACCATTTTTTTTTATATATTCATCTGGATCTAGTCCATCAGACATCATGGCAACTTTAATTGTACAACCAGAATCAGTGAGCATATTGCCAGCTCTAAAAGCAGCTTCAATTCCTGCTTTGTCAGAGTCGAAACAAATCGTGATAGACTGGGTATTCTGCCGGATAAGCGTTATGTGCTCTTCTGTCAAGGAGGTACCCATTGTAGCGATACCATTTTCGACACCAGACCTGTCAGCAGCAATGACATCGGCAAATCCTTCAAAAAGGACTGCTTGCTGTAATTTTCGTATACTTGGTTTGGCCAAATGAAAATTATATAAAATTTTACTTTTATTAAAGATTACTGTTTCGGGACTATTTAAATATTTGGGCTCATCGGCCCCTAATGATCTCCCAGAAAAAGCAATCGTTTTTCCATTGCGATCAAAAATCGGGAACATGATTCGATCTCGAAAACGATCAAAGTATGTTTCATCCCTTTCTCGTTTGATAATTAATCCTGCTTTTTCCATCAGTTCAGGAGAAAAATCTCTTTTGGTAAGAAATTTGTATACAAAATCCCATGAATTTAATGAATAGCCAATTTGAAATTTATCAATCGATTCTCGGGTAAATCCTCTCTTCAGCAAATACTCTAGAGCATGTTGACCATCCTTTGTGTTTACCAATAAGTGATGGTAAAATTTTTGCAAGAGCTCATGCGCATCAAGCATTGACTGAAGTTCTGGAGAAACACTCTTCCCCTTTCCATTCACTGAGATGTTAACTTGTAGGTCAATATTAGCTTTTTCAGCTAATTTAACGGCAGCTTCTAAAAAGGTAATTCCTTCAAGCTCCATTAAAAATGAAAAAACATTTCCTCCCGCTCCACATCCAAAGCAATGATAAATTTGTTTATCGGATGAAACGGAAAAAGATGGTGAGTTTTCTCCATGGAAAGGACATAATCCGAAGTAATTTCGCCCTTGTTTTTTCAGTTGAACATATTCACTAATTAATTCAACAATATCAACAGACTGACGAATTTGATTGATTTTTTCTTCGGCAATCCGTTCTGCCATGAAAACATCTCCAATTATACTTATTCTTCAAAGAAATTTAAATTCCTGCATATTTCGACAATTTTCTTCGTAAGTTGCACGATAAAATTTCTCCGATCGTCAAAAGTGGAGGCAAGTCCAATATCCTGTGTAACAGTGAAATCCCCCTTTGTAGTTTGATTCATGATGAATAAATCCGCAGCTTCCCTTTAAGGAATCAAAATAGTTCCATGTTGCATTGCAAATGTAGTCCTATTGGTTCCATGGTGAAGAAGAAGCGATAAAAAGAACTTTAAGGGAAAATGTTGAAGTGATTTCGACAATTTCCTCTTTCATCAGCATGAGTCTGCATCGACAAAAATAGTTGGAATGCCTGTTGTATTAGTATTAATTCTACATCACTCCGCATATTCCTTCTTTATGAAGCTAACTTTTTATTGTCGAATTTTTTTCTGAAGGTTTTCTTGACATCTAACAATAAATAGTTTATTCGTATACGTCCAAGTCTAAACCTAAAAGATTCATTTTTATCACAATTTTTTATTATAGTACATTTTTTTGTACATTTCCATACTTTTTTATCATTAATTCAAAAACACATAATCTAAGATTATGTGCTAGGATCTTCTTTTATGAACGTAATTTAGAATAACATTTGCCGTTTCTTCAACTGCCTTATTGGTTACATCAATAACTGGACAATTAATTCTACTTACTATTTTTTCAAAGAAGGTTAACTCATCACGAATTCTTTCAATATTTGCATAGCTTGCCTGATCATTTAATCCTAATGAAATTAACCGTTCCCGTCTAATATTATTTAGTTTTTGCGGGCTTATTTTTAACCCAAAGCATTTTTCTGCTGGAACTTTGTATAATTCCTCTGGAGGATCTACTTCAGGAACAAGTGGTACATTCGCAACTTTTAAACGTTTTAATGCAAGATATTGTGACAAAGGAGTTTTTGATGTTCTTGATACCCCAATTAAGACGATATCTGCTTTTAATATTCCCCTTGGATCGCGTCCATCATCATATTTAACAGCAAACTCGATGGCTTCTACTTTTTTAAAATAATCCTCATCTAGTTTTCTTACCAGTCCAGGTTCGCACAGAGGAGTTTTCCCACTAAAGATTTGGATTTGATCCATGATTGGACCCATTAAGTCTACTGCATAAATTCCTGCTTCGTCAGCTTTCTCCTTGATATAAATACGCATATCCGGTTTTACCAAGGTAAATGCGATCATGGCATGGTCCAAGGTAACTAGCGAAATTACTTCATCAATATGTTCCTTCTCCTCTACATAGGGAAATCTTTTCAACGTCATACCAGATCCATTAAACTGGCTGATCGCTGCTTTTGTTACTAATTCAGCTGTTTCCCCCACTGAATCAGATACTACATATATAACGGGCGTAATCATTCTTCCTCAACAGCTCCTCTGGAATTACATTTTTTCACCTTCAATGTCGAGGCATTGGGATGGTTGTTCTAATTACTCATTCCCCAAGGCAACAAAGGCCTTTGTAATATTCGATTTGGTTATTCTTCCAATAACTTCGAACCCTTTTTCTGAAGGTCTCACCACAGGTAAAGCATCGATTTGTTTATCAATTAACAATTTGGCAACATCAATCAATGTGTCATCCAGTTCGCATGTCGTTATATTTGGCATTCTCGTCATTATGATGTTGATTGGAAGTGTAGTGAGTTCTTGTTTGCCAATACTCGCTCGTAGCAAATCCTTTCTTGATAGCACACCTACTAACAAAGAATTTTGGTCTACAACAAATAATGTACCCACATCCTCAAGGAACATTGTACAAATTGCATCATATACTGAAACATTTTCCTTCACAAGAACAGGAATTGAATTATAATCTCTGACAAAAATTTTCTGAAGATTTTCAGTCAAAAGCTGATTGCCTGATTTACCCGTATAAAAATACCCAACCCGAGGTCTTGCATCTAAATAACCTGCCATTGTTAGAATGGATAAATCTGGCCTTAATGTAGCTCTTGTTAAATTTAATTGTTCAGCGATGTTCTCCCCTGTGATTGGTCCATTGTCCTTTACAATCTGAATGATATGTTCTTGGCGTTTGGACAGTTCTATTTTTCTCACCACCATATTGAAATCCATTATGTAGAGGTGCGGTATTGAACCGCACCATCCAATGTTAAAACAAAATCTTTTCTTGAAGGAAAGGAACTAGTTCAGAGATAGCTACCCGAGTTTGCTCCATTGTATCACGATCTCTGATGGTAACCATTTTATCTTCTTTTGAATCAAAATCGAAGGTGATACAGAATGGTGTTCCGATTTCATCATGTCTACGGTAACGTTTTCCGATTGAACCTGCTTCGTCATAATCAACAGAGAAGTACTTTGCTAAATTTTCATATACTTCTTTTGCTTCATCAGAAAGTTTTTTAGATAGCGGAAGAACAGCAGCTTTAAATGGTGCCAGTGCTGGATGGAAATGCATAACCGTTCTGGAAGTTCCATCTTCAAGTTGTTCTTCATCATAGGCATCGATTAAAAACGCTAATGTTACCCGGTCCGCACCAAGGGAAGGCTCGATACAGAATGGAATATATCGTTCATTTGTCTCTGGATCGATATAGTTAAAATCTTCACCAGAGAATTGCATATGCTGCTTCAAATCATAATCAGTTCTTGAAGCTACACCCCAAAGTTCTCCCCAACCAAATGGGAACTTATATTCAAAGTCAGTAGTCGCGTTACTATAATGAGAAAGTTCATCCTCTGAATGGTCACGAAGTCTTAGATTTTCCTTGTTTAATCCCAAAGAGTGCAGCCACTGCTCCGCAAAATTCTTCCAATAGTCATACCAAGTCAGCTCTTCACCTGGCTTACAGAAAAACTCCAACTCCATTTGTTCGAATTCGCGAGTACGGAAAGTAAAATTACCAGGTGTGATTTCATTCCGAAAGCTTTTCCCTATTTGAGCAATTCCAAAAGGTAATTTCTTTCTCATTGTCCGCTGCACATTTTTAAAGTTAACAAAAATTCCTTGTGCTGTTTCAGGACGGAGGAAAATTTCATTAGCACTTGATTCTGTTACCCCTTGGAAGGTTTTAAACATTAAATTGAATTGGCGAATTCCAGTAAAATCATGACTGCCGCAGTCAGGGCAGGCAATATTATGTTCTTTCACTAGTTCCTCCATTTTATCAAATGAAAGGCCATCAACCACCATTTCTATTCCCTTTTCATCAAGCGCATTTTCAATTAACTTATCGGCACGATGTCTGGCTTTACAGTTCTTACAATCCATCATAGGATCATTAAAGTTACCGATATGTCCAGATGCTTCCCAAGTCCTTGGATTCATCAAGATACTGGCATCTAATCCAACATTGTAAGGGGACTCTTGCACAAACTTCTTCCACCATGCCTGTTTAATATTGTTTTTAAATTCAACCCCTAATGGTCCGTAATCCCAAGTATTTGCCAGACCTCCGTAGATTTCTGAACCTGGAAAAATAAATCCTCTATGTTTCGCGTGAGAAACAATTTGCTCCATTGATGCTTTCATTTTCTTAACTCCTCTTCAATTATTGAGGCTGTGTTAAATTAGTCTGTTGCTTTGCGCTCCAATCACCAGAGTGTCAAAATTAAAACTTAGCTTTAACACAGCCATTAAAAAATAAAAAACTCTCGTCCCTATGCTTAAAATAAGCATAGGGACGAGAGTTACCCGCGGTTCCACCCTATTTGCTGCTATAACAACAGCCTCTTTTATGACAAGTTTGCTCAAGAACGCCTTCCTTAGGCCTCTATACCCTAGCTCACACCACCCTAGGTTCGCTTTTATAGAGATTGCTAAGTACTACTTTCCTTCATAGCATCTATTCATATTATTAAGAAACATCTTATCGAAGTCCAAATAAAAAGTCAATATGGTCAACTATAATTGATTGCGAAATTTTTCCATTGATTGAATGAATTTTTTGCTCTTTAAGTAAAGACCAGAATATTCCTCGTAATAAGCTGAAATGATTTTTTTTAACTCATCCTTTGTTTCCTGCTTTACTGAGATATTTCCTAATCTAGAAAGATCAAAAAAATAAAATAATCGTAATAATTTTACTGATGATGGCGATAATTTAAAATGGTACGGATCTTTCTCCAAACACCGGTGACATATTAATCCACCTTCACGTATAGAAAAAGAAAAAAGTCCGTCTGTACTTCCGCAAACGGAACAATGATTTAGAATCGGATGCAATCCCAAAACAGGTAGCATTTTCATTTCATAGATATTCATCAGAATATCTGGATCATACCCTTCATTCATAAAATTAAGCGTTTGAAAAAGAAGTTCGAAATGAAAAGGATTAGGCTTTTTATCCTCCGTAGTTTTATCTGTTAATTCAACAATATAACTGGCATAGGCAGTAAGAAAAATATCTTCACCAATGGCCCGAAAGCTAGTAATCATTTCTCCCTGTTGAACAGTTCCTAAGCCCGTTCCTCTTTGGACGAGGAAGTACCCATGGGTAAAAAGCTGGGTAATGGAGGAAAGTCGGCTATTAGGCTTTTTTGCTCCTCTAGCCATCACGCCAATCTTTCCCCATTCCCTTGTATATAGGGTAATAATTTTATTGGTTTCACCATAATCTGTAGTTCTAATGACGATGCCTTCACACTTTTGAAGCATAGTTGTCACCATCCCGATACATTAGACAAACTTATGAAACGGGAAAATCCATTTGCGCTAGATCTTCATTCTGATTTCCGGGTATTTCTTGGTTTTCCTTCTCAAGCTCTTTTATGAGAAGATAAGTGTCAATATTACCTGTCTGGAGGAATACTTTCCACGTAAAATCCATCATCGAAAACCCCACCTTTCATGATATAGACTAGCCTTTTAAAGAATCCCAAACCTTACAATTATCATAGCCTGCCTTAGCAAAAATCATAAGACGAAAATATTGTTAATGTTGTCCATGCATAATTCTTTAGAAAAGTTAATATTTTAGTTAGGGTTACTAGAAAAGCGGAAGCGCCTCGTTCAGCCCTGACAAGCATAAGACGAGCCGGCAGGAAGGTTGCTTTTTAACCTTCATGACGGATTGGCTTATGACCTCGAAGGGCTAGGCGCTGGAGCTAGACAGCAAGTAGTAAAATCAATATTCATCTTCATTAAAACCATAATCGCGAAGTTGGGACATTTTATTGCGCCAATCCTTTTGAACCTTAACCCAAAGCTCTAAGAAAACCTTTGAACCTAAGAGATTTTCAATATCAAGCCGGGCCCGTTTCCCAATTTCTTTAAGCATACTCCCTTGTTTTCCAATAATAATGCCTTTTTGAGAGTCTCTTTCTACAATAACTGTTGCCATTACATGAATGATATCTTTACCTCCATGTTGACGTTCCATCTTATCTAGAACAACAGCAAGGGAATGAGGGATTTCTTCACGTGTTAAGTGTAGCGCTTTCTCTCGGATTAATTCTGTGATAATAAATCTTTCTGGATGATCTGTTACTTGATCGGCCGGATAATACTGCGGCCCTTCAGGTAAATAAACTTTAATTTGTTCCAGTAAACGTTCCACATTATTTCCTTCAAGTGCTGATATAGGCACAATTTCTTTAAAAGGATACTTTTCTTTATATGATTCAATTAGTGGCAGTAATTCATCTGGGTGTATTTGATCAATTTTATTGATAACAAGGAAGATCGGTGTGTTAACGGTTTCGAACTTTTCAAGGATAAATTCTTCCCCACGACCAAATCCTTCCTCGGCATTTACCATGAATAGGATTAGATCTACTTCTTTTAATGTATTTTGTGCAACCTTCATCATAAAGTCGCCTAGTTTATGCTTTGGTTTATGGATTCCTGGTGTATCGATAAATACCATTTGGGTATCTTCTAACGTTAGTACACCCTGAATTTTATTACGAGTTGTCTGAGGTTTATCGCTCATGATAGCAATTTTCTGACCAATCACTCGGTTTAGAAATGTTGACTTACCTACATTTGGGCGTCCTATGATTGAAATAAAGCCCGATTTATACCCTTTATTATCATTACTCAGCATGTAAATCCTCCGAAGTAAATGCACCAGGTAGTAACTCAGCTACAGTAATTTCTTTAACATCACCCTTAAGATTAGTCAGAACGACCTTCATATCTTGTGGACAAAGCTCAGAGATTACCTGTCTGCAAGCTCCACAAGGCGGGCATGGTCGATCTGTATCTGCAACGACTGCCAGCATAGTAAAATCTCGATCACCTTGAGAATACGCATTAAACAATGCAGTACGTTCAGCGCAATTGCACATGCTATAAGCGGCATTTTCAATGTTACATCCATGATATACTTTTCCATCTCTTGTTAATAAAGCTGCTCCAACTCCAAATTTTGAATATGGAATATAGGCTCTTTCTCGTGCTTTCTTTGATTCTTCGATTAATTTCTCGATGTTCAAAATCCATTCTTCCCTTCCAGCAGTAATCTGCCGCTTTCTTTTATTTTACCCTAAAATTGTCACAAAATCATCACTTGTAGCGAAAAAGTAATGTAAAAATTTGAATTTTCACAAAAGTCAGCTATTTTACCTATTTCTCCTACAAGCCTGATAAGTTATTGTACCTAATTAGCATTTTCATTTCAAATCCTAAAAAATCAAAGTTCTAGAACCATCTTAGAACATACGGTAAAAAGATAATCATGCCAATTAATACTGCCGTGATTGCATAAATAAAAACTGCACCTGCAGCCAAATCTTTTGCCTGTTTAGCAAGCGGATGGTACTCCTCTGTAACCAAATCCACTACACGCTCGATGGCTGTATTGATCAACTCTAAAGAGAAGATTCCACCTATCGCAAGGATCACAAGTAACCATTCCATTTTACTTATTGAAAATAATAGCCCACACCCGATAACCAATAAAGAAACAATGAAATGGATGCGCATATTCCGTTCTGACTCAAGGGCTGTCTTTATACCTGCTATAGCATAAGAAAAAGAATTCCATAAACGGACCGGGTTATCTCGTGAGTCCATAATCGTCTAAAATTTCCTTTTGTCGAGTAAACATTTTTTCTTCCTCTACCTTTTCCATATGATCATAACCTAAAAGATGGAGGAAACCATGAACAGACAAAAAGCCAAGCTCTCGAATAAATGAATGTCCATACTCCTTTGCTTGTTCTTCTGCCCTAGGAATCGATATGATGATATCGCCTAATACCCGTGGAAGCTCGGCTCCTACCAATTCAATCTCACCTTCACCAAGCTCCTCCAGCGCGAATGAAATGACATCAGTAGGTGCATCTTTATCTCTGTATTCCCGATTAATTTCGTGGATTCGTTCATTGGATACGAAGGTTACTGATACTTCACTATTTTCTTCTATTTTTTCCTTTTCTGCAGCAAAATTTAACAGTTTTTCAATTTCCTCCAGATGCTCGGCTGGTAATTGATTTGTTTCATCTACTAGGTCAATCATCAATATGTTCATGCTTGAATCACCTTCTTCGTCATTTCTGGATATTCAATTCTAGAATGAAAAATTCCCTTTAATGTTTCACAAAAGGAATGTGACACTGTTTCTAACTCCTTTAATGTCAAGTCACATTCGTTTAATTGCCCATCCTGAAGCCGGTCTGTAACAATTTTCTTAACGAGTGACTCGATTGTTTCAGGGGTTGGTTGGCTTAATGACCTAACGGCTGCCTCAACGCTGTCAGCAATTCCAATGATCGCTGATTCTTTTGACTGTGCCTTTGGACCAGGATAACGATAATCCTCTTCCAGTACACCTTCACCACCCTGATTAGCTTTATGGTAAAAGAATTTCAACAAAGTTGTCCCATGGTGTTGTTCAGCAATTTGAATGATTTCCTTGGGCATATTGTACTTTTTTAAAATACTTGTCCCATCTGTCACGTGCGAAATAATGATGTTTGCACTTTTATCAGGTGGTAGACGGTCGTGCGGATTTTCTAGTTGCATTTGGTTTTCGATGAAAAATTTTGGACGTTTCGTTTTACCAATATCATGGTAATAGCAGCCTACCCTCGCTAATAAACCATTCGCACCGATTGCTTCACAGGCTGCATCTGCTAGATTAGCCACCATTACACTATGATGATAAGTTCCTGGTGCTTCCATTAAAATTTTTCTAAGTAAAGGATGATTAGGATTAGAAAGCTCAATCAACTTCATTGTCGAGAGAATGCCAAAGCTCGTTTCAAGCAATGGTAAAAGTCCCATCGTCAGCACTGCTGAACCAATTCCTGAAAAAATCGCCGTTACTATATAGTATCCATATTCCAAGCCTGAAAATTTTCCATTTGGTAAAAACATCAGTGCCCAGATGGTAAAAAGATTCACTATAGCTGCTAAAGAACCAGCTTGAAGAATTTTGGAGCGTTGATTCTGCTCATTTAAAAATAGTACACCAGCAAGGGCACTAAACAAAATGTATATGCCCATCGAAAAATTAAGCGTACCTGAAACACCTTCATTGAACAAAATACTTCCAAAGATAGAAAAGATGATCGATGAAAGAATCGCGAGTTTCTCGTCAATCAATATTTTGAGTAACATCCCGCCCATAGCAGCAGGGAATAAGTAGCCAATACCTGAATAATTAAATATTTGCAACATACTAATGATTTTCAAGATGAAAAAGGTCAAGATAAAAACAATTCCAAACAAGAGAAGATTTGTCTGCCTCTTTTCGGGTTGCTCCTTCATTTGATAGAAATAAAAGTATACAGACGATAGAATAATTGTAATTAGGATCAGCAACCCAATGAAAGGCTTATACGATTGTTTGTTATCCAATAGTCCAACTAGCTCCAGCTGACGAAATTCTTCCTTCCTGATTAGTTTACCCTCTTCGATAATGATTTGTCCTTGGAGAATTTTCACTGGCTCAACAGATTCTGCTGCTAGCTTACGTAGCTCTTCTGTTGCATCTGGATCATAAAATTCATTTTGAATCACTGCATATCGGCCCAATTCAATGGCCGCATTCTTTAAGTCACCATTCAAAGTGGTGAATTTTAATTCTTCTTCCAAACCTTTTTTTGCATTTTCTACATCATCTGCAGAAATCCGTTTATTCATTACATTGTTAATTGCGGTTACGGTTAAGTCCTTTGCAATCGATAATTCATCATTCCTAGCTTGTACTAGTGCGGTAAACACCCGCTCTGAAAGATCCTTAATAACCCGATCCGTTAATTTCCCCTTAAGCATCGTTACTTTTTCTTCAACCGTTGGTTCGATTGATACTATAGGGTCTTCTTCATACATATTGTGATTTTTTGCTTTAACCTCAATTTCATCATTAACCTCTGAGACTGAATCAAAAATGGAGGTAATTAAATCTACCTGATTAGAGGAATATTCTTTTTTTAATGTATAAACGTCCTGAACTTGATTCAATGCATCTTGGCGTTTTTTTTCAGTATTAATCTTATCCTCTACCGTTGCTGGGGATCGGATGGTTTTCTCTGCTACCGTTAATAGACTAATATCAAGTTTCTCTGGCTTTACGTTCCCATACAAAGATGTAAATAGAATGACTCCTAAAACAACAAAAACTAACACTCTGAAGAAGGTATAGTCGAGGAGCTTTTTTATTTGTATTGTATAATGCTGGGTTTTTTTCAACTTATTCCCTCCAAAAACACATAAAACAGCCTTTATGTAAAATGATAACAGTTTTTCCTTTAAGTTTCACCATCTATTCAAATAAGGGATTTCTTTTGCAAGGATATTTGTTGTGAATATATGACAAAAGGGATAAACCCATTGGTAGGTCTATCCCTTAATTTATTTGCTTTCACTTTGTATCTGTTTGTTTTCATAAGCCTCAATAATTCTGCCAACCAACGGGTGACGGACAACGTCACTTTGGTCTAAGAAAACAAATGAAATCCCGTTGACACCTAATAAGATTTTTTCAGCGGCGATTAGTCCTGATTTGGCTCCCTTTGGTAAATCAATTTGTGTTTGATCACCGGTAATAACCATTTTGGAACCAAAGCCTAGACGTGTTAAAAACATCTTCATTTGTGCATGAGTAGTATTTTGCGCCTCATCCAATATCACGAAGGCATCGTCTAATGTTCGCCCTCTCATATATGCTAGCGGAGCAATTTCAATGGTTCCCCGTTCTATTAATCTTTGAGTATGCTCTGCACCTAGAATGTCATTCAGGGCGTCATATAATGGCCGTAAATAGGGATCAACCTTCTCTTTTAAATCACCGGGCAAAAATCCAAGGCTTTCTCCCGCTTCAACTGCAGGTCTTGTTAGGATTATCTTATTAACTTTTCCACTTTTTAAAGCATTGACTGCCATAACAACGGCTAAATACGTTTTCCCTGTGCCCGCTGGGCCAATCCCGAAAACAAGATCGTTTTGTCTGATCGCCATTACATATTGCCGCTGTCCGAGTGTTTTTATTCGGATTGTCTTACCTTTAACATTTTTTGCAATTTCCTCATCATAGAGATTGTCAAAGTAATCGAGTGTCCCTTTTTGCGCCATTTGGATTGCAGATAAGACATCCCTTTGGCTGATAGTAACACCTTTTCTAATAATAAAAATAAGCTTGTCTAGAATTTGACTCGCAAGGTCCACTCTTTCTTCATCGCCAGATAAACTGACAGACTCGCCTCTCGTTACAATGGATACTTGCAGTTCTTCTTCGATTATTTTTAAATTCGTGTCAGCGTTGCCTAGGAGGGCAAGTGCTTCGGATGGATTTTCTAGTTGTACATTTATTGTTTTGAGCTTTATTGTCATTCAGGAGTCTCCTTGGGAATTGGTTGTCCAACTGCAATATTTTCGATGATTTTAAAATGGACATCTAGGATAACTTTACCATCTTTCAACTCTTTGTGTAAAATTTTTTCATCTTTAATGGTAGCTTCTTCATCTAACACAGTTTTTATTTTATTTTTTGCTAATTCAAGTGCATTTTTTTCAGCTTCTTCTTCACTATACGTTCGAGTCGTCTCTTCGCGTGCTCTTAAGGTTTCAGTTCCAAAGGAAATTGGCAACTCCCATTTAAGGAATTTTATTTTCTTTACATTCTTCTCCACCTCATAATCCTTGAACGTCGGTTCTCCAAATCCCCAAATTGGGATTTCCAAATTTCCTATGATGAGTGCGTTTTTTCTCTTCTCTTGACCATTGAATACGAAGAAAATGGTTTCTAAGGGCAGCTCAACATGGCTCCTATACCACGTTTCTCCCCAAACTTCACCAACAGCCGCTACTTGATGTGTTTGCCCTTCCCTTCCAATGGTGCCAGATACAAGTATTTGCCCTACCTCCACATGATCATGAATATCGACCATTTTCTGTCCAGCTTCAACATACATGTTAGCAATTATAGCATTTTTTTTCGCGACAAGATTTCTCGGTGCCAATTGTTCGGCCTTTTCAGGTTCTTTTTTTTCGACCACTTGAAGATGATAGGTTGTCCCCTTTAATTCCACACCCACCCAGGTAAGGTTCCCTACATTATTTGTTAATTTCCTTTGAATCCCCTCTACGTTATCCAAAAACAATTGAATTTTACCTATTTTTACTCCCATCTTGTCCAATTCTTTGCGAATCTGATACTCTGTTGCAGGCTTCGCTCCATTAATTTCAATTCCCCAAATAACATTTGATAAGACCATAATGATCAATAAGAATAAAAGTGCCCCGGCAGCAAACCCACTATTTTTTAATAATCGCTTAAATAAAAAAGGCATCCCTGCCCTTTTTAAAAAAGAAACGGAGCAATCTCTTTCTCGTGCATAATGTCTAATTTTTAATGCATCTTCGAGCCTCATAGTAAAAGTGATGGTTTCAGTTCCATGTCGTTTTACATTCCATATCATCAAGCCATTTCGGATTAAGACATTTAGGAATCTTTCTATACCTCTTCCCGACACTTTTACGGTTACTCTGCCAGATAAAAATTCGATCCATTGGTTCTTCATTTTGTTCCTCCTGGATTTTCATTTATATAAAGCACCTGATCAATTTTTCCTTCGAGCAAAATCTCTTCAGGCAATATGGTCTTAATCACGAAAGACTTCCCTTTTATTTGCAATTGACCCTGTTTTAATAACAGACGTAATTCTTTATCGGTAAAGGTTATCAAACCTCTATGATTCTCAATGTAAATATGGATTTGCCCAATCATCGTAATCCGAGGTAAGTCCATCATGACATCTTGAGGAAGATCCATTTTTTGTGCCATCCAGTTTCGGACACGCTGGCCCCATTTTTTCGCCATAAAAAAAGAACCCCCTTTCATCTCATATTTATGAAATGAATGTGGATTCTAGCACATCTTTATTGAAATAAATGATTTAGCCTTTTTTTGAGAGATAAGGTTTTTTCGCCCGTGGTTCACCTAAAATTTCCGCCCAAATTATACCATTAATAATCGTCTTTTCGTCAGGTCTTTCAAACTTAAAATCTTCTGTCACAACTTTTTTCATTGCAGGTACCGTCCGCTTTACAGGCTCGGCTGGCGCCATTTGCGAGTCTACCTTCACGTGTTGATTTTCCTCAATATCTTGAAATTTATGCTGCACAGGCTGCACTGTAGAGATTTGTCTTGTATTTATCGAGGTGTTCCCCAATTGTTGGTCAACCTTTGTAAGGAAATCATCAAAGCCTTTTACGGTAAAAGGCTTTGCCCGAACAGGACTTTTTTTGCCTTTTGCTTTACCAAAAATTGATGAGAGTATACCTGCGATAATTAGAAATACTATTGTTTCCAAGACTTCCCCTCCTTTCGAAGGAACACTTCTGGCGTTTTATTGATCGTCCTTTTTGTCACCTGTCATTTTACCAATTGAGCCGCGCATATCTGTATCGGCTGAAATATTTTTATAATTCATATACTCCATCACACTGATATTACCAGATTTTAATGCTTCTGACATCGCGAGTGGCACCTCTGCCTCTGCCTCTACAACCTTAGCTCTCATTTCCTCGACTCTTGCCTTCATTTCCTGTTCTGTAGCAACAGCCATCGCCCTGCGCTCTTCTGCTTTAGCTTGAGCAATTTTCTTATCGGCTTCCGCTTGCTCTGTTTGCAACTCAGCTCCGATGTTTCTACCTAAATCAACATCAGCGATATCTATTGATAGAATTTCGAAAGCTGTACCAGAATCTAATCCCTTTGCTAAGACTGTTTGCGAAATCAGTTCAGGACTCTCAAGTACTTTACTATGGTCGACTGAAGAACCAATCGTCGAAATGACCCCTTCCCCTACACGAGCCACAACAGTATCTTCACCCGCACCACCGACTAGGCGGTCGATATTAGCACGTACGGTAATCCTCGCTTTTGCTTTTACTTCAATTCCGTTCATAGCAACACCTGCGATGAATGGTGTTTCGATTACTTTTGGATTTACACTCATCTGTACAGCTTCTAATACGTCACGTCCTGCAAGGTCAATCGCGGCACAACGTTCAAATGATAACTCGATGTTGGCACGATGGGCAGCGATTAAAGCATTGACCACACGATCCACATTTCCGCCCGCTAAGTAATGACTCTCAAGCTGATTTATGGTTACATTTATCCCTGCCTTATGCGCTTTAATAAGCGGATTGACTACTCTGCTAGGTGTAACCCGTCTAAGTCTCATCCCTACTAATGTAAAGATACTAATTCGAACCCCAGCAGCCAAGGCAGAAATCCAAAGCATTACCGGAACAAATGATAATAATATTCCAATGAAAATTATTGCAACAATAACAATCCCTATCATAAAAAGACTTCCACTCGTTAATTCCACAGTCTTTACCTCCTTGTTAGTAACCTAATTATACTTTTCTGACAACGATACGTACACCTTCAACTTTGATGACTGTAATCTTCGTATTTTGATCAATGAAATCACCCTCAGTTACAACATCGAGTCTTTCATTATTAAAGACGGCTGTTCCTGATGGTCTTAATACAGTCAACGCAATGCCTTCTTTACCCAATAAATCGGTACGATTCACATTCGACACATAGCCATCCTCTTTTGTAGCGGTATCAAACAGAATCATTCGATTAAACAAAACCATTCTTTTGCCTAATACTTTTATCATAAAAAATAACAAGGCAATGGACATACTGATAGAAATAAAAATGGAAATTCCGATACTCAATGGATTTTCTCCCGCCAAAAAAAGACTGGCAATCAATGCAGCTAATCCCAATGTACCCGAAATAGCTCCTGGAAGAAAAAACTCTAGGAAAATAAGCAGAATACCTAGCGCAAATAACATTATTGTACCAAAACCTGCAAGACCAGCTTGAAAATGCCCATAAAAGAAAAGTAGTAATGCGAATAATCCGATAAAGCCTGCTATTCCAAATCTTGATGAAAATAGCTCATATACGATGGCTGCTCCTGCAATGGTTAATAGCAATGTTACAACGATTGGGTCTGTGAGAAATTCAATCATGGTTACCCCCCCTTCTAGTCAACAATAGTAATACGTTCCATCTCCATTAAAGTTTCAATTTAGATAAAATTAAAAACCGCAAGCTAAACGCTTGCGGTTTTGGTTGTCAGAATACTTATGAAAGGTGTTGTTGTACAAATTTATTTACAAGTGAACCGTCTGCTTTACCTTTAACTTTAGGCATAATCGCAGCCATCACTTTTCCCATATCCGCTTTTGATGTTGCACCGACTTCAGAGATTGTTTCTTTAACAATTTCTGACAACTCTTCTTCGGAAAGCTGCTTCGGTAAATACAGTTCGACAATAGCCAACTCTGCACGCAATTTATCAACAAGGTCGTCGCGACCTGCTTTATCAAATTCATGGAGGGATTCTTTGCGTTGCTTTACTTCGCGAGAAAGGATAGTTAACTCAACATCCTCGGAAAGCTCTTTTGTACCAAGCTTAATCGCCTCATTTTGCAATGAAGCTTTTACCATCCGAATCGTTGTGAGTTTGTCTTTTTCCTTATTTTTCATCGCTTGTTTCATGTCACTATTTAAACGCTCGAGAAGACTCATTAATTACACCCTCTCTTAGAACTTACGTTTTCTTGCTGCTTCAGACTTCTTCTTACGCTTTACACTTGGCTTTTCGTAGAATTCGCGCTTTCTTGCCTCTTGCAAAGTACCAGTTTTTGATACTGTACGTTTGAAGCGACGAAGAGCATCTTCAAGCGATTCGTTTTTCTTAACGACGGTTTTAGACATTCTCTTTCCCTCCCTCCGAAACACAACACACTTACATTCAATCCATGTACCTTGCAATTATAATATAACCTCGTATTAAGGTCAACTGTATTTCGATAGATGAAACAAGCTTTTGATACATTTATTCAATAAACCATAATTTATTGAACAACCCATGTTAAATCTGGCATGTCCTCTTCGAACAGGCATACAATTAGAGGAGGGGTGAAGGAAGACATGCTATACATAATATTATTTATTTTATTTATTTTATTATTTATCTTTGGCATGACCATTATTAGGTTTGGATTATTTAATTTGTCAGGTAATAAACTAAAAGGTTTGCTGACCAAACTTACTAGTACACCACTAAAAGGAATGGTGACGGGCACCTTTGTTACGGCATTATTGCAGAGCAGTTCAGCTGTAATGGTCATCACGATTGGATTAATTTCCGCAAAGATTATGACTTTCCCACAATCCATCGGGATTATATTAGGAACAAATATCGGAACAACTTTTAAAACAGAGTTAATTACATTCGATCTAGATAAAGTTTTAGTGCCACTTGCTATCATTGGGGCTTTACTAACATTTTTTAAACCAATAAAAATTAGAAGCATTGGCATGGTCACTTTCGGAATTGCTTCAGTCTTTACATCTATGAAAGGTTTTGAGCTTCTCGCTAAGCCATTAACTGCGCTCCCATTCATCAATAATTTTATCCTCTCCATAAACGACAATATCCTATTAAGTATTTTAACTGGAGCAGTCATTACTGCCATTATCCAATCCAGTACTGCTATGACTGGAATCACCATGGGCTTTTTAACCGCTGGTCTTCTTCATCTTGATGCAGGTATTGCTATCGTGTTTGGTGCTAATATCGGCACATGTATTACAGCCTTGATTGCATCGATTGGAGGCGGAAAAGAATCTAGATTGGCAGCTTTCGCACACGTTTGGCTCAATGTGGCTGGGGTATTACTGTTTACTCCCTTTATTCCTGCTCTGTCCGCAAATGCCCATTATTTAGCGGATGAAAAAATGATTCAGTTAGCACATATCAGCGTCATTTTTAATGTAGTTTCATCCGTAATGGTCTTGCCATTTGCTACGAAATTCGGTGAAATGATACTGAGGGTACATGGTGGAAAAGCAAAGTAAAAGACGGCCTCGGCCGTCTTTTTAATAGTCTGTCATAAAAGTCTAGATGGCCAAATTAATATGCACGATGATGACCATTTTTTGATTTTTTTCATAAGTTTTGGTCATCATCGGTGACATGATGACCATTTTTATGATTTTTTCATAAGTTTTGGTCATCATCGGTGACATGATGACCATTTTTATGATTTTTTCATGAGTTTTGGTCATCATCGGTGTTATGATGACCATTTTTATGATTTTTTTCATGAGTTTTGGTCATCATCGAAAAATACGACCTTTCTCGTAAAACTGAATAAAAGACGGCCTCGGCCGTCTTTTTAATAATCTGTAGTTACTGTTAAGCCTTGAAGGATTGCTACCCCAGCACTCGCACCAATTCTGGTTGCTCCCGCTTCAATCATTTTTTCTGTATCTTCGGTATTACGGACTCCACCGGAAGCTTTCACCCCAATAGATGGCCCTACTGTTTCCCTCATGAGCTTGATATCTTCAACCGTTGCACCGCCTGTGGAGAAACCAGTAGATGTTTTCACAAAATCTGTACCTGCCTTTACTGCCAGTTCACAGGCACGAATTTTTTCTTCCCTCGTTAATAAGCTAGTTTCAATAATGACCTTTGTTAATGCCCTGCCCTTTGCAGCTTCCATAACTGCACGGATATCTTTTTCAACTAACTCATCATTTTGGTCCTTCAAAGCCGCAATGTTGATCACCATATCAACTTCGTCTGCACCATTTTCAATTGCATTATTTGTCTCAAAAGCCTTTGTTTCGGGTGTTGTTGCACCTAATGGAAAACCAATGACTGTACAAACCTTCACCCCACTGCCATTTAATAAATCTCTTGCAGTACTTACCCAAGTGGGGTTCACACAAACGGAAAAGAATTTATGTTCTTTTGCCTCCTGGCAAAGGGTGTCAATTTGTTGGCGAGTAGCATCAGCTTTTAATAAAGTATGATCAATCATTGAAGCAATGTTTGTAGTGGACATAGATAAACTCCTTTCGATTCTCAATCTTTCATATAATAGATTACCCAAAAAACCATAAAAATAGGGACCAAAATAAGTGCCTTAAATGGCAGCTTCTTCTTCAGCAAATACGTCTGATTTTACACTATGATCCTCAACAACACGAATAAATTGGCCTTCATTGTAAGGATAACCAGCTTTGGTAATCTTCACTTTAACAAGCTTTCCAATCATTTCTTCTGTTGCTGGAAAGACGACTTTTAAATAATTGTCAGAATAACCTACATACATACCTGTGCCAAATTCTTCTTCAGGAATAACTTCCAAAACATCATTTTCAAATTGTGATGAATATTCCTTAGCCAACTGGTCTGAAAGTGTAATCAAACGGTGGACACGATCATTCTTTACTTCTTCATCCACTTGGTCTTCCATGCGTGCAGCAGGCGTTCCAGTACGCTTAGAATATGGGAAAACATGTAGCTCTGAGAATTTATGTTCATTAATGAAGTTATATGTTTCCATAAATTCTTCTTCCGTTTCTCCAGGAAAACCAACAATAACGTCAGATGTCACCGCAAGACCAGGAAGTACTTCTTTAAGGCGATCTAATCTTTCGCCAAAGAATTCCATTGTATATTTGCGACGCATTCTTTTTAGAACGGTATTTGAACCAGACTGAATCGGGATATGCAAATGACGAACAATTATGTTAGAATGCTTGATTACTTCAATCACTTCATCGGTTATTTGGCTAGCTTCAATGGATGAAATTCGCAGGCGTGCTAGTCCTTTCACCTGAGCTTCTAAATCACGAAGCAATAAGGCTAGATTGTAATCCTTCATATCCTCACCATAGCCACCTGTGTGAATTCCGGTTAAGACGATTTCTTTATAGCCCGCATCCACAAGCTGCTGTGCTTGGCGAATGACTTCCTTCGGATCACGTGATCTCATTAAGCCACGTGCCCAAGGGATAATACAAAAAGTACAGAAATTGTTACAACCTTCTTGAATTTTCAAAGATGCACGTGTCCGATCGGTAAACGCTGGAACATCAAGTTCTTCGTAAACACGATTTTTCATAATATTGCCTACACCATTGATCGGCTGGCGCTCTGTTTTATACTGTTCAATGTATTCAAGCATTTTTACCCGATCCTGAGTTCCCACTACGATATCAACACCTGGAATTGCCATTATCTCTGCAGGAGATGTTTGTGCATAGCATCCTGTTACACATATAACCGCGTCGGGGTTTTTGCGAACCGCACGTCGGATTACTTGGCGGCTTTTTTTATCGCCTGTATTTGTTACAGTGCAAGTATTAATAATATAGACATCAGAGATTGATTCAAAATCAACTCGCTCATAGCTTTCTTGCTTGAACAATTGCCAGATTGCTTCAGTCTCATAATGATTTACTTTACATCCAAGTGTATGAAAAGCGACTGTTGGCATTTTATTCATCTCCTCAATAATTCAAATTGGTAGGAAATCGCCGCTAGAGCATATAAGGGCGCCGTTTCCGTTCTTAAAATACGTGGACCTAAGCCGCAAAGAGAAAAATCATTTTCCCGTAAAATATCAACCTCTTCTTCAGCTAATCCACCCTCTGGACCAAACACAATAAGCAGTGATTCACCATGTTTCATTTTTTGTAATGTTGCTGAGAAAATAGATGTTTCACCACTTCTGCTTTCATCTTCAAAAGCAACTAATTTATAATGATAATTTTTACTTTTTTCTATTAAGGCTTTTAAATTCATTGGATGGATAATTTCTGGTACCATTCCGCGATGGGATTGCTCCGCAGCTTCTTTTGCAATCTTTTGCCATCTGTCAATTTTTTTAGCTGACTTTTTTTCATCCCATTTAACAACCGAACGGCGGGCAGAGAATGGAATAAATTCATGGGCACCGAGTTCTGTACCTTTTTGAATAATCCACTCAAGCTTGTCTCCCTTAGGAAGACCACTTGCAATCGTGATGAAAATCGGGAGTTCTGACTTCTCATCTATCCATTGTACAACGTCTGCAACGACTTGTTCATCGGTAATTTTTGCAATTTCGCAGATAGCTCCATCTCCATTAGGATCGACACAAATGATTTTGTCCCCGAGCTCCATGCGCATAACCTTAATTATGTGATGGCGGTCATCCGAATCAATCAAAAAACTAGTTTCAGTTGCTCGTTGTTTAACAAAATAGCGTTGCATTCGATACACCCTCCCTAAACAAAGAAAAAAGGGGTATTATCCCCTTTAAGAATTATACCCTCTTGGCAATAATCGCAACCCAATCTTCCATTAAGATTGTTTCTGTGATTTCAAATCCTGTAGAAATTAGTGCTTCTTTTACCATATCTTTCTTCTGTTGAATAATTCCTGAAGCAATAAAAAGTCCGCCTGGTTTTAAAATACGCGCTACGTCATCTGTAAACCGCAAAATAACTTCCGCTAAAATATTAGCAACAATAACATCTGCCGAATTTTCTTCTACCCCATCTAAGAGATTATTTTGCTTAGTCGTTACTTTGTCATTTACTTTGTTGAGTTTTATGTTAAGTCTAGCTGAAGTGACAGCAACTTCATCCAAGTCAAATGCACGGACATCTTCTGCTCCTAACATTGCCGCAGCAATACTAAGGACACCAGAGCCAGTACCAACATCAATTACCCTGTCACCTGTTTGAACAGACCTTTCTAGAGCTTGAATACACATGACCGTAGTCGGATGTGTTCCGGTTCCGAAAGCCATTCCAGGGTCCAATTCAATGATTAATTCATCACTGCTGACTGGGGTGTATATCTCCCAAGTAGGAACAATCGTAAACCTCTCTGAAATTTTAACAGGATGGTAGTATTTCTTCCATGCTGTAGCCCATTCTTCTTCATTCACTTCACTTATCGTTACTTCATTTAATCCAATATCGATATTGTGAATGATAAGGTTATTTATTGATTCTTTTATCGCATCTACCGTTTCACCTAAGAAACTGTTTACTGGAAGATAAGCTTTTACAATAACGCCTTCTTCAGGGTAATCATCAGGATTGAGTTGGTAGATTTCCCCGAATTGATCTTCCCTTTCCTTTGTTAGTTCAAAAGGGTCCTCAATAACTACACCGCTGGCTCCCGCCTCGTGTAAAATATGTGATATTGGTTCAATCGCTTCGTTTGTAGTGTGAATACTAAATTCAGACCATTTCATTCTACCAACTCCAATCTTTACTCACCCTTAAAGGCTCGTTTTACTTTTGAGAAGAAACCTTCTTCATGTTCCCCTATTGGTGAATTACCACTAAGGTCTGCAAACTCTCGAAGAAGTTGCTTTTGTTTGTCAGTTAACTTCGTAGGAGTAATCATACGGACAATGATGTGCTGGTCCCCTACTCCATAACCACGGACATTCGGAATCCCTTTTCCTTTGAGACGGAATTTAGTCCCAGTTTGTGTTCCAGCAGGAACCTTAAGTTTTATTTTCCCATGCAAAGTCGGAACTTCAATTTCGTCCCCAAGTGACGCTTGAACAAAGGTGATAGGCATTTCACAGTAAACATCATCGCCGTCTCTTTCAAAAAACTCATGTTCTCTTACGTGGAATACAATATATAAATCCCCAGATGGACCTCCATTAATTCCAGCCTCACCTTGTCCTGAAACCCTTAACTGTTGACCATCATCGATACCAGCAGGAATTTTCACATGGATTTTTTTGCGTTTTTTCACTTTACCAGTACCGCCACAGGTTGAACACTTATGTTTAATTTCTTTACCCGTACCGTTACAATGGTGACAAATACGGCGATTTACCACTCTGCCAAATGGAGTGTTTTGCTCGATATTTAACTGCCCTGTTCCGTGACAATGCTGACATGTTTCTGGGTTTGTTCCCTTTTTAGCACCTGACCCACTACATGTACCACATGTCTCTTCACGTGGAATTTCAATATCTGTTTCTTTCCCAAATGCAGCTTCCTCGAAAGAAATAGTCATAGTGTATTGTAAGTCTGCACCCTGTCTTGGAGCATTTGGATCACGTCGGCGCGATCCACCGCCGCCACCAAAGAACGTATTGAAAATATCTTCAAAGCCGCCAAATCCGCCGCCAAAATCACCGCCGCCGCCAAATCCTTGATTTGGATCAGCATGACCGAATTGATCATAATGTGCCTTTTTTTGCTCATCGCTTAAAACCTCATAAGCTTCAGCGATTTCTTTAAATTTATCTGCAGCATCTGGCTCTTTATTTATATCTGGATGATATTGTTTAGAGAGCTTTCGATATGCTTTTTTTATTTCATCCTTAGAAGCGCTCTTACTAACTCCAAGCACCTCATAGTAATCTCGTTTACTCATGATTACCACTCCCGAATATTTCACATAAAAATTATTTTAACATTTGTAAGCAGGTATTTGCAATAAAAACACAATTGACAAAGGAAAAAGCCAAAGCCGAGGCTGACTTTGACCTTTTCATTAGATACTAGTTTGAAATTCTATTTTTCTTCCTTAATTTCTTCAAATTCAGCGTCCACAACATTATCATCATTAGGGCTAGTCGCTCCGCCTTCTGCACCTTGTGCTCCCCCGGCCTGTTGAGCAGCTTGTTCATAAAGCTTAACCGTTAACGCTTGAACGATTTCTTGTAATGCGTCTTTTTTAGCACGGATATCTTCAAGCTCATTTTTCTCAATTGCTTCTTTTAAAGCATCTTTTGCTTCATTTGCTTTTGCAACTTCAGCAGCATCTACTTTATCTTCAAGGTCTTTTAATGTTTTTTCAGTTGTAAAGACTAGCTGATCTGCTTCGTTACGAAGTTCAACCTCTTCTTTACGTTGTTTATCAGCTTCAGCATTCTCTTCCGCTTCTCTGACCATTTTTTGAATTTCTTCATCAGAAAGACCTGTTGAAGATTTGATGGTAATTTGTTGTTCTTTATTAGTACCAAGATCTTTAGCACGTACATTTACGATACCGTTCTTATCGATATCAAATGTTACTTCAACTTGTGGAATTCCACGTGGTGCTGGTGGAATATCAGATAATTGGAAGCGTCCTAATGTTTTATTAAGGTTCGCCATTGGGCGTTCCCCTTGAAGAACATGGATATCAACAGCCGTTTGATTATCAGCAGCTGTAGAGAACACTTGTGATTTTGATGTCGGAATCGTTGTGTTACGATCGATTAACTTTGTAAATACACCGCCCATTGTTTCAATACCAAGTGATAATGGTGTAACGTCAAGTAAAACGACATCTTTAACATCACCTGTGATAACGCCACCTTGAATAGCTGCACCCATTGCGACAACCTCATCAGGGTTAACTCCACGGTGCGGCTCTTGGCCAGTTGCCTTTTTGATTGCTTCTTGAACAGCAGGAATACGAGTTGACCCACCTACAAGAATAACCTTATCAAGTTGTGATGGTGAAAGACCTGCATCACTTAATGCTTGGCGAGTTGGTCCCATAGTACGTTCTACTAGATGTGCAGACAGCTCATCAAACTTAGCTCTTGACATTGTAACTTCAAGGTGAAGAGGACCAGCTGCTCCCGCTGTGATAAACGGCAAGGATATTTGCGTAGAAGTTACACCAGATAAATCCTTTTTCGCTTTTTCAGCTGCATCTTTTAAGCGTTGTACTGCCATTTTATCTTTAGAAAGGTCAATACCATTTTCTTTTTTAAATTGTTCTACTAAGTAATCGATAATTACTTGGTCAAAATCATCCCCACCAAGACGGTTGTCGCCAGCAGTTGATTTTACTTCAAATACTCCATCACCAAGTTCAAGAATGGATACGTCAAATGTACCGCCGCCGAGGTCGTAAACAAGAACAGTTTGGTCTTGGTCTGTTTTATCTAGACCGAATGCAAGTGCTGCAGCAGTCGGCTCATTGATAATACGTTCAACCTCTAACCCAGCAATTCTGCCTGCATCCTTAGTTGCTTGACGCTCTGCATCATTAAAATAAGCTGGTACCGTAATAACCGCTTTGGTAACTGGCTCGCCAAGATAGTCTTCTGCATAAGATTTTAAATATTGCAGGATAATAGCTGACATTTCTTGTGGTGTATAATTCTTTCCTTCAGCTTCAACTTTATAGTCTGTTCCCATATGACGTTTAATTGACATGATGGTATTTGGGTTCGTAACAGCCTGACGCTTTGCTACTTCCCCGATTTGACGTTCACCGTTTTTAAATGCTACAACAGATGGTGTTGTGCGGTTACCTTCTGGATTTGGAATAACCTTTGGTTCTCCGCCTTCAAGCACAGAGACACAAGAGTTTGTTGTACCAAGGTCAATACCGATAATTTTACTCATTCCCTTTTCCTCCTAGTTAATAATATGTAGGTTTTATTGATTAACCTTAACCATTGATGGGCGGATTACCCGATCTTTTAAAATGTACCCTTTTTGAAATTCATCGGTTACGATATTAGAACCGAAGCTTTCATCTTCACCTTGCATAACGGCATGATGGAAATTAGGATCAAACTCATTACCTACTGCTTCAATCACTTCAACGCCTTCTGTCTTCAAGGCTTCCACTAAACTGCGGTAAACCATATCCATTCCTTGAAGTAAAGATTTCGTCTGCTCATTGTCTGCTTCTATTTTTAAGGCTCTTTCAAAATTGTCTAAAGCCGGAAGCAATTCAGTGACTAATTTCTGTGCTCTATATTTTTCAGCAGCCTCACTATCTAATCGAGTACGACGGCGGAAATTATCAAAGTCAGCTTGAAGACGTAAGTAACGATTGTCTGCATCTTCTAACTTGCTGGTGAGTACTTCGATCTCAGCAGCATAGTCTACCGTTGATTCTTGTTCTGAATCAACTGCTTCTGCAAAAACTGTTTCTACGTCCTCATCGGTAAGTTCCACATGGTCATTCATTTGTGTTTCAACTTCCTCATTAAGCGTGTTGTTCTTTTCATTTGTCAACTTACTCACCTCCTTAAAGGTTTAATAAAACATATATGAAATAAATGATTTCATGAAAAGGTGGGTGAAAAAAGTTATTCACCCTCAGTGAAAAAATGAGTTTTCACTCCTTACTCAATATTTCCAGCCCTAATATTTTTGATACAGGTTTGTTAATACTGATGTCAAGTCCTTACTCAAAAACTTCAGCAAGCTTATTACTCGTGAATATTCCATTCTAGTTGGACCAAGAATCGCAATAGTTCCCAATTTCTCTGTACCAACCGAATAGGTAGCCGTAATGAGACTGCAATTTTCCATAGCGCTAATTTTGTTTTCCCTGCCAATTTTTATGTTTATACCAGCAGAGTCATGTTTGATTAATGGATAAATCCATTCTTCGTGATCGATCATTTGCAGGAGACTACGAATTTTGCTAATATCATGAAACTCCGGCTGACTTAACATATTTGTCTTACCGCCAAAGAATATTTTTTCATTAACAGGCATTTTCAAGGAATCCGCTATAGTATGAAGCATTAAATCATAATTTCTGATATGCTGCCTTAACAATGTCGCGACTTCTTTGTACATTTTATCGTTAAGATCTTCAATTGCTACACCGGTTAACCGTTCGTTTAGAATGTTTACCGTCTTTTCCAAATCACTCGCATCCACTGTAGGAGGCAAATAAAATGTTCGGTTTTCAACATGCCCTGAATCGGTAACGAAGATTGCTACGGCTGTTTCCTTGTTTAAAGGAATAATTTGAATCCTTTTTAGTTTATTAAAGCTGGCCGCAGGTCCTAAAACGATGGAAGTATAATTTGTTAGTTCAGATAGAATCTTTGCAGATTTTTGAATTATTGTTTCAAATTCAAAAATCCTTTCAGCAAATATTGATTGGATAATCGATATTTCCTGCTTATCTAAAGCTTGAGGCGACAGTAAATGGTCTACATAATAACGGTAACCTTTTTCAGAAGGAACACGACCTGAAGAAGTGTGCGTTTTTTCAATATAGCCTAGCTCTTCAAGATCTGACATTTCATTCCGAATCGTAGCTGAACTTAATGATATTTCTTCTTTTTTTGACAAACTCCTGGATCCGACCGGTTGTGCAGACCGAATAAAATCATCAACAATAACCTGAAGAATCAATAATTGACGATCTGTTAACACATGCATCACCTCTGTTAGCACTCATTAAGGTCGAGTGCTAATTCTATTAATAAATTATCAAAAATAGGGGGATGGTGTCAATCATTTGATACTAAGAAAATGAAAATCCTCAAGTATGAAGTTTAATTTGTAACCCCTAAAAATGATTGAAAGACTTCATTTCCAAGCGGCCGCCCTGTTTTACTTAAATATATATTACCTTTTTTTACTTCTATCCATTTTTTTGCAATCAAGTCAGAAATCTCATTTTCAAATATTACCAGTGGGTCAATATCAAATTTTTCAATGAATTGAGCTATAGATACTCCATCTGTTTTTCGCAGACCTAAAAACATTTCTTCTTCTATTTGTTCTGCTTTTGTAGTTTGGTGTTCTTGAAAGATTGGGAGGTTCCCGTTATTAATTAGTTCCATATATTTTTTCAATGGTCCTGCATTCGAGCGTCTCCAGCCATTCACATAGCTGTGCGCACCTGCACCGAACCCATAATAGTAATCGTTATTCCAGTATGTTAGGTTATGTTTGCTTTCATAGCCAGGCTTTGAAAAATTACTAATTTCATACTGATTAAATCCGTGCTTTTCCATTTGCTCCATAAGCAGTTCATACATTGCTGCTTCCGTATCCTCTCCCGGTGTCGGAAGTTTGCCTTTTTGCATCAGATTGTAAAAAACTGTCTTTGGTTCAATAATTAACGAATAGCCCGAATAATGTTGAATGTCGAGTGTAAAAGCTTGAGTCAATGACTCTTTAAAGTCAGTAATAGTTTGGGTCGGCAGGCTGAAGATTAAGTCAATGCTAATATTTTTGAAGCCAATAGATTTTGCATTCTCTACTGTTTGGTAAACATCTTTGGCACGATGGACACGACCAATTTTCTGTAATAATTCATCATTAAAGGTTTGAACACCAAGACTAAGTCGGTTTACACCTGCATCTTTTAATATTTGTAACTTTTCTTTTGTTAAATCACCTGGATTTGCTTCAAAAGTAAATTCAACATTTCTACTCATCGGTAAGTTCCGGGTTATACTTTCGCAAAACCGTTCAAGCTGCTTTTCATTTAGGGAGGTCGGTGTCCCGCCGCCCACAAAAATCGTGTCCAGCTGCTTTGTCGGATATTTTTGTAAGGTAAGAATCATTTCCTGCTCTAGCGTCTGTAAATATTCATCAACTGGCTGTCCTTTTAGAAATACTTTATTAAAATCGCAGTAATGGCAAATATGCTCACAAAAGGGTATATGGAGATAGGCAGCTTTAATCATGTTTACACCTTCTTATTCTTCGTCGTTTATTGCTCATGGTCCCTTCATGAGGCCACTTTTCTATATTTGCTGTAACAAAAAGAGGCTGGATTTTGCCTAGTAATAGACTTTTCCCAACCTCCCGTTTTATTTTTTATTTTTTTGTATTGTTATCATCCATTTTTAATACTGCCATGAAGGCTTCTTGTGGGACCTCGACAGAACCAACCTGTTTCATCCGTTTTTTACCTTCTTTTTGTTTCTCGAGCAGCTTTCGTTTACGGGAGATATCTCCCCCATAACATTTAGCCAATACGTTTTTACCCATGGATTTAATCGTTGAACGAGCAACAATTTTTTGACCAATTGCGGCTTGGACAGGAACTTCGAATTGCTGCCTTGGGATTAATTCCTTTAGCTTCTCAACAATGACTTTGCCGCGTTCGTAGGCAAAATCTTTATGAACGATAAAGCTTAAAGCATCCACCTTTTCAGCGTTTAACAATATATCCATCTTAACCAAGCTAGACGGTTTGTAGCCAATTAGTTCATAATCAAATGATGCATAGCCTCGGGTGCTAGATTTAAGTTGATCAAAGAAATCATAAACAATTTCTGCTAACGGAACTTCATAGATGATGCTTACACGGTTTTCACCTTGGTATTCCATATTAATAAAAATACCACGTTTTTGCTGACACAGCTCCATAATCGCACCGACATATTCATTTGGAGCCATCATCGTTGCTTTTACGTAAGGCTCTTCAACATGATCAATTTTCTGTGGATCCGGAAGATTTGAAGGGTTATCCACTTTTATTTGAGTGCCATCTGTCATGTGTACATCATAGATAACGCTTGGAGCAGTTGTGATCAAATCAATCTTGAATTCACGCTCAATCCGTTCCTGAATGATTTCCATATGGAGAAGTCCTAAAAATCCACAACGAAAACCAAATCCAAGAGCTTGGGAAGTTTCAGGCTCGAATTGCAACGCAGAATCATTTAGCTGCAGCTTCTCTAATGCTTCACGCAAATCATTAAATTTCGCAGTATCGATTGGGTACAAACCACAATAAACCATTGGATTTAATTTTCGATAACCTGGGAGAGCTTGGGTTGCCCCATTTTTTGCATTGGTAATCGTATCACCGACACGAGTATCGCCTACATTTTTAATAGAAGCTGTCAGGAATCCAACATCCCCAACCGTTAACTCGTCTTGAAGTGTAGCTTTTGGTGTAAATACCCCAACTTCATTCACTTCAAATTCAGCACCGGTCGCCATCATTTTAATTTTATCACCGACTTTTACGCTGCCTTCGACTACTCGAATGTATGCGACTACACCACGGTAGGCATCATAAAGCGAATCAAAAATTAACGCTTTTAATGGCCCATCAGGATCACCAGTTGGAGCAGGTACTGATTTTACTACCTGTTCAAGAATGTCTTCAATACCAATACCTGCTTTAGCAGAAGCTAACACTGCTTCAGAGGCGTCAAGTCCAATAACCTCTTCAATTTCACTGCGGACTCTTTCTGGCTCTGCACTTGGTAAATCGATTTTATTAATAACAGGTATAATTTCAAGGTTATTATCTAACGCAAGGTAAACGTTCGCTAATGTCTGTGCTTCAATCCCCTGTGCCGCGTCTACAACTAAAACAGCCCCTTCACAGGCAGCAAGACTACGAGAAACCTCATAGGTAAAATCGACGTGTCCTGGTGTATCAATGAGATGGAAAGTATACTCTTCACCGTCTTTTGCTTTATATTTTAATTGAACAGCATTTAGCTTTATCGTAATCCCGCGCTCTCTTTCTAAATCCATTGAATCTAAAAGTTGAGCTTTCATTTCACGAGAAGTTAATGCATTAGTTCTTTCTAAAATACGGTCTGCTAATGTTGATTTCCCATGGTCAATATGGGCAATAATTGAAAAATTTCTTATCTTTGATTGTCTATTAAGCTTTTCTTCTCTGTTCATGTATACCACTCCTACTATAACTCGCACATGTAGACTATTTTTGATTATAACAGTAGAATAATCAAGATTCAATTAAAACTGAAATGCGGAAGTGACTTGCCCAAGGAAAAAAGTAGTTCATTTTTTCCCAGGAGCGACAGGCATAAGACGAGCGCTGACAGATGGCGCTTTTTGCCTTCCGAAGCAATTGGCTTATGACCCAAGCCCCTAGTCACTGAAGCTAGACACAAAAATAATAGCGGCATCCTATACGGGAACCGCTATCGATTATTATCATATTGTGTGTAATACCCTGACTTCAGGCATGGGGATATAAGTATATCACTTGACCTTTCAATCAATTTGAAATATACTAGTTATAAATAAGAACGTATGTTCTTTGACAACTGAACATAAAAGGTTGTGGCATGTATAAGAGCTATGCCACGTAAAATGTTCAAGCCATTAAAAAGCCATGACACGTTTCTAACGTGAATCAAATAGGCTTTGATTAATGCAAAGCTGAAGGTCTTCTTTAAAGACCTGATGTATTAGCGGGTTTTGTGGTCACCCACATAAAGACAATGCCATTAAAAAGGTATTCTTTATGAAACCCCTCGCTTTAGCGATGGGGAGATTCATTCTGTTATAAGATTTATTAATTTTTCTGAAGCATTGGATACACCTTCTGAAACCTTCTTACCCATCGAGGAAAAAATATTATAGGCACTAATTTCCTCAAGCTTCTTTTTCTTTTCATTAATATCATGACTCGAAATCTCTTTTCCCAAAAAGGTTGCCTTTACCTGCTCACCATTGTCATTTAGAGCAACTGCATTTTGAAAATTTGGATCATCGTAGCCCTTCATTTTGTGAATGCCGTCATTCGCCATTTGCATTCCAGCTAAAACTGAAATAAACATTAGTGCCACAATACAGAAAAATTTCAGCATGAACATCTTCATAGCACATGCTCCTTTGCTTCTATTGTTTATCCGTGGATTGCTCACCATTAACTTTTTCTGCCTGCCAATAATATTCACTAAAGACATCTGCAAGAGCTTCCGCTGAACGATTTAACTCTTCGAATGTATTATCAACGCCGCCAAATTCAATTAACAAGGCATTTTCAGATAAATTTTGATTGTA
Source organism: Bacillus sp. OK048 (assembly GCF_900103525.1). Classification (GTDB taxonomy): domain Bacteria; phylum Bacillota; class Bacilli; order Bacillales; family Cytobacillaceae; genus Neobacillus. The sequence goes on from NZ_FNHN01000002.1 coordinate 254,624, forward strand.
GACTCCATTCTGACCAGCACCTTGGTTTTTCATAACCCCATAGCTTAAACCTTTGTATTTTTTTTCCAAAAGATTGTGAAGGTCTGTCGCCAATTTAAGATTTTTTTCGTAATTTGGATTTTTACCACCTATAACAAAAACAAGCTGTGCATAGGGTTGTCCCTTTACAATTGGGGTCGTTAAATCTTTTCGTCGAGCATCACGATGAATATCAATTAAATATTGTAATTCACGATTTGTGGCCATAGCAGTCCGTACTAGCTCACCTGATTTGGAGTACGTACTAGCCATTTTCACAGATCCCATTACATCAGATTTATCAATCGAAGTTCCAATCCCCCTTGCCTCTAAGCCTGCCTTTAATTGATCGCCAATTTTCGTGACATTTAACTGCGAATGATAGGCAAGATTAGGGTCGGTTACCCCCTGTAAATAAGGTAAGTAGGACTCGCGATTATGTGTAAAATAGAGATGTACGACCTTCTTATCACCTGTTGTAAGTTGCGGTGGTGTAGAAGATTCGTTTTCGGAACCCTTATCGATTCCCTCTAAGTTTTGCAGAGAGGCCTCACGCTCCGCTTTCATGATTTCTATTGGTGGTGCTGACTCCATTGGCATATTCGTATAATTTGAGCCTTCTCCAGCGACAACGATTTTTCCATCAAACTGAAAAAATCCTGGCAGTTCTCTGCCTAATAGACTTCTTGGGTCATTTAAATTTATATTACTCGAAAGCTTAAAAATTAAGTTGGTTAATTTAGGACTTGCAGTTAAATTATCTTCAATCGATAAAAAATGGTGATTTTCCCAGGCCATCAATTGATAGAGCATTTTTCCATTTATTTGATTCGCAGCTGTATTCACAGAATTTGACATCGGCCTATATTGGGGCTTTAACGATGTTAACAGCCCACTGATAGAAAAAACAAGCAGCATAAACAATAAGATAAAAGAGGTTACTTTAAGTAAATTCGTCCCTTGTACGGTCAAAAATAATCCAGAATTTTTAGTAGATTTCATAGTTCCACCTCTCAAAATGATTCTAGTAAATACTTATGACTCCACTAGAATTACTAGAACCATTATTCTTACGTTGTGAGGTGGAAAACCAACATCATCTTGTATAGTACCCTGCATTACTTTGGTCAACATTACTGTGAAGTGCCGCATTCAACCCGCTCGCAAGTAGGTTGGCCATATCTTCAATAAAAACATCTACTTCCTTTGGAGTGACCATTAAATTGTGTCCCAAAGGTGATAACACTTCGTATATTAATTTACGTTTTTCGTCCTCTTCCAAATTGCCAACAATTCCAAGGAAGGTCTGACGGTGTTTTTCTTCAGGCAAGTCATCTTCGGTAAGCTTTTTCCGTTTTCCAAATGTCATCCCGGCAGGTGCCAATGCTCTTGAAGGACGATTCCCCTCCTTAAGTTCCTTACCAAAATGCTTGAGGATATAATCAATCGTGTCACTCGTAATAGAGACGGCATCCACAACTGTAGGACAACCAATTGCGATCACCGGAACTCCTAATGTTTCTTTACTCAATTCTTTTCTTTTATTTCCTACACCAGATCCTGGATGAATGCCTGTATCCGATACTTGTATCGTAGAATTAACCCTTTCAATGGATCTTGCTGCTAAGGCATCAATGGCAATCACAAAATCAGGTTTTGTTTTTTCTACTACTCCAAAAATAATGTCGCTGGTCTCGATCCCAGTTAATCCCATAACACCAGGAACCAAGGAGCTAACTGGACGGTAGCCTTCTTCTACATTTTCTGGCTGTAGCTGGAATAGGTGCCTAGTAATTAAGAGATTTTCACAAACCAAAGGACCAAGGGCGTCTGGGGTAACATTCCAATTTCCAAGCCCAACAACAAGGCAGGAAGCATCCTTTTTAATTCCAGTTCCTTCTAAAAAGTGAGCAAATTCTTTAGCAAAAATTTCTTCAACCTGTTGTTGTAACGGAGTATCCTGCTGTCTAATCCCTTGTACTTCAAGAGTTAGGTACCGCCCGGGTTTTTTACCTAATTGCTTTGCACCAACTTCTGTAACCTCAACTAATGAGATTTTTATGTCATCAACATCTTTTTCTTTTATGATGACACCTTCAATTTGGGATAGGTTTTCCTCCTGCTCGACAGTACCTCCCCTGCTAGCAATTACCATTTCTCTTGACTCAATGGCTAAATCCGTTCGTATCGAGTACTGGCTTAAGTCGATATTGCTGCTCGCGTTATCTTTCAAATATATCGCTCCCATCCATTATTCTTCTTAGAAACTATTTCCTATTTTTGCCCCTTTTCCGCTAAAACATTCAAGTTTATTCTTATATGTAAAGAATCTGGTATTGCAATCTAGGGCTCAGTTTGATAAAATATCTCTTGTTCTGATTAATTGTGAATGAAGGTAAAGTCGAGTTCATATAGTCTCGATTCTTTGTAGGAGGTGAATGGAATGCCTAACATTAAATCTGCGATCAAGCGTGTAAAAACAAACGAAGCTAAAAATGCTCAAAATACAAATGCAAAGTCTGCAATGCGTACTGCTGTGAAAAAAGTAGAAGCTGCTATTGCAAACAATGATGGTGCTGCTGCTAAAGAAGTTTTCGCTGCTGCTGCTAGTAAATTAGACAAGGCTGCTTCTAAAGGACTTATCCATAAAAATGCTGCTGCTCGTAAAAAATCACGTCTTGCTAAAAAAGCTAACGCTCTATAATAGAGTGCATAAAAAAACGATTCCTCCACGGAATCGTTTTTTTGTCGGCCGTCGAGATAGTGTCGACAGCCGTTATCTATTTTAACAATGCACCGCGTTTTTTCAATTGCCGGAACAAACGCTAGTCGTAAAACTTCTAGTTTAAGAATGATGACCATTTTTACAATATTTCCATGTGTTTTGGTCATCATTGAGGTTATGATGACCATTTTTACGATTTTTCCAAGAGTTTTGGTCATCATCGATGTTATGATGACCATTTTAACAATTTTTCCAAGAGTTTTGGTCATCATCGATGCAATGATGACCATTTTCTCGATTTTTCCGTAAGTTTTGGTCATTATTGAATTACAGAGAAAAAACATCCGCTCTGGATACTTTGTAAAAAAACGATTCCTCCACGGAATCGTTTTTTTGTCTTATCGTTTTATTTTAAATAATAGCATTTCAATTAGTAATGATTTATTCATTCCACCTGTTTTCATCTGGTGATCAGCATTCGCCAGCATTGCCATAAGCTTGGTCAATTCTTCATCGGTAAATTGATTGGCATGGCCTGCTGCAAGCTTTACCCTAAAGGGATGAGTTTTCAAATAACCAGCCATTTGCTGTTGTCCATATCCTCTTCTTGAAAGCTCTTTTACCTGGTAAATTAACCTGAATTGCCCTGCCAGCAAGGCTAATAACTTGATGGGTTCCTCATTTTGCTTCAATAAATCATAATAAATTCTAAGGGCGTCCTCCGGTTTTCTCTGCACCACTTTCTCAATTAAGGTGAAAATATTTTGCTCAAGTGATCTCGAGACTAATTTTTCCACCATAGATGCATCAATTTGTTTTTCCCCGGAAGCATACATGGCTAATTTATCCACTTCACTCGTAATCATAAACATATTTGTTCCAACAAGTGTAATTAATAGTTCAAGTGCCTCTGGATCAAAAATAATCCCATTTATTTTTGCTCTTTCTTTTACCCAATTTTTCAAATCATGTTCATTTAACTTCTTTGCCTCCACTGTCACTGCAGTTCTTTTAAGCTCTTTGGTTATTTTCTTCCGTTCGTCGAGCTTTTCATAGGGTGCTGAAATAACTAAGACCGTATATGGTGCTGGCTCTTTTAAGTACCTTTCAAGCACTGAAATATTATGGTCGACTTTATCTTTCGTTTTTTCAGCTGTTAAGAACTTGGGATTATGTAAAAAAATCACTTTTTTCTCGCCTAAAAAAGGGAAGGTTTCTGCGTCTTCTAAAGCAGTTTCAATAGGGGTTTCTTCCAAATCATAAGCAGTAAAATTAAAGTCCTTTTCTTCTTCATCTAAAACCTGGTTGAGCAGCAATTGTTTTGTTTCATTGATTAAAAAGGCCTCTGTACCATATAATAAATAAATGGGAGCAATTTCCCGTTGTTTAATTTTTTTCCAAATATCTAATACCATTTTCCGAGCTCCCCTTCGATTCAAGATCCATTATCTATCGTAAAGAAGCTTGGACAATTTGACAAGTGTTTAAAGGGAATTGACAGCTTTCTTAAAAAGCGCCAATTCCCGATCTATGATGAACGCCTGCAATTATAGCCCTAGGATCTTTTAATTGCCTGGCGGAGTTCCTTGTGTAAAATTAGTGTCACCTTTTTGGAGGAAACTATTTGTGTCAACTCTTGTCAATATAGGGAGTTGAAAGTTAATGTGTGCTGGATTTTTTTAATAAAAAAGCTTATACTATTAGGTGAAATAGGAGGGGTATATTGTGAATGAATTTGAAAAAAATGTGCAAAGTACACGCAATGACGCAATTGATTCTGGGGTAGGCTTTATCGTTTCTTTTGGCTTTTTTGCTACATTGTTTATTATTGCAACAGTTATTAAAGTTATCGGATCCTAATATAATGCTACATAATGAGTTGTCAAAGGCTGCATCTGCCATGCAGCTTTTTTTCGTTTCTAGAAGAGTTATTGCTTTATTTTATGTAAAAATGTTGAAAAGGTTCCGCTCTTCTGATAAAATCTGTAAGTTATCGCCCCATGGCGATCTGTCCTGTATATAGTGGTATCGGATAGGCGTTCTAGAACTTCATGATGAGGATGGCCATATCGGTTCCTTTCACCAACTGAAATCCACGCAATAGTCGGCTTTGCGGTATTGATAAAAGCCTCACCGCTGGAAGTTTTACTGCCATGGTGTCCAGCCTTAAGTACATCTATTTTTAAGTTTGGATATTTTTTTATGTTTCTTTCCTCCCCTGCCTGATCGAGATCACCGCCGAAAAACCAATTAAGTCCCCCAATGTTTGCCATTATAGCGATTGATCCAGCGTTCCGCTCGCCTTGATAATTTTTTTCTGGACTTAGAATATAAAAAAAGCTATGTTTATTTTTCCATTGACTCCCTTCAGCAACCTTGATAACTGGAATTCCTCTTTTATATGCTTCCTGTATAATTTGTACATCTAAAGTTGATGGATCCGCTACTGCAGGCATAATGATTTCTTTTACTTTCAATTCTTTTAAAACGGCAAGAGCTCCGCCAGTATGATCGGCATCACCATGTGTAAGGATAAGTTTATCTATGTTGGTAATTCCCTTTCCCTTTAGGAATGGGACCAGCACATCTCTCCCAACCTCAAAAGGCTTTGCTGGTTTCTTCCATTCTTCCTCTTCAAATTGTATCGTTCCACCTGTATCGATTAAATAAGTACCGTCCCCAAAGGGGGAATGAATTAAAATACTGTCTCCCTGCCCAACATCAATCATAGTGACTTCACCAAATGGATATGCCCAATTCCAAACGGTTTGAAAGGTAAACAAGACAAATGCTAAAAGAACGACCTTTTGTTCTCTCTTTTGCTGTAAACCTGCTTCCCATAGTATAAAAATGAACAGAATGATCGTTAGATAAATAACGAGATTAAAAAAGTTGGGTCTTCCTGTAATTAGCTGTGCAAAGGATAGGTCTGCTAGCTGTGCAATTAGACGATTGGCTAAGCTGATGATTTTCATAAATACATTTATAAAAATGGATGGTGTATTACCAAAAGCAATCTGAATGAAAAACAGTACATATAGTCCTGGCATAAAGACAAACGAAAAGAGTGGAATATAAAGAAGATTGGCTGCTATGCTGATAAAAGAAATTTCAAAGAAATGGTACAGCAGGATCGGCAAAGCAGCAATTTGGGCAATGACGGATATAACAATCATTGACGAAATCATTTGTTGATAACGAGGAAGCAGGATTGAGGAAGATAAAATAATCGCATAACTGACTGAAAAGGAAAGTTGGAAACCAACATCTAAAATAATGAATGGAGTAAAAAATACATAAATCATTAGTGTAAGACTAATCGCATCAATTGGTAGCATTTTGAGTTGTCTTTTCCATCTTAAAATTAACAAGACAAGAAAGATCATCAACACCGCCCGAATGACGGAAGGAGAGGCACCTGTTAGAACTGCATATATCGGTAAAACTACGAGCAGAAAGTTTATCATGAACTGCCTCGTTAACCCGATTCTAATCCCTAAATAAAATACCATCCCGATGAGTAAAGAAACATGAAGTCCCGATATTGCCAGTAAATGAACAATCCCTGTCTTTTGATAATCCATTAAAACTTCCGGGTCAAACATACTTCTATCCCCAAAGAGTAAAGCGGCAGAAAGAGCCGCTATTTCAGACGGGAAATGCCTTTCTAGATAGTGGATACTATTAAAACGTAATTCTTTGATCATCGTTAGTGGCGTGGATTTGACTACAGCACATCTTCTAAGCGGGTTTCCGGCAGATTCAATAATCTTAAAAACTTGTTTACTGGCTAAATAGTTACGGTAATCAAATGCATTTGGGTTTTTAGCAATCGAAGGTTCGCTTAATTGACCAGAAATATGGCAGATCCGCCCGTAAAAATTAGTGTTTTTTATCGTCTCTTTCTCTGACTCTGATTTGATTTTATAGCGGATTAACAGCTTTTCTTTATGTTTTATATCGAGTGCGGTGACTTGGAGTAAATCACCATCTACTTTAGTGTTCTCTGTAAATTCTACTGCGAAAGTCGTAGGTGAATCTGACAGGCTCGTTTTATTAGTTATGACTGCATGTAGACTAGTAAGGAAAAAAGTAATAAAGAGGCAGATAACGATGGCTAATTGTCGTGTTGAATACTTCTTATATTTGTAGAGGAGGTATAAATAAATGATGGTAAGTAACAAGAAGGGCAAATGATAGAGGATTACGGTCAGAACACCTAATAATGAGGCAATTGCAAAATAAAAATAGTTACCATTCATAAGATTTCTCCATTTTTGAGGGTATAATAACGCCGGGGCTGCCGGCGTTATTTTTATGATTATTGACTAATTTTTCGAAAATCAATGACAGATTCCTTTAATTCAACCTTTTCAGTCCTAACATTTGCTTGTTGAAATAATTCAACTGCATGGGGGTGATTTTTATAATCCTCTGCATAATAAACAGTTTTAATCCCTGCTTGGATAATGGCTTTACAGCATTGAAGACATGGGAAGTGAGTAACATAAATCTCTGCTTCAGCTGTAGGTACACCAAATTTTGCACATTGTAAAAGTGCATTCATTTCTGCATGGATGGTCCTTACACAATGATTATCAATTACATAGCACCCTTTGTCGATACAATGATCTCCTCCCGCGATCGAACCATTGTAACCGCCGGCAATAATTCGTTTGTCTCTGACGATTGTTGCACCTACAGTTAGCCGCGTGCAGGTACTTCTTAATGCCAGTAAATGGCTTTGTGCCATAAAATACTGATCCCACGATATGCGTTCCACTATCTCCACTCCTCCAAATTTCGATATATTTCTCTCTTAAGTGTAATAGTGGAGACTTTATAAGGTCAATAATATTTGAACATTATTGGACCGTTATACTTTCTTTAAGCTTTTCGAATGTTTTATCGCCAATCCCGCTTACATTTTTCAAGTCTTCAATACTTTTAAACAGGCCGATTGTTTCCCGGTATTCAATAATGGCTGTAGCTTTTGAAGGACCTATTCCAGGAAGGTTTTGCAGCTCAGTTTCATTTGCTTTATTCAAATTAATTTTTGCTTGTTTATCACTCCCAGTCTTTGTGACCCCAGCGATTGCGGCTGGCCCAATGCCTTCTTCTCCTTTCGCAGGGATATAGATAACCATTGCATCCTGAACATGCTCGGCAAAATTCACCTGGGTTTCATCTGCATTTTCCGTTAATCCGCCCGCACGATTAATTACATCTATCACCCGCTCACCCTGTGACGAAGAATAGACACCAGGTAATTTCACCTGACCCTTAACGTCTACAATGATGTTTTCAGGTTCCTTTATATTGGATGGTTGGGCTTCGTTCTGTTTTTCTGCGTTTACATCTGCTGGGAAGATATTTTCTACATTACTAACCGGAGATTTACTATCACCTAAGAGATAAAAAATGGCAACTGAAGCAATAACGACAGCAATAATGACATAAATCTTGTGCTCATACATCCATTCTTTCAATTTTAATCCATCCTTTCAATTGGTATATTTCATTTTCAAATTTCATATTGTTAGTAGAGAATCTGCTTTCGAAGGAGGGTCGGAATATGAAAATTGGTATCATTGGTACCGGTAATATGGGGACAATTTTGATCGAGGCTTTGATCGATGGAAAAGCAGTATCCCCTTCTTCAATGGTTATTACGAATAGGACAAAAACAAAAGCGATGCTGCTTAAAGATAAATATAAAAATTTAAGGGTTGAGGAAAATGCGGCAGAAGTAGCATCTCAATCCGATTTGGTATTTATTTGCGTGAAACCATTGGATGTATTTCCCATTCTTAATGAAATGAATCCCCATTTGAATAATAGAAAATGTATCATTTCAATCACGAGTCCAATCGATCCAAATCAACTCGAGACAAAAACAGCTTGTTCAGTGGCAAGGGTTATTCCGAGCATAACAAACCGGGCATTAGCAGGAGTTACTCTGCTGACGTATGGTGAACATTGCAGTGAAAAGTGGAAAACAAAATTGGAAAGTTTGTTTTCTAAGATATCGGTACCGGTAACCATTGATGAGAAAATAACAAGAGTGGCATCTGATATTGTGAGCTGTGGTCCTGCCTTTTTCACCTACTTACTGCAACGTTTTATCTTTGCTGCGGTCAAAGAAACAGAAATTGATCAAGTAACGGCTACAGTGCTGGCAAGTGAAATGATAGTAGGTCTTGGTGCGTTAATCAAACAAGGGCATTATACATTACCTTCATTACAAGAAAAGGTGTGTGTTAAGGGTGGTATCACTGGTGAGGGCATTAAAGTGATGGAGGATGAGCTTGGAGACCTCTTTGAACATGTTTTCCAAGCAACACATAATAAGTTTAATGAAGACTTAGAAAAAGTTGATACACAGTTCAATAAACATTAATTCGCTATATTTTGTCAAAATCCTCCTTTATTTTTAAAAAAGCCATCATTTTTTTACAATGATGGCTTTTTTCTTGCAATAAAAAATATTCTCTCTGAATTTGATTGCGGTTCTTTTGTATCAAAATCAGCACAGACTTCGAGTAATTCAAATCCTGCTTCCACTAACCAATCCGTATACTGTTGAATAGGATAAGTTCTTTGATAATGAAGTTCATCGAAACGATCATATTTACCAGTTTGTTCATCTAAAACAAAAAAACTTAATTCATGTTCCACACTATCTGGCAGCTCACCGGAAAAGCTATTCCAAATATAAGATACATAATCCTCCGTACTTGCAAAGGTTTGATCAATAAAAACATCAGAAATTTTATAAGTAGAGTGGACATCAAAAATAAATATGCCATTTTCCTTTAGGTGTTCGTACGTACTGGTAAAAGTATGTAATACATCTTCATCTGATCGTAAGTAATTTAACGAATCACAAAAAATCCCAATAACATCGAATTCTCCATGCCCTTCTAAATTTGCCATGTTCTGCTCAAAGAAAGGAATTCGCAATCCTTCCTCCTGCGCCTTCGCCTGTGCAACCGCAAGCATATCAGCTGATAAATCAACACCGGTAACCGAAAAGCCCTCCTTAGCAAAACGAACGGAGAGCTCTCCCGTCCCACAAGCCAAATCAAGCAGATTTTTACCATCCACTTGATATGTTTGCAATTTTTCTTTTACAAATCTAACCCATTCATCATATGGAGCGTCTTGCATGAGCTCGTCATAAAGATAGGCAAAGTGTTCATAACTCATGTGGTAAGCTCACTGCGTATATCCTCTAAAGGTGCATCGCCCCATAAGCGTTCTAACTTATAGTAACTTCTCTCGTCACGGTGGAAAACATGTGCAATCACATCTCCAAGGTCAATTAAGATCCATGTCGCCTCATCAAAGCCTTCCATTCTACGCACATTATATCCGTTTTCCTCTGCTTTTGCTTTAATTTCTCTTGCAATCGCCTGAACTTGTTTGTCAGAATTCCCATGACAAATAATAAAATAGTCAGCAATCAAGGAGATTCCCTGCATATTTAGCGCTAGAATATCTTCTGCTCTTTTATCATCCGCAGCCTTTACAGCAATTTTTAATAACTTTTGGTTAGACATTAATCAGTCCTCCTGTCTCATAATGAGATCATTATATGTTTGAAAACTAGCCGGATAAACCGGCTGATTCCTTTTCATTAAGAAAAGGATTGTATTTTTAACCGCTTGTATTAAGGCAGTGTCCAAATTTTGTTTTGCCATCGCTCTTACTTCATCTACTCCTGGAAAATGACGACCTGGTTCAATATAATCCGCTAAATAGATGATCTTATCCAACAAAGTCATTGCTGGTCTTCCTGATGTATGATAGCGAATAGCATCCAAGATTTCCTTATCCGTGATACCTGCTTCCTTTTCGACTAAAAAGGCGCCTGTGGGTGCATGCCACAGCTCCGAATTATACTGGAGTAAATCTTGAGGGAAATTTTGCTCTTCAATGATTTCTCTCATTTCATCCTTAGGACGAAATTTCGCATAGTCATGAAAGATTGCCGCTAATTCTGCCTTTTTTTCATCAGCACCGTATTGTTTTGCCAAAGAAATAGCACTCTCCATGACCCCCAATGTATGCTGATATCGATGGTCAGTCAAATGTAGTTTTACAATAGTTAAAGCTTCTTCACGTTTCATATAAATGCTTCTCCCTAATAAAATCAATGACCTTGTCGGGTAATAAATAGCGAACCGTCTTACCTAGTTGAACACGCTCTCTGATCATACTGGACGAAACCTCAAAAGCCGGTATATCTACGTAGGTAATAGGATAATCCGTTTCCGAGCTATATCTTGTTCGTTCGACTCCAACAAATTGTACGAGCTCAATCAATTCGTCAATCTTATGCCATTTAGGCAGGTACTCAATCATATCTGCACCGATAATGAAAAAAAATTGATGGTCAGGGAATCGCTCATTTAATATTTTCATTGTATCGACAGTGTATGAAGGACCAGTTCTTTCTAGCTCAATCTTTTCAATAGTAAATGCAGGGTTTTCCCTAATCGCAAGCTCTAGCATTTGCAAACGGTCACTATTTTCAACTGATTCTGATTTTTGCTTGTGAGGAGGCTCTTGGTTTGGCATAAACCAAATTTCATCCAGATTAAGTTCAGAGAGTACCTCATTTGCAATTAACAAATGTCCATAATGAGGCGGGTCAAACGTCCCTCCCAAAATCCCAATCTTTGCCATGACGAACCCTCCTTTACTATGGGAGTGAGATTTGCTTCTTTTCCACCGATTCTTTGTAAAGTACGATTGTATTTCCAATTACTTGAACGATTTCAGCGCCCGTTCCTTCAGCAAGCTGCTCGGCAACTACGTTTTTATCTTCTTCGCAATTTTGCAAAACACTTATTTTAAAAAGCTCTCGTGCTTCTAAAGCATCTGCTACCTGCTTTACCATATTTTCATTTACTCCACCTTTTCCTACTTGAAAGATAGGATCTAAATGATGTGCTTTTGACCTTAAAAACCTCTTTTGTTTACCTGTTAACATTTCACGCCTCCAACAATTTTAGTACATTCTCTCTCATTCTTTTTACATCTGGGAAAATTCCTGTCCATTTTTCAAAAGCTAGTGCTCCTTGATAAACAAACATATCTATTCCGTTTTGTATCGTTGCACCTTTTTGCTTTGCTTCCCTTAAAAATTGTGTTTCTAGTGGATTGTATATTATATCACAAACCAATGATTGTGGTTTTAAGTATTTTAAACTGATCGGCATTTCTGAAATATTAGGCTTCATTCCTATCATCGTTGTCTGAATGACAATATCATATTCCGCCAATTGTTCTCCTGCCTCTTCTAAAGATAATGCTTTTGAGGAGGTATCAAACGGGCAAGCCTCAATGAGGTCTACTGCTTTATCAATGGTGCGGTTAGCGATGTCAATCACTTGGGGTTTCATTTTCGCCATTGTAAAATAAATGGCTCTCGCTGCCCCGCCAGCTCCAATTACTAGTACCTTTTTATCTGATAACGATATGATATACGCATGTAATCCCTTTAGAAATCCGTATCCATCCGTATTATAGCCAATTAATTTTCCGTTTTCATTTACCACAGTATTTACTGCACCGATGCTTAAAGCCAATGGATCAATTTCATCTAAAAAAGGAATGATTGAGCTTTTATGAGGTACTGTCACATTAAACCCAGAGATGCCTATCGCCTTTAACCCACTTACAGCTGTATGCAACTCTTCTTTACTGACTTTAAAGGGATGATAATGGGCATCGATTTGATAAAGTGATAATAAATCATTATGCATACTTGGTGACATCGAGTGGCCAATTGGATCTCCCAAAACTGCAAATAGTTTTTTCAACCTGTTTCTCCCCCATTTACCTTATCTCTAAATCAAAGATTTTCGTATTAAGGTTTGTACACCCTTCGGCACGTATGCTGCAATTTTTATCCCCGGTTCGTTAATCGTTACCCATCCAAGTCCAGAAAACACTACATCCGTTTTTGCTTCCTTAATCATAAATTCTTGTTTTACTAACTCTGGAAATCCATCCATTTCATCTTTTCGAGGTGGAGCTAACATTTCACCTACGTGGTTTCTATATAATTCATCGGCATTTTCTATTTTTGTGCGATGGATATTAATTTCATTTGAAACGTGACAGACAAATGAAGCTCGGGCCCCGCTAATAAAGTCAAATCTCGCTAATCCACCAAAAAATAGTGTTTGTCCTTCATTCAATTGAAACACCTTTGGCTTTATTTCCTTTTTAGGGGTAATCACTTTTAGATCCTTCTTATCGACAAAGTGAGCCATTTGGTGATGATTGATGATTCCAGGTGAATCGATCAGTGCTTTGCCATCCTCGAGCGGAATTTTAATGATATCTAAAGTAGTCCCAGGAAAGTGAGATGTAGTAATAATATCACCTTCACCAGTAACCTCTTTAATAATCCTATTAATAAATGTAGATTTCCCTACATTCGTACATCCTACAACATAGACATCTTTTCCATTTCGCATTTCATCGATGGCAGCAGCAGTTTCTCTGATGAACTTCCCTTTTTCTGCACTGACTAAAAATACTTCTTCTGGCCTTAAGCCAAGTTCTTTTGATTCTTGTTTCATCCAGTTAATCAGTTTATTGTGTTTGACTGATTTGGGCAGTAAGTCCACCTTATTACCAACAAGTACGATTTTATTTTTGCCTACAAATCGGTGCAAACCTGGAAGCCAGCTGCCATTAAAGTCAAAAATATCAACAATCATCACAATTAGTGCATCCGTCTGGCCAATACCATTTAAAATTTTCAGGAAGTCATCATCGGTTAAACTAACATCCTGAACCTCATTGTAATGCTTTAGTCGAAAACAGCGTTGACAAATAATCGCTTCTTTTTCGAGTGCTGACGACGGTGCATATCCTAATTCCTCTGGGTTTTCAGTTTGAACTTTTACCCCACAGCCCATACATATATATTGCTCTTGTTCACTCACACTTTAATCCTCCCATTGAATCATGCCTTTTTTCCTGAACCAATTTAAAATTCTTCGCTCCGTAAAACGATTAAATTTCGTAAAAAAACCATCTGTTTGCGCAACAGGTACTACAAGAATCGTATGAAATCCGCTTCTATTTCCACCTAAAACATCCGTTAATAATTGATCCCCAATAACAACAGCTTCTTCCTTTTTAATTCCCATTTGGGAAAGTGCTTGATAAAATGCACGCACCATTGGTTTACGTGCTCGAAAAATAAACGGAATTTGTAATGGATCAGAGAATTCCTTTACCCGTAATTCATTATTATTAGAAACAATGGTAACAAGTATATTGTGCTTTTTTATTTGTTCAAACCATTTGATAAGCTCGGGGGTGGCATTTGGCCGATCCCATTCCACGAGCGTATTATCTAAATCTGTAATAATACCTCTAATCCCTCTTTTTTTCAAATCTTCAGGACGTATATCCAATATGCTCTTAACATGCTCATCAGGTAAAAAATTTTTTAACACTAAGCTTACACCTCATTAATTAAACATCTGTTTATCTGTACCATCATACCCAATTTTCACTTTAGTATCAAAATATATCTAGAAAAGAAGGCAGTATTATTATTTGCTAAGGCCAGCAAATTTCACAAAAAAAATGAAGACTTTATGAAGTATTCCTAAATATTATAAATATTTTTCGACAAAATCCTGGTTTTTACCCTGCTGTGGATAAAGTTATTAACATTATACCCATTGTTTCAGTTACTTTTTAAAACTTTATAAACAAATTAATCACAAGTTATCCACTGCTAATTGTGAATAATTGGAAAGGTTGTCCAATTCCCTTTATTTTGGTAGATTTAGGGTACACCAATTGAACCTACCATTTTATGCTTCATTCTATGTTTTTAGTACCATTTATTTTTCATATGGAGGTGCATTCTGGCTTGCGTAAACTGTCAGATGAGTTATTAATCGAATCCTACTATAAAGCAAGAGAACTAAATCTATCTCCCGAGTTTATTGAGCTAATTGAAACAGAAATAGATCGCCGATCTTTATTAAAAAAAATGAAGATTTCTTCGTAAGAATTAATTCTGCCCCTTAGAGGGCTTTTTCTTTTGTCTTCTGAAAGACTCCTATCTTTTCACCAATTTTAATGTCCTTTGGTGTGTGAATAGAGGATTCCAGTTGGAAAATTCCTTTTTCAAACACCAAAACAACTGTGGATCCGAAACTAAAGTAGGCCATTTCCGTCCCTTTTTCAAGCTTTGATCCTGTATGAGTCGTTTCGATTGAGTTAACAAACATCGCACCCACTTTAACAATGGCAGTATGCCCATAGAGGGTATTTACTTCTGTTATCATTCGGTAATTCTTAGCTAAAGTTCTGACCCCATATTTTAAACCCATCTTATTAACTGGATATGATTTAGAGCCAAGACTCCACTGTTTAACAATCGTTCCATTTACAGGACTATGGATCCGATGGTAATGACTGGGACTTAAATATAAGATCATATATGTACCATGTAAATACTTATTTGCAGTCTCTTGACTTCCTAACATCTCTACTATTGAATATGTCTTACCTTTGACAATGATTTCACTCGTTTGATTAATAGGACCGACATCCTCGATGACGGCATCGACAGGGCTAACCACAGTAGTTTCACTAGGATCAACCATACGAGCTTCTCTTTTGAGCGTTCTAATAAAGAAATCATGTAGAGTTGGATATTCATGCAAAGTTTTTTCCATCTCTGACTGATTTATTTTATAGATTTTGGCAAACGAAGGAACAACAAATTTACTCGCCCGTGAACGAGCAAATCGCTGCAAAATAACCGATGACCATTTTCCATTAGTTAGCTCTATCATAAAACGATATGCATACTTTAACATTACAAGACCCCCAAAAAGTGTAAAAATACTCTTTACGAAATGGCTTAAAAAGCTTAATATTAAATATAATAGATTAAAATAAATAAAGTTCTCTTCCGGCTTATTGAAAAGGAGTGTGGAGCAAAATGTTTTTATTAGACGTTTTTGATTCTACGATTAAGAAACTTAAGTCCCAAACTGCAAATGTCATTACTTTAACAAATTTATCCTTTGGTGGTTTTGCGATTATCTTTGCCATGGAAGGTAATTTACGATTGAGTTTGCTATTAATTTTTATTGCGGCACTCGCCGATCGCTTTGATGGAATGGTCGCAAGGAAATTTAGTATTGAATCAGAGCTAGGCAAACAATTAGATTCCATGAGTGATATTATATCATTTGGAGTGGCCCCAGCACTATTACTATATCAAGGAATTTTACATGAATTTGGCGGTCCGGGATCATTTTTTACGGTTTTCTATATTGGCTGTGGTGCCTTTAGACTAGCACGCTTTAATATCTCAGAGAGTAATGGGTATTTTACTGGCTTACCTATTACAGCAGCAGGCTGCTTAGCAACCTTAAGCTTTTTAGCCATTCCTTACGTTCCGTCACAAACATTTTTATTTATCATCATCATTTTATCATTCCTAATGGTTAGCCCATTTAGACTTAGAAAAGTTTAAAGCGAAAAGCCCAGCAGAATCTGCTGGGCTTAATTTTTATTTATTTTCAGTTAATTGAAGGAACTCATCAATATCGTCTATGCAGATACGAACTGCCTTTTCCCAGAAATCTTTTTGAACTAAATCCACCTGTAAGTGCTTGGCGGCCAAATCCTCAACGGTCATTGACGCTGTATCTCTTAATAAGGCGATATACTTTTCTTCGTATCCTGTACCCTCCTCAAGTGCCTGTGCATAAATTCCAAGTGAGAACAAATAGCCAAATGTATAAGGAAAATTATAAAACGGTACACCCGTGATGAAGAAATGAAGCTTTGATGCCCAGAATAATGGATGATATTCGTCCAAAGCCTCACAATATGCTTCTTTTTGTGCTCCCGTCATTAATTCATTTAAGGTTTCAACTGACACTGGACCGCTTTTTCTCTCCTCATAAAAACGAGTTTCAAATAGGAAACGGGCATGGATATTCATCAAAAGAGCAACCGTTCTTTGAATTTTATCATCAAGTAAAGCAAGTTTTTCTTCTTCGTCCTTCGCATTTTTCACAGCAGCATCAGCAACAATCATTTCTGCAAATGTAGATGCCGTTTCTGCAACATTCATCGCATATCCGCGGTTCAGATAATGTACTCCTCGCATCGCATAGGAATGGAAGCCATGCCCAAGCTCATGTGCAAGGGTTGAAACATTCGAAGGAGTACCCGAATAGGTCATGAAAATACGTGATTCTTCACTTTCCGGGAATCCAGTACAGAAACCACCTGGAGCTTTTCCAGGACGGTCTTCCGCCTCAATCCATTGATCCTCAAATGCTTTCTTAGCAAAAGCAGACATTTTTTCTCCAAAAAGAGCAAAATTTTGTTCGATAAATTCAGCACCCTCTTGGAAAGAAACCTTTGATTCCGTAGAACCATATGGAGCATCTAAATCAAACCAGCTTAATTTTTCAATCCCTAAAAGTTTCGCTTTTCGATTCAAATACTCAACAAGCGGCTGCTTATTTTCCGAGATTACTGCCCACATGGTTTCCAATGTTTCATTTTTCATTCGGTTAATCGCTAATGGTTCTTTTAATACATCTTCCCAACCACGTTTTTTATATACGTTTAACCGGAATCCTGAAAGATGATTTAAGGTTTTCGATAAATAATCAGCTTGCTCATTCCAGGACTTCTCCCAGCTTTCAAAAACGGCTTTCCTTACTTCTCTATCCGAGCTAGAAAATTTATTTGATGCCTGCCCGACGGAAAGCTGCTTTACTTCGCCATTTTCCTCGACAGGGATCTTTATTTTACTAACAATCAAATCATACAATTGCCCCCAGCTATGGTAGCCATCCACACCTAGTGCGCTTATTAATGCTTCTTCCTCAATCGATAACTTCTCTTTTGCACGTTCACGCCTCTCAGTCAGTGCGAACGTTAACTCTGAAAGGTACCCATCTTCTATAACTTGACCCCAAACCTCATCATGGATCGATGATAATAAGTTGTCAAATGTACTTAGAGCAGTTTGAAAAGTGGCACTTAGCCCCGTTACGGTTGCCTCAAGCGCATAAGCGTTTTTATCCTCTGTATTTTGTGCTTGTAAGCAGCCGACAAAGGCACTTGCCTGGCGAAGTTTTTTACCAGCTTGTTCAAAGTCTGATAGTAATTCTTTAAGATAGATCTTATCCTCGAATGTACCCCGTGGATTCCAGTTCTTTACCTTTGTTTCGAAGTGCTCAATTAATTGCTTTGTAACTTTTAAATGGTCCGCTAATTCAGCTGAATTGCTCCCGCCTTTAAAAAACACATCAAGATTCCAAACATCAGAATATGTAGTGGATGTCATTTTGTTACCCCCTTATCTATGTACCTTTTCATTATAATATATTATCTGAAAAATTCTATTATTAGCGTCTGCAAAAATTAAAAACAGAGACGGAAATGACCCCGGCTCTGCTAGTTCTTTTTCTTCCGCTCTTTTTCAGCTCGATAAAATTCATGAAACATTTTCATTAACGCTCGCTTTTCTATCCTCGATACATAGCTTCTCGAAATTCCCAATTCTTTAGCGATTTCTCGCTGGGTCTTTTCCTTTTGCAAATCTAGACCAAACCGGCCAACGATTACTTCTTTTTCTCTGTCATCAAGGACATCGATATATTTACGGATTTTTTCAAGTTCCATATTTAACTGAATTGTATCAATTACATCTTCCGATTCTGATTTGAGTACATCAATGAGTGAGATTTCATTCCCTTCTTTATCCTGTCCAATTGGGTCATGCAAAGAAACATCTTTCTTCGTCTTCTTTAGTGCACGCAAATGCATGAGTATCTCGTTTTCTATACAACGGGCCGCATAAGTTGCTAGCTTTGTTCCCTTTCCTTCTGAGTAACTCTCAATCGCCTTAATTAAACCAATCGTTCCTATTGAAATTAAGTCTTCTGAATCTTCCCCAGTGTTTTCAAACTTTTTAACAATATGAGCGACAAGCCGTAAATTATGTTCAATCAACATATTACGAGCATGTGCGTCCCCTTCCGCCATTAACCGTAGGTATTTCCTTTCATCGGCAGCAGATAGGGGCTGCGGAAAAGCATTGTTTTTTACATAAGAGACAAGAAATAAAAATTCCTTTATGAGATAACCAAGTGCTGTGAAAATCCCTGCCATCTACATCCACCCCCGTGCTTTTTTGGGCTTTGCCTATTATTAATTCCTATGTTAGAAACAGGGATATTGTGTCTGTCCAAGAAAATTAATGCTTTTTATCATATATAGAAAAAAAAGCATTGACCTAATTAAAGATCAATGCTTTTTCATTTATTCTACGCTCAATTCTGCCGTTATCACACTGGCAATTGCTCCAGTAATGACCAAGGCCATCACAACCATGAACATATTCTCCACCCCTTAAGATAGATCCTTTTATCTACTTCGAATTTATCATATTTTCACAGTATCTAACTTAGGGGGATGTGAACATTTTGTTAACAAATAATGATCTTGATTAACAATTATGTTGAGTTATGATATTATTTCAGGTTTTTTTCTTCTTTAAAAAAATAAATAATAAAAAGGAATGAACTGGCATCTCTCTATCTCCTTCCAAGTTTAACTAGGTGGTATCTTTTATACTCCATAAGCATGCTCTACGTTTTTGAACTAAATATATCATTTGTAAAAACCACCTTTCTCTTTTATCATGTTAAAGCCTTACTACCTAATACGATGAACAGATATTTGACGATCTTTCATATCTTCATATATTTTCTTGATATTTTCTTGGTGTATTTCTTCTTCAATACTCATCTCTTGTTTTTTGATGGTAATGGATATGAAAAAAATATTTAAGGTCATGACTATCACCTCCCATGAAGGGTTTTACATTAAATGATACACAGAAGCTTGACGATCTTTGTTATGCTCATAAAGTTTTTCAATCGTTTCATTTCGAGTTGCTTGGTGAAGACTTTCTTGGCGTTTTTTGAATGTAATGGAAATAAAAAATATATTTAGTGTCATAAGTACCACTTCCTTTCAATAACAATTTTGTTAATCATATCCAATATTTAGGCGCAAAAAGGCCGCAAGAAATTACTCCCTTGCGGCCAGTTTTTAGGCACAAAAATACCGCAGGGCAGCACTCCCCCTGCGGCATGGATATGTAAGATAACTAAAAATCAATTAGTTAAGCAATCCATTCCTGTTGGTCGAATGCAAATTATTCAAATATCCAGTTGTTGTACCAGTAGCAGTTCCAATGTTAGCAATCATTAAGTTCATCATCATTTTACTTCGACCTCCTTCGGAATTTTTTACTAACTACGGTAATTATATCCACCTACCTTCCCTTTGTAAACCACTTTTTTAAATTTTTTAAAAAAATAATTAAATTGCCTAAATGGGATTAGTGCAAAAAAAATAAACGTCCCTTTAAGGAACGCTTATCTTTTGCTGCTATTTTCCATATCCAAAAGTTTTAGCTGACATTTTTTTGATTGGATAAAAAGTAAAATTGAAACGGCTAAAAAAGACATGGAAGAGATCATCATTATATTTACATCCATCTCAGTACTTGAGTTTGTTGGAATGATTACACCTAAATAGAAAAATACACCGACAGCGAGTAAGACGACAGCAAATTGTTTAAAATCAACCATTTTTTCATAGATATTTTTTGTTTGTTTGTCCACTGTTGGTCACCTGCTTTTCTTAAAATCTACTAAACTACCTTAACATAAAAGCGGACACTTATGTGGATGTAAATTTTAGAAAAACAGGGAGAAAAAAAATAATCCGGCTTTTCAGCCGGTCAAGTTTTCTTATTCAAGTGCTTGTGTTAAATCGTCAATTAAATCTTCTACGTCCTCAAGCCCTACTGATATCCTTACAAGTCCATCAGTGATACCCAATTCAGCTCGACGCTCTGCTGGTATCGAAGCATGAGTCATTCTTGCTGGTACAGATATCAGACTTTCAACAGCGCCAAGACTTTCAGCTAGCGTAAAATAATGAATTTTACTTAATAGTTTATCCGCATTTTCTGCACTGCCCACATCAAACGATACCATACCACCAAATCCTCTTACCTGTTTTTTTGCAATAGCATGATTCGGATGTGTTTCCAATCCTGGATAAAATACTTTTTTTACTGCCTGGTGTCCTTGTAGAAAATCGACAATGGCAGCGGTATTCTTTTCTGTTTCCTCCATTCGAATACCTAATGTCTTAATCCCCCGAATTAACAGCCAAGAGTCTTGTGGACCTAGGACGCCGCCAGTCGAGTTCTGAACAAAATGAAGGTCTTCAGCAAGCTTTTTACTATTAACCACTGCTAAACCTGCTACAACATCACTGTGACCGCCTAAATATTTTGTAGCACTATGGAGAACAATATCAGCACCAAGCTCAATTGGATTTTGCCAATAAGGTGTTGAGAAGGTATTATCAACAATCGTTAACAAACCATGTTCTTTCGCAAGCTTTGTCACTTCTTTAATATCCGTAATTTTCAAGAGTGGATTTGTCGGAGTTTCTAAATGTATCGCCCGTGTATTTGGTTTGATTGCAGCTGAAATTTCCTTTAGGTTACTAGTATCAACAAAAGTTGAATCGATTCCTAAACGGTTTAACACTTTTGTCATGACTCGAAATGAGCCGCCATAAACATCATCTGTTAAAATTACATGGTCACCACTATTAAAGAGCATCATAACAGCTGTCATAGCAGCCATTCCGGATCCAAAGGCAAATCCTGCCTGACCGCCCTCAAGGTCCTTAATAAGCTCCTCAAGAGCAAATCGAGTAGGATTTCCTGTTCTAGAATACTCATATCCTTTATGAACGCCTACGCCTTCTTGTTTATAGGTACTCACTTGATAAATGGGGAATGAAACTGCACCTGTTGCCGGGTCGGTGCTAATCCCGCCATGAATTAATTTGGTTTTTCTTTTCACCTAAATCCCACCTTCATAAATCTTCTTACTTAAATAGCGTTCACTTCCATCTGGGAAAATAACGACTATATTCGTCCCTGCTTTGGCAACTTCTGCTTCCAACAATGCAGCTTTAAAGGCTGCCCCGGAGGAACTGCCAACTAATAGCCCCTCCTTCGCTGCTAAATCTTTCACTAAGCTAAAGGCATCCTCATCAGATATGGTATGAATGGCATCAAAATAATCCGGTTCCATATACCCTGGAAGAAATTCCATCCCAATCCCCTCAGTCTTATGCGGACCTGGTTCACCACCGTTTAATATCGAGCCTTCAGGTTCGACAATAACAGTTTTAATTTCTTTATCCTGATCTTTTAAGTAACGCGCCGTGCCCATAAAAGTACCGCCAGTACCTGCACCAGCAACAAATAGGCCTATGTTGCCATCCATTTGTTCCCAAAGTTCTGGTCCAAGTGTTTTATAATAGGTTTCTGGATTGGCAGGATTGCCAAATTGCTGTGGACAATAAGATCCAGGAATTTCAGTAAGAAGCTCGTTCGCTTTCGCGATTGCTCCTCTCATTCCTTTTTCTGAAGATGTATGAACAATTTTTGCACCGAGGGCTTTCATTAATTCTTGTTTTTCGATACTGAATTTCTCAGGTACACATAAAATTACCTGTACGCCTTTGTTTAATGCGGCAAGAGCTAGACCAATCCCAGTATTACCAGCAGTCGGTTCGATTATCGTTCCGCCTTCTTTTAGCTTACCGCTTTCAAAGGCCTCTCTCACTAGCTCTATACCGAGACGATCCTTAACACTACCACCCGGGTTCATGAATTCCAGCTTTGCAAATATACGTACACCTTTTGGTAGAGAAAACCGTGATATTTCCACAATCGGTGTATGTCCTATCAATTCATGGACATTTTTGTATACTTTCACTTTCCCACCACTTTCTAAAGCTGACTACCCTAAAGCTGCTACCATTTTCATCACCAAGGTAGCTGAATGGGTGGCTGCTTGGTCGATAAATTGATCAAAGGAAATTTCAGATTCTTTACCAGCAATATCTGATAAGGAACGAATGATGACAAATGGAACACCAAATCGATGGGCAACTTGTGCAATTGCAGCTGCTTCCATTTCTACTGCCTGCAATTTTTCAAACTTGGAACGAACAAACTCCACACGTTCTGGATTTTCCATGAAAGAATCTCCCGTAGCGATTAACCCTTTAACAATTTGGAATTTACTAAGGTCTTTAGCTGCACTTTCTGCTATTGTAATTAACTTTTCGTCTGCTCTGAAAGCTGCAGGAAGCTGTGGAACCTGACCGTATTCATAGCCGAAGGCAGTGACATCGACATCATGATGCCGGACTTCTGTAGAAATAACAGCATCCCCTACATTTAATTCAGGATTATATCCTCCTGCTGACCCTGTATTAATAATGCAATCCGGCTTATATTTTTCAAGCAAAATAGTTGTGGACATCGCGGCATTTACTTTTCCAATTCCTGAACGTAGCAAAATCACCTCTGCACCATTCATTTGTCCAAAGGTAAACTCGCAGCCTGCAATTGTTTCTTGTGTTTGCCCCTCAATATTGTCTCGTAGTAATTTTACTTCTTCTTCCATTGCTCCGATGATGGCAATTTTCATGTATAAACCTCTCTCTATTGTTTTTCACCTTCCATTAACCAGACAAAATCATTGCATCGACTAAATCTAGCACTAAACCCATTTTTTTCTAAAATAGTTTTTAAAATTGGAATAGTTGTATAGTATTCTGTTTCCAAATCATTCGCCAAGTTATGAAAGCCTTCTTCTCTTGCTTTTACGATTGCATTTTTATAATCTTCCACTGATTCAAACATCGTATCCGCAAACACTATTCTACCACCTTTTGAAAGCAACTTTCCATATTTGGCAATAGCTTCTTCTTTTTCCACATCGGTTAAATGATGAAATGCATAGGTGGAGACAATGGTATCGACATTTATTATTTCAGGAAAATGAAGGAAATCACCGTCGATAATTTTCACATTCGTCCCTAGTTTAGTTTCTGCAATGGCCCTCATCGGAGCAGAAGGCTCTATACCCGTTACAATTAAGCCTGCATTAAGCAAGTTTATCGTCAAGTTTCCCGTTCCTACACCAAATTCAACCACATGTCCCTTTGAACGTGCTGTGACAGAATCTAATATTTGGTCATACCCCCAAAAAACTTCTTTATATTCACGATTTTGTCCGCCAATACTTTCATCATATGAATCTGCCCATTGTTCAAATACATCTAAAAATTCACGTCCCATCCTGCGTTCCTCCATGACTATTCAACTAATAATTCCTATATGTATACTATGAATTAAAAGTTTAAATGTTAGTATATTTTTTCTTCACCACTAATTGCTTACAAGGTGATTAATAACTAAAATGTACATAGGGAAAGGATGATTGATGATTATGATGAATTTTCAACTGGATTTTATCGAGGATAGGGTAGAATTTTTTGAAGCAACAGAACTTAAGGTTTTGGAAAAGAGGATAGAAGAAAAGATTGAGGAAAATAAAGCTATTCTTTTAGGTGTACATTCAGTTTCTCATCAAATGTATGTTAGCGAAAAAGGTCAGAGATTCTATAGCGCAGTCGTTCACTTTAAACGTAAATAGAAAACCGCAGCACCTAGGCGCTGCAGCCGAACAAAAATTAGGATGGGAGTACCATCCTATTCTACTTTTATTTCGGAAAGTTCTTCCACCTTGACAGGTTTCCAGCCTTGCCCGTCAACCCATTGCAGGTAAACATTGTATTTAAAAGATTTGTCTTTAGACGCAACCGTACTAAAGTATCCATTTCCAGATACTTTATCGCGACCAAACCAATAAACCGTCATATTGCTGTCTTCTAGTCCAGTAGCATACGAAACAGCCTTTAGCATTTCCTGCCAATCGACAGAGGATTTATCATAAACAGTTGTATGTTCGCCCGTTTGCACAGTCCCTACAGGCTTCCATGCAGGGTTCTCAATCGTTTTCAGTACGTTCGAAGATCCATCACCATCCGTAACTACTGCCTGTGAACCATCCTCCTGTGCTGGTACTGTAGCTTCTTTACTATCTTCATCCGTACCTTGTTCGGCAGCAGTCTCTTTAGCCGTTCCGCTACCTTTCTCTTTCTTCTCGGTATCTTTATCTTTTTTAATTACTGCTTGATTTTCCGTTTTTGGCTCATCTTTTTTCGTTGTAGCTTTATCGTCACCTGATAAAAAAATGGTGTAGGCAACAAAGAAAATTAGTGCAAGAACAAGAACAATTAGACTATTTAAAATGATATTTGTTTTCTTTCTTTTAGCCCGATAACTTGAACGTGAGCCAGATTGGAAATCGTTACTCATCGATATCACTCCCAAAAATAAGGTCTTCAATATTCTAACATGAAAGAAAAAAAACCTGAAGGGATATCCCTTATGGAGTTCCTTTATCGTTCTCAAATAACATTTTGACCATATCTGCAAATAGTAAATTTACGCCGCCTTCTGTGTCAAGTACATCCAGATTTACTGCAACCAGCGCGTATTTAGGATTTTGGTATGGAAAATAACCAGCGAACCATTTATTATGAAGTTGTTTATCATTTTCATATTTTCCTGTCTCTGCAGTTCCAGATTTTCCAGCAACCTCGTAAGGTAGATCTTGAAACCATTTTCCGGTCCCATTTGGATTGACAACTACCTCTCTTAACAATTTCTGTAATTTCATAGCACTGTAAGGCGAAATCATGTCACCAGGTAATTCTTTTTTTTCAAAGGCAACCATCGTTGATCCATTTTTATACTCAATTTTTGAAGCAGTTCTAACCATTTCCTTTTTACCACCTCTGGCAATCGTGGCCATCATATTGGCAACAGCTAGAGGTGTAGCCCGAACCTCATGCTGCCCAATCCCCGACATTGCTGAAAAGTTCGGATCTTTTTTTGCATCTTCTGTTAAAAACACTCTTCCTTTATCTTCATCCAAAAGCTGCTTAAAATTGTTTGTATGATAGACTTCACCCTGCCAACCGACAGTCCCAGTTAAAGATAATTTCTCAGCGTAATCCACCAGCATATCTTTATCTTTCTTTTGAAGTTCTTTTGCTAACTCACCGAAAGTTCGGTTACAGCTTCGTGCAAAGCTTTCTGTAAAGGAGAGCATTCCATAGTTATATTTTAATTCAGGTTCGCCATTAATTTTTTGACTACAATTAAATAAGCGGGTGGGGACATCAAGATTTTGGTCAATGGCTGCAGCTGCAACGACGGTCTTAAAAATTGACCCCAAAATTTCTTGTTTAATCATTCTGTTGGTAATTCCCGAGCCGCTATACGGATCCTTTTGATTAATAGCCGGTCGTGAAACAGATGCTAAGACACTATTGCTTTCAATATCAAGGAGCACTAATCCTCCTTTATTAATACCATGCTTGTCCACTAAATCCTCTGATTTTTGCTGTAAACTTTTATCAATGGTTGTTCTTATATTTACTGGATAAAACGGATTTGCAGGATCCACATACTTTACATTAATCCCAAATAACGGTGCTCCGCCTCCGTCAACGTGATAGACAAGTTTTGATTTTCCCTCTGGAAGTAAAAATTCATCAAAGCTTTCTTCAAGACCCGAAACACCAATGAGTGTTTTTTCTGAAAGATCCTTATTGGGATAGCGTTTCTTTAATTCCATCACATTTTCTCCAGTTAGACCAAGTAATTGCTCAGCTGGAATTTCTTTTCGTTCAAATTTCTTTTCAATCGCAAATACACCAGGTATCTCTAGTTTATTAATTTTCTCCATTTGTGTGGAGGTCAACTCTACTGGCTCTGGTTCTCCCACTGCAAATGGTTTTGTCGCTTGATCCAATGCGTCTTTTAACTTTACCTCTGAAATCCCAGAAATTGTTGAGACAGCTCCAATATCCCAATTCATATTTTTCAAAAAGGGAAACAGGACCAAGACTGAGACTTTTTTATGGGTTAGCATTTCTCCATTTCGATCAAAAAAATTACCTCGGCCATTGTCAATCACTAATTCTTGTGTTCGTTGCTGGACACTTTCTTCCAATAAATTAACATTATGCTTTGAAAATGACTCTGTTTGAACTAACTGAATTTGAATCAATCTAGCCATAAGTACTAGCAGCCCAGCAACACAAAGGAAGAGTAAACCTTTAATTCGTCTACGTATCATAAAAAAACACCTCGTCAAAAGTTTTGACGAGGTGTTTCTATTTCAAACATAAAGCAAAAAAATCAATTATTTAATTGAGACTATCCGAACGCTCATTTCACCACCGGGTGTTTGAACTGATACTTGATTGCCAACTTTTTTACCGAGTAAGCTTTTTGCAATAGGAGAATCGTTGGAGATTTTCCCTTCAAACGGATCTGCCTCTGCACTACCAACAATGGTATACGTTTCTTCATCTCCATCGGGAAGTTCAACAAACGTAACCGATCTACCTAGTGTAACAGAATCAGTCGCCATATCGCCTTCTTCAATAATTTTTGCATTACGAATCATATTTTCTAAAGTGGTAATCCGTCCTTCAACAAAAGCTTGTTCTTCTTTAGCAGAATCGTATTCGGAATTTTCGGATAAATCCCCGAAACTTCTAGCAATTTTAATTCTTTCTACCACTTCTTTACGCTTAACAGATTTTAAATGGTCAAGCTCCTGCATAAGTTTATCTTTTCCTGCCTGCGTCATTGGAAATATTTTTTCTATCGCCAAAACTTCTCACTCCTTCTATTCTTCACAATCCCCCATAGACTGTGTTTAATTTTGTTATGTAGGTATCACATAAATAC
The DNA here is from genome assembly GCF_900103525.1 of Bacillus sp. OK048. Classification (GTDB taxonomy): domain Bacteria; phylum Bacillota; class Bacilli; order Bacillales; family Cytobacillaceae; genus Neobacillus. Next base: position 282,181 of record NZ_FNHN01000002.1, read on the forward strand.
ATAGCAGCGCGTCCTTTTAGAAGGGCGCGCAACTTGTATTCATCCAATATGGATTCATTGTAACCTAATCTTTAGGCTATTGTGTCATAAAAATGACTTTTGTTCAAGAATTGTTTGAACTTTTGTGACCATTAAATCAATCGCTACATGATTTTGACCACCTTCAGGGATAATGACATCTGCATATCTCTTGGTGGGTTCAATAAATTGGTTGTGCATCGGACGAACGACATTGGTATATTGATCGATTACAGAATCTAAAGTACGTCCACGCTCTTTAATGTCACGTGATAATCGCCTAATAATTCGAATATCAGCGTCTGTGTCAACAAATAGCTTGATGTCCATCAGATTTCGTAACCGTTCATCTTCCAATACAAGGATACCTTCTAAAATAATAACATCTTTTGGATCAACTGCAATAATTTCTTTTGAACGGGTATGCTGTGAATAATCATACACTGGTTTTTCGATAGGCTCGTACCGCAGCAGCTTTTCAAGATGTTCGACGAGTAAATCATTATCGAATGCAAATGGATGGTCATAATTCGTCTTTAAACGTTCTTCAAATGGTAAATCACTTTGGTCTTTATAATAAAAGTCTTGTTGAAGCATCGTAATTGAATGACCTTTAAAGCTTTCATAAATTGCTTTTGTAACACTGGTTTTTCCTGAACCGGAACCTCCGGTAACACCAATAACAACCGGTTTGCGCATCACCCTAGTTCTCCTTTCGCATCATGTTGTTAGGGTAAACCGGTTTGTCCAATTTAAATTGTACAATTTGAAGCGGATGTCTAGCAGCATCCAATTCATTACCTTTTTCATCCCAAATTTTATCAATCACATGTGTAAAGTTTTGAATTTCTGGACCAAAGAATTCTACTTCCTGACCAGGTTTAAAGTGGTTTCGCTGTTGAAGGGTAACCATTTGTGTTTCTTCGTTATAATCCAACACAAGACCGACAAATTCAAACTTTGTCTTGTTGCTATGATTACCAAACATTTGCTCTTTATACCCAGGAACTCCTTCAAAAAATGCTGGTGCTGTTTCCCGGTTAGCACATTTATCCAACTCTTCTAACCACTCACGCTTAATCACAAAATGGTCAGGGTCTGCACAATAAGCATCAATTACTTTTCGATAAACACTTACTACCGTTGCAATATAGTGAATTGACTTCATGCGGCCTTCTATTTTTAAGCTGTCAATGCCGAGCTCAACCATTTGAGGAATCGCTTGAATTAAGTTAAGATCCATCGGACTCATTGCAAATGGCGCATCATTCTCACCATAAAGAGGCACTTCTGTTGTGCTGCCCTCTAACTGATATAAATCATAATCCCAGCGGCAAGACTGGCAGCAGCCGCCACGGTTAGAATCCCTTGCAGTCATGTGATTACTTAATGTACAACGTCCAGAATAGGCAATACACATAGCTCCATGAATAAAGATCTCAATTTCAACATCGACCTTTTCTTTCATTTCCCTAATTTCTTCTGCACTTGTTTCACGGGCTAATACGACACGTTCTGCTCCGCTTTCTTTCCAAAACTGAGCTGTTTTCCAGTTTGATATGGATTGCTGGGTACTGATATGAATTTCAATTTCCGGTGCAAGCCTGCGGCAAGTTTCGATAATTAATGGATCTGCTACAATAATCCCGGCTATTCCCGTTTCTTTTAAACCGAGAATATATTCTTCTAAACCATCAATGTTCTCATTATGCGCAAAGATATTGGTGGTAACGTATATTTTTGCCCCATATTTTTTTGCGTATTCTACGCCTTCTTTCATTTCTTCAAATGTAAAGTTATCAGCATTAGAACGTAAACCATATTCCTGACCGCCGATAAATACGGCATCTGCTCCATATTGAACAGCAATTTTTAATTTTTCAAGATTTCCTGCTGGGGCAAGGAGTTCTGGTTTTTTCACAATCATACGTTTACCATTGATGACTTCTGAAATATTATCTTTAACAGTATTCATGAATGAACCCCTCCTTAATAAACGGTTTCTTTGAAAAAGAATCCTGTATCTAATTTACGATTTGGCGGCTGAATTTCCTCAATGGATACTAAGAGATCATATTTTTTGTCCTCGTATAAATCAGGATCTTCAAAAAATAAGTCAATCGCTTTACGATATACTTTTGTTACCTCAAGAAGATATTCGGAAGACTTTAATATCCCATCAATTTTAAATGAATCGACTCCGGCTTCTAACATTTCCTGAAGCTCATCGATCATACAAATATCATTCGGACTCATAATATGGGTGCCGTTCTCGTCTTCAAAAATTGGATATTTGTTTTCTCTTTCTTTATCGTGTAAAAACATATTTTTTTCTATTTTGCGGTTTTCAATTTCCATTACTTTCCCTTGATACTCATAATAATTACCTAGTAGGGAACGTTTTGATTGGAACATACAGCTCATTCCATGCACCTGTACCTCAATTTCAACTTCAGCATTTTCTTTAATTTCCACGATTGAATCCATATTGATTTCACGGGCAAGAACAGATCTTTTCGCGCCTTTTTTACCCCAATAGTTACACGAAAACCAATTGGTTCCAAGTGTTTCCGTGCTCCAATGAAGCTTCATATTTGGTGCGACTTCACGAGCAGTCATTAATACAGCAGGGTCACCAAAAATAATTGCATCCGCATTTGCCTCTTGGACAAATTTAATATAATCACTTAACTCAGCTATTTTTTCATTATGGAAGATAGCATTAATCGCTACATAGACTTTTTTGCCCAGTCCATGTGCTAATTCAATAGCCTGTTTTACTTGATCTTTGTTAAATTCACCTGCTAAACGTAATCCATATCTCTGTTCACCAATGACAAACGCATCGGCACCAGCAGCAGCCAGCGGTGAAATATCGTCTATTGATACTGGAGTAACTATTAACTCGGTTTTTTTCAACATGATTCACCTCTTCTTTTTACTAATTGCGATTCCATCTCCAACGGGGAGAATGACAGTATGATAATCAAGATTATCCATCAGCCATTGGTTAAAACCATCTATTTTCTTGACTAGGTTACGAATCCGTTTCGATTCAATATCGGATTGAGTTACCAGTCCTTTAAATAAAACATTATCGGTTATGATGATTCCATCATCACAAAGGTACTTCGCATATATCTCAAAGAATTTTTGATATTGACCTTTTGCAGCATCAACAAAAATAGCATCGTACGGTGCATGTTCACTTACAAGCTCCTCCACTTCAAGCGCATCACCTTTTATCAAATGGATTTGGCCTCCGTGCTTTGAGCGTACGAAAAATTCTTCAGCGGCATGAATTCTATCTAAATCCCTTTCAATCGTTACGACTGACGCATTTGGAAGTGCCTCTGCCATTCTTAATGCTGAATAACCGATAGCAGTACCTACCTCGAGAATTTTTTTGGCATTTTGAATTCTTAAGAGTTGCAGCAAAGCTTCAATCCCAACAAGCTCCATGATCGGTACCTTATTTTCCAATGCATACTTTTCCATTTCGACAAATAATGATTCACGTCCTGGAAGTAGTTTCTCAATATAAGAATTCAGCTTTTCATTCAACAAGCTGCCATCACCTGCCTTTATCCTTTAAAAGCACTATTGTCCTTGTTTAGCTCTTTAGACATGAAAAAATAGCGTTCTTAGAAACGCTATTGCCTGTTCATAAAACACTTGAACTATTTTATCACAAACAAGGAGGAAAGAAAACTATTCCCTCCATGTAACTTAATTATTATTGGTAATATATTTCGCTTTTGCTGCATTATGCTCGTCCAATGTATTGGTAAAAACGACATCCCCTTCACCTGTTGCAAGGAAGTATAAATGCTTCGTATCTTCAGGATGAATGGCTGCATCTATTGAATCCTTACCTGCATTTGCGATTGGACCAGGTGGAAGACCTTTATGTTTGTAAGTATTATAGGGAGATTTCACTTCTAAATCTACATATAATACTCGCTCTTTGTGTTTCCCTTGAGCATAAAGAACAGTTGGGTCTGTTTGCAGCGGCATCCCCTGTTCGATTCGATTATAAAATACGCTTGATATTTTTTTTCGGTCTGCTTTTTCCGTAGCCTCTTCTTCAATTAAAGAAGACAAAGTTAATAATTGGTGGACTGTAAGCTCCTCATTGTCCGTTTCCTCCATATAGGAAGCTACTACCTTCCTCGTTTGTTGGAGCATAGTATCAACCATTTCTTCTACAGTAGGATTCTGCTTATAAAATGGATAGGTTGCTGGAAACAAATATCCTTCAAGAGGGTATTTTATGTTTGGGTTTAAGATATCTGTTGTTAATAAATCAGGATATTTCGCCATCATCGTTTGAATAAATGTACGGTCGTTTAACTGATTCATAACTTCTTCTTCAGACTTATTTACTGGAGCACCCATGATTTGCGCAATTTCCTTTAATTGTTTCCCTTCTGGTATGGTTAACTGAAAGGCAGCCTGTTGGAGTACTTTTCCAGTTTTTAAGCGATTAATAATTTCTGGAATTTCCATCGAGGGACTTAATTCATATTCCCCTGCCATAAAACCTGCTTCATTTTTAAATTTTACATAGTATTTAAAGATTTTAGCATCTTTGATAATTCCGCTTTCCTCTAATTTTTCAGAGATCCCTGTCACCGATGAACCAATAGGAATATCGACCTTTTTTTGAGTTTTATTATCCTTATCAACCGGCTGGAGCGCAGACTTAATGTAAAAATAACCCCCGCCGCCAATAATACCTAAAATTAGGACGGTCACGATGGTAATCGTTAGCACAATTTTCCGTACAATTCTTGCTTCACTTTGGTGCTCAAGCATTTTTTTACGAATTACGTCTTTTTTCGAGTGTGTTTCTTCTGTTGACATATTATTACCCTCCCATAAGCCCAGAAACATATATCTTTCAAACTCTTTTTTTAAATTAGTAAATTGCTTATCAGATATTATTTCAGCATAAAGAGAGAAAAATGTCAATTTTTCTGCGAAAGCGCATTCAAAACGTATCAAAAAAAACGACCCCGTTTTTAGGATCGTTCTTAATAGTTTTATTCTTCGTCGTCTTCTTGTTCATCATAGAAGGTATTGAGCATTTCCTCAACCATATCCCATTCTTCTTCGGTTTCGATTGGGATTAATTCCCCTTCGCCGTCCTCATCATTAGGATTGAAGGCATAGGCATGAATCTCTGGACCTTCTTCATCGTCTTCTACTCCACCAACTTGTTGAAACAATACGTACGACTTTCCAAAGTCCTCTGATTCAAATGTAAATAGTACTTCACATAATTGTTCGTTACCTTTTTCATCTACAATCGTAATTTGATTTTCTCCGTGTTCCATAACGTCACCTCATTAATTTTTGCTATCAAGATAGCCTTGTAAAATCATCATTGCTGCCATTTTATCAATTACTTTTTTCCGCTTTTTGCGGCTTACATCCGCTTCAAGCAAAACTCGTTCCGCTGCCATTGTCGTTAAACGCTCGTCCCACAAAATGGTTGAAACGAAAAATCGATCTTCAATTTGCTCTGCGTAACGCTTGCTCGCTTCAGCACGGGGTCCAATCGAACCATTCATATTCTTTGGCAGACCGATGACAACTTGACTAATTCCATACTCTTTTATTAATTGACCAATTTCTTCAAAACCAAACTTATTTTTTTCCTCGTCGATTTTGAGGGTTTTGAGGCCCTGTGCAGTCCAGCCAAGTTCATCACTTATGGCAATACCGACTGTCTTCGAGCCTACATCTAATCCCATAATCCGCATTTCTTAAGCCTCACGTCGTTGTTTTAAATAGGATTTTACTAATTCTTCAATAATTTCGTCCCGCTCAAGTTTACGAATGATATTTCTAGCATCCCGATGACGGGGGATATAAGCTGGATCTCCGGAAAGTAAATATCCGACGATTTGATTAATTGGGTTATACCCTTTTTCCTGTAAGGCCTCATAAACTTGAAGGAGAACATCATTTACATCATGTTCAAAAGGCTCTTCAGGAAAATTAAACCTCATCGTTTTATCAAATGAGCTCATTTCATGCACCTCGCATTTTTAGTAGAGGAGAGAACTACCATTATTACCTATTTTATCTACATTTTACACTACTTTGTCTCATTATCAAATTGATTTTACCCATTCGTCTACGAATTGCAGGGCAGAATCAAGTTTTTCCGGATCTTTCCCACCAGCCTGAGCCATATCTGGACGGCCGCCGCCGCCTCCGCCACATCGAGTTGCCACTTCTTTGATTAATTTACCAGCATGGTAACCCTTATCAATTAAATCCTTCGTCACAGCAGCAATTAAATTGACCTTACCTTCATTTACACTTCCAAGAAGGATAACAGCTGATCCGACTTTTTGCTTCAAGTCATCCGCCATATTTCGCAGGTTATTCATATCAGACGCTTGAACCCTTGCCGCTACTACGGTTACACCGTCAATCTGCTTTGCTTTTGAGGCTAAGTTACCCGCTTCAATATTGCCTAATTTAGCCGCAAGCGATTCATTTTCCCGTTGAAGTTGTTTGATTTCAGCCATTAAAGCTTCGATTCGGTTAACGACTTCTTTAGGATTGGTTTTCAACGTCCCGGCTGCATCCTTTAGTAACCCGACTTGGTCATTCATCAATTGATAAGCTGATTCGCCGGTAACGGCTTCAATTCTTCTTGTGCCAGCTCCGATTCCGCCTTCAGAAACAATTTTAAACAGTCCAATGACAGATGTATTTGGTACATGACAGCCACCGCAAAGCTCTAAGCTATAATCACCGACTTTTACAACCCGAACAATCTCACCATATTTTTCACCAAAGAGAGCCATTGCCCCCATTGCTTTTGCTTCAGCAATTGGCTTTAAGTTAATGTCGACTTCAATATTTTTCCAAATTTTCTCGTTAACGATTTTCTCAATTTCCTCTAGTTCTTCTGGTTTTACTTGACCAAAGTGTGAGAAATCAAACCGGAGACGATCTGGTTCCACTAGTGACCCTGCTTGGTTTACATGCGTTCCCAATACATCTTTCAATGCCTGATGAAGCAAGTGAGTAGCGGTATGATTTTTTATCGTTTGGACACGATTATCTTGATTAACCGTAGCTGTCACTTTTGCATCGGTTTTTAAAATTCCAGACTCGACAACGACCCGATGAAGATTTTGACCATTTGGAGCTTTTTGCACATCCTTGACGGCAACTGCAACTCCTTCGGCATAAATCATGCCGCGATCGGCAATTTGTCCGCCGCTCTCAGCATAAAATGGTGTTACATCAAGGATGATTTGTACCTCATCCCCACTAAATGCTTCTTCAGTTCGTTCACCATTTTTAATGATGGCCACAACAGTTGAGCTCGTTTGCAGCTGGTCATAACCAACAAACTGACTTTCAACTGTAATGTCACCTAATACTCCGCCTTGAACCTGCATGCTGCCGACATCATGACGAGCGGCACGAGCACGTTCCCGCTGCGATTCCATTTCCGTTTCAAACCCAACATGGTCCAGCTTCATGCCTTCTTCTTCTGCATATTCCTCTGTTAATTCAACCGGAAACCCATACGTATCATAAAGACGGAATACATCACTACCAGAAATCGTATTGCTGCCTTTTTCCTTCTCTTTTTTGATTACATTGCCAAGTATAGCCAAACCTTCATGTAACGTTTCATGGAAACGTTCTTCTTCATTCTTAATCACTTTTTGAATAAACTCTGTCTTGTCCTTTACCTCCGGATAGAAATCAGCCATGATTTCTCCTACCACTGGAACAAGTTCAAACATAAATGGACGGCTGATATTGATTTGCTTTGCATAACGGACAGCCCGGCGAAGTAAGCGGCGTAAAACATACCCACGTCCTTCGTTCGAAGGCAATGCTCCATCTCCAACAGCAAAGGCAACCGTACGAATGTGGTCGGCAATCACTTTAAATGCAGTATCCTTTTCTTTCTCAACACCATATTTCACACCAGAAATCTCTTCTGTTGCTTTGATGATAGGAATGAACAAATCCGTATCAAAGTTAGTAGGCACGTTTTGAACGACGGAAGCCATTCTTTCTAGACCCATTCCGGTATCAATATTTTTCTTTGGCAGTGGGGTATACGTCCCGTCCGGATTATGGTTAAACTGTGAAAACACAAGATTCCAAACTTCTAAATAACGCTCATTCTCACCGCCAGGATATAATTCTGGATCTGATGGATCATCTCCGTACTCTGGACCGCGGTCATAGAAGATTTCTGTATTCGGTCCGCTTGGGCCTTCACCAATGTCCCAGAAGTTCCCTTCAAGACGGATAATACGTTCCTCTGGTATACCAATCTTTTTATTCCAAAGTTCAAACGCTTCATGGTCCTCCGGGTGAATGGTAACGGAAAGTTGTTCTGGATCCCAGCCAATCCATTTTTTATCGGTTAAGAATTCCCAAGCCCACTCAATCGCTTCTTCTTTGAAATATTCACCAATAGAAAAGTTCCCAAGCATTTCGAAAAAAGTATGATGACGTGCAGTCTTGCCGACATTTTCGATATCGTTGGTACGAATTGATTTTTGAGCATTGGTAATCCTTGGGTTTTCTGGAATAACTCGTCCATCAAAATATTTTTTTAGTGTGGCAACACCACTATTAATCCACAATAAAGTTGGATCATCATGTGGAACAAGCGGGGCACTCGGTTCAACCGCATGCCCTTTTTCCTGAAAAAAATCTAAATACATTCTACGAATTTCCGAACCTGTTAAGTACTTCATTTTTAGACCTCCTTTAATTTAAAAAAGAACACAAAAAAGCCCTCATCCCTAACAGGGACGAGAGCACTCCTCGCGGTACCACCCTGATTATGAACATCGAAACAAGTTTGTTCATCTCTCAAAAAATGCCTTAACGCGGCAATAACGGCAGTGATTAGCTGCACTCCGGACTAGCTTTCTGTTATCCTTCATCTAGAGCTTCTCACAGCCAAGGAAGCTCCTCTCTTAAAGATGGACTACAACGTACTGGGTCCTTCAACATGTTAATCCAAAATATTCTATAAAGGGATTATAGCTACACAAAAAACGTTTGTCAATTGGATAACAGCGTTATGGTGCCTGATCATTCACTTTTTTGCGGATGAAATGGTTTTTAGCATGCAGGATGCTGACTTTTAGGACTACAAGAACGGGTACAGCTACGATCATCCCCATAATCCCACCAATTTCCCCTCCCGCCGTTAAGGCAACCATGATCATTAGCGGGTGCATATGTAGACTTTTTCCAACAATATAGGGTGACAAAATATTTCCTTCTAAAAATTGCAATCCAAAAACGATTACGATAGTAATAATCACTAATTTTACAGATCCTGTTGCAGCAATAATCACTGCTGGGACAGCCCCAATAATCGGACCAAAATAGGGAATAACATTTGTGACCCCAATGATCAGGCCTAATAATAAGGGATATTTCAGATGAAAAATCCAAAATAAAAGCGATGAAAGACTACCGATAATGAGACACACAAGGAGTTGGCCTCTAATATAACTTCCAAGTGAATCATCAATATCTCTAAGAAATCGTGTTCCCTTCCGCCGCCATTTTTTAGGAGTAAGATACCACACAGCTCTCTTCATGATCGAAAAATCCTTAAGCATGTAAAAGGCAATAAACGGAATAATCATAATGGCAAATGCAAAATTCAAAAAATGCAGCATGGAATCGACGATTTTGGTTAGTAGGGCATCTAATTTTTTTTCGAATCCAATAATTCCTGCATTGATTTGCTCTTGAAGGCCGTCTGGCCATTCACGTGTATGTGATTGGAGAGCTTTTATCCAATTCCGGTATTGCTCGGCTAGAATTGGAGCACTCTCTGCAAGTTCTTTTACTTGTGAAATAAACACTGGGATACCTTTGTATAGACCAAAGCCAATGCCGCCAAAAAAAAGAAAATAAATAGAAAATACTGCGACACCTCTATGTAATCCTTTTTCATGTAATTTTTCTACAATTGGATGAAGTAAATAGGTGATAAACGCTCCAATAAAAAAGGGGAGCATGATAATTAGTGCCATTTTTACGATTGGTAACCAAACAAATCGAATTTTTAAAAACATGTAAATGGCAATAAGTAAAAGGAGCAAAAATCCGATTCGATAAAACCATTTAACCTGAATATCCACCGTTACATGCCTCCTTATTACCATTATTTTTAGAGACTACTAGCGGATTTATACATTAATAAAAATCCCCCTCATGTTGAGGGGGAGTGATTTCTAGAATAAAGCTCGCTTTACTTTCCTTTGCATTCGTTTCATTTGACGGCCAGACATCATGTTGTTTCTCTGGGCAATATTATATGCCGCCATCCCAACACCAAATGCTACAACCGAAGTCATTACTTTATTCATACGTCTCACCTCTTTGAGTAGTTTGCAGTTCTAAAACTTTGACTACCTCTAGCTGAAGCGCCTAGGAAAAAATGAACTGCTTTTTTCCCTAATTCAAGGCGCTTTACTTTAAATGGTGTACCGACGCTCTTCTTCTTCAAACAAGTCATCTAAGGAACTAAGTGTGCCATCTTCTTCGACTTGATGGGTATTAATAATACCTTTGGCAAGAGACAATTCAATAAAACAATTCCAGCAATAATATTGGTTTATTCCGATTTTGCCGATATCCTTGCTCTGACAATTGGGACACTTTAACATGAAAGACACCTCACGTATGGTTTACGTCTACGATGATGGCATCCTTTCCGATCGCAGGGGGCTTATCGGATTTTACTATCTGTTTCCCTTCTGTAATGTCCGAAAAGAAACCATCCGTAATTTCGTACCCTATGATTGTTCCCAATTCTTCATGAAAATATACATCCTCCAATAAACCAAGTGACTCTCCGCTTTTGGATAGTAGCATTTTTCCGTTTAGAGAGTGTTGGTGGTGCAGGGTATATTCTGGATTTGTTTTAAGTCTCTCCAGGAAATTATCATTTTCAATAATAACCCCATCACCGCCAAATGATGCCACATCTTTAATATCCAGAAAATAGGCTTGCTTGAAAAAAACGCCTTTCTTAACCAAGAGGCCTTTAACGACCCCTTCATTCGTGATACACAAGTCAGTGACTTCTGCAATTTTTGCGCCAGTGTTTGACGCAAAGACCGGCTGCCCTTTTAATAAAGAAAATGTTCGCAAAAGAGTGTCCCACCTCCTGTGAACATTTATAGTTTCGGCTAATTTACATGAAATCATTAGGTGTAAGGTTTTCCATTGTAGATTGGATTTAACCCTTTATTTCCCAAGGCCTCCAACATAATGCATTTAAAACACTAAATCAATGTGAGAAGTTTTTTCTTTCTTTGAAGGATAAATCCCAAAAGGTTCTGACATCATTTGTGTAGAACGGTAGAGCATTTCAGATACAGTTACACATTTATACCCGTTTTTGTCTAAAAAGTCTAAAATGTTATCTAATGCTTTAACAGTAGAACAGGTTTCAGAATATTCACTACCATGCCAATCATGAAATAAAATGATATTCCCTGGCTTTATTCCTTTTTTTATATAACTGCAAATTTGACTTGCTGGAGGATTTGTCCAATCACGAGAATCTTGATCCCATGACCATAAAACGACCTCTTTTCCATTTTTTATAGCTGTATTAATAATTACATTATTATAAAAACCTCCTACAGGACGGTAGAGAGACGGTTTTAAACCAGTGAATTTCTTAATAATTTTGTCTGTCTCTCCTAATTCAGATGACAGTCTTGCAGAGGTAATTTTTCCATAAGGATGGTTGAAAGTATGATTGGCAATTTCATGTCCTTCTTGCACTTCCCTTTTTAAAATTTCTGGAAATCTGACTACTTTATTGCCAGCTACAAAAAAGGTAGCTTTAGCATCATGTTTTGCCAATAGATCAAGAATTTGTGGAGTGAAAACAGGATGAGGCCCATCATCGAAGGTAAGGGCAACTAACTTTTCCTTTGTGTTTATTTCCCAAATAACACGCCCTGTTTTTTCATATTCTTCTCGACTGTTAGTGAATGCATATGCATAGTCATTTACTTGAAAGGAGAATAAAAAAATCGATAAAAGACTTGTTATAAACAATATTTTTTTCATTGGATACGCTCCTCCTCTTTGATGAACTTATTATTTGAAGTCTTTATTATAAATATTTATCGAAAACAGGATTTGAAATGTAAGTAGGATTGGTACGAAAACTCAATCAAAAACTCCTATAACAACAAAAAAAAGGACAACAAAATCATTACGATTTAATGTCCTTTTTCACGGTTATGTTAATCATTATCACTATTCATTTTTAAGTATTACAAAAAATCATAAGGTGTAACGTTTTCCATGCCAATCATTGGATTTACCTGCATTAATTTTTCCTCTATCGATAAAGTCATTTCAATATCAAGCTCTTCATCCAGTTCTGCATCTAGTTCTTTCACCGAAATTATCTCCTGAAGCTTCTGGGTTAAAGTGGTTTGTCGACTCTTTTCATCGGCCCTTTGAACCCCCATCCTAAATGCTTCCTCTTCACCGCACAAGATCAAGGATTGTTTACTCCTTGTAATGGCTGTGTAGATGAGGTTTCTTTGTAACATTCGGTAATAACTCCTGGTAATGGGCAGGATAACAATAGGAAATTCACTGCCCTGTGATTTATGGACAGAGCAACAATAGGCATGCGTAATTTGGTTTAAGTCCTGCCGTGAATATTCAACTTCATTTCCTTCGAAGGAAACATAAACCATATCTTGTTTTTCCGTATTTTCCTTTGCATAAATAATTGAAATAATTTCTCCAATATCGCCGTTAAAAACATTACTTTCTGGTTGATTGACAAGCTGAAGCACTTTGTCACCAATCCGATATTTCACATCCCCAAACGCTAGCTCCTTTCGGGTGCCATCAGGGTTGGGATTAAATATTTCTTGTAACAATACGTTTAAGCGGTCAATCCCTGCTGGACCTCTGTACATCGGTGCCAGCACTTGAATGTCTTTTGCTGAATATCCTCTGTTTTTGGCACTAAGGGCGACTTTTTCAATCACCTGTGGAACTTGGGCTGCTGTACATTTAATAAATGATCGATCAGGCTGCTTCATCGTCACATTAGCTGGCAAATATCCCTTTTTTATGTCATGTGCCAATTCAATAATTGAAGACCCTTCAGCCTGCCGGTAGATATCGGTTAATCTCACTGTTGGGACTACCTCTGATTCCAGTAAATCCTTAAGAACTTGTCCAGGTCCGACAGACGGCAGCTGGTCCTCATCGCCAACGAGAATGACCTGAATAGAATCAGGCAATGCTTTGAACAATTGATTCGCTAACCATATATCAAGCATTGAGGTCTCATCTACAATCAGGATTTTTCCTTCAAGAGTACTTGCCTCGTCATGATCAATGCTTTCGGTTCCATTAAAGCCCAGCAAGCGGTGTATCGTAACCGCAGGTAATCCTGTCGATTCACTCATTCGTTTTGCAGCTCTGCCTGTAGGAGCGGCAAGTAAAAAAGGAAAGGGTTCATCCTTTTTATGGTAGTCCTTGAGTTCTAGTGAACAACCGTGCAATTCGGCATATAACTCAACAATTCCTTTTATGACAGTGGTTTTACCCGTTCCTGGCCCCCCTGTTAAAATTAACATCGGCGACATAAGGGCCGTTTGAATGGCTTCTCTTTGAGTAGGTGCATATTGAACGTTTATTCGTTCCTCAAGATTTCCTAACGCAAGTAAAAATTCAGATTCGGGAAATTGCTCGTTATATTCTGTTTGTTTAAGGATTTTGTTTATACTCGTTACAAGTCCTTTTTCTGCAAAGTATAACGAAGGCACATACACACGTTTTTCTTCACCAACTAATTTTCCCTCTTCCTCAAGTTTTACTATCTCGGCTGCGATATCAGTAAATTCAATTTGATCACGTTTATTTTCTTCTAAAAGATTTTTAACTTGTACAAGCAAATCCTCACTGTGTACATAAACATGGCCAGCCTGCATGCTTTCGTTCTCGAGCGAATAAAGACAGGCTGCCTTTATCCGTTCTGGATGATTTCCAGAAATCCCCAGTTGATAGCCGAGCTCATCTGCCCGGCCAAAACCGATCCCTTCAATATCCTCAACGAGTTGATAGGGGTTCTTTTGGATAATATTAAGGGTCTCATCCTTGTATGTCTGATACATTTTCATTGAAAGCTGCGGTCCAAAACCATATTGATTTAAAGCAACCATAACCTGTTCGAGACCTTGATGTTCCATTAAGGTGTCATAGAGCATTTTCGCTTTATCAGGAGGAAGCTTGGGAACCGTATCAAGTAAGGAGGGCTGATTCAATATCTTGGTTATCGCATTTTCTCCTAATGTTTCAACAATATTCTCAGCGGTCTTCTTACCAATCCCCTTGAACATCTCACTTGATAAATAAGCCGCCACACCTTGCTTTGTTTGGGGAATATCTTTACGAAAATGCTTCGTTTGAAATTGCATGCCAAACTTCGGATGATCCTTAAACTCACCAAAGAATATATAGGTTTCATGTTCATGAATCTTCGGAAAATAGCCGGTGATTACGGCTTCCTTATCCTCATATGTATGATTCGTCTCTTCCACACGAATTCTTAATACGGTGTACAGATTTTGCTCATTATGAAAAATCGTAACAAGGTGTTTCCCTTTTACGAATTTACCTTGCTCGGCAAATAAATCAAGCGAGCTTTGCTTGTCCATGAGTGCTTCCTCCTTTCTGAAGTTAATGGCGGGTTTAGTTTGCTGCCTCAATCAACTTTTTAGCATGACCTGCTAAAAGATGGTCGGGTTGAATTTCAAGTGCCTTATTAAACATAGCTAATGCTTTAGCTCCATTCTCTTTAAAGGCATAGGATACACCTAGATTATAATAGGCGTCAGCATGTTGATCATCTAACTCAACGCATTTTTCTAATTGAACAATCGCCTCATCAATTAACTCTAACTGTGCCAGACATAAACCATACTGAAAACATGCTTCTACGTCCTCTTCATTAAGCTCAACGCTTCTTTGTAAATAGGGAAGTGCAAATTTCCCTTGGCCCAGCTGTACAAGAGTTAGACCCAACATGAAATAATTATCACTAGAGTGCAGCCCTTTTTTCATGGCCATTTCAAACATTTTGTTAGCTTGTTCAAATTGATCGTTACTGAAATATATATTACCCGCACTGTAGTATGCAGCTGCAGTATTTTCGTCCAACTGAATAGCCTTTTCGTAAAATTTCAAAGCTTTTTCATCGTCTCCGACTGCGGATAGCACGTTCCCGAAATTTATGTACGCAATAGGATCGGTCGGGTTTTCTTCGATTACCTCATTAAAAAGCTTCGCGGCCTCTTCCCACTTGCCTTCTTGCATGTATTGAACACCTAATTGGTTTTTATCCATCGTAGTAATCACTCCGTTCTAATTTTAGAGTATACCATATACTAGTAAATTTTCAGTGAGTTTTGGAATATTATTCGGTATCATTTCGGGTGTCTCTTTGGGAAATTTTGGATAAATGTACAAAACCTATCAAAAAGTGTACAAAAGCAGCTGAAAATGTACAAAACCCCTCGAAAAATGTTCAAAACTCAAAAATTATTATATATGAACTAGTTTGCCACCAAAAAAGCCCCGATTCCAGCTGGAATCAGGGCCAATTTTTAGCCAACATACGTCAATCGTTGTCCATCTTTATAAACTTCATCGATGGTTCCGCCGCCAAGGCATTCATCACCATCGTAAAATACAACAGCCTGACCCGGGGTTACTGCACGAATAGGTTCATCAAAGATAACTTTGACTTTATTACCTTCCGTAAGCTGGACAGTAACTTTGCTATCTTCTTGACGATACCTGAATTTAGCCGTACACGAAAACTCTGCAGGTTTTTCCCGATTTGAAACCCAGCTAACAGCGTCAGCAATGATAGAGTCAGAATACAGTTTTTCATTATGAAAACCTTGACCGACATAAAGGATATTTCTTTTTAAATCTTTCCCAATCGCAAACCAAGGCTCACCTGAACCGCCGATTCCTAAACCATGGCGTTGGCCGATAGTATGATACATCAAGCCTTCATGCTTGCCTTTCACCTCACCATCCATGGTTTCCATATTTCCTGGTTGAGCTGGCAGGTATTGGCCAAGGAATTCTTTAAAGTTACGCTCGCCTATAAAGCAAATTCCTGTACTGTCTTTTTTCGTTGCAGTGGCCAGGTTTGCTTCCTTAGCAATTTCACGTACCCTAGGTTTTTCAAGATTTCCAATTGGAAACATAACTTTACTTAGCTGATCTTGAGATAATTGATTAAGGAAATAGGTTTGGTCCTTATTCTCATCTTTACCACGTAGCATTTTGTATTCGCCGTCACGATATTCGACTTGAGCATAGTGACCTGTGGCAAGATAATCAGCCCCTAATTTTACCGCATGCTCCAAGAAAGCTTTAAATTTAATTTCTTTATTACACATAACATCTGGGTTTGGCGTCCGACCGGCCTTATATTCATCTAAAAAGTAGGTAAATACCTTGTCCCAATACTGTTTTTCAAAATTAACGGCATAATAAGGAATACCAATTTGATTGCAGACACGAATGACATCATTGTAATCCTCTGTTGCTGTACAAAAACCAGCATCATCCGTATCATCCCAGTTTTTCATAAAGATTCCGATAACATCATATCCTTGCTGTTTTAACAGCAGAGCTGCAACAGAAGAGTCAACGCCCCCAGACATCCCAACCACCACTCGTATATCTTTTGGATCCTTTCTTTCCATGTTTCTCACCTCTCTTTACCGAAAAATCTCTACATCTATTTTCTCAGACGCGACACAATTTTCGCCGTTTCTTCAGCCGTTTTAATGATTTGTTCTTCAGTAGTGTTAAAGCCAAAGCTGAAACGGATAGAATTGATCAACCGCTCTGATTCTTTACCATACATGGCAACCAGGACGTGTGACGGTTCAATCGAACCAGCGGTGCAAGCAGATCCACTAGAAACAGCAATTCCAGCTAAATCAAGATTGACCAGCATCGCCTCTACGTTTGTTCCTGGAAAGCTTAAGTTTAATACATGAGGTAATGAATTTTCAAGCATTCCGTTTATGGAAAACTCGATATCATGTTCCGAGAGCTGCTGAATAAAGGTTTTCTTAAATTCCTGATACATTTCCCGTTTTGCTGACCGTTCTTGGGATGCAATTTTTATAGCTTCTTGAAAACCAACGATGGCAGCAACGTTTTCCGTTCCTGCTCGTCTTTTCCGCTCCTGCTCACCACCATAGGCACGAGGTACTAATTTAACTTTGTCTCGTACATATAAAAAACCAGTTCCCTTTGGGCCACCAATTTTATGAGCGGAAACAGACAATAAATCCACCTGGAGTTCATTTACATTGATTTCTTCGATCCCATAAGCCTGAACAGCGTCAGTGTGAAACAATGATTGGTGGGCTTTTAAAAGTTCGCCAATTTCCTTAATTGGCTGGATAGTTCCTACTTCATTATTTCCATACATGATTGAAACCAATATCGTATCTTCTCTTAATGCCTTCTGGAGTTCATCAAGTGAAATTTCTCCCGACTCATCCACTTGCAAATATGTTACCTCAAATCCCATTTTCTCTAATCGTTGGCAGGCGTGCAGTACGGCATGGTGTTCTACTGATGTCGTAATAATATGCTTCCCTTTTTTATGATTACTTTCAGCCACACCAAATAAAGCCATATTATCTGCTTCAGTACCGCCGCTTGTAAAAATAATTTCATTTTCCTTCGCGCCAATACTTCTTGCCAAAGTTTCTCGTGCATTGTCAATATAATGCCGTGCTTCTCTTCCAAACGAATGTATGCTAGATGGGTTACCAAAGTTATGGTTCATCACTTCCATCATTTTTTCGATAACCCCGGGATTCATCGGTGTTGTCGCAGCATGGTCGAGATAGATTCTTTCCATCGTTCCACCTTCAATCAAAATAATTCACTCTATCTATTTTTCACCTTAAATATAAAACATATAACCGTCGTTTTCAGTACCATCGCTATTATTAGCTAAATCTTCAAGGGTAGTATTGTCGAGAACAGATTTAATCGCATCACGAATACGAATCCATAGTTCCCTTTGAGCCGGCCCCTCATCCTCAATTCCTTCTACCAAAGTAATGGGTCCTTCTAACACGCGAATTACATCACCAGCAGTAATTTTGGATGGAACTTCTGCTAGTATATATCCACCGTAAGCCCCGCGGATACTTTTTACTAAGCCAGCATTTCTTAATGGAGCAATGAGCTGTTCCAGATAATGTTCAGATAATTCGTTTGCTTGTGCAATTGATTTTAAGGATGTCGGTCCCTCACCTTGGTTTTTAGCCAATTCAATCATAATCGTTAATCCATAGCGTCCTTTTGTTGAAATTCTCATTCCTGTACACCTCTATTATTAATTTTTTCATTTAAATACAAGTAATTTGATAGGCATTAGCAATTATATCATATTGTACTTTAATATGCTTTTCCATTAGAAAATGGTAGAGTTAAATAGAATCTATTTAGTTGGAGCGATGTGTAATGCAACAAAAGCCGCTAGCATTTCGGATGCGCCCTAGGACAATTGAAGAAGTTGTTGGGCAGCAGCACCTTGTGGCCGATGATAAAATTATTGCCCGAATGGTGAAAGCTAAACAACTGACATCAATGATTTTATATGGACCACCGGGAATTGGTAAAACTTCCATTGCGAGTGCGATTGCCGGAAGTACGAAATATGCATTTCGGACCCTTAATGCAGTCACAAATAATAAAAAAGACATGGAAATCGTCGCTGCAGAAGCAAAAATGTCCGGAAAGGTAATTTTACTCTTGGATGAGGTCCATCGACTTGATAAAGGAAAACAAGATTTTTTATTACCATTTTTAGAAAATGGTTTAATTACCTTAATTGGAGCAACCACAAGTAATCCATATCATGCGATTAATCCCGCGATTCGCAGCCGGTGTCAAATTTTCGAACTCAAACCGTTAATTCCTGAAGAAATAAAACTAGCACTAATCCACGCTATCGAAGATGAAGAGCGTGGCTTCGGAAAGCTCAAGATTACTATTTCCGAAGATGCACTAATTCATTTTGCTACCGCCTCAAATGGTGATGTCCGCAGTTCTTTAAATGCACTTGAACTTGCTGTCCTTTCCACTGAAAAGGATGAGGAGCAAGTCATCCATATTAATTTGGAAACTGCAGAAGAATGCATGCAGAAAAAAAGTTTTGGTTCTGATAAAGATGGTGACGGGCATTATGATGTCCTATCTGCCTTTCAAAAATCGATCCGAGGTAGTGACGTAAATGCGGCCCTCCATTATCTCGGAAGATTAATCGAAGCAGGTGATCTTCAAAGTATCAGCAGACGGCTACTCGTTATTGCCTACGAAGATATTGGCCTTGCTAGTCCACAGGCAGGTGCAAGGACATTAGCTGCCATTGAGACATCTGAAAGAATTGGTTTCCCTGAAGCTAGAATTCCGCTTGCAAACGCTGTGATAGAGCTTTGTTTGTCACCAAAATCCAATTCTGCTGTAATCGCTATAGGTGATGCCATTGCAGATATCCAAAAAGGAATCATCGGCGAGGTTCCAGATCATTTACGCGACGCCCATTATAAAGGTGCCAAAGAGCTTGGAAGAGGAATCGGCTATTTGTATCCGCATGATTACGAGTCCGGCTGGGTTCCACAACAATATCTGCCGAATAAATTAAAAAACAAACAGTATTATCAGCCGAAGAAAACCGGTAAATTTGAACAGGCATTAGCAAGCGTTTATGAAAAACTTCTACGAAAAAAATAACCTCCGGGGCCTCCCAGAGGTTTAATTTTCGGTGCCGTTTTTGATTTCTATATGCTGGTCGATAAAAAGCTGTTGATTCCCGCATCTAGCGGGTACGCACTTATTGAGTGGGGGTTCAGGGTTAAGCACCCGAGCCCAGAATAGACGGAAGAATTCCGCTTAATTAGTTTTTTTTATTGAAAAAGGCTTAAATAGGCGGAGAGATTCCGCCTATCTACTCGAAAAATTCAAAAATGAGAGATTTTGCTTTGCATAACCGGAAAACCTCCGCTTATTTACCCCAAAATGCGCTCCATTCTGCATTTAACCGGAAAATCTCCGCTTATTTTTTTCTTATGCGGCAATATCCCGCTAATTTTTTCTTATGCTGAAATATCCCGCTTATTAAAGACATAAAAAGCCAAAAGTTGAAAGATCACGAAGTATATCAGTAACATGAAAATAGAGAAAGACATCGTCATCCCCACTAGAAGAGGGGTTCCCTCGATATATTGCATTAAGTTCGTATTTGCAAACAAAATATATTTTGCCCAATCAAACTTCATCGATATCAGGGCCGTAAATTGACTGCCAGTAAACATTAAGAATAACGAAATACCAATAGCCAGTGAGCTATTTCTAAAAACAGTAGAAATCATAAAAGCCATGGTTGTGAGCATCATCATTTCAATCGATCCTAACCCATAATAAATGATGAGGTGGACGACAATATGCTGCTCTGTTATTTTTCCATTAAAGTAATTTAAATAGGGTACCGCTTGGTCTGGGATACCAAATAGAAAAGCGCCAAGGAGTGCTGAAAAAACAAATAGAATGCTCACCATAAACAATGCGAATATCAATACAGTTAAATACTTGGATAACAAGATTTTACTTCGATTGATCGGACGAATAAGAAGCAGTTTAATTGTACCCCATGAAAATTCGCTGGCGACGATACCGGCGGATATCACTATTGTAAATAATCCAGCTAATAAAATAAGCTCTGAATTGTCTTTGACAAACGACCATAAATGATACTTTTCCCTAAAAGGAATATCATGTTCAATTCTATATTCATTTATCTCTATCTGTTTTTTATAATATTCTTGTTCTGTCTTAAACTGACTTGACTCTAGCTGCTTTTTCAATGCTTCATTTTCCTGTTGCAGGACCGGTTTCCAGTCCTCTGTTACATTTGGTTCATCTTCAACCAAGTTATACTTCATGAAAACACCAGTAACTGAGACAATGACCAATAAAATAGCAATCATTACATATGTACCAGGTCTCCTGAAAATTTTCATTAACTCATTCCGAATCAAATTAATCATGTTTTAAAGCCCCCTTATCCGATGTTACTTCAAGGAAGCGGTCCTCTAATGTTTTGGTAACCTCTCTGATTCCAAATAGTTGGATATCCTCTTCTACAAACATTTTTACGATAGCAGGTACTTCTTTTTTGGGAACTTCTATTGTTATACCGTTTCGTGAATGGGTTGCTGCGATTGTCGGATAGTTGGTTTTCAAAAGGGTCATTGCCTTTTCACTAGGAATAATTTCAAACTCAAAGCTAGCCGTATTCCCATGGACAAATTCCTGGACCAATTGGACATCAATCAGTCTGCCTTCTTGAATAATTCCGATTCGATCACACATCATTTCCATCTCTGACAGGATATGGCTGGAGACAATCACAGCCATTCCCTTTTCACGGGCAAGAAGACGGATATAATCACGTATTTCTCTAATACCTGCAGGGTCCAGTCCATTTGTTGGCTCGTCCAAAATCAACACTTTCGGATCATGCAACAGACATTGAGCCAAGCCTAATCTTTGCCGCATCCCTAGAGAGTAGGTTTTTACCTTATCATGAATCCGGTCCGATAGTCCGACTAGCTTAACGGTTTCATTAATTTTTTCCCTTGATATCCCTTTAACCATTCTTGCGTAGTGGACTAGGTTTTGATATCCGCTTAAAAATTTGTACATTTCCGGGTTTTCAACGATGGCTCCGACATGTTGCACGGCATCTTCGAACTTGGTTTTAATGCTGAAACCACCGATTGTAATATCCCCTGATGTGATGCCCATTAAGCCTACAATCATTCGAATGGTGGTCGTTTTGCCAGCTCCATTGGGGCCTAGAAATCCAAAAACTTCACCTTTATTAACTTCAAAACTGATATCATCTATGATCGTTCTGCCTTTAATTACTTTCGTGACATCTTTAATAACCACGATAGATTCCAAGAAATTCCCCCCTCTCTTTCTTAACAAGTGTAACTTATTTTAGATAAAATTTACCAATTTATTTAAATAAAAAAGAACCCCAAACATTTCCGTTCGGGGTTAACACCTATTTTCCATCAGCAACGCGGTTGATTTTAATATCCGAAAGTAATTCTCGAACAACATAGCTTGCCATAATTAATCCACAGGCAGACGGTACGAAGGCATTTGAGGCTGGTGGCATTTGCCCCTTACGAGTCGGCGCATTCTCATTTCCCACTTCTTTCTTGATATCCTCACGAATGACAATCGGGCTCTCATCCGAGAAGACTACAGGAATACCTTTATGAATTCTTTCCTTACGAAGCTTAGTGCGGATTACTTTAGCGATCGGGTCTGTATGTGTTTTCGAAATATCAGCAATTTTGAAGCGGGTTGGGTCCATTTTGTTGGCCGCGCCCATGCTGGAGATGATCGGAATATTTCGTTTTAGACATTCTTTCATCAAGTGAATTTTATAAATAATCGTATCTGAAGCGTCAACAACAAAATCCAAGCCATATTTAAAAAATTCTTCATACGTCTCTTCTGTGTAAAACATTTTTAAAGCGATAACTTCACAATCTGGGTTTATATCTTTAATGCGCTCTTTCATCAGATCTGCTTTAGGCTGTCCGATAGTAGAAAGAAGGGCAATTAGCTGGCGGTTAACATTGGTAATATCAACTACATCTTTATCGACTAATATCAAACGACCAACACCAGAGCGGGCGAGCGCTTCAGCTGCAAATGTGCCGACACCGCCAATGCCTAAGATTGCAACTGTCGTGTTTTTCATTATTTCAAGACCTTCTTTACCAAACGCAAGTTCATTACGAGAAAATTGATGCAGCATGTGAATCCTCCAAAAATTAAATTCGACTTATTATTATTTTTTACCATAAAAAATATAACATACTTGTTCATAAATTCAAGTATTTCTATAGGGATATAAGAAAAGCTTATGTGGCTTTAGAGGGGGGAATGTTGTTCCTCTATTTCATCGACTCTCCATTTACGGGCACAATTACGAAGGAATTGTTCCCCTATTTCATTAGTTCACCATTTACGGGCACAATCCCATTTCTACCCTAAAATAAAAATAGCCCCCTGCTATGCAGGAGACTATTTTTATAAGGGTCCCAATGGTGCCGTCGCGCTTAGTTCCTTCTTTTGATCCCGCCACTCTCGCAGGTGGGTGTCTTGTTCCAAGTTTTTGTAAGTCCTTTTTACCGTATAGGTTGAGGCTTTTACGCAGCTTGAAAACGGCAGACTCCCGAAGAAATAATGTTGGTCAAAAGTTAGGTAATACAACGAACATTTCAGGACACTTATTTGATTGACTTTATAATATCATATAAAGAAAAACCATTCAAGGGTTTTTGAAAGCGTTTTATTCGTTTTTATTCGTAACGTTTAGTGACAAGTGTAGTTCTTTTAATTGTGCTTCAGAAACCCCACCAGGCGCGTCTGTTAATAGGTCACTTGCACTGGCCGTTTTTGGAAAAGCAATCGTATCACGCAGGTTCGTGCTGCCTGCAAGCAGCATAACCAAACGGTCTAATCCAAGAGCAATTCCACCATGCGGCGGTGTACCGTATTCGAAAGCATTTAACAAGAAACCAAATTGTTCCTGCGCTTCTTCTGGTGTAAATCCAAGCACATTAAACATTTTTTCTTGAACAGGGCGTTCAAAAATTCTTAGACTGCCGCCGCCAAGCTCATAGCCATTCAATACAAGGTCATAGGCTTGTGCCCGGACTTTGGCAGGATCTGTATCTAAATATGGCAAGTCTTCTCTTACCGGCATTGTGAATGGATGATGGGCCGCATAATAACGACCTTCTTCTTCTCCATATTCGAGCAACGGCCAATCTGTAACCCATAAGAAGTTGAACTGGCTTTGATCGATTAATCCTAATTCTTTTCCGAGTTTTGAACGTAGCGCACCTAAAGCATCGGCAACTACATTTTTCTTGTCAGCAACGAATAGAAGCAAGTCACCCTCATTTGCATTCAAAACAGTCCTTAAAGCATTAGCATCCTCATCTGCAAAGAACTTTGCAATTGGACCTTTTAACCCTTCCGCATCTACTTTCATCCAGGCAAGACCTTTTGCCCCATAAACAGCAACAAATTCTGTTAAGGCATCAATATCTTTACGGGAGTATTTTTCTGCAGCTCCTGTTACATTAATCGCCTTTACTTGACCGCCATTCGCCACTGCAGCTGCAAACACTTTAAACCCTGATTCCTTCACAACCTCGCTCAGGTCAACGAGCTCGAGTCCAAACCGAGTATCAGGTTTATCTGAACCAAACCGGCTCATCGCCTCGTCATAGGTCATTCGTGGAAACGGAGCAGGAATATCAAGCCCTTTCACTTCCTTCATCAACCCAGTCATCATTTTTTCCATTAAGCCCAAGATATCCTCTTGTCCAAGGAAACTTGTTTCAATATCAATTTGGGTAAATTCTGGCTGACGGTCTGCGCGTAAGTCTTCATCACGGAAGCAACGAGCAATTTGATAGTAACGCTCAATTCCGCCAAGCATTAATAGCTGCTTAAATAACTGTGGTGACTGCGGTAGCGCATAAAACTCACCAGGATGTACACGGCTTGGTACCAGATAGTCGCGCGCACCCTCTGGAGTGCTTTTTGTTAAAATTGGTGTTTCAATATCCAAGAATCCTTCTGCATCAAGAAAGTCTCTAATTTGTTTAGTAACTTGATGACGCATTTTTAATGTTTCAAAAATAACCGGACGACGGAAGTCTAAATAACGATATTTCAGGCGGATATCTTCCGACGCATCCGTCTTATCTGAAATCACAAAAGGAGGTGTTTTCGCTTCGTTAATAATGTTCACCATATCAGCTTGAACTTCAATTTTACCCGTTTTTAAATTAGGGTTAATCGTTCCCTCTTCACGTGCAATAACTGTTCCTTCAATATCTAGTACATACTCGTTACGGATCTTCTCAGCCGTTTCAAGAGCCGCTTTAGATACATCTGGATTGAAAACAACCTGAACAAGTCCCGAACGGTCGCGCAGATCGATAAAGATTAATCCGCCTAAGTCACGGCGCTTTGCTACCCAGCCTTTAAGCGTTATTTTTTCACCAATGGCTGACTCAGGAACATCGCCACAAAAATACGTTCTCCCGTACATGAAAATCCTCTCCTCTTATCCCTTTAATTCTTGAAAATATTCGATAATTCGTGTTAAATCAATTTCCTCTTGCACACCTGTAGCCATATTCTTTAGATTAATTTTATTATTGTTCAGTTCCTCGTCACCAAGAACGGCAACATACTTGGCGTTTAGACGGTCAGCAGCCTTAAATTGCGCTTTAATTTTTCGATTTAGATAATCTTTCTCAGCCGAAACACCAGCAAGGCGGAGCTTTTGTAAAAGCCCTACCGTATAATCTTTTGCTTCTTCTCCAAGGGTGGCAATGAAGCAATCAATTCCTTGGTTAACTTCTAACTCAATTCCTTCAGCCTTTAGTGCAGCAATAAAACGCTCTATACTCATTGCAAAACCAATTCCCGGTGTTTCTGGACCGCCCATTTCTTCTGCTAAACCGTTATATCGACCGCCGCCGCAAAGAGTGGTAATCGCCCCAAAGCCTTCTGCATCGCTCATAATTTCAAATGCTGTGTGATTATAATAATCTAAACCACGAACAAGGTTTGGATCGACAACAAAGGCAATCTCTAATTGTGTTAAATACTGCTGTAACTTTTCAAAATATGCCTTAGAGTCATCATTTAGATAATCTATAATCGATGGTGCAGTTTTCATTAATTCGTGATCATGATCCTGTTTGCAATCGAGAATACGCAATGGATTTTTTTCCAGGCGATTTTGGCAGTCGTGACAAAACTCGCCGATTCTCGGCTGAAAGTGATTGATTAATGCATTGCGGTGAGCCGTCCTGCTCTCCTTATCGCCAAGACTATTAATAACCAGCTTTAGTTTTTTCAAGCCCATTTCCTTGTATAAATTCATCGCAAGCGAAATAACCTCTGCGTCAATTGCTGGGTCATTACTGCCTAATGCTTCGATACCAAATTGAACAAATTGACGGAAGCGTCCTGCCTGCGGACGTTCATATCGGAACATCGGTCCCATGTAATAAAGCTTTACAGGCTGATTTGGATAGCCAAACATCTTTTTCTCAACAAAGGACCGGACCACTGCAGCTGTACCTTCTGGTCTTAGTGTGAGGCTGCGCCCGCCACGATCTTCAAAGGTGTACATTTCCTTTTGAACAATATCAGTGGTGTCACCCACTCCCCGCGCGAAGAGATCCGTTTGTTCAAACATCGGAGTCCTAATTTCTTGATATTGATATTTCTCGCAAAGCTCTCTTGCTTTTGCTTCAATTAACTGCCATTTTTCTACCTCTCCAGGCAGAATGTCCTGTGTGCCTCTTGGAATGCTAATCGACATAGTAGAATTCCTCCTTACCGTTATTTTTTTTATGTAAAAATAAAAAACAAAAAACTCCCGTCGCTTGTATAAATACAAGGGACGGAAGTTTATTCCGCGGTGCCACCCTAGTTGAAGGCATAGATGATCATGCACTTCCTCTTTTACAGTTAACGCCTGCTCACGTTCAACTCCTACTTGGTCTCAAAAAAGACCTTTTTCAGAGAGAAGCCTACGGAGTGTTCATTCATTAAGTATCATGTAGAAATGCTCTCAGCCTAAGGCATTTCCTCTCTTGTCATGTTTTTAGCTTAACTACTATGCTCCATCATTGGTTGTAACCATGTATTGTATTTATTTAATATTACGGAGCATTGATTCCAATGTCAAGAAGGATTTAGTTTCTTTCTAGATGTTTTTTCAACTTTCTAACATCACCGATCGTTAGTCCAAATTCGGAAGCAAGCTCAAACGTATTATTATGCTGTTCTTTTTGTATAAAATCATGAAAATCCACACCATATATCCGACTATCCATTGATTGTATGCTATTTCCTTTATCGCTTGCTCTCAACACCCATCACCCCATTGTATTCTTCTATAGTTTTATTATTTCCAACCTTCCTAAAAACTTACATGCAAAACAAAATAACCGATATTTTTACAAATAAGGAATGATTTCCATTCCCCTTTACGATAAAATGAAAGATATTGAGAAGGGAGAGTGTGGATGTTAAGGAAATTTATTCTATTATTAGTAAGTTTCACGCTGATTTTTGCTGTATTCCTTCCCCAAGATATAGGTGCAGCAAACGATTCGGTTACCATTGCCGAGGAAACAGTAAATATTCGGAATGGTCCGAGCTTAAGTTATCAGCTTGTGAAACAAGTAAAAAAGGGTGAGAACTTCACCATATTGAAAGAAAAGGGAGATTGGATTCAAATTCAGCTATCAGCAACGAAAACAGGATGGGTTGCCAACTGGGTGGTTACAAAATCATCTAACGGTACAACAATGCCCAGCATTGATAAAAAAACTACAGCTGAAGCCAATACCGATCAATTACGAGTGCGTTCTGGTCCCGGAACTAGCTTCCGGATCATTGGTTACTTAAATAAAGGACAAGCTGTCACTGTCCTTGAGGATAATGAAAACTGGTTAAAAGTAAGAGCAGCATTTGGAGAAGGCTGGGTTGCACGAGAATACATAGATGTAAAAAATACTACTAATAATCCTTCAAAAGAAAAAAACAGCATCGGTAACGGTATTGTGACAGATACATTGAACATACGAAGTGAGCCTTCTGAAACGGGAACGGTTATTGGAAAATTAACAAAAGGGTCTACTATCAGGATTTTTTCAAAAAAAAATAATTGGCTGGAGATCCAGTACGCTGATCAAAAAGCATGGGTTAGTGCTGATTATGTTCAAATGGGTACAGAAAGTCAGCCATCTAAAACTGAGCAGGAATCGATTGGAACAGTAACAGCAAGCAATCTTAGTGTTCGTAGTGACTCTTCGTTAAACTCCAAAATAATCGGTTCTGTTTCGAAAGGACAAAAGTTTACGATTTTGGCAGAAGTAAATAATTGGGTAAAAATTGAATATCAAGCTGGAAAAATAGGCTGGGCTGCAGGCTGGTATTTCAATCGGGATAAAACTAGCCCTAAACAACTTGCCAAAGATAGCAAAGTTACCATTCTCCATAATGGAACCAATATCAGGAAGGATCCTAACACCCAATCAAATGTCCTTCAGCGGGCAAATGAGGGAGACTCCTTTCCAGTTAAGAGTGTCAATAACGATTGGTATGAAATCACCTTGCCGAATGGTACAAATGGTTTTATTGCTGGATGGCTGGTAACAACAAATGGTGCCGGACCTGAAATTGGTAAACAAGGGGCAGAAGGTTACCTGCGCTACAAAACCATCGTCATCGACCCAGGGCATGGAGGGATTGATAATGGTGCTACTGGTACGAGTGGCACACTTGAAAAGGAATTAACACTACGGACTGCTCACCTCTTAACGGATAAACTAAAAGCCGCAGGAGCAAATGTTTTCCTAACAAGAAGCAATGATTCATTTCTTCCCCTTCCTTCAAGGGTCAGAATGGCGAGTGTACATCAGTCAGATGCCTTTATCAGTTTACACTATGATAGTAATATAGACCGCAGCGTCCGGGGGATGACAGGCTATTACTATCATTCTTTTCAAAAAAAACTGGCAGAAGCTGTTTATTATTCAACCAATGCACAAACAAAGTTAAAAAGCCGGGGTGTGCGCTCGGGTGATTACCACGTTATTCGTGAAAATCAAAGGCATGCAGTCTTGATGGAATTAGGCTATCTAAGTAATCCAGCAGAAGAAATGACACTTACATCCGGCCAATTTCAAGAAAGCGTCGCAACTGGTTTATTTAATGGACTGGCACGGTATTTTAAAGAATAAAAAAATGCTTGGCAGCTATATAAAGTGCCAAGCATTTTTTAACCCTTACTATCAACAATTAGTGTGACAGGACCGTCATTGATTAGTTCAACATCCATCATCGCTCCAAAGATACCCGTTTCAACCTTGATACCTTTTTCACGTAATAAATGGTTGAATCTTTCATATAATTGATTCGCTTGTTCCGGTTTAGCTGCTTCCATGAAATTGGGTCTTCTTCCTTTTCGGCAATCCCCATACAAAGTGAATTGGGAAACAGAAAGGATTTCCCCGCCAACCTCTACTAAAGATAAATTCATTTTTCCGGCGTCATCTTCAAAAATCCGTAGATTGGCAATTTTTTCAGCTAAATAAGCCGCATCCTCATCTTTATCATGATGTGTAACACCAACAAGGAGGACGAGACCTTTGGAAATTTGTCCCGTTATTTCTTCATTTACCGTTACTTTCGCATTTTTACTGCGCTGTACAACAACTCGCATATTACCTGAACTCCCTAATTCATAATCCGGCGAACCGAATAAATATCTGGAATTTGTTTAATTCGTTCAACCACTTTATGCAAATGATTAACATTATGAATGGCAATCGACATACTGATTGTCGCCATTTTATTACGGTCAGATTTGCCAGAAACAGCTGAAATATTGGTTTTCGTTTCACTTACTGCTTGCAGAACCTCATTCAGGATACCCCGGCGGTCATAACCACTGATTTCAATATCGACATTATATTCTTTACGGTCATTTAAAGAAGATTCCCACTCAACAGGTATTAACCTGGTTTGCGCATCATTAGAGTCGATATTCGTACAATCGGCACGATGGACAGAAACACCGCGTCCTTTGGTAATAAAGCCGACAATGTCGTCACCAGGGACAGGGCTACAACATCTCGACAGACGAATCAATAAATTATCGATTCCAGCAACGCGAACCCCTGATTCCCTCCGTTTCGAAGAAGGAAATGACTTCATATCTGAAATAGCACTGGTTATTGTCGCTGATTGCTCTTGATCTCGCTTTTTACGCCACTTCTCTGTTAAACGATTGGCTACCTGCAGTGCGGTTACCCCATTATAGCCAACCGCTGCATACATATCGTCCTCATTGGTAAAATTAAACTTTTCCGCAACCTTTTTGAGGTTTTCAGCAGTTAAAATTTCCTTTAAATCGAATTCCATAGCACGGATTTCTTTTTCAACTAGTTCTTTTCCTTTATCGACATTTTCATCACGGCGCTGCTTCTTGAAAAAAGCACGAATTTTGTTCTTAGCCTGAGACGTTTGTGCAAGCTTTAACCAGTCTTGACTTGGCCCATATGAATGCTTAGAAGTAAGGATTTCGATAATGTCACCTGTTTTAAGCCGATAATCGAGCGTAACCATCTTACCATTAACTTTTGCACCTATCGTTTTATTGCCGATTTCACTGTGAATTCGATAAGCAAAATCAATTGGAACGGAACCAGACGGCATTTCAATGACATCACCTTTTGGGGTGAAAACAAAAACCATGTCAGAGAATAAATCAATTTTTAAAGACTCCATAAACTCTTCTGCATTTGCAGTGTCATTTTGAAATTCTAGAATTTCTCTGAACCAAGTTAATTTTTGTTCGTAAGATGTTGTATCACTAAGTGCTTTTCCTTCTTTATAGGCCCAGTGGGCGGCAATCCCGAATTCTGCAATTCTGTGCATTTCGGAGGTCCGTATTTGTACCTCGAGTGGATCTCCCTTAGGTCCTATGACCGTTGTATGAAGAGATTGATACATATTCTGCTTCGGCATCGCAATATAATCTTTAAATCGTCCTGGCATTGGCTTCCAGCAAGTATGGATGATTCCTAATACGGCATAACAATCTTTAATGCTATTTACGACAATTCGAACAGCAAGTAAATCATAAATCTCACTAAATTGTTTATTTTGCTGAACCATTTTACGGTAAATGCTGTAGATATGTTTAGGTCTTCCATTAAGCTCCGCATTAATGGACACTTCTTTCATTCTGTCACGAACCTCATCCATGACATCGACTAAGTATTGCTCCCGTTCTGCACGCTTCTTTTTCATTAAGTTAACAATACGGTAATATTGCTGTGGGTTTAAATATCTTAATGCTGTATCTTCCAACTCCCACTTAATCGTAGAAATACCAAGACGATGGGCTAAAGGTGCAAAGATTTCAAGGGTTTCATTTGAAATCCGACGCTGCTTCTCAACAGGAAGGTGCTTTAGCGTTCTCATATTATGCAAACGATCAGCAAGCTTAATCAAAATAACGCGGATATCTTGAGCCATTGCCACAAACATTTTTCTGTGGTTTTCTGCCTGCTGTTCCTCGTGTGATTTATATTTAATTTTTCCTAATTTCGTAACCCCGTCGACAAGCATGGCCACTTCGTCATTAAATTCACTCTCGATGTCCTTTAATGTAACATCCGTGTCTTCAACAACATCATGTAGAAAACCAGCAGCTACCGTTTCAGGATCCATCTCCAAATCTGCTAGAATTCCAGCAACTTGAATGGGATGAATAATGTACGGTTCACCCGATTTTCTATATTGTTCACGATGAGAATGTTTGGCGAATTCGTACGCTTTTCTTACTAATTCAACATGCTCCTCGTTTAAATAGGCACTCGTCTTGTCGATGACTTGTTCGGCGGTTAGAACTTGATCGTTCGCCATAAAATCACCTTATTTTTCGTCTCATTTTTTTATTTTTTTATTATTTAATGTTCCCCTGATTAAACTAGTTACTAATGAATGTTACTATTATCGAAAAAAAACGCTCAGAAGTAAAGGGATTGATACTTATTTTACAGTATTTTAAGAAAAAAGTGTCGAAATACGACTAATTAATAGCGCTCTTTTTATAACAAGAGAGCACTCATTTACGAGTGCCCCCATCACTATTAATAATTCATCAATGTCATGATGTCGTAGCCTTCAAGTTTCTTACGACCATCAAGGTACGATAATTCAATTAGAAACGCAATTCCTACAACCACACCGCCAAGCTGTTCAACTAATTGGATGGTTGCTTCAATGGTTCCACCTGTCGCTAACAAATCATCGGTAATAAGAACACGTTGTCCTGGTTGAATCGCGTCGTTATGAATGGTAAGGATATCACTGCCATATTCTAATCCATAGCTAACTTTAACTGTTTCACGCGGCAGTTTTCCTTCTTTACGAACAGGAGCAAAGCCAATTCCAAGGGAATATGCCACAGGGCAGCCAATAATAAATCCTCTTGCTTCTGGACCCACAATTAAATCAATGTGTTTATCTTTCGCATAGGCAACGATTTGGTCCGTTGCATACTTATATGCTTCTCCATTATTCATTAAAGGAGTAATATCCTTAAAATTTATTCCGGGTTTTGGATAATCTGGTACGATTGCGATAAATTGTTCTAAGTCCATTACTTAATTGCCTCCTCAATATGAACTGATTCCTCGATGACTTGGTCAAACCAACTCTTTAATTGTTGAAAGGATGAAAATAATAAATCTCTTTCAAGGATATATTGAGCTTGTTTTGTTTGATAAGTGATTGAATCAGTTAGGTCACGCTTTTGTGATAGTTTATTTAACGTAATAAATCCATTGTTTATTGTAACAAAATCCAGTTCAGAAAACACCTTTGACATAAAGGTTATCGTTTCAGTCGACCAGCCACGGTGTTTGGCAATTTCATCACCATGGCGACGTAAATCAATTGGGCCTTTTTTTAATAAAAAAGCATAAAACCATTTAAAATGATCCCTAGTCGGTAAGGTACTAAAGAAATCACTTGATTCTTTGTAAAAATAAGCATAAATTCGAGCTGGCTGTTTTCCATTAAACAAGTGACGAAGCAGTTCCTTAGATGTCGGAAAGTCAACGAGAACAACATTGGCTTCATAGGAATCGAATCTCTTAGCATCGTTCTCATCTTGAATTAGAATGGCCTCGTTCGCTAGAGCTGGTTCGATTTTATCAAACTGTTCTTTATTAAAAAAGATATATTTCCGGTTTTCAATAGGAATGTTTTGTGTCATTGAATGTATGCGTTTAACACCACGATGATCAAATAATTGCCATGATTCAACAGCAATATCCTGGATAAAAATTTGCGGTTTACGGATATTATTCCACTCATTGATGGCTAATTCACCAATTAGTGAAATTTTTGAAGCTGGTGAAATATGGTCAACTAAGGATCCAAGTCCAAATCCAATCCCATCTAGGTTTGCACCATTTTCATTAACCATGACTTTCAGATGATTTTGCTCTGATCCAATCTTTCTCATCGAAGAGATTTGGACATGATTGATTAACACCTTAGGCTTTGGGTTGTCCATTCCAAATGGAGCAAGAAGGTTTAGTTCATCTAGGGCATCCAAATTGATCGCATCTACATTTATTTGATGATCTAGTAACGTAACGGGTACAAAATCCTCTTCTGACAACTGTTCATCCGCAAGTTGATTTAATCTTGAGCGCAGCTCTGCTACATCTTTAAGGTTTAGTGTCATACCTGCTGCCATTGGATGTCCGCCAAAATGAGGCAGAATATCGCGACAAGTTGAAAGATTTTTAAATAAATCTAAGCCAGCAATACTTCGAGCTGATCCTTTTGCTAACCCTTTTTCTTGATCAAAACTAAGGACTATCGTCGGCCTATAGAACTTATCAACTAATCTTGAGGCAACAATGCCGATTACTCCTGCATTCCAACCTTCTTTTCCTATGACGAGAACTGAATTCGATTCAATCGGATAATTTTTTTCTACCTCTTCTATGGCTTCAAGGGTAATGGAATTAACAATTGATTGTCTCGTTTTGTTAAGTTCATCCATTTCCTGTGCTAGGCTTTCGGCTTCATACGGGTCATCTGTAAGCAAAAGCTCCACAGCCATACCTGCATCTTCTAATCTGCCAACAGCATTAATTCGAGGCGCGAGTGTAAAACCAATGGTTTCTTCCGTTACAGATTGCTGATCCACACCAGAAACTTTAAGAATCGCTTTTAATCCTTTGTTCGATGTTACTTTTAGTCTTTCTAAACCCTTTTTTGCAATCAGACGATTTTCATCTTTTAATGAAACTAAATCAGCAATCGTACCTATAACGGCTATTTCCAATAAGTGCTCTGGAACCTTTCCGTACAGGGCATGGGCTAATTTGAAGGCAACTCCTACCCCCGCCAATTCCCGAAACGGGTACCTACTATCGGGTAGTTTAGGATGAATAATTGCTAGTGCTTCAGGTAAAATTGGACCCGGCTCATGGTGGTCCGTGATGATTAAGTCGAGATCAAGTTCTTTCGCTATAGCTGCTTCATGTACGGCAGAAATCCCTGTATCTACAGTAATAATTAACTTTATTCCAGACGCTGCTGCTTGACGAAAGGCTGGTTCATTTGGTCCATAACCTTCAGTAAAACGATTAGGAATATAAAATTGGACATTGGCTCCCAATTCTCTAAGGGTAACCATTAATACGGTTGTACTGCTGACACCATCCGCATCATAATCTCCAAAAATTAAAATAGGTTCTTGTTTATCTATTGCTTCGCGAATTCTGTTTACAGCTATATCCATGCCTTTTAATAAATAAGGGTCATGGAAATGCTCTTTTCCAAATAAAAAATACCGTGCAGAATCAACGGTATCTATTCCGCGGTTGATAAGCAGCGATGCAACAAGTGGCGTAATCTTCAATTCGGTTTCGAGAGTTTTTACTAGTTGTTGGTCAGATTCACGAACAATCCATCTAGTTTTTGACTTTAACATGCGTTCACCCCTCAGACTTTACTATTATACAGGAGCATGATTGACAGTTCAATCCATAAAAAAAACCGCTAAATGCGGTTTTTTCCATTACACTTGCGGCTCGTCCGAGTATTTTCTTTTTTCTTTCACTGTTTTAATGGTTCCCTTCTTTTTCAACTCTTTAGCTTTTAATACAACCCAAAGATTTGTAGCGATGAAAATCGAAGAGTACACACCTGTTACTAACCCAACTAACATTGCAATATTGAAATTCCGGATGGACTCACTTCCAAAGATCGTCATCGCAAGAACAGTGATTAATACAGTAAATACGGTATTCACTGAACGTGTTAACGTTTGACGAACACTTACATTCACGACATCAGCTATGTCCTCGAAAGTTTTAAGACGCTTCTTCTTCTGCAAGTTCTCACGCATTCTGTCAAAGGTAACAATCGTATCATTAATTGAGTAACCGATGATGGTTAACACAGCAGCGATAAATGTTAAATCCACTTCTAGTCTTGTAATACTGAAAAAAGCAACCATAAAGAAAGCATCATGCAACAGTGAGACAATAGCCCCAATTGCCATTGCGAACTCAAACCGGACCGTTACATAAATAATTATTCCGATTGAAGCAATGATGAGGGCAATAACTCCGTTTTTCGCCAACTCTTTACCCACTGTCGGAGAAACGGAACTTACACTCGGATCAGCGCCGAATTCATTATGGAAAGTTGTTTTTAACTCTAAGATTTCATCCTTCGATAATACCTCTTTCGTTCGAGCAGACGCAACTTCTTTGTTATCTCCAGAAAGCGTAATATCATCAATACTAATATTAAGTTTGTCAAAGGCTTTTTCAACCCGTTCTGCTGTCAATGGTTTGTCAGATAAGACTTCAATCCGCGTGCCCTTTGAAAAATCGATAGACAGATTCAAACGTAAAATCAGGATTAACACTAAGCCAGCAGCAATGAGTACACCAGAGACGATAAAAAATAATTTTCTTACCTTTACAAAATCATAGCGATCCCATCTAGTTGGAAGATCAATTGCATCGTAATTTTCTGCTAAATCTTTTATTGCAGATTTTTTCACACCAAACCAGCTAGCCTTTTTATTCAAGAAGCCGCTATTGACCCACATACCTAAAAATAGGCGAGAACCAAATACAGCTGTAAGAAAGCTTAACAAAATGCTGACCAAGAGCATGGTGGCGAATCCTTTAATGGAGCTCGTCCCATAGAAAAATAAAACAGCTGCCGTTAAAATCGTCGTCAAGTTGGAGTCAAGGATTGAGGTAAACGATCCTTTACTACCAGATTGAAAAGCTGATTTTATCGATTTACCAACTTTAATTTCTTCCCTTATTCGTTCGTAGGTGATGATATTGGCATCAACCGCCATCCCGACCCCAAGTATTAGGGCGGCGATTCCCGGTAAAGTAAGAACCCCATTCATCCAATCAAACACTAATAAAACTAGATAAATGTAAATGGATAACGTAACGGTTGCAATAAAACCAGGAAAACGGTAGTAAACTAACATAAATAAATAAATAAGGGCTATCCCGATAATACCTGCTAGTATCGTTTGGTTTAACGCCTGTTCACCGAATTTTGCTCCAACAGAAGTCGAGTATACTTCAGTTAGCTTAACAGGAAGTGCTCCAGCATTTAATAGTGAAGACAGCTCTTGAGCTTCCTTTGCAGTAAAGCTTCCCACGATAGATACAGTATTTTGGTTAAAAATTTCTTTTACAGTTGGCGCTGATAAAAATTTAGGATTTACTTTTGTAATTTCAGTCTTAAAGGAATCTTTTCCTTCCTCAAAATCAAGCCAAATAACTAATACATTATTCGGTGCCATTTTAACAATTTCTTCAGTAACATTTTTGAACTTTTCAGCACTCTTTAATTTTAACGAGACACTTGGTGCTCCATTTTCGTCGAACGTCTGTTTAGCGCCGCCTTCAGCTAAATCTGTTCCATCCATCATGATACGGTCATTCGCGTCCCTGAAGGTTAGATTGGCTTGGGTCGAGAGGATATTTCGTGCTTCGTTTTGATCTGTTACCCCAGCAAGCTGAACACGAATACGATTTTCTCCCTCAACTTGTATATTCGGTTCGCTTACACCAAGTACGTTAATCCGCTTATCAAGCGCCGTGGCAGTACTTGCTAACGTATCTTTGTCAATTTTCTGACCTTTTTTCGCTGGTGTAACATCATATAAAACCTCAAAGCCACCTTGAAGGTCTAAACCTAGTTTAATGTTTTTCAAAATACCTTTTGATGTAACTCCCATTGTGCTTCCTATTAATAAAACTACTAGCAGGAAAGCAATGATTCTACTGCGCTTAACCATTATGTATGTTCCTCCTTAGGGCTTAGGCTTTGGCCAAAGCACTGCAACGAAAAGCCTTATATAAAAATCATTCTTCTATTATAATTTATTTCAATAACTCTTTCCATTCATTTTCATCTTTCAAATTAAAATCATTGTTTTTATATGTTTCAATCGTTGTAAAGCTTATGTAATCACTGACCTTTACGGAAAGGATATCATCAATAATCTCATAAAGCCTGATATCGTTTTTTACCTTCTTCCATTTTTTCTTTTGTAAGAACTCCCAAAGACCAGCTTCTGATACTTCTTTGTAGCCAAGCAAGCGAAATTCTTCCAATTTGCTAATTAATGCTGGTTTTACCTGGGTGTGAAAATGATTGTATGCGTGGCTTTTCTCCAATGCAGTTGCCTCCTACGGACGTTTCCATCCTTCTCAATTATCTTAAAATAAAAAACACCTTGTCATGCTTTGTCCACCCTTATGCATATAGATTAATTGTATATGAATTCTTCTTTTTTGAGAAGGTGGGAAGTAGGATGTCAAAGTTTTTAAAAGGGACTTTTATCCTGTTGATTGCAGGATTAATTACAAGGGTACTTGGATTTATTAACAGAATTGTCATAGCTCGAAGTATTGGTGAAGAAGGGGTTGGCCTCTATATGATGGCTTTTCCCACTTTTATTCTGGTTGTGACCTTAACTCAAATGGGGCTTCCTGTTGCGATCTCAAAAAATATCGCCGAGGCAGAGGCCAGAGGAAATCATCAAGAAATTAAAAAAATTCTTGTTGTATCACTTGCCATTACCATTTCGCTATCGGTTATATTTACACCTGCATTACTATTATTGGCTCCAATCTTGTCAACCACGCTCTTTACCGATCCAAGAACGTATTATCCATTAATAGCAATAGCTCCAGTCGTACCTGTAATCGCTGTTTCATCTGTTTTGCGCGGCTATTTTCAAGGCAGGCAAAATATGCGCCCTTCTGCGGTATCACAGATCTTGGAGCAGCTAGTAAGGATAACCTTAATAGCCGTGATGACGAGTGCGTTTCTTCCTTATGGAATAGAATATGCTGCAGCTGCAGCAATGGTTGCTTCCATAATTGGTGAAGTTGTTTCCCTAGTTTATTTAATGACTGCCTTTAAATTAAAGAAAAGATTTAAACTTCGTAAGAATTTCTTTCAATTTGTTCATTCTGGTAAGAAAACATTTAAAGAATTATTGGAGATCGCCTTACCCACAATGGGCAGCAGAATGATTGGCTCGGTCGCTTGGTTCTTTGAACCAATTGTTGTGGCCAACAGTTTAGCGATCGCAGGGGTTGCCGCGGTATCCGCTACGAAACAATATGGTTTATTAACCGGGTTCGCCATGCCATTACTATTGCTTCCGTCATTTGTTACGTATTCATTAGCAACTTCTCTCGTCCCAGCTATTAGTGAAGCTAACTCACAAAATAACCATCAGTTAATTGAACATCGTTTGCAGCAGGCTTTACGATTCGCCTTTTTAACAGGAGGATTATCAGTTATTGTCCTCTATGTTCTAGCCGATCCGCTTATGCAGCTCATGTATGGCTCGACAAAAGGATCCTACTTTATTCAAATTATGGCGCCATTCTTTTTGTTTTATTATTATCAAGGTCCATTGCAGGCAGTTTTACAGGCATTAAATTTAGCAAGAGCGGCTATGATCAATAGTTTAATTGGTGCCATCGTTAAAACAGCTGTCATATTCCTGCTTGCTTCACAGCCTACCTTTGGGATCATAGGTGTTGCATTAGGGATAATTGTTGGCTTTGTCTTGGTAACCGTGCTTCATTTTGCGACAGTCCTAAAGAAAATTGCCTTTAGCCTTCATGTACGTGACTACCTGAAAGGATCTATCATCATGGCTTTTTCTGCCTGGATAGGGTATTGGTTATATCATCATATTCTTTTAGGAGAACACTTAGCCATCAGAGTTGCTTCTTCTGCAAGTGGTATGTCACTCATCTACATCTGTTTGTTAATCATCGTTGGCTTAATAAAAAAAGATGAGTTAAAAAGAATCCCTATCATCCGCAATTTAATCCCTATCCGATAGACTGCAAGAAGACAGGCAAACAACAGCGTGTCTTCTTTAATCTTCGTCAATAATGTCTACAAAGAACTTTTCATTTTCATAGCTGCAAAATGAGATTTTCCGAACATCACGATAACCCATTTTTTTCAATTCCTGACGGAGCCATAGATTGGTTTTATTGATCCGTTTTAAATTTTCTTCCTCAATCGAGCCATCGATAATTAACGGGATCGTAATATCCCCTTCCTTTGGCTGTCCGTCACTGTTACTCAATTTTTCAATCACAGATAAACTTCCAGACGATTCCAGAATCGCAAACTCAACATCGGCAATGCTTCTTATATCTTTTTCCCTTAATTGCGTTAGTAAATCATCAAAGTTATAACGTTGTTTTCTCATTGCTCCTTCATCTATTTTTCCACGGTTGATAATGATCGTTGGTTTCCCATCAACAAGATCCCGAAACCGTTTACTCTTTAAGGAAATCGTTGCTAAGAGTATTTGTATGAGCATTAATAAAACCATCGGAATAATAGTTTCCATGAGTGGTCTTTTGGGATTATCGATTGAGACGATCGCCATCTCACCGATCATGACAAAGACGACAAGGTCAAGAATACTTAATTCTCCTATTTCGCGTTTTCCCATTAATCGAAAAATGAAGAGGATCAGTACATAAAAAAATAATGTTCGAAAAATAATCGTTAAGTAATGTTCCACTACGGTCCGCCCCTTTTTTGCACTCAATACTATTGTTAGCTTTTTCGGTCTAAACATTTAAGGAATAATATTCCAGAAAAATAAAAAGTTTTTATTCTACTTTTTCAAATCCAGAATATGCTTGTACTAGGTAAGTATCTGTTTATCTTAGGGACACAACTCTATGATAAGGCAACTGAAGGAGGAGAGTACGATCGAATCAAAAAGCTTTGGTACAGCTATTTTGTACGGGTTAATTTTTATCTTCTTATTCGCGATTGTCAGCAGCACCATTTTTTCATTAATTCTTAAGTTTACATCCGTTCGGGAACACTCACTTCAATATGTTATAACGGCAATATCGTTTATTGGGCTATTTGGAGGAGGTTTTTTATCTGGCGGTAAGCGCAAACAAAAGGGCTGGCTAATAGGAGGATTAACAGGCTTAATTTATAGCTTTATTGTCATGTTATCGCAGTATCTAGGCTATGACCGCCTATTTGACGCCGAACAGTTCATCTATCACGCATGCTATACCTTAATTGCGATGATGGGTGGTATATTAGGGGTAAATATAGCAACAAATAATTCAAGGATTGTATAGAAAAAGGAAGCCAGTTTAAAACTGGCTTCCCTCTTATTATTTGTCTAATGAAACTTCTGCAGTTGTAGAAGTTTTTGCAGATTCAGTTACTTCACGAATTGCATTTCGGTCAAAAGTAAGACGGCTGCCGTCTCCACATTTAATCACAGCTTTATTTTCATCAATTGAATCGACAAAGCCATGTAAACCGCCAATCGTGACAACTTTATCACCTTTTTTTAATTCGTTTTGCATTTGTTGTACAGCTTTTGTACGTTTTTGTTGCGGACGAATTAGTAGGAAATAGAATAATACAAACATTAATATTAATGGAATGATTGAACCTAGTCCTTGCATGTTGTTCCCTCCTTTCAAAAAGTATCTATTAGAAATTTTTCGCGTTTGGTTTGTTAAAACCGTAACGTTCAAAAAACTCTTCGCGGAAATCACCAAGCCGGTCTTCTCGGATAGCTTGTCTGACTTTCTCCATCAATCTTAACAGAAAATAGAGATTATGATAAGATGTTAATCGAATTCCGAATGTTTCATCACATTTAATTAGATGACGAATGTAGGCCCTGCTATAATTTCGGCATGTGTAGCAATCGCAATCTGGATCAAGCGGTCCGAAATCTTTAGCAAATTTTGCATTCTTCACTACTAGTCGACCGGTACTAGTCATCAATGTACCGTTTCTAGCAATTCGAGTTGGTAGCACGCAGTCAAACATATCAATACCACGAATTGCTCCATCAATCAAGGAATCTGGTGACCCAACCCCCATTAGGTAACGAGGTTTATTTGTTGGTAAAAGCGGTGTGGTGAATTCAAGAACCCGATTCATCACGTCCTTCGGCTCGCCAACTGAAAGTCCACCGACAGCATATCCAGGGAAATCAAGAGAAACAAGGTCACTTGCGCTTAGCTTACGAAGCTCCTCATACTCTCCTCCTTGAACGATTCCAAACAGCCCTTGATCTTGTGGGCGCTGATGCCCATTTAAACAACGCTCCGCCCACCGCGAGGTTCTCTCCACCGATTTTTTCATATATTCAAAAGTGGCTGGGTACGGAGGGCACTCATCGAACGCCATCATGATATCAGAGCCTAAAGTATTTTGAATTTCCATCGCCTTTTCAGGTGATAAAAATAATTTCTCCCCACTCATGTGGTTGCGGAAGTGTACGCCTTCCTCTTCAATTTTTCGGAACTCACTTAAACTGAACACCTGGAAGCCGCCAGAATCCGTTAAAATCGCCCGATCCCAGTTCATAAACTTATGAAGGCCGCCTGCCTCCTTAATAATTTCTTGACCAGGACGGAGCCATAAGTGATAGGTGTTACTTAGGATAATCCCTGCACCCATTTCCTTTAGATCCTCTGGGGACATTGTTTTTACAGTTGCAAGTGTCCCTACCGGCATAAATGCTGGCGTGTCAAAGGAACCGTGCGGTGTATGTACTCGCCCTAACCGGGCACCTGTTTGTTTACAAGTTTTGATAAATTCATATCGAATCGCAGTCAAATGTTTTTCTCCTTTCGTTATAGTACCTAAATAATGAGCATCGCGTCGCCAAAGCTGAAAAAGCGATACCGTTCGTTTACAGCAGTATGGTAGGCATGCAAGATATTATCTCTTCCTGCTAGTGCACTTACAAGCATAATTAACGTCGATTTAGGCAAATGAAAATTCGTAATCATGCCATCAATTGCCTTAAATTCGTACCCAGGATAGATAAATATATTGGTCCAGCCACTGCTTTCAATAAAGCTGCCATTGTTTTGTGATGCAATGGTTTCAAGTGTCCGAGTTGATGTCGTGCCAACGGTAATAATTCTGCCGCCATTTTTGCGCACTTCATTTAACAGCCTCGCTGTCCCTTCGGTCATCATGTAAAATTCAGCGTGCATATCATGTTCGAGAACATCGTCCACACTGACAGGGCGGAAAGTTCCAAGCCCGACATGAAGGGTAATAAACGCTATGTGAACACCCTTTTCTCTTACCTCATTTAACAACTTTTCGGTAAAATGGAGCCCTGCTGTTGGAGCAGCGGCTGAACCTGGTTCGCGGGCAAACACGGTTTGATATCGATCTCGATCATCAAGCTGTTCTTTAATATAAGGAGGTAACGGCATTTCACCTAATCGATCAAGTAT
Organism: Bacillus sp. OK048; assembly: GCF_900103525.1. Taxonomy (GTDB): domain Bacteria; phylum Bacillota; class Bacilli; order Bacillales; family Cytobacillaceae; genus Neobacillus. The sequence continues at coordinate 324,834 of NZ_FNHN01000002.1, forward strand.
CTCATAAAAAATCCCCTCATAACGGAACTCCAATACTCTGCCGCCATGTTCGGAAGTTCCCGTACAAACAGCTGTTAGCAACCCATCACCGAAATCAATTTCTGTTCCCTCTTTGATGCGTTTTGCAGGCTTTACAAGCGTTTCCCAATGATCGCCTTCCTGCTGTTTTAAAAGTAATACTTCAATTTTGGCGCCTGTGTCCTTTTTCACACCAAAAAGGCGTGCCGGGAGTACCTTCGTATCATTTAAAACGAGGCAATCCCCTTCACGCAAGTATTCACCTATATTTTTAAAAATTTCATGCTTAAGTTCGCCTGTTTCCTTGTTAACCACCATTAACCTGCTATCCGTCCGGTTTTGAAGTGGTAATTGTGCAATTAACTCTTCAGGCAAATGAAAATCAAATAAATCTACCTTCATAAAAAACATCCCTACTTATTAAAAATTACTGTTTTGGTGGCTCCATGCCAAAATGGCGATAGACTAATTCTGTTACTATTCTTCCTCGAGGTGTTCGTTGTAAAAAGCCAATTTGCAGTAAATACGGTTCATAAACATCTTCAATCGTTACAGACTCTTCTCCAATAGACGCAGCAATGGTGTCTAAACCAACAGGACCTCCTCGGAATCTTTCAATAATTCCTTTTAGTAGCTTATGGTCAATGTGGTCAAGTCCTAGTTTGTCTACCTGAAGGAGCTCTAAAGACTCTCTTGCCAGGGCTAAGTCAATTTCGCCATTGCCCTTTACTTGTGCAAAGTCTCGAACCCTGCGAAGTAAGCGGTTGGCAATTCGAGGGGTTCCCCGTGCCCTTCTAGCAATCTCTCCCGCAGACTGATCGTCGATTTTCGTTTCAAATAAATCTGCTGTTCTTAAGACAATATTTTTTAATTGGTCTTCTTTATAATACTCGAGTCTGCTCAAAACTCCAAATCGGTCCCGAAGTGGTGCCGATAACGAGCCAGCCCTGGTGGTAGCACCTACTAAGGTAAATGGTGGCAGATCAAGTCTTACGGAACGGGCACTTGGACCTTTGCCAATGACGATATCAAGACAAAAATCCTCCATGGCTGGATAAAGAACCTCTTCAATCTGTCTTGGCAGCCGGTGGATTTCATCAATAAATAACACATCCCCGGGCTCAAGTGCCGTTAGAATCGCAGCTAAATCACCGGGTCTCTCGATAGCAGGCCCGGAGGTTGTCCGAATGTTTACACCCATTTCATTGGCAATAATAACCGCAAGGGTCGTCTTTCCTAGTCCGGGAGGTCCGTATAAAAGGACATGGTCTAACGTTTCCTTGCGGAGTCTTGCAGCCTCAATGAAAATCTCAAGACTTTTTTTTACTTGGTCCTGACCAATATATTGTTTTAAAGTTTGCGGCCTGAGGCTTTGCTCTAAGGAGATTTCGTTCTGGTCTGCTTCACTAGAAATAATTCTCTCATCCATGAATAATCACCTTATTTTAAAAGCCGCTGCAGGGCTTTTTTAATATACTGGTCAGTTGACAATTGTTCTTTTCGTAACTCTGGGGAAATCTTTTTCACTTCTTTGTCAGAATAGCCAAGTGCTTTCAAAGCAAGTAATGCCTCTTCAAAAGCGATATTAGTTGACTGTGCGGCTGGTAATGTATCTGCATTAAATAAATTCGGGAAATAATCAGGGACGACATCCTGTAATTTCCCTTTTAAATCCAGGATCATTTGTCTTGCTGTTTTTTTGCCGACCCCTGGGAATTTTACTAAGAAGCTTTCATCCTCATTTTCAATTGCTGAAACAACCTGTTGTACTTCACCAGAAGCCAAAATCGCTAGTGCTCCTTTAGGTCCGATTCCAGATACATTCAGCAGTTTCATGAACAGCTTTTTTTCTTCTCTTGATTCGAAACCGTACAACGCCATCAAATCTTCACGTACATAATGATATGTATAGACCGTAACATTCGTTTTCATTTTACTAGAATAAATAAACGGATTTGGCGTTGAAATTTGATAGCCAATCTCATTATTCTCAATTACAATATACTCCGGACCAACAAACTCAACGGTTCCTTTAATAAATTCGTACAATCGCTTTCTCTCCCTCGGTGTTCCATGTACTCCATTCTACCATATTAACTTAGAGGATTAGTAAAAGTTAGTTGTGAAGGGAAAGAATAAAAATTTTCAGTATTTTTTCACTCCACTAATTGGTTCTTTACTGCGTAAAGTGCTGCCTGGGTGCGGTCTGCCAGTTCGAGCTTTGACAAGAGGTTGGAGACATGCGTCTTCACGGTTTTTTCACTAATAAACAGTGCCGACGCTATTTCCTTATTACTTTTACCTTTCGCAATTTCTTTGAGAACATCCAATTCTCTTTTTGTTAACTCAGAAAGTAAATTTCTATCTTCTTTTTTGTTAGATAAATTAGCAAGCAAATGGGAGGTGGCTTTTGGATGAAGCTGATTTTCGCCAGCCATGATTTTTTTAATACACTTAATTAACTCATCAGGCTCGATGTCTTTCAATTGATAACCGGATGCACCTGCTTCTAACGCTGGGATGACATGATCTTGGTCAGAAAAACTAGTCAACATCATAATTTTGATTTCCGGCAGTTCACTTTTTATGATTTTTGTCGCCTGAATTCCATCCATTTCTGGCATAACAAGATCCATGAGAATAAGGTCAGGTTTCAATTTACGTGCTTGGTCAACTGCTTCTTTCCCATTTCCAGCTTCTCCAATAATTTCAATCTCACGTTGTGTTTTTAGAAAAAATGCCAGCCCTCTTCTTACCACATGATGATCATCTGCTATCATAATCCGAATTCTCATTGTTTCTCCCCCTAAATTGGAATCTTTATCTGAATCTTCGTCCCTTTACCTGGCTCACTCTTTAATAAGAACGTCCCATTCAAGCTTTGAGTTCGTACTTTCATGTTTTTCAATCCAAATGATGGCAGTTCGAGATTCTCATCATAATTGAAGCCACAACCCTGATCTAGAATCGTCATCTTCACAAAATCACTGTTTCTATTTAAAACTAACGAAACATGGGTGGTCTGTGAATGCTTTTTGCAATTTCCCAACGCTTCCTGCCCAATACGCCACAGTGCTTCCTCTACTTTTTCAGGAAAGCTTGAGATCCCAGTTAATTTTACCTCTATAGTTAAACCTAGCATTTCAGCATAGCCGCTTAATGCACTAATAATTCCATTTTCCAGTCCCTGGGGTTTTAGTTGCCAAATCAGCGCTCTCATTTCACCAAGCGCTTCCTGAGCAAGATCCTGGATATAGGAAAAGGTTTGTTTCACCTCTACCACATCTGTCATTTCCCTGCCAGCTCTAGCTGTGAGGCTTAGTGAAAAGAGTAATTGATTAACGGAATCATGCAAATCTCTAGCAAGTCGATTGCGCTCGGAAATAAGGGCTGTTTCTTGTTCACTTTCGGTTAATTTTATTCTTTTTAGGGCTGTGCCAATTTGAAAGGCTACCGCCTCAAGCAGGGCAAGTTCATCTTTTTGAAAATGTGTTTTATAAGGGGAGCCGACGTTTAATATTCCAAATCTCTCGTTCCCAGCCCTTAGCGGGACAGTAGCATGATGGGTCAGACCGGCTGTATCACCTGCATTTTCAAGGATAACATTCTCAATTCGCTGGCATTCTATGATGTTTACAGCCTTGTTTAATCGCCCGTTGTTGTAACGGTTTACACACCAGCAATCTCCATTGCACATTCTCTGGTTATGGTTGGAGGCCAATGCTTCAGGCAGGGCTGCTTTCGCTGCCAGCTGATGGCCACCATTTTCGTCTATTAAAAAAATCCAACCTGTTTGAAGTCCGGTTATACTTAAGAGTTTTTTTAAAACCTCGGCTAGAATGGTCTTTGAATCTGTCCCCTCATTCAATAACTCGGCAATTTCTTTTAAAATAGCAATCTCTTCATTTCTGGACATGTAAACCTCTCCCAATCCAAGTATCTATTGACTAAATCATATTCGTATCACAATCTTGATGGCAAGTTTGAATCAGGGAAAAAAGCTGACGATGTTACTTGTCAGCTTTCCCCTTTATAAAATTAAATTCATATCCCCAAACTCATGCCATAAGTAACGCTGTTCAATTGCTTCCTCATATGCATTCCATAATATATCCTGTGGTACGAAAGCAGTAAGCATATCCAAATGGCTTGCTTTTGGTTCGTGGAAGCCGGTAATAATGCCATCGACCATTTTAAGTGGAAAACTTTTATTAATATAAAGATTCGTCACACCATCTAATATGCCCGTTACTCCTGCACTCTCTAAGGCTCTAACCACCGTTGTCCCCACTGCAATGACTCTTCCTCCAGAAGCCTTAGTCCTATGAATCTTTTCTATGGTTTTTTCAGAAAGATGATATTCCTCGTAATTATCACTTGGTGATGTTTCCAGCTCATCATCAAGGAGATAGCTTAGCCCAGTATGAAGCTGAATAAAATCGAGTTCTATGCCCTTCTTTTGAAGGCTGAACAGAAGTTCCCAGCTGAACGCTCTTCCTGCTGAAGGCATTTCAACAGAACCAGGTTGGCTGGCAAACACAGTTTGATAGTAATCAAGACTCCAGTTGTGATTGATATATTCATAACGAATTGGTTCCCCAAGAGCATAAATATTATTAAATAGGTCGGTTCCCTTTTTCGAAAATAGGATAGTTTTTAGTGGTGTGCCAGCTTTCATATCAATGACTACGGCCGTAAGTTCTGTTGAAATTTGCAAGATGTCACCCAATTTAACTTCCTCGGTCACGACCAACACATCCCAAGTCTCCTCATTTCGACGCCTTGCCAGCCGAATTTCAACTTCTTGGTGGATTCTTTTTGATTCTCTAATCAAATCAGCTTTTAGTATGGCAGGCACAGTTCGGCTGTTATTCATAACAACCAAGTCTCCAGGGTTCAGATAATCCGTTAGGTGAAAGAAATGGTCATGGAAGACATGACCCGTTTTTTTGTCTAAAACCATCATTTTTACATGATCTCTTCTAATCCCCCGTCTTTCTGGTGGCTGTGAAGCATTTAATTCATCTGGTAAATAGAAATCAAATGCAGTGGCAGTCATCATAAACCCTCCTCTGAAAACTCTTGGGCTTCGAAGCGTTGACCAGTAATTCCGTTTGACTTTTCTGAAGCTAAATATAAGAAAACGGTGACGACATCCTCCGGTTTTGCTAATCGGTAATCACAGTCAGGAACTGCTAGTTGGTGCATATCTGTATCCATTTCCCCAGGATCGACCATGTTGACACGAACGTTGGTTGAGCTTAATTCATCTGCCCATGTTTCGGTGAGACCCTCAACAGCAAATTTAGAAATACCATAAGCACCCCAGCCTGCATAACCAACATTCCCCGCTTCGGAGGTCACATTTATGATAGAGCCTTGGTTTCGCTGCAGCATTCCGGGGGTGACTCTTCTGGTCACTAAAAACGGCGAAATCGAATTTACTCGTAAGACTTCTGCGAAATCCTCTTCCGGATAATCGAGCAATAACGGCATTGGACTTGGTCCGAGAATCGAAGCATTATTAATGAGAATATCAATTTGACCAAATGCCTCCTCAGTCATGGCAACAAACCGTTCTACATCTCTCGTAAGGGAAATATCGGCTGTTACCGCCAACACCTCTGCACCTAATGCCACTGCCTCTTCCTTAACTTCAAATAATCCTGTTGAGGTTCTCGAACAGATTGCCAGACGGGCACCTTCTTTTGCAAAAGCTAGTGTTAAGGCTCTTCCTAATCCTTTTGATGCACCCGTAATCATAACTACTTTTTTATTGAACATGTCACTCGCTCCTTTAAGTGTTTATCTTGATGTCTTTAGCTTAAAGGATATTGGAAATTCCTCCCTCCGAAAAAAGCTTGAACTTTATCTACAACTTTAGGATGAGAAAAATAAGTTGGTTTGCAATTCATGAAGCCCAATATTCTATCGTTCAAACAAAAATGGACCTCATGAAGTGTTCTTGAAGCCCAAAATCCTTTCGTTCATACAAAAATGGACCTCATGAAATGTTCATGAAGCCCGAAGTCCTTTCGTTCAAACAAAAATGGACCTCATGAAGTGTTCATGAAGCCCTAAATCTCAATACTATGGTTATTCCCCAAGCGAATATGGCTTAAAGGTTTCAAGAACCTCTTCATAACGATCTTTTGTTTTTATTGGAATCCCCTGAATAAGCTCTTCTTGTTTTTTGCTTTCAAGTTTTTTAACATCTATTTGAAAAAAAGATTGGATAATCCGTGAACGGTCAGGACGACCATTAAATATGGTTAATACCCCATCCTCAGTAATTCCAAAATAGCCATTCGCCTTAAGTAATGGCGAAATGTCATCCACTTGTTTTCGAAAAACCATTGTTGATTCATCAATTTCAATTAACTGCCATTGATCATATTTGGCCCAAAAGTTTTCAATAGACCAGTAAGAATCAAGAACAACTTCCTCACTTATTTCCCCATCGAGATAGATCCTTTCCAAAATAATCGTCAATGCTTGAGGTTCCGACATCTGTTGATCTTGATGGGTTTCCATTTGTTCGGCGGCGCCAGATAATATCATTCCCGGCACCTTTCCGATAGACATGAAGAGAACAACCGCAACAAAGGCTAAACCAAGCCGATAATGTGTTACCCAATTGAACCTCATGCATAATCACCTCTTATTTTTAGAGATCTAATTCATTTTCACTACTAGTTTAGCCTTTTTTTCCCTTTTTATCCTTCCTGAAAAAAAGTAATAGAGACAAAGCCATTGCGGCTTTGCCACTATTACTTTTTTTAACGATTAATGTTGTTTACGGCTATTCGGCTCCATTCGCTGGGAATCATTATTTCTGTTACCTTCCCGACCAAGTGCTCCATCATCGGAGATTACTTGAACAGATTTCCCATTTGCTAATGGACTAACTGCATTTTGAATGGCTCTTTTGGTTTCCGCAGCTCGATTATTATCGGCTAATTTTACAGAAACCATAATGGAATTACCATAAAGAACAGAGCGGACTTGTTGTACATTGTCAACGTCTGCTACCCTACTTTTAATTTGTTCTGTTACCCTATCTTGATACTCTGGATTCGTTGTTGTACCTGTATTACCTAGTCTTTGATTTAAATGACCATGATAATTCGCATCACTGGTACTAAACTGATTATCCCGTTGAAAGAAATTTTTGTCATGGTTTGCGAGCGGTTTTGTCGGGTTTGGTGGATATCCATTCTTATCTCTTTCACTCAACCGTTTCCTTCGCTCTTCATTATTCATTTGGTTTTCTACCCCAAGATTATGGTCCATCATTTCTGTGATCGGACCGTCATTGTCTCCAGGCATCCCATTGGAACCATTTTTATGATTTTCATTGGAATAGTAGCCAACCGGCTGACCCAAACCTTTGTGATCTTTGTCCATTGCTGTACGGTCATCTTTTGCACATCCTGACAGCCCCACAACTAATAAAGCGGACAGAGGTATCATCCACTGTTTCAAATTCAAGCGAAAAACCCCCTCTATACAGCATGAGCATACATTGATGCTCACGATTAGGTTGTGAACTTTTAGGGGATTTCATTCTGCCAGAATAGACCATGAAAGTTAATTTATCTTCATTTTTAATGTATCAACAAATTTTTTTCTAGGGTAAAACTGACCAACCGTTAAGTCCATAACCTGATTATATTTGTTTTGGTCTCTATACGACCCTTCTCGAATAAGCCGGTTCCATTCACGGAAAATATCTGCAGGAAATGCTAATGCATACAGAAATGCCTTTTCTCCCAACAATTTTTCATATGTTGAAAAATGAGCGAGCCGATCAAATGACCAGTCCATATTGGGTAGAATTCGATTCGCATATTGTAAATAATCTAAGGAAGGAGGACCAATACTAATTAAATCAAAATCAATTAGATGTAATATTCCGTTTGAATTCCGCAAGAAATTGTGATGTGCCACATCACCATGAAGGACACAAATGGGTTCATTGATAAAAAAGGATCGATCTTTTTCCATCCCATTTAATGACCAATTGGCCCAATCCATTAGTTCGGTGATGAATTTTTCATTTACAAAGTATTTTAAAAAAGAAATATTTGCTGTAAAAATTTTACCTCTTTCTTTCCATTTTTTAATAATACTCCCTCTTGGAATAATGGTTCGGTAACGTGACTCAAAGGAGGAGGTTACAAAATGGTATTGTTCTAAGAGTTCAAGTCCCTCCAGCCTGTTTTTTTGAGATTCAAATGAAAATGGGATTTTATTAGGAGGTATATAATCCATACATCCAAAGTACGTTCCCTCAAAAAAGAGAGGGTCTTTTATTTGCGGATGGACAAAAAGATAAGATTTAAAAAATCCCTCTTTTCTAAGCGTAGCTGTGAATGCTTCCTGGAGTTGAAGTCGTTTATTCTTATGAAATCCTTTTAGCATATAGGTATTTTTATCGGTCTTAATCAAAATTACACTTTTTCGATATGGGACCATGTCAACAATATTTTCTTTAAATTGCGAACGTAAATAAGAGAGGAGACGAATGAAATAATCATCGTCTCCTTTTTGATTAAAAGTCATACTCATTGTCATCATCGTAACGCATCAATCCATCCATAGGACCCATTCCATAAGGGTTCATATACGGAGGCTGCGCTACATTTGCTGGTCCTGTATATGGTGCACTGTAAATTGGAGGCGTTGGCGGTACAAAGGGTTGCTCCGGCATTGCTTGCGGTTTAGGTCCACCACATCCACAGTCGCCACCCGCTCCAACTGGTAAGCCTCCTTGAGCAGGGAAAGGCTGGTGCATGGCAGGCATATGACCGCCTCCATATGGCATTCCCATATCTGATGATTCAAAATCCTGCGTTCCCATGGCTTGAGAAGCTGGCCCCATTTGTGGGTAACCAAATGGCATTTGACCGTATGGTCCGCCCATTCCCGGCTGGCCAAAGCCCTGATCCATCATTTGGTCTCCCATTCCTGGCTGACCAAATCCTTGACCCATCATTGGGCCTCCCATTCCTGGCTGGCCGAAGCCTTGACCCATCATTGGGCCTCCCATTCCTGGTTGATTGAAGCCTTGACCCATCATTGGGCCTCCCATTCCTGGCTGACCAAATCCTTGACCCATCATTGGGCCTCCCATTCCTGCTGGCTGGCCGAAGCCTTGACCCATCATTGGGCCTCCCATTCCTGGCTGACCGAAGCCTTGACCCATCATTGGGCCTCCCATTCCTGGCTGACCAAAGCCCTGACCCATCATTGGGCCTCCCATTCCTGGCTGGCCGAAGCCTTGACCCATCATTGGGCCTCCCATTCCTGGCTGGCCAAAGCCCTGACCCATCATTTGCTCTCCCATTCCTAGTTGATTGAAGTCTTGACTTGCCGCTGCAGGTGAACCTGCTGGCATATCTTGCGGACTTTCATCAAAATAAGGCATCTGACCGGTCATTGGCATGTGGCTCATTCCCGGCATTTGACCATCCATTGGCATGTGTCCCATTCCCGGCATTTGACCATCCATCGGCATGTGGCCCATTCCTGGCATTTGACCACCCATCGGCATTTGATCCATTCCTGGCATTTGACCATAGCCTTGCGGTGCCATATATGATCCATGCATTGGGTTTGTCAACGGTAAGGGCGGCATAAAGGATGAAGATTCATCATTAAATCCATGATGCATAAATTGTGCTCCCGCAACCCCTGGCATTGGTCCAGGCTGATAAGGCTGATAAGGCTGATAAGGCTGCATCGGTGGCATTGCCGCTCCTTGACCTTGAGGATATGGCATGAATGACATTGGTGGACAAGGAGGCGGCGGACACCATTGTGGTGGTGGCGGACAAAATCCTGTTCCAGGCATTACTGGTGTTACCGGTACACAATAATCTTGAGGCATTTGCGGCTGCTCCATCATTGGTGATTCCACAGGCATTACTGGGTTTTCTTTCTGTGGTACTTTTACCTCTGGTAGTATGTTTGTTGGTTTAGGCGGCAGCTCTGGCTGTTTAACCATATTGGTCATATTGTTCATGTAATAGTTGTTAATATCAATTTCTGGGATAATTTTCAGGGGCATTTTTGGAGTATATGGTGTTTTCGGAACTTCTTTAATTGGTGCTTCTTTAATCGGCGCTGCTTTAATTGGCACTTCTTTAATCGGTGCCTCTTTAATCGGCGCTGCTTTAATCGGTGCCTCTTTAATAGGAATTTCTTTTACTGGCTTTACTTTAGCTGGTACTGGTACTGGTATTGGTACTGGTACTACTTTCATGGGAGCTTCTTTTTTAGGAGCCTCTTTTATTGGAGCTGCTTTAATTGGTGCTTCCTTTATAGGAACCTCTTTCTTTGGAGCTGTTTTAATTGGCATTTCTTTTGGTTTCTCTTTGGTAAACGGATGCCCAGCAATTGGCATTTCTTTCTTGGCGCCTAAATTGATTGTGGCCCCCGGCTTTGTTCCCATAGGCGCTTCTTTTTTTATTGTTCCACCTGACGTTGGGACTTTTATTTTCATACCGGGCATAATCATATCAGGGTTGCTGAGCTGTGAATTCATCTTTTTCAGCTCTTCAAAATTCACGCCGTACTTCTTGGCGATTTTCCAAAGAGTATCCCCTTTCTGTACGATATGGATCTTCACTCTGATTTCCCTCCTATGCATAAGTCCATATAGTCTATGTGATGATAGGCAAAGTGCTAACATTCTTCAGAAAAACTTATGCTTTTTTTTTGTAAAATATGAATCAACCTTAGGAAAATAAAAATAGATGCAATTTATAAAAACTGCATCTACCTTTTATTAAGCATTAATTAACATCCGCTCCAACGCTAATTTTGCATTTTCCGCAATATCCGGAGCAACCTTAATGGTATTATTGGTATCCTCTAACGTATCCAAGCTCCACACTAAATGCGGAAGGTCAATTCGATTCATCGTCAAACAAGGACACATCGCTGGATTTAAAGAAATAATCTTTTTATCAGGGTGATTCTTAATTAGACGATTGACGAGATTCATTTCAGTCCCGATGGCCCACTCGGACCCAGGTTCGGCTTTTTCAATCGCATTAATAATGTAACTTGTAGAACCAGCCAGATCGGATAATTCTACCACTTCTCGGCGGCACTCTGGATGAACAATAATCGTCATGTTAGGAAATTGACTGCGGGTATCCTGGACATTCTGAATCGTAAAATTCTCATGCACAGAGCAATGCCCTTTCCAAAGAATAACTTTAATTTTTGAAGGTTCACCATCGTATTCAAGTTTATTTGAGATTGGATTCCAAACTGCCATTTCGTCTAAACCAACACCTAAATCCGCAGCCGTATTACGGCCTAGATGCTGATCTGGTAAAAATAAAATCCGTTCTTTTTGGGTAAATGCCCACTTGACCATTGTCTCGGCATTAGACGAGGTTACGCATGCACCGCCATGTGCACCGACAAAAGATTTTATCGCCGCAGTTGAATTCACATAGGTTAATGGAAGTATGGTGTCACCGAAAATTCCCTGGAGGATTTCCCATGCCTTTTCAGTCTGATCTAGGTCAGCCATGTCTGCCATTGAACAGCCTGCCCGCATATCTGGGAGAATAACTTTTTGATTGTCCTTTGTAAGGATATCAGCTGTTTCTGCCATAAAATGAACGCCGCAGAAAACAATAAATTCTGCTTCCGTATTATCAGCTGATAATTGGGCCAGTTTTAAAGAATCCCCTGTCGCATCTGCAAATTGAATCACTTCATCTTTTTGATAATGGTGTCCAGGAATAAACAGGCGTGAACCTAATCTATTTTTGACTTCAACCACTCTAGCCTCTAATTCTTCCTTCGACATTTGCTTATATTTTTCAGGAATCATTTTATTTTTTTTCATAGCCATTAAAATACTCATTATTATTTCTCCCCTTTGCCATAGAGAACTTTGACGCTGATATCGAGCGCTTTATAAGAATGTGTTAAAAATCCAAGTGAAATATAATCAACACCTGTATCCCGGTAACTTGCTAAATTGGACAATTGAATGCCGCCTGAAGCTTCCGTTATGAAACCTGATGGTACCAATTTAATCAGTTCTTTAATCTCCTCCGGAGTACGATTATCAAACATAATGACATCTGCACCAGCATTGACAGCTTCTTTTACCTGAGCTTCCGTTTCAACTTCTACTTCTACCTTCACCATATGACCGGCTTTTTTTCGAACACTTTCAACAGCATGTGAAATTGAACCCGCAAATGAAATGTGATTATCTTTAATCATGATGCCATCATACAAACCGAAACGGTGATTAAAGCCTCCTCCGGTGCGTACGGCAAACTTTTCAAGCATCCTTAATCCTGGTGTCGTTTTCCGGGTATCACAGATTCTGGTATGGCCACTATCGAGGGTGGCAACCGCTTTTTGAGTCAGAGTGGCAATCCCACTCATTCTTTGGATTAGGTTTAAAACCACTCTTTCGCCCTTTAATAGATCGGATATCTTTCCAGAAGCGGTAGCGAGCTTCTGGCCAACTTCAATGGCCTGACCATCCTTAACAAACACCTTTGTTTCAATATCCTGATTTAAAAGCTTAAAACCAGTATGAATAATTTCCTCTCCACAAAAAATCCCGTTATCCTTTGAGAGAAAAATAATTTTCCCTTTTGTATCATCAGCAAAAATTAAATCGGTTGTAATATCCTGTTCTCCAATATCTTCAATAAAAAATTGCTCAAGTAGCGAGCGCAGTTTCAATATGTTCATGGTTCGTCTCCATTCCCCAGCTATTTTTATGAGTAATCGTTTTTCTCAGCCACTGTTGATTATCTTCCATTGGGTAATCACTTCGATAATGGCCACCTCGGCTCTCCGTTCGTTCCAAAGCAGCTTCAGTTATAAGCCGGGAGATGATCAGCATAAAAATTGTGGTTATTTCTTCTGCAGAATAAGTGCCAAGGTCGTTTAGCTGGCAGCTTTTAAAAGTGTCCAACCACGCCTTTTGCTTTTTGAGATTGACTTCGTTTCGGACAATCCCGACCCGTTCCATCATGGAATCCTTAATTTGTTGAACAGGTGGTAAGACCACTTTATCCACAAAAGGATATCCACTGGTTGGCTCCGTTTCAAACACTACATCTGTTGTCGATTGATTTAGATACGTCGATAGTTTCTTTCCCATGTATAAACCTTCTAATAATGAATTACTTGCCAGCCGATTTGCACCGTGCAGACCGGTGCAGGCTGCTTCGCCAATCGCAAATAAACCATTTATCGAAGTTCGTCCGAAAAGGTCCGTTTTTATTCCCCCCATTAAAAAATGACTGCCAGGAGCTACTGGAATCCTTCCCTCTGACAATTGAATGCCATTTTCTTCACATATGGTTGTGATAGACGGAAATCTTTTCGTAAAATTTTCTATATTACTAATATCTAAAAATACTTTATGGCCATTTTTAAGATATTCATAGATTTTTTGTGATACAACATGCCTTGGTCCCAGATCCTTAAGTGGATGAACACCTTCCATGATTGGAATTCCATCCTCGGTAACGAGAATGGCACCCTCACCGCGAACGGCTTCAGAAATTAACCCTTTTGTTTTACCATTTACGTATAAAAGTGTCGGGTGAAATTGAATAAACTCCATATCGGCAACTTCAGCACCTGCCAAATAGGCCATTGCAATCCCATCACCACTAACGGTTAGGGCATTAGAAGTATAGGTAAACAATTGTCCACATCCGCCTGTAGCAATAATGGTGTTTCGGCTATAGTATTTCTTTATCGTTCCATCTGCTGCTTTGGCTTTTACACCAATACATCTTTTCTCTGAATTGAGTAATAATTGATAAGCGAAAATGTTTTCCTCGATGGTGACGTTATCCTTCAGTGTGCTCAAAAGAAACTCGACCACATTTTTACCGGTGGCATCTCCGCCACCATGAACAATTCGCTTTTCGCTATGCGCTCCTTCCATCCCTAAAAGCAATTCACCATCTTGATTTTTATCAAAAACAGCTCCTTGTTCAGAAATGAATTTAATGAGATCTGGTGCAGCCTTAATGATTTTCTCTACTGTTTCTCGATTATTATGATAGCTACCTGCTTCAAGCGTATCGGCAATATGTTTAACAGGATGATCATGCTCACCGATAGCCGCTGCGATACCGCCTTGGGCAAGATAAGAATTGGCTGTTCTTAGTTTTTCCTTTGTGATAATCCTCACATTTAAATGCTTATTTAACAACGAGGCTAACTGCAGTGCAGCAATCCCACTTCCTAAAATTAATACATCATCCTTTTTTGTCATTTTGACTCCTGGAAACAAAAAATGTAACATAGAGTAACATTTTTCTTTTTATTACCAGGTTTCACATCCTTCTTTTGAGTTTCATAACCAATATATTTTGTTAAATCGCCATAATAAAGTTAATCTTGAAAGGCCATATCTTTTCAAAATTCCCCCCTCTATCGTGGTCATGTTACATTGATTTTTTTCTGGATATAAAGCGGTGATATATGCCAAATAACTTTCTCCATTACGTTTCGTATATTTAACAAAATCCCTGTGATGAAAACCATTTAACGACTCTATTTTCTTATTAGAGTGCTTCCTCATTGGTTTTATTACCCAATTTTTCATTTCACATTGTTTAGGCCAAACAGTTGAATGACAAATAACAATGGCATCATTGGCATGTGTCTTCTTAATTCCCCAATCAATGCGTTTGTTTGCAGTATCCCCCCCAGTTGTTAGGGATAATGGGGATATTTTCTTTAATTTATTTTGAAGATAGGTTTTCCCCTGCATTACATACATGGCATCACTATAGGAGATCTTTCTGCCATTTACTTTTTGATAGAATCTCTCACGATCGTTTAATTCATCACCAGTTACCTTTCCATGGCATGTGGTACATAGAGTGATTAAGTTATGAATGGAATCACTGCCGTTTAGTCGCCTTGGGGTAATGTGGTGTACTTCTATGCGGGTATTTGTCATTCCACAATCCTGGCAAGTATTATGGTCACGAAGCACTACTGCTTTTCGTATGTTTTCATCTAAGCGATTACTTTGTTGATATTCCCATTTGTATGGCTTATAGCCTTTCTCCAATGCTCGAATATCAATAAAGACATCTTCTAAGAAAATACGGTCGATTCGTATCCACTTGTGGAGTTGGTTGACCACTCTTAAAATAGAATCCTTCTTTTGTTTAATACTCGGCGGAATTCGTCCCTCACGTTTGGAAGAAGAGCGATTATCAAATCGAGCGGGTCTGTATTTTTTATGTTGCCTTCTGTATTGACGGTACCCTCGTCTTATGGCAATTTTTTCTTTTACATCCGTTCGTAATTCAATAGTTCCTTTGAATACAGGTTTATTTTTAGTTTCACATTCTTGTACTATAGCAATTCCAACTAACTTTGAACCATCATCAATCCCTAGCCGAATTGAGGAAGAATCAATTTTACTTTCAGGAATTTTCCTTTTCAGTTGTATAATCATTGGAAATTTACTTTTCAAAGTGGCTTTCTGTTTCCGAATTAAATACCATGCACGATTTTCTCTTGTTGGAGATAACTTGTTGCCTTGCTCATCTAACACAAAACAATAGGTCATTTCTGACCAACCTCCATTACGGGTATTTTCCTCCTTGCCAAAGTCAATGGACAGGACATGCTATTTTGGTGTTTGGTTTCCAAACCCTAGGAAACAGTCTTCCTCATAGCTAACAGGGCAGCAGACTGGTGGACACATCCGCAGGTGTTTCTTTACCTTATCCACTAACGTAGTTCAACGTGCTATCTCCTTTTCAGGAAACTACACTCACTGTGGCTTGAAAGCACGAACCAGTCTCATACAAAATGATTGGGATTCATTTTTGTATGATTTAGATCCACTGACTGTTTTGAGCTCCTGGATAAACAGGTGTCTTGACATCTATATTTGCATAGATTTAAACTAAATACAAGATTTTTTTATTATAGAATTTATAATGTTCAAAAAATATGAATAGTGGAGAATACGAATGATTTATTTTGATTTTGCGGCAACCACACCATTAGATTCAGATGTAGCAGAGGTTTTCGTTCAAGCCTCAACAGAATTTTATGGGAACTCAAACTCTCTCCATGATATCGGCGGGCAGTCACAAGATTTACTAGAGAATTGTCGTGAAGAACTGGCTAACCTTTTAGGTGTGAATAAAAAAGGATTGTACTTTACAAGCGGAGGTTCTGAAGGAAACTTTTTAGCCATTGAAGCACTTCTATCAGCCCTTAAAAAGCCTGGCAAGCACATTATTGCGGGAATGGCTGAGCACTCCTCCATCCATGGGGTCCTCAGCCGATTAGAAGGATACACTATTACCTTTTTGCCTCTCAATTCTTCTGGTCTCATTGACATCGAAGAATTAGAGCATTCGCTCACTCCCGAAACCATTTTAGTAACGGTACAGCATGTTAATTCTGAAATTGGCACGATTCAGCCCGTTGAGAGGATAGCTCGGATTTGCCAAGAGAATGACATCCATTTCCACAGTGATTTTGTACAATCATTTGGAAAAATAGATTTAAAAAAAGTGGCTCCGCTTGTAAGCAGCTTTTCTTTTTCGGGTCATAAAATTTACGGTCCAAAAGGAGTTGGTGGTGCCTATATTGATCCAGCGATTTCTTGGCGTCCATTTTTCCCAGGGGGTTCGCATGAAAGAGGATTCAGACCAGGAACTGTAAATGTTCCTGCTATTGCGGCGATGACGGCAGCTGCTCAAAAGATCCATACGCAACTATTTGATAGTAAGGATAAATTCATTGCGCTGCGTGCTGCCTTAATGGAGACACTTGAACCTATTAAGGAATTAGTCCATATCCATCAAGCTGATCAATCCTCACAGTTACCTTCGATCATCGGCTTAGGGATTTCAGGGATTGAGGGGCAATGGATGATGTTGGAATGCAACCGGTATGGGTTTGCGATTTCAACCGGAAGTGCTTGTCAAATTGGCATGCAAACTCCAGCAAAAGTAACAGAAGCTTTAGGCTTGAGCCTACAAGTGGCGAAAGAATTTATCCGCATTTCTTTTGGTAAGTCCACTAAGATGGAAGATGTTGTAAAACTCGGCGAAACGATTGTAGATATCGTAAAAAGATTTAAGAACTAGAAACTATGTTAAAATAGAAAGTTGAGGTGAAAATTATGGCTGAACAAAAAAAGATCTTAGGAGATGAACGGAGAGCTCACATTCTTGAGTTGCTAAAAGACAGCCCTATACCGCTTACTGGCAGCGAGTTAGCAGCACGAACGAATGTAAGCAGGCAAGTGATTGTTGGAGATATTACACTCCTTAAAGCAAAAGACGAACCCATCATCGCAACAAGTCAGGGCTATTTGTATTTTAAGCAAAACACTGGTACTCATTCTTTTGAACGAACCATCGCCTGCAGACACTTACCGGAAGATACATTAAAAGAGCTAAATTTACTCGTGGATCATGGGGTTTTGGTAAAGGATGTTAAAATCGAACATGCGGTTTACGGTGATTTAACTGCCTCGATCATGGTATCAAATCGCCAAGAGGTCAAGCAATTTATGGATAATATTCAAACGACGCAGGCCTCGTTATTATCAGAATTAACCGGCGGCATCCATCTTCATACAATCGCGGCATCTAGTGTACAAACCCTCGACAAAGCCGAAGCGGCATTAAAAGAGGCTGGTTTTTTAATTGAATACTAAACATTAGGTAGCCAATCCTGGTATTGGCTACCTTTGTATATGACACTTACTAAATGCAAAAAAGTACCGAGCCTCTGCCCGATACTTTTACTCAACCATTTTAGATGGATAGCTTCCCAATAACTTTACACCGCAGCCAAGTGCTTCCAGCTCGGCTATTGCACCTGGAATCAAAACTTCATCCAGTTTCATTTCCAAATCAATAATGAAGAAGTAATTGCCAATCCCCGTTTTCATTGGTCTTGATTCAATTTTAGAAAGATTAATCTTTCGCCAAGCAAACGCAGAAAGAACCATGTGCAGCGTTCCAGCTTTGTCAGTAGGAAGAGTGACCATCAAAGTTGTTTTATAATGAGAGGAACCGCTCAATTCTTCAAAATCCAAAACTTGTTCTGATAGAACAAAAAAGCGGGTATGGTTATGGTCGAAATCATGAATGTCACGCTGAACAATCGACAATTCATATTCCTCGGCTGCCAATTCATTCGCGATGGCGGCAACACGCAATTCCGGATGGTCTGTCACCATCTTTGCTGCTGCAGCTGTTGAGCTGACACTTTCATAAGGTATTCCATGGAATTGAGTATGTAAAAATTTATGGCATTGTGCAATCGCATGCGAGTGACTATACACCTTATGCACATCCTGCCAATTTTCCAGATTATCCGGGTGAACCATCAAATGCTGCTTAATAGGAATCGTAATTTCCCCGACAATCGGCAATTGGACCACATGTGTTAAGTAATCTAATGTAATATTAACCGTACCTTCAAGGGTATTTTCAACTGGAACAACCGCTAGATCTACCTTTTCGCTAACAACGGCATCCATCGATTCAGGAATGGTCCGAAATGGTTCAAGCTCGAATCCAGGAAAAACCTTTTTCACAGCTAATTCAGTGAATGTTGCCTTTGGTCCTAAAAAACCAACTTTCATGTTTTCACACACTCCCATACAAAAATCTCTGTCTGTTGTTAAAAATTACTATGCGCCTGTCCCAAGCACTTCCACTTTTTCTACAAATTCAAGCTTTCGTAATTCTGACAGTAGCTCATCTATATCGGTGGAAATTTCTGTTGTATTCAGTGAAAGTGTAACATTTGCCCTTCCTTGCAGTGGAATGGTTTGATGGATCGTCAATACATTGCACCCAGAAGAAGCAACTACACCAAGCAGCTTTGATAATGTACCGGAACGGTCCTCAAGATGAAAAAAGAGCGTTACTAGTCGTTCCTTTACAATCGTGGAAAATGGAAAAACCGTATCCCTATATTTATAATAAGCACTTCTGCTTAAATCCACTTGTTGAACAGCATCCCAAATAGACTCTGCCTTTCCTCTTTCCAGCATTTCTTTGACATCTAATGTTTTCTTCATAGCCTCAGGCAAGACATCTTCTCGAATTAAGTAAAATTTTTTATCAAATTTTTCATTTTTCATTTCTCATCCCCACCTGACACGAAAAGCGTAAGCGCCTTGTCCAGGGGCAACAGGCATAAGGCGAGCCGGCGAGAAGGTTGATTTTACCTTCTTGACGGATTGACTTAGACCTGAGAGCCCCTAGGCGCTGAAGCTAAACAATTCTCAAAGTCAAATTCATTTACTTATCTAAACAAAAAGCTTAGCGCCATTCTTGAGAAATCATCATGGCGCCTTCAGCTAGAATTTCTACTACTCAACAAATTCAAATTCAAATTCTAATAATTTAACCGTATCCCCATCTTTTGCACCTTTTTTCCTCAAAGCCTCGTCAACACCGAGACCACGAAGCTGCCTTGAAAAACGTCTAATCGATTCATCTGTTTGGAAATTAGTCATCTTAAACAGCTTTTCAATCTTTTCCCCTGACACAACAAATGCGCCATCTGGCTCTCTCGTAATATAGAAGGCCTCTGGATCCGCCTCATGCTTGTAAAGAACGCGATTAATACCTGTTTCGTCTTCTTCTTCATGATCAAGCGGAAATTCAGGAGTCTGCTCGATTTTGTCGGCAATCGAAAATAATAGCTCTCTCAAGCCTTTTCTTGATAAAGCTGAAATTGGAAAAATCGGAAAATCTTCTTCGAGGCGTTCTTTAAATTTTTGCAAATTTTCTTCTGCTTCCGGCATGTCCATTTTATTGGCAACAATAATTTGTGGACGCTCCGTTAAGCGCAGATTATACTCTTCTAGCTCTTTATTAATGGTCAGAAAATCATCATAAGGATCGCGGCCTTCCATCGCAGCCATATCAATGACATGAACGATCACTCTTGTCCGTTCAATATGTCGTAAGAATTGATGTCCTAGCCCTACACCTTCACTAGCGCCCTCGATCAATCCTGGAAGGTCTGCCATTACGAAGCTTCTGTTATCCTCTGTTTCAACCATTCCAAGGTTTGGAACAATGGTTGTGAAATGATACTCGGCAATTTTAGGTTTTGCTGAAGAAACAACTGATAATAGTGTGGATTTGCCTACACTCGGGAAGCCGACTAAGCCAACGTCTGCAAGCAACTTTAATTCAAGGATGACGTCGCGCTCCAGCCCTGGTTCACCATTTTCAGCAAGCTCTGGCGCAGGGTTTGAAGGGGTCGCAAAACGCGAATTTCCCCGTCCTCCACGTCCGCCTTTCGCAATGACAGCACGTTGTCCATGCTCAACAAGGTCAGCAATAACTTCTTTTGTTTCTGCATCCATAACTACGGTGCCTGGTGGTACTTTAACAATCATATCTTTAGCGTTTTTGCCGTGTTGATTTTTGGACATGCCATGCTCACCACGAGGCGCTTTCCAATGGCGTTGATAACGGAAATCCATTAACGTACGTAAGCCCTCATTTACTTCAAATACAACATCGGCACCTTTACCGCCGTCTCCGCCAGCAGGTCCGCCCATCGGAACATATTTTTCACGGCGAAACGCGACCATTCCATTGCCGCCGTCGCCACCTTTTACATAAATCTTCGTTTGATCGACAAACATGTGAATCCTCCTGATATAACTGATAACGAACGAAAACTAGCCTTATACCACTGGCATAAAAACTTCTAGCCCTAGTTCGCTTTCTGAGAATTCCTTTACGATGACATCTATTTCAGATACAACGAGGAATTGTTCAATCAGTTCTTTTTTTATTATTATTCCGCTAAAATCAAAAAAGAAACAAACTCCATCTGATTGCGGTTGAATTGTTATTGATAAATGATTTTCTTGAAAGGCCTCAATTGCCTGATCTAAGCAAACAAACAAGGATTTTGTCCAATCAGACAGTTTTTTATCATTTATTTTCACTGCTTCTACATCGGTAAATACCTCATATTCAAGCTGAAATAAATGTTTCTCCCAATTTGATTTTAAAAGCAAGGAGGCAAATAGTGGAAATTGAAAATTAGTAAGCTTCGATTCATGCTGTACTTCAATAACAATTTCATTTATATATGCTTTTGCCCGGTCAATTCTATTTAAATCCAAGTTTCCTTTGATTAACTGCAGCCTGTTCAGCCAATCATGCCGCGAATGCCGCAGTACTTCAACGATATCCCATTCTTTCTCCATAACCCGCACTCCTAGCTTAAATGTCGAAAAAACTATTTTCTGTTAGTATATCAAAAAAGTTCCCTTGAGTAAGCAATTTTAGCGAATGTTTTCCAATTGAGGTATTATGAAGCATGTTCCGGGAGGTCAAATCTGAGTTTTAATTGGATATTTTTTCCTTATAGATTAAAAAAGAAAACCCTAACCATTCAGGTTAGAGTTTTCACTGAAAGCTTACGCTTCTTGAGCTGTTGGATAAACACTTACTTTTTTACGGTCACGACCAAAACGTTCGAATTTTACAACGCCGTCGATTTTCGCAAATAGAGTGTCGTCACCGCCACGTCCTACGTTTTCACCTGGGTAAATCTTTGTACCGCGTTGACGGTAAAGGATTGAACCACCAGATACGAATTGACCATCTGCACGCTTAGCGCCAAGGCGTTTTGATTGAGAGTCACGTCCGTTTCTTGTAGAACCTACTCCCTTTTTGGAAGCGAAGAGTTGAAGATCTAATTTTAATAACATGTATTCCACCTCCTACTTTTTGAAGGTTATTTTTATGTGCTTGTCGTACTCTTCTTCAATTGTTTGTAATGATATAATCATACTTTCTATAAGAAGTTGTACTTTCTCATTAATGTCTTCCGGAAGATTATCCGGAACAACACAGCGGAGAAAGCCGTCTCCCTGCTCAATCTCTGGCGTGACACCTGTTAAGGCGTGCACAGCATTGATTGCGCCAACGGATACTGCGGACGCGCCTGCACAGACAATATCCTTGCCCCGATTAGCGAAGAATGCATGACCACTTATTACAAATGATTGAATCGATTCGGATTCAGTACGATTAATCGTAATATTAATCATCTATTACCCAACACCTTACGCGTTGATCGCTTCGATCACAACTTTAGTGTATGGCTGACGATGACCTTGCTTTTTACGGTTGTTTTTCTTCGCTTTGTATTTGAAAACGATGATTTTCTTAGCGCGACCTTGTTTTTCAACTTTAGCTGTAACAGTAGCATCTGCCACTAATGGGCTGCCTACTTTTACATTTTCACCGCCAACGAATAATACCTTATCAAATGTAACTGTTTCGCCTGCTTCTGCGTTAAGCTTCTCGATGTAGATAGCTTGACCAGCTTCTACTTTGATTTGCTTACCACCTGTTTCGATAATTGCGTACATAACTGCACCTCCTTATAAACTCAGACTCGCCATATGCAGGTGCTTCTGCTAACGCAAAAGACTTAATACCTGTGATGTGCGGTTGTAGCACGGGTGCTACAAACATAACATTAAAGATTTTATCATGTTGTAGGCATTAGTGTCAATAGGGGTCTTCTGCTTTTCCCGCTATCTCTGCAAGATTTCCAAATTGTTTTAAAACATAGTGGTGATGGTGGGATGGCTGGATTGAAAAGTATACTTTCATAAGTATCCATTCTTCTAGCATTTCTAAATGAGGCAGTATTGCCTCTTTTACTTCTTTTGTTGTTTCAATTAATACCGCTTCTGCATCTGAATTCCGATGTTCAAGCAATTCACGTTCTAACCGAAAAGCAATGGTCTCTGCACTTAAAACCCTGCCAGTCCCGTCACAAACTGGACATTTCATCTGAAGAGCTTCTGACAGCGATACCTTTGTTTTCTTCCTTGTCAGCTGCAGAATTCCCAATGAAGTAAAGCCCATGATTTTTGTTACCGTTTTATCATTTTGTAATTCGGCTTTTACCGTCTCCAAGATGGAAAGCCTGTCCTTTTCACTTTTCATATCAATAAAGTCGACGAGAACAATCCCCCCGATATCACGAAGCTTAAGCTGGCGGGCAATTTCGATGGCAGCAAGCGTATTTGTTTTTACGACTGTATCCTGATAATCATGTTTACCCGAGAACTTGCCGGTATTAACATCAATCACTGTTAAAGCTTCGGTTTCATCAAAAATCAGATAAGCACCTTTGTCGAGCCAGACGATACGTTTAAGAGCCTTGTCGATTTCATGTTCAATTCTATGTACAGCGAAGACATTTTCTTTTCCATTATAATAGGTAATGTTTATATTGGGATATCTATCATCGAGGACTTTTTTAAGAGAAAGATCATCGATTATCACTTCACCATCAGACATTTGAGCAATGGAATCAAAGACCATTTCCGTAAAGCTATCCTTTAGATAAACAATTCCCGGCTTTTTAAGCACAGCCGTTTTATCCTTCAATTCTACAGCCAAAAGGCGAAGTTTGTTGAGTTCGTTTTTTATTTCCTCTTCGGTCGCAGAAGTACTTGATGTTCGAAAAATAAGTCCTTCTTCTTCTGTTTTAAGTCGCATGCCTAAACGGCGGAGATTTTCCTTTTCATTTACAATCTTTTTAGAGACTGCCACATAACGACCTTGCGGCATATAAATAAGGTTCATTCCTGTAAGTTCAATAATCCCCGTTACTTTTGGCCCTTTAACACCTGTCGCGTCCTTTTCTACCTGTACCAATAATTTTTCACCCTGATTAACGAAGGATGTTACACTTTTCTTCTCTTTATCGATACTCCGCTCTGGTGATAATATATACTTAGCCAGCAAATCACGATGTAAATAGGCGTTTTTTACCTCGCCAATATCGATAAAAGCTGCATTCATCCCCGGCAGAACCTTGGTTACGGTCCCATAATAAATATTACCGACCAGAGATTGCTGCTCTGGTCGGTCAATAATAACTTTTTCTACTATATTATCCCTGACATAAGCAAATCGCTTTTCTCTTGATACTGCATTTATAATTAATTTATCCAATCGAACTTCCTCGCTTTATTTACTAATTGTCTATATTATAACCCTTTAGTAAGAAAAAAGAAGGTCGCTGATTTTATCAGTTAACCGTTTTTCGGAAAAATACGCATGGAGAAGTTCATTTTCATCTAAGAAGCCTTTTTCTTTGCCATCACTCTCGACAATGATTGGATGCTTACAACCCCTCTGGAATTTTTCTAACACATCAATCAACAGGTCTTGTTCATTTGCCTGAATGGGTTTTAGCGCTTGGAGGTCGCTCTTTTTACCATAGTAGCGTTCGAGTAGAAATCTCATAAAGATATAGCGACGCTGCTTCCATTCATGATAAAGCGAGAAAAGTAAAAAGCATACGATAATCCAAACATTTATTTGCTCTGGGGCAGATAGCAGGGTAAAAACAGAAAAGATTCCCACGCTTAAGAAGGAAATTATTAAGGTTAAACGGTGTGCAATCGGAAATGATTTTTTTAAAGAAAGAAGCATGAAAATAAGCTTTCCGCCATCCAATGGCCAAACAGGAAAAAGATTGAAGATCAAGATCATGGCATTGTATTGAAAAAATAATTGATACAAATCCTCAGAAATCATCCCAAAAGATTGCAGTACGTATGCTAAGACAACCATCCAAATGTGCTGGAGTGGTCCTGCAATCACAACAATTGCCTCCTCCTTTAACGGCCGATTTCCGTGCTCCTCCATCTCGGCGACACCTCCAAAGGGGAGGAGGGTAATCTTTTTTATTCTCCAGGAAAAAAAAGAAGCCGCAGCAGCATGCCCCATTTCATGGATGAAAATGATACCTATCAAAAGGCATAGCTCAAAAAAATGTGCTGTAGCAATCGATATTGCAATGACAATCCATAACAACGGATGAATATAGACCTGTTGTAATAAACGTAAGAAACTATTCAAAGCGTATCACCTGAATTGGGTCAATGAATTCATCGCCCTTTTTAATGGCAAAATAATAGGTGCCCTTCGATTTGTCTTCTCCTGTTGACTCAGAAGCTGTACCTACTACGGTTGCTGTTGCAATAAACTCATATAAACTAACCTTGATTTCATTGAGATTTCCATACGTGGTCTGTGTTTGATCAGGGTGCTGAATGATAACGGTTTTCCCAGTATCTTCCTTAACACCCGCAAAAACGACATTCCCTTCATTCATCGCTTCGATCGGTGCCCCTTTTGTAGTTTCAATCATGATTCCCTGTCCATTTTTCTCGAAATTTTCGAGGACTTTCCCTGAAAAAACAGGAACATCATGATCTTTTTCAACTACGTTTTTTCCAGATTGCTTGCCATCTTCGGTAAACGGAAGAAGTGCCAATGGCTTACCAAATTGATCTTCATACCATTTAGATACCGTAGCAAATTTAAAATCCTGCTCCATGGTTTTCATTACAAAATCCTTTGCTGGAGAAAATGTTGCTGTGTTTTCTCGGAACATGATGGCGATCACCAAAAATAAAACAGCAGATGCCAAGACTTTGAAAATGAAAACTTCCTTTTTAAATAAGGGATGGACGACGTCGTCCTTCCCTGGTTCATAAGAAGAATAATGATTAAAACCATATTTTTCATCATCTCCTGGCCAAGTAATCCCCCGATCAGGACCTTTTACTGTTGATCCACCATTATCTTTTTTTCGCTTCGCTATTCTCCGCCGTATTTCCTCAGGAGTTGACCTCATCATACCCACCAACCTTTAGACAGCTTTTTGTACAAGTCTATGTGGTTGTCTGCAACAGTATGACTAGAGATTATAAGAGACGTTATTCAAGATTTTTTATTGTTACAAAATTTATTGCCATTTAATGTATTACTATTTTGCATTTATATATGTAGCGTTTTAATTTGGAATTAACCATCCCAACCTATGCTCCCAAATCAAGTATTTCAATTCACCCTCTAAAGTGGAGGGCAACAACCTCGGCCATTAAATTCTCCTCTAAAAACTTTTCCAATCCATAACTCACGTGCGTGCTACATCACAAAGTCAGTCCTGGTGCGCAATGAAGATTTCAATCTACTCAAGTGAAGTGCGACAAATCTGCTGTCACACTAACGAGGAGTAATATGACAGATGCGCTTGCGGTTGTACCGAGTGATACAACAGACCTAGCGAAGGGTGTGACTAAAGGGATTTTCGTGGGTGTTTCTGGCGATGTAAGAGTTGACCTTTCAAGTGGTACAATCATTACTTTGAAAGGTCTTGCTGCAGGTGTCATTCATCCAATTGCAGTCAAAAGAGTATATGCAACAAACACAACAGCACTGGAGATTGTAGGTGTATATTGATGATTGGTATCGCATTATCAAAAGACAATTCGTATCATAATGCAGTAAAAAGAGGTCCTAGCGAATTAACATTTGACGGTGTGGACGATTATATTGAAACGGATTTTATTCCAAGTTCAGAAAATTTAGGACAGGCTTTTACTTGGGAATTTTGGAACTATTATAACACGGTCTCTGGTGTAGCGGGTTCTCATGGAAATGATGGTTCAACTCCAAGATTTTACACTCAGGTAACTCATCGAGGAATTTTGAGGGTTGCAATTGGTGATAAGTTTTTGGATTTACCAAGTGACACAGTAGTTGCTGGAAAATGGACACACATAGCACATGTGTTTGATCGCGGAACTGTATATACGTATGTGGACGGTATATTAGTAAATAAACTTGTAGATGTAATATATAATGGGCACTCTACCCTTTTCAACATGGGAAGAGGTTACACACGTTCAAGACATATCAACGGTAGAACCAAAGAACACCGAATATGGACTACTGCAAAATCCCAACAAGAAATCATCGATAACATGAATAAAGAATTAAAGGGAAATGAACCAGGGCATTTACGATACTGGAAACTCAATGAGGGTGCAGGGAATAACGTGCGAGAGTATTCCGTTAACACATCAAATCGAAAGACAGAAACGGTTTATGGAGCTATTTGGAAATATTAGGAGGTTTTCACCATGATGAAAGTTTTCGAAATTCGATCGCCACAGGGAGTTCTGCGACAGGAGTTCTACAGTGGTGTAAAGGAAAAGTTAGTTACACCAATGCTTGAACAATTTGTTAACAACGAAGAATGGTATCAAATTAATTATCATGAATGTTATAACGATGAAGGAAAACCTTGTGAGCCTTGGGAAACAGTCGCTCAAAAGGGTGAGTTACCACAAGGGGAATAGTCACACTAAAGAAAGTCTATTCGATGCTCTGAATGGTGTAGGATTGATTTAACAAATATTTCAAAAGGTATTCTCCCTTTTTTAGCGAATTATCGTTAAGGAGGAGAGGTGTTGTAAATGGATACAGTAAAACAATTGAGATTGACTTATATTCATCATGGACTTAGAGAGTCTAATAAAAGATTGAAAGAAGCCTTAAACGCTTCTGATCCTAACAGTCTACCTATAACTACTTCTTTGAGTGAAGTAATATTCTGGCTGAATGTCGCTGATGAGTGGCACTTTAGAAATAGGAATACTAAGGGCTCATACACAAAATTAAGGAAAAAAGAAATAGGAGGACAATGTCTATTAGGTTTAAGACATGCTTTTAACTCGTTAAAACATGAAATGTCTTTTATAAAACTAATTCGTTCAGTCGAAAATAAACCTTTGTTTGAAGGTAGTGGTTATGTTGTTGAAGACTACTCTAAAGAAATCATTTGGTTAAAAGCTAAAGGATTGATTGATAAAAGGAAAAATGAGGATAAATTAAACCTAAAAAATTATAGAAGGTATTTAGAAGGGAAAAATGTTCCAAAAACTATAGAAGAAGCAACAAGATTTTTGTATGAACGTTTCACGGAAACTAAGACCGAACATTTTCAAAATAATAAATTTACAGTATCTAGCTAACGAAGTTCTTATGTGAGTTAGAATTCAATCCACGCACTCACGAGGAGTGCGACAGTGATTTTTAACCAAAAAGGTAAATAAAGTGGTTTTTTTAGTTATCAAATCGCGATTTTCCTTAATTTCGTAAGAACTAATTATAATAAATAAATAAATTTTATTCTTTCAATACAGTATTAGCCCAAAAATGATTTTCTTGGCCCCATTTCACAAATAATGTCAATTCTATTTCACCAGTTAAATTCACTATACATTAATAAAATTTACAAAAAAATGCAGTAATTTCACAAAATGTTCAACAATTATTGGCAGGTGCAATATGGTCAGATACATATTAAAAATCCTGTCCACATAAAAATGTGGGCACTGAAAAAGTTCGCATAACAAAAAAAGGTAGAAGTCTCAAATATTTGAGATTTCTACCTTTTTCTATTGTTTATCGGACTCTCATTCACTCTATGAGTGACGGTTCTCTCTACTTTTAGCAGTTTTCGGGCTCTCATTCACTCTATGAGTGACGGTTCTCTCTACTTTTAGCAGTTTTCGGGCTCTCATCCACTCTATGAGTGACCGCGCACTCTACTTTTAGCAGTTACCGGGCTCTCATCCACTCTATGAGTGACCGCGCTCTCTTCTTTTAGCCGATTTCGGGCTCTCATCCACTTTTATGCAGTTTTTCAGTTCCCCACATAAAACAGGACAGGCTAATCGAATATCTATCTTACACCAAAAAACTTCTTAATTTTCCCAAAGACACTTTTGTTTGTTTCTTCCAGCGCCTGTAGCGGTATGGATTCCCCGAGGATGCGTCTGGCTATATTGCGGTAGGCAATGGATGCTTTGCTATTTGGATTTAAGGCAATCGGTTCGCCGTGATTGGAAGCTTTGATGACTTCCTCATCATCTGCCACGATGCCAATTAACTCAATCGACAAATGAGCAGTGATTTCATCCACATCTAACATATCGCCGCTTTTCATCATATGATTACGAATTCGGTTTATCACCAATTTCGGTGCCTCAATCGTCTTAACCTTTTCTAACAGACCAATGATTCTATCAGCATCTCGTACGGCTGATACTTCCGGTGTAGTTACCACGATGGCTCGATCTGCACCGGCAATAGCATTTTGGAAGCCTTGTTCAATTCCGGCAGGACAATCAATAATAATATAATCATAGTCTTGCTTTAGTTCATTCATAAGTTTGTGCATCTGTTCTGGCTTAATAGCTGATTTATCAACTGTTTGCGCTGCTGGCAGCAAATACAATAAATCTTCGAATCTTTTATCTTTGACGAGGGCTTGATGGATTTTACATCTACCTTCCACCACATCTACAAGGTCATATATGATTCGATTTTCCAGCCCCATTACAACATCTAAATTTCGAAGGCCAATATCCGTATCCACTAAGCATACTTTTTTGCCTTGAAGGGCCAAAGCTGTACCAATATTAGCAGAAGTCGTGGTTTTTCCGACGCCACCCTTACCGGATGTAATTACTATTGCCTCTCCCACATTAATGTCCCCCTTCGAATCTATTTAAATTAGGCCTTAAATTTATTAAAACTTGCAATCTATCTACGATGATTTGATGGTTATCGTCGATGTACGCACATTCCATTTCACGCTTTTCGTTTATCCCTGCATAATCTGGTGCACGATTGATACAATCGTGAATCCTCAGCTGCGAGGGCTGCATGCTAGATGCGGTAATAACCGCTTGATCATTCCCCAAAACCCCTGCATGAGCGATGCCCTTTAAGGCACCCATGATAAAAATATTTCCTCCTGCCATCACGGTTCCACCTGGGTTTACATCGCCGATTAGAAGTAAATCTCCTGGGACTTCTAGTACTTGTCCTGAACGGATAATTCGCGAAACAGTAACGACCTCATTTTCTGCTTTAAGCTTGTCTACTTCTGCTCTTGTGACCACATTTGTTACAATATCATCTACCACTAAGTTCTTTTTTTGGCGGATAAGCTCTTTTATTTCTTCACGTTGAGCATCGGTTAAATACCTATTGCCAACATCGACTTTCACAGGTGTTAATGGACGCTCAACCTGGGTTGTTTGATTTGCTGAAAGTTTTTCATCGAGCTCCTTTTGCAGCTCCTGATAGGAGCAACTATCATCAAGATGAAGGACAATTCCATCCTTCGTACCTTTAATCGTAACATTTTGTCGCTTTTTCATGGAGAAAACTCACCTCAAATAATAAGAAACACATTAGTGCCCAGAAATTGACACCTAACAAGCCAGAGACACACTTTTATTATACAATTCGACACGCTTTGTGTATTCTCCTTTTTTTAAAAAGAAATACACTTTTCATTCATCTCGTATGCTTTCTGCAAATTTTTCAAACTGACGCTTAAATGGATAGCTCACAATTACTAGAAAAACTGCATTTAGCAGGAGCGAAGGATAAAGACGCATCTTTAAAAAACTCATAAATTCGAGCGTGGTAATATGAATTAAAAAGTCCATTTCATAGACACCTAATTCGAGTAAGGCAATCCCCACTAAAGAAATCAGAAAGGCGACAATAATATTCGTCTGCAAGACATGCATAATTTTTGAAATAAGGTAGGCAACGAACGGAAATAGAAAAAAGTATATACCGATAATCTCAATCCAAACAATATCAAATAGCAGACCAAAAATAGCTCCATAAATAATTCCATATTTTCTGCCAGCATAAATAGTTAGAAATAATATTCCTGCGAACAGAAAATGAGGGACTAAAATGTAATCATGTCCAAAAACCTTTGGAGGGGCATATTGGACAAACATGCTTTCTAAAAGGAAAAGGAATAGAAACAAAAGAGGAAGCAGGAGTTTCTTCACAAATCCTCCTCCTCCCCTGCGCCCATTTCTTCAATAGTAGGCTGAGTCATTTTTCTTGTAATCACAATAATGTTTTCCAAATCATAAAAGTTAGCACCTGGTTCAACTAAAGCAGTTTGATTTAGTCCGTATTGGTCTGGCATCACATCAATGACTTTACCTATTTGCAAGCCCTGTGGAAATACACCGCCTAGACCAGAGGTGATAACATTTTGTCCTTTTTTAATTTCTACTCCTGAAGGAATCGCTTTTATTAATAATGCCTTTTTTTCTTTATCGTAGCCTTCGACAAGTCCATTTACATTTGTTTCGCCTTGGACGATGGCCGAAATCCGATTCTTCGGATCCATTGCGCTCAACAATTGAACTGTGGAGCTAAACTGGTTGACTGTTTTTACTTTCCCAATCAAGCCGTGTGCAGTAACAACTGCCATATTTTTTTTAATACCGTCTGTTTTTCCTTTATTGATAATAATCATTTCATGCCAACGATCAGGGTTTCTACCTATTACGGTTGCTTGTAAAGGTTCAAAATCTCTCAAGGTTTCTTCTTCACCGAGAATATCACGCAGCTCTTTATTGTCCTTTTCCAGCTCCTGCACCTGTGCTTCAAGGGTAACAAGTTTCTCCATCCGTGATTTTAATTCTTTATTCTCTTCATATGTATTTTGTAAGTCCTGAAGATTTTCAAAGAAACCTGCAACTAAATGAGCAGGCTTTGAAACCAGAGATTGCACCCAGCCGGCAGTGTCCTTTAGGAACTGCTCGGGCCAGGATAGTTTACTTCTCTCCCTTAACGAAAACCCAATCAATGCCACGAGAACAATAATGCTTACCAGCAAAACGATCAATCGTTTATTCAAAAAGAACTGTGGCATGATTATACACCTCTATTTTTACAAAATAATTTATCTTGAATCCTTGGCTCTGTTTTTAAATAATTGGATATGGTCTAACGCTTTTCCTGTACCTATTGCTACACAATCAAGCGGATTTTCTGCAATCAGAACAGGCATATTGGTTTCTTCACTTATCACCTTATCCAAATTGCTAAGCAGGGCACCGCCGCCGG
Source organism: Bacillus sp. OK048 (assembly GCF_900103525.1). Lineage (GTDB taxonomy): Bacteria > Bacillota > Bacilli > Bacillales > Cytobacillaceae > Neobacillus. Next base: position 356,684 of record NZ_FNHN01000002.1, read on the forward strand.
TTAAAACAATCCCCCGGTCCATAATATCTGCAGCCAGTTCTGGCGGTGTTTTTTCTAATGTATTTTTTACAGCCTCAACAATGGCATAAACCGTATCTTTTAAAGCAACCGCAATTTCTTTTGCGGTGATTTCAATCGTTTTAGGTAGACCTGTCAATAAATCACGGCCGCGAATTTCCATATTTTCAATGCCTTCATGGTCACCAGCTGAACCAACTTCCATTTTAATTGCTTCTGCTGTACGTTCACCAATCATGAGGTTGTAATTTTTCCGGATAAAAGCAACAATTGCATCATCCATTTCATCCCCACCCACACGAATCGAAATGCTCGTAACGATTCCACCTAACGAGATAATCGCTACTTCTGTTGTACCGCCGCCAATATCAACGACCATACTACCAGTTGGCTCCCAAACAGGCAGGTTGGCTCCAATTGCCGCCGCAAATGGCTCCTCAATCGTATAAGCATCCTTGGCACCAGCTTGGCGCGTCGCATCAATTACCGCTCTTTCCTCAACAGCTGTTATCCCCGATGGCACACAGACCATAACATATGGCTTACCAGAGAAAACACTCTTACTTCTAATCGCTTGACGGATATGATATTTCATCATCGCAGCTGTTATTTCAAAGTCAGCAATGACGCCATCCTTCATAGGTCGCATCGCGATAATATTACCAGGTGTACGTCCAATCATGTTTTTTGCATCATTACCAACCGCCACAATTGCCTTCGTGTCTGTCTGCATAGCCACAACGGATGGCTCTCTTAATACAATCCCTTTACCTTTTACATAAACAAGGGTATTTGCCGTTCCCAAATCAATTCCAAGGTCTCTTGTCCCAATTCCAAACATAGTGTATCTCCCTTTCTGATACGAAAATAACCAAAGGTAAGTAAATATACCTTCTAATTCATGTATTTTTCTAGTAATTTAAATCGTTAACACGAAAGATGTCCTAAAAAATCATAACCATTATTATATCCTAACGTCAAATAAAATCATAGTTTATAAATACCCTTTTTCTTTGAGGCTGACAAATTTATTCTCACCGATGATCAAATGGTCGAGGACATCAATCCCAATCATTTTTCCACATTCCACCAGTCGCTTCGTCACCTCGATATCTTCGCGGCTCGGTGCTGGATCTCCGGAAGGATGGTTATGGAGGCAAATAATCGAAGCAGCTGATCGTTTCAAAGCTTCGCGAAAGACCTCGCGTGGGTGTACGATCGAGGCGTTTAAGCTTCCAATAAAAATCGTTTGTTTATGAAGCACTTGGTTTTTCGTATTGAGGTATAAGCAAACAAAATGCTCCTGCGAAAGAAAGCGCATATCATTCATCACATAATTTGCACCATCTTCAGGAGAACGAATCACATAGCGGTCAGTATAATTTAAGTTCGCTATCCTTCTGCCAATTTCAACGGCAGCGAGAATTTGGATCGCCTTCGCTTGCCCGATTCCCTTAATTTCTGTCATTTCTTCTAACGTTGCAGCCTTTAGAAGCCGTAAGCCTTCGAAATTTGTCAGCAGCCGGTTGGACAATTGAAGTACACTTTCATCCTTTGTACCGGTTCTAAGCAAAATTGCAATAAGCTCATGGTTCGATAAACTTTCAGGACCATTCTGAATAAATCGTTCTCGTGGTCTCTCGTCTTGAGGAAAATCTCGGATCATTAATGAATTAGTGGACATTCTATTTCCTCCCTTATTTAGGGAGTTAAAGAACTAGCTGTTACGACAACTGGTAGCCCAACCTTTTTAATTCGCGATAAGTCATCGCAACCGGCAGGCCAACAACCGCAAAATAATCTCCATTAATTTTTTTGACAAGCATGCTTCCAAGCTGCTGAATGCCATATGCCCCTGCTTTATCAAACGGTTCACCACTTTGTACATATGACTTGATTTCCTCGTCCGTCAACTCCCAAAACCAAACTTCTGTTTTTTCATAAAAACGCGTTGTTCCATTTGGAGACAGGATGGATACACCAGTGTAAACGTCATGCCTTCTACCTGAAAGCATTTTTAACGTTCTAATCGCATCTGCCTCATCTACTGGCTTCCCTAACACTTGACGATCGGCAACGACAATCGTGTCGGAACCAATGACAAATGAATGAGGATTTTCTTTAAAAATAACCTGTGCTTTTCGCTCGGCAAGATCCATGACTACGTCCTCTGGAGAAAGCGTTGGATCAAAGCTTTCATCTACTTCACTGCTTGAGATCGTGAATGTTATTCGGAGGTTTTCTAGAAGTTCTTTTCGCCGTGGAGAAGAAGAGGCTAAAATGAGGTTTTGCATTCAATCACCTTACCTTTTGCATCAATTAGGGAGATACATGTTAATCGTATCAGAATTTGTTGAAGCGTACAATTTTTATATCATTAAAGTTTGAAGAAAAATGTCAGATTATGCAAAGTATCATCTTTAGTTATATAAATACTTTGTTTCAGAGCAAATAGCCTGTCGATTTCAGACAGGCTTTAGTCGGAAGTAATTTCCCGGAAAATATCAGCTTTTGTCGACTATAATGAATAATAAGTACTAAGAAAGTTTAGTAAATGCTGTTGTGCTTCAACTATACTAGTTTTATTCTTCTTTTCTTGAAATGCTTTCACTTTCTCTAAGGCACTCGATAATTCAGCGTTTAGAGTTTTAACTTTTTCATTTTTCAGTTCTCCAGATGACTTCAATTTATCTACCAGACTCGTGACTTCTTTACTAGCTTCAGCTGAGATGCTTCCCGAAACAATGGCATTGGCAGTCACCTTTGCCAGCTGTTGAAACATCGCTGGTGAATCTTCTAAAAATCCTTTTTCACTTTCATTTATATCGGATACCGTCTTTTCAGCAATCGGGATTTGTTTTGGCAGAACATCATCAAAGCCATTTGCTTCATAATAACCTTCCATTTGCTTTGCTGTTTCAAAAGAGTCTGCCACACCTAAAAACAAAAACTCTTTCTCGCTCATTGCAATAGTTTGTGTTGGGGCACCTTTTCCCTTTGCTTGATTAGCACCTTCAAGTGCTTTCTCTTTGTTTGAAAAAGCTCCACCTTGGACAATAAACACAGTCTGAGCACCTAGAACAACAGATGTGCTTTTTCCACCAGTGTTTTCGGAGCCTTTATCCGATCCCTTCTCTGCCCCCTTATTAACAACCACCGGCTCAACGACTGCTGGTTTACTGTTGTCATTATTGACTAGCTTAAGCATAAGAACTCCAAAGCTTGTCCCAATCAGAACTGCAAAGAGAATTGTCACTAAAATCGATTTTACCAGACTCCCATTTCGCTTCTTTGAAAAGGTGGAGAAAGTTACCGGTCTTTTACTCCCACCCTTTTTTTGATTATGGCTGCTTACAATTTTGTATTCTTGGATGTCCTGTTCTGCAGATTCAGGAATAATCCAGTCAAAGCTTTCATCGATAGGTTCTTTTGCAGCAGCAGTTTCTAAAAATAGTTCCTGCTCATTGAAATCCTCGTCAATTATGATTACTTTATCAAAAGAATTCTTAGTAGATTCTTTTTCCTTTTTGATGGGCTCTTCTGAGAAAGTTTGCGTTTCTCCATTTAATTTTATCTTAATAGTATTGCCACGATTCGGCTTGTCCACAAACACATACTCCTCCCGCTACCGATAGCTAATTTCTTCCATCCTATCACAGAGGCAAAAAAAAATAACAAGACTTTTGTCGTCTTGTTACACAATGCTTTCGCCAATTTTTTTAGTTTTCCACTTTAATTTTCACTTTAATAAGGTCTACTGAAATTTTATCAATATCAGTGCAGAGGCTACGGTTTTCTCCATTTAGACAAACCGTTAAGATTTTTCCATCAGTTACTTCAACATAAGTGTCTTCTGACGGTGTTAATGCATTACCTGTATAAGGATCGTGGAATTTATTTATATAATTTAAATTATATAAATCTTCATAGGTGATTTTAATTACACTATTTTTATCCTCTTTTTTTTCATCATTAAGGTACAAATCAGCCGCATGTACAACTGCTAATGCATTATTCACAAAGGTCTTGTCTTTTGAAACAGCGATTACATTCGATATTGAAACAAGACCGATGGAAGCAATAATACCTAAAATCACAATGACTGCCAACACTTCAATAAGAGAATATCCTTTTTCATTGTAATGAAATAATTTTTTCATAGTAATAACCCTTTGTACTGTGTATTTAGAAGGCTAATTCTCACTAATATCTGAAAATGCATTTAGCGGATTTTTCTTATTGGCTGGTGCCGGAGCATCGATTTTTGGAAGCTCAGCAATTAAATCATCTAAGCCTGGCAGGTAATAAGCAGTTACCGTAAGAGTATACGATAAAGGTTCGTCAACTTTTTCAGGATCAAGAGTTGTAACCTCTTCTCCACCAGTGTAATTAATCGATTCAACCACAACAATTCGCTTTAACGATTCAAGTGTTTCGATAAATTTTTCAATGTCTTCATACGTAGGTGATTCAACACTTAGAGTCACAGTTAATTTCTTTAAACCTGTTGTAGGTGCTGGAACTGCTTGCTCAGCTTGTGTTTCCTGGATGGTTTTAACCTCAGGATCTTCAGTACTCTCAGTAGCAGGAGGAGTTGCTGGTTCCATCAGTACATCAGCATCTTTTGAAAAACTCATGCTGCTAATCTTACTATTTGAGACGTTCTCCGCCTTTTCAAGGTCTAAAATAAACTGTTCCTGTAAAGGGCTTACGGGAACCTTTTTCTGTAGTTCTCTAGTATCTTCAGTTACCTTTTTTGTTTCATCCAGTTTTTTTTCACCCATGACCTCTAGTAGTTTTTTCTCAGAAGCAAGTGTTTGTTCTTTCATTTCTAAGTCAGATTTCAATGGTGAAAGCTTAAGGAATTGCGCAAAGACAACCAGTAAAACAATGAGTAGAATACCAACCAATAAAGTAAGTTTATGCTTTTTTGAAAAACTTAGTTTCATGATTGTGTCACTCCTTCGTCATCTTCGCTCCCTTTACTGAGTAGCTTCTTAATCGTTTCCTTATTGAACTTAATTTCAAATTGTCCAATATACCTTGGTAATACATCCACTTGTTGCTGTTGAGCAGCAGTTGATGTTTCTTGGACAGCGGTCGTATTCGGATCAACTGGCGTGATAATGATACTATTTGGGTTATTCGGGTCTGTTGTGACAACGATCGATTGGTTATTTAGGCTCGTACTAGTTTGTTGACCATCAGTACTCTGAGAGGCTGTTGATGGTGCTGCTTCTTTGGTTTCGTCTTGCTCCTTTGCAGTCAGAGAACTTAGATTAGCGTCACCAATCCATTCAGATTCATTTAAATTTTCTAAGAAATAAGCAGCTTCTCTTACGCTATCAAATTGAACGGAAATAGTGACAGTTCCCACCTCTGTATATGCAAAGGTTTGGATAAAACCACGTTCTGGCAATAACCCTGTCAAATGCTGCATAACAGGAATGGTTTGAATGGGATAGCTATTCGCCCACTCAACAGCGCTTTTTAAAAGTGTAACGGACATTGCCGAGTGACTTGTTTGTGCATTCTTTTCTTCTATAACAGCCAAATCCTTCGTCATCTTAATTTGACTATCGATATTAGCAATATCACTTTTGGTCGATTGGATTTGTAAGAAATAATACGTACCTAGGGATAGAAAAATGACTGTCAGAGCAGCAACTAAAATTAGAAAACTTGTTTTCCTCGGTTCTTTTTGGGGAAGCAGGTTAATTTCTACTAACATCATTTCACCTCTTTTAAAGCGAGACCTAAAGATAATAATAGATTAACCGGTACGCTTCCTGTTTTACCCTTTTCAATTCCTTCTAGCTCAATCTGCTCGACTAGAATCTCAAATCTTTCTTTCATTTCATCAAAAATCGCTGATAACATTGGATGATCACCATGTAAAAGAAACCTTGTGATATCCTTTTTCTCGTTGGATAGTGTATAGCGATAAAAATCGACTAACTTGCTAATTTCATTCAAAATATCTTCAAACTGGAGAGCTAATTCTTCCGTATCACCAATGAATTTAAATAACATAGTGCCGGTGCTCTCCTGTTTAATATCCCATTTCTCAATATCAAAAGGAAGTGGGAACTGTCTCATAACAAGCGGAACGGTATCTTCAAAAATACATAAGTTGACACTTGTTAAGTCGAATTGCACCGTAAACAACACATCATTCTCCCTCGCATGACCGAGTTGATAAAATAAACGATACAAGGCAAGTGGTGAAATATCAGCTGCAATGGGATTTAGCTTCAGACTAGAGAATAACTCTGCATATTCCATTACATATTGTTCTGGGGCAGCAAATAAAAGCAAATCATTTGTCTTCCCGTTATTAGTGAGTGGAAAATAATCAAAGACAGGCTCCTCAAAAGGAAGATGTATACTTGAACCAAGTTCTAAATATAGGTATCCTTTGATTTCATCATCCTGAATATCCGCTGGTATGGAAACTTTACGGATGATCACAAGTGGATCAGGCACAAGGAAACGGACCTGACGCCCTTTTATTTTCAACTCATCAATACACTCTTCCAGTATATTTGCTAATGAATCAATATCTGTAATCTTGCCCTCGGTAATCACACCCGGGGGAAGGAAGCGTTCGCACCATTTTTGTGCAGCAGGGGGGTTCGCTTGTTTTAATTCAACAAAACGAACAGAATGGTCATTTACTACCAGGTTTACGATTCGATTTTTGGATGAAAAGAGGGAAAATGCCATATTTATTACCCCTTACTTAAAAAGCTGTATTAAGAAATTGTATATATAAATCGATGAGTTCCGAACCCCAATAATAAGCCGTCAGTGTCCCGGCTGCAATAAATGGACCGAACGGAATCGGTTGCTTTCTTTTAACAATTTTAAAAAGCAGTGCCAAACCGCCAATGACGGCTCCAAATAATGTAGAAAAAAAGAAAGATAGAAGTACTAGTTTAAAACCTAGGACAAAACCGAGTACTGCATATAATTTTACATCCCCCATACCCATACCGCCTTTGCTAACAAGAGCAACTATGAGTAGAAGCACGAAACCAGTTATAGCTCCAAACAAGCTATCCCACCAAGGTGAGAGTGGCCAAATAATTCGTTCCAATAAAAAAATCCCTGCAAACCAGATTAAGATCTTATCAGGGATGATCATATAGTGAATATCAGATACAACAATTATGATAAACATTGAAATTAGCGTAAGTGCTACCACTAACTCTCCGGACCATCCAATTACAAGTGGTGCAGTTGCAAACAAAACGCCAGTCAATAACTCAAAAAACGGATAGATAGGAGAAATCCGCGACTGACAGCCGCGGCATTTCCCTTTTTGAAATAGATATGAAATTACTGGTATTAATTCATATGGTTTTAATTGATGCCCACAAGTCTGACATGATGAGCGTGGGACGATAATTGATTTCTTCAATGGTACTCTTAAACCAACTACATTAAAAAATGATCCTAGCAGTATTCCATATAAAGAAAGTAGACAATAAAGCATTATTTTGCTTTTTCAATAAGATCTTGCTCAGTTAAATCAGTTTCAGCGAGAGTTGTATTAATTGGATGAAGTTTTAATGTATAAGTGAATACTCCAGTAGCATCCTTTTCCACTGTAACTGTGAATAAGTCAGTAGAAGGAGCATCAACACGATCAAGATATTTCATTAGTTGATCTCTTGTTAATATTTCAGAAGGGTCAGCAGTTGTAAATGGAACATTTTCGTTTGCAATATACATTTTTGCAGCATTAACAATTTGTACACCTTCTTGAGCCTGAGCCTTTATTTCTGATTTATTAATAACACCTGAAATAGCTGGCACTGCAATTGCTGCGATAATCCCTAAAATAACGATTACTGCAAGTAATTCAATTAATGTAAAACCTTTTTGTTCTTTAAGTTTTGAACCTAGTTTTTTTAACATTTTACATCTCCTTTTGGTTCTATGAACCTAGTATTATTTCTCTATGAGTATACAATAATTGTAAGCTAATGAAAAGAGAATTTTATCTTATTTTGTCTTGATATTAACATATTTGTAACATTTACTAGTATTTTGTTACATTAACTCATTTGGTCAAACATGGAGAACATCGGCATCATGATAGAAAGCACGATCACTCCTACCACGCCTGCAAGGAAAACAATCATAAGTGGTTCAATTAAGGATTTTAGCCGATCAGTTCCTTGCTCAACTTCTTTCTCATAGAACTCCGCAATTTTTGACAGCATTGAATCTAATGCCCCTGTACTTTCCCCAATCGATATCATTTGTGTCACTAGTGGTGGAAATGCCCAGTGAGTCATCATTGGTTCTGTCATCGAGCGACCTTTCTCAAGAGAACCTCGAGATTCTCGAATGACTCTGGCAATCACTTCATTTTCGACAACCTTTTCCACAATCGACATTGCTTGTAAAATAGGCACGGAACTAGAGAATAAAGAACTAAGCGTTCGCATCATTCGTGCTAGTGCTGCTTTTTGCAGCATATTACCAAAAATCGGCATTCGTAAAAGAAAATAATCTAAATAATATTTAGTTTTTTTATTTTTCTTCATATACATAATACCGATTACAAATCCTAAAACAATCAGCAATATAAGCCACCAAAATGATTGCATAAATCCACTAGCACTTAAGACAAATTTCGTAATCCCTGGAAGCTCAGCCCCCATATCCTCAAACATTGTAACAAATGTTGGAACAACCCCAACCAACAAGAAGATTACTGCCCCAATTGCAAGTACCCCAATAACTGCAGGATACGTCAAAGCAGATTTCACTTTTGACACCGTATCATGCTGCTTCTCAAAATCGTCTGCTAGTTTTTCAAGTGTTTCATCCATATTTCCCGCAACTTCGCCCGCTTTTACCATATTAATAAACATCGAGTTAAAGATCTTTTTATGTTTTGCAACTGAGTCTGAATATGGATTTCCTTCTCGTAGGTCCTGCTCCACTGCTATTAATGCCTTTTTCAGCGCTTTACTTTCTGTTTGGACGGCAAGAATTTCAGTGGCCTCAACGACTGTTACACCAGCTTTCATTAAAGTAGCAAACTGCCTTAAATAAATGACAAAATGCTGCAACTTTACTGGGTTACCTATTGTCAGTTCCATTGTAAGCAGGGTTTCAGGAACCTCAGTCATTTCAATTACACGTATTCCGTCTTCCTTTAGTTTAGCCATTGCCTCCCTTCTGGAAGCAGCGGTTATTTGTCCCTCTTTTTTCCCACGTTTGTCGCGTCCTGAATATTTAAATCTAGCCATCCATCATCATCTTTTCTTGTAGATATTTGGTTGCTGCTTCTTTTTGAATTAAGTTACGGTCAATTAAGTCTCTTATACTCATTTCAAGCGTATGCATTCCTTGAGCACGTGACGTTTGCATTGTACTCTGGATTTGATGGATTTTTTCATTCCGGATTAAATTTGCGATAGCCGGGTTATTTACAAGAACTTCAGTAGCTGCTTTACGCCCTTTTTTATCAACAGTAGGGAATAAGCGCTGGGAAATAACCCCCACTAATACAGATGCCAATTGAACACGTATTTGTGGCTGCTGCGCAGGTGGAAATACGTCGATAATACGGTTGATCGTTGATGGTGCACTGGATGTATGAAGTGTTCCCAATACAAGGTGACCTGTCTCTGCAGCTGTAATCGCAATACCGATGGTTTCTAGATCACGCATCTCCCCTACCAGAATAATATCTGGATCTTGGCGAAGTGCACCTTTTAAACCATTTGCATATGATTTTGTGTCAAAGCCAACCTCACGTTGGTCAATAATTGAGTTTCCATGCTTGTGTAGATATTCTATCGGATCTTCTAACGTAACAATATGCTTTCGCATAGTTCGGTTCACATAGTCAATCATCGAAGCAAGTGTCGTTGATTTACCACTACCTGTCGGGCCTGTTACAAGGATTAATCCTTGAGGTTTCTCAACGAGCTGTGGGATTATTGGTGGTAAATCTAAATCCTCAATGGTAGGCGTTTTTGATGCAACTACCCTCAGAGCCAATGACACACTTTTCCGTTGATGATAGGCATTTACACGAAAACGCGACAATCCTGGAAGACCATAAGAGTAATCAAGCTCTCCTTTTTCCTTAAATAAATCATACATGTTTTCCGGGATAGTTATTTTTGCAATTTCCTCTGTGTCTGGTGGTAGCAAGATGTCCTTACCATACCGTTTCATATCCCCATTTATCCGAAAAACGGGCGGGACACCGACGGTAAGATGGATGTCAGATGCCTTAAATTCTAACGCCGCACGCAGTATATTCTCTATTTTTTCTCTCATCATGTTTGCTCTCCTACTCCAAAATAGCTACACGCAATACTTCTTCTGTGGTAGTTACCCCTTGTTTTACCTTTAATAATCCATCATCAATCAAGAAGATGGTTTTATTTTTTATCGCATGCTCTTTTAATTTATGAGTTGAATCTTCATTCATAATAATCCTGCGCATATCATCATTCAAAACAAGCACTTCATGAAGGGCAACACGTCCTTTATAACCAGTCATATTACAAGATTGACAGCCTTTACCGCGTGTGATTTTTTCGATTTTCATTCCCCGGCGAGCAAATATATCAACTTCACGTTTGGTAGCTTCTTGAACCTCAGCACAGTCACGGCACACCTTACGAATTAACCGTTGTGCAACAATTCCTGTTAATGATGACGCAATTAAAAACGGTTCAACACCCATATCAATTAACCTTGTAATCGTACCTAAGGAGTCATTGGTATGTAGTGTACTAAGCACTAAATGTCCAGTCAAAGAAGCTCGAACGGCGGTCTCTGCAGTCTCTTTATCACGAATTTCACCGACCATAATAATGTTTGGATCCTGCCTAAGAATCGACCGTAAACCGGCCGCAAAGGTCATTCCCACATTCGTGTTTACCTGAATTTGATTAATTCCTTCAAGCTGATATTCAACTGGATCCTCAATCGTAATAATGTTCACTTGTTCGCTGTTTAATCGATTTAGTGCGGCGTAAAGGGTTGAAGACTTACCAGAACCAGTTGGTCCTGTAATTAAGACAATCCCTGTTGGCTGTTCAATCATCTCTGAAAAACGTTTAAGATTAAGAGCATTAAAGCCAATTTTGTTTAAATCATTTAGAGCCGCTCCCATGTCCAATATCCGCATTACAATTTTCTCACCGTAAACTGTCGGCAGGGTAGAAACGCGAAGATCGACAGGATGGAAATCCAAATTCATCTTAATCCGTCCATCCTGTGGAATACGGTGCTCAGTAATGTCAAGATTGGAAATGATTTTAACCCTTGCAGTTAGCACGCTGCGCATATGTCGAGGCAATACACGTTCAATTCGAAGTACACCATCAACACGGTAACGAACAACCACCTTCGTTTCCTGAGGATCAATATGAATATCACTAGCCTTCTGAATAACCGCATTGGTTATGATCTGATTAACTAGACGCACAATCGGTGAATCAAGGTCATTTATATCATCGTCACTCCCCCGTTCACTAGGGGAAATCTCATCAAATAGTTCCTCAAGACCTTCGTCAACATTGTAATATTTATTAATCGCCCTTAAGATACCCTCTTTCGTTGCAATTGCCGTTTCAATATGAAAGCCAGTTGAAAGACGGAGGTCATCAATTACGATGAAATCCATTGGATCCACCATGGCCACAAAAAGTTTATTACCTTCCTTTTTCAAAGGAACAATCAAATTACGTCTAGCTGCTTCTTTTGATATAAGCGAAAAAAGATTCGTATCAAATGGATAATGCATCAAGTTAATATGTGGTATCCCTAATTGATACTCCAAAACTTCCGCCAACTGCTGATCAGTAATTAAGCCTCTTTGCAGCAGGGCATCCCCTATTTTTTGGTTAGGGGCCTTTTCATCCAATGTAGATTGAAGCTGTTCTGGGGTAATTAACCCTTCCTCAATTAACAAATCTCCTAGTCGTCTTCGCGATTGTTTCATTTTATATCACTACTTAGATTATTTTGGTTGTTCATTTGGTTTCCCCCAAAGGTCATCATCCGAATTCTGTTCGTTTATTTCCGGAGATGTAGTTGATGGATCTCCAGTAGGATTAGTTGTTGCCGTGCTAGGTGTTTCTGTTGATGCCTGTTGTGTTCCTTTTAGACCATGAATTTCAACCGTAAAATCAGGTGCGTAATAATCCTCTGATAATAATTCACTGTTAATCAATAGCTCACCTGAATAAGTTTCCCGGATGATTTTCACAATTTGCCCATCTAAACCATTATTTTGCACCTTCGTTTGGCCTGGAAGGAGTAATGGACTATATTGAACAATTGTTTTAGGTTTTAATTGTTGTTCATCTTTTTTGATAATTTTATAATCGTAAAGGAACTGTTGGCCCGTAAGCGTAACGATTAAATCTTTATTCTCTAACTTTAGTTGTATCGTGTATGGAGTGGTATTTGGGTTAACAATGATTAAATCAGCACCGTCAGAAGTATTAACCTTGGCTTCAAATCCTACAGCAGTATAATTTGTAAGTGCGTGACTGATATTTCTTTCCATAATCTTAAAATTTGTTGGTAAGATTGACTGATAGATACCGGTTGCTATCAGACTTAATGAAGATGAACTTTCGATTTTCTGCTGCTTAGCAAAGTCAAGCAATGAAAAAGTCGCACCTTCAGCAATCTGCAATTCAGGGTTTGCTATTAAAATTGCTTCTAAATCATTGGGGATTTCTGTTAACTGAACAATCGCTTTACTAATTGCATTATCTTTATTACTAGCGTCAGCAATTAGATAATCAATATTCAAATTAAATAAATAGGAACCTGGTTCGAACTTTGCTGCCGTACTTACTAAATCTGCTTTTAGTTTTGTCAGTTCAAGTGTATCCAAATCTAGTTGTGGAAATTGAAGGCGAACTTGATCCTGAACAGGCATGATATCAATGGACATCGAGACTGTATTGTTTTGTCCGTCCTTGATAGCGTAAACCGATTGGGTTGCATCAAAACTAAAAAGGTTTACATCGAATGGTACAATTTTTTCACTATACTGCAGTTCAAACTTTGTGTTTTTCACCCATTCCACATACTTTTCATCTAACAAAGAGATTGTCTCGCTTTCAGTTTTTCCAGAAACATCGATTGAACCAACGGTTGTACCATCCGAGTATTTTCCGTCAGAAGTATTGGTGAAATTTTCGAATGCCTTAGCACCAAAATGGGAAGAACTAAAGATAACTGCCGTAGTTAAAAAAAGGACAACAAATAATTTAATGAATGGTTGTTGTTTGCTCAAACTTTATGCCCCACTTCTTTAAAAGTTACTTTTGTAATTCAAGCACTTTCTTTGTTTTGCTTTCGTCATTATCAGTTGTTGCCGCAACGTCTATATCTGCAAATAATTCGTCTAATTCAAAGTCGTCCAATTCAGATTCTATGATAGGGCTTCTTTCTTCATCCTTAACTAAAGTTAATTCTGCCAGTTCATCTAGCCAGCCTACTTCATCCTGTGAATCTACCTTTTCTTCTTGTAATTCTACCTTCTGTTGGATACTATCCTCTAGTAGACTTTCAATATCTGATAAATAACCAACCTCAAGTTCAGTATCTTCTATGACTTCCTTACTTTTGCTATCAAGTTCTCGATCCTGTAAGAAGGAAATATCTTCATCTAGAGATTCGACAGAAATAGTATTTTCAGCTGTTTTTAATATTGAAAAAGGAGCGGAAATTTCCAGTTCAGAATCCATTAATTCTATATCTAACGTTTTCTCAGTTTGTTTTGATAGAATAAATGAAGAGTCACTATCTTCAAAATCAACTTTTTCTAATAACTTCTCTTTAGTCAAATACAAGCTTTTCGCCATTCGACTATCCATTATATAAGCTGCAAAAAAGGAAAGAGCGAGTAGGATTAATAATGTTTGCCCTACAGGAATGGTCGAAGTTGCTGCAAGTCCCCCCAATGCTAACAAGCCACTTGTTACGACAACGATAAACTTTCCTTTAGTGGTATATCCAAGTGGTAATAAAAAATGAATTAATAACATCAAAAGCATAGAACCTAAAACCCAAATAATTGTTAGCATTCATTCACATCCTTATATTAGTGAATTTATTCTATAAAACTACATTTTCTTCCAAAAAGTTATAATTTTTTATTGCAAATACTAAAATTAGACAAAATTCGTCTACTAAATATTGTATTATACTTTTTACTAGTTTAAAAGTGGGTGAAAAATATTTATTAAATACATATCAAACAACAAAACTCATTCAAAAGCTCGGGAATTTTTATCAATTTGGAACCAGTTTTTTCTGGATTTCATCTATTAATCGTACAAATTTGCGTTCTTTTTACCCTTTTATTACTTGACCAACACTTAATCCCCATCCTTCCTAGTGTTCTATTAGGTCAAGATAAAAGGTGCCCCAAAAGTTGTGGGGCACCTTAATTGAATTTGAAAATTATTTTTCTCTAGTCGGTGCAGATATAATTATATCTTTAGGGTTCACTGAACCACCTGATCCTATTTCAATAAATGATGGTACAGTATCCTGGTTTAGACCAGTATCTGGAAAGGTAACCTTACTTCCCCCAGATCCAGAAAAAGAATTAGCGATAATTGTACCAGTAATCGTTCCACCTTCAGATGCAATAAAATCTGCATTTGGAGCATAAAATAATTGTGTAATCGCCTCTGCTCCACCTTTTATCGTTACTTTATTTCCCCCAGATACAATATGGCCTTGAAAGCCGCCACCACCAGAAAAAATTAGTTCTGCGGACTCTGCAAATAAAGAACCATATATTTTCTGATCACCCGCAAGGATAAATGGTTTCGTTCCTTTATAAAAAACTTCAAGTTTTTTTACCTGTTCTTCTATCAATCTACGCTTTTCATCAGCAGAAGCCTTTTTAGGGGGATTCACAATTTGATCAGAACTATTGATTAAACTGCCAGAACCCATTGTAATGTTATTTCTAACATAAATCGTTAATTTCCCCTTACCAATAATATAGATTTTCCCATTCGTAACATTTAAGTGATCTACAACAATACTTTTATCACTATCTTTTACGTTTATAAACAGTCTATAATTTGAATTGAGTCTTATTTCAGAAAAGGACATATTGCTATCCATATCTAATACATAATCTTCAACTTGCCAACTGTCAACTCGTAGTACACCTTTATTTATTACTTTATATTCATTATGGCTTTTATCCGCAGGAATCGGATAAGATGGAAATGTAGGGAAAACAGGCATATTAAATGTTTTTATCGACTGCATATTAATTATAGGGTTATTAACTATCATCGAATCTGGTTTTTTAAGAACATTTTTCTTTACTGCAGTAGGTCCGACATATATATTTCCCGAAATTGTGGGGCCTCCATCTAATTCGATTGATCCAGCAGTATTTAAATTAGTTCCTAACCCACCTACGATTCCGCCTCCCCCAACTAATTTAATAGTATTTTTGGTAAATACTGCAGTATCTGGGATAGAAAGAGAATCTTTAGGTTTCCAAGTAAGTTGAAACTGTTTCTCAACTGTCCTTGAGCGTTTATCAATTGCGCCGATAGATGTAATTTTGTACTCTCTAGTGATAGCGGAGTTAGGATTGTTATCTAACCTATCGATTCTTATATTTGAAACAGGTTTTTGTTGACCAAATGTTGCCTCAAACTGATCATAATTTGGAAGATTATTAGTGTTAACCTTATAGTTACTTTCAAATTTACTAAAAAAACTAGTTTGATCGGAAGAATCTTTATAGAATCCCTCAATATTTTTAGTAATATCATTCATGATATATGTTACACCGGATTCTGCAATATAATATGATGATTGGGTACTCCGTTCACCCGAACTCATTTTCACATTGCTTGCTGCCATCCCCATAAGTGATAGTCCCATTACAGACATCACAACTAAAACTAATAAAACTGTAATTAAAGCCATGCCGCTCTCATTTTTTAATTTGTTAATTTCTAGTCCCAAAAGTTTCATTTATTCACCTACTCTCTTAAGTTAATAGTTGTTTCAGGAATATTTTCTACAGATATTTTAATCTTCGTTCCATTTTGTGAGAAATCAAATTTTTTTATATCAGAGATAATGATGTGATTACCTGCTTTGTTAATTTTTATCAGATTATTATCTTTTAGTGTGTATGCATCCGTGCCATTGATTTCTAGTCCTTTAGTTTTCGTTTTAGTAACGTCATCAATAACATCAATAACCACTGCAGTTTTAGCTTTGCGAATTTCTTTTGTAATAATATTTAAAGCTAACCTTTCATTAGATTGGTCTTGGATTACTTCTGATTGGAGATACATTTGTTTTTGACCAAACATGTGTATAGAACCTGCAATAAGTAAAATCATTGACAGAATAGCTAGGGCAGATAATAGTTCAACTAACGTAAAACCTTTTTCATTATTATTCATCCAATCACCCACTACTTTTCCAATTTAATAACATCTCCATTTGAGCTTCTAGCTTTGTTTTTTTATTATCGTTATACACCTTAACCTTAACTCTTACTAAAGGATCATTGACTGCGGAGGTTAATTCTACTTCAACATAATGAGTAGACACATATTTCACATAAACAACTCTAGTTTGATCATTTACACTTCTAGAGTAACCAGTTGGAATTGGTAAGGTTGCTAGTGTGTTATTTGACCTTATTATTCCATACATTTCTTCCATTGCTGTTTCTGCGATGTAGGTTGTATCTATAATTTTTTGAGCTACTTGGTTTGATTTGGACGATTGGATGAACAAAGATAAGAACGAAATAATAATTATTGATAAAATAACCATCGAAGCTAATATCTCAATTAGAGTCATCCCTTTTTCGTTCATGTCTTATCATCCTTCGACTATAATTTTAGTAAAATATATCTATTAATATTTCTATTATTTGTTTTTTTTTGTAAATATTTTGATATAAATGGCATCTTAAGTTTATCAATTAGATAAATTTATATCAATAGAAATCATAAACAACCATTATTATACAAACTAAGGGACCATGAAATTATTCCCATGATCCCTTAGTCTGTTTATTAAATTACAAAGTTGCTAACAAGACGAATACTCCGCCACCCGATTTCTCCCTGCCCGCTTTGCTCCAACATATAGTGCTCGATCAGCATGCCGAACCAGTGCGAGCGGGTCCTCAGCATCCTCTGGTGCTGTTGCAACACCGATGGAGGCGGTGATTTTCACCTGGTGTTGTTTTAGTTCTAACGATTCCTGTAAGGTAAACGGCCAGTTGGCAATGGCTTGTCTGATCATTTCAGCCATTTGATAGGCTTCTTCTTTATTTCCCTCGGGCAGTAAGACGACAAATTCCTCGCCACCGTAACGGGCTACAGTTCCGCGTGAGCCTACTATTTTACTGAGCCTATCTGCAAGTTCGATAAGTATTTCGTTCCCACTTTGGTGCCCATACGTATCGTTGACTGCTTTAAAATGATCGATATCAAGGATGATTAGCGATAATACACGCCGTTCAAATTGATATAGTTTATTGAATTCTTCTGTTAATAATTTTTCAAAGTAACGATAATTATATAATTTGGTTAGTGCGCAGTGTTCGCTTTGCATTTTTGTGATTTCATAGTGCTTCGCATTTTCCATTGCCACGGCAAAATAAGAACAGAGAATATCAACGATCATCAACTGATATTTTTCATAGGCGCGTTTGCGTTTAGAAGCCAGCATTACCACTCCGATTACCTTTTTATTTCTAACAATCGGAACCGCTAATACACTTTCTGCATCGGAAGGGATATACCCAGTCGAGTATCGTTTCCATTGCTTACTTGTTGAATACAAATGTGCTTTCCCTTTTGACCAAACATAACCGCTAATTCCTTCATTCTTTTTGATCCTCGGCATGTTCAAGGGTAATTCCTTACACTTGCCCTTGATGCTGCGAACTAGATGAAGTTCATCCTCATTTACTACATCGAAGATAAAGCCATAGTCCACCGGAAGCATTTCACTGAGCTTTTCAATTAACAAATCAAGAACACCGTTCACTTCGAGACGCTCTGCCATTTGATGGCCAATTTCAGCGGCTTGCTGCAAATATGCGTTCACTTTTTCACTAGAATAATAGAGGTTGAAAATGATCGATAAACTAACAAAAGGAATACCAACTAATAACAGTGGCAATAATCCTCCTTGGTTATAAAGCATGTACAAGACAATTCCAAGCGGCAAAGTAATTAATGTAGTTATCGTTTCAACAATGAAATCCTTTCCGAAATAGGAGCCCTTACTTTTATAAATAAAATAGAGATAAAATGAAACGATAACCTGATTTAAAAAGTAATTTAAGACTGCATATGTCGCTGCAAGCCATATTGCATGAGGATTACTAATTAATTCTGGTCCTGTCTTACCGCCAAGCAAGTAATATACAGCACCACTTATTAATGAAACTAGAAAAAACATAATAAAATTCAATGGCAGGCGAAATAATTGATCCTTTTGAATTCTTAATTTAAGCAGGAGTACGATCACTGCCGCTTGGGCAAAAACCATTTCGACAAATAATCCAAAGCTTAAAAAAGTAGCTAGCGATACCCACTGTATTAAAAAGATCGGGGTGTTATTAATGACCATTGGCATGGAGGCAACAACTAAAGTTAAAAGTAAGAAGGCAATAAGGTCTAGCCATTGGCCAGAGAAATTAGGAGGATAGGTATGGTAAGTAAACCACATCCCTGCAGGGACCATTAACAACCATACGAGAAATATTACTTTTTTCATTCGTGCATTTACTACCATTCTACTCCTCCTCCTTTCTCCCATTATTTAGAATTCAAGATGTATTTATTTTACCAAAAATACTTTAGCTTGTCATAGTGAAATTACATTATTTTTCAATAATTCACTTAAATATGGTTTCGCCTCTGAAATGAAATACAATGATCCCGTTACGACGAGAATCTGATTTTCCCCTATGGTTTGGATCATTTTAGCAAGATGTGATTCCCATTTATCTACCATTACTTTATTTTTCGAATGACTTATTGAATACAATTCACTTGCCTTTGCTGCACGTGGGAAATCAAATGAGACAAAGGATAATTCATCCGCAATTTGATCCAATTGGGCAATCATCTGATCAAGTTTTTTATCTTTTAATGCGGCAAAGACAATATGAATAGTATTGTTAGGATAACGATTTGATAATTCTTGGACAAGTGCCGAAATACCCTCATCATTATGTGCACCATCTATAATGACGAGTGGACTTTTTGAAAGGATTTCAAACCTGCCTGGCCAGTATGCAGTCTTTACACCTGTCCTAATGGCATGCTCACTGATTGAAAAATCACCATCATGATTGATTGATTGTGCAGCCATGACCGCTAAAGCAGCATTTTCTGTTTGGTGCTGGCCAATCATGCTGATTTCTAGCTGCTCTAGTGTTTGTTCAGGACTTTTTAGTGTAAAAACCTCACCATTTTCTTGTGGGCTGTGCGAGATAATCGTAAAGTCCTGATTCAATCTATAAAGTGGGGCACGCTTTTTTTCAGCCTGTTCTTTTATTACTTTAATGGCATTTTCATTTTTTACTGCGGTGAAGGTTGGAACCCCTGCTTTGATAATTCCAGCCTTTTCAAAGGCAATTTCCTCGTAAGTATGACCTAGGATATTGGTATGATCCAAACCAATGTTTGTGATCACCGAAGCTATTGGCTGAATAATGTTTGTTGAGTCAAATCTTCCACCCAAACCAACCTCATACAAAACAATATCCACCTGATTGACATTGGCAAAATAATAGAACGACATCGCTGTGATGACTTCAAACTCGGTTGGTCCACCCAGTTCGGTTTCTTCTAATTCATCTGCAAGCGTACTTATTACGTTCGTTAGTTCAAGTATCTCTTTATCACGAATCGGTTTCCCATTAACAGAGATACGCTCATTAAATTGTTCAATATAAGGAGACGTAAATGTCCCAACGGTATATCCTGCCGCCTCGAGAATACAGCGAAGGTAGGTTACCGTCGATCCTTTGCCATTTGTACCGCCAATATGGACGGTTTTTATTTTACGTTCTGGATGGCCTAATCTTTCCATCATCCATTCCATTCGGGCAAGACCTGGCTTAATGCCGAGCCTTAATCTTCCATGAATCCAATCAAGGGCTTCGCTATAAGTCGTAAACATCTATGACACCCCATTATATTTTCTCAAAGAAGACGAATCCTATATAGGACTCGTCTCTTTTTTATTATAATCCTTTTAACTCATTTATGCGTGCTTCTACTAACGCTCGTTTTTCACGATAGTCTTTTTCTTTTGCACGTTCTTCGGTAACTACACTTTCTGGAGCTTTTTTCATAAAGCCTTCGTTGTTTAGTTTCTTTTCGACTCTTTCTACTTCTTTAGTCAATTTATCGTATTCTTTTGCGAGACGGGCAATTTCTTCGTCAATGTTAATCAAGCCTTCTAATGGAAGATAGATTTCCAAGCCGGTAATAACTGCTGTCATTGCTTTTTCTGGTGTTTCGAGGTTTGTTCCTATTTGCAATTCTTCTGGGTTACAGAATTTTTCAATATAGCCACGATTCTTTTCAAGCGCCTTTAATACTGAATCATCCTTTGCCTTTACAAGCATTTTAATCTTTTTGCTCATTGGTGTGTTTACTTCTGCACGGATATTTCGAACGGAACGAATCATTTCCATTAACATCTTCATTTCCTGTGCAGCTTGTTCATCAGAATATGCTGGATTTACTTCAGGCCATTTGGCAGTTGTAATCGATTCACCGCTGTGTGGAAGGTTTTGCCAGATTTCCTCGGTAATGAATGGCATGAATGGATGTAACAGACGCATTGTCTGATCAAGAACATGTGCCAGGATCGAACGAGTGGTTTTCTTTGCTGCTTCATCCTCACCATATAATGGAAGCTTCGCCATTTCAATATACCAATCACAGAAATCATCCCAGATAAAGTTATACAGTGCACGACCAGCTTCGCCAAATTCATAACGCTCTGAGAGCTTTGTTACATGGTCAATCGTTTCATTTAATTGAGTGAGAATCCATTTATCAGCGACAGACTTTTCTCCGCTAAAATCGATTTCTTCATAGGTCATGCCATCCATATTCATTAATGCAAAACGAGAGGCATTCCAAATTTTATTCGCAAAGTTCCAAGTGGATTCAACTTTTTCAAAGCTAAAGCGTAAATCCTGACCCGGTGAGCTGCCAGTTGATAGGAAGTAGCGTAGTGCATCAGCACCGTATTTGTCGATAACATCCATTGGGTCGACACCGTTACCAAGGGATTTACTCATTTTACGTCCTTGTTCATCACGAACCAATCCGTGGATGAGAACATCTTTAAAAGGCCGTTCTCCTGTAAATTCAAGGCTTTGGAAAATCATTCGGGATACCCAGAAGAAGATGATATCATATCCTGTTACTAGAACGTCTGTTGGGAAGAAGCGCTTGAAGTCCTCTGCCTCAACATTTGGCCAGCCCATAGTGGAGAACGGCCATAATGCAGAACTGAACCACGTATCCAATACGTCTTTGTCCTGCTCCCAATTTTCGCTGTCTGCAGGTGCTTCGTGTCCAACGTAAACCTCACCAGTTTCCTTATGGTACCAAGCAGGAATGCGGTGACCCCACCAAAGCTGTCTGGAAATACACCAGTCACGGATATTTTCCATCCAGTGCAGGTAGGTTTTTTCAAAACGATCTGGTACAAAGTTTACTTTGTTTTCTTTATTTTGCAGGGCAATCGCTTCATCCGCAAGAGGCTGCATTTTAACGAACCATTGTGTTGAAAGATATGGCTCTACTACTGCGCCACTGCGTTCGGAATGCCCAACAGAGTGTAAATGCTCTTCAATTTTGAAAAGAACACCTTGTTCTTGAAGGTCCTTCACAATTTGCTTGCGGCATTCAAAACGGTCCAAACCTTTGTATTTTCCTGCTCTATCATTCATGGTGCCGTCTTCGTTCATAACAAGAACCCGCTCAAGATTATGTCGGTTACCGATTTCAAAATCGTTCGGATCATGAGCTGGAGTTATTTTAACAGCACCAGAACCAAATTCCATATCTACATAATCATCGCCGACGATCGGAATTTCACGGCCCACGATTGGCAGGATAACGGTTTTACCGATTAAGTGCTTATAGCGCTCATCTTCAGGGTGAACCGCAACCGCGGTATCGCCTAACATCGTTTCCGGACGTGTAGTTGCTACTTCAATATGTCCTGAACCGTCTGCTAACGGATATTTCATATGATAAAAACCACCCTGAACATCTTTGTAAATAACCTCGATGTCCGATAAGGCTGTCTTTGTGGATGGATCCCAGTTGATGATGTATTCGCCGCGGTAGATAAGACCTTTTTTATAAAGGGTAACGAAAACTTCTCGAACAGCTGCCGATAATCCTTCATCAAGGGTGAACCGCTCACGGCTGTAGTCTAAACCTAAACCTAGTTTTGACCATTGTTGGCGGATATGGGAGGCGTATTCTTCCTTCCACTTCCATGTTTCCTCAACAAACTTTTCACGACCTAAATCATAACGGCTTTTACCTTCACTGCGAAGCTTTTCTTCTACCTTCGCTTGTGTCGCGATTCCAGCATGGTCCATCCCTGGGAGCCAGAGAACATCATAGCCCTGCATCCGCTTCATGCGAGTTAGAATATCTTGCAGCGTTGTGTCCCAGGCATGCCCTAAATGCAATTTACCGGTAACGTTTGGCGGTGGTATCACGATCGTATAAGGCTGTTTGCCCTCATCATTCTGTGCTTCAAAAAACTTTCCTTTTAGCCACCATTCATAGCGACCTTGTTCAATCGACTGTGGATCATACTTCGTCGGCATAGTAATTTCTTTCGTTTCCATTTTTATTCCTCCTTTTTCCATCAACAACAAAAAACCCCAATCGTCTTAAAAGGACGAATGGAGTTTGCTTCGCGGTACCACCTTTTTTCCAACCCAAAAGAAATGAATTGGCTCTTAACGGGATAACGGATTTGATCCGTCTTCAACTAATGGGATTGTACATCCGTTCGCTGAAGAAGCTCGAGGGCGACTTTCCGAGTGTCTGCTTAGGCAACCTTTCAGCTAATGGCTTCCCTCTCTTAAAGCAGGTGTACATCGTACTCTTCCCTGTCAGTGCTATATATGTAATTAATTATATGTATTATACTACCCAAAAAAGGTTCTAGACGTCAATCATGATAACCAAATTTTTTATTTTATATACCATTTTAGGAAAAACGTTAAGAATTAGGGGAATTCGCTAGGTAGATAGAATATACATAAAAGAAACGCCATTTTCGAGAGGAAGGTTTATATGAAGCGGAGGAAATTTATTACCAAGTATTCCTACGCTCCCTGGTTTCGAACCACTAGGAGAGTATGCGCGCAGTTGATTTTGCCGTTTACGATTTTTCAATTAATCCGGACAATTTTTATTCCCACTGTCTTTGATATTTTATTATTAACAGTGTTTATTGCGATAGCCGTATTTATATTTTTTGAAATTGTTTAAGAGCCCAAAAAGCAATAGTTACTGCTGCTGGGCTCCTTCTTTTGCCTTCTTTTCTTGTTCCTCTATTTCTGTCATTCTCATGACTACATACTCGGAATTCTTCAAATGCCAGTATTTGCGCTGCAGCATTCGGACAAACTTCAGCTCGTTTTTTGGCTGTTCTTTTTTATAGTACCGTTCGACCACCTGGATGATGGGAATGGGATAAGCTAGATAACTTAAGAAAAGAAGTTTTTCATCTGCCTTGTAGGGAAAATATTTATAGTAATGGTGTATCCACTCAACGCCCTCATCATTTCGTTTTGGCTGAGAGTTAAAGGAACGAGACAGGTAAGGCAAGAGATCATGAATGGGTGAGCCATAGCGGGCATTTTCAAAATTAATAAAATAGCCGTACCCTTTATCATCATAAAGGAAATGCTCGGATGATATTTTCCCATGCGTAATCACCATTCGTGCTTTTTCTTCTTCCTTTGTTTTTTCATACCATTCTTCAAATTTCGTTTTCGAAAAGCGCAGCGCCTGGCTTATTTCGTTATAGTACAAGCAATACACAAGCTCAAACGGTGACATGTACGTCTTTTTTTCACATTCATCGATAAACCCATCCAGAAGCTCCTGATTCTTATCGAGCAGCTGAATCGTCTTTTCATAATGCTCTGTCCGCTCTTCTTTGTTAACAGTGATGTCTTTGGCCGATAATGTGTGAAGCCTGGCTAACTCGCGAAAAAGTTGCTGGTGTTTATGCTGGCGATCTTCCGTTACTTCATTCGACATCCATGGCATTAAATAATAAAGAGCTTTATCATGAAGGACCGCATACCTTCCGTCCATTGTTGGATAGATCGGCACAATTCGATTATAGCCCTTTTGATAGAGCAGATGAACATGGCGGATAAAATCAGTTCCCGTCGTCGGGTCAATTTTTTTCAGCGCAAATGTCCCTTTATCCGTATAGATTTTTTTAACACTGCCATGGTCTTCAACGAAATGTGGTTGTACTTGATAGTTTTTTAAAATCGGGACTAGTGGATCCACAAGATTCGAATCATTCATCGAAAATCATCTGCCTTTCAAAGAAAGCAAAGTACTTAAACAGATGTGAGCAGGTTTTCCAAACCCGCTCACCCTGTTTTGACTGTTATTTTTTTGCAAAGGCAACAGGTACATATAATACCTGACCCTCATACACGTCTTGGTTGAGCTCGAGATTATTGTATCTAAGTAGATTGGGAATAGAAACGTCGTAACGGTCGGAAAGGCTATCGAGTGTATCACCCTTCTGAACAATACAAACTTTTAATCTCGCTTGATCTGACGCTTCTTCCTTGCGTGCAAAGAATTCCGTGAGTGTCATCGATTTCTTTTTAGATGCCTTCTTTTTTACCTGTTTAGGTGGTTCTTCTGGAGAGGAAGAACTCTCTTCCATAACTGGTTCTTTTGGTTGAGAAGGTTCCTTCACCTCTTCTGCAATTGGCTTTGCCGGCGCTTCCTCATGTTTTGGCTCACTGATTTCACTTCTAGCAAATTCAAAAACGGCAGGCTGTTGTGGCTGCTCTTCTTCTTGTGGCTCTTGATACGTAAAGGTCGGGAATTTCGGAAATGGTTCAACCTGTTTTTCTTCTGGCTGCAACTTTGCTTCTGCTTCAAATAAGAAAGTGTCCTCAAATTGATTTTCCTCTTGTTGTGGTTCCTCTGTTGCTTCTACCTGATAGCGATGGAGTACTTCATACTCTTCCTCTTCCTCTACTTCCACGTCTGCATCCTGCTGGGATGAATCATATAAACCGCTAATGGTCAGTTCAGCAGATAGTTTTAGACAGCTGCGCTCCGGAATTGCATAATCAAATGATTCGACGATGACATCAATATCATAAATACTTTGAATTCGATTGTTTGGAATGGTAATATCGACAGGAAAACGGTGTGAGAATTCACAAATTCCTTCTTCTTGTGGATCCACTCTTTCTACATACTTTTGGTTCGGTTCATTTTCTTCCTCATTCTCCACACTATCTTCTTCACTTCTATATTCGCCTGTTAATTCCAGCGAACCCCGTATGGTTACGTATTGATCATTTTCCTGGATGGTAATATCCGGGTCTAGAGAAATCGAAACAAGCTCAGCTACTTCCTGTCCCTTTCTAAACCACAAAGATTCCTCCAAGGAAAATCGTAGACACGATTGATTCTCCTGAGACAAAGCGACTCCTCCTTTCGTTTCCTTTTACGCAAAATCACTATGTCACTTACACTTTATGAATAACAGCTTTTAAATATGATAAAAAAGCCTTGTAATCAAAAAAAGTTTAGGATTCTCTTTGTTTTTTATTTCACGACTTAACCGAAACTCACCCTTGATGTTTTTGGGCACATGGGGGCTTCTTTCGGTCTCTCCAGCTCCTCTGCATTGACCCTAATGCTTTTTCTGAATACTCTTCGGTCACTCTAGCTCCTCTGCATTGACCCAAATGCTTTTTCTGAATGCTCTTCGGTCACTCCAGCTCCTCTGCATTGACTCAAATGCTTTTTCTGAATGCTCTTCGGTCACTCCAGCTCCTCTGCATTGACCCAAATGCCTTTTCTGAATGCACTTCGGTCACTTTAGCTCCTCTGCATTGACCCAAATGCTTTTTCTGAATGCTCTTCGGTCACTCCAGCTCCTCTGCATTACCCAAATGCCTTTTCCGAATGCTCCTCGGTCACTCCAGCTCCTCTGCATTGACCCAAATGCTTTTTCTGACTGCACTTCGATCACTCCAGCTCCTCTGCATTGACCCAAACGCATTTTCTGTATGCTCTTCGGTCACTCCAGCACCTCTGCATTGACCCAAACGCATTTTCTGTATGCTCTTCGGTCACTCCACTTGACCGAAAATTTTCTATTCTTCTTTTTCGCGCACATAGGGCCTCTCCACTTAACCGAAACATTCCGTTTCTTCTTTTTCGCGCACATGGGAGCTCTCCACTTGACCAAAAATTTTCTTTTTTCCTTTTTCGCGCACATGGACCCTCTCCACTTGACCGAAACATTCCGTTTTTTCTTTTTCGCGCACATGGGAGCTCTCCACTTTACTGAAACATTCCGTTTCTTCTTTTTCGCGCACATGGACCCTCTCCACTTAACCGAAACACTCCGTTTCTTCTTTTTCGCGCACATGGACCCTCTCCACTTGACCGAAACATTCCGTTTCTTCTTTTTCGCGCACATGGGGCCTCTCTACTTGACCGAAAAATTCCATTTTTCCTTTTTCACGCACATAGGGCCTCTCCACTTGCCCGAAAACTCTCCCCTTATAGGTTTTGGGGCACATTGGAACACTGTAAATGTCCTACTTAACAAGTATTTTTCAATAAAAAAAGCACTTATCAATTTGATAAGTGCCAGGAACGAATTATTTTAGTTTTGAAAAAGCAATCTCTACTGCTTTGATCGTTTTTTCGATGTCTTCGTCGGTATGTGCGGTTGATAAGAACAAGCCTTCGAATTGGGATGGCGGCAGGAATACTCCTTGTTCAGCCATTTCACGATAATAGGCAGCGAAATATTCTAAGTTAGATGTTTTTGCTGTTTCATAGTCGATGACATCTTCATTTGTAAAGAAGAACCCGATCATCGAACCAGCACGGTTGAAAGTAACGGGAATATCATATTTTTCAGCCGCTGCTGTAATTCCTTTTTCAAGTAAGTCTCCCAAGCGCTTAAACTCTTCATAATGCTCTGGTGTTAATTGGCTTAACGTCTCATACCCAGCCGTCATGGCAAGTGGGTTTCCTGAAAGAGTTCCAGCTTGGTAAATCGGTCCGGCTGGAGCAATTTGACGCATGATTTCAGCTTTACCACCGTAAGCGCCAACTGGCAGTCCACCGCCAATTACTTTTCCTAGACAAGTAATATCTGGAGTAATATTAAAATAGCCTTGTGCACAATTGTAGCCTACACGGAAACCAGTCATAACCTCATCAAAAACCAGCAAAGCGCCTTTTTCAGTGGTAATCTCACGAAGACCCTCTAAGAATCCAGGCAGCGGTGGCACAAGCCCCATATTCCCTGCAACTGGCTCAACGATAATACATGCAATATCATCGCCAAATTGTTCAAATGCATACTTTACCGCTTCAAGATCATTGTAAGCGACTGTAATCGTGTTTTTAGCAGTTCCTTCAGGAACACCAGGACTGTCTGGTAATCCAAGTGTAGCAACACCAGAGCCAGCTTTAATCAACAGAGAATCACCATGTCCATGGTAACAGCCTTCAAACTTTAAAATTTTATTACGGCCTGTGTAACCTCGTGCTAAGCGGAGGGCACTCATCGTCGCTTCTGTTCCTGACGATACCATCCTTACCACTTCAATTGATGGCACACGCTCAATCACAAGCTTAGCCAGTTCGTTTTCCATTAATGTTGGTGCGCCATAGCTTGTACCAAGCTCAGCCACCTTTTTAATGCCTTCAACGACGCGTTCATTTGTATGTCCAAGGATTAGCGGTCCCCATGATAATACATAATCGATATATTCATTGCCATCGATATCATAGATTTTAGAACCTTTTCCTCTTTCCATGAAAATCGGATCCATATTCACTGATTTAAAAGCACGTACCGGGCTATTCACCCCGCCAGGCATTAGGTTTTGAGCTTCTTTAAATGCTTCAATTGATTTTGTATATGAGCGCATTTTACTTTCCTCTTTTCATCTTGAAATTATTGTTCCTTTAACCAACGGCATGCGTCTTTTGCTGCATAGGTAATAATTAGATCTGCGCCGGCACGCTTCATCCCTACTAACATTTCAAGAACAGTATTTTTTTCATCAATCCAGCCGTTTGCAGCAGCAGCTTTCACCATTGCATATTCACCGCTTACGTTGTAAATTACAACAGGTAGATTGAAGTTATTTTTTACATCACGAACGATATCAAGATACGGTAATCCTGGTTTAACGATTAAGAAATCTGCGCCTTCTGCAACATCGGATTCCGCTTCCCTAAATGCTTCCATCCGGTTGGCAGGGTCCATTTGATACGTTTTGCGATCGCCAAACTGTGGTGCACCTTCTGCTGCTTCACGGAATGGACCGTAAAAAGCAGACGCATATTTAACCGCATAAGACATAATGGGGATCTCTTTAAATCCAGCTTCATCTAAACCGGCACGAATGGCTGCAACAAAGCCGTCCATCATATTCGATGGTGCAATAATATCTGCTCCAGCTTTTGCTTGTGCGACTGCTGTTTTTACAAGTAATTCTAAGGATTCATCGTTCAGAACCTTTTCCCCTTCGACAACACCACAGTGACCATGGTCTGTATATTCACATAAACAGGTATCGGCTACGACAATGATTTCTGGGAACCTTTCCTTAATAAACCGTGTTGCCACTTGAATAATCCCATGGTCATGGAAAGCTTGTTCTCCGCAAGCATCTTTTGTTGTAGGAATACCAAATAATAATACAGATTTAATTCCATGTGCAACGATATCTTCCATCTCTGCTTGAAGATGATCGATCGATACTTGGAAAACACCTGGCATTGATGAAACTTCATTGCGAATATTTTCACCTTCATAAATAAACAACGGATAGATAAAATCTTCCGGTCGTAAGTGGTTTTCTCTCACTAGCGCCCGCATGTTAGCGCTTGATCGTAATCGGCGATGACGTGAAAATTGTAATTCCATTTATAATTACCCCCAACATTATTTTTCTAAGTATTCAATCGTACTTTTGACCATTTCTTTTACGGTATATTCCTTTGGTGCAGCATGGACTGGTAATCCATAAGATCGCAGTTTTTTCTCTGTTACCGGTCCGATGCAGCCAACGACACAATTTCCGATATGACTCTCAAGTTTATACTCTTTCACCACATTCATAAAGTGATCTACAGTGGAGGGACTCGTAAACATTAAGATATCCAGCTCATCGGCAGAAAGCAGCTTTGCCAGTTTTTCAAGGCTCTCATTCGGCATGTACGTTTCATAAATGACGATTTCATCGACATGAGCACCATGCCGTATAAGAGAACTCGATATATATTCCCTGGCGAGATTTCCTTTCGGAAGCAGGATCCTTGAACCTGGTGCCACATAGGGGAGGAATTCTTCAACAAATACCTCAGCCACATAAGAAGATGGAACAAACTCAGCTTTTAACCCCTTTTCGCTAATGACCTCTTCCGTTTTCTTGCCAATAACTGCAACTCTAGGAAATGTACTGAACTCTTCGATATTTTTAAAAGAAAAGAAAGTATCAACCGTGATATTGCTTGTAAAAATAATCCAGTTATATGTCTCAATTTCGTTTATTGCCGTTTGCAGCCGTTGATTGATTTCAATCGGACGAAACGCAATAAGAGGGATTTCGATTGAAATCCCTCCATACTTTTCTACAAGTTGTGAAAAGGATTTTGCCTGACCTGCTCCACGGGGAACGAGGACCTTTTTGTCTTTCAAACCTAATGGTTCTAGCATTGACCTTCGAGCTCCCGTTTAACCTTCTCAATCAGGTCTTTAGCTCCTTTTTCAATTAATAGGTCTGCAGCTTGAATACCAAGCTCTTCCGGGTTATGACCTCTTAGTTCCTCTTTGAAGATTTCATGGCCTTCAGGAGACGCTACTAATACGGTTAGAACAATCTCGTCATTGTCTTCGATAGTGGCGAAGCCGGCAATTGGCACTTGGCAGCCGCCTTCCATTTTTTGAAGGAAAGCCCGTTCAGCTCTAACAGCTCTTTCTGTTTTCTTACATGTGAATTTTTCGAACAGTTCAAGAAGCTCTTTGTCATCTTCACGACATTCAATCGATAATGCTCCTTGGCCAACAGCTGGAACACAAATTTCTTCGTCGATAAATTCAGTGATGGTTTCTTTTGCCCAGCCAAGACGGGAAAGTCCTGCTGCAGCTAGGATAATAGCATCATATTCTTCATCCTGAAGCTTCTGTAATCTCGTATCCACATTTCCACGGATCCATTTTATTTCTAAATCAGGACGTTGTACGAGTAATTGCGCGCTACGGCGAAGGCTGCTAGTACCAATAATTGCTCCTGGCTTCAGATCCTTTAACTTAACATGATCTCTTGAAATCAACGCGTCACGATGATCCTCACGGAATGGGATACAGCCGATTGTAAGACCCTCTGGCAGGACTGCTGGCATGTCTTTCATACTATGAACAGCCATATCAATTTCTTTATCCATCATCGCTTGCTCGATTTCCTTCACAAATAAGCCTTTTCCGCCTACTTTTGAAAGTGTGACATCAAGGATTTTATCTCCTTTAGTGACAATTTCTTTTACTTCAAATTCAAAAGGTCCTCCGAGCTTTTTCAGCTGTTCAATCACCCAATTTGTTTGTGTTAAAGCCAACTTGCTGCGTCTAGAACCTACGATAATTTTTCTCATGACTACCTCCTGCAATTATGAATACCAAAAATGAAATGATGATAATTGACCAAAAAAGAAAAAGTTTATTAAAACGACTATAAAAGATCCTGTATTCCAAATGGCTAGCTGTCTGCCTGACATATTTTTAACAATACGCAGGTACAAATAAATACTGTACCCTAATAAAACAACAAATGATCCTATTATTTTCATATCGTACCATGGCATTCCTGGAACTTTTAGAAAGGCCCATTGTAATCCAAGAATGAGGCTTAATAACAGCATGGGAACTCCTATTACTACTAAAATATAAGAGGAGCGTTCCAGTTTGCTCAAATCTGCAATTCTCATAAGTCTCGCCCCCCACTTTTTTCTTTTCAATAAATCATATTGAATGAGATAAAGCGTCGATAGGACAAAAGATAATGAGAAAGCCCCATAGGACAGAATTGCCATTGTGATATGTATAAGTAAAAGCTCAGACATTAGCTGATTGCTAATAATATGCGAATCATGGTTAATCGGAGCAAATGTATGAATGGCGATGACAATAAAGCCAAGTATATTCGTAAAAAAGACAATGAAATCAACCTTCAATAACCGGTTAATTCCTAGCGATAGCGTAACCAATATCCATGCATAAAAATACAGACCTTCAAATATCGTTAACGCCGGAAATTTTCCTGTTTTTATCATATAGGAAGTTAAAAATATCGTTTGTAAAACCCATACAAACGCAAGTAACCAGAAGGCGATACGGTTTGCCTTCCGGTTATGGTGAATGAAATCGAAAAAATATAACAATACACTGAAGGCATATAGAACTACTGTCAATTCGTGCAGTCGTGTCATATAAAAGTCATACATAATAAGTTCCTCTTATGACTGAAAAGAAGCCTGAGGTACATGAACCATTGCATTTTTGGTTTCGGCTGCTTTTGTTTGTTTTTCAACAAGCTCTTCAATCTTAAATATTTTCATAAATAAATCCAATGCCTCATCAGCATCAGGACGAGCAGCCAATTCTTTCGCTTGTAAGATAGGGTCTTTTAAAAGTTGATTGATAATGCTTTTTGTATGTTTATTTAATACCTTTAGATCGCGGTCCGATAAATGGGACAGCTTGCGCTCTAGACTGACCATTGTTTCAGCTTGAATGGCAACCGCTTTATCTCTAAGTGCCGAGATAACAGGTACAACGCCCAACAAACCAAGCCATTGTTTGAAATCAACAATTTCCTTTTCAATCATCAACATAATGGCTTGAGCTGCTTTCTTTCGCTCCTGAAGGTTTGCCTGTACAATTCCCTCTAAATCATCGATGTCATATAAAAAGACACTTTCTAGCTCAGCGATTTTAGGATCTAGGTCACGCGGAACGGCAATATCGACCAAAAATAATGGCTTACCCTTACGCTTTTTCTCCACTTTTTCCATCATTGATTTCGAAATGACAAAATCCTTCGCACCTGTAGAGCTAATCAGAATATCTGCATCCATAAGCGTATTTTGAAGATCATCGACTGTTTTTGCATCTCCAGAAAATCGATCGGCAAGAACTCTTGCTTTTTCATACGTACGATTAATGACAGTTACTTTCCTTACACCGTTCCCATGCAGATTTTGGGCTGCTAACTCACCCATTTTGCCTGCACCAAAAATGAGGACATGTTTATTTTCAAGTGAACCAAAGATTTTCTTTGCAAGTTCAACAGCTGCATAGCTAACAGAGACAGCATTTGCACCAATATCTGTTTCAGCGTGTCCACGTTTTGCTACTGTAATCGCCTGTTTGAATAAGTGGTTGAAGACTGTACCTGTTGTTCCTTGCTCTTGAGCCAAAATAAAGCTTGAACGAACCTGCCCTAATATTTGAGTTTCCCCTAATACCATTGAATGAAGACCGCAAGCTACCTTGAATAAATGTTCAACGGCACCGTCTTCTTCGTAAACAAATAGGAATGGTGAAAACTCTGATTGTTCAATTCCGAACCATTCAGATAGAAATTCCTTTATATAATAACGGCCAGTATGCAATTGATCTACAACGGCATATACCTCTGTACGATTACACGTCGACACAATGATGTTTTCAAGGACGCTTTTTTTGGAATTTAATTTTGTCATGGCATCCCCAAGGTCGGCTTGATTAAATGTCAACCGCTCACGGATTTCCACAGGGGCAGTTTTATAGTTTAAACCGATCACTACAATATGCATTTTTTTAGAACACCCCCAATAAGTAATACAATTACTATTTCTACATGATTAACTAGTCTGATTATAACACGGGATTTTCAACATTTACCCGAAAAATGTGAACAGAAAACGAAACATATGTTACTATAAATAGGAAAAAAAGTTTATGTTTAAAATAAAATATCATCTTATGTACCGTACCAAAAAAATCAATGATATTCAAGTATACCTTATTGGAAGTGGTGTTTTATATGAAGAATCAACGGATTTTCCCTGGAATTATCCTGATTGGCTTTGGTGTCTATCTTTTCTTACAGCAATCTGGATTTACTGCTTTTCAAGCATTGTATTCATGGCCAACGCTGCTTATTATTGTCGGTGCGGCTTTTTTAGGACAGGGATACTCTGCAAAAGACCATGAAGCAATTCTGCCTGGTGTTATCATAGGGGGGTTCGGTCTACATTTCCATTTGGCTGGTAAAGTCTCTTTCTGGCCAAACAATACCATTGGCATGCTGGTATTGTTTATATCCATTGGCTTCTTTCTTCGGTTTCAAAAAACCAATAATGGTTTGTTTCAAGCGTTTCTCTTTTTAGTAATGGCATTGTTGCTATTATTTTACGATAAAGTATCTGAATATCTTAATTTACTGCAAAATGGGCTAAGTTTTGTTTGGAAATTTTGGCCAGCCATTATTATTCTTGTTGGAATCTACTTTCTCTTTCGGAAGAAAAAATAACGTCAGGCACTGTAATTCATCAAAATGAGGTTCTCTTGGAATCTCACTCCCTGTTAAATAAAGATGTCTTGTCCTTAATCGAGTAACCAGCAAAAGTAAAATAAGCGGAGATTTTCCGGTTAAATGCAAAATGGAGCTGGTTTCGGGGTAAATAAGCGGAGGTTTTCCGCTTAAGCAAAGGAATATCCTCCATTTTTGAATTTTTTGATTCAATAGGCGGAATCTCTCCGTCTATTGAAGCCTTTTTTTATAATAATTTCTAATTAAACGGAATTTCTCCGTCTATTTTCAGATCAGATGCTTAACCTGATCCCCCAACCGATAATTGCGGATCCTCTTTAATTTCGTAGAAACCTTGATAAACAAAGAAAAGACGTATGCCAATTCATACGTCTTTTCTTGTGTCTTTTAATAAGGAAGCACCCGAAAACGGACTCCTTTAGAAATCTTCAGCATAACGTTATTTTTACATATAGCTTTGTAAAATTGTCCATGCTTTGTCTTTGCCTTCGCCTGTTTCGGATGAAAACAAGACAATTTGATCGTTTTCGTCTAAATCAAGCGTTTCTTTTGTAACTTTTAAATACTTCTGCCATTTTCCCTTTGGGATTTTATCTGCCTTCGTTGCGATAACAATACAAGGAATGTCATAGTGCTTTAAGAAATCATACATCATCACATCATCTTGTGTCGGCGGGTGCCGTAAGTCTACAATCAAAACTGCAGCTCTTAATTGCTCACGGGAGGTAAAATACGTCTCAATCATTTTTCCCCAAGCTTCCCGTTCCGACTTCGATACCTTTGCATATCCATAGCCAGGTACATCGACAAAATGAAGAATTTCATTGATTAAGTAAAAATTTAAGGTCTGTGTTTTCCCTGGCTTTGACGAGATTCTGGCAAGGCCTTTACGATTTAACATCTTATTAATAAACGAAGATTTACCTACATTTGACCTTCCTGCCAATGCAAATTCAGGAAGCTCTGTTTCTGGGTACTGCGCTGGCCTTACGGCACTGATGACAATATCGGAACTTGTTACTTTCATTTTAATCCACCTTCTACTAGTGCATGTCGTAAAACTTCATCGACATGTGAAACAAGAACAAACTCAATTTCATTTCTGACACTTTCTGGTATATCATCAATATCCATTTCATTATCCTTTGGAAGAATAACCTTTGTTAATCCTGCCCGATGAGCACTAAGTGTTTTTTCTTTTAACCCACCAATTGGAAGCACACGGCCTCTTAGGGTAATTTCACCCGTCATCCCTACTTCACGCCGAATTGCTTTACCGGTTAAAGCAGACACGAGTGCAGTAGCCATAGTGATTCCTGCAGATGGTCCATCTTTTGGAACTGCTCCTTCTGGAACGTGAATATGCACATCGTATTTTTCATGAAAATCTTCTTCAATACCAAGCTCTGCAGTCTTTGAACGAACATAACTAAACGCAGCCTGTGCAGATTCTTTCATGACATCGCCTAGTTTTCCTGTTAATACCAGTCTGCCTTTACCCGGTGATAGGGAAACTTCAATCTGGAGTGTATCGCCACCTACAGTCGTGTAGGCCAGCCCGGTTGCAACTCCGACTTGATCCTCTGTTTCAGCTTGACCATAGCGGTATTTTGGCTTACCTAGGAAATCCTCAACATTCTTTTCGGTAACAACAACCCGTTTTTTCTCACCAGAAACAACAATCTTGGCAGTCTTGCGGCAGATGGTTGCCATTTGCCGTTCTAGACTCCGTACTCCTGCTTCACGGGTATAATACCTAACTACCTTTAAAATGGCATCATCACGTACCTGCAATGTCCCTTTTGAAAGTCCATTTTCTTTAATTTGCTTGCCTAACAAGTGATCTCTTGTGATATGAACTTTTTCAATCTCGGTATAGCCAGCAATCGTAATAATTTCCATTCTATCTAAAAGCGGACCAGGGATCGTGGATAAGTTATTGGCCGTCGCAATAAACATGACTTTTGATAGGTCATACGTTTCTTCGATATAATGATCGCTAAAATTATGGTTTTGTTCCGGGTCCAACACCTCTAACATCGCTGAAGATGGATCACCACGGAAGTCACTTGACATTTTATCAATCTCGTCTAATAAAAAGACTGGATTAATCGTGCCCGCTTTTTTCATTCCTTGAATGATTCGACCTGGCATCGCCCCAACATAAGTCCTGCGGTGACCGCGTATTTCAGACTCATCACGAACGCCTCCAAGGGAGACACGGACAAAATTGCGATTTAATGAAGAAGCAATCGAACGCGCTAAACTTGTCTTACCTACTCCTGGAGGTCCTGCAAGGCAAAGAATCGGTCCTTTTAAGGAATTGGTCAGCTTTTGAACGGCTAAAAATTCTAATACACGTTCTTTCACTTTTTCAAGTCCAAAATGATCCTGATTTAGGATCTTTTCAGCACGGTTAATATCAATATCGTCATTTGTCTTTTTTGACCATGGGATCGTAATTAACCATTCAATATAGTTGCGAATAACGGCACTTTCAGCTGAACTTGATGGCACCTTCTCATAGCGATCAAGTTCTTTAAAAGCAGTCTGCTGAACATGTTCAGGCATACCCGCTTGGTTTATTTTTTCAGTAAGGTCGGCAATTTCACCGGTTTTACCCTCTTTATCGCCTAATTCTTTCTGAATTGCCTTCATTTGCTCTCGCAGATAATATTCTTTTTGCGTTCTTTCCATTGAGCGCTTCACACGCTGGCCAATCTTTTTCTCAAGATTCAGTACTTCTTTTTCATTTTGAATGGTATCAATCACCATATTCATTCGCTCTTTTACATCAATCATTTCAAGTATTTCTTGTTTTTCCTTTAATTTGATTGGTAAATGGGATGCGATAATATCGGCCATTCTTCCTGGTTCTTCAATGTCAACAACCGAGGCATAGGTTTCTGCTGAAATTTTCTTTGATAACTTTATGTATTGCTCGAAATACTCAAGCATTGTTCTCATTAATGCCTGATCCTCTACATCCTTTGTTGTAGGTTCATCATATGTCACGATGCTGACAGCATAATATTCTTCTTCATCATGAAATGTTTCAATTTTGGCTCTGTTGAGTCCCTCGACCAATACTCTAATTGTGCCATTTGGGAGCTTGAGCATTTGTTTAACCTTTGTTAACGTACCAATCTCGTATAAATCTTCCTCAGACGGTTCGTCGATTGCAATATCCTTTTGCGTCGTTAAAAAAATTAAATGGTCATCTACCATCGCTTTTTCAAGGGCCTCAACCGATCTTTCACGCCCCACATCTAAATGAAGGACCATTGTCGGATATACTAGCAACCCCCGAAGCGGCAGGAGGGGAACGATCAATTCTCTATCTTTCGCCATTAAGTTGCACCTCCACATGCATAAATCAATGTTTCCCGCTGATAAAAGCAGAAAACGTCTTTGTACAATTCTATCTCATTTGCAAATTTGTGTCTAATATTACGAAAGTAACAGTTTCTTCTTGTCAATATGATTAATTTTCCCCAAGCTCCTTAATTTCTTTCATAAAGTCTGTTTTCGTTTGTACAAAAAACAATAAAGTTTAACAAAAGAGCCTTCATAAAAAACACTCCGGTTAGACAACCGAAGTGAATAAAGTTAAATGGATTCTTTTTTTGTTAGCTCTATAGATGCCGGAATCACTTGATTGAGCGGCTGATTATTGACGAGGGCAACGTCAAAGACTTCACTTAAATGCGTAACAGGAACAATCCGAATTCCTTTTATTTCATTTAAAATCGATTGCACGTTTTCTTCTGGGATGATTACCGTCGTTGCCCCAGCTTTCCTAGCTGCCTTTACCTTTGGATAAACACCGCCGATCGGTTTCACATTTCCATGAATACTTATTTCTCCGGTCATCGCAACTTTGTTATCAATCGGAATTTTGTAGATGGCAGAATAAATTCCGGTTGCCATCGCAATCCCTGCTGAAGGACCATCAATCGGAACCCCGCCTGGGAAATTGACATGAATATCGAAATCATTAGCTGGAACGCCCATCGACCTTAAAACAGTAATAACATTTTCAATCGAACCACGTGCCATACTTTTCCTGCGGATTGACTTACCTTGACCGCCAATGCTTTCTTCCTCGACGATTCCCGTTATGTTAATGGATCCTTTATCTATCGCAGGAATAACGGTTACCTCGATTTCAAGCAGTGCACCTGAATTTGGTCCGTAAACTGCAAGTCCATTCACAAGACCGACACGGGAATCGTCATTGATTTTTCTTTCCATTCTTGGAGATAGTTGACTAGAATGGGCAACCCATTCTAAATCTTCGTCTTTAATAAAATTTCGCTCTTCCGTGATGGCTAGCCCGCCAGCTATCTGAATCATATTAACGGCTTCACGCCCATTTCTTGCATATGTAGATAAAATCTCTAATCCAGCTTCACTGATGGCAAGTTCTACTTTTTCAGCAGCCTTTTGTCCAACTTGGATAATTTCTTCTTGAGATAAATCTCGAAAGAAAACTTCCATACAACGTGAACGAATCGCAGGTGGAATTTCACTTGGAGTCCTTGTGGTTGCACCAATTAAGCGAAAATCAGCAGGAAGCCCATTTTTAAAAATATCATGGATATGGGTTGGGATTTGATTATTTTCTTCATGATAATAGGCACTTTCAAGAAATACCTTACGATCCTCAAGAACCTTTAAAAGTTTGTTCATTTGAATCGGGTGCAACTCACCAATTTCATCAATAAATAGGACACCGCCATGTGCGTTCGTAACTGCACCTTGCTTTGGCTGTGGTATTCCAGCCTGGCCCATTGCTCCCGCTCCTTGATAAATTGGATCATGTACGGACCCAATTAAAGGGTCGGCAATCCCTCGTTCGTCAAATCGAGCGGTGGTCGCATCCAATTCAATAAATACAGAAGTTTGTTTAAAGGGTGATTTTTGATTTTTTTTCGCTTCTTCTAAAACCAATCTTGCTGCCGCTGTTTTTCCAACACCCGGTGGTCCATAAATAATAACATGCTGTGGATTTGGACCGCATAATGCCGCTTTCAATGACTTAATTCCATCTTCTTGTCCAACAATATCTTGAAAGCTTGTAGGGCGTACTTTTTCTGCTAATGGTTCTGTTAATGAGATGGATCTCATCTTCCGAAGCTGTTCCATTTCCTTTCGGGATTCCCGATCAATGGAAACCTTCTGTGTCCGCTGGTTCCTAAGCAAATTCCAAAAATACAGCCCGATAATAATTCCAAAAAACAGCTGTATAAATAAAGCAATCCCCGTCCAACTCATATTTTTCCCTCCTGCTACAAAGTAAACTTGGGTAGATATGTATAAGTATTTCCTGCATACAGAGGGAATAAACCACAATTTGTAAGAAACTGTTTTAGAGGGGATGTATAAAAGATAGAAAAGAGGACCCAGTGATTTGACTGAGTCCTCTGACATTCAATTTATTAAGCTGATTTCTCTTCTGCTACAACGGTTCCGTCTGCTAACACAAGCTTCGGAATACTATTGTCGATGACCGTTTCTTTTGTAATGATACACTTTTGAATATCATTACGAGATGGAAGGTCAAACATCACATCCAGCATGATTCCTTCAATAATCGAACGTAGTCCGCGGGCACCTGTTTTACGTTCAATCGCTTTTTTCGCGATTTCAATAAGTGCACCTTCTTCGAATTCTAGTTCTACTTCATCGATTTCAAGCATTTTTTGATATTGCTTAACTAAAGCATTTTTTGGCTTCGTTAAGATTTCAATTAATGCTGCTTCATCTAACTGCTCAAGACTTGCAATAACAGGTAGACGGCCAATGAATTCAGGAATTAATCCGAAGCGAAGTAAGTCCTCAGGTAATACTTTGGAAAGAAGCTCTTTTTGTGTAATTTCCTGTTGCTTAATATCCGAACCAAAACCAATCACTTTTTGACCTAAACGGCGCTTAATAATTGGTTCGATTCCATCAAAAGCACCGCCACAAATAAATAAAATATTGGTGGTATCGATTTGAATGAATTCTTGGTGTGGATGCTTACGCCCACCTTGAGGAGGAACGCTTGCAACCGTACCTTCTAGAATTTTTAATAATGCTTGTTGCACACCTTCCCCAGATACATCTCTGGTGATTGAAGGATTTTCAGATTTACGAGCAATTTTATCAATTTCATCAATATAAATAATACCCTTTTCAGCTTTTTCCACATCGTAATCAGCTGATTGAATCAATTTTAAAAGGATATTCTCTACGTCTTCACCAACATAACCAGCTTCAGTGAGAGATGTTGCATCAGCAATGGCAAACGGAACATTTAAAATTCGCGCTAATGTCTGAGCTAATAACGTTTTACCACTTCCAGTTGGTCCAATCATAGCGATGTTACTCTTAGAGAGCTCTACGTCATCAATCTTACTGTTAGAATTGATACGCTTGTAATGATTGTAAACTGCGACTGATAGTGACTTTTTAGCTTGGTCCTGACCAATGACATACTCATCAAGAATTTCACAAATTTCTTTCGGCTTCGGAACGTCTTTAAATTCTACTTCCTCATCTGTTCCTAGTTCTTCTTCAACGATTTCTGTGCAAAGCTCGATACACTCATCACATATATAAACACCTGGTCCAGCAACCAATTTACGTACTTGGTCTTGTGTCTTTCCACAGAAGGAACACTTTAATTGACCTTTTTCATCATTAAATTTAAACAATTCTATCACCCCTTAAAAACGTGTTATAACCATATTTAAAGTTACGTAACACAAACAAAAATCCGGTCCTTTTTTCGAAACTATTCAACGGTATGTATTGCATTGTACCACATGGACCCAATGGACAGGAAATAAAAAGCTTTCTTCAACTATGTTTTTTAGGGAAGCGCATTTTTGCTTGGTTACCCTTTAAATCATACCTATGTACCCATTAAGCATAACCATTTTTCATGCAATTCAATCTTTCATGGAGCTGGTTTTACTTACTTCGTGATGCTATTCTGTTTTTCCTGCTTGTTACTTTATCCTGCTTGTTAAAAAGGTTTCCCTGTCCTTATTATAATATGTAATTGAAAAAATGTATAAAAACAGGCACGATTAAATCGTGCCATGTTTTGACAAAACTTATTATTTTTTGTTTTCGATTAAGAATTCTACTGCTTTTTGCTTTTGTAGATCGCTTTTGATTCCTTCAAGACCGCCAAGTGCTTGCTTGATATTATCAACTGTCATGTTATACATACCAGCCATTTTTTCAAGTTCAGCATTTACGTCTTCGTCAGTAGCTTCAATGTTTTCAGCTTTTGCAATTGCTTCAAGCGTTAAAGCAGCACGTACGCGGTTTACTGCTTCTTCTTTCATTTGTCCACGTAGCGCATCCTCATCTTGACCGGAGAATTGGAAGTACAACTCTAGGTTCATACCTTGCATTTGTAGACGTTGTTCGAATTCTTGAAGCATACGGTTTACTTCGCTGTCAACCATAACATCTGGAATTTCAACTTCAGCATTAGCAGTAGCCTTTTCTACTACTGAATCACGTAGGTGGTGCTCAGCTTCATGCTTTTTGCTATCTTCTAAACGAGTTCTGATTTTCTCTTTTAACGCATCCAATGTTTCAACTTCATCATCAACATCTTTTGCAAATTCGTCATCTAATTCAGGAAGTTCTTTTCCTTTAATTTCATGAATAGTAACTTTGAATACCGCTGGTTTACCAGCAAGGTCAGCAGCATGGTACTCTTCAGGGAATGATACTTCAACATCTTTCGATTCACCTGTAGCAAGGCCTACTAATTGCTCTTCAAATCCTGGGATGAAAGAGTTAGAGCCTAATTCAAGTGAATGATTTTCAGCTGTTCCGCCTTCGAAAGCTTCGCCATCAACGAATCCTTCAAAATCGATTACAACGGTATCACCAAGTACAGCAGTACCTTCTTCTTTCACAACAAGCTCTGCTTGACGGTTTTGAAGAGTTTCTAGTTCTTTCGCAACATCTTCATCTGTTACGTTTGTATCGAACTCTTCTACTTCTAAACCTTTGTATTCGCCTAGTGTTACTTCAGGCTTAACTTGTACAGTAGCTTTGAAGATTAGTTCTTTGCCTTTTTCCATTTGCTCGATATCGATATCAGGACGGTCGATTGGCTCGATGCCTGTTTCATCAATCGCATTGCCATACGCTTCTGGAAGAAGAATATCTAATGCATCTTGATAAAGAGATTCTACACCAAAACGCTTTTCAAACATTGGACGAGGCATTTTTCCTTTACGGAAGCCCGGTACATTTACTGTTTTAACAACTTTATTAAAAGCCGCAGTTAAGCCTTCGCTTACTTTATCTGCACTTACTTCAACTGTAAGGACACCGCGGTTTCCTTCTAATTTTTCCCATTTTACTGTCATAACTTTTCCCTCCAACAATCTATTATCATTTCATTCGTAACGAATTTGGTAGACGTATACCTTTTTCATCAAAGGCATTATCCGCTTTTTTATGTAAAATATATTTTTTACACAATGCAACCCTTATATTATAACACAGAATTTTTTTCTTTCAACAAAGTTACCTATACATTGGGATAAGAAATTTCTTCTAATTCTCTAAGCGTAGCGAGCGCCTGCTCTGTTTTTTTAGGTGAAATCTCGTATTCATCTGAAATATCACTTATATCGGAATCGACACCTAAGTACTCTAGAACGAGGAAATGAAATGCCCCTGCCCAAGCCGACACATCTTGTGGATCAAGTTCGAATGGATAACTGATATAGAATATCCTTTCGAGCATTCCTTTCATATTTTCAAATAGTACTGGGTCACTACTTTCCAGTCTTTTTTCTAGCAAGTTCTCTATTTGCTTCATTTTTGGCTGTGATTGAATGTCAGGCAGTTCTGTTGGAATGACGGTCAATTTCATATCAAACTTTTCAAGAATTATTTCCTTGTCATATTCCTGTTCTTTTAAAAGGCTTAAGAGCATTGTTTTTAAAAAAGGATGCCCGGATTCTGCTTGGAGAAATTCTTTGATTTCATCCATATGAGGGCGAATATTTTTTTCTGCTAAACTGGAAATGACGAACATTTGCTCATTTAGGTTAGATAGCGAAAGTAGATTGAGATCCTCTATTTTTCTATTTTCCTGTGACTGTTCACTAGGGTCCTGCTGCTGACCATCATGATCTGCCATCCGCCTGCTAAATTGTAGGATGGTGAGAAAATGATCATGGCGATCAGGGGGAATTTCCTTTTCGTCAAAGAGTGCTTCGATTGTAGTAACAATTTCATGGTATTCGTGGAGCTGGATTAAAATGGTCAAATAAAGATCGACCATATGAAAATAGTCCCCAATTCCTTTTAGCAGCATATCGTTCGCCCTATTTTTCGCTTTGTGATAGGCTCCCGATTCAAAATAAGCGAGAACGAGACCAATTAAGATATCACTATTTTCCGGATCATGTTCCCTTGCCTCTTCAAGCAAGGTGATCGCTTCCTGATACCTTTTATTTTGCAGGCTCTCAAGTCCTCTATCCGTTAATCTCTTTTCGAGTCCGGGAAGGAATATTAGATTATCTTTCCGTTTCGCTCGTTCCCGTTTTTTCATATGTAAACCGTCCTCTACTATCCAGTATGGAAATTAGTTTAGCATGAATTTGAATAAAAACAAAAAAACTCACCTTGTTGTTCGTGGGGTTTGTGCATATTTAAAAGTCATTGTGCCCGAAAATCTGTTGTCGTTGGGTTTGTGGGCACATTCAAGGGGTATTGTTACCGTATTTCTGCCGGGACCGATTTACGGGCACTATTCGCCTCTGATTATTACCGTAATTCCGCCAAACCCGATTTATGGGCACTATTCGCCTCTGATTGTTACCGTAATTCCGCCGAACCCGATTTATGGGCACTATTCGCCTCTGATTGTTACCGTAATCTCGCCGAACCCGATTTATGGGCACTATCACTCCTAGAAATCACAGTTAATGTAAGATGTTTTCTTTTTACTAGAAAAACAAAAAAACTCACCTTCTGTGAAGGTGAGTAATATATTTTGGTATGTAGTTAAATGGCGTCCCAGGAGAGATTCGAACTCCCGACCGTACGCTTAGAAGGCGTATGCTCTATCCGGCTGAGCTACTGGGACGTAATAAGTTTTTCAAAGACAAGATTTATTATATAAAGGATTTAACTAAAAGTCAACACCATTTGGAGAAGTTTTTAAAAATAGGGAAGAAAAAGATCTTCCCTCAGTTTTTTGGCCATGCAAATTCATTAGCTAACTCTTTTAGTTCATGTCCGCTGATGTCATACACCGACATTGTAATCTTATCTTCTAATAAGTCTAAGATTACATAGGTTTTTTCGATACGCCCGCGGGGCAAACGAATGCTGCCGGGGTTCAAGAAGAGGATTCCGCCAATGACTTCCGCTCCCAACACGTGAGAATGTCCGAAACAAACGATATTTGCCCCCACTTCCGCTGCCTTATAATTTAAATTCAATAATGTTGTTTTTACTGAATACTTGTGACCATGGGTAATAAAGAACTTCTTTCCAGCGACCGTCGTTGTCGTCTCTAATGGATAATTGTCAAAATCGCAATTTCCCCTCACAGTCAAATAACCATTTATCACTTTTTCGTCAGGCATTATTTCCGAATCGCCACAATGAATCATTAAATCAACGTCGTTCAAATGCCTTTCCCTTATAACCTCTAGTTCTTCCGTTAAACCATGACTATCACTCACAACAAGAACTTTACTCATGATTATTCCACTCTCTCTGCAATTGAGTCTAAGATGATCTCAAGTTTTTTCAAAGCATTTGCTCGATGACTGATTTTATTCTTTTCATCTGAAGAT
Organism: Bacillus sp. OK048; assembly: GCF_900103525.1. GTDB lineage: Bacteria > Bacillota > Bacilli > Bacillales > Cytobacillaceae > Neobacillus. Next base: position 401,468 of record NZ_FNHN01000002.1, read on the forward strand.
AGTTCTGCCATTGCGCGGTCTTTTTCAGGGACAAAAAAGACCGGATCATAACCAAATCCATTCGTTCCCCTTTGTTCATCAAGAATCCGTCCTTCACAGGTTCCTGCTACAGTAATGGTCTCTTTACCCGGAATCGCAACGGCAAGCGCACAATAAAAGCGGGCAGTACGTTTCTCCTCAGAGACATCCTTTAATTCTTCCAACACCTTTTCAAGATTCTTTTGATCATCTTTAGGCTCGCCAGCATACCTTGCTGAGTAAATTCCAGGTCTGCCTTCTAAGGCGTCCACGATTAGTCCAGAATCATCACCAATCACCATTTTATTCAATCGCTGCGATATGGCTTCTGCTTTCAAAGTTGCATTTTCCTCAAATGTTTTACCAGTTTCCTCCACATCTGCAATCTCTGGAAAATCAAGCAGCGTCCGGACAGTTATCCCTCTAGGAGCAAAAATATGTTCAAATTCTTTAGCCTTACCCGGATTTTTTGTCGCAATAATTACTTCCTTCATACCCTCTGGCCCCTTATTTCTTTTTTCTTGCTTCTATTTTTGCTATGATTTCTTCCCCTAAAGCTGTTTTTTGATGTTCAAATAGTTCCATCAGCCCTTCTTGTGCTGCACCTAAAAGATCTTGAAGCTGTTGGTAAGAGAAAGTAGATTCCTCGCCTGTCCCCTGCAATTCTACAAATTCACCATTGCCCGTCATGACAATATTCATATCAACAAGTGCTTTTGAATCTTCTGTATAATTTAAATCAAGAACAGTTTCATTATTTTTTAAAATTCCAACACTGGTAGCAGCCAAGTAATCTGTAATCGGGAACTTAAAACCCTTTTTATCGCCAAGACGGTGGAGGGCAATCGCCATCGCTACAAATGCACCAGTAATAGAGGCAGTTCTAGTACCGCCATCCGCTTGAATGACATCACAATCAATCCAAACCGTTCTTTCCCCGAGTGCAGAAAGATCGACAGTGGCTCTAAGTGCACGGCCAATTAACCGCTGAATTTCCATCGTTCTTCCAGTAACCTTCCCTTTTGAAGATTCACGAATATTTCTTGTTTCAGTTGCCCGCGGGAGCATCGAATATTCAGCAGTAATCCAGCCCTTGCCTTCCCCTCGCATAAAAGGGGGCACTCTCTCCTCGATACTTGCTGAACAAATCACCTTTGTATTTCCCACTGAAATAAGGACTGATCCTTCAGGGTGCATTAAATAACCAGTTTCAATATGTATCGGTCTTAATTGCAGTCGTTCTCTTCCATCAACACGCACAGCTATTCCTCCTTTGGCGAAAAAAATCTCGCCTACGATAAAAAATCAAATAAAGAAGAGGAAGCCGAAAAAGGCACCCTCTTGCGATTGTCACTATATAGTATATCAAAAATAATTTTTTAGAAACTACCTGTATTGACTTTTTCTGGACGAGTTACTGGTTCAGATAGTTTTTTCCCCTGATCGTTTACCAACTCTGCCTTGCCATCAACTGTTACGGCAACACTTTTAATGCCTTTTTGTTCAGTCAAGGAAAGTACTAGCGCATTTAGTAAACGCTCGGATACAGTTTTTTCTTCAAAGCTTCCATAAATAAATTCATTAAAGTTCAACGTTACTTTTCCATCCTCGATTTTCGGGATATCTAGAAGCTTTACGCCTGGCATAAACTCTGAAGCAAGATTAGACTTTGAACTTGGCCCTTTTACCAATTCATTTACTACCGCAACAATATCATTTTTTTCACTGCTCTTTACCCGCTTTGTAACTGGTACATAATAATACGCGCCTTGTTCACCACCCATATAATAAACGGTAACTGGTTTCGTGTTCGTAATATCAGTAACCCCTGCAGTATCAATGTTAATACCTGTCGCTCTTGATAAATTCTCGCTGATTGGTGTGCCTTTTACAGGCATCTCCGTTAATGCATGACCATTCATTTGCAGTTTAACTTTCTCCACTGTATCAAATTGTGTGAGCGTCCAGGTGATTGATTCAAGGATTTTTCTTTCATCTTCAGGCTGGTAGTTTTTAAACTCCTTCGAGAAGTCAACTACAGCTAAACCATCTTTAATGTCAACGGAAATCTTTGTGTCTTCTGGCAAGACCGCTCTAAAATCATTTGGCAGCATGTCGGTTACTGGACCATTTGCAACTAAGTATTCCAATGCTTGTGTCGCAACAGAGGTCTTATCCGGGAGATTTAATGTTTGTGGTACAACTAATCCATCTTTGTTTATTAAGTATAATTCGGTTTTTGTTCCTTCGACTACTTCACTTTTACCGGTGGTTTCCTTAGTCGGGTTTGCTTTCGTCTCTGTAACCTGCTTTGGCGGATCTACTTTTTTCTGCACTTCTTTACCGAATAAACCACACCCCGATAATAGAAGTGTTGAAGCAAAAACAGCTGTAACTAGGGGTTTTACTTTATTTTTTGACATATTTTTTCCCTCCTAAGACAGTTTGTACTATCATGTATACGAGCCTATGAAACGAATTAGACCGCCTTCGGAAAGAAAATAGAACAATTAGTAATTTTTATTTTTAAAATAGCCCCCTATAATATAGGGAGCTACAACTTTATTTTTTTCACATCATTAATAGGGACTCCAAGCCACTGGGTAGCAATTTTCGAAAAAATATACCGCGAGCCTGTGGTGTAGAATTCGTGTGCAGGGTCATCCTCATCATTTTCAAGGATACCGTTATATTGAAGAATAGCACTGATTTCCCTCGCTGTTTCATCTCCAGAGCTGATCACATTTACACCATCACCGATAACTTTTTGAATGAGCGGTTCAAGCAAAGGATAATGGGTGCAACCGAGGATAAGTGTATCTAGATTTTGATTTTGCAAAGGCTTTAACGCTTCCATGACAATTCTTTCAGCAATTTCCCCATCGTACTCTCCGCTCTCAACAAGCGGAACAAACTTCGGGCATGCTTGTCCTGTTACAAACAATCGACTGTTTAGCGCTTTTAAAGCTTTTTCGTAAGCGCCGCTTTTAATGGTTCCTTCTGTACCAATAATCCCCACCCGATAGTTTTTTGTCCGTTTGATAGCGGTACGTGCTCCCGGATAGATTACCCCCAACACCGGAATGCTCAGCTCTTGTCTGATTTCATCCAAGACAGCTGCTGTTGCGGTATTACAAGCAATAACTAGCATTTTTATGTTTTTTTCCAACAAGAACGTAGTTAGTTCCCAGGTGAAACGTTTAACTTCCTTTAAAGGTCTTGGACCATAAGGACATCGGGCCGTATCACCCAAGTAAATGATTTTTTCATTTGGTAGCTGGCGAATGATTTCCTTCGCAACCGTTAATCCACCAACTCCAGAATCAATGACACCAATTGGTTGTTTCAAATTTCTCGCCTCTTTTTAAGGCTCTTTTCTTAAACTTTATTGCTTTTTGAGATTAAAAGCGCTTTTTACGCTATGATTTGTTCCAAAATAGCCTTCTATTGTAAGAAATGAGCCAGCAATCTTAATTTCAAGCACAAAAAATAGTTTGTTCCGCGTTAAAATCGGCTTTAGGATTTTAACAACAATTTTACGAAAACAGCACTTATTAACGCATATCTTGATGCAGTTTAGTCAAATTATTTTGAAGTTGTTGAATTTCTTCCAATGAGAAGTTGGTCAAAACTTCCTCTAAGTATGCCTGACGCTTCTTAATAACTTCGTCTATTATTCTTTCGCCTTCTTCTAGTAAATGAATTCTGACTACTCGGCGATCTTTAGGGTCTCTCACCCTGACAACCAGTTGATTTTTTTCCATACGATCAACCAGATCGGTTGTCGTACTGAAAGCCAGATACATTTTCGTCGACAACTCGCCAATTGTCATATCCCCATCTTCAAATAGCCACTGCAAAGCGACAAATTGCGGCGGGGTTATTTTATATTGAGACAGCATTTCTCTGCCCTTTTGCTTAATAATTCCTGAAATATAACGTAAATCTTTTTCTATTCTCGCGACAATTTCCTCGTTGACCTTTGGTGAATTTTCGACAGTCATTTCTAGTACACTCCTAAATGAGTTTTCCTTTGCGTTGGCAAATTCTTTACCCGTACCATATTCTTGTCCTTATTTTCTACTTTTTTCGATAAAATTACAAGTTGAAACCCACCAAAGGGAAAAATAACCGTAAGAAAAATATGAACCGGCCTCCCGTAGGATGCCGGTCATGATTAAAGTTCTAGCTCTCCCATACGAAGGAGCTCTACAACTGCTTGTGAACGCCCTTTAACACCAAGCTTTTGCATCGCATTGGAAATATGATTTCGAACCGTCTTCTCGCTTATAAATAATTCACCAGCGATTTCCTTAGTAGTTTTATCCTGTACTAAGAGTTCGAATACTTCTCTTTCACGTTTGGTGAGTAACGGCTTGTGAGTATATTCATTCTCCTTCAAGTATTGTGACCCTCCTTGCCTTCGCCAGTTATGAACCGTTGGTGGGTATATATTTAGTCACGATATCATATGTGAATGACACTACTGGAGTGACTAGATTTACAATAAGGGAGAATTATTTATTTAAAAAATTAAAAGCCCTTCGCAAAAGGACTTTAGATTGGTTTTGCATAGATGATATAGCGTTCCGGGGCGTCTCCAACAAAACGGAATGGGTAACAGGTGATGACGATTAATTCTTCCTTTGTATTTTGCAGGGTGATGATGGATCGATCATTTTTGTCGACAATCTTGGTTTCGGTAAGTTCATACTTAAATTTACCGTTTGCCATTTGTATTTCAAAGATATCCCCTGTCTTTAATTCACCTAAACGTCTAAAAACAGTATCTCGGTGGCCAGATAAAACGATTTGCCCATTCTCACCAGAAAAGTAAGAGCCCTTGTAATGACCGACTCCCTTTTTTAAATCATTCGGTTCAGTACCCTCAACTATCGCTAATTCAGCTTTAATCTTCGGTATCGTCAATAATCCTACTGTGTCACCAAATTTGGGAGGCTCAATTTTTTCAGCTTTCTTAGGTGTTTCCTCATCAAGATTAGCTTCTGCCCGAGATTCAGCCTGGGCAACAATCTTTTTTGCCTCTTTCAGTGAGGTGTCACCTTGTAATTTGGTCTCCACGATTTGCCAAAGACCAACCCCCAAAACAATTAGCCCGGCCAATATTATTAGAAGTGGAATTTTTGCTTTCACATGAATACCTGCCTTTTCAAAAAACTTATTTTTAAAAAAGAATGGCTACCTCATTTGAGATCGCCATTCCAATAAATCTATCAATACTAAAGATTTCATATCCTGATATTTTACTTACTACTTAACTTCGCTCCCACGGCGGCGGCGTTGGAACCATAATGCCACTCCGCCTAAAGCAGCGATCGTTGCCCCAATAAGTCCCAGATTTGCAGCATTGGTTGCTGTATTAGGTAACTTGTGTCCTTCTTTGCTCTTGTCTACTTGAGAGATTGGTGTTGCTTGAACATTGTTCACTGTTGGTACCGGTGTTGGAACTGGTGTTGGATCTGGTGTCGGAACTGGTGTTGGATCTGGTGTCGGAACTGGTGTTGGATTAGCGGTATAGCTTAAACCAAAACCATAGGCATAAGCATCACCTTTAGCATTCACATATTCAAAATCTGCAATTTCTTCAGGCGCAAAACTTGGAACATCCCCTACTTCTCTATTTACTACATCCTTACTAGCTGGGATAGCAAATGGAAGTTTTCCAACAGGATTGAATTTTCCAGTAATAACATCAAATACCGCCTCTTGTTGTGTACCAAAAGTAGCGATTAATGCATCAGTATTTGGTTCTAACTCGTTAATTAACCATTGGTTAGTAAAGTTTACAGCAGTAATTGTTGGAACTGCTTTTTGGATAGCAATGATTCGATTTAATTCAAGGATACCGGTTGTATGATCTACATCAAGTCGTGGGTCATTATCCCAGTTAGATTGAGTTGGCTTAACATACAAGTATGCATGTGTTGCTTCACTAACATTGTCTACTAGTGTGATGTTAGGGAAATTTTCTTTAAGCGTTTTCTTTATGTCCGCATTAAATGCAGCAGTTTGTTTTGCTGATTCTTCATTAATAGTTTTTTGAGGATTTGGATTATTTCTTCCTGGAGCAACCCCAATAAATCCTTCAACATATAGTTTAACATTTTTTAACTTTTCAGCAGTTAAAGGTAATAATTTTTGGCCAGCAGATACTTCATCATTACGCATTAGAACAACTGATTTTTGATGTGCTGCATATGCTTTTGCTCTGTGTTCATCATCATTTGCAAGAGCAATAGCTTCTGTAGGGTTTACGTATGGATCTTCAAACAGACCTAATGTCATCATTTCTGATAGGGTATAAGTAATGGATTCGTTAACTTTTGATACATCTACTAAACCACTGTTAACTGCCTCAATTACTAGCTGTGGTGTTGCACCACCTGAAATAATATTGGTTCCTGCATTTAATGCTTTGGCAACTTTTTTTACATCTGGAATTTTATTTCCATCTTTATCAACTAGGTAACCCCATGCACTACCGGAAACTGCAGCTGAGTCAGAGTTAACATATCCTTTAAAATCAAGACCGCCCTCAGCCTTTGGAGCACGTAAGAAAGCTAAGATTCCTTCATTTAACGTCATGCCCACTTCTTCAAATTGTTCAGTTCCACTATATGGTGGCAAACCTTGAGGAGCACTATCATTACTTGGGAATGCATAGTAAGGCATTACGGATGCTACACCAGCTTCAATTGCTCTTTCGAAAGGAGGAAGATGATACTTTTCCATGCTTCCTGCGGTAGGATAAATGTTAAAGCTACCGTTTGCAAAGTGAGGATCTTGTCCATCATCACGAGCTCCGCCGCCAGGGAAGTGTTTAACTGTGATGGCTACACTGTCTGCCCCTAGTTTCGCAGTTTGGAATCCCTTGACTAATTCATAATTCATGTCTCCAACTACTTTTGGATCTTCGCCGAATGTTTCCTCAATTCTTGCCCAAAGTGGATCTGTTGCGACGTCAGCCATATATCCATAAACCTTACGAATACCTGCAGCTCTCCATTCTTGGCGGGCAATATCTGCAAATTCTCCAACAGCTTTTGCATCTCGTGCCGCTGCTAAACCTAAAGTTCCTGGCCAGAAAGTATGCTGGTCTGCAACATTAGTGATATTTGTGTAATCAGTAGATTGTGAGTTTCTTGGATTCGAAGTAATTACAACCGGAATACCTAATTCAAGACCCTCTGCTAATTGTTGCATTTGGTTATTATAGTTGGCAATATCACCTAAGTTTTGAGATAGACGGTAAATCACGTGACGTAATTTATCCACTTTAACAATTTTAGCGTTGGCATCATTTACAAATACCCCATCTGCTGGATCAGCTTCAGGAGTATGAGTATTGATGTACATCATTCCTGCTTTTTGCGAAAGATCCATCTTACTTATCAAATCTGCTACACGTTCAGAAGTTGGCTTTCTCCAGTCTTCGTAAACGTCTAAGCTTTTATTGCCATTGGCATCTCTAAAATATTTGCCGTCAATTTCAAGAATTCTATCTTGTGTTGCTACTTCAATTTCTGGTTGACCTTCAGCTTTTTTCACTTTATATGTAGTGATTGCTCCTCTACCAGTATATGGCGTAGCTTCCCCTTCTTCACCTGTATATCCTTGGTCATCTGCAAAACTTACCTGCGGTCCCATAATCGGAGCTGCTAAAGATAAAGTAAGTACACTTGCCAGAAGTCTTTTTCTTAGTTTTGACGATTTTCTAATTTGTTTAGATACTGATGCCATTTTTCTTCTTCCCCCGTTAACATTAAAATTTTTGCCTTGCTTTCCATTCAATACTTGAAGTAAACCAAAACAGCTACAGAATTCCTTAAAACTTTGAAATGACCAAAGAATGTAAAAAATTTATAATGCCCACCATCACCTCCTAAAAGCTTAGGTATTAATAATTTCAAGTGAACCTAGCAATTCATAAACTAGTAAACTGGTTCTAACTGGGATAGAACACGCTTTCAGAATACGCTTACATAAAGAAGGAGATCTAAAAATTTCAAAAGTGAATGATAATGCAAGAGTCCAGATTAATTAGGTTACTAAACTAATTAATTATATTATGAATCCTATTAATTTTTTGTCAATGTGATTTTTTTATATCTTCTAAATTTTCTTATTATAAATTACTTGATGGATCAAAACTTTTAATGTTAATAAAAAAAAGCCCCATGTTTTGGGACTTTAGATTGGTTTTGCATAGATGATATAGCGTTCCGGGGCGTCTCCAACAAAACGGAATGGGTAACAGGTGATGACGATTAATTCTTCCTTTGTATTTTGCAGGGTGATGATGGACCGATCATTTTTGTCGACAATCTTGGTTTCGGTAAGTTCATACTTAAATTTACCGTTAGCCATGTCTACTTCAAAAATATCTCCAGGCTTCAATTCACCTAAGCGCCTAAAAACAGTATCTCGGTGTCCAGATAAAACAATCTGACCATTTTCACTCGGAAAGTAAGAGCCTTTGTAATGCCCGACTCCTTTTTTCAAATCATTCGGGTCTGTACCCTCAACAATTGCTAATTCAGCTTTAATCTTCGGTATCGACAATAATCCTACTGTGTCACCAAAATCGGGAGGTTCAATTTTTTCAGATTTCTTAGGTGTTTCCTCGTCAAGTTCAGTATTTGCCCGAGATTCGGCCTGTGCAACAATTTCTTTTGCCTCTTTCAGCGAAGTATCAGTTAGAAATTTGGTCTCCACGATTTGCCAAACTCCGATTCCAATTACAACTAATCCTGCCAGTATGATGAATAACGGAAGCTTTTTCACTCACATGTACCATCCTTTTTCTAACATTTATTACTACTAGTATATCAAATCGGCCTGTAAAAGTACTAGCTGTAAAGAAAAACCTTCTCTTCATACTAGAAAAGAAGGTTTTAAGAATCTACCCTTTATGCATGGTCACTCCAGACACCCTGCATTGACCGAGATGCCTGTTTATTTTGGGTTTCGGTCACTCCAGACGCCCTGCATTGACCGAGATGCCTGTTTATTTTGGGTTTCGGTCACTCCAGACACCCTGCATTGACCGAGATGCCTGTTTATTTTGGGTTTCGGTCAATGCAGACACCCTGCATTGACCGAGATGCTACGTTATGCGTGGTCACTTCCGAAGAAGCTTCTAAATGCTTGGAATGTAGTATCACGGTTTAACGCGGCAATTGATGTAGTCAAAGGAATCCCTTTCGGACATGATTGGACACAGTTCTGTGAGTTCCCACAGTTAGCAAGACCACCATCACCCATAATGGCTTCTAATCGCTCTGCCTTGTTCATCTCACCAGTTGGGTGAGCGTTGAAAAGACGGACTTGAGAAAGTGGCTGTGGTCCAATAAAGCTTGAGTTGCTGTTTACATTTGGACAAGCCTCAAGGCAAACACCGCAAGTCATACATTTTGAAAGCTCATATGCCCATTGACGCTTTTTCTCTGGCATACGTGGCCCTGGTCCAAGGTCATAAGTTCCATCGATTGGAATCCATGCTTTTACCTTCTTCAAAGCGTCAAACATTCTGCTACGGTCGACCTGAAGGTCACGGACAACAGGGAATGTTTTCATTGGCTCTAAACGGATCGGCTGCTCCAGCTGATCAACGAGCGCCGAGCAAGATTGGCGCGGCTTACCGTTAATGACCATTGAACAAGCTCCGCAAACTTCTTCAAGACAGTTACTATCCCACGTAATTGGCGTAGTAGCTTCTCCTTTTGTGTTTACAGGGTTTCTACGAATTTCCATTAATGCGGAAATTACGTTCATATTGGGACGATACGCCAGTTCAAACTCCTCTACATATGGAGCAGAATCCGGGCTATCTTGACGTGAGACAATAAATTTTACTGTTTTATTTTCAGACATGCTATTCTACTCCCCCTTGCTTTTTGAGTAATCACGTTTACGTGGCTGAATCAAAGAAACGTCTATTTCTTCGTAATGGAATGCCGGCGCAGAAGAGCTATCAACAAATTTCGCCATTGTTGTTTTTAAGAAATCTTCATCATTACGGTCAGGGAATTCAGGCTTGTAATGAGCACCACGGCTTTCATTCCGGTTATAGGCACCAATCGTAATAACACGAGCTAATTGCAGCATGTTCTCTAATTGGCGGGTGAATACAGCTCCCTGATTGCTCCACTTCGAAGTATCATTGATATTGATATTTTTATAGCGCTCTAAAAGTTCTTGGATTTTTTCATCTGTCTTCAATAGCTTGTCATTAAAACGAACCACGGTAACATTATCCGTCATCCACTCACCTAGCTCTTTATGAAGAACATAAGCATTTTCTGTACCGTTCAATGTCATGATAGAATTCCACTTGTCTTCCTGTTCTTTAACATGACGATCGAATACAGTTGAAGAAACAGCGTCAGAACTCTTTTCAAGTCCTTTGATATATTTAACAGCATTTGGGCCAACAACCATTCCACCGTAAATCGCAGAAAGTAATGAGTTAGCACCTAAGCGGTTCGCACCATGCTGTGAAAAATCACATTCTCCAGCAGCAAAGAGTCCTGGAATGTTTGTCATTTGATCATAATCAACCCATAGTCCACCCATTGAATAATGAACAGCTGGGAAGATTTTCATCGGAAGTTTACGAGGATCATCTCCGGTGAACTTCTCATAGATTTCGATAATTCCACCAAGTTTAACATCCAATTCATGTGGATCCTTGTGAGAAAGATCAAGGTAAACCATGTTTTCGCCGTTAACGCCTAGCTTTTGATTGACACACACGTCGAAGATTTCACGTGTAGCAATATCACGCGGCACTAGGTTTCCATATGCCGGATATTTCTCCTCAAGGAAGTACCAAGGTTTTCCGTCCTTATACGTCCAAACCCGGCCGCCTTCTCCACGAGCTGATTCACTCATTAAGCGAAGTTTATCATCTCCAGGAATTGCCGTTGGGTGAATCTGAATCATTTCACCATTTGCATAATATGCACCTTGTTGATAAACAATCGACGCAGCAGAACCTGTATTGATAACAGAATTTGTTGTTTTTCCAAAGATAATTCCAGGACCACCAGTTGCCAAGATTACGGCATCCCCAGCGAAGGATTTAATTTCCATAGACGTTAAGTTCTGGGCTACGATTCCGCGGCAAACGCCATCGTCATCGACAACTGAACCTAAGAACTCCCAGCCTTCATACTTTGTAACCAATCCAGCTACTTCATGACGGCGAACCTGCTCGTCCAACGCATATAACAATTGTTGACCAGTGGTTGCACCAGCAAATGCTGTACGGTGATGCTGTGTACCACCAAAGCGGCGGAAATCTAATAGTCCTTCTGGAGTACGGTTGAACATTACTCCCATCCGGTCCATTAGGTGGATGATACCAGGTGCTGCTTCACACATCGCCTTAACTGGCGGCTGGTTAGCAAGGAAGTCACCGCCATAAACAGTATCATCAAAGTGAATCCACGGAGAATCTCCTTCTCCTTTTGTATTTACAGCTCCATTAATACCGCCTTGGGCACAAACAGAGTGGGAACGTTTAACTGGAACAAGTGAAAATAATTCTACAGGTGTTCCTGCTTCCGCAACTTTGATCGTTGCCATTAAGCCTGCTAAGCCGCCGCCAACGATGATCACCTTACCCTTACTCATTGTGACTCACTCCCTTAATCCAAAAATCCGATATTTTTCAATACTGTGTATGAAGTTAATTTTTAAACAAAAGCTAAAAGTGTTCGAATGGCTACGAATGAAAGAACCACGAAAACGCCAATTGTAAAATATGTAGAAATTACTTGTGAACGTGGAGAAACTGTTATACCCCAGCTAACCAAGAATGACCACAAGCCGTTTGCAAAGTGGAAGATTGTTGAAATCACACCAATTACATAGAAGATAAACATAAATGGTGAAGATAGAATATTGGCCATCATATCAAAATCAACATCTGTACCGAATGCCGCTGCTACACGTGTTTGCCATACATGCCATGTAATAAAGATTAACGTAATGACACCTGATACACGTTGTAGTAAGAACATCCAGTTCCTGAAAAACCCATACTTCCCGGCATTGTTTTTTGCGGTAAAAGCAATATAAAGGCCATAGATTGCATGAAACAAAATTGGTAAATAAATAACTACTGTTTCTAGGACAATTCTAAAAGGAAGGTTCCCCATAAAATCTGCAGCTTTGTTAAAGGACCCCGCTCCCCCTGTAGCAAAATGGTTGACTACTAGATGTTGCACAAGGAATAAACCAATTGGAATTACTCCTAGTAAAGAATGCAATCTTCGATTAAAAAACTCTCGATTCCCCGCCATAATTAACCCCCCTTGAATTTTCAACATGATGGTAAGCCTTTTTTTCTAGCATTCTTAATTTACATAATTTTATAAAACTTAGCATCACTGTGACAATTATGTGACATGTCCATTTTACTCCCAACAGCATGGAGCGTCAAGAAAACGGATACACAAAAACTTGATAAAATTAAAATTTTTAAAATATATTGATATTATAATAAATTATAAGATTATTTACATGAAAATGGAATTATTTAGTATTAAACCCAGTAGAAATACATTTGTTTTTTAGATTATAATGATAGACCACAATCCCTTTTGGGGACCATAGTTATGATAAAATGGATACTATTGTATTGCAAAATAACAATCCTTTATTACTCTAAAGCTTTACACTCATTTCCATAAAAAGTGTTCTAACTTAAAGCATTATTTGTATATAATAGAATGGTAGAAAGAGGGGAAGCTTATGAAAGACAGTACGGCTATTGACTATAATTTACAATCGGATGAGCCAAGAAATATCTCATTATTTGGTTATGAATTAATTAGAGAATTTGTTTTACCAGAAATTTTAGGGAAAGATACACCTGAGATCCTTTACTGGGCAGGAAAAAGATTAGCGCGTAAGCATCCATTAAATACACTTGATGAAATGATCGATTTTTTCGCTAAAGCCTCTTGGGGGCAGCTCGTAATAAAAAAAGAAAGCAAAGATGATATTGAATTTGAACTTGTTAGCCCGCTGATTGTTTCACGTGTCAAATCAAAAGCAGAACACTACTTCCAAATCGAAGCTGGATTCCTGGCCCAACAAATCGAACTCCAAAAACAAGTCATCGCCGAAACCTTCGAACACCCAGTAAAAAAAGCAAACAAAGTCGTATTCACCGTCAAATGGGATCGAAAAGACACACTGTAGCATGTCAAAAAAGCTTTCATCTTTTCGATGAAAGCTTTTTCTCATTATTAGGAAAGTCCAAACGCTTGGTGTAGGACTTCTACTGCTTTAAGCATATCTTTTTCTTCTACCACTACTGATACTTTGATTTCTGATGTGCTGACCATTTTAATTTGGACTTCATTGGCTGCTAGCACTTCAAACATTTTCGCTGCAACCCCAGGATTCGAAATCATCCCTGAACCAACGATGGATACTTTGGCTAGTTTATTTTCTGCATCAAGCTGTTCATAGTTAAGGACACCCTTGTTATTTTCAAGGACATTTAAGGTTTCCATTAGGTCATCCGTTTTAATCGAGAAGGCAAGATTGGCCGTTTCTGCATCCGTTGTACTTTGAACAATAATATCAACGTTTAAATGGTTCTCTGCAAGTGTTGTAAAAATGGTTGATAAACTCGTTAAAGAATTGGCAAGGCCTAATACACTCACCTTTGTAATTTCATCTTCAAATGCTACTCCACGAACAACAAGGTTTTGTTCCATTGATGCTTCCTCCTCAATTACGGTTCCTTCTTCTTTTTCTATACTAGAACGGACCACCAGCCGCACTTGATAGTTTTTCGCAAATTCTACTGCTCGTGGATGCAAAACACCTGCACCCAAATTTGCTAGCTCAAGCATTTCATCATAAGATACTGACTTTAATTTACGAGCGCTCTTTATATATCTCGGATCGGTTGTGAAAACCCCTGTCACATCCGTATAGATATCGCATTTATCTGCTTTAAGAGCGGCCGCAAGTGCTACTGCCGTCGTATCAGAGCCACCGCGTCCGAGTGTTGTAATCTCTCCATTTTCGGTAATCCCTTGGAAACCAGCTACAATCACTACTTTGCCTGCAGCCAACTGATTCTTAACAGCTTCTGGATTAATCGTGGTGATACGAGCGTTCCCATGGACAGGCTCTGTCATAATTCCAGCCTGCCAGCCGGTTAAAGATATTGCCGGTAGATTCTGCTCATTTAAAGCCATTGACAATAAAGCAATTGTTACCTGCTCTCCTGTGCTTAACAGCATATCCATATCGCGTTTATTTGGCTGCCCAGAAATCTCTTTCGCTAAATCCACTAGATGATCCGTTGATTTCCCCATCGCTGAGACAACCACCACCACCTGATTTCCTTGATCACTTTCAGCTTTAATCCGCTGTGCTACGTTTAAAATTTTTTCTACACTCCCTACTGAAGTGCCTCCAAACTTTTGAACAATTAAACCCATCTTCTCCCCTGCTTTCAGTTATAGGTTCAGCTAGTTATCATTATCTTTCGCAAAAATATAAAAAGCAATGAGAGGGCATCTCATTGCTTTACATACACAAAAAAATTCTTGCGTTTACAATGTAAGATAGCTCTCCAAGACAATCGTCTTGACAATCCGGTATTTATTCAATACTCAGACCAGTAAAAAAAGAAATGAGACTTTCTTTACTTCGGCGAACATCCCCTTTCATGATTCTTCTCTGAAGCTCATCCTTCTCAGAATCATTACTATTGAAGCTCGCACCTCTACCTTCACTTCAGTATTAAAAAGTGATAGTATTATGAATTTCCACTCATTATAGCATAGTCATTTTTTTCCGACAAGTCTGATTTCGTAAAGAATTATCACTCTGATTGGAGTTTTTTTATTAATTCCTCTGCTACTGGAGCTGGAATTCCGATTGCTTTAAACTCATCCAATGTGGCTTCTTTCATTTTCCTAACAGAGCCAAATTCTTTGAGCAATTGCTTTTTCCGCTTCTCACCAACACCTGGGATGTCATCCAGCAAAGACTGAAAGGCGCTTTTTCCCCGGGTTTGTCGGTGAAAGGTGATTGCAAACCGGTGAACCTCATCTTGGATTCTTTGTAATAAGTAAAACTCTTGACTGTTTCTTCCTAGTGGAACAATTTCTAGCGGATTTCCAAAGAGCAGCTGTGAGGTTCTGTGCTTTTCATCCTTCACCATTCCAGCTAATGGAATATCTAAGCCTAACTCGTTTTCCAGCACATCTCTGACAGCCTCAACATGCCCTTTTCCTCCATCGATAAGAATTAAATCCGGGAGCGGCAGTTCTTCCTTCAATGCCCTCGAGTACCTTCTTCTTGTTACTTCACGCATCGATTCATAATCGTCCGGACCGGTAACAGATTTAATCTTATATTTTCGGTATTCACGCTTGTTCGGCTTTCCATCAATAAATACCACCATGGCAGATACAGGATCTGTCCCTTGAATATTCGAATTATCAAACGACTCAATTCGATGCGGGGTATAAATCCCCATTTTTTCTCCAAGATTCTCGACAGCTTTAATTGTTCTTACTTCGTCTTTTTCAATGAGTGAAAACTTCTCTGTCAATGCCAATTTTGCATTCTTAATCGCCATTTTAACAAGGTCCTTCTTCTGACCACGCTGTGGCTTAAGGGTTTTTACTTGCAGAAGCTGTTCTGCCATACTTAAGTCTATTTCATCCTGAATAAGGATTTCTTTTGGTTTAATATGATTGGACTTTTCATAAAATCGACCTAGAAAAGTGAGTATTTCTTCTTCGGGCTCATTGTAAATTGGGAACATTGAAACGTCACGCTCTATTAGTTTTCCTTGGCGTACGAAGAAAACTTGAACACACATCCAACCCTTATCGACTGCATATCCAAATACATCACGGTCTGTAAAATCAGTCATCGTGATTTTTTGTTTTTCCATAGTCGTTTCAATATGGATAATCTTATCGCGGAATTCTTTGGCCCGCTCAAAATCTAATTCTTCAGCAGCGCTTGTCATTTTTTCCGTTAGCTCTTTTTTTATTTCGTTATAGCCGCCATTGAGAAAGCGGGTTATCTCATCGGTCATTTGTTTATACTGCTCTTCATGTACGTCATTGACACATGGTGCCAGGCACTGACCTAAATGATAGTACAAGCAAACCCGGTCAGGCAGTGTTGAGCATTTTCGTAACGGGTAAATTCGATCAAGCAGTTTTTTTGTTTCATTTGCTGCCATGACATTTGGATAAGGACCAAAGTATTTCCCTTTATCTTTTTTTACTTTTCTAGTAATAATAAGTTTTGGATGTCTCTCCGCTGTCAATTTGATAAACGGATAGGTTTTATCATCCTTAAGCATTACGTTATATTTTGGGTCATATTTTTTAATTAAATTTAATTCAAGCAGCAGTGCTTCAATGTTGGATGAGGTGACGATATACTCAAAATCCTCAATTTCATTGACAAGACGAAATGTTTTTCCGTCATGCGATCCCGTGAAATATGACCGTACCCGATTTTTTAATACCTTTGCTTTCCCTACATATATGATCGTTCCCTGACGGTCTTTCATTAAGTAGCAGCCAGGCTGATCAGGCAGCAGTGTTAGTTTTTGTTTGATGTTTTCATTCATACCAGCTGCTCCTCCCCGTCTTTATCTATCATTAAATTTTAAAACAAACAAACGATAATGAAAAGCTGTTTCTTTTTCCAAAAATAAAAAACCTTAGCTAGAATTATCCTAGCTAAGGTTATCTATGCTTATACGTGCTTTTCTAACACACTTGCTAAAGCGTCTTTTGGTTGGAAGCCGACTACTTTGTCAACTACTTCGCCATTTTTGAATACAAGCAATGTAGGGATACTCATAACGCCGTATTTAGCAGCTGTTTCTTGGTTATCGTCTACATCCAATTTTACGATTTTAACTTTGTCGCTCATTTCTGAGTCAAGTTCCTCTAGAACAGGAGCGATCATTTTACAAGGTCCACACCATGGAGCCCAGAAATCTGCAAGTACAAGACCAGAGCCTGTTTCAGCAGAGAAATTTGCATCTGTTACGTTTGAAATAGCCATTTTATATTTGCCCTCCTAATGAAAACTGAATTACTAACGAAAGTATAGCATTGTTTAAATCATCATGCTAATAATCTGTCTCGCATGTAATTTCCCCTAAAATAATTGAAGTATTCTAAAGAAAAGCGGAAGCGCCCTGGTCAGCGGCGTATGGCCTCCTCGAAAAAGCTAACGCTTTTTCTTCGTGCGAAGTCTATGCTGCCGGAGCGTTCCTTGTGGAGCGCTCCAACTGAGATAAAGGAAACACGAAGAGCCGGAGGCGATTCGATGTTGACTTATCGTAGGGCGAAGAGCGAAGGACACTAGCCGCTAGGGTGCTGGAGCTGGACAGTAATCTAAGTTCAAAAAGTTAAGCGAGCAGTTTGTCACCGCTCGCCAAACCAATTTTAAGAGTGTACTTTAAGTTTTTTAAACTCTTCTGTTAAAAGTGGCACTACTTCAAATAGGTCGCCAACAATTCCGTAATCTGCAACTTTGAAAATATTTGCTTCTGGATCTTTGTTAATTGCAACGATTACTTTAGAGTTTGACATACCAGCTAAGTGTTGGATGGCTCCGGAAATACCGCAAGCAATATATAAGTCTGGAGTTACTACCTTACCTGTTTGACCGATTTGTAAAGAGTAGTCACAATAATCAGCGTCACAGGCGCCACGAGAAGCGCCTACCGCACCGCCTAATACTTTGGCTAGTTCTTTTAGTGGTTCAAAACCTGCTTCACTTTTAACACCGCGTCCTCCAGAAATAACAACCTTTGCCTCACTTAAATCTACACCTTCGCTTGCTTTTCGTACTACTTCTTTAATAATGGCGCGAAGGTCTTTGATTTCAACAGCGAGGGAAGCAACTTCACCGGTTCTGCTTTCGTCCTTCGTTAGCGGTGCGATATTATTTGGTCTAACTGTTGCAAAAACTAACCCGTCCGTCACGATTTTCTTTTCAAATGCTTTACCGGAATAAATCGGTCTTGTAAAGACGACATTTCCACCTGCAACCTCAATTGCTGTTGCATCAGAAATTAAACCAGATGCTAATTTTGCAGCAATTCTTGGTGAAAGGTCCTTCCCTAATGATGTATGGCCTAAAACTAGCCCTTCTGGTTTTTCTTGTTCAAGCACAGCAAGTAACGCTTGGGTAAAACCATCTGATGTATATTGACTTAACTTTTCATCTTCAACCACTACAACACGGTCAGCACCGTATTGAACTAATTCCAACGCTAAAGCGCTAACATTTTCACCAATTAAAACACCAACCACTTCTCCACCTTCTGCTACCGTTTTTCCAGCAGCAACCGCTTCGAAAGAAACATTACGTAAAGAACCGTCACGAGTTTCCCCTACTATCAATACTTTTCTAGTCATCCCTTTACCCTCCTGCAAATCATTTTTTGCTTAGCAGCATTCTGAACGTATACGTGCATTTACGATTAAACTACTTTTGCTTCTGTATGAAGCAGGTGTACAAGTTCTTTTACCTGATCATTTAAATCTCCAGATAACACTTTTCCTGCTTCCTTTTTAGCTGGCAAGTAAATTTCAATCGTTTTTGTTTTTGCTTCAACATCATCTTCTTCCAGATCTAGATCATCCAATTCTAGTTCTTCAAGCGGCTTTTTCTTTGCCTTCATAATTCCAGGTAAAGATGGATAACGCGGCTCATTCAAACCTTGCTGCGCAGTGACCAATAACGGCAGGCTCGTCTCAATTATTTCAGAATCACCTTCAACATCACGAGTAACGGTTACAGAGGTTCCATTAATTTCAAGCTTTGTAATCGTCGTAACATAAGGAATGTTTAGCAATTCAGCTACACGCGGACCTACCTGTCCAGAACCGCCATCAATGGCAACATTACCACCCAAAATGAGATCTGCTTCTTTATCCTTTAAATACTCTGCAATGATTTTTGCTGTAGTGAACTGATCGCCGTTCTCCACATCGTCTTCAGTATTAATTAATACTGCTTTGTCTGCGCCCATCGCAAGTGCTGTCCGTAATTGCTTTTCAGCTTCTTCTGTTCCAACTGAAATAACTGTTACTTCACCGCCATTGGCCTCGCGGACTTGAATTGCTTCTTCAACAGCATATTCATCATAAGGATTGATAATAAACTCTGCACCATCCTCATTGATCTTTCCGCCAGAAATGGTAATTTTTTCTTCCGTATCAAACGTTCTTTTTAATAGTACATAAATGTTCATGGTTTCCCTCCTATAATCCAACAATTTTTTCTGTTCAAAAGATTAAGAAAATTTATAACAAAAAATTTTATTTAACTTCTATGTAGAAGTTATTCACCTTTAAATTGAGGCTCTCTTTTTTCAATAAAAGCCTGAATTCCTTCTTTTGCATCAGAAGAAACAAAAATGTCTCCAAACAACTCTATTTCCTTTTTAGAGCCTTCGTAAAACTCTTTGTTTTTTGCATAGTTTAGTAATTGTATCGTGGCCTTCAATGAACCAGTACTTTTCTTCGCGATTTTGCCGGCAAGCTTAAGTGCTTGTTCTAGGACTTCATTTTCTGGATACACATGGTTCGCCAATCCAAATTGAACCGCTTCCTGGCCTGTAATTGGCTCAGAAGTAAACAGCATTTCTGCTGCCCGTGCGACGCCAACATATTTAGGCAGGCGTTGTGTACCTGCATACCCCGGAATCAATCCGAGCTGAAGTTCTGGCAGGCCAAGCTTCGTATTTTCACCTACTAAACGGATATGACAAGCCATTGCCAGCTCTAAGCCGCCGCCAAGTGCTGCGCCATGAATCGCAGCAATGATTGGTTTGGGGAACCTCTCCATCCTGTCAAATAAATCTTGACCAGTCTGACTAAGATTCACCGAGCCCTCTGAAGAAGAAAGGGATGTGAATTCTTTAATATCTGCCCCTGCTGAGAAGAAACGTCCTTCCCCATGGATGACAATCACCTTCATGTCACGATTCTGTTCAATTTCGTCAAGAATCGACGACAATTCCCTTAATACCCCTGATGAGAGGGCATTTGCCGGTGGTCGGGCGATGGTGATCGTCGCAATTCCGTCCTGATTAGACCATTTTAAATATTCCAATAGAATCCCTCCTCCTCTTGCACTAGAGCATTACTGCTTACCGCATGCCTTAATCAGCAGCCGATGAACAGGCTTAGCAAGTGCAACTAAATCATATTTCTCCTCATTCAAAACCCAGGTTGTAACGGTTTCATCCATCGTGCCGAAAATCATTTGTCTGGCAAGACGAACATCGAGATCACTTGAGAACTCTCCCGCTTCTTTTCCTTCAATGATGATTTTATCAATCACTCGCAAATATCCTTTAAGAACATTATTTATTCTCAAGCGCAATTCTTTATTGGATTGGCGTAATTCTAGCTGAGTTACGATTGCCATGTGATGATCATCAGAAAGATTTTTGAAATGAGCTTCTATCATCATTAATAACTTCTCCACCGCCGTCTCTTTTCCTGCTATCATTTCATCGATTTTTTCTATAAAGGTTCCCATTTTTTCTTCGAAGAGCGAAATGAGAATATCCTCTTTGTTTTTAAAATAAAGATAAATCGTACCATCCGCGACACCTGCCTGCTTGGCAATCTTCGAAACCTGGGCCTGATGATACCCAACTTCTGCAATCGCGATCACCGCTGCATCAATAATTTGCATGTATTTTGGTTTATTTTTTTTCACTGTATTCACTCCTAAATTTTCAAAAAGAAAAATATGAATGAATAATCATTCATATTTTTATAATAATTATTACTTGTATTTCTGTCAAGAAATACAATGACCTTTTTATCTTACTTCACAAAAATTGAAGAGACAAGCTCTATCGTGCAAAAAAAAGAAGTGCGATTACTGTTGGTACTAAGCATGTTTGATATGTTCTTCCTCTATTTTTCTCATTTCTTCTTCCACAAGCGTTCTTCTTAATATTTTGCCAACTGCTGTTTTCGGCAACTCTACTCTAAATTCATATAATCTTGGGACTTTATATGCTGCTAAATATTTTCTCGCATATTGATTCAATTCATCAGAGGTAATCTTTGATCCTTCCTTTAGCACAACATATGCCTTTACTGTTTCACCACGATATGGATCAGGAATTCCAGCAGCAACGGCTTCCAAAACATCTGGGTGTTCATACAATACTTCTTCTATTTCTCTTGGATAAATATTGTACCCGCCGGCAATTATCATATCTTTCTTTCGATCTACTACATAAAAATATCCTTTATCATCCATATAGCCCAGGTCACCTGTATATAACCAGCCATCTTTAATCGTTTCCGCTGTTTCCTCTATTCGATTCCAATATCCTTTCATGACTTGAGGACCCTTAATGATAATTTCGCCTATTTCTCCAACTGGCATTAGTTCATTATTATCCATCGAGACAATTTTCACTTCTGTGTTTGGCCATGGTACACCGATACTGCCTTTTATCCGCGGGCGATCCCATAAGAAGTTTGCATGTGTAACTGGAGACGATTCGGTTAATCCATACCCTTCAACAAGTTTCCCGCCTGAAATTGCCTCAAACTCCTCTTGGATTTCCACCGGCAGCGGAGCAGAACCGCTTAGACAGGAATGGATAGACGATAAATCATATTTTTTTAAATCTGGATGGTTTAATAAACCAATATAAATGGTTGGCGCACCTGGAAAAAGCGTAGGACGCTGTTTTTGAATCGTTTTTAATGTGGTCAATGGGTCGAATTTCGGTAAAATAATCATCTTATAGGCCTGCATGACAGATAATATCATAACAATCGTCATCCCATAAACATGAAAAAATGGAACAATCCCTAAAACAGATTCTTCACCAGGTCTAGATTTGTATAGCCAAGAGGTACACATTGATGAATTTGCCACTAAATTCCGATGTGTCAGCATAACCCCTTTTGGAGAACCTGTTGTACCTCCTGTGTATTGAAGGAGCGCAACCTCTTCTTCAAAATCAAAGTCATATTCGACTAGTTTTTTAGGTTTTATATTTACAATATTCTTAAATAAGTGGGTATTGCCTTCATGTTTAACATTTACGACAATTCCATATTGCTTTTTCTGGATAAACGGATAAACTAAATTTTTTGGAAATGGCAAGTAGTCTTTGATAGCGGTTACAATTATGTGCTGCAAATTGGTTTGCGGCATCACCTTAGAAGCGCGAGGATAGAGGATGTCGAGTGTGATGATCGCCTTAGCTCCAGAGTCCTTCATTTGATATTCAAGTTCACGTTCCGTGTATAATGGGTTTGTTTGAACGACAATTCCCCCAGCCATTAGTATACCAAAATAACTTATGACCGCTTGCGGGGTATTGGCAAGCATGATGGCAACTCGATCACCTTTTGAAATACCAATTTGCTGAAGGTAGCTGGCAAATGAAACGGATTCATCATAAAGCTCTTTGTATGTCATTTCCTTTCCCATAAAATGAATGGCGATTTTCGCTGGAAAATTTTTTGCGGCATCTACTAGATACTGCTGAACAGGCTCATTCCGAAATTCCAGTTCCGCAGGAATTTCCTCTGGGTAATGCTCTAACCATGGCTTTTGATCATACATAATAACCCTCCTTCTACTTCCATTGTAATTTTTTCCACTTCCCTTTCATTATATTATAGTCAGACTCTTTAAACAATTAGAATAACAATATATGTCCACCATATAACGAAAAAAATCACCGCTGAATGAACAGCGATGATTTTCACACTAAAAGAACAACATATATCCCATACCGA
This sequence comes from Bacillus sp. OK048, assembly GCF_900103525.1. Classification (GTDB taxonomy): domain Bacteria; phylum Bacillota; class Bacilli; order Bacillales; family Cytobacillaceae; genus Neobacillus. The sequence goes on from NZ_FNHN01000002.1 coordinate 424,321, forward strand.
TCAGTAAAAACAAGGCGCACAATCCTAGCAATACTTTAGCTAATGTTTCCACTCTTTTCTCCCCTTATGAAATCCCCGCACCTATCACAAAGGATAGGCCGATTGACAAAACCATGGCAATGAATCCAACCGCGCGATTATCATTTTTAATTTCATCATCAATATTAAATTTAGGTGTTAAAAACTCAAAAATAAAATAGCCAACGAGTAAAAGTACAAAGCCAAATACTCCCCAGCTAATCATCGTTACTAAGGAATCATTTTGTGCAATGGAGTAACGAAAAATATTAGCAATCCCGAAAATTTTTCCTCCTGTAGCCATAGCGACAGCAACATTTCCCTTTTGAATTTCTTCCCAATTTTTATATTTGGTTACTAATTCGAAAATAGCTAAGAAGACAATGACACATAAAATGACTACGCTATAGTTGGCAGCACTTTGAACATATACGTTATCCCAAAACTGGTTCATTCCTTAATCTCCCTGGTCATTTAATTATGTGAAAACATCCTATTTAAATTCAACGACAGTAACACCCGAGCCGCCCTCGCCCGCTTCTCCAAAGCGAATTTTCTTAACAGAGCGGTGATTTCGTAAATACTCCTGAACTCCCTGTCTTAATGCTCCCGTGCCTTTCCCGTGAATAATGGAAACACGAGGATAGTTTGATAATAACGCATCATCAATATATTTTTCCACTCTCATGAGTGCAGCCTCATATCTTTCTCCGCGTAAATCCAACTCTAACTTTACATCAGCGTCTCTGCCTTGGACAATTGCCATCGGTCTCGTCTCAACTGGCTTAGGAGTGCTGATAAATTCCAAGTCCTTTTCTTTCACCTTCATTTTCAAGATACCAATTTGCACCTGCCACTCGGAATTTGAAGCTTTATCTAGTAAAGTACCCTTTTGACCAAAGGTAAGGACTTTGACCTCATCCCCCGGCGTTAAAGTATGCTTCTTGGTTTTCTTGTTTACTTGATTTGATGATTTCTTGATTTCAGGTGTTGCTGCTTCAAGACGGCGCTTGGCTTCAATTAATTCATGCTCCTTAATGTCTGCATGCTTTTCAATCCTCATTTTACGAAGGTCACGAATAACCTTTTCGGCCTCACTCTTCGCTTCTTCAAGAATCTTGGCTGCTTGTTCAGCTGCCTTTTCAAGCATGGAGTCCTTATTCTCATAGAACTCAATCATTTGCTTTTGCATATCCTGATGGAGCTTTTCTGACTGTCTTAAATTATCCCGTGCTTCTTCATGTTCCATTTCAGCCTGCCGCTTACTCGCTTCCAGAGACGCAATCATTTTATCAATTTGATTGGTATCCTCACTTACATGCGATCTTGCTGACTGAATAACTCGATCATTCAACCCTAATCGTTTTGAAATTTCAAATGCATTGCTTCGTCCTGGTACCCCTAGAAGAAGCTTATAGGTTGGGCTCAATGTTTCAACATCAAATTCTACACTGGCATTTAGAACTCCTTCACGATTATAGCCATATGCCTTTAATTCTGGATAATGTGTTGTTGCAATGACTCTGGCCCCCCGGTGGTGAACCTCGTCAAGAATTGAAATCGCAAGTGCAGTACCTTCCTGTGGATCTGTACCTGCCCCAAGCTCATCAAACAATACAAGCGAGTTAAAATCGACTTTTTCTAAAATATCCACGATGTTAACCATGTGGGAAGAAAATGTACTTAAACTCTGTTCAATGGATTGTTCATCACCGATATCTGCATAGATAGCGTCAAAAACTGCTAACTCCGACCCATCAAGAGCAGGAACCTGCAATCCTGATTGCGCCATTAATGAACATAAACCCAGTGTTTTTAAAGTAACAGTTTTACCACCTGTGTTTGGACCAGTAATGACAATTGTTGTATAATCTTTCCCGAGCAAAATATCGTTCGCAACGACCTCGTCGATAGGAATTAACGGGTGTCTAGCTTTGAAAAGAGCGATTCGCCCTTCATTATTCATCCGCGGCATACTGGCTTTTATCTTACGCCCATATCTTGCTTTTGCAAAAATAAAATCCAAATTGGCTAGAACGTCAACAATTATTTGCAGTTCCGACTCGAATTCAGCAGTTTTAGCAGAAAGCTCAGTCAAAATTCTATCAATTTCCAGCTGTTCTTTTACTCGTATATCCTGTAATTGATTGTTTAATTGGACAATCACTTGCGGTTCAATAAAGAGAGTTTGCCCTGAAGAGCTCTGGTCATGGATAATACCCCCATAATGGCCGCGATACTCCTGTTTGACAGGAATAACAAAACGGTCATTTCGAATTGTTACGATTGAATCCGACAACATCTTTGCTGCATTGGAGGAGCGAATCATACTCTCTAACTTTTCACGTACACGTGCTTCATTGGAACGCAGCTGCTGCCTTAACGTGCGTAACAGAACACTTGCACTATCGAGAACTTCACCACCTTCGTCAATGGCAAGTTTAATGGATTCCTCCAAACTCGCTAAAGGAATGATGGTATTAACTTGCTCGATTAGAATTGGAACTTCAGTTCTTTCTTCTGCGATGTCCTCAATAAATCGCTTCATTTGCCTGCTGGCATGAACGGTATTCGCCACCTGTATCAACTCAATGGCGCTAAGAACTCCTCCAATTACAGAGCGTTTGATGTGTGCCCGGATATCGTGAATTCCTGACAATGGAACATTCCCTTTTATCCGTAAAACGGTTGAAGCCTCATCTGTTTCTGCTTGAAGTTTTACAACTTCGTCAAAATCGGTCGATGGAACCAATCTCTTTACCCTATCTATTCCTAGTGATGAAGATGCATGCTCAATGAGCTGATCCCTCACTTTCGTAAATTCCAATACCTTTAATGATCTTTCTTGCATGGAGACAAACCTCCCCCTAATTTCGATTATGCAAAAATTCTAGTAGCTCATTCGGATCTAGTGCATTGATGACCGATGATTTTTTTATCCAGCCCTTTTTTGCTGTTGACACGCCGACAGTCATATGTGCTAGCGTCTCTTTTTTATGGGCATCTGTATTAATAAATATTTTCACTCCCGCATCTTGTGCTTTTCTTAAATATTCAGCTTTTAGGTCTAAGCGATTCGGGTTGGCATTAAGCTCTAATGCGGTATTCGTTTCTTTTGCCAGTTCGATAAGCAAATCAATATCAACATCATAGCCTTCCCGGCGGCCAATTTTCCTACCAGTAGGATGGGCTATTAAATCAACATGAGCATTTCTTAATGCCGTCGTTAACCGCTCCATTATTTTTTCTCTTGGCTGTGAAAAAGCGGAGTGAATGGATGCAATGACGAAATCCATTTCCGCTAAAAAATCGTCCTCATAATCCAGGGTGCCATCCGGTAAGATGTCCATTTCAACTCCTGATAAAATAAGGATATCATCATATTTTTCATTTAGTTTTTTAATTTCTTCTTTTTGCTGCAGCAATCGCTCACGTGTCAGTCCATTTGCTACTTTTAAGTATTGGGAGTGATCCGTGATTGCCATATATTTATACCCCTTAGCGCGGCACGCCTCAACCATTTCTTCAATCGAATGAGCCCCATCGCTCCAGGTTGAGTGCATGTGGAGGTCCCCTTTTATGTCAGTTAATTGAATCAATTCTTTTTCATAAGCGGCAAAATCCTCAACTTCTTTTCCATCTTCCCGAACTTCAGGCGGAATAAATGGTAAATCAAAATGTTTGAAAAACTCTTCTTCTGAAGTAAAGGTAAGCATTTCACCTGTCTCGACATTTTCCACACCATACTCACTAATTTTTTCGCCACGTTCCTTTGCCAGCTGTCGCATCCGGACATTATGGTCCTTGGAACCAGTAAAATGGTGGAGTGTTGTCGTAAATTCCTCTGGTTTAACGAGTCGAAAGTCAACAGACACATCATACTCTAATGCAAAAACAAGTGATACCTTCGTATCCCCGGCACCAATAGTATCTTTTATATTTGGTAATTCCAGCAGGAACTGTTTGACCTTTTCAGGCTGTTCGCTTGAAATAATAAAGTCTAAATCTTTAATCGTTTCTCGCATTCTCCGCAGGCTTCCAGCTCGTGAGAATTGATGAATCTCTGGAAGTTCAGACAGCTTTGCTTCAATCTGTTCGGCAATAGGGAGCATGTAAGCGAGCGGTAATCTGTCAGGTCTTGAACCCACATTGGCAATCGCACTTAGGATTTTTTCTTCCGTTTTTTTGCCAAAGCCTGCAAGCGCTCGTACTTTTCCTGCTTTACAGGCTTCTTCTAATGTCGTGACGTCTTCAATTCCTAGTTCTTTGTGAAGCTTAGCAATCTTCTTTCCGCCAAGCCCTGGCAATTGTAATAACGGAATTAACCCGTTCGGAACTTCATCCTTTAGCTCTTTCAACACGGAGGATGTGCCTTCTTTTATGTAATCCTCAATTACAGCTGCGGTTCCTTTACCGATTCCTGCTAGGGATGTGAAATCTTCGATATCGGAAAGGCTGCGATCATCGAATTCAAGTGCCGAAGCAGCTTTACGGAAAGCAGATACCTTGAAGGGATTTTCACCTTTTAGCTCCATGTATACTGCGATTGTTTCTAAATGCCGGATTAAATCCTTTTTATTTATTTCCATTACTTCCACCCACCTTACCATTATTTTAACCTTATCAATGCGAAAACTGTCCTAATAGAAAAACTTCTCCTTTGAGAGAAGTTAAAGAACAACTTCTATCCTCAAAGAGAAGTCAATGCAGCTGAATATTCAATCCACATACTTTTTATTTGCTGAGTAAGAAATGGTGTATGATTGACGATTAGGTTCGCCATAATCGAATCGTCCAAATACTTTTGTAAAATTTCCATTGGAATGAGTGCACTAATATATAATAAAATAAAAATAATCAAATAGACTTCTGCGAAACCTAGTATTCCTCCTGCCCATACATTTAATTGTCTTATAATCGGTAAGTGGGCAATAAAATCGAGCATCGAACCAATAATTTGCATGACTACCTTCACTGCGAAAAAAATGATAACAAAAGCTATCGCTCTGTAAAAGGCATCCTGCATATTACCGTTCTCGCTTAGTAGTTTTAAAGGTGAAGTAGTGCCAAGATTCGGATATGGAACCCATAGAGTTAGTTTAGGTGCCAAATCTTCATAGTATAAATTTGCCACTATGTATGCAATAATAAAACCTGTTAAATGGACTAACTGTAGGATGAATCCTCTTCTCAAACCGATAAAAAAACCAAAAACTAATAATAAAATAATTGCTAAATCCAGCATGACTTATTCAGTCCTTTTCCTTTTGTAGTTCAGCTTGTAACCGCTCTAACTGTTCTTTCATTTTAATATAATCATTGACAGCATTTACTGCAGTTAATACAGCAAGCTTATTAACGTCTAAAGATGGATTCTTGGAACCAATTTCACGCATTTTATTGTCAACTAACGAAGCGACGTGTCGAATATGGGTTTGGGTCTCGGTACCTAATATAACATATTGCTGTCCGTATATATCTACGGTTGTTCTAGTTTTCTCTGTATTTGACAAGTTACTGCCTCCATTCGATTCGAAGAAATCCCTATTTTATAATATAACACGAACGGATGTATGTCGAAAAGTAGAAACTCAAAAGCCAAGGAGTGAATCAAAAGTGGGAAATGTTGTATTAAATTTAAGTATGGCAGAAATTAATAAAATGAAAAACTATTACGATGGTAAATTACTAGATAAGGTTCCTCCGGGCGGTATATTTTCTGCCAAAACTGCAAGTTGTACGATTACGGCCTATAAATCGGGGAAAGTGTTATTTCAGGGAAGTGGGAATGAGGCAGAAGCTAGCAGATGGGGAGTGGCCGCTAGTCTGAAAGCACCCGCCAACTCAAAAGCTGCTCGTGGTAATTTACCGGAGGGGTTTAGCCAGTTGTCCGTTATTGGCTCGGATGAAGTCGGGACTGGTGACTTTTTCGGGCCCATCACCGTTGTCGCAGCTTATGTAAGAAAAGAAGATATTCCGTTATTGAAGGAATTAGGTGTCCGAGATTCAAAGGATTTAAAGGATGAAAAAATCATCGCTATTGCGAAGGTTATTAAAGATGTCGTTCCATTCAGTCTGATGACGCTGAAAAATGAAAAGTACAATCAATTGCAGATGTCTGGGATGTCGCAGGGGAAAATGAAGGCTATCCTTCATAATCATGCGATCCTTAATGTGCTGGAGAAAATCTCTCCTGTTAACCCAGATGCGATCCTTATTGACCAATTTGTGCAAGAGAGCACTTATTTTCAACATGTAAAAAATCAAAAATCGGTTGCGAAGGAAAATGTATATTTTAGTACAAAAGCCGAGGGTATCCATCTTGCAGTAGCCGCTGCATCGATTCTTGCCAGGTATGCGTTTGTTCAGTATATTGACAAGCTGAGTGAATCTGCAGGTTTTCGGGTCCCTAAAGGAGCAGGTGCTCAAGTGGATGAAGCGGCAGCCAGGCTAATTTTGAAAAAAGGACGAGACGTGCTGCCACAATATGTGAAGCTGCACTTTGCCAATACGGAAAAAGCGATTAGTTTGGTGAATAAAAAGAAAGGTTAAGGGATTTCAATTGTTTATTGTATGTGAACCGTTTCATGAGGTCCATTTTTTCAAGATTTTTAGTATTTTGGGCTTCATGAACCATTTATGAGGCCACTTTTTTTATGATTATGGGTATTTTGGGCTTCATGTGCCGGTCATGAGGTCAATTCTATCAAGACCACCGGCATTTTGGGCTTCATAAACCCACCGTGACCTTTCAGTCCCTATGATTGGTTACATTGTCGTTAATTAAAGCGAAAGAACACCTCCATATGTTGACGGAGGTGTTCTTTTTTTTTGCGATTGCCGTTTGATTGACCGATATCGTAGATAATTTCACCAATTCCTGGTGCAAAAAGAGTATCGCATTGGATACTCTTTCTTGCTCACCTAATTACCCTCTCAATACTGCCCCAGCTTGATTTTTCAAAGCTTCGAGTACTTGAGTGTGGACTTTTGTTACTTCTTCATCTGTTAACGTGCGTTCTGGATCCATATATTTCAATGAGTAGGCAATGGATTTTTTGCCTTCCTCCATCCGGTCACCTTCGTATAGGTCAAAGACATGTACTTCTTTTAAAAGCTGTCCACCAGCAGTTTGAATAATATCCTTCAGCTTGCCTGAAACTGTTTCTTTATCCACTACTAGAGCGATATCTCTAGTAATCGAAGGGAAACGTGGAATTGCTTCATATCTGAGTGGCGCTGCAACAACTTCAAGGACCGTTTTCAAGGATAGCTCAAATACATAGCTGTCCTTCAAATCAAGATCTTTTTGCATGGTTGGATGCACTTGACCGACGAAGCCGATTCGTTCACCATTTAAGTGAATTTCTGCCGTCCGTCCTGGGTGCATGTTATCCACTATAGCTTGAACATAGGTCACACTTTCAGTTAGACCTAGTTTTAAAAACAATCCTTCTAATATACCTTTTATAACATAAAAGTCGACTGGCTTTTTCTCACCCTGCCAAGAATGACTGTGCCATAAACCTGTAATCGCACCAGCTAAATGTTCCTCTTCTTCAGGTAACACTTCAGTTCCATTGGCTAAAAATACTGCACCTGTCTCATACACAGCGAGGCTGTCGTTTTGACGGGCACTGTTGTATTTTAGTACTTCCAATAGCTGCGGCATAATGCTTAGACGTAGAATACTGCGGTCCTCACTCATTGGCATCGCTAAACGAATGTAATCTCGCTTCTCAAGTGCGAATTGGGCAGCCTTTTCTTCACTTGTTAATGAATAGGTTACCGCTTGATACAAGCCTGCACCTTCGAGATAGCGGCGAACAAGACGACGTTTTTCCTGATAAGCAGATAACTTTCCTGGTGTGGCTTCCCCGATTGGCAATGTTTTTGGAATGTTGTCGTAACCATATAAACGTGCCACTTCTTCAATTAAATCTTCCTCAATTTTGATGTCGCCGCGGCGTGTTGGAGCAGTAACCGTAATAGTTTCATCTTCACTGCTTACCGTAAACTGAAGGCGGTCGAAAATTGCTTCAACATCACCAACTGTTAGGTTTGTGCCAATTACGCTATTTATTTTTTCCAAAGTAACAGAAACGACAGCTGGTTCAACAGTTAGGGTATCCACTTCGGAACTACCTTCTAAAACTTCACCGCCAGCGTATTTCGCCATCAAGTATGCAGCACGTTCTCCAGCAGCACGAACACGATTTGGATCGACACCCTTTTCAAAACGAGCACTTGCTTCACTTCTTAAGCCATGGTCTTTTGAAGCCTTCCTTACAGTACCACCAGTAAAATAAGCTGCTTCCAATAAAACAGTTGTTGTATCAGAAGTTACCTCTGAATTTGCACCGCCCATTACACCCGCTAATGCAACAGGTTCTGTTCCATTGGTAATCACTAAGTGGTCAGAGGTTAAGGTACGCTCTGCATCATCAAGAGTTACGAATTTCTCTCCATCATGTGCACGGCGAATAAGGATTTCTTTTGACCCTAAACGATCATAGTCAAATGCATGCAGCGGCTGGCCATATTCTAATAAAATATAGTTGGTAATATCGACGACATTGTTGTGTGGACGAATTCCTGCTGACATTAGTCTTGTTTGCATCCATAATGGTGCTGGACCGATTTTTACATTTTTAATGACCTTTGCAGCATATAAAGGATTATCCTCATTTGCTTCAACTTTTACTGTAATATAGTCTGTCGCTTTTTCATTGACAGGCTGAAGGTCGATTTCTGGCAACTTTACATCACGGCCAAGAATCGCAGCAACTTCATAAGCAACACCGAGCATGCTCAAGCAATCCGCACGGTTAGGTGTTAGACCAAGTTCAAGGACTTCATCGTCACGGTTTAATAGTGCGATTGCGTCACTGCCAACCTCTGCATCTTGAGGGAAAACAAAGATTCCTTCAGAATACTCTTTCGGGACAATCTTCGCTTCCATACCAAGCTCGGTTAGAGAACAGATCATTCCATTTGACTCTTCGCCGCGAAGTTTTGCACGCTTAATTTTAAAATTACCTGGTAGTACGGCGCCAACCGTTGCCACAGCTACCTTTTGCCCTTGTGCGACATTTGGTGCACCGCAAATAATTTGAACAGGTTCTCCCTGACCGATATCCACCTGACATTTACTTAACTTATCAGCGTTAGGATGCTGTACACGTTCAATCACATGACCAACAACTACACCTGTAATTCCTTCGTTGAGGACGTCTACGCCTTCCACTTCAATTCCGCTTTTTGTAATTTTTTCAGCTAATTCATCAGCTGTTACTCCGGATAAGTCTACATAATCCTGGAGCCATTTATATGAAACCAACATTTCGGTTACCCCCTATATCTAGCTGCATCGCCTAGGGGCTCGGGTCATAAGCCAATCCGTCAAGAAGGTTAAAGAACAACCTTCATGCCGGCTCGTCTTATGCCTGTCGCCCCTGGGCAAGGCGCTTCCGCTTTTAAATCTATTCATGTTTAGAAAATTGTTTTAAGAAACGTACATCGTTTGTATAGAAATGACGAATATCGTCGACTCCGTATTTCAACATCGCTATTCGCTCTGGTCCCATACCGAAAGCAAATCCAGTGTATTTTTTAGAATCATAGCCAGCCATTTCAAGGACGTTTGGATGGACCATTCCTGCTCCCAGAATTTCAATCCAGCCTGTTTTCTTACAAACGTTACAGCCGTGTCCGCCGCAAATCATACAGGAAATGTCCATTTCAACAGATGGTTCTGTGAATGGAAAGAAACTTGGGCGCAATCTGATTTCACGATCTTCACCAAACATTTTCTTCGCAAAAATCTCTAATGTCCCATGAAGGTCGCTCATGCGGATGTTTTCACCAACGACAAGTCCTTCAATTTGCATGAACTGGTGAGAGTGTGTCGCATCATCATTATCGCGGCGGTATACTTTACCTGGACAGATAATTTTGATTGGACCTTTCGCCTTATTATTTTCCATCGTTCTTGCCTGAACAGGTGATGTATGTGTGCGGAGTAAGATCTCATCTGTAATATAAAATGAATCCTGCATATCACGGGCTGGGTGGCCTTTTGGTAAGTTTAGCGCTTCAAAGTTATAATAATCCTGCTCCACTTCGGGTCCTTCAGCTACCTGATAGCCCATTCCAATAAATAAATCTTCAATTTCTTCAATAATTCTTGTTAACGGATGGTGATTCCCAACCTTAACAGGTCTTCCAGGGAGGGTAACATCAATCGATTCAGAAGCTAGTTTTTCTAAAACAGCTACTTCCTCTAAGCCCTTCTGCTTTGCTTCTAGTGTGGTAGCAATTGCCTCACGGACTTCATTTCCGAGTGCTCCCATAATTGGGCGTTCTTCTGCGGAAAGCTTACCCATTCCACGCAGCACCTCTGTGATCGGTCCTTTTTTTCCTAAATAGGCAACACGAATGTCATTCAATTCTTTCAAGCTTTGTGACTGCTCAATTTTTTGAATCGCTTCGCGCTGCAATTCCTTTAATTTTTCTTGCATTTGGATTTCCTCCTTAAATTTGATTTCGAATGAAAACAAAAAAACCCCATCCCTGGAAAGGGACGAGGTTTATAGTCGCGGTACCACCCTTGTAAACACGGTATGTATAAAACATAAGTGTTCGCTTCATTCGGATAACGGCATCAGCCGGGGTATCTTTACATTTCATTTAGAAATGGTCCCGATACCAACTCAGGAGGTGAACTTCACTTATCGTTTCCATAAAAGTGCTTTCAGTCACGGCACTTTCTCCCTAAATGGTCTTTGATAAGATACTTTTCTCCGTCATCGTTTTTGGTATTTTTCAATAATGTAAATTATTATATAATACTTTACCAGAGGTTTCAAATAAGTATGGACTATTTTTTCAAAAAATATAACAAGATGCCTGTTGCTACCGCAACATTAAGTGATTCACTTTTTCCATATATCGGAATATATAGGTTTGCATCCGTTTTAGTAAGCAGCTCTTTGTTGACGCCATTCCCTTCGTTGCCAACTAGTAATGCAAACTTTTCCTTTGTTGAAATATCAGTGTATGCAGCCGCCCCTTCAAGTGCTGTACCGTAAACGGAAATATTTTTTTCCTTTAGCTGGCCCAGCCATTCATGGAGGTCACCGGTTATAATCGGCAGGTGAAAATGACTGCCCTGTGCAGAGCGGAGTACCTTTCCATTATAGACATCCACACTTCCCTTTCCGACCACTACTGCGTCAATCCCAGCTGCATCCGCTGTGCGAATCATTGTTCCTAGATTGCCTGGGTCTTGTACAGCATCAATTAATAGATACGTTTTCGCATTTGGTTTTTCCAATTGCAGCTGTTTGCAAACGGCGTAAATTCCTTGCGGTGCCTCAGTATCTGAAAGTGAGTTTGATATTTCTTCTGTGACTATCGTAACTGGAATTTCTCTAGAATCCCAGCGGTGTGGAAGTTCAGTTTTATCAGAAACGATGATTTCAATGACACTTTCACTGTGTTTTAATGCTTCTTCTACTAAATGAAATCCTTCCACCAAAAAAGTTCCTGATTTATCACGTTCTTTTTTCGTTAAGAGTTTTTTCCATTGTTTTACTTTTGGATTCTGTATGGATTCAATATGCTTCAAGTTTGTTCTCCTCAAGTGTTTTTACTCATTATATCCCAAAAAAAATACATAATAAAACCAAAAATAGAAAACATATAAAGTATGCAAGGATAAAAAGGAGTGTATGTGAATGAACTTAAATTTGCGAAACGCCATTGTACACAATGTTTCTGGTAACTCACAAGCTGAATTAGAAGATACAATCGTTGATGCGATCCAAAACGGTGAGGAAAAAATGCTTCCAGGTCTAGGGGTACTGTTTGAAATTATCTGGAATAACTCCTCCGAGGACGAGAAAAAGGAAATGCTTGCTGCTCTTGAAAACGGATTGAAGTAATTTAGAACGCTGCTGCCGAGGTTGAAATCGGCAGCTTTTTTGTGCCATCCGCTAGTATTTGAGGTCATGCGCCAGTATTTCTCGCTATCCGCCAGTATTTTTCGCCATCCGTAACTAATTCTCGCTATCCGCAACTAATTTCCGCCATACGCAACTAATTCACGGCCATCCACCAGTATTTACGAGAAAATCCTCAACATAATGTCGAGGATCCTAAAATTCTTATTCATACGTAATCTTATCAACGGCTTCACGATCTAAACGCTTGATGACTTCTACAATTAGTTTCACGGCATTTTCATAGTCATCACGATGGAGCATCGCCGCATGCGAATGAATATAGCGCGTTGCTATCGTAATTGCAATTGAAGGGACACCATGGTGAGCAAGATGGATAGGACCCGCGTCCGTTCCACCGCCAGGGATAGCATCAAATTGGTACGGGATATTCAATTCGTCAGCCAAATTGATAATATACTCGCGCAACCCTTTATGTGCTACAAGAGTAGCATCATATAAAATAATTTGCGGACCCTTCCCCATTTTACTCATGGCTTCTTTTTCAGAAATTCCGGGTGTATCCCCGGCAATCCCAACATCCACGGCAAAGCCAATATCCGGATTAATTTTTTCAGCGGCAGTCTTTGCACCACGAGAGCCAATTTCCTCTTGGGTTGTTCCAAGGCCATAAACCTCATTCGGATGGTCAACATCCTTTAATTGCTTCATGACATCAATAGCAATGGCACAACCAATCCGGTTATCCCACGCTTTTGCCAGGAGCATTTTTTCATTATTCATAACGGTAAACTCGAAATACGGTACGACCATATCACCAGGGAGGACTCCCCATTCAAGAACTTCTTCACGGCTTGATGCGCCGATATCAATAAACATATCCTTTATGTCTACCGGTTTCTTGCGAGCTTCTACGGATATAATGTGAGGTGGCTTGGATCCAATGACACCGACGATATCCCCTTTATTTGTCACCACTGTGACGCGCTGTGCCAGCATAACCTGTGACCACCAACCGCCAACTGGCTGAAAACGAAGGAACCCTTTATCATCAATTTGTGTAACCATGAAGCCGACTTCATCTAAGTGGCCAGCCACGATAATTCTCGGCCCGCCCTCTTTTCCAACCTTTTTAGCGATTAAACTGCCCAGACCGTCTGTCGTTACTTCATCGGCATATGGAGCTATGTATTTCGTCATTACTTCGCGAACTTCCCTTTCATTGCCGGGAATTCCATTGGCATCAGTTAAATCCTTTAACATAGTTAAAGTCTCATCCAATTTTGCCATTGCTTCGCCCCCTTTATCTATGTTCGAATTTCATTATACAGTAATTTTTATCCTAATAGTTACTCTGCTGTCTTTGATAATTTACTTCATTTTTTGTAAAATATGCTTTTTCCATCTCCTCGTAGGTTATCCCCAGCAGTGCACCTAGCTGTAAATAAGATTCGAGTAAGGCTCGGAAATCCTGATCATTCTTGCTGTTTTTAAATTCATTCACATATTCATAAATCAGTAGAAATTGCTCTGAAACACTACTAGTAGGTGGTTGTATTTTCATAGAATACTCCAGATCCTGGTACCCACATTCAATTCCAAGCGATAGAATGAAATGGATCCCATCGACAAACTCCTCTAGGACAACACTTTTTTCAGAGGATGGCTTAATGCTCCAGAATTTGAAACATCGGGTTTCATTCGCCAATTCACCCAGTTCTACCAGTAAAGCAAGCACCTTCCTATTAAATAAATCCTCTTCCTGTAATCCATGCTTTTTTTCAATATGCTGATCCAACGCTTGCTGCATCCTAAATAATTTTTCAAATTGCATTTTTTCAACACTCCCTCTCGCAAAATTATATCAAAATGTGGAAAGAATGAAACTTTTCTCTTTCTATTCCGTATTGTAGATAAAAGTACTAGGAGGCAAAACCATGGTTTGGCTGCTACGCTTAGTGTTACTATTCTTGCTTGGCTTTATTTTATTTGTAACAATTAAATTCCTCCTCACCCCCACACGTAAATTAGAATCAGCAAGGAAACATAAACGATTCTTGTTATTGGACAATGAAGAGGTTATAAAAAACTTTCACCTTACTTATAATGGTGCTGTGTTTACTGGAGAAAAATATTTAGGGGCCACTAAAAATACCATAGATGTTGTTTCCATTTCGCTTTCGCCTGATGCTCATACTTCGATTCAAGGGATGGCAAAGGAAGATTTTTATTTTATTGAAAAAAAAATAAACGAAAAATATCCAGTGGCCCAAATCAATTGGAAAAGCCCCATACACGAATTTTTGCATCAAAAATAGCCGCTAGCCAGCGGCTTTTTCTTTCGTTCTTTTAAAAAATTCCTTCCATTTAATTATACTTTTTTTCTCTCTTAATAAATAAACAAGACATGTTAATCCAATAAGTGTCAACCCGATAAATGATGGGGTAAAGGTGCTGATGTATTCTCCAAAAATGGTATAGAAAAAGGCAATGGGTATGTTCGTTAGGAACGAAGCGTTCATATACTTTTTAAATCCTGGTTTTCTCTGTTTTAAACAAAAGCTCAACAGATGGTAATGTACAAATGGAATGAGTCTTAAAATAGCGATTTGGCCAACAGTAAGATTGCGATATTCACCGAACCAGCGATTTTTGATTTTAACAATCCGCTCCTGAGTTTTGGGCATCTTATCAATAAAAGCATAGAAAAAGATACTAACCCCCATTAATCCTATAACGGAATATAGAGTCCCCCACATCGTTCCAAAAAGGACTCCACCAGCAATGATGACAACCGATACAGGTATAAATATGAACGACCGCAGCAAATGAAAAAGAATGAACGCCAATGGCGCAAAAACCCCTCCAGCTTCCACCATGATTAACAGCAAAGACAAGTCCTCATTCATAACAATGCCCCCTTGGTGTTAATCTTTCTGTTTAGTTAAAGCATATAAAAAGGGTCATGCTGTTATGTCTACAAGGTAAAAAAATAACCCAAAAGTATGACTTCAGCAACAGCTAAAAGGGGAAATCCCACCTTAAAGGATAAATGTTTTGTTTTATGGCGATACCTTTGCATTCCTACTGTTGTGCCTACTGCACCCCCCAATAGAGCTATCAGCCACAAGGTATTTTCACTAATGCGATATTGATGTTTTTTTGCACGATCTTTATCTGCTTTCATCACAAATAGACCAATCAGATTCATGATGATGTACGCTACTAAAATCATATTCATTTCCATTTCCCCAGCTCCCTTATAGAAAAAGCCATCCTCGTTTAAGAGAATGGCCATTAAAAAATTATTTTTGTTGTTGTTTTGCAACGTTCGCTAATTCAGTGAATGCTGCTGCATCGCTTACTGCTAATTCAGCAAGCATCTTGCGGTTTACTTCGATACCAGCAAGCTTTAAGCCATGCATTAAACGGCTGTAAGAAAGTCCGTTCATACGAGCTGCTGCGTTGATACGAGTAATCCAAAGTCTACGGAAGTCGCGCTTCTTATTGCGACGATCGCGGAATGCATACATTAAAGATTTCATAACCTGTTGGTTTGCTACTTTATATAATGTATGTTTTGAACCATAATAACCTTTTGCTAATTTAATAACTTTTTTACGACGCTGACGCGTTACAGTACCGCCTTTTACACGTGGCATGAATTTTTCCTCCTATATCAATCGTTAACGATTATTTAAGATTTGTTAATAAGAAACGGATACGTTTGAAATCGCCTTTAGAAACTAGTGAACCTTTGCGAAGCTTACGCTTAGCTTTTGTTGATTTATTTGCAAATAAATGGCTAGTATAAGCGTGTGAACGTTTCAGTTTACCAGAACCAGTTTTCTTGAAACGCTTTGCAGCGCCACGGTGAGTTTTCATTTTTGGCATTGGGATAGTCCTCCTTATTACTTTTCAGTTTTAGGTGCTAGAACGAGGAACATGCTTCGTCCATCCATTTTTGGATGAGACTCAATGGTTGCAACTTCCTTGCACTCAGTAGCAAAACGGTCTAATACACGTTGACCGATTTCTTTATGGGTAATCGCCCGGCCCTTAAAGCGGATTGAAGCTTTTACCTTGTCGCCTTTTTCCAAAAACTTAATCGCATTGCGAAGTTTTGTATTAAAGTCATGCTCATCAATTGTTGGGCTTAGACGAACTTCTTTGGTAACAATAATCTTTTGATTCTTTCGAGCTTCTTTTTCTTTCTTTTGATTCTCGAATTTGAATTTGCCATAGTCCATAATTCGGGCTACCGGAGGCTTCGCATTTGGTGCAACTAGTACCACATCAAGATTCACTCGACCGGCAATCTCCAGCGCTTCGAATTTGGTTTTAATTCCCAATTGCTCGCCGTTTTGATCAATTAGGCGAACTTCGCGTGCACGAATACCCTCATTTAACAACATGTCTTTGCTAATAATTAGCCACCTCCAAGGTTTTCACGAATACAACTTTCGGGTCAAGTAAATCAGCTGACTGACTTTTGACACATTTGCTGTTTCGGCAAGAAATGAACAGTTTTTAGATGCTTTGTTTTTTTACAAATAAAAAAGTGCGGATGCATACACCCACACTTTACGAAACAAAAGTAATAAACTAAAGAGTTCACGTAAAACCTGCCAACTGCCAATTGCGTCAATCAGGTGAGAAGCGGGTGCTTCTTCTTTTCCCAAAACTAGTATTCAATTTTCCTTAGTTACTATAACATAGACAAAGACGTGATGTCAAACATACATTTCATATGACAACGAGATTCATTTTATCAAGAAACGAAAAAATATTCAATAGAAACTTTTTCATATTCGGGAGAGAAAATTCTCCCCCTACATTGTTAACCTTTTTTCACTTCTGCTAGCAATGAATCAAGGAACTGTCCAAATGGCACTGTTTCTGATTTTTGCTCTCCATATTTACGGACGTTAACGGCATTTTCTTCAACTTCCTTGTCACCGACAACGAGCATATATGGAATTTTTTGCATTTGTGCTTCACGGATTTTGTAGCCGATTTTTTCATTACGGCTATCTAGTTCCACACGGAAGCCTTCGTTTTGAAGTTGTTCCTGTACCTGCATTGCAAATTCATAATGTGCGTCTGGTGAAACTGGAATGACTTGAACTTGGACTGGAGCTAACCAAGTTGGGAAAGCACCTTTGTATTCCTCGATTAAGAAGGCAACAAAGCGTTCCATTGTGGATACTACTCCACGGTGGATAACCACTGGACGATGCTGCTTGCCATCCTCACCAACATAATTCAAATCAAATCTTTCAGGAAGCAAGAAATCTAACTGTACAGTAGAAAGTGTTTCATCTTTACCTAAAGCTGTTTTTACTTGAACGTCAAGCTTTGGACCGTAGAAAGCAGCTTCTCCTTCTGCTTCATAATAATCAAGACCAAGATCATCCATCGCATCCTTCAGCATACCTTGTGCTTTTTCCCACATCGCGTCATCATCAAAATACTTTTCAGTATCTTGCGGATCGCGGTAGGAAAGACGGAAGGAATAATCATTTAGGTTAAAGTCTTTGTAGACTGCAAGAATTAAATTGACGACACGTTTAAATTCATCTTTAATTTGATCTGGGCGAACAAAGATATGGGCATCGTTTAAAGTCATCCCACGAACACGCTGCAGTCCAGATAATGCTCCTGACATTTCATAGCGGTGCTGATTTCCTAGTTCTGCAATTCGAATCGGAAGTTCACGATAGCTGTGGATTGCATTTTTGTAAATCATCATATGGTGCGGGCAGTTCATTGGACGGAGAACCAATTGCTCGTTATCCATTTCCATTACCGGGAACATATCCTCCTGATAATGATCCCAGTGACCTGAAGTTTTGTATAAATCCACGCTTCCCATGATAGGAGTGTACACATGATTATAACCTAGGCGTTGCTCTTTATCGACAATATATCGCTCAATCACACGGCGAATTGTTGCACCTTTTGGTAACCATAATGGCAGACCTTGTCCGACTAATTGTGAACTAGTGAAGAGACTCAACTCTTTGCCAATTTTACGGTGATCACGCTCTTTCGCTTCTTCAAGCAAGCGAAGGTGCTCTGCAAGGTCTTCTTTCTTAAAGAACGCAGTTCCATAAATACGCTGTAGCATTTTATTTTTGCTGTCACCACGCCAGTATGCTCCGGCAATGCTCAACAATTTAAATTCTTTAATTTTTCCAGTAGAAGGAACATGGACACCACGGCAAAGATCAGCAAAATCGCCTTGCTCATAGATTGTCACAGTTTCTTCATCTGGAATTGCTTCGATGAGTTCTAGCTTGTAAGGGTCGCCCTCTGCTTTAAAAAACTGTACCGCCTCCGCCCGGCTAACTTCTTTCCGAACGATTTCAATGTTTTCATTGACGATTTTCGCCATTTCTTTTTCAATTCTTGGCAAATCCTCTGGTGTTATCGCTTCCTCAAAGTCGATATCATAGTAAAATCCACCTTCAATAACAGGTCCTACTCCAAGGTTTACCTCTTTTCCATAGAGCCTTCTAACCGCTTGGGCCATTAGATGGGCTGTACTATGACGCAGAATCTCTAAAGCGTCTTTTGAATCTGGGACAACGATTTCTATGGAACCGTCTTCTACAATCGGACGGCGAAGATCAAATAATTGACCATTCCATTTCCCGGCAATGGCTTTTTTCTTCAGTCCCGGGCTAATGGAAGCGGCAATATCTTCTGTTGTTGTTCCACGAGGGAACTCCTTCACTGCTCCATCTGGAAACGAAATCTTAACAACGTCTGACATGGTTTTTCCTCCTTTTTATTCGAGCGCATAGGCTCTTTTAAAAAATAAAAAAACCCGTCCCTGGAAAAGGGACGAGTTTACTAAACACGTGGTTCCACCCAATTTTTCATTTTCAAAAAAGTGCTTAAAAATGACTTTAGGACAGGGTAACGGGCTGTTTCCCGTCAGGCGATTACCCACTTCAAAGAAGCATTCACCGCTGAAGTTTAAAGGTGGTAAGTATTCAATCCGTGCTAGGAGGCTTTCAGCCGGGTCCTCCCTCTCTGGTAACCGTGAAAAAATACTATTGTCCTTATCATTACATTTGCTTGATATAATTGGATTTTCGTACTATGTACGTTATTATAATGATTCTATTTTTAAAAATCAATACACCAAGCACACATTTATCACAAAAGTTTTCAAGCACCGTTTTCATTTGCATTATTCTCTTGATGAATCCATTCTTTCGCCTGACGTAGACCTTTGTATGATTTTATCGTAACTCTTTCTTCAAAAATATTCTTAATGGTCCTCACGAGCGGTTCCTCTGAATTTTTTGTATAGAGGAAAATACTCTTTGGGGCGATCGATAATAGGGGTGCGATTGATGCAGAATCTACATACACCGGATGATTAAACAAAAGTTTCCGGTCGATCATTCTCACCAGCTCTCCCCTCTTTATCTCATTAAATTTCTCATCAAAGAAAGTGATTTCTTCATCAAATAAAAGATAAAGCGTGTCCATTCTCGAATCGCGGCTTGCTAAAAAATCCCTCAATGTTTGAATAAACATTTGGTATTCCTGTTCCATTTTATATTCGTCAATTGATATTTCCACATAACTCTCTAACATTTTCAAATAGGGACGCAATCGGAATTTTAGAAAAGAATCAAAGGAAAACGAGACTTCACCTTGAAAAATTTCCTCAACAGCTTCCCTAATATCCGGTATATCCCCATTTCCCTTGATTAAAACAGCCAGATCCTGTCGCTGCCCTTCAAGAACGGAATAAATAATTTCCAAAATGTGCTGCTGCTCTTCTAGATCCTCAAAATAATATTGCTCTTGTAAAATAGCTCTAAACCAGTCATCGCGCTTTATTTTTACAATAAATTGGTAAAATGCCTCTTTAACCTCTTCAATCCCTACCTTGCTTTCTAAAATTCTAACTATATGTCGATCTTCTAAAAGAAGAATATCTTGATTCTTTGGATTATACCCTGAGCCCTCTAGCAAGTGATCATAAAACCGCTTCGCATCCATCCTGCTTCGGAAGATGATTTCTGCCAAACAAATCCCCCCTCTGACACATACTCTGTTTTACTATTTATATGGGGGACTTGACCAAAATAGAAGTTTGTAAAGGCTCTTTTCTTAAACTGTTTCTTTTTATTACAAAAATTAATGATTATGCTATGTTTTTGCGAAAAATCAACCTTTGGATAAAAAAATAAGGATTACCGACACTTTGTCGGCAATCCTTGTAATTAATCTCTTCGGTTACGTCCATTAACTAGGACTGGTTCACTTAAACTTCGAATTCTTTCCATTATTCTCTTTGCTTTCATTTTTTCCTCTTCCCCACGCTGACTGTAGGTTAAATGATGCTCAAGTGCCTGAAAGTCAAAATTAGAGGTAAAGAAGGTTGGGAGCTTTTCAAGCATTCTAAACTGAAGGATTGGGCCTAATACCTCATCTCTTGTCCAGCTCGAAACAGCTTCCGCCCCGATATCATCAAGCATTAAGATTGGTTCTTTTTTTAGTGCTTCGATTTTTTCATTTAAGGTCGAATCACCTATTGCGCTTTTCATTTCACGCAGCAATTCTGGAACATAGACAATCATTGATGAAATTTGCTTCTTAGCAAGCTCGTTGGCAATGGCTCCTAATAAATAAGATTTTCCCACACCAAATTTGCCATATAAATATAACCCCTTTGGTTTAAGGCCTGCCTCGTAGTTCATTAAAAAAACGCCTGCTTTTTTTCCTGCATCAATGCGCCCCAAGTCACCCTCGAAGCTCTCAAAAGTGGCTTCCAATATGTCCCTAGGCACATATAGGCTTTTGATAAGCTTTTGGTTTTTCTTTTGCTCATCTGCCATAACCTTTCTCGGACAGCGCTTATATACCAGATCAATCGAGTTTCGCACCAGCACAAGATCAGGGTGATAGCCTTTCATAAAATTAATACAGCCATCGAGACTCTCACAACGATTGCATTCCTTACTTTGCTGGGTATACTCATATAGCTTGGTCATGCTTTTATCAATGATTTCCTTATCCAGTTTATCTTGGTGTTCTGTGATAAAGGTTAGAATATCTGGATGGTTAAGCAGTTGCTGCCGCTGTTCTTCATAACGTTTCTGGAAACTTTCATTTGAGGCTAAACGCTGAAGTGTTCGATTGATTTTTTCCAATTACCCTCACCCCCTATTTACGAAAGGCTTTTAGCATTTCATCAAGCTCGCGCTTTTTCGCTTCAAGCTCTTTATCATTTTCAATTGTTTGTTCTTTACCACTATCTTTTCCATTTTCATCAAACCAATCAGGTATTACTTCTGTACGAATCGGCTTTTTAGTAGACTTTCCTGTTTTTTTACTTTCTTTTACGCTGCGTTCTTCTTTCCGTGCTGCTTCCATCGCTTCCTTAACGGTTTTTATTTTTAATCGAGCCCAATGACTTGCAATCGATTCAACAAAGTTCTTTGTAAATTTCATATCTGTTTTTCTTAGAACAACCTCAATCAATACATTGACAACACCAGGGGGAAGCTTGTATTTAATCATGACTTCCTCGATTATTTTCAAATTCGAAACAGAGGGTTCCACTCCACCTGAAAGTTCTTTGAAAATCACGATCGGCGGTGTAGTTTCATATAGGCGAATTAATTTTTCTTCCTGCGTTATCGGTTCCGTTACTTGGACTTGATGGACAGCGGGCTGGGTTCGATTGATCAGACTTGGAAGCTGGTCATAATTTTCAAATTGATACCAATCACGAGCACCTTTTCTTAGATCCTCAATATCAATTTCATCCTTTTCATTGATTGCCCCTAGGATAAAGTTTTTCATTTCAATGGAGCTAATACCATATAAAAAGGCAAGGTTACTGATAACCTCTTTCACCTTTTTTGTTAATGCTTTTTGCGGGACTAGTGATTCATTAAGACCCGCCATTAACAGCTCAAAATCAAAGGTATTTGGATTGATTTGAATTGTTTTTTGTTCCTGACGGCCAATAAATCCTTGTTGGTGTTCTGCCTCCAGGTCCTCTTTATTGTCTTGCATATATTGAAGGCTTCCAGGTGTTGCCGACGCAAACACATCCTGAAAGGCTCTCGTTACTTCTTGGTAATCCTCTTCCATTGGCTTTTGCTTATCACTAAAAAATCGTTTTAGCCGGGAAAAATGGTTTTTCCCGATTTTTCGATACAAATAAATATTTAGCATTCCATCAAGAAAGAATTGCTCTGGATTTAGTGGCGGATGGATTTCATAGATAAACGTCCGGCCGCTTTCATCTGATTTTACAAATGTTTTTAATAACCCAATTCCCTCAAGCTTCAGCCTTGCTTCGTATATATCCTTTAAGTTGATACTTAATAAATTCATTAATAAATGATGGGTGGAGGATTCAGACCACAATCTATTTTCTTCAAGTTCTGCCCAAAGTGTCATATATAAGCTTAAGCAAGTGGAGCCAATTAAGGGCTGGTACAGAAAAGTCAATACTTTGCGATCATAGTCATGCAGCAATCCATTTGACGTAACAGAATAACGGTCAATCGGAATCAATTCCTGCCAATGCTGCGCCATTTTCATTCACCCTTTTAAAAAAGTAATAAAGAGCCAAAGACTTTCTTTAGCTCTCTAGGATTTCTCCTTGTTTATCAGTTCCTTTAATTCTTGAATAAAAACATTTATATCTTTAAATTGACGGTAAACCGACGCAAAGCGCACATATGCTACCTCATCAACATGCGCTAGCCTGTCCATCACCATTTCACCGATCAATTCACTTTTTATTTCAGATATCCCTTGACTGCGCAGTTCCTTTTCAACCCCTTGAGTAATATCCTCAAGCTCTTTTAAAGCAACAGGGCGCTTTTCACAAGCTTTAATCAAGCCTCGTAAAATCTTATCACGGCTGAATTCTTCCCTCGTACCTTCCTTCTTGACGACAATCAGTGGAATTTCTTCAATCTTCTCGAATGTCGTGAAACGATA
The DNA here is from genome assembly GCF_900103525.1 of Bacillus sp. OK048. GTDB lineage: Bacteria > Bacillota > Bacilli > Bacillales > Cytobacillaceae > Neobacillus. The sequence continues at coordinate 447,291 of NZ_FNHN01000002.1, forward strand.
GCCACATTCTTCACATTCTCGTCTTCGACGGGTTGCACGTCCCTCATCTACCGGCCGGGAATCAAGCACACGTGTACCATAATTTTGACATGAAGGGCACTTCATTTGATCAACTCCCAAATCAATCCATACATAATCATACTTATCTATTGTTTATCTTATTAGATAGAAAACCGTAACACAAGAAGTATTATTAGCTTTTTCCTTTGCGAACAAGTGTATGTATTTTGTTTATTTTCTCATAATAAGAAATAAGTCTTTTTCTTAAAATAGGCTGCAGACCAATGGGTGAAAATTTTTCTGATGAAATATTAAAATCCACCGCTGTTTCCAACGGTTTCACAGAAACAACCGTGACGATTAGGAAACAAGGAATCGGTTTATTGATTTCAACTGCAATCTCCCCATGATCTTTTGAAACCGTCGTAATTTTACAATCCGCATCCTGTCTAAATAGCTCTTCAACAGACTTAAATAGCTGATTGAAGGTAGCTTTATAGTAATGGGTAGTTAAGGAACTATCTTTTTGTTGATCTGAAGTTTCAATTTGTTTTCTGAAACGAATAAAAAGGTTGCCAATTATAGACATGATTGCCTCCAAAATATTATCTTTTCTTTAGTTTACAATACTTTTAGAAAAAAATAAAAGAGATGTATATTAAATACACCTCTTGTTGTGATTATTTATGGTTCTTTTCTAAAATTTTTATCCAACTTTCACTTGATTGCAATTCGCCATTAAATGTGCCACATATAAGGTTAGATCGACTACGCGTGAAGAATAGCCCCACTCGTTATCGTACCAAGCAAGCACTTTTACTTTTTTATTTCCTATTACCATAGTTGATAATCCATCGATAATAGCGGATTTCGGATTTGTATTGAAATCAACCGATACAAGCGGTTCCATTGTAAAGTCGATGATTCCCTTTAACGGACCATTTTTCGCCTCAATAAAAGCCTGATTGATATCATCAATGGTTACATCGTGCTTTAAATCGACAACCAAGTCAACTAAAGAAACATTCGGTGTAGGTACACGAAGTGACATCCCATGCAACTTGCCTTTTAACTGTGGTAATACAAGTGACAAAGCTTTGGCAGCTCCCGTTGAAGTTGGAATGATAGATTGTCCACATGCCCTGGCTCTCCGTAAATCTTTATGCGGGTTATCGATATTCCGCTGATCATTTGTATAGGAGTGTATGGTTGTCATCAAACCATTTTCAATTCCAAACTTTTCATCCAAAACCTTTGCCACTGGTGCTAGACAGTTTGTCGTACATGAAGCGTTGGAAATTACGTCATGCTGATTGATATCAAGCTGATCTTCATTAACGCCCATAACAATGGTAATATCCTCATCTTTCCCCGGTGCAGTAATGATGACCTTTTTTGCTCCTGCGTCTAAGTGCAGAGCTGCTTTGTCACGTGAGTTAAATTTCCCAGTTGCTTCAATAACCACATCGATATTTAACTCTTTCCATGGAAGCAGTTCTGGATTTCGATTATTTAATAATTTTACTCGTTTACCGTTTACAATTAGTTCTTCATCTAACGCAATGATATCCCCTTGAAATGGTCCATGAACCGTATCATATTTAATTAAATGTGCTAACGTTTCTGCTGGATAGCTCGCATTAATTGCAATAATATCAAGCGTATTTTCAAGGATCGCTTTTCTAAAAACCATCCTTCCAATTCTCCCAAAACCATTAATTGCAATTCTCACCCTCATTTCACGGCCCCTTCCGTAATAATGTTATACTTATTAACTTATTTGATGTAATTAGTATAACATATTTAGATGAAATAGCCATATATAATGTGCGGATTTTTTTTAAAATGTTTTTAATTCAGATAGCTTGTTAACAGAATGTCCAATAAGTTTATCCAAAAATCCTTGAATCTTTTATATAATTAGAAAGAGGAAGGGACGTGACGTATGGTCATTAATCCACGCAAGGTACCAGAAGATTTAGCAATTTTGAGAGTTTTGAATCCAAGAATGAAGTTAACAGAAAAGGAGAAACAGAATTATTTAATCCTCGAAAAAGGGTTCGAGGGGGAATTAAAATTTGATTCCTTGTCGGAAAATCTTCAAAGTGAAAATTTGATTTCCAATGGTTTATTGCTCGACTATAATAATTCAATCTTCCAAATTGATTCGCTAATCAGTTTTCAAAAATCGCTTTATCTCATTGATGTAAAAAATTTTGAAGGCGATTACTACTTTAAAGAAGACGGCTTCTATTATGGTACTGGGAAACCCATGAAAGATCCACTTGCCCAATTGAAAAGATGTCATTTGTTGCTTAGTCAATTAAACGAGCAGCATGGATATAATCTCCACATCGAATCATACCTTGTTTTCATAAACCCCGAATTTACGTTGTATCATGCACCCGAAAATCAACAAATCATTTTACCCACACAGGTTATTCGCTTCTTAAATAAGTTAAATACGGTTCCATCAAAGATAACTGATAGAAACATAAAACATGCTAACCTTTTAATCTCCTTAAAACTGGACAAAAATCCTTTTTCTAAGATTCCAGCCTATGATTATGACAAACTTCAAAAAATGTTAACCTGCGTTTCATGTAACTCTATTTCCATTATTGTTGGCAGAACGAAGTTAACTTGTGGTACATGTTCGTGTGTGGAGGACGTTGAATCAGCTGTAATGAGGTGTGTGGATGAATTAAGACTTTTGTTTCCCGAGAAAAAAATAACTACTCGCTGCGTTTTCGAATGGTGTGGGGGGATAGTACCTGAAAGGCAGATTAGGCGCATATTAAATGAAAATTTTGCAATTGTCGGAAAGTATAGGTTTGCTCACTACAGGTAAAGTAAAAATGGTTCCCTATTTACCAGGATTCACATGGTAATGCGGGAGCCATTTTTGCCTTTTGGGCACTTGGTCGCCCCCCACTTGACCGAACCATTTCTTTTTTTCTTTTTCGCGCACATGGGAGCCCTCCACTTGACCGAACCATTTCTTTTTTTCTTTTTCGCGCACATGGGAGCCCCCCACTTGACCGAAAATTTTCTTTTTTTCCTTTTCGCGCACATGGGCGTCCTTCACTTGACCGAAACATTTCTTTTTTTCTTTTTCGCGCACATGGGAGCCCCCCACTTGACCGAAAATTTTCTTTTTTTCTTTTTCGCGCACATGGGCGTCCTTCACTTGACCGAAACTTTTCTTTTTTTCTTTTTCGCGCACATGGGCGCTCCCCACTTGACCGAAACTTTTCTTTTTTTTCTTTTTCGCGCATATAAGAGCTCACCACTTGCCCAACCATTGCAAACAAAAAAAGAAGAGGCTCGCCCCTTCTTTTTCACGTTGTGATTCCCCAGCCTTCCAAAATTTCGAAAAGCTGTTTTCTGGTTTCCTCAACTGTCCCATTATTATCAATAACCGCATCGGCTAACGCAACTTTATCTGCAAGCGGCATTTGTGATTTCACTCTTGCCTCTGCATCTTCCAATGAGAGATCATTTCTCTCCATAAGCCGCTGCAATTGGACCGCTCTATCTACAAATACCAAAATAGTTTTTTCTACCATGAATGTTAATTTACTTTCAAATAGCAGTGGGATATCGAGGACAACGAATTGTTCCCCCCGCTCCACGGCTGCTTCCACTTGGTCCTTCATCCTTTTTCTAACCTCGGGATGGACCATTCCGTTCAAGAGGTGTCGTTTCTCGGCGTTATGAAAAATGATAGAACCGAGTTTCTGCCTGTCAATCTCACCACCAGGAAGTAAAATATCCTGGCCGAATTCAGCGACGATTTTTTGATAGGCGGGTTCTCCTTTTTCAACAGCAAGGCGGGCTTCTACGTCTGCGTCAATAACAGTGATGTCCATTTCTTTTAGCATATTTGAAACTGTACTTTTTCCACTGGCTATTCCGCCTGTTAATCCGATTACTAGTGACATACTCTTGTCCTCTCATATTCATAATTTCCAAATACCAATGATAATTAATAAAATCCCTGGTAAAAAGGTAAACTTTTGGATCCAATTAAATTTATGAAAAAAACTACCGCATTTTATTCCAAAAAGAACAAATAAAGAGCTCATGACGGCAACGGTGATGGCCAAATAGATTGGAGAGAATCCCAGCATAACGGCGCCTATTCCTGCTCCAAATGCATCAATGGATAAGGCAAAGCCCAACATGAGTGCCTCGATTCCAGTTATCGTACCCGAACGGTCAAAGTCCGCCGACATTGGTTTTTTTAGGATGTTTATCGCGATCCCTAACGAGCGAATTTCAAAATTAACAATTAACTTTTCATGTTCGAGTTGTTCGGATTCCTTTTCTTTTTCAGATCGAAAAAATTGAAACAATACCCAGGCGCCGAGAGCAATTAAAATAAAGCCCCCCAAGCTTGCCGTGATATTTGGTGATAAAATCTTTCCTAACCCGTGGCCGATGGACACAGCAATCATTAATGAAATTGCTGAACAAGTGGCAATAATGAAAACTGATTTAAGCGGCAGTACCATTTTTCTAAGGCCATACGTAAACCCTACGCTAAAGCTATCAAGACTGAGAGCAAAAGCCAGCAGGAGAAGTGAGAACAAGTGAAACATGATGTCTAGGCTCCTTCCGTCAATCACTACGATAGTATATGGCAGGAGCCTATCCTTTGTTATTAAATTGTCAATCCACTTCTAACGCTTAAAGCTTTTGGCAGTTCGGGCAGAAATGCGTCCCTCTTCCGCCTACCTTCGTTTTTTCTAGCAGCATGCCACAGTTTTTACATGCTTTCCCTTCACGGCCGTAGGCATATAATTCAAGCTGGAACATTCCAATCTCACCCTGTGAATTCACATACGAGCGAATCGTACTTCCCCCTTTTTCAACTGCTTCACCTAATGTTTTCACAATTTCTCGATGAAGTAGTGCTAATTCAGGTTCATTCAAAGAATTAGCGATCCTTTCAGGATGAATTCCCGAACGAAACAATGCCTCGTCCACATAGATGTTACCAAGTCCAACAAAGACTTTTTGATCTAAGAGGGCAGGTTTTATCTTTCTATTTGTCTTTTTCAGCTTTTCAGTCAAATACTCGACTGTAAAATCCGCTGAAAAAGGCTCTGGTCCAAGGTCAATAAGCGGAGGTTTTTGAAATTCTTCGCCCTTTTTATACAAGTGCATCGTTCCAAATTTACGCACATCCCGATACCGTAACTCACTTCCATCGGTAAAATGAAAAATGACATGAGTATGCTTATCATACGGATCTTCACTCGGATAAAGTCCATATTTCCCTTCCATTCGTAAATGGGAAACTAGGGCGAAAGTCGTCGTATAGATGATCAGAAACTTACCTCTTCTACCGACATCCTCTATCGTTTCGCCTTTTAGGGCATCAATAAATTGCTCCACCTCTACTGGATTTTTGATGATTTTCGGCCAGTGGACGGTTACATTTTCAATCTGTTTATCCGTAACAAGACTTTTTAACGTTTTTCTTACTGTTTCTACTTCTGGCAACTCCGGCATACATTAAGTCCTCCCTGAATGCTATCTAGCATCACTGCAGCTTTCTACTTCGCATCAAACCATGTTGGACCATAGGAAAAGTCGACTTTTAATGGCACTTTTAATTCAAGGGCATTTTCCATCACATCAGGAACTAATTTCTTGAGTGTTTCGATTTCCTCTTCTGGTGCTTCAAAAATAAGTTCATCGTGCACCTGGAGAAGGAGTCTTGTTCTCAGGCGATAATCCTTCAATGCTTCAGCCATATCAATCATCGCTTTTTTGATGATATCGGCGGCACTTCCCTGAATGGGTGTGTTCATCGCCGTTCTTTCTGCAAAGCTTCTAACATTAAAATTACGGGCGGTAATCTCTGGAATATACCTTCTTCTATGCAGCAGCGTTGATACGTACCCTTTTTCTTTAGCCGAATGAATGATGTCATCCATATACTCTTTCACCCCAGGGTAGCTAGTTAGATAGCGGTCAATAAATAGTCCAGCTTCCTTACGGGTAATCCCCAGGCTCTGTGAAAGACCATAATCGCTGATTCCATAGACGATACCAAAGTTTACTGCCTTAGCCTGTCGTCTCATATTGGATGTGACTTCATCAGCACTCACATGGAATACATCCATCGCCGTTTTTGTGTGAATATCAAGGTCATCTTTAAATGCTTGTATTAGTTTCTCATCACCGGCAATATCGGCAAGAACCCTTAACTCAATTTGCGAATAATCGGCTGCAAAAATGATCCATCCTGGTTCAGATGGGACAAAGGCTTGGCGAATTTTCCGCCCCTCTTCCAATCGAATGGGAATGTTTTGTAGGTTCGGGTCAATCGAGCTTAATCTGCCTGTTGACGTTAAAGTTTGTTGGTATCGTGTATGAATTTTTCCTGTCTTTGGATTTATCACTTTAAGTAGACCTTCGATATAAGTAGATTGCAGCTTTCCTAATTGTCTATAAGTAAGAATATGCTCAATAATCTCATGATCATTTGCTAATTTCTCCAAAACATCCGCTGACGTGGAATATCCTGTTTTTGTTTTCTTAAAGGGTGGCAGGTTTAGCTTTTCAAATAAAATCACACCCAATTGCTTGGTTGAATTAATATTGAACTTTTCACCGGCCAAATCGTAAATAATGCCTTCAATTTCAATAAGCCTGTCATGAATTTCGCCGCCCATCTTTTGCAAGCGTTCCTTTTCCACTTTGATCCCACAGGATTCCATATCAGCTAAAATGAGCGATAAAGGCATTTCTAGCTCAGTAAACAATTCATATTGTTCATTTGTTTTTAACTCATCTTCCAGTTTTTGATGCAGATCAAACATGGCAAGGCTTTTTCGAACTAGGTGCTCAGCAAGCAGTGCAGCATCTGGAATTTTCCGCTTAGCCCCTTTTCCATAAAAAGACTCATCTGACTGGATCGTAATCCCGTATTTTCTTGCAATCGTTGAAAGGTCGTCGATGGATTCAGTTGGATTGATAAGATACGAGGCCATTAATGTGTCAAAATTGACCCCTTTTAAATGAATATCATGCCTTCTTAGTAAAACTTCAGAGCGCTTCGCATCATAGACGTTTTTCTTTTTCGATTCATCTTCGGCCCATTTTTTAAAGCTTTCGGATTGTATAGCTAACTCTGTTGGTAAATAATAATATCCTTTTTCATTCACAATCGAAAAACCAAGAATATCTGCATAATGATAATTATCTTCAATCATCTCAACGTAGAAATGATTATTATCTGCAAACAATTCATCGGTAATCACTTCGGGGGTTTGAAACTCTATTTCTTCAAGCTCAAGTTGGTCGGGACTCGTTGTGTCGCCGCCTAACTTTTCCAATAACGAGTGGAAGCCAAGTTCTTTATATAAAGCAACAACTTTTTCTCTCTCAATGCCCTCGAAAATCGCACTTTCGACGGTTACTTCTACTGGCGCCTGCCTTTCAATCGTAGCAAGCTCCTTACTCATTTTTGCTTGATCTTTAAATTCTTCCAGCTTTTCTTTTAATTTACTTCCAGCCACTTGATCAATGGATTCTAGTAACTTCTCTAAAGTTGAAAATTCCTTCAGAAGCTTAATCGCTGTTTTTTCTCCGACACCAGGTACTCCGGGAATATTATCAGAAGGATCACCCATTAATCCTTTCATATCGATAATTTGCTCTGGAATTAGGCCGTACTTATCCATAACATGCGCAGGCGTGTATACCTCAATATCAGTAATTCCTTTACGGGTAATTCCGACCGTCGTATGTTCAGATGAAAGCTGCGTTAAATCCTTATCACCGGAAATGACTTTAATTTCATAGCCAGCATTTTCGGCAGATAATGAGAGCGTTCCAATGATGTCATCCGCTTCATAATTTTCAAGCTCATAGCGCTTTATTCCATACGCATCTAGAAGCTCCCGAATATAAGGGAATTGTTCAGATAGTTCGGGCGGTGTTTTTTGCCTTCCACCCTTATATTCTCCAAAAGTCTTATGACGGAATGTGGTTTTTCCTGCGTCGAATGCAACGAGTATATGGGTTGGTTTTTCATCTTCCATAATCTTGTTCAGCATCATAGTAAAGCCATATACTGCATTGGTGTGGACACCTTTGTCGTTATTCAATAGGGGCAGTGCAAAAAAAGCACGGTAAGCAATACTGTTCCCATCTATTAATACTAATTTTTTCTTATCCATCCATTTACCCCTTTCAGGCTAATTCATATATTTATGTAGTTCGACGATAAATTCACTGCCTTCACCAAGGGTGCTTTTCACGGTGATGTTTCCATGATGTGCTTCAACCAAGTGTTTTACAATTGCTAAACCAAGACCTGTCCCTCCAGAATCACGGCTTCTTGCTCGATCAACACGATAAAATCTTTCAAAAATCCGTGGGATCTCTTCCCTCTTTATTCCAACACCAGAGTCTTTAACATGGATTTTAACTGTTCTCTCATGATCAAATAGTGATACCTTTACATATCCTTTTGTCGAGGTGTACAAGATTGCATTACTAATTAAATTAATTAATACCTGTTTTAAGCGGTCATGGTCTCCTTGGATAAATAAATCTTTCCCCTTAAACTCAAGCCCTAGGTGAATATCCTTTGATGTTGCCTTTTTATTAAGCATGGTAATTACTTCTTGTATTAATTCGGACAGATCAAAGTCCTGGATGTTAAGTTGAAATTCCTGCTGTTCAATTTTGGAGAAATCAAGCAGGTCTTGAATTAGCGATTGCATTCGACCGCTTTCTTTATTAATAATTGATAAAAAAGCTTCAAGCGTATCTTTATTGTTCATCGCACCATCTAACAACGTTTCAGTAAAGCCTTTAATTGAGGTAACGGGCGTCTTTAATTCATGTGATACATTTGCTACAAAATCTTTTCTCATTTTTTCAAGTTTCTTTAACTCAGTAATATCATGGAAAACAAGTAAAACGCCTTTCCAAACATTATTTGTCCCAATAATCGGTATCCCATGCACATCAAAGTATCTTCTTTCAATTCCCAAAGGAAAACGAAGTTGTTTTCTGACTTTTTGTTCAGTACGGAAAACTTCCCCAATCACACTTCGGATTTCTTCCTGCTCAATTATTTCGTAATATAAATAATTTAAGTAATCTGATGTGGTCACGTGAAAGATCTCGATGTAGCCTTTATTAATTAGATTTATGTATCCACGGCTGTCAATCAATAGCAGCCCAGCACCCATATTTTCTATCAGTGCACTTAACCGGTCTTGCTGTATTTCTTGGGCTTTACTCATTTCTTCAAGATTTTGAGCCAGCACATTGATAGTAGTGCTTAACATACTGGTTTCAATTAATTCGTTGCTTTCTATTCGTGCACGATAATTTCCTTTTGCCAATTCAATCGCCACATTCGTAGCAGCTTCAATTGGCTTTGAATATTTTGAAGTTATTCTATATCCAAGATATATAAAGACAATAAGGGCCATCACTAAGCTAATCGATAGAATCAACCAAATTTGTGAGTACGCTTTTTTTAGTTCATCCGTTTTTGTAATAATAAACAGATATCCTTCTTCCTTACCAGCTTTTTCTATGGACTTCCAGGAATAGTGTAAATCGTATTCATCATGTTCAATCAGCTTTGTATCATTTTTTGCCTTTTCTTTTAAAACTTCATTAATATTTTCCTTTATTCCGTTACCAATCGACTTGTCCATTTCCCCGCTATCAAAAAAAATCATCCCAGCGGTATCTGTAATAGCCAGTCTCACATTGAGCATACGACTTATTTTCATTACTTCATCTTGATTAATTGAGTTTACTCCACCATTTTTTTCAATATTCAATTTAAGCAGATTGCCCTCTTTATTTAATCTTTCATTATATGTATCAAGGTAGTTACTTTTAAAAAGCTGACCTAGAATAATTCCTAATCCCACTAAGCCCATAATAAGTAAGGTTATTAGGGCAAATAGAAGCTTTTTACGGAATTTTATCATTCACTCTTCGGCTCCTCGAGCTTATAACCTAGTCCACGGACAGTTTTAATATAAGCAGGTTTTCTCGTATCCTCTTCAATCTTTTCCCTTAGGTGTGAGATATGAACATCTACAATACGAGTATCTCCAGCAAATTCATAATTCCATACAGCACTTAATAATTGATCACGAGTTAAAACGCGATTTTTATTTTGAGCTAAGTAGTGCAGTAACTCATATTCCTTTAAGGTTAATTCTAAATGCTGATTATTAAAATATGCTTCGTATTTTTCCGGAAAGATTTGTAGACTCCCGACCATGATTACAGAACTATCCAAAATTTCCTCTTCATTCTGGTTTGTCTGTATTTGAATTCTTCTTAATATTGCTTTTACGCGGGCAACGACTTCCCGTGGGCTAAATGGCTTAATCATATAATCATCAGCCCCAAGCTCAAGCCCCAATATTTTATCAAACTCATCATCTTTAGCCGTTAACATTAGGATCGGTGTCATGATTTTTTGTTGTCGAAGCTGTTTACACACTTCGATTCCGTCCATATGGGGCAGCATTAGATCTAAAACAATAATATCTGGTGCCATTGTTTCTGCTAATTGTTTTCCCATTAATCCATCCATCGCTGTGATTACATCAAAGCCCGCTTGTTGCAAATTATATTGTAGTAACGTTACAATTGATTGTTCATCGTCTACAACTAGTACCTTATTTTTCATAGTTACCCCCGAAAATAATTCAATTTTCTACCTTAATCCATTATAATATAGAACCAAAAAGATTACCTACTATCCAACCTAAGAACAAAAAAAAGGAATGTGAGTGAGCACATTCCTTGTTTAAAAAAAATACTAAAAATTATCTAACACATTGCCATCCATTCCTCCTAGGTGATACGGAGGACACACTTTCACTTTCCCGGTAATAACTGCCTCTTCTTTTTCATTTGTACCAACAACCGTAATCATTACTGTATGGTCCTCCTGATTTACTTCAACAACTTCTAGTAATAACTGGACTGTTGCATAATGGTAAACAGGTTTGGGAAATTGAATATCTTGGCTTACAATATGGCTTCCTGGTCCTGGTAAATACTTTGAAATCGCCGAGGTAATCATTCCAGTGAGCATAATACTTGGGACGATTGGCTTTTTGAATGGTGTTTGGGACGCATAATCATGCTGAATAAATAACGGATTCGCATCATCTGTTAACCCTAAATACAGAAGAATTTCCTTATCTTCAACTTTTTCAGTTAAGGCTAGTTTTTCGCCAACTGACATTTCTTTAATTTCTCTGCCTAGTTTTCTTTTCTTTCCCAAAAGCATTCTTCCACACTCCTTTGTAAACGGTTTCATATGTAGTAGAAAAAATTCGGGGATTCATTTTCCCCGAATTCCTTTTCGTTACACTAATACTTTCATTACGTTTTGAACGGATTCTACGGATTTGTCTAATGCAGCTTTTTCTTCTGCTGTTAGGTCAAGTTCAATTACTTTTTCAATTCCGTTGGCGCCAAGGATTGTTGGCACTCCTAGGTAGATACCTTCATATCCAAATTCTCCTTCAAGATAGGCAATCGAAGGAAGAACGCGGCGTTGGTCTTTAAGAATAGCTTCACACATTTCAACAAGGGAAGCCGCAGGAGCATAATAGGCACTGCCATTTCCTAGAAGGTTAACGATTTCACCGCCGCCTTTTCTAGTACGGTCAACGATTGCATCTAACCGGTCTTTAGGAATTAATGTTTCTAATGGAATGCCTCCAGCGTAAGAATAACGTACAAGGGGAACCATATCATCACCGTGACCACCTAAAACAAAGCCGGTAATATCTTTTACCGATAGATTTAATTCTTGGGCAACGAATGTACGGAAACGAGCAGTATCCAATACTCCAGATTGTCCGATTACTCGGTTTTTAGGAAACCCTGATTCCTTAAATACCGTATATGTCATTGCATCAACAGGGTTTGTTAAGACAAGGATTGTACAGTTTGGAGAAAACTTCACGATTTCTTGGGTAACACTCTTCATGACTCTTTGGTTTGTTTGAACTAGATCATCACGGCTCATTCCAGGCTTACGAGCTATACCTGCAGTAATAACCACGATATCAGAATCACGAGTGTCTTCGTAATTTGATGTACCCGTGATATTCGCATCAAAACCTTGAACTGGACTTGCTTCAAGCATATCTAAAGCTTTTCCTTTTGTTGGGTTTTCCATTTGTGGAATATCAACTAGAACAACATCACCTAACTCTTTTTGTGCAAGTAAGAAAGCTGTTGTAGCCCCAGTGAAACCGCTACCAATTACAGAAACCTTTTTTCTCTTCAATGACATTATTACCTCTCCCCTTTGCCCTTTGAAAGTATTAACATCCTTAATCAAAAGGGCTGTTCGAAAACAGCCCTGAATGTCCATGTCGAGCTTCAACACCTAGGCGATGAGCTTTCCCCTTATTCCATGTTCTTAATTAATTCATCTGCGAATTCAGATGTTTTCACTTCTGTTGCTCCGTCCATTAAACGAGCGAAGTCATACGTTACCACTTTAGAAGCAATGGTATTTTCAACTGATTTAATCACCATTTTCGCTGCTTCAGTCCAGCCTAAGTGCTCAAGTAGTAATACACCAGATAGGATAACTGATGATGGATTCACTTTATCAAGTCCAGCGTATTTTGGTGCAGTACCATGTGTTGCTTCGAAAATAGCATGTCCAGTTTCATAGTTGATGTTTGCTCCAGGAGCGATACCAATTCCGCCTACTTGTGCTGCTAGAGCATCAGAAATGAAGTCTCCATTTAAGTTCATAGTTGCTACAACATCAAACTCACGTGGACGTGTAAGGATTTGTTGTAAGAAGATATCAGCAATCGCATCTTTCACGATAATTTTGCCAGCTGCTTCGGCATCAGCTTGTGCTTTATTAGCAGCATCTGAACCTTGCTCAGCTTTAATGCGATCATATTGAGCCCATGTAAAGACTTTATCGCCAAATTCTTTTTCAGCAAGCTCATAACCCCAGTTTTTGAATGCGCCTTCTGTGAATTTCATAATATTTCCTTTGTGCACGAGCGTAACAGATTTACGGCCTTCTTTAATCGCATAATTAATGGCTGCACGTACAAGACGAGATGTTCCTTCTTCAGAAACTGGTTTAATACCGATACCTGAAGTTTCAGGGAATCTGATTTTGTTAACACCCATTTCGTTTTGTAAGAAATCGATTACTTTTTTAACTGCTTCTGTGCCTTTTTCATATTCAATTCCAGCATAGATGTCCTCAGTGTTTTCACGGAAAATCACCATGTCCGTATCTTGCGGACGCTTAACAGGAGATGGTACCCCTTCAAACCATCTTACCGGACGTAAGCATACAAATAAATCTAGCTCTTGACGAAGGGCAACGTTCAACGAACGGATACCGCCGCCAACAGGTGTTGTAAGTGGGCCTTTAATTGCAATCAAATATTCGTTGATAACATCAAGAGTTTCTTTTGGAAGCCATTCACCCGTTTGGTTAAATGCTTTTTCTCCAGCAAGAACTTCTTTCCAAATTAATTTGCGCTCGCCTTTATAAGCCTTTTCAACTGCGGCATTTAATACTCTCTCGGACGCTGCCCAAATATCTGGACCAATTCCGTCACCCTCGATAAATGGGATTACTGGATTGTTTGGTACGTTTAATACTCCGTTGATAACTGTGATTTTTTCGCCTGTCATGATTTCTTTCTCCCTCCTGTATGTAAAAAAACAATCATCGAATTGCAGCCAAGGTTAGAGATAAGACTCCCTAACCATAGGTTACAATCTTATTAGAACAATTTTTTTCATAAAAGTAAAATGAATTAACCCCTTTGTTCAATTGGAACATAAGTCTGCATGCCAGGACCGGTATATTCTGCACGCGGACGAATTAATCTGTTGTTATCATATTGTTCTAGAATATGAGCAAGCCAGCCCGAAACCCTGCTTACAGCAAAGATTGGTGTAAATAAATCATGGTCAATACCTAAGCTGTGGTACATAGAAGCAGAATAGAAATCAACGTTTGGCGGTAATTTCTTTTCACCTGTAACGATTTCTTCTATCTTTTCAGACATCTCAAACCAATGAGGCTCGCCTGTAAGTTCCGTTAATTTTTTAGACATGGCTCGTAAGTGCTTCGCACGAGGATCGCCGGAGCGATAAACGCGGTGTCCAAAGCCCATGATTTTTTCTTTGTTGGCAAGCTTTTCACGAACATATGGCTCAACATTTTCAATCGTTCCAATTTCCTTAAGCATTTTCATAACTGCTTCATTTGCACCGCCATGTAGTGGTCCTTTAAGTGCTCCAATTGCAGCTGTAACTCCTGAGTATACATCGGATAACGTTGCCACACATACTCTCGCTGTAAATGTAGAAGCATTCAGTTCATGATCTGCATGTAAAACAAGTGCTTTGTCTAAAGCATCAATAGCAATTTTATCTGGCTCATTTCCAGTTAACATATAAAGAAAGTTTGCCGCAAAGCTTAAGTCGGTTCTTGGCGCAATCGGTTCAAGTCCTTTTCTAACGCGCGCAAAGGTTGTAATAATGGCCGGCATTTTTGCTTGAAGTCGAACCGCCTTTTGATAGTTTGACTCGGGGTCCATTAAGTCTGCTTCTTCATCATATAATCCTAATAAAGAAACGGCGGAACGAAGCGCAGCCATTGGATGAACCTTTTCAATTGGATACATTTTAAAGTGCTCAATCACTTCTTGTGGCAGTGCCGCATTTTCAGCCAGTTGCTTTTTTAATTCTGCTAATTCAGGCGCTGTTGGTAATTTGCGGTGCCACAATAAGTAAATTACTTCTTCGAAACTTGCATTATCAGCTAAATTATCGATGTCATACCCAACATATGTCAATGTATCATCGATGATTGAACTGATGGAAGAAGTTGTTGCCACTACCCCTTCAAGACCACGTGTAACTGTCATAGAAAATCTCTCCTTCTCATTCTAATTTCCCCATTACCCATTTGTAAAAAGAAGTATTTTTATCAGCTGAAATCGAACAACGGTCACAGCTGTGTTGAAAGATATTCTTCATTTCAAACATTGATTATGAATGAATATGGCGCGCCTCTTTTTTTAAGGCTGTGTTAAACAAGACTGTTGATTTGCGCTCCACTAAGGAAAGCTTCATTGAATAATCACCGCAGGGACAGGCGTTCTTTGCCTGTCACGAGGCACTTCGCTTTCCGCGGGCGGTCGGTGAGCCTCCTCGCCGCTGCGCGTCTGCGGGGTCTCACCCTGACCTGCTAGTCCCGCAGGAGTCTCGTGCCTTCCGCGCAAAACAACAGGCTATAAAATCAACAATAAACTTTAACACAGCCTTTTTAAACAAAATATCTAGATTGAGCGCTTGCTCGGGAAAAGACCAACAAGCAAATAACTTATTTGTTGATGAAAAAGTTATTTCACAAGTAATCTAGCATATTAATGTGACTTATGTAAAAAAGGATGCGCTTTCAAGTCCTATTATAAACAATTATCAGATTTTTGTGAACGAAAAGGGGTTGAAAAGTTCAAAAAAATATTATTTTACAAAAAAACTAGTGAAAAAAATCGATTATTTTCATTACTGTATAGGCAATTCCAGCACCAATAAGTGGTCCAACAGCCACACCTTTAAAAATAGATACGGATAAAATGGTTCCTAAGACCAGTGCGGTTGTAATATGCGGCTCATTTTGTAATAAAGATATTCCGCCCTTTGCAAGTAATGCTACAAGAATACCAGAAATGAGCGCTATCCAAGCTTGTGGTGATTTAAAAGCACCAGACAAATCTTTAAAACCAATATCCCCCGATGCTATCGGAGCTAACACAGCAATTGTAATGAGGGTAATTCCCCAGTTAATTCCTTTGCTTTGTAAAAAAGTAAAGGATTTGCTATCAAGTCCGCTCAACTTTAAAACAAGTAAGACGACAATAGCAATCAACAAGGAGTTGTTTTTTGCAATAATCCCAATAATTAGCAGTAGTAATAAGAACAATAATGACTCATTAAACATTTACTTCATCCACCTTTTTATCATCTCTGTATGGAAAATCATGCGTTGTTATGCAAATAATGTTAAACTATAACTACCTATATGACTGGTTAGGAGGCATGTTATTGGATAAAAAATACTTGTATCAAACGGTAAGGTTCATTTTAGTGTTTGCGATTATTGTTATCGCACTTCTAGCATTTTATTATTTATCAAAAGTGACCTATCCATTTCTAATTGCCTTAGTAATTGCCTTTTTTATCAATCCAATTGTTACCATATTCGAAAGAAAACTTCGAATGCCTAGAGGATTAGCTGTCTTTGTGGCGTTAATTTTTATTTTTGCGATTCTTGCAGGCTTAGTTACACTGTTGGTTGCTGAAATTGTTTCGGGTGCAAATTACCTTGCTAGAGTTGTTCCCGAGCATTTGGATACATTAATTGGCTATATCGAAGAGTATATTACTGGTCAAATTATCCCTCTTTATAATCAATTAACAGGCATGTTTAAACAGTTGGATAATGGCCAGCAAAATACGATCATCAATAATATTCAAAATGTCGGCACAACAATTGGGTCTACGGTTGGAACATTCATTCAAAATCTTTTTGGCAATATCCCAGTGATTCTTTCATGGTTCCCAAATGCAGCAACAGTATTAATTTTTTCCTTGCTAGCTACCTTTTTTATTAGTAAAGATTGGGACAAATTTTCACGGTTCGGAAACAGGATATTACCAGAAAAAGCTAAATCAAGCAGTAAAACGGTCATTGTTGATTTGCAGAAGGCCTTATTTGGTTTTCTGAAGGCGCAATTAACTCTTATTTCTATAACAACGGTTATTATTTTAATCGGACTGCTTGTCCTTCGGGTTGATTATGCGATCACCATTGCTTTAATAACCGGTGTCGTGGACATTATTCCCTATCTTGGTACTGGGGCTGTTTTTGTACCATGGATTATCTATGAAGTCATTACAGGGGATATTGGTCTCGCTGTGGGCTTAGGGGTACTTTATTTATTGGTTATTGTTCAAAGACAAGTGATGGAACCCAAAATACTCTCATCTAATATTGGGATCGATCCATTAGCCACGTTGATCGCGTTGTTTGTCGGATTTAAACTTATTGGTTTTCTAGGATTAATCGTTGGACCAGTGACCCTAGTTATTATCAGCACCCTCTACCGCGCAAATGTTTTTCACGACCTATGGACTTTTATAAAAGGAAAAGAAATATAATAGCAAAAACGTCAATCTCCAATTGGAAGTTGGCGTTTTTTATTTGATAATCTTAATATTCCCTTTTTCAATTCTCTTTCGTAAAGAATTTATCATCAGGAATTTAAATGGCTTTCTTGTAGGTGGGAATAAAAACAAAAATCCGAAGATATCGGTAATAAACCCAGGTGCCAATAGAAGCGTTCCGCCAATTAAAATACTAATGCCATCCAATACAGAGTCACCAGGAATTTGACCATAGGCAAGCTGTTCCTGGGCTCTTTTTATCGTTTGCAGTCCTTCTCGCTTAGCCAAGTAAGCACCAACTACTCCTGTAAAAATAATAAAAGCAATCGTTGGCAACACCCCGAACGTTTTTCCTGATACAAGCAGAACCCCAATATCAATGGCAGGGATCACAATAATTAATAAAGCTAAATAGCGCATTTATTTATCTCCTTCAAACCAGCTTGTATTAATTATATACCGAATTGGTAATTTAGTGCTCAAAAAAAAAGAAGGGGTAATCCCTTCTCTTCTCCAATCTTAAAGGACGCTTGCGTGTCCGTTATAGATGACACCTCTTGATGCGTCTACTGTGATTTCTTGACCGTCTTTGAACAGTTCTAGTGCGTTTTCAACACCAACAATGACTGGGATGCCAAGATTTAGTCCAACGACAGCTGCGTGGCTAGTTAGTCCGCCTTCTTGGGTGATCAGAGCAGCACATTTTTCAATAGCCGGTACCATATCACGATCTGAACCTAGGGTAATTAAAATGGATCCTGGCTTTACCTTTTCAATAGCCTCCCCCGCATTATGGGCAATAACTACTTTACCAAAAGCGGACTTACGGCCAATCCCTTGTGCTCTAGTGATAATATCACCGACAACATGAATCTTCATCAAATTGGTTGTACCTGCTTCACCAACAGGAACTCCAGCTGTGATGACAACTAGATCACCATGTTTGACAAGACCACTGTTGACACTATCTTCCACTGCACTATCAAGCATTTCATCCGTTGAGGTGCACATTTTTCCAAGCTGAGGATATACACCCCATACAAGCGCTAATCGGCGGCAAACATGCTCGTTTGCAGTAACTGCCACAATTGGTGCCTTTGTGCGGTATTTTGAAATCATTCTTGCAGTATGTCCACTTTCAGTTGGTGTAATAATTGCATTTACCTCAAGATTTAAAGCAGTATGGGCAACTGACTGACCAATTGCGTCTGTAAGATTGTGTTCTGTATCTTTTCTGCGAGCAGAAAGAATTTCTTTATGGTCTAGAGCTGATTCTGCTCTAGAAGCTATATTATGCATGGTTTGCACAGCTTCAACAGGATATACTCCTGCCGCTGTTTCACCAGATAACATAATGGCATCCGTACCATCAAAAATTGCATTGGCAACATCACTTGCTTCTGCACGTGTCGGACGTGGGTTACGCTGCATAGAGTCAAGCATTTGGGTAGCTGTAATTACGGGTTTACCAAGTGCATTACATTTTTTAATTAACATTTTTTGCACGAGTGGTACTTCCTCAGCAGGTATTTCTACACCAAGATCTCCACGAGCGACCATTAAACCATCAGAAACTTCAAGGATTTCATCAATATTATCTACGCCCTCTTGGTTTTCAATCTTAGGGATAATATGAATATGTGTAGCCTGCTTTTCTTCTAGAATCTGACGGATTTCCAAAACATCACTTGCACGGCGGACAAAGGATGCCGCAATAAAATCTATACCTTGTTCAATTCCAAACAGGATATCATTTGTATCCTTTTCAGTGATACCTGGAAGCTTCACCGATACTCCAGGAACGTTAACCCCTTTTTTGTTTTTCAATGTTCCACTGTTAAGGATTTTTGTTTGAATTTCATTTTGTTCTTTATCAATATGAAGGACTTCTAGTCCGATTAAACCATCATCCAAAAGGATTTTAGACCCTACCTGAACATCATCAATTAATCCTGGATATGTAATCGAAAACTTTTCAGTTGTCCCTTCTACCTCGTTCATCGATACAATAATGTTATCTCCAGACGTTAGTTCAATTGCTCCGTTTACCATATTATTCGTGCGGATTTCTGGACCTTTTGTATCAAGTAAAATCGCAACCGTTTTACCTGTCATTTTAGATGCTTCACGAATATTTTGGATTCGCTGACCATGCTCTTCGAAGTCACCATGGGAGAAATTTAAGCGACACACATTCATCCCTGATTCCATCAATTGAGTTAACTTTTCTACACTTTCACTTGCAGGACCGATCGTACATACGATTTTCGTTTTACGCAACATCTTTGTTTCCTCCTATATTTCAACTAGTACTTTTAGATAGGGCTCTTTTCTTTCAACAGCCTAAATAGATAATTCTTTTGAAAGCTTAACAAGTTCAAGGTCTAGATAATGCTTTCTTTCTAAAGCCTCGACGATGTCATAATCAACCAGGTTATTTTTTTCAATCCCCACGGCACGTCCGCCCTTGCCTTCTATTAACAATTCAACGGCTCTTGCACCTAAACGGCTTGCCAGCACTCGGTCAGCAGCCGTTGGAGATCCACCGCGTTGAATATGACCAAGGACAGAGACTCTTACATCAAAGTTCGTTGCTTCTTTAAGCTGCTTTGCAAAATCATTGCCGTTGCAAACTCCCTCTGCAACAATTATGATACTATGCTTCTTCCCGCGTTCCTGCCCTTTGCGAAGTCTGTCTACAATTTCAGCCAAATCATAGCCTTCTTCAGGAATAAGAATCGTTTCTGCTCCACCAGCTAATCCAGCATACAATGCTAGGTCTCCTGCGTCCCTTCCCATTACCTCAATGACAAAGGTTCTTTCATGAGATGTTGCAGTGTCACGGATTTTATCTAAGGCGTCAATAACGGTGTTTAATGCTGTATCGAAACCAATGGTAGCTTCAGTACCAGGAATATCATTATCAATCGTTCCAGGCACACCAACGCATGGATAACCTTGTTGTGTCAATGCTCTAGCACCTTGATAAGATCCATCGCCGCCTATAACAACAAGTCCTTCAATACCATGTGCTTTTAACTGTTCAATTCCCTTTTGCTGTCCCTCTGGTGTTTTAAATTCTGGGCAGCGTGCAGTTTGCAGCATAGTCCCTCCGCGATGAATAATATCACCTACAGAGCCAAGTTCAAGTTTTTTTATTTTTCCAGAAATGAGTCCAGTGTATCCACCATAAATTCCATAAACCTCAACGTTATGATAGATTGCTTTTCGGACAACCGCCCGGATAGCTGGGTTCATTCCTGGTGAGTCACCACCGCTTGTTAGGACGCCAATTTTTTTCATTTATACCACCTCTAGCAATTTAATTTAATAGTATGTATTTCTAAGTTAAAAGTATTCCGTTCCTTAGGTCATAAGCGGTCTTTATATATTATTTACATAAAAGCCGGTAATATTAATAAAATACCACTAAAGAGACACCTTAACAACTCAATCACATTAGTATATTTAATAGACGGAATTATCGGTTAACTGAAAACGTTTAACCCTAAGTTGAAAACGCAGTCATTAACATCTTTTGGAAATGTTTTGACATAATTGTGAACGCAGCAAAATAAAGTAAAACGTGCTCAGTGAGCACGTTTTTAGATACTAATATAGTCCTTTAAAAAGGAATATTCACCAATCGTTCTGAACTTATTATAGCGATCAACGATTAATTCTTCTTCTGATAGTTCTAAAAGTTCCTTTAAGGATTTCTTCAAGAAGATGTCAATCGCCTCTGCTTGATCCTTGACATCTTTATGCGCGCCACCTTTGATTTCGGGGATGATATCATCAATGATGCCAAGTTCCTTCAAATCTGGTGCAGTTATTTTCATGGATTCGGCAGCCTTCTTAGAAAGAGAAGAGTCTTTCCATAGAATTGCTGCAGCACCTTCTGGAGAGATAACAGAGTAAGTGGAATTTTCAAGCATATACATGCGGTTGCCAACTCCTAGAGCCAGCGCTCCTCCACTTCCACCTT
The DNA here is from genome assembly GCF_900103525.1 of Bacillus sp. OK048. Classification (GTDB taxonomy): domain Bacteria; phylum Bacillota; class Bacilli; order Bacillales; family Cytobacillaceae; genus Neobacillus. The sequence goes on from NZ_FNHN01000002.1 coordinate 468,532, forward strand.
CACCAATAACGATACAAATGACTGGAACCTTGAGTCCGGCCATTTCAAACAGGTTCCTTGCTATCGCTTCACTTTGTCCTCGTTCCTCTGCAGCTTTACCAGGATAGGCACCTTTTGTATCAATGAAACAAATAATAGGACGCTTAAATTTATCCGCTTGCTTCATTAACCTTAGTGCCTTTCGATAGCCCTCTGGGTGAGGCATTCCAAAGTTTCTGCGAATATTTTCCTTCGTATCTTTTCCTCTTTGATGGCCAATGACCGTTACAGGCAGCCCTCTAAATTTAGCAACTCCACCTACAATCGCTTCATCATCACCGAATGTTCTATCGCCGTGACATTCAAAGAAACCGACAAACAGGTTGGAAATATAGTCTAATGTAGTCGGTCTATTTGGATGTCGGGCAATTTGCACTCGGTCCCATGGTTTAATATTGTCATAAATATCTTTTTCAAGTTTTTCAAGTCTTAATTCTAATTTTTCAATTTCTGACGTTAAATCTACATCTGCAGTTTTTGTAAACTCTTTTAGTTCGGCAATTTTATTTCTTAGTTGCACGATTGGGCGTTCAAATTCTAATTCCCCTACCATCCGAGCTCACCTCCTGGTTGATGAATTTCAAGTATGTTTGTGATTTTATCCACTAAATCAAGTCGTGAAATAATGGCATCAAGCTGTCCATGCTTTAAAAGAAACTCTGCTGTTTGGAAGTCTTCAGGCAATTCCTCACGAATCGATTGTTCGATGACTCTGCGTCCTGCAAAACCAATTAATGCCCCTGGCTCGGCAAAGTTATAATCGCCAAGTGATGCAAAACTTGCTGAAACGCCTCCCGTTGTAGGGTGCGTCATCATCGAAATAATTAGCCCGCCATTATCACTAAATCTCTTTAATGCAACGCTTGTTTTGGCCATTTGCATTAAACTTAGGACACCTTCTTGCATTCTGGCACCACCAGATGCGGTAAAAATAATAAATGGCACAGACAGTTCATCTGCTTTTTCGATAGCACGAGTTATTTTTTCACCAACAACAGAACCCATACTTCCCATTCTAAATGTAGAGTCCATAATCGCTAGAACAATCTTATTACCATTAACACTTCCGCAGCCAGTGACAACTGCTTCGTTAATCTTTGTTTTTTGGCGATCTTTTTCTACTTTTTCAAGATAATCCGGGAAGTTCAACGGATTTTCAGAGATCATGTTTTCATTGATTTCTGAAAAGCTGTCCTCATCTAAAAAGCTGACAATCCGCTCCTTTGCGTTCATGGCAAAGTGGTATCCACACTGTAAGCAAACCTTCATATTTTTAGTTAATTCTTTTGTATACATAATCGTTTTACAGGATGGACATTTAGTCATAATTCCTTCAGGTACATCATTCTTCGCTGCCTCGGTAGGAATCGTTGCATATTTCTTCTTTTTAGGTGTATTTTTTGTAAAAAGTTCTTTAAGCAATTCGCCCAAACCTCCCATGTCTGAAAATCAAGCCAAGCGGCAAGTTTTTTTATCTTATATTGAAGTCTTTCCTTAAATAATGACCATTCAAACCTAACCTTTAAAAATTGGTCAGACCACCCAAAAATGAAAAATGCCCACTTCACTTAGGGCTCGTTGGCTTGTCTATCACTATAAAGGATAGATCCTTCAAATTCTGTTAGTATTTGTCGGTTAAATTAGACAAATTTCTTAATTGCCGATAAGCGGATAAGGTCTTTAACTCATCTTTTTCAATCAATGCTTCGATTAACAATAAAAAATTATCCTGATTATACTCCATATTCTTGGGCTGTACTGAATTGTAATAATCCTTTAATATTAACCAGATTCTCGAAAACAAATAATTATCTGCTATCTCAATGAGGTGATAAAAGATTTGATCGTCATTTAATTGATTTCTTTCAACTAGACCTTTTAACTGCAATAACCGCTTTTCGTCTATTCTACTTATAACTAATCGAAGTAAATCCATTTCAATTAAATTCTTTGTTTCAATCACATCAAGCTTAGCTTTTTCATCTTGGAGAATAAAGGTGCCAAGAAGCTGCACAAGCTGATTGCCCTGAAAGTCTCTGATGAAAGTACCTTCACCACGTCTTGTTTCGATTAACCCAAGCAGTTCCAACGCCCTTAAAGCTTCCCGAACGGAAGAGCGCCCGACATTCAGGCGCTCAGACAATTCCCGTTCAGATGGGATTTTATCTCCAGATATTAAATTATCTGCAGCAATCATCGCTCTAAGCTGTTTAACAATCTCTAGATATACTTTTTTATTCGCCACTAATTAATCACTCACTTTTACCAATAATAGCGAGCCTGGCTGTTTTTTCTTTAATATCTTCAGGATCAACCTTGATACGGGCAACACCTGTTTCCATAGCCGCTTTAGCTACAGCTGCAGCAACAGCTGGCGCCACTCTTGGATCAAAAGGAGCAGGGATAACATAATCCTCATTTAGCTCTGATTCATGTATTAAACTGGCAATTGCCTCAACAGCTGCCACCTTCATCTTTTCGTTGATATGTGTCGCACGCACATCCAGCGCACCACGGAAGATTCCAGGGAAAGCTAGTACATTATTTACTTGATTTGGAAAGTCAGATCTACCCGTTCCAATCACTTTTGCTCCCGCTTCTTTTGCCACATCCGGCATGATCTCTGGATTTGGATTAGCCATTGCGAAAATAATAGAATCATTATTCATGGAAGCAACCATTTCCTTTGTCAGTGCTCCTGCAACAGATACGCCAATAAATACATCTGCCCCTTTAATTACATCTGCAAGGCTACCAGTAAGATTTTCACGATTGGTGAATTTAGCTACTTCTGCCTTAACGTCATTCATACCTTGTGGGCGGCCTTCATAAATAGCGCCCTTAGTATCACACATAATAATATCTCTTACACCATAGCTGTGCAATAATTTAATAATGGCAATTCCGGCTGCACCAGCTCCATTAGCAACAACTTTGATTTCAGTAATTTTTTTGCCCGTTAACTTAAGAGCATTTACAAGTCCAGCAACCGTTACAATGGCGGTACCGTGCTGATCATCATGAAAAATAGGAATATTGGTTTCTTTTTTTAATCTCTCTTCAATCACAAAGCAATTTGGAGCAGCGATATCTTCTAGATTCACTCCGCCGAATGTCGGCTCAAGTAACTTTACTGTTTCGATTATTTTTTCTACATCAGTTGTGTTTAAACAAATTGGGAAGGCATCAACGCCAGCAAAGCTTTTAAATAATACTGCTTTTCCCTCCATAACTGGAAGTGCAGCTTCTGGTCCAATATTCCCCAAACCTAAGACAGCTGTCCCATCTGTGACTACAGCTACCATATTGCCCTTCATCGTGTATTCATAAACCATTTCTGGCTTTTCATAAATGTCTTTACACGGTTCAGCAACCCCAGGAGAATACGCTAAACTAAGATCCTTAGCATTTCTTACAGGTACTTTTGATTTAGACTCAAGCTTTCCTTTGTTAATACGATGCATATGTAGTGCTTCTTCGCGTAAAGTCAAGATAAACCACCCCTTATATTAATACAAAAAGATATTGATAAATGCAATTTATTTTAGTAGGTTTCTCCAGTGGTCAGACCACACATATCTCATTTACACTATATCACATCTTGATTCGTTGTAAAGAATTATTCTTTCAAAACAACATTGTTATTTCCTAAAAATTCACACAATGATTCCATTAGTTTGGAGCTTGGACGGATCATAAATTCACTGCCCAGCCGAAAGGTTTTTTTACTGGTTTCATAATGAAGTACAACTTGTGTTTTTCCAGTATTGCCTTTGAATAACTGTTTTAATTGATTTAATGAATGTTCGTCCTCTTTTTCCTTGACGATTTTTAGATATAAAATCGATTCCTGCTTGGCTTTTGATGTTACCCATGTTTCTATTTCAGATACCAATTGGATGACAAATTGAAGCTTATCATCTCGTTCCTCTACTTTCCCTTCGATTACTGCAAGCTTTCCATGATCTAAAAGGTGAGAATACTTTTTATATACAACTGGAAAAACGACTGCTTCCATTTCCCCGCTGGAATCACTTACATTCAAAAAAGCCATGGACTCGCCTTTTTTTGTTCGTATTTTTCGTAAGGATGTAATATAAATACCAGTTGCTTTACGATGATGGTCCGCTGATAATTCCAATAATACAAAGGCTCCAGCTTGTTTTAGTCTTGTCTCAAAAATGGATACTGGGTGATCAGAAAGGTAAAATCCTAAAACCTCTTTTTCAAAGTGAAGCTTATCCTCTAACCTGATAGGATCAACCTGTACATACTTTGGCTTAAGCTGAAATTCATCCATAAATAATTCAACTTGACTTGAATCGTCTACCTTAAATAATTGTGCGTGTTCCAGCGCTACATCCAAACTAGCGAGCAAGACAGCACGGTCTTCGTTAAATTCATCAAAACTCCCGGAATGAACGAGAACCTCCAGCGTTTTCCGATTGATGGATTTTGAGGAAACTCTTGTGCAAAAATCAAATAAATCTTCAAACTTTTTATTTTTTCTTGCTCGAAAAATTTCTTTTAATGCAGCTGCCCCAACACTCTTAATCGCAGCAAGACTATATCGGATACCGTTCTTCTCTACCTGAAAGGAATAACCACTGTGATTAATGGAAGGAAGCAGGATATCAAATCCCTTTTGTTTTGTTTCTAAAATATATTGGGCTATTTTAGCCTCATTCCCGATAGCGGAGGTAAGTAACCCAGCCATAAAATAGAGGGAATAATTCGCTTTTAAATAAGCGAGCTGGTAAGCAATCATACTATAGGCAACCGCATGGCTTCGATTAAAGCCATAATTCGCAAATCGAACAATTAAATCATAAATTTCATTCGCTAGCTTTAGGTCATACCCCTTCTTTAAAGCACCTTGAACAAAATGGTTCCGCTCTCTGTCCAAGACATCTTTTTGCTTCTTCCCCACCGCCCTGCGTAAAAGGTCAGATTCGCCTAGTGAAAAACCCGCCATGGTAGAGGCAATTTGCATAATTTGTTCCTGGTATACAATGACGCCATAGGTGTTTTCCAGTATTGGTTTCAAATCATGATGGGGGAATTCTACAGCTTGTCTTCCATGCTTTCGATCGATAAATAAGGGGATATTCTCCATTGGGCCTGGCCGATACAAGGCATTTACCGCGACAATATCTTCAAAGCGGGAAGGCTTTAACCGGGTTAATACCTTTCTCATCCCCTCAGATTCCAGCTGAAAAATTCCTGTTGTCTCTCCCCTTGCTAATAGTTGAAAGGTTTTTTCATCATTTAATGGTACCTTGTTAATTTCTATCTTCCTTCCAGTTTTCCTTTTAATGGAAGATAATATCGATTCGATCAACGATAAATTTCTCAATCCAAGAAAATCCATTTTGAGTAACCCTATTTCTTCCAGATGTTCCATAGAATACTGAGTTAAATAGACATTATTATGGCCCTTTTGAATGGGGATTAGCTCGATTAGCTGCTTGTCACTAATCACAACACCAGCAGCATGTGTCGATGTATGGCGAGGTAATCCTTCTAACTTTAAAGCTGTTTCATATAGCTTTCGATTTATGGGACTTTCTTCAATAAAGGCACGCAGTGGCTGTGATTCTTTATAAGCCTCTTCAAGATTTATTCCTAGCCGTGATGGGATACGTCTTGATAATTGTTCGAGCTCCTTGGTATTTAAGCCAAATGCTCTGCCAACATCTCTTATTGCTGCTTTGGCAGCCATCGTGCCAAACGTTACGATTTGTGCTACATGTAATTCTCCGTATTTTTGGGCAACATATTTGATTACTTCATCCCTTCGATGATCAGGAAAATCTATATCAATATCTGGCATCGAAATCCGCTCGGGATTTAAGAAACGCTCGAATAGTAAATGATGAGCTAGTGGGTCGACATCGGTAATATACAAAACATACGCAACCAGTGACCCAGCTGCCGAGCCCCTTCCAGGTCCTGTCAAAATACCCTTCTCCCGTGCATATCTCATAAAATCCCAAACAATTAAAAAATAGTTACTGAATTTCATGGAGTTGATCACAGCTAATTCATATGACAATCGTTCCCTGTATTCTTGAGTAGGGGAACCAAATCGTTCCATTAATCCTTTGTGGCAGAGTTTTTCTAGGTATTCCGCGGCTGGCTGACCAGTTTCTGTCGGAAATTCAGGTAAATAGGTTTTATTCAATTCGATATTCACCATACACCTTTTAGCGATATGAATCGTGTTCTCTAGCGCTTCTGGCATTTCAGAAAATACTTCGATCATTTCTCTTGCGGTTTTCAAATAAAATTGATCACTGCCTAACTTTTCTCGGTGATCATCTTGAAGTTTGTCTCCATTTTTGATCGCCAATAAACATTCATGCGCAAACATCTCATCTTGTTCGATATAATGAACTCTATTCGTTGCCGCCAATGGAATGTTTCGTTCTTCCGCTATCGTTTTTATCTTTCTTGTTACGATAGCTTCCTTCTCCAATTGATGATCCTGAACAGCTAGGAAAAAGGAACCTTTTCCAAAGATGAGTTGCAGTTTTTCAATTATTTCTATCGCTTGCTCCTGTTGATCATTTAGTAGATTTTGTTCAATCTCCCCTTCTATTCCAGGAGAAATGGCTATAAGACCATCTGCATAATGTTTTATCCATTTAAACGGGATACCGTTCTCTGCTTTTGTTTGAACGGCGCTCGATATTTTTAACAGGTTTTTAAATCCTTTTTCATTTTCCGCAAGTAAGACTAACGGATACGAATTTTCTTTTTCATTTTCACTTTCTACATCTACGGTTAACCCCATAATTGGTTGAATACCATGTACTATACATTGCTTATAAAATTCAATCGTTCCATGCATTACATTTCTATCTGTTAAGGCTATCGCTTTAAAGCCTTTTTTCTTTGCGTTAACGATCAATTCATTTACCGAGGCTGTGCTTGTTAATAAGCTGTATGCACTATATACATGTAGGTGAATAAAAGACATTTTTGTCCCCCCTTCCAACTAAATCTCTTATCTACATTATAGAGCCTATCGTTAAAAAAGGAAAATATGTTCTTATTTTTAAAATCATAAACATAGGTGGTTGTCCATATACATGAAACATAGGATATTTAATAAGGGTGGTTATAGTTATGAAAGAAATCGGTTTTTTTCCTACCTTTATAGAAAGCTATTTTATTGCATTAGGAGTTATTTTAGGAGGTTCTTTAATTGGTGGGATTGCCGCCTTCCTAACTGGACAACCACCACTAACTGCTGTTTACCGGCTGTCTACAGACTTAAGAATATGGGCAATTGTCGCTGCCATTGGCGGAACATTTGATGCCGTCTACACCTTTGAGAGGGGGCTATTCAATGCGGAAACAAGAGATATTTTTAAACAGCTCCTCATCATCCTTTCTGCATTAGGAGGCGCACAGACAGGAGCATTGATTATTAACTGGTTAACTCAGGAGTATATATCGTGAGAATTCCTCCCTATTATCGAAGACCTGCTTGGCAGCGCTTTTTTGCTGGTATGGTCATTGGCGGTGCAATCAGTTGGTGTATTTTCATTTATATTTTTGGTGTTTGGCAGGAGAAGCATACGGCACTGATTAATGAACAAAGTGAAAAAATTATTGACTTAGAAAATGAAAAAAAGATCTGGCAGGAAGAATATAAAGAAATAAATAAACGGGCGATTGAGCAGCTTACCATCCAAAAAATAAACGTAAAAATAACGAATTCAGAAAAATACAAACTAGACTTACTAAGTGTTTCAGAAATTGAAGATTCGGTAAAAGATGATATTAGTCTGATGATTGCAAAGGACATGGATACAGTCTATAAAAGCAAAGAATTAATCAAAAAAGTCATTCAAAATAAACCCATAAAAATACATGACAAACGGTATAAACTACAAGTAAAGGAAATGGTTATCTTCACTACCCTCTCCATTCAACTTGAAATCGAGTTTGAAAAGTAAGGCTCTTTTCTTAAACTTTGTTGCTTTCTGTATTTATTTGTTTCAATTAACAGTTCGTACACGAATTAATGCGGTATTCGGACAGCTTTGGTGTTTCCGCTGGAGTTCTAGTCCGAATCAAGGTGGTATTCGGACAGCTTTGGTAATTCCGCTGGCGACCTAGTCCGAAACAAGGTGGTATTCGGACAACTTTGGTGTTACCGCAGACATTGGTGTTCGAATCAGGTGCCCATTTAGGAACGTTTTATTATAACCTTTCGAGGAACAACAATGTTTACGAAGACAGCGAAAAATAAAAATCGGCCGTCAAAACGAGGGCCGATTTTTATTTTACAACTGATAGTTATCACATGCATCGCTAAGCTCGTTTAATACATGGTCGACTTCATCCCATGAATAGATGGATGCACCTGAAGCAAGCGGATGCCCGCCACCTTTAAACTTTCTAGCAATCCCATTAATGACTGGACCCTTGGAACGAAGTCGGACTCTGATCTGATCTTCCTCCTCAATGAAAAAGACCCATGCCAATATCCCTTTAACATTTCCTAAGGTTCCAACAAGCAAAGAAGCTTCTGATGGAACAGCTTCGTATTCTTCCAATAATTTCTTTGTAAGAACAACAGAAGCAAGTCCATTACTCTGCATATTGAAATTTTGGAGTATGTACCCGTTTAGTTTAATAATGTTGGTATCTAGCTCATACATTTTGTCAAAAAGTTCGGTACGTGAAAAATTATAATGGATGAGTTCACCTGCATAAGCAAATGTTTTATCTGTCGTACTTGGAAATAGGAATCTCCCTGTATCCCCAACAATTCCACCGAATAAAAGCCTAGCAGCCTCATCAGTTAATATTAATCCGCGGTCCTTGCCAAATAAATAGAATTCATAAATCATCTCACTGCATGAACTTGCCGTTGTGTCTACCCACAATATATCACCATACTGATCCTCGTTAGGGTGATGATCAATTTTTATTAGTTTATCCCCTAATGAATAGCGTTTGTCACAAATTCTTTCCGCATTTGCCGTATCACAAACAATAACTAAAGCCCCTTCATATACCTCATCTTCAATGGTATCAAGTCGGCGCATAAAATGGAGCGATCGCTCTTCCTTTCCAACAGCATATACCTTTTTATTCGGATAGGATGCTTTTAATATTTCTACTAATCCACATTGGGAACCATAGGCATCCGGATCAGGACGGACATGACGATGAACGATGATGGTTTCATATTGTTCAATCATTTCGATAATTTTTTCATTCACTTTTATCACCTCTATAGTTTTTAAAGGAAAGGTAGTATTTTGTTAAAATAATATGTACAATTAACTAGAGAATTTTCGACTTGGAGGAAATATTATGTCAGTTCTAGTTTTTTTTATTGTCATTCTCTTTGCTTTCTATCTTTTCTATAAAACAAAATACTTTAGAAGCCGCCGTCCGGTTGAGAAGAAATGGCTTGCTGCTAAAGCCAACATAGCACTTGGGTTGTTCGTCTGCTTATTTGGACTTAATCATTTATTTTTTATATCAGAAACGACTGTTACCTTTATCGTTTCCGTAATCTTTATTGTGTATGGCGGTGTCTTTACTTGGGTTGGACTCAAAAAGTATAAACACTATCTTCCATTCGCTGCTGAAGAAGCAATAAACGAGAGCCGCTCATCTTGAAGCGGCTTTTTTTAATTTCGATCAATCAACTGGCACATCATCATTGCTTTCCCAACTAATACACCATCATTAAAGACTTCGACGTCAACCTTTCCAAACTTACGACCGACTTCAAGCACTCTAGGATGAACTTCTAAAACACTTTCCATCTGCACTGGTTTTAAAAAGTAAATCGTCATGTTCTCAACAACTAAATCACCTTTTTTATAGCTTCTTAGGATCCTATTTGCAGCATCTGAAACAATCGTGGTAAACACTCCATATGAGATGGTTCCTAGATGGTTTGTCATTTGTGGGGTTACCTCACACGAATAGACCTCTTCCCCTTTTGCTCGTCCTCGCATTAAGACCATTTGGTTGGTAACAATATCATCTAACGTCTCGCCTACCTGTGGCTGGCGTTGATTCATTTGCAGTGCTTTTAAAACATCCTGTCTGCTTATAATCCCTTCAAGATAGTTCGAATCATCTACAACAGGAAGAACTTCGATTCCTTCCCAAACCATCATATGTGCAGTAGAAGCAACACTTGTCTTTCCAGAGACCGTCATCGGTTGTTTCGTCATGATGCGGTCAATCACGATATCCGCTTCCTGCCCCATGACATCCTTAGCTGTTACGATACCCTGGATCTTCATGTTCTGGTCGACTACAGGATAACGGCTATGAGTGGTTTCATTGTTTAAGTCATGCCACTTAGAAACCTTATCGTTTGTCTTTAGATAAAAAGTTTCGGCAATTGGCGTTAAAATATCCTCAACTAAAATAATTTCCTTCTTGATTAACTGATCATAGATGGCACGATTTATCATCGTAGCCACTGTAAATGTATCATAACTTGTTGATATTATCGGCATTTCAAGACTATTTGCTAGTTTCTTTATGTCTTCTTCGGTATCAAATCCACCGGTAATTAAAACAGCCGCACCAGCTTTCAATGCAAGCTCCTGTGCCTGTGAACGATTTCCGACAATCAATAGATTATCTGGGCCCGTATAGCGCATCATCGCCTCAAGTTTCATTGCACCGATAACAAACTTATTTAGTGTTTTATGTAAGCCAGACTTTCCACCTAATACCTGCCCCTCAACAATGTTAACCACTTCAGCAAAAGTGAGCTTTTCAATATTCTCTTTTTTCTTTCGTTCAATCCTAATCGTTCCCACTCGTTCAATCGTGCTGACATATCCTTTATTTTCTGCTTCTTTAATCGCTCGATAGGCTGTACCTTCACTAACAGTCATCGCCTTAGCAATTTGACGTACAGATATTTTTTCACCAACAGGCAATTCATCAATATATTGCAGAATCTGTTCATGTTTTGTAGCCAAGACCTTCACCCATTTCTATAACCCTTTAATAAAATTTAATCGTTATATTATTTATACCATTGTTTTAAGCAATTTCATAAATTCTTTTATAAAAATTGGAAGGGAGCCCATAATTTCAGGCTCCCTTTACAGTTATCACTAATAAGAACGTGATTTTTTGTTTATTCTTGGCTGCTGACGCCTTTTTACTGATTTTTTAGGACTATACAAAAGTGCAGTGAGATTGCCTGCAATAACAATTAATGCAAACGCAAGCCATGAAATTGTAAAGATACCTTCGAGACCTTCTGCAAATACTGTTAGTCTCGGAACAGCAAAATAGAGCATGAAACCACAAAGCAACAGGCAAAGTAAATATCGGTTATTTTTCAATTTTTTTCCCCCTTCAAAACGAACTGCTTGTTTCACTTTATGCATGGAAGGGATAAAAAAGTATTATAATTCTATGAATTCTCCAGGCTGTAACACTTTTCCATTCTTATTTTCTAACATATCAATAAAATGGGCAGGGTCCTGCTTAATTGGTGGAAACGTATTATAGTGGATCGGCACAATTATTTCAGCACCTAGTAATTTAGCCGCATAGGCAGCATCTTCTGGTCCCATTGTATAATTATCACCGATTGGCAAGAAAGCTAAATCAATATGATGCCTTTCTCCTATGAGCTTCATATCTGAAAATAATCCTGTATCACCTGCATGATAGACCGTTTTCCCTTCTGCCATAAACAGAATTCCCGCTGGCATGCCGCAGTAAACTAGTTCATTATTTGCTGTCTCATAGCTAGAACCATGAAAAGCTTGTGTCAATTTTACTTTTCCAAAATCAAATTGATATGCACCGCCAATATGCATACCATGAGTTTCTACCCCTTGCCAGCCTAGGTATGTAGAAAGCTCATGATTGGCAATCACAAGCGCATTGTTTCTTTTAGCTAACTCAACTGTATCACCGACATGGTCATTGTGGCCATGAGTTAAGATGATAACATCTGGGTTAACGTCTTCTACCTTTAAATCTGTTAATTGGTTACCGTTAATAAACGGATCAATGATAATTTTTTTGCCATTGGTTTGAATTTGAACAACCGAATGCCCATGATAGGATACCTTCATCTGCCCATCTCCTTCATAAAGTTAATAATACTTACTTCCATAAAAATATTAAAATTCCTTCATCATTTATAGCCATTTGTTGTTTGTTTTAGCACATGCTATGTTTACACTTGGTTTTAAAATTGATACGCTCTAATAGGAATTTTATTTAGGAGGAAGATTTATGAATCAACGATTAACAAAACTTCAAGCTTGGATGAAGGAAACTGGGATTGAAGTGAGCTTCATTAGTTCTACTGAGAATGTTTTTTATTTAAGCGGGTTTTTCTCAAATCCCCACGAGCGTTTACTAGGGTTAGCTGTATTCCAGGAGGAAGAGCCGTTCCTTGTATGCCCTGCAATGGAAGTAAATGATGTCAAAAAATCTGGCTGGAACCATGAAATCATCGGGTATAGTGATATCGAAAATCCATGGGAATTCGTACATACTTCCATTAATAAAAGAATCAAAAAAGTAAGTAAAGTCTCAATTGAAAAAGAACATATGAATGTAGAACGCTTTGAACTGTTAACCGCCTTATTTCCAGGTGCTGCATTTGTTTCTGCAGAAGAAAAATTAAGACAGCTACGAATGATTAAAGATGCAAAGGAATTAAAAAGTATCGAAGAAGCATGTGCACTAGCAGATTATGCAATTGAAGTGGGATGCAGTGAAATTAAAGAAGGTCGAACAGAATTAGACGTTCTCAACGCCGTTGAATATGCCCTTAAGATAAAAGGTGTAACAGAAATGTCATTTTCAACCATGGTCCTTACTGGGGCAAACGCGGCTTCTCCACACGGAAATCCTGGTGGTACGAAAATCCAAAAAGGCGATTTCGTCCTTTTCGATTTAGGTGTAGTCGTTGATCGCTATTGCTCCGATATTACAAGGACCGTTGCCTTTGGTGATATTAATGATAAACAAAAAGAAATCTATGATACCGTTCTAAAGGGACAATTAGCAGCGATTGAGGCAAGTAAACCGGGTGTTACGGCTGCAGAGGTTGATCTAACTGCAAGAAGAATCATAGCTGAAGCAGGCTATGGAGAATTCTTCCCACATCGTCTCGGGCATGGATTAGGGATTAGTGTCCATGAGTATCCATCAATGACAGAAACAAACCAATTAATGATTGAAGAAGGAATGGTTTATACAATTGAACCAGGGATTTACGTGCCAGATGTAGCAGGAGTACGGATTGAGGATGATGTGTTTATTACCGCTGAAGGAGCCAGAGTCCTAACTAAATTCCCTAAAGAACTTCAAATCATTAGATAAGAAATTTTTACCATTGAACTAAAGCTGGAATTGCAGTACTATACAAGTACAAGCTGCGTTGCTCGTAGTGATAATTAAGTTTTAACCTTTAAGCTGTAACAGGGAGTTTTACTATCGAAGCTGTAATGACAAGCCTCTGTCTATACGACAAGGAGGACATGCAGGAAGGCTTTTGCGAACACCCACTTTGAGGAGTGGTGGTTTAAAACTTTCTTATATGAGGTACGGCAAATGCGGCTCTATCTTTTTATATTTCAAAAGCCAGCTTCGTAATCGAAGCTGGCTTTATTTATAACTTGTAAGCAATTCTTGACTATAATTGTCCAAGTAATGTTTTTGTATTGGAATAATCGAGACCTTGTGCCTCTGCTACCGCTTCATAAGTTACAAAGCCGCCTAGTGTATTTATCCCTTTTAATAATGCTTCATTTTCGATGCAGGCCTGTCTATAGCCTTTATTTGCAATCTGGATTGCATATGGGACCGTTACGTTTGTTAGGGCAAAGGTTGAAGTTCTCGGTACTGCTCCTGGCATATTCGCAACGGCATAATGAACAACGCCATGTTTAATATATGTTGGGTTATCATGCGTAGTAATTCGATCTGTGGTTTCGAAAATACCACCTTGGTCAATGGCAATGTCAACTACCACACTTCCTGGGTTCATGGATTTAATTACTTCTTCTGTCACCAGCATAGGGGCTTTAGCTCCTGGAATAAGTACGGCACCTATTACCACATCTGATTCTTTTACTGCTTCCGCAATGTTGTATGGGTTAGAAATGAGGGTCGTCACTTCAGATCCAAAAATGTCATCTAACTGCCGTAGACGCTCAGGATTTAAGTCAATGATGGTAACCTTTGCCCCAAGCCCAATGGCCATTTTCGCAGCATTTGTTCCTGCTACGCCGCCGCCGATAATAGTAACAGTCCCTCTTTGCACACCCGGTACTCCAGAAAGTAGAATCCCTTTTCCTCCATGAACCTTTTCAAGAAATTGTGCACCAATTTGTGCGGCCATTCTTCCAGCAACCTCACTCATTGGTGTTAATAAAGGTAATGATTTATTTTGTAGTTGAACGGTTTCATAGGCAATTCCAACTACTTTTTTATCCATTAAGGCTTTGGTTAGTTCTGGCTCTGGAGCTAAATGTAAGTATGTAAATAGAATTAAACCTTCGCGGAAGTATTGGTATTCACTTGTAAGCGGTTCTTTAACCTTCATGACCATTTCCATTTGCCATGCTTCAGTTGCCGTTTCCACAATTTTCGCACCAGCCGAAACATAATCTTCATCTATGAATCCAGATCCTTGTCCAGCTCCTTTTTCAATATAAACTTGATGTCCAAATTTCACTATATTAAAAACCCCTGCTGGTGTCATAGCAACACGATTTTCATTATTTTTTATTTCTTTTGGAACGCCTATCCGCATATAGTTACCCCCCATGTAATTATACTTAATAGAACTAAGATAAACACACTTCCCCTGTCTATGAAAGCACTTTCATTTTACCATAATTTTATTAATAAGGCTTCAAGCTGTTCGCTATGAAGCCTGTATTTATTAAGGTATTAATAATAAGGGTAGTACGGATCTCCATAATATGGATCTCCATAATATGGAGATCCGTATCCGTATCCATATCCGTACCCTGGGCTTAATGCTGCCCCTAGTGCTAATCCTCCTAGGAATGGGAAGCCAAAGCCAAATCCTGGTCTACCAAATCCAAATCCTGGTCTTCCAAACCCAAACCCTGGTCTTCCAAATCCAAACCCTGGTCTTCCAAACCCAAACCCTGGTCTTCCAAACCCATGACCAAATCCACCAAACCCATGACCAAACCCACCAAATCCATGACCAAACCCGTGACCAAACCTTTGCTCGTTAATATCTACTGATTCCAAATAATTAGGCATTCCTTGCATGTAAATTCCTCCTCATTTTTAATCATTACACACTAAAGGATATGCAGGATTAAAAAAGGATTCTTGGGTAAATGCCCCTATAGATGAAATTTAATGGTCATATACATAGAAAAACTCGCCAATTGGCGAGCCCTTAATGTAAATCTGGTATGTTCTGCGCTGCTTCTCCGTTACTCATTTCAAAATCCTGGCCAATAAAACCGCTATTATAGGAATTCATAATTTGCTGGCTAACCTCATTTACAGCATTTTCATCAAATTCAAAGGTAAACGTTTTATTTGGATCCTGTTTAGACATGATTTCAATCTCCCTTTTTATGGACTAGTACCCCTTTATTTTTCGAAAAATTGAAACATTTATTCCTAGAAAATAATGTATAATTAAGGAAAGGAGGGATTATCATGGGTGTTAAATATGAACATATTTTAGTTGCAATTGATGGTTCAAAAGAAGCAGAGTGGGCTTTAGAAAAGTCGATTGAAATTGCTAAAAGAAACAATGCTACATTATTATTGGCACATATTATCGACACAAGATCATTTATGTTAATTGATTCCTATGACCCAGATATTGCAGAACGGGCAAACAAGCTTGCTACCGATATGCTTGAAAATTATCAAAACCAAGCATTAGAAGCTGGTGTTGCACACGTTCAATATGAAATTGACTATGGCTCACCTAAAGTAAAAATTCCTAAGGAAATGGCTAAAATACATCCAATCGATTTAATCATTTGCGGTGCTACTGGAATGAATGCCGTCGAGCGGTTCTTAATCGGCAGTGTCTCAGAACACATAACACGTTATGCCCCATGTGATGTCCTCATTGTTCGTTCACAAAAAAGCTCAAACCAAATTTGAAATAACCCGTGAATGCTTTCACGATGTGTTGTAATATAGGAATATAACTCGTCTGGGGGCTATCACATGAAAGATCATTTTACTTACAATCAACGTCTTGGCATTTCAATTCCCAATCTAGAAACAGAATGGACACGCATTAGTGCGGAAACTCAGCAGGCCATTCTTTTTCATTGGGAACAAATCCGAGGTTCCATCCCTGATCGAATTGCTGATCTTGAAAAAATAATTAATCAAAAGCAAGCCCAATTATCTGATGAAAGTAATTTTAAAATCTCATGTAAATTAAACAGCGAAATAGCTGAACTAGCTTCCATCATTAATGATTTATGGCTATGGTATCGAGCGAACCAAACCGTTTCAGAAAAAATGCACCAATAAGAAGAGCTCCCACAAGCAGTAAATGGGATTTCGTTTTGAGGTACTTTTCTTAAAGTGTATGCAGAAATGACAGTCGTTTTGGCATCATTATTGGTATATAAAAAAGTTAAACTCGCCAATTGGCGAGTTTCTTTATTAGGAATACAAAAACCTTATTTAAATAAAACCCTACTTTACTAGTGATACGGTTCACCGTATTCTATCAAAATGAGGTCTTTTGAATTTTTAAGATAAACCCTTAAATAAGATGTCTAGTCCTTAATCGTGTAACCAGCGAAAGTAAATAAGCGGAGGTTTTCCGGTTAAATGCAGAATGGAGCTCATTTCAGGGTAAATAAGCGGAGGTTTTCCGGTTACGCAAAGCAAAATCCCCCATTTTCTTATTTTTTGAGTAAATAGGCGGAATCTCTCCGTCTATTTACTCAATTTTCGGGTGCTATTTACTAAATAAGCGGAATTTCTCCGTCTATTTATTCGCTTGGGTGCTTAGGAAAACTGAACCCTATGCAGGCTGTTAGGGAGCTCTTTTCCTATAAGTCTTTTTTTATTTCTCTCACTACATGACCGATTTCAGGCAGGATTAACTTATTCATGGCTAATTTTACTGCTCCAGTAGAGCCTGGTGTCGAAAAAACCCCTTTATTTTTTACTACCCCGGCAATTGCACGTGAGAGTATAGCAGCGGAACCGATATCCTCTTGATAGCTCAACATTCTAAATAGCTCACCAAAACCAACAATTTCTTTATCTAACAAACCTTGCACTGTTTCAATGGTCACATCGCGCTTGGCAATTCCAGTGCCGCCATTTGTCAGGATGACATCAATATCTTCACGCTCACAGCCTTTTAATATTGCTTCTTCGATAGGCCCAGCTTCATCCTTCACAATGACATAATCAACAATGGCATGCCCGGCTTGTTCTAGGAATTCCATCATGAGCTTTCCACTTTTATCCGTATCCTTGTTTCTTGTATCACTCACCGTAATTACTTTACAATTTACTTTCTTTGGAGCCCCTTGCTTATGTTCCGTTGTACTCATCTTACATTTCCTCTTTCTGATTAAGGTATCGCAGCTGGTAATAGTTCTGGGCAAATTCGGTAACTTTTCGTGTTAATTGATAATTCGTCCCTGCCCCAATGGCCATACTGACCACAGGAATCCCTTGAATGATTCTTTTGCGGAACAGCATGATAACCATTGCTTTAAATAATTGTTGAATGGGCTGCTCCAGCCAAGTAACATCTGTAATTTCTTCTGTTCCTTCATAAAAATAACGATCATTGCTTGACGCCAAATCATTCATCAGAATCGCCCAGCCCTGTTTTTGTAAACGAGGTGGTAAGGTAGCTGTATGAAACACTCTTAAAGAACTCATCATCTCATATGGAGTATTAACCTCAAACCCATATGTCATGGCAATTAATTGAACCGCCCTTAAATTAATCACAGCCATTGCTGGTATGTCTGTACCTAATAGAAGCGTTCCCCCAGTTCCAGCCAAACCACCCTGGGCAAAAGAATAAAGACGATGCCGTGCAATTTGCTGCATGGCTATGTACTGTAATTGATCAATATCTAATTTCCTTAAATCCTCAATTTTTTGTAAATCCTTATTAAATACCCGTCCGGAAGCAAGGATTCTTTCCTTTGCGTCCATCTGAATCTGAGAGCCTTGAATCATACCGTGCAAATGGAATAACCAGCTGTCAATAACTGAAAAAAACTGATGTTGAAATTTTTCAGGCAATAACGCGAAAGAACGTTCTAAATATTTTTCATACGTAAGCTGCAGGTCATTTGCCTCATAGTTTACTAAATGCTTTTCCCATTCCCTAATTTCATTCAATACCTTTGTTTCCCGCTCAGATAATGGCATAGGTAATCCCTCCTCTCACTTCCACTATTTCTATCAGTATACCACAAAGAAAACCACATAAAAAACGCAAAAAGGCAAACGTCGCCTAGGACAGTCTGCCTTTTTTTAAAATTTATTCAGCTAAACGAACAACGTCGCGTGCAATCATTACTTCTTCATTTGTTGGTATTACGAGAACTTTTACTGGTGAGTGCGGATAGTTAATAAATCTTTCCTCACCTCTAATTTTATTTAAAGCTGGATCCCAATAAACACCCATAAATTCTAGACCTTTTAATACCTTTTCACGAACTACATCACTATTTTCACCAATTCCAGCAGTAAAAATAATTGCATCGATTCCATACATACGTGATGCATATGAACCAATATATTTATGAATACGGTTCGCAAAAACATCTAATGCCAATTGAGCGCGTTCATTCCCTTTACGTGCCTCAATTTCAATATCTCTTAAGTCACTAGAGAACCCAGAAACACCTAACATTCCGCTCTCTTTATTTAATACATCAAGAACTTCTTCAGCTGTTTTATTCGTTTTTTCCATAATGTATGGAATTAACGCAGGGTCAATGTTCCCTGAACGAGTTCCCATTGTAACCCCTGCAAGAGGTGTAAAGCCCATTGATGTATCAATTGATTTTCCACCCTCAATCGCAGCTATACTTGCTCCATTACCCAAATGACAAGAAAGAAGGCGAAGCTGTTCAACCGGACGCCCTAAAAGTTCAGCCGCACGCTGGGAAACATATTTATGACTTGTACCATGAAAGCCATATTTACGAATTCCGTATTTTTCATAGTATTCATATGGAAGGCTGTAAAGGTATGAACTTTCAGGCATCGTTTGATGAAAAGCAGTATCAAATACTGCAATAGCAGGAACGTTTGGAAGAACACCTTTGAAAGCCTTAATTCCTGTAATATTAGCAGGATTATGAAGTGGTGCTAATTCGGAAAGTTCTTCAATTTTAGCAAGTACCTCATCTGTTATGAGCACAGAGTCATTAAAGGCTTCTCCACCATGAACGACACGGTGACCAATTCCATCGATTTCACTAAGTGATTGAATAATACCTAACGTTGTTAATTTATCTAGCAGCATTTTAACAGCTACTTCATGATCCGGAATATCTGATGTTTCTGTAATCTTTTCATCATTGACTGAAATGGTAAAAACTGAATCATTTAAGCCAATTCGTTCAATTATTCCTTTTGTAATAACGTCTTCATTAGGCATTTCAAATAATTGAAATTTCAAAGAAGAACTACCAGCATTGATTGCTATAATTTTTGACATTTACTTTACCGCTCCTTTTATAAAACAACATCGGTTTATGAAGGTCATTTTTTCGTACAAGCTTATTTTGTGCTAACCGACATCGAATATTGCTCTCATGCATTCATTATTTCACTGAATATTTTACAATTCAAGGAGTATTTCATAAGGAAGCGCTTACGCGGACAATGTAAATCTATTCACATTATTCTAATTGTTCTCAATGAAGTAAAAAGCGATAAAACCGATTGTAGAAACCGGTTTTATCGCTTATTTTCTTGAAACCATTTTTCAATCTGCTTCAAAATATTGTCCATCTCTAGAGCATTGGTTAGGTTTGGTAAATTCACTAGTAAAGCCTGTTTTGGAGCGGAAATCCCTTCACCCTTTTTTTGCAAAATCAAAATACTTTTAGCTGCATTTTTATTTTTGAACATACTTATTGGTAATTGAAGTACGCCCTGGATAATGACCTCTTCTTTAAAAAATTCACGAAGCTGACCTGATTGGTCACTGTCAAAAAGTCCATTGGGAATGACAAAAAATAAATATCCTCCCGGCTTCGTGTGGCGGACACTTTGCTCAATAAATAAATGATGAGCATATGAGTGACCTTCAGCCGCTTTTAATTGGTAATCTAATGCGCGAACATCATTAGGATAGTATCCTACTGGTAAATCAGCGATTACCGCATCGACTGGGTCAATAAATAAAGGTTCCAGACTATC
The DNA here is from genome assembly GCF_900103525.1 of Bacillus sp. OK048. Classification (GTDB taxonomy): domain Bacteria; phylum Bacillota; class Bacilli; order Bacillales; family Cytobacillaceae; genus Neobacillus. Next base: position 488,986 of record NZ_FNHN01000002.1, read on the forward strand.
TTGATTAAAGAACTCAATCGGATGCTCTTGTAAATTCGCATTCACATACGCAAGTTTTAACAACAGATCGTCAATCTCAACACCAATCGATTGCACAGTTTTTTGCAATTGGTTTAAAACGGTTGTTACTAAATTCCCTGTGCCAATAGCAGGATCTAGCAAACGAAAGGATGGCTGCTGCATAAATTTATCCACAAGATAACTGATTAGCATCCCTACACTATCGGGCGTCATTTGGTGGTTAGGCTGAACATTTTCTTTCATCCCTTTTAAAATCACGAGCTGAAAGGCTTTCCGAACTTCCTCCTTAGTAAAATTGCCCAAATTAACTTCTGCGTATTGCCTTTTTAATCTTTTTTCCGTAAGTTCACTAACTTCATCCTGAAGAACCGAGCCATGAAATAAATTTTCTCCTGTTTCGGCTAATGCTTCTAAATATGTACAAGATAGTTCTTCCTGCAAAACCAGAGCTGTTTCATTAAATAAAGTAAAAAGCTGCTCTACTGGAGCAATTTTCATATAACTATACCTCCTAGACAAAGAAAAAGGCCTCATCCATTGACGAGGCCTTAATCGCCATAAAATTTACTTTGCATTTCTTGCAGCTTCAAGTGCTGCTTCATAGTTCGGGTGATTGGTTGCCTCGCTTACATATTCCACATACGTAACGGTATCACTAGAATCAACAACGAATACAGCACGAGTCAATAAACGTAGTTCTTGAATCGTAACACCATATGCTTCACCAAAAGAAAGGTCACGGTGATCAGATAATGTTTGGACTTTTTCAATACCAGCTGCTCCACACCAGCGTTTTTGTGCAAAAGGCAGGTCAACGCTAATCGTTAAAATTTTCACGTCACCTAAACTATTTGCTTCTTCATTAAAACGACGTGTTTCTGCATCACATACACCAGTATCCAAAGAAGGAACAGTAGTGATTAAACGAACCTGACCTTTTGTATTTCCTAGCGTTACAGGTGTTAGGTCATTTGCTAATACGCTGAAATTAGGAGCTTTGTCTCCCACCTTTACTTCGTTGCCTAACAATGTTACTGCATTCCCCTTAAAAGTTACGTTTGCCATGTTAACATCCTCCTTTATCGTTTGAACAAAAGCGAAATAGTTCGCCTTCAGCACAATTATGTACAGTGTTAATATATCTTTTCAGAATTGTTTTTGCAATGATTTAACCTTCACAAAAAAGTTAATCTCCCTTTATTTGAGGAAGATTAACTTATATACCTATATATCAAATTCTTGTTTAGAAGATTCGCTATGTTTGGGTTGATGGGACCCTTGCCCTGAGCCCTGCTGTTCATTCTTTTTCGAGAACATTTGCTGAATCTTATCTACTGCTTGCGGAGCCATTTCTAAAATCTTCTCATATAGATGGGTACTTTCATCGAGATGAAGCATTTTTACTCCCTGAGAATTGACGATTAAGAAAGCAATCGGAGTAATCGAGACTCCTCCACCGCTACCACCGCCAAATGGTAGTTTTGGTGAACCTTGACCTTGTCCATCTTGACCTTTCGATTGAGTGCCATCAAGCTTAAACTCACTACCACCTGCAGCAAATCCAAATCCTACTTTAGAGACGGTAAGGATAACACTTCCATCAGGAGTTTCCACAGGATCACCAATGATTGTATTTACGTCAATCATTTCCTTTAAACTTTCCATAGCTGTCGTCATTAAACCTTGAATTGGATGTTCAGACATGGCTGTTTCCTCCTCTTTTAAACGGTATTAGTTTTTTCCTTCGAATTGGCAGTATTCTTTTTGAAGTTCGGACGTCCGCCCTTCCAGAATTTAATAAGTTTTAATCCTGCTAGAATAGCATACCCGATACGAAACTGAAAAATACATGTAAGTCTAGTTTGAATGATCGCTAATTGAAAATGAGGAGTAACCGACATTGTCGGCATTTCCTTTAGTTTTAAGAAATGACTTAAAATGCCTATTATACTTCCTTTTATGGTCCAAATGGCTCCGGTCATCACACCGGTATGAGCTGCATCACCCACTCCGACCAACGAATGCCATTCAAAATGCTTTACTATTATTCTTTTCATGAATTTCTTTAAGATAACATTCATATTAATGACATGCTGGAGGATTTCTTTTGTGTTGCTCAAATAAGTTATAATATCATCTTTCTTAATTTGTTCTACTTTTGTTGGGGCTCCATTTTCACTTGAATTCTCCTTTACGACAATACTTGGTGAATTATCATCAATTTTAATAAGTGGAAAATTCTTTTTAAACTTTATTAAACCAAACCAGACGCTAAACTCGACAGTTAAGTCATCATTGTCATTATGATGATAATAATTAAAACGAATGGTAACTTTCGAACAAATGATTAGGAATAATAAAAGAATAATAAAAATGAGTACTGCTAGCAGCCAAACCAATTATTTCCACATCCTTTCAGCCTATTAGTATCACCTTTAGTGAAAAAAATAAACCCACTAACGTGTAGTTAGCAGGTTTAAAATTATCTTTCTACATGGATCACCGAGGTGTCTGTAAATAGATCGTGAAGACCTTGTTTTTTCGGAAGAAAAGCGACAATGATATAACCTACAACTACTGTTATAGAAATAAACCGTCCAATCCATTCCCGAAAAAGAATCGTACCCCATGATAATTTCTCACTCTTCAAATCAATTACTTTTATCCCGAATACCATTTTTCCAAGAGTTTGATTAAAATATTTAGTCATTAATACGAAATATAAATAAAATATGATTGCTGACGCAATTGAAATTGGAGCAAACATATTAAATTCAGCTAACGGGATCTCAAGCATTCGAAAAATAGGCTTGATAAGTAGGCGCTCTATACTTCCTACAACAATTAAATCTAGCAGGTAGGCCCAAAATCGCATCCAAAAACCAGCGTAACGAATTGAGGGATTACTCTCACCAGTCGTTTCCATTGTTTCTGTATATGTCTTATGATTTGCCACCAACTGATTCTCCACAGCGTTCTCACAATTATTTTCTTCTATTGTATTCAAGCTTTGATTTTCATTTTCCATTCGTAATCCCCCCTACTCTGCATACAAATACATTAGACGTGGAGAATTAGGTCTTGATAAAATTTCCATAAGTCCGGTCATCTCGCTATCAGCACCGAATACCTTTTGAACTTTTAAATTTAATAAAGAACCAAATCCAATCGCATCCGTATAGCGAACAACCTTTGCATCCTTAAGCTTCTCTTGTTCCATCATCTGCTGTATTACATCGTCTAAATATCCAAAGCCATCAATTAAGTTTAACTCTTTTGCTTGTCTGCCATCGTATATTCTTCCATCAGCGATTTTTTCCACCTGTTCTACTGGCATGTTTCGTCCTTCAGCTATTACTTTTACAAAGCCTTCATATGAATTATCAATCATTTTTTGGAGAATTTGCCGTTCTTCGTCGGTCATTTGTCGTGTCGGGCTCATAATATCCTTGTATTGCCCACTTTTGATGGTAACAAAATCCACTCCGTACTTTTCAGCCAATCCTTGATAATTAACTCCTTGCATAATGACTCCAAGTGAGCCGGTTAGTGTTTCTTCACTGGCAAAAATCTTTTTAGCTGGAGCAGAAATATAATACCCCCCGGAAGCGGCCATTGATCCCATCGAGATATAAACTGGTTTTTTTGTTTCCTTTTGAATTTCAACTAGCTTATCATGAATTTCAGCACTTTCAACAACACCGCCGCCAGGTGAGTTAATCTTAAGGATAAGCCCTTTTACCGTGCCATCCTCTTTTATATAGTCTAATTGCTTCATGAATCCTTGATGACTGTATCCTGCAGACTGAAATAGTGATCCAGCACTATTCGTATCTTGGATGACACCGTCGACATCAAGTACAACAATTTTTTTCATTTCATTGCCTTCCTCAATTACTTCCTCTGTAAAAGGAAGCTCGGCTGCCGCTAAAAGCTCTCTAAAATCTGTTTCTACCCCTTTAAATGCAAAGGCTGATAAGAAATTAATCATGACCGATACAAAAAATAATGCCGTCGCAATCCCAAGGGCTGCCCATCGTTTCCCATTCATGTAGTAATCCTCCTAAAATAATCTAAATAATTTTTTTATAATTGGTTGTGTTAAAGGTAAATGTTGATTTTTGCGGAAGGCGCGAGACTCCTCGAAAATGCTATCGCATTTTCTTCGTGCGTGGGCAGATTCGAGGATGTAAATCAATGTCCTGCAGGAGGACGGGACAGGGGAGACCCCGCAGGCGCTTTAGCGCCGAGGAGGCTTCCCGAACCGCCTGCGGAAAGCGAAGCGCCTGGAGCACAAATCAACAGCCTAGTTTAAAACATCACAGCCATATAATTTAAGTTTGTTTTACTATCATGCTAAAATTAATGCAGACTACCTAAGTTTATCAAAAGTAAAAGCCTAATGGACAAACTTTACAAATTATTAATCAAAAAATGGAGGGCAATATGAGACAAAGGCGTAATATTTATTTTTATCATCATTTGGATAAAGAAATGTTGGATAAAGTAGGCAACTTAGATCAATCAGCAAAGCAGTATGGTTTAACCATTGTTGATGACCACCGGAATGCCAATATTATTGCAAGCATCGGTGATGATGGGACTTTCCTTCAAGCAGTAAGGAAAACTGGTTTTCGTGATGATGTACTTTATTGTGGAATCACAACAAAGGATAGTTTAAGTATGTATTGTGATTTTAAAATTAATGATTCCTCAAAATTGGTAGAAGCTGTATCGAAAGTCGAGACTGTTACCAATGATGATTTAAAGGTGCGGCGTTATCCCATCATCGAAGTGATGGTCGACGGCCAAGGAATATTTCCTTGCCTGAATGAGTTTAGTATTCGCTCATCCATCATTAAAACACTTGAAGTAGATGTTTTTATTGATGAACTACATTTTGAAACCTTCCGTGGAGATGGATTAATTGTAGCTACCCCAACAGGAAGTACGGCATACAATAAATCTGTTAATGGCGCAATAGTGGACCCATTAATTCCATGCATGCAGGTGAGTGAAGTGGCATCTATTAATAATAACAAGTATCGGACATTAGGTGCACCATTTGTTATTGGCGGCAAACGTTCCCTTTCACTCGAAGTTATTTCCGAAGGCAATGAACACCCAGTAATCGGCTTAGATAATGAGGCATTAAGCATACGTATTGTTGATAGAATTAAAATCAGACTCAGCGATAAAAAAATTAAAACCCTGAAGTTAAAAGACAACTCCTTCTGGGAAAAAGTAAAGAGAACTTTTTTATAAGTCAAAAGGCTGTCGAAAATTTCGACAGCCTCTTTTTTCTTACTTATTGGTAATGGATTGTAACTCCTGCTGGCGGAGTTCAATCCGGCGTATTTTCCCTGAAGTTGTTTTTGGCAGTTCAGACATGTATTCGATTTTTCTTGGATATTTATATGGAGCAGTAAGTGTTTTCACATGTTCTTGAAGGTTTTTTGTTAATTCAGGATCATTCGCATCGACATCCTCTTTTAATACAACAAATGCCTTTACAATAAAACCACGAATTTCATCAGGGCTTGCCACAACCGCACATTCTTTAACAAAAGGGTGTTTTACCAGTGCATCCTCTACTTCAAATGGACCAATGGTATAGCCAGAGCTGATAATGATATCATCACTTCGTCCTTCAAACCAAAAGTATCCATCTTCATCCATCTTTGCCTTATCGCCCGTTACATAATAATCACCACGGAATTGCATCGCGGTTCGTTCTGGGTCCTTATAATAACTTTTAAATAAAGCAGGTGTTTCGACGTGTACTGCGATGTCCCCCACTTCGTCCACTGAACAGATTTCACCTTCTTCATTAATGATTTCTACGCGATTACCAGGTGTTGGTCTACCCATTGAACCAGGTTTTAACTCCATCCCTTTCGTAACACCAACTAACAAAGTATTTTCAGTTTGACCGTAGCCGTCACGGACCGCTACTTGAAAATGTCGCATAAACGTATCAATTACCTCACGATTAAGGGGTTCTCCAGCTGACACTGCACTATGAAGGCTAGGCAATTTGTATTCATCAAGGTTTTCTACTTTCGCCATTAATCGATATTCTGTAGGAGTACAGCAAAGGACGTTTACAGAGTATTTCTCTAGTAGACTTAAATACTTTTGAGGCTCAAACTTCCCATTATAGACTAGCCCCGTTCCTCCAGAGCCAAGAACAGATAAAAATGGACTCCAAATCCATTTTTGCCAGCCAGGAGCTGCGGTTGCCCAAACGGTGTCACCATCTTCAATACAAAGCCATTTTGGTGCGGCCGTTTTTAAATGAGCAAATGCCCACCCATGGGTATGGACAACACCTTTTGGATTCCCGGTTGTTCCAGATGTATAGGATAAAAAAGCCATGTCCTCACGAAGGGTATCAGCAAGCTCAAAGTCTTCTGAGGTTGTTTTCATTTCTTCTTCTAAATGGACCCAGCCCACCTTCTTCTCTCCAACTGAAACTTTTAAAAGTGGTTGTGGGCTGATAATATTTTCAAATTGATCTACAAACGGATAATAGCTAACGACAGCTTTTACATCTCCATGTGTAACACGATACTGAAGGTCCTTTTCACGCAGCATTTCTGAACTTGGAATAACAACCAGTCCAGCTTTTAAAGCAGCCAAGTAAACAACATAGGCTTCCACAAGTCTTGGAATGATAACTAGGACAACATCACCTTTTTTCAAGCCATTTTGTGTGAAAACATTTCCCGCACGGTTTACATTCTTTAATAATTCTTCATATGTAACCTGTTTCATTTCGCCCGCTTCATTTTCCCATTTTAGTGCTAATCTGTTTGGGTCTTTTGCAAATCGTTCTACTTCAGATACAAGATTGTACTTTTCTGGTGCAATTAATTCTTCGCGATTCATGTTTCTCCTCCTCACCCAAAATAAAATGATCTCAACTATTATTATACAAAATTATTCTCAAAATTTAAAATTATTATTTTCAGGTTATAGTATCTGGTCATAAAAAACGCTAGGTCCGCCTGCGCTGGTCACAAAAAAGAGAGAGCGGGATGAATCCCACTCTCTGTAGCCATATTATTTATTTATTATCGTGAATATCCGCCGCCTAATTGAGACTCAGCCATTGCGACTAAACGCTTAGTGATTTCACCACCAACAGAACCGTTAGCACGTGAAGTTGTATCTCCACCAAGTTGTACACCAAATTCAGTAGCAATTTCGTATTTCATTTGAGAAAGAGCTTGCTCTACACCAGGTACAACTAATTGATTTGAGTTGTTACTTGCCATGTGATTATCACCTCCTTGTGAGTATAGAATGTGTAATATCACATGGCTGTATTCTATTTTAAAATTGGTAATTGTTCACAAATACTTAACAATTTTCATGTATTAAAATAGTTCATCTAATTCTGAGTCCATTTTGGTGTCGGGTTTGATCGTTATGGTTTCTGTTTTCTGGACTGCCGTTTGTATTAAAGATTCAAAATCGTAGAAACTTTCATAGCGCTGAACTTTTTCTCTCTTCGGTTTTGTCTTTGGTGAAGAAGGAACAAAAATCGTACAACAATCTTCAAATGGCCGAATTGAAATATCATAGGTATCAATATCTTTCGCCATTTTTATAATATCATTTTTGTCCATCGTCACCAACGGTCTTAGAATAGGCGTATTGGTAACATCATTAATCGCGTACATACTTTCCAAGGTTTGACTGGCAACCTGTCCAAGATTGTCGCCCGTAATAATCGCAAGCCCTTCCTGCCTTTTTCTGATTTCGTCGGTTATTCGAAGCATAAACCTTCTTGTCGTGGTCATTGAATAATTTTCAGGAATTTGCTCTTTAATGGTTTGCTGAATAGCTGTAAATGGAACAATATGAAGCTTCATTGATCCGAAAATTTCAGCAAGCTTTTTGGCTAAGTCAATTACTTTCTCTTTCGATCTTTCACTTGTATACGGGGGACTAAAAAAGTGCACTGCTTCAATTTCCACCCCACGTTTCATCGTCAAATAGCCTGCAACCGGACTATCAATTCCGCCTGAGAGCATGAGCATTGCTTTTCCGCTTGAACCAACTGGAAGACCGCCAGCTCCTAAAATGTTTTCACATGACATATAAATGACGTCATGTAGAACCTCAATTTTTAAATTGATATCAGGATTTTTCACATTGACCTTAATCCCTGGAATATTTTTTAAAATGTGGCCGCCGAAAGTGTGATTGATCCCCTCTGTATCCAATTCAAAGGTTTTATCCGAGCGTTTAGTGCTTATTTTAAAGGTTTGACCCTCATTATATAATCCTTTTACTAAAGCAAGTGCAGCCACTTTCATTTGTTCCAAGTCGCGATCAACCTTGATAGCTGGACTAAGGGATTGGATACCAAAAATATTTTTTAATGCCGTTATCATCTCTTGGACGTTTTCCCCATTAACGAGAACATACATCCGATCCCGTTCAGCTCGTATTTTTATTTTTGGAAAGGGAGCGAGCGCAATCCGAACACTCCTTCTTAATTTATCTACAAATTTATTGCGGTTTCTACCTTTAGTAGAGAGTTCACCATAGCGAATCAGTATGTGATCATAATCCATTTTATTTCATTACCCTTCTTAATTGATCTGTAGCCTCTTCCAGCACATCAACAAAACTTCGCGCTTCCTCTGCCGTATTATCATACGACAAACTAATTCTAAATGCACGATCAGCCAAATCATCAGAAACACCCATTGCTAGTAATGTCTGACTTGGTAATTGTTTCTTTGAGGAACAGGCACTTGTTGTCGAAATAAAAAATCCCTTTTGCTCGAGAGCATGTATTAAAACTTCTGCCTTAATCCCTTTTATCGAGAAGTTTAAGATATGTGGTGCTGAATTTTCCATTGGAGTATTGATAACTAGACCTTCAATTCTCGCGAGCTCTGTTCTAAGCAACGCCTTTACACTATTCATTCTTTCTATTCCCAATTCACTATTGATCATAGTCATCCTTAGAGCCTTTGCCATCGCAACTGCTCCTGCTACATTTTCCGTTCCACTTCTTACTTGCCATTCTTGATTTCCACCAGAAAATAGCGGATCTAGTCTAACTCCCTCTCTTATAAAAAGCGCTCCAGTCCCCTTTAATCCATGAAACTTATGCGCCGACAACGAGCATAAATCGACATGGTTTTCTACTAAATTTAAAGGTATTTTTCCAATTGCTTGTACCGCATCTACATGGAAAAGGATGCCAGGGTGTTGTTTCAAGAGTTTGCCAATTTCCTTAATAGGTTGAATGGTTCCAACTTCATTATTAACATACATAACTGAAACAAGGATCGTATCCTTCTGGATAGAAGCTTTTACATCCTCCACATTCACTCTGCCATTTTGGTCAGCAGGAAGATAGGTAAGGTTAAAACCTAGTTTTTTTAACTGTTCCATTGCCTCACGTACGGATGGATGTTCAACACTCGATAAAATCATGTGTTTCCCTTTATTTTTATGAAAGATTGCAGTCCCTTTAATGGCTAAATTATTACTTTCTGTCCCTCCAGAGGTAAAGTAAATCTCCGAAGGTTTTACAGTTAGGAGGTTTGCCACCAGTAAACGAGCCTGTGTGAGAAGTTTTTCAGCTTGCATCCCCAGGTTATGCAAGGAAGATGGATTGCCAAAAAACTCACTTGAAACCTTAACGAAGGAATCAATCACTTCCTTATAAGGTTTTGTGGTTGCACTATTATCAAAATAAATCATTTTTTAAACACCTCATCTTTGCGCAGAATAAATCTTACCATAACTTAATCAATTGAAAAAGGTTTCAATCAAAACAAATAAAAACCGATTTGCCAACGAAGGCTCAAATCGGTTTTAGAATTTTATCTCTCTATACTTTCTACTGAAGCTTTAATTTTCTTTAAGGCTCCTGGGTCAATTGATTCCAAAGAAGCAGCAGCCTGCTCCAAAGCTTCCTGGTACTCAAAATGTCTAAATGCAGTTTCTGCATCATTTAGACCCTTGGCCACAGTAGGATATTGTCTTCGATACCTGTTTCCATATTGAATCGCCTTTTCGGCAAGCAATACATTTTCAATCAGTTCAATCGAAGTACTCGACAATTTTTCCACTGTTAATACTGCAATTTCTAGATATTGGTTAAGTGCCGATATGTTAAGCGGCTTTTCTTGAAGCTGAAGCTTTACGTTTTGAATACTTTCATTTGTATCATCAAATAAATACTTATAATCTTCAGGCAATCCAGGAATATTACTTTTTGACACTAAACGAATGGTTTCGCCTACTTTTTTGGTTAATTCTCTTACCGTTTCACGCGCTTCGAACTCATCTTTTCTTAGTGCTTGAAGCTTGCGTCCAAAATTCTCCTGCTCTTCTTGAATCATTTCAATCTGAGTTTTTATTTCTATAAGCTCTTCACAAAGAACCGTTAATGCCGTTTCATTGATATTACTTTTTTCTATTAAAATTTCATAATGCTTTTTAACAGAAGAAAGCTGTTTTTCCAAATGCCTTTGGATTTCAAAGTCACTTTCGGTTAGATGATAACTTTCTTGAACATGTTTTACTTCTTCAGAAAGATAATCATGTTCCTCTAAAACTGTAGTGAGAAGTCCACTCGTTCCCTTTTCATTTTGAAGAATAAAATGCTTAGCATTAACTTCCTTCTCTAGAAGATCAAAAAGGATGTCAATTCGTTCTTTTACTTCACTTACTCCTTCAAGCGCCTCTTCTATCTTCGTCTCTTCAATAAGACTTAGATATTTAGTCAATTTATCCTGCAAACTTTCAATTTCTTGTTCCAATTGGATATGACTTAGATAATATCCTTTCGCAGTCATTTCACGATATCCTTCCAGAATTTCTGTCAATTGGGCAGGGATAAGCGACTGACATTCTATTAACATCTGTGGAATTAACTCCATATGATGTTTAATCTTTCCTAATTGGTCGTGAATGAGTAAAACGAGTTCACGCGCTTCAAGATAATTACCGTGTTCCGTCTTCTCATCAAATTCGTGGAACTTTTTCGTTACGTCATCTAATTGTACTTCCAAGGATTTTTCAGACTTACCAAAACTATGACGATGAGCTAGCAGCGTTTTTTTCGTTTCACGATATAATTCCTTTAACTGCTCGATTTCAGTCCTGTTCTTTTCTTCACTTCCAACTAACTCATGGAGTTCTTCAACGATTTTATTAATCTCATTTTCAGTTGCTTGTAACTTATTATTAATTTCTTGCTGAACACCTTTCGCTTTTTTAAAGCGATAACGATCAATAAATTCTTCAGCATCAAATAACATCTCTTCTAGGTCCGGTAATTGAACAGTTACGATGTCATCCCACTGATTACGCCAGCCCTCAAACAACTCTTCGGTTTGCCCGGTCATATTCAGTTGTTTTACCTTCGACATCTCATCCATTATTGGCCGATTAAATAAATCTATCTTCCAGGCTTCTAGCCTATCCATCTCTTTATAATACTTTTTCTTTATAAAATATCCCGTTACAAATAAAGCTAGTAGCAGGATAATAAATCCAATAATATATTCCACATTAAAGCCCCCAGTTTCAAACACTTCATTAAATCCCTAAAGCGCTATATACTATCTATAAGAAAAATCATTCATTTTCGTGTAAGGTCAATGCCTTTATAATACCATGTAAACGACATTTTTTGACTAGTATTTTCAATTTTTTTGAAAAAGAAATTTATACGAAAATTTTTTTGACAAAAATCTAGGTTTAAACAGGATTATCGCTAAAACACGAAATTAAAAAGCACTAGCTTGTAGGAAATTAGATTCCAAGCTAGTGCTTACCATATAAATACCTGCATCTTTGTATCAATTACAAAATAGCCTCTTTCTTTTCAACTTGTTTTGTGCCAAGTGTATTTTCAATCCAACGATTAATTTCCTTTAAGTACTTCTGTTCAAAAAACCTTTCATTCGGAAAAATATAAAGTACCTCTCGTAAATAATGAGCATTAATAAAGGGCATCATCAGTAAACCTTTGTATTGGATAATCAGGTAAGCGATCGAATGGGGACGGAATTCTTTCTTTTCAAATCCTTTTTCAAATATTTTTTGAAAATAGTACTTCTCCTTTACGGCATAGGTAGACATAATTTCTCTAACTACCTGCGAGTCCATTGACATCTCACGGTATACGAAGCTGGTAAGTTCGATATTTTCACATTGAAAGTGGAGAAGATCAGCAGAAATTCTTTTTAAACAATCCTTTACGCCTACATCCAAGAAGGAGAATTTCTCTTCAATAATGCTAAGGTATTGCTCAAAAAAGTAAGTAAAGCAATATTCTAATAATCCAAGCTTATTCTCAAAATGGTAAGCGATTGTTGCCGAGTTAACTTTTGCTGCGGAGGCAATATCACGTATCGACGTTCCCGCGTAGCCATTTGAATTAAAAAGCGTTATGGCTGCCTTTGCAATTACCTCTTTAGAATCCTTTCTCATTTCGAATCGTACACCTCCTGTATCCCTTTCTATTATACAATTCTTGATAGAATGAACTTTTCCTGTATATAATTATCGACAAAGCATGCTTTTTTTCTAGCTAGTTTGATAAAATATATAAAAAGTATCTAAAGGGATGGGTGAAAAAACATGTTTAATGTCGAATTATACAAAGGGACCCGCCAAGAAAATTTTGAATTGGCGAAAAAACAATTGGTTGCCCTTCTCCATGGTGAGAAAAATCAAATAGCTAATTTAAGTAATACTTCTGCATTACTAAACCAGTTTCTTGATCGCATCAACTGGGTTGGATTTTATTTAGTAGATGAAAACAACGAGTTGGTATTGGGTCCTTTTCAAGGGCTTCCAGCATGTGTGCGAATTCCACTTGGCAAAGGTGTCTGTGGAACATCAGCCAAAAACTTGGAAACCATTCGGGTAGAAGACGTCCACCAATTTCCTGGTCATATTGCTTGTGATGCTGCTTCTAACTCTGAAATCGTTATTCCACTTATTAAAGATGGAAAGTTACTCGGGGTTTTAGATATTGACTCCCCAATAAAAAACCGCTTTGATGAGGTAGATCAAGAGCAGTTGGAAGAAATTACAGCGATTCTTGTTGAACATTTGTAATATAAAAAACTCGCCGCGGCGAGTTTTTTATATTTTATCAAGGGCTTGCTCTAAGTCTTCTTTTATATCCTCCCATGCTTCAAGACCGACAGACAGACGGAGTAATGTGTCCTCTATTCCCATTTTTCTCCGTTCTTCTTCTGGAACGACGGCATGTGTCATCGTGGCCGGATGCTGTATTAACGTCTCTGCATCCCCTAAACTAACCGCAATTTTTATCAAGTTTAATTGATTCATAAACAGCTGTGCAGTCTCTTTCGTTCCTTTAATTGAAAATGATAGCAACCCGCCTGGTTTTTTCATTTGCTTATACATGATGGTATGATCATTCTCATAGTCACTTTTCCCAGGAAAATAGAGCGATTCCACCTTAGGATGATTTTTTAAAAATCCAACGAGCATACTTGCATTCTCACAATGCCGATCCATCCGAACTGGCAGCGTTTTTAACCCTCTTAGTAAAAGCCATGCATCAAATGGAGAAATAATCCCGCCCATATCTTTTTGTGTTGTTCTTGATACCTGTTCTATAAAATCACTCTTACCAATTATGACCCCAGCAATCACATCACCGTGACCACAAATATATTTAGTAGCACTATGAATGACAACATCACACCCAAGACTGATGGGTGTTTGTAAATACGGAGAGCAGAATGTATTATCCACCACTACAGGAATACCACGCTGTTTTGCAATAGTGGCAACTAATTCTAAGTCAACCAGTTTCATAGTCGGATTTATCGGGGTTTCAATATAAATGCAGGAAGTATTTGGCTGAAGATCTTTTTCTATCATTTCCCTTGTCGTCATAGCCGAAAAACCATGCCCAATGTGATATTTGCCTTTTAACAATTGCAGTAAACCAAAGGTACAGCCATATACACCTTGCGAACATAAAATATGGTCTCCTGTTTTAGTCAAGGCAGTCAACACGGCTGATACCGCAGCCATCCCTGATGAAAATGCCAGTGCCGCTTCTCCCTGTTCAAGTTTTGCCATCCGATCTTCGAGGATTTTTACCGTTGGATTTCCCAAACGGGAATAGATAAAGCCTTCTTCTTGGCCAGCAAACCTTCTTTCACCTTGTTCAGCCGTTGAGAAGGTAAATGTAGAGGTTTGATACAAAGGGGGAACTATACTTCCTTGGTGTTCAGCTGAACTATACCCAGAATGAATCGCTTCTGTTTCAAAACGGAAATTTTTATTTTCCAAAGTAACCCTCCTTTTTTGTGATCGCTTTCAATACTTGCTATATCTTATTCATGTACGAAAAGTTAGGCACTCAAATTCACCTTCTTTTGAGTGCCTACTTAGCAATTATGCTGTTTTCTGCGCAACCACCTTGTTTTTTCCGGTACTCTTAGCAAGGTATAATGCTTCGTCTGCCCGTTTGAATAAATAATTATAGGTATCCTGTCTATCTTTATTCCAATAGGAAACACCACAGGATACCGTAACTTTTGGGAAGGTACAATCTGCTACGGTTTTTACCAGCCTTTCAGCTATCACCAAACCCTCATCCATTGAAACTTTAGGAAGGTAGATTGCTAACTCCTCCCCTCCCCACCGTGCGCCTACATCATTCCCACGGATATTTTTTTGGATTAATTTTGCCACTTGAATTATTACATCGTCTCCCACTTGATGACCAAATGTATCATTAATTTCTTTAAAGTTATCAATATCCATTAATATAAAAGTGCCTTCATTATCATCCCTCATCGAATAATGAATGCTTTCATCTAAAGAATTACGGGAATGAAGCTTTGTTAATTGATCCGTTTTGACCATATTCTCTAATTCTTCCTGGATCAATGAATTCATCAAGGCAAGTGATGAGTGCATTAGGAGTGCCTGCAATAGATTAAATTCCTCAAGCGAGAAAAAATTAGGATTCTGGTGCATAACAATGGAAAATCCTTTTAGATTATTACTTTGAATGATCGGAATTGCTATTATTGAACGGTATTTTTTTAAATCATTTATGTGTTGAAGGTTAAAGTCTTCAATAAATATTGATTCATTTTCAGTATGTATTTTGGCTTCTAGGAGGTCGACATAGATTTTTGACGGTTTCGTCAAAAAGAACGGGGTTGTGCCTGGGAGTACTCTCACTTTACTTCGGTCCTTGGACAATAGGAAGAATCCAACTTCCTGGGCATTGAATGTTTGAATAATCTGGTTTGACAAATATTTCATCGTTTCAGGTAATCGCAAATTTGAATTTAATTCTATGGTGGTTTCATTAATTAATTGTAAGTCAGAGATAACTTGTTTGGATTTTGAATAAAGTTTCGCATTTTCTATGGCACTGCCCACGGTATTCGCTAATAACGTAATAATTTCAATATCGGTCACTGGAAAGTCCACTATATTTGGTCCAATCACTTGTATTACACCATTAACATTATGTTTTCCCTTTAATGGCACATAAAGAATACAACTTTGCTTAGACCTACTTTGCTCTACCTGAATTTCTCCAGTAATAAATGTCTTTACAATGGGATTTACCTCATTTTCCTTATTCGTATTTTTATGCAAACTGTTAATCTCAAGAGATTGCTGCAAAAAAAACCGATAATTTGAAAAAAGATCCTCGAATGTTACAATGATTTCTTCTACAATCTTAGTTTCGTCCAAATAGGTATGAAATCTATTACTCGCATAATATAATTTCTTATATTTACTTATTTCTTCTTTTAACTGACTTTCACTTACTACCATAAGTTAATCACCCATTATGTTTATTTCCAAATTTATACAACATATCCATTATAGTAAATAAATAGGTAATATTGGTAGATATTTTTGATTTTTTTTTATTTTACTTAAATTTACACATAATTTCTTCACAAATTTTCGTTTCCTGAAATTAACTTGACATATCAATGTATAAAATTATATAATATTCTTTGTGTAAAATAACTGCAGCCTATGTGAACACTTGAATGTGAACATTTTGTTCCTCACAAGAGCAAGGACTCTTTTGATGGTGTATCTTGTAACCCTCTGCTGCTAGGGCGAAGGTGCATGAAAACAAAATGGCTATCATTGATGTTTCATAACGGTTTTTATTTTACCAAAATAAAAACACTAAGGAGGAGTCATTCATGGCTCGTTATACTGGCTCTAGCTGGAAAATCTCTCGTCGTCTTGGTATCTCACTAAGCGGCACAGGTAAAGAATTAGAAAAGCGTCCTTACGCTCCAGGACAACATGGTCCTAACCAACGTAAGAAGCTTTCTGAATACGGATTGCAATTACAAGAAAAGCAAAAACTTCGTCATATGTATGGAGTAACTGAGCGTCAATTCCGTAATCTATTTGATAAAGCTGGCAAAATGGGTGGGGTTCACGGTGAAAACTTCATGATCCTACTTGAATCACGTCTTGATAACGTAGTTTACCGTTTAGGTTTAGCTCGTACTCGTCGTGCAGCTCGTCAATTAGTTAACCACGGTCACATCTTAGTTGATGGTTCTCGTGTAGATATCCCATCATACCGCTTAGCTGCTGGTCAAACTATCAGCCTACGTGAAAAATCACGTAATCTTGATGTTGTTAAAGAAGCACTCGAAGTAAACAACTTCGTTCCTGACTTCTTAACATTTGATGCAGACAAACTTGAAGGTACATTCACTCGTTCACCAGAGCGTTCTGAATTACCAGCTGAAATTAACGAAACACTTATCGTCGAGTTCTACTCACGGTAATTAATTTGCTTATTAAATAGCAAACATAAAAACCCTAGAAACTTTCTAGGGTTTTTTTAGTGCTCACTTGTTTTTCCTAGCTAATCAAACTCCCTTTTAACCAGGCCCGGGGACGGTATGGACCGACCGGGATTTGGATTAGGCTTGTTTTACCTTTCGAATTAATCCCATAAAGTCCATCACATCGGTTCGCGTCGTATCCTAATAGCGGGTGCCCTCCCATTCCTAAAGCACACGATACCAAGAGCAATCGTTGCAAGAGTATGCCCGCTTCCATTTGTTGAATGCGGTATCCTCTATATCCCAATTCCTTTTTCAGATGTTCCCTGTCTCCAACAACATGCAGACAGAGCGGAACTTGAAACAGATTTACATTGGGCATTGTTAATCCATTTTGTAAAAACTCTCGAAAATCTCCCCTAGTTATTCTTCGAAGTGCATGAGTGGCATTGTCATAAGAATAGGCACCATTTGGAACTCCTTCCACGTTGTAAAAACTACCATATAAAGAAACAGGACTCTCCACATTCCCATTTGTACCATCAAGGTCATTCTGATATGAGAAGGAAAAGGTCTCTTTTAACAAAGTGGATAGCTGCGTTTGACGGACTTGACCCATCATAAAATCGATATCTGGAGAATGCCGCTCCCTGCAAACGGATGCAAGATCGTATGAAAAGTGCTCAGCAAAGGGAAGCAGGATCATTTCCGAATCTAAGGAAACTTTCACACTACTATCTTTCTTTCTCTTCACAAACGACTCTGTTGTTTCAAACATGGATGCTTCATTAAATTTTCTCAAGCTAGGATAATCTATTACCTTCTTTGAACGGTTATAGGAGGCATGCTCCAACAGCGGCACTTCCCAGCACAATTCAGTGGCAGAAACAATTTCCATTCTATTATGATCGTTGCCTGCACTATTGACGTTTTGATTAACAGATAAAGGAATAACGGCATATACACTTTCATCCTGATCAGACAGCCCAAGCAAATGATTAATAGACCTATCAAGAAATTGGTAGCATACCTGAGATGAAAACCCTATTCGTTTGGCCACTTCTAAAGATTGCCCAATTAGCACGCCTGCATCTAACCCTTGGAGCCTGTAGGAAAAATTATTGTATTTATAGAAATTTTTCCAAAATAGCGTAGAGACAAAAACAGTACAGAAACAGTCAGAAATATCATAGCTATTTCCAAGACTTCTTGATAAGTATGAATCGTAATTTCCTTCTCGCAGCAAGAGGAGGCGATGGTGAGCCACATCATAATGGTAAATTCCCATTGGTGTGTCCTTCAGCTTCACATACACATATAATTCATTGGGAT
Source organism: Bacillus sp. OK048 (assembly GCF_900103525.1). Taxonomy (GTDB): domain Bacteria; phylum Bacillota; class Bacilli; order Bacillales; family Cytobacillaceae; genus Neobacillus. The sequence continues at coordinate 507,162 of NZ_FNHN01000002.1, forward strand.
ATAACGCCCCGCCAGAGGGTACAAATCTGCGTAATAACTGGGCATAGCTCACAGCACCTTGTTCCTCGGTGTCCTCGATTAAAGCGATTTGCGAGTATTGAGTAAGGCCGTATACATACCATAAGAAATGACCTAGCTCCTCCCGGCTGGGTTCAGCCTTAGCTTCCAGTCCGCTGAGTGTTAACGGTACATCTGCGTTCAGCGGAATCTCTGGCAAGCCCCGGTACAGTTTATAGGGAAGTGGTGCATCCTCCCAATCCACTTGCCAACCTGGAGGAGCAACTTTTTCCGTATCAAAGTGAAGATGATGTACAAATGTTTCTAGTTCCAATTTTACACCTCCTCCTTTTCAATTATGGGAATGGGTGGGGATCTGAATTAAGCTGTTCATACGATAACGGCTGTTCCATAAATCCAAGTTTCATTGGCACTTTAAGGACCCTCTCCAGCCCTTTTACACGGGTCAGGTGATGTCCGAATGTCATCGGTAACATACCAGGGATCAATACTTTCACACAGAATAATCCATTCCGTTTGGTTATCGATGTCGTTTGGTCCACCACAATGACCTCCAGATCTAACCGGTGGAACCCCTGAAGAATATCCTGAAGATCTTCCTTCAAATCAGTAGTAGCAGGCGTCTCCTTGAATTCTTCTGCAAATGTACGTAATGGACGTTGATCATCCAGTAAAAAATTCAGCCGTTCCTCTGCTTCCCGCAGCCCGTAGAGCAAACCATGGTCCTCCATAGTACGTACTTCGTACGGATTCTGTAACATATGTTGATATTTCTGCTCGTTTGCCTCCAATTTTTCGTCATGCACCATCATTCCCGCAAGCTCGTAAATTGCGCTTTTTACAGCCCTTACAGGATCAGGGTTAGCTCCAGCTGCACAAATGAGGTTTACACCCTTGGATCTTCTGTTTTTTGCCACTGCCCACACACTTGGAATTCCATGCTCCATCGTCGAATTGAAAAAATGAAGGTCATATCCCGCCACCTCACGCATACGGTCGACCATCAGCTGTAATTCTTTATCGTTAGCCGAACTAAGGTCAAGACGTGGAAGGGGAAGTTTTGCATACCAGGTTAACAAGAAAGAATCTCGCTCGACAACCTCCATAATGGCATGAAAAATGGCTTCTTCTAAACTACCCCCTAATGCACATCCATTGGAGGTTTCATAAACAAAGCCCTCCCCATGCCCCAAACTGTAATAGGCGAGTAACTGCGGGACCAATACAGAACGTTCTTGTAAAAACGAATAGCCCCAGACCCAATTCATTGGAGTATCAGGATCAAACGGTTTAAAGGGAAACTGAGGCTTTGTATATTGTTCCTTTTCATGCAAACCTACTCTTTCAGGGTTTAGTGCATTTTGCTTTAAATTATGATAACTATCACGAACTACCGTCCTTTTGCCTCGAGGCTCGATTCCGCAATATCGTTCCAAACCCTCTAAAATGGCAGTCAGCTCACTCATTTCATAAGAATTAGACCGGCCAGCAACTCCCTCGTCCGCTTCAAATAAAGGCATGTTCACTAAAACATCAGCAAATGGCAGGGTGGAATCCTGCATTTTTCCATTCATGATACCAGTACGGTAATCCAGATAGTCTTTGACCAGTACTGTTTTAAATTCATCCATCGAACGGCTGCGATAACCGCTGCTATTAAATTTAGGACTAGATTCTAACCTAATTTGAGCTAATTCTGGTGTATCTTCAGGTATTGGACTGCAAATTGGGCATGAGGAATTAGGCAAGAAATAGTGAATAAAATTTGTTAACGTTCTTAAGTTAATAATGAACACTCTTTCTTCTAAATTGCAGGTTTCTCCTTTAAAAACCCTCTGCACTTCGTTACATATCAAAGCTGCCATTTGTGATAGTCCTGTTCTTGACGCCCATGCATCTTGCATGACACCTACTCCTGCTGCCATCTTTAGCTGTAGCTGCCACATTTCTTTCCGATCGGATCCAGCTATCATGCGCCGGATGTCAGCGCAGAATGAACATCCCGGTGTATCGGGGCGAACTAAAGGACCAATGATTCCCTCTCCAAACGAAACGAAACCTCGAAGCCACGGGATCCCAGTGTTCCTGTATTTTTCTTCTGCTTTTTGATGAATGGCTGGATTCCAGGCATCGCTCAGCACCAGAGCTAATTCTGTTTCTTCGGGTACTTCTTCTAATAGGCTTTGACGCCTAACAAGATAATTGCCGGACAATTGATCAAAAACATAATCCGCTAATAAACCCTCTCCGTCAATGAGAATATGGGCGGCCATTAGGATTCCTCCTCTCGAACCTGCACACCATACACCCCTGCTAATTCCTGTTTTAAAAAAGGTTCGAACGCAAGATCATAAACGATTAAACGTTTGCTGTTTTGGTTCAAAACCTGAATGGAAGATTGTAATAGCTCCAATTGTGTTATTTCTTCACAAGAAGGGGCTTCGAGTTTAAATTCCTTTTCTTTCAAAAAAACAGCTGACTCCGATATTCTTTCGGTTGCATGCACCTGATTTTGTTCATCCAAAAGCGCTTTTTGTAATGCATTCCGTAAAGCCATCGTGGTATTTAAACCTGTACAAGTGTACTGACGCCCCTGCGACTTTACCCATATTACGGGGAATCCTAGTATTTCATTTTCTAAACCGATGGTCGGTGTACCATTTAAGGTAGTCAGGGCATTTAAATAAAATCTGCAGCGTTGATCTTCAATTTCTTCCAATTGTACGCAAAAAACAGGATTCAGTGGATCGTCCTTTTTATTTCTCAATTCTTTCTCTAAATAGGATTGCAAGCCGCGACAAACTGCCTCTTCGATTGTTTCCCCTGCACCAATGCCAATCAAATCCCCTGCTATGTTTTCACCAGCCTTATCTTTTAGATCACTACATTCCTTGAACATTTGTAAAACATACATTTCAATACCAGTCAGTCCCGCTTCCCTCTTTGCCTCCTCATGTGTAAAACCCGAACAGACAACCTCTGGCAGTAGGTCTGCTGGCCCCTCTGACACTGGATTAGCCGCTTGAACATAGCACTGCGAAAGAGGAAGCTGTGTCAAGTTTCGCTCCTCCCAGGTATGGAAAATTCCTGTTTCTTCCGAAGTTAATAGACTGAAATATTCCAAGAGGTTACTCGAAGGTTCGTTTTTACTCTTTTCTTGCTTTATCCCTACATCAAGATCTTCTACCAGTTCAGAAGGGGCAGCTTTATTGGAAACCAATGGATGTGTGATGAATGAAATCCAGTCTCCTTCAAGCGTTTCAAGATCAAGTTTGTAAATTTGGTTACTCTGATTTGACTCTGCAATTCCAGTAGCCTTCTTAAAAAACTCGAATACGGTGACATTGGCCAGAATGGCTCCGACAGTTGTAGAGAAAGATTGGGGCTGCCGATCTAATTGCAATGAAGATTGATGGATTCGGCGCCATGCTGACTCCCAGCATCCCTCTGATTCCTGATGAACCAATGGACCAGCAAGCCCCACTTGGTCTAAACATATGGCAGGAAAAAAACCTTTCCTTTGCTCTTTGCAAACGATATTCAGATCCTTTAGTTCTTTTACATTTCCATCCGGAGTGACATATAGAATCCAATCATACGGAAGCAATGCTTCTTGCCAAAAACTCCTTCCGTCCCTTATTTCAAATAGTACTTGCTCAACCTCCACTTCAGAGTCAGCATTGTAGGCATTGCGTACTAACTCATTTATCCGCAATTGATTTGATGGTACTGAATCGGTCAACATGAAATGGAATTTGGGTAGTCCCGATTCAATTAATGCGGCAGCCAATGAAACCATAAAGGCTCCAGAACCGATAGCCAGAACTTTAGTTTGACGGTATTCTTGAAAACGGTACGCACCAGAATCTACAAAATTCTCGATAAATTCAATTTGTGAAGCATACTTTTCTAGGACTTTTGGATTTAATTCATGTGTCCTATCTTGGCTAACATCTCGAACAAAGCCATTCTTGTACAACGTTTCTCCAAGCTCATATACCCTGTTGCGATACTGCGCCGTTAATCCCTCTGTTATATCTCCCAATGATTGCTCCCCGTTAAACATCGGCATTAATTTTTCAATCCATTGATAAATCGTATTTCCTTCCATTCGGAATGAACTTAAGTTATTTCGAAAATACACACCACCATTTGGATCTGGTAGATAAAATGAATCCCTTTTGACCTTCAAACGTGTGGACGAGGTAAGTTTTGTCATTCAGCTCCTCCTTCATTCAAAGCAATCCTAATTATGCACTACCATTATATGTTCATTTATTTGTCCATTATGATTAACCAAAAAGAAAGTGCCTCCTGCGGCACATGTTCATGCAGGGGGCACTTTCTTTTCATAAAATAACTATTTTTTTCTGAGACTCCAAAACGACTAAATAAAACCGAAGCCAAAACAGCCAAAGCCCAAACCAAAGCCGACACAGCTAAAACCGAAGCCGCCGCCACAGCCTCCACAGCCTCCACAACCGCCACAGCCTCCACATCGGAAACCGCCACAACCAAATCCTCCGCAGCGACCAAATCCTCCGCAACGACCAAATCCTCCGCAGCGACCACAGCCTCCACAACGACGCATATCACCAAACTGAAGCGAATCTTGGCTCTGATAATCCATAGGCATTAACTGACCAACTTGGTAATGATCCATTCCCAACATTTGTAAATCATTCTGAAAATTATGCATTTTTTCCTCCCCTTTGTATTTATTCAACAGGATGCACCTGAATAGAGAGTGGAAACGAAGGTAATTATGTCAGTTTGGTGTAAATCAAACTTTAAAGTACCACGAGTACTCTCTTCATCAAATTATGATTTTTATAGGTTATTGCCACTGATTTAACAGCCTATTTTACGTTGAAGGTGTGAATAGAATATTGATCACTTTAAGAAGCATTTCGTAGTCAAAAGCTTTTTTAGAGCAAAAAAAGACCCCCAACCAAATCAGAGGCCAATAAAAAATTCTTAAAATCAAAAAAGATGAATCAACCAATGTTTATTTTATGCATTTTCGTTACCAAATAAATCCATAGTCATGCTAAAAATAAACCATAGTCAGCTAAAGAAAACCATAAACTTGTCCCGGAAAATATAGGATAATATCTGTAGATTTACAAAAAGGAGGCAGTATAGTGAAAAAGTTATGGAAATCTTTATTGTCGTTTTGTATTGTTGTAACCGTTTTCTCTGCAATCCCTTTCGGTGCATCGGCTAAGGAATCGTTAGTGATGGTCTCTTCAGTGGACGAAATTTCAGCAGCGATGAGCAAAGTGCAACCCGGTGATACGATTGTGATGAGGAACGGAGTATGGAAGGATGCTGCCATTGTGATGGAAGGCGCAGGCAAGAAGAATAAACCCATCACTCTGCGAGCGGAAACACCGGGTCAAGTAGTGCTCAGCGGCGCCTCCACGCTCAACATCGGAGGATCATATCTTGTCGTGGACGGCTTGGTATTCAAAGATGGGGGAGATATCGATGATTCCGGTGTCATTGAGTTCAGGGTTGGAGATAATGAAGCGACGCATTCCCGTCTTACTAACGTCCAAATGATTGATTATAACCCTCCAAGCAATGCGAAGAACACGAAGTGGGTTGGATTATACGGCAGCTATAACAGGGTGGATCATTCCTATTTCAAAGGCAAGAAAAACATCGGTGCAACGATGGTAGTTTGGAGAGAGCAGGCGGGCGAGCAGCACCATGTCATTGATCACAATCATTTTGCCGGCCGGCCCATCCTGCTCGACGATAGTGGACACGTGATTAGTAATGAAGCGGAAACGCTGAGAATCGGAACAAGTACCTATTCGCTCTCGGATTCCTATACAACGGTAGAGAACAACCTGTTCGAGAACAATGATGGAGAAATCGAATTGATTTCGGTTAAATCAGGGAAGAATGTGATTCGCGGCAATACATTTTTGAACAATGCAGCGACCGTCACACTTCGACATGGCAATGGAACGCACATTGAAAACAACTTCTTTTTCGCTAATGCCAAGGCGAACGCCGGCGCGATCCGCGTTATAGGTGAAGACCATGTGATAGCCAACAATTATATCAGTGGCATTGTGGGCAGCAATACGACACGCGGGGCCATTGTTCTAACCAATGGCATACCTAACTCGGATCTCAACAAATATTTTCAAGTCAAAAATGTGCTCATTACTCACAACACACTCGTGAACAATGATAACAACATCATCGTTGGCGATAAAAAGAGCGGTACGAATACGTTAGCGCCTGTAGACACGATTATTGCAAATAACGTTGTACAGGCAAGCGGGAACGCTAAGCTACCTCTTATTAAGGTAATCGACGATTCAGCAGCTCTTACGTATGAAGGAAATTTCATGTATGGCGCCGAACTCGGGATTGGGCCGGTCGCAGGGATTAAGCAGCAAAATCCTCTGCTGGCTTTGGCAGAAGACGGATTATACCGTGCGGGCGAAAAAAGTCCGATTGTCAACGCATTGAAAAACGGGCCTTACTCCGTAAAAGATGATATGGATGGCCAGCCCCGACCTCAAGGAAACAGGGATGCCGGAGCAGATCAGGTGTCCAAAACGCCTATAAGGAATAAGCCTTTACAGCCGAGCGATGTCGGACCCGCATGGCTGAACGCATCTGAATAAGAGCTAACCGAGCTCCCATCAGTATGTCCCTATTAACTATCGGGACACGATCAAATACAGGGTTTTCGTGACTATCGAGTTCTACTCACGTTAATTGATTTGCTTATTAAACAGCAATCTTAAAAACCCTAGAAGTTGCATAATATCAGCGCTTCTAGGGTTTTTTATTTTAACTAGCGAGTTGCAAACTGTAAAGTCAGTTCTTCCTCTTTTAAAAATTTAATAACTTGACCGGCAAATTCTTTTGTTTTTTCAATTTGAACCCAATGGCCGCACTCTGGGAAGACATGCAGCTGTGCATTTGGTAATACAAGCGCTAATTTATAGCTTGTGTCTTGTAGTGGGATGACACGGTCATCTCTTCCATGGATTAATAATAAAGGGAAATTGATTTTCCGAAGCTGCTCGATAGATAGTGCCATGGCACTTACATGTTGTTGTCTTGGTTCAGGAAACATCGATGAAAATGATTCTTGGAAGCCTGCTTGCATACTTGATTTAAAACGCATTTCTACTAAGTCATCATTTTCGGCCAGCGATTGGTCGAAAGCAAATAGTTTGATTAAATCTTTCATATTTTCAAAGCTTGGTGTATATCCCCACACTCGATCTAATCCATCGGAAATTTGGTGATCAATTCCCATACTACCCATTAAGATAAGTCGCTTGATAAGGTCCGGGCGTTTTTTTGCAATGTGGAGAGCAATTGCCCCACCGAATGAGTTACCAATGATTGAAATTTTCGTTTCACCTAAGGTTTCAACGAAATCAATCATATGATCTGCCCAAACGTCAATTGAATAGTGAATACCCTCTGGTCGATCTGTGTAGCCAAATCCAACGACATCTGGTGCGTAAAGATGAAAATGCTCTGAAAGAATTGGGAACACTAAACGCCAGTTAGCCCATGCTGAAACTCCAGGTCCAGAACCATGGATAAGTAAAATCACTTCCCCTTGTCCATCCTCATGATAATGTGTTTTAACTCCCTTAACGTCAATGTATTTTCCTGCTTCAACTGACATGGAAATCTCCTCCAATCAAGTACTCCTCTGTACCCGTTTATTCTATAAGTTTAAGGGCAGCTTCACAGCACAATTCATCTTGTTCTGCACTGCCACCACTTACCCCAATTCCACCGATAACTTTTCCATCTACTTTAATAGGAAACCCACCGCCAAAAATGACTAGCTTGGGTGTATGTACAATTCCATTTAATAATTGGGGTTCATCTTTTATCATTGGATACCACTCAGATGTCGGTTTTCCAAACGCAATCGCAGTGTATGCTTTATTTTGGGAAATGCCAACACTCAACAATGGAGCATTGTCCATTCTTGAAAAGCTAACTAAATTTCCACCATCATCAACAACGGTTATATTGACTGCAATTCCTAATTCTTTTGCTTTTTGTTCGGCGGCATCAATCATATTTTTAGCAAGTTCGTTCGATATGGCGTACTTTTCTAAATACTTCATGATTTCCACTCCTAATCACACCAATTCAAATGATGTTTAACTAACATAGCATCAGTTGGGAAAAGTGCCCCCTGATGCTATGTTACTTATCGCAATACTTTATTTTTTTCCCTAATAGGTAAAATACTCATGTCTGTTGTGGGCTTACTTTGACAAGCTAGTCGATATCCAGAAGCATATTCCTCATCAGGTAAAGCAGATTTTGAATAAATTCCATCTACCGTTTCACCAATAGTAATTTTAACTTTACACATCCCACATGCACCGCCTTTACAGCCAACAAAAATGTTACCTGCTTGACGTATAGAGGCATTTAAGATCGTTTCATTTTCCTTAACAAAAATTTTATTACCATTTACCTCGATTTCAAATGTCTCCATGGTTACCATCTCCTTAATTATCCATCCCTTTATTTGAAGGAAGCCTCTCCACTGATATGTAACCGCTTACACTTGAGACAAAGGGAAATTCATTGACAGTTAATAGATGTTTTACGAAACTACTGTTGTGAATCTTTCATTTAATTCTCTTTCAAAATAGAATACTGCTTTACCGATTGTATCCTCTGTCCATGTGAGGGTTGGTGAATCAGGGTATGTGATATAGCCACCACAGAACACTTCATTACGGTTTCCAGAAGGGTCGAAGAAGTAAATCGTTGTCCCTCTTGTAATTCCATGACGAGTCGGTCCGGCGTCAATCATGACATCATTTTTTGCCATGAGATCGGCAGCATTTCGAAGTTCTACCCATTCATCTAACCAGAATGCAAAGTGATGAAGTTTGTTTTGTGGGCCTTTAATAATAGCGATATCGTGAGCAGTATTTGTCTTGAATAACCATTTAGCAATCGTTTGATCATTCTTTTCCCCAGCCACTAATTGCTCACTTACGTGGAAGTTAAAAATGTCTGTAAATATTTTTGTTGCACCATCAACGTCTTCTCCGGAAATTAAAAGATGGTCAAGACGTGTCGGATGCATTCCTAGTAATCCGTCTGGCCATGGGTCAGGATTGACAAGCGGTAATCCATTACCAACAACTTCAATTTCGTTGTAAAGTTCAACAGTTTGTCCAGTAGGTAAAGTAAATCGAACTGCTTCTCCTTCTGCTATTCGAGCTCCAGCCGGTACACGTTCTGTATAAATCCCAATATTGTTTAATTTTTCTTCATAAAGGTCTAAATCTGAGGCAAATTCACATTTAAAAGCTAAATGTTCCAAACCGGCACTGTCGGCTTTTTTCAAAATGACACTATGATGGTCATGTTCATCCCATGCCTTCAGATAAACTCTGTCCTCTTCACGTGCAGTCTCAATTAAACCGATAACTCGCTTGTAGTAATCAATTGATTTCTCCCAGTTTGGACAACGTACTTCAACTCTTCCTAGACGCATAATAGCCATAAATTCGCTCCTCCTTAAGGTTGAAAAATCTCCACATAATAAAAATACCATAGGGTGGATGATTATTTATGTTGAAATTGTGGACATTTTTTGAATATTTTAGTTTTTAAAAATATATAGAATATTTGTTATTTCTTGTCGAAAATACATACTTAGGAGTTGAATTCTTCATGGTCAATAAGCTCAAAAGAAAGCCGTGGGAATTCCTGCAATGGTTCAGTTTTCGTTTTTGTGATCGATAAAAGGCTGCTGATTCCAGCATCTAGAATCAAGAGGTTCCGCACTTCAATCGGTTCGAGGATGATCACAATAGCACCCGTGCTGAAATAGACGGAGGAATTCCGCTTAATTAGAAAATTTCATTAAAAAAGGCCAAAATAGACGGAGAGATTCCGCCTATTGACTCGAATAATTCGAAAATGGGGGATTTTTCTTTACATAATCGGAAAACCTCCCCTTATTTCCCCTGAAACTAGCTCCATTTTCGCATTTAACCAGAAAATCTCCGCTTATTTTACTTTTACTGGTTACTCGATAATTCCAAACTCAACAACCATTTCTTCTACAATCTTTTCCCATCAGCCACAAAAAAACCGACCTCAAAAAAGGCCGGTTTTCCTAAATAATTAGTATCTAATCAACGAGTATTTCTTTTTCCCTCGTCTAATAATCGTAAACTTACCCTCGATCCGGTCAGAATCCTGTAATACATAGGAAGTATCAGTAATTCTTTCCCCATTCACTGTAACTGCACCATTTGCGATGTCTTCTCGAGCCTGGCGCTTTGATGGAGAAATTTTCGCAGCAACTAATAAATCAACCAAGTTGCCATCTGTATCAACAGCGTTAAAGGATGGAACGTCTTTGAAACCCTGCTCGATTTCTGATGCAGATAGGCTTCGAACATCTCCACTGAATAAGGCTTCTGTTATTTTAATAGCCTGCTGCAGTGAATCTTCACCATGAATTAGACGAGTCATCTCCTCCGCCAAAGCCTTTTGTGCCTTACGTAAATGTGGTTCATCTTGAACTGACCTTTCTAGTCCTTCGATCTCTTCGTGGGACAAGAATGTAAAGTACTTCAAATATTTAACCACATCCACATCCGCACTATTAATCCAGAATTGGTAAAATTCATAAGGTGTTGTCTTCTTAGCGTCAAGCCAAACTGCTCCACCTTCTGTTTTTCCAAATTTTGTTCCGTCCGCTTTTGTCACAAGTGGGATGGTTAATCCAAATGCCTTCGACCCTTCCGGCTGCATTTTACGAATTAATTCTAGCCCGGAAGTAATATTACCCCATTGATCACTGCCGCCAACTTGTAATTTACAGTTGAAGTTTTCATATAGGTGATTGAAGTCCATTGCTTGAAGAATCGTATAAGTGAACTCTGTAAACGAAATCCCTGACTCAAGTCTGGAAGCAATCGTATCCTTTGCCAGCATATAATTAACACCAATGTGTTTACCGATATCTCGTAAAAACGAAACGATATCCATTGATCCAGCCCAGTCATAGTTATTGACCATTACCGCACCATTCTCACCATCAAAATTAAAAATAGCTGCTAACTGCTTTTGAATCCCCTCGACATTTTTCTGTACGGCCTCAAGTGTTTGCAGATTTCTTTCTTCACTTTTACCACTTGGGTCACCAATAAGCCCTGTTGCGCCACCAACTAAAACAACAGGTCGATGTCCATGCTGCTGAAATCTTCTAAGTGTTAAAAACGGCACCATATGTCCGATATGCATACTGTCTGCTGTTGGATCTACTCCACAGTAAAGGGATATTTTCTCCTTACTAATCAAATCCTTAAGACTTTCTTCATCTGTTTGCTGGTAAATGAGTCCACGCCATGCTAAATCTTGCAATAAATCCATTTTGTTGTCCTCCATTTTCTAAAATTATCACTGTTTAAAAATTGATTGATGATTCCATTGTTTCATCAACACCAGTTAGGATGATGACTCTTTCACCGATGTTTTTCCGGTGGTTTGGTCATCATCAACATCATGATGACTCTTTCATCGCGTTTTCACCGCTGTTTTGGTCATCATCACCATCATGATGACTCTTTCATCGCGTTTTCATTGCTGTTTTGGTCATCATCACCATCATGGTGACTCTTTCATCGCGTTTTCATTGCTGTGTTGGTCATCATCAACATTATGATGACTCTTTCATCGCGTTTTCATTGCAGTGTTGGTCATCATCAACATTATGATGACTCTTTCATCGCGTTTTCACCGCTGTTTTGGTCATCATCACCATCATGATGACTCTTTCCCGGGGTTTTCACCGCTGTTTTGGTCATCATCACCATCATGATGACTCCTTCCCGGGGTTTTAATCGCTGTTTTGGTCATCATCACGGTTATGACAAAGTCTGGAACAGCTTTAGCGGCCAAAATAAACATAAAAAGCGCCCCTGCAAAAAATGCAGGGACGCATATACGCGCGGTACCACCCGGCTTGAGGAAAAATCCTCCAACTCGAAAAATTAACGGTTTTTACCGTTCTCCGTTACTCCATTTTCACGGGGAAAGCTCTGGGACGTAATTCACTCTTCTATTTGTGTCAGCTTTCACCAGCCGCTGACTCTCTAAAAACAGGGATAGAAGAACTACAGTTGATTCCCTTCGTAGCTTGATTATTTAATTTATAACTTATAGAATTTTTACCATAATTTATTTCCGTTGTCAAATAGGAACTGGTAATATCAGAAAAATGTAGAAGTTTGTCATTTTTACAATCGTCATTATGCTATAATATATGTGATTTTAAAAGAGGTGATTCTATGAATGATAAATGGCAAGCATGGATTGAGAAGTTAAAGTCCATAACTAACTTGTTTACCCATAAAAAAACAGTAAAAAGTGCACGTATTACGTACCAGGTATTTTGGAACCTTATGCTGCTTCTAATGACTGTTATCATCCTTGGGGGAGCATTTGCAACCGGTGTAGGAGCGGGCTATTTCGCTTCGCTCGTTAAGGACGAACCTGTTCGCTCATATGATAGCATGAAAAAAGATATTTATAATTATACGGAAACATCGGACTTATATTTTTCTGATAATGTCTATCTTGGGAAGCTACGTACAGATCTTGAACGTGAAGAAGTGAAAATTGATCAAGTTTCTGATTTCCTAGTAAAAGCCGTAATTGCAACAGAGGATGAGTATTTTTATAAACACAACGGTGTTGTGCCGAAGGCTGTTTTTCGTGCAGTATTCCAAGAAGTTACAAACTCTGCCAATCAAACAGGTGGAAGTACGTTAACACAGCAATTAATCAAAAACCAAATTTTAACCAATGAGGTTTCATTTGAAAGAAAAGCAAATGAAATCCTGCTTGCCCTCCGTTTAGAGAAGTTTTTTAGCAAAAAGGAAATTCTTGAAGCTTACTTAAATGTTTCAACATTTGGTAGAAATTCATCAGGTAAAAATATTGGCGGTGTTCAAGCAGCGGCAAAAGGAATATTTGGAAAAAATGCCAGTGAATTGAGTTTACCGCAGGCAGCCTTTATCGCAGGTTTACCTCAAAGCCCATTTGGTTATACACCTTTTACAAGAGAAGGTACTGTGAAAAATAATTTAGAACCTGGTCTTAGCCGAATGAAAACCGTACTAAAAAGGATGTATGATGGCGGCCATATTGATGAAGCACAGTATGCTGAAGCTTCTGCCTATGATATTACACAGGATTTTATTCCTGCAGGTGATAACCCGCTCGAAAAATATCCTTACTTAACATTTGAAATTGAAAAGCGAGCGATCGAAGTTTTAACCAATGTCTTAGCGAAAAACGACGGCTATGAAGAAAAGGATATAAAAGAAGATGAAAACCTTTTCTATAAGTATCGAACACTAGCCAACCAAAACTTACGACAAAATGGATACGAAATCCATACAACCATTAACAAAGAAATCTATGATGTCTTCCAAGATGTTAAAAACAATTACAAACACTATGGACCTGATAAGGATCAAAAAAAGCAAGACCCGGAAACAAATGAACCAATAACCGTCAAGGAACCTGTCGAAGTCGGCGCGATGCTGATTGAAAATAAAACGGGTAAAATCATTAGTTTTGTGGGTGGCAGAGACCACAATAAACAAGAACTTAATCATGCGACAAGCGCTGTCAGGCAAAATGGTTCAACGATGAAGCCATTGCTTGTCTATGGACCTGCAATTGAGTTAGGGAAAGCCTCACCAGGTACACCTTTACCTGATGTAGCTTTAAGGCTTGAGCCTTCCATTTCAAGACCTTGGCCTAACAACTATGATAAGAGGTACAGCGGGATTACCTCTGCAAGACATGCTCTAAAAAAATCTTATAACGTTCCTGCTGTTAAGCTATATAAAGATATATTAGACCAGCAGCCTGCAAAATATCTAGAAAAAATGGGCTTTACCTCCTTAACGAGGGAAGATTATACCAATCTCTCAACCTCTATTGGATCAATGACAAATGGAGTAACAGTTGAAGAAAACACCAATGCCTTTGCCACCTTTGCAAATGAGGGTAAATTTATTGATGCGTACATGATTGAAAAAATTGTCGACAAAGACGGTCAAATCATCTACCAGCATGAAGTAATGCCTGTTGATGTTTTCAAACCGCAGACTGCATTTTTAACGCTTGATATGATGCGTGATGTAATCCGTAGTGGTACAGCTCAGGGTCTCACAAGTAAATTGAAGTTTAATGCAGATTGGGCAGGTAAAACAGGGACTGGACATGAATATAATGATAATTGGTTTGTGGCTACGAATCCAAGTGTCACTTTTGGAATCTGGAATGGCTATGACACGCCAAAATCATTACAGACCAGTGGAATGTCCTATTCCCAGAGAACGAACAATTTATGGGCAGAATTAATTAATGCAGCTTATGATATTAAACCAGAGTTAATTAGCCCACAAGAATCATTTAAGGTTCCGACCGGAATTGTAAAGCGCTCGTATTGTGTAGTTTCAGGTTTGTTGCCTTCAGATGCGTGCACAAAGGCAGGTTTAGTTGAAAGTGATTACTTTAATGCTGAAAATGTTCCAACAAAACAGGATGATAGTTTGATTTCAGGTAACTATGTACAGATAGGCGATAAGAGGTATTTAGCTTTAGATACTACACCAGCTGAATTTACCAAACAAGGGGTCATCCTGAATCCGGACTTCGTTACACAAATGGTTGGAAAGAATTTTAGTGATACGAATCAACTAATACCAAAAATGGAACGTTGGGGAAATATCCTAGTTCCTAATGATAAAATGGTCGATAACGGCAAACGCCCTGATGGGGTGGCATTATCACTCTCTGGGAATAATCTTATTTGGTCTGCTCCAGCAGATAATGATATTGTTGGGTATCGCGTATATCAAAACGGTTCAAAAGTCTTGAGTATTATTAGCGGTTCTCCTCTTTCAGTCACTGCACCAATCGGTACTTATCATGTAACTGCCGTAGATATCGCAGGGAATGAATCAGCAATCTCTAATCTAGTGGATGTTGGGTTTGAACCTTAATTAAGGATCAGGAAAGGAGCCTGGATTAATTCCAGGCTCCTTTCCTTTTTAGGCATTTGCTACTATATGCCAGTATTTTCTATTTTATGATGACTCACTTTTTTGATAATGTCTGATTGGGTAGAGTGCTTTTTCAAGTGTAAGCAAATTCTTTTCCGTTATTTCAGCTTTTCTAGGGATTGGCTTGTACATATCATTGGGATCATCCCAATTTATAGGAAGAGTCACTGGTGCCTTTCCTTGCCAATGGTCGAGCCACTCCTGCGGTAAACTTCCTGAACAATTTGAGTTTTCAGTCATCTCCAACCAGATAAGTGCCCATGCTCTAGGAACAACCCGCCAAATATCATAGCCCCCGCCGCCAACTGCAACCCACTTACCTCCACAATATTGATGAGCTATTTCATGTGCGAGTTTTGGGATTTCACGATAAATTTTCATGGTGGCCGATAAATGCGTTAGCGGATCATAGTAATGCGAATCGGCTCCATTTTGAGTCAGGATAATATCAGGCTTAAAAAAATTAGCTACTTCCTTTAGTGATTGCGTGTATGCTTGCAGCCAGGATTCATCCTCTGTGAATGCATCAACTGGAATATTAAAGGAATACCCATAACCTTCCCCCTGTCCTCTTTCGTTAACATTACCTGTACCAGGAAACAAGTACCTCCCTGTTTCATGGATGGATAGGGTACAAACATTGGGATCATCGTAAAAGGACCATTGGACACCATCCCCATGATGGGCATCTGTATCTATATATAGAACCCTTGCATTATATTTACTTTGGAGATATTTAATGGCTACTGAACTATCATTGTAAATGCAAAATCCAGATGCTTTACCTCGAAATCCATGATGCAATCCCCCTCCTAGATGTAGGGAGTGAAGAGACTGGCCAGTCATAACTTGGTCGACAGCCGTTAATGTCCCTCCAACCAACAAAGCGCTAGCTTCATGCATATTCGGGAAAATGGGTGTATCTTCCGTCCCTAATCCATAATTTTCTGCCACTGTTTGTGGAAGCTGTCCATGCCCTGCCATTTTCACAGCTTCAATATAGCTTGGGTCGTGAATTAGACTGAGTTCTTCATCCGTTGCCATTCTCGGTGGAACGATTTGCTTAGGGTCCAGTGCATTTAATCTATGTAACAAATCCACCGTAAGCTTAAGTCGAAACTGATTAAATGGATGATCACTGTTGAATTTATATTTCAACAGCTCTTCTGAAAATATAAATGAGCACTGGTCATTCATTGGGAAACACCTGGCAGATTGGGCCATAAAACATCATGACCAGATTGTTTTAAATCCTCGATAAGAGCAGTAGGATTCATCGTTTGTATCCTTATTACGAGAATTTTAAATTGATCATTCTTTTTGTCAGGATAGACAAGAACACTCAAAATATTCGCTTTCCGACCTTTTATGATGCTGGTAATATCACTTAACTTTCCAGCAAGATTAGGTACCCTTATTTCAATTTGAGAACCAGGTTGATGGGCGCCAGTCAACTCAACAAGCGTTCTTAAAAGGTCAGTTTCAGTAACGATTCCAACGAGCTTCTGATTGTTTGTAATCGGCAGGCAGCCAATTTTATGTTCATAAAATACTGCTGCGATTTCTTCGACAAAATCTAGAGGATGTCCAGTAATAACATCTTTTTTCATGATCGATTCAACAGGCTTTTGCAGGTCCTCTATATGTTCGTCTGCCCGAAAAATAGAAGGGGCAGCATCACGAATATCAGATAACGTTACAATGCCAACAAGCTGTTGATCCGTATTAATAACGGGTATATGACGGATTCTTTTCATTTCCATTAATTTCATTGTGTCAGCAATTGAAACGGTTGGAGTCACCGTAATAATCTCCGTTTTCATTATCATTTCCACTATCATCCCTAAGGCCCCCTTAAAAGTTCGCATGAAATCTTGGTATCAATTTAGTATCAATACATAAAACGGTTCATAAAACGAAGGCGATCGAATCTTTGAATGGTATCTACATCTACCCTTTTACCAATTCTCGCCATTAGACAGTTGGCTGGATGGGAGCAAATTTCAGGGTCATCCGTTGCATACCACTCCAGGCCGCCAGCATTCATCATTTTCTCCATGATTTTTCGATACTCCCAAACATTTAAACCAGTTCCCTTTAAATCCCAATGCCAATAATATTCGGTTGTAATAATAAGGTAATCCTCCATGACGTCATCCATCATGGATACTGTAAGCAGATTCTTCCCCACTCCACATCCCCTAAATTGAGGAATCACTTCAATGGCACCTAATTCAATTAAATGGTCCATTTTGTCTTCAGACCAACGTTCAAGCGGGTCTGGAAAAAGGTATGTCACATACCCAACGATAGTATGGTGATGTCTTGCAATAATAATCCTGCCCTCTTCGAGTTGTGCAATTCCAACCAACGCTTGATGCTGCTGTTCTGGAGGACGAAATGCGGTAAGATGTTCGTGAAATTCATATCCTGCAAGTTTATCCGCAGAAATAGGACCTTCAATAATTAATTTTCCTTGGGGTGTTTTTAATTCTTTAGCATTATACGTTTTTTTATGTTCCATTACTTCACCGCCTGATAAATCATTCGCATATCAATTCTATTATACCGAATTTCTACCATTTTTTAGCTTGTATAACAAATTTATTAAAAAGATTTTAAAAATTGAGAATAATATATATTTGTACTATAATTATCACATACTATCATAAGGGGGAAATGGAATGAAAGTAGAAAAGCTACCGGTTATGCAAGGGGATCATAATTTAGCAAATTATGAAGAAAAGTATAGGAACTTCAGCTGGGAGGAGACTGAAAAGGAGTTCACCTGGAGTGAATCAGGTCTTGTAAATATGGCATATGAGGCAATTGACCGTCATGCTGAAACCTTCCGAAAGAACAAGATAGCCCTTTATTATCGTGATCATTCTAGAAATGAAAAGTACACTTTCAAAGAAATGAAAGAGCTTTCAAATAAAGCCGGAAATGTCCTAAAAACCTATGGCGATGTAGAAAAGGGTGACCGCGTTTTTATTTTTATGCCAAGATCGCCTGAGTTATATTTTACTGTTTTGGGAGCCATTAAGCTTGGGGCAATTGTCGGACCATTATTTGAGGCCTTCATGGAGGGTGCTGTAAGGGATCGTTTACAAGATAGTGAAGCAAAGGTACTGGTTACTACACCTGAACTGTTAGAGCGTGTACCTGTCGTTGAACTGCCAGCATTAAAGCATATTTTCCTTATCGGTCAAAATGTCGAAGAACAAGGACCTTACCTTGACTTTTTGAAAAAATTTGAAGGTGCGAGCAGCAAGTTACGAATAGAATGGGTTGACCGCACCGACGGCCTTATCCTTCATTACACTTCTGGGTCTACAGGTAAACCTAAAGGAGTACTGCATGTACATAATGCAATGATCCAACATTATCAAACTGCTAAATGGGTATTGGATTTAAAAGAAGAAGATGTTTATTGGTGTACTGCTGACCCAGGCTGGGTTACAGGTACATCTTACGGTATTTTTGGACCATGGTTAACGGGAACATCCAACGTCATCGTTGGTGGTCGTTTTAGTCCTGATACCTGGTACAAAATGATTGAAGACTTCGGGGTTACCGTTTGGTACAGCGCACCTACTGCTTTCCGAATGTTAATGGGAGCAGGAGATGAAATTGTAAAAAAATACAATTTAAGCAGCCTTCGTCATGTATTAAGTGTTGGGGAACCTTTAAATCCTGAAGTGGTAAAATGGGGAGTAAAAGTCTTTAACAAAAGAATACATGATAATTGGTGGATGACGGAAACCGGTGCACAGATTATTAGTAACTATCCATGTATGGAAATTAAACCTGGTTCAATGGGGAAACCGATTCCGGGTGTCGTGGCTGGAATCGTCGACGACCAAGGAAATGAACTTCCGCCATATCGTATGGGTAATCTTGCTATTAAGAAGGGCTGGCCTTCAATGATGCAAACCATTTGGAATAACGCTCAAAAATACGAATCTTATTTTATGCCAAGCGGTTGGTATTTTTCTGGTGATTCAGCCTATATGGATGAAGATGGATACTTCTGGTTCCAAGGTCGTGTCGATGATGTTATTATGACAGCTGGTGAACGAGTTGGACCATTTGAAGTAGAAAGTAAGCTAATTGAGCATCCGGCAATTGCAGAGGCTGGAGTAATCGGTAAGCCTGATCCAGTCCGCGGGGAAATCATTAAGGCTTTCATAGCCCTAAGAGACGGCTATGTAGCATCTGATGAACTTAAAGAAGAAATCCGTCTCTTTGTTAAAAAAGGTCTAGCGGCTCATGCAGCTCCAAGAGAAATTGATTTCCGAGACAAGTTGCCGAAAACGAGAAGTGGTAAAATTATGAGACGTGTCTTAAAGGCATGGGAACTAAACTTACCAACAGGTGATCTATCAACCATGGAAGATTAAATAAGCGCAAGCGCCCTGGTCAGCGGCGTATGGCCTGGAGCGCTCCAACTGAGATAAAGGAAACACGAAGAGCCGGAGGCGATTCGATGTTGACTTATCGTAGGGCGGAGAGCGAAGGACACTAGCCGCTAGGGCGCTGGAGCTGGACAGTAAACTAAGTTCAAAAACTTATACTTTCTTATCTTTTAAAAATAAGCGTAGGTGCCAGTTAAGGCGCCTACGCTTTTGTTTTTGGCTCTGTTAATACTCATTGTTGATTTTCGTGTAGAAAAATTTTTTAAGCGGCGAATTTCCGGCTAATGTCGATAATAGAGGCTTTAGGAGCAGATATAAGCGGAGACATTCCGACTAACTGTTCACAATAAGACAAAAGCCATCGATTTGGAACGTATAACCGGAAAAACTCCGCTTATTTTAAGGGAAATATGGGAATTTCCCGAAATAAACGGAATTTTTCCGCCTATTTTTCAAATTGAGTGAAATCAACATTTACCTTTAACACAGCCTTGTTTTTAATTAGTTGATTGACGTTGCTCAATCCGATGTGGCAGTAAGACAGTTTGCTCGTCTACCTCTTCTTTGTTCATAAGTTTCGTTAGCAATCGCATGGCGACAGCACCAATATCATATAAAGGCTGAATAATTGTAGTTAATTGCGGGCGTACCATTAGGGAAAGCCTAGTATTATCTGATGTAATTATCTCAAAGTCCTCTGGGATTTTAAATCCTTTATCCTGCGCACCATGAACGACACCTAGTGCCATTTCATCTGAACCAACGAGAATAGCAGTTGGTCTATCAGCTGCTTCCAATAATTTATCCAACGCTTCTATTCCAGAATCATAGGTGTAATCGCCTTCTACAATCAGTTCCTCATTAATGGCAATTCCAGCATCTTCTAACGCACGTCGATAGCCTTTAAGCTTTTTATGGGTATTTTTTGGCTCCTGTAGTGGTCCAACAACGAAAGCAATATTTTTATGACCTTTATCAATAAATTCTTTCACTGAATCATAAACCGCTTGTTCATAATCGATATTAACAGAAGGAATCTGTTCTGATTCCTCAATCGACCCTGCTAAAACAATTGGTACTGGTGACTTACCGAATTCCTCAACATGTTCACTCGTAATATTTCCACTCATAAATACAAGACCATCAACTTGTTTTCCAAGCATGGTATTTAATAAATGCAATTCCTTCTCTATGTTTTGATCGGAATTGCTTAAAATAATATTGTACTTATACATGGTAGCGATATCCTCAATACCACGTGCTAGTTCAGCATAAAAGATATTGGATATATCGGGAATAATGACGCCAACCGTTGTGGTTTTTTTACTTGCTAATCCCCTCGCAACAGCGTTTGGACGGTAACCAAGTCTTTCAATTACTTCTAATACTTTTTTACGAGTAACAGGCTTTACATTTGGATTTCTATTGACAACACGTGAAACAGTTGCCATTGAAACATTGGCTTCCCGGGCAACATCATAAATTGTAATATTCACGTTTAACACTCTCCTTAGACACTATACGTATTTTTCTTTATTTTACAGCATTTATCAACAATTTAGTCATTGTGATATAGTATACAATCTTTTATGTATTTAATCATACGATAAGAACAATAAAGCCGCAATTAAATTTGTCAACATTTCCACTATAATTTCATACTTTTCATAAGGCTTCACTATAGACCTCTTATAGTGACCGTTCCCCTGTTCCAAAATCACTTTCGGTCACTATAGACCTCCTTTGTTTAAGAAAAAAAGAAGCCCTCCGCAAGAATACGAAGGGCTACTCTCGTTTAATTAAATTCTTACAAGGTTCGAAGCAAGCAGATCACTATAAAAAGTATTAAACTGATCCAAGTTCATTTGTTGTTGTGCATCAGAAAGGGCTACTGCTGGATCTGGATGCACTTCCGCCATAACGCCATCCGCACCAATCGCAAGTGCTGCTTTTGCACATGGAAGGAGTAAATCTCTTCTTCCTGTTGAGTGAGTCACATCGACCAATACTGGTAAATGTGTTTCTTGCTTAAGAATCGGTACAGCTGAAATATCAAGCGTATTTCTCGTTGCCCGTTCGTACGTTCGAATTCCACGTTCACAAAGAATAATTTGCCCATTCCCTTGAGCCATAATATATTCTGCCGCATTAATAAATTCTTCAATTGTAGCAGCAATACCACGCTTTAACAGTACAGGCTTATTTACTGCACCGGCGGCTTTCAACAATTCAAAGTTTTGCATGTTACGGGCACCAATTTGGATCACATCAATATACTCAATCGCCATCTCAACATCAGCTGGATTTACAATCTCACTAATGACAGCCATATCATATTCATCAGCTACTCGTTTTAGGATCTTTAATCCTTCAACCCCAAGTCCTTGGAAATCATAAGGGGAGGTCCTTGGTTTATAGGCACCACCGCGAAGCAGTTTTAAACCTTTTTCTTTCATTGCTTTTGCCACTGTTGCAACTTGTTCATAAGATTCAACTGCACATGGACCAAAAACAAAATGCTGCTTGCCGTCCCCAATCGTTTCACCCTTCAGATTTACAATGGTATCTTCTGGATGTTTTTTTCTAGAGACAAGAAGTGCTTTTTGATGGTCATCTTTTTGCAAATCTAAACCGGCCTTAAAAATTTCCTTAAATAAATGGTCAATGGTGGCGTTATCGAATGGCCCATCATTATTTTCTTTAATCACATCAAGCATTTTTCTCTCACGGACCGGATCGTATTTGTAAACGCCTTGAGTTTCTTTTGCTTTCGCAATCTCTTGGACGAGTTGAGCTCTTTCGTTAATTAGCTTCAACAATTCTAAGTTAAGACCATCGACACGAGACCTTAATTGTTCCAAATTACTGTTGCTCACTTTTTGTCCCCGTCCTTTCAATAGCTTGACAGAATAAACAGTCAGCTAGTTCCCAATTCAAAAATTTTTTATCAATAATTAGGCTTAATTATAGCGGATATGATCTTTTTTGTCACGAACTTTTTCTTTAATGATTAAACGCTTTTAAGCACTAAAGTAACATATGATTTAATAGCTCATTGTATGCAGGCGATACTGAGATGTTGCCTATATATTTTCTGTTAGTGCATTTTTTATTGCACGGTTGGTAATTTTCCAGTGTGAAGCATTCCAGTCAGCCTTACCATTATTAAAGAGTAGCACTTGTGGTGATTCGTGTTTAATTTCAAATTTCTCGGCAATCTCTGTCGATAATGGTCGAGCATCTTGAACAGCTAAATAATAGGTAGGTACGCTTTGATCTTCCCCTGCATATTTTTGAAACTCCTTATATGCCGCGTCACTAATAGGGCATGTTAAACTATGTTTTAATAGAAAAAATCGGTCCTCTTGCTTCAGTAAGTCTTCAAATTGTGCTACTGTATCAATTTTTTTAAGCATATTTATTTTACCCTCCTAAATAATAAACGGTGAAGTCATTCTATCACTTCACCGTTTTTGATACAAATATTCCAATTAATTTTTTGAATATTCTCAATGTGTTACTTTGTATTCTTCCTCTTCAAACGCCTTTTTTGTTTCTTCCAATTTTTTTCGTATTGAACGTTCATTTACAGATTCTTTATTTGTATTTGGAACGTCTCCGATCGGAATATAATAATCTTCTTCTACATCATTTTGTATTTTCGTTTTATTCAGAAGTTGAGCGGTTTTTTCCTTAAGAGCATCAGCCTGGTTGGTAAACGTAGTTCGTAGCTCCTTCCCTGACTTAGGGGTTAAATAGATTGCAGCTGCTGCACCCACTAGCCCTCCAATTAGTGCCCCAAGCAAGAAACTGCCTGATGAGCTTTCACTTTTATTTTGATTTGTCTCGCGTGATTCGTATTCCTTACTGCTCATAATGGATTCCTCCCTAATAGTAAATTTCTATTTTGATCTTTCTCTTTTCATCTCATTGGCATTGCTATTGCTTTCTTTTTTCGCTACCTTCTTTGCATTCCATTTATCTTTTAGTTCCAGAAAAACATTGCTCCATTGTACAATTTGGGAGATTTTTTCTTTGTTTTCTTCTACTTGTATATCAAATGAATCAGTTAAGTTTTTTAATGTACCATTGAATTTAGTTACAGTTGACCCGACGTCTTTTACTGCAATGACAACACTATTTAAACTTTTTGACTTATCCTGAATATCATCGGCAAGTGCATTCGTTTTCTGTAAAAGTGCGGTTGTTTCTTGTGTGACACCGTCCAACTGTTTTTCTAATCCAATTAGCGTTTTTGAGACACTAGACAGCGTTTCTTGAAGTGAGTTTAGGGTCTTTGATAAATAAATCACCAGCACTAAAAAGGCAATCGCAATCAAAGCGACGCTTACGTATAAAATTATTTCCATATGGTATTTACCTCCGCCTATTTACCTTTATGTATTACCTATCATTCGCTGTGTTAAACGTAAAATAGGTATCATATACTACTTCAAGATGATTGTCTCATTTTCCTGCAATGGATTACAATCGTTTTAACATTTAAAGTTGAATTTTTAACACTTTGTGAAGGAATCGGTTACAATATAGTATGTAGATTTAGATTTTTGTAGGAGGACTGCTACATGAAAGACCCACGTATTGAAAAATTAGCGAAAAATTTAATTAACTACTCTGTTGACTTACAAAAGGGTGAAAAAGTTTTAATCGAAAATTTTGGCCTGCAACGTGAGTTGGTTACGGCATTAGTCAAGGAAGCCTATCTTGCTGGTGGATATCCATTCGTTCTATTAAAAGATCAACAAGTAGATCGTGCTTTACTTCTTGGTGCAGAAGATGAGCAATTCAACATGATGGCCGATTTTGAAGCAAATGTGATGAGTAAAATGGATGCATACATAGGTCTTCGATCTGGTGATAACATTAACGAGCAAGCGGATGTCCCAGATGATAAGGTGAAGATTCACGGAAATACAATCGGGAAAAAAGTCCATCGTGACATCCGTGTTCCGAAAACAAAATGGGTAGTTCTACGATACCCAACATCCAATATGGCACAGTTAGCAAAAATGAGTACCGAAGCCTTTGAGGACTTCTATTTTGATGTTTGTAATTTAGATTATGGAAAAATGGATAAAGCCATGGACAGCCTTGCTGAATTGATGAACCGAACAGACAAAGTTCGTATCACAGGTCCAGGAACTGACCTTCGTTTCTCCATTAAGGACATCCCTGCCATTAAGTGTGCTGGTCTCGCAAATATTCCTGATGGAGAGGTGTATACTGCACCAGTCCGGGATTCTGTAAATGGAGTCATTACCTATAATACCCCATCTCCTTACCAAGGATTTACATTTGAAAATGTAAAACTGACTATTAAAGATGGCAAAATTATCGAGGCTGTTGCGAATGACACTGAACGAATCAACAAGGTTTTTGATACTGATGAAGGAGCACGATATGTTGGAGAATTTGCCATCGGTGTGAATCCCTATATCTTAAATCCAATGCAGGATATTTTGTTTGATGAAAAGATTGCTGGCAGCTTCCACTTTACACCGGGGCAATGCTATGACGAGGCTTTTAATGGAAACCATTCGAATATTCACTGGGATATGGTGAACATTCAACGCCCTGAATACGGCGGGGGTGAAATCTATTTCGATGATGTCTTGATTCGAAAAGACGGCCTTTTCGTCATTCCTGAACTAGAAGGATTAAACCCAGACAATTTAAAATAAATAACAAAGGATGCCAGCTAATTTTCTGGCATCCTTTGTTGTTACAAGGTTAACTGGTTTTCATAGGATTCTTGGAATTTTTGAATATCGCCCGCACCCATAAAAACAATTACACTATTTTGGTGTTTCTCTAGCAGAGAAGTATTTTCTTCTGACAATATTTCAGCACCCTCAATTTTCGTTTGCAGATCCTGGATTGTCAATTTTCCATGGTTTTCTCTAGCAGATCCAAAAATTTCACATAAATAGGTCTTATCTGCAAGTCTCAAGCTTTTTGCAAAATCCTCGAGGAAAGCCTGTGTTCGTGAAAACGTATGTGGCTGAAACACCGCTACAATTTCCCGATCCGGGTATTTTTGATTCGCTGCATCAATGGTAGCCTTAATTTCTGTTGGGTGATGAGCATAATCGTCAATTAATATTTGTGACCCAATTCGTTTTTCGGAGAATCTTCTCTTCACACCTTGGAAGCTGCTCAATTGTTCCTTAACAATCGAAACATCAATTTCCTCATAGTGACACACCCCAATGACCGCAAGCGCATTTAACACGCTGTGCTCCCCAAATGAGGGTATCGTAAAGGTATCGTAGAGGGTATTGCGAATAAAAACATCAAAGGTTGTTCCACTGGTGGTTTTGATAAGATTTTTGGCTTGGTAGTCATTCTCCTCGTCAAAGCCATAAAATAATACTGGAACCTTTGCTTGAATTTTTTGAAGCTGTTCATCATCCCCGTATGCGAATATCCCCTTCTTAACTTGGACGGCCATTTCCTGAAATGCTGAAAAAACATCATCAATATTGGCAAAATAATCAGGGTGATCAAAGTCAATGTTTGTCATGATTGCATAATCAGGAAAATAGGACAAAAAGTGCCTTCTATATTCACAGGCTTCGAAAACAAAATATTTAGAGTCTTCCTCACCCTTACCTGTACCGTCACCAATTAAAAACGAAGTTGGCTTTGCACCTTTAATGACATGGGCAAGTAGACCTGTTGTTGATGTTTTACCGTGTGCACCCGTAACCGCCACGCTGGTAAAATTGTGCATAAAATCGCCTAAAAATCGGTGGTAACGAATAATCGGTAACCCGAGCTTCATAGCCTCTTGAATTTCCTCATGTGTATCAGGAAAAGCATTACCAGCAATAATTGTCATCCCCGGTTTAATATTTTCCTTTTGAAAGGGGAGAATCTTTATTCCTGATTGTTCAAGGGCTAGTTGAGTAAAAAAGCGCTTTTCGACATCGGAGCCTTGTACATCGAAATTTATATCATGAAGAATTTGTGCTAACGCACTCATTCCTGACCCCTTTATACCTACAAAATGGTAAATAGTCATATAAAGAACCTCCAACCAACGTCTATCTGTAAAACAGTATATGACATCTAACTTGAAATGCTAATTTTAACCCGTATAGGGTATTGTGATACTTTAATTCACTAACGTAAAAAAATATATAAGTAATTCACATTTAAGTATTATAACATTGTTTAGTAATAAAAACTATTTGATACTTCTTCACTTTTTATTTTTTGTTCTTGTCATCAAAAAATACGAAGATTAATTTATTGTGCCGGCATCGTGCAGTGACTCTAAATCTGATTCTGTAATCAAAACTTCTCTCGGCTTGCTGCCATTAGCACTTGTAATAAAGCCATTGGATTCGAGCATATCCATTAGTCTTGCCGCCCGGTTATACCCGATTTTAAATCTACGTTGTAAGCTAGAGGTGGACGCAAGCCCCTGCTCAATAATAAATTCACAGGCTTCAAAAAAGAGTTCATCTTCATCCTCTGTAATCTGTGCCTTTTTTAAAAGTTCCTCTTGCTCAAATAGATAATCAGGCTCACGCTGATCTCTGACGTGTCCAACAACAAGGTCAATTTCCTCATCTGACACATAAGTTCCTTGAAGACGAACAGGTTTTGAAGAACCATTTTCTAAAAAGAGCATGTCGCCACGGCCAAGCAATTTCTCAGCACCACTTATATCAATAATCGTCCGAGAATCGACCTGTGATGACACAGAGAAGGCAATCCGGGTTGGAATGTTCGCTTTAATTAAGCCGGTAATAACATCCACCGAAGGTCTTTGCGTCGCCACAATTAAATGAATCCCACATGCTCTTGCTTTTTGAGCAATCCTACAAATCGCTTCTTCAACATCTGCTGGTGACATCATCATTAAATCAGCTAATTCATCAATAATGATTACGATAAATGGCAGTTTATCAGAGTATTGCTTATGTTTGATTGCAAGCTCATTAAATCGATTGATGTCACGAACTCCAGTATGCGCAAAAAGTTCGTAACGTCTTTCCATTTCATCAACAGCCCATTTCAATGCAGCAGTCGCTGCCTTTACATCTGTAATAACTGGACTAACTAGATGTGGTATTCGATTATAAGGGGCAAGCTCTACCATTTTAGGGTCAATCAATAATAGCTTTACATCTTCAGGACTTGCCTTAAACAATAAACTCACGATGATTGTGTTAATACATACACTCTTTCCGGAACCTGTAGCTCCAGCAATTAATCCATGGGGCATTTTCTTAAGGTCTGTCACGATCGGTTTTCCGGATATATCCAAACCAAGTACAGCTGTTAACGGAGATGATGACTCTCGGAAAACTGGGCTCTGAATAATTTCATTGATTAAAACTGGCCGTGATTTTTGATTTGGCACTTCAATACCAATCGTATGTTTACCTGGGATTGGTGCTTCAATCCGAATGTCTCTTGCTGCCAGACTCAATTTGATATCATCGCTTAAGTTTGTAATTTTATTTACCTTAACGCCCGGTTCTGGTTGGACCTCAAAACGAGTCACAGCTGGTCCTTGCGTAACATTTACAACTTTTGCACCGATATTAAAATTTTTCAATGTTTGATTTAATAGTTCTTGTTGGTGGGTTAACCACTCCGTGTCATTTTCAACTTTGACTGGTGGACTTAACAAGTTCATTTGAGGAAACTCGTATGCATCTGACCAAACTTCTACCGTTGTTTCCGCACTTTCTCTGCTTTCGATATCATTTGATTCTGCTGGAACCACAATTGTTTCTACGATAGCCTTTTCAGAAGGTACTTCTGTTGGCATTAATCGTCTTCTTTTGTTTTCTTCCCATTTTACTTTATCCTGTTTTAACATCATAACATTGAAAGGGAGATGAGATCGTTTTGGTGTGTATAATTCTCTAGATTCTGGATTACTTACTTCCATTTTCGTCTCAATAGCCGGTTCATCTACAATAGCCTCATCTACGGGTCCAACCTCATTAATCTCAACTGCAGTTTCAACCTCAAAAGTCTCGACAACAGTTTCAACCTCAATAGTCTCAACTACGGGTCCAACCTCATTAATCTCAACTGCAGTTTCAACCTCACTAGTCTCAACTACAGTTTCAACCTCACTAGTCTCATCTACAGTTTCAACCTCACTAGTCTCATCTACAGTTTCAACCTCACTAGTCTCATCTACAGTTTCAACCTCACTAGTCTCAACTACAGTTTCAACCTCACTAGTCTCAACTACAGTTTCAACCTCACTAGTTTCAACAACAGTTTCAACCTCAAAAGACTCAACTACAGCTTCAACCTCAATAGCCTCAACTACAGTTTCAACCTCAATAGTTTCAACTACGGGTCCAAACTTAAGAGTATCGACTATTGGTTCGACTTCAATTTTCTCACTTACTTCAGATAACCCTACTGCTGTCTCAAGTGCAGCCATTTCCACTTCAGGCACGGCATCTTTTGCCATTACATAGGAAATAGAATTAAATTGATCTTCTATTTCATCCTCTAAAAAATGACTTAACTCATGCTCGACAACTTTCTCTTTATGTCTAGCCGGTCTGCTCAAACCAAAAATAGGTGAAGGAACTTCGGTCAACTGAAATGGCTTTTTCTTCGTTGAAGGTGCACTTATTTTATTTTCTACAATACTCTTCGGTTCTGAACTTTTTAATTCAGAACGGTGCTCAATCCTTTTTTGTCGGTCTGGTTTTACAGTTTTTGTGGTTGGAACCTCTGCTTTTACCTGTAAGTGTAGTTTCCCTTTTGGATACTGATATGAAATTTTCGTATCTAGATGTTGACCACCCTCATGTATCTTAGGAGGAAACGACCTTTCCTGTTGCTTGTTATGTATGTCATATTCAGCATATTCATCTTCTTTGTCCTTTATAAACTTTTGGAAAAAGTTTTGGATCCAGCTCAAAACTATCACTCTTTCTACAATTTCTATCACTCTATTTTAACAGGTATTATTAATTTTTCGACAAAAAATCTTAGAATAAGTCGATATAATCTCCTAATGGAAGATATTACATAAAAGCCAATCAAAAAAGACCACTTATCGTGATCCTTTATCGCCCTTATTACCTGTCTTCCCTAAAATGAATATCGGTTCTAATTCTCCATCCTCATATAAAAAGGATAACGCCGTTATTGGCACCCTTCCACTAGCAAAGAAGCTCATTGCCATTTGTGCTAAAACATCATACCCCGTATTGTTTTGAATATCAGCAATGATCAAGACATCTTGATGTGGTACTGCAAGGACCATTGTCCCGGTAATTTTTTTTTGCATTTCATTTAAAAAGCCTTTATTTAGAATTCTACTCGCATCATACCCATCATTAGAATTTAAAAAATAAAACGTATTACCAGCTACGTGATCTTCTTTCACTGTTGTCTCCAATGATCTGACATTAAATAAGGCAATTTCTTTAATCCGGCTAGCCTGCCAGCCTTCCTTTTCCATAATTCGCGCATCGATTAATCTATACGTTGTCCCCATATCATAAGCGTAATATATTTTTGTTTCCGCTGTGTGCTCTTCTGTTAAAAAAGCTACACCCTCTTCCGCTTCTGTTGGAAATGAAGTAGATCGAATAACCGGAAAAATCTTTTTCTCGTGGTCAGTTAACTGGACAGTGTCCGTCATGGCCTTTAGACCTTGTACTACATAATAAACGACTTCATCAATAGCCTTTTCTTTCTCGGTGTGCCACTTAGCAACAATCCCCGCTAATGATATTGTTATTCCTTTTCCAATCGTTTTATGTTCGATTCGAAGTTGATCCTGTTTTCGATCATATGTTATTAGCCGATCATCTGCAGCTAAGCGTGATTCTAATTCTCGTTTCATTTTAATGCTATCCATTTTCATTTGTATCCCTCCATACCCCCTTCATTGTACATGAAAAACCCTCCATCTCAAAAAAAGAAGGAGGGTAAACATTAATTATTTTAGACCATTAATAAATTCTTCGATTTCCTCTTGGGTTTTCCGATCCTTACTTACAAAACGACCAAGTTCTTTTCCATGTTCAAATGCGATAAAGCTGGGAATACCATAAACCTCTAGTTGTTGGCATAAATCAATAAACTGATCGCGGTCTATATGAATAAAAGTAAATTCGCTATGATTTGCCTCTACCTCTGGGAGAATGGGCTCAATTACGCGGCAATCAGGGCACCAATTCGCAGAAAACATAAAAATCGTTTTTCCGCCATCGCGGAGTTCTTCAAATTGCTCCATGGACGTTAAATTTTTCATAGTACAACAGCTCCTCATTTATTTTTCATTTACAACTGATTTAATCATTTCTGTCATCACCGCAGCTTCATTTTTCATGCTGCTTGTTTTGATCAGGGTAGTGATTTTTGTTCCACCGATACCAATCGTCATTTCGTTCATATCTTCTTCAAGTTTCTTAATAATTAAAAATCCAAACTGATCGTCTTTCTTAAATTGCTCATTAATCTCTAGTTCTTTATTTTGTGCAACAGTTGCTTGATAAACGACATTACTTTGTTTGTTTTCTTGCGGATTATTAAAAAGTATATATTGTTTTGATCCATTTTTTAATAAAATATTATTCGGAGATTCCTCATCGATTTCATAACCAAAGGGCATATAAAAGTTAATATCTCCACTTTTTTTGTTTGGCTTTTTTGCTTTTTCATTAAGTGCTTCTTTTACTACACCAATCGTTTTTTTACTTTCTGCTTTAAAATTTGATTTTCCACAGGCACTTAGTAAAAGAATCGATACGATTACAATCAAAATGGCTTTAAAGTATTTCAGCTATTTTCGCCTCCTATATACGACCAATGACCTATCTCTATCATACATTCCATAATATTTAAAAAACAAGTCTTTTGTCGATTTTCGCCGTCGGAATAGCAGAAATTTCATTTTTTGTATTCAAATATCACTTCTTAGTGCCCTTTTGATAGTAATATTGGCCTACTAGAAGGTTGATAAGATGGGAAAACATCTCTGAACGGTTAATCAAACCATTCGTAAAGATTCCAACGGCCCCTTCATTTTTGCGAACATTTTCTTTTTTAGCATAATCATCCATAACCGGACCAAGCTCTTCACCAGCTCTTAATCGTTCTGCAATTTCATTGGGTAAAAGAAACCTGGCTCCACCTGCAATAATCGGCTCCCTATCTTTTGAAGCTAGTGCACCCCAATTACACAATAATAAACCGTGAGCGGATTCCTGTACCCCTCCCTCCAGTCCAATGCCAATATCGCCATTCCCCATTTGCAACGCACCCACTGATCGGTTAATTGCGCCCTTAATCGTCTCTTCATCAGAAAAAGGCTGTTCACTTACTCCTGAAGGAATGTCAAGACTAAGAAACTCTGTTTGTTGATAATGAAAAGCATTTTTCACTGCAGCAACTTTTGCTGGATTGTTGGAACCGATAATTATTTTCATTTCTGATTCTCCTTTTATACACATAAAAGGAAGGCATAAGCATGCCTCCCCATTAAAAATTTAACTGTTCGCTTTGATGGTGTCTACTGTTGTTTGGTCACAAGCCTTTACTAGTTTTACGATTAATTCCTTCGCTGCTGCATAGTCATCGACATGGATCATAGAAGCATGTGTATGAATATAGCGTGAGCAGATGCCGATTACACCACTTGGAACACCTTCATTGGACTGATGAACGCGTCCTGCATCGGTTCCACCTTGTGAGACAAAGTATTGGTAAGGGATCTTGTTTGTTTCTGCCGTATCAAGAATAAACTCTCGCATTCCTCGGTGTGTCACCATTGATCTGTCGAGAATTCGGAGTAATGCTCCCTTGCCTAATTGACCAAATTCTGATTTACTTCCTGACATATCATTTGCTGGGCTTGCATCTAAGGCAAAAAAGATATCTGGATTAATCATATTAGCAGCCGTTTGTGCGCCACGGAGACCGACTTCCTCTTGAACCGTTGCTCCAGAATATAAAATATTCGGTAAGGTTTCATCTTTTACTTCCTGGAGCAGTTCAATCGCAAGACCACAGCCGTATCGGTTATCCCAAGCCTTTGCGAGTATTTTCTTTTCATTCGCCATTGGCGTAAACGGACAAATTGGCAGGATGGATTGACCAGGTCTAATCCCAATTTTTTCTGCATCCTCTCGGTCGTCAGCACCAATATCTATCAGCATATTTTTAATTTCCATTGGCTTGTTACGCTGGGATTCGTTTAGAAGATGCGGAGGAATCGAGCCTATGACTCCAATTACAGGTCCATTGTTCGTCATTACCTGTACCCGCTGTGCTAGTAAGACCTGGCTCCACCAACCACCAAGCGGTTGAAATCTGATCATCCCATTATCCGTTATTTGCGTAACCATGAACCCGACTTCATCCATATGCCCAGCAACCATAATGGTTGGACCCGTTTGATTACCTTTTTTAACGCCAAAAATACTGCCTAATTTATCTTGGACAATTTCATCCGAGTATTGAGCTAATTGCTCTCTCATAAAGTTTCTCACTAAATGCTCATTTCCAGATGCTCCTGGTAGTTCCGTTAACGTTTTAAAAAGATTTAATGTCTGTTCTTTCAAAGTAAGTTCCCCCTCAACTATGTATCTAAATCAATATGTATATGTTAATATTACTGAAATTTTGACTGGCTTACCACCGATTTGTTATGTTCTTTACCCTAAATGAGATATACTGGAAATAAGAGAAAAACTGAATTCTTGGAGGTGCCTTATGAATTGGAAATCATTTATCCTTGGTGCCGCAGTTGGAGTCATCAGCGGCTATGCGGTGAAGGAAGTCATTTCACAAAAAACATATGTTTCACCTGAAAAAGTATTAGAAACCGTAAAAAAGCAATTCAGCCAAAATGGTCCGATTAACGGCTCTTGGATCCATATGGTCGTAGAGCCTTTTGAAAAACACCAAATCAACTATCAGGTTTATAAGGGCGGTATTTCAAAAAACAAAAATGGTGTTAATGAACAATTCGAATTTATTGCCGATGCTCAGACTGGAACACTTTTAGATGTGAAAGCCTCGTTGGATCCAGCCCTATAAAAGACGTAAAGCCGTATCCAACAGGGGTACGGCTGTATTATTTTATATCGTTCCTTATTTTACTCTCTTTATACTGTCAAGAATTTGCCCATCTACTCCCCATTTTACTGCTCGATAATATGCATCATGATAAAAAGTAAACCAAACGTTTTTATCCTGTGCATATTCACCCCATTTTACCTTTGCGGCGATAGAGTCCATTGGATAATCGTCATAGGCCATTACCCATAATGGATTTTTATGAGCATGTGTCGGCATTAAGTCTGCCATATGGAGGGCGATTTCGCCTTCATCCTCAACTATCAAGATCGAATGGCCATTGCTGTGACCACCAGTATGGTGCATGCTAATGGCTCCCAAACTCCATTTTTCATCAAAAGTAATCACTTGAGACTCAATCGCTTCCCAATTTTCTTTCCAATATGTACTTTTCGAACGGATATTTGGATTTCTCATTTCATTCCATTCTATGGTTGAGGTAATAATTTGGGCATTAGGGAAGGTTGATTGATAAACTCCATCTTCTAACCTAGTCAGCCCGCCAACATGATCATTGTGTAGATGCGTCATCAAAACATAATCGATATCATCAGGAACCAACCCCAATTGTTGTAAGGAACCTTCCACGTCAGATTCAGCAGTAACACCAAAATTCCGAAGTTGTTTTTCCGATAATTTCCCTTTACCAAGTCCAGCTTCGATCATAATATTCTTGCCGTCCATTTGGATTAAGATTGGTTCTGTAGGCAATTCAATTAGATTTTTGTCATTAGGCGGATACTTTTTCGCCCATAATGCTTTAGGAACGACACCAAACATGGCTCCACCATCTAAATTCGTAACACCACCTGAAAGCCACGTTAGCTGAACTCTGCCAATTTTCAACGTTTCCATCCTCTTCCTCCTTTGCCCTGTTAATATATTTTACCATATACAAAATAAGGCAGCCCTAAAAAAGACTGCCTCCCGCATTAGTTTTGATATTTGACTTCACAACGGTAAATACGGTTTCCCATTTCAGAGAACTTTTGCTCATATTCTGTCATGATATTTCCTTCATAGTCACTTTTGTGCAAGTCTAGGCTAAGGAAGGTTAATAATAAACCATATTCAGAAAAACTTTTTAATGAATACTCGAATAAGCCTTGATTATCGGTTTTGAAATGAATTTCACCTTTATCAACCAAGATGTCTTCATACAACTTTAAATAATCCTTGTACGTTAACCTTCTTTTTTCATGACGAGTCTTTGGCCACGGATCGGAAAAATTCAAATAGACTCGATCGATATCATTTTTTTCAAAGTATTTATTTAAATCATTGGCATTGACATTGAGCAGTCTTAAATTTGGTAAATCTTCTTCAATTAATCGATCTAAAGCAGCAACGATTACGGAGTCGTAAATCTCGATTCCCATATAATTAATGTCTGGATGCGCCTTTGCCATTTCGGTAATAAAGCGACCTTTTCCAGTCCCAACTTCGATATGAAGAGGCTGGTCATTATTAAAAACTTCATGCCACTTACCCTTATAGTTTTCTGGATTAGCGACAATATATTGCGGATGCGCCTCTATATGTTCCCTTGCCCATGGTTTATTTCTAAGTCTCATTATGCCACTCCTAAATCTTATATTGTTTTTATTATTGGTAATAATGGGTGACCCCATTAATGTATAAACAAAAAAAGAATTCACAACCTAACTGTGAATTCTTTTTTATTTTCACTTGAAAGGGTGTATCAACATGCCATTAAGTCATCAGGACCAAGTTTCCTTACTAAAAGACATTTTAAATAATCACCAAACCGATTGCTGTGGATCTGTTTCTGAATGTGAACAATTGGAACGATTAGTGAAATCTCTGATGGTTAACACACAAATTGATCAAAATGTTAAAACCGTTTTGCAAGAGGTATATGATTACAGCCAATTCGGTGCTCAAACTGCTGATCTGGATGAACACATTCATTCTAATCAAGGAAATTTGTCACAATGGGTGTCTAATATTGATTCGTTTTCTTAATTAAAGAAGGTTATCTAAAAAAGTGATCCATGTTTCCATTTCCTGAATTCTATCTTTGTTTTTGTACCATTGGATCGAAGATAGGGTTTGCAGTGCGACATACCATTTCATTCTTAGTTTTAAGTTTTCTGTCAATGGTTTCCCGTACATGGTTAACCAACTATTCCAGTTATCTTCAGGAATGTACCAATAAAGCAGCATGCCAAGGTCAATGGCCGGGTCAGCAATCATTGCACCATCCCAGTCAATTAAATACAACTGGTTGTCTTCTGTAAGCAGCCAGTTGTTATGGTTGACATCACCATGACAAACCACTTTTTCTTTACATGTGACATTTGCTGCCTCATTTTGTAAAAAATTCAGCGTTTTCTTTACGGCAGGTAATGATAACACTTCTTCATCCAATTCCTCCATTATTGAATGAAAAATCGTATCTGGCTGTAAAGGCTGCTTTTCAAGCCTGCTTAACATCCCTACCATCGGTTCCGAGCGGTGAATCTTCCGGAGCATCCTGGCAACATGCTCATGGTTCATGTCAGAAGGCTTTAATTCACGTCCAGGCAGCCATTGCTGTGCAGTAATGACATCTCCGTTTGCCAATCGTCTTGTCCAAACAAGCTTTGGGACGATTCCTTCTGCAGATAATACTGCTAGGAATGGTGAGGAATTGCGTTTTAGAAAAAGTCTTTGGTCTTCAAAGCAAGCAAAAAAGGCCTCTCCCGTTTTACCCCCCGCAGGGACAATTTCCCATTCTTGTCCTAATATATGTTCCAAAATTGTTCACCTTCAATGTATGCCGTTCTCAAATGGGCGAAAACACCCATTTAGTAGTTAAAGTAGAAATATAATATATAAAAATAAAAAAAGCTATTGGACGATAACACACAATAGCCATTATACTAAATTTTATCTCCAATTAGCTTTTGTAGTCAAGTAAATCTGAACAAACTATTTTTTTGCCAAAATTGTTAAACAAACGGGTTCCAGCACCAGTTCTTTGCTAGAAATAAATTCATTGGAATAAATTCCCGCTTTTTTATCATTGGCGAGCAGCCTCCATTTACCTTCTGGAATTTGAATTGGTTGTTTACTCCTTAGCGGATTAATGAGTAAAAGAACCTCTCGAAATTCATTACCTTGGTTCTGAAGACAAAATCCAATCAGTGGATTTTGCAGCGGTAAAATTTGAATATGTGCCCTTATTTCTTCCGCTGATTTTAATCGAAAACAAGTTAACTGTTTTCGAATTTGTATCATTCCTTTAATATAGTGAACGTTTTCTATATACTGGTGCTTTCGATCCCAGTCAAGTTGGTTAATATGATCTGGTGATTTATAGCTATTCCCATCGCCTCGCTTTGTTCGGAAGAATTCCTGTCCGCTGTGAAGAAATGGAATCCCCTGCGATACTAATACAAGACCCGTAGCAAGCCGGTGATATTTGATATGGAATTGATGATCTAAATCAGGCAGACACGAAACGAGTTTATCCCACATCGTGTGATTATCATGGCATTCCACATAATTTACTGATTGTGAGGGGTTAGTGAAAAGACCGCTCTCTTTTTTAACGAATCCAATGCTTCCAGCAATGGTTTCGATTGCTGCGTCATGGTAATGCTCATTTCCAAGTACATATCCTTTATCATACAAGTAAAAGGTATTCCCTTTTATGCAATCGCGGAATTTGTCATTAAATTGACCAATATCCGGAAGCTTTGATTGATTGCGAATAATTGCTTTTTTTTCAATTGGAAGTGGAGTGTTTAGATTCCAGCCCTCGCCGATAATTAGGGTTCCCTGTTGAATACTGTCACAAGTTTTTCTAACGTCCATCATCGTTTCACTATCTAAAATCCCCATTAAATCGAAACGAAAACCATCTATATGATATTCCTCCATCCAAAACCGGATCGAATCGAGGATGAATTTTTTTACCATTTTTCTCTCCGAGGCAATATCATTTCCGACTCCTGTTCCATTTGCTGGAAAACCAAGCTCATTATGGCGGAAGTAATAACCTGGAACTATTTTTTCAAAGGATGAAGTTTCGCGAATATATAAATGATTATAAACAACATCCATAATCACTCTTATTCCTTGGCTATGAATAGAATCAATTAATTGCTTGAGTTCCATGATTCTGGCATAGGGATCGGAAGGGTTTGTTGCATACGAACCCTCCGGAACATTGAAGTGAATCGGGTTATACCCCCAGTTGTATTCTTTATGAGGGTCTAATTCATCGACTCCTGCAAAATCATTGAAAGGCAGGAATTCGATATGAGTAATACCTAGATCCTTTACATAAGAAAGACCAGTGAGTTGTCCGTCTTTACCTTTTGTATTGATCTCACCAGCACCAAGAAAAAGTCCTTTATGTTCCGCGCCGCTATTTGGATGGATGGTGAAATCCCTGATATGCGTTTCGTAAATGATGGCGTCTACTGGATTCTCACAAGGAGGCAACACCGGTTTCTCCCTGTATGTTTTCTCTAACTTTACGATTACGCCATGCTCTCCATTTGCAGTAACCGCTACAGCATAAGGATCAACTGATTCTTGCCATTCTTGATTCACTAAAACTAGAAAAGTATATTGATAAAGTTCTAAATCAGCATTAACAACAGATGACCAAACACCTTTCTCCTCACGTCTCATCTTTATAATTTCGGAAAAGGAATTTTTCGGCTGCCTTAATTTTAATTTAACTTGCGTTGCGGTTGGAGCCCAGATCTTAAATTGTGTTTGATTGTCCCTACAACTCACGCCTAGATCATTTCCATCATAGTAAAACCGTTCATCAAAAATATCTGTTCGAATGACTGCTCCTATTTGAAGATCTGTTTTCCCCCCATGCTCATCTAAAATCCAATAGGGATGGCCAAAAGAAATTTCTTCCTCCAGCTTACAAATATATTTATTATTATTCTCAATTTGTTGTTTTTGGATAATTTGAATAGCTCTGCTCTTTTGTGATTCGTCTGTAATCGAGAAAGTGGAAGACAAGCCTTGATGATAGGAAAGTGGAAGAAGAATCGTAATGATATCTATCTCATCTAAATAGGCTAGGAAATTACGTTCATTGGAGTTCATTCGAATCCCTCTCTTTCAAATCAGTTTCTCTCATACTTCACACCCTCGTTAACACCTTAATGGTTTTTGTTTTCACATGAATCTTTAAAGGAGTAAATCCAATATTTTCACCATCCGC
Source organism: Bacillus sp. OK048 (assembly GCF_900103525.1). GTDB lineage: Bacteria > Bacillota > Bacilli > Bacillales > Cytobacillaceae > Neobacillus. The sequence goes on from NZ_FNHN01000002.1 coordinate 546,029, forward strand.
ATGGACATATAAGGAGGATGAGGAGTGAATCGCAACTGCTTTGCCTTTAAAGGTTTTCACCTCTTTAAAATGAACATGCTTTCCCCAAAAAACACTGATAAAGACTGCTAATAGCTTTAACCTTGATAAATGATGAACGACTGTAATATCTAAGAGACCATCATCCGGCACTGCCTCTGGAGCAATCTTCATGCCGCCTCCGTAATAGGCTTGGTTGGAGACAGTTACAAACCATGTTTGTTCAAGTATATGCCTACGCCCATCAATTGATAAATCAATTGTGGAGGTTTTATAAGAAAATAGTTTTTTTAATAAAAAATACACATATACCAGTCGGCCTAAAGATAGTTTATTGAGCCAGGCTTTCACTTTGGAGTGGTTCACTTCATAGGAGATCAACGCATCAAACCCGGCGCCCATATTATTAATGAAAAAATGCTCGGAATCATCTTTCATGGTAATTTTGCCAACATCTATTAAAGGAGCTTCTGTTTTCATGAGGCGAAGAATAGCTTCTAACGCTTCTTCTGGATGGGTAGGAATATGAAATCCTCTTGAAAAATCATTTCCAGAACCTCCTGGCACGAATCCAAGAGTAATATTGGTATGGTTTATTATTCCATTGACCACTTCGCTGATTGTACCGTCGCCGCCAACAGCAATAATGACTTTATCCTCATTATTGCTGTTGGCAAATTGTTCTGCTAGTTTGATCACATGCCCATGGTATTCTGAAAAGAAAGCTTTGAAGGGGATCTGATTATTGATTAATTTTGCTTCAACTCTTTTCCAGATAGTTAAACAGTAGCCATTCCTCGCTTTAGGATTGATAATAAAATAAATTTGTTTCATACAACCAACCTTTAATGTTAATTTTCTCTTTTTATTCCAAGTGGTAACTCGTTTTCACCTCGTACTTTGGTGTTTTATCAAGATGTGTTTGGTATAATACTACCTCATTCACCTTAAATCTAAGTGGTTCTGGCTGAACCGCGTTCCAACTATCAAGGAGTTCTATATGAAATTGTTGATCTCCTGCCCACTTCCTGGCAAGGGTAATATGAGGTTTAAAAGGTCTTGTTTCAAGTTGAAATCCAGCTTCCCTGCAAGCCGTAAACACTTTTTTCCTAACTCCATGTAACTCAGTACTAGCCTTTGTATCCACCCAGAAAATCCGTGGTGAATCTACTTTTCCAAAGGTTCCAAGCTTGTTCATTTCTAAAAAAAATCCCTTTGTATCGCGTAATGCCTCAAGAACATTTTCCACAGCAATAGAAAGTTTTTCAGAAGGAGCATTGCCTAAAAAAGCTAGTGTAATATGCAAGTCTTGATGATGAACCCAGCGATTAAATGGAAAAAGTTCTTTTAACTGCTCACTATTCTTTTTCATCATTAATTTAGTTTCTTCGGGTATTTTTATCGCGAAGAAATAATGTGTTTGCTGATTCATAACTTATCATCCACTTTCTTATTTTAGACTATTTTTTACAACTTGTATGTATGATAAAACTTCGATTCCTTTTAAAAAAATGTGCATCAGACTTTTTTCATCTGCTGCACATTTTACTATTACTTATCTAACTAGGATACCGCATTGTTTCTCAATTTCTTTTTCAAATAGTTTTTGCAGTTTTTTGGTGATTGGACCTGGAGCTCCTTCATTTACCTTATTCCCGTTTATCTCAATTATTGGCGTTACTTCAGCTGTTGTACTTGATAAGAATACCTCTTCTGCTTCAGCAAGCTCTACTACCGTGAATGTCCGCTCAATAACCGGGATATTATTTTTTCCACAAAGGTCCAAAATAACATCTTTTGTAATCCCTTTTAGGATTAGGTTATTTGATTCATGTGTGATTACTGTTCCATCTTTTACAATAAAGATATTCGAGGAGCTGCCTTCAGTAACATCTTGGCCCCGGTGTTGAATGGCTTCAAAACAACCCTGCTCGCTTGCCTTTTGTTTCGCCATTAGATTTGCAAGTAAATTTAAGCTTTTAATATCACAGCGAAGCCAGCGAATATCCTCCGTCAAAATTGTCTTTACTCCTGTTTTCAAGTTGTCGAGCGGTCTAACTGCCCGAATGGCATAGGCAATAAGTGTGGGAGGAACATTACCGGCTGGAAAAACATGATTTCGTGGTGCAACCCCTCGAGTGACTTGCATATAAATATTGCCTGTTTCAAGATTATTTTTACTAAGAAGTTCTTCTATCATTTCCGTTAATTGCTGCGGGGTATATGGCAACGAAATTCCTATACTTTCAGCGCTTTTAGCAAATCTAGTTAAATGTTCAGCTGCCGTAAACATTTTACCATTATAAACACGAATTACTTCGTAAACACCATCACCAAACTGATAGCCACGATCTTCGACATCTACCTTGGCTTCTGAACGCTCAATAATTTCTCCATTTACTAATGCATATTCCATTCTTCCACTTCCCTTGTTAATTTTACTTGGCTAATTCATAAATTGCCTGTGCATATATGGCCGTTGCTTTCAATAAATCATCGATATCAATATATTCATCCTTTTGATGCGCAATATCTGGTCTGCCTGGAAACAAAGGACCAAATGCCACCCCTGCTTTTAAGGAACGGGCATAGGTTCCTCCGCCAATGGCAATCAATTCAGCCTTTTCACCGGTTTGTTCTTCGTAAACCTTTTTCAATGTTTGGATCAAGAATTCATTCTCGTCCACGTGATGTGGCTTTGTATCTTTATATTTTGAAATGACAAAAGCTTCATTCAACAAAAGAGCATCTAGCTTTTCTTTGGTAGCATCCATATTGTTCGTCACCGGGTATCTGCAGGTCATTCCGATGCTTCCACCCGATTTAGGAGAATAAGAAAGTTTGCCCGGGTTAATCGTTAACTCACCAGAGATATCATCCGAATATGAAACTCCAAGGTTCACACCTCTCGAATCATTATAAAAATAGGTTGATACGAATTTGAAATAATGGGCAGCCGAATCGTCTACGTCTAATTTAGAGAGGAATTCTGCTAAAAATAATCCCGCATTTCTCCCATTTTTCGGCTCCATTCCGTGAGCAGATATTCCTTTTACTACAAGGATTAACTCTCCGTTTTCAACATATGAGCTATTTTCTATTTCTACTTGCTTCATGAAATCTGTGTAACGTTGGACTACCTCCATTTGATTCGCTTTAATGTTTAATCGGGCTGTTGCAAAATCCGGAACCATATTGTATCTTTGTCCGGAAGTAAAGCTAAGAACTTCTACATTTGCTGTTCCTGTTCCTGTTTCTGCACCGGACATTTTCTGGGTCATATCTAAATCAGCGATTCCCTTTTCAGCATTAATAATCGGAAAATCCGCGTCAGGTGCGAAACCTAAGGTTGGCATTTCCTCTTCTTTAAAATAATGCTCGACACAGCGCCAATCGCTTTCTTCATCGGTACCGATAATCATCCGCACACGCTTATTGATTGGCACCCCCAGCTCTTTAACAATTTTCATCGCATAATAAGCAGCCATCGTCGGGCCCTTATCATCAATTGCACCACGGGCATATATTTTCCCATCGCGAATTTCAGCAGCAAAAGGATCACTAGTCCAGCCATCACCTTCTGGAACAACATCAACATGGCAGAGAATACCGAGCAGCTCCTCTCCTTGACCAAATTCTAAGTGCCCTGCTAAATTTCCAACATTCTTGGGAATAAATCCATCCTTTTCACCAAGTATCAGCATAAAATCTAACGCTTCTTTCACACCTTTTCCAAGTGGGGCATCAGGAAATGTATGTTCTTCATCTAACAGACTCTTAATATGTAATAGGTTCCGTGTGTCTTTTAAAAGTTCAGCTTTTCTCTTTTCAACTTCATCCATCCAATTTATCTTTATCAATGGTGTGTTCCTCCTTGATTTACACGTTTGCCCAATATCTTATCAATTTTTCTATGAAAAACGAAATGATTTTTCAACTTGTCCCACTGTTAATTTACACAAAATTCAATTAATTTGTCATAATCTTAACATTTACACCCATAGACTATAGTAAGAATCACGAAAGGGAGGCGAAAAAACGAAAATTCTTGTAAAGTTGTTGTGTTTTTTATGTAAATTATTCACTAATGGTGGAAATTTTCAGAAATTGTGGTTACAATAATTGTAAGTCATCTGGGTATCCACTACAACTATCTATTTTCTAAAGGAGTTGTCTGCGGAAGAAAATTACATACTAATCAAAGAGGCTGTCGGTAGAGGGATTACGCCATAGGTTTGAAATTAGGATAGGGAGTGGTTCTTTGAAACCTTCGACTAACCGGATGTTAAACCGCATCAAATGCATCTACATGTTTATACGTAACAAAGGTACAGTCACGACGCAAGAACTTGTAGAGGAATTTGGTATCACTCCTCGCACCATTCAACGAGATTTAAATGTTTTAGCCTATAATGACTTGGTTATAAGCCCAAGCCGCGGAAAATGGACAACAACACAAAAGAAAGTAAAAATGTCGTCATAAATATATAAAAAACACAGCAAACTAGTCCTGAGGGCTAGTTTTTTTTTGAATTTTTTCATTTAAATCCCTACTACCCTATGATATATTAGTATAATACTTTAACGCCTAAAAGCGTTTGAGCATAAAAGACTTTTACGAGGGTAGGAAACCATGGAAAATAATCAAGAGTTAAAAAAAGGATTACTACCAAGACATGTCCAGTTTATTGCGTTAGCAGGCATGATTGGTACAGGAATTTTTAAAGGAAGTTCTGATACATTAAATATTGCCGGACCTAGTGTTGTTTTTACCTATTTGATTGGAGGGTTATTATTATTTATTGTGATGGCCGCCTTAGGTGAAATGGCAATTGCTTTTCCGAACCACAACGTCCAATTGCTCCTTTATAAAGCATTTGGTTTTCAGCTATCGTATATAAATGGATGGCTGTATTGGATAAACTGGACCATCGTTATCACTGTTGAACTGTTAGCAGCAGGAAGCTTTCTACAATTTTGGTATCCTTCGATTCCCTTATGGCTTCTTAGCCTGTTCTGTGCAGCCATTATCATTGGCATTAATTTATTTCCAGTTAAATACTATGGTGAGCTGGAGTTTTGGTTTGCTGGGATCAAGATTGTTGCATTAGTTGCTTTTATCTTACTAGGTGCTCTCATTATATTTGGGATTATGCCAAGTAATATTGAGGATCCACTTTCAAATTATACAGCACATGGCGGTTTTTTCCCTCATGGATGGAGTGGAATGCTGAGTGCGTTTTTGGTGGTTATGTTTTCTTATGGCGGAGCAGAATTAATTGGGGTGGCGGTTACCGAGACAAAGGATGCGGAGCGCGTCATGCCAAGTATTATTAAAGGTGCTGTTTGGAGGGTAATTATTTTTTATATCTTCCCTATCTTAATTATTTGCGGCATTATGCCTTGGAATCAAGTAACCGGTCAAAACAGTCCATTTGTTCAAGTTTTCAATATTACTGGATTACCAGGTGCTGCACATGTGATGAATTTCATCCTTCTTACTGCTGTCCTTTCGGCTGCAAACTCTGGTATCTATGCAACATCGAGAACTCTTTTTTCAATGGCTAAAAGCGGAGTTGCGCCGAAAAGCTTGATGAAAACCACTAGAAACGGGATTCCCATTATCGGACTTATGATTACAACCGTTTTTATTTTAGCTGGGGTTTTCTTAGCCTACATTAGTCCTGATAAAATCATCAGTTATCTTATGACCATACCGGGTTTCACGGTTATGTTGGTTTGGATAGGCATCTGTGCAGCCCATTTAAAGCTTCGATCACAGTATAAAGTTAAACCATCCTTTCAAGTAAAGTGGTTCCCATTTACTACTATTATTGCCATTTTAGCGTTGAGTTTAATTTTTATTGGATTTATTTTCAGTCCAAACAATCTAATCGGCACAACCGTTTCCTTAGTAATTGTGGGAGTCCTAATCATCCTTTCATTTATAGCAAAAAAGAAGAAGTGATCTCCTTATTGGGGGGCCACTTCTTCTTTTTCGTTTTGAGGTATTCACCCGTAATTGTGACCATAAATATGTCAACTTTTAATTACGGGCACTATCCAACCTTTATTGTGACCATAATTTCGCCAACTTTAATTACGGGCACTATCCACCCTTTATTGTGACCGTAATTTCGCCAACTTTAATTTACGGGCACCATCCAATCTTTATTGTGACCATAATTTCGCCAACTTTAATTTACGGGCACTCAAAATTAAACAAATAACTTTATTCTTCCTCTTTAAAAAGTTCATAAAGAAATCTTTTTCTATTCTCTAAAAAATATTTCGTCAGCGTGTAATGGTCTGTACTTTCATAGTCGATTTTTGAAATTTGACCGTGGTCGAAGCTATAGATTTCAGCATCTGGATACCCTAGCAGGATCGGAGAATGTGTGGCAATGATGAACTGAGCAGCCCCTTGTGTTTCAAGGTCATGGATGACTTTCAAGAGAGATAATTGTCGTGCAGGAGATAATGCCGCCTCTGGTTCATCCAATAAGTATAGCGCTTCTCCATTAAACCGATTGAGAAATAAGGACAAAAACGATTCTCCATGGGATTGTTTTAATAATGATTTTCCCCCGTAGTCTTTAAATCCATTCTCATCTACATCATCAATATGAGTAGCAAAATGATAAAACGATTCTGCTCGCAAAAAGAAGCCATTGGTAACTTTAGGCATCCAAGAAAGCTTTATGTATTCACTAAGCTCTGAATCTTTCTCATATACTTCATAAAAATTATTTCTTCCGCCGCCTGCAGTATTAAAACCACATTGGTCAGCAATCGCTTCTAATAAAGTAGATTTCCCTGATCCATTTTCACCCACAAAGAAGGTAACATTCCTTTCAAACTTCAACTCATTGAGGCTCGTTATTGATGGAATCGAAAAAGGGTAATCACTAACGTTTGGAACGTTATCTTTTAATAAAGCAACTCTTTTTAAAAACATAATCAGTCACCACTCATTTTTATCTTTGTTACCATTTTACACGATAAATGTAAAAAACAGCTTTACTTTTTAGTAAAGCTGCGTGCTTTCCTTTTGGCTACTATTCGGCATATTAATGCGATGAGTAGGATTGTCATGCATTACACCATATTCTTGCCATAAAAAATTTCATCCATTTCCAGCTTAATTCTCTCGGTAATTTCAATTAACTCTTCTGAATGTAAGGTTTCTTTTTTATAGCCAAATAAATAGTTATTTAAATCAAATCCTCGGAGCTTACATTTAGTATGGAAGATATTTTCTTTATAGACATTGACATCAATCATATCGAAGAGTTCGCCGACATCCTCGGGGATATAATTTTGGATCGAGCTAATTTCATGATCAATAAACAATTTATAGCCATCCTTATCTCGTGTAAAGCCACGAACCCGATAATCAATCGTCATGACATCTGTTTCAAACGAACGAATAAGGTAATGCAAAGCTTTAAGTGGTGAAATTTCTCCACATGTAGATACATCAATATCTGCTCTGAATGTGCTAATCCCTTCATCTGGATGATATTCTGGGTATGTATGAACCGTGATATGACTCTTATCTAACTGGATAACGACAGATTCTGGCAGCGGCCCCGGTGACTCTTCAAAGTGCTCTGAAGGAGCGTCTTCGACTGGTCCCTCTGATACGAGAAGCGTTACACTTGCTCCAGCTGGCTCAAAGTCCTGACTGGCAACATTTAATACATGTGCACCAATAATGTCGGAAACATGGATTAAAATCGTCTGCAATCTCTCAGCACTATATTGTTCATCAATATACTTTACATAAGCTTCGCGCTCTTCCTTCGATCGTGTATAGCAAATATCATACATATTAAAACTAAGTGATTTCGTCAAGTTATTAAAGCCATGTAATTCTATGGTTTCTTTGGGTGTAAGTTTCATGCTGCTTCCCCCTTTTCGATTTTTCAAAATGCGGGACAGTGTCGTAAATATTTTTAGATTACCCATTTAATAAAATTGTTACTTACATTTATTGAACTATCCTTATTTATAATAATTATAATTTAATATTTACTTTTAAATAATATATGTTATAATAAGTTTAGTTAAGAAATTAGGAGGTATGGAAAATGACACAAACAGTAACACTTGAACAAGTAATGAACCAACAACTCGCAAACTGGAACGTATTATACACAAAACTACATCGTTTCCACTGGTATGTAACAGGACCACACTTTTTCACCTTACATGAAAAATTTGAACAACTATATGAAGAAGCAGCAGGAACCATGGATGAGTTGGCAGAACGATTATTAATTACAGGTGGAAAGCCAGTTTCCACATTAAAAGAATACCTTCAATTTTCAACAATCGAAGAAACTTCTGAAGTTTTAACAGCTAAAGAAATGGTACAAAACGTTGTAAATGATTTTTCCCAACTTATCTCAGAAATGAAAGAAGGAAAAAAAGCTGCTGAACAGGTGGATGATGAGGTAACGAGTGATATGTTTACTGGGCTAATTGAAAAATTAAGCAAGCATAATTGGATGTTAACATCCTTCCTACAAGGATAAAAAATAGGACAAGGCACACGGCCTTGTCCTTTACTTGTTTCTAACCTACTTGGTATTCCTTAAGCAGCTCTACTTCTTCATCCGTTAATTCCCGATATTCCCCGAGTTCAAGGGTTTCATCCAATGGCAGGGGACCCATGGAAATCCTCTTTAGGTAAACCACTCTTTTTCCAACGGCCTCGAACATTCTTTTAACCTGATGGAATTTCCCTTCGGTTATCGTTAGCTCAATGTCGGAACGAATGCCAGACTTTACTATGATCAACTCGCCTGGTTTTGTTTCGTAGCCATCGTCAAGCGTTACACCTTCCGCAAATGCACTGACATCTGCATCCGTAACTTCGCCATCAATCACGGCAAAATAAGTCTTAGGTACATGTTTTTTGGGTGATAATAGCTTGTGTGCTAATTGACCATCATTGGTAATCAGTAACAGGCCTTCCGTATCCTTGTCCAATCTTCCGACAGGGAAGGGCTCATATACTTGATCCTCAAGTTCCAAAAGGTCAATCACCGTTTCGCCAACACTATCCTCGGTTGCAGATAGTACTCCTTGAGGCTTGTTCATCATTAGATAGATAAATTCTCTGTATTCAATGATTTCCCCATTAAGAGTAACCACTTGCTTATTCGGATCTACATGCTGTTTTGCATCCTTCACAATAGCATCATCAATCTTAACAGCACCGCTTTTTAGCAGCTGTTTGACTTCTTTCCGGCTGCCATAACCTAGATTAGCCAACATTTTATCAATTCTCAAGGTCATCCTCCTTCCTATTTTAGGAGTTTAATTCATTCGTAATTTCCTTTTTATACGGTCTACCTTATCACCAAATAGTCTGTTAACAAGCCCGGATTTTAATCCAAGGTAAAAATAGATAACAGCACCTACGGCTGCACAAACTAGAATGATTAACAGTGATTGAAACTTAGATTCCGGAGTTAGGAATAACAACAGCAGCTTGTAAACCATTTCCGTCCCTGCCCACATGATTCCAGCAAAAATAACGATTAACAAACTCCTTCTCCAAACAAATAAGAATGGGTATTTTGCATAATTTTTTATAACCACTAATTGAATCAATATGGCTCCGATGTATCCAAGCGCCGTTGCGTACACCGCACCTTTTGTTTCAAACATAGTAATTAGGGAAATATTCAGCGATAATTTAATCAGTAATCCTATTAACAAACTTAATACTGTCCATCGTTGTTCATTAATTCCTTGCAGAATGGAACTCGTTACTAAAAATAATGAAAAAAGAATTCCAACTGGCGCATAGGCTTTTAGTACTTCATATCCAATCTCTTTGTGCTCATAAAAAACAGTGTAGATTGGCTCTGCTAATAGAGAAAGCCCGATTGCCGCAGGCAGTGTTAAGAACAATAACACTTGAAAAGTCTGATTTAATTGCTGTTTAAGCCCTTTCTGATCATTATCCACAAAAGCTTTGGTGATACTTGGAACCAGAGCCAGCGAGAACCCTGTCGCAAGGGAAACAGGGATGATCACAATTTTATGTGATTCAAAATTTAGAATGGAGAATGCTGCTTCGGCTGCTTTATAACTGTGACCTATATCCTGCATTGCCCGTGAAAAGGTAACTTGGTCGATCGCTTGAAATAATGGATTAGCAACCCCAACAAATACAAAGGGAGCTGCATAGACAAGGATTTCTTTATAAATTTCTCTTAACGAAACCTGTACTTCCCCTTTATCATGTTGGAGCAGCTGGTCTAAATGCGGTTTCCGTTTATACCAATACCAAAATAAAACCACCAGACTCCCAATTGCCCCAACAAACGCGGCAAAGGTTGCCACACTTACAGCTGTTACAATACTTCCATTTAAAAAATTTATGACGATATAGGCTCCTGCAAGTGTGAAGGCAATCCGGACAATCTGTTCGACTACTTGAGATACAGCGGACGGTCCCATCGATTGATGTCCTTGAAAGAATCCTCGAATTAAACTCATAAACGGGATAACAATCAGGGCGAAACTTACTGCACGGATAACCGTTATGATATCCTCTACCCTCGATCCGACGTCCTCTTTTTTGGATATAATCATATCAGCTATAAGTGGAGCTGAAAAATACAAAATAATAAACGAAGCAATACCGGTTAATAGCATCATAAGTAAGCCTGATTTAAACAATTTACGGCCTACCGCATATTCTTCGAGTGCATTATACTTTGAAATAAATTTTGAAACAGCCAGCGGCACTCCCGCCGTGGCAATACTAATAAAAATTGTGTAGGGGATGTATGAATATTGATACAAAGCTGTTCCTTCTGAACCTACAATTTGATAAAAAGGTATAACATAAAGTAAGCCTAGAACCTTGGATATAATCGTACCCAATGTTAAAATAAACGTTCCTCTTATAAGCTTAGACGACATAAGATTAGAATCCCTTCCTAGTGAAGAAAAGTTCGTGCGCAGGTGAGCAAAGTAAATTCGACCATTTTTGCACACTACTAGTAGTTTACAACTCTTTTTGCGCGGATGCTACTAACAACCTTATTAAAATTTCATGTCTTGGTGGACTTTTTCGTTTTCTTTTTAAAAAGAGTGATTATAATGGAATAATGCAGAGGATGAGTCAATAAACGAAATATACAAAAGTTGGTGGAAGTATGCAATACGATGTTGTTGTAATTGGCGGTGGCCCTTCTGGGTTAATGGCTGCAATTGCTGCGGGAGAGAAGGGCTTAAAGGTCCTGTTAATTGATAAAGGGGACAAGCTCGGCAGAAAGCTGGCCATTTCTGGCGGCGGGCGCTGTAATGTCACCAATCGACTGCCTGTTGAGGAAATCATTAAGCATTTACCCGGTAATGGCAAGTTTTTATATAGTGCCTTTTCCATTTTTAGTAATGAAGATATTATTACGTTTTTTCAAAAGTTAGGGATTGAATTAAAAGAAGAAGACCACGGGCGGATGTTTCCCGTATCGAATAAAGCACAATCTGTGGTGGACGCCCTATTGAATCAATTAGAGAAGCTTAAAGTGAAGGTATACACCAACAGCCCTGTTTCAGACATTGTATACCGGGAAGGTCATGTTTCTTCCGTTAAATTAAAAAATGGAACAGAATTCGAAACAAAATCCGTAGTCATCGCCGTCGGCGGTAAATCAGTTCCCCATACTGGCTCAACAGGTGACGGCTATGCCTGGGCACAGAAAGCTGGACATACGATTACGGAACTGTTCCCAACTGAGGTGCCTGTCACCTCGAATGAACCCTTCATTAAAAATAAATCCCTGCAAGGGTTGTCATTAAGGGAAATTGAGCTAAGTGTTTTGAATCCAAAAGGGAAAGCCATTATTACTCATCGAATGGATATGATTTTTACTCATTTTGGTCTTAGTGGACCAGCAGTTCTTCGCTGCAGTCAATTCGTTGTCAAGGCAATGAAAAAATGGAAATTACAAGAGGTTACGATGGGGTTAGATGCCTTGCCAGATAAAAAGGAAGAAGAAATTTTTCAAGAAATCGTGAAGTTAGTAAAAAGTGAGCCGAAGAAAGGCATAAAAAATACGTTAAAAGGGTTTTTACCTGAACGTTATTTGTTGTTTCTATTAGAAGATAGTGAGATTGACCCCTTAGAACAAGGTGCGATAATTTCCAATGAGAAGATCCGTGCTTTTGCAAAAAGCTGTAAACAATTTTTGATAAAAGTGAATGGTACCTTGCCGCTGGAAAAAGCATTCGTTACCGGGGGCGGTGTTTCCGTAAAGGAAATTGAACCGCAGACAATGGGTTCAAAATTAATGGAAGGTCTTTATTTTTGCGGGGAGATTCTTGATGTTCATGGTTATACTGGAGGATATAACATCACTTCTGCTTTGGTAACAGGAAGACTCGCCGGAACCAATGCTGCCCTTTCAGCAAAAAAACACTATCAGGCCTGATGCCTGTCTAGCTACAGCGCCTAGTGGCTCGGGGTCATAAGCCAATCCGTCAATAAGGTTAAAGAACAACCTTCTTGCCGGCTCGTCTTATGCCTGTCGCCCCTGGGCAAGGCGCTTCCGCTTTTCATACATCAGGCCCGATAAATAACCATCGCTGAAAAACAATAGATTTGTTCTTCCTCTTCTTCTTCAGGCATTGCTGCTACATTGTATTTAATATCTACTAATTTTTGTTCATCGATGCCTTTTAGAAATCGGTTCATTTCCTTTTCTAAATCCTTTTCATGCTCGCGATCAAACAACTTAACTTGGATCATATTTATTCTCCTTTCTGTTTTTCTTACAGTATTTCCACTTTTTCAGAAAATTAAAAATTAAATGCATAAAAAAAACGACTCCACTAGTGGAATCGTTTATTTTACTTCTCCTGGCCATGCAAGCATACCGCCAATCATATTGCGAACTTTGAAGCCCTGTTCTTGCAAGTAGTAGCATACATTCCCACTACGAGCGCTTGAACGGCATATAAAGATATATTCTTTATCTTTGTCAAAATAGTCAAGATTAGCAGGAATCTCGCCCATCCGGATATGTTTGGCACCCGGAATCATTCCTTGCTCAACCTCTTCGTATTCTCTGACATCAACAAGCTCGAGTTTCTCCCCTTCTTCGAGCTTTTTCTTTAATTCGTCTGGTGTAATAATCTGAATTTCTTCCATCTTTCCAACCCCTTAGAAAGGATTCCCCCCGGTAAAAAAGGGGGAACTCATTATTAGTTTGCAACAATATTCACTAGTTTACCAGGAACCGTAATGACTTTGCGAATCGTTTTTCCTTCGATTTGTTCCTTGACCCGATCATCATCCATCGCAATTCCTTCTAAAGCTTCTTTGCTGGCGCCTGTAGGAACAAGTAATTTAGTCTTTACCTTCCCATTCACTTGAATCACAATTTCAACTTCGTCATCCACTAATTTCGCTTCATCATAAGCTGGCCATGTTTCATAAGAAATGGTTGTACCTGCATGGCCGAGCTTCTCCCAAAGTTCCTCTGCAACATGTGGTGCAACAGGAGCAAGCATCTTCACAAATCCTTCCATAAAATGCTTTGGAAGAACAGTTGCTTTATAAGCTTCATTAATAAACACCATCATTTGTGAAATAGCGGTATTAAATCTCAAGCCCTCGTAATCCTCTGTTACCTTTTTCACTGTTTGGTGATAGACCTTTTCTAAATTTGACGCTTCTTCAGTTTCTTGAATTTTTGGATTTAATTCTCCATTATCTTCAACCAGTAAACGCCAGATACGATCTAAGAAACGACGAGATCCGTCTAGGCCATTAGTTGACCAAGCAATCGAAGCGTCTAGTGGACCCATAAACATTTCATATAAACGAAGTGTGTCGGCACCATGGCTGTCAACAATAACATCAGGATTGACAACATTTCCTTTTGATTTACTCATTTTTTCGTTGTTCTCACCTAAGATCATTCCCTGGTTGAAAAGCTTTTGGAAAGGCTCTTTCGTGTGAACAACCCCGATATCATATAAAACCTTATGCCAGAAACGAGCGTATAGTAAGTGAAGAACCGCATGCTCTGCACCACCAATGTAGACATCAACTGGAAGCCAGTGCTTTAATTTTTCCGGTGAAGCAAGCGCTTGGTCATTTTCTGGATCAATATAGCGTAAATAATACCAGCAGCTTCCGGCCCATTGAGGCATGGTATTGGTTTCACGTCGCCCCTTCTTGCCTGTTTCTGGATCAACTATATTTACCCAGTCATCGATCACCGCAAGGGGTGATTCTCCCGTTCCCGAAGGTTTGATGTTCTTTGTTTTCGGTAAAGTTAATGGCAGTTGGTCTTCAGGAACTGCTGTCATCGTGCCATCTTCCCAATGGATAATTGGAATTGGCTCACCCCAATAACGCTGACGGCTGAACAACCAATCGCGTAGACGGAATGTTACCTTTTTCGTCCCAATTTCCTTCTCTTCCAACCAAGCTATCATCTTTGTGATTGCTTCCTCTTTATTTAAGCCATTTAAGAATCCAGAATTGATGTGTTCACCATCACCTGTATAGGCTTCCGTTTCAACATCACCGCCTGCAACCACAGGAATAATTGGAAGGTCAAATTGTTTCGCAAACTCATAGTCACGCTCATCATGTGCAGGCACCGCCATGATCGCACCAGTACCGTAACTTACTAACACATAATCAGCAATCCAGATTGGCATTTTTTCACCGTTTACTGGATTAATTGCATAAGCACCAGTAAATACGCCCGTCTTTTCCTTCGCTAAGTCCGTACGCTCAAGATCACTCTTCGTTTTGACTTTGTCTAAATAAGTATCCACCGCTGCACGCTGCTCGGCTGTGGTAATTTTATTCACAAAAGAATGCTCTGGTGCCAGAACTGCATACGTTGCACCAAATAGGGTATCAGGACGAGTCGTAAATACGGTAAATGTTTCATCATGTCCATCAATAGCAAACGTAACTTCAGCTCCCTCTGAACGACCAATCCAGTTACGCTGCATTTCTTTAAGGCTCTCCGGCCAATCAAGCTCTTCTAGGTCCTCAAGTAAACGGTCACCATAAGCCGTAATTTTCAACATCCACTGCTTCATTGGTCTGCGTTCAACCGGATGTCCTCCACGTTCACTCTTCCCATCAATAACTTCTTCATTTGCCAATACGGTGCCAAGTGCCGGGCACCAGTTTACAGCAACTTCATCAATATAAGCTAGACCCTTCTCCCATAGCTTTAAGAAGATCCATTGTGTCCACTTATAGTATTCTGGGTCCGTTGTATTTACTTCGCGATCCCAGTCGTAAGAAAAACCTAATGCTTTAATTTGTCTCCGGAACGTGTTAATATTTTTCTCTGTGAATTCTGCAGGGTCGTTCCCAGTATCCAATGCATATTGTTCTGCCGGTAAACCGAAAGCATCCCAGCCCATCGGATGTAAGACATTGTATCCCTGCATTCTTTTTAAACGTGCAAGAATGTCCGTAGCTGTATATCCTTCAGGGTGCCCAACATGCAGACCAGCCCCAGATGGATAAGGAAACATATCTAATGCGTAGAATTTTGGTTTATCATATTCTTCACCCGTTTTAAATGTCTTTTCTTCTTCCCATTTCTTTTGCCACTTCTTCTCGATATGCTGATGATCGAAACTCATAAGTGCTGCCTCCTAAAAAAAATTAAAAAAACCCCTCATCCCAAAAGGGACGAGAGGATTGTCTATGTATCTTCCCGCGGTACCACCCACATTAGTGTTGTTAACACTCGCTTCATTCACCTTAACGCGGCAAACGGCAAACATTACTACTTCGTTCATGTCTGCAACTCATAGGCGAGTTCATGATGTACCTGGTTGACTTCCACCAGCCGTCAACTCTCTAAAACAGGTATAAATCACTACTATTCCTAATCAAGGTTATTAAATATAAAAGTATTACGGTTATTGTATTAAATTTCCCTGCAGGATGCAAGTAACAATCACATAAAACAGTTTGACCTTAAGGAATATTTTTTAAACATAAACATACCGGCTTCCAAGTAGGAAGCCGGTTGAATAAAAGCTAGGTTAGGTTTACATTAAATTGCTTTTCTTTTTTCAAGATACGGTCATAAACCAACGTGGTTAGGATTGCAATAACGAACAAGGCTATTAACACGAAGAATAGGATGGACATACTATAAAGATCAACAAGTATTCCTCCTAATAATGGACCAATCATTCTACCTCCGGTTGCGGTACTATTAACGATTCCTTGATAAAACCCTTCGCGCCCTTTTGGTGCTAATTCAAAGGCGATTGTTGGGACTGCCGGCCAAATAAACATTTCCCCAATGGTTAAAATAATCATCGCTACTAGAAATCCTGAAAATGCGGCTGCATTTCCTGCTATAAGGAAAGAAATAATAAAAATAGCAATCCCGATGAGAATTTGTATCTTAAGTGTGGTAGCAAGACGCTTAAGCACGACATTTAATAATGGCTGACCTAGAACGATTAATGCACCGTTCATCGTCCATAATAGGCTGTATTGCGATAATGATATACTAATTTCCTGTGTATAAGAAGCAATCGTTGTCATCCATTGAACATAACCAACCCAACATAGCAGGTAACCTGAACATAAAATCAATAATGCATAGAGATTTTTTCTATTCTTTACAAATGCTGCATCCTGAACGCTATTCGCTTGTTTAGCTGGATCAATTGAAATCCCTTTATAGCCAAAAACAGCAATTAGTAAAAAGATAATATACATAACGGTGTTAGCAAGAAAGATTAATTCAAATGAGTAATCGGCGAGAATACCGCCAAGTGCGGCTCCGACTGCTACTCCAAGGTTTTGCGCAATATAAACGGCGTTAAAGGCCTTACGTCCGCCTTCCTTCCAAACCATTCCTGCCATCGCATACATGGCTGGGAAAGTGACTCCACTTCCAAAACCAACGATGGTTAAGAAGACAATATATTCTGGCCAGCCATGCCAGAAAGTTAACCCGATAAGAGCTGCAAGCGATATACCAATTCCTAGAAGACTAGATTTGTAGCCGCCGATTTTATCAAAGAGGCTGCCTCCATAAAGATTTCCAATGACGCTCGCAGCGGAGTTTAGCATTAAAACAACCCCGGCCATCGATAATGACTTACCTAAATGATCGTGAATATAAATTGTATTTAATGGCCATAAAAAGGAATTGCCTGTTACATTCACTGCCATCCCAATAATTAACAGCCATAAGGCACGTGGCATGAAAAACGCTCCTTTATCTATTACTTAATTCAAGTTCCAAAGGATATTGTAGTCTCATTCCCGTATCCGTGCAATGCCTTTCTTAATTGTTGTAATAATAAAAAAAAGCCCTGTAATATGGGCTTTTTGAACATTTACTTACCGCTTTTTCTTTTTAGAATTATCTACTACAGTTTTGCCCTTATTAACAATGACCTTCTCAAAAAACAACTGCACTTGAATATGTTTTTCATCTACGTTTGTAACACTTGATACTTTCCCTTTGCGCCCTTTTATTACTACATCGTCACCAACTGAAGGTACATGCTTTAGAAGTTGAATTAAGAGTTGGTTTTTGTTTTCAAGAAAATGAACAACAAACATTTTGGTCTCTCCATTCATATGGATTGGAATCTCAATATAAAATATTGTAATATCCATGGTTTTAGACCAGGGGCGACGGTTAAATTCCGAAAAACTCCCTATTATTTTTTTCGTGCCATCTCACTTGACCGAAAATTTCCTTTTTTGTTTTTTGGGGTAAGTGGCGGCTCCCCACTTGACCGAAAACTCTCTTTTTTTTTTGGAGCACATGGCGGCTCCCCACTTGATCGAAAACTCTCTTTTTTTTTTTTTTGTGCACATGGCGGCTCCCCACTTGACCGAAAACTCTCCTTTTTATTTTTTTGTGCACATGGCGGCTCCCCACTTGACCGAAAACTCTCCTTTTTGTTTTTTGGAGCACATGGCGGCTCCCCACTTGACCGAAAACTTTCCTTTTTATTTTTTGGTGCACATGGCGGCTCCCCACTTGACCGAAAACTCTCCTTTTTTTTTGGAGCACATGGCGGCTCCCCACTTGACCGAAAACTCTCTTTTTTGTTTTTTGGTAAAATGGCGCCCGAAAGCTCCTCTTACACGCATACAAATTGACACACGGCTCTACATTTGCCAAAATATACAGAAGAAAACACCGCTCTCACAGTGAAAGCAGTGTTTTCCATGGCCTTTATAGACTCTTTCTCATTCTTTCTTAATCCTTCTTAGCGGGACGATTAAGTAAATTGATGAAAGGGTTTATTTTTTTGCTACTGGCTGCTGTGCAGGGAAGTAGCTGTTAATAGCATGATCCTTTTTCTTATCATTTACAGTTTCAGCTTGTACCGCTGTTTTCGCTTTTTCAATCTCGGAATTAAGCTCTTCAATGCTCACACCTATTTTCACTAACTCTTCTGTTGCAAGGCGAATGGCATTATTAGATTGTACAACTGACTCTCTTAATGAATCCATTGAACCTTGTGGGTTATGGAAGCCTGAAGAGTTTTCAGCTGCAACAATATCCCAGAACCATTGACCCTTACGGACAAATTCTTGAGCCTGCTTGATTTTGTCTGGGCTGACTCCAGATGTAATCATCTTATTAATATAATAGTGAGCAGATGTTGATATATCCTGCGCTTCATGTAATGCACTTACATTGGCATCTTGGATTTCGATGACCCGGTCTTTTAATTTGTCTAAATCACGGTCACCATGGCATTGCCCACATGATGTATCCATTGTTTTAAGTGGTGAAGTCCAATAGTGTGAAGTAATCTTTCTCTTACCATCGACACGCTCATATGGCATATGACAATCAGCACAAGACACATTTGCTTTACCATGTGTGCCGCTAGCATGTGTTTCAAATTCAGGGTGCTGTGCTTTTAACATTGGTGCACCAGAAATATTGTGAACCCAGTCCTTTTCAAAGCCATTTTCTTTGGCAATTGTATTATAATATTCATACATATCATCTGGTTTGAAGCCATTATCCCATGGGAAGGTTACTTCGCTGTTACTAGCTGCAAAGTGATACTCAACATGGCACTGTCCGCAAACATAACTGCGCATATCGTTTTTCGTTGGGTTTGAAGTATCAACACCTTTTGCTTCTAGAGCTTTGTAAAAGCTTGGGCGGGTAACGCGTAAATCCATTGTTTCAGGATCATGACAGTCAGAACAACCGATTGGCGAATGTCCCATTGCTTCCCCTTTTGGCCAAATTACAGAATTAAAATTGGCACCCCAGTACTCGTCACCCATTTCTTCAATCATTTGCGGAACGGCAGTTGACTTACACGTATAACAAGAACCCACTGACTTATCAGTAATACGTTTTACATTCTTGATATCTTCGAGTGCATAAACATGTCCACGTTCTTCATTATATTCTGTCGCAAACCCATAACCATTGAAAAGAACTGGAAGTAAAGGCTCTTTATCTGGATCATACTTACTACGTTTCACTGAACCTCCGTATTTTGTATCTTCCATCTTCTCATTCTTCATATAGCTATTATATTGAAGCGGAAATAATTCTTTAAATGCTTCATTGCTTATTTCATCCTTAGAAAGGCCTGTTGTCCCCTTCGCTTCCTTAGCACTTGCTGTTTTACCGCCTGCATCCTCACTGGAATTGCTGCAGCCAGTAATGACGAGTACAAATACTAATAGAAGGAGGTATGCCCCATAACGGAACCTATTCATTCTTAAAATCCTCCCTTATTTTTTAATAATTCGCCAGACTTTGGTGCCTGGTCAAAGGTATCATCCTTAAAATCTTTTCCATGTGGTACTGTCTGATGACATGACATACAGTTGTCTTTCGCATCATGTGAGACATTACTAATCGTACTCTTATGACAATCAGCACAGTTTTGATTAATGACCCTCATTGTGCGCGTCGTCGCATAAATTCGATCCGGAATGTCTTCAGTACCTAAGGTGTTATAATAGATATGTGTCATCCCAGCGCGGCCTTTAAAAAATAATTTTCCAGCCTCACTCTCATGAGGTAAATGGCAGTCGTTACACTGCAATTCTGCATGAGTAGAATCCACAAATGACGTATAAACCGACTTCATTGTATGGCAGTTTTGACAAAACCCTGGTGAATCTAAGTAAGCCATTGTTTTAACTGTGCCAAAGGAAAAGAGTACACCTGCTATCAGTGCCCCTAAAAGTAATACCCTTTTATCAATAGACCACAATTTTTTGAACCCTTTTTTTAACATCCTTTCACCTCCCATATTATTTAGATCAATCTCTCTCTAGTTATTTATTGAATAAAGTACAAGTTGCACTCTATTGCCACAAGGAATGGTCTTACATTGTTAGTTCTTTTTTCGGTTTCTTTTTAGGAACAAAGTAAAGGCACCTGCAAAAAGTAATCCTGCTCCACTGACTGCTGCGATAGAAAGAATACTAGAGCCTTTTTTACTATCTACTTTTTCAACTGGCTGTTGTTCTTGCTTCTCCATCAGCTCAATCGTAGTTTTTGTTTCAGCTCGTTCATAAGAAAGTTCGAAACTTTTCTCTTCTCCAGCTTTCAATCCTTGGAAGTTATAGGAATATACGCCTTCTTCATCCGCATGTGTTTTTTTCTTTTCAGGTACAGGATTAAGTTCTATGTTTTTTGCTTGGAGGGGCTGAATGAATGAAACATTGAATAAGCCAACATCCGTGAAGCTCTTATATTGAAATTCAACTGACTTCTTTTCATTTTCAACTTTGATCGTATCTGTATAAAATTCGACAACGAATTTATAAACATCATTTGGCTGAATTTCTTCACTTGTTATCCAGGAAATGGTTCCTTTTTCTTGATCGATTGTATATTCAATTTCATACACATTCGATAAGTCACTGGAATAATCCGCAACATAGCCAATTCGAAAGTTTTTATCCCCCATAGGCAGCGGTAATTCTATTTGCCCTCTTTGCGGCTGTTCTGATTGATTAAGCATGGAACCTTGGTAACCAATTAATAATGGCGGATGTTCTTTGTTCACATCATTTGGATGGTAAGTAAATTCTGGCATGACTTTTATGGAAAGTTCCTGCATTTTCAGGATGTTTTCATTTTCTTCTGCTGTCGTTATTGCAGGGTTTAATAGGAGCAGTAAACAAAAGATAAAACTTAATCTCTCCATCGTCTTACTTCCTTTCAAATTTTGTATTTATTGTGAACTCATTCACAATAAATACAAAAAAAATTATTTTATTATCAAGGTCTGTGTTTTATTTAGTAATGATTGCTGAAATTCATATTTTATTTATCCCATGTTAGCCCAGCTCATTCTGTGACCAACATCACAAATAGTAATATAGTTATTTCTAATTTGTGAACTGGAATTTTACCTTATTTTCACTGTGTTTTTAGGGTTTTTGGCATATAAAAAACCTTCAACCAAAGTTGAAGGCTTTTTAGCTTTATTAAGATGATTGATTTTTTTCTTGGTGAAACTTCGACTTCACCGGTTGTCCACCTGATTTTTCGTAGTTCTTTTTCGATTGCTTAACAAGATCAACATCCTGACCAAGCTCAAGATCTTGATTGTTAACACCATTTCTTGTTTTTTGTTCTGGGTTATTTTGCTTTGAACGTTTTTTCAAGATAGGCTACCTCCCGTATAAGTCTGTCCTTCTAAAATCAATGTATTTTGAAGCTGCTGAATTTGCAGTCTCATACGGTGAAGTTGGTCCCGCTGCTGGGAATTTGCGCTATGGGCCATCTTTGCTATATCTTGATAGGTTTGTTCAAGATCCTGTAAGGCCTTCGTATAGTCATCATTGTTATATTGCTCTTGAAGGCTGCTTTCTTCAAATTGTTCTTTCGCATAGCGAATTGTATCCTCACACTGCTGCATTAATGCGTCCATTGAAGCACGTGTAGCCATTTAAGGACCCCCTTTTTTTTGGTAACACACTTCAACACTTGTTTCGTTCTGCTTTCCTTTTTTGAAGCAAAGTGCTTCATGTCTTATTTTGTGCTCTCTCCTTTTTCCTATTACATCAAACGATTGATAATTACTGGTAAACAATTCAGTTGGATATGCCTTTATTTTCATGTTAAAATTTACTTTATGTTCAAAAATATAAAGGAGGTTTCTGAATTGACTCAGACCAACCCTTTTCCATATGCTACTGACGATAAACGTTATCATACTTGGAATTATCATTTACGCCAGCAATTTGGCCATAAAGTTTTTAAAGTTGCATTAGATGGCGGTTTCGACTGCCCAAACCGTGATGGCACCGTCGCCCACGGTGGATGTACGTTTTGCAGCGCCGCTGGTTCTGGTGATTTTGCCGGTGACCGGACAGACGATTTAGAAACACAATTCCTTGAAATCAAGGAAAAAATGCATACAAAATGGAAAGATGGCAAGTATATGGCATACTTTCAAGCCTATACAAATACCCATGCACCTGTTGGGGTTCTCCGTGAAAAATTTGAGAAGGTTCTCAAACAAGAAGGAGTAGTCGGATTATCGATTGCCACTCGTCCCGATTGTCTGCCTGATGACGTCGTAGAATACTTAGCAGAATTAAATCAAAGGACTTATTTATGGGTCGAGCTCGGCTTACAGACAGTCCATGAACGTACTGCATTATTAATCAATCGTGCACATGATTTTCAATGTTATATCGAAGGTGTAAATAAACTTAGAAAACATGGAATTCGAATTTGCTCCCATATCATTAATGGATTGCCGCTAGAATCCAATGAAATGATGATGGAAACAGCAAGAGAAGTGGCGAAACTTGATGTTCAAGGAATAAAAATTCATTTGCTTCACTTACTAAAAGGAACGCCGATGGTGAAACAATACGAAAAAGGAATGCTCGATTTTCTCTCCCAAGAGGACTATGTAAATTTAGTATGTGATCAATTAGAAATTTTACCGCCGGAAATGATTGTTCACCGCATTACTGGTGATGGTCCAATTGACTTAATGGTTGGACCGATGTGGAGTGTAAATAAGTGGGAAGTACTAAATGCAATAGATGCGGAGTTAAAAAGAAGAGACAGCTATCAAGGTAAATTTTATCAAAAAAGCACAGTGGAGGCTTAGGAATGAAGCTTGATCGAATACTCCCCTTTGCAAAGAAATTACTCCATAACGCAGTTACATCTGGTGAAATAGTTGTTGACGCTACAGTAGGGAATGGTCATGATACACTATTTCTCGCAAATCTTGTTGGTCAAAATGGCAGAGTGTATGGATTTGATGTGCAAGAGGAAGCCATACGTACCAGTAGAGAAAGACTTATCCAACACGGAATCGCAGACCGGGTGACCATCTTTCATGCGGGGCACGAATCGCTAACCAACTTAATTCCTGTTGAACAACACGGAAAAATAAGGGCAGCGATTTTTAACTTAGGTTATTTACCAGGCAGTGATAAATCCATTGTTACAAAACCAGAGACGACCATCTCGGCCATTGAACAATTACTTGAGATTATGACCCCTGAAGGTGTAATCATTCTTGTGATTTACCATGGTCATGATGAGGGAGCGCTCGAACGTGACGCTTTGTTGAGCTACTGTCAGGATATTGATCAACAAAAAGCGCATGTCTTACAATACCGATTTATTAATCAACAAAATAATCCGCCTTTTATTGTTGCAATCGAAAAAAGATAAACCAGGCCGCAGTTATCAAGACCTTAATGAAATAAACACAAAAAAAGGGTGATACATTTTAAAATGTATCACCCTTTTTTTATTTTAGGTTCTGTTATTATTCATTGTTGATTTTCGTGCAGAAAAATTTTTAAGCGGAGAATTTCCGGCTAATGTCGATAGTAGAGGCTTAAGGAGCAGATATAAGCGGAGATATTCCGATTAACTGTTCACAATAAGACAAAAGCCATCGTTTTGGAACGTATAACCGGAAAAACTCCGCTTATTTTAAGGGAAATATGGGAATTTCCCGAAATAAACGGAATTTCTCCGCCTATTTTTCAAATTGAGTGAAATCAACATTTACCTTTAACACAGTCTTATTTTAAAAGATAAAAAATAACCCAAATATTAGAGATTTGTTAAATGAATAATCAGATATAGTTTTAGCAAACTAAAAAGGATTGATAATTTAAGGAGGTTAACAAACATGAAATGGAAAACGCTTATGGTTTCTGCTGCATTATCATCATTGCTACTCACCGCATGTGGAACAACTAAGAATAACGCAAATGAAACTGCAATGAGAAATAAGGATCGTAATAACTATGAAAACGTAAACTACAATCCAAACTACACAAATGGTAACTATAATCGTAACGTTAACTACACAAATCGCGACTATAATCGTACTAACGTAAACAGAAATGTTACCAATGTTAATAACCATAATAATCGGATTGCTGTAGCGGATGAAGTTACAGACAAAATTGTTTCTATGCACGAAGTAGAACATGCAAATGTCCTTGTGACAGATCATAATGCATACGTAGCGGTCAGATTAGCAAATGATACGGGGAATCGGCTTGAAAGAGATGTCGAGAGAAAAATAGCTGATGTCGTGAAGTCAACGGATCGAAGTATTAACAATGTATATGTATCAGTAAATCCTGACTTTTATACCAGAACGACTTCATATGCAAATGATATTCGAAACGGTCATCCAGTTGCGGGATTTTTTGATGAATTTAATACATTAGTAAGACGAACCTTCCCAACTGCACGATAAATAATTTTCAACGAACGACCCACTTAAAAAACGGTCAGCCAGAAAATATTTCTGGCTGACCGTTTTATTTTACGAAAGGTCTAGTGAAAAGAGTGGGAATCCATTTCTGTACGGATCTGTAAGCAATACAGTTGATATAAAAGAAATAGCTGATAATACCACCTGTCTTAATCATTTCTTTTGCTAATTTCCGTATTTTCTTCTGCTTGCGAACCTTCCCGTCAGATAAATAAATTCCTAACAAGCCACGGTTGATTAGCTGATGAAATTTTTTATGTGGCAGGAACTCAGTATGTCGGTCTGCCTCATGGACAAAGTGCTTTAAACGATTAAAAAGAGTTTCTTGATTGTCATAATAAAAGCAGAAATTCAAGTCGCCGCCTTCTAGGTCTTCTTCTTGATCGATAAAATAATCCAACAAAATATGAAGCCCCTGTATGTATGGAAAATATCCTTTCATGATATTGTCTGCATCCTCCGCTTGGAAATCTTCTCTCATCGCATAAGAAACCAGACAGAATATCCCCAATGTGGAACCAGAGCATGCTGAAAACTCATACCATTCCATCGCTGGCAGTTTGTTTTGATGATCTTCAAACCATTTTTCCAGCCGAGGTACTCGATCTTCTTGAACAACATGCTTATGGATTTGCAAACTACAGTAGTATTCGCAAAGCTCCAATAGATAATCTCTTATCAAAGAATAGTGCTTTAGTTCCCGCAATACAGATCTGCATGTTTCAGCTAGATCATTTAGGTAACCGCCATCGTTTTGATCGACTCGAAGGCGGTAATAATTTTTCGGTTCACATTCTAAGGTCAGCGCATCATGCATCGATTCATGCAGGGCAGCAAAATCCATTGGATCCAGCGATGTGCTCCGGTCACAAAGATTATCTAAGTAATCACTAATCGTTTGATAGGCTAC
The DNA here is from genome assembly GCF_900103525.1 of Bacillus sp. OK048. GTDB lineage: Bacteria > Bacillota > Bacilli > Bacillales > Cytobacillaceae > Neobacillus. The sequence goes on from NZ_FNHN01000002.1 coordinate 571,722, forward strand.
AATAAATTTGACTGCCTTTTTATAATCATCCTTAGCGCAAAGGCCTAGAATCCCCCCACCCTCACAATGAAACGTTTTGTGTTCAATACTTGCAAGCGCCTGTGTTCGAAGCTCCTCGTTTGGAATACTTTCTGCACGTTGCCTCCAATAACTCAATTCTTGATGAACAGCTGGAATAATATGACGATATACCTTCGACATGAGTTTAATTGGCATCATGGAGAAATATCAACCCCTTCCTAGAGGATCTTTTCTGATAAGAAAAGATTCTGCAAACTATATTCAAAAGCGCAAATAACTCTTTCCACGTTAAAATCAGCTTTAAGATTTTAACAACAATCTTTGAAAACAGCCCTTTTACACAATATAACCTATTGCTTTTAATTGACTATTGACAAAATCCTTCGCGTACTCAAAAACATCTTCCCGCTCATGTTCATTAAAAATTTCATGATAGAGCTTTGGCCATTCCTTAAATCTCTTTTCTGATAATGGTGCCTGGTTAAACCAATCTTTTACAGGTCGCTTATTTACTATTTTATCATCCCCTGCTTGCATCACCAGCATCGGTACATCCTTTGTGCCCTCAATTGAAAAAAATGCCTGTTTCATGGCTGCTACTAATTCACGGTACCATCGAACCGAGACCTTCGTGATATACAGTGTGTCATTTGCATCTGCTTCAATAACATCCTGGTTGCTAGTCGCCATATCCACTGTTAAACCAGAATTCATTCGTAAAGTTGGAAAAATAACATTTATTCCATGTGATAACAAATCTAATAATTTTGATGGACTATGAACAAGGCCTAAGCAAGGAGAGGTGAGGATCACTCCTGCCAAGTCTAATTGTTCATCCTGCAGCAAACGGATAGAAATTAACCCACCCATACTATGGCCCAATAAAAAAACAGGCAGCTCATAACGATAGGCGGCTTTTATCCATTCCTTTACTTCAATTAGGTACTCTTCAAATGAATCAATATGGCCTCTGCGGGATCTTGTTGTCATACCTTGTCCAGGAAGATCACCCATAATGACATGAAATCCAGAACTACGCCACATTTCGATGAGCCAGCCATAACGCTGGTGATGTTCCATTGCTCCATGGACCATCACGATTACAGCCTTCGCTTCCCCTTCTGCTTCCCACTTCCACATGATTTTTCCCCCTAGAAAATTTTTCTATTTAGTATAATATTAGAATGAATATGTATTTCAGTCAAAAGGGAGCGACTAAAATGATCTATCCATACAAAGATAAACATCCTAAAATTGCAGACACAGCATTTATTGCAGATTTCACTACCATTACAGGTGATGTTGAAATTGGCGAAGAATCAAGCGTTTGGTTTAATTCCGTCATTAGAGGAGATGTAGCGCCAACGATTATCGGAAAAAAGGTTAATATCCAAGACAATTCCGTTCTGCACCAAAGCCCAAATAACCCATTGATTTTGGAGGATGATGTAACGATTGGTCATCAAGTAACTCTCCACAGTTGTATTATTCGTAAAAAAGCCTTAATCGGGATGGGCTCCATTATTCTGGATCAGGCCGAAATCGGCGAAGGTGCTTTTATCGGCGCAGGCAGTCTTGTTCCACAAGGAAAAAAAATTCCTCCTAATACATTAGCATTTGGCAGACCGGCAAAAGTTATTAGGGAATTAAATGAACATGATAAAAAAGAAATGGACAGGATTTATACAGAATATGCAGAGAAAGCCCAGTATTATAAGTCATTACAAAAATAATTAAAGCACCCATATCGTTTATGGGTGCTCCATTTTTAATTTTTCATCGTCAGCAGTTCTTTTTGTCCAGAAAAGGAATATTTCCCCTCTACATAAACCTGGTGCCATACCATAAAAATAAGAACAGTCCAGATTTTACGGCTGTTATCTGCTTTATTTTGGCAGTGTTCTTCAAGGAGTTTTAATACATAAGCTTTATTGATTAAATGATCTGTGCTGCTTTCGCGAATAATCGTTTTTGCCCACTCATTCATCTCATTTTTCAACCAGTGGCGAATTGGTACAGGGAAGCCCAGTTTCTTACGGGTTAGCACATGATCCGGAACGATACCTTCCGCTGCTTTTCGCAAGATATATTTAGTTGTACCATTAGCCGTTTTTAAGCTGGTTGGAATCTTCGACGCTATTTCAAAAACCTCTTTATCCAAAAATGGAACCCGGAGCTCAAGGGAATGAGCCATGGTCACCCGATCTGCTTTCAATAAGATATCCCCACGCATCCATGTGTGAATATCAATGTATTGCATGCGATCAACCGGATCATAACCTTTTGATTCGGTATAGAGTGGTTTCGTGATATCTGTGAAATGTAAGCCTTCATGATAAACGGAAAGCATTTCTCTTTTTTCATCTTCAGTGAACATTTTTGCATTCCCAATATAGCGCTCTTCCATCGGTGTGACACCACGTTCAATAAAGCTTTTGCCCTTCATTCCTTCAGGCATCATGTTTGCAATCCCTTTTAACAATACTTTTCCAACTCTTGGGATTTTATTAAAAACTTCCAAATCCTGTGGCTCGCGATAAATATTATAGCCGCCAAACAATTCATCCGCCCCTTCACCAGAAAGAACGACGGTTACATGCTTCCTTGCTTCACGAGCTACAAAGTAAAGGGGAATGCAAGCAGGGTCTGCAAGCGGGTCATCCATATGCCAGATGATTTTCGGTAGTTCATTCATGTATTCCTGCGGTGTAATCACATAGCTGATGTTTTCTAACCCTAGCTTATCTGCTGTTTCTTTTGCAACATCAATTTCACTGAAACCCTGATGCTCGAATCCAACAGAAAACGTCTTAATACCTGGGTGAAATTGTTTGGCAATCGATGCAATAATTGAAGAGTCAATTCCGCCTGAAAGAAAAGAACCGACTGGAACATCACTTCTCATATGCATTTTCACCGAATCAATTAACACATCCTGTATTTCTTTTATAAAATCTGACTCTGACTTTTGTACAGGGTTAAAATGGGCTTTCCAATACCTTTTAATTTCCATTGGGGAGCCAATTTTCTTTGTAAAATAATGACCAGGCTCTAATTTATAAATGCCCTTAGACATCGTATTTGGCTCTGGAACAAACTGATATGTTAGATAGTACTGAAGCGAATCGTAGTCTAAAACATCATTTTCAAGGGCTAAAAGGATGCTCTTTTTCTCTGAAGCAAAGAATGTTCTCTCACCATCTACAAAATAAAAAAACGGTTTAATCCCGAATGGGTCCCTTGCACCGAAAAGAGTTTGTTCTTGTTTATCCCATATCGTAAAGGCAAACATCCCGCGCAGTTTTTCTACAGCCTTTTCTTTCAAATGGCTGTATAGAGCAAGGATAACTTCAGTATCAGAGTTCGTTGCAAACTGTAAACCAGCTTGAATCAATTCCTCACGAAGTTCTACGTAATTATAAACCTCACCATTAAAAATAATCCAATAACGCTCGTTTTCATACGTTAACGGCTGGTGACCGCTCTCAATATCAATAATACTTAAGCGGCGAAAACCAAATTGAAGATGATCATCATAGTAAAAACCATCGTCATCTGGCCCGCGATGAGTAATTATATCGTTCATGCTTTTAAATTTTTGAATTTGTTCATCACTATAGTTTTGTGTTTTGTCGTGTACACAACCAATAAAACCACACATTATGTACTTCACCTACTCCATTTCAAAAAATCTTAATCAAAAACATACTTTATTATACTACCACTATTTTTTTAAAAATGGCAGTGTGAAAGGTAGGAAAATTCAGGTACTCACCAGTTTTCACTTTATTTCTTTAACTTAAACTTAGACGTTTAAATGCAAAAAGGAGTTACATAATAATGCAACTCCCTTTCTCTTTTAACTATTTGCTTGTTCACGTAATGTGTCAGCTTTATCTGTGCGCTCCCATGGAAGGTCAACATCTGTACGGCCAAAATGGCCATATGCAGCTGTTTGTTGGTATATAGGGCGACGTAAATTTAACATATTAATAATTCCTGCAGGGCGAAGATCAAAGTTTGTGCCTACAAGCTCAACTAACACATCTTCACTAACTTTTCCAGTACCAAAAGTATCAATAGATATTGAAACTGGTTTTGCTACCCCGATTGCATAAGCAAGCTGAACTTCAACCTTATCTGCAAGTCCTGCTGCGACAATATTCTTTGCTACATAACGAGCAGCGTAAGCCGCAGAACGGTCAACCTTTGTTGGATCTTTACCAGAAAATGCGCCACCACCATGTCGAGCATAACCGCCATAGGTATCGACAATAATTTTTCGGCCTGTTAAACCAGCATCTCCTTGGGGACCGCCAATAACGAAACGACCTGTTGGATTAATGAAATACTTTGTATTTTCATCCAATAATTCTTTTGGTACCACTGGATTGATAACATATTCCTTCAGGTTCCGTTGGATTTGCTCTAATGTTACTTCAGGATTATGTTGAGTCGAAATGACAATCGTATCAATACGAATTGGCTTATCATTTTCATCATATTCAACCGTTACTTGCGTTTTACCATCGGGACGAAGGTATTCAAGAACTTTATCTTTACGTACTTCTGCTAATCTGCGCGCAAGCTTGTGTGCGAGTGATATCGGAAGTGGCATAAGCTCCTTTGTTTCATTACAAGCATAACCAAACATTAACCCTTGGTCTCCTGCCCCAATTGCTTCAATTTCTTCATCGGACATAAGGCCTTCACGTGCTTCAAGCGCCTGGTCAACCCCCATGGCAATATCCGGACTCTGTTCACCGATCGAAGTTAACACTGCACAAGTCTCAGAGTCAAAACCATATTTTGCACGATTGTAGCCAATCCCCTTAATGGTTTCACGAACGATTTTTGGAATATCAACGTATGTAGATGTAGTAATTTCGCCTGCAACTAGGACTAACCCTGTGGTAACGGATGTTTCAGCTGCAACCCGGGCATTTGCATCCTTTGCTAAAATTGCATCTAAAATCGAATCAGAAATTTGATCACAGATTTTATCTGGATGACCTTCGGTTACTGATTCAGAAGTGAACAAACGACGTTTTGCTGACATCTGATTTCCTCCTTTATTATGAGATAAATCAAGGTTCATATGAAGGTGACAGGAATACTTCTTGAACCACTGACATTGACACGGTACTCATTCCCTTAGTATGAAATAAACAAAGGATTTTTATTAGCAACTCTGTAAATATAAGGCTTTTGCATAAAAAAAGGCTTTTTTAGTAACGATTGTTGTTAAAATCTTAAAGCCGATTTTAACGAGGCAATAGTTATTTTTGGGCCTTTGAATTTAGTTTTCAAGCTCTTTTCTTATTATATTTATGCTGTTTTCTGCGAAGAATTAGCTAAATTTTAATTTTTATTCCTAAAAGCAACAAAGTTTAAGAAAAGAGCCTAAAAAAACCTTACCCACGGAGGAAAGGTGATTCTCGGGCCTTTCACTCTTATCGTTCAAGGCGGGGCCTTGCGTCAGATTAGCACCTTTGCAATCGAGAATAGAATTGATGATACGGGTTTCTGTTCTCATGAAGCAGGTTGCTGGGTTTCATAGGGCCTGTCCCTCCACCAGCTCAGGATAAGAGAGTATCCATTCAAATTAACATCTTACTTGAATTTGTCGAACATTGTCAATGACATTTTTAGCAAAATTAGGCTAAACCTACGATCTTTTTCCATTTTTAAATTCCAGTTAATAATAGAACACATTTTTTCTAATTAGTATGGATTATTAAACCGAATGTGTTATACTATTTTCAAATATATTGAATATTAAAAATCCTAAAAGGAAGGGTTCCTATTGATGAATTCTGTTCATATTCCAAATGAGTTAAGCACATTGTTGGACGAAAGTAATGTCCACATCCAATTATCAGTTCCACAATTAGTTGAAAAAATCTTATCCAGAAATGAAGGTAAATTAACCTCCACTGGTGCCGTAAGTGTAACAACAGGTAAATATACTGGCCGCTCTCCACAAGATAAATTTATCGTCATCGAGGAATCAATCAAGGATAAAATTGATTGGGGTTCTTTAAATCAGTCAATTTCAGAGGAGGTTTTTAAAAACCTCTATCAAAAAGTATTAGATTACTTAAAACAAAAGGATGAAATCTTTGTTTTTAAAGGATTTGCGGGAGCAGATAAAAAGACACAATTGCCGATACAGATTGTAAATGAATATGCATGGCATAATTTATTTGCTCATCAATTGTTTATTCGTCCTAGTGACGAAGAACTACTGACACACGCACCAGGCTTCACGGTCATTTCCGCTCCAAATTTCAAAGCAGATCCTGTTGTCGACGGGACAAAGTCTGAAACCTTTATTATCATTTCCTTTGAACAACGGACAATTTTAATTGGCGGGACAGAATACGCTGGTGAAATGAAAAAATCTATCTTTTCAATCATGAACTACCTATTGCCCGAAAACAACATATTCTCGATGCATTGTTCTGCTAATGTTGGTGTTGAAGGGGATGTCGCGCTTTTCTTTGGTCTTTCTGGAACAGGTAAAACAACTTTATCTGCAGACCCAAAGCGTCGCTTAATTGGTGATGATGAACACGGTTGGTCTTCAAATGGAGTTTTTAATATTGAAGGTGGCTGTTATGCAAAAACCATAAATCTATCTAGTGAAAAAGAACCACAGATTTTCGATGCGATTCGGTTTGGTTCTGTTCTTGAAAACGTAATACTGAATCCTGAAACAAGAATACCTGATTATGAGGATTCTTCTCTAACTGAAAATACAAGGGCTGCCTACCCGATTCAAGCAATTGACAATATCATTCAGCCAAGCATTGCCGGTCATCCGAATACCATCGTCTTTTTAACGGCAGATGCTTTTGGTGTACTGCCTCCCATCTCTAAATTAACAAGAGAGCAAGCGATGTATCACTTCCTAAGCGGTTATACATCAAAGCTTGCGGGAACAGAGCGTGGTGTAACGTCACCAGAGGCAACATTCTCGACCTGCTTTGGTGCACCATTCCTTCCTTTACCAGCAACACGTTATGCCGAGATGCTTGGAGAAAAAATTCTTGAACACGATGTAAACGTCTTTCTTGTGAATACCGGCTGGACTGGCGGAGAATACGGGGTAGGAAACCGGATGAAGCTTTCCTATACAAGAGCCATGATACAGGCAGCACTAGAAGGCGAACTAAACCATGTGGAAACCATTAAGGACAATATTTTCGGCCTTAATATTCCGCTTCACATTGCAGGTGTTCCTGATGAGGTTCTACAGCCGAACAAAACATGGGAGGACCCACAAGCCTATGAAAGCAAAGCGAAAGAATTAGCTAAAAAATTCCGAGAAAATTTTAAAAAATTCACTACAATCTCCGCCGAAATCGAAGAAAAAGGCGGACCAGAATAGAAAAGCGGAAGCGCCTTGCACAGGGGCGACAGGCATAAGACGAGCCGGCTGAAAGGTTGTTCTTTAACCTTTCGGACGGATTGGCTTATGACCCCGAGCCCCTAGGCGCTGTAGCTAGACAGTCAACTAATTTAACTGCTAGACTAAGTTAAGGATGTTGATATTAGGTTGAGGTGGCAGGTTAAGCAACCGAACTAAGAAATAGACGGAAGAATTCCGCTTAATGAGTAATTATTATTTAAAAAGGTCTTAATAGACGGAGAGATTCCGCCTATTGCCTCGAAAAATGCCTAAATGGGAGATTTTGCTTTGCATAAGCGGAAAACCTCCGCTTATTTACTTTTGCTGGTTACTTGATTAAGAGCCGTGAGTTTTACTTTTTTATAAACCGATAACGGTGCCACCAATACGACTGTCATTTCGGCATGTCTTTTAAGAAAGGCACCCTCAAAAGGAAAGCCCTTATCGAACTAAACCGATAAGGGCTTTTACATTTAATTTGTTGAGTTTAATGAAATTAATTGATACGTTAACCAAGTGCTGTTATTTTGCCATTCAACTTTTTTTATAACACCTGTCCCACTCGTATCACTATCAATTGTTTTTCTTACATCAATGGGGATATCAATTGGATAAAGTCGATAGCCTTCTTTTTCTAATAGGAAAAGATTTTCTGCTACTCTTTTTTCTCTGCCTTTTGTGACAATCATCGTATTTAACTCAAAGGGCATTCCCATAGAACCCGCTCCTTGCATATTGTACTTGGACTTACTCCTATTTTATCATCTTTTGATTTGAAATTTCATCCACTTCGATAAATCCTTTACGATTTTTCTGTTTACCACCGGAGGAAAGTAATGAGTAAAATCAGTAAAATACCAACATTCCACTGGCTTATTCAACATTTTAAGTCTTTCTTCAAGCCTGTAGGCATGCTCTACAGATACATTGTCGTCAATTACACCATGAATGATAAGGACAGGAATTGTAAGCTTTTCCAGCCCATTAAGAGGGGTTCGTTCTTCATATCTTTCTGGATATTTTGCTGGCGTACCGCCAATCACTCTTTTCAACATCTTCCGTAAGTCGTTTCTTTCTTCGTACGTTAAAAACATGTCCGATACACCACCCCATGTGACAATCGAAGCAGCTTCAGGATACTTAAGACCCGTTAACAATGCCATTACCCCACCTCGGGAAAAACCAAATATATGGACTTTCTCTATCCCAGGGTATGATTTTAAAAGCAGAAAGGCACTAAAGGCATCCTCCCTATCTTCTCCAGCAAAGTCCTCATTCCCCTCCCCACCTTGATTCCCACGATAGTAGGGTGCAAATACAATAAATCCTTCAGAAGCGAACTGTGCGATTCTGGCCGGTCTGACCATCCCCACATTCTTAATTCCGCCTCGTAAATATAAAAAACCATCATAGTTCCCTTTTATTTTCGGCTCTGCAAGCATTCCCTTTACTCTTAACCCATTAGAAAGATAAGTAATCTCTCTTAATTCTACATGTGGATTCGGTGAAGGGAAACGATGAACCTCGATGATCTTTCCGTTTAGTTCGTTCACCATACATTCACCTTTCGATTTTAAAATTATGTAACTAGGCATTCACACATTTGTTTCTCGTTCATACGATATGTTAAGCCAAAAGCCCAGATTTTTTTACGTATTAAAGGAGGATTTGCTGTGAAAAAGTGGTTAAAATTTAGTTTTTCCTCGCTTCTTATCGTGATTCTTATGTTTTCAATAGCGGCTTGTAGTAATACTGACCAGACCGAAAAACTAGAAAAGGTTCGATTAGTAGAAGTAACCCGATCTATTTTCTATGCACCTGAATATGTCGCAATTGCCAAAGGCTTTTTTGAAAAAGAAGGATTAGAAATCGAACTGTCGACAGCCTTTGGGGGCGATAAAACAATGACTGCCCTCCTGTCAGGTGGCGCTGACGTTGCCCTGGTCGGCTCTGAGACATCTATTTATGTTTATGCTCAAGGATCAAATGATCCCGTCATTAACTTTGCGCAGCTTACACAAACGGACGGCACCTTCCTTGTTTCAAGAGATAAAATTGAAAATTTCTCATGGGACCTTTTAAAAGGCTCCACATTTTTAGGGCAGCGTACTGGCGGAATGCCGCAGATGGTTGGTGAATTCGTTCTTAAAAAACATGGAATTGACCCACACCAAGATTTAACTCTAATTCAGAATATTGATTTTGCAAACATTCCTAGTGCTTTTGCATCAGGTACAGGAAATTTCGTTCAGTTGTTTGAACCACAAGCAAGTATTTTTGAAAAAGAAGGAAAAGGGCATATTATTGCTTCCTTTGGAACAGAATCAGGTCATGTTCCCTATACGACCTTTATGGCAAAGGATAGCTACATGAAAGAAAACAAGGTCATGGTTGAAAAATTTACAAGGGCCATTTATAAGGCACAGCAATGGGTTAATACACATAGTTCTGAAGAAGTAGCAGAAGCAATTAAATCCTATTTCCCTGATACTGACATCAAGTTAATCAGTACCGTTGTTGATCGATACAAAGAGCAAGGCTCGTTTGCAACTGACCCAATCCTGGATAAGGAAGAATGGAACAATCTTCAGAATATCATGGATGAGGCTGGTGAACTTCCACAAGTGGTCGATCACAAGACCCTTGTCAATACACAAATTGCTGAAAAAGTTAAAGGTGAATAATTAAATTGGGAGGCCGTCCAAATGAGTTTCTTAATGGTTAACGATGTTCATCACACTTATTTCACCAAATCCTCTGTGACCACGGCCCTCTCTGATATTTCTTTGCAAGTTGAGGAAGGAGAATTTGTCTCTTTCCTCGGCCCTAGCGGCTGTGGCAAAACAACTTTGCTTTCCATTATTGCTGGTCTTTTTAAGCCTACCCAAGGAAGGATTTTACTGGAAAACAAACCCCTTTCGGGAGTAAAAAATCAAATCGGTTATATGCTTCAGCAGGATTATTTGTTCCCATGGAAAACGATTGAAGAAAATATTCTTATTGGCTTAAAATTATCGAAACAATTGAATGATAAAACCAAATTAGCGGCTTTAAACCTTTTAAAACAAATGGGTTTAAGCGGCATTGAGAAACAGCTGCCAAAACAGCTATCTGGCGGTATGAGACAGCGTGCTGCTTTGGTTCGAACGCTGGCAACAGAACCGAAGCTTCTAATGCTCGATGAACCGTTTTCTGCCTTAGACTATCAAACCAAGTTAAAGCTAGAAGATTTAGTATCAAATACACTAAATACATTCGGAAAAACAGCCATCCTTGTGACACATGATATCGGCGAAGCCATTGCCATGAGTGATCGGGTTGTGCTCTTTTCACCAAGTCCTGGAAGAATTCATAAGGTAGTTGACATGCCAGCTGAGTTAAAGCAATTGTCACCTTTTAATGCAAGAAATCATGAGGCGTTTTCAAATATCTTTCAGTCAATATGGAAGGAGCTGGATTCACTTGAACCAAGAGAAAAATAACGTGAACCTTCTCCATAAAAATTATTTACATTCTTTAATAATTGAGAAAAGATGGGTCCGTTTTTTCCAATTGCTTATTTTTTTACTCTTTTTTTCTAGCTGGGAATTTTCAAGTCAACACCGATGGATAGACCCGCTTCTGTTTAGTTCCCCTACAAAGATTGGGTCTCTATTTCTAGAAAAACTCCAAGATGGGAGCCTTTTATCCAACCTTGGTGTAACATTAACGGAAACTATTTTTGGTTTCATCCTCGGAACATTACTTGGAACCATATTAGCAGCATTACTCTGGTGGTCACCGATGTTCTCAAAAATTATTGACCCCTATCTTGTCATCTTAAACGCCATGCCGAAGGTGGCGTTAGGACCCATCTTGATCGTTGCCCTTGGACCTGGTTATCCATCGATTATTGCAATGGGAGCAATCATTTCGATCATTATTACCACCATTGTCGTTTATACCTCGTTTAAAGAAGTGGACCCTAACTATATAAAAGTACTACAAACATTTGGTGCAACACGCTTTCAATGTTTTAAGGAAGCCATCTTGCCCGCCAGTTTTCCAACCATTATTTCCACACTGAAGGTGAATGTTGGATTATCGTGGGTTGGTGTCATTGTTGGTGAGTTTTTAGTTTCCTCAAAGGGACTTGGTTACTTCATTATTTACGGTTTCCAAGTATTTAATTTTACCCTAGTCTTTTTATCATTAATGGTCATTGCTGTTGTTGCCACGATTATGTATCAGCTAGTGGACCTATTAGAGAAAAAACTTATTAAGGAATAGCGGCTTACTTGAATTTGTCGCTATTCTTTTCATTTTGGAGTTTATAAATATAATTAATACACTCCTGAATCACTTCATCCTTCATAATAAAGCTATATTCCTGCCCAAAGCGCAGCTGTAATAAATCTCCTTTTACTTCAACTGGTCCGTTGGTCTCATAATAGTTATTCGTTTTATCAACAGCTTTTATTTTTCCCCAAAAAACTGCCTTCACAAATGAACCCTTTTTGTCTGTTACTCGATATTCCCCTAGTTGCAACAGTTCATCGATGAGTGCACCTGTCTCCTCATATACTTCACGGTGAGCCGCATCAATTAGGGATTCTCCTGCCTCTACTTTCCCCCCTGGAAATTCTAGCCCGCGAATTTTATGATTGGTTAAATACCAAACATCCAAATAATGAAGAATGACAAGCACATGGTTTGCTTCCTGATAGAATGCATTTTTCTTGAATGATAACTCCACTTTGTTCCCATATGCATCTAAAAATTCTTTCACCTTGCTCTCCCCTTGGTAACCCTTATTGCATTCATTATAATCGAAAATAACGGAAAATCCCTCAAAAAGGATTTTCCGCTATTTTAGATTTCTTTAGGTAAAATCTCCATCGATTCAATATGCCTTTTTGCTTCATCATCACCTAGTGTGTAGATCATGCCATACACCTGTTCTATCGTATTATCATAGGCATCGTTTTCACGATCATAATGATATTGTACATATGGAACGTGGGCCCTAAAAAAATTTTTCCATTCGATTGTGTAATTTTGATCAAATAGCTCACGTAGCTGAGTAATTTCCACATCGTTCGCTTGAATTTTAAAGTTCCATGTTGAAGCTGTTGAACTTTGAGAAATTTGTCCATGCCCAACGTCAATATAATAAGTCTTTTTTTGATCATCCATTATGTCATCCCCTTTTACTATTATTTAAAATTTGCCACAAACAAATAAAATTTATTCTTATTCAAATTTCGACTCATTTTTTAGAAATGATTAAGGTATAATTGTCATAATATTAAGAAAATATGTTTTTTTCTTTTTATTAATTTTTTGCTTCGTCTATAGAGGATATTTTTCATCATTAAGGGAATTGAATAAGTAAGGAAAATGATTTATAAATACTATGGAGGTGAACGAAATTGAAATTAGTGGATGAATTATTTCAGATGTATCGTGACAAGCTTACAGGTGATGAAGAGGATATTGATATGTTAGCATTTGCCTTCTTAGAGGAAATGTCACATGAAGATCTATTACATTTAATAAAAGAGATGGATAAACAGGAATTATACGATTTAATGGGGCTTTACTTAATTGAGAACTTAAAAGGAAAATTTGCGCAAGAAGAGTACGGACAACAACGCGCCCATACTTACTATCCAAGGAATATACACTAACTTACATACTCAGAACATAGGAACTGCTGATGTGCAGTTCTTTTTTTGTTTAAAAAACAAAATGGCATGCTAAAATATAGGGTGTAAGGGGAGGAGAAAAAATGTATACGATATTCGTGGTAAGCATCATTATTATTATCGTTGTTCTTTTGCTTGCGGTTATTACTACTTCAAAGGCTTATTCCTATAAACATACAGTAGATCCGATTGAGGATAATCCTTATAGACAAGATGAAGAAGAAGATCAAAAAAAATAAAAGAATTCCTATTCACTTCGAATAGGGATTCTTTTATCATTCTCCGACAGAAGATTCCTACCTCAAGGAATGTGAAGGGCGAAGCCCAATAAGTATGTGAGAGATGAAAGTAGGTTGGCGTTAGCCAAAACAATCCTCACTATGGTATAATAGGAACAAACGTTTCTATTCGGTGAGGTGAGATTCATGCTAATCAATAAAGCATATAAATTTCGTATCTATCCAAATAATAAACAGATTGAATTAATAAATAAAACCATAGGATGTTCAAGATTTGTATTCAATTTTTTTCTAGGTAAACAACAAGAAAAAGATGCTTATTGGTATATTGTTGAAGAACTGGTTCAAAACGGTCAACTTCCGATAAATAACTGGAGGGGCCAATTCCTAAATAAATTCGAAACAGTAAAATCATTACCTGAACTTAAGAAGCATTATTCTTTCCTAAAGGAAGTTGACAGCATCGCTTTACAAAAATCGGTTGAGAACTTAGCGGATTCCTATGCTCGCTATTATAAAAAGCAGAATAAAAAACCACGTTTTAAATCAAAAAAGAACCGAGTCCAATCTTACACCACGAACAGACAAATGGGAATATAACGGTCATGAATAGCCATATAAAATTACCAAAGCTAGGACTTGTCCGTTTTGCGAAAAGTCGTGAAATAGAAGGAAGGATTCTGAATGCCACTATTAGGCGCAATCCTTCTGGTAAATACTTTGTTTCTCTTGGAACAGAAATAGATGTAGCAGAATTACCTAAAACCAACGCTGTTGTTGGAATAGATGTCGGCATTAAGGACCTTGCCATTCTATCAGATGGAACGATCTATTCCAATCCAAAGTTTTTCCGTACTTTAGAAGAAAAATTAGTCAAAGCACAACAAGTGATGAGCAGAAGAACAATAGGCGGTGCGAACTGGTACAAAGCCAAAAGAAAAGTTGCTGGTATCCATGAAAGAATAACGAATGCAAGAAAAGACTATTTAGACAAAATTTCCACCCATATCGTCAAAAACCACGACATAATTGGGATGGAAGATTTGTCCGTATCAAACATGTTGAAAAATCATCATCTTGCCAAAGCGATCAGTGACGTATCTTGGTCACAATTTAAAAGC
>NZ_FNHN01000006.1 GCF_900103525.1 Bacillus sp. OK048
ATACCAAATAAAATTAAAATCATAATCCCCCATTTCCAATTACAGATTAAATTTTTTATACTTAGATATTTTATGTATATAGAAATTCTATGTATAAAGACATAATAATATTATTACCATAAATAAGCAATAGTTATTGAACAAACCTGCTTCGTTAGTTTAAGTGAAACATTTCACAAACTAACCAAAAAGGTAATCATATCATATCCTTTTCTTGAAACATTTGACAATTAGTAAAGACTCTTATAAACTATATATCAATCTGATATATCAATTTGATGTATCTATGCGATATATTAAGCGGTATAAAAAATAATACATGGAGGTCATAATAATGTCAGTAGAACATTCAATCTTAGCCGTATTAAGCTCTAGACCATGTTCTGGATATGATATTAAAGCTGAATTCGAACATAAGGGTGCAAGTCTTTATTGGGGAATAAGTTTTGGAAGTATTTACCCTCATCTAAAAAAATTAGAGCAGAAAGGTTTAATTCAAACTATTAACGAGGAACAAGGCGGTAGACAGAAAAAGATTTATGATCTTACTGGTGAGGGATGGACTGAGCTTCAAAATTGGTTAAAAAGCTTAACCTCATCAAGAGTTATTCGAGATGAACTTATGGTTAAAATGACAGCTTGGGAAGCAGCGCTGCCTGATGAAAGAATCTTATTTATTGACCACTTGAAACAACGAAAAAGGGAAACTGAAGACATGCTTAATTACTTTATAGAGTGGCCGAAGAATGATTACTCTTTTATCAGTGAATATGGAGAAATAGCCATTAATTATGGTCAAAAAATATTAAAAGCTGAATTGGAGTGGATTGAAGAAACCATTGAACATTTTAAAGGACCTGCACAACCACCTACTCAGGACCCGTTTGGAATGTATCCAAAAATTAAGGAAAGAAGAGATAAAGCCTTTAAAGAAATAGAGGAAAACGAATGAAGCAATTAATCACCCCGTTAAGTGAACGTCCTTATCGTAAGCTTTTTACCGCGCAAGTCTTATCTGATTTAGGAAACTGGCTAGACTTTACGGCTATATTTGCCCTAGTTGTCTATGCATGGGAACTTAGTGAAATCTGGGTCGCAGCCTTATCAATATCAATAGGCCTGCCGTGGGTAGTTGTCGGACCATTCGCAAGTGTTTTTGTGGATCGATTGTCAAGAAATAAAGTAATGTATATTTGTACAGGTATCAGGATAGCCATAGCAATTTCATTAATTTTTGTTCCAAACATTTACTTCCTACTATTTCTTGTTTTATTAAAATCAACATGTGGTGCTATATTTGATCCAGCCAAACAAGGAGCCATCCGCCTTACTGTTTCAGAGGAGAATTTAGCACAGGCAGTTACATTAAGTCAGTTGTCCGTAAATTCAATGAAAGTGATTGGTCCAGCTCTTGGAGGTGCCTTAATTGCTACGTTTGGACCAAACAGTCCATTTATTGTTATTGCATTCGGCTTTACTATTGCCACTCTCTTGTTAATTGGACTACCAAGTTTAAAGAGTGAGTCAACAGAAACCAATACTAATAAAACTAATCGTAAATTCTGGAATGAGTTCAAAGAAGGGCTATCTCATATTAATCGAAACTTTGTCTTAAAATTAGCGATAATCGGTACAGCCATTGTTATGTTTATTATCTTTTTATACGATGGATTACTTGTCTATTTATCCCAAAACCTAGGCTTTGATGAAGCAGGCTTTGGATTAATGGTTAGTGCAATTGGGTTAGGAAGTGTTGTGGGTTCCCTAACAGTCGGATTCATTCAAGTTTGGAAAAAACACCCGTTACTCTTTATGAGTTCTACTATTATATTTAGTGGGTCAACAGTCATATTAATGGGCATCGGTGGTATGAGGCTTGTAGAAGTTCCGCTTTTATTGTGGTTGGTCTTTGCTTTTATCCTTGGAGCAGTTGGTGCAGGGGCGACCATTCCATTTGGATATATTCTTCAGGTTCAAACACCATCCCAATTGATTGGAAGGGTATCATCAGTCACCCAATCTTCTCAAACTTTCGCGATGCTAATCGCCCCAGCAATTGGAGCAGTGTTGGCTGAGACTATTGGTGTTGGACTTCTTGTTGCAATAGCTGGATCAATGACTGTTTTCTTAGGTTTAATAGGATTGCCTATAATTTTTAAACTAAAGCAGAAGGTTATCGTAAAAGAAAATCAAGTCGAATCGGTATAATAATAACAAAATAAAAGATTCTACTGTCAAGAAAACCTACTTTATTCGTAGGTTATTTTTTTGTCTAAAGCAACTTATTTGGGTTGGTATTATGTAATATAAAATAAAGATGAGTGATTAGATACATCCTTTAACCTTCGATAAATCTTCGTTTCAATCCATAGAATCTTTAAATTTATCTTAATAACCTATTATAAACTGCCCCTTTAATAAGGCTAATAGGTATTGAAACAGCGAGAAGAACCCGTGCTGGGCAACATCTACAATCCAATCATAGGTTTGAATGGACTAACCTCTAACAGAAAAGGCAGTACTTGAAAGAACCAAGTGCCTGGCGCTTTTGCCAAGGAACATAGCGCTTAGTATTGTTTTATGGGCAAAAAAAAATCGGCAAAATGCCGATTTTGTCCCCAGTAGGGTATATTGCTAGTTATGTTTTTATTAGTGTATTAGTAGAAAGATTAGGAAACCAAAACGATCTACATATGCATAGTCAATTCTAAATTGAGCTGGCTAGTATTGTAACAACTGTACTAAGAATGATTGTGAAAATCATAATTGAAATATACATTAGGTTCTTCTTCATTTTCTTCTTTCTCATTGCCTCTTCAGGTGTGATCCAAATACTTTTTGACATCAAAATTCCCCTTTTTCATTTGATGGTAGCTGGCTGGCTGGTCCCTAGGACAGAAGCCCCTATAGCTTTGCGTCTTCACTTTTCAGTGAGTTTGCCCTTTTTGAGATACTACCTATTATAAACATTAAAGAAGAATAAAGTCACTATGAATTCGACAAAATTCGTGCTTATCTTCATATCTTCCAATGAAATGAGGTCAGTCCCCTCCGCATACCCGCGGTAACCAATAGGTATTCGTGCCCGTTGAGGAGAAAAAGCAGGGCAAGCGGTAACGAATAGGAGGTATT
The DNA here is from genome assembly GCF_900103525.1 of Bacillus sp. OK048. GTDB lineage: Bacteria > Bacillota > Bacilli > Bacillales > Cytobacillaceae > Neobacillus. Next base: position 3,133 of record NZ_FNHN01000006.1, read on the forward strand.
CGTGCCCGTTGAGGGGAAAAAGCTGGGCAAGCGGTAACGAATAGGGGGGATTCGTGCCCATTGAGGGGAAAAAGTAGTGCTAGCGGTAACGAATAGGGGGTATTCAGAAAACTGGGTGCCAGGCACCAAATTCCACTGGCACTCCTCGATTTTTGTTGAAGATTGGTAGGTTAATTGGTTTTGCTCGGTTCCTTAATAGGATGAATGTCCACGACATTAGTCAGAGCCCTTATCTTGGTAGATAAGGGCTAAGTAACTTAAAGTGCCATAGGCACCATCCAAAAATTTGGAAGGTGACTGCCACTTTTCCTGGAACCATGAGAACCGTTTGCATGGCTGGTCTCAAACTGTCTCCATGACTATTCCTGTTTTAAGCTCTCAATGATGTTTTCGTTTTTTATTTTTGAAATGGAATAGAGCATGGCGGATCCGACGATCAGGAAAATCACGATGATGACGAAGAGTATGCTCATCCAGGGAAGCTGGAATCCGTATTCAAAGGTGTAGCCAGTGGAGCGGTGAATGCCAAACATGACGAGGACGCTGATGGGCAGTCCGTAGGTAAGGGCCTTCACTCCATAAAAAATACTTTCATATTGGACCATTTTGTTAAATCCCTTCGGGGTCATGCCCACCGAGCGGAGCATCGCAAATTCCCGTTTCCTGAGCGAAATGCTGGTGGAAATGGTATTAAAGATATTGGCAATCGAGATAAGGGAAATCAGCGTGACGAACCCATAGGTAAAGACCGACATGAGCATAATCATCTGTTCATCTTGTTGTCGCATTTGGTAGACATTAAATACATGAACGTTCGAATCTTTTCGGTCTTCAATCGCCGTTTGGGTCGCCATTGGGTCTGAACTATTGAGGTACACATACGGGGTCACCTCGATGTCCGTATTCGTTAACAAGGAATCCATGGTTTTTTGTGGGACGATGAGGTTAACGCCGCCAATCCCAACGGTATCGATGCCCATTGGCGCTTGGTCAGTCAGTGCGCCAATTTGCACGCTTCCCACTACTTCTCGTTTCGGTTGTTCATTCTCTCTATCCCCGGTAGGCATCGTCAATAAGTCAATCTGCTTCCCAACCTCTGAATGAATTGATTTTGTTTCAACAAACTTTCTCGTTTCACCGTCCTCATAGGAAATTTGGTCAATGACAATCGCTCTTGGTGTGTCTTGCTTCGTGAAACCTTTCGCATCGACACCGACTTGTTCAGCATATGCTTCAAAACTTGTTTGATCCAACCCATGCAGCTTAACATAATAAAGGTACTTTCCATCTTGGGCTTCTAGGTGATTTTTCAGTTGAACTGGTGCTTCTTCCCGCTCGAAGAATGTCTCCAAATTTGCTTCCTCGACGACGATAGATTTGGTGACATGATCAAGCTTTGTGTAGTCTGCCAAGTCTTCCTTCTCCATTTGGGTGCTGTAAATTTGAATATCATACGTCAGATCATTTTGCGACATGGTCAGTGATTTCTTCAGATTGTCGGTAAAATAGGTTACCGATAAGAACAGGACAATGCTAATCACGAGCGAAAACACGGTTGCTAGGTACTTTTTCTTATTCCTTTTGACATTCTTCAACCCAATTTCAGCTTCAAGCCCAAAGATTTTACCTACAAGCTTTGAGGTTTTCACGGTTTTCCCCGTCAGCTTGATGTCATGGGTTTGGCGGATTGCATCAATCGCTGAAACCCTTGAGGCCCTTTGCGCCGGGATAAAGGTTGAGATAAAAATCGTCATAATCGAAATCCCACAGGCAATGAGAATCGATGATGGTGTGACCACTAACGCCAGTTTTTCGGAAACGCCAAGAGCCTGTTCTAACATACGGTTGATAAAACCAAAGGTGATGCCAATCCCCGCCAGACCGGCAAGAATTCCAATCGGGATACTGATTGCTCCAATCACGGATCCTTCAAAAAAGACAGAATTTCGCTTTTGCCTTTTGGTTGCGCCAACGCTTGATAGCATCCCTAAATGTCTGGTCCGCTCGGATACACTAATTGAGAAGGCATTATAAATCAAAGCCACAGAGCCGATAATGATGACACTCATAATGATGGCCGCTAAGGAATAAAGGGTCTTGTGTAATTGAGCATTATTCGTTACTCCATAGTAACGGAGCAAGTCACTATTAAAATTTACTGTCTCAATCCCCTGTGCAGCAGCGAGACTTTTTGCATGGTTAAAGAGCGAACGGTTTAATTCCGTTACCACCACAAAAGCATCGACGCTATCGGTTTTGCTTACGGATGTTTCGTCAATATAGCCAATCACGGTGTAACCAGGTGACCATGTTGGTTCCCAAGAAGGGCGTTCAATCGTCCCAACAATGGTGACGGTTTTGGTTTCGTTGGTTCGCAGCTCTTCTGTGACACCATCCTCATCCCGTTGAAGAGCGTCCGTCTGAGTAAACTCTTTTTCGGTTGCTGGGTTCCATCGCTCACCAATGTCCACCGTGAGTTGATCCCCGATTTTGTAATCGACTTTTGCATTTTTGATCACCGCTTCCGAAATCGCAATCTCGTTTTCATTTTGCGGAAGTCTTCCATCGATCACTTCGATTGGGAATTGCTTCATGCCAATGGGATTATAGTTTTGAAAAAATAAATAAGGTTTATTTTCATTTTTTGATTCTTCTAATGTGGCATAGCCATCGCTAGAGAGGATCATGGATTTCGTTCCGCTGTCCTTTTCAATGGCTTTGAGTTGGTCTAACGTGACATCTTTATACAGAACATGCCATTCTCCATGTTTGGCAATATGCTGGCGAACCATTAGGTCTAAAAACGAATAACCAAGGGTGGTAACCGCGGTGATCATTGCCACCGAGATGATCACTCCGATCATCGTTACAAGGGACTGACGTTTTTTCTCTTTTAAATGCCTTATGGTGACTTTTTGGACAATGTTCATGAACGAAGCACCTCATCCTTGGCGACCTTGCCGTCTTCAATGGAAATAATCCGGTCTGCCTGAAGGGCAATACGCTCATCATGGGTAATGACAATTAATGTCTGATTGTAGGTCTTGTTAAACATCTTGAGCAGTTCCATAATTTCCTTACTATTTTTACTATCAAGATTGCCTGTCGGCTCATCGGCCAGCATGATCGCAGGATTACTGATTAACGCTCGTCCAATCGAGACCCGTTGCTGCTGGCCGCCGGAAAGCTGGTTGGGCAGGTGGGAAAGACGCTCTCTCAAACCCAAAATCTCAACCACTCTGTTAAAATGGCCGGGATCCACCTTCTGCTCATCTAAAAGCATCGGCAGCGTGATATTTTCTTCCACCGTTAAGATGGGAATCAAATTATAAAATTGATAAATCAAGCCGATCTGCCTGCGTCTAAAAATTGCCAGCTGGGTTTCATTTAAGTCATAAATATCGGTTTGATCAATGAGGACTTTTCCACTTGTGGGCCTATCAACCCCGCCCAGTAAATGTAGCAGCGTTGACTTTCCCGAACCAGACGGCCCGATAATACAAACAAATTCGCCTTTTTTTACCGAAAAGGACACGTTATCAAGCGCCGTAACCGCTGTTTCACCTTTGCCATACACCTTTGATAGATTTTTAACTTCTACTATATTCATGAGAAAACCTCCAGTATTTCATTGTCTTGAGGTTAGTATATCGAGCTAGTATGACTTTAAAGTGACTCGAAAGTGACATTTTATTCACATTCGGAGCCAATAAAAAGAAGCAGGGATTTAAATCACCTGCTTGTAAAACTTTATCTGAAAACTGGTGCCCACACCGGGTGAACTGTTCACTTCGATATCGCCATGTTGACTTGTGATGATGCTATACGCCAACGCAAGCCCGATGCCGACGCTATCGTCACCTGCATTTTTTCCTTTATAAAACCGTCTGAATATGTAAGGAAGGTCTTCTTTTGCGATGCCTTTCCCATTGTCCGAAATCGTGATTTCAGTGAATAAAGCATTCTCGGAAAAGTGGATGGAGATTTCGCCGCCTTCGGCCGTGTGCTCAACACTATTTTTGATGAGATTGATCAGTGCCTCAGCGGTCCAATTAAAGTCACCGATAAAAGCTGCCTGCTCATCCCCACCGATTTTTACATGTTGCATTTTAATATCCATAGGAATCAGCAGCGGAGCTGTGGCCGCTTGAATGAGGGGAGCGACCAGGACCTTTTCCTTTTTAAAGAAAATCGTACCGGCATCGATTTTCGAAAGTTTTAATAAGGAAGAAACGAGCCATTCCATACGTTCGAGCTGGACTTGAAGATTCCGAGTGAATTCTGCCCGCTTACCATCCTCCAGCCGTTTGTCACGTAACAAGTCGGCCATGACGATCATCGAGGTAAGAGGGGTTTTTAATTGGTGTGAGATGTCGGAAATCGCATTGGTCAGTTTTGCTTTATCTTCTTGTAAAAGTGTTCCTTGCTCTGAAAGCATTCGTGTCACTTTAAAAATATCACTTTTTAATAGACTCAGTTCTCCTTCTGAATTATCACGGACGTCCAAATGGAAGTCACCGCTGCTGATTTGTTTTAAATAGCTTGAGAGTTTTTCGATTTGACGGTAACGCCATTTTGTGAAAATCAAACTGAAGCTAATCAGCAAAACGGATAGTGCCAGCACCAATCCGGCCGCAGGCAGCGATACGAAAAGGACCGCCACTGTAACTCCGATGACACTTATCGAAAGAAGGAGGGTGAGGTAGATTTGAACTTCTTGATTGCGAAGCAATTCAATCACCCACCTTATAGCCCATGCCGCGAACCGTCTTCAGTATTGTTGGTTTTTGCGGGTCATCCTCCAGCTTTTCCCGCAAGCGTTTGATATACACGGTCAAGGTGTTATCATTGACGAAATCGCCGGCAACATCCCAAATACGATCTAGCAGCTGTGCTCTTGTGAGAATTTGTCCAATGTGCGTGGCAAATAAGAGGAAGAGTCGATATTCTAAGGCGGTTAACACGACTTCCTGGCCATTTTTGTAGACTTTTCCTTCTAATGTATTGATCTGAATAGTTTCGAGATCAATCGTGTTTTTCGGTTGGGAATGGCGGTTGTAGCGACGGTGGACCGTTTTGATCCTTGATATCAGTTCACGGATGCGAAAGGGCTTTGTAATATAATCATCTGCCCCGATATCAAGCCCCATCACGACATTCACTTCATCGTCAAAAGCGGTTAAAAAAATGACTGGGATATCGCGAATCTGTTTCGCATGCTTACACAAGTCATACCCGCTTCCATCGGGTAAAGACAAGTCAAATAAGCATAAATCGATTTCTTCAATACGATGATTTATCACCTCTATGGCTGAGACTGCAGTATGACAAAGCACGATTTCATAGTTTTCTTGCTTCAAGGAATACTCCAATCCAGAAGCAATCGTTCGATCATCTTCCACCACTAAGATTTTCATTGCGTTCATCCTAACCTACCGTTTTTCTTTTATCTTATTGTACACCAAATTTCGGGGTCAGACCCCCACTCTGCTAAAGTTTAACGCGGTGTTGCTGCGGGGTCAGACCCCCACTCTGCTAAAGTTTAACGCGGTGTTGCTGCGGAGTCGGACCCCCACGCAGCTAGAATTTTCAGGTTTTTGTATTTCTAATAAAGAAACTCGCCAACTATGATTTGGAATCCTGATGTTTAATCACCCCATTTAGTCATGATATAGATTTTTTTATAATAATTTCCTGTATATACTTAATGATTTTAAAATAATAATTATCTTTAAAACCTTTTCCCACCTTAATAGTCTAATATGTAACACAGCAGGTAGTTAAGGTAGGGGGTAGGGAAACATGAGTGAAGTCCATCAATTAGTGAGGGATGCCATCAAAGGCGATGATGCGGCCTTTTTAAAACTGATTCACTTATACAAAATCGATTTATATAAAACAGCCCTTTCTTTTTTTAGAAATGAGGAAGAGGCAATAGAGGCAATTCAGGAAGTTACCTATCGTGCCTATAAGAGTATTCGCACAGTCAAAGAGCCAGCCTATTTTAAGACCTGGCTGATTCGGATTATGATTAACTATTGCAATGATCAGCTGAAAAAGAAAAAGCGTGTAGTGTTAGGTGATGAGATTCTAATTCACCAGGGCATTTCGGAGAATCACATAGAAATGGAACTGAAAGATGCGATGTTAGGATTGGATGACCGATCTCGTGAAATCCTGATGCTAAAATATTTTAATGATATGAAAATATCTGAAATCGCAGCAACGATGCAATGCCCGGAAGGCACAATTAAGACTTGGCTGAACAAAGCCTTAAAGTCACTTCGAGAAAAGCTGGAGGAAAGGAACGGTGATCTTCATGTTTGAAAGGGAAGAAGAGAAATTAACCAACCATAAAAACAGCTATGATAACATCGATATACCGCTAGAGTTACTGGATGATGCGATAGTGGCAGGTTTTCAAAAAGCGAAAGTAGAGAAAAAGCGTAGGCCGCGGGCAAAGAAGTGGATGCTTAGCGTTGCTGCTGCCATCCTATTTATTGGTTTTTTCACATCGGTACGACTTTCACCAGCCTTTGCAGAATACGTTGCGGTCATCCCTGGGATGGAAAAATTGGTAGAACTAATTCGTTTCGACAAAGGGAAATTGCAGGCAATCCAACATGATTACTATGAAGAAATAAATGTATCGCAAGAGAAGAATGGCTTAGCGTTCACAGTTGATGGAGCGATTGCAGATGAAGAGAGCTTGGTACTATTCTACTCTTTGGAATCGTTGGAAAAGCAAAAGGAGCTAACAATTGAGGAAGTCCATTTAGAAAGATTTGATGGTAAGAAGCTTGATTTTGGTTCCTACTCTGGGGGAAGAGATTTTATTTCTCAGGATGGCGAAACCACCTTTAATGATATGTTCGAATACCACTTTCATACGCCGTTAAAAGAAAGAAGCTTTCGATTAAGGGTAAAGGTGAAAAAGGATCGGCAAACAGAGGAGTATCTCCTTCAATTCCAACTGAAAAAGGATATTCAAAAGAAGAAGACCATCAAGCTAGATAAAACCGTAACGATTGAAGGGGAAAAGATTACATTTGTCACTGCTGAAATTTACCCGCTAAGAGTAGCTGTGCACGTAAAAATGGATCCTGCGAATACGAAGAAACTGCTGGAATTTGAAGACCTGCACATTGTTGATGAACAAGGGCAGACCTGGAATAAAATTGCAAATGGAGTGACAGCAAGCAGGATTTCTGATGATGAAGCGATCATTTATTTGCAAAGCAACTACTTCAATGAGCCCAAAGAATTATATATCATCCTCAATAAAATTCAGGCGGTCGATAAAGAGGATGCAAATATCATTATTGATACCCAAAATAAACAAATTCTTAAGCAGCCAGAAGGGAACTTATTAACTAATCTGATTGTTGAGGGGACACATGTAGGCTTTAAAATCGATACTAAGGAAGAATTTAATTATCATCTGATTTCAGGGGCTAAGGATAGGAATGGGAATGAAATTGAGAATCCGGAAACATCGATGTCTCGTTATGAAGGGCAAATGGAAATCGGAATCCATTTGCCGAGACTGACACCTGAGATGAGTCCTATTTCCTTAGAGCTTTCCTTCTATCCAAGCTGGATTGAGGGGGAAGGAAAAATTCGGATTAAGTAATAATGATTTAAGGCTGGAAAACGGCTCATTTTTATGCAGACATGGCTGAGCATTATATGGGATATTATGAATCCAGTTATCCAGGAATGAGTGGCTGTGCGCTTCATGACCCACTTGCAGTAGCTGTTGCAAGTGATTCAAGTTTTGTGACGATGGAATCAATGAACGTCCGGGTTGTCACAGAAGGAGAAGAAGTAGGAAGAACAGTCGGACACGTCGAAGGGGAGCCAAAATTTCGCGTTTGTACGAGTAGAAGCAAATCGGTTTTTAGAACATTTTCTAAGTAGAGTAATATGATTAAGAATAAGTCTGCCGAGTAGTTTTGCTGGCAGGCTTTTTGGTTTTAAAATTAATTTTCTCAATATTTCCGGCTCGATGAAGGTAGAATAAACAGTAAAAGGAGAGAAGGTATTAATATGTTGAAAAAAATAACAAATAGAGTTTATTATATGCAGCACTATTCAGAAACAGATCGACCCGCATTAGGTCTAATTTGTGGAGATTCCTATAGCTTGGTGGTAGATGCCGGAAATTCGCCTGCACATGCGAGCGATTTTCTTAACCTGGTAGCAGGTATGGATATAGCACCCCTGAAGTTTGTTGCCATTACCCATTGGCATTGGGATCATATCTTTGGGATTAAGACGATGGGACTTTTAACGATTAGTCATGAAGAAACTAAGAAGAAATTGGAGTATTTAAAAACACTAAAGTGGGATGATGCTTCATTAGACGCACGAGTGGAGACCGGTGAAGAAATTGAATTTTGCCGGGATATGATTAAACGTGAAATGCCTTCACGGGACAATTTAGAATTACAGGTGCCGGATATAACGTTTAATTGTAAGATTGAAATAGATTTGGGCGGGATAACTTGTATAGTGGAACATGTAGGAGGAGTACACGCACACGATTCATCCATTATTTACATTCCTGATGAAAAGATAATGTTTCTAGGTGATTGTATCTATCAGGACTTTTATAGCGGTGAATGGAGCTATGATAAGAACGAACTTACCATCCTGTTCGATAAAATAAAAAAATATGATGTGGATTTGTATGTAACCGGCCATCAAGATCCTAAAACACGTGAAGAAATGTGGAGCTTCTTTGACGATTTAATAAATGTAGGGGAAATTGTCGATAAAGAGGTTGTTCTTGATAAAGCCGTTTCTAGATTTAAAGAGGCCCGGGGAATCATACCAACTGAAGAGCAGCTAGAATACATTCAAAACTTTGTAAATAATAATCTGAAGCAAGGGTAAGGTTCAAGACCGCTGAAAAAGTCATAAGGAGTGGCGAGTTTCGTTATTGGGAATACCAAAACCTGATTTATATTAAACCTAACTTACTATGATACGGCTCACCGTAATGCACCAAAATGAGGTTCTCTTGGATTTTTGAGATAAACCTCACTCTCTTTTAAATAAGATGTCTAGTCCTTAATCGAGTAACCAGCCAAAGTAAAATAAGCGGAGAGTTTCCGGTTAAATGCAGAATAGAGCTTGTTTTAGGGAAAATAAGCGGAGGTTTTCCGGTTATGCAAAGCAATTTCATCTTTTTTCACGTTTTTCGAGTCAATAGGCGGAATCTCTCCGTCTAATTAAGCTTATTTTAATAATTATTCCTAATTAAGCGGAATTTTTCCGTCTATTTATCAGCTCGGGTACTTAACCAGAACCCTTAACCGATAAGTGCGGACCCTCTTGATAGCCGAATGGGGAGAAACATTTGTCGGGATGTGGAAAGGTAATAATAGGTTTTAAATACAAAAAAGAGAACTGGTTAGTTCTCTTTTTGTACCATGAGAACCGTTCCTACGGCACCCACACTTTACATTTGTAAATCGGTGAAAGCAAATGGTAATAGATCTTTTAAGGTCAATTCTAAGATTTCTTTCTTTTCATTGGTTAGATAAACTGGCATGTCAGGCAAGCAAAATTCTGCTAACACTTGTCTGCAAATACTACATGGTGGAAGATAATCGACGGTGTCACCAGCGATCGCTATCGCTTGGAAGTCACCTTTTTTGTAACCGCTTGCTATTGCGGTGAATATAGCTGTTCTCTCAGCACAATTTGTTGCACCTAATGAAACATTTTCCACGTTTACTCCATTAATAACAGTACCATCTTTTAATAGTAATGCTGCGCCAACTGGAAATTTAGAATAGGGTATATAGGCCTTATCCTTCATATTACGTGCACTGTCCATCAATTGCTCTTTATTCATAGTATCCATCCCTTTCAAAGTAGAATGAACTTTTCAAGTCCCCTTAACGCCAACCGTGCGATTGGCAGGATTTTTATCATATGATTTCTTAAACTATTTGTCAACATCAATCCGGTGACACTCCCGGTGACAGGCACCATCCTCACGAGAGGAGGGTAAAAGAATGTGTTAGTAACGTCCCCATGACCACCCCCCATTATTTGACAGCCCCATACGCGTTTACTTTTACGTTTACAGAAACATTGATTTTGGATTCAGCGAGTGCTTTACCCCAGTCGTTGTCTACTTTTTTAAATTGTTCATAATGGTATGCACGTGCGTAAAGACCAAATCCGATGGGATCAACTTTTTTCTTTTGAATTTTCTTAATAAGGTCCGTAAATTGTTTTTGCAGTTCTTTTTCCATTAACTTTACGAGCTCTGCTTTTTTGACTTTGTCCTCTGGAAAAATACGTTCCACTATATTTACGTTCATTTTGACTTTCACGTCAAAATGGAAGGTATTGTTTTTATATCCTGTTTTTATCTTCGTTTTTACTTTACTGGCCTGAAAGCTCATCACGTTTTTATGGAAGATGTTGTCCTCTTTTTCGATTGGGAAAATCGGAATCGACATGGTGACTTCATGTCTCTTTTCATTCTTTAACACAAGTAGCAATGTCGATTCAGGAACATCCAGGGAAGCAGCATATTTCCCTTTATTATAAAGGAGAGTCATTCCCGATAATTCCAGTTTTTTTTCCTTTTTCACTTCGGAAATAGCGGGAGTTATCCCCTTCTCGTAGACCTCCCTGTGTAATTCTTGAAGAGTCCCTTTTACTGCCCTCGTTCGATCATAACTTTTATCTATCATTGCTTTTATGTACAATGATAAATCCGGTTTTTCACCTGGATTGTAAAAGACAACATCTGAAACAGTCCCCTTAACGGCTACTACTCGTGTATTCATAGAGAAATTGGGATTCCGGTAGACGGTATCGAGAATAGAAAACCAGCCAGCCTGTTCCAAGACACGTTCGCCCACGAGTAAGACTTGGATTTTTCCAGCCATGACTTCTCCCATTGTTAAGCCGTCAAATACTCTTCTGGAATCTCGAATTGTTTTTGCCTTTACTCCATAAGCCTCCAATCCTTTCTTGGCGCCTTTACTAAAAACTGGATCTAATTCATAAAAGGTCAAATTATTGTTATCATCTAAATCCACACCAAGGATTAAGGCAAGGGTCAAATCCTCTAATGGAGCTTTACCTCCACAACTAGATAGAAGGAAAACAAGGAGGATGGAAACCAGCGCAAGTACCCAACGTTTCATAGATTGGCCCTCCTTTTTACACGGTCATGAATCGAAACGTAAAGTAATAAACAAATTGGAAAAACGTAAGCAAGGAATAGACTTATTGGCTGAACTAGTTTTGAAAGTTGATCATTTTTATCAAACGATTGAGTGATAAACACAATATATACAAGGTTTAAAAGGAGATACCAGCCTACAAATTTACTGTGATTTTGTGCGCCAACTAATTGACTTACACAATAAACAGTTGAGTACATTAAAGGCAAGACTGTCGTAGAGATGACAAAGAAATAGAAGGAGAGAAAGACAATTTCCACTCTTTCCAAAAACTTAAATTCAACGATTTTTAACACACTAATGGTTGGTTCTTTAAATTGAGTAATTTCGTCTGGACTAAAAAAAGCAAAGGTGATTATTGTGGTCGTCAATAGAATAAGTAGTGTAAGTGTATTCGCAATGACAAGTCCTGCTGATGCCTTTTGTTTTTTCTGCAGTAAAGGATAGAGAAAAAAGGCGATTTCCAAGCCTATAAAGGAAAAAATCGTTACATTAACTGCTGTGAAAATGGGTATCCAGCCTTCCTTTACAACAGGAAGGAAATGGAGCCAGTGGGCTTCCTTCAAAGGCGGAAAATATAAGAAAATCAGCCATGTCGTCATAAAAAAAACCAATTGGGAGTACCTGGCGATTATTTTAATATTATTCCGCACAAGCAGGTAAGTAGGAATGGACAACAATAACATCAAGATAAACATGTCTGTTTGCGGTAAAATCCAAAATTGGATAAAGAGACATTCCCTAATAAAAATGATCGATGCTAAAAAGGCAAAATACAAGCCAAAAACGAGAGCAGCGATCTTTCCGACCCACTTCCCAAAATAATGGGTGATGAGATCAAGGATGGTTCCATTTGGGTACTTTTTCATTACCTGAATGATGAGTAAACCAGCAACTGTTGATAAAAAATAGCCAATAATAATGGAGATCCATCCGTCCGTCCCTGCTATTTTTGCTAATTCACGTGGTAGTGATAATAGTCCAACGCCTACTTGGACACCATGAATTAAAAAGATATATTGCATAACCGTTAGTTGATTTTTATTATGTTTCACCAATTTTCTTCACCTTCTGGAAGTTTGGGATTCGCTTTTTTCCTTTGAATGGCCCTAGTACTTTCAGGGCGTTTTACGATAGACCGCACCGGAAGACGAATAAATAGATCCTTCCAATCTGGGAATCGTAAAGGAGCGAGTGGACTGCCATAAGGGGTGCCTAATGATTCAAGGGCAACAAAATGGACAATTAAGGTCATTAATCCGACTGAGAGTCCAACGAAACCAAATAAGGAAGCAGCAATCATCATCGGAAAACGGAGCATACGTATCGCCGCCCCCATATCATAATTGGGAATAATAAAGGAAGCGATGGCTGTTAAAGCTACGACAATCACCATGATATTACTAACGATACCTGCTTGAACAGCTGCTTGGCCAATCACGATACCACCAACAATACCAACGGTTTGACCGATTTTCTCAGGAAGGCGTACCCCTGCTTCGCGCAACATTTCTAACGTGATTTCCATGATGATGGCTTCGATAAATGGCGGAAATGGAACTCGTTCCCTCGAGGCAGCAACAGATAAAAGCAGCTTTAAGGGTATGACTTCAAAATGAAAGGAAATGACAGCAATATAGGTTGCTGGCAGAAAGATAGCGGCGAAAAAACCTAAATACCTCATGAACCGTAAAAAAGAGGCAGCCATCCAGCGAACACTATAATCATCCATACTCTTGAAAAAAGTTTCAAATGTTGCCGGTCCAATGAGGACATTTGGAGATCGGTCTACCACTATAACGATTCGTCCTTGAAATATTTCCGACGCAGCAAAATCAGGACGTTCTGTTAGAAATAATTGCGGGAACGGAGAATACGGGTTGTCCTCAATATATTCTGCCAATGAACCCGCATTTATAATAAAATCAACATTTAGTTTGTTAATTCGGTCAACAAGCTCTTGCAATACTTCAGGATTGGCGACATCGGCTAAGTACATAATCGAAATTTTGATTTTTCCTCTTTCACCAATCGTCATTTCTTTTATTTTCAGCTCTCGGCTTGGAATATGCCTGCGAATCAAGGCAATATTCGAGCTTCCAGATTCGATGAACCCTTCATGTGCCCCTCGTAAAGATGACTCAATTTGAGTATCCTCGATTCCACGTTGAGGCCATCCTTGTGTATCAAATTCGTATGCCTCAGTCCGCCCATCTATAAATAGGACACTATTTCCTTGTAGAATGGCATCTTCAATGTCCTTCCAGGTGTTTGTTTCTTTTATTTGCCCAAGTGCCACTTTTTCTTCAAGGTCTTTATCCGCATGATCAGCTTCAAATAATAATGATTTCAACACCGCGTTATTAATCGTATTTTTATCCGTAAGCCCGCTTAAATAGATTAGTGTTACTTGTCTGGTTGATTGTTTAAGTACAAAGTTTTTCATAACTAAATCTGGAGTATCGGTAAATATGTCTTGAATTTTAGCTATGTTCTCAACAAGCTTCGAGCTTATCAGATATTGGGAGGGGATATTTTGATTTTTTGGAGATAAATCTTGCTTCTGTAATTTCTTTCCGTATCTTCGAAAAAAAGGCATAGGAAAATCCCACCTGTAATGAATAAGATAGGATAGTTTGTGTTTTAACGTGGATAGTTATGCATCTCACCATGGGGACGGTTCGAGACCGTTGAATAACGAACGTTTTTCACCTCTTTTTTTGTCAGATAGCCAATATTACAATTTTCGGATAATAAATGATAAATTCACTAAGAAATCCAGTTATATTAGAGGATAGTATCGCTGCTATCCTCTTTAAGTTTTACCGCTAATGTGGCCGTCCGAGACTCCAACAATCATAATGCTCCACATAAAGATTTATGCAAAAAAAGTTTTTATAACGTTTCTTGATAGTATTTCCGATATACGCTAGGAGTTATATTTTCATATTTTTTAAATGTCTTTATGTAATACCCAGGTTCGTTGAATCCCAATTCATCACTAATTTGAGCAATGGATAGATCCGTTTTTTCTAATAGTTGTTTTGACCATTCTATTTTTTGAAGAGAAATGAAGGTAGAAAAATTCTTACCCGTTTCTTTTACAAATAATCGGCTGAAATAACTGGTGGTGATGTGGCATAAACCAGCCATCATCTGTTGAGATATTTTTTCACTTTTATTTTTATATATATAGTCAAAGGCAGGCTGTAATGTTTTGTTTTTACACACAAAATGATCATTCAGTGAAGTTTTTACGTAAGCATTCGTAACCGTATTTGCCAATTCCTTCTGTATATGTTGGATATTATCTAGAGAATATCCATTTGAAAAATCAACAGTTGTTACCGGATCCATCTTTTCATATACTTCTAAAATTAAATTTTTATTCATGGCTTCCTCTACTATATAGTTGCAAAGACTATATAACATTTGAGCAGCCTCGTTAATTTCTGAATAGGAGAGGGTAGGGATGGAATCGTATAAACGTTGAATTTCTTCTTTATTATTGATGTGTTCAAATCCCTTTGATGGAACGGTAAGCATTTGTTCCAATGAATCATGTTCTTTACCATCTGCAAGCTTTACTTCCCCCGCCATAATGGCACCTACATATTTATCATCAATGATGATTGGAATGGCAATATCGATAACATTCCAGTGGCATAAATAGATATAGGGCGCATTCTTTCTGACTGCTTCTAATCCTCCTCGTGCATCACACTTTTCACAAAGCTTTGCCGTATTTGGATCGTCACGCATAGCCTTACAGAATGGACGAACACCACTGTGATGAGTGATTGGTACTCCTTTATAATCAACGGTAATAATCGCTAATTTTGTAACAAGTGCAAGAGAATCTTGAAGACTTTTCCACTTTTTTAAATCAAGTATTTTATTTAAATTCATTAAACTAGTTTTCAATTTGTTTCTACCTCCTGTGAGATAAAATAGATTACTAAATTTTATTATCCTTTTTTCTATTTAATTAGCTTGAAAATGGTCATTTTAATTAAGAAATTAATAGTAATATTCCAAGGTTAATAGATTGAAAATGATATTATTTTTATCTATTAAGATGTCAAAATAATACCATTTAAATTGTAAAAACGCAAAAAAGTACTATAGATAATTGTAAAAACTCTGCATTTAATTCTAATGTAATCTAGGTCAAGGGAGAGTAGACTCTTATGTAAGGGATTTCAAAGCATATTAGGAGGTTTTACACATGAGAAAAGCATTTATTAGTCCTTCAAAATATATTCAAGGTGAAGATGAAATAGTAAATTTAGGTTATTTCGTGAAAACATTCGGTACATCTGCTCTATTAATCGCACATCCTGAAGATGTGAAGCGTGTAAAGGGAAAATTGGATGCAACAGCAGACAAATTCGAGATTACATTCGTAGAAAGCGGATTCAATGGTGAATGTTCGCGCCAGGAAATTGCAAGATTAAAACAAGTAGCTAAAGAAAGTAACTGCGATTGTACGATTGGTTTAGGCGGCGGTAAGGCTATTGATACAGCAAAATGTGTAGCAGAGGGTGATGCATTAATCATCGTGCCAACAATTGCTGCTACAGATGCACCTACAAGCCATTCCGCAGTTATGTATACACCAGATGGTGCTTTTGATGATTACGCATACTTCAAGCAAAGTCCAAGTGTTGTATTAATTGATACGACGGTCATTGCAAATGCACCTACTAGATTCTTAGTTGCTGGTATGGGAGACGCATTATCAACTTATTTCGAAGCAAGAGCAACTGCACGTTCTTACTCTAACGTCAATGCTGGTTTGCCTTGCGGAGTACGTGAAGGCTTATGCCCACCTGCAAGAGGAACCAATGCAGCATTCGCTTTAGCTACACATTGTTATAAGACATTGTTAGAGGATGGGGTTAAAGCAAAAGCTGCCAGCGATTGTAATACGGTAACTCCAGCCTTAGAAAATATTATTGAAGCCAATATCTTATTATCAGGATTGGGTTTTGAAAGTGCCGGATTGGCAGGCGCACATGCGATTCATGATGGTCTTACGATTTTAGAAGGAGCACACCATTACTTTCATGGTGAAAAAGTAGCTTTTGGTACATTGGCACAATTAGTACTGGAAAACGCACCTACTGAGGAAATAGATGAAGTATTAGACTTCTGTTTGGCAGTTGGACTTCCAGTTTGTCTTTCTGATATCGGTGTGGACACTATTACACAGGAAGAGTTAATGGAAGTAGCTGAAAAAGCTTGTATCCCAGAAGAGTCAATCTATTCGATGCCTTTTCCAGTTTCACCCGAATCAGTAGCTGCCGCTATCATTGCAGCAGATAAAATTGGGTCCGATTATAAAAAGAGGTCAAAATAATATGAAAAAAATTATTAATAGACCTGAAGATGTCGTTCGTGAAATGTGCAAGGGAATTGTCCTAGCACATCCGGAGTTGGATTTGTTAGAGAAGTATAAAGTGATTAAAAGGAAAGAAATCAACAAAAATAAAGTAAGCCTTCTTAGTGGAGGCGGTAGTGGGCATGAACCCGCCCACGCTGGCTATGTCGGTAAAGGTATGTTGGATGCAGCAGTTTGTGGTGATGTTTTTGCATCACCTTCCCAAATCCAGATCTATCAAGCCATTCGAGAAACGGCTAGCGATAAAGGAACTTTATTGATTATCAAAAACTACAGTGGCGATATGATGAATTTCAAGAATGCTGCTTATCTTGCACAGCAAGATGGAATTCTAGTCGATTATGTAAAAGTAGACGATGATATTGCTGTACAAGATAGCCTATATACAGTAGGAAAACGTGGAGTTGCTGGGACTGTTCTCGTCCACAAAATCGCTGGTGCTGCAGCGGAACGCGGTTATGAGCTTTCTGAAGTTAAGGCAGCTGCTGAGAAAGCTATTCATAATGTGAAAAGTATTGGCTTTGCCTTTACTTCGTGTACAGTCCCTGCAAAAGGAACTCCTACGTTTGAGATTGCTGAAGATGAGATGGAGTTTGGGGTCGGTATTCATGGGGAACCTGGTATCCGTCGTGAAAAAATCATTTCAGCAGATGAACTTGCACAACGCATGGTGACTTCACTATTAAAAGAGCTGGAAATAGAAGATGGAGAAGAAGAAGTAGCTGTATTGATCAATGGATTTGGCAGCTCGCCACTTCAAGAACTATATTTATTAAACCATTCTGTGATTCGCGAATTGTCACATAAAAATGTTACCATTGCAAGAACTTTTGTCGGAAACTATATGACGGCGATTGATATGGCAGGAGCATCTGTTTCGATTATGAAATTAGATGAAGATCTAAAAAGTCTATTATCAGATGCTTGTGATACTCCAGCACTTAAAATTAGTGGTGAGGTTCCAGCTGTTACTTATGCTGAAGTAGTAGGAAATGATAAAGAAAACAAAGAGGTTTCTTTTGTGGTAGAAACAAATAAGGATTACTCTTTCATACACAATAATCAAATCACTTTAAATAATATGATTTTCATCGTCGATCAAATGAGTGAATGTATTATTCGAAATGAAGTACCATTCTGTGAACTAGATTCCCATGCTGGTGATGGAGACTTCGGTATGAGTGTTGCTAAAGGATTTAAACAGCTAAAAGCTGAATGGCACGAAATTATGGAAAACAAATCTAGTGACATTGGCGCTTTCCTTGATGCTTGTTCCATGGTCATTATGGAGCATTGTGGTGGGGCATCCGGTCCGATTTGGGGATCTGCATTTAGAGCAGCCGGTAAAAATGTTGGTCCAAAAGCAGAATTGACTTTATCTGAATTTGCCGATATGGTCCAAGCCTCAGTGAAAGGTATCCAAGCAGTTGGAGAACGTTCTTTCGGCCGTGGTGCGGTTGTAGGAGATAAGACGTTAATTGATGCGTTGGTACCATATGCAGATACCTTGTCGACTTGTGCTGCGACTGGAGATCGGATGAAAAATGCCTTTGTTAAAGCTGCAGAAGCTGCTGTAGAAGGAGCAAAAGCAACTGAAAAGATTGTAGCGCATATGGGACGCGCAGGAACTGTTGGAGAAAGAAGTCTTGGGTATCCAGATGCTGGTGCTCATGGGTTAGGAGTTATTTTTACTGAATTATCGCAGTTCATACAGGAAAAGTAGTAAAAATAGGAAGAATAAAACCTACAGTTGGTATGGTATATTGAGTCTATTACTATCAACTAAGAGTTAACGTAAAGGAGTGTCTAATTTGGAAAAACTAAAGTATCCAAATCCTCAGAAAATTAGGAAGAACTGGATAGATTTAAATGGAAAATGGTTATTTAAGTTAGATAAAAATGGAGGCGCAAACATTACTGGGCCGATTAAAAAGGAAGAATTTGATTTAGAAATTACCGTGCCCTATAGTTATATGTTTGAAAAGTCAGGTATTGATATTCAGGAATATTACCCTGTAGTTTGGTATTATCGAGAATTCCAATTGAATAAACAAGAAAATAAAAGTTATCTTTTAAATTTTGAAGCCATTGACTATAAATGCGATATCTGGATCAATGATGTATTGGTTTGTACTCATGAAGGAGGGCATGTGCCTTTTGAAGTGGATGTAACGAATTTTGTTGGTACAAATAATACAATCACCATCAGAGTAGAAGATCATAATGATACCAATCAACCAATTGGAAAGCAAAGTTGGAAAGATGAAAACTTTTTATGTTGGTATACCCGTACAATTGGAATTTGGCAGAATGTTTGGTTGGAGGAAACAGGAATTACTTACATTACGAACTTTACGATGAAGCCTAATATTCACACAGCAGAACTAGCCATTGATGCAACCATCAACCATCATAAAAACGTTTTTATTGAAGCCAAAGTTACATATAAGGGTCAATTGATTACAAAAATGATGAGTTCCTTTAAAAATAGTCGTGCTAAATTTTCAATCGATGTTAGTAGTAATTTGCCTAATTTTAGATTATTTTACTGGCATCCAACGGATCCTAATTTATATGATATTGAACTCAATATTTTGGATGAGAATGATAGAGTAGAAGATTCAATCGAGAGTTATTTTGGGATGAGAGGAATTGAATCCCATGAAGAAAAAATTTATATCAATGATCAAGAATTCTATCAAAAACTCATTTTAAATCAGGGATATTATCCGAATGCTGGCTTAACAGGAACGACAGATGAGTTTTTAGATGATTTGAAGAAAATTCAGGAAATGGGCTTTAATGGCTTGAGAATCCACCAAAAGCTCGAAAGTCATAAGTTATTATATTTATGTGATGTATTAGGCCTTGTTGTCTGGGCAGAAATGCCAAGTTTGTTTGAGTTTAGCCGTAAGTCAAACGAAAATATGTTCAAAGAGATTCATCCATTTGTGGACAAACATATCAATCATCCTTCTGTTATTACCTATGTTGTGATGAATGAGTCATGGGGAGTAAATGAAATATCTCACCATGAAGAAGAACAACATTTTGTGAATGCCTTGTACTACACCGTTAAATCATTAGATTGCACACGTTTAGTGATTGGAAATGATGGCTGGGAGCATACATTGACAGATGTATGTACCATTCATGATTACAATACGAATGAGGATACATTAATTGCTTCTTATGAAAATAAAGAAATGGCGATAAAAGAAAGTCCTTCCTTAACGAGTGGTCGAAAAACATACTGTAAAGGTTATGAGCACCAACAAAAACCATTCATTATTAGTGAATATGGGGGTGTAGCCTATCAGGAAGATATTTCAGAAGCTTCTTGGGGATATGGGGAACGTATTCAATCGAAAGATGATGTGTTACAAAAAATAGAGAATCTAACAAAAGCCGTAATGAAAATAGAGTTTTGTAGTGGATTTTGCTATACACAGTTAACAGATGTTGAACAAGAAGTGAATGGATTATTAGATCACAATCATAACTATAAATTTGATCCTAAAACAATTAAAGCGATTATGGATTCTGACCGTCAATATGGGTTCATTTTCAAATAATACGGGGGGGAAATAAAATGCAAAGTGCAGCAGTTCGTGTTGAAGAAACGAAGATAGATGAACTTCATGAAAAAATAAGTATTAAGGAATATCTTGCCTATTTTTCTTATGGTTTCGGGCAATGTTTTAGTTTTGGTTTGGTAGGTACATTCATTTTATTCTTTTATACGGATATTTTAGGGATTTCAGCCGTAGCAGCAAGTATCATCTTCTTAGTTGCTAGAATTTGGGATGCAGTTATTGATCCGATCGTAGCGGGATTTATGGATACAAGAAGAACAAAACATGGGAAATTTAGAGGGTATATGAAATTTGCTCCCATATTTATTGTGATTTCATCCATCCTTTGTTTTATTTCACCAGACATAAGTGTAACAGGGAAAATCCTTTATGCAGGAGCTACTTATATTCTTTGGGGAACGATGTACGCATTTTCTGATATTCCGTTTTGGTCTCTTTCTACAGTGATTTCTAAAAAGGGTCAAGATCGTACAACATTGCTAACAGTAGCTAATTTAGGCGTTTACGGCGGAATTGGCATGGTAGGATTTTTAGTTCCAATCATGTTAGGGGTTTTCAATAAAAGCTTCACTCCATCTACAAGTTATTTGATAACCGTTGGGATTATCATGGTAGCAGCCTATATCTTAATGTTTATTGGCTATAAATATACAAAAGAACGAGTTGAACCAACTCATAGTGAAAAAGTTACATTTAAAGATGTTATAGCATCCGCTAAAGTTAATAAGTATATGTTTATGATTTTAACGGTATTTTTCTTAAATATTTTTATGAATATTGTACAAGGAATTATCCTTTATTTCTTTACCTATAATTTGAATGCTCCTCAATTAATGAGTGTATTTGGAATCATCGGGACATTAAGTGCAGTAGGATTTTTATTTATTCCACTTTTAACAAAATACTTTAAGAAGAAACACATTTTAATCACTCTGTTAGTAAGTGATATCATTTTACGTATTATTTTCTTCTCCGTGGGTTATGAGAGTATCCCATTAGTTATCACATTTTTAGCGATTACTCAATGTTTATATTCTGCGACAGGCCCGATTATTTCTGCGATGCTATCAGAAACGGTTGAATATAGTGAAGCGAAAACAGGACAAAGATTTGAAGCCATTGTATTTGGTGGACAAACATTTGCTGGAAAGATATCTGTTGCTTTAGCAGGAGCTACCACTGGGCTTATTTTGACATTTATCGGTTATCAAGCGAATGTTGAACAAACAGAATTTACTTTAAAATCATTATTTCTAGTCGTATCGATTTTACCTGCTTTAGGATCATTCTTACGATTAGTATTGTTATCAAAATATGATTATACAGAAACTGAATTTAATGAATGCATACGAATTATTCAGGAAAGAAAAGCAAAAGAGGCATAGAAACTCTGCCCTATAAAATTTAGACTGTTAAAACACGGGGACGGTTCTCGCAAAAACACGGGGAACGGTTCTCGTGTTTGTGATTATTCTTTTAATAAAATGGATTGGAGTTTCTAAAATGAAATTACATCAAGAAAAGTTTGGAGAGTTGAATGGGCAGGATGTGACTGCCTATACATTGGTCAATGATAAAGGAATGAAAGTAACGTGCCTTGATTATGGATGCATCATCACAAAAATCATGGTTCCAGACCAACAGGGAAGTGTAGAAAATGTCGTTCTTGGCTTTAATACACTGGAGGACTATGAGAAGCATTCTCCCTATTTTGGAGCAGTAGTCGGCCGTGTAGCGGGAAGAATCCAAGGAGCCCAGTTTGAATTGAATGATAAGGTGTATCAACTGGAGAAAAATGATCATGGAAACCATCTGCATGGTGGGTTAAAGGGCTTTGATAAGGTGATTTGGAAGGCGGAGGTTCAAGAAGGTGAGGACCATGTGAGTCTGGTCTTTTCTTATTTAAGTAAGGACGGAGAAAATGGATATCCAGGAAATCTTCACATGAAAGTCATCTATACTTTGAATAATAAGAATGAGTTTCTCCTAGTATATGAAGGCGTGGCTGATCAACCAACCTTGCTGAATGTCACCAACCATACGTATTTTAATCTATCTGGTAATGGTAAGCGGGATATACAGGATCATGTGTTACAGTTAAAAAGCAGGCAGTTTCTTGAACTAACTGAAGATCTGCTTCCAACTGGGAAAATCCTCACAGTGGAGGATACTCCGTTTGATTTTACTGCCGGAAGAATGATACAGGATGGTGTGGTATCAGAACACCCACAAAATATACTGGCCGGAAATGGCTATGACCATCCTTTCCTTCTGCAAGAAAATGAACTAAACAAAATCGTTCTGAGTGATCAGGAAAGCGGTCGTGTTTTGAAGGTGGAAACCGACCAGCCATGTGTGGTGCTATACACCGGGAACCAATTAGAAGGGGATTTTTCTATCAATGGTATTCCCATCCGGAAGTATTTTGGCCTATGCCTCGAAACACAAGGCATGCCGGACTCCATTCACCATCAACACTTCCCATCTTGCATCATTGACAAAGGCCAAGTTTACAAAGCGCATACAAAGTGGAAGTTTCGGTAATATCAAAATTTACATAGAACAAAAAGAAGCAGCTTGATGATCCTGTCATCAAGCTGCTTTGTCATTTTTCTCGGTAATTTCTTTACTAATACAGGATGTCCTAATAAAAATGATTAAGACTCTCGATAGTGTGTTGTTTGCTGCGGCGTATTGGAAATAGTCTGGATTTCTGGATAATTCATTGCCCTTCTTGTAGTATAGGTATATGCTAACGGACAACCAGGATGTAGGAGGACAAGTTTTGTATAAATTAATAGCAATCGATATTGATGGAACGCTGATGAATGATCGAAAAGAAATTACAAAGGAAGTAAATGACGCCATTCAAGCTGCAAAAGCAAAAGGCGTGAAGGTGGTCATCTGTACGGGGAGGCCCATCGTCGGTGTCCAATCGATTATTGAGGAATTGAAATTAAACGATGAAGATGACTATGTGATTACCTTTAATGGGGCTCTTGTGCAAAATACGTACAGCAAGGATGTCGAATCCCAAATTACCTTAACCTATAAAAACTTAAAAGAACTATACGAATTGAGCCAAAAGATCGATTCACCGCTCCAGTTCTTTGATACAGAAAATCTTTATACACCTCACAGAGAGATAAGCCGATACACCGTTCATGAAGCCCATATCAATCAAATTCCTATCCATTATCGGCCAATTGATGAAGTACCAGAGGACATGCTGATTCCGAAAGTAATGTTCATTGATGAACCGGAACGTTTGAATACGACCATTGCCAACATACCTGAATCATTTTGGGAAAAATATACGTTCGTTAAAAGTACTCCGTTCTTTTTAGAAATCCTTGACCCACGTGTCAGCAAAGGAAATGCAGTCAGACTACTTGCCGAAAAACTTGGGATTAAACGGGAAGAGGTCATCTGCATCGGGGATGGCGAGAATGATCTCAGTATGGTTGAGTATGCGGGCTGTGGAGTGGCCATGGCCAATGCAGAATCCATCGTAAAAGAAGCAGCTCAGTTCCATACGTTATCGAATAATGAAAATGGAGTAGCCTTTGCAATCGAAAAATTAATACTGAATCAATGAATAGTAATAAGGCTGACAGCTGCTGGAACAGTAAAAGGCTAGACCATATTTGCAATACGTTGGACATGAGTTCGGTACATACTGACTCATGTCCTTTGTTTTTTCTACTCTAAAAAAACAGCCAAAAAGGACTATCCAGATACGAGGTGCCCGTTCTATTTAATAAATTGAGTGAAAATTCCGCGAAAGTAGTTTACTTCCATGTAGATGCGGGTAATTAAATAGGGACGGAGAATCTTTTTCTACTTGCATTTCGAATATAAGTGGTCGTTTTGGAGTAGTTGATTTTTAAATTTGTAACTTTTGAACTGTTTTTTAGAAAATAGGGAACATTTTTAATTGTAAAACGTTTAAAAGGTAGAGATTATTTTGGGAGGTAGTGAAAAAGATGAAGCATGGTTTAATTTTGATAACTTTTCTACTATTAATGGCTGCATGTTCTACTGAAGATGTTTCTCAGAGGAAGTTGGATGCTACCAATGAATTATCTCCACAAACGATCACCTTGGAACATACCGAAACGATTGCTGAAAAAGAAATGATTGAGAGCAATCAAGATATGAAACTCGTTAACAGTGAAAATAATGACAATGTTGAAATGCAAAGTCCCCTTTTCATTTCTTCTCAAACAGGAGATGAAAAGGAAAATGAAATTCCATCTTTATCACAGGAGCCTTCGGAAACCCTAGTGGATGAAAAGGAAGAAACATCGGCCGAAGATTTTATTATGATCGGTGATTCGAAATATATTAATTTGATGCATGAAGAAAAATTTCAGGATTGGATAAATGTTGCGGTGAAATATGAGGCCACACTTTATGCGATTCCGTATTCTGATGTTTTTGCCATTGTGAAAGATGATGAGGTGCTCGTCGGGATGAGTACTGGGGTTGCAAGTGCTGCGCTAAACAATATCGATATTTTATGTGATTTGATGGTGGATAAAGGGGAGTCTGCAGAAAAAATGATAGAAGGTATCAACCATGTGGCTCAAACGGGAGAAAGTGTTCAATTGGTAGGACCACAAGAATTTGACGATGACTTTTCAATCGTCAAGCAGGATGAGTGGATTGTAGTTTCATGGTAAATAACGAGGGAGGATTTCTGGCAACTTAGAAACCTCTCTTTTTTGTCTATAAAAAAAGTTGCCCCCTATTAAATAGAGGACAACTTCTTAAGAATAACCTTTTTGCGCCAAATCAACCAACTTGACGATTCAGGGGGATTATGTCATGATTTCCTTGACTCCCCGCCTGAATCTCATTATTGAATTCCTTACATCCCTAATGCCTTTTTCCTGGATCACTACTTATGTACGAGCTTTAAGTTATATGGGGATATACTTATTTCTCGGGCGAACATAAGCTGTTTGGCGCTAGTAGGAGATGTATGAAGGGGAGGGTACACCCAACCTCACTTCAATCAAGCCCATGAAGCTTTGCCGATATAAGTTTGTGTTCCAAAGTTAAACGGATCCCATGACCAGGCGATCGATAATCCTTTGCCTGAAATGGCACCTTTTCCAATTCCGTATGCAATCTTAGAAATAAATCCAGTTGCATAACCAGCTGCCGTTCCAATTATAAATCCTAGAGGACCGCCAACACCTTTTCCATACTTAATAATTTTAGAAATAACTGCTGCTGTTGCTGCTCCTGCGACTAATGCACCTGGAGACATCGCGATACTTGCAGCGATCCCTGTACATTGAGAGGCTGAAAGGTAGGCACCTCCATCAAGATAAGCCATTTCCTCTTGCTCAATTTCTACATACTTTGCTGGTAATACTAATTCCATTTGTAATTCCTCCACTTTTTTATTTTTTTATATAAAGTACATAAATGTACGATATACCAAATGTATGGGTTACTTCGAAATGCCATTTTTTTCTTCATACACTTTTTCAGCAATTCTACGAATATATATTTTAATCGCTAATAAACTAGCGGCTCCCACTAACAGGGTAGAAAGGTTCGGAATAAACATCATCCATACAATCGAAAACAAATAAAAGAAAAAATAAGCAGCAATGGATAAATTGGTTTCTTTTACAGTGATTAATCCGCTTTTCAGAAATTCCGACTTTATGGCTCGTACATATTTGATGGATAAAATCAAAATGACACCTACAGCCCCGGCAAATATATAAATATCCTCTGCGATAAAAACGGCAATACAAAACCCATAAAACAGATAGTCCAGTTTAGAAATCGCATTATTGATGGGCGTTTTATCTAAAGCTTGACCCATCTTATAAAACAATTTGACTTCCTTCATGAGATCAAACTGTTGATCTTCTACTATTTTTTTAATTTTATAATTTAAAAAGTTTGAAACGATAAATAGAATAATGAAAATCGTTAGTAATACTACTAGACTGTTCCATTTTGTATAGATGTAATGCCCAAAGGTGAGGGTTAAAATAATGCCGCCACACATGATGCCTACATTTATATTTGAATATTTTTTTACCGCGCCAATCTTTTTATTAAAAGACAGTACGATATAATAACTACATAAAAAGATAAATACCCCGATAGTGAGTAAAAACAATACGATTTTTAAGATATTGGCATCTGTTGAAAGCTTGGGAATGGTTAGGATAAACACCAATAGGCATAGATAATAAAGAATATGAAGTCTCATCATTATTTTCATTTTTTTATTTCCTTTATAAGTTAATGGTTTGGCCGATATCATGAATTCTTAAAATTGAGCATCCCAAGGACCCATTCAAGATAGGTTTCTTCTTCATAAACAATTCTCGCTTCCACAGGCATCGATTTGATTAGTTTTACCGTACTTCCATCGCCTGCATCCAGCTTATTCGTAGGGACACTGACCAAACATTTAAAATAGAGTTGATTCCCTTCATTTGTTTCTTGGGTTAAAGCTCCAGAATCTACAGAAATAAGTTCTCCATCGATTGTCCCGTATTTATAGGTATTTATCCCTTCAATCGCAATGCGAACTTTTTGACCAACGACTACTTTTGAGATGTCTTTCGCATCTATATAGGCTTCTACCTGCAAATCATCATCTGAGTTGTTAGAAACCTCTGCCACGACTTGGTTGGTCTGAATGGACATCCCCACTTGCAGCGGTAGGAGGTAGTGAACAATTCCATCATTTTTTGCTTTTACGACCAAAGAAGATTCTTGACCGGTATTAATAGCCATCTGACCCTCTAATTCTACTAATTTTGATTGAACATCGGATCTTGCTACACCTAGTTCACTCGTTAATTGATGATATGTATCTTTTATTTGCGAGGAAGGGTTGTTCACCTGCTGCTCGATTTGGCTTATTTCTTCCTTAATACCCTCTATTTCACTTTTCTTCGCGTCGATTTTTCCTTCCATTTCAGTCTCTTTCAGCTTGTTTTCTTCGACGATGCTTTCGACAATATGTTCTTCTGTACTCGTTTCCTGTACGCTGCTCACCTTATTCCTGTTTTCCTTCAACGTCTTTAGCTCATTGGTAAGACTCGTAAGTTCACGATCAAGCTCGACTTTTTTATTCTTCTTATCATTTAATTGTATATCCAAGTTTTTCTTATTGAAGCTTTCTGTCTTTACCTGGAGTAAATAGTATTCAACTTTACCATAATACTCCTGCTCAAGACTCGAGTTACTCATATGGTTCACTTTTTTATTTAGCGATTCTTCATACCTTGTCATGACTCCTAATTTCTCATTCAGGTTCGCTACTTGTTCGGTTAAGGCGGCATTTTGCAGGCCCTCTTGTCCATTGGATATCGTAAATAAGACATCACCTGTCGAAACCTTTTGCCCCTCTTCTGTATGAATGGATATTACCTCGCCATTCATTTGTGAAGAGATCAGTTGAGTATCGCTTGTTATCGCTGCTCCTTGTGCTTTAACAATATATGGTTTCACAAAAACCTTGGAGAAATAAAAGGTTACCACAAGAATAACGACTACCATACCGATAAATAGGGTTAAGAATATCGGTGGCCTTTTATCAAAAAATATTCTTGAATCTTTGAGTTCATTGGTATTATAAAGTTTCATTTCTTGTCACCGGTCTAAATAAGTCCACTACCATATTATCTGGGGCGTTCGATAAGAACACACTATATATTTCACCGTTTGTGATCAGATCATTTTCATAAATGTGTAAATCTAATTTGGAGTGCGCATAATTTAGGTATTCTGCTTTCCCTTCAAATCGAGTATAGAGACAATTTTCACAAGCATATGCTTGTTTTACCTTAAACTTATCTTTATGAAGGTGATAATCATGTGCTTGAACAATCAAATCATAATCAAAGGTGAGTGTTCCATCATCATGAATATTGGTTCCTACTAACTTGGTGATCAGCGGACCAAAGGCTTGAATATGTAGGATCTGTATATAGTTTACAAATTTTTGGATTTCAGATTCCAGCTTCTCTATTTCAATGTTTCGTAGTTCATTAATAAGGACATTTTTTAAGGTTAATTTTTTATTCTCTTTCACTTCTAATTTACTCATATGCCATTACCTCCTGATCAAATAAATCCTCAAAGATTTCAACTTTTCTTCCAGACTGCAAAGTATTCATCTGTGCATACCTGCCATTCAATTGCATTAATTCTTCATGTGTTCCCTGCTCGATGATTCTCCCATTCTCGATAAAACAGATTAAATCACAGGATATGATGGTCGACAGACGGTGTGCAATAATAAAGACTGTTTTTTCACTTCTCTGACCAAATATAAGATCTTGAATCTTCTGTTCACTAAACGAATCTAGGTTTGATGTGGCTTCATCAAAAATATAAATATCCGGTTTAGCAATTAAGGCTCTTGCAATGGCAATTCGTTGTTTCTCACCACCTGAAAAATTACTGCCGGACTCCTCAACGAATGTTTCATACCGATTTTGTAACTTATCAATAAACTGACTCGCACCGGATTTTTTACAGGCTAAAACAATTTCTTCATATGTAGCGTCAGGATTTCCTACTTTAATATTGTCGATGATGGTCCCTGTAAATAACTCAATATTTTGGGGGATATACGCTATTCTTGATCGAACAAAATTGTAATCGACATCCTTAAGATCATACCCGGATATCGTTATTTTTCCTTCTAGAGGATCAATAAATTTTAACAGCAGACGCGAAATCGTACTTTTTCCTGCACCACTTTCGCCAACAAATGCAACCCGTGTACCTTGCGGGATGGTTAAGGATAAATCTTTTATAACCGGCGGCCTAGAGCCATATGCGAAGCTGACTTGTTTAAATTCAATTTCTCCATTTAACGGGATGTTTTTTACTTGTTCTTTTTTCGAATCCTCACGATCCAGCGTCATCAATTCACTCAATCGTTTCATCGCAATTTGAGCTTCTTGAAAAGTTAATTGTAAAGAAACGAGATTCTGAACAGGTTCCGTAAAATATTGACTTAACGTTTGAAAAACCAATAAATCTCCGATACTCATTTTTCCATCCATAATGCTAATCGCCCCAATGGCCATAAACAGGATGTTTCCTAAAGAGCCGATAAAAGTAGAAATCGAATTTTGAAAGTTGCCGATGACCCCTTCGCGATAACCAATTTTTTGCGTGGCCACAAATTTACTTTCTAATTTATACATCTGCGCTTTTTCATCATTTTGAGATTTTACGGTTTCGATATTTTTTATCGATTCAATTAAATGCGAATTGAGAGCAGCTCCAGCTTCCATTTGTTCATAATTTAGCTTTTTATAGGGCTTTTTAAAAAAGTAAATAAGCAGAATATTGATGAAAACGATCACGAGTAGAATCATAAATAAGGTAGAATTGATATTCCACAAGACAATCCCAGTGATCGAAGCTAACAGAATGTCCATAACCAACGAGATCGAAACAGTCGTAAAAATATCTTTAATCGTCATGGCATCCTGAAATCTCGTAATAATATCCCCCACTTTTCGGGTGACAAAAAATTGGTAAGGTAAGTGTACGATATGATTGTAGTAACCCAATAATAACGGGATATCTATTTTCCTCGATAAAAATAAAAGAATATGCTGTCTGAAGGCAGATAATAAGATTTGAAAAAGCGTAACCGTTCCAAAGGCGATTAGTAGAATATAAAGGCTATTTTTCAGTTGATAGGGAATCACTTCGTCCATCAATATCTTTGGAAATAGGCTTAGAAAAATCCCAATAATGCTCAACAATAAGGATGCCAAAATAATGGTAACTAGCATTCTCTTTTGAGGCAATATGATGGCGCGAAACAAATCGAACATTCCCATATTTTTATATGTAATTCTTTCAAACTCACTATTTGGAACCATTAATACTAAAACACCTGTGAATAATTCCTCAAATTCCTCAAACGATGTTTTCATCAATCCTAATTCCGGATCGGCAATTAAAAAACGATGATTCTTCAATACTTTATGTATCACAACAAAGTGATTTAAGCCCTCTTTGGTTCTAATCTGGGCGATTGCTGGAAAGGTTATGTCTTTTGTCATGTCACTGGCGATGGTTCTAATGGCTTTTACATTAAAGTGTAATTTTTCTAATCCATCTACGATCCCTTTAACACTTGTCCCATAGGAATCAGTACCTATTATTTCACGAATTTTCATGATGGACATTTCACTTTTATATTCTAGTAATATCGTTGAAATAGCTGCTGCAGCGCAATCAGCGGCGTCATGCTGCATCGTGCATGCATATGTTTTAAACAGTCCCACCTGACTCCCCCACACTTCAAATTTCTCATTAGTACTATCCAAACTATAGCTGCGTCATAATCCACAATTTAACAATTGCGTGGAAATATATTCCTAACAGTTACAAATGTTAACAAACCACTAGGTGTTGATAAATAGGGAATAATGACTAATGTCAAACATGTCTTAATATTAGAAAGGTACTAGTTTGCTTGAATTTTCTGCTTCTTAAAATAGAGAGAATATGAAAGATTGAGGTGATCTTTATACAAACAAACCAACCAATATTAGCATGGTTTTCAACGTGTTGAGCTGGTTTAAGTATTCGAGAGAGAATCATAATCTGACATATAGGTACAAAGTCAGACACGGAAATTTAGAAAACATTTTTTCATAGGTTGGAATTCATTGTAAAATTTCTGTAAAGACCATGGGGACGCCTGTGGGAAGATGTCAAGAAATTGCCACATGCAGCTTTCCGTAAATTGTTTCGAGTAAATCAGAAAGTGCTATAATTAAAGCATGGATTGCTCACTATTTCACATAATGAAAATCCTTATAATGGTTATATAATCCTACATCACAAATAATTTAAATTGGAGTGAATCAAATGCAAGGGAAAACAGCGATTATTACAGGTGGGGGCAGTGGGTTCGGAAGAGAAGCTGCATTAAAGCTTGCTCAAAAAGGAGTAAATATATCAATCGTAGATTTGTCTAAAGAAAAAGGAGAAGAGACGGTACAGCTTTGTGAAAAATTAGGCAGTGATGCTATTTTTATTCAAGCAGATGTGAGTGAAGTTGAGGATGTAAAAAAATATGTAGCTGAAACAGTTGACCGCTTTGGAAAAATAGATCTATTTTTTAACAATGCTGGAGTTTCCGGTTCTGGCGTTCGAACGTTAGAATGTTCCGAAGAAGAATTCGATACCATTGTGGATGTTAATTTAAAAGGTGTCTTCTACGGTTTGAAATATGTCGTCAATGAGATGCTAAAAACGGGCGGTGGATCGATTGTCAATACTGCCTCTCTTGGCGGCTTAGTTGGAATGCCGACATTAGGAGCTTATTCTGCGACAAAACATGCTGTCATTGGTCTAACAAAAACCATTGCTGGAGAATATGGAAGAGAAAATATTCGTATCAATGCCATTGCTCCAGGAACGAATGAGACACCAATGGTAAAAGCATTCCCGGCCGAAGCGATTAAAGCAATGGCTGATGCGGTTCCGATGGGCAGATTAGGTCAACCCCATGAAGTAGGGAATGTCGTAGCATTTCTGCTTAGCGACGAAGCATCCTATATTCATGGTGCTGTCATTTCAATCGATGGTGGATCGGCTGCATTATAAACAATGCTAATATTTTAAGAGAAGAGGCAGGTAATCATTAACGATTACCTGCTTCTTTAGTGCGGGGCTAAACGTGTGTTGGCAACCAAAGACCGCCTATTGAGGACAAATCCTTGATGCGCCCAATGGAGATTCGTCCTCAAGACCACCTATTGAGGACAAATCCCAAATGCCCTCAATGGAGACCTACGGTGACAGGCACTTTCAATCCATGTCCTTTTTTGCAGTCAGTGAATCGATTGCCGATTCATTGAATCCTTTAGTGAGTAGCCATACTGCTAAGATCATTTCATTTGCTGCTACAGGCAGGGCTAACAGACCTCCCCAAATAGACAGCTGTTCTATCAAACCAAACATGACTAAAAAGGAGCAGATAAAAACGAGCGTTGCCCCTGTCATACCTAGGATAGGGATAAACCTTGGTACAAGCTTGGTTTTATAAAATATATAACTGTACATCATTGTATTGATACCGAGCAAGAAATTGGGGCCAAGCAAAAATGTCCAATCGTGTGTTGCTTTTAATAAAGTTCCTGAAGCTTGATAAAAGGCGATATCTGGGAAACCTGCTGCAACATACTCGCGACTTAAGGTTAATAGGGACAGGATGCTGATGATACCAATTGTAATGACAATTGCTTCAAGAAACCTGAAGCACAGATGCCAAAGAGCGATCGTCTCATTATACTTTCTTAATAGTGGAAACATGGTCGTTGCCGTTCCAATCGCGGCAACGACAAGAATTAATTCCATCACCGCTCCCAGTACCACTTGGTTACCACGCTCGCTACCTTTAATCAGGTAATCGGGTTCATTTAGGATGGGATCATATAAAAGTAGACCGATTATGGCTGATACGGCCGCAAGTATAAACAGTACTCCCACAATTCTTGCTGCTTTTTTGTTTGAGTTCATTTGATCTCCGCCTTTTATATTTAATAAACGGTAAAGCTATTTCCTATAACTTCGTGTTATCCCCATAAAAGAATACTTCTTCCAAAGGTAAGTTAAAGGCAAGTGCAATTCGAAAAGCCAGTTCTAGCGATGGGGAGTAGTTTCCCTTTTCGAGAGCTACAATCGTTTGTCTGGTTACTCCCGCCTTGTCAGCCAACTGCTGCTGGGTCATTTCATCATGGTTGAATCGTAATTTTCGAATATGATTACCGACAAGATTTTTAGCCACTCTTACACTCCTCTCCGATAGTGATAAAATTTTGTAATGGAGCCGGTTAAATCGGAAATGAAACCTGAAATGATTAGGATTATGAACATTACCTGTAACGGCTGATAAAAAATCAGCGATCCCATTGAAATAAGAAAGCCGAGGATAAACACAAAAAATGAATTTCGAAACGCTTTCAACTCAATCAATTTATCCAGTTCATCCGCAAATCTGGGTTCCTTTTCCCGCGTCGTCATTCTAAAGACAATGTTAAAAATAATGCTGATCACGATGTGCGCAACGATGGAAACGAGAGTCAAGATGAGGACAAAGGATCCCCAATAGCGAAAGGTTTCCATCGACTCCAGGCCACCTTCAGGATACTGAGGAAACATGTACAAGCAATAAGATACGAAAATAACGATGGCGCTGATCAATGATACAATACTTTTCTTTTCTTGATAGGTCATGCATTACACCTCCTGTATGGTGAATTTTACATTGTGTAATGTATTGTATGCATGATGTAAAGCGAAGTATACATTTATTTTGCCATTGGACCGAGGAGGCGGTTCTTGGGGCGCCTTGTTCAGTCCCGAAAAATGGCAAAGTTATCACGAAATTTAACTCCTACTCCTGCATCGGAGTAGGAGTTTTTTTGTCTAGTTTAGGGTGGAACTCAAATGAATTATTAAGAATTTTTTGAGTTTTTGTAAAACAATTGTATTTCATGAAAAAGTTCCCCTTTTCTGTGCTATAACTTGAGTGACATTACTTGCTTCCGTTGGTTAAATAAACACGAAATACCTACCTAAATGCGAAAGGTGCTGTTTGATTTGTTACATTCCACCGCCCCGTTAAGTGATTTTCGTTTAAATACATTGCCTTCCATGTTAGACCATCCGTTCAATAGAACGAAGAAAGTGAAAAATATTATCTTATTAATTGGGGATGGCATGGGTTTTTCGTACACGACTGGCCTTCGTTATTTTAATCATGACTCGCGAATGGGGCTCATGAATCCTACTTTATTTGATCACTATTTTGTCGGCACCCAATCGACTTATTCATTGGACGCAAAAAGTAACATTACCGACTCGGCTGCAGCAGGTACTGCTTTAGCAACAGGCTATAAAACCTATAATGGTGCACTTGGATTGAATAGTGAAAAGCAGGCAGTTCCGAGTATTTTGGAATATGCCAAATTTCGTGGCAAATCTACTGGACTCGTAGGAACGAGCCAAATCAATCATGCTACACTTGCGGCGTTCGCTACACACCATGAATCCCGGGAGAAATATCATGAAATTGCCGATGATTATCTGGATGAACGAATTGGTGGCAAACACAAAATCGATGTCATGTTAGGGGGAGGAGCCTCCTACTTCTCTAGAAATGATCGGAATTTAGTTGAAGAGTTTATAAAAGATGGTTTTGGTTTTGCCACAAATTCAATCGAACTTTTAGCAGATCGGAACGAGAAATTGCTAGGCTTATTTGCCCCAATCGAACTTCCTAAACACCTCGATCGCTATGGAACAACAGTACCTTCTCTTTCGCAAATGACCAATGCTGCGATTAAACGCCTCCAGCAAAATCAAAATGGTTTTTTTCTTTTGGTAGAGGGAAGCCAAATTGATTGGGCAGGGCATGACAATGATATTGTTGGAGCCATGAGTGAGTTGAAAGACTTTGAAGCAGCCTTTCATGAGGCAATACAATTTGCCTTAAATCGGGAGGATACCATCGTGATTGCAACAGCTGATCACTCCACGGGCGGAATGAGTATTGATCGAAATGATAATTATAAATGGAATCCAGCGGTGATCCGATCTATTAAATCAACTCCTTCTGTTATTGCAGCAGATTTGCATAAAACAAAAGAATTATCAAGGATCACACGTCACATGCACCTATCTCTTCATCAAGAAGACTGGAAGACCATCCAAACAACATTAGAGATGGAAGTAGAAGATACAAAACAGGCTCTTATTAACATCATCAATCACTATTCCAGTACCGGCTGGACAACAAAAGGTCATACCGGTGAGGACGTCCCCATCTATGCATATGGATTAAATAAACATAAGTTTAGTGGAAGAATGGAAAATAGTGATATCGCCAGGCTCCTGTTTGAGATGATTGATTAGGATAAATTTATTGGACCAGGTACCCCTGAAGGATAGCCTCCTTTAGTAGTGCCTGGTTTTTACTTATTGCCTGTTTTGGCCAGAGCATTCCATGATAAAAACTCATTATCCTTTTGTATCTATAAATGGTATATTTTAAAGTATGCAAGTTAGATTACCGCAAAAGGGGTTTGTATGAAGGAGATTTCGATTACATTTAATAAAAAAATATATTATTTTGTCGTGTGGATTATAGTAGCCATTATGATAGCTGGATTGTTAATTGATAACCCGCGATTTGGTGAATTCGGAGTTGTTTACATATCTCACAGTATATTGGTGTTCATTCTGTCTGTATGTTTACTGCTATATCCTAAGAATAGTACTGATATTCTAAGATTGATCATCATCATTGTCGCATCCGTTTACTTTTATATGCTTTTCCTCTTTTATCCAGAGACGTGGTCTACCTTTATTTTTCTATGTTTTATTCCAGCACTTTCAATCTTATTTTTTGATTCAAAGCTTTTTTATTTTTCGTTGATATTAAACGGTATATCAATCACGGTAATATTTGGATATATTATGCTGATTGATCGAGGACTTCAATATCCCTATATAAAAGAGGATTTAATAGGAAATTTCATTAACTTTATTGCGAGTCAAATCATTATCTATTTTATTTTTTATTTAACGAATAGACGAATTAAAAAACAACAAATCTATTACGCACAAATACAACATTCAGAGCGTTTGAAAACAACCGGCCAGCTTGCAGCTGCTGTTGCACATGAAATTAGAAATCCACTGACCGTTGTAAAAGGATTTTTGCAGCTATTTGAGCAAGACTCGTCCTTAAGCGATGATCGAAAAGGACATGTTACTTTGATGATTGATGAATTAAATACAGCTGAACAGGTTATATCACAATTTTTATCGATTGCTAAACCAGATAAAGAGAATGTCACTGAAAATGTCGATGCAAAGGTTGTTCTTCAGAGTGTAACAGATTTGCTTCATTCCTATGGACTTTTACATGATAATCGGATTGAACTAAACGTAACGGGAGATTGTACGATTTCAGCTAACAACATAGAGTTTAAACAATTACTCATAAATATTATTAAAAATGCGATTGAGGCTTCCAATTTTGGTGATGTGGTTTTTGTGACAGCTGGAAGGGAAAAAGATTTTGTTGTCATTAAAATAATCGATCAGGGACGAGGAATGTCAGAAGCAGAAGTTGCATCTCTAGGTACTCCTTTTTATTCTTTAAAAAGTAAAGGAACAGGATTAGGGATGATGATTTGCTTTAATATCGTTGAAAAATTTAAAGGCACGATTGACATCCAATCCTCTATAGACCATGGAACTACAGTCACGATACGCTTTCCAGCTTCCTAAAAAACAAAAACCATGGTACCCATGGTAACATAAAAGTAGAAAAGCATATTTACCTCTTCAAGGATAGAGGTAAATATGCTTTTTTGTATTGCCATTTTCATTGAAATGGATTCTTTTAATGTAATCATTGCATTCCCTCTAATCAAAATTTTAATACTCCTTTAATAAATACTCCTTTTGGTGAAAATAACCTTTTTTGTGTTGACATTTCCAAAGCCGCTATATAGAATATTGAATAATTTTGCAAAATTATCAATTTGATTCGTCGTTTAGCGAATCAAATAAAAGGAAGATCAGAATGGAATCTGTAAATCAATGGTTATCTAAACATGTACGCTTTATTTACTCGCCGTTTCGTGAGCTCATGACCAGTTTACATGTTTTGAATAATCCCTCCCATCACCTGACGAGGCTTGAATGGGCGGAGAAAATAAAAAGGAACATGTCACCTTCTTTATGGGAGACGTGCTGTCTCTTTGGTGAGTTAAGCAATGAATGGTTAAACTTTCTTGATTTAGTTGATGTTCTTCAGTATGAGGAAAAACATGTTGAAGAAGTCATTGAACGAATGAAACTAATAAGTGAAACGGAGTTTCTCTCTTTATTACTAGGAAATCGGGCTAACTTGTCTGTAAACGAATCGACTGCAAATGAAATGGAAGTTCATTCAAAGCCAGGATACTACCGAGAATTTCTGTGTGACTTTCTTTATCGTTATCACCAAGAACATTTCGCTAGAGAGTTGTTCCGAGTTGAACCATGGTTAATAAAATCCGTACATGAACTAAAGAATCAATTTGAACAAAATCCCTTGGACGCCATGAATTCGATCCATCCCCGTTTCAAGCTAGATGCAAGAACGTTAAAGTTCTACAAAGCAGAAACATGGGTCTTTCGATATGAAGAGATTACTAGGGTAACGATTTATCCATCTAGTTTTATCGCACCTCATCTGCTTGTTGGAATGGAAGTCCCAGAAATCATTGTGTATTTACAGGTACCTCTTCCAGACGAAAAGGTAGAAGAGGCCGTTCCAGAGGATTTACTAACGATTCTTTCTGCTTTAAGTGATCGGTCACGCATGCAAATCCTTAAATTGCTCTATCATCATTCTTATTGCACACAGCAATTAACAGAATCAACAGGTTTGGCAAAAGCTACGATTTCTAAACACTTAAAGATTTTAGAGAAGGCAAGTCTTATTAAGGGAGAACGGCATGGATATTTTGTATTTTATAAAGCAAACGAAAAAACATTGGACCAATTAAAGGTCGACCTTAACCAATTTTTTGATCAGCCTTTTATTGGCCATAAGGAGGAAAAATAATGTGGTTAGCCTTTTCTGCTACGTTTGGGCGTAATTATCTCGTGATGAAACGGGCATTTCCTTGGTCATTCTTTTTAGGTCATATATTAAGCGGTTTTTA
Source organism: Bacillus sp. OK048 (assembly GCF_900103525.1). Lineage (GTDB taxonomy): Bacteria > Bacillota > Bacilli > Bacillales > Cytobacillaceae > Neobacillus. The sequence continues at coordinate 41,105 of NZ_FNHN01000006.1, forward strand.
CATCATCATCTTTGCCTATTTAACTTACTTTTACGTTTTCAAAAAAGATTTGTCAGTAAGTTTTTCTACATATGCGGGCACAGATGATTATCTTTCCTATGTGATATTAGGAGGACTACTCTATTCCTTTTCAGTATCCCTCTTAATGATTGCAAGTAGAGCGATTATCACAGAACTAAGAGAAGGGACTCTTGAAGCTCTCCTTCTGACCCCTTCCTCCAGAAAAGGATACTTTCTTGGTTATGTAGCGCAAGGATTAACCCGTGTAGCTATTGAATTCGCGGTCATTACGGGTACTGGTTATTTTTTTGGACTTCATTTACAAAATATAAATTGGCTTAGCGTCGTTGTCGTTCTGTTTATTGTGATTGTTGCTACCTTTAGCCAGGCACTCGTGCTCGGGTCATTTATGCTCTATTTCAGAGATACGTATATTACGCAAAACACACTGTTTGTCTTGATGGGATTGGTTTGCAGCATTACGTTTCCGGTTCAATTTCTTCCTGAGGCAGTAAGCTGGATTGGAAGTATTATGCCTCTGACCTATGGAGTGGATGCGCTAAGGATGGTTTGGATTGAAGAAAAATCACTTTCCGATATCCTCCCGTTCCTATGGAAAATGATCATTCTAGGAATCATCTATTTTCCCATTGGTGCTTTTTTTATTAAGAGAATGGAAAAGTACGTATTAGAAAAGCATTTTGGATAAGGAGTGTTGATTTTTATGATAGAAGCTATGAATCTAGGAAAAGTCTATACCGTGAAGAAAAAGATCAACTTTTTTCGCTCTGAAAAGGAGAAAGTCAATGCTGTAAAGGGGCTTAATTTAAAGATAGTGGAAGGAGAGATTGTTGGATTACTAGGTTTAAACGGTGCTGGTAAAACAACTACGATTAAAATGCTTTCCACTCTATTAAATCCATCAGCAGGAAAAATCACGATTGATGGTCTCGATGCGGTTAAGGATGCCATAAAGGTGAAAGGTATGGTTAATATGATTGCTGGGGGCGAACGAATGCTGTACTGGCGTTTGACCGGAGCACAAAACCTCCGCTACTTTGGTAAGCTATACGGATTATCAGGCGGTGAGTTGGAGGCTCGGATTCAAGTTTTATTGGAGAAAGTTGGGTTGACTGAAGCCTCCAATACGCCAGTTGAATTGTATTCGAAAGGAATGAAGCAAAGGCTGCAAATTGCTCGCGGACTCATTAATGACCCGAAGTACTTATTTTTGGATGAACCGACGCTTGGACTTGATGCTCCAGTTGCGAAACAACTTCGGGAAATGGTTAAAAGCTTAGCAAAAGATCAAGGGAAGGGAATCCTACTTACCAGTCATTATCTTGAAGAGGTTGAAGAGCTTTGTGACAGAGTGTATATCATCGAGAAAGGTTCGTTGATTTTGCATGATACTCCTGAAAATATTACCGCCTCAGTCGTAAAGAATTTTCATGTAAAAATTGAAAGCATTGCTATATCTACTTCCCAGCAAAATCGTATCAAACAAAGTCTTACAGGGTGTTCCATTGAATTTTCTGAACTAGGGGATTCTTCGGAAATGCATATTATGGCGCCTTTTGATCCGACAGCATTGATCTTTAGTGTTTGCATGAAGGAATCAGTACCCATTCAAAAGCTTGAACTGAAACGTCCGCGCCTAGAGGATGCAATTCTAACATTAGCAAAGGAGAAATTGGCATGAAGCTTCTTTCGATTTTAGTTGCAGAGACGGTAAAAAGTCATCAACATAATTTTCATAACAAGCTCATTTACTTTTCTTTGCTCATCTGGCCAGCCCTTTTATTTGTAACAGCCTATTATTCTTTTAAACCCTTTAACTTATCAGATTCAAGTCCACTTTCTACTTACATGGACGTTGATCAAATTACGATGTTTCTCTTAACGGGCTATTTAGGATATATCTTTTTTTGGAGCCTTGTACAATCGGCTTGGGGAATGTCCTATGAACGACAAGCCGGAACACTTGAACTGATTTTTTTGACTCCTGTTTCACGTATAGTCGTGATGTTTTCACGAGCTGCAGGTAATCTTCTGGAAGCTGTATGGCTTTTTACTGGGTTCACTCTAATCGTTCTGGTGGTTACAGGTAATGCTGGAGATATTCATTGGTGGAATGTGCCTTTAGGATTAGGATTACTGAGCGTATCGGCGATTGTCTGGGGTGGGTTCCTTAACATTGTCTTTTTATTCTCACGTGATGCGGGGATTCTGTTTACCCTCTTTGAAGAACCGATGCAATTTTTCTCAGGTGTCAGGATACCTGTACTTGCCTTTCCATTATGGGGAAAAATGATTGCATTGATCTTCCCATTAACCTATGTCCTTGAAATTTTTCGTGATTTAGTGCTTAACGGCAAAGGATTGATTGAGTTGGCAGAACAATTCTTTGTCCTGTTTGGGGTTCTAGCCTTTTTGACCATCGTTTCTGCTTTCCTATTAAAAAAAGCAGAAACCCATGCAAAGGAAACTGGGAATATGGTGCTTTTTTAATGGGTTGGAGGCACCATGGTGGTGCGGGAATGATTAGGCAGGTAAACAAATGAATTTGGGGGGGAATACGATTTTGGCAGGTAACAAGGAAATGGATCGATCAAGGCAGTGGGTGCTAACCTATAGCCTTTTTTCGTTTCAATCCAAAGTATTTAAACTTTTTATAAAAACTTATCAAAAAATTTACATTTTAGTGGTAGAATAAGTGGTAAGTTATCACAGTGTTTATGGTAAAAACCTCAATACCCCCTCGGAAAAATTCAATGTGATCAATCCGTAATCGTAAAGTTACCTGACACCACAAGATTTTAGTGATTGTTTACAATCAGGTATTTTCGGGATATTTTACCCAGTTAGTTATCGGACAATTTTTTTCAAGATGTAGTAAAATGGATTTTTTATAGGTCTGTAGTCGGACTAAAAATTCAACAGAAAAAATCGTTCATTTACATACAGTAAACGAATTGTTTCTCCATTGTCGGACCTGTTTTCCAATTATTATTTCAATATAATAATATAGGTGCTGATAGTCATTTACTTAACGCAGGTTAGCTTCAACACACGCAGTAAGGAGAAGTAGTACATGATTGTAACGTTAATAAACAAAGCAAGTATCAATTCGATTACTCTTCCTGAGAAAATTAGAGGCCAATATTGGATATATGATTCTAATGATTGGTCGAAAAAATTAATCGGGATTGAAGGAATCAATGGTGAGTGGATTCTTAAGTCTAACAAAGATGTTAAGGTTATGGATCATTCTGGGAAACCCATCCGTAATACGGTGCTAAGTCCGTTGAGTATCTACAATTTGGATACGCAGGAACAGGATAATAAAACCATTGTGTTTATTGAACCCAGCACGGATGATCGCCAAACCTTCACGAAATATTTGGTAGACAAAGATACGGATATTACCATCGGAAGAACCGATAAAAACGATATCATATTGAACAATCACTTCGTGTCAGCCTCACATGCAAAACTATCGTTCCGGAGCGGAAAATGGAGCATTACCGATCTTAACAGTACCAACGGAACCTTTGTCGGTGGCGATCGAGTGAAAAGCAGGGATTTAAAGATAGGCGATATGATCTACATAATGGGTTACAAACTGATTGTGGGAAGCTTCTTCGTTGCGGTTAATAATCCGGATGGAACGCTTTCGTTAAAAAGCAATTTCCTAAAACCATTTATTAATCAACAAGCAGTAATTCCAGACGAAGAGGAAGAATATGAAGCGCCGGCTATGGATTATTTTTATCGTTCCCCTCGCTTTAAGAGAGATGTAGAAAAGGCAGTTATTAAAATCGATTCACCACCGCCCAATGCGATTGGGGAAGAGATGCCGCTGATGTTGGTGTTAGGTCCGTCGGTGACGATGGGGATGGCCTCGATGGCTACGGCTTTATTTGCGATTAACAATGCAATGGCGACCGGCGATTATTCAAGAGCGATGCCTTCCATTATGATGTCCAGCAGTATGCTGCTTGGAACGATCCTATGGCCGATTTTGTCTAAAAAATATGATAGGAGACGCAGGCGTAAAAAGGAAAAAGTTCGCCAAGAAAAATATAAAGAATACTTAGATAAAATCGCCGTTATGTTTAATGAGGAAAGTGAAAAGCAGGAGGAAATCCTGCGGGAAAACCATGTTCCGATAACCGATCTTATTAGCAGGATTAAACATGTCAGCAGAGACCTTTGGGAACGCGGACTTGGACAAAATGATTTCTTGAAGGTAAGAGTGGGTACAGGAAGCGGGACAATCGCAGCCGATATTACCTATTCCGAAAAGAAATTCTCCATTGACGACGATAACTTAGAGGAAGAGCTGTATACATTAGTCGAGGCTCCTAAAGTATTAAAAAACATTCCTATCACTTTATCATTATTTGAAAACAACATATCTGGTGTCATTGGCAATCGGAAACAAACGGTTGAATTTACTAAAGGGTTAATTTTTCAAGTAGCGGCCATGTATAGTTACGATGAAGTGAAAATGGTCTTTGTTTATGACCAGGAGGAAGAAGACGAATTTGGTTTTACCAAGTGGCTGCCACATGTGTGGAGCAATGATAATAAATTTCGTTTTATTGCAACCAATAACAATGAAGTAAAGGAAGTTTCAGCTTACATAGAAAAGGAAATTGAGGTTCGTGCCGGGACCAATGATAGTGAAATGGAAGATGTGAAGCCATACTATATTGTGTTTGCGATGAGTAGGCAGCTTGCTGTTAGGGCTGAAATGTTAAAGCAGGTTTATTCCAAGAAAAAGAATATACATATCAGTGTTGTTACTTTCTATGATGAACTTCAAAACCTTCCGAAGGAATGTACGATGGTTGTTCAGCTAGATGAAAACAGTGGAATATTGTTCGATAAAAACGATATTACAGGGAAATCAACATCGTTTGTTCCGGATATCTTTGTAACAGATGATCCAAATGAATTAAGTGTAAAGCTTGCCAATGTGCCGCTTGATACGCTGGCAAGTTCCTTTAATCTACCGAAAATGGTTACCTTCCTGGAGCTGTTTGGTGTAGGGAAGGTCGAGCATCTAAATGCTTTAACGCGGTGGAGGGATAACGACCCGACGAAGTCATTGGAAGCGGCTGTTGGTGTCGACACATTAGGCGAATTATTTAAGCTTGATTTACATGAAAAGTTCCACGGTCCGCATGGTTTAGTTGCAGGTATGACAGGTTCAGGGAAGAGTGAGTTTATTATCGCCTATATTTTATCTCTGGCCGTGAACTATCATCCGAACGAAGTAGCCTTTATCCTGATTGACTATAAAGGCGGCGGTATGGCGAAATCATTTGAAAATCTGCCGCACACGGCGGGGATTATCACGAACTTAGATGGTGCTGCCATCAAACGATCGTTAATCTCAATCGAAAGTGAATTGAAACGACGACAAGCGATTTTTGCCGAGGCAAGTAAACAGGTTGGCGAAAGTAATATTGATATTTATAAATACCAAAAGCTTTATCGCGAGGGTGTTGTTCGTGAACCACTACAGCATTTATTCATCATATCGGATGAGTTCGCTGAGCTTAAGACACAGCAGCCGGAGTTTATGGCCCAGTTGGTAAGTGCGGCACGTATCGGCCGAAGCCTGGGGATACACTTAATTTTGGCAACACAAAAGCCAAGTGGCGTCGTTGATGATCAAATCTGGAGTAATAGTAAATTCCGAGTAAGTCTTAAAGTTCAGGAACGAGCAGACAGTATGGATATGTTAAAACGCCCGGATGCTGCAGAACTAACCGATACAGGACGCTTCTATCTCCAAGTAGGATATAACGAATTGTTTGAAATGGGGCAGTCAGCCTGGGCAGGGGCACCTTATTATCCATCGGATAAAGTGGTCGTCGAAAAGGATAACAGTGTCGTGGTCATTGACCGGAACGGTCGTCCAATTAAACAAGCAAAATTGGATAAAAAGAAAAGCCTATTTGCCAATCCTAAGAAGCAGATGGATGTTATTACCGATTACCTAAGGAACATTGCGGCTGAAGAACAGATTAAAATCCGTCCGCTTTGGCTGGAGCCGATTCCAGCGATGATTCTCTTGAATGATGTTACGAAAAAATATAAAGCTGATCACACCAATTCATTTGTATTGAACCCGGTTATCGGTGAATACGATGATCCAGCCAGACAACAGCAATGCCTGCTCCGTCTCCCTCTTTCAGAAGAAGGAAATACCATTGTTTACGGGGTAGCTGGCAGCGGTAAAACAACCTTCTTAAATACAATGGTTTATTCCCTTATGCAGGAGCATACGCCAGATGAAGTCAATATCTATATACTCGATTTTGCTTCTGAAACATTAAGGGCTTTTGCAAAAGCTCCGCATGTGGGAGATGTTATTCTTTCCTATGAAAGTGAAAAAATCAGCAACTTGTTTAAATTGCTTCAAAGTGAAGTGGAAGGAAGAAAAAAATTATTTGCCGATTATGGCGGCGATCATGCTTCCTATATGAATGCGACAGGTGAAAAGGTACCTTCGATTGTGGTTGCCATCAATAACTTTGCTGCCTTTACGGAAATTTACGAAGAAAAAGAAACGGCTGTATCATTCCTGTCACGTGAAGGGACGAAATATGGAATCTATTTTGTCTTAACGGCACTTGGAACGAATGCGGTAAGATTCCGATTGCTTCAAAACTTTAAGCAGCTGTTAACGTTACAGTTGAATGATGAAACAGATTATTCCACTGTGGTAGGGAAAACAGATGGTTTATATCCTTCTAAATTCAAAGGCAGAGGTCTTGTTAAAAGAGATGCCATTTACGAATTCCAGGTGGCTCACATTACAGACGAACCAGTACCATATCCGTTCATCCAACGTGAATCCATGAAGCTTCATGCTGCTTGGAAGGGAAATACAGCGAAGAAGATTCCGATTTTACCAGATGTGGTGGATATGGAATTCCTTGGTGACTATGTCAGTCCAAATGGAAGCCTGACTATCCCGATGGGTGTTGAAAAGAGCTCGCTGAATGTTCATTATTATCCATTCGGCAAAGCCTATATTAACATGATTTTATCTGCATCCAGTGAACATCTTGGCTTTACTCATGAATTAGCTAGATTCATGGCACAGAAATGTGGCTTTGATGTTACCGTTATTGATGGACAGCAAAGTTTTATTAATAAAAATAATAAGGATATTACTTATTATTCCACTGTTAAAGAGTTTGAAAATGTTGTCGCGTCGATGTTTGATCTCGTGGTTTATCGTAATAACACCTATAAAGAGGCAATAGAAAAAGGAATTGAAGTGGAACACTTTGATCAAAAAGTCATTATCATTCATTCTGTTGTTGCGTTAAAAAATGCTCTTTCAAAAGAAGGCGAAGAAAAACTTGGCTTAATACTCCTTAAGGGTGAGGCGAAGTATAATATTACGATTGTTTTTGCCGAGCAATCTAAAAATCTATCAGGAATCACTTTTGATAAGTGGTATAAACAACATATCAATCCTGGTGATGGTATCTGGGTTGGCAGTGGCATCACTGAACAATACAACCTCAAACCATTAAAAACAACAGCTGAATTACGGGAGGATATGACGGCTCAATTTGGTTTCTCTTTACAAAAAGGGAAAAGTGTCAAAGTGAAGCTATTAAACTCGGAAAAGGAGAATGAGGACAACGATGAATAAAGTACTTGTTGAAATTTTCCTTCCTGCTGCCAATAGGAGCTTTGATGTTTACCTACCGTTAGAAAGTCAAATGAGTGAGGTACTACAACTAGTGTCTGCTTTGCTAAGTGATTTATCAGATGGAAAATACAAAGCTACCAAAAGTGCCGTGTTGTGTGATGCAACCTCTGGCATTATTTACAATATTAACATGGCTGTTGCAGAACTGGGCATTCAAAACGGTTCTAAGCTCATGCTGATATAGATTATTAACGATTGAAAGGAGAATGAAAATGGGAAAAGTGATTAGAGTAACACCTCAAGAACTAGAAACTGCTTCTAAAAAAATTGCCGAGCTATCTGAAACTTACACAGGGATCTATACCCAACTTATGCAGGTAGCAGGAACAATGGGGGCAGCATGGGAGGGCGAAGATAACCTTGCATTTGTTGATCAAATCAGTGGCTTCAACGATGATTTAAAGAGTATGGCGGATAAACTATTAACAGCTAGTCAAGCTCTTGAGACTCAAAGAGCCAATTATGCGGCCATGCAAGATAGTAATACGGCTCAAGTAAGGAAATTGACAAACTAATTGAAATGAAAAGGAGTGAGGGGAATGGCTGGACAAATTAAAGTAAATACGGCCCAGGTTGGCGAAATTGCAACAACGATTGAAGGGTTGAATGCAAGACTTGCTGAAGAGTTAAAAACAAGTCAAAAAACGTTACAAAATCTTTCGAATTCTTGGGATGGTGAAGCAGCCCAAGCAACAATTGCTTCTTTTGATGAATTTGCAGCGAAATTTTTCCAAAACTATCAAGATATTCTTGATAACTATGTAAGATTTTTAAGAACAAATGTGGAACAAGGCTACTTCGAAACAGAAACAGCAAATATTAATTTAGCTGACGCATTTAAATAAGATATCTTCCCTGAACTAAAGGCGTTGGAGTCCCTTCGCCTTTAGTATCATTTAAAAATGAAAATTACTTTATGGTTTATATAGATTTACCGATGAAAGGCGATGTATACATGAGAAGAGTAAAGCGTGCAGCATGGTCATTTTTAGCGATTATTTCTTTATTGGGAGTGAGTGGATGTATGAGCTTCATGTCAAACAGTCCGGATCGGGCGGAAATAGCTAAAAAGCTCTTGAAGGAAAAATATAATGAGGATTTTAGCATTTTTACTTCGGGTGAAGGGTATGGCACATTGACGAATAATACGTTTAAGGTAGTCGCTGCGCCGGAAGGTAAGGAAGAGTTAAAGTTTGAAGCTAAGATCCAAAAGGAAGGTAACTGGATTATTGATGAATATGTTGAGGCACTGCTCGAAGATGAAATCAAACAGACTGCAAGTGACAAAATCCGTGAACTAACAGATAAATTTTTCATCAAGGTATATGTTGGTTTTGCCGATACCAAATATACAGATAAAAGTATGGTTTCGATAGAAAAATTCACCAAAGAATATACGAAAGTTCCTATTGTTATTACCTTGCTGTTGGATAAAACTTCCGTATCTACCATTGACGCAGAGAAGGAATACCAAGTGTTACAGGAATTATTTGCTGAAAAACTCCCTATAAATGCTGCGCTTGAAATCTACTATACGGATGGAGAGACAATCGAAAAATCCGAGGAATATTTTAAGAAAAATGCCGAGGCTTATGATGATTTCCATCAAATGCTAAAAGGGTTCCAGGAAAATGGGTTCGGTCTAGATGATGGACAGATCAATATTCCGTTAAATCAATACATTGATCAAAGACAGGTGCAGTAATCATGTCATATTCGGATCAAGATCTATTTGTCGCGTCGCAGCTTGCTTATTATGAAATTAGTGTTGAAGATCTTGCCTACTTGAAAAAGAAAGGAATCGAGCCTACCTTGGCCAACATCCTTGACTACAATACCAATGTGAAGGCAACTCTGGATAAAAACCTTGAAGATGCAAAGACCCCTCTTGCAGTAAGCAAAGCTGAAGCAGATTTGGATTTATATGAAGAGTTCATTTCGCCAGATTCTGAATACAGTTCGTGGAAGGTTGTTGATATAAAGGATGACAACCAACACTCTGGGTTTTATGGATTGTTGGTTGAAACGAACCCGAATAATGCCATTGTTGGATTTAGGGGCAGTGAAGCCCATGGCAATCAGTTTGAAAAAGACTGGGTTAATACCGATTTTAAAATGATCAATGAGGGTGTTGGTGTCGATCAGCAGAAGATTGCTACAGAATATATGGCATATATTAATTCACAGTATCCGTATGACGCTTATGCCACAGCAGGACACTCGCTCGGAGGGAACTTATCTTTCTATGCAGCGATTACTGCGCCGCCGGAAATGAGGGCGAAAATCATCCAGGCATTAAATGGCGACGGCCCGGGGTTCGCGGAGGAATTTCTAAATAATCCGCTTTATGCAGACGGAATTCGGGATATGACGGGGAAGATGAACCATTATCAGTGGTCATTGGTAGGTGCGATATTGAATCCGGTTCCCGGCTCCAATTACATGTCGCTCCAAACAAAAGACAATGTTTATGGAGACTATGGGTTGGGCGCCTTAACAGCCAAACATAGTATGACCTTTGTTGACTTTGATGAACATGGACGTGTCATCAAAGGGGAAATGGATCGTTTTGCCGAAAGCATAGGCAGATTCACACGGGAGATGGATGAACTGCCGGCTGGAGTAGGTAACGCACTGATTCATGCAGTGGAAGGCTTCATGTCCCTGCCTGATGGTCAAAAGAAATTATTGGCTGGTGCGTTAATAGCGAACATCGGATTGTTTCTTGCCACACACCCTATTGCACTCATTGCGACAGTGCTTGTGGGGGTAACACTTGGTGTAATCGCTTGGATTAATCCGGAGTTTTTTGGCGAAGTGTTAATACCGTTCCTCCTTGATGCCCTTTCTTTTACCGCAGATATGGTGCAAAAGCTGATTGATGGCGTAACAGCTGTTATTGCTGCGGTGCTTGAGGCTGCCAATATGGCGAAAGAGTTCGTCAATAAAATCATCGCTAACGTCGGGGATGTCATCACAGGATTCATATCATGGGCGAAAATGCAATTAAACCCTGGTTACAAATACGCTAGTGCCCACCCTTTGATAAAGGTAGATACGCAAAAACTTCGAAACTATGCTCAGCGCCTAAGCACAGTCAATAAAAGATTGAACAATCTTGATCGCAGTCTGGACTCCCTTTATTCCAAGGTTGAGCTTGTGGATTTATGGAGCCTACTGCAGGCTGATTTGATGACAGGGGAAAGCTGGAAAATCAAAAGACATATTTCCTATTTGGAAGAAACGGCGGAGGATTTTGAAGCAACGGAACGGAAAATTATGAATAATCTGGGGTAGGGGGATTGTCCATGAGTGCCAACGCACAGCATGAGCTCTATTATATTAAACAAGAGCTTCAAAGCATCATAAACGAAATCGAAAGTATTGCAGCGGGAATCGATAGGGGCTTTGAAGGGATCGGTAATGAAAAGTGCGCCTCAAAGCTTTATAAAATAGCGGATCACTATCGGGATGTTAAGCGAAAATTGAATAATATTGATACCTCCAAAGTGAAAGAGGAAAGTACGAATAGTACCAGTAGAGCCTAAATCTAGCGTGATAAGTTGCCTTCAATAATAGGGAAAGAAGGGATAACAATGGCTGATCTAATAAAAGTAGATACCGGGCGTGTGGCAGCGGCTGCGAAAAATATTGCTAACTATAATAATAGAATCAAGGATGATTTTTCATCTGTGGAGTCTGCAATAAGAGCTTTAAATAGTGTCTGGGATGGTACTGCTGCTGAGCATGCGATGGATTCCTTCTATAAAATAAAGAGTACGTTTCATGAACCAAGATATACAGTGGTTGATAATTATGTAAAATTTCTGCAACAACAGGTTGATCCCGGCTATACTCAGGCTGAAAAAGCGAACACAACTTTGGCAGATTTGTTTAAGTAAGGCTGTGTTTGCAACCATTGTTGTTAAAATCTTAAAGCCGTTTTTAAAGGGGGAGATTTTTTGAGTCATTTTATAAAGGTAAACCACAGTAAGTTTGAAACGGCTGCAGACGCCATTGATACATACATATCAAGACATAAAAAAAATATGACTGCAGCCGATAGGGACGTGCAGACACTTAGTGCAACTTGGCAGGGTAAGGATTCCAAACAGTTCCAGCAGCAGTGGAATCGGGTGGATGGCAATGATTCCACTTCAAAAAATATGACGAAGGCGTTAGAAAACTATGGGAAGTTTTTAAGATATGCAGCAAGCCAATATAAGGATGCGCAATCAAAAGCAGTAAATAGAGCAAATTGGTTATAAGAGTAGAATTTTGATAGCAGGAGACATTTATGGGTAAAACAACAGTTGAACAGAGTAAGAATAAATATAATGTTGTGAACAAGTTACTACATCCCGAAGCCATCAATGAACGTGAATTAAACGCAATTGCTGGGGGATTATTTGAGAATCTTATTCCTGTTCATGCAGTATTGAACAAAAAGGGTGTAGCGTTAACTAGTTCAATCGTTGATATGACGACGCTACAATCCTATTTTAGTGGTGTTGTAAGCAAGAAAATGTTTTTGGATGTAATCGCACAACTTGTAGCTGTTGTGAAGGAATGTGAAAAGAATTTGATGAATGTAAACAATCTCATGTTAGATTGTCAATCGATATTTCTTGATCCTAGAACAAAAAAGATTAAATGTATTTTCTGGCCCATTGTGAATAACCAAAATCCATATGGTTTGGCAGATTTTTTTTCTGATTTGCCATTTCGTGTTGTTTTTACAAAACACGAAGATCATGGGTATATTAGTACGTATTTGCACTATTTTAAGAGTAACGCTATTTTTTCGATTAACGGCTTTGAAAAAACCGTCTTTGAAATCATAGGAAAACCTATTGAAAACAAGTCTTATCTTCCATCTGATTCGAGAAAAATTGGAGATCGTAATCGTTCTTTTGCTAAGCCGGAGGATGGAAAGTCGATCGATGCCCTGGTTGCCTACGATCCATTTAGCGCTCCTGAGGTAAAAGAAGTAGTTTCAAAATTTTGTAGCCATTGTGGCAAACAATATATGGAAAGTTCAACGTTTTGTGTTTACTGTGGCAGACCTGTTAATAAGGTTGAATCGCCTCTAACTCCTACTCCGGCTCCAGAACCAGTAGCAGATGAGCCTGAAACTAGAAAAGCTGATACACAAAGTTTTAGTGAAACTACCGTACTTGGAGCAGAACCTTATGATGGTGGTACAACGGTGCTTGGCGCAGATAGTGGAGAAGAACCGATTTTCCCGTATTTAATCAGAGAAAAAACAGAGGAAAAAGTCAGTGTTGACAAGCCATCCTTCCGTATTGGAAAGGAAAGTCAATATTGTGATTATTTTATATCCAATAATAATGCCATTAGCCGAAGTCATGCAGATATTATTACAAAGGATAGTCGTTATTATATTATCGATCATAACTCGACAAATAAAACGTATGTAGAAGGACGAGCGATTCCGGTAGAAAAAGAGGTTGAGATTTTCTCAGGAACGAAACTAAGACTAGCAAACGAAGACTTCGTTTTTTACATATAAGCAAGGAAGGTTCGCAAAATGGAAGTATTAACAGCGGCATACAGCGATATCGGGATAAAAAAAGCAACCAATCAAGACAGTTTATGTGTAAAGATTGCTGATACATCGGTTGGAAAGGTTGTTCTAGCCGTCATTTGTGACGGAATGGGAGGACTGTCCAAAGGTGAAGTTGCCAGTGCAAGTGTCATCAATGCCTTTTCAGAATGGTTCGAACAGGAACTTCCCATACAACTTGCGGATGGTAATATGGATGAAATCAGATATCGCTGGGAGCGAATCATTAAAGAGCAAAATCAGAGAATCGCAGAGTATGGAAGACGAATGAGAATTCAGCTAGGAACCACATTGACAGCTTTGCTCTTACTAGATTCCCAGTTTATGTTGATTGGCCATGTCGGAGATTCGAGAGTGTATCGGTTGGACCAAAAGCTTGAAGTATTGACCGAAGATCAAACGGTTGTCGGTAGAGAGATTAAACGAGGAACACTAACGCCTGAGCAAGCCGAGTTAGATCCACGACGAAATGTTCTTTTGCAATGTATCGGAGCTTCTAAACTCGTAGAGCCGCAGTTTATGGCTGGAACATCTAAACGGGGAGAGGTTTATTTGCTCTGTTCAGATGGGTTCCGTCATATGATTTCGGAGGCTGAAATTTATCATGCCTTCTCACCAGTGTCACTAAGGGATGAAGCCATAATGGAACAAAAAGCAAAAGAGTTGGTTGAACTTAATAAGCAACGACAAGAAACCGATAATATCACCGTCGTGCTTGTTAAAATTCTGTAAGGATGGGGAATTCGTTTGGCAGCAATTGGGTCAGTTGTAGAAGGTAAATATGAAATACTGAAGCTGATTGGACAAGGCGGTATGTCAAAGGTATACCTGGCAATGGACAAGCGTCTCAACAAACAGTGGGCAGTAAAAGAAATTGTGAAAAACGGAAGAGATAAGAATAACCAAATTTTCATTCAAAGTGCCATTGACGAAGCTAACATGATTAAGAAGCTAGACCATCCTTCGTTACCTCGTATTGTAGACATTATTGAACATGAAAATGTGATTTATGTCATTATGGACTACATTGAAGGTGAACCGTTGAATAAAATTTTGGATGAGTATGGAGCTCAGCCGCAGGATTTAGTCATTGAATGGTCCAAGCAGCTTTGTGAGGTCCTGGATTACCTGCATACATATGATCCTCCCATCATTTATCGTGATATGAAGCCTGGAAACGTGATGTTAAAACCGGATAGCAACATTAAACTAATCGACTTTGGTATCGCCAGGGAATACAAGGAGCAAAATTTGGCAGATACGGTAAGCTTGGGAACAAAAGGATATGCGGCACCTGAACAGTTCGGCGGTAAAGGTCAAACGGATGCGAGAACGGATGTCTATTGTCTTGGTGTCACGCTCTATCATTTGGTAACAGGGCAGAACCCTACTGAACCTCCTTACGAGTTATATCCCATTCGTCATTGGAATCCACAATTATCCGGCGGTTTGGAAAGAATCATTCAAAAATGTACGCAGCTTAATCCTGCTGACCGCTATCAATCTTGTGCCGAGTTGTTATATGCACTGAATCATTACGAAGAAGTGGATGATCTTTATCGCGCAAAACAAAAAGCAAGGCTACGCAACTTTAGTCTTGTAAGCGGGGCAGCGGTTCTTTTCTTGTTGGTAGGCATTCTGGGTCAAGTAATGAACATTTCAACAACAAATGATGATTACAATACCAATATCGAAAATGCCTCGGCTGCAACTGCGGATAGTAATAAAATTGACTATTATTTGAAGGCCATTGATATTAAGCCAACAGAGACAAAGGCTTATGAGGAATTAGTGAATACCTTTAAAAATAATGCTTCCTTTTCAGTTGAAGAAGAAGAAGCTCTTACAAAGAAAATCGGTCCCCATTTAATGGACTTGTACGAAAATCCTACGTATGCCAATCTTGCATTTGAAATCGGTAAAGCTTATTGGTATTACTACGACTATGGAAAAAATGAGAACAGTGATAATCAGACTACTAGAATGATCAGCTCGGTTAAGTGGTTTGATGATGCGGTCCGTTATGGTTCACAGGATAGTGATTTTTATAAAATGGCTGTTATCTACCGGGATATTGGCCGATTTAATCAGGATATTACTATTTTGGTTGAAGAGGCTTCTGATAAAGGAAAATATCTGCCTTATTGGGAAAATATCAAAGAGTTGATTGAACTGATTGATGATGAAAGTGAAATTGTCAAACTGGAACTTTACCGATTGACGATCTATTCTGTCGAACAGCATGCAAGGAAGTTTAAAGCGGATGGTGTAACAGAAAGTGATATTCGTTCTGTTGTTGAATCTGTGAAGAAAAGCACAAATAATGTAGACGTATCAACAGACAAAACGATAGCTATAAAAAATGATGTAGTGGATCGTTTTGATTTAATCGCTCAAGAAATTGATAAAGCATATCGGAATTGACAGGGGGAATTCGAATGAGTGCAACAACTTGGTTAATGATTTCTATTGTCGGATATTCCCTTGCAGCCGTTCTGTTGATAGTGGTGATATTTATGTTTTTCAAGATGAACATTCCCGCTATTATTGGCGATTTGAATGGTAAAACGGCTGCAAGACAGATACAAAAAATCCGGGAACAAAACCAACTTACGGGCAATAAGCATCATCGACCTAGTGCATTTAATGTAGAAAGAGGAACGTTGACTGCTCCAGTAAGTTCACGATTTGGCAGAACAGGAAAGACAGGAAAGACAGCAAAGACCAAGCCTTCAATGTCTGAGGAGTCTAAGCGCTTGGAGAGAAAAGGAATTACGGAACAAACTTCTCATCCGATAGTGGTGAAAAGTCTGCCGACAGAGGTTATTAATGAGCAGGCGAACTTTTCTATTACAAATGAGGCTACAACTGTCCTGGCTGAAGACACTCAAGTGTTAATGGTTGAAGAGATTTATTCTGATTCGACAGAAGTTCTGATGAATGAAACGGAGGTACTCGAAAACGGTACTGAAGTTCTGATGAATGAAACGGAAGTACTTGATAACGGTACCGTAGTCCTGGCACAGGATTTTGGGACAACCGTGTTAAATCCAACTGCGGAATTAGAAAGAGAGAATGTTACAAAGCCGCTAGCGATTGAATTTAAGATCGTGAAGGATATTAAAATCACCCATACAAATGAAGTGATTTAAGATTTATAACCAACTACATGATTTTCATTCATTAAGGAGAGAGAAACAAATGCATACAAGGAAGAAATCAAAGGGCAGCCGCATTTTGGCGATGGTACTTGCCATCTTGCTCGTAACCTATAATATACCAGTGGGAACAAACCTACCGGTATATGCAGAAAATGGGGAAGATACGCTTGAGATCACAGAAGGAGTGCCCCCCATTACGGATGACTTGACTGCTGATGATCCAGAACTTGAGCCAACCCCAGAACCTGAACCGGTTAACTATAATGTAACAGTTGAATCTACAGGCACCGGAACTGGTAAAGTTGAAGTCGACGGTACAGAATATACTTCAAGTCCTGTTCCTGTTTTAGAAGGTACAGAAGTTGAAGTAATCATCACTCCAGACACGAATTCTGAAATTAAGTCTGTAAAGATTGGTGATAAGGATCTAGTAGAGGTTTCAAATGAAGAAAAGCATGGTTATACGACAAAGATACCAGCAATTTCAGGAGATACAACCATTGCAGTTGAATTTGTAACCAAATCCTATTTTATTACGTTTACGACTAATGAGTTTGGAACAGTTGATACTTATACTTCAAATGGTGGAGAAGTAAAAGTAACGCATGGTGACAAGGCTAAGTTTACAGCTATTCCAGAAGCTGATTATCATGTTGATAGTATTAAAATTAAAAACGCAAAAGAAGAAGAGTATGTAGAAGTAGACATTCCAGAAGATGTGAAGGAAAGCACACAAAACTTTTCCTATACTATTGAAAAGGTTAAGAAAAATATGGAGGTTACAGTAACATTTGCGATCAATACGCATGAAGTGACTACCTCTGTAATTAGTGAAATAGATGAAAATGGTGAATATGTTGAATATGGTACGATTACATCCGTAGATTCTGAAATTGACCATGGCAGTCAAGCTGCTATAACAATAACACCTGATGAATCTTATCGAGTAAAAGAGATATTTGTGAATCATATAAGTAAAGATCTTGAATCCGTAAACTTTATTGACAATGATGATGGGACGTATACTTACACCTTAAAAGACATTAAGGATGATACACCCGTTGAAGTTTCATTTGAACCGATCCCAATCTCCGATGAACCATGGGGAAATTATATGGAGATTATACCAACGACTGGATCATTAATTGAAAAAGTAGCTACGGATGGAAATGAAATAAAAAATTTGTATATTTTTTCAAAAGATGCAAAATTTGATTTAAAACCAGTGAAGCCATTTGACCGGTTGAAATTTGACAAAGGATGGGCATCCGAGTATTTAAACATTAATGATTCTATTATGATGAAAAGTCTTAGTGTTAAAATAAAGAAACCCCTCTATTCAAAAAATGAACAATCGATTAAATTACCTGGAAATTTATATCTTGTATTTGATAAACAAAAGCCTGAAGTAGAGGAGTCAATCCTACTAACAGGTAATGATAAAGTAAAAGTTGGAGATTCGCTTTGGTTTAGTGGGGCTGTTACTGTCTCTGGTAGTATCAATAATGTGGAAGAGAAAATTGGCAAAAATGGTGTACGCTATTCCACTCCGATTGATAAGGTCTACTATAGTGAAGGTGAATACTCTCTAGAAAATCGCAAAGAAGCAA
Organism: Bacillus sp. OK048; assembly: GCF_900103525.1. GTDB lineage: Bacteria > Bacillota > Bacilli > Bacillales > Cytobacillaceae > Neobacillus. Next base: position 59,210 of record NZ_FNHN01000006.1, read on the forward strand.
CATTTGACTCTGACACCAATCAATTTACATTCCAAACTGAGGATAAAAGTTATCAAGGCATTTACAGTATTTGGAGTGTGGATAAAGCCGGTAATGAATCGAATGTAAAGAAAGTAAACATTAATATCGATAAAGTTGCTCCTGAACTTGATGGTGGAAAAACAGCAGTTACGTTAGCTCCAAAAAATAATGGGTTCCTTGCGAGTGTCATAAACTTCCTTTCTTTTGGGACTTTCTTTAATAAGGAAGTTGAAGTGACCGTTATGGGTAAAGACGATGCTTCAGGAGTTAAAGGGATTACATTAAAGTCTACGGATGAAAAAAATGTCCCTGAAAGAGTAGAGGGCAGCTTTGAAAAAGGAAAGTTGACTGCCAAAGAAAAATTCACTCTTAAAGATGGCCATATTGGAACACTAACTGTAGTAGTGACAGATTATGTTAACAATGAAAATCAAGTGAAAATCACAAATGAATATTCAAATATGGTTGCAGAAAATGGAAAAATCATGATTGAGAGTATTAATCCTGATACATCCCTACGCGTGAAATATGATAAAGAAACGGTAACACACTATGTCGATGACTCTGGAAATGATATTTATAGTGATGATGTAACGTTTGATTTATTAGCGGGCGATCTACAATCAGGTGTAAATTCTGTTACCATTAAATCGAACGATGATAAGATCTACAAAAATGATCTATATTCTGATAAGGAAACTCCTGAGGTTGCTTATACTTTGACAACAGTTGATTTAAACAACGCTGGAATAAGTATTGAAGAAGATGGTTCTTACAAGGTTTCTGCTGATGTTAAGGATAATGCAGGTAATCGTACTGTAGCAGAAAAAACGATTTATATCGATACGAAAAAGCCAGAACTAATTCCTGGCAAAGAAGCGGTAACCTTTGAGCCTAGGTATGATAGTGGAATTGCAAAAGCGATCAATTTCCTTAGCTTTGGTACATTCTTTAATGAAAAAATTGAAATCACCGTAAATGTTCAGGATGACATTGCTGGAATTAAAGATCTATATATTAATGCGAAACCATCCAATGGACAGGAAGTTAAAAAGTTAGAAGCAGACATTACAAGAAATGGCTTGAATGCCAATGCAACATTTACTCTTGACGTTGAAAGTTTTAAAGGCACTTTTGATGTAGTCGTGACAGACAATGTGAACAATCATGACACCTACCCGGTAAATGAAGGCAATTCAAATATCAAAGCAGAGGGCAATGACGAATTAATGATTGAGAAAACAGCTCCTACTGCAGATATTCAGATTGCACACGGTGAAGATGTAAGATCATATGTGGACAAACAAACGGGTAACGCTTTTTACAGCAATGATGTAACTTTTAAAGTGAATGTTCAAGATACAGAATCTGACATTGTATCGGGTATTAAAAATGCTAAAGTTCAGGTGAACTTATTCGAAAAAGGATATCATTATGACCATGAGCTAGTACCAAGTACGTCTCTTGATTCTGTTCCTAGCGCTGATGTAGAAATTAACGATGATGGGTCATACGATATTTCAGTAGAGGTAAGTGATAATGCTGGTAATCTACTGGATATTCCTGAGAACAAATTAGAAAGAACGATTTTTATCGATAAAAAGCTCCCAGAAATCACCAAGTTCACTTTTAAAGCAGAAGGTGAAAATGCTGTGGAACTGTCTGGTCCGAAAAATTCTGTTGAGCTAACAGAATATGGATTCTTTTTCAAGAAGCCAACGCAAGTTACGGTAAATGCAGAAGATAAAACCGAAACGGGCAAGGCAGCGAGTGGTGTTAAATCAATAACCGTTTATTTACAAGATTACGAGAATGGAAAATACTATGCATTACAACCAAATGGTTCTTTATCTGAAATAGAGAAAACGGCTATTGGAAGTATTGCAGCTATTTCAACTGATAGTGAAGTTACCTTCAGAGTTCCAGCATCATTTAAAGGTCAAATTTTTGCTAAAGCAACAGACCAAGTTGCTAATACTAGTGAGTTTGTAACACCAAATGGTGCAGTCATTGAAGATGCTAAGAAACACGAAGAAACATCTGCAATCAAGATTGACCCAGTTGAAAAAACAACTTTTAAAGACAATGAAAATAAAGATCTTTATAACAAAAATGTTGATGTAAAGGTAACCGTTACAGATACGTATTCAGGTCTTGCAGAAGTGGAATGGTCTGTTGTTGCTCCTTATGATACGACGAATAATCAACAGGGAATCGTCCAAGTCAAAAAGGATGGAAATCTTGCTACTGACACAGATACTGCAGGCTGGAATATAACAAAGACAGAAGAGAACCTCGTCAATGAAATGACCAAAATGATTACTGTCAATCATGATAGTAATGCAATTGTTGTCAAAGTGAAAATAACTGACCGAGCAGGAAACACTTCGGAAAAGTTTATTGATTTTAGCATCGATAAGACAGCTCCTACAGTGGAGGTTACGTATGATAACAACACAGCGGATGCGCAAAACCCTGATTTCTTCAAGGAGGACCGCACAGCGACCATTGTTATTACGGAGCGTAACTTTAAAGCAAAAGATGTAGTACATGCGATTACGAATACCGATGGTGTTATTCCAGAATTAGTAGGTTGGACAACCAGAGCAAATTCAGGGGACCCAAACAAAACCACTCATACTGCAACGGTGAAATACAGTGCAGATGGAGATTACACCTTTGATATTACGTACAAAGATAATGCAGGCAATGGGGCTGCACCTATCGCCCAGCATAAATTTACACTTGATAAAACGGTTCCTGTTATTAACGTAGCGTATAATAACAATTCAGCAGCTAACGGTAATTATTTTAAAGCTGCTAGAACAGCGACGATTTCTATTACAGAGCATAACTTTGAAACAAGTCGTATTCAGGTGACAGGCACCGCAACAGATGGTGGTAGACCAGTAGCATTCCCGAATACAAGTGGATGGTCTACAAGAGGTGATGTTCACACCGCTACCATCCAATATTCTGCAGATGCGACGTATCGTTTTGATATAGCGTATACGGATATGGCCGGTAATGTGGCTGCTGATTATTCCGTGGATGAATTCATCATTGACCAAACCATGCCTGAGCTTAGCATCACGGGCGTAGCAGACAAGTCTGCTAATAATGGCGATGTTGCCCCAGTTATCTCTTATTCAGATACGAATTTCAATAAGAGTGCCGTTTCGATTAGCTTGAAAGGTTGGAATAAGGGCAACGTGACATTGGCTGGAAGCTCTGCAGAGGCTGCAAACGGTCAAGTCTATACGTTTAATAACTTTGAAAAAACGAAGGAAAATGACGATCTTTATACCTTAACAGCAACACTTACTGACTTTGCTGGAAATGTATCAACCCAAACGATCATGTTCTCTGTGAACCGTTTTGGTTCTGTTTATACCTTTGATGAAACCTTAAAAGCGATTGATGGTAAGTATATTAAGGATGAACAAGACGTTATCTTGACAGAAACAAATGTCGACAGCTTGAAGAAAGATACCATTAAGGTGAAGATGACGAAAAATGGAACACCTCATGATTTGGTTGAAGGAACAGATTACACTGTAATGGAAACAGGTGGTGAGGGTACTTGGAGTCAGTACAAGTATGTGGTGAAAAAAGGCTTATTCTCTGCAGATGGTAAATACACCGTTGCTATTTACTCAGAGGATGTAGCTGGTAATATTAATGAAACCATCGATGAAGTGAAAAAAGCTGAGGTTGCATTCGGGATCGACAAGACCGCTCCTGTGATTGTACCAATCGATCTAGAAAATGGTCACCAGTATCCAGTTGAAACGAAAACCGTATCGGTATCCATCAAGGACAATCTTGTTCTTAAGGGTGCTACCATTTATTTGAATGGTAAAATCGTTACCCACAAGGCAGATGGAGAGAACTTTACATTTGCTATCCCAAGCTCTAACGAGTTGCAGAATGTAAAGATTACTGCAGTTGATGCAGCAGGTAATGAACTTTCTAAAGAAGTGAAAGAATTGCTTGTATCTACGAACCCGATCGTCCGCTGGTACAACAACAAGCCATTGTTTGCGGGATCTATTGGAGGAATTGGTGGACTAGGTATTGCCATTGCTGCATTGGTCATGTTCCGTAAACAAAAGAAAAACAACATAGAAACTGATAATGAAGTAGTTGGAGGTTAACACAGATGTTTGGAGATTTTACCCTATGGAATTGGCTTACCATTGCGAGCTTAGTTGTTAACCTTATTACGATGATATTGGTGATTGTTTCTTTAACGAAATCCGGTAAGAAAAGTTCAATTCAAGTGGAGCAGCAGGCTTCCGCACAAGTAGCTGCTTCAAGACAAACGAAGCCAGCAGGAGTTTCAGGAGTGGTGTTCTGTAGAAACTGCGGGAAACAATATGATTCAAGTCATAGTACATGCCCAAGCTGCCAAGCACCAAGATAACAAGAGTAACTTTCAAGTATGAAAAAAAGCGCAGACCTTTTAACGGGTCTGCGTTTTTGAGTGGAATCTTTATAGAAAGTTTCTGGGATCAGACCGCCATAACTCGATGGCCTATTATCAATCTCGTTTTTCATATTTAACTTTTTGAATTTCTTTATATCTATTAATATCATTTCTAGTTTTCAATTCAGTTGAAGTGAATGATCTCCTAGAAGATTTACCAGATTGGAAGTCATTCCAAACTTTATACACGTAGTAAATAACAAAGCATCCAAGGATTATAAATAAAATTCCCATTTTTAAAACACCTCTTATCTTTTTATTGTAAAGACAATATGTTAGTCTTGCGGAAAATATGCCATAGACGACCATGGGGACGGTTCGATGACGATGAAAAAAGTCCATTTAATGAGAAAAAGAAGCTAACAATCTACATTATGTAGATTGTTAGCTTCTTAATATTGTCTGCATATAGATAAAAATCTTCGAGGCTTTAAAAAATGTCACTTTTTTAGTGGTTTCGGACGGTTCTGCTAGCTCTGTACTTGATGTTAAGACCATGAGAGCCGAACCGTCCCCATGGTCTAGTTTTCTTTCCATTCTTTTCTCAATACTTTTCTTGACTGCAGGATAGCATATTCATCGTCGAAGCTTGTAGCAAACCCCACGATACTCCCATCTTGGTCCTGCCGGTAGGAGGAGAAGGCTTCAAAAAGGCCACTTTCTAATCTAAACACGTCCGTCCTTATTGTCCCGCCTACTCGATCTCTGCTTTTTACCTGATAAAAGCTTTCGGAAATCTGGCGTTTCTCCATTCAAAGCACTCCCTTTCTCTTCATATATAATAGACATGGTTTGATTGATTTTCAAAAGGCGAAAATGTTAATTTGAAACACAAAAAGCCGTCAAAATGTGTTTTTGAGCATTAAAATAGGCTATTTTTTATACCCATTAGCACGAAAAAGCAATTTTGATACTTTTTTAAAAATAATTAAAACAACCAACCATGGAGTACATGTAAGATGGTGCCAGGCACCGACCAGCTACTGAAAAACCACTGTGAGTCCCACAGTGGTTTTTCTAATTTATTTCTAATTGCCCTTTCAACTCGTTTTGGATGCGTTGTTGTTCTTCGGCGGAGACAATTCCATAGTAAATTCCATCCATTGTTGTTCCTTGGGACTTGATTTCCATTTGCTGAATGGTATTGCTAGCATTCTTATAATTTTTTTGGATATCCAACATTTGCTCGAATGAAAGATTTGTTTTTACATTATTCCCTAGGGCTGAGAATATATTTGAGAAGTTAGTCAGACTAGATAGACTTGCCCCTTCCTTAATCACCGCTTGAATAATTTGCCGCTGCCTCATTTGGCGGCCAAAGTCACCTCTTGGGTCCTCATACCTCATTCTAGCGTAGTTCAATGCTTCATCGCCGTTTAACTTGATTTCTCCAATCGGATATTTGAAATCTCCTACAGAAAAATCTAAATCATTTTGGACCGTTACACCGCCAACGGCATCGACAAGGTCCTTGAAGCCCTCCATATTTATTTGCATGTAGTAATCTATCGGAATATTAAGGAAATTCTCGACAGTATCCATCGCCATTGGCACGCCACCAAAGGCATATGCATGGTTTATTTTATCTTCTTTATCTTTACCTATTATTTCCGTTCGTGTGTCTCGTGGGATGCTGAGCATTTTCACCGAATTATTGTTTGGATTGACCGCCAAAACGATTATCGTATCAGAACGCCCGCGGTCACCTTCTCGTTCATCGACACCTAACATTAACACGGAAAATGGATCCTTTTGTTCTAATACTACTGGTTTCTGACGCTTTTCTGATTGTTCACGCTTGAGAGGTTCATGCATTTGTTCAACAGCTGTGGTTAATGAGTTATAGAAAGTGAACCCATAGATAACAGCGGAAACGAGCACTACTAATAAGGCGATTCCTGTGATTTTTGGCCACTTTCGTTTCTTTTTTTTAGATCGCATACTATCTCCCTCCAATACACTACCTTACCATTTAGAATAGCAGATAAATAGGAAAAAAAATACAGTAAAGAAGGTGAAATTTTGAGTTTGTAATTGGGAATAGTTGCATATAGCGGGAGATAGTTGCGTATGGAGAAAAATACTGGCGTATGGCTTTATATATTAAAAAAAGCCATTAGGAAAATAATAACGGCCTCTCCCTATTGAATACAGGGAAATGGCCGCAGCTGGTGTTCTATTTTACCGAATAATCTAATGATGTGGATAGTAGTGCATGAACTTTTTTTAAATAGATTTGCTGCTTCTGCCACATCTGATGCATTTGCTCGTGTAATAACTATATTTGTGTCGTCTGCGAAAGAAACAAAGAATGGATTTAAGATTCAAACAGAACAGCTCCCCTTGAAAAATTAAATCTGGCAGTCCAGCCATCATCGTTGGTTTAACATTAGATCTGTGACTTTGCGTCGCTATTTTTCAATAGGTTTGCCTTTATCTGATTGATTATTATTGTAATTTTAATATTATCATTATTTTGAATAACACGAAAGTGTATTCAGTGGTAATAACTCTCGACAATTCTCGCACTTCCTTTTTGGAAATATCCATGCTGCTAATGGATTCTTCCTCAAACTAATCAAACAATTGATTGAACCCATTTTTGACATTGCCAGTCTATAATTGTAATAATCTAGCCTTTGATAATCGTTTTTGAAACTGATTCTTAAGAAACTGTTCTTTCCTCGACAAATAATTTTCATGAAAACAACGAAAAGTTCGTTTTTAAAAAGGAGTTACGGCTGCTTCAATCAAACGTTTGATTAAATAGGATACTGTCGAAGTTTGCCCAGAATTATAGTAAAATGGAAATATATAGTTTTAGAGTGACAGAAATGCTGAATGCAAGTTTGTGAGGTGTTTTTGAAAAAATGGAAGAGCGAGTCAGCGTGCAGCATGAGTGGAAGCGGTCAGCTATGCGCTACGACCAAAATTTAATGAAACTTCAGTTCAAAGCAAACAGTATTTTAAAGACGAATAAATAGTTAATAAAAGAGGTTATGATGCATGATTGCCGATTTGCTTACGAGGCTTGAGGAAGAAAAGGACCAGTGGATTTATGAAGCGATTGACCATTTCAATGAGGAAACTGTACGGGATGGTGGTCAAAAGTATGAGAAGGGTCAGGTGCTGATTGGTGTTTATAGACCGACCCAAGTAGGAATAACGCCTGAAAACCAGATTATGCAGATTAGAAACATCGAGTATAGCATTAGCAAGCAGAAGAACCTCGACCTTGAACGGATGAGAAACGAGATTAAAATGATTGAAGAAAGCAAGGATGAAGATCAGCGGGTCTACGTGAGTTTGGAATCGACGGTTCACTATTTACAAGAGGAACTTGAGTTTTATGAGGCTGAAGGTAGGGTCTTGGATGAGATTCAGTTAGAGAAATACAGGTGCCTGTTAGGTGAGCATTTTGAATTTGATAAAAAAGATCAGGTTGTTTTCAAGGAACGGAAGATTTCGAAGCTGCTGCAAAGCTTCCAAATGGTAGAGATGGCAATGTTTGATTTTTACCAAAAGCAGTTATCCCATACTTGGCTTCTGTTGACGCGCAGCATGCAGAATATTTCTTCTACGGCAAGGTTTGATTTTAACACAGATCCAACGCTTGTCGGTCTTTCGTTGAAACATGGCCGGGGTATCGATCAATACTTAAAGCCTGGAAATTTTGAAGAGGATTATCGGATTGTCCTGGATACGTTGGAGCGGAATAACGATATCACTTATGACTATTATGTCAGCCAAATCAATCAGTTTAAGAGCAATGGTAAAAAAGATATCATGCAGCTATTGACGCTAAAGAACGAGCACAAGCGGTTAGCGGATGAAAACTTGCTAGAAGAGCGGGAAAAGCAACAACAAAAGGAAGTACGGAGGATTGAACTTCAGGATAAATTGGAACGGGCGAAGCGGGAATGGGAACAGGATTTGCTACGGCCTAAGCTGTTGGATGATATATTAAAAGCAGAGTTTGTGAAGGCCTTATCGAGTTGGCAGGAGAAATTGTTCGCTGATGATGCTTCTGATGTGGAACGATGGGCCTATCATCAGTACTGCCAAATTATTTTAAAACAAGCAGAAAGGATCATTGGAAATGACTACTTCTAATACGACAATCGATGAGAAATATAATAAAGCCATTCAATCATTAAAAAAAATTAATAACGATCTTTTCTATGATGACCTAAAGAAGATGATCAAAGAGCGGGAAGAAACACTAGCGGAATTAAATGAAGAAGTATATGAATCTATTGATAAAATGAAGGAATCATTGAAACACTTTCCCGTGCAAGTCAGTGAGCAGCTAAAGGAAGAGGTTATTGACCCACAGTCACAAGTTTTTGATCGCGGAATGGAACGGTTCGATGAGACCATAGCCTGTTTAGAAAAGAAAATCTCTTTCTGGCATCAGGAGTATCAAGATTATCTGCTTAAGACAGAAAAACTGTTAGCGGAAGTAAAAGGTTTGGAGCTGGATGACCAGGAGTTTATTGTAGGGGAAGCAGAAAGGGTGCTGACAGCGATTAGACTTCTTCAAGAACAGTTGACGGAAGCCTTGAGTGAGCAGGCTGCTACCTTGAATGTGAAATATGAAGCTGTGAGCGATCGGTTAGGTGTGCTTTTACAAGAGGTTAGTGTGGTTGAAGAGAGTCACAAGGCAGAATTTGCACAGTTTAATCAGCAAATTGTGCATGATCAAAAAGAATTGCAGGCTAAGTGGGAAGAAAAATGGAAGCTTAGCATTGAGAGTGGTGCCAAGAGAGAAGAGCTATTTAAAAAATGGCTCATCGGGTTAGCTGTAGGACAGGGAGTTTCGATTGGATTGATGGTTTTGTTTCTTGTAATGAAGTGAAATATCAGTGCCTAGTCACTCCCCGAGTGAGACTTAGAAAAGTTTTCGCACTTGGATATTTATCGACGATAAAGCTAAATCAGCCTTAAAGAAAAAAATAGCGAGTCGTGGGAATTCATAATTCATTCTAAAGACTTTTAAGAAGAGTCGGAATTTACAAATTATAGAAGCATTAAGTATAATAGGGGATGATTACTAGGATTCAGATTTAGATCAGATTATGGAAGGTAGCGAAGATGAGTATAATAAAGGATTTTTTGCTGCAACTAACGGTTACGATATTACCTATATTTATTTACTATACATTTATTTCAGAGAGCCGTTCTTTCAAAGGAAAAATAGAAGTGATCAGTGAAAAGGATAAGGGGACAGAATTTATTATTCTCCTGCCCCTGATAGCCTAAAGTTAGAGAACAGATGCCAAATCATTAATAAGTAACTTTCTATGCAGAACATGTATATTGGTTTTGGTTGGCAGTCATTTTGACAGCCATTTTTTTAAAAGATAAGAAAGTATAATTTTTTGAACTTAGGTTACTGTCCAGCTCCAGCACCCTAGCGGCTAGTGTCCTTCGCTCTCCGCCCTTCGATAAGTCAACATCGAATCGCCTCCGGCTCTTCGTGTTTCCTTTATCTTGGTTGGAGCGCTCCAGGCCATACGCCGCTGACCAGGGTGCTTGCGCTTTTCTTATGATAAAAATCACAATAAAATAAGATTATTGGGAAGATGTGATTACGCATCTTCCTTATTTTTTTTTCATAAATCAAGGAAATCTTAGGCGAGTGATATGTCCATTCATATTTAGACTCACGTGGAATTTCGGAAAATCGGGTACAAACCTAAAGCCTGCCAGTACTGTGTTACATAAGTTATTGTACAACCTGACAAGAGGGATAGATGGAAGGGGGGGACAAGTGCGGAAGGAATTGAGGAGGATATCTCACCAAGATCATACTAGCTAGATGAAGGGAGAAAGAAATTCTGTGGTTTGGATTACGGTACTAACTTTTTTAATTACATTAGGATTCATTCTTTGGAGGCCAAGGGGCATTAATGAAGCCATCCCCGCCACAATCGGTGCGATTATTGTGGTGCTTTGTGGAAGTGTTTCCTTAACGGACCTTGGTATTATAACGGAGACCATCAGTGGTGCGGCGATTACCATTATGGCTACGATTGTAATGGCGATTGTGTTAGAAAGCTTTGGATTCTTTAACTGGGCTGCCGAGAAGCTTGCGGAAAAAGCAAATGGATCCGGCATTCGATTGTTCTGGTATGTCAATCTTCTGTGTTTCCTGATGACCCTCTTTTTTAACAACGATGGCAGTATATTAATTACCACTCCGATCTTAGTGATGTTATTAAACAATATGGGTTTAAAAAATCATCAAAAAATACCATATTTATTGTCTGGGGCTTTAATTGCCACTGCTTCAAGTGCTCCTATCGGCGTAAGTAATATTGTAAATTTGATTGCGTTGAAAATCGTGCACATGGATCTTTATTTGCATACAGCGATGATGTTTGTTCCAGCGACTCTTGGCCTACTGCTGCTTACATGGTTATTGTTCCTTCGGTTTAAAAAGGTCCTGCCCAAACAAGTGCCGACGAACGTGAAGGGGTTAACTCACAGTAGGTATCACCCGCTCAAGCCAAGTCTGGTGGAGCATACTTCAGATAAGGCGCGCTCAAGATTTATGAGAAACGTTCTATTATTCGTCTTTGCGGTCCGTTTAAGTCTCTTTGTTGCATCGTTCTTTAACATTCCTGTGTCAATCATGGCTGTGATTGGCTCGCTTGTCCTGTTGGGATGGAGATGGGCTTATTTAAAAATTCCACCAAGCGATATGCTGAAAAAGACGCCGTGGTATATCATCGTTTTTGCTTTTAGTATGTATGTGATTATTTACGGTTTGAATAATATTGGTTTAACTGACTGGCTCATTCAATTTATGCGTCCGATGGTTTCTGGCAGCCTGCTGAATGCAAGTGTGTTAATGGGGATCCTGCTTTCTGTCCTTTCCAATATCTTTAATAACCATCCTGCGCTAATGGTTGGAACGCTCACGTTAATGGAGATGAATTTAAATCCGCTCTCCTTAAAGATTGCCTACCTGGCGAATGTCATTGGCAGCGACATGGGATCGTTACTGCTTCCAATGGGGACGCTGGCAACATTAATGTGGATGCATATTGTAAGAAAAGGAAAAGTCATGATCAGTTGGATGGAATATATAAAAATAACCGTGGTTGTTATCCCACCAGCGACTTTGTTTACGTTAGTCATTCTATATTATTGGGTTTCTTGGCTATTTGGCGGAGCTCTTCAAGGGTAAAACGGAAGGAGAAGGAAGATGTTTTTAGACTTTGTAGGCAAAACTATAGATGTTGAGATTTCTGGCGGCAGCTTAAAAAGAGGTGTTGTTATTGAATCTGGATCGGACCTGTTTGTTTTATATGATGGCAGGAACTTTAATTATATTCCATATGTTCATATTCAACGATTTTATGAGACGAAAAAAGAAGAGGATGATACGGTATATGACCCGCCAGCTGAAACACCGATTGCAACGGATGCAATCTCCTATCGAAAAATATTAATGAGTGCGAAAGGATTATTTGTACAGGTTTATGTGACCGGCAACAAATCGGTCCATGGCTATTTAACCAGCATTATGAATGACTATTTTGTTTTTCACTCCCCGGTCTATAAAACGATGTTTATTTCCATGAACCATGTAAAATGGCTGATCCCGTACCCGGCGGATGCAACCCCGTATTCATTAGAAAATCTATCTTTGAAGCCAGTAGCTACTGCGTTGGCAAGATCATTGGAAGAGCAGTTGAAGAAATTGGAAAATCAATTGGTCATCCTGGATGGTGGGGACAAGGAGGAGAAAATCGGTTTATTGCAAAGGGTCCAAGATTATAAAATAGCTTTGATAACCGCCGAAGGGAACCCCATCTATTGGAATTTGGAGCATATCAAAACCATTCAATTACCATAATTCTTTTCAGAAAGAGCGTGATGTCTGCGTGTTAACCCCAAAAGAATAATCCACCCCGTGGTCCAGACAGGATGGATTAAACAATCAATTAAAGAGTTGTTTTTGACCGTGGTGTAGGTACAAGTCACGGTCTTTTTTGGTGTACCTCATATACATAGATTATGTAAATTTTATAAAATTGTTCAAGGGTAGAAGAAAATTTTAGGGACATCTTCCTATTTAAAGCATTTGGCTGAGGATGGCGAGAAATACTGGCGTATAGCGAGAAATACTGGCGTATGGGCAGAAATACTGGCGGATGGGCGGAAATACTGGCGGATGGGCAGAAATACTGGCGGATGGCGAGAAATACTGGCGGATGGGCGGAAATACTGGCGGATGAGCGGAAATACTGGCGGATAGGTGGAAATACTGGCGGATAGGCGGAAATACTGGCGGATAGGCGGAAATACTGGCGGATAGCGAAAAATACTGGTGGATGGCGAGAAATACTGGTGGATGGCGAGAAATACTGGCGGATCGGCAGGTTGGCGGGCAAAGTCGGCAGGTTAGGCATGGTTCGGAAGGAAATAAGTGGATTAGTTGGGCGTTAAAAGGATACAATATTGAAGAAGTAGTGTTATTTTTCAAAACAATATAGCTAGTAGCAAATTTTGGAAATTAACATTTAAATTTTTGTAGTAAGAGAGGCGGTTAATGGCATGGAAACATCTAAAAAAGTAACAGTAGAAGCAACCATTCAAGCACCTGTAGAAAAGGTTTGGGAATATTGGACAGAACCTGTTCATATAACAAAATGGAACTCAGCTTCCGATGACTGGCACACGCCCATTGCAGAGAATGATTTAAGAGTGGGTGGGAAATTCCGTTCAAGAATGGAAGCCAAAGATGGCAGTTTTGGTTTCGATTTCGGCGGAATTTATGATGAAGTGAAATTACATGAAGTTATTGCATATACACTGGGTGATGGAAGAAAAGTTACGATCACTTTTAACGGACATGATAACGAAACCAAGGTAATTGAAACGTTTGATGCTGAAACTGAGAATCCAGTCGAGTTACAACAACAGGGTTGGCAGGCGATTCTAGACAATTTCAAAAAGTATGCAGAGCAAACAACCATTTAAAAAGGCAAAATTAGTGGCGTGTGTCTGTGGCAATGATGATTCATTGTCCACGGACCTGCCATTTTTTGTTTTGCAGCAAAAAAATTTCCTTAACCTCGACAATCCACGCATTTGTCATCGGTCGTCAACTTTTGTAAAAATCTAGCCCAATATGATCGTTTATGTACCCTTGCAGTAAAGAAGTAAGCTTGTCCTCGACAAGCTTTTTCTAAGTCGCGACTACAAAGTTCGTTTTTCAAAAGGGCTCGTGGCCTTTTTATAAGAAATATCAGTCGAAGATGGTGGTCGGATACAACAAATAAGGATTCGGCACTTTGCCGAATCCAAAAATAAAGGGGGGATTGAAAAAGAGAAAGTAAAAGGTTTTCCTCTTGCATGTACATATCATACCCATTAAGGATGAACAAACTATGAACAAAGGTGTAACAATCTATTAATTAGATTAGTAGAATTTAGGTTTACTATTAAGAATAAAAACGTTCGGAATTCTAATATAATATTGACCCCGTGACTTTGATGATAGGATAATATTGGTAATAAAACTCATTCCTAAAATATTTGAATTTGTCTTAACGTGGCTAGCTGGTTTGGGAAAGGATTATGAAGAATCCTTTCTATATAGAGAATCTATTCCTAATTAAATATGTTTGAAGGGAAGAAACCATGAACAGAATAAAGGATTACTTTCAGTTCTCCATTATCCAACGGACGATTATCTTATCCAGTATAAGTATCATCCTAATCGGTACCGTACTGACTGCCGCCAGTTACTACATTCAGGGAAAACTAATGTTTGAAAACTTGGATAAGCAGGCTCGTGGTGTAGCACAAATGGCATTTGGCCGATTTGAATTAAAGGATATTAAGGAAATCCTTACGAATCACGATTTAAATTCTGATGTACATCAAAGAATTTTAAAGGAGATTACAAAACTATCAAAAGAAAATCCGAATATTGCACAGATTGTTATCGTGGACATTGGGGTTAATAACGATGATGAATCAATGGCATTGGCCATACATAAAAACTATTTGGACATTGGTATGAGACCAGGCGACTTGGTTGAACAAAATCCTATTTTCGTTAAACTGTACAAAGAAATTGCACGAACTGGGAAAATGAAAAGCTCCGGTATTTATTCAGATATACTCGGTGAATGGAGCAGTATTTTAATTCCTATAAAGGATGAGCAGGGAAAAGTGATCGCCATGTTTGTAATGGATTTTAGTGCAAGTGAAATAAGGGATGCCCAACTAAAGATGTTAACGCGCCTAGCTAGTGCTTTTACACTGTTACTTATATTCTCGATTATTATTCAAACGCTCGCCTTAAGAAGCACCTTAGCTCCATTAAAACTGCTATTAACAGCGGTCAAGGAATTAGGACAGGGAAACTTTAGTATTCAACTTAAAATAAACAGAAAAGATGATTTAGGACAACTAGCTGAAGGTTTTAATTCAGCGGTTACAAACATAAAGAGTTTAATTAGCAAAGTAATCTCCACTGCACATCAAGTTACAGAAAATACACAAGCAGCGGATAAAGAATCTGAAACAGACCAGATCACCACCGATGAATTCATTCAAACAGCCATCCTTCAAATGAACATGATTGAGGATAATTATGCTAACTTAAAAGTGTTTTCCAAAACGTTAGAACAATATTCTAAAAGAATTGAAGAATTAACCATACTTGAGGAAAGAAGCAGGCTCTCTAAAGATATGCATGATACGGTAGGGCATGTCTTTACTGCGATTATTACTAGCTTGGATGCACTTCCGTTCATTACGAATAAGGAAGAGGCAAATTTATACATTAAAGAACTAGCAAATTTAGCTAGAAAAGGGTTAACAGATGTACGCAATACCATCCACCATTTATCTATAGTAGAAAAAGAGCAAACGTTTTTGGAGAGATGCACAAACTTAGTTGATGAATTTATCAAGCATACGGGAACTAAAGTCACAATACGAACAGAAGGAAACGAGGAGCCATTAGGAGATTTGGTTAGATACTCGTTAGTACGGTGCGTTCAAGAGTCTTTGACCAATGCAAAAAGACATGGACATGCATCACAAGTCTCTATTTATATTAAGTTTTTTAATGATGCGATTCAAATGCAGATAAAGGATAACGGGATAGGAATTGAGGATATTAAATATGGTTTTGGACTGAGTTCCATGTCAGACAGGATGCGTACGGTTGGGGGAACATTCAAAGTTCAGTCTGAACTAAATCTTGGAACGACGGTGACATGCACTGTTCCAGTACCAAAGGACTTACATGCAGGATAATTCAGAGAGAGCCAATGGGTTCTCTTTTTTACTTGTATAGAAATTTATTTTTTGGAAAAAAGTCACTATTTTTTATGACTTTAAATGAGTATTGTTTAAAGTATTGAAAAAATAAAGGAGAGGATTTTAATGGAGAATAAGGAGAATCGTTATTTAGATGAATTAAGACGACAGTTGCATGCGATGCCTAAAGAAGAACGTGAGGAGGCGATTTTGGAAATTAGCACTCATATTGCCGATTCCACCAGGACTGTTTCTAGCATTGCTTAGTGCAGGTCTTGTGTGGGTGTTTTATAAATTATTAAAAGGATATTTCATAATCATTGCCAAAGGTCACCGAAAGATTTTGCCAAAAGAACGGTAGAAATTTAAAGCACTTAAAAGTGGATGTTAAATTGAATGTAAGGACGTAAATTTATATTTAAAGATACAGGGACTTGTGAAAGAAGCAGATTTATAGTTTGCTTGAAATAAGATACAATTAATAAGAGTAGAGTTAAGACATTACGAGCTTCCAAAGGTTAAGTCAATCCTTTTAAAGGAGGTATTACGATATGATTCGTGCTATTTTAGTAGAAGATCAGGAGTTGATTCGGAAAAGTTTGGGGATTGTTTTAGAAAGCATCTCCGACATAAAAGTGATTGGATATGCCGAGAATGGTCAAGAAGCAATCCGGCTCTGCGAAGAAGCACTTCCGGAAGTCATTTTAATGGATATTCAAATGCCTATTATGGATGGAGTCCAGGCTACAAAAATAATTAAGGAGCGCTGGCCGGAAGTAAAGGTCATTATTTTAACGACCTTTCAGGATATTACCAATGTGAGAAATGCCCTTAATGCAGGAGCAGAAGGATACATCCTTAAAGCCGTCGATCCTGAATTCTTAGTAAAGGGTATTGAATTGGTTTATCATGGCGGTTCCTTAATACCACAACAACTTGCAAAAGAAGTGTATTTATCGCTTTCCGATCGTAATGATCAATTGGTACAGTCAAATTCAGAGAGTCATGTCACGAATCATAATCCCTATAATCTGTTGGAAAGTGAAATACAAGTGTTAAGCTACCTAGCTCAGGGGCTGCAAAACCGTGATATCGCGGAAATGATGTTTTTGTCGGTGGGGACAGTCAAAAATTATGTTTCGATTATTTATTCAAAATTAAATGTAAAAAATCGCTCTGCTGCGATTATGAAAGCAGTAGAAGAAAGTCTAATTCCTGTTAAAAAAAATAAGTCCAAATCATAAACCTTTTTTCGAAGGTTTATTTTTTTTTGAAAAAAGTGACTCTTCATTATACATTGGTCACTTTTTAATGTGACTTTTATTGGATATATTTGTTAACGGATAACGAATTTGTCAAAAGAATCGAAAAGGGATAGAGGAGAGGAGACTAAAAATGAACGGTGTTGTTGAAATACAAAATGTATCAAAGGTGATTAAAGGGAAAAAAATTATTGATTCCATTAGTTTTGAAGTAAATAAAGGTGAGATATTTGGATTTTTAGGTCCAAACGGAGCTGGGAAGACTACCACGATCCGAATGATGGTTGGATTGATTGGGGTAACGTCTGGTGATATCAAGATTGGCGGTTACAGTATTAAACATAATTTTGAAAAAGCAGTCAGCCATATTGGTGCCATTGTCGAGAACCCAGAAATGTATAAATTTTTAAGCGGCTATCAAAATTTGCTTCATTATGCCCGCTTATCAAAGGGCATCGGTAAAGAAAAGATTGATGAAGTGGTTAAACTGGTTGGTTTAACAGCTAGAATTCACGATAAAGTCAAAACTTATTCATTGGGTATGAGACAGAGATTAGGCTTGGCTCAAGCACTGTTACATGAACCTGAGGTTCTGATCCTGGATGAACCAACCAATGGATTAGACCCTGCCGGAATTCGAGAAATTCGCGACCACTTGCGGATGCTAACAAGAGAAAAAAATATGGCTGTGATTGTTTCCAGTCATTTGCTTTCAGAAATGGAAATGATGTGTGACAGAATCGGTATTATTCAGGGTGGAAAACTGATCGATGTGCAATTGATTAACGATTTTGTACAGGATTCAGAGAATTCCTACAAATTTGAGGTGGCACCGTTGGAAAAAGCTGTCGCTGTACTCGCGAAACTCCATCCGGGAATGGGTGTCGAAATCCAAGAAACTAGTATTCTTGCACCCTTAACCAGAGAAGATATTCCTTCGGTTGTAAATGAACTTGTAGCAGCGGATGTTCAAATCTTTAGTATTAATGAAATGGTCAAAACGTTAGAAGACCGGTTCCTAGAGGTAACGGAAAATAAGGAGGAAGAGGTATATGTTTAAGCTGATTCAAAATGAGCTAATGAAAATTTTTAAAAGGCCTGGAACGTATGTGATGATTGGTCTACTCGTCTTAATTGTAGGGATTGTCGGTACGGTGATTAAGGTTCAAGAAAATCAGAGCGTCCCAAATCAAACAAATTGGAGGCAGGAGGTTCAACAGGATCTAAAAGAATACAAGAGTGAATTAGATGACATGGGAAATGGTAATACGACCCTAACGAACTATTTAAAAAAGGAAATAGCTGTAAATGAGTACAGACTCGAACATAATATTCCGCCAACACAAAAGAGTTCAGTGTGGACTTTCGTGGATGAATGTTCAGGTATTATTCAATTTGCGGGACTATTTACGATTATCATTGCAGCGGGGATTGTAGCCTCGGAGTTTAACTGGGGAACCATCAAACTTTTGTTAATTCGGCCCATTAGCCGCAGCAGAATTCTCATTGCTAAGTACCTAACGGTTGTATCGTTTGCGCTCATGATGCTTGTCTTATTGTTTGGGCTTTCGTCACTAATTGGAGTGATTTTATTCGGAACACCAGATCAAGCGGTCCCTTATTTAAATTTTGTAAATGGAAAAGTAACCGAACAAAGCATGTTCTTCCATCTTGTCGTTTTTTATGGATTAAAATCCATCACAATGATTATGCTGACCACGATGGCTTTTATGATTTCTGCAGTGTTCAGGAATAGCTCCCTCGCGATTGGTATATCGATATTCTTAATGTTTACAGGTAGTCAGTTGACAAGTATTTTAGCCCCCAAATTTGAATGGGCAAAATTTGTGCTGTTTGCTAATACCGATCTCATACAGTATTTTGAGGGAATGCCAATGGTGGAGGGGATGACATTGACATTCTCCATCATCATGCTTGTGGTTTACTTCTTATTGTTCCAATTCCTGGCCTTTTCTGTGTTTAAGAAAAGGGATGTTGCTGCTTAATAGTAAAAAAAGCAGCTTACACGTGACGTTTGGACTTATCATAAAATATTCTTGAAAATGGAGGGCTTATCATGAAAGGACTAACTGTGTTTTTTCTCTTACTTGCCATAATTGCTATTATAATTGGAACAACAGCAGACTTTGAAAATGCTCCATTAATTGGCTGGGCTGGGGGAGTAATTTTTCTAATCCTCTCTACTTTAACCGCAGTAAAAAGAAGGTCATAATGAGAAGGAAAATTAGTTTGTTTCTTTTGGCTCTTTCTTTTTTTACTATTCTTTTATCCAGCCATGTATCCGCAGAGATTGATGGTATCTCAGATGAAAAACTAAATAAAGTGAATACCTATGTAAAAGAGCAATTTCAAAACGCTGGGATTGTAGGTGGTTCCTATGCGATTGTATCGAATAATCAGGTGATTGCAGCCAATGGGGTAGGGTACAGGGATATAAAATTAGAAAAAAAAGCAATGGCTGAAACAATATATCCCATAGCCTCTGTAACAAAGTCATTAACAGCAACAGCTATTCTTCAACTCCAGGAACAGGGGAAATTAAAGGTTAATGATCGTGTTCAAAAATATTTACCTTGGTTTACGTATAAAGACAAGGAAAAATCAAAAGAAGTAACGATTCAACATTTATTAACTCACTCAGCTGGAGTAGATCGATTTGAAGCCGACGGTGCTATTTTTACAGATGAAAAGAAAAATAGAAATTCATTAGAAAATTCGATTAGAGCGTTAAGAACCGTTGATATGACATCTAATCCAGGTAAAGAAGGTCAATATTGTAATTCCTGTTTTAATACACTTGGCTTACTAATTGAAGAAGTTACCGGAATGAGCTATTACGATTATATGAAAACAAATGTGTTTGAGCCATTAGGTCTGGAGCATACCGCTTTTGGTGAAGACCTTAAAACCATGGAGTCAAAGGATATCGCTAAAGAGTATAGCTGGTTTTTTGGTTTCCGGAATACTAACTTGCTAAACTATCAAACATTTGGGAAAAGTCAGGACCCAGAGGGCGGCATATATACCAATAGTTTAGATTTGGCTAAGTTTGTTTCTGCCACTTTAGGTGATGAAACATTTTCATTACTAAATCAAGATACATTAGCGTTGTCGTATGAAGGGGTAGTTCCTACAGAGCACAAATCCTGGCAGTATACAAATGGAGGCTTTGAAGTGGGAATGCTTTCCGATCAAAGAGTGCTTTACAAAGGTGGTGACGGAATTGGATCATCCTCAGTGGTTATGATGCTGCCTGAAGAAAACATAGGAGTGGTCTTACTTATTGGGGAATCGAATTCTGAGCCTAAACAGGATATAGCCAAGGGCATGCTGCAAATACTGATTGGCGGTGAACCCACAATATCTGAATTTCCTCCGCCACTTTTTAAAATGGCAGGAATCTTTATGCTCGTCGTAACAATCATTTGTACCATTATCCTAGCGATTTTAGGTTGGTCTTTTTATAAAAGAATCACTCGGGAAAATCATTCTATTAAAATTCGTTGGTGGAGAATTTGTCTGATGATCCTATTATTAATCGGTTGGCTATTGATAGGATATTTACTTTTATTTATTAAAATCACACAAATTGGTTTCAATGGTTACCCCTATGATATCGCGATTGGTTTAATTGTTATCGAAATAACACTATTAATAGGTTTGATCTACAATGTATGTTTACTATTATTTGTAAAAAGGCGCTTTAAAAGATGGATTGCGCTGTGAAAAAGGAGACCAGCCATTGTACCGTGCTTTTTTATCGTCCAGGATCTATTCAACTTATCAGCTATTTTATTGCAGAAACGTTGTTGACGGGGAGTATGTTTTTATTTATGATGAAGCAATTTCATTTGATCGGTTCATATGATTTCTTATTTGTGCCTTTTATTATGATTGCTTACGTTTGTCAAATTCGGCCATTGTTATGGATTGGCGCATTCATGAGTTTAGTTATTTTCTTAACTGGTACATGGTTAGGTGGCCATTTCACAGAAAATTTCTTATATATTACGATTAATACTTCTCTTTTTTATATGATCGGGTTCTGCCTTGGCAGGGTAACGGTTTTAAATAATAAGAAGAAACTATTAATTGAATCCATTCAAGAAAAAAATAAGGCTTTAAAGCAATATTCTAAGAGAATCGAAGAGCTAACCATTATGGAAGAAAGGAACCGAGTTTCACAAGATTTGCATGACACCGTCGGCCATATTTTCACTTCCGTTATTACGAGTTTAGATGCTCTTCCCTTTCTTATTAAAAATGGAGAGGCAGAAAATAGCATTAAGGAAATTTCCAGTCTTGCGAGAAAAGGTTTGGCGGATGTGAGAAAAACCATTCATCAGCTGTCGCCCTTAGAAGCACATCAGTCCTTATCCCGATCTTTTCATCAAGTGATTGACGAATTTACGAAGCACACCGGTACAAGCGTTGATTTTCTGATTGAAGGTTACGAAAGAGAACTCGGAGAGAGGACTAAATATACATGTATTCGTTGTTTGCAGGAGGGGTTAACCAATGCGAAAAGACATGGTCAGGCAACTAAAATTAGTGTCAAAATTTCATATCATGAGCAAGAACTCATATTACGAATAAAGGATAATGGAATAGGAACAGATTCTCTTCATCTGGGGTTTGGATTACAAACCATGAACGATCGAATTACTTCATTAAGTGGTTCCTTACGGATTGAATCAGATAAGAATGAAGGCTCGGAAGTTCTCTGTTCGATTCCGCTATCCAACTATTTGAAATTAAAACCTTGAAACAGTGATAGCCATCGCTGTTTCAAGGTTTTTTTTATCATTTTGATGATGATGAACCAATATGACTTTTTTCCAAAAAGATATAGCCAACCTTCACTTTTTGATATGACTTCAAAAATTTATAGTTAGGGTATTCAGAATATAGGAGGAAAAAACGTGAAAAAAATATTTAAAATTGCAGGCATTGCTTTTGTCAGCTTAATGGTATTGGGAGGTTCTGCTGCTTTTGCTACGAGTACTACTCACTCTGACTTAAAGGGAAACAAAAAGGAGAAGGTAGAAAATTATGTAGCTAACTACGTGAAAGAAGAAAAATTCAGCGGCTCCATACTTGTACTTCAAGAAGGGAAGGTCATTTTAGATCAATCCTATGGAAAAGCGGATAAAGACGATAACCTTTCTTTTTCCAATGACGACTTGTTTCCGGTAGGTTCGTTGACAAAATCAATGACTGCCATAGCTATTTTGCAATTGGAGGAACAAGGTAAGCTTTCCGTTAACGATTCATTATCGAAGTATTTTCCGGATCTCCCAAATAGTAAAAAGATAACACTTCATCAATTGCTAAATCACACTTCTGGATATATTGATTTTCTAGATGCAAAACAGATAATAAAAAATTATACGAAACCCCATACGGATGAGGAAATTTTAAACAGCTTCAAGAATGAACCTGTAGTATCCGAACCTGGAGAGAAATTTGCTTACATTAATACTGGTTATTATTTGCTGGGGAAAATCATTGAACAGGTGTCCGGCGTTGATTACGCTACCTATTTAGAGAAGAATATTTTTGACAAAGCAGGATTGGATCATACTTTCATACTGAATGATGAAACGATGACAAAAGTGAAGGTAAAGGGGTATGAGAATGGGAAGTTGGCAGAACAAATTCATCCATCCTTGTTATTTGCTTCAGGAAATGTTTTATCGACAAAAGAGGATATGGTCAAATACTTATCAGCCATTGATTCGAATAAACTCATAACCCCAGAGCAAAGAGAAAAAATGCATTCCTTTACAACGAAGGTTAATCTATTGGGAATTGGTTATGGATATGGCTGGTACGTAGCAAATGGGCCAATGTCATTTTACGAGAAAATGCATGCTCATGGAGGCTCATTACCAGGATTAAGAGTTGGAGTAAATCATTATCAGGATCAAGATTTATCCATCATCATTTTCAGTAATATAGGTTCCGAATGGATCTATTCCAAGCTTATGAATGGAATAACATCTATTTTATTTGACAAAAGACAGTGGTTCTTCCACAGCCTATAATAGTGAAAAATGCAGTTTAAGATCTGAAATTTCTATAAATGTCACGTAAAAGGGGAAGAAGGTAGGGATAAGGGCATGGAAAAATATGGATTAATTGGAATGCTACTGGTTTTTTTACTAACAGGATGCTCTGTTAGTATTGATAATGCTTCTTCGAAATCAGAGGAGTTTGCCTCCACTGCAGAAGAATTATCGAGTACACTTAACGATGTGAGAGACGAAATGGAATCGCTAAAGGACAAAACAAATTTATCCTCTAAAGATCAAGCATTGATTGTTGAACAAACAGATGCAGCAATTAGAGTAATTGATAAATTTAAAGAAGAAGAAGCACCATTTATAGCAAATATTGCAAAAAAAGTGGTGATAAAAGAACTTAACAAAAAAACCACACTTCTCGAAAGCATTAAAGAAAAAGCCGAAAAAGGGACCGCGAACGAAGAAGATGTAAATAAGATCATAGAAACACTTTCTGATGATTTTGAAATCAATCTATTCGAGAAATAGTTCCAACATAATCGTGGCTGCCATTGTCGATGCAATTTTAGCCATTTGCGTTATTTATGGTGTTCCCATTAAGAAGAGAAATGGCACTGAAAAGGGGATCCAAAAACAATTGATGCTTAAAATTTAGATACAGGATATGTTGTATTGGAATAAGGAAAGGATACCATTTACGAAGTGTTTGGTATCCTTTTTTTTTTAATTTTATTATTATTGCTTCCACAATTCTTCTGTCTTTATCACTTTATAATCTGCATTCTGAACTGTATATCTCATGGTAGGACTATTTGGATACGAGGCATTTCCATCGAAGCTGGTGATTTCCGTGTTGTCACCATTTTTAACAAATTGATAATAGCTTCCACCAGCCCCACCACTATTTTTAAAGTGTAACGTTATCGTATTATTTGAAGTCCCATCCTCAACTAAACTCCACAAATCTCTTCGGTAATTTTCCCATAATATTTTTTTAGAAACCTCATTATCAGTATTCTTATAGGTGTTCTCCCAAAAATCAATTGCTTCATCCATACTTCCCCATGCATTCTTTTGAAAAGTATATTCGATAACCTGTCCATCTGGCACAGTACGATCAGCTAAGTATTGGTCGTAAGCTTCATCTTCAACAGTTATACCTTCAAGATTACTGCCATTTTCTTTCAACAACAAGGCATGTTCCTTGCCTACATTATTTTTTATCGTCACAACAGTATACCCTTTAGGATCTTTATTTTTAGCGACTACATAAGAAAAATTATTTAGGTAATTTACTACTAATTGCCCGCTATTGAAGTACCAATTGCTACTTACCTTATCCTCTTTTCCCGTTGCCTTCCAAACACCACCGACATCCACACTCGCCGTTGATACTTCTGGGGATGCTGAACTTTCAGATTGTGATGTCGTTTCTGTCGTTTCTATTTTTGTTCCGAACTTTCTGTGGGAGTTTTGGTAGAATCCTCAGTCGTTTTGCCGCATCCAGTAAGGACTATCACAAGAAAAACTACTAAACCAACTATTATCTTTCTCATTTTCATTAACACCCCTTGGACTTATTTATGTATTCATTTTAACATAAATATCCAATTGTGAGTTTTTCTATTTTATGAATCAACCTTTATCTTCCTTTTCAAAAAAGGAATTTGTGATATAATTATATATCCTTTTGTGGGCTGAGCTTTAGTAGCTCAGATAAAAATAGAAACTGGTGAAAATATGGATCGTGATAATACAATCGGTATTTCCTTTATAGCATGGGCTTATATAGTTTGGGGGATACTACCAATCTACTGGAAATTCTTAAATCAAGTTCCAGCGCTTGAAATTTTAGCCCATCGGATTATTTGGTCGTTTTTATTCGTTTTAGTTATCGTGGTTCTTATGAAGCGAAAACAATTAAAGAACTTCTTTCAAGTTCAGATGAGTCAGAAAAAAACGTGGTTTGGCCTTATCTTATCTTCACTTTTGATTAGTATCAATTGGCTCACTTATATATTTGCTGTGAACACGAACCACATTGTGGAGGCAAGTTTAGGCTATTATATTAATCCTCTTGTTACAGTCTTATTAGGGGTTTTTGTATTACGTGAAAGGATGAATAGATGGCAGGCCGTCTCCTTTGTGCTGGCGGGTATTGGTGTTATTTATATGACAATCTCGCTTGGGAAGCTTCCATGGATTGCGCTGGTATTAGCCTTATCCTTCGGTTTTTATGGCTTGTCTAAAAAACTAATAAAAGTAGATTCCATTCTAGGACTGCTGCTGGAAACGTTATTTAGTTTACCCTTCGCTTTATTGTTTATAACCTATTTAGGCGTAAACGGTCAGGGAAGCTTCTTGGGAGGGTCTCTTAAAATTGATTTATTTTTACTAGGTTCAGGTGTTGTTACAGCCGTACCGCTATTATGGTTTGGTATCGGAGCACAAAAGATTCCACTTTACATCATCGGCTTTTTACAATACATTGCACCTTCCATTAGCTTAGTTCTCGGCGTCCTTATCTACGGGGAGTCGTTTACAATGGACCATGTCATCACCTTTTCATGCATTTGGCTTGCTTTAGCCATATTTACTGTCTCAAACATCCGACAGTTGATCAAAAAAAGAAAAGTGGTAACAGCAGCTACAAGTGTAAAGAGCATATAGAAAAGAGAGGGGGGAACTGCCAAAACCAAATGGCATTTCCCCCTCTTTTGTTGTTATTTCTGGTTATTCGCATAAGGGAAAGTGGACGGTTCTGGTGGCTTTTAATGGAACCACGAGAACGTCCCCGTGGACAACCGTGGCTATGCAGATTGAAAATACGTTTGACAAACCGACGGTCGGTTTGTATAATTGGAATATAAATCCAAGAATAAAAGGAGTGAGTACCTTGAGCATAACCTCTAAAAGAAAAGTCATTCAAACCGTTATCGTTAGTATCTTTATAAATGGACTCGTACCTGTTCTCATTTATAATTTACTTTTGGATCACTTTTCAAGTTTTGTTTCATTGCTCATTGCAACATTGGTTCCGTTGCTGGATAATCTTTATCAAATTATCAAACATAGGAAAGCCGACGCTTTTGGCCTGTTTATTCTGACGGGTTTCGTTCTTAGCTTATTTGCGTTTTTGTTAGGCGGCAGTGAGAAATTGATTTTAATGAGAGAATCCCTAGTAACGGGAATATTAGGACTCATCTTTATTGGGTCTCTATTTTCTTCAAAACCGCTCATTTATCATTTTGCCATTCGATTCAGTTCAACTAATGAGTCAGAACAGAAGGGAAAGTTTGCGACTAACTGGGAGTTTCCCTATTTTCGCTTTGTCATTCGATTAATGACTGTTGTGTGGGGAATTTCCCTGTTAGCCGAGGCAGTCATTAAAACGATTCTTGTGTACGAACTCTCGATTTCTGCCTTTTTAGCCATTTCACAAATTATTTTCTACAGTGTGCTCGGTGTTACGATTCTATGGACAGTCATCTATCGCCGATACGCAAAAACTCGCTTAGATTTAATCATGAATGTAAAATAATACTTCTAGAAATTTACTAAGGATGGTACAAAAAATGTCTAACTCCACTTCTCATGATAACTTAACCTATCAGAATATCCTATTAGAAACTGAGGCACTTATTCTGGAAAAAGGCTGCAGAAAAACGACACTCAAAGACATTATTGATAGAACAGGACTTTCGAAAGGAGCTATTTATCATTACGTTGCTAGCAAAGATGAATTGTTTGGCCTTATTCTAAAAATCAAAATAGAACAAGTTAATGAAAAATTTAATCAGATCATCAGCCAGCCTTCGAAAAAAGACCCTGCTGCTGGACGTTTTGGGATGGCCACTCAATTTTTCCATACTAGACAGAACCCAAATGATGTAGGAAATTTAATATTCATTTATCTGTTAAGCCAGGATGATGAAAAGGTTAAAAGTATTTTAAAAAGTGTTTACCACTATAGTAAGGCAACTGGTGTTCAATGGATTGAGATGGGGCAACAAAATGGTGTAATTCCCCCCCATATCGATGCAGAGAAAATGGCCAGTTTATTTAT
The DNA here is from genome assembly GCF_900103525.1 of Bacillus sp. OK048. Classification (GTDB taxonomy): domain Bacteria; phylum Bacillota; class Bacilli; order Bacillales; family Cytobacillaceae; genus Neobacillus. The sequence goes on from NZ_FNHN01000006.1 coordinate 86,387, forward strand.
GACTTTTTCATATGGCCTTAGAGTAACGCAAATCCTTTCCTCATCTGAAGAGGAACAAGTAGCAACAAGTGATATTTTTAGATTGCTTATCCGAACATTGTCATAGATTATAAAATAACTGGTGGGCAAAATCCGTATAAGGGTTCTCCCACCCCTTTACCAAACCGACTGGCGGTTTTATTTTTCAAAACAAGAGGTGATGGGCATGGAATTCGTAACAATTGGAATAAAAGAATTACCCGAAGTGAATCAATTTTACGCTGAAGTCACTTCAGATTTAAGAAAAAGGGGTATTGATCAATGGGACTATTTTTACCCCAACCGTTTTGTTATGAAAAATGATTTAAAAAATGGAACTCTTTTTGGAATCAAAGAGGAAAATCGCCTTATTGGTGCCATGGTTCTCGATACGAAGGAAAGCAAACAGTATCAGAAGCTTCAATGGGGGGATCTTACAGGCAGGCCATTAATTATTCATCGATTAGCAGTTCATCCTCTCCATCAAGGTAAGGGGATAGGAAAAAAACTGCTAAACTTTGCTGAGGAATATGTCATGGAAAAAGGACATACCAGTATTCGTATGGATGTGTATTCCCAAAATCCTACGGCGGTTGGGATGTATGAAAGAGCTGGTTATCAAGTAAGAGGATCTATTCGGTTTCCATTACGGAAAGTTCCATACTTATGTTTTGAAAAAATCATAAAAAGTTAAATTAATAGGGGGAGTAGGATTTTGAAAAAAGATAAAAAGGTAAATCTGGCTGTAATTGGACTCTATGCGATGGTTTTACTATTCAGTGTCTATATATTAGTGATGTTTTTTGTCATTGGCACTGAAAACGCACCGATGGTGAAGGGAAAAATGAAAAACGCAAACTTTAATTTGCCAGTTTGGGAAGCATTTTTCTATCCTCATATTATCCTTGGTACGATTGCCCTGGCGATCGGACCGTTTCAATTGACTAAAATGAGTCGGAAATACCCAAAGCTACATCGAAATTTGGGGAAAATTTATGGGTTTACCATTTTTATTAATGTCTTATTGGTTCCATACATTTCTCTCTTTTCTACAGGTGGCAGGTCAACTATGATTGCTTTCCTGGTGTTAAATGCTCTTTGGCTTGTGACAACCGCTATGGGGGTCCTGCGGGGATTCCAGAAAAGAATACCCTCACACAAAACATGGATCCTAAGAAGTTATGCGATTACATGGGTGTTTGTTTCCTTTAGAATTGTTGTTATCCCATTCTCCATCTTTTTGGATGCGTCACTCAGTTTCCCAATAGCTGTCTACCTTGCTATTGCTATGAATCTTCTTTTTGTTGAATGGAAAGGAAAAAAGGGAAAAAGTCAGGCGGATTTTCATAAATCATTTGTACAAAAAATAGACGGATAAAAAGTTTGGCCATGGACGGTTCTTCCGGCTTTTTTAGCGGATATTAAAAAGAGCCATGAGAACTCCCCATGGCCTTTTTTTCATCTATTTACTTGTTTACATCTGCCCATTTATATTCGTATGTTGCACCGAATGGGTTCACGAATACACCTTGAATTCGTGGTGATACTAATTGTGCTCTAGAAGATTGGTAAACAGGAGCGATTGCCGCATCTTCAAACAGCAATTTTTCAGCCTCTAAGAAGTTGTTGTAACGTGCTTTTGCATCGGTTGCAAGCGTTGATACTGTGTCACGCACTAACTTGTCATAGGTTGCGCTGGAATATCCAGTCCAGTTGTTTCCGCTGTCCGTGGTCCATAGGTTCATGAAGGTGAATGGATCTAGGAAGTCAGGGCCCCAACGGGAAAGCTGAAGCTGGTAGTCCATGGCTGAGTCTAAAGCAAGACGCTGCTTTTTAGGTACTTGTTTGATCGTAACCTTTAATCCTTCTAAATTCGTTGAAAGTTGGTTCGCAACGTATTGAACTAAGTTTTTCGTTGTCTGATCATCATCTGCTAAGAACTCTAGTTCAACAGAATCGGTGCCTATTTCTGCTAACCCTTTTGCCCAGAATTCTTTCGCTGCTTTAAGATCATACTTAACAAGGTCGCCGCTGACTTTACGGAAATCCTCACCTGATCCAGGAATTGGTGTAAAGTCTTTCGGAATCAATCCATTCGCAGCGATGGATCCATTGTTTAAAATTTCGCCTACTAATGCATCTTTGTCGAATGCTCTGCTTAGTGCAGCGCGGATATTCTTATTTGCTAAAGCTTCTGATTTTGTTTGATTAAACTTTAGGAAGTAGACAAATGTATCTGCTGAAATCGTGTAATCATCATTTGTAGAATATTGGTCGACTAAATCGGATGTTAGATCCATTCGATCAACGGTTCCTTCTTCATATAAATTTAATGCTGTTTGGGGATCTTTTACGACTTTGAAGGTCAGTTTATCCATTTTTACAGTTTTTGCATCCCAATAATCCTTATTTTTCACTAGTTCCCATGAATCGCTTGTGCTTGACCAATTGGAAATGACGTATGGTCCGTTTGCTAATAAGTTTTCGGAACTTGTTGCAAAGCTATTGCCCTTTTCTTCGACAAACTTTTTGTTAAGCGGGAAGAATGTGCCGAATGTTGTTAATGTTTCAAAGTATGGTGTTGGATTTTCTAATTCAACCACGAGTGTAAAATCGCCTTCCGCTTTTACTCCCAGCTGATCTGCTGCTGCCTCACCTTTGTTTATGGCTTCCGCATTTTTGATTACACCACTCATCATGTATGGGCCATATTCTGATTTGGTTGCAGGGTCAACGGCACGCTGCCACGCAAACACGAAATCATGTGCGGTTACAGGGTCTCCGTTTGTCCATTTTGCATCCTCACGTAATGTAAAGGTCCAAGTCAGACCATCGGTACTTACTTTATGACTAGTAGCAATCCCAGGCGATGGCTGTGTTTTTTCATCTAATCGGTACAGACCTTCCATCGTTGCGGCTAGGTAGATAAAAGAAGATTCATCTGTAGCTAAAGAAGGGTCCATGGATGGAATCGCTTCTGGATTTAAAAACTTAAGTACTTTTTCCTCTGCGGTGTCATTTGTTTTCGTGCCAGCAGGTTCTTTTGTCTTATCGCCAGAACATGCGGCTAGTACACTAAGTACTAATCCAAATGCTAAAAATAATAACCATTTCTTTGCTTTCACTTTTTTTCCCCCTTGTTTTTTACTCCATTTCGAATATTATGTATATGCAGAAAATTCGAAACTATAAATGATTATAATCAAAAACCTAGTGGGTTGTAAAGTATTCTTATATAATTATTGGTTATAATGTTATTTTTTGTAATTGGTGGATAACTATTACAACACGAGGCGTTCTTGGGGTGAAGTGCTGCCACTGTACAGTTTTGCAGAATAATAGTGTGGCCATGGGGAAGGTTCTTCGGCTTTTTTAGAGGATATTAAAAAGAGCCATGAGAACCGAACCGTCCCCATGGCCTTTTGTTTACTCGTTTATATCTGCCCATTTATATTCGTATGTTGCACCAAATGGGTTTACGAACACATTTTGAACTTTTGGAGATACTAATTGTGCTCTAGAAGACTGGTAAACAGGAGCAATCGCCGCATCTTCAAATAGCACTTTTTCAGCTTCTAAGAAGTTGTTGTAACGTGCTTTTGCATTGGTAGCAAGCGTTGATGCTGTGTCACGCACTAACTTGTCATAGGTTGCGCTGGAATATCCAGTCCAGTTGTTTCCGCTGTCGGTGGTCCATAGGTTCATGAAGGTAAATGGATCTAGGAAGTCAGGGCCCCAACGGGAAAGCTGAATTTGATAATCCATAGTAGAATCTAAATTTAAACGCTGTTCTTTTGGAACTTGTTTAATGGTAACTTTTAATCCTTCTAGGTTCGTTGAAAGCTGGTTTGCAACGTATTGCACTAGGTTTTTCGTTGTCTTGTCATCATCAGCTAGGAACTCAAGCTCAACGGAATCAGTGCCTAATTCCGCCAATCCTTTTTCCCAGAATTCTTTCGCTGCTTTAAGGTCATACTTGACAAGGTCGCCACTTACTTTACGGAAATCCTCACCTGAATCAGGCATTGGTGTAAAGTCTTTCGGAATTAAGCCGTTTGAAGCGATGGATCCATTGTTTAAAATCTCGCCAACTAATGCTTCTTTGTCAAATGCTCTGCTTAGTGCAGCACGGATATTTGTATTTGCTAATGCTTCTGATTTTGTTTGATTAAATTTTAGGAAATAAGAAAATGTTTCTGCTGACACCACATAATCATCATTTGTAGAATATTGGTCAACTAGATCGGATGTTAGATCCATTCTATCTACTGTTCCTTCTTCATATAAATTTAGAGCCGTTTGTGGATCTTTTACGACTTTAAACGTCAGTTTGTCCATTTTTACTGTTTTTGCATCCCAATACTCTTTATTCTTCACTAGTTCCCATGAATCGCTTGTGCTTGTCCAATTGGAAATCGTGTATGGCCCATTTGCTAATAAGTTTTCGGAACTTGTAGCAAAACCATTGCCTTTTTCTTCGACAAACTTTTTATTTAGCGGGAAGAATGTGCCGAATGTTGTTAATGTTTCAAAGTACGGTGTTGCGTTTTCTAATTCAACAACAAGTGTAAAATCACCGTCAGCTTTTACTCCCAGCTGATCTACGGCAAGTTCTCCTTTGTTTATAGCTTCCGCATTTTTGATTACGCCACTCATCATGTATGGTCCATATTCTGATCCTGTTGCCGGATCAACGGCACGCTGCCATGCATAGACAAAGTCATGTGCTGTTACTGGATCTCCATTTGACCATTTTGCGTCCTCACGTAATGTAAAGGTCCAAGTCAGACCATCCGTGCTTACTTCATGACTTTCAGCAATCCCTGGAGCTGCTTGTGTTTTTTCATCTAAACGGTATAGTCCTTCCATTGTTGCAGCCAAATAGATAAAGGAAGACTCATCTGTAGCTAAAGATGGGTCCATTGACGGAATGGCTTCAGGGTTTAAAAAGTTTAGTACTTTTCCCTCTGCCGTCTCCCCCGTTTTTGTACCCCCAGATTCCTTTGACTTCTCTCCGGAACATGCGGCTAGTACACTGAGCATCAAACCAAATGCTAAAAGTAATAACCAATTCTTTGCTTTCATTTTTTTTCCTCCTCATTTTTACTTTGTTTCAAATATTAAATATATGCAGAAAATTTGAAACCATAAAAGTGATTATAGGCATTAACTAGATAGGTTGTAAAGTATTTTTGAATAATTTAGACTAGAATGATATTTTTGTGAATGCGGGAAAACGATTACAATGTAGGGGGTTTCAAGGGTATGGTACTGCCATTATACAGTTTTGCAGAATAATATTTTGGCCAAGGGGACGGTTCTTCCGGCTTTTTTCAGCGGGTTTTGGCCATAAAGAGCCATGAGAACCGTCCCCTTTGTCCTATAACTCTAACAAAATGTGACAATTTTCACTATGTTGTATTGAGGGAATTAGCAAAATATGTTATTGTAAATCTGATATTCTAAAGAAAACTAGAGGGTGAAGAGATGAACGTAAAGTCAACCATGAAGAAAGGCGCTGTCATTGCAGCACTAAGCCTAGGACTATCTGCCTTTGCAGCAGTTCCAGGAAATGCTGTTTTTGCAGCAGAAACAAATCCTGCAGCACAAAAATTAGTAGATTCTTTAAAAGCATTAAATATCGCAGATGTCGATTATTTATATGCATATTTACAATCTGTTAATTTAAGTGACGCAGAATATAAAGGTATTCTTGATAATACGAATAAAGTAAGCCAAATTTTAAAGGGTGCAGCTAATCCGGAAGATCTTCCGACAGCTCAAAAAGCGGAATTATCACGCTTATTCCTTGAAAGTGTTAAACTAGCACACCTTCAAGCGTCAATCGTTGATGACAAAGGAAATCCTATTGATATCACAACGTATAAATCTGGAACTTTGGGCCTTAAAGTTCAGTTAATGGATTTAAAAGGAAACGTATTAGCAGTCGTTAATCCTACTAAAGCTGATTTAAATCCAGCTGCTATTGAGGCGAAAATGGTTGCATTAAATAACGCAGTCCAAGCTAAACAACAATTAGAATCAGCTGGTAAATTCATTCCGATGCCAAATGCTCCACTGCCAAACACAGCTAGCAACACTGTAGAATATATGGCTTTAGGCGGATTATTAATTTTATTAGGCGGAGTTGCGGTTGTCCCTGCAATGCGTTTTGCGCGCAAATCCGAAATTGAAGCTTAATACAGCATGGAAAAAGTAAGAAAGAAAAAGCGGAAAAAGAAATGGTATCAAAAGTTGAAATGGGTACTGCTTAGTTTTCCAATTTTGCTCATCTTAACCGGTGTTGGTATTGTAGCCTATTTTGGGTGGGATTTATCAAAACAGACAGTCCTCTTAGCCCACGAAGTGGTCAATAAATATGAACCAGAATTACCTAATCATACGTTTGAGCAGGCCTGGCCCAAACTGCCAGACCCAGGTTCGTCCATTGGTGAATTACAGTTCACTTCGATTGACTTAACTGTCCCTGTTGTCCAAGGCACTCATGACAATGAGTTGAAAAAAGGTGCAGGTCACTTTGCTGGCAGCGCCTTGCCTGGTCAAGGCGGCAATGTCATTTTAAGTGGACATCGGGATACGGTGTTTAGGAAGCTGGAACATCTAAAACTAGGTGAACAAGTGACCTTCACTACTCCCTATGGTGATTTTGTTTATGAAACCATAGAGTTAAAAGTTGTATCAGCAGACGATATGACGGTAATGGTACCAACTGATTACGAAACGCTCACCTTAACAACCTGCTACCCATTTAATTTTATTGGGGATGCACCTGATCGGTATATCGTGTATACAAAATTGGTATCTAGTCCTATGATTGCTAGTAATTAAAAAAGAGCAGCCCGATGAAGTAGTCATCAGGCTGCTTTTTTGAGTATAGTGCCCCAACCCCTTTGAAAAAACAGGTTTCGGTAACTATAGGCCGGTTATAGTGCCCCACCCCCCTTTGAAAATAAGCTTCCGGTAACTATAGGCTCGAATGGTGATAAAAAATAGAAGGTCAGTTTCAATGGAAACTGGCCTCCTTGCTATTAAACAATCTCATATTCGGTTACATTGCGATCGATTACTCTTGCTCCTTTCACAGCAGCAAAATTACCGTTTGTTGAAGTGAAAACGCCAGACGCGATCATTTCCTCCATCGCTTGCTTTACTACTGCTTCTTCAATCGGTTCCTTTGGATTTTCTACCGATAACCGAGCAGATTTGCCAAACTCGGTCACAAACTCTAACTCTAATGTTTTAGCCATTCTATTCACCTCCTCACTTTATTTATTTTCCGATTAAACTAGTAAATCAGAATTGTCGACTCTCTCGATATTGCTGAGAGTATCGCCTGACAAACCAATAATGGCTTGTGCTGCTTGTAACAGCTGGTCAGGTGTCGCAGATTTCTGGATGTTGCTGAATGTCTTTGCCTTTACGATTGGTTTACCATCATCATTCATGCCCACTTGAAACACTAGGCGTAACTTAGATGTGGTAATCACTGCTTGTGCCATCGTTATCACCTCCTTCACCCTTTATATATAGAAAAGTAGGCGAAAAGGACATGGTGTTTGAAAGGAAATTTAGTAATAAAGAAAAAAGCATGATTTCTATAATGAAATCATGCTTAATACACTTTCTGTGATTACCTTTTTGAGCCTGGTATCAAAGAGTCGTACTTCCTCTATAAAGGTGTCTATGAGGATTGGCCCCCTCAATCGTGGTATAGCCACTAAATTCATGATAATGTCCGCCGTTTGCCATTGGAATGGCCGGTCCTGTCGTTCCCTGTATTTGGTGTCTATGTCTGTTATCAACGGAGGTAAAGGTAAAGTATCTATGTGTATGCGGGACACCAGTTTGTGCTGGTTCGGTCATTCCGGCATATTGATGGGTGTGTCCATCTTCAAACGAGGTAATTCCGCTAAATCCATGGGTATGAACAGCTCTTCCATCCCAGGAAGTAATATAAAGTCGATGGGAATGCATAGGGTCTGAACCATCTGAAGCATACATGAAGCCAGAAACAGGGATATCCATGAATAACCACTCCTAAAAAGGCTTTTTAACACAGTATTCAACTTCGGGCTGAAAGTTGTAAGATTTTCAAAAGGGCACTCTCAAAAAGGTTCGATCTTCATGCCCTGATATGCCTATTTTTGTTGAGTCAATCCTCTAATTTAATGAGGAAGTACCGTTGATATTAAATTAAGTTTGTTAAGTTGAAGTAAAGATACGGTTAAATACCTACTCATTTAACCTAATCCTTTATAAAATGAATAAAAGGATATAGGAGGTAAATGCAATGAGAAAAAAAGTGAGACCCGAACAGCATCTTGAGTTTTTCCTTTCAATGGTTGAAAGTGACATACAACATTTAAATAACCAGGAAAAAGCGGTGAATGAATGGATTCGCATGTCTATACTTTCGTTAACCAAAACAGAAACCTCCTACTTAAAAAAAATGCGAAACGAATACAAACAAAAGGCATCAGAGCAAACCTTAATCCTCAAAGAATTACAAAAAACGTTGTCTATATATCAAATCATGCAAAAAGAAGCATGAAGATTAAATCAGAAACAAAAATCCCGACTGTTTATCAGCCGGGATTTTTTGTTTGCCTATGGAAAAAGACCTTACTTAAGGAGTAGGTGTGAATCCACTGTCTTTTTCAAGTATGGATTATCAATGCAGAGGACCTAGAGTGACCGAAGCACAGGATAAAAAGGCATTTGGGTCAATGCAGGGGTGCTGGAGTGACCGAAGCACAGGATAAAAAAGCATTTGGGTCAATGCAGGGGTGCTGGAGTGACCGAAGCACAGGATAAAAAGGCATTTGGGTCAATGCAGGGGTGCTGGAGTGACCGAAGCACAGGATAAAAAAGCATTTGGGTCAATGCAGGGGTGCTGGAGTGACCGAAGTGCAGGATAAAAAGGCATTTGGGTCAATGCAGGGGTGCTGGAGTGACCGAAGTACAGGATAAAAAAGCATTTGGGTCAATGCAGGGGTGCTGGAGTGACCGAAGTGCAGGATAAAAAGGCATTTGGGTCAATGCAGGGGTGCTGGAGTGACCGAAGTACAGGATAAAAAAGCATTTGGGTCAATGCAGAGGACCTAGAGTGACCGAAGTGCAGGATAAAAAGGCATTTGGGTTAATGTAGGGGTGCCGGAGTGACCGAAGTGCAGGGTAAAAAAGCATTTGGGTCAATGTAGGGGTGCTGGAGTGACCGAAGTGATGAAACAGTCCGAGGTTCACTTTTTAAAAGGATTCTTAACACTGTTTATGAATCGATTAATTGGATATAATTATGTCTAAATTTGTAGAATTCTCGGCAGTTGGACATAGTAATTAATATCGATTTGTGTTAGCATTTAAAGCACTGTAGAAAAAGGAAGTGGACTTACATGATAAACATTACCGTTCCAAAATCAGACGTTACGATTACCAAACAAGACAATCCAGAGCTAAGCAATATTTATGGGTTTACCGATTTTCATCTTATCCCTCGTGATAAGGGTGGTATCTTCATGTTTTATAACAAGGATAAGGAGCTTTTATTTGTAGGGAAAGCAAGAAAGCTGCGCCCAAGAATCAAAAAGCATTTTGAGGATAATGTATCGCCGATGAAACCTCATCGAGATGAAGTGACGAAGATTCAGGTTTGTGTGATTGATGACCCTGTACATAGAGAAATTTATGAAACATTCATTATTAATGAATCCAAATCGAAGTACAATGTCGATAAGGTGTTTTTTAGATAAGGCTGTTTTTCGTAACGATCGATATTAAAATCTTAAAGGCGATTTTAACGTGCAAATAGCATGTTGCGCCTCAAAAGGAAAGGCATTAGGGACGGACCTAGTGCTTTTTTGCATTTAAAAATCATGTACGCCTCTTTTAATGCTATGAAAAAGGATGAGAGCAAATTGGATAAATATATTTATACTTTTTCCAGCTATGAGGATGAGCAGGCTTTGAGTGCTTTAGAAATGCGCTGCTTTTTCGGTATGGATTCTGAAAAGAATATTATAGAAAGCACGGTAAAAATAGACCCGAGCAGAAGTCCGTTTATGAAAGAAAGAATTGCGGTGCTTTTTGAGGGGGCAAGCTTTCAAGAGCTTCTTGCCAAAGTCGCAACATTCGAGGTAAGCGGGGAATCGTTCAAAGTCATGTATGTAAAAAATGGCAGTGAAGAGGAAAGCTTTGAGATGCGGCGGAAAATGGAGAGGGAAGTGGGATTGCAGCTAGTCGGTAACGCGGATATTCATAACCCACAGCGTTTGTTTGCAATTATGAATCGTAACGGACGATGGGTTTTTGGGGAATATCTGAAAAGTGAGTCTGTATGGTTTCGCCATCAACAGAAGCCTCATCAGTATTCGACGGCGCTCAGCACCCGTGTGGCAAGAGCGGTGGTGAATATCGCCATTCCGAACCCAACTGGGATAAAGGCGATTGATCCTTGCTGCGGCATCGGGACTGTACTCGTGGAGGCACTGTCAATGGGGATTGATATTGTCGGGGGCGATCATAACCCCATTATTCTTGCTGGGACAAGGGAGAATATCGCGCATTTTGGGTATTCGGGAGAAGTAACGTTCACCGATATGCGTACTATCCGCCAACACTATGATGTCGCCATTATCGATTTACCCTATAATCTGTGCTCCGTTATCTCGCCTGAAGAGCAGCTCGAAATGCTCCAAAGTGCGCGCCGGTTTGCAGATAAAGTTGTCGTGGTAACGGTTGAGCCGATTGATAAAGTTCTCATCAAAGCAGGATTTGCAATTATAGACCGTGCAGTAGTCAAAAAAGGGACATTTTCTCGTGAAGTGATTGTGGGAAAGTAAGAGGATAACTATCTGTTGAAAAAAAAAATAAAGCCTAATTCGCTACCAGAATTAGGCTTTTCGGCATATTTAATAGTTAATAGTAGGACAGGAAATTCGAGATTATCTTTTATTGACCCAGCGTAAACCCGTGGTACAATGTGGGTGGACATTGGTTTGCAATCTTTTGTATTCCTTTTCTAAATCAGGAAGGGATAATTGAAAAAGATTGGTATTGTCGATTTTATAGACGCCATACGTAATCAGTTTGTTTATTAATTCCTTACGTCTTTTCTCTTCATCGTACCTAATGACTTTACTCATTCACTATCTCCCCTATTCAGTTGATTTATTAAAGGATTCTGTTGACTTCCGTTAGGTTGGTTTTTATTTGTTTTCCATATTTACATAATAATACAGATTAATCCGATTTGTCAACTAGGAATTAAATAAGGGTATCAATAACTGCAAAGCAAAAACAATAACTTTTAATTTATACTAGATAGGTAGGAATTATCTGGTCTAGGAAATGATATTTGGTGAACCCATTTTTTATTTCTAGACGGGCTCCAATTTCCTTTTGCATGAGTAGTATATTGGGTATTGACCTACTAGCTCTCGTGCATAGGAAAGGAAGTTGTTACAATGGATAATATGATTCCACAATTTACGATGGGGGCTACTGCTCTTCCACAGTCTCCCATGTATTACGGCTATGCGGCCCCAGCACCATGTGTTCAAACTCGTGGGTGCGATAACTTTATCATTATTATCATTTTGTTTATTTTATTAATTATTATTGGTACATTTGCTTTTTGCGATTAATACGACAAAGAAGGGGGGCTGTCCAAAAAGTCAGGCAACTGACCTTTGGAAGCTCCCCTTTTTAGGGACTTATCGGACAGTCCTTTTTTATAAGTTTGTTGCTTATAGAACCATGTCCAACTTTAATGAATCTACGAGTCTCCTGATTCCCTCTAAACACGAAAAACCCTGTTAGAGGTAAACAGATGAGCCTCCTGATTCCCTCTGAACCCAAGAAACCCTGTTAGAGGTAATCAGAAGGGCTACCTGATTCCCTCTGAGTCCGAAAAACCCTGTTAGAGGTAATCAGCCGAGCCTCCTGATTCCCGTTGAACCCGAAAAAACCTGTTAGAGGTAAACAGACGAGCTTCCTGATTCCCGTTGAAGCCGAAAAACCCCGTTAGAGGTAATCAGACGAGTCTCCTGATTCCCGTTGAAGCCAAAAAAACCTGTTAGAGGTAAACAGACGAGTCTCCTGATTCCCGTTGAACCCGAAAAACCCTGTTAAAGGTAATCAGCCGAGCCCCCCTGATTCCCTTTGAACCCGAATAATCTGGAACTAGTCAGCAAAAGCAATACAGCTGCCAAGCAGATTGAATAACCCCCCAACTACGGTAGCCTTGGTAATTGGTCTTTATACATTTTTCGTATTTCACTTAGTTTTTGTAAATTCTCGAGTGATTGCTGTTCAAGATTTTGGCCAATGCCAAGAATAAAGGTTTCTACTAAAAGGGTTGGTGCAATCATCGAGTGAAATTCCCACAATTCTCCTCGATTTGTATAGAAAATATAATCTCCTTCCTCATAAAAATCGGAAATAAGTAAGTCAGTCACTATGATCGTCTTATACTTCACTTTTTTTGCATAATCCAACAGCACGGAGGCCTCTCGACTCATCTCTACAAATCCGAACATAAATACAACGTCTTCTTTTTGGAAATGCATAAGGGACTCAAATAAATCATGCCCGCTTTTTGGCAACAGTTCGATTTCCAGCCCAAATCGGGCAAGACGGTGTTTCATTAACACGGCTATTCCTTCTGCCGAACTAGGTGCATGGATATAAATTTTCCTGCAATTCGTCATTAAGGTAATCGCTTGTTCAAATTGCTCACGATCTAGTGCCTCCAGCGTATTCACAAACTGATTCTGCGTCATGGTTAGTAAATGCTCGTGAATGGCAAGCTGCTGATGTTGAATTTGCAGTAAGGAATTTTTCAATTTACTTTCTGGCGAAACCTGTTCATTTTCTTTTATTGCTGCTTTAAATGATTTGAAATTGTCGTAGCCAATTTGTTTCCAAAAGCGAGATATAGTCGCATTACTCACATGCAGTTTCTGTGCTAATTCCGTTTCAGAAAAATATAAAATATGTTCGCCACTTTTTTCGATGAAGTCGGCGATCCTTTTTTGGCTAGGAGTTAGTTTTGTAACATCCCACTTCATAAAATCCCTCCCTATGTAATTTACCACAAAATGAAAAATATTTTTCATAAATTTTAAAAATAAATTTTTTTTACAATTTTCTCATTATTTCTTAATACCTTCTTTACAATCCACCGCTACAATAAATGGTAATAAGGGTTAAGGGGGAAAAATGATGTCAACGAAGCGATATGAATTAACACAATCTCAAAAAATGATGGTATTTATTTTGTCTATGTGTCTTTACGGGTTAAGTAATATGTTTACCGAGCTTGTGCCTTCTGTAAATGTTGGGCCAATCGAATTACAGATTGATGCGTTTGCCTTTATTCCGTTAGCGTTATGTATGCTATTCCACCCAATTTACGCTGCCATTGGAGCCTCAACGGGGGAATTGATTTTTGGCGAGTTAATGTTAGGGCAGTTTGGTGGAATTGGTGAAGTGGAGAAATTTATTTTATTTTCACTTGGTATGGTGATCGGAGGACTGCTGGTCCGCAATCCGCAGAAAAAATCACAAGTGGCTATTGGGGCAGTACTTGGCTATGGTATATTCCTCGTTTTAAGTACGATTGTTGATATTGTTAAAGTAATGGTTGGGGTGGAAGAATTCGAGGCCGTTCCTGGGTTAGCAGAAAGTATATTTGTCGTAGAAGGTGTTGAATTTTTAACCGATCTAATTTTCTCTGGTACCTTATTTGCTTTACTGCCAACGCTTTACTTAGTTCCTCGTTTATATGGAAAAATTGAACCTTTATTAGGCATGAAGCCTAGAAGCAATAAGGTGACGATTCCATTGAAAAATATTGTCACACCGAAATTTGTCGTGATTAGTCTTGTATTGTCGGTGGTTGCCTTTTTTGCAGAAGCGTTATCTGAATCAGATTTTGAAGTAGGAGTATGGGAGCCGGAATTTGTTGAAACATACGGGACTTCTTTTATCTGGATTATTATAGGTGTGGCAGCCGTATGCTCTGTTGCGATTATTTTTTACCTATTGAAAAAAGGCAAAGAGGATATAAGTGAGAGTGTCTAAACCAATCGTAGAAATTCGCAATGTGTCTTTTCACTATCCTGGAAATGAAAAAAAGGTTCTGAATGAGGCTAGCCTAACGGTTGAAGAAGGGGATTTTTTAGCGATTATCGGTGGAAACGGTTCTGGAAAATCAACCCTTTGTAAAACCATTAATGGTCTAATCCCTAAATTTTATGTTGGTGAATTTGAGGGAGAAGTAGTGGCTGATGGGCTAACTGCTTCTGAACATGATGTCGCCACCCTTTCGAAGTCGATTGGTTATGTCTATCAAGATTTTGAAAATCAGCTGCTGCGTCCAACTGTCTTAGATGATGCCTCATTTGTTCCGTTAAATTATGGTTTTGCGGATTTTAAAGAACGTGGAAAATGGGCATTGCAGGTAACGGGTCTTTCCCGATTGGCGAAGGAATTTGTCTGGCAGTTAAGCGGCGGGCAGAAGCATTTACTTGCTTTAGCGGGTGCCATTGCCATGAGACCAAAAGTATTGATTATCGATGAGCCGATTGCCCAGTTAGATCCACAGCATGCCAAGACGATTTATGACGTACTCAAAAACTTGAATGAAGAGTATGGGACGACGATTATTGTAATTGAACATTATACAGAGTTTATTGCTACGTATTGTAAGCAGGTCGTGTTAATGGATCAGGGGAGAGTGTGCTGGAAGAAGGATGTACGTGAGGCTCTTTGTTCAGTGGAGGAATTGCTAGCACAGCAAATTTTCCCGCCGCAAGTTACCTTAGCCGCTCATTCTTTAAAGCGAAATACGTCTTACCCCATTACATTAGACGAAGCCATTGGCTACTTTAGCGGTGTGACACCACATTTTGGCCCGCTTCCAGAACGAAATCATCACGATGAAAAGGTACCAGTTCTCGCTTTGAAAAATATAAGTGTTCGTTATCGAACGTTTGGGAAGCAAGCAAAAGATGCCCTACACCAGGTTTCGACTACTTTTTACAAAGGCGATCAAGTAGCGCTCGTTGGGAATAATGGTGCAGGAAAGTCCTCTTTGTTAAAAATCTTAGGTGGGATTGTGAAGCCAACAGAAGGTGTAATGGAGCTATCCGGAAATCCGCTGAAAAAATTTACACCTGAAACACTATCCGATCATGTGGCTTTTGTTTTTCAAAATGCAGAAGAAATGTTTATCGATGATAGTGTTCGAGGGGAAATTGAATATTATTTAAAAGCTAGAAAAGTAGAAAATCTAGATGTCCTTGTTGATCAAATTTTAGCAGATTTTCATTTAACAGATTTTCAGCATCATGATGCACGTTTACTGAGTGGCGGGCAGCAGCGTCGTGTATCGTTAGCGATTGGTGCGGCCATGCGTCCTTCGATCATTATTTTAGATGAGCCGACAGCGAATTTAGATATGGCGACGAAGAGTAACGTCGTACTGATGCTCGAGAATTTAAAAAAACATGTCGATACCATTATTATTGCCACGCACGATATGCAGCTTGTAGCGGAATGGGCAAATCGAATGCTAGTGATGCATGATGGTGAATTGATTGCAGATGATGGCAGTGAGGATATTTTTAAACAAAAGGAGATTTTAAATCGTGCGGGTTTGGTACCGCCTCAATTGATCAGATTGTGCAATCAGCTGGACCTTCCGCATTGTGTGACGATTGATTCCTTTGTAGAATGCTGGAAACAAGCGGAACAGCGAGGTGTGTTGAATGGAAGTTAGTAAATTTCTGAATGAAAAGCTTTCGCTTGAATATGTGAAGGGTGAACTGGTGCGGACAGCCTATGGGATCGAGGAAAACATGCTTACTAAGCTTGATCCGCGCGTACTGCTAATCTGGTATAGCTATTTTGCGATTGTTCCTTGGTTTATTCATAGTCATGTGGTTTTACTAGGCTATTTACTATTCATGGTGTTTCTAACCTATAAAGCCAAAGTAAGTCCGCTAATTTTAGGAGTTCTTGGACTTGGATTACTAGGGGAAATGGCGATTCTCTTCATCATTTCCCTATTTTTTGGAGGGACTCTAGAGACCGTTCTTCCTATGTTTTGGCTAAGCATTAAGCTGGGTTCTATTTCGCTGGCGAGTGTCGCTGTTTTTACAAGCTTAAATCCAGAGAAGTTTAGCGATGCGTTATTAAGAATGGGTTTTCCCGCTCAGTTTTCATTTAGTGTTGCCTATGGTTATCGAATTTTACCTACTTTATTAGAAGAATTTCAGCAAATCATTTTATCGTATCGCTTGCGGGGCAAGGCACCTGCGAAAAATGGCCTTTTCTATTGGCGAAAGCTCAGTTATTTCTTGATTGTTTTTATTCGTTCCTTTTATCCGCTTATTTTAAACACAGCAAAGCGCTCAAGAACCACGGTAGAGGCGTTGGAAACGAAGGGCTTTAGCTACGGTGCCCAGAACAAAGAGATGATTAAGTTAAAAACGAGTTATTTAAAATTAACGTATATCGATTACGCGTTTATCATGATCACGTTTTTATTTTTAATTATCGTCCATGCTTTACATTATGTTTTATGAAGGCTACTTTCGTAAGATTGTTGTTAAAATCTTAAAGCCGATTTTAACGTGAGAATAGCTATTTTTGCGCTATAAAATATATTTTGCAGGCTCTTTTCCAAAGAGCCTTAATAAAGGAGTGCTTCTAGTTGAATTTTGATTTTCACACCCATGGTAAATTATCGAAGAAGTCCGATTTTTCACTATCATATATAGAAGAAATGGCTAAAAAGGCATTGCAATCCGGTCTTGATGGTCTCGCCTTAACCGAGCATTTTAATACAAAGAATTTTCATGAGGTTTATGATACGTTAGATGCACATTTTCCATATATAGATGGCTATTATGATATTTTTGGGTTAAAAGTCTTCCCTGGAATGGAAGTTGATATTTTAGAGGTTGGTCATATTTTATGTATTGGTGATCTACAAGATGTGCGTGCATTAAGAGCGCAGTTAGTAGAGTATACAGAAGAGGGATCGTTTATTCCCCTTGCTGAGCTTTTGAAGCTGCGGTCTAACTATGAAATGCTTGTCATTGGTGCCCATCCTTTTCGTCCATCCACGCCATTAAAGGATTTAGACCCTTCTTTGTTAAAACAACTGGACGCTTTCGATTTAAATGGGAAGGATTTGCATACTCGTGGGATTGAGGAAAATATTAGAGATGTAAAGCTGCTCGGCGTATCGCTGGATAAACCTGTTGTCGGCGGAAGTGATACTCATCATTTTATGCAATACGGTTCCGTATACACGATTCTTTATCGGCCATGCAGGAATGTAAGAGAATTAAAGAGCGCTATTTTAAATAGACAATTCACGTGGGAAGTGGCAGAAGATTTGCATGAGCGAGTATCCGAAGCGAATCGGTTAAAAGCCATTTTAAAAAAGAAATTAGAGGTATAAGGCAACATACCAATCTTTACAGTAATTTTACAAATATTCAATAAAATAAACAAAACCCTTTGCTACTATAGTAATAGTGTCAAAATACCTAGAATGCGCAAGATATAGGAACAGCATTAACGATCAGGGGGAAATGAAATGAAGAGTCATGTTAAGCGCAACATATTCGGAAAATTGGTATTAGCAGGAAGTATCCTGTTAACAGGCGTTCCATTTAATGTTCAAAATGTGAGTGCGGAAACGGGAATTTCTACTACGTTAGACATCAAAAAAATCGCAGGGTATAGCATAGGGCAAACCAATAAAGATGGCGGCGTTGCTGAAATCGTAAAATACAATGCGGACAACCAAAAATTTTACGTCATCAATGGCTTTGGACAAACTCTTGATATTGTTAGTTTAAAAGGGTTAATCTCTTCGGACACAGAGCAACAGCTTCAAAAAGAAACATCTATTAATATTGCAGCAGCGGTAAACACAGATAGTTTTACATATGGTGACTTAACGAGTATCGAAATTAATACGTCAAACGATACGATCGTGGCAGCTGTTCAAGATGTTGATTATACCAAAAACGGGAAAATTGTTGTGATGAATTATGATGGCGACATCAAAAAAACATACGATGCAGGTGTCCAGCCGGATATGGTTAAACTAACACCTGATGCGAAATACATTCTATCGGCAAATGAAGCAGAGCCTCGCGGTGGACTTGAAGGGGTGGACCCGGAAGGATCGGTTACGATTGTTGAAGTTGAAACAGGTATCGTAACGCAAGTGAAATTTACCGATGAAACTGTTATTGCTGATGATGTTCATATTCGGAAAAATGGATCAAAAGCAGACGCGGTAACAGATTTAGAACCAGAATTCATTGCTGTTTCTAACGATAGCACGAAAGCGTTTGTAACTCTGCAAGAGAATAATGCGATTGCCACCATTGATATCAAAGCAGGCAAAGTGTTATCTGTAAAGTCGCTTGGATATAAAGACCATTCTTTAGTAGGAAATGAACTGGATGCTGCAAGAAATGGAAAAATCGAAATCGAAAGACTTCCAATTTTAGGAGCATATATGCCAGATTCTGTTGCCTATGTAAACATTAGTGGTACTGATTATCTGCTTACGGCTAATGAAGGAGATGCCACTGAATGGCCAGAGGATGATCCCACTTTTATCAATGTAGCTGAATTTAAAGATGTGAAGGATACGATCGCATTAAACACTGACCTTTTTGAAGGATTTACTGCAGAAGAAGCACAAGCTGCATTTGATAAAATGAAAAATTCAAAGGATTATAATAAACTTGAAGTACTAACCGATCGGGGAACTGATGCGATTTATACATTAGGCGGCCGTTCGTTCTCTATTTGGAATGCCGACACCATGGAGCTTGTCTATGATAGTGGCAGTGATTTCGAAATGATTACCTCTCAACGTTATCCGGACAATTTTAACTGGTCAAATGATGATAATGTATTTGAAAAACGCAGTGCGAAAAAAGGGCCGGAGCCAGAAGATGTAAAAGTGGGCATGATTGGCGATCAGGTCTATGCATTTGTTGGACTTGAGAGAATTGGCGGGTTTATGACCTATAACATTTCAAATCCACAGAATCCTCAGTTTGCCAACTATCTTAACAGCAGAGATTTCTCCCAAGCGATTGCTGGAGATGTATCACCAGAAGGACTTGAATTTATTGCCGCAGAGGTAAGTCCAACCGGACGTCCGCTTGTTTTAGTTGGAAACGAAGTGAGTGGAACGGTTTCTGTAAATGAAATTCAAGTTGATCCAATTAAACGTATTGCAGGAATAACTCTTGATCAAACGCAAGCAAGTCTTAAAGTTGGCGAAACAGTAAAATTAAGTGCAGCTATTCAACCAGTTGATGCAACAGATGATAAGGTAGTTACTTGGACAAGCTCTGATGAAAAAGTGGCTACCGTGACCAGTGATGGATTGGTAACGGCGGTCGGTGCAGGAAGTGCAACGATTACCGTGCAAACTAAGAGTGGAGCGCACACAGCGACAGCTAGCATTACGGTAGCGGAACCAACTCCTCCTGCACCGGTTGATAACAGCGGTAAACAGGATTCAAATGGAGTAGGTAAAGTGTCTTCTTCAGATAATAATAAGCCTACTAATACGTTGGTCGAATCAAAGGCAAGCAATACTGGACATAAACTGCCTAATACAGCGACCAATCATGTTAACCTCTTAGTGATGGGATTACTTCTTGTGATCGTTGGCGGGGGCATCGTATTCTATCAAAAAAGAAGAGCAGCATAACTGAAAAAACCATCCTGCTGGATACCGGGCAGGATGGTTTTTTTGTTCGATTATATTCGTGCCCGCACAAGCTCGTTTTAGTGGTTTAAGGTAACGAATAGAAGCTATTCGTGCCCGTCTAAGCTCGTTTTAGTGGATCAAGGTAACGAATAGAAGCTATTCGTGCCCTCGCCGGCTCGTTTTAGTGGATCAAGGTAACGAATAGAAGCTATTCGTGCCCTCGCCGGCTCGTTTTAGTGGATCAAGGTAACGAATAGTAGTTATTCGTGCCCTCCGCAGCTCATTTTTGCGGTTCAAGGTAACGAATAGGTTTGATGCTATAAAAAAACCAGATTCCCATTTTCAGAATCTGGTTTTTCACGATTAAGCTAATCGCATTTTAAAATCTTGATAGCCAAACTTTTGCACGACTTGGCAATCTCCGTCTTTATCTTGAACCGCAATCGCTGGAAGCGGCATACCGTTAAAGGTTGTGTTTTTAACCATCGTGTATATCGCCATATCGCCAAAAACGAGTCGATCACCGCTTTGTAACGGCTGGTCAAAAGAATAATCGCCAATCACATCGCCTGTTAGGCAGGTTTGTCCGCCAAGACGATAGGTATAGGGCTTTTCCCCTGCTTCACCTGATCCATAAAGAGGCGGGCGATAAGGCATTTCCAATACATCCGGCATATGACAGGTTGCAGACGTATCAAGAATCGCAATATCCAACTTGTTTTGATGTAAATCTAGGACAGACGTAATTAGGTATCCTGCATTGAGCGCAATGGCCTCGCCTGGCTCAAGATATACTTCTAATCCGTAGTTTTCCTGCATTCTTTTAATGCAAGCTTCTAATCTAGGAATATCATAATCTTCTCTTGTGATATGGTGACCGCCGCCAAAGTTAATCCATTCCATTTGCGGAAGCCATTGCCCAAAGTTTTCTTCGACTGCATTTAAAGTGGTTTCTAAATCATCTGAGTTTTGCTGGCAAAGTGTATGGAAATGAAGTCCGGAAACACCGTCAAGCAAATCGGGACGGAAATGCTCTAACGTTACACCAAATCTAGAACCTGGTGAGCATGGATCATAGATAGCATGCCCAATTTGGGTAGAACATTCAGGATTGATGCGCAAGCCGACTTTTCTGCCGGCTTGAAGTGCTTTATGTTTAAATCTCTCCAACTGAGAGAAGGAATTAAAGATTATATGATCACAAATGGAGATAATTTCATCGATTTCATCGTCACGGTAGGCAGGGGCAAAGACATGATTTTCTTTGCCCATTTCTTCGTAGCCTAGACGTGCTTCATATAAGCCGCTTGCTGTTGTACCGCTTAAATATTGTCCAATGAGGGGATACATTGTTGTCATCGAAAAGGCTTTTTGTGCTAAAACAATCTTCGCTCCAGTACGCTGCATAACACCGTTCAGGATTTTAAGGTTTTTTTCAATTAGCTCTTTATCGACTACATAACACGGTGTAGGTAGTTCTTCGAAACGCATGTTTACTTAACTAACTCAGGCTGATGTGCTTCTTCTGGCAACTCATCAACAAGAATTGGATTAAAATCTTCTACCCATGGAAGTCCCCATTTGTTTAACTCTTCCATGAATGGATCTGGATTAAATTCTTCAATATTGAATACGCCTGGTTTATTCCATTTGCCAGTCATGATCATCGCTGCACCAATCATGGCAGGAACGCCTGTTGTATAAGAGACGGCTTGTGAACCGACTTCTCTATAGCATTCTTGGTGGTCACAAATATTGTACACGTAATACGTCTTATCTTTTCCGTCTTTTTTGCCTTTGAAGATACAGCCGATGTTGGTTTTACCAACTGTACGTGGTCCAAGGGAAGCTGGATCTGGTAAAACTGCCTTCAAAAATTGAAGTGGAATGATTTGCTTTCCTTCGAATTCGATTGGTTCGATGCTCGTCATACCAACATTTTCAAGCGCTTTAAGGTGCGTAATATAGCTTTGGCCAAATGTCATGAAGAAACGAATACGCTTAATTCCTGGGATGTTTTGCGCAAGTGATTCAAGCTCTTCATGGTAAAGCAAGTACATATCTTTTTGGCCAACTTCAGCGAAGTTATATTCGCGTTTGATTTCCATTGGCTCAGTTTCGATCCATTCACCATTTTCCCAGTATCTGCCGTTAGCAGAAACTTCACGGATATTGATTTCAGGGTTAAAGTTAGTAGCGAACGGATAGCCGTGGTCGCCGCCATTACAATCAAGAATGTCGATATATTCGATTTCATCAAAATAATGCTTTAGCGCATATGCAGAGAATACACCTGTTACACCTGGGTCAAATCCGCTTCCTAAAAGAGCTGTAATGCCAGCCTTTTCAAAGCGCTCTTTGTAATCCCATTGCCATTTGTATTCGAATTTTGCCGTATCTTCTGGCTCATAGTTTGCTGTATCCATATAATGTGTCTTTGTAGCAAGACACGCATCCATGATCGTTAAATCTTGGTATGGCAACGCTAAGTTCATAACGATATCTGGTTTTACTTCATTAATTAAAGCGATTAACTCATCCACATTATCTGCATCGACTTGTGCAGTAGTGATTTTCGTTTTGCTAGTTCCATCTAATTTTGCTTTTAAATCATCACATTTAGATTTTGTACGGCTTGCGATACAAATTTCTTCAAAAACTTCACTGTTTTGAACACATTTATGAACGGCTACTGAAGCTACGCCGCCAGCGCCAATAATAAGTGCTTTTCCCATTTTTCCCTATCTCCCAACTAAAATAAAATTTTTTTCCAACAAAAAAAGCAAGTGGAAAACGCCTCATCGCGCACTACACTTGCTTGCTTTAGATATAATCGTTCATATTAAAAGGCATACGAATGACCATAGTCATACGTCTCCTATAAAAGTCCTAGGACCATAGGTAAGAAAGCTCTTTTAATATTCAAAATATATCATCATAAGATCAGAGTCTATATAGCAAATAATCACTTTTACCACTCTTATTGACCGTTTCACAAGTTTTGTGCATATGCACTGGTTGTAAAGTAACCAACTTATAAAATTTGAGCTTTTAACTCAATCAATAAGGCAACTAAAGTTGCCAATCGGCATTTGACCCGGCTGTCCGTATGGCCTTAACTCCGGTGAAGAAGTGGTCAAAATTATCTGCTTGGAAAGACTCGATATAGATTGAATATTAGCTTTCCAATTAGCTATTTTATATTATCAATATATGTTCATAATAGCAATAGTGATTTTTAAAAAAAATTCTACCTTTTTTTTGTAGCTTTTTTGCACATAATCATACTAGCTGTTTTGATTTAGTTAGCGAAAAGAATCACTCCGTTACAGGTGGAACCCAAAGTTGAGACCAGTTCTCGATTTCTCGTAAAATGGGTTCGAGTGAATGACCCTTTTCTGTTAATGAGTACTCAATCACTACAGGTGTTTCAGGTATAACCTTACGTGTAACGACACCTTGGTGTTCTAAATCCTTCAAGCGCTCGGATAATACTTTTCCGCTTATACCAATCGCTGATTGGATCTCACTAAACCGGTGCGTACCTGATAATAATTGATAAATAACTAATGCAGTCCATCGTTGACTTAATAGCGAAATGGCTTTTTCAAATCTAGGACAAATGGTTGGCTGTTTCATCGTCATCGTACTAACACCTCTCTATATAAAATAGTATACCACAAAGGGGTAACAAATATAAACCTAGTTTCTTGACAAAAACTATATACAGAAATATACTTAGTTACATAAAGTAAGTAACTTAACAAAATTTTAAAAATCCTAGGAGGACAATCAAATGGGCTTTCACACTAAACCAACTACATTTGTAGGGCATGTCAAAATTAAGGTAGAAAATTTACAGCGTTCGTTATTTTTTTATCAAGAAGTCCTTGGTTTCGATATTTTAGAACAAACAGCTTCCACAGTAAAGCTGACAAGTGATGGTAAAACGAGTATTTTGTCACTGGAACAACCTGAAAATGTTATACCGAAAAAAGGAAGAACAACAGGTTTATATCATTTTGCGATCCTTTTACCAAAAAGGTCGGATTTGGCCAATATTGTTGTTCATTTGGTAAATAAGGGAGTAAAGTTTGGCTCTTCGGATCACCTTGTAAGTGAGGCATTGTATTTAGATGATCCGGATGGAAACGGAATTGAGATTTATATCGATCGAGCTCCTGCTGAATGGAGCTGGAAAGGTGAAGAAGTGGCGATGACCGTTGATCCACTTGATTTTAAAAATCTACTAACCACTGTGGTGCCAGGCACCACTTGGAATGGAATGCCAGAGGGAACGGTAATGGGCCATATTCATTTACATGTTTCTGAATTGAAAAAAACAGAAGAGTTTTATGTAAAAGGACTTGGATTTGATGTCGTCAATCGATATGGCGGCCAGGCGCTTTTCATTTCGTCTGGAAAATACCACCATCATATTGGCCTTAATACTTGGAATGGGGTAGGAGCACCAACTCCTGCTAAAAATAGCGTAGGTCTAGAAGCTTTCACACTCATTTTGTCGAATGAAGAAGCACGTAATCAAGTCGTAAGCAATTTGAGACAGATTGGTGCGAATGTTACGGAAGAAAACAATAAATACGTAACGCATGATCCATCTGGAAATCGAGTGGAGTTAGCAATATAAAATTGGGAGGAATCCAATTGTCTACTATTGAAGAAAACGGCATCGAAATTGGCATCTACACACTTGCAGATATTGGTCCGGATCCTCTAACGGGTAGAACGATTACGGCCAAGCAGCGGATGAGAGAAATCTTAGAAGCTGCAAGGCTTGCCGATGAAGCCGGATTGGATGTATTTGGGGTAGGGGAACACCATCGGTTAGATTACGCCGTCTCCTCCCCAGCTGTTGTTTTGTCGGCCATTGCCCAAGTCACCGAACGTATTCGATTAACCAGTACAACAAGTGTGTTAAGTACACTTGACCCTGTACGCTTATTCGAGGATTTTGCAACCTTGGATTTGCTATCAGACGGTCGTGCAGAGATACTTGCTGGCCGAGGTGCCTTTATTGAATCATTCCCTCTTTTTGGGTATAGCACAAATGAGTATGATGAGCTTTTTACCGAACATATGGATTTGCTTTTAAAATTAAATAAAAATGAGACCGTTACTTGGTCAGGAAATCATCGTTCAGCCTTAAGAAATGCCGAAATTTCACCACGACCTGTACAGGGTCAAATCCCGATTTGGATTGGCGTTGGTGGAACCCCAGAGAGTGCTGTTCGTGCTGGAAGATTTGGGGTAGGAATGGCGCTGGCCATTTTAGGCGGTGATCCATTACGTTTTAAGCCGCTAGTAGACCTATACCGTAAATCAGGGCTTGAGGCAGGTCACTCACCAGAAGTATTAAAAGTGGGTGTAACAGGGCATACGTACATGGCTAAAACGACACAGCAAGCCAAAGACGAGTTCTTTCCTTACTATTCAAATTATTGGGCCTATGTGAATCGCCAACGGGGAATGGGAACGAGGATGTCAAGGGCTGACTTTGAGCATATGGCTAGTCCAAATACAGCATTGTTCGTAGGCAGTCCGCAGCAAATTGTCGAGAAAGTTCTTCGCCAACATGAACTTTTTGGTCACACACGTTTCCTAGCGCAAGTTGATATAGGTGGTTTACCTTTTAATAAAGTAGCCGAAAATATTGAATTATTAGCAACAGAGGTTGCGCCAGTGGTTAGAAAGGCAACAAGGAAATAACGATCAGGAGGAATTTTATGAATATCGCGATAATCGGAGCAAGTGGAAAAGCAGGAAGTCTGATTTTGAAAGAGGCCGTTAGCAGGGGACACCAAGTAACGGCTATTGTAAGAGATGCATCAAAACTTCAAGATAAAAATGTAGCAGTCATTGAGAAAAATGTTTTCGATTTAACAACTAGTGATGTAAATGCATTTGAAGTTGTTATTAATGCCTTTGGTGCTCCGCTTGGAGAAGAGCAAGCTCATGTGGATGCAGGTCATGCGCTAATTGAGGCACTAAAAGGAACAGGTACCAAATTAATCGTTGTTGGCGGAGCTGGAAGTCTTTTTGTCGACGAAAACAAAACCGTAAAACTAATTGATACTCCTGAATTTCCGGATTTTGTTAAACCAACGGCGAAAGGTCAAGGAAGGAACCTACAAGAATTACAGGAATCGGCGGACTTAACATGGACATTTATCAGCCCTTCTGCTGTCTTCGATGCGGAAGGAAAAAGAACAGGAACTTATCAGTCAGGGAAAGATCACCTTCTGGTCAATTCAAACGGTGACAGCTATATAAGCTATGCAGACTTTGCTCTTGCCGTAGTAGATGAAGTCGAAAATCCAAAGCATGTAAATGAAAGATTTACTGTAGTGGGCGAAGCAGAATAAAAAATCAATCCAAAATACTCACAAATGTTGGATGTCAGCATTTGTGAGTATTTTTTTTGATAAGGGGAATGCAAAAAAAGTTTAAATATATAACATGTTTGGATTTGTAGAGGTGCAAGATTTGGAAAGGCACGAGACATTGTCATTTCGACAATATCTCGTGCGTACAATGTTAGTTCCGCTGCGCAGCCAAGAAAACATTCTGTGCTGCTTTCACTCCAGCACCTGCTTCAAAGGAATAGGAGAAATCCTGTAATCCAGCTTCGATAAGAGAAACGGCTTGAAGGATGTCGCTTGGGAAGCAATAGCCCATATGGCCAAATCTAAAAATCTTCCCTTGCAGGTGGCCAAGACCGCCTGCAAAATCAAGGTGGTATTTCTCCTTTAAATGGCCAATAAATGTTGGAATTTCGATACCTTTAGGAGCACATATCGCCGTTATCGTCGGTGAGGCATGCTCATCGGATGTCAACAGTCCAATCGAAAGAGCCTTCATGGACTCACGAACCATATTTTTCATTAGGTCATGGCGGGCTACTGTTTGCGAAAATCCGCCTTCCTCCTCGATTAAATCACAGACAGCGGAAAGTCCAAAAATCAGTGAAATGGCAGGGGTATTGGGGGTCATCCCTTTTGCTGCCCAGTCGCGATAGCTTAGCAAATCTAAGTAATAGGCAGGTTTCGTAGTTTCCTCTATCACTTTCCATGACCGTTCGCTGACACTTACTAGCGCAAGACCAGGGGGCAGCATCATCGCTTTTTGTGATCCTGTTACTAAGATATCAATTCCCCATTGATCCATTTCAGCTGGAGCACCGCCTAGACAACTGACTCCATCGACGATAAATAGCGCATCAGTGTGCGTACGGACAACTTTTGCTAATTTTCCAATCGGGTTTATGATCCCTGTTGAGGTTTCGTTATAGGTTGCAAAAACAGCCTTTATATTTGATAGGGGTTTAAGAAACTCGATTAGGTCTTCCTCCGTACATGCTTCGCCCCAATTTTTTTCGAGCTTATGTACGTTGAATCCATATTTCTCACAAATCGAGACGAAGTAATTTCCGAAGGCGCCGACCGTGATGACCACCACTTCTTCTCCAGGGGAAACCGTATTTACGGCCGCCGCTTCTAATGCTGCAGTACCGCCTGATGGCAGCAGTAAAATATCTTGTTTTGTCCCGAAAATAGGTTTTACCCGATTGGTTGTTTCTTGATAGAGCCGTACAAACTCTTCCGTACGATGGCTAATCATATCCTGGTTCATGGCTAGCTGAACCTTTTTAGGAATGGGTGTTGGTCCCGGATGTCTTAGTATATTTGGATACATACGATAACCTCCATTAAATTATAGAATCAATAATAGGCTCTGTTATAGCTGAATGTTGATTTCACTCTGTTTGAAAAATAGGCGGAAAAATTCCGTTTAAATTGGGAAACACCCATATTTCCATTAAAATAAGGGGCATTTTTCCGCTTATATTGTCCAAATGGATGGATTTTGGCTTATTTAGAGCAGTTAATCGGAATATCTCCGCTTATATCTGCTTCTACTGCCTCCACTATATACATTAGCCGGAAATTCTCCGCCTATGAAATCTCATACTTACACGAAAATCAACAATGAATAATAACAGGGCCTAATAACACTACTAATTCCCGTTTCATTGTTTAGTATCCTTCTTTTTATAGTGTAAAAAAGCTTGAGAATTATCTCAAGCTTCATTTAAAAAGCACCTGACCCACCGCCGCCTCCACCTGATCCCCCACCAGAACTGGAACTCCCGCCGCCGTCACTGCTGCTTGTTGACTCATTAGCAGAGCGGAATTTTGCAGAAGTGTCAGGTCCGATAAAGGCAATGGCGTAGAAGCCAGCAGAAACATTATAATCGTCATAAACGTCATTATCCGAAGTTAGTGCTTCTATTAGTGCATCATGCTTTCGATCAATCTCTTTGCTGCTGATTCCGAGTCCGTATATATAGGCGCGCATCTGATCATCTTCCGACCATTTTTCCCACTCTTCCTGTGGTAATTCTTTAAAGCGAACCCTAAATTGTTTCCAGTCGTAAGCAATTCGGGCACCTTCCCACGTTTTAGGGCGATAAACAATGGCGTAGATGATAACCGTAAGAAACAGTAGAAGTGCCGCAAAAAAGGATCCTACAAGGTCATGAATCGGGAAAAGGAACAAAAACGGAAGCAACAATACACTAGAAAAACCAACAAGTAATCGATAACCCGTTTTGTTTTCATAAAGGGAATGGTCTACAACTTCTTGCTTAACTGCTTGCAGCCACTGTGCTTGAAATGAACGGTATTTACCATGATTTAGCTTGTTAATGGTATAGGTTGTTAAATTGTTAAAGCTAAAGGTATTTTTTGACCCGATTTTATCAAAAAGAAACTCCAGTAACACATTCTCGTGCTTTAAAGGTGATTTAGGATTGATCCTCTCAAAGCTGTCGGTTGACGTCTTTTTCACATAGCCCTGTCGCACCAAATCAAGCAATCCAGCAGCCATCGCTTGTGGGGGCAGATAGCCATTGTTTGTAAAGAAAATCGTTGCTGGTAAGCTCAAGATTTGCTTTGGTACAGAATGAAACGTACTGCCTTCCCGCATGAAGTCATTTGTTTTGGCTCGTGCTGCCAGCCAATTACTTCCCATTAACACTAGTAAAACAAGTGTAAAAGCGGGAATGCCTATCGTGCTAATCGTGGAAAGTGTTTCTCTTGTTGCCGCATCAGCGGCAGCCTGGTCGATAAGTTCTTGCTTTGCCTTTAGTATGTCCTCTTTCATCGGTTTAACTGCAGTTTTAGGCGCAGCCGGAAAAAGGCTGACTGGATAGGCAACGCGGATATCCCCGTTGGTACCGTCAGGAACAAAGCCTAAATGAAAAAGTGCAGCACCATCTTCCTGTATCGTTACCTTGTTAGTGGCTTCATCATATCCGAAGGCAATCACATCGTCAGTCGGTTTAGGCGGATGAATGGTGATTGTCAGATTTTCGTAGGAAGATTCATTCCGCTCATCGAAAAACGGCCAGTAAATTTGGGCCACATCCTGATAAATCTCCATCCCGTTTTTAATCGTATAGTGGAGCGTTACGGTAATGGTTTCATCCGCTCCTTTACGGTGGACTTTGTAGAGGTCATCTTCTCTTTCAATTTTTAAAGGCTGCCCGTTTTCCCTTGCCGTAAATTGGCTGATGGCAGCTCCTTTTTTAGGAATCACTTCACGGGTTATTCCGTTAAATTTACCTGCAAATTCATATGTATGGATTTCTTCAACTTGGACATCTCCATTTTCTTGTAAGAACGCGTCCATTTTTACATTGGTAATGGAATACTCCACAGCCAAACTTGTGCTTGGAAAAATAAATAGCATTGCAAACAAGATTAAGCTAGTAAACCACTTTTTCTGCATATGCGTCACCTTCTTTCCTAATAGTAGTTATACGGATGATAGTAGTAATGGTTTCGTAAAATTTTCCAAAAAAAAATGATTCGGCTAAGCCGAATCCAATAGGGGTCATGAAAAAGGGCAAATTGGCTTTACTCTTCCTCTATTTAATACTATCTCTTAATTGTAAATTCATTATTAAGTAATCGTTAAGAATCTATTAATCTAGTATGTTTAATAGAATCATGACTTTAAATAAATCGCCGTCTGTTTCGATGTCCAGTGTACCATCATGCAGATCGATGATAGATTTGGCTATCGCAAGACCGAGGCCTGATCCTTCTGTATGCCTTGAAGTATCGCCGCGTTTGAAGCGTTCAAACAGTTCATCACTGTTATCACTCATTTCATATTTAGATATATTTTTAAAGGTGATTACCGCTTGGTCATCTTTTTCAACGATTGCAATATAAACCCGTGAGTTTTCAAGTGAGTATTTAAGGATGTTGCCAATCACGTTATCGAATACACGCCAGAACTTTTGACCGTCGACCCAAGCGCATAAAGGACTTTCTGGGTTGGTGACGCGGAACTGCAACGTCGATTCTTGAATCATGTCATCATATTCACCAAGTGCTTGTTGTAAAAGCTGGACGAGATCGACCTTTTCCCTCGATAACTCTATGTTCCCACTCGCCATCTTTGATACTTCGAATAAATCATCAATCAGGATCTTTAAACGCTTTGATTTTCGGTCGATGATTTCTAGATAAGCACTTTTTTCCTCGTTTGTTAATGCTTCCGCTTTTAAAAGCTCAGTATAGGTAATAATCGAGGTTAGCGGTGTCCGCAGATCATGGCTGACATTTGTGATTAACTCCGTTTTTAGGCGTTCGCTTTTTGCCTGTGCGTTTTCGGAGGCCTTCACGCCTTGTTTTAATACATTTACATTACCAGCAAGGGTCGCCAATGCAGTTTTTCCGGTCAGCTGAAGGTCTTCACCTAATTTACCTACGGCCAGTTCATTTGTTTTTTCAACGATTCGGTTAAAATAGCCAATTCGATTGACGATGGTGATCATAAGTGGAATTCCAATCACAGCTAGAAGTATTAGATAAACGAGTATAAAAACAGGGTGAATGACGACCATGATGGCCGCTAGACCTAGCGCAAACACCGTTCCCAAAACGATAAACAGCTGTGTACCTGTGCTGCGATTTAAAAAGGCTTCATGCAGGCTGTCCGCCAATCGATCAAGATAAACGACTGACTTCTGGTAAATGACCTTACCAAAACGTCCACCTTTTTGTAAAAGTGTCTTTTGCCAAGCGGATGTCCAATTTTCTGTCGATAAAAGCTTCCACTGCAAAAGGGTTACGCCGCACAGAACGGTTGCTAAAATAGCCATCAGACCGAGCTCGACACTATATAAATAGGTATTCCTGTCTATATAAAGCCAATAATCACTGACAATAATGTGGGTAAGCATTGCAGCGACAAAGCTACCAAGCAGTAAAACCGCTCTTACATCAATTGGAAGTTTCGTATAAATAGGTCGCCACCGCTCCACTTCAGTCGTCAATGCCTTTGATCTTTTTATCCAAAAAAGCGATAAAATGAGCGCAAGTAAACCAGCCGAGCTATAGATTATCAGGAAGAATTGTGTTTCTTCATACTCTTTCTTTTGTTCCGTTAAGAAGTTAGCGGAGTTACGGACAGCGATTTGCCCTTCTACCACTTCATTATTTTCTGGAAAAATAGAGTCGATGATTTCGCCATCATCGGAAATCGTAAAGCGAAACCCATGATCTCTTGATAGTGAATAGCTAGTTACATATAAAGCGGTATTTTTATCACTCCAGTATTTAGTGGCTGAATCGTTTGAAGCCAGATTTAAATTGGTGTAAACCTTTGGGCCCTCTGTAAAATAGTAAAGAAAAGCCTTTTGGTAGCGTAAAAAGTCTTTCCGATAGTTTTCTCTTTCTTTGTAGTACTTTTCTAAACGCTGTTCTTTTTCTTTGAGTATCTTCGTTTTCACATACTCCTCATCGTTAAAAATTTTCGTAATTTCCGCAATTTCTGTATCTCTTTTCGCTGCTAATGGAGCATTTTCCCCTGGGTTATCAAAAACCGGCTGGGACGCAAATTCTGCTTCAATACTTGCAATCTGCTCGGATAAGTTTCCATTGCGAAAACGATATTGATTGATCCCCGCTTCTTCGATCTTCAGTGATTTCTTCGCTTCCTCTAAGGTCTTGTCATTTAGTTCAAATACACTTAAATAGCCGGAAAATTGCTCGAGCTCGCTCCAAAATTGTGGAGTTTGGAAATAGTCTTTGCTTGAGTACGAGTTTGCCAAGATGAACAAGGATAAGAGACTGCTAAGTCCGAAGGTGAACAATAGTGTCAGGACAGCAATCGCCATTCTATTTTTCAATTTTGTAGCCAATGCCCCACACCACCTTTACAAATCTTGGATTCTTCGGGTCAATTTCAATCTTCTCGCGGATTTTGCGAATGTGGACGGCTACTGTGTTTTCAGCATTGTAGCCGGGCTCTTTCCAAACTCTCTCATAGATTTCATTAATCGAGAACACCCTCCCGGCATTGGTCATGAGGAGTTCTACGATTTTGTATTCAATCGGTGTTAGTTTCACAGGTTCGCCATGGACGGTGACTTCCTTTGCTTCTCGGTCGAAGGTGAGTCCATTCAAATCAATGACTTTTTTAATTCCTTCATAGGTGCCAAAGGTTACATATCTTCGCAGCTGTGATTTAACGCGGGCCACAAGTTCCATGGGATTAAATGGCTTTGTGATATAGTCATCTGCGCCAACCTGTAGCCCAAGAATCTTGTCGGTATCTTCACTCTTGGCACTTAGGATGATGATCGGGATATTGTTCTTTTCTCGTATTTTAAAGGTAGCTGAAATTCCATCAAGCCTTGGCATCATTACATCTAAAAGGATTAGATGGATTTGGCGCTCACTTAGAACCTCAAGTGCCTCCAATCCGTCCTTTGCTTTTAAGACCGTAATTCCCTCATTCTTAAGGTAAATTTCAATCGCGTCGCGGATTTCCTTTTCGTCATCGACCACTAGTACAAAATAATGCTCCATCCTTCACCCTGCTCTCTCATTACTGCTATTAATATCATAATAGTAAACTAAAAATCTTAATATTGATTTACGAGAAATCTTAAGAATTTCTTAAGATAGTAATGGTGCCTGTCACCGTTTATGCATTTTTGGGCAATTATACATTAAATAATGAATATTAAAGGGTGCTAGTGGTTAGTGTGTGTTTTTTATGTAGTTTTTTGGACATACATATAATGAAATGGATTACATGAAATTTTCAAAAGGGGTGTTGTGATGGGTAAAGAGTTTTCGAATAAAAATTCGGTAAGATTGGCGGCAATTGCGGCTGCTATCATTGGAATTATTGGTATTGGAGTTATTACGATTCATGTTTTACTCGGTATATTAGCTCTGTTGTTAGCAGTGGTGGTTTCATTTTTGTTTTATATATATGGCAACGATACAACCGTTATTTGTCACGAAGACGGCTTCACGGTGAAGAATACCAATAGGGGGAAAGGAACATCAATCCATGAATATGGATGGCAAGAGGTCGCGGAAACCAAATTCTATGATAACGTAAGCGAAGAGGACCATTTGCCTACACGGAGTATACTGGTGAAGACTACCGGTGGTCTAGCCTTTAATCTCTATGCGATGAAGGGATTCGATGAACTTATCTCTATCATCAATCAAAAAACGAAACATTTGCCGTATAAGTGGGAGAAACCAGGAGCATTTTCTCACACATATAAAAAACAAGAACGCAGCTTTTCTTAACAAGCAGGGGATTCTCCCTGCTTTTACTTTGTTTTCAACGCTAGTATTAACTATAATCAGATTAAAGTGGGATTAATAATTTGGGAGGCTGTAGCGTGAAACGATTAGCGGTTTATTGCGGATCAAGTTTGGGTGCTTCAGAAGCTTATAAAATAGGCGCGATCCAATTAGGAAAAGAGCTTGCAAAACGGAACATCACTTTAGTTTACGGTGGTTCGAGTATTGGCCTGATGGGGGCAGTTGCGGATACCGTTTTAGGTGAAGGCGGGAATGTGATTGGTGTAATCCCGAGAGTGTTGGAACAACGTGAAATATCACATCGAGGGTTAACAGAGCTGTATAAAGTGGAAACGATGCATGAGCGAAAGGCTAAAATGGTCGAGCTTGCCGATGGGTTTGTCGTCATGCCTGGAGGAACTGGTACGCTAGAGGAATTTTTTGAAGTATTCACCTGGGGGCAAATTGGTTTGCATAAAAAGCCATGCGGCCTGCTCAATATTCATCATTATTATGATCCGCTGATCAGCTTGTTTGATCATATGATCGACCAAAAATTCTTGCAAGAGAAATTCCGTTCAATGGCGATTATTGAGGATGAACCTGCGGCCTTACTCGAAAGGTTTTTAAACTATGAGGCTCCGTCCATTAAAGCATTCGAATAAGACGGCAAACGAAAAGCAGTGATATTCACTGCTTTTCGTTTGTGTTTTTTTCATTAGAAAACAAAAAAAAAGTAGATTCAGCCAAAATGGGGCTATTAACACAGGGATATAACACGTTCATCCTCTAGTGTATTTGGTTCTTGCTTTTTATGGAATAGATTAATTCATCATCAACAGCCTTGATTACTCTGCCGGTATCTCTAAAACCTACTGATACATATAGTTGTTTTGCTTTTTCATTTTCGGGAACAAAGGTTATAAATATTTCGTCACACTTAAATTGGTTCACCATTTCTTTTATGACCAACAGTAATGCCTCCCTACCATACCCATTTCCTTGAAACCTGTAATCAATCATAATTCTACAAATTTCATAGCCAGAAAGTTCTTCTGAATACCCATACATCGTAAAGCCTATTGGTGTATCACCTTGATAGATAGCTTTAACTGTCCAATTCTCTTCCATACTGGCTTGTGCTAAAGATAAACAGTTTGATGCAATTGTTTTTTCGAATACTCTGTTTTGTTGGTCTTCTGCACTACTAAGTCTTATAATGTCTAACCAGTTTTGTTTAGTTACTTCCTCTAATGTAATCATTTCATTTCCCTCTAATCAAAATTTTGATACTCCTTTATTAAGTTCTCCTTTTGTTGAAAATAACCTTTTTTAAGACTGTGTTAAACTCTACGGCGCGTTTGTTGCTTCGATTTATGGCTGCATGTAAATTCGAGCTTTACCTTTTTTTACGAAAATTACTCAATCATACGAGACATTATAATACTCTTCCATAACAAGCCCATTTTGATTAATAGCTTTATGGTCGTTAACCCGCCACTGAAAAAGACAGGCACCAACCTGGCACCATTTATTAAGAACTTTAGTTGAAAATAATTCTCAATTACCTATTGACACAATTTTCTTATGACTATAATATATAAATGTGATAATGATAATCATTTTCAATTAAATCGATAAATAAGAGGAGCTGAACACAAGATTCAACTGGTAGACAGAGAGTTTTTCTGATGTTCTAAAAGACGAGTGTACATACGTATTTTGGCTAAATTTAATTCTAAAGGAGACTAAAAGGATGAAAAAATTAAGATTTATAGCTATTATGTTCGCAATGATTTTCATATTAGCAGCGTGCGGCAGCACAGAAGAAGCGAGTAAATCCTCAGGTAATGAAGGTGAGAAAACGGAAGAAGCGAAAGAAGTCAGGATTACCCATAAATACGGAAAGGTTACCATTGAAAAGAACCCCAAGAAAGTAGTTGTATTTGATTTTGGAGTACTAGATGCGCTAGATACTTTGGGTGTAGAAATTACTGCTCTTCCACAAGCAATTGTACCAAAGAAGTTAGAGAAGTATGCAGGTTCAGAATATACCAATGTTGGAAGCTTAAAAGAACCTGATTTTGAAGCGCTGCATGAATTGCAGCCAGATGTTATTTTCATTTCATCAAGGCAAGCAGAGCTATATGACCAATTTGCAGAAATTGCCCCAACGGTATTTGTAGATGTAGATTATGCAAACTACATGTCCTCTCTTGAAAAGAACTTCAAACTTTTAGCTGAAGTTTTTGAAAAGGAAGACGCACTTGATGAAAAAATGAATGAGCTAAATGCTAGTATTGAAGCGTTAAATAAAGAAGCCTCCGCATCTGACAGCAAAACATTGATTTTATTGGCTAATGAAGGAAAAGTAAGTGCCTTTGGCCAGGGATCGCGCTATGGATTTGTACATGATGTATTTGGCTTCAAAGCAGTAGACGACAACCTGGAAGTTTCCCAGCACGGTCAAAGTGTCACGTTTGAATATATTTTAGAAAAAAATCCAGATGTTCTATTTGTTGTTGACCGTTCTGCTGCAATTGGTGGGGAAGTAGGAGCAAAAGATACCCTTGAAAATGAGTTGGTAATGAAAACAAATGCGTATAAAAATGGAAAGATAATTTACCTAGACGCGGTGAATTGGTACATTGCAGGAAATGGGATTACGTCAACACAATCGATGGTAGAAGAAGTGAAAGCAGCATTAGAATAGATAGAAGGAAGCCGGAATGATGTTCCGGCTTTTATTCATTATGCCACCCTTAGGAGGTACAACTAGAAAACAAATAGCCACGTTGCAAAAAGGATAAACTGCCCCATTCCTAGATTTACTTCTATGCAAATAACGAAATTCCAACTACAAACGATTTAGATTACATTGAGCTATCGCTACCGTTTAATCCGGATTAGTGAAAAACTTGAATATGGAATAATAGGTCTTAATGATGGACTTCCTGCTGTTGCTCAAGCACCGTTCGGAGGGTTTAAAGATAGTGGTTTAGGAAGAGAAGGTGGTCATCACGGGATTGAAGAGTACCTAGAAGTAAAGTATGTATCGATAGCTTTTTAAAATATTAAAGGTACGGATCAAAAGGAAAATAGGAATGTATCAAAGTGGTGATGGCATTCTTTTCTTCCTCAAATCAAGCAGCTTGCTTCTTTGAATGAAGAGAAGTTGCTCATCTTTGATTTTGGGGTCAGGCCCAATGTCATAAAGATAACCTTCAAAAATTTAACAAATACAGATTTTAAAACGAGAAAATACCTTTTTATCATACGAAATAGCATTTTAATAAAAGGCTGTGTTAAACTTGGCTGTTGATTTGTGCTCCACTAAGGAATGCTTCTTTGAATAATCACCGCAGTGACAGGCGGTCTTTGCCTGTCACGAGGCGCTTCGCTTTCCGCAGGCGGTTCGGGAAGCCTCCTCGGCGCTAAAGCGCCTGCGGGGTCTCCCCTATCCCGTCCTCCTGCAGGAGTCTCGCGCCTTCCGCAAAAATCAACATAGTTATTAAATCAACATTTTCCTTTAACACAGCCAATAAAAAAAAGACAATAGGAAATTAGAGGATATAATATCCATTTTTTTTACACCCTCTTAGTTTCCAATTTTTAATGTAAATTTCTTTAGGGCTGACATTTGCATTAATCCGTTTTTAATAGCCCTTAATCCTTTGATACGAGGGAAAATCCTACCTATCAACAGCAACACGGATGGGTTGAAAAATGCAGTGGATAGCGAACTTAAAAGTGAGCGGTTAAAAACGGAGCTCATCACCAATGTGTCTCTTTGAGGAGGTTGATAATGATGGGAAAAAGGGTGTATATTCTTTTAACAAATTCAGGTTCCTTTTTAACAAAGTTGATTAAGCTCTATACGAGAAAACCATATAATCATGCATCCATAGCCTTTGATAACGAGTTGTCCGAGGTATATAGTTTCGGGAGAAAAACAGCTAGAAACCCATTTATTGGGGGATTTGTTAAAGAGGAAGTTAGGGCAGGTTTATTTACACATGCAGACTGTGCCATTTATTCCTTTACTGTAACAGAGGATCAAATGCAAAAGCTGAAACACTATTTACAAGAGATCGAAGCCCAAAAGAAACACTATCGCTATAATTTTTTAGGTTTATTCGGTGTTATGTTTAATAAGCCAATAGATAGGAAAAAAGCTTACTTCTGTTCTCAGTTTGTTGCAACTTTACTAATAGAATGTAACATCAACCATTTTGAGAAACCTCCATCCCTTATCGCACCACATGACTTGCAGAAGGTTTGCAAATTTCAATTCGTGTATGAAGGAAAGTTAAAGGAATATCCTCATGTGGATAGCGCTGAAAAAATACTTGCTCCCTTTCCTTATTCGCTCATAAACTAGAGAATATTTAGCTGCTCCACCCCTATTGATTCCCTTTTCTTTATATTATTTTTCTTCTACATTTGGTGAAACTCCAGAGGTTGATATGTATATCGGTACAATATAACCCAGAATAATAGAATGTTTAACTAGGGCGTCTCGCACTATGTAAAGGCGCTTTTTCTATGAAATTAAACAATACAGGGGCTCAGAACTTCTCTTAGGGGAAACGGTTGGGAGGTGAAAAAAAGAGGAAGAAATATCAATTGGTATTTCTTCCTCTTTTTTCCCCCTCTATCCATTGTTCCTTACCGGTTATTTTTCCTCGAACGGTATTCCAAAGTCTTTTTCTATAATTTTAAGAACTAACTTGTAAGCATCTGATTGACCACTTAAGTAATTTCTATCCGATATGTGCCTTTGACTACTATATTTTTCATTTGTTTGGTCTAGGAAAATTTTAATTAAACTATGGAGGTTTTCAACTTTCGATTTTCGGTATGTTTCAGCCATAAAAAACTTCCTTTCGTTTTTAACAGCAATATACTACGAATTGTATACAAATGTATACAAAATAGATTGATAATTCGGAAATAGTTTTTGTTGAATAGACTTTTAGAAATTTAATTGAAAAAAAACTTCGTCCACGACAAGAAATTCTCTTGAAAT
The DNA here is from genome assembly GCF_900103525.1 of Bacillus sp. OK048. Taxonomy (GTDB): domain Bacteria; phylum Bacillota; class Bacilli; order Bacillales; family Cytobacillaceae; genus Neobacillus. The sequence goes on from NZ_FNHN01000006.1 coordinate 124,860, forward strand.
GGAGTTAAAGCCCGTTTTTCAAAAGGGCTTGTGGCACTTTTAATCAATCATTTAGTTAAGAAGAATTTGCTCATTATTTGTCGAAGATAGTAGTTGGGTATTGGTTGAAAATGGTAGAATGGGGGGGTGATTATGCTCTTATGGGGGAATTTAATTGAGTAAGAGAAGGACAAAGAAGCAACAAAGACAATTAGAAGATGGTATAAAGTCGGTTCTTTTAGTGGTGGCTGGAATTTCCTATTACTTTACACGACAACTTTATCTAACACTAATGGTGGTAGGAGTGATCGTGGTATTAATTATTGTTTTTGCAGTTTTAAAGAGTAATAGAGAAAAGGAGCGGTTAAGGAATTCTGGGATTGAGGATATCGATAAGATGGATGGTATTCTGTTTGAGCATTATCTTAAGGAACTTTATCAATCGAGAGGATATGCTGCGGAAGTAACGAGTGCTAGCGGGGATTATGGGGCTGATCTATTGCTTAAGAAGGACGGAAGAAAGATTGTGGTGCAAGCAAAGCGGTATGCAAAGGATGTAGGGATAAAAGCAGTTCAAGAGGTATTGGGGGCAAAATCGTATTATAAGGCCGAGGAAGCATGGGTCGTTTCGAATAGCTATTTTACCAAAGCAGCAAGAGAATTAGCCGCTAAAGGACAAGTGATGCTGGTAAATAGGGATGAGTTAATTGATTATATTCTGCTGTTAAATCCAGGAAGTGCAAAGCCCATTCCATTGAAAATGGTAGATTCTGATTCAAACGGTTTTAATCAGACCTGTGGTAAATGCGGGAGCCCAATGGTCCTAAAGACAGGGAAAAGAGGGGCATTTCTGGGTTGCAGTAGTTTTCCGAAGTGCCGGAATACGAGGGGTTTAAATACCTAATAAGAAAACTCAATAGTTGGTAGGCATTCTTCCAATTATTCTTTAAAAAAGTGCGGCTTAACCCATCTTGGATTAAGCCGTTCTCCTGATATTTAAATTCCTAATACACAACAACTGGCTGATAAACACTAAGATTATCATAGACGGTTTTCATGACATTAGGGGCGACGTTGATACAGCCACCGGAGCCTGCCGCTAGATAGGCAGTACTGCTCCAGTTTGTCCGCCAACCAGCATCGTGGAAACCTTGACCACTGTTTGTGAAGGGTGCCCAATAACTTACTGGAACGGAATAATCGGCTTTGCCGACGGCACTGCCCTTCAATGTGTAAGGTGTTCGTTTAAAAAGGATATACCATACTCCTGGAGATGTATCTTCTCCGGTGCTGTGTTTACCGGTAACGACATTGGTTGTCAGGACTAATTGTCCAGCTTTGTAAATCCAAATCCGCTGTTCGGCAATAGACACCTCCGCATAGGTATCCCCAATCCCATTGTTTGCTGTGGTTTCATAGCCATAGCCTTCACCGCTCCAGCCATTTCCATGAGTATTGGAAGCTGTAATCGATGTCTCTCCATTTTCAAATGCTGCTTGAATCTGGGCTGTTTCCTTTTCCATATCTAGTGCCCAGCCATAGCCTTGTCCTTTAACAGAAATAATGGAACCTGAATGGGTCTTAAAGCTGAAATCCTTACCCAATGTGGACTGGGCAGCATTAATTTCGGTAATTTTACTTTTAATCGTGCTCGGGTCAAACGAGACCTGCAAATCCTCAGAGATCGTTGCATTTTTTATTAGTTCGCTGCCACTTAATGTATGTACTTTATCCTGTACTTTATACTCAACGGAATGTTGAAGAAGTTCCTGTAGTTTTTGTTCTTCTTTTTTAACCTTCTCGCTGTCTTCTTTGAATGGAAGCAGGTAGATAGGATTTAGATGAATTTCACTCGTATATCCATGCTTTTCGTATTCCTCCATTAGACTAGCGACATCATATTGTGTCCCGTCCACACTTTTCGAGACAACGATTTCTCCTTCTACCAGGGACGCATGTGCATGAATAGGAGCTGTTAAGCTTTGATTCATTGAGGTGAGCTTTTGTTCCAGTTCGTTTTTGAGTGTTTCGCGGCGATATTGGTCCTGCTGGCCAGGCATTAAGGTATAATCTTTTTCTTTAAAAGAGGGAAAGAATGACCACTGGTTTTTTAAATGTTGTTTGACTCTGGGTAGATCATCCGTTGTGAATCCCATCTTCGTATCTTTTCCATCTACTATTTGTTGTTCACCTATGTGGATTTCATTTGTTAAAACGGATGTTTGTAACCTTTTTAGAGCTTGGTCTGCCGTCATGCCGCTGACTTCTATGCTATTAATCTTACTGTTGGCATTAAAGTGAGTTGCTTGATAATAGCTGATGGCGGCAAGAATAAGTGCAATGATACTAATGGTACTTAACGTGATAACCTTCCAATTTTTAAACCATTTCTGTGAATGAAGATTTTCTTCAACTTTTTTTTCTACGATGATGCCCAAATATATTCCCCCCCACAACCTGCGACATTCTATTTTAAAACTTTGACTACTATATTTTACCAGAAGGGTAAGTGTAACTTTGTCGATATTTGTAGGTTGTTCAGTTTATAACGCTAATAAATCGTGGTGTTAAGATGAATACTACTTTATTAAGTGCTCTTGCCGAGCCCAATCGATTAAAGATTGTTGAAATATCCTTAGAGACGGACTACTCACCGTGGGAGAAATTGCAGACCGACTTTAGATTCGCCAGCCATTGGCATCTAAACATCTAAGCGTGCTTTACGAAGGGTCGCAAGTAATGATTCAGGAGGTCTTTTCAGGAACCTTCGTTCAACTGGCTGATTACCTCTCAAATATTTCAGAAAACTAATATAGATCGATGACGAACAACAGAACACTGTTACTTGCAGTGTTCTTATTGTTATTGGTAATTATTTATTTATACTTATTTTAAACGACCGGAAAGGATGCTTTTTAGTTGGACTTTGAAATATTTTCTTAATACTCTTGCATTGCAAGGTATATATATTTATACTTGGTATATACCTTGCAATACAAGACATTGAGAGTGGTGAGTGGATGTCACAAACACAAATGATGAAGGGAATAATAGATGGCTGCCTCTTAGCAATCATTGCGAAGAAGGAATGTTACGGATATGAGATGGCTGAGAGCTTAAGTAAGTATGGTTTTGATACGATCAGTGAAGGTACCATCTATCCATTATTGATGAGAATGCAACGTGAAGGACTTGTCACTTCTGTTCTGAGGAATTCTACAGCAGGCCCTAAGAGAAAGTACTACTCATTAACGAACGAGGGACAGCAAGCATTAAATGATTTTCTAAGTAGATGGGGCCAACTTGAAAAATGTGTGAATGCGGTTATTAAGTAAGAAAATTAAGGGTTGAGGTGGAGAACGTGGTAGAAAATCAACTATCTGTAAAAAGTAAGAAGTTTCTTGATGACTTAAGGGTATATTTGTTTTCAAGCGGGAAAAACAACCATGAGATTAAAGAAATTACGGAAGAACTTGAGGCTCATCTACATGAGGCTGAGCAAAATGGAAAATCCATTGATCAAATTGTAGGGGCATCTCCAAAGGAATATATGATGACTATTTCAAGTGAGATGAAGACGGACTATCGATCTTGGGCGAAATATATTCCACTCATTATTATTGGTTCCATGTCATTTACTATTTTTGGAGACCTTATACAAGGTACGTTAAGCTATAGTTTATTCAAAATTATCGGAACGCTTGTATATAGTATCCTGTTCTTTGGAGGAGTAATGTTTGCTTATCGCTATGTAGCTAGAAATCAAGTATCGAGAATAATGGAGTTTTTCATTTTATTATTGCCGATTATCCTTAGTATGCTTATTTTCGTAGGAGTACTATTCGTTGATTCTATTTATAAAACGCCCATGATTGATTTTGGAATGATAGGCAGTTGGGTCATTGGATTGCTACTTCTTTGTTTTATTATCCTATTTTCTGTTTGGGCGAAGACGGCCATTTTGCCTGTAACATTACTAGCACTTCACCTGCCGACATTTTTGTTATCATTCACTTCCTTCAATGTAGAAACACAGTTAATTACTAGCATGTTTATCACTTATGTATTAATTGGACTCTATTTATTTTACATGGTGAAAAAGGATAAAAAGAATAAGGAAGTAATCGACTAGAAACCTACTGTAGCTTCTTTAATCGCGTGTAGATACAAGAAAACCACCCCTGCGCCGTAGGACGCAAAAGGGGTGGTTCTTATAAATAAACTACTCCCTATGGTATTGGCCAATTCCTCAAACCAATTCCCCAATGTTTTGCTTAATTTGTGATAACAAGGTTTTAAGACTATTCACTTGTTCTTCTGTCAGCCCATTAATAATATCCTTCATGGTTTGGTGTTCAATAATTAAAAGGTCTTTATAGATCGCTCTAGCTTCTTCCGTTAGATAAATGGCGAGCGAGCGTCTGTCGTTATGTTGTTTAGTGATTAATCCTTTTGCCAGCATGTTGTCTAACATTCTGGTAATACCAGGAGGATCTTTTTCCGATCGTAAGGCTAGTTCTTTTTGACTGATGCCTTCTTCCTCTATTAATCGTGTGATTAACACAAATTGTTCAGGTGTTATATTATAGTCCTTTAATCTTCGAGCAAACAAATTATTTAAATTTAAGGCGGTTCTATTTAATAAATAACCAACGGATGAGTCAAGTAAACTATGTTCCAATTTGTGTTTCTCCTTTAATAGTTCGTTCTAGTACTACTATCTTATTAAAATGTCTCGTCTTTGTAAATTTATCATAAGCAAAATAGTAAAACTATTAAATCATTCATAAAGATCTAAGTATAATCATAATATTTTAAAAATTGGATAAAGTTTGACTCTTTATATTGACACAACGAATCACCTGTTGATAAAATAACCTCTAATAGTTGTTGTGTTAACTGTTAATAAAACAACTATTAATTTATTGACTGTTTTTGAAAGCGTTAACACTTTAGGGAGGGATTCATTGTTAAAATAGTGTTTTTTTAAACATTAGAAAACTACTAAAACATAAGGAGTGACGAATAATGGTAAATCCACATTTTTTATCGCAGTTGGCACATGTAGAATTGCTATCCCCTAAACCGGAGGAAACAGTCAATTATTTAAAGGAAGTATGGGGGCTTGAAGAGACGACTAGAACGGGACAGTCTGTCTATTTACGTGCATGGGGAGACTACTTTCACCATTCTTTAAAAATCACAGAAGCTGCTGGTCCTGGATTAGGTCATATCGGCTGGCGGGCTGACAGTCAGGGAGCATTAGAAAATGTAGTTCAGCATCTTGAAAGAACTGAGTTAGGAAAGGGTTGGATTGACGGTGATTTAGGGCACGGTAAAGCCTATCAATTTATTGCCCCTGGAGGACACTTATCTGAGGTATTTTGGGATGTTGAATGGTATCAGGCACCTGAAGGAAAAGAGAGCGTTTGGAAAAACCGCCCACAAAAGCAAGTACGCCGTGGAATTGGAGTACGTCGTTTAGACCATGTTACGGTACTAACGGATAATACGACTGTGGATCGTTTATTCTATCAAGATTTAGGAATTCGATACAATGAGGGGATTTATTCGGATTTTGGAGATGAGATTGGCGCTTGGATGTCTGTGTCGAACCTTTCCCATGATATTGCTTTTATTAATGCGGGATTTAAAGGTGGATTCCATCATGTATGTTTTGCGGTAGAGAGCAGAGAAGAATTACTAAATGCTGCTGATACGATCCGCGAGCATGGGTTTGAAATTGAATCGGGCCCAGGAAAACATGCCGTTGCCGAAGGCCTGAACCTTTATGCGATCGAGCCAGGTGGAAATCGAATTGAACTGTACGCAGGAGCACATTTAGTATTCGCGCCAGATTGGGGTCCAAAAAAATGGAAAGTTTCTGAAAACCCAAATGATGCCTGGTCTTCCTTTAATCTATTTAATCCAGATGGAAGTTTAAAATACAGCTAATTAGATAGCTATGAATCTACTAGGAAGGATGCGTTATCGATTATGTGGCATTATTGGCCAGAAAGCTATATGTGGTCGTATCAGTTAGTACGTATCATTGGGCATTCTAATTTTGGCGGCAGTAATTTCAGTGAATGTTTGCAGGCGGCTGAACGAATTACGCTCGGAGATTATGATAGCTGGTACACAGAATGGACGAGATTGGGTGACAGGGTTTTAGCTCAAGGACATGAAGCGTCTGATCAAGGAAATCTCGTTACAGCGCGTGCTCATTTCTTACGTGCTTCTAATTATACCCGCCTCGGTGAATTTTTCTTGCAGCCGGATGATCCAAGGAAAATGGATACGTATGTAAAGGGAATTGACGTGTTTCGAAAAGGGGCTAAGTTGATGGAAAACCCTCCTGAAATCATCGAAATTCCTTATGAGGATTCTTTTTTACCGGGTTATTTTTGCCGTGGTTCGCAAGCGGAAAAATCACCTGTTGTCGTGATGTTCGGAGGACTTGATTCTACCGCTGAAGAAATTTATTTTGCGTTATCTCAAATTCTATACGAACGTGGGTTGGGATTGATTGCGGTTGATGGTCCAGGTCAAGGCGCAGCCTTACGTTTAAACCATATTGCTTCTCGCTATGATTTTGAGAAGGCAGGTTCTGCTGTCGCGGATTGGGCTGAGAATCATCCAGCCGTTGATTCGGACCGAATGGCGATCATGGCTTGGTCGATGGGTGGATATATGGCTGCTCGAATCGCAGCATTTGAACCAAGGTTTAAGGCGTGTGGGATTTATAGTGCAGTCTATGATTATAACGATATGTGGAAAACGAGAGCAGAAGATCATCCGTTAGGGAACATTCTGCAGCATGTAATGGGTGTAGACAGCATGCCAGAGGCAAGAGAAAAACTCAAAAATTATAATTTACGCGGCGTAGCTGAAAAAATAACATGTCCTACCTATGTTCTTCATGGTGAAGAGGATAAACAAGCTAATGTTGACCAAGCCTACCGTGTCTACAATGCATTAACCTGTGAAAAAGTATTAAACATTGTGACAGCTGATCAAACAGGTGCAGCTCACTGTCAATCGGATAATCTAACGCAAGCCTTTCCGTTGTTTGATTGGATTCAGCAGCAGCTTAATGCGAAGCTTCCAAAGAGCGAGTTAGTCAGCAGTAAATAGGTGTTTTAGTTCCGAAAGGTATGATTCTGCTTGGAAGGTTTTGAATATTCCGCAAAAAGGGGATGTTACTGTGGGAGAAATTAAAAAGGTGCTAATTATAGGCGGCGGGATCGGCGGTTTATCGACTGCCATTGCATTGCAAAAAAAGGGTGTTCAAACAGAAGTATGGGAAAAAAATAGTGAGTGGAATGTTTATGGAGTAGGAATTATTCAGGCGTCCAACCAATTAAGGGAATTAGGCGTATTAGGTGTGGCGGATGAATGTCTAGCGAAGGGCTGTGAATTTCCAGGGTGGCGTTTTTATAATGCCAAGGGCGATGTTTTAACGGAAGTACCAACTCCTAGAGCGGATAACTATCCAGCGAATAATGGAGTTTCCCGCAGAGATTTGCACCAAATTTTACTCGATCATGCGATTAAATATGGTGCTGTGGTTAAAATGGGGATTACTTTTTCAAAAATAGAGAATCGGGAAGATTGTGTGTATGTAGAATCTACAGAGGGCACTTCCGGAGAATACGATTTAGTGGTTGGTGCAGATGGAATTCGGTCACAGGTTAGAAGCAAGGTGTTTGGTGACGAATTCCAGCCAAATTTTGTTGGACAGGGCGGCTGGAGATACCCAATGGCTAAACCAGAAGGCCTTGAATGGGGCGGGCTTGTCTACGGTGAAAAAAATAAAGCGGTCATCGTTCCGATGGGTCCAGATTCCATCTATCTTACAGCTGTTTCTCCAGAGGCACGCGATGCGCATATGCCGGAGGATCAATTACACTTGTTAATGCGTGATCGCTTAAAAGAATTTGGCGGCATTGTGGCAGAATTACGGGAAAAGATTGTCGATCCAAAGCAAGTTGTTTACCGACCATATGAGGAAATTTTAATGCCGTCACCTTGGTACAGAGGGCGCGTATTGCTCATTGGTGATGCTGTCCACTCGTCACCGCCACAATTAGGGCAAGGTGCCGCACTTGCTATTGAAGATGCTGTGGTACTAGCTGAGCTGGTTGCCCGTGAGAAGGATATCGATAGATTACTAGCTGAATTTATGAATCAAAGAATCGAACGGTCTAAATTGGTCGTTGAAACTTCTGTTAATTTAGTGGAATGGGAGAAACTTGACTGGGAAGGCAAACTCGATCCAAGCATCAATCCATCCGCTACATTTGGCCAAGCATTGAAAAAAATGACAGAACCGATTCTTCAAAAAGAAACGTTAGGGTAACCATGGGAAGCCATGGGCAGAACCGTCCCCATGGCACTCTCTTTGGAAGGAGAACAATATGAAAATTATCGATCTAAGTGTTGCGATTGAAAGCAATCTTCCGTCGGATCCACCGAAAATGATTCCTGAAATTGATTATCAAAGTCACGAAAACCAAATCGATTACATGTTAAGTTTTTTCCCAAAGGCAACGAAAGACGACCTTCCAGGTGGTTTGGCTTGGGCACTAGAAAATGTAAAACTTACGACACATTCCGGAACACATGTGGATGCCCCTTGGCATTACCACCCAACAATGAATAATGGGGAGAAGTCTTGGACCATTGATGAGGTTCCGTTAGAGTGGTTTTATGGTGATGGTGTGGTCGTAGATTTTTCCGATAAACCAGATGGGTATGCCACTACGATTGAAGATTTTCAACAGTATTTCGAAAAAATCAATTATACCTTGAAAAAAGGCGATATCGTTTTAATTCACACAGGCGCTTCTAAAAAGTGGGGAACCAAGGAGTATTTGACGTCAGGCTGCGGAATGGGCAGAGATGTCACATTGTGGCTGATTGATCAAGGAATACGCACAATGGGAACCGACGCCTGGAGCTGGGATCGGCCGCTTGGCTATATTGCCGAGGACTTTGCTAAGACGAAGGATAAAAGCCTCATTTGGGAAGGCCATTTTGCCGGAATTGAAAAGGCCTATTGTCAAATTGAAAAACTAACAAACTTAGAAAAATTGCCGCCTACTGGATTTAAAGTTTCCTGTTTTCCAGTGAAAATAAAGAGTGCAAGTGCCGGCTGGGTGAGGGCAGTTGCGATCTTAGATTAATAAGAAGGAGTGTTAATGTTGAGCATGGACCATTTGAAAAATAAAGTAATCCTGACAGTTGCTCCCACAGGTGCTGTCACCAGGAGAGAAGATACACCCAACTTAGCTCATTCACCAAAAGAAATAGCGGATGAAGTGTTCAAGTGTTACCAAGCAGGAGCAGCGATTGCCCATATACATGTGCGTGAGAATGATGGCACACCTTCTATGAATATCGAAAAATTCCGTGAAACCGTTACGTTAATTCGGGAACGCTGTGATATCGTGATTAACCTTACATCATCAGGTGGGATTGGATTAAATGAAGATGACCGCATTCGTCCCTTTGTTGAATTGCTTCCCGAATTAGCAACCTTTGATGCCGGGACCATGAATTGGAGACATGAAACTGTTTTTGATAACAATCCTAAATTTTTAGAACGCTTAGGCACCGAGATGGGTAAGGTCAACGTGAAACCAGAGATCGAAGTGTTTGATGCGGGGATGCTCTATAATGCCTTGTATTATGTAAAAAAGGGAATTCTAAAAGAGCCTCTGCATGTTCAATTTGTCCTGGGGGCACCTGGCGGAATCGCTGCTACGGTTGAGAATTTAATTTTTTTAAAAGGATTGCTCCCAGAAAATACAACTTGGGGTGCCTTTGGAGTTGGAAGAATGAGTGTTCCGATTATGATGACAACGTTGGCATTGGGCGGCCACTTGCGAGTAGGGATGGAGGATAATATCTTCATTCAAAAAGGGGTACTGGCGAAATCCAATGTAGAGTTTGTAGAACAAGCAAAGAGATTAGTTAAAGAAGTAGGAAAAGAGCTGGCTACGCCTGATGAGGCAAGAGAGATTTTATCGCTAAAATCGGTCATTCAACATAATTAGGAAGAAAGTAAAGAACATTGGGACAATCCAATGTTTTTTAATGTTGTTTATCTAAAGCCAACTTTAATCTATTATCAAAAAAAGAGTGGACAGATTAATCCACTCTTCTATGATTTCTTGTAAATAATTTTACATTTGAAACATTATTTGGTAAAAATGAAGCGCCGTTAAATTCCCTATCTTGGGTAAGATTTTCAAGTCGCCTTACTGCTTCATTAAACTCTTCCACAGTCAGTTGTTATTGTTGTTCTTGTTATTCTTGTTATTAGAACTTTTAAACTCAGACTGATTTCCTTGATTATTAAATTGTCGCCTAATCAAATTTATCCACCCCTTTTCCTTTACCTGTTAAACGGTTTATTCTTCAAATGCATTAAGGAATGGACAAATTACTGAGGGACAGACACCTTTTTTATTTGAAGAATCAAATTAATACCAAAAAACTGTATGATGTAGATAAAGATGAGAAGGTATTTGAAGGAGGAGAAAGTGATGAAGAAATTTTTATCAAAGAATATACATTTGCTATTAATTGTCTTTGTAGTGATCAATTTGTTTATTGGTTTTAGTAACTTTACTTATTCAAAACAAGATTTTATTGCAATATCTTTTGGTATTGTAGGATTATTAGGGGTTACCTATCTTGCATTTCATATAGAAGTTCGGAAAAGAAGGAAATTAAAAGAGAAAGATGAAATTGTATATAAAGGGAGGGAATAATATGGATAATAAAACAAAACGGATTATTGGACTAATAGGAAGTCTGATCATTTGTCTATTTGGTGTTTATCGTTTAGTGGTTGAAGTTCCATCTCCTGTTAATACATTGATCATTCCCATCGTATTTGCAGTTACAGGTTTTATAGGGTTTACTGGAAATTTGATTGGATTGAAAAAAATAAATAATTAAATAGTTTAAAAGCATATATAGAACAACAGCATCTGAAGATACTCTCACAAATAAATTGAGGAGAGTTTTCATTTAATCATACAGGGGGAAATAATAATAGCTTTACATGTAGGCGATATCATTACATTTGAACGGACTTTCACAATAGAAGATGTTGAATTGTTTACTAAGGTTTCAGGTGATGAAGGCGCTCACCATACTACTCCTGATGATCTGGGAAGACTTGTCATACAAGGGTTGTTGACAGCTACATTACCTACAAAAGTGGGTGGAGATAACAATGTACTGGCTCGAACTATGAGTTTTGAGTTTTTAAGACCAGTTTTTACGGAAGATAGAATAGTGTGTGAAGTAACGATCGAAAAATATGAAAAACAAGATAATAATAGAATATCTATTGTGGCATCTTTTTTATGTACAAATCAGAATGAGAAACAAGTATTGAGTGGAAATTTTGCGGGGTAATTGTATACACATTCTGGTTGACAGCCACATTTTTATTTTTTGTACCTACGCCCACACTCTGATACTAAACCAATCATAGTTTATCTAAAAGTACAGGAAAGAAGGATAATGCCATTGGAGGAGATGGAAAATAGACAGGTACAGAAACCTAATGGAGAAATCGACCATTTCTCAAGATTAATGTTTGGAAACAGGAAACATAGAGAAACCTACGACGAAGGCGACAATCATTCAAAAATAATGCCCGAGTCCGAAAAAAAAGAGCAATCTTCTTTTGAAAACAGCTCGCTTCGGAACAAAGATTGGATTCTGGGCTTTAGGGGAATAGAACCCGCAACCAGAACACAAGCCACTCAAAACCAGATAGAAAATATTCTTAATAATATCGATGTTGAATTGCTTATGGAAACTATCGATATGATTGTTACAACATCTAAACAATTAAAACCATTATTTAAAGAAGTTACCCCTTTTATCCATCGATTTATTAAAAGGTTCAAATTTAATGAAAATGCCTAGTGTTCAGGGGGATAAATAGACTCTTTTTTTTATCTTTGGTACAAACATCCACACTCGGTTACAAAACCAATCATAGTTAATCTATATGAGTAGAAAAGAGAGGAGAAGGAGTAATTGGAGGGGATGATAATAAACAAAAAAAAGAGCCAGATGAAGAAATAACCGTGGAAGAACAAGTCATCCCCTTAGATAAATACAATTTAGTTCACAATTGGAAACTCATCATGCAATTCAATTTTGCTTTATTTACAAATAAAGATGAATTTGTAATTATTAATAATAATGATGAATATATAGCTCGTTTTAGCATTACCGATGCAGGGGTAATTGAATTAAAAAAAACGTCAAATAGCTTAACTCCAAAGATTGATTTTAAGAATAAAACGATGAAAATACCTATTTATTACAAAGCATGGTGAATGGATCTTTTCGATACAAATAAAAAAAGGCTCTTTTCTTAAACTTTGTTGCTATCTGTATGAATTTGTTTCAATTAAGAGTTCGTATCTGAAGTAGTAGTGTGGCATTCGGACAACTCATGTAATTCCGCAGGCGTTCTTTGAGAAGGGAGCGTTGTGTGACAGTCTTCTTATAGACCTTTTGGACATTCGTATTTAATTCAACTGGTAAGTCAAAAGTCTGGGAGTACTACTCCAGATAATTAGCAATTTCATCTTTGGTTGGAAACCCTTTAGAATCTCCGGGTAATACCAATAATCACAATCACATCATACATTATTACGCTTCACATCCTTGCGTTAACAATTAAAATCGTTCTTCATTATTATCATAGCAGACACACCATGTTGACCAAAATTTCAACTTAGAACACCAAAACATGAAAAATAGTAGATCCCCTAATAAACAGCCATGATAGATAGGTATATACATATAGCCGCTACAGTAAAGAAGATGGTTGATATTTTGCGATTCATCTTCAATTTAAAGCCATAAGCGCAGAAAAAGATTGCGGCAGCTAATTTACTAATACTTTGATACAATGGGTTGTTTGAAAAAAAGGAACTGCTAAAAGTAATCGAGGCGAGTAAGGTTAAAGTGATTAGTAGTTTAAACCACAAAGGCTCTTTTAAAAAAAGTTGGATCATCCATTTTATTCGCAGCATGTTGGAAAACTCCCTTCAAATTAACTATTGACAATGTTTAAAAAATAGCACTTCTCTATATGTATGCTGTAGTCACTTTTTAATACAATAATGCCACAGTTTTACTTTTATTACCTTTACAGGGAAAAACCTTACAAAATCTTTTTATTAGCAAAAAAATAATCCCGATTGGTATAATTGGATTGAGTAAATTGTACTAAAGGTGGAGAGTAACATGATTAAGATTGTTTCAGACAGCTCGGCTGATTTACCCATAGATTTAATCAAAAAATATGATATTACCTTAGTGCCTTTGACTGTTACGATCGAAGGACATGATTATTTAGAAAAAGTTGATCTTACCCCAAAGGAATTCTTCGCAAAAATGTGGTCGTCTGAGGCTCTTCCGAGGACATCACAGCCCTCGCCTGCCTCCTTTGCTGAAGCGTTCTCTCAATTCAGCGCAGATACGGAAATTCTATGTTTTACGATTTCGTCTGGACTCAGCGGTACCTATCAATCGGCCTGCATTGGAAAGGACCTGTCCGATGCTAAGGTTACTGTATTTGATACACTGGCGGGTTCGCTCGGACATGGGCTCCAAATTACCCGTGCAGCAGAACTTGCACAACAAGGATATACGGTGGATGAAATAGTTGCTGATTTAATGGAATACCGTGAAAATATGAATATACTAGTCTTATTAAACACATTGGAGAATATCGTGAAGGGCGGCCGACTTAGCAAGTTCCAAGGATCGCTTGCAAAAATTCTCAATATCAAAGTGCTGCTAGAAAGAGTTGAAGGCGGGAAGGTAGAGATTTTTGAAAAGATCCGCGGTAAAAAGAAGTTCAAAAAGAGAGTGCTAGATGTGATTCAAGAAAGAGGTACCGATTTTTCTTCAACTATCTTTGGAATCACACATACGGGAAATGAAGAAGATGTTGAAGCTCTGAAACAGGAATTGATTGAGAGATTCCGCCCAAAGGATATCATCGTCAATTACATGGGCGCCACAATGGGAACCTATGCTGGTAAAGACGGGATAATTATTTCTTTTTAAAAAGTTTGGACTTGTGGGGATGAGTGAGGGATGGTAAAAGTTGCTGCATTAGTTGGGGATTATTGGCATGATGCGAGGGGTGTAAAGGCTGGTTTAGAGGCCGCGATTACAAGATTATTAATCAAAGATAAAATGGAACTACAATACATTCGCTATCAGGAAGTTTCACACGTAATCGACAATCAACCAGACTTGTTCATCAATGCGAAAATGAACAAACTTAACCCAAAAGATAGGCAGGTAATCACCTGGTTGACAGAGGAATTAGACAAGAAAATCGAACCCTATGTTAAAGCGGGCGGCAGTTTCCTAGCCTGGCATGCTGGTTTGGCTGGCTATCCAAGTGAAAGCAGGTACACTCAAATGTTGCGAGGAGCTTTTGATTATCATCCGCCTGGACTTCATGAAGTTACCTATATTCAAAAAGAAAAAACATTTAACCTTGCTGATGAACACTATTTTGTTACTTGTGATGAGGCAAATACAGAAGTGTACCTTCGGAGTACGGGAATTGATGGGGATTCGATCGCTGGCTGGAAGCACCGTTATGGAAAGGGAAAGATATGCTGCTTGACTCCAGCGCATACAAGAGAGGGAGTGTTAAATGAAAACGTTTCAAGTTTGCTGGCAAGTAAAATCGATTGGTTGTTAAACAAATAGAAGGAAAAGGGGTAATTGCCTCATTCCAAAAAAGGCAAAAAAAAGATTCGGCCAGTTGCCGAATCCAAAAGAAATCTATAAAAGGGGGGTTATGGAAGAGAGAATAAAAAAGGTTGTCCTCTTCATGTATTTATCTTACCGCTAAAGTATGAACAAACTATGAACAAAGGTTTAAGGTTCTATTAATATTAACGGGTCACCACAAGGGTTTGTCTTTAGCCCTTCATGCGTTCGGGGAGATTTTGAATCGATTGGACCACCATATCTAGCTTCGATTCAATCCGGTATAGCAAATAGAGGGTGACAACGATTGGAAATCCTACCTCACTAATGATAGGGATCATTTGCTCCAAGAGATTTCACTCCTTTCTTTATTTTAGGCCCCCTTTCACCATATATATAGAAGAAAAAAGGCAAAAAGGACATGGTTGAAAAAATAAAGATTAGGATGTAAGTCATATATGTTTTGAACTATTAATTGAAGGAGGCCTAGAGTGACCGAAAGACACTCGGAAAAGGTGTTTGGGTCAATGCGGGAGTTAAACGATTAATATGAAACCTAATTGGTAGGTTGAAAATGCACCAACAGAAAGAGACCAGCTAAATTAAGCTGGTCTTTTCAAGTTTAATTTAGCTGGGCGACTTTTTCATCAAAATATTCATTCATTCGTTTACTTAGTTGGATGGATAAACTTACATACTCGGAAGTGTTTGGTCCCGTTTGGTTATATAGTTTGCTTAGTTTTATTTTAAGATCGACAATGTCCTTTAGAAGGTTCGTGTTTTCCGATTGAATTAGTTTGTGTGCTTTCATCATACACCTCATATGTATTTTTAAAGATATTGGTTTGGATGGCATGATGATCCATTTCCTACGTTAACGATTGCTGCATTAATTACCAAAACCTTCCCGATAGTAACATAGTTCTGCCGTGATGTGAACAACCATTTAAATAGTAGAAAAATTAAAAAAAGGGTAAATAATTTTAGGATAGTTTTATGCCAAAGCGACCTCCTAACTCGCTACATTTCGTACTCATGAGGGTGGAAAACAAGTTATCCTGTAATAACGTCTAAAGTATAACAAATTAGAAGATATATAAAGACGGACTAACACTCATGCCAGCTGTTCATAGTTCCGTCAAAACATTTCAAACAAACTGTGAACTTAACACTATAGCCATGTTAATAACCATTGATATCCAATATAGTATAAGTATAGAAACCAAGTTAAATTTGAAAGGCGGAATGCTTTATGTTTAACAAATTTTTAAGAGAAAATAAGATCGCAGCAGCTATTCTAACCGTTATTCGTTTATACCTCGGGTACGCATGGTTCACAGCTGGTTTTCATAAAATTACAGGCGGATTCGACGCATCAGGGTATTTAGGAAATGCGATTGCTAATCCAGTAAAGGGTCCAGACGGCAACATGGTTTACAGCTGGTACGTTAACTTTTTAGAAAGCTTTGCCCTACCAAACATTGATTTATTCAACTTCGTCGTTCCTTGGGGCGAAACATTAATCGGTTTAGGTCTTTTACTTGGATGCTTAACAACAGCAGCAATGTTCTTTGGTCTAGTGATGAACTTCAGCTTCTTCTTAGCAGGAACAGTATCTCATAACCCAACAGACATCTTCTTAGGCTTCATCATCTTAACAGCAGGATTCAACGCAGGGAAGTTTGGTTTAGACCGCTGGGTGGTACCATTCATCCGCAAAACATTCAACAAGAAGGCCGCGAACAAAGCAAAAGCAGCAGCATAACTAGTAGTAGCAAAAGGACGATTCGACTCCCCCTCGAATCGTTTTTTTTTTCAATTCTTTTATGAAGCTAATAAGATAACTAGGTAGGATAGTTTCCTTTATTCTAGGATTTTTTTTCATAAAAACCCCTGCAACTCTCCTAAGGAAGCGTAGTATAATAGAAGACTAGGAGTGAGCAGATATGACAGAACTTGAAAATAATGCATTTTTAGAAGTCATTGAAATAAAGGAAATTGGCGAAGGAATGCGGGTTTGCGTTGACTTCGTGGATATCTTGGAGAAATCGGATGGTATGTTTGTGGGCAACACAGGTCATGGATATGTTAAAGTTTTATCAGAAAACCGCCATTCAGAAGGTTATCCCCCACGTCCATTTCGGATTAATTGTGGATCCTTTCATCAATATTTATTTCAACATGGAAAAACCTTGTATCTTCATGAAATTAACCCCGGGGCACAACTAACAATAAACGGGGAAGAGGCTGAAAAATCCATCCCAGTTGGAAGAGTAAAAATAGAAAAAAGACCGTTTATGCGAGTAGAATGCCGTGGTGAAGAGGGAATTATCTCAGCAACTTTACAAAAATCCTCCAGCGTTTATTTAGTTGAAGAGCAGAAAGGTGAAGTTTCTATTCTTGATTTAAAAGCAGGAGATCGAATCATGTGCATTCAGGACAAGCCTGGCCGTCATTTAGGTGAAGAAATTGATGAAATCATTGTGGAAAAATAGCAATAAAAAATCTCATTAAGATGTTTAATGTTGAACCTTATTTTTTTCTAGAGTGGTCGTTTAGACCCCTTTTTTTTATGGGGAAGTGCCATTTTGTCTACTTTTATTTGAAGTTAACGTAAAATCCGACAAAATTTTACATTCTCTTAACATTAGACAAGTAAAATATAAAGTAACCAAATAAAGTAGGTGCAGTTATGTATAGTCAATTACATTCAAATCTAAGGTCTAACCACTTTTATTCTTTTCTAATGTATCTAATCAACAGAAGAAAAAATGATATCGTCTATTTTAAGAGGTTGAAGGAATTACGAAAAATAATAAAAAATCAAGCGTTAGATACGTTTTTTCAACCCATTCTTAAATTAAACTCAGGAGAAACCATAGGATATGAAGCATTAAATCGACCTGCTGCAACCAACCTATTTTCGGACACAGAAACGTTTTATGATTTTGTCGGACAATCTAATCAAGTATTCTTTTTTGAATGTTTTTGTAGAAATCTATCGCTTAAACGTTTTATTGAAAGATACAAAGAGAATAAACAAGAGAGAACTTCATTAATTTTTATCAATATTCACCCCCATGTCTTACTCGACTCTAATTATCATAGTGGAGAAACACTTCAACTATTATCTGGGCTTGGAATTGATCCTAAGCAGGTTGTTTTTGAATTGACTGAGAAAAGTGCCGTTACAGAGTTTGCCATGTTTGAAAAGGTTCTTTCAAATTATCGTGAACAAGGGTTCCGAATTGCCATCGATGATGTAGGATCTGGATATAATAGTCTAAAAACATTAATTTATTTAAAGCCTGAATTTATTAAACTAGATAAAGCACTTATTCAAAATATTGATCAAAATAGAGAGCAACAGCAGTTGGTGAAACTTATTATTGATTATGCGAAGCAATCCTCTACGGAAATTATTGCAGAAGGAATAGAAAGAATAGAGGAATTGGCCTTTCTCTGTGAACAAGGAGTTCATTACGGTCAAGGATATGCTTTAGGTAAACCAAAAGAGGAAATAAAACCAGGGATAATCCCGCAGTATGCGATTCATCATCATGAAATTTCACCGAGAAATTTACTATTAAAAACAGTGTAGTAGAAAGAGGGTGAAAACAATCATTGCATATATAGGTGATCTTGTAGAACAGGTGCCTTGTATTGCCCAATTTGAAATAAATAGTGCTGTGGATAGGCTGTTTAATGAAAATGCAAGAATACAAGGAATAGTCGTCGTAAATAACGAAGTCCCTATTTCTCTTATATCAAGGACACATTTTTATCAAAAATTGGGAACTCAATATGGTTACCATCTCTATATGGGGAGACCGATTGAATTAATCGTGAATTCAGATTCTCTCATTGTCGATTACTTTCAATCCATAACAGAGGTAAGCAAACTAGCAATGGACAGGGAAGAAAAGGATCGATACGATTATGTCATTGTGACGAAAGAGAATAAATATATCGGAGTTGTAAGTATTCAAAGATTACTAATGAAATTAGTTGAAGTTCAGGTAGAATTTGCAAGCGTTTTAAATCCTTTAACCAGGCTGCCGGGGAACCATACCATTGAAGAAAAACTAAGAGAAATTATCCATCAGGAAAAGTTTAGTATTTTATATTTTGATTTAGACCATTTCAAAGCCTATAACGATACATATGGATTTAAAAAAGGGGATAATCTTCTCAAATCTACAGCAGAGCTTCTTAAAAGAGATTTTACTAATAAAGGGTCTTTTTTAGGACATATTGGTGGAGACGATTTTATCGCTGTAGTAGACCATCATGATATCCGTTCTATTTGCGAATCCCTTATTAATGATTTTGATCAGATTATTATTGACTTTTATACTCCCAACCATCTCTCACAACATTACGTAATAGCAGAAAATCGGCAGGGTGTTATAGAAAAAATAGCGCTGGTATCATTGTCTATTGCGATTGTGACCAATCAGGATCAAGCATTTGAAAGTGTGGAAGAATTAGTGGAATATGCAGCAGTTGTTAAAAGAAAATGTAAAAGTGTTAGTGGGAGCTGTTATTTAATCAATAGTTAGTTTTTATATTTGGCTGTGTTAAACAAGGCTGTTGATTTGTGCTCCAGGCGCTTCGCTTTCCGCAGGCGGTCCGGGAAGCCTCCTCGGCGCTGAAGCGCCTGCGGGGTCTCCCCCTGCCCCGTCCTCCTGCAGGAGTCTCGCGCCTTCCGCAAAAATCAACATAGTTATAAAATCAACATTTACCTTTAACACAGCCTTATATTTAAAAATTAACAAGGCATGATATCAACATGTTTGATTCATGCTTTGTTTAATGGTGTTACAAAGCGTTTTTTATTGTTTCAATCATTTCGCTATATTCATTGTCTGTTAGGTATGTTTTCCCAGGGTTCATTTCGAAAGTGGATCCCCAATTTTCTTTGTTTTCGTATTTAGGCACAATGTGCATATGGAGGTGATGTAGTGTATCTCCGTAGGCACCATAATTAATTTTACTAGGATGGAAAGCCTTATCTACTGCAGCCGCAACCTTCTTTACGTCATTCATGAACGCGGCTAATTCATGCTGGTCAAGCTCAAATAATTCCTTTACATGATTCTTATAAACGACATTGCATCTGCCGGTATATGTCTGTTCTTTAAAAAGAAAGACTGTAGATACATCCAGCTTTGCAATTTCAATCATCAGGTTGTCACGTCTTTCATCCTCCATGCAATACATACAATCTTTGTTTAATTCCATCCTTTTCATCCTCACTTATTAGTCTTTTTTTATAAAACTGAGTGTAATTCATTTTTATCCTATCACTTGTTACGTGTTTATGTAAGTAACATATACGCATAAATAGTATGGCATAAATCAGTCACGATATGCTGTTCATTGTTTCGTCAAAACATTTCAAACAAACTGTGAACTTAACACTATAGCCATGTTAATAACCATTGAAATCCAATATAGTATAAGTATAGAAACCAAGTTAAATTTGAAAGGCGGAATGCTTTATGTTTAACAAATTTTTAAGAGAAAATAAGATCGCAGCAGCTATTCTAACCGTTATTCGTTTATACCTCGGGTACGCATGGTTCACAGCTGGTTTTCATAAAATTACAGGCGGATTCGACGCATCAGGGTATTTAGGAAATGCGATTGCTAATCCAGTAAAAGGTCCAGACGGCAACATGGTTTACAGCTGGTACGTTAACTTCTTAGAAAGCTTTGCCCTACCAAACATTGATTTATTCAACTTCGTCGTTCCTTGGGGCGAAACATTAATCGGTTTAGGTCTTTTACTTGGATGCTTAACAACAGCTGCGATGTTCTTTGGTCTAGTGATGAACTTCAGCTTCTTCTTAGCAGGAACAGTATCTCATAACCCGACTGACATTTTCTTAGGCTTCATTATCTTAACAGCTGGATACAACGCAGGACGCATTGGTCTTGACCGCTGGGTAGTACCATTCATCCGCAAGACATACAACAAAAAATCTGCAAATAAGTTATCAGCCTAACCGGAAGTCAAAAAAGGCGATTTGAGCCCCCCTCGAATCGTCTTTTTTAGTCTAATGACCACTTCTTTTATTCATGCTCTCTACTGTTAACAAGCGGGAAAAATACTTTTATCGCAGCATTTCCTCAAGAATCAAATCCGAAATATGGAAAAGAATGATACAATAGGATATTATCGCGTAATACATAAGGCAGGGATTTAGATGAAAGACGATCGACAAACAGAATCTTCCCATTCACCTAAAAGTCGCAACGGGCTTACGAATGAACATATTGAAAATTTACGAATGAAAAGGGAAAAGTTACTCTATGCTATTCAACATAGTGATCAAGAGTTGGTAGCGGAATACAAAATAGTCGTGGCTAAGGTGTTTCAAGGGGATCAATTAAAGATTCTTAGCAGAATTCCAAATGATAAAGTCCGTTCCTTTAAAAATATACTTTTGTCACACAATACCCTTTATAGTTATGTCGCCGAAAAGGGCGGGTTAAGTTCATGGCAAGGTCATTTTATATCCGAAAAGTATGCGATTATGATCGAGCATGCCGAAACCATTTCTGAATTAGATAAGATTCATTCAAATATGATAACCGAGTATTCTGATCCAGCCATCAGAAAGTCTAACAGTAATAACTTAACGATTGTAGAAAAAGCCGAAAACTACATAGAGATGAACTTTGCAGAGGATATTTCTATGGAAGAACTGGCTGCGAAAATACATGTTCATCCTTCCCATTTAATGCGTTCGTTTAAAAAAGAAAAGGGAATCACGATTAGTAATTATCGGAATCTTAGAAGAATCAAAGAAGCAGAAGAATTGATCCGATTCTCCAACCTTTCCATGACTGAAATTGCTATTATGGTGGGGTTTAGCAACTCCCAGTATTTTTCTACGTTTTTCAAGGAGGTAGAAGGTGTAACACCGAAAGAGTATAGAAAAAAGTTTAAGTAATGAATCTTTTCGGGGCGCATGAGAAATCATGCGTCTATTTATGCTGCTGCCACTTGAATGAAAATTACGCAATTATACTATAAATACATGCAATTGTAGTATAAAAATGTTTTTACTATACGATGTATACTTAATTCAAGAAATAAATAAAACGCTTACAAAAAAACAAAAGGACACACAGGGGGGTTACTATATGAAGAAGTTTGGAGTAAAAGATCAAGTTGGCTATATGCTAGGGGATGTTGGAGGAAGTTTCGTTAACTTATATATTGGTTCTTTCTTTATTGTCTTTTGTACGTACGTATTGGGTGTAAGCCCTTACTTTATGGGGACAATGTTTTTAGTCGGAAAAGTATTCGATGCTCTTGTCACAGGAGTTATGGGGACCATTACTGACCGTTTTAGAATAGGGAAAAGCGGAGATAAGTTCTTGCCTTGGATCAGCTTTTCTAAATGGATACTAGCAGCAGCCTGTTTACTCGCTTTTGCAGACATATCAAGTTGGGGTTCTACCGCTACTCACATTTGGGTAGTCGCTGCTTATTTATTCTTCTGTGTTGCTTATACGGCTGATGCCATTCCATATGGTTCATTAGCATCTGTTATCACAAATGATCCTGTTGAACGTACAAAATTATCTCGTGCTCGTTCCATCGGCGGTATGATTGTAGGAGTTGGATTCTTATCTTTTGTTCCAATGTTCATCTATGATAAAGCTGGAAATATCGTTCCCGAGGCATTCTTTTATATCGCGATTGTATTCAGTATTTTATCCTTATTATCCTATACAGGGCTTGTAAAATTAACAACGGAACGTATCCGTGACGAAAAGCCTGCTGGAGCTAAGCCGGAATACGATTTCAAGGATGCCTTTAAAGTAGCCCTTTCCAACAGACCATTAATCGGTATGATGGTGGCAACTCTTGGATCTACGTTAATTATTTCAGGGGTTGCTACTTTAGCTGCTTATGTATTTGCAGAGTTTTATAACATGCCTAGTGCATTTGCGATTAACTCATTCATAAGCATGGGAATTATACTTGCGTTATTCGTTGTTATTCCAAAACTCGTAGCAAAATTCAATAAACGCAACTTGATTCTTGTGACATCAGCATTCAGTTTAGTTGCAACCACTTTAATGACTTTAGTTACGTTTGAAAATGTATATGTATTTGCGGCATTATACAATTTCGCAACAATCGGTTCATCCGTGTTCGTTATGCTAGTTTGGGCATTGGTTACCGACTGTATCGATTACACAGAGTACAAAACTGGCAAGAAAATTGAAGGAACCCTTTACTCCCTCTATTCTTTCGCTCGTAAAGTAGGAATGGGAGTAGGAGCAGCGGTGGGAAGTTACTCTTTAGGTTGGGTTGGATTTGTATCTGGTGCAAAGTCACAACCACAAGAAGTGGCAGAAGGTATTTTAAAAATGTACACAGGTATGCCAGTTGTCGCGTTTATTATCATCCTAATCGGTGTAGGGTTAATCTTTAATCTAAATTCAAAGAGCACAAATGAAATGTATGCCGTGTTAAAAGAAAGAAGAGCGTCGTAAAAGTTAATAAAAAGAAATTGTAGGGAGAGGTTTAAATGCGTACTAGATTCCTTTCAAAAATGACAAATGGGGAAGTCGAGGAATATTTAGATCGAAATGATATTATCTATGTTCCAGTTGGCGTAACGGAAACTCATGGAGCGTTGCCACTGGATTCTGAAACTGTTTTAGCAGAAGCGATTGCTTTAAAAATGGCTGAAGCATCTGATGGGCTTGTTTTGCACAACTTACCTTATTTTTTCCCAGGGGGAACGATTATTGGCCGGGGGACCATTCAAATGAGCATAAAAGACGGAATGGCTTATTTGGATAAAATTGCAAAGTCATTGCTAAAACAAGGCTTTAGAAGACAAGTATATATTACGAGTCATGGCCCAGCTCACATGACAGTAAGTGGCATGGTTCGTGATTTCTTTGATGAAACAAATGTGCCCATCCTGTATATGGATGTATTAAAAGCAGCAGAGGCAGCCAAATTCAATCTGATGGATGCGTTCCATGATATGAGCATTGGTGCATATAAAGTTTTAGGCCGACTAGAAGATGTTCCATTAAATGTACCTGAATCTAATTCAGTTACGTATGATGTGCAGCATATGTTAGCCGGGATGGGTAAGAATCCTGGTAATCTATTAGGAAAATATGCTTATCAATCTGGTGCAGTGGGATCTTACTTTGATGCACCATCCGATCATATGGCTACACCGCTCTTGAAAACACCAGAAGAAAGAGAAGCTTATGCAGATGCAGGTGTTCAAGCGATTAATGAATTTGTAAAGGCATTGGATATGCCGACGATCGTTGAAACATTGCGTCAAGCGGATGTTTATACAAAGGAAAATAGTCTTCATAAATACGGGGAACTTTTGCAAGGTGTAAAAGCTTAAATAACCGGCATTCTTCCTAACGAGCAATAGCAAAAAAGACGATTCATTATCCGAATCGTCTTTTTTCATCGTTCTTATACAAACCTATTACGTCCGGACAGCATGGCAAAAATCATGACGATTACTGAAACGAAGATGAGCGTAGCGATTGGAATGGTCCACAAATGGGCTATATCATATAAATAGCCGATAAACAACGGGCCAACTGCCGCGAGGAGGTAACCTGTCGATTGTGCCATTCCAGATAATGCTGCCGCTTGATTTGCGTTTCGAGCACGAAGTCCGATATACGTTAGAGCTAAGGGAAAAGCTCCTCCCAATCCCAAACCAATTAGGGTGATACTGACAATCAAAATAGGATAGGATGAGCCAAATAATAATCCACTGTAACCCAAAACTGAGCACATCCCTAACATGAAGCCAATCCAAATTTGTGATTGAGTACGTCCAGCTAGAACAGGAATGAAGAAACTTGCCGGTAATCCTACTAACTGGGTTAAAGAAAGCATCCATCCCGCTGTTTCCATACTCATGCCCTGACTATGCAAAATTTCAGGTAACCATGAAATTGTTACATAAAATAAAAAGGACTGAAACCCCATGAAGATAGCGATTTGCCAGGCAAGAGGTGTACGCCAAATTCGCGTTGTGTTAGAGCCTGCATTCTGTTGGAAGACTCTGGTCTCTTTTTTATTCTTTTTGTGAAGAAAGAGCCACACTAGGATTGCCACAACTGCCGGTATCGCCCAGACAATTTGGGCACCCTGCCATCCTAGCTTTAAATTAATGGCTAAAGGAATACTTACTCCTGATGCCAAGGATGCGACTAAGCCCATTGATGTGGAATAAACACTTGTCATTAAACCGAATTTTTCTGGGAATTTGTCTTTAACAATGGCTGGTAATAGAACATTTCCGATGGCGATACCCATGCCAGCTAAAAGCGTCCCTGTAAAAAGAAAGAAAGTCATCGGGATTGAACGAATGAGAATACCGATCAAAAGGAATGATAGACCAATCAGCAATGTCAATTCATTTGTTAGTCGATTAGCTATTTTTGGAACAATCGGAGACAGGAGGGCGAAAATCACTAACGGCAAGCTCATCAATAAACCTGCGCTCCAATGTGATAGTCCAACATCCTTCTGAATCATCCCGACTAAAGGTCCTAATGATGTAATGGCGGGGCGTAAATTAAAGGCTACAAGTACAATCCCCGTAATAAATATAAATATAGAGAATGATTTCGTTTTGGCTTTTGAGTCTAACAACTCCAAAAAAATAACTCCTCTCAGATAACAAACTTTCTAAAGTATAGCATAAACAATGGATTAGAGTCAGAAAGACTCTTCATATCATTTCAAACAAAAGGGAGATTTTTACAGTGAAAAAAGCCGCTACTATCGATAAGATAGCAAGCGGCTTTTGGAAGTTTAATTGCGGATAAGGTAATCAAATGCTCCTAGTGCTGCAGTTGCACCTGATCCCATTGAGATGATGATTTGTTTATAAGCACTGTCTGTACAGTCGCCTGCCGCATATACGCCAGGGACGTTTGTAGCACCGTGCTTATCTACAATGATTTCACCGAAGCGGGTGCGTTCAATCGTATCGCCTAACCAATCCGTATTAGGAACAAGACCGATTTGAACAAAAATACCCTGTAATTCGATATGCTTCTCTGCGCCGGTTTCACGGTTAATATAGGTAATACCATTTACTTTGTCAGTACCGGTAATTTCCTTCGTTTGCGCATTCGTAATAACCGTTACATTCGGTAGGCTGTTCAGACGATCTTGCAGGACAGAGTCAGCCTTTAGCTCTGGAGCAAACTCAAGAACTGTGACATGATTCACAATACCTGCCAGGTCAATCGCTGCTTCAATACCGGAATTACCGCCGCCAATAACAGCAACATCTTTTCCTGCAAACAATGGACCATCACAATGAGGACAGTAAGCTACACCTTTGTTCTTGAACTCGGCTTCACCTGGGACGCCAACATTACGCCAGCGGGCACCCGTTGAAAGGATGACAGCTTTACTTTTTAAAATAGCGCCGTTTTCAAGTTCGATTTCAACGAAGTCTCTCTTTTCTAAACGTTTAGCACGCTGTAAATTCATCACATCAACATTGTACTCTTTGACATGTTCTTCAAGGCTTGCAGCAACTTTAGGACCTTCGGTATATTTCGTACCGATAAAGTTCTCAATACCCATTGTGTCCATCACTTGACCGCCGAAACGTTCAGCAACAATACCAGTACGGATGCCTTTACGGGCAGCGTAAATAGCTGCACTTGCACCTGCTGGTCCGCCGCCAATTACAAGCACGTCGAATGGTTCCTTATCAGAAAGCTCGGATGCATCTACACCAGAACCCATCTTTGCAAGAATTTCATCAACCGTCATACGACCGCCGCCAAAATTTTCTCCATTTAGGAAAACGGTTGGAACGGCCATGATGTTTTTGCTTTCAACCTCTTCTTTATAAGCAGCCCCATCAATCATGGTATGAGTAATACCAGGGTTAAGAAGGCTCATTAAGTTCAGAGCTTGGACAACATCAGGACAGTTGTGACAAGTCAAGCTGATGTAGGATTCAAAGTGATAGTCACCTTTAATGGCTTTAATTTGATCAATGACATTTTGATCCACTTTAGGGGCTCTTCCGCTAACTTGCAAGAGAGCCAATACTAATGAAGTAAATTCGTGTCCTAGAGGTATACCAGCAAAAGTTATGCCAGTATCTTCGCCGATACGATTTACACTAAAGCTTGGTGTTCTTTGTAGTTCTGTATTCTCAACCTTAATGTGGGAGGACATGGCAGCTAATTCTTCTACTAAAAGCAACATGTCGCGCGATACTTCATCGGATCCAGCGCTGACTTTTAGAAGGACATCGCCCTCCATCAAATCTAGATATTGGGCTAACTGTGCTTTAATATCTGCATCTAGTAACATTTTATCTACTCCTTAAATTTTTCCTACAAGGTCAAGGCTTGGCTTAAGAGTTTCTGAACCTTCTTGCCATTTAGCTGGGCAAACTTCACCTGGGTTGTTACGAACATATTGTGCTGCTTTAATTTTGTTTACAAGTGTGCTTGCGTCACGGCCGATACCGTCTGCATTGATTTCCATAGCTTGTACAACACCATCTGGATCAATGATGAACGTTCCGCGTTGTGCAAGACCTTCTTCTTCATCAAGTACATCAAATGCACGAGTAAGTCTTTGAGATGGGTCACCAATCATCGTATATTGAATTTTGCCGATAGCAGGTGAGTTGTCGTGCCAAGCTTTGTGTGTGAAATGAGTATCTGTTGATACAGAGTAAACTTCAACACCTAGATCTTTTAATGTTGGATATTCATTTTGTAAGTCTTCTAATTCAGTAGGGCAAACGAATGTAAAGTCTGCTGGATAGAAGCAAACTACACTCCACTGACCTTTAAAGTTTGCATCTGAAACAGTGATAAAATCTCCGTTCTTGTATGCGTTAGCTGTGAATGCTTGTACTTCTTTACCGATTAATGACATAATCAATTTCCTCCTAAGTATATGTTTTGAAAATTTTTCCTCAAATATAGTAAAACTTAAATTAGAATAATTCTAATACAGTTATTATTATCGTATAGTACCGATGTTTTGTCAACTAGAAAGTTTCTAATTGAGAAAGTTTCCAAGGGGGCGGTTCTTCTGGCTTAAAAGAACCAGGAGAACCGAACCGTCCCCTTGGTATTTTCTACTTAAAGTGCTTTTTTAGTCATCGGTAGGAATAATCGAAGAAATTTTGTTCTGTGGCTCTTTATTTTAGATAAAACATTATAAGGAGAATCCAACAAATTTCAAAAAACGGATGGTGTTCGTCACCATCCGTTTACATTTTACTTACTTGATATTTATTTTTTTGGCTGTGTTAAACTTGGCTGTTGATTTGAGCTCCAGGCACTTCGCTTTCCGCGGGCGGTCGGTGAGCCTCCTCGCCGCTGTGCGACTGCGGGGTCTCACCCTGACCTGCTAGTCCCGCAGGAGTCTCGTGCCTTCCGCTCAAATCAACAGGTTATAAAATTAACAGTATCATTTAACACAGTTATTTTTTTAAGAATTCTTTTACCTTGTCTGGATCTGCTTTAAGCTCGTTTCCAGTTTTTACGATTGGGCTTACCGTTGATACGGCTTTGATTTTCTTGCCTTGGTAGTAGCTAATGATTTCATCTTGATTAATCGAGTAAAGGACTGCTTTTCTAAGGTCTTCGCTCTTAGCTACTTCACGATTTTTTGTGTTGAAGAGCAGGTACGTTACACCGTTGCTTTCCATGCTTTGCAGTTTCAGCTTGCTATCACTCTCTACAACATCCTGTTTGTTTTCGGGAACGCTGTATAATACATAAATCTCGCCGTTGCGTAATGCTGAAATGGAGCTATCGATATCTTTGATGAATCGAAGCTTAATGTTTGAGATTTTAGCTTCGTGCTCAGTTCCCTTCATATAGCCAGGGTTTTTGTGAAAAATCGCTTCGTAATCGTTTTTATAAGAAAGGATGTATGGACCACTTGCGTATAACGTATTGTTAAATTTATCCCCTTCTGTAACTGTGTTTTGGTCACCGTAAGGAATGTCCTTGGTTACATCGAAGGATGCAACATCGTATGTGTTGATGCTTTCAACTTGCTTTTTAGAAACAATTCCGGCAGATTGGTGTGCCAAATAGTTAAGCACTTGCGGGAATGGCTCTGTTGTTGTTACTTTTACAACCTGATATTTACCTTCTTTATTACTCGCTTGAGTTTTATCAGCTACAAGCGTGGAAATAGGCGTATCCAAGCCTTTTTCAAGTGCTTCTCTTACTGATTTATCGCTGCCGGATTGCTTTGCCTTTTCAAGCGCGCTTAAATCCGTGACAACTTCTGCCGTTTTAATATGCTCATGCAGGCTGTATGTGCGGTGATCTGGTACAGAGTTTTTATCCTTTGCACGATCCAAGGAGAAGATGACATCATCAGCACCAACACGCTCGTCTGTGTCGACAGCTTTCTTATCCGTTATTTTGGCAAAATTAATATCGTCTCTTAATAAGAAGTAATACTCAGAGTTGCCATCTGCAATGCTATAGTTGCGTGATAAAGATCCATCTGCTGTAATTTTATCATCATCGGTTAAGTTAATTAAACGAACATACATATTCGTATTAATCATGTTAATGGAACCATCATTGCCCTTAATGGGGTCAAGTGATGTTAGGGTTGGCATCGCTTGCGATAAAATAAACGGCTCCGTTACACGCTTGGCTGCATCGTTGAAGTCTATTGTTTCCCACACCATGGAACGAGATTTTGATAGTCTGACTGATTTTGGATTTAACACGTCTTTATTGATCGCTTGTGTTTTTAAAGAAATATAAAGTGGCGCGATATAGGCTTTATCAAAGACAAGACGCTGTTCCAATTCTTTATATGTTTTTACATAGTCCTTGGCAGTTTGCGTGCTTGCTTTGTCAATCAGCTTATCGATTTCAGGATCAGCCATAATGCTGTAATCCCCTCCGCTTTTGAAAAGGGAACGGACGGCATAGTCCGGGTTTCCTGTAACGGTTGTCCAGCTTGATAAAGCGACGTCAAAATTTCCTGCATCTTGCTGTGCTTTATAACTGCCATAGTCTGGCTGAATATTAAGCTTCACTTTGAAGCCGTTCTTTACGAGCTGATCGCGGACAATATTCAGGTCTGCTTCACCACTGCTCATTCCAAGAACTTCAATTTCCACTTGCTCACTTGCATTACCGCCTGATTTTGAATCAGATGATGGTTTCTCTGCCACATCAGATTTTGTTTTTACACATCCCGCCAACAGTAAAACGAAAGCGAGGAGTAAAGGTAAAAGGGTTTTCTTCATAATAATTTCCTCCTTAAAATATAGGCTCTGTTATAACTGAATGTTGATTTCACGCTGTTCGAAATATAAGCGGAGAAATTCCGTTTATATTGTGAAATACCCATATTTCCCTTAAAATAAGCGGAGTTTTTCCGGTTATACGATCCAAATCGATGGATTTTGTCTTATTTAGAGCAGTTAAGCGGAATATCTCCGCTGATTTCTGCCTCTAAAGCCTCTACTATAGACAATAACCGGAAATTCTCCGCCTATGAATTCTCATACCTAAACGAAAATCAACAATGGGTAATAACATAGCCAAAATATAAAACTATTAATCTAGCTTTGGATCCAGGGCATCCCGGAGTCCGTCTCCCAAAAAGTTAAAGGATAAGACAAGAGCAATAATCGCGAGTCCCGGATAGATGGCAAGATAAGAATGGGACTCCAGATAGGTGCTTCCAATCTTTAAAATATTACCCCATTCCGGAATATGAGGCTCGATCCCAAGTCCTAAATAACTTAAACTGCTTGTCGCAATAACCGCTCCGCCAATCGTTAGCGTAGCTTTTACAATCATCGGGGCAAGCGAGTTGGGCACCACCTGTTTAAAAATGATGGATAGATTACTTGCACCGAGCGCCCTGGCAGAGTCAACATATTCATAATTTGAAACCATCAGCACATTCGCGCGCATCGTTCGTGCGTATGTCGGAATCGATCCAACGCTTAGGGCGATGACAAGTGTCACGGTGTTGGAACCAAACGCAGCGATAATCACAATCGCTAGCAATATACCGGGAATAGCGTACAAAATATCAAGCACACGCATGATGATATTGTCGGTGCGCTGGCCGTAATAGCCGGAAATGGCCCCCAGTATACCTCCGATTATGAAAGGAATTGCCGTTGATAAGAAGCCGACAATCAGAGAGATTCTGGCTCCGAATACAATTCGTGAAAATAAATCCCTGCCAAAGTTGTCCGTGCCAAGCGGATACACAAGACTTGGAGCTTGAAGGATGGCGCTGTAATTATTTTCAATCGCCATCCCATAGTCAAATGTCAGGTAACTGCAGACAGAAATGGCAAATACAAATACGATGAAAAATAAGCCAAGCATCGATGTCGTATTACTGGTGATCTTCTCCCAAACCTTGTACCACTTTCCGGTACTAGGATTTTTGCGGTTACGTTTTTCCATTAACATGTTCCAGCCAAGTACGAGTGCGAACAGGTTACCTGTTAACGCAGTCAGGAGAAGAGGGATGCCGATAAAAGGCTTCCATCCCGCCACTTTTGCGCCCTTTTTCTCCTTCGCAATCAGGAAAAGGACCGTTAGCTGAAACAGAGCGATGATGAGGAAGACAAACATCGCCGGTAGAAACGTGTCTGAAACATAAGGCTTAAACAAATTGAGTGCTGATACGGCCATTACAAAAAACTGAATCAGCAGCATGTAAACAGCAAATACATATTCAGGCGTTTTTTTCTTTTTTATTAATTGAAAAGCAAAGGCTGCGACAAAAATATTCCCTGTAAAAATACTTAAAAGCTGGATATAGCCTAACATTCTTGTTGACTGCCTAATCAGCCCAAGCTTTTTCAAATCCTGCTTGATCTTTAAGGTAATGATTATTTGGATGAGTGTAAACAATGCATAGGCAGTAAAGACTCCAAATACAACAGGCTTGATTGCCATCTCTGAAAAATCGATACTGCTTAGTAGAAATACAACAGTCAGTGCAAGCGATGTTATCCAAGTAAAGCTTCCTTGTGTATATTCAGGAGATAGTTTTAGCGCATGCCTCTTATAAAAGCTTTCATTTTCTTTCAAGATTTTAGACATCACTTCACCTGCTTTACGATTGTTTCATTTTTGAACGGATGCGAGGGTCGAAAAACGCATACAAGATGTCAATGAATAAATTCACTAATGAAATCGTGATTGCGACATAGACGACTCCGCCCATAATACTAGGAATATCAGGAATGAACTGTTTGTCTACAATGTAACTTCCAATCCCGCTGATATTAAAAACCTTTTCGGTAACAGCCGCCCCTCCAAGCATTCCGCCAAACATCAATCCGATTACGGTAATGACAGGAATCATCGCATTCCCGACAGCATGCTTCCAGAGCACTTGCCGTTGATTCAGGCCCTTTGCTTTGGCTGTAATAATATAATCCTCATTAATTACTTCAAGTGTCGATGATCTTGTCATTCTCGCAATGGAAGCAGTTAGACCTGTCCCAAGAACGACGGCCGGCATAATAATTGAAAGCCAGTTTTCTGGATTGAAGGTTGCTGGCAGCCATTGTAATTTAATCGAGAAATTTAAAATAAAGATTAGCCCTTGCCAAAAGTTAGGAATAGATAAGCCGATAAGAGCGATAAACATGAACGTATAGTCCAGAAAAGAATTTGGTCTTGTTGCTGAAATAATTCCAATTGGTATTGCAATGACAATCGCCATGATCATTGCGATTAATGTCAGAATTAATGTAATCGGAAATTTCCTGGCAATGCTTGCTGCAACCTCTTCATTCCCTGAGAAGGATGAGCCTAAGTCAAACGTAAAAATTCCTTTTAGTGCATTCCATAATTGAGTCAGGTACGGCTGATCAAGTCCATACAAGTGGTTAAATGCAGCAATTTGTTCCTTCGTAGCTGTTTCGCCCAGGATATTTGCTGCCGGATCTAATGGTGATATGTACAAAATAGTAAATACGAA
Source organism: Bacillus sp. OK048 (assembly GCF_900103525.1). Classification (GTDB taxonomy): domain Bacteria; phylum Bacillota; class Bacilli; order Bacillales; family Cytobacillaceae; genus Neobacillus. The sequence continues at coordinate 157,639 of NZ_FNHN01000006.1, forward strand.
AAAAGCAACGCCAATAATAACGAATATACTCATAATAAGCCGTTCGAAAATGTATTTTACATACGGATTGCTATAAAGCAAAATGAAGATATACATTGGCAAACCAGGTATAAAGGTTAAACATAAAAAAAGCGGATTCAATAGCAGCGTTTGAAAAGTAGATTGAAAGGTTAGCCTTTTTTGCCCATGCTTTTCTAATATAGTTTCTGTTGTTTCGATTACTGTTTTTTGTAATTGTTCCTCCGCCCATTTCTCTGCCAGCTGATTGGTTTTAGCTTCATCAACCTTTTGACCGAAAAATGCCTGCTTACATTGCAGCTGGTTCTTATACTTAAGTGTTAATTCTTCCTTAAACCCTGATTCCAGTAATTCTTGTCTACTTTTTTCTACTAAAGAAGAATATGCATCTCTTTTTTTCTTATTTAAATAAATAAGGAATACAATAAGCTGAACGGGAAGACCAAGTATGAAAAGAACCCATTTATAAGATGGATGCAGCTGCATCTTGGCATATGTACGGCTAATCATGTCGGAAAAATTTGAACCCTCATGAACACGGTTACCTTTTGCTGCGTTGGCAGCTTCCATTGAAACGACCTCCTCTCTCAATAATTCCAATTGCGTAATTCCGATAGAAATAGTATACTTTAATCTTGGATAATGTCAATATAAAGTTATTTTACTATATTGTAGTATTTCATAGAGCAACAAAAACAACCTAAAAGTAAATTATAGGATTTTGAAGATAGACTATTTGGCAGGTGGGAAAACAGTGGATCCAATTTTGAAGGTAAATAATTTACGGGTATCATTTATGTCCCGAGATGAAGAATTTGAAGCAGTACGCGGCGTGAGCTTCGAGGTAAGAAAAGGGGAAACATTAGGGATTGTTGGAGAATCAGGAAGCGGTAAGAGTGTTACTGCCCGGTCGATTATGCGACTGCTGCCATCTCCGCCTTCCTTCATGAAAGAGGGAGAAATCTTATTCTTAGGGAAAAATCTTGCCGATAAAACGGAAAAAGAAATGGAAAGCATTCGCGGCCGTGATATCGGGATGATTTTTCAAGACCCAATGACTTCCTTGAATCCGACGATTCGGATTGGGAAGCAAATAGCCGAAAGTTTACGAAAACATCAAAAATTATCGAAGAAAGAAGCGAAGAAGGAAGCCATTGAATTACTGAAGCTTGTAGGGATTCGTAACAGCGAGACACGCTATAATCAATACCCGCATGAATTTTCTGGAGGGATGCGCCAACGGGTTATGATTGCCATCGCCCTTGCCTGCCGACCAACACTATTAATTGCGGACGAACCAACTACAGCCCTCGATGTAACCATACAGGCGCAAATCTTAAATTTGATGAAACATATGCAAGAGCAATTTGGTACATCAATTATTTTAATTACACATGATCTGGGTGTTGTTGCTGGTATGTGTGACCGTGTGGCGGTCATGAAGAATGGAGAAATTGTTGAGTCAGGTACGACGGAGGAAATCTTTGAAAATCCGAAGCATCCCTATACATTAAAGCTATTACATGCACTGCCTCGGCTTAATGAGAAAAAGAAGCCGAAGCGTACTCCGCTAATTTTGCCTGGCACTGATTCAAGCAAACCATTACTTGATGTCCGTTCGCTCAAGCAATATTTTGATTTAGGTAAAGGAAATGTATTAAAAGCGGTAGATAATATTAGCTTCCATATTAAGCCGGGTGAAACGCTTGGGCTCGTTGGTGAATCCGGATCCGGCAAATCGACAACAGGAAGAGCTGTTTTACGTCTGAATGAACCAACTGGTGGTGAGGTTTTATACCAAGGGATTCCAGTGAACCGGCTTTCGCAAGGTGAAATGAAAGTGATGCGCCGGCATATGCAGATGATTTTTCAGGATCCGTATGCCTCGCTTAATCCACGCTTTAAAGTGCTTGATATTATCGGGCAAGCATTGGATATTCACAAACTCGCAGATAGTAAGGATGCGAGAAAAAAGAGAGTCGAAGAGCTGCTAGATATGGTGGGGCTTGAGCCATCACATGCTTTACGCTATCCGCATGAATTTTCCGGCGGGCAGCGGCAGCGGATCGGAATTGCGCGTGCACTTGCGGTGGAACCAAAATTTCTCGTATGTGATGAACCGCTGTCCGCACTTGATGTATCCATCCAATCTCAGGTCATTACATTGTTAGAAGACCTACAGCATCGCCTTGGGTTGACTTATTTATTTATTGCACATGACCTTTCAATGGTTAAGCATATAAGTGACCGTGTCGCAGTCATGTATGCCGGAAAAATCGTAGAACTTGCCGAAAGCGAGGAGCTCTATTCGAACCCGCAGCATGCCTATACAAAATCCCTGCTCTCTGCCATTCCAATTCCCGATCCGAAGATCGAAGCGAAGAAGAAAAGAACGTTAATGGAAGAGCAGACAGATGAAGATAAATATCACTTGCATCAATCTGAGCTCGTTGAGATAAGTAAGGGTCATTGGGTCGCTATGCCGAAAGTAGTTGCAAATGTATAGTTATAAATTGGGCTCCAGTCATAGTAGACTGGAGCTTTATCTTTTTCTATGATTAAAGTGCTTCTTTAATCACCTTTTTGTAATAGAGGACGGATAGTATACCGAAAATTGAGTATAATGCGGTATATAATAACATGACAATTATCATTGGTGTCCATAATTCAGTACCAAACATGAACCAACCAGATTTTACGGCAAAATAACTATGGGCTAAGCCAATCACTAAAGGGATACCAAAATTAAAGATTTGTTTAGCTTGAATGCCTCTTAATAAGTCTCCTTGTGTAAATCCAAGTTTTCTTAATATCGTATAATTTGGCTTTTCTTCTTCGCTTTCATCCATTTGTTTAAAGTATAAAATACAACCAGATGTAACTAAAAAGGTTAATCCTAAAAATCCAACGATAAACATGATAAGCCCCATGTTTCTTTTCTGCTTATTGCTCATTTCTAGAAGCGAATCATTTTTACCAGTAAAAGTCATATTTTGAAAAAGATCATTCGCTTCTTCCAAATTACTTTCATCTTGCAAATCAATTCCAATATAAAGAGTCGATTTTTTTTGAATTTCTAGGTCAATATCTTTTTTCAATCGCTCAAAAATAGATTCGTCCACAATGGCGACGGGTAATCCACCGCTTGTAAAATAGTATGATACGATGTAATCCTTCCTTAAGCCTAAATATTTTTGCGGGATCACTTCATTTTTTCCTTTTAATTGGATTTGACCTGAACTGTTTAGTGGCATAAATTTTTGTAGTAAATCATTATAACCGGTAAAAAGGGTTTCCTCTGCAGATAAATCGATACTATTGACGGCCTTGTCACTGATGACAGGAATGGTCATGTTCTTTAGATCAGAATTTAGCTCCTCTAAATTTTTTTCCGTTATTTTTTCTAAGTTTGCATTTACCTGAATGACATCAATCATTTTTTCGATATACTTAATTTCATTTCCTTCTAATGCTTCTTTAAAATTTTCAGCATCTTGTTTATTTGTCATTGAAAAATCAGCAACCACATTATTTTGGGCTAATCTTTCTGCTGAGTAGTGCGAAATATAGCTTAAGGATAACAAGCCGATAGCAAGTGCGGATACGGTCGTAATGATTGTTAATAATAAAGCATTTGATTTCATCCGAAACATAATGGATGAAAGAGACAATACTTCATTAATCGTTAAATAACCGCCTTTCTTTTTTCGAATCACATAAAAGATAAAGCGAACAGATCCTTTGTAAAAAAGATAAGTTCCAAAAATAACAGATGCTAAAATGAAGAGCATGGCTAAGAATAGTTCATTCATTGTTGTAAAGTCCCCACCAAATAATTTGGATGAAATATAATAGCCTAAAAGGATCATTAAGATACCTATCATTCCGTATAACATTTCAAAAATGGACACTTTTTTTACTTTTTCTTCTGTCGATGAAAGAACTCTAAATAAAGATAAGATACTTTGTCTTTTAATAAATATATAATTCATCAACATGATAAAGAGATAGATAACAGCAAAAACCACAATAGTTTTAACCAATGCTTCTGTTGAAAATCTTAATGTGGCGACGGCCTCTACACCGGTAATCTTAAATAAGATCATCATGATTAATTTTGAAATAGAAAATCCGATAAAAATCCCAATGATTAAGGAACCGAAATATAGGATTAAATTTTCAACTGTAAGAATGCGAAAAATTCTACTTTTCGTCATTCCTATTAATTGAAATAAACCGATTTCTTTACTGCGTCGTTTAATAAAAATGTTATTTGCATATATAAGAAAAATCGAGACGATCGCAACGAGTAAAACGGATGCTGCCTGGAGTGCAGCTGCACCTTTAATCGAACCTTTTGATTCATCCATCGAAGGGTCATATTGAAGTGTGACAAAGGCGAAATAGAGAGCTGCCGTAAAGATTAAGGCAAACACATAGAGATAATAATTTTTCACATTCTTTTTCAGGTTTTGAACGATGAGTTGGTTAATGCTCATTTTGCACCCCGCCTAATACCCCTTGTGTTTTCATGATGTCATGAAAGAAGTTCTGTCTCGATTCTTCACCCTTTATTAATTGAGTATAAATTTGTCCGTCTTTGATAAAAATAACCCGATTGCAATAGCTTGCAGCGACAGGATCGTGAGTGACCATTAGAACCGTGGCATTTCGTTTTTGATTTAAATCGCTTAGTTTGTTTAACAAATCTGAAGCAGATTTTGAATCGAGCGCTCCGGTTGGTTCATCAGCAAAAATAATACTTGGTTCATGAATAAAGGCTCGAGCTGCTGATGTACGTTGTTTTTGTCCACCGGAAATTTCATTTGGATATTTATCTTTAATGTCATAAATGCCGAGTTCTTCTGCCAAAGTACGAAATTTATGATCTGCTTCGCTCTTTGGTGTTTTTGTAATCGATAATGGTAAGAGTATATTTTCTTTCACTGTTAGTGTATCTAGTAAATTATATTCTTGAAAAATAAAGCCTAAATGATTCTTTCGGAATTCTGCTAGTTGCTTTTCCTTCATTGCTGTCATTTCTTTTCCTTCGACGCTAATTGTCCCATTACTAACCTTATCAATAGAGGAAAGAACATTGAGCAAAGTTGTTTTCCCTGAACCCGATGCTCCCATGATACTAACAAATTCCCCTTTTTTAATGGTTACATCCAGGCCCTTCAGTACTTCTTGTTTGTTAAATTTATTGCCATAGCTTTTATGAATTTTTGTTGCTTCTAATATATTCATATCCACACACCCCATGATTTGATAGTTTTAGTATAAATGGCTTTGTTGTTCAATTCCTTCGATTGACAATACAAATAATAAAAGCATGTGACACTTTTGTCACATGCTTGTGATATGAAGGAATTGATTTCTTTTTGGAAAGATTAAAGTAAAAGTTGTACCAGTTCCAAGGGTTGAATGTACATCTATATTTATTAATAATGGCTTTGCTGCTCTTTTTGCTAAATATAACCCCATGCCTGTTGCAGCATTATCTTGATGTTTTGCGGTTGATGTAAAGCCTTTATCAAATATACGAGATAAATCTTTTTGATCGATGCCGCGGCCAAAGTCTTTTACCTCAAGAATGGTTTGTTCATCTTGTTGATAGCTTTTAATGATAATATCGGAAGCATCACTATATTTTATTGCATTTGTTAAAAGCTGTCTGATGATAAAGGTCAGCCATTTGGAATCACTAAGTACTTCTTTAACCTCTATTTGTAAATCAAAGCCCATTCCTTTTTGAATACACCACGATTGTAAATCTTTAATTTCCTTCGTAATTAAGACGGCTAAATCGATAACCTCAATATACAAATCATTTTCTATAAATGGTATACGTTTTTGATGAAGCTGCTGGTCTAGTAGTAGATGAATTCGCAACCATTCATAGGTTAATTGAGATTTCATTGTTTTATTGTCTATACGATCAATCATTAATCGTAAAGCTGTTAACGGTGTTTTCACTTCATGAATCCAAGATAATAATTGATCCTTCTCCTGCTCTAGGGAAATCAGATTTTGTGAAGCAATTTGTTTCAGCAATTCAGTCTGGTTCGTAACCGCATTCTCAATGATTTTTTCAAAAGGACTCTCTGGACTAGATATACTCGTTAAATCAAGATTGTTTTCCCATGCTTCAATACTTTTATAAAATTTTGTTTCCTTATTGTAACGGATGATTAAAAATAGGATGAAAATAATCGTTGATAAAAAGACAATATAGACGATAGGTAATAATGGGATTGCTGTATCAAAATAAGAGACTAGGATGATAAAGAATTGTAAAAATAAAAAGAGAAGAATCCAGCTGATCCTTTCAATTAAATATTTTTTGATCATCTAAAATTCCCTTCCTCTATAGCGATATACCCTTGGCCAACTTTTGTTTCGATAAACTGTCCTAAGTCAAGCTCCTCCAGTTTTTTTCGTAATCGGTTTACATTGACAGTTAAGGTATTATCACTTACAAAGCGCTCATCATCCCATAAGCTTTTGATTAATTCTTCTCGACTAACTATTTTATTCTTCTGTTCAATTAGTAGTTTTAAGATATAAATTTCATTCTTTGTTAGCTCAATTGATCCTGAGTCGCTTACGACAGTATTTTTCTCAAAATCTACTGTTGCACCGCACCATGTTCTAAGTGAAATTGGTTCATTATTGTAATTATATACTCGCCGAAGTATCGCCTGTATCTTCGCAATGAGTACATCAAAATGAAAAGGTTTTTGAATAAAATCATCTGCACCAAGCTGCATGGACATAACCATATCGGTAGGATGATCACGTGAAGATAAAAATAGAATGGGAACGTTCGAATGGGATCGAATCATTCGACACCAATGAAACCCATCAAATTTTGGCAATTGAATATCAATAATGACTAAATCAGGCCTTATTTCTGTAAACTCTTGAATCACTTGACCAAAATCAGCAATACCATATACATCGTAAGACCACCCAGACAACCTATCTTTGATTTCATTAAATAATGTTTCATCATCTTCAATTAGCAATAATTTAAACAAACGATTCACCGCACTTTTTACTTTTCCTTACTTAAATTGTACAGGAAAAATTTTCTATATGCTAGAGTGAAAAGCCATGAGGACTTTGGGAGCATTACTAATCTCGTGTTATTTGTTATTGTTCTGTAATTATGGGTTCATGCTAGCGTAATAGTTTTCCTCTATAGTAATAGACTTAATAGAAAGTAAGGGAGATGACAAAACGAATTATTTAAATACTGATAGAAAAATAGATTTTAAGGGAGAAATAAGATGATAAAACGCATTACTTTAATTTTTTTGACAGCAATGATCTTCATGTCTGCGTTAGTACTTCCAACTTATGCGATGAACGGTGGGATGGAAGGGACCAGACCCTGGATGAACACCCAGCTCTCTGCTGAGGAGCGCACCGAGCTACTTCTAGATGCGATGACGCTGGAACAGAAGATCCAGCAAATTGCCATCTCGCGCTTCAATGAGAATGACACTGGTGAAACGGTCATCATCAAAAGGGGCGGTAGTAGCAAGTATATGAACGGAGAATTCGCTCCCCAGGGTACCCTGCCCGGGTGTGAGTGGCAGGACACCGGCCGGCAGATCCGTGGGATCGAAGAACTGGGCATTCCCACAGTTCGCATGACCAACGGTGGTACGGGCGTGAAGGGCGGATCGTGTGGCAATGATCCGGAGGCGACGGGATTACCGTCCACCCTGGCCATGGCCGCGACCTTTGACCGAGGGCTGAACTATGAGGCCGGCAGGATTCTTGGCGAGGAGACACGGGCCTTCGCGCATCACGTGCTGCTCGGACCGGGCATGAACCTCGTGCGTCACCCGTACAATGGCCGGAACTATGAGTACTTCAGTGAAGACCCGTACCTGACGGGTACCCTTGCGACACAGCAAGTCAAGGGCATCCAGGACCAAGGGGTCCAGGCCCAACTCAAGCATCTAGCTGGCAACGAGCAGGAAACCGAGCGGTGGACGATGGGTGTCCAGGTTCCCTCAAAGGCCATGAATGAGCTGTACATGCTTCCATTCGAAATGACCGTCAAGGATGCTGATCCGGCCTCCGTGATGTGCTCGTTCCCGGATGTCAACGGTACTTTTGCCTGTGACAGCTCTGAACTGCTCCAAGATGCACTAAGGAACAAGTGGGGCTTTGATGGTTACGTCATGAGTGACCGTCGCGCGATTCACGACATGGTCTCTGCCATTAAGGCGGGTATGAATGTCGAGCTCGACTGGGCACCGCAGTACTACACCCAGGAGAAGATCCAGGAGGTCCTCGACTCGGGTAAGGTAACAATGGACGACATCGACAATCTACTTCGTCCGCGGTACGTCAAGATGATCGAGTATGGCCACATGGATGAGCCTTACGACAAGTTCCTCCCGGAAATCGTCGATCCGATTGCTAACGGTGCCAGCGCACTGAAGATGGCTGAGGAAGGGGCGGTGCTATTGAAGAACGATGACGGCTTCCTGCCACTGGATGGTGAGCCGAAGTCGATCGCACTGATCGGCGTAGAATGGTTTGCCGGTGAGGCCAAGATGTCCCCGCGCTCTGTTCGGGACAACAACGAGAACGTCGTGACCCCTTACACGGTCACACCACAGGAGGGCCTAGAGAATGTCATCAAGGAGCTGGGCTACGACACCAAAGTAACATACAACGATGGACGTGACCCTGAGGCTGCCGCTAAGCTGGCTGCTGAGTCCGACGTCGTGCTGCTGATGGTCGGCGACAACCCGCATGAGACCGCGGACCGCGACACCCTGGGATTCCCGGCCATTGACCTTAACACGAACCCGGACAAAGAGGACTTGGTGGAGCAAGAGCCGCTAATCGATGCGGTCTTGGGGGCCAATGCGGAGAACACCGCTGTGGTTCTGAAGACTTCCGGTACGGTGCTTATGCCGTGGCTGGATAAGGTACCTGCCGTGCTTGAGGCTTGGTTCCCAGGCATGGAGGATGGCAATGCCGTGGCCAACTTGCTCTATGGTAAGGTCAATCCTTCCGGTAAGCTGCCGATGACGTTCGGTGCCACCGAGCGTGAGGCCGCCTTTGCGACCGAGGAGCAGTACCCCGGAACCCGTCAAGACACCGGCAAACCAGGTGGCCCTGGTCCGTACGGTAACGGTTCCGACCAGCTAATTGCCAAGTACACCGAGGGCCTCGAGATGGGCTACCGCTGGTACGAAGCCAACGACGTGAAGCCGCTCTTCCCATTCGGGTACGGCCTGTCGTACACGACCTTCAAGTATGACGATCTCAAGGTGAAGGAGGTCCAAGACAAAGGCTCGTTGTCTGGTATTGACGTGTCCTTCACCATCACGAACACAGGCGACGTTGCCGGTGCCGAAGCGGCACAGGTCTACCTGACACTCCCGGACGAGGCGGGGCAGCCGACCAAGCGACTTGTCAACTTCCAGAAGGTTGACCTTGAGCCCGGTGAGAGCCAACAGGTGACGGTGAGGATTAACCAGGCTGATTCCAACCACCCGTTCTCTTATTTCATTCCGGAAGACCCGGACAACCTAGGGAACTGGGCTGATGGCGAGTGGGCTACCGTTGATGGAAAGTACAGCGTGCATGTCGGTGGTTCTTCGGCAGGCACTCCGCTGGAAAAGGACATCCCGTTGAACTTCAAACTCAACAAGGACAACGGCAATGGCAACATCGATGACAAAGGCAACATCGATGACAAAGGAAACATCGATGACAAAGGCAACATCGATGACAAAGACAACAACGATGGCAAAGGCAACAACGATGGCAAAGGCAACAACAATGGCAAAGGCAACAACAATGACAAAGGCAACAACAATGGCAAAGGCAACAACGATGGCAAAGGCAACAATAATGGCAAAGGCAACAACAATGACAAAGGCAACAACAATGACAAAGGCAACAAGAATGACAAAGGCAACAAGAATAACAAAGGCAACAACGATGGCAAAGGCAACAACAATGACAAAAGCAACAATAATGGCAAAGGCAACAACAATGACAAAAGCAACAATAATGGCAAAGGCAACAACAATGACAAAGGCATTAACAATGACAAAGGCAACAACAACGACAATGGCAACAAACAATGGCAACAACAATGGCAACAACAATGGCAAAAGCTATGGCAAAGGCTATGGCAAAAGCTATGGCCAGGGGAACTCTAATCGGTAGGCCACCCTTGGCCATGTGATGACGTCGGCGACCCGGTAAGAGTCGTCAGGCATCACGAAGGTGGTGAGCCCGCGGGCTTCGGCGTGATTCGCCGAGGCCGCGGGCTCACTGCTTTTCTCGACGCCTCCATAGACGCAGAGAAGGACGAATTAATTAGATACAGTTCCTGTAAAAAAGCTGAAATAGACACGAGTAACAGAATGTAAAAGAAGGGTGTCCCAAAAGTCTAACTTTTAGGGGCACCCTCTTTAATTTACTAAATATGACTAACACAAAACAATGATTTTATAGGGAGTAGTTTGGGCTGGAATGCTAAATGTGGCAGGACCATATACAACAAGTAGATTTCGGTTTGCAGGATTCAATGTGAAGGGTTGATCGTTTTGTAATAGTATCGGTGTATAACTAGAGAAATTCAATTGTAGCTGACCATCACTACTCACCAACTGGCTGTTAAAATAGTCAACCTTTACATTTTGATAATTGTTATCTTTTACGATTATGAGGGCTTGATATTGTGGCGGGTAAATAAGAATGACGGGTACATTGGCATCATAAAAACCAGTTACACGGTCTCCAACGGAAACCATAACACGGTCTAGAAAATAGGTTGTTGGGCTAATAACGAAATTTACGATTGAACCATCTTCACCTAATAAGGACATTAATTTAAAGCACCCTTTTAATTCTTCATCTGATCCTACTGAATAATCTTGAATCATGGTAACCGTACCAGAAAAAGAACCGTATTTCTTCATTTATTTACCTCCCCCTTTATGATGAATCATTAAAGATATTCAATCCTCCGGAAACTTTGAAAGCGCGGAGCGTACAATGTTTTAGATAAATACAGCTGGCCTTATAAATTTTATGATGCTGGTGCTTAGATAGTACTAAATGAAGGCCAGTTAAGATGATGATCTCATCATGAAAAGAGGTATGTTATGTATAACGATTATTCTAGGACAACTATGAATCAGCCGAATATTGTTTCGTTTGCACGTGGTGATGTAACGGGGGATCGAGTACCTGATCATGTCTATTTAACCGGAAGTAAGACACCAGCTAGTCCGTTTACTCAAAATATCACCCTGCACGTTCAAGATGGAAGAACAGGCAGCGTAAAAAGTGTTCCACTTCGTGAAAATGCTGGCTACAATCCTACGATATTCTTAGGGGATTTTACTGGCAATGGAGTAGATGATATTTTAATCAGTATTGCTACAGGTGGCAGTGGTGGAATCATGTACCATTATCTTTATTCCTTTGTGGAAAATACTGCACAATTACTATTTGATTTCAATTTATATAATGAGCAATACCAATATGAGGTTGCCTATCAAGACAATTACAAAGTGGAAGTTATCAGTAAAATCAATAATAAAAAGTACTTGATAGACATTTCAACAAGAGATGCTGAGTATTTAAATGAAATATATGAAGAAAACGGTAAACTGAAAAGTCCAATTACTGGTTTTGTAAATCCTCTAAGTGGCTTATATCCTGTAGATTTTGATTCCAATAAAGTGTATGAGCTATTGGCGTATCAAAAAATTGCTGGAAGATATAATGCAGATTCTTTAGGGTATGTTCTGAACACATTAGGATGGTTAGAAAATCGGTTTGTACTGCAAAATCAGTATGTTGCTATTTTCGGATATTAGGATAGCAAAAACAAGGCATGATTCAACGTCTGATTGAATCATGCCTTGTTTTTATTTCTCTTGAATTTCGCTCATTAACGCATGTGTATTGCCTTCGCCATCATTAAAAAACGCCATCCAGGTTTCAGTTTGTCCTATTTTTGCGATGAGATGGGGTTCATCGATAAAATTTACTTCCTTCGAGAGTAATTCCTCATAGCTTGCATGAATGTCTTCTACTTGAAAGTAAAGAATGGAGCTGGCATTTGCAAATTCATCACTTTCAGGAAGGCTAAGTAGAAGACGAGTTCCACTACTTTCAAAAAATGCTAAATTTCCAGCAGTAAATAAGTGTGGAAGACCTAGCTTATTCTTATAGAATTGTATCGCGCGTTCTAAATCTTTCACGGGTACCCCGATTTGACCAATTTTCTGAATTTCCATTGATAAATTCCCCCTTTTACATTCATTCTATCTATCATAAACGAAATTTTCCATTTTGAAGTAGAGAAATTCAAACATATGTGAAGTGACCGAAGTGCATTCAGAAAGGGCATTTGGATCAATGCAGGAGGACTGAAATTTCTAGCTATTTTTGACTGGATTTGGAGGCTATGTCAAAAAGCTAAGGTTTTATCCTCGACAAAAAACTTTCTTAAAAGCTATATATAGTTCGTTTTTCAAAAGGGTTCGGAAAGTTTCCCGGGAAATTCATCGAATTTTGTCATGATTGAGCACCTTGTCCACACCATTCTGTACTCATAAGAATAAACTAGAGTGATCGTCTGTTATGGAAAAGGGGTGGAGGTATGGGGAGAAGGATAAAGGTGGCGATGGTTTCACCAGGTACTTTCCCGATTGGTGGTAGAAGATCTAGTTCGATTGAGATGTTGATGGTGAAACTGGCGGAGCTTTTCCAAGCAGAGGCAGATGTAACGCTGTTTGGTAAGCTGTTTAGTAATCAGCCGGCCTTCGAGGAGAGGGGTTCGATTACTTTCTATCGTTATCTGTCCTCGAAGAGCAATCCATATATAAATCAAACAATTGAGTGCCTGCAGGAGGTAAAGCCGGATATTATCCATATTGAAAATCGCCCGCGATTGGCAAGAGTGGTCCGTTTAGCGATGCCGAAGACTAAGATTGTATTAGTGCTTCAGTCTACTTTGTTTATGTCACGACCGCATATTGGCAAAGAGGAATTGATGATATGCCTAGAGGCGGCTGATGCGATAATCGTCAATAGTCATTTTTTAAAGAATCATATGGTAAAAGAAACTTTATGTTCTTCGTCAAAGATTACGGTTAACCATTTAGGGGTGGATGTTGATCAATTTCAGCCTAAATGGCACCAGGAATCAAAAGCAAATGTGGCGCGGTTGAGAAAAGAATGGGGTGTAACCGATAGAAAAGTTCTCCTTTTTGTTGGCCGGCTGATTGAAAAAAAAGGCGTACACCATATTTTCAAGGCGATGCCGGCACTCATTAAAGCGGATCCGTCGATTATGCTTATTATTGCCGGCAGTTCCCTTGCACCTACCTCTGAGACTAGAGCATATGAATCGCGGTTGCAGGAGCTCGCAGAGAAGGTGAATGGTCATGTGATTTTTAATCCTTTTATTACTCACGATGAGATTCACACATGGTTTCAAATGGCGGATTTGCTGCTAGTTCCTTCGGTCGCTGAACCGTTCGGACTTGTGAATGTCGAGGCGATGGCAGTAGGCACTCCTGTAATTGCGACAAATTCAGGTGGCATTCCAGAAATCATTGAACACGGGAAAACGGGCATCCTTATTCATCCAGAACGGGTGGTAGATGAACTGACTTGGCAGATTGTTAAACTTCTATCTAATCCTGGGCAAGTCATAAAGATGGGCCTGGATAGTGCACTACATGTCAGAGCTAATTTTACCTGGGAGGTTACGGCACAAAGGCAGTTAGCGTTATATCGAAGATTACTATAGTCATCCGGGGTATGAAGGACAAACCCCAGCATAAAACCGGAAGAAATGTCCTTCATCCGGGGTATGAAGGACAAACCCTAACAAAAAACCGAAACAAATGTCCTTCATCCGGGGTATGAAGGACAAACCCCAGCACAAAACCGAAACAAATGTCCTTCATCCGGGGTATGAAGGACAAACCCCAGCATAAAACCGAAACAAATGTCCTTCATCCAGCGTATGAAGGACAAACCCCAGCACAAAACCGAAGCAAATGTCCTTCATCCAGCGTATGAAGGACAACCCCAGCACAAAACCGAAGCAAATGTCCTTCATCCAGCTTATTTGATACCCACTTCGTCAAGAAAAATAAGGTATACCGGTCATTTGTCCAAACTCTTTTTTCAATGAATCATAGTATGTTTAAGGATTCAACGGGGATTGTCCAAAAAGAAGAGAGAGGAATTAGAAGATGGTAAATACGGATTTTTGGAGAAATAAAAATGTTTTTGTGACTGGTCATACTGGCTTTAAGGGATCCTGGCTGTGCTTATGGCTGCATTCGTTAGGTGCAAACATAACCGGATATAGTTTAAAGCCGCCGACTACTCCCAGTCTATTTGAGTTATGTCAGTTGGAGCAGCACATCCCCACACACTATGCCGATATTCGCGACCAAGATACACTTCAAAAAGCGTTGCTGGCAGCGAAGCCAGAGATTGTGATTCATATGGCGGCACAGCCGCTGGTACGAGCTTCTTACCTCAATCCGGTGGAAACGTACGAAACCAATGTAATGGGTACTGTTCATCTATTGGAGGCAGTAAGAATGGCCGTCAAAAAGGGGATCACCATCAAAGCGGTAGTAAATGTTACGACAGACAAATGCTATAGCAATAAAGAGTGGCCATGGGGATATCGGGAAACCGATGTACTTGGCGGCTATGACCCGTATTCCAATAGCAAAGCCTGTTCAGAACTTGTCACCGATGCCTATCGAAATTCTTTTTTTCAAAATGGTGTTGGTCTTGCTAGCGCGCGAGCTGGAAATGTGATTGGCGGCGGGGATTGGGCTCCGGATCGTTTGCTGCCGGATTGCTTTCGGACGCTAAGCTCGGGCGGAAAAGTGAAAATCCGCAACCCGCACGCGATTCGGCCATGGCAGCATGTTTTGGATCCTTTGAGCGGGTATCTGATATTAGCGGAGAACTTATACGCACATGGAACACGATTTGCCGAAGGATGGAATTTCGGTCCGGATGATGGCGATGGAAAAACAGTGGATTGGATTGTGAAA
The DNA here is from genome assembly GCF_900103525.1 of Bacillus sp. OK048. Lineage (GTDB taxonomy): Bacteria > Bacillota > Bacilli > Bacillales > Cytobacillaceae > Neobacillus. The sequence continues at coordinate 172,752 of NZ_FNHN01000006.1, forward strand.
CAAATTTGCTCTAAATGGGGAAACAATGCTTCCTATGAAATGGATAGCGGTCAACATCCACATGAGGCGCATTATTTACGGCTGGATTGTTCGAAGGCGAAATCCTTATTAGGCTGGTTTCCGAAATGGAATGTGGAGCAAGCGATTAATAAAAGTGTGGAATGGACAAAGGAATACTTAGCACAAGGGGACGTAAAGACAATCTGCTTACAGCAAATCGAGGAGTATTCAAAAAGCTAACAAACCGAAGGGGGGAAAACCATGAAAGTCGTTATACTTTGCGGAGGAAAAGGCACGAGAATGAGTGAAATCACCAATGACCTTCCGAAACCACTGGCGGTAATAGGGGACAAGCCGATTCTTTGGCATATCATGAAAATTTATCAGAATTATGGATTCAATGAGTTTGTTTTATTACTTGGGTACAAGGGTGAGAAAATCAAGGAATATTTTATGGACTATGAATGGAAGAACAATAGTTTTACGATGGATTCCTCTACTGGAGAAATTAATATCTTAGGTCAAAAAGAGAAATGGAAGATTACTTTTCTTGAAACCGGTGTTAATACGATGACGGGTGGAAGAATCAAAATGGCCCAGAAATTAATTGGGGATGAAAGCTTCCTTTTAACGTATGGTGATGGCCTATCGGATGTAAATTTACACGAGTTGGTCAAATTCCACAAGACAAAGGGAACTATAGCAACGGTGACAGGCACCAAGAGGAAAAGTCAATTTGGTACGCTATCCGTTCAAAAGGGGCTGGCGGAATCCTTTGAAGAGAAAACGCAGACAGAAGGAATTATTAATGGGGGATATTTTGTGTTAACTCCAGAGGTATTCCACTATTTAAAGGATGAACCCCATTGCACTTTTGAAGAAGAACCGTTGAAAAAATTAACCGAAGACCGTCAGTTGTCTGTCTATTTGCATGATGGATTTTGGACAGCCATTGATACGTATAAAAATGTGTTAGACGTCAATCAGATGTGGGAGCAAGGGAACATTGCATGGAATCCGAAGCTAAAATGAGGTACTACTTTTGCACGATTTTATCCAAAACGAGGCTTTATCAAGGTCTAGCCTTACTTACCTCGCTAAAAAAGGTGATGGGTGACGATTTTTACCTCTTTATTCATTGCATTGATGAAGAAACGTTTACACTTTTGAAAAAAATGAAATGGAAAAATTCAAAGCTGATCCCGGAAAAAAAATTACCAAACCGGATTGTCTCGCTAAAGAATGAACGAAAGGTTCATGAGTATTGTTGGACATTAAAGCCGGTAATCTGTGACTATGTGCTCCGGAAGTATCCAGCCGTCAACATGATTACTTATTTGGACTCGGATTTGTATTTTCTGGGGGACCCAAGACAAGTTTTTAAAAAGCATCCAGACTGTTCGGTACTGCTCTCTATTGAGGAAAAATATAGTCCTAGAGCCAACCAAGCCATTCAACAGAGAAGTAAGATAACGGGTATATACAATTCTGGATTTATCTCTTTTAAACAGGATGAAATTGGCCGCAATGCTGTTGGCTGGTGGAAGGAAAAATGCTTGGAAGACTGCAGGATTGATCCAGCAGAAGGCCTTTTTGGGGATCAAAAATATTTAGACGAGCTCCCAGGTTTGTTTCCTGCGATTTGCGACATCACGACATTTGGCATCAATATTGGCCCCTGGAATGAGTTGAAGTATCAGTTTTCACAAGCAGATGGAACCATTAAAATCGATGATCATTGGCTCATTTTTTATCATTTTAGTGGTTTACGAGTAACAGCCAAAGGCAATATTCAATCGGTTAATCGAGTGAGTAAGAGACGAATATTCCTCTATCAACTTTATGGTGAAGCGGTTGACGAGGCAATTGAGCTAGTGGAAAAAATAGATCCCACCTTTACTGGATTTGTAGAGCAGCGGGATTTGAATAGATATTGGAATGAAGGTGGTGAACGTAAATGAAAATAGATCCCCCTAGAGGTTACTACGGTCGGACAGTCGATTTTATCTCCAATTTCGATGATAAGACCGGCACTGCTATGTATAAAAGAATTCCGATCCAGCGGACCGTGATGAAGAACGAGCCAAAGGGAGTCGAAGCCATTAACTGGCAGTATCATCCCCAAATTCCTAGGCAATTTGTGGCATGTATTCCTTGGGGACGTGTCTGGGGAAGGAACGGAAGTGTCATCACACCTGATAATAAGCTGCTGTGGGATGTTTCGTTTGAGTATAATCTAACTCCTACAAAGCATCACATTTTTAATCTAAAAGAACTTTCCCCGATTACCTATACCATTGAAACCTTAGCTGTGATCACCTTTCAAGTTAGCTTCAATTACTTCCATTGGATGTTTGATGTTTTGCCACGGTTGGAATTACTGCGTAAAAGTGGAATAGCCTACGATCGAATTGTCATCAATCGCGGTATCCATTATAAAGAGGAGTATTGTCAATTTCAGGATGAAAGCTTGCAATTGCTTGGGATTGCAAAAGACATGCTGATTGAATGTCAACCGGATACGCATATTTTAGCCAAGCAAGTAATTGTTTCTTCTATGGCAGGCTACACCGCCCATGTACCGAAAAATGTCTGTCAGTTTCTAAGAAATGAATTTTTAGCAAAGGTTCAGATTCGAAAAAAAAGTCACGAGAAACGAATTTATATCAGTCGCGAGGATGCACCACATCGGAAGGTAGTGAATGAAAAAGAGGTATTTTCTGTTTTAGAAAAATACGGATTTAAGATGGTTACATTATCTACCTTGTCATTTATTGAAAAAATTGAGCTATTTAACACTGCAGAAGTCATCGTCTCTCCGCATGGGGCTGGGCTTACGAACCTTATCTTTTGTAACCCAGGAACCAAGGTAGTGGAGTTGTTTACACCCACCTATTTAATGCCATGCTTTCATATCATAAGCAATCACATGGAACTTGATTATTATGGATTAATTGGGGAAGAGGTACCACCGGAGACAGACCGCAGCACTCATAAAGATCCGATTGTCATTGATATCGATAAGCTGATCAAAACCATTAAATTAGCAGAATTAGAGTAGAAATTGAGGTGATTTAGGTTGGAAAGTGTCTACTGCACGATCATGACGAAGAGTAGATTGTATCAGTTTCTTGCGCTTATTGTCTCTCTTACTAAAGTTAGAGCGGGAAAATTTCGTTTTCATGTTCTCTGTGTCGATAAAGAAACGTACGATCTGCTGGAAAAAATGAATTGGGATTCGGTCATTGTTTCACGGGATGAAGAACTGGGTGAGGATATTGTAGCTCTTAAAAAGGAACGGAGAATCCATGAATACTGCTGGTCATTGAAAGCACTATGGTTGGAAACGGTTCTTAAAAAATATGCAAAATCCTCGCGGGTAACGTTTATGGATTCAGATTTATACTTTTGGGAAGACCCTGAATTGATTTTTAAAGCGCAGCCAGATTGCTCTGTTTTATTATCACGGGAAGAAAAATACAGGCCAGAATGGGGACAGAAATTTATCAAAAGATTAACAAGGTTAACGGGAGAATACAATTCAGGCTTTATCAGCTTTAAGCATGATGAGATGGGGCTGGCATGTTTAGCCTGGTGGAGAGAAAAGACCTTGGAGGCTTGTAATATCGACCCGCGCAAAGGAATTTTTGGTGATCAAAAATATTTAAATGAGATGCCGCAATTATTTGCCAACATCTGTGATATTACAACAGCTGGCGTAAATGTTGGGATCTGGAATTATCAAAAATATACGTTTACAGAAAAAGATGGTCATGTATGGATCGACCAAAGTCCGCTTATCTTTTATCATTTTAGCGGTGTTAGAGTCATTAATCGTGATAATCGTGCAGAAGTTATCCATGAAACACACGAAAATACCCCGATGGTGTTTACGATTTATCAAGATATAATCACTAAGCTTGTGAAGATGGTTAAGCAATTGGAGCCTAGCTTTGATGGATTTGCAACACAGGAGGATTTAAATAAGTATTGGTAGGTCGAAAGAAGGGAGGAACTGCCGTGAAAGACCTTAGACGACTTTGCAAGGAATTTGAAATTGGCCATTTGGTTGAGGTGGAGGACATTCTTAGTGGGGGTTATATTAATGTGAATCTAAAGATACGTACCAACAAGGGCAAATATGTTGTGCGAATCTTCCTTGTGAATATGGAACTAAAGCGGTTGCAGCATGCTTATGGGATTATTTCAATGCTTTCGAAGGAAGGTTTACCAGCGTTGCTCCCTGTCTTGAATCGTGATGGTCATCCTTACGCAAGGTATAAGGATTATTTGGTTCAAGTTACTCCGTTTATAGAGGCGGCTCCTTTTCAATGGATCCCGCTTCAAGCCTATCATAGTGGAAAAATGCTTCGCAAGATCCATCAAAACCTAATAAGTGTCAAAGAAAGTCTGAAGTCTACTGGAGGGTATCAGTATTATCAGCTTGATCCTTTATCGCTTATGCATGAGTTAAAGGAAAATGGGCATACAGAAGCGAGTCATGAGAATAGTGAATTTGAAGAATTTTATGCGTTGATGAATCAGCATGCCATAGATACAAGTAATCTTCCAAAGACGATTATTCATGGTGATTGGAATCCGTGGAATCAACTGTATAACCAGAATGGCGAGGTTCAATGTTTTATGGATTTTGATACCTTACAGCGGGGAGAACGAATATTTGACGTTGCCTATGCCCTTTACTTCTTTTTAATCCAACAGCATAACGAAGAGTTGGGAAAGGAATTTCTGAAGGGGTATGGCGGTTTAACCAAGCAAGAAATCAATGTTCTGCCAGTGCTTATCGCGAAAATAGGTTTGTACTTTGGCATCCTTGTTGATCAAGGAGATTTTCAGTTTGCTAGAAATAAAGCTCAAATGGAATGGGTAATTTCTAAGCAGGGTAGGAGTACTGTTCAGGGATTCTGCATTAGAGAGGCTTGATAGACATGCATGGCTGGAACAATAAAAACGTATTAGTGACAGGCTGTACAGGTTTTGTCGGAAGACATATGGTACAGGAATTGCTTCGATTAGGGGCAAATGTAACGGGGTTGGTTAGAAAACCTCCGTCGTTCCAAGGAATGAATAATGTTTATGGCAGCTTGGGGGATTTCGATGTGATTAAACAAGCCTTGGTTGACAATCGGATTGATACTGTTTTTCATATGGCAGCCCTGGCAGTTGTCGGGGAAGCTCATCTAAATCCTATGGCTGCCTTTGAAACCAATATCCGTGGAACTTGGAATGTGTTGGAGGCTTGTCGGCAAGCTTCTGTTAAAAGCGTGATCGTCACTTCGAGCGAAAAAGTGTACGGTGATTTGGCCATTCCCCCCTATGTCGAATCCATGCCCTTACTTGGCAGACATCCCTATAATGTTTCAAAAAGCTGTGCTGATCTGCTTGCAACTAGCTATTTTCATACGTATCAGCTGCCGGTATGTATTGTTCGCTGCGGGAATTTATTTGGGGGCGGTGATTTGAATTTTACTAGACTCATCCCACAAACGATACAATCTGTTTTAAAAAGTAAACCGCCAGTGCTTCACAGTGAAGGCAGCTCTGTCAGGGACTTTTTTTATATAGAGGATGCGGTTATGGCACATTTGCTGGCAGCAGAAAAAATCGAGCGGTTTGCTGGTGAAGCCTTTCATTTCAGTTATGAAACCCCGCTTACCATTTTGGAAGTGGTGGAGCGAATCTTGAAAAACATGAACAGTGATTTACAGCCGATGATTCTAAAACAAATGAGCAACGAAAGCAATCAATACCTATCTGCGAAAAAGGCCAGAGATCTGTTGGGTTGGAAACCGGTGTATGACTTTGAATCGGGTTTGAGGAGAACGATTGAATGGTACCGAAATAACAAGGACCATGTTATCCACTAACATGGTCCTTGTCGTTTCTTCTTTAGTCCATATTGTAATATCCACAAACGACCGTTCCGACTGCTTTTGCTGCGACTAAAAGGGCATCTTCATCAATATCAAATTTAGGATGGTGGTTGAAGTATGGTTTTTCAACCCCTTTTGGTGTACAGCAAATGTAGAAGAAGCATGCTGGGATTTTTTTCGCATAATGGGCAAAGTCCTCTGATGGAGACATTGGAGGAAATTCTTGAACCTCCGCAATGTCTTTATCGTTTGCCTTTTTTAAGTAAGAAGCTACCATTTCCGTCACTTCAGGATCATTATAAACTGGCGGATAGTCAGGTGTATAGGTTACCTCGCACTTAACATTGAATTCTTCTTCAATTCCTTTTGCGATGCGGCGAATTTCTCGCTCAATCGTTTCCTGCGTTTCGTCCGTCATTGCGCGAACGTCGCCCTCGATTTCAATGCTATCTTTAATGACATTAAAGGTTCCCTTTCCATCAAATGAACCAATGGTGACGACACCCATAGCAAATGGATTTAACCGGCGGCTCACCACGGTTTGAACCGCGGTGACAAAGTGTGCCCCTGCAACGATAGAGTCATTCGCCAAATGTGGGGAGGAACCATGTCCGCCGACACCTTGGACTTTTACCTTAAAGTAGGCACGGCCTGGGAATACATAACCACTGTTATATCCAACTAAACCAGATGGTCCAAGTGGTAATAGGTGAATACCGAAAATATTGTCTAAATCATCTAATAAACCAGATTCAATCATGCCGATTGCTCCACCTGGCGGAACTTCCTCAGCGGGTTGATGGACAATTTTGATCGTACCAGGGATTTCAGCTTTTAATTGAATTAAACAGTCTGCAAGAACGAGCAGGTAAGCTGTATGACCATCATGTCCACAGGCATGCATGACACCAGGATTTTTTGATTTGAACGGTACATCTGTTTCTTCTTCAATGGGAAGTGCGTCAAAGTCCGCTCTGAGGCCAATTATTTTTCCTGGTTTCCCGCCTTTAATGGTGACAATAATGCCATGACCTCCGCCTACTTTTGTATCAACCTGTACATCCTTGCCTTTATAAAAATCCTCAATATATTTGCTTGTTTTTTCTTCTTTAAAAGAAAGTTCAGGATTTTCATGAAGATGACGGCGTATCTGAATGATTTCATCTTTACGGTCTTCAAGCATTTGCATTAATTTATTTTTCATTGTCATGACCTCCAAATAAGATTATGCGACATTATCTCCACTTGCTTCATGATCTTCTATCCCTGCATTTTTAGGAACCATAAAGATAATTGAAAGAAGTGCTAATACCCCAAAGATAACATTGGTAACAATCCCCCAAGTTGCCCCAATTTCTAGGCTATTTGCTGACATGATGCCATAAATAGTAGCTGAAATCGCCACCCCAAATGCACTGCCTAGTGAACTTGCCATTTTATAAATACCAGCCGCTTCACCCACTTTATTGGATGGAGCGTTTGATACAGAAGTATCAGTAGATGGCGTGGCATAAATCCCTAGTCCCAGACCGAATAAGGCGTATCCAATAAATACAACAATGGTATAGGGTAAATCGGGTAGGAAAGTTAAGCCCATGATCGCGACACCGATTGTCGTAATAATGGTTCCCCATATCATAGGCTTTTTAGCACCAATTCTTTGTAAAATCTTCTCTCCGACACGAATCATCGCTAAAACCGCCACTAAGTAACCAAGTGATAGCATACCTGATTGGAAGGCACTAAATCCTCGACCTACTTGTACATACGTATTGGCAACAACCATTGTACCTGCAATCGCATTGAGCAAGAAGTTTGAAAATGTTGCACCTGCATATGGCTTATTTTTAAATAAAGAGAAATCGATCAGTACCACTTTTTTACTTTTTTCTACTTTAATAAAGATAATGGCCCCAACAACCGTCACTGCGGCCAAAATAATGGAACGTGGGCTTGTCCAGCCTAAATCAGATCCGTAGTTGATTAAAACGTTTAATGCGAGCATGACAATAATAAAGATACCTAACCCGAGAAAATCGAATTTGAATTTCCCTGAAGTTTCTGCTTTGCTCTCTGGAGTATCTTTAATTAAAAACAAACCAAGAATGGCAAAAACAATCGAGAAAATGAAGATCCATCTCCAACCTAAGTAGGTAGCAATTAAACCACCTGCAAATGAACAGACACCAGATCCACCCCAAGAACCGATAGACCAGTAACTAAGTGCTCGTTGACGATCTGCCCCTTCATAATACGTTTTTACTAAAGCAATCGTTGCAGGCATAATACATGCTGCCGAGAAACCTTGAATAATACGGCCAATAATAAGGAGAGTTGCTCCATTCGCTAAAACTAAACAGAGAGAACCAATGATACTTAAAATGAGCCCAATATTGGTAATTTTCTTTCGACCTATTTTGTCAGCTAAACCACCCATTGCTACAATAAAAATACCTGAGAATAATGCGGTTAAACTGATACCTATGTTTAATGTCCCAAGTGAAATTCCTAAATCTTTTTGGACTGCAGGGACTACATTGACTAAAGATTGAGCAAATAGCCAGAACGTGATAACACCAAAGACAATCCCTGTGATTAATTTATTCGTTCCTTTATAACTGGTTTCCATGTTTCCTACCTCCTGAGTAGAACGTATCGGTTATTTTATAATTCCAAATAAAAGTAGATAATAGACCGTGAAAAAATTGGAAACTACCGGTGTTTTCCTTTTCGTTCATTATTATAAAAAAAAGCCCCTTTAAATAGGAGGCTTTTCTTGTTGTATTTTATTCATTCCTACATGAAATTCTCAACGCTTGGTAATAGGAGATAAAAATTCACCGCATTTTTTTTACCCTAGTGGGGTTAGAATTAGAAGAATACTTTTCGTATTTCAAAAAAGTGAATGGCATTTACAGTTAGGTAAGAATAAAATGACCATTCCCCGTCGATTTTTTCATCAAAGACTTCAAGTGATGGGTGACTTGATTGTGTAATATAGTCAATAATTTCTCGGTCGATCCCAAACTCACTGTTATTTTCCCACCACAGCTTATATAACGCACCATGATCTTTATCAAAAATAAATTTTCGAATTTGATAGGTCCCACTAGGAATACCGTTAATAGTCACTCTCATTTCTTTCATTAATTTTTGAAGAAACGTATCTTCAATTGATAAAAAAGGATTGATAATCGTTGAGTTCATTAGTACAAGCTGATAACCTATTTCGTTCTCTGTCATAATAAACAATGGTCCTCTAGCTATTATGTTCCCCTGTAGTCTGTTGAAAAATGACATCGCGAAATAAACCGGGCGTTTGCCGTTAAAATAATGAAACATTTCCAAACCTTCTAATGGAATACTATTCATATCTAAACTCTTTTCATGGGTTTCCGTGTTTATCCAGAAACCGAGTGTTTCAATCGCATCTGAAATACTAATCGCATCATTTAAAACTAAAGCCCCGCGAAAAAAAGTACCATTTGTATATCGCGTATTACCCGAAATCGTATTCCAAGTAATTAAATGAAGTGGTTTCTCTATGGAATAATGTTTTAAATATCGTTTTACTTTCTCCGTCTTTTCTTTAATAAAAGTTTTTGCTAATTCAAAGTTCGTGTCATCAAGTTCTTTATAATCAATAACTTCATGTATATTTGCCTGAAATGCAATAAAATCAATATATTCACTTTGCTGCAGTATCCAATTATCATTACTGTTTATAGTAGATTTTTTAAATGAGAAGGGTAAATGTACTCCTATTTTAAGGTTAGGGGTCATTGATTTTAGTAATCCGTGTATTTTTAAATAAAAAATTTCTAGTTCCTTCTTATTTGGATATATATCTAAAGCGTCAGTAATCATAATGCACCAAGATTCTACATACCTACATCCAAACATTGTTATACAGTGTTTAAAGAATCTTTGAAGTTTTTCCAAATATGCCTCTTGCTCTGAAGCAATCCGATTATACCTAACATGAACATATAAAGATAAATGATTGGATTTTAAAAATTCAATCGCTTCATCTGAATTATAATAAGGTGACGTAGTTGGAATTAATTCATCCGTTTCTACGTCAGGAGCAATTGTTCTACCTGTCAGAAGTTTATGTATCCCAATATATTTTATTTGCAAACCATCTTTAGCTAATAATACTTGATTTCGTACACTTTCTTTTTGCAGTTCTCTAAGTTCACCAATCATCAATAAATTGTCTGGATGAAATAATTTCCGTTTACTAGGAGATTGGATATCAATCGTTATCGATTCAAAATTTGTTTCACTATCGCTAATCGTTTTTGTATCTTCCCCTTGTGCTATTAAAAGTCTTAGTTTTATTAAGATTTCAGGGGAACTTAGAAGTGTTTCTTTATCTTCAATATGATAATCTTGGACTAAACGAACATGCTCTTTCGCATTTTTTTCACGATAGGAAAAGGGGTTTTCCCCATAGACTTCTTTAAACAAATTTGTAAATGCTTTTGCGTTAGGGAACCCATGTTTCAATGCGATATAAGAAATGGAATCTTTTGTATATAATAAATCCTTTAAGCTGTGTTTTAAGCGAATATTCATTATATATCGGGTAAAACCAATACCTAATTGCTTTTTAAAATAACGTGAAAAGTAACTAAATGATAAATAAAACTTATTTGCTACTTCTTCTAACGTAAGCGGCTCATCATAATGTTGTTCAATGAAAGCAATAATTCCTTTTAATCGATCATCTTCCACATTTACATCGACATCTATTGTTTCATCCGCTTTAAATCGTCTAATTAAGATCAGTAAGATTTTAGAAATCCTTTCACTCATCTCTAGTTTATAGCCTTCTTCTTGACGAAAATGGATGACCATCACTTCAGCGAGCAGCTTTCGTAATTCTGTAATCGTCTTTTCTTTCCCTCTGTCAATTTCTGGAGAAAATAAATTGAATTTATGGAAGCGATATTCAGGATAAAAGTGGGATAGATAAGAATCAGGAATACCCATTTTCAGTACCGTGTTTTTTTGGATACCGCGAATTTCATATGGTTGGTTACGGTTAATCACAAATAAATGATCTTCACTTAGCTGGTGCATGGATGTATCTGTTTCAACAACAAGTGTACCGTCTAATACTAGGAGAATTTCGATGCCGGAGTATATGGTAGGGGATGAATACTTAATATTTTGGATGTGTAGCTGAATATCGCTAATAAATGACATGTTTTTCCCTCCTAAACATAGTTTAGCTATCTAAACTAGCATTTAATACTTTAACATAAAACAAATCATGCAAAAAGCGTAAAAGTAAGGGGAAAACAACTTCATAACGAGTAGCAAAAAGACGATTCGCTCCCCCGCGAATCGTCTTTTTCCACGTGCTTTATTTTCGGGACTTATTGGACAGGCCCTTTCTACGTGCAAAACTTATTTTCTTCCTGTCGTCCATCTCATGCCCCAGCGATAGGCTTGATCCATCTTTTCATGACCATCATAATATTCAACCAATCTTTTTACGTTAAATGTTTTATCCTGAACATTTTCAATCATGGCGATGGCACACATCGTTTTACCATTGCGGTGCTCATCCATTTTTACGACAATATCTTGCCCATCCTTGTATTTTAAAGTTACGACGCCATCCACTTCATTCCAATTGGCAGCTCCCTCATAAATGAACGTGTACACTAGAATGCGTTTAATCTCAGATAGCTTATTTCCATTTATTCTAACGTTTTCTCCGCCAACAGAAGCGCCAGTTCGATCGTCGTGATCGAGTTGAATATAAGGCTCATATTTTAAGTTGCCAAAAGCATTTCCTAAAGCTTGAACACAACCTTTTTGGCCATTTTTCAATTCATAGAGACAGCCTAAATCAAGGTCTGCCGCTTGGGAGCCGCCGCCAAAGAGAGCGGAGAAAAATCCACCGGAAGCTTTAGGCTTTTGATTCCAATTTAGGTTTACTAGGATCTCGCCAAATGTAGCGGTTGAATCCTTGGATAAATTAATAGACTCGCCTTTTTTTGTTAACTGAATCATTTTTCCCTCTCCTTTTTATAAAAGTAGAAACATTCCTGGTCCTTCTTTTTTGCCTTATTTTTTCGTCGCAGCTACTTCACCTTCTGCTGATTTTTGTTTATTAAAGTGGTGAACAACGAATGTTCCTAGGAATGCTAAAATTAACAGACCAAAGAAAACAAGGTGATGCAAATGGAATCCAAAAACACTTGCAAACATTTTAGCAGCAATAATCGCAATTAAGACAAAAGCTGTCGTTTCTAATTCAGGTACCTTATCAATTAAGACTAAGAAAAACTTTGCAACCGTACGCATCATTAAAATTCCTAGCATACCGCCAATTAATAAAATCCATACTTGTTCGGATACGGCAAAGGCAGCCAAAATACTATCAGCGGAGAAAGCCAAATCCATTATTTCAACTGAAATGACAGTTGCCCAGAACATTCCAAATGTTCGAACTAGCCATCCTTGTTTTTTCATTTCTTCTGCGTCCTCATCCTTTTCACCCAGCCAGAAATGCTTGATAACAATCCAAGCTAAATAAGCTGCACCGAGGACTTTGATCCACCAAAACTTAATGAGAAGCATTCCAAGACCAATGAAGATAAAACGGAAGAAATAAGCTCCAATAAGTCCGTAGGTTAATGCCTTTTTACGCTGCTTTTCAGGAAGATGTTTTACCATTACAGCTAGAACTAATGCATTATCAGCAGAAAGTAATCCTTCTAAGATGACAAGTGAACCGATGTAACCCCAAGAAACGGGGTCGGACAAAACTACAACCCACATCTCCCAATCAAAAAATGAAGCGTACGTTGCAAGTACCTGATTAATAATGTCCATTATGAAATTCTCCTTCTATAAACCTAGAAAATTATTATACTTGTAGACCATAGTTTCTACACAAAGCAGCGAGTCCGCCAGAGAAACCACTACCAATGGCATTAAACTTCCAGTCGTTTCCATGACGATAAAGTTCACAAACCACTACAGCTGTTTCCACAGAGAAATCCTCTCCAAGATCAAATCGAAGCAGCTCGATGTTGGTTGATTCATCAACCAGTCTAACAAATGCATTTGAAACCTGTCCGAAATTCTGATAACGCTGATCCGCATCATGAATGGTAACGGTAATCCCAATTTTATTTACATAAGAAGGAATCTTTGAAAAATCGATGACCAATTGCTCATCATCTCCATCGCCTTCACCGGTACGATTGTCTCCCGTATGTGTAACAGAACCACTTGGATGTTGAAGATTATTATAAAAAACAAAGTCAGAATCGTTCATACACCGGTTATTAGCATCAACAAGGAATGCAGATGCATCCAGGTCAAAGTCAGATCCACCATTATATTTATTTGTATCCCAACCTAATCCAATAATAGCTCTAACCAAACCTGGATTTGTTTTTGTCAGGTCAATACGTTGACCTTTTGATAATTGAATTCCCATTATAGTAGTCTCCTTCTTATAAGATTTGTTAACGACATAGAAGACAAGAAGGAAATTTCCCACTTGTCTTCATTTTTTTAAACTTGTAATCCAAAGTCTGTAGCAATACGGGCTAGCCCACCTTGATAACCTGACCCTACTGCTGAGAATTTCCATTCACCATTGTGGCGGTATAATTCACCTACAATGATCGCTGTTTCCACTGAGAAGTCTTCACCAAGATCATAACGAATCACTTCTTGGTTCGTGTCTTCGTTTACAATGCGACAGAAAGCATTTGAAACTTGTCCAAAGTTTTGTCCGCGTCCTTCCGCATCATGAATCGTAATAACAAAGGAAATTTTTTGAACGTTTGCAGGAACATTGGCTAAGTTTACTTTAACTTGCTCATCGTCGCCTTCGCCTTCACCAGTACGGTTATCACCAGTATGGACGACAGAACCATTTCCACCTTCAAGTTGGTTGTAAAAAATGAAGTCGCGGTCTGAAGCGCATTTTCCAGTTGAATCTAAAAGAAAAACGCTTGCGTCTAAATCGAAATCTGCTCCTCCATCGTACCTATTTGTGTCCCAGCCAAGACCTACTACCACTCTTGTTAGACCTGGGTTTGTTTTTGTTAAATCAACCTTTTGACCTTTAGATAATGATAAAGCCATGTTAATAACCCCTTTCATTGTGTTAATTCTCTCATTGTAACCATTTATCACATTTTGAAGCCATTTTTGAAAAATTCCCAACTAAATAGGTAGAGATTCCTGATATTTTAAGACGAATTATGTATTTATTGGGTGGAATGTGTGAAAAAAATGGGTATTATCGAGAGCTACTTTCATTTTACGAAAATTAAGACAAAAAGGACAGACCACAAACACATTGATTTTCGACCATTTTCGACATAATTTTTAATAAAATCCTCTTTATGTGCAAATTTGGGTGTGTTCATATTTCCGTCAAAACAATTTTAACATATTGTGAACATTTTCACATTTGTAATGTTCGAAATGGTAAAAACAAGTATAGTGTAAGTATAGAGAACAAGTTAAATTTGAAAGGCGGAATGTTTTATGTTTAATCATTTTTTAAGAGAAAATAAAATCTCTGCAGCTATTTTAACAATTATTCGTTTATATCTTGGCTACGCATGGTTCACAGCAGGACTAGGAAAATTACAGAGCGGTGCTTTCGACGCTTCTGGCTTCTTAAAAGGAGCAATCGCTAATCCAGTAAAAGGACCAGATGGCAACATGGTTTACAGCTGGTATGTAAACTTCTTAGAAAGCTTTGCATTACCAAACATTGATGTTTTCAACTTCATCGTTCCTTGGGGCGAAACACTAATCGGTTTAGGCCTTATGCTTGGATGTTTAACAACAGCAGCAATGTTCTTTGGATTAGTAATGAACTTTAGCTTCTTCTTAGCAGGAACGGTATCTCATAACCCGACTGACATTTTCTTAGGCTTCATTATCTTAACAGCTGGATACAACGCAGGTCGTATTGGTCTTGACCGCTGGGTGGTTCCATTCATCAATAGAAAAGTTGGTAAAAATAAGGCGAAAGCAAGTGCATAACAAATAGTAAGGTGATTCGTCCCCCTCGAATCGCAGATATATAGTACAAAAAGACGATTCGCTCCCCCTCGAATCGTCTTTTTTCTATACTATTCCACTGCTTCCGCTAACAAATCTACGATATGAACCGCACGCATTTTATCAGTCAAGCCTTCGCGCTCGATGCCGAGCTGCATTTGCAGCAGACAGCCAGGGTTAGCTGTTACGATCGTCGTTGCGTGGGTTGCTTTTGCCTGAGCCATTTTATAGTCGAGCATGACCATCGACATTTCTGATTCGACGATATTGTAGATTCCGGCAGAACCGCAGCAGCGGTCTGCTTCTTTCATTTCTTGATAGTGCACACCCTGAATAGATTGTAGCAGTGTTCTAGGTGCAGATGCGGTTTTCATCACATTTCGTAAATGGCAGGAATCCTGATAGGTAACCACCGTTGCCGGCAGCTCTAATTTCACTTTTTTGTGAAAAGAAACCGCAACGAGGATTTCAGAAATATCCTTAATTTTTGCCTTAAAAGCTGCTGCGCGTTCGCACCAAACCGGGTCATCCTTCAAAAGGTGGTCGTAATCCACAAGGAAAGCGCCGCAGCCGCCGGCATTGGTAATAATAAAGTCTGCACCCAAATCTTCGAAGGCCGCTATATTTCTCTTGGCAAGCTCCTTTGCAGCGTCCTTTTCACCGCTGTGTCCGTGCAAGGCACCACAGCAGGTTTGCTCTTTAGGAATCACGATCTCGCAGCCTGCTACTTGCAGCAATTTCATCGTGGCATCGTTTGTTTTCAGGAACATTGTATCCATTAAACAGCCGCTGAAAAAAGCAACCTTATGAACTTTCTCCGCTAAAGACGGCAGGTGCTCTGGTCTATTTTTCATTTCCTTCATGGTTGGTACTTTTGGGAGCACCTTTTCCATCGTCGCTAAATTATCAGGTAAAAGACCTAAATAGCCCACTTTGCGAGCAAGAGTTTGAATTCCAGAACGCTGATAAAGGCCAAGCAGACCTACCATTGTACGCATCCTGTTTTGATGTGGAAATAACCCTTCAAAAACTGTTTTTCGAATCGCTCTTACGGGCAGCGAGTGTTTTTTGTTTTGATTGATAATATCTCTTGCTTCTTCTAACAAGTGACCGTAATTGACACCTGAGGGACAGACGGGTTCACATGCCCGGCAGCCAAGGCAGAGTTCGAGTGATCGTTCAAAATCCTCATCGGGTTCGACGATTCCGTCGACGACCGCTTTCATCATCGCAATTCTGCCGCGAGGCGAATGGGATTCTTTATACCCTGATTCAATATAGGTTGGGCAGGTGGGCAGACAAAAACCGCAGCGCATACAGTTTAACAGTTCATCCTCGTTCATCCGCTCTTTAAATTGTTCCTGAATCTTTTCTTGTTCGAGTAGGGTTGTCATCTTGTCATCACCACGCGTTTCTTGCTGTCTTTGGCAAAGACTTTTCCAGGATTCATGATGTTATTCGGATCAAATGCCTGTTTAATTCCCATCATGGCCGCGATTCCTTCTTTTTTCAGCTTCCACTCAAGATATGGTGCCTTCATGGCGCCGACTCCGTGTTCCCCGGTAATCGTTCCGCCTAATTCAATCGCCTTTTCAAAAATTTCCGCAAAGGCTTTTTCGACTCGCTCCATTTCTTCATGGTCGCGTGCATCCGTCGCACAGGTTGGATGGAGATTGCCATCTCCAGCATGGCCAAAAGTACAAATCGTCAACTGATATTTTTCAGTAATTTCATTGATGGCTTTTACCATATTGGCAATTTCTGAACGTGGAACGGTTGCGTCCTCAAGGATAGTTGTTGGCTTTAACCGGGCAATCGCTGAAAGGGCTGCACGTCTAGCGGTTCTTAGCGCCATTGCTTCCTCTTCGGTTGCGGCAATTTGAATCGATACTGCCTGCTCCTGCTTGCACACTTCTGCGATTTTTTTCATATCGCGATCGACTACTTCTGGAGGCCCATCCTGCTCAATTAACAGCACCGCTTGAACATCGGTTGGAAGTCCGATTTGTGCATAATCCTCGACTACCTTTAAGGTAGCCTGATCCAAGAATTCCAGTGTTGTCGGAATAATTTTATTGGCAATAATCTTTGAAACAGAACGAGCCGCAGCCGACAAATCTTGATAAAGGGCTAGCATCGTTTTCCGGGTTTCCGGCATCGGAACCAGTTTCAGGGTCGCTTCGGTAATCACGCAAAGCGTTCCTTCAGATCCTACAAATAGACGTGTCAAGTCATACCCGGCAACATCCTTTGCAAGCTTTCCGCCGGTTCTAATGATATCGCCATTGGCCAGTACTGCTTCAAGTCCAATCACATAATCTCGCGTTACGCCATATTTGAGGCCGCGCAGGCCGCCTGAATTCTCATTGATATTGCCGCCAATCGTCGAGATTGTCATCGAACTTGGATCTGGTGGATAGAACAGACCTTTTTCCTCGATGGCATGAATCAAATCCAGTGTGATGACACCTGGCTGGACAGTAATCGTTAGGTTTTCTTCATCAATTTCAAGGATTTTGTTCATATGTTTAAAAAGAAGGACGACACCGCCCTCGGTCGGGCATGTTCCTGCACAAAGGTTAGTCCCAGAGCCGCGCGGAACAATCGGAACTTTATATTCATTGCAAAGCTTTAAAATTTCAGAAACTTCCTCTGCATTTCGCGGGCTGACAATCGCGTCCGGCATCGATTGGAAGTTAGGTGTGGCATCATAGGAATAGACTAAACGTTCTATTTTAGAATCATCGAAGTTTTCTTTGGTGACGATAGAAATTAATTTTTCTTTTACATCATTCGAGAGCATGTGATTTCCCCCTGTTTTCGTACTATTTTCATGCTATTTACATTATAAAAAAAGCAGGCCAATGCCTGCTATGGATAAACATCTAAATTATTCGCTTGTTTTTATTTGTTTTTTGGATATTCATCCAAAAATAGTACGGCCAGATACAAACAAAGTAAATCATGTGTTCGGCTGCTGTTTAGGTGGGTAAGCTCCTCAATTTTTTTCAAACGGTAATGAAGGGTATTAATATGAATGTGTAACGATTTTGCTGTATTTTTTAAGGAATGGTTTTGGTTAAATAACTCAGCTAACGTTTCTAACAGGTCAGCTTCTTTTAAAATGGGTCCAATGGTTCGCTTTATATATTCAGATTTTGTTGCGGTAGTAAGTTCCCCTGTAATCATCTCAAGTGTTAGTTCCTCATCGAAGATAATACTGCGATCTCCCCTAGCCATGTTTAATGCTCTTTTGGCCTGTATATAGGATTCATGCAGATTGGAAGGAGGTGTACAATGGCCAACTCCGGCATAAGCAGCAATCCCAAAGCTATTTTTGATAAAATCCAAAAAGTGTTTCAGTCGATTTTTGATAGCAGAGGGTTGAATGGAATTGGAACCATCGATTAAGACGATGATCCGTTCATTACCGTACCTTGTTAGGACATCATTTTTATTTTGAGAAAAGGAGTTCAAAATGGACGACCATGCGTCTCTTGTTAAAGGACTTTGCTTGAACTGGATCATGACAGCTGTTCGGTTAAGCTCTAAATTAATAGACAGTGCCCGTGCTCGTTCCAGCAGGTCAGGACTTGGTTCTTTTGCTTGGAGCCACTCAAGGACAAAGGTTTCCATTGCGCGGGAATGATAGTCAAATTGTTCACCATAATAGTTTTCGCTAATTAACAGCTCTGTCATTTTGCGAATGATTTCACCAAAGGGAGTGACGGTTTTAGGATCACCGGTTATCCCAATTACACCAATGACATCATTCTGAAAAAAAATCGGGAGGTTGATACCAGACTTTACCCCTTCTAATTGATGGGATTCCTTTTCGGTAATAATCAGTTTTTTCTTTTGCTGGGAAGTAATTAAGGCGCCTTGATGGAAGGTGCCAACTCTTTCCCGGTTAGTGCTGGAGATGATCATACCATCTGTACTCACGACAATAATTTCTTCGGATATTAATCTTTGAACTTCCCTGACAATTTTTTCTGCAAGCTCTGGCTGTAGCATGTTCAGCACCTACCTTATGTATATAGGGTTGCTTATTTTGAAATTTTATTTTAATAATAACAATATTCATATTGAAAAAATAGTACAAAGGGGAGAGTAGTTTGAAATATAAATTATTAGCGACTGATTTGGATGGAACATTATTAAATGAGCAAAAAGAAATTGATGTTGAAAATATTCAAGCGATTCAAGCGTACCGCGAAAGAGGAGGGAGGGTCGTTATCTGCAGTGGCCGTTCTCCGCTGGCGACGCGCTGGATAGCTAATACCATTGGGCTAAAAGGGGAGCCGATTATTGCATATAATGGTGCGATTATGCTTGATGAGTATGGTGAAATCAGTGAGCAAGCTGTTTTTCAGCATGATCATCTGTTGAATTTCTGGGAATTATGCGAAGGGGAAAGCCTTTATGCACATTTTTACGAGGGGGATACGCTATTGGTTCCACGAGAAGCCAAGTGGAATGAAAACTGGATTGCCAATAATATTCCAACCCTCGCGAAAACAGGTGGAAAGTCTGGTGAGCTTGAACAATTTCGGGGGCAGTGCCAGGTAAAGCTTGTGGATGATTTTTATCATTACTTTAGGAGTAATCAGCCTAAGATTACCAAAATTGCTGTGTTTGATGAAGGAGACAGACTTGCTGATTTTTCAAAGGTGATGGGGGAAAAGGTAGAAGGGCTGGAAATTAGCAGCAGTTTAAATTTTCTTAACTTGGAAATTTCACCGTCAGGAGTGAGTAAGGCCTCCTCGCTAATTAAGCTTAGTGAGAAGCACCAAATCCCGATCTCTCAAATAGCTGCTATTGGAGATAATTATAATGATACGCTGATGCTTCGCGTTGCCGGGCTTGGAATTGCGATGGGGAATGCACCAGAGGAAGTGAAGAAGCTGGCAGATGTGGTGACGGGGAGAAATGATGAAGCGGGAGTTGCACAGGCAATCCGACGATACCTACTAGAATAAATTTTGAAATAAAATTTTACTTTTTAAATAAAAATATTGATTTACTATTTCACTGGCGGTATACTGAAGTTACAGTAATCGTTTACAACTAGAAAAACCAACTGGAGGAGAAGGAATATGATCGAAGAAAATCTCGAATTATTAACCACCGAATCCCGAAATAAAGATTCTATGCAAATTGATACAGCGGAGAGCCACGAAATATTACGGATCATGAATGAACAAGATCAATTGGTAGCACTTGCTGTCAAAGCGGTTTTACCTGAAATAGAGACTGCGGTTCAGTTTGTATTTGAATCCTTTAAAAAGGGCGGCCGCCTGATTTATTTAGGTGCTGGAACGAGCGGCAGATTAGGGGTATTAGACGCTGTTGAATGTCCGCCTACCTTTAGCACTGATCCTGAAATGGTCATTGGATTGATGGCTGGGGGGGAAGGCGCATTTTTGAAGGCGGTTGAAGGAGCCGAGGATGATCCGGAACTTGGTGTTCATGATTTGAAGAATCTGGAACTAACTGAGAACGATACGGTGATTGGGATCGCTGCCAGTGGTCGGACACCTTATGTCATTGGTGCGCTTCGCTTTGCACGAAGCATCGGTGCGAAAACAGTAGCACTTTCGTGTAATAAAAATGCGGCGATTAGTAAAGAGGCTGATCAGGCGATTGAGGTCATTGTCGGTCCAGAGGTGCTGACTGGTTCAACCCGCTTGAAGTCTGGTACGGCTCATAAAATGATTTTGAATATGATTTCAACGTCATCGATGGTTCTCATTGGTAAAGCGTATGAGAATCTTATGGTGGATGTGAAGGTAAGTAATCTTAAGTTGAAGGAACGGGCCATCGGCATTATCCGCAAAATTACTGGAGTTTCCTATGAAACAGCAGTAGAAACCCTGGAAAAAGCGGATCTGCAAGTGAAAACAGCGATTGTCATGATTAAAGTGGATAAAACGAAAGAAGAAGCAGAAAAGTTATTAGCGAATGCGAATGGATATGTGAAAATCGCCATCAAAAATGTTGAAAACTGATTTGGAGAAAAGGTGGTAATTTTTGTGGCAACAGGCGGATTGAAAATGCTCCAAAATATGCTTGAGCAGCTTCCGGCTTCCGAGCGGAAAATAGCCCAATTTATTCTTGAAAATCCTCGAAGTATTTTAAACAGTACCGTTAGTGATATCGGTGCTCAAGCTAAAACAAGCGGAGCTGCCGTGATTCGATTGTGTAAATCACTTGGTTTAAATGGTTTTCAGGATTTAAAGGTTAGAATTGCAGGTGATTTAGTGAAGCCTGTTGAACAAGGGTACCGAGACATCGAACCTGGTGAATCTTATTTTTCTATCGTCCAGAAGACTACAAGCAATAGTATTCAGAGCATCCGAGATTCAGAGGAGATCATCAATTATGAGGAATTGGAACGAGCGGTTCAATCATTGTTACCCGCTCAAAATGTTCACTTTTTTGGGATTGGTGCCTCCAATATCATTGCCAAGGATGCCCAGCAGAAGTTTCTTCGGATCCAAAAAAATGCAACCGCTTTTACTGATACACATCTTGTGGCGACCATCATTGCCAATGCCAATAAAGATGATGTGGTGTTTGGTGTTTCTCATTCTGGGGAAACGGCTGAGGTTATCAACGTAATGTCACTTGCGAAAGAACGAGGGGTGAAAACAATTAGTTTGACTAAATACGGACAATCCTCCGTCTCGTCTTTAGCAGACATAAAACTTTTTACTTCTTATTCAGGAGAAGCTGCTTTCCGAAGTGCTGCGACGTCATCACGTCTCGCACAGTTATATATGATGGATATTTTGTTTTTATCCATGGCGACCGTTCAATATGAGCATACGATTCAAGCCATTGATCAAACAAGAGAAGCGATACGGTTTATAAAAGAAAGGAATTAGACTTGCAGGGGGTGATGTGAACACTGTTTACATCGTGTTGACTGGGGATAACATTACAAATACAACAGAGAGTAGGGGAAATGAAATGGCTGGAGAAAATAATAAAGTTTTAGCTGAAAAGATTCTTGAACAACTAGGCGGGGCTGGTAATATTGGCAATTACACACATTGTATGACCAGACTTCGTGTGACACCGAATGATGAGGCTTCTGTTAATATGGCTGCAATCAAGAAGATAGATGGAGTTCTTGGAGTGGTAGAAGAAGAAACACTTCAAATCATTCTAGGGCCTGGAAAAGTAAATAAAGTAACTGAAGAGTTTGGTAAGTTGATTGATGCTTCAGGCGGAATCAATTTAAAAGAGAGGGCTGCAAGCACAAAGGCCGAAATCAACAAGAAAAATGCAACACCATTTAAGTTGTTTTTACGAAAAATATCTGGAATTTTCATTCCGTTAATTCCAGCCCTTATAGCTTCAGGTTTAATTACTGGGATCACAAAAGCCATTATCCAAGCAGGCTGGTTAGCAGGAGATTCACAGCTTGCGACTATTTTATCCGTTATCGGCGGTGGATTATTCGGGTATCTTGGAATTTTAGTAGGTACGAATGCAGCAAGGGAATTTGGAGGTTCACCAGCACTTGGTGCGATTGCCGGTATCTTAATTATTAATCCGGCCGTTGCAGGTATTCATTTGTTTGGAACCGATTTACTTCCTGGACGCGGTGGTTTAATTGGCGTTCTGTTTGCTGCAATCTTTATCGCTTTAGTTGAAAAACAAGTCCGTAAGTATGTTCCAACGTCTCTTGATTTATTTGTGACGCCAACGGTTGCTTTATTGGTTACTGGTATTGTTACTTATCTTGTATTTATGCCGCTTGGTGGTTTCGTTTCAGATATTATCACAAAAGGTTTAACTTCGTTACTTGATATGGGCGGTGCTGTCGCCGGATTTGTTCTTGGTGCTACCTTCCTGCCGCTTGTTGTAACTGGATTACATCAAGGTTTAACACCAATACACTTAGAGTTAATTAATACCATTGGTGATGACCCACTTCTGCCAATCCTAGCAATGGGTGGAGCAGGGCAAGTCGGTGCTGCGTTTGCAATTTATGTTAAAACAAAGAAAAAACGTTTAAAACAAGCAATCGGCGGCGGTCTGCCAGCAGGGATTCTTGGAATCGGCGAGCCGTTAATCTTCGGTGTTACGCTTCCGTTAGGCCGTCCGTTCTTAACAGCATGTTTAGGTGCTGGTGTCGGTGGTGCGTTCCAAGCAGCTTTTGGTATTGCAACGATTGCAATCGGAGTATCTGGTCTTCCACTTGCTTTCATTGTGGTAACAGGTCAAGTTCTCCTTTATTTAGTGGGTGTATTAATCGCCTATGCAGCAGGATTTGTGTTTACGTATCTATTCGGTTTCAAAGATGAGATGGCTGGTGAGTTCGATTGATCGGTATTTCCTTCTATTTAAATGATCCTTTAGCAGAACAGCGAATTGCACTTGCTGGAAAAATGGGTGTGAAGCGGGCGTTTACCTCGCTTCACATTCCAGAGGAATCTGGGGATTTAGCTAGTCGTGCGATGAACCTGCTTCAACTTGCAAAGGAATGTGGTATAGAGGTTTATGCGGATGTGTCGTTACGAACGCCTGCGCATTTGGGATTGGCTAGCTTGTATGAGTTAAAAACGTTAGGTGTTATCGGACTCCGATTAGATGACTTTTTTGATCATGATATGATTTTGGGTTTGGCACAAGAGTTTAAGCTTGCCTTGAATGCGAGCATTTTGTTTGAGGATGAAGTACAGGCCCTTTTGGATGGTGGATTAAAAGCGAGTCAGCTTTTAGCATGGCATAATTTCTATCCAAGGCGTGAGACTGGATTATCTGATGTGTTTTTTCAGAAGCAAAATGAACTTTTTAAAAAGCTGGGTATTCCAGTTTGTGCCTATATTCCAGGTGATGGAGAAAAACGGGGTCCACTATTTGAAGGGCTGCCAACCTTGGAAGAACACCGTGAAATGGACCCGTTTGTGGCTGCATTGGAGTTATTCGACACTGGAGTTGAGGATGTCTATATCGGTGATCCAGAGGTAAGCGAGGAGCTTCTTCAGAAATTAATCGATTTTGATCGTGATCATCGTATCACGATTCGAATCGATGGTTTCCAAGAAGGAGAGTTCAAGCTTCGCCCTGATTTTTCCCGTGATGTTTTAAGGTTCATGGATACAAGAAGTGTTGATCCAATCTTTCCAGAGAATACAACGGAGCGTTGGGTTGGCAGTATTACAAGGGATAATGATCGCTATGGGCGATACCGCGGCGAGGTCCAAATCACCCTTTGTGACTTGCCGGCCGATGAACGGGTTAATGTTGCGGGTAGAGTTATTGAGGAAGATTTTGTTCTTCTTTCTTATCTCAAACCTGGTCAAACAGTTACATTCATACAGCATTAAACGAACTGCCTCTTAATTAGGGGCGGTTTTTTTATGGCTGCTTATAGCGAAATTGGAAATAATTAAATTTAAATTTTGTTCAAAGGCTTGTTAACTTTTGTTCTATCAATATGATATATTGGTACAGGAACAAAAAGCATTTCCTTTCCTTACTAAGGAGGGGAAACTGCTTTTTCTTATTTTAAAGGAGGGGAAAGTTGTGAGAATGGTATTTTCACAGCAGCGAATACTATGAGTTTTGTAGGTCTATTTTTATCAGGTGCTGTTGTTTTTCTAAACGGACTTATGTTTTTAGGAAAGGCAGGAGCAAAGCCTGTTGGGTATTTTAATCTATTCGTCGGAATCATCCAAATCATTAACCCATTTTATTTAATCATGACGTCTAGTCAAGGTAATTGGGATCTATATAATAATGCTGCCATCTTTTTATTTGGTTTAACGTTTTTATATGTTGGGGTTACCTCCGTGAAGGGACTTGAGGGTAACGGCCTAGGCTGGTATAGCTTATGGGTATCCATTATTGCCGTCGTGTACACGGTTGTCTCTCTTATTCACTTCCATGATGTTGTCAATGCTTTAACATGGGGACTGTGGGCATTTTTATGGTTTTTATTCTTTTTAACAGGTTCACTTAAAATGAAAATTGATGCCTATGTTGGTATAGTAGCCATTGTCCTGTCATGGGTAACACTAACCGTTCCAGCAATGCTTCACTTTTTAGGTGTTTGGAATACACCTGCCGTCAATCAAATCTATATTTGGGTGTTTATCCTGTCGATTGTTTTCTTCGTAGTGATGGTTTTTGGACCAAAATTCCTTATTCATACAGGGAAAAGCAAACAAGGAGATCAAGTGGTATCAGAATTGTAAATTAGCATTTAATAAAAAAGGCGATTCGACTTCAATCGGATCGCCTTTTTTGATTATTATGAAGGATTCATCTAGAGCAAACGAGAATCTGCTAGTGTAATGGGAATGGAACGAAGAGTTATACTAATAAGAAATAGGAAAGACATGAGGTAGAAAAATGAAAAAGTCAGAAAAAGTTTTCTTAGATTACATAAATGATAAGGATTTGAATCAATCTGAAAAGGATATTCTCTCCTTTTTAATAGAAAAGAAATTTGAAAATCAGTCACTCAGCATTCGAAAAGCAGCGGATGATCTTTTTGTCTCAACGACTTAGATTATCCGAGTTTGTAAGAAGCTTGGTTTTAGCGGCTATAGTGAATTCACCTATAATTTAGGCTTAAAAGTTACACAAATGGTAAATTCGGAGCCAGGAACTGTAACGGACATCCATGGCCCATACCGGGAAACCCTAGATGAATTTAATCATCATTTCAAGCTAACCTTTGATTCCATAAGTGAGAAAAACATTGGTATTCACCCCAAGTGCTTCCACTGTTTTCCTATTTCTTAGCTCTTCGATATAGATCCATTGTTTTGTAGCCTTCGGTCAGAACGGTTTCCATTTCGAGCAGTCGTTTTTCTTGGGTTTCTTTTCTTTTTGCACTGTATACATAGCGTGCCCAATCCTTTTGATAGCCTGGTGTTAGTTCGTTGTATATGTTTAACAGGGTCTCACTTTTTTGGAGGTATTGTTTAATATCCTCCACATTTTGGATGTAGTCATCCACACATTGGCTATTTTTTGTGCTCTTTGTGGTCGTTTTCTTCTTTACTGGAATTGCCTTCAGTCCGATTACGGTAAATACCTCATTGAAACTTACCATTCTTGAAAACTTCAAGTTACTGCCACGAAAAAATCCTTCTTCATCATAATGTTTTTCCGTATAGATACTATCTCGTTCGATGTATTCCTTATATTTTGGGTTGTTTTTCTTTGGATAAGCAAAGTAGATATATCCGTTATCCTTCACTAATTGTTTTTCAACGACTTCCCGTAGATTTGTTACGAAATCCTCCAATTGAAAAATAAAGGTAAAAATGAGGTCATATTGATCATTATTAATAGTAGTGTCATACTCAATTGATTTGAATTCTTCAACGTCCACAGGCATATTAAGAATAAGCTTTGCTGGATACTTACTGAAATTTAATTTTTCAATTACACTTTTGGTTGAATTCACTTCCATCTTTTAAGTCCGCCCATTTGTCCTAATTTTCATTTTATCCTGGGAATACATGCTTATCAACCTATTAGATAATTAGATGCCTTTTTGTAATGTTTAACATATTGCTTGTTAAACTGGAAAACTTAGATAAAAAGGAGGATTGATTGGGTTGAAGTTGGAAATTGCATGAAGTTATTTTTGATTTTATGCTAAACTATTTTTTGATGATTGTTTCACACAATTAGACAAAATTTATCATGGAGAACTACAAATGGATGTTTTAATGTTAGCGATTGAAAGTGTCTTAACCATGCTTCTTTTAATGGGGACGGGGTATTATTTATCAGTTCGAAAATGGTTTACTAACGAGAATTCAGGTCTTATTGCCAAATTAGTTACAAATTTTGCATTACCGGCAAATATGCTTTACTTCATACTGACTGATTTTTCGAGAAATAAGTTAATTCACTTGGCTCCTGGATTGATTATTCCTGTTGCTTCCATCTTGATTACCATGTTTATTTCCTTCGGAGCTGTCCGTCTTTTAAAGGTAAAGGATGGTCGGAAAGGCACATTTTCTTCTATGTTTTTTAATTCAAACAGTATATTTATCGGAGTTCCATTAAATTTTGCCCTGTTTGGGCCGGAAAGCTTACCTTTTGTCCTCCTCTACTATTTTGCTAATACGTTTTTCTTTTGGACCTTAGGGGTGCAAATGATTAGTAAAGACGGTTTGGATTATGATGCAAGTAAAAACACTTTTGCCTCAAATCTAAAAAAGATTTTTAATCCACCACTGATTGGATTTTTACTAGCCTTACTATTATTACTACTTAATGCTTCGTTACCAAGCTTTTTAATGTCTTACTTTGAATTTTCAGGGAGTTTAGTGACGCCATTGTCCATGCTTTTTATTGGAATTTCTATTTTCTTTACAGGAATTACTTCTATAAAGTTTTCAAAAGACATGGCTGGCATTTTAATAGGACGATTTGTTATTGCACCAGGAATCATGGCGTTGTTAGTTTGGTTTTTACCC
Source organism: Bacillus sp. OK048 (assembly GCF_900103525.1). GTDB lineage: Bacteria > Bacillota > Bacilli > Bacillales > Cytobacillaceae > Neobacillus. The sequence continues at coordinate 200,164 of NZ_FNHN01000006.1, forward strand.
ATTCCCTTACTGATGAAACAAGTATTTATTATGCAGGCAGCCATGCCTGTTATGACAAATGCTCCTGTGGTAGCAAAAGTTTATAAAGCAGATTCAAAATATGCAGCGGTAATGGTAACTGTTTCTACCATTGCCTCCCTGTTTATTGTCCCAATCTGGATGCTCATTGTTCAATTTATTGATTAGTAAAAAACGCCCAGAGTGATTCATATCTCTGAGCGTTTTTTTGATGTGGTCAAACTACGGCAGGATATTCCCGGCAGCACGATAAATGCTATACCATTCTTCACGACTTAGATGAATTTCGCTTGCCTTTATGCAGTCCTTCAGCCTTTCCGCATTCATTGTCCCAATGACTGGCTGCATTTTTGCCGGATGACGCAGTAACCAGGCAATAGCAATGGTTGTATTACTTACTTCATACTTTGCAGCGATTTCATTTATCTTCTGATTTAATTCAGGAAATTTTTCACTACCAAGGAAGACACCTTCAAAGAATCCGTATTGGAACGGTGACCAAGGCTGGATAGTAATATCATTCAGTCTGCAAAAATCAAGGACACTTCCATCGCGATCAATCGCTGATTCATTCTCCATATTTACATTAATCCCATTGGAAATTACATTCGCGTTCGTGATACTCAGTTGCAGCTGATTAGCCACAATCGGTTGCTTCACATATTTCTGCAGCAGTTGGATTTGCATTGGCTTTTGGTTGGAGACACCAAAATGTCGTACTTTTCCGGAGCTTTCAAGAATATCAAATGCCTCTGCTACTTCCTCCGGCTCCACTAATGCATCAGGGCGGTGTAGAAGTAAAGTGTCAAGGTAGTCGGTTTTTAACCGTTTCAAAATTCCATCAACAGAATTCAAAATATGCTCTTTTGAAAAATCGAACATTCCCTTACGAATACCGCACTTTGATTGCAGGATGATGTTCTCCCGAACAGTTGTATTCATATGTATCGCGTCAGAGAAAATTTCCTCACTTGTGCCATCGCCATAAATATCAGCATGGTCAAAGAAGTTTGCCCCTTCCTCTAAAGCAGTTTGAATAAAGGTTTCGGCTTCTTTCTTTTCCAGCGATTTCATTCGCATGCAGCCAACTGCAACCACTGGTACTTCTAAGGCGCTATTTCCTAGTTTCATTGTTCTCATCGTCTATAACCTCCAATTTGATAAAATTTCCACTGCCATTCATTACCTATTTTGACACATTCGCAGGATAGTATCAAAATTTACGAAAAACAGTGATTTTTCAAGTACTAGAGTCTAGTAATAGCAAAATGCTATAATAGGTTATTCCTATTTCGAATAATTGTAAGGGTTTTCGCGTCTTTTTTTAAAAGGGGGGTAACATGCTTTTTTCATTACGCAATCGATTATTACTTGTTTTTACATGTTTGCTAACGATTCCATTTATTATTCTATCAATTATTATTCCTAGCTTTTTTACGTCTGTTATTCGCGAACAGGCACAAGAGTTGACCATTGGAATGATGGATCAGTTTTCTCTTTATGTTGATTCCATCACGACGCAGGCAGAGGATTTAGGCAAACAAGTGCTAGTTGACAAGACTACACAAGAATGGCTGAGATTAAATAGACAAGGTGCTGGTAAGGAAGAACTTGATTCAGTGACGAATCAGCTTAGACAGGGATTATCCTCAATCATGATAAACAATTCCAATGCGATGTCGATTTCGTTGGTGCTTGATGATGGGGCCGGGACTTGGGGGATGAATTCCTTACTCCATGAGACGGATTGGTATCAGGACTATACCCAAAATAATCAGGACTATGCTAAGTCGCATTTAGACCCATTTCAGCAAAGTCATGAAATGCAAGTGAAGAAGATCAATAGCTATATTTTACCTCTCATTGATACCAATACGATGATTTCGGCAGGGGTCATAAAAGTGAATTTTCCTTCGGCATTACTAGAAACTTCACTAAATAAAATATCGAAGGGACAAAATGAGCATACCTATTTGTTAAATCAGCACGGTGAAAATGTTTTGTCAGGGAAGATAAAGACCCCAAGTTCGATACTGCAACAAAGTCTGAAGCAAATTACCACAGGCGAGGACCAAGAAGGACTCATTGAGGCTGCTTATCAGAAGGAAAGGTATCTAGTGTTCTTTCAAAAGCTGCCAGTTGGTGATTGGATATTAATTAGTGAAGTGACGGAGTCCGAATTGTTCGCAAGGGCCAATCATTTGCAGCAGAATCTTCTGCTAACCAGTGCAATTCTTTTTATCATAACAATTGTGGCTGCGGTTATTTTGTCTAACAACATTACAAGTCCATTAGGAAAACTAGCAAAAGCGATGGGGTTTATCGAACGGGGAGATTTTTCAGGTGCAAAAAGGTTTATGCCAACCATTAAAGCTCAAAATAATGAAGTTGATTATCTTATCAATGTAACTGAACATACGATTGAGAGATTACAGTATTTAATTGAAACAGAATATGACGCCAATTTACGCCGGAAAGATGCGGAATATAAAGCCTTACTATTACAAATAAATCCACATTTTTTGAATAACACGCTTGAGATTATTGGAAGTTTAGCACTTCAAGAGAAAAATAAAGAGGTCATGAATGTTAGTGTATATTTAGGAAAGATGTTGAGATATTCCTTAAATACAAAAAACAATATTGTTTCTTTAGGTGAAGAATTAAACTATATCAAAAGTTACACGAATATTTTAAAGTTGAGATATGAGGACATGCTCATGATTCACTTGGATGTGGATCCTGACACGGAAACGCTCCCCGTCATTAAGTTCATTTTGCAGCCACTCGTGGAGAATGCTGTGAAATATAGTTTCAGCGAAAAGACGTTTGCAGATATTTTTATTAAAACTGAAAAAGTTGGAAATCAGATCAGCATATCCGTGGAAGACAACGGTATAGGGATGTCAGAGGAGATGATTTCAAACTTAGAGCAAACGGATGAAACGATGGTGGTGCTGGAAAGCAAAGGGAACAGCATTGGTTTGAGAAATGTTCTAGGACGATTAAAGCTTACCTATGGAAATGACTTTTCCTATCATATTGAATCTATTAAAAATGAGGGCACTAAGATAACATTACGAATTGATTTGAAAAGGGGGGATGGACAGGATGAAGGTGTTGATCACGGACGATGAGATTCAAATTCGAAAAGGATTACGCTTAAAGGTGGACTGGGAAGAAGAGGGGTTCCAACTTGTTGAAGAAGCTTCAAATGGGAAGGAAGCTCTTGAAATCCTCCAAACCAAGGATATTGATGTAGTGATTACCGATATGAGAATGCCTATTATGGATGGAGTAGAATTGGCAAAACGTTGTCATCAAGAGTTTCCTCATGTAAAAGTCATTGTCTTATCGGGTTATTCCGATTTTGATTATGTGCGGAATTCACTGCAACAAGGCGTTAAAGACTACTTATTGAAACCTGTTGCCCCTGATGAATTAATAGAAGCATTGAGAAGAATACGGAAAGAAGTAGAGGAAGAGAAAAGAAAACAAATTGAATTTGCACAAATGAGCCGACTCGTTCATTCTCATTTACAAGAAGTACAGGAACAATTTATCCTTCATTTAGCAAAGGAAGAGCGTTTACAGCTTCCAATTGTGATGGAAAGGCTTCAGCAGCTTCAGTTAGAAGAACTGGCAAATGAAAATGGAAAAGTACAGTTTATAACAGTGGAAATTAGAGAAAGCCATGATTCCAATCGTATAGAGGAACTAAGGATACCATTCCAGCTGCTGTGTAAGGAAATCGCCCAACAGCAGACAGCGATCTATGTGTTTACGGATCCAAGTTACCCTAATATGGTTCAATTTTTACTGCTAATAGAATCCGATTCTCCACCGACCAATCAGTTCGTTTTGCACATCCAGCAAAATATTAACAAATTACTAAAATTAGAAACTGTTATTGGTATTGGTATGATTGTGAATGGGCTGTCAGAATACAGGAGTGGATATATTTCCAGTTTACTTGCTTGGAGTCAAAGTCAACTTGGATCGAAGTCGCAGATTATGGATCAAACTGCTGCAAGTGAAGAAGTGTTTGACTTTTCACCAGATTTCGAGAAACGGATAACGAATTCAATTGAAAATCTCAATTTTGCTGCTTTTACAGATAATTTACAGATTGTTCTTGAAGGTACGGAAGGTCGTTCGGTTATGTCGTTTTCATTTGCGGCCAACCAAGTGTTGTTTATGTTAGGGTCATTAGTCAAAAAGTATGATGTCGAGACGAAAGACATTCAAAATTCGATTTGGAATTGCCAACAAAATATTTGGAAGCTTTATTCTCAACATAAAGTGAAAGAGGATTTGATTCAATTAGCAACGTCAATCATTGAAAAGGTACGTCTTGCTCGTTTTTCCAATAAGAAATTAATCGATAGTATCCGCCATTATTTGGACCAGCATTATGCAAGTGAAATATCCCTTACCACCTTATCCACTTTGTTTCACATTAATAGTGCCCATTTATCGGAAACCTTCAAACATCATGTCGGCCAGAACTTCAGTGATTATCTGGTTACCTTAAGAATGGAAAAGGCCAAACAATTACTTAAAGATAAACAGCTGAAAATCATTGATATCAGCAACTTAGTTGGGTTTTCAAACTCGGGTTATTTTAGTACGGTCTTTAAAAAACACTTTGGACAAACACCAGTAGAATTTCGGAACTCGATAAGGGAATAGGTTGGTTTGAAGGGAGGAGGAGATAAAGGTGAAGAAATGGATAGCGGTCATTCTTCTTTTCGGTTTAGCAGGTTTTGCTTTTTTCTATTTTTCCCCACTTTCAAGTGACAGACCAGATAATGAAAAACCGGCAAAGCAAATCGAGTTGACCTTTTTACGGAATTTAGGCAATCAAGCGTTTAATCAAGCCTATGAAGAGTTAATCGCAGCTTTTGAAGCATCGCACCCCACAATTAAGATTAATATGCAATCGATGCACTGGGGAAATGAATACGAATTAAGGCTGCGTACTGAACTAGCTGCAGGAAACCATCCCGATATTATGGCCATTGATAGTCCGAACCTAGCACTTTATGCAAATTCAGGTTCGCTATTATCGATTGATCCTTATATGAAAGAGGAAGGGAATATTGAAGATATTCCAGAAGGAGTATTAAAGGGTTTAATCTATAAAGATGAAATTTATCTCGCTCCCATTGTCGAATCGAGTATTGCCTTATTTTACAATATGAATCTTTTCAGAGAGGCCGGAATCCCCTTTCCTTCAGGAGATCCAAACCATCCCATGACGTGGGATGAAGTGCTAGAGATTGCTAAAAAAATCAACAATCCAACAAAAGGTATCATAGGGATTGATCCTGCACAAGGCTTTAATGTTGGAGAAGGTCCTGCTTATTTTAAAATGCCGATTCTATGGCAGTTCGGGGCAGATGTGATTAGTCCAGATGGATCAACTGCGGAGGGGTATATCAATTCTAAAGAAGCATTAGAAGCCTTGCGCTTTTATCAAGATTTATATAGGAAGCATGGGGTAGCGACGGTGGAAATGCCTCCGGCTCCTTTTGAAACTGATAAGCTTGGGATGACGATATTGGGTTCTTGGGCAATGTCGGAATTGCAACAAACTCCTGGTTTTGTGCTAGGAGAAGATTTTGGGGTCGCCCCCCTGCCGAAGGGGAAAAATCAAGTTGTTCCAAATGGCGGCTGGGCACTTGGGATTTCATCCAAAACCAAGCATCCGAAGGAAGCTTGGGAATTTGTAAAATTCGCTACAGGGTATGAGGGTTCAAAAATGTTTGTCAAAATTTCCGGGGATTTACCTGCTAGGTATTCAGTTGCAAAAGACTTCCCTGAACTCAATAAGTATCCCAAAAATATCTTTGTCCAACAAGACCAAAACTACTCGAAAAATCGGCCAGCAACTCCAGCTTACCCAATCATCAGCGAAGCTATTAAGGAATTGTTTGAGGAAGTAGGTAAAGAAGGAAAAGATGTTGGCATCGCTGCTAATCAAGCAGCGGAAAAAATTAATAATGGCTTAAAGGATATCAAAAAGCCGTAGGGTCCTCTAGTTTATGAACTAGAGGATTTTTCTATATATGTGAGAATGGATACTTTGTGAAAGCGATAGTAACTCCCGAAAATTTTAAACTGCTTCAACCAAAAATATTAAACTCTTCTTTTTTATCATTTTGTTATATTTAGGTCATTGAAAGGGGTTTCAAACTTTGTAAAGGGAGGGTAAGAGATTGGAAGAAGTAGTGAAAACAGAGAAAGTTATGCAGGTCCATGCAAGTAAACCAACTAAGTTGAGCAGGAACCTTCTTTATATTAAAAAGAATTATATTCTTTATTTGCTGATTGCTCCTGCCGTTATTCTAACGATCATATTTAAGTATATTCCCATATATGGAGCAACGATTGCCTTTAAGGATTTTAGCCCAATCAGGGGAATTACCGGAAGTGAGTGGGTTGGCTTTAAACACTTTACCAACTTCCTAACATCACCGAACTTCATCGAAATATTAATGAACACGATTAAATTAAGTTCTTTTGAACTACTAATAGGTTTTCCGATTCCGATCATTTTGGCTCTGATGTTGAATCAGCTAAGAAAATCGAGTGTCAAAAAGAACATTCAATTAGCCCTTTATGCTCCGCATTTCATATCAGTGGTAGTTGTTTCAGGGATGGTTTTCCTCTTTCTATCACCGGTTGGACCGATTAATGCAATGTTATCTACGTTTTTAGATAAGCCGATATCGTTCATGTCGGACCCAGACTATTTTAGATCCATCTATATTTGGTCAGGAGTATGGCAAGGGGCAGGCTGGGCATCGATTGTTTATGTTGCTGCACTTGCTAACGTTGACCCGCAGCTACATGAGGCTGCAACACTCGATGGAGCGTCACTTTTACAGCGGATCTGGCACATTGATCTTCCAACGCTTAAGCCGGTAATGGCGGTATTGTTTATCTTAGCGGCTGGAGGAATCATGGGAATTGGGTTTGAAAAAGCCTACTTAATGCAAACTCCGATGAATTCTCCATCATCAGAGATTATTGCCACTTATGTATATAAACGAGGCTTACTGGCAGGGGATTACTCGTTTGCTACTGCTGTTGGATTATTTAATGCTGTTGTGAATGTGTTTTTACTCGTGTTTGTCAATCAAGTGGTTAAAAAACTAAACGAAGGCGAAGGTCTCGTCTAAGGAAGGAGGGAAACAATGAACAACCAAATTAAGCATTCAAAAGGCGATCGAATCCTGCTTCTCACCAATAATATCCTATTGACGGTTATTGTGATTGCGATTGTGGGCCCACTATTGTATGTGTTTCTCTCTTCTTTCTTAGAACCGAATGCAATCATTCGAAAAGGACTTTCGTTAAACGCTTCAGATTGGTCACTAGAAGGTTATATCCGAATTTTTACCGATGACACGATCGTCAGAGGGTTTATCAATTCAATCCTATATTCAGCTGGATTTACGATTGTGACCGTAGCGGTGTCCGTTCTTGCTGGCTATACGTTATCAGTAGACGGTTTAGTTGGTAAAAAGGTATTTATGATGTTCTTCTTATTCACGATGTTTTTTGGAGGAGGCTTGATTCCTACTTATTTTGTGATCCGAGATTTAGGAATGCTCAATACGATTTGGGCGATTATTATACCAGGTGCCGTTAATGTCTGGTTTATTATCCTTGCTAGAACGTACTTTAAAGCGGTTCCAAATGAACTGAAGGAAGCAGCGAGAATCGATGGGGCCTCGGATTTAAGAATTTTTCTAAGTATTATTTTACCTTTATCAAAACCAATCATTTTTGTTCTTGCCCTGTATGCCTTTATAGGTCAATGGAATGCTTACTTCGATGCCATGATTTACCTGGATGATCGAGAATTATATCCATTGCAATTAGTCCTGCGTTCGATTCTGATTCAAAACGAAGTACAGCCAGGGATGGTTGCAGATATTCAGGCTCGAAATGAGCTGATGAGAATCTCAGAAATGATTCGTTATTCATCAATTGTGATTGCAAGTTTACCATTATTGATTATGTACCCATTCTTCCAAAAATATTTTGAAAAGGGAGTAATGGTTGGTTCGCTAAAATAAAAAAAAGTGAGGGTCTATGATGAAAAATAAGGTACTAACAACCGCTTCAGCACTACTTCTTTCAGGGTCACTTATTCTTACCGGCTGCAGCAGTAAAAGCAGCAGCGGGAGTTTCTCTTCTAAGGATTATGAGCTTACAAATGTAAAGTTTCCATTGAAAGAAGAAAAAACATTAAAGATTATGACATCCAGTTCACCGCTTGCTCCCAAGGACCCAAATGAAAAGTTAATTTTTCAACGCCTAGAAACGCAAACGGGAGTAAAAATTGATTGGAGAAACTATACCGGTGATGTATTTGGTGAAAAACGAAATCTAGCTATTGCTAGTGGAGAACTTCCAGACGCAATCTTTAACGCTGCCTTCAGCGACTATGAATTATTAAAGCATGCAAAAAACGGGGTTATTGTTCCAGTTGAAGATTTAATCCAATATATGCCGAACCTACAAGCTGTCCTTGAAAAGGCACCACAGTATAAAGCGATGATGACAGCACCTGATGGCCATATGTATGCATTCCCATGGATTGAGGAGTTAGGTGAAGGGAAAGAAAGTATTCACTCACTTGATGCGTTCCCATGGATCAATATGGAATGGTTAAATAAATTAGGATTAGCTGTACCGAAAACAACAGAAGAATTAAAACAAGTTTTAATCGCTTTTAAAACACAGGATCCAAATGGCAATGGCGAAGCAGACGAAATCCCAATGTCTTTCATTATTAATGATGGCGGACAAGATCCACATTCATTATTCGGCGCATTTGGTCTCGGCGATAACTGGGATTTCACGGTGGTAACGAATGACGGAGAAGTAAAACTTACCGCAGCGGATGAGAGTTATAAAAAGGCGATTAGCTGGTTCAACGATTTATATAATGAAGGTCTTATCGATATTGAAGCATTTGAACATGATTGGAATACGTATCTAGCAAAAGGCAGAGACAAAAAGTATGGTTTGTACTTTACATGGGATAAAGGGAATATCACCGGAATGGGTGATGACTACGATCTACTTGCTCCATTAAAAGGACCAGAAGGGCACCAAAATGTAGCAAGAACTAATGGAATGGGCTTTGATCGTTCTAAATTGGTTGTTACTTCAGCAAATAAAAATCTGGAATTAACAGCGAAGTGGATTGACCAACTTTATGATCCTGCACAATCTGTCCAAAACAACTGGGGTACATTTGGAGATAAAAAGCAGCAAAATATTTTTGAATGGGATGACAGTGTAAAAATGTTAAAACACCTTCCTCTAGAAGGTACGGCACCAGTTGAATTAAGAGAAAAGACATCTGTTGGCGGACCGTTAGCGATCTTAGACAGCTACTATGGAACAGTGACAACGAAACCAGATGATGCGGCTTGGAGATTGAACTTAATGAAGGAAGTCATGGTTCCTTATATGGAAGCTGAAAATATTTATCCAAAAGTATTCTTCTCGATTGAGGACCTTGACAGAATTTCTGCCATCGAAACTGACTTGTTTGCTTTTATTAAAAGAAAACGTGCGGAATGGATTGCCAATGGCGGTGTCGAAAAAGAATGGTCTGATTATCTAGTAGAATTAGATCGACTTGGTCTACAAGAGTGGTTGGACATTAAACAAAAAGGCTATGATCGAAATCAAGAATAAACAGAATAAGGCTGTACAGTGCTTGCACATGCGTACAGTCTTTTTCACTAGCTTGGAAAAAGGGAGAGATATTTTATGACACAAGCATATAAAGAGAAGTACCGTTCTCAGTTTCATTTTTCACCAAAAGAAAAGTGGATGAATGATCCAAATGGAATGGTCTATTTTAACGAGGAATATCATTTGTTCTATCAATACCATCCTTATGGTACTACCTGGGGACCGATGCATTGGGGACATGCCGTAAGTAAGGACATGATTCATTGGGAACACCTACCGATTGCGTTGTTCCCTGATGAGTTAGGAGCGATTTTTTCAGGAAGTGCAGTGGTAGATTGGAATAATACTACTGGCTTTTTTGACCAGGGTCAGCAAGGATTGGTTGCCATTTATACAAGCGCAGGCACCTATCCTAATTCTGACAGACCCCTTCAGCAGCAAAGCTTAGCTTTTAGCAAGGATAATGGAAGAACATGGATAAAGTATGAAGGCAATCCTGTTCTTTCGGATATAGACATTATCGATTATCGTGATCCAAAAGTTTTTTGGCATGAAGAGACAAATAAATGGGTGATGGTGCTGGCAACTGGTCAAACCATTACGATTTACACTTCGCTAAACCTAAAGGAATGGGAGTTTGCAAGTGAATTTGGACATGCGGCAGGTTCACATGATGGAGTGTGGGAATGTCCTGACTTATTTAACCTGCCAGTAGAGGGTGGAGAAAATAAGTGGGTCATGATTGTAAGCATCGGTGATAATGGTAAAACCAAAGAAGGGTCAAGAACACAATACTTTATTGGTCGGTTTGATGGTACGACTTTTGTAAATGATCATGATGATTCAACAATTCTATGGTTAGATTACGGACGGGATAATTATGCAGGTGTAAGTTGGTCTGATATACAGGATGGAAGACGCATTTATCTGGGCTGGATGAGTAACTGGCGCTATGCGAATCAAGTTCCAACTGAAGCATGGCGGAGTGCGATGACCTTACCGAGAGAATTGTCATTAGTTTCAACCGAAGATGGAATTCGCTTATTCCAAAAACCTGTTGCTGAAATTAGTACGATTAGAAAAGAAATAAAAATTTCTACAGAAGAAGCCGGCAATATTCCATTATCATCTTCCTTAATGGAAATAAATATTGAATTTGAAAAAGAAAGTTCAAACCAATTTGGATTTGTCATCAAACATTCTGAAGAAGAAAAAACGGTGATAGGTTATGATGTGTTAGAAGAGAAGGTATTCGTGGACCGAACTCTTTCTGGGGATAGTAGCTTTTCGACATCTTTTCCAGCGATACAAGAAGCACCTCTGAAATTGGATCAACAACGTTTAAAGCTACAGGTATTTTTGGATACTTCCTCTATCGAGGTATTTGCCAAAAATGGGGAGGTTGCTATTACTAACTTACTTTTCCCAAGTGAAGGAAGCAAAGAACTTCTCTTATTTTCAAATGAAGGAACAACAAAGGTGTTGAATTTAACATTAACTGAACTTGATTCAATTTGGAGATAACAATTTGAAGCTCTAATCGGATAATTGGTTAGAGCTCTTTTTTAATAGGAGGGTGTTTGGAATGAGTTCATCCATCGTTTGTGTCGGTGAATTATTAATTGACTTTTTCTGTACGGATGTCGATATCAATTTAATGGAAGGTACCAATTTTCAAAAACAAGCAGGAGGGGCGCCAGCTAATGTGTGTGCAACGATTGCAAAACTCGGAGGTACTGCTCTATTCTGTGGAAAAGTTGGAAATGACCCGTTCGGACATTTTTTAAAGAAGGCACTTGATGACGCTCAAGTTAATACGTCAATGGTTGTGCTCGATGATGTACACCCTACAACATTGGCCTTTGTATCCTTACAGGCAAATGGAGAAAGAGATTTTGTCTTTAATCGCGGGGCGGACGCCTTTTTAGTAGAGGAAGAACTTGATTATGATAAACTTAATAACGTTGCTATTCACCACTTTGGCTCAGCAACAGCGTTATTAAATGACCCCTTTCAAACGACTTACTTCAATGTCATGCGCAATGCAAAGAATAGGGGGAAGTTTATTTCGTTTGATCCTAACTTTCGAATAGACCTTTGGAAAAACAGGGTTCCTGATTTTATCAAATTAGCCAAGAAGGGGATTGCGATTGCGGATTTTGTAAAAGTAAGTGATGAAGAATTACAAATTATTACGGGAATCAGTGATTTAGCTGAGGGCACCCAAGCTTTTCATCAATTAGGCGCCAAAATTGTTGCTGTTACATTAGGAAGCGAGGGAACCTACATCTCTAATGGTCAGAAGAGCGAAATCGTTCCAAGTGTAAAAGTAAAATCGATAGACTCTACCGGTGCTGGCGATGCCTTTGTTGGTGCTACGCTTTTCCAGTTCGCCAATGTAAATCCAGCATTCGAAGACTTTGAAGTGCTTAAAAAAATTATTTCATTTAGTAATAAAGTAGGTGCACTTGTTTGCACCAAGGTTGGGGCCATTTCTGCAATACCAACGTTAGAGGAGATATAGTGAGTATTGGATATCCTAATGTTTTATTAGGATATCCTTTTATAATAAATAGCAACAAAGTTTAAGAAAAGAGCCTTTAAAAAAGCCCGATGTTAAGAGGATATCGGAATATCTACTTAACACCAGGTCTAAGGTTACTCACTTACTTTTCTTTAATATTTGTGATTAAAACAGTTTTCAGTACTTCATTTCCAGCTGAGTCTTTAGCATAAATGGTATATGCCCCGTTGCTTTGTACCATGAAAAATGGGTTGTTTAACTTAATAGAATTCCCGGCATCTGCAAAGTAGAACGAATCCTTTTCCCCTTTAGCCCATTTAATTTCAGTAATTGTATTTCCAAGACCAAGTGCTTTTGCGGATATATCTACTTTTACATTTCCAGCAGTTTGTCCGTGTGGTTTGGTTGTTTCCGAGAGTACAGGACTATCTAAATATTGAATTCCATCTAATCCCCAAACCTCAACTTCATCCATAAAAGTCCATTCAGCATCTTGAATAATATCAATCTTAATATATCTAGCATACACAACAGATGTATCCTCTTCTCCAGGAACTCCATCGAAAGTGCCGTCCCAGGTCATCTTTGTAGCTGAATCAATACGGGATGGTTCAATTTCCTTTAAAGGAATCCAAGTGATGCCGTCTTGGGAATAAGAATAAGTAATCGAATTTGGGAAAGCAATACCATAGCCCCCATTACTGAAATTACTATTGATTTTTTGAACGGTATTGATTTTACCTAAATCAAATACGATGGATGCTTCAGGTGTATATTGGAATTTCGTCCAATTTCCACTCCAAAGACTTCCGTTATACACTCCATCGGTTAATCCTTGTTGATCTAAAGTCGCCTCTGGAGAAATCGTATAAGCTAAGCCTGATACTAGGTTGGTATATCCCGCAGGAATTAACGTGGTAACGTCGAAATTTCGTACTCTTTCAATGCCATGGCTGTCTTTAACATAAATTGAGTAGGTTCCATTTTTTAATGCCGTAATTTGGTTATCCGTTATCTCTACTCCATTTGAATGGAAATACCCAGGATCCCGTTCACCCTCGGCCCATTTCATGGACTTAACCTGATTACCCTCACCAGTTAAGGTTACATCCACGGTAAAAACAATGGGTTCACTTGTAGCTCCACTAGTGGAAGGTGTAAGTTCAATGATAGGTCTAGGTTTATAACTACCTTTTACGAATTCATAGAGTAAATCGTATGCCATTCTTTGCTCGGACCTTTCACCATAGGCAGCACTTAGGATAGTATCGTTACCTTGATAATAACCCTTGAATGTATTTGTCATATAACCATACTGAACGCCGCCGTTTAGGTAACGCAAATAACGTTCAAAGTAATTTGGATCAGTCAATAAACGCTCATCAAATTCAATTTCTACACCTGTACCATAATTCTTGGCGCGATGTGCTCCCCACTCGACCCGATATTCAGTGTTATCGTAGAAGAAATGGTTGAGTTGCATGGCTACAGCATCAAGGCCAACTTCCTGCCACTCATGAATCTCATTGGTATACCAGTTTGGAATCCAGAAGAATTTTAACTGTTCTTCATGAACTAAATTACTGGTGTACTCAATTATTTCTTTTTCAAAAGGAACGTCATTTTCAATGTTTTCGTTCATCCAGTAAATGCCGCTAAGTTCCAAGTGAGAAAAGTTGGCTTCTTCCCAATTGGAGAAAATTTGCTTTAAATACCAGGTTACCGCTTTTTGCTTGCCTTCATAAGTACTTAAGTTTTCAGAAATACCGTCACCATCAACATCGCCAAAGTTTGTTTGATACATATTTGGATAAGGGACGGTTAATACTACTTTTACTTTGTGGGAAGGATCATTCAGTTCAACGCCTGCATCCTGCACAGCTTGATTCAACTCTTCGAGATCGCCACTTTCGGCAAATGTTTTGTCTATATACCATTGCCAATCTGCCTTATTAGAAGGGTTTGCAGAAGTTAGTGCTCCCAAATCATTGCCACTTTGAGAGGTGATAGCTAAATAAAGGACCCCATCGTAAAGCCAATCCAGCGCTTTTCCATTTTTGTCAACATAGGTGACATATGGTTTGATTTCATCGCGTGTCCAATCACCTCGTCCATTTGGATAGGTTCCATTATACAACAAGACAAGATCACTGATTCCTCCAGTTGTTTCTTGAGATGGAGTCGTATATGTTGAAGGTGTAGGAGGGATTTCTACTGCTCCAGATTTCAGTTCGTCATATCCCCAAATCTCAATTTCATCAAGTAAAGCCCAATTCTCCGGGATAAACTCTACCTTCACATATCGAGCATAAACAGAAGTTGCTTCTGGCTGGTCGGTGATACCTTCCAATTGACCATTCCACATCATATTGTCGGTTTCAGCTGGCCCCAAACCCCATAAGGCACTTTTTGGACTTTGATGAGAAAGGACACTCCATTGGGTTCCATTCTTGGATACGTAATAAGTAACCGCAGCTGGATAAAAGACACTTTTAGCCGAATCGCGAAGGAAGTTGGCTGAAATTTTTTCAATTGATTTTTGGGAACCAAGATCTAAGGTAACGGATAAAGGTTCGCCTTTAAATCCGGTCCAGTTGGCATTGTTGCGATCCACTCCACCATAAAACCCATCTGTTAACTCTTTACCTGTCGCGTCACTGTGTGGGTCAATCGGAGACCGAGATAAAGTATATTCGAGCCCTGCGGCCAGGTTCTTGTAACTGCTATCCGTAATATTTGATATTTCAATAGTTTCTACTGAACGATTCTCCTGCGCGGAAATAATCGAACCTCCCGGAAATTGCAGAAACACCATGGCAAAGATAATTGTCCCGATAAAAAACTTCTTTTTAAACATGAAATCCCTCCTGCATAATTAGGTGTATTTAGCAAAAAAATAAAAAAAGGATACGAGCACCAACATAAATAAATGAAACGGAGAATAAATCCACCTTAGGTAACGCTTTCATTCTATCATTAACATGTCTTTTTAGAAACAATAATTTAGTAGATAATTTAAAATAGTAAGAAAGTTACACGGAAGGACAATAAGGGAGAGGGATTTACATTTTTTTAAATAATCCAATATTTTAATTGACAACATAACTTCTATCATATAAATTCAAATTGAGGATATATCCAACATTAAGTATAAAAATGGAGCAAATCTCCACCTTTTAGTTAATATGATTCTATGAGACTTAAAAAGTATACCTAAAAAAGGTAACAGACATTTTTAATATTAAACCTTTCCTTAGATATTTAAACGACTCTAAAAAGGTGGATAGGAGAAGAAGTATGAAGAAACAGGAGTTCTTGAACATTGTTAAACATAAATTAATTGTTTCTTGTCAAGCATTTCCAGGTGAACCGTTATTTGGATCCGATGTGATGGCCAAAATGAGTAAGGCTGCCAAAGAGGGTGGGGCTGTTGTAATCCGAACAAATGGAAAGGAAGATGTAATCGCTATCAAGGAAGCGACTGGTCTCCCAACCATAGGAATTATTAAAAGGGACTATGAGGATAGTGATGTGTTTATAACTCCGACTTTAAGAGAAGTTCAGGAACTAATCGAAAGTAAAACAGATGTTATCGCACTGGACGCAACAACAAGAAAGCGCCCTCATGACGAGCGATTAGAGGATTTGGTTGCCTATATTAAACAAAATAGCGACTGTTTAATCATGGGGGATATCTCCACATATGCAGAGGGAAGCTACGCAATGACTGCGGGATGTGATTTTATATCCACAACTCTATCAGGCTATACGCCTTATTCCAGACAGATAGAGGGGCCTGACTTTGAACTTATTAAAGAATTAAAGGCAGATCCAGATACAGTCGTCATTGCAGAGGGGAGATTTAATTCGCCTGAGGATGCTTTTCACGCAATTAGAAACGGAGCCCATGCAGTTGTGGTGGGAACCTCGATTACTAGACCGACTGTTATTACGAAAAGATATGTTGATAAATTGAAACTTTTACAAACAGTTTGTCCTAACTAGGGTTCAGAGAAGAATAGACAAGTTGTGAAAGTGTTTGCCTTTTTAAAAAATGTATTCGGTTACAAAGGTAGGGCTAGGCTGCAAAAATATGAAACTTCGAAGTTTCATACTTAGCTAAAACGACTCATTTCGGGAGGTGATATTTACAGATTACTAGTTTGTGGATTTCGTGTTTTCTCGATGAACCAAAATTATTAAAAATATGGGGGTCTTAAGATCATGAAAAAGTTTTCGTTATTGTTAGCAGTAATTCTAGTACTGCTATTTGCTACCGCGTGTACAAAGGACGCAGGAACAGATTCTAGTAAAAAATCTGATGAAAAAGTAGAAATCAAATTTTGGACTGTACTAGGTGACAAAGACTCTGGTCCGTTAGAAGCATTAGTAGAAAAATATAATAAAAGTCAGGACAAAGTAACAGTTAAATTTCTAGGCTCCCAGGATGATCAAAAACAATTGACTGCAATCTCAGGAGGAAATGCACCAGACATCGCTTATATTTACTGGAACATGGTTGGACCATGGGCGTCAGCTGGAGCATTAGAGCCATTGAATAAGTATATCGACGAAGATAAATTTGATTTAGATGGCTTAATTCCTGCTGCTACAGAAAGAATGCGTGTTGAGGATGTTCAATATGGATTACCTTTAACAATGAGTATGGCTTCTAAGCTTTTCTATAATAAACAAGCGTTTGCAGACGCAGGCTTAACCGATCCGCCTGAAACGATGGAAGAGCTTCTTGAATATTCTAAAAAACTAACCAAAAAAGAAAATGGTGAGTTAACTCAAATTGGATTTATTCCTGACTATCCTTGGATTGACAACGTTTTCTGGCCTGTAATGTTCGGCGGTTCTTTCTATGATGAAAAAACTGGTGAAGTAACCCCTAATAACCCTGAAAACGTCCAAGCTATTGCATTCCAACAAGAATTTTATAAAGAATTCGGTGTTGAAGCAATCAATAAAATCCGTTCGGGTATGGGAGCATGGGAAACACCACAAGATCCTCTTCTCACAGGGAAATTAGCGATGTTAATTGGTTGGGAGAATAACTTTAACGAACATCGTGTCGAAAATGGGCCAATCGGAGTAGCCGATTTCCCTTATCCGGCAAATCGCCCTGATTTAAAGGGTTCTGGTATGGTATCACCAACTGCTATGTATATTCCTAAAAATGCAAAACACAAAGATGAAGCATGGGATTTCATGAAATTCCTTGTAGCCGAAGAAAATCAAATTGAATATGCAATTGAATCAGGGAATATTCCAATTGTAAAGTCGGCTCTCGACAATCCTAAGTTGACAGAAAATAAAGACATGAAGATTATGTGGGAATTCTACGAAGCTGCTAAGAGTGAGAATTTAACTGGATTTCCAAACAGTGTCTATATAAATGAATATTTACAGGCATTGTCTGAGCAAACTGAAAAGGCACTGAAAGGTGAACTTTCAGCACAGAAAGCCATGGACAACGTAAAAGAGAAAATTCAGCCTGTTGCGGATAAAGAAAATAAAAAGAAAAAATAGTAATCTATAGTAGAAGTTTAGGTTCAATGTAAATGGTTTGAGGCAATTGGCAATTTGCCAATTGCCTATATTTTAAATTTCTCCTTACGATTTGAAAATAATTTATCTTTTATATACAATCCGACATTTTGCTGCTGATGAGTAGAATGGTGCACAACATACCATTCGGTCTTGTTCGAAAGGAGGAAAAATAAATGATTGGCATCAATGGCAAGAAAATAGAGGAATTATCTCCCCAACAAAGGCGCCGCAAAACATTTTTTACAGGTTTGCTATTTGTAAGTCCGTGGATCATTGGCTTTGTTCTGTTTCAGTTATATCCAATTGTCATGTCAGCGTATTACAGTTTAACAGAATATAATCTTTTTAATCCGCCAGAATGGGTAGGTCTGGAAAACTATTCAGAATTATTTGCCGACGATAAATTTTATTTATCGCTATATAATACCGTCTTTATTACGATATTCGGGTTGATTCCTCAATTAATATTCACCCTTATAATGGCGGTTATCTTAAACATGAATGTAAAGGGTAAATCCCTATATCGGACGATATATTTTCTGCCAACGTTAGTTCCGGCTATTGCGAGTTCACTATTATGGATGTGGTTATTCAATTCTCAATATGGCCTAATAAATGAATTTCTAGGATCTATCGGACTAATTGAGCCGAACTGGTTGCTGGATCCAGCATATACGAAGTTTGCCATTATCATCATGGGCTTCTGGGGGACAGGAACGAATACAGTTATGTACTTAGCAGCTCTACAGGGTGTTCCAAGAACATTTTATGAGGCAGCTGAAATTGATGGTGCGAATAGATGGCAAAAGTTTTGGCACATTACTATTCCAGCTATTTCGCCAATCACTCTTTATCTGTTAATTATGGGCTTAATTGGATCGTTCCAAATTTTCACACAAGCGGACGTACTCGGTACACAAGCTCAATCCATAGGTGGGCCTGAAAACTCAATGTTATTCTATGCTATTTATCTCTATCAAACTGGATTTAAATTCCTGAATTATGGAGTTGCTTCTGCCATGGCGTGGATTCTGTTCATTATCGTTTTAATCTTAACATTAGTAATCTTTAGAACGTCTGCCAGATGGGTGTATTACGGAGGTGAGAATTAATGGCAAACACTTCATATTCAGTAAATGGGAAGAAAGCTACCAATCAGCATTCCCCACAACCACTTATACTTAAAAAAAGGAAAAGAAGGTTTTCGGTCGTCCTTAAAAAGAGCTTCCTGCCTCATGCAATTTTAATGTCAGTAGGATTTTTATTCCTAGTTCCTTTTTTATGGCTCTTCCTAACATCCTTAAAAACGCCGGACGAAATATTTGCCATTCCTCCAAAATGGCTTCCAAGTGAGTGGCAGTGGAGTAATTACACAGACGCAACTCAAGCTATTCCGTTTTTCAAGTATATTTGGAATACCGTTGTTATTTGTCTATTTTCTGTTGCGGGCCAATTATTATCGGCACCTTTGGTTGCTTACGGCTTTGCAAAAATGAAATTTAAAGGCCGCAATGTCCTGTTTTACATAATGATGGCTACGATGATTTTACCGTACCAGGTAACGATGATACCGTTATATGTTTTATATACCAAAATGGGAATTGTGGAGAATGCTCCGACATTGCCATTGATATTGCCAAACTTCTTTGGTGCCGCCTTTTATATCTTTTTACTTCGCCAATTCTTTATGGGAATACCGAATGAGTATTCCGAATCTGCCAAAATGGATGGAGCATCAGAATTTAGGATTTACTGGCAAATTATTTTGCCATTGTCCAAGCCAGTACTTTTTACCGTGGCGCTCTTAACCTTCCTAGCGGCATGGAGTGATTATTTAGGACCATTAATTTATTTGAATGATCCGGAAACATGGACATTATCCCTTGGATTAAGAGGCTTTATTGGTTCTAACCAAATCGATTGGAGTATGTTGATGGCTTCAGCCACGATGTTTACAGTACCAATTGTTATTCTTTACTTCTTTGTCCAAAGGCAATTTATTGAAGGTATTTCGATGACTGGATTTAAGTAATAGGAAATTTAAAAGTAAGTAGTGGAGGTTTCATTATGGAGCATGATGGAAAAATAGCTGGATTATTAGAAGTAGCAGCTAATTTTGTCTACTTAAACGCGTTATTCATTCTTAGTTCACTACCTGTTATAACAATTGGTCCTGCCTGGATGGCGATGCTGGGAATGATACGGGAATGGAGAAAAGGTAATGAGCCTCCTATTACTCGTACATTTTTTAATCTATTAAAACGGAATTTTAAGAGCGGTTTATGGATTAGTATTTTACAATTGGCATCCATAATCGTCTTAATCGGTGTTATGTTGCTGATGAAATCATTGGAACATTATCAATTTATCTTTTTACCGTTTCTGTTATTTGCGGCTGTTACGATTATTTCAATGAGTCTACTCATTTATCCATTGTTACTGAATTATGAAATGACCTTTAAGCAGCAGCTTCAAAACGTCTTTTACTTAACCTTTTCGAAGCCACTGGTAGTTTTAGTGTTTATTCTAATTGTCGGATTACTCGTTTTTCTATCAAATATTTTCCGTTTTTTACCATTCTTATGCGTGTTTAGTCTACTATGTTTCATCAATTATAAACTGTTCGATTTTTCTACGAAGGGTGTTAAGCAAAACGTACAGCAGCAAGCGAAACTTACACTTTAAAACAACAGCTCATGTTTCACTTATGAGGTTCCTAGTCCATGAACTAAAAATATGAAAAGAGTGGGGTGTAAAGATGAAGGGGTATTTTAAAAGAATCATATTTTGTTTTATTGCGATTTGTTTATTTTTAGGCGCACCGATGATTCCAGTTCGTGCAGAGTTTTTACCAAAGGACGATCCAAAAACCAATCATTCTTCGAATATGGTATTAATCTATTCAGGTTATTATGATCCAGCCAATTATGATGGTGAAAAGATTGGGGATTATGATGTAGAAAAGTTTATGCCATACGTGGGGTATTTAAATGATAAAGGTATTGCAGAGGATTACTTTTTCGATACCTTTCTTATGCTGGTTACCAAATCACCTTATAATGGAAGTCTCGCAAGATATTACTCATGGGTTGAGGGGGCTAAACCGGGTACGTTGAAGGACTGGAAATGGGCGATGGATCGGGTATTTGTGAAGAATCAGCAATTAGATGCCCTTGATAAAGCTGTAAAAAAAGTCGGTTCTACTTTAGATAATAAAGACAAAAAAGTGAATGTATATCTAACCCTTCCTTTTCCCGATCCTCAGAGCAAGGACTTTGGCGATTTTAAAGGGGATGGGACTTCTGCTAATTTAGAAAGTTTAGAGACTCGTAATGAATTAGTGAAGTGGTACATTGATGAAATGGTTTCCCGATTTAATGAACGGAATTATAAACATCTAAATCTTGCAGGCTTTTACTGGCTCCAGGAAGATTTAGATACAACAGTTCCTGGCGAAAAAGAGAATGTTCAATATGCATCGGAATATTTGAATAGACTGGACTTGCGTCTTGGGTGGATTCCTTGGTCAGGAGCTGGAGAAAAAGCAAATGGAAATCGTCATGGCTTTGACTTTACACTGGTTCAACCAAATCATTACTTCCAAGCTGATACAACAATTGATCGAATTAAAGAAACAGCAGAACTTTCCTATGGCAATAACCAAGGGATTGAAATGGAATTTGATTTAAGAGCCATTGAAGATCCGCATTATCGTCAAGCTTTATATAACTATTTAATAGGCGGAGTGAAATATGAATATATGTCTGATTCAATGCTCGCCTATTACCAGGATGTATATGCGATTCATGATTTGTATCATCATAAGAGCCCGGTTGGCCGTCAATTTTACAACGATATCTACCATTTCACAAAAGGTGAGTATACACCACCAACAGGAAATCTAAACCTCAGGGTTGTTGACCGGGATGGTAAGCCATTATCAGATGTAACCGTAACCGATGAAAATGGCTTACCCATTGAAGTGACGGATCGTGATGGAAGAATGATCGTCAATGATCTATTTTCCATTAAAAATACCTTTACGTTTACAAAAGAAGGTTATCCTAGCAAAACCTTGAGCTTTGATATTCCTGTTGACGAAACGGTTTACGGAGATGTGACTCTAGGCAATCCGAAGGGTGAAAATTTACTTGAGTCCTACACAGTTAGTGATTTCCAAGGTGAGTTTAATGTCGGTGGCAATGGCGTAGTGGGCCGATCATTTAGCCAGGAACACACTTTTTCTGGTAAACAATCACTTAAGGCATCCTTCCCGAACGGATGGGGACCAGTAAGAGCCTTTATTGATTCGGATTCCCCATTATTGGATGGATCTGACAGGCAGTATACAAACTTTACGAATGAAAATTGGAGTGACTATGATTCCATTTCCTTTGCTGTTTACAATGATACAGAAAAGGAGCAAGTCCTAAAAATGGAATTTATGTATAATGCCTACAGTTGGGCTTCATCCAGAGAAAAAAAGGTCAAAATTCAGCCTAAGCAATGGAATCAGGTAGAAATCATGTTGGATGAGCTAGCCGCAGACGGGGCCGATCTTACTAATATAATCAGAATGACCTTGAAAATGGATGAGTTCGCAACAAATGGTGCTACATTGTATTTCGATAATATAAAACTCAATAAATATGAAACTATTACCCAAGTTCCGAAGTATTCCATTTCGTTGCCCTCAAAAGTACCAACAATGGATATCGGCAGTATTTGGACACCTACAGTTGTCAATGAATCGGTTCTTGATGAAAGTGGGAAGCCGGTAATTGAAACAAATATTCGGTTTGAAAGTACTGCTCCAGATATTATCGAAGTAAACGCTGATGGACAACTAAAAGCATTAAAAGAAGGAAAAGCGGCCATTCGTGCGTTTGTGAATGGAATCGAAGCTGAATCAGCAGTTGTAGAGGTATCCCCTTGGAACCGCGATGTGGTAAAAGGTGGCGATTCTGTCCTAGCTATAAACGACGAAGCTACTTTGTCCCTTCAAAGCTTTTTCAATAATGGCTACAAGATACCTTGGCAGGATATGAAATATGAGTGGTCGATTCTTTCTAAAAAGGATGTTCTAACAATTAGAGATAGCGATACTGGAGAGAATCAACAAATCGTGACAGGATTAAAAAATGGTAAAGCGACCATCCAGGTAAAAGTAACTTATAACGAAAAGACCAGAGTATTCACAAAAGATATTAAAGTAAAAAATAACCCATAAAATCCCATTTGGAAAGAGTTGGCGGAAAATAAAATAACTAAAAAACATTTTCCGCCTCTTTCTATTGAAAAATTAACTGGAATTCCCGGAGGTAGTGGCATGAAGAATAATAAAGTCGTTGTTTTTACAAATAAGAGGAGTGATTTTTCAAATTTATTAGTAGAACAATCAGCTTCAGAAGTCATTGTCTTACCTACAGAGGAAATCACAAAAACAGATTTAAATGATTTTGATGGTATTGCCATTCTTGGCGGTGTGAGTGATGAACCATTATTACTAGATCCAAAGAGCCGCAGGGCGATTGAAGAGCAAATACTTAAAGGAAAAAAGACATTTGTAGAATATGTGGCAAGTATTGGCCATGTTTATTCTTCTCCACCAGAGAGAACCAGGTATGAGCGCTTAGTTTACTGTTCACCTGAACCAACGATAAAGGACTTGAAGGTTGGAACTTTGATTGAAAATCAGTGCGGTATGCGATTGAAACCCCACGATATCACCTGCAGTAAGGAAATTCCGATGCTGCAGTTTGTTAGACAGCACGCCCATGATTCTATTGAGGTGACGGATGAAACCTATACGGAAATCTCTGATCGCGGTTTATGGTTTGATACACCGGAAAATTTATTGATATGTTCATTTCAAATAAGCTCCTTTAAGCAATCCCGTTTTGGTCCTTGGGATGAAGTGAAGAAGGTCATTGCATTTATAATGGAATGGTTACTTGAACAGGATATCAACTTAGAGGATTATCAACCTGCTTATTCAACTATATCAGCTAATCCAACTCTTCCTTTTGAGGTTCAACTAAAGGAAACAGCTCACGCAGCAAAGGATTGGTTTGAAAATGCCGGAATTATTTTAGATGAAGGAAAAAGCGGAGCCATCGAAGGATTGGGAACAGAAATTTACAGTGATGGGAGCCAGCGGATTAGTAAGATTTTAAGAGCAGATTGTATTGGTGAAATTTCACTGCCATACCTGCTTGATTATTTATTGTATGGTGACCCTAGGAGTCTCAAAGTCTCTGAGAATTTATCGGACTTTGTATTTGAAAATTATCTTTGTATGGAACCTGGAGATTTATTCGGAATGATGCGATGGACGAATGAAGCATGGGGAGTTTGTTATCAAGATGATGTTGCCCGAGCCCTCATACCCCAATTGTTAAAATGCTACTATCTAAAAACAGATCAGCATCTAGAGGCATGTGTTCATGCACTGAGGTTTTTAGTACAAACAACCGGGACAGATGGTACGAGGGTAGCAAGGACAGATAACATCGACTTAACGAAGGGAAAATTACAGGAACTCAAAGAAAGGCCTGGAAATTTCCCATCCGCCCATTACAATGCTTATTACTATGCAGCATTACTGTTGGCCTATAAAGTAACAAATATTGAAGCATTTAAAGAAACGGCGATCAAAGGTTTAACCACAATAATGAGTATTTATCCAGATACAATTCGCGAGCAAAGTGAGACTGAAGAATATTGTCGGCTAATTTTGCCTTTAAGCTGGTTGTATTGGGTTTCAAATAATAGTGAACATAAAGCCTGGTTATATAGAGTGACGAATGACCTTCAAAACTTCCAACATCAATCAGGTGCTTACCTAGAACAGGATACAGGTTATAAAGCTAGTATGCGTCATGAAATGGGTGAGGGTGAAAGTTCCCTTGTTGCGAAAAATGGTGACCCAATCGTGGATATGCTTTATTCCAATAATTGGCTGCCTATCGGTTTTATTCAAGCTTATTGGGTAACAGGCGACTCACTGTTTAAGGATTTATGGACTGAAAACTGTAAGTTTTTTATAAATGCACAAATAAAAAGTGAGAATCCTCAAATCAATGGAGCATGGACTCGGGCATTTGATGTAGAACGAATGGAAGTAGTTGGTTCACCTGCAGATATGGGATGGGGACCTTGGGCTATTGAATCCGGATGGACTGTGGCAGAAATTTCAAGCGGGCTATTGATGGGACTTTTAGAGGATCAATTAAGGAAGCATTATTAGTGGAGGCGGGAAATGAAAATTGTTTATCTACCATTAGATGAAAGACCATGTAATTACATATACCCTTCTCAGCTAGCCGCAATGACCGATTTACATTTTATAGTACCAGACAAACAACTAGTAGGTAACAAAAAACAGCCAGCGCCCTATAAGAAATTAGTAACCTGGCTGGAGAAAGAAACGGTTCATGCGGATTATCTGATTGTGTCACTTGATATGCTTCTTTATGGCGGAATTGTTCCATCACGGCTTCATCATTTACATCCTGAAGAAGTCTTAACCAGGTTAACCATACTAAAAGAATTAAAGAAAAAGAATCCTGGTATGAAAATCTATGCCAATAACCTGATCATGAGGTCCCCAGCTTACAATAGTGATGATGAAGAGCCAGAGTATTATGCATTTTATGGAGAAAAGCTCCACTTGTATGGAAGGCTCTTAGATAAACTAGATCGATCCATCGTGACTGATAACACAGATCGATTCAATCAATTACAGAAGGAAATACCAGTCGAGGTACTATCAGATTACACGGAGCGGAGAAAAATAAATGCACAAGCTAATCACCACGCATTGCAGCTTGTAAAGGAGGAAATCATCGACTTTTTAATCATTCCTCTAGATGACAATGCGGAATATGGGTTTAGCACGAAGGAGCAGCGTGCTCTTGTACAAAGTGTCTTGAACTTGGGAATAAGTGAGAAAGTGGCAATTTATCCTGGTGCAGATGAAGTAGGTTGTACCTTGTTTTCGAGAGTATTTTGTACCATTCACAACTTTAAGCCAACTATTTTTACCCGATATTCATCAACAAAGGGACCTTTGATTATTCCAAAACTGGAAGATCGCCCATTAGGAGAAAGTGTAACATCACAAATTGCCGCAGCAGGTGGACTGATTACTGATGATTCAACGAGTGCAGATGGCATCTTAATGATTCATTCACCAGCAGTAAGCCAAGACGATATTGCAGAACCTGCCCATAAGCTTAGTGAGCGCGATCCTTCCTATTTTTCGGAGATTCATTATCAGGAATTTGTTACTTTGATTAGCTCTTATTTGGACCAGGGGAAAGTTGTAGGTGTTGGGGATGTAGCGCTCTGTAATGGCAGTGATGTGATCCTAATGAACCTCCTTCGTGATAATAAACTAGTGGATAGGTTGCCTTGCTATGCCGGTTGGAACACATCGGGTAATACGTTAGGTACTGTCATCGCTCATTTAATAATAGAAGCTTTTAATCGTAATCATGATCCATCAAAATTTTTAAAACAGGGAAGAGAATTCTATTATGCAAGATTAATTGAGGATTGGGGCTATCAGGCAGTTGTGAAGCATGACATTCTTCAAAATGATATCGAGCGGTTTGGAGCAAACTATTTTGATATTTCCCTAAAACTCCATGAAATGGAAGAGCTAATCAAAGAAAAACTCCAAGATTTTATCCAAGAGAATTTGAATACACCGGAACTGGTACACATAAAACTGGAGCAAGTATATTCACCTTGGAAAAGAATGTTTGAGGTAGGGCTCAAGGTTCATTATCACTAACTTTTATGTTTAATGGAATTTAGTAAAGGTAGGCTTTATACCATGAAAAAGTATCTGGCATTTGATATTGGCGGCACACATATTAAGTTTGGAGTTGTGGATGAAGAAGGGAATGTCATTCGCCATTCACATATGGATACCGACGCATATCTTGGCGGAAAAGCAATCGTCGAAAAAGTAATCAATAAAACAAATGAGGCCAAGCTGGAAGAGGAATTTGAAGGGATCGCAATTAGCACAGCCGGACAGGTGAATTTTAATACAGGAACCATTGTC
Organism: Bacillus sp. OK048; assembly: GCF_900103525.1. Classification (GTDB taxonomy): domain Bacteria; phylum Bacillota; class Bacilli; order Bacillales; family Cytobacillaceae; genus Neobacillus. The sequence continues at coordinate 227,064 of NZ_FNHN01000006.1, forward strand.
GCAGCGGGAGATACAATTCCAAATTATCAAGGCTTGGAAATCAAAAAATTGGTTTCAGATGCAGTAAACTTGCCAGTAGAAGTCAGGAATGATGTAGATTGTGCTGCTCTATGTGAAAAATGGAAGGGTAATCACTTGGCAAAGGATTTTATTGTATTAACCATCGGAACAGGTATCGGCGGAGGAATCGTTCTAAATAACGAGTTGTACTCTGGCCATTCCTTCAGTGCCGGAGAGTGGGGCTATATGCTTGTTGAGGGCAAACCATTTGAAAAGATAGCATCTATTTCTGGCTTGATTAACCTAGCTAAAAAGTATAAGGAAAACCGAGAATGGACGGGTGAGGAAATCTTTACGCTCTTTGATAATGGTGATCCTGGAATGACTAAGGCTGTGGAGAAATTTTACAAGCATCTAGGAATTGGCATAGCAAATCTTATCTATATTTTTAATCCTGAAGTTGTTGTTCTAGGTGGGGGCATCTCTGGAAGAGGTGAACGGTTTTTACAAGAGGTAAATGGCGTGGTAGAGAAATATACGAATCCACTTATCCATAAAAACACCAAGCTGTCACTTGCAAAATACTCTAACCATTCAGGGATAATAGGTGCTGTTTACCATTTTATCGATAGGCAAAGTATGTAGACGTTAATGTTTTATGAATCTACATAAATGGTGGAGGGGTTAATCATTTTTTCAAAAGGAGGAATTTCTATGAAATTACAAGTAACTGGAAGTATTTCAGAACTACTAACCGGCATTAGCCATTTGTCTGAGGAATTAAACTTTACAATTGGTAGTGATGGGTATCCCATTTCGGTTGTAAAAAGACCTGGCCCAATTGAAGTGAAAAATGCGAATGGGCAAGGGGAGATTTGTTTTGAAAAAAAGATCCATTTTTATAGAGCGTTAGGATTATGGCTGCAAAACTTCGAAAAGAGTAAAGAATTTCATATCGTCGAACACCCACAATTTGAAACGAGCGGTGTCATGATTGATGCATCGAGAAATGCCGTTTTAACAACAGATGGGATTCAAATGCTGCTTCGTAAAATGGCGGTTATGGGGTTAAATCTAGCAATGCTTTACACAGAGGATACATATGAAGTTCCGGAATATCCATACTTTGGTTATATGCGTGGAAGATACTCTGAAATAGAGATAAAAATCTGTGACGATTATGCAGAAGAATTGGGCATTGAGATGATCCCTTGCATCCAAACCCTAGCACACTTAAAGGAAGCATTAAAGTGGAATTATTCCAATGAATTTAGGGATACAGAAAGTATTTTACTAGCAGGGGAACCAAAGACCTATGAATTTTTAAGGACTATCATTAAATCTGCAACCAAACCTTATCGTTCGAACCGGATTCATATAGGTATGGATGAGGCTCATGAGCTTGGATTAGGAAAATATCTGGAACTAAACGGGTATCATAACCGATTCGAAATTATGAACCAACATCTTAAACAAGTCATTCATATTACTGAGGACTTAGATTTGAAGCCCATGATTTGGAGTGATATGTATTTCCGTTTAGCCTCCAAGGTCGGCAACTACTATGATAAAGATGCAACAATACCAGAAGAGATTATAAAAATGATTCCAAATGTACAAATGGTTTACTGGGATTACTATCACACCGAAGAAAGTCATTATGAAAAAATGTTGACTATGCATAAATTGTTGGTTGACGAACCCATTTTTGCTGGTGGATTATGGACCTGGAATGGCATTGCACCAAATTATGGAAAAGCATTCAGAACAACAGAAGCAGCTTTAAAGGCAAATAAAAAATTTGGTATTAAAGAGGTTTTTGCCACGATGTGGGGAGATAATGGAGCGGAAACCCCAATTCAAACAGTTTTACCAGGGATGCAATTATATGCAGAGTACACCTACCATCAAGAAGTAGGTCCTGAACATCTAGCGGAACGGTTTGAATTTTGCACTGGTTATCATTTGGAGGACTTTTTATTGCTCAATCACTTTGATGAAACGCCAGGTGTGATGAAGGACAATTTATATGAATCCAATCCTTCTAAATTTCTTCTTTGGCAGGATATTCTAATCGGTTTATATGATAAAAATATTGAAGGATTCCCGATCGCGCAGCATTACGAAAAATTAATTCAGCCTTTGCATGACGCCAAGGGAAAAAATCACGATATGAACCTTTTATTTCATTTCTATGAGGAACTGGCACGAGTTCTGAGTGTGAAGGCAGAATTAGGTATTAATCTAAAAAATGCTTATGACCAAGCTGATAAGGATGCGGTGCATGCTTGTTCAGAAAAACTATCATCATTAAGAAAAGATGTGGAAAAATTACGCCTGGCCCACAAAAAACTATGGTTTTCTACCAATAAGCCTTTCGGATGGGAAGTTTTGGATATTCGATATGGAGGGCTTTTAACAAGAATTCATAGTGCCGAAGAGCGGGTACAAGAATGGCTTGATGATCCAACGGTTAGAATTGAGGAACTTGAAGCGGAGCGGCTTTTCTATAATGGAATTTATACTTTCGGCGAAGAAGGAACGCTGGGAAGAAATTTATACCATCGTATTGTATCGAATAGTGTTTTTTCCGACTAATCGTTCTTTAGCGAATAGATGGTTTATGAATATAGTTTTTGATTATAGTCACTAAAGCGAATTTGTGATATTCTAACAAATTGTAAAAATTATTCATCTTTCCAAAAGGAGTGAGATTATGCAACATGTATTGTTGATCGGTGCTGGGACAATGGGCAAAGAACATGCTTTAGCCTATAATTCAATGAATCATGTTAAGCTAGCAGGCATCGTCGATCTAAACAAAGAGCGGGCTGAGAAAATCAGGTTATCAGAAGAAACTAGAGTTTTTCAATCGCTTGAGGAAGCGGTCAAAAGCCTTGAACACATTGATGTAATCGATATTTGCGTGCCTACTTTTTTACATAAACAATATGTTTTAAAAGCTGCAGATTATGGTATTAACGTTATTTGTGAAAAACCACTGGCCTATAATCTGGAAGATGCAAAAGAGATGATCGAATATTGCAACGTGAAACATGTGAAATTATTCGTTGGGCACGTAGTCCGGTTTTTCCCGCAATATAAAAAGGCTAGAGAACTGGTGAAAAGTGGATCAATTGGAGAAGTGGGAGTGGTTCGAACAAAGCGCGGGGGACACTTTCCCGAAGGATGGGACGATTGGTATGCTGATTTAAATAAAAGCGGCGGAGTCATCCTTGATTTAATCATCCATGATTTTGATTTTCTGCGCTGGACCTTAGGGGAAGTCGAAAGAGTATATGCAAAGGGACTTGCTGGACGCGAGGTTGGAAAACTGGATTATGCTTTAGTCACCTTACGATTTAAATCGGGGGTAATGGCCCATGTAGAAGGAACCTGGGCACATAATACCTTCTCCACACAATTTGAATTTGCTGGTAAAGGTGGAATTATAGAGTACGACAGTATAAAGGAAGAACCAGTTTTAATAGATGTTAAATCAAATGGTGAAGAACATGGCGGAGTAGCTGTTCCTCATAGTCCATTAAAGAAATCACCCTATTTCGTTGAACTTGAACACTTTTTAAAATGCCTGCAGGATGGACTGACCCCGATTGTAACAGCTGAAGATGCATATAAGGCAATGGAAATTTCCTATGCGGCCTTAAAGTCTTTAAAAACAGGACTCCCTGTTACTTTGGACAGTAAAGGAGATACCTTATCATGAAAATAGGAATTATCAGTTTTGCCCACCTTCATGCCTTTGATTATGCGGCTGCTTTACAAAGTATGGAAGGTGTAATGATTGCAGGAATTGCAGATGACAATGAGGAAAGAGGGAAAAAGTATGCTACTCAATTTGAAACAGCGTATTATCCTGATTTCCATGAACTATTGAATACAGATATTGATGCGGTTGTGATAACTTCGGAAAATAGCATGCATTATCAGCATGTGCTGGCAGCAGCTGAAGCGGGAAAACATATATTGTGTGAAAAACCGCTTGGTGTGAATAAAGAAGAAATGGAAGAAATGATTAAAGTTTGCAAGGACCATCATGTAATATTAGAAACAGCTTTTCCTGTAAGATTTAATGTCCCAGTTAAACAAGTTAAGGAACTCGTTGACCAAGGTCAGTTAGGAAAAATTCTAGCTATTAAAGGAACCAATAGGGGATCTAATCCGGGCGGCTGGTTTGTTGAAAAAGATAAATCCGGCGGCGGTGCTGTTCTAGATCATACAGTTCATGTAGTGGATATTATGAGATGGTACACCGGAGCCGAAGTAAAGGAAGTATACGCAGAAATCGGAACTAGCATGTTTAGCGATGTTCCGATCGATGACAGTGGAATTTTAACAATGGAATTTAGTAATGGTATGTTTGCAACATTAGACTGCAGCTGGTCGAGGAACAAGGCCTATCCCACCTGGGGGGATGTCACACTTGAAATTATTGGAACCAACGGTACGGTAAAAGTTGATGCTTTTGACCAGAAGGTGACCATGTATTCAAATCAAAGTGGTGCACAATGGGTAGGTTGGGGAGATGATATGAATGCTGGTCTACTTGAAGATTTTGTCGAAAGTATAAAACAAGGAAAAGCTCCACTTGTTTCTGGAGTCGACGGAATGAAAGCCGCTGAAGTGGCACTGGGAGCCTATCAATCATTTATGGATAAAAAACCAGTGAAGATTGGGTAAAATGTATTTATTAAGGGGAAATAAATCTCCGTTCTGTTTAAAATTTACTTTGACGTTATAAAGGAGAAAGACTTATGGCAAAGGTAGAAAAGGTAAACCCTTTATTAGTCATACAATCCGTATATAATTCACTTACGAAAACTGAACAAAAAGTAGCGGACTATATTCTGACACATCATGAAGAAGCGGTTTATTCGTCAGTGACCGATTTGGCAGAAAAAACAGAGGTCGGCGATACGACTGTGCTTCGATTTTGTAGAAAGCTAGGCTATAAAGGGTTTCAGGATTTTAAGTTAGCGATCGCTCAAAATCTAATGAATGATGATAAGCAAGTATACGGGAAAATAGATGAAAATGATTCAATTGAGGATATTTCAAAGAAAATTGCTATTCAATTTAATAGTAGCATCAATGATACCCAGTCTTTAAATCAACAAAGGGATATTGAAAAAGCTATAGAAAAAATAAACCTGGCTCAAAAAATCTATTTCTATGGTGTAGGTTCATCGGGATTTACTGCTTTAGATGGAAAGTACCGATTTATGAGACTGGGATATAACACAGAACATGTATCTGATTCTCATATTATGGCCATGACTGCTTCATTATTAGGACCGAATGATGTGGTGATTGCTATTTCCTCATCTGGCAGTACAAAAGATGTAATCGATGCCCTAAAAATTGCAGATGACAATGGAGCCTTTATCATTTGCATTACCAATCAGGCAAGATCACCAATTACTAAATATGCTGATATCAAACTACTCTCGGCCAATAAAGAATCTCCATTTGAAGGCGGAATTTTTTTATCTAAAATCGCACAACTTTTCTTATTAGATATCTTATCGACAAAGGCGGCATTAGGTTTAAAAGAACGCTCGACAAAAGCGATTAAGAATACGGCAGAGTCTGTTTTGGATAAGCTGTATTAATACCAAAAAACCCACCTAAAACCTATATGATTATAGGTGGGTTATTTTAATGTGCGGCGGGCAGTCGCACCTTACCTGTTTTGAAAGCGTTTTTATAAAATGTAAATGGAGGCGAAAATATGAGAGAGATTCCTGTTGTTGTTCAATTGTATACATTACGAGAATATTGTGAGAGGGATTTTATCGGCACTCTAAGAAAAGTTGCAGAGCTTGGCTATCATGGCGTGGAACTTGCCGGACTATATGGTCACTCCCCCCAAGAAATTCGAAATGTACTAGAAGAATTCGGATTGAAAGCGGCTTCAAGTCATGTGCCATTAGTGGAAATGAAACGGAATTTGTCCAAAGTAATTGAGGACCATCAAATTTTAGGCTGTGAGTACATTGTCTGTCCATATATTCTTGAAGCAGATCGAACCGAAGAAGGCTACCAATCTCTGATCAGTTTCTTGAAAAGTACCGGACCAGTTGTAACTGAAGCGGGGCTATCACTTGCTTACCACAATCATGATTTTGAATTGAGGACATTAGCAACAAGCGGTAAATCTGTTTTAGAAACAATTTATTCAGCTATCGGGGCAGAAAGTTTACAGGCTGAACTCGATATTTACTGGCTTCAAAGGGCTGGTGAAAATCCAGTTGAATGGATCGAAAAATATCGGGGTCGTACACCAATTGTTCATTTAAAAGATATGACGACTGACGAGGAACGAGCATTCGCTGAATTAGGTACAGGGGGAGTAGATATTGAGGCTGTACTGAATAAAGGTGAAGAAGCCGGTGTGAAATGGTGGGTGGTTGAACAGGATGTTTGCCGCCTGGATCCATTTGAAAGCATTGGAATCAGCTTGAATTACTTAAAAACTAAGCTTCCTTATTTAAATAAATAACTTGACGCTTGCAAAAAAAATGCAATTGGAGGAATTAAGAATATGAGTAAATTAAAAGTAGCGGTAGTTGGTTGTGGAAGTATTGCAAGATATCGTCATTTACCAGAGTATCAGTTAAATAAAAATGTAGAAATCGCAGCTGTATGTGATATTGTTCCGGAACGTGCGGAAGAAATGGCTGAAAAATATGGTGCGAAGGCGTTCACGGATTATCAAGAACTTTTAAAACTTGGAGAAGTAGATGTTATTAGTGTTTGCTTGCCAAACTACCTGCATGCACCAGTTTCAATTGACGCATTAAATGCAGGAAAACATGTATTGTGTGAAAAACCAATGGCTACTTCCAGTGAAGAAGCAGAAGCTATGATTGCCGCAGCTAAGGAAAACGGCAAAAAATTGATGATTGGTCATAACCAACGCTTTGTTGCTTCACACCAAAAAGCTAAAGAAATTATCAATAGCGGTAAACTTGGTAGAATTACCAGCTTTAAAACTACCTTTGGCCATGGCGGTCCAGAAGACTGGAGCATTGACGGAGCAGAAAGCTGGTTCTTCAAAAAAGAGCAAGCTTTCATTGGTGCGATGGGTGACCTTGGTGTTCATAAAGCCGACTTAATGCGTTATCTGCTTGGTGAATTTTCAGAGGTTGGAAGTTTCATTGAAACCAATGCGAAGAACTTCTCAGAGGTAGACGATAATGCCGTCTGTATTTTAAGAACAGTTGATGGCGTAATTGGAACGTTAGCTGCAAGCTGGGCTTATACTTCCAACAGCGCTGATAACTCTACCATCATCTATGGTGAAAAGGGAGTTTTAAAAATAGAAGCAGACCCTGAGTATTCCTTGATTGAACAATATCAAAATGGTGAAGTGATTTACCATAAATTAAGTAAAATTCAAACCAATGAAGATGGCGGACAAACAACTACCAATGTCATCGATCATTTTGTTGAAGCTATCTTAGAAGATAAGGAGCCGCTAATAACTGGAGAAGAAGGTAAAAAATCCTTAGAAATTATCTTGGCAGCGATTGAGTCTCAAGTATCCAAGAGAATTGTTTCTCTGTGATAGGTTAAATGCAAGAAAAAACTCACCGATTGACGAATTTAGACTTTCCTATAGCTGGACTAAGGGACAGACCCCCTGTCCCAATCCCAGATTCATTGTAAAATACAAGTTGGGCAATGGACCCGACCCGTTGTCCCAGCTTTGCTTCAAAAAAAGAAGGAGGGTTTTAGAGTGAAATTAGGAGTTTTTACAGTACTATTTTCTCAGATGTCATTTGAAGAAATGCTTAATCATGTAAAGGCATCCGGTCTTGATGCCATTGAAATTGGGACTGGAGGATATCCAGGAAATGCCCACTGCCCATTAGATGAGCTTTTAGCGGATGAACAAATGCGCATAGAATATTTAAAGGCGGTTACTTCCCGCGGATTAATCATCAGCGCGTTTAGTTGCCATGGCAATCCGATTTCTCCGGATAAGGAATTTGCAAAACAATCTGATGAAACTTTAAGAAAAACAATCAAATTAGCTTCATTGCTAGGTGTACCTGTAGTGAATTGCTTCTCTGGAACATCAGGTGATAGTGAAAATGCCACACAGCCTAACTGGCCAGTTGTAGCTTGGCCAACTGAATATGCCGATATTTTAACTTGGCAGTGGGAAAACAAACTGATTCCATACTGGAAGGAAATTGGTGAATTAGCACAGTCCCATAATGTTAAAATCGGACTAGAATTGCACGGTGGCTTCCTTGTTCATACACCATATACAATGTTGAAGCTTCGAGAGGAAACCTGTGATGCAATCGGGGCTAATCTTGATCCTTCCCATTTGTGGTGGCAAGGAATTGATCCTGTCGCAGCTATTAAAATACTTGGAAAAGCTGGAGCGATTCATCACTTCCATGCGAAAGATACTTATATCGACCAGGATAATGTCAATATGTATGGTTTAACTGATATGCAGCCATATGGTAATGTACAAACACGCGCTTGGACATTTAGAAGTGTCGGCTGTGGTCATGGCATGCAGGAATGGTCTAATATGCTGAGTGCACTACTTACTTATGGCTATGATTATGTGGTTAGCATTGAACATGAGGACCCATTAATGTCTATTGATGAAGGCTTTAATCGCGCAGTGAAAAACTTGAAGGATGTCTTAATCCGAGAAACACCTGCAGACATATGGTGGGTATAAGGGTTTAGGGAGGACATAATGACAAAAATTATATATAACCTAGCGATCGTTGGATATGGTGGTATGGGAACTTACCATGCCCGCTATATCCTGATAGACCATAAGCAAGTCAAGGTTTATGGTGTATATGACAGTAAACCTAATAGAAATGAAGCAGGTATGGAGGATGGCTATAAAGTTTTCGATAGTTTAGATGAATTACTTGCCGATGAGTTTGTCGATATTGTCTTAATTGCCACTCCGAACGATGTTCATAAGGAAATTGCCATAAAAGCAATTGCTGCCGGTAAGCATGTAGTTTGTGAAAAACCGGTTACGATTCATAGTGAAGAACTAATTGAAATCATGGATACTGTAAAGAATACGGATCAAGTCTTTATGGTTCACCAAAATCGCCGCTGGGATGAAGATTTTTTAACGATAAAAAGTATCTATGATAATCGAAAAATTGGTGAAGTATTCCACGTTGAATCAAGAGTCCATGGCGCTAATGGTATTCCAGGCGATTGGCGTCATTTAAAAGAGAATGGTGGAGGGATGTTACTTGATTGGGGCGTCCACCTTTTGGACCAGCTATTGTTTATGGTAGATAGCAATATTTCAAGTGTCTATGCAAACCTCAGCTATATTTTAGGCGATGAAGTCGATGATGGCTTTCAAACCATTATAACTTTTGAAAATGGAGCTAGAGCGTTAGTAGAAGTGGGTACAACCAACTTTATTAGTCTGCCTAGATGGTATGCTAAAGGGACTGAAGGGACTGCAGTTATTGAAGATTGGAGTAATAACGGTAAAATTATTATCCAAAATAGAGATGTAGTTGCCCCAGCACCAAAACCAATTAAAGCAGGCCAAGGCTTAACCAAAACCATGGCACCTCCAAGTGAGGAAGCGACCACTACCCATCCGCTTCCGGAACCAATTGAGTTGGATGAGCATTTCTATGATAATCTAGTATCAGTAATCGAGAAAAGACAAGAACCAATAGTAAAAAATGAAGAGGTATTGAGGTTATCGAAATTGATGGAAATCATTGTTGAATCTGCAGAAAAGAATGTGATTATTAAAGTTTCGTTATAAAAAATGGATAGTAGCTGCCTTTTAGGAGGTCTACTGTCCTCTTTTTGCGCAAAACATATGTTCAATCGAAGGTAACCACTTTAAAAGAAGGTTGTGCTGTGGTGGAAATAAAACATTTTGAAGTGTTGAGAGACGGAATGACCATCAGGGGAATGATGACAAAACCAGAAGGGGAGGGTCCGTTTCCAGCGGTTATATTTAATCATGGGTTTACCGGGCATAAAGGCGAATCTCATTTTATATTTAAAAAGCTGGCGGATGTATTGGCGGATAAGGGAATCGTTAGCTTTCGCTTTGATTTTATTGGCAACGGGGAAAGTGATGGTCAGTTAATCGACATGACGATGACATCTGAAGTGAAAGATTGCTTAGCCATTTTTGACTATGCTGTTAATTTCGAGTATGTCGATGCGAATTTTATGAATCTGCTTGGATTTAGTATGGGCGGGGCCGTTTCTATTTTAGCCGCTTCAATTTTACATGAGCAGGTAAAGAAACTCATTTTGCTAAGTCCAGCAGCGAATATGCAGGATGTTTTATCAAGAAAATTATATGGGGAAGCATTACTCCATTACATCGAAACGGGAGCCATTGATCTCGGCGGCAATGTGGTCGGAAAATCCTTACTCGAGGATGTGTTCGGACTCAATATTTATGAGGCAGCAAAGCAGGTTACCGCCGAAGTGCAGTTGATTCATGGCACACATGATGATGCTGTCCCGCCTCTTGTTTCATGGAGACTGGCCGAAATTTTTGCAGAAAAGGGCTCTCTCCATTGGATTCATGGAAGTGACCATTGCTACACCTCTGCACGTTATGAGACAGAAGTGATTGATGTAGTGAAGAACTTCTTTGGGTAGGGGCAATATCTGCGATACTAACGTTATACGAGATAAATTGAGTATTGGATATCCTAATGTTTTATTAGGATATCCTTTTTTATTGGAGCTCAATTAATGTATTTAATGGGAAACATCAAATCTTATTTTATCACAATCGTGGTATCTGACCGTGGCATAACCAATCTTAATGAGGGGAAAATATTGAGTAGGTTAGCTGTTCAAAAATCCGTCAAATCATTTCAAACAAATTGTGAACTTAACACTATCTCCATGTTGTTAATGTTTAAAATCAACTATAGTGTAAATATAAAGAGTAAGCAAATTTTGAAAGGCGGAATGACATATGTTTAATAAATTTTTAAGAGAAAGTAATGTCGCAACAGTTATTTTGACTGTTATTCGTTTATATCTTGGTTACGCATGGTTCACTGCAGGTCTAGGAAAACTACAGAGTGGTGCATTTGATGCTTCTGGATTCTTAAAAGGAGCAATCGCAAATCCAGTTAAAGGTCTAGACGGCAACATTGTTTATGGCTGGTATGTTAACTTCCTAGAAAGCTTTGCATTACCAAATATTGATGTCTTCAACCACATTGTACCTTGGGGTGAAACGTTAATCGGTTTAGGCCTTATTCTTGGATGTTTAACAACAGCAGCAATATTCTTTGGCTTAGTCATGAACTTCAGCTTCTTCTTAGCAGGAACTGTTTCTCATAACCCAACAGATATTTTCTTAGGCTTCATTATCTTAACAGCAGGATACAACGCAGGCAGATACGGCTTAGATCGCTGGGTGGTACCATTCATCCGCAGAACATTTGGAAGAGATAAGGCTAGAGCTACTGCATAAATTGATTTATCTAAAGACGATTCGTCCCTGCGAATCGTCTTTAATCTTTTTCCCCCTAAAAAAGGGATTGGTACTGGGGATGTTGAATTATTAATTTGTGAAATGGAATATAGTAAGGAGAATCTTGTTTGATGAAAATACCTCGTGATTTTCAAGAAAAAATTATCAACGCCTTTGGCTTCGATGGGAAGCTTTGGTTAGAAACATTGGAGGATACTGTCCAAATTTATTTACAAAAATGGAATCTTACCAGTGATGGCCCTGTTGAGAATCTCTCTTATAATTATGTAATTAAGGTAAACACTTCAGAGGGAACCCGGTTGATTTTAAAGCTCGGTGTGCCCAATTTTGATACGCGAAATGAGATAGTAACCCTGCAGGCGTATGATGGAAATAGCTGTGCCAAACTGCTGAAGACTGATCCGGAGAATGGTGTGATGCTGTTAGAGCGGCTCATTCCTGGAAGGATGCTTTCAGAAGAAAAGGATGAAATGCTTGTTGTGGAAACATTTATAAAAGTATGGAAAGAGATTCGCAGACCTGTACCTAATGGAACATCAACACCATCACTCATACACTGGTTCGCGGGGCTGCCGCGCTATCGGAAAAACTTTCCCCATGGACCGATTTCCCATGATCATGTTCTGTTAGCAGAGGATTTTTTCAAGTATATCGAGGATACATCAGCTGGACCAGAGCTGCTTCACGGTGATTTACATCATGAAAATATTTTGTATTCCAAGCAGCAGGGGTGGATGGCGATTGATCCAAAAGGAGTCGCAGGTGATTCATACTTTGATGTGGTATCCTTTTTGGTGAATCAGCTAGAGTCAAAAACTGATCCAAAAAGCATCCTGAAACTCCGAGTGGATACAATCAGTAATCAGCTAGGGCTAGACCGGCAACGCTTGTTAAAAGCAGCAGTGGCTTTAGGGACACTTTATGCTTGCTGGGGGATAGAGGACCAGGCGGATTGGGAAACCACCTATCAATGTGTGAAATGGTTCATTGAGTTTCTAGAATAGCGGTATATAAAAAAGACGATTCAACCTCCGAATACTCTTTTTGCATTCAATAAATACAGAATGATATGAGCTATTCCTAAATAGAATGGAGTAATGATAACTCAATTTAGGAATGGTGGTAATGGAATGGATAAAATAACGATTGACCCTTTTATTCATGTACGTATGGTGAAAAGTTTTGAATACGATCCTAAAGGAAAGAAAATTAGCTTTATTTCTGATTTTACGGGGTTACCACAGGTATGGGAGCTTGACCGAGAGGCTAGGTGGCCTGCCCAAACGTCTTTTACCAAGAAAGGAATCACCTTTATTAAATATATTGCCAGCACATCGGATCTTATTATTGGGATGGACGTGGATGGAAATGAAAAGGAGCAATTGTACTTAATAAAAGAGGACGGCGAAAAAGTACCGCTGACCAACTCCCCTGAACATATTCATTTGTTTGGTGACAGCTCTCCCGATGGGAAATGGATTGCATGGTCCAGCAACCGCCGAAGTCAACATTCTTTAGATGTTTATATTCAAAATCTGGAGACATTGGAAATCCAACTTGTGTTTGCGGCCGAAGGGACGTATTTAGTTGAAAAATGGTTTCCAGATGGAAAATCACTATTGATTAAAAAAGCAAACTCGCCCCTTGATCATGATTTAGGGGTATTTTCACTTTTAACTGGAAAAATGGACTGGATTACAGTGCATAAGGGGGAAGCTAGCTATAAAGATATTCATTTTAATAAGGATGGGGATCATATCTACCTATTAACGAATCAGGACAGAGAATTCTTTGGACTCGGATTCATTCACATAGCCAGTAAACAATTGACTTGGCTGGAGCAGGGAGAGTGGGATCTTGAAGACCTGGTTTTGAATAAGGATAAAAATAAATTAGCTTTCTCCATGAACGAAGGAGGAATATCGAAGGGCTATCTGGTAGACCTGGTTCAAAGTATGCTGTATACATGGGAGACTCCAATGGGAGTGATTAGCAATCTTAGATTTACACCTGATCAACTAAAGGTGGGGTTTGTCTTAAATGGACCTGCGCATCCCTCTGATATCTGGGAGGTTGAATTTAACACCCTCCAAGCCAAGCGGGTTACGTACATCTCACGTGCTCCAATCCTGGAGGAAAAATTAGTTGAGCCTGAGATCATATCGTTTCCATCGTTTGACCAACGTCTGATACCTGCTTTTTACTTTAAGCCTAATCATAGAGACGAGGGATCCCCACTTGTAGTCTATATTCATGGAGGACCCGAAAGTCAAACTCGTGCTGTCTACAGCCCTTTTTTACAATATTTTTTAACCCAAGGTTATGCGGTGGCTGCTCCCAATATCCGCGGAAGTACGGGTTATGGAAAAACATACACTCACCTTGATGATGGCCGCAACCGAATGGACGCCCTGAAGGATGTCATCTATCTAGTGGAATGGCTTAAAAAAACAGGGGAGATTAATCCGGAGAAAATAGCGATTGTAGGTGGCAGCTATGGTGGATTTATTGTGCTTGCTGCACTCAGCCACTATCCAAAATTATGGGCAGCTGGTATCGATATTGTGGGAATGTCCAGCCTTCGAACATTCTTACAAACAACAAGCCCTTGGCGGAAAAAACTGCGGGAAGCAGAATATGGAACGATTGAAAAAGATGGAGATTACTTTGACCAAATTGACCCGTTGAATCATGCTGATAAAATTACCGCCCCATTAATGGTTATTCATGGTGTAAATGATCCGCGAGTCTCCATTCAAGAATCCGAGCAGATGGTCATTAAACTAAAGGATCGGAACCATCCTGTTACATTTATTCGTATCGAAGAGGAAGGACATTCGATGGTAAAATTAAAAAATAAACTAAATTCGTATTCGATGATGGCTGAATTTCTTGAAAAATACCTAGGGCCAAACTAATTACCGAAAGCATGGCGGACTGCTTGGCTTTTTTGTTTGGCTAATAGGATAGGATAATAGTAGGATTTTTTGTTTTTTCTAAACAGAACAAATGTTTTAATGTAAGATAAGAAGAGTTACTATCGAAATAGGGGTGTAATCAACATTGAATGGTACAGCACATGCAGCAATTGGCGCTGCAACAGGATTCATCGTTGCCAACACGTTTCAAGCCTCTCCATCAGAGACCGCCTTGTTTGTCGGATTAGGAGCAGTTTCGGGATTAATGCCTGATCTTGATATTGATGGAAAGCTTCGCGGAAAAATCACCTTGTCTCATAAGTTGATTCAAATGGCAGCTCAGTTGATTGGGATATTGATGATTTTTTATAGCTTTTATGAAGGCAGTGCAAGAGAGAAATGGCTTGGCCTCGGGATTGGCTTAGGGATTATGGTGGTTGCGGGGTTTATCAAACAAAAGCATATGTTAACGATCACAGGAATTGGTGTACTGATGGGAGGCATCTCTTTAGCGGAAATATGGCTAATCCTGCTTGGGGTTTATATCATAATCGCGTCCTTGTCTTCGCACCGGAGCTATACCCATTCCATCTTGGGCGTCATATTCTTTGGGGTAATTGCTTCGAAATTTGAAGTATCCGTCGGAATCGAGGGAGTTTTCTATTGCTGCCTTGGTGGATACATCAGTCATTTGATAGCCGACCTAAAAATACTACCATTTAATAAACGGGGGATTAAGCTACTTTTACCTGTTTCAAAGATAGAATTATAGAATCGGTCCTAGTCACCGCATCTAACTTGTCTAGAGTGACCGAGAGAGAAGAAAAATTCCGGTAAAAATCTCCCTCGAATATTATAACCTAATTGTCTTTTTTTGGGGAAATCACCGAGATATAGTAGAATTATCTGGTATAATTTTAATGAAAATACTTGGATACATAGTTAGGGGAGAGAAGGTTGGAAGGGTTTTTTGGATTTGCAATAAATATTATCATTACGATTTATTTAGCTATTGATTCCAAAAAGTATGGCAAAAGCCCTGTTCTTTGGGGGATTTTAGGTTTCGTTTTTGGTGCCATTGCTTTAGGAATCTATTTAATTAAGACAGATCGCAAGGTGATCGGTTGGATAGTTACCATTTTAAGTATTATTGGTTATTTAGCTTTCATCCTACTAGTAGGTTTAGCGATTTTAGTTGCAATGGTTGGATTCTCATGATTTTTAAAAAAGGAAGGGGAATCCCCTTCCTTTTTACATTCATGACCTAGCCGCAACAATGAATTTCCACTTGTCCTATTTTTTATATTAGAAACCATCGAAAAGGAAATCAATAGCAACCTATTTAATGCTTGGTTACAGCACACTAGATGATTAAATAATCCAGATTGCTTATTCGGCCTTCTCTAAATTCTCCTGGAGAAAAACCAGTTATTTTTCGAAAGACTTTATTGAAATAGTTTGCATTTTCATATCCTGTTTTAGCGGCGATGTCTTTTATCGATAAATCGGAATGAAGAAGCATTTCCGAAGCTTTCTTTATTCGGACTCTCGTTAAGTATTTAGACGGCGTCGTATTTGTGTACTTCCGAAATTGTTTAATGAAGTAATAACTTGATAGCCCAGCTATGGCCGCCATTTTTTCAACGGAAATGTATTCCCCATATTGTTGTTGAATAAAGGTAATTACCTGCGAAATGGGTTCAGGCAATTCTTGATTGGTAGTATTCAGGTTTTTCGTGAAACGATAGCATTCCATGATAAATTCGTAGGCTCTAGCCGATGAAAGATAAGCATCGATTATTTTTTGTTCTTTTGTTTCTTGCAGGAGGCTGTGCAATAGCTGAATGAGATTTGCTTCGGGAGGAATATTTACAGTCCCGCCGGCATGATCATGAATAAAGTTCCAGCAGGAAGTGGCGGCACTTCCTATTAATGTAATATAAATAAATTCCCAGCTTTCACTGCTTTCGGGAAGAAAGTAGCAATGCTGACTAGGTAACTGGACGAAAAATGCATCACCCTGATGTAATGAATACAGCTTATCCTTGAAGGTAATTGCACCTTGACCGGAGAGAGTATATTGAAAAACATATTTTTCTACCCCTTGAATATCCTTTCTTATCATCCCATCCCAATGATAATCTATAGAAGTTTGAAGCTCCAATCCCATCGAAAAAATATTTGCTACATTATTATCGGGCATATCCTGAAAACAGAACCCATAATTACCATATTTTTCACTAGACAATATTTTACCCTCCATTCGCAAGTTATTACCATTGTAGGAAAAATGTAAGCGTTATAATATGAGTATAGCAGGTTTTTCTTTATTTTAAATGGTCGAATAGTCAAAACGATTTATGACAATTTTTTTTTCAGGAGGGTAATAATCATGTCAAAAATCACGTTTATAGGCGCAGGAAGTACGGTTTTTGCAAAAAATGTCCTTGGGGACTGCCTGATGGTACCAGCCCTTGATGGGTTTGAGTTCGCTTTATTTGATATTGACGAGAAACGCTTAAAAGAATCGGAGGCCATGCTTGCGAATTTGAGAAATCGTTATAACAAAAGTATTCATATTAAAGCCTATTTGGACAGAAAGGAAGCATTACGAGGAGCTAAATATGTGATAAATGCCATTCAAGTTGGCGGCTATAAACCAAGTACAGTCATTGATTTTGAAATACCGAAAAAATATGGACTCCGCCAGACGATTGCGGATACGATTGGAATCGGCGGGATTTTTCGCGCATTACGCACCATACCTGTTTTGTTTGACTTTGCAAAGGATATCGAGGAAGTTTGCCCGGATGCTTTGTTCATAAATTATACGAATCCGATGGCTTCTTTAACTGGTGCGATGCTTCGCTATACAAACGTGAAAACAGTTGGATTATGCCATAGTGTCCAAGTCTGTACAAAGGTGCTATTCGAATCATTGGGAATGGAGCATGAAGGCATTTCAGAGAAAATAGCTGGTATTAACCATATGGCTTGGCTACTTGAAGTGAAAAAGGATGGAAAAGATTTGTATCCTGAAATTAAACTACGGGCTAAGCAGAAGCAGATGTCTAAGCATCATGACAAGGTCCGGTTTGAGTTAATGGACAAATTCGGGTTTTATGTGACTGAATCTTCAGAACATAATGCGGAATATCATCCTTATTTCATTAAACGTCAATATCCGGATTTAATTGAAAAGTTCAATATCCCGCTTGATGAATATCCGAGACGCTGTGAAAATCAAATTCGCGGCTGGGATGGAATGCGTGAAGAACTAACAAGGAATTCAAATCTTTCTCATGACCGTTCAAGTGAATATGGTTCAAGAATTATTGAATCCATGGAGAGCAATATTCCATTTAAGTTCGGCGGCAATGTCTTGAATACGGGCGGCTTAATTAGTAATCTTCCTCGGAAGGCAGTGGTAGAGGTCCCGTGTGTTTCAGACCGCAGCGGAATAACACCATGCTATATGGGTGAGCTTCCTGAACAGCTTGCTGCATTAAACCGAACCAATATCAATACCCAGCTATTGACCATCGAAGCTGCGGTTACGAGGAAAAAAGAGCATATTTACCAGGCAGCCATGTTGGATCCACATACAGCAGCGGAATTATCATTAGATGATATTGTTTCATTGTGTGATGACTTAATAGAAGCACATGGAGATTGGCTGCCAGTGTTTAGTTAATAGAAAATAGTTCAACCAAATTGATAAGTTGGAATGAAGGAAAAACGTATCACATATCTTGATCTGACCCAATAAAGTTAGACAAATATCAATAATTAGTAGCTTTGACTGTTTTATTCATAGTTTTTTCAAAAAGGAAGGGGATTCCCCTTCCTTTTTTGTAAGAAAAGAAAGTATAAGTTTTTGAACTTAGATTACTGTCCAGGGCGCTTGCCTTTTCTTTTCAATCGATTACCTAGTAGCAACAATCGATTTTCTTTTATACAACCAAGACCCAATCAAAAAGGCAACAATACCCCAAATGACCATGATTCCAATTCCAAACCAAAGTGAACTTGAAAACACACCCGTTTCATACACCATGCTGTCTCTCAAGCCTTCAGCAAAATACGTGAGCGGCAATAGATTGGACACTGGCTGGAGCCAATCCGGCATCGTTTCAACCGGAAAGAATACTCCGCTTAAAAACATCATGAGGAAGCTGACAATATTTGCAACTCCCATATAAGCATTTTGCGTATAACTAAAGGAAGAAATGAAGTACCCTAGGGCATTAAAGGATAGAGCGCCAATTAAAAAGACAATCAGCAGGCTAAATATATTAATGTAGAGATTGGCACCAAAGATAAACACCCCAATGAGTGATAAAAGTAAAATCTGAATGACACTGAATAACAGGCGCATGACCATATCACTTAGACCAAAGATGCTCATATTGGCAGGTGTCATTCGCAGTCGCTTGAGCAATCCCTTGCGGCGCATTTCCACTAAATCAACCATTCCGAACAATCCACCTTGAGCAATGGATAAAGCAATCATCCCAGTTAACAGAAAATCTGTATAATCTAATTCGTTACTTCCGCTTGTAATTGATTCGAGTTCAATATTAAAGGTAGGTGCTGCCCCGACCGCAGCTAAGTTTGCCTGCTGAACAATCTTATCTAGAATGGCTGATAGTGCTTGCGTGGTGACTCCTCGTTCGTCTTCTTTGTTGATGACTAATCCGAATGTAGTGTCTTCAGCAGATCCAGGTAAGATGATCGCTGCATCCACTTCTTTGTCTGTCACCCATTGTTCGGCTGTTTCTCGGCTAACGGGTTTACCTGATTTGACATCCAAGATAGAAAGTTGAGTGATTTGTGCTAGCAGCATGTCAGAGGTCGGATTCGGATTTTCCGCGGCGACAATTGCAATTTCAGCTTGGAATTCATCATCTGAGCTGCCGCTAAAGATCACCATGAAAATGACCATTAAGATGACAGGGAAAAATATCCCCCAAAACCATGCTTGTTTTTCACGAAGGGTCAGTTTTAATTGCGCCATGAACATTTTTTTGAACTGTTTTGACTTATTCAAGCTAATCCCTCCATTCCTTCCCTGTAAAAGCAATAAAAACATCCTCCAGACTCATTTCGCGGATCGAGACCTGCTCGACCTGATACTCCTTTTCCTTTGTGAATTTAAACAAATCCAAGAGTGTATCTTCCGGCTTGATGGTCCAAAGCTTTAACGTTGTACCTTCCCGCTCGGTACGGGAAACAGACTCGAAATTACTTGCAAAAACATCCGCCGCAGCTGCCGCTTCCTCGCCATCAAGAAACGATAAGCGCACTTCCCGTTCTTTGGTCAATTTTTCAATGAGTGCAGATGGTGTATCGATCGCCACAATGCTGCCTTGATCAACAATACAAACGCGATCACTTAGTTTTTCTGCCTCTTCCATATAATGTGTAGTCAGGATAGTGGTTTTACCTAACTTCTTCAATTCAAGGATAATGTCCCATATATTTCGGCGAGCCTGGGGGTCAAGGCCAGTTGTTGGTTCATCGAGAAAAATAATATCGGGGTCGCTAATCATCGCAAGTCCTATCGCAAGCCGCTGACGCTGGCCGCCAGATAGTTTTTTTACTTGGTTTTTCCGATGTTCAGTTAGATTTATTAGTTTTAGAATTTCTTCTGTTGGTCGAGCTTTTTCGTAAAAGGTAGCAAAAAGCTCTAAATTTTCTTCAGGGGTTAATAAGTCAAACATAGCACTCGATTGTGGCTGTACTCCGATTTTCATCTTAATCGCTACCGCATGATGTCCCCAATTCATGTCACCGAAATGGATTTCTCCCTGGTCCGGTGTAACCAAGCCCTCAATCATTTCCAATGTGGTGGTTTTTCCTGCTCCATTTGGTCCAATGATAGTAAATACTTCTCCGGCTTCTACAGAAAAACTAATGTCCTGAACCGCACGGATCGCACCGAATGATTTTTGTAAATTCTTTACTTCTAAAACGTTCATTTATTTTCCTCCTCCCATTTACCATGAGTGCTACAGGCTCCCTTTCCTGTATATGTTCAATAGGAAGAATTCATTCGAACTTTGTATAAAAGTAAATAGGCAAAAAAAGGAAGGGAGGTCCCTTCCTTTTTTGGGTGACATTTTTGGGTGACATTTTTGGGTGACAATTTTTGGGTGACAGGCACCGCTCGTGGACAGTGTCCACCTGAGGCGGACAGTGCATTGTTCTATTGATGTTCTTTTTGAAGTGACATTTCCATATGGTGATCGGCGTTTTTGCCGATTGACATTAGGCTCATGATGAATAGCATGGAAAAAGATCCTGTAACTACACCTGCTATGAACGTTAACATATTTCCCCCCATTTTCATTCGTACGATTCATGTTTTTTATTTGATTGTAATAAGGTATCGGTAACTTTATTTTTAAAGTTTAATCTTTTTTAAAAGCCGTATTAAACTTGGCTGTTGATTTGTGCTCCAGGCGCTTCGCTTTCCGCAGGCGGTTCGGGAAGCCTCCTCGGCGCTAAAGCGCCTGCGGGGTCTCCCCTGTCCCGTCCTCCTGCAGGAGTCTCGCGCCTTCCGCAAAAATCAACGAGTTAAAATATCAACATTACCCTTTAACACAGCCTTTTAATAAATTTCTCATTTACGTTCAATGACGATTGCTTGTGATCCCATTTGTTCCCAAGATGCGATGAATTTTTCTTTGTTTACCTTTTTGTTCTTCGTTCCGTAGGGATCATTTAGATAGATGTATTCCTGGTCGTAGCCGGTAATAACCGCACTATGCATTTTAAACGAAATCTCTACCGACCCTTGTGGAGTAGACCATGTATTGACAGTTGGTATTGGTGAAAAGCTCGTTGTAGTAATTACCCAAACAGGCAGACCTTGACTGACCTTTTCCAAAACGACAGAAAAAGGATAGTTTGATAGATTTTGAACCTTCAACTGATTATTGACATTGGTATTCGCCAAATAAAAAATAGGTCCATGGTAGACACCTAACCCAGGACCATCTTCCATATTGCCGACAAACCCCATATTGGGATTTCCGCTTTTCCCATCATCGTAGAGAAGAGGAACCTTTGGGATTTGTGCGGCGAGTTCGTTTTTAGTCACATCGATTCCCCAATAGTGAAGTAACATTGCCAAACTGGTTACTTCGCAGCCGTTAAATAACCGGGGTTCTTCCATTTGATTAAGTAAAGGTACATCCAATTGGATTTCTTCGGCTAACACCACTTTTGTGAAGGGAGTAGCAACTGCTTCTTCTTCGTTACGTCCTGTTCCCACGTCTGCTAATATAGAAAAACACAAAACTAGTACACTAAAACCATATAAAACAACCTTTTTCACAGTTGCGTCCTCCACTCCCTAGAATTTTTAACTACCTCGTAAAATCACCACGGTTACCCGACGATTTGACTGACGGTTTTCATCCGAATCATTTGGATAAAGGGGCTGAAATTCTCCAAACCCTGAAAATTGCAACCGATTTGCTTGAACCCCTTGTGACTCAAAATAGTGGAGAACGCTTGCTGCTCGAGCGGCGGACAATTCCCAATTGGAAGTATAGATGGTATTGTGTGCCGGAACATTGTCCGTATGACCTTCAATGCTTATCGGATTGGGAACGGTATTAATCAGGCCGATGAGCCCGTTTAAAGTTTGATAGGAGCGTTCTTTTAAATCCGCTCTTCCAGAATCAAATAACACCACATCTTTTAAGGACACTTCAATTCCCTTTTTTGTTTCTAAGAGAGTGACCATATCCTCTAGGCTGTTGTTTTTGATGTAGCCTTCAAGTTGTTTCTTCAATACATCGAGTTCTTCGTCATTTGTTTCGCCTTTTACTTCTACTTCCGGCAAACCCACCTCCGGTTGTGGAGAAGAAGGGTTCGGAGATAAACCCGCTTGTTGATTGTCAATCTTTGTCCCTGTTAATTCAGATTGAAAGGATTCCATGATGGACTGATACTTTACCTTGTCAACGGTACTTGCAGCATATAAGACGATAAATAATGCTAGTAACAACGTTAATAGGTCGGCATATGGAATCAGCCAAGATTCATCTACATGATCTTCATGGTCAGAGGTAAAGGCTCTTTTCCGTTTTCTCATGCCGATTTCTCCTCAAAATGATGATCCTGTTCCATTTCCTTTTCTACTATTTTGCGTTCAGACGGAGGGATATGGACCGTCAGCTTTTTCTCCAAGGCACTCGGTAAAACTCCCTGATAAATGGAGAGCAGCCCTTCAATGATAATCAGCTTTAATTCTTGCTCTTGTTTGGAAAGACGCTTTAATTTGTTCGCTAATGGATGCCATAGTACATAACCGGAAAAAATCCCAAGTAAGGTTGCAATGAATGCAGCTGAAATCGAATGACCGATTTTTTCTATTTCGGATAATGAACCGAGAGCAGCAATTAGACCAACTACGGCCCCGAGTACACCAAGAGTCGGAGCATACGTGCCTGCTTGAGTAAAAATAAGGGCGCCTGTTTTATGACGCTGCTCAATTGCCTCGACTTCATCAAATAAAACTTCCTCAATAAATTCGACATCATAGCCATCGATGATCATTTCGAGCCCCTTTTTAAAAAAAGGATCGTCAGTTGTTTCAGCAATTTCCTCTAAAGCTAAAAAGCCTTCTTTTTTGGCCATTTCTGCACATTCTATTAATCTAGCAACCTGTTCTGCTTTTGAAGGA
Source organism: Bacillus sp. OK048 (assembly GCF_900103525.1). Classification (GTDB taxonomy): domain Bacteria; phylum Bacillota; class Bacilli; order Bacillales; family Cytobacillaceae; genus Neobacillus. The sequence continues at coordinate 250,204 of NZ_FNHN01000006.1, forward strand.
AGTTTAGGTTCAAACAGAGCAATTTTTAACAATTTCGGAAATTTTTTAATTTCTCGAAACGGAAATGCAATAAGCACGGCAGCTGCTGTTCCGCCAAAAATAATCAGGTATGCCGCTGGATTGTTCAAGGATGCAAGTGGTGCTCCTTTTAAAATCATCCCAATACCAACTGCGAGGAGTGCCAACAAAATTCCAAAAATACTAGACATAAAATTCTCCTTTGGTTTATCTTTAATTTAGTTTAAAAAAATTTCATTCTCCATGAAACGGAAAAATTCGACCGAAAGGGGTATCCGCTTGAAGATCCAACAAAGCCAAGCTATCAGTCAGGATCGCTTTATTCCTGTGCGGGAGAAAGGGAAAGAATCCCCTTCTTTTCAACAGATTTATCAAGAAACACAATTTGATTTAACGCAGGATCGTTTGCAAACTCTCCTCAAAGGTCTGGATCAAAACGGTATTCGTTTAAGCACTTCTCAATCTGTAAAAGATTTACTGGCGTATAAACAAAGCATTCAAGACTTTTTAAAAGAAGTCGTTCAAAATGGTTACTCCATTGAAGAGTATCGGTCATTTCACTCCAATGGTAGAGATAAAAGGCTAAAATTAATTAAACAAATTGATCAGCAGTTGATCAAACTTTCCGAGCAGGTGATGGAAAAACAAACTGGCTCTGTTGACCTTTTGAAGACGATTGGTGAAATTAAAGGACTGTTAGTAAATTTATACATGTAGAGAGGAGCACGACTATGCTACGAGGAATTGATACCGCTACATCCGGGATGATTGCGTTACAGAGAAGACAAAATGCACTAACGAATAATTTGGCTAATGTCGAAACCCCAGGTTTTAAACAGGATTCAAGTCCGCTGCGTTCCTTCCCGGAAATGTTACTAGAACGCATTCGGCAAACAGAACCTTCGGGAAAAACGCCAAAGATCGGTACACTGTCCATGGGGGTCTATAATCAAGAAACGTTACCACTTTTTTCACAGGGGAGTCTAGTGACTAGCAACATGCCTTATGATGTCGCGATAAACGACCAAGCGGTGCCGCCTAGGTTAGAAAACGGGGAATACATAAAACCAGCTGCTTTTTTTGCCGTGCAAACCGCTGATGGCAGTTTCCAATTCACGCGAAATGGAAGGTTCTCGGTAAATCAAAATGGGCAGTTGACAACTTCGTCTGGAGATTTGGTTTTAGGGAAAAATGGCAGACCCATATCGGACCAAGAATTGACTTCTGGAAATGTGTTGATCCGAAATAATGGGGATATTATCGTTAACCCGGATGACCCAGCACGTGCACGAACGGTTGCTTCACTTGGAATCATGGTGGTCAATGACCCGAATCAATTAGTTAAAAAAGATAATGGTTTATATGAGCTAGAGGGGGCAGCACCCGCTATGCTGGCACAGACTCTCCCTGCAGGTTTACAGCTGCACCATAAAATGATCGAGCAATCAAACGTTGATACATCTCAAACGATTACCGAAATGATGACAAATATTCGGTTGTATGAGGCGAATCAAAAGGTACTTCAAGCGTACGATAAAACACTAGAACAATTAAATACGATTGGAAGGGTATAAAAGCTATGAATACATCTTTATTTATTGCTTCGTCTGGTGTTCGCGCCTACCAAGGGAAGTTAGATACCATCGCCAATAATATTTCAAATGTGGAATTGACAGGATTTAAGCGCAGAGAAGCCGTTTTTAGTGAAAATTTAACCGTTTCGATGCAAAACCAAGCAGAGCAGCAAAAGGAGATGGGACGTCTGTCTCCTCTAGGCATTCGAACTACTTTTGGAGCGCGTATAGCGGCAACACCATTGGATGAAACTCAAGGCGCGCCAAAGCAAACAGATCAACCCTTTGATTTCATGGTCGAAGGAAACGGTTTTTTTCGAGTACAACGAACAACAGGAACAACAACGGAAATTTTGTATACGAGAGGTGGAGCCTTTCAGCAATCTCCTGTTGGCGGGGGAAGATTTCAGCTAGTAAACGCCCATGGTGATGTGCTACTTGATCAAAATCAAAATCCCATTGAATGGAGCACGGACAATGGATTTGTGGTGGCAACCGATGGAACCGTTACGGGGACAAACCAGCAAATCGGATTGGTCGACTTCAGTAATCCACAGTTGTTAAAGGATGATGGCGGAGTTTACCGGTTAACAGGTGGAGCTGTTACCGCTGTGAATGCTAATTATCAAATCAAACAAGGCTTTTTAGAATCTTCGAATGTGGATTTAAATCAGGAAATGACCGATATGATCAAAGCACAAAGGGGCTATCAAGCAAATGCCCGGGCGCTTAGTTATGCAGATCAAATGATGGGAATCGCGAATGGAATTATGAGGACATAGTGGAATGTATACCAATTTAGCGGCGGCTGTTCAGGCGGCCGTTTCTTTTTTGTGAAAAAATGAGAATTACTCTAAACATTCAGCAATAAACTGCCGATACAAAAAGTATGGATAGAGTTAAAAGGAGCGGACGTTATGAAAATTAATCCGATAAATCGAATCGATACTGTTTATCAAGCCTATCAAAAACAACAACCGAACCGGTCTGAAGCAACGAAACAGCCTCAAACGGATAAGGTAGAGCTATCAAGCGAAGCTCAACTGCAAATTCAAAAAGAAAAAGATGCAAAAATAGAGCAGTTGAAAAGTCAAATTGCCAATGGCACTTACAAAGTAGACAGTGAAAAGTTAGCGGAAAAATTACTCTCAGCTTGGAAGTCAGGTGCGAAAATCGATGAATAGCCTCACAGAAGTTTTGCAGATGTTAACCGACCTGCATATCACATTATTAGAGACCGCAAAGAAAAAGCAGGACATCTTAATTTCTGCAGAAATCAATCCGTTGCTTGCTGTCATGGCGGATGAATCTAAGCTCATCAAAAAAATCAAAGAAGCAGATGAGCTGAGGATGGAAGTATTAGAACACGACAAACCCTATCTTCCCCTTTCGAAGTTAATTGAACAACAGCCTGACGGAGTGACAAAAGCGGAGTGGACGTCGAAAGTGAAATTACTTCAGCGTTTATTTGAAGAAATTGATCATGTAAACAAACATAATCAGCAATTGATTCAGCAGTCGTTAACCTATACACAGTTTATGATCGAGCAAATGATACCACAATCAAAGGATTCGGGTCTTTATAGTTCAGAAGCGGAAGCACAGGATTCAAGAGAATATGCTCGTTTGTTTGATTTAAAAGCATAGGGGAGAAAAAAGATGTACTCAACCTTTCATGGATTAGAAATCGGAAAAAGAGCAATTTTATCCCAACAAACTGCACTTAGTACAACAGGACATAACATCGCCAACGCAAACACGAAGGGGTACACGCGGCAAGAAGCTGTACTGCAGGCTACCCGACCACTGGCCTCACCAAATCCCAATAATGGAACGCTCCCGATGCAAATGGGAACGGGTGTGGAGGTTTCGGAGTTTCGGAGGATTCGCGAGAGTTATTTAGATAACCAATTTCAGAACGAACAGCAAAAAGCTGGATATTGGGAAGCAAAAGCAAATTCTCTCTCTCAGCTTGAAGATGTTTTTAACGAACTTTCAGATTCGGGCTTAAGCAGCTCCCTCAATCGTTTTTGGCAAGGTCTGCAGGAGCTTTCAAAACAACCTGAAAGTATATCTGCAAGAGTAGTTGTCGTAGCGAATGGAAAAGAGGTAGCCAGTAACTTAAATCAAATCTTTTCGGGTATAGCAGATTACGAAAAAAGTCTGACAGATCAGCTACAAGTAAAAGCGAATGAAGTGAATGCAGCGGCAAATGAAATTGCTACTTTAAATCAACAAATTGCACAAAATATTGGTGCTGGGAAACAACCCAATGATTTGCTTGATCGCCGCGATTTACTGCTTGATAACCTTTCTAAAATCGCTAACATCGAAGTTACCCCAACCGTAAATGGAAAGGTCGATGTGTCGATTAGTGGTGTAAAGTTGGTAGAAGGGAATTCCGCCAACACATTTACAGTGAATCCTCAAGATGGCGGGGCTAAAATTGCTGGTAATCTTGTTGAATTAAAAGGCGGAGAAATCAAGGGATTACTTGAAACACTTGGTTATATGGATGCAACGGGTACAACCGTTGGAAGGATTCCTGAGTTAAAAACAAGTATCAATCTTTTGGCAACGACGATCGCAGAAAGCATGAATGCGATTCATGCGGGTGATCAGGCAAGGAATTTGGATGATGTTCAAGCGAGAAGTGAGGATCCAACTGCGCCATTAGAAAAATTACTGTTTTTTGTCGATAAAGATGATCCGACACAGCCTCCGAAGGATGCTGGAAATATCATCATCAATCCAGCTTTGGTTGACTACCCTGCTAAAGTGGCGGCTGCTTCCTCTGATAATATTGGGGATGGCTCTAATGCAACTCTGATGAGTGATGTGTTTTTTCAAAAAATAGATATTGGTGGAACGAACACGACTATTGGTGATTTTTATAAAAAGGTCATTGGCCAATTAGGAACCGACGTTCTAGGAGCACAGTTATCAGGTGAAAATGCCACGGCGATGGTCCAAATGGTAGACAATCGTAGACAGTCTGTTTCTGGAGTTTCGATTGACGAAGAAATGACAAATATGATTCGATACCAGCAAGCCTATAATGCTGCTGCACGTTATGTGTCTGCGGTAAACGATCTATTAAATACCTTGATTAACGGAATGAAGTAAAGGACGTAGATTATGACAAGGGAGGAGGAGTAGAATGCGCGTTACACATCAAATGCTGAGCCAGCAATTTATTCAAAATTTAAATCGTAATAATACCTCTATGGAGAAACTTCAGGGACAAATATCCTCTGGGAAAAAGTTCGAAAAGATATCGGATCAACCTGGTGACGCACTAAAAGGATTAACCTATCGTTCCTCCCTTAGTCATGTTGAGCAATTTCAAAAAAATGCACAAGATGGAATCGATTGGAGCACAGCGATGGATGGTGCACTTGGGAATGTCACCGATGTTCTACATCGCGTTCGCGAGCTAACGGTAGAGGCCAGTAATGATACTGTAAATAGCAGCGACCGAAAAAATATCGCAGTTGAAATTCGCTCCCTGATTCAGCAGGTGGGGAATATTGCGAATACAGCGTATGGCAGTGGTTACCTCTTTTCGGGAACAGATCTGAATACTCAGCCGTATCAATATGATACGTTACAGCAGACGAGTGACAACGGAAAAGAATGGACGATCGGCCAAGGAATCAATGTAAATGGAAAAGTTCATGCTTCTTCCGTATTTGGATTTGAAGTTGACGGGGAAAACTTATTTAAAACAATGGAGAATCTTGCTCAAACCTTAGAAAATGGGGAAAATCCAGGTTCATTACTGAATTCGGTAGACAAACAAATGGATAACCTGATTACGCAACGGACCATTGTCGGAACCAATCAAAATTTACTGGAACTGGCGGCCAATAAATTGGATCAAGCCCAATTTTTAAATAAAAAGATGCTGTCAAATACTGAGGATACGGATATTACTAAAGCCTTTACTGAATTGACCTTGCAAGAAACAGCTTTAAAAGCTGCGCTAACCGCTGGTGGTAAAATCATGCAGTTAAGTTTAGCTGACTTTTTACGATAAAAAATAGTTTTCGGATTTCCCCATCTTCCCTTTTGAGATGGGGATGTCTTATTTCATCATAAAATGAGGAGGAAGTATGGAAGCGTATTTGATTTTACTAATAGTAGCTGCTGTGATCATCGTTTCTTCTATTCTATATTTAGCTAGACGAAAAGAATGGAAGAAACAAAAAAAGCTAAATAAAGAAGAGAAACAGACCAATCAAAGAGACAATTTCAGACTACGCGTGATGATCAAAAATTCAATTATGGAAGTTCTCAAAGTTGGAAGTATCGATGTGAATCAAAATGATTATTGTGAGATCGAGGATATAAGTGCAGGTGGAGCAGGAATCATCTCCTATTATGATTTTTCTTTAAAGCAACAGGTATACGTTAGGGTTCATTTTTACCTAAATGATGAGGAATTCTCATTAGAAGGGAGAATCGTTCGAAAAATCGAAAGAATCAATAGAAGTAGTTTTTTTTATGGCATTCAATTTTTAAATCTATCTAGTAGTGATGAAAAGCGATTGGTGAAAGAAATCTTTGCAATGGAAAACCAGCGAAGAAAAATTGCAATAAAATAAAAAGTTTTTCTATTATCCCCTCTACTTCCTCTAAATTCATGTCGATATATAAGAATAGAGAGGGAAAATATTCCTCAACTATAGGAGGGTACATAAAATGAGAATTAACACAAACGTAGCAGCACTAAACACACATCGTCAGTTAACAGTTGGATCAAATGCAGCAGCAAAAAACATGGAAAGATTGTCTTCCGGTCTTCGTATTAACCGTGCAAGTGATGACGCAGCTGGTCTAGCAATCTCTGAAAAAATGCGTGGACAAATCCGCGGATTGGAAGCAGCACAAAAGAACGCACAAAACGGTGTTTCCTTACTACAAACGGCTGAAGGTGCTTTAAATGAAACACATTCAATTTTACAACGTATGCGTGAACTATCGGTACAATCTGCCAACGATACAAACACATCTTCTGACCGTGTAAAACTTCAATCCGAGATTGACACATTAGCTGAAGAAGTAAGCCGTATCGGTTCTTCTGCAGAGTTTAATGGTAAGAAACTTTTAAACGGTTCATTTGACGGTACATTCCAAATTGGTGCTAACCAAGACCAGAATATGAGCCTTAAGATTGGGGATTCACAATCATTTAGTTTAGGTGTTGCGGGTAAAGTTGGAATTGAGCAATCTAGTACCGTTACTGCTGGGGCTACAACAACAGGTGATACATTAAAGGCTGGAACTTACAGTGTATCCGATAATGCAGGTACTTTTGAAGTGAAAGACGAGAATGGAAAAGTGGTAGCAGATAGTGCAGATGGTTTAACTTTTACTACGAAAGCGTTTGATGGTACAGCTGGTGATGATACATTTACATTCAGCCAAGCGGTTAAATCTGGTACGTTAAGCTACGATGGAACAAATGTGAAAGCAACTGCACAATTCGATAATAGCGGTCTTGAAGCTGGTTCTTATAAATTTGATGCAAATGATAATGTTCTTTTAGATACACATGGTGAAGTAGTAGCACGTACAACAGATGGTATTGCATTCAAGGGAGCTGACGGTTCGACAGTATTTTCAGCAACTGTAGCATTAACGGATAAGGATGAACTTAAAGTTGGTGGTGCAGACGTTTCAACACAAGCTGCAGCTAATAAATCGATCACAGCTATAAACACAGCGATTGAAACGGTTGCTGCTGAGCGTTCTAAAATGGGTGCGGTGCAAAACCGACTTGAATTTACAAACAACAGCTTAAGCACAACGGCTGAAAACTTAACATCTGCAGAATCTCGTATTCGTGATGTTGATATGGCGAAAGAAATGATGACATTCACAAAGAATAATATTCTTTCTCAAGCAGCTCAAGCAATGCTTGCTCAAGCAAATCAACAGCCACAAGCAGTACTTCAATTACTTCGTTAATATCTAAAAAAGAGATTTAAGGGAACTTAAATCTCTTTTTTAAAACTATTTTATAAAAAAGGAGGGAGTTTTTTTGAGGAAAATTAAATCACTCCCAATCATTGTTAGTTTCATACTGATCGTTCAACTATTCTTTCCTATTTTCGGTGTGTTGGCTGCAGAGGTCCAGGCACCTGCTAATCTAAAAATCTATGAACGTTATCCTGGCAGTGCTGTGATCGAATGGGATGCTGTGCCTTACAGCTCCGGATATAAAGTCTATAGAATGGACGGTAATACGAAAACGCTGACGTCACAACCAACTACTAACAAAGCGTTTATCACCTTAAAAGAGGGAACCTACTCATTCGTTGTATCGTCCATTGTAAATGGATCGGAATCACCCCTCTCGCAACCAGTTTCTATTGAAATCATTTATCCAAAGATGCAAGCACCAGGTAATATTCAATCAAAGGTAGAAAGACTTTATGATGTAACATTAAGTTGGGACACGGCAAGCTATGTCCATTATTATAAAATCTATCGAGTGGTGGATGGAATCAGGAGCTTAGTCACTACCACCGAGAAGACCGCTTATGCTTTTACTACCTTACCTGAAGGGCATTATATCTATGAGGTAACAGCCTATAATAGTATATTTGGTGAATCAGAACAAGCGTCTCGTGTTGAGCTAGATATCGTATATCCAGATATGGAGGCACCTGCTAATCTGACATATACCATAGCAAACGGTAATGACGTGACCTTAAGCTGGGCTCGTTCTAATCACGCGAATAAATATAATATTTATAAGGTTGAAGATAACAAGAGAACCCTTGTTACTTCCACGACTAATTTAAATGTGACACTAACGAATGTACCAGAAGGAAAACATTTATATGAAGTGACATCTTTCAGCTATACATTTAAGGAATCAGAAAAGGCTGCCAGCATTGAGGTTAGTCTAATCCATCCAGATGTAAAGGCTCCTGGGAATTTGAATTTATCGATTACAAATGGAAATGATGGAGCCCTAAGCTGGAGTAAAGTAGATTATGCGACGAATTACAAGATTTATCAGATCATCGATGAATCAAGGGTATTACTAAAACAGACAACGTATCAGCAGCTGAGTTTACCCAATATGGAAAAAGGAAACTATATTTATGAAGTAACTGCATATAGTGACCGTTTTGGTGAATCATTGGGAGCTAGGCTGGAGCAACAAGTGATTCATCCAGATATGCAAAAGCCAGAAGGTTTTACAGGCTCAGTTTTAAATGTAGATACTCTTTATTTAAAATGGACCAAAGCAGAATATGCAAAAAGCTATAAGCTCTACCAAATTATAAATGGCGAGCGAAAATTTGTTTCAGACATTAACAATACCTATACAGCGATTAACAATTTACCAGAAGGTGACTATGTGTATGAAATCACCTCTTATAGTGATCGCTTTGGTGAATCAGCAAAGGCTTCTCGAATAGAAGCTACCATTGTTTATCCTAAAATATCGGCACCAAAAGTGCAAGTTTACGTGAATCAGGAAGCCAAGTCTATTGCTCTATGGTGGGATGTAGTCGACTATGCAACTTCTTACGATATTTATCAAGTAGTAGATGGAGAACGAGTTTTTGTACAAAACACACCGAATACCCGTATTGTGTTTAACAATATGCCTTATGGTACTTACACCTATGAGGTAATCGCACATAGTAAGTATGGAGATTCACCTTTTTCAAACCAAGTGACTGCCGATGTAGAGCCGATATTAGAGGCTCCAACGACTCCAAAAGCATCAGTTAAAGGTGACGAAGTTGTGCTTAGCTGGGATCCAGTTAAAGACGCTGATTCCTATAATGTCTATGAAGAAGTAGATGGAAAGCAAGTGTTTGTCGGAAATACTAGTGATCCAGAATTAGCATTAAAGGGCTTGGAACCAGGTGAACATACGTATACAATCGTTCCGGTCTCTCCAACAGGAAAAGAATCCAGCGAATCCACCAAGGTGACAGTTGATGTCGACCAATCAGATACAACTGCACCTGTAACGGTATCAAATGTTGCGGATAAGTGGAATCGAGAAGCTGTTACTGTAGAATTAACGGCAACAGATGATTTAAGTGGAGTTGCGAAAACATTCTATTCAATTAACGGCTCAGATTTTGCAGAGGGTACAAGCTTTGTTGTTAGTGAGGCTGGAGTTTCAACTGTTTCATTCTATAGTGTCGATAACGTAGGCAATATAGAAGAAGTGAAAACAGTGGAAGTGAAAATTGATGAGAATCCACCGGTTACAACTTCGAACGTGACTGATGAGTGGCAAAAGCATTCCTTCTTGGTAAAACTATCGGCAACGGATGATCTTAGTGGAATTAAAGACACTTATTATTCCGTAAATGGTGCTGAATATGTTAAAGGGGCAACAGCTTTTGTTAGTGATCCAGGACTGAATACTGTTTCCTTCTTCAGCGTGGACAACGCAGGGAATATAGAGGAAGTAAAAACGGTTTCAGTGAAAGTTGATGCGACTGCTCCTGTGACGACATCGAATATTGGTGACCAGTGGAATCAAGGGGAAGTAGCCGTAGAATTATTGGCTACCGACGATTTAAGTGGTGTGGCAAACACCTACTATTCTATTAATGGTTCGGAATTTGTGGAAGGAACCGTGTTTACCGTAAATCAAGGAATAAGTGAAGTCTCTTTCTACAGTGAGGACTTTGCAGGTAATGTAGAAGAAGTAAAAACAGTTAAAGTGCAGATTGATACTGCCGCTCCAGAAACCACATCAAATGTTACCGACCAATGGAATCAAGGGGAAGTAGCAGTTGAATTAACAGCAACTGATGACCTAAGCGGAGTAGCGAAAACCTTCTATTCTATTAATGACTCAGAATTCGTAGAAGGAACAACGTTTAAGGTAACCGATGAAGCTGTCAATGAAGTATCATTCTACAGCATAGACAAAGCAGGCAACGTAGAAGACGTGAAAACAGTAGAAGTGAAGATTGATACTGCCGCTCCAGAAACCACATCAAATGTTACCGACCAGTGGAATCAAGGAGAAGTAGCAATCCAATTAACAGCAACTGACGACCTAAGCGGAGTAGCGAAAACCTTCTATTCTATTAATGGTTCAGAATTCGTAGAGGGAACAACGTTTACGGTAACCGATGAAGCTGTCAATGAAGTATCATTCTACAGCGTAGACAACGCAGGCAACGTAGAAGACGTAAAAACAGTAGAAGTAAAGATTGACAGTGCCGCTCCAGAAACCACATCAAATGTTCCCGACCAATGGAATCAAGGGGAAGTAGCAGTCCAATTAACAGCAACCGACGACCTAAGCGGAGTAGCGAAAACATTCTATTCTATTAACGGCACAGAATTTGTAGAAGGAACAGCATTTACGGTCTCCGAAGAAGGCGTAAATAAAGTATCGTTCTACAGTGTTGATAACGCCGGAAATATTGAAGAAACAAAAACTGTTGAAGTGAAAATTGACAGTGCCGCTCCAGAAACCACATCAAATGTTCCCGACCAATGGAATCAAGGGGAAGTAGCAGTCCAATTAACAGCAACTGATGACCTAAGCGGTGTAGCGAAAACATTCTATTCTATTAATGGCTCAGAATTCGTAGAAGGAACAGCATTTACGGTATCCGAAGAAGGCATAAATAAAATATCTTTCTACAGTGTTGATCAGGCTGGTAACATTGAGAATGCAAAAACAGTAGATGTGAAAGTAGATAAGACAGCCCCTATTGTTACATGGAATGGGAATGAAGAATATACACAAGGAAGCAAGATAAAACTTAGTTATTCGGCTTCAGATGCTCTATCTGGTATTGTTCATGAAACCATAACCTTAAATGGAAAAACCTATAAGAAAGGTGACGTTGTAACACTAAAGGATCCAGGAAGCTACAAAGTAATTGTAACGGTGACGGATCAAGCAGGATGGACAACAACACTAGAAAAGACAATTGCTGGATATATTCCTGCTACCATTCGTGTGTATCCTGGTGGGGGAAAAGATGACGATGATAACAAATGCAACAAGCACGAGTATAACAATAAAAAATATGATGATGATGATGATGACAAATACAACAAAAACAACAAAAACAACAAAAACGATAATAACAATAAAAAGCATGATAATGATGAAGACAATGAAAGCAATGGTGTTTTTAAAGTTGAAGTAACTTTACCAAAGGGTATGAAAGCGAATTTTGACCTTTCGACAGTCACTTTAAATGGGATTAAACCGATTTCCAAGAATAAAGGGCTTGCTAAACAGGCAGAAAAGGGAACGTTTTTCTTTGAACGCAGTGACTTCAACTGGCAAGTTATCGGTGGAGGAAATTCAGGAAAAGGTAGTAAATATGAAGAAGTTCAAGTGGAATTCAAAGGTATGTCCAACAATCAACTCGTAATTGGCTATACAACTGTCTCTGTAAAAAAGGAAAATCAACAACATGCTAACGGTAACATCGCATACTGGTTAATTAATCTATTCAAACTTTTTTAAGTAATTTTTCAAGAAGGCCTTAGAATTCCTAAGGCCTTTTTTCCATGTTGAAAAAGCACTGCTAGGAGTCTGACAGAAATCAGGAAAAAATTCATTTTATCAGGAAATATCCCCACTATATCAGGAAATCCCATCTTTTTTTAAAAAAACCCTCTCCTTTTTCCTACTACCTGCCGATACTACTATAGAGATTATACTTATATGGGGTGATTAGCTGTGAATTATTCCTCTATCACTAGGTTAACAGGGTTTGCTTCAGGAATGGATACAGACTCTATTGTTAAAAAGCTGATGAATGCGGAGAGTATCTCGCTTAATAAACTGAAACAAAACCAACAAAAGCAAACATGGTTAAGTGATACATACCGGCAATGGAATGCGGATTTGTTAGCGTTTCGGTCGAATACGGTTTTAAATATGAGTCTATCAAAAACGTATAATACGTTTGATGTTGCTTCTAGCCAAGAGAATTCCGTTTCAGCCACTGCTCCAGGCACTTCCATAGCAGGTACCTATTCAGTAGAAGTAAAACAATTGGCAAGTTCAGCTACTTTTGCTGGGGATAAAGTAAGTCTGGACCCAACGAAGTCGCTTGGAAATTCTGTTCAAGGTGCAGGGCAATTAACAGCGGATACTTCCATTGTAATGAAAGTAAACAATGAAACGGTAACACTTGATATTAAAACAACCGATAAAATCAACGATGTCGTTGCAAAAATAAACGGTGCCAAGGATAGTACGGGGAAAAGCTTAGGGCTGCAAGCCTTTTATGACCCAACGCTACAGCAATTTATATTAAAAACAAAGGAAACTGGGGTCAGTAGCGAAATTGACCTAAGTATGAATACAAGTCCTGAAAGTCAGGCGTTTTTAAAAAATACATTGGGCCTTGATACAACAAATTTAGTCGCTACAGGACAAAATGCCAATGTCATTTTTAATGGAAATGAAATAACAACCTTAACATCAAATCATGCGACCATCATGGGAATAAGTTTTTCCTTTAAAAGTCCAACCATTGGTGCAACCACGGTAACGGTTTCCCAAAACACGGACGGAGTCGTTAAAAATATTAAAGATTTTGTGGATCAATATAATGGTCTGCTGGAAAAAATCAACAAGGCGGTAAGTGATCCTGTTTATAGGGACTTCCAACCTCTCTTGGAAGAACAGAAAAGTGAGATGTCTGAGAAACAAATTGAAAATTGGGAAGAAAAAGCGAAAAGCGGTCTTGTTCGCAGTGACAGTATCCTCTCTGGGTTGGTTACGAAAATGCGCAGTGCGATGACTTCTATTGTCGATAATGGCAGTTCCTACAATTCCCTTTCGTCCATCGGGATTTCATCTAGAAGCTATCAGGACAAAGGGAAACTTTATGTGGACGAAACAAAATTAAAAGAGGCCATTCAAGCTGACCCTGATGCAGTTGAAAAACTGTTTTCACAACTTGGAGATTCTAGTAAAGGAACAAGTGGGATTATTAATCGGATTTCTGAGACTTTACAGGACGGGATTAAAGAATTGACCAATAAAGCGGGTTATACCGGGAATAACCAGTATGATCAAAGTATTATAGGGAAGTTATTGTCAAATACGCAAATAGATATTACCCGCCAAACCGTGAAGCTACAACGGAAAGAAGAACAATATTATCGCCAATTTGCGGCAATGGAGCAAGCGATGTCACGTCTTAATTCACAAAGCTCTTGGCTATCACAGCAAATGGGCGGAGGTATGTAGGCTATGAATATTGGAGGATTATCTAGTAATTGGCTACTTCAAAAAACCATTATGGATACTTCGCGCCTGGGGAATAGTAAACTTTCGAGTCTATCAAGTCTAACTAGCAGTTCCTTTGAGCAATTGCTAGAACAAGTATTGTTGCAAACTGAATTGAATCAGAAGTCTAGCGGTAATCTAGATATTTCATCCCTGCTTATGACTAGTTTGGGCTCGGTTGTCCCTCAGACAGGTGCTGGAGTTTCACAAAGTGTAACCCTTACTTCAAAAACGACGGGCAGCGACAATCTTGATGCCCATCTAAAAGGGGTGTTGCAGAATACAGGTCACCTTTTTGAAGAAGCTGGTAAAAAGTATGGCATTGCTCCCGCTCTTCTGGCGGCCATTTCTATCCATGAAACGGGTAATGGAACATCTAACGCAGCTCGCTTTAAATATAATGTGGCAGGGATGATGGGGAAAAACGGTTTAAGATCTTATTCATCCATTGAAGAAAGCATTTTTGATATGGCCCGTAACCTCCGTCAAAACTATCTAGATAAAGGGAAATTAACGATCGCTCAAATCGGTGCCAAGTATGCACCAATCGGAGCGGCAAATGACCCAACTCAACTTAATAATCACTGGGTAACAGGTGTTCAGCGCTACTTTGATACCTTAACAACAGGGGGTAATTTCGCTTAATGGGTACCTTTTATACAAAGGAAAGAGTAGGTGGCAGAACGTGATCCAGCTTTCGGGAATACAAATGAAAAGCAGTAATCAAACTGGCAAAATGGCAGCGAGTGAGGGAGAACAGGCTGCTGGTTTTGAGGCGTTGCTACAGCTAATCGGCCAAGTCCAAGGTCAGCAAGAGGAACAAGAGGGACAAGAGACGGAGCCTTTTGGATTCATGAACCCATTTGTCCAACCCTCCTTTCTCGTGCAAAATGTAATACCTGGTTCTGTTATCGAACCAGAAGGAATAAAGAAATTGTCGGTAATTGAGCAGACACAAGTTGAGCCCAACATAGAGATGATGGTGAAACAAACAGCAGATAACCCATTGTTCCAATCGACGGTAAAAAACCTGGTGACGTTTGGCAAACAAACAGGAGAAATGCAACCGGTAGAGGCAGCATTGATTCTTGAGCCAGTTTCAGGTGAGATGGTTAATGAAACGGATATCGTGACGCAAAAGACGGAAAAGCTGGTATCTAGTGAGGAATTCAAACAAAAAGAATTACCCGACTTGAAACAAACTGTCAAAAATCCGCAAGCGGATGTTTTTACCATGACCAATTCAGCGCCGACGAATCAGCCGATTATCTCAAGTGAGAAGGTAATACCTACTACTCAAACCATACATGCCGACCAATTTGATCAAGAAATAACAAAGTTTTTACAAACATCGATAAATGTAACAGGATTAGAAGATGGACTAGAGGCTACATTTACCCTGATGCCAAAGCATTTAGGTAAGATCGAAGTAAAAGTAACGATACAGGATGGACAGGTTGCAGCCGAGTTCCTTACCAGTACCCCTATGGGGAAGGAGTTGCTTGAAACCCATGTTCAGGCATTACGCTCTGCTTTAGAAACACAGGGGCTACAAGTTGGAAAATTAGATATATCGCAGCAAATCACCAACACAAACTTCATGGGGACTTTCTCGCAAAAGGGTGATTCCCAAGCAAGGCAGGGACAGCAGGATTCACGAAAGCGCAGTGAACTAGTACACCTGCAAACACAAGATGAGTACCGCGATTACATAACGGACACTGGATGGGTTTCACAAATCAATACAACCGTGTAAGGGGAGAAGAAACGATGACATCCATTAATACGATTAATTCCTACTCAGCAGTAACAACGAGCACCCAGCCAAAGCAGGAGCTGGGAAAAGAGGCGTTTTTGAAAATACTGGTTACGCAGCTTCAGAACCAAGACCCAACACAACCGCAAAAAGACGGGGAATTCGTTGCGCAAATGGCACAGTTAAGCGTATTAGAACAGCTTTCAAACTTGAATAACTCGCTGACGTCCTACTTGGAATCAAGCAATTATTTAAGTCAATATTCATATGTTCTTGGGAATAAGGTAACCTGGACAAATCCAGAAACCAATGTGGAAGAGAGCGGTACGGTTACAGGGATTAATTACAAGAATAATCAAGTTTACTATAAAATCGGTGACCAAGAAATTTTATCAAGTTCTATCCATTCAATGGAAATGAATCAATAAGAGGAGGAACAAACACATGCTTCGTTCATTAAATTCAGGGGTATCCGGATTAAAAGGTTTTCAAACAAAATTAGATGTCATTGGTAACAATATCGCAAACGTTAATACAGTAGGTTTTAAAAAAGGTCGGGTTGTATTTGAAGATATTTTTAGTCAGACAGTTAAGGGCGCAACAGGTCCAACACAAACCCTAGGTCCGAATCCACTTCCATTATCGGGTGGAACGAATCCGATTCAGGTTGGCTTGGGAACAAGGATTGGAAGCATTGATACTCTGCATACACCGGGGAGTCCAACAACAACAAATATCGGCACAGATCTCTATCTTGATGGTGACGCATTTTTTGTGGTTGAAGATGCTGCCCAGAAGCAGTTTTTAACAAGAGCTGGGAATTTCACATTAGACAGCAATAATAATTTAGTCAATCAAAATGGTATGTTTGTAGTCGGCCAAGATGGGGAACCCATTAACGTCCCTGACAAATACATTACGTTCTCCATTGATACAAATGGCCGCATTATTGGTGTAAACCCAGATGGGACCAGTGAAGATTCCGGTTTTAAAATTGGAACGATAGCAGTTGATAATCCAAAGGGATTATTAAAAGCTGGTGGGTCGCTTTATACTTTAACACCTAATGCAGATGCTGCCTCCATGGCCACACTCCTTACAGAGGGAAGTAATGGACAAATTATCTCAGGGGCACTTGAGATGTCCAATGTCGATTTATCCGAAGAACTAACTGAGATGATTACTGCTCAAAGAGGGTTTCAAGCAAATGCAAAAATCATTACTGTTTCCGATTCGATATTAGAAGAATTAGTAAATCTAAAAAGATAAAAAAAGAGAGAATATCAATCGCGGTATTCTCTCTTTTTTTACATATTTTTCAATATATATAGACATAATGTTAAAGTTTCGTAAACATTCGATATAATTCACCATTTTGTGGGGGTATTCTACAAAAAATATTTGAAAATTAATAATTGTAATGTTATGATTTTTTTTGTACTAAATTTTAAAAAAAACGAAAAAGGCAAATCTGAGGAAACTCAGAGACGCAAAGCTATAGGGGCTAAATTGTGAAAACAATATGCCAGCCAGTTACCGAAATTTAGATTGTCCTAATCTATTAGTTTATTTATCTATGGACGAGACTATTTCTTCGGAGTAGTCTCGTCTTTTTTTGTTGGTTTTTTTTAACATTCATTTTGGAATAAGAGGTGTGATTGAATGGACTATCGTGTTTCAAATTCCCAAATTGGTGGTACCTCTACCAATTTGAAAGTATATGATTTTAAAAAAGCATTGCGGTTATCGATGGAGCAGGTACGGGTGCTGACGAGAATCCATGAAAACTTTGCTTATCAGCTTGCATCCTTAATTTCATCTGAGTTACGCTCGTTTGTCCAAGTGGAAGTTACTACTGTTGAACAAATGCTGTATGAAGAATTTATTAACAAGCTGCCGGACTCCACCATTTTAAGTGTATTTGAATCAGGTGAACAAGGAATTCGAATGGCGATGGATTTAAATCCTGAAATGGCTTTTGTGATGATTGATCGACTTTTAGGAGGCAAAGGAACGGCAGAGGGATGGGGACGGTCTTCCTTAACTCCTATTGAGGCAAACGTATTTAAGCGTCTATTGGAGGGAGTCGTTCAAATCCTGCAGAAGGCCTGGAGTGATATTATGGTGCTCCCGCTCAAGTATGTAAACATGGAAACAAATCCCCAATTTTTGCAATTGGGAATCCCGACGGAGACGGTCATCGTCATCGCTTTTCAACTAACAGTTGGAAAAGTGGAAGAAACGATGCATCTTTGTATTCCATACATATTGTTAGAGCCTTATATTCCAAAGTTATCCTCCCATAATTGGTACGGTCATGGAAAATGGGTGAAAAACAGGGAAGAAAGTGAATATTTACAAGATCGGATCGAGCATTTAATTGTCCCTGTTATTACGGAGTTAGGGCGAGCGACGATTACGATGGAAGAAATACTGGGCTTAAATGTAAATGATGTCATTCAATTAAACCAATTGGTGGATGAGCCCTTGCAAGTAAGGGTAAATGAAGAAATGAAGTTTTTAGCACACCCGGGAACGAAGAAGTCAAGAGTTGCCATTAAAATTGAGCACTTGATAGAAGGAGAAGGCAAAAATGATTGAAAAGGGGAATCTCACACAAGATGAAATGGATGCACTTCTTGGAAACAACAAACAGAGTGCAGTCAATGAACCGTTTCAGTTTTCTGAATTAGAATCGGATGATGTTGGACAAGACCTAAATGAAAAAATGAATTTGGACCTCTTACTGGATATTCCCTTAGAGATTGTGGTGGAGTTGGGAAGAACGAAAAAGAAAATAAGCGAAGTTCTTGAATTAACTAGTGGGTCGATTGTCGAATTGGACAAGATGGCGGGAGAACCCGTGGATGTGTATGTGAACGGCAAGTTGATTGCAAAAGGTGAAGTTGTGGTGATTGAAGAGCATTTCGGAGTAAGAATAAAGGAAATTTGCCAATCTCCTTTATGACAGGTAATAGGGTGATGAAGAGATGATAGAGGTAAAAGAAACACAGCTGAAGCAATATTTTACACTTTCGAAGGCGATATTGACCGCTTTGCATCAAGGGGAAGAGGAAAAGGTACCCGTTTTGATTGAACAGAGGGAAGTCTGTATCTCTACTATTAATAAATTGGACGAGGAAGCTGGAATGGTCCTCATTAATGAAACCATACAGATGCAGCTCACGGAACTTACAGCTCTTGAAATGGAAATTCAAAACCAAATGCAACAAACGATGAAGCGACTGTCCAATCATGTTCGCTACGTACATAATGAACAATACCTTAGAAGTCAATATGAAGATCGGGTCACGGTTTCAAAGGGAGTTTTTTATGACAGTAAGAAGTAAAAGAGGAGCCGAAAAATGATAAATCCAAATGAAATCTACCAAAGAAATCAAATCATGATGGCAAAATCAGAAGAGCTGACACTCATGCTCTATAATGGCGGCGTGAAGTTTCTAAGCCAGGCAAAGCTTGCGATTGAGAAAAAGGATCCAGCAAAAGCACATTCTTTGATTATGAAAACACAAGAAATTATTACGGAGCTCCTGGTGACGTTAAACATGGAGATTGAAACGTCCAACTCGCTTTTTTCTCTCTATGATTATATGAAACAAAGATTGATCGAAGCGAATATCACGAAAGACATCGAGATTCTTAAGGAAATAGAAGGAATGTTTCAGGAATTAAAAACAACTTGGGCACAGGCAATGAAATCATTGTAGTTTAGAAGATTAATAAAAGTGGGTGAAAAAATGAATCAGATGATTGGGATTATGTCGAGAGCTTTAGATGCCTCATCTTTACGTCAAAAATCCATTTCAAATAATATCGCCAATGTTAATACTCCTAATTTTAAACCTACGAAGGTATCCTTTGAAGAATTGCTGCAGCAAGAAGTAAAGAGCCAGTTTATTGGGAACCGCTCAAATGCAAAGCATGTCCTGATCGGAGAAACAGATCAAATTCCCTCTCCTAAGCTTGAACAGGGAAACGCGGTTTTTCAAAATAGCGGTAATGGTGTGGATTTAGATTATGAAATGGCGAAGTTAAGTGAAAATACGATTTGGTATCAATCGTTAACATATGGCTTGAATGAAGAGTTTA
Source organism: Bacillus sp. OK048 (assembly GCF_900103525.1). Classification (GTDB taxonomy): domain Bacteria; phylum Bacillota; class Bacilli; order Bacillales; family Cytobacillaceae; genus Neobacillus. The sequence goes on from NZ_FNHN01000006.1 coordinate 269,930, forward strand.
ATTTACTAAAAACAGCGATTAGGGCGAGGTGATTAGAACAATGTCGATATTTCAATCTCTTTCGATTAGCGGATCGGCCTTAACCGCCAATCGATTAAAGTTAGATGTTGTTTCCTCTAATCTTGCGAATGCGAACACGACTAGAGGGCAATTTGTTAATGGAGAATGGGTCCCATATCGCAGAAAAATGGTGGAAGTGGCCGCAAACCAAACCACATCCTTTACAGATCTTCTCCAGAGAGAACTCTCTGGAGTCCGAGTAAATAAAATTGTAGAAGATACAAGCCCATTTCAGGCAGTCTATGATCCCTCGAATCCTGACAGCAATGAACAAGGCTATGTGATGATGCCGAATGTAGATGTAACAAAGGAAATGGTCGATTTAATGGCTGCGTCACGTGCCTACGAAGCCAATGTAACCGCGTTTAATGCAGGTAAAGCCATGCTGGTGAAAGCCCTTGAGATTGGAAGATAAGGTGGGAAATAGATAATGAACATATCTACTATTCAAGCGTTTACGAATAGTTTACCAACGATTAATAAGCCTCAAAGTACGACGGATTCCTCTCCCTCTTTTGGGGCGATGCTGAATCAGTATATCCAGGACGCAAATGGTGCAGTGAAAGACTTTGAATCGAAGTCCCTATCACTGGCAAAAGGGGAAGCCATTAATTTACACGATGTCACCATTGCGGCACAAAAAGCGAGTATTGCCGTATCTCTCACGACACAAGTACGAGACAAAGCGGTTGAAGCCTATCAAGAAATGATGAGAATGCAAATCTAGTAAAATATACCGATGAAATAGTGGAGTGAGCATGAATCAACAAATACGTGACTTTAAAGAAAAATACTTAGATTTTTGGAATTCAATCAGTAAAAAAAGAAAGTTTCTATTTATTGGTACTTTTATCGCCATCATCGTAGTTTTGTCTCTCTCTATCTTTTTTCTATCAAGATCCACTTATGTCCCATTATTCACTACGGAGATGAGTCAAAAGGAGATTGGTGATATCAAAGCGGTACTGGATCAAGAAGGTTTTACCGATTATAAACTGGATCGTAACGGGACAACGATTCTAGTGCCACAGCAAGATGTAGATGATTTATTGGTTTCATTGGCCTCCAAAGGTCTTCCCAAAACAGGCACGATCAGTTTTTTTGATATGACAAAGGGTTTGCAGTTTGGGGCAACGGATCGTCAGTTGGATGCGATGGAAAAAGAGGCGCTTCAAGGAGAAGTGGCCGACCTGCTGCGGCATGTCGAAGGGGTGAAAAATGCTGCTGTCGTGATTACAACTCCTCAAACGAGCCTATTTGTGCAGCCAGATGAGAAGGAGAAAGCCTCAGCCTCCGCAGTCATTGAACTGGAACCGGGCTATGAATTAGAACCAAAGGAAATTCAGGTTTTATATCATTTAATTTCAAAAAGTGTACCGAACCTGCCTAAAGAAAATATTGTGATGACGGACCAGGGAGGGCAAGGATTGGATCTGCCGGAACAAATGACTGGCGCATCAGATAACTATGACCAGCAAAGGAAGATTCAGAAAGACATTGAAGCAGATATTCAAAAAGACCTGCAACAGATGCTCGGAACTATTATGGGTCATAACAAAGTTCTCGTACAAGCCTTTGTACGCCTCAATTTTGATCAGGTGAAAACACGAGAGGATTTAGTAGAACCAGCCGCTGAAAATGAGGGTATTGCCGTCAGTGTCGAAGAGATTTCGAAAAAATACAGTGGAAAAGATACGGCTGCTGGTGTGGACGGTACGGGAAAAACGGATATTGCTGGATATGCAGGTACCAACCCATCGCAAGAAAATACTTCAGAAGAATTAGAGAAACGGGTGAACTATGAAGTAAATCGAATTACAAATGAAATCGTTCAAAGTCCTTATAAAATTGAGGATTTGACCATCAATGTCGGTGTAGAACCCCCTAATCCAGACAAACCTGCATCCTTAACACAGGATACAAGGGATAGTATTCAACAAATTCTTTCAAATGTCGTTCGAACGGCGCTAAGTTCAAATCCAGCTTTAACCGATCAAGATATCCAATCACGAATTACCGTATTCTCTCAGGAATTTAACGGGAAAGCAGAAATGCCAAAAATAGTGGAGGAATCCAGTGTTCTCCCAGCATGGGCTTGGTGGAAATATGCCCTTATTGGTGCAGGTGGATTGGTGTTATTAATCCTTCTATTCACTTTAGTGCGCCGGAGAAAATCAAAAGAGGAAGAAGAAGACCCATTTCCTACTTATCAAGAAGCCCCGGTTAAGCCTGTTGAGTTGAAGGAAGATGAAAAAGTGGCCATTAAAAAGCAAGTGGAGCAAATGGCAGTGCAACAGCCGGAAGAATTTGTAGGACTGCTGCGAAATTGGCTTTCAAGGGATTAGGGTTAAGGGAGCGATTAGATGGAACAGTATACAAACACACAAAAGGCAGCAATATTATTGCTTTCCGTCGGACCGGATGTTTCTGCTTCGATTATGAAACATTTAGAAGAGAATGAAATAGAGAGTATCACAAAGGAAATTACCGATTTGCGCAAGGTTACCTCAGATGTAAAGGAGAAGATTATAAGGGAATTTCATCAGTTGGCCGTTGACTCAAACGTCGTTTCGTATGGAGGAATTGATACGGCAACAGAGTTATTAAAACGCACCTTTGGTCCGGATAAAGCTGCAGGCTTACTGAAACGGATGGGCAATCGGACCAATAACAGACCGTTTCAGTTTATTCAGCAGGTCGAACAAACACAAATTTTTCATCTACTTCAATATGAAAATGCTCAAACCGTTGCCTTGGTTCTATCATACTTAGATGCAGAAAAGGCAGCAGCGACGCTTTCAGTCTTTCCACCAGAAAGGCAAATTGAAATTGCGAAGCGGATTGCGATGATGGACACGGCCTCGCCGGAAATTATCCATCAAGTTGAACAGGTTTTACAAGAAAAGCTCACAATGACAAGTTCGCAAAAACACGAGTCACAAAAAGGAATTGACTCCATTGTCAGTATTTTAAGCAGCGTGGACCGAGGGACAGAAAAAAATATTTTGGAAACGTTGGAAAATGAGGATCCTGAATTAGCCAATGAAATCAAACAGAGGATGTTTGTGTTCGATGATATTGCCTATCTTGACAATCGCTCGATTCAGCGGATTCTAATGGATGTCCAAAATAACGACCTGTATCTAGCATTAAGGATGACAACACAGGGTGTAAAAGATACGGTTTACCGAAACATTTCAAAACGTCGTGAAGAGGGACTTGAAGAACTGTTAAATTCTAATGACCAAGTTCGTGTGAAAGATGTGGAAGACGCCCAAGGTCGGATCGTAACGGTTATTCGGAAATTAGAGGAAGACGGCGTTATCATCATTTCTCGAAATGGGGAAGAGAATCGTGTCATCTAGGCTTGTAAAAGCATTTAACGTCGTAGCTAAAACCGAACAAAAAGTTGTCGGTGTTCCAACAAAAGAGCAAATATTGATGGAAGATATGCCACCGCAGCCATTTGTTGATCTACAGAAAGAAGAACTACAGTTGGAGTTAGCGCGGCAAAAGGAACGTGCACACCAAGAATTAAACGAGTGGCGGACAAAGGAAGAGGAACGTTTTCGTTCACAGTTGGAAGAAGAGAAAAGGCTGGGGTATGAAGAAGGCTATCAGCTTGGGATCGAGGATGGCAATCAGCATGCAAAGGAACAAAATCAAATTTTTTTGCAAAAAGCAGCCGATATTTTAGAGCAAGCATATCAAGAAAAAGCTGCTATTATTCAAGAGGCTGACCCGTTTGTGATTGAATTGACGATGGAAATTGCCAAAAAGGTGATACAACAAGAATTGAAAACTCAACCTGACGCTTTACTTCATATTATTAAACAAACACTGTCGTCCGTGTATGAGACCGACTCGATTTCAATTGGTGTGGCTCCCGAAGATTTCTCTTTTGTTCAAAAGCAAAGAGAGCAATTACTCGCCATCGACAACGGACAAGTAGAGATAAAGGTTTTCCCTGATTATTCAATCCAGCAGGGGGGATGTATTATTCGAACTTCATCTGGCAGTGTGGATGCGAGAATTGATGTCCAGCTAAGTGAAATCAAAAAAGTGTTACTTGCTCATCAACAGGAGGATTCCCGTGGGTAAATGGAATATTAAATCCTATCTCGATATGCTAGAAACGATTAATCCAATCAAAATGAACGGAAAAGTAACACAGGTGATTGGGTTAACCATTGAATCTCAAGGTCCCGATGTGAAACTAGGAGATATCTGTCACATCTTTTCCCCACAGCAACAGAATCCAATCAAAGCCGAAGTGGTAGGATTTCGTAATCATAAAGTTTTATTGATGCCACTTGGAGAACTTCAATCGATTGCCCCCGGTTGCGATGTTGTATCGACGGGAAAACCGCTAACCGTTAAGGTTGGAATGGACCTTTTAGGTAAAGTGTTGGATGGGCTTGGCAACCCAATGGATGGGAGTTTACTTCCAGCTGGACTTCTGGAGGCTGGGACGGATAATCTCCCTCCGAACCCCTTAACTAGACCGAGGATCAAAGAACCCTTGAGTGTAGGTGTTCGGACGATTGACGGGCTTTTAACCGTTGGAAAAGGACAAAGAGTAGGGGTCTTTGCAGGCAGCGGCGTTGGGAAAAGTACCCTTCTTGGCATGATTGCCAGGAATACAGAAGCAGATGTCAATGTCATCGGATTAATAGGTGAACGTGGCCGGGAAGTATTGGATTTCATTGAGCGCGACTTAGGTGAAGAAGGGTTGAAAAAGTCGGTTGTTGTAGCAGCTACTTCGGATCAACCGGCGCTGATCCGAATCAAGGGAGCGATGATTGCTACTGCCATTGCCGAGTTTTTCCGTGACCAAGGGATGAATGTTAATTTAATGCTGGATTCTGTCACCCGTTATGCCATGGCACAAAGAGAAATCGGTTTGGCGATTGGTGAACCTCCAGCAACAAAAGGCTATACTCCCTCCGTGTTTGCTTTGCTACCGCGATTATTGGAAAGGGCAGGAACCAATGCAAACGGAAGTATTACGGCATTTTATACGGTATTGGTAGATGGTGACGATATGAATGAACCGATAGCCGATAGTGTTCGCGGGATTTTGGATGGACATATCGTCTTAGACCGGAACCTTGCTCGAAAAGGGGTTTATCCGGCAATCGATGTTTTATCAAGTGTAAGCCGTGTGATGAGTGAGATTGTGACGCGGGAACATTTACAAGCGGCGGAGATCCTAAAGCAGCATCAAAGTGTCTATCAAAATGCAGAGGATTTAATTCATATTGGGGCTTACAAAAGAGGAACGGATCGGGATATTGATCGGGCAGTGGATGTAAAGGAATGGATTGATCAATTTGTGAAGCAAGGGACAAACGAATCCCCATCGATAGAATCTACCATTGAACAACTGCTAACTAAATTTGGGGAGGAGGGACAACTGTGACTTTTTATTTTCCATATATTCACATTTTAAACCTTAAAGAAAAGGAAAAAGAGCAAGCTTTACTAGAGTTGGGGGAAATCGGGAGGAAAAAGGAAGCGATTATGGTAGAACATCGGTCCTTGGAACAGAAAAGAAATCTATTTTTACAACAGGCGGAAACAAGAAAAGGGACGGCCTCCATTGCTGATATCCAACAACGAAATGAGTATCTGACGTATATAAACCAGCAAATGTCCCAGTTAGAAGAACAGATCAATTTGATTGATAAAGAAATGGCTAATAAGAAGCTAGATCTCTTAGATAAGCAAAAAGATGAAAAAACATGGAATCATTTGCGTGAAAAAGCATTTGAGAAATATGTCCAGAAACAGAAGAAAATTGAGCAGGATTTGATGGATGAAATAGCTACGATTCGCCATTTTCATCAACGTCTATCAATCTAAAACTCTCTTTTGAAAGGAGTGGACTAACGTGAAGGAACAGAAGACCGGTTTCTTTGGAGCAGTTCAGTCGGTGCAGTTTTCACCACTTCCAGACCATGCACCGGTTGCTCAAGGAAAACAACAAATACAGTCATTAACGGATGTGTCCCTTCAAGTATCTTTTGAGCTGGGAAGAACCAAGAAAACGGTTCGCGAAATTCTTCAGCTGCAAAAGGGTTCGGTTATTGGCTTAAATAAACTAGCTGGTGAATACGTGGATGTACTGGTGAATAAACATTCAATTGCTGTTGGTGAGGTAGTTGTCATGGATGACAAATTTGCTATCCGGATTACTGACGTGATCTCCGACCAGGAAAAAGAGAAAAAAATCAAGTAAAGAGGGACAGTCTTGTGTGTACATGGAAAAAATGGATGAGAATACTAACGATTAGTCTGCTGTTTTCCCTTTTACCGCTATCGGTCGTAGAAGCAAAAGAGGGAATGGTGTATGAACAATTCGAAAAAGAATCACCGGCAGATCAACCGGAAACAAAAGCAAGTCCCGAACTCGAAAAGGCCTCAGTGGTCCCGTATGCGTTAAAATTTATCGGATCTTTCCTATTAATCTTGTTCCTTCTTTTTATCGTACTAAAATATCTTTCGAAGAAAACGAAGATGTATCCTGGAGGGGGGCCGTTTCATGCTCTTGGCGGACATTCTCTTGGAAACAATCGGTCCTTACAAATGGTGATGGTGGGAGATACCTTATATCTATTAGGTGTGGCGGAAGATGTGAATCTCATTCGAACCATTCCCCCGGGTGTAGAACAAAGAAGGCTACTCGAATCCATTGCAGAAAAGCCAATTGATACGGTATCAAAATGGGGAGCTGGGCTTAAGAAAACATCACAGGAGAAGTGGGATGAACTTCTCTCAAAGCAATTAAATGATGTGAAATCCGACGCTGACCAACAAAAAAAGGGGGAGACTGAATGAAAAAACTACTCCTTCTTACACCTTTACTTCTATTTTTAGGACAAGAACCGGTTTTTGCTGAAGTAGGCACAGCTTCCATTCCAGGGATTCATTTTGATATGGGAGGCTCGGAAGATTTAGAAGGTACAGCTTTATCGATTAAGTTACTCCTCCTACTTACGATTCTATCGGTTGCGCCAAGTATCCTACTTTTAATGACCTCGTTCACGAGGATTGCAATTGTACTATCGTTTGTCCGAACCGCACTCGGCACGCAGCAAATGCCGCCGACACAAGTAATCATGGGACTAAGTATAATATTAACCTTCTTTGTCATGGGGCCTACTTTTCAAGAAGTGAACAATCAGGCTCTTCAACCCTTTCTAGAAGGAAAGATAAGTCAAGAAGATGCTCTGGATGAAGCGGTTTCTCCTATGAAAGAGTTTATGGCTAAACAAACACGTGAAAGTGATTTAAAGCTTTTTTTAGAATACAGAAACACGAAGAATATCCAATCGATTGAAGATATTCCACTAACAGCATTGGTTCCAGCCTTTGCCATTAGTGAGCTCAAAACAGCTTTCCAAATGGGATTTTTAATCTTTATCCCGTTTATTATTATCGACATGATTGTAGCGAGTGTGCTAATGGCAATGGGAATGATGATGGTACCGCCCTCGCTCATTTCTCTGCCCTTTAAAATCCTTCTCTTTATTTTGGTAGATGGATGGCACTTGGTTGTACAATCATTGTTCGTAAGCTTTAAATAAGGAGTAACTTTATGACACCAGACAGCATTATGGGGCTTGCGCAAAGCTCAATCTATTTAACGATCCTCGTTTTGGCCCCGGTTTTAGGAGTTGCCTTGGCGGTCGGATTAACTATTAGTATTTTCCAAGCGATTACCCAGATCCAAGAACAGACACTGGCCTTTGCCCCAAAAATTATTGCTGTTTTTGTTAGTTTGCTGTTTTTTGGTCCTTGGATGCTTACTCATCTTGTGGATTATACAAGGAATATCCTATCAAATCTTACACGTTACATAGGGTAATGCCATGAGTGTTCTCAACCTTTTGCCAATATTCTTGTTAGTGTTTGTTCGGTTAACGTGTTTCTTTGTAACCGCGCCGTTATGGATGGAGCGGAAAATTCCGGCACCATTCAAGTGGGGGAGTGCTTTTTTTACTAGTTTGCTAGTGGTTGGCTTGATTGGGCCTGAACAGATGATTGAGATGGATTCTACTTTTATTCTGCTTGTTTTAAAAGAAGTCCTTGTAGGTCTATGCTTAGGATTTCTTACAAATCTTTTATTGTATGCTGTTCAGCTGGCTGGTAGCTTTATTGACTTGCAGAGTGGTTTTGCAATGGCGACCATGTTTAATCCCCAAACCGGAATCCAGGAAAATCTTACAGGAAGATTTTTCTACATCGTAGCCATTTTATTTTTTTTGTCCATAGACGGTCATCATATCCTCATTAAAGGGGTGCTGGCGAGTTATGATTGGATTCCAGTTGATTCCTGGCTGCCTTCAGGTGTTTCGGAAAATCTCGTTCACTTATCGCTATTGATTGTGAAGGATATGTTTTGGATTGCGATATTAATTGCTTCACCCATTGTTGCAACAATCTTTTTAGTAGATATTGCGTTAGGAATATTAGCCAAGACGGTACCGCAAATGAATCTATTTGTAATCGGGATTCCGATTAAAATGGCCGTTCATTTTATCGTATTGTTTGTTTTCATTCCAGTCTTTTTACTGGTTTTGGAAAAGCTGATTCAGATAATGATTGACTCTTTCGAACAAATGTTGAAGATACTAGGGGCTTAAATGATGTATTTAACATTAGATTTGCAGCTATTTGCTGAAAAAACGGAAAAAGCTACTCCGCAAAAAAAGCAAGAGTCAAGGAAAAAAGGACAGGTAGCCAAAAGTACCGATTTATCGAATGCGATTGTCCTGTTATGTTCTTTCTCTTTCTTATCATTTTATGGAGAGCAGATGGCCAAACGCTTCTTACATATGTATCGGATAGGATTCTCGGATTGGTTAGTGGTGGATGTAACACAACAATCGACTTCATTATTATTCTTTACTTTATTAAAAGATAGCGTGATGATAGCGGGTCCCATTATTTTAGCCGCCTGGCTGGGTGCCTTTGTCTCTGCGTTAGCACAGGTTGGATTTCTATTTTCCGCTGAAGCCATCAAAATGGACCTAAAAAAAATCAATCCGGTTGAAGGGGCGAAACGTCTTTTTTCGGCACGAACCTTGGTAGAGTTGATTAAATCGATTTTAAAACTAGTGGTCATTGTAACGGTAACGGGGATATTTCTTTGGCAGCAAAAATCGGTGTTGCTGAAAATGCCGCAAATGGAACCGTTAAGGATGGCTTCGTTTCTCGGTTCCCTTACGGTAAAACTGGGAGTGACGATTTCTGCGGTCTATCTCGTGGTTGCGGTAGCGGATCTTTTTTATCAACGATTTGATCATGCCAAAAAACTAAGAATGTCAAAGCAAGATATTAAAGATGAACATAAAAAATCCGAGGGTGACCCGTTAATTAAACATAAAATTAAGGAAAAACAACGTCAAATCTCAAGTGCACGGATGATGCAGGAAATTCCGAAAGCCCAGGTAGTGGTTACCAATCCAACGCATTTTGCGGTTGCGATCGCTTATGAGGCGGGTAAAACGAAGGTGCCTGTTGTAGTGGCAAAAGGTGCTGATTATATAGCACTTAAAATGAGGGAAGTGGCGAAGGAGCATCGGGTGGTCATCATGGAGAACAAACCGTTAGCCAGAACATTATATGCAAATGTTGAAATTGGAGAAGAAATTCCAGAAGAGTTATTTAAAGCCGTAGCGGAAGTGTTGGCTTACGTTTATAAAGTTAAAGGGACTTTAAGCAAGTAGAGGAGGTGGTGTTGTGAGTATAAAAAATCTCGGAGTATTGCTCGCTGTCATCATGATCGTTGCGATGATGGTCATCCCATTACCGACGGTACTTTTAGATATATTACTAATTATTAATCTATCGATCTCGATTATGATTCTATTAATTACCATGAACACCAAAGAACCGCTAGATTTCTCAATCTTTCCTGCCCTTCTTTTGCTGACAACTCTCTTTCGTCTTGCTTTGAATGTATCCAGCACACGGATCATCCTTTCAACAGCAAAGGCCGGAGCAGTTATTGAAACGTTTGGTGACTTTGTCATTGGCGGGAATATGGTTGTAGGATTTATTGTCTTTTTAATCCTGGTGATTGTTCAATTCATTGTGATTACTAAGGGTTCAGAACGGGTAGCGGAAGTGGCGGCCCGATTTACGTTAGATGCCATGCCTGGAAAACAAATGAGCATTGATGCTGATTTAAATACGGGGATGATCAACGATCAGGAAGCACGTCTAAGAAGAAGCAAAGTCGAACGAGAAGCGGACTTTTACGGTTCGATGGATGGTGCAAGTAAATTTGTAAAAGGCGATGCGATCGCAGGCATTATTATTCTGATTATTAATGTTATAGGTGGATTTATCATTGGAATGACGATGCACGGAATGGATTTTTCACAAGCTATCAATACATTTACACTATTATCTGTTGGTGATGGACTGGTGAGTCAGATCCCCGCACTGTTAATTTCGACGGCAACAGGGATTATGGTAACGAGAGCAGCTTCTGATGGTAATCTTGGTGATGATTTAACGGAGCAAATGTCCGCATACCCGAGCCTTTTGTATATTGTAGCAGGATGTATTGCCTTGCTCGGTATCGTAACACCAATTGGAATATTTCTTACATGGGGTATTGCTGGATTACTCGCTTTTGCTGCGTATTCTATTCAAACGAAGCGCACAAAACAAGAGGAAGCGATTGAAAGTACGCAAACGGAACAAGAGATTGAAGCCGTTCGCAAGCCAGAAAATGTATTTGCCTTACTGAGAGAAGATCCGATTGAATTCGAATTTGGGATTGGTCTTATTATGCTTGCAGATGTCAATCAAGGCGGAGATTTATTGGATCGGGTTGTTGCGATTCGCCGACAAATTGCGCTGGATTTAGGATTAGTGGTTCCTGTCATTCGCATTCGTGATAATATCCAGCTCCACCATAATGAGTACGTGATAAAAGTAAAAGGAAATGAAGTAGCTAAGGGTGAGATTTTATTAGACCATTTCTTGATGCTAAATCCTAATGATGAAGAACATGGAATCGATGGAATTGAAACGGTAGAGCCGACATTTGGACTGCCTGCGTTATGGATTACAGAGGACAAGAAAGACGAGGCAGAGCTATTTGGCTATACCGTCATCGACCCTTCTTCGATTGTCAGCACTCATCTTTCAGAAACGATTCGCAAATTTGCTCATGAAATTTTAGGGCGTGAAGAAACGACACAATTAATTAATCATGTGAAAGAAAACCAGCCATCCTTAGTTGAGGAGTTAATTCCGAATATCCTTTCTGTTGGTGATATTCAGAAAGTGCTACAAAAGCTGTTAAAGGAGAATGTTTCGATCAGAAGCCTTACCTCAATCTTTGAAGCACTCGCAGATTATTCGGTCTATACAAAAAATCCTGACATCCTAACGGAATATGTAAGGCAAGCCTTAGCTCGGCAATTAACGTCCCAATATGTACGGAATGGTGTGGTTCACGCAATTCAAGTCGGAGCAGGAATTGAAAAGAAATTAGCTGACTCGATCCAACGGACAGAGCAAGGAGATGTTCTTACCATTGACCCGGAATCTTCGAACCAAATGATTCATTCCTTTTCGCAAAAAATTGAGCAGATGTCTCAACTAGGAATCCGACCAATTATCTTAACTTCAGCGGGGATTCGGATGTATGTACGGCAAATGATGGAACGGACATTGGCGGATATTCCAATTCTTTCCTATAACGAACTGGAACCAAATGTCGAAGTGCAGAGTGTTGGAGTGGTAAATCTATGATCATCAAAACCTATGTCGTCAAAAACGTAAATGAAGCTTATCCGATGATCTTCGCCGATTTAGGGAAAGAAGCGTTCATCTTAAATACGAAACCAATAAAAACAGGAGGGTTTCTCGGGCTATTTCGGAAAAAACAGGTGGAAGTGGTGGCGGCTGCCGATCATTTCGCCGAGAAACCGCCTCGCTTGGAATTGGCTTTAGAAGTCGGAAAACCAGTGAATGACACCCAAAATGAAGTACTGAAAGAGCTGTCCGAGGTAAAGGGATTAATTAGTGCCATCGTAAAGAATGAACAGAAAACAATCCCAACCGTAGTGGAAAAGTGGGTACAGCGCCTTCGAGACCAAGAAGTGGACGAAGAAGTGATTCAGTATGTAGTAAAAAAAGTAAAATTGAAGCAGATTCAAAACCTATCTGCTAAAGAGATTGAGCAGTGCTTCTTAGCGATTATTGAACAGCTTTTTGAAGAAGGAAAAGCAAAAGATACAGAATCTGGTTCGTTTCTGATTACCTTAGTAGGACCTACTGGCGTAGGTAAAACGACCACGATTGCCAAGTTAGCGGCAGCACGCGTTTTTCAACAAAGGCAAAAGGTTGGGTTGTTGACGACGGATACATACCGGATTGCAGCAGTGGAGCAGTTAAAAACGTACGCTGGGATTTTGAATATCCCATTAGAAGTAGTTTCCAATCCAAACGATTTGCAAAAATCGATGGAGGCATTGAAAGACTGCCATATGATCTTTATGGATAGTGCCGGCCGAAATTATCTAGAGGAAGAATATATTGAAGAAATCAATCAATATTTACGTTACGATGCACCACAGGAAAATTATTTAGTTCTAAGTATGACAACCCGGTGGAGAGATATGCGGAAGATCGTTGAACAGATGAAGTCTGTCCCAATCGATAAGCTTATTTTAACAAAGTGGGATGAAACGAGCTGCTACGGTGTGGCTCTTAATATGGTCTATCACTATCCGTATCCTTTAACCTATGTGAGTTTAGGACAAGGAGTTCCACAGGATATTATGCAAACAGACCCCCTTTTTTTGGCAAAAAAGATACTAGGAGTAGATGAGAATGAAGCAGGATCAGGCACACCAATTAAGACAATTATCTAACTCACTAGTTAGCCAAGGACGGACTTCCCGTGTTGTCACGATTGCCTCCGGTAAGGGCGGCGTGGGGAAATCAAACTTCACCTTAAGTTTCGCGCTTAGTTTAATGGAGCTGGGAAAGAAAGTAGTCGTGATCGATCTCGATATTGGCATGGCAAACTTAGATATTTTAATGGGGACGACCCCAAAGTATCACTTATGGGATATGATTCGTGAACGGAAAAGCATTTGGAGTGTACTAGAAAAAGGACCGAATGGGCTGGAATATATTGCTGGAGGTTCTGGATTCCAACAACTGTTTCATTTACAGGATGAGGAGAGGCAGTATTTTTTTGAGGAGTTAGAAAAATTACATGGGTATGCGGATATTATTCTGATCGATACCGGTGCAGGTTTAACCGTTGAATCCCAGCAATGTCATTTGTCAGCGGATGACATTATCCTCCTGACAACGCCTGAACCGACTTCAATAGCCGATGCATATTCGGTTGTGAAAATATTGCATAGTCAAAATCCTGAATTATCGTTTCAATTGGTCGTAAATCGGGTGTCGCGCCAAAAAGAAGGAATTGAGGTAGCGAGTAAATTCAAGCTGGCGGTCCAATCTTTTTTAAAGAAAGAAATAAAGATTTTTGGAGCAATTCCAGATGATGCCGCCGTCACGCAGGCTGTATTGAAACAAGTCCCTTTTTATATCGCCTTTCCACGAGCTCAAGCGACAACGATGCTAAGAAATTTAGCGGAAAGATTTGTAACAGGTACTGCTGTGTCACAAGAACACAAAGGGATTAAAGGGTTTATTCGCAATTTTTCTAGATTGCTAAGGTCATAATGGTGGTTTTATTTTAAAGGACAAGAGGAAGCAATGGGAAGGGGAATATATAGTGAATTGGAATGTGGAAGAGGCAATGGATCAATATATTCCATTGGTTCATAGAGTTGTAAGACATATGAAAAGGAGCCTATCGGATGCGGCGGATGAAAATGACCTCATTTCTTATGGAATGACAGGTTTATGGGATGCAGGCAAAAAGTTTGATCCTACACAAGGAATCAAATTTGAAACCTATGCGGCTCAGCGGATTCGCGGCGAAATTCTCGATGGAATACGACAAAATGACCATGTATCCCGTACATTAAGAAAAAAAGAGAAGACCTTTCGGAATGCCTTGGACACATTAGAACAGTCCTATATGCGCCGTCCTACCCCGAAGGAAATCAGTGAACATATGGGGATAAGCATGAAAGAATATGAACAAACACAATTACAGCTATCCTTTATACATCAAGACTCATTAGACGAACCGAAAAGTTTAGAAGAAAATGCAGCAGTTCAGCAAATTGAGGACAACAAATCGATTAAGCAGGATGAATGGCTCGAGGCAAAGGAGCGAAAAAAAGCCTTAGCGGAACTGATTGACACCTTGCCAGAAAGGGAAAAGCTCATTTTGGCACTCATATACTTCGAAAATTTAAGCTTCACAGACGTAAGTAAAGTTTTTGGATTACATAAATCCCGCATTTCACAGCTTCATAATCAGGCCATCAAACGATTACGTAAAACACTCGAGACAACGGGTGTAGAATGGTAAAATGCTCTTTAAAAAGACGATTCGTCTCCCCACGGATTGTCTTTTGTTTTTGGGTTGAAAATGGACATCACGGATAGACTCAATTTTGTAGGAGCAGTACGGTTTTTTGTAGAAAGTGTATGCTTTCTCGGAGAACCTGTACTACATCAACTAGGCGCTGTTTTAGCTGGTTTTATCTCGGTGGAAAATTTGATAATTATAAATATACAATTATATTTATAGTAAAAACTAGTTTTTAATCCTTTGCTTTTAGTAAAACCGCAATTATAATAAGTCATATTGGTGTTCAGAATGTAGAACCTCGGTTGAGAGTTGATCCTCATACGGGAAAAGGGTTAGTTGATACTTCCTTTACATGGACTTCGAGTGTATTTCTCGTGCAATTAGAACAATCTTAGGGGTGATTAAATGCAAAAGTATATGGGAGAAATAGCCCTTTCGATTACAGCGATTATCTGGGGAAGTGGATTTGTTGTCAGTGCGATAGCCTTGGAACATTTTACACCCTATCAAATTTTGGCAATAAGATTTATCATTGGGGCCATCATTTTAAGTGTTATCTTTCATAAACGACTGAAAAATATTAAAAAAGCTACTATTATCCAAGGTGTTATCATTGGTATCTTTTTATATTTGGCCTTTGCGCTCCAAACCGTGGGACTCCAATATACGACACCATCTAAAAATGCCTTCTTAACGGCCGTTAATGTTGTAATTGTACCGTTTATTGCATTTGTAATGTATAAGCGAAAAATCGATATTTATGAACTAACGGGCGCTGTTTTAGCGATGATTGGTGTTGGCGTATTGTCACTTAAGCTTTCCGCTGGTGTCAATATCGGGGATTTGTTGACACTTGGCTGTGCATTTGGCTTTGCTTTTCATATTTTCTATACGGCAAAATATGTAAAGGATTCGGACCCTGTCTTATTAACACTCATTCAAATGATGACAGCTGCAATCATTGGAGTAATCGTTGTCTTATTCAAAGGAGAAACATCCTTTGCGGTCCAAAGGGAAGGTGTACTATCTCTTTTATACTTGGGTGTTTTTTCAACAACGATTGCATTTTTATTACAAACCGTTGCACAGAAAATGATAACCGAAACAAAGGCAGCGATTATTCTTTCGACAGAATCATTTTGGGGAATGGTATTTTCCGTTGCGATTTTAAATGAAACGATGACGATAAAGATGGTGCTTGGTGCGATTCTGATTCTTGTTGCCATCATCATATCAGAAACAAAGTTACCTTTTTTTAAAAATAATAAATTAAAGGAATTAACCTAAGCAGACAGAGAGAAACGGAAAAAATAGCGGGTTTTATGAAAGAAAGCGTAGAAGACATCGAAATAGATGTCCACTACGCTTTTTATTTTTTATATTCTTAATGAAATCTCGCTGATTCTATATGTTCTTTCTTATCTTCTACCTTTTTATAGGAGCGTAATGCAGCAATCATGATGAATAAAGCCAACAAGCTCACACTGAAGAAGGGGATAATGCCTGGAATAAAGATAGAGACAAAGTATATGAACATCACTCCCGAAATCATCGTAATCGTATTCAGTGGATTCAAAATCATAATAATAAAGGAGTTTTTGAAGAGCTGAACAATTTTTAAATTGAAATGGATATAAGTTGGAATAATATAAAGAACCGTCAGGCAAAAAATAAAAGCTAAAATAAGCAGTGGATAATAGAAAATATGCAGAAACGGATTTGTCGATTCTTGGACAAACTGTATATCCAAATAAAATATGACAAAGATCAGGGCAATACTCCAACCGATTCTATTACTTTTCCAAAAATCCTTTTTGTAAAAGCTCCAAAAGGTTGTAAAAATTGAAGCTTCCTCTTTATTTTGAAGTAAAAGTCGAATGACAGAAAATAATGCAAAGGTTGCTGGAAAGAAACCGCCAATTATTATTCCTAAGATAGTAAATAAAATCCATAGGATATTTAAATAGGCCAATTTCATAGCCCAATCAGACAATTTATAGATAAACCCCAACGTTCCATTCGTATGCATTTTATCCCACCTTTCTAGGTACTAATTCATTATACTGACTTTCTTTTGGTCTATCAATAACACTCCATAAGAGGTAAATATATTACCAAACAGGTAAACAAAGTGCATTTTCGTTTGAAAATTATGAAACTATAATAAATAGTATCAGGGGGTGAAAGAGAAGCTATGGATAATCAAACTACTATATCCACAGTTATTAAAAGTAAAAAAAAGAGTACAAGTAATAGAGTGCGCTTTCATAAATGGAGAGAATCTTTACCGGGTTATGTATTTATAGCTCCTATGGTAATCGGAAGCTCTATCTTAATTCTTTATCCGATTATTGCTTCCTTTGTGTTAAGTTTAACAGACTGGAATTTTGTTTCAGGTTTTGAGGGTGCTAATTTTGTAGGTCTCGAAAATTTCATTACACTATTTCAAGATAAGGTATTTTTGAAAGGGCTTACGAATAACTTTCTTTTACTGTTGGTCGTTCCAATTGGTTTATTCCTATCATTACTTCTTGCAGTTTTTATTAACAAGAAAATCTATTTAAAAGAGACTTTCAAGGTTATTTATTTTCTGCCGTATATTTCAAGTACAGTCGCTGTAGCATTGGTTTTCCAAGTATTATTCCATCCGTCAGCCGGACCGATTAATCAATTCTTAATGGCACTAGGAATTTCCAATCCGCCGCAGTGGATTGCGGATGTCAGCTGGGCATTGCCATCTGTTATGATCATTATCATTTGGACACAAATCGGCTTCCAATTGATTCTATATCTTGCAGCACTACAAAATATTCCAAAAGAGTTATATGAGGCAGCAGAGATTGATGGAGCGTCGGCTTGGTATCAATTTAGAAAGATTACCGTGCCACTTGTAACGCCGACCACCTTTTTACTGCTCATCCAAGGAATCGTCCACACGTTCAAAGTATTTGATTTGATCAAGGTTTTAACCAACGGGGGACCCGCAAATTCAACGACCATACCTGTTTTTTACCTCTACCAACAAGGGTTTGAAGAGTTAAAAACTGGTTATGCTTCAGCCATCGCTGTTGTGTTATTCATTATCTTGATTGCGTTTACAGTCATTCAATGGTTTGGCCAGAAAAAATGGGTTAATTATTAATGAGTTTATTTCGAAAAGGAGGGGTTAGATGGAACAGATTATAAAAAAGTTGGATTTTCGCAAAATCCTAACAACTGTCCTAGTTGGAATTTGTGGAATTGTATTTTTGTTACCATTTATTTGGATGGCATCATCCTCCTTTAAATTAGAGGGAGATGTATTAAAATACCCAATCGAATGGATTCCCTCTGTATGGAATGCAGTCGAAAATTACAGTGAAGTTTGGTTTGGCGAGAAACCGTTTGCATTATTTTATTGGAACTCCATTAAAATAGCGGTTCTTACGACGATCCTCTCTGTTGCAGTTTCCAGTGTAGCGGCCTATGCCTTTGCAAAGATAAATTTTAAGGGAAGGGATTTCCTTTTTATGGTGGTCCTCGCTACCTATATGGTTCCACCTCAAGCTATAGTCGTACCGCAGTACCTTTTGTATTCAGAGGCAGGGTTAATTGATACACACCAAGGATTAATTTTACTAAATAGTTTTAGTGCATTTGGAACCTTTATGCTAAGGCAGTTTTTTATGGGAATTAATGATGAAATCATAGAATCAGCAAAAATGGATGGTGCAGGCCATTTTAGGAGCTTTTTTAGTATAGCACTTCCATTAGTTCGCCCAGCGATTGCTACTTATGCAATTCTGCGTTTCATTTGGACATGGAATGATTATCAAAATCCACTCATCTTCTTACGGACCGAATCCCTGTATACGATTCAAATCGGTATTCAGCAGTTTGCAGATGCACATGGATCTATCTATTCCTTAATGATGGCAGCTGCCGTTTCTGCAATCGTACCATTGTTAATTGTATTTATCATTGGACAAAAACAAGTGATTGAAGGTCTCTCTATGGGAAGTGTAAAAGGGTAGAGCGGTCGAAAGTATGTGAATTTTTTTACAAAGTAAAATGGCTAGTATAAAAAAGGGGGAGAAAAAATGAAACGTAATTGGTTTATACTGATGATTAGTGTGTTGATGGTCCTTGTGTTAGCAGCATGTGGGAACAAGGAAGATGCAAATAGCAGCAGTAAAGAGAAGAAGAATGAAGATGTAACGTTAAAGTTCTATACATGGATTAATGAAGAGAATGGGAATTGGAAAAAGTCCGTTGAGGCATTTGAAAAAGAACATCCTGGCATTAAGGTCGATGTTAATGTGCTTGTTGAAAACATGAATTCCGCAGATTATTACAAAAAATTGGATTTAATTGCAGCCTCTGGAGACACAATGGATGTCATCATGCTATCGAATTCTAGATTTCTATCTCAAAGGGCATCCGTCGGAATGATCGAGCCATTAAACAAATATATGGATGATGAGAAGTTAAAGATAGAAGAAGAATATGATATGAGTGCATCACCCGCGTCTGCTGAAGGTGAATACTACGGACTGCCAAGTAAATTTAATAAGTACCTGGTTATGCTGAACAAAGATCATTTGGATAAAGCAGGCTTGGAGGTTCCAACAGATTGGACTTGGGATGAGTATAAAGAATACGCTAAAAAATTAACAACGAAAGACCACTTTGGTTCATACCTTCACACTTGGCCGCATCAACATCATACGATGAAATTGTTAAGTCAAACAGAAGGAACACAGCTGTTAAAAGAAGATGGTTCTTCTAATATGGATGATTCCATGGTCAAAGCTTCATTGAAATTACGTTATGAATTAGAAAAAGAAGATAAAACTTCTGTACCATATACGGATATTATTTCGCAAAAGCTTGATTATCGCCAACAGTTTTTCTCTCAACAAGCAAGTATGGTTCCGATTACTAGTTATATGGTTACAGAATGGGGCGGATTTACGCCAGAATTTCCTATCACATGGGCACCATGGCCAAAGAATAGTGAGAGTGATTCATTAAATGCCTTTACTACAGCAGATATTATGTCCATCAGCAAAAAATCAGAGCATAAAGATGCAGCATATGAATTTATTCGCTGGATGACAACAGAAGGGATGCTTGTACAGAATAAATCAATCCCTGCATGGAAACAAATTGATTTGAATGACGTATTGAAAAACCTAGCAGCTAATACCACCAATCCTGATGCAGTTGATATTGAGGCTCTAACCTATGTATTAGGCAATACCATTTCATCCAAACAATTCCTTCCTGCATCCTATTTAACGGAAGCTTATAATGCCTTTAATGTGGAAGCTGAATTGTATTTGTTAGGTGAACAAGATTTAGAAACAACAGCGAAAAAAGCCAAACAAAGCGTGCAAGGTGTCATTGACGCCAATAAAAAATAAATTTGTTTCGTTTATGAACTTTTTATAAAATAGAGAGAGACAGCGATCTCTCTTTATTAACTTTTATAGAGTCATTCCTACTAACTACATTTAAACATCCTTGAGGAGGGATAGGCAACTATGAAATGGATGTCACACATCGTCGGCAGTCTGCCGCTAAGAAGGCGTTTAATCATCGCATCTGTTATTTGTCTACTCCTGCCCTCTATGATGAACTTTTTGCTATCCAATAAGTTAATCAAAAATAGATTGGTTCAGCAAGCGGCGAATCAATCAGAAGATACCCTACAAAGTCTTAATTTAGATATTTCAAAATGCTTTGATGAAATGTTACATTTGACTAATTATATCCAATTTGACAATGACATTAATGCGGTCTTAAAACAAAATTTAAACAGAAACCAGATTACCCCAGAGTTAAAAGCCCTAAACACAATTGAAATAACAAGGAGTTTGCAAGGTGTAACGAATTTTTTAAATCCTTCTTATTTGACGATTCTAACAAATGGCGATTACTCTTACACGAATTATTCTAATTATGGTCATAATCCTGAGCTTTTCTTGCAGGAAGAATGGTATAAAAAATTGAATGATGAAAACGAATATGGAACCTACTGGATAGGCGTTCATCCGACCTATATCCTTTCTGAAAAAAAAGTGAATCCTTATTTAATTTCGATTGCAAGAGTATTAAGACTGTCTGAAACATCAAAGGCAATTACCTTGATTAGTATTAATGAAACACAAATAAGCTCCCTTTTTAAACAAATTGCCTTAGATGAAGGACAGGAATTAATGCTGCTTAATTCTGATGGGGTTATTTTAGCTCATAATAATGCAAGCCAAATACAAAAGAAAATCTCCTTTAAGGAAAAAAATAGAAACGAAAACGATGATGCTAGTATTGTACACTATAAGAATAAAGATTATCTGATGGTCAGCTATCCTTTTTCCTATGCAGATTGGACGCTGGTCAGCATGGTTCCATATGAAAATGCGATTGGAACCATTAATCAGGTGACAGAGAATACTTTGGTTTTGCAGCTAGTTTTTTTCCTTGTTTTTCTTATCATTCTTGTCATACTTGTTAAAAGGCTGACCAAACCTGTTACTCGATTAAGCTCCGTAATGAAGGAAGTTGAAAATGGAAACTTGAAACTTCGTTCAGGAATTAAAGGCGAGGGTGATATTGAGCAATTAGGTTATTCATTGGACAAAATGATGGATCAAATAGAAAACATGATAGAACAAATCAAAGAAGAAGAAAATAGTAAGCGTAAAGCAGAGCTGGAAATGCTCCAGGCGCAAATTAACCCTCATTTTTTATTCAATATTTTAAATTCCCTCCGGTTAAAAATATTGATAGATGGAAATGAAGAAATTGCTAAATTGATTCAGTCACTTTCCTTGCTGTTACGGATGACCATTAATAGAAATAATGAGTTTATCCCATTAGAGAAAGAAATCGAAGTGATTGAACATTATATTAAATTAATGAATTTTAGAGGCAAGTATAATTTTGAAATCAAAAAAGAATGTGAACTCAACACATTCGTGGAAAAAGTCCCTCGATTTTTCCTTCAGCCAATCATTGAGAATTCCATTATTCATGGCTATAAACAAAAGAGTGGAGTTATTCTAATCTCCACATGGATGGAAGATGGATTTTTGCTGATACAGGTTAAGGACAATGGGAAAGGGTTCCTTCCGGAAGATTTGGAGATATTAAAGAGAACACTTTTAACGACAAAGTCAAAGAACAGGTTAAATAAGAATAAATCCTCGTTTACCGGTATCGGCATAACGAATGTCTATCAACGGATGTTACTAATTTATGGTGAGAAATTCCATATGGAAATAGAGAATCAACCAGTAGGCGGAGCCATCATTACCTTTTATATACCAAGGAACCAGGAGGAATCGGAAAATGTATAAAGTGATTCTCGTTGATGATGACTATCATGTTTTAGAATTTCTAGATTCAAAGATTCCGTGGGGAGATTTAGGGTTTACTGTCATGGGTCTCTATCAGGATGGCGAACAGGCGCTTGAATCGATGGGTGAGGAATATCCCGACGTGATCATTACAGATATTGGTATGCCAATCATGAACGGGATAGATTTAGTAAAAAATGCCAAAAATTTGAATTTGAATTTTCATTCTATCATCTTAACCTGCCATGATGATTTTTCTTATGTGCAGCAAGCTCTGAGGTTGAATTCCTTTGATTATATCTTAAAAGAAACGATTGATACGGATAGTTTAAGGGATATATTACTGAAATTAAAGGAAAAACTTGATAAACAAAAAGAAGATAGAATGCTAATAGCGGGTTTGGAAAAAGTTCAAAGAGCGATTAAGAATATCCATGATCAGCCAAAAAATGCAGAAATCCTTCGTGCTCAAGAATATGTGTTAATGAATTTAGATAAAAAAATTACATTAGGAGAGGTCGCAGACCATCTTCATTTGAACCCGAGTTATTTTAGCAGATTATACAAAAAAAGCACCAATGAAAACTTTTTTGATTATGTGAATCGAGCAAAAATGGAGAAAGCCAAAGAATTAATCGAGACTAGCAATGAGCCGATTGAAAATATCGCTTATCGATTAGGCTTTGAAAGCAAAAGTTACTTTTTAAGAACCTTTAAAAAATATTTTGGATTACCTCCAAAATTATATAAATTGTCACAGTAAAAATTCGTGGATTAAAAGTTTGTGAACTAGGTGGGGATATAGTTATGAAAGAAAGAAAGAATGGAACAGGTACGCTCGATCGAATTGATTCCATCCTAGCAGTAAATTCTTCTAAATTAAATTTTAATTCAGAATGGAGATTTCAGCAGGAAGCTGTGGTAGATGCACAACATCCAAAGTTTGATGATTCAGATTGGTCAATCGTCAGCACACCACATACGTTTAATGACGTGGATACCTTCGATAATTTTATGGAAGGTGGTCATAATGGCGAACGAGGGATGTTTACTGGGAAAACCTGGTACAGGAAGTGTTTTAAACTAGATCAAAAAAATGCGGACAAAAAGGTCTTCATCGAATTTGAAGGAGTTCGCCAAGCTGCCGATGTGTACATGAATGGAATTAAATTGGAAGGAAAAAGTGAAAATGGGTTTATTCCATTTGGCTATGATTTAACACCATTTTTACATTTTGGGGAAAGGGAAAATGTGCTTGCCGTCATGGTGGATAACACGTTTCCCTATATCGCCGAGGGGACTGAAGAAGATGTCCTTAGCTGGCACGATTCCCATTGGCATCCCACACATGGCGGGATATACCGAAATGTTTATCTTCATATAAAGGATAAGCTGCACATCACCCTGCCTTTATATAGTTTCTTAAAAACGCAAGGTACGTATGTCTATGCATTTGACATTGAGCGGGAATCTGCCAATGTGGCGGTGGAAGCAGAAGTAATCAATGAGTATTCCACTGCAAAAAAGGTTGAATTTTTGGCGGAAGTGATCGACCGTGACGGCAAAGTCGTCCTTACGTTGAATGATAGCAGGGAGTTCGCATCAAATGAAAAGTTTGTCTTTCGGACAACGGGCCAATTGGTCAATCCACACAGGTGGTCAACTGATTATCCTTATATCTATACGGTCAGAACCTTCATCAAAACGGATGGGAAAGTGGCAGACTCCTATGATACGCCACTTGGAATTCGAACGTTTGAATTTACCAATGATCAAGGATTCTTTCTCAATGGTCAACCGGTGAAATTAACTGGTTGGGGGCAAAGACCCACCAACGAATGGGCAGGTTTAGGAACCGCTTATCCAAACTGGATGCATGGTTTTATTTTTCAATTAATGAAAGAGGCAGGCGGGAACTTTATCAGATGGGGCCATTCTGCCGGTTCACCAGTGGATATCGAGGCCGCAGATAAATTAGGTCTGATTACGCTGCAGCCAGGTGTGGATGGGGAAGGCAGTACGGTTGGCGGTGTGTATAGCGATGTCGCGTATAAAATTCGATCGGAAGCCTTTCGTGATTTGGTGATATATTACCGTAATAGTCCTTCGATTTTACTTTGGGAAGGCGGAAACCAAAGTGTACCCGAGAAAGAAGCCCAAACATTAATAGAAATCGTCGATACTTGGGATCCTATGGGCATGCGCGCATATGCTCACAGACGAAGTAATTTAATTATGGCGAACTATATCGATGTTTCCATTGGTACGGAAGGAAGCTGGGAATTAAAGAAGAAAGGTAAGCCAGTGATTGAGGGTGAATATAACCGGGAAGAAGCAGCCAGACGGGTGTGGGACCGATATACTCCAGGATACGAAGATTACCAAACAGCGTCTGGGTCGGCCTATAATCTGACTTCGGAAGAATTTGCTCGAAATCAAGCCAAGCATTTTGAAAAAATTAGTGATCTGGCCCATTGTGGCGGCGCGAACTGGATATTCTCTGATTCTACTAGTCATGGACGTGTCCATTCGGAAGTATCTCGGGTTAGTGGTCAAGTTGATGGTGTCATGCTGCCAAAAGAAGCTTTTTATGCCGCAAAGGCTATTTATCGAGTGGATCCACAAGTCCATATCATTGGTCATTGGAATTATCCAGAAGGAACTGTTAAGGACATTTACGTCATGTCCAATGCAGAAGAAGTTGAATTATATGTGAACGGAAAATCAAAAGGATTTGGTTTGAGAAGCTCGACCTATTTGTTTACGTTTGAAAATATTTGCTGGGAGCCTGGTAGAATAGAGGCCATTGCGTATAACCGAGATAATGTGATCGTAGCTGAGCATGTCAAGAAAACAGCAGGTGAACCTCAAGCGGTCAAGCTTACAGTGATTACAGGTCCGCAGGGACTAAAGGCAGATGGATCCGATATTGCCTTAATCGATGCGGAAGTGGTGGATGATGAGGGTCAACGCGTTCCAACTTTTGAAGGGCGGATTGATTTTGTACTGGAAGGCGAAGCGATTTGGCGGGGTGGCTATAACAGTGGCAAAGAAGCCTCAACCAATAACACTTACTTAGACATTGAAGCCGGTATCAATCGGGTAGCTGTTCGTTCCACACTTACTCCAGGAAAGATCAAGGTTTCAGGATTCATAGAGGGACTTACATCTGATACGGTTATCGTCGAATCCATTTTGGTACCGTGTGATGCTGGGATTTCCACTGAACTTCCTACCTTACCAGAATATGAGCTAGGGACAGAGCCGGCAATTGGAGATGGACCTGTAGAACTCTTAGTGGCAGATGAAATCGAACCTGAAGGCTCATTGCTGATTTCTGATTTTTCCTATTCAGGCGTATATGAACCGGGTGGCATAAAAGTAAACGCACAGAACGGTGATCAAATTTACTTTGATCGAGGAAATGAGTTCCAATCGCTGCCAGAGAGTTTACTAGGCAGTGATTATATTCAAGTAGCAAACACTGAAAGTAACTATAAAGCGTTAGACCTTATCCACTTTACCGTAACTCAGAGGGCGAAAGTATCGGTTGCACACGACGACCGCATCATTCGGCCAGATTGGTTAACAGAGGAATATGCAGAAACACCTGAAAAAATCCTAGTAGATGGCGTGACACACACCGTGTTTGAAAAAACAGTCGAAGCCGGCACCACCTTAACCCTTGGTGGAAACCAGGATCATACTAATGAAAACAACTGTAACACGTACATTGTCTTTGTAAAAGCAGTTTGGTAACACTGATTCCGGCGAAACGGGACACGGTGACAGGCGCTGCTCGTGGATAGCCATTGAAAAGGAAAAGAGAGCGAAGGAATACGCTCTCTTTTTGATGTATGCGTATATAACTATCTTTTTTTTCCTGCTAACGATAGTAACCCCTGGATGATCAAGACAAAGGAGAATAAAAGGATGGCTAGGATACCAATAAGAACAACTAACGGACTAAGCGGTGTGAAAAATCCTGTTAACGGTACCTTTAATAAGGCAAAACCAGCGATGATACAGGATAAATATAAAAAAGGACTGCGATCTAACACACTCATCGTCTGCTCACTCCTTTCTGGGATTACTTCAGTCTATTCCTGAAATGAGTGAGTTATTTATTATAAGGATAAATCAGGGCAAAGTAACTAGTTTCTGGAAGGATATCCCTGTAGGGTGGGTTTGAAGATGTATTGAAGACAAATCTCAGATGAATGAGCGTGGGATTTGTCCTTCATCGGTGTTATGAAGGACAAAACCAAAGCGAATCTATGAAGAAATGTCCTTCATCGGTGTTATGAAGGACAAAACCAAAGCGAATCTATGAAGAAATGTCCTTCATCGGTGTTATGAAGGACAAAACCAAAGCGAATCTATGAAGAAATGTCCTTCATCATCCTATCCGCCCCATTACTTTAAAAAATACCTTTTTCTCGGCTTTACTGGATAGAATACGATGGATGGACACGTCATCCGTATGTCTGGAAAACCTGGAAGGGTCATGACCGCTTCCGGGTCTGAAAATTTGTTTAGGTCGACAATCGATAGCGCGCCTGTTGAGCATGCTTCCACACATGCAGGCGGCAGTCCGGCATCCTGACGCGGATAGCACATCTGGCATTTACTTACTTTTTGTGTTTCTGGATTAAACTGTGGAGCATGGTAGGGGCATGCAGAAACACATAATTGACAGCCATTGCAGCGGCTTTCATCGATTTCGACAATTCCATCCTGTCTTTTTGTAAATGCACTCTCCGGACATACTCTAAAGCATTCTGGGGTATCACAGTGGTTGCATGATACAGATAGAAAAAAATCAGATGCAATTTTACTAACCTTTCGCCATCTTATATGGGAAGGAGTTTGGTTTTCATTTTTACAGGCAATCTCGCATGCTTTGCAGCCAATACAATCATCGGCATTAAAGGAATATGCCAGCTGTTTAACCATTTGTCTCCCTCCATTTTTAAAATAAAAGTATAAGTCTTTGAACTTAGTTTACTGTCCAGCGCAAGCGGCCCTAACGGCTAGTGTCCTTCGCTCTCCGCCCTACGATAAGTCAACATCGAATGCGCCAAACCTGCTCCTGCGCCAAAGCATATTCAAAGTAGCGGCTGTTCAGCTCGTCGCAAAGCTGCAAAGAAGTAATTCAAGTAGCGGCTTGGCTCTTCGTGTTTCCTTTATCTCGGTTGGAGCGCTCCACAAGGAACGCTTCGGCAGCATAGGTTTCGCACGAAGGAAAAGCGTTAGCTTTTACGAGGAGGACATACGCCGCTGATCAGGGTGCTTCCGCTTTTTTGATTTTTACCATGCTGTCATAGAAATACGTACTGCCAATCTGGTCATTTGGTTGTGAAATTAATTGATTGATAGGATGATCACCAGCTTGATGAGCAAGGATGATCGTTTTGGGCAAATGCGGATTAATTTTGGAAACACCTACGATTTTTCCCTGGTCATTATATACCTCAATTTTTTCCCGTTCTTTAATCCCATTCACTCGGGCAGCTTCAATGGATAGTTCGATGCAGGATTCATCCTGCGGGCTATTAAGCCAATTTAACGATTCATACTGTGAATGTATTTTTAATAAAGATTGCGGAGTGATCAATTTATATTCATTTGCTTTATCGAATCCAGCCTGGTCATGTGCCCTTTGATTAGCAGGTGAAAATAAGCGGAATTTGTTTCTGTCTTCACTCATTACCTTTGTGATATCTTTTTTAAATGGCCGCTCCATGAGTTCTTCAAAACTTGAAAATGAATATAGCTCCATAATCTCCGGAGTCAGTTCTTCTTTAATCCAATCAATCGGTTCTTTGGAAGCTGGGAAATTTGAAAAGCCCGGTGACAGTTCGTTTAATTTTGTCGTTAACTCTCTGGCGATTTGAAGGTCACTTTTAGCTTCATAATAAGGCGGAATCGCCTTTTGATTGAACGATAACCAATAATGCCAATAGCCTACATTTAAGTCTTCTTCTTCAAAGTGCGTGGCAGCAGGCAGGACAATGTCTGATCTTTCTGCTGTCTTTGTCATGTACAGATCAACGGTAACAATTAATTCTATTTGCTGAAACAATTCATCCCAAGCGTTAAAATTTTGATCCTGGGTAATGTTTCTTGATGCAATCCATAGCAGCTTAAGAGGTGGGTCAGAAAGCAGCAGGGCATTTGCTGCATAATCACTAATATCCACTTCCCGTGAGGCTGGGATTGACGGGTGCTCTGGCCCTTTATGATTGAGGAGTGCACATGGAAAATCCTCGACATCAAAATGCATATAGTAAAGTCCGCCATTTGGAATAAAAAGGTTCCCAGTGACTGCTGCGAGACTGTTGATGGCGCTAATGCTCTCACTTCCGCGTTTATTCCTCTGTACACCTAGCCCAGCCCAGGTAGCAATCGGTTTAGTCGTTCCGTATAACTCGCTAAGTTCCCTGAGTGCCTCGATGGAAACACCTGTCTGTCTACAGACCTCCTGAATCGATAAATGGTTTTCAAGATATTGTTTATACTCAAGCCAGCCTTCTGTTTGTTTTTCAAGGAACTGAATACAGTGTTGCTTTCTATTGATAACAAGTTTGGCAATGCCATGAGCAAGTAACTGATCTGTACCAGGATGAATTTGAATATAAAGATCGGCCTTTTGCGCCGTTTGCGAAAAAACAGGGTCAATGACGACGAGCTTTGCCCCTTGTTTACGAGCCTCATAGATAAATTTCATCTGGTGCACATTCGTTATCGCTGGGTTTGCCCCCCAAAGAACAATCAGTTTTGCTCCTGCCATATCCTCAGGAATAGAGCTGTAATTCTCCCCGAAGGATCGATTCATGGCAAGCCTTCCTGTTAGTGCACAAGGATTGCCAATGGGCATGGTATGTGGTCCCATGCTGTTAAACATTCCTTCTGTCGCATAATGAAGCAAACCGAGATTACCGGAATATTTATTGTAGCCACTTGCTAAATTAGAGCCATAGCGCTGATTCAGTTCAACCATTTTTGAAGCGATGATGGTGTAAGCCTCATCCCATGAAATCCGTTTCCAATTTCCAGAGCCTCTAGGGCTTTGAAGCATCGGATATTTAAGCCGGTTTGGACTATATACGTATTCTGTATAGGCATAACCCTTCGCGCAAAGCCGCCCCTTCGAATATCCATGATCAGGATCCCCGGTCACCTTGATCAGCTTCCCATTCTTAACATGTGAGAGGATGCCGCAGGTTCCATAGCAATTCCGTGGACAAGTATTACGATAGATAGCTTCTTTCAAGCTAACCCGCCTCCCGTTTACATTTTTCTTAGCTGCTTGATTTTTAATGCGGCGGTTATATTTAGTTTGATGTTCAAATCATCCAACTTTACATTGAGTATTTCTTCGATTTTTTTCAAACGGTATCGTAAAGTATTTCTATGGAGGAACAGGGCTTTTGAAGTCGCTGTCATATCGAATTGATTGGCGGCCAATCCTTCAAGTGTTTCCATTAATTGCGCGTTATTCGTTTCGTCATAAAGCAGCAATTCCCCTAATGTCGCTTCGTAAAATTCTTTTAAATCTTGCAGGTCATGCTTATATAAGATTCTTTCCAAGCCTAAATCTGAAAAAAATGGAATCATCATCCCCATTAATTCCCCAAGCTCTAAAGCAACTTTAGCCTCCTGAAAGCTTCGAAATAAGTCGACAGGACTTGTGTACGTTTTTCCAATACCACAGGAAAGAGCCTGATCGGGATGGAGTGATTTCATCTGGTTGATGATCGAAGTGGAAAAACCTTCAATCGCAGCTCGATGGTTCTTTTGCTGATCATCCTCTAAAGGAAAAATCACAATCACTTGGCTTTTTCTTTTTAAAGTAATGGGCTTTATTCTTCCATCGATTAAGGTTCGCTCCACGATATAGAGTAGATGGTTGATCATTTGTTTGCCCGTCAAAATAGGATTAAAGTCGGTTAATGAAAAAACTAACACCGTATGTGGAAGGTGAAAATCCCAATTCCACACACTCCCATATTCATAAATATCCTCTGGTTGTTTGAGATTTCCATAGAGTAAGTCGAATAAGAATGGTTCCTTGAACTTCATTTTCTCTTGTCGCTTTTCTAGTTTTCTATGAAGCTGAATACTAGCAAGTGATGCGGCAAATTCAAGTATGGATGAATAGGTTTCAGGTTTTTCCTTTTTACTTGGCAAAATAAATAAATAACCAAGCGTACTATTTCCCTGTGTAATCGGGGAAACAAGACCATATTCATCGGACATTGTTGTTGTAATTTGGCAACTAAAGGCTGTTACGCTTTCAATCAAATCCAATGGTTGAATAGCCAAAATGGTAGTAAGTACAGGAACCCCTGGAGGATAGGACGATGAAAGGATTTGATAGTAGGAATCGGTGATCAGAACAGGGAGAGAGAGAAGGCTGCACAGTTTGTTTGCTAGTTGTGCGGTGTCTTCTGTTGTAGTAGAAAGCAATTGATGTACAAAGTTTGGGACAATCATCGATTCATTCATAGTCCCCATCCTTTCTATCATACTCATGATTGTTACCTTAATGGTATCTCATTTACGAAGGAAGAACAATGAATGTCACAGGATCGTAAAATCCTCATGTCCGCGACGCACAAAAAAAGACAGGATTTTTCGTTCACCGGGGACATATCAATCAATTCATTATCCTTTTATACTAAAAGTAGTAAGTGAAATGATTCACAAGGAGCGAAAAGAAAGGTGGATAAGATGAAGACTCTCATGAATGAAAAAGAGAAGATAGTGAACAATCCATCATTATATAACTATACAACGATCTACCAAAATATTGAACAAGCCACCATCAATCAAATTGAAACATTCGGTCTGCCTTTTGAGGATCGGAAAAATGAAAAGGATTTAGAACTGCAAATTCAAAATCTTAAAGCTGATGGAGCTACGTTTAGAAATAATGGAAAAAGTGTTTTATCGAATCAAAAAATTTCGAGTGCTTGTGAAGCATGTCAAAAAGGCAGTGGCAGCTATACCAGTTTTGTTTCATTAAAATGCCACCGGGATTGCTATTTCTGTTTTAACAAAAATCAGGATAACTACCAATTTTATTTGCAGAACCAAAAAAATGTGAATCAGGAGCTGCAATCTTTGTTTGACCAAAACATCGGGCTTACACATCTTGCCTTAACTGGCGGGGAGCCATTGTTACATCCAGATGAAACAATGGCATTTTTCCAGACAGCAAAGAAATTGTTTCCTAGAGCCCACACGAGGTTGTATACAGCAGGGGACCTATTAACAGAAAAGGTTCTTCAAGGTTTAAGTGACGCCGGTTTGAAGGAGATTCGCTTCAGTATTAAGTTAGAAGATTCCCAGCAAAAAAGGAACCATATCCTTGGAAAAATTTCGTTAGCGAAAAACTATATTCCGAATGTACTAGTGGAAATGCCAGTGATTCCAGGAACAGGCGATGAAATGAAGAAGCTGCTCCTTGATTTAGAAGACCTTGAAATCTTTGGGATTAACTTACTAGAATTTTGCTTCCCGCTTGAAAATGCCGAAGCCTTCCGCGAAAAAGGCTTTAAACTAAAAAATCCCCCTTATGATGTCTACTACAACTTTTGGTATGCGGGGGGACTGGCAGTGGCTGAAAGTGAGAAGCTTTGTCTTGAATTGGTTCAATATGCGCTGGAGAAGAAGTTAAAACTAGGTGTCCATTATTGCTCACTAGAAAATAAATTTACTGGGCAAATCTATCAACAAAACCATGATCAAATCATGGACGAAACCTATCATTTTTCTACTGTTGATTATTACTTCAAAACAGCGAAGGTATTCGGACGTGATCAGCGAAAAGTTGTAAAGGTTTTGGAACGTAAAGGAGTTCCGTATCGTTCGAATGCGGATTATGATTACGTCCAGTTTCCCATTAAGGCGATACCGCAATTAAAAGAGAAGGATGTAAAGATTCTTATTTCTTCAAATGTTGTGGAAGTGGATCGTGGTCAGCAAACCATTCGCGAAGTCCATCTTGATTGGACAAAACCAACAGAATTTATCCTTGAAAGTATGTAACAAGAAGGGGTGTGCACAGATGGAAACAACAAAACCAGCAATAACCATCGAAGATGTAGTGGATATTTTTTATGCAAGGGAATTTGCTTATGACATTTTAAGGAGATTCTTTATTGAAGAGCCGCCGCGGGAGTATGTAAAGCTGTTTATTCAAAACAACATGATCGATTTATTTCCTTTTAAAGAGGAGTCAGACGGGATTCGAGCTAGTGTTAATAAAATTAAAGACTATTTAGCCGTTTTTAATCCAGGAATGATTGAAAAACATTATGAAGATTTACATTGGGATTACACGAAAATGTTTATTGGTCCATTTGAAGTACAGGCATCCCCGTGGGAATCTGTCTATGTCCGGAAAGACAAATTACTATTTCAACAGACAACGATGGATGTGAGGAAGCTTTACAACAAATACGGCTTTCGAGCTGGTGATTATAATATCGAAGCCGATGATCATATCGGACTGGAACTAGATTTTCTTTATCACTTAAATCGATTAGGCATTGAGTCAGCAGAGTCAAAGTCAGAAACAGCCATTCAGGAGATTGTTTATTTACTAAAGGAACAAAAGCAGTTTATCAACGAGCATTTAGGGAAATTTGTTCCGGAGCTGGCAAATCTGGTTCAGGAGCATGCAGAAACTGACTTTTACCGAGGGTTGGCAACACTCTTGCAACACTATTTAACTATTGATTCAAAGGTTCTAACAGAACTATTGAATATAGAATTGATCCAAAAGTAAGGACGAGGAGGTTCAAAAATGTTGGATCTAGTGCAAAAAATCAAAGACTTTAAAATGACAAGAAGATCATTTATCGGGTGGACGAGTGCAGCGGCAGCTACTGCTGTGATTCCGGTTTCTAGAGGTTTGGTGGTAAAAGCGGAAACAGGTACTGGGACAGACGATAAAAATGGCGAGGGAATATGGAAGGCTGCAGCATGCTGGCACAATTGTGGCGGCCGTTGCGTGAACAAAGTTCTTGTTCAAGATGGCGTGGTGATCCGCCAAAAAACGGATGACACGCATCCTGACAGCCCTGATTTCCCACAACAAAGAGGATGCCTGCGTGGACGTTCTCAGCGCCATCAAGTATTTGGTCCCGACCGTTTAAAATACCCGATGAAGAGAAAAAACTGGGCAGTTGGCGGAGGTAAAAAAGAGCTTCGTGGTAAGGACCAGTGGGTTAGAATCTCTTGGGATGAAGCACTTGATATTGTATCAAGCGAGATTACGAGAATCTCAAAAAAATATGGTAATGAAGCTCTTTGGGCAACCGGTGCAGGTCAAATTACCAAGGTATTATCCTTAAATGGAGGCTGTACAACAGACTATGGAACCACCTCTTGGGGGGCTTGGTACTGGGCGCCAACGATGATGGGTGTAGCAGAGGGCTGGACCGATCTTGGTATCAACGACCGTATCGATCTTAGAAATTCACAATTAATCGTTCTATGGGGAGAAAATCCAGCATGGAGCAGCCCTGGTAGTCCTACTTACAACTTTATGCAGGCAAAAAAGGCTGGGGCAAGGTTTATCTCCATTGATCCATCCTATACAGAATCAGCAAGAACTTTCCAAGCGGATTGGGTTCCTGTTCGACCTGGAACCGACCATGCATTGGCGCTAGGTATTATGAATGCTTTATTGGATGAGGATGACCAGCTTACGAATCCACTTATTGATTGGGAATTCTTGCATCGTTATACAGTGGGATTTGATGCTGAACATATGCCAGAAGGAGCAGATCAAAAGGAAAACTTTAAGGATTATCTGCTTGGAACCTATGACAATCAGCCGAAAACACCTGAATGGGCAGCAGAAATTTGTGGTGTAGAACCAACGAGAATTCGTGAATTGGCCCGCCAAATTGGCTCAACAAACAGAGTGGCGTTGTTAACTGGCTGGGGACCGGCACGGATTAATGATGGCGAAGGCTGGGTTCAAGCCTTTTCGACACTTGGTATGATGACAGGACATATGGGCCGTTCAGGAAGTATGACAGGTGTTAGCTGCCATCGGGCTGCCGGTAATGGCGGACCATGGTTAGTGAAAGCAGGAACTGATGGCTATCTATCTGTTAAGAATCCTGTGACCAATTTGTTGAATCATAATGAAATCTTCACAGCTGTTTTAGATGGTAAGTTTCATCAAAAGGGTGAAGGGGAGCGCAAGGCTAATATTCAATTAATCTATCACCAATTTAACGCTACGCTTCAGACCCGCGGTGCGATGAAAATGGGAATTGAAGCACATAAAAAGGTTGAATTTGTCGTTTCTCATGCGTATGTCTTAACCACCAATGCAAAATATTCGGATGTGGTTCTGCCTGTAACGACAGAGTGGGAAACAGAAGGCGGAATGCTCCAGGGCAATCGTGAAATGTATATTGTCTATTCCAACATTACCGCTCCGTTATACGAAGCGAAGAGCGATGTGCAAATAGCAAAAGAATTGGCAGCAAAACTCGGCTTAGATTCTAAGCTGCTTTATCCTATTAGTGAAAAACAAGCATTCTTTAATAAACTAGCAACAAGTAAGGTGATTGCAGAGAATGGAGTCGATTATGAGCCATTAGTGACGATTACCGCACAAGACATTAAAGAGTGGGGCGTGGTTGGTACACCGCAGCAAGGAAGAATCGGGTTAAAAGAGTTAATCGATCAAGGTGTCTATCAGGTCCAACGCAAACCTGGTGACAATTTCGGCTTTATTGCTTATAAAGACTTTATTGAAAACCCTGAAGGCAAACCATTGAAAACACCAAGTGGGAAATTTGAAATCCATTGTAAAACGATTCATGAAGAGTCCAAGGGCGGCTGGACCGAAATCGCCCCGATTCCAAAATATGTACCAAAAACAAAGGGATTTGAAGATACTTTTGAAGATTGGGAGTCCAAAAAGAAAGGAAAATATCCTTTCCAAGTCTATAACCCACACTATCTAAGACGTTCTCATAGTACCTTTGATAATGTCCAACAGCTGCGAGAAGCATGGCCAAATCCAGTGTTTATCAATAAAAGTGATGGTAAGCGTCTGGGAATTAAAGAGGGAGATACCGTGCTTCTATTCAATGAATACGGTAAAACCTTACGTCCTGCTCACTTGACCGAAACAATGACACCAGGGGTTGTTGCACTGCCGCATGGCGCTTGGGTGGAATTGGATGAAAAAGAAGAAATCGATAAAGCAGGAGCAGATAATATGTTAACAGGACCCATTGCGACCGGTCTTGGAACATCTGGATGGAATACAGCCGTTTGTAACATCAAAAAATGGGATGGCGAACCTCTGAAGGAAGATGTTAAGTGGGATCAGCGCATCATTAAATTTTAAAAAGAAGGAGGTTTGACCCATGGTGCAAATGGGATTTTATATAAACGTTGCAGAATGTATCGGTTGTAAAACATGTACCGTTTCCTGTAAGGATAAAAACTCTTTAGAAGTGGGAAGAAACTACCGTAGAGTCTATGATTTTGAAGAAGGTAGTTTTCCAAAGCCGACGCTTTATCATCTTTCGATTTCGTGCAATCACTGTGACGAACCAGCATGCGTCCAAGGATGTCCAACGGGTGGGATGTTTAAGCGAGAAAGTGATGGAGTGGTCCTTGTAGATCATACGAAATGTATTGGCTGCAAGTATTGTGAGTGGAACTGTCCATACGGGGCACCACAATATAATGAAGAACTCGGCAAAATGACAAAGTGTGATACGTGCTACGACTTAAGGGAGAACGGTGAAGACCCTGTTTGTGTATCTTCATGTGTCATGCGTGCCATTGAGTTCGGACCGATTGATGAATTGCGTGCCAAACATGGTGCCAATGCGGATATCAGAGGTTTACCGAGCTCATCCATCACAAAACCAAATTTGGTTATTGGTGGAGCAAACAACATCTAATAAGGAGGGATTCCAATGCATGAATGGCCATTATTACTATTTACCGTAACGATTCCTGCTGCAGTGGGAAGTGTGCTCTTTCTATGGTTGATCCATGGGAAAATCACAAAATCTGGCGGAAATAGTGTAAATATGATGAAATTACCGCTGCTAGTCACTGTGGTGGTATCGTTTATTGGGTTAATTGCTTCATTTTTTCACCTTGGCAGTCCGGAAAATGCCTTTAATGTCTTACGAGGATTTGGACGATCATGGATGAGTAACGAAATTGTTTTTACCGGTGCCTTTATTGCGCTTGTCTGTTTAACAACTGGTTTGCTGTTCGTTCAAAAGAAAGTCCATCCTATTCTTTTGCTTATCACAGGCCTTATTGGATTGGTTGATATCTATTGCATGGCTTCCGCGTATGCTGTCACCCGAGTTAATGGGTGGGATCATTTGAATACCTATGTTGTCTTCTATGGTACTGCTTTTTCACTCGGACCGGTTCTTGGGGCAAGCTTGATGCTTCGGACAATCAAAGCAGATCAAATGAAGAAGGTCGTCAAATGGGCATTTCTCATCGGTATATTCGGCGTGGCTATACAGGTAATCGGTGCAGCGATGTTTGCTGGCTATACACCTGAAATTCAACTGATCACGGGTGAAAGTGCTGCTGCCAAGCTAGAATCATATTCTGGGATGATTGGTTTCCGATGGGCAATTGAAATGCTCGGTCTTGGAGTAATGGGCTATCTTTCATTATCTTCAAAACCAAAAGTCAGCTACTCCCTTGTCTACGCTGCGTTGCTTGTATTTGTGGCGGCAGAAGGTATGAGCAGATATGTATTTTATGTTTTAGGTGCTTAATAACGGTTGAGGTAATTCAATCGCATAATCAAAACCGCCTTCTCGTGATGAGAAGGCGGTTTTTTAATTAACATCATCCCGCAGGACTTTGAATTTACTCCCTCGAATAATCACCGCACGAAGAAAATGCGTAGCATTTTCGAGGAGTCGAGCGCTTTTCGCTCCACCCAACAAGTTTAAAATCAAAAGTCTACATTAACACAGCCTATTTTATAAAAGTATCGGACATCCACTGATAAAATTTTTCCTTCTCTTCAAATTGTGGATAATGGGCAGATTGCTCAAAAGCAATAAATTCCTTTCTATCGGCCTCAATCCTATCAAAATATTTTTTTGCTGCATTAGATGAAGTCATATAGTCGTATTTACCCATGATAAAATAGAATGGTAATTCAAGCTCTGTTACTTTAGAAGGTAATGGATTTTCTAAAAGATCCTTTAACAACATCTTTTGAGAATAGCCCATCCCAACGTTATAACGAATTACATCTAATAAGTTATACTCACTGCTGAATAAAACACTTATGTTATCATCACCAAGATCATCAATCAATCTAGAACTCCCGCCATATTTACTAACATAATTTCGTGGGACAACTGTTTCGCCATTTTTTATTTTCTCCGTTAATCCTTGCAGATATAAAACATCATTCTTATTTCCTGCCTTTTGAGCCTGTTCAATCGTGTAGCTCAAACTATCAAACTCACTTTCTCTTATATCGCTCATCTGCCCAATGCCAACATATGCCTCATATTTTTCAGGAGCTTTATAGGCAGCTTGGGTTGCAATATAAGTACCAAATGAATGACCCATCAATATAACCTTTTCTTGCCCAAATCGCTCTGATATATTATCCGTTATAGCCAATAGGTCTTCTACCAATAAATCTGTTGAAAGATTAGAATAGTCCTCAAAAAAATGATAGGATTTACCGCTTGCTCTTTGATCGTAATGAACAACCGTAAAATTGGTTTCCAATAAGTCTTGGTATTGATCGGCATACGGCATTTCCGGAGTTCCAGGTCCCCCATGTACAACAATAATAACTGGATTATCCTTATCATTGCCGCGTATCATAATTTCGTGATTACTTCCATTTATCTCTACTTGTTCCAATACACTAATACTGTTCTTTCCTTTTATGTGCTGAGTCCAAGTGGGAGAAAAGAGTGCTATTATTAGTACTATTATGATACCTACTCCGATGAATTTAATTGTTTTTTTTATACTCTTCATATAACACCCTTCTGCTTAATGTATTTATTTGTCTTACTTATCTTTTCTTCAGTAAGTTCTGGGTGAACTTTTCGGATGACAGATGGTCTTAACATAGCAAGGACTACACCCACACATAATCCAGATGACAAGAGCAGAACCCATTCAGCTGGGAAGACATCGTATAGAAATCCATAAAGCACCATTCCTAATGGAGATAAAGCCATGGCAACTGTTTCAATGAGGGAAAAAACGCGCCCCTTAAATTCGTCAGCAATTTGTTTTTGCATCATCACTTGTGTTGGTGTATTGACGAAAACAATACATGCTCCTAGGCCAAGTTCAAGTAGTATATAGTAGCCAAACATGATGTTATAAGACATGGTGAATAGTAAAGGTAAAGTGGTACCTCCCATGATCGCTGCCATAAGGATTATTCCCCTTTTTGATACGAGCAACGGAAATTTGATCTCTTTCCGGACTGATAGGTAAATCGATAACAGCAGCATGCCAATGGCAAAGGCGCCCTCTGTAAAACCAAAATGCTGGGAAACCATTTTCAATTTTTCAATCAGAATGAAGGAATAACCAACCTGATAGGCACTGAAAAGGAAATTAACTAATAATGCTATCCAGATAATCGTCATCAACATTGGCTGTAATTTTAAATAGGATACACCCGCTTTCATTCCCTGCCACATAGATTCTTTCGCCGATTCAACAGTTTCCGCTTTTTGGGCGGCAAACAAAGTGAAATTCATCGTTGCATCGAGAACAATGGCGACGGCGGATGCAGCCATATAGAATATAAGGAATAATGGCATAGAGATCACTCCGTACAATAAACCTCCTACAGCCGGAGAAGCTATTGCCGCAAAGGAAATCGACATTTGGTTTAACGACATGGCTTTTTGAATTCTTGCTTCGTCCACAAGACCTGTAATAGAGGAAGTGAACGCTACGCTCGAAAACATCGATGTAAGGGACAAAATACAGGAAGTGATATAAATAGCAGTTAAGGATAATCCAGAGGTGACACTGACGGCTAGTAATCCACCAATGGCCAAGGTGGTGGCTATTTGTGAGATAATGACAATCCTCTTCCGTGGATATTTATCGATGATATAGCCTGCAAATGGTGCTGCGATGGTGCGTGGTAATACATTGCAAATCAAGTTCAAAGCAAAACTTTTTGCAGATCCTGTTGCTTGCAAAATATAAAAGCTAATGGCAAAGGAATAGACCTGTGAACCAAAGGACGCAATCAGTTTGCTTATGGTAAATGTCCAAAGGTGATAGGTGGCTTTTTTCAACATGTTACTATTATCCATTAAATTTCCTCATTCCTTTAGGATATTTTTAAAAGTTTAATTTAATTAAACAAATCATAACATGAAGTTTTTACCAAATCAATAGGTTAGTTTAATTAAATTAAACATTTTTTAAAAAGCAGGATGATTGTACCCGTAAAAAGCGCAGGAGTGGAGTTAGGGTAACAATAATGTGAGGATTATGCCCGTAAAAGAGAAGGAGTATTACGGTAACAATAATGTAAGGATAGTGCCCATAAAAGTAGATGAGTAGAATTACGGTAACAATTAATAATGTTTGCATCTTCCAAATCACGGGTATGTTTAATATAATTAAACAAATGAAGATTTTTGGAGGAGCTGCTCTATTCATGTTAGGTGACCGAATACGTAAATTACGGAAGCAGAAAAAGTTGACGCTTGAAGCATTGGCAGGGGATGGCCTTACAAAAGGGATGCTTAGCTTAATCGAGAACAATAAAGCGAAGCCCTCCATGGAGAGCTTAGGATATATTGCTGAGGGGCTCGGGGTTGAAGTAACCGAACTACTAGAGGAAATCAGCACGCAGGAGTTAAGGGAGGTCCTTGAAAAAGCAGAGAAATTATATAATCAAAAGTCTGCCGACTCTTACAATGAACTACTAACGCTGATTGAACCTTTTAAAGAAAACCTTACACAAGGCTATGAGTCTGCGCGCTTGCTGGATATCTATAGCCGCAGTTTATACGAGGAAAAAATAGCTGGCTGGGAGGCCTACGCTGACCAAGCCGCAACCATGTATGACCAGATGAATCTGACAGCTAGGCGTGCGCAAATGACGATTTTTAGGTCAATGGTAAACTTTATTAAACATGATTATTCCAATGCATTAGACCTACTGGTAAGAGAGCGTACCGAGATTGAATTGAACCATGTCTACATCGACCCGATGTCGCGCGTTGACCTTGATTACCATGAAGCGATTTTGCATTTTGCAATTGGCGATAATGCGGCTGCCAGCCAGGTGATGGAAAGTGCGATTGATTTTTCAAAAGAGCACCGAATCTTTTATCGGATTAATGATTTATACCGACTTGGTGCAGGACAGGCACTTATGTTTAAAAATGAAGAACAGTTGGAGTTGTATTTGCGGAAGCTAAAACAATACGGAGAATTTGCGGATGATTTACCCTCCATTCTTATTCACGATCTCATCGTGGTTATGTCGTTAATTAATGTGAAGCAGGATTATTCTAAGGCACTTGACATTGTAAACCAATACTTAGCGGCACCAAAGATGGAGGAAGTTGTGGAGGATTTGTACCAATTGGAAAAAGGAAAAGCCCTATTTGGACTGGGACAATTTTCAGAAGCACTTTCTTATTTTGAAATGGTAGAGACTGCAGCTACCACGCACCATCCGTTTGATTTGGCACTTTATTATATTCGATATCCCTATAAAGCACTTTGCCACTGGGAACTAGGAGAAAGGGAAGAAGCTCTTCAAGCTGCCCAAGTAGCTTTGAATCATTTCGGGACCTTACCCGATTCACCTTTCAAGGAATTTGCGAATGATGTTTATAAAAATTTAGAGAATTCGTAGATGGATGGTTTTCATGAAGCCCAACATATAGGCCATCAGGGGAAATGGGCCTCATTAACCGATCATGAAGCCCAAAAACAGGAATTGCGATAGGAGATGGGTCTCATGAAACGTCCATGAAGCCCAAAAACAGAAATCGCAATAGGAAATGGGCCTCATGTAACATCCATGAAGCCCAAACATAGGAATCGCTGCGGCTAACCAGGGCGCTTCCGCTTTTTACATTAATCGTTCAATTTTTTGCTTAAATGTTATTTTAAAGCCTTTTTCCATTTTGCGATTACTTCTAGGTTCAGGGTTCATTACTTTAAAACTATCCTTCGTTAGTTGATAGTCTAGAAGATCACCGGCATTTGCAGCCGCTCTCCGGTTACGCGCTTTTGGAAGTTTGTATAAAACACCGACTTTTACTTGCTGCACCTCTTTCACCCCTTGAATAATGAGCTGCATAGCAAAGATTGAGATCATGAACGCAACCAATATCCATAAGTACCAGTATCTTCCGGCACCGATAGCCGTGCGTCCGACTTGTCCGACTAATCCTGACCATTCTTGTGTCATAGAGGTTGGCGGATCTCCCCCCATTGGGTCAAATGACAGTTTTGTTCCTCCAAAGAAGAAGTTAAAAATCCCTAAATGGATAAAGATTAACAGGACTTGAATAAATTGAGTCCCGAGTAAAATCGTTAACCGCGGTCCGATATGCGGGAAGATGTGACGCCAAAACAGATGAAATTTACTGCCCCCTAAAACGCGCGCACTGGCAATAAATTCATAGTCGAGAACACGCTTTATCTCCTTGCCTAATAAAACCGTTGTTAACGGAACGACCAGGATGGTTAAGATGAACATTTCCAATAAAATACGTTCGATAAAGGAGTAGGTAAAATCATAGCCAAAACCCGTAAATGCCGGCATTAAAATCGGTGCGAGTAAGATGTAGGCAATTAAACTTAACGGCAGAAAATGAATGGAATCTACCAGTTTTCCAAGCCAATGCTGGGTGCGTGGTCCTAGGTGAAAGGCGTAAAAGACACCAAATAATAGCCCGCTCGCGACACGCAACAACGCAATTAACAAGGCAAAGATTAACGTATACTTTGCACCAATTACTAATTGGTCAAAGAGACTGTATCCTAACTTGTCAGAACCAAAGAAAAATGGTTCGGTTGGTGCATGCGGCGCCGCACCAAGTAGTGTTACACCGTCTTCTGAATAATGAAGCCGGACTTGATCGACATGATTATCGGTAGTTACCGAATAAATCACACTGTAACTGATGGCTAAAATAAAAAATAAAGCTCCAAGTGCAAACTTCCAATTTTTCATGTGGCCGCCAAATAAAAATAGAAAAGAGACAATTGGACGAAATGGCGATAATTTTCGAAGATTGATAGATTTAATGGTATAAAGGATGTTTTCAGTCGAACGCTTTGACCATCCCAAGATAGTTCGCAGCCGCCATTTATGCCACGAGGAACCTCGCTTTTTTTCGTACGATAATGGCTGTTCTTCTTTTAGCCAAATATCGATTAATTGAAATAAGAGGTAAAATGGTGTGAAAATAAGGGCGAGTGTAACAAATACGGTGATCGGTTGGAAGTTCTCAAGTAAATAGTGCGTCAGCCCGTGGACATTAAAAATCCGTTCAATAATAAATTGACTAGATAGCGTTCCCCAAATAATAATCTTCATATGATGAAACGAAATGGGCATGATATTTTTTATCACATGACTGATTAAAATCCTTAATTTGTTAATCCCCTTACTTTTTGCAAAAGTGACATATACCTTTAAAAATTCTTCCTCGATCATGAGCAAAAGAATCTTGAACATCGACACCAGCGGCAAAATAGCCAATGTGACGATTGGTGCAAAATAAGCTTTTTCTTTAAAGCTGGCAACACTAAATAAATCAACGCCAAATTTCTTAAAGATATAAATAGATAACACTTGTAAGAGGGTGGCGACAATTAAGTCTGGTACGGATTCCAAAACATCAAGCACCTTTTTTATCGGTCGAAGCACGAACGCAGGTAAGAAGGCTGATCCTAGTGCCAAGAGTATCGCCACAATAAAACCGATTGATAGTGCCCCTGCTAAAATCTGCATGGAATAAATAAATGCCGGCCACATAATCTCCATCATGGGAGCCCCGCCTGCTTTTGAAACTTCCATTTTATAAATCCACGATTCAGGTTTAAACAAGTCTTGACCAAAAGTGATTAATTGCTCGAAGTAGCCTTGAGAATCTGGGACTCCTCTAGTAGAAAAATAGTGTGGAAAAATACTCACGAAAAAAATGGAAATCATCCCTAGTAAGTAATATGTAATCAATCTAACAAGCTTCATAGTATCACCCCAATTTGTCTCTAATATTTATTACTTTTGAATAATGATAGCAGTGTCATAAAAGAAATTATATTCTAAATTTTCAATCCCTTCAACTTAAACAATTTCCATTTATTTCAACGTATAGAATTTGGACGTAAGTGGTTTAGAAATTGTTATACTAAATGTGATAAAATAATCATTAGGGTTAAATATCTTACATAAGGGGAAATGACTATGATTCTTGTTGTTGGTGGTGCTGGTTATATTGGCAGTCATCTTGTTAAGGAATTAGTAGAAAAAGAAGAGGTTATTGTATTAGATAATTTGTCTACCGGTCATCGTGAAGCGATTGATCACAGGGCGATTTTTGTTAAGGGTGACCTTGGAAATGAAGAAGATCTGCAAATGATCTTTTCTAGTTATCCGATCAAGGCTGTTATGCATTTTGCTGCTTTTAGCTTGGTGGGTGAGTCCGTTGTGGATCCACTAAAGTACTATCAAAATAATGTCGCGGCAACGTTAACTCTTTTAAACGTAATGATGAAAAACAATGTGAAAAACTTTATTTTTTCATCTACTGCCGCTACATACGGGATACCAACTGTTGAAATCATTGATGAACAAACCGTAACAGCTCCCATCAATCCTTATGGCCACTCCAAATTAATGATTGAACAAATGCTTGCTGATTTTGCTTCCGCCTATGGGTTGCGCTATGTGGTACTGCGTTATTTTAA
This sequence comes from Bacillus sp. OK048, assembly GCF_900103525.1. Taxonomy (GTDB): domain Bacteria; phylum Bacillota; class Bacilli; order Bacillales; family Cytobacillaceae; genus Neobacillus. Next base: position 313,808 of record NZ_FNHN01000006.1, read on the forward strand.
TGCAGCAGGTGCACATGGATCTTCTAAAATTGGTGAAAGCCATGATCCTGAAACGCATTTAATACCGATTATCCTTCAGCAGTTATTAGGTCAACGTGAAAAGGTTGCTGTATTTGGATCTGATTATGATACAGCAGATGGAACTTGCATCCGGGATTACATTCACGTAACCGATTTAGCCAGCGCTCATATCCTTGCCCTGGAGGCATTATTGACAGAGAAGAAACGGAATGAGATCTATAATTTAGGAAATGGTCTCGGGTTTTCGGTAAAAGAGGTCATTGATACATGTGAACGAGTAACCGGGGTTAAGGCAAATGTTGAAATGGCCGAGCGACGTGCAGGCGATCCAGCCAGACTTGTGGCTTCATCACAGAAGATTTACAGTGAATTAGGCTGGAAAGCTGAGCGGGATTTAGAACAGATAATTGCCGACGCATGGAAATGGCATAATCAGCAACAATATTAGTAAAATACCCCCCTTGTCTTCTCATGAAAGACAAGGGGGTTTTTTGACCTTTTCTGTCCGGAAAAACTGACCTTTCACGACAAAATACTTTCTAGGATAGTGACAAAGGTTCGTTTCTCCAAAAGGGTTGTGGCATTTTTAATTACTGGTTATAGGATGAAAAAAATGTCTGATTTTGTTGATATCTATCACAGTCATTTTTTTGATTTTAGGATATGGTCTCATTAGTAGGAAAGGTGTTTGATTCTCAGTGTTCGTGGAAAGGAGCTTTCTTTTGAGAAATGAGACCAAAAAGCCAGAAATGAGTTCTTTTATCGAAATTTGTAAGCCTTTACTTTCGGGTGTGCCACTACCTTGTTTTTTGATGAATCTGGAAGGCAGTCTTGTTTTTTCAAATGAAGCTGCCCAAGAAGTTACTGGTTATTCGCGGCATGATGAGTATCAGCGGAATTTTGTTTCGATGTTGGCAGAAGAGGAAATTGGCAGGACAATCGAGCATATTAATGCTGTGCTTAAAGGCGATAGGTTGAGCTATCAAACAAAGCTAAAACATCGGAACGGGAATCTATTAAATGTGGAAATTCAGTCGATTCCAATTGAAATAAATGGTGTGATTCTTGGAATTTGCGGCTATATTACGGAAGTCGAAAACGAAAAGCATCATACTTCGCAGTCTATTCCAAGTAATTGGGATAATATTTTCACCGGTATTGAGATTTGTTTGTGGTCATTGGAGGCAACAACAATGAAAAACATTTCCATTTCGCCAGTATGTCAAACCATTTTTGGATATAGTGAAGAGGAGTTCCTTAAGGAACCATATTTATGGGAGCAACTTATTTTGCCCGTAGATAAAAAAGGCGCCTTAAGGCATATGGAGTTGGTGAGGAAGGGGGAATCCTCACTTCATGAATACCGGATTGTTACGAAAAACGGTGACCATAAATGGGTCTCTGATTTTATCGTTCCAATTTTTTCTGATTATACAAAGGAGCCGCTTAGGATTGATCGAATAGTAGTAGATATAACCAAGCGGAAAAAGGCAGAGGAAAAGTTAACTTATTTAGCTTACCATGATACATTAACGGGTCTGCCAAATAGACGAAAATTGGATCATGAGCTCCATAAAGCATTAACAGAAGCAAAAGAAAAGAAAACGTTGGTAGGGATCTTATTCTTGGATCTTGACCGATTTAAAAATATCAATGACTCCCTTGGCCATAAAATGGGGGATAAAGTGTTACAGGTGATCGCTGAACGATTGAGGGACAGTTTGAGATATGATGATCTTATTTCCCGTCAAGGCGGAGATGAGTTTGTCATTCTACTAAAAAACATGACGACTAGAGCGGACCTTGAGGAAGCAGCCGCTAGGATTAATAGGATCATCGCGGAACCGATTAAACTGCAAGGAAATGACTATGTACTAAGTGCCAGTATAGGGTTGAGTATCTTTCCTGATCACGGTATTGAGTCTGAAGGATTACTTCAAAAAGCAGACCATGCGATGTACTTAGCGAAGGAAAGTGGAGGCGGAATTCGGCCCTATGAAGCGGGAATGTCCAAAAGTCTTTCCAGAAAGCTGCTGCTTGAACAATATTTACATAAAGCCATTGAAAAGAATGAATTGTATTTGGATTACCAGCCGATTGTTGATGTTTACGGTAAGCAAGTGATCGGGTTAGAAGCACTCCTTCGCTGGAATCATCCTGTTTTGGGTGCGGTGTCACCGGGAGAGTTTATTGAGATTGCCGAAGAGTCAGATTTGATCATAAAATTAGGAAACTGGGTGCTGGAAACTGCCTGCAAACAACGTAAGCAATGGCTGGATATGAAGTTACCGCCTTTTTATGTATCGATCAATGTGCCAGCAAGACAAATTAATCTTGAGTCATTTTTGGGAAGTGTAAAAGAAAACCTAGAGCGGTATCAACTTCCAGCCAACTTGTTAAAGATTGAGATCACAGAAAGAACAGCTATGACCAATGTTCAGAGTACCTTGAATACGATAAATGAATTACAGGATGTTGGTGTCGATATTATTCTTGATGATTTTGGGGTTGGCTATTCCTCGATTAGTTACCTTGTCCAATATCCATTTAATACGATTAAAATTGATAAATCTTTTATCGAAAGGTTAGACAACAAAAATCAACGATCCGTTTGTCGAACATTAGTCGCCATGGGAAGAAACCTAGGGATGAATGTGGTAGCAGAGGGAGTAGAAGAGGTGGAACAATATCAGTTCTTATGCAGTATTGGCTGCCACAACATGCAAGGTTACTATTTTAGCAGACCGGCTAAGGTGGAATTGGTCGAGACGTTTTTTACGCCTGAACAGCGGGGAATTCAGGGGAAATTTCAATAATACTAGTCGAATAAAGCGGCCGTTGACCATTTGTCAACGGCCGTTACTTATACTATTAAATTCTTTACCATTGTAATAAATTCAGTTGATTCTTTATTAAACTTCATTTTTGGCAGAAATCCGAGTTTTGTATATAGATGAATGGCTCTTTTATTAAATGATGCGACGGTTAATCGGATGGAATCACTCTTAAAGTTTTCTTGGATATAGGAAAGGATGAACGAGAAGAATGCAGCACCAAAACCTTGGCCAGCTAAAGAAGGATTCAGTCCAATCCCGATATCGATTATTTCTTCGGAGTAGGCACCAACAGTGGAACCAAACGGAACTTGTGCAGATTTTCCAATACAAAAAAAGTCAACCAGTTCATTGTTTTGATTCAATACTGCATAATAGGGGTTCTCTAGCAATTCCTTAAGAGATTCAGAGCTTTCTTCATTATTATAAAAATCATAGGGTGATACGTATTTCCAAGTGAGGATTTGCTTTGCCAATTCTTCATTCATATTTTTTACAACTAACTGCATATTTTTAACCCCTCCTTTCTAGCTTTAAAGGGAGACCACCTTTTTGTAAAAATCTTACCATTTTCTGTTTGGAAAATCGAATTTCGGGAATTTTCGAAAAATATTTAGCTAATAAGGTCTGGCTCCTGTATAATCTTTTCTAATAATAAAAAAGAGGGTATGACGATGAATTCATATATTAAAGAACAAATTGAATCTTTTCAGAAAGTAAATCAGAATCGCGGACGTTTATTAGTCAGCTGCGCCGATCAACCTGGTATTGTATCAACGATCTCAAATTTTTTGTTTTCGTATCAAGCCAATATCATCGAATCCAGTCAATATTCAACCAATCCGGAAGGCGGAGTATTTTTTATTCGGATTGAATTCGAATGCCCTGGTCTCAAGGAAAAGGCGAAGAATATGGAGGAGCAGTTTGCTGGTATTGCTGAGAAGTTTTCAATGGAGTGGAAATTAACCCATGTGTATCAGGTGAAAAAGGCTGCTATTTTTGTATCGAAGGAACTTCACTGTCTGCTCGAGCTATTATGGGAATGGCAAAGCGGTGATTTAATGGCTGAGATTGCGCTTGTTATCAGCAACCATGAAGATGCAAGGGATGCGGTGGAAGGATTGAATATCCCGTTTTATTACATTCCTGCAAATAAAGATATCCGGAGACAAGTTGAAGCCCAGCAGCTGCAACTGTTAACAGAGCATGAGATTGATTTGGTGATTTTGGCGCGGTATATGCAGATTTTAACGCCTGATTTTGTGGCTGCAAATCCTAACAAAATCATTAATATTCACCACTCCTTCTTACCAGCTTTTGTGGGCGCAAGACCGTATGAACGTGCGCATGCCCGTGGTGTGAAGCTAATTGGGGCAACCTCCCATTATGTAACCAATGATCTTGATGAAGGTCCGATTATTGAACAGGATATTGCCCGCGTTGATCATCGTAATGATGTCGACAATCTGAAGAAAATTGGCCGTAGAGTGGAAAGAAGTGTACTGGCCCGAGCGGTAAAGTGGCATATCGAGGACCGGATTATTGTCCATCAAAATAAAACGATTGTTTTTTAAAGGTTTTGAGATTGCTATAAAAAGAGGATGATTTCAATTTGAAGTCATCCTCTTTCCTGTTCATAGATTACTTGAATTTGTAACAGGAGTGTTAAAGTGATGATTTTAACCACCTTTGAAGAACTTGGATATGTTAGAGAGGCGTTGGCTGCTGGTGCAGAAGGATATTTATTAAAAGCGATACATCCTAAAGATCTTGCAGCCGGAATCAGACTCGTGCATCATGGTGGAACACTGATTACACAAGAAATTGCCAAGCAATTAATAACGCAGTGGATTCAACCGTTTAATCCGGAAAAAGAAGAGAAAACTGCAAAAAACAATTTTGGCCTTACGGATCGAGAAATGGAGGTATTAAGCGAACTATCAAATGGATTAACCAACCGTGAGATCGCCCGGAAATTTTTCTTAACAGAAGGGACTGTGAAGAATTATATTTCCACTATCTATTCTAAATTAGATGTGACGGGAAGGCATAAAGCTGTGTTTAAGGCCAAGGAGCAAGGAATTATTAACCCTTAAAGGATGATGTTAAAGCCAAGTCCAATTAAAAAAGGACTGGTCACAGTCTCTGGATATGTGATCGGTCCTTACCTTGAGTTTCAAAGTTAGACGGGTTTCTTCCTTAAATGGGAGTAGTAAAAGCCCTAATTGCCCATGGTGTGCATGGATGAGCGATACTTTGTTCTTTTTTACATATTTTTCTGGTGAAAATATCTCACTATAGTAGTGAACCTTCTCGTTGAGAAGAGGAAGATTGACCATATATTTAGGCTGCCTGACCAAATGGATATAATCATAGCCAGGAATATCGCGAATCTGCGGAATATATTGAGTTGGGTCAACTCTAAGATTCATATGGATAACTTTTGACACTTGTCCATTCTCCTTTCAACATAACTAATTTATCTCTAAAAATAAGGTATGCATACTTGAGAATGAGGCTTGGACAAATTGGAAAAAACAAAAAAGCGTCACAGTCTGATTTAGACTATGGCGCTTTTTATCTTAGATAAACAAGCTTAGAAGTAAAACGATTCCAAGACCAACAATTGAGTTTACGAATAACAGAAGACCCCATGTTTTGAACGTCTCTTTAATCGATAATCCAAAGTATTCTTTGAATAACCAGAAGGAAGCGTCGTTCACATGTGTAATCGTATTACTACCTGCTGCAGTTGCTAATACCATTAGAACAGGGTTTACATCGAAGGTATGCATAAGCGGACCAACGATACCTGCAGCTGTAATTGCAGATACCACACCCGTACCTGTTGCAATACGTATTAGGGCAGTGATAAACCAAGCCATGATTAATGGTGAAACACTTGAATTTTGCATTAACGACGCGATGGCGTTACCAACACCAGAGTCTAAAATGATTTGTTTAAAAGCACCGCCAGAACCAACGATAAAGACGATCATGGCAATTCCTTCAATCGCACCAGAGAATGATTTCATGGTGTCTGACATAGTCCGTCCAACACGAATACCAAACACATAAATAGCCACTAAAACAGCTAGAATCATACTAATTTCTGCACTTCCGAAGAAGTTTACAATTTGATAAATAGTTGAACCTTTTTCAATAAAATAATTAATAATCGTTGCAGCAGTAATAATGATGGCAGGTGTTAATGGAACAAGTAAACTTACTGCAAAGGATGGCATTTCTGCTTCCGTGAATTCCTTTTCCTTTTTTAATAAAGGAGGTACTGGGCGGTCCAAGTTACGTAATAATCTTGGTAAAATAATACCGGCACAAATGACAGCAGGAATTACAACCACAAGACCTAAGATATAAACCATACCCATATCCGCACCATATGCATCAACTAATGCTACCGGGCCAGGCTGTGGCGGGAAGATACTATGAGCCATGGTAGCAGCAGCAACCATTGTCATCCCAAGACGTAAAAACGGTGTTTTCGCTTCAACAGCAATACTTACAACAAGTGGAGCTAAAATAATAAAGGCAACTTCATAAAACACGGAAATACCGAAGATGGCTCCGACAAGTAGAATCGCCCATTCAACATACTTTTCACCGAATTTGTTTAAAAGTGTTGTTGCAACACGTTGAGCCGCACCTGAATCGACCATCAATTTACCGAGTATGGCACCGAAACCGATGATGAGGGCGAGGCTTCCGAGCGTGCCTCCAAATCCGGCTTTTATGGATGCAATGACATCAGGTAATGTCAACCCGTTTGCAATCCCTACAAAAATAGCAGAGATTAAAAGAGCAAGCATACTGTTAAGTTTTACTTTCATGTTTAAGAAGAGTAGCAAGGCAACCCCAAGGGCAACCCAAATAATTGGTAAATAATTTTCCATGTTGATTCCTCCTGATTTTCTAGGTGTAATAGTAATATTGACATCGCTTACCTAAAATAAAGAATTGAGCAATAAGTAAAAGGGGGTAAGGGTTTACACTTTACTATTAATTAGTTTGTTCACTGAACAAACTAATCATCCTTAAGAAGGATAACATGTTCAAAATATGTTCGTCAATAGTTTTTTGAAAGCGTTGTATTGTCATTTTACCCAGCCCACTGATGGCTTAAGGGGAACAAAAATGACCCCGACAGTTGTAGTCGGGGTCCACTAAATATTATCTAATTGTTTTTAATGCTCCGCTCCAAGCGTTTACTTCGTCAAGCATAGCAGTCATATTCGTTTGGTGTAAATCAGCTGGTTTGAATACAGATCCGTTTTCAAAGTCTGTGAATAATGACAATGTTGGATGTGTGCGAACATCAGCAATTTTTAATTCTCCACAAATTCCACGTAAGTGTTCAGCCGCACGAGCTCCACCAGTTGAACCATAGCTTACGATACCAGCAGCTTTGTTGTACCAAGCTTCACGTGCAAAATCAAGAGCATTTTTTAAAGCGCCTGTAATGCTGTGGTTGTATTCTTGAACAACGAATACGAATCCATCTAAACTAGCAAGTTTTTGATTCCAAGCAGCGATTCCTGGTTCTGACCCATCAGTAGTGCCTAAGAATGGCAGTTTGAAATCTGCGATATCAACGATTTCATAATCTGCATCTCCACGTTGGTCAGCGATTCCTTTAACCCATTCGCCTACTTGTGGACTTACACGTCCATCACGTGTGCTTCCTAAGATGATACCGATTTTTAATTTTGGATTTGTCATTGTTTCTTCCTCCTTAGTGGAATTACCAAATAATTTGTTTAAAAAACCCATGCTGTACACCCCTTGTTGTTATTTTTGAATCTATATAGGCTTTTTGATTTTTAATTGTCTGAATTAAAATATATTCAATTAACTTATTTTTAATTCGAGATAAATATAATATAGATTTTAAACCATGTCAAGTAATTAATACTATTTAAATTCTCAATTTAAAAATTTCGTTTAATCTTTTCGAATCTTTGAGAGGCTTGTCTGTTTGATAGGACTATGCCACAATATATACAGAATAGGAACGAATGGAGGAACTAAAGTATGTCTACTTTGCCAAATTGTCCAAAATGTCATTCTGAATATACATATGAAGATGGAAGTCTAATGATTTGTCCGGAGTGCGGTCATGAATGGAGTTTAGAAGCTGCAGCCACCGAAGACGAAAAAGTTGTTAAAGATGCAAATGGTAATATTTTAAACGATGGTGATGCGGTAACGGTTATCAAGGATCTTAAAGTAAAAGGAAGTTCATCCACGTTAAAGCAAGGAACCAAAGTAAAAAGTATTCGGTTGGTAGATGGAGATCATAATATCGATTGCAAAATTGATGGTTTTGGGGCAATGAGTCTAAAATCAGAATATGTCAAAAAAATATAAAAAGTGGCGCTCCCTGATTTCACAGGGTAGCGCCTTACTTTTTCAATAATAAAAATATAAAATACGGAGCTCCGATTAAAGCGACCATTATTCCGGCGGGGATCTCAGCGGAGCCCATGAGATTACGTCCGATTGTGTCTGCAAACACTAAGAGCCAGCCTCCAATGAGAACAGCAATCGGAATAAATAATTGATTTCTTGGTCCAACTAGCGCCTTTGCCATATGGGGAGCCATCAATCCGATAAAGGAAATACCACCTGTAACCGAAACGGCAGAAGCTGCCAGGGCAACGGCTGTCATGAGTAAGATGATTCGTTCTTTTTCAATTGAAACGCCCAGGCCGATGGCTGCTGGTTCACTAAGACCAAGAAGGTTTAACCGATTGGCTTTGTATAAGGTAAAAGGAAGAAGAACAATGAACCAAGGGAGAAGTGCCCAAATAAACGGCCAATCTGTTCCCCAAATATTCCCTGCCAGCCATTTGGCAATAAAATCTACTTTAGCTCGTTCAGCAGAAGAAATCAGCACAATCATTGCTCCTGAGAGCGCCATTGAAAAACCTACCCCAATTAACACTAATCGAACAGGCTGCAGTCCCTCAGTTTTGCTATACGCAAATAAATAGAGGAGGATAGCTGTCAACATAGCCCCGACAAAAGCAACAACTGGAATCATGTAGGTAAACGAACCTGAATCAATTGGGAAAAATAAAAAGAATATGGTAACCGCGACACCTGCACCAGAATTAATCCCAATAATCCCAGGGTCTGCTAAATCATTACGGGTAATTCCTTGTAAAATGGCGCCGGATAAGGCAAGGGCCATACCCGCAAGAAGTGTAATGGTCATTCGTGGCAGTCGAACCGAAAACAACACGAATTCCTCTTTGAATGTACCTTGTCCAAGCATAGTTGGAACTAAACGATTAAAGGATAGAGAAGAGTATCCTAAACACAAGCCGATAACGATCGTAATGATAATTAGTGCGAATAAAATAGTTAAAATCATTTTTTGTTTTCTAAGTAAAGAGGGCTGGATCATGAGAATGCTTTGCCTCCTTTACGGACAATCACTAGGAAGAAAGGTAACCCCAGTGTTGCAACAATAGCGGCGACAGGTGTTTCAAATGGTGCGTTAATGGTCCGGCCAATGGTATCGGCAAAAAGCATAAACGTGGCTCCGGAAATAGCCGACATTGGGATAATAAAACGATAATCGGTGCCGACAATTGCCCGAACAACATGGGGAACCATTAAGCCGATGAATACCATATTACCGATAAGGGCAACGGAAGCACCCGCTAATAAAATAATCGCAATGAAAAGAAAACACTTTATCATCGTTGTATTTTGACCTAATCCAACGGCCACTTCTTCATTTAAGCTAAGAATGGTTAGCTGTCTTGAGAGAAAAAGAGCGACCAATAACCCCAGAAGGATGAACGGAACAATGACTTTAAGCTGATCCCAAGTAGTCCCTGCCATTCCGCCAGCCGTCCACATCGAGGTATTTTTTGATATTTTAAAATAAATGCCAATTCCTTCAGCAATCGCATATAAAAAGGCAGAAACAGCTGCCCCTGCTAATACAATTCTTAATGGGGAAAACCCGCCTTTTTTCATCGCTCCCATGCCGAAAACTATGGTGGTTCCAGCGGCAGCCCCAATAAAGCAGGCAATGGTAATGCTGAAATAATTCGCTGCTGGGATAAAGGCAATGACCATCGCTAATGCTGCATTTGCTCCTGCTGTTAAACCAAGTATGCCAGGATCAGCAAGCGGATTTCTAGTGATTCCTTGCATAATTGCCCCAGAGACTGAAAGCGCGGCTCCGACGACAATGGCCGCAACTTCACGTGGTAAACGGATTTCTCGGATGATTAATATATTTTCACCTTTAGTATCAGAAAAAAGTGCCAACCATACATCTCGTAGGGTGATATCAACAGCTCCCATAATCATGGAAACAACAAACATTCCAACGAAAATAAGAATACCGATTAGCAATTTGTAAACAAAAGGAATAGAACGCTGTTTTTCGTTTGTCATACGTCTCTCATCTTTTCTTTGATAGAATAGGGAGAGGGATTTAAGATTAGTAGAGTCCCTCTTGAAAAACTAGTTTCCTAGAAATGATTTTTTGAAAAACGCAAGCTGTTTTTCAAGTGTGACTGGATCACTGAAAGAAGCACCTTGACCATTCATTTCAAAAACACGTTTGTTTTTAACCGCAGGTATATTCTTATAGGTTTCTGTTTCTTGGAAGGAAGTATCCGCATCTGAGTATTTACTTAAAATGACATAATCTCCAGCATACTCTGGAATAACTTCGGCAGATAAAGCAAAATAGCCTGCTCCCTCTGCAACTTCTTTTACTTTCTCAGGCATTTTTAAATTCATTGCTTGATAAAGTATTTCTGTTCCACGTGCCCAGTTGCTGCCGAAAACATAGAGATCCTTACCAAAGCTTTCCATTACAGAAACAGTAGCATCCTCACCAATTTTAGCGCGAATTTCTTCACCTGCACTTTCAGCTTCTTTCTTGAATTCGTCAATCCATGCTTGAGCTTCTTTTTCTTTATTTACTAGTTTTCCAATTTCTAAGTGTTGTGTTAGATAATCCACTTTTCCCCATGTGTAGGTAACAGTAGGAGCAATTTCGCTCAACTTATCTATATTTTTAATGTTTGATAGACCAATAATTAAGTCTGGTTCTAGTTCGATAATTTTTTCTAGGTCTTGATCAGATACTTCTTCAACATCTTTCATTTCTTTTTCAAAAGTGGGGTTATTCTTTGACCACACATCGACACCGACGACATTGACACCTAAGGCTAGTACATTACCAGTGAAGCCAGATAGCAGAATGACACGTTTTGGCTCAGCTGGAACTTCAACTGATCCATTTTCAGATTGGTAGGTTATCGTTTCGGATTTCTTTTCTTCGGGTGCAGCTGTGTCCTCTTTTGTTGAAGTTTTGGTGCCGCAAGCACTAATAATTAACACTGCGAGCAGTATAAAAGCCAGAAGTAATTTTTTCATGTTTTGTTTCTCCTTTTAGTAGATTGTAAGTTACACACATTGGTTTTTTTGTTCGCGGATCGTGACCGATTACAGCGTCAATATTAAATACTTTTTTCAGCACTTGATGGCAGATCACTTCCTCACAACTTCCTGCTTTTACAATTTCCCCGTCCTTTAAGGCAATGATATAATCCGCAAATCGTGCTGCTTGGTTTAAATCATGAAGGACCATGACAATCGTCCGTTCTTGTTCATAATTTAATTTTTGCAGAAGTTCTAAGACTTCGAGTTGATGTGCCAAATCTAAATAAGTTGTGGGTTCGTCTAGGAAGATGATTTCCGTTTCTTGAGCGAGTGCCATCGCAATCCAAACACGCTGTCGCTGTCCGCCTGATAGTGCGTCTACTGGGCGAAACTTAAAATCGATTGTTCCTGTGACTTCAAGAGCCCAGTCAATTACTTCATAATCCTTTTTTGTTAAGCGGCCAAAACCTTTTTGATAGGGAAAGCGTCCGTAGGATACAAGTTCGCCGACTGTTAATCCACTAGCACTTTCTGGTGTTTGTGGAAGGATCGCCATTTGTTTCGCTAGAAGCTTTGTGTTTACCTTTGCTAAATTTTTTCCGTCTAGAAGGATGGCCCCAGAACGGTGGGGGATGATTCTTGTAATGGCTTTTAATAATGTCGATTTTCCACAGCCATTCGGTCCGATGATCGTTGTGATTTTCTTATCTGGTATTTCGATACTGAGATTTTTGACAATTAAGCGTTCTCCGTAGCCAATGCTTAGGTCATCTGTTAAGAGACGATCCATTGTAAACCTCCCTAATAAGAATTAATTGATAATGATTATCATTGTCGTTATGACCTTACTATAAAGGTGGTTGATAATGATTGTCAATTACAATTTTTTGAAAAGTTTTTTTATTGTTTAATAGTGTTTACCAACCGTATCTCATTTCTTTATGTTCTCAAGGATTGTTGTACATTTTTCGTCTGTCAAAAAGTCGTCAAATATAGGTGCAATAGAATTTTAAAAATAGGTGTTGTAAAACGAAAGAGAATCTATTAACCTTATTGATAATGATAATCAATTACAATTGGTTAAGGAGTGAACGTAAATGGAACAACATGATTTGTTTGATGTGACGGTGATTGGTGGAGGGCCAGCAGGACTTTATTCTACTTTTTATAGTGGTTTACGAGAAATGAAAACAAGGGTCATCGAATTTCAGCCGGAATTAGGGGGTAAAATTCATGTCTACCCTGAAAAAATGATATGGGATGTAGGGGGATTAACACCGATCACAGGAGGAAATCTTATCAAACAGCTTGTGGAGCAAGCATTAACCTTTAACCCAACCGTTGTCTTGAAAGAAAAAGTGGAATCGATTACACGGAATGGAGAAGGAATATTTGTCTTAAAAGGATCCTCCGGGCAGCTGCACTTTTCTAAAACAGTGATTGTTGCCATTGGCAGTGGAATTTTGAAGCCTCAAAAGTTGGAAATAGAGGGAGCAGAGAGATTTGAAGTCTCCAATTTGCATTATACGGTTAAATCGTTTGCACAATTTAAAGATAAAATCGTGATTATTTCAGGCGGCGGCAATTCTGCTGTTGATTGGGCAAACGAGCTCGAAGTGGTTGCCAAAAAGGTGTATTTAACCTATCGCAAAGAGAGTTTAGGAGGACATGGGCAGGAAGCACAGGCAACAAAGCTGTTGAATAGTTCTGTCGACTGTTTCTTTCAAACGTCCATTACCAAATTGATCGCTAATGGCGACCGTGATGAAATTGCGACCGTTGAATTGACAAATCATGATTCTGGTGAGGTTTCCTTCTTGCCGATTGATGAAGTGGTGATTAGTCATGGGTATGAACAGGATGCAGCTTTATTGAAAAATAGTGAATTGGATATTGCGATGGTCGATCACTATTATGTTGAGGGCAATGCGACAAGTGAATCTTCTATCGAGGGCTTGTATGCTGCGGGTGATATTTTAATGTACGAAGGAAAAATTAATTTGATTGCTGGTGCATTCCAAGATGCAGCTAACGCCGTGAATAAAGCCAAACAATTTATTCAACCTGACGCGGCGAAAGTCGCCATGGTTTCATCCCATAATGAACTTTTTAAGAAGCGTAACAAGGAATTAGTGAAACAAATGCTGCTTTAATGGCAAGGGGGAAAGGATTCCCCCTCACTCTGTTTTCAATTGGGGAGCAATTTTATCAATCCGATTGGTCCAAATTCCGCCGTTATAGTTGGATGGGAGCCTTTTCAGGTCATCCGCGGAATCAAATCCCTCTGACCATCCTCCGTCACCGGCAACCAAGATTCCTCGCGTATCAACGCTGTCCATCCGACTTAAAAATTTGTTTGGCCAGCCCCATAACCATGGGGCGAACTTTTCCGGGATATGCAATTGGGCTTTCTCGCATGAGGTTGGGATATAACCGGTCCAACCGACCGCGATATAAGGAAGCAGGCAGCTTTTTAACGTAGCCTTTGACATGACGCGAAGGTCAGGAAGTTCTTCTTTCAAGGAGGCAATCGGCTGGTCACCCCCGTAAATCGTCAATTGTTTTAAACGGTTTTCTGGCAGCTCTGCTAAAACTTGAGCAAGTTGTTTTCCTTCTTCTGGGTCATCACTCTTAATATGAATTAATAGTGATTGGTCTGGAAAAGGGGTTAATACTTCATCTAGAGAGGGCATAAGACCAACACCTTTACCGCGAAACGGATAGGTTTTTCCCTTATCCGCGGTGTAACCGTAGCCAATATCTAGCAGCTTTAATTCTGCCATTGTGTATTCCTTTGTGGTACCTTCGGAGTTTGTGCGGCATTCGAGTGTCCAGTCATGAAAAACAGCAAAATGACCGTCTTTTGTCGGCTTAATATCCAATTCAACTATATCCGCACCATTAAGAAAGGCAGCTTCCATGGAAGGTATGGTGTTTTCCAAATATGGATGTTCAGGTGTATGAATTCGCTCTGCTGTACACGTTTCACCGGTAATTCCCTCCATACTAAAGGTTTGTCCGAGCCCTCGATGCGCAAGAAGCAAAGGGTCACCATCACGTTCCTTCATAAAAAACGAACTGTTGTTAATAAAAATAAATACGGACAATACAAGAATGAATAAAAGGAATCTTTTTAGGGCCTTTTTCAGAATGAACATCTCCGTTTATTAATTGACTATATTGCTAAGGGAAGTATATTTCTAGCTTATCAAGATTGTTTCGCAAAATAAAGTAGTTTTGAAAGTCAGCGTTCATGGAAACCATGGGATATTCATGATAAGTGGTGATGGCTCTCACTTGTAGTGGATGGCGGAGAAATAATGCAGGATGGGGAGAAATAGTTGCGGATGGCAGGATTTAGTTGCGGATAGCGGAGAATAGTTGCGGATAGCGGGATTTGCTCTCGAATGGCGAGATTTACTCTCGTATGGCGAGATTTACTCTCGTATGGCAGGATTTACTCTCGAATGGCGAGATTTACTCTCGAATGGCGAGATTTACTCTCGTATGGCGAGATTTACTCTCGTATGGCAGAATTTACTCTCGTATGGCGAGATTTACTCTCGTATGGCGAGATTTACTCTCGTATAGCGAGATTTACTCTCGTATAGCGGAGATATACAGCTTCTTAGGATGGTTACACACAACCCCCAGGTTCCCCCGGGAGTTTTCCTAAAGATAAGGATAAGTTTTTGAATTTAGTTTACTGTCTAGCTCCAGCACCCTAGCGGCTAGTGTCCTTCGCTCTCCGCCCTACGATAAGTCAACATCGAATCGCCTCCGGCTCTTCGTGTTTCCTTTATCTCGGTTGGAGCGCTCCAGGCCATACGCCGCTGACCAGGGCGCTTGCGCTTTTCTCATTACAGGTGTTTATCTTTTAATTCAAGCAGATATTTTCGCCATTGAGCTGCTAACTCTTTCACACCGACTATTTTTTCAATCATCTCCATGGACGGCGATGGGTCATGGAAGTAGAGATGATGGATAGAGGAAACAGTGATTTGTTCGGGATGTGAAAATAGCTTATTAATTGGCGAATCGGCTTTCACCACACCTTCCTCCAGGACTCTGAAAAAGTATCCTGTATAGCCAGTTTTAATGATTCTTTTTAAAAGAAGATGATTGTGATTGCGTTTATTGATCGTTGAGCATGGATACCGCCCTTGTGATACCTGCAGGACAGCTTCCCCTATCTGAAAGATATCGCCAATACAAACCTGGTCTTCTGTCATCCCCGTTACTATTAGATTTTCTCCAAATGCAGAAGGTGTTAAGGCTTGGCCAAACTCACTTTGCCAATGGGCATAATGTTCGAAGGGATATACACAAACGACTCGATCAGAACCGCCATGATACTCTGGGTTCGCAACCTGATCGCCTGTTATTTGGTCGAAACCAGCAAAAATTTCATTGCATGGTTCTTTCCAAATTCCGGACACATAGGATTCATCCTTATACATACTATTTTTTGGCAAACCCTTGCTTACATAAATGATTTTACGACTATTCAAACCTCTCTTCGCCTCCTTGATGTACATTTTACAATTTTAAAAAACCCTTTGCGAGGGTTTTTCCATTTTATGATAGGATAAATACGGGCTGGATGATTGTTGGCAAAATGATGTCTATTGTAGTTCCTTCATTTACCTGGCTGGATATCAACAATTCTCCATTATGGCTTTCAATAATTTTATAACAGGTCATTAAGCCAAGACCCGTTCCCTTTTCTTTCGTAGTATAAAAGGGTTCACCGAGTGTTGGAATTCTTTCCTTTGGAATCCCGATGCCCTGATCGATGATCTGAATAGAAATTTTTCCTTCTTCCTTTTCTTTTACCTTAACATCAATGGTACCGCCACTTGGCATTGATTCTATCGCATTCTTCAGTAGATTTAGAAAAACCTGCTTTAATTGATTTTCCTCGCAGCTAATTTTAGGTAAGTCAGATTCGAATTCCACGAAAATTTGTACGTTGCTTAAAATGGATTGTGTATTTATTAAGGTCACAACATCTTTTATTAATTCCCTGACATCCTTTTCGGCAAAAACAGCCGCAGTTGGTTTGGCGAGTACTAGAAATTCTCCGACAATGTTATTAATACGATCAAGCTCTGATAACACAATATCATAGTATTCATCCTGGTGTTTCTCGACTTTGAACAATTGTATGAAACCTTTAATGGAAGTAAGCGGGTTCCGAATTTCATGAGCAATGCCTGCAGCCATTTGGCCAAGTAGAGCCAGCTTTTCAGACTTTTGCAGGAGTTGTTCGGTTTGTTCCTTTCGTTCTGTAACGTCTTTTCCGATGGAAAGCACAGCATCTTTTCCTCTAAAGGTAATGGACATGGAAGAGCCTTCAAAGAAAAAAAACGTCCCATCGAATCGTTTTGCTTTATATTCCGTATTAATTAATGGCCGCTTCCCTTTTTTTACTTGTTTCAGGCGTTCAACCATCCTTTCATGATATTCGGGTAAAATAAAGTCATAAAGAGATATACCAATCAAACCATCCATACTATCAGCGCCAAGCATGAAAACAGTAGCTTTATTGGCATAAATAACTTTATTGTTGTAATGAATAAAAATGGCTTTAGGTAATGAATCGATTAATTGTTTATAGCTTTCTTCACTAGCACGTGCTTGTTTCCCATAGTAACGTGTCCGGTCGTATTGCCAGCCAACCACCCAAGCAATCGTTGTAAAAATAAGAAAGTCTATTGTAAAAAAATGATCATGCTCCACAATGGCTTGAAAAATTGAAAATAATACCGATATTAATACCAGCGTAGTTTGTCCCGATTTATTCATCCGTTTGCCCTCAAATTTACTTAATTTTCCTTAATAATAACACGAAAGAATACGGAATTAGTAGAGAAATAGCACTAGTGAAACATTTTTACTATAAACCGATAAAAGGCAAAAAGCCAGCTGCTTTTTGCTTTTCTAATGACCATCTATGAAATTAAAATTCTGACATTCTTTTATACAAATTCAGGATAGATTGTCCGTAGCTAGTACCAGGTACAGCCCATTTTCCGTTTAAAGCGGTCCAGGTTGTCGCAGAGCCTCTATTTACAAGTCGAAAGCGCGGGTCAACCAGTGGGTATCGATTAGGCAAGGGTGAATTAGTAGCATAAGCATACAAATGCTGGAGATGTGCAAGAACACCTTCCTCCCGTGTAGGGAAGCTTGCACCACGTGATCCACCACCTGTTGCTCCAATTCCAGCGAAATTGTGCTGCCCATTTCTCACGTCACCTGTAAACCGAAAATAGCCTGTTTCGTGCATCGCTTGTGCAAAGGCCACGTCACCTCTAATTCCATAATACTCTCCCAGTTTTTTGTAAAAATCCCCTAGTAATGGCGCATTTGGGTTAATTGATCTTACATATGTGTTCATTTTTTCAGCGGATAGCTGGGTAGGACCTAAAATTGAAGTTGGATTTAGGTCAATAGGCCCAGGGCTTGGAGTTGGAGTTGGGCTGTTCACATTTTCTGCTAGTATAAAGGCATTTATTCCTGTGCTTCCCTTGATATCAGTTACCCGTTGTTCTGCATTTTCCCGAATGGAGAAGGCACCTACCTGCACCCGAAACCAGGTTTCACCTGAGATGACCGTCGCAACGATAAAGGATTGAATTCCTTTTGACCGAAGGAAGCCTATGCGCTCCTGTGCATTTTCCCTTGATTTGAAGGACCCGGCAAATACTTTGTACATTTAAACACCTCCATTTGTCAGTTTCATTCTATGTTATGTAAAAGAAACATTTTACGGTAGACAATAGCCTGCTAATTCAAAAAGAAACCCCCAGTTGGAGGTTTCTTAGGTTCCACTTTTAGCGGTTCTGCCCTTAAAATGAATTCTTTTTTGCTGTTGCATTAAAAAGAAAAAGACACCAAGGAGTACGAGCATTCCACCTGCGATTTGCCAGTTTACTAAATGCTCATTTAGTAAAATGACTGCCAGGATCGAAGCACCAACAGGTTCACCTAATATACTCATTGAAATGGTGGTTGCATTCACATAGTTTAGAAGCCAGTTATTGATGATATGACTGATCGTTGGAACGGTTGCCAGTAATAAGAAAATTCCCCATTCCTCGGCAGGGTAGCCGTTAAAAGCTACACTGGTGCTTAGGTTATAAATTGATAGAATAATCGTAGCAATGAAAAACACACAAAAGCTATAAATCCAATGAGATACTTTTTTTACAATACGTTGGCCGATCAGCAAGTAGCCAACGACAGCAATGACACTTAAAAATGAGAGAATGTCACCAAAAATAGCGTCCTGACTTAAGGCTAAATCTCCCCAGCCAATCATCATTGCGCCAATAATCGCTATGCCCATCGTCATCAATGCTGGGGTCGTTGTCCGTTCTTTAAAGAGAAAGTATCCGCCAACCAATGAAACAATTGGCTGCAGGGCAAGGATGATTGTGGAACTGGCAACGGTCGTTAATTTTAGGGAACCAAACCAAAGAACAAAATGCAGGGCTAGAAACAGACCTGAAAAAAATAAAAACACCCAATCTTTTGTTGTGATTTTTGTAAATTCCGCACGGTACTTCCAGACGATGGGCAGCATTAAAAGGCTAGCTAACAGCATCCGATACATACTTAAAATCGAAGCGGGCGCATCGGACCATTTTACAAAAATCGCTGAGAACGATATGGCTATAATTGAAATCGTGAGTGGTAAGACAATTGATCTGGAACTTTCCTGCTGTGACATCTTTTCTTTATCCTCTTTTCTTAACTAAATTTCCATCAATGAATTTTAACATATTATTTTGGTTTAGAGAGAACGAAGGTTCCTTATGTAAATATTGTTGCTAATGCAAATATTAACCAAATGAAAAACGCCAAACCCCGGGTGTGAGGGGATTGACGTTCTCCTGCTACTTTTTTGTATACAGTTCTTCGACTTGAACCTTGCTATTTTCTAATGAATCGACAAACCGTTTGATTCGTTTTATTGCCTCTTGGAGTTGTTCCAGAGAAGTGGCATAGGAGCATCTGACATAGCCTTCGCCGCTCTCTCCAAAAGCACTTCCTGGTACTACGGCTACTTTTTCAGCTAATAAAAGCTCTTCCGCAAATTGTTCAGAGGTCAACCCTGTTTTTATAATAGAAGGGAAGACGTAGAAAGCACCACCTGGCGTGTGGCAGTCCAAACCAATGTTATTTAAAGATTGAACAATGTAATTCCGTCTCCTGCGATAACTTCTTCTCATGCTTTCCACTTCGTGATACGTATTTCTTAGTGCCTCAATTGCACCGTGCTGGAGCATATGTGACGCACACATGGTAGTATATTGTAAAATTTTCACCATTTGCTCCGTAAATGATGCTGGGGCAGCTAAGTAACCTAATCTCCAGCCCGTCATCGCAAATCCTTTTGAGAAGCCGTTGACTAAGATGGTCCGTTCGTACATTCCTTCAATCGAGGCAAAGCTAGTATAGTCTTCATCATAGGTTAATTCTGCATAGATTTCATCAGAGACGACGAGCAGGTCATGTTTTTCGACCACAGCAGCAATATTTGTCAGCTCTTCTTTATTTAGATAAGTTCCCGTTGGATTATTTGGGGAACATAATAAAATTGCCTTGGTACGACTGGTAATCGCGTTTTCAATTTGTTCAGGTGTAAGCTTAAAGCCATTGCTTGGGTGTGTTGAAACGGGTATTGGCTTGCCGCCGGCTAACGTGACTAACGGTGCGTAGGAAACGAAGGCGGGTTCAATAATTAATACCTCGTCCCCAGGGTTTAAAATCGCACGGAAGGTGAGATCAATTGCTTGGCTGGCACCGACCGTCACAATGATTTGATCGACCGGATTATACTGGATTCCGAATCGCTTATTTAAGTAGAAGGAGATTTCCTGTCTTAGTTCAAGCAAACCTGGATTTGCTGTATACGATGTAAAGCCTTCTTCTAGCGATAGAATGGCTGCTTCCCGGATACTCCAAGGTGTGATAAAGTCTGGTTCACCGACTCCTAGGGAAATGACGCCTTTCATGGAGGCTGCTAGGTCAAAAAACTTCCTTATTCCAGAAGGTTTAAGTTCCTTCACCATTTCAGATAAATAGTGTTGGTGTTCCTTCATCATGGTGAAACCACCATTCGACGATCGCGATCATTGTTTTCTCCAAAAATAACGCCATCATGTTTATATTTTTTTAACATGAAATGTGTGGTTGTGGAAATGACATTATCGATGGTTGACAGCTTTTCAGAAACAAAACGAGCGATCTCCGACATCGTTTTTCCTTCAATGGTGATTGATAAATCATAGGCACCAGACATGAGGTATAAGGAAGTCACTTCTGGAAAGCGATAAATTCTTTCCGCCACTTCGTCAAAGCCAACCCCGCGTTTGGGTGTCACCTTAACCTCAATCATCGCCACAATACTATCCTTGCCAGCTACCTTGCTCCAATCAATCAAAGCCGGGTAACTAACAATCACTTTCTCATCCTCTAGCTTCTTAATGAGCGCATTAACATCCTCCACAGTCGAATTCACCATCAAGGCAATATCCTCAACAGGAATCCTATGACTCTCCTCAAGAATCTGCAACACCTCGAGCTCCTCACCAGACAACTTCATCCTACATCCCTCTCATTCCTAAACTAATAATACATATCATACATCATTGTTTGAATAATTTAAATACGTGGTGCCTGTCACCGCTCGTGGACACTGTCCACCCCAGGTGGACAGTTATTACTTTATAAAAAAGGTTGCTGGTTAGGAGACTGCTGAAAATATAGGCAATCTAAATTTACCGCAATAAAAATTAAAAAGATTAGGGATGTTTTTGAACATTCCCTAATCTTTTTTCGTGT
>NZ_FNHN01000014.1 GCF_900103525.1 Bacillus sp. OK048
TATGGCAAGAAGGTCACACCCGTTCCCATACCGAACACGGAAGTTAAGCTTCTTTGCGCCGATGGTAGTTGGGACTTTGTCCCTGTGAGAGTAGGACGTTGCCAGGCTAAGCCCCTTTAGGGGCTATTATTTTGCCTAATTTTTATAGTTGGCCCCTTGGTCAAGCGGTTAAGACACCTCCCTTTCACGGAGGTAACACGGGTTCGAGTCCCGTAGGGGTCACCAATGTTTTTTCGCGATAGCGAAAAATAACATTCAATTCGTTTAAGTGAAAATAACTTTCTATATATGGAGGATTAGCTCAGCTGGGAGAGCATCTGCCTTACAAGCAGAGGGTCGGCGGTTCGAGCCCGTCATCCTCCACCATATGCGCCGGGGTAGCTCAATTGGTAGAGCAACTGACTTGTAATCAGTAGGTTGGGGGTTCAAGTCCTCTCGCCGGCACCAGTTTTTTTGAGCCATTAGCTCAGTTGGTAGAGCATCTGACTTTTAATCAGAGGGTCGAAGGTTCGAGTCCTTCATGGCTCACCAGATTTTTTTGTGCTAGCAAAATAAATTTCATTATGCGGGTGTGGCGGAATTGGCAGACGCACCAGACTTAGGATCTGGCGCCGCAAGGCGTGGGGGTTCGACTCCCTTCACCCGCATCAAAGATTTTTGCAAAGCAAAATATCTTACCATATATGCGGAAGTAGTTCAGTGGTAGAACACCACCTTGCCAAGGTGGGGGTCGCGGGTTCGAATCCCGTCTTCCGCTCCAATGTTGCCGGGGTGGCGGAACTGGCAGACGCACAGGACTTAAAATCCTGCGGTAGGTGACTACCGTACCGGTTCGATTCCGGTCCTCGGCACCAGAGTTTTTTTGCGATAGTGAAAATAACTTACAATTAAAATAATGCGCCCGTAGCTCAATTGGATAGAGTGTCTGACTACGGATCAGAAGGTTATGGGTTCGACTCCTTTCGGGCGCGCCATCATTATTTCGGGAAGTAGCTCAGCTTGGTAGAGCACTTGGTTTGGGACCAAGGGGTCGCAGGTTCGAATCCTGTCTTCCCGACCAGTCGAATGTGTAAATTAACAATTTGGGGCCTTAGCTCAGCTGGGAGAGCGCCTGCTTTGCACGCAGGAGGTCAGCGGTTCGATCCCGCTAGGCTCCATTTTTATTTGGAGGAATACCCAAGTCTGGCTGAAGGGATCGGTCTTGAAAACCGACAGGCGGGTCAAACCGCGCGGGGGTTCAAATCCCTCTTCCTCCTCCATTAATTTTATAATTTATCGTCGCGGGGTGGAGCAACAAGCGTTACTTCATAGAATAATCTGCGAGTTGTATCAATCGAACAGCTGCTTGAATAAGCTTACAGAGATTGATACAGTCCATACAAGTTTTGGGCATGAACAAAATGTTTTAATTATTATTATCGCGGGGTGGAGCAGTTCGGTAGCTCGTCGGGCTCATAACCCGAAGGTCGCAGGTTCAAATCCTGTCCCCGCAATTTGGTCCGGTAGTTCAGTTGGTTAGAATGCCTGCCTGTCACGCAGGAGGTCGCGGGTTCGAGTCCCGTCCGGACCGCCATTTTTATCCTGGTAGTTTGTAACTACTGTTGATATAGATTGTGTGGCTCAGTAGCTCAGTCGGTAGAGCAAAGGACTGAAAATCCTTGTGTCGGCGGTTCGATTCCGTCCTGAGCCACCATTTTTCACTTTTTAATAATACTTTTATGTGGAGGGGTAGCGAAGTGGCTAAACGCGGCGGACTGTAAATCCGCTCCCTCCGGGTTCGGCGGTTCGAATCCGTCCCCCTCCACCAAGGTTTTTTACGAAGTAAAATAACTTTCCTTTATAGGGGTATAGTTTAAAGGTAGAACGAAGGTCTCCAAAACCTTTGGTGTGGGTTCAATTCCTACTACCCCTGCCAGAGAAAGAGAATATGGCGATTGTGGCGAAGTGGTTAACGCACCTGATTGTGGTTCAGGCATTCGTGGGTTCGATTCCCATCAGTCGCCCCATTTATTTTATAAATTATTGGGCTATAGCCAAGCGGTAGGGCATCGCACTTTGTCTGCGACATGCGTTGGCTCAGATCCAGCTAGCCCAGTCATGGCAGCATAGCCAAGTGGTAAGGCAGAGGTCTGCAAAACCTTTATCCCCGGTTCAAATCCGGGTGTTGCCTCCAATTTTAGAAAATGCGGGTGTAGTTTAGTGGTAAAACCTCAGCCTTCCAAGCTGATGTTGTGAGTTCGATTCTCATCACCCGCTCCATATGGGCCTATAGCTCAGCTGGTTAGAGCGCACGCCTGATAAGCGTGAGGTCGATGGTTCGAGTCCATTTAGGCCCACCAGAATTTTTTGCGAAAGCAAAATAATTTTCCTTTGTTCCGCAGTAGCTCAGTGGTAGAGCAATCGGCTGTTAACCGATCGGTCGATGGTTCGAGTCCCTCCTTCACCGCCAGATAAATTAATATCATGCGCCTTTAGCTCAGCTGGATAGAGCATACGCCTTCTAAGCGTACGGTCAGAGGTTCGAAACCTCTAAGGCGCGTAAATGTAAAAACAATTGGATATTTTCATTACTTTACGAAAAATAAGCCCACTCTTTTTGGTATTATCCCCTTTAAGTAGACAGTGTAAAAAGCCCAAGACATTAACTTGGGTGTTACACTACTACTTGGAGGGGATTTTTATATGGCTGTAAAGGGACAGAGGTTTCAAAACTATGCAGAAGAAATTAAGTTGAAAGCAATTGAAATGTACATTAATGGTGAAGGAAGTTACAATTCTCTATCTGCCGATTTGGGGCTTCGCAGTTCAACCCAGTTAAAGAATTAGGTAAAAAAGTTTGAGGAGTGCAAGAAGCTTACCGATCAAAGAGGAAACCTTAAATCAGATAATCCCTTTATAGGGCGGCAAAAAGTAAAGTTTCAAAGTGTTCCCTATCTTGGTTAACAGAGAGTTCAAAGAGATGGCTATGGGATCAGACCCCCGCTCAGCTTGATTATTTTACTATTTTTGAAACGTTGCTGCCAGTTCGGTAGCAAATCGTAAGATTTGTCTAGGGGGTATACAGGAAAAATGAGAACTAGATAAATCCAACGACAATTTTCTACCCAATTTCTACTAGAATCTCTTGAACTATCTACGTTCGTGACTGTTTCAATCAAACGTTTAATTGGCATCAAAATGTGTCGCTCTGTGTAGGTATCTAGTTTTTATAGCTTCTTATTGTAGATCCTTATCAAGGACTGAGACGTGTCATCGACAAAAAATCTTCTTCTAAACTGACATGAGTTCGTTTAACAAAAGGGCTTTTCTCACATCTAATCAAACGTTTGTGTAGGAATTTTTGTGTTACTCAAACGTTTGATTAGATCCGCCATTTCAGTTGTTAACTAGGGGTTTGCTTACTAAAAGATAAGAGAAGATTGTCGATAGGCGAATTTGTAAAAACATACTCAGGTTGTCTCATCTCCTTATGGGAAGATTCTCCTATTAAATACGTATTATGAAGGGCTTTTCCCGTATACCATTTTATAATTATTTCTTCCTCACAGCTTCATTCTTACTCCAAAATAAAAAGCACCTAATTTGACTAGGCGCTAACGTTTGACTTTATTATTTCTGATTATCCTTGATTTCCTCGAGCTTTTCTTCAATCGTTTTTATCAAAAACTCATTTATATAAATTTGTTTTCTTCTCTTCATATCTTCAATAAAAAACGAGCTCGCACCAAAAAAATACATAACCAAGAAATATACAAATAATATAAAAGTAGCAATAATCATCGCAATAGCTTCTATTATCCAACTACCTAAAGATATTTTCATTTTTAAGAGACTAGCAATAACACCAGTGTTAAAAATATATACAAGTACTGTAGTCAATATTCCTAACGTGACTCCTCTTACGCCATTATACGAAATTTCTTTTTGGGTAGCCTCTAAATGTTTTAAAATATTCCTATAAATTTGTATCTGATCTACAGTTCGTTTTCCAAAATATTCTTCAAGTATTTTTAATTCTTTAAAAGCAGTTTTTCTTAATTTTTCATACTTATCTTGTTGGTTCAGAATGTTATTTCTAAACTTAACTTCTTTTGATCTACTCATTATCTTCACCCATTTAAATATAGGCGATTAGTCAATAATTGGCAATACTATTTCATTCTCCTTTCCTCATTCTTTCTAACATAAAAAGCACCCTCGAAAGGATGCTTAATTTTAATAAATTAAATTTTGTAAATAACCATTGCTGAATGGTAATCTGTTCTATCTTCTCCATATGCATAACTGTTGAACTTAATATCAATCAGTTTGAACGATGAATCACATTCCATAGTTTCTAAAAAACCATTTACTGCATCCTCTAATTTCTCTACATTTTCATAATCAAATATTTTTACCCTATTCATTTTATAATCCCTCCCTACGCTAATTATTATAGCGAAAGGAAATATATGGACAAATACTATCGTTCGTCAAATTATGACAATAAAAATGCACCCTAAGGATGCTTTAAGCAAGTAATTTAATATATGCAAAAACCTGGTGCCAGGCACCTTTCAGCGAATTTCCAGTTATCCCATGGGTGAAATTCCTCCTCGAACATCCAATTACCAGTGCCATCCAGAGAATTTCAAGTTAATCCATACTCGGAAATCCCACACAAATCAAAGGGAAGTGGGGCTGACCAGGGGAAATGGTGCCAGTGATTACAGCCACTGAATTTTACCACTTATCGCCAATGCGTTTACCAGAGGATCAAAAAAGCCCTTCAGATTAAGACCTTACTAATCTTTTAGGGCTTTTTTTGATAAATTTAGTTCGTCAAAGAATGGGACAACTAATCAGCTTTTACATTTACCTAGCTAATCCGTGACGCTTACGCATAGAAATCTCTCCGTCCAGTGGTAGGAGTCATGAATAATGTGTCTAGTGAAATCGGTGCCAGGCACCATCCAGTGAATATCCAATTATTCAATAACTGGATATTCTATACTGTTGTAAGGGGATCCGAGTGCTCAGGTTAGCCTAATGGTTGCAGCGGCTTAAGGGCGGCTTTGATGAAGGTTTAAAAAAGAATCCCCTGCATTTATGCAGGGGGAGAAGTCAAGAGAATACATTCTTTTGGTTTAATGACTATCTAGAGGAAGGATCTTAAAGGGGCTGACTGGCAAGTAAAAGCCCCCTTTTATCTATAAAGCTTTAGTTGTCCATGATTCTACGTCCCAAATATCTGTTACCACGTCTTGGTAGAACTCAGGTTCATGAGAGATAAGGAGCATGCTTCCCTTATACGATTTCAAAGCTCGTTTAAGCTCAGCTTTTGCATCTATATCCAAATGGTTGGTTGGCTCATCGAAAATTAGGATATTGCTTTCTTGGTTAAGTAGCTTGCATAACCGGACTTTCGATTTTTCTCCACCACTTAAAACCGATATTTTACTTTCAATGTGTTTTCTAGTTAAACCACATCTTGCAAGAGCAGCGCGTACCTGTCCTTGACTTAAATGAGGAAACTCATTCGATATTTCTTCGATGCACGTGTTTTGATTTTCCGTTTTCACTTCTTGTTCAAAATAACCAATATACTGGTGTTCACCACGTTCAAGTGTACCAGAAAGGGATCTTATTTCTCCAAGCATGCTACGAAGGAGTGTCGTCTTACCGATTCCATTGGCACCAACTAAGGCCACTTTTTGTCCACGCTCTATATAAAGATTTAACGGTTTTGATAGCGGCTCTTCGTAACCAATGACAAATTCTTTTGTCTCAAAAATTAATTTACCAGAGGTTCTTGCTTCTTTAAAGTTGAAATCAGGTTTTGGTCGTTCCTGTGCTAATTCAATAACATCCATTTTATCGAGTTTTTTCTGTCTGGACATGGCCAAGCTACTAGTAGAGGCCCTTGCTTTATTACGGGCTACAAAATCCTTTAAATTAGAAATCTCTGATTGTTGTCGCTTAAAAGCAGCTTCAACTTGTATTTTTTTAGCTTCATAGACAATAAGGAAATTGTTGTAATCACCGATGTAACGATTTAATTCTTTATTTTCCAAATGGTAGATGACATTTACTACGCTATTAAGAAATGGCATGTCATGAGAAATCAGTAAAAAAGCATTCTCGTATTCTTGTAGGTAACGTCTTAACCACTCAATATGTTGTTCGTCTAAATAGTTTGTAGGCTCATCTAAAAGAAGAATATCTGGCTTCTCCAGTAAAAGCTTGGCTAATAAAACCTTTGTTCTTTGCCCACCGCTTAAATCATGAACATCTTTTTCTAATCCTACATCATCAAGACCAAGTCCCCGTGCCACTTCTTCTACTTTAGAATCAATAATATAAAAATCATTATTTGTTAATACTTCCTGTAATGTACCAACTTCATCTAACAACTTTTCCATTTCTTCAGGTGTAACGTCAGCTAATTTTTCATAAATGGTATTAATATTCGATTCGACGTCAAATAGATATTGAAAAGCTGTATTTAGTACGTCACGGATTGTTAGTCCCTGTTGTAGGACAGTGTGTTGATCAAGATAACCAACTCGTTGATTCTTAGCCCACTCTACTTTTCCCTCATCAGGCTGAAGTTGTCCTGTAATGATATTCATAAACGTCGATTTACCCTCACCGTTAGCCCCAATTAAAGCGATATGCTCTCCTTTTAACAAGCGGAAGGAAACATTATCAAAGATAGTACGATCGCCAAATCCGTGGTTTAGGTCTCTAACCGTTAATATACTCATATGTTCGACCTCATTTAAATTTCATTTTATTTTGTTTAGGAAATATTTTTATATTCGTTCATTGAATTGTTAGAAGTCAGTATTTGACTATAACACAGATAATGGAAAACTTGAATGGTTTATATTGTAAATCCATTGATCTTACTTTAAAGGGAAATAACTGATAGCTCTTTAAAAGAAGCAGTGGAATGGAAAATACAATCTCATACAGAAATAGTTCATCATGCTGGGGTTTACGGGAGAAGTCAATGGATCCCTCGTTCCTATCATCGTATTTATGCATGGGGCAACAACACTCCCCTAAATTTTAAGGAACAGTTCTAATCCTCGACAAATAAATATTAAAAAGCCTGAATTTTGTTTAAACAAAGGGTCTAAGTCTGTTTTAATCAAACGATTGATTGGAAATATAACAAATAGTCTCTTGTCGAAGGCAATAACTTCACTTCCCAACATTAGGAGTCCGTGTGCAGCCAATCATAGTACATGACTTCACCGTTTCCGAGTACATAGCGAAACGGCTTACTCTCATAGCTGTTTTCAGGTAATTGCTCGAGATAGAGCTCTTTTAATTTGTTGGTTAAAATGCCATAAAAGAAGGCAATTGGTTTTACTACCTGCTTGGTAGATTTTAACTTACGGACCAGCTGCTTGAATGACTGAATCGCAATGGCGACACCTGAATTTCTGGCAATTTACGACCTATCTGCACGCAAGACATCCGCGCGCCAAGTGCGACCAATGTGGAAAAATTAGGACAGTCATCGTGGATTGGCCACGCCGATCACCGGCCTTCATAAAAGGCGTTGAATCTGAGTTTCCCAAGGCCCATATCACTTTTGACAAATTCCATGTAATGAAATTGGTGAATGAAGTCTTAGATCATGTACGGAGACAGGAACAAATGGAGCAGCCTACTTCGCCGTAGCCATAACAGGTGAATACTCAAACCTATTATTAGCCACCGCAATCAAAGTATCATGCATCTCCACCTCAGACATCTCCAAAAGTCCACCAATCAACCGACCTAGCACCTCATCCTCAAGCACATTCGCCTTACCAATACGAATCTTTGGAAATACCTTCTCTGGATGTACTTCATTTTCATTCAACAGCTCTTCATACATCTTCTCCCCAGGACGAAGTCCTGTGAAACGAATTCCGATTTCTTCTATAGTAAAGCCTGAAAGTTTAATTACATTTTTCGCTAGGTCAACAATCTTAACAGGTTCGCCCATTTCCAATACAAACACCTCGCCACCGCGCGCCAACGAGCCTGCCTGGATTACAAGCCTTGATGCCTCCGGTATCGTCATAAAATACCGTGTCATATCCTGATGCGTAACCGTAATCGGCCCGCCGGCTTGAATCTGCTTCTTAAATAACGGAATTACACTTCCTCGACTCCCCAAAACATTACCAAACCGCACCGCAACAAATTTGGTGTTACTATTTTGCGCCAGACTCTGAATAACCATCTCCGCAAACCGCTTCGTTGCCCCCATAACATTCGGCGGATTAACAGCCTTATCCGAAGAAATCAAAACAAAAGTATGTACACCAAAGGTGTCCGCCGCCTCCGCCACATTCTTCGTCCCAAAAATATTATTCTTCACTGCTTCTCGCGGATTGTATTCCATCAACGGAACATGCTTATGTGCTGCAGCATGATAAACAACAAATGGTCGATGTTCCTCCATCACTTCAAACATTCTTGCCCGGTCTTGAATATTACCAATCACCGGAACAATCTCCATTTGCCCTTTATACAATTTGCTGATTTCCATATCAATCTGATAAATACTATTCTCGCCATGACCAACTAAAACAATTTTACTAGGATTGAATCTACATATCTGACGGCAAATTTCCGACCCAATCGATCCACCTGCACCTGTCACCAGCACTGTTTTTCCAGATATTTTTTCTGAAATACTGCCAATATCTAATTCTACCGGATCTCTTCCTAGTAAATCCTCTACCTGAACTTCACGGAATTGGTTGACCGATATTTTACCAGTCATTAAATCCTCAAGCTTTGGAATAATTTGCGTCTTTGCCTTTGTTTTTGAACATTCCTCAAAGATTCGATTTAGTTCATTTTGTTTTAAAGAAGGAATCGCAATCATAATATTATCAATTTCGTATTTTTCAACCGTTTTTGCAATACAGTCTGAAGCACCAACAACCGGTATACCAAGAATATCCAATTTATATTTATTCGGATCATCATCAATAAACGCTACAGGCTTAAGGTCAATTTCATGGTTGTGCAGTAACTGTCGTGCTACCATCGTTCCGCCTGAACCAGCACCAATGATCAGTGTTTTTTTAATATTCT
Organism: Bacillus sp. OK048; assembly: GCF_900103525.1. Taxonomy (GTDB): domain Bacteria; phylum Bacillota; class Bacilli; order Bacillales; family Cytobacillaceae; genus Neobacillus. Next base: position 9,088 of record NZ_FNHN01000014.1, read on the forward strand.
TTTGTTTATTCATAAAGTTGTCTCGGAACATCCGCCACGAAAACCTTGAACCGCCAATCAGCAGCACATGCAACATCCAGGTAATCATTAACGCTCGTACATACGTATTTCCAAACACTAGCATTTGCATCACAGATGTCGCCATAATGGAAAACGTGACCGCTTTAACAATTGCAATCAGTTCCCCAACACTCGCATATTGCCAGGCCTTATTATATAGATGATAAATGGAAGCAAATAAATGATGGCTAACTAATAAGGTTAAGGCCGTGACAGGCAGCATTGGCACATTAAAAATGTGAACCCAAGGATTAAGCGTCCAATAGCTTATGTAGATTGCTGTTAACACAATAATCGAATCCAAAATCGCAAGCGTGGTCAATCTTTTCTTGTAAGTCACCGCTCCATTCCCCCTTTTCTTTAAATTTTTATGGGGCTCGAGATCCGGGTGCCAGGCACCATCCAGAGAATTTTGTCGAGAGGCGAATTTGTAAAAAAGAATGGAAAGTAATCTAATAGGGCAAAAAAGTCTATCATTTTCATAGTAAACTAGAAGGGCAGATCACATTCTAATCAGCATTAAATTAGTTGTTTTTGTTTAACAGCTCTCTTTGATTCCCATAAGTACAATTTTTAGGGGGGATTGGATCGAATGAAATTCCCTATCTTAGATTTCTAAGACCTTTTTTACCCCGCTCAAAAAGGCCTCTCGAGTAAATTCTTGTTCATAGCGCTCTCTTGAAAGCTTGCTCATTTGTTGTAAGAGTTCAGGATCGTCTATTAAATGTTTAATCCCCTCAACTAGTGCTTCAGCATTATCTTTTTCTATTAAATAGCCATTTTTACCATGCACAATTAATTCTGGTATTCCCCCGACGTTTGTTGCAATACAGGGTAAACCCAAACCCATGGCTTCGATAATGGCTAACGGAAGCCCTTCCGTGTCGGATGGCAGGACAAACACATCGGAATCATTCATCATAGGTAATGGATTTTCTATCCAGCCTAAAAAATGGACGCTGTCTGTTAGTTGAAGATCTTCCACTAATGTATGTAAATAATTTTTATATTCATTTGTAGTCCAACTAGGTTTTACTCCGATGATCTTTACCTCAACATCACAACCCATTTGTTTCAATCGAGCGCAGGCCTGTAACACTAAATCCTGCCGTTTTCCCTCTATTAAAAAACCAACAGTCACAATGGAAAATTTGGTTTTGGTTTGTTTTATCTTATGAATTTCTTCCACTTGAATATCAAGTCCGTTATGCACTGCAACAAACTTTTGACTGTGCTTACTAAAATGGTCTTTATACCTTTTTGCAATCTCATCAGATACTACGACAATTTTATCTGTAAATGTAAGACAGATTTTACCAAGTAGATTATTTAAATTCTCTTCTCCATGGATATGCCAAATAACCTTTTTTCCCAGTAGCTTCCCCAACCATCCGATCACTAACTGAGAACGAAATTGACTAGTATAAATAATGTCTATATTGTTTTTTATGATGAATAACAGAACTCTATAGAAATGAGGAAGGAGTAAGAAAGCTTTCGTAAGATGGGACAAAATTCCCTTTTGAAGCTGATCTTTCCTTGCACGATCTACCCCACCATTGATTGGAATAATGGTAACTTCTTTATTTCTACTTCTTACTCTATCGATCATTGGTCCTGACGTTGAGCTAAGAAAGTGAGTCTTAATAGTGTGGTCCTCTAGTCCTACTAATAACTCTAATTCACATTTTTGAGCGCCTCCCCATTCGGGACGGCTCTGATAAAATAAAATTTTTTTCATCTGTTCCACCTTTTTTGCTCACGATTTATCTTGTCTCAAAATCATTTTTCAAATTCCTATACCAGTAAGAAATTTCCAGGAAACGCGGCAATTTTATTTTTTTGAATAGAATAATAAATAACCTACAACATTATAAAAGGCAATGGTGATTCCTGTCCCAATTAACCCAAACATCGATTCAGTCATACTAAACAAAATAAATGTTAACGTAATAATAAACGGGAGGAATTTAACTAGATGATTATTCCCTTTTTTAAAAATAAATTGGATAGACACGATCAAAGCAAAGAGTAAGAATATCGCAAATAATAGCGCTGCTAAATAGCCATATACCCCTAAAATCCAGATGATACTATTATGTGCACCCTCTGTAAACCCATCAAAGTAACTTGACCCATTCCCCAAAAGGACTGCTTCGTTTATTACTTTCCCCCAAATTTCTTCTCGTCCATTTAATAGATCACCTTGAGAATGGGAGGTTGAAAACTTATCTATTAAACCAGAAAGTAAAGTTTCCTTAGGAATGAATAGCAGGAATATAGTCACTATGGTAAAAATAAATAGAAGGGGTTTCCAACTAGTATGATTAATTATATAAATAAAAAGCAAAAATAAAGTGATTGCCCCCATCACAACCAGTGATGTTCTACTTTGTGAAAGAATGACACTTATAAATGAAATGGAAAGTGCACAAAAGAGAAGTGGCTTTTTCAGCTTCTGCAGTGGACGCTTCCCGTTACTTTTTACAATCAAAAGATAAATGGCAGTTATAAAGGACAATGTGGATAGTTGACCGAACCCATTTGGATTTCCTGCTAACCCATAATAGGGAAAGATAGTAATTGGTACACGAATATAGGAACAGACAATATAGAAAAAATTACTAAAAAATAACCCGCATAGTACGACTAATTCAAACATTTTTCCGCTTCCAGGCATGACCCAAAAATAGATGATTGGGACAAAAACCAATAAGAACAACCCTTGGATGGGAATAGAATGGTGGGTCATTTCTGAAATAAAGATGGTACTGCCAAACAATATCCAAATAAAAAATAAGTAAAAAGACAAATAGGACCTGAATTTAGGCCATTGTTGTTTTCTCCTTAAGAAATGGTAGAAAAGCAGAAAAAATCCTACCCCTACAAGAATATACCGTAATACATTTAAAAAAGGATCGAGGGGCCGATAGGCTGATCCCATAATGACAATGGAGGAGCTACCATAAATCAGGATAAATAGGAGAAATATTAATGTTTGTTCTTTATGGACTCTTGATGAATTTTTCTCCTTTTCCAAGCTTCTATCCCCCTATATATATATCTTCTATAATCTTAGCTTGATCTTCCGAATCATACCCATTCACTTTCAATTGCCTTTTACGGGTAGTCCAGTCCGAAGCACTTCTATCTGGCTCCAGTAAATTGATAGACTCTGCCCAACTTTCTGCTCCATCCGTAAGGACTTTAAAGGTAAGTAACCCTAGACCCAGGTCCGCTTCTTTAGGGATACTACTCGATACCAAACACGGAATTCCCGCAGCCTGTGCCTCTATCAGTACATTACCAAGTCCTTCAAACAAAGAAGGGAACAGAAAATAATCGAAAGAATTCATTACTTCTGGTATATCTGACCGGTTCCCTAACATTTTTACCGATGAGTCTATGCCCAGTTTCTTAGCAAGCGAGTTGATTTTATTCTCTTCAGAGCCCTCCCCGACTAAAACGAGAAAGGAATTCGGATTCTTTTTATGATAGTGATAGAAAGTGTGAAGAAGATATTCATGATTCTTTACCGGATCAAAACGACCGACATGTCCAATGATTGTTTTCTCAATAGGCACGCCAATTCTTTCCCGACTTTTCCTCTTATTTCCGTTATCAAGCCGAGCATAAGTAGATAGGTCAATACTATTTCGAATCACAATGGAATGACTACTTTTATATGAGTAAAGGGCTTTAGCTGCTGCTTCTGTGCATGCCATAAGATGTGTGGCACTTTGTAAAATCTTATATTTCATATACCCTTCATACATTTGCCTGTGGAAGGTTAATTTCTTTCCATCGCTAATGGTATGGCTATGGGCAATTCTAACGGGAACCCCTGCCTTTTTTGCAACAGGAAGTATCGCTCCACTAAAATGATGAACATGACTATGAACGGCTCGGAAGCTATTCTGTTTTAAGATGGCATATAGTTCTTGACGGAAACGTAGTAAATGTTTCGCTCCAGAGTATGACACTCGATAAATTCTTCCGCCTAAGTCGATAATTTCTTGTTCATAATAGCCCTTTTCTGCACCATGTACGAGAAAGTCAAATTGAACCTTGGACCGATCGAGTTTTCGATAAATATTCATAATCATTGTCTCTGCACCGCCGGGATTCATGACAGCAAAGATATGAAGAACTCTATTAACCACTAACATCACCCCCTATATTTCTTTTTTGTAAGTAGCGGATGGAAGTTGCTTTTTGTGCTTTAGAGACCTCATAAATAATCACCGTTGCTAAAGAAAGGCACTGAGCTGCAGCGGTGGCTATCGTCACATATGCTGCACCATTAATTCCAAATTTCGGAATGAGCAAGGCAGAAACCGCGATCGTGATGACAATCCAGAATAGGGAAAGAAAAGGCTGGATTTTAAATTTCCTCATCGAGGTTAAGATGTACCCTAAAAAAGAACTCGTATATAAAAGAATACTAGCGAACATGAGTAACGTAAAAACAGATTGATACGCAGCATATTCAGAACTATAAATGATTGTTAACAGCTGTTTCCCCCATATTGATGCAATCACATAGCCAATAACTCCACAGAACAAGCCAATGGAAAGAAGCATGAAAACTAACCTAAGGAATTTTTTAAAGTCTCCATTTATATAAAAGGAGGCTAAACGAGGGCTTGCGGATTGCCCAAAGGCATTGATAACAATATTACCAGCAAATAAGATATAAATTAAAGCTGAAAAATAGGCTAACTGCTCTAAGCCTGCATAATGTTCAATAAAATATCTAGGTATGTTTGTGGTTAGCGACGATAGCATCATGACAATCCCAAGGGGAAAAGCCGTAATGAGTAACTTTTTTAAGCCCTTATCATACCTAATTTTTGTATTTTGACGAAACGCTACTAAACTGGGGCGATCTACGATCAAATAGACAAACAACCAGCTCAAGCCTATTCCAATAACAGCACTGACTAAACTATCCAACACCCAAATACAAAAACTTACAGAGAGAAAAGACAATAAACCCCTTATAATGAGAGATCGAGAAATTAAGTCCATTCTTTCATGCTTTTGAAAAAATCCATAGTGGATTTCACAATATGTTTCGATAATCTTAGTCATTCCCATTAATAGGATAATGAGAGATACGTGTGAATCATATCCCCCCATCAATAATAGGAAAATAATAATCAAAAAGGCAATCATGCTCATAAAAACTCGTAAACTTAAATAGTTCTCAAACGAATAATCCTTCTTCGCATCTGTTGCAAGAATCGTTCGCAACTGAAGGTCGGTTAACAGTATAATGGGTGCAGTTACGGCGATACCTAGGGTATATACTCCTACTGCTTCCGTAGAACTAAGCTTCGCTAGTGAGATGAGAATTCCCCATTGCGATAAAGAATAAGTTGCATTTCCAATCAGCATGTGAGAAAAATTCCTTCGAAGTGATAACGCCTGTATGGAACGCAGCTTCATGAAATACAACTCCATTATTTCTTATTGAAATAGCCATTATAAAGCTCTAACATTTTTTTAAATAGCTCACGCTGGTCAAAGTTATTTTTAACAAACTCACGGCCATTTTTGCCCATATAGATTCTCGTTGGTTCATCGTTCAATAGTTTCTTCAGGGCCTCATACAAAGACTCAACAGACTTTGGCTTTACGAGCAAACCGCGTTCACCAGAAACTACAGCTTCCCTTGGACCTGGAATATCTGTCACGATGACTGGTAATTCCATGGCTTCGGCTTCAATCACGACACTTCCAAACCCTTCACGATAACTAGGCAATACAAAGATATCCATAGCTGAGAAATATTGTTCCACTTTGGTTGTTGAGTCGCAAAATAGTACATGGTTTGAATTTTTAGCCCAATTCAACAGGTCTTGATCTAATTGGTCTGCTTGGTCCGCCCAGCCAACAATGAGGAGTTTACTATTTTCTTCCTCTTTAAGTAGCTTTTTCATGGCGGAAAGCAATTCATTGATCCCTTTTTCCGGTGTAATCCTGCCTACAAATCCAATAACCAGTTCCGAAGGCTTTAGCATGAGCTTAGCTCTAATTTCCTGACGCCAATCCTTCTTTTTTTCGATATTGAATTTATCTAAGTTAACCCCGCTTGCACTGCCATTCCAAATGACCTTACCTTTATTTTTCGGATAAAGCCCTTCAGATACTGAAAGGTCTAAATTCCCAAAACTATCTGGTTGAATATCTGTTGAAAGAAGGCAAATGATCTTTTCAAGCACACGAAAAATATGTCTTTTAAGGCCAGTAAAACCGACATATCTTATTCCCCACTGTTTATAAATTCGAACCGGAACTTTAGCCATCCATGCCGCAATAGCCGAGTAGAGTGCGGCATTTGTAGTCGTATATTGTACAATATGATAGTTTTCTTTTCGAAACAATGTATATAAAGTCCAAATACTCGTTAGTGCGTTCACTATGCTTATGCCCCTCTTAATTTGGACAGGATAATACTTTGTGTCTGAATTTAGTGTTTTGCTGAACTCATCATCTTTACCACAAACAATAGAAATCTCATATCCATGGCTTTGGAGATAGAGTAATGGTGTAATTAAAAATGTATTAATTTGATAGGATAATGTAGATACTGTGCAGATTTTCTTCAATTTTGTTTACACATCCGTTCATACTCTCATCTTTCAGTCAATTTCTGTACGTGCAATAGCATCCTTAAATGAGGTGAGTTGATAGCGACCACTATAATCGTTTGACATATTGGCATCATATACTAGATTACCGAAAGCCTTGTTAGCCACATTGTGGTTAGATAAAAACAGCTTGATAACTCCCTGCATCCCACCTACTGCAAAGAACCTTCGTTTATGATATTTCGCAATCTCTGCTCCTAATTCCATTGTGGATACATATTTTTCATCCTGAGGGCAATAAATGGTCTTTTCAACTTTAGGATCTTCTAATAGAAGTCGAATAAACTCGCTATGATTATCCACATAAATCATGCTTCTTTGATTTTGAATCTTTGGCAATACACCGAATTTCAGAACAAGCCTCTTTAATTTTTGGTAGTTTCCCGGACAGTTTGGTCCATAGATGATGGGGGAGCGAATAATGGCAATGGAAAATTTGCTATCCTTTAATTTTACTAGTTCCTGTTCAGCTTGCATTTTACTTTTCCCATAATATGTAGCAGGGCTACTCGGTGTATTTTCGTTTATCATTACTTGCTCACCGATTGCACCCTCTAGACCATAGACCGACATACTGCTCATGAAAATAAACTTTTTAACCCCTGAAGCTTTTGCCTTCCTAGCCAATTCAATGGTCAAATCCCTATTAATCTCATAATATAAATTTTCAGATTCGGGGGTTTCCTTTTCATGTACGATGGCTGCAGTATGGAAAATCACGTCATAGTTCGACAAATCGATTTGCTTCCATTCATTGCTTCTTAAACTGATGGTTTCTACATCATACTGACTAGGCCATTTACTCAACCAAGCTTTTAGGCTTAGTCCAACATAGCTATTCTTTCCTGTAATTAATAATCTCATATAGCTTACCTTCTTTAACCCCTCTTCTTCTAACAACACGAATGACAGTTAAAAAGAGTATGTTTATATCAAATAAAAGGCTAATATTATTTACATATTCCCCATCAAAATTAGCCTTTTCTTCTATAGATAGTTCATCCCGGCCATTCACCTGTGCCCAACCGGTTAAGCCTGGATAGAGCTGATTACAGCCATATTTATCTCTTTCTGTGATTAAATCAAACTGATTCCACAGAGCAGGTCTAGGTCCAACCATACTCATATCACCTTTAAGAATATTGAATACTTGTGGCAGCTCATCTAGGCTTGTCTTTCTAAGCAGTTTTCCAACCCTAGTGATATATACGTCCGGGTTTTCTAATAGATGGGTTGGTACTTCTTTTGGCGTTTCTATTTTCATTGTCCTAAATTTTATAATGGAAAACTCTTGTTTATCCTTGCCAATTCGCCTTTGTTTAAAGAAAACGGGGCCTTTAGAGTCTAGTTTAATAAAAATAGCAATACACAGAAACACTGGCCACAGTATGAGTAAAACTATAAATGCTATTGTAAAATCAAAAATCCGTTTTCCACTTGAATAAATACCCATAAAATACTCCCTCTGTTATGAAACATCTATGGCCTATTTTCATTATTTATTATTAGATACCTTCAAAAACTCGCCAAATTCTAGAGTTTGAAGCTCCCATTCCATAGAGTGATTAATTCGAATCTATCATTTCATATATTTGCATATCTTTTATCCAAAGTTCGCTTTTTTGTCCTCTTTCATCCATTCCACGAATGACAAAGAAAGGACCTAGGTCTGGGTGCTGTTCCTTAACTCGTGTGCTAATATTACTAATCTGCACCAGTTTTGTATTTTTCAGAACAAAATCATGAACTTCCTCTTCATCATTCTTTGAATCCGCAGCTGCTGCCACGTTTTCTTTTACCTCTTCAGTCTTCTTTTGCTCTTCACCTGTAGCTTTTTCTTTTCCAGCACAACCACTTAATCCAACTAAAGCTAAAGATAACAGTAGCATCAATATTAATTTTCCAAATGTCTTCACTATGATAAACCTCCATAATATTTAGGGATTTTTTACTATAATAATATCTTATCACTATCGTATTTAACTTAATTGTAAATTTTGTATTGTTTATGTAAAATTTAGTATATTCCAAGATATTATGTAGAATTATGGAAAAATTCGAGATAAACTAGCAATGGTGATAAATACCTACTGGATGCTTTTGGAAATGCTATTCAGTAGGTTTTTATTTCTAAGCATTAGAAATAGAGTAGGAGGGAATTTATCAGTGAGAAAAGCACTAATCAGCTCTAAAAAGTGGATAAGCCTAGCTTTAACGGCAATATTGCTATTAGCTTTGATAGTACCACAAAATGTCCAAGCAGCTAGTGATCCTGTATCTTTGGCGAAGTGGGACTTTAGTAAGGGGGATTCACTTCCAACAACTGGTATAAATGAAAACCTAGACAATGAATTGTCTTTAGGTGGGGACGCAATTTCGAAGGCACCTTCGGCAGGGCCAACCACAGGGATTAATGTTCCAACCGCTGAAGGATGGAATGTTGCATCATATTGGATGGTTTCTCTGTCAACGAAAAACTATAAAGATATTACACTATCTTCAAAACAAAAAAGCTCAAATACAGGGCCAAGGGATTTCAAAATCCAGTATAGTTTGAATAACTCTACTTGGGTTGATGTTCCAAACTCTGCTATTAAAGTAGCTAATGATAATTTTGTTAGTGGTGTTTTAACAGACCTTGTTTTACCAAATGAGGTAAACAATCAAGATGTAGTTTATGTTAGATGGATTGTAGCTTCGACAACTGCAGTAAACGGCGGAACAGTTGCTACAGCTGGTACAAACCGTATCGGTCTAATCGAGTTCAAAGGAACAGAGCTAGCTACAACACCTCAACCAGATCCGGATGCGGTTGCAGGTCAAGGAACACTTGTATTAGGTGAAGAACCTTTAGCAAATCTTCCTTTTGCTCTAAAAAATACAGTTACAAATCAATGGTTTGACTTTACTACTGACAAAGATGGTGTTTTTACTCACAATCTAGCAGATGGCACATATAAGGTAGAAGGTCTATGGGTTGCTCCAACTTGGTACCCACTAGGCATTACAATCACTATTACCAATGGTTTAGTAGATGGCCTACATGCATTCGTATTAGATGGATTAAATCCACCTGAAGGAACATGGAATGTAACGGGAAGTGTTAAGAATGGTACTTCGGCATTTGCAAAGCTAACATTTAGTTTACATAATACCGAAGGAAACTGGTATGATGCTTCAACTGATAAAGATGGTAATTTTAAATTGCAATTACCTGACGGCAGCTACCAAGTAGATGGTATTTGGGACGGTACTGCAAAAAAATGGTACGAGCTTAACCAAACTTTCACAGTAACTGCAGGGAAACTCGTAGGAGCAGCTAACCTGCTAATTGACGTCGCTCCTGTTGCTGACAATTTGTCTGGAACAGTAAAAGCAGGTACAACTCCGTTAAGTGATACTGGATTTAGCATCCGTACAGCTGCTGGAGAAGTACAGTGGTTTAATGCAACCACAGATGCAAATGGTACCTATAGCTTAAGATTGCCAAATGGCACTTATACTATTGAAGGTATTTGGGATGGAAAAATTAACAAATGGTATGAAATGAAAAAGAATTTCACCGTTGATGGTTCATTACAATTGGACATCGATGTGTTATCGGATGTCATTCCGCCAAACTTCACAGGTAAAGTGAAGAAAGGTACCGAGGTTCTTCCAAATATTGAGTTCAGCGTACGCACTACTACTGGTGATGTGCAATGGTATAACCTGACAAGTGATGCAAACGGTGCTTTCAGTGCAACATTGCCAAATGGAAGCTATATGCTAGAAGGTATTTGGCATGGTGCAGAAAATCACTGGTATGTCTTACAAAAGGAATTTACTGTTACTGGTAATTTTGTGTTGGATATTGATGTGTTAGCTAAGCCAGCAGATCAAAATTACACATTGAATATCATGCACACAAATGATACTCATGCAAACCTTGATAACGTTGCTAAAAAGGCAACTGCAATTAAGACAGTCCGTGCAGAAAAGCCAGATGCTTTATTGCTTGATGCAGGGGATGTTTTCTCTGGAACATTGTACTTTAATGAGTATAAAGGTTTAGCAGATTTAGAGTTTATGAATCTTGCTGGTTATGATGCTATGACTTTCGGTAACCATGAATTTGATTTGGGTACTGGCGTTTTAGCGAACTTTGTTAAAGATGCTGCATTCCCACTATTAAGTGCGAACGTAAACTTTGCACAAGATAAAAATTTACAATCTCGTTTCAATGACTCGATTACAGATAAGGCTGTTGGCGGTCAAATTTACAACGGTATGATTAAAGTTGTAAATGGAGAAAAAATTGGTATTTTCGGTTTAACAACTGCAGAAACTCCAACGATTTCAAGCCCTGGAGCAGATGTAGTATTCGAAAATTATATTGAAGAAGCACAAAAATCAGTTGATGCCTTTAAAGCTCTAGGCGTTAACAAAATCGTTGCTTTGACTCACCTTGGATACAATGATTCTCTAACATGGGACAATGATCTTGAGTTAGCAGCTAAAGTTGAAGGAATTGACGTAATTGTAGGCGGTCACACACATGTGAAGCTTGATGCTCCTGTGTTTGAAACAACTGGCGATGAGCCTACCGTAATCGTTCAAGCAAATGAATATAACAAGTTCCTTGGAACGGTTGATATAGCGTTTGATGCAGCTGGTAAAGTCATTGCAGATAAAACAACTGGCAAGCTGCTTGACATCGCTACTTTTGCTGAAGATAAAGCTATTGCTGAAATCTTAAACACAAAATATAAGCCTGCAATCGATGCAAAGAAAGCACAAGTAGTTGGTACTGCAGCAGTTGAATTAGTAGGTGGAAATCCAGCAGCACGTGTTGGAGAAACAAACCTAGGTAACTTCATTGCTGACGGTATGCTTGCAAAAGCAAAAACAATCAACCCTGACACAGCAATGGCATTCCAAAATGGTGGCGGAGTGCGTGTAACTCTACCAGCTGGAGATATCACATTAGCAAATGTTTTCCAAGTACTTCCATTTGGTAATGCGTTAGCAATCATGGACCTGAAGGGTACTGAAATTAAAGAAGCATTAGAGCACAGTGTTAAAACAGCTCCTGCAACAGCTAATGGAGCATTCTTGCAAGTTGCTGGTATGAAGTTCTCTTATGACAGCACAAAGCCAGCAGGCGAAAAAGTACATTCTATCCAAGTAAATGAAAGTGGTACTTATAAGGCACTTGATCTTACTAAGAATTATGCAGTAGCAACCAACATCTTTACTGCTAAAGGTGGAGATGGCTACACAATGTTTGCGAAAGCTTACGAAGAAGGCCGTGTAAGTGAACCAGGATTTGTGGATTGGGAAATGTTCAACGAATACATTGAAGCCCAGCCAAACAAAACGGTTAACCCACAAGTTGAAGGCCGTATTACTCAAGCCGTACAAACATTCACATTAAATTTAATGCACACAAATGATACACACGCAAACCTTGATAATGTAGCTAAGAAAATGAGTGCGATTAAGTCAGTCCGTGCAGCAAAGCCAGATGCATTATTACTTGATGCAGGTGACGTGTTCTCCGGAACATTGTACTATAACGAGTTTAAAGGTTTAGCAGATTTAGAGTTTATGAATCTTGCTGGTTATGACGCTATGACTTTCGGAAATCACGAGTTCGACAACGGTACGGCAACATTAGCTAACTTTGTTAAAGACGCAGAGTTTCCTTTACTAAGTGCTAACGTTGATTTTTCAAAAGATGCAAATTTACAAGCTCTATTCAATGACACTATGACATCAAATCCTGCCAACGGTAAGATTTATAACGGTATGGTTAAGGTTGTTAATGGTGAGAAAATTGGTATTTTCGGTTTAACAACTGCTGAAACTCCAACAATCTCTAGTCCTGGAGCAGATGTTGTATTTGAAAACTACATTACAGAAGCACAAAAATCAGTTGATGCCTTTAAAGCTCTAGGCGTTAACAAAATCGTTGCTTTGTCTCACCTTGGATACAATGATTCTTTAGATTGGGACAATGATCTTGAACTAGCAGCTAAAGTTGAAGGAATTGACGTAATCATTGGCGGCCATACACATGTGAAGCTTGATGCTCCTGTGTTTGAAACAACTGGCGATGAGCCGACTGTCATCGTTCAAGCGAATGAATATAACAAATTCCTTGGAACAGTAGATGTGAAATTTGATGCAGCTGGTAAAGTTATTACTGGCGAAACAACTGGAAGTCTTCTTGACATCGCTACATTCACAGAAGATGCAGCAACAGCTCAAATCTTAAACACAAAATATAAGCCAACAATTGAAGCAATGAAGGCTCAAGTGGTTGGTACTGCAACAGTTGATTTAGTAGGTGGAAATCCTGCTGCACGTGTAGCTGAAACAAACCTAGGTAACTTCGTTGCTGACGGTATGCTTGCAAAAGCTAAAACAATCAATCCAAATACGTTAATCGCCCTTCAAAATGGCGGCGGCGTTCGTACAACTCTTAAAGCTGGAAACATTACATTAGCGGATGTATTCACTGTCCTGCCTTTTGGAAACTCATTAGCGATTATGAATTTAAAGGGATCTGAAATTAAAGAAGCACTTGAGCTTGGTGTAAAAACTGCTCCAGCTACTGCAAACGGTGCATTTTTACAAGTAGCTGGTTTGAAATTTACTTATGACAGCTCAAAACCTGCAGGTGAAAAGGTTCAAACTGTCTTAGTAAAAGGTCTTGATGGGAATTACACAAATCTAGATCTTGCTACCATTTATCCTGTTGCAACCAACATCTTTACTGCTAAAGGCGGCGACGGATATACAATGTTGGCAAAAGCTTATGAAGAAGGCCGCGTAAGTGAGCCTGGATTTGTAGATTGGGAAATGTTCAGAGACTTTATTGCAGCACAACCAAATAAAACGGTTAATGCTCAAGTTGAAGGACGTATCGTAAACGTGGCACCACAAGTCGTTCCTGCTGCTACATTTAGCGGAACCGTTGCTAGCCCAAAAGTGTACACTAGCAGCGTTATTGTGGATGTTACAGGCGTATCAAAACTTGAGAATGCCCTTGTAAAAGGAAACCTAATCCTTAAAGGCGGCACAGATGTTGAGTTAGTAAACATCGAAGTCGAAGGCGATACTATTTTTGAAGATTAATCACGAACTTTTTTAAAAAAGTAAATTCTCCTAGTTCTAGCTGGGAGAGTTTACTGCCTATTAAAATTAATCAGGATTTATGCTACCGGGAGGTGCAGTTTTGACTAAAAGTCGTAAAAGATTTCTTAATATTTTATTAGTAGCGATTATGGTAATTAGTTTGGTGTTACCAAGTATTCAAATGAAACCAGCCCATGCTGCTACACTAGCAAACGATCTATTCATTTCTGAATATATTGAAGGAAGCAGCTTTAACAAAGCCATTGAACTTTACAATGGAACAGGCAAATCTGTTAATTTAAGTGAGTACACACTTGAACATTATAGCAATGGTGCAACAACGACTACTTTCACAATGAAATTGTCAACTGATTCTTCTGCTACACTTGCAAATGGAAAAACATTTGTCATTTCACGTAGTGATGCCGATGCAGCTATCGTTGCAAAAGCGGACCTTTTAGAATCAGCAAAAACCGTTATCAACTTTAATGGTGATGACGCAGTTGTTCTAAAACACAACGGAACAATTATTGACGTTATCGGAAAAGTTGGCGAACGCTTAAACTGGGGATCAACAGTAAAAACAGTTGATCAAACACTTGTCCGTAAAAGTTCAATTACTAAAGGGGACAGTAATCCAAGTGATGCATTTGACCCTGCAGTTGAATGGGATAACAAGGGTAAAGACGTATTTACTTTCCTTGGTTCTCACACAATGGATGGTGGTTCAACACCTGTAGAAACAAAGGTTGAAAATGTAACAGCTTCACCAGCAGCTGGTGGTGTAACAGCTGGAACAGCAGTAACACTAGCTACTGCAACAGCAGATGCAAAAATTTACTACACTACTGATGGCAGTGAGCCAACAGCAGCTAGCACTGAATACACAGCACCAATCGTAATTGATGCTGCGAAAACGATCAAAGCGATTGCGGTTAAAGCAGGCTTAGATAACAGTGATGTTGTTACACTTGCCTATACCATTGTTTCTGAAAGCACAATTGCGGAAGTTCGAGCAATGGCTCTGGAATCAACTGTTCAAACAAGCGGTGTCGTAACAGCTGTTTTAGGAAGAGCAATTTACTTCCAAGATGCTACAAGCTCAATTGTTGCCTACACACCAACAGATAGCACGACAATCCAACCAGGACATAAAATTAAGGTTTCTGGTAAATTAGTTGAATATTCAACATTGCTTGAAATTGAAGCAAATCATGAAAACATTGAAATTATCGGTACAGAGGCAGTCCCTGCAGCAGAAGTGGTAACTGCAGCGCAATTACAAGAAGACAAAGAAGCAAAATTAGTAAAAGTTCAAAATGTTACTGTAGGTGCGTTCTCTGGCGGTAACTATACAGCAACAGATGCAGCGGGTACAAGCTTCCAAATTCGCCCGCCAAGCTCAACCATGTTAACAACTGGTACAACCTATGAAGCAATTACTGGAGTTCTAAGTGCGTTTAATGGTGTATACCAATTAATCCCACGGGATGAAGGCGATATTTTACAAGATTCAAGCATTGTTCAATCGATTATCGCTACTCCGGGTGCTGGATTGGTGAAAGCAGGAACAGCAGTAACATTAACAACTGGTACAGCAGATGCAGTTATTCACTACACACTTGATGGCAGTCAACCAACTACTGCAAGCCCTATATTTGCACAGCCAATCGTGATCAATAAAGCAACAACGGTTAAAGCTGTAGCAGTGAAAGCGGGAATGAAAAATAGTGCGGTTGCTACTTTCGATTATCTAATCCAAGATGGTGCCGTTCGCATTTTTGACATCCAAGGTAAATCACATACTTCTCTTTTAAATGGTAAGAACGTAACAGATGTGGAAGGTGTTGTTACGTATATTGATGGAACAAGCCGTTTCTTCATGCAAGATCTTCAAGGCGATGGTGATGACAAGACTTCTGACGGTATACAAGTTTTCAAATCTAGCCATGGAATGCAAATTGGTGATCATGTAAAGGTTACTGGTACCGTTTCTGAGTTTGTTGGTGAAGGTTATGCTGAAAAAGGTGAAACAGATTTAGCAGCTACACAAATCTCAGCTTCTACCATTACGAAGATTGGTACAGCAAAACTACCTGCACCAATTAAGCTTGGAGTAGATCGTATTGCTCCAGAAAAAATTATTGATAATGACTCATTTGCTATTTTTGATCCAGAAGAAGATGCAATCGACTTTTGGGAAAGTATCGAAGGAATGTATGTTCAGGTTGATGATGCAAAAGTTGTTGCTCTTCAAAAAGACGGCTTAGTATGGGTAGTACCTGGCCATTATCCAACGAATGTAAATCCTGGTGGTTTACGTATTACAGCAGATGATTATAATCCAGATCGTATTGGTGTAGATGTTCGTAACGGTTCAACAGCGAATAAATCTTACCGTGCGAAAATGGGTGATTATTTTACAGGTGCAATTAAAGGGGTTATCCACTACGGTTACGGTAACTTTAAATTAATGGCACAAGAACCAACGCTTCCGAAATTAACGGAAACTCCAATTCTGCGCGAACCAACAAGTATCGAACCAGCAGCAGATAAGTTAACGATTGCAACTTATAATGTAGAGAACTTTACAGTAAGCACTCCAGATGCAAAAGTAACAAAAATTGCTGACGCAATTGTAACGAAAATGAAGAGCCCTGACATTATCGGTTTAAATGAAATTCAAGATAACAACGGGGAAACAAATAATGGTGTTGTTGACGGAGCACAAAGTGCACAAAAGATTATTGATAAAGTAAAAGCTCTTGGTGGACCAACATATGCGTACACTGAGATTGCACCGTCTAATAACCAAGATGGTGGAGCACCAGGCGCTAACATTCGTGTGGCATTCCTTTACAATGCAGCTCGTGTATCTTTAACTCCGGGAGCATCAAAAGGTTCAGCAACACAATCAGTAGGGTATGAAAATGGAAAGCTTACATTAAACCCAGGACGTATTGACCCAACAAATGCTGCGTTTAGTTCAAGCCGTAAGCCATTAGCAGCACAGTTCGATTTCCAAGGTGAAAGCATCATTGTGATTGCGAACCACTTTAACTCTAAAGGCGGAGACCAACCATTAATGGGTAAAAACCAACCGCCAGTATTAAGCAGTGAAATTCAACGTCATAAGATTGCAGCGATTACCAATAGCTTTGTGAAAGACATTAAAACAAAAAATCCTAATGCAAATGTTGTTCAATTAGGGGACTTCAATGATTTTGAGTTCACTAAGACATTAGAAATCGCTAAAGGAAAAGAATTAACAAATATGGTTGAAAAGGTTCCTGCAAATGAGCGTTATAACTACTCTTACCAAGGCAATGCGCAAGTATTAGACCATGTATTAGTAACAAACAACATGGTAGCTAACACTACTGTTGATATTCTAAATATTAACTCGGGTTTCATGGAAGAGCATGGCCGCGCAAGTGACCATGATCCAATTATCATCCAAACAGCTCTAAAAGCAGCAGGTGGAGAAGTGTTACCACCAGTAACACCGCCAGCTGGAACGAAGGTTTACAACCTAAATAACTTCAAAACAAAGAAACTTACCGTAACCAATGCCGGTGCAGACATTACGTTGAGTGCAAACTCTGTTATTACAGAGGGTATTGTGGTAAAAGGTTCTTATGCGAAGTTTAAAGGTGATGGCTTAAAGAATACGACTGTAATTCTTAGCCCGGCAGCAGCTGGTGCAGTGATTGACCTCACTGGTGCAGTGGTTAAAGAAGTAGTAATTGACAATGCTAACCTTAGCCAAGTAAGAGGCATTGAAGGCGTTCAAAAATGGACAGTTAAAGATGGCGTCGATCCTTCTGCTGTCAAGTTCACAGATGTTGGTGGAAAGGTTCTTCCTTCTCCAGTAGCACCAGCACCTGTTAACCAAGCGCCAGTAGTGGGTACAGCTTTAGCAGATGTTTCTGTTAAAGCTGGTACACCTGTTACGGTTAACCTAAACAACCATTTTGCTGATCCAGACGGTGATGTTCTAACTTACACAACAACAGCTGGAACTGTTTCTGGTACTACGTTAACGGTCCCTACTACTGTTGAAGGTACAATTGCAGTAACCGTTACGGCAAATGATGGTAAGCAAACAGTAAATGCAACCTTTACCATTACGGTAACGGCAGCAGCTGAAACCAGTCCTGTTGATGCCTATTATGCACCAGCAGCTGGAAAAACGGGTGAAGCCTTAAAGGACGCTTTAAACGATATTATTAGCGTTCAAAAGAAGTTAACGTACGCTCAAGTATGGGATGCGTTAAAGCAAACAGATGAAGATCCCAATAATCCTAATAACGTCATCTTACTTTACACAGGCCGTTCACAAGCGAAAACAACAAACGGTGGTAATGTAAATGATTGGAACCGTGAGCATGTTTGGGCAAAATCTCATGGAAACTTTGGAACAAGTGTTGGTCCGGGAACGGATATTCATCATTTACGACCAACGGATGTATCTGTTAACAGCTCTCGTGGCCATTTGGATTTTGATAATGGCGGTAAATCGCAAGGTGAGTGTGCGGATTGCTATTTCGATAGTGATTCTTGGGAGCCACCAAATCGCGTTAAAGGCGATGTCGCTAGAATGCTAATGTATATGGATGTTCGTTATGAAGGTGAAGGCGGCGAGCTTGATCTTGAGCTAGCTGACAAAGTAAATACGTATCCATCACCTACACACGGCAAGAAATCTGTTCTACTTCAATGGCACAAGCAAGATCCAGTTGATGCATTTGAAATGAACAGAAACAATGTCATTCAATCCATTCAAGGAAATCGTAATCCATTTATCGATCACCCAGAATGGGCAGACCTAATTTGGCCAGCAAGCTAGTAATTATACTTTGTTAAACCAAGAAAAGGAGCACCTTTTCTTGGTTTTTTCTGCGCTTGGCAAAGACCAAAATATCGGTGCCTGTCACTCCCCGAATATTCTTGTTTCATAGAATTGTTCCACAAGGTTTCATCAATAAAGCGGATATTTAGCACCTTAAGTAATTTGTTGATTAATAGAATACAGAATTAGGGAGAGAAGATAGTCTACTATTTTCCCCATTTTTATTAAAAATAAGGCTGTGTTAAAGGTAAATGTAGATTTCACTCAATTTGAAAAATAGGCGGAGGAATTCCGTTTATTTCAGGAAATTCCCATATTTCCCTTAAAATAAGCGGAGTTTTTCCGGTTATACGTTCCAAAACGATGGCTTTTGTCTTATTGTGAACAGTTAGTCGGAATATCTCCGCTTATATCTGCTCCTTAAGCCTCCACTATCGACATTAGCCGGAAATTCTCCGCTTAAAAATTTTTCTACACGAAAATCAACAATGAATAATAACAGAGCTAAAAATAAAAAGGGAGTGTTGAATCAAATGGCTATACTGATTACGGGGGGAGCCGGTTATATTGGCAGCCATACGTGTGTAGAACTCCTGAATGCCGGCAATGAAATAATCATTTTAGATAATTTTTCAAATAGTAAACCGGAAGCATTAAATAGAGTCAAAGAGATTACAGAAAAAGGATTTAAGGTTTATGAGGTTGACTTGCTTGATCGAATGGGGCTGGAGGATGTGTTTTCAAACAACGACATCGAGGCTGTTATTCACTTTGCAGGCTTGAAAGCAGTTGGAGAGTCTGTAACGATTCCGCTTCATTATTATCATAATAATATCACTGGAACACTCATTCTTTGTGATGTGATGCAGAAGTACGGGGTAAAGAATTTGGTGTTTAGTTCGTCTGCTACAGTATATGGTATGCCTGATCGAGTACCAATTAAAGAGGATTTCCCACTTGGTGCAACCAATCCTTATGGTCGGACGAAACTAATGATAGAAGAGATTTCACGAGATTTATTTGTTTCTGATAATAGATGGAGCATTGCTCTATTGCGTTACTTTAATCCAATTGGAGCACATAAGAGCGGTATGATTGGAGAGGATCCAAACGGTATTCCCAATAATTTAATGCCCTATATTACACAGGTAGCCGTTGGCAAATTAAAAGAACTACAAGTGTTTGGGAATGATTACCCAACCATTGATGGGACAGGAGTAAGAGATTATATCCATGTAGTGGACCTTGCTTCAGGACATTTAAAGGCACTAGAGAAAGTTATGACTTCTAAAGGTGTAGAAGCCTATAATCTAGGGACAGGTACCGGATATAGTGTGTTAGAAATGGTTGCAGCATTTGAAATGGCATCTGGTATGAAGGTTCCTTATCGAATTGTTGATAGAAGACCTGGAGATGTAGGGGTTTGCTATGCAGACACATCTAAAGCCAAAAGTGAATTAGGCTGGACGGCAGCAAGAGGAATTGAAGAAATGTGTCGAGATTCTTGGAGATGGCAGAAAAAGAATCCGAATGGGTATGAAAGTAAAGTTTTAATAAAATCATAAGATAAAATAGATAATGAACAGGCTGAATCTAGTTAGGATCCCCCTGTTCATTACTTTTATTTAGGGTAGAATCAAATAGGTATAGTTACATATAAGGATGGTTCCAATGTTTAGCAATCGAAAATTCAAGGTTATTTTTACATGGCTGTTAGTAGTCATATGGATGATGCTCATCAATAGATTATCAGCACAGCCAGCATCTCAATCAAAAGAACTCAGTAGTGCGGTAACGGAAACAATTGTTAAAACGGTAGAAAAAGTTGTTCCTGAATTCGATTTCAGATTAGATACATTCAACCACTTAGTAAGAAAAAATGCTCATTTCTTCATCTATCTTGTACTTGCTATATTAATAATGAATGCATTGAGTAAAAGTGGAGGATGGCGTTTAAGGAACTTTACTTTAGCACTAGGGATCTGTATCCTTTACGCTATCTCCGATGAAATACATCAATTAGTTGTACCAGGGAGAGGTGGTCAGGTAAAGGATGTATTCATTGATAGTTTGGGATCATTGTTTGGGATTGTGATTTATTTAATAGTGGTTAGAAAAAAGCAAAGGTCACAAGAATGAGGAAAGCAAGCTAGTTGTTAATTAAGGGAAACTAGTTAATACTGCTGCCTGTAACTTTCTGTGAATTTAAAAAACAAAAACCGGGTGCTAGGCACCATCCAGTTAATTTCCAGTTCATTAGCAAATCGTAAGACTTGCCCTGGTGATATACAGGAGACATTAAAACTAGAACAATCCATCGACAAGATTCTGCCCAATTTCAGCCGAAATCTCTTGATTTATCTACTGTGGGTAGCTGTTTACACAAACGTTTAATTAGCATCGAAACGTGTCACTCTTGATAGATTTCTAGTTTTTATTGGTTATTATTGTAGATGATTATCAAGGACTGGGACATTTCATCGACAAAAATTCCTCTTCTAAACTGACATGAGTTCGTTTAACAAAAGGGTTTTTCTCACATCTAATCAAACGTTTGTTTAGTCATTTTTGTGGTAATCAAACGTTTGATTAGATCCGCCATTTCAGTTGTTAACTAGGGTTTTTCTTACTAAAAGATAAGAGATGATTGTCGAGAGGGGAATTTGTAAAAAAGAATGGAAAGTAGGGAAGTAGGTGCATATTTCCTTAATCGAGTAACTAGCGAAAGTAAAATAAGCGTAAAGTCTTTTGTGATTATCACCAATCCATTAGAACAGGGAACAATGTTTACTGGTCCTGGGAATTTAAGTTCTTCAATCAAACCCATTGTTTGAAATGCTTTAGGACTCTTGATTTTGGGATGCCGAATAATTGTAAAAGCTGTGGTCGTATTCAATGTCCTGATTGTGGAACAAAGTATGAGAGTAATAAAGGGTAGAATATAAAATTCAGTAAAAAACGACTCCATACTAAACCTTTTTAAATCTAAATATCAGTGCCTGTGCTCCCATGATTCGGGGTCAGAAACCAATCTCACAGGCACTATCCAGTGTTAAAAGCCGCTCGTAAAGTACCCGGTTACACAAGATCAAATATTCTATTATTATGGTAGGTTATTTTTTGCTTCAATTTTGTTTGAATCATTGCATTCAGACAGCTATCTAATAATAGCTCTAAATAGTTTTTTCTTATTGTATGCCACTTAATTCTAAGATTTGTTATATTCGTTTTGATCTTCATCACATATGTCTCCTTTAATTTTTTCATAAATCGTAAGAGACCGTATTCGGAAACTGGCGAGCATTATCATCCAACATGATGTTAGCCCCTATAGTTTTGCGTCATCATTTTTCAATGATTTTGCCTTTATCGTACGATTTATGGATATACAAATAATATCGGATAATCTTCATGGAAATTTTATAGGTCTTTTGTCCTATTTCGGGGTCAGACCTCCACTAAGCTAGGCTGTTTTACTCAAACGATTGATTGGAAATATGGTTATTAGACTCTTGTCGAAGGCAATAGCTTCACTTCACAACATCATGAATCCGTGTGCAGCCAATCATAGTACATGACTTCACCGTTTCCGAGTACATAGCGAAATGGCTTACTCTCATAGCTGTTTTCTGGTAATTGATCGAGATAGAGCTCTTTTAATTTGTTGGTTAAAATGCCATAAAAGAAGGCAATCGGTTTAACTATCTGCTTGGTAGATTTCAACTTACGAACCAGCTGTTTGAATGACTGAATCGCAATGGCGAGAACGTCCTCTGTATTTTGGTCATAATCAAATCGAAAAGCAGCGATTTGGACCATATGCCAGTATTCTTCAATTGTCTTCGCATCGGAGAAGAAGTATTTTACGAGCTGGACAAATGTTTGAGGAATTTTATCACTAACAAAAGTGTGATCGAGTTCAATCGGCGCTTCGTTACGTTTTTTATTCTCTTGATTATTAGTTTTTAAAAGATTATTAGTTTCTTTAGGGTGGTCCAATTTTTCCGCCTTGGGTGGTTCACTTTGTGGAAAACGATTAAAGCTATATAGGTTACTAGACTGTGAACCATTTTTTCGTTCTGTTTCATGAATGGTGAGGATGCCCAATTCTTTGGCTTTAAGGGTCATCCGTTTAAATGTAGAGCGGGAGATTCCGTTTCCTTGATATTCTTCATTAATGGCTTTTAGCACAGTCCCAATTTTTGCATTCGAAACACCAGGAACTTTTGCAGAAAAACGAACCAGCCGTTTCAAACCGACAAGCTCCCCCTTTGAGAACTCCTGCTTCTTCACCGCTAACCACATTTCCATATGTGTATTAAACTCCTTCACACTCTTAAACTGAGAATATTGTTCGAACCCTTCAATTCTGCCTGATTTTAAATTCATATAAATGCACCACCCTTTCTACCCTCTATATAGGAATCCAGAGGGCAAAAGGACATGGTGATTCGCGGAAAGTTGTTACAAATTTGTGAAGACCGAGGGGGCGGGTCTCGTGTTTTTATTCCCTTATTTAAAGAGAAAGCATGAAGGACAGAGTTTTTTCTTCTCGCACTGTACGGTGCGAAGTTAGAAGTATGTCGCCGTGTTTCGGGGTGACATCATTCGACGTATTTTAGTTTAGAAATCCTTTGTTTATCGGTGGTGGATGTATTTTTAATCAAACGTTTGATTAGTATCAAAATGTGTCAATGTGTGTAGAATTGACGTTTTTATAGATTCATATTGAAGACAGTTATCGATGATTGAGACCTGTCATCGACAGGGATTTTTCTTACCAACTGGCCCGAGTTCGTTTACTATAAGGGTTTTGCTCACATTTAATCAAACGATTGGTTAGTGAATTCTTTGTTAATTAAACGTTTGATTATATTTGCTGTTTTGGCTGTTGTGGAGGGGTTTGATTGAGTTTAGAGAAGAGAAGTTTGTCGAGAGGCGGTTTTGTAATTACCGTTGAAAAGTGGCTCCGTTTCGCTACCGATAGATGAACCGGATAGGTTTCCAGCTGAGATATTTTACTTGTGAGAATTGTTTACGTCGGAAAGGGTATTATGATATCACTTGGTACAATACAATTGGTTACTGGTTTCGCTAAAACCCTCTTCCTTGATAAAACGACTATTGCGGAATACGAGATTGTGCATCAATCATCTGAAAAAGTGCATCCAGTGCAGTTGGTCGAGGTTTAGTTGGTGGATTTCTCTTAGATCCTGTCGGAATGTTGGCAGGCTTGTCTGCAAAATCTAGTGGTACACATGTTCTAAATATCTGTGTCACTCCCCGAGTTTTATCGAAGATTGAGCAAAAACCGGTGACAGGCACCATCAGAGAATTTCCGTATTCCTCCACAAACGAATCAAACGTTTGAGTAAACCCATTCATGTCATTTCTAGCCTGCAATTGTATAAATCTAAACTATAATGATTACAGCCAATGAAATGTACCATCCTTGATATAGTTTTTACCACTGAATGACAAAAAGTTTACCAAAGAATGACAGGTTGTTTACCACTTGAAACCTTCTGGTGGATAAAAGATAGAAAACATAGTTTTGAGAAACAAAAATGTTATAGTTGTTATCCAAAATTGATTGATTTTCAATAAGATCAGTCTTCCACAATCGGGCCAGATTGTTGAGGAACGTAAAACCATATTTTATAATACATATTTGGAAGAATTGTACTTAAACTATCGGGTGCAGGAGCAGAAGAACAAAGCTGTCAATTAGACGGCTTTGTTCTTCTTGCTTCAAGAAGTGATTAATTTACTTTGATAGTAGATTACTTTATATGGTACTTGGAATACGGATAGTCATCGTAATCAATTTATAAGGTGGATTGATTGCTCCTTCGTATCCAATTACTTTAAACATCATAGTAATCCTGCTCAATGTTACGTACAATTTTTAATATTCTTTCGTTAGTGAAATGTTGCTTTTCTCCGTGTTCAGCCATTACAGTTAGAATTGTAGAGCTAGACTTAAAGATTTTTATAATAAAACGATAGACATTGCACTTTTTCAAAAGTTTCATGATTCTTCTATTGGCTATCTTCTAATACAAAAACGGGCATTGTGTTAATACCCATATCTTCAAGTTTTCTGATTACTAATTCAAAGAGTAATTTTTCTATCCCTTGTCCCTGATACTCTTTTAAAATATAGATAGAACTTAATTTTTTGGGTTTTCCCTATAGGGAAAATCTGAAAAACAAACAAACTTGTACAAGCTTGCATTGCTTGCAAGTTAACTTGAACCCGCTAATCGACTCTCTTGCAGGTTGATTATTTACAAATAGCACCTTTGTTTTGTTCGGATAGCCGTATATAATTATCGCATAAGTTTTGGAAGGGTGTGCGCACATGACAGAATATATGTCTGCCCCTGAAGCGGCAAAAAAATGGGGCATTTCTGAAAGAAGGGTACAGAAACTTTGTGAAGAAAAACGGATACCGGGTATTACAAAGTTTAGTCGGATGTGGCTTATTCCAAAAAGTGCAGAAAAGCCCATTGATAAAAGGCTTAAAATGGATGCCGGTCTTTACGCTCGGCAAAAGGAGTGTGGGAATCAACATGAATGAAAATATTTTGCTGGTTGACGATGAGGAACAAATTGCCGATTTGATTGAGGTGTATTTGAGAAACGATGGATATACCGTCCATAAGTTTAATAACGGAACCGACGCTTTGAAGTGTTTAGAAAGTACCAAAATAGATTTGGCTATTTTGGACGTTATGCTCCCGGATATTGACGGCTTTCATATCTGCCGTAAAATCAGGGAAACGCAGTTCTTCCCGATTATCATGCTGACTGCAAAGGTTGAAGATTCCGACAAGATTATGGGACTGACATTAGGTGCCGATGATTATATTACGAAGCCTTTTAATCCTTTGGAACTAATGGCGAGAATCAAAACCCAGTTTCGTCGCTCCGGAAAATATAATCAACAGATTCAGGCAGTAGAAAAGGATGAAACAGAATACGATATTCACGGACTCGTTATCAACAAAGCTACGCACAAATGCCTTCTTTATGGAAAAGAGCTGGCACTAACGCCTATTGAATTTTCTATTCTGTGGTATCTTTGTGAACGAAAAGGTACGGTTGTTCCCTCCGAGGAATTGTATGAGGCTGTATGGGGGGAAAAGTATTTAGACAACAATAATACCGTAATGGCACATATTGGGCGTCTGCGGGAAAAACTGAAAGAGCCTGCCAGAAAGCCGAAGTTTATCAAAACTGTATGGGGAGTTGGATATAAAGTTGAATAAGAAGAAAATAGAAAGGTCATTGGCAAAACGAATGGCGTTCCGCTTCATCATAGTAGCGGCTATTTGTGCTTTAGCGATTATCACCGTAGATGTTATGATTGTGTCGCTGTACGAGAGTATTCCCAAAATGAAAGAAATAGGCTTCGTCCGTTTTTGGGCGGGTAGTGTGGAACACCTTGTTATCATTAGCGTGGCTTTATTCTGTCTTTCACTCTTTATTATTGCGCTTGTTCAGCGCAGTCAACTTATTTCTTATCTTGCAGAGCTTTCCGGTGTAGTTTCATCCATTGGAAACAGCACCAGACATGCGGAGCTTCCTGCTGTTTTAAGAGAAACCCAGGATGCTATCCATACAGTAACAGAAAATATCCGTCAAAAAGAAAATGCCGCCAGAGAAGCGGAGCAGCGCAAAAACGATTTGGTGGTCTACCTCGCCCATGATTTGAAAACGCCGATTGCATCTATCATCGGGTATTTGACGCTACTGCGTGATGAAAAACAGCTTTCGCCGGAGTTGCATGATCGCTATGTAGAAACTGTGTTGGGCAATTCTGAACGGTTAGACGATTTAATCAATGAGTTTTTTGAGATCACCCGGTTCAACCTTTCTCACATCACATTGGAATACAGCAAGATCGATTTGACGCGCTTGTTGGAGCAGCTTGTTTTTGAGTTCAAACCTCTGCTTGCAGAAAAAGGATTGTCCTGCTCCCTTGAAATACCCTCCAAAATTGAGCTGCATTGCGATGCAGATAAAATCGAGCGTGTCTTTGATAATCTTCTTCGCAATGCAATCAATTACAGCCATGCCGGAACGAAGATTCATATTGCTGCCCAAGTGACAGAGAATATTACGCTGACCTTTACCAATCATGGAAATACCATTCCAAAAGAGAAACTGAATCGCATTTTTGACCAGTTCTATCGATTGGATTATTCCCGTTCCTCCAAAACCGGAGGCTCCGGTCTTGGGCTTGCCATTGCAAAGCAAATCGTCGAACTGCACCACGGAACGATTTCCGTAGAAAGCGAAAACGAAGAGATTCGCTTTATCATAACGCTTCCCTTCATTGATAATGCGTCCGTAGGAAAATCGTAAGAAATTCCGTATAAAAAAAGAGAATTCCTGTTTTAATCTCCGAATAAACAGCACCCTTGTTCTTGGTATTCTATATACCGGAGCAAGGGTGCTTTAGTTTTACAATATGGAGGTTATTGTTATGAATCTTTTACAAGTTAAAAATCTAAAAAAATTATATAAAACTCGTTTCGGTGGAAATCAGGTAGAAGCCCTTTCGGGTGTCAGCTTTACGGTTCAACCGGGAGAATACACGGCGATTATGGGTGAATCCGGTTCCGGGAAAACGACGCTGCTCAACATTCTGGCATCTTTAGATATACCGACAGAGGGAACTGTCATGCTGAACGGCAAAAGCTATGCGGAAATTCAGGATGAAGAAATGTCCGCATTTCGCCGGGACAATCTCGGCTTTGTTTTTCAGGATTTTAATTTGCTGGATACTTTCAGCATCAAGGACAATATTCTGCTACCGCTGGTACTCTCCAATCGTCAAAAAAAAGAAATGAAGCAGCGGCTTATGCCGCTGGTGGAAAAGCTGGGAATTGAAAATCTGCTTGAAAAATATCCTTACGAAGTTTCAGGGGGACAAAAGCAGCGGGCTGCCGTGGCAAGAGCCCTGATTACACAGCCCAGCTTGATTTTGGCGGACGAGCCTACCGGCGCATTGGATTCTCATTCTTCTGAAGAACTTCTAAACCTGTTTTCCGCCTTCAACAGCGAAGGGCAAACCATTATCATGGTAACGCACAGCGTACAGGCTGCGGCGCGAGCAAAGCGGGTCATGTTTCTCAAAGACGGAAAAATCATCTGTGAATTAAGCAAAAAGTTTGCAGAGGAGGATATGACAGAGCAGATTTTTGATGTGCTGTCTACAATGGGCAAAGGAGGTCGGATGTAATGAACAAAACAATGTTTCTCCGTCTGGCATCCTCCAACCTAAGGCGAAATCGCTCCATGCTGTTGCCGTATTATATGAGCTGCCTGATCGTCATCGCACTGCTTTGTGTAGTCAACGCACTGGTTGAAGCCCCCGGCCTGAAAAATATCTCCGGTGGTAATTTTACCATTGATGTAATGAAGCTGGGACAGCGATTATTTGCGCTGATGGCGGTGTTGTTTCTGTATTACACAAACATCTTCATTATGAGGCGCCGCCAGAAAGAACTGGGGCTGTATCATATTTTAGGGTTAGAGAAGCGGCACATTTACAAGGTGATGAAATACGAAAACCTGATTTCCTCGACGGCGGTTATTTTTATCGGCCTGCTTTTGGGGATGGCCTTGAATCCGATAATGTTCTTTGTACTTTCCAAAATAATTGGGCAGGCAACCATATTTTCAGTCGCAGTTCCACCAATCGCACTTTTGAAAACAGGGTTACTGTTTGCGGTGCTGTTTTTTATTCTTCACCGCTATAATATCCGGCAGGTGCGTCGGGCAAATCCGCTTGAGCTGCTTCATGCTTCTTCGTTTGGTCAAAAAGAGCCAAAGGCAAATACCATTTTGGTTATACTTGGAGCTGGCATTTTGGCTGTTGGGTATTTCCTTGCCCTAACTGCAACGAACCCCAATGAGAATTTCACAAGAATTATTGCTGCGATCCTATGTGTCGCAGCCGCTACCTATCTTCTGTTTATCGCCGTCAGTATTGCAGTATTAAAATTCTTAAAGAGCCAGGATAACATTTATTACAGGTCAAAGAATTTCAATTTGATTTCCGGGATGCTGTACCGCATGAAGCAAAACGGTGTAGGGCTTGCCAATATCTGCATCCTTTGTACCGCAACGCTTTTTGTTATGACCACAACCGTTTCCTTGTATTTGGGCATTGAGAATGTCATTCAAAACAGCTTTAACCATGAGGTTTATATTTCAGAAAACGGTACAAATCACGACGCATTGCAGAACTTTTTAGCCGAAACATCCGAAAGGTACTCTGTGTCATTGGAAAATGAAACGCTTTATTCAGGCAGTAAAACCAAGGAAGATTTGGACCAAAACGGAACCGAAGAATTCGTTTTTCTTATGCCTCTAAAGGATTATAACCGTCTGACCGCCAGGAATGTAGAGTTGAAGGAAAACGAGGTCCTGGTTTTTTCCGGAGATGAAAAGACCGGCGATACGGTTAACCTGTACGGGAATTTGATCAATGTAAAAGAACAACTGGGGGATTTCCCTATAAAAAATAACTTTGGCCACATTTACGGAAACAGATGGTGGTATCTTGTGACAAGCAATGACAGCGAGCTTACACAGGATTACGATACAATAGAAGGATTTGCGGAGTTTTATCTGGAATTTGATCTGGAAGGCGCCGAAGTTGATAAAAAAGCGTTCGAGTATGCGCTTTACGAATGGGACGAACAACATGGTCAGCGTGGTGTTGAAGCCAAAGCCATTGAGCGCGACAATTCGCTGGTTCGTTTTGGAGGGCTTCTCTTTCTCGGAATTCTAATTAGCGTAGTCTTGTTTGCCCAGACTGCCTTGTGTGTTTTTTATAAGCAGGTATCAGAGGGCTATGATGATAAAAAACGATTCGAAATTCTCGGCAAGGTGGGTATGAGTCAAAAAGAAATCCGGCAGACAATACGCAAGCAAACGCTGATTGTATTCTTTTCTCCCTTGGCGGTTGCCGTCCTGCATATGCTGGTTGCCTTGTCTATGATTGCAAACCTGCTGAAAATTGCATTTTTAGATAGCCCTGTTGTAATCGCCATAAGCGGTCTTAGCTGCATTGTTATTTTCCTACTGGTTTACGGTGTAGTTTTTGTTTTGACAGAAGGGGCTTACAAAAAAATTGTTTATCCAAATAAAAAGTAAAGGAGAATATTTTATGAAAAAAATATATTACAAAAAATGGACGATTCCGCTGGCAATTCTGCTTCTTGCCTGTGGAATGATTGGATATACAGCTTGGGACAACAATCGTGTGACAGTTGATAAGGTAACTTTGAACCACTCCGATTTACCGGATGCCTTTGACGGCTATCGCATTTTGCAGATCACCGATTTGCACGAAAAAGAGTTCGGTAATGAGCAGAGCAAGTTAATCCGACTCATCGAAAAACAGGATTATGACATAGTTTTGTTCACTGGCGATTATATTTCCGATGAAAGTGAAAATCTGAAACCTCTGGAAGATTTGCTGAAAGGTATGCCGAAGGAGAAAGAGATGTATTTCATTTTAGGTAATTCGGACGAGGACAATTCTGTTGCTACGCTTACTCCAGGGAATCGCTTTTACGATTTATTCCAAAAATACGGCGTTACCCCATTATATCCCGGAAAGAAGATTACAAAGGATAATGAATCTATCTGGTTAAAAACGAATCCATATGTCAGTGTGGTAGAAATCTGGCGAGAAACTCCGTCCGAACTTGAAAACGATAAAAATGAATTTGATACCCAGTATGCTGCTGAAAATGATCCGTTTACTATCGAGGTATCTCATAGGCCAACAGAAATCGATTATGAGGACGAAAACATACATGATTATCGTACACGCATACTTGGAGAGACAGACGATGAATGGATTGACTGGGATTTAAGCATAAACGGACATACTCATGGCGGACAATTCTACCTGCCCATTATCGGTCCGATTTATGCACCTAATTACGGTCTATTTCCCGGTTCTGTGAATGTGCGAGGTGTCCACACTGAAAACGGACATACTCAATATGTTTCTCCTGGGCTTGGTGCCAGCGGTCCCACTTTTGCTCGCTTTCGAGTATTTAATACACCAAGTATCGGGTTAATTACTCTGCAAAAGACAAACAAATAGCCCTAAATAATGAGCCCAATAAATTAAAATTTGGG
Source organism: Bacillus sp. OK048 (assembly GCF_900103525.1). Taxonomy (GTDB): domain Bacteria; phylum Bacillota; class Bacilli; order Bacillales; family Cytobacillaceae; genus Neobacillus. The sequence goes on from NZ_FNHN01000014.1 coordinate 39,952, forward strand.
AGGTGAGCATATGGGAAATTAGCAATTTTAGATTTATGGGGTCACTTCATAATCTGGCTGACCTTATAATACGAAGGGCCATTTAATGGAGTGAATTTTTTAAGTTATTAGACCTCACAATAAAAAAAGCTGGTGAGTTTGCATTTATAACTCATCAGCTTACATGTTAAAATCTATCAAATGTTATATCCATGTTTATGCTAAAAGCAGCCTTATTGCCGTCGGCTGCAGCCATCATCAAAGAAGAGGGTCCTGCTTTTTCAGTTTCACCCGCAATGGCGAGAACGTCCTCTGTATTTTGTTCATAATCAAATCGAAAAGCAGCGATTTGGACCATATGCCAGTATTCTTCAATTGTCTTTGCATCGGAGAAGAAGTATCTTACGAGCTGGACAAATGCTTGAGGAACTTTATCACTAACAAAAGTGTGATCAATTTCAATCGGCGCTTCGTTACGTTTTTTACTCTCTTGATTATTAGTTTTTAAAAGATTATTAGTTTCTTTAGGGTGGTCCAATTTTTTCGCTTTGGGTGGTTCACTTTGTGGAAAACGATTAAAGCTATATAGGTTACTAGACTGTGATCCATTTTTTCGTTCTGTTTCATGGATGGTGAGGATCCCTAATTCTTTGGCTTTAAGGGTCATACGTTTAAACGTAGAGCGGGAGATTCCATTTCCTTGATATTCTTCATTAATGGCTTTTAGCACAGTCCCAATCTTTGCATTCGAAACCCCAGGAACTTTTGCAGAAAAACGAACCAGCCGTTTCAAACCGACAAGCTCCCCCTTTGAGAACGCCTGCTTCTTCACCGCTAACCACATTTCCATATGTATTAAACTCCTTCACACTCTTAAACTGAGAATATTGTTCGAACCCTTCAATTCTGCCTGATTTTAAATTCATATAAATGCACCACCCTTTCTACCCTCTATATAGGAATCCAGAGGGCAAAAGGACAGGGTGATTCGCAGGGAATTGTTACAAAATTGTGTCGTACCAGGGGCGGTTCTGGTGGCTTTTTTCCCTTATTTAAAGAGAAAGCATAAAGGACAGAGTTTTTTTCTTCTCGCACCGTACAGCGTGAAGTTAGAAGTATGTCGCCGTGTTTCCGGGTGACATCATTCGACGCATTTTATTTTAGAAACTCTTTGTTTATCAGTGGTGGATGTATTTTTAATCAAACGTTTGATTAGTATCAAAACGTGTCAATGTGTGTAGATTGGACGTTTTTATAGATTCATATTGAAGAGAGTTATCGAAGATTGAGACCTGTCATCGACAGGGATTTTTCTTACCAACTGGCAAGAGTTCGTATAATAAAAGGGTTTTGCCGACATTTAATCAAACGATTGGTTAGTAAATTTTCTGTTAATCAAACGTTTGATTGGATTTGTTGTTTTTGTTGTTTTTGTTGTTATATAGGGGTAAGGGTGATTTTCGATGTGAGAATTTTGTCGAGTGGCTGGTTTGTAATAATGAGTGAAAAGTGGTTGGGCTTTGTTGCCCACCTTTCGTTAGTGTAGAAAGAGACCGGCTCCATCAATGAATCCGGACTCTACTTCTATTAAACAAGTTCATAATCGGTTACATTGCGTTCGATGGCTCGTGCTCCTTTGGCAGAGACGAATTTTCCGCCAGTTGTGAAGAATACTTCAGCCGCAATAATTTCTTCCATCGTTTGCTTAATTGCAGCTTCTTCAATTGGCTCCTTCGGGTTATCAATGCTAAGTCGGTATTTTTGGGTCAGATCCCCACTCAGCTGCACGATTACGTCCATTGGTTTCCCTATTTTATGCATAAAAAAGGCAGCCGTTATAGGCTACCCAAGAGGTCGGATTCGAAATTATTGACTTGATGTTTCGGTTACTTGAAGTATTTTTGAGTAACAGCGTCTAAAGCAGCTTTAGCGTCTTGAATTTTAGTGTTAGCAACACTTTCTAGTTCTGTGTTAGCAGTTAGGATTTCTTCTTGTTCTAGATTTGAAACTTCATCTTTGATTCGTTTAAATTCTTTCTGAATTTCCATTTCAACACGTACTGCCTCCGAAGTACCCTTTTCAGTGATAGTGTGGTCGATGTTTTTTTGAGCAGATTGTAAATGAGAGTTTAATTCAGCTTCTTTTTGAACAGTATCAATACCATTGATGGCTGCTTTTTCGATACCTAATATGTTTGCTGCGTAGTTTTTAATGATAGCCCCAAGGTCTGTTGCACCGAAAACTGTACCAGTGGCAAGTAATACAATAATACCAGTTGCAGTAATTGACCCCTTCACTTTTTTAGAGATACCTTTGTTACCCATTTTCTGGCTATGGGTCTCTTTTCTTGAATACATTGTATCGTTCACCAATCCTTTTCTATGATGCTTAAACAAAGTTGTTTACTAGTATAATATAATGAAAACTTTACTAATAGTAAACAGGGGAAAGATTGGAATTTTGGGGTCAGACCCCCACTCGGTGAAACCTCCTTTTACTTAGAAATTTATGGATGGTCAATCTTTTTGGAGTCTGACCCCATCCGTGGATATGTATTCCCTTTTATATAAAGGGAAATTAAAGAAAAAACAACAATTTTTTGAATGAATCAATGGGGTTTGACCCCGTTGGTGCACTGCCGCTTATCCTCAATCCAATCTAAATAATCCACCACTAACTTTTTGGTTATCTTGTTCATTTTTGAATCGTTAGATGAGAATGGAGTAGCATTAAATTTAGCAGAAATTACACTACTTCAAGAAGAAATCCCCACATTTGTCCCATCTGTCATGAAACAAGGAATGATTGTCAGTGCGTTGCACAATCATTGAATCTTTACAGAGCCTGCTATTTTGTACCTTCATATACAATCTGTGGAGCCGCCAATAGATTTTGCTAGGAAAATAGCCCATTCTTTTTCCACATTAAAAAGGAATCCCACTTCGGAAAAAAAGTCATTTCAGGATCATTGTCATCAAATAATATGTTTGCTGTTGGTAGGTATAAAGCTTATTTTTAAACAACCTTTCTTAAGGTCTAATCAATTGGAAAGTACCGGACATATGATAGTTAAGAACGTTAAGAGATTTGAAAAGCAAACAGGGGGTGAAAAAACATGCCTTTTTATCCGCCAAACCCAGGAAGGAGACCATTCCCCCCGGGCAATAGACAAAGGTTTGGACCGTCTAATCAAATGGGGCGACGGCCTCGTCCTTTTAATGTTCCAAATCAAAATCAACAAGCACCTACTTCTAGATTCCAAGGATTAAAAGCGATGATGGGACACGTGGGAACCGTTAGAAGCGGGATTAATACGCTTAGACAAGTTGGATCATTTTTAAAATTTTTCAAATAACCCAATTTTCCTAAGAGGCTGTTCCAAAGTGAAAACTTTGAAGCAGCCTCATTTTCTGTTTGAAAATATTTACATATCCATATAAAAGCCTGTGAGTAACAGAAATATAATAGAGAAGTACGGATGAAAGGGGATTAGCTTTTATAACCAACATAATAAATGATGGTGTAGTTAACATTTTTTTCTTTATTAAAGGTAAATTGGATTAGTAATAACTTTATAATCACATTATTTTTAGAAATTAGGGAGGTAAAATGAACGATGATGTTTTAGGCGTGAAGGAAAAAGGAAAAAAGCTAACTTAAAAAAGTGGTTCATCAAGGACCTTTTTAGTTAGCTCATTCTTATAGATGCCATTTAAGCGTGTTTTTCTTTTGCCTCTTCATAGTAAGGATCTCCAACCTTTAGAATGAATTTCAGAATGTCCTCTGCTGCATTTGTATTTATAAAATTCCGTTGACTGATTATCATTTCATTTATTTTTTCGCCATTATTTTCGAGCAAATCGGTTATTGTATATTTAATTTCCTTTGGATTTTTGCATACCACTCCCAAATTGAAATTCTCGGCAAAAGTTGGATTATCCTCTTCCTGACCTGGCAAAGCCCCAGTAATGATTAGCGGTGTATTGGTAGCTATTGCCTCAAACATGACATTGGGACTGCCTCTGGTAAAGGCAATATCAGAAGTTAGCATTAAATCTTGGATATTTTGGGTGAAGCCATAAATCTCTACTCGATCACCATATTTAGTCTTTAGGGACATTTCCAGCTTGGTTTTAAGATTTACATTTTTTCCAGCTACTATTTTGACTGTACAATCAAAATGATTCAGTAGATTTTCGGCTATTTTCTTCATATTTCCTACACCTTCACCACCACTCATGATCAAGCATGTTAAAGATTGACCCGTACTATAAAATTTCCGTTGATTATTGCTCTTCGGGAAAAATCGGGATCGGACTGGAAAACCGGAAACCTTTATTTTCTCATTTGGAATCCCAAATGCAATACACTTAGTTTGGGCTTCGAAAGTAGGGCTAATAATGTAATTGGCCCTCTTGTCTGCCCAAAGAGGAAAAATGTTTACAAGATCAGCAATTAGAGTAAAGAAAGGGATATGGATATTTTGCTTTTCTAAAATGTTTAAGATGGAGCCATTAAAATTAGGATGAACAGATAAAATCATATCTGGTTTCACTTCTTCCAGTAATTTTAAAAAGTTATCCTTTATCAGTGATTCAATAAAATTGTCTACTAAGTGGGGTTTCAAAGCAGATAGTTTCCAAATCATTTTCCAAAGATTTTCCGAATTTCTGATGATGGGACCGTAGGATTGGCCAATTTTTAATAGCAATCGTTTACCAAGAGAAAACCCATCTACTACAAAAATTTTTACTTCATTATAGTTTTGGACTTCCTCACACAGAGATTCTGTGATACTTTTATGCCCGTGCCCTGTAATATCGGAAGAAATAATCAGTAATTTCTTTTCCATAAAATCAGCCCCTTTTTAGGATTGCAGTATTTTTCAATTGTCTTATTACTTGCTTGTATTGTTTTAAGGAGTGTAATGTACCGATAAAACAATTCTTAATCTTGTAATCGGACGATACAGCGACGATGGCGAGATTGGGAAAAAACTTATTGGTACGAAAACGAAGGTCCTTCCAATAGATTAAATAGCCATGTTTTCTTATGTGAACAAATGGATAAGCATAATGGGTACTAGAAAGAAAATCAGATACAAAAGGGTGTCTTTTACTGTCAGAGACTAGTTGAGGAAAGTCTATTTTCTTTAAAAGAGAATGATCGATCTTTAGTCTGCCTTTTGAGAAAACGCCAAATAAATAATCTTCTTTCGTCTCAATGATTACGTCCCAATGAAACAAGAAAATACGTGGGATCAATTTTATTCGGATCGAATTGTGAAAATGGAGAAGCAAATTTCTCTTTGTTACCACTGTCGATAGAGTCCGGACAGCAAGGTAAAGAAAAATAAAAATATATATGATGAAAAAAACTTTACTCATTTGGAAAAATGGAAGAAGGAAAAAACCCAGCAAATGTACCAATAGAATAATAGGGTCCACTAATGGGAGCGAATCAAACGCAATCCATTTTTTTGAGAAGGGAAGTAAAACTTGAGTTCCATGTACATTAAATAGATCAAAAAATACATGTAGAATAACAGCAATGAATGTCCATAAAAATAAATGGAGAAAAGGTGACGTCGGAAAAAAGGAATAAATAATACCTGAAACGGCGATACTCCATAGAGGCAATGCCAGAAAGGAATGAGACAAGGCACGGTGATTTCGAATATAGCTGCCCTTTCCTTTCATTCGATAGATGAAGTCAAAATCAGGGGCATTCGAACCAATTACTGTACCGAACATAACGGCTTGTGACAGGGCAGAATGATTAGCGACAACTGGATCAATTTGAGCAAGGGCAGCTAATCCGAAACCCATAATGATGTGAGAACTCGTATCCATACAATCACTCCCTTATAGAACTGATTTTTTGGTTCGAAACAAATGTACAATTGATATTAATATTTATAGGGTGCTATTTATCCAAAGAATATTGATAAAACCACTTTGGAGATGTGTAATTCCTCTTAATTATATTTGGTGTTTGTTCTTTCATTCATAATTTAATGTAAAGATTATGTATAGATTCTGTATATTGGTATTGGTTCTTCATAATTTGAAATATGGGTTTGGTGAGGGGATCCTTAGTATTTACTCCAGATTTTGGGGGTCAGACCCCCACTTAACCGCTAATCAAACGTTTGATTGGATTTGTTGTTTTGGCTGTTGTGAAGGGGTTTGATTGAGTTTAGTGAAGAGAAGTTTGTCGAGAGGCGGTTTTGTAATAACCGTTGGAAAGTGGTTCTTACGAGGATTTGGTGAGAGATTTTTTCAATACTAGATTGATATAATTAAGGCTGTGTTAAAGGTAAATGTTGATTTCACTCAATTTGAAAAATAGGCGGAGAAATTCCGTTTATTTCGGGAAATTCCCATATTTCCCTTAAAATAAGCGGAGTTTTTCCGGTTATACGTTCCAAAATGATGGCTTTTGTCTTATTGTGAACAGTTAGTCGGAATATCTCCGCTTATATCTGCTTCTTAAGCCTCCACTATCGACATTAGCCGGAAATTCTCCGCTTAAAAATTTTTCTACACGAAAATCAACAATGAATAATAACAGAGCCATAATTAAAAGAAAAGGAGTGAGCAAAATGTCCTCTGCGCCTTGGTCTCCTCCAGATTCCGATTTAGAACGTGACTTAGATAGAAGGTTTGCGTACAATTTGTGTCTATATTTTTACCGGTATCGGCTTTCTTTTATCAAATTTATAAATATAGTTAAAGCCACAGCCCTTCGCTAAAGAAAGTGCATCTTTGAGGTTAGCACCAACAGCCTCAGCAGTGTGAGAGTCTGAACCAATCGTCAAAATTTCTCCGCCTAGCTCTTTATACAGTTGGATGACCTCGAGCGATGGTAATGTTTGTTTTAATCCTGTTCTAAGTCCAGAGGTATTTATTTCAATTCCTATATTTCTATCAATCGCTTTTTTCAAAATTTGCTCGATGATTTCTTGATATTGATGAAAATCATAAAGGCCATGCTCCTTATAGGCATATCGTTTCATTAAATCGAAATGTGCGATTATATCAATATCTGCTGTTGTTACCATAGACAAGAGTTCATTAAAATACCGTTCATAGGCAGTTGGATAACCTTCTTTGAGGGCGAGGCGAAGCTTCTGGTTGTTGAGATTATGAACAGAACCCAGGATGAAGTCTAAGTTTAGCGGCTGCAGTAATTCATCATATTGATCTATTAAAAGATGAGGCTCGCAAAGTTCAATTCCTGCCTTTATGGTTAATTGGGTGTAAAATTGTTCTTGACAATCACGAATCTCATTTAAATATTTTTCAAAAACGATGTGACCATAGGTTGGTGCAAGTGGATTAACGGAAAAATGCTCAGTAAAGCAAATTTCCTGAATCTCGTTTTCTATTGCCTTTTTACATACTTCTACCATACTAGCAGTGGAGTCAAAGGAATGATTGGTGTGATGATGGTAATCCATTAGATACATCGTTGTTTCACCTGCTTTTTTAAACTTACTATAGTGAAATCTTTCACAAATGTCTATAATGGAGCAAAAATTGGTCTGACAGCGAGATGAGCACAATTTTGTTAGATTGTTCAAACAGTAATTGTTCCCAATCAGTCAACTGTTTGAAGGCGGTTTATTATATGCTTAAAAATCGGTGCCTGTCACTACCGGATATTTGTCGAGAGAGAGATAGGGAGAAAAGAGTGTAAAGTCTCGCAAATTTGATTGGTGCAGTGTAGTAAATAAAGTGTTGGATGCTTTTCTTGGATTGACAGGAAAGGAAGGGTGTATTCGAAGTAGCTATGCAACAATATGTTGTAACAAAGAAAAATAAGAAAAATACTTTTTAGGGAAGTATCTTTCTTATTCAAAACAATAGTAATTCAAAAATCCATTAAAGGTATAAATGCAGTATTTAAATCGCTTTGTTTTTCTTATTCATTTTCTTTTGATTGCGGACTTCTTCGTTTCTTGTACGGTACGTGGTAACCTTTTCTTTGATCATTTTAGAGTCTTGTTTTTTTGACAATATCTTAATGAATACATCTTCTACTTTATAACTAATGGTTCGGTATAAACCCATTCGTATCCCCCTCTATTAACCTAACATTTTTTTGGCAACATAAAATCTTCGGCCCAACCAAGCTAATGAAAGTGCTCCGACACCACTAGCAGCCGCTTTTTGATTATTACTTTGTTGCTCTTCGTATTCCTTCAATCCTAGTTCATAGTAATGTTTAAAGATGACTTCGCCGCTTTTATATTTTGAAGGTAGGTTGTAGGAGTCTCCTGTCTTTCCTAAAGCAAGTCCTGCAGCACCTATTTGTTTAATTTGTGTATTGGACTCAAAACCTTCCTTATACCAACCAATAAATTTCTCGTTACCTAAATTAGGATCCGTATAGTTCAATATGGTAAACGCAGCTTCAAATCCTTGTTTCATATACTCGTCCTTTAGTTCTCCTTGTGCTGTATTGAAACCTTCCTGGTATGCTTTGACATAGTCTTCACCGATGTCTTTAGGAACATTGTTGACATCTTTTTTTCCGTCACTGTAACCCAAATCCTTGTATTCTTTTTTCTTAGCGGCTACTCGCTCTGTCACTGCTTTAGTAAAACCAGCTTCAAAGGATTGCTTTAATCCTGCATGGTTTGTATAAGCCGTTGGAATTTCGATGGTATCTTGTATTTGTCCCAGTGCATACCCATCGCTGGTAGCTTGTGTTTTTTCATCGGTTATTTTCGTTTTTCCTTCATCGTACCCTTTATTGTAACCAATTGCGTATCCTGATTTATATGCTGCTGAACCTGTAGAAGAAACAGAATTACTAGCGATTTCTTGATATCCATCGTTCAATCCATTTGGATATCCTGCCTTTTCACCACTTGCTCGGTCTTGTTGATCTTGATTATGTTGAATTTGTTCGGCACTATTATTTATCTTTGTCTTGTCGTAGCCGCTTGGGGCTTCGCAAGGTATCCCGTCGTCAACAACCCCCTTGCCCCAACCGTCCAAATTTTCTGGGTCATTCGTTGCGGAATATCCCTTTTTATTCCAATACTCAACAACTTCATCATAACTAGCAAAGTCGGTACAATCTTTATCCGTATTGACGATGGGGGTGCTGCTACTTGTTGATCCTCCACCTCCGTTATGATAGTGATAGCCTGTACAAAGTCCTTTGGCTTTAGACTTCTCGCTGCAATTGTGCCCACCGCTAGAATCAGTTCTCCCTGAATGTGCTGAAGCGAACGTTCCGGACAACAATATAAATAGTAACGTAAACAAAAATACCTTCTTTTTCATTTTCTCCCTCTTATTCTCTATTATTCTTGTGAAAATCAATACGGTGCATAAAAAAACCTTTCCATAGTTTGATATTGGGTATATTTTCATATTACTTAACTTAATAATATCAGTTTCCTGGGAATTTCCAATAGAATTAAACAGGGGTCAGACCCCCGCTGCTGTCACGCTTTTATAAGATGGGGGACTGACCCCATTTAAAAAAAGGGAAATGCCAAGCGACTATCGAATAAAGAAAGAATTGACGGAATATCCATCGGACGGTTGACTTCAAACAAGCGGTGCGCTTATTTCCAGGTGTCGAAGCAACAGGCTACTAGTTGAGGAGATGAGATTATGAGATTGTGGGAATTCAAACAAGCGCAACGGAAAGATGTCCCGATTACCTTTTATTTAATGCGGGAATTACGGTTAATTATGTTGCTTCTCATAGGGGGAAGCTATATTTTCACGAACGAAGCTATTACATACTGGAAAATCGTTTTCGTAATAGCTGTAATGCTTGGCTACACACTTACGCACTTCCTTCATTTTAATAAGCGAACGACGAAGTATTACCTTCTGTGGACAAGTATTGATTTTGTAGTAACAATCGCTTTTGGGATCGTCTTTCCAAGTCTGACACTCTATCAAATAAATTTTGGGATTATTGGAATTACGCTGCTAATCTTTACAAATAACCGAAGAATAATTCTAATCGCCAGCTTATTGTTTGCAATCGTTTGGACGTATCTCTGGACTCTCAATTATTTGCACACAGGGCATTTCCGTTTTATGGATATGTTAATTAATCTCGGCTTTGTGTTGAATTCTAGTTTTGTAGGAATTATGGTAGGCTACTTATTTAAAGCTAGAGAAAAAATTGCTGAGCAATATGAAAAATTGGTTCATTCTCATTCCGAGCTTGAAGATACACATAATCAGCTTAGGAGTTATGCAAAGCAAGTGGAGGAACTGACCGCTACGAGTGAGCGGAACAAAATTGCTCGTGAAATCCATGATACCGTTGGACATACAATGACTGCCCTGATTGTCCAGCTCCAAGCGGCACGAATGCTGCAACAATCCGATCTCAAACAGGCGGGTGATACATTAACTCGCTGTGAAGCGCTAGCCAGGTCCGCGTTACAGGAAGTACGCTTGTCTGTTCGCGCACTTCGTGACGAAGGTGGAATCCATCTCACGCTCACAGATACGCTAAGGACGTTAATTAAAGACTTTTCAGACATGACTGGTATGGTAACGTCTCTACGGATACAAGGTGATCTCACGCGGATTTCGACTTCGTTGCAACCAATGATTTTCCGCCTTATTCAAGAAGCGTTGACCAATGCCAAACGTCATGGCGATGCATCAGAAGCTGTGGTGACATTGCAAACAAATGATGATCAGATTGATATTATGATCTTAGATAATGGCTGTGGAGCAGCGGAAGTTGTACCAGGATTTGGTCTCATCAATATGCGGGAACGCCTGCAGGAACATAGCGGATCGATCCAATTTGAAAGTGTAGAGGGCCAGGGGTTTCGTGTGCAGATCACAATTCCAATACAAACGAAAACTTGGACGTATGGAGGAGCAGAGTCATGATTCGAATTATTATTACAGATGACCAACAATTGATGCGAGATGGCTTGAAAACTATCCTGAGTCTAACGAAGGAGATAGAGGTAGTCGGTACAGCATCGAACGGTGCTGAGGCTCTGGAAGTTGCAAAACGTGAAAAGCCGGATCTCGTATTGATGGATATTCGTATGCCTGGAGTTGATGGTGTGGCGGGGACACGTCTCATTCGTGAACATCTGCCAGAAACCAAGGTGCTTATCTTGACAACATTTAATGATAGTGACTTGATCTTCGATGCGTTAAACGAAGGAGCAAGTGGATATCTGCTAAAAGATATGCCGGCTGAAATGATCGTGCAAGCGATTATGACCGTACAAGCAGGGGGTGTCGTGCTGCCTCCCGACTTAACAGCACAAGTATTTGCCGAACTGAAACGAAGAACCGAAGGGCAGGGAGAAGCTGCTTCATCTAGCGCTAGTCTAATTCCGTTATCCATTCAAATCCCAGAGGGGCTGACAGAACGTGAAATGGAGGTGTTAAAGCAGCTTGGGTATGGGCGAAGCAATCGTGAAATTGGAGAGCTCCTATATATATCGGAAGGAACGGTAAAGAACCACGTATCTAATCTCATCACGAAGCTTGGTTTACGCGACCGAACACAAGCGGCCATCTTTGCCGTCCGACATGGTATCACCACTTTTGATACATGACTTTTAGCATAGTCACATCCGAAGCGATCTTAAAAGATCGCTTTTTTGCATGGTCAAAATCTCCCTTCCGATAGATGGAAGCAGCGGTTGAATAAGGTAGACTGAACTTAACAAAACAGGAAAAAAGAGGTGCTGACATTGTTAAAAGTAGAAAATTTAAAGAAAAGCTTTGGAAATCGTGAAGTTGTTCGTGGTGTTACATTTTCAGTTAACAAAGGTGAATCTTTTGGATTGCTGGGTCCGAACGGTGCAGGAAAATCAACGACCATCTCGATGATTTGCGGACTGATTGCGAGCAGCAGTGGAGATGTAACCATTGGCGGAGTATCCATTAAGCAGAATCCGATGGAAGTCAAACGTAAGATCGGAGTTGTTCCACAAGATATTGCTTTGTATCCGACGATCTCTGCAAGAGAGAATTTGTACTTCTGGGGTCGGATGTATGGCCTGAGCAGAGGGGAAGCAAAGAAGCGCACGGAAGAGGTATTGGAAATCGTAGGCTTACAGGACCGAGCTAAAGAGAAAATTGAAAATTACTCGGGCGGTATGAAACGACGTATTAATATCGGAGCGGCTCTCATGCATAAACCAGAGTTACTGATTATGGATGAACCCACCGTTGGAATCGATCCACAATCAAGAAATCATATTCTAGAAACTGTAAAGAAGCTCAACCAAGAAGGTATGACGGTCATTTATACGAGCCACTACATGGAGGAAGTCGAGTACTTGTGCGAGCGAATTGCAATCGTTGACCAAGGCCTGGTCATTGCATCTGGTACAAAAGCTGATCTTTGCAATCGATTAATGGGAGCGACTTCCATTCAAGTTAAAGTAAATGCAAGCAGTCCAGACCTAATCAATCTATTAGGAACCATTCAAAATGTGCAAAGCGTGAAAGCTGATGGCGAACTGATTACCATCTATGCCTCAGATGCACGACAAGCTTTAGGTGATGTGGTCGCCATCGTCGTACAATCGGGACTACAAGTATTATCCGTTGAAGTTCAGGAACCGAACTTAGAAACTGTTTTCCTGCAATTAACTGGACGCACGTTAAGAGACTAAGGAGGAGTCAATAATGAAAGTATGGATTATTGCGTGGAAAGATATAAAAATTCGATTGAAGGATCGGAAAGGAATTGTGCTCTTCTTATTCCTGCCTATCCTGCTTACAGCGATTTTAGGTACAGCGCTGAAAGGTGTGCTGGCTGATGATACTAATTCCATGCCAAAAATGACGATTGCGGTATACAATGCCGATGCAGGAGAAATAGGCGCTCGCCTTATTGAAGATGTGCTGCAGAACGAACAATTAGCACCATATATAACGATTCATTCGTTTACAAGTAAAGAAGAAGTAGAATCACAAATTATCGGAGAAAAAAATGATGTGGGATTGATCATCCCTCAAGATTTTAGCCGAAAAATTTGGGCAGCAGAATCTACGCAGCTGGAAGTACTACAGGATCAAGGAAAACCATTGATTTCGCAAATTGTACGCTCGATTGTTACCTCATATACAAATCGTGTGGGAGCTATAGCTCAAGCGTCTAAAGAGGTCACGACTCAGTTGACCAATCCAAAGCAAACAGCCGTAGCGGTTTCTGTGAATTTTGATTCACTTGCAGCAGAAGTACTGGGTCAATTAGGTGACGCAGCACGTAGTGAACAGACATTTGTCGTAGACCAGCCGATTGGAAAAAAAGCAGTTTCCAGCATGCAGTACTATGCTGCCGCGATGTTAGCTATGTTCCTTCTTTATAATGCAACCGTTGGAGCAAAAATGATCATTAATGAACGCTCTACAGAGACATTGGCACGGTTAATGAACACACCGACAAGCAAAACGAGCATTTTGCTAGGGAAATATGTAGGAACACTTGCCTTCTCCATTCTTCAACTGCTGATCTTTATGAGTGCTACGAATGCTGCATTTGGAGTTAACTGGGGAGAAAATGTGCTGCAAAGCATTGTCTTAGGCTTGATGTATGCCATTGCTGTATCTGGTTTGTCGATGATGATCGCGGCTATAATCACAAATGAGCAAGCGGTCGAGACGATCTCGGGACTTGGTGTACAAATTCTCGCTGCGCTAGGTGGTTCTATGGTGCCGATCGCCGTATTCCCGGAATTCATGCGTAAGATTGCACATATCGCACCAAATACTTGGGCATTAAATGGCTTTATCGATATTATGAGCGGTACTACCTGGCAAGCATTGCTGCTGCCCATTGTGGTATTACTAGCTATCGGAACGGGAACACTGCTCATTGGAACTTTGCGTTTACGTTATCAGTAGGAGGAGAATAAAATGGGACGTATATGGTCAATTTGTACATTCGAAATCGCACGTGTATATCAGAAACCTTCATCCTATATACTCATGTTCGTTATGCCACTCATCTTCACTTTTTTATTTGCTGGAGTAGGTGGAAATAATGCTGCCACTTCGTTCAAAATTGCCTTGGTCGATCAAGATAAAACGGCAATCTCACAGGAACTCGTGAAGAAGATGGAGCAGGAAGAATGGTTAGACATCAAGTTAATTGAACTAAGCAAGGCAGAGAAACAATTAAGTAATAAAAGCATCTCCGGAATGATCACGATTCCATCAGGATTTGCAGAGCAGTTTTTCAATGGTGAGAAACCAGAAGTTGCCTTCCGGCATGGACCAGATTTAGGTATAGCGGGTTCCATTCGTCACATGATTGATAATGCCATGGCACAGGAATCAATTAAAGTAAAAGCTGCTCACTTGGTGAGTCCAAATAGTACGGGGGCAGAGTTGACAGCGAGCTATCAAAGCATGTCTGCTGCATTAGGGACAGATTTAATAACGGTCGACGCTAAGAACATTTCAACAAGCAGTTCACTTAATCGTTCTAACAATCAATCCGAGAGATTAGTAGGATTTGTAATCTTGTTTCTCATGATCACATTGACGATCGTAACAGGTAAAATCTTGGAAGCCAGAAAAATCGGTGTATGGTACCGTTTGCTCTCTACCCCTTCATCACGCTTTAACATCATGGGTGGCTATATGCTCTCCTTTCTCATTATTGGATGGTTGCAGATTGCCATATTAATGATAGCTTCGCACTTTATATTCGGAACCGTATGGGGGAATTTGTTGGCTCAGTTCTGCTTAATATCTGCTCTCTTGTTATGTGCCATTGGACTTGGATTAATGGTTGCGGGATTCGTGAAAACAGCAGAGCAACAAATGCTAATGGGAATCATCATTATCTCCCCAACCTGTATGCTTGGCGGTGTCTATTGGCCAATAGAGCTAGTGCCTGATTTCATGCAAAAGATTGCTCTGTTTGTGCCACAGTACTGGGCGATGGAAGGATTTAAAACGGTTATGGCTCATGGAGGAACTTTACTTGATGTACTTGGGTCCGTGGGAATATTGCTCGGATTTGCTGCGGTATTTATGGCTGTTGGCATTTCTAGAGTACGTTATGAGTAATAGGGGTCAAATAGGGGTCAGACCCCCGCTCAACTAAAGTTTAAAGCGGTAAAGTATTAATGCAATGTAATGAATTGGAGATAAAAATTAAGTGGAGGAGCCTGGGTTTGAAACCTTAGGTTCCTTTTTAGAAACAGTCAATGTCTAAAATCATCATCATATCAAATCAGCTAGTCCATTAATTATCGCAAAGTCCCTTTTTGACAGATGAGGAACTTTAGTAGGGGCAATCTCCCTAACAAATACAGATTTCAGATTATGCTTTTACCTTGAAAATTGTTTTGCCGCAGCAACACAAAACACCACACCGGCATTTACTAGAACGAGTAAAAAGCCAACTTCCTCTTGAAGAATAACAGCTGCCAGTAAGAGTCCAAAGAATGGTTGCAATAGTTGTAACTGCCCCACTGATGCTATGCCACCTTGAGAAAGACCCCTATACCAGAAAACAAATCCTATATACATGCTAAACAAGGAAACATAGGCTAAACTCATGTATGTTCCCATACTAATTCCTTCCCATGAACTTGGAAATAGATAAATTGTGAGTATGGCCATAAAGGGCAGGGACAATACAAGTGCCCAAGAAGAAATTACTTGCCAGTTACCTAATTTACGAGATAATTTAGCCCCTTCTGCATAGCCCAAGCCACAAACTATTATCGAGATTAACATATAAAAGTCGCCAAGAAGCGAAGACCCGCCTCCTTTAAAGAAAGCAAACCCTGCAACCAATAAGCTTCCTATTACTGAGAAGACCCAAAAAACAGGGCTGGGTCGTTCGCCACCTCTTATTACAGCAAATATGGCTTTTGACAATGGAAGAAGACCTAAAAAGACGATGGCATGAGCAGAAGTATTATGCTCAAGTGCCAAAGCTGTAAGAAGTGGGAAGCCAATAACAACTCCGAGCGCCACAATAATTAGTGAAACTATATCAGATTTTTCTGGTCGTTTTGCTCTTAAAATCAATATGACTAACACGGATAATAATCCAGCAATTGCGGCACGAAATACCGTAAGAAAATATGGATCAAGCTCGCCGACAGCAACACGAGTTGCAGGAAGGGAACCGCTAAATATAAGTACTCCTATAAAACCATAAATCCACCCTTTTGTTATTACATTCACTATAATCACTCCAGAATCCTATATTTTGAATTATCTGGTCAAAATAATCATATTGATTATAATAAACGTAAGCTTAAATTGACCTTTTGAAAAAGGCCAGTTTTATATTTTTTTACAAAGTCAGTTTGAAGGAGTACCATCAATGGACTTAACGCCGTTTTTAGACAGGGATTCCCAAATGCCATTGTATCAACAACTTATTAAATTCTTTAAAAGTAATATGCATGATGGGCGAATTAAAAAAGGGATGAAACTTCCCTCAAAAAGACATTTAGCCAAAAAACAACTTATTAGTCAAACAACTGTTGAACGAGCATACGATCAACTCTTAGCAGAAGGCTATATTTTAAGTAAGCCAAGGAGCGGACTTTTTGCAGATTATGATGAGTCATTTTTGATACACCCTGATCCAAAGACTGCTGAATTACCTGTGCAAGATTTAAATGTAATAACAAATGAGATCATTGATTTTCACTATGGTCACGTTGATTCTAGTTTTTTTCCTCTTTCGGCTTGGAGAAAGAGCGTTGTTGCTAGCTTAGATAAGTATTCAGAAAAGCTTTGTCGACCTGGTGACGTCTTAGGAGAGATTGAGCTTCGATCACTAATAACCGAGTACCTTTACCAATCCAGAGGCGTAAATTGTGATCCAAATCAAATCATTATTGGTGCAAGCACCTCTTACCTCCTGCAGATGTTATGTCACATATTAAACACCAGTTTAAAAGTGGGCTTCGAAGAACCTGGATACCCAAGATCTAGAGAAATTTTTGAGTTAAATCGAAAAGAAATCATCCCTTTACCACTAGATAGTGAAGGTTTAAGTATGGATGCAGTTAAGAAAAACATCCCTGACTTAATTTATGTAACACCGTCGCATCAATTTCCTTTAGGAAGAATTATGACCATTAATAGAAGGCTAGAATTAATAAAATGGGCAGCTGATCATCATTCGTTTATTATTGAGGATGATTATGATGGTGAATTTAGATACAGTGGTCAACCTATTCCTTCCTTACAAGCGCTTGATAAGGAAAATCGTGTTATCTATTTAGGGTCTTTCTCAAAGTCTTTTCTTCCTACACTACGCATTAGCTATATGATTCTTCCACAGTCATTATTAAAGAAAGCAACTGAGGTTACCTCGCTATTTAAACAAACGGTTTCTTCAAATAATCAATATGCCCTTGCGGAGTTTATACAAAATGGAGAATGGCAAAAACACTTAAATAGAATGAGAAAGCTTTACCGTAAGAAAAGAAAAATCATTTTAGAAGCAGTTATAAGTGAGTTAGGTGATAAAGTTAGAATTCATGGGGAAAATTCCGGTCCACGAATGCTCATTGATGTTTATTTAGAGTTAAGTGAACAAGAACTCATACAAAGAGCTGAAAATCATGGTGTAAGAGTTTATCCTGTATCTGATTCATACAAAAAAGGTTATGCATTTAAAACAATTTCATTAGGATTTTCAGGAGTATCAGAAGAAGAAATAAAAAGAGGGATTTATCTACTGAGTAAATCTTGGGGTTTAAAATAAGAGATTTCCTGCCGCCCTTATTCGGGTGGTTTTTTAATTTTCTAACAGGGAGACGGTTCTGGTGGCTTTTTTCTCTTATTTAAAGAGAAATCATGGAAGGGCAGAGTTTTTTCTTCTTGCGCCGTATGGTGCGAAGTTAGAAGTATATCGCCGTGTTTCGGGGTGACATCATTCGACGCATTTTATTTTAGAAACTCTTTGTTTATCAGTGGTGGATGTATTTTTAATCAAACGTTTGAATAGTATCAAAACGTGTCCATATGTGTAGATCTGACGTTTTTATGGATTCATATTGAAGACAGTTATCGAAGATTGAGGCTTGTCATCGACAGGGATTTTTCTAAATAACTTGGCTGAGTTCGTTTACTATAAGGGTTTTGCCTACATTTAATCAAACGATTAGTTAGTAAATTTTCTGCTAATCAAACGTTTGATTGGATTTGTTGTTTTTGTTGTTGTGGAGGGGTTTGCATGATGTTAGAGAAGAGAAGTTTGTCGAGAGGCGGTTTTGTAATAACGTTGAAAAGTGGCTTCGTTTCGCTGCCGATGGATGAACTGGATAGGTTTCCAGCCGAAGAACAGGGTATATGACACCATGGTGAAGGTTGACGGTTCTGATGGCCTTTATGGTCGGAAGTGATCATTGAATCCTCCCGTGCAGTCCTGAATAGATTTGCCAGGCACCATCTAGAGAATTTCCAGTTTGATCTCGGAATCTTTCCTTTGTATTTATTAAAATCCCGTACCTGTCACTCCTCGATTTTTGTCGGAGATTGTTAGTTCTTTATTTAAATAGATAATGCTAGAATGGGGTTGTAGCTCAATATTGTGAGGGTGGCCGGTTGTTGATCTTCTTTTCCTTTTAATAGGGGAGGAGGTGATATACCTGGAAACTGTTCTTGAAATCCTACGAGAAATTCTAAAGGGAATCTTGCGCGAAGTTAGTGCTTATTTCTTTCGGAAGAACATCCTAGAAAACAAGAAAACCACCCTACGCCGTCGCAAGCAAAAGGGTGGTTCTCATAAATAAAACTACTTTGACAACCACCACCCTGACGGTAGAGGCTGCAGGAGAGGAGTGCTTGTAACACTTCTCTCTTTTTTATTATATGTCCATTATACACAAAATTATTCCAGTAGAGAAGAGAAGATTGTCGAGAGGCGGTTTTGTAATAACCGTTGAAAAGTGGCTCCGTTTCGCTGCCGATAGATGAATTGGATAGGTTTCCAGCCGAAGAAAACCGGGTGCTAGCGGACCATGGGGGCGGTTCCGATGGCTTTTTTCTCTTGGGTCATGAGGATGGCAAACGCAATATTCATCGCCTCTGACAGGTTGGGAAAAGTAGAATTAGAAATATGGCTAAATTGTGAGGTTTCGTCATGTTACTATGAAAGAATAAAAGAGAGAAAGTAGTAGAAATCTAGAACATAAAATTGAAATAATGTAAGCTTAATATATCAATCCTTAAGATAGGGGGACGAAAGAAACATGGAAGGTATAAAATTTGTGATGAAAGATTGTAATCCTGAAGATCCAACGACTCAGTTAGATACAAATGAACTTACCCCTGATCATGTTAATGTCCTTCATAAAGTAAGGAAAGACTTACAGCGCGGAATTCAGCTAGGTGATTTGGATCTCGTAAGGAAAGCGGGAAAAAGGGTGTCTCAAATAATAGGTGGGGATGGTGGGGATGAATTAAACATTCTTAAGAGAGTCCCCGATAATAAGGTTCGTGCCTATAAAAATATGTTATTATCGTTTAATACACTATACAGCTGTGAAGCTGAGAATGGTGGATTAAGTCCATGGCAGACCCATACTTTGTCGGAGAAATATGCTGTTATGATTGAGCATTCGGAGAACCTCTCTCAACTCGAAGAAATTCATACGAAAATGCTAAATGAATATGCTGACCCAACAATCCGAATAACGAAAAGCGAAAACTTAAGCATAGTCGAGCAAGCTGAAAACTATATAGAGATGAATTTTGCTGAGGATATTTCTACCGAGGAAATGGCAGAAAAATTACATGTTCATCCTTCTCATTTAATGCGTGTGTTTAAAAAAGAAAAAGGTATAACCATTAGTAAGTATCGAAATCTTAAAAGAACAAAAAAGGCTAAGGATCTAATCGTATCCTCCAATCTTTCTATGACTGACATTGCCATAATGGTTGGTTTTAAAAATCCCCAATATTTTTCTACACTTTTTAAAGAGGTAGAAGGCCTAACTCCAGTAGAATTTAAAAAGAGGAATAAGAATAAATGATTCCTACAAAAGGAAAGGTTATAGAGCGCATAAGCCATTTATGCGTTTTTTTTCCATTCAGCTAAGAAAAAAACGTGCAAGAATTTTATAAAAATTATGCAATTCTAGCGAAAAGTTACTTTTTCAAAAATTATATACTTATATTCAGATACTAGATAAAGCGCTTACGAAATTAATCTAGCAATCCACTTAATGTAGTTCAGAAATTTTAACAGTAGAATTGGAAACGATTCCAAAAAGGGGGAAAGAAACTCACCTTAGATTTAAAGTGCATGAAAGAAGGAGATACACTTATTTTAAATTGGAGGGTTACTTGTGAGGAAATTTGGTGTAAGAGATCAATTTGGTTATATGTTAGGGGATATCGGTGGCGGTTTTGTTAACATATTTATTGGCTCGTTTTTCCTAATCTTTTGTACCTATGTATTAGGTGTCAGTCCTTATTTTATGGGTAGCTTATTTTTATTCGCTCGCATTTTGGATGCTTTTCTCGATGTGTTTATGGGAACGATTCCAGACCGTTGGAAACTTGGTAAAAGCGGGGATAAGTTTCTTCCGTATATCAGTATTTCAAAATGGCTGCTGGCTGCTTCTCTAATCTTGTGTTTTGTTGATGTATCTAACTGGAATTCAACTTTAATTCATATCTGGGTTGTTGTTGTTTATAACCTTTTTGGAATTGCTTACACTGCTGACTCCATACCTTATGGATCACTTGCAGCGGTTATTACAGATAAGCCTGTTGAACGTACAAAGCTATCGCGTTCTCGTGCCCTCGGCGGCATGATTGTTGCATATGGAGCGATGTCCTTTGTTCCGATGTTTATTTACAACAAGGAAGGAGAAGTAATACCGAATGCTTTCCTTATCTTAGCAATTGTATTTGCAGTTTGTTCTCTTTTAGCTTATACAGGACTACAGAAGTTAACAATAGAACGTATTCGTGATGATAGGCCAGCTGGTGTAAGATCTGATTATAAATTCAAGGATGCATTACTAGCAGCATTGAAAAATAGACCTTTACTGGGGATGATGCTGGGTTCGATTGGATCTCTAACGATCCTTAATGGTGCAGGCCAATTTGCCGCCATTGTTTTTGCAGAACATTATAAAATGCCCAGTGCATTTGCCATTAACTCAGCTATCATGATCGTCCTTACACTCATCTTATTTGTTAGTTTACCAAAACTTGTTGGAAAGTTTGGAAAAAGGAATTTAATTCTTACGACTGCTACATTTAGTTTAGTAGCTACAAGTTCACTTTTATTTTTTGATATTGGAAATGTATACGTCTTCATGGCCGTTTACAATATCGCGACAGTTGGTGCACTCTTCTTCAACATGACAGTTTGGGCACTCATAACGGATTGTTTGGACTATTCAGAACTCCAAACTGGCAAACGTTATGATGGTACTCTATATGCCATTTATGCTTTTTCGAGAAAGATAGGAATGGGGTTTGGTGCTGCTGTAGGTAGCTTTGCACTTGGATGGGCAGGATTTGTTTCAGGAGCTTCATCACAAACAGCAGAAGTAGCTGCAAATGTTACAAAATTATATGTATTAGTGCCAGTTGTTGCCTTTGTATTTATGCTTGTTGGAGTTGGGTTGATTTTTAACCTAAATAATAAGAAGACAGCAGAAATGTATAAAACGCTTGAGGTTAGAAGGGCTTCTGCTGCAAATAATTCTTCAGCTAAAATTGAAGCCATATAAGTAGTTACACCTAATTAGAAAAACAGGTCCCTTAAAGGACTTGCTAAATTCATTAAATAGGAGTGGAAAAGAGTATGATTTATGAACTTAATCATGTAGGAGTAATGTGTCGGGATCTTGAAAAATCGGTAAAATTTTATAAAGAAAATTTTGGTGCTGAGGTTGTATTTGATTATATCGTTGCAGGGACACCGTTTCATATTACGTATATTCAAATAGCCCACGGAATGCTGGAACTTGTCGGCATAGGCGATCAAGCACCAAAATACGGCTATGAACATGTTTCATTTATGTCAGACAGCATTGACGATGATTACCAAAGACTTATTGGAGCAGGTTACGCTTCTATACAGGAGCCTAAAAAGGCTATGACAGGATATGGAAAAATCGCTTTCGTTGCAGACCCTAATGGCGTGAAGGTAGAGTTAATTGAACGCGAAAGTACATTCCGTATTCCTACTATAGAACAAGGGGATATTCGGGAATTCGACCATATTTGCATTGCGGTAGATAACCTGGAAGTGTCTGAACAATTTTATACCCAGGATATTTCCATGGATCCTTTAAGCCGAAAATATGTGGAAGCCTATAATGTAACTTTTTCACATCTTCATAAGGGATTAGAGAATCTAGAATTGATGCATCCTGGTAATCCAGAGAATGAAGGAGACCGCATCCTGCATATTGCGCTTCGTGTCGATGATGTGAATGCCATGGCAGAGAAGCTTAAAAGCAATGGAGTTGAATTAGATCCTGGATATCCGAAAGCAGCAGCTTTTGGAGGCGGTTTGACTGCGAAATTTAGCGGTCCAGACGGCGAGAAAATTGAATTAGTGGATAGAGTAGCTTTACAGGAACTTGAAGAGGTAGACGGAAAGGAATTACAGTTAATTTCAAATGCGACAGGAGGTCAATCTAATGAATAAGGTACGTATTGGTATTATTGGACTTGGATTTATTGGCAGTAGGCATGCCGAAAGTATAGCAAATGGTGCGATAACAGGGGCGGAGCTGACGGCAGTATGCGATAGCAGCCCGGATAAGGGGCAGTGGGTGAAAGAGAATTTAGGTGAGAATGTCAAGTTGTTTACAGATGTAGATGAATTTTTGGCTTCGAATATCATTGATGGGGTTATGATTGCGACTCCGCATCCTTTTCACACTGAGCTTGCAATCAAAGCATTTAAGCATGGGTTACATGTATTAGTCGAAAAGCCTGCAGGTGTTCATACGAAGGAAGTACGCCTTATGAACGAAGCTGCTGCAGCATCTGGAAAAGTGTTCAGTATGATGTTCAATCAACGTTTAAATCCCTTGTACGTCAAACTGAGGGATATAATTGCCTCTGGCGAGCTTGGTGAGATAAAAAGAACCACTTGGATCATTACTAATTGGTTTCGGGCACAAAGCTACTATGATTCAGCAGGCTGGCGCGCGACATGGGCTGGCGAAGGCGGAGGGGTACTCATTAATCAGGATCCCCACCAGCTTGACCTTTGGCAATGGGTGATCGGGATGATGCCGAAGCGAGTGCGTGCTTTTTGCCATTTTGGCAAACACCACACTATTGAAGTGGAAGATGACGTCACGGCCTACGTGGAATATGAAAATGGTGCGACAGGGACTTTTGTGACGTCAACAGGAGAGGCCCCAGGAACGAACCGCCTGGAAATCAACGGAGATCTCGGGAAAATTGTCGTGGAGGATGGGAAAATAACTTTTTGGCGTTTGAGCGTGCCAACTTCGGAATTTAATCTGACCTTCAAGGGCAAGGGCTTTCAACAGCCGGAATGCCAGAAAATAGATGTACCGATTGAAGGTGAGATAAACGAATATAATTGGGATGGCGTTATTCAGAATTGGGTCGATGCTATCGCGAAGGGTACTGAGCTCATTGCCTCGGGAGAAGAAGGAATCAAAAGTCTCATGTTATCCAATGCTATGCTCTTATCAACATGGACTGATAATTGGGTGAATCTTCCGATAGACGAGAATTTGTTCTACGAGCATTTGCAAGAACAGAAAAACAAAGCAAAAGCTAAAGTAAACGCTTAGGGAAAACTGTTTTAACAGATATATGGTAGATGTGATGGATAGGAATCGGTATAAAATCCGGTTTCTATTTCCATTTAACGGAACAGCAATTTACAAGATTGTTACATATTAATTTGTTTAAGAGGAGTAGATTAGATGGAAAAAAATGATGGAATGAATTATGCTCCAACAGGTAAACCCAATCCAGTTGTAAAAGAAGGAGAATTTCAAATGGCTGCGGTTGCCCTGGACCATGGACATATCTATGGGATGTGCAATGGACTAATAGAAGCAGGTGCAACAATAAAATGGGTTTATGATCCTGACCCTAAAAAAGTAGAGCAATTTCTTGGAAAGTTCCCTGAAGTACAAGTTGCAGAATCATTGGAACACGTTTTGAATGATCCTGAAATTAAGTTAGTTGCTGCTGCAGCCATTCCTTCAGAACGTAGTGCTCTAGGGAACACAGTCATGGAGGCAGGTAAAGATTATTTCACTGATAAAACACCTTTCACCACGAGCCAACAATTAGAGGAGACAAAAAAAGTAGTTAAACAAACTGGACAAAAATACATGGTATATTTCAGTGAACGTCTTCATGTTGAAAGTGCTGTGTTTGCCGGTCAACTTATTAAAGATGGTGCCATTGGAAGAGTTATTCAAGTAACTGGATTCGGTCCCCATCGTCTTAACGCATCAAGTCGTCCGAACTGGTTCTTTAAAAAGGAACAGTATGGTGGAATCCTCTGTGATATTGGCAGTCACCAAATTGAACAATTCCTCTATTATACAGGAAATGAAGATGCAAAAGTATTGCATAGTAAGGTAGGGAACTATAATAATCCTGAATATCCAGAATTAGAAGATTATGGGGATGCCACATTAATTGGTGAGAATGGTGCGACTTTCTATTTTAAAGTCGACTGGTTCACCCCGGAAGGGCTAAGGACATGGGGAGATGGACGTACATTTATCACCGGGACGGAAGGAACAATAGAACTTCGTAAATATATCGATGTAGCTCGTGAAGAAGTAGGAGATCATCTTTTCTTAGTCAATAAAGATGGGGAGAAGCACTATAAATTATCAGGAAAAGTAGGCTTCCCCTTCTTTGGTGAACTCATTAAGGATTGCCTGAACCGCACAGAAAATACAATGACACAGGATCACGTATTTAAAGCTGCTGAACTATGTTTAAAAGCACAGGAACAAGCAGTAATTATATGAGCTAGGCATAGGGAAGGTTCGGAAGTTTGTCGAGAAAAGGGATGAGTAGAAAAGAGTGTAAAGTCTCGCCGAATTGATGACCGAGGTGTCTAGTCCTTAATCGAGGAACTAGTAGGATAAGCGGAGAGTTTCCGGTTAACTGCAGATTAGATCTCATTTAGGGGTAAATAAGGGGAGGTTTTCCGGTTATGCAAAGAAAAACCTATCATTTTCACGTTTTTTTAGTAAATAGACGGAATCTCTCCGTCTATTTTAGCCCTTTTTAGTAATGATTACCAAATAGGCGGAATTCTTCCGTCTATTTATCAGCTCGTGTGTATAACCTGTTGAACTGCCTCCCTGTTAAGTACATATTTCAAAGTATCTAGTTTTTTGATGAAAGGTTTGTAATCTGTGATATATTGCCATAATGGTTAATAGAATCAACAACCTTCCAAAGAGAGTACCACTTCCTCTAAGGTTGGTGGTTGAATATTTACTTAGGGGTGATTTTATGACGATGCAGCGCACATTCATTATGGTAAAGCCTGATGGAGTGAAACGACAGTTAATAGGAGAAATCATAAAGCGCTTTGAGCAAAAGGGTTTTAGCCTATTAAACGCAGAGCTTATGACTGTGGACCGTACAAAAGCTGAGTACCATTATATGGAACATCAAGATAAGCCGTTTTTCGGTGAATTAGTGGAATTTATTACATCTGGACCCGTTTTTGCAATGGTCTGGGAAGGAGAAAATATTATTGAAATTTCTCGGCTTATGATTGGGAAGACAAGTCCATTGGAAGCAGCGCCGGGTACGATCCGTGGGGACTTTGCGTTTACAAAAGAAGAAAATGTAATCCATGGTTCAGATTCTCGCTTAAGTGCAGAACGGGAAATTGAAAACTTCTTTGGTTTATTGAATAGACATACCTTAAAGGAAGATTTTCCATTCGAAGACAGACAATCTAGTTGATTCTTACGTACCAGTTAATAGGCTGGTATTTTAACGTTGCTTCCTCCTGAAATGATGTGTAAAAAGCAGCCTGATTCGGTTTGAATCAGGCTGCTTTTTCGCAGTTAGGGTGGATCTTAATTCAAGTCATTTACTCTTTGACAATAGGCTGATCGACAACGTCGGAGTCGAGGGTGGTGGTTGAACTTTGTCCAGTGAAGGTGTTGATTTGGATTCCTGTGTTATCGGAACCGGAACCAGCAAATGCTTTTGCCGAACTTTTAGGGGAGATGAATACCGAATTGCCAAAATTGATCAAACCGCCACTGACGGTATCAATCTTTAAGTGCCCTGGAATATTGGTCATACAGAACATCCTTTACCGTTTAATAGTTCAATGTATGTAAAATTCCCACATATGGTGCTATGAAGCAGTGGGGGCAGTCCCCCACTCAACTAAAGTTTAAAGCGGAAATGTACAAAAATGATGGTGGAGATAAATGCTCTCTGCCTTTTTCTATTTCCTTAAAGCCATGGTGGTACTTCCCGTTAATTAGTATGTGGGGATTCCTAACCATGATCAAATCATCAGGAGTTTGTCGAGAGGCGGTATTTGTAAAAATGAGTGAAAAGTAGGGAAGGGGGTGATAATCATGGAATCCCTCTTGAAGTTCTATGAGAAGTTCGTAAAGGAATTGTGCGTGAAGTGGGTGCAGATTTCTTTAATCGAGTAACCAGCGAAAGTAAAATAACAGGAGAGATTCCGGTTAAGTGCAGAAGAGAGCTCGATTTGGGGTAAATAAGCGGAGGTTTTCCGGTTATGCAACGGAAAACCCCTCATTTTCACGTTTTTTTAGTAAATAGACGGAATTTCTCCGTCTATTTAAGCCTTTTTTGATAAAAGTTACTAATTAAGCGGAATTCTTCCGTCTATTTATCAGTGCGGGTGTGTACCTGATCCACAACTCAGCCATGGGAATTTTTGCAGCCATATAGACAGGCCATTTACGGATCCATCTCAAACAAAAATAAAAAAGCAGCCGAGGCTACTTTTTTATACGCCAAACCAATAGAATAATTAACGTAAAAGCTGTTAATGACATTATTGGAATTGTGATGAATCCAAAATAGTTTACATAATCCATGGAGCATGGAATACCTTGCTTGCATGGTTCAAGTGCCTTCATCGCAGGTATTTTTTGAAGCAAAACATGATAAAGGGCAATAAACCAGCCAATAAATGAAAGTGCTAAAATATATTTTTTAATACTATATTCATTATAGTACATGGCTAATCCTAGAATGATAGCAAGTGGGTACATTAATATCCTTTGATACCAGCACAAATTACATGGGATAAAATTCCTTACTTCACTGTAAAATAAACTTCCTAATGTTGCGGTAATTGCTACTAACCAAGCTGCGGCATAATAATAGACATTGTAATTGGAAGTGGATGTAGCAGGCCTCATTACTCTAACCCCTCTTGAATTAGTTCTTCTATTTTGTCCATATCAAATGGGTCAGTTAATTCAACCCCGTTAATAAAAATACCAGGTGTTAATTTTAAACCGATTTCTTCTACTAGTGCATCATCTTTACTTATTTGATCAAGAGCTTCTTTGCTATACATTTTTGTAATAAATTCGTCTTTATTAAAATTAGGGATGGTTTCACCTGCAACCGCCACAACTAAATCTTCGCTTATCCAAACCTCATCGTGATTGGAGGATTCTGGTTGCTCTTGGTAGAGATTATGGACATAATCCCAAAAATAATCTGGATATAATTCATAAACTGATTCAAATGCTAGGGCTCCTATTTTTGAAGGATCTCCATGGAATAAGACATTGGTGAATGAGAAGTTCACTTTTCCCGTATCAATATATTTTTCTTTTATGAAAGGAAAATACTGAAGACTCCAAACTTTACATGCCGGACACATTATATCTCCCATTTCCACAATTTGAACCTTAGCATCTTTTTCACCAATCGTCGGTTGTCCTTCCATATTAAGCGGTTTAGCATTTTCTTTATCAGGTTCAGGCGTATAACTAAATACCACTATCATACCGATGATTGCTACAAGGCCAATCGCTAATGCAAAAATTTTACTCTTGCTAGATTTCAATATTCATTACCTCAATTCTCTTTATTTATATCTTTACAATTTAATTATAGGAGAGATAAACAGAAATAGTATGGATAAATTGTGAAACTATTCAAAAACCGTGGGAGCGATTTTGGTGTCAGACCCCCACTCAAAAGCTAAAGTAAACGCTTAGGGAAAACTGTTTTAACAGATATATGGTAGAACGATGCTGAAATGATTGGTGCTTAAATCCTTGCTAAACAGGCATTAAAGCGAAATATAGATAACAGGAAAAAGGCGTAAAAGATCACCTTTACGCTTTTTTCAATGTTAATCGGTTATAAACTTGTATCGTAAAATAGCTGCTAGACCTGCGCCATGTTTGAATTCGCCCTTTTGAATCAATGTCTTCACTTCTTCCATTGATAGCTTATGTAGATCCAGCTGCTCGCTATTTTCTAATCTTTGTTCGGTAGGAATTAAACCGGCTGCGGCAAATAAAAAGATTTCTTCCGTTGTGGAGCCTGGTGAGGGATAAAAGCTCCCTAATTCTAGCCAATATTCTGCTGTATAGCCTGTTTCTTCTTCCAGTTCTCTTTTTGCGGCATCGAGGGGCATGATATCTGTTGGGTCAATCATCCCAGCAGGAAGTTCCCATTCCCAGCTTTTTACCACATGTCGATATTGTTTGATACAAAGTACTTCTCCGTTGGCTGTGATGGGGAGAACACAAATCCCTTTGGCAAAGTCTATATAGGAGAAAGACTTTTCATCCCCATTGGGTAGAACCACCTCATCAATCGTAATCTGAAAACGATCCACTTTTTCTATATTAGAACGATTTATCTTCCAAGTCATATGTTTCACCTCTTATTTTCTGACTACATCTATTCTAAACCATTGTGAAACGTAGAAAAACTTTTATGCCAAATAAGTAATAGGTGGATTTTACTTTTAAAAAAAATTTGTGTCTTATGGATGAGTTAAATACGACCTCATTAGAGCTATTCTTGACAGTTATTGAGACCTTGTCTTAAAGAACAGGTCTGACCGCTAGCCACATCTTCGCATGCGTATTGAACTCCATCCATTAACTGGTGAAACTGATTTTGGTAGAGCAGATTAATAGAGATACCTATGATGGCAATATCCTTCGATGTGGGGATATTGTCTTTTTTAATATATGAGCAGGGGTGTAGTATTTTTTTCATGTTTAAAAAATATAATGGAATAGACAATAACTTTCCCGTCATAATATTTATTTGAAATTAAGGAGGGAACTTGTGTTAGTTAGATTTTTAGGATTATTATTCCTTTGGGGTACAATCATCTTTACTGTCCTACAAAAGAACGACATAATATGGGTCATTTCTGCCTTGTGCTCCATTATTTTCATGCACTTTATATCCAAATGGCTTAGGTTGGGTGGACTGTCCCAATTAGGCTTACAAGTAAAAAAAGGTTGGTTACGTTATTTTCTTTTTGGTTGTTTAATAGGAATAGTCTATCAATTACTTCGATTTAGCGTTATGTACAGTACAGGTACAATTAGGATACAAAACCTATCTGTTGATACGAATGCCCTCATTGTTTCGACTATTATCTTATTGATTTCAACAGCATATATCGGTTTTGCTGAAGAAATAGTATTCCGTGGTTATCTTATAAGCGTGTTACCTTATTCATCCAAGTCTGTTGTTGTCATTAGTGCAATTGTATTTACTCTGGGGCATTTGATAGATGGAAATTCCGATATTTCTAGAATCTACTATCTTTTCTTAGCTGGATTATTTTTTGCTATATGTTATGTCGTGACTCGATCCTTATGGTTTGTGGCAGGAATTCATTGGTTTTGGGATTTTTCATGGTTTTACCTCGGTGCCGATGGCGGAATCTCAAGTTCTAAAATAGTCAACGTAACAATTAATAATGCCATGTCGCCTTATTATGAATGGATGGATGTCGTAATGGTTCTTGGCTTGCTTTTATTTGTGCTATTTTTAACGAGAAAGTCTTTTTTGTTAGAAAAGTCTTGAAAACAAATGAGTCCGACGATTTTAGTTCCGCTCATCAAGATAGTAAAAAAAATAAGCACCTAACAGGGATGGGGGGGAAATCACCCTCCCTTCCTTTATAATCTTACATTAGATTGCAGATGATAGCTTTTTCGCTAAAATACGTATTGAATAATAAAATTTCCAATAAATAGAACGGCAATCAAATAATAGAACAGCTCAAATCGGTGGAGTGGACCCTCAAGTAACCTTTCGCTTTATCACCACAGATGGTACTACCTATGCTGCTAAAGCATCAGGCAACTTGATCAATGAATTATTTGACCTTCAAGGAAAGAAAGTAACACTATCATTGGAAGGTAAGAGAGGTCAACTATTGAACTTAGTATCCCTTCAATAAAATAGATATCGGAATTAAGAGACCAGTTTCAATAAGAAACCGGCCTCTTTTTCTATTTCCTTTGTAAATTTCTATTTTGATATATTGCTAATAAGAACCGTTCACTAAAGAGAGCTATTGGTGACCATAATCTTGTTGGAAATGAAAAAGTGGTAACCAACGAGAGCTATTGGTGACCATAATCTTGTTGGAATTGAAAAAGTGGTAACCAACGAGGGCTATTGGTGACCATAATCTTGCTGGAAATGAAAAAGTGGTAACCAACGAGGGCTATTGGTGACCATAATCTTGTTGGAATTGAAAAAGTGGTAACCAACGAGGGCTATTGGTGACCATAATCTTGCTGGATTTAAAAAAGTGGTAACCAACGAGGGCTATTGGTGACCATAATCTTGTTGAAATTGAAAAAGTGGTAACCAACGAGGGCTATTGGTGACCATAATCTTGCTGGAATAGAAAAAGTGGTCACTAGGAGGAGGCGTTCATAATGACTTTAATCAAAGGAAGAACGAAGTTAGAGGTCAATGTAAGAGAATATAAGATTGTTTAATAGAATAGCTCTGTTAATTTCTATTGTTGATAGAGCTGTTTTCTATCATGTAAGAGCATCCTGGTTTAAAAGTTTACTTTAAGTTAACGAACGTATACTTGTTGATTTGCTATAATAGAAGAAACAATACATTTCTTTCCATTTCAGCAGTTAATGAAAGGGGTAATGTGTAATGCTGAAGTTAGGTTTAAAATGTACGTATGATCCGGAACAATTGTATGATCGATTACGATATAGGCCAGATATTATTGAACTTCATTTACATGAGGACGATTTGTTTAGAGACAAAAGAAAACAATTAGAAAATACCATCTCCATGCTTTTAAGCCTAGGTTATGATGTCTATTTACATCACCCGATAAAATTCAATGGGAGATATTTAAATATTATCCACGAACAGAAAGAAGATTATCTTTTCTATCATTCATCTACTCGGATTCTTGCTGAAATTTGTTTAACCCATTCGATAAAATGCGTTATTCACCCTCACTATTTACCAACTGCCACCTCAGCCATCAATAAAGAAAATAAAGATAAAACGGTCAATGAGATTAAACAAATTTTAACATACGGAAAAGATGTCTTTTTATGGGAGAATTCCATTCATGGTCTATTTACTGCCGAAAACACGAATTGGTTCGAGGAAATCGTCAAGCCGTTACAATTGCCATTAGCCTATGATATTAGCCACGCCTTTATCTCCTTTAAAGGTGATAACTCACTTTTGTTAGAGCAGATAAAAAAATTAGATTCGTATATTCATTATTTCCATGTTGTCGATAGCGAGGGTCAGAAACATGATGGATTGCAGCTAGGAACGGGCTTGATTCAATGGGAACCCATTCTTCCGTTTTTAATGAACAGACCATATATCTATGAAATTGCTCTTAAAGATAAAACGAATGCAGTTGAAATGTATGAAAGCCATCTTTATTTAGTTCGTTTATTAAAGAATCATTCGTGTATGAATTGATAAAATTCATTCCTTTGCCTAGACAACTATAAGGTAAAAGGTTGAACCTTTATAGTGAGCCCCAAAAGAAAAAAAGATTGACTTATGAAGATCTACTCGATTATTATTGTTTTATACTTAACCGCATAAAAGCATAAAAGCATAAAAGCATAAAAGCGTAAAAGCGTAAAAGCGTAAAAGCGTTGAATTATTAAAGTAGCTGTTACCATCATTGAAATCAGAGACCTGTTGGGTGCTGCAAAACAGGCAAGGGGTAAGGTGAATTACAGATAAGGAGCTGTTTTCCGGTTTCGGCCGTTATCTAACAAGCGAGCAGAATTTAATCTGCTAACTAGGGTGGTACCGCGGAGAGCTTCCGTCCCTTTTTGGGATGGGGGCTTTTTTTTATTTCATATTTTTAAAGGAGTAGGTGTAAATGAAAAAGGAACTTTCTATTGGGATGTCGCTAATCCCCATTTTGGCATTGATTGGAGCTGCCGCCTTATCGATTTTTATATGGAAAGCGGGGATGCATGTTCCGTTAATGATTGGTGTCATTGCAGCCGCAGTCGTTTCCATTGCTGCCGGCTGGAGCTGGGATGAGGTCCAGCAGATGATGGTGAAAGGGGTTGAGCGTGCCTTACCTGCCGTTTTTATCTTACTTATTATCGGAATTATTGTAGGAACGTGGATTGCAAGCGGTGTGATCCCAACCATGATTTACTATGGACTTTTCATTATTAAACCCGCTATGTTTGTACCTATTGTGGCATTGGTAACTGGAATTATTTCGATTACATTAGGAAGCTCGTTTACGTCGATTGCGACGATTGGACTCGCTTTTATGGCAATTGGTGAAGGACTCGGTTTCCCTCCTGGGCTTGTAGCAGGGGCTGTCATTTCCGGTGCCTATTTTGGTGATAAATTATCTCCCCTTTCTGATACGACTAACATTGCTCCGGCGATGGCCGAAACCGATTTATTTAGTCATGTGAAGCACATGCTCTGGGACACGATTCCAGCATTCATTCTTTCCATCATTTTATATTGGTTCGTTGGTCAAGCGTCCGCTTCCAATAGCGGTGCAGATACCAATGTGATTGAAGCAATGAAAACAGGCTTGAATGATGTTTTTGTCATCCATCCCTTATTATTATTGATGCCAATCTTAACTATCATTTTAATGATAAAACGGACACCTGCAATCCCGGCTTTAATGACCGTCAGTATTTTAGGCGGATTGCTGGCCATTTTTGTACAGGGAGCAACCGTGACTTCTGTTATTCAAGTGATGACAAATGGATTCCACGTCGAGTCTGGCGTAAAAGCATTGGATTCATTGTTAAATAACGGGGGACTCATGTCCATGCTCGGGACGATTGGGTTGTTAATCCTCGCAACGGCACTCGGGGGAATTCTAGAGGAGACGGGATCTTTTGAGGTATTAACGAAAAAAATGATGTCCAAAGTTCGGTCGACTGGAACCTTAATCAGCACCACGATCCTTTCTACCTTTGTTGTAGCATTTGCCAGTGGGGCACAATTTTTAGCGATTATTTTACCAGCAAGAACATTTGTGAAAAATTATAAACAAATGGGCATTGACACAAAGAACCTTTCAAGATGTGTTGAAGCAGCGGGAACGGTTGGAATCAATCTCGTTCCGTGGAGCGTACCTGCCGTATTTGCTGCGGGTATTCTCGGTGTCAGTCCAGGTGAATTTATTCCGTATGCCTTCTTTGCCTTCCTCGTCCCGCTCATGAATATCTTATTCGGTTTTACTGGCTGGACGATTACAAAGAAAAACTATAGTCATGAAACCAATAATAAGGATGACAAAGGAAGTGTAGCCATATGAGTGAGGTCATATTACGAGTATTAGGAACGGCGCAAGATGCCGGGCTGCCCCATCCAAATTGCTTTTGCAAAAATTGTACGGAAGCAATTAACCATCCACAGTTTAAGCGTCTCGCTGCATCATTAGCGATTATCCTGCCTGATGAAGAGATGTGGCATTTGATTGATGCAACTCCTGATTTGAAAGAGCAAATGGCAAGGCTGCAAATGCAGTACGACCTGAAAGGAAAGATGATGGAGAACATCTTTTTAACACATGCCCATTTGGGACATTACCCAGGTCTTTTATTTTTGGGGCGAGAAGCCATCGGTGCGAGCGGAATCCCCGTGATGGCGGGGAAAAAAATGAAACAGTTATTAGAAGAACAAGCTCCCTGGAGCCAATTAACGAAGCTTGGCAATATCAATATACAAGAAATCCGGGATGGACAAGACATACGTATATCTCCCCTTGTCACCGTTACGCCTGTCAATGTACCGCATCGCAATGAATTTTCTGAGACCTTTGCTTTTTGGATTAAGGGACCGAATAAGAAAGTTCTCTATGTTCCGGATATTGATCGCTGGCATGAGTGGAATTATGACATTCATCGCGTTTGCGAGGAAGCAGACATCTGTTTGCTGGATGGGACTTTTCATTCTGCGAAAGATCTTGAGCATATTGGCCGTGATATTCGTGAAATTCCCCATCCGCTCATGACGGAGACGATGGAGCGGCTGCAAGATTTAACGAAACAGACTGAGATTTATTTTACCCATCTTAATCATTCCAATCCGGCCATTGACAATGATCAAATCATTCGCCAAGAAATCGAGGCAAAAGGATTTAAAATTGCAGAAGAGGAAATGGAAATTAGGTTATAAACTGTGACCATGGGGACCATGAGCACAACTTCATTCTTTTCGGGAAATCAAAAATTTTGCTCCTATCCGATAAAAGAGCAAAGGCACAACTAGCAATTATCACTAGTTGTGCCTTTTTGCGTGCAATACTTCCGATTGTCCCCTATAAGAACAGTCCCCATGACTGTCGTGGCTGTTTCAGAAAAAATCGCGAAGAAAAATGTTGAAATTTCCCAATGTAAGCAAACAATTGTTCTCAATCGAGCTATGAGTGCGAGTGTGGATTTACCTGATAGTAAGTATGAAATGATCCATTTGGCTGGTGCTTGGAGCAGGGAACGTCATGTGAAGACAAGAAAATTGGAACAAGGCATCCAAGGAATTTACAGTATGAAAGGGATCAGCAGTGCGGAACATAATCCATTTATTGCTTTAAAAAGACCCAATACCGATGAATTCAATGGGGAAGTATATGGTTTTAGTTTGATCTATAGCGGAAATCATATTGAACAAGTAGAAGTAGATTCACATAATCAAACAAGAGTGATCTTGGGAATCCATCCGGATACATTTGAATGGCCGCTACATGAGGGCGAAGAGTTTCAAACACCTGAAGCCGTAATGGTTTATTCAGACAGCGGGATGAATAAAATGAGTCAAACGTATCATCGGTTGTATCGGACCAGATTGGTACGAGGTCAATGGAGAGATCAGGTAAGACCGATTCTGATTAACAATTGGGAAGCTACAGATATGGAGTTTACCGAAGAAAAGGTTTTAAGAATTGCAAAGCCAGGAAAAGAATTGGGCATGGAATTATTTGTCTTGGATGATGGCTGGTTGGCAGCCGGGATCATGATAAAGCTGGTTTAGGCGATTGGTATGTGACGAATTTTAACAAATTACCTGATGGCATTACAGGCCTAGCAGACAAAGTAGAAGAAATGGGAATGAAATTTGGGCTTTGGTTTGAACCAGAGATGGTGAATAAGGATAGCGATTTATATCGAAACCATCCTGATTGGATTCTAGCAACACCTGGCCGAAGATCATCTGCTTCTAGAAATCAATATGTACTAGATTTTTCAAGAAGTGAAGTTGTCGATTATATTTATGGGTTAATGGAAAAGGTCTTAAGTGAAGCAAAGATTTCTTATGTAAAATGGGATATGAACCGCAATATTACAGAATGTTATTCTGCATCTAAGACAGCAGAGAATCAAGGAAAGGTATTTCATGAATATATCCTAGGAGTACGTTTAGTTGAGAAGAATTAAATAGTTTTTTGCCGAGGGATTCTAGAGATAGCTTTATTATCAGAGGATATTTAGGTTTAAGTGATCAAGTAGTAAATAAATCAAATGAGCAGCTGTCTTTTTAAAAATGACCACCATCTATTAACGGATGAAACTGATTTTGGGAGAGCAGATTAATAGAGCGTTTCGTATAAACCAGGATGAACCGTACCATAAGTAAGTGAGGTTTTTTCAGAAGTTGGTCAATCTAAGTGCGACAATTCCTTCTGAAACGCTGAGTATGCAGTTTTCCAATTTAAACCTTTCTCATAGAATAAGGTCAACGTCTTATTCGATTCTTTCTGTGATACCTTAGCTAAGCTGGTTCCTTTTGGGACAAACACGAAATAAGCTGTCTATGTTCCAGTGGCATGAAGCAACCGTTCAACTCCCAGTGACCAACCGTTTCTTGTTTTTTTAACCTCTTTTGGGTGTTTTTGAATGGAACTTCTACTATTAAAACGGCCCTTAGCTTCCCTAGTCTTTTGGCGCTTTATGGGTATTTGCTGTCTTTTAGATGTAGCACTTAATATTACAATTCAATTCATAATAAAATTGTCCCTTTCATAAAGTTTTAAATATACATCGTTTGTCTGAAGCCAATGTATATGTGTGGAAAGATGATATAGGAGATGAGAAGATGCCTAAAAGTTTAAACAAGAAGGCTGAGCTTAATGTCATCTATATCGTTCTAGATGATGTAGGTTATTCAGCTTTAGGCTGCTATGGTTCAGAGATTGAAACACCTTATATTAATTCGTTAGCCGAAAATGGACTTAGGTACAATAACTTTACTGTTACTCCTTTGTGTTCTCCTACTCGTGCCTGTTTGCTGACAGGGCGAAACTGTCACTCGGTGGGTGTGGGGATGATTTCGGACATAGATTGGGGACCTGAATATCCTAATAAACGGGGGAGAATTTCAAATTCGGCTGCCACTCTGGCTGAAATATTAAAATCAAATGGGATGGCTACTTATATGGTTGGTAAGTGGCACCTTGTCCCTGGTCATGAAGCTGCTTCAAGCGGCCCCTTTGGAAACTGGCCGCTTTCAAAAGGATTTGAACGGTATTATGGCTTTTTAATAGCGAAAACAGATCAGTATACGCCGGATTTAGTATATGATAATCATCGCGTACAGAAACCTGAAAAATCTAATTATCATTTATCGGAGGACCTTGTTGATAAATCATTAGAGTTTTTGACTGACCACCTCTCTGTTACTCCGGACCGTCCATTTTTCCTATATTTAGCTTTCGGGGCGATGCATGAACCCCATCAGGTACCAAAGGAATACATTGAAAAATATAAGGGTGTTTACGATAAGGGATGGGACCACATAAGGGAAGAGCGCTTTAAGCGTCAAAAGAAGATGGAAATCATTCCATCAAAAACGGAACTTGTTGAACGTAATCCAGGAATTAAATCTTGGGACGACTTAACATCGAAAGAAAAAAAATTGTTTATCAAATTCCAAGAGACGTATTCGGGATTTCTTACTCACACAGACCAGCAAATTGGAAGACTGCTAAATTTTTTAAAATTAAAAAATAAGCTTGAAGATACGATTATTGTTTTACTTTCTGATAATGGAGGGAGCCAGGAAGGAGGATGGAATGGTTCGATTAATGATTCTGCCCATTTTAATGGTATCGAGGAAAGTGTGAATGAAATGTATGAACATTTGGAGGAAATAGGAGGGCATTTGACAAGCCCTAATTATCCTAAAGGATGGTCGCAGGTAAGTAACACGCCTTTTAAATATTATAAACAAAATACATTTTTTGGTGGAACGCATGTCCCCCTCATCATCCAATGTCCTCAAAGGATTTCAGATCCTGGGTCGATACGTTCCCAATTTTATCATGCAATCGATATTACTCCTACTATCCTTGACCTTCTACAAATTGAGGCCCCGTCCATATATGATGGTGTGACACAAATGCCGCTACATGGTGTCAGTATGTTGAATACATTCACAGAGTCACAAGCCCCGTCAAAGAGAAAAACTCAATATTTTGAAATGCTTGGACATCGTGCCATCTGGCAGGATGGGTGGGTAGCTGTCACTTACCATGAAAGAGGTGTACCTTTTGAGGAAGATCACTGGGAACTATACCAAGTAGATCAGGATTTTTCTCAAAAGTATAATTTGGCTGAAAAGTACCCTAAAAAATTAAAAGAGCTTCAACAAATATGGTGGGAGGAAGCGATGAAGTACGACGTGCTGCCTCTAAATGACAATCCATACAGAAAAGGATATTTCGGCTTGCAGGAAGGAAGAACTACCTTCATTTTCTATCCAGGCATGGCTCATTTGCCATCGACTGCCGCACCGATTATAACACGTTCTTCCTATTCAATTAGCATTCCAATCTTCCGTTCTAATCCTGCAGAACAAGGAGTATTAATTGCCCATGGCAATCATTCAAGCGGATATTCCCTCTATATAAAAGATAACTACTTATTCTATGAATATAATTATGTCGGCACAGTTTATCATCTTCAATCGTCGGTGCAAGTACCAATTGGAAATTCAACTATTGAATTTCACTTTAAGCGAGGTCAAGGAACAAGTGGTATGGGCAGTCTTTCGATCAATGGCAAGCTGGTGGGCAAACTTCTTATGCCTCGTACATTGCCATTTGTTATTTCTGTTGAGGGAATGGACATAGGTCGGGATCGATTGTCTGCTGTAAGTGCTAACTACCCAGTGCCAGAATTTCCGTTTAGCGGGCAAATCAAGAAAGCGGTTATTGAACTTTATAGGGAATTTAAGAGAGAAATTTGCATTAATATAAATGGAACGATTCAATATCTTTAAATAGAAAGGTGGCGGTCCATTTGGACAGTTTCCACATTCTAGCTAAGCCGACCGGTCCGCTCTGCAATCTTGATTGCAATTACTGTTTTTACACTGAAAAGGAGGTTTTATATCCGAAAAACCACTCCTTTCAAATGTCTGATGATGTTTTAGAGTCGTATATTAAACAGTATATTGCCTCTCAAAATACCCAAGAAATTGTTTTTGCCTGGCAGGGAGGAGAGCCAACTATAATGGGCTTGGATTTCTTCTCAAAAGCTGTAGCATTGCAAAAAAAGTATGCGAACGGGAAACTAATCACCAATACGATTCAAACGAATGGAACATTATTAAATGATCAATGGTGTGAATTCTTTTCGGCCGAACGTTTCTTAGTAGGGATAAGCATAGATGGACCAGAGCATATTCATGACAAGTACCGGATTGACCGCGGTGGGAAACCTACTTTTGGCTTGGTCATGAAGGGGCTTTCTTTGTTAAAGAAACATGATGTACAATTTAACGTTCTTACCTGTGTTACAAGATATTCCGCTTATAAGCCGATAGAAATTTATCGCTTTTTCAAGCAGCAAGGCATTGAATATATGCAGTTTATCCCCATTGTTGAACGAGAAGTGAATGAAGGAGCAACAAAGTTGTCTCTAAATCATGCAACCCCTCCTTCACTTTTAAAGGAAGAACCCCAACAAACCGTAACCCCTTGGACGGTAGAACCGGAAATGTACGGGGAATTCCTAATTCACATTTTTAATGAGTGGGTTCAGCAGGATGTAGGATCTATTTTTGTCATGAATTTTGAATGGGCATTAGCCTCCTGGGTAGGGATTCCGTCACCTATTTGTATTTTTGCAGAAGAGTGCGGGCAGGCAGTGGTGATGGAACACAATGGAGATTTATATTCTTGTGATCATTATGTTTATCCGGAATATCGATTAGGAAATATAAAAGACGGCCTAGTAAACATAATCAATCTGCCATCACAGCTTGCCTTTGGTCAGAAGAAACGTGACACACTTCCTTCCGTATGCAAAAGCTGCCCTGTTCAATTTGCCTGTCACGGTGAATGCCCGAAACATAGATTTCTAGTTTCCGAAGACAATGAACCAGGATTGAATTATTTATGTGCATCCTATAAAAAATATTTTAACCATATTGATCCTTATATGAAATTAATGAGGCAGTTGCTGCAAGATGGGAGCCCAGCCTCCTTTATTAAAGAAATACTTATGAAATAAAGTATTATTTTATGTTAAAAGGGGGTCTTTACCTCATTATGATTTATCACGGTGAACCGTACCATAAATAGAGGGCGGTTTTTTTACAAGAAGGGTGGCAGCACGTCATGCACTCAATTAACAAAATAGGAAAGAGTTTTTGGTATATCACTCCAATATCGGAAACGGGCCGGCCCATTCTAGGGATGGTGGTTGGTAATAACAAGACATTAATGATTGATGCAGGCAACTCGGAAGACCATGCAATTTCAGGATGGGTCATGGGTAAATGAGGAAATAAAAGGAGAAAAACAGTTAAAAAGTACAAAAGGGAATTCATTCCCCTTTGTACTTTCAGTTAGGTTGATGGCTATGGTGCTAGGCATTTACACAAATCACACAAACACAATTGATTATTGTTTTGCTTTACGTACTCGTTCAACCAACCACATGCTCAATACGATCATTATTAAACCGAAACCAATTAACATCCAAGTAAAATATGGCGTTGCCGTATTCGGTAACTTATTGCCTTCCCCGGTACCCTGTTTGGAAGCACCTTTCGCGTTAACGGTATTTTTCCCAGTATCTTTTGTTGAGTCTTGATCTTTATCCACAGTAGAAGGATTGTCACCAGTTTGATCTTTATCCACAGTAGAAGGATTGTCACCAGTTTGAGCTTTATCCACAGTAGAAGGATTGCCACCAGTTTGATCTTCGTCCACAATAGAAGGATTGTCACCATCCGGATTCTCACCGTTCAGGTCATCCTCCTCATTATTGGTTCCACCGTTACTGTTATCTGTCTCTTCAGGAGGTGCTTCTTGTGTTGTGAAATGAATGGAATACGTTTGCTTTGTATTTCCATCTTCAGCAGTAACCTCGATTATTGCAGTACCTGGTAATGCGTTTACTTGCGTAATTACAATTTTCGCAGTGGGGTCTTCCACTGTTGCAGTGACAATTGGTAGAGTTAATGTTCCTTCTGGTAGTTTCACTTGATATTCAAACAAACCATTATTAAATCCAACTAAGATTTCATCGTTCACTTTTAAATTGCTTACGTTTGCGTTGGAAGATAATTCTGGTGATGCCACCGCTTTTAATCTTGGATAGTCATTTCCTTCCTCCACTTCCCAAATATTATCAAAATCCCAGTCGACATACGTTGATTTTTGCATCAATTCTGCCGTTGTTATGGCCATTCCACAATCATTGTTTGATTTACCATAACCGCACTCTTTAGGTATTTGTCCTGCCGTTTCGATATTCCAGTAAGAGTTGAAAATATCTCCTGTTGTAAGGTCGGCGATGAAGCCTCCAACCATTCCGTTTTCGTTCTTTACTGATACATTACCAGTATAATACGTTTTATCAATGGTAACGGGGATTGAACTGGAACTGCTAAAAAGATTTCCGACAAATCCACCGACCTTATCATTGCCCGTTACATCTGCCTGAACATAGGAATTATAGACACTTACTCCCGTAGATCCAGCGATGCCACCAACATATCTTGATCCACTGATCTGACCAGTAACGAAGCTATTTTTAATAAATCCATTACCACTCATATAGCCTACGATTCCACCAGCGTAGTTTTTCCCGATAATGTTCACATTTGTTAAACCGATGTTTTGGATTAATGAACCCCAAATAGCATAACCAAATAGACTTGCAAAATCTTCATTAGGTCGATTTATCCATAGACCATTAATTACATGTCCTTGACCATCAAATGCACCAGCAAATCTAGTATCATTCTCACCAATCGGTCTCCAACCTTTTCCGTCTTCGTCGCTAAAATTAGTTAAATCGAGATCATTCATTAATACAAAATAAGCATTTCTATCTAAGCGCATGTTGTATAGATCATCTGGTGTTTTAATTTTATATGGATCTGCTACCGTACCTGAACCAGACATAAGTTGATTTGCACGGTTAATCTTGAGTGTGTAAGTTTGAGTAGTGATTTGGTCAGCAGCAGTCACTGTGATAACAATTGTATTAAGTCCTACACTTAAGTTAAGATTACCCCTTACTTCAACTGTAGCCTTATCTTCCATCTTGATGGTCGTAATGTCAGCGTGGGAGATGCTATAAGGTACTGTTACTTCATACAGATCCTTATTAGGTGAAAAACCACTTACTAGCTCGTCATTAATTTTGATCTCAGCTAAATTTGCATTAGACGATGCAGGCGGCACGGATCCGCTTAACAAGGGGTAATCCTTACCTTCATCTATTTGCCAAGTATAAGCAAAGTCCCAATTCGCATAAGTTGCTTTCTTTTTCATTTCAACAGTTGATTTGCCTATTCCACCAGCGCTGGCTGCTTGTCCAGATGTATCAAGATCCCAATAAGAATCATTGGCACTAGCTGAGTTAACGCCGATTAGACCTCCAACATTTGTGCTTCCTGTGACTTTGCCAGTAGAATAAGTATTATTTACGGATGAGGAGGCATTTCCAAACAGTCCTCCGACTTTATCATTACCAGTTACATCAAC
The DNA here is from genome assembly GCF_900103525.1 of Bacillus sp. OK048. Lineage (GTDB taxonomy): Bacteria > Bacillota > Bacilli > Bacillales > Cytobacillaceae > Neobacillus. The sequence continues at coordinate 82,387 of NZ_FNHN01000014.1, forward strand.
GCGAGCAAAACTATCGGAGACCGGATTTTGAACATGTCCAGCTAATCCTCCTACATAACTAGCTCCTTTGACAGTACCTGTAGCGTAGCTGTTTTTGATCAATCCACTACCTGAGCTCTGATAGGAGACTAAGGCACCGGTATAATTTTTCCCTACGATATTCACATTTTCCAGTGCAACGTTTTTAATCTTCGCATTTGCACCTGTATAGCCAATGAGAGCATTGTGATCGGTATCAGGTCGATTAATAGTAAGCCCATTAATAATAAATCCATTACCGTCTAACTCACCCAGGAATCGAGTATTGGAACCACCAGTATTATCGATCGGCAGCCAGCCCTTGCCGTCTCCTGCGTCGAAATACGTTAAATCAATATTTGCCCCAAGTTTGTAATGAGCACTTGTATTCTTTCGAATGTTATAAAGGTCCTGAGCCGTCATAATCATATACGGATCATCCTCTGTTCCAGCTCCCTCCATTACTGCACTAGGGTCTGGTTTAAGTACTCTGGATTTAATAGAAAACGTATCAACTACTTCTCCAAAATTACATTGCATTCTTTCTGTACTATGAGAAGGTCCACAAACAAATTCAGCTTTAATTTCATCCTCTTCAAAATCAAGCTTTAATGCGCCCATATGAAGTAAGCGATAAGCAGACCATGGCGGAGGTGTACAGTTTTTAAATCCACACTCTGAACCATCTTCACTGTACAGCACGGATCCGCCTGAGCCTACGAGTACGTGGTGCACACCAAAAGTCTTGGTGGGATCGGTACGCTCGTAATGATGATCATGGGCCATCAGATTTAGAACGAATTTCGGATGTTTCTTCGCTAAATCCTCCATGATTTTGACGAGGTCATCATTACCGCCATGCATACCACTTGAATAGGTCGGTCTATGTCCATAAGTGACAATAAACTTGATATCGTTATTACTTCCCGCGTCTTTCATTATCTTGTCGGCTTCGCTACTCCAATTCTTCCAGGTAGCATTTGAATAAGGTTCGGGATAACCTATAAAACGTGTATTCCCATAATCAAGCCAGTACCAATCTCCAGGAATACCATCCGTAGGTCTACCTGCCAACCCTGGAGAGACTTGTGGATTAGGTAAGTCAAAACGCCCTTTATAATTTGTTAAGTCGTCGGCTGAGCTTTGCCATTCATGATTTCCCCAAATAGGCATATAAGGCGTTCCCATACTCCATTTCATCACATCATTGAAATGAGTGTCTACTGATGGAAGACCATGCTGATCAGCATATGTAAAGTCTCCTAATCCTATAAATAAATCAGGATTCAAAGCAGCAATTAAGTCATTCATTGGTCCAGCTGCAGGATAATTCCTAGTAGATCCAGCATCTCCATCCGTTACGACTGTAAAACCAGAACTTCCTGTAGGAGATGCTGTGCGAAACGTATAATCTTGACCATCATCGATTGTGTAATGGTAAGTTGTATTCGGTTTTAGACCAGTTATTTTCGTCTCGCGAAACACTCCATCTATAGGAGTCCTCGGTTTAACGATTGGCTCCCCAGCTTGGACAACTTGACCATATGCAGTTGTCTCTCCGAATTGGATGCTGTCAGGACCGAAAACCCAATCAAAAGTTACTGAGTCAGGCCCTGTAATCGTATAATGGATCTGTTCGGCCTTCTTTTCTAGTTCACTAGCAGCAGCTGTTTGGGGATCGTAAGGTGGTCCAAATCCCAAAGAGCTAACTAGAAAAATGAGGCACAATGAAATCTTCCTAAAAAGCCTTAACGCATGTTTGTTCAAAATGCACACTCCTTCAGTTTTAAAAATATGTAATATTAAGAGAATAATAGCATTGGAGTGTATAATTGGTGTAAAATCTTGGTAAATATTTCATTAAGCTTTTTGAATTAGGTGCCTGTCACAACTCGAGTTTTGGCGAAATAACTTGATGCTTAGACACTTTTCGGAGAGTGACAGTGAATTGCGCCCATGATAGTTGACACGAATAATTCGGGAAATCTATGACCAAATCGTCATATAGGGAGTGATTTATTTGCCAACTAAAAAAATAAATATCAAGAGCATTCGAAATGAAATTCGTTTTTAATATTATGAAAGGGAGAAACAGGGGGATGGTATTCTATATTCAATCAACAGAAGGAACATTTCCCGTTTTAACCCAATTCACTTTTTATGGCTAAGGAAACTGCCACTTAAACAGGTGCGGTTCTGGACTCAAATCACTCATTAAGCATAAGTTTAGATCTATATGTTAAGATAAAAATCGACAATCACGTATGAAACAAATTGAAAGAATGGCACTTGAAAAAGAAGCAGAAGCTTTGAGATATTCAGGTACGGATCAAACACATGTGGGTAGTATTGATGATCATCCTTGTCGCAGTTGGGGGAAAGGTGGGATGAGGAGTCAAAAACAAGTTACAAATGACTTGATACATAATAAATCCTAACGGATATGTGACATAAAGATGATTAAAGACATTCAGCAAGGTGATTGATTTAATAGTAAGTTAGTTTCAGATTGTTTTCTTATTTTTACATGCTATCTTAGATATACTTTATTAATTGGAGTGGTAATTGTTGAAATTTACTAAATTATTGGTTATTTGCGTTGCAATATTCCTTATTACTGGCTGTTCAAGTAAAACAAATGAGGAAACCAAAGAACCTGAACAAGCAGATGTTGAAGACGTAGAACTAGAAATAATGGATGATGATGGAGAGGTGGAAGAAGAGGTACCAGAACCGCTGCAAATGGCATCAAACCTTGTGCTTCAATATGGCGGGGAAGGTTATGCTGTTGAAGCATACAGCATGGCTTCTGATAAGGTTTTTAAAGTAGGTGACTTTATTTATGTTTACCAAAATTTAAAAGATAAGATTTTGGTGTCAATTGCTAAAGGTGGCCAATGGCTTATAAAAGATAAGGAACTGAATATTGTCATCGATAATCCCTATGAAACTCAAACAATAAATGGAAATTTAATTAAGCAAAAGGGAATCATTTATGTCATCGATACTAATGGTGAAATAGTAAAGGAAGTCGCTATCACGAAACCTGGTTCTTATTTTGAACTAAATTCGAGTAAAGGATATGGATTCTTAGTTAGCGCGAAAGATGAAAAGTTCATCTTTTTACCGGAATCAGATGAAAAGATAAACTTAACGGGAGAAATTAATTATGATAACGGTTATTATGACGCTGACCGTAACAAATATTTCTCCACTGCAGGAACAAGTAGAGAGTTTGGTGGAATTGACACCATAACAGGTGATCCAATCTTTGATGTAAATGGACAAGTAATCAATTTTGATGATAATTATATTTACAACTTTACAGTAGACTCTGATGGAAATGTTTATTATATTGAAGAATCAGGGAACCGTGATAATGTAACGTTGGTAAAAACAGATAACAATTTAAATGAGCTGGCTAGAGTAAGAATAGAAACCTATGGAATTAGTGGATTTAGCGCAAGTAACCTTGTGCCTTTTGCAACGGATGATCATATTGAAATCTATTTCATTAATAAATATAAAAATCAACCATCTATTCAAATGGCAACTATTAACAAGTAAACTACATATTTAAATGAAAAAAGAGACTGGCTCCTATTGAGACCAGTCTCTTCCTCTTATCAGTGCCTACCACTCCCCAAAGCTACATGAGAAACCTCTATTGAAACCGTCTCAATTGGTTCTCTGTGAATATGGAAGTGAGACCATATTAAACTAATTTTTACTTTTTTTTACATAAACGGACAATAAATCTAATTACCTATCAATCTTGTAGTAGGAAATATTGCTATTGGTGACCATAATCTTGCTGGAATAGAAAAAGTGGTCACCAAGGAGGGCGATTGGTGACCATAATCTTGTTGGAATGGAAAAAGTGGTAACCAACGAGGGCAATCGGTGACCATAATCTTGCTGGAATTAAAAAAGTGGTAACCAACGAGAGCTATTGGTGACCATAATCTTGTTGAAATTGAAAAAGTGGTAACCAAGGAGGGCTATTAGTGACCATAATCTTGTTGGAAATGAAAAAGTGGTAACCAAGGAGGGCGATTGGTGACCATAATCTTGCTGGAATAGAAAAAGTGGTAACCAAGGAGGGCGATTGGTGACCATAATCTTGCTGGATTTAAAAAAGTGGTAACCAACGAGAGCTATTGGTGACCATAATCTTGTTGGAAATGAAAAAGTGGTAACCAACGAGGGCTATTGGTGACCATAATCTTGTTGGAAATGAAAAAGTGGTCACCAACGAGGGCTATTGATGACCATAATCTTGTTGGAAATGAAAAAGTGGTCACTAGGAGGAGACGTTCATTCCCTTCAAATTTACCTAATCGTTTGATTAACCTGCTTTTTTGTCATAGATTGTCTTTCATGTATAGTTTTGCAAATTTATAGAGAAACCTGGAATCTATCTAACGACAATAAATTTTCTTAAAAACCATCCAAGGTTCGTTTTTCAAAAGGGTTTATTCTAGTTCTAATCAATCGTTTGATTGATATCAATAATGGCTGAAAACTGGCATTCTGCTAATTTTTGTGATAGATTTCGCTGAATTTTACGAATGTTTTACACAATCTCAATGAATACTTACCATTCTGTTAATATAGGAAATTTATAATTTTTAAAGGAAAGGAAAAATTTGAAAAAAATCAAGGACAAGGTGATGCGAAGAAAGTAGGAGTTAGCAAATGTTTTCTAGGATGGAAGAATTTCAAGGAGGAATAAAATGAAACGAGGACTTTCTATTATTTTGAGTTTATTAATCTTTGTAAACCCACTGGTTCCTGTGACTAGTGTGCTAGGTGCAGAGATTCAATCAAACAGCACAAGTAATCAACAGCCCGTTGTCATCACGGAGGTTTATCCTGATGACAAATCGAATAGTCAGATTGAAGGTGCTGGTACGAATGATCTATTTGAATTTATTGAAATCTATAATCATACCAATAGTGAGTTAGATTTTAATCGTCTTTATAAAGTCAGATATGATTATGTTTCAAGCATTAAGGATTTATCCGTGACCGCTGCAGATGACAAAACGAATGTAAGTGTCATTATTCCGGCAAACAGTCCAGCCGTCTTATGGGTGGAGCGCACGAATTCAAACATTACCGGTGCGGCAGCTGCGTTAACAGAAGCAGATTTCAGAGCCTATCATCAAATTCCAGCTGAAGTCCCTGTCTTTAAACTGCGCGGTCAGGACGGTTTGAATAATATCGACAGAGGATTTTACATTACAAAAAAAGATGATTCGAATGCCATAATTAGTGATGTTCATTATTCTAGTGTGGATGTTGGAGATGGCTTGAGTTATCAAACTAAAGTTCCGCAAAGCGGTACAACGGTGGATAGTTTTATGAAAAAAAGCCATCCAACTGCAGGGGTTGTTCAAGCAGAACAGCTTACACCGGCAAACAGTAATTTGCCAAACATCAGCCATCATTCGGTTGGATCTATTCAAGCGGGAACAGATTTTACGGTAACGGCAACTGTGGAGGATGCAGATGGTGATGAACTTGCTGTTACGTTGTTATATCGTAGCCAGACATCAGAACCGTATAAAGAAGCCGTGATGTCTAAAGCGGATCTTGACTATTCCTACACGATCCCAGCCTCCGAAATGAGCGGATCGTCTATTCACTATTACATAGTTGTTAGTGATGGGAAGGAAACTGCACAAACAGAAGCCTTTTCCGTCGCGATTCTTTCATCTACCCCACCAGATGAAGAGAGTAATCCAAAAGTAAAATATCCTATTCTTTTTACGGAAGTCTATCCGAACGATAAAGACAATAGTCAAATTAAGGGAGCAGGCTCAAATGATTTATTCGAATTTGTCGAAATTTATAATCATACCGATGAAGAATTAGACTTTAATCGTCTATATAAAATCCGCTACGACTGGAGGACGGGTACGAAGGATTTAGCTGTAACCGCTGCGGATGATGCTAGTGATTTGAATGTGAAGATTGCTGCAAACAGTCCAGCCGTTTTATGGGTGGAACGGACTAGTACTGCCATAACGGGGGATGCGGCTAATTTAAAGGAATCAGATTTTAGAGCCTACCATCAGATTCCTGATCATATACCGGTTTATAAAGTACGGAATCAAGATGCACTGCCAAACAGCAGTGACCGGAGCTTCTATATTACAAGTAAAAATGATGATAACAATATTATTAGTGAAGTAAGGTTTACGGGAGACGACACAGCAGATGGAAAAAGCTTTCACACCCGAGTACCTCGAGAAGGAGTAACCGTTGCGGCATACCTTCGCAAGGCTGATCCAACTCCTGGTGTGGTTGCTGCTGAACAGCTTGTTCCATCTTCAAATGCTAAGCCAGTTATTACTCATAATCCTGCAGCTTCGATTCAAATAGGAACAGATTATTCCATAGGAGCAGTTGTGGAAGATGCGGACGGGGAAGCATTACATGTAAAAGTATTTTATCGCTTCAATCCCTATGGTGAATTCACAGAAGCGGCAATGGAAGACAAGTCAAAGGGTAGCTATTCTTATACGATACCCGGTGCATTGGTTTCTGGAGCGGCCATTCACTACTATATTGAAGCAAGTGACAGCGAATCAAAGGTTCAATCTGAAAATTATGAAGTGGTTGTAAATAATCCTGAAAATTCCAAACCACCGAAACTATTAATTACCGAAATGACCCCGAATCCGGCAGGGGATTATCGTAAGGGCAGCGGGAATCAATATGAGTTTATGGAAATATATAATAACTCTAACGAGGTATTGAATTTAAAAGGATATACACTCTTCTACTTATATCCTAATAATTCGCCTGCACCTAAAAAATGGACCATTCCTCAGGATACGGCAATCGAGCCATATAGTACTGCGATTATTTGGTTTGCAAAAGAAGCCGTAGCTGCAGGGTATACAAAAGCAAAAGATTTCAATACTCATTTCAATTCAGCACTGAATGAGAATGATATTATTTTTTATGATAATAAAAATGCTTCAGATTTTAACCTACCTAACTCGTTGAATCGTGGTTTTGCTATTTCAAGTTCTGAATCAATCGACGATCTAATTGTCGAGGCATGGTATGATGCATCAAGTGTTGGCAGCCCAGACCGGATGGTCAACGATATCCGAAATAGTGCTGTCCTTTATAAGTATCCTGAATCAGGTAAAGTAATGGAGCGTACAGGTGCAAGAGCCTATTCCAATCCAGGCAGCATTGACGAAGGACAAGTTCCTGCAGTAGCTGGCCGGGATGTTGTCTCTCCAATGATTGAACATGATCAGCCCTATTACCAAATTCAGGCTGGAAGGGATTATAAGATCACGATTACCAGCCAAGAACAATTGGCAAAAGCAGAATTAGTCTACGGGACGGCTGGAAATGCTTTAACGGATTTCACGCATCATGCTGCCATGAGCTTAAAAGGGCAAGCGGATGGAAAATACATGTACGAAGCGAATTTGAATATCGCTGAATTGGGTGCCTACCGTTATATGGTGAATACGGAAGATGCCAGCGGTAATGGTACAAAGGTTCCTTATAATTCTCGCGGAAATCAAATCACGGTTATTGAAGACGAACTGGGAATGGAGTTTCCTGAATCAGGCTTATCCCTGACTGATGGGGATATGGTTAGCGGCAAGGTTGGTTTATACGCTTATGGAAAAACAGCCCATGATCAGCTGGGCATTTCATTAGCCGGGCAAAGACTTGAAACCATCCCAGCGTTACCGGGAAAGGCGAAGTTTGGATTCCAGGCATCAGGGATTGACTATATTTACCAAGCATCTGCTAGCGCAAAAAATCCCGCAGGTGAGAGAGAATACTTTACTAGAATTCTACCAAGCTATGTGGATGGAGCCTGGTATACCTATGATGTTTCTCCAAGATATTTGATTTCTGATCGGATCGTATCGATCCATTCAGGCGGGGAAAATGTCCCTTATGATTTGGATGTTCATGAAGAACATTTTAATAAAACCAATTTTGATGATTTTGAAGTCATTAACGTTCATCTTGTTTTACCAGATGGAACGATGATCAAGCCTGAAAGTGTTCGTAACTATTTAGGTAATTTACAGCAAACGCTCTTACCTTATCGGGAAAATGTGTTTTACCCATTAGGTGATGGCAGTGCTCCAACGAATACAAACCTAACAAAGCCGATGAAGAGTGACTTTATTTTTAACATACCAAAGGAAAAGTTAACGGCAGAATATGCGGAAGTGGATACGACTGCTTTTGTAGATGGAATGTATCAGCTCGTGCTAGACAAAAATGGAGCTCAAGCTGATGCTACTGCGATTACGATTGATAATACAGATCCAGTGATTGAGGGCATTTCCTACTCAGCCGGGAAGTTGATTACGGAGGGAGCCCGCCTCAAGGGTAAGATGACATTTGCTGCTGTTGCAGAGGATCAATTGACTGGTATCTCTAAAGCAGAAGCGACGCTCGATGGAAAAAAGGTTACTTTTCCATATGAAACATCATCAGCCAAACTGGATGCAGGAAATCATGAATTGCATGTGAATGTTTATGATGGTGCCGGGAATATGTCTTCGTACTCGGTAGCGTTTATGATTGATGCAGAAACACCTGATCTGCCGTCTGAAGTAACGCCTGCTGCTGATGGTGAAAAGGCTGGTAATGATGTTACGTTGAAAGCGAAGGTAACCGATCCAAGCGGCGATAAAATGGATGTAACCTTCTACCAAGGAAGCAAGTATGATTTTGCTAGAGGAGATGACATCCAAGGGTTTGGAAATGTGGCGGATCGAGAACCGCCGTTAACGGTTGCCGCTGCTGGCGAAAATAAATTGAGTGAGGCAGATCAAGCCAAGCTAGCTTTTGAAGATGGCGAATACCTTGTCAATGATTCAACCAGTGGATTCCCTTATCACCGGTTTGAAGTAACGGTTGAAGATGAATTGACACCAGGGGATAAAGTAGAACTTTATTGGAAAGGGAAGACACTTCCAAATCGTAAGGTCACGCTTTATGCATGGGATCATCATGCTGGAAAATGGACAGCACTCAAGACAGCCATTGGTGGTGCTGATGAATCTGATATTGTTCTGACTGCCGAAGTGGATAAGCAAGTGTTCATTAAAGATGGAAAAATTCAAGCCATGGTACAGGACGAAGTGAAAAATGCCAATGCTCCCTTTAGCATGCTATGGTTTACGGATACACAATACTATGCCGAGACTTACCATTCTATTTTTGATGGGTTAGGGGATTGGATTGTGGACGAATATAGCAAGGGAACCTTTGAGTATGTGATTCATTCCGGGGATATTGTGAATGTTGCGAACGATGAGGTTCAATGGGCTGTAGCGGACCGCAACTTGAAAAAATTGGATGATGCCGGTGTCCCATATGGTGTGCTTGCAGGAAATCATGACAGCATCATCGATGGAATTGACTATACGTATTACCACAAATGGGTGGGTGAACAAAGATATAGTAATAATCCATGGTACGGAGGGTCAATGGATAATAACCGCAATCACTATGACCTCATGTCATTTGGCGGTCATGATTTCGTTGTTGTTTATCTTGGTTTTGGGTTAGAAGATACACCTGAAACGATTGCTTGGGCAAATGAAGTATTACAAAAGCATTCGGATCGAAATGCGATTTTAGTCATGCATGCTTATTTAGAATACAGCGCCACCTTGTCTAAAATGTCGCAAAATGTGTTCGATCAAATTATTACGCCAAACGAGAATGTGAAAATGGTAATGGGCGGTCATTATCACGGAGTAGCAACACGTGTTTCCGAGATTCCAAATCAAGATGGTTCAACGAGAAAAGTATTGGAAATGCTTTCGGATTATCAAGGAGGTCCTAACGGCGGTGATGGATATGTTCGTTTGTTGACATTTAATCCAGTTGATGAAACAGTTAGCATCCAAACGTATTCGCCTATTTTGGATGATATGAACTTCTTTGATGAACCAGGTGTGGACAGCTTTACGGCGGATTACCAATTAACTGATATTAATAAACGTGTGGCCACAGATTATTTCAGTGTTAATGTCTATTCAGATAATGTAATCGGTACAGATAAAAACGTAGCGTCTGGTGATACGGCGGCAGCGGAGTGGAAGGGGCTGCAGCCAAACCAAACCTATTACTGGTACATGAACATTACGGATGAAAATGAGGCGGTTAGACGTTCTGAAATTTACCGTTTTGCAACGGCGGATTTTGCACCGTCACCAGGAAGCGAACCTGATGATACAGGGGAAAAACCTGGTGATACCGGGAATAAGCCTGATGATACGGGGGAAAAACCTGGTGATACCGGGACTATGCCAGATCATACAAATAATAAGCCTGGCAGTACCGATCAACCGATAAAAGATACCAATAATGGAACGGCTGACAGCGTAAGTGTAAAGGAGAAGGGATCTTCTCAAGTCCATGTTTCAAAAAACGGTGATTTGCCAAATACTGCTACAAACCAATATAACTGGCTTGCTGCTGGGCTGATTCTGATACTAGCAGGTATGGGGATTGGTTTAGTAAGATATGTAAAGAGAAGAAATTCTTAGGATCATGAATAAAAAAATTGCTCAGGGTATTTTGAACTCTGAGCAATTTTGCATCTATAGGTACCATATTATAGTTCCCTTTTTGATCTCTCTCTTTTTTTTCATTTGATTAAATTGTTTTATAATATTATCTTAATTTCCGTTTACTTTTCACCAAATTATCGTAAGAACCATTTTAATAATGCCATAAACAGATAAGAATCCATTTTGTCAATTTCCTTTTCAAAATGGATTCTTTTTACTTATTGTAAAATACCGGTTTGCGAGGTAATTTTGATTTTGGCACCATGAAACTTTCCGAAATCACTGTACAGCATTTTTTAAAAATCCCTCAATCGATATAGCGGAAACGCCGATGGCTGCTGCATGGGTGTTTAGCTCTGAAAAGCTTATTGTTAACCCTTTTTGATGGTATTCCATCGTGTGACGCTTCACAAACCTTTTAATTGGATTTTCAATCCAATCCTTTGCCATAATAAGGCGGCTTCCTATTATTATTTGCTCAGGGTTAAAGGAGTGAATGATATTGTTAATACCCACACCGAGGTATTCTCCAATATTGTTAAATAAACGTATCACATCATCGTTTCCATTCTTTGCAAGTTCGATTAACATCTCGATGGTTAGATCCTGTTCAGCAACATCAGAAGGGATGATTTTTGCGGCTTCTTCCAACAATGCCTGCTCAGATGCATAAAGCTCCCAGCATCCGTTGCTACCGCAGTGGCAAGTTTTGCCGTCGATATGAACAATCATATGTCCATATTCGCCGGAAAATCCATTTATGCCGGTATATAATTCTCCATTTAAAATGATACCGACACCTATACCAATGCCGGCGCTGACATATTAGCTATGGTGCCAGGCACCATCCAGAGAATTTCCATATTAATAATGGCGCTGAACTTTATTTTAGGTTTTGTCTTCCAACTAGGGAAAGTGAGCATAAAACAAGCGCAGATTTATTAACGGGTTCGGTTGATGGGGAGAAAAGTGCTAAAAACAATGCAAATAACAAACTAATTAACATATGTTTTAATAGTAAATTAGCAATATGAATGACAAATTAAAACGCTCAGATTTTGAACTGCAGCGTTTTTTGCCGTAATAGTTACCAACCTGATTAAACTAAAGCTACCCGTTGCTTTAAGTGCATTCCTTCACAAATTGTACGTGGAGTAAACATTTTAGAGATTGTGTTTACCAATAAAAAAGATTGTCATTATGACTAACTGGCTCTATTTTCGAGTAAAACATTAAAATAACAACACAAAAAGAGTATCAGATCACAAAAATTTCGTTGCCCTTCTTTAATGGGTATTGAAGTGTTTATAACCATTTATCCTGTTTTTTTGCATATGAAATTGCTAATTAAAAAGATCAGCAGTCAATTGTCTAATCATGGTCGAACATCAGAATTATTATTGTTGCTGCCTGTTCATTAGTGAATTGCAAGTTTTTTACCAGTTGTACTCGATAAATCCATCGACACTATTCTACCTAATTTCTACTAGAATCTCTTGATTTATCTACGTTTATGCCTGTTTTACACAAACGTTTAATTGGCATTGAAACGTGTCGCTCATTATTGATTGCTAGTTTTTATTGATTTTTATTGTAGATGATTATCAAAGACTGCGACGTTTCATCGACAATAAATTTTCTGCAAAACTGACATGCGTTCGTTTAACAAAAGGGATTTCCCACATCTAATCAAACGTTTGTGTAGTTATTTTTGTGTTAACCAAACGTTTGATTAGATCCGCCCTATCCGTTGTTAACTAGGGGTTTGTGTTAATTAGGTGAAGGGAAGTTTGTCGAGAGAGGGATAGGTAGTAAAGAGTGTAAAGTCCCGTCTGTTTCTAGATCATGGTGCGGTTTTTTAAGTGGTAGTATTAGAAAATAAAGATCGATCCCTGCTTAGCCATAGAAGCCGCCATCACAACGTACCATTAGAACCATCCTGGTAAGAATTCCTTTTTTACATATACACCTTGGTTGTAATTAAACTCCCTTGGCACCCCTCCTTGCACAAGTTAGTGCAAAATCAAATATCTTGATATGTTCCCCACGAATTTGAAATGTAAGGTTTAGTGGAAATTGTTAAATCTCTAACCGAGTCAGGACCATGGGGACATTGACATTTATTTGTTTTTTAGCATTTTAACTATTACTTTATTAAAAATAGTCCAAACCTCTCCATATAAATTTCATACGATAAAGTAATAAATTAAGGTGGTGACATTAATGGATCGAATTATTGACTATCAAGCAACACAGCCAGTTAGTAAGGTTGGTCAAATTAGACCCATTCCTATTCCTCATTCTCCACGGAGAGCCGTATTAGCTAAAATTCGTATTACGATTCCTCAAAGGGATGCTAACCATAATCATGTAGAATTAATTGGGACAGTTGGAGTCCGTGGAGTTACGGGCACATCTCAACTATTGTTTAAGATCTTCCGTGATGGAAAAGAAATCTTCCGGTCTCAAGAAGGGGTAGAATCAGATCCTACATCAGAAGTAAACTATATTGTAACAATACAAGCTATTGATACGAATGTGAGAGGGGGTTCCCACAGCTATCAATTTACAGTCGAAAATAGTACCAAGGGTACTGAAGCAGCTGTGGTAGGACCTATTTCCTTTAGTGGTTTAGCAATAGCTTCTGGTAAAGATGATGATAACAAACATGATCATGAAAAGGATCATGAAAAGGATCATGAAAAGGATCATGATAGAGATCATGAAAAGGATCATGATAGAGATCAAGATAGAAACCGCAGAAGTTGGTTTGAATAGTCGAAATCTAAGTTTAAATAGTTAGGATAATGAAATTAAGGCCCCTTCAGTGTAGTTTGGCACTGAAGGGGCTTTTTCCCATGTGGTGGAGAGCAAAAAGATGTTAAGCCAGGATATTCGCCATGATTATGGAAGTGGGACCATATTAAACTAATTTCTACTTTTTTTGACAAAAAGGGACAAAAAACATTATAAACCATCGTATTGTTTATAGGAAATAGTATGGATGACTTTCAGCTTAGAGAGAATAGGAGAATCGGTAATTTTGACTACAGAGTTATTTTTAAATGGAGAATTAAAGGTAAGCAGGAAAGAAGCGCATGGAAAAAGCAAGCAACGCAAAAATTCACCAGTTTTCACGTCAAGGATGGAAAAACGGGAATATAACAAGGGCGTAAATCATTTTGATATCCGGAATGTCTTAGATGTTAAAGGATTCTTAAATGATATTCGTGCCAATTGGAATACATATGTAGCACAGGTGAGCCAATGGATTCAAAAAAATCCAGTAAAAAGATTGGTTGTGACGGGGATTTTTACCGTAGTTCTTGGTATTTCTTCGATAACTTCGAGCGCCGCAACTGTGATAGAAGAATATACCTATCAGGTAAGAAGTGGTGAAAAAATTGAAGCAATCGCTGCGAAACATGGGGTAACAGCAGAAGGAATCTTAAATGCCAATGGGCTAACTTCCATTAATGGAAAGAAAATTCTCTTACCAAAAGTAGAAGATCGAATGGTTACCGCCACTGTACTCAATGTTCGAACCCTACCGACCACTGAAAGTAGTATTATCGGAAAATATAAAATAGGTGATGTGGTTAAGGTTGTATTCGAAGAAGACGGATGGGCGGGCATTTTAATTAAAGGAAGAGTTTGTTTTGTGAGTGCGAATTATCTTACATCCAAACAAGCGGTTGAATCAAGTCCAGCTACCAAAACCATGTATGTAACGGCAACATCGTTGAGAGTAAGAGAAGCAGCTTCGACGAAGAGTGCAATTATTGACTCTTTAAAATTAAACGATCATGTGTCCGTGATATCCGCTTCTAATGGTTGGGCTAAGATTCAATTTAAGGGCAAACTAGCGTTTGTGAGTGAAACCTATTTAACGAAAAATGAACCAAACAATACAAGCAATCCTACAGTGAATAAAACAAACACTTATGTAATTAAAAGCGGTGATACTTTTACCCAAATCGCTAAAAGATTAGGGGTTTCTGTTTCACAGATTCAAGAACTAAATCAAGGAGTTGAACCAACAAAGTTGAAAATTGGACAAAACATCAAGATTCCTTCGACTACTGTCAATCAAATGATCATTGAAGCTCAAATAGGTGGGGTAGATGATAACGGAACGTTTCGGTTTATCACAGAAGAAGGTACAACCTATACTGCAAAAGCATCAGGCAACATGATCAATGAATTATTTAACCATCAAGGAAAGAAAGCGATACTGACATTGGAAGGGAAGAGAGGTCAACTATTGAACTTAGTATCCCTTCAATAAAATAGATATTGGAATTAAGAGGCCAGTTTCGATAAGAAACCGACCTCTTTTTCTATGGCCTTTGTAAATTGCTATTTTGATATCTTGCTAATAAGAACCGTTCACTAAAGAGAGCGATTGGTGACCATAATCTTGCGGGAATGGAAAAAGTTGTCACCAACGAGAGCGATTGGTGACCATAATCTTGCAGGAATGGAAAAAGTGGTAACCAAAGAGGGCTGTTGGTGACCATAATCTTGCTGGAATTAAAAAAGTGGTAACCAAAGAGGGCGATTGGTGACCATAATCTTGCAGGAATTAAAAAAGTGGTAACCAACGAGAGCTATTGGTACCCATGATCTTGCTGGAATTGAAAAAGTGGTCACCAACGAGGGCTATTGGTGACCATAATCTTGCTGGATTTAAAAAAGTGGTCACCACCCGCTTTTTGTCGAACTCATCGACATTATCCGGGGAGTTGGAGGCACTGTTTTTTTTTATTCGTTTCCAGATTGTATATTTTTGTAAATAAAATGCTGGTTGAATAGGTGCGGGGAACTGTATCATAAGTAAATGAGGTTTTTGCTTTATAAAAATATAGAATGCTTGGTCATAAAGGGCTGTCCAAAAGGTTATTCTATTGACTAGTATACAGCCCTTTTTGTCTCTGCATATATTAATTAAAGTTTTGGAAAATAGTCCCTTTGAAAAATTGAGGAGATTATTTTTCCTTTAGATGATATTTTTTATACCAATCTACAAATTTACCTAATCCTATTTCTAATGGTATAGCAGGGGAGAAGCCTACATCCTTCTGCAAACTTGTAATATCTGCATAGGTTTCTTTAACATCTCCTGGCTGCATAGGTAATAATTCTACTTTTGCCTTTTTGCCAATTAGCTTCTCTAATATCTGAATAAATTCCATTAACTTGACGGGATTATTGTTGCCGATATTATAAATCTTGTAGGGAGCATAACTTGAACTCGGGTCAGGTTTTTTTCTATCCCAATTGTTATTGTTTTTGGGTGGATGATCTAGTAATTTAATGATCCCCTCCACAATATCATCAATAAAAGTGAAGTCTCTGCTCATATCGCCATTATTAAATACTTTTAAAGTATTTCCTTCTACAATAGCTTTAGTAAAAGAATAATAAGCCATATCGGGTCTTCCCCAAGGGCCATACACTGTAAAGAAACGAAGGCCTGTGGTTGGAATATTAAATAAATGGCTATACGAGTGAGCCATTAATTCATTTGCTTTTTTTGTAGCAGCATAGATACTTATTGGATGATCAACAGAGTCTTTTGTAGAGAATGGAATGTTTGAATTTGCTCCATAAACGGAACTTGAAGATGCATAAATTAAGTGCTCAACTTGATAGTGCCTGCAAGCCTCTAAAATATTTATAAACCCAAATAAGTTTGAATGAACATAAGAATGAGGATTGTCAAGACTATAACGGACTCCAGCCTGAGCTGCCAAGTTGATTACAATATTGATTGATCTATTTTCAAATATTGGTATTAGTGATTCTTGATCTGCCAAATCTATTTTATAGAATTCGAAATTAACGTTTTTTTCCAGTATATTTAACCGATCTTTCTTTAAATGAGCATCGTAATATTCATTAAGATTATCTACACCGATAACATGATAGTTTTCATCTAACAATCGTTTAGAAAGATGAAACCCAATAAAACCAGCCGCTCCTGTCACTAAAATGTTCATTTGGAAATAAGTCGTCTCCTTTCGACAAAGTGTCCGGGTTTTCTTCCATTTTAATATAAATTACTACGGTTAATTAAAATGGCTTGGACAAATTTACTTGAAATAATGAGGATACTTCTAAAAAATCAAGGTGCCATTTGAATTGCACCTTGATTTTTTGAACGCGTACCTACATCGATTAAATTATTATTATGATCAGTCGTTTTTTTATTTCTTCTTATCTTTGTTACCGTTTGCTTCACTCCACTTAGATTTTTAATCCTTATCCTTCTTATTGCGTTTATCTTTTTTGTCTTTATCTTTGTACTTCTCCGTATCCTTCTTATTGCGTTTATCTTTTTTGTCTTTATCTTTGTACTTCTCCGTATCCTTCTTATTGCGTTTATCTTTTTTGTCTTTATCTTTGTACTTCTCTTTATCCTTCTTTTTCTCTTTTTCAGGAACCTTTGATTCATCTGTAAATTGAGTGATTGTTTGCCCGACGTTACTAACGTGTATCTCACTAGATCCGCCCTGTACAGGAATAATATTTTGGAAACTTTCAACCTCTGGAGCTACATATCCATCAGGCAGAGCTGTAGGAAGAGGTATTTGCATCGTACGCCACCAAACTTCCATAATTTCTTGTGCTACTCGAGGCCAGTTATAATTGCTTAAAGCGAGTTCTCTTCCTCTTTTCCCCATACTTTGCATTAATGATTTATTTGATAATACTTCTGAAATCTTCTCTGCAAAATTTGCTGGGTCTTCTGGATTTTCGACTACAAAGCCATTTTCCCCTAATTTAATAACCTCTGCATTTCCTCCTCTTGCCGTTGTCACAATAGGAAGGCCGGCAGCCATTGCTTCGTAATGAACGCGTGCTAGTGGTTCTTGCCAAAGGGAAGTACAAACAAATAAATCGGCGGCCGCAAACCAATTTTGAATTTCAGCTTGTGATACAAATCCTGTGGTCACAACAGGAACGGATTGTTGCTTCGTTAAAGAACGAATATAGGCTACATAATCGGTTACTTTGTTCTGACTAAACCAGTTACCTCCTACTACTACTAAGGCTAAGTCTTTAAATCTTTTTGAAAGCAGTGGTAATGCACGAATTAAACGATCTACTCCTTTGTTTTCGGAAAGTCTACCTGCAAATAAGATTACAGTCTTATTTTCTAAGCCATGTTCTTTGCGAAGGCGATTTCGAATCGATTGCATTTTGGAATGATTACCAGGTAAAAATCTCTCAGAATCAACACCTGAATAAATAGTTTGGAGCTTTGTTGATGCCTGGGGATAGAGGTTTCGGATGACATTCCCTACATAGTTACTGATTGTAATGATCATAGAGACTTCATTTATTGCTGCATGTGCTTCATTTGGTTCGATTTTTTCCAGATTGAACATATCATTGTGCATGCTAAGGATAATTTTTGATTGAGGTGCAACACTTCGAATTGGCATAACAAGACGAGGACGATTAAAAATATGAATAATGTCAAAAGAAGTGGTAGCTAAAAACCGAACGATTCCTTGTTGATAGAGTTCTAATAATTTTCCTGGCACCCGGACATATTTAATTCCGTCTTTGATTTCTTCATTAGGAAGCGATGGGTCCGTTATTCCTAAAACAGTAATATTATTCGACTTTGCTAGGTATGGCAGGGTTCCAGAAATATACGTTTGAATGGCCCCTCCTAGGACAGGAGGTACAGGGAGTTTTTCAGTAGCAATCATTAAAATATTCATGCTTTCTTATTCCTCCAATCGTTTTGAACTTCTTGCAATGCCGGCCATTTGGATTGGTCAGTATCGACAATTGTTCGAATTAATTGAGAAGTTGTTTCATTTAAAAATAGTTCAGGTTCATATAGTACTTCTTTAACATTTTTATAAAATTCATTAGGAAGTGACATGTCAATCATTAAGATGTCATATAGTTCTGGACTAATTGGATTTGCCTCGTGATAAGCTTGAATCATTTCACGTATCCACGTTACATCCCACGTAAATAAATCGGACATGGTACCGGTAATTAGTTTCCTTAAATCACGAATTGGAAGATCATAAGCTACTCCATCTAGGTCAATAATCCACATCCCATTTGGTCCCATTTGACCATTAGACCAACCATAATCCTGGTGCACTAGTCCCCAATTTGTATTTCCTAGCTTTACAAGTTCCGAGTATTTTGACTGATTAAGTGCTTCGACACTTCTTTTTGCTTGATCTTCAAATAGACCGACAACATTTAATAGATCTTGACTTGCAGGCATTGAACTATATGCATTGGCGGTAGTTCGGAACCAATCCATTTTCGTTACGGTTTTTTGATAGCTTTTTGGCCATTTATGCAATCTCGATGCCATTTCAGATCCTGCTGGAGGTACATATCCCTGACTTAGGCGGTGAAATTCACCAAGTGCATAGCAAAGTTGTTTTGCACCTACTAAATCCTTTGTTACAGGAGTTAGCGGCTCAATCCATTCCGCAGCAAACCACAGCTTTCCTCCGGCCTCGACATAATCCTCTCCTGATTTGGTTGTGATAATCCCTGGTACCCTTGCTTTTTTTACATCCACCAAATATCTTTGGGCGCCAAGACTAAACATACTTCTTGTGGGTCTTCGATGGAGAAGCTTAAAACTTACTGGTCCTGAATTCGTCTCCAGCTTCCAAATAGCCCCACCCTTGTCAGGCTTTGTTGTGATCACTTGCATGCTATTAACTTTTAAATTGTATTGTTTAAGAACTTCTAATCCTATATCATTGATATAATCTGGAACATAAAATTCACCATGAGTTAGTTCATCCACTTCCCAAGGTACAATCACTTGATTCTCCAATGTATCACATCTCCTTTTCCGAGCAGCTTATCCCATTACAGATTATTAATGAAAGGTTATTAAAAAAATAACAAACTTTATTTAAGCAAACCCTATTTACATTATTAATATGCTTATTGTGCAAGAAGGTACAGGCTGTAAGCGGATTTGAGTTAAAAAACATTCATAGATATCCGTACCTGTCACTTCCCGAGAAGGTATGTATACCATCAAAGAATGTTCCAAGTAACGAAAAATAGAAGCAGCTTGATTCATTCATCAGGCTGCTAGGTTTCGTTCGATTCTTTTTTGTCATTCCCTCATATGTTCCTACCAACACAGGCTCGGGCGAATGAATGAAGCTCCATCTTATAGATTCTCATTTCGTCTTCACTTTTTCGAAAGTTATAATTTGATTCATATCATCAATATCTAGTGCATCCGCAATTCGGGCTAGATGATGAAGATGGACATTAATCCTCTTTTGGTTAGCTAATTCACATAAAGCCGCATGACGGACATCACTTAGTCGGGATAATTTTCTTATAGTCATCCCCTTTTCCATAAGTAGTTCCTTTAATTTTATTTCGACGATTCTATTCATCGTTTTCCAAACACCCATTCCGTTTTTTATAGAAAAAATTAAAATAATCATTTTTATACATGGTACGTTGAACTGTACCAGTAAAGGCATTTGTTTTTACAAAGGATTGGCGCTTACATTCCATTTTGGTAAATGGTGAATTATTCATTATTATGGGGTTTTTCTCTTCTTTGGACTCGTTCATAACAATTCTCCCTTTTAGATCATTACATAATGACATTAAGATTTACTCCACGTACTGTGGTACGGAAAACGGCTCTATCTTAGATTTTGTCTCATATCTTCCTAAAAAGGACACAAAGTGAATATCCTTGCCAGATGCTACCCGAGTGTTATCCATAATTAATCGTTCCCATCTCTTTAGTAGAAAATAATAGAATGTGTGAGTTGAAGAAACAGCCTGATGAATCATTCATCAGGCTGCTTTAAAAGACGCTATTAGATGGACTATCACCATCAAGCAAATTCATGTCGGATCTGGATTTTTGTTTTTTGTCAGATTTCAAGAAAATATTATATATATATTGGTCATCCAGTGAGACTCTATTTAATTTTGCTTTTCCTTTTCCTGATTTTCTTCGGTGGTTCAATGATATAGGATACTGGGTTGGTGGCGTTTTCGATGGTGATTTGGCTAAACTGCTCCGCTGATTTCAATTTGTTATTAAATGAATAAAGTTTGGAATCAATCATGAGGATCAGCTTATTTCGAAACTCTATGTTTGTTTTTCGTTTAAAACTATCCGTTCTTAAGATATGTAAGGGATTAAACCAAATGGTATCTTCGTGCTTATGCGATTTATCGGGAAAGACACAAATCTTATGGATGTGGTTGATCATGACAGGGCACATCATGCTCTTCCCAATGATGAGTTTGGCAGTGTCCATGGCTCCTTTTAAATCGAATCCAATCGATCGGAGGCTATCGTCTAGTATTTCCAAAGGTGATCGATCTACGATGAAAACACGGTGGAACTCTGTGACTAGGGTACATTCTTTTGCATTTCGATCACGCAGCCCAAACATGTACATCATATGCTGATTAATTACATAATGCTTTTCAATAACCAAATCCTTCACTCCTAAATAGTTATCATTTTGATTTTTTGATGCGAAAAACAGTTAGTTTGAAAAGAATGTTTACACAAGATGAGTGAGCAATCATTTATAAGTGGGGTAGCTCAAGATATAATGAAAGTAAAGAGGATCGCATGGTCATATCATTTAATGAGGAAATCAGAATAATATTGTGATAACGACTTCTAGGTGTGTTTTTCCTGCAATTAAAGATAAATTAAACCATTAATGAAAAAATAACATATATTACTATAGTATAGTATCACTAACACGTACCATTCATGAATGTTTTGTGAAAATAGTCCACTTTTGTCAAATAATGCCGATGATACATTGTGATCCCGGGCAGCATATGTAGCCAACTGCCCGGGGTGAAATAAAAAGGTTAGCTATCCATTGCAATCTTTTCTTTCAATTTTCTTTTAGCTCCTGACCGCCATTGCTTAACGGCAGAGGGTGACACCTTCTCCTTTTCGGCAATCTCCTTAATAGAAAGTTGTTCGATCGATGCTGCGATTACCCATTTTGCTTCTTTTTCCGTTAGCCCGTCGCAATAGGTTTGAATCGTTTCCTTCTCAAGCAATAGAGGGGCTTCCTGGTTTTCAATCGTTTCCCAGAATTCCTCCACCGGATAGATAAGTTTTTCTTTATGTTGGTTGTTTTGAGTCATTTGCGATAACATTTTCCCTTTCATATAGATGTACGCATAGTTTGTAAAACTGCCTTTTCCTTCATCAAAGGACAGTGAAGCCTCCCAAAGGCCGATTAACCCCGTCTGATAGAATTCATTTTGATTTTTATAAATGTTTAAGGTTTGGATAATCTTATGAATCATTGGTTGATATTGAACAACTAATTCGTCAAAGCTCTCCACTGGTAAAACCCTTCAGGGCAGCGCGCTTCCGATTTATTCCTAGGTAGCTTTACCATAACTCTATTAAATAAATGAATCGAACCAGGGGAAATTGAATTTAACGTAAAAAAGCAGGTCAAAAGTGGAAAATTGTATTCAAATTGGAACAAGCATGTTTGAATGGGATTTGTTTTTGAGAAAGTAGTAAAGATAAAAAAATGTGTGAATGCATTCAGGGGGACGGTTCGAAGTCACTGAAATAGGCCTAATTTCTCTATTTTTAATACGGAGAAATTAGGCTTTTCCCTTTTATCCTAAATTTTGACCTGTGATAACGGTATATACAATGAGGAAAATATTCAATACAACGATTACACCGGTACATCCCCATGCTAAAATTTTCACAGGTAATTTGTTGGCGAATTCACCCATTTTCTTTTTATCGCTTGTAAAGAGTACTAAAGGGATGACAGCAAATGGAAGTGCCAAGCTTAGAATGACTTGACTCCATAACAGCAATTCACCCGTTCCTTTGGCGCCGGCCACCCAGGTCACGATAAACGCAGGAACGACGGCTAATAAACGTGTGATCAAGCGGCGAAGCCATGGTGTAATTCTTAAGTTAATAAATCCTTCCATCACAATTTGCCCGCTAATCGTTCCGGTAATGGTTGAGTTTTGACCGGATGCAAGTAAGGCAACTGCAAATAACGTACTTGCTATCCCTACTCCGAGCGTAGGACTAAGTAATTCATAGGCTGCTTCGATTTCGGATACATCTAAATTGGTACCATAAAAAGCGGCCGCTCCCAAAATCAAAATGGCGGAGTTAATCAAAAATGCAACGGTTAACGAAAAGGTGGAATCAATAAGAGAAAATTTTAATGCTTCTCTTTTTCCTTCTGTTGTCCTTTTATATTGTCTGGTTTGCACGATGGAAGAATGCAAATATAAATTATGCGGCATCACCGTTGCACCTAAAATCCCTAATGAAATAAAGAGCATTTGTGGATTTGTGACAATTTCAGCTTTGGGAACAAACCCGCCGAATAAAGCGGCCATTTCCGGTTTTGAGAAAATGACCTCAAATGCAAAGACAACAAAGATGGTAACCATTAAAACGATGACAATGGATTCAATAATACGAAAGCTTTTCTTCTGCAAATAGAGTAGAAGCAGCACATCGAATGTGGTGATGGCAATACCCAGTAATAATGGAATGCCAAATAATAAATTTAGGGCAATGGCTGAACCAATGACCTCTGCTAAATCGGTTGCAATAATGGCTAATTCGGTTAATATCCAAAGGACAAAGGCTGTTTTCTTTCCTGTTGCATCCCTCGTTGCCTGGGCGAGATCTCTTCCTGTAACAATCCCAAGCTTTGAAGATAATGCTTGCAAGAGCATGGCGATTAAATTTGAAAGTAAAATGACAATTAACAGCGTGTAACCAAAACGTGACCCGCCGGCGATGGAGGTTGCCCAGTTTCCGGGGTCTACATACCCTACGGCAACCAATGATCCCGGCCCAATAAATGCAAGAAGTTTCCGCCAAAATCCTCCTTTACTTGGAATACTCACGGTATTATTAACCTCTTCTAAACTCACATTTGCGCTTTGCTTTAACCAGCCCTTAGAATCCATGTAATCACCCCTCCAAAAGGTGTAGTAAGTAAAAAAAATTTCATTAGACCAACTTTTTCTTTATAAATAGCTACGAATTATTTTATGAACTGATTTTAACTCTGTTTCTTGTATTTGTAAATAATTTTTGCCTGTGGTCAACTCTTTAGAGTAAGGTTAATATATATTGCTATTTGCTGCGATAAATGGCGTAGAGTAAATAATAATAATTATCATTATTAATATAAGAGAATAATGATAGTTACTATAAAAATTAAATTGGTGTTGAGTATTATTCTCAATTGGAAATTTATTTTCTCATTTATGATTGACAACTTTATAAAATTTGAATATAATCCGTATTATAATAATTATTAAAAGGAAAATATTATAAATAAATAGTTGAGGGGAAATGGAGGTTGACACAAAATATGAGGACAGAAGCACAAGTACAAACACAAGTACTGAACAGTAAAAAGCCACAGCCACAAGGAAAGCTCTGGGAAAGAATAAAAGCGAATGGTGAACTAATTGCAGCCATTGTATGCGGAGTATTCATTTTTCTTGGATGGTTACTTCAGCGGGAAGGGTTTGAAGTGCCGTCTGTTCTATTGTTTCTCCTTGCTTTTGTCATTGGGGGCTATGCGAAAGCAAAAGAAGGCATCGAAGAAACGATTGCGAATAAAGAGCTTAATGTTGAGATGCTAATGGTTTTAGCAGCGATTGGATCGGCTATTATCGGTTATTGGATTGAAGGGGCCATTCTCATTTTTATTTTTTCTTTAAGCGGGGCGCTTGAAACCTATACCATGAATAAAAGTCATAAAGAAATTTCTTCATTAATGGAACTTCAGCCTGAAGAGGCGTTATGCGTCACGAATGGAATGGAGGAACGCGTTCATGTATCAGAACTAAAGATTGGTGATTTCATTCTGATTAAACCGGGGGAACGAGTGCCTTCCGATGGAAAAATTGTCAAAGGAATGACCACCGTTGATGAGGCGGCGATTACGGGGGAATCCATCCCTGTTTCGAAAGGAAATCAAGATGAGGTGTTTGCTGGAACCGTGAATTTAAACGGTTCGATTACCGTTGAAATCATCAGACCTGCAAACGAAACCTTATTCCAAAAGATTATTGAGTTAGTTCAGTCTGCACAGAGTGAAAAAGCGCCATCCCAGCTATTTATCGAAAAGTTTGAAGGGACTTACGTAAAAGTAGTGCTTGCTGTAGTAGCGGTGATGATGTTTCTTCCACATTATCTACTTGGTTGGAGCTGGGTAGAAACCTTGTACCGGGCGATGGTTTTACTGGTTGTGGCTTCGCCATGTGCCCTTGTCGCTTCCATCATGCCGGCCACCTTATCGGCGATTTCCAATGGTGCCAGGCACGGGATTCTTTTTAAAGGTGGAGTTCACTTAGAGAATTTAAGCCATTTGAAAGCTATTGCTTTTGACAAAACGGGTACGTTGACAAAGGGAAAGCCGGAGGTTACAGATTTTATCGTTCAAAATGGGCTTAATGATGAAGATATTTTACGGATTACGGCTTCGATTGAAAGCCACTCCACTCATCCACTTGCCAATGCGATTGTGAAGTATGCAAAGGGAAAATTAGCGGATGACCTTCTTTACCCAGAAAGTATTGAGGATGCTGCTGGCTGGGGAGTGAAAGCGACCATTGATCAAGATGAGTGGAAAATCGGCAAAGCTGGATTTGTTGGGGAAGAAGAGGCTGAACGATTTGCTGAACAAGCTGCTAGCAGGCTGGCTGATGAGGGGAAAACGGTTGTCTTTGTACAAAAGGCTGGAAAAGTAGTGGCATGTATCGGCCTGATGGACCGGGTTCGAAAAGAAACGATACTTGCCATTGATCAGTTAAAAGCCCAAGGCATTTATACGATCATGTTGACGGGGGATAACGCCAAAACAGCGAAAGTGATTTCCGATGAAAGTCATGTGAATGAATACATTGCTGAATGCTTGCCGGAAAACAAGGTAGAACATTTGAAACAGCTTAAAGGGAGACTTGGGAATGTTGCGATGGTTGGCGACGGGATCAATGATGCTCCTGCACTTGCAACCGCTAATGTGGGAATTGCGATGGGGGGCGGAACGGACGTGGCCCTTGAGACAGCAGATATCATCCTGATGAAAAACGATTTACCGAAGATTTCCGAAGCGATTCACTTGTCTAAAAGGATGAATCGAATTGTCAAACAGAATGTCGCTTTCTCCATCAGTGTCATCGTCCTTCTGATCGCTTCAAACTTTTTACAAGCAGTGGATTTACCATTAGGTGTCATTGGGCATGAAGGAAGTACCATATTAGTTATTTTGAATAGTTTGAGGCTATTAAAATAAGAAAAAACTGATGGAGGGGTTTATTCCTTCATCAGTTTTTTTGTATATTTTTCAACCTCACACTATTTATAACACCTTAACGATGATAAGTAAAACAAGATACCCTATTAGTTCGGAGTCACTGAAAAAGTCCGTCTAAAGAGAAAAAGAAGCTAACAATCTACAATATGTAGGTAGTTAGCTTCTTTATATTGTCTGCATCTGCATATCGATAAAGAACCTACGAGACTTTAAATAATGACACTTTTGGCTTCGGTAACCACGATGTTTCCACGTGTGATAAAAATAAATAGAAAGTTTACAAATAATAGACAGTAAATTAACAATGTTCAGATAGCATGAAGAAGTGTGTCAGTATTTGTAAATATTGTTAATATTTTGACGACACCAAAAACTTGTTGTGGAGGCATTACAAATGAAGTAAAGAAAATCGCTTTATTTGCCGTAAAAGATGGAGTATTTGTCAAAAACAAGGTCAAGCTTTTTGACCGTCGAATCATGCTCGGCAACTTAGGAGGTGGGAGATCGGTTTAAGAGGAGTAAAATCATGTTTGGTATGTGAGTGCGGATTCAATTTCAACAATTTATTGCTACAATAAATAACTTTGTGAAGGAGCGATCTTTTTGATGAAAGCAACAGGAAAAAGCCTATTATCCATCCTGATGGTAATCGTCATGATTATGAGTGGTTGGGGGGGAGTACCCCTTGTATCTGCAGACGAATCTACTAATCTAGAAACCGTTGCAGCATGGAATATGACGGCTGCTACACCTATGTCTGCATCCATTCCGGCGACAGGCGGAAAAAACGAACAGAACGCCCTTTTTTCTAATTGGGAGGGAGCTGTTCCTACCGTCAGCCTCTACGCCAATAAGGATTCTGTCTATCGTGGTAATTGGGCTGGAGGTATGGATAAAAAATATTGGCAGGTTGAACTTTCTACTAAAGGTTATGAACAACTGAATTTAACGGCACTGGTTACGTCCTCTCCACAAGGACCGAGAGATTTTAAGGTCATCTCCAGTACTGACGGAAATAACTGGATAGACGTATCAAACAGCAGTTACAGTACAACTACAAGTAATTCTTCCCATACATTCGCCTTACCGGAAGAAATGCAAGATCAGGATAAAGTTTTCCTTCGATGGATCATGACTTCCAACTATAAGGTAAATGGTGATGACGGTGCAACTGCCATGGCAGGAAATACTCGCATCAATGATATCGTGATTCAAGGTGTTCAACTTCCTGCAGTGGTTGATCCTCCCGTAGTAGAAGATCCTCCTGTAGTGGATGACCCTCCCATGGTAGACGACACTAGCTATTCATGGAACATTAACAATGGAGATCTAATCAAGGGAAAATTCAATGTATCTGGAGCATCAAAAACAGGCAACGACAACCTGTCTTTAAGATTAGATGGAAACCCGATTGAGGGGTTGACTACTAACGGCAATGCTTTCCTAGACTTTAGTTCCTCCGGAATACAATCGGTAAGCAATAATTTTAAAAATGCTACATACATTAACGATCAATTCAATTCTTATATTACCAAAGATGATGCGCAGCAAAGATTACCGCTTGACCAAAGCCTCTTGACTCCCGGACAGGTTAATAGCATCGGTATTACCATTGGGAATACAGCTGGGGACTATAATGTTAATGTTGCACCCAATACGACAAATTATGATGATTTTAATGTGTTTGATTTTTCTATTGCTTTACCAAACGGCGATAAAATCGCACCAACAGGTGTAAAGTTATATTATGCATTGGATGCTACAAAACCTGCATCTCAAAGTAAAAATATAGTGGAGGAAGCTTATTCGAACACAAATAAATATAGACTGGGTGACGGATTCCCCGGCGGCAGTGATTTATCCATGGCATACAGGGTTGATATCCTGTTCGACCTGACATCATGGGATAACAAGGTTAAATTATTTTCAATCGATACAACCGCGTTAGTGGATGGAAATCATATCATTGAGTTATTGGATAACGGTACCGTAGTCAAAACAGCAACCATTACTACGGACAACACAGCTCCGGTTGTCGAGCCTTCTGTCACGGACGGCGCAATCATCCATTCTACAGATGTTTTAAAAGCGTCCATAACAGATGCAACCGCAGGTATTGCATCCACATTGGTTAAACTCGATGGTACAACCATCACGTTGCCGTATGATTCTGCTTTATCGGCAGGCTCTCATACCCTCCTCATCACAGCAACAGATAAGGCAGGCAATACGACCACCAAAACGGTTAGTTTTACAGTGGAACGCACTGAATTAAGTGTGACCAATCCACAGTCTATAAGGGATGAAAATCATGTAGAGCTCTTCATTACTCCTAATGTACCTGGTGGTGGAGTTGCGGATGTCTCTTTTTATAAGGCTGCAAGTATTACCGAGATCCAAGGTTCTTCCAATGTGATAGACAGCACGGTTCTTCAGAACAAAGACTATCCTGGAGAAACTGGCCTCGGAGAAAAAGTGAGCGGGTATGTTACAACTGCTTCGCAAACAGGCATGCCCTATCAGGCCTATGATGTGAATATCGGGACAACTACTGGGAAAGTCGTTCTTTCGTTTACAGGACATACGCAAGGTAGTGAAAAGTTAGCATTGGCTGTTTGGAATCATACAAAAGGAGAATGGGTAAAAGTAGCTTCAGGGCACGGTTCGAAGGGTTCTGATTTTACATTGACTGCAAAAGTGGACACTGCGGAATTTGCATCGCAAGGCAAGCTGCGGGCAATGATTGTTCCGGATCTTGTATCGAATGGCAGTGACACAATTGGATGGTTCACGGATACACAGTATTATACAGATACAAAATTTTATGCAGCAGATGATACGTACAAAAAAATGACTCAATGGTTGGCAGATCAATATTTACAAAATAAAATCGGTTATGTAGCCCATACGGGTGATCTCATTCAATCGGTTGGCAATACGTCACAATGGATGGTTGCAGATGCTGCACATAAAGTGTTGGATGATGCCAACGTTCCTAACGGTGTTGTTACTGGAAATCACGACGTAGGGGACTATTCAAATCTAAGGTATGAAACGAGCGGGTATTTCACCTATTTCGGCGAGAATCGTTTTAATGGGCAGCCATGGTATGGCGGCAGCTACAATAATAATACCAATCATTATGACCTCGTTACCATCGGTGGAAAAGACTTGATCATGCTTTACCTTGGGATGGGAGTTGAGGTAACACCTGATACGGTTACATGGGCAAATGCAGTTCTTAAAGAATACAGCAATCGCAGTGCGATTATTTTAGTGCACGAGTACCTCGCAACCAACGGGAACTTTGATACCGCACAACGTGGTCAGCAGATATTTGAAAAAATAATTGTACCAAATCATAATGTGGCTTTAGTATTAAGTGGACATAATCCAGGAGTATCCAGAAATACCAGAACGGTTCCAGGCACATCACGTTTCGTACAGGAAATCATGAGTGATTACCAGGATTATAACCGTGGCGGGGATGGTTTTCTTCGCACGCTTCAATTGAGCAACGGACAGCTGGTTAATAAAACCTACTCTCCTGTATTTGATAGATATAATGCTTTTTCAGCAGAAAAGGATGACTTTACTGTAAACCTTCCATTACAGGATCCTAAAAGAACGATATCTACAGCTTCGTTTACTGCTGGTGTCACAGAAGATGTAAAAATCGGAAATACAGTGTCCGTGGAAAGCGGAAATACAGCTGCCGCTCAATGGAATTCACCGGAAAGCAGCGATACGGGTTGGTATGCGGCCGTTACGGCAAATGACAAGACACTTTTAACACAAGTTTATCCTTTATCGGACGATCCTATTCAGGTTGATCCAGATAAGACACCACAACAGCTTACCATGCACGTAGGTACAGATGCATCGACTAGTGTGAATTTTGCATGGACAACAGATAAGCAAGTGAACACGGTCTTAAAAGTAAATAAAAAAGGTGAAAGTCAGCCAACGATAGTTAATGGAACCAATGCACAAGGTGCAGGAGGCAGATACTTTCACAAGGTCGAAATAACAGGATTAACACCTGGTACAGAGTATGAATATACAGCAGGTGCGGGTGCAAACAAGCTTTCAGGAACATTTAAAACAGCACCCGAAGCAGGAAACAAAGATAGCTTTACATTCAACTATATAGTGGACCCACAAATCAGCAATGCTGTCAATTCAATCGCGGCAGGAGCCACTTTTAATGAATTAAGTAAGATTTCTGATTCTGCCTTTACCTATATTGGTGGTGACTTAACTGATACAGCATCTAATGAGACGCAATGGAACTTGTTCTTTAATAATGGTGGAGCATTTCCAACTGCAGGGGCAGACTTCTTGAAGAATAACCTTATTTCTGTCGTTCAAGGGAATCATGACAATGCTACCTTTAATGGGCATATCAACGTACCGAATGAATCAGGTGGGGCTTATGCCTATGATTACGGTCCTGCAAAATTCGTGATGCTTAATACCCAAAATACTTCACAATCACAATTAAAGGAACAGGAAGCACTATTAAGAACAGAAACTAAAAAAGCAAAAGAAAATGGGCAGTGGATTTTTGTCGGCATGCACAAGGCTATATACACTGGTGCCAGCCATATAACGGATAATGATATCATCGAATTAAGAAAGTATTGGTCACCAATATTTGCTGAATTGGATATTGATGCAGTCCTACAAGGTCATGATCATGTGTTTTCAAGAGGTTTCATAAGCGATCAGGGTGTCAATGCAACTCCGGAAATGCTGGATGAAACAACAGCTCTACAACCGAAGAATTCACCTTTCTATATGGTGGCTCTTACAGCTGGCGGGTTGAAATGGTATAGTGAAAAAAATTATACGGTTTCGTCTGGTGATCCGCTAACAACAAATTATCAATTCCTTGATATAAATTCTGCTAAACCAGCAGGTGATCCGTTAAACCCTCATGGGCCGCAGAGTGATATCGCAAAAGAGACGGCTTATGTGACAGTAACGGTAACATCAAATTCTGTAACCTTTAATACGTATGCGTACAAGTATGACCAAACTAAAAATGAAATCACTAAATTGCCATACTTGTACGATACTTACACGATTAAGAAAACGGCAGTAGAAGATAATTTGAATAATAACCCACCGATTGCGGATGATGCCTCTTTTACCATTGATGAGAAGACTGCAACTGGAACAGTGATCGGTGCTGTTAAGGCAAGTGATGCCGATGGTGATGCAATGACATACAAAATCTCTTCCGGGAACAATGAAGGAACTTTTACTATTCATGAAAAGACCGGAGAAATAAGGGTTGCCGATGCAGCGCAGTTAAATGCAGCGGCCAAAGCGGTTTACACACTTTCAATTCTGGTAAGTGATGGACAGCATGAGACAACACTAACAATCACCATAAATGTGATCTCTAGTGATGTGACACTTAGTCAATTAACAAGCAGCCACGGCGCGTTAAATCCTGCTTTTGAACCTGGCACGACCCAATATACGATGGCAGTAGGTGCGAATATCCAAACGGTCACCTTCACTCCAACGACAGCAAATGCAAATGCGTCGGTAAAAATAAATGGGAAACCAGTAGCAAGCGGGCATGAAAGTGAACCAATCGCGTTAGAGCAAGGAAAAAACAACATTATCATTGAAGTATCCGCTCAAAATGGACAGATGGCCACTTATACCATTGCTTTGACTCGTCTGCAAACAGAAGTACAGGTCACACCTAAAAAGGATGGAGTCAGTGCAACCGTTTCTGATGACCAAATCAATCAATTGGATGAAGAAGGAACACTTGTGGTTGAATTAAAGGAGAGTCTGGACGGAGTCACAACCATTCAATTTACGGCTGGCCAGCTGGAAACGCTCATCAATCGCCAGGCGAAAATTAAAATAGTTAAAAATGATGTGGAGCTTCTGGTACATGCGGCAAACTTTGCAAAAGGGGGAAACCTTGTGATTAGCATGGAAAGAGTCGCTAATAGCCCTGAAAAGCTTCCTTCATCCAATTTGGCAGCAGGGGCCGTGTATGACTTCACGATCAAACAAGGAGATAAAATCATCAGTAATTTTGATCATGAGATTCAGCTTGTTTTCCCTGTAAGTGGAGTCGGTCATCCTGAAGAATTAAAAGTATTTTATTGGAATCCAAATAAAAAGGATTGGGAATTAATCGGGGGCACATACGAAAACGGCCAGATTAAAGCCATGACGAAACACTTAAGTACTTATGGCGTCTTCCGTCCAAATGATCTGGCAAAAGATAATCCATCAACAGGAGTACAACTGCCAGACACAGCAACTAACATAAAAGACACTCCATCAACAGGAGTACAAAAGCCGGACACAGCAACAAACAAAAAAGAGAATCCATCAACAGAAGTACAACTACCAGATACAGCAACAAACATGTATAACTGGCTATTTGCAGGAATCATTCTCCTAATCATTGGAGGAACGGTCTTGTTTAAACAAAGAATAAAACAGAGACAATAGGTGTCAAATAAGTGCCTGTTACCACCCGTATTTTGTCAAATTCATCGACATTATTCGGGGGTGACAGGCTCTTTTCATACTAGAAAGTACTAAAGAATCTCCTGATGCAAAGATTTCATATGTTACATATTCACTAAGCTGAAAGAACAAACGGAAACTTTATTAATAAAAATCGCCCGTGAGATATACGGATTTGAACGAAGAGATTTTCAATAGCGGTTCACCTTGTCTTTTCGCATTTTACGGTGCAAAGTTAGAAGATTGTCGCCGTGTTTTGGAGTGTCATCATTCGACGTATTTTATGATAGAAACTCTTTGTTATCAGTGGTGGGAGTATTTTTAATCAAACGTTTGATCAGTATCATAACGTGTCAATTTTTGTGGATTCGAGGTTTTTATAGATTCATATTGAAGAGAGTTATCGAAGATTGAGACCTGTCATCGACAGGAATTTTTCTTACCAACTGGCCTGAGTTCGTTTACTAAAAGGGTTTTGCCGACATTTAATCAAACGATTAGTTAGTGAATTTTCGGCTAATCAATCGCTTGTTTAGATTGGCTGTTTTTGCTGTTGTGGAGGGGTTGGAATGATTTTAGCGCAGAGAAGTTTGTCGAGAGGTGGTTTTGTCATAACGGGTGAGAAGTGGTTCCGTTTCGCTGCTGA
Source organism: Bacillus sp. OK048 (assembly GCF_900103525.1). Taxonomy (GTDB): domain Bacteria; phylum Bacillota; class Bacilli; order Bacillales; family Cytobacillaceae; genus Neobacillus. The sequence goes on from NZ_FNHN01000014.1 coordinate 115,500, forward strand.
TAGATGAACTGGATAACACGTTGCCATGTGTAAGTAACCTTGTACTCGACAAGCCTTTTTCTAGTTTACTGCTAAAAGTTCGTTTTTCAAAAGAGTTTGAAGGACTTTTAAACAAACGTTTTGATTCCGGGCGAAGGTCTACTGTTTCTAGTCATAATGATAGTTAGTGAACTTTTGTTTGGAAAAGGCAGAGTTATTTATGGAGAATCATTCAACCGGTAAAATTTATTCGACAATTGTTCATATAGATACCATAGACAATGGCAACAGGTCATTGTCTATTATTTTTACTAAAATTCAGAAGTAATATTTTTGTATTTTGAGACCCAGAACAATACCTTAATTAATTCCATTTAATTAGCTACTTGTATTTACTACTTTTTGTGAAATTTGCTCATCTTCTAAAATGGTTCTTTTTGAGTAATAAAAGTATAATTAAATAGTGGAAAATTTGGAAATTTAATCTAATGCCTTTAACGGAAAATATAGTTTTCCGATAACTAAAATAGCGAGGGGTAGTAAATGGAAAATACTATAACACTTAAAACAGTAAATGAATTATTAGAATCGGCCTCATTCTTTATTCCATCATATCAACGTGGATATCGCTGGGATAAGCAACAAGTTCTAAACCTCTTAGATGATATCTATGATTTTATGATGGATACTGGATCAGGTTCATCGGAATTCTATTGTCTGCAACCTGTAGTTGTAAGGAAAATGGAGGAACAGAAAAATAAGTTACCAATTTATGAAGTAATAGATGGTCAACAACGTCTAACTACAATTGCATTGATCTTAACTTATCTAAATGAAGAACCATACCAACTTACATACGAGATCCGCCCGGACAGTAACGAATTTTTGCTTAATATAAGGAAAGAAATTGATGAAGAAAATAATGACAAAAATATTGATTATCATTTTTTTAAACAAGCCTTCTTAACAATTGACGAATGGTTTCATCGACCAAGAGAAAATCGGCGTACTTTAAAACAAAAGTTCTCAATTGCTTTAGGAGAGAATGTAAAAGTTATTTGGTATGAGGTCGAACCTAAAATAGAGGTTCGGGAGGTCTTTAGCCGCTTAAATATTGGAAAGATTCCATTAACGAATGCTGAATTAATTAAAGCATTAATACTATCGAAGACATCAGAGGAACAAAAATTTGAACTTGCTAATGAATGGGACCAAATTGAACGTAGTCTTCGGAACGATAAATTATGGTATTTTATTCAACCGACTAAAATGTACACAAATCGGATAGAATTCTTATTTGATATTTATACGAAGAATGTCACGAGCAAACATCACGACCCCTTTTTTACTTTTTACCAAATACAAAAGGAAGTACACTTTCAGCAATTATGGTTAACAATTAAATCGTATTTATCTAGATTTATAGAATGGTATGAAGATAGGGAGTTATATCATTTACTAGGGTATTTAACACAATATAAATCTATAACAAATTATATGGATCTCTATGACAGTGCGGCAATTCTTGAAAAACAAGACTTCCGTCGTGCCTTAAAGGGAGAAATAAGAGCTGAAATAGCTGGTATTTCGCTAGCTGAATTGAATTATGAGGGAGACAAAGGAAAAATAAAAAAAGTACTATTGCTATTTAATATTATTACAACATTAAAGCAAAAAAACGATGAAGCCAGATTTCCATTTGACCGTTATGTAAAAGAACAGTGGAGTATTGAACATATACATGCTCAGAATGCAGAAGGACTTAATACAAAAGAGCAGTGGCTTGCATGGCTTAAAGATGCTGTTTATACATTAAAGCAGTTGGAGCAAGTGAATGAAGAACCACAGTATGCTGAATTAATTGCTCTACTTCAAAATAGTTTGCAAGATAAGAATCTAAGTAAAGATAAGTTTACAGAGCTAGTTAATAACATCTTGGAAGCGACAGAAGAACAATTTGGCTCTGATATTCATGGGTTGGAAAACCTCGTATTATTAGATAGAGGAACCAATAGCGCGCTTAGTAATCACTTTTATCCAGTTAAATATCGAAGATTAAAAGAATATGACAAGGAAGGTAGTTTTATTCCTATTTGTACACGGAATACATTCATGAAGTATTACAGTACAAAAGTTGAACATTTTCAGTTCTGGACAGAGCAAGATCGTAATGATTATATAGCAGCAATTGAAGAAGTTTTAACAAACTTTTAGTTCGGATATTACGGGAGGTTATTATGTTAACATTTTGGGATTTAATCAGTTCTTATAAGATTAAAATACCTCTTATTCAACGCGATTATGCACAAGGCCGCATAGATGAAAAATCTACTGACATTCGCAAACTGTTGTTAGAACATTTAAAAGAAGCATTAGAAAAGAAGAGGCATGTTGACTTTGATTTTATTTATGGAACAGTTACTAGTGATGAAAACTATAAAATGCTCATACCTCTTGATGGTCAACAGCGACTAACTACACTTTTTCTTTTATATTGGTATTTTAATGTTAAGGAAAATGCAAATTTGAAAGAAAAGCTATCAAATTTCTCTTATGAAACACGGATAAGCGCACGCGATTTTACTAGATCTATTGTTCAAGAAGGTATTTCTTTTGAAGAATTAAAGAGCATAAGACTATCTGAGATTTTAATTGAAAAAAAGTGGTTTCAATTTCAATGGTTGCATGATCCTACCGTACAGGCAATGCTTGTGATGCTGGATGCAATACATGACAAATTTGAATCGTTTGATAGTAAAGTAATCCCGCTATTAATAAATGAGGATTGTCCTATTACTTTTCAATTTTTAGAGTTAGAGGAATTTGGATTAGGGGAAGAACTTTATATTAAAATGAATGCCCGTGGTAAGCCTCTTTCAACGTTTGAGAACTTTAAGGCTCAATTTGAACAAGTACTTGAAAAAGCGGGTTTTAAAGAAAGAAGTAAGGATTTTTCTTTTATGTTGGAAAAGGAATGGACAGACTTACTTTGGGAGTATCGAAGTGCCGACTTTACAATTGATAGTGCTTTTGTCGAGTTATTTAGTTTTCTTACAACGTCCATTGCGATTAAGGATAGGACTACACGAAATCCACGTATTTTTTCGGATCCATTTGTAAAAAAATCGGATTTAGAATTAATCTATAGTCAAAAAGAAAATGTGGATTTTTTATTTAATTCACTTTCATTATGGAAAAGCCAAGAAGAGATAAATAAAGAATTTGCTGGAATTGCAAAGAACATTTCATTGTTCACTTCACATAAACAATTATTTGACGCGTGTGTAAATAAAGAATTAAGTCTAATGGAACGAATCTATCTATATACCATTATTCAAAAAAAATTAAGTGGTCAAGAAGCTGATTTACTGGACACATTACGAGTCATACGAAATTTAGTTCAAAGAGTTCGTCAAGTGAATAGCGGACAATTTAATAGTAACTTACGTTTTGATTCTCTGGGTCCAATTTTTCGTGCCATTGATAAACTAATAGAAACAAATAAACCTGCCTATGAGGCGATCCTTTTATTTGAAAATGTAGAGGGCTTTGCTGATACAAGTTGGAAGCAGGAACAGGAAAAAGCCCAATTAATTAAAGAAATACCTGAACTAAAGAACTTGTTATTTGAATTAGAAGATATACCTTTGCTTAAAGGGGCTATTCACCAACTATTACCTATATTTAAACGCTACCCAAATGAAATAGTTAATTATACCAAGGCTCTGCTACAGCTCCCAGATACCTTAATTTCACGAGCAATGTTAACAATTGATGATTTTGCTATTCAAATAGGTTGGAGTAATTTAGGACCAAGATATGTGTTCGGAGGCAGCTACTACCGTGAATTAATTTGGACAAATAACAATGATTTAACTAACTTGTTTACTAATTTATATGAACTACTTATTGCCTCTCCTTGTGATTCTGTTGAGGAAAAACTAAATTACATAGTTGAAAATAACAATGAGTGGCCACAAACGCATTGGGCATATTATTTTGTTAAATATCCATCTATACTCAGAGGAAATAAATTATTGTATGCTTACGAAGATGAAGATAAGTATGCAATTGAACGTTTAACTGGTGTAAACCTACAATCAGATCATATAAATCCGTTTTACGATGCAGTTATTGAAGAAATTGATGATATGGATATTTGTTCATATGGGACTTCAGCAGTTCGATTAAGTGAAAAGAGCAGCTTGGTGACTCCGTTTGGAGTTGAATTTGATATCTCTGAAGGATATTGGACATTTGATGGGGATAAGTCAATTGTAAGGGATATAAAAGTGTATGCGGATAGCTTAACTGAAACCGATCTTATTATGAAGGGTGTTTTTTTAGTTCGTTATGCTTATGATCTGTCAAAAGCTACCTCTGCGAAACCATAGGTTTTGAAGTAAATCGATTATTATTTTTTGTTTCAAAAGGCCGTAAAAATCTAATTCTTTAGGAAGTGATAATATTGAGCGAGTTGTTATATAAAAAAGCTATTCAAGCATGTCTGGAAGGAAATGCTGTACTTATGACAGGAGCAGGTTTTTCATATAATGCAAGAAATATGAAGAATGAAAAATTAGGTCAGGCCAGTAACCTTATTAAATTTCTTTGTCAAACATACAATATACCCTATGACCAAAGTTATTCACTTGATGAAGTAGCGTCATATATATTAGAAGACTCTAAGAAAAGAAAAGATTTTTCTATAACTCAGATGCTAATTAGACAATTACAGGACTATTATCAAACGAATGTTAAAGGTATTGAAGAAGAACACAAGATAATAGCTAGTATACCATGGACTAGAATCTATACTACAAATTATGACGATGTATTTGAAAATGCATATTATTCAAAAAAAGGGAAAGCAATAGCAACATTTAATGCATACGATGACACTTCTAAAGTTGCTAAAACACAAGCTATTGTTCATTTAAATGGTTATATTAGAAATCTGACTGTTGAGAAATTAAATTCTGAATTTAAGTTGACTTCATTTAGCTACTGGCAAGAAGAATTTAAGAGAGAAAAAATGTTTGAACTTCTTAAACAAGATTTAGACAACGCAAATGTCATTATTTACATAGGGACATCGCTAAAATATGATTTTGATATTAGCAAGTTACTAAATGTAGACAGTTATAAGGAAAAAACTATTTTTATTGATAGATTGAAAAGTAATTTTGATATATCAGATAGTAGAAAAAGCTATCTAGGTGTCCAGATGAAGGTTGGAGTGGAGGGTTTTGCAAAAGATATAATTACTGCTCAACAAACCTTTGAGCCATCTCAAAAAAGTTATGATTTGCAGTGCTTTTCACCGATAATATTAGAAAAAAATATCTATGAAGAAAATAATATTCAGTATTTATGGGATTTGTTGTTGTACGGGAAAGTAAATTCAAAAATATTACAAAAAAACTTAAATAATGATGATTATGTTATATCAAGAGATGAATTAAGTTCAATTAATCCAAGAGAATATAAGGTAATAAATATTCATTCAAATTTGGGAAATGGGAAAACCATAAGTTTATTAAAGGAAGCATATAGGTGGAGTAAGGCTAATAATGTTTTAATATTAAATAAAGTTAATAAGAATATCACTAATGATCTTGTTGCAATTTCAAAAATAAAGGGGCATAAGATATTAATAATTGAAAATTATACTTTTTATCAAGAAGTATTAAAGAAAATGAAAATACATCTCGATGATTCCTATACAATTATTTTAACATCTAGAAGTTTTGTTAATGAGCAATATGAAAATCAAATCCCTATATTATTAGAGGTAGAAAAGAAGGATATTAAAAGTATTAATTTAAATTATTTAAGTACGAGGGAAATTAGGAAAATTTCAAATTTGTTGGAGAAATTAAATTTAAATGAGATAAAACAAAAAAATAGTAGTCAGGTAAAGAAGATAATTGGGAATAATAAGAGTTTATCTAACATCTTATTAGATTTATTACGTTCCTCAGTAATTTCTACAAAAATTGATAATATATATAAGAATTTTGAAAAAAATAATAGTGCATTACAAATTCTGAGTGCTACAATGGTTAATAACTTTACAAATTTACAAATGGGGTATTCCGATTTATGTTCAGTAGTTGGTATAACAACCAATGATATCGAAAATATAAGGAATGAAAATATTAGAGAATTACTAAATATTGGTCATGGAGAGATAACTCTACAATCACCTATTTTTTCCAGATATTTAGTTTCAACTCAGTCATTAGATTATCAATTAATAGAAACAATGAAGAAGATTTTAATAAATGCAAATATCCTTGAATGGGAAGAACAAAAACGAATTTGTGAAATATTAATATCTCAGTCTAATATAAGAATGGTATTTTCAGGCTTAGAAAGTAGCAAAGAAACAAGTAGTATCTCAGCAAATGTAGTAAGATATTTTGATGATATAGTGGATTTAAGAAATCATAAAAGTAATATATTTTTTTGGTTACAATATGGAATGGCTTGTATGGATATTCATGAATATGACAGATCAGAAAACTATTTAAACATTTCTTATGATTTAGCTGAACAAAGAAATAAAGAGGGGAAAGAATTTGGTACATTTCAAATTGACACACAATATGCCCGATTTATTTTAGAAAAAGATATTTACTCCAGTGAAGAGTCGGTAGGGAGTTGTGAAAAATTTTTATTAGCTAATAAAAAATTGGAAAAGGCGATAAGGCAGAAACCAAGTCAAGCAAGGTTAGCTTATAAACAAATGGTACTTTACGAACCTTATCTTGAAAAAAGCCTAATGCACTTTTCTGTGGATGATATCAGTAAGGCGCAAAATGTAATAGCTAATCATTTAAAAAATAGTTGGTTTATGGATAGTAAGTACGAAACTGAGGAAATTAAAAATGTCCTAGAAAGATGTAGTAAAAAGATAATTAAATCTATGGTGAAATTAAGCGTTTGATTTTTAATTGAAGGTTAATATTCTAGTGAAATAAAATGAGTTATTAATATTTCCATTAACTTTTCGATAACTGCAAGGATTATGTATTATAACCCATGTTCATAACTAGAAAATGAATAGTTCTTTTACAATAAAACCAATAAAAATGGCATCTGGAATTCTCCCCGATGCCATTTTTGCCTCTTAAATAACTACGGTGAACCGTATCATAAATAAATGAGGAAAAAATAATAATGTATATAAAGGTATTTCTGTTATAATCCTCGAACAAAATTCCATAAAAAACAAGATAAAAATATTATGGGATTTTCTTAACTTATGTGGAGCGAAAACATTTAAAAAATAAGTCACCTACTGTCATACGGCCGGTTGGAGTCCATGACGATAGGTGACTTGAATTTGTTTGTTTCAATCCTTTAATATTTTCATTAAATTATCAACATTATGATTTAAGTTAATCCCATCTAATCCATAAGGTAGTAGCATCAAACCGGAAATGACTGAGAAATAGAGCAACAAAAGCTCAGCTGGGTCGCCTTGACTGAATTCCCCTTTTTCTTGCCCCTCTTTAAAAATGGGGAACATTTGCTCAATAAAAGAAGTGGTTGGATATTGCTGGACAATATCTTTTGCCTTGTCAGGTACTTCATCGGAAATTTGTACTTGCTGTATGAGCATAAAGGAATGTCTATTGTTTACATCCAGCATTCTTTTGGTAAATTCTCTGATTTTTTTTGAAGGCGAGCCTTGCATAAGTCCTAATGTTGCAAATGCCTTAGCTGTTTCTTCCATCGCATCCTTAACAAGTGCGATAAAAAGCTCATCCTTAGAACTATAATATCGATAGGATAGGCCTTGGCTAATGCCTGCTTCCTTAGCAATCATGCTCATTTTAGTTCCAATGACTCCTCGGCGAGCAAATACTTTTAGGGCTGCTTTCTTTATTTGTTCTCTCCGTTCATCTCGGAGCTGGTCCAGTTGGTGATCATTTAATGGAGTCACTTTCGTTCATCCTCTTCCATAAGCTTTTTTTACATGATTAATTATAACAATTATTTCAATGATAACCCAACTTGTTCCTCACTAATTTTCCAAAGTCTTTTTGCCGATTCCCTGTCACTGGCCACGTCTGTCGGTTCCTTCAACTGTCTGTCAGCACAGTATTTACCGTTAAGACCGGAGACATCCTTCATTTCCGCGAGCCAAATCAATGTATCCGCCCCCTCCTCCGGTGTACGGGAAAAGAGCTTCATGACAGCCATTGTCGCTTTGGCCATTCTTCCATTGTTTTGATTAAAATTCGTGGCAACCAGTCCAGGATCAAAACAATGAACGGTAATATTTGTTCCCTCCAGTCGGCGTGCCAATTCAGATGTAAATAAAATACTAGCGAGCTTGGTCTGAGCATACCGCAGTGTTGGGCCTCCCATTAACTTTTTAACTCCCATAAAGAGATGTTCACCATGAATATTATCAAAATCAAATCCGTTTTTCACCATCTTGTGCCCATGTGAAGAGGTATTGATCACCCGAGCTGAATCACTTTCCTTTAGACGTTCTAAAAGCAGCAAAGTGAGAAGAAAAGGTGCCAAGTGGTTCAATGCCCATGTCATTTCCATACCTTCCTCCGTCTTCTGAAGGGTATCGAATAAAGCACCGGCATTATTTACTAATATATCAACCTGTGGGCACCTTTCCATTATCTGTTGAGCTACTTGGCGAATGGCCCTTTGAGAGGAAAGATCAGCAATGAAAATATCCACTTTAATTGGTTTGCTCGTCTGTTTCTTTAATTGTTTAGAAATTTCTTCTGCCCTTCCCTGATTTCTGGCAATGAATCCGATATTTGCTCCACGCGCAGCGAGTGCCTTTGCTGCTGCAAGCCCGATTCCATTTGTTGCGCCTGTAATCAATACATATTTCTCCTCAAGATTCCATTCTCGTTCTTTCATAATTAATTTAAAACACTCCTTTTATAATGAATGAATAATTCATTCATTAATTTTTAAATAGTATATGTTAGTATTTTGGAAAATGCAACATTCATTTTATGGTTTAAATGATTTAAGGATAGTTTGGAATTATCCAAGGAATTATGAAAGGAAAGACAGCAAAAAAACCTCATTAAGATATAGCGCGGTGAACCGTATCATAAATAGAGGCAGTTTTTTTCATCAATTATCTTTAACTGTATTATTAAGTAAAGGAGTATTTGAGGTAGTATGTGGAAAATGTTTTTATGATTGCTAACCTAATTTTAAGATCAAGTACCTGTCATCACCTTTAATTTGTCGAATTCATCGATATTATTAAGGGAGAGACAGTGGATTGCTTTAACGGCTCTCTGATCTGAAACTAACCACTCTACTCTACATTCAGCAGCTTTAGCAGCAGAAACTTGGCGGCGTGCAGTTCCTATTACTCCTTCTCTAGCAAAGGAAGGCAGATCGTCGCAATAATTAGAAGTTTGCTGGTTTAACTATTCCACTATAAACAGCTGTAATTTCTCATTCCATGCCCTCTTCTTTAGCCCGTTTTATAGCTTCAAATCGATCGGCAACTTGTAACTTATTATAAATATTTGAAACATGGTTTCTGACGGTTTTTGAACTTAAGCCAAGTCTTTCTGCGATGCCCTCATTTTTAGTCCCCTGAACAATAAGGTTCAGGATTTGCCTTTCTCTACTGGTTAGTTCTGGAAAGGCGATATTTTCCTGACTTTCGCTCATGTAATTAAAGTAGTGTATGAGTCTCGCAGCAATGGATGGACTGAAAATTGCTTCGCCACTGGCAATCGCACGAATGGCGCGAATGGTCTCCTCTTGACCAGCACCTTTAAGAAGATAACCTTTAGCTCCTGCTCTCATAGCAGCAAATACCGAATTATCATCCTCGAACATGGTGAACATAATGATACCTATGTGAGCGTTTTTAGCGAGTATTTCCTTTGTAGCTTCAATACCGTTAATAGTAGGCATTTTTATATCCATTAAGACAATATCAGGTTGTAGCGAGTTTGCTAGAGTAATAGCCTCTTCTCCGGAAATAGCCTCACCGATGACTTCAAAGTCCGAAATAGAAGAAAGCAAATTTCTTAAACCATCTCGAAACAAAGTGTGGTCATCAGCAAATAAGATTTTTATCCTTTCCATGACTAAGCCTCCTTTTCTATTAATGGAAAAATTGCTTGAATACTCACACCTTGCTCTGGAGTAGAAAGACAATGGAAAATTCCGTTCAATTCCTCTGTCCTTTCTCGCATAGAGGCCATCCCAATTCCTTTTTTTGAAGTAAAAGAAATCCCTTTACCGTTGTCCGTAATCTCAATTTTAAGGAAGTTAGCCATGGTTATTTTAATCTTGCATTCCGTTGCATATGAATGACGAATGACATTAGATATGGATTCTTGAATAATACGATATGTAGCAATTTCTACTGCTGCAGGTAATGTGGATACACTGGGAGGTACAAAAACCTTAAAATTTGTCTCACTATGACTGTATTGTCTTAGTAACTCATTAATAGCAAATGTGAGACCCAATTCATCTAGGATAGGTGGTCGTAAATCGTAGGCAAGTTGACGAATGTCAATGATGGTATCCTTTAATTGTTTATGGGTAGTTATCAGTAGTTCGTCACCCGCTTTGTGGTTTATTTTATATAAATTACGCGCGGCCTCTATATTCATTCCTAAGCTTGCAAGCTGCGGACCTAAACCATCGTGAAGGTCTCTTCGGATTTTTTTTCTTTCTTCTTCCCGTGCCTTCACAAGATTTTCTCTGGACTTCATTAAATCAGTTGTGACTTTTACGGAATAAGCAGCGATACCTACTTGACGTGCAAGATCTTTAATCAAGCGTTGTTCGTAATCAGAGAAACCCTCGTTTAAGTCCCTCGTTCCAAGGGCTAGCTCCCCAACCACATCATTCTGATATACTAAATTGATTCTATTTGGTGTGGTGCTCAGAGTTCCATATTCAGCAGCCAGCTGAAATGAATTTTCTGTGAAAAGATAGATGGCTGCATATGGCAGTTTTAACACCTGACTAATCGTTTCAACAACGGAATAAAGGACAGTTCTAGTGTCCGAAGTTGCTTCAAGCTTTTGTCCTAACATGGACAAAGCAGCGTATGGAGAACGACTTTCTCCATACATCAAACGGTTAATAGCAGCTTGCAATTTCCTTTTTATCGGTTCGAAGAGTATGGCAGTGACTCCTACGGCAATAAAGGAAATGAAAAACCCGCCTTGCTGAAACATTGTTCCAAGTATTCCGATAATGCTTGCATAGATAATCGCGACAAGACTACTTAGCATGACATATAAAACAAAACGGTTAATATAGATGTCTAAATTCCACAACTTATATTGCACTATACTAATTGCTAAGGAAACAGGTATTACGATGATTGTGGTTATCATTAAGGGAGTAATAACTTTTAAAATAGCAGTTTGTTCATCACCAAAAATACCTAACCAACCAATGTGTAAAATAATAATGATAATGCTAACAATTAACCATTTTGCTTGTTGTTTTTGAATAGAATTCGATACCTTTCGAAATCGATAGAGTTGCGCGTAGAAGACCAGTAAATAGAAACCCATCCACCCAGCAATATCAAGCCAAAATGGCCATAATTCTGGATTTAAAATGGAATCGGGCATGAAAATTCGACTATATGAAAAGATCATCCACAATGCTGCAATGCCAATGGTCCATTTAGGCACGAATCTCCCATCAGGAAATATAAAAAGAAAAACAACTATTCCAGAAGCTACAAAGTCAATGTAGTTTGTCATCCACATGATAGTGGGAAAAGCTTGACTTAATGTATCCATACCAAAATTAGCACCATAGGCGATAATGATCATAGAAGTAAATGTGATAAACGTATCTGAACTATTTTTCAAAAATAGAAAGATACCAACAGAAAAAAAGCCAAACCCAATAATAAAATTCATTATTGTTTTAAACCAGGCGTAGGAAATGAGGGAGATCCCAATAGTTTGAAGTTCAGCGGATTCTTCTAAGGTTAATTGACCAAAGTCTATACATCCACTTGGAGGGCATGGTACTTGATAAATGGTGTTTTGTATGAAGACACTAAAAAAGAAGAGCCCAACGGATATCAGGGCTGTAATGATCCACATGAATTTAATCATATTGTTTAGGATTTTGTTGAAGTCTATATTCCTCATTAGGAAGATTCTCCACCTCATTGAACTTGAATTGTAATCTTTCTGTGACTAATTAGACTATATATATTTAGGTGGAGTAGGATGTATTCCTTCTTATATATTAAAAATCCACCTCGTATGAGATGGATTGATAAAATATGGTAACTTTTATTACGTTGTTATAAAGTTACGAGTTAGGTTTTATTGCATCGCTTCCTATAACAACTTCTATTTTTGTCCTTTTGTAAACAGCAGTACTCAGCCAAATAATCGCGATCGCCCAGAAAATTGACCCGAAGTTGCTAACAATGCCTAATGGAGCAAAATCTAAAAAAAGTGATAATGCCACTAGAACTGCTGGAATGACAGGAAGGACCTTCACTTTGGCTAAACTGATACCAAAATAAACCCATCCAATAAAAAGTAGAATTAAACTGAACATCAAGCCCTCACCTGAAGGAGTTGGCCATGTGGAAGCTAATTCTGCAGCATGAACTTTAAGCATTGGGGATACAAAAGTGACAGTCCACATACCTCCTACTTCGAGCATGCTGCCGATGAATAAAACGATAAAGCTTATAAATAGATTTAGACTTGGTTTAATTTGATACGAATATAAAAAGACTGCAATCATACCAATTAAAATAAGGATCATACCTAATACATTAATTAACCCAACAATTACAGCTACTCCCATTGTGTCATGACCCAGCAGATATTGATATCCAAATCCGAGTGTTGCTACAATTTGCAAAATCCCCCCAATAATTGAAAATACAGCAAGCTTTCTTAGTAAATTATTATTCATTTCAAACCCCCTATAAAGTTTAATTAATGGAAATATAACATTTTAATGTCCCTTGTTCATGGGAGTCATGTCATTTTAAACAGGGATATTTACAAAATAAGGGGTCAGACCCTCACTCAATTAAAGTTTTAAGCTGTAAAGTATTAATGCAATGTAATAATTCATGGAGGAACCCGAATCAAGGAGTTTATCTATAACGGTGACCACGGGCAATCGAGACAGACACCATTGATGTTTTAGCCAATGAGGACAGTTCTCGTTGGCTTTTTTCTAATTGAAAGAGAGACCTATGAAGTACAAAGTTTTGTCTTCTCGCACCTTATGGTGGGAAATTAAAAGAATGTCGCCGTGTTTCGGGGTGTCATCATTCGACCCTATTTTATGATAGAAACTCTTTGTTTATCAGTGGTGGACGTATTTTTAATCAAACGTTTGATTAGTATCAAAACGTGTCAATTTTTGTGGGTTCGAGGTTTTTATAGATTCATATTGAAGATCGTTATCGAAGATTGAGACCGATCATCGACAGGGATGTTTCTTACCACCTGGCCTGAGTTCGTTTAATAAAAGGGTTTTGCCGACATTTAATCAAACGTTTGATTGGATTTGCTGATTTTGCTGCTGTGGAGGGGTTTGATTGATTTTAGCAAAGAGAAGTTTGTCGAGGGGCGGGGGTGAGAAGTGGTTCCGATTCGCTGCCGATAGATGAACCGGATAGGTTTCCAGCCGAAGAACAGGGGATTTCAACTAGCCAGTGTCACCTGTGGTAGTGCAAAACCCCTTAACCTCGACCACTTTCATGGTTATGTTTTACTGTGGCTGTTTATTTCTAACCATTTTTAATTCGGTGAATATTTCACTCAAACAAAACCACAATCACGGACAAATTGAACAATTTGTACGGATTGTTTGAACCAGTATCATGGTTTAAAACCCACAACCCCCTATAATGAAGATGGCACTAATCATTCAGTGAATCTATCGTTATCGAGGGTTGTTTTTTGATTAAGCATCGGGAAGCTTTAAGGCTGACAATTAAGAATTGATTGAGTAAAAGAAGTATTGCAGCTAGCTGTTGATGTTCCAGGAACACTATCACATCTGTTTTAGACCGGGCTACAGTATGTGATATCTCTTGGCCTCAATTCAAGTGTTATTGACTTGAATTGTGACCTTTTAGAATAGCATCAAGAATACTGTCAATCCTTCTGGAGCAAGCAGCCGTTAGTGACTAAAGTTATTATTTGTTTTTACTTTTATCTAATAAACAAATATTTAATTCACAAAATCATTTAATACTTGTCCAAGAGTATTTCTCACCGTTTCATGAATATTAAATTCAAAACCATATTCGAATAAATTATTGTTTACTATTCTTGACCATAAAATATCTCCCTTTAAGATAAAGACCTTCCCTTTTACATTGGTGTGAATTTCAACAGATGTGGTTGGGACTTCAATGTATGATAAGAACCGAAGTCCACCTAATCCTATATCCTTTATTAATACCTTAATAATTTTTTTATCGGAGAATATATTTTTGCCTTTTCTCTCAATTAAAGATACTGTGCCTCCACTTTTATAGTAATTAAATCACTCTTCATATTTTCCCCCCTTCTTAATTCTTTTATTATATTTGTAAGTAATAGTACAAGTTTGCCACCATATAGAAAAGTGAGTGTAGACAAATCACAGTATTTTAAGTAGTATTTATAGCTATTGGCATTCTCCTATATTGAGGTCATATATCGATTTGTAAAAGGCAAACCTATTAAAAGATGGGGACGCAAAGACACAGATCTAAGGCATTTTTGTTATGATGGCTGGTCTACCGAAGGGAGATAAACAATGGAATTTTTTTCTAAAAAGATAATTATAATATCAATATTAATAATAGTATCTTCATTATTTGATTTACTAGATAATACAATTATTAGCATATTTAACTTAGAGGATGAGGGGACATTTGCATTAATTGTAGATTTTATTAGCCCAATTTTAGAGGTTTCTTTAATGTTTTGGGCTTTGTTAACAGGTAAGAAAATTATATATCAAATACGAGATGAAGAAGAACAATATAAACGTTTGGTCCAATTATCTCCAGAATCCATCATTATTCATAATAAAGGGAGAATACTCTATATTAATGAAAGTGGAGCCAATTTATTTGGTTCAAGTTCAACAAGTGAATTAATTAATCGAAACTTAAGTGAATTTGTTCACCATGATTCTAAGGACCTTTCTAAAAAAATAAATGAGCACTTAGAAAAATTTTCAAATAGTGAATTGAACGAACAAGTCAAAATTAAAAGAGTTGATGGAGCCTTAATTGACTTAGAATTTAAATCGACTAAAATTGACTTCAAAGGACAATCCGCAAGAGAAATGATAGCTAGAGATATAACTATACAAAAGAGCGAAATTGAAAATGTAAAGCGATTAGCTTATCAAGATGCGTTAACTGGCTTACCAAATCGAAGGGCCTTCATGGATCAGTTCGTTCAATTGTTGAAATCATCAGAAAATAATAACGCGAAGTTTGGTGTAATGTTTATTGACTTGGATGGGTTTAAGCAAGTGAATGATTCTCTTGGTCATGAAGGAGGGGACATCCTCCTTAAACAAGTTAGTGATTACTTTAAAAAGTGTGTAGCAGAAAAAGGTATCGTTGCAAGGTTAGCTGGAGATGAATTTATCGTTTTATTGCATAACGTAAGTCATAATGAGTATATGATGGTTGCAAAAGAAATGATTGAAAGTCTAAGTTCCCCTATTATTATATATGGAAAAAGAGTTCGAGTTACACCAAGCATCGGGATAGCCTTATATCCACAACACGGACATGAAGCTACCGAGTTAATTAAAAATGCTGACATCGCTATGTACCAGGCGAAACAACATGGGAAAAATAATTATCAAATATTTGAACCCCATACTAGGAGTAATTCAATTGTTTAGTTGTTAGGACCATGGGGACGGTTCTTGTGGTCTATAATGGGTATCATACAGATACAAGTACAGGGAAATCCAATTAAGGATTTCCTATTTTGCTTTTTCCACCTTCATTTGAACCATGAGAACCGTCCCCGTGGCAATCGCTGATTTTATTCTTCCCCTATGATATTTGTCCAATCCACCCTTGTCTTAAGGAATATATATACATAGTGAAAGTGTTCAATCAGACATTCAAATGGGTGGTGAAAAGATATGTGGGGCTCATGTGGTTGCGATGGTGGTTATGGTTACGACGGCGGTTACGACGGCGGTTATGGCTACGGTGGTGGTTATGGCGGCAGTAGTTTTGTATTAATCGTGGTATTATTCATCCTGTTGATTATTGTCCTTTCTAGTTTTTGATAATGAAAACGAAAGGTAGGAGCTTGGGCTTTGTTCAAAGCTCTTTTAAATAAGCATTGTTGGAGGTGTACTAAATGGCTGATGGAATGGGAAGCGGTTTTGCGTTAATTGTGGTATTGTTCATTCTTCTTATCATTGTCGGAGCTTCTTTTATGAGCAGCTACTAAATTGTAAAGAACAATTTGGTTTATTCTGCCCTTTTGCTTTATAAACTTTTGAAATGAAAGGTGGAGTCATTAAATGCCTTTTTTGGGATTTGGTCGAAGAGACTTGTTATTTCGTGACCGCTTTAGAAGAAGACGATTTTTCCCCATTATAGCAATCGAAATCGAGAGAAGAAGACGTTTTGAAATCGAAAGAAGAAGAAGACGCGGATTCTTTTGAGCAAATGATTCAACCAGTATTTCCAAACTCACTATTGGAAGGAACATACCTTTGAACTGTACCCAAATAGGTAAAGTTCATATCTATCACAGTGAGTTTTAAGTGTATTCGTAATCAACTCCCGCAGTTTTATAGATTTTCTCGCGAATACTCGCTAAACGGAGAGCGTTGATCCAAGAAGGATTAACGCTTCTTTTTTTTGAACTTTATTGAAGTAATGAGGAGTTTAATCTTAATAAAAATTCAAATATCCCCTCATGCCTAAACTAAATAGTACAAGAGACATAAGGCTACCTGCAATCGCATATTATTGGATTGTCGAAGCAATATCTAAGTAGTGAGGGGGGATGTAGGTGTCGTTTGTTTGTCATCTTTTGAAGGGAGGACATTCATGAAAATCAAAGAATGATTCAACCATTCTATTACCACAGGTATGTATATGGGTGTATTCGTAATGGCCTTATTCTTTTGAGGTAAAACGACCTAGCGGAGAACGACACTTGCAATGAACTTGTCCTAACCTTGAATTCAGCCCTAAATGATGATAGTAGAAATATATAATAGAGGAACGATAAAAGGGGGCAAACACGGTTGAAAAAATTCCTAAGTGCAATACCATTATCATTACAACATTTGTTTGCGATGTTTGGTGCAACCGTTTTAGTGCCAGCACTCACTGGTCTTGATCCAGGTAGTGCACTTATTGCCAGTGGTGTAGGTACTTTGATTTTCCACCTTATTACACGCGGAAAGGTTCCTACTTACCTTGGTTCATCTTTTGCATTTATTGCTCCACTTGCGTTGTATGTAGGGAAGTTGAATTCACCGGGTCAAGCCGTCGCTGGTCTTATTAGCGTATCCGTTGTTTATGCGCTCGTATCACTTATCATTGCAACGGTCGGTTTTGATAAAGTGCGAAAAGTGATTCCACCAGTCGTCGTCGGACCGGTTGTCAGTATTATCGGGCTTTCCTTGGCGACAACGGCTGTCACCAGTATGGCATCGGTAAGCTGGGATGCGGCCATCGTGAGCCTTCTTGCAGCCATTATCGCGACACTAGCTGGCACCAAAGTGATCCGCCTCTTCCCCATTATCATCGGACTTTTAGTCGGGTATATTTATTCTGCTGTGCGCGGTTATGTTGAATTTCAAACCATTGCGGATGCACCCGTTTTCGCGCTACCGCATTTTGTGATGCCAGAGTTCACATGGGCTGTCATCCTTGGTATGGCGCCGATTGCACTTGTTACGATTATCGAAGACTTAGGTCATATGTTTGTATTAAACGAGATCACGGGGAAAGACGTTACAAAAAATCCTGGCTTCGGGCGTATTCTTGTGGGTAATGGTCTGGCCACCCTTTTCTCCGGATTCATCGGCGGCCCGGCGCAAACCACTTATGCTGAAAACCTCGGGGTTCTAGCCATCACACGCCAGTTTTCTAGTAGGATCATTCAAGGTGCTGCCGTTCTTTCGATTCTTCTTGGGTTGTTCGGTAAAGTTGGAGCGGTAATCCAGTCCATTCCAGTTGGGGTAATGGGCGGTATATGTATCTTGTTGTTTGGTATGATTGCTGCAATGGGGATTCGTCACCTCATTGAGGAAAAAGTGAGTCTAGCTAATATGAAAAATTTGGTCATTGTCGCGATCATCTTCATCATTGGAATCGGATTAGCTCATAATGGTATCGCCTACGCTACCATTGCCGGATTGCTCATCCATTGGCTTGTGCCCAATTTTACGACAAAGAGCGAAAGTTAAAACGAAAAAGCCATTCCAAACAATTGTGTAAAGGGTTCCGTTTTGAGGTGCATATCATTTAAATGACAATAAAAATGGCTTGCTAACTGACATCAGTTTTGGCAAGCCATTTTCTGGTTTATATAGTCTTTTTGGCGGAATAAAATACAAAAGTCTTGTTCAACTGACGCACCCTATAGTTTAAGTGTAATCCTTCACAATATTTACTTATTATTATATGTATAATTTCAATTATTCTGTTTACCTCTAAATAATGATTTTACATTTCGCCATATTATTAACGGTATTTTTTTGAAACTACAAATTCAGTAATTGGCATAGTTATCCAAGCTAATCCAATTACAATAACAAGTGGGATATTCTTTATATCATTCATTGTATTTACTCTTTCCGAAACAGCTAAGACGATTACCATCAATAAAAGTAATAGATAATAACTAATTTTTGAACTTAAAAGAGTGATATGTTTCTCCAATTCATCTTTTTCTCCTTCGTGTTTTCCATCCATTTCACCCCAAGTAACAGATTGGAAGAAAAAGCCAACCCCTAAAAATACAAAGAAGAGTGTAGAAGCGTTAATTATTTCTTTTGAGATCCATTCATATATCCCATAGCCACCAATTGCAGTAATAAGCACTAAAGAACAGATTAAACTAACTTTTTTTACAGTTGTCACTTTTTCTCATTCCCTTCATATTTAAAAATAAATAATTCTTCGATAGGAAGACCTAAAACATCAGATAAATTAAATGCCAACTCTAAACTTGGGTCATACTTATTATTTTCAATGGCATTAATTGTTTGCCTTGTTACTTTACACAAATCTCCTAATTTTCCTTGTGAAATACCGTTCTTTTCTCTGTATTCCTTGATTCTATTTTCCATCACTAAGCCACCTTTAGATTTTGTAAGGTGTAAAACATTCTTTACACCCTGATTATAAAATAAGATAAATGAGGTGTCAAATACATTTTACACTTCATTTATCTTTTAAGTTCTTGCTATTTTTCATTATTGTACTAAACTGCAACGTTACTTCAATAAAAAAAGGACCGCAGTTGGTACGATCCTTCTAAAACTCTTGCCCCCTTTAGCTTAATAACATTTTAAAATTGCTTTGTAATAATAGCTCCTAAGCCAATTAACATGTATAATCCCATCATATATATAATCAACAAACCTGTTTCAATAAAATGAACACCCATTGAATATAGAATTAATAAAACAGCACCACTACCAACAAGAACAACGTAGAGCACACCCATTAAATATCTTTTCATAAGTAATACACTTCGTTCATCAACATCAGGAACATTTCCATTTCTTTTTTTATTCCACTTAGAAAAAAGCAGAAAGATAATAAATCCTAAGACTGTACCCACTATAATAGCGATAACAATTTCGTAGTTGTATTCACCAGTTTCTTTTCCTATGATATACACACCTAAAAAGCCACCTATAATCATACATCCAATCACAACAGACCAAATAGTGATTTGTAACTTTCGGTTGTTCATAGCTATTCCCCCTCTGATTTCTCTAAATAAAATAATTCTTCAATTGGCACATCAAAATACTGTATTAATTTTAGTGCCAACTCCAAACTTGGATTATACTTATTCTTTTCAATTGCATTTACTGTTTGACGTGTAATTTGTAAGTCTTCTGCCATTTTGACTTGTGTTATGCCCTTTTTCTGTCGAATTTCCCTAATATGATTTATCACCTTCATTAACAACCCTCCAAACAGGAAGTAAAGATATCTTTACATAGATTATAAAAAAAATACAACTGAATGTAAAGATATCTTTACGTTCGGTTGTATCCTTTTCCTTTTCTTCTTCAACAAAACTGACCTTTACTTGAAGAAGAAAGGAGCATTATCGTTATTCAAGTAATGCACCCGTTAGTGCAATAACAATTTCTATGATTTAATATCCTTAATGTAGTTTTCTAAAGCCATTCTATACCGTTCTATATCGGAAGTTTTAACGTGCCTTAACATCACATTTAGATTTTTTCTTAATGCTTCTGCGTTTCTATTTTTATCGTGCATAGCAATACCAAGAAACATAGAGATAGAAGGGAATTCAGGATAACGTTGTTCAGCATCAGATAATATTCTTATGGCATCGTCTATTCTGCCAACATTTCTTAAAGAACTACCTAATTGTAATAAGGCATATGCTTCATACTCGGCATCAAGACCTATGCTGATTGAATCTTCATATAGCGAAATTGCCTTATTCTCTTGTCCCGTAAAATCATAAGCGTTAGCCAATTCAAATTTTGCCCTTGCTGAATTTGGGTATTTGTCTACAACTTCCAAGAAATATTCTATTAGTTTAGTCTCATCATCTTTATTTTCCCATCCATTCATAACAACAGTTTCCCATTTCGGCTCCATATTCGGCTCCTTTCTCTTCCTTTAATTCCATACATACCTTATTAAACTCTTCTGCCTCGATAGTTCAATACCTAATGTTTTCATTTCTACAATCAAGGCAATAATTCCTCTAATATAACGAATAAGGAGGAATTATTGTGTTATTGTCAAAATCCTGGGAAATTTATGAATCGGATAAAAGGATTGAAGGTTTCTCTCCTCAGACCTTAAAAGCGTATAAGCTCCAATCTAAGCTACTTATCCAACACTTTAACGATGTAAATATTAAATCTGTAACGACTAATCAGTTGAAGGAATACTTAGCAAAATCCAGTGAACACTTAAAGCCATCAAGTTTAGCTCATCGGATTCGGTTCATTAAATCTATATTCCGTTGGTCACACGAGGAAGGGCATATACCCAAAAACCCAGCTGCGAAAATCAAAGAACCCAAACAAGGAAAACGAATTCCTAAATTTTTGACGGAGAGAGAAATTGAACATTTGAGGGAAGCGTGTTTTACTCCAATGGAAAAGGCATTGTTCGAATTTATGTTTTCCACAGGTTGTAGAATAGGTGAAATTGTTTCACTTGAAAAGAATAGTATTAATTGGTCAAATCGTTCTGCCATAGTCCTTGGAAAGGGAGATAAGGAAAGGGAGGTATATTTTAATATCCGTTGTGAAATCTGGCTCAAACGATATTTAGACCTTCGCCAGGATAAAGATCCAGCTATTTTTGTTACTGAACGTCATCCACATAAAATGAGTATAGGACAGATGAGGTACATCATTAAACGAATATCAAGTCGGGCTGGGATCAACAAAGAAATACATCCACACCAACTACGCCACAGTTATGCCACACACCTATTGAACAACGGAGCACCTATTGATGTTATTCAAAGTTTACTAGGTCATGAAAAAAGCGAGACCACTAGGGTTTACGCTCAGTTAAGTGGCAGCCTTAGAAGAGAATTGTATAGAAAATATTTTTAGAGATCTATGGAAAAAGGCAACGGATACTCCGCTGCCTTTTCACTATCGCACCCTTTAGTTTAAGTACATTTATTCACAAACTTCTTTTCTGGAATGGCTATGTTAAACAATATTGTTGTTATTTCAATCATAAAAAAAGAACCAAATTAGGTCCTTTTTGTGTTTAATATGTTAAATTGTTCAATTGCTCGTTCTTAAAATATCCGACAAGCCGTTGTCATTCCCGTATTGAAATCCCCCGATTTTCCCTTCTTCTTCTTTAGAGAAGAGAACTTCACCTTCTACATTTACAGTTTTTTCTTCGTCTCCATTTTTCTGATAACCGACCTTTGCTATGAAGGTATAACGATATGGAAGTTTCTCACTTTGCTCAATCGTGACACCCTTAAAGCTTAACTTATAACCAAATTCGTGAGCAAAGCCTGGGTATTGAGTACCAAATGCAGCTATGAATGAATCGAGCCCAGAATCTGTAAAGTAAGGTCCGTATACCTCTGCTACATACTTATCAAACTCTTTGTTCTCTTCTTTATTATTCACAACAGTCCTATATTTAGGATTCCACATTAGTTCCATAAACTCCTCATCTGGACCAGTAAACTGATGCTCAAGAACTTTTTGAATTGCTTCTTTATTTGTGTCTTCTACATCAGCCTTTGAGCAAGCAGCTATTAAAAACCCTGACATTAACAACATTAAACTTAAAAAAATAATGGATTTTGTCTTGTTATTATTTTTTGACATTACAACACTCCCCTTTTAAAGGTAATACGTTTGCAATACATCTAAGATTCAGATTAATACGTTTTTTTCTTCAACTAACCTGCCGCGTTAGTTTAGGTATAATTCCTCACAATTCCTCTTTGTATTGAACAACATATGGAGCAAACAATCCACCAACTATTGATATAAGAGCTCCTATACCAATGTTTATATAATCGTTATTGAAAGGAGAAAGGAAATAAAAAAATATGAAAATTGGTAAAATAGTTAGGGCTCCAACTATACATCTACTAAAAATGGTTATCTTATGTATAGTGCCACAATTGTCACATTCAATTGGTTTATATAACCACAAAAGCGATTTAGAGATTTTACTCCAGCTAAATGGTGAATTGCAGTTTTCACATTTTTGCAAATTGCCCCTCCTTAAAAATTGATTTTTAGTGCTTAAAACCTATACAATTCCATTTTACCATTTTTCGTTAAACTAACTCCTTCAATTATTTAAATTTCAACATATTTTATCAATATTCTTCTTAAACAAACCTGCCACGTTTGTTCAATAAGGTAATTCCAGAAAAAAGCGTTAATCCTTCCTGGATCAACGCCCCATTAGTTCATTAAGACACCTGTTTTAAATTGGCATACTCATAGTAACTGTTCTTATGTAAAATCCTAATTTTTCATACAGTTTAATTGCTTGATTTCCTGCAAATGCACTTAAACGGACTTCTGAATATCCTTCTTTCTTTAGATGTTCAATACCTGTTTCCATCAACTGTTTTGAAATCCCATTTCCTCTAAATTCATTTAAAACAAATAATTCATAAATAAAACCATACTTCCTATCTGTAAATTGGTCCTTACTTGTCCCTATTAAAATCCACCCCATCAGAATATCATTTTCTGTTGCTATTAAATAATAACTTCCCTTCTGCAAAAGGGGTTCAATAAGTTGTTTGACTTTTTCATCCGAAGGTTTTACATCACCTAATGTACCATCATATACAGCTTGTGGAGAGAGAGACAAAATCTTTTTAAATTCCAAATCATTAGGTTTCCTTATTTCCATTAATTGCTTCAAACCCTTCCAAGATTCTATATAAAATTCCCCGATTAAAAGCCTGATATATATTTTTTCTATACAAACAAATGGAATTCCTTCTTCAACTGCTTCGTTACTTCAATAAATCTTATCTTGTAAAAAGCCAAATTAAAACAAGAACAATAGCGATTACAGCCCAAATAATGGCTTGTCTATATTTTTTCAATTACAAAACCTCCCCCTGAAAGTTTGAAACCTTATTTCACTGTCCTGCTCCGTTAGGTTCAATACCTAACGTTTTCATTTCTACAATCAAGGCAATAATCCCTCTAATATAACGAATAAGGAGCATTCCTGTTAGAAGGATTTTCGGGGACTTGAACAATAAAGAGCCCTCTTGGTATGATACGGGGTGTCAAATCGTGGCGAAATGACCCC
>NZ_FNHN01000029.1 GCF_900103525.1 Bacillus sp. OK048
ACCCGTTCCCATACCGAACACGGAAGTTAAGCTTCTTTGCGCCGATGGTAGTTGGGACTTTGTCCCTGTGAGAGTAGGACGTTGCCAGGCAAAACGAAACACAACCTGATGTGGGTTGTGTTTTTTTATGTTTTCCGGGACGACATCGTGCTCGCGCGGTGACGATATTAGAGAAACCGGTAACCAATAGAGGCTATAGGTGCCCGCGCGGCGACAATTTCAGAGAAACTGGTAACCAATAGAGGCTATAGGTGCCCGCGCGGCGACGATATTAGAGAAACTGGTAACCAATAGAGGCTATAGGTGCCCGCACGGTGACAATTTTAGAGAAACCGGTAACGAATAACCCTTAGCCCTTAACCATTCCAATGAAGCCACTTTTCCTAAATACTAACCCCTCTCATCAAATACTCATAAACTAAAAATGGACTCTTCTCCAAGGTAATATCCAAAAAAGTTTTTATAAATGGATAGTCACGATTGGGCATCATTTTTGTTAATTCGCTCCACCATTCCGTTTCATATCGTGCAATCATACTAAGATTATACAGTAAAAGATAATGAACCATTAGTTCTGGAAACAAACATAAATTCTCCTTCTTTAGGGGGAGTACATAAGAATTACTTTCTAGGTTTAATTTGATCGGAGAAATCCCCGCAAATGAACTTTTATTAAATTGAAACATAAGGCCTTCACTTGAAAACTCAATTTGATTGCCTGACTTAGTTGAAAGAAATTCCTTTACCCTATCCTCGGTCATATGATAAAGGTCGAGGATTTTTTCTGGTACTACTGATTGCCCATTTTGAGTATATATGGGGGTAAATGTGCTTTTGGACTCATGTACCACAAATAAGTCATCTAATTCAGGAATCAGCTCAAGCAGCTCTTCCATCGTAATCTTATCTCCTTCTAATTGCTTCATATGAAACATTTTCTCGGACATAAAGGGGAACAGCCCGTTTTTTTGAAATTTCACCTCATCTTGGAAAAATTGGTAGTTTTGCTTTTTTCTTTTTCGCGTTGAAACTCCATGCGCTAAAACAGATGTCGTTTCTGGATAAGCTGGATCAACAGTTAAAATGCATGCCTTTATTAAATGTACAAGTCCATAAAAAAGAAGAATTGGTTTTATAATAAGCGGTGCATCTTCTGCCTGTTGATAATAAATTTGTCCATGTTCGAGATAATAGAGAAAGGCATAGCAGTTTTCATAACTTTTTTGTTCTGGATTATCTATATTCCACTTTTTATAATTGTTTTTTAAGTATAACTGACAATGCTCTGCAGAAAAGAAACTTGCGTAGCTTTTCCAGCCTTTATAGTCAACGATCAATGCGAATCACCTTTTTCAGAAAAATTAAATTAAACCAACATCCTTGACAGTATTTTGTCCAATTGATAACCTACAATTAAAAAATTTTTCTTGGAGGCCATAAAAATGTGGGAGAGTAAATTTTCAAAAGAAGGTTTAACGTTTGATGATGTCTTATTAATTCCTGGTAAATCGGAAGTTTTGCCGCGCGATGTAAGTCTTCAAGTGGAGTTATCTCCTAAGGTAAAGTTAAATATCCCGATTATTAGTGCAGGGATGGACACCGTAACAGAAGCTGAAATGGCAATTTCAATGGCTCGCCAGGGTGGAATAGGAATCATACATAAAAATATGACCATTGAACAGCAGGCTGAACTGGTTGAGAAAGTTAAGAGGTCAGAAAGTGGTGTAATCACCGATCCGTTTTTCCTTACTCCAGAGCATCAGGTATTTGATGCTGAGCATTTAATGAGCAAATATCGAATTTCAGGTGTGCCAATTGTCAATAATCTTGATGAGCAAAAACTGGTAGGGATTATCACCAATCGTGACTTACGTTTTATTCAAGATTACTCGTTTAAAATATCCGATGTTATGACAAAAGAAAACCTAGTTACAGCTCCTGTCGGAACCACATTGAAAGAGGCGGAAAAAATACTCCAAAAATATAAAATTGAAAAGCTTCCGCTTGTGGATGACCAAGGTGTATTAAAGGGACTAATTACTATTAAGGATATAGAGAAAGTGATTGAGTTTCCAAACTCTGCAAAAGATAGCCAAGGCCGGTTATTAGCTGGTGCTGCAGTCGGCGTAACAAAAGATACGATGCTGAGAGTTGAAAAACTAGTAAGTGCAAATGTGGATGTGATTGTTATCGATACTGCGCACGGACATTCTAAGGGTGTGTTCGATACCGTTAAGGAAATTAGAGGTCAATACCCAGATTTAACAATTGTTGCAGGAAATGTGGCAACTGGAGAAGCAACAGCGGCATTGATTGAGGCAGGCGCAGATGTTGTTAAGGTGGGCATAGGTCCTGGTTCGATTTGTACTACCCGAGTAGTAGCAGGCGTGGGTGTGCCACAAATCACGGCAGTATATGACTGTGCTACAGAGGCAAGGAAGCTTGGTAAGACGATTATCGCTGATGGTGGGATTAAGTATTCAGGTGATATTGTTAAGGCACTAGCTGCAGGCGGTCATGCTGTTATGCTGGGTAGTATGCTGGCAGGGGTAACGGAGAGTCCAGGGGAGACCGAAATCTTCCAAGGGCGCCGCTTTAAGGTATACCGTGGAATGGGTTCTGTTGCAGCAATGGAAAAGGGTTCAAAGGATCGCTACTTCCAGGAAGATAATAAGAAATTTGTTCCAGAGGGAATTGAAGGCCGTTTACCTTATAAAGGCCCACTAGCTGAAACCATTTATCAATTAGTTGGTGGTATCCGTTCGGGGATGGGCTATTGTGGAACCAAGGACCTAGAAGAATTAAGAAATAATGCTCAATTTATTAAAATGACTGGAGCAGGATTAAGAGAAAGCCATCCTCATGATGTCCAAATTACAAAAGAAGCACCAAATTACTCATTATCATAATAAACCCAAACAGAGAAGTCATCGCTTCTCTGTCTTTTTTTTGTAAAAAACTAGTCCTATCCTCTGTCTATGATTTGAACCCCAATTATGTTAAAATAACCAAAATGCATTAAATCGTTGGAGGGCGTTATTGTGAACAAACATTTTTATCGCAAACTTTTTGCCAGTTCTTTGGCCATTAGCTTGTTCTTTGGCACTTTTACAGGCATAAATAAAGCAAAAGCAGAAACAGCTGCATTGGATGTCAAAGCAGCTGGAGCCATATTGGTTGATGAGGAAACGGGCAGGATTTTATACGAAAAGAATTCTGAAACTGTATTAGGAATTGCAAGTATGACAAAAATGATGACAGAATACTTACTTTTAGAAGCCATAAAGGAAGGTAAAGTGAAATGGGATCAGGAGTACATTGTTTCCCCTGAACTTTCTAAAATGTCTCATGATGAAGATTTAAGTAATGTCTATTTGCGTGTCGAAGGAAAATATAAAGTAGAAGACCTGTATGCAGCCATGGCAATTGAATCTGCGAATGCTGCTACCGTAGCTATTTCTGAAATTGTCGCGGGATCAGAAGCGAAGTTCGTAGAATTAATGAATAAAAAGGCCGCTGAAATTGGACTGGAAAAGTATAAGTTTGTAAACTCTTCTGGTTTAAATAATCGTGATATGTTAAAACACTTTCCTACTATAGTTGGAGATCCTGACGAGGAAAATGTAATGTCACCAAAAGACGTTGCAATCTTGGCATCTCGCTTATTACATGATTTCCCAGAGGTATTAGAGACATCAAGCATTCCAGAAAAGATTTTTGCAAAGGGTACGGAAGATGAATTTGTAATGGACAACTGGAACTGGATGTTAGAAGGCTACAAAAAAATTGCGGATAGATACCCAAATTATCAACAATTTGTTTATGATGGTTTGGATGGTTTAAAAACAGGATCAACTCCTTTTGCTGGGTACAATTTTACCGGAACAGCCTCTAGAGACGGTCAAAGATTTATATCCGTTGTGATGAATACTAGTTCGCAGACCGAACGATTCAGAGAAACAAGAAAAATCCTTGATTTTGCTTTTAATAATTTTAAAAGAGAAGAAATTATTCCAAAGCATTATCAAGTTAAAGGGAAAAAGAGTATACCTGTAATCAAAGGTAAAGAGAAACAAGTGAAAATATATACAAAAGATGCCGTTAATATGGTGGTGAAAAATGGGGAAAAGGATAACTATGAGACCATTTTAACACTTGATCAAAAGAAGGTTAATAAACAAGGTGAACTGACTGCACCGATTAAAAAGGGCGAAAAGGTTGGAACTTTATCCATCCAGGCTAAAGAGGCTGAGACGCTAGGGTTTATAACTGAAAAAGGGAAAAACAACATTACCGTTGACGTCATTGCAGCGGAGAATGTTGAGAAGTCTAATTGGTTTGTCTTAATGATGAGGGGAATCGGCGGATTCTTTGGAAACCTGTGGGGAGGCATTTCTTCCACCGTTAAGGGTTGGTTTTAATAGTTAGGGAATATTTAGCAAAAGGATTCTTGTCTTGACAGGGATCCTTTTTTGTTGCTTTAATGTCATTATGGGAACAATCTAATTCCGAATGAATTAACACTATTTCCTACATTTATACGTTAATTTTTTGTAATATTTATAAAAGTGGAACTTACGAGGAGGATTTATCGTGAAAACAGGTACAGATCGAGTTAAACGAGGAATGGCCGAAATGCAAAAAGGCGGCGTCATTATGGACGTTATTAATGCAGAGCAGGCAAGAATCGCAGAAGAGGCAGGCGCAGTTGCAGTAATGGCTCTTGAGCGTGTACCTTCTGACATTCGTGCGGCTGGCGGCGTTGCTAGAATGGCGGACCCAAGGATTATGGAAGAGGTACTTAAAGCTGTATCAATCCCTGTAATGGCAAAAGCAAGAATAGGCCATATTGTTGAAGCACGTATTCTTGAAGCAATGGGAGTTGACTATATTGATGAGAGTGAAGTTTTAACTCCAGCGGATGAAGAGTACCATTTATATAAGAAAGATTTCACAGTTCCATTTGTTTGCGGCTGCCGCGACCTTGGTGAGGCTGCCCGCAGGATTGGTGAAGGGGCTTCTATGCTCCGTACAAAAGGTGAACCTGGAACAGGAAATATCGTTGAGGCCGTACGCCATATGCGTAAGGTAAATGGACAGGTTCGTAAAGTTGTAGGAATGAATGTAGATGAGCTTATGACAGAAGCGAAACTATTAGGAGCACCATTTGAGTTACTTCTTGAAATTAAGCGCCTTGGTCGTCTGCCAGTCGTTAACTTTGCAGCAGGCGGTGTAGCAACTCCTGCAGATGCAGCATTGATGATGGAGTTAGGTGCTGATGGTGTATTTGTAGGATCAGGTATCTTTAAATCAGAGAATCCTGCTAAATTTGCAAGAGCCATTGTCGAAGCTACAACACATTACCAAGACTATAAATTAATTGCAGAGCTTTCAAAGGACCTAGGAACGCCAATGAAAGGGATTGAAATTTCTTCATTAGCACCTGAAAATCGTATGCAGGAACGTGGTTGGTAATGATTAAAATAGGAGTACTAGCTCTACAAGGTGCCGTTCGCGAACATCTACGTTCTGTGGAAGCATGTGGTGCAGAGGGAATGGCCATTAAGAAAGTGGAAGAATTAAAAGATGTAGATGGCTTGATCCTTCCTGGCGGTGAAAGCACGGCGATGAGGCGGTTGATAGATAAATATAACTTTATGGATGCCTTGAAGGAATTTGCAGCTGGAGGTAAACCTATGTTCGGTACATGTGCAGGTCTGATACTTTTAGCTAAAAATCTAGTTGGCCATGAACCACATATTGGTGTGATGGACATTACGGTTGAACGCAATTCGTTCGGGCGCCAAGTAGATAGCTTCGAGGCGGACCTCGCGATCAAGGATGTAGCCGACAACTTTCCAGCAGTGTTTATCCGTGCTCCTCATATCGTGGAGGCAGGGGAAGAAGTAGAAATCCTTTCAAAGCATAATGACCGTATTGTCGCAGCAAGAGAAGGACAATACCTCGGCTGCTCCTTCCATCCTGAATTAACCGATCAGCATCACCTTACGGCTTACTTTGTCGAGATGGTTAAAGAAGCAAAAGCAAAACAACTTGTATAATCTGGTTGCATTTGGTGGATAATTATAGTAAATTAAAAGACAATTAAATATGTTAAAGCAATGAGAGGAACAAGTAACAGGAAGTTCAATCTAAAGAGAGCCGGTGGCTGGTGTAAATCGGTGTTTGAAGCTTGTGAATCCCTCCTCGAGCAAGGTATGGAACGCCCTATTGGGTCAGTAAGTACTTTCGGTAAAAACCGTTAATTTTTTTCAAGGTGGACAGACTAAATTACTGTCAACCAGGGTGGTAACGCGGGTAACTCTCGTCCCTGTTTTTGGGGACGGGAGTTTTTTGTATTTATTTTTACTATAGGAGTGATGAAAGATGCTAGACATTAAATTATTACGTGCTAATTTTGCAGAGGTGAAGGAAAAGCTCCAACATCGCGGTGAGGACTTAACCGATCTTGGGAAATTTGAGGACCTTGATCAGCGCAGACGGGATTTAATTGTTGAGGCTGAACAGTTGAAAAGCAAACGAAATGAGGTCTCACAGCAGGTAGCTGCTTTAAAGCGAGAAAAAGCTCCCGCTGACCATCTCATTGTGGAGATGCGTGAGGTGGGCGATAGGATTAAAGTATTGGATGACGAGCTCCGCAGTGTCGAGGAAACGCTTGATTTGTTGTTAATGAGTATTCCAAATATTCCTCATGAAAGTGTTCCCGTTGGTGAAACAGAGGACGAAAATGTTGAAATTAGAAAATGGGGTCAAGTTCGTGACTTCGAATTTGAAGTGAAGCCGCACTGGGATGTGGCTGACCACTTAGGCATCCTTGATTTTGAACGTGCGGGCAAAGTTACTGGCAGCCGCTTCGTCTTTTATAAAGGCCTTGGAGCTCGTTTAGAGCGTGCGCTAATGAACTTTATGCTTGACCTGCATGTCGACGAACATGGCTATAAAGAAATTTTACCGCCATATATGGTCAACCGTGCGAGCATGACGGGGACTGGTCAACTGCCGAAATTTGCTGAAGATGCATTTTTAATTGAAAATGAAGATTACTTTTTAATTCCAACTGCGGAGGTGCCTGTCACCAATCTCCACCGCGATGAAATCTTAAGCGGTGATGAGCTTCCTATCCGCTTTGCGGCGTACAGCGCATGCTTCCGTTCTGAAGCTGGCTCTGCAGGTCGTGACACGCGCGGTTTAATTCGTCAGCACCAATTCAATAAAGTAGAGCTTGTGAAGTTTGTTAAGCCAGAGGATTCTTATGAGGAGCTGGAAAAGCTGACAAGTGATGCAGAACGTGTGCTGCAATTACTTGAACTGCCATATCGTGTACTGAGCATGTGTACAGGTGACCTTGGCTTTACGGCTGCTAAGAAGTATGATATTGAAGTTTGGATTCCAAGCTATGGCACATACCGAGAGATTTCTTCTTGCAGTAACTTTGAAGCTTTCCAAGCCCGCCGTGCCAATATCCGTTTCCGTCGTGACCCAAAGGCAAAACCTGAACATGTTCATACGTTAAATGGATCTGGTTTAGCAATTGGCAGAACAGTTGCAGCTATCCTAGAAAATTATCAACAGGCAGATGGCAGTGTTGTTATCCCTAATGTATTACGTCCATATATGGGGAATAAAGAAGTTATTAATCCAGATTAAAAAAATTCAATAATAGTGTTGACAGGGGTAAAAAGTATGTGGTATTATATTTCTTGTCAACACGGAGGAATACCCAAGTCTGGCTGAAGGGATCGGTCTTGAAAACCGACAGGCGGGTCATACCGCGCGGGGGTTCGAATCCCTCTTCCTCCTCCATTAATTTTAAAATGTTCGCGCATAAAACTGGAGATATAAAATCTGTCCAAGAAATTGGACGGATTTTTTTTATTTTTTAAAGGCTGTGCTAAGTGATACTGTTGATTTTATAACCTGGAGCTCAAATCAACAGCCAAGTTTAACACCGCCTTTTTTTAAAAAAGAAGCACATATTGGATTAACCAATATGTGCTTTTGTTATATTTAAAATTCCTTTTAGACGTTCATCGACTTCACGGCAAACTCTTAGCGCATCTTCTGGGCGCTTCACTACATCTGTATGATCCATATCGACGATCAGAACATCGCTGGCATTATAATTATTAATAACCCACTCATCATAACCCTTCCAAACCTCAAAATAATATTCTTTCAGTTCAGGGTTAATTTCAAAGCTTCTGCCCCGTGACATGATTCGATCAATGACTGTATCGAAAGAACCTTTTAAGTAAACCATTAAGTCAGGAGCTTTCTTTGGAAGTTCATTTAACTCTTCCATCATGTTTTCAACAAGGTCTTCATATATTTTAAATTCAAGTTCAGAAATTCTGCCCAGATTTTTATTTACATAGGCAAAGTACCAATCTTCGTAGATGGAACGATCCTGAATCGTATAAATAGGTTCATTCCAACTTACACAATCCTTTACCGTTTTAAAACGTTTGTTTAAGAAAAATAATTGTAACAGAAATGGTATTCTTCTTGCATCGAGTTCTTCTGGAGTTAGTTCATAATAGAGCGGAAGTATCGGATTATTATCGACAGCTTCATAAAAAACCTTACTCTCAATTCCTCTGCTTTGAAAATGTGCATTTAATGTATCAGCCACACTTGTTTTACCAAGACCTATCATACCACCAATAACGATACTCACTTACATCCCCCAATTCTTACCTGTGTGTTTGTCGTGCTGCTTTTCTTTAATGATCCTTTAAGCTTTTCAATGATTAAGTTTAAGTCCGCTTCATTTTTAACAAAATCTATTTCATCACCATTAAAACGAAGAACAGGAATGTCTGGATGTGTTTGCTCAAAGCTCGTGATGGTTTGCTCGTAGTCAATCGAGAGCTGTTCTAAATATAAGGGGCTGATATTTTTCTCTACTTCGCGTCCTCTTATTTTGATTCTCTTAAGAAGAGTATCAAGACTTGCATTTAAATAAATAATCACATTCGGCTTTGGCATGTCTTCCGTAAGAAGTTGATATATTTTATAGTATTTTTGATATTCATCGGGGCTTAATGTCCGCTGGGCAAAAATTAAGTTCTTTAGAATATTGTAGTCGGCTACTACAGCCTGACTTTTACTTAGGAAGTGGGTATTAATATCCCCTAATTGCTTATAACGATTGCAGAGGAAAAACATTTCTGTTTGGAAACTCCATTCCTCAATATTGTCATAAAACTTCCCTAAAAATGGGTTTTCATCAACGATTTCTTTTAATAATGCAAAATTAAATTGATCTGAAATGGCTTTTGCAAGAGATGTCTTGCCAACACCAATCGGCCCTTCAACGGTAATAAACGGAGTATACCCCATTTTTACGGTCCTCCTTCTCTAACTGCCTGCAATTTCTATGTTTAACCAGTAAAAAACCGGTAACTTTTTTTCAAAGTTCTTTTTGGCACAAATATTATATTATCATAATCTGACACAGGAAGGGATATGGAAATTATAGAAGAATTAATTTTCATGTCGTTAATATGAAAAAACTGCCGAATGACGGCAGTTTATGTTTTGAAAAAAATTTAACTTCTTTTAACTACATTAAAATTTTCGGTAATTAACAGCCAATTTTGTGGAAATGCTAAGCCGAGTTTCCAATAACTCATTCCCCTTATATTTAACTCTTTAATCAAATTAAACTTTGCTTGAATGGAGCGGGCATCCTCGAACCAAACTTCATGCTGCTTGCCGTCTTCTGCAGTATATCGGAAGAAAGGAGCCTGTGCCTTTGTATCATACTGAATCGGAACCTTGTATCTAGCTGCAAGTTCAATCGCTTGCTGCGGACTAACTGCTTTTGCTACAGTGCCTTGAACAAACGGGAGTGTCCAGTCGTAGCCATATAGGTTCTGTCCCATCATAATTTTATTCGGGGGCATTTCCGTTAATGCATATTCTAACACTTTCCGAACCTGATCAATGGGGGAAACAGCCATGGCAGGACCGCCACTATAGCCCCACTCGTAGGTCATAATAACAACAAAATCAGCAATCTGACCGTGTGCTCGATAGTCATGGCCTTCATACCACTTTCCCTTTTGTGTAGCACTTGTTTTAGGGGCAAGGGCAGTTGACATTAACCAGCCCTCCCTTTGGAACCGTGCCTTTGCCTTTCGTAAAAATGCGTTATAGGCTTCACGGTCTGCGGGCCGTATAAATTCAAAATCAAAATGAATATCTCGAAACCCGTATTTCTTTGCGGTAGCCACAATATTATTTAAGAATCTATCTTGAATTGGGATATCATTCAGTAAAATGCGGCCTAATTCATCGTTAAATTGATCATTTTCTTGGTTATTGATGACCATCATTAAAACATTTCGATTGGCTCTCGCAATGGCAGGGAAATTATTTAATAAGGGTTCCTTTAAAGATCCATCCCGAAGAGCTTGAAAGCTGAATGGGGCCAGATAAGTTAAATAAGGAGCTGCTTCCCGTGCGCTGGACTCTAGTATGGGGGCCACAGATGTGCCACGGGGTTCTACATAGGCATTAAACTCTGCTCTTTTTTTGGGTGCTTGAGGGATATATAGGCGAAAGCCGACATAAAGCTGCTGGTTTAGAGAAATACGATTCACTGAAGCAATTTGTTGATAAGGTACACCTGTTTCTTGGCCAATCGACCATAGACTGTCTCCCGGCTTTACATAATAAAAATGGCCGACGATAGGAATCACCATTGCTTGACCGACAACAAGATTATTTGGATTAGGGATGTCATTTGCTTCAACAATATCATTAACAGTTGTATTGTATGACCTGGCAATGGTCGTTAATGATTCGTTACTTTTCACAATATGAATTTGCATCTTTTTCCCCTCCTTAGCAAAAACGCTACAACTATTTTATGAGAAAGATTATGGATTCATGATATAATGGGTAAAAATTTCAATAGCCCTAGTGGAAATGAAGATATTGATTGGCGGTATACCTATGACAATAGAAGACTTTTCAGATGAGTATTATATGAAGGAAGCTATAAAAGAAGCGCGAAAGGCAGAAGCGCTTTTAGAGGTTCCCATTGGAGCAGTCATTGTTATCGATGGAAAAATTATTTCCCGCGCACATAATCTGCGAGAAACGAATCAAAGTGCCGTCGCCCATGCGGAAGTTTTGGCGATCGAGCAGGCGTGTCAAGAAACAGGTACATGGCGACTCGAGAATGCGAGTCTGTATGTCACATTGGAGCCCTGTGCGATGTGCTCTGGTGCTATTATCCTTTCTAGGGTCAAAAGAGTAGTCTATGGAGCCACAGATCCAAAAGGAGGCTGTGCAGGGACATTTATGAACTTATTACAGGATGAGCGGTTTAATCATCAAAGTGAAGTCACAAGTGGTGTATTGGAAGCAGAATGTGGTCAGCTATTAACAGACTTCTTTCGCCAGCTTCGAGAAAGAAGAAAACGAGCGAAAAAATAAACCATACAATAATTTACAGTTGATAATGATTGATTTTTTTTTGGAATCTTAGTATACTAAGAAGGCGTCAAAGAGACGCACTAAAAGCATTATCAACTTTGCCGTGCTAGGTGGGGAGGTAGCGGTGCCCTGTACTCGCAATCCGCTCTAGCGAGGCTGAACTCCTTCCCGAGGCTGGTATCCTGTAGGGTCCGCCTTAAGTAAGTGGTGTTGACGCCCGGGTCCTGCGCAATGGGAATCCATGAACCATGTCAGGTCCGGAAGGAAGCAGCATTAAGTGGAAGCTTCCATGTGCCGCAGGGTTGCCTGGGCCGAGCTAACTGCTTAAGCAGCGCCTATGGGTGCGAAGTCGACGGAAGGTGCACGGCAGCTAATTAGTAAAAGACAACTCATCTTAAATAAGAGATGAGTTTTTTTGTATTCTCTTTGTAAAATAGAAAAGGGATACGCTATAATGAATAGGATAGAAATTTTTGAAGGGGGCGATGTTTTTGGCTTATCAGGCTTTATATCGTGTTTGGCGGCCGCAAACATTTATTGATGTAGTAGGACAAGAACATGTTACCCAAACATTGCAAAACGCCCTACTTCAGCAAAAAATTTCCCATGCGTATCTATTTAACGGACCGCGAGGAACAGGTAAAACCAGTGCTGCAAAAATACTAGCGAAAGCAGTAAATTGTGAGCGATCACCGGTTTCTGAACCCTGTAATGAGTGTGACGCCTGTAAGGGTATTACCAATGGAACGATATCCGATGTGCTCGAATTTGACGCAGCCTCTAACTCTCGGGTAGAAGAAATGCGCGATGTTCTAGATAAGGTAAAGTTCGCTCCAACCTCTGTTAACTTCAAGGTCTATATTATTGATGAAGTGCATATGCTTTCGATTAGCGCCTTCAATGCTTTACTAAAAACGTTGGAGGAGCCGCCAAGACATGTTATTTTCATCTTAGCTACGACCGAGCCGCACAAAATACCCTTAACCATTATCTCTAGGTGCCAACGATTTGATTTTAGACGGATTACTGCCCAATCCATTGTAAATCGTATGAAGTTAATCGTCGATGAAACGGGTGTTGATTGTGAAGAAGACGCTTTAAAAATGATTGCTCGAGCAGCTGAAGGTGGTATGCGTGACGCATTAAGTCTTTTAGACCAAGCGATTTCCTTTAGTCAGGAACGAGTGACGGTTGAAGATGCATTGACGGTTACAGGCTCTGTTTCACAAGGATTTTTAAATAAGCTTGCCAAAGCAGTTATTGAAAAGGATGTAGCCAGCGGACTAGGAGCTTTAGAGGAATTATTATTTCATGGGAAAGACCCAGCAAGATTTATTGAGGATTTTATATTATTTTATCGAGATATGCTGTTATACAAAACAGCACCCAATCTTGAAGAGTCATTAGATCGTGTCTTGCTAGATGAGGAGTTTCGTCAATTAGCTGAAGCTGTACCATATGATCAGATTTATCAGCTGATTGAATTATTAAATAAAACCCAGCAGGATATGAGATGGACGAACCATCCGAGGATTTTCCTGGAAGTTGCGATTGTTAAGCTGTGTCAAACCGAAGTCAGACAGATCGAGCAAATGTCTTCAGGACAACTATCACAGCTAGTTGCAAAGATAGAACAGCTAGAACATGAACTCCAACAACTAAAGGCCAATGGGCTTACTGGTGTTCAAGAAAATGTACCACAGGCTGCTGTACAAAAGCCTGCGCAAAGATCTTCAAGAAAAGGATTCCAGCCTGCGGTTGGAAGAATTAACGAAGTATTGAAGAATGCAACAAAGAATGAATTAAACCAAATTAAGAGCAAATGGGGCGAAATGAGAGCGAGATTAATGAAATCTCAGGCCGCTTTATTAAACGAGGCGGAGCCAGTTGCTGCTTCTGCTAATGCTTTTATTTTAAAATTTAAACATGAAATTCACTGCCAGATGGCAATGGATAATAACCGTTTTGTCGAGACGGTTTCGCTTACTCTACAGGAACTAACCGGAAATAGATATTTAGTCCTTGGCGTTCCCGAAGAGCAATGGTTATCAATTCGAGAAAACTTTTTAAGCACTCAGCATCATGCCGAGGGAGAAGTACCAGGTTCTAAACACGAAGAAGAACTGCATATAGCAGAAGCAAAAAATCTATTTGGTGCTGAATTTGTAGAAATCATTGACTAATACTTTGGAGGTTGACAATTTATGCGTGGTGGAATGGGTAATATGCAAAATATGATGAAACAAATGCAAAAAATGCAAAAGAAAATGGCTGAGGCACAAGAAGAATTGGGCCAGCAAAAGATTGAAGGAACAGCAGGCGGAGGTATGGTGACTGTTATCGTAACTGGCCATAAAGAAGTGGTAGACGTTCAAATTAAACCAGAAGCAGTTGATCCAGACGACATCGAAATGCTGCAAGACCTTGTTTTAGCGGCAACGAATGATGCGCTTAAAAAAGTAGAAGAGCTCACAAACAATACGATGGGCCAATTTACAAAAGGCATGAACCTGCCTTTTTAAAATATTGATGACCAGCGTATGCGCCTTTTGAAAGGCGCATACGCTTTTCTAGGAGAGGAATAATAAATAATGCACTATCCAGAACCGATTTCTAAGTTGATCGACAGCTTTATGAAGCTTCCAGGTATCGGGCCTAAAACAGCAGCCCGTTTGGCTTTTTTTGTTTTGAGCATGAAGGAAGATACTGTGCTGGATTTTGCCAAGGCACTAGTGAACGCTAAGCGTAATTTAACATATTGTTCTGTCTGCGGTCATATTACCGATCAGGATCCATGCTTTATTTGTGAAGATCAACGCCGAGATAAAAGTACCATTTGTGTTGTCCAAGATCCAAAGGATGTCATCGCAATGGAAAAAATGAAAGAATTTAATGGGATGTACCATGTCCTGCAGGGCGCTATTTCACCTATGGATGGAATTGGTCCAGAGGATATTAATATTCCAGATCTACTAAAGCGTCTCCATGATGAAACTGTACAAGAAGTTATCTTAGCGACGAATCCGAATATCGAGGGAGAGGCAACTGCCATGTATATTTCTCGTTTGCTCAAACCATCGGGAATTAAAGTTACCCGGATAGCCCATGGTCTTCCAGTTGGAGGAGATCTTGAATATGCGGATGAGGTTACTTTATCTAAGGCCCTTGAGGGAAGAAGAGAACTTTAATTGAGTAGCGGAAGTGCCGCGTCAGGGAAAAAAGCAGTTCATTTTTTCCTAGGGAAAAAGGCAGTTGGCGGGGCAACAGCTAGACCGTACCGGGGGAGTTATGATGTTTTTTAAGCGTAAAGGATGGCTGCGAAAAGAGTTTGATGAAAAACTTTTAACGCAGTTACAGGAATATAAAGAACAGTGGCAGAGGCAAAAGCAATTGATGGATAAAAGCTTTGATCCTTCAGAGGAAGCAATTTGTCAGGCGAAAATTGCTCAAATAAAATACTTCTTTCTATTAAGAGAAGCAAAAGAAAGACAAGTAAGTATAAAGAGGTAAGGATAATGCTATTCCTATTCAAGGTCTATTTTTTATAACTTGTACATATGTTGTTATAAAAAGAAGATTGAAGGGGGATAGCTTTTTTGGAACCAATAGTAATCATTTCGATATTAGGCGGGCTCGTACTTATTCTTTTATTTTCAGGGGCCCCTTTTAAGCCAGTGAGGTTTATTGGCCAAGCGGTGGTTAAATTGTTAATTGGCGCTATTTTATTATTTTTCCTTAATACTGCTGGAAATAGCTTTGGTATCCATGTACCAATAAACTTTACTACTTCAGCTATATCTGGCTTTCTGGGAATCCCGGGTTTAGTGGCATTGGCTGCAATCCAAAAATATATTATCTAGTAAGAAAAACCGCTGGCAACAGCGGTTTTTCATTACATAAAAAAATCAATTTGATAATCTTTAAAAAAACTATTGACCAAATGATTGATGTCCTGTAATATATTAAAAGTCGTCACAAGCGACAAACAAACACTTAAAAAAGTTATTGACTTTAGTAGCTGATTAGTGGTATATTAATCAAGTCGCTTTTGAGCGATAATGAAAAGTCGATCTTTGAAAACTAAACAAACAAGAACGTCAACAAACAATTTTTTAGCTTTTTATAAAAGCTAAGCCAACGTAACAAAATGAGCTATATCAACTTTCTTGGAGAGTTTGATCCTGGCTCAGGACGAACGCTGGCGGCGTGCCTAATACATGCAAGTCGAGCGAATCTTGAG
>NZ_FNHN01000027.1 GCF_900103525.1 Bacillus sp. OK048
TATTTTCCGAATAATAGCTTTTAATTCTTTTAGGAAACTCGCCCGCAGCGGAACAAGAAAAAGAGCTGTCTCAGCAATCCCCTTTCTTCAACTCTTGCACCCGTTACTTTAAGAAGAAGTATCAAATAATATAGCTATATGTACAACGAAAATTAGCAATGTTATTTTTGAAGGTTCTCAAAAAAGACAATTCTATTTCCGAAGGGGTCCCCAATGCAAACCTCCCGAGAATTCCAAGGGGTTGTTTCGATGCCAGGACGAGCATATTTGTATTTCTTTGATATAAGGTTTGAATGGAGTAACTCTAAGTTTTCTACTTCAATTCTTAAAGCACCTCCAGGACAGCAATCTCCATGATGTTCTGAAAGATGAATAATACAATTTCCATAAGAAATTTGCATGTATAAAGGTAGATCATCTTCGAATCGATGCTCCCAATCTAATTCAAATTCCAAAAATGTTAAATAAAATTCTTTGGCTTTTTCCTCATCAAAAATACGCAGGATGGGAGTGGGGCTTTTCATTGTTATTTTAGATGTGCTCATTTTATACACCTTCTTTTCCATATTTATTTTAGAACTAAATTACTCCTTATGAACTATTTTATAGCATTTGTTCCTAAACATCTTATATATGTTCAAAAAATTACATTCTTCTTAAAGTAACCTGCCACATATATACAGTATGATTTTTGACCGTATTCATCGTAAATAATGAAACAAAAACAGTCACTTTTCTAACTTTGCTTACTTAATATATTCAGTAAGTAAATATAGTTTTCAACGTAAACAACGATAGGACTTTACTTGGAGAGGTGGGTATGATAGGCTCGTTTGCCTGATGAAACAACTGCTTCAGCCTTTCAAGACAAATCGTACCCACAGAGGCTCCAAGTCAAGTCCTTAAACGCTTATCTATGATTACATATAAACAAAGATAGAGGGTGCATCACATCAATGTTTTTTTGCTGATACTGTATATATGAAGCAGTTA
This sequence comes from Bacillus sp. OK048, assembly GCF_900103525.1. Classification (GTDB taxonomy): domain Bacteria; phylum Bacillota; class Bacilli; order Bacillales; family Cytobacillaceae; genus Neobacillus. Next base: position 994 of record NZ_FNHN01000027.1, read on the forward strand.
GCACAACAAGAAAAAAGACCGCCGTAGCGATCACTTCTTTAACTCTTGCCCCTGTTACTTTAAGTACAATACTTCACAATCCTTTTTTACATTATATAAACTCTTGATTAAGTTTTTAATTTTCTAATTTTAATATTTGAGCAATGTATGATTATTTTTGTTTGTGAAAATAAAAAAATTTCATGTTTTAATTTCTTTTTACTCAACGGAACAATTTCATCGTATCCCCAATCATCAAGTCCCTTCCTACCACCAAAGACAATTTCATTTGGTTTGTTACCATAAACATTTCGGGTAATATCATAATCCATTAAAAACTTACGGACATTTAACCATTGTATTTCATATATACCTCCACCCTCTTCATACTGCTCAACAACCATATTAATTTTGGTGGGGTCCTTTGTTTTCCCATTCTCTTGATTTAATACCGTAAGAGAAACAACCTTTCCATCATGAAATGAGTTGTTTTTTAAAAAATTCGCTGTCTCTTTATTAAATCTAGGTAATAGTTTTTTTAATTCTTTTGCATAGCCCATTACATCCCAATTGTCATCATCTACAAAATATTTCATTCAAACATTCTCCTCAAACCAATTTCCTGCCATTTCTCTTAAGTACATTTATATATTTAGCATGAATATCCAATTTGCTTATAGAGTGTTATTTCAGCAAATTGCCAGACGAATATTAAACTCAAGTTAAACATCAATCTTCAACTAAACTGCAACGTTAGCGTAAGAACATCTATTCACAAACTTTCCAATATCTATAATATGATTTTAACATAAATATCCAATAGCCTTCGTGATTGCAACACAATTCACTCACTAAATCACATAGAATTCGTACACGCTCCAATAATTATTTCATACCCTGTGATTTATTATGTGAATTAGGGCGAAACGGACGAAAGAAATTCGTCGAAATGTTGATAAATCAATAAAAAAAAAACTGTGAATTATATTGTGAATTCAAGTGCGTTTTCCTATGTGTTTTACTATGTTTGCACCTCTGAAGTAAACCCGTTACATTCATACATGGGTGTTTTTTTGTTATATATTGAAGTAAATTTATTTAGCCTAAAAATATTTACTGTAAAAATCTTGTCTCAACTTTCCACTCAGTTGTGATTGCTTAAATCTTATTTACGTCCAGCACCTATTTCTTTAAGTCTATTACTTCACATATTTCTAATCTGATAAAAGATAAATAAAAAGATGATACCTTTTAAGGCATCATCCCTTAGAATAGTAAACTTGATTTGACTTTAAACGTTAACGTTTATTCTTGATTAATTGCACTTTCATCCATATAAGCAACTTCCCATAAATGACCGTCTAAATCCTGAAATCCCCTTATATACATAAACCCATGATCCTGAGGTTCACTAGAAGTTTTACCACCAAATGACAATGCTTTATTTACTATCTCATCCACTTGATCCCGACTTTCAGCTGAAAAGCAGAAAATTGCTTCAGCAGAAGTAGTAGTATCCACAATTTCCTTTTTACTAAATCCTTTGAAACGTTCCTCAATCATTATCATAGCAAAGATATTGTCACTGATGATCATACAAGATGATGTCTCATCGGAGAATTGTGGGTTGAACTCAAAACCTAGCTCCTTGAAAAAATTGGTGGACTTGTTCACGTCTTTTACTGATAAATTGATAAAGATATTTTTGGATGTGAATGCCATTTTTTATTACCTCCTGTGAAAATTATTGGCAAGAAAACCTGTCAATAAAGTTTTTCATTAATTGTCACTAAATATTCCACTTTTCATTAAGTACAGTATTTCATTAAGTACAGTATTTCATTAAATAGCTCTTTACATAAAGAAAGAGCGCATTTCTTATTCTGGAATTTCGACCGATAGTGGAATAAATATATGTATTATTTCACTTGTGTGGGGAACTGTCCTGTAGTACTTCAAATCCTTCAGGATAGATGCTTATCGACACTTCTGTGAATCTGACATTTTGTTTTTGCTTAAGTTATGGAGTTCTTCTGTACTTTTCTTTTGCTCTGTTGAGCTATGCCTTGACTGCTTCTTTGTAATTTCCTTGTATGAAATCTGATTTGTATTACCCCAATTCTTCCAGGGAACTTTATCGTATTTATGGTGCTGGTAATACTTCCATGGATGGATACTCCCCGGCGCATAATTATACGTGCCCATGTTTACCGGATCGTTTACCATCTGACCCGTCTCAGCATGATAGACAGCTTCAAAGCGACCATTTGATGATATAAACTTCACATTATAAGCAGCGTCATATTCGCTTACTTCATACCGGTGATATCTTGCACTGAATAGCTGCCATTTGCCGCATGCCACTAGTTTAATCATTTCTTCTAATTGTTCTGGCGCATCTCCATATCGATTCAGTTCATTGCGAAAATAATGAATCTCTTCCGTGAGAGATGGGAGTTGTTTGACATGTTGATCAAATGTCTCAAAAAACAGATCAAATTGCTTATGCCCGTTCAGAAGCTTTTGATTTTCCACCAAATCATTCATCATATGGGTTAGGATTGCGTGTGATGCAATTGCTTTGGATGTATCAAATATATACCATTTTTGATGCTCAGAGCGAATTTGATCATACTGCTCTGAGAGTTCAGAAAAGTATGCCTCCGATAAAAAATCTACCTTGATCGCTACAGGCATAATCGGATATACAAAGTCTTTCTCTAGTCGATGGTACCCGTATATCGACACTAAAAACAGGAAAAAAAGAATGATAAGAACCGTTTTTGGCGATCGACTTTTGATTACTATCCTAATTTTTCACCCCTCCTCTTCTCCCAATTTCAATCATTCCTTGCCAATTATTTTGTTTTAATCAATTACATATGTTGGTGTTGCTTCTTTAAAAATAATTATGCCGTCATAGGCCTTATTGGGTATCATTTCAATTGTGTAAAACATTTTTAATAGCTTTTGCCAAGAACGAAAGTCGTCACCCACGTTCACCATTTTTTGTTCACTTTGTATAATGTCCAACAATTCCTTTGACTCCCTGGCTTTTTCAAAATCAACGTAAAAGATATTTGGCTCTACTTCACTAAATGCATCAACTAAACCATTATGATTCTTTATCTTATAATTCTTTCTTTTATCAGATCCGCGGTTTAAGGCTTGAAATTTACTTTTCATTAAGTCGGTACCAATTGCAAAATACTTGGACCCATATAACTCATCTAAATAGCTTCCCATCGATTTATAACCAGCTAACGAGGCAGATGTTTTTTCAACATGTCCATTATGTCCCGAGAATAACACTATATCATGACCGCGGGTTGCTTCGAATTCAGAAATCCATTGCAAATTGTCAGCTAAATACTGATCACGAAGTTGTGAGTAATCCCCATCATTTAAAAATAGAGCTGTACGTTGTTTCATCAGCTGTGCATACTGTAAAGCAAAGGCAAAAGCTTCTGGAGATGATTGTTCTATATAAACCATTTTATTTGATTGCAAATCTAAAACGATAGTATCGAGCGCATTATCAATTTCCTTCAGTTGACTCGTCGATAACGACCTCATTGTATTATTTGAAGCATGTTCCAGTTGTGCTGCATATTTTTGTTCCGCATCCATGTTAACAACTTCAAAATAATCAAGCAGACCTTTTTTACTGTAATCATATCGCTGCATATCATTACCGTAAAAATATATTTTCTCATCTTCGCTCGACGTAGCATTATAATCATGCATCCATTGAATTAGATCAATCATTTGCTTCGTCTTATAAATGCTGTAATCAAGAGCGTTCACGGCTTCTTCAGCAGTACCATTTCCCCCTAAAATAAAACGATTAATCTGTTGCCCACCTCCAAAATCTGCCTCTAAGACAAAGACATGGACATTCTCTTTTTTATTTAATCCCTCAAATACATCTTTTTTCAACTCTTGAAGTTCAACATTACCATGTGTCGCTTCTCCCAAGCCTATTACGTTTACGTCATTTGGGATATCGATTTGTTCTACGGTTGAAATGTATTGTTCGGCTTCGTCAACTGTTGTACCACGGTTACACCCTACTAATAATACCGAAATAAATATTATCGCAAATAAAAAGGAAATTTTCTTGAAAGATATCATTTTATACCTCCTCGTATTATTATTCTTTTAACATTGAATACTTTCGATAAGCTTTATAGAAACTGCTACCAAAGAAAACAACCATAAGGACGGGAAGCAACCTTAAAAGGACAAACGGAGTTTCAAATAAAAATGCTTTCCAAAATAATGCACCTTTCATACTCCAAAGACCTTCGGTTAAATATAAACCAGCATCCTTGTTAGGCATAAAAAAAATCAAACACAGCATACCCAACCAAAATGAATAACCCATCAATCTTTTATAATAATTACTCTTTGATTGGCGATCCGAGAAGATTTCATTTTGATCATCATCTTCTTTTTGCCAATATCGAATTCCACCAAGCCAGGAGCCATTTAGATAAATCCAACCGAAGTCTTCATATATCCCTTTGTAATCATTGAACTTTTTCTTTGATAAATGATCTTGATAATCCAGTCGCATCACATATCTCTTGTCGGTTTTTTCGAATGTGTATATTCCTAATCCACTAATATTTGTACAACGATAGCCTTTTTGTAATTGCTCGTTCAGCCATTGCTCCTCTTTTTCAATATCAAAAAACATCTTAAATTTCTTCATTCGAATCACTTCCTTCGTACAGGGATAAAATATGCAATAACCTGTTTTGTTCCATTTTCAAAATGGCACTTCCTTCCGCAGTTATCATATAAATTTTTCTCCGACCCGACTTTCCAACAGGCTCAATCCAACCATGCTTATCCAGGTTTTCAATCGCACCGTATAATGTACCAGGTGCTAAAATAACCATACCATTACTTATTTTTTCTATCTTCTGCATTACAGCATAGCCATGGAGTGGCTCACGCAGAGCTAATAAAATATAATGCATGGTTTCAGACAACGGCAATAATTGATGTTTCATCTTCTCACCCTCTATTCAGTCCGACTATATAGTTCAACTTAATAACAATATAATACAGTCCAACTGAATAGTCAACAAACATGTTTTCAAAATTAACCAAAGGAACTTAAAGTAAAAAGCTTAATAACAAGGAAAATTTCGATCTAAAAAGTCGCTTTCCTTTATGTAGGAAAAGCGGCTTTTTGTGTAGTCTTATTCAATTAATTGGCCCAGATTGTGGAATATTATTTCTATTGCATAGTATCGTTGTACTGTGCAGCAATGACTTGGTATTTTTATTTATGATCTTAAACATAAGCTACCTGTTAGCATTCCTGTAGATCGTTATTTTTCGACTTTGAAAAAAATAGGGCTCCTCAGTAAGATATGAGTATAGACACCACTCTAACTCACAACTTTAGGAGGAATCCTACTATAAAGTTAGCTTGCCTAACTCTTACAAGTTTAGTGAGTCTAACAGCAAGCTATTTTGCAATTCCTAATTGGTGTATAATTGTGTGAAGAAATTGTATTTTAACGGGGGGTAATGAAAATGAAGATTTTGTTTGATGAAACTTACACTTCAAATGACGGAAAGCGAACAAGCAGGAATATTTGGTATGGAGATGCTGATATATCTGTTGATGGTGAATTTGGAAAAAGCATTAATCTTAATGAAGATTTTATGGATAATTTATGCGAAATAATAAAAAATGACTTATCTAAAAATGCAGCAAATATGTCTACTGAAACTAACTGGTATATTTATGGAAGTGGTGTAACTCAGGACGCTATTGGAGACAATATCCGACCGACAATTATGGTTCGTGAGAGGTCTGACGAGTTTATAACTAATTTTAATATCAGTGACCACGATTTTGCTGTAAATATTGATGCTATTCTGTTGTTTAAGGCGGATTTTGAAAAACGTTTAGCTAGTCTTTGAGGAGTAATATCACTATAAGCATTTTCAAACAATTTGAGGGGATGATTTCATAATGAATTCATTCTCTTTTTCATCTGGTGGGAGTCTTTTTGTGTGGAGGAAAAGGACATTTAATAATAATAAAGATTGTGAATAATTACACTTAAATTAAACTGCCCTTTTAGTTTACTTAACATATCAAATTATAATAATTCTTCCTCTGAAACATAATAAATTTTCCAACCTTCATTTGACTTTACCAATATCATTTCACCAAAAAAGGTTGTTTTTCTATAATTTTCACTTGTATGGATCAGTTTGTAATGTGCATATGAGGTATAAGTATTTATAGATACTACTTTAAACTCTAACAAATCTATCTGACCAAAATTCTCAATATTTTGCCTTAAGAAATCCTTATCACCATAAGTTACTTTAATAAAATAATCACTTAAGGTTTGAATATAACCTTCGGCATCTTTTTCATTTATTGCAGTAATCATCGATCTAACAAGAAAAGTTACTTCTCTCTCATCAGTTGTGTTAAACCCTGTTAACAATATACTGCAACTAAAAACTAGAATAATTAGAAGTTTCTTCATCAAATTATTCACACCAATTTACAAACCTTTCTCAGACTCTGCATTTACCCTCTATAATTTCTGCATTTAAATACCAAAAGAGCTTTAAAACTACTTAGACTAAAGCACTCTTCCCTTTTTAAACTACATTATTAAAGTTCCAATTTTCCTTAGCTATTCCTGCCAGATAAACATTCCTATTAGATATTTCCTCGAAGGTCCACTTTTCCTCATTGCATATTTCTTTTGTTAACATAATGATTGATTGCTCATATTTCTTTTTCTTTTCAATAAAGGAACTTCTTCTGCCAAATCACGGATTGCGGTTAGAAGGATAAGTATCGTCGTGATTCTTAACTGCCCGTTTACCACCTCAAAATATCCAAATCCCTTCTGGCGTTCTTGGGTTATTGTATTAATAAACCCAAGAAAGTGCGTCTCATCACCTTCCAGTCTGATTAAATCAATAAATCATTCCATTGATCTTTCCCCTAATTGTAAGGTATTTGGTATAGAGGTATTTTAAAGACTTCGTTTATACTCCCTAGTAACTTTCCTAAACTAAGCCTTTTTGTATCAATTGACATCGTTACACCTATCAGTTAGGTTTATATCAGGAATTATTCCCTTTAGGCATATTTTTATACATATATTATGCAATTTGGCATAAGTAAACTTTTTTTTATTCATTTTTGCTATTATATTTATACTTATACAAATATATAAAAAGCTTAATTATAAAACATAAAATGAGGGTTTTGTATGAATAATTTGGGAGAAAGAATTAAAAGAATAAGATTAAGTAAAGACATATCAACTGAACAACTTGCAATCCTTGCCGGTGTTAATCAATCCACAATTAGTAGAATTGAAAGTAATGTACGTTCTACGACAATTGAAACCCTTTTCAAAATTTGTGAAGCATTAGAAGTAACGATAGTCGATTTATTCGAGGATAATAAAAATCTTCCTCCAGATTTGTTAAACCTGATTATTACTGCAAAAAAGTTAAGCCCACAACAAAGGAAAAAAATCACAGAAATGATTGAGTCATTTATCAACTAGTTAGAGTTGTTTATAAAAAAATTCCCTTATAAAAAACAAACAGACTAGAATAGCTTATATTAGGTTAGTTTACTCGAACATTTGAATATAAAAGAAACCCACATAGTAGACATATCTATTATATGGGTTTCTTATTTACTTCTTATTGATACAGATAGGTAAGGGTTTGAAGTTATCGAAGCCTTTTCCCCCTGTTCACACCGTACGTGAGACTTTCACCTCATACGGCGTTCCAACTAATCCAAAACATTCATTTCTATCCATTCTGTGAAGCAAGTTTATTTCCAATCAGATTTTGAAGTTTTTGCAAAGGGTTCGGAGTTCATTTACTTTTTCTAATTGTTTACCGTTCAATTTTAAAACATCAAGGTTTCCTAAATATACTGTAAATACAGCAAGTGCATAGCGACGAGTTTCCTTATCTGAAGCACCAAAAAAATTATAATAAGGTGCTTTCTCCAAAGGTTTGACCTGTATCAAAATATCCAATTTCTATTCCCTTGAGTCCTCTTTTCACTTTTTCTATAATTTCATTCGACATAACGATACCCGACAATTGGTGATAAATAGTTCATCATTAATCCCCCAAATAAAAATAATTAAATTACCTTATTTATATTACCAGATAAAACCATTTATTAAGCTAAACTGCGTTTTTAGTTCAATAGAAAAAGCCGCCTTAAATGGCAGCTGATCTAGAAGAAACGTACCCGTTACCTCAATAAGCGAATTAATTTTCTTCAAAAAATTATTATTCAACTTCTCTTGTCAGTAAAGACTTATAGACTATTTTATGTCGGTAGTAATCTACCATACATTTTATATTGAAAAACAATGTCATTATCCCTACTCCAAGAAAAGCAGATCTGTCGTAAATAATATATAGAACTATTAAAACAACGAACATTAACATACCTATGATTATATATAAAAGGGAAGAAGACATTCTTCGTCTCTCTCGTTCTCTATATGATTCCTGATCAGAAAAAATATCTCTTTGAGGATTTGTAGAGGTTGTATAGAAAATATGCTTAGAATACCAACTGTTTTTTGAAAGTAAAGTCCAGCCAGCATCCTCAAAAATACTTTTGTACTCCTCAAACTCTCCCTTTTGATTTAACTCACGAAAATCAATTTTGTAAATTATATTTTTTTGATTCTCACTTTTTACAGGTTCGAAAACATATTGACAGTCATTCATATCCTCTGAATCATAACTTTTAAGTATCCAACCTTCGATTAACATACTTTGCAACCATTGTTCTTCCTTAGAAAAATCAGAAAAATGTTTTGTTACCTTTTTCACCTTATTATTCTTCACCATTTTCAATCCCCCGCTGAATGATTTTTTTTGAAAGATTAATCATTCGAATATATCTTTCATATTCCCAATGGAGTACATCTTTTCCTTGTTCCGTAATACAATAGGTTTTCTTCTTACGATGCTCCTTATCAACTGCTATTGTTTTTATCAACCCTTGCTTCTCTAGATTTTTTAATACTCCGTAAAGTGTCCCTGGTGCAATAATATAGTTACCTTCACTCGTATTTTCAATTTCTTTTATAATGCCATAACCGTGTAGTGGTTCTTGATAAAGGGCTAATAAAATTAAATAAGTAGATTCTGATAATGGATTAATAGGAGACACCTACCTTTATGTATTGACTCACGATATATCGACACTCATAACTTAAACTATAATATATCGACTGTCAATATATTGGTGATACATATATTAAAAATCACACAAAAAAACACATTTCTTTAATAAAGAAATGTCCTAGTTAGTTCAATACAATATGCACTTTTAATTCGAATACAATTTTTCATCATTTTGTTTAGATTCTTTAATAAATTAAATTACTCGGCTGATTTTTCTTGAAATTCTTGTTAAGAAAGGGCATTACACCTTGTTGAAGTAATACCCCCAAACAGCTAATCTCTAATAAATCCTCGAAAAGAGCAGGGAAATGTATGACTTGAACAGTTCAAATACAACACCTGAATAGTCGAAAACCTAGTATATCCTTATAAACTGTTGTAAAGTGCAAGTGCTTTTCAAGAATTTCAAAGAATTTATCATCAATATTCTCCGAAAGTGAAAAATCGGTAACATTTCGCACATCATTTTCACCCAAATCAAGTTTAAACTTCTCTACACTAACTTGTTTCATACCGGCTCTTTTGAATAAGTTATACCATTCATTTTCAGTTAGTAATCGAGAAACTCCATAAAAATTAACGATAGATTTCAATTCATCTTCAGAAAGTGATTTTTCAAGTACCATTTCAATTGCAAGCAAAATACCATTTGGCTTTAATACTCTTTTAAATTCAGAAATTGTTAAGGAGACATCTGTAAAGGATATTACTGATTCTGCAAGAATAATATCAAATAAACCCTCATCGAAAGGAAGATGTTCAGTGCTCCCTTGCTTAACTTCAATTGGCAAATGTAAGGATGAAAATCTTTGACTAGCCTTATCCAACATGATTTTATTACAATCTAAGGAAGTAACATTACATTGGTACTGTTCTGCAATATATGCAGAGGTTTGCCCTGTTCCACACCCAGCATCAAGAATCGACTTTGTTTCATCTATTTTTTCCCTTGATAAGAGCTCTTTTGTTAGTTGAAGGCCTCCAGGATGGGCACCTCCAACTCCAAGCATTGCTAAACAATCAAGATAAGTGTAATTCAAATTCAGTCCCATCCTTTTTAGAAATTGTACATTATTTTATGAAAATGGGATAAATTTGTTCACGATACACTTATAAAAACAAATGAACTTTTAAAGGTCTATTAGGGGATAGGAACCTTTACGTGATAAGTGCATAATGTATTTCTAAACAAAATGCGTAGTTAGGGGGGGTTATATGGGTGTGATTAGAACAGATAAGTGGTTGCATGATTCATTTCATAAACCAATTGAAATATGTGAAAAGTTAACAGTTTACTTTGAGGGTGCTCATGCTTCCGAAATCTACGATTACTTAACTCTACATGGAATGTATCATCCTTTTGGAAACGGAAACGAGGTAGTGAAAAAATTACAAGAAAATAAAGTATGGGAAATTGTACAAGAGGAAAGTCTACGACTCCAAAAAGTGTGGGAAGGACCAAATATCCCTATCTTTATTTTTCCTTCAGATAAGAACAACCGAAAATTAAAACAGGACTTTAACGGAAAATCAGGTTTGGCCTTCAAGGATAAACTACTTTTATTTATTTCAGATGATAACATGGAAAAGGAAATACGGGCATTGTTTACACATGAGTATAACCATGTTTGTCGGTTATCCATGTTTCAAAAAAACGAAGAGGATTACGTATTGCTGGACACAATCATTTTAGAAGGATTAGCTGAAAATGCAGTACGTGAAAGATTGGGTGAAGAATTCTTAGCTACTTGGACATCGTATTATTCCAATGAAGAGCTACAGAAAATGTGGAAAAACTTAGTGCTCCCAAATAAAGATGTTCCAAAAAATGACCTTAAACATCAAAACATATTGTATGGATCACGTTTCTATCCGAAAATGATAGGGTACTGTGTTGGGCATTACTTGGTTATGAATTATATTGAAGCAACTAACAAAACAAGTAAAGATCTACTTAATATCAAAACAGATCATATTGCTCAAATAAAGTGAAAGTATGATAAAACGGAAAAAAAACAGACGAAAAACAATTCTCGTCCGTTTTTTATTGGATCAAGTAACAATCAAATGATCCTTTGTTGATCACTTTGAATGTTGTTTATCGGAACCTAACTCCAATGCCTAGCTGATCGAGGTTCTTGTGCTTTTTGCTTTAACTCTTTATAAATCTTACAACATCATTTAATGAGCTACCAAAAGAATAGAGAAAGTACAGCTAATGAAGCAATAGCACCTAGCGCAATTCCAGCGCCCCAACCCCAACCCCAACCTCCATAACCAAAACCGCCTAAGTTTCTAGGTCGTCCAATTGGTTGAAGAAAAACTCTGTTATTGGAAACACGATGAATGATTCCCCTATGAATTCTCCCGTCATGGGTTCTGATTTCAACAGCTCTACTCATATGTCTGTGGCACAGTCCATGGTAATGTTCAACTGACATTTTTTCACCCCTATTTACTTTGACTATACGGCATTATATGTATTGAAATAAATTTTGTAATAGACAAGTGTATCAGGGTATTAGTGGAAACTTAAAATCAATGATGAAAAACAAGTGGTTAGTATAGTCTCTTGCTAAGTATATTTATAAATATATTTGGCACAACGTGCTTGTAATACATAGCATATTACACATTAATGCTCCTGAAATAGAAAAGCTTTACTCTTTATTGAAGTAAAGCACCCCGTTCGTTTAAGTTCAAAGTTTCACGAAAACTTAATAAAAAAGGGTCCTTCAAGATACTTCTCATAGGACTCCTTAAGAACAAATTTTTCAAAAGAATTTTATCACACTTTCCAACTAATTTAAAAAAGCATCCAAGGAATTTCGATAAACTACCCATAGTTCGATGGTTGGAGGAAATAATTCTTCCCCAATGCAACCTCATAAAAAATTAATTGGTCAGATAGAACTCTATATGATTTTTATATAAGTTGGTAACAGCTTCATCACTTAGGTAAGTTTCTATCAATTCTTTTTCGCCAATAATTGCTTCCCCTCTTGCTTTTATAGCAGCTTGTGTAATCTCAGTTGCGTGGTCGTAAATTGTCTTGTACATAGTAATCACCTCCACAACTATATGGATAAACAAATCTACTCTTATCTACCTGTTTTTTGGATAGTAGGAAACCCGGGATATTTCACAACTGGCCATTTCTCCTTGCGTAGAAAATCGAGCAATTCTGATCCAACATTTAAGTTGCTTTGAACTAATTCTTTAGGAGTCAGTGCCATCCATTGATTCAGCGACACATCTTCAAAGCGGTCGCTTTTGAACATCTCTAAAAACCATAATGTTTCTGTACCCGTGTTTTGAATATAGTGTCCAGTAGCAAAGGGTACATATCCGACATCACCAGCTCTATAATCAAATGTACGTGCTGCACCGTTTCCAGTAAATACAGTCATTCGCCCTTGTCCGGTAAGGTAATACTGCCACTCGTCGTTATTGGGATGCCAATGAAGTTCTCTCATTGCACCCGGTTCAATCTCAACGAGTGCCGCTGCGATTGTTTTTGAAATTGGAAAGTTGGAAGAATCCACAATTCGTACACTACCACCAGGCATTTTGATTGGTGTTTGTTTCAACAGCTCGTGCTTAAAGGTTAAAGGGACTTCTCCGTAGGGTGAGTGGACTTCTTGACTTTCCAGTGAACCTGGTACCTCCCCCTGATAAATATATACCTGTTCAGAGGGAATGGAGTTAAAAGCACTCTCTGGTACTCCAAAATTGGCCGACAGAACATCTTTTGGAGTATGAGCAAACCAGTCGGAGATGGATAAGGTGGAAAGATCGGAAAAGTTTCCGTCATCAAAGACGAGCAGAAATTCGCAATGTTCCAACCCTTGAATCGAATGTGGGATACCTGGGGGAAAGTACCAAAGGTCACCAGGACCCACGTCGGCAATAAAATTTTGTCCTTGTTGGTCAACCGAGGTTATTCGTGCCCGTCCCAACAGCATATAAGACCATTCTGCCTGTTTATGCAAATGGAGTTCACGTACTCCGCCGGCCGTTAAGCTCATATTTACTCCAGCAAGAGTAGTCGCTATCGGAAGTTCCCTGGCGGTGATCTCCCGTGACCATCCTCCGTGATTTAATGTCATAGAAGTGTCAGAGAATGAGAATTTCAAGTTAGGAACTAATCCTCCATCTGTAATTGGTGGGACGAGCATATTCGGATTTTGAATATCTCGCATAATATTACGCGTGCCTGAGTCAATCCCTCCAGCTCCATCACTTCGGATAGGTTGAGGCACGTTCCCACCCACTTGATTAACAGTTCGTTTATCCATCATTACGCTCCTCGTTAATGGGATTATTAGGGAATATTCATTTTCATAGTGTATGACTTGGGCTTCAAATGGTTACTGTGCCTATTGATAAAAAATACAGGGGCATCCCAGAAATGCTCACTTAGTTTAAAATTAATATTAGAAACCACTTCTAAAATTTTTTGTTGTTCAACTAAATTGACCGTTAGCATAATAAGAAAAAGCTGCCACTTAGACAGCACTTGTTTTTCGTTAAATCAACAGTCAGTTCAATAAAAATGCAGTTGGGAATCTTAAAAAGAGCAAACAGGCTAATCCCATTTGCTCTTTTTTAATATTATTGATTAGCCTGTTTAACCCATTTAGCACCCATTTTGTGCGTTTACCTTAATCTTAACATCTACTTCCACATCATACCATATCGCCGTTTTGCACTACTGGTACATTTGTTAAAACGGTTTTTCCCAACATAAATAGCAGAAAAGTGGAAAAATCCCCTGATAAGACAAATGTTTATTTTTAAAATAACTTCATGTGCAAAATTAACTAATATTAATTAAAGAGTCTAGCAAGAACAATCTCTAACAGCAGCCACCATAACCATGATGAAATGGATAGCCGCCATATCCATGATGGAATGGATAGCCACCATATCCATGATGGAATGGGTGACCTCCATAACCATGATGGAATGGGTAACCTCCATAACCCATGCCATAACCAGGATAACCTCCATAACCCATGCCATAACCAGGATAACCTCCATAACCCATGCCATAACCAGGATAACCTCCATAACCCATACCGCTTCCAAAGAAATCTCTTTCCATTTTATATCTCCTCCTCAAATTGTTTCAAAAATAGTGTATGTGTCCATTTTTAAAGAGGAATAGATATTTGCCTATTTGTAAGTGTCTTCTTGGCTGTTATTTTATTTGCTGTATAGTCATAACCCTCATTGTACTAGTGTTAATGCATTTTTATATCGTGGGTTTTATTTACTATTTCTTCGTATGTACCTATGCGTACAAATGATAAAAAAGCCCTTTTTAGAGGCTTGGCTTTAATAATCAGCACTTGTCCCATTCAGCTATATTCTGAGTGCATATGTTATTATTAAGCCAGCCAGCCAGACATATATAATTACCTCCGAAAAAGCGTTCGCATGTATTGCAGACGCTTTTTTATTTTTAGAAATTGTTTAGGCAAAACGCATATTTTGTCCTATCACTTATGACAATTGTCCAATCCCTCCTTATCTTAAGAAATATATATACATAGTGAGAGTTTTTTCCTTCAGATATTCCAATAGGAGGTGAAATGATATGTGGGGATTATGTGGCGGTTACGGATACGACGGTGGCTATGACGGTGGCTACGGCGGTGGCTATGGCGGCAGTACTTTTGTATTAGTCGTTGTATTGTTCATTCTGTTAATCATCGTACTTGCTAGTTTTCGCTAATGTTAAATAAGCAAAATAGTTGGGATTTATTTAAGCAAAGTCAATTGACATAAGAATAGTGGGGGGTGCTATATATGGGTGATGGAATGGGAAGTGGTTTTGCGTTAATCGTTGTATTGTTCATTCTACTGATCATTGTCGGAACTTCTTTCATGAGCTACTAAAATGCACAGAACAAAGGGCCAGGTTAAGTTAATCTGCCCTTTGTTTTAGAGACTTCTGAAATTAAAGGAGGATGAAGCAAATGCCTTTTGATCGAAGAGATCGGTTTTTTCGTGACGACTTTAGAAGAAGAAGGTTTTTCCTTTTTTTTTCATTCATCCTCTTTTTCCCTTTTGAATTCGAAAGAGAAAGAAGAAGAAGACGTAGATTCTAATAAGCAAATGATTTAAACAGTATTTCCAAGAGCCTACGGGTAAAAATGTGCTTCCATCATAGGCAGCTGTTCTTATTGAGCTAAAAAGCTGGTGCAAGAAGGCTATTGTAGGTCCTAAATAGGTCCTTTTTGTTTTGAGTAATTATCAACATTATTATTTAACACAGCTTTTTTATTAAAAAAATCCCTCCTTTCACTAACCTACTTCTTTAGCTGAATTAGAAAAAAGCGATCTTCGTTATTAAAGTATCGCACCCGTTTGTTTAAGTACATTGGGTCACAAACTGAGATTTATTACAGGAATTCTGCCCCTTTAGCATATAAAAAATTTCAACAAAAAAGGGTGGACATTCTTCCTGGAACATCGCACCCGTTTATTTAAAGGAAACGTTTCGCACAGTACCATATTTCGCAAATCTTCTTTTCCACCAATTAACGATGCGATGGCCAAGAACCTTGCATCTTCCTAATTTGAATAATTTGACCCGTATGATATGCATCGTGAAGCAATATATCCAAAAGCTTTTCTTCAAGGGAATTTTGTTCAAGCACTTCAGTGGTTGTTTTACTTAGTGCTTCTCTTAAACTACGTTGAACCTTATCTCCACGTTCAACGATTGCTATCCATTCCTTGTCGTCATTTAGCTGTTCCGTAAGGTAGAATGTTTCATCACCATCAAGATTTTGTGTCCATTCACGGTCTTCTAATTTTGCTGTTAGTCTCTCTTTATAGTATATGAGATGATTAACATTTTCCCAAATTGTTTTGGTTGCCTCTCCTATAGGTCTCCACATAGCCTGTTCTGCGGTGAGTCCATCAATTGCAGGTTTTAACGGTGCATACCAACTCTCCTTGTCGAACGTCGTGTCGAGCATTCTTAAGAGTAATTCAATTCGATTCATTCACATCTTCCTCCCTCTATAAATGTTGATTTATCAACGGTTTGACCCGTTGGTGGGGTGTCAAAAAAATATTTTTCGACACGCTTCCTAACAATACTTTCATA
>NZ_FNHN01000003.1 GCF_900103525.1 Bacillus sp. OK048
GGGGTCATTTCGCCACGATTTGACACCCCGTATCATACCAAGAGGGCTCTTTATTGTTCAAGTCCCCGAAAATCCTTCTAACAGGAATGCTCCTTTCTTATTGATCGCGTAGTTTTCTTCCTGTTAATGTTAGAAATACGGTCTCCAAATTTGGTGCCTTTTCTTGTAAGGATCGAATTTCAATGTGACTGCTCATGAAATGCTCAATGATTTTGTTTAAGTTATTGACTCCCGTATCAGAGTTGATTTTTACAAAATTTTCTTCTACTAAAACTGCTTCAACGCCATTAATTTCTCTTATCGACTCTAGGTCCAGATTTTGCGTTGATTTGACCTCAATCCATACATCCTTCGTATTAGTAATAATTGATTTAAGCTGTTCCTTCGTCCCTTCAGCAATGATTTTTCCATGGTCAATGATGGCAATCCGTGAACAGATTTCCTCCACTTCCTCCATGTAGTGGCTTGTGTAAATGATGGTACATCCCATCTCGTTTAGCCTTCTTACTGAAGTAAGGATATAGTTCCTAGACTGTGGATCAATCCCCACAGTTGGTTCATCCATAATAATTAATTTAGGACGATGTGCAATCGCACAGGCAATGTTTAACCTTCTCTTCATCCCGCCTGAAAAATTTTTTGGGTAACTTTTGTGTTTATCTTGTAGTCCGACAAAGTTTAATGCTTCTTCCACTCTTTCATTTAATTCAGAACCGCGCAATCCGTAGAGCCCAGCAAAGAATTTCACATTTTCATAGGCAGTCATATCTTCATAAATAGCCAATTCCTGTGGAACCATACCAAGATTCATTTTCGCAAAACGGCTATGCTTCGCACTATTTTTCCCAAGGATACTAATACTTCCATCATTACAGCGCAAAAGCCCTGCAATCATATTGATGGTCGTGCTTTTCCCTGCTCCATTGGCTCCTAGAAAACCAAAGATTTCCCCCTCCCTAACGGATAAGGACATATTATCAACCGCAATAAAATCTGCGAATTTTTTCGTTAAGTTCTTAATTTCTAACACGTTCATCTCATCACTCCTAATCGATTGTATAAGTAAATTATAAAAAAAAAGAATGAACGCAAGTAGTGCAATCGTTCATTCTTTTCACATGAAGATATTCATATTGTGAGCATGAGAAACTCATGATTGAATCGGCAGGAGCGTAGTAACGGAAAAACTATGTGAACTGTCCACAATGATTTTTCCATTTACAGACGCTGTCCTTTCTTCCATTCCAATAATTCCCAGACCTTTTTTAATCATATCTGTTCCTAACCCATTATCCTTAACCTCAACCCTGATCATCCTATTCAATATCTTCATTTCGACTGATATTTGGGTCGCGTGCGAATACTTCATGGCGTTTGTTAATGCCTCTGTGACATTTTCATGAATGACCTTCCATTGAATCGGGGTAATGATTTCTAAATTCCCTTCATAGGTGAGTATTGCTTTTATTTGTTCTTTCGAATTAAATTCATCCATTAACAACTTCATCCGATTTATTCCTACTTGTTCCGTTGGCGGCTTCATATTTTTTAATGTCATCCGGATATTTTCTATTCCATCTTTTGAAATATTGATCGCATTTTGCAGCAGTTCCGTTGCTTTTTGGGAATCAGATTCCATCAACCTTTTGGCTGCCTCCATTTGAAATAAGGCTCCTGTCAATGAATGACCAATTTTATCATGGATTTCCTGTGATATTCGATTCCGTTCTTCTAATTTAAAGGTGTATTCTGATTGCCTTATGTATTCTGTATTATCATTTATGTTTTTCGTTAATTTTTGAAGTGATTTACGCATGGCATCTATTTGCATTTCATTCTTTTCTAGCTTCTCACTTGAAATAGACGTGATGGAAAAAATCATTAAACAAAAAATGGCCACTAATCCATATATGGGCTGAATTTGCTCATGTAGATACAAAATCGGGATAAGTGATAGAATCAAAATGGGCATTTTCTTATCGATAAATTTTGCGGCCAATTCCACAATTGACAACGGTAAAAGTAAACTGAACAAGGGATGCAGAAAGTAATAGGATACCACTGAAATACCCATCGACAGTAATAGGAGAATCACACTGACCGTGTTCACTTTAAAAATATGTTTGCTGATATTGACACTAAAATATAGAAGTAACGCGAGAACAATCCAAGCGATATCACTTATGTTTACCTGAACAAAATTGAAAGCAATAAAAATGATCAATAATAGCTTGGTAAAAAGAATCCAAAAGTCCATTTTATTCCACTTTCCCAGTGATATAGTAAATCGCAATTTGTGTTCTATGCTCGAGCCCGGTCTTGCCCAGAATGGAGGTGATGTAGTTGGCAATTGTACCTTCTGAAATAAATAATTCCTTTGATATACCCTTATTTGAAAATCCTCTAGCAATAAGGGACATAATTTCTCGTTCTCTTTCAGTAAACTGCTTCAGATCGATTTTCGTATCTGTTGCATTCGTTTCCGATAGACTACTCTTAATTTTATCTAAAATAACATCTTGAATAATACTATTACCATTCATGACACTCTTCATCGCATCTCTTATTTGTTCCGGATCATTATTTTTTAATAGATATCCTTTTGCGCCGTTTTTGATGGCATCCAGAATGTATTCATCATCATCAAATGTTGTTAGGATGATGGGCTTGGTGTTGGTTTGTTTGCAAATCAGTTTCGTTGCTTCGACACCATTCATATTGGGCATGCGAACATCGAGCAAAGCAATATCAACTTCATGCTTTAAGCAATAATCTACCGCCTCTTTTCCATCATTCACTGTGTCCAATACTTCAAACTCCGCGTATGTAGATAGAATAATTTTCAAACCTTCTCGAATAAATGAGTTATCATCCGCGATTAAAACTTTGATTTTCATATGATGGGGAAATTCTCCCTCTGCTCACATCCTCTTTTTGACTATATCTAACTGATATTATAGTATTTTATCATTTTTCCTTAACAAATGGGAAAGTTTGGATTAATACTGGAACAATAAAAAGCGACTCTTGGTTAATCAAGAATCGCCTCTGTTTTTGTTAAAAAGGAAAACCAAAAGTTTTTGCTTAGCATCTCAAATTATTCAAAATCATTGAGGATTACAGTTTATTTCTTATCTCATTATAAAGAGCAACAATAATCTCAATATTATTATCAATAAAATTAAGTCGTTCTCTTGAAACCTTTGTCCATTCATCAGAAAAATTGATGGCTGACATGATGTGTTTAAGATTAAAAGTATATCCTTCGTGAAGTTCCGA
This sequence comes from Bacillus sp. OK048, assembly GCF_900103525.1. Classification (GTDB taxonomy): domain Bacteria; phylum Bacillota; class Bacilli; order Bacillales; family Cytobacillaceae; genus Neobacillus. The sequence goes on from NZ_FNHN01000003.1 coordinate 3,280, forward strand.
TATGACATAACTCACTCCTACATGTTTCCCTGCTTTACCGATAATTCCTTCAATGTCATTTATTAGCCACTCCGGAGCAACCTCCGTCGATTTTTTTAGTAATAATTCATATTCTTCATTAAACATCTGTTTTCCTCCTGATTATATCTAAAATTCTTACAGTAAATCAATTAAAACCAATAATAACCATATGTAAAGTATTCGACTTATTCTCTACCATCATAACATCTTTACAAAGAAATTCTAACGTTTAGAAATAGATTTCAATACGAACTTTTATTAAAAGTAAAATTTTATTCCACAATATCAAAATGGGAGGAACATTATTCCCATCTATTCAGCTTCATTGAAAAAATCAGGTCCAATTTTTATTATGGACTCGCTCGCTTAATTGTATATACACTTATTTTTATCTTAAGTATTTCTCCATCCGGATATCCTTCCACATTTTATCCTGCCAATAGGTGAAATTCTCGATACGACCGATTTCCTCATAGCCAAGTTTACGATAGAGTTTTTGAGCCTGTGTGTTAAATTCAAATACGCCCAATTCAATTCGATGTAAACCGTACTTCTTAATTTCTTCCTCTAAGAATTGAATTGCCTTATATCCGATCCCTTTCCCCCTGGCCTCTGGCTCCCCAATTGCAATCCCAATCCAAGCGGTACCAGGGTCTTTTTTATATAGGTGACTCGGATCTACCGTAAAGTTCATTTCACCTACTAATTTGTCATTAAGATAAATAAGATAGGTATGATGATGAACCAGGCGTTGTATTAGATCATCCAGTGTCATGCTTTCGCGTCGTTCCAGTGCTTCCTTAGTTTGATTAGGACGAGTCAATGGAATTAACACTAGATCGTTGTCCCAGCGATTTAATACCTCAACATGTGAAATACTGGGGTTCGTTAATTTTTCAAAAAACAGATTCATTTTCCACCTCATTTCTCCATTTTATTACTCAATAGTGTAGGTAATACATCCACCATAACTTTTAGGGGATTACTTGTTTTTTGTGTTAAACAGAGCAAAATAGCACCTTCTAGTGAAGCCGTCATCATAACAGCAATGGACTTGGCCGATTCTTCCGAGAAGCCGTCTACTAATAGCTTGTTCGAATAGATGCGTTGCATTTTTATGTATAAGTTTGAACAGGCATTTCGAACCGGATCACTTAGTAATGCCATTTCGCTAATGATACTACTAAACGTGTAAGCAGATATCGTTCCTTCCAATTCAAAATTAACCATTAACTGTTCAATCATGGCAGTTGTGGCTTCAATAGTTGTCGGATACCGTTCAAATATATCCTCAATATCATTGGTCATATCTTCACTCATTGACTGAAGGCAGGCAATAAGTAATTCTTCTTTGCCATTTGGAAAATGATGATAAAGGGAGCCTTTTGAAAAATTACCAACTTTTAAGATTTCTGTTAAACCAACACCTATATATCCTTTTTGTTGAAACAGCTTTTTTGAAATGTCGATCATCATTGATTTTGTATCCATTTCCGTAGTAAGCCTCCACCATATCTAGTTGCAATAATAATACCAAATTCCCTTCTTCATTTCCTTACTTATTTTTCCTTGTAATTCAAGATAATCTAACGTTCCAATAATTTTAGACATTGTATGGAAAAACTTCTTTTCATACTTTTCTTTATATAACCATTGAGCTAATTCACTTGCGGTTGACATTCCCAATTGTATCAAGTTTATGTATTTGTTGGCTCTCTCGTCTATTTCTTTTATTCTCTCTTTAATTAAATCAATAGTATTTTCTATTATGCTACCGTGCCCAGAAAAAATAAGTTCTGCCTGTAGTGATATACATTTTTCTAGTGACTGCTTTTGTTGTAACAAGGATTTTGTCCGTGTCCCATCAAAATCTGGTTCAACCATAGCATTGCTTGGTATATGTTCCATTAATAAGTCACCCGCAAATAGCCATTTACACTCCTTATGATAAAAAGCCAACTGGTCAGGAGCATGCCCTGGAATTTCAATTATATCAAAACCCAAAAGATGGTTATGAGTGATTTCTTGAATTTCACAATCTATTTTTTTATTCTTTTTTAGAATAATAGGATTACGTAAATCAGCTACTTGTTTCTCCCCAAACACACCGCAGCCCATCTCTTGGTATAGCTTTCTAAAAAATTCTATCCTCATTTTCATATATTGTGGGTCTCTATTCAGTACTAGTTTGGCATAAGGATGTGCATATACGGGAATGGAATGAGAGGCTAGAACGCGGTTGACTAAGCCAATATGGTCGATGTGGTTATGCGTTAGTAAAATTGTTGTGATATCAGTTAATGAATAATTATGATCATTTAAAATCATTTGTAAAGCATTCCAGCAATCATCATTGTTCAATCCAGCATCAATTAACGTTAAGGAATTTGCTTGTTTAAATAAGAAAAAGTTAATACTACTTAATTTATTGGAAGTAGGAACTATAACAGGATATACCTCCATATTGTTCTTTTTAAACATCGTCATTCACCGCCTCTAAAATAAAGTATAACTAAGCCCACATCTTTGGAGAAGAAGCGGGCTTAGTTATTACCTATTAACCTTGGAAATTTGTTTTGATGTCATGCTCTCGGGTAATTTGAACTTTAGCTGGTGCTGTTTCTTTATACAGAAAACAGAATAGGAATGCAAGAGCGCCTGCAGCTGCAGCTACGTATAATGGTGTTTGAATACCATAGATGTCAGCTAAAGCACCATTCACCATTGGATTTAAGAATCCACCAATTAACTCACCAATACCGATCGTTAAACCGATGGCAAGCCCTGAGTATTGTAATGGAACAGACTCAACTGGAATAACGGACATCGACATACCTATGACACCTGAACCAGCCGAACCGATGAATAAAAGAAGCATCATTAATGGAATTGAATCCACTAAAACGATGGAAAGTGGAATCAGAATTAACAAAAAGCCAGAAACTAATGAAGCAGGTTTACGACCAGTGCGCTCCGAAAGTGTCGGAATTAAGAAACCAAAAATTGCATACCCCACCCCGAATGAAGCCATGACGAAACTCATTGTTGTTTCCGATAAACCTTTTGCTTGTACCAAATAGGTTGGCCCAAAAATTTGAAATGCCATAAGTGTTGTCATCACTAAACTGAATATAACAACAGATAACCAAATATTGCGATGCTTAAGTACATCTTTAACTTTAATTTTTTCAGTCGATTTTATAGCATGCATAGCATGGAATTTCTCTGGATCTGGATTTTTAACTTGTTTGAAGATGACAAAACTTAAAATAATTCCTGGAATAATAGTTAAATAGAATGCCGTATGCCAGTCAAAATTTGTTGCTAATGCAACGATTACTACTGGTGCTAAAATGCTTCCGAATAAAGCGTTACTTGTGTTCATAGTAAAACCTAAGTTAAATCCTTTACGACGCTCTGATGATTCCATCGCTAAAATCGATTGTGTTTGCGGAATCAGTGGACCTTCTACGATACCCATTATTAGACGCAGTACGAATAACATGGCAAATGACTGTGCTAAACCATGCATTAATGACACCACCGAGAATGCCAATACTAAAACCGCTAACATTGATTTCTTACTTTTTACTTTATCTGAAATAAATCCACCTAATGGACCAGAAACTGACCAAGTTAATGCAAGAGCAGCTCCAAGTAATCCTAATTGCGTGTAGTTTAAACCTAAATCAACAGAAATCATTGGAAATAGGTAGTTAATCGCTAAACGGTCAAAGAATACGAATCCGATTGTGAAGAAGACGATTACTACTAACTTGTTTTCATATGTCCAAAACTTTTTCTTTTCCATTAAATAAAACATCCTTCCTTACAATCACGTATTGTTACAGTTTTTAAAATGAATCATGAAATACGTTGATACAAAGATGTTTTGGTTCTGAATATTGAGAATATTTTTATCGTGCTAAACGGAAGTAATCAAGCGCATTGACTTTGGCTGAATCGCGGGTGATTACTTCCGTGTAAGTAACTTTTATCCTACCTTGCTAAAAAGTCGGCTGTCCTTTTATAGACGTCTTTATATTCATCAAGATGCGTAAATTTGCCTAAGAAACCATGTGTTACACCTTCATAGCGTTTTACTTCAACGGATACACCACAATTTTTTAGGTTCTCAGCAAAAAGTTCTCCTTCATCTCGAAATGGATCATACTCTGCTGTGATGACAAGAGCTGCTGGAAGGTTTTCTAAATTTTCTTCTCGAATCGGTGAAACAAGCGGATTATCTGTATCCACATTCCCTAATAAATAGAAGGAATTAATTTCTGCTAATTGTTCACTCTCTACGAAATAGCCCTTACCATTTTCCACTAATGATGGATAACGGAATTCACTAAAGTCGAGGTCTAGGGATGGATAAAATAATACTTGCTTCGTAATGGTAAATTCCTTTTTATCCCGAGCCATTAGAGAAACCGCAGCGACTAAGTTACCGCCAGAACTATCCCCTGCGATAGCTAGGTTCTTCCCATCCCATTTTAATTCGTCTTTATGTTCGGTTGCCCATTTTGTTACATTATAGGAATCTACTAATGCAGCAGGAAATGGGTGTTCAGGAGCAAGTCGATACCCAACAGAAACAACTTTATATCCTGATTCCATACAAATCGGGCGAACTACTTCATCATGACTCTCTAAATTTCCCGACATAAAAGCGCCACCATGGAAATACATGAGTATTGGATAAGAATCTGCTTCCTTTGGTGTATAAATTCTTACTGGTATATCTGCTTCAGTAGTCGCAATTGATCTTTCTTCTACCGAATAAACTTGCACACGTTGTTCAACTGGTAAAACAGGTGCATCGAACATTTTTCTATGACTTTCTGGAATGATTTTTGGCTTAGTATCGGATTTTGGAACAAAATCCAATATTTTCTTTATCTCAGGATGTACAGGCATTTGCAAAACCTCCGTATTTCAATCCGTCGCTTACTTGGTTGAATAAGCACAGAATATTCCTATCATGGTTAATATTTTTGAAAGTTATTGTCAAAAAACTTCCTTATTCAGCAGAATTTTCAAAGAATTCTTTTTCAGGGAAAAAGGTATCTTCCTTATCATTGTGGAACTGACGTGATAAATTTTGAAATAAATGGCAAACTGGTTTTCTTTGAGTCTCATACTTTTGTAAAGCTTCCGCAACGGAATCAGATTCTAGTAAACATTCAGCCAATACCCCGGCATCTTGAATAGCCATATTTGCCCCTTGACCTTGGTTATGAAGCATTGAATGAGCAGCATCCCCTAGCAACGTGATGCATTCATTGCTCCATTGTTGAACTGGATCGATATCATATAGTGCGCGAACATCCCAATGATTAACATTTTCCGCAATCTTCTGGAAATCAGGATGGAAGTTCTTTAATTCATTGAGCATGTCTTCTTTCGGCACGTTTGGTCTACCAGTTCGGTCATGGTGTGGTACGGTAATATCGACGGAAACTTGATTCCGATATTTTAATGGCAGCAGATATAAATTGACTTTATCATTTGCGACAATTCGGAGTGTGTCACCAGTTGCCAACCCATATGTTTCATCCACATTAACAAGAGCACGATAGGCATGATAGCTGTGGAAAACAGGGTCAGCTTGACTAAAAAATAGATTTCGGGTAAGGGAACGAATACCATCTGCACCAATGACCAAATCCACTTCCACTTTGACGCCGTTTTCAAACTCAATCTCTGCATAATCGCCATGGCGAACGATGTTTTTACACTTATGATTCAAATGTAGGTATTCAGATGGTATGGCATTGATTAGCGTGTCCAGACAGTCTGCGCGATGAATTAATCTCGCCCATTTTTCATTCGGGTCATCTGTTAAAGTTGGCCATTGTTCCTTTAGTAACACTTCTGCTTGATCTGAAAGGATCTCTATTTGGAGGCTTTTATGGGTTACTCTTTCAATTTCTTCTTGAAGTCCCCATTTCGTGATGTAATGGATGGATGGCGGACGTAAACCGATACCTGCTCCTACCTCTTTTATAGCTGCTGCTTGCTCATAGACTTCGACATTAAATCCTGCATGACGTAAAGCTACCGCTGCTGACGCCCCACCAATACCTGCACCGAGAATTGCAATTCTTAAAGTAGATTTTGATTTCATATATATTTCCCTCCTAAATTTTTAATTTAATCGCTTTCATAATTAAACAGGAAAGGCAAAAATCTCAACGATTTACCGTAAAGGAAAACTTGTAGTCATCGGCTTTATGAACAGCCCTTCTCCAGCCTATGAGTCTATCATTACGCGTGTACAACTTTGTCTCAATTACGAGAATAGGATTCCCGATCTTGATCCCCAAAAGCTCTGCCTCCATGCTGTTAGCACCTGACGCACTAATTTGGTGATCACCTCGTGAAACATAAATGCCTTGTTCATTCTCGAGAAGCCTGAAGACACTATCGACCTTCTCAACCTCTCGTTTACCCAGTTTGATATCCTCCGGGATGTTCAAATAGGTCTGCGTCCATACCAGTGGTTTCCCTTTGAGAAAGATTAAACGGGATATTCTCAGAACCTTATCACTCGGGGTAAGACCAAGAATTGCGCACAGTTTCTTTGAAGATAACACACGGTCAACACTTAATATTTTCGATGAGCACTCTAAACCCTGGTCCCGAAGGAATCCAACGAGTCCTCCTAACTCTAACCCTGGTGGTCGTACTGGGAGTTCCTGAACAGGGAAGGTTCCCTTCGCCCGCTCTCGATAAACGTACCCTTCATCGGCAAGCTCCTTCAGTGCCTGGCGAACAGGCGCACGACTGACATGGAAGCGCTGAACAAGTTCATACTCGGTGTTGATGGGGCGATCCGTTTCACCAACAGCTGCCTGTATCTCCTTTATCAATATTTCTTTAATTTGTTTATAAAGCGGCACCGATGAGCCGCGATCAATGGTGTGTTTAATCGAATATATAACCATTATTTTCCAACGTCTCCTTGTGCAAGCCCTTTGGCATGGATTTTAAGTGGAGCTGCAGTACGTTCCTGCAAGTATTCGAATGTAACGCCTGGCGCAAGTTCTTGGACGACAAGGCCATCATCAGTCACTTCAATCACCGCAAGATTTGTATAGATTCGATCTACACAGCGCGGGGCAGTAAGGGGATATGTGCATTCCTCTACGATTTTCGGCGTACCCTTACTCGTATGCTGCATGCAAAGGAAAATACGTTTTGCACCGACCGTTAAATCCATTGCACCTCCAACTCTTCCAAGAGGATCGTTCGGTACCTTCCAACTTGCAAGGTCACCATACATCGAGACTTGGAATGCGCCAAGTACCGCTGCATCAAGGTGACCACCACGGATCATGGCGAATGAGTCTGATTGTGAGAAAAAGCTGCCACCCGGTTTTAATGTGATTGGTTCCTTACCAGCATTAACAAGGTCCATATCCTCATTTCCTGGTTCAGGTTTTGGACCCAGCCCAAGAAGACCATTCTCACTATGAAGAATAATTTCCCGACCTTCAGGAATCACATCAGCCACAAGTGTGGGTATACCAATACCAAGATTTACGAACCATCCATCTTCCAAATCTTGAGCAACTCTGGTTGCTAACTCTATCTTTGACCATCCAACCTTCAGTTCGTCTTTAACCATTTACTAACACCCTCCCTTCATGTTCATTTTCCAATTTTACTAAACGGTGGACGTAGACACTCTGCGTCGCTATATTCTCTGGATCCAACTCCCCGACTTCTACAATTTCATCTACCTCGGCAATGGTAATACGTGCTGCTGTCGCCATTACCGGGTTAAAATTACGTTGTGTTTTATTGTAAACAAGATTTCCCCAACGATCTGCTCGATATCCCTTAATAAAAGCAAAGTCACCAACTATGGCATTTTCTAAGACATGCACACGTCCATTAAAAACACGTGTTTCCTTGCCTTCTCCAAGTTCAGTGTGCGCAGCAGTCGGTGTGTAAAAGGCTGGAATCCCTGCACCACCTGCACGGATCCGCTCTGCTAAAGTTCCTTGAGGGGCAATTTCCAACTCGATTGTGCCTTCCTGAAGCCGCGCAATCAAATCGTCAGCGTGTGGACCAACAGGGAAAGAGCAGATAATCTTTTTTACTTGATTGTTGCTGATTAATGCTGCAACGCCATCGCTTACTGCTCCAATATTATTTGATACAACTGTTAGATTCTTCGCTCCCTGCTTAACAAGGGCTGCAATGAGATGGGAAGGTAGTCCGCTTCCCCCAAATCCACCAATAAGCAATGTTGCTCCATCATGTATATCAGCCACAGCCTTAGCTGTACTTTCAAACTTCTTTTGGATCATGTCCATTTTCCTCCTCTCATTTTACATGTGAGCTTACTAGTTCTTCATGGTAACCATTCATCGTTACAAAAAATGCGCACGGTAGGTTCCGTGGATCACCTGTATAGCCTATTTCGGCAGCAAGTGCGGCGAATGGTCCGTACAATTCATGCGTTTGTGCAGAATGTCCATCTGGTAAAGTACGTTTCACCAAGTCACTCAATTTGGCATCCATATCAAGGCTGGCTTGTAAGACGGATGCAACTTGTTCACCATCGATTTGCGCACTTACCATTTCGCCGATGTTATTTCGGAATGGATGACCTAAGAACAATCTGTTAGGACGAACATCTTCCAACAACCGCTGGACACTTTTTCGATATAAGCTCGGTTTTTCAATCGTTGGTAACCCACTAAAACCGCCATACATTTGAACAGCATCCGCTGCAAATGCCCAATTTAATCTATCCAAAACAAATGTCACAGAACCAATTGAATGTCCTGGAGTTTCAATCACTTTTAATGTGATATCTTTTCCAAGTTGGATGGAATCACCCTCAACAACCTCCAAGTCCGGTTCGATCGTACCACCAATATCTGTTGTTAACATGGTGATATGTTTTTCTTGTAATACTGGATCGGTGATAAATTTTCCTTGAAGAGACATGTAATCAACAATTTGTTCCTTCTTATCACGTAAAAGTCGAGCTTCTTTTTTGGGTATCACTACTTTTGCGGTTCTTCCTGTTTTTTCCCATACTGCATAAGCACCCCCGAGGTGATCGACATGACCATGCGTCAGTAAAATCCAACGAATATCTTCTATGCGGATTCCATGTTTAGCTAATGTCGGCTCAATGTCTTGTAATGCAGAGACATTCACGCCGGTATCAATAATGGCCGGTTCGGGTGCATCCACGTAGTATGCAAAGGCGGAAATTGGACCAAATTTACATTCAATTGGTATTACACGTACTGAACTAGTCATGTTGTTCACCCCTTTACCCTATTATGCGGACCTGACCGCTACGCATCGCTTGATGTTTGGTAGGTCCGCTTGTTTTACTGATTGGTGACGTCGTATTCCTTAGGAATAACTGGCAGCACTAAACGTGATTGATGATCTGTATCACGATAGATTCTATGAGTGGTTGCACGCCCACTTGGTAAATGGTAGCTATCTGGCGGCAGTAATTTTGCATCTTCTCCATCAAGTGGTTCGTTACATGCAAGTTCTAATTCAATCCGATGTCCTGGTTTAATTAAGAATGAGAATGGATATAAACGGATCGCATACTCGTTAATTTCTCCAGGAGTTACTGGTACCACACGGTTATGTGGGTGCCATGGCTCACCGTAGGTTGATTTTTCTTCATTTAATTCGCGATGAGATGCTTTTAAATAACCTGATGTCATTAAAGTACGTTTACCGCTTGGATCCACATCATGTAGCTTGGCAATGAAGTTTGTATCGTCTGTATCGATTTCTGCATGAATATATAATGCTCCTGTACCTGTCATTTCTACAGACTCACAGAATTTATCACTCGTCCATTTAATCTTTTCTGATGTGGTTGTTACGGTTAATGGTGCTTGGTAAAAGCCATCTGGATGGGCATATTGCGATGTTAACGGTTCTGGTTTCTCGCTAATTTTGTGGCGAGGACGTAAGTAAAACTCTTTCTTTTCTTCATATTGTAATGGCCAATGATCCTCTTTGCGCCATTTGTAAGAACCTTCTACAGAGAATTGCACGGTTGGTTCATCCATAATGCCATTATCAATCCCTTTTAACCAGTAATCATACCAGCGGAACATTTCATCATGACTTTCATGGAATGGGCGCTCTAACATAGGCGGTAATGCTTGGATATCTAGTTTTTTAATGCCTGATACTTTGTGGAAGCACTCAATTGTCCCTTCAACATTCCAACCGCGGCCCCATTTTGCTTGGAAGTAAGTTGGGATGTTTACTTTATGAGCGACTTCGATCGCACTGTCTTTTTGCCAAAATGGTCCATCTAGTGGATTTAACAAGTAATCCATCCATAATTCGTGACGGTCTTGATAATGTAAGAGGTGAACGAAATCCGACCAATGTGCGATATCTGGGTCATTTAATCGTTCTTGTGTTTTTTCTTTAATCTCTTCTGGGGTAAACACTTTCGATGTTTTACTAGCTACGTTATTGAATGCGTTACCGCTGTCACCGCCACGTCCTTCACGAGAAGCACGAGGCATTAACCACATGATGCCGCCATGGTAGCAAAGTTCATATAGATCGAAGTGACCACCGTTTGCAAAGATTGCTTTTAAGTGTGGCGGCTGCTCTGCTGCACCTAAGATTTGAACAGAAGCAAAGTATGAAATTCCGATCATCCCGATATTGCCATCGCACCAATCTTGCTCAGCCATCCATTCAACGAGGTCATAAATATCCTTACCGTCGCCATGACCACCTGAATTATAGTTACCGCACATTTCACCTTCAGAGTGGCCAGTACCGCGAACGTCAGCGATGATATGCGCATAGCCTTGCTTGACAACAGCACGGATATCGCCTGCCTCAATTGCGCCGTTCCAAAGATGACTTGGACGTGCTTGTGGAGGTAATGTTAACGCTTGTGCTTGCAGTTCCTTCCCATACGGGCTAAGTGCAAGTAATGCTGGTACTTTTTCTACTCCATCAGGAAGGTAGATATCAGCAGCGATATGTACGCCGTCCCGCATGGGAATGCTTACATTCTTTTTGATTATCATCTAAATCCACTCCTCTTCTTCGTCCTTCTAAGTAGTAATGAATCTTTATGATTAGATTTTTATAGATTCATAAAATCCGCCTAGTAAACTCCATTGGTGACCACTTTCTTGTTTTCCATCAAGTTTTGGGCTCCAATGAGCTCTATTGGTGACCACTTTCTCGATTTTCATCAAGTTTTGGGCTCCAATGAGCTCTATTGGCGACCACTTTCTCGGTTTTCATCAAGTTTTGGGCTCCAATGAGCTCTATTGGCGACCACTTTCTTGGTTTTCATCAAGTTTTGGGCTCCAAAAAACTATTGTCTATTAATCTTAGTTGTAACAATCCGATACTCTTATAGTTTGTATTGATTTATCAATATCCTTATAGGTCCACAATCGGTGTGAAGCATGGTATATAAGGACCCGGATTAGCTTGCTCGCCACTTTGCTTAAATACCACTTTAACTCTTTGGTTGATGTGTACTGTATCTAAGTCACAATTAACGATATTTGTCATCATTCTCGGGCCTTCATCGAGTTCAACAAAGGCAATTGCATAAGGAACGCCTCGTCGCATTACGCTATATGTGTAAATACTTCCCGTTCCCTTTGCTTCCACCCAGCTTGTCTTGTCACTCATGCAGTGCGGACAGAGCACACGAGGATAATAATGATACTCTCCACAGGAATTACACTGTTTTACCAGCAGCTTTCCTTCTGCGGCAGTATCCCAATATTCTTTATGTTCCGGATAAATCTCAGGGATTGTCATCGTTCTTTCTTGATAGGTAGTTCCCATTCTTTACACCCTCTCCATAATAAGAGTTGCACTACCGTGACGGCTTGCTAGTCCGCCGCCAGTACCGTGGGCTAACGCGATATCACAATTTTCAACCTGTACTTTTGGGTGTGCCTCACCACGCAGTTGACGGACAGCCTCGATTACCTTTACGATACCGCCTCGACTAGCAGGATGATTGTTATTTAACCCGCCACCATCTGTATTAATTGGAAGCCTGCCGATTCCCGAAATTAGGTTCCCATCAGCGACAAACTTGCCGCCTTCACCCTTTTTACAAAAACCTAAATCTTCAAGCTGCATTAACACAGTAATGGTGAAGCTATCATATATGGACGCATATTTAATATCTGAAGGTGTAACTCCCGCTTCCTCAAAAGCTCTTGGTCCTGACCATACAGCGCCTGAATAAGTAAGATCCGTTTTGCCCCCACGTAATCCTTTTGCTGCTTCACCTGCACCCAGCACCCGGACAAGTGGCCGTTTCAAACTTTTTGCTATTTCTGGTTTTACAATCACTAAGGCACCGCCGCCATCGCTTACCACACAGCAATCCAATTTATGTAATGGGTCAGCAATCATTGTGGATGAAAGTACGTCTTCCACTGTCACTAGATCCTTCAGCATTGCATATGGATTGTATTGTGCATGATGGGAAGCTGCCACTTTTACCCAGGCTAATTGCTCGCTCGTCGTGCCGTATTCATACATATGACGCATCGTCGCCATTGCATATTCATTCACAGCCGTAGGTCCAAAAGGAAGTTCGAAAGGTGTATCTGGAACATTTGCACCAACTAGTTTCTGTTTAACACCACTCCTGCCTTCAGAGCGTGGACGACCTGCCATGGTGATTAATGCGACATTGCATTTTCCTGCTGCGATTGCTTGAGCAGCGTGGGAAACGTGAGCAATGTATGATGAGCCGCCAGTGTCTGTACCGTCTACGTGTCGTACATTTAATCCTAAATAATCGACCATTGACAGCACACCCCCTGGAGCGTCACCGGCACAAAAATAACCATCTACATCTGCTAATGTAAGTCCTGCATCTTCTAGGGCGCCTTTCGCACATTCAGCATGTAAGGCTGCTACGGATTTATCCGGAGCCTTACGTGTTGGATGTTCAAACGCCCCAGCAATATAAGCCATACCTTTAATCGTCATCTATTTTAACCTCCCGTGATAAAAAGCTTCCGTTATTCTTATTAACGTGATTCTTGCACGGTTTGTCTTTTTGCAGGATTGATTTCTTTAGGCTCCTGCATCGTTAGGAATTTCGTTGGATTGTGGACTAAAAGTTGTTCAAATACTTCTTCACCTACACCAGCTTTCCGAAGATCCGGTAAGAATTCTTCAAACAGGTAGTTTACTGAATGTCCTTTTAATCCTGGCCATCCTAGAGCACAACAATTGGCATCAGCCGATATAAGGGCACGGTCAACATAACCTTTATCAAGGAAACGAAGGAAATGTTCAACGCGATCTTGTCGTGGACGAGACCAATATGGTGAACCTACCATCTCACTGTCATAACCGATCGTATCGAAGCCAACCCAACCACCAAGATCTGCAATCAGGTTATCACGGTTTTCATCGAGATAGCCGCCATCATCCGCATGACCCATCAGTACGCGATCAAGTGATAAGCCCTCTTCATCGAAGATGGCAATGGCTGTTTCAGCATCCACGCATAAATGTGTAATGATTGGAACACCTGTTTTTAATGCCGCTCGTGCTGCTGCACGATAAATGCGTTTATCAAGTTCGCTTAGTTTTCCTCCGCGGCTGACACCTACTTTAATCGCACCCGCTTTTGCGCCAGTCCCGTCAATACCAACCGTAATTTCATGGATGAATAAATCCATCAAATACTCGACTGATTTGTCACGGAAATATGGTAAAGCAGAATCTCCTGCAACAAAGCCAGTTACAGCAATAATATGAACGCCCGTTCTACGAGAAAGTACTTGGAAATATTCAACATCGCGTCCGTTTCCAATTCCTGTGCAATCTACGAATGTTTTTCCGCCATGCTCACGGAAACGACGTAGCTTTTCAATTGTCACTTCAAACGCTTCTTCAGGTTTTTTCCACCATTGTGTGTCTAAGTCACATCCTGGGAGACCAAATCCAATATGTTCATGGACAGCGATGATTCCTAAATCTTCTACTGGAATTGGACCTAAAACCGTATTTACCTTAGCCATATATCTATTCACTCCTCACAGTTAGTTTTTAACGGATTCTTTTTCCATCGTTACTGATGACGCAACAGTTAGGACACGTTGTGGGTTATCTTCTAACAAAGTACGAACTTGTTCGTCCGAAACTCCGGCTTTCTTTAACATTGGTACGAATGTTTTCAGTAAGTAATCATAGCTGACATCTTTTGCAGCATGACCTTTGGCAACACCTACGGCATTTGTTGAAATGAGTACACGACCGCCAAGACCTTCTTTAAATAGTTGGACAATTAATTGAACACGTTGTTCATCATTAACATAACCTTCGTGTGTAGCCCAGCCAACATGGTCTAATGCAACAAAAGCACCTTGACGCGCTACACCGAATACTTCTTTACGTTCTACCGCATCAAGTCGGTCAAGTCCTCCGATAATGACTCGGTTTGGTTCAATGCCTTCAGCTAATAAAATTTCAAGATCATTAACAGCATCTGCGCCATATTGTATGGATACAGGTACTCCTGTTGAGAGAGCTGCTTGTGCAGTACCACGGAAAAGATTTGTTTCTTTTTCTGTAATCCCACTTTGACTTGCGATTGATGTCACTATTCCTGCTAGACCGGAACGTTCAATTCGTGGTACAACGATTCCTTCTGTTACCTCTTTAGCGAATAAATCAGCAAATTGTTCTGCAGACCATGGTGTAGGCGGATTTTTTTGTGGTGTAACAAAGTAACCGCTTAACATCGGCTCTGGACCTAATCCTGTTGATGCTATGATATGTACACCAGTTGTCTTAGATAGTGTTTCGTAAAGTTTCACATCGCGGCCATGGAACATACCGCTGTAATCGACAATTGTTTTTCCTCCAGCTCGGAGGAAATCAGTAAGCTTTCTTTTTAAGACGTCAAAGATCTCGCTCTTGTCCATGTGAATCTCTGGCGCATATTCTGCACCCGGGAAAACAGAAAGTAGTGATTCATGAATGAGCACTACACCTAATTCTTCAGCTGGTACTAGTCCGAGAACCGTACGAACAACAGATGAACTTTTTTCTTGTAAATTTTCTAGCATTGTAAAACCTCCTATCAATTTATATATCCTTACCTTTAAGTTGTTAAAGGCAAAGATGAAGGTAAAATATAATGGTTTAAACAGACCAGTCAGTTCGTTAATTCCGCATTTCCTTCAAACAGACCGGTTGGTTTAGCACGAACAAACTTTTAAAACTTTCCTAATTGTAATCGCTTCCTTCATTAATAAATCAATGATGTAAACGCTTATCCCTTAGCAAGATATTATAATATTGTTATACCAAAGTCAAAACATTTTTTCTATTTTTCAAAATTAATTGAATATTATATTACTAATATACTATTTACATTTCCATAACCTATGAAATTTTCAGCATCACCGTATGAAACCAGTAAATTATTACTATTTCTTGAATAATTTAATCGTTTTACAACCAACAAAAAAAGTTGGTCCCTGTTATTTTCAGGGATCCAACTACCATTCATAAATCTATCAAGTTGTGCTATTTTTGAAGATTGAAAACAACCATTCTAACTTCTGTCATTTCTTCTACCGCAAACTTTGGGCCTTCTCTGCCGGTACCACTTTTATCGATTCCACCGTATGGCATTATGTCTGCGCGGTATGCAGAGGTATCATTAATGATTACTCCCCCTGTTCTAATCGTTTTTGCTGCTTTCCATGCTAATTCGATATTGTTTGTGAATACACCCGCTTGTAAACCGTATTCAGAGTCGTTTACGTATTCAATGGCTTCATCAAACGTTTTATAAGGAATAATCGATGCAAGTGGACCAAATACTTCCTCACATACAACCTTCATTTTAGAGTTTACATTTTTAAGGATCGTTGGGTACATCATAGCTCCCTCTCGATTTCCACCGACTACGACCTCTGCACCCTCTTGAACTGCTTCCCGTACCCACTCTTCAACCCTTTCAGCCTCTTTCAAGCTAATCATCGGCCCTACATCCGTAGCTTCCTCTAATGGGTTTCCCACTACGAGAAGATTTGTGGCTTCGATCATTTTTTGGGTGAAATATTCTAAGATATTTTCCTGAACGTAAATACGTTGAACAGATACACAAAATTGACCTGCAGAACCAAAAGCTCTTTTAGCCAATAAATCCGCAGCTAAATCAATGTCAGCATCGTCATGAACAATATTTCCTGAATTATTTCCAAGTTCTAATGTCACTCGGTTAAACCCGCTATTTTTCTTAATTCGCAAGCCAACAGATGGGCTTCCAGTGAAAGTAACCATTTTTTTACCAGGATGTGCAACTAAATAATCTCCTACCGTACGGCCTGAACCAACAACTAAATTTATATACCCCTTAGGCAATCCTGCTTCTTCTAACAATTTACATAAGTAAATGGCAGACAGCGGTGTCATTGATGCAGGTTTAAGTACGACTGCACAACCTGCAGCTATGGCAGGTGCTACTTTATGAACAACTAGATTTATTGGGAAGTTAAATGGTGTAACGGCTGCAATGACACCAACAGGTACGCGAATATACAAGCCCATTCGATTTTCTGAACCTGGTACAGCATCAAGAGGAACCGTTTCACCGTGAATTCTTTTTGCCTCTTCTGCAGCAGTCGTGATGACAGCAACACCACGATTTACTTCAGCTAGCGCATCCTTTAAAGGCTTTCCGCCTTCCCTTGCGATTAATTTAGCAATCTCATCCGCATTTATCTTAACGAGTTCCGCAGTTCGTCTCAGGATTTCAAATCTTTCATGGGCAGCTAAAGGACGATTATTCATTGCATCATTGGCAGCTTGAATGGCTGCATCTATATCTTGTTCCCCGGCAACAGCAACTTCACCGATTACCTCGTCGGAAAACTTGTCGTATACCTTCATCGTTTCATTGGACTCCAGCCATTCCCCGTTAATATAAAGTCCAGTACCATGTTGAGTTACCGAAAACACATCACTCATTTTTCCTCACCCTCCTAATTAAACAGTTTTGCTTCCAAAAACTCACCGACATCTGTTCCTACCTTTAGCTTTTTGGCTTCTTCATAAACAGCCCGTGCTGCCATAATATCCTGAACTGCCGTTCCAACCGATTTGAAAAGAGTTATTTGTTCGTCATTGGTTCGAACTTGACGGCCTGCTACCAATTCTTTCAGTTCGACTACTTTAGAACGATCATATTGTCCACTTTTAATCGCCTGTAACACATCACCAGATTCATTTTCAAGATGGACCGTATCAATGACAATGCCATCTGCCTTCTCAAATGTGTCTGTATCAATTTCTCTCATAATAGGCATGGTTGAGCCAATCGAGTTCACATGCATGCTGTTACTCATCCATTTACCTTCAAAAGCAACACCGTTTCCTTTTGTGGACGTATTGGTACATACATTCACAATGTCTGCACCTTCTACTGCCATTAACGGTGAAGCAACGGCTTCTACTTGTATTCCCAGCTTTGCGCTCATTTCCGCTGCAAAAAGTTCCCTGCGTTGAGGATTCGGACTAAATACTCTTACGTATTCAATCTCTCTTACCGCACAGACTGCCTCTAGATTCGTACGAGCTTCTAGCCCTGAACCAATCACGCCAACAGTCCTGGCATTTTCTCTAGCCAAATATTTGGTTGCTAATCCGGTCGTTGCACCTGTTCGAACTGCTGTTAAATAGGAGGAATCCATCATGGCTTCCAAATTGTTATCATTTTGATCAATGATTCCGATTAAATATCGAACCTGATCTTTACTCTTAAAAAAAGCTTTAAATCCCATATAACCACTATCATTCATAACTGCAGGCATTAATCGAAAAAAACCTTGGTTATTCGTGGACATATTCATTCGTGGTGGCATGATCACGCCACCGTTATATTCCTCTACAAGTCCCTTTTCAATTTGCTCAATAATTGTACGCATGTTAATGGCCTGCTCAACATCTTTTAAATTTAAAATTAATGTCATCGTTATCACCCTTACTTGATAATTTGATCGATTAGTAGAAGCCGCATATTAACTTTGCTTCAGCAAATCGCTTTCACTTTTCACGTTTACTTCTGGATTTCGACCGATGAAGAATTGACTATCATCATCGTTCGTAACATCAATTCCCGATTTTATGAGAGCTTGACGGATAGCACTCATCTGAGTCTGGTTTATTTTCATAGTTGGTTGACGTAATGGTCCGCCATTAAAGCCTGTAAGCCAAGATGCATATTTCCATAGCATCCGGTTCACTAAACCTGCGCCATCCGTTGATGCCATAAATCTTCCGATCGTCGATCTAGCAGGGGTTAATTTCCAATATTGTTCATATACTTCTTCAAATCTTCCTTCTTTCATTAAATTAAATAATTTTGGTAAAACATCTCCGTACATTTCATAGTTACTCGTACCCATCCATTGAATAGGAACTAAGTTACCAAGTGCAAATGCATCTTTTTCTAATGGAGTTGTCACAATTACATCATCATTAAAAAGTTGATAACATTGAGTGAAGCCGGCAATTAATGGCATTCCTCCCTCTGCTTTAATCGCCACGATGTTTGGAACGTCATCAAGGAGTTGTCTAATAATTTTCGGATCAATAGCTGCCGGATGAAGACGTTCAAAGTTCCAGAGCGGAACAGGGAAAAGAATTACACCCAAGTTTGTCGCCTCACAGAATACTTTCGTATATTCATAGATTTCTTGACTATCTTTCGGATAAAAATTCGCTGGGTATGATAGCAGAACTAGCTGGGCTCCAGCTTTTTCAGCCGCTTGAACAGCTACAATATTCTCTTCTAAAGTATGAAAACTTGCATGATGAATGATGGTCAGTTTCCCTTGTGCCTCATCTACAGCGATTTTTGTAAATTGGATATACTCATCTAGGGTAGTAGCCGTTTCTGCTACTAGTAATGTACCAGTAAACCCCAACTCAATTGATCTTTTTACATCATGCCTGATGCCGGTTTCGTTTAATCCTTTCAAATCTTGTGTAAATGATGGGATCACAACGTTGGCAAGTCCATGTAAATTTTCTTTCGCCCATTTTCTAGATTCTTGTCTTGAATACATTGCCATTTTATTTTTCTCTCCTTCAAAAAGTTGTAGAAACGCTTTAATAACTGTAGGTTACTAGATTACGATAATAATTTGAAATATCTAAAAATTATATTGGTAATAAGAATTTCTTATTACCAATATAAAAGCCTCCCTGACGAGAGACTTTACATTAAAGAGGCAACCTTATTTAGAAAAACTTCAAACGAAAATGACTTATACAACAATGTCGATTTCTTTGTTCACCCTAACCTTAACTGGGGCTGTTTCTTGGAAAAATAGCGAGAATATAAAACAAAATAACGCTGCTGCAGAGCTAATCAATAGTGGAGCTGAAAGACCAAAAGCATCAGCTGCAATGCCGCTAAGGATTGGGTTTAGTACGCCTCCAAAGAGCTCACCGATACCAATTGTCAATCCTACTGTTACTCCAGCATACTTTAATGGGACCGATTCTGTTGGTATGACAGACATCAATAATGCTCCTACACCCATACCAGATGAGAACAGGAAAACCAAGGCAACGATTAACCCCACGGAATCTAAGTACACGACAGCAAGCGGAGTAAAGATGGAAAGAATGCCGAATATAAGTGATGTTGGCTTTCGGCCAATACGATCGGAAATGGCTGGAACTAACACTCCAAAGATAGCGAATCCTGCTCCAAACGCTGCCATTACGATACTCATTGTGCCTGTTGTAAATTGTTTAGAATTAACAAGATAGACTGGACCAAATATTTGGAAAGCCATTACATAAATCATAAAAAAACTAAACGTTACGATGGATAGCCAGATATTCCGGTGTTTCATTACTTCTCTAAAGCTTACTTTTTCACTTGAAGCAGTAGATGATTTGGCAGAAACAGCTTCTTTTTGCGGATTTCTTAGGGTCTTCATGATGAAAAATGTTAAAATAAGGCCTGGGATGATTGTCAAATAAAAAGATGTCCGCCAATCAAATGCATTGGCTATGCCGACAAGGATTAGTGGCGCCAGAAAACTTCCGAAAATCGCGTTCCCTGTATTCATTGTGAATCCCACGTTGAAGCCGCGACGCTTCTCTGAAGATTCCACTGCCAACATTCCTTGAGTAATCGGTGTAACAGGGCCCTCAAGTACCCCCATAATCAAGCGCAAAATAAACAGCATGGCGAAAGAACCAGCTAATCCTTGCAATAGAGACACTAAAGAAAAGGCAAAGATGAAAAAAGCCAAGACTAATTTTTGGTTTTTAACCCTGTCTGACAGATATCCTCCCAATGGCCCGGAGATTGCCCACGTGATCGCTAGCGCCGAGCCAAGTAACCCGATTTGGGTATTAGTAAGCGCAAAATCCTTCTGTATAAATGGAACAAGATAATTAAGTGCTAATCGATCAAAGAATACAAACCCAATTGAAAAGAAAAAGATTGTTACTAATTTATTCTCATAATTCCAAAACCCACGTTTTTCCATCTACTAATCACCCTTCCTTATCACGATCCATTTTTAAAAGAAGCTGGCATCTGTACACCCCATGAACTCATTGATTTGGTGATATCATTCCAAATCAAGGTTTCTGCTTGATCATCGACAACGCGTGGCATTTCGGCACTCAATTCATAACGATTTCCACACGCCCAATAATATGCGTATAGATTTGCTCCGAGTGCATGCCTTCCCACTCCAAATTCTAGTTTTAAATCATGCAGTGCAAGCATATCCAATGCTCTTTTCATATGGTCGATATTTTCAAAAAGGAAGGCAATATGATCTAACGATTCTGTCGGACCACCTACCCCACCCATGAAAGCTAATTCGTGGTGGTATTCCTGTACCCGAGACCAAACAGCGCCATAAACGCCCGGAGCTGGCATGAAGATATCAGACATTTTAAAATCCAAAGCGCTTTCTAAAAACTGCGCCAATATTTTTGGATTGGCTACCTTTAGACCTAAATGATCGAGGTCATGAGGACCTGCTCCTTTTAAAGTTCTATTTGGACTAAAGGCTGGATTGAAATAGGCCGGACGATCCTCTACCGTTATCAATTCCATGCGAATCGGAATATTCGTAGCAGGCAAATCAAAAGCGATGCATTTTTTTTCACTTGGCTCCGCATCGGTACGCTCTTCTACTTTAATTCCATAGTCTTCAACCCGTTTTTTATAAAATTTTAAATCATCATCATTTTTTACTTGAAATGCAAAATGAGCAATTCCCGCTCCACCTGGTGTTAATGCTAAATCGTAGTTATTATCAAACCCGCAACCAAGATAGAATGTTTCGCCAATTCTGCCCATTTCTTTTAGACCAAACACATTGACATTATAATCAATTGCCTTTTCAATATCGGGTACCCTGAGCTCAGCGTGAGCTAATTTTTCGATTGCCATTTTTATTTCTCCTTTACGATTTGAACATTTCCAATAGTTCGATGACTACTGAATATTCAGAGGTTGTATCCATATAGGCATATTTGCCTGAACCATCATAGAAAAGTCCTTCTTGAATAGTGGGAAAACCAAGCTTATTCAACAAATCTCGTTTCTCATCGAGACTTTCAACAAAGAAGGCAATATGGTGCAGCCCTTCTCCATGCCTTTCCAAGTGTTCAAGCCATGTACTTGGGGAATCTTGATCTGGTTGAACTAATTCAACTTGAATAAGCGGCGTTTGGATAAAAGTAAAGTGGCTTCTACCTGCAGTAGGCTTTCCTTTGTAGGTCGCCACTTTGTTAACAGCCTCAAAGCCTGAATGAAAAATGGTCGATGGCTCGACGCCAAGCATATTACACCAAGCCTTTTGTGCCTCTTTCACATCTTTCACAACAAATGCCATTTGAACAATTTTGCTTGTTCCAAGTAACGGTTTTCCTTCAAATTGTCTGTCACCTGTTAGTGGTGACAGTGATCCATCTGGCTTTGGTCCTTCATGCTCTAACAGTTCAATTAACGTTTTGTACTTCTCGCGTGTTTCTAGGAAGGCATATCGCCCTTTATCAGGATAAAACTCACCTGATTGAGCGACGATATACTTTTCCTCCATTGTTTCTAATGTTTCTGAGATTTTATCAACATCAAAGGCAAAATGATTATAGCCTTGCCCATCCTTTTCTAGACACTCGTGCATTAGATTTGGGACGGAATCAGGCTCAACAAGCTCAATTTGGACACCTGGTGTTTCAAAAAATACCAATTTGTTTCTTGCCGGGGAAGGCTCCCCATAATATTTAACCTGTGAAAATTCCTGTGGGCCAGTTACAAACGGTTGTGGAACCACAGTACCTAGTAACTTTGCCCATGATTTAGAAGATGCTTCAATATCCTTGACAACAAAGCAAATTTGATTGATCTCATTTGTTCCTACTAAAGTTTTTCTTACTAAAGGTTGTTGACTCATTAAAAACACTCCCTATCAATACAGCGATTACCTAACAGCCTTATATTCATAGATTCTAAAATTTATAGGAAAAGCTGCAGATTTTTCATTCCAATGATCGTTGAATCTGCTAATATTTCCCGCTTCACCAATTTCAGCCCATCTTCTGTTTTTTCGATAATATCGCACCGTTCAGCTGAAAGGAGCTGATATTCTACAGCTTCAAGTCGGTTCCGCGTCATCAGGATATAACTCTTTACATCAAAGCGGTTATCATCCAATCTTGAAACACGAACATTTGTAATGAATCGGCGTGCTCTTGAGGCTGGGTCTTCTGCCCATGCATAGTCTGTTTCCATACGTCTAACACGTAGGATCATTGATTTATAGTTTTCATTAAAATGAAACATCTCTTTTGAAAAATGCGTTTTAATAAAGTTCTCACGAGTTGACCGAACTGGCATGGTATAATGTAAATCTTCACTTAACAGTGTTGTCCATTCCCTAAATTGATTGCCATCTAACAAAGCTGCCTCTGTTAATAAAAAACCGTAGATTTCTAAATAGATAGGATCATTAAAATTAATAAACATACTGCTCGCTTTTACTTGACCGCTCATTTATACCCCTCCTCCTGCAAATCGGTATTTTAAGATTCCTTTGACATCAATTGCGCCCAGTAGCCGAAGAAATTGCGTGAATTTTGCTCCGTATAGGTGGTTTGAGCAATTTTTTTCCCTGGTCCTGGCCAATTCCCTGGTTCATGTTCTGCATCCAATCCCATAATATAATGGAGTTTTAACTCTTTTTTCGCGGTTACCCCTTTTGTAACCCTGGCAATACCACTCCATACTTCCGCATCATCCGCTTCAAACATTCCACTCGCACCAAAATTACGAATATAATTGTCTCTGCTAGCATCTTTAAACTCTTGAGGAGCTTCTTTTTCAACAAGGAACCAGCTGAGAAGTTCAATTTCATTTGGTCCTTTTGGCTGCCATACCCGCATGGACATAAATGGAATCGGGTATTCGTTTTCTTCCAAGCCAGGAAGCTGCATAACATTTAGCAAAGAAAAATTGGGGAATACATTTCCCGGAACAAAATTCGATCTTCTTAATGCCTCCAATTGTGGTTCTGTCAGCTTGGCGTGTGCTGCTTCGACAATTTCCTGTGGTAAAGCTAAATACTCAGGTAATGTAAAATTAGGAGGAGAACCAATAACCCCAATTCCATGACCATTTTCCATTGCAACCTGCACACCAAAACTCGCAAACATAGGATTCGGTGGCAACTGACCTAACTCCACTCCAGAGTAATGTGTCATGACAGTGTGATAGGAATCTGAAGCAAAATTGTCAGCAGCAGATTTCCAGTTTGCTTTAATGATCCAGCGTGCCGGTTCTCCAATGACTTCCATCCCTAGTGGTGTACGATTAAAATACAAATCAATATACCATTTCATATCGCCGAGATATTCATCTAATGATGGAGCATCTTGGTTAAAAGTGGCGAAAATCAGGCCTGCGTATCTTTCTACGCGGGCGTTAACCAATTTAAATTGATTTCTGTCAAAAGCGCCTTTATACGCTTCCTTTGCTGCAGGCGCTCCCATTACGGCCCCATCAGCCTTGTAGGTCCAGCCATGGTAGATGCAACGGAACGACTTTGTATTCCCACTATCCGTTCGGCAAAGGTGCATCCCTTTATGCATACAAACATTTAATAGTACATTGATTTTATTCTCATCTTCACGAACCACAATGACTGGATCATTGGCAACAAATCGTGTAACATAGTCACCTACGTTCGGGATTTCCGTTTCATGGGCGACAAAATTCCAGACCTTCGAAAATATTTTTTCCTGTTCAAGATCATAAATTTCTTGGTCTGAAAAGATTCTTGGTGAGATTATACCTTTTTCAGCATCCACTAAATCACTAATTTTTGTGCCGTCACTGAGCTGTGTTTCTTTGAGAGCCTTATTGATCACTAAAAACAACTCCTTTTTAAATTTTTTATGAAAAGATTTGAATCCAAAATTATGAAGAACCTTGCTCGAAATCGCTTTCATTTTTTTAAAGATGCTCTCCCCCGGCAGCAGAGTGTAATCCCCGAACGCCTAACCCGCCATCGCTGTTGATGATAACACCTGTCATCGCCATTGAATCCTTGTTAGATGCCAGCAAGACATATGCACTTGTATGTTGTTTAGGTGAAGGTACGACATGTAATGGATTCGTTGTCTTCATTAGATCCTCGATATTATCTACTTTTGATTGCGTTTGGCTTTCTTGACCTAATGCAGCCGGCCCTCTTAAATCCGTAAGCGTACCGCCAGGAGCAACCCCATTAACACGAATTTTTGGTGATAGTTCATATGCTAATTCTCGGATCAGCCCTACTACAGCATGTTTGGATGCCGTGTAAAGCGGGCCACCGCCTGCAGGATAAAATCCTGCATTCGATACAGTAAAAATGATATTTCCTTGTGTTTTAAGTAATTCAGGAAGTACGGCTTTCGCACCGTAAAGAGGGCCTTTTACATTAACGCCAAAAAGCTCATCAAATGATTTATCAAGCTTTTCCTTAGGCAAATCTAGTAATGTCACAAAGTAATCAAAGATGCCTGCGTTGCCGATAAATGTATCAATCTTACCAAACACTCGGACCGTTTCTGCTACTGCTCTTTCATTATCTTCTATTCGTGTTACATCCCCTTGTACCACCACTACATGATCCCCAAACTGTTCTTGCAAATCTTTTACTTTTTCATGCGAACGTTCTAATACACCGATACGGGCACCCTCTTCAATAAACCTCTCAATCAGTGCTCGACCGATCCCAGAGCCTCCGCCAGTGATTAATGCAACTTTCCCCTCTAACCATCCCATTCATCTTCAGTCCCCTTATGAAAGGTCATCGCTAAAGGAAACGCTTCCAACGGGTCCTTTAGCACACCCTTTTTTAAAAAAGATAAGTATTTGTTTTTGAACTTAGATTACTGTCTAGCGCTTCTCTTATACCAACCAGTCTGTTTAACTCTATCAAATATACACTACTTTTCAAGAATTTTCTGTTAATTATTTTTAAAAATAAACCATCTTTACTAGGTATATAGTACTCTACATTTACAATATTTTGAAATATCAATAATTTATTTCCGTTATAAGCTACACTTATTGCCGACAATCCATCAATTCCAGTTCTTTCAAAAACAATGGAATAGATGGATTAAGATTTGTTTTTTTCCAAGCAACCACAATATCCACAGTGTGATTCCATTCTTCAATCTCCATATATTTAAGAGAAGGGTTTGCGTATACTTCCAGGTGCTTTGGTAAAACTGCTATGCCTAATCCTGCCTCAACGATCATTAATACGGTTTCAATTCGTGTGTTTTCGATCGCTATATTCGGTAAAAATCCGTGATTTGCAAAGAGCCTAAATAAATGGTCATATCCTTGAGGAGTTTCTTTTCTCTCAAGCATAACAAATGGTTCATCCACAAGATCAAAGATAGAAATACGATCTTTGCTGGCAAGAGGATGTTCCTGATACATAAACACAACATAAGGCTGCGAAAATAATGTTTTGAATTCCCATTCGGTATTATCCTGTGGAATGAAAGACATCGTAAAGGCAATATCGTCTTCGGCGTTTCTTAATCTTTCAACAATTTGTCCCGTTTGATAATGATTAAGATTTATTTGAATCTCAGGGTACTTCCGTCTAAACTCCTTAACTAAATCAGGAAGGAATTTTTTTACCGGAGCATTTAAAAAACCAATGCTTATTTGCCCAACTTCACCAATAGCAGCCTTTCTTGCTTTTTTAATCGCTGCTTCTGATTTATTTAACATTTCCAAAGCATCGTTTAAAAAAACTCTGCCTGCGTGGGTCAATTGGACCGAATGTTTATCCCGAATAAACAGTTTAAAACCGATTTCTTTTTCTAAACTAGCAATTTGCTGGCTTACCGCTGGCTGCGCTACAAACAGCTTTTTGGCTGCTTCTGTGAAATTTAAATGTTCCGCAACAGCAATGAAATAACGTAATTGACGAATTTCCATAAAATCCTCCTCGTAAAATAACAGTTTACTAGCATATTATTTATGAAAATTCCCAGTTATATTAATTCCTCAAAACCTTTATTCAACAATTGCTACTGCTCGAACGGAACCAGCTGTACCGCCTTTGACTTTTATCGGAAATGCACTAAATATAAAGCCATGTTTTACCGGTACCTTATCAAGGTTTGCTAGTTTCTCAATGTGATAGTACTCTTTTTTACGTCCGATAAAATGAGCAGGAAACAAAGCACTCTTATTTCCAGCCTTTACGTCTGCCACCATCGCACCAAAAGGTCGATCAAAGGTATACGTGTCAATACCCATGAGCTTAACCCCCTGATCAATCAGCCATTCCGTAGCTTCACCAGTCATACCTGGCTGATCCCTAAGGTAACTTTCCGTATAGATGTGCTTATCGAATCCGGTCATAATCAATACAATGTCCCTCGGCTTAATGATATAATCCATATCTGCCAGTGCTTTCTGAACATCTTCCACAGTGATACCGCTTCGGGGTTCTTTATGGCGCATATCCAAAATCACCCCATTGCCATAGAATTCCTCAAGGGGGAGTTCATCAATCGTACGAGAGGGTTTTCCCTCCGTAACCGGGCCAAAGTGAATCGGAGCGTCACAGTGTGTACCAATATGGGTAAAAACTTGAGCGCTGACATTCTCAACTGCAAGCGCCAGACCGTCTTGAAAATCACTAGGATGTATATCAAGCTTGTCAGCCAGCTTCACTGCCTCTTCAGCACTATTTGAAAACTCAACCTTAGGTGGCCATGGTTCGGCGAAAGAATTACTTTCCCAATAAACGCTCAAATCGTATAACTTCATTTAAAATTCCCTCCTTTCGATTTGCCATTTATAAGATTCTTGTAAACTTCTTAAATACTTTTTGAAGCTTCAACCTTCTTAATTCCTAACATTTCCCTTGCTTCATCAGGAGACGCAATCTCGTAGCCTAAATCCGTTGCGATGCCAACGATTCTCTCAACAAGCTGGGCATTGCTTGTCGCTAGCTCACCTTTTCTAAAATTAATGTTATCTTCAAATCCAACACGGACATTCCCGCCAAGCAGTAGAGATGCAATGGTCGCTTGATGCTGCTGTGCTGCAATGCCCATTGCTCCAAAGAACACACCAGAAGGTAATTTCCGAACCATGTGGGTTAAGTTTTCCATACTAAATTGAATGGAACCCTGATTTATTTTCTGCATTCCAAAAACAAAGTTAAAAGAAGCCGGACCATCGATGATTCCCATCGGCATAAAGATGTTTACCACATCCTCAAGCTGTGCATGGTTAAAGATTTCTAATTCCGGTTTAATATTGCGTTCCTTCATGATTTTTGCCGCATTTATCAACCAATCACGATCCCACAAAGTAGGTTTTATAAATTTCCCCGTGTATGCCTGCATCAATCCACAATCAAGTGAAGCCATTTCCGGATAGGCATCTAATACCTGTAATCCATCATCAATATGGCTTTCTGGAACCATTGCTGGTGCTGTACTAAACTGTGTAATAATATTACTTTTAGCCGTGACTTCAGCCTTAATTTCTTTAAAAACATTCACATCATTGGTTGGTCTCCCATTTATATCCCGGGCATGGATATGGGCAATCGCTGCTCCAGCATTTAAACAGCGGTAAACATCCTCCGCAATTTCCTTTGGCTGCTCTGGAAGCGCAGGGTTGGCTTCCTTCCCATGAAAGTTACTAGTTGGTGCAACGGTTACAATTATTTTCCTTTTAGCCATAATGAATTCCTCCTGTATATAGAATTGTAAGTATTAAAACCATCTAAACTGAAACCGGGTCATGATGTTTAAGTAATTCCGATCTTATAAAATCCGGTATAGGGACAGATTTTCCTGTGGAACGGTCAATGAATACGTTGGTAATGCCACCCTTAGCCACGAGAATATTTTCTTTGTAAAAGCTAAATGAAAACGTGTAGGACGACTTACCAATTTTAGAAATCGATGCTTGCACTTCCAACTCGTCATCGTATTCTATATTTCCTAGATAACTACATTCCACATGGACACGCGGCATATCCAAACCTAGTTGAAAAATCTTTTTATATGAGTATCCAATCCGTCTAAAAAAATCATGATCCATGATTTCAAAATAACGAAATATTGAACTGTAATGGATACGCTGTGACAGATCTGTATCTACAAATTGAATGCGAATGTTTTTTGTAATCATTCGTGATTGCCCTCCCCTCTAGTAATCTTCTTTCCTAAACTACTTATATACATTATGTGATACTATTTAGTAAACATAAAGTTCAGAATATTTACAATTGCGTAAGAAAAACTTACAATAAAAATAGAATATCTACTAGAATAATGAAATGAGTTGTTTGATAAATGAATACAGAACATCTGCGATATATAATTGAAGTATCTGAACAGGGAACGATTGCAAAGGCAGCGGAAAACCTACATGTATCTCATTCTGCTATTAGTCAAGCCATTGGCAACATGGAATCTGAACTGGGTGCTAAGATCTTTAATCGTTCGCGAGCTGGAAGCCAATGTACGATGGAAGGAAAAGCCGTGATTAAATTATCCCTTGAGATTATGAATAAATTGGCGGAAATGAAGACCATTGGACAAGAAGCAACACTTCTAAAAGGCGATCTCAAAATTGCAGCCTCGGCCATTTACTTTTCAACCTTTCTTCCTGAACTTCTTTATTCATTTAGAAAGAATTTTCCTTATGTACAAATTGAAATGCATGAAAATGATACCCATAATATTATTGAAACTGTAAAGAGTAATCTATTTGATATTGGACTTGTATTAGGGACTGACGAAACATTGAAGATGGAAGATCCGAGAATAACGTATGAAGTACTTTTGCAGTCTAGTTTAGTGGTTTGCGTTAGTAAATATTCTCCTCTTGCTTACAACACGTCAGTAGGTCCTGAGGAACTAATACGTCAACCGTTAGTAAGACGAAATGAAAAATTTGCCGATCGTTTTTGGAATAAGTTATTTTTAGATTACGGAGAAGGAAACGTGGTTTTTTATTCGAATAATCATGACGTCATTAAAAATCTAATCGCGAATAACATTGCGACGGGTATCTATTCTGAATTTTGGATTAGGAATGACCCATTAGTGTTAAACGGAGACATTGTCACGATTCCATATGTTGATCATGACAAAGAGTATAGTAAATCCTATTTAATTAGCGTACTGCCAAAAACCAACCACTTGCCTAAAGTAACGAGAGAATTTCTACAAGAAATAAAAAATAAGTTAAAGTAGAACTTATCCGTATCGATGACAAAAGCCAATTTCCCACATGGAAACTGGCTTTTGTCATCTTTCATCATCCTCTTCCTGAAATCGTAATTAAGATTGGCAAAACAATAAAGGAAGCCAATGTCGTCCAAAGTATACATTTAGAAACAATTTTAGGTGATGCATCGAATTTTTCTGCCAGTACAACAGCATTAACCGCAACTGGCATCGAAGCCAAAATGAAAAGAACCAAAAATTGCGTTCCCTTGATGTCTAAAAAACCTAAAATAAAGTACGCTATCAGCGGCGCAATCAACAGCCGCATGCTTAATCCGCTCCAAAAAGCTTTTAATTGATTTCGAGCCAACCCTACTTTCTGCACACTTGCCATTTGAGCGCCCAAGATACAAAGCACTAAAGGGGAATATGCTCCTGACAGTAGTGATATCCCCTTATCTATTCCCGTCGGAACCTGAAAATCAAACATTTGCACCAAAAAGGCTGCAATTGCTGCATAAATCGCTGGGAGCCTAAATACGGACTTGATGGCTTGTTTAATCGAGAAGTGAGACCGTGCAGCAAAATAAACACCCATTATATTCACAATGATCATTTGAATAATTACATAAACTGAAGCGTAGTCCATCCCAGACTGTCCCAAGGCTAACAGCACTAGCGGGAAACCATAGTTGACACTATTGGTAAAGGAGGAAATTAATGTAAGTCCAGCTAAATCAGCGGATGACATTTTTAACAGACGGCCCCAGACATTGGCTGCCATCCATAGAAACAAAAGATTAATGATACAAAAAGCCAATGTCAGCACCGTATCGTCGGTTGCAACGTGTGATTTCGTTAAGACATCAAAAATAAGAGCAGGACTTAAAATATATAAGGCTAGTGATATAAATGGTTTGGTATCCAGTTTTTGATATTTTTGGAGTAACCAGCCAGCAATAACTGGGATGGATAACGGTATAAAAACCTGGTAGAGTGTAGTGAGAACCGCCTGAATCATCATCCCATATTCCTCATTTCTAAAGTGCCTATTTCCCTTCAACTAACGCTGAGATAGTTTCCTTAACATGATCTTTACAAATTCCACCATGAAAACAAATGACCTTATCAATGTCATAATCTAAGAACCTACTAATCGATTGTTTGGCTTGTTCCATATCTAGAGTGTAAATTGGATTAGGATCGTGTAATTGACCTTGATCAGCAGTGAGGGCATCTCCTGTAATCAAGGTTTTCGTAGCATGATGATACAAGCTGATATGGTCTGGCGTATGTCCCGGTGTGAAAATGACAGATATTCCACCGCAAAACGGCAATATCTGACCGTCTGTAAGGGTATGATCTACCTGAATTCCTGGCACAGTAACACCCGTTTTGATTAATTTTATTTCACCTTGAATATATGGCTTGGTATGCTCATGGGCAAATACTTCAATTTTATGATTAGAACCGTTAATGATCTCAAATAAACTGCCAAGATGATCATAATCTTGGTGAGTAATAATTATCTTGGTTAATCTACCCTTAGACAGCTTTGCCACGTTGTCGCTGATTGCTTTCAACCGCCCAGGATAACCCGTATCAATTAGAATGACATCCGTAACATCCCAAATCACCGTAGGACGAAAAATCATTTCATGATTGTTTACGACCGAACGTAATTCAATAATCCCTATTCCTTCAGCTACTTGCATTCGATTACCCCTTTCAGCCACCTACACTGTAACAGGCAGGTCTTCTTTTAATGAACGGTAGCGGCCGCTGTAAAAAACAAGTGGTTCTGCATCTTCAAGATGAATATCAGTTACTTTTCCAATAAATAGTGTATGATCACCTTCAACATGCTCAGCTGAAACCTCACAAGCAATCTGTGCAATTGCACCTGGAATGACTGGTTTGCCATCAAGACGGTCAAAGATTACTTCCTTATGTTCCTTTAATTGTCCGGCAAAAATCATCGAAAGCTCTTGTTGATTAGCTGCCAAAATATTCACTGTAAAGATGTTGCTTTCTTTAATTTTCGGTAGAATCTTCGCTTTATCCCCAATTGATATCACAACAAGCTTTGGAGTCAGTGACACGGACATAAACCCATTTGCAGTCATACCATGAACCTCTTCGCCTGCCACTTCAGTTGCGATTACAGTTACACCAGTTGCAAATTTACCCATTGCGTTTCTAAATTGACGATCATCCATACTAAAATTCCTCCAATTAATGATTTATTCTTCTTTTTATTTAGCCTTCAATATTTTGTTGATTATTTTTCTGGACATTCGCATTTCTGTTCCTTAGAAGCATGACAAGCAATCCTGCTAGCAGACATACTCCACTTGCAAGCAAGATAAAATAAAATGTATCTTGAACAATTAATTTGATAGCTCCAATTGTACCTAGAGCGAGAATGATTGATTTGAACATTTGTTGTGGTATGAGTGGTAACACCTTAATACCGACAAAGGTTCCGATTAAAACGGCGGGAATCACCATGAGATTGATTAAGATTGAACCCGAAGTAATCATCCCCAATTGAATATAAAAAGGTATCTTAATTATGTTTACAAATAGGAAAAACCAAGCACCCGTTCCGACAAATTCATTCTTTGGTAACCGGCGCGATAACAAATAAACAGCCATCACTGCTCCCGCAACATTTCCAATCATGGTAGCGAAGCCTGCTAGAATCCCAATCATTCCAATAAACCAAATGGAATTTGGTAAAGACTGATCCATTCTAGAACTAAACAAATCTCGAATGATTTGAAATAGGTTAAGACCTATGATCAAAAATCCAAGTAAGATTTTGAGTTGTTCATTTTCGATATTCAACAATACAAAATATCCGATTACGATTCCAACCAATATCCATGGCACTAGGGAAAACAAATGCTTCCAGACTACTGTTCTTCGATAATACGTCACAGCAATGAGGTCACCCATTAATAGAATCGGCAGCAAGATTCCCACTGCTTCCTTCGCTGGAAAAATCAAACTCAACATCGTAACGGTAAATATTCCTAGTACAGATAGCCCCGTTGTTTTTCCAAAACCTGATAGTAATCCAGCTAGCAAGATGAATAGCAGGACGTAAAGATCCACTTCAAATATCGTCATCACCTACTCCAACAGCGCCATATTTACAAACAGCCCAGGAGAGTTTCCTGAGCTCTTGTAATAATTCTGCATCTAAATCGTAAATCCTTTATTTTTCAGCTCTTTATCTACCCAGGATCTATCGATAGTCCTGTTTTTAATTTGCTCGAGCACTTGAACTTCTTTTTCAACCAAATTACTCAATTTTGGTAATAGCCCTTCTGCCTCTTCATAGGGAACAATAACTACACCATCGTTATCTCCAACCACTATATCGCCAGGTCGGACGACGACACCCCCACAAGCGATAAGTACATTAATTTCTCCTGGTCCGTTTTTATAACAGCCACGATGGGTAACACCTTTCGCAAAAACGGGAATCTCGAGTGTTGGCAAAATATCGCTATCACGGATTGCACCATCGATTACAAGTCCGACTGCACCTCTCCTGATACAATTGCTTACCACAATTTCACCTACAGGCGCTTGTGTGGTATTTCCCCCCATATTCAAAACTAAAACGTCTCCCGGCTCCGCCATTTCAATGGCTTTTTGAA
Organism: Bacillus sp. OK048; assembly: GCF_900103525.1. GTDB lineage: Bacteria > Bacillota > Bacilli > Bacillales > Cytobacillaceae > Neobacillus. The sequence continues at coordinate 36,771 of NZ_FNHN01000003.1, forward strand.
GCACCAAGTTATCTCCAGGGGGACAGTGTATGGTTAGTGCATGCCCTGCCATGCTTGGCTTAGCATGAAAAGGTCTTATCCTGCTGTCCATCGCAAACATTCTTTCCATCCCATCACTGATAATGGAGGTGGGAATTTGCGCATATGCGTTTACGATTTCTGGACTTACATAACGTTCTGAACGATTTATTCGATATCCAAGTTTCATGGAATGCCTCATTTCTTCATTCATACATTAACTTGGACAGGACTAAATTGCCCAACTTCCACTTGAAACCCTTCGTTTTCTGTATATTCCTCGACTCTTTGCAGTTCCATTCTTTCAAATATAGGAATATCATTTGTAGAAAACAGAATAGCCTCTTCAGTATCAGATGTATTTACGTGCTCATGTAAAGCCCATGTCGGAATGACTAGGTAGTCCCCTTTTTCCCAATCAAATCGTATTCCATCAATCAACGAATACCCTTTTCCTTCTTTAATATGGTACACCACGCTGTTGACATGGCGGTGTGCTTTCCCATGGAAGCCTACTGGCAGCTTTTGCAGCCATGCTCCAATGTTTTCATTCGCTGATTGTCCATTAGATGGATTAATGTATTCGACTACATACCCTTCGACGGAATCTGGATCGTAATGATCGCTTAAACCTTTGAGCGCGGCTAGTGTCGTATTGTATTTGTATGCTGGCAGTGGAGCCTGGCTTGGTGAATGATCAGCTAGTGGTCTAACCATACCTCCCTGGTATTTATTAATGCTTGGTTTTCTTGTTATTGGCTGCTTTTTTAGTGCATGTGGCTCAAAAAACGTACCGTGCAAATAGAATATTAGTGGCGTATCTAGACAATCCATCCACATCATCGGTTCCGTTCCTTCGTGCTCGTGCTCATGCCATAAACCCTTTGGTGTAATAACATAATCACCCTCGGACATGTACACTTTTTCCCCTTCAACTGCACTGTATGCACCCTCACCTTTTACAATATAGCGAAGTGCCGTCTGTGTATGGCGGTGAGGAGGTGCTTCCTCACCTGGCAGCAGGATCTGAACGCATACCGACAATGTTTGCGTTGTTGCTCCCCAGCCGTACGGCTCTAAATCTCTCATTCCTGGATTAATTAACATCAATACCCTGCGGTCGCCGCCATTGTTAAAATTAATTATTTCTGCCGCCTTATTCATATGGCGCTCAATTACTTCTCTTTTCCAAATATATGGGATAGGTTTCGACTTAGGCTGTCTGTGCATTACTTCAGGTGCTGCCATCCATAATGGTTCAAATGCATCTTTTGATACTTCTTGATGAAACGCATCCATTTCAGGAGTAACTTTAACTGGACCTGCCATTTCTCATCACCCTTTTCATTTATTCGTTAACAATCGGATTTTCTAATACGCCAAGACCTTCGATTTCTACGCGTACAATATCTCCATGCTTCATCCATGAAACAGGTTTTCTAGCCTGTCCTACTCCACCAGGCGTACCCGTACAAATAATATCTCCCACCTCTAGCGTCATAATATTAGATAAGAAATTTACTAGATATGGAATATTGAATACTAGGTTTTTAGTATTTGAACGTTGACGTTCTTCTCCATTAAGTGTAAGCACTAAATCACAGTTGTGTGGATTTGGTAAGCTTTCTTTTGTTACAAGGTGAGGTCCCAATGGTAGAGTAGTATCAAACGTTTTTCCTTGCAACCACTCTTTCGTACGCTTCTGGAAATCACGAATAGTAGCTTCATTGCCAATTGTATAACCTGCGACGAAATCCATGGCGTTCTCTTCAGGAATGTATTTACCTTTCTTCCCGATTACCACAACCAATTCTGCCTCATGATCAAGATCGTCAGAGACTTTCGGTTTTAAAATTGGATCTCCATTAGCAATAATCGTATTATTATATTTTGCGAATACAACTGGAATGGTTGGAATTTCTCTTCCCATTTCCTCAATATGTTCCCGATAGTTAAGTCCCACACAAATGATTTTTTCAGGCTTTTGAATCGGTGACTCCAACTTTACTTGGCGTCCTTTGTAGTACAGCTTTCTATTTACTTCATCGGAAAATTCATTGTTTTGAACGAATTTGATACTTTCCTTTGCAAGATTCTGGCTATCCTCTCCGCCTTGTAAAAAACCAATCATATTAGGCGGAATGTAAGCTTCTGCAATTTGCTTTGCCCGGGCTTGACCCTTATTTTCAAATAAGAGTTCGCACGCCTTATTTAAATCGATATAGCTATCGTTAACCACTGTAGCAATCCTTTGTTCACCTTCCACACTTACTGTTGCTAAACGCATAGTAAAACCTCCAGATTAATTTTATAAAATTAATATACTTTTTGGATCAAGCGTAATTCCTAACTCCATTTTCCCAAACATTTCTCCCAACATATCCATGTTAAATGCGTAATGCATCGAGGAGCCTTGAACATCCCGCCAATAACGCTGTAAAGGGTTTGCTTCATAGATAATGCCTGCACCACTATAATCAACCATCAGTTTGACTGCCTGGTTGCACATTTTTGCAATAAATCCGTAATTTCGACGAAGGCGTAATTTTTCATGGGTATCAATTGGTTCCCCCGTACCAAGCCTTGTTATCGTCTTTTCTAACAATGCTTCAGCAGCAGCTAACATAGCAGAAACTTCTGCCACGCGAATTTGTTGATGGGTATAATCGGCTACTTTAGCATTTTTTGCGCTTACTTTATTTTTCATTGTATCTCGCCATAGCTCATAAGCACCCTGGCTCGCGCCTAGCAATGCCGATGATAAGCTGACTGGCATCGCTGCAAATAAAGGGTGACTATATAGTAGACTTTTATTTGTTTTTCTTCCAGGACCCTCACCCTTTTGACACCAGGCGATCATATCAAGAACGCGATGTTTGGGAACGTATACATTTTTTAGTGTAATATTATTGCTGCCAGTACCCCTTGTTGCAACAGTTTTCCATGTTTTTTGAATTTCAAAATCTTCTTTGGGTACCATCAACATCAATATCTCATTGGGTATTCCATCAGCTGGATCTACATCAACAAATCCCATTACCATGACCCATTCCCCGTGATCGATACCGGATGAATAACCCCATTCACCGTTCAACTGATATCCACCTTCTACGGAAATCACTTTGTTCATTGGGAAGGGATTAAAAGAAGAAGCAATACTCGCATCGGGATTTTTCTCCCAAACCTCACGCTGCACCTCCTCCAGAAAGTAGCCAAGCATCCATGAATGGATGAGCAGCAACGTGTAACACCAGCCCGCCGAAGGATCGGCTTTCGCTATTTCCATGGTCGTTTTAGACAGGGTATGAAAACCTAGTTCATGTCCACCCCACTGTTTTGGTGTCATGACACGGACTAACCCGGATTCGATAAAGTCCTGAATCGTTTCTTCGGGCTGCCGAGAAAGTTCCTCCGTCAATTTAAAGCGCGGTTTAATCTTACTTGCCAAATTTCTAGCCTGTTCGATTGCCTCTTCATTCGATAATTGCTCAGTGACTTGGTTCAAATAAATACCCCCTTACTGTTAATTATTATGATATTAATGAATCTTTTGGACTAAGTGGCAAGCCTAACTCCACCTTCCCAAACATCTCGCCTAGCCAATCCATGTTAAAAGTAATATGCATAGATGATGCCTGTACATCTCTCCAATAACGATTGACTGGGTTCCCTTCATAGACAATGCCAGCACCGCTATGATCTACAATCGTTTTGACTGCTTGGTTGCACATTTTTGCCACATAGCCGTAATTTCTACGAATACGCAATTTTTCATAATTATCAATTGATTCCCCCGTACTAAGTCTTGATACCGTTTTTTCTAACAGTGCTTCAGCAGCTGCTAATAAACCAGAAACTTCTGTTAACCGAATTTGTTGATGGGTAAAATCGGCCACCTTTGTATTTCTGGCACTAACTTTATTTTTCAAGCCATCTCTCCAAAGTTCGTAAGCACCGATACTAGCACCTAGCAATGCAGATGTTAAACAGACTGGCATCGCTGCATATAATGGGTGGCTATATAGAAGACTTGTATTTTCCACTCTTCCTGGGCCTTCCCCTCTTTGGCACCAAGCAGCCAAATCAATGGTTCGATGTTTGGGAACGTATACATTTTTAAGTAAAATATTATTGCTGCCGGTTCCCCTTTGAGCAATCGTTTTCCATGTATGTTGAATTTCAAAATCTTCTTTTGATACCAGCATCAACAGAACTTCTCTGGCTAACCCGGTTTCTTGATTAACATCAATATTTCCTTGAATCATCACAAAATCACTATGATCAATCCCAGATGAAAAACCCCATGTACCGTTAATTTGATATCCATCTGCTACGGAAAGAATTTCGTTCTTGGGAAACGAAGCAAAAGAAGTAGCAATCGTCGCATCTAGATTTTTCTCCCAAACCTCTCGCTGTGCCTCCTCCGGAAAGTAGGCAAGCATCCATGAATGGACGACCAGTAACGTGTAGCACCATCCCGCCGATGGATCGGCTTTCGCTATTTCTATTCCCGTTCTAAATAATGTATCAAATCCCAACTCATGTCCGCCCCAACGTTTCGGAATCATTGCACGGATGAGTCCAGCACCGATATAGTCGGAAATCGTTTCTTGTGGCTGACAACAATTTTCCTCTGTTAATTTAAACCGTAGTTTAATCTGGTTTGCTATTTTTTGAGCACGTTCGACAGCTTCTTCATGAGTTATTTGTTGCAATATTTGGTTCAAATAAATACCTCCTTGTTTAGTTAATTGGACGCTTCCGATATGATCATCCGTTAGTACTATCATATAAAAACGTCTAAATTTTTGGAAATATCAGAAAACCGTCTCCGTAATAAGGTTTTTCTTATAACGTTTGTTCATTTTAGAGTTTCCTTTTATAATAGATTCATAACTTTTTATAGGATTGGTGGGAATGTTCATGGACCTTCGTCCATTACGGTACTTCATTGTAGTTGCTGAACATTTAAATTTCACTGAAGCTTCGAGGCAGCTTTATGTAGCACAACCTGCTGTGAGTCAACAGATTGCCTATTTAGAAAAAAAAATAGGTGTAAAACTATTCAATCGAACGAAACATTCCGTGCAATTGACAGAAGCTGGTACTGTTTTTTTGAAGGATGCTAAGGAAGTCTTAAGGAAGCTTGATGAGTCTATTGAAAATGCCCATCATGCTGAGGAAGGGTTAATTGGTACGATTAATATTGGCTTATTGAGCGTACCTGTGAGGGATTTTTTACCTCTTTTGATTCGAAAATTCAGACGCAAATATCCAAAGGTGACGATTAGGTTGAACTATTATCATGTTGGAAAAATCATTGAAAAATTAAAAGACGACCAACTAGATATCGCTTTTACCCTTTCACTTGGACTGCAAAGTATTGGTGGACTGGAATATAAAACGTTATGGACACAGCCCCATTGTATCATCATGCATCAAGACCACCCATTTGCTAATAGAAAGAGTATCAATATCGCAGAATTGGCAAAGGATTCTTTTGTCATGCTGGAAAGAGAAGTATCACCTCCAGGTTTTGACCTATTACTGGCTGCCTGTAACAATCATGGTTTTTCTCCAAACTTAGTAAATACGGCTTCACATATTGAAGCGGTGTTAATGATGGTCGATGCTGGAATAGGCATAACCATTCTTCCGAAATATTTTCAGTCATCCGCATCTCCTACTCTTCGTTTTATCAACATCGAAGGGGATGATCATAAAGTGGATATTCTTGCCTCTTGGAAGAAAATTAATAAGAATCCATCTTTAGCCTTATTTATTGAGGAACTAGAGTTACTGCTTTCTACTAAAATACCATAAAAAAGGAAGGTAGCTGCGATAGTAGCAGCTACCTTCTTTTTCAATGTTTAACAGATATATATCTAATTGTTTTTTCAAATATTTCCTCAAACGTAGTATCCAAAGAGATGGCTAATTCTTTGAATAATATATTTTGAACAGATAATAAAAGTCTTCGGTCCGGATCACCAAATTTCTTCCCATTCCGATCAGCTTCATATTTCTTACGCATTAATGTGTTAACGATTTTTGAAATCTCTTTTCGGTTACCCAATTTTACTATTTCAGTATATTCTCTTGTCCGGTCGTGTCCCTTTACTATCCAATGAATACCAGGTTGTTTAAAGGATTCTAGAATTTCTTCTGCCTCGCTTCGATTAATAATGCCAAGCATGACCACTTTATCATTATCAACTGGATTGTGAATCGTTAGATTGTGATCTTCAACCGGCTGAATTTCATAGTAGTTCCTAGTGTTTCCGTTATATGTTCTTTCACATATATTAACTACTCGACATATACCAAGTGATGAATAGATTATCAGGTCGCCAACATTAAACATGATCGTGTCTCCCATTCTACTAATTGTCAACTTGGTTGACTATGATAATTTTACTACAACTCTATCTTTACGTCAACTAAGTTGACAATCCTTTGTCTATTTTGTATATTTAAGTCGATTACGATTATTGGGGTGAAAGCTTTGAATCCTGGATTACAAAACTTAGATTTAATTGATTTATTAAGTGAGAGGCATCTTCTTCTTAGGAGATTATCTGAGGAATTGTGGAACGATAACAGTAATATTCAAATTGCAAATTCTGAATGGTTTATCATGGCTCGTATATATAAAAAGCAAACAACGATTTCCTATGTAACAAAGCATGTAGACATATCACGGCAAGCCGTTCATAAATTCATTAAAAGTCTTGAGTCAAAAGGATTAATTGAGATTATGAGTGTAAAGAATAACAATAAAGAAAAAGGGATTCAGTTAACGTTATTAGGTGAGCAATTTTTTGAAAAAAACGAGGCACTAAAAGCAACCATTGAAAAAAAAATCGCCGAAAAGATTGGGGAAAAACAAGTAACATTCATGAAAGAAATACTAAAATCAGACTGGGGATTATAGCCTGAATTTATAATGGCTTAGAGTTTATTTATCTCTAAGCCATCTTTTTAATAAACTAATTTTATTAAATTATGTTAGCAAAAATATACAATATTACGATACTTATTACGATTGTGATATTTGAGATCGTGGCGATTAAACGAATAGATTCGGTACTATATTTAAATTCTACTGCGAAGGTGATTGCCGATGCTGCTGCAGGTAGTAATAGTCCAATCAACACCGTATAACGAAACATTTGATCGTAGGGGAGAAAATAGAATAGGGCGATTCCAAAAAGCAAGCCACAGCTATATCTGAACGTTAAATATTTTAATACAGGTTTAATCTTTTGTTTTTCCAAATTAAAATTTAAGTAAATGCCCAATAATAATAACGATAACGGCATATTGGCTCCTGATAGTGTATTGGCAACATTAATCAAGATCTCTGGTAAATGGATTTGGCTTAAATTTAAAATACTCGCAATTAAATAGGTCATTAATGGGATAGACTTGCCAAGTTTTTTAATAATTTCAACTAGATTAAGGTTTAACCCTTCTTCCGAAAAATAACTACCCAAAATATAGGCGATTCCAAAGACGATAAAGGAAGCTCCAACATCAAACATACTAAAATATGTTAATCCATTCATTCCCCAAATTGCAAAAACGAGCGGAAAGGCAAATAATCCAACATTAAATCCGGAAGATAGCATGAGAAAGGAACCTTTCCGTTCTCTTTCCTCATTTTTAAAAAATAGCAAACCGAAAAATGTTGTAATGATTCCATAAAGGATGACGATAATTGGTAACAGCATTAATGAAGTTTCTATTTTCACCTTATCGAATGTAACCAGGACTAATGCAGGTAGGGTAATTTTAAAAATAATTTTTGCAATGACTTCTCCATCTTTTTCTTGTAAAATCTTAAACCTTTTTAATAGATACCCAAGGGTAACGATGAAGATGATATAAAGAAATTCTTGGTTCATTAATCTATGCACTCCTAAATGATATACGTTGATTTTATTTTACAAGTAGTCTATTAAGCTAGGATAGCTCTTTTTACTATTTTCCGACAGCCTTTTTTCTCTAAAATTTTTCATTATACGTGCATACCTGTTAATTTAATCACACCATCACCCATTGATGAATATAAGCAGGTAATATATATGCAAAGAACACCTCCAGCTATTTGAGAGGTGTTCTTTATTTTTATACAGTTGTCTTTCAATAAGTTTAATAAATTCCCAAGTTTCTACAGCCATTCCTCTGCTATTGAACTATTATCGGCTAGTGAGAATGCTGCATTCGTGATCGCTTGTGCTAATGTATCACTAGTTGCGCAAACATCATTAAAACAAACCTCTTTATCTCCGTTTGTTGTATAGGTATAGCCGAACTCTTTTAGCCTATCTACGATTAAAAGCGCATGTTGGATATTTTTCTCTGGCTGGAAATCATATATGAAAATACTTTTCTCAGGATCAAACCATCTATCCCAACGATTTAATTTCCATCCTAGTATTCTACGGGCGATTACTTCTATTTCGTTCATATTTAATTGACCTCTTTTTCTCCTCTAGATTTATTAATTTTACCATTTTCAACTTCTTGAAACTATATACTTCTATTTCAATATTGTAGACATTTATTGACGAAAAGATAAAAAGAGGATAAATGTAAAAAAGAACCTTTTATCACGGTTCTACCATTCCACAAAACAAACCTGCCTGAACTTAAATTCACTCAGCAAAATTCTTGTGTTTCCAAAAATACATAAAACTTTTCCAAAGATTAATCGTATGATTATGTGTAGGAGGTATGATTATGAGTTTATTACAAGTAGATATCCAATCAGCTGGCTATGAAAAAGACATAGCAATCGTTCAGGATATTAACTTCACATTAGAAAAAGGCGAGCTGGTTGGATTGATTGGTCCGAATGGTGCTGGAAAAAGTACAACCATTAAATCAATTTTAGGGTTGCTAGATAATTTAGTTGGAACCGTCAAATATGACAGCAAGGAAACCTATTCTTATATACCGGAGCGGCCAATTTTTTATGATGAGCTAACGCTATGGGAGCACCTTGATTTTGTCGCTGCAGTTGAAGGACTGTCAGACCAGGAATATAAACAAAAGGCGAATGAATTGCTTGAAATTTATTATCTTGCTGATCATTCTCATGAATTTCCAATCAAGTATTCAAAGGGAATGCAGCAAAAAGCGATGCTTATTTTGGCCATGATTACAAATCCATCTTTTTATATTATTGATGAACCATTTATTGGGTTGGACCCGAATGCGATGAAGCTTTTTCTAGCTTCTATCCAGAAAGAACGTTCTCGCGGCGCTGGTATTCTTATGTCTACCCATGTATTGGATACCGCAGAAAAAGTATGTAACCGATTCATTATTATTGACAATGGAAAGCTGAAAGCAATTGGAACCTTAGATGAAATTAGAACACAGTGTAACCTTAAAAATGGCTCACTTTATGACTGTTTCCATCAGATTTCAGAAGGAAATCAAAATGAGAAGTAGCGAACTTTTTATTAAACGGTTGCTTAAAAGCTGGCTTTATCAGTACAAAGTGTTTAAATCGATCGCCGATTGGACCGTAATGTTGTACATTATTGTCCCATCCTTAACGATATTTGCATTAATTTATCGCTCATGGTGGATCGATGTTCCAAATTGGATTGAAAATGTTCCCTTTTTTCTATTGTTCTTTCTCCTCTATCTTATTTCTTGGAATGGTAACATTCGCACATATGTTGAGGGTGCGGATAAAGTCTTTTTAATAAAGAAATTTTCTCTCTTTTGGGGGATGAAAAAATGGGGGTTTGGCTATTCATTACTCTATCAAGCCGTTATTACGATAGGAGCGATATCCGTTCTTCTCCCATTCCTTCTGAAACATTATCATTTTGAATGGAAACAAATAGCTGCACTTTTATTTTACTTCATTTCCTTAAAAACAGGATTGATGTTGGTTAAGTATCAGTTGGTGAAAATTGAAACAAGATTGAAAAAAATTGCATTAAGTATTTTCTCGTTTATCATCATGAGCTGGTTGAGCCAATTGATTTATTACTTGTGGATAAAAGGAACATGGTACCCAATCTTTATTACCGGCGCGCTTGTAATGACTGTTTCAATCTATCTAAGTTTTCGGGCAATAAAAAAATTGAGTTCATCCGACCATGAAATTGATATGGAACAAAAGCGAAAGACAGGGAATATTCAACTTATTTTTGCGATGGCACCTGAAATAGAAAAGCCTGTTGTTTCCAAAAGAACGAAGCCACTTTTCTTTCGTCGTTCTAAACGAATATTTAAGGAACGTACACAAAGCAATGGTTTTATCGAGTTGTTTACAAAAGTCTTTTTAAGAAATTACTCGTATGTTAGTGGGTATCTTATCATGATTAATGTTACCACCTTTGCCATTGTCCTGTTGCCTCCTATTTGGATAAAAGTTACTATTTTTTCCGGTTATTTATTCATGATGTATTACTGGCTATCTATCATCTGGAATAAAATCATGGGATCAAATCCACTGATGAAAAAATATCTAGAACATCCAGCTTTCTTTACTGCGAAAAGAAAGGTCATTATGGTGTTGTACATTTTTGCGATTTTGCTGTTATTGCTATATTTCTTTTTTGTTCTAACCTTTACATCTAATTTTGGAATGATTCCTGAATTTTCATAAATTTAAATGGCTCAGTTTATGTGACTGAGCCATTTCATTTGGGGTTAATACCACGTTACCTTAAGTAAAAAACTCACTTAAAAACATTCCATATATAGATTTTAATCTACTATTTTCAGTGAGATTTTCATTGCTTCATGGCCTTTTGTTGCCCCACAAACAGTGGAACAGATTAATTCGTATGTACCTGTCTTATCAATTATAGTAAATGAACCTCTCGCCATTTTCGGACACTATTGATAAAAAATATTTTAGTGGCCATTTTTAAGTCAGCGAGTGTAAGAGTTTTTTCGTAAATTTCCCCTGTTTTTATTAACCTGTCCCGATAGGTTCCCGCCAGTAATCCGCTTGATAGAGGAGGTGTCCATAATTTTCCGTTGATTTCCAAGACTACATTACCATTTGTAAACTCGGTTAACTCACCGTCCTGATTCCAAAGCAGGACATCAAAAGCTTCTGAAGGCATTTGTTTTTGAAACTTCGTGTAAACCTCGCGATTGGTTGTTTTATGATATAAAAATGGATTACTCTTATCCACTGCTTCCCCCGCAAGGACTACCTCAACTGCCGCTCCTTGTTGGGTAATCGGCTGGCCTTCAATCGTTACTTCTCCATTTCTTGCTAAAAGAAGGCGAACCTTAACCAAGCCTGAGTTATTTTCATATGAAAAATCATTCAGGTTTTTTTTTATTTTTTTTGCATCGTAATTAACACCAAAATAACCTGCTGAATTTCCCATTCGCTTCAAATGTTCTTCCAGTAAAAAATATTGTCCATTGTCTAGTAATAAACTTTCAAGCAGATCAAATTCCACCGGTGACTCTTCCAATACTTTTGCTTTTGCAAGTATTTCGTGATATTCCCCTATCGAAGTGGAATCCCAGGTAATTCCCCCACCCACTCCATAAACAGCATCTCCAGAGCGGTGATCAATTAAAACCGTCCTGATTGGTACATTAAAAAGCGCTTCTTTGTTAGGTGTTATATATCCAATTGCCCCACAATAAACTTCCCGTGGTTCATTTTCTAACTCTGCAATAATGTTCATCGTACTAATTTTTGGTGCACCGGTAATCGACCCACAGGGAAAAAGTGCTTTAAATATATCAACAAGACTTGCCGTTTCGGAAACTTGAGCAGAAATCGTAGAGGTCATTTGATGAACGGTTGGGTATTGTTCGATTTCAAAAAGCTTATCTACTGTAACGGTTCCAGATTCAGCAATCATTCCTAGGTCATTCCGAAGCAAATCAACAATCATCACATTTTCTGCGCGATCTTTTTCAGAATGATAAAGCCAATTCGCGTTCGCAGTATCTTCTTCATGCGAAGCCCCGCGTTTAACTGTTCCTTTCATCGGGCGAGTCGTGATTTTCCCATTATGGAAATGGAAAAACAACTCCGGTGATGCAGACAAAATGCTCTGCTCACCTGTATGGATATAGGCACAATAATGGGAGGATTGAGCTTTTTTCAACCTATTATAAAAAGCTAAACCATCTCCGTTAAATTTCGAATGGAGTCGGATTGTATAGTTGGTTTGATACGTGTCTCCGCTCTCAATACATTGTTTTATATAGTTAATTGCTTGATCATACGTATCCATTGTAATGGAAGGTTTCCATTCTGATGTTGTAAAATCCCCTGTACTATTTAGATATTCGTGCTTAGGCTCTGAAAAAATACCAAACCAAAGCAGCGGCATTGAGCTCCCACTCTTAACCCTAAATGCAGGATCGAAAGCAGGAGCACTCTCATAGGATAAAAATCCAGCAGCATAATACCCTATTTCAACGGCCTCCTGTACAAGTTGAAAACTAGGCAACACATCCTCAATTTTATGAGCTGTAATCACACGTAGCGGATTTTGAAAAGTAAGCGGATTTATTTTATCGTTAGAATCTGCAAATTCAAATGATAAAAGAGGTTCTTTTTGTTCCATACTATTTGCCTTCACCCTCAAGTTTCCTGATTTTTTATAGAAAAGAAACCTCTTTTAGTTTATTTATCCTTGTTTTTCTCGTCAACCTTTTCGGCAATTTCCTTCGAAAACTCTGTAGCAAAGCTTAGATCATATTTGTTGTTTTCTATTTAATCTTCTGCCTACAAACATTACACAAATGTGCCATTTTCCGTGTGAAATGTTTTTTTCTCTTGAAATTCTTTAATTTGATTTACCATTCATCCTAAATATTCAAATCAAATTACTTACTTGGCAGAAGAGAAATGACATTTATGGCAGCATGTGTATAAATTGACAATAAATTTACAATACTTAAACTTCTGCTTAATAAAACACTTTTATACTAATAATATAAATACAATATAAAGGAGTTGATTGCATGCTTGAATTTATGTTTAGAATTGTTGTCCTGATTCCAATTTGTACTTTTTTATAGATTCAATTTAGTCCCTACATTTAATAAACTTTCTTCAAAAATAATCCTATCCTTACCAATCAAAGCTATTCGAACAATGCTTTCACATCACCCACGATCAAACAAACCATTAAAAAACTTAGTTAGGCAGTTCCTTGTATGCTAATTTCATAATTATTTCCTTGTGCTGTGGATATTTTTGCAATAGTTCAGACTGTGAAAATAATTCAAAGTCTTTGAATTCGAACCCAGGGGAAACCATACAGCCTACGAGGGAAAATGTATCTTTTTCCTTTACAGAAGATCCAAAGATTACATTCTTCTTCACTAACACTTGTGGTACTTCTCCCTCGTCAAGATTCATTCCCAATTTCATTTCTTGATATTCGCCATTTTCATGAATCACGTGAACGGTCAAAGGACTCCCTCCATGAAAGTACCATAATTCATCTGATTTAAGCCGATGAAAATGGGAAACATTCTCTGACGTTAACAAAAAATAAATACTCGTATATAGCTTACGCTGACCGTCAAAACTCACTGATAACTCATTATCAGAAATCTTTTCCGTAGAAACATATGTATTTTTGTAATAGCCACCCTCCGGATGTGGTTTTAGACCCAGCTTGGTCACCCATTTATGTAGATCATTAATATACACTCACATTCATCCCTTCTTTTGGTTTCTCCTTGGAACAGAGAAAAAGCACTCATCATAAGTGCTTTTTCACTTTTATTAGTCTTTTTCCTTTATCTTATCTAACCGTTTTTAATGCTGTGGCCCATTGTACCACTTCACCTAGCATAGCATTTACATTGTCAAGATGTAAATCCGCTGGTTTAAAAACACTCATATTTTCAAAATCTGTGAATAATGAAAGTGTTGGGTGTGTGCGAACATCAGCGATTTTTAATTCCGCACAAATCCCGCGTAAATGTTCAGCAGCTCGTGCACCACCGGTTGAGCCATAGCTTACGATTCCTGCTGCTTTGTTATACCAATTTTCACGAGCAAAGTCTAAGGCATTTTTTAAAGCTCCTGTAATGCTGTGATTGTATTCTTGAACAATAAATACAAATCCATCAAGATTTGCTAGTTTTTCGTTCCAAGGTCCACCTTCTGAACCGTCAGTAGTCCCTAAAAATGGTAAATTGAAATCGGCGATATCCACGATTTCATAATTAGCATCACCGCGTTTGTCAGCAATCCCTTTAACCCATTCTCCTACTTGTGGACTATTGCGTCCTTGACGTGTGCTTCCTAAGATAATTCCAATGTTTAACTTTTCTGTTGTCATGACTTTTTCCTCCTTCGTTTGTTTCCCAAATAGTTTGTCTAGAAAACCCATATTTACACCTCCGATATATTTATTATGATGATTTTGTTAAAAATAAATTCTAAGCAGAATAAAAAAACTCCGACACCCACTTAATTAGCGAGTATTGGAGCTTTTATTGGTCAAACAGTACTGCATTTTAGTGCCTTTTTTAGTTCCTCAATGAATCCAACTACTTCTTCTTGATTCGTTGCCCAAGAAGTCACAAGGCGAATGGCAGAAGTATCTGAATCAACTTTTTCCCAAGTATGAAAGGAGTACTTTTTTTCAAGTTCAGCGATTACCGGATTTGGTAAAATTGGGAATATTTGATTAGATGGAGAATGGGTTAAAAAAGAAAAATTTAAAATGTTAATTTCCTTTCTTAGAATCTCAGCCATCTTATTCGCATGATCAGCCAATTCAAAAAACAAATTATCTCTGAAAAGTTCAAAAAACTGTATTCCTAACAATCGTCCTTTTGCAAGAAGCGCACCTTTTTGTTTTAAATGATAACGAAAATCTTCTTTTAAAGAATCTGTGGATATCACCAATGCTTCGCCTATCAGTGCTCCATTCTTGGTCCCACCAATATAAAAAGCGTCAACTAGTTTGGGAAGATCACTTAACTGAAGATCATTTCCTTCCGAACGCAATGCAGAACCAAGTCTGGCACCATCCATATACAAAATTAGCTGGTTACGTTGGCAGAAATCATGCAGAGCCTGAAGTTCTTGCTTTGTATAAATGGACCCTATTTCAGTAGAGTTTGATATGTATACGAGTTTCGGCTTCACCATATGCTCATCGGGATGGCCATCAAGGACAGCCTGTACATCTGTCGGAGTAACTTTTCCATCTATTCCTTCTACCGATAAGATTTTATGTCCGGTTGCTTCGATTGCGCCCGTTTCATGCCCAAGAATATGTCCGGAACTAACTGCGATGGCCGCTTCATGCGGTCGTAAGAAAGCTGAAATCGCTATTAGGTTGGTTTGTGTCCCACCTGATAAGAAGTGAATATCAACGTTATTGTCTCCGATTTTTTCTTTGATCAGATCTATTGCTTTTCGGCTATAGTTATCCTCCCCGTAACCTTCATCCTGGACGAGATTGGTATTAAGTAATGCATTCAATATTCTAGGATGTGCACCTTCACTATAATCATTTTTAAAGCTGTACATGTGATAACCTCCGTCTTTTTTTCCTAATTCACTTTACCTATCATACCAAGAAAATTTATTTCTCTCCAATTTCCCTTAACTAAAACAAAAAACACCGTACAACGGCGTTTTGAAGGTTATAACTATTATTCAAGGTTTCCACTTATGCAATAAAACCTTTACCAACGGAATTTATGTGAGCTCTTTGTCTTAATAATCTTAATTTCTGTTTTTTTGTTAATCTTCTCCAGAACTTTACTTTGAAATACAATATAAAGCCCTCCTTTAAGTAGCTCCAGCTTTAGCACAGCCATAGATATCATTAAACATTTTTTACTCTTTTATTTCTATTAATTTCTACATGTTTTCCCGTTTAAATAAGATTTTCCCTGTTATCATTTACAGTCTATCAAACATATTAATTAAAGAAAAATCAAAACGTCCGACTTATTTAGGCTTAGTTTAACAAAATTCACTGAACATTCAATTAAAATTGTAAAGTAAAAAGAGGATTAAACATAAACTTCGCGTTTAATGTCGAATTATTTTTCAAAGAATTTGAAAGTATATGTCAAAATTGTGAACGCTTAATAGTGCCTAATGGTGCCTGTCACCACTCGTGGACACTGTCCACCCCAGGTGGACAGTTTGGAAAAATATACAAATTTAACAACCAGAGTTCTATAGGGACTCTGGTTGTTTTTCTTCTTTTTTGGTGTTGGTGGTTTGCTGCTGATTGGTTTGGAATATATTTTTAGATACTGCGTTAAGTTTGTTTAAAAAACGATTGAATCCAAATCCAACAAAAAATGCAAAGCTTATTTGGGCATATGGGGTGTTATCAAAGTCTACGAACTCGATGAGCAAGATACCACTTTGAATTAACGTGACAGCCACAACGGCAGTTCCTGTAGCGAAAATAGGATAGAAGATGTACATAATCAACTCCCGATATTCGTTCAATTCATCTTTCATATAGTGGGAACAAAACATATAAAGATGTCGCAGTGAACCACCTATGGAACCAGCAAAGAAATAGTATATGAGCCAGGGAAGGATAGAGTGACAGATGAACCCTTTTGAGGAAACATTTCATTATTATATTGTCATGAGACAAAACTAGCCATCCTAACCGGATGGCTTTCCCTTTTTAAGAAGGATAATTACTTCCCATCTATGACTTCTTTAAATAACTCATATGAACGCTTTTGTTTCCGAGCGTCATAAATATATGACACTGCCATGATTTCATCTACTGCATAATGTTCTTGGAAATTAGTCAACTGCTGACGAATGGATTCTTTACTACCCAAAAGAGTAACACTAGACATTGATTTAGACATTTCTTCCTCCATCGGGTTCCATACCCCATCCATGCTTTCAACCGGTGGCTGTAACGGATTCCGTGTACCACGGACGACATTTAAGAAAAACTGCTGCATCGTTGTTTGTTGAAATTTGGCCTCTTCATCGGTTTCTGCTGCAATTACATTTAAACATACCATCATATACGGCTTGTCTAAGTACTCAGAAGGCTGGAATCTTTCCCGATAAATTGATATCGCTTGTCCCATAAATTTTGGTGCAAAATGTGATGCAAATACGTATGGAAGTCCTAAGCTAGCAGCTAAATAGGCCGAATCAGTAGAGGATCCAAGAATATATAGCGGAACATTCGTTGCCACACCTGGATACGCTCTTACATAGTCTTGATGCTCCTCTGGTCCAAAATATGTGAGTAATGCCTTTACGTCATCCGGAAAAGTATAAACAGAATCATTTTTTGAACGTCTCAAAGCACTTGCTGTCATCATATCGGTTCCTGGTGCACGGCCGAGACCAAGTTCTACACGATTGGGATAAATTGTCGCCATTGTTCCGAATTGTTCCGCTACGACCAATGGAGAATGGTTTGGCAACATAATTCCGCCAGAACCAACCCTAATTGTCTTGGTATGCTCCAAGGTGTGCTTGATTAGTATCGCCGTTGCAGAACTAACAAGCGTTGGCGTATTGTGGTGTTCGGCAATCCAGTAACGCTGATAGCCCATTTCTTCCGTTGATTGAGCAAGATCTACCATTGCTTCAATTGCTTGTTGTGAATTCTGTCCTTGACGAATTGGAGCTAGATTTAAAACTGATACAGGTATGTTAAATGGTGGCATAAATTTATTAGTCCTTTCTGCATTAGGATACATTCCTATAGTAACAGTCGGGATAAAAGAAACAAACTTAAATGCTTTTCTTACCATAATTTTTCCAAGCACCATTTTCATGTACATTCACTTATCATTCTACTAACTTGGAATTACCTTCCAAATCAATAGAGACTTCTAATTGTCTTAACTATGTAACTTAACTGTAATACTAATCTATTTTTTCTATTCATAGTAATAGTTTTAAATACCAAAACCCAACTCGGAGGACTAGAATTATGAAAAAACTAATAATGCTATTAACTTTGGCCGCTTCACTTTTATTTACTTCCCCTGCTTTTGCTTATACCGTTAAACAAGGCGACACCATGTCAAAAATCGCAAGAGACCATAATTTATCACTACAAGAGTTAACGGATGCCAATCCACAAGTGTCGAATCTTAATCTCATATACATAGGACAAAACATTAATACAACTAAATCTATTAGGGCCAATGAACCAAAATTAGCAGAACCTATGAGTATAAGCCTATCAGATTCAGAAATAGATTTACTAGCGAGATTAGTAAGAGCAGAGGCTCAAACAGAGCCATTAGTGGGAAAAATTGCGGTCGCTTGTGTAGTGCTTAATAGAGTCGAAAGTCCCCAATTTCCCGATACTATTAACGAAGTCATCTATGCTCCCGGTCAATTTCAGCCAATAAAAAATGGTGAAATTAATAAACCAGCAGATGAGGAATCCATTCTAGCAGTGACAGCAGCTTTAACTGATCAACGGCAATTGGCACCAGGTGCTTTATTTTTCTACAATCCAACCATTGCAACCAGCCGTTGGCTTGATACAAGAGTCACTACTCTGGTTATTGGGCAACATGTATTTAAAAAATAGAATGGTTTACATTTTCTGTCTGCTGGCATCTAACGTTCCGCAAAATAACAAAAAACCTCCACTCAAAGTATCGAAGGTTTTTTGCCTTTATTCACTCATAAGAACTTTTGCTCAAATTCCTGACTGTCACATGGCTTTCCGAATAAGAATCCCTGAATATAATGGCAATTCTGTTCTAATAAAAACGCAAATTCTTCTTTTGTTTCGACACCTTCGGCAATGACGTTCATTTTTAGATGATGGGCCATTTTTATCATAGCGATTGTAATAGCAGCGTTTTCTGACTCATTTGAGATATTATGAATAAAAGAACGATCAATTTTAATACCATCTAATTTAAACATTTTTAAATAGTTAAACGAGGAATATCCGGTTCCAAAGTCATCGATAAAAAATTTGATTCCCAAGTCCATTAGTTCATTTATGGTTTGAATGATATATTCTTCATGCTTCATAAGCGAGTTTTCAGTAATCTCAAATTTTATCCATTTTCCATCGAGATGGTATTCTTCTAATAACTGACGGACTTCATTTGGAAAATCCTTTTGTAAAAACCGTTGCGAGCTTATATTAACACTGATCGGAATTAATGGAATACCTGCCTCTCTCCAAGTTACTAGCTGTTCACAAACTCTTTTTTTCATCCATTTTCCTATAGAAATAATAAGACCAGATTCTTCAGCTAATGGAATAAATTCTCCTGGCGAAACAAGTCCTAAATCAGGGTGCATCCATCTAATTAAGGCTTCAGCACCTATTATTTTTCCAGTAATCGCATCAAATTGCGGTTGAAAATGAACAATAAACTCATTGTTTATGATAGCTTTTCTTAAATTTCTTTCTAAAAGAAACGATTGATAGTTTCTTTCATCCATAGAAGTAGAATACATTTGATATGTATTACGTCCTTGATCCTTTGCTCGATATAAGGCGATATCCGCTTTCTTCATTAAATCTACAACATTTTCCCCAGCGGTTGGATACATACTAATTCCAATACTGGCAGATACAAAAAGTTCAAATTCCTCAATATAAATAGGTTTTGTTAGATTTTGCAAAATGATTGAAGCAATACGCGATGCTTCCTCATGATGGTTGATGTCAGGACATAGAAGCATAAATTCATCTCCGCCCATCCGAGCAACGAAATGTCTATCTTTATCAATACTCTCTACCAGTCGTGCTGAGATGAGTTTAAGAAGTTGATCTCCAATAAAATGTCCTAGTGTATCATTAATATATTTAAAGCGGTCCAAATCAATAAACAAAACGGCTAGCTCCTGTTTATTTTCATCTGCAAACATTAACGATTCACTAAGTTTTTGTTCAATCCATCTTCTGTTTGGAAGCCCTGTTAATTCGTCATGATGGGCCAAATAGGCATTCGTATCTCGAATCTTCTTTTGTTCGGTGATATCTTTCGCAATCGAGTATACACCTTTAATATGTTTATCAACAAATATAGGTAGAAAGTTAATATTAAAAAATAATCTTTGTCCATTCTTATTTATCATTTCGATTTCAAAATTTTGGGGAGTTCCTTTAACCGCCATTTCAAAGCAGTGATTCCTTTTAGCTAGATATTCTTTAACAATCATTGCTTCATTTTGGGTCTCATTTATGTCTCCAAATAATTCTATTGCTCTAGGGTTCATATTGATGATTTTTCCAGACCTATCATATGTAAAAACGGAATCTTGACTGTGCTCAAAAAGAGGTTGATAATGTTGCTGATTTTCTTGAAGCTCTCTTTGAAGATTTTTCACGGTATGGATAAAATCAGTTTTCATCGCCTCTTGCAATTCCATCTCCATGGTAACTCTCTTCGTAATATCCGTCCGAATGCTAACATACTGGTACGGTTCACCTTCGTCGTTTATGAATGGAACGATCGTCGTATCTACCCAGTAAAAACTACCATCCTTGGCTTTATTTCGAATTTCACCCTTCCATATTTTCCCGCTACTTATGGTTTTCCGCATTTCACTAAAGAATTCTTTGGCATGGTAACCAGATTTTAAAATCCGATGATTTTGTCCAATCAACTCATCCTCATTGTACATAGACAATTCACAAAATTTATCATTTACAAATGTAATCGTGCCTAGGTGGTCCGTAATAGCTACAATGGTTGAAGCATTTAATGCCAAATTAATATCAGCTAATTCTTTTGTTAAAATTTTTATTTTATCTGTTTTATTTTCCATCTTCATTCCTTCTTATTACATTCATTTATATAATGATTTTAAAAAAATCATATGAATACTTTATTTTCTATTAAGTTTCATATTTTGTATAGTACTAATCTATAGGAATGTTATCCTTGTTACGGTATTATCTCTAAATTTAACTAAAAAAAACCTTCAATCCAAAGTATGGATTAAAGATTTTTAGTTAAATTCATATTAATTAAAAACCAGCTCTTTTTCGACTAAACCAAGCGTTTGAGTTGTTAAAGCATGCATTTCATGTAAAAGCTCTGGGTTTTCCATTAATGACACACCATAAGAAGTAATCATTTCTTTTATTTTTGGTTCCCACGCTTTCAAATGTTGCGGGAAGCATTTTTTAATTACTTCAAGCATAACATGGACAGCCGTAGAAGCACCCGGCGAAGCTCCAAGTAGCGCTGCAATCGATCCATCGGCGGCAGTAATCACTTCCGTACCAAATTGTAGCGTTCCTTTTCCAGCTTCCGTATCTTTGATTACTTGTACACGTTGTCCTGCTACTACTAAATCCCAATCCTCGGTTTTAGCATCCGGGATAAACTCACGTAACTCTTCCATTCGCTGCTCTTTTGATAATGATACTTGCTGAATTAGGTATTTTGTCAATGGTAACTCTTTTGCACCTGCCGCTAACATCGTTAAGACATTATTCGGTTTTACAGAAGTGACCAAGTCAAACATGGAACCTGTTTTTAAAAATTTGGGTGAGAAGCCAGCAAATGGCCCAAATAATAATGATTTTTTATTGTCGATATACCTTGTGTCTAGATGTGGAACAGACATTGGCGGAGCCCCTACCTTAGCTTTTCCGTATACCTTTGCATGATGTAACTCCACTACATCCGGATTATTGCACACCATAAAAATACCACTTACTGGGAACCCCCCAATATGTTTTCCTTCAGGTATACCTGATTTTTGCAATAAATGGAGACTTCCACCCCCGCCACCGATAAAGACGAATTTTGCCGTGTGGCGCTTAACGGTTCCGCTAAATTGATTCTGCACTTTTAATTCCCACAGGCCGTCATTTGTCCGTTTAATATCATTTACACTATGATTATAGTTAATTTTTACATCTTTATTCTCTAAGTATTCAAACAGCATGCGGGTTAATGCACCAAAGTTGACATCCGTTCCAAAGTCGCTTTTGGTTGCCGCAATAGGTTCATTCCACGAACGGTCTTGCATAATAAGCGGAATCCATTCCATCAGTGTTTTCGGATCATCCGAAAATTCCATCCCTTTGAAAAGAGGATTGTTTGATAGCGCTTCAAAACGTTTTTGTAAAAAAGCTACATTTTCCTCACCAAAAACTAGACTCATATGTGGCAATTGTCTAATAAAGTCCTGTGGATTATGAATCCGCTTGCTTTTTACAAGATAAGACCAAAATTGCATTGAAAGCTGAAACTGTTCATTAATTTTTATAGCTTTACTAATATCGATTGACCCATCTGGTTTCTCGACCGTATAGTTAAGCTCACACAGTGCGGCATGCCCTGTTCCCGCATTATTCCACTCGTTAGAGCTTTCTTCACCGGCGTTGGAGAGCTTCTCAAAAACTGTAATTTTCCATTCCGGATTTAATTCTTTCAAGATTGTCCCTAAAGTGGCACTCATGATTCCAGCCCCAATTAAAATAACATCTGTATTAGTTTCCATGTTGCTCATTTTTATCAACCTTTTCCCCTGAAATTTAGCAAAAAAGGTGAAGATTTCACAAAGTCACACCTTTTCTGTCACAGTTATAACCAAATCGTAGTATATTTACCCTATGTGTGGATTAAAAATCTTATTATCTGATAATTATAAGTTATTTAAAATCTGATAACAAGTATGAAGTACCTCCACAGATAAACAAAGAGAAGCCATCTTGGTAGACAGCTCCTTCTTATTCAATCTAAAGCAAAGTTTATAGTCTATTCTTTCTTAATATAATAGCTGTTTTAAAACCAAATTCTCTTATTGTAGTCATATTCATAGAGATCTAAATCATCATGATCATTATTTGGGGCACACTCTTCACAAGGTTCTTCTGACTGGTTATGTTCACATTGTTTAATTAAAAGTTCCATGTTTGTTTCCCCTCTCCTAGTTCTTACTATTATTATAATGTAAACGATTACAAATGTCTTTAAAATTTTATTGGAAAATATTATTTACTGAAAGAAAGATAAAAAAATAAGGGGTTCCCACTCCCCTCTCATCAACATGACACTTTATAGTAATCCTGGGAATGATAGCTTCTAAAACCACATGACTCATAGAGTCTCAAGGCATGCGCATTTTTAGCCTCGACCTCTAGAAAAATAGATAATCCTTTTTCATTCTCCATTTTTACCACTTTTGATAATGCTTTTCTTCCTATCCCTTTTCCTTGAGATTCTGGAAAAACGCAGAAACCATATATCCACGAGTCACCATTCATTTCCGACAGCCGCATTTTCCCAGCAATCTTCCCGTCTACCTCAATTATCAGTCTTCGATCCGTATTAAAATCTTGGGTTTCTTGCTTATACTGTCGTGCTTCCTTTTCATCTAATCTAAAGCACTGAACATCCAATTGAATTTCTGCTTCCCAATCTCTTTCAGAAATAGATGGTCTTATCGTTATCGTAGAATCGTCTAACAACTCCATTTCCTTCCATTTCATTTGATACTCTACCATCGCTAAGCTACAAGGAATATTCTTTAAAAACTCCTTGGCTGATTGGGATTCTGTAGGTGCATTTAATAAAATGGTTCTAGCACCTCGTTGCTTCGCCTCTTCTAGTGCTAACTCTAGCAGATTAGTAAATATCCCCCTTCTACGGTATTCCGGGTGAACCATACCGCAAATCTCTACTTTATTTCCAAAATAATAGTTTCCAAGAAAACCAACCAGCTTGCCTTCCTCATAATAAAAAAAATCTTCTTTGCGATTTTCAGACCTGCTCTCCAGCATATCAAAATTAAGTTTTAATTGAAGACCTCCCTCGTTCTCACAAATTTCCTGAAGCGCTTTTATATCATTTAATTCCTTATTTGTTAACATTTGAGACACTCCTATTAGTTATTTTCCGCGCACTGCTTTAATGATTTCGAGGTACTGCACATCTCCTAACCCATATTCTGTAAAATGGTTGATTAATGCAGTCACAAGCTCTTCTTCCGGGATATTTTGGTGCTCTTGAATATAGTTGATAAGCTCACTATCTTCCTTTAGATAATGAAGATATCGTTCTATCCCTTTCTTTAAAGGATATGGATCAAAAGAATGAGGGATATTTTTATGAATGATAACCTGTTTGTATAGTTCTTCAAATCCTGCTGGTTTAAGTATGTCCCATCCTATAAGTTCAAACTCATCACCGACGGTAAACAGAATAACGGGATTGATGTGACCTATTTTATCAAGCCAAGCAAGGATGGTGAGCACATTGATCTGACAGAACATATCCGCGTCAAACCATAACACTATATCAGAAAAATCCCCATTGATGAGCGGCTCTAATGGTTTTAGAGTGTTTACAGTATATTGTTCCGGGGTAACATGATGAACCTTCGCCCGATTTTCGACGAACTCTTGTGAAAATAGGTCACCCGAAATGTTTCCAAAACACATTGCTTCGTTAAAAGGAATTGTTATCTCGCGCTCGAGATAATGTGTCTTTTTATAATAATCATACATGGCTTGTCCATTTAAAATATGTAAGGTTTCAATCACATGTAACACTCCTGTCTTATTTATCTGCTTTCATTAAGGCTGTTTTCTTAAACTTCGTTGCGTTTGTAACAAAACAATAAAGGAATATACCTATTGAAATCTTACCACCTTTTTTCATCAATTTCCTATGTTATTCGCTTTATAAACAGACTTTTCCTTTTTGTTTTATTAAGAATAGACAAATGATATTCATTATTGATACTATGACTAATAAACAAGGAATATATAGACGTAAAGGAGCTATGACAGATGTTCTTAGCAAAGCTTCAAAAAGAAGAGAAACGGGCATTTCTAGAGTTAGCATTTTTGATTGCAAAAGTTGATGGTAATATTTCAGTATATGAAAATCCAGTGATTGCGAAATATCAAAAGGAAATGGATCTTGAGGATTATTCAATTAAGGGTATAGGAATTGACGAAATTCTGAAGGTATTCAAAAATGATTCCTCAAAAAATATTGTCTTAATAGAAATTCTTCGTCTAGTATACTCTGACGGAATTGTTCATGATAAAGAAAAAGAGTCTATTCGCTTCATAAAGGACCAATTTGGTTTCGACTCCAATAAGTACGATACTTTTAAGGATTGGATTTTAGGAATAAAGGAATTAGCCAATTATCCCGAGCAGAATGAGTAAAAGCAGCGTTCAAAAACGCTGCTTTTACTCATTCATTTTAAACTTTTCTCCCTTTTCGAATAAGATAAAGAGTCCGTTTAATTTCTAGCTCTAAATTTAGAAAAAATTTTTCGATTCCCTTGTTTGCTCCTCCGTTTACGAGTCGCTTTGCAGCCCCCGTCAGTGCACCAGTCACCTCTGCATCAGCAATTATTTGGAGCTTAGTACCCCCTTGATGATCATTCAATAAAATATC
This sequence comes from Bacillus sp. OK048, assembly GCF_900103525.1. Classification (GTDB taxonomy): domain Bacteria; phylum Bacillota; class Bacilli; order Bacillales; family Cytobacillaceae; genus Neobacillus. The sequence continues at coordinate 62,139 of NZ_FNHN01000003.1, forward strand.
CGCTCTTCCAGTGAACTCACCTAGATTTCCTTTTCCTTTCAAGAGCAGCTGATAAAAGGAAGGCACCTTTTCTTTTTCAACTGTTACCTCAAGGGCAAAAACATCTTTAATTGGGCCCAATTGTACATTAATCTGTGCTTCAAATAAACCCTTTGAGCTTTGGATAAGGGTCTTGCAGTTTGGGATGGCGTTCCCAAGAACCTTTTCATCCTTAATGTATTTCCAGACAATTTTCCTTGGTAAACCAATTACGTGTTGATATTCAATTTTCAAACTATCCCCTCCATTTTTGAAGGTCCTCTTGATAAACTATTTGTAAGTATGAAAAATCATTCCTAAGATTTACCTTTTGCCAAATCTTCCCCTCATTACTTTGAACCCTGTGTACTCCTAAAAATAAGGTTGGTTTTCATTTTATTAGTTAAAAAGCGCTAGTATCTATTGGCAGATACTAGCGCTTTGTTAATCATCATCATTATCATCTTTGTCTTTGTCTTTGTCCTTTTTGCCTTTATTTTTTTCTTTTTTCCCCTCGCCTTTATTTTTTTCTTTTTTCTCCTTTCCTTTATTTTTTTCTTTTTTCTCCTTTCCTTTATTTTTTTCTTTTTTCTCCTTTCCTTTATTTTTGTTCTCCTTTTCTATTTCCTGCCTTGCTTTTTCCTCTTTTTCTTTGATTTTCTTAAGTTCGCTGTTATATTTTTTCTCAACGCTCGACAAAGCAAATTTTTCATCGGTTAGCTCGGATTTCGACTTAGTTAATATTTCTTTAAAAATGACTGGAGCGGTTCCACCGCTTGATGTTGATAAATAATGGTTTTCATCTGTTTGATCATAGCCTAGCCAAACAGCACCGACAATGTTCGGGGTATAGCCGACAAACCAATGATCCTTTGTTCCGGCTTCATTCGCAAATGGCAGCTGGGTGGATCCAGTTTTACCAGCGACATCAAAGCCATCTAAGTATGCTTTCTTTCCCGTTCCTTCATCAATTACACCTTTTAGCATGAAGGTAATTTTCTGTGCAACTTCTGGATCTGTCACTTTAGTCGCTTTACCCTGCCATCCAGCTAAAGCCTTACCCTCTACATCTTCTATTTTCTGGATTGCGTGTGCATCTGCCATTTCTCCATTATTCGCGAATGTTGTGTAGGCTTGTGCCATTAATAATGGGGATGTTCCCTCATACATGCCGCCAAGAGCAATTCCAAGTGAATGGTCTTCTTCCTGTATTGGGATCCCAAAACGTTCTACTGATTTCGTTCCTTTTTCCAAACCCATTTGATTCAATAACCAAACCGGCGGAACATTATACGAATTAATTACAGCAGAATACATCGTCACTTGTCCTCGGTATTGCTTATCATAGTTCTTTGGCTGATAGCCTCCTATATCAAGAGGTTTATCCTCTAACATATCAAATACTTCATAGCCTTGTTCCAATGCAGGCGTATAAACGGCCAAAGGCTTCATCGTTGAACCTGGCTGTCTGATTAATTGGGTTGCGCGGTTAAAGCCTAAAAAAGTATGTTCCCCTCTACCGCCAACAAGTGCTTGAATCCCGCCATTTTCAGGATTAATAAAAATAGCTCCACTTTGTAGCAGCTGGTCTGGTTGACTCGCTGGGAAAAGATTATCATTTTGATATACTTCTTCGGTCGCATTTTGGATTGCAGGATTTAGTTCCGTAAAAATATGAAGTCCACCAGATAGAATTTCATTCTTTGTAAGGTTATATTCCTTCATCGCTTCTTCAATAATGTGATCTACATAATATGGATATTTACCATTATAATCTTTATCCATCTTTTCTTCTTGCAATACAATTTGCTGTTGTTTCGCTTTTTCCACATCATTTTGACTAATATATCCTTCCTGTTCCATCAAGAATAGAACAAGATTTCGCCGTTTGACTGCCTTTTCCATATTCTTAAATGGAGAGAGGTTCGAAGGAGCTTTAATTAACCCTGCAAGTGTAGCAGACTCACTTAAGGTTAATTCGCTTGCTTCTTTACCAAAGTAAGTTTTAGCTGCAGTTTGAATCCCCCATGCTCCCTCACCAAAATAAATCTGATTTAAATACTTCTCCATTATCTCGTCTTTAGAATAGGTACGTTCAATTTTTTTTGTAATAATTAGCTCTTTAAGTTTACGTGTATACGTCCGTTCATGTGTCAAAAAGGCATTCTTTGCCAACTGCTGTGTAACCGTACTACCACCTGCTACGATATCACCCGAGATCATATTTTTGAAAAAGGCCTTCATAATCGCAAAATAATTGATGCCATTATGTTTATAAAAACGTTGGTCTTCCGTTGCGACTACAGCATGTATAACTTCCTTAGGAATCTGTTTTATCCCAACTCCTTCAATCTTAGAATTGGAAATCTTACTAGCAATCTCTCCATTTTGATCATAAATAATCGTCGGCTGTGGTGCCGGCTTTTTCAATATACTGACATCGGTTGTCCAAATTAAGATATTTACAATGAGGAAACTAGCTATTGCAGCAACGATTCCTGCCATTATCAATTTCTTCACTAAACCCTTAGAAAAAAACTGTGTCCAATCCCATTTAGACGCTTTTCTTTGCTGTCGTCTTTCTATTCGTCCCACGTCTATACCCTACCTTCTAAAATATACATTTACATATTGCTTAATTTTAAAACGAATATCAATTAAGTCAATAAGAAATAAGTCTTACTTTTAGAAGGTAAAGAAGTGCAAAACAATTAACGCAAAAAGCCAGCGTCACACACCGGCTTTTTTCTATTTGCTATTAAGTACCTGGATATGAAAGATTCATTATGGTATATGTTGATTATTATGATCCTGCTCTTTTGTTGAAGCTAAATGATTTGCCTCGATAAAATTGTACTCTTCCTCTAAATCACTCAACGTCCATTCATACAGATGTCGATCATCTTTTTTAAACACACCGATTTTAATAAGTTTATCTATAAGAATTTGCCTTCTTTGTTGGACTGCATTACGAAGAATATTTTCCATACATGGGCACCTCCAATTAATTTTGCTTCTAACTCCACATCTGATTTTAAACCACTTCTTCTTCTGTGTTTGTCGAATGTTAGCAAAATTACCTACTCTTAATCCAAATTTCACCTATACTTAATAAAAGAAAAATAAATGTATTACTTTTAATGGACACTACAGAGATGTGAACAAATCTAATATTTGATATGATGAAAGAAAAGCTTATTTTAGATAATGAACAATCGTATCTAAACTGACAATGTTTTTTCATTGACGTTTTAAAAAGTATTCGATAATATATGGAGAAGATATTACACCCGTACTCATCGGGAGAGGTTCATAGCTGACACCCTCTATAAAAAACTATGGATTCATGACACTATGCCATGTCCATATCGGACATGGCTTTTTGTTTGAGAATCCTACTACTAGTTTTTAACGTAGCATGGCTGTTCAATGCTCTCCCCAAAAAGAGTTGGGAACCATTTTACTGGAGGTTTATAACATGTCAGGACGCAGCCACGAAGAAGGCTTAAAAGATTTAACACTATTAGGAAATCAAAATACAAAATACTCATTTGAATATGCACCGGAGGTTTTGGAGGCAGTCGATAATCTTCACCCAGACCGAGATTATTTTGTAAAATTTAATTGTCCGGAGTTTACTAGTTTATGTCCACTTACCCATCAGCCCGATTTTGCAACGATGTATATTTCGTACATCCCTAATAAAAAGATTGTTGAAAGTAAATCTCTCAAGCTTTATTTATTCAGTTTCAGAAATCATGGTGATTTCCACGAGGATTGTGTCAACATTATCATGAATGATTTAATTAAATTGCTTGACCCTCGCTATATTGAGGTTTGGGGAAAATTCACTCCACGCGGCGGGATTTCAATTGATCCATGGTGTAACTATGGCAAGCCAGGTACTAAATATGAAGAAATGGCTCATTTCCGTTTGATGAATCATGACCTTTATCCTGAAAAAGTAGATAATCGCTAATTATTCCCCCCTTGGATGCAGTGCACCAAGGGGATATTTTTTGAAAAGATTCTTTAATCAAAATTACATAGTCCTGTAAACCTTTTAATTTAACCATATGATACATTGAAAAAGGAGTTTACCAGACGAAATTAAGAATGAGTTGATCCTATGTTAAATGTAAAAGAAGTGACGGAGCAGCTAAGAGCTGAAGGAATAACTGATAGTGAACAAGTTGTCATTCGTTGGATTCTCGATGGGAAAATTAAGGCTAGAAGAACCATGCATCTAAACCTTGAATTCTCGATTAATCCTGTCGATTTAGCTTCATTTATTTTAGAAAAAAAGATTGAAAACAAAACGAAGCAGTTCGGAGTGGACTTTCATGATTGGGAAAACACATTTCATGAAAATCAAAAATTCAAAGAGGAAATTGAACAACTAAAAACTTCAATTCGTATTGAACATGCCAAAAACCGATCATTAAAAAGAATGCTAAAAGCAGAGTATGCTCTAACCGATTCATCATCGCTTACTTTAGGCACACTAGTAGGCTTAGATCCAAAGGAAGATACGGAATCAATTAAGAAGGAATACAAGAAAATACTAAAAGCCCTTCATCCCGATCGAGGCGGTGACGAAAGACTTTTTAAAGTGTTTTATGACCATTACACACAGTTAAAGGATCCAGCAAAAAACTGAATCCTTTTTTCTTACAATGTTTGATCTCCCTTTGTCCCATTAATCGAATAACTTGCTACAATGTTAGCACTTAATGAGTGAGAAACGGAGCAGTATTTGTCTTTTGATAATTGGATGGCACGGATCACTTTTTCTTCCGGCAGGTCCCCTTCTACTGAATAGTGAATATGAAAATCAGTAAATTTCTTTGGTTCTGTGTCGGCGCGAGTTCCCTCAATTTCCATTTCAAAACCAGTTAACTCTAAACGCATTTTTTTCAAAATCATGACAATATCGATACCTGTGCAGCCCGCTAAAGAATACAGGAGCAGCTCTGTTGGCCTTGGTCCACTATTTTTTCCACCAATATCTGGTGCAGCATCCATTCTTAATTCATGTCCAGACGGTGTAGTTCCAGAAAAGGCCATGTCCCCTTGCCATTTAATCGTTGATTTCATAAGTACCAATCCTTCCTCTATGTATTTCTCCCTTATTTTACCTTAAAAAAAGGTTTTGAACTCATAAACAAGTCCAAAACCTTTTTAATCTTACTTAAGGAATGACAAATCAATCAACCCTTTAATATCACTAGTAGGTATATATCCTGCTTCTTTACTAATATCTGCCATTTCTTGAATCACTTTTTCATTAACATCCGTTGTTACAGCAAGACGTGAGAACGCTGCGTCCACTTCGTCTTTATTTAATGCTTTACCTGTAAGATCTTTTAAATGTTTAATCACAATTTCTTTACTCTCTTCAGGGTTATCCTGGATAAATTTAACTGATTTCTTGTGTGCATCTAAATACTTCTTTGATAAATCTTTATTTTTTAAAAAGTCAGCTCTTGCAGCAACTACAGTATTCGTAGACTCTTTGCCCCAGGCAAACTCATCCCAGTCAAGAAGCAGTTTACCATTCGCTTGATTTTCAAGAACATATCCCCAAGGTTCTTGTGTTGCCGCTGCGTCTACTTGCTTTTGCACAAATAATGAAGCTGTATCAGCAGGTGCTGCAGCAAATAAATCTACTGTACCACCACTAGTTTTTGCCTTTAAGTTAGCCTCTTTTAGCGCTTTTCGCAGCATAACATCTTGCGTGCTGCCAATAACCGGTATTGCTACTTTTTTGCCATCTAAATCTTCAAGCTTTTCCACTCCGCTTTGTTCAGCAGCAATTAAGACAGCTCCACCATTCACAGCGCCAGAAATAAGGTGATATTCCTTATTTTTCACATAAAAGTTAAGCAATGGACCTGGACCAACCGTACCAACATCAATTGCTTTTGTAGCCATTGCTTCCATAAACAGTCCGCCATTTGCTACGGTTTTGGTTTCAATCTTTACATCTTTACCGAAAGCTTCTTCAAAATAACCTTGTTCAAGTGCCACAATCGTAGCAATATGAGTTAAGTTTGGAAAATAACCAATTTTTACGGTTTTCGCTTCTCCGCTATCGGCTTCTTTTGACGATTGGGCACATCCGCTTAACAACCCAACAAACAATAGTGTGATCAACAAATAAAGCATTGATTTTTTCAACATTTTCTTCTCTCCCGGCTATATTATTATTATTTTTACTAAGCACGTCCTCTAATACCCCATTTAACTTCCACACTGCGTTCGAGTCTTGAAAAGACAACATTATCGACGATGGTACCGATAATCGCAATGATGATCATGACAGAAATAACTAAATCCATTTGACCAAGTGAACGGCCCATTTCAAGCAACTGACCTAGTCCGCCACCGCCGCCAAGTAATTCCCCTGCCATCAAAGCTCGCCATGAGAATGCCCAAGCAATCCTTAGACCAGAAATGATTTGTGGAACCGAAGCAGGCAGGATAACGGTCCGTAGAAAATGTAAGCCGCTTGAACCATATACTTTGGCAACACGTTGGTAGAGCTGTGGAACATTTTTAAAGCCGCTCGTGGAATTTACAGTCATGGTCCATGTTGCCCCAATTGTCACGATAAAAAGAATCGAAAAATCATTTAATCCAAACCAGATAATGGCTAATGGGAACCAGACAATACTTGGTATCGATTGAAGGGCGGTAACGACAAAACCAAGTGTATCCTCGACAAGTTTATACCGCCAGATGAAATAGCCTAATATCAATCCCACAATAATGGCGATAGTAAATCCAAGAAGGATACGCCCCATACTCTTTCCAATCGCAAGCGTAATTTGACCGTTAACGATACCGTTAAACAGGGTTTCTAATACTTGCGAAAGGGTGGGAAACATAAAATCTGGAAGGCTGGAAAATCTAGATGTGACTTCCCATATCACCGCTATCGCCGCGATGAAGATGATCCGTCTTAAAGCTGTAGTCATCACCCATTTCCTCCTTCAATACTTTTTCAATCTCTTCCTGTAAAATCGATAATATTCTTTGTTCCGTATTCACGGTAACACTATCCGGTGTAATCCCATCCTTCATGGTTGGCACTGGAATGATTTCTTTAATTCGTCCAGGCCGGGTTGCAAAAACGACTACTTCTTCGGAGAGCAGTACCGCTTCCCTAATATTGTGGGTGATAAAGAAGATCGTTACTTTTGTTTTCCGCCAAATTTCAAGCAGCTCTTTATGCAGCACCATTCTCGTTTGTTCATCAAGCGCTGAAAAAGGCTCATCCATTAACAGTATGTCTGGCTCCATTACTAACGCTCTTGCGATAGAAACCCTCTGCTTCATTCCCCCTGATAGCTCGTGTGGATAGGAATTCACGTATCGGCTGAGGTGGACCATTTTTAATACATCAAGCGCCTTAGCTCTTGCCTCTTCTTTAGGCATCTTTTTTAGATTCAGTCCGTAGGTAACATTTTCTAAGACAGTCAACCATGGAAACAATCCTGCTTCTTGAAAAACAACTACCCTTTCAGGGCCAGGTTTTGTCACTGTATTCCCATCGACTCGGATATCTCCTTTATCTGCTTTATCCAAGCCAGCAACAAGGTAAAGTAATGTTGATTTACCACACCCAGATGGCCCAACAATGGAAACAAAGCTGCCTTTTTTAACATTTAAATTGATGTTGTCGAGAACTTTCACGTTTTCTTTTCTATCATTAATAAAACTTTTCTCGATCCCATCTATTGTTAAGTACATCAAAGCTCACCTCTTTTTTAATTCCAAGTAAATCTATTGGTTTTATTATATTACAATATAACCGTAAGTCAACAATTTTTCTAGTAATCTAAAAATAAAATTCCCTTTTTTCTATTTATTTTAAATTTCACTCTTCTTTAAAAATTTTTCTACATAGGATAACCAGTACCTATGGTTTCCCGTCGTTATTTGCAAAAATGCTACAATTTATTAAAGAATCTGCTGATTCATGTAGATAAGTTTTCTAAGGTACTAGCAGGAATAACCAGCTCCTCTCTAAAACTATTAGAGTAGACGAAATAGTAGTCTAAATGAATAAGTTGAAAGGTGGTCATTGCCATGAGCCAGGATATTACCCTACAACAAATTGCAGAAGGTGTACCTAAGACGCTATTATATGCATCTGATAGAGACATAGAAGGATTCCAAAAAATCATCGAAGAAACGATTAAATTAAGAGAAGCACATAGAAACTTACAGAAGATGGTTAAAAGCTTTTCTACCTCTACCATTCAACGTACATGATTTTAAGCAAAAAAAAGACCCATCGTCCAAATGGGTGGGTCTAGCTTTTAAAGAACAGAAACTTAATTGAATCTATCACTTTTTTACGGTAAAAACTTGTACGGTCTCGAAAAAAATCTTAGTAAATTCTGAATCAATGTCACAAGATCATTTAGCAAAAAAGTTGAATTTGACATCCTCTTGTTTGAAGTTAACCTTCTATAGTCATTAAGCAGTTTATCTAGTTCTTGACTGCATAGTACTGTTTCTTCACAACAAAGCCCTTTTGTCATCCCAATTTTTATCATCTCGTCTCTTTTCTCATTGATTGCCTCTTCTAAATCTACTTTCGTCATCGCAGAAAAACACCTCTACCAATATTAATTATCCTGCTGCTTTAATCTAGTAGTTTCATGAAATGAATTATAGCATTAATTTAAATCTATTAAATCGTTTCGATAAAACAAGTTAAAATGTGACAAAACTAGACGATTTTTAAAAATTCAGATATTTTTATAGTAAAAAAAGAGACAGGATTTCTGTCTCTTTTTTAACCGATAAGATAGTATAGTTTTTAGAACTTAGGTTACTGTCTAGCTCCAGCGCCCTAACGGCTAGTGTCCTTCGCTCTCCGCACTTCGATAAGTCAACATCGAATCGCCTACGGCTCTTCGTGTTTCCTTTATCTTGATTGGAGCGCTCCAGGCCATACGCCGCTGACCAGGGCACTTACGCTTTTTAATTTAAGCATGAAAATTTGTGCCATCTGTCGTAGCTTGGATAATTCCTGCACGGATAACGAAATCACCAAAGTGCTCGTCTTCGTCTCGTTCTTTTGCATAACGGGAGAAAATATCCTTTAGTTCACGTAAAATTTCTTCTTCGCCGATATTTTCACGGTACATTTTGTTTAGCCGGCTGCCGTCAAAAGCCGCACCAAGATACATATTATATTTTCCGACTCCTTTACCCATAAAAGCTAATTCACCTAGCCCAGGGCGTGCACATCCGTTAGGACAGCCTGTCATACGAATGGTAATTTCTTTGTCTCGTAGACCGTTCTCATCTAAAATATCATCAATTTTATCAATTAACTTCGGCAAATAACGCTCTGCCTCTGCCATCGCCAAGCCACACGTTGGCAGTGCCACACATGCCATTGAACTGCGTCGGAGTGCAGAATAATGACTGCCATCAGTCAGCCCAAATTGTTCAATTAGTTCACTTATTTTTTTCTTTTTTTGACTTGTTACACTGGCAATGATTAGATTTTGATTTGCCGTTATACGGAAATCACCATTATGGATTTTTGCAATTTCCCTTAAAGCTGTTTTCAATTTATAATCATCTGTATCTGCAACACGGCCGTTTTGGATAAACAATGTATAATGCCATTTGCCTTGTACACCCTTCACCCATCCATATCGGTCGCCGTTATCATCAAAACAATAAGGCTTTGCTTCTCCAAGGCAAAAGCCAAGACGTTCTTCCAATTCGGCCTTCACTGTTTCCAATCCTAAGCGGTCAACTGTGTACTTGAAGCGAGCATTTTTTCGTTCAGAACGGTTACCATAGTCCCGCTGAATGGTAATAACTTTTTCTGCTACATCTTGAACTTGATCTGGTGTACAGAACCCAATTACCTTAGCGAGCTGCGGGTATGTTTCCTTATCACCATGTGAACTACCCATACCGCCGCCAATTGCTACGTTAAAACCGATAAGCTTTCCTTCTTCTATTATAGCTATTAACCCGAGATCCTGTGAAAAGACGTCGATATCATTCGATGGTGGAACAGCTATTCCAATTTTAAATTTCCGTGGCAAATAAAGCGGACCATACATTGGTTCAACTTCTTCCACTTCTGGAGAGCCAGCCACTTTTTCTTCATCAAGCCAAATTTCATGATAGGCTCTTGAGCGCGGCAATAAATAATTACTCAACTGTTTTGCCCATTCGTATACTTCTAAATGAACCTCTGACTGATAAGGATTAGAAGTACACAAGACGTTCCGATTCACATCACCACATGCTGCAATCGTATCTAAAAGTGTTGCATGGATTTCCTGAATGGTATTTTTCATATTCCATTTTAAGATTCCATGCATTTGAAAAGTTTGACGTGTAGTCAGTTTTAGTGTGCCGTTACCGTTTTTATCAGCAAGCTCATCCATCACAAGCCATTGGGACGGTGTTGCAACCCCCCCAGGCAAACGAATACGAAGCATAAACTGATAGGCTGGCTCTAGTTTTTGCTTTTGACGTTCATTGCGAAGATCACGATCGTCCTGCAAATAGCTGCCATGGTGTTTCATTAGACGGTTATCATCGTCTGGAATTCCTGCACTGATTGGATCGAGCATGACTTCTTTAAGTGTTCCGCGTAAAAAATCACTTTCTCTTTTTATACGCTCGACATCGCTTGGCGCACCTTCAGGTGCCGTTAGTTTTTGCTTCACCATTTATGAAAAAACTCCTTCCACTACTGTATCAACAGTATCAATATACGTCGCGTTGGTATCGTTTTTGCTGCAGCATGTCTGTAAGGTAAGCTTCTGCGTCTTCACGGCTCATGCTGCCTTCTGTTTCAATAATTTGAATAAGTGTTTGATGAACGTCATGTGCCATATGTTTCTCATCACCGCAAATGTAAAGGTGAGCACCTTCTTCTAGCCACGCAAATAATTCCTTGCTCTGTTCAAGCATGCGGTGCTGTACATAGACTTTTTCAGCAGTGTCACGGGAAAATGCAACATCCATTTTTGTTAACACACCGTTTTTAAGCCATTTTTGCCATTCTGTTTGGTACAAGAAATCAGTCACAAAGTGCTGGTCTCCAAAGAACATCCATGATTTTCCTTCGGCACCCTGTTCCTCACGCTCTTGCATAAACGAGCGAAATGGCGCTACTCCAGTTCCTGGACCAACCATGATGATAGGTGTTTCAGGGTTAGCTGGGAGCTTAAAGTTTTCGTTATGTTGGATGTAAATGGGTACGCTGTCGCCAGATTGTAAATGATCTGCAGCAAAAATAGAGCAGACACCTTTTCGGTCACGACCATGTGCATGGTACCGAACAGCACCAATTGTTAAATGGACTTCATCTGGATTCGCCGTTAAGCTGCTGGCAATCGAGTATAAACGTGCTGGTATTTTTCTAAGTAACGAAACAAACTCTTGTGGAGAGCTATTCCATGGTCCAAATTCACGAACTACATCGAGTAAATCCCGGCCCTCAAGATATGACTTTAATTTCTCACCATTATTTATAAGTTCTTTTAGTCCATCATTTTCTGACAGATTAGATATTTTTTCTAGTAGCGGTTTTGATAAAGTGGTAATTTCATAGTACGTGATAAGCGCGTCTCTTAGCACACGAACCTCACCCTGTTTATTAATCGTCACGCTTTCTTTTGGATTCCATTCCAATTCCTCAAGAAGCAAATCAACGAGTGTATGATCATTTTCAGGATAGATTCCAAGGCTGTCACCTGGCTGAAAGCTAAGTCCAGACCCTTCTAGCGACAATTCTAGATGTCTCGTTTCTTTATTCGAGCCTCGGCCATTCAAGTTCATATTTTCAAGAACTTCTGCTTTGAACGGATTGGTTCTAGAATACGTAGTCTCAACTATTTGAGTGTTAGCTACCTGAGTTAGTGCTGAATCACCAGCCTTTGCTTCACCTAGGCTGCTAATTACACCTGCGAGCCATTCCGCTGCCGGTTCATCATAATCTAGGTCACAGTCAAAACGTGGATACAATCGTGTACCCCCAAGTTCCTCGAAGCGAGCATCAAATTCTTTTCCCGTTTGACAGAAAAACTCATAGGAGCTATCTCCAAGTGAGAGGACAGAAAAGTTAAGTTCATTAAGCTTTGGAGCACGTTTACTGTGCACAAATTCATGAAATGTAAGAGCATTATCCGGTGGATCGCCTTCTCCGTGTGTACTTACTAAAATAAGTAGATTATTAACTTTTTTTAGATTATTTGGTTTAAAATCATTCATGGAAGAAACAGTTACTTGGAACCCTTTTCCTTCAAGCGTCTTGCTCGCCTTTTTTGCAAGCCCCTGAGCATTTCCGGTCTGTGAACCGTAAAGAATGGTTACTTCTTTTGATGTCGTTCCTTTCGGTGCTGCCTGCTGGCTAGGAGTTCCTAGAACGGAAGCTAATGGCGAAGCAGCACCAGCAAGATACCCACTTAACCATACTTTTTGTGATTCTGTAAAAGTAGGTAAAAGACGATTTAGGAGTTCCGCCTGCTCCTGATTAAACGGACTGTTTATTACCTGAAGTTGCAACATTATCCACCTCGCTATGGAATATAAACCTATGAAACAAGTATTTTTTAGAGGATGTTCTATTTATTAATGAATCCTAGTAAATTGTGGCCTCTTTATAGTTACCTAGATGATTTTTTTAGCTGGCTCTCGGGCACCCCTGCTTTGACCCAAAATCCATTTCATTTCGGATTTCGGTCACTCCAGTCTATTAAAACACTACTCACCAATTGCCCGTTCAATGACGATATCCTCAATAACAGGATGAATGCTTAATTGGGAAGTACAGAGGATTTTTTGCCCCTCTTTTTGGCGGGAGCGAACAATTTTGTTTAATTGTGCTAATAGCAGTCCAGAAAATAGCATATAAGGAACGACGATTACCCTGCCGACTGCTCCTTCAGCTATCGTTTCAAGCCCCTCACTTAGCCTTGGTTCTGTTGCAGCAAAATAACAGACAGATACCATTTCCACTTCTAGCCGCTCACCAATTCCACTTGCAATTCTTCCGAAATGCACATGAATATCTGGGTCGCTGCTTCCTACACCAACAATCAATAACCGATCATCGGGGAATACTTCACCTGCAGAATCCCTAATTAATTCTGCCACGGCATCCAATATGACTTCCTGGACACCAAATGGATTCTTTATTTTAACTGGAATAGTAGGATATTTGGCCATCAAGGGGGATAATGCCTCGGGGATATCCCGTTTTATGTGTCCTGCTGCCAAGAGAAACAGTGGAACAACATCAATCTCAGTTGCTCCTTGTTCAACACACCTATCAAATCCTTCTTCAATCAGCGGCTCTGTCAATTCAAGGAAACAAAGTTCCTGAATCGGTACATCCATACGCGTCTTTACCCTATCGATAAAGGCTCCTATCTCGACCGCTCCTTTTCTAGAGCGAGTACCATGGCCGATATAAAGAATTGCTTTCATCCAATGTGCTCCCTTCTGAAATTACCGGTTGGCGACTGGTATATTTGGTACAATTTCTTCTTGAAACCAATTTAATCTTTCGTGTAACCTGACTACCTCACCAATGACAATCATACTTGGATTCGTTATCTGTTCTTTTTTCACAACATCATCAATATTTTCAAGTGTTCCTATTACTGTCCTCTGATCACTTAATGTTCCCCAATGAATTAGAGCGATTGGTGTCTGTGGAGATTTCCCATTAAGGATTAAGTGCTTCGTAATCGTAGATAGATGTGATACTCCCATGTAAACACAAATTGTATCAACCCCGTTTGCCAAATGGGACCATTGATGTTCCGCTTCAACATCACCGGCCTGATGTCCGGTGATAAATGCGAAGCTTTTACTTAGTGACCGATGGGTTACGGGAATTCCAGCATAAGCAGCCGCGGCTATTCCAGCGGTGATGCCTGGAACGATTTCAAACGGGACATTATGCCTTCCACATTCCTCTGCCTCTTCACCTCCACGTCCGAAAACAAAGGGATCTCCACCTTTTAAACGGACTACTTGATAACCCTTTTTTGCATATTTCACTAAGAAATGGTTAATCGTCTCCTGCTTCATTGTATGATAATGTGGAAGCTTGCCGCAATAGACAAGTTGCGCTCCCTCTTTCGCATTCTCCAAAAGTTCAGGATTTACCAGCCGATCATAGAGGATGACATCAGCTTGCTGCAGGCAGCGCAATCCTTTTACCGTAATTAAATCTGGATCTCCAGGACCCGCACCTACTAAATAAACCTTGCCAACCATTGATCAACCATCCTTTCTTACCGATTCAAGTTAGAGAATGTTCTTTTCACGAAGGTAACTAAAAATTTGATTCACCGCTTCTTCCACGGTTAACAAATCAGAACGGACTATAATTTCTGGACTTTCTGGTGCTTCATACGGGGAATCAATCCCAGTAAAGTCCTTTATTTCCCCACGGCGTGCCTTGGCATAAAGCTGCTTTGGATCTCGCTTTTCACACTCTTCAATTGGACAGTCCACAAAAACTTCAATAAACTCTCCCTCTTCAAAAATCGCCCGGACTTGGCCTCGATCAGACCGAAATGGAGAAATGAAAGCAGTGGTCACGACTGCGCCGCTATCGACAAACAATTTTGCTACTTCACCTATTCTCCGAATATTTTCGGTCCGATCATGGTCAGAAAAACCAAGATCGCGATTTAGTCCATGACGGATATTATCGCCGTCTAAGACATATTCATTGATGCCCTGACGGTACAATTCGCTTGATACAGCATTCGCAATCGTCGATTTTCCAGAACCTGAAAGGCCGGTAAACCAAAGTACACAGCTTCCATGACCATTTTGACGATGACGGTCTGATTTTGTAACAGTACTAGCATGCCATGTGATATTCGTTGCTTTCGTCAAAAGTTTCTCCTCCTTAGACCGTTGCCTTTTCTTCTTTCATTCCTTCAATCAGCACTTCGACAACCTCTTTACGGCTGAATGTCGATGGTGGTAGCTGACCTGCACGCAGTAGTTCTCTTACTTTTGTTCCAGATAGAATCACTCGATCTTCATTGCTATGTGGGCATGTTTTATCAGATGCCATGCCTTCACATTTCGTGCAATAGAAGCTATGTTCAAAGAATAATGGTTTAATGCCAAGCTCCCCTTCAGGGAATTCACTGAAAATCAATTGGGCGTCATACGTACCGTAATAATTACCTACACCGGCATGGTCACGACCAACAATGAAATGAGTGCATCCAAAGTTTTTACGGGCAATCGCATGAAAAATCGCTTCTCTTGGACCGGCATAACGCATAGCTGCAGGATAGACGCCAAGCTGTACACGTTCAGTAGGATAGTAGTTTTCTAACAAAACACGATAGCTTTTTAAACGGACGTCCGCTGGAATGTCATCAGACTTTGTTTCGCCAACAAGCGGATTGACGAACAATCCATCTACAGTTTCAAGTGCAGCTTTTTGAATATACTCATGGGCACGGTGAATGGGATTTCTCGTTTGGAAGCCTACTACTGTCTTCCAGCCCTTCTCTTCGAACAATGCACGTGTTTCCTTCGGCTCGAACCACACATCGCTGAAGACTCCCTTTTCTGGTTTTTGAACGAGTATTACATCTCCCGCAACATAGACAGGACCTCTTTCATACAGACGCTTAACTCCTGGATGTGCCGTTTCAAGCGTTTTATAGACCTCCACCGCTTCTTTGTCTAAATTTGGTTCATACCATTCCGAAACTTTAATAACCCCATATACATCATTGTTAAAAACAAGCTTCATTTTTTCGCCAACTGCAAGAGTTGCTGCTGTTTCATGGGAAACAGGAAGGGTTACAGGGATCGACCATATGGTATTGTCTATAAGACGCATATTCTCTACTACATTCTCATAATCATCTTTTCCAAGGAAACCAGTTAGCGGACTAAATAACCCAACCCCGATTAGCTCTAGGTCACTCAAGGCAATTGCGTCGATTTCAATTTCTTTTACGATAGCTGTAACATCATAGTTTGGATCAAATGCTTGGATTAGTTTACCTCCATGAGGTGTTGGTAAAAATGACAACAGAATCAAACCTTTCTTCATGTAATTTTCTTTTTATGTTCAAAAATCATTTTTCTTTTCAATTACAGCTTGCAGCCTGCGTAAAGTAATTTCTATTTTTTTACAGCCTCTACTACCGGTTGATTTGATTTTTTCATCAATGACATCACACCGAATACAGAAATCAAGACACCTGCCATCGCGACGATCGGATAGAAATTATGCTCAATCAATAATTGGATAAGTGTATAGGATAGCACCATCGACAGGACTGGTGACACAATCCAGACGGTTAGCAGTTGCACGACAATCCCTTTCTTTAAAACCGACTTGCCGTGCTTGGCAAAACCAATACCAATAATGGATGACGTTGTAATTTGTGTCAGTGGTACAGGAATTCCAAATATCGAAGCTACCGTGACAATAGCCGCTCCTGTTCCAGAGATAACACAGCCCTCTTCTAAACGAAGAGCTGTTATTTTCTTTCCGTTTGTTTCAAGAACACGATGCCCTAACACAAGCGCTCCTAATGCCACACATAGTCCGCCCCAGAAGATACCGTCACCCGTAGAGAGGATATCGGCTCCTACAAGCGGCCCAACTGCATTGGCCACATTGTTCATCCCTGCTGAAAAAGCCTCAAACAGTCCCATAAAAACGACAAGAACGGAAAGGAAAGGTACTGCTTTCGGAGCCTCCATCAAGCATTTAATCTTTTTATTTTTTAAAAATTTAGCAGCAAAGATGGCAATCACAAACGCTGCAAAAGGGGTAAGCAGCCAAAATAGCATAATCCATGCCAAATTAGTGACAAAAACGGATTGATAAACAATTCCTGCACCTACCACAGAGCCGACGGCTACTTCACTAGTGGATAGTGGTATCCCAAATATATTGGCTAAGAATAAAGATAGTGCAGCAGAAGCTAAAACAATAAGTGCAATCGGTACGGTAAAGGTGCTGTTCGGAACAATTCCGCTGCCGATTGTTTTCACGACTTCACCGCCGCCAAGCCATGCACCAAAAAACACTGCAACACTGCATAGTAATAATGCCAGCCTTTTTTTGACCACTCCTGCTCCATAAGAAATCCCCATTGACGCTGCCGCACCACTCGCACCAATATTGATGGCAAAAAATAATCCTATACCAATTGCTATGACTGTGAGCAACCGATTAGCCCCCTTTTAGGATGTGTGCAAGCCACATTCAGTTTTACCACTTCCAGTCCATCTTCCTGATCGTGAATCACCATTCCCATCTACCGGCTGTGTACAAGGAAAACAGCCTATACTTGGGTAATTTTGATCGTGTAAGGTATTATACGGGAGATTTTTTTCTTTGATATAGCCCCAAATTTCGTCCCACGTCCAATGAATAAGTGGACAGATTTTAATATTTTGGAATTTATCATCTTTATTAAGGAATTCCGTGTTTGCTCTTGTCGGTGATTGCTCTCGTCGAAGCCCTGAAATCCATGCTTGTTTAGAAGTTAACGTTTCCCTAAGTGGAATTACTTTTCGGATATTGCAGCATTGATTAGGCTCTCTTTTCCAAAGTGCTGATCCATACTGTTCACGCTGTTCGTCAAGGGTCAATTTGGGCAACTTTCTCTCAATTTTTAACGTAGGAAAGCGTGCTTCGATTTTGTTAATTACCTCATAAGTTTCCGAAAAGTGTAAGCCTGTATCTAAGAAAACGATATGCGCATCTGGCTTTACCTGCTGGATGAGGTCAATTAACACAATTGCTTCAGCTCCAAAACTGGATGCATACACGATTTGGTTTTCTGAATATGTGCGATAAGCCCACTCCAACACTGATTGTGCTCCTTTTGTTTTATCCTCAATCGGGAAAGCATCGGATATTTGACTCCAATTTTCATAAGTTATCGGTATAGTCATGACAAAATCCCCCTAATATTTATAAAAAAACCTTCCCATGTTGGAAAGGCATTCCAAGACCGTTTAACGCCTTTTTTCCAAAATGATGATCATCTTGCTGAAATTTGCACCTTGCAATGCAGGTTGCCAGGCTTTCATTGGATCAGACCTACAGCCACATTTGAAAAGTAATTTGTAATGGTTGGAATTAATCCTACCATACCAATAGGTTTTATGTAAATATAAAATATAAAAATTTCGAAAAATTAATTAATTTATATTGTTTCCCGACAAATAAAAAAAGCGCCACGGACGTTATTCCGTCCAGACGCTGATTAAATAAATATATGTATCTACATTTATGACGTTTTTTAAAGTGTGTAGTTATTCCCGTTTGAACTTTTACTAATATAAAAGTCCTGGATTGGCTCAACATAGAAATGTATTGGGCATTTTAAATGTTTGGAAATTCTTGCTTTAAGCTCTAAGGCTTTATTCCATCTAGTAATAAAGCAACTTTCATTCATATCTAATAATATTGTATGACCAAAACTCGTTGATACTTCTGTTTTACTTCCCCCAACTGGTTTGGTATTTTTTACGTGAATAAGCGAGAACCAAATACAGCTAAGACGTTTCACATTCTTTGTTGGAAAAAGTAATATCCCCTTTTGCGGGTCCACACTAATTGGGCGAATTCTCATTGGAGAATACAGGTATTTTAAACTGCGTGTTGCTCCTAGAAAGTTTGAACCTACATGCAATAAGGATTCCACGATTACATCCGTTGGAGCTTTTTTGACAAGGAAGGTTTCTTCTCCTTCGATTACTTTCGTCCATACTTCTTCCCTATTACTGTACTCATTAGTCATCATGACAGTCTTTTCGTTAATTAAATACTGACCTCTTACTTCCATTAATCAATTACCTCTTTTCTACTATAAGTTATTGATTTTTCTAAGAATAAGAGTATACTAACATAAAGTTGATATACTCAACTTGCCTTGCCCTTGGGTATCTTTCCGCCAAGATCATTACCCGAGGGTAATACTTTTTATCCATATATCCTCTTTTTTTCCACAATATCCCTCCTTAAAAACAGTATATTTTACTAGAAGATATAATGTAAATCTATTATCCTTAAATAATTTTTTCTTTTATTTTCTTACTAATTAGTAATTGGCAGCCTATATTGACAGAGCATTATTTCGAACGTATAATAAATGATTATTTTCCAACATCAATCCTATTTCCCTATGAATACATGCTTCGACATTTATTTTTTCCTCAAAACCCATCTAAATCTACTCAATTTAGCAAACCATTTCCCTTTTCAAACATCATTTCTCCATTTTAACTGAAAATTCCATTTATGCACAAAAAATTCATATTTACATTTTTCGGTGCCTTTTTTTGGTGCCTGTCACCGCTCGTGGACACTGTCCACCTGGAGTGGACAGTGGATTGTTATTTCATTTTAAACCGCTAATTTTTGTGTGTCTATGAATTTTCGTTTTTGGATGTAGATGAGTCTCCACGATAGAGCAATTCCAGCTGCTAATAAACCAGCGGTAAGTCCGAGCCAATACCCTGTTGCACCCAGGCTCGTATAGTTTGCCAGCCCATATCCTACTGGCAGACAAATGAACCAGTACGCAATTAAGGTCATGACAAATGCAAGATTTACATCTTTATAGCCTCTTAATGCTGCCTGTGCTGTGACTTGAATGGCATCGCTAATTTGGAAGAATAACGCAAAGATTAAAAAGTGTGCGATTAAGTTGATGACTTCCACTTCATTCGAGTAAACTCCAGCCACTTGGTAACGAAAAAGAACTACTAACACTCCAGTGATGCTGGCGGTCAGAATAGCCAGATAGATTCCCAGCCAGCTATAGCTTTTGGCATCCTGGTACCTGCGAGCTCCTACTTCATAACCAACCAGAACCGTCAGTGCCATGGATATGCTAATCGGTATCATATATAGAAATGAAACAATGTTTAATGCTGACTGATAGGCAGCAATCGTTGTTACACTAAATTTACTTAAGAGGATTGTCACAACTGCAAACATACTTGTTTCAAAAAAGGATGAAAGTCCCATTGGTACACCAATTTTCAAAATTTCCTTACATTCTGCCAATGAGAAAGCTTTCAGGTTCTCAAAAACAAAAAAAACAGAAAAAGGTTCTTGCGTTTTAACAAGGAATATTGTCATTCCCGTAATCACCCAATAAGTGACAGAAGTGGCGTAACCAGCACCTGCCCCGCCCAGCTCCGGGAAACCCCAGCGGCCAAAGATCAACACAAAGTTCAAAAATAAATTTATTGGTAAAGACAGAAGCAGGATATACATCACGACACGCGTCTTTCCTAATGCATAGACGAACGATCTTAACACGTTAAAAATAAAAAGTGGAAGAATCCCAAAGCTTAAACCAACCAAATAGTCAAAAGCTGTTTTGTGAACATCTTTCGGGAGATTCATCTTATCTAAGATTGGATCTAGTAAGAAAATTCCTAAAACAATCACCACTAAAACAAGTATAAAGGAAAGATAAAGTCCATGCCGAACAACGGATGCTACCTCACTGCCCCGCTTCTCCCCAAAGCGTTGAGCTGCAATAGGTGAAACTGCAAGCAGTATTCCGCTAATCCCTGTAAATATCGGGTTCCAGATTGAAGAACCAATTGCCACTGCGGCAAGATCCGAGGAATTGTATTTACCGGACATAATCGTATTAAAAAACACCATTGAAAACATTCCGAGCTGCGTAATTAAGATAGGAATTAACATGACAAAAATTTGTTTTGTCTTTTCTTTCACTGTAAAAGTCTGATTCATACATTTCTCCTTGAAAACCGACATATAAAGACAAAACCTTATTATACTTTATTTTAGCTTAAATATATAGAAAAATATTTCGAGAACCGAATCAGTTGTTCAAATAATATTAAAAAGGATTATATAGAAATTTCGGAAACCGTAGTATAATAGTATCGTCATTGATTACAAGAGAAACTGGTGAAAATTTGTGCGCTCATATAATGAAAAAATAAGTATTTATCACGGCATGGTTTCGACCATTGCTATCAACCTAGCAGGGAATTTTTATCCCATCTTTGCGATCTCAATTCTTGGGGCGACCAATTATCAAGTTGGCTTGATCACTTCGCTTCCCCCTTTAATTGCGCTGTTAATGACAATCCCTGCTGCAATTTTGTTAAATCGGTTAGAGACACAGAAAATAACAGTCGCAATGGCTGTTGTAGGAGCTCGCCTGTTATTTTTGCTGCTGATAGGTGTTGTCTACCTATCCACACCTTATCAAGCATGGGCATTTTTAATCATCATCGCACTTATGAATGTACCGGCAACTGTTTCAAACATAGGCTGGCAAACACTGATTAGCGGAATGATTCGTGACGACCGAAGGGGTGCTTTTTTTAGTGATCGAAACCGGTTATTGACCATTGCCGGAATGATTTCAACTCTTGTCATCGGGATTATTATGAAAAACCAAACAACCAATGCAAGTGCCTACCAGTGGTTATTTTTTACAGCCTTCCTTTTTGGTTTAGGAGAAGTGTTTTTCTTAATGAAACATAAAGAGAAAACCCAAGCTAGCTCTAGTATGAAAAAATCGTCGATGAACTGGTCGATTTTTCAAGATCATAAGTACAAATGGTTTTTAATTGCTGCTTTATGTTTTAATTTCACATGGCAGATGACATGGGGAATATTCAATATTTATAATGTCAGAATTGTGGAAGCAACCATTCTTTGGATTAGTATTTTTTCGGTGGCTAATCAGTTGGTGCAAATTTTCACATTCCCATTGTGGAAAAAGTGGGCAGAGCAAAAATCAAATACGCTAATGCTTGTTTGGGCTGCCCTTGGAATGGCACTTGTACCATTCCTAACGGTACTATCTACCAATCTTTACTATTTAACAATCATAAATGGACTATCTGGATTTTTTGTTTCCGGCGTTGTACTTTTATTGTTCAACCTTTTATTGGAGCAATCACCAACCGAAACGAGAACGTATTGTATCACGACTTATAATGTCCTGCTATCATTTGTTGCCTTCATTGCACCGCAGATTGGCATCCTGATGTTGGAAGGACTGGGTATTCAAAATTCAATGGAACTAAACTCTCTCATGAGAATAGGAAGTGCATTTATTTTCCTACTCATGTATTTTAAAACTAAACAAAATAGAAAACCACTTTTACTACGAAACTAGTAGTTTTTTCAAGTAGTTTGGCATTTAACAAAAAAATGTAATGGAGAACTCTCCATTACATTTTTTTGTGCCTTTTTCGGTGCCTGTCACCATTTATGCATTAATTCATAAATTGACTGCATATCTCTTTTTCGCTTTAAAGTAATACCATTTTTTGAAGCCTATTTCTTTGAGACGGTTTTGGACTATTTCGAATTCATCTCCTACTCGGTGTGGGTCATGTGCATCAGAGCCGTAGGTTACTTTAACTCCATGAAAGAGTGCTTTTTCTAAGATGTCATCAGCTGGATACCAGCCCCCTACATATTTCGTTTTACCAGAGGTGTTAATTTCGATGACACTATCGCATTGCGCTATGACCTTTAAGGTCTGCTCAACTATTTGAGTTTGGATAGCTGAAAATTCTGGATAGTAGCCCTTCATTGCATCTATATGCCCTAATATTTGAAATAAACCGCTACGAGCGGATTGTTCAATTAATGAATAATACAATTCTTTTGTTCGAACCTTTTCCTCGGAGCTAAGTCCATCCCAACGTGTTTTATTAAAAATACTAACCCCATCCACGTGATGAACGGAGCCAATAATATAATCGAAGGGATATTGATCAAATTGTCGGCGATATTTTTTTACATCCTCTGGAAAGAAATCCGCCTCAATTCCTAAAAGAACTTCGATTTTTCCAGAATACTCTTGTTTTAACTGCAGGACTTCTGCTATATATTCAGGAAACTTGCCTGTCGCCATCGCTAGATGTGGATAAGGATGATCTTCTCTATTTGAAAAGTAAGGAGTATGGTCCGAAATTCCGATGATTGATAAACCTTTTCCAATAGCTGCTTCAATATAATCCCGTATACTTCCCCTTGCGTGCCCGCACCGATCATGATGTGTATGTAAATCAAATTGAAACTTTAAATTATTCATTCATTCATCACCTCTAGCCTCTATTTTCCCATGTTTAGAATCTTTAATTCAAACTATTCAAACTTATAAAAAACTAGACTAATTATTTCTCGCTTGTCCAATCCACGAGACAATCTCTTTCATATATATAATTATTAATTCTTCTTGAGAGGTGCTTTATGCGAAGTTGTAATTGTCGTGCTGTTGTATCCGCTGCTGCTATACCAGTCGATACCTTAATTGACCGGTTTCCATCCAGCGGTATGATTACTGTGTCCGCACGTATTTGTGAAAATCAATGTTCTGCCAAAAACTGTTCTATTTCTATTCTCTATGGTGATCATGCGAATCCAAGCAATAGTTTTGTTTTTAGATCCGTTGTTCCCGGGATACCAATCTATGAACCTGTTTCAGGTGGCGGGATCGGATTGATTGTATCTGCACAAGGTGAAGCATCAGGTGTTATCTTTAATGACATTGTCACTCTTTCAAACATTCATTTTCTCCAAGGGACCATAATCGGTGATGCAATCTGCTCGATTTCTTTACGTGCAAATGGTCGGACGTTTGAAGTACCAGGCTGTATATTTAGGAATTTTGATAACAATCAAAATTGAGCAGCTCCCTTATGGAGCTGCTCATTTATTATTTCTTCAAATGATAGGGAACGGTAGTGATAATTACGTCTCTTTTATATAACAAGTACGCTTTTATTAACAAACTGGATTGATTATGAAGGATGTTATGCCACCCCTTTTTAGGAATAAATTGCGGGATAATTACCGTAACCCTATAATTCGCTTCACTCGCTTTATGCTGAATCGTATCCACAAATTTAGTTAAAGGCTGGATGATACTTCGATAATTGGAATAGAGGGTAACTAGTCTTATCTCCGGCTGCCATTGTTTCCATTTTCCTTCAAACGCCTTCACATCATCGCGCTCAAACGAAACATAGACAGCTAATATTTGATCTGCCCCAAGAGATTTAGCGTAATTTAGTGTATTTTCTACCACATGCGTCATCCCTGCTACTGGAACAATAATGATGTTTCCTTCAATAGGAACTGGAGTTTCGTCAGAATTTAATCTTAGTTGCTCACCCACTGCATCATAATGTTTTCGAATTCGGTAAAAAGCAAACACAATGATTGGTAAAAATATTATTACTGGCCACACTTGGGCGAACTTTGTTAAAAAGAACATGCTGGTTACCAAAAAACAAATAACTGCCCCCATGGTATTGATGAATAGCTTTAAGATCCAGCCCTGTGGCTTTTCGCGAAGCCACTTTACCATCATCCCTGTCTGTGACAAGGTAAAGGGAATAAATACACCCACAGCATATAGCGGGATTAAATGCTCCGTTTGACCATTAAAAAATACAATTAACAGAATCGAAGACAATCCAAGCGTAATGATTCCATTAGAATATCCAAGCCGATCTCCTCTAATCTTAAACATTCTCGGGATAAATTTATCGTTAGCGAGATTTACTGCCAGTAAAGGAAACGCAGTATACCCCGTATTAGCAGCGAGAATTAAAATTAATGCGGTAGTACCTTGGATAAAGAAGTACATAAAATTCCGCCCGAATGTATGCTCTGCTATTTGTGAAACGACCGTTACCTTTTCATTTGGGGCAATCCCATAATAATAAGCTAATAGGACAATTCCAGAAAATAATATTGCTAGTAACCCCCCCATTGCACCTAATGTTTTAGCAGCGTTATTTGGGGCAGGGTTTTTAAAATTAGGAATGGCATTGGAAATTGCTTCTATTCCTGTTAGCGCTGAACTTCCAGATGCAAATGCCCGTAAAAGAAGAAAAAGTGATATCCCTGCGATAGGTGTACCTACAGGTGTATGCAAATCGTTAGGAACCTGCCCGGTCAAGATGTTGAAAATTCCTACGCCGATTAAGATGAATAGAGCAAGGACGAATAAATAAACAGGATATGCTAAAATAGAAGCAGACTCTGTAACTCCTCTTAAGTTTAAGGTTGTGATTAATAAGACAAAAATAATGGCTATCACCACATTATGTTCATGTAGCGCTGGAAACGCTGATGTTAACGCATCGGTTCCGGCTGAAACACTTACCGCTACAGTTAAGATATAGTCTACGAGTAAGGAGCCGCCTGATATAAGCCCATAATTCATACCCAAATTTTCCTTCGAAACTACATAAGCTCCACCCCCATGAGGATAAGCAAAGATAATTTGTCGATACGATAATATTAACGCCATTAACAAGATTAAAACTCCGATAGCAATTGGCACAGAATACCAAAATGCAGCCGCTCCAACCGTCATTAATACGATCAAGATTTGCTCCGGGCCATACGCGACGGATGATAGAGCGTCAGAAGAAAGAATCGCCAAGGCTTTTGTTTTATTTAGTTTTTGTTCGCCTAATTCAGTTGACTTTAAGGGTCTGCCAATTAAAAATCTTTTGACTGAAGAAACCACTTTTCCCACTCCCAAGTAACTATGAATGTTAACTAATTTTCATTACTAACTTGCGTTTAAATGCACAAAAAAATGCCTACAAGTCAAAGTTTAATAGACCTGTAGACATATATGCGCTGTCAACAAGCTCCACCTTCCTTCTCATTAACGCTTACGAGGTTAGCTGTCGGATTCGGGCCATTGAGTAGCCCTACCTAATTAAAGGATTCACCCCTTGGATATACTATCCATATGAATGGTTCCCCCGCACCAATTGGTCTCAGCGATTTAGAAATATGAAACTGTGATTATCATACTCCTGTGTTTCTCAAATGTAAATCAAAAATTTATAGTAATAAAAGATTGGAGAAATTAATGTCTAAAAAGAAAAGACCTTTGATATCTAATGTTTTTTTAGATGAATTGGCGAAGGAAATCAATCAATTAAATGGGGTTCCCGAGGAAAAAAATGAAGATAATATGAATGATGAAAAAGAGAAATGATTTAGTTAATTCATTTTTCAGGATAATAATAGTTCACTTGTCCAATTTGTAAGAATCCCCCCCATTTTTCAAACAACATTGATTACTGCTACATATAATAACATATCCAGCATTAATGGTTAGGGGGAATTAAAATGGAAAATGTTATTCTGCTATTGAGTAACACCAGTTCCAAAGGAAGAATGACACTACATCCCAAACTAGCAGAATCAATTGGAATTACACACACAACTAGCAGGCTTATCAGATTTGGAGCAAAAACCTTTCAAACCACTATAGACATTTCCAATGAACTGCCAGCAAATGGGGCAAGCCTATCTCTAGATATTTTGGACATGCTGAATATTCCTCAGCACTGTCAGCTTGAAATCAAGCAGAATGGCAACGAATTACAAATTGGTCCCTTCATTGGTTTATTAGCTGGTTATTATCTCAGCTCAATCAAGAAAAATCTTGATCAACTTCGGGATTATATCATTCATTACCGGGAGATAAAGGGGGCTATCCTTGTTTTTTCTCTTGATCATGTTGATAAAATCAATCATACAGTAAAAGGATTTCTTTATAATCCTCGATCTAAACAATGGGAAGAAGGAACCTACCCATATCCATCTTCTATCTTTGTGATGACTTCTACTGTAAGCTCAGCTTGGATTCAACATTTCAAAAAAGTTATAGGCAATGTAGTTTTTAACGACTTCTTTCTCAATAGATGGTCTATCAACAAGAAGTTAAGTAGTTCTATTGGGGTAAAGTGTTACCTGCCTGAAACCAGTCTCTATGGTTCACCTCAAGATCTGTATTACTTTTTAAAAAAATTCCAAAATTTAACAGTTAAACCACTAAACAGTGCCCATCGGTCAGCAATAAATGTAATCTTAAATGACTCCAACTCTCTGGTTACCACAAATCTAAGGACAATGGAAACCAATCATTATAAATTTAATAATAGAGATCAAGTCTATTCTATCTTTAGTAATTATTTTAAAGAGGGAGAACACTTGATTCAGGAAACCATTGAAGTAACTGGTTACCGAACCATTACGATACGAATTATTACGGTTAAGGACCATCTTGGACAGTGGCAGGCTATGGGGTTGTTTACAAGGGGTGAACAATCTGGAAACAATTCCGGTACATTGCAGCCTTTGGTCAAATTTCAAAAAGAAATGGTAAAAGAATTTTTGCAGCAAAGTCATTTGCTTGCTTCCTTGACCTATCAGGAATTAATCCATATTGCCATTGACACTCTCAAAGAAATCGAGAGCATGGGGGTACATTTTGCCAATGCGGCCGTAGATATGACGATTGGAGAATTAGGTGATATCTGGATTTCTGAAATTGACCACCGCCATCCAACACACGAAATTGCATTAATAGCAGGCGATCCCGATCTTTACTATGAAATTCTAAAAACCAATATGCTTTATGCAAAAAAATTGGCAGGTTTTTAAAAATACGAAAAGAGCTAACCAATATTAGCTCCTTTTTGCTATTTCCATTATTTCCTTTAGTTCATTTGTAAAACCTTTTACAGCTTTATTTCCTAACACCGTTACCGGGACGCCTAGAAAGCCGTACTTCTCGACTTCTGTTTGATAGTCTGCGTTGGTTGAAATATTTCTCACCTCAAAAGCTATCCCTTCCTCAGTAAGGACTTTTTTAACCATTGTGCACTCAATACAGTCGTTTGTGGTATAGACGATGACACCTTGAGCCATTTATTTCCCTCTCCTTTTGTCTGTTGTTACTCTTCATTAATAAATAAGTTCTGCTGTTATATTATCATTTATGGGGAACACTCTGAAAGAATACTGCCTCTGTCTTCTTTCTCACTCTTTATTGAGCCTAAGAAAGACACTCAAATTCGGTGTAGAGATCATTTATTTTAACATTAATCGACAACATATATTGACATTAAAACACCGAAAATGTCTGTTCCTGCGCTTTCCCAAGAAATATAAAAAAATCCATTCTACTCTGATTTTCATACTTCGCACAAGAAAATGTCCACCCCCAGGTGGACATTTGTATTTTAGTGGTGCCTGTCACCATATCTATCAATTCGCTATCTAGTTGCTAGCACTTTATCGGAGCATGACTCCTGTTAGGAAGGTTAGGAATACGTGTGTTCCGAGTTTGACTGTTGGCTGGTCTTTTGTGTCTCTTAGTGGATCTAAGCAGACGATGTCCATTGCTTTTACTTTTGGATGTCGACCTGCTGCTAGTACCCCTTCTAGCAATTCTTCTGTTGTCATGCCTCCCGGCGTTGAAGCCGGTACCCCTGGAGCAAAAGCAATGTCTAACACATCCATATCTACAGTTAAATAAATGATATCCACCTTCGAAGATAACTCCTCTAAGCATTGCTGAACGGTTTCTTCTATCCCCTTTTTTCTAGCAGCACGGAGTGTGAAATAATTGACTCCATTTTCATCTGCATATAGTTTTAAATCCTTCGTATTATAAAATCCATGCAGACCGATGTTGTACATATTGATGCCCTCTACCACACCGCTCTCAATTAAATTACGCATGGGTGTCCCATTGGATGGACCATTATCTGACATGTCCCGTAAATCAAAATGGGTATCAAATTGCAAAATACCAATTTTTTCATCAGGATTCTCTAAATGCATTCCTTTGACCATCATGGCAGTGATTGAGTGGTCTCCACCGATCCCACACACCGTGGGATTCGAAAAATGCTGTTGAACAGCAGCTGCAGCATCGATAATGTTTTGATGACATTTTTGAATATTCGTTACATGCATCGGGACGTCCCCGGCATCTAGTGCAGTTAATTCTGAAAGGTCGACATCATCATCGAGATTATAGGTGGCAAAGTTCTTCCAAGAACGTCTGAATGATTCAGGAAATTCTGACGCGCCTGAAGCGCTTATCGATGAACGCGACAAAGGAACACCGAGGATCACAACCTCGGTGTCCTTGCTTCTTTCAGGGTCCGTTAGAGCAGTAATCGGCTGAATCCATTCATGGACCTTATCCACTTTATCACTTTCAGGTCTTACCCAAGTAAAGCTAGGAGGATTAATTTTTGGATAGAGAAAGCTCTTCAATTAATTGACCTCCCCTGACAACCACTCTTCCATCTTTCATAACAGTATGTGTGTGATTCACCCCGTAAGAGTATTGAAGCTTCATATAATTATCAACACTAAACATCGTAATGTCAGCTTTTTTCCCAACCTCTAAACTGCCTATTTCTTGCCCGCGATTGATCGCATGTGCGGCATTAATCGTCGCAGCAGTAATCACCTCTGCAGGTGTCATTCCCATTTTCAAACAGCCAAGATTCATAATAAATGGCAAGGAAACAGTTGGAGATGAGCCAGGATTACAGTCGGTGGACAATGCAATCGGCACACCTAAATCTATCATTTTCCTGCCATTTGCAGATTCCGCCATTAAAAAGTAAGCTGTCCCCGGTAGCAGCACGCCGACCACACCTTTTTCCGCCATCGCTTTCATCCCTTTTTCAGATGCCCTTAATAAGTGATCTGCAGAAATCGCTCCAATCTCGGCGGCAAGTTCTGCCCCTTCATATGGTTCGATTTCATCTGCATGAATTTTCGGCATCAGCCCGTGATTTCTGCCTGCTTCCAAAATCCGCTTTGATTGCTCTGGGGTAAAAACACCATGCTCACAAAAAACATCATTGAATTCTGCCAATCCCAATTTTGCCACCTTTGGGATCATTTCAGTTATAAGTAATTCCACAAATTCATCAGGGTTCTCTTTATATTCTTTTGGGACGGCGTGAGCACCCATAAAGGTAGGAACGACATCGATGGCATGCTTTTCATTTAGTAAATTTGCAACTTCAAGCTGTTTAAGCTCCGTTTCCCACTCCATTCCATAGCCGCTTTTCGCTTCGACCGTTGTCACTCCATGGAGGAGGAATTGATTTAAGCGTTCAAAGCTTTCTTGAAAAAGCGCTTCATGTGAGGCTCCCTTTGTCCGTCTTGTCGTGGCATGAATTCCCCCGCCACTATTCATAATTTCCATGTAGGTAGCCCCTTGAAGTCTCATATTAAACTCATTTTCCCTGCTACCAGCAAAAACCAGATGGGTATGTGGATCGACAAGTCCTGGTGTTACAAGTCTTCCACTCGCATCCACCATCTCTGCTTCATCCAGACGATCTTTATATTTTTCAAAAAGCTCATCATCTTTTCCTACATCAAAAATAACTCCGTTCTCGACCCAAACACTGCCATTCTCAATTATTCCAAGCTCTGACATCGCTTCTTTTACGAGGGGGGCATGTGAACTCCCCTGTAATGTCACGAGCTGAGAAGCGTTTCTTATAAAAATCGGCTTACTCATCATGATCACCTCTTTAGTCTTGTTTTAGCATTGGCATATTAATGCCTTTTTCCTTTGCTGTTTTAATTGCAAGTTCATAACCTGCGTCAGCATGACGAACAACACCCATTCCAGGGTCAGTGGTTAAGACTCGTTGTAAACGAACCTCCGCATCCTTTGTACCATCCGCAACAATCACCATTCCGGAATGCTGGGAATAACCCATTCCTACACCGCCACCATGGTGCAGGGAAACCCAGCTGGCACCACCGACTGCATTAATCATCGCATTGAGGATTGGCCAGTCAGATACAGCGTCACTTCCGTCCTTCATTCCTTCTGTTTCCCGGTTTGGTGAGGCTACAGAGCCTGCATCTAAGTGATCCCGTCCAATTACAATCGGTGCCGACACTTCTCCTGAAGCAACTAGGTCATTAATGATTTTTCCTAAACGGGCACGATCTCCGTAACCCAACCAGCAAATACGTGCAGGTAAGCCTTGGAAGCTGATTTTTTCCTGTGCCATTCTCACCCATTTACAAAGGTGCTCATCATCCTTAAACTCACGGAGGAGTACTTCATCAATTTTTCGAATATCTTCCGGATTTCCAGACAAAGCTACCCAGCGGAAAGGTCCTTTTCCTTCACAGAATAACGGGCGGATATAAGCAGGAACGAAGCCAGGAAAATCAAATGCGTTTTCTACTCCTTCGTCCTTTGCTACCTGACGGATGTTGTTCCCATAGTCAAAAGTTATAGTACCTTTTTGCTGCATGGTCAGCATCGCTTTTACATGAAGCGCCATGCTTTGTTTTGCTAGATTTATATATTTAGAAGGGTCTTCTTTCCTAAGTGCAGCTGCTTCTGCCAAGCTGTATCCAACTGGGATGTAACCATTTAAAGGGTCATGAGCAGACGTTTGGTCTGTTAACACATCAGGGTTGAACCCTTTTTTAATCATAATCGGTAAAATCTCCGCCGCGTTACCGATTAAGCCAATCGAAAGTGCCTTTCCAGCTCTCTTTGCCTCCTTTGCGAGATTAATAGCCTCTTCTAAATCACTAGTTTTCACGTCAAGGTAAGCGGTTTCAATCCGGCGATCAACTCTTGTCTCATCGACATCAATCGCTAGGCAGACACCATCATTCATCGTTACCGCTAATGGCTGTGCTCCACCCATGCCACCAAGCCCTGCAGTTAATGTAATTGTATGCTTTAATGATCCGCTGAAATCTTGTCGTGCAAGCTCTGCGAACGTTTCATAGGTTCCTTGGACAATCCCTTGTGTTCCGATATAAATCCAGCTGCCAGCTGTCATTTGGCCGTACATCATTAATCCCTTTTTATCAAGCTCATGGAAATGCTCCCAGTTCGCCCATGCTGGAACTAGATTAGAGTTTGCTAGTAATACACGCGGAGCATCCTTGTGTGATTTGAACACAGCTACGGGTTTACCTGATTGAATTAACAGTGTTTCATCATTTTCTAATTCCAGCAACGATTTGACAATCGCGTCGTAGGATTCCCAGTTGCGCGCCGCCTTACCAATCCCGCCATATACCACCAAGTCCTCTGGGCGCTCTGCAACCTCTTGGTCAAGATTGTTCATCAGCATCCTTAGCGCAGCCTCTTGAATCCATCCTTTTGCATGTAATTCTGTTCCTTTATAATTTTTAATTACCCTTGATTTTGCTGTCTTTGCTTCCATTTCACTCACTCCTTTATTTAAGCTGTCTCTCTTTCAAATTGACCGATGAAGTCTTGGAAATTGCAATCTAAAAAAATGCAAGTCATATACTAAAAGTATACCTTCAAGGCTAAAATCTACAAGTATTTTTAGTTTCATTTTTCTATGCATGAATTGCAATAATTTAATTAGAATTCCCCGATACAACTTGAGCATAATAAATTTTGTGACTATTAAGAGAGGGGAAAATAAAGGGATGAAATGGCACAAAAATCTGCTTAAAATTATCCAGGATCGTCAGGGTAAAAAACTGGCATTAATCGTGGATACTTCTACAAATGAAACAAAAATGGACCTCATCGCAAATATCGTAACTTTTTTCAAAGAGCTAACTCCCGAAACTACACTCGTTCAAGCTGATTTTAAAATACGGACTACAGAGCCAATTACGGAAGGTACAGAAATAAAATATCACACGCACGGCAAAGCCTCCTATACCTTGGCACTTGAATGGGCCGAAGAAGAGAAAATTGAAACGGTTTTTTATATCACCGATTTAACAGGTTTTTTCCCGGAAGACATGGAAGTTCCTTATGAGGTGTACTGGCTAGTACCGACCGAATTTGTTCCTAAAGCACCGTTTGGAAAGGTTATGAAAATTGTTTAGTCCAAAAAATGGAAACTCCTCAACATTCTTGTTGAGGAGAATCTCTACCTATTTACTTTTTACGATTTTTGATGGGTTGTTGACTTTATATAAGACCGGTGTATCGACGATGAACTCTTCTTCTACGTCCTTACCCTTTGCTAATTTCTTTTTCGCTACTTTTCCGTCAAATTCAAGCTGATCTCCTGGTGCCAATTCGAATTTTTTTAGTGTTTTACTATGGCTGC
Organism: Bacillus sp. OK048; assembly: GCF_900103525.1. Lineage (GTDB taxonomy): Bacteria > Bacillota > Bacilli > Bacillales > Cytobacillaceae > Neobacillus. The sequence goes on from NZ_FNHN01000003.1 coordinate 95,118, forward strand.
ACCAAGCAAGTCCAAGTTCAATTGCTGGCTCTTGTATGATCTGGACATTTTCGAGAACGACCACTTCGTCGTTTTCTTCATTAAAAGGATTATAGGTAAGCGCAAACTGTTTTACTGATGCGGTAAAATGCACTTTATCTACTGGAAGCTCAATTTGTGGTTCTTTCTCTTTTTTCGGCTTTGCTGCTTTCGCTTTTTTGGGCTCGGGATTTGATTCAGATTTTAATTCCTTTTTTTCTTCCTTCACTTCTGTCACAGTAACTTGTTCTGGTGTACTGAAATCCTTCTCCTCCAATTGCAGCATACTTTCCTTGCCGAAACTGGAAGCCTGCATTTCCTTTAGAAAAGCGGGGTGAATACAGCACAGATTCCCATCCTGAAACTCAATCACAAGCGTATTATATTCCTCTGACTTCCCATACGTTTCATACCCTTTAATCGTCACAACACGCTGGTAATTCCGTTCCTTAAACAAAAACTCCCTCTTCGCCTCCTTCGCAGACGAAAGCCCCCACTCCTTCAACTTCTCACGATAATGCTCATCATCACGAAACCCCTCAAAATCCCCCTTAGGAGATACATAACGAGTCAAACTACTCCGCTCCAATTGTTCATGTTCAATAACCATCTTTCCACTTCCTTTTTTTACGGTGACAGGCACCACTAATGTACAAATGTCCGTCTCCAGTGGACACTTAATTCCCTTGATTAATTCTTTATGTATTTTCAGTAGCTAACTTTTTTATTGTATCAAAGTTTGCTGTTAATTAAAAAAGCTTAGGCATGATTTTTGCCGTACATCTTGTTGCAAAAGATCATGCCTCTACCTTATATGATGATCGCAGGTTTTCCGATTGGATAGTATTCTACGGCTCCACATGCTCTAATTTTTTCTTCGGAAAAGCAGTTTCTCCCGTCAAAGATGATCGGTTCTTTCATGTTCTTAACCATCTCCGCCAAATCTAGATTTTTTACCTCGTTCCACTCTGTCACGATTAACACGGCGTCTGCCTCGTAAACAGCTTCACCAATTGAACCCGCATATTTAATCGTATCTCCTATCACTTTTCTTGCGTTTTCAGTGGCCACCGGGTCATAGGCAATTACTTCGGCACCCCATTTTGACAAAGCTGCAGAAATTGGGATCGATGGTGCTTCCCTCATATCGTCTGTTTCTGGTTTAAAGGCTAAACCAAGCATGGCAATTTTCTTTCCCTTTAAGTGTCCAAACCGTTTTAAAGCTTTCACAACTAACAATTCGCGTTGGTACTCATTTATCGCAATCGTCTCTTTTAATAGCGGAAATTCTATTCCATTTGCCCCTGCCGTATGCAGAAGCGCTTTCACATCCTTTGGAAAACAAGAGCCGCCATAGCCGATACCGGCATTCAAAAACGCTTCACCTATCCGTCTATCCATACCCATTCCTTTAGCAACATCAGCAACATCTGCTCCGACCGCCTCACATAAATTGGCCATTTCATTAATATAACTAATCTTCGTTGCTAAAAAGGCATTCGCTGCATATTTTATCATTTCAGCGCTTCTAGTACTCGTTACAATCACCGGCACATTCAATGGCCTGTACATCTCTTCAATTTTCCTCGCAGCTTCTTCATTTTCAGAACCGATAATAATTCGATCAGCCTTCATCGTATCAACTATCGCAGATCCTTGTCTCAGGAATTCTGGATTGGAAACTATTTTCACCGTTGCACCAATACGGTCTTCAATTAATTTTTTTATTACATCATTCGTTCCAACTGGCACCGTACTTTTAATGACAATAACTTTATCTTGGTTTAAATAGGAAGAAATATCTTTTGCGGCTTGTACAAGATACGAAAGATCTGCTGCTCCATCATCACCTTGTGGCGTTCCCACTGCAATAATGATGATTTCTGCATCAGTCAATGTATCTGGTTGAGAGGTAGTAAATTGTAATCTGCCTAAGGCCATATTGGAGAGTAGTAATTCTTCGAGCCCTGGTTCATAGATTGGGGAGATTCCTTGACGTAATTGGGTAATCTTTTGTTCATTGATATCTAAGCATGTGACATAGTGACCGATTTGAGACAAACAAACACCTGTTGATAACCCTACATAGCCTGTACCTAAAACAGCAATCTTCATATCAATCAATCTCTCTCTTACTATTTTGTATGTTTTCTTGGTTATGCAAATCTTGTAAATAATCCCATACAGATTCCCTGATATCTTCCCGGCTTAATGCAAAATCGATTGTCGCCTTAATAAAACCAATTTTATCGCCTACATCATAGCGGCTGCCTGTAAAGTTATAGGCAAAAACTGCCTGTTGTTTATTCAGCTCATTGATGGCATCTGTCAGCTGTAATTCATCTCCTCGTCCCATTGGAGTCCGCTCTAGAATTTCAAAAATCTCCGGATTCAATACATAACGTCCCATAATCGCATATCTAGAAGGAGCCTCTTCAACACTAGGCTTTTCTACTAACGAATCAATATGGAAAATGTCCGATTCAATCATCGTCCCCTTAGGTTTTATAATTCCATATTTGCTAATATCATGGTCAGCTACCGTTTGAACGGCAACGACTGAACTATTATAATATTCGAACACATCAATGATCTGCTTTAAGCACGGGGTTTCCGACATTACGATATCATCACCTAGTAAAACTGCAAATGGTTCATCGCCGATAACACTTTTCGCACAAAGAATGGCATGTCCCAGCCCTAACGGTTCTTTTTGGCGGACATAAACAATATTTGCCAAGTTTGATATATTTTGAACTTCTGCTAAAATTTCAAGTTTGTTTTTTCTAAAAAGAGTATCTTCAAGCTCATACGATTTATCAAAGTGATCCTCAATCGATCTTTTTCCTCTGCCGATAATGATGATAATTTCCTCAATTCCAGAAGCGACTGCTTCTTCAACAATATATTGAATGGTTGGTTTATCAACAATCGGCAGCATTTCTTTTGGCTGTGCTTTCGTTGCTGGCAAAAATCGTGTTCCGAGGCCAGCTGCTGGAATAATGGCCTTTCGGATTTTCATATGCTGCCTCCTTCCCTTATCTCCTTTATCCTTTATATGCGAATGGATAGCCACCGGTCACGTTAGTAACCTAGTAATATCACTTATTCCGGAGTTAAGGCGTACATTTTCGAAAAAATAAAACTCCCTCTACAAAAAATAGACAAGGGAGTCATTCATGTTTTTCATGTATTGGCAGATAAACTCTTTTAATAAATTTCTCCATCAACTTTCTAAGAATTCTTTTACGTCGTGTAACCAGTGTACTGACAATTGCTTTTCGCTCTTCACTTGTAACCTGCCAATCATCTGGAATGAGTGAGACAATTTCTTCTATTAAATTAATAGGCAGCGTTTGAATAATCTCTAATTGATCATGAAAATCCTGTTCATTCTCGATAAAACATGCCATGATTTGGTGTGTCGCACTTTTTAATATCGTGATTGGAAGGTACTCTAAATCCTTAAATTCCCAATTGTAAGAGGAAAACACCTCTGCATGATCAATGATCCACAAATGGTAGGAATTTGCTCCATCATCACATAAGATGATGTTTTTCCTAGTTCGATCACGATTACACATCCAGTAATCGAATAAGATAATACCAGCAAGATTCTTCCGGTTAGAAATACTAGGAACAGCTGTCACTTGATGGCCATCGAAACAATCGGGTACATAAAGACTAGCAAATTGAGACTTTGTTTGGGTCATTTGTGCAAGTTCAGGAATTGTCGAAGAAAACTCTGGTGGAATTTCTACTAGTTGTGCAAAGGGGATTGGCAGACCGAGGTAACGTGCTAGGCAATAGGCGACCCACTCATTCGCAAGTGTTTTTTCGAATCCAGTCTGGTAATATTTCACCGCATAGTCACGGCCATCATTAAATGTAATCAAATGAGCATTCGATTTTCCTGTTAATGTTTTTTTATAGGCAACTGGTTGTATCAACCTTTACTCACCTCACTGCTATCAATCGAGTCGATTCCTGCTATTTTCTTCAATAAATGAACATATTGATTTGCGACAATCTCAATAGCAAACTTTTCACGAACCCGGGCAATGGCAGCCTTTGACAGTTGTTGATGAAGAGCTGGATTATCTACTATACTAGTAATCTGTTTAGCCGCATCCTCAACATTTTGACCTCGAAAGAGTAACCCATGCTCTTCATGGACAACCAATTCTGTGACAGGCATCATGTTTGAAGCAACCACTGGGACACCACACACCATTGACTCAATAAAGGTATTCCCAAACGATTCTGTTTTTGTTGTTGCCAGCGTACATCCTCCTGATTGACGAATTTTTGCATACACATGCGGCATTTGATGATAAGGTATGACCGGAAACCATTTAACAATGTCGGTGAGCTGCTCTTCCTGCCGCTTGGCTACAAACTCATCCCGCTGGACACTTTGAGCCCCGCCAATAACCCAAAATTCTATATCATCCCGCTGACTTTTGATAAGCTTGGCCACTTCCATGAGCATTTGCCAGTTTTTCCGTTTGTCCAATCTGCCAATCCAGCCGATAATTTTTTTGCCGTTTGGAAGGATCGGTTCATGATTAATATGAATTTCTTCAGTGGATAAAGCTCTGTAAAAAGAGGTATCAATCCCATTGTAGATAACTTGAATCGGAATCCCATCTGTTAGAATCGAAACTAAACGTTTTTGATAGTGCGAAGGAACAATGATTGTTTCTGGCTTAATTCCTCTAAACGATTTTAGTTGGGGACCTAACTTTATCAGCTCCGGTGTGCGAGCCTCTACCAAAACTGGACCCTTATATTTTGCTTTTCTAATCCATTTAAAGGCAGCACCAGTGTCAACAACAATAATAGCATCATAGTGATTATCTCGAATAATTTTAATAATTTCTTGCTCATCCTTGGTTAAATAAACAGGAGCAACGTCCTCCATTATGTGGAGCCCGCCATGGTCTGTCGTATACAAAAACTCTGTGTCAATTCCTTGCTTTTTAAAATAAATCGAGCGATTGCGCCAGCCGGCATTCACCCCGCCAACTGTCAGCAGACGCCAGATTACTAAAACTTTCATCATCTTTTCTCCTCGTTTTTATTAGGATCCATCCTCAGGTAAATACTGGGTATCTTTACCAACCCTTTTTAGGAGTAAAAATGTTAATTACCGCTGTTACCTTTTCCCCTTGCCTTTATTTTTATGCTTGTCTCGTTTATGATCATGTCGGTCGCGATCATTGTATTTTTCACCAGAGAAGTGTTTTCCGCCTTTTGCACCTTTGCTGTGACGGCCTCTCTCCCCTTCAAAATGTTTTCCTCTTTGTGGCTCTCCTTTATAGCCACGATCGCCTTTGGAGGTTCTTTCACCCTCTGGGTGCCTTTCCTCAAACCCCATTTCGAGTTTGTCCCAATGCTCATCAATTTTGGCCATAACAGCTTCAGTGTCAGCACCTCTTGCAAGCATGGTTTTGATCCATTCTTCTTTGAAAACCTTATGAACGAGGCCTTGCAGCAAGTTTACATAATTTTTCTCATCCTCGGTTGTTAACAGGCTATTACTTAGATTTTTAATAGTCTTTTTATCCGGTTCCTCCGGAAGAAGTAACGCTGTAATTTGTCGGGAGATTTCCTCCATACGGATATAGTGGAGCCACTCCGAATATAATTCTGGGGCCATTTCTTGTACATGCGCCATAAAGATTGCTTTATTTTCTTCTCCTAAAGAAGTCAATAATTTTCGTGGATAAGGATAGACTCGATCACGCCAAATCGTTCTCGCTACGTCAATTACCTTCAGACTGCCGTCTGGCTGCAAATATATTTGCCGCTTATGATGGTCAATTCGCTCATAGCCAATTTTCTTAAAGGTAACTAACATGATAATTAATTTTGCAGAAAGTGCGGTTGTTAATGGCTGGGATTGTAAATACTCGCGTAATTCAACTCCCCTGATGATTTCCATTACAATATATAGCGAACCTTTTCCGTAGAGCTTTGGCATTAGAGAAGTGTTCTGCCCAAGGGACAGCGCATAATATTCGCGGTCACAATCCTCTGTGTTACCAAACACCTTTACACAGATGTCATCAGTTAATTGGAAAACAGCACCTTGGCGCCCTTTTCCCATCATCACTAATGGAGTATTGTTTACCACGTCCACGTCAGCATTCACTAAATTTGTTACTTTTATTTTTCTCATCCATTGTTCTAAATTCTTTTGATTATACATAAATTCCCTCCTTCCTTTACAAGATGACAGCTAGGTTATTTCATAACTTGGCAGTAGCTTTTCGAACTTGTTTGTCAACAATAATTATTCATATTTCACTGCCTACTATAGTAAATTCAAAAATTCGAAAAACGTACAGGCTACCGACCATAATAAGAAAAATGTATTAAGAAACCAGCCCTCGTGTCCTTACTCTCTATATACGATGATAATGATTATCAAAATCCACATATTGTTAAAATAAAAGTGAAACTTATTTAACATTTTTAAAATTCCCCTCTTATCACACTATCTTCAGATACTATTAATTTATCTGGTTTTATGAAAGGAGATTATATGTTTACAAAAGAGCAAACGAAAATGAATGAATCTCACCTTTTACATAGTAGGTACTATCTTAACCAGTTAATTCGGTTAATTTTTGACATGCCTCTTACTAAAGAAAATTTGGCGATTTTGAAAGATCCCCAGTTTGTTTCACTTTGTGAAATTAGTGAAGGATGCCGTCTCATTGAAAAAGCAACCCATTCAATTCAGGCAGAGGATAATGAAACCCTCCAATTATTACAGGAGGAATATAAGCGGCTGTTTGTCGGACCTAATGCGCTGCCAGCTCCTCCTTGGGAATCGGTCTATTTAGGTAAAGAGCACTTGCTGTTTGAAGAAGTAACCTTGGAGGTAAGAGAATGTTACCGACAGTACGGTTTATCTTTTATCCGCGAAGGGAACGAGCCTGACGATCACCTTGTTATTGAATTAGAGTTTCTTAGCTTTCTTATCCAAAAGACAATCGAAAGTGACGATGTTGAAACAAAGAAAAAGCTGTTAGAAGACCAGCACTCCTTTTTAACCAATCATCTTCTTAGATGGTGCTCTGCTTTTTGTGAACTATTGAGCAAATCTACCTCATTTGAATTCTACCAGGGTGCAGCCCTGCTTTTAGATGAGTACCTGAATCTAGAAAATGAATTAATCCCTGCGTTGAAGAAGGCTCTTTAAAAATGAGCAAGAAAAACATTTTATCGCAAATAGGCGAGAGTAAATTAAAAGCCGGTTTCTTATGAAACCGGCTTTATTTCTGTTCACAGTGTCCACCTGGGGTGGACACTGTCTTTTTGCGGTGCCTGTCACCGAATTATTTGTACATTATTTCCCAATAAAGTTAAAATTATTGAAAAATTAACAATTAACCCTGATGGTTTATTGTACAATTGAGATGGTAATTACACTCTTTCAAGGAGGCAATCATGGCCCGACTTACAAATCATTTAATCGTCATTTCATTTGATTGTCTTTCAGCATTAGATTTTCCGCTTTTGCAAACATTACCACACTTTAGGACAATCATTGAAAAAGGATCTTATGTTGAGAAGGTAGAAACCATTTATCCATCCGTGACCTACCCTTGTCATACGACCATTGTAACGGGGAATAACCCTAATCGACATGGAATCATTAATAACACCCTTCTCCAGCCGGGAAGGAGTTCACCTGACTGGAACTGGTTTAGAAACTTAATTAAAGGGACTACGTTATATGATGAAGCGAAAAAGGCAAATTTAACGACTGCAGCTTTGCTGTGGCCAGTGACAGGCAGGGCGAATATTGATTACAATTTACCAGAGATTTTTCCAAATCGGCCGTGGCAAAATCAAATTATGGTCTCGCTTAGAAGCGGTAGTCCCCGTTTTCAATGGGACCTAAATCAACGCTTTGGTCACCTCCGTAACGGATTAAATCAACCAGAGTTGGATGACTTTGTCTTAGAATCTACCGTGCATACCATTAAAACCAAAAAGCCCAATTTACTGCTGGTACATTTTACTGACCTGGACACGAAGCGTCATGTCTTTGGATTTTCAGCTAATGAGGCCATTGCAGCCATTCATCGCCATAATGACCGGTTAGGACGGATTCTTTCTGCATTAAAAGAGAGCGGTATCTATGAAAATTCTACGATTGTTGCCTTAGGTGACCATAGTGCCCTAGATGAGAACAAAGCGTTAAGCCTTAATGTGCTTTTTCAAAAAGAAAAGCTAATAACCACCAATGCCAAAGGAAAGATAAATAATTGGAAAGCCTACTGTAAAAGTTGTGATGGATCAGCATATATTTATCTAAAAGACAACAATGATTTTGAAACTAGCCTTAAAGTAAAAATATTATTAGATTCATTGATGGCAGATCCCGAAGCTGGTATTGAAAAAATCCTAACAGCTGAAGAAGCTGCCTTAATGGGGGCAGACGGTTCCTGTACATTTATGGTAGAAGCAAAGAAAGGGTATTACTTTTTAGAAGATTTTCAGGGGGAGTATGTAAAAAGGATTACCCGTGAAGATGTTCTAGCAGATCATAAATACACCCTAGCCTGCCATGGTTATTCTCCTGAAAAATCTGATTATTCCACAATTTTCATGGCGGCGGGTAAAGGGATTCGTCAAAAGACAATCGTTCCTTTTGCACGTCTTATTGATGAAGGGCCAACATTGGCACGGCTTTTAGGTCTAGATTTAGGAAATACAGATGGAAAAATTATCGAGGAACTTTTAACTTTGTAGATGACACTAAACTGGAGGAAATCGCTATGAGTCGATTGACGAAGCAAGAAAAAAGCTGGGTTTTTTACGATTGGGCAAATTCTGCTTACTCGATTTTGATTACAACTGCCATCTTTCCCTTATATTTTAAAGCTGCAGCAAATGGCGCTGGTCTTGCAGGATCTACCTCCACTGCCTATTTGGGGTATGCGAATTCCTTTGGAACACTCCTTGTTTCCATTTCTGCACCCATCCTAGGTACTATAGGTGATTTTAGGGGTTTAAAAAAGCGGTTATTTACCTTTTTCGTCATTCTTGGTATTGCCTTTACCGCACTGCTGGCAGTTGTCCCAAGTAACCAATGGCTTATCCTCTTAATCTGTTATATTGTTACCGTAGTAGGATTTGGGGGAGCCAATATCTTCTACGATGCTTTTCTAGTTGATGTTACAACGGAAGAGCGAATGAATAAGATATCCTCACGCGGATTTGCGATGGGCTATATCGGAAGTACCATCCCTTTCATCATTGGCATTGCTCTTATTCTATTATCTCAACAAGAGATTTTACCCTTGTCTGTTACAGTGGCCACACAAATCGCCTTTGCGATTACAGCCATTTGGTGGGGAATCTTCACCATACCGATGTTAAAAAATGTAGAACAGGTCTATTCCGTCGATCGAGTTGCAAAACCCATTTCGACTAGCTTTAAAAAAGTGTTTCAAACCCTTAAACGAATAAAAGCCTATAAACCATTGTTTCTTTTCCTTATTGCCTATTTCTTTTATATTGATGGGGTTCATACGATTATTACCATGTCTACTGCCTATGGAACTGACCTTGGAATCTCATCGAACAACCTGTTAATTATTTTATTCGCAACGCAGATAATCGCCGCTCCATTTGCACTTGTATATGGTAAACTCGCAGATAAATTTTCAGGAAAAAGAATGTTATTAGTTGGTATTTTTATCTATATTATTATTTGTATCTATGCTTATTTCATGAAAACAACCTTGGATTTCTGGATTTTAGCTATGCTTGTAGGTTCCTCTCAAGGTGGAATTCAGGCATTGAGTCGCTCTTACTTTGCGAAACTGGTACCTAAGGAAAATGCAAATGAATTCTTTGGATTCTATAATATATTTTATAAATTCGCCTCGATTTTAGGTCCAGCCTTAGTCGGTTTTACGGCACAAATTTCTGGCAATACTAACGCAGGTGTTTTTAGTTTAGTTATTTTATTTATCATTGGCGGAGCCATTTTACTGCGGGTCCCCGAAACCAATGAAAAAATCCAAATAAACAAGTAAATATCTAAAAAAGGTATGCCTTGGGCTCAGCACCAAAGGCATTTCTTTTTTAAGCAAAGTGATCCTTATCAAGTATCATTTCTTTCTCGAGATGACTTGCTCGAATTCCGAATCTAGGTTTCAACTGGCCGATTTCTTCACCTAATAATACTTTAATTGCCAAGTAAGGAAGGTTAAGACCCGTTAAACAGCTAAAATGCATTCCACCGCTCATGCGCGGATTAACTTCAAGCAACTTAGGGACCCCATCATTATATTTAACCTGAATATTAAAGATGTACGGCAGCTGATAATGCTGATGAAATCGATGGGCAAGTTGAATGAGCTCTTGATGATTGACAATTTCTCTTATTCTTCCTTCCCCTTTCATTCTTGGTATCGCAGCATATAACGTTTGATTAGATGCAACACAGTCAATGCTATATTCCGGACCCTCTAAATATTCTAAAACCATTAAATCAGGGAATACCTCTTGCTGGCTAAGAATTTCACATGCGTGATGGAACGGAAGCCTGCGACTGCTGGCCCTTCTAAACAACTGGTCAATGCTTTCTATCTTATCTTCAATTACCCGAAAACCGGTGGCACCTTCCCCTATTACCGGTTTAAAACAAGCCGTATGTCCTTTATCTCGCAACGTTTGGTATGCTAATTTGAAATCATTTATATTATTGACCACGAAGAAATCTGGAATAGGAACCAGGTCTGCCCCTGCCTCTTCCTTTTGCATAATCGAATGGTAAGCAGCAGCCTTATTATCCAGTGTCTCCATTAAATCAGAATCTGAGCATACCAACACTTTTACACCAATAGCTTCAAAATCAGCCAGCCTTTTCGAGATTCGCACATTTTCTTTTCTTGGAATGAAAATGTCTATTTTATGCTTCTGACAAAAATCCAGACAAAACTCAATATAATCCTCTCCTGAAACGGTGGGTTCCGTAAAAGCATAATCACAATATTGTAAATAGAGAGCATCCTTATTTGAGTGAGTTCCAAAAATCTCAAACTGCCGCCCCTCATCATTTGCACGAATCAACTCAATAAAATGCGAAACCGTCGTAAACCACCTATTAAACCAAATCCTCATACGCAACCTCCTTCTCGCTGAAACACCAAATTCAAAACCTTAAATATTATTCGCCTATAATTTCAGTTTTATACATTTTTCTTTGCATAAATAGTATTAGAATGTATAAATGGTGACAGGCACCACATGGTATAATAACAATAAAGAGGTGTTGGGTATGTGCGGACGTTTTACGTTAACGGCGACGGTTGATCAGCTTATTGACCGGTTTGATATTGAGTTTTTTCTTCAGGAGGAGGAGTACTTCCCAAATTATAATGTGGCTCCTTCACAATCGGTGTTAGCTATAATAAATAATGGACACCAAAATCGGATGGGATTTTTACGTTGGGGATTAATTCCTCCTTGGGCGAAGGATATGTCGATTGGGTATAAGTTGATTAATGCCCGTGCTGAGACATTATCGGAAAAACCGAGCTTTCGTAATGCCTTTCAGAAAAAACGATGTTTGATTATTGCTGATAGTTTTTATGAATGGAAACGTATCGATAGTAATAACAAGATTCCGATGCGGATCAAACTTAAATCGAATGCATTATTTGCCATGGCAGGGCTTTGGGAACATTGGAAATCCCCCGAAGGAAAGTCGATTTATTCGTGCTCAGTAATTACTACCAATCCAAACGAGCTTGTTCAAGATATTCACGATCGTATGCCTGTAATCTTAAAACCAGAGGATGAAAAATATTGGCTCGATCCTTCCATCAAAGATACATCAAAACTTAACCATTTACTTAAACCACTGGAGCATGATCTAATGGAAGTATATGAAGTCAGCCCCCTGGTTAATTCACCTAAAAATAATTCCATTGATTTGATTCAAAAGATCTGCTGAAAAAGTGAAATGCCTGACCCACGGTGGGTCAGGCATTTTTATGCATGAGCAAATGTTGAATTAATTTTCATCACAAACGTCATGATGGCTGTTGTATCTAGATTTGAAGAATCCACAGTAACATCACTTACTTTTTTCACAATTTGCCTTTCAATGAAGTTCATTTTACTTACGAGGAATTCACCGCCAAAAATCCCATTCGCAATGGATAACCTCCTCAACTCTTCTGGAAAGGCAGTATCAAATTGTTCAATCGCTGTTTGTCCATCATGCCAGCAGCAGAGAAAAAGACCCAGTTTTTTAGTTACTAGTTCATTATAATGTTTAGCGATAAAATGTTTTATTTTACCTTGAATACTCCCCGCATGGATGGATCCCCCGATGATTACGAAATCAAAATTCCTTACATCAAAAGTAATTTTATCTCTTTTAAGATCTACAGCTAAGACTTCACCTTCCATCCACTCACTTAGTAGTTGGACAGCTTTTTCTGTTGTACCATGTGATGAGCAATAAACAATCAATGTCTTCATAAATCATCCTACCCTCCATGGAAAAATTTTTTACCAGATCTCGAATTTAGTCCAGTTCGACCTTTTGTTGTCTTATTCTAATTATAATGCAGCAATCACTATTATTTCGAAAAAATATTGGCAATATTTCTACAATTAATTAGCTTACTCCCCATTCCTTATGTCTACACAATTCCCCAGGGGCACTTAATGTTTAAAAAAGAAAAAACAATGGTCTACTCACTCATTATTACAATCGTAAAAAATAGTGCTCCAGCAAAAGCCGGAGCACTATTTTAACCATTGTACGATTTGAAGCCGATATTTATTTCTTCATTAACTTATGGATAGTAACTAAAACCTCATCTAGAACTTCATGGTCACCTTCTTGAATCCTTTCAATCACACATGTTTTCAAATGACCTTCTAACAAAATCTTTGCAACACTATTTATTGCAGATTGAGTTGCTGATATTTGCGTGATGACATCATCACAATAAGTATCTTTTTCAATCATCCCTTTAATTCCACGAATTTGCCCTTCAATTCGATTAAGCCTTGTTACAAGATTATTCTTGACCTTATCCGAGTGGTGGCTTTTCCGGTGGCTGCCCTCATGTGTTCCGCAGCAAGATTCATCATTTATTTCAATAACCAATTCGTCCTCATTCACATGGTCTAAAGCCATTTGATCACCTCATTTTCTGTCATTATATCATACCCCCGTATCGTAACGCGATGATTCCTTGGGCAATCAATAACGAATCCCCTTACCTAAAATAGTAATAGGCTTTTCCTTCTTATTTAATCCCCAGTTTTTCTTCAATAAAGGACTCTAAGAATTTAAGCTTGTTGTTTCCGACTCCAAATGGCAGAAGGAGCTCACCCGCTTCATCTTCTTTCTTCATTTTATCCATATCTCTATGAAGATTCTCCATTTTCCGGTCCAAAAGCGATGCCATTTCTGCAGTTGATTTTAATTCATCGAGCATTTTTTGAGGGATTTCCTTGTTGTATTTATAATAGATTTTATGCTCTAAGCTAGCCCAAAAGTCCATGGCAATCGTTCGGATTTGAACTTCAACCAGCGTTAATTCCTCCCGGTCGGACATGAAAATCGGGATTTCCACAATCATATGCAAGCTTTGATAACCATTAGGCTTTGGATTTTTAATATAATCCTTATATTCTAGGATGCGAATGTCTTTTTGGTATGCAATCATCCGGCTTAATTCATAAATATCGGAAAGAAAAGAACAAGTAATTCTCATTCCAGCAATGTCTTTTATATTTTCCTTAATGCTGTCTAATGTAAAATCAATCCCTTTTCTTTGGACCTTTTTAAAGATACTCTCGGGAGATTTTAAACGGGAATTTACGTGTTCTATTGGGTTATAATCATGAATATAATTAAATTCATCTCTAAGGATATTAATTTTTGTCGTCATTTCATCTATAGCAAATTTATACGCCATCATAAAGCGAGTTAGTTCTATTTTTATCGTTTTTAAATTTTTCATATCAAAAGTTTTTTTCATTCCTAGCTATTACATCCTTTCATCTCGAAACCGTTATTCGATCTCATCTACTTTACATTCTGCTTCAGTTTGTAATCGGATGATCACATCTGGAGGAAAAATCATTCGGCAAATCACCTTTGCTACTTCACGGTAATCTGCTTGTTTCCCGTATTGTTTCATTTTTTCCGGTGCATTCTCAGCTAAAATCATCATTGCCCATGTTACTGTATTTAAATCTAAATCTTTCCAAACAAGATTATGCTCATAAGCCTTTTTAACACCTGAAAGAATTCTATCATATATTTTTCTCTTGGCTGCTGCCAAAACCTCCGCAAACTCCGAATCCTTGGCTAGCAACTCAGGGAGCAAACGCTGTAGTCCCATCTCTTTTATACGTCGATCATGTGCTTCTAAAAGTGCTGCTAACGTGCTTTCAGGGTCTCGAACACCCCATTTTGGTTCAGGTGGCATTAACATCTCGATCTGATCCTCTAACAATGACATCAATAGCTGTCGTTTATCCGAAAAGTACCGATAGAAGGTACCAGTTGCTACCCCTGCATGAGCAGCAATCTCTTTTGCAGTTGTATACTCATATCCCTTCATAATAAACAATGCATGTCCACTTTTAAGTAACGATTTTCTTTTTTGTTGAGCTCGTTCCTGCTTAGGAAGTAGCGGGAACTCGCCAACCAGATGGTCTTTTCGGTCTGACAATTATCTCACCTCATTACCATTATACCATACATCAAAAATATTGAACCCTAGTTCATGTTTCCATTGACAGACCTGCTCTAACATGTAATACTTGAACTATCGTTCATGTTATTTCAATCAATGTTGACACCCCTTGGCATTGTTTTTTTAATAGCATGAACAAATTATTTATTTTACTTTTTTCAGTACTTTTTATTCGCTTTTTATGCTTTTAATCATATATAATATTCTATAATTAACTTTGGAAGGTGTTGATTATTATGGCAAATCAATCTGATAAAAAAGATATTTCAATCAACTCAAGCGTGTCACTAAAGGGAATTGTAAAAGCCATTTTCAAAGATACCATACACGTACAAATTGGCGGAAAGATTATTACGCTGCCAAAAGCCGATTTCATGTTAGATAAATCGATGAATTAAAAGGTGTTCATTTGTTTTTCCATAACAAGAAAGCTCATTGCTTCTAATGCAATGGGCTTTCTTTTGCTGGTTTAAGTGATTATTGTAAGCGGAGCTCCTAATCTAGGAAGCTACGCACTCTTTATCGTAATAATGAGATTGTTTTGTAATTAGGCCTTGTGATCATCCTCATGAGATAGGCAGATTCATCCGGGTTCTCTTTTCGCTTACCATTTAAAAAGTTAATGATAGTCTTTGAATCTCGTATTCCAATACCATGTCCATAGAACTTGTCATCTCCAAGAAAGATAACATTTTCTGCCCTCCACCACGGCTGTTTCGGATCAAATTCTGGATTATTAAAATGTAAGACATCGCCGATGATAAAATCCTCACCATCTTTGTTGTAAACGGGTAGATCTTCATCAAACTGCCAATCCATTAAATACAACCGGCTAAAGTACGTATTAAATGCCCTCGGACCTATCGTATAGAGGGCAGCAATATATAAGACGATGGCAATGCCTGTAGAGCATTCAAAGGCATACAGCTTTCCATTTTTCACTATATCTTCGATTCCTTCCGAAGGATTAATCCCTTCGCGCAAAAGAAAACCACCGTTTGGCAGTCGGTACCAATACTTTCTATTGGGAAAAGAATAAGTAAAAGTTGTAAACTTTACACCGCTTTTATCTAAAGCGTTTGCTGCTTTTATCGTATTTTCTCTAAATAATAATTCAAATTTTAACTGCTGCAATGATTCATAGTAATAGATTACAGAGTAACTTGCCATTTGTTTGAGAATAGTCCTTTGCTCGCTATTCGTTATTTCTTTACTTAAATCTTCCAGCTTAACAATGCGGCCATTTAAACTAATCATCTGATACCCCCTCCCTACACCATATGACCATACTCTGGGTTACATGCAAAAAAAAGCCAGAATCCCTGTGAATATAGGACCTAGCCGCGAAATTATTTATTTCGGATAAAATGGATGATGACTCCGCCGAAAATGGAGCCAATGGCTGCTATTCCAAACATCATAAAGTAAAGTCTTTCCGCCAAATCAGCCATTCCCTCACCTGGAAAAAACTCTGCTTTTCCATACATTACGATAGCAGCTATAAATAAGATTAGCGATGGAATCCAAACAATCCAGTTTGGATTTATCTTTATTAATAAAAATGGAATGACCAGCCCAATAAGAAACAATATGAAGAAAAACATGGCTTCAATCCCTTTCAGATCCCTTTATAGATTAGACGATTGTTTTTTGATATCGTTACCTATTAAGAAAATCTGGAAAGCCCAATTCACCAAAAAAAAGATCAATTACAACATTCGTGTAATTGACCAGTAAGGAATAGCTAGCGAGTATTATCGAATTCGAACATCTAAATTTAGATGATCGTCCTTCCTTTTTAACCTTATTAATGGAAATTATCTCCAATAAAAATTACCCAAATTTAGTACTTTAGTTGCAAATCTTTTACACTATATATTAAGTAAAAACTTTTTATATCCTTTATTAATTCTTCGACAAATACCTACTTACTTCTTTATAAAGAACATTTTTTGTATGTTCCTATTGATCAAACTCACTAATTCTCTTCTTGGTTTAATAGAGTAATAAAAGATCCATTAAAGTTCTCTCTCTAAGGGATCTTCCTCTCTATTGGGGATTCGTTAATAGATATAAGAAAAAATATTTGAACAGATAGTTTTTAATATTTTTATTAAAAAAATTTAATTCGTTGCGTATAGCAGAACAAAGGTGTTGTAGTAGGAACAAATTCATATTAACATCTAGTCAGACGGAAAACTCCGAACATTTTGAATAAATATCGAAAACGTGTCGAAAAAGGAGGGAATTGTAATATTACATTGAACGAAAATGGAAGCGCTTAATAAAGGGTAGTTTTGAAATAGTTGGCAATCTGTAATTACAATAGGGGGAAATAAAATATGGAGACTATGAAAACGAAATCAAAATGGAAATTAATGTTCCTGCTTCTTTTAACAATGATGATTTTTGTTGCAGGGTGCCAAGGAGCAAAACAACAATCTACCACAACTAAGGAAAAACCTCAATCAGCAGAAGGAGAAACGATTAAAATAGGTTTTGTCCTATCCTTTACAGGTCCATTGGCTCCATTATCTGAAGGTATTAAGCAAGGATTCGAACTTTATTTAGAAGAACATGATGGGAAATTAGGCGGTAAAAATGTAGAGCTTAAATTTGAAGATGACGAAGGTAATCCTCAAGTAGGGCTAAGAAAATATCGTCAATTAGTTCACAGTGAAAAAGTAGATCTTCTAGTTGGTCCTACTAACTCTTCTATCGCTCTTGCATTACGCGATGAAGTGAATAAAGATAAAATTCCTATGATTGTACCAAACGCAGCAGCAGACGATCTTAATTGGAGTAAAAAGAGTGATTATGTATACCGTGTTTCTTGGTCTAACTGGCAAAATGGACATCCTCTTGCAGAGTATGTAGCGAAAAATATTGGTAAAAATGCAGTTATTATGGGTTCTGATTTCCCAGCTGGTATCGAAGTGTTAAGATCCTTTAAGGCTGCCTATGAAGCAGCAGGCGGTAAAGTATTAAAAGAACTTTATCCGAAATTAGGAACAAATGACTTTTCTACTTATTTACAAGATGCATCCAGCTTAAAGCCAGATGTAATCTATTCCTTCTTTGCTGGTAGTGACGGTATTCGTTATATTCAACAATACAAGGAATTTGGTTTAAAAGATAAAATTCCAATGTCTGGAACATTAGAGTTTGGTGATTTACTAATGACAGAGCCCACTGGAGATGGTTCGGAAGGATTTCTTGCTGGAACTATATACTCACCTTGGTTGGAGAATGATTTAAACAAAAAATTTGTTGAAGGCTATGAAAAGAAATACGGAAAGCTTCCAAATACGTTCTCTGTTAATGGATATGACTCAGCAACAGTTCTTGACAAAGCTCTAACTGCAGCCGGTGGCGTGGAAGCCGAAAAAGTAATCAAAGAATTACAAGGAATTTCCTATGATAGTCCACGTGGGCCAATTACGATTGATGAAAAAACACATAATCCAATTCAAAACTTCTATATCACCAAAAACGTTATGAAGGACGGCAAACTTGTACCTGAAATCGTTGAAACAAAATCAAAAGTAACAATGCCAGAAAAATCCCCATTTGAATAAATAATGGTTACTAAAAATTTCTGATTAACTAAATAAATGGGGCTGTCCCAAGAGACAACCCCATTTATTAATTAAGGCTGTTTCTAATACTACATTTTAAAAAGGAAGAGAGGCGAGAAACCTTGGATATAATTCTAGTTCAACTTATAACAGGCATTGCATATGGAATGCTGTACTTTATGATTGCAGCAGGTCTTACGATTATTTTAGGAGTTATGAATGTTGTTAATCTATCTCATGGAGCACTGTTCATGCTAGGTTCCTATTTGGCCTTTACCTTTATTAGCAATGGGATTAACTTTTGGTTTGCACTTCTATTATCCGCTATTTCAGTAGGGATATTTGGTATTATCCTTGAAAAAGTATTAATCAAACGTGTTTATGGAAAAGTGCTAGAACAAGTGTTGCTGACGTTTGGTTTAATGCTGGTTATTGCTGACTCTGTCAAATGGATTTGGGGAACAGAAATGCAAACGATTCCAGCACCTGCAATGCTTGATATGTCCATCCCAATTGGGGATATGACATTCCCAGTATTTCGCTTATTTGTGGTATTTGTTGGTTGTTTATTAGCAGTTTTACTATGGTATTTAGAAGCAAAGACACGTATAGGGGCAATCATTCGTGCAGGGGTAGATGATCGTGCAATGGTTGGTTCTCTTGGTATTAATGTAGGAGCTGTGTTTACAGGCGTATTTATCTTTGGAGCAGCTTTAGCTGGATTAAGTGGAGTATTAGGTGGGCCACTCTTAGGGATGTATACAGGAATGGACTCTGAAATCCTTGTCACATCCTTAATAGTTGTTGTAATAGGTGGTTTAGGTTCATGGAAGGGATCGTTTATTGGCGCTTTAATTATTGGAGTGCTTGAAATATTTGGAAAAGTGTGGTTCCCATCCTTATCCATGCTCATTGTATTCTTAATCATGATGGTTATTTTAATCATTCGCCCCCAAGGTCTATTTGGAAGAGAGGTGGCATAATTGAAAAAAAATATTCTTTATACTGTTTTACTTCTCCTCGTCGTTTTCGCTGTACCGCAAATACTTTCTGATTTCGGAACGAATTTAACAACTGAAATTTTTATCATGGCCATGTTCGCCATGAGTTTGGGCTTAATTATGGGCTATGCTGGTTTAGATTCGCTAGGGCATGCTGCCTTTTTTGGAATCGGTGCCTATTCTGTTGCATTAATCGGGAAGTTTGTGACTAATACGTATTTAATCATTATTATAGCGGTTGCGATCGCTGGATTGATTGCATTCATTACTGGAGCAGTATTTATCCGTACTTCTAAATTCTACTTTCTTATGATTACGCTTGCCTTTAGCCAATTGATATTTACTCTATTATGGCAAATGAAGGATTTGACAGGTGGAGCTGATGGGATGTCTGTTTCCGCCATTATGAATCTTGGATTTGGAGACATATTTGATCCGCAAACCATGTATTATGTGATGGGAATTATTTTTGTCGCTGTCTTTATTTTACTAAGATTATTCGTGGAATCTCCAGCAGGAAAAATTACGAAAGGCGTCATGGAAAATGAAGGTCGTATGGCTGCACTTGGCTATGACGTTCGTGTTTATAAACTATTAGCCTTTACCCTTTCCGGAGCATTAGCAGGGTTTGCTGGTTCACTTTATTCCTTCTATAACGTTTTCGTCTCTCCAGAGTTATCTGCTTGGCTGTTCTCTGGTCAAGTAATGATCATGGTTATCGTTGGAGGCGTTGGTACATTGCTTGGACCTGCCATTGGAGCAGGTGTTTTCATCTTCCTACAAAACTTTATCAGTACCTATACGGAAAGATGGCCATTGATTTTGGGTGCCATTCTCATTTTCCTTGTCCTTATTGGAAAAGGCGGAATCATCCAGTGGTTGAAATTAGGTGTTACTATGATTTTTAAAAGTAAACCCAAAAATAATAAGGTTTCCTCTACTATTCAAGCAGAAAAGGAGGAGGTTATCAATTGAGCTTACTAAAAGTAGATAAAATAAATAAATCATTTGGTACCCTACAAGTACTACATGATGTGTCATTGGAAGTACAGCCAGGCGAACGCCATGTTATTATTGGTCCAAATGGTGCTGGGAAAACGACTCTTTTTAATTCTATAACAAACCATCTTCCAATTACTTCAGGAACGGTGCATTTTGAAGGGAAAGATATTACAAATCTTCCTGCTCATAGATTAGTTCATTTAGGCATGGCACGAACATTTCAAAAGAATAATTTATTTGGTGATTTAACGGTAGAAGAAAATATTCATCTTGCCTTAACAGCCAAGAAAAAATATCGTCATGACATATGGTTTTCCCTAACAAGTCGTTCTGATATAAAAAGAGAAACAAATCAGATATTAGAAGAATGGAAGATTACCCATCGCCGTGATGTGAAAATAAATAATCTATCCTATGGGGAACAACGTTTACTAGAAGTACTATTGGCGATGGCTAGTAAACCAAAGCTTCTTTTACTAGATGAACCAACATCTGGAATGTCTCCGGCAGAAACAACTCAAACTTCCGAGATGATTCAAAGACTGCCGCGCTCCATGGCGTTAGTGGTAATTGAACATGATATGGAAGTAGTCTTTGCGATTGCAGATCGAATAACTGTTCTTCACCATGGTGAGCCAATTTTAACTGGTGCTCCAGAAGAAGTTAGAAATAGCGAAATGGTAAAGGAAATTTACTTCGGTGGAGGTGCGAAAAATCATGCTTGAGTTACAAGATGTTCATTCCTATTATGGAACAAGTCATATCCTTCAAGGGGTTACATTTACCGTTCCAGAGGGAAAATGTGTCGCACTTTTGGGACGCAACGGAGCAGGAAAAACAACAACGATTCATACAATATCGGGTCTGGTCAAATCAAAACGCGGTACCATCACTTTTAATGATAAACAATTACAGGCTTTACCAACACACCAAATTTCTCGTGATGGTATTGGCTTAGTACCACAAGGAAGAAGAATATTTCCTTCCCTTACCATTAGAGAGAACTTAACGATGCCCGCTCGGAAAAGAAAAGGAAAGAGTCAAGCAGTAAACTGGGATATCGACAAGGTTTATGAGCTATTCCCAATTCTTAAGGAACGCGAAAATAATATGGGTACGCAGCTATCCGGCGGACAGCAGCAAATGCTGGCAATTGGCCGGGCATTGATGACTAATCCACAGTTTCTGTTAATGGATGAGCCATCTGAAGGACTCGCCCCGGTTATTATTGACCAAGTGGGTGAGATCGTCTGTAAGCTGAAAGAGACCGGACTTTCGATATTAATGGTTGAGCAAAATATATCACTTGCCTACCAGGTAGCGGATGAAATCTTAATCATGAACAAGGGTACGATTGTTTGGAATGGCGCACCAGATGAATTGTTAGAAAATAAGGATGTTCAGCATAAATATTTGGGAGTTTCATAGCTTCCAAAAAAAAGGTAGACTCTTATCTCGAGTCTACCTTTTTTGGAATAGCAAAGCCAACTTTC
This sequence comes from Bacillus sp. OK048, assembly GCF_900103525.1. GTDB lineage: Bacteria > Bacillota > Bacilli > Bacillales > Cytobacillaceae > Neobacillus. The sequence continues at coordinate 116,972 of NZ_FNHN01000003.1, forward strand.
TCACTAAAAAGTAGTGAGGAAGTTGGCTTTTTTTAAAAAAATCTATACGGATTTAACCAATTCGTTCAATCCAAGAAAATCCATAGCATTTTGTCCTAGCATTAACCTTGCATCGGCTTCTGAAATATCCTCATGGTTGTCAATGACCTTTCCTACCGGCTTTTCACGAAGAAGGAATGGATAATCAGATCCAGCAATAATTTGCTTTGCACCAAAACGTTCAATCATGAATTTCAAATTATCTGGGTCGTATACGAGTGAATCGTAATACAGTTTTTTCGCATAGGAGCTTGGAGGATTTTTTGTATTTCGGGTCTCCGGCCAAGCTTCCCAGCCTTTATCCATTCTTGGAAGGATATATGGCAAAGACCCTCCTCCATGTGCAAAGCAAATTTTCAGATTCGGCAACTTGTCTAGCATCCCGCTCATAATGATGCTTCCGGCTGCTAACGCAGTTTCTGACGGCATTCCAACAGTATACATTGAATTGAAACGTTGCAGCCTTTCTCGTCCTAGAGTTGCCCATGGGTGGACAAAAAGTGGCACATTCATTTCTGCTGCCGCCTCAAAAAATGGATACAGGGAATCGTCATCCAGATTCAGTCCGTTTACATTGGAACCTATCTGAATCCCTTTAAGTCCGAGCTCTTTAACAGCCCTTTCCATCTCTGCTACCGCCTGTTTCACATCCTGCAGTGGAACCGTGCCCATTCCGATAAATCTGTCTGGATACTTTTTTACCACAGAAGCGATAAAATCATTTTGTGACTGGGCAAGCTCCAGGCCGGCCTGCGGATCCGACCAATATGAGAGGGTGACTGGAATCGGTGACAGCACCTGAATATCCACACCCTCCTTATCCATGTCTTCAATCCGCTTTTTGGGATCCCATGCCTGGTCAGTTATCTTCCTGAATGTTTTGCCTTGTATCTTAATTTCAGCACCACAGCTACAGGTCCTTTCAAGTATCGGAAACCGGCCATCTTCATACTTTGCTGCCAAGTCAGGAAAATCTTCGGAAATGATGTGTGTATGAAAATCAACTCGTAATTTTTTTGTCAAAGCTGAGAATCTCCCTTCTTTAAGACACCTAAACTGCCAATCTATTTCTTTATTTCTGTACCATAAGTCAAGTAGCTTTTAGGTGGTGTGCTTCCCCACATATCAAGCCCAAACGGTCCCGTTCCTGCTTGCCACTCAATTGGCTCCCAGTCTGGTGCAAAAATAAGCATTCCGCCTGTCCACAGCTCAATCCGGTTACCAGATGGCTCAAATGCATACAGGAATTGCGCCCCACTTGTACCATGCTTTCCAGGTCCCCACTCGATTTTGATGTCATTTTCAGCCATGATATTCAGTGCACGCAGTAGTTCATCCGGTGAATCTAAGAAATATGCTACATGATGGAGAAGTGCTCCTGATTGATTGCTGTTTCGCATGATCGCAATTTCATGTGCGATATTTGTTTTGCTCAACCATGAACCAAGACGAACATCCGCTTCATTTTGTATATAGTAACGATGATGGATTCCAAGGAAATTAGTCCACCATTCCTGTTCATGTGCAACATCATTCACCATCACATTTACATGGTCAAAGCGGCGAGGCGCAGCACCCTTCCCACTGTATTTCATTGGGTGACTAGGCAATTTAGAAGCAGTAAGTGGGTTCGAATACTTTTCCATTTCCCAATAAAGCTCAATAGGAATTCCAGCTGGGCTGTAGAATTTGATGGCATCACCCTGTGCGAGTTCAGTACCACCTTCTATCCAGGTATAGTCAGTTCCTGATTCTATTAACGATTTTTCGAAAGCATAAAGTGATTTTTCAGAGTTAACTCTCCAACCAAAATGGTCCAGTCCAGGTTTTTCAGCTTGATTGAGAACTAATGTGTGGTGATCCCAGTCCTGCCATGCTCGTAGATAAACTTTTCCGTCTTCCTCTGCGGTTACATGCAGGCCCAAAACCTCCGTGAAAAACCATGTAGATCTTTCCAAATTAGTCACATTGATTGATGCGTGGCCTATGTGTGCAACATTCGATAATTTAAGATCTAGTTCCGTTAGTTCTACCTCATTTTGTTTTGCATTTGAAATAGCCATCTTTTCATACCTCCAGAGTTTTATTTTGCTTTTGAGTAAATTATTTTTTATTAGAAATCGCTTACATGAATGGAAAGAAGAAATTGATTTCGATCATTCAAATAATTTACAACAAAAAAGTGACTTCCTCTTTAACTAGTTCTAATTATATGGGGTCGATGGGGCAAACAAAAGTGATGAATTCCTCTATGTGGAATGGAATTACGAAAATTTCAAAAAATCTAATTGTTTCATAGAAAGTGAATTCCTCTATGTGAAACCTGAAAGAACTTCTATGCAATTTTCTTTTAAATATTTTGTAAGCGATGCCAAAAAATGTGTACATAATCAAACTAAAATGATAGAATATTCAAAACACAACAAAGATATTCCTATATATGGAACAGCTAAAGAAAGGGGAATGGAAAATGTCTGTGAAAAGTAATAATCCACAAATTCTCTCATCCGTCAGTAATGCACTTCGTATTCTCAAAAGTTTTTCTACATTTGAACCAACACAAAAGGTTGGTGACCTCTCAGTTTCTCTCGGTCTTGCAAAAAGTACTGTAAGCCGTTTACTTACTACACTTGCTCATGAAGGTTTTGTTATAAAAGATAAAAACACTGGCAAGTATAAACTTGGAATATCAGTATTGACACTTGGCGGTATCGTTACAAATAACTTGGAAATCCATAAAGAGGTATCACCACTACTATCTAAATTAGTGCATGATACCGGGGAAACAGCACATTTATCGGTTCTGGACGGTCTGGAGACAATCTATATACATAAAGAAGAATGCAGCCACCCGGTTCGAATCCTCACACATCTGGGGAGAAAGAATCCATCATACTGCACAAGTTCTGGGAAAGTACTGCTTGCTTTTGATGAAAATAATCTAGTTGAAGAGGTAATCAAAGCAGGTTTGCATGCATACACAAGCAAAAGTATTATAGATCCCGATAAGTTACGGAAGGAATTGGAGTTAATCAACAAAAGAGGATATGCAATTTGTACCGAGGAATTAACAGTAGGAACAAGATCCGTGTCAGCACCGATTCGGGACTATACTGGGAAGGTTGTATCAGCTATAAATGTGGTCGGTCCTCTCCAACGCATGATGGATTATAAAGTGCCAGATATCGCTAAAAAGGTTATGAATGCAGCCAAGGAAGCATCTGAAAGGATGGGGTATGATAAGCGATTTTTAGGTTAGATATAAGGTATTAGGGTCGTTCGCGAACTTTGGGTTACTGGTATAAATTTGCGCATAACCCCCAGCACGTTAACGCTTTAGCGAACTGGGGGTCAGGGCTTCTAGCCCTTATCTCCTACTAAAGTGTAGTTAATCGAATATTAAAACCCTCTTACTATTTCTACCATTCCATTGGTAATCCAACATAGTTTTCTGCAAGACTTGTTGATGCTGACTTTGATGAAATGACATAATCCAATTCTGCTAGTTGAATGCCGGCGTTAAATGGACTATGGTCGAAATTCCGATGTAGCATCGTAGTCATCCAATAGGAAAAACGCTGAGCTTTCCATACACGGCGAACACAAATTTCAGAATACCGATTGAGTAGCTCTTCCTTGCCAGATTGATAGAATTCATTGATCCCTCGAGCTAAAACTTGGATGTCAGCTGCGGCTAAATTAAGTCCTTTTGCACCTGTTGGAGGCACTATATGGGCCGCATCTCCTGCAAGAAACAATCTGCCATATTGCATGGTTTCACAGACAAAACTGCGCATTGAAACGATATTCTTTTGAATAATTGGTCCGTCTTGTAAGATCCAGCCATCTGCCATATCAACCCTTGCATGCAGCTCCGTCCAAATACGATCATCTGACCAATTTGCGATATCATCCTTAGGGTCAACCTGGATATAGTGACGTTGAATTTCAGGTGATCTTGTGCTTAGAAGTGCAAATCCTCTTTCATGGTGCGTATATATTAATTCAGGGTTTACAGGTGCTGTTTTCGCCAATATTCCAAGCCAACCAAATGGATAGATTTTTTGTTTCTCTGATCGAACATCAGCTGGAATGGCTTTACGGCTAGGTCCATGGAAACCATCACATCCTGCGATAAAATCACACGTTAATTCCTGCAACTCATCACCATGGCGGAATTGAATTTTCGGTGTAGATGTTTCAATATCATATAGACTAACATCACTAACATCAAAGAAGATTTTTGCACCAGCTTGGAGACGAGCGGCTACTAAATCTTTAATTACTTCATGCTGGGCATAGACGGTTATTTCTTTTCCACCTGAAAGCTCATGTAAATCAATCCGGTGCCGTTTACCTTTAAATTGTAATTCAATACCGCGATGAACATGACCTTCCTTCATCAACCGCTCTCCCACACCTGTTGCCTTTAATAGATTTACTGTGCCCTGCTCTAACACACCTGCACGAATGGTACCCTCAATTTCCTCCCGAGAACGAGATTCAAGAATAATAGATTCTATCCCTTGTAAATATAATAAATGAGAAAGCAATAGCCCTGCAGGACCTGCACCAATAATCCCAACCTGTGAACGCATATAATCATCCCTCCTATATAATAAAGACTGTAGGAAGATACTTTAGTAAATTCCTACAGCCTTTTTCTTTATTTAACATATTCGCTATCTGCTTCAGCCTCTATCTTGACTGACTTTTTATTCCCAAAAGTAACCATGGCATTCCAACTTCCAGAAGACTGTCCGTCTGCTAAATAGGTTGGTTCCCATCCATCTTCAATCATGCTAAATAGCATTGCAAGGTGACGACCACCGGATTCTACTTTTGCAAACCTTGCATATTGTGGAAGCATATCATATGCTGCTTGATAATCTTTATTCATGATGTACTCCACAAATTGCTTATCCATTGCATGTTCCGTTACAGTTGGCTTATTATGTCTTCCCCGGACTAGATTATGAGATAATGCACCACTTGAAACAAAAACTATCTTTTTCTCACTCTCTCGTAAAACCTTGGCAATGACTTGCCCCCATTTATTCGTTTCTTCTAAACTAGCTGCTAATGTAACGGATAAATTAATGACAGCGATATCTTCATTCGGAACAAGGTAACGTAAAGGAACCACACTTCCGTAATCCCATAAATAATAAGGATCATTTACACCTTGCACTTGAAGTCCAGCATCCTCCCCAGCTTTTACCAATCGATTAGCTAATTCTTCATCACCTGGCCAATGATAGGGAACATCTCTAATCAAGTCCGGCGCTTCGAATGCCGTAAGGATTCCTTTGTGAACCGGCGTGCAATCAACATAATGAAAAAAGGTCGATGGCCAATGGCAAGACACTAATACGAGCACATCAGGTTTGATTGCTTCAATCTCCTTGGCCACTTCTTTCATAGCGGATACCATATCCTTTTGGAATTCAGGGACATCTTTTTCGTGACAAATACTTGGGACATGCGGGGCCAACATACTTAATTCAATTGTCATATGAACCTCCTTAAATATTATCTTAGGTTGGCGAGCGCTTACATCTATGGATATTAAAAAAATTCAGTACCTTTTATAACAGTCAGTGGTATGAGCAGGATGGATACCACCTTACTGCCCATACCCTGTTCGTAAATATTCTATCTCTCGGACATCGGTTTTCCAGCTTTTCCCCAGTGCGTTTTCGGAATCTCGGTAACAATTACTCTTATATTCTCTTTTGGAGCATCTAATGTTTCTGAAACAGTGTTGGTTATATTTTGAATTACTTCTGCGATCTTCTCTTTTGGTCTTCCTTCCATCATTTGTACGTTAATGATTGGCACCCGTAACCCCTCCTGCGCTAAAAACTTCTAACTTTTAATCCGTAACCGTAAAGGTCACTTCACCTAAACCATCAAATTTTCCGCTTACGACATCTCCGTATTTCAACATGACTGCACCGGTAATTCCACCAGTTAAAATAACATCTCCTTTACGCACCTTGTCCCCTCTTCTTGAGAGCATATTTGCGAGCATTGCAACAGAATTAGCTGGGTGCCCTACGACTGCAGCTCCTGCTCCTAAATCCTTTATCTCTCCATTTATTGATAAGGTAACGCCAACTAAATCCAACTCAAATTGCTCTGGTTTTTTAAGAGTTGTACCAAATACAACCCTTGAGGTAGATGCATTATCAGCAATAACATCCGGTAAGGCAAAATTAAAATTTTCATAACGGCTATCAATGATCTCTAATGCTGGAAGCACATATTGAGTTTTTGATAAAACTTGGGTACCTGTCACACCTGGGCCTTCTATATCTTCTCCAATTACAAAAGCAATTTCTGCTTCCACTTTTGGATGGATTTGCTCATGTAGTGGAACCTGACCGCCATTTTCAATTAGCATATAGTCAAATACATATCCATAAATGGGTTCGTTAACATTCATTTGCTTCATTTTCGCATGACTGGTTAAGCCCATCTTGGGTCCAACCATTCTTTTTCCTTCATTTAACTTAATATTGACAAGTTCTTGCTGAACAAGATAAGCTTCTTCAACGGTTAAATCGGGCTTCAAATTTGCTGTTATTTTGACAACTTCTCGCTTTTCAACTTCAGCGGAAACCAAATATTCTGCTAACTCTTTAAATTGACTCATTACTGTTCCTCCTCATCCAAATACACTTTGCTTTCATAAAATCGTTATTAAAAACGAACACTTACTTGCCCGATATGAGCAAATCTTGCCGTAAACGTATCACCTATTGTTGCAACTTCTGCTGCAGAAAGTGCACCAGATAGAATCACTTCACCTGCACGAAGTGGAATATCAAATTCTGATAATTTATTGGCTAACCATGCCACGCAGCTTGCTGGATTTCCTAATGCTGCTGCCCCAACACCGGTATTGACAAGCTCTCCGTTCTTAGTAAGAACCATACCAATTAATTCAAGATCAATATCTTCGATTTTGGTTGGCTTACCACCGAGTACGTAATATCCAGATGAAGCATTGTCTGCAACAGTATCTACAAGTTTGATTTTCCAATCCTTCACACGACTGTCAACGATTTCAAGTGCTGGAACAACATAATCTGTGGCTTGTAGAACGTCCAAAGTGGTAACATTCGGTCCTCTTAATTCCTTTTTTAAAATAAAAGCAATTTCAGCTTCCACCTTAGGCTGGAGTACATCTTCGATAGAAATCCTTCCACCGTTTTCCACTACCATGCTATCGAGTAAATGCCCATAATCCGGCTCGCCAACTCCAAGCAGATTTTGCATGGCTTTTGAAGTTAAGCCAATTTTTTTACCGACGATTTTCTGTCCCTGCTCCAGTTTCTTATTAATATTTTCAAGTTGAATAGAGTAGGCTTCTTTCACAGTCAGTTCCGAATCTATTGAAGTAAGTGGTGCAGTCCCTACTTTTGTAGCCTCTGCTTCTGCTAATTGTGCAGCATATTGTTTTACTTTATTGGTCACTTGTCTTACTCCCTTTCCTAGAGCTTTATGGTGATATTGGATAATTCCGAGTAAAAATCAATACTATGCATGCCGCCTGTTCTACCGATTCCACTATGTTTCATCCCCCCGAATGGAGTCCGAAGGTCACGTAAGAACCAGGTGTTCACCCAAATAATCCCAGCCTCAATTTGATGGGCTACTCTGTGTGCACGTCTTAGGTCATTTGTCCAAATCGTTGCACTTAATCCGTAATGTGTATCGTTTGCCTGCATGATCACTTCTTCTTCCATATCAAATGGCATGACCGTTACAACAGGTCCGAAAATTTCTTCGCGAACACAGCGTGAATTTCTATCTAGTCCAGTAATAATCGTTGGTTCTAAATAAAAACCCTTTTCAAAGCCTTCGGGACGTTTACCTCCTGCGAGGATGGTTGCTCCATCGTTTCTTGCAATTTCAATATAGCTGTTGACACGGTCATAATGCTCTTTGCTAATTAATGCACCTACTTTGGAATCGCTGTTAAGTGGGTGGCCGACCTTTAATGTTTTTACCTTCTCAACAAATTTAGCTAAGAATTCTTCATACACAGGACGTTCTACATAAATACGTGATCCGCATAAACACACTTCGCCTTGATTGATAAAACTAGATTTAAGCGTTGTTTCGATGACCTCATCCAAATCAGAGTCAGCAAAAATAATGTTAGGATTTTTTCCACCCAATTCAAAGGAAAGCTTTTTCAATGAAGCCGCAGCAGATTTCATAATTGCTGTCCCTGTACTTGGCTCACCAATGAAGGAAATGGCATCCACATCTGGATGTTCTGTAATCGCTCCACCTGCAGAATTTGGACCGAAGCCATGAACAAGGTTTACCACTCCATCAGGAACTCCAGCTTCTTTACATATTTCCATTAAAACGGTTGCAGTCATTGGCGTCCATTCAGCAGGTTTAATAACAGCTGTATTCCCCATTGCCAAACAAGGCGCTAATTTCCAAGTAAGTAATAATAATGGCAGATTCCATGGTTTAATGATTCCAACTACGCCTACGGGACGACGATACGAATAATGGATTGCCAGATCATCTTGTTGATTGGCATCTGTGTTAACGGAAATCATGTAATCTGCAAAAAAGTGGAAGTTATAAGCAGCACGCGGGATATCGATACTATTGGTTAACCAAAATGGTTTTCCCGTATCTTGAGATTCTAAGTGTGCTAATTCTTCTTGTCTTTCAAGAATCAAATCACCAATTCGGCGAATTATTTTAGAACGTTCTCCGACTGTTAACCCTTTCCATTTACCGTTTAAAGCTCTGCGTGCAGCAGCTACAGCATAGTCAACCTCTTCTTTCCCGCCTTCGGCAACTGTACCTATAACTTCTTCTGTTGCCGGGTTGATGTTTTCAAACGTTTTTTTGTCTTGAGATTCGACAAATTGACCGTTTATGAAATGTAAACAATTAATGGCTCTTACTCTAGTTTCTACTTTCATGTCTGTATTCCTCCTAGTAATCTACATTTTTTATATATTCTTAAGATTATGGTAACGGTTGCGAATTCCACATACAACTCCATTGTTTCCCTATATGCAACAACTAATAAAAATTTCAAACAAAAATTTTATTTTTACTGTATATTTAGAGATAAATCCGAATATTTTTAATTTTCTCTTTCCAATTAAGATTTTTAATGATATATTGCGGACTATAGAAGTTAAGAATTTGTATGGGTCAGCAATCTAGTTTTTATGAAAAGGAGCCTTGTTATGTACGATTTCCATACTCATTTTATTCCACCTGAAGTCATCAGCTGGCTAAAGGATCATCAAAAAATAGTTAACTCAAAGTGGATTAAAAAAGAAGAAAATAAAGATGATTTCTTAGTTGTGAATGAAAAATGGGGATTTGAGGTAAAGCAGGCCTTTATTGATGGCAGCTTGTATTTAGCTGAACAAGAAAAAGCGGGTGTTACTCATTCACTTCTTTCTCCTATACCACAACTATTCATGTATGATTTCCCTGAAGAAATTACAATGGATATTTCTTCCGTTTACAATCAAACCTTGGCACAGTGGACAAAATTAACACCTGAGAAATTATCAGCATTAGGTACTGTCCCGCTTACCAATCCTACCAAAGCAGCCTATGTCCTACGTGAAGCTATAAATCTTGGGTTAAAAGGAGTCATTATCGGTCCAGGTCTTAGCGATCGTATGTTATCAGATGAATTCTTCTCCCCATTTTTCGAAGAAGCAAACCGACAAAAAGCAATCATTTTCATTCATCCTTTATTATGTGAAGACCCTCGCTTAAAAAGAAGAATGATGCCTAATTTAATTGGTGTACCTTGGGAAACAACGGTATGTGCCACCGATCTTTTGCTAAGTGGACTCGTAGATAAATATCCGAATGTAAAGATTCTATTTGCACATGGAGGCGGCTTCCTTCCGTATCAAATAGGAAGACTCAATAAAGGGTTTGAACAATGGGACCTTGTTTCTTCCAAATTACAGGCTAAACCATCTGAATATATGAACCGTTTTTGGTATGATTCGGTTCTATGGAGTCAAGAAAGCTTGGATTTCCTGATTAAGTCAGTTGGTGAGGATCGAGTGGTCCCAGGATCCGATTATCCTTTTGACCTTTGCGTTTGGCCTCCCTTGGGTAATAACCAAACAGCTGCTCATTCATTACTAGATTAAACGTGTCTTAACTCCATAAAAAAACAAGGTGGCACCTTCCACCTTGTTTTTTGTTTATGCTATCGATTCATTTTTTAGCATTTTTACGATTTCCAGTGATTTAATATGGTATCCATCGACATCAAGGACTTTAAATTCGTAATCGCCATAATGAAGCTTATCACCTTTGACAACTTCCATTTTCTCGGAAAGAATCCATCCACCAATGGTATCCATTTCCTCCTCTTGAATGTCTAATCCAAATAAGTCATTGACTTCATCGATTCGCACTTTACCGTCAACAACGGTTTTGTTTTCACTGATTTTGTTGATTTCTGGTACTTCGTCTTCATCAAATTCATCACGAATTTCGCCGACGATTTCTTCTAAGATATCTTCGACCGTCACTAATCCTGCCGTACCGCCATATTCATCCATTAATATAGCCATATGCACACGTTCTTTTTGCATCTTAACTAATAAATCATGGATCGCAATGGATTCGATGACCTGAATCACCGGACGGGTATATTCATCAATAGATGTATCTAAGTTTTTCCCACTAATATAATCTGTCAATACTTCTTTCATGTTCAACATACCGACGATGTTATCTTTCTCACCATCAATGACAGGATATCTTGTATAATTTTCTTTTTTAACAATCTCGAGACATTCTGCTATGGTTTGTGCTTTATCGAATGCAACAATTTCAGTACGGGGCACCATAATTTCTTTAGCAATCCGGTCATCAAATTCAAAAATATTGTTCACATATTTATATTCAGACTGATTGATTTCACCGCTCTTGTAACTTTCAGAGATAATCATTTGGAGCTCTTCCTCCGAATGGGCTTCCTCATGTTCTGATGCTGGTTTTAATCCAAAAGCACCGACAATTACTCGAGCCGAACCATTTAATACTTTAATAAAAGGATACATGATTTTATAAAAAATAATCATTGGTTTAGAAAAAATCAATGTAACTGCCTCCGCCTTATGGATGGCAATTGTTTTAGGCGCAAGTTCCCCCACTACTACATGTATAAAGGTTACAGATGCAAAAGCAATGATAAAGGACAAGATTCCTGCGGCTGATTCTGGAATGTTAAAATGAGTAAACAATGGACGAAGTAAATGTTCAACTGTCGGTTCACCCAACCAACCTAATCCTAAAGCGGTTACAGTGATACCTAATTGACAAGCTGATAAATATTCATCTAAATTTGATACGATTGTCTTAGCTGCAATTGCTTTTTTATTGCCTTCTGCTACTAGCTGATCAATTCTTGTACTTCGGATTTTTACAATGGCAAATTCGAAAGATACGAAGAATGCCGTACAAGCAATTAAAATAGCAATTACAATCAAGTTTATAATGGTCAATAGTCTCCTTACTTTAAAGAGAAAAGTAAGGAATACACCTCCTGGTTTTTGTAAAATTAACTAAGTAATAATAATAAGGTTTGAGCTAATGGTACACCTTGCGAAGATAGTTTAGTAACGACCATTTCTTTTTGATTTTGATTTAATTTTTGTAGAATGGGTTCAATCGTTTCAATTTCTTCTTTAAGGTGGTGCATTAATATCCCAATTTGTTCAAAGTGCTTTTCAACTTTTTGTTTGTCAATGCAGTCCTCAGTCTTAATTAGTTCAATGGAAGATTTAATCTCTTCAAGCGGCATATTAAGATTTTTATAGTGTTCAATTAAGTTCATAATTTGAATGCAATCTTCTCCATACAATCGATAATTAGAATCCGTCCGAACTGGGTTTAGTAAGCCAATTTGGGTGTAATAATCGATTGTTCTTTTCGTAAGATTCATTAATTTAGCTAACTCGCCGATACGATACAACTTCCCAACTTAGCCACCCCTTTCTATGATTATATAAATATACCATAACCTAAAGTGTACAGTCAACGTACCAGTTCTACCTGTACCACATAGCAAAAAACCGTTCTGCGCATAACAAGAACGGTTTTTCGATTATTAATTTTGATTGAATATATCAGTTAATACTGGAACGATTTGTTTTTTACGAGAAACAACACCCTTTAAAACAGCTGTGTTATTATTTAAGGTAACATTGTAGGCTTTTTCGACAGCGCTTGTTTTACTTCCTAATGCTAAACCGACAGAATCATTTGTTAGGATATCCGTCACCACGAATAAGAATAAATCAAGGTTCTTTTCTTCAATGTTCTTTGAAATCGCCGCTTCAAGTTCAGCTTGGCGAGCAAGAACTTCCGCCGTATCCACAGCATTTACTTGCGCAATTTCAACCTTACTTGAACCCATTTCGAATTCTTTTGCATCAAGCGTGATTAATTGTTCAATCGTTTTGTCACTTAAATCTGCGCCAGCCTTCAGCATTTCTAAACCATAGCTATCTGCATCGACACCAGCAATTACAGCTAATTCTTTTGCAGCTGCAACGTCTTCTGCTGTGCAAGTTGGCGATTTAAATAGCAATGAATCAGAGATAATCGCAGACAGCATAAGTCCAGCGATTTCTTTTTTGATTTCCTTGCCGTTTTCTTTATACATTTTATTTAAGATGGTAGCTGTACAGCCCACAGGCTCACAACGGTAATACAATGGATCACTTGTCTCAAAGTTCGCAATTCGGTGATGATCGATTACTTCTAAAACACGAACATCACTAATATCATTGGCACTTTGCTGGCGCTCATTGTGATCAACTAAAATAACTGAATTTACTTCAGCTGCAACATTTTCAACCAAACGAGGAACTTCAACATTAAAATAAGAAAGTGCATATTGCGTTTCACCATTCACGCTACCAAGACGGATTGGTTCCACATCCATTCCAAGTTGTTTTTTCAAATCAGCATAAGCAATCGCAGAACAAATCGTATCTGTGTCAGGATTCTTATGACCGAAAATAAGTACTTTTTCCATTGTTATTACTCCTAATCGTATTAAATTATGTAGGACAAAATTTTTGACCCTATTGCAAATTATATATTATTCCTTTTAATGTTTCAAAAAATATAATAGGCTTTAAAAATGTAAGCCTTGTTTTTCAGCAGCAGCTCTTATCCTTTTTAGCGCCTGTGAATGAAGCTGGGAAACCCGCGATTTATGCACATCCAAAGTTGCTGTTGGTTTTCGCAGTAAAGATTGCTCTAATGTCTCCCATGCTTCTCGAATCATTTTTTCTTTTTTACGTAATGTTCTAGAAACATGGTCTGTCTGTCGTAACCCATCGAGGATGGCTCCACGAATTCGTTGTGCAGCATACGTTTCAAACTTTACTCCTTGGCTTTTACTCGTCAATTTTTAAGATTTCCAGTTTTCTTATATTCCCTATTTCGCTACTTTTTAGTAGTATAGACCTTATAACTATATTTTTGGTGAAAATCTAGGAAACTTCCCACCTAAAAGAACAGGAGAAGCAAATGCAGAAAACAAAATTGGTATTCCTGTACTTAATTGGCAGTTTGATATGGCTATACGCAACTAATTATATTCTCGTACATTTTATTCCTTCATCCCTTAATCATTTTGTCGAACGCGGAAAAGAGATTTTCTATATTCTTGTCACAGGCGGAATTTTTTATTTTTTCATCCTAAAAAAAGAAGAGCTTGATACCACAAAAGAGCAAGAAAAACGTCTATCGACCCTAATAAACTCAATGGTTGATTTTGTGAATTTTAAAGATGGTGATGGCCGCTGGATTAAAGCAAATGACTTTGGGCTAAAGCTATTTCAGCTTGAGAATGTCGATTATCTTGGAAAAAAAGACTCTGAATTAGCTAAATACACAGAGTTTTATGCAGAAGCACTTAATTTTTGTGAAACATCCGATGAAGAAACGTGGGATAGAGGAACTGTTACACGCTGTGAAGAGGTGGTACCACTCCCAGATGGAACATCGAAAATCTTCGATACCATTAAAGTCCCGCTGTTTCATGAGGATGGAAGCAGAGAAGGATTGGTGATTATAGGCCGGGATATTACTGCATTAAGACAAACAGAAGAGCGTCTTAGCAGAACCGAAAAGCTTTCTGTTGTCGGCGAATTATCTGCCAGTATCGCCCATGAGATTAGAAATCCACTAACCTCATTAATAGGGTTTGTCCAGTTATTGCAAAAGGAAGATGATCAACACCAAGTTTATTACCAAATTATGTTAGATGAATTAAATCGAATCAACCACATCGTTGGTGAACTCTTGCTTTTAGCCAAACCACAGCATTTAAAGTACACAAAAGCAGCCATTCAAAAGATTTTAAAAGATGTCATTTCATTATTAGCCGTCGAAGCAACCCTTTATAATGTACAAATTGAGTTTGATTTTCCAAAAGAAGATATCATACTTGAATGTGAACCAAATCAGTTAAAGCAACTGTTTATAAATTTAATAAAAAACGCAATTGAAGCGTCGAAAAGTGATAGTAAAATATCGATTAATCTCAAATTAACTGAACATGAAACAATAGCCATATCGGTGAAGGATACTGGCTGCGGAATTTCCAAGGAACGGTTACAAAAAATGGGTGAACCTTTCTATTCATCAAAAGAGAAAGGGACAGGCCTGGGCTTAACAGTCAGTTATAAAATTGTTCAATCCCACAAGGGTACTATAGTTTTTGACAGTGAACTAGGCCTTGGTACCACAGTCAACATTACCTTTCCAATCGTACAGGATACCTCAATTGCATAGATTCATCCAAAAGTGTAATCATAAAAAAAACCTTTATCAGCCGATAAAGGTTTTTTTATAAATATGGTTCCCCTAATGCGATCTTATTTTATGAGTATATTTTTGCCAAACTTCTCTAAGATGTAATCGAGTTAAAAAGCTATTAGCAAATGTAATTCTATTATTCACTAGTTTTGTTTTTCTTTCTTTTCGTCCATAAACATATCGATTCCAAAAAAAGTAGACGGACTCCTCTAGGATAATAAAAAGGATGTATAGTATAAATGCCCAACCAATCCAATTCCACATATTAGAACCCCTTTCCAAGTGGATTACTTACTTTAATCCACAAAGTTTACTAATCTTGAAGAAAAAATCTATTCTTATATGATTGTTATCTTAATTATACCTTCTACACAATCGAAAATTCAGAAGTTTCAATCTCCTTTTATTTACAATTATCTACAAAAAAAAGAAACACGCTTAACAATACCAACAATGGTCTGCCAAGCGTTTTGTCTATATTAGTTTGGTTCTTTATACGATTTTGCTCGTGCGCTATCGCTCATACCTTTTGTTGTTGGGTCTTGTACAAGCCCCATCATCGAAAGTAAAATGAACAGTGCATTAACAAAAGTTAAAATGGATTGCTGAATCGCATCAGATAGTTGTAAGTCAGTAATCCCTAAGGCATTTAATCCTCCCAAGACCATTTGCGCAACAATCATTAGTTGTGCAACAAATGCTATAACCCAGCTACGATTTTTAAAGCGGACCTTCCAGTTAATCATTCTCTCATCCCCTTCATATGTTTTAAATTTCCTTTTTACTAACTTATGCTTGGACTTAAAATGATTGTCCGCTATTATCACAGAATCCAAAATTAAACTTCTCTTTCCATTATTTCGTGCAGCTATAATGGTTGTTCAACATGAAAGGCTATAATTGGTGTTTTTTCGCTAAAAAAATTATAATGAATAAAACAAAAATCCTTTTGTAGGAAAGGAGAACACATGGAGAAATTACACCCATTTAGGGAAATGATTATAAGGTTTTGGAAAAAGAAGCACCTTACCCAGCTATTTTTATTGATGATTCTACTTGCTGTCCTCGTTACCATCGTCTATTTTGGCTGGCTTGCGATGAGGGCTAATGTCCAAACTTTAAAAGAAGGGCTAAGCCAACCGACCGTCATCTATGATCATGAAGAAAAAGTCGCCACAAATGTTGCGACAAATCGAACAGCAGGTATTAAGATTGAGGAACTCCCAAAATATGTTCCAGATGCAGTTGTTGCCATCGAAGATGAACGCTTTTATCAGCATCATGGTTTTGATATAAAAGGGATCACGAGGGCTCTTTTTAACAATTTATTTGCCGGAGAAATAACCGGTGGCGGCAGTACGCTTACTCAGCAGCTAGCTAAAAACGCCCTGCTGTCACCTGAACAAACCTATAAGCGAAAGGCTGAAGAATTATTTTTAGCGGTC
Organism: Bacillus sp. OK048; assembly: GCF_900103525.1. Lineage (GTDB taxonomy): Bacteria > Bacillota > Bacilli > Bacillales > Cytobacillaceae > Neobacillus. The sequence continues at coordinate 133,324 of NZ_FNHN01000003.1, forward strand.
AAAATTGAGAAGGTTTATAAAAAAGATGAGATCCTCCAAATGTACTTAAATCAAGTTTATTTTGGCTCGGGTGCATGGGGAATTGGAAATGCCTCCAAGAGATATTTTAATAAACCAATTAATGAAGTTACCGTCAGTGAGGCAGCATTACTCGCTGGCTTACTGCAATCACCTAATTACCTTGACCCCACAAAAAACTATGACGTGGCAATAAACCGGAGAAATGTTGTCCTTGGTAAGATGAAAGAACTTGGTTTCATTAATGAAGAACTATATACTGCCGCAAAAAACGAACAAATAAAGATTACTATTGGCAAAGGAAGCATTGTCGAGCGGAAATTCCCTTATTATGTTGATGCCGTTTTAAATGAAGCAATTTCTAGATACGGTTTGACGCAGGAAGTGATTTTAACGCGAGGCTATCGCATATATACCGAATTAGATCAAAACCTCCAAACAGGGCTCGAAAAGGTCATTAACAATAAATCTCTCTTCCCGAAAGGAAAAGGAGATCAGATCTCCCAAACCGGGTCGGTTCTTATCGATCCAGCAACGGGAGGAGTGTTAGCACTTGTAGGTGGCCGTGGTGAGCATGTGTTTAGAGGTTTTAACCGTGCTACCCAATTAAGAGCCCAGCCTGGCTCTACCATTAAGCCACTTGCCGTTTATACACCAGCCCTTGAGGAAGGTTATACCTTTAATTCAGAGCTCGTTGATGAGTCTACTTCTTTCGGTGATTACAAGCCAGAAAATTTCTCAAAAACCTATCAAGGGAAAGTTCAACTGTATAAAGCGTTGGAGGAATCATTAAATATCCCAGCGGTTTGGCTCTTAAATGAGATTGGACTCCAAAAAGGTTTAGAGTCGCTTAAAAGCTTTGGATTGCCCATCGAAAAAGAAGATAACAACCTGGCTATAGCTTTAGGAGGTATGAGCAAGGGGATATCTCCGCAGCAATTAGCCAATGCGTTCTCTGTTTTTCCAAATGGCGGCAAGCGTCATGACAGCCATCTGATTACGAAAATTGTCGGTCCAACTGGAAATATTATTGCGGAACACGATCAGAAAACGACAAAGGTGACTTCTAAGGAAATTGCTGATGATATGACATCCATGCTTCTTAATGTGATAGAATCTGGAACTGGTAAAAATGCTCATATCCCGGATGTACAACTTGCCGGGAAAACAGGTTCTACCCAGCTCCCTTTTACTGATATTAGCGGGACGAAAGACCAATGGATGGTCGGCTTTACTCCTAATTTGGTTGGGGCCATTTGGATTGGTTATGATCAAACCGACCGTGAACATTATCTTCCAAGCAGCAGTTCAGGAAATGTGGTGCCACTTTTCAAAGAAATCATCAAAGAATCATTACCATATAGACAAAATGAACAGTTTGATGTCCTTTCGGTTAATGATCAATTAGCTGGGAAAGTTCAATCAAGAGAAGAGATGAAAAAACGGGCTGAGAAAATTAGCAAGGAATTGAACGAAAACGCTCAAAAACTTGGAGAAAAGCTTCAAGAACAAGCCCCAGTTTGGAAAAAAGGCTTAGAGGATGCTTTTTACTCAATTGGAAAAAGCATTGATTCGCTTATTCAGAAATTTAAATGACAAAAGGAATAGCACGCCGGCGGCGTGCTATTTTAATCAAGTAAACCATATTTCACTTTAAATCTTGTTAAATTTTTCATCCATATATCCCCAAATAAAAGCAAGAAGAAAACATTGGATACGGAATGCATCGAATCGAATAATGAGCTGCCAGCAAAGTACATCAATACTGCCTCAAAGGTAAGCGATGTACCTGATTGGGTTAAGGCTAGTAATCCCCAAAGGTTCATGATCCAACCGAATAAAAAACCCCAGATGATACCAAAGATGATTTTACCAAAAGTACTATTCAAGAGCTTTGTTTTTCGCAGCATACCAGCGGTTAACCCCACTAATCCCCATGCAAGCATTTGCCAAGGTGTCCAAGGTCCTTGACCGAGAATCATGTTTGATGAAAGAGCCGCAACCGCGCCAATAACTAATCCGCTTTCTGCTCCAAATACAAGACCTGACATCATAATAACAAATGTCGTTGGCTGTACACTTGGAATACTAGCAAATGGAATCCTGCCTACTGCAGCAATCGATGCAAGTACCGCTAAAAGTACAAGTTCCCTCGGTTCAATCTTTCTCTTTTCAAAGCGAACAAGAAAAAACAAAATGGAAATGAAAATGAACCCGATACTAAACCACAAGTAATGATCTTCCCATAGGAAAGAGAAAATTAACAGCATACAGCCTAGTAGAACAAGAATTATCGTCGCAAAGGTTCTACTGGAGCGCATTGCTTCAAAACCTCCTCAACTGTGATCAGTGAGTAATCTGGTATATGACGAAATAGCCTTTGAATCATCGTGGAATAAAAGAAATTTCCTTTAAAGAAGTTTTCAGGTGTCTCCTCGGAGGTAATTGTACCTTGGAACATCATTCCACATTTCGAAGCATGCTGGGCTGCGAATTCAATATCATGCGTTGACATGATGATCGTAACTCCGTCCGAACGTAAGTCGTGAAGAATATCTGCTAAATTTTCCTTTGAAAGTGGATCTAAGCCTTTTGTCGGCTCATCAAGTAACAGGATTTCTGGCTTTCGCAGTAATATACAGGCCATCGCCGATTTTTGAAGCTCCCCGCCACTCAAATCATATGGATGACTTTTTACTAAATGGGCAATTCCAAGTTTTTCAATCAGAACATCTTTTTCTTCTTCATTCGTTAATCCCCATTTTTCGATTGTATCCTTCATTTCCATTTCCACTGTATCCTGAATGAAGAATAGCTTTGGATTTTGGGGTAAATATCCGATTCGCTTCGTAAACTCATTATTCTTCCATGATTTCACTTGTTTATCATGAAAAAATATCTTCCCCTGTTCCGGCTTAAATAGACCACACAGTACCTTTAAAAAGGTAGATTTACCTGATCCATTTCCACCTAACAGAGCATAGAAATCTTTCTTTCTCAAGGAAAAATTAAGTTCCTTTAATACGTCATCCGCTTTTCTATCGTATCGATAAAAGAGATTTTTCACTTTTATTACTTCATCTTTATCTGGATTTGATCCCTTATTTTGATGGTTCGGATGAATAAACAATGTCTCTTGTTCCGTCCAGCTTCTGCCTTCTTTTACCGTTAACGGTACACTTCCTTTTCCGTTCAAACTAAAAAACAAGGATGGGATACTTGGTACAAACGTTTTAAATGGTGAATCCCAAAGTTTAGTTAAAACTGATTTAGGTTCTCCTTCCATTTGCATTTGTCCATGGTCCATCATAAGGATCCGATCAGCCAATGTGAAAACTTCCTCCAGACGATGTTCGGCAATGATAATAGTCATACCGAATTCCTCATTCAGTCTTTTAAGCATATCTAAAAACTCTCTAGCACTCACAGGATCTAATTGAGCAGTTGGCTCATCCAAAAGTAAAACATCTGGCTGCATCAAGAGAACAGACGCTAAGTTAATCTGCTGCTTTTTTCCTCCAGACAATTCATGCGTTTTCCTGTCCAAAAGGGATTCAGCACCAAAAAAGTTTACCATTTCTGCCACTCTGTTTCGCATTTCGTTCGTAGATAGTCCGATATTTTCTAGACCGAAAACCATTTCATGGAGCACATCATCCGCTACTACTTGGTTTTCAGGATCTTGAAAAACATAGCCAATTTGACTAGATAATCCATTCATCTCTTCTTGTGGCTTGCCCTGAAAAAGTATCTCTCCTGAAAAACTGCCATGAGGTTTGATTTCTTTCTTTAGCAGCTTTAGTAAGGTGCTTTTTCCAGATCCAGATGGTCCAATTAGAACGACAAATTTGCCTTTTTCAATTTTAAGTGAAAGGTCAAGAATGGCAGGCTCTGAACTATTTGGATATGTAAACGTAACATGGTTTAATTCAATAAACGCCATTTGAACATTTCACCTGCTTCAACTAATAATGGAAAACTCAAAAATAAACCATATAAAATTAATAGACTAACATCAACTGTAGATAACTGCCAGGCTTCCATAACTGGATATATCGTTAATACACCGTAACCATTATGTCTGCCTGCAGCTAACCCGACAAACATAGTAAATAAAATGATTAAGGCGACGGTATCTTTTCTACGAAAATGAAAAAATTCATAGGTTGACCGCCGCCCTTTTCCATATCCTCTTGCTTTCATCGAGTCGGCTGTTTGAATAGCCTCCTCTAACGAATATACTAACAATGCTTGAACATAAAGCATCCCTGTCCTTGCTCTTGTCCGCCATTTACCCTGATTCACACTCATTCCTTTGCTTTTTTGAATCAGTATTATTTCTTCCAATCTTCTTCTCATTAACGGTATGAATCGTAATGTCAGCATGAGTAGAATCGCAAATTGAGGCAGAAATTTTGAAAACAGAAATAATAGCTTATTAGGTGTCATGATATAGTTATATGATATAAAGATGGCAATTACACTAATGATCGAAAGTGCGTTCATCCCGCCATAAACAAGCGCTTCTAACGTTATCCGGTGTTCCCAAATAACGAATAAAACATGCCTGCCTCTTTCGTTAAAAATAGGATTCATTAGCACAATTATCACTACGATTGACAACATTAAAAACAGCCAGCTTTTCATCCCTTTTAAGCGGTCATGAAGATAGTTAATAGCCAAAATAACTAAAAAACCAAAACATAAAAAAACAGGATGGAGCATGAACAGGAGAAGCGATAATGAGCCCAGATAATAGAAGAAAGTTACAAGCGGATGATAACGCTCAAAAGTGATTTTCATAATTTTTCTGCTCCAAGCTTATTCCGTATAGTAACACTCAATCGTATCGCCATCATTTACTTTCATCGTGCCTATGCTTTTTGTAAGGCTGACTCCGTTCAATTCGAACACCCAGCCACTTTTTACACCATAATCAAATTCGTATATATTATCAATGCCTTCCACATAGGCCGAAGCCCCACTGCCACGTGTTTCCATTTGAATCCCCTGTTTTTTCGTCGTTTGAAGGAGAATATCATAAATTGTATCTCCCTCTTTACTCTCGGCCTTCGTTGGAGCTAAAATAGTACCTCTGTCCTTTGGACCTTTAATCGAAATCGTAACAGTTGCAGCAGGTACCTTGGTTTCTGCAGGTACAGCTGGTGTCGTATTTGGCGGAGTGGTGACTACCGGTGCAGCTGGTGTAGGTGGTGGTGGTACAGGTTTTGTTGTAGGTGCTGGAGCAGCTGGTTTCGGTTCTACAGCAGGTGTTGAACTGGGTGTAGCATTGCCACTTCCTTTACTAGCAGCTGGTGTATCAGTAGTTGATTTTGCCTCATCTTCAGTTGCAGTTGGCTTTACAGGATCAGCTTCCCTATCTGTCGATTGTTCACTGCCTTCATCGGCAGAGTCATTTGACTCTGCCTCTTTATCATTGACTTTACTTATCTTTTCATTCTTTACTGGCTCATTTGAAGCCTCTTCTTTTTTACCACAGCCAATTAAACCAACTGTTACGAACAGAGAAAGTAATAGGATTGCCCCTGTTTTAAATAACCTCCGCATGCTATACCCCTCCTTGGTCTATTTTCGTTATGCTTTTCGTTGTTTGAGGTAATATACGCTTCCGACTGCCAATAATAATAGACCAAGTGCAATCAGGTTATAGATGTTGGTAGCTGTATTGGGTATTGGATATCCAACTTGATTTACTTGGGCAGCTGGCTGTTTAACAATTGGTGCTTGTGCTTGTGTTTCTGTTTGTGTTGGTGTTGGTGTTTGTACCTCGGGATTCACAATTATAGGATTCCGCGGAAGTAATGGCAGATTATACAATGACCCCTTACCTTGTTTATACAATTGGTATGCAACTAATGCCTGGACTCCTTGCTGGGTTGAGAACACGTCACTTACATCCCCACCCTGCCAATCAAATCCACCATCACTATTTTGAAAGGTTAATAAAAATTTTATTAAACTGCTATTATCTTTCGTAAACAACGGGCCATTTACATCTACGCCTAAGGCAGAAAGTGCAATAACCACTTGTGCAGCGGTGGAACTATTATCAATTTTGGAGTTTTGATATTGTGCTGATAAATATTGTAGTGCTAAATCAACTTTTTCTTTTATTCCGGCTTTGTCCTTATAGGGGGCAAGTGCGGTTAAAATCATTCCTGTTGTATCGATGTCACTTGTTGCGCTCTCATCCCATGCCCAGCCGCCATCAGGGTTTTGTCTATCAAGTAAATGGGCAGTCAGTTTATCTCTAGTCCAAAGAGCGTTGTCAGGTATCTCAAAACTAGCACTATCTAATGCTATTAACGCATAAGAAACACCAATTAATCCTTGTTTCGTCACATTTCCATTATAAACAGCTTCGACCAAATTATAGCCTTCAATATTTCTTGGATCCCCGCCTGCTGCAAGCAAACCTAAAATATAACGTTCTGTATCAGTAATTCTTGAAAACTTGCCTTGCTTTTCTTTCACTACCTGTTTCACACTTTCCAGATACTGGGCTGGAATTGTTTTTCCAGTTTGTTTCAAAGAAATCACTTCAAATTCTGTAAGTGGATTACTAAGAACATATTGAGTGACAGCATCTAGTGCTGTTTGAAAATCAGCAACATCCCCTGTAACTGGTTCTTCAACTGGTGTTTCAATTTCAGGTTCATCCATTGGTTTGGTCCAATCCGTATACCGAAAACTAATCTTATCACCATTTTGAACAATGTATGAGTCTGAACCGACCAGTGCAGATTTACCGTTAATTAAAAAATTCCAAAAATAAGTTTCTCCATCCGCAGGCTTCAAGCCATAGATTCCTGTTAACATTTTTCCAAATGGGAAGTCCGTAAATTCTAAATTATCTTCCCCAACTGCCTTTATTAAAACTTCTGTGGCTGTCTCATTTTCACCAACTGCTACAGAAGTTTCAGCAAATAAGGGATTGGCTTCATCAAGTCCAATTACACTAATACTCGCCAGGTTTCCTTCTGCAGCCAATGCAGGTACTTGAACACCATATGTAAGTAATGTTAAAACAAGCACCATGACCAACCAGATTTTTTTCTTTTGGTTTTTCATTTTTCTCTCTCCCTTTTTGTTTATGCCATAAAAAAATCCCCCTATAAAAGAGGGGGAGTTATGTATGATAAGAAAACGAATAAAACTTTCGTTTTCTTAACACTCCCCTATCCACGTAGGTTTTTGTGTAAAAAACAGGCAGGTTTCCTGGCTCATGGTCATTGCTTCCTGCGTCTTCCCGTCATTTGACAGTGACATAATGCAAGTTGCTCCCATTTACAGTGGCGGGACCGCGTTGGCTTTTTACCAACTTCCCTTTTAAGCTAGCCTTATAAAAGACCTAGCACCTATTTTAAAAAGTTATTTTTTTATGTTGCTTTCATTATAGTAATAAGTTTTTGATTTGTATATGATTTTGTTTATAGTAGTTTTACAAAACCTATTATTCGATGGTTCTTAATAAATTCGCCATTTCAATTGCTCCGGTTGCCGAATCCCATCCCTTATTTCCTGCCTTTGTTCCGGCACGCTCGATTGCCTGTTCAATGGAATCAGTTGTTAAAACTCCAAAAATAACTGGGATACCGCTACTTAGATTAATTTTTGAAACTCCCTTAGCTACTTCACTGCAAACATAATCAAAATGTGGAGTGGAGCCGCGAATGACAGTTCCAAGCGTAATAACAGCATCATATTTTTTACTATTCGCCATTTTTTGAGCAACTAAAGGAATTTCAAATGCACCCGGTACCCAAGCGAGATCAACATCCGTTTCGTTTACACCGTGTCTTTTGAGTGCATCCTGCGCGCCGCTTAGCAATTTACTGGTAATAAATTCATTAAATCGTCCAACCACTATTCCTACCTTTAATCCAGATCCTACTAAATTACCTTCAAAAATATTTCCCATGATAATACCTCCAACTTTCGTGTGTTTTTATTTTACATTTTCCTCTTGTATTTCCATTTGCAATGGAACAGTTTCTACGACTTCAAGATCATAACCTTTAATGCCCAAGATTTTTCTCGGATTATTGGTTAACAATTTCATTTTTTTAATCCCTAAGTCCTTTAATATCTGAGCACCAATGCCAAATTCACGTAAAGCTGTTTCATTCGCCTCTACTTGCAAATTACCTGCCTCCTGGTGCTTGTATGACTGCAATTTATTTATTATTCCATTACCACCTTGGCGCATATAAAGAAAGACTCCATTGCCTGCTTGTTCAATTTGACTTAATGCAGCATGCAGCTGTGGTCGGCATTCACATTGGTATGAACCAAAAACATCGCCTGTTATGCACTCTGAATGAACACGAACAAGAATGGCTGCTTCAGGATCTATTTCACCTTTTATTAATGCCAAATGTTCTTTTTCATCCACTACGTTTGAATAGCCAGCAGCTTTAAAATCGCCAAATTCTGTCGGTAAATTTATTTCCACTTCACATTTGACCAACTTATCTTTTTTATTACGATATTCGATCAAGTCTTTAATCGTAATCATTTTGACGTTTAGCTCATCGGCAATTTTCCGCAACTCTGGAACACGAGCCATTGTTCCATCTTCATTCATGATTTCACAAATGACTCCCGCAGGTTTAGAACCGCATAATCTCGCTAAATCTACAGCCGCTTCAGTATGACCTGTTCTTCTCAACACGCCTCCTTTTTTGGCTACCAAAGGGAAAACATGTCCTGGTCTCAGGAAATCAGAAGGCTTTGCTTCTGGTTCTAGCATTTGTAAGATTGTTGCAGAACGTTCAAAGGCTGATATTCCCGTCGTTGAGAATTTGTGGTCAATACTGACAGTAAAAGCTGTTCCATGTGCATCGGTATTATTTGCTACCATTGGAAAAAGTTCCAATTTCCTTGCTAACTCCTCATCAACCGGGACACAGATTAAGCCTCTCCCATGTGTTGCCATTAAATTTATCACTTCTGGAGTAGCTTTTTCAGCTAAAGAGATAAAGTCGCCTTCATTCTCTCTGTCTTCATCATCACAAACAATGATGACATTACCGTTTTGTAAATCCACCAATGCTTCTTCAATTGGATCAAACACGGTTATCTCCCCTTTCTACTAATTCATATGTAACTAGGCAAATCCATTCTCTTCTAGGAATTGTGCGCTAATACTTGAAGTCTTCCTGTTACTCATATTCGATGAACCAGCTGTTAAAAATTGCCCGACATACTTCCCAATCATGTCGCATTCTAAATTAACAATATCACCTGAATCTTTAAGGCCTAGAATACTTTCCGATAAAGTATGAGGGATAAGGGAGAGCGTAAATGCATGATCACTTACACCGAACACAGTAAGACTTGTCCCGTCTACCGCTATCGATCCCCTAACAATCACGTACCTGAGTAGTGCAGCCGAAGCTTCAATTTCGTAATAAATAGCATTTTCAACCTGCTTTTTACTTTTGATCACTCCTGTTCCATCAATATGACCTGAAACGAAGTGACCTCCAAATCTCCCTCCAGCTGCCATTGCCCGTTCGAGATTTACTTTGGAGCCTCGTTTTAAAGAATGTAAGCTGGATGCTTTGACAGTTTCAGGCATGACATCCACCTTAAACTGCTTACTCGTGAAACTAGTTACTGTCAGGCACACCCCGTTCACAGAAATACTGTCTCCCAGATGTACATCCTCTAAAATTGTTTTTGCTTCAATTGTAAGAACAAAGGAATCTCCTGTTCGCTGGATATTTGCGACTACACCTAATTCTTCAATAATACCGGTAAACATAGCATTTGTACCCCTTACTAATTATTTGCAATAAAAGCAAATATTTTTTAATACCTGAACATCTCTTATAAGGGCATGGAAAAGGACCCTGAAGAAATAAACGCTTCAGGGTCCTTGAAAAAGGCATTAACAAATAGAGTTTAAAAAAGGGTAGACTTTCCCCTTGATTAAACTAGATTTTTTCCTTCTCCCATCCAGACTTTAACTGTCGGCTCTGGAATTTCACCAGATCCACCGCTTAACAAACGTTAACCGGGTCACGGACTAAGAAGCTAGGCTTCATCACCGCCGGTTAGGAATTTCACCTGACCCCGAAGGAATTATTCAACTTTATCATACAGTATACCTTATACTAGCATAAAATGCTAAAAGTAGGATCCTTCTCTCTATCATGCTTTATTTTTCAAACAATTTACTAATAATTATTTTTTCCCAAAGTCTCCATGGTAAAAGATTCTTCAATAATATTGAAGCTTTTACTCCACGGCCAATTGGGTATCTCATTTTAGGATTTTTCTTTCCTGCTATTTCTGCTATTTTTTTGGCCACTTCCAATGGGTCACCAAAGCTATCTTCCCCATGTCCAATATACCTTTCAATGCTTTGCATATAATCCTGATAAGGAGAGTATGACTTCATAGATTCTACAGCTACCTGTTTTCCTGGTGACCAGATATTTGTTTTATAAGACCCAGGTTCAATCAACACCACCTTTACACCAAATGGCTGCATTTCCAAGCGAAGACTTTCACTCCACCCCTCAATGGCATGCTTTGAAGCAATGTATGGTGATAATCCTGGAAAAGCAACTTTACCACTTATACTGCTAATATTTATGATACAGCCCTGGCCCTGCTTCCTCATCAAGGGTAGAAAAGCCTTGGTTACGGCGAAAACACCAAATACATTTGTTTCAAACTGTTTTCGATACTCCTCCATCGATATTTCTTCCACAAACCCAGCACCGGCAAAGCCCGCATTATTAATTAATACGTCCACTCTTCCGACATCCTCAATTACTCGTGATTGAAACGTTTGGATGGATTTTTCATCCGTTACATCCAGTACATGAACGATAATTTTTGATTCAACCCCATACTTCCTTGCCTCCTGTATTAGGTCTGCACTTTTGCTGCTATTTCTCACAGTGGCGAACACGGTATAACCCTTTCTTGCTAATTCTATAGAGGTTATTAATCCGAAACCGCTTGTTGTGCCGGTTACAATCGCTATTTTGTCATTCATAAGCCTATCTCCCTTTTGCTTCAGTAACCGTCGTTGACGCAGAAATCTTACATAATTTTAACACCACTTTAGATGAACAACTACTAATAAATGAATATTCTGTGAGCTTGTATTTTTTATTTCTATTTTTCATTAACTTGTTAATTTAGGAAAAAATAGATTATACTATATATAAGACCGTATTATTTCAGGAGGATTTACTTATGTCAGAAAACAATCAAACAAGCCAAAATGAAGAACCTAAAAAGAAAATGAGTCTGCAGGAAGCAATGAAACAGCAGCTTGAGAATAAGAAGAATAAAGCAGCAGCTGGAAATAACAGTGGTAACAGCCTTCAAAATACAAAAAAAATGAAAAGTCAAATGACCAAAAAAGTGAGTAATACTCGTAGAAAAATGGGTGTTTAATGAACGGGAAAAATAGGAAAGACATCACTGCTGGTACCGAGGTTGCCATTGTTTTAAAGGCTGATCAAAGAACGGGTAAGCTTACCAGAGGTGTCGTAAAGGATATCCTAACAAATTCTAGCACCCATCCACATGGTATTAAAGTTAGGTTACTAGATGGTCAAGTTGGGCGCGTACAGGAAATAATTACGCCAAAATCTTAATTACCGATATAAGAACCTTTGTAGGGTATGAATTTTCTCAATCTAACCTATACTAGTGGTAACCATTTTACTTATCACATATTGGATCTCCACTTCTTTAGTGGAGGTTTTTTTACATTGGCTATGTTAATACTCATTGTTGAATTTTCGTGTAGAAAAATTTTTTAAGCGGAGGCGGAGAATTTCCGGCTAATGTCGATAATAGAGGCTTAAGGAGCAGATATAAGCGGAGATATTCCGACTAACTGTTCACAATAAGACAAAAGCCATCGATTTGGAACGTATAACCGGAAAAACTCCGCTTATTTTTCAAATTGAGTGAAATCAACATTTACCTTTAACACAGCCTTTACATTAAAAAACAGACTCACATTTGGAGTCTGTTTTGAGGTTTGAAGGTAATTTTATGCTTTACGTACGTTAACCGCTTGTGGACCACGTTGTCCATTTTCGATTTCAAACGTCACTTCTTGACCTTCATCTAACGTTTTGTAGCCTTCGCCTTGAATAGCTGAGAAGTGAACGAAAACATCGTCCCCTCCGTCGCGCTCGATAAATCCAAAGCCTTTTTCACCGTTAAACCATTTTACTTTACCATGTTCCATTTTTGTAGCTCCTCCTAGCATGTAACAATTACATGAAATTGCAATATAGTCTTGCCCGATTATTATTACCAAGAAGAAAAAATTTTAAACAAATTTCTCTTATAAAGTAAGTATTTCACAATGTTTCTATTTTATTTAGATAAATTAAAAATTATCAATGAATAATGACTGTTTAATTACTTAAGGACCCATTCTCGGATTGCTTTTGCAACACCATCTTCATTATTCGTTGACGTCACCCAAGCCGCGGCATTCTTTACAATTTCCTGGGCATTCCCCATTGCAATGCCAAGGCCAGCTTCTTCAATCATTGCCAGGTCATTACGGCTATCGCCCACTGCCATAACATTTTTCATTTCAATTCCAAGGCGCTCGCAGACGAGCACAAGCCCTCGTGCCTTATTTATCCCAGCGGGGTTTACCTCTATATTTGTTGGAGTTGAGTTGCTTAATTCAAACTCACCTCTTGACTGGAGCTCTTTTAGTATTGTATCTCTTGTTGTTTCATCCTTACTATTAAAGCCAAATTTCAACCATTCCTCTGCATGGATATCATCCGGCATTTCATCAATCCAGTTGCGATTTGTGGTAATCGCCCAGTACCTAACCTGATGCTTATGGGTAAGTTCTAACATCCATTGTATGGATTCAGATTTCACAAGATTTCTATCAACTAATCCTCTTTTATCATCCCAAATTTCACTGCCGTTTACTGTCACTAAATAGGAGGTTAACGATAGTGAGTCAGCATGATACTCACATTTTCTAAGTGAGCGTCCCGTACTTAGAACTACATACACTCCCTTTTCCTGTGCTTCTTTAATGGCCAGGCGGTTTGCTTCAGAGATTTCATGCTGATCGTTTAATAGTGTTCCGTCCATATCAAGCGCAATTAATTTAATTTCATTGTCATTGAGATAATTCTCCAAACGATTCAACTCCTTTAAAACTATACATAATTAGAGTAACACCAAGCTGAAATATCACAAAATAGGCACTATCAAAAAATTCCTTGTGATTGCCCACAAAGATCCCGTTCTGTTGTAACTTAAGCAAGAGGCAAACTAGCAATATCACCTAGTCTATCGTAAAATTTAGTTTTTCTTTATGGGAATCCATTCCTCGTGCAGCTATCCACATTATGATGGAATATTGTCCTTTATCTAAAGGAGGCAATGTTTCTGTGGTAAAATGCAAAGATTTTCTGGCTGGAAGCATGACGTTTTTAATGACTTGTGCAAACATTTTTCCATCCGAATAGCGATAGACCAGCTTTCCCTTATTCGTAAATAGTTCATAATCATATATTTTAGCCGATGGAAATTGCAGGAAGATATCCTCATTTCCAATATTTTGAACTTCATATATAAAAGTGATTTCATTTGGATCCTCCTTTTTTATGAGAGATGTTTTGAGTTCTTGGCGGTGATTTGGATTAACAGAACCATTAACTTTTCGCAATTTTTTACCATTGTCTTTCATTTACATCACCTTTCTTATTAAAAAGTAAAGTATATCCACGAGTAAAAAAATCTGCCCCTACCAGTAAGTTATTAGTAGTAGAGGCAGAATTTTATTAGCTATTAAAGGACAGCTTTTTTATTTTTTCTGTACAAAATATACATTGCAAGCAGTCCCGCAAGGAGCATAGCTGAACCAAATGCAAGGTAATTATAAGAATCTGTTGCAGTGTTTGGTAATTTCTTTCCATTATTACTGTTGTTATTGTTATTACTGTTGTTATTCTTGTTTGATCCAGGAGTTCCATTATTATTATCATTTTTCGGACCTTCTGGTTTTGGATCTACAGGTTTTGGAGCGACAATGTTCTTAACTTCAATGGTTTGCACAGTTTCGACACCAGCACTATTTTTCACATAGACTGTGTAAAAGCCATTTTTAATTACCAAGAATGACTTTGTTGAAAGATCGATGTCCATACCGTCTGTTGCAAAGTCTGCAGCCAATTTTTGACCTTCTAACCATTTCATTGCTACAACATCACCATCGGTTTTAACTTTCACCGTCACAGGACCTTCAGTTGATTCTGTGTTTAATAGGCTTAGTTCTACTTTTACTGGTACAACTGGAACCTGAATATTGTTAACTGAAATGGTTTGTACTGCTTCTGCACCATCAATATTCTTTACATAAACAGTATAGGTTCCATTTGCAAAAACCTTGAATGACTTTGCTGCAAGAATATTTGTACCGGCATCTGCAAAATCAGCAGCTGTTTTATTGCCCGCTAACCATTTCATGGCTACAAGTTCACTTTGACTATCTGAAGAAACAGTAACTGTAACATCCCCTTCAGTTGATTCTGTTGTTGAAGGTGTAAGCACTACTGAAATTGGCTTTACAGGTTCTTTAATGTTATCTACTGTAATGGTTCGAATAGCTTCAACACCTGCGCTATTTTTTGCATAAACAGTATAAACACCATTCACAGTTACATCAAATGATTTCGTTGCAAGAATATCTGCACCTGCATCTGCAAAATCAGCAAGTGTTTTATTGCCCGCTAACCATTTTAATGCCGTTAATTCTTCCACACTATCTGTAGCAACAGACACCGACACAGGACCTTCAGTTGGTTCAGTGGTGGATGGAGTTAAGTCAATTGTGATCGGTGCAGGTGGTTGGACAATATTGTTTACGGTAATCAATTGTACAGCTTCTACGCCAACACTATTTTTTGCGAAAACAGTATAGGTGCCATTTTCTACTACCTCGAATGACTTAGCTGTAAGGTCAATATCAATGCCGCCTTCTACAAAATCAGCAAGAGCTTTTTCACCCTTCAGCCATTTCAAGGCACTCAATGGCTCTTCACTGTCAGTTGCAACTGTAACAGTAACTGGACCTTGAGTTTCTTCGGATGTAGATGGTGTTAATGTAATTGTAATTTCTTTAGGCAACACTTCTTTTACATTTAGTGAAACCTCTTGTGTTGCAGAGTTTTGAGCAATGTCTTTTACACTTAAGGTCAACTTATTATTTCCAGAAGGTAATTCAGATAATGAGATATCAAATGTACCATCTTGCTTAAGTATTACAGGACCATTGCTAACAGCATTTCCATTTTTATCGGTTAATTGATAAGTCACAGCTAAGTTCTGATTAACGTCATAGCTTGAATTGAAAATTTCACTCCAATTTACACTTGTTGCAAAATCAACAAATTTATCATCAATAGAGCCGCTTACTACATATTCTGAACCATCGATTTCATCTACAACTGAATTAAATGCAATTTTTGGATCAGAAGTTTTCACGTAGAAAGGACCATCCCAAGCAAGGAAATTGATATCTCCATTGGTTAAATCCCATTGGTTAAAATCAACTGTGTATACACCCTCTGGAGTTCGAGTCTCTTTGTTAGTTCCCCAGTCAGTATAAGTGCCGCCAATTGGCAATCTCCAGTTTCCACTTGGAATAATATCAAACTCGAGATATCCTAGATATCCGTCTCCAAAGAATCCATCTTCAGGTTTTTCTGCATTCCAAAGTTCAATGGATGCTGCTTGTTGATCATGTAATCCAAAAAATAAATTTGTAGTGTCAGCTTTACCATCACCATCTGGTGAAATAGCATAGCTTTCAAGTTCAAAATATGCTAAACCAGTAGGGCCAGTTGCTGAAAAGACTACTGCAAATGGTAAAGCTAATTTTGTTGTAGCATTGCTAATCTTAATATATCCCAGTAATTCATTATCTGGTGAATCCACACCTTTAGGAACAGTTAACGTTACAGTAAGCTTTTCTGAATCATTTAATGTAAATGATGACTTATCAACAGTTACATTAGCATCTGCTAACTCGCCTGTAGCTGCTTTCGTTACTTCGACAGTTACATCGAAATCACCCGATACTGCAGCTCCTAATTGTCTTACATCAATTTCTTTTGTAACGACTGTTTCCCCATCCGGATTTGGAACGACTTTTCCAAACGTAATGGTTCCTTTTTTATTATCAACAAGTTTTCCATCATTGTCAGTTGTATCCAATGCATAGGCAAGTGCACCTGCATTTATAGCTTCAAGCGGTTGTACACGGCCAGGTCCTTGAGCAAATACGTCAAACAGCTCTGTATCTAATTGTTTTGCAGTGTTAGACAAGGCAACTTTTACATCATATGGTGTCCAATCTGGATTTTTTGATAAAAGTAAAGCAGCGATACCTGCGACATGAGGTGTTGCCATACTTGTACCAGTATAACGGTCATATGATTGTGAATAATCAATTCCAGGATAATCTTTTGCGTAAGATGCTACTGACGATATAATATTTGTTCCAGGTGCAGATACATCCGGTTTAATATCAAATGTCGGTGTTGAAGGTCCTCGTGAACTTGAGTCATTCATCTGGTCCCCTTCAGTAGTACCTTTCACATAATTACTAAATGTTACTTTACCTAGTTTATTATCTGTTGCAGCAATTGCGTCTCTAAATGCCTTTCCATCCGCAGTTGAAATGTCATATGTTGGGATGAATGCAAATGAATCCCCAAGGAAAACCCCTGCTGGTCCTGCATTTTCCCGATTGTTGTGAATAATGATTCCAATAGCCCCTGCTTTCTTTGCAAAAGCAATTTTGTCCACAAACGGAATTTCCCCTCGAGAAACGAGTACTACTTTATCTGTTACATCAAGACCTGCATAATCTGCTTCCTTTCCAAGTCCTGGTACCGCAACAACATCATACGTTCCACTCATTGTTTCTTCTGGATCTTGAGCAAAAGTCCAACCCATCAATCCTACATTATAATTAGCACTAAAATTACCAGCTACAACTGATAAGTTAGCTTGATTAGTTGTTTGTGGTAATGTTGAGTTCCCTACAGAAATTCCAAGTGCACTGGTCGCCGGACTACCAATTGTTGAACGGTCAGGACCGCTGTTACCAGTAGCAATGACGGCTGTCACACCAGCTAATGTAGCATTATTAATCGCAAAAGAATCTGGTGCAGTTTGGCTATTACTGTCTCCACCCAACGATAGATTAATAATATCCATTCCTTCTTCAACCGATTTATCAATCGCAGCAATAACTGCAGATTCTGTCCCGCTGCCATAGGCACCTAATACCCGGTATGCGTACAATTCAATTTTCGGCGCAATACCTTTTATGCCGTATGGATTTTTCCCTTGTGCTGCAATCGTCCCTGCAACATGTGTACCATGGGAAGTATAGAATGAATTTCCGACAGCATCAAACTCTGGTTTATTTGCAGGTCGGTCTAATGGACTTGTCTCATAAGGATCGTCTGATGCACGTTCACGAGCATAATCACTACTATTCTCGACAAAGTTTTCTCCACCTTTATAAACACCTTCAAACTCAGGATGATTATAGTCAATTCCAGTATCGATAACTGCTACCTTTACACCCTCACCTTCATATCCCATGTCCCATATCTCTGGAATATCGAGAAATTCATTACTTTCATTAACTGGTGCTGTAACTGGCGCCGTAACCGTATTAGCAGCTTTAGTAGGACCATCATTTAAAGCGTAAACTTTGTTATCAGGATCAACGCTTACTACGCCTTTCATATTAATAAGCTTTTGTAGGTCCTTTCCAGGTAACGTAAGTGAAATCCCATTGAATGCTTGATCATATGTAAAGCCTTTTTTATATGATACTTTTACCTGCTTTAAGCTTTTTTCGAATACTGCTTGTTGAGCAACTACTTTCTGCTTTATGCTTGCCGCTTTTGCCGAAGTAAATGATTTACCTTTAATCATTTGCTTTCCTTTTTCAAGTGCAACCGGTGCTTCAGAAAGTTGTACAATTACAGAAACGTTTTCATCATCCTTAACATTTTTTAATGAAGGATGAAGAGTCGGAGTTTTAGCTAATAATGCTTCTTGCTTTTGAACCAGCCTCTCCATTACTTGAGCTCTCTTACTCACATTCAGGTGTTTCCCCTGTGGAGTGGTGTTAGCTAGTACAAAACTAGGTGCGAATAATGAGAATACTAGTATAAAGATTAGTAAACTAGTAAATACTTTGTTAATTTTTCTTCTTTTAGACAAGTTTCTTCCTCCCCTTCAATCTACCTATTCCACCATGTAATTTTCAAACCATTCTCCTATTTACAAACCCCCTCCAGTGATAAACATGCACTATTAGTTAAATAGTGGTAAATATTATAATACTATATTACGAATTTTTAATAAATAAATAATTTTTAGAATATTCAAACTGAAAATGTAGAAAATTAGCAATTTAATTTTCAATGGTTATGGGAAATTTCTACAATAACTGTAACGATACAAGCAATAAAAACCTCAATGAAAAAATGTTTATATTATTCTTGTGTCGTATTTTGTTGAATAAATAGTAGTTTAGCACTAGATTCCCCTTTCGTTTTACTGAGAAACAATAAAAAAAAAGATGCCGCATTTGGCATCCTAATAATTTTATTGAATTGATTGTCTAAATGGTTAATGATGGTGGTGATGGCCGCCTTTTGTTGGATTTGTGATCAGCCACTCTTCTTTTGGAACATGGAACAATTGGATCCAAACTCCATCTAAAAATTCATCACGTTTATCAAGAATAATGTCAATATCCTTATCGGTTTTAACCACTTCATCATGTTCAGTAGGTGTATCAAGCATTAGATCATAATGTGCATGATCTCCATGTATATTGGTTACATATACTCGGAACAACTTGCCCTGTGCTTCTTCACCTTCCACCATTTTTTTCAATGCTTTTGCTGCATGGCGATTGATTTTGACGTTCATGCGTGTCTCCCCTATTCGTATGTATTCATATACATTATCCCATTAATGTGTAAAAATAGACAATTTTTTATGATTTTCTACTTTCCATAGATTTTCTATCGCAGGAATATAAATCCTTAACAAATTTGTCACAAATTTTTCAAAAAACGTATATAAACATCACAGTTATGTTGCTAATATTGTGTTATGCAAAATAATAACACTAATAATATAATAAATATTTGTTAGTAATGATTTTAATTATTTATTCAGAAATTTTAAGTAAGTATGTGAATTAATTCACGAAATGCACTACACTTAATGAGAGGAGCTTAAAAATTGAAAAAACTAGCTAAAATGAAATGGACTTTAATGGTAGCAATGACTATGTTTGCCACGATTTTGTCTGGCTGTGAGCCACTACTCGTATTGGATCCTAAAGGTCCGCAAGCGGCAAGGCAAGCAAGCGACATCCTAATGTCCATTGGAATTATGTCTGGAATCGTTATCGTAGTTTTCACAATGTTAGTGTACATGTTAGTAAAGTATCGAGCTTCTAAACAAAAGGCTGATTATGAACCTCCACATATCGAAGGCAATATATGGGTAGAAGTCATCATGGTTGGTATTCCTGTATTAATCGTTGCTTTCCTATCTTTTGTATCTGTTCAAAGTAACTATATCGTTGAAGCAAAACCGATAGGGTATGATGATAAGGAGCCTTTAGTGGTTTATGCTTCATCTTCAAACTGGAAGTGGCATTTTAGTTATCCTGAGGAAGGCATTGAAACAGTAAATTACTTGTACATTCCTACAGATCGAGCACTTGAATTTAAGCTTTATTCATATGGACCGATTACAAGTTTTTGGATTCCACAACTTGGAGGACAAAAGTATGCAATGGCTGATATGGTTACCACCTTACATTTAGCCGCAGATGTTCCAGGTGAATTTATGGGACGAAACGCTAACTTTTCAGGTAAAGGATTTGCGGAAAACACCTTCAATGTAACGGCAATGTCACAAGAAGACTTTGACGATTGGGTAAAAGAGGTAAAAGAAACTGCCAAGCCGATTACTGAGAAAAAATTTAAGGATTTATTAGAACCAGGTCATCTTGGACAACAAACATACACTGGGACTCATTTAGAATTCTCACCGCCGCCAACAGGTCATGATCATAGTGAAGAATCATCAGAAACAACCGAATCTGACACAGATTCCCATTCACAACATGAAAATATGAATCACTAATAATAGTATTCTTCCCGAGAAAGGAGTTAGTAATAATGGATTTCTTTGATCGATTTGCTGTTCCACATCCTAGTTTTGCGATTTATGCCTCGATGGTTGCCATTGGACTAACCATCATTGCAGTTATTGCTGGAATTACTTATTTTAAAAAATGGGGCTACCTTTGGCGTGAATGGTTAACAACTGTTGACCATAAACGGATTGGTATTATGTATCTGCTCTCTGCCCTCCTTATGCTTTTCCGAGGCGGGGTTGACGCGATTATGATGCGTGCTCAACTGGCTGTACCAGAAAACACCCTGCTTGACGCACAACATTATAATGAGATTTTCACGACACACGGGATCGTTATGATCCTGTTTATGGCAATGCCGTTCATTATGTTCTTTATGAACTTTGTTGTTCCATTGCAAATTGGAGCACGTGATGTGGCCTTCCCACGCTTGAACGCTTTAAGCTTCTGGCTATTCTTTATGGGTGCCATGTTATTCAACATATCGTTTGTTGTCGGTGGCTCACCTGATGCAGGCTGGACCTCTTACTTCCCGCTTGCAGGTAACGAATTCAGCACATCTGTCGGTACCAATTACTATATGATTGCAATTCAAATTGCCGGTATTGGTACATTAATGACTGGAATTAACTTTATCACTACGATTCTCAAAATGAGAGCACCTGGTATGACATTATTCAAAATGCCAATGTTTACTTGGTCTGCTTTAATTGCCAATGTTATCATCGTATTCGCATTCCCTGTATTAGCTGTATTGCTTGCAATGGGAACCTTAGATCGTCAATTTGGAACTAACTTTTTCACGATGGATAATGGTGGAATGGATATGCTATGGGCTAATATTTTCTGGGTTTGGGGACATCCTGAAGTTTATATCCTAATCCTGCCGGCATTCGGAATTTATAGCGAAATTATCTCAACCTTTGCCCGTCGAAACCTATATGGTTATAAATCGATGGTTGGTTCAATGGTGATTATTTCCCTTCTTTCTTTCTTTGTATGGGCACACCATTTCTTTACCATGGGTCAAGGAGCATTAACCAACAGTATCTTCTCGATTACAACCATGGCGATTGCTGTACCGACAGGAGTTAAGATCTTTAACTGGCTACTTACACTAAGAAAAGGAAAAATTGTTTTTACTACACCAATGCTCTACAGTATGCTTTTCATTCCACTGTTTACATTAGGTGGAGTTACAGGTGTAATGCTTGCGATGTCGGCCGCAGACTATCAATATCATAATACGATGTTCTTAGTTGCTCACTTCCACAACGTTATTATTCCTGGTGTTGTCTATGCGATGCTTGCTGGCCTGCATTACTATTGGCCAAAAATGTTCGGTTTCATGTTAAATGAGAAAATTGGAAAATGGACAGCATGGCTATTATCAATCGGCTTTATCTTAGCCTTCATGCCTATGTATGCTTCAGGATTAGATGGCCAGGCACGCCGGATGTACACATACTCTGAAGCTGCTGGATTTGGCTTATTGAATATGATTTCGTTTGTTGGAGCGGCGATCATGGCCATTGGTTTTGTGTTCATTGTCTACAATATCTACTATAGTGTTCGATATGAATCTAGAGATATTAGTAGTGATCCTTGGGATGCTCGTACGCTAGAGTGGTCTACACATACACCCGTACCAGAATACAATTTTGCGATATTACCAGAAGTACATTCCAATGAAGCATTTTGGGACGCAAAGAAGAAAGGTCATGTTTTATTTAAAGGTGAATACGAGAAAATTCACATGCCAAATAATAGCGGTATCCCATTCATTATGAGCTGTATCTTCTTTGTTTGGGGATTCTCATTCATTTTCAGCTTGTGGATTCCTGTTATCGTTACTACACTAGGAATTTTCGGATGTATGGCTTTAAGGTCATTTGAACAAGACCATGGCCGATATATCTCTGTTAAAGAAATTGAAGAAACAGAAACAAATTTGCGAGGTGCTTAAAAAATGAAAATAGATAGCTCGCTTCCATTAGAATATAGTACCGAAGAAAACAGTTTAAAAATCTTAGGATTTTGGATCTTCCTTGGTGCGGAAATTATGCTTTTCGCTACCCTTTTCGCGTCATATTTTACATTAGTGGATCGCACGGGTAATGGTCCTGCGGGAGCAGAAATTTTTGAAATTACACCAGTGTTAATTGAAACGATTTTACTTTTGACCAGCAGTTTTACCATTGGTCTTGGTATTCATGCCATGCGAATCGGTAACAAAAGAGCAATGATGGCATTTTTTGCGATTACCTTACTACTTGGACTTGGATTCTTAAGTGTTGAGATTTATGAGTTTATGCACTATGTACATGTTGGGGCCGGACTCCAAACAAGTGCATTTACATCGATCCTTTTAACAACATTAGGTACACATGGTGTGCACGTTACACTTGGCCTTTTTTGGGGATTATTCATAATGCTGCAAGTTAATAAACGGGGATTAACTCCTCAAACCACCAATAAAGCATTTATTTTCTCGCTTTATTGGCATTTCCTAGATGTCGTTTGGATTTTCATCTTCAGCTTCATCTACTTGAAAGGAATGATGTAATATGAGCCAATTATTTCCAATGAAACAAGTTTTTGGTTTTGTATTCTCTTTACTCCTGACAACCGTTGCCTTAGCTGTTTACTTTTTAGATATGTCATTTGCTGTAGGCATGACGATTCTACTTTTGACTGCATTCATCCAAGCAGGACTCCAGCTCGTTGTATTTATGCATGCTGGTGAAACGAAGGATAAAGGGGCAATCTACACCAATGTATTTTATGGCCTAATCATTGCACTCATTACGGTATTCGGAACTCTACTTGCAATGGTATGGGATATGTAGGACTATTACTCTAAAAAATGTAAACTGACGCTGTTGATTCTTACATCAACAGCGTTTTTATATTGCTTGTAATAGTCATATAGGTGTAAATTTCACTATATACTATGCATGAAGTACATTTCGAGAGGAGTGAGCACGATTAGTACTACAGTAGAAGATGTATGGAATAACTTTGCTTCATTTGCTCCTAAGGAATACCAACAGCATATTAATCGCAGTGTCAGGACGATGCAAGTATTAACTACCGATTCCAAACCTGAAGTAGCACCAACCCCAAAAGAACTTGTTTGGACAAAAAATAAAACAAAGCTTTATCGCTATATCTCCGACCAGCCAAAAAGATATAAAATACCGTTGCTATTGGTTTATGCCCTCATTAATAAACCATATGTTATGGATTTAACTACAGGCGGCAGTCTAATTGAGTACTTGGTTAATCGTGGTTTCGATGTCTATCTGCTTGATTGGGGAACACCCGGTATCGAAGATAAAACAATGAAGCTTGATGATTATATTTTAGACTATATGCCTCGTGCGGTTAAAAAGGTTATGAGGAAATCAGGTGCTGCCGAAGTCTCTATTCTTGGCTATTGCATGGGTGGTACGATGACTTCTATTTTCGCATCCCTCCATCCAGAACTGCCAATCCGCAACCTGATCTTTATGACTAGTCCCTTTGATTTTTCGAATACTGGATCATATGGAGCCATGTTGGATGAACGCTATTTTAATATTGATAAAGTAGTAGACACCATGGGCAATATACCACCAGATATGATTGACTTTGGTAACAAAATGATTCAGCCGATGGCAAATTTCTATGGTCCATTTGTTAATCTATATCAGCGAGCTGATAATGAAAATTTTGTCAAGGGCTTTAAACTTCTGCAAAAATGGCTCAATGATGGCATCCCGTTTCCCGGTGAATCCTATCGCCAATGGATTCGCGACTTTTATCAAAAGAACAAGCTGATAAAAGGAGAACTTGTTATTCGTGGTCAAAAAGTCAATCTGAAAAACATCACAGCAAATGTGTTAAATCTGTCAGGGCAAAAAGATATCATTGCTCAACCTCATCAAGTTGAGGCTCTAATGAGTGCTATAACAAGTAAGGACAAATTATATATGAATTTGCCAGTTGGCCATACCTCCATCACATTTGGAGTCCAGGCAGCAAAAGTAACCTACCCTACCATAGGGGATTGGTTAGCTGAAAGATCTATTGAATAATAAATAGAACATTCCTACAAAAATAAAATCGCCGACTGGAGAAGAATCATTCTAGTCGGCCATTTCATTTTATAAAAATATTCTTAGACTTTTTTCAACATTTTTCACTATTTCGACAATGATTATAAATAATTTTTAATGAATTTTCGGATATTTTGTCAAAAAAAGCAGTAATATATTGCGATAATTTTGAATATTTCCCCTTCATTTCTTTCTTAGTAATTAGTATGATAGACATGTCGATGAAAACAAATGGGGAGGAATTACAATGACTTTAGAAACAAACCTTTTTGATATTTGGAAGGATTACTATGCAAAGTCCAGCAGCTATTTTGATGAAACAATCAAGGAAAACTTTCCCTCACAGGGCATTGCCCAAGTAATGGAAATGAATCTTATGTACAAAAAATTAATTGATGAAAGCACAGAAAAATACTTAGAAATAGTCAATATTCCATCCCGTACTGATTTGGCTAACCTATCATCATTAGTTGTCAATGTAGATGCAAAAGTTGATAACTTGGAAGAGTTGTTGGAAGATAACAGCACAAATCAATTAGATCTATCGAGTTTTAAACAAGAATTAACTGCAATCAAAAAGGATATGAAGAATCTCGATAGTAAAATGACTCAAATTATTAACCTGCTAAAAGTATCAGAAGGATCAAAATAAACCTATTCCATTTTAAGGGTATGTCATTAATTGAATTTTAGCATTAATACGTTATTGAACTTATTCAATAGTAATGGAGGCATAATAATGACAGAAATAAGAGATAAAGTAGCGATCGTTACCGGCGGCAGCAGAGGTATCGGTGCATCGATTGCATTGGAGTTAGCTAGAAATGGTGTGAAAATTGTTCTAAATTATGTAACCCGAAAAGAATTAGCCGAAAAAATCGAAGCTGAAATAAATGAATTTGGCGGAGAAGCCTTGATTGTTCAAGCGGATGTTTCAATTAGTGAGCAAGCTAACTATCTCATTCATGCGGCAGTAGAGCATTTCGGAAAATTAGATATCCTCGTGAATAATGCTGGTATTACAAGAGACAGCACATTTAAAAAGCTGACTGAGGTAGACTGGAGAAAAGTAATTGATGTTAATTTAAACAGTGTTTACAATACAACATCTGCGGCTTTACCTTACCTTCAGGAATCGGATGCAGGGCGCATTATTAACATTTCATCCATTATTGGGCAGGCTGGTGGATTCGGGCAAACAAACTATGCTGCTGCAAAAGCAGGCATTATTGGTTATACCAAATCACTTGCACTGGAGCTTGCGAGAAGCAATGTTACCGTAAACTCAATTTGTCCTGGATTTATTGGAACTGAAATGGTTCAAGCAATTCCGGAGAAAGTTCTAGAAAGTATCGTGGCAAAGGTCCCACAAAAACGTTTAGGTAAGCCAGAAGAAATTGCTCGCGGTGTCGTGTTCTTATGTAAAGATGGAGACTATATTACAGGTCAGCAATTAAATATTAATGGTGGATTATATATGTAAGTGTTATTACTCTTTACATATCGATTTTGTAATCACTGATGGAAGGAGTGAGCCGTTATTAACATGCTCACAACAAATGATTGGGAAAAACAGGCTCAATTCTATCCCGAAGAATACCAACAATTTCTTAAACGGATCAAAAGGGCTTCTGAAGTGCTTACATCTGATGCAGAGCCTAAGGTAGCTCCAACTCCAAAAGAAGTTGTTTGGACGAGAAATAAAACGAAGCTATATCGTTATATTTCCGATCAGCCAAAAAAGCATAAAATTCCATTACTCATGGTATATGCGCTCATTAATAAACCATATGTCCTGGATTTAACAAAAGGTGGCAGTTTAATAGAATATCTAGTTAATCAGGGTTTCGATGTTTATCTGCTTGATTGGGGTACCCCTGGATATGAGGACCGCCATATGAAACTAGATGATTTCATTATGGACTATATCCCGCGGGCGGTTAAAAAAGTAATGAAGAGATCTAGTGTTGAGGAAGTATCTCTTCTTGGATATTGTATGGGCGGTACGATGACATCCATTTTTGCAGCGTTACACCCTGAATTACCGATCCGTAATCTTGTGTTTATGACTAGTCCGTTTGATTTTGAGAATTCCGGGTCTTATGGTGAAATGCTTAATGAGAAATTTTTCGATGTTGATAAAGTTGTAGATACTCTAGGTGTTGTTCCACCGGAAATGATTGATATGGGGAACAAATTAATGAAACCAATGGCAAACTTCTATGGACCTTATGTTAGTCTTGTCGATCGCGCGGATAATGAAAAGTTTATCTCAAGTTTTAAATTGCTTCAAAAATGGTTAAATGACGGGATACCTTTCCCTGGCGAAGCCTATCGTCAGTGGATTAGGGATTTCTATCAGAAAAATAAGCTGATCAAAGGCGAACTTGTCATTCGCGGTCAAAGAGTTGATTTAAAAAATATTAAAGCAAATGTCCTAAATCTATCTGGAAAAAATGATTTGATCGCACAACCACATATGGTTGAAGGATTGATGAATTCTATATCTAGTAAAGATAAACAATATCTAAATTTACCAGTAGGCCATACATCGATTACTTTTGGCAGTAAAGCAACAAAAATAACGTATCCTACAATAAGTGAATGGCTAGCTGAACGGTCTAACTAATTTTTATGTGCTCCTTTAGAGGAGCACTTTTTTCTTTAATACCATTTTTTAAATAGTGTTAATATTCATTATATTATATCATTTTAAGTAGTCAATTAGTTTTCGTGTTTTCATGGTGGCGTTTTCATTAAGTGGTTGAATCTTAAGTGTGTACTGCCGACAAAATTAGAATGGGTATATACACTAAGCAATTATAGAGAACAACTAATTTAAGCAAGTTATTACCTCAATGGTGCCTCATTTCTTTTGTTGCTTGGAACAACCTTCGTCCCAACAAAGGATTTCTCAATCATTTCGTCGGTCACGACTAAAAACACACCAATTAGAAAAATAAATACAGCACCCACAGATGTTCCAATTCCAATTGAGATCAGCATATTGAAATCGGTTACAATCACTCCCACTATAAAAGCTATCACTCCAATTGTAAGAACGGATAACCCAACATAAGTCACAGCATTTAGTAATTTCTCTCTCGTCTCCATTAAAAACATATCCCCTTTCTATATATTATTAATTATTCACTTTGTTCACAAAATTGTCAAATCTTTTTTGTGATTTCAATTCATTTATCTTGACAATTGAATAAAAAAAATATTATAAAAAGCAATTCCTCAAATTTGGAATTGCTTTTTTAAGGTTTTTTCGTTTCACTAATAAAAACCCTTTTGGCCTCAATAAATAAAATATGATGACCTTGAATTTCTTTAACTGTGAAAATATACCCCTCTTCTTCGATCTCATCGCCCTTTTTAGCATCAAAGTTTCGAGTTAGAAACCAACCACCGATTGTATCCATTTCTTCATCTGATAAATTTGTCCCAAGTGTATCATTTACCTCCACAACAAGTACTTTTGCATTGAAAAGATAATGATCTGAATTAACTTTACGAATTTCAGCTACCTCATCTGCATCATACTCATCTCTGATTTCTCCGACAATTTCTTCTAGAATATCCTCAACTGTCACAAGTCCTGAGGTGCCACCGTATTCATCCAGAAGGATCGCCATATGCGAACGTTCTTTTTGCATTTTTACCAATAAATCATGAATAGGTATCGATTCAATGACTCGAATAACGGGTTTTAAAATCGGCTTTAGCGTAGTTTCTTTTAAAAGTTCTTCCTTGGTAATATCTTCCGTTAATATTTCTTTAATGTTAATCAAGCCTAATATATTATCCTTATCTCCATCTGCTAAAACAGGGTAACGTGTGTACTTTTCTTTTTTTATGACATCCCTGACCGTTTCAATACTATCGTTCATATCCAGCGTAATCATTTCTGTCCTCGGAACCATGATCTCTTTAGCGATTCTCTCATCGAATTCAAAAATATTATTTACGTATTCCAATTCACTTTTGTTAATTTCGCCACTTTCATAACTTTCCGAAAGGAGTATTCGCAGCTCTTCCTCTGAAAGTCCTAATTCATTTTCGGAGACAGCCTTAAACCCAAACCACCCAACAAGTACGCGAGCGGAGTGATTTAATACCCAAATAAATGGATACATGATTTTATAAAACCAAATTAATGGTTTTGAGGTCGCAAGTGTAATTTGTTCTGCCCTCTGGATGGCTACTGTTTTAGGAGCTAATTCACCTATTACAACATGTAAAAATGTAACAGAAGCAAATGCAAACCCAAATGACAATAAATGGGACAATGTCTCATTTAACTGTAAGCGATTAAATAGTGGAATCAATAAGCTTTCAACAGTTGGTTCCCCTAGCCACCCGAGTCCTAAAGCTGTCACGGTAATTCCAAGTTGACAAGCTGATAAATATTCATCTAGGTGTGTGGTTACATGTTTAGCCGCTTCTGCTCCTTTTTTGCCTTCAGCAATTAACTGTTCAATTCTTGATCCCCTGACTTTTACAATTGCAAATTCGGTAGCAACGAAAAACCCCGTCAGGGCAATGAGTAAGGCGATAAGGAAAAGATTTATGATTGTCAATAGCGGACCTTACAACAAGTAAGGCTTACACCTCCATAATAATTGTATGTATCTATATTCATTCCCCTAAACATCCATTTTTACCGATAGGAAGCTGCAATTCGATTGAATGCAGCTTCCCTTCAAATCTTGCTATTTTTAGTTTCCCTTTACCCAGAACAAATTATGATACTTTTGATTCGATTTTCCCTTCTTCTGCCACCTGATCTTTTGAAAAGAACCACCCTGCTGCTGCAATTCCTACTAACACAGCGTAAAACGTTAATTTCCATTCTGTAGAATGGGCAAACTCTTCACTTAATATGGCAAGTGCTGGATGTGAAAGTGTGTACACAGCAAGCTTTACTCCAACCCAACCGACAATCGCAAAGGCTGCAATTTCAAGACCTGGTCTTCTTTCTAATAGCTTAACAAATTGATTAGCCGCAAAACGCATGATAATTAATCCAATGATACCACCGGCAAAAATGACTAAGAATTTTCCGCCGTCAAGACCACCGATATTTGGTAGTGGAGTCTCTGGCAGAACGACTGCAAGTGCAACAGCTGCTAAAATAGAATCAACGGCGAATGCGATATCCGCTAGTTCCACTTTAAAAACAGTTGCCCAAAGCCCACTTTTCTTAACAGACTTTTCTTTCTGGTCACTGTCCGATTTTCCTTTAATGGCCAGTTTTCGTACAATATGATTGATCGCCATGAACAAAAGATATAAAGCCCCTATGGCCTGAACCTGCCATACATCCACAAGGAACGAAATGACAAATAGGGAAGCAAATCGGAATACAAATGCACCAGCTAATCCATAAAATAAAGCTTTCTTGCGCTCCTCTTCAGGTAAATGCTTTACCATGATTGCAAGTACTAAAGCATTATCCGCTGCTAACAACCCTTCCAATGCAATTAATACAAGCAATACCCATCCGTATTCCAGCAAAAGAGAAAAGTCCATTAATAAATCCTCCTAATAAAGTAAGTTTTTTTCTAAAATATCCCTTTGCTGCAAATAAAAAAGCCTTTACTTTTGGAAAAAGTGAAAATCACTTTTTCCTCGGTAAAGGCCTCAAGAAAACACAAAAAGACCTTTACCGATTATGCAGTAAAGGTCTTGCTAACAACGACACGTTGCCAATAAAGCCGGAGAAACATGTTCTCGGAATGACGACTTTATTGTCCAGCTACTCCCCTTTAAAAGGAAATATTTTATTACATTAACTATATGATAAAACCATAATTGTGTCAATGACAAAATATCACATCAACTAAGAGGAAATACTTTACATATTTGTGAATATAAACGTAAAATAATAAATAATTACAAATACTAATTTGGCATACTAACGATAAATTGTCTCATGTGTTTGCTAAAAAGGATGTGTTAGCTTTTGGAGAAAAAGAAAAAGAAAAAATCACATTTTCCGTTCCGCTTGAACCTTCTATTTTTTAGCGTTTTTATGTTATTTTCCATTCTAATTTTACGTCTAGGTTTTGTTCAAATTGTGTATGGGGAGAATTTCAAGCGAGAATTAGAGAGAAAAGAAGATATCACGATTAATAATCCTGTCCCAAGGGGAAAAATGTTTGACAGCAATCATCGAGTAATAGTTGATAATGTACCAAAGCGTGCGATTACATATACAAATATGGGAGCAAGCCAGAAAGAAATGCTGGATACTGCAGAAAAATTAGCAAAATTGATTGTTAAGAATTCAGATAAGATGACAGAAAGGGAAAAAAAAGATCTTTGGATCCTCAAAAACCAAAAAGAAGCGGATTCGAAAATTACCGATAAAGAAACAACGTTGTTTAAAGCGAAAAAATTAAAAGATAATGATTTATATAAATTAAAGATTGATCGAATTACCGAGGAAGAAATAAATCAATTAACGGCTGAAGATCTTGAAGCCTGGTCGATTTATCTTGAATTTTCAAGGGGTTATAAATTCACCCCACAAATTGTCAAAAATGAAGATGTCACGCCTGAGGAGTTTGCGATTGTTAGCGAAAACTTACAATCTCTCCCAGGAGTTGATACCACGACTGACTGGGAGAGATCATATACTTTTGACACAACATTGAAATCAATCCTCGGAAACGTAACAAAGACAGAAGAAGGACTACCAGCAGATCAACTTGATCATTTCTTATCACTTGGGTATAACCGTAATGACCGAGTTGGAAAAAGCCAGCTTGAGCTTCAATATGAGGACATCCTTCATGGACACAAGGCAAAGGTCAAAACAGTAACAGATAAGCAAGGGAATGTCATAGAAACTGAAGTAGTTTCTAATGGAAAAAGGGGCAAGGACCTTGTCCTTACTGTTGATATGGATTTACAAATAGCCGTAGAAAAAATCATCGAAGAAGAGCTTTGGGCATTGAAAAAAACTCCCAATACCGCTCTTTTGGATCGAGCCTATGTCGTATTATTGGATCCGAATAATGGTGCCGTTCTAACAATGGCTGGAAAAAGAATCGTTAAAAATTCTATGACTGGCAAATTAGAAATGCAGGATGATGCACTTGGTACGATTACTACCACTTACAATGTCGGATCATCTGTGAAAGGTGCAACTATTTTAACAGGCTATAAGGCAGGAGTCCTTAAACCTGGTACTAGAATTGATGATACAGGTATAAAAATTAAAGATACTCCATTAAAAAAGTCATATTCCTATTTAGGTATATTAAATGATGTAGATGCATTAAAACTTTCTTCCAACGTTTATATGTTTCATACAGCAATTAGAATTGGTAAAGGAAATTACCAATTTGACCAGCCGTTAAATCTTGCTCCCAATACTGGTGAAATTATTAGAAATTCTTTTGCAAGCTTTGGACTTGGGTCTAGAACAGGGATTGACCTTCCCAATGAATCAAGCGGTTTAAAAGGCTCTAGCAAGCTGCCAGGACACATGATGGACTTAGTTATAGGACAGTATGACACCTATTCTCCGATGCAATTGGCTCAATATATTTCAACGATTGCAAACGGCGGCAACCGAATGAAGCCGCATATCGTAAAAGAAATACGTGAACCGATCGATGGTACGGATGAGCTTGGACCGGTCTTTCAAGAAATTAAACCTACTGTTCTTAATACCATTGATGCTGAACCAGGCTGGATGAAACAGGTTCAATTAGGCTTTAAAAAAGTTTATCAAGAGCAGGGTGGAACTGCTTATAGACGGTTTGCTGGAGTCTCCTATTCTCCAGCAGGAAAAACGGGTACGGCCGAGGCGTTTTACGACGGTCCTGAACGTGCTAAGTTTGGGAAGGAGCCACCACCGGTTATGAACCTAAGTTTGGTCACATACGCACCAAGCACTAATCCTGAAGTGGCAATGGCTGTCATCGTCCCTTGGGCTTACCAGGGAACCAATGATAATGGCGCAAACTTCCTAATCGGTAAAAGAGTCATGGATACATTTTTTGAGATGAAGAATAATTAAGAAGAAGCGCCTGGCAGATTTCTGACCAGACGCTTTTTTTGTAGAAACTGTACAGTTTTTTGTAGAACCTGTACGCTTTTGTGTATAACCTGTATAGTTTTTTGTAGAACCAGTACACTTCTACCCTATTGAATTGGCAAGACATAAAACAAAACACAAAAAAAGTGAAGCACAGTCCCTGCGATGACAAATAGATGCCAGATTGCATGGTGATATTTAAAGCCCCGCCAGACATAAAATACAGCTCCAAACGTATAAAGAAGTCCCCCAATCATTAAATACGTCATACCTTCTGATGGCAACTGTTCCGCCAATGGCTTCCAGGCAAAAACCATCATCCATCCCATCACAACATACAGAATCGTTGAAGTAAATAGATACTTTTTTGCAAAAAAGCATTTAAATACTGTTCCAGCTATAGCTAATCCCCACACAATCCCGAATAGTGACCAACCAAGGGTGCCTCTAATCACAACTAGCAGAAATGGTGTGTATGTACCAGCTATAAAAAAATAAATAGATGAATGATCAAAAATTTCAAATATGTCCTTGGCTTTACCTTCTGGGAAGCTATGTACTAGTGTAGAGGACATATACAAAATGAACATGGATGCCCCGTAGATTGTAAAACTGACGATATGCCAAGCACCACCATACAGGGACGAAAAAACAATTAATACGACCAAAGCTGCAACACTTAGCAATGCACCAATTCCATGAGTAATCGAATTGGCAACTTCTTCTTTCCGTGAAAAAACATGTGTATTTGCCATTTCCCAAAACTCCTATTTCAAAACTATGATTTCTTTAATTTCTCCATTAACTCTATTATGCTCTTTTTTGGGCTCCAACAGGTAAATTTATAATTTGTTTTTGTTTCATAACCTAAACGACTGCAAAAATATACCATGCCAGTTGGTATTTTCTCTGCTTGGAAATGTCTGCAGGTTGCACAACAATGGAAATCCTTCATTAATTTCCCCTCCACAGATTTACCATTCTATTAACTTTTCATTCATAATTTGTTCATATTTTTCCATTACTATAGGTTATAGGTTCAATAACAAGAACCTCTCCCCCCTTTTATTATATAGATTCTATTCCAGACCCGGCACTTCGCCGGGTATTTTTTTATAATGTAAATGCAAGGTATACAGCAGTTCCCCACATAATAACAGCGGAAATTTTGTTAATCCTTGAAATAAATTGCCCTGTTTGATCAAGCTTTCCTACCACTCTGCCGATAATTGATAATCCCAAAAACCAAATCCAAGAAACGAGGATACAGACGATTGTAAAAACTGCCTTATCCAAACCCGTATACGTTAATGAACTTGTTCCGATAACACCGATAGTATCCATAATCGCGTGTGGATTTAACAATGAGACGGATGCTGCAAAAGTAATTTGCTTCCCTGCTGTAAAGGATTGAACTTTCATTTTATCTGTATTGGGTTTACTTTTCCATGTTATATATCCCATGTAAACTAAAAAAACAATTCCTATCAAACACAGCATAACTTTTAAAAAACTAATTTCGAAAACTACTGCTGAAATTCCTAAAACAGCCAGTGAAATTAAAAGTGTATCACACAATGCAGCAGTCAAAACAACTGGCAGAGCTCTAACCCACTTAGCCTGCACAGCTCCCTGATTAAAAACAAAAACATTTTGTACTCCTAAAGGTAAAATCAGCCCAAAGGCTAAGATAAATCCATGTATAGCAGCAGATATCATTTTGTCTCTCCTAAAATAAGAATAAGACTGTCCATTTTAAATCAGCAGACAGCCTTTTTCACAATGGTTATACTTTTCTCTCCATAAAGATTTCTGGGTCATCGAGTGTCTGAAAACCGTATTGTTCATATAGACCATGTGCGTCATAGGTGCATAACATCATTTTTCGGACTTCTTTCAGTTCAGAGTCCCCAATCATCGTTTCCATCATCCATTTCGATAATCCTCTTCCCCGATATTCAGGGAGAACAAATACGTCCATAATCCATGCAAATCTCACAAAATCGGTTACCGCCCGTACAAAACCTATCTGCTTTGCCTCTCCTTTTGCAGGGTTACCCTCGTACATCCCAAAACAGATTGACGATTTTTCAATAGACTTCTTTACTTTTTCCCTCGATATTCCTTTAGCCCAGTATGATTCAACACTCAAAAAATGGTGAATCACATTACTATCAAGATATTCCTTTTCTGTACTTAGGGTAAAACCATCCTTTTCCCAACTAGACATTGTCCATCACCTTCCTTGTTTTTGGAATAGCCTTTCATTCAGTTATCATGAGGTATACTTACTTCCTTTCCGGTCAATAACAGTACCAATCACAAATATAAAAGAGGTGCATGGTATATGAAGGGAATTTATTTTATCAATGATCGGATCAGTTTAAACGGACTTACAAAGGAAGAAAGCTTTACATTACAAGAACAAACCATTTCGACTTTTATCAAAAACCATACAATCGAAGTGGTAAAGTTGAACCCGTACCAACTATACGACTATTACACCATACCGCATGCCCTTTTACATGACATAAAAAAGCATCGTGTCTATCTGGATTGTTTTATCCAATATTCTCCTAAAGTAATGGAAGATTTTATTCATTCCTATCCAGCTAGATGGTTTATTTTGAAAAGCTTTTTTAATGAGATTGTGACGATCGATGCACAGATAGATCTGCCAGCTAAGTTTATTGTTTAGTCCAACGTTCTCTGGCTAATTTACGATAAATAATCACAAAGTTTATTAGGAAAATAATTAACATATACCCGCCATATAAACCAAAGGAAAACAGCTTGTTGCTGCTAAATGAAGCACCGGCATAAGACAAAATCAGGATGTTGGGTACTTTTCCTATCGTGGATGCGCTAAAAAATACAAACCAATTCACTTTACTAAGTCCGCAAATAATAGTAACGATAGGCGCTGGGATAATGGGT
This sequence comes from Bacillus sp. OK048, assembly GCF_900103525.1. GTDB lineage: Bacteria > Bacillota > Bacilli > Bacillales > Cytobacillaceae > Neobacillus. The sequence goes on from NZ_FNHN01000003.1 coordinate 168,689, forward strand.
ATCAATCGGCAAGTTAAAATAGCCATAAAGGAATTACGGTTTAGAAACGATTCATATTCCTGAACTTTTGGTTTGGTCATTAACTTCCTCTTTGCATAGTCACGGAATCCGTACCTGCTTAAGATAAAGAAAGCCATCGTTCCAGCCATTGCACCTGTTAAGGAAACAATCACTCCTTGAGTAGTTCCAAAAACACCACCAATGACGCCTGCAAGGACAGGAAAGGGAATAACAGGAAAAAAGACACAAATGGCTACAAACAGCATGCTTATAAAAAAAGAAACTATTCCACCCTCTTTGATTAATGCAAGCAACTCATCTTTTTGTAGTAAGCCAATAGCCACAATTATGATAAAAATAGATATACTTAGAATTCCTTTCCTCATCAAAAACTCCTAATCTTTAAGAAATACTCTTCTTACTTAAGTATAAAGGTTAATGCTCCATTCATAAACCTAAAATTTTCTGACTTTTTGAATAAAAAAAGGAACTTTATCAATGGATAAAGTCCTTATTCATCATTCTATTAAAAGGCTGTCTTTGCACCTAAATATCGAGGTTCCCAATACGGATTATTCATATCGGTAATGGTTACACCTGTTGAAGTTCCGGCATGAATGAATTTGTTATCTCCCATATAAATGCCTAAATGAGTTGGACCAGGCGCATATGTTTCAAAGAATACAAGATCACCAGGGCTTGGACTGCCTACCGCTTTTAATCCAGACCATTGAGTGGCTGCCGTTCTTGGAATCGAAATTCCTGCCTTTTCAAAAACATACTTTGAGAATCCGCTACAATCAAAACCGGCTGGAGTATTACCTCCCCATAAATAAGGAGTGCCGATATATTTCTTGGCTTCTGCGATGACCAATTGTGCTTTAGAAACGGTAGAAATTGGTGCATGAGTCGCTGTTGTGCCAGATACTACTAGAACTTGCCCAACATAAATCATATCTGAAGACAGGTTATTTAATGACTTAAGGTGTGCAACTGTTAGGTTATTCCTTGAAGAAATGCCCCACAACGTATCTCCTCTTTGTACCGTGTATGTGGAACTAGAAGCTGTTTCATGCGTGTGTGGTGCCAAGAGTGATAGGTTTTGATTTACATAGATAATATCGCTAGTCAAACCATTCCAGGATTTTAAATCTGAAACTGATAGTTTATTAGCTTGCGATATCTTCCATAGGGTATCTCCTGATTTAACAGTATAGTGGTTTTCATGTGCGCTAACGGACCCACCAAAAGAGGTAAACATAATGCCGGCAGCTGCCGCGACTGTCAGTATGTGTTTTTTCATGGTAGTTCTCCTTTTCTTCAAGATAAATCTATCATAAAGGAGAGCAGGTAGTAGATTATACATGAAAGATTTGGTTGCAGTGGGGATAAGTTCCTATAAAGGAAATGAAATCACTTTTGAAACAAAAGCTAGAAACAACTTAGACATTTACCATAAATGGCTTTGGGGTCAATTTCTCTTATAGTTTTTAGAGATTCGAGTAAGTTTTGGTAATTTTATGAAATAGTAATTTTCGCGGAATGTAGAAATATTGTAACAAACCCATCATCCAAACTGAAATAGAGATACTTATAATAAACCTATAGAAACATTTTTAATGGTTTTAAATTGTATTAAAAATATAATGAATCTTGGTGATGATAATGCAAGGAATAGCTAAAGGACATCCTCATGCGATGGGTCACCCGCATGGAATGAGTAAGGGTATTGATTATGATGTGAACCCGTTTATTGTCATTTGGGAAGTAACACGAGCATGTCAGTTGAAGTGTGTTCACTGTCGCGCAGATGCCCAGCTGACTCCAGATCCGCGTGAATTAACACATGAAGAAGGTATTAATTTAATTGATCAAATCTACGAAATGGATAATCCCATGCTTGTCTTCTCAGGCGGAGATTGCATGATGAGGGAAGACCTTTTTGAACTTGCCGATTATGCAGTTAAAAAAGGAATGCGCGTTAGTATGACTCCTAGTGCAACTCCAAATGTTACAAAGGAAAAAATGCAACGTGCAAAGGAGGTTGGTCTTTCACGCTGGGGCTTAAGTCTTGATGCACCGACAGCAGAAATTCACGACAAATTCCGTGGAGTACCTGGATCGTTTGACGTAACGATTGAAAAAATAAAGTATTTAAATGAATTGGGAATGCCACTGCAAATCAATACCGTAATCTCTCGTTATAATTATGACCACCTTGAGCAAATGTCTAAGCTTGTGGAAGAGCTTGGTGCTGTCATGTGGTACATTTTCTTGCTTGTTCCAACCGGCAGAGGTCAAATGGACGCATGTATTACACCTGCAGAGCATGAAAAAGTATTCCGCTGGTTATATCAATTAAGTAAAACTGCACCTTATGATATCAAAACAACTGCAGCACAACACTACCGTCGTGTCGTATTACAAGAGAAAGCGCGTGATCATGTCATAGCAAAAGGCGAAATTCGCTACGAAGATTCGATTACAACTGATTTTGCTTCGATGCACGATGGCTTAAAACGTGCTCCAAAGGGTGTAAATGATGGTAATGGTTTTGCCTTCGTTAACCATATTGGTGATGTAATGCCAAGCGGCTTGCTGCCAATCGTTGGCGGTAATATCCGTGATACTCCTTTAGCTGAAATCTATCGTGAGTCAAAGGTTTTTAAAGAACTTAGACAGCCAGACAATTATAAAGGCAAGTGCGGTGTCTGTGAATTCAACAAAATTTGCGGTGGTTCCCGTTCAAGAACCTATGCCGTAACCGGTGATTATATGGAAAGTGAACCATTCTGCGTTTATATTCCACAAGCAATGCGTAAGAAAGCTGAACAAACAGTCTAGAAATAACTACAGGCATTCCGTAAAATGGAATGCCTTTTTTTATTCCAGGTAATACGAATTTTGAATTTCGGTCAATTTTTCGTTATCATAATGGTAGGAATTGCATTTTCAAATATCATTATGAATGAAATAAGGTGTTAATATGATTAGCTTTATGGGTATAACGAAAGAAAATAAAATCGAAAAACAGGCTTTTATTGATAAACTAAATTTCACTAAATATAAATGGTTTTGGGTTGATTTTAATGAGCCAAGTGATGATGAAATTAATCATTTAGCAGAAACTTTTCAATTTCACCCATTAGCGATTGAAGATTGTTTATATAACACAACACAAAGGCCGAAGCTAGATTATTACGAGGACTATACCTTCTTTATTACGCATATTGTTCGTGAGGATGAAACTGAAATCATAAAAGAAGAATTGGATTTTTTTGTAGGAGAAAATTTTATCGTAACTTTCCACCTTATGCCCTCAATGGAGGTTATACAAGTGGCGGATCGATTAATGACTCGGAAAAACATCGAGAAATTTACTAGTCATCATGTGTTCTACGAAATATTGGACAAAATCGTAGACAACTACTTCCCGATTATTTACAAAATTGAGGAAAAATTAGATGAGATTGAAGAAAACACTCTTAATAAATCAATGAACGATTTATTAAAAGAATTATTTGAAACTAGATATATGTTATTAAATCTAACACATACAGTTAATCCAATGCGTGATCTTCTCTACCGAATGCTAAATTCTCAACATTTGAAAAACATTATAGAAAGGAAAGAATATTTCTCTGACATCTACGATCATCTTTTAAAATTATCGGAAATGCTGATGGCTAACAGAGAAATCACAGCTGACATACGAGATAATTACCTGTCTTTAAATTCACACCAAACAAATAATGTAATGAAAGTTCTTACCATTATGACTTCAATTTTTGCTCCTTTAACATTTATTGCAGGAATTTTCGGGATGAATTTTCAAAACATGCCCGAATTATCATGGGAGTATGGGTATCCTCTTTCTCTTTTGTTAATGGCTGTGATTGGAGTATCAATGCTAGTATGGTTCAAGAAAAAAGGATGGTTTAAATGAGATAAGCAGGAGCGACCAATAAAAAGAAGACTAGTCAACTAGTCTTTTTCTTTGCTACTCCCAATTTTCATAAGTAACCGTACCGCCTGTTACATCAATTGTGTTGCGCTCTCCCTTATAGAAAGTTCTTCCATCCTTTTCAAAAATGTAATTTTCATACGTAAATAGCTTTTTGCCATCTGGAAGATGAACCACCACTTGTAAACCAACATTTTCTTCTGGCGATTCAATTTTTATTGTACTTTGATAAAAATGTTTAAACATGAAGAAACCCACTGTCAATATCATTAATGTTAGTATGAAAAAAAATGGCTTCTTCCATGAAAATCGCTTCGTTTTTTTGTGATACAATTCAATTCTGGTCATTCTTCTCCCCCATTAAGTATGTAAATATTAAATTTTTATATTATTCATTTATTTCCAATTTTTCAGGCATTTATCCTGAAAATCAAAAAAAACTCAACACTACCTAGACTATGCAGGCACTTTAAAAAAGTTGACGGGTTTTGTATTCGTTTTGTTTCGAGTGATTTTTATATAAGATGTTATAATAAGAAGAAGTGTTATTTTGATAGGAGGATTTAGCTTTGATAAATAAGAATACAGAGGAAACAATGAAATTACTCGTGGATTTGGTATCGATCCCTAGTCCATCTGGAAATACAAATGAAGTAATTTCATACGTTGAAAAATACCTTGCCGATTTAAAAGTTGAAACAATAAGGAATCGGAAAGGCGGTCTGATTGCAACTTTAGCAGGAAAAGACTCAAGTCAGCACCGCATGCTTACTGCGCACGTGGATACACTCGGGGCAATGGTTAAGGAAATAAAGTCAAATGGCCGACTGAAGATCGATTTGATTGGGGGCTTTAAATATAACTCAATCGAAGGAGAGTATTGCCAAATTGAAACAAGCAGCGGGAAGAAAATAACTGGTACCATTCTTATGCACCAAACCTCTGTCCATGTATATAAAGACGCTGGAAAGGCAGAGCGCAATCAAGATAATATGGAAATAAGACTAGATGAAAAAGTACATAATATAGAGGATATTCGGGCACTTGGAATAGAGGTTGGCGATTTCGTTTCTTTTAACCCGAGGGTAGAAGTCACTCCTAGCGGATTTATTAAATCCCGCCATTTAGATGATAAAGCAAGTGTGGCAATCCTACTTCAATTAATTAAGCAATTGAAAACTAACAATATCCTATTACCATATACAACCCATTTCTTAATTTCTAATAATGAAGAAATTGGGTATGGGGGAAATTCCAATATTACACCTGAAACGGTTGAATATTTAGCCGTTGATATGGGGGCAATGGGTGATGGACAGTCCACAGATGAATACACAGTATCTATTTGTGTAAAAGATGCAAGCGGACCTTATCACTATGAACTCCGTAAAAATCTAGTGAATCTTGCTGAAGCAAACAATATTGCATACAAACTCGATATTTACCCCTTTTATGGATCAGACGCCTCAGCAGCCATTCGCTCTGGTCACGACATCGTTCACGGGTTAATCGGTCCAGGAATCGATTCATCTCATGCGTTTGAACGAACACATGAATCATCGATTGAAAATACAGCTAAGCTTTTATTCCATTATGTTCAATCTAATTTAGTCATTTAAGAAAATTTACTAGGTATTATTCCATCCGTTTAAAAATTATTTTTTTAAAAAAAATGCAAGAGGCAATTGCTTCTTGCATTTCTTTTTACCTAAATCACTCAGCTAACATTGCCTTTATCTTTTCATTATGCTGTTTGGATTGCTCAAACAATTGATTTAATAACTCTATTGCCTGCTTATCATTTTTCGCTTCAACTGCAGTCTTTAAATCATGGAATGTTTTCCAACTCCCCATGGCCTTACCGCCGTGTGCCTTTTGGACAAATTCTTCTTTCGTTATCTTTCCCTCATCTAATTGCTTTTTAAATTCCTTAATTTTTGCCATTTTATCCTGTTTCCACTTTTCACGTTTTGCAGCATTTTCTGGACTTAGCCACTTATTTCTTAATTCCTTTTTTTCTGCTAATACCTTTGTCCATTCAGCTTTTTTATCTGGTGTATATTGATCGACCCATCCTAACAGCTTTTGTTCACGTTCTGCCATTTTTGCCTGCCAGTTTATGTGATTATGATCTTCTCGTTCTATTCCATCCTTCTCACTTTCTCTGTCATGGGAACCAGGTACAGCCTGTTTTTCATTTTCTGCTGGTGACTGAACATTTGCCGATGTTAAACCCGGCAAGGCTAGAAGTAATCCTAACGCGATTACCATCATTCTCACTATCATTTTAATCTCCTTCTTTCAATTTAGTACTTAAAAATTTAACCAGTTCTTAATTGCCACGAAATTATTATTCCCTTTATGTCAAAAATAATTTACCAATTTGACAAATTTATAGTAAAAAACTACTTGTTAATTCTTTACCGTTATCGTATTCTATGAATATAGAGGATATGTGAAACATTTCACAATTGAAAGAGTAAAAAATCTCGATATTTTTTTTACATCGTAATGTGAAGTGTTTCACAATATAAATCGTAGAAAAACTTACCTATTGTGAGGAGAGGGTTTAAATGAAAAGACCAAAAATAGTAATCTTAGGTGCTGGTTACGGTGGTATCATTACAAGTAAAAAACTAGAAAAACTTTTAAAATCTGGTGAAGCAGACGTTACTTTAATCAATAAACATGAATACCACTATATTACTACACAACTCCATAAAACGGGTGCTGGCACTGCAGCTGATCGTCAAATTGCTATGGAAATTCCAGAGTTAATTGATCCTCAGAAGACAAAGTTTAAAAAAGGCAGCGTCACATCAGTTGATGTACAAAAACAAGCCGTACATCTTGAAGGTGGCGAAACTGTAGAATATGATTACCTTTTAATCGCTCTAGGCTTTGATATTGAAACATTTGGAATCCCTGGTATTAAGGAACATGCCTTTGCCATTCGCAGCTTTAGAAGTACTAAAGCCATTTATAATCAAATCATACGACAATTAACTCTTTATAAAGAAGATAAAGACCCATCCCGTCTAACCTTTGTTGTGGCTGGCGGTGGATTTACTGGTGTGGAAATGTTAGGAGAATTAGCAGACGGACTACCCAAGCTTTGTAAAAAGTATGATGTCCCATTTGAAGCTGTCAAGATCGTAGCAGTCGAAGCTGCACCATCCGTCATTCCGTTTTTCCCTAAGCAATCTATTCAATATACAACCGAGGTTTTAGAAAAGTTTAATATCCAAATGCATATGGCAACCAAAATCTTAGAATGTACACCTGAAAAGGTCGTACTTGAAAATAATGTTGAAATTCCAACTAAGACATTAATTTGGTCTTGTGGTGTAAAAGGAAATCCGATTGTGCAAAACTGTGGATTACCAGTAGAAAAAGGCAAGCTTCCTATTGATTCATTCCTGCGTGTAAAGGGTAAAGATAACATTTTCAGTATAGGTGATTGTTCTTTATTCATGAAGGATGAGAAAAATGCTCTTCCACCAACTGCACAGGTTGCTCTACAAGAAGCAGATGTTTGTGCAAAAAATATTGTTTCTACCCTAAGAGGAGGAAGATTGAAAGCTTTTGAATACCATCATAAAGGATCCGTAGCATCCATTGGTCTCTTTGCAGCAGTTGGTAAAGTTGGAAACTTTAGATTATCAGGATTATTTGGAGCTTTTATGAAACAAGTAATTGAAGCTCGATATTTACTTAATCTTGGAGGCCCGTCACTTATTATCAAACAACACTTTGGATTTAGTAAAGATCCAGTCAAAGTGACAGCTAATCAGTAATAAGTTGGTGCATCAAAGATTCTCTTATACCTGGGTAAAAGGATTCCCTCCCTTTATTGCCCGTTGATTAGAATATCCCTTTATCTATACCTTGCCTTAATTCCCCCCATTGTTAAGGCAGAAAAACCACCTTTCGTGTTGAAGGTGGTTTTTCTATGCAAATATTTCTTCTCGCTGGGCTCCTCCCCTCCTTCTTAGCTACCTTTTGAATAAAATAATAAAAAGCTTGTTTAGGAAGCAGAGGTTAGAACATGAGTGCAAAGTTTAGTAATTATACTCGTTTATTAAACGAGGTGAGTATTTCTTCACATTTACCTGAAACGGCCCAATTAAATGAAAACACCTTTAATGAGTTTCTGGATAAATATTATCAGGTTATTGCAAGACCAACTCAAGATATCAAAATAAACATTATCGTTACTACACTCACCCATTCCCAGTATCAAATAGAATCAGGAATTATTAATCAAATCATAAGTGGAAAACAAGAAGCCTATCAGTTTTTAGAAAAAAATCTTTTGAATGGAAAAAAATTTATTATTCAACAATCAGTTCCACGAGCAAAACTTGGCGAACAGCATTTTGATATAAGGGTATTTGTAGCAAAACGATCTCCTAAATGGACGATTACTGAAAAAATTGCACGGATAACGCCAAAGGGATTTTCCCTTACCGATGAGGTTAAGGACATTTTTCCTGCCCATGATATCCTTTCGAAGCGATTTCCAGAAAACAGTACTGACATCAGCTTACAACTTGACCAAATTGCCTTGCTAACCACTGAAATACTAGAAGAGAAATATTCTAAATATAATTTGGTCATGATAGATATCTACTTTGATCAATTAGGGAAACCATGGATTCATGATATAAGATATAGATTTACAGATGGAAAATGGGATTGGCACCAAGTGTTAAGAGGTAAGAAAGATCTTTTCCCTTATCTACCTGAATCATATCCATTTCACATAAAGTTGCTCGAGCTATACCTTGAAAAATATAAATCATGTATTATTAAACCTAACCGGAGCCAATGGGGTCGCGGGCTGGCACTAATCTCACAACCAGACAATCAAAGCTATGAAATCCATTCAGAGAGAAAAAAGACACCATTCAATGATATGAATGTGCTGCTAGAGGATATTCGAGATCGGTTTACTTCAAAGAAATCATATCTCATTCAAGAAAAAATACATCTTCCAACGATAAATGGGTGCCCATTTGATATCAGAGTCATGGTCCAGCGGAAAACAGTTGACTCACAATGGGAAGTCACGGGAAGAATTACAAGAACCGCTGCAACTGGATTTATTGTTACGAATGTTGCGAAAGCATTATCACCTTTGGAAGATGCAATAGAAGCCTCCACCCTTAATCCCAAAAATACTGATTCACTTATATGGGAGATTGATCAACTTTGTAAATTGGTAGCCATCCAACTAGAAAAAATTTATCCAGATGCGAGAATGTGGGGCATGGATATAGGAATCGATCAATTTGGAAAACCATGGTTTATCGAAGCAAACCTTGTTCCTGACATATCCATTTTCCGGTTACTTGCAGACAAAACGATGTATAACAGAATTAAAGAGTATATTAGAGAAAGAAAAAATTCAAAAGAGGACCAATAAAAAGAGCTATTCCCTGGAATAACTCTTTTACTATTTTTAATATACATCCTTTTTTGTAAAAACAAAGAAAGAAACAAATAAACCAGCTGCCCACCAAACGAGGAGAACAATCATTGAAAATGAAAGGGTCATCCCTTCTATCGGAGGTGGATTACCGTTCATATAATTCGTTAGCTTTAAATTTACCATAAAGAAGTATTTCGCTGACTCCCAAGAGGAAACCATATTACTAAGGATTGCTCCAGATATCAGGGCGGCCAACATGACTCCCATTCCTGCTGCTGTGCTGCGGATTAAAACCGATAACATAAACGACAGTGTCCCTACCACAATGGCTACGAGCCACACGAGACCAAAATCCATTAATAAAAACTGCCACTGGTCAATTAATTTCACACTTTCGGTATTCAAACCAGCATTATTCACACTAAAACCTGTCAGTACAGGTGCTCCCCAGCCTTTATAACCAAACACCAAACCAGATATACTATAAGATAGAATTCCAGCAATCGCCACAATTAACGAGATTGCAAGGGTAAGGGTCATATATTTACTAAGGAGAACTTTCCACCTTTTTACCGGTCTCGTTAATAATAACTTAATGGAGCCCTGACTATGTTCTGAAGACACAATATCACTGGCAATCACCATTACCATTAATGGAATAAATAATTCAATCGAATTCTCTAAAAAGATTCTCATGAACGTTGGAGCACCTGGCTCTGATGGGTTTATGTCATGATCGAGATAGTATTGATTTTGCTGTAAAGCGATTTGCAGTTGTTTTTTCCATTCGTCAGAGATCCGCGGGCTGCTTATCCGATTTTGCTGATCAATGATCGTTTGTTGGATAATTGTCCGCCAATCATCCGTTCCTAATTTTTCTCTTTGCCTTTCCACCTCTTTAAATTGTGCATAGGTGAATAATGCCACTAATATACCAATGATGATTGCGATAACAACCAGTCTCTTTTTAGCAATTAGCTTCATCATTTCATTTTGAATCAGGTTATTCAATCGAATCACCCCCCGTTAGTTCGAGGAACAAATCTTCTAGAACGGGCATTTTTCGATTCATTTCCGTAACAGAGACTCCTGCTTCTACCAGCTTTTTATTCCACTCTCCCGTTTTTATTTCATCATATTCAGTCAAAACTGCGCCATCGTCTCTTTCTTCAATGGATGTGACCGAACTTAAAACCTGCTTACCTATTTCACTCGGGTGAAAACGCCAAACCACTCGTTCCCGGTTAGATAATAAGTTATGAACCGTATCTGTTCGAATTACTGTTCCTCTTGAAATGATTGCAACTCGGTCACATAATAATTGAATTTCGCTTAATAAATGGCTAGAAACAAGAACGCTTAGGCCTTCTTCTTCAGCTAAATAGCGAATAAATCCCCGCAATTCTCTGATACCCGCAGGATCTAATCCATTTGTTGGTTCATCGAGAATTAATACTTTAGGTCTGCCTAATAGCGCTTGAGCAATACCTAGTCTTTGTCTCATCCCTAAAGAATAAGTTTTCACTTTATCATGAATGCGGTCTTTAAGGCCCACTAGCTCCGTCAATTCATTGATTCTTTCTTCACCAATTCCATCGAGCATCCTCGCAAAATGCAATAGATTGTCATAGCCAGATAAATATGGATATAATTCAGGATTTTCAACAATACATCCAAGATGTTTCAATGCTTCTTCGAAGTTGTCTATAATATTATATCCGCCAATATAAATACTTCCTGACGTAGGTTTAATTAACCCAACCAACATCCGGATGGTTGTCGTTTTTCCTGCACCATTTGGTCCTAAGAATCCAAATACCTCTCCTTCTTTTAAATCAAAGCTAATACCTTTTATGATCTCTTTTTTACCAATTACTTTCTTTAAATTATGGACAGATAAAGTTATTTTCTCCATTTGGTTAATTCTCCTTACCAGGTAAGCAATGAAGCCACTCGTTCCGCTATTAAACGGTACCCTTTTGTATTAGGATGAAACTTGTCAGTATAAAGATAATCATTAACCTTTAGCTCAAAAAGGTCAAACGTAGGAACAAACACTATATTAGGGAACGAGGCACTTAATTCTGCACTTTGGTAATTCCAATGACGAACCACTGCAGACATCTCTTTACCTTGCTCTAAATCAATAAAGGGGTTATATAAGCCAATAAAAAAGACATTTGAATCAGGATTGCTAGCACGAATTTGCTGAAAAATAAAATTCATATTCTCAAGGAATTTTCCCTCTATATCAGTAATGTCTTCTGTATCAAACTCTATTAAACCTTGTCCACCTCTGAACAAATCATTACCGCCCATTGTTACTAGTATCATGTCAGCTGCTTTAATTTGTCTTTGGACTTCTGCCTGCTGAATTTGCTCCTTTAGTTGGTCTGACCGCTGCCCGGTGATACCCAGGTTTGTCAACCGTACATCCTGCTTTGATTTCTCCTTTATTTCATCCATTAGAACACCAACATAGCCTTTTCCTGTTTCATCCCCTGTACCCCTCGTTAAAGAATCACCAAGGGCAACAATATGTAAACCTTCTTTCTTCGTTTCCTCTTTCTTTTCTAAGGTAGTTTTCTTTGGAATATTATCTGGTTTACCTGCATAATATTCACCTACTGCCCAGCCTAGTCCAACCAGCCAAAGAAGACAAAAAAATACTGATATAATGGTTATAGACCGTATGAGTTTCTTATTCAAAAAAGATTCATCCTTTCTGGCTATTTCTACCTTTTATTTAATCACAATTACAGGATGAATCAAACTTTCAACTCACAAAAAAACCGATTTCCTATACGGAAACCGGTTCTTTCTTCACACTATCTTCTAAATTTCCTTTTGGACCAAAGAATTCAAAGTTTATTCTATCTTCCTTTACTCCTAAATTCTTTAAGGAATGATTGATTGCACTCATAAATGGAACAGGACCACAGAAATAAAAATCTGTTTCTTGAATAGGAAGATTCTCTTCCATCCAATCCTGGGTTACATACCCTTCAACATCAAACCGTTTGTTTGTCCAGTCATCTTCAGTAGGTGAATCGTAAAAGTAAAATGAATTGACATGTTCAAGCGAGGTCAGCAATTCCACTTCATCTTTTAATGCATGAACATTACTATTTGCAGCTGCATGAATGAAAATTACTTTTCTTTGTGGCTGGACTTCAACAACAGTCTTTAACATGCTTAGCATTGGTGTTAAACCAACCCCTCCGCTTAAAAGCACAACAGGAGTATTTTTCTTTGTATCCAGTACAAAATCACCTGCAGGAGCACTTACCTTAAGGATTTCTCCTTCTATTACACTTTCATGGAGATAATTAGATACCACTCCATCTGGATTTGCAGTACCCGCTTCACGTTTTACACTAATGCGGTAATAATCTTTACCTGGTGCATCAGATAAGCTATATTGACGGATATGTGTAAACTCCTCGCCATCGATTTCAAGTTTAATACTAATATACTGTCCAGGAAGAAAGTGGGCTATTTCTTTATTGTCCGTAGGTTTTAAGTAGAATGAAGTGATAACATCACTTTCGATTACCTTGCGATCAACAATAAAGCTGCGGAAACCATCCCATCCACCTTTTTGAGAGGCAGCCTCATCGTACATTTCTGCCTCAACACTGATAAACGCATCTGCAATTACTCCATAAGCCTCTGCCCAAGCATTGATAATCTCATCTGTAGCTGCATCTCCCAGTACATCTTTAATCGCTAACAAAAGATGTTTTCCAACAATCGGATAATGTTCGGCTTTAATTCTAAGACTTCTGTGCTTATGGGCAATTTGTTTTACTACAGGAAGAATCGCTTCAAGATTATCAATATATTGGGCAGCAGCATAGACTGTCCCTGCAAGTGCTTTTTGCTGTCTTCCCTGTTTTTGGTTTGCATGGTTAAAGATATTTAATAGTTCAGGATGATTTCCAAACATTAATTGATAAAAACGTGTGGTAATGGCTTCTCCATGTTTTTCTAAAACAGGTACAGTTGATTTAATAATTTCTATTGTACTTTGATCTAACAAAACCTTCACTCCTTATGTGGTGGTTATCACTATTTATATAGTGATTATATACAAAACCACACATGGAGTAAGTGATGCAAATCACAGACAATATTTTTTGAATAATTTTACCCAGGACTATAGTATTACTTATCTATAGTATTCCTTTTTCTTTTGCTTCAATTAGCCACGAAGGAAACTCATTTAGGAGATTGTTATATAATTCTTCATCAGAGATTTTTTCAATATCTTCTATATGAAAGAAATTTGCATTATCAATAAATCGCCCTTCCATTGTGTCCAACTTTTCAAGGACCTCGAAGTTTGAATTCCCAATACCAACAAACTGCCAAAATATTGGTTTGTTAGAGGAAGCCACAATTGGTTTTTTAATTGTTCTTTTACAGCCTCCATCATTGATAAACACAATAAAAGTAGGTTCCTTGGCTGGTTGTTCTACCGTATATTTATTAATTACATCTTCCATTACAGGTGGTTCGTCGTTTCTACCAAATTTATGAATTAAATCGTTGTTTAAAATATAATCATCAACATAATTAACAAAATCTCTTTCTGTTACTGATTTCAGTCGCGAAAATTCATTGTCGTACACCCAAACATCAAGTGACCCATCATCATCAAATTGACTAGCAACAGCTAAAATGCGTTCGACAACCTTCTGAACTGTTCCATTTTTATAAAGCGTTCTCATAGACCCCGAAATATCTAAGATGATTCCAACTCTCGCAACCACATCGGTAAGTTTCTTCTTTTCTAAAATGACACTTGCCGTTTTTTTCATCAAACTAATTGTCGTCATAAAATATCCCCTTTCAACTTTTACTCCTACTTCCATAATTATACTATATCGGATATTTAAGCGTAATTCATAAATACAACTCGCCATAGACTCTTAATCGAGCAACCAGCAATAGTAAAATAAGCGGAGATTTTCCGGTTAGATGCAGAATGGCGCTCGTTTCGTGGTAAATAAGCGGAGGTTTTCCGGTTATGCAAAGCAAAAAAGCCCATTTTCAGATTTTTTGAGTCAATAGGCGGAATCACTCCCTCTATTTAAGGCCGTTTTAATAAAAATCACTATTTAAGCGGAATTCTTCCGTCTATTTATCAGCTTGGGTGCTTAACCTGATCCTCCTTCTAAGACAAAGTAAATCAAATTTCGTAGAGTTCCTGATAAGTAAAGAAAAAGACGTATGCCAATTCATACGTCAAGTCGTGTGTCTTTTAATAAGAAAGCATCTGAAAACAGAACCCTTTGCAATTGTTGGGACACCTTCCTTTAGGGATGTTTGAGAAATTAATTTGTTTTTGCAAAAATACACGTATCTCTTAATTCCTTACTATCAGCTGAAAGACTATCGTTTTTTAAAATACCCTCTAATGTTAAACCTAGTCTCTCTGGAATGGCACGGCTTTTTGTATTTCGAGAATCACAGCGGATTTCCACACGATTAGCATTTAGTTCTTTAAATGCAAAGTTTGTAACCGCTTCAGCTGCTTCAGTAATATAACCGTTACCAGAATAACGAGTGTCAATCCAATAGCCAATCTCAAACTTAGGGACGTCCCAATTAATTCTGTGTAATCCAGTTGAGCCAATAAATTCGCCAGTTTCTTTATTAAATATATGTAATCGTAAGTCCTCACGGGTTATAAACTTAGCAATACTATCACGTATATTCGCTTCTGTATCCTGTTCTGATTGATTCGTATGGGCCCATGGCATCCAAGGCTTTAGCTCATCCAGTGAGGCTTGTATTGCTTCGTATACTGCCTTTCCATCACCTGGCAGGGGCTTGCGAATTAACAATCTCTCTGACGTAAACTCTTCTGGAAATTCTATTAAACTAGGTTTCATTATGTACCTCCATCTATAACTTATTATTTTCATGAGAACCATTTCATCTATTCTTATTCGAAATTGGGCTTCATAAACCCTTCATAAAGACCATTTTTTCAATTTCTATTTCATTTTGGGCTTCATGAGCTGTTTATGAGGACCATTTTACCTTTTCATTGATGAATTGGGGCTTCATGAACTCCAAAAAAGGGACCATTCCAAATGAAAGGGTCCCGAAATAAATTAGTATGCTTTTGCCCAGTAAACCATCTTGTCAGCTGCTTTACCACAGCAAACACATGTGTCTGAAACCTTGTCTTGTTCAAATGGAATACATCTAGAAGTTGCTGTAGTATCTTCTTTGATTTTTTCCTCGCAAGCGAGTTCGCCGCACCACATTGCTTTAATAAAGCCTGGTTTAGCTTCAAGCTTTTCCTTTAATTCAGGAAGTGATACAGCTACGGATGTTCTTTCTTCACGGTGATTCAATGCTTTATTATATAAATTGGATTGAATTTCATCGAGCAATTCTACTAGCTTTGTTTCTAATTGATCCAAAGGAACGAATACTTTTTCTAATGTATCCCTTCTTACTAAAACAACCTGCTTGTTCTCAATGTCTTTTGGTCCAACTTCTAACCGAACGGGAATTCCTTTCATTTCGTACTCATTAAATTTCCAGCCTGGCTTTTTATCACTCGCATCAATACCGACGCGGACAACTTGACCTAAAGACTTTTTCAAATCATAAGCGAAATCCAGAACGCCTTCTTTATGCTGTGCAATTGGCACAATCATCACTTGAGTTGGCGCTGCTTTTGGTGGAATCACTAGCCCGCGGTCATCTCCATGAACCATGATTAATGCACCAATGATTCTAGTTGTAAAGCCCCATGATGTTTGATGTACATACTGAAGCTTGCCTTCTTTATCGGTATATTGGATATTAAAGGCTTCCGCAAATCCTGTTCCAAAGTGGTGAGAGGTTCCAGATTGCAGCGCTTTACCATCATGCATTAAGCTTTCAATGGTAAAAGTCGCCTTCGCACCAGCAAATTTTTCTTTTTCGGTCTTTTGCCCTTTTACTACTGGGATCGCAAGGATCTCTTCACAGATAGCGGCATACACGTTTAGCATTTTAATCGTTTCTTCCATTGCCTCTTCATCAGTGGCATGTGCTGTGTGACCTTCCTGCCATAAAAACTCTAATGTCCTTAGAAAAGGACGGGTCGTTTTTTCCCAGCGGACTACGTTTGCCCATTGGTTATAAAGCTTTGGTAAGTCTCTGTAGGAGTGGATGATATTGCTATAATGCTCACAAAATAGAACTTCAGATGTCGGGCGGACAACTAAGCGTTCTGCCAGCTCTTCAGAACCGCCATGTGTAACCCATGCCACTTCAGGAGCAAAGCCTTCTACATGGTCCTTTTCCTTTTGCAGTAAGCTTTCAGGAATGAACAATGGCATATAAACATTTTCATGCCCGGTTTCTTTAATGCGTCGATCTAATTCATTTTTAATATTATCCCAAAGTGCATATCCATAAGGGCGGATAATCATTGAACCACGTACACTTGAATAATCAATTAAGTCTGCTTTGGTTACAACATCGGTATACCACTGGGCGAAATCCTCGTCCATGCTGGTAACATCTTTTACAAATTCCTTTGCCATTTTTGACACCTCATTATTTTTTTAAATACAAAAAGGCCTTGGCCCCAAAAGGGACCAAGACCTGGCGATACCACCCTAAATTCATAAAGCAAATGCTTTAAACTCTCGACATGATAACGGATTTTATCCGCATGTATCTTCATCATTATGATCCGATACAGAACTCCGAGGCAGGTTCAAATGTCTGTCTTAAGAAACCTTCCACCAGTGGTTTCCTCTCTTTGTAAGACACCTTACACTTTACTTATCCTCATCAACGTTTCATTAGTATTTTTTTAAAATTATATAGTTTCTATACCTAAATGTCAAACTTGCTTTGGAATAATATTTTCAGTTACGACTAATATTCCTTTTTAAAATCAAATTAGCATCTATATTCTGTTCATGAATTCAGTTACAATTAGTGTAAAATGGGGTGATATCCTTGAAAAGGAAAGAGAATGATCAAGAAAAAATAGAAATAGAAGAAGAAAAAAAATATTTACTTGACCTAATGAAAATGCAAAATGAAGCATTAAAAAGAATCTATAAAAATACATTAGATCACGAAAATAAAGACTAGAACCCTGCCAGACGTTACTAACATCTTTTTTCTTTCCCCAAAGTTTTCATTAAACGTTCATAAAAGCCACCAAAAATACAATTTCTCAGCCTACTAATGCATTTATAATATACATATATTGTTTATTAACTTTAGAGGGGATTAGCAAATGTATATATTATCGATTTTTACCATAACAATCATAAGCTTGATCACAGGTTATTCCATTTACCTTTTACACCGTCATAAAAAGAAGCTGGCAAACTTATCTGGTATTATAGTTGTCACCGTGATTACGATGATGGGCGGACTATTAGCTGGCTATCTAAGCGGAATTTTATCAGGAGAGTTATTTCTTCCCATTGGTTTGGGAACATTGATTGGCTTTACGCTTGGATTTATTACTGGACAGCCTGTTGGGATATTGGCAATTTTGAGTGGTTCCGTTTCAGGGATTATGAGCGGAATCGTTGGGGCTATACTCGGGGCCATTCTTCAATTCGACAACCCCACCATCATGCTAGGAATTTTTCTAGGTTTGTATGTTATTATTCTTGCCCTTGTTATTTTATTTATTATTGTCGACACGAATGGTAAACTTTCGCTTGATACGTCAGGCATTTCTCCTTTTAATATTTTATCAGCGGGGTTAGTTCTTATTGCTCTATTTTTATTTTTATACAGCAGTGATTTTGTCAAAATTCCTGGTGAGGCCGAAGCAGCTCAAGTACAAGAGAAAAGTAAAACTCCTGAAAAAACTGAACTCGATCTTACAAAAGAAACAAATCCTAAAATTGAAATGATGATTACACCAACTGGGTATTCTCCAAATGTTATTAAAGTAAAAAAAGGCGTACCTGTTGAACTAACCATCACAAATCCAGGTGATAGTAGCTGTTTTTCAACTTTTATGATGCCTGACTTTGGTTTAGAGAATGTTAATCTTAAGGCTGGAACAACCAATTTAACGTTTACCCCAGACGAAGCTGGCCAATACACGTTTAGCTGTGGAATGAATATGTTTAAAGGAACCGTTATTGTTGAATAAATCCAAAAGCACGCGGAGAAATTTCTCAGCGTGCTTCTTTTTACATATGAGTAGAATGGTTATCAATTACCGTTTCTTTATCCTTTTTAAATGGCCACCAGTTCGCCTCACCAAATGTTTTTACCATTACCGGTACAAACAATGGAAGAATCACAAGTGCATAAAGTGAAAGTCCGATTAATAGAATTGCTGCAATCTCTAGTAATGATAATACACCAGCTGGCATCATCGCTGCGAACGTACCTCCCAAAATAACCGCTGCAGAGATAATTACCGTTCCCATTTTCTTCATTGCTTCAAGAATCGCTTGTTCCACTGGCATTTTCTTGAACTCGTTAAAACGGTCCATTAAGAAAATACTATAGTCAATTCCAAGGGCAATTAAGATAACAAACGTAAAAAACGGAACAGCCCAGCTAATTCCTGTATAGCCTAACCAATTTACGAAGATGACCTCTGCAAGTGCCATCGAAGTATAATAGGTAAGGATTAATGAACCGATCAAGTATAGAGGCATAATAAATGAACGGAACAAAATGATAAGAATTAGAGTAATCCCAATTAACATGAGTACAACTGTTCTTGAATAATCAGCTTGAGAAATCTTATCTAGGTCATGGTGCATACTTGAGACCCCGCCCACTGCGATTTCTGCATTCTCCAGTTTTGTATCCTTAACTACTCGCTCAACGGTTTCTTTAATTTCTGGAATACGATTCAATGCTTCGTTCGAGTATGGATTTTTAGTAAAGACTACATCAATTGTCATGACTTTTCGGTCTTTTGACATATAGACATCTAATGCTTGCTCAAAGTCTTTGCCATCCAGTACATCTTGTGGAATATAAAAACCATTTTTCTCTTGTTTCGATACACCAGCAAGATACATTTGTGCAGATTCTAGACCATCAGAGACTTGATTAAGACCGTCCGCACTTTGCGTCAATCCATCTGTCAACTGAGTAATTTGACCGCTCATGTCCTTAAATCCGGTTAATAACTGCTGCTGTCCATTGTTTACTCCGCTTAATCCGTTAGTAAACTTTGGCAGACCATCAACGATTTGTCCTTGACCATTCCCCATCGTATAAAGACCTGTTTCAATTTCTGTTAGACCTTTTAATAAATCTTCCATTCCTTTAACAAGGGCTTCCTGACCAGCAATGGCTTCTGAAAATTTACCATTCGCAAAATCAATACCTTGCTGCGTACCCGTTAATCCAGCATTTAATTGGTTTAGGCTTCCTGCTAATTCTGCTGTTGCAGCCTGTGAACCTTGAATGGTCATTTTAATCGCTTGATAATTTTGATTTTGCCCAATATCACTATAATCACTTTCGAGATTTGCAAAATATTGATTTGTTGCCTCTAGGGTATTGTGTAATTCACTAACACCCTTGGCCACCAGTTCGTAATTTCCAGCAAGAGTTGATAGTCCACCAGCTACTTGTTTATAACCTTCAAGTAATTGTTTACTACCTGCCAAAACTTCGGCAGATTTAGTCTTAATGATTTCCAGACCTTCTTTTACTTGAGTGGATCCCGCAGCACCTTGTTTTAATCCATCTTCAATTTTAGCAAGATTCTGCTGGATGGTTCCCATTCCAGTCTCCAGCTGATTTGTTCCGGTAATTAATTCACTGATTCCGCCCGTTGCTTCTTCCATTTTCGGCTGATTGGCAGCGAGCTGGCTTCCTGCTTCTGCAAGACCACTACTGATTTTCTGAATTCCGTCGTTCCCAGCACCAAGACCATCTTCAAGACTTTTCACCTGTTCTGAAATATATAAATCATCAATGGTTTCACCAGTTGGACGTGTTATGGACCTGACAGTATCAACATCTTCGATTTTATTAAGCTCTTGGCTAATTTTTTCAGTTAGAGCAATGTATTCGGATGTATTCATCTCATCATCGTTTTTAATGACAATTTGTGTTGGCATCGATTCACCAGGGCCAAATCCATCTGAAATGATATTAAAACCTTTGATAGAATTAAAATCATCACCAATTTCTTCTAGTGAATTAAACGACAAATCTCCGTCATACGTAAATAAAGCAGGAACAGAGATAACAGCGACAATGAGAAGCGCGATTAATGGACGAGCTAAGGCGAATCTACCTGCAATCCCCCAAAATTTGCTCTCACCATGCTCAAGCTTTCCTTTAGATGGCCAAAATAGTTTCTTACCAAGAACTGCCATGAAAAATGGTACGACAGTAAACAAGGCTATAAGCAGGAGCGCCACACCTATCGCTACGGCTGCAGCCGACTGATATAGAACAAAGGTTGAAAAACCAATCGAAGCAAAACCTATCATTACAGCTAATCCACTAAAAAAAACCGTTTTCCCGGCATTTCTATAGGTGATGACAATTGCTTCTACTACACTATCATTCTTTGACATTTCCTCTTTAAAACGACTCAGCAGTAAAATACAATAATCAGTACCAATCCCAAACAAGACTGCTACTAGGAAAATTTGTGTAAAGGTTGATAATGGGAAATTCACTTTATCTACCAATATAGCAACAATTGATTGTGCTGCCAAATAGCTGAATCCTACTGTTACTAAAGGGATAATAGGAGCAATTGCTGATTTAAACACAAGTAATAATACGATTAAAATAAACACAACCGTAATACCTTCCGTTTTCTTCAGACCTTCTTGGGAGTTTGTTACAAGATCCTCGGCAATCAGCCAGCTCCCTGTGTAATAGTGATCTAATTTAACATCATCAAGTGCTTCATATAATTCTTGCGAGATTTCCTTTCCTTCTCTTCCATCTGCTTCTACATTCAATGAAACCAGGATGGTTTTCTCATCCTCAGATACTAGCTGTTCTTTCAATTCTTCTTGCTTAAAATGGGTGAGAATCGAGGTTATACCAAGTTCACCTCTCTTTTCTTCAAGCTGGCTTACCGCTTTTTCTGCCGTAGAAAAGTCTTTTTCAGTTAACATTTTATCACTATGGAAAACTAGTGCGGTTTGTAATTCATTCCCACTATTTTCACTTGACTGTACATCATTTAAAATTTCTTTCGCTAAAGTAGAAGAATAGCCATCAGGAACGTTAATCTGTCCTTTCTCGCGAACAAGATTTTCCATATTTGGTGCAGCCATAAAGAGAACAGCAATAACTGCTATCCAAGCACCAAGGATGAACCATTTTCCTTTAACAATTGATCTCACAAATTATTCCCCCGCTTCTTCCTTTTTCATGTTCGTTAATATTAGGGCTAATTTTTCATACGTATTAATAAAATTGGTAATTTCAGCTTCATCAAATTGGGTGATAAACGACTCTACTAAAAGGTGCACCTTTTCCTGTGTTTTATGGTGTAGTTCCTTCCCCTTTTCGGTTAAGGTAAGGTAAACAACCCTTCTGTCTTTTTCATCTCGAGTCCTTTGAATGATTTCTCGATCAGCTAACCGGTTGATGATCGCAGTAATTGCACTTTTATTGACCTCAAATGCCTCTGCCAATTCAGAAGAAGTGCACTCGTTTGACCGCTGAATGTATCCTAAAATATAGTGTTGGTCAACCGTTAAGTCCTCTCCTATTTGACATTTAATTAAAGACGCTGCTTTCTTATTTACCTCAAAAGAAACGGACACATAGCGGTTAATTAATTCTTGAATGATTTTTTTATCCATCGTCTATTCCTCACCTCACTTTAAATTATTAGTTCATCTATTTAACTATTCACCTGTTTAACTATATGATTTGTTGTTATATGTGTCAATAAAAAAAGGTCAGCCTCACGCTAACCTTTTCCCGTTATTTTGCTTATTATATCCGTATGATTTTTTAGTTATGATTTTTAGGATAGAGAATCTCATCTATGATTCCGTACTCTTTTGCTTCTTCCGCACTCATAAAGAAATCTCTATCGGTATCTTTCGCCACTTTCTCAATGGTCTGACCTGTGCGCTCCGCAATGATTTGATTAATATGCTCTCTCAACTTCAAGATCCGCCTTGCCGATATTTCAATTTCAGTTGCCTGCCCTCTTGCACCACCAAGCGGCTGATGAATCATAATCTCGCTATTCGGTAAGGCATACCGTTTACCTTTCGCTCCTGCTAGCAGTAACATCGCCCCAAATGACGCAGCCATTCCAGTACATATCGTCCGTATATCTGGCTTAATATATTGCATGGTATCATAGATGGCAAACCCTGCTGAAGTGGAACCACCCGGACTATTGATATAAAGAGAAATTTCTTTATCAGGGGCATCGGCTGCTAAAAATAACAATTGGGCGACTACACTGTTTGCAACATGATCATTAATTTCATCTCCGATAATAATAATTCGATCCTTTAAAAGACGTGAATAAATATCATATGACCGTTCACCACGGTTAGATTGTTCTATAACATAAGGAATTGTGCTCATTTAAAATCCTCCTTTAAAGCGAATAGTAGGCTATGCAGCCATGCAGAGAGTGCTTAAAGGAGCTGAAGCTTTGAATGGGATAGACATTCTAGATGCTGCAGAAGATACTTCCGTTGTGTCTAGAATGGACGGAATGGCTTCAATCAAATCTGTAGGGTCCTGGTTGATTAGAGAATCCTGAAAAAGATTCCAGAGCTGTTCTCTCTCTTCTTCTTTCCAAAATGAATCGAGAGACTGACTTTCCCTTTGATTTTCTAGTCGTTTTCTTGCTCTGTTTAACCTTGATTTTACTGCAATTTCTGTTGTGTTGAATATCTCTGCAATTTCATTCGATTGATACTGGAAGGCTTCTTTTAAGATATAAATAATCGCTTGCTTTGGAGTAAAGTAATCCATCAACAAATCTACAGAATCCATAATACCTCCGGTTGGGAAATAGGACTCCTCACACTTGTGATCATTTCTTAATTCTTCCCTTTTTCTCTTTCGAAGAGTATCCACCCATTGATTGCGGGCAATTTTGTTTAATAATGCCGTTGTAATTTTATCTTTATGATAGTAGGTTATAGCCTTTAACACAGCTTCTTGTGCAAGGTCATCTCCATCCCATTTACTCTGGGATAGAAAGTAACAATATTTCTTAAGCTTTGGATACAATTCACTAAAAAAGAAATCATCGTACTGCACATCTTCAAAGGTGTACAGGCTAAGTTTGTTAGCCATTATTTTCACTCCCTTAAACACTCTCTACAGTCTAAACGTTTTAACAGAATAAAAAGATACGGGTAGAAAAATTTTTTCTTATTTCCACTATATACATTTATGAAACTTTTTCTCCATTTTATCGTAGATGTTAGGAGCGAGAAAAATTTATAGGTGTATCATTTCTTTCTTCTACATTGCTTGCATTATAATAAAATAAGAATAGTAAAAATGATTAGGAGTGAATTAGGTGGGCGTTACACTTAGCAAGGGACAAAAAGTTGATTTAACAAAGTCACATCCTGGTCTACAGAATGTTGTAGTGGGTTTAGGTTGGGATATTGGTCATCACGGCTCAAATTTTGATTTAGATGCATCGACCTTTTTACTAGGGCAATCAGGCAAGGTTCAAAGTGATCAAGATTTTATTTTTTATAATAATCCCTCCGGCGGGAATGGCTCGATCATATACAGTGGAGATAATCGAAGTGGTGCTGGTGATCGAGATGACGAACAAATTAAAATTAATTTAATGATGGTTCCCAGCCACATCCATCGGATTGCATTTACGATTACGATTCATGATGCCCAAGTAAAACAGCAAAATTTCGGACAAATCTCCAACTCCTATGTACGCATTTTCAATGAACAAACAAATGAGGAGTTAATCCGTTTTAATCTTGGCAGAGACTTTACAGTGGAAACGGCGATTGTAGCTGCTGAATTATACCGTCATAATGGAGAATGGAAATTCAATGCGATTGCCAGCGGTTTTCAGGGTGGACTAGCAGCTTTATGCCGCAATTTTGGAGTGATTGTCGATGATCCTGCTCCAACACTACCACCAGTACCACCTGTGCAACAGAATCTATTTAATAATCAGCAAAACCAATTTAATAGTAATCCAAATCAATTTAACAATAATCAAAATCAATTTAACAATCCTAACCATTATTCAAACCAACCATCTTTTAATCAAAATCAATACAATCCAAACCAATATCAGCAAAACCAAAACTACTCACAGCCAGCTTTTGGATATCCAACACAATCAGCACCTTCGCACTCAAATCGTACATATGGGGATGATATTTATTGTCCGCGTTGTAATTCATCAAATGTCCGAACAGGTCAAAAGGGCTTTGGACTTGGAAAAGCAGCGATAGGCGGATTAATTCTCGGTCCAGTGGGGCTGCTCGGCGGTTTTATTGGAAAAAATCAAATGAAATTCACTTGTAACAGCTGTGGTAATAATTGGTCTCCAAATCAAACAGATGTTGCGGATTGGGCTAACCAGCAAAAAAGGAAAGCACAAGATTTGTTTAATCGCTATAAGAGTCAGGATGTATTAGAAGCAGTTGTTGCTGCATGTGCATTGGTTTCAATGGCAGACGGATACTTGGATGCCACGGAGCGACAAAAGATGATTGATTTTGTAAACTCCAGTGAAGAATTACGTGTATTTGACAGCAATAAAGTCATCCAGAGATTTAACTACTTTGTATCACGTATTGAAGCAGATCGAATGATTGGCAGAGCAGAAGCCTTCCGGGCACTTGGAAAAATAAGATCAAAACCAGAAATCGCCCGTTTAGTAGCTCGTTACTGCATTGCCATTGGTTATGCAGACGGTAATTTTGACCACAATGAAATGCAAATGGTCAGCGATATTTGCCGTGAGCTTGGTTTGAATCCGGGAGAATTCTTGTCGTAATGAAAAAAAGCCGATTGGAATTAGAGGACATAATTAGCCAGGAATATATCAAATTTAAATTTAACTGACTATATGGAAAAAAAATAACGCTCAGAGTTTTCTCTGAGTGTTATTTTAGGTATTTCGATAGTTAGTTTGTGATAACTCACAATTAATCAGTCCTAACTTAACAAAAATAAACATTTTACTTTTTAAGTGCACTTACAAATAACTGAACTGTTGTATTAATAAATTCATTCTCGTCTATTGAAGTAATTTCATGTCCTTCTACAAAATTACGGGAAACAAACTCACCGTACACCATATATAAATAGGACATCGCCAAACTTTCAAGGTTGCCCACGAATCTAATCTTGCCAAGTTCTTTCATTTCTAAGAAATAATTAATGAGAAGTTCCTTTAATTGACGTGGATGCTTATTAATTTGATTAAATAATCCTTCTATGGAATTCCCCTCTTTAAATGCAATATGAATTACCTTTTTATTTTTTTGCATCGATCTAAGATAAGACTCACTTATCATAAGAAGATCTTTTTCTAAGTCCCACACAATATTTTTATCAAAAATTTCCTTCATTGAAGCAGAGTAATAAAATCGGTCTATAGCCGCTTCCAACATGCCTTGTTTTGTTCCAAAATGTCGAAATAATGTCATTTCACTTACAGACGCTTCTTTAGCAATTTCTTTTGTCGAAACCGCTTTATATCCCTTCTCGGAAATTAAATTAATGGCTGCATAGAGCAGACGATCACTTGTATCTGTCATATCTATTACCAGAGTGATAACCTCCCCACATTTAGTTATTATTATATTATTTTAGTGTTAATTTATTGTCAATGTGACAATGAAACTCCTAAATATATATGTACAAATAAGAAAGGTGTGTATCTTATCATGAATTTTGCTAAGGGTCCAAGTAGCAGACCCTTGACAGTTAAAATAAATCCCGTACAAAATATTTTCTTTATATAGCAAATTCCTCGATTGTATTTGGTGCAAACAATTCTTCAATTTTTACACGTCTTTCAGACAATCCTTGTTTGTAGTGATAATCTAAAAATGTTTCAAGTGCCTTTCTATTTTTCTCCAACCCATAAGTCCATAAGTCATCTTTAAAAAATTGACGTGCTTCCTCTGCATCTGCTACAAACCACGGCAGCATCGTTTTAATAGCCGTTGTATCAAAAAGATTCTTCTTAGCAATTTCCCTAGCTTGGTTGAATGATTTAACTAGTTCTTGGGCCACCCAAGGATTTTCATGATAAACATCTTTTTTGACGACCACTGTATGCATAATCGGGAAAATGCCCGTTTTTCGATAATAATCCATTTCTACTGCTTTATAGTTTGGGAATAAGCGTGAAATACGCGGATCGCCTTCATCAAACGCTTTAGGCAGTCTTGCACATAAAAGACCATCAATTTCACCCGCTAACAACATGGATGTAAGGGTTTTTCCTTCCGGCGCTTCCTCAACTGTAAGATTTGCCGGAGGAGTCCATGGAACTCTCTCTTTTCTTCCACTCTGTTCTTCTCCGCCAGTAACCCAAGTAATTGATTCAGGAGACACACCATATTCGTCTTCTAAAATTCCACGCTGCCATACTAATGCAGTCATTTGATATTCTGGAACACCGATACGCCGGCCAATTAATTGTTCAGGTGAAGTAATCCCCGCATCATTTCTTACTAAAATATTGCCGTGTCTAAAGGCACGTGAAAGAAATACTGGCAGCGCGATAAAAGGACTACTCCCACGGGAAACTCCCATCACATAGGATGATAATGAAAATTCAGCAACATCTATATCCTGGTACCGGGCCATTCTAAAGAACAGCTCCTCGGCATCTAGATGCAATGGAAATAGATTGACTCCTTGTACACGAACTCTCCCATCATGAATAGGGGCGCAACGATCATAATCACCTGTAGCTAAGCTAAGTTTTAACATACACTCTATCTCCTTTTTGTTTAAGATTGTGTTAGCGTTATCATCAATTATTCAGTAATGACCAGATATAATTAGGAGATAACGGTAATTTATTTATTTTAATATCGAATTGACTTAATGCATCTTCGATTGCATTAGCTAAGACAGCAGGGGGAGATATGGTTCCACCTTCACCAAGCCCCTTTACACCTAGTGGATTTCTTGGACTAGCTGATTCCATATGAATCGAGGTAATTTCAGGAATTTCACTGGCTGTTGGTATAAGATAATCCATATAGGTTCCTGTTAATAACTGACCATTTTTATCATAAATAATCTCTTCATATACAGCACCGCCAATCCCTTGGGCAACCCCGCCCATTAATTGACCATCAGCAATAAGCGGGTTGATAATCTTACCTGCATCGTGTGAAACAACATAATTAACTATCTCAAACTTTCCAGTCTCAATATCTACTTCTACAATTGCAGCATGGACTCCATTGGAATAGGTTACCGTCTCTGGAATAAAATATTTCTCTGTACGTAACCCAGGTTCAATATCCATATACTTTGCAGGTAATTTATTTGGCTTTACCCACTCTACCAATTCAGCGTAAGTATACCCTCGGTCTTCATCCTCTTTATGAGTCACTCGACCATTTTCAATCCTAAGATGATCGATTGGGACTTCAAGTAAAACGGAAGATATTTCCAATGCCTTCTTACGAATTTCTTTTGCTGCCAACATTACAGCGCTTCCGCTTACAACTGCACTTCTGCTTCCGTATGTGCCGCTCCCATAATATATGGCACCTGTATCCCCAATAATTACTTGAACTGTTTCAATATCTACCCCTAAAATATCTGCACATATTTGAGCCCAAGTTGTTTTATGCCCTTGGCCTTGATCCGCCGAACTAACCTTACAAATAACAGCACCGGTTGAATCAATTTCGATTCCACAGCCATCGTGGGGGCCTTGACCAGTTCCTTCAACATAAGCTGAAAAGCCTATACCTAAATATTTTCCATTCTCTAACGCCTGTTTTTGTCTTAATCGAAATTCATCATAGTTTATTGCTTTCACGGCTTTTTCAAAACAATCCAGGTAATCGCCAGAATCATACACCATGGGTTCCCCATCTTTATAAATACGGCCAGTGTCAAATGGCATCTCATTAACTGTAATCATGTTCTTTCTTCTAACCTCAATAGGGTCCAAATATAACTTTTTGGCAATCAAATCAATAATTCTATCCATGACAAACACTGCTTCCGGTCTACCAGCTCCTCGATATTGAGAACATGGAGTTTTATTCGTCACAGCAACTTTTGCTTCACACTCATAGTTTAAGATTCGATAAGGACCGGGTAAGTGAGCTGCTGTGTTGTAAGTTGAATTAATACCATATAAACTATGAGCGCCGGTATCAAGGATTAACTCATTTCGAAGCCCTGTAATGGTTCCGTCCTTCATGAAACCCACTTCTACTTTATTAAGCTGGTCTCTGGCATGAGCCGCACTTGTCATATGTTCTAAACGGTCTTCGGTCCATTTTAAAGGGAATTGAAGTTTTTTAGCGAAATATGCCATGGCTATCTCTTCTGGATAAACTAGTGCTTTACCGCCAAAGCCGCCTCCAACATTAGGAGCAATAACTCGTATATTCATTTCAGCAATCCCTAAACACTTTGAGATATGAGACCTGACCATATGCGGCATTTGGGTTGAACTCCAGACCGTTAGTGAATTAGACGTGTTATCCCATTTAGAAATTACTCCCCGGGTTTCCATTGGGTTTGCGCTTTGTCTATTAATTTTAAATGATTCCTTTAACACAAAATCTGATTCAGAGAATGCTTTCTGAACATTTCCAGCCTCCACTTTGTAAGAGACCGCTATATTATCTCCCCAATCCTCATGCAATAACGTTGAATCATTGGTTATCGCTGTCTCAGGATCAACAACAGCCGGGAGTGGCTCATAATTAACGTTTATTAATTGTAAGGCATCTTCTGCGATTGCTCTTGAAGTTGCAATAACTGCTGCTATTGGCTCACCAACAAAATAAACTTTATCGTATGCAAGTGCTCTTTGAGTTTGCGGCTTTAACATTGGTTTTTCACGTGCTTGAACAGCAGGATAAACATTGGACATGATTGGCACGATACCAATATCTTTATATAATTCTTTTCCTGTGAAAATCGCTTTTACTCCTTCAAGCTGCAAAGCTTTTGAAACGTTAAGGTCGATAATTTTAGCATGAGCATATGGAGACCTTAAAAAAGCGGCATGATGCATATTTAATATTTTAATATCATCTAAATATTCACCTTTCCCTGTAAGTAATCGCTTATCTTCTCTTCGTTTAATTGATTTACCAATATATTTATTTTCTTTGGTTTTCAGTATACTCTCCAAAATGATCCCTGCCTTTACTATCACTCTAGCAGCTGCTTTTACTACCAGCTATATCGAAATTCCCTATACTAAAAATCAATAATCAACACCTGCGAAAAAATAGAAAAATCGTTCATCTTAATCAAAACCAATTCGTCTATTTTTGCAGTATGTT
Source organism: Bacillus sp. OK048 (assembly GCF_900103525.1). Lineage (GTDB taxonomy): Bacteria > Bacillota > Bacilli > Bacillales > Cytobacillaceae > Neobacillus. Next base: position 198,561 of record NZ_FNHN01000003.1, read on the forward strand.
AGTTATTAATAACCAACATACTAAAAACAAACGCCTATATTATGGAATTAAAATATTCAGTATATTCACAATGTACCAATCTACTAACATACTGTCAAATTTATCCTGATATATTTTAATTAAAAAAACGTATATTTTAAATTAAAATTAAAGAACCTGCTGGTTATTTTGTTCATTATTGATCGTTGGAACTTCAGCAATTTCAATTGGTTGTTCTTTTAAGAAAAATGCACATAAAGCTCCCACACCAGCAATACAGGCTAAGAATGTGAAAACATTAGTGAAGTTCTGAGTCCCTGATACATTAACTATTACTAGGTATCCAGCGATAATCGGAGATAGAAAAGACCCAAACTGTCCAGCTGTATTTGATATCCCTATTGCCTTACCCAGCACTTCTTTTGGGTATCTGTTTTGTAAAGATGCTAAGGAAGCACCGATATTAAAACTGATAAAGAATCCGATGAGCAATAACAATGGTAAGAGAACAGAAATATTACCTTTATCAACGTAGCCAATTATCAGAAGTAACGGAATCAGAGATAAATAAGAAATTAAAGCGATTGGCCTCATGCGATGAAACACTTTATCCATTAACCATCCGCCAAGAATCATAGAAAAGATAGAAATAATGTAAGGTAAAGTGGCAATTATTCCCATTTGCTTAATATCCATACCATGCTGCTTAACTAAGAAAGAGGTCAGCCAAGTGGTACATCCCCAGTATACAGCTAGTTGACAGAACTGAATGATTGAAAATAGATACAAATAACTGTCCTTCAAAAAGATACGACTGCTAACTTTTTGTACTTTTTCTTTTGAGTCTTCTCCAGATATAACTTTGGAAGTTTTAATTTTAACTTCCTTCGGTAGTTTAGGTTTCTTTTCCTTTATTTCATTAGGTGAATTCTGTACATACAACCACATCAACATGACTCCAATTAAACCGGGAATGGCTAAAACATAAAATACCGGTCGCCACTCACCTCCAAATAAATAGACTGAAAGTGACGTAAGTATGACAGGTCCGAGTGCTGATGCGACTGTCTTTCCTGTAGAAAAGGAGGACATAGCCATTCCCTGCTCTTTAGATGGAAACCATCTTTTAATAGTCTGTGCTGCTCCTGGATAAAACCCCGCTTCTCCTATTGCTAATCCAAATCTAAGGATAATGAAATGAGCAAAGTTCTTAACTGAACCTGTCAAAGCGGTTACAATTGAGAATAAAACGATGGAAACTCCCATGATTTTTTTAGGTCCAAATTTATCAACGAGAAAACCATATGGAATTTGACATAAAGCATATACAAAGAAAAACGCGGAAACAAGTTGTCCTGATTGTACAGGAGTAAGATTTAGATCCTCTTGCATGAAGGGAAGAAAAGTTGTAATAATTAAGCGATCTAAGTAATTAATAGTATATAAAAACCACAGTAAAACGAGTACTAAATACCGTTTTTTTAGGAAAGTTTTAACACCCTTCATCAATTTTTTCCTCTCTAAATTCAATTATGATTTTATTACGATTTCTAACAAAAATAAATCTATTTCTTAGTTTGTAGGGAAATTAGAAATGTTTATTTCTTCCAAAAAGAGATAGAATACTAGCAATTAATACCACACAAACAATTTAGAAAAGATATTTTTCATAATTGTTTGAGATGGACAAAGGATGTTTTTTTCGATAACGAATTAATGACACCTTTTCTTTTTTGGTAATTGGTTTGGCTGTCATTATTTTCCCAAAAGTAAGGGTGTCTTCTTCTATATTTTTCAAAAGCAGATCTTTCTATCCATCTATATTTAAGACCGTACTATTACTTGTTCTTTCATATTTTCTCTTTGATTTGCAGTGTTTTCTGTAGAATATTGTTTTACAGCTTTGATAATATTCGTATACCCCGTGCATCTACATAGATTACCAGAAATCATTTCTCTTATTTCACTATCATCAGGGGTCGGTTTTTTCTCCAATTCACACACTAATGACATTAGAAATCCTGGTGTACAAAAACCGCATTGCAGCGCATGGTTATCAGAAAAGGCTTGTTGAAGCGGGTGCAGCGTGCCATCTTCGGCTGCAAGTGATTCAACCGTTTCAATTACTGCTCCATCAGCCTGTACGGTTAGTACTAAACACGCGCGTACAGAACGGTTATTCATTTTTACTGTGCATGCCCCGCATACACCGTGTTCGCACCCAATATGAGTACCCGTTAGTCCCAATTCTTCACGTAAAAAATCTGCAAGTAAAAGACGCGGTTCCACCTCTCTATTGACCTTTTTTCCATTGACCGTTAACGTAATCGTTTCGAGGGTCATGCCATCATCCCCTTTGGTACTCTATTAATTGCTGTCTGTAATGCTCGCTTTGTTAATACAGAAGCTAAATGAACCCGATATTCCGCCGAAGAGTGCAGATCGCCTTCAGGGTCAAGATAATCTTCAATAGCCTCAACAGCTTCCTCAATCACTTGTTCCGTTGGTTCTTTTCCAATTAGGAAGTCTTCAATTTCCTCTAAGATAATAGGTGTCGGTCCAGCTCCTCCAACAGCCAATTGTACGAAAGAAAAAGTGCCTTCTTCATCAAGTCCAACCACCGCAGCCACTTCAACAAGGGCAAAATCTCCATGTCTCCTTGTCATTTCAATGAAAGCGGAGCCAAAATTTTCGTTTATTATAGGGAACCTTATCTCCTTTACTAATTCAGTTGGTTCTAGCGATGTTAAAAGATAGGTTAGAAAAAATTCATCTGTTGGCACTGTTCTTTCTCCATCCGGTCCTATAATCACGATTTCTCCTCGCAGCACACTTAACATGCATGGCAGCTCTGCTGAGGGATCAGCATGGGCAATGCTCCCACCTATCGTACCGCGACTACGGATTTGTGGATGCCCTACATTTTTCATGCCTTCTGTAAGTAATGGACAATATTTTTTAACTAACTCGGACTCTTCAACCTCGTAATGCCTCGTTAGGGCACCAATTGCAAGAACTGATCCTTCTTTTTTAATATAATTTAATTCTTTTATACGACTGACATCAATTAGATACTTGGGTGTTGATAACCGCATATTTAGGACTGGAATTAAGCTTTGTCCACCAGATATGATCTTAGCATCTTCTCCATATTCTTCTAAATACTCAATTGCCTCCTCAATCGTGACCGGCCGTAAAAACTCAAATTTTGCTGGTTTCATTTATATACCTCCACTTTGAATCAGGTGGGACTCTAGTTAATCACAGTTTTTTTAATAGATTCCTTCATAACGTCTTTAAAGAACTTACCTGCAAGGAATTTTGCAATACCACTTAGCACCCTGCTCCCAACACTTGCAATCATTCCGCCCACATCTGCCTTACAATCCCACTCAAGAACACAGCCATTTTCAACAGGACTAAGCTTACAGTCCATTTTTGCAGTTACATGCCCAGGTGATCCACTACCCTCTGCATTAAAAATGTAATAATGGAACTTCTCGATTTCCTCTAGCCTTACTTTTCCTATATATTCTCCTTTAACAGCTGCAACTCCTAGTTTCATGCTTACTTCATATTCGTTTTCACCAACTAGTTCCAATTGTTGACAGCCAGGAATTACCTCCTTTAAAATCTCCGGATCATGCAATGCCTTCCAGATAACTTCTACTGGTTGTTTAAATTCTGTTTTCCCTTTTAGTTCCATTCACAAATTTCCCCCTTTTATTTGGTTAGTACTAACTAACATTAAAATCAATATTTACTTAACTCTATTAATAACTTATTAAATACATCATAAATTAAACATTTGGAATTTTCAATACATTGTAAATAAAAATATTTTTTTATCAACCTTAAATTTTAGCGGCTCTTTCATGATTTATCTCGAAGTCTATCACTTTATTACTATACTGTTTTTTATCTTAAACATTCATTGTTTCCAATGGTTCATTACCTAAGTTCATTGAGGTACTATGGCCTGGTTGAAGTTTCGCACTTGGATCAAAATAGGTTTTAGCATTATTTACAGCGATTGGGCCTTCCCCGAAACCAACAGTTATTAGTTTTACTTTTCCTGGATATGATGTTACATCCCCGGCTGCATAGATCCCTGGTATATTTGTTTCCATTTTCGTATTTACGAGAATGGAACCCTTTTTCAATTTAATTCCCCATTCATTAATTGGGCCTAATGAGGATACGAATCCAAAGTTCACAATAACATCATCAGCATCTAAAGCTATATCCTTACTCGTATGAATGTTTTCTATTACTATTTTTTCAATTCTTTCTGATCCAATTACGCTTTTTATCGTAAATGGTGTCAAAATATTTACCCTCGAATTCTTTAATCGAGTAACACTGCTCTCATGTGCTCGAAATTTATCCCTGCGATGAACCAGATTGACCTCTTTTGCAATTGGTTCAAGTGCTAGTGCCCAATCGACTGCAGAATCCCCGCCACCAAGTACAATAACCTTTTTATTATTAAATAAATTCAAATCTTTAATAAAGTAGTGTAAATTAGTCCCTTCAAATCTCTTTGCATTTATAGGTTCAAAACTTCTTGGCTTAAAAGCTCCAACACCTGCTGTAATAATGATGGCCCTTGAAAAATGATTTCCTTTATTCGTTGAGATTAAAAAGGTACCATCCTTTTGCCTGTGAATTTTAATCACTTGTTCTTCTAGTCTAATAGAGGGTTGAAAGGGTTCCATTTGGTTTATTAAGTTATTCACCAAGCCCTGTGCACGTATATGCGGAAATCCCGCAACATCGTAAATATATTTTTCTGGATAAAGGGCTGCAAGTTGTCCGCCTAGTTGTGGCATGCTTTCGATAATTTTTACAGTGCATTGTCTCATTCCTGCATAGAATGCTGTAAATAATCCAGTGGGCCCCCCGCCTATCACAGTTATATCATATAGTTGTTGATTCATTTTTTTCTCCTTTCAACCAACTTTGTATGTTAGCACTAACTATCACAAAAACAAAATGAATGATTACCATTACAAAGGACATTGCCAAGGGTCCTAAATGCAGGTCCTTGGCAATAAAGCATTCCCCTTACGACAATATATTATATAGCAAACTCTTCTATTGTATTTGGAGCAAATAATTCTTCAATCCTTACACGTCTTTCAGACAACCCTTGTTTGTAGTGATACTCTAAAAATGTTTCAAGTGCCTTTCTATTTTTCTCCAATCCATATGTCCATAAGTCATCTTTGAAAAATTGACGTGCTTCCTCTGCATCTGCTACAAACCACGGCAACATTGTTTTAATGGCCGTTGTATCGAAAAGATTCTTCCTCGCAATTTCCCTAGCTTTGTTGAATGATTTAACAAGTTCTTGGGCCACCCAAGGATTTTCAAGGTAGACATCTTTTTTGACGACCACTGTATGCATAATCGGGAAAATGCCCGTTTTTCGATAATAATCCATTTCTACTGCTTTATAGTTTGGGAAAAGTCGCGATATACGCGGATCGCCTTCATCAAACGATTTAGGCAGTCTTGCACATAATAAACCGTCAATTTCACCCGCTAACAACATGGAAGTTAGGGTTTTTCCTTCTGGCGCTTCCTCAACTGTAAGATTTGCCGGCGGGGTCCATGGAACTCTTTCTTTTCTTCCACTTTGTTCTTCTCCTCCGGTAACCCATGTTATCGATTCAGGGGACACACCATATTCGTCTTCTAAAATACCTCGCTGCCATACTAGTGCTGTCATTTGATATTCAGGAACACCGATTCGCTTTCCAATCAATTGTTTTGGTGTTGTAATCCCCGCATCACTTCTTACTAAAATATTTCCGTGTCTAAATGCACGTGAAAGAAATACGGGCAGTGCGATAAAAGGACTGTTTCCGCGAGAAACGCCCATCACATAGGAGGATAAAGAAAATTCAGCAACATCTATATCTTGGTATCGAGCCATTCTAAAGAAAAGCTCTTCGGCATCTAAATGTAATGGAAAAAGATCAACTCCCTGTACACGTACTCTCCCATCATGAATGGGAGCACAGCGATCATAATCGCCAGTGGCTAAGCTTAGTTTTAACATAAATTTTTTCTCCTTTATTGTTTAACTATTCATATTGCAAAAAATTTTTAACAAGAGCCATGTTGATATTTAATAGATTATCAGGTACCAAAGTAAGTTCTTACAAACATAAGAACCTCTATTTCAAAATACCTTTTTCTTTAAAATACTTTTCTGCACCTGGGTGCAATTTAGCTGGTGCTACATTTGCCATCTTTTCTGGGGTAAGAGCTGCTAAATCTTTGTGAAGTGCTTGGATACTCTCAATATTTTCGACTAGCGTTTTTGTGATTGTGTATGCTTCATCCTCTGTCATATTTGGGTCTACCATAATCATTGCACCTGCATTAACCGTATTTAAATCGTTGGGCTGAAATTTATAAGTACTAGCCTTAAGAACACTTGGAGGGGTGCCCATTTTTTCATTTAACAATTTTTGTGCCTTTTCATTAATTGGAAGTAATAGAATATCTTTTGTAGCAGATAATTCCATTAGTGTTGCATCAGGTGCAAACACAGGATCACCTGTCCAATCTAATTTATTGTCTTTCATCATCTCAGCACTTGGTTTCCAAGCCTCAAAGAATACTTCTCCGCCCCATTTCTTAATGTCATCATAACTGATGCCATAAGCTTCGAAAACGTATTTATTTACTTTTTCCACCATATTACCACGCTGGTTGACCCCTATTCGGATAGGCGGCTTTTTCTCAGCAATATCCTCCATCGATGTAATTCCGTATTTATCAGCAAAGTCTTTTGTTATTGCAATCTGAAGTGGAGCATTGTCGTACAAATTAACTAATCCAGTAACCTGGTCGATTTTTTTTGTAAAAGGTTCTTCACCTGCTAATCCTGCTTTCACTTCAAAATTAAAAGCAATCCCAAGTGGAATTTGTCCTGAAGAAACGGAGATTACGTTTTTTACTCCATTGCCGGTTTCGTAGCTGAACTGTGTCCCAGAATTCGATTTACGCAAAATACTTCCGACACCTTCCCCTATCAATGACCAGAATCCCCCCGCAGAACCTCCAGCCATCGTCAATGAAAGTGGAGCTGTCTTTTCTTCTTTTTCTTCTTTAAATGAAGCCTTATCCTGTTGACCACATGATGCCAGTAACAAACTTGTTATTAAAAGAATTACAATAAACACTTTCTTTTTCATACGAGCATTCCCCCTAAATTTTTGGTTATATTGCAATGCATCCTTTTAAAGAGTTACTGTCCATTATTCGAACTCAATAACTTGGGAATTAATAACTAAATTTTTCTTTTTAGCGAGATAATCGTTTATTACAATAGAAATGATTACAGTACCCGCTGCTATATTAATAATAAAGCTCGGATAAATCATAGCTATTCCTGCAAATATGAGGGCAATCCGCTTCCATACATTTAAAGAATTGAATAAATAATTTTCGTACCCAGCAGCCAGAGCATATACTCCAATAACTGCGGTAATAGCGGTAAACACAATCTCTACTATACTGCCTTGTAATAGCAAACTAGGCTGAAAAACAAACATAAATGGAATTATGAAACCTACAAACGCTAATTTACTAGCTTGAAAACCTATGGCTATTGGATTAGCATTCGCTATCCCTGAAGCAGTGAACGCTGCCACCCCAACTGGAGGAGTAATGGCCGATAAAGCTGAGAAGAAGAGTAAGAACAAATGAGTGGGTAATAAATCCATTCCAAGCTGGATTAGTGCAGGAGATACCAATGCAGCTACTAATACGTATACAGAAGCAGTCGGCATACCCATTCCGAGAATGACACAGATTACCGCTGAAACGATCAGGGACAAAAGCAAATTGCCGCCTGTCATCGTAAATATTAGCGAAGTCATTTTCCCGGCCATACCAGTTAAATTGATTACCCCGATAATAACTCCAGCAGTTGCACATGCTACGGTTAATGGGGCGATTGAATAAACAATATCGGTAAATATATCAATTATATGTCTCCACGTAATCCAAGTACTGCGACGTACAAAACTTAATAGAAACGTTACAGCAATTCCAATACAGGCTGCAAGGGAAGGGGTAAATCCACTAAGCATTGCCCAAACTAAGGCTATCACTGGAAGTATATAATAAAATCCATTCTTAAAAGTGGTACTAAATCTAGGAATCTCATTTTCAGGTAACCCGACTAAATTTAACTTTAATGAACGAAAATGCACTTGGAAATAAATCCCTAAATAATACAATATCGCACTTAAAACGGACGCTACTGCAATATCCACATATCTAATACCAGTAAACTCAGCCATAAGAAAGGCTACAGATCCCATAATAGGGGGAAGAATCGTTCCACCAGTAGCGGCAGCGGCTTCAACTGCACCTGCAAAAACCGGGCTATAGCCCCGCTTTTTCATCATCGGAATGTTGATTGATCCTGTCGTTGCAACATCGGAAGATGGACTCCCGGAAATGCTTCCAAATATACCTGCCGATGCGACAGCTACTTTCGCCAGACCACCTACTTTTTTTCCCATGAAAGCAGCACATATATCAAAGATGAATTGCCCTGCTCCTGCCTTTTGGAAGAAATGTCCAAACATAATAAATAAGAATGCGTAAGTAGCAGCTACTTGTACAGGTGCACCAAAGATTCCATTTGTTGTAAAAACCATCTCTTCAATAAAGTGATCAATCGTAATTAATCGATGACCAAATGTTCCACTGATGTAGTGGCCAAAAAAAGTGTAGCCTAACCCTACTAATAGTATTAACGTAAGCCCAAACCCAAGAGTGCGTCGAGTTAGTTCCAGAACTGCAACTAAAATTATTATTCCTGACATTATGTCCAGTAAGCTAAGAGGATCAACACCGCTAATTCTTGACAAAAGTACATCCATTTTAAGAATAAAATGAAGACCGGCGCCCATTACTAGAAATGCAAGAATATAATCAATTGCTACAAGTACAGGTGTGGACGTCTTTGAAAATCTCGTTGTAATAAAGGAAACAGGAAGTATCCCGGTTAAAAACACAACAGCATACGCATAAGGACTCATATTCCCGACAGATCCTAACCATAGTTCAAAAACGGAAAGGGATATGGAAATAATCGTAAAAATTACAAAGAAAACTCCATTGGGCTTTTCTCGAAGCCCCTCTTGAAACAGAAAGGACAATCGTTTTTTCACATTTCATCACTCCTACTCTTTGTCTTAAGGGTTTCACTATAAATGGGCAAAATACTTGGATTTTCGGATGGCTTTTTGCATAAACTCCGTTTTGTAAACCCTTTCAATACCTTTTTCAAAACATTTTTCCCTTCACCAATAACCCCTCTTTCTTTTTAGAATAAGGGATAGTTAATACTAACTAACAGTTTGCGTGAATTCTTGCTTAATATATTTTTTATATTAATTCAAAAGTAGGAGAGATCTTAGTTTGTCACAGTTTTTTTACCGATACTTTTTCTATGTCCTTGAAGAACTTTCCTGCCATAAATTTTGCAATACCGCTAAGCACCCTGCTTCCCACACTGGCAATCATTCCTCCTACTTCAGCATTGCAATCCCATTCTAAAACACAGCCATTTTCGGCAGGAGCGAGCCTACAATCCATCTTTGCAGTAACATGCCCCGGTGAGCCACTTCCCTCAGCATTAAATATATAGTAATGATATTTTTTAACATCCTCCAATTTTACTTTCCCTTTATATTCCCCCTTCACAGCTGCAACCCCTAGTTTCATTTTTACCTCATACTCAGTTTCACCTATGAGTTCCAATTGCTGACAACCAGGGATTACGTCTTTAAGGATTTCCGGATCATGTAATGCCTTCCATATCACATCAACCGGCTGTTTAAATTCTGTTTTTCCTTTTAATTCCACAGTTTATTCCCTCCTAATAAAAAAACTAAGATGTCTCTCTAAACAATGGATTTTACAAAATATTTTCGGGTCTACAACAAATTTTAATTAGTTAGTACTAACAAACAGCAGGAGTTTTATAAACCTTTTGCCTTCCCAATTTTAGATTAACCATAAGTAATCACACGGTCGTTTTCAACCGTCATTTTTACAAGTGCATTCGGCATTCCTAATTCAACTTTTTTCCCTTCTAATTCTGCTTCTTCTATACCTCTGGCTCCGCAGGAAACCTTTGATAAAACTATTTTTCCACCGCCTTCAATAATTGAATTCACAGAATCCCTTAAAGTAATGGCTGTTTCTCCTATCCCTAATGTTTGGTTTAAATTCTCATCTCGCATTAATTCAACTGCGGCTCCTGCTAGAAACATAGAAACTTGATGTCCCTCTTCAATAGCTGTTTTTGCAATTAAAAATGCACGATCTGCTTGAGTTGGTGCAGAAGGACCATGTGTTAAATGTACAAGTATTTTCACCAATATTTCCCCCCTTTTCTTTTTTACTATTTGGTTACAAATCTGCGAACGAATCTTTTAATCTTAAAAACAAATTATATTGTGAGTACTAACTAACTAAATTGTGTTTGTAAACACTATCAATAACTTGTTAAATATATCATAAATTAAACATTCGGAATTTTCAATACATTTTTTTGCCGCTTCATAAATATTTTCACTTAATGTTTTCTTTAATAGATTGCCTTCATGCTCTACTAATTATCGTAAAAAAATGATTGTTCAAGGAAAAGAGGCTATCCCATTATAATCAAGATTTCTTCATCAATATATATAGTATTAATAATATATAAGGATGTGGAATGTGAACTTATAGGATAGCCTATTTTATTATTGTGACAGCACAGAGTTTTCCTTTGCTAATAACCGCCCCGCATTTGGAACAACTGGTTTTAGTCCCAGGTTCTTTAAGATTTGATACACTGTGGATGTTGCAGCAGATAAAACTGGAAGACCAATTTCATCCTCAACAATTTGAATGGCAGGCAGGGAAGGCATTTGTACACATGCAGACAAGACAACTGCATCTGCACCATTTGTATTTAAAGTTCTAGCATGCTTTACGAGATTCATAGGATCCAATCTACCTACTTCAAGATTATCTGATACTTCAAGACTAATAGAATCAATAACTTCGATACCACTTGTATTTAAATACTCAATTACCATATTGGTTAGCGGTTTCATATATGGTGTAATAATGGAAACTTTTTTTGCACCTATTTCTTTAATTCCTTCAATAAGTGCCCCTGCACTACTTACAACAGGAGCAATACTTTTATTTCCTTGTACTACCTGACATAATCGTTCCTCGGAGGATATATGATACCCACAGCCCTGGGACATAATAGCAATTAAACATGCATATGCTAGTACATCGCATTGTGCATCAGAAAGTTCTAATGCACACCGATCACTATCAAGATCCATCTTTTTTAATTCGTCCTTTGTGACATGCATCATCCTCATTCTGCTAGAATGGAATGTAAAGGATTCCTCCGAAAACCATTCCTTTCTGCTATTTAACATAGCAGGAATTTCAGTTTCCATTGTTGTGTTAGAACTTGGTACGATTAAACCAACCCGATAGTTTTTTGGCATGATTTTTCCCCTTCCTTATTTTCAACTGAATTTAATACGGCAACATGTATGCAGCCATCTAAACCTTTGGCATGCGTATTGACTGCTTGAAGTGTTTCAGAAATGCTAAATTCATGTGTAATCATTTTTGCTAAAGGATAACGACCTGATTCAATAATTTTTAATGCTACCCCTACTGCCTTTTTCGGACGGCCTAGTACACCTTTGATCGTTAAAAGCTTCCATGTTATTTTACTGGACATGACTTCATCGGTAAGGAAGTGATCTGTACCTGAATGAACGATTGTCCCATGGTATCCCGCCAAATCTAAGCACATTTTAAATTGAATGGGGGTAGTTGCAGCATTAATCACAGTGTTTGCCATTTTACCATTCGTAATCTTTGAAACTTCTTTTTCAAGATCTTGTTTATCGGCATAAAGGACATGTGTTGCACCAAATTCTTTCGCAATTTCTAACCGATGTGCATCCTTTGAAAGACCTGTTACAATAATCGTTCCTGCACCTGCTTCTTTAGCGCCAATTACGGCTCCAAGTCCCATTGGCCCTGGTCCTTGAATGACAACTGTATCTCCAACGGTGGTATCTCCCACTTGTTGAACCCAATGAACGCCATTTGAAATAGGGATAAATAATGTTAATAGATCTGCTGGAACTTCTTTGCTTACCTTATGAATAATCGAATGTGGATGTAAATACATATATTCAGCGAAGCCGCCCCAGAGTGCTGTTTTTTCATTATGGATACTCATCGCACCATATCTTAGGTCAAAGCAAAGGTGGTAATTTCCGGTTAAACAAGGATCACAATGACCACATGGAATATACTCCTCCACAATGACACGATCCCCTTTCTTTACCCTCCAGCGCTTTTCGGCTTCGGGACCGATTTCGTCGATATACCCTACAATTTCATGGCCAATAATACAAGGAAGTTTGAAAACAGCATTTCCTCCATGTAAATACCCTTCACTGTCAAGCCCGCAAACACCACAGGATTCTACACGTAAAAGACCATCATTTTCTCCGATTGTTGGAATAGGAAATTCCATCATTTCTATTTGTTCTTTACCTGTCAAAACTGCAGCTTTTGCATGTGTTGGTCTTGTCATTTCTAACCCTCCGTTATCGCTTTTTTCTAATTTTCCACTTTATTACTTCTAATGGAGCACTTGCTATTTCTTGACTTAAGTCTGTATGACTTTCATATTTTTTGTCAGGAAGCTTTCGAACCTTTACGGATGTTTCGAATTCTTGTTTGAATGGGAACGGCTCAACAATCACTGAACCATCACCCGGCAGTTGGACGAAAACTTGAATTCCTTCACTACCTTGATTTTTACGAACCGGTCCCAAGATAGCTTCTGCTTTGTCGTGATGTGTATGGAGTGAGACAAGTTGTGACATTCGATCCATTAACTGTAAGAATTCATAATCCATCCATATTTTATCTTCAAACTCACTTCGCTTTTTATTAAATTTCCAATAATTCATTTTGATGTCGACCCATTCCTTTTGTGTTTCAATCACTACATTTTGCATGTAGTCTTTTAGAACTTCAGGAATTTTATAGGTAAACGTAGGATCGTAGCCAAATCGGCTTGTATATAAGCCAATCCAATGCATCCCGATTAACATCCCGGCATATGGGTCTTCTCCCAGGATTTTTTTATATCCATTTGAATAGAACTGGACATGCTGCTTAACATTAATATTAATGAAATTAATAGGTCTCCCCGATTCCTCATCAAATAATATCTCTTTATCAGGCTCCACCCAGCCAATATCGTGCTTCTCCACAGCCGTAATAAGTGATTGACAGGGTGCGTCGAATTCTTCATTCCCCCATTGACGCGCTACCTCTCCGGCTTGAATCGAATGATGATACTGTTCAACTAACCAAATTTCGTTATCATGCTTAGCTACAAACATACTTCCCCTCCTAAAATTAAAAAGATAAACTATGCATGTTGGACTTTATTCTTTAAAAATGAAATCACTTCATTTGTAGAAAGTACATCTGCATATTTTTGCTGCATATCAAAAAGATTTATTGCATGGGTTGTAATTCCACGATCAAATACGCATTCCTCAGGAACGACAACATTAAAATTATAGGAAAATGCATCAACAACGGACGCACGGACACATCCGCTTGTGGTTGTGCCAGTAACAATTAATGTATCAATATTGTGATCAACTAAATACGAGATGAGAGGTGTTCCGAAGAATGCACTTGGCTTTTTCTTTGAGATAACAATTTCACCTGGAATAGGTTTTAGCTGTTCTACAATTACTGTTCCTTTGCCGCCCTCTATTAATGTTGGATGTCCAAATACATTTCCTTTTATCGCTGTTTTTTCATTTGAGTTATGTTTATGTCCCTCAATAATGGTATAAAAGATTGGAATATTTATTTCTCTGCAAACATTTAATAGATTCTGAATGTGAGGGATAGCCTTCCAGGCTTCTGCACCACAGCTAGTTGGATATTTCGTAATCGACTGTTCAATCTCTTCGGATTCTTCCCCTGTAAATCCATACGTTACATCAATGATGACTAAAGCCGGATTTTGGCCAATTCCTTTCACTTTTCCTAATCCGGCACTAGAATAAACCTTTTGGTCCCTTTCATCTAAATATTGCTCCCAAATTTTCTTTCCCATTTGTTCCCTCCGTCTTCATTTATCTTTACGAGTTCAGTTTGCAATTCGAATAATTTTAGCCATTCGCTTTTCAATGCACTAGTATCAAGATCAATCCCTATTAAAATTAAATAATACTGTTCAGAGCTCTCAAGCTGCCAGTCTATCCTTTTTACACCTGAATACTGCATTAAATATGAGGTAGTTCCCCTGTCCTCTAAAATTGGAACAAATCCTTTGGCACGAACGATTTTATCAGCATATTTTGTAAAAAAGGACTCAATTATTGTCTTTTTTAGTGAATGGGCAACTGGTAAAACCAAAGTAGTCATACTTGCATAGGATGTTGGCCGCTGCTTAATATTTTTGTTTATCCGAGATTCCTTTTTATTTTCTGTTGTCATTACTTGTTGCAATAATTTTTCAAAGTCAATTTCACCATACATGGCAAACTCTACTTTTGCTGATGGGTTTCTTTTATTAATAGCTTCATTGATTTCTTCGCACACAGACTTTTCAACTAAATCTATTTTATTGACAACAATATGGTTTGCACATTCTAGTTGATGAAATATCGTGTCTTGGAAATCATTTGACTTTGTATCAAGAAAAAACTCAGCATCAATTATTGTCATAATATTTTTTAGTTCTACTTTTGCAATTACTTCTCTTTCATTTAACATCTTTGCCACTTCTTCAGGATTGGCTACCCCTGTTAACTCAATAAAAATGGCATCAGGCTTTTTTTGTAAAAGAACCTCCATACTTCGAGCAATCTCACTTTTCTTGCTGCAGCAAATACATCCATCTAATAAGGATTCTATTTTTTCATGATCGAATTGTTTTGAAACCAATAAACCGTCAATATCCAACTTTCCTCGTTCATTGATTAACACAGCATAGTTCAGACCCATTTCTTTTGATTGAGATAACATTTTTAAGAGTAAAGTAGTTTTTCCACTTCCTAAAAAGCCGCTTAACAACACTACAGGAATTCTGCTCATCCTTTTATACCTCGCGATTTTTCCAATTAATTAGGTGTTAGACATTTTTCAAACTTCTTTCCAATTAATGATTGCTGAGACGTTTTTTCACGTATATGTTCGGGATCTACCCATTTCATTGCTACTCCCGTTTCGATTGCTGCATTTGCTACAGCTGCTGCAACTGCAGGAGCAACTTGCTCATTAAAAGGATTCGGTATGATATAATCTTCATTCAGTTCTGTTTCGGAAATGAGCGATGCAATAGCATGTACGGCTGCTATTTTCATTTCTTCGTTAATCGTTGTCGCCCTTACTTCTAAAGCGCCGCGGAAAATCCCTGGAAAGGCTAGAACATTATTAACCTGATTCGGAAAATCTGATCGACCTGTACCAATGATTCTGGCACCGGCAGCTTTCGCCACTGCAGGGTAGACTTCAGGGTCAGGGTTGGCCATCGCAAAAATAATCGGATCTTGATTCATACTTTCAATCATTTCTTTTGTCAGTACACCGGCTTTAGACACTCCAATAAATACATCTGTATTGATGATGACATCTTGGAGTTGTCCTTCTTGATTGTTGCAATTCGTATAGCTGGCGACTTCATTTTTTATTCCATTCATTCCAGAAGTACGTCCCTTAAAAATAGCTCCCTTTGTATCGCACATAATAATGTCTTTTACTCCGAATGACAGTAGTAATTTAACGATGGCAATCCCAGCTGCCCCGGATCCGTTAACAACAACTTTAATCTGATCCATTGATTTATTTACCAATTTCAACGCATTAACGAGCCCGGCAGCCGTAACAATAGCGGTACCATGCTGGTCATCATGAAACACAGGAATATCCATTTCACTTTTCAAGCGTTCTTCAATTTCAAAACATTGCGGTGCTGCAATGTCCTCCAAGTTCACTCCACCAAATGAGGGAGAAAGCAGCTTAATCGTTTCAACAAGCTGATCGACATCCGTTGTATCAAGGCAAATCGGAAATCCATCAATGCCAGCAAAACTCTTAAATAAGATACATTTCCCCTCCATTACTGGAAGTGCCGCTTTTGGGCCAATATTGCCTAAGCCCAAAACAGCCGTACCATTTGTGATGACTGCTACCATATTTCCCTTCATGGTATATTCAAATACTTTATCCTCATCGTTATATATTTCCATACAAGGTTCTGCAACACCAGGTGAATAGGCTAAACTTAGGTCTTCTGAATTTCTTACCTCCACCTTTATTTCAGTCCCCAACTTACCTTTATTTAAACGGTGTAACTGTAATGATTTTTCACGCAAATTAAACATTTAAATTTCCCCTCTTCAACTATGTTAGTTCTATGCACCACCTGTTTAAATTCTAATTAGGAGGCAAACTCTTCAGGTTGGATATTTACTATTGTTCCCTTAAATATGATTGTTAGTACTAACTATCAACTATCTAATATTTTATTTTCTAAGAATTCATATTTGTTACACTTTTCTTCAATGGATTTTGAAATAAAGGAACCTATTACTAGAGCCAAAACCGGCGCACCTAAATGAAAAAGGGAAATTAATCTATAAGATAAAGCTTAGATTTCCAAGAGGTTCATTATTGTTTAATAATTCTATCTTTTTTAGGGATATCTTCAATTTATCCCCACAAAAACGTATGTGATGCACATTTCTCCCTGCATACATCGTTTGTTCTCCTCTTCTTAATTCGACCAACATGAAGTTAGATGATACAATCATTTCATCCCCCAGATCTTCAAGGATTTCAACATTTGTAATCAGATGACGTGTTTTCGATTGTGGCTGCTGCCCGTAAGCCAGCCCTGTCTCAAGCCTCCACACTCTTTCTTCCAATCGTTTTCTATCATCGTAGATAATCGAAACATGCGTTTCCGGGTCAATATCGTTTTCATTACACGGAACCCAGTATCTGCAGTCATCTGTAAATAATTCCAGCCACTCTACTAACTTATTTTGATTAATATATCTTGCTTCCTGATATAAGAATGCTTCTATTTGTTGAATATCAATTCTTGTTTTAATCAAAGCTATCCCCTTCCCTTCTTTATCAAATTCTTTCGTTACACTACCTGAATTTTTTACGCCTCCATTAAGCGCTTCCATTCCTTATAAATGGCCCTCGTCGATACCTCGTCACTCGAATTAGCGGTAATAATTCCATTTTCATCTACCTGTTCCCTATTTAGACCACGACTAATCACAAGCCATTCGTGACCTTCAGCCTTTAGCCCCTCTTTTACACGATCAAAGGCTACTTCAACATCATCCGGACTGCCAAATCCTGCTGGACCGTAAAAACCTTCATGAGTTCTTAAACGCTGTGAATTTACTTCTTTTGATACGCCTTTTAACATAATAGGATAAAGTGCTACTTCTGTTCGTTCGACCGAAACTGGTTGAATAACCCGTACTTGTGAACCTAATAAGGCAAGATTGGGAAAGATAATTAAATTAAACGGCAAAGCCCCAATATTTAAATCCCCTGCCAATTCGTATAACGAATGCCCATTTCCTAGATCAGATACCTTTTCTTCCTTATGCATCTTGGCGAACTTCATTTTCTCACCTGTCCGCTTTGCCACAATGTCAAAAAATGTCTTGTGTACAAAACCTAAATGATAAGGATCAATAGTATTTTCAACTTGGAACTTCCAGTTTGCATTTAGGAAATACTTGTGTTTTCCAGCTGATAATTCAATCCCTTCAGGACCAGAATCAGCAACATAGTCAATGTAAGGGAGAGCATTTCCTAAATGTTCTTTCAATGGTTTAACCTTTTCGTTTAGGCTTGCAAAAATAAAGCCACGATAGCTATCCACTCTAGGAACACGAATTAACCCCATTTCTTCACGATTAAACTCCTCCCCATACCCATCCTGAAATGGCGCGCCTAGAAGTTTGCCGTTGTTTGAATATGTCCAGCCATGGTATGCACAGCGAAGGACATGCGCATTACCGCATTCATCTTGGCACACGGATGCGCCCCGATGACGACACCGATTAAGGACGACATTAATTTCTTCACTATCAGCACTTCGTGTAACCACTACCGGCTGGGATCCTATTTTCGTTGTTTTATAATCACCGGGGTTTGCAATCTCACTTTCATGTCCAACATACACCCATGTGCTGCCATATACCTTATCAATCTCCATTTTAAAAATGGCTGGATCTGTATAAATCTTACCGTGAACAGCACCTTCTTTAACATAATCAGCAATGTTTATTGCATTAATCATTAATCATACACCTTCTTTTCATTTTTTAGTTTTATTTTGTATACAGCCCCCATTAGAAGCAAGCTTTCTAAGTTTTACAATTTAGACTGGCTCAAAGTCGGATTGCCCTTTACCTTTCCAGCGGCTGGTAGAGGGATCCAGTATTGGATGAAGATCCATATGTTCACACCATGCTAAACTCTCAAGTTCAAGCGGATCCAGATAATTGACCTTTTGGGTTCTTATATCTTTAATCATTAGTCTTACTCCATTGGACGAGTAATCTAGTTTTATAGATACATGAGCAAACTCATTTTTAAGAATGAATTCCTCCTTACACATGTTTTACCTCCTCGTGAATGATAGTTAGTACACGCTAACACAAAAATCAAAAAAATGATCTGTACATTTTTAAGTTAGTACTAACTACCATTAGAACTATTAACACTATGATAATAGTAAATTAAGTGATTGTCAATAATATTCTGAATATTTTTTCTAGTTGATTTATTTAATAAAAGACTCTTTCAAAAGAATGAACCCTCTATCCACTTTGGATAGGGGGTTCTTCTATTTTTTCCAAACTCTTTTATTTTCAACACGTTTTGTTAGTCCTCGAGAATCTAATCTTTCTAAAAATGGAATCATGTATTTCCGTGAAAGGTCTAGGATTTCTTTTGCGTCCGCTACTTCAAATTCTTCACCTGTTCCACCTCGAAGTTTTTCGACAGCTTCTTTAAAGACATCTCCATGATAAGCAAATTGCTCATCCAAATGGACAACCAATTCTTGTTCCTCAAGAAAACGTCTTAAATCTGCCTTTAAATGCTCTGGAATACCAGAATCTGAAAAATAGTCCTTATAATAACGAACCTTGAGTCCATCCTTCTTTAGGTCAGCAAGCATGTTTTCAGCCCGCTTTTGCCAGCTTTTCGGCACATGCGGCACAAAACTTGAAAGTGAAACAAACTGTTCTTTTCGATTAAATACTCCATTTGCAATTCCGTTCTCAACAACAAAATCTAAAAGTGATTTTGGAAATCTCTTTTGCATCGATTGCAAAAGCTCTGCCTTATTGAGTCCAGCTTTCATGGAATGAGTTTGATGGAAATCCAGTAAACGATCATAGATGTCCTCTTCAATCGAGTTTATTAACATTCTCAACGTGTACTCTTTACCATTGTATAAGACAAAGTCTTCTTCATTTAAAAATTTATTTAAGGTTTCTTCATCAAGTGCGGTTCGTTTTATTAATTCACTTACCGGTATACTCTTTGCTTCAAAAATAGCAGCTGTAATTCGTTCCTTTGGAGAACCCACTTTTTTCTTCTCAAGTTCTTCAATTGTCTGATTACCAAATCGATATTTATTTCCTCGCGGATCGATTACCCAGCCGCCACCAATCGTCTCTTGCGGACTAGGACGCCGTAAAATAAAGCGATCCCCGCGTTTCGTAAGAATTTCTTCCTCTAAGCGAAGCTGACATAGAATTTCACCGTTTTCTTCTTTCAGTTCATTTCTGTCAAAAAAGACAATTCGCCCCATCACTTCTGTGGTTCCAATATGGAGCTTAATTGGCATCCGTTGTTTTACCATATGATCAAGATCCTCAACCACCCTAATCGCCACATCCACAGTTTTCGTAACAATAAAGTGCTCTGATGAAACCAAGACATCACCGCGTTCAAGGTCTTCTTTCGACACACCTGAAAGATTAATAGCAGTACGCTGTCCCGCATAAGCCTTTTGCGCTTGCTTATGATGAACCTGGATCTGCCGGGCTTTTACTTCCAATCCCTCTGGCATAATCTTAAGGGTTTGCCCCTCTTCCACGGTTCCTTCATAAACCGTGCCTCGGACAACAGTCCCCTGCCCCTTGACTGTAAATACCTGGTCAATTGGTAGACGGAATGCCCCTTTGGCATCTCTCATTTCTAGCTCTTTAAGGGTTTTAATGATAAGCTCTTTTAGCTCTTCTATTCCCTTTTTTGAGAGGCTGTCCACTAATACGAATGGAGCATCCTCAAAGACACTTCCTGTTAGTTCTTCTAAAATATCATCCTTAACAAGCTCAATAAACTCCTCATCAACACGATCAATTTTAGAAATGGCAACAAGTCCGTTTTTCACTCCTAAAAATTTTAAGATCTCCAAATGCTCTCTCGTTTGGGGCATTACCCCTTCATCTGCTGCAACAACAAGGACAACAAGGTCTATTCCAGCCACCCCAGCAATCATTTGCCGAATAAAACGCTCATGTCCTGGAACGTCAATTACCGAAATTTGAATTTCATTATCTTCATATAATGGAGCAAATCCGAGTTCAATCGAGATTTGACGTTCCTTTTCTTCTTTTAATCGATCTGTATCCACATTGGTCAATGCTTTTGTTAATGAAGTTTTACCATGGTCAATATGTCCAGCCATGCCTATTGTAAAAAATCGTTTCTCCAACGTTGCCACCTACTTTTTCTATCTTCCTATCCTACTTTATCGTTAACGAACACATAGTTCAAGAGAACATTATGTAACAGTTAGATAGGCTCCAATCGCACCGCAATATTCTCCCTTTTCTAAGAATACAGTAGGTAAACCTACCATATTCATGTAAAACTCGAGTCCATGTTTTAATGACGGATTACCAACTATTGCGCTTCCTATGATAACAACATTCTTAACCTGATGGATCGCCGCAGTCTGCGATGTTAGTAGGACGATCGTTTCTGCTATCATATTGGAAAGAGAAGCAAGTCTGTCTGCATCTGTATGCTTCAGTTTTTTCCCCATAGCAAAGTTTGCTGCTGTTAATTCTCCATTAATTGGAGTTTCTGCAGATTCATAAATATCCTTAACAAGCATGTCCACGTTCCCTTTATTCCCTATTTTAGCTAGGTCTGTAAGCTGCTGATAGTCCTGAACTTGCGTTAATAGTGAACCAAGACCAGTGAACGTCCCTCCTCCCATGCCACTGCCAAGAATCCGCTCAACCTTGTCTCCATTCACAATATGCCACGAGGTTCCTGTCCCAATGTTTACAATTAAATAATTTTCTTCCATCACTTTATTCTCTGCTGATAATAAAAACCGTGCCCCTTCACAAGTGGCTACAAATTCTGGATGTATGAGGCTATCTTGAAAGTACTTTTTTTGAATTAGACTGGCTTTTCCACCAGTTAAGGAAACATGTAAAGAGGGAACAGACATCTTTAACCATGAAAGTGCTGAGTCCAACTCGTTAATTGGAAATTTTCTAAAGTGCATTCTCTTATTTTCTTGGTAAACCATTTTGATTAATGACCCTCCAGCATCAATTCCTGCAGTAATCCGTTGCATCTTTCCCCAACTCCTTCAAATCAACTAGTTTAATAACTAATTGGACAATTCTAGCCTTTATCCTGCTTTTCTTTTCACGAATCCTCCACAATCGCTACGTTTAAAGTCATAATTATTGTGCTATGGTGTAGGAAAGAATTCTATTCCAACAAAGGAAGATTACATTATGAAAAGATTTGTATTGCCTTGTGTTTTAGGTCTGACTCTTTTAGTGGGGTGCCAGAATACCGAACCAAAGGAAAAAGTAGAAACAAAGCAATCAACGAAAAAAAATCAACAGATGGCAGCAACCAATAAGGACAACAACACTACTTTCCCATATCCGAATTTGTTAGCCGAAAATGAACAATCCTATTCACTTTTAGTCATTGGTGAACATGATGAAGACATTCCGATTGAAAAAAACACAAAGATTACCGAAAAGGTGAATGATATCTTGAGCTTACCCGAACTTGAAATGGCTCAAAAAGCATATCCAGACCTTAACATCAAGACTGAACCTGCTTATATTCTTTTTGACCAAGCTGGAGTTATTCATCAATCAAAAGACCTCGAGGAATTAACAACCTTCCTGGGAAAAAATAGTCCAAAATAAAAACCAGAATTCAATTCTGGTTTTTTTGTTCATTCTTTTGAAAGAGCTATTTTATCACAAACTCTGTTTGGCTATAGCCTTCTTTCGTCTTTTTTACTTCTAATATTGCTGGTATCGCATTCTTCAAATCTTGAACATGCGAGATAACGCCAATCATACGACCTGATTGCTGCAAGTCTATTAATGTGTCAATTGCTTTATTCAATGATTCTTCGTCTAACGAACCAAATCCTTCATCAATGAACATGGTATCAATAGAAACTCCGCCTTGGAAACTCTGTATGACATCTGCCATACCAAGTGCCAGGCATAATGAAGCGTTGAACTTTTCCCCACCTGACAGCGTTTTTACATCACGTGTTTGTCCAGTATACGCATCAAACACATCGAGACCAAGACCACTTTGTCTGCCACGTGCCTCTTGACGTTCACTTCGTTCCAAACTAAATTGGCCATTCGAGAGACGTTTTAAACGTTCGTTAGCTGCAATGATAATTTGCTCAAGATACTCGATTTGTAAGTATCGTTCAAATGAAATCCTACTGCCATTTTGCCCTCTAACCACATCAAACAAATCCGTTATCCTATTCAATTTCTTTTCCAAATCGGTTACTGATTCATCTGCATTTCGTATTTTCATACTTAACTCAATAGCCATTTTCTGATAACCTTGAGAATCGCTTAATACTTTTAGAGCTAGGTCACGTTCATTTTTCATTCGAGTTAATTCACTAGTTAACAGCTCTAAATCTGCCCTGTCTTTATCCTTCAATTCATCTTTAAGTTCGGAGATTTGTGCTTTTAGCGTTTCAATATTTTTCTTAAAATCGTCAATTGAAGTCTTTAGTTGATGTCGAGCTGAGTCAGACATTTTTGCACATAAATAGTCTTCTTCAGATGCAAACTTCGCATTTTGCCATTCAGAGGCGAATTTGGTTTCTGATCGTTGCCTTTTTTCAGTTGTTTCTTGTAATTGTGTTTGGGCATTAACATAATAAGCAGATGCCTTTGTTTCTGCTTCTTTTTTTATTTGAAGCTGCTTCTGAGCAGTCTCCCAATCCCGTTCTAGCTTTTCTTTATGGTTTTGCGCTTCAGTAATATTATACTTTAGAGCAGCTAGATTTCGAATTCCCTCTGGAATCCGACTGATCTTCTCTTCATAAATGGCTTTTTCTTTTACAAAAACATTCTGCCTTTCCTGATGAGCAGAAGAGATCTGTTCTTTTCTTACTTCAAATTGTTTTAATTCTTGTTCTATCGTCTCAAGCAATTCCTTTAAGGACTTTAGTTCATCCTTATTTGCTAGGCGGGCATCTACTTCTTTCTTAAGCTCCTGCCCCTCTTTTACAATACGATTGTATATTTGCTGCGCCTCTTCAACTTGAAATCCTCTGTTTGTAACTTCTTTGGCTTTTGTTTCAAGCTGTTCTGTATTTGACTTTAAACTCGCTGCTGCATCACGATATAGATTATCTAATCGGTCAAAATCTTTTTTAACTGCTTCTCGCTCTTCCTTAGTAGGAACCGCATCTTGACCATCGGCTTTGTTCGGATGTTCACTGCTGCCACATACAGGGCATGGCTTTCCATCGTGTAAGTGCATAGCAAGAATGCTGGCTTGACCACTGATCCAGGACTTTTCCAACTTTTCATAATGATTTTTTATAGCTAGGTATTCTTTATACTTTACAGTGTAATCCTGTTGTAGCTTTACTTGTTTTTGGTGGGATTTGAGATATTCCTGGATAATCACTACCTGTTCTCTCAATTCATGTAAGGATTGCTGTTTCTCAGGTAATTCATCGACTAGATTCTCAATTCCCTTAATGTTTGTAGTGAGTTTTTCCTTTTCACTCGTCTTTTCATCGATATTTCTACGTATACCTTCAAGGTCATTTGCTAGCTTTTGAACTTCTTTATTAATCCTAATAAGCTCTGATTTTTTACTATCAATCTCTTGGACAGTCGGCAAGAAGTCATTTAAGCGATCAACAGTCCTGGTAACTTCCTCCCGTTCCCCTTTCCGCTGCTCTTCCTTTTCAAAAAAGGTGTGCGCCTCTTCACGCTTTTCTTTTGCGTTTTTTACTGCTAAACCGGCATCATGTAACGAGCGCTGTTTAGACTTTTCATCCACACGCCATTCATTCACCTGGATTTCATAGGCTACAATTTTACTAGCTCGTTCCGCTTTTTCATATTGTTTTTCTTTTTCCATAAATCTTGGAATCTGTAAGGACCATTCCTGAAGCTTAGCCTCTTTTCCTTCAAGATCTTGGTATCGCTCATTTATCGCTTTTGCCTGATGATAATACTCAAGCTTTTGGTTGTAAACCGCCTCTGCTTCCTCAGACCGTTTCTTATTTTCCATCATTTCCATTTGGTAAAAGTCAGTTTCTATATCTAAAGCGTCAATGATTTGATGTGTATTCTGGTGCTCTTGTGAAAACACATCAAACAGCTTTGAATTTTCTCTAATCGGAAGAGTAGCTTGAATATCTTTAATATACCGGTCAATCATTTGCGCTTCTCTTTTATACTCTTCTTCAGCTTCTTTTTTTCGCTCTTTTAACCGTTCGCTAATCCATTTATATGGCTCTGTTTTAAAAATCTTCCTTAGAATCTCTTCTTTATTTTCTGTTTGTGAGGTTAATAGTTTTCGAAATTCTCCCTGTGGAAGCATAACTATTTGGCTAAATTGATCCTGTGTTAACCCCACAATTTCTTCTACCCTTTTATTAATTTCAGAAACTATTTGTCGGTCGACACAAGGAATTTCATCATTTCCGGTTTTTTGATAAAATTCGTACTGCTCCCCGGTCGCCCCTTTGTTTCCCTTCTTCACATGTGGCAGCTGTCTTCGTATCCGATATTGCTTATTATGAAGTTCAAACTCCAACTCTACGGAAGTATGAACATCATCCTCAGCAAAATCGCTTCGCATCATCTTTGAATCACTGCGATCCTCACCGCTGGCAGATCCGTAAAGAGCAAAACAAATAGCATCAAAAATAGTTGTCTTTCCTGAACCCGTGTTTCCTGAAACAACAAATAAACGATTATCCTTTAGTTCGGTAAAATCAATTACTTCACGATCTTTGTATGGCCCAAAAGCTGAGATGGTTAGTTTAAGAGGTCTCAAAAGGTTACACTCCCTTGGCTGCTAGATTTGTTAGTGACTGCGGTCTTTTCAGCAGGTTGCTCACTATCCTTCTGTATGAGCTCTTGAAGGACTTCGAGGAATATCTCTTCCGTTTCTTCTGCTAAGGTCATTCCTTTTACCTCTTGGTAAAAAGCCTTAAATAAGGATAAATCATCCATTTTTGTTCTAACTACTTTTTCGTTCCCCACTCCATCCATGACAATAGGGGTTTGAATAACACGCTCGACATGCATCGCATTTGGATAAACCGATCGGACCTTCTCCATAGGCATAAGCACAGGCGCTTCATCTAGTAACTGAACAAAAACATAATCCTCATTTGTTGGATACTTTACTAATTCATCCATTCTTGCCTCAACTGTTCTCATATCACGAGCCGGTGTTAACAATCGTTTTTCAATTTCAACCTTACCAGTATCATCCATTTCTACAACTAGGAAGCCTTTCTTATGCTTTTCCTCAGAAATAGAATATTTCAATGGTGATCCCGAATATTGGATCGCTTCATTCAAAACAAAATGAGCTTGGTGCAAATGCCCTAGTGCTGTATAGTCAAATTTGTCAAAGTGAACGGCACTCACATGCTCTGCTCCCCCAATTGAAAGTGGTCGTTCCGATTCGCTTGTATTGTCCTCTTTTTCTCCGGTTGGAGTTACAAATGCATGTCCAACAAAAACATGGCGAGCATTCTGATCCATTTTCGCTGCAATTTCATCGGTGATTTTTTTCATCGCCTCATTGTGTGTCTTTATTTCCTCATCTTTAAACACATATCGGATTATGCTGGGATCAGCATACGGAATTAAATGAAAATGCACTTCACCATGTTGATCTTTAAGCACAACCGGTTCTAACTGCTTGGAGATTTGTCCCACCATATGATACCCATTTGACTTCATCATTTTGCTGCCAAAATGAAGACGGCTTGGGCTATCATGATTCCCTGCTATCGCCAATACTGGGGTGTTTAATTTCAAAACAATTGTCTCAAGTACATCATCTAATAAATTTACAGCTTCCGTTGGGGGTACACCGCGATCGTACAAATCCCCCGCAATAATGACTGCATCGGGCTTTTCTTCTTCAATCGCTTTGATAAATTCCTTTAGAATATGGCGCTGATCTTCTGTCATATACACATTTTGAACCAGCTTTCCTAAATGCCAGTCAGCAGTATGGAAAAATTTCATACGTATCACCCTTCCTTTTTAAACTCAATACTTCTATTATAGCAAAATACCAATTTATTTGAGGATGGAAAACCAAGAAATTAAAGGGAATGCTGGATCAGAATTTTTATATTCTAATAGCAAAAAACAGCCCGACACAATGGTCGGGCTGTTAAATAATTGGTTTCGTAGATTACTTCTTTGTTACGTTAGCAGCTTGTGGTCCACGAGCACCTTCAACAACTTCGAAAGATACTTCTTGACCTTCTTCTAATGTTTTGAAACCTTCTGTTTGGATAGCAGAATAGTGAACAAATACATCATTTCCATCTTCAGCTTCGATGAATCCGAAACCTTTTTCAGAGTTAAACCATTTTACTTTACCGTTTTTCATGAAAAAAATCCCCCTATTAGCTAAAATAAGCCATGTGTAAATTCACCAAATTACAACGTGATCCGTTTACCTTCACTTTCTCATCCAAACTCCCTTAAAAACTTTGAACAAGCTTTGTACCATAAATCTAATCTCGATGCAATGGCTAACTAAAATTTAACATTTTTTTGCCTAATTGTCAATGTATGAATACTGATTATCCCCTTATAAAATCAGACTTTATAAGGGGTTGGTTGCTTTTTGACATTTGGTTATTTTGGGTTCTCGCTTCCCTGTGAACGTGTGACTATCACAGTATTTCTGTCTATTTTTCCTAGTTTACATTTTATATCTTTAATAACATCTTTTATGAGTAATTCCATGCCGATTAGCGTTAATGAAGGGACATTGGCAAATAGCTTCTTAACCTCCCATTTTAGCTCATTCTCGCCGCATATACTGTGGCGATTAATCAGGTCCACTTCATCCTTAATAATGGCAAGTTCTTTTTGTCTTTCGGTTTCTGGAAGGAGCTCGATCGCATCGAGTCGTTCAAGGAACTCAACAGATTTTTCAATTTTTAGTTTCACTTCATCATGAACGTCTTTCTTGATAATTTTATTATTGTATTTAAATTCGCTGAGCTTTAATGCTGAATCATACGTCGCTTTTACGATTTCCTCTCTTGTCATGCTGTTCGTTTCATAGCTAAGCATATTTTTCCATGATGGCTGCTTCATCGCTTCACGGAAGTCTTCTAGTTTGGTACAAAACTTTTTATACCCATATTTGTCGGGGGTTTCAAATGCTGGGCTGCCCGGATCAAGAAATGGAGAAAGTGGTGCAACAAAGTAAGAAATTCGAAGATTTTCGTCACATTCCTTGTGAATAATTTCACAAAAATCGACATTTCTCATTGCACTTTCATAACTTTGATTAGGGATACCCGTCATGAAAAATAGGTCTATTTTGGCACAGCCATGCTTTAAGGCAAATTGGAGCATTTCGATTACTTTAGCATTTGTACACGGTAGCTTTCCGTTATATTTGCGGATATCCTCATCTGCAGATTCAAGGGTAAGTTCGATACTATATTTAGGCATTGCTTTATTTAATCTCTCAAAAAATTTCTCATCTGCATAATTAAACAATTCAAAAACAATCTCGTTTTTTAGTTTCATTTTAGATAAGCCATCTAGAAACTCATCCACATACTCCTTGCCGCCTTGCCTGATATCATTTAATAAAAATATTGGGGCCCGTGTGAAACGTTGAATCAAGGCAATATCTTCAAGCATTCTTTTTGGAGAACGCATGACCAGCTTTTTCCGGTTGCAGTTAAGTTCGTAGGCATCTTTAGAACCCCCACAGATTAAACAGTTATAATTACAACCCTTTGAGGTTAAGATCGCAGTGTTAGGATACTGGAGCCACCCTTTGTATGGAAGTGCATCTAATAAATTAAAATATTTAAAGACTGAACCGATGATATAGCGGTATCCCGGTAAATTAAACTCATCCAGGCTGTCTGGAACATAGGTTATTTCATTATAAAAATACTGATTGTTTCTCTTCCAAGTTAGATTAGGAATGTCTGCAAAGCCTGATACATCTTTTTTCTCCAACTTATTTAGCAGCATTAAGATTAATTTTTCTGTAGTATCACCACGGACAACAAAATCAATACAAGGGTATTCAATTAATTCCTTATGAAAATAGGTGCTAGATAGCCCTCCGAACATTACGGGAGTCTCTGGATGATATTTCTTAATGATCTTTGCTAATTCTACACTGCCATGGGCATGTGGAAGCCAATGTAGATCAATTCCAAATGCCTTCGCCTTTATTTTCCGGATTTTCTTTTCAACATCAAAGTTGGGATTTAAAAGCATACGATTTGCAATATTAATGATCTTTACTTTTAAACCAAACCGCTCAAGGTAATCCCCAATACTCGTCAATCCAATCGGGTACATTTCAAAAACAGGAGATGATGGAACCACATCACTGATTGGACCGGTAAATAGCATTTCTTTCCTAAAATCATAGACAGTAGGTGGATGCAGCAGTACCAAGTCGTAAACCATTTGATCACTTCCTAAATTCCTTATATTTGTTTACACCTTTATAGTAATATAAGAAACCAGGTAAATGATGGTTAATATATTACAATAAAAATAACAATATTTTCCTGTTGATAACCATTAAAATAGCCGAAAACATTATTTACCTTTTAGTTTGGTAGGTTTATCATATTGGTAAACATTTATTCTATCCTTTCGGAAATCCTTTCAATTCTAAATGGCGTAATTAACTTTTTTATTGGCATAAATACAGAATGAGCTGTCTAAACAGCTCATTCTTTCTAAAATAATACCTGAATATTCACTATCAATTTTTAATTATCTTATCAGCTCTGTGTACACTTAAAAATAGAACCACCATTGATACCACAACAAAAAATACCCAATAACTAATACTGTATATTGCCAATATTATTGCAATAACTGACAATATTATAGACGAAATTAATCCAGACACTACTTTTACATCTTTCAAAACTTTGTAAATCATTATTTTGCTTCACCTCAACTAAAATTAAAGATTTGTTTAACTATTCGACTTATCGAACTTTAATTTACCTGTAGGAAGGAAGACATCCTCTTTTTGGGTAACATTAATTACTCGCATAATACCTCTTGCAACACCAACAACATAACCAATGAAAAGTCCCAATCCAACACCAATTAGCAGTAATGATTTAGGTGATATTTCTAAAATTGAGGGAGTGTTATTTCCAATCCAATATCCACCGAACGTACCTATAAATATTACCGAACCAATGATTAAGAAACGGTTTAATGCAGATCCAAGCATAACATCACGAATTTTCTTATCGATATTAATAATCCCCTCCACTAAATTTAAAAATCTTGCATCCATGGCATTGATAAATACATCAATTACCTCTTTAAAAGGAAGATTCCTGTTTTCCAAAATATATAAGAATTCGTCTTCATAGCGTTTTCTCCACTTTTTAGGATACAGATGGATTAGCCACTTCATATTAGACCTAACCTTTCAAATCCCAACTTGGTAACAGTTTCAATTTCCTTTAATTTTTCTTGTAGATACTGTCTGCCTTCAGAAGTAATTTGATAAGGCTTTTTTCTATCTTTTGAGGGAATAGCCTCAATTAATTTTAATTTCTCCATTCGACTAATAGCACCATATAAGGTTCCGGGTCCAATTTTAATGTCGTATGAATTTTCAATATCTTCCATGATTGCATAACCATGTTTGTTCCCCTCAGCTAAGCTAATTAAGATAAACAAAGTTGGTTCAGAAAATCGGTCAGTTGAACTCACAGGCTTTTTGTCATCCCCTTTTAATTATTACGCCAAGCGTTATAACGTGTAACGTAATAGTAAAACATAAAAAAATATATGTCAATTAGTTTTGAACTTTCCACACTATTTTCCGATTTATGTTAATACAATCATTAGCTTGAATAATGACTGTTCCACACGATAATCCGAATGCCCAAAAAATAAAAAAACCGAAGAATTTTATTTCTTCGGCATTGTTAAAACTTCTTCATCTTCATCTCTAAACTTATCTAAAATCGTAATGGTATCAACTAAGTGGTTGTTAAAAATCTGACGAGCTACTGCTAACAGTTCCACTATCATTGGATCTTTAAGTGTGTAAATCACTTTATTCCCTTCCTTGGTTCCTGTAACAATATTTTTTGATCTCAAAATCGTTAACTGCTGAGAAACTGCAGATCCTTCACTGCCAACAAGGGTTTGAATTTCATTTACATTTTTATCCCCTTCTGCTAACAGTTCTAATATGCGGATCCTCAAAGGATGTGCAAGAGCTTTGAAAAATTCCGCCTTAAATCGCTGCATTTCAAGATTCATTCCATTCACTTCCTTATTCCATTTCTAGTAAGTAGCAGAGAGCTTTGGTTTGCTGCTTTCAATAACTCCTTGCGCCGAAAACTTCTTACATTCCTTAAAAGCAAAGTGCTTACAGCCTAGACATTTATTACGGTCCAGCTGCTCGAGGGCAAACTGAATGGCGTCACCTGTGTGCTCAAAAAAATGTTCCTGGCCAATAACCTCGTATAATCCTGTTTTAATCATGACATTTTTAGGCTGATCGTTTATTCCGGATATTATTACTATACCACTTTTGGAAAAATGGGAGACAATACTAGCCAAGTTCGCTTCACCTGTTGTATCCATAAATGGAACTCTGCCCATCCGCAATAAAAGAATCTTCGGATGATAGTTTATCGTATTCATAATCGATGTTTCAAATGTTTGGGCAGCTCCAAAGAATAATGGACCTTCTATATTAAATATACTTACCTGTGGACAATCATGCGAATCAGAAACAATATGTGTCTCGACCTTTGCATTTTTATGCTTCAAGTTTGGCAACGCCTTTGTAGTGGTCATCAAATTGCTCATTCTCAATGTAAATAAAACCGCAGCCAACACTAATCCGACTTCAACTGCTACAGTTAAATTAACAAAAACCGTTAATAAGAAGGTTACCACTAAAACAAGGGAATCCGTAGATTTTGTTTTAAAAATATGGGCAAATACTTTTCGTTCACTCATATTCCAGGCAACTACCATTAAAATTGGTGCCATACTTGCTAGTGGAATATAGGATGCAAAGGGAGCGAAAAATAGTAATACAAGTATGACGACAACCCCATGGATAATACCTGAAAGCGGTGAAACAGCTCCACTTTTAATATTCGTTGCTGTTCTAGCAATAGCCCCTGTTGCTGGAATCCCCCCAAAAAGCGGAGTAACCATATTGGCAATCCCCTGACCAATAAGTTCTTTGTTGCTGTTATGCTTGCTATTTGTCATCCCATCAGCCACTACAGCAGAAAGTAAGGATTCGATCCCGCCGAGCATTGCAATAATAAACGCCGGTTTTAATAGCGTAATAATCATTTCAAGACTTAAATCAGGTATTTGAAGCTTTGGCAATGAACTTGGAATTTCACCATAAGCTGTTCCAATGGTTGCTACCTGATTGGGAAAAAACAGAGTAGCAATTATTGTTGAAACGACTAATCCAATGAGCGGACCAGGAACCTTAGGGGCAATCTTTGGCGTTAAAATAATAGTTGCTAAACAGATGACCGCTGTTAGGATGCTAAAAAGATTTATGGTGTCCAAATGGATTATAAGTTCTGTCAAATTATTGATAAATTCTTCGTGTTTCTCAATTCCCGTCAACCCTAGGAAACTAGCAATTTGTCCTGTGAAAATGGTAATCGCTATCCCCGTTGTAAAACCTATTGTTACTGGTCTTGGAATAAACTTAATTAATGATCCCAGCTTGAAAATTCCCATTAAGACCAGCATGACTCCGGCTAAAAATCCTGCAATTAACAGATTTTCATATCCGTATGTCATAACGATTCCAAATAATATCGGAATAAACGCACCTGTTGGACCGCCAATTTGGTACTTTGACCCTCCAAACAGGGAGATGAGGATCCCGGCAACAATAGTTGTGTAGATTCCATATTCCGGCTTCACCCCTGAAGCAATTGCGAAGGCCATCCCAAGTGGTATGGCAATAACACCGACAATAAGTCCTGATAGGACATCTTTTGGCACATTACTTAAGGAATATTGATGGAATCTTTTGTCACTAAACATATTCACCCTTCTTATCATCTTTATTTGTATATCTGATTATTTGAATATATAGTAATACGGATCAATAATCAAGACTATTGTTTTATACAGGTGATTTTTTATATGGAAATAGAGGAAATCATTAAGTTCTTTTTTTAAAAATTTCCAGTTGTATTATTTCCTAAACTTGTGGTATAGTAATTAAGCGATGAGCTGAGTTGTGTAAGTCGAGAAACATTCCTTTTTGGAGCACACTATGTGGAGTGTGGTTTTTCGCCTCAATACGCAAAGACGTCTGTGTATGCAGACGTCTTTTTTATGTTTATCTGTGAAAAGGAATGCCTCAAAGAGGATGAATGAAGCTCAAACTCCGCTAGACTGCGCTCATCACTTTTATGATGACCAAACCCACAACCGAGATCCCTGAAATTGGTCATCATCCCGTTTATGATGACCAAACCCACGCCAGAGCCCCTGGAAAATGTCATCATCACGTTTATGATGACCAAACCCACACCAAAGATCCCTGAAAATGGTCATCATCTAGCTTATGATGACCAAAAACCAGCCCGACAGCATTGAAAATGGTTATCATCATGCATGCCTTTAATGTGAACCCCAGATGAACTTTCAATTTTAATATATACCCTGTTAAAATTAGCACTTTTTTCCTATTTCTATTAGAATAGATTTATAAAAGAATGGGAGGGATACTGATGAATAACCATGAGATTGACTACCAAATTTATGGGGATGATATGCAATTTGTAGAGGTTGAACTTGATCCGCAAGAAACCGTGATTGCTGAAGCAGGAAGCTTTATGATGATGGAAGATGATATACATATGGAAACGATATTTGGCGATGGCTCGGGTAACTCCAGCAGCGGACTAATGGGCAAACTATTCAGTGCCGGTAAACGGGTCATTACAGGTGAAAGCTTGTTCATGACCGCATTTACCAATCAAGGTCATGGTAAAAAGCATGTTTCCTTTGCCTCACCCTATCCTGGTAAAATCATTCCGATGGATCTTAGTGAATTGGGTGGAAAAATCATTTGCCAAAAGGATGCCTTTTTAGCCGCGGCTAATGGTGTTTCAGTTGGGATAGAATTTCAACGAAAAATTGGTGCCGGGTTCTTCGGTGGTGAAGTTATGCTATCTTACGATCCTGTCCAAAAGTATAGTTTAATAGTATAAATGTATACTAGTTATTTGTCCCTTATGCTATCTTGATATTTGTCCTTGTAAACCCATAGAGCTTATGGTAATATTTTCATATAATGACATATTATTACTAAGAGTAGACCTCTACTACTACAACAACATATTTTTAAAATTTTTGTTGTTGTTGTACCAAAGGCCTTTTTTTATAACCACAAACCAAACATATGTGCTTTTCTAGTATTAAGCTTTGATTTCATTTTTAGGAGGTTTATTTTAGTGCAATATTTAAACGTAATGGAAGTAGCACAATTATTCAACAAAAGCGAAGAAACAATAAAACGATGGCTAAGGTCTGGAAAGTTTCCGAACGCTGTAAAAGAAAATGACAAAAAAGGCTGGCAAATCCCAAAAAACGATTTAGACCTTTTTCAATCATCAAAGAAATTTAACCATCAATCCTCTCCCCTATCACGAGATTCTACACTTGAATTCCATCAGAGCGACAGAGAATTAGTCATATTAGCTTATGAAGCTGTAACAATGACTTCACCAACAGAAGAATTAATTGGATACTTATCTTACGTAGGAATTAAAAGAACTCTAGAAATACTTCTTACTATGCAGCAATCTCCTACACCTGTTAAAAACCCGATTGGGTTTATTAAAAAAGCAATAACACAAGGTTGGACACCTACAACTCTCCCTATTAAGAAGGAAAGAAATATCGTTCGAAAAATGAAGAACAATGATGACCAGAGAAACAAACCAACTCCCTTTTACAACTGGCTTGAAGAATAATGTAATTTTGGCAATAAAGAGAATAGGAGAATTTATGGATAAAATTATCGAGTATAAAGGGTATTTTGGAACTAAATATAAACGGCATAGAGATAATAAGCAATATGAAGTTACGGTAGTAGGTATCACTAAAGAATATAACGATTTTACATATATGATGGTTATTGGGTCTTATGGGAAAGTTTATTCAGAAACTTATAAATATCTGAATGAATATTTAAAAGAAGAGGGATTTAGTAAAAGAGAATTAGCACTTCGTGCCTTGAAATTTCTTTATTCCTACATTGAGCTTTTTAACACAGAGATAAGATATATAGATGCGGATGATAGGAATAAAATTATAGCTTTCCTTAAAGGTGGTCAAGGTAATGGACAATATATTTCCTATGACTTTAAGACCCTTCGTAAGAATAACACTGTAAATAATTATTTAGGCGTTTATAGAAGTTTTTATTGTTATTTAGGGTTAAAAGAAAACATATTTGAAGAAATAAGTGGATCGAATACAATCATTGATATTGGAAGTGCTTTTATCTCTAAATCTACTTCACTAGTAGTGCCAACGTACTCAATGAACTTAGAAGAAATAGAATCTAATGAAGTTCCTAGTTACATAAGGTACGCTGAGTATTTGGATATTAAAAAAATAATTGATGAAAAATTTACACTTCGAGAGAAGATTATTATTAAATTGATGTACGAATACGGGCTTAGAATTGGCGAGGTTTTAGGTTTAACATTGGAAGACATTCAAGGCGAGGATATAACGAAGAAAAAAGGAAAATGCCGATTAGTCATAAGGAATCGCTTTTCAGATAAAGCTTGGCAGCACGCAAAAAATTTAGAAATTACGCCAATTGGTTTCAATATTGATGAACTACCAAAGAAAAATAACGGTTATTTTCACTATATTAAAATTTCACCAGAAACGTTCGATTTACTTCAAGAATATATTGATGATACTACCTCCCCCTTTTCAATGAGTGATAGGGCATCTCAAAATTATTTGGAGAAAAATATAGCCGATAAAGTTAGTCAAATCGATATTGATAGAAACGCATACGTTTTTATTAGTAAGAACTATACACCGATAACCGGTGGAGGGTGGAATACGATCGTAAAAGAAATTTTTATAAAAGTTGGACTTAAAATTGATAAAGAAAAGAGAACTGACAATTTAAACCATCGCTTTCGTCACGGTTTTGCAATGTTTAAAGTGTTACACGAAGGATATGATGAGTTAAAGTTATCCCACGTTATGCGTCATTCAGATACGAAAAGCGTTAAAATGTATTTTAAACCAACGGAAGATGACCTAATTGAATTCGCTATCAAGCAAGATGAACTCACAAAGAGAGGCTTAAACCTATGACGGTAGGTAAGAGTGATAAATTAAGTATTCAAATAGTTTCTACTTTTAAAGAGCACATTCAGTCCCACCTAAAGGATGAAAAGTTCAAATTAATATTTTCAGATTTTCTAGAAGAACAATATTCACAACAAGTTTTTACAGCACATCACCGTACTGTAATTCATAAATATTTCGAGGGATTTTTAATCACCCTATTCAGAAACTACACTATCGAACACATTTCTTGGAGACAGTATTGTTTAAGTATGAAGTCTATCCGTGTTCAAAATTGGGATAAACGAACTAAAAGGGTCGCAAGAATAATGTTGTGCGACCTATATCATTACTTAATAGAAAATGTAAATCTTGATACAAAAGGCCTCTCTGAAATCAAAGAACATAAAGAAATTCTAATTTATGAAGAAAGAAAATCTTCTAAGTTGAACGATTTCCTTAGCGATAATCAGATAGATAAAATTGGAACTAACTACCCTCTTGATAGTTCACCAGAACAACTTCATTTTATCCGAGGTGATAATCAGAGTGATTCTATCATACTTAACTTAAATATTTTTAACGACGAAATGAAGAGTCTACTTTTAGGGTATTATCAGAGTGAAATTTCTAGTAGAGTACACTTTGGTTTAAGACAATTCATTTATTTATTTCGGTACAGTTTATTGGCTGTAGAAAAAGAACCCCAATCTATTACTGAATTTAAATTTGAGGTCTTTAAAAAGCAGTATAGATTTTATCAGAATACGAATTTTTTAAACCCCATTGGGTCAATGAAATTCACTTATTATCTTATTCGTTTTTATTTGTATCTATGTAAGCTTATCAAAGAGCAGAACATCCAACACAATATCTTTGAGGGTACACACTACAATGAGAACATTTTAGCTAACAATCTTTTCGCTTCTTTTTATGAAAGAGGATATAGATTACTAGTCCATAATGATTTTGAAGAAGTACCTTTTGAAAACCGTTGGCAATTAATAACTACTGATGGTTATGCTAATCAAAGGAAAAATCAGCCTCGAGGTATTGATTTTTCACAAGTCATTGATAAGTCATTACGTGAAGATTTAAAAACCTATGTTTGGAAACAGTCTAGTATGGCTGTAAGCACTGTAACAATCGGTATTTATACACTAATTCACTTTCTAAATTTTATCACGAACTATAAACAATTAAACGAACTTAATGGTGATGATTATGTTGATTTAGAATTATTGGAACAATGGGGTTTCTATATAGGAAGTAAAGAAACAGGTACAAAAAATCATTATAGTAAGTTATGTAAAAGTTATTTGAGATTCTATAAAAAAAAATATCGAATTCCGGAATTGTTAATCGATTCCATCACATACTCACCCAAAGATTATGATGGTGGCAATCCTATGACTAAACACGATGTCAACTTATTTTCTCGAAAGTTCCAAGAACAAAGATCTCAAGGAATCATCGGAGAACTATGTTATATAATTTTTAATTTAGCTGCAACAACCAAACTTCGTTCAGGAGAAATATTAGCTTTAGAAAGAAACTGTATCCTAGAAAAATTTGAACAAGCTGGTGTTATTGAATATTATTCTAAAGTATCCGGCAACCAAAAGATTAAGTTAACTATAGCAATTGAAAAAATTAATCTTATTGAAACATCTATACGCCTCACTGAATATGCACATAGTAAAGCTATTGGAGACACAGCAAAATATATATTTGTGAAAGAAGATGATCGTAAAAAAAATAGGATCATAGAGTTAGTCTTTCAATTTAGAAATAGGTTTTCAAAGATTCAAAAAGAACTCGAAGGTCAACTTGATGGCAAATATCGTGCTTATAATCTTCGCACTACTTTTATAGATAATATATATACCGAAGGTATAAAAGATGGTCTACCAAGTGCTGTACTCGCTGAAATGTCTGGTAATGGAGTTCAAACAGCTTCAAGGTACTATCGCAAACCAACTGGAGCTCAGGAATATGCAGAAATGTTTGCAGGGGTAACAGTTTCCTCTGTTGATGTTTACGGTAACATCCTAGAAGAAAAAGATGTTGAAGAACGCAATCCAGTAAAACAAGGACTAGGTGGATGCGAGTTTAAAGGTTGTGTAATTGACGACGAAAAATACGATTGCCTTATGTGCCCCCATTTCGCTACCACTGTAAGTAGAATACCGTTATTTAAGGAGAACATTACAAGGCTAAAAAATCTTAAAGAGAGTACATTAAATAGCCAGGAACGAAGTTTTATTGATGCTCAACTTAAATTATATACTGCCTATTATTTTAAATTGCTAGAAAAGGTCGGAGGTGAGCAAGATGTTACAAACATTTGAGTCCGTAAAGGAATTACCAACCTACACAAATGTAAGATCAAAACTTATCGATATAACACCTAGAAAATTTGTGAATTTCACTATAACTCCTAACATACTTTTTGCAGATAACGTGTGGATGTTTGACGAATTTAAAAGATTTTCAGGTGAGGATTGGGCATATAACTACGACTTTACCCAACTAGACCCAACGTATAAAAATTATGCAAAATATATGATGTTAAGAGAGTTGTTTAAAAAAAATAATCATTTTACCACTGTAAAGGCTAAATTCTATGTTATAAAAGATTTCATTAATTTTTTATCTGAACATCATATGTTCTTTCCAAATCTTATCGATACTGCTTTTCTTAAAGTATTTTTAGCACACGTTCCATCTGAACGGAATCTTACAGACAAAAAACAGGCTCTTAGAATGTTTTTATCAGAGATTGAACTGAGGGTATCTGGTGTTAATTTTTCGGATTGTTACGATTATCTTAAAGTTATTGATACGGTCAAGGTTAAAGCTGAAAGAGAAAAAGGAAAACATAAATTTGTTCCGAAACAGGTACACAATAAAATTATCTCTTTAGCCATTAAAGATTTACGAAATGAGGACCTACCTTTCACTCAACGTGCAGCTGCCTGTATGATTGTTTTATTAGCTGAAACTGGAATGCGTATTGGCGAATTTAGAATTTTAGAAGTTAATATGTTGGAGGAAATAAGTGTGAAAGTTGAGTCTGAGGTTTTTTATTATCTCAACTTTAAAACTTACAAGACAGTGAAAGAAAAAGATTTTAAATGGACTAGAAGTTTTATTACAGAAAACGCCAAAATTGCTTATGAAACCCTTACAGAAATATTTAGAGAAAGAAGAAATTCACAATACTTATATGTTAATAATAAAGGTTCAGAAGTATCAAAAACGTTATTACGTATACGTCTAGTCCAATTTTTCTATCGACACCAAAATGAAATTCAGTTCGATAAAATTATCGATTACGAAGAAAACCAATTTTCCGTAACAAGAAAGAGAAATTTTAGTGCACTAAAATTTGTTCCAGATGATGAAATCGATAAAGATATTTATTATATTACTTTCCATCAATATCGAGTCGTATTGGCTACAATTTTATACGAGAAGGGGTATTATCTAGATTTTATTCGCCAACATATGAACCATTTAACCGAAGCAATGACCAAACATTATATTCGACTTGATGAGATTAATAACTTAGAGGTAAATGCCGTCGAAACGTTGATTAAAAGGTCATCGAAAGACGGTACTGCACTTAACACGGATTTAAATGAATCCTCTAATAAACATTTAAAAGAAGAACTTCAATCTGAACAATATCAAGAAATTTATGACAGTATAAATAAGTTTTTGAAGAAAAATAAATTAAATATTTTTACGGATATAAAAGAGATCATATCCAAACTTTCAAGAACTGATAACCCGATAGCAGATATGGAACTAGGGATTTGTGCGAAATCATTCAACAAGCTATGTGAACGAAATCAGTATATATCTAGCATTAATGATGCTTACTATCTCGGAGTTCAAATACACACTTTGGATGATTTGCCATTTTCGATAAAAAGATTTCAGGAGAAATCTGATATCATTGCATATAATGAACGTTTATACAAGAAAAACCCTAAGTACCGAAATGAGTTTGAGCGAGAATTAAAAGGCATAAAGAAGTACATTGAGCGAAAGTTGAATCCAGAGTTATTGTTGCTTAAAGATGAGATCAGTATAAATGGACTTGAAGAAGTATACAACAAGTATCCCCAACTAGCAGATATTATAAGGAACATTAAATCTATTGAAGAGGAAGCACAGAAATGGATAGAGAAAACATTATTGCTGCAACTCATAACCGTTTAAAACAGTTTGGTATGAGCAATTTTGAACAATATAACGAAAATACTCAAGAGCAGTTTATTACGATTGAAAAATACTTCCTTGAAGTAGAGGAGCGTATTAAAAAGGCACTTGAAGAAATAAATTCCATAAACTTCAATATGCGTGGGGTCTGTCTTGCGATAAACATATCTAAAAGCACAGTCTACAATAATCCGAATACGCTTCGTTTATATATTGAAAAACGTATTGATAATATTGAAAAACTAGACCTTTTACCAAAAAACAAACAAGAAAAAACACAAAAACGAATGTCAGATCTTGAGGGTTTTCTTGATAGAGCAATTATAGATCAAATAGAATTTAATAACCTAAAACTGCAAAATGAGGAGTTAAGAGCAGAGGTTAATCGGCTTGCCGAGAAAATTGAGTTATTAAGTTTGGAACGTAATAAGCATATTAAAAAATTAAACGACTTGGAACTAGAACTTAGGCGATTACGGAATAAAAAAGGAAATGTTGTTTTACTTAATTCAGATAAAATATGATTATGACACTCCTGATGGAATTTATATTTGTCTGTAATAACATTGTTGAGATAATTTTGACATTTTTGGGTGCAAAATAGATAGACACGATAAAGTAGCGAATGAATCAACCAACAACCTTCATCTTTACAAAAAAAGGACTACTGAGGCTTCATAACTGGTTCCGTTTCCTATTGGAAATGGTACCAGTTAGAGAAACCAGTGATCCTTTTTTCATTTCAACAGTTCTTTCACTTTTTTCTGAAATTCTTCTTCTGAAATTTCGTTATTTAACAGTGATTTTACTAATTTTTTTTGTTCTTCTTTTAGGATAATGCCTTCGATTCTTAATGAAGACTCAGCTTGTTTCATCGCTTTTTCTATCTGGTTCATTACAGTTCCTCAATCATTTTCTTTAAATTTTTTACATACTTCTTATAGCTGTCACTTTGCTTTTCTCTTTCAAAGTGTTCAACAGCTGCACCAGGACGATAAATCAGTTCACCAGGTTTTTTGAACCTTTTAATTGTCTTAGATGACAGTATGCCATTTCCGGTAATCTCCGTTACTTCATTTACATCAAACTTAACATCTATGGGGTTTTCTTTTTTGACCAGTAGAAGAGCTTGGAATTCCGATTCAGCTGATACGATACTCTCGTGTATAGCGTCATCGTCGCGATAAATAATTTTATAAATCATTAGATTCTTCCTTTTCTTCTACATAATTATCAATAATTTTTTTGATTTCGTTGATAAGTTTATCTTGTAAATCATACGGTGCGTCACTTTTAATCACGACTTGTTTTATTTCTTCTTTTAATCCTTCCATTCGCAACTCAAAAAACCCTTTTACATATCGTGTTTTTAATCCTAATCCGGTTTCCGTTGTTAGTACGCCATCTTCGTAATAAATGATATGTTTGGTCGGATCGCCAGCTATGTCAGCTCGAGCAATATCGCCAGTAGGGATAGCTTCTAATTTCTTTATATTTTGGAAATCACGTAAAAAGGCAGAAATCGGTTTGTTTATCTCTTTTTCGGAGGTCATAGCTCTAGTTCCTCCTTCTCGAATAGTTCAAGTTTTTTAGGATCGTTCAGTATCTCTTCTAACTTCTTATTTAATTCCTGGTAGCCAACTTCATCTACATCTAGGATAAACATAAGGTCTTCATCGCTATATTTATCTTTGTGCCCACTGGTTACAATTTTTTTAAAGGTATTTAACCTATACCATAACCTGCCGTATCTTCTTCCTTCTTCTCGTTTCTTTTCAAATTCATTACGAAAATCATCAAAAATACTCATTCCACCTTTCCTCCTCTATACTTATTCCTTAGCATTTCAAGGTCTGCTTTTCGGATAGGTTGAATAATAGAAGTGGTTTCAATAGCCTGGTCACCCTTTTCTGTATTTTCCCATTGAAACAGTTTTTCGTATGTGTACATTCTTTCAGGGTATATTTCTTCCATTATCTGTTTACCGAAAACACCGTATCCCTCAACGTCCAAACCTAGTTGATATTCAATGCCTAGTTCTTCAATATCTTCTTCATCATATTTTTTAAGTACATCACCAAACCCGTTTACCATTTTTGACACAATTGACTTTGGTATCTTAGCTTCCTTACAAGATAAAAGGAGGTAACCTAGCCTTCGCCTATTTTTGTGGTATTCATCATTCTCTAATGTTTCTAAAATGGAATCAGCAACATCCAAATCTATGATAACTTTATTATTTTCAGATTCGTCGATTGCTTTTTTTAGTATAGAAACCAGTTGATTTTTATTAGTCATACTACCACCACCAACCTATTTTATTCTTTAGGACGTTGCTGCTGTTGTAATGCCTTTGTGTATTGCTCCTGTATCCGCCTTTTACGTTCAACTGTTCTACGCTTAAATTGTTCATCTAGTTTTCTGCATTTAGCTTCTAGTTCAGCTTTCTCTTCGGGTGTGGGATATAAAACCATTCGTGAATATTCAGCCCATCGTTGTATCTCTTCTTCGGACATTTTTTTATTGTTCATCTCGTTCAACCTCACACCAAATCCCTATCCGGATTTTTCCGAATCTAACACCATAAAACTTACCAGGACTTTCAACTACTTTGATTATGGTACGGGTCTTCCTGCCTTTGTAGCCGAAATTTGGGTCAGGTGAAGCGTTTAGAAAGGCCTCAGCTTGCCTAATAACATAATCAATTGGAATATCACCAGCCATCCTTTTAGTGGATTGGAGGATGGGATCGTCACTACTCAGCTTTACCTTTTCGCTCTTAAAATCTTTTGCTTTTTCACTCTTAATTCGGTCAATAACCTCTTTTTTGTATTCATCTTTTTTCATAATATCCTCCACTCGTTCTTATAACAGCGATGTACGTTTCCCTACATCTGATAATAAATTGATTTATTATTTCTCATTTCTCTCACCCGGAAACCTTGATTCAAGTGTAAGAATAGCTTCTTCAATGGCATCTATAAGTTTATCTCCGAAGATTTGACGACTATCGTGTTTACGATAATCATTACGATTGACTTTGTTGGTCCAATAATTGGTTATTAATTCTTCAATTTTGTTTTCAAGTTGATGAGCAGAAGAAAATTTCTTATCTTCGAGCATTTTTTTCCAATTGATGAATGAGACGGTGACCGCGTTCCGGTTTAATATAAAGCCATCCTAGACGTTCAATTTCGCCTTCTGCTTCACTTTCAGTCCTGAAAGGTCCAACTTATATCAAATTGCTGTTTCTCGCCTTTAAAATTCGTCTTATGGACTAAGGAAGCAGTGAAATTTGCACCCTCTAGAGTTCTTCTTTTTAGTATCGCTAAAACTTCTGGATGTTTGTTGTCTTGAGTATAGATAATCCAATATTTCATCATTAAACCTCGTTTTGGAAATCATCAGGATCTAAATCAGGACTGAAATAAGCGACCATCGTTAATACTCTTTCACATTCTTTAAATTTCTCGTAAACAAAACGATAATCCTCTTGGCACTGCTCATAAATGTTTGAATTTAAATATTTGTACGCGATCGTTGGGTTATAATTATATTTTTTGATAAGATATTCCCGTCCAAATTGCTGATATTCTTTGTGTATTCGTTCATATATGTCCAGGGAAAATTCAATTTCAGTTAGATGCAACGCTAAATCTTTGTATTGAGTTATGAGTTTTTTAAGCCACACAATATTTCACCATTTCTGTTTCCAGAGATATTCGGGTTTATTTTCAATATACATATCTAAACAACGTTGGCAGTATACTCTTTTTAATTTAGGATTATCATCATTTTTCATAGGCTTTAATTCCTCGGGTTTAAAACAGCTCCTGCAACAGAATGAACAGTTCATACTTATCTCCACCCTCTCCAAAAAAAATCAAGTAATTCGTCGAACGCCAATCAATGCCCGTATCATCAACTTCTATAACTTCACCGAACACCAAATCATAAAGATCCAGTTTCATAATTATCACCTTCTTATGCTTGTTTTTCCTTTACGAAATTTTTTATTATAGTTTTT
Source organism: Bacillus sp. OK048 (assembly GCF_900103525.1). Lineage (GTDB taxonomy): Bacteria > Bacillota > Bacilli > Bacillales > Cytobacillaceae > Neobacillus. Next base: position 242,835 of record NZ_FNHN01000003.1, read on the forward strand.
CAATAAGTACTCCAGGTTCCGGCAGCAATCCATCTCTTCGTTTTGGTATATGTAATCTGTTATTGTTACGATAACTGCACTTTTATTGATCCCTTCGAGCATAGTCTTAAATTCAACAAAAATACGTTGTTTTTCTGACATAGGATAGTTTGAACTCAACATCAAATCTTGAATATCTTGGTACAAAAAATTTCTTTGTTTTTGTAAAACTATCGTATCGGAATTCAAGAGTTTTAGACCTCCTATTATAGGAATTTAAACAAGAACGTTTGTTCGTTTATTTCTTATTCTACTACCAAAAAATTCCTGTGTAAACCCTAGAAATTAAGAGAATCGTATTTTATAATGGTCTGAACAAGAGTTCTTCTATTTAGAGGGTGAACGATATGAAGAGATACACGCACGCGAAATGTTTAAGAGATGTCATAGAAGATGGTCTAGTAATTTTCAAATCAGGGGAGATATATAAAATTACAGGGTTTGATTACAATTCACTTGTATATTATGTAGAGCCAGAGTTTTACCCAGAGGATCCGTTGCCGGAGGAATTTGTTATTCCACCGTTACACCCAGATTTTGAATTTTTGACTTTATAATTGTGTATAAATTTGGCTAAAGGTGGTAAAATAAGATTCTTAGAAACTCCATTTGGTCTGTTATCACCAGGACCACCCTAAAACTACGCCGGGGTGGTTTTAATTTGAATTGATTTCGAAAACAACGAAAAATGACCAAACTCTTCAATGTTTGCCTTTTAAACATTAAGAATCTGGTCATTATTGGTTTTTTTCTAAATCTATATTTTCTTATAACTTAATTACTTAAAATAACTTCACCGTTTGCCTTAGTAATTATAGGTGGAAATGATTTATAGTTGGGGTTATCTCTTTTAAACTCCTGATATTCAACCCATTCCTTCCTTAAAGCCCTCCATTTTTCACAAATCTCTACTTATTGATATTTTTCTATACATCGCTATTACTGCTTTGTTATTACGTTCCCATTGTTCATCTTTTAACATCGGGATAGAAAATTCCCTTTCCAATTTAGTCATAAGTCCTGCGAGTTTAACATCTTTTTGCTCGTCCGATGAATGCAGTATTGTTGCATATTCTTTTTCAATATCAGATAAGTTCAAAATCCTTAACTCCTTTTTATAAGAAACTCTTTCTGGTTTTGCTACTGGTGAATGAAATAATTTGATCTTTAGGTGCTACTAAATTCGCAAAGACTCGATAACCAAATTTATTGTATTCCTTGATAAAACTCCTCAAAGCTCCTACCACCAATTGATTCATACTGCGTGCTTGTTCATTGGCCATCTTTTTAAGAAGTCCCTTTAAGTTGTCTGGTACGTCTATCTTTAATTTCTTTTCATTTCCTCTAGTAATTCTGCAATCAATATCCAATAAGGCAAAACTCGATTTTGCTTCATAATAACTTAATAGACTATAGATTGTTATTGCCCCAATTACAGTTTTGCTTACATTCAATTCATCCGACACTTTTTCTAAGTTATCATTTAATTCATCATCCAAATACACCTGAACCATCCCCATATGAACACCTCTTATCTTAAGTTAACTTAACCCTAAATTCGGTATAAAGTACACCCAATAAGGTAGCTTTATTTCCTTTACATATTTTTAAAACTCTTTTCTTTTGACAATTCTCCCTTTTTAAGATAAATAGATTTTTTCTATAATGCCTTGGTATTGAAAATATTTCCTACTCTATTTATAAACAGAATCTATTAAATAAAACCACTTTTCAATTTCAAACCAAAAATCTCAAAATATTCTCTTTAATAATTCTGGATATCCATTATCTAGAACATTAATACACTTTTTTTATACTTCACATTCCCCCCCATTTCCTACCAGTTTTTCTTCTTCAAGAAATAAAGGCACCTGGTTTCTTTAACTTTATTCTTTATAGTTGATACCCATTGGAAGTTTACAATTCTCAATCCACCATAATAAAAACTCGTCAGTTTTTGACGAGTTTTTATACCTTTACATTTAGTTCAATTCAGTAAGATTAAATAATTGTTACTAGTTTTTATCCCTGTAAAAGCTGGATTTTGTTTTGCTGATTTTTAATATTATTTTGCAGCATCGACATATTACTCTGAATAATTATTTCTGATTTTACTAACTCGCTGGATACTTTTGCGAAATCGGCATCTTTTATCCCTGGATGTGCTTGTGATTCATCAACAACACTAGTAGATTCATTTTGAATACCGAAATTTAAAGTATTTATTTTAGTTCCTGCTGTTGAACGGTTTTCAGCGTAGCTCTTTAAACTCCTTGTCATACATTTAAAATAATCTCCTATATAACCATTTTTCAAAAGTGGTATTTTGATCGGACAAACTTAATAAAACTTTCTCGCTTTTATTGACCTATTTTCTATTTTCTATTTCTTTGAAATATTTCTGAATATCAGTTTGAGTAGCATTCGTTAAATCTATATTTTCATTGAAATAAGTTTTCCATAATCTTTTTATGGTGGTGATTTGTTTTTCAGTAGCCGGTTTTAAATCAAAAGTTTTTTGAGAATAGTCTGCAATTTTTTTGGACAAAAGTAAGTAATTATCTGGAATACTTTCAACTATTGATAGTCGTTCACATAAATTCAAAAAAAGACCAATCTGTTTTTCGCTTGGCTTCTTTTTCTGTAACCTTTTTATTTCGCTTTCTGTACTTTTTTTCAACTCAATAGGTGTTGGACTAAACTTGCCTTTTACCCATATTGTGTCTTCAGATTTGCTTACCTTTTTTATTTTATCTTGTAATTCTTTAATGAAATCATCTGTCATTTCTTCAAAAGTGACAAATGGATAGTGACTTTCCTGCAAAAACTGATAAAGATATCCATTTAACCAACGTTTAAAACTTTCTTTGATTTTCTTAGAATTGCTTATTTGTTCCTTTTCGATTAGCTTTAAAAGCTCGTCAATTTTGTTTGATATTGAAAATCTGTCTTCTTCTCCAGTTATATCAAGTTCCTTCCCGTAAATTCTTTTATACAATTGTTGAAGATACTTTATTTGCTCTTCTGAAGCGGCCCATTTTGTCTTCTTATAGTTTGGATCAAATTTATCGAAATGAGGTCTTTCCTTAATAATCTTATTTCTCTCTTCTTCACTTGAAGCTGTAATTAAATTGTAAAGGTAATCTGTTTCATCTGTTCTCCCACCGAATTCATCTCGGTAACCAGTAACAGCTCCAATTCTTAAGAAATTACTCCCCTGTTCAAGCACTTCCAGTCCGGCATTAGTTAAATACCTAGCAATCTCCTTAAAATCTTCTTCGCAAACAAAACATTTTTTATCAGTATGTAAAACGTTTCTATGCCAATAGGAGAGTTTTGTTGCCGTTAAGTTAAATGTACCATTTGAATAAGTCATTTAATTCTTCTCCTTTTATTCGTTGATTCTTATTATAGACCATAAATTGTGTAATTTTTGGTTTTACTATGTGCACTAATTCTTATGGTACTAAACTGTTTGGTTAGCACAACAAGCAAAAAAATCGCCGCAGCGATCTCTATCTCTAATTCTTGTCCTCGTTTAGTTTAATAACAGGTTCCATAGCTATAGCTTCAAATACTTTACAGTATTTTCTTCGCAGTCAATTCGAAAAAGTTATGATATATCTAAACCGTCTTTAACTTTAGTTGTAACTTTAGCTTTACCCAGTCTTTTTTGCTGGGGAGATACAATACTTTTTTTCTCTTTATAAACCAGCCAATCGTAGAATCTTATCAATTTACGGAAATGAGAACGAATTCCCGATTCTAGCTTATCTAACGATGTTAAATTTTTTACAATAAATTCTTTTAAATACTCTTGATCAATGTTTTCTGAGTCTAACATTGTAATAAACTGATAAAGATAATGTTCTTTTCCTTCATAGTCATTTTCTAGTTGTTGTATACTTTTATACTTTTTTCGTACCCATTGAAGATTGTTCTTTTGCCATCTATTATGTATATCAGACAATTTAAGTTGGAGTGCGTTTTGTACTTTATAATCCATTTGCTCTAAAGAAATTTCACTTAAAGCACAATACTTAAAAACCGGGATAAGCCTGTCAATCCTAAGAGCTTCAGGCAAGGATTCAAGGACAATGTGAGAGTATTGATATTTTCTTGTATCCAAGACTATCTCTCTAAATAATTCATCCGGTGAAATCCCTTTATACCCTACTGCACCTAGTTTTTCAGTAATACCAACACCATAAACAAATTCAATTTTTGATGGATCGGTATCCTTTTCAAGATCAGTTGCTACATAAATTTGTCCTCTTGGGTCGTTAGTCCTTACAAGTTCATAGATTTGTGATTTCATCTGCCTCAGTACTTTAGCTGGAATTTTTCTTTTTAAACCTGCCATCCCTTTATAAACTTTTTCAAAGTCATTTGTTTTTATACTAGTTACACTTAATGTAGTATCCTTAATAACCATTGTGGTAGTTTGAAAGGAATCTCCTTCTTGGCGTGAATCCCTTTGTATGAATATCAACCGATCTTTTAATTTATAAAGGTTATCTTCAGACAAACAAGAGGTTATTGCTTGTAGTATCTCGATGATATTATCATCAGACATAGAGTAGCCGATAAAAATTACAGGATGTTCAATAAAAATGGTCATAAGTTTTGCAGCTAAATATGCATTTTTATCTTTGAATCCTTTGTAGTCCCTATCTGATAACACTAATGAATTAGGGGAAAGTGAAGACCCGTGTATTTTATAAATCTCAGCTATTTCCTTTGGATTTGAAAACAACAGTTCTTCTTGACCAACATAGGTAGTAGTTATTTGTTCTTCAAATAGCTGTTCTAATAATAAATCCCAGTTAGTCGTTATTATTCCATCTATCACAACTTCTTTTAAATGACTGATTTCGTTATCAAGTTTGGAATCCTTACCATATTCAAATGTCTTTCCCCTTAAATATTTAGCAATTTCAATTTTTAACGGTGTTGTTCTATTCAAGATTTTGCCCTTATATTCTTCCCTACTGTCCTGAAATTCATCCTTTTCCCACCAAATCTCAAAAAAATCCTCTGCCATTAAGCGTGCTACTACTGGCCAGTTTCTTTCCCCTCTAGAAGAGTAATAGTCAAAATCTCTTGACAAATATACACAGAATTTCTCTAATAGACCTGCCCAGTCTTCTAATCCAATATATCTTCTCGAAAAACCAGAACCAATAAAAAGAAATGGAGCCGAATCAAAGTTTTTTAGATGATTGGTTAATAATTGCTCAATGTCATTCATTTTTTATCTCCTTTTTTCAAACGTGATCTGCTGTTATCTTCTAATATGGAACGTGGATTTCTTATTTTCTTATTTCTTTTTCAATGAGGAAATCCTCCGTTTTCCCGTACCTGGAGGCCTGTGTAAGATAATCGAAGCCTTCGACCAATAATTAGTGAGGTTCAAAACGAATCGCAATAGAAGTAAAGCTGGTTACGTTTAAAGCTTGAGGTATAAATCGGATTAGGTCTTTTACTTTTTTCAAAATAAACTTCATATTGGTTTCCCTATCGAGATATATTTCAGTGCTACTCTCTGATAATTACAAAACACATATATTTTAATAAAATCTAATTTAATTCCACCTTACCCATTAAAATCCCCTTTCTATCTAGCTACAACAATACCATAATTATACAACATTTTTCAGTAAATCTATTGCTTGTATTTGGATTATATAGGAAAATCGTATTATATAAATATAAGAACAAGGATGGGGAAAATGGATGACACGATGATGAAAAACCAAAATGGAAAAATATCTGGTTTTTTAATTTTTATAGGAGCTTTACTAATTTTTGAATTACTCTATTCATTTTTGCGTTTTGCTAAAACTTTTATCCGATATATTGATTTAAATACGGAGGCATTAAAAGAAGAAGGTTATCTACTTTTAAATGTAGTAAAAAAATCATTTGAATTTAACTTAGTTTCCGGTTTAATAATTTTTATTTTACAGATTATGCTTGTAATGTTGTTTTTTAAAAAGCAAAAGGCATTTATAATTGCCTATCCGATCGTATATAGTTTTTACCTATTTGCAATAGCCACTAGTGAACTCCATTTAAATATCATTGAATATCATATGTACTCTCAAACCATAATCGCTCTAGTAATGTATTTACCATTATCTATTTACATTTTAAAATCAAAAAAAGTTAAAAATACATTTACACACTCTAAAAGAAAATATAAATATGTTAAAGTTTATCTCGATGAACCTATTGAAACTGCATATGCTGTTGAAGAAAACAACATCATTAGCAAGATAGAAAAAGATACAGCAGTAATAGAAAACAAAGAAGTATCTAAAATAAAGGATATAATTTTGAATAAATTTCTTCCAATTGCAATATCCATAATTTCAGCAATTGCAGCCGGTTTACTTGTACGATGGTTATGGAACAACTTCTTGTGATTTTTATTTGTTCGTGATAAAAAACCGTAATGAAAATAGTAACGGATTTACTTGTGAGGTGCAAAACGGTAAATCACTGACAAATTCTCAGAACAAATCACTTAAAATTCACAACTCAATTCACAGGAAAAAGGCTCAGAGATGAAATTTCTCTAAGCCTTTTTTGTATATTCTTATTAAAGAAACGCACCCGTTAGCCTAAGTATTATTCTTCACAATTTCAATAATACATTCTTTTGAAAAAGGGGCTTACCTTTTGAAGATAAAACTTATTTTTATTACTCTATATGCATAACAATCTCAAGACCTGTTGATTTTCTTTTGAAAGGAGTTAGAGTTTCTCTAAAAATCAAATCCAACCCTGAAATATCATCTGGTAATGGAGGTGACACAATAAAGTTATAACTAATGTGACCTTCAGAACCTCCTCCGCCAGTTTGTCTACAATCATATTCCTCCCCTAACCATAAATGCCAATAACTGTGTCGAGGGAATTGCTCTTCTTCACCTGGTTCCCATTCAATAATGAAATTAACAACACTTGCATTTGTATATTGTCGAATGCAAGTTACGGTATACAAACACTGTTCTTTTTCTACTGACTTTAGGACTGGTATATACTTTTGAAAATTGGTTGGTTCCACTCGTGGTCGAAAATCGTCTTCATCTCTTAGAACACCAAATATTGTTCTTAATAGGTTTTCATAAAGTTCATATTTTTCTGCCCATTTTGAAATATGCTCAAGTGGTGGAAAACCTGGGTTATTGTTTGACGTATCTTTTCTTTGTTTTAATAAGGAACATAATTGCTCATCAATTGGATATAACCGTTCATCATAATGCTCAGTCGGTTTCTCAAATGGTATTCGTTTCATTACATTCTCACCTCAAGTAATATTAGCCTGTCTTAAGATTAACATATTATGGAACAAAAGGTTACTTAGCTTTGTACAACTAGCCTGCTTCGTTACCTCAATAAAGAAAGGAGCAGCCATAGGCAACCCCTTTGATTACTATTGTACACGGTAGTTGTAGTTCAAGGATATGTTTTTAAGTGTTTATAACTGATTAGTTCACCATTTGTATTAATCACAACCTCATCTTCCCCATAACTGTTATGAGCACGATAATAAGGGTACACCTTCAACGTTATCTCATATAATCCACCAATCCCATACAACTGTTTTATTTTAAGAATTTCTGTGCCATCGGAAGCCCAAGTAAGACCGAGTTCCTGTGCTTTTTTGTCGTCTTTATAGATTTCAGTAATTGCTTTATCTACTGGTTTTCTATTGCTAGTTATAAGTGCCATTTTTAGCGTTTCACACAATTCTGTATCAGCTTCATTTACTGTTTTTGCATTAACTATTGTGTAATTAATCATTAAAAACATTCCAATCATAAGTATAACTGCAATTTTTTTCGTAAGAATCACCTCATTTTAGTTTCCTAAGAACTAAGATGATTTATTCAATTAACCTGCTTCGTTAGTGGAACAAGAAAAAAAGCCGCCGAAGCAGCTGGTGATCTAAACTATCGCACCCCGTTAGTTTAAGTGCAATTCTTCACAATATGCTTCGTTAATAAATAGGCTCTGTTTAAATTTCAGTGTTGAAAATAAACAAATTTTTAGGGGAGCTCCTTTGTTGGAACCTCCCTAATTCTTTTTGATTGCCAAACAACCCTTGGTTTTCTACACATCTTTGTATAATCTTCATTCTCAGCTAATTTTCTTACTTTTACATCTTTTATAACCCAATCAACGGGAGATTTGTTTTCGACTTTTAAAGTAAACAAATGATAAGGAGGCATTATTGCTCTTTCATAGGTTATGAATTGATACGTTATTTCATATCTATATGCTTGGTCGGGTTTTGTCTTAACATTTACAAATCTGCAAAAATCAGATAGGTATATCTCTCCAAAATAATCTTTAATCGCTTTTGATTCCAACGGTGATAAAAATGAATAAATAATATCTTCAAGCATCATCTCGTAACCTTTATCCTTATTCTCTGCTTGAACGGGAGTAATACCAATAAAGGTAATGAGACAACTAATCAAAATGAGTTTTCTCAAATCAATACCTACTTTCCGCACTTGTATTCCATAGGTATTTTTCCCAAATTAACTGCTAACATTCATTTTGAATCGCACCTTTGAAGTAAATTCAGTTTTTTACTAACCTGCACAATAGTTAAAGAAGCGACAGCTTTATTCAGCTATCGCTGCCCGTTAGTTTAGTAATCAATTGAATTAGCGATTTCAACTAATATTTCTGGTGTCACCTTGCTTCCTATCCGTTTATCAATTCCAAGCATATATTGCCAATTATCTTTTTCAAAAACAAGGATATTAGGGATTCGTTCAACGATAAAAATGGCTTTCTGTCCATTTTTAAGTGTATAGATTTGCTGATTGCCTTTATCTCTTAATGTTATTTTATTTTTCAAGTGACGTATATCAATTTTATAATGATTTTCTGGTGATTTTTCGTTTACAAACGCTATTTCCAGAGAATCATTATTATCGCCGTCTAAATCATTAAATCGCCCGAAAGAATGAGTAAATGCTATCGGCGGTATTCTAAGTGGCAATTTCAAATCTTGTTTAAAATGTTGTTCAAATTCCCTTATTGCTTCTTCAGCAGTTTTATATCCTATTTCAGGAAAAAACTCTTCGTAAGACGGCGGTTTGTCATTTTCTTTTGCACAGACTGTATTAGTATCTATCCCACAAATTAAGATACTAAATAAAAGCAATAAAAGAGGGATTCCTTTATACATTTGCATCAACCCCTAAACTATATTTAAGGGTATTTTCCCCCAACACAAATACAACTATCCTTATTCAAGTAATGGGGTGCAATAAGCTGTTTTAAATATCGCTAAAAATGTGACCTTCATTCTCTAATACGACTATTGCTTTTTCAATTGAATGGCTTTTAACAAGTAGGTAATCGGTATTGAAGGTTGAAATAGCAAAGATACTGATATTATTTTCTGCTAATGGATTCGCTAATGAAGATAATATCCCAGTTAAGCTAAAGTCTAAAATTCCCTCTACTTTTATACACTTCCAATCATTTTCCACATCATTAAATGCTTCATTTATCGGTAAACATTCAGAGGGACACACGATAGACAGTTCTTCATCTGTTCGGGTAATAGAAAATACATCGGAGTTTAATGCCCATAATGGTATTGTTTCAGTTGGAGGAAATTTCACAACGGTAAAATTTGAATTTAAAATTTTTAATTTCATATTTTCAGCACTCCTTTTAAAAGTTATTTTACCATTTATTCTGTCAAACTGTTGTTTCACTAACCTGCCCTTTAGCACAAGAAGAAAAGCCGCCAAAAATGACAGCTCCGTTCTTCAACTTTTGATACCCGTTAATTTATTAAGTCTTATTTGTTATTTCTGTTTCTCTTACTCCTATCAATAAAAAGGAATAGGAGATGTAAAAGTGTAATTATGAATGTCAACTGTATTGCCTTTGTAAAACTCATACCTACAAAATAGTAACTACCAAGGAATACTCCAATAATAAAAATCATCACTCTTAGAATAAATTTAACTATCATAAACCCTCCCAACACCTAAAAATTCTACTTCAATGGTTATAATTCCTTCTTCTAGAGACCTGCTTCTTTAGTTCAATAAGAAAAAGCCGCCTTAACTGGCAGCTGTTCTTGAAGTAATGCACCGGATAGCTGAATAAGAACAAAATAATCATATATAGGTATATCCTAATTTTCAGAGCACTTATCCCAATTAAAAGGCTTTAGTCGAAGCCTTTTTGCTTTCTTTTCTCGTACCGACATAGCCACCCAAACTTTACCTTTTTTATGCAATTCCTTTATGACATTGTTTCCGTCGGTTCTTTTATAAAGAAAATAACCCTTTGTACCTTCTAAACCATTCTCTAAGAACAATCTCATTGAACCAATACTGCTACCTACAAATAAATGCTGTAAGGAAATTTTGTCGGAATGGTCATTAAGGTTATCCCCTACTTTTAAATTTAGGTCATCGTGCGTAAATTCTTCATACCCCGATAAATCTAAGTTATAGCTTTTAACAATATCTCTTAACACTCTGTTATCAAATTCTTTCCATTTCTTTTCAAATTCCTCTATACAATGGCTTTTAGGAGGCTTTCCTCCTTTTGAATTAGCAAATACAGTTACATTATTTGTTCCGTAAATTATGATGCTGAACATAAGTAATAAAAGGGAAAATCTCTTGTTCATTATTCATCGCCCTAAATTATATTTAAGTGTATTTTGCCCAAGTCAATTACAACTATCCTTATTCAAGTAAACTGCGACGTTAGCTCAACAAGAAAAAATGGTCTCCGTAGCGACGTTCATCCTTAACAAGAGCCCTCGATTGTTAATTTTCCCTTCAAATGAATATGAATTATAGTCTTTGTTTTATCTAAACGCTTAATTTCCGAATGATTAACTTAAATTTGCCCCATTACCTTATGTGTTTTCCTATAGCTCGCTTAAAATTAAAAATTCCTATCGTTCCACAAATCAAAATGCCTAATCCTAATATGCCTGTAAGAATCCAATTATCTCCCCAGCTTAGAATTACACTACATAAACAACTAAAGGCAATAATTAATGCTCCATATTTCGCTCGCCATTTTTCTAAATTTGATGAATTTTCATTTCTCAAAATAATTTCACCCAATTCTTTTCACATCTAACATAATTGTAACATTTTGTAATTTGTTGAGTATATCCTTGTTTCCAGACGAACCAGATAAAATTACTAAACTACTCAAAAGCATTCGTGAAGCCCGATTTGCTTCTGGTTTGGGTTGTGTTCATTGCGGAAGCACATCGGTTAAACGAAACGGTAAATATCGTTCAAGACAACGCTATCTATGTAATGATTGCGGAAAATCCTTCAATGATATGACCAACACGCCCTTTTCTGGCTCACGCTATCCTGAAAAATGGGTGAGGTACATTGAACTAATGGTAGAGGGATATACACTACCAAAAATCGCTGAATGGTTAAAAATTCATATCTCTACTGCATTCTATTGGAGGCATAAAATCTTGAACGCATTAGGTAGTCTTGGCTTTAATCAACTTCAAGGAATAGTTGAAAGTGACGAAACCTTCTTTCGTGAGTCTATGAAAGGTCGTGAAATCACTCATAGGAAAGCCAAGAAACGTGGAGAAAAAGACGTAAAGAGAGGGATTTCTAACCTTAAAATTGCTGTTGTGGTTGCACAAGACCGTAACGGTAGTGTGATTGCTCGGAAAGCAGGAACAGGTCGTGTTAAAGCCGAAGAAATTGACACTGTGATAGGTGAGTATATTCACCCGTCTGCTTTGTTATGTACAGATACAGCAACGAATTATAAGAAATTCGCCAAAATCAAAGGATTACAGCACGAAACGGTCTATGAGCGACAGAAACAACGTGTAAAGAAAGGGATATACCACATTCAACACGTTAATAATTTTCATAGTCGCTTAAAAACTTGGATGGAACGTTTTCAAGGCGTGGCAACGAAATATCTCGATAACTACCTCTTCTGGTTTCGTTGGCTTGAACTTGGTAAAAACTTGGCATTCGATAAACGGGTAGAACAAATGCTTATTTCAGCGTGTCAAAAATCCAATTACGCAACGGTTGAAATGTATAGAAGTGCATAATCATAAAAAAGACCTCATTGAGAGGTCGAATTATGGATTACTCAGTTTTACTGATTAGTATTTCTTTCTTAGAAAGAAAATTGTGCCACTATAAGAAATAAGAACGAGAGCAAGAAGGCAGGTTAAAGCAAAGGTATATTGAATTCCATTTAATGCGTTAAGAGCATTGACGAGGAAGATTATATTGTATCCAAGCAAGAAGGAGACAAATCCAACCATTCCCGCCCTTCCTAAGATTTTATCACCTCTTTCGTCTTTTCCTTCTTGTTTCATAAAACGAATAACAAAAATGAAAGTAACAAGTCCCAAAAATGAAACAACAGAACCAATTAAGTTAAGCATTAAAGACACCTCCTATTTTACAATTTATACTGAAAAACTTCGTGAATCTCTTTACCAAAAACAAGGGAGATTTCAAACGCCAAAATCAAAGAAGGGTTATAACGGTTTGCCTCTATGGATGCAATGGTTTGTCTGCTAACTCCAACTTGATTAGCCAATTCTTGTTGTGACAACTTCTTTTCAGCCCTAAGAACGGGAAGGTTGTTAAATAGTTCACCGTTTTTATTCATTACATTTGTTCACCAACCATTCCTAATCCAATTTAATTGTAATGTATTTTTAACTAATTGTAATATATTTTTAACAGGTAGTCAAGACTTAAAGGATTATACAAAAGCAACAATCTTTTAGAAAACAGCCTAACGGAAATATCCATTTAATGAATAAGAAAATCAGTAAAACATTTGAAACTGTTTTAACATATGGATTAGCAAAGATACACAAACTCCTGTCACCTAACTAAAAGAGGTGCTAATTAGGGTGCTAATTACTTATAATTACACTAATTATCCCATTATATCAACATAAATTAGCAGTCAAATTCATATGCGAATTCGACTGCTAATTTATGTGTTATAAGACTTTTTGTACTCGAAAACAGAACCCGTTACCCGAAAGGACTATTTCCCGCAACAAATTTTGTTCCGGCAATTATCCATTCGCTACACTTTTGGTGATCACATTCTTAATTTATTAAATAGGAACAAACGCCCTGTATGTTTAAAAAAATATAAAAGACCGATTTAGAACCCTTCTCAATTTAGCTTAAGTAATCTAATTGCTGTGAATAAATACCCTTAGTTTGAACAAACAAAAAAGAGTGAAAGTGTCCATTAAAACGTTTAAAATTTAGTGTTTTATTTTGTTTTTACGAACATATATTCCTTTCCTTTCTTATTTTTCTTAGAAATAGTGTCCAACTCACTTTATTAAATAAACTCAATGTTTTACTTGGTTTGTAAGTGTGGACATATTTTAAGATAGCATAAGCGAAGGATTCATTATGCAAAAGCTAGAAGGTGATGGACTTGCTTTTGTTCACGCAGGCGGGACGATTACAAAAAAAGAACTGTTACCTGGTCAAACATTAAGAGTTGATACTGGCTGTTTGGTGGCCATAACTAGTGGAGTAGATTATGATATTGAATTCGTAAAGGGAGTAAAAACAGCCCTATTTGGCGGCGAAGGCTTGTTTTTTGCTACACTAAGAGGCCCTGGTTCCGTTTGGATTCAGTCCCTTCCATTTAGCAGACTTGCAAGTAGAGTCTTTGCTGCAGCACCACACCGAGGTGGCGGGAAAGATGAAGGCAGCATCGCTAGAGGAATTTTTGATATGTTCAATGGGGATTAACCAACTAATTGAAGTGTAGGCAAGATCTATACAGATCTTGCCTTTTTAATATGCACTTCGATCATGCTTCAATTTCACCTGCATACTTTTTGAACTATTCCAATTGTAGCTTGCTTAATTCCTGATTGGCTTGAACTCGTTTCAAGTTATAGGACTGCCATGGAATGGAATCAAAGTTAGCTGCGTTTTTTCGCTCTAATAAAATATTCTTTAATCCGGGAAGCTGAGCATTATCTTCATATAAATCAATTAAGCCAAGTACACCGGTGTACGATAAGCTGTTGAGATAATGAATATCGATTTTTCCTGTTTGTTCATAACGGTCTATATTCTTAGACACAATCATTTTCTCTACATCAATTACATTCATTAAAGTGTAGTAAAGTAATGAACTTATAAAATAAAAATGGAACAATGACAATTTTTCAATCCATATTTTAATAAATGTATACATGAATATGACGACCAGAAAAATCATAAACGAGTGTGCCATGATTCTAATAAAAGAAAACCCATACGCATCCTCATACATGCTTAACCGCATAAAAGCAGAACTTAATAACACAGCACTCGAAAGCACAAGAGCAGTTAGCAGGAACTGAATAAATCTTTTTATAAAACCCAAATTCCTATCCACAAAGGTTAAGACGATAATAGTGATCGAAAGATTGATTAATGTTACAAATAAAAGTTCAAAAAAACCTTTTCTAGCATATTCAGCATACGTCAACTCTCCCTGCAGTGACCCGCTGAAAAAGTATTTAAATTGGACAATGGTAAAAAGGACATAGACGGCATTTATTAGCACCAGGACAGTGATGGTAATGATCGAATCCAATTTAAATGTCTGTTTATCACCATCACTAATAATTGCATTTAATTGTTTTTTCAAAAGAGTCTGCATGAGACCAAAAAAGGCAAACGTATAAAACAAAACAACAACGATTCTAAATACTACTTCCCCATTAATTAACTGAAGCCACTGGGGAATTCCCCCTATTATTCGTTCAAATTGTGCATCTGCCGATATAAGTAATCCTAAAACCACAAATAACACAGGAACCGAAATTAATATTCCAATTGATATTTTTTTCCATACCTGAAGTTTACTTTCATCCATTCCCTGCCTTAGAAACTTCCCCACCTTAGATGTAAAGATAAAATTATACTTTAACGCAGCGGCTAATCTCGTGAACATATAAGTGATAAACACTGGCTTGTTCCAGCGAATACTTTTTTGACTGGTAATGGCCACAAGATGAAAGAATACAAGAGCTGGGATCACAAGAATATTCAAAGCAAAAAAGAATTGATTATCGTTCAAAAAATAGCTGGCTGCTAAGATCCAAATGCAGATGAGAAGTAGATAACCGAATCGCTGATGAGAAAAAGAAAATCCACGATAGCGGAAAAAAAATAAAGCGTAAAAAGCAGTAACAAACAAAAGGTAGGAAATGCCGATTTCTGCTCGAAAAAAGGCTTCCTCCGCAACGATTCCTAACAACATGCATAACATTAAAAATATCCAATCAGACTTTCCTATTTTCATTTCCATGACAATCCCTCTTTCACATAGAATTTCTATATACATAGAATTTCTATGTATATAGGTAAAAAAAGCTGCTCATATCGATGCCTTCTTACCCCATCTAAATCCAAGCCAACTAATTGGATATAAGAGCATGGTAAAAAGGATACAAGCAAGTATAAACGTTCTCGTTAATAATGGTTCGAACCAAGAATGAGGTATAATTTCAAAAACGGTTAGGATCATTAACAATAAATTTGGAATAAGCGAAAGTAAAAAAGTCTTATTTAGAAGTCTCCTTCCACCGTGTCCAAAACCTTTTCCAATTTCATAACCTAGTAACGCCCAAAAAAACATATAGATAAAGGCAATCAAGGTAGGGATAGCTGTTAAATGGCTCCAAATAACTGTAAGCCACTTCCATTGAAAGACATTATGGAAATAAGTTAATAAGCTTCCTCCCCCAAAAAAAAGAATATTCATAATGATAAAAAGCCACTTCATATTACTTGGAGTCACAGAGAGCTCCTGTTTCCAGATTGCTACAATTTCCTCTGGAGCCCCCAATCTTAATCTAATGCGTTCTGTCATTTCTTTCTCATCTTTACAATCATATGATTCAATAAGAATTTCATCAATATGTGCTTCATACTCCATTAGAATACTTTTCTTATCTTGGTGATTTCCAAGCCCATTATCCAGTTCTGCTAAAAATTTATTCTTCGGCCGTTCCATGCTTTGATCTCCCTATAACCTTGTTCATCACCTTTACAAAATCCTGCCACTCACGGGTTTTTTCATTTAGTACTTCATTACCGGCTTCAGTAATTTTGTAATACTTGCGTGCCGGACCCTTCTCCTGCTCCTGCCAATAGAATTCAATATACTCTTGCTTTTCAAGCTTATGCAAGGCGGGGTATAGTGTTCCCTCTTTCACACTTAAGCCCTTATCGCTGCGCTGCTCTAATTCTTTAACCAACTCGTAACCGTACATATCTCTTTCATTTAATAATTGGAGTAAGATTAATGATGTGCTTCCTTTTACCAATTCACGATTAAACATTTTCTCACCTACCTAGAATTATTAGGTACATAGAAATTCTACACTATGCTCACGTATTTGTAAAATAAAAAAAGTGACGATTTTTAATCTCGCCACCACTATCGACTATTTCTTTACTTTTTTCTGATTTTGAATAAATTCGTCACGTTCCCCGCCATCTGATAATTCCTCTGAAAACTCATGTTCACTTAGTTGGTCGAGTCCTTCATATGGCTTGATAGTTCTTGGCGGTATATTATTATTCGGTGCAGCCTGCTCATTCCATTTACTCATCACAATCACCTCTTGCATTTATTTTGCTAATCCTGCAAAAAATCATTCATCTGCATAAATCTTCCAGTTTTTCATCATAATAAATAAAAAAAGAATGAGGTGAAAATATTGGGATTAATAAACTCCTTTAACCAGTGGAGAGAAACAAGATACCAAAATCATGTATCACACATGAAGAACCAAAACAAATGCCCTGATTGCTATGGGAGAGGTTTTACGGTTTATCCCTATAATGAATTTGCCTATTATAATTCAGTTGACTGTCCAGGCTGTCAAGGTAGCGGGGTATACTCTGATTGGGAACAAATGAAATAATAAATATATCCCTTCATCTATTTTCTGGTGAAGGGATTTTTTTTTCACAAAAATGTAGAAAGGTAATCGTAATTTTGCTATAATTTCAGAATATTCTTTTTGAATACGAATGATTGTATAAATAAACAAACTTTATTATTAAGTATTTAACTGGAGGGTTTTTGATTATATGCTGAATTCACTATCAACAAAAACGAGTTACCTTTCCAAATTAAACCTATTACAAACAGAAGTTGCAATAAAACAAACGAAAGATTACTTTGAAAATTCCTTAGCGGAGAAGTTAAATTTAACGCGAGTGTCCGCTCCAATCCTTTTAAAATCTGGAAAAGGCTTAAATGATGACCTAAACGGTGTAGAAAGAATGGTTTCCTTTGAGGCGTTGGATATTAAGAACGCCAATATTGAAATCGTTCAATCTTTGGCAAAATGGAAAAGGATGGCATTAGCAAGATATGGTTTTGCACTTGGGGAAGGACTTTACACAGATATGAATGCGATAAGAAGAGATGAAGTTCTTGATCACTTGCATTCAATCTATGTAGATCAGTGGGATTGGGAAAAAATCATTTCAAAAGAACAGAGGAATGAAGGTACTTTAGTATCCGAGGTTCAAAAAATTTATCAAGTTTTTAAAGACACAGAAAATCATTTATTCGAGCTCTATCCAACATTGGAACCAGTCCTGCCTGATACCATTCATTTTATAACTAGTCAAGAACTTGAGACCTTATATCCAGATGATTCATCAAAGCAAAGAGAAGATAAAATTGCTAAAAAATATGGTGCAGTGTTCATTATGCAAATTGGTTGGGAGTTACTCTCTGGTGAAAGGCATGATGGTCGCTCACCCGATTATGATGATTGGACATTAAATGGTGATATCATTTTCTATTATCCTTCTTTGGATCAATCCATTGAGGTATCCTCGATGGGAATTCGGGTAGACGAAGTTGCCTTATTGAAGCAATTAACACATTCAAAAAAAGTGGAAAGGTCCGCCTTAGAATACCATCAAGCCATTCTCAATTCTGAGCTTCCGTATACAATTGGCGGAGGTATTGGACAATCAAGAATATGTATGTTTTTTCTTAAAAAAGTTCATATTGGTGAAGTTCAAGTTTCGGTATGGAATGATGAAACTATTGAAAACTGTAGCAAAGCAAATATTACTCTTCTTTAAGTTTTAGTATCTAGAATATATAACAGTCTTCTGGGGATTTATAAAGATATGTATGCTTTATATAACTCTGGGGGTGCTAATAATGTCTGTATTTGTTCATCAGACGTTTATTATTAAACAGGATAAATTTAAAGAAGCGATCGACAACTTAAGAGAAATAAAAAAATTTAGGAATGAAAATTACAACCATCATGTTGAGATACTAACCCCTATTTCAGGCGAAGATCATACTTATGCGCTGTTTACATCATACGATGGTTTAGGAGAAATGGAGTTAGAAAACAAAAGGCTTTTTGACGATGAGGAATATTTAGAACTTATAGGTCCCTTTTTTCTTGAAAACATCAAAGAAGGCAGTATGTACACGCAATTATACAGGGGATTAAGCGATAAAAAAGCTGATAAAAAAAATGATAAATAATCTATAACGAAAACCGCTAGCGGACTTTTCTATTGGTTTTAAAAAAGGGTGCCCTTTTACTTAGGCACCCTTTCTAACGTTTTGTCGAACAATTAAAGTGATGGAGATATTATTCGAAATTCATTTAAAGAATTTCATTCTGTTTCGGTGAATTAAAAAACTAGCGAACAGCTGGAGACTGTTCGCTAGTTTTAAAACCTGAAATCACCTAATCTTTGTCGAGAAGTTCTTCTCCTGCAATTCCTGGCTCGGTCATTTCATATACATTCAAGATAATGTCTAATTCCTCTTCTGTTAATACATCGTACTGTAAACATAATTCACGAACGGATTTTCCAGTTAAGGTTGCCTCTCTGGCAATTCTTGCAGCAACCTCGTATCCAAGATGCGGATTTACTGCTGTAATAATTCCAACACTTTTATCTACATATTCTTTTAAGCGTTCTTCGTTTGCCTCAATGCCAGCCAAACAATGATCAGTAAAGACACGGAACCCGTTATTCATAATACTAATGGACTGAAGCAAATTAAAGACTAAAACAGGCTCCATCACATTTAATTCTAGTTGACCAGCTTCAGAAGCAAGACAAATGGTATGATCATTTCCAATTACCTGGAAGGCAATTTGATTAATAAGCTCTGGCATAACTGGATTTACTTTTCCAGGCATGATCGAAGAACCTGGCTGACGAGCAGGAAGACGGATTTCACCGAGACCAGCACGAGGACCAGAAGCCATTAAGCGCAGGTCGTTCGCTATTTTCGACATATTCATCATACAAACCTTCAATGCAGCGGAAACTTCAGTATACGCATCCGTATTTTGAGTGGCATCCACTAGGTGCTCAGCATTTACAAGTGGAAATCCGCTGATTTCAGCAAGTTGTTTTACTACATCTTTAATATATTTAGGGTCGGCATTTAAACCAGTTCCCACAGCTGTAGCACCCATATTTACTTCTAATAAATGCTCTCTTGTATGCTTTATTCGATTAATATCACGCGTCAGGACCCTTGAGTATGCTTCAAATTCTTGTCCAAGCCGAATAGGTACTGCATCTTGAAGATGAGTCCGCCCCATCTTAATTACTTTTTCAAACTGATCTGCTTTTTGTTTAAACATCTTTTGCATTTCTTCCATGGTTACTAATAATTTTTCTAAAAGAGTGAGCGTTGCAATATGTATAGCTGTTGGGAACACATCATTCGTCGATTGGGACATATTTACATGAGTGTTTGGACTTAAATGGAAGTAATCGCCTTTTGGGTGACCAAGCATTTCAAGACCACGGTTCGCAATTACTTCATTGACATTCATGTTCATAGAGGTTCCTGCCCCACCTTGAATGGGGTCAACGATAAATTGATCATTCCACTTTCCATCAATGATCTCATCTGCCGCGGTAATAATGACATTAGCAAGATCTTTATATAATCGAGTGGTATTCATATTAGCAATAGCTGCTGCTTTTTTTACCATTGCCAAAGCTTTAATTAATGAATCATGAATACGATATCCGGTAATCGGAAAATTCTCTACTGCTCTTATTGTTTGTATCCCATAATAGGCTTCAACCGGAATCTCCTTCTGTCCTAAGAAATCCTTCTCAATTCTTTTTTCAGCTGCCATTAGAATCCCCTTTTCTAAAATCATTCAACTTTACTGGTACTAACTTGATAAAATAACATCATTAGATACCCTTCTAATAATAACATGCCTAGATTGTTTTTAAAGTGTTTAGTATCTTAATAAAACAAATAAACCCATCTCCAATAGACAGGTTTATTCTTAAAGCTACTATCCCTTCAAAATTCTGTTCCATGGAAATGGATCAATGAATGTCCCGTTTCTTAAAACGACCGCCTCGAACTTCGGATATATCTGCGATTGCTAAAAAGGCAGAAGGATCTATTTCCTCAACAATTGTCGTCAGTTTCGATTCCTCTAGTCGAGTGATGATACTAAAAATAACCTTTTTATCGTCTCCGGTATAAGCTCCTTGACCTTTAAGATATGTAACACCACGACCTAAGCGGGCATTGACGGCATTGCCTATTTCTTCTGCTTCATCACTAATAATCCAGACCGATTTGGATTCTTCGAAGCCATCAACAACAGTATCAATTGCTTTCGCAGCGATTACATAAGCTAACAAGGAGTACATGGCCCGATCCCAGCTAAAAACAAATCCTGCAGCACCTAAAATAAAGAGATTGATAAACATGATAATTTGACCTACAGAAAATGGAACTTTTTTGGTAATCACCAGTGATAGTATTTCTGTTCCATCCAATGCACCACCACTACGGATGACAACTCCGACGCCTATTCCCAAGATCATCCCGCCAAAAATCGTTGCAAGAAGGATATCATCGGTAAAAGCAGGTATTGGATGAAAGAGGGAAGTAAAAACAGATAAAACAATAATTCCATAAATAGTAGAAATAGCAAATGTTTTACCCATCTGTTTATAACCCAAGTAAACAAAAGGAAGGTTTAAAAGGAAGAGGAAGATACCAAGCTCTAAACCGGTTAAATGAGAGAGCATAATCGATATACCTGTAATGCCTCCGTCAATTACTTTGTTTGGGACTAAAAATATTTCCAATCCGGTAGCCATTAATACGGCCCCTAAAGTAATAGAGAATCCTCGAAAGATTTTCTTACTTAGTGAAAGTTTTCGATGTTGTATCTTTCCATTTACTAATTCTGCCACAAAACCACACCTTATCAAAAGATTATGTATACAACCCACTGAACTAATCAGCAACTACAATAAGTAGACTAGGTTATTATTACCATTCAACAATACAGACATAAGATTATTTTAACATTTTTAATTTTACCATTAAATCTATTAAAACATGTAATTTAGTACATATTTATTAAGAAAGTGGTATGGAAATACTTTTTGAACTTCAAATAAAATGCTCTAGTCGACCAAAGACCAGAGCATCCTTTTTATAAATTCACTGTTCTCTACTCTTATGTTTTCTCTTTACATGATAGTTAAAAATGATGTCATGCTTTAGATTCGTAACATCATTTTTTACAATTATATGGCCGCGAATTCCTCTACGAGTTCTCCAAACTTTTTGAGAGCATTTTCTATGGGTACAGGGGTAGTTAAATCTACACCTGTCTTTTTCAATAATTCAAGCGGATAATCGCTGCAGCCGCTTTTTAAGAAATGTAAATATGATTGTAATGTTTCGTCATCCCCTTCGAGTATTTTAGTTGCTAGGTGGATGGCTGAAGCAAATCCAGTTGCGTATTTGTAGACATAAAACGGGCGATAAAAGTGGGGAATTCTTGACCAGCCGAATTTCACTTCATCATCAAACATCACTACATCTCCATTATATTCTCGAAACAATCCTTCATAGGTTTGATTAAATGACTCAACGTTTAATGGTGTACCCTTTTCTGCCAGCCCATGAGTAATTTTCTCAAATTCAGCGAACATGACTTGGGTAAAGAAAGTACCCTTAAATTGATCAATAAAATGATTTAATAAATGCTTTCGAACCTCGAGATTCTTTTCGTTATTCAACAAATAATTGATTAATAATATCTCATTAACGGTCGAAGCAACCTCTGCCACAAAAATGCTATAACGGGCAGTTATCTGCGGCTGATGTTGTGAGCTTAATTTACTATGAACTCCATGGCCACATTCATGGGCAAGCGTAAATAAACTGTCCAAGTCATCTTGATGATTTAATAATATAAATGGGTGTACTCCGTATATCCCCAAATTATAGGCACCTGAACGTTTGCCTGGTGTCTCGCGGACATCAATATACATTAACTCTTTAAATTCTTTTAGAATGGATATATACTCTTCGCCAAGTGGTGACAATGCATTTATCATTATTTCATAAGCTTCCTCGTATGAAATTATCTGTTTCACACCATGTACCAATGGAACCGACATATCATATTGCCGAAGTTCATCTAGCTGAAGCTTATGTTTACGTAGTTCAGAGTATCTGTGAAGAGGTGCGATATTTTCTTTTGTTGCACTAATCAGGTTCTCGTATACTTCCTTTGGCACCCTATCTCCGAATAGTGCTTTTTCTAATGCTGAAGGATATTTTCTAATCCTTGCTACAGTCACGTTATTTTTGATGGCTGCTGAAAGTGTACTCGCAATAGAATTCTTTAATTCAACATATGGCTGATAATACGCTTTATAGGCTTCCCTGCGTTTTTCGCGGTCTTCATCCTCAATTAATTTTGAGTACATCCCTCTTGTTAACGGCAGCTTTTCACCGTTGTCATTTGTAACTTCGCCAAACTTAATATCCGCATTATTGATCATTCCAAAAGTTGTACTTGGTGCTGACAAAGCTTCCCCTAATTGTGATAGCACTTCTTCCTGTTCTTTACTTAGCACATGTTCTTTGTAGCGGAAGGCTTCGAATAGATCTTCCTCAAAATACTTTAGCCCCTCTTCTTCCTCTATAAAGCTACTTAAGGTTTCCTTATCTAGATCTAATAAATATGGCATGAAAAAGGAAGTTGCGGCACTTACCTTGACACTTAGTCCTTTAGCACGGTCTAATAAGGATTGTGATTTGGCATCTCTCGTATCTTCGTCAACCTTCAACATACTGTAGGCATAGATATGGTTAAATTTATAAGATAATTCTTCTCTTAGTATTAAGTATTGATAAAGACTCGTACCATCATGTATAGCTCCATCAAATTTCTTTAACTTGGCTGCTATTTCCTCAACAAGCTGAAGGTCATTCTCCCACATGGTTAGATCAGAATATATGTCTGCAAGATTCCATTTTTCGTTTCCAGGTACTTCAGTTCTAGAAGTGTAGACTTTCATTAAGAACCCTCCTTTTTAGAATCGTAAAAAAAAACATCTTTCCTACATATATTTTCCAACAAATTAGCACTAAGTGCAAATATGAAATGCGCAAGCGCCCTGGTCAGCGGCGTATGGCCTCCTCGAAAAAGCTAACGCTTTTTCTTCGTGCGAAGTTTATGCTGCCGGAGCGTTCCTTGTGGAGCGCTCCAACCGAGATAAAGGAAACACGAAGAGCCAAGCCACTACTTGAATTACTTCTTTGTAGCTTTGCGACGAGCTGAACATCCGCTACTTTGAATATGCTTTGGCGCAGGAGCAGGTTTGGCGATTCGATGTTGACTTATCGTAGGGCGGAGAGCGAAGGACACTAGCCGCTAAGGCGCTGGAGCTGGACAGTAAACTAAGTTCAAAAACTTATACATTTTCTTTAAAAAAGCCGCCTCAGGAATTTTTCCTAGGCGGCCAATCTTTATTTATTATTTTACAACAGTTTCTTCACCATTTTGAGATGGATTGTAGTTATATTGTGTTCGGTCAATAGGTGTAAAGTTTTCAGGTGTATAGAACCGTAATAAATCACCGTTAACTACTTTATCAGAAAGTGCTAATTTATTTTCTACGATATTCTGGAGATTAACTGCCTCTTCCATCCTATTTTCTTCAATTAACAATCCTGTTGTGGAGTCGTAAAACTTGCCATCTACAAATGATATGGACGGACTCATAAAGCTGCCATCACGGAAAGGAACAAGATCATCATGCTGTTCAGATAAAAGGTCTGTACCGAACTGAACATAATCTTTTGTATCTGTTCCTAACAAGTGAAGCAAGGTCGGAAGAATATCAATTTGTCCGCCATATTCATGGTTAACGCCACCTTCCATTCCCGGTACACGGATAAAGAATGGCACACGTTGTAAACCAGCACTATCAAAATTTGTAATTTCTTTACCAAGTACTTGTTCCATAGCTTTATTATGATTTTTTGAAATTCCATAATGGTCACCGTACATGATTATTATGGAATTATCATATAACCCTGATTCTTTCAGATAATCAAAGAATTGTTTTAAAGCTTCGTCCGCATAACGAGCTGTTTGGAAGTACGTATCAACCGATTTGTCACCTGTTGTATGAGGTGCAATCGTTGCTTCTTCTTCAGCAAGCGGATAAGGGTAGTGATTTGAAACAGTAATAAACTTTGTATAAAATGGCTGAGGTAATGATTCCAGCATAGGAATGGATTCCTCAAAGAACGGCTTATCCATAAGCCCATACTCGGCTAAATCTTCTGGATTCATATTATAGAAATTTTCATCAAAAAAGTGATTATATCCAAAAGATTTATAAATTTCATTTCGATTCCAGAAACTACCTGAGTTTCCGTGGAACACAGCAGAAGTATAGCCCTGTTGACCTAAAATCGCTGGTGCTGCTTGATAGGTATTTAATCCTTTTGTTGTAAAAGCTGAACCTTGTGGTATTCCATATAAAGAATTCTCAAGAATAAATTCAGCATCTGCCGTTTTACCTTGAGCAGTCTGATGGAAGAAGTTATCAAAGTAAAGTGTATTTTGATCCTTTGTTAAAGAATTTAGAAACGGTGTTACTTCTTCTCCATTCAACTTGTAATCAATAAGAAAGTTTTGCATGGATTCAAGATGTAAATAAATCACATTCATCCCTTTTCCAATACCAAAGTATGCTGGGTTAGGTTCTGCATAGTTAGATTTTGTATAGTTAATGACTTCTGTCATATCGTCGCTATTGGCCATAACTCTTTGTGCCGAAGCCTTTGTGCTTTTTACTGCATCATAAATCGTATAATTGTACATACCTAAATACTTCACAATATAATTACGGTCAAATCCTCTTGTTAACAATTGAGGGCGGTCTGTTTCAGCTAGTCCTAAATTTACACTTGAAATAGCTAATGATAATGAGAATAACGCTACTACTTTTCTACGGTTCATATCTTTAATCTCAATTTTTACAAAGCGGAAAGCTAGTAAGGTAATTAACAGGATGATATCCATAAAAAATAGGAAATCATATGGTCTCAATAGTGTTACAACACTGCCGCTTACATCTCCAAAGTTTTGCGTCTGCGTTAATGTCGGCAAAGTTATAAAGTCATTAAAGAATCTGTAATACACAACATTGGCAAATAAAAGGAATGATAAAAAGAAATCAATCACGAGCAGCGCAATATATTTCTTCCGTCCTTTAAAGAAAAAAGCAAGACCTAAAAATAATAAAGATGATCCTAACGGATTAATAAATAATAGGAATTTTTGTAAAGGATTTTCAATTCCTAAATTAAATTGAGTTAATTGAGCTATATACGTTTTCATCCAAAGGAAGAATACAGCCAAAAAGAAAAAGCCAATATATTTATTTAAAATACCCTGACCCTTAAGTGTTAATTTATTCATTTTTTGCACCTTCCTTAAAGCGAATAATTCTTATTTAAATTGAATTCATTTTAGTGGTTATTAATCTATTATTTATTTTAACAGTTAAGTATTAAAAATCTATGAACAAAAGATGAACACAAAAATAATAAAATAATGCAGCACAAGAACAATATTATACGGACTTTTTTCAAAATGTCAACTTTACTCTTTCTAAAGTAAGTAACTGGCATTCTTTAATAGCAAAATGACAAGTGCAACTCACACGTCATTTTGCTATGTATGAACTAAACCTAAGTAACCTCTACCCAAAGAGTGAATTAATTCCCTTTTTGTAGAACACCAGTGGATTCTAAGGTTACGTTGTTTAATAAGTCGCTAATCATATTAGCCCATCTACATCGACCACCTCAAAAGTAATCCGAAAAGTAAGGTGTCTGCCTCTCAATTATTTTTTCTAATAGCTCCACTGTCTTTCCATCACTTTTCAGTCTTGAGATGGAAGCTAAATAGGCCGGTCTTTTGTAACTTAGTAACATGGTAGTTAATGTCTGAATATCTAAAGAAAAATCTGGTTGATCTTTACTTTGAAATAACTCCCCATGACCATCAGCAGATACATACAGCTTAAATATCCCCTGATTCCACTCCAGCATCGGGTCTTCAAGTTTAAACGATAATTGTATTTCCGTACCTGTTGCTTTAAATGGAAATTGTGAAATAAACTGCTTGGCATCGACAATCCGTGCCATAAAATAAGGAGAGATGGTTTCTTTTATATCTCCATCCTCCAGCCAAAAGGCTAAGGGTTCATTCATAAAAATATTACCTACAACCTTTGAAACCATAGAAAAATGAGCACCTATGAAATTCCATAGACCAATTCGTGCCTCCTGATCTATATAGATCATTTCTTTAATATGAAGCACATCTTCTGAAATCCAATACAATAAATATCCATTTGCCTCGTGAGTCTCATCATAATACACAGCTGCTGTTAATTCATCTACATCCCATCGCCAATACTCATCCCAAGCTAAATCATTTCGAATCATAGCGGCATGCATTTTACTTGAAAATAGTTGATAAACCGTTCTAACATCTAGGTGCTCAATATACAATCTTTCCACATATCCAGGGACTTTCTTTAACTTTGGCAGCTGGACGTCCTTCACTTCAAAGGTCATCTTATCCGATATAATCTCCCATCCTCTTCGGTGATAATAAGGAATAGAATAGGGAAATAAATAGGAAATCGATTGTTTTCGCTGCTTCATATCTGCAAGTGCTTGCCCCATCAATTTATACATAAGTCCCATATTAGCGTATTCTGGATATGTTCCAACACCTGTCAGCCCTCCCATCTCGAATGTTCGTCCAAAAATATTTACATTAAAAGGATAAACAGCTAATTGTGATACCAATTTTTCTCCATCAAACCACCCTAACACATCCGCCTGATCCAAAACCGGCTTTTTAGCCAAAGCAATTTCGCGTTCTTCCCACCCTACCATCTGTAAATCCTTTTTTGTTACTTGAAACACATACCTTAATAACTGGTTAAACTGCTGAAAATGCTTCGTCTCCACATTCCCCATCTTGAGCCTGTCTATTCGACTCATTCTGATTACCTCCACAAAATCGCTTAATAGTTCTAACTATATTGTTTGCTTCACACTGGATAAGAATTCCCATTAAAAATGAAGTTGCCCATCTATAGAAGCCACTTTACCTTTTATATCGTTATCAATCTTATTTTATATAATCATAAAACCGACTTGACACATCGGAATTATTTGCATATTCTAATATTACAGAATAATTATATTGCCCATTTGACAGCAAAAGGCACCTCTCACTAGCGAGAAGGTGCTTTTATAATAATTACATGTGGATGAGAGGAGTTATTTTATCATGGTTGAACAATACCCGTTATTGCAAGGAGCTGACTCTTTTTTCTTTAAAGGAAACCAAATTGGAATTTTAATCTCTCACGGATTTGTTGGTACTCCACAGAGTGTTAGATTTTTAGGTGAATACCTTGCATCGAAAGGATACACCGTCTACGGAGTTAGATTAAAAGGACATGGTACACATTATGAAGATATGGAGAGGTGCAGCTACCAAGATTGGATTCAAAGTTTAGAAGATAGTTATTCTTTTCTTCAACAACAATGCCGTGAAATCTTCATTATCGGACAATCAATGGGTGGTACATTAACGCTGAATTTAGCTTATAAATTCAAAAATATTAAAGGAATTATGTTAATCAATGCTGCAATCAACTCCATTCCTCCTATGGAAGGGTATAAAAATAAACAAATTCTCCGTTTTGTTCCTGAAGGAGCACCTGATATAAAAGCTAAAAATATTCATGAAATTACTTATACAAAAGCACCTGTACGGTCCATTCGTCAGTTATTTGCCTTAATGGAGCAAACGAGAGATAAACTTCCAGCTATTACTTGCCCAGTATTGGCATTTAAATCAGAAGAAGACCACGTAGTAACTCCAGACAATACTGATTTTATAATGTCTAAGATTCAATCCGGAATAAAAAAAGTAGTTCCGTTATATAATTCTTTTCATGTTGCATCCATGGACAATGATAAGGAGTTAATAGGTGAACAATGCAGCCTATTTATTAATAAACTCGCTAATTCTGTTTATAATACTTCGAGTATAAAAGAACCTCGCCATTAAATAAAACGGCGAGGTTCTTTTATGTATTCCCTTATTTTCTATTTATCAAGTTAGGCGGAATATCCCCCTGTAACCCGGTCACTAAGTTTGTTGCTGCTGTCATTGCCATTTTAAATCGTGTTTCATATGTTGCAGAGCCAATATGGGGCAGCGTAACAACATTACTCATAGTAAGCAATGGGTTGTCCATATTTACTGGTTCTTGAACAAAGACATCGAGTCCTGCACCATATATTTGGCCTTTTTGAAGTGCATAGATCAAGGCTTCTTCATCCACGGTTTTCCCTCTTGATGCATTAATAAATATTGCAGTGTCTTTCATGAGCTCGAATTCTCTTTTCCCTATTAAATTTATCGTTTCAGGAGTTAAAGGTGTCATTAAGCACACAAAATCAGACTTTTTTAATAATTCCTCGAGTGAACAGTATGTAGCTCCATACTTTTGTTCTGCCTCACTATTCCGTGAACGGTTATGATATAAAATTTCCATATCAAAGCCATAATGGGCTCTTTTAGCCACTGCTGACCCAATTCCTCCCATACCAATAATTCCTAGTACTTTATGATGGACATCGACTCCGAACCATTTTTCCCCAAGTCCGGATTTCCACTGGCCTGTTTTAACCCATTGATCTAATTCTGGCATTCTTCTAGCCGTGGCAAGAATTAATCCCATAATCGTATCTGCAACCGTGTCATTTAGAACATCTGGAGTATTGGTGGCCATGATTCCCCTCTCTGCCAAAGCCGTTAAATCTAGATTGTCGTAACCAACAGCAATATTGCAGACAATTTTCAACTGTGGTGCTTGCTCTAAAAATTTATGATCTACCTTCAAACCAGATCCGATTAATCCTGAAGCATCCTTCAGCTCTTCAAGAAACAGAGGATAGTTTTGCGAATCAAGTTTCTCAAAATAAATAACTTCGCAGGTTTCTTCAATAAGTTCTAGTACTTTTTTATCCACTTTTTTATAAACAATAATTTTCGGCTTCATTGTCTTTACCCCATTTCCTAACTTTTAACTCCCTTCATTATATAGGAAAAAAAATCAAAAGAAATCAAAGTAGTAGGAATTTCATCATTCAGCAAATCCAAAATCATCTAACATTTCAGGCAAAAAATTGAATGTGACATAATGCCATGCTATAATTATATTATGTAACATGAATGAGGTGTAAAATTTGAATGATATTGAATCTTTAACATACATTTATTAAGGGTAAGGGAGGTTCTAACTGTGGGTATTGGGTTAGTAATTATTTTGTTAACGTATATGTTACTATTAGTTATGTCCTATCAGATTTTTATTTTCATAAATGAAAAAGATGAAAAACGTGGCAGTTTGATTATTATCAAATCATATAAACATGCCTATTCTATCCTACTTTTCGGAATTCTTATCGTAATTACTTTGATTAAACTTCCTCATATCACTGTTGATAATCAAACCATCAGCTACCTAATTCTTTCAAGTAAGTTTGTTTCTGTACTGACCCTAGCTGGGAGTATCTTTTACCTAAATAAAAAAATTAAGCTTAATAACTAAAGGCACCGAATCGGCGCCATTTTGTTTGATTTCAGCCTTTATTCAAGGACCAAAAAATATTGAATTCGATTTGGTGAAATGGCTGTAATTGCTTGTATCTTATAACCAATACTTAGTAATTGCGACAATGTTTCTGCACAATTTTGCCGAGGAGGTTCAATTGGTGCATGAAAGCTTTTATAAACTTCAATTAAATGATTATTTGTCGTGCAATGAAGCAGGATAACATGCCTTCCAGCCCATGCTTGACCTATCATCGGATCTACTTGCCTTATCCTTCTCACAATGTAACACCCTCACTTGTTGATACAATAGAATATGTGAAAATCCTCGTCCATTGTTCCACCGGAAGGCAATTTTACTCTTTTTTATCATTCTTAATTTCCATACTACAGATCTGTTTTTGTACCTGGTGAATCTCTTTTTAACCAACTTAAAATGTACCCGAAAATTAATCCAACTATTGCAGGGATAAGCCACCCAATTCCCTCTATATAAAAAGGTAAAATATCAAACACGCCGCTCAAGTGATTTTCAAGAAACACTTTGTTAATGGTGTCTAAAATACTAAAAGCGCCGACAAATCCAATAACAGAAATATAAATATATCGGTTCTTATTAATCAGGTCATCCATAAGTCCTAGGCAGATAAGAACAATAGCAATCGGATAGATCATTCCCAAAATCGGTACAGAAATTTGTAGGATTTGTGTTAATCCTAAATTGGCAATTGCAGTACTTACAACAGCTAGGATGATAACCCATAATTTATATGAGATTTTTGGAATCGCATTTGAGAAAAATTGGCTACATGATGTAATTAAACCAATCGATACACAAAAACATGCGATAGTAAATACAATCCCTAATAGAAGTGTTCCGCTTTGCCCAAACAGGAACGTCATGATATTAGATAGAATAATTGCCCCATTTTCTGCTTCTCCCAAGGAAGAACTAGCGCCACCTAAATACCCTAAAATAAGATAAATCACAGTTAACAAAAATCCAGCACCAATACCTGCATACATCATATATTGCGATTTTTTTTTGAAATCCACTACCCCTTGTGCAGCTAATGTATTGGCGATCACAATTCCAAATGCAAGAGCTGCTAAGGCATCCATGGTTAAATATCCTTCCAATATCCCTTGAAATAAAGGATTTTCCCGATAATTCCCTTTTGGTGATTCAAATGAACCAATAGGATTGATTAAGCTCTTAACAAAGATAATTGCAATGAGAGCTAATAATATCGGAGTTAAACATTTCCCAAAAAGATCAATCAGTTTTGAAGGATACATACATAGCCAAGCGGCTAACCCAAAAAACAAGATACTATAGACGAATAATGAAATTGGACTCACAGCAAAATTTTCTGGTAAAAATGGCGCAGCTCCCATTTCAAAAGCAAGACTTCCCGCACGTGGAATCGCCAAACCTGGTCCAATCGCAATGTAAATAAAAAATGGAAAAAGTAAGGCGAAAACTGGGTGAACCCTAAGGTTTAACGCATTTAGACTTCCTGCTTTAGCAACAGCGATCACACCTAAAATAGGAAGGCCAACTGCAGAAATAATAAAACCAGCAAGTGCGAGCCAGAGATTGTCCCCTGCTGATTGACCGAGAAAAGGCGGAAAAATAAGATTGCCTGCACCGAAAAACATAGAAAATAACATAAAACTAATAAAAACAACATGCTTTGCAGAAAAACCCATACAATTCTCCTTAGAAGTAAAAATATTATTTCATTATAACATATAAAAGGGAGATTCCTCCAAATTTGAAGGGATCTCCCATTATTCTACTCGGATATTAATGTAAAAAATTCGTTGATTCTGTTCAAATTTTTTGTATTTCCTGGTATGCACAATATCATATTTTCATCGAATTCCAAGGAAGTCAAAAGATTTAGATCAGAGGTGTCAAGGCCATAAATTTTATTATTTGATGATTCCTGTTTTTTTATATTCATAGTATCGAAACTAGTTACATCATTTAATGCCAGCAACGATTGCTGTGATGAAAATTCCTCAAATAGTTCTTTATCAACTATCAATAAATCAATAGATCCGGTAGATATCTCAGCTGCCAATTTTTGTACCCCTGCAAGTGAAACCGGGTCCCGACTTGATTTATCATAGTTTAATGTTTGGATAAGAACTTCTTCATTTGTTTTGTCTATTACAAGCTTGTTTGTTAATTGTTCTTGTAATTGAACTACACCTTCTGAATTAACTCCATTACCCACAATCGTCATATTAAGATAAACTTCTTTTTTCTCATCGAAACTAGTTATTAGTGAGATTAATAGGATAATAGCAACAATGGTCCCTATGATATGAAACTTATAATAGTCCCAAATATAGGCCATTCTTTCTTTTGGGCTCATGGTTGCTAGGATTTCCTTTATGTTTATTTTCAATGTTGTTACCCCTTCCATGACTTATAAGCGCTTTCTTATGATGCTTAAGTATAATTTTAGTATAAAACTTACTCCACTACTACCTTTTTTATGTTAATGGTTGAATATAAGGATATAAAAGAGAGCCCAATGAATTTGGGCCCTGTTTTATCATTTATTTCTTTAAAAGAGCTTGGATGCCATTATCCAAGCTCCCTTTCATGCCAATATTTAGTCTTCTTTGGTAACAGCGTTGATCTTCTTAGCAATATGGGATTTTTCAAAGAAATCCTTTTTCCATAATCACGCATCAACCTTTCGTTAAACAACCTTTTCCCACTTTGTTTTTTCCGTATTCGGGCAGCATTTATTTTTAAATTTTGCCCGGTAGCGGACGATACATCCGCTATAGACACAGGTAGTTCCATACACCAGAGAAGAGCAACTTTCGCATTCTTTTAATCTAGCTTGATAGATTTCGTCAGAAACAGTTTTCGAAAAATCCTCATCTGCTTCTTTTACCAGCTGTTGAATGACTTCTTCTGTCACCATCACCGTTTCTAAACAACCTTTACAACCCCTATCATTACCCACCATGTTACGATTCCAGTGCTAACGTCACCACAGACTTGGCTGGAAGCTTCACGTTTAGCTTGTTATTTGAAATGATCACATCAGTAAATTCTAACGGCTTAACCACATCGGGCTCTTCAAACGTATTATGAGCATGCATGCTACTAGATGTAAGGATCGTTCCTGACACCTTTGTTCTTTCCGAACTTAAACCACGCAGCTCTATATCAAGATCTACATTGTTTATATGATCAATATTACAGAAGCTAATATGGACCTTCCCCGCAGCATTCTTGGAAGCTGATACACTTACTTGAGGTAAAGTCTCTCCTCTATATTCATAGTTTCCTAGAGAAGTGGAAACGGATAATCGCTCGGCATCCTGATGGACTTTAAACATATCAAATACGTGATACGTAGGTGTAAGAATCATACTATCCCCTTCTGTAAGGATCATTGCCTGGAGGACATTTACGGTCTGTGCAATGTTTGCCATTTGAACACGATCATTGTGATTATGGAAAATATTAAAATGCAATCCAGCAACAAGGGCATCACGAAGGGTGTTTTGCTGATATAAGAAACCAGGGTTTGTTCCCTTTTCTACGTTAAACCAGGTGCCCCACTCATCAACAATAAGCCCAACCCGCTTCCCGGGATCATATTTGTCCATTATCGTGCTGTGTTTTGTGATAAGTTCGTCCATCCGATAAGCCTTTTTCATCGTGATAAACCATTCATCGGCTGCAAAATCAACAGCAGAACCTTTATCCGTCCAGTCTCCCGGAACAGTATAATAATGGATCGACAGCCCATCCATCATTCTGTGGGAATTTTTCATTAACACCTCTGTCCAATTGTAATCATCGGAATTAGCCCCGCCGGCAATTTTATAAATTTTATTTCCGTCGTAATTTCTGACGTATGTTTGATATTGGCGATAGAGATCCGAATAATATTCAGGGCGCATATTTCCCCCACAGCCCCAGTTTTCATTGCCAACCCCGAAATATTTTAATTTCCAAGGCTTATCTTGGCCATTTTCCCTGCGCCAATTTGCCATTGGCGATTCGCCTTCAAATGTCATATATTCAACCCACTCGGACATTTCCTGGACTGTACCGCTACCGACGTTTCCGCAAATATAAGGTTCACAATCAAGTAATTCACATAAAAGCATAAATTCGTGTGTGCCAAAGTGATTGTTTTCGACGACTCCGCCCCAATGTGTATTAACCATTCGTTTCCTTACTTCTTTAGCTCCTACTCCATCCTTCCAGTGGTATTCGTCTGCAAAACAGCCTCCTGGCCAGCGAAGAACGGGTACCTTAATTTGTTTTAATGCAGCTAAAACATCATTACGAATCCCCTTAGTGTTAGGGATAGATGAATCCTCTCCCACCCATATTCCTTCATATATACATCTCCCAAGATGTTCAGCAAAATGCCCATAGATATTTTTATTAATTTTCCCTTGTAGGATATCTGTGTTAATAACAACTTTGTTCATTAAGTTAATACCTCCCTATATTTTTTTTTAGATTAAATCAATTTGCTTGCCTGCCTTTACCTCGACAATATTATTGTCTACACTCAGCCATACGGAAATGGCAGAAGGATTATAAACAAAATGACTGTCCGCTGCGAATTTCAAGTTTTGGAAAGCCTTCATATAGTCCACGATTTCTATATTCGTTGCATACCAAATATCATTTCGATTTCCGATAAACTCAAAAAAGTTTTCAATCAAATCCCAATTTTGATCATTGTCAAACTCATAGCTATGTCCCCAGACATACATCATATACAAATATTGCTGTTTATGGAGTTGAACAAAATCCTCTGCACAACTCATTAAATTCCGGTTATGATGACAGGTTGGATTCCATTCCAGGAAATCGTCCGGGATAGAAAAATCCCCTGTACTATGGACGGTTCTGGCATATTCGATTCCTAAATATGGCAGCATTTCTTTAATTAATGCATTATAGGAACCATTTGGATAGGATAATCCTCTTACTGTATATCCAGCAATTTTCTCCAAATTCTTCCGGTCTTCGATGATTTCATCGATAATTTGTTCTTTTGGTGATCTTGCTATGGTTGGATGCGTAACAGTATGCGTTGAGATTTCATGGCCCTTATAAATTTGTGCTACTTCCGCTTCTGGGATACGATCCTCAATTCCTAATAACCCTGAATTAACATGAAAGGATCCCTTAATACCATATTGGTTGAAAATACCTACTAACTTTCTGTCGGCTGCCCTGCCATCGTCATAACTCAACGTTAACACTTTATGTTTTCCTTCTGGGAAAGTCATCATTACCTTTGGCATTTTTATCCCTCGCAATCCTACTAAAATTACTTTAAGCCTGTAACTTCACGCAGCTGATGTTCCTCATAATCAAAATATTTCCCTTCAAGAAGTCCTATTAATGTGTTGGTTATTCTTACCTCAACTGTGTTTTCTCCCGGTAGAAGTATGTTCGATTTCCCTTTCCATTGATAAGGGGACCAGGCCTTTACGCCTAGTTGATTTCCGTTAATCAATACCTCCATACAGTCATGAAAATGTTTATCCAGATCTTCAATAATTAATTCGAAATACTCCCCTCCCGGAACCATGTATAAATGGACTTTCCGGCTAAATGAAAGCGTCCCTGCATAATATGGATATCTGCTGTATGGCCCAGGGTGTAATGATGAAGTGGTTAAATAACTTGAAATAACAGGCTGCTGCTCCACGTTAAAAATGACCCCAAAATCCCCTACTAAATAAAGTGCATCTATGACTCCATCCCAGTCATGTTCTACTTTCACTACTATACGCAAGATGTTTTCTCCCAAATTTAAGTAAGGCAAAATATCACTTGTAAGATTACTATTGTCATAGACAAAATTGTGTTGAAAATCCTCTACTCTCTGATCATTAATATAGATTTGATAATCGCCTGAAATAGCACCTTTATCCATTAATATAGAACAGTTCTTAGGCATTTTTTCAACATTAAACTTCCTTTGATATGTACAAGATAGTGGATAATTCACAGTCATTTTCATTGGTGTGCCAAACAACTGGCCAAATTTGATGGGCACGGTTTGTTCTTTCATCAAGTCTGAACATTGATCAATAAATGTTTTAGCCTGAACAATCGTCCTTATTTCGTTGTTCTGTTCTGCATCTAATCCAAGTTCAAAATGATCGAACCTTAGGGTATTTTTCTGAAGAGCCTTCACTTCCCAATTGCCTTTAGACTTAACTTTCCAAATCCATGGCTCAGCTGTTTCCTTTACTACCATTGTTTCATCCTTTCGGTTAACCTGGATAAGACAGCTTTGATAAGCTTCAAAGTGTAAATCCAGTTTCCACCCTCCTTCGTCTTGTGATGAAACAAGAATTTCCACTTCTCCCGTGTCCAAATCTAATCTAAAAAACTCACATGGATAAGTGACCGTTAGGGTTGCATGATGTTTTCCCTCTTCCTGATTACTAATAAAAACCAGGGTAGATTGCTCGGACACCTTACGTTTTTCGGTTAAGAAACTTTTCTGTCCACTTTCTGTTTTAAAATATATATCTTCATGGAGGTGCATCTTTAATACATGAAGAGTTATTTCAAAATCATCAGAAGGGATATAATATGCATTCAGTTTCCCTTTGCAAAGTGAGCCTTTAAAAAACTTCCAATAATCGGAACGCGTAGAATGTTCCAATCCAAATGTATCCAAAATCTCTTGTTCTATTAACCTATCTTCAATACTTTCATAAGGTAGCAGTTTATTCGCTATCACCACACCGCCTTGTTTTAGGAACAATTTTATTTTTTCCCACGCAGCAGTTTCAATATTAGTAATTGGCGGAAGAATCAGGACAGAATAACTTGCATGACCAATTATTATTTTTCCATCTGTAACTTCTGCTTCACAAAGGATTTCAGGGTCCAAATGGTCATATTCTTTTTGATGAAGTATTAGCTGTTTGGTGATTAGGGACCAATCATGTTTTAAATGCTGGAGTTTTACTTTTTCAGCCTCATCATCACCGATATAATGAAAATTATGAAATGGATTGCCCATTTGAGTCCATAAACTTGTTGTCGGATCAAGCAGTGCTATGTTACGGACCGGTCTTCCACAACTCATCACATAACCAAGTCTTCCTGTATAGTCTCCCAGGACTCGGAAGTGCTGCCAGTATGGATTTTGAAAAAATTGTGACGGTGGTGCATCATGCTTTGTCAGCCCATCAAGCGTATAGAAAAAGGCATGGAAATTATAAAAATTGATTCCAAATGCCGCCAGCCGGTCAAGCATCCATTTTGCATCCTGCAATGTCATCGACCATCCCAAACTATGAAAGCTTTCAATCAATGCCCGCTCTCTCCCTAACTGGTTTGCTAACGAACTAATCATTTTAGGGTTTGATCGAAAACTAGTCATATAACGCTCAAGAATCCATTCCAATGATCGGCCAAGTTTTTCATGGGCACTGTCACCTCCAGGAATATGACTGTATACCTGGTTGGACATTCGAACAGAAGGTACTTCGGCTACATACTTGATTCCATGCTGTTCACACCAATCATGGATTTGCTTATGATATGACTCCCGCAAAAGGAGATGTAATGATTGAAAATAATCGTATCGGACTTTTGCGGTATCCTCTCCTTCAGGTTCCACCAATGTATGAAGGAAATCCTTTAAGTCATAGCCATTTAGCTGTTGAAAAAAGGCAGGTAATTGTGGTGACCATGGTATTCTCCCTATAAGTCCTGTTTCATCTGTAAAAATTCCTTTAACTGTTTTTCCAAATTCTTCGCCCAAACTTTCGGCATAGCGTTCGTGCGTTAATTCGATAAATGCCTTAATAGCTTCATGGTTACAAGGATCAACGAACGTACCATAATATTTAAAATCATCGATTTCTTCTTCAAGAAAACAGTGAATCTCCCAAATCCCTTCCGGAGCACTCCATTTTAGTATTTTTACTGTCTTGTATGTAAAGAATCTTTTTTGATTATAGGCAGTTAACCCTACTTTTTGAAATACCGGCTCTGACTGATAATTACCGATATATTTCTCAATATTTATCGCTTCATCCCAACATTTTCTTCCTGTTTTCTGATTAATCGGAACTGCTTTAGCTGACAGTAAACGACCCCATGGCAGCTCTAAACGGCAAGTTTGGTTACTTTGGAGGGTTTCACTTTTATGAACTAAGGTATAGTGTTTTGCTTCTGGATGAAGAAGTGTCACCTCTCCACCTGCGATTCCGCTCGGGTATGGATATTCATCATATAACCAAACATCCATGTTACAGTCTTTAGCCTTTTCTACAGCAAACTTCACTTTTTGAAACCATTCTTGTGATAAGTAAGGCACTTTAAGACCTTGCCTAGGACAAATAAAAAATCCTCCCACACCCTTATCAGCCATTTCTGTTATTTGGCGAGAAATTTCATGGCCTTCCATGTCTCCATTCCAGAACCAAAAAGGATGAATGCGGAAGGCAGATGGAGGATTTTTAAAAGTTTTTATATCAAACATGAGTTTCCCCTCCTTTTAATTTATCTTTTCCATTATCGAATACCTCTAAAAAAAAAGGTTCTCAAAAGTTGAGAGCCCGATTTTTCTTTTATCCTTGTACGAACCACTTAGATTTATGATTAATTTTTTCAAAGGCCGTGGTTGCAGGCTTCATGATAAATAGCGCTAACAGATTCCCACTATATAGGATACAAATTGGCGGCGCGTAGGAAAGCACAAAGATGATACCGAAACTTCCTACTAACATATAAAAGGTGGATTGCGGATTCATAATCATCACGAAAAAGGAATTTTTAATTACCTGATTCATTTTCATTTCATAGTGCACAAAAATTGGAATGATATAAAATATCATCGAAATAAAGATTAAAGTGATGATAAATAATGGTACGTAAAGAATGGAAACAAAGCTATTGGATGAATGTAATACGAACTTAAAGTCAATATATAATATCAAACCAATGGCAATAAGAATGATTCCTAGAAGATTGCTCTTAAAAAATTCTCGTTTATATGCAGTCCAAAAAGTCTTAAAAATAGACAATTCTTCATCCCCTAGCATCCACTTTCGTGCAACTGCGAACATGGCTACTGTTGCTGGAAAAAATCCAAAGATGACTAGACCTAGAAGAGAAAAGGAAATCCATAATAAATTTAAGAATGCTAGTCTTGATATCCATTCAAGCAGTTTATTTAAACTGCCTAAAAATCCAGAAGTGTCCATTTGTAATCCTCCTTAAACCGTCGTACTCTAAGTTAGTAAATCATGCCTTTGCCACTTTCATTTAGGGTATGAAGTGGCAAAGTTTTAAGTATGATTTTCCCTTACCATATTATCCTTTTAAACCACTTGTACTAATTCCTTCTACTACATGACGCTGGAAGAGGAAGAAAATAACAAATACAGGAATTAAAGAGACAACCGACATTGCAAACATTGCACCCCAGTTAGATACCGTTTCATTGCTTAGGAACATATTTAGAGCCATTGACACTGTATATTTTGTAGGGCTATTTAAATATAATACTGGCCCTAATAGTGATTCCCAAGTCCAATAGAATGAGAAAATCGCAGCTGTAGCTAAAGATGGTTTAATTAATGGCAAAATAATCTTCGTAAAAATCTTGAAGGTACCACAGCCATCGATAATTGCAGCTTCATCAAGTTCTCTAGGAATCGTTCGAATAAATTGGACTAACAAGAAGATAAAGAATGGATGTCCAAAATATGCTGGTATAGCCAGTGGTTTAATAGAGTTCAGCCATCCGAGCTTTGAGAAAATAATATATTGAGGTACCATTAACACATCATGTGGGAGCATTAACGTAACCATCATTATTCCAAACCAAAGTGCTTTTCCTTTAAACTGTAAGCGTGCAAATCCGAAAGCAATCAACGCAGACGAGATTACCTGTCCAATTAGGGTTAAAATTACTAGGATTGCGGTATTTTTAATGAAGACCCCAAAGGAATTGCCGCCAATCCCCTTCCAACCTTCTACAAAGTTTGTCCAAATCCATGTCTCTGGGATCAGTGATTTTGCCGTGATAAAGATGGTATCACTGGGTTTAAAAGAGCTCATCACGAGCCAAATAACAGGGTAAAGCATTAAAATTGCAAACCCGCCGACAAGTAAATGGTAGATCCACCATCTTGGTGATTTTAACTTCAACGCCATTATTATTTGCCTCCTTCTGATTCATAATGAACCCAGTATTTTGATGTCGTAAAGATGATAACTGTTAAAACCCCAACGATAATGAGCATAATCCATGCCATTGCAGAAGCATAGCCCATATTGAAGAATTCAAATCCTTGGATGAATAAATATAATGAATAAAGAAGAGTTCCGTCTAATGGACCGCCCGTACCTTTTGAGATAATAAAGGCTGGTACAAATGTCATAAATGCAGCAATCGTTTGCATAACGGTATTAAAGAGAATAACAGGGCTAAGCATTGGAAGCGTGATTTTGATGAATTGCTGTAATCCATTTGCTCCATCAACACTTGCTGCCTCATAATAGCTTTTTGGAATACCTTTTAATCCTGCCAAGAAAATCAGCATCGAAGAACCAAATTGCCATACTGACAAGAAGATCAGCATCCATAATGCTGCAGTTGGGTTACCAAACCATCTAACAGCAGTGAGTCCTAGTAAATCAAGAACAATATTGACAATCCCTAAATCACCGAATACATTACGCCACATAATCGCAACGGCAACACTACCACCGATTAGTGATGGTAAATAAAATAAGGAACGGTACAATCCAACTGCTCTGGATGTGGTATTTAAAATGATTGCAATTAATAATGCAAAAGCAAGCCTCAAAGGAACTCCACCTAGCACATAGATGAGTGTAACCTTTAATGATTGCCAATAGCGAGGGTCAGCAGTAAACATTTTTATGTAGTTATCTAAGCCTATCCATTTTGGTGTTGAAAATAAATTATAGTTTGTAAATGATAAATATAAGGATGACAGGATGGGAATAAAAGTAAAAGCAAGGAACCCAATAATAAACGGACTGATGAACGCATATCCTGTCAAGGTTTCCTTGATGAGACGGTTACGTTTTGTAACAGGGTTTATCACATAATCTGCTTTTACATTTTCCTTTATTACAGGTGTACTCATTTTTTCACTCCTTATTCTTTGGATTCATTTCCTAAGATGAAAGGACGATAGCTGATCGAATAAAGTGATCAGCTATCGAATTGGTAATTATTTTTTGTTCTGCGCTAAAACACTTTCTGCTTGTTGTCTGAATTGTTTCGCTGCATCTTTCACTGATAGATTTCCATAAGCCATTTGTTCGGCAAGACTGTCTAGGGTTTCAATAACTTCCCCTGCACCAACTGGATCTGGACCATTAAATGTAGAGCTATTTTCTTCTGCCCAATCAACATAATCAAATACTTGTACTTGTGCTGGTGAAAGCAACGGCTTTAGAGCTTCTTTTACAGTAGAAGAACCAGGTACACCACGATCACCAAGAGTCAACTTGTTTGCTTCGATATCGTTAATCATGAAATCAACAAATTTCGCAGCTTCTTCTTTATGTTTTGAGTTATTTCCAACAGACCAGAACATACTCGGTTTTAAATATAAACCTTTTTCACTGTTAGGTCCTGGCATACCGCTAATCACAAGTGGTCTGTTTGCAACCTGCTGTAAACCAACGAACTGGTTAGACCATTGCCAAATTCCAATCGCCTTTTGAGTTACAACTGGATCATCTTCAATCCCTTTTAACTGTGCTAAGAAGTCTGGTGTAGGAACGGCTTTTTCTTTTATTAAATCAGATCTCATGTTAAAGAAATCTTCGAATAATTTATCATCCGTATAACCAAGTGTTGACCCATCTTTACTATAAAGTGACTTGCCTTGTGTTCTTAGGTAGTAGTTGAAGAATACATCTGCCTTCATACCAGTATCCATGAATAGACCTGCTTTTTCTGCCTTTCCAGCAATTTTCTTATAATCATCCCAAGTCCAATTCTCATCTAGAGAATCAACTCCTGCTTTTTTAAGCAATTCTTGATCATAATGGAAACCAACAACGTTTACTCCAGCATTAATTCCATATAGCTTGTCGCCAAGTTTACCGCCATTAATAATATTATCCGCAATATTCTTTGTATTAATTTGTTTATCCAGATATGGAGCTAAATCAGCAATTTGATTATTTTGGGCATACTGTGAAAAGTAAGATAAATCCATTTGGACAATATCTGGAAGCTCATTTGCTGCTGCTTGTGGAGCTAACTTCTTCCAGTAGTCATCCCAGGCTGCATATTCTGCTTCAATTTTTACATTAGGATTTTTTTCTTGATACATTTCAATAATTTTAAGTGTGTAATCATGTCGTGGCTGTGATCCCCACCATGCAATACGAAGAGTTACTTGTTCATCTTTTTTGTCATCTTTAGGTTTAGTCTCTTCACCATTTGATGAACTGCTGGTACATGCTGCTAATGAAAAAATTAAAACAAAAGAAAACAATAATACTAGAATTTTCTTCATTTTTTTTCCCCCTTCTTTTTAACACTTATGTAAGTGTTTACATTTCTTATTATGCAACCAAATCAAAATAGTCTGAATCTAAATTTCCGCTTAGTTTGTTTAAAAATCAG
Source organism: Bacillus sp. OK048 (assembly GCF_900103525.1). Lineage (GTDB taxonomy): Bacteria > Bacillota > Bacilli > Bacillales > Cytobacillaceae > Neobacillus. Next base: position 285,618 of record NZ_FNHN01000003.1, read on the forward strand.
ACATTCTGTTTCCACAAAAAAAACACCCTTAGAATAAGTCTATAAAACTTGTTTCTAAGCGTGATTTATTAATAAAATATACGTTTTCTACTATTCTATATTCTCTTTTGAGAGGATATTATTTGCTTCAGTCCGAAAAAGTTGAGCACCTTCTTGTGGAGTGATTTTTTTAAACAATATTTGATTCGAAACATCTTGCAATATTCTTACTACTTCTATGCTTCCCAACGGATCTGCCTTTTCAACGATGGCTGTACTATCTTTAATTGAGTTAATGTAATCAAAGACTTTTTTCTGTTCCGCTGTTAGTACCTTTTCGATTTTATTTGCTACCTCTGAAGATAGTGGAACTCCCCTTTCCCCTTTAATGAGTTTGTTTGCTTTCACATCATTAATGAAGAAATTAATAAATAATGCAGCTGCTTCTTTGCTTTTAGAGCTTTGGGAGATTGAAAATAGCATGCTTGGTTTTACCGTTAACCCCTTTTCCTGCCCCGGACCAGGAGGTGGAATGAGCTCAAGCGGTCGGTTAGCTGCTTGCCAAAATCCAATATACTGATTAGAATGCGCCCATGACATGGACGATTGTTGATTGATTAACAATTCATCTTCAATCCTTTGAATCTGTTCCGTCACATCCGGTCGAGGAAAGGCACCTTGATCTAGTAATCTTAATTGCATCTCGAAATAATCAATAAATAATTGATCATCCTCATAACCTAACCCAGTTCCATTTTTATTAAATAAATTTTCACCTTTTGTACGTAAATAATAAGAGAAAAATACATCAATAGATTTCATTCCATTTGTACCAAATATACGCTTGTCTTTATGAATTTGGACAGCTACTTTCTCAAATTCATCCCATGTCCAACTTTTGTCAGGAAAATTAATCCCGTTTGATAAAAGTAATTCACGATCTACAATGACGGCAGGAGCATTTAAACCGAGTGGAAATCCAAATACATGTTGACCGATCTTCCCTCCTGAGAGAATCCTTTTATCAATGGCTTCTGTCTTAATCATCTCTTGGTTAATATATGGTGATAAATCCTCAAGGATATCACTATAGGGGGCTAAATAAAGCAGATCCATCTGCACAATATCTGGAAGTTGATTTGCGGCTGCCAATGGGGCGAGTTTTTTCCAATAATCATCCCAATTGGCATACTCTGGTTCAATATGAATATAGGGATACTTCTTTTCAAATAGTTCAATAACTTCCAACGTATAATCATGCCTTGGCTGTTCCCCCCACCAAGCAATCCTTAAAGTAATATCCTCATTTTTATTTCCCGCTGCTGCATCTCTTAATTTAAAGTTCACACACCCACCAGCGAAAAATAACATTACCAGGGCCAAAAACAATATCTTTTTCATGGTTTTTCCCCTTTGACTATAAGTTTATAACCCTTGTAACGATTCTCTTTTATATTCTGAAGGTGTATAACCAGTATATTTTTTAAATACCTGACTAAAATATTGAGGGTTTTCGCCATAGCCAATTTTTTCTGCTATTTCAAATACTTTAACATCATTTTCATTTTCGATTAATTTTATTGCCATCTCAATTCTTAATCGGGTTAGGTAATTGGAAAACTTTTCACCTGTTTCCTTCTTAAAAAGTTTTCCTAGATAATCAGCATTCATATATAACATCTCATTTGCCACCCAATGTAGGGATAGATGTTGCGTTCCGAGATGAGTATCAATAATTTCAATTACTTTGTTAATAATCGCAGAATGTTTATTTTTATTTTTTTCATAAAAAGAGGTCGTAATAGCATGGGCAACGCTTTCAAAAAGTGCCTCCACATTTTGGATTGTATCCATTTCTAATAGGTAAGATAATCTTGTTAAATACGTGTTCATCTCTTTAGGTTCACACAAACGAATCATACTATTGAATAGTTGGAACACATATGACTTTGTGTTATTAATATCAAGTCTTAACTCAGTTAAGCGATTAAAAAAAGTAATGAGTTCATCTTTAACATCATCCCAAGAGCCAGATTTTACTAATCTACAAAAGTTTTGGTCATCATAATAGAACTCTTCTCCATCGGAATGACTTTGGTAAGCAATATCTTTTTTCATAATCACGCCGCCCTCACCTAAGTAAAAGCGATATGACAGACAGTCTAGTGCTTCCTTATAAAGTTTATTAGCATTCAGTAAATTACCAGCCTCACTAATGGCAACCGTAGTATCGATTTGATAATATTGATAGAATGTACTTTTTATCAATTCAATTTCAGCGTGAAGGTTAGCGGTAATATGATTATCGTTTAATAGAAATAAAATGGTTTCCCCGACCGTACAGCTAAGTAAATAAGAATTAAAAATATGCTCAGCTATATTTTTTATCGCAAACATATGTTCAAATTGAAAATTTCCTTCTAATTGAAATAATAGTAACCGAACCCTTGATGTGTTTACCTCTAGTTGAAATAGCTTTTGATAATAATCTAAATTTTTATTTTCATAATGATTGGTAATAAGCTCTTTCAGGAGTTGTTCCTTTGCATAAGGGAGGACTGCTTCTAATGTACCTTTCATGTTGTTGACAAATTGTTCCCGTTCTTGATTTTGTTTAAATTCATTACAGAGGTCTGTTACAGCGTCCATGATAGTGTTTTCATTACAAGGTTTTAAAAGATAATGCTTTACCCCATATTCCATTGCCTTTTTAGCATAATCAAATTCACCGAAGCCAGATAACAAGATAAAACGAACTTTAGGAAAATTGCTATTAACCTTTGAAACTAGTTCTATACCATTCATACCAGGCATTTTAATATCACTAATCACGATATCAGGCTTTTGTTGCTCAATGATGCTGTAGGCTTCAATCCCATTTCTTGCTGTACCAATTAAATGTGTCCCAATCGATTCCCACTGAATAACCTTTGACATACCATCCGTAATAATTCTTTCATCATCCACCAACAATACTTTAAACATGATTTTCCTCCTTTCCGATAGGTATAGCAATTATTACCTTTGTTCCTTTTCCCGTTGTGCTTTCAATGACGACTCCATACTTTTCACCATAAGCTAACTTAATACGGTCGTTAATATTTGATAATCCCACACCCTGACCCCGGGTTTTCACTTCTCCCCTTTTTAATTTTTCTAAAATATCAGGGTCCATTCCTGGGCCATTGTCTTCAATAATCAATTGAACTTCCTCATTGGTAACAATAGAGTAAATGCGAATGTTACACGGATCAATCATTGGCTCTAATGCATAATGGATTGCATTTTCAACCAATGGCTGCAAGGTTAATTTTGGGATCTCTATCCCAAACATAGCTGAATCAACCTCCATGGTAAATTCCAATCTTTCCTCAAATCGATATTTCTGGATGATAATATAATTTTTAATAATGTTAAGTTCTTCTTCAATTGTTATTAGTGGTTTTTTCAGGCTGATTGAGTTTCGCAATAAATAGCCAAGTGCTTCGACCATTTTAGAAATTTGTGTTTGACCGTTGCCTTTTGCTAACCAATTGATGGATTCTAAGGTGTTGTATAAAAAATGCGGATTAATTTGGGCCTGCAGCGCCTTAAACTCTGTTTCTTTAATGGTCAGCTGCTTGGAATAATTTTCATGAATTAATTCGTCTATTTGTTGAATCATGGTCTGGAAGTTTTGTTGAAGTTTCCCCACCTCATCATCTTGTGAATTAGATGTTTTAAGAGCTTCCCTGCTTGCTTCTTTAAAATCGCCAACTTTTACATATTGCATACCAGCTACAAGATTCTCTAATGGACTGGTAATACTCTTCGCAAAACGCATTCCTAGAATAGACACAACCACAAACATCAGGATGAATATGATAATTAGGAATGTTTTAACCTTATTGATATTTTCAAAGATTTGATTGAAAGGGATAACATTTAAATAACTCCAATCAAAATAATTAGATTTTATGTGGACTATGAAGTAATTTTTTTGATTAATTTTTTTTATTTGATACCCGGTATCTAATGTTTTGGCTATTTCCTTAAACGGAATGCTTGTCTCCTTTGGAAAAATAAGATTGTCGTCGTTACTCTTGATTAATACTTCGCCATCAATCTTACTTGACCCCTCTAAAATATCACCAACAAGTTTTTCCATATTAACATAAATAATGATTGTACCAATATTATCAAAGCTTAAATTGCGATATTGCCTTATTTCCCTAGTAACAGCAATTGTAAAATCGTTATTTTTTGGGTTAATCCAGACAGTGCTGCCATTTGCCGCTTTGGCTAAACCGGTAATATATTTTATTTGCTGGTCATTTAATTTCACACTTTTTGGCCCAACAACGTATTCTTTTCCATAAACATCTATTAAATTAACAAACTGAATATATTTCTCTTTGTTTACATAACTCAGCATCTTATCCATCATTTTTGTGCGTAGACTAAACTTTTCATACTCTGTACCATCTTCACTAAAAGAGTCTAGGTATTGTTGAATTTGGGGGTCTGTTAAAATATTGTAGGTCACTTCCTCAAGATTTTTTAATTCGCTCTCGATACTATTAGATGAAGTGCTTAATACTTGGGATGACTTACTATAAATCTGTTCATCGTATATTTGAAATGCATACTGTAAACCGAAAAAAGTAAAAGAGAGTGATACAAACATGATCCAAGATACAAGAATGAAAAGTTTATATTTAATTTTTAAATTATCATAATGACTCTTTAGTTGAATAAAAACATTCTTCATTTAGATTAATTCTCCGATTGTAATATTTCCACCATTGAAAGCGCATGCATTTTTTTCTTTTCATTAAACAATCATTCCTATCGTACATGCCTAATAAGATTAATTAAATTTTACCATCTGAAGGACTCATTTCATAGGGAGTATCGCAAATCCTTTTTGAAATTTACCAATTTTCAGTAAAAAGTTTTAGTAAAATGAGTAAACCCTCAAGAATTTAGTCTTGAGGGCTTTCATTTTATCCAGCATCAAGTGAGGAATAGTGTGAGGTATATAACTTCCAATATTGTCCTTTTCGGCTGATTAATTCATGATGTGTTCCATCTTCGACTATTCTTCCTTTTTCAATGAATAATATCTTAGTTGCATTCTGAATGGTCGAAAGACGGTGGGCAATAATAAATGAAGTTCTTCCTGCAAGTAGCTTCTCAAGTCCCTTTTGTAAAGCAAGTTCTGTCTCGGTATCGATAGATGATGTTGCCTCGTCTAAAATCAGAATTTTCGGGTCGGCAAGTAATGCTCTAGCAAACGAGATTAGCTGCCTTTGACCATTTGATAGGACTGACCCTCTCTCATTTACTTCGGTATGATAACCATCCTTCAACTGGCAAATAAATTGATGGGCTTGCACTGCTTTTGAAGCGTCCATTATTTCTTCATCTGTTGCATCTAACCTGCCATAGCGGATATTATCCATGATCGTTCCCGAAAAGATAAACGGGTCCTGTAGCATTACGCCCATTTGTTTTCTAAGTGAAGAGATGGTCACTGTTTTTATATTGATATCATCTATTTTTATTTGTCCGCTATTACTATCATAAAAACGACTGATTAAGCTTACAATGGTCGTTTTTCCAGAGCCTGTTGGTCCTACAATTGCAATGGATTCACCCGGATTGACCCTGAAGTTAATGCCATCTAGGTTCCTTTCATTCCCTTCATAACCAAAGATCACATTCTCAAATTCAACTTTTCCTTTTACAGGCGGAAGTTCATCCGCTTCTGGTTCACTTGAGATGGTTGGCTTTTCATCCATCATTTCAAAAATACGTTCCAGGTATGCAGAGGCATTTATAATCGCATTGTAGAAATTACCTATGTTTGCCAGTGGCGTCCAAAACATCCAGATATATCCGACAAATGCAACTAAAGCTCCCACGGTTATTCCATTTCCAATCATGCTGACGCCAATTAAATAAATTAGAGAAACGGTTAATACTGAAATATTTTCGATCGCAGGCCACAACAGGAAGTGGACTTTGATAGCCCGAAGCCACGCTCCTCTGTATCCATTAGAAACACCATGAAAGACTTTTTTATTTTCTTCTTCGCGTACAAATGCTTGAGTTACCTTAATTCCATTGATGCTCTCATGAATGTAAGCATTCAAATTGGACTGCTTATTGCTTAAATTTTGCCAAGCTTTTCGCTGGGCATTTTTAATTAAGAAGATGATTCCAACAAGGATTGGGAAGCCTGCCATTGCAAAGAATGTTAGCTTTACATCAATGGCAAGCATAAAGCCGATGATCACCAATAGGCTAAATAAATCCGTAATTAAATTTATTAATCCGTTGGAAAGCAGGTCACTTAACGAATTTACATAATTAACAACCCGCACTAATATTTTTCCATGCGGCCGGCTGTCAAAAAATGAAAAAGAAAGCTTTTGTAAGTGGGTAAATAAATCTTTTCGGATATTTTTTATTACACTATGGCCGATCTCAGACATCATTCTGATTCTGTATTTCATACAGATTCCGGTAACGATTAATGCACCTAAATAAATTCCTGCCAAAACCGCTAATCCTGGAATATCCTTACCAGGTATTTTATCGTCAATCGCTTGTTTGATTAAATAAGGACCGATCAAATTCGCTCCACTCGCAACAAGCATGATCAAGACAGTGAAGATAATTTTTCTTTTATAAGGTCTGATATACAGTAGTAACCTTTTTAGATGAATGATACTAAAAGGTGTTTCCAGCTCTTCATCTACATTAAATTTATTACGTGCCAATTTATCTCACTTCCTTGCCATTAGCTGAATATCAAAGTTCCCATATTGGTTTTGAAAGACGTTGGAATAGTAACCTCTTTTCAAAAGTAATTCTTCATGCTTACCTCTTTCAATGATTTTTCCATCATGCATGACAAGAATTAAATCCGCATCTTTTACAGAGGAAATACGGTGCGCAATAATAAAACAAGTTTTATTTTGCTGGATGGAGTGTAACGTTTTTTGAATTCGTTCCTCCGTCTCCATATCCACACTTGAGGTAGTATCATCGAGAATGAGAATGCTCGGGTCTTTAAGCAGGGCCCTTGCAAGAGCAATCCGTTGTTTTTGACCTCCTGAAAGGCCAACTCCCCTTTCACCAACAATCGTGTCATAGCCCTCGGGAAGGTTTCTAATAAAATCATGAGCTTCAGCCTTTTTAGCTGCAGCTTGAACGTCTTCCAATGAGGCATTAGGATTTCCATAGGCAATATTCCCCTCAATGGTATCTGAGAAAAGAAAAATATCCTGCATCACCATTCCCATTGAAGATCTTAACTTATGAATATCCCACTCTTTAACATTCATTCCACCTACATGAATGGCTCCACTGGTCGTGTCGTAAAAGCGGCTTAATAGATTTACTAAGGTTGATTTTCCGGAACCCGTCGGCCCAATGATTCCAACTGTTTGCCCAGGGTTTGCCTCAAAGCTGATTTCTTCTAACACCGTGCCATCACCATAGCTAAAATAAACATGGTCAAATTCAACTGTCGCTTCAGCATCATGAATATTATTTTGTTCCAAGCCATTTATGATTTCTGATTCAGTTAGGAGAAGATCTTCTACTTTTTCAGCAGAAGCAATAAACCTCTGCACATCATTAATCAACCATCCTGCCATCCGCATTGGGTTGTTTAAAGCCCAGATCAACGAATTAAAAGTGACGAGTTCTCCAATTGTAAGTGATCCATTCGTAACCATTATCCCTCCAACTAATATCATCACTACAGTTAATACACCTGCAAGCGAATCAAGAACAGGTAAATACTTCTCCCATATTTTTGCCGATTGAAGATTTCGATCCTTAAATGCCTCATTTTCTATTGAAAATTTTTCAATTTCATAGCTTTCCTTTGCAAATGCTTTTACCACTCGATTCCCGCTAATATTCTCTTGTACCACAGAATTGAGCTTGGCAAACTGATTTCTAATTTCCGTAAAAGTCGGCTTTACCGCATTAGATAATCGATAGGCAAAGAATCCGATAATCGGAGCAATGGCTAAAATGGCTAACGCCAATGGTGGATGAATCGAAAACATAAAAACAATCGCAAAGATCAATATTGCCGCGTTTTCAAAGATCATATAAATGGACCATGCGGTAAAATGCCGAATGGCTTCCATATCACCTGTCATCCGGGCCATAATATCTCCGGTTTTCGTCCGATCATAAAAGGTGAAATCCAACTGAAGTAGGCGATTATAGAGATTCTCTCTCATTTTAAAAATAACGCCTTGGGATAACATTTCAAACATAAGCTGATATCCATATCGAATAAATGTCCTAACTATAGTCAAACCTATCATCAAAGCTAACATTGGCCACAACAAACCCTTATTCTGGCCATACATGACATCATCAACTATTTTCCCAGCAAGATAAGGATTTGCCATACTAAGAGCTGAAACAACTAGTGCCAATAACAAACCAAAAAATAACCTTATTTTATTATTCCTAATATAACTCCATGTCCAGCGTATGCTCTGCATTAACCTCGCCTCCTTTCCAAACATAAATCAATCATATTTTTCATCTCGCTATGTTATGTATTCAGACAAGAAAAAAGCGTCATGAAATTTTCTTTTTAAAAGACCACCAACAAAGTCAGTGGTCTTTCGAGTTCATATTAAGCAGCATCCTGCTGTTTCTTTAATCTTGAAAAAGCAAAAAAGGAGGACCACATGATTACGAATGATAAGATACTCGCACTAAATATTGGAATTAACCCAGGTATCGTTGTCATTAAAAGATAGACTGCGAAGGTTCCAATCACCATCAATGCTGTAGAGAGAGGATTCATTAGCATGATAAGGAAAGCATGTTTGATTACCTGATGAATTCTAAGGTCAAAATGAACAAACGTTGGAAAAACAAAAAATAATGTTAAGAAAAAGCCTAAAGCAACCATAAGGGTCGGATAATAAAGCAGATTAATAAGTCCTGTCGCGCTTCTTAAAAAGGAGATATTTATGTATAGGATATAACTTGAAATGATAAGAATAAGTCCTAAAAGATTACTTTTTAAAAATTCTTTTTTATAAGACTCCCAAAAAGTCTTCGTGATTGGGATTTCATCTTTGTCCATAAGTATTTTCCTAATAATAACAAACATAGCTGTTGTCGCTGGGAATAGACCAAATATGATTAAACCAATAAATGTAAATGCAATCCATAAAATATTTATATAGGCTAATTTCATGAGCCAATCACAAAGCGAGTAAATTCCTCCTATGACTCCCTTCATCTGCATAGTTGTCTCCCCCTCACCTGAATAATATTTATTAAATAATATAAAAGGTACCTGATTTTCCAGCAACCATATTTTTTTGCAAACAGTATATTTCAATAAAAAATAATGGGTTTAAAAACTGCCACCATCATTTTCTAAATTCATTTGATTATCAATTTGATTGAGTTTGCGGTATTGGCTTGGTGGCACACCGATTTGTTTTTTAAATATCCTATTAAAATAACTGTGTCTGTACCCGACACCTTCAGCAATGTCATTAATTTTCATATCAGAATTGATTAGAAGCTCTTTCGCTTTTTCAATTCTTAATTGTGTTAAATAATCAATAAAGTTTATTCCGACCATTTGTTTAAATGCCTTACTTAACGAATAGGGATTGGTACCTACCTCGTCAGCACAACTTTCCAAGGAAATGTCATCATCATAACTTTCCTGTATTTTGGTGACAACCTTTTCAATTACACGTTTTAATTCAATATTCATCCGACCCTCTAACTTCTTAATAAACGGTCCTACTACATGATGAGTAAACCATTTTATGATTCTTTCCGTATCCCGAATTTGAGAAAGTTCTTCATACATATTTTTCCCTTCGAACAGTTCATGAGGATGTATCCCAGAATGAAGTATTTCATGCTGGATACTACTATAAAGCTGCACAATTCCCTGATGAATATTGATTTCATTTATGCCCTTCTCCGTTAGTTCTTGCAAAAATGGTCTAATTAAATGTTCAACCTCTGCGGTATGTCCCATTCTTATCGCTTGAATAATTTCCTTTTCAATCGCAAATGGGTAGTGGATTTGATTAAAATTTCCTAACCTTTCATGCTCCATCAGATCAATTACCTGATTACTATTTTCAAATAATCTAAACCGCTTTCCGCTTCGGACTTCTTCAAAAATATAAGGAATTCTTTTAATACTCTCGGTAGGTTCACTGATTGTAACGGTTACCTGCATATTCAATATTTCATTTATTGTTTTTGTTACTTTTTCAGCAAAGAGATGTAATTCCCCTCTAACTGAATGGCTGTCTAGGTGTATCACCAATACCCCCACTGATAAATCTGTATTTGTAAGAATATTAAATTGACCAAACATTTCATGTGCCAGTTCCTCCATGATATTTGATGCAGTAAATGTAATGAGACTTTCATCACTATTAGAGAAACTATCCATTGATTCGCCTAAACCTGTTAGTTGGATTTCCAAAGCTGTAAAATACTTTCCTTCTAACTCCCAGCCATAACTCTCCATTCTTAACCGTAAATCTTCTTCCGTGTGATGATATAGATAACCTTGAATTAACTGGAGGATAAAACTGCTTTTGATTTGTGCTACCTGCTCGACGAGCCGTGATTGAAGCAGATCACTTTTTTGTGATAAACTTTGCATTTGCTGTTCTATTACTGTAAATACATCCCGGCCTTTACGTCTCCATAATCCTTCATCCTCATGTCCTAAATTTTTTAATAGTTTATTAATAGGAGAATAAAGTCGATTTGATGTGAACCAAGATAATATAAATGCAAGAATAAGTGCTGATATGCTAAAAATTAATATTAACCTGGAAACTAGTATTAATGGTGCTGTAATGGAAGACATCGGAGCAGCAGAAACATATGTCCAATCCGAATCTATCCTAGTAAATTGACCATAGGAAATAGAATACATTTTTTTATTATGTTTTATTTGGAATGAACCTTCCGTTTGTTTGTGGATGCCCATTTCAGTTTTTAATACATTAATAAACGAGGCGTCATTTGTGCTGTTTGATGAAAGTAAAATTTCTTTTTCTCCATCTAAAATGAATGTTGCTCCCTTATCATACGGAGTTAATGTCTTTAAAAGCTGAAGCGCTTTATTATGGTCTATCGTAACAATGATTGAACCGAATGGATGCTTGCTTGTTGCTGGAATGCTGTGTACAAATGCAAGCGTTTTCTTTTTAGTCCCTGCTTCTACTGGGTACTCTTCCCAATATAGTTTTTTACCTTTTTTTAAGCTCTCATGGTAAAAAGTCTTCGACGGATCATCCAATACATTATACTCACTATTAAATAAAATGGGCTTTTCGCCTTCAATATATAAATCTACTTCTTTAATAAGATTATGACTGCCTTGTAATAACAAAAGTGTCTTAGATATATCATAGGTTTCCGTAAACTGCTTTACAAAATCGATATCCTTTAATGATTCTCCAAATCGTGGCTCAAATGCCCAATGTGATGTAGAATATTCTAAATACTTGAACTGCTCATCAATATTTTTTGCTCTCTGCTCTATTTGACTAGTATGCAATATTCTTAATTCATCTTCTACTTTCCCAACTGCAAACCAATAAATACTCAGTCCAGTGATTAAGCCTGGGATACTTGCGATTAGCAAGATTAATATAAAACTATTACGATGAAAACTACCTCTCCATCTAAGAGTTTTTAGTTTTTCACTTATGTTTTTAAATCTCACTAGTACACCTCCAGATTTGAAACTTTACAAAATCTCGACTGTTACCAATTATGACATATCTACGAAAAAAATGAATGCGCTTTAATAAAAATGTCTGAATTTTCACTATTAATGTCTGAATTTTGTAAATACCAAATAGCCATTTGCAATGGATGAATCATCCATTGCAAATGGCCTACTAATTTATTTTTTCAATTAACCTTTAACTGATCCTAATAGCATACCTTTTGCAAAGTGTTTCTGTAGGAAAGGATACACAATTAATATAGGCAAGGTTGCAACCACTACGACCGCTAGCTTTAATGATTGATCAGGCGGTTCCACAAAGTTCGCACTCGCCGATGCAGCATCTCCAAGCTGTGCCTGTGATAAAATAATAATCTGTTGAAGCAGAACTTGTACCGGCCACTTTGCACTGTCGCTAATGTATAACAAAGCACTGAAAAAGTCATTCCAAATGGCAACTGCGTAGAAGAGAGCAAATGTAGCAAGCACTGGCTTTGAAAGTGGCAGCATAATCCTCCAGAAAATACCAACCTCCGAACAGCCATCTATCTTTGCAGCTTCTTCTAATTCAATCGGTATATTTTGAAAAAATGTTTTTACAATAATTAGATTAAAAGGATTAATCGCAATCGGAAGAATTAATGCCCAATAAGAGTCTAATAGTCCTAATGACTTTACAACGATATATCCGGGGATCATTCCCCCGCTGAAGAGCATTGAAAAAACGATAAGATTCATAAACAAGTTACGGCCCATCAGCGTCTTTCTCGATAAAGGATATGCCATTGAGAACGTAAAAAATAAACAAACTAATGTCCCTACTAAGGTGACACCCATGGATACCAGAAGACTTCGAGTGAAGGTATTTGTAGAAAAGATATACTTATAGGCATCAAGAGAAAATGTCTCCGGAAAGATAAAGAAACTTCTTCTTGTCAATTCAGCTTCGGTTGCAAAAGAGCCAGCAATAATGTAAAGAAATGGGGATATCATGGTAATTCCAATAATCCCCAAAAGAATAAAGTTAAAAACATCAAATACTCTTCCACCAGGAGTATTATGCATTTTTGGCATAGACATTCTTTCCACCTCCTAAATCATTAAACCTTAAAAAATTCCGTCCTGTCCCATTTTTTTTGCCAATTTATTTGCCCCTAAAACGAGGACAACCCCGACAATCGATTTAAATAATCCTACTGCGGTACTATAACTATATGCCCCTTGGGTAATACCCACAAAGTAAACATAGGTATCAAATACATCTGCAACACTTCTATTTAGGGCGTTGCTCATCAGGAATATTTGCTGGAAGCCTGTGTCAAGAAAGTTACCTAGTCGTAAGATAAGGAGAACAATAATCGTACTTCTAACTGCTGGTAGAGTCACATGCCATAAACGTCTCAATCTACCTGCGCCATCCACAATTGCCGCTTCATACTGCTCTTTATCAACTGAAGCAAGTGCGGCTAAGAAAATAACGGTTCCCCAGCCTGATTCTTTCCAGATGATCTGTCCCATTATTAGAGGGCGGAACCATTCTGGTGCTGAGAGGAAGTTAATTTCTTTTCCATAAATTAGCGATACAATTTCGTTTACTACACCGCCGCTAGTGGTAAAAAAGATGTAGGTAATACTTGCGATAATAACCCAAGACATAAAATGCGGTACATATATAAATGTTTGCACGACGCTCTTGTATGCTTGAAGTCGTATTTCATTTAATAGAAGCGCTAAAATAATTGGTGCTGGGAAAAAGAATACTAAATCCAAACATGCAAGTATAAAAGTATTTTCTAGTAATCTAAAAAAGTCAGGGTTTTTGAAGAAGTCGATAAAATTTTCAAAACCCACCCATTTACTTCCGAATACTCCTAAAAATGGGGAGTAGTTCTGAAAGGAAATGACAATTCCCCACATTGGAAGATACTTAAAAATAATAAAATAAACTAAGCCAGGAATTAATAACAGATAAAGCCATTTATCTCTTTTTAATCGTTGGATTTTGGAAATATTCGATTTTACTTCTGCATTTGATGTCTTTTTTACTGTGCTATATCTTGTTTCCACAGTTTCCACACTTTGAGCTTTTAGACCGTCCATATCTTCACTCCTTTCAAATTTACTTTACTTGGATTTTTTAAAACAGGCAGTGTATGAACACTGCCTGTTTTACACCTTGATATTATTTATTCGCTTTTTTGTATAATTCATTGATTTCTTTGATATAGTCGTCTCCGCCTGTGCTACGCCATAATTTGATCGCATCTTTAAAGCCAGCTTCATCTATTTGTCCAACAATAAATTTGATACGTGCATCATTGATAATATTATCTAACTGCTGCCCTTTTTGAGCGTAAACATCAGATAAGAATGACTCTGCAGGATTTGGAACAACTATTTTTTCATTATCCTTCAGAATTTTCTGCTCTTTTTCTCTTACAGCTGTCATTTCTGGTTTAATGAATCGGTCCTCCGGGATACCCATATGGAATTGGTTTAAGTCAGTAAATTCATTGATAAGTGCTTGATCATTGTTCGTTAGAATGACTAATTTACCATCCTTGATTTCATAATGGCGGCCTTCGATACCGTTGTAGGCTAATTTTTGTGATTCTTCTTCATTCACTTTGTCTAAGAAAGTTAATACCTGCTTTAACTCTTTTTCGGTTTTCACACTTGATTTAGGGATAGCCAGCAGGCCAGAGTAACCAGCAGTTGGCAGTGAACGAAGACCTTTTGGACCTTCTACTGCGCCTAAAATATCAATTGGCTCTGTTAATGCAGGATTGGCTTTTCTCATGTCTTCATCTGCGCGGCGTCCGCGGTCAAGTACGTCGACAATAACCCCTGCTTGTCCATTTAATAATGGATCTCCCCATTTTTGCGGATCCATGACAGCAAAGTCTTGGTTGATTAATTTTTCATCATATAATTTCTTGAAGAATTTTAATGCGTTCATATATTCTTCGGTCATAAAGTCTGGCTGTAATTCACCAGACTTTTCACCCCATTTATTTGGTGCGCCGAACCAAATTTGCATGATGTCAAATGGACCAGAATATTTTGAAATAACCATTCCATATGTGTCATCTTTGCCGTTCTTGTCTGGGTCATTTTTTGTAAATGCTTTTAATACGTTGTAAAAATCATCAATTGTTTTTGGTGTTTCTAATCCAACATTGTTTAACCAATCTTTACGGAACGTTACACCTAATCTTCCTAATGGACGGGCACGATAAATCCCGTAATTTTTCCCATCAATGGCACTATTTTGCAATGTAATTTCATTTGCTTTGCTTAGATTAGGGTAATCTTTTAAATAAGGTCCAATCTCCCAGAATGCTCCATCTCGAACTGCACTGACGAAACTAGGAATCTTAGAAGGTATCATCATGACATCTGGAAGATCACCAGATGCTAGTGTAATGTTTAACTTATCTTGATAGGCACTATCTAATACCCAATTCATGGTAATGTTCGTATTTGTAAACTTTTCTAATTCTTTTAAAACGGGACTGTCATCAGATGGCGGATCTGGAGTGTACGCCGTAGTCATTATTCTAATTTCAGGTGTTGAACTTTTTCCCTCTTTACTTTCGCCGCTTGACTTTTCAGTCTCGCTGCATGCAGCCAAAGAGAATAATAACATCGCTGAAAGGGCTGGAACTGCAATCTTTTTACCGAATAATCTTTTTCTCATTCTTTTTTTCATTTTTTTACCCCCAATTTATATTTATAAGTTTAGATCTTGGTTCAGCTTTTTCTCCACTTCTATTGGTCATGGCAACTGAAACATGTTCTATACCCAAGGTAAACCGCTTTCATTTTTCTGACAATTACATTTTTTTGTACCCGCTAAAACCTTGTCCTTATCATGTTTTTTAACGGTTTAAACACTTTCTTGTCGAATTAATACTTTCTTGAAAATCCTTATTCTTTTATTAATTTTCCATCTGCTAGTTTAGGCAGGCTTTCAAATTTAGGAACATCGGCAAGATATACATTTCCATATCCATTCCGATCTGAGGTAAACAACACCTGATTTCCATTATGGCTAAAGCGCGGGTGAACATGGAGCTGCTGCACTTGAAAGCTTCCTCGGTGTTTACATAATATCCGTGGTCCTTCCATTCCATTAGCGGTTTTCTTCCATAAAAAAATACAATCTTGATACCTTTCACCATGATAGGCACTTGACTGCTGTCCATCCCCAACGATTAACCCAGAATCATTCGAGTGAATGTGCATATTTTGATATGGGAATTCGAATTCCTGACAATCGGTATTGTCGAATTTTACAAATCCAAGAAATTTACCATCTTTTCGATCCAATGACTCAGTAAATCCATGATAGCCAATATGGATCCCATCTGCATGCCAGTATTCGTGACCAGCAAATTGGTTAGGCTCACCTTCTCTAATTTTCCAGAAATCACCTGTTTCAATATTCATTGCCCAAATGCGGTGATCTACCTTATCCCATGGCCCTTCATGACAAAAAGTAATAAGATGCGATTGTGTCGGAGAAGCATTAACATGTCCAATCCACCGTTTCTCTTCATGAATTACCTTAGTTTCTCCTGTTTCAAATGTTAGAAGACATATCTGACAATACGGTCTAGCTGCTTCTGTTTCCTCGAACCCAACATATCCACCTGATAGATTGCTATGAATGGTAGTAGATAAATCCTCTGATAGACCAAAACATAAATGGTTTCCATCTGCTGTACAACTAAGGTTACTAAAATTAAAACCTTCAGGCTTTGTATAGATTACTTTTTCCTCTAAATCATCTAAATCAAGTGCAATAATCGTTTTATCCAAAGTAAAGTAAGCCACATTTTTAGTAGGATTTATATACGATCCCTGTAATCCCTTGGACACATTTTTGTCTAGGTCAGTTAATTGGGTGTATTCTCCATTCGTTAAATCCAAACTAAATAGATTTGTAGAGTTCCCTCGGTCAGAACAAACTAATAATTTAGAACCGTTATCATACACGCCATCATTTGTAAAATATGTATGAAAACTATGCGCCATGTAATCTGTTAATTGTGTGATTTTTACTCCTGTAATCTGGTCATGAAACTCTTTCCATTCTGCTGGCCATTTTGTCCCTTTTCCCATTGTTGATTCCTCATTTCAAAAAAGTATGTGTTTTACTGTATTATTACCTTATATTGGTTGGCCATTTCCATCAATAATACTTTTTTGCTGGCAGCCTTTTTGCAACAATTGAATGATTCAATAAAAAAGGACCATCAACTAAAACGATAGATGATGGTCCTTATTCAAGATTAGTTTTTATTAATCTAGGCTCTGTTAAACTTAGTTGTTGATTTCCGTTCCAGGCACTTCGCTTTCCGCGGGCGACCGCCGAGCCTCCTCGACACTGCGTGTCTGCGGGGTCTCGCCTGTCTCGCTTCTCCCGCAGGAGTCTTCGTGCCTTCCACTCCAATCAACAAGTGGTCAAAAATCAACATTATTCTTTAACAATGGCTTATTCTAAATAAAATACTTTTTTTAATTCAGTTGCAACGGGGCTGTTGTCCTCATTTGTCTCCATGATATCCTTCATATAGACCCACCATTTTTGACAGATTTCTGTCTGAGCTATAGCATTCCATTTTTCTTCACTCTCAATTTCTACATATGCGAAAAGGTTATTTGTCTGTTCATCTAAGAAAATAGAATAATGGTGAGCACCATGTTTCTTTATTTCCACTTCCATTTCCGGCCATAATTCGTCGTGGCGTTTTTTATATTCATCATGATAACCTTCGAATACTTTCATTACGGATGCTTTTCGAATCATATTCCTTTTCCTCCTATAACTATTACAATTGATTAAATTGAATTATTCTATATTCAAATTTACCAAGCTGAAGTTTACCTGGTTCTACTACACGATTGGTCTGTAAATCTATCCCTTGTTGTGAAAGGGTAACACTGCCGCCATTCCCATCCATATTGATTACAAACCAAACAGTAAAGCCATTTCCCTGGCGTGGCGCAACGATTGTTCCTTCCGTAACATCCGACCTCATGGTAATATTTGCTTCCTGCGAATAGTGATCTACTAGTTTCTGCAGTAGCAAATCACCAGCTTCGCCTACTGGCATCGATCCAAGCATTACAATTTTCCCTGCACCTAGCTTATGCTCTGTAATAAACGATTTCCCTTTTGAAAGGCCTTCTTCAATGATACCTACAGCCGTTTCGGATTGCATTTCAAAAACGGAACTCCACATTCCTAAAGGAGCGGTGATATCAAAAGCACGTCCAATCGTACCTGAATCATCCATCGGGTAAGTAAATAACACTTCTACGCCTGCCATTTTTTCAAGTTCTCCTAATGCTCGGTCAGTATGCACGGTATGATTTTCTGTTCGACCACCAGTTAGTGGCCCAGCAATCCAAATTCCGCCATTTTCAACAAACCGCTTTGCCCTTGCAATATATTCAGATGATAAATATTGGATAAATGGAGTAAATAAAACCTTATAGCCCTCTAAGTCGGCCCCTTCTGGAATCACATCCCGATGAATTCCCATATATAAAATCCGTTTATAAAAGTCTGTGACTAAACTACGATGATTTAAATTTCGATGTGGTTCCGTTTTTAAGAATGCCTTAGCCCGATCTGAGTAAGTAATCGCCAACTCGGCTTGGCTTGGCTTCGTAGATAATATGATCGGTTCAATTTCTTTTCTCAATGCTTCTACTTCTAACACATTTTCATAGCCTACTGTCGGTTTCCCCCATGCACTAAGAACGGAACCGTGTGGCTGTTCGCAACCAGCACGCTGCTGCCTCCATAGCCAATAACAAAAAGCTTCAGCACCTAACGCGTATGCCGCAGCTGCTTCTACCTTTAAATAGCCATTTGGATGTGGTGCTGCATAGCTTGCTAGTGATGCTGCATAGGATGGACTTGTTTCCATTACCCAGAACCCTCTATCCTTTTTAAAGTTTCTCCACAAGTCGCTGTTAATTAAGTAAGCTGGAAAATTTTCGATTGTTGCATACGTATCAAAGGATGCAAAATCGAGGTTTTTAAATATCCTTTCATTATCAACACTGAAAAACACAGAGCTGTTATGTGTAATGGGTGCACTAGAATACTTTCTAATAATTTCAGCCTGTCCATCAGAAAACTCTGCAATTTTCTCCATCGAAAACAATTGGTACATGGTATGTAACGATGAATTGTGTAAAAATGGTGCTGGTCCTGGCTGTGGAACCTGTTCAAAGCTATGATAATATTCGCTCCAAATTTTTGTTCCCCATGCTTCATTTAGATTTTCGATTGTCTCATAGCGGTCCTTTAACCATAGCTGCCATAATTCTTTACAGGTATTACACATACATTCGCTAACATGGCATTTAAACTCATTATCAATCTGCCAACCAATGACACCGGGCAAACCACCTACTTCTTTTGCAATATTTTCTGTGATAAGTGCTGCTCTCTCCCTAAAATAAGGGTGGTTCGTACAGGCATGCTGCCTTGACCCATGTCCCATTACTGTCCCATCAGCATCCACATACATCCGCTCCGGATGGCCATGGGAATACCAGATCGGTGGCGTAGGAGTTGGTGTACACATAACCGTTTCGATACCATTTTCATAAAGTGTGTTAATGATATTCTTAAAGAAGCTGAGATCAAATTTCCCTTCTTCAGGCTCCATTGATGCCCAGGCAAATTCACCGATCCTGACAACGTTAATACCTGTCTTTTTCATTTCTTTAATATCTTCTTCTATTACTTTTTCATCCCATAGCTCCGGGTAATATGCCGCACCATGATATAATTTTTTGCCCATGCTACTTTCACCTCATGTTGGTTGATTTTCTATCAAACTATCCCTTTATAAACGGGACAAGTGGTAATTGTAGTTCTTTTATTCCTTCTATGACTAATTTTCCGACTTCCCTTGCGCCATGTTCACAAAAGTGCGTGTTATCCTGGATTCCATCAGGATAATTTGGGCTTTCATTTGCCGCAAACCAAGTGAACAATTGTTTTGAGCCTTCAGGACCTAATGATTGATAGAGTTTTTCTGTTTTTTCCAATAGATTTATAAGTTGGACATCTAGTTTTTCCGCTAGCTGTATCATCGCTTTTGGATAGTCCCCTAGTGTATTGACTAAACAATTATTTTCATCAAAGTTTCTTCGATGTACAGAGGTAATCAAAATCGGGATTGCGCCTCTTTCTCTTGCACCATTTATATATTCCGCCAAATTAGACTGGTACGTTGTAAAGGGCTCGGTACCAAATGATTTTTGATCGTTATGTCCAAATTGAATAAATAGATAATCATTTGGCTGAATGAAATCCAGAATAATACCTAAATATCCTATTTCAATAAAGGTATTCGTACTTGCTCCACCCTTAGCAAAGTTATGAACTCTAATTTCCTCTGTAAAAAAAGATTGAAACATTTGCCCCCAGCCGGCCAGTGGCGCCTCATTTCGCGGACAGCTAGCAACGGTAGAGTCACCTGCTAAAAATATATTAATCAACTTTTGTCCCCCCCTTTAATTATAGTTAATTACTATGTTGTTCTTGTTTTTTTGTTTCAGATTCAGATTTAACCTCATAGATTTTCGGAGTTGGCGGTTTTTCCATGTTATGACCAAGAAAGAAACCTGGATGCGGTGGCTGGTTATAAGCAACATTCTGCCAGGCAATCGCTAAACGATAGTTAGGGTCATGCATTAGTGTATAAATACGATGATCGGTTATATCAGTTGTTGTATAGATTCTTAGTGCCGTGCTATCATCTGTCCGCCAAATTACTTCTTCCCGCCAATCGCCTAAAATATCAGCTTGTAGACATGGGTTCCCTTTTGTTCCGTTATTGGACCTTGTACCATCTGCAGTCAGCAAATTAATCAGCTGGCCATTTTGATAATCCCATTTGTCAATTTTCCCTACTCCAATTCCGGTTTCTACATCATATTCATGGTCTAGTAGTTCTCTAAGTAAATCTCCATCCCACCAAATAGCAAAATTAAAGGACTGAGGATTGGTATCCGAAATTTTCTCACCGGTGCTGCTATACAATCCTGCCCCTCCTGTCTTCCAATCCGTGGATGACCAAACCTCTGCTCCCTCATACCGTGGGTCAATATCTGCAGCCATGCCCCTTCCTACATCTTCGACTGAAGGAATACCCCATAAAATCTCACCGGTTTTCGCATCATGGATTTCTGTGCCATTTTCCTGTGGTATCTCATGTACCTGGAAAATTTCCAGACCTGGTCTGCTTGGAATCAAATTACCTACATGGATAGCATCTCCATGTCCTAAACCAGTGGTATATAATCCCTGCCCATTATGATCAATCACACAGGAACCGTAGATAATTTCATCTTTTCCATCATCATCAACATCTGCAACACTTACACTATGGTTTCCCTGACCTGAATAGCCTTCATTTCCTGGCTCGAGGCTGTCAAACCTCCATAATTTTGTAAGCTCACCATCCCGCCAATTATAGGCAGTCAGCACCGCCCTTGTATAATAACCACGGCACATGACAAGGCTTGGCCTTACTCCATCAAGGTACGCAACGCATGCAAGAAAACGGTCAACTCGGTTCCCTTCGTCATCACCCCAATCCGCCCCTTTTCCTCTAGGTGGATCGTAGTCAGTTGTAATAAGCTCTTTCCCAGTAGCTCCATCAAATATCGTTAAATACTCCGGACCATCGAGAATAAAACCTTCAGAGTTTCGATAATCAGAATCTGGATTTCCGATTATCTTTCCTTGTCCATCAACCGTACCATCTGCCGTTTTACAAGCTATTTCTGCGATACCATCACCGTCTAGATCGTAGACCAAGAATTGAGTATAATGTGCACCTGCCCGGATGTTTTTACCTAAGTCAATTCTCCATAAATGAGTTCCGTTTAGTTTATACGCATCGAGATACACATTACCTGTGTATCCTTTGTGTGCGTTATCATGGGAATTGGATGGATCCCACTTTAAGATGATTTCATATTCACCATCTCCATCCACATCCCCAACACTAGCATCATTTGCACTATAGATGTACGAGATACCATCTGGCGAAATTCCGCCTTCCGGCTTTTTCAATGGAAGTTCCAGATAATTGGTATCCCAAACATTCACTTTTTCAGATGGGAGTTGTTCTACTCCATTTAAAACGGCACAAATATAATAGAAGGAATTAGAATTCCCATTGTTGTCTAAAAAATTGGTACTTGCAGTAATTGGGGTTTGATTCACTTTCATATCGTCTCGGTAAACGTTAAAGGAAATCTCTTCAGGGTCTGTTCCAAACAAACGCCATCCAATATAAACTCCTGTTTCAACCTTAACGGCAACTAGCCCCCGATTTAACCTTTCCATCTGACGTAATTCTGAAGCTTGAACTTGTTTATCAATCGACATAGTACATTTCCTCCTAATGTGCTGCTTTTTACTGTAGAGTAAAGTACCCTTTTATTTTCAGCAATCGTATTTTTTTGAAATATTTGTTAATTACACGTAAGACTATCTTGCGGATTAGCACTTTTTTGCGATAAAAGTATTTACTACCTACAGTTTGTAAGCGTTTAACCTTGAAGAAACTTTTCGCCCAATCGTTTTGCCAACTCATCATCTGACAGCGGATTCCTGTGAGTATTCTCCAAATAAATGTATTTTTCCGTTTCCGGCATCAGGTATTGTTTATACCATAAGAAGAAATCTGGACTGTCTCCCTGCATTCGGAGAAACTTACGCAGTGCTTCCAGAGAATAAATGGTGCTATCTATGTTTGTTAACCAATCCGCTCGATAAAAATTATGCCATTTCCCATGCTCTGCATGTTTAAAAGCTTGCTTACTATCCTTGTAATGATCAATTGATCTAGACATGTGGACAAAAGCAAGGTGAAAGTCATGTTGGATAAAAGAAAGATAGGCGGTGCATAGTGAAATAAAACCTCTACATCCGAAAGCATGTAATTCCGCTTGCAGCAACAGCTGATCGCCGAATCGTCGAGCTTCTTCTTCTGTTAGCTGCAAAGAGAGATTTCTGCACTCGTTCAAAAATTCTTCCCAGCCAGCTAAACCATTTTGGCATTTTTCCAAAAACCATTTCACTTGATCAGTAAAAGAAATTTCACCGGTTGCCCAATATAGCCTTTTCTCTGGTACATCCGTTTTCCCTTGTAGCCAATGGCCAATGATCTTCCTTGCAGGATGATGATAAAATTCTTCCCCTGCCTTGTCATCTGGATTAGGCCCATAAGAAATCGTCTTTTGGAAATAGCTTCTGTATAGCTGTGCAATTTCTTTCGTTTTAGTTTTATAAAGACGTTCCATAAATAATTGTAAATGTTCTTCTACATTTATTGTGCCTTTGTTCCAAAGTTCACTAACAATATCAAGTGGGTAAAGATGCATACGGATATTCCCGCTATTAAGCAGCAAATATGACGTAGCACCTGCCTCAAACGCCTTTTCAACTTCTACTTTAATTAGCTCTGGTGGAGATGGAAACATCGTCAAATGATTTGACGCCTGGAGGTCATGGAATGTTATATGATAATAAATCCCATGTTCCCCGCTCTCATCTACTGATGGCAAAGAAGGAATCCGGTAGCTTTCATTCCCCTGTCTTCGAGTCACCATTTTGCCATAGCCATTATCTGCCCAAATTTTAATAACCCCATCAGGTACCTGAATATGACCAGCTTTGTATAATTCAGAGATTTCACCATATAAAGCCATACAGCAGACAGGCTGATCCACAGAATTGTTTATCATTTTGTATTGCCTGTGGACAACTTTAGAGATCATAGCACCCCTTTTTTCTGGTGTGTCAAATTCTGGATCATACTGCCAAAAGGGAGCATCTCCCTGCCCTCGAAACGAGAGTACCCAGACAATTTTTTCATTTTTTTGTTTCTGAATAGCTTCATCCCAGAGAAACTCAAATAGTTCTGGATTTTCCTTATAACTTGGTTTTTCCCCCGGAAATGCCCTTAAAAACATTTCTGCTCCTAACGGCTCAGCGTGGTGATGCGTCACCCATAAACCCATTTCAGCTGCTAACTCTGCATGAATACCTGATTTTGGAAGATCTGTACCCGGGATGACCATATTTCCCCCACTGCGTAATAAAGCTTCGAAAACCGGAAACCAAATCTCTTTCGTTGGAGGATATTGTTCCTTCCACCCAATGAGACAAACCTCATCATTCACAAACCAGCCCCGGTATTTTACTGCTTTTTCTAAGGAATCGAAATTAGTCGTTGGAATATGTATGTTAGATTTTGGTTTAACAGGGATGTCCGCCCAAAACCAAAAAGGATCGACCTCTAAATAATGGTGGCTGTAATGGAGCAAACCGTAAATGATACCTAAATCGTCATAACCAATAATATGCAATTGCGATTTTCCGTCCTTCTCCTCAAAACGAAAACTATAAGCCTCAGGTTTTACAGAACATTCAATGTTCGTTTCTGCATATCGAATGACAATATCAGCTTTTTCCGATAAAGATGTTTCTAGGACTGGTGGTTTTCCGAATACTTTACTATGGTCTCTGCTAATCATATCCACTGCATGCTTGACTGGAGTTGTTATATTTTCTGGTATAGAAATGACAGAGTTCTTATCGAATACCACAAATGGCAGCCTCAACTTTTCCCCTCCTTTTAAAAGAACCTGTGGAAGTTTGCATCTTTCCACAGGTTTACTATACTAATTGTTATTTTCTCTTTTTAATAGCAGTGATAAAAAGGCTAATACAAGACCTTGTCCCCATCCTTGTACTCGTTTATAGGGAACTTCTTTGTATCCGTTCGCATCAAACATAACGGCAGTTCCTGCTGATACTCCCATAACCGATCCGTCCTCACGAATTTGGCCAAGAATTCCCTCAATCGATTTTTGAATAAACTTGTTATATAACTTCCCACTTGTTAGCAAAGCAGCAGCAATCCCGGCTGAACCCGAGGTTTCAAGATAAGACGTTGGATCATCTACAATCGTATACCAAAGACCTGTATCTGATTGTAAGCGAACTAACGCACTTAATTGATCACGTAAAGAACCTTGAATAATCATATAGGACGGATGCTGAACCGCAATTAGTTCAAGTGCCCGCGCCATGGTGTAGGCCGCCCAGCTGTTTCCTCTAGCCCAAAAAATTCCTGACATATGGTTTTGTCCGAGATGATCCCAGCCATGATAATAAAGATTTGTGATGTCATCCTGGAGAAACGTTTCATGTCCATGGTATTGCTTTAATCCAAAGTTGAAATAATCGTCGCGGTCTAACTGGTGGCCAATTCTCAACAGAAAATATCCTGCCATAAACATAGTGTCAACCCATGCTTGTTCAGGGAATTGATATTTCGTTCCATTTACAGTATGCTGCAGGACACCATCACCAAAGCGCTCCGCGTCATGAAGCAAATAGTCCGCCATTTGGATCGCATTTTCAATATACTTTTCTTCATTTGTAGCTTTGTATAACGTTAACAGGATATGACCAATCGAGGAGGCATTTACCGTTAGCCTAGGAAGGCCATCTTCTAATTCGGCATCTACCCAATCTTTAATAGATTGTAAATACTTCATTTCACCGGTTGCTTCGTAGGCTTCCGCTACACCAAAGAAGGCTACGCCTCCTGGCCAATCCCAACTGAAATCCATATTAAAGGTTCTATCTACTACTCTATCGATTGCCTGTGAAATCTTGGTTTCCTCAAGTACTAATTGTGGCATTTTTATCCTCCTTAACTAAGAACCGAAGGG
Organism: Bacillus sp. OK048; assembly: GCF_900103525.1. Lineage (GTDB taxonomy): Bacteria > Bacillota > Bacilli > Bacillales > Cytobacillaceae > Neobacillus. The sequence goes on from NZ_FNHN01000003.1 coordinate 311,146, forward strand.
CTTGTTTGATTCCCTCTTTCTTCATTTTTCTACTTCAACGGTAACCAAAAGCTCTATAAAACTACTTTTGGCATTGAAAGATCTACGCTATTTTTCAGTAGTTCATCAATCTTCATTGGCTTATTTTCTTTTACTGAACGCCATACACCTTCACCAACAGCGATGGAGTATGCGCCCGCTTCAGCACCAGCTAAAATTTCATAAGGACGAGTTTGATCTACTCCCATGAAGAGATCTTCTAGCAATACTGGGTCTCCCCCTCCATGTCCTCCTCCAGTTTGCAGAACATGAATGGTCTCCTTTGCCCCGCCAAATAACGGATAAAACTCAATAGTTTGTTCAGGAACAGAAAATGGAATACGGCTTGGTTCATGGTATTCGGTAGTTTCAATTCTTCCTTTTGTACCGTTAATCGCTAAACGATAGCCTTCATATGGAAGAGAGAAATTAACGGAATAGCTTAAAAATGCACCTTTATCATACTTAACGGTGGCAACATAGGTATCCTCGATTTCAATTTCATGATCAAAGATACAAGAGTCTGGACGATAATGTGTATAGTTTTGAGATGATTTTTCTATGCTATCGGCTTTAATATGATCGTCTTTCGCGGTGATATTATTTCGGCGGTTTGACCAGCGCATATAGTATTGACATAAGTGTTTTTCCTGACATGTGCTGCAGTAACGATTGTCTGTCGGACTTGGATTAAATTCTCCGTCTTTCCCGAAATAATTTAAAGCCCCATATGCAAACACCTCTTCTGGTTTTTGATCCAGCCACCAATTGACTAAATCAAAGTGATGTGTAGATTTATGAATCGATAAGCCGCCTGAAAAATCCCGGTTGCGGTTCCATCTTTTGAAGTAGCTGGCACCATGATACGTATCAATATACCAATTTAGATCAACGGAAGTTACTCTGCCAATTTTCCCTTCAAGAATTAATTCTTTTATCTTCCGATGAAACGGATTATAGCGGTAATTAAAGGCGACAATTACTTTTCCACTACTTTTCTTTTCTGCTTCGATAACTTTTCTAGCATCATCTGCTTTGGTCACCATCGGCTTTTCTGTAATAACCGTTAAGTTATTCTCTAACCCTTTCAATATATAATCAATATGAGTATCATCCCTGCTCGTTACAATAACGGTGTCAGGATTTGTCTCATCGATCATCTGTTGGAATTGTTCGGAATGATAAGCGGGAACAGATATTAATTCTGGAAAACTATCATGAAAAATCTCTATTCTTCGCGGATCATTATCAAGTACTCCGACGATTTGATTTTGTGATCCAAATTGATGAAGGATTGAATCAATAAACATACCTAAGGCTCTGTTACTTAATCCACAAACAACAATTTTATTCATTCCTATTCACCCTATTTCAACTTATTTTATTGAATGGCTCTGTTATTATTCATTGTTGATTTCCGTGTAGAAAAATTTTTAAGCGGAGAATTTCCGGCTAATGTCGATAGTGAGGCTTAAGGAGCAGATATAAGCGGAGATATTCCGACTAACTGTTCACAATAAGACAAAAGCCATCGTTTTGGAACGTATAACCGGAAAAACTCCGCTTATTTTAAGGGAAATATGGGAATTTCCCGAAATAAACGGAATTTCTCCGCCTATTTTTCAAATTGAGTGAAATCAACATTTACCTTTAACACAGCCTATTGATTAATAGTTAATATTTTTCTTTTAAAAAACCAACACTCTCATCAATATAAGGTTCGATGGTTTCTTCAAGGAGGAGATTGATTTTTGTACGTTTCTATTGTTAAAAGATTGACCGGGTCTAGCATTACTTGTCATTCTCTTATATTCTGTGATACAAATACTCTACTAACGATAGAATTGCCATGGACTGTCCATACGGCATCGCAGTGACTGGAATTTGTTTATAAAAATCTTGGGTTTCACCCATCGCGGTTCCTGCTGAAACGTTTCCTAATTCTCCGTTTTCATTTATATTTTCAACCACTGCCTTCATTGCTTTTAAGCCCATATCCATATACTTACTATCCACGTAACGCTTACGAACAGAACGTAACGTTCCAAAAGCAAATCCAGCGGTACAGGAGGCTTCTACATATGAACTAGGGTCAAGTAACAGGGTATGCCATAACCCATTTTCATTTTGGCATGTTTCTAATGCTTCCAATTGACTTTCTAACGTATCAATTAATACCTGACGAACAGGGTCATTTGCAGGTAGTTCTACTAAATCCAAAAATTCAGGAATAGCAATGGTTACCCATGAATTTCCACGACCCCATAACGCTTCGGCAAAGTTATGATTGCCTTCAAACGTCCAGCCATGGAACCATAATCCCGTTTTCTTATCAAATAAATATTTAATATGTATTAAAAATTGTTTTTTTGCCTCTTCTACGTATTCTGGTTTATTTAACAATAAACCGATTTTGGTTAAAGGCAGAACGCTCATCATCAAGGTGTCATCCCATAATTGCTGATAATTCTCATTACCAAATACAACATGCTGAATTCCGCCATCCTTTGTTCGCGGCATATCATGGTACAGCCAGTCACCCCACGTTTCTAGATATGGAAGGTATGTTGGATTACCTATTTCTTCGTACAAATATGCAAGCGTTAACATTTGTACCATTGTGTTAACGTTTTTTTCTACTGGAAGTTCTTTAAATTGATCATCGAACCACTTTACGATAATAGTTAATACTTCTTCTTTTTTTGTTAATTTATAGTATTTCATCATTCCATACAGTCCAACGCCTGCTGTCCATTCCCAATAATTAAAGCTTTTGTTATCGATTTTTCTGCCATCAGCAAGTGGAATGGCGTATTTCCCATCTGGATCATTTAAGTTAATCAGGTTATCAATTAGTAAATCAATTTTCTTTTCGATTTCATGTCTATGCATTTATGATTTCCTCCTCAAATTTAATGACTAGTGATTAGGATAATTTTCAAAAAAGATTCCCAGAGTATACATCTTAATTATATTTAAACTATTTTTAGAGTTTAATTAAAAATTCAGATTAGATTAATTAAAAAACAGTGTATCTATATCACTATTAATTGTTTCTGTAACGGCAGATTGCTTTCTTTTATCCCATCAACCACAAGACCTGCCATTTGATAGGCACCTTTTTTCGTAAAATGAGTAAAATCTGTTCCGTTTACTGATGCCATAAATAAACTTAAGGATTCCTTATTGCCAATGGTATTCAACAGTCTAAGACTTTTCTCCATTAAATCTATTAAAGTTACCTTTTCCTCTAAAGCAACTTCTTTCATTGCTGCACAGTATTCAGGAAAATCATTAATAAATTTTCCATCTTTTTCGTGCATCCTTGCTGGCGGGGTTATGAATACAGGTACTGCACGATTATTTCTTGCACTCGTAACATACATTTTTAAAAATTGCTTATAGGTTGTAAATGGCTCTGTAAAACGTTCAGGTTTACTTTTTGTCGAATCATTATGACCCATTTGTATGAATAAATAATCACCAGCATTTATTTCCTTTGATATGGCAAGTAATCTCCCTTCCTCTATAAATGTTTTCGAGCTTCGGCCACCAATAGCGTGATTAGATACTCGTACTTCCTCATTTAAAAAGACCTGCAGAAACTCTCCCCAGCCTCCCTGATGTTTTTCACTGGCATCATAATCCTGTACAGTTGAATCTGCTGCAAGGAAGATTCTATTTGGTACATTATCCATAAATAATCCTCCTTCTTAACCAAGCATGAATGTTAAACCGTTATCTATTCAATAACATGACCGCATTCTTTTTGCTATTAGACTTTCTTGTTCTCCCCAATATCGAAATGATATTTTTCTGTCTCCTTATCATACTTTTGTGAATAAAGGAAAAATTCCTTACTCTAGTTACCCATTCACAACGCAAAGTTTTTCACTATTATTGGTTGCCCACTTATAGCTGACTGATTGGCGGCCATCGTAACTTGATGGGTAATTACTGCATCTTTATAGTTTGATAAAATTTGGGATGGGTTGCCGGTTTTAATTGCATTTAGAAAAATCTTATTTTCTTCAATGTATGGATTTACCTGTTCTTTATATTCTAAAATCTGATTACCTTTAACCTCACGTAATCCCTCATTACCAAGCTCTAAAACTCCTTTATCTGTATAAAAGTCTAGTCCGACCTTGCCCGATTCTGGCAGGATACAGGTATTTGATACAGTTGCAACCATACCATTCTTTAGTTTCATGGTGACAGTGCCCACATCTGACACCGTTGTTCCCTTTACCTTTTCGTTCATGATGTTGCTGCTGTATGCTGCATAAACTTCCGTAATATCACCGCACAAGAAACGTAATAAATCGACAATATGTGTGGTTTGTTCCACAAATTGTCCGCCAGATGTTTTTTGATTTCTCCACCAAGGAACCATTGGCATGTTTCCCATCCAATAGCCAAGTGCCATCCCAACATTACGGTTTTCAAGTAACGATAAAGCTTTCTTTGTGGTTTCTTTATAACGCCATTGGTATCCAACCGAGGTGATAAGTCCCTTCTCTTCGATTTTCTTTGCAATGTAAAGTGGCTGTTCATCGATTCCAAGTGGTTTTTCCACAAAAAATGGAATGTTTCTTTCTATCAAAGTAAACTCAATAGCGCCATGTGCCATAGGCGGTACACAAATATAGACAGCATCTAGTTTCTGCTTATCAAGCATCTCCTCAACATTTGTATACCCTTTGGCATTTGACCAGTTTCTTGCTTCTTTTTCAGCCTTTTCAATACTCGTACCACAAAATGCTGTAACCTCCACTCCATCCATTTTTGCCAATAGAGCAGCATGCGTTTTTGCAAACCAGCCCGTACCAATAAAGCCAATCTTCAAAGAAATCTCTCCTTTTTCAAGTAAGGACAAAGGCTGTTCAAATACCTTTTGAACAGCCTGATTCTTTTAATTTATAGGTCATTAATTACGATATAGGATGCTCTTATTGGTCCATGAACACCAACCACAAGGTTTAACTCGATATCTGCTGAATTACTTGGACCAGTGATAAAATTGATACACGAAGCTACATGGCCTGTTTTTTGATGAATCTCCCGCATCTTTTTGGCAGCCTGCGTCATCCTTGGTACGAGGGTACTTTTAGGGATCAATGCGATAAAGGTGGCTGGTAAAAAGCTTACGCTTCTTCCCTTATTCTCATCACTAAACAAGACAACCGTTCCAGACTCTGCCAATGTGATTTCACTAATCGTGATCCCCACATTGGCCTGTTCTGCTTTTGTGATATTCTCTGACCCTTTCGTATGATCCCATTCATAGACATCGATATCCTGGCTTGGCCATTCCGTTTTCAATAGAGAATCAAGACCCCATTTTGAGAACCGCTCATCCTTCCAAGTGACGATTGGACCTCCACCATAAGTAGCAACTACTTCGCTTAAGGTTGAAGGTAATTCTTTAAGATCAATAGTATAAAGAGTGGTATGGATTTTATTACACTGTTCTCTTAACACTTCTACTAGTTCATCCAGTGTGGCATCTTTTAATACTTCGTCCTGAGGTCTGAATCTCCAGTTTGGTCGTTGTACCGGCGTAGAAATTCGAGGTCGACCTAGCTGGATGGCAATTTGATTTAAGAATGAATCACGATTTTGTATAGTCCCAGTCAACTTATTTGCCCCCTTTTTCACGGTTTTTAAACCAATCCCTGAATCTCTCTTTATTTGGTGCTGGAAACTCTCGAATATCTGTCCAGGCCTTTAATGGTCCCGGCCCCTTCGATATCTTGTCTCCAGTCGTAAAGGGATTCATCGCCGTTGGAGCAATTTTGGAGCCTATTTTATAAATGAGAGGTGATGCAGCGCCTAACCCAAACGCCTTCATGGCTAATTTTTCAGAAATAGGTGCCTTACCCTCCTTTTCAACAATTATTTCTCGGTGTTTATGAAGAAGATTATGCAACGGAATTTTGACTGGACACACTTCCGTACACGCTCCGCAAAGTGTTGATGCATATGGAAGCTCTTTATATTCGTCATATCCACCAAGAAGCGGGGAAAGGACTGCTCCAATTGGCCCTGAATAAATCGAACCATATGAGTGGCCGCCAACATGACGATACACCGGACAAACGTTCACGCATGCCGCACAACGAATACATTGTAAGACAGATTGGAATTCTCCCCCAAGGATTTTGGAGCGGCCGTTATCAACAATCACCAGATGGAATTCCTCCGGGCCATCCACATCTAATTCTTCTCTTGGTCCAGTAAGGACGGTAATGTAACTTGTTAATTTCTGGCCAACAGCACTTCTAGTTAAAAGTGAAACCAGCACTTCCATTTCTTCAAAAGTAGGTACAATCCGTTCCATACCCATTACAGTAATCTGTGTTTTTGGTAAGGCCGTTACTAAATCAGCATTACCTTCATTGGTTACTAAACTGAAGGAACCTGTTTCTGCTATTGCAAAGTTACAGCCCGTAATACCAATATCCGCTGACAGGTATTCTTGTCGCAGCATTTCCCGTGCATGCCAAGCCAATTCCTCTGGCTTAGAGGTTTTTGTGTAGCCTAGCTTATCAGTGAACACATCCCGAATCTGCTCTTTGTTTTTATGTAAGGCAGGGACGACGATATGGGATGGGGGATCATGATCATCTACTTGGAGAATGTATTCGCCAAGGTCTGTTTCAATTACCTCACAACCCTCTTGTTCCAATGCTGCATTTAAACTGATTTCTTCGGTTACCATTGATTTCGATTTAACAATTTTTTTAGCGTTTTTCTCGCGTACTATTCCACGAATATATTCATTTGCTTCTTCTTTCGTTTGGGCAAAAAACACATGCCCTCCACGCTTAGCAACATTTTCACTTAATTGTTCTAAATAATAATCCAGGTTCTCAAGTACATGCTGGCGAATTTCTTCTCCATGTGAGCGCCAGTCCTCCCAGTTGCCTAAATCCTCGGTTACGAGTCGCCTTTTTACACCCATCCCATCCTGAGCACCCGAAACGGCACCACGCATAAAATCGTCATGTATCCCTTTGTCGACACGTTCCTTAAATTGTTCCTTGCCTATTTTCATTGCCATCTGGTGTCCTCCCATCTATTTTTGGTCACTCCAGATATCTACGAGTGAGCGAATGCACCTTCATCGACTATTTAATACCTCAGCTATATGTAAAACCTTGATCGGTTTTTCTTTTCTATCAATTCGTCCTCCGATATTTATAAGGCAGCCGGCATCAGCTCCGATTAGATATTCAGCACCCGTCCCTTCCACATGGCAAACCTTTTCATCTACCATTTGCTCTGATATTTGCGCCATTTTTACTGAGAAGGTACCACCAAACCCGCAGCATTGCTCTTTTCCTGGCAGTTCTGTAAAGGTTAACCCTTTTACATTTTTCAGTAGAATCATAGGAGCTTCTTTTACTCCTAGCAATCTCGTCATGTGACAGGAGGTGTGGTAGGTGGCTGTCCCTTCTAGTTTCGCTCCAACGTCTTCCACCTTTAAGACATCGACAATAAATTGGGTAAGTTCATAGGTTTTTTCAGCCAATTTCTTTGCCTTCGGTTCCCAAATAGGATCATCTTTGAAAACATGAGGATATTCGTGAAACATAAAGGCACATGAACCTGATGGTGACACTACATATTCTGCATCCTGGAAGGTATTTATCATCCGTTTCATCGCCTCTTTTGACTCTTGTGTATAACCGCTGTTATAAGCTGGCTGCCCACAACACACCTGTGATTCTGGGAAATCAATCTCACAACCAAGCCTTTCAAGCAACTCAACCGTTGCCTTACCAACATTGCTTTGAAACATATCTACAAGGCATGTTGCAAATAAACTTACTTTCATTTCTATTCCATCCCCTTGGTTTTATTAGTGCCAATCTCTTTATTATAAAATTTTTATTTACTTTTGTTTTATTATAATATACTTTTGTTTACCTTTGAAAGATAGTTATATTAAATTTAATATCCTTCTAAAGAAAAAAGAACAAACTCATAAAAAGTTTGCTCTTTTTGTTATTATTTAATTTTTACGCCTGATTCCTCAATTACTACTTTTTCATTTTCAGCTAAGTTAGTAAAAATTACTGGGGTAATAATAGAAGGTACTTTGTCTTTAATTAAATCAAAATCCACTTCTAGCAGCTTTTGACCCTTTTGAACACGTTGTCCATCACTTACAAACGATGTAAATCCTTCACCATTTAGGCTTACTGTCTCCAGTCCTACATGGATTAATATTTCTCTTCCGCCCGTGGACTTTAGACTTACTGCATGTTTAGTAGGAAATACACTGATTACTTCTCCGTCAACAGGAGAAACAACCGTACCATTTGTCGGCTTGACTGCAAAACCATCGCCAATCATTTTTTGCGAAAAAACAGGATCTGGAACAACATCTAAGGGTACGAGTTCCCCCTCTAATGGCTGTAAAAATGTAGGATCATCTTCAGCCTTTTTACTTTTGAATAAATTTTTAAACATATATAAGACCGCCTTTTTTATATTTAAGGTTTTCAATATGAATATCCTATTCCATTAATATTTTCCCCTATTCGGTGGACTTTATCAAAATATACGCTCACTAAAAAACGCACAAGCGTGCGGAATAGTGATAAAGATATTATTATGCTACTTTACCAAAAGAACTGCTTAGGTTCTTTAGTGTATATAATCTAGCTGAAATAATAAATAATTCATGAGAATTATTCTTTACGTATTCATCAATAATCGTGATCCCTCGATTAAATTGATCAACTAAGTAATACGTGTACTTTTCATCCCAATCAAATTGGTTTATTCTAATGAGTTCATCTACAAGTATGTGAAACTTATACTCTTCAATCAAAAGTTTTACTTGATACAATTTATTTGGATCAATCCTAAAGTTATTTTTATTCTGTTGATTCTGAACAAATGATAAAAAACCTTTTATGTTTTCAGCCAAGATAATCGCTTTTTGCATTTCAAATTTCATTTTCCCATCTCCTCAATATCTCTTACCTCTTAAGAAAATTGTATGTTTTTTGAGATAATATGACACTGCCCAGAAAAAAAAGAAGCCGTTCAATAATTTGAACAGCTTCTAGGATACTTAGGATTTCATTTTTTCGTTTAATAATTTAAGATATTCATCCGGGTCAACAGGAAATTCGACTGTCTGATTCAACCATGATGATAAATAAATAGCGTTTACCAGCTCGACAACCTTTATTCCTTCATCACCAGGTGACAGTAACGGTGTATCTTTCAAAATTGCATCGATCCAGTTTTGAATGATACCAATATGACCTAAATATTCACCTTTCACAGGAACATCAATTTTCCAGCACTCCGGTTCACCGAAGCCACCTTTATAGGTTGCATTAAATTCTCTTTCTGATTGTGTTAAACGGAAGAAAGTAAGTTCATTATTTTCAATCACTAGTTTCCCGCGATCCCCTACCACTTCAAAGCGATTCGTTCCAGGTGCTTCAGCTGTTGAAGAAATAAATACACCAGTAGCCCCATTCTCATATTCAAAATAGGCAGTAACATCATCTTCTACCTCTATATTGTGGTACTTACCATAATGGCAAAATGCATGTACATTCTTTAACTCCATTCCGGTTGTCCATTGCATTAAATCTAATTGGTGAGGAGCTTGGTTTAATAAAACGCCGCCGCCTTCGCCACGCCATGTTGCTCTCCAACTACTGGAATCGTAATAACTTTGTGAGCGGTACCAATCGGTAATAATCCAATTTGTTCGCTTAATTTCACCCAGTTCTCCAGATTGAATGAGACTCCGTAATTTTTGAAAAATTGGATTTGTGCGTTGGTTATACATCATTGCAAATGTTTTTCCCGATACTGCTGCAGCCTCGTTCATTTCTATTACATTTTTCGTAAAGACTCCCGCCGGTTTTTCTAGAAGGACATGGATTCCTTTAGCAAAGGCTTTAATTGCTATTTCCGGGTGACTAAAATGCGGTGTAGCAATAATAATAGCATCTATTTCCGATTCGTTTAAAAATGTATCTTCATCTGTATAAAATTGGACATTTTCTGACAAATTGTCTGTCACCCAAGCTGACTGTTTCTCCCGGCCACAAATTGCGCTTAACTCGGCCCCCTTAACTTGAGCTTTATCCAACTGAAGTGCATAGGTTTTACCCATATTTCCTATCCCAATTAATCCAACTTTAACTACGCTCATCTACAATACCCCTTTCTGATAAAAATTCTTCACTAATTCATCCATGACCCAGCTCGTCCTCGCACCTGAAATGCCTGTGCTTGGACACTTACTACCAACTCCTGTTAACTCTTTCACAATGGTTTCCACGAGAGGTTGATGGACATGTTGCGGCGGTTCGAAGCTAAACTCTTCTGTTCCTTTAGCTGTAGTCAAAGTAACAGGATCGTTCCCAAAGGTTGAAAAGGTTATTTTACCTTTACTTCCGATGATTTCATTAACATCCACATGTTCAAAAGCAGTAAAACACCAATTACCGATACCGTGGATACCCGATTCAAAAAGATATGTACCAGAAACGATATCCTCTGCATGATAAAGTCCAGCTTGATTAGATGCAAAGCCTTGAACAGATTTAATCGGACCCAATAAAAAGTCTAATATGTCTAATGTATGACTTCCTAAATCAAAAAATAGCCCTCCTCCTGCTAATTCAGGTTGGACTCTCCAAGGAAGATTTTTTGATTCAACTATTTCTTCCGAAGCCGGTTGATACTGGGTTGAAGAGACATACCGTATGTCTCCAATTGTATTACTTTCTAAGAGCTCTTTTATTTTGATAAAACGGGCTTGCCCTCTCCGATAGTAGGCTACATATAGAGGTACTCCAGCGTTCTTGCATGCAGAAATCATTTCTTGGCATTCTGCATAATTCCGTGCCATCGGCTTTTCTACATAAACCGGTTTCCCCGCCTGTGCTGCCATAACAGTGTATTCCTTATGTGACCCTGGTGGTGTTGCAATATAGATGATATTGACATCAGGATCATTAATTAGCGCTTCAGCATCATCGTACCATTTAGGAACATGGTGCCGTTGTGCATAATCCTTGGCAAGCTCTCCTGTTCTTCGCATGACGGCAACGAGCTCGGAGTTTTCAATCTTTTGGAAGGCCGGCCCGCTTTTCACTTCCGTAACATTACCGCATCCTATAATTCCCCACTGGACCTTTTCAAAATTCAATGTGTTTCCTCCCTCTAACAAATCAATATTTATTTATGTAAAAATGTTATTGTTTCATATATTATACCTGCCATGTATTTAAAAAACATAGTTTTTTTGTCGAGAACAATCATTTTCTTATTGGACAAGCATAAGATTGATTAACTATCTTTTTGTTCTGAAAGGGTTGCTCATTCATGCCTTCTAATAGGTCGAAGCTTACTGCATCGTTGTATGCGATGATGTCGATTAGTTTTTGGGGAGTTTCTTTTGTTTCAACAAAGGCTGTGCTAGGAAAGCTCGACCCATATTCGTTACTAGTTATTCGATTTGGAATTGGGGCCTTATTTTTGCTTTTGATAGTACTTATGCAGCGTTATCGTCTACTTGTCTCCATTAAATATGTCCCACATTTAATGGTTCTTGGCATTCTTGGCGTATTTGTTCATCAGGTGCTCCAGGCGACAGCATTGTTAACCATTGATGCTTCCTCTGCGGGATGGCTCATTTCATTTTCCCCAATTTTCACCGTCATCCTTTCAATACTTTTTTTGCATGAAAAAATGAGTAGTATGAAGGCTATTGGAATGGTCCTAGCGATTACAGGTGTACTCATAGTCTCAACATCAAGAAGTGGACAATCCTTCCATATCGCCATGAATATTGGCTTTCTTCTTATGATATTGAGCACCCTAAATTGGGCTATTTATTCGGTACTTTTAAAAAGCTTAAAGATTCCTTATCCCCCAATTGTCGTAACATTTTATATGTGTTTGCTAGGTTTGATTCTAACTACACCTTTTATTATCCGAAACAAAGGCTGGGAATCTCTCTCCTTATTAAATCAGTCAGAGTTGGCTCATTTGTTATTTCTTGGAGTCTTTGTATCAGGCATTGCCTATTGGTATTGGGCGAAGGCACTTGAAGTTTTAGAAGCTTCAAAGGTATCGATGTTTCTATATTTGGAACCTATTGCAACGTTAATAGCTGCAGTATTACTTTTAAATGAAAAAGTTTTTCTCATAAGTGTTGCTGGAGGAATCATAATTATAATTGGGGTGATTATTGTTAACGGTCAGCTTGTGCCTATGTTGTTCAGGGTACTTAAGAAAAAACGACCATAGGAGGAAAGCTTCATGACTTTGATAAGCAAAATTAAAAATGTTCTTGAACCATTAAAAAGCCCATCTATAACAGAGTTAAAAAATGCTCTTTTACAATTGAATATGACACTTGATGATCTTACTGACTTACCAGAACCAACGGAAGGAAAGCCGTACAATCGAAAGCTTCTTTTTAAAAATGAAGAAGTTGAACTGCTCGTAATGAATTGGTCACAGTTGGAGTGTGCCCCTCATGATCATGGCCAATCACATGGCTGGATACAAGTTGTCTCCGGTGCTTCCCTTAACTCTGTTTATGTGATGAAAGGAAAAGGCTTACCCACTGAATTATTTCATCAGTACCATCAACAAGGCAAATATTTTTTTGCCCCTAAAAAGTCTATCCATAAAATGAAAGCATCCAATAATACCGAAATGGTCACTCTTCACCTTTATTCTCCTCCTATTACCGGCATGATCGTCTATGACCTAGAAAAATGTGCTGCATGTGTTGTATCGGATGATTGCGGAGCATGGTGGCCGGATGAACAATATCAGAAGTTGAAAGAGATAAAAATTAAAAGAGAACAATCGTAATTTTCCAGTTACGAATTGTTCTCTTAGCTTTTCAGGGAAACTGCCATTGCAGTTTCCAATAATTTTTAAGTTATGAAGCCACTTCAAACTGACTATTATAAAGCTCAGCATAGAATCCATTTTTCGAAAGTAGTTCTTCATGAGTTCCACTTTCAATAATGTCTCCATCCTTCATAACTAGAATCAAGTCAGCATTTTTGATGGTCGAAAGTCTGTGGGCAATCACAAATGAGGTTTTGCCGACTGTCAATTTATCCATTGCCTGCTGAATCAGTACTTCTGTACGGGTATCAACCGAACTTGTTGCCTCATCCAAAATCAATAAAGGTTTATGCTCAACCATTGCCCGCGCTATGGTAATGAGTTGTTTTTGACCAGCGGACAGATTTGCTTTATCATCGAGAATCGTGTCATATCCATTCGGTAAAGTTTTAATAAAATGGTGCAGTCCCACTGCTTTGCAGGCACCCTTTACTTCTTCATCCGTAACTCCCTGTCTCGAATAGATAATATTTTCACGAATGGTTCCTTCAAATAGCCAGGTGTCTTGAAGCACCATACTGAATAAATCGTGAATATTTTCCCGTGTGAGTTCATGGATTGGAACACCATCAATCAAAATCTCTCCACCGTTAATTTCATAGAAACGCATTAGCAGATTGACCAAAGTTGTTTTACCGGCACCAGTAGGACCGACAATCGCCACTTTTTGTCCTGCCTTTGCCACAGCTGAAAAGTTTTTGATAACCATTTTATCTTCACCATAGCCAAAGCGAACATTCTTAAACTCCACATCACCTGTTGCCGTTTTAAGCTTTTTACTTTTTTCACTTTCATTTGCGAGCTCGTCTTCAGCAAGAAATTCAAAAACACGTTCACTGGCAGCCGCCGTGGACTGAAGATTTGTAGCCGCTTGTGCAATCTGTGTAAGTGGCTGCGTAAACAATCGAATATATATCATAAACGCAACAATCACACCAAATGAAATGATACCTTTCACGGCAAGTACGGCACCAACAATGCTCACTACCACATAGCCAAAATTACCAACAAACATCATTAATGGCATCATCAACCCTGACATGAATTGTGATTTCCACGCGCTATTATATAGTCTTGTATTAATCTCATGGAAGGTTTCCCTTGCTACTTTTTCTGCGTTATACACCTTTACAACATTGTGACCTGAATACGTTTCTTCAATATGTCCGTTCAGTTTTCCAAGCTCTTTTTGCTGCTGTGCGAAGTATTTTTGAGACTTTGAGATGATGACAGTCATTAAAGCAAACCCTAAAATGGTAGATACGATTGCTGAAATAGCCATAATCCAGTTTGTGTAAAACATCATGATGAGTGAACCTAAGAACATCGTTATAGCAGAAACAAGCGTACCTAAGCTCTGGTTCATTGTCTGCCCAATCAAATCAACATCATTCGTTACACGGCTTAGAACATCCCCGGTACTAGTAGAGTCAAAGTATTTTAAAGGCAGACGGTTAATTTTCTTTGAAATATCAGTCCTTAAATTCTTTGAAACACGCTGTGTGACCGTGGCCATAATGAAGCCTTGAATATAGTTAAATAAAAATCCTAGGCCATACAGGAAAGCAAGAATGCTTGCTACATTGACTACTGCATCAAGATCGATGCTTGTCAATAATCCTGCAGTAATTAAATCGGTTATCTCACTAAGCATCTCCGGACCAATGATATTGAAAATTGCACCTGCCATGGCAAGTACCAATGCGATAATAATAATCGGTAAATACACCTTACAATAGGAAACAAGCTGTTTGATCGTTTTCTTAAAATTTTTGGCTTTAGCACCTGGACTACCCATATGACCTCCAGGGCCACCCATGCCTCTGGGAGATTTCATGTTTTCGTCTCTATAATTATTTTCCTTAGCCAATTTCAAGTTCCTCCTTTGACAACTGTGAATAGGCAATTTCCTGGTAGACCTCACAATTTTTCATAAGTTCATGATGGGTACCAATACCGACAACTTCGCCATCTTCCAACACAACGATTCGATCTGCATCCTTAATGGTACCTATACGCTGTGCCACAATTAGTGTAGTAGCATCTTTCGTTTCTTTTTTGAGTTCGGAGCGCAATGCTCGATCCGTCTTGTAATCTAGTGCTGAAAAAGAATCATCGAAAATATAGATTTCAGGCTGTTTGAAAACGGCACGCGCAATGGACAGCCTTTGTTTCTGGCCACCAGAGATATTGGTACCTCCTTGAGCAATTGCTGCACTATATTGATCTTCCATCTTTTCAACAAATTCTTTTCCTTGGGAAATCTCAACTGCCTTCCTGACCGCTGTTTCATCTGAAGACATCTTCCCATTATCCCCATAAGCTACATTGGACTTAACCGTACCGCTGAACAATACTGCTTTTTGGGATACATAACCCAGCTTATTTCGTAATGATTGCTGCTTATAATTTTTTACATTGACACCATCAACCAAAACTTCCCCTTCTGTTGCATCATAATAGCGAGGAATAAGGTTGAGAAGTGTACTTTTTCCACTGCCAGTTGAGCCTATAAAAGCCACCGTTTCACCTTTACTTGCAGTGAAACTCACATTGCGAAGGATATACTCGGCTGCATCAGGATATTTAAAGCTTACATTCCGGAATTCAACTTCTCCGGTAAGACCATTTTTCCCTTTTGTCTCATTTCCATCAATGATTTTTGCTTTGGTATCAAGTACTTCTGCAATTCGTTTAGCAGAGACAGAAGCACGGGGAAGCATGATAAACACGAAAGAAAGCATCATAAAGGCCATAATCACCTGCATGGCATAAGACATGAATACAACCATGTCCGAGAATAAAGGTAATTTATTCGGCAGTGCAGCGCCATTAATTAAGAATGCACCAATCCAATATATGGCTAGACTCATACCTGACATAATGATTCCCATCGTCGGCATCATAATTGCCATCATTCGGCTGGTAAATAGATTTGTTTTTGTAAGGGCATTGTTGGCTTCTTCAAATTTTTCTTCCTGATATCCTTCTGCGTTGTAGGCATGAACAACACGAATACCAGTCAAGTTTTCTCTTGTTACCCGATTCAAGTTATCTGTTAAACTCTGGATAATTTTGAATTTTGGAAGTGCAACTAAAATTAGGATAGACAGCATAATTAGCAGGAATAAAACCGCAAATCCAGTAGCTGCCGTCCATTGCCAGCTCTTACCCATGATTTTTAAGATTGCCCAAACAGCTAATATCGGAGCCTTTACGATGGCTTGAAGTCCCATTGCGATAAGCAGCTGTATCTGGGTAATATCATTTGTGGATCGCGTAATCAAACTTGATGTTGAAAAACCATTGATTTCTTCAATCGAAAAAGACATCGTTTTCTCAAACACCATTCCACGCAGGCGAACAGAATAACCTGCTGCGACTTTAGCTGCAAAGAAGCCAACAATGATAGAAGCTATCATACTGCCAACTGCACACAAAATCATATATCCGCCATGAATGAGCACATCGCTCATCTTACTACCTTCTGTCTGTACAAGTATGGTTATTTCACGCATATAATCAGGTAGCTTCAAATCTAGATACACCTGTGTCACAATGAATACCAAACTGAACATTATTAACAGGTAATCTTTTTTCTGTAGATATTTAAAAATTTTCAGCATACACATACCTCCTATGTTCCAATCACAACAATCTAATAGTGTTAGATACTTTTTCAAAATAAAGCAGCCTCTCATTTAAGCCTGCAAAACAATCATTCATCTTCCGTGGTATTTTCAATAATCCTATTTAAAATTCGAACAAACTCCTGTGCATCTTTTTCGCCTAGTTTTTCTAGCGTTTTCTCAAGCATGGATATTGCCTTTTCATGTTCTTCCAACATAAAGCTTTTTCCAGCTATCGTTATCGTCACGATGACAATGCGTTTGTCATTCTCATCCCTATTTCGTTCAATAAATTCTTTTTTGGATAAACTTTTAAGTGCCGAGGCAACACGAGGGGTGCTGAGAAACAGTTTTTCACTGAGTTCACCTGATGACGCACCTTCAGTTTTAAAAAAAGTTAAGTACCCTAATATCCTTCTTTCTCCCTGTGAAATGTCGTCAACCTTTTTCTGAAACGGCATTTTAGGTGATTTTGTCATATTTCTAACTAGTTCATTCGCCAAAGCATTATAATCCATTCCAAACCCCTTTCTGAAGTATCTAATACTATTAGATAAATATATTCAGTTTGAACTTTCTTGTCAATAATTTTTTGTTGAAAAATAAAACCCCTACCGTATAGCTGAAATCATACGGAAGAGGATCATTTTTAATCTTTATTATTAGAAAAACATTGACAAAGATTTATAGGTCATTTTATACTTTATATGTTAACCTATACATAATATTAGTTAACATATAGTCAATAAGGGGGAATAGTTTATGCTTCGATCTCACAATCAATTAAAAATGTGGATTTTGAGTGCATTATTTGCTGCAATCATTGGAATTTTAGCACAGGTTACCATCCCATTACCACTGGTTCCAATTACAGGACAGACTCTTGCAGTTGGGTTAGCAGCGACCATTTTGGGCTCTAGATATGGCACTCAATCTGTCATTATATATGCCTTAATTGGTGCTATTGGGATTCCGGTTTTTAGTGCAATGTCAGGTGGTCTCGGGGTCATTGTTGGTCCTAGAGGCGGTTTTATAATTGGATTCATCCCTGCAGCATTTTTAATAGGTCTTTATTTAGAAAAAACTAGCTTTACTATCAAAAACGGTATGATTGCCAATACAATCGGTATGCTTGTGACCTTGTCCATTGGGACTGTTTGGTTAAAATTTGCCATTGATACGACTTGGACGGCTGCATTTGGGTCAGGATTTTTACCATTTATTGTTGTTGGTTTAATAAAAGCATTTTTAGCATCATGGATTGGGATAACAGTTTATAAAAGACTTGTTTCAGCAAATCTTTTATCTTCACCACATCAAATGTCCAGTTAATTTCATAAATTTTTCCCAAAAATAAAAGAGTCAGTTTCCGTTCATTTAGAACAGAGGCTGACTCTTTTCAATTTAAAATCTATTCATACCATAATAATCTCAATATCATCGGCAGCAGGTTCTACTTTTGTGTATGCAATCGCTATTTGATACTCATTTTGTACCGCCGGTAACGACTGCTAAAACTTGACGCTCTAAATCAAGGAGTTGTGTCTTCATCTCTAATCCGCCACGATAGCCGGTCAACGAGCCATTTTTTCCGACAACACGGTGGCACGGTACAGTAATTAACACCGGATTAGCACCAATTGCCGCTCCTACTGCCCGAACAGCGGCAGGTTTATTGATATAATTTGCGATGTCAGAGTAGGATTTTGTTTCTCCAAACGGAATCTTACAAAGCGCATTCCATACCGCTACTTGGAACTCTGTCCCATGATAATCAAAAGGAACAGAGAAATTCTTTCGATTCCCCTCAAAATATTCGATTAGTTCGGCTGCATAAAGCTCTAGTTTCTCACAATCTTCTACAAGAGGGCTGCCAGGGAACCTTTTTTCCGCCCAATAAGACAATTCCTCAAATGATTTGGTCTTTGAGCCTACATAGCAAAGTCCCTTCTCGGTCGCTGCAATATATAGACTCCAATTTTTATAACTCAACAGTGACCAATAAATAGTAGTCTTATTATTTTGTGTTTTCATTTTGATTCCTCCATTTGACACTAGAATCCTCCGGAAGCATATAACCTCCAGTACTATTATTATAACTCCAAGTCTTGTAAAATGGACGTTGTGGAAAGTAAAAAAGCAAGCTAATGAAATTTCTATAAATAATAATTGAAAATGATGTGGAGAGTTGAATGTGGCTGATAGACAAAATAAAATGAACTGTTGGCATGATTTCAATGAGGTTATCATCATTAACTTGCCAGCAGATTTTGATATAAAGGCCAATCTGGGCTATTTAGAGCGTAATAAAAATGAATGTATGTTTGAAGTCGAAAACGGAATAATCACAAAGGGGATTGGGGTTGGCACAATCCAAACTATAGTACAAATACAGGTAAATGAACGAAATCAGATGATCGTGCAGCTTTTAAACGACTCTGGATCTCTTAAACAGTCAGAGCAAATTGAAGTTGTAAAATACATTCGCGAATGGTTTGACCTTGATCGCGATTTAACACCATTTTATAAAATGGCAAAAGGAGACCCGCTGCTTAAAGGGCCTGTTCAGGAATTCTATGGATTACGCCTAATTGGTGTTCCTGATTTATTTGAAGCCCTCTGCTGGGGTGTATTAGGGCAGCAAATAAACTTAGCATTTGCCTACACACTAAAGAGGCAATTTGTTGAAAATTTTGGAGAATCCATCGATTGGAATGGCAAGAAATATTGGGTCTTTCCGACCTTTGAACAAATTTCAAAATTAACACCTCAAGACCTAGCAGATATTAAAATGACCTTGAAAAAAAGTGAATATATTATCGGTATAGCCCAACTAATGGCAAGTGGGGAATTATCGAAGGAAAAATTATTGAGAATGGATAGTCTTAAAGAAGCTGAAAAAAGTTTAGTAAAGATTCGTGGAATTGGTCCATGGACAGCGAATTATGTACTAATGCGCTGCTTACGCTATACATCAGCCTATCCAATTGATGATGTCGGGCTGCATAACGCCATCAAACACCTAACCAGATCCGAGAAAAAGCCTGCGAAGGAAGAGCTCTTAAACCTGTCACAAAGGTGGGAGAATTGGCAAGCCTATGCTACGTTTTATTTATGGCGAGTGCTTTACTAAAAAGTCTTCACTATCTTGCTTTTATTTGCTAGGAGCACAGCAGTGGAGCGGCATTATGAAGGACATTTCTAAGGACATTTCTAATGCCATTTCAAAAAGTTTTGTCCTTCATCGGCGTTATGAAGGACATTTCTACGCAATCTTTAGTAAGTTTCCACGCTATGAAGGACATTTCTATGCAATCTTTAGTAAGTTTTGTCCTTCATCGGTGTTATGAAGGACATTTCTATGCAATCTTTAGTAAGTTTTGTCCTTCATCCACGCTATGAAGGACATTTCTACGCAATCTTTAGTAAGCTTTGTCCTTCATCCACGCTATGAAGGACATTTCTACGCAATCTTTAGTAAGCTTTGTCCTTCATCCACGTTATGAAGGACATTTCTACCAATCTTTAGTAAGTTTTGTCCTTCATCGGCGTTATGAAGGACATTTCTACGCAATCTTTAGTAAGTTTTTGGGGTTAGTCTTAAAAGTGGACACGTAAAAATGAGATTTAGTTTATAATACAATCATCATTTAAAAGGACGTGTTCACTTTGGGTAAACGTGCTGATCAGGAGTACAAGGACTATATTTCAAAGTTAGTTGTGGAGGAAGGGCGAACGGCAACAGATGTTGCTTTTGAAATGGAACTTTCACCTAAGACGATAAGTCGCTGGGTGAAAGCTTACAGGACAAAAAGTAATGTCGGTAAAACGAATGAGACTTATATTACACCAACGGAGCTTGAAAAATTAAAAAAGCAACATGAGAAAGAATTGGCTGAAGCTAGAGAGGAAATTGAAATCTTAAAAAAGGCCATGCACATCTTCACCAAAAACCAAGCGTAGTTTACACCTTTATTAAAGCCCACTCAAATGAACACGCTGTATTGAAGATGTGCCAGGCATTAAAAGTTTCCACGAGTGGTTATTATAAATGGCTCAAACAACAATCAAGTCCTCTATCCGATAAGGAAAAATATCGGTTAGAGGTCCAGCAGAAAATTAGCAAGTCATTTCATGAGAGCCTTGGAACCTACGGAAGCCCCAGAGTACATGCCGATTTGATTGACTGGGGTTTTATAATCTCGCAAAAAACAGTCGCTCGGATTATGTCGGAAATGGGTTTGAAAGCCATACAAGAAGAAAAGTTCGTAGTCACAACAGATTCAAATCATGACTTTAATATTTATCCTAACGTACTAGATCGTCAATTTAACGTAGAAGAGCCTAATCAGGTGTGGGTTACAGATATTACTTATATTTGGACACTTGAAGGATGGGTTTATTTATCGTCCGTAATGGATTTATTTTCAAGAAAGATAGTTGGTTGGAGTCTAGATTCACATATGAAAAAAGAATTGTCTATTCAAGCATTGAAAATGGCTATTATCCAAAGACAGCCTGGTAAGGGCGTGATTCATCATTCAGACCGTGGTTCCCAGTATTGTTCACATGAGTATATTGACATATTGAAGGGGAATGAAATGCAAATCAGTATGAGCAAGAAAGGTGATCCTTACGATAATGCTTGTATTGAATCATTTCACGCCACACTCAAAAAAGAATTGATTTATAGAAGGCGTTTTAAAACAAAAGCAGAGGCTATAAAAGCAGTAAATTATTATATTAGCTGCATTTATAACGAGAGACGAAGGCATTCAACCTTAGGGAATATTTCGCCTAATCAATTTGAGAGAAACCACCAACAAAATGAAGTGGAATCTATCTCATAAATAAGACATTTGGTTTTAGAAATGGTCAGTCATGTTTTTGACTGCCCATTTCTAAAACCGTACCAAACGAAGTGCGGTAGTGATTTTGGTTTAAAAAGTCTCAAATTTTATTGTCCACTTTCTTGACAGAAGACCATTTTGTCCTTCATCCACGCAATGAAGGACATTTCTATGCAATCTTTAGTAAGTTTTGTCCTTCATCCACGCTATGAAGGACATTTCTTTTGCAATTTTAAAAGGTTTTGTCCTTCATCGAAATAGCATCACCAATCGGGGAATTTGTTTTGAAGCTCACCCCTCAAATGCCCTTGATAGGTTATAAATCAACAAGCGTAACCGCATCTCTTAACTCTTTTTCAAGTTCCTCTTTATATTGAGCCGTTTGGTCCATATTCCAACCCAATTTATCCTCCATGAAGGAAATTACCTCATCCTTCCATGTATGGACCCATTCAATATGAAAAAATAATGCACCTGTCCGTCGGATAAAGAAGTCTGCAGGAGTTATCACCATTTCATGTTCGATGGCGTACAGTAATTGCGAATAAACGCTCCTTGTTAGCTTTAGCTTTTCGATTTCATCATCATAGTTTCTAGCGTATTGAAATATTTGGTTCACATTTGAACCGTATAGTTGAGCAAACCAACGACCTTCTTCCTTTGTGAATCCATATTCAGTTGCTTCCTGTTCCTTAACTGAAATAAATTGCAAAAAGCCTTTAGAACCCCCGACATCCCCTCCAGAGATTGGATATGTTTTCGTTTTTGATCCTTTATATATTTGCCCATTCTCCCCCAGACATTTGACAATAAGATTCACGACTGATTCTGCCATCTTCCGATACCCGGTAAGCTTTCCACCCGCAATCGTGATTAGTCCGCTTTCCGTTTCCCAAATTTCATCTTTACGGGATATTTCTGAAGGATCCTTTCCTTCTTCATAAATTAATGGCCGAACACCGGCCCAGCTGGATTCAACATTTTTATCTGTAACCTTCACTTCCGGAAACATAAAATGAATCGCATTTAGAATATATTCACGGTCTGACACAAGCATTTTTGGATGGGATGCGTCGCCCTCATAAAATGTATCGGTTGTTCCCACATAGGTTTTTCCGTCACGGGGAATCGCGAACATCATACGCCCATCGGGAGTATCGAAATATACCGCTTGGCGGAGCGGGAAAACAGACTGATCTATCACAAGGTGAACACCTTTGGTTAAACGCAACTGTTTGTTATTCCTCGAGTAATCTTTTTTACGAATGTTATCAACCCATGGGCCACCCGCATTCACCACTTTTTTTGCCAGTAGAGTTAACGTCTTGTTTGTAAGCATATCCTTGACCCGGACACCCGTTATCATTTTATTTTGATAGATAAACTCCTCTGCTTTAACATAATTCAAGATATGAGCTCCCTTATCAAAAGCTGCCTTTATGACTTCAATTGTTAAACGGGCATCATCGGTGCGATATTCAACATAGTAGCCGCCGCCCGTAAGTCCCTCTCGTTTGACAAGCGGTTCTTTCGTAAGTGTTTCCTTCCTAGAAAGCATGCTTCGGCGCTCTACCCTTTTCACTCCAGCTAAAAAATCATATATTCGTAAACCGATAGATGTGCTCAAGGGACCGAATGTTCCGCCTTTATACAGCGGCAGGAGCATCCATTCTGGCTTAGTGACATGAGGGCCATTTTCATAAACAATTCCCCGTTCTTTCCCTACTTCAGCTACCATTCCTACTTGAAATTGTTTCAAATAACGCAAACCGCCATGTACAAGCTTTGTTGAACGACTTGATGTGCCCCCTGCAAAGTCCTGCATTTCTATCAAGGCTACTTTCATCCCTCTAAGGGATGCATCCAACGCAATTCCTGCCCCAGTGATTCCACCTCCAATAACGAGCAAGTCATATTGTTCATCCGGCATCATTCCTAGTAAATTTTCTCTTATACGCGCTGAAAATGATCTTGTCATTATTTCTTCCCTCTCACTCATTTCATGATGCAACACCATCAATCTTATTTAAATGCCATTGCTGCATGAACTGCTTTTTTCCAACCACTATAAAGACTTTCCCTTTGTTCTTTTGCCATTTTAGGCTCAAAGCACCTGTCAATGGCCCTCTGGTTTGTAATGTCTTCTTTGCTGCTCCAAAAACCAGTTGCAAGCCCGGCAAGATAAGCTCCACCGAGTGCAGTCGTTTCATTAATCAACGGCCTTTCAACAGGAACATTTAGGAGATCACTCTGGAACTGCATTAAGAAATTATTCATGACAGCACCGCCATCCACTCGGAGGCTTTTTAAACGAATTTCAGAATCTGCCTCCATGGCAGATAAAACATCCTTTGATTGATAAGCAAGCGATTCCAAAGTTGCCCTTATAAAATGTTCCTTACTTGTTCCTCTTGTAAGTCCGAAAACTGCTCCTCTAACATCACTATCCCAATAAGGTGTCCCAAGGCCTACAAATGCTGGGACAACATAAACTCCGTCTGTGGACTCTACTTTAGAAGCGTAACTTTCGCTGTCTTTTGCACTTTTTAACATCCTCATTCCATCACGAAGCCACTGAAGCGCAGAGCCAGCAACAAAAATACTACCTTCAAGCGCATATTCAACCTTTCCATTTAATCCCCAAGCAATAGTGGTGAGAAGCCCATGCTCAGACCTTACGGCTTTTTCACCTGTATTCATCAGCATAAAACATCCTGTCCCATACGTATTTTTGGCCATTCCCTTTTCAAAACACGCCTGGCCGAATAAAGCAGCTTGCTGGTCACCAGCAGCTGCTGCAATCGGAATTTCCTGTCCAAAAAATTGATTACCTACAGTTTTCGCATAAATTTCAGAAGAAGATTTCACTTCTGGCAGCATAGATTTAGGGATTCCTAAAATTGCTAACAATTCCTCATCCCATTTTAAATCGTAAATATTAAACATTAATGTCCGGGATGCATTACTATAGTCCGTGACATGGGCCTTCCCACCAGACAGCTTCCAAATAAGCCATGTGTCAATGGTTCCAAATAACAAGTTTCCTGTTTCGGCTTTCTCTCTTGCTCCTTCAACATTGTCCAGGATCCATTTTACTTTTGTAGCCGAGAAATAAGCATCAATTAACAGTCCTGTTTTTTCTTTAAAAAGATTACGATACCCTTTTTCAACTAACGCATCACATATCCCCATTGTTTGCCTGGATTGCCATACAATCGCGTTATACACCGGTATTCCTGTTTGTCGATCCCAGACCACTGTCGTTTCACGCTGGTTCGTGATTCCAATTCCCGCAATCTGTTCAGCTTTAGTTCCTGATTCTGTTAGTACACCCGCAATTACGGCTAAGACGGAGCCCCATATCTCATTGGCATCATGTTCTACCCAACCTGGTTTTGGAAAATACTGTGTAAACTCCTTTTGAACGGAATGAACAATTTCTCCCTTCTTATTAAACAGAATGGCTCTTGAACTTGTCGTTCCTTGATCTAAAGACAAAATATATTTTTCCATTTCATTTTCTCCCTTTTCATTACAATTTCCTACTCGTTTTATAATTAAAAGTTAAACATTATTAAAGAACTTATGCAAAAAAAGCTTCACACAGAAGCAACCAATTTGAATAATTAGTTGAACTTAACTTGATAAAGCTCCGACAAAAAACTTTCAATCTTTGTTTTTCGATAGAAGATTTACTCATAATAACTCAATAAAAGGTATGATCCATCGCATTTCATAAGAAAGTGACGATGAAAAGTCTTCATACTAATAAAGGAAAGAAAAGAAGAATATTGAATTAATACTCCTACAAGGAAAATAATCTTGTATCAAATTAGAAAGGTTGTGAGTTTATGAGGCTTCTAGATGTCCAACCTAAGAAAAACTTCAGCTACATCTTCATTCAATTTCCAGGAATGAAGATGAATGTTCCTAATCTCTCGAACGAAGTGAGTACGGCAGTGAAAGAAGAAGTTGCTTTATGTATCCAATTAAACAGCAAAGAAAAGGTTAATAATTTGTACCTTGTACGTACACAGAGTATAAAACCTTTTGACTTTACGGATGAAGCAATCGGAGCAAAAGCATTTTTCCGAGTTATCAAGAAAAAAGAATCCTCACCTGACTCACTTATGAATGAAATTGAAGATGATGTAACGTTTATTACAGATGAAGTAGCTATCGTGCAAAAGAAAACAAAAACAGGATATCACCTCGTCTTGGAGTTAAATAACCGTGAAATTGGAATGGTCGCTTCGTTTGAAGATGAAGTGATACTTACAGAGAAAGCTTCACTTCCAATTGAAGAAAAAGAGAAAGATTATGTCGCAGTTACTACTGTTAGTATGAAAAATATGGTGAAGCTTGGAATGAGGTCTAAGTTAGACCGAAACTTGGGAGGCATTGCCTTACAGGATAATGGAGTTTTTGGGATAATCCGAATACTATCGGAGGAAGTTAAAAGAAAAGTTACGGTATATTCTCCTGCCGCATTAGATTTTATCGGTCCAGGTGATCATAACCTACTATTTTGTCATGAGGGGATGGTGATATAAATCATCCATTAAGTTATACACAATTTCATACCGATCCTTATCGAAATATAGGATTAAATGAATAATCCTTTTCGATAGAAAAATATGTTCATAAAAAGGGAAAGGAGCGCCAACCTACTAAAGGTGAATTGCTAACAATATATGGTCTTTAAAAAAGACTTAACCTTAGGTTAAGTCTTTTTTATGTGTTTCAATCATCCCACAACTAGTTTATTAAGTTCTACTCAAATTAGCTTCAAACATATCAATAATCTCCAAGAACCTTTCTGCTTCTCTGAATGTATGATCTGCCAGAAGAGGGTGAATATGTTTATCGTAAACTTAAAGAAAAGTAGATTTATCATTGCTTCATCATAGCTGCGCTCCCTGGTAAATCCGAAATGCAGGGACGATGGTATCCGAAACAATTTCTTTTCCTTTTTCACGAATGAAGTCCAATTTATAATAGGCATCGAATCGCTGACTGATTTCCGTTTTCACAAGTTCTGGCGGTGTGACGACGATGAATTGGAACTTCAGTTTCTCTGCAACTGAGAATATCGGGTCGAGGACATGTGCTGATGCAGCTTGTCCAAATGGATTGTCACAGACTAACGGAACCCAGCTTTGATCTGTTTCGTTTTTCACTGATAATAACATCATCATCATCACCATTCGGGCAGAAAGCTTTTGTCCGCCGCTGCCATCGGATTTGGTTTTTGAACCTTGATTAATGGTCTGCCAGGTGGAATAATGCTCTCTTTGCGGTTTTCCGTACATAAAGGCATTATCTGTTCGCATATTGTAGACCAAAAGTTCAGGATATCGATTTCTTAATGATACAAACAAAATCTGTTCATCACCAATTAGTTGTTTTATTTCTTCGTCTAAGGCTCGATTTTGATCGTCAATCATATCAAATTGTTTAGTAATTTTATTTATAGCCGCTACAAAATGCTGTTTCAAGAGTGGCTCAATATCTTCAGGCTTTTTAGGTAAGATGTCTTCTTTTAACTGAACGAGTGGAAAGGATCCGCGTTCATTTTTCAGCTTCATTTTTGCAATCATGGAACGAATCGCCTCTGAAATGCTCATGACCTTCATGCTGGCACGGCTCGCCCAGAAGTTTTGTGCCTTTTCTGCCCTTTCCTTGTCGCGTTCTAATTGTTCCAATCCACTTTGTGAAAAACGCTTCATATTTTTTACGACACTTTGAATATGTGAATAATGCCTCGTATCCATATGGTCTAATGTGGTTAAAACTTCATTTTTAAAACGAATCTCCCAATCTTTCCCTTCAATGGTCAGCTTTAAATTTCGCAACGATTGTTCGATTTTCGCATGCTTCTCTTTGCCTTCTTCTTGAATGTTTTGGTGTTGTTCACACCAGGATAAGATACATGCTTTTCCTTGACTATTAATTTTTTCCACATCGTGATCTGTAAATGCTGCTGCTTCCTCTTTAAGGATAACGGATAAGGTTAACAAATCCCCCTCATAACCAGCAATGTTCGTTTCAGTTTCTTTTTGAAGCTTTTCAGCCTTCTTTACTTCATCTAGCGCTTGTTTGGTTAGGTCTTTTATTTCAATTGCCTTTACTTCTAAGTCAAGGTTTTCCCATTGTTCAGGCTGTTTTTCATGCTTCGCTACTTTCTTGGCAGACTTCTCTCGCTGTTCGTTCGCATGTTTTAGTGAAGTTTCAGCAACCGTTACAGCTGTTCCTTGCACCCGTTCTTCTTTATCTGCAGCTTTTGCTTCCTTCTGTGCAGTTTGCAGCATATTTTCTACTATACTTATAGGTTCATTGGGTTCCGGAGCTTCCTTCCACTCCTTGTTATGAGTATCAAGTTTTTTCTCTAATTTCTTTTGCTGCTTTTGTTCTGTTTCTCTTTTTGCTTGAATCACCAGTAATTCTCTAGCCTGTTCTTCTTTAGATTTTTGAAGCTGCTTTAGCTCTTCAATGCTGCCATTTATCTCCTCTAATAAATGTGGTGATAAACGTGGCACATCTTCACAACCTTCTGCTTTTTCATCAGCAGGAAAAACCGCTGTTTCAATAAAAAGGGCTATCTCTTTTATCGTTTGTTCGGTTGAAACCTTCCATTCTAAATACGTTTGATGCCACTTATTTTGCAGTTCAACTATATTTTGGTGCTCTTTCACTAGTTCTTGCTGCCCTAAACCTAAGGCTTCCTTTTGTTTCTCTTTCTCTCCTTTTACACGTTTATTTTCTTGTTGAACAAGCTTTTTACGTTCATAATCCTCTAATGTTTCTACATCTGTAGTAAGCTTTTCGATTTTTCCCTTTGTCGTCTCCAACTTTTCTTTTAGCTCAAGCTGTAATTCTTTTTCTTTTTGCTGCTGTGTTGTGATTTCTTGTAATTGAGCTTTCTTGGAGAGAAGGGAGTCCTGTTCCTGATTGAAAGCTCTCTCAAGATCAACAGTAAGCTCACGTGATAAAAATCGATCGATTTCTTTTAAAATACGACGTAATGACGTTTCTGTTTTTTCAATTTCAATTAGAGTTTCTTTCTTTTCTTCTATTTGTTTAGCAATCTTTATTTTCCAGTCGGTAAATTGATTTTTATCAGTTAACAACTCTTTCTCTGTTCCGTTAATAATCACAAAGGATGGCTGGTGATTTTCGCTGTTCATTTCCTCACGCAGGAAAATCGGAACCGGACTTTTAAACATTCTACCTGAAAGTACCTGCTGATTAATTTTTTGCCATTGCTGCCCGTTTACGACTAAACCATATGACAGGAGTGGATAGGTTACAAGATAGGTCGCAAGTTCCTCTTTACTTAATGATTGGAGAAATTGGGTTCCATAAAACACATCAATGCCAGTCTTTTCATCAATCCATTCCTTTAATTCTTTCACATCTTTATTAGGAATCCAGAAGTGCTCATCATTTAAGGTATGGTCCAATTGTATTTCCCATAGATCTTTCTTTATTAGTTCACCTTGTTCACGATTATTACCTAGTATTTCTTCAATCTGTATTGCATATTTCGATAATAAAGCATGGGTTAACGGTGCCGTAATATCATCTAATAATCCATGGAGTCGCTCTACTAGTTTTGCTTCTTTTTGCTTTTGCTCTTCATTTGCTGTCTTTAACTCTTCACATTTTTCTTCTGAAAACTGAATCGATTGGACGAGCGTACCATGTGATGTTGCAAGGAGATTTTGCGATTCACTAGTGTCTTTTATAGAAGCATGCAGTTCTTCTATCCTAGCTTTTTTATCTTCTATTTGTTTAGAAAGAAAATCGATAAAGCCCTTTAGGTCATAGGTTAAGCGATCACCAAATTCCTTAATTAGCTCTTCTTCCTTAGTCTCAAATGAATGTATTTGCGTATATAGTGAATCAACCTCAGAACCAAGCTGTACAATATCTCTTGTCTTTTGTTTATCCTGCTGTAATAAATCATTTCCTTTTTTCTTGAGAAACTTTTGATATCCTAAATACTGTTTAACTGCTTCTTGTATGGATAAATAAGATTGGTCCCACTGTTTTTTTGCTTCTATTTTAATTTCATCCATTCTTTGATTCACTTGCTCTAAACCGCTATTTTGTTCCAATGTCGCAATCTGCTGTGAAAGAGAGCGAATCGTTTGTTCGTTTTCACTCCACTCTTTCAGTAGTAGTTGAAAGGATAGCTGTTCTTTTCGTTCCTGTTTTTCCTTAACAATTTCTTGTAAGGTAGTATGCTGATTCTTTTCTTCTACTAATTTCTTCTCCCAATCTAATACTTCTCTGTGAGCTTTTGCATACTCTAAGTTATCTTTTTGGTAACGTAAATCTGACTGCTTTACTGTTAACTTTTCAATGTCCTTCGCTAAAGTAAGTAGCGTCTCCTCTTCGGTTTGCTTCAGATGCTGTAGCGCACCAAGCAGTTGTCTTCCTACCTTTACACTGTCAGTAACAATTTCTTTATGCTCTACTCCTTTTGCTAGATTGTCTTCAAAAGGGACAATGTCTTCTAAGAACTCTTTATGTGCTTGCTCTCTTTTTAAAAGAACAGGCAGATCCTTCGCAATACTTGCCTGACTTTTGAAAATCTCTACAAGATCATTCTTTTGATGTTCTGTCCGATGCAAGACTTGACTAACAGTAGGAATAATTCGTTTTTGGAATAGAGAATGATCATCCTCCGCTCCCTCAAAGTATTTCCCAACTCCGCCTTCATCCTTGTTAATCTCTTTCATGATATCCCAGTCTTTACGGTTAATTCCGTATGTATCTAGAATGCGATAGTGCTTCTTCGTATCTCGGTAAACATCATATCCATTCCATTTTAAATAGTCCTTCAAGCTTTCGGTTTCAGCCACCTCATCATTTTCAAAGAGTGGAATATGCTCAAGTGAAGCCTCTTCTTTCCGCTCAAATTCTCTTGTATAAAAGGTAATATTGGGTAGGATCTTTGCTTCCTGGTCCAATGGCTTGCTTTCATTACCACTCTCCTCACTCATCGAGATTCGCTGTTCTGCTGAGAACATTCCTCCGGTTACCAGGTGCCGGTGGTCAGAACCGTCCAATTCCCATTGAATGAGAACATGAAAGGTATAGGGAATAAATTGCTCTTTATTATTAAAAAAGAACTGCTGATAATACCGATTGTTTTGTTTCCCCCACGAGGTTCCAGGTTTAAGTATTTGGAAGATGGTTTGCAGGAATACACCTTTCCCGCCACCATTCATCATCGCAATGAGACCATTTGTAGATGTCTCTTCATTATGGAAGTTAAAAGTAGTATCCTTGTATTGCTTTTGCATGCCATCATACTTCAGGCCAACAATTCTAATTCGATGGATTTTCGGCATGCTGATTCTCCTCTACAGTCATTAATTTTTTAAATAATTCATATCGATCATAGTCATGATATAGGTATTCAATCCGCTCAAAAAGCTCTTGTTTTGGAATCGCCTTTGCTATATCGTCGCGATCCAGAATGACGATTAACCCCTCCGTCTCTAATAAGCGCATGGCGCCAGCGATTAAACCAATCCTCGTTCGTCGATTGGCTTTTTTTGCCCCAAAATCATCACTGTCCACTTCCATGTATTTCCACGATGTCACAGCGTCCTTCATATCGATACGTTCTTCTTCCCCGAAGGCAGGTTTCACTTTAAGAATGTTATCCCAGCTCATGATGAGATCGTTGACCTGCCGCTCTAATGCGTAGTAGCTAATCCCCTCCCGCTTCGTGCGGATTTTTGCAGCCTGGTTACGGTCAATGCTTGCTAAAAAAGACATAATCACAACGCTAATTAGATGAAAATGTTTTTTCGTTTCAACTTGCTTATGCTTGTCTTTCAAATGTGTAAAATTCGTAGCAAAGACAGATCCGGTCGGTTGGACAACCAAGTGGATTCGCTTAGGCGATTCTATGATATATGTACCTGATTCGTCTGCTAATAAAAGAACGGTCTGTCTCACCTCCGGATCAAAATACGTCTGGAAGTGTTCGCTATTTTCGTCGATTACTTTATCTTTTAATAGAGTAAAATAGACAGCTGAAGCTTTTTTGATTGATTCTGCATTCATCTTTTTTCCTCCTGCATACATATCTTAAACGGGGTAATTTTCATTTGATACCAATGATGCGGCTCCGCTCGATGATCAAACATAGTGAAAATTTTCAAGCCTTCAAACACTTGAAATTGCGGATATTCCATCATTAGTTTACGAAGAAGGATTTCTCGCTCGTCACTTAATGTTTCTTCCTTCCGGTGCAGCACTTGAACCTTCAGCGGTTTTTTATCAAACATCATCCACAAATCAATCGTTTCAGATTCTTCAAACCATAAATCCTGCACTTCAAATGGCAGTGTCGATAAATCAGCTAATGAAAACTCTCTGTATGTTTGTAAATGCTGAAAAACATAACTCCATGCCTTAACAACAGAATCCCAGTTTGTCACTCGCGAACGAGTAATACTTTCTGCTGGTTCCTCTTCGACTGGCGCATCCGTCACTTGTTTTTCATCAAATTCTTGTTCACCCCATATCCAATCAAGTGGCAAAATAAATTCATTCTTCGGTGAAAACAAAGGCGAAAGTACACTTTCAATAGACTCGAAACGTTGAACTCCATCCTTCATTAGCATATTTTCATAAATATGTTCTCGAAATGAAACCAGGCTGGTTTCCCAAAACAAGGAAGGGTTTTCCGCTTTTAATTTCATCTCATAGGAGATGTTTTGAATGACTAGCTTGGCAAAACGGTCATGCAGTTGCCTAGTATGGCCAATTTTTTCTTGAAGTAGAATCAATTCTTTTTGAATAGAATCGTCCTCTTCATTTCTTCGTTTCGTTTTATCTATCATCCTAGTAATAGTACGGAAGTGGTTTTTTTCTTCTTCAAATTGCTTTTCAATTTCTACACGATTGTCGGCTCTTTGCCATTCTTCTTCAATCAATAAGATTTTGGGATTATTAATCATCTCCTTTTGGAAAGAGAATTCCTTGGACATTAAGCGGTTTACGCGTGAAATGAGGTGATCGAGGTTTCGGGTAGCTTTTCTAAAATTACCATTCTTTATCAGCTGCATACTATAGAGTTGTTCAATCGTTATTGAGAATTCCTCAGCCATTTCCCTGCTCATAAAAATCATTTCCTGTGCGACATCGGTTAGTTTATAAACAATCGATCCGCCCATCTCAAGATTTGTATATAAGTCATCCATGGTGACATACCTGAATGTCTGTGTTTCCCATGATTGTCTAATTTCATCGTAATATAAAGCTTCAAACGGTTTACTATACTCTTCTTTTCCCTGATATAGGAGCCCACTGGTAATCCGTTCGACCTGTTTCTCATCTGCTAACAGCTTCATTTGTTTAATAGAGTCTTCCACCATATACTTAATATCTAACTTACGCCGATGGTCATCATCATTTAATTCTCGGTAAAAGATGGTAAGAAGCACTTGCATGAGAATGGTTTGAATATGAGGTTTCAATTCCCCTACTTCCATTCCCCTCCCAAGCTCAAACAGTGGATTTAGTCGTTGGATTCGCTGGGCAAATCCTTCCCATGATTCGTTCACAGCCATCCCCTCCTTGTTTCAATTGTTAAAACTTCTTTCGGAATCCGTTAACCTCTCACCCGTGTTACAAGGATGTCGATTGGTTTCACCTACTTAGTTCTTCCTAGTTTCATAGGAATAGACCCATGCTATCCTTTTTGGACATCCTTATATTATAAACTAGTTGCGTTATGGTTGGTAAATGAAATTTCCTTAATAGTCTTGTGCATATCACAGTATGGTACAGTTAATTAAAAATAATGATTATTCCACTTATTTAGGAACATCCGTATTACCTATACCATTTTATTCATTTAAAAACTCTCCTTATTGGTAAGGAGAGCTAAAGTGAGATGATCAGCGGTAAATAAATGTATTTCATACTATTTTTATATTTGAAATAATTGATCGGATTTCGTCCCTATTAGTAATCAATTTGCCCCAGCCCATTAATTCCTCATCAGAAACCTTCCAAGTGTGATTTTCTGTATCGTGACGAATTACCACAAAATCATTACGATCAAGGGCATAAACGGTATGACCAAATTGTTTAGCTTGGTCAATAAAAAAATAGTCCTCTGCCCGATTTACTTTTTCGAATTGTACATCTTTAAATATTTCCTTCTTAAAAGCCAATGTTGCCCCTGCAACGGAATCTGTAATACTATTCTCCGGCCCTTGTACATAGACCAATGCATTTTTACGTTTAAAGTAGATATAATAAGCACTTTTTCCGACAATTGAACCTTTATCCTGTCTCAAGGCCCTCATAGCACTAGTTAAATAGTTTGGTCCATAATAATCGTCGTCATCTAATTTTGCAATAATATCATATTTAGATTTTATGACACCAAAATTTAAACAATCGCCTAGTGTAGCTTTTTCATGAAGTTGATATACTCTAACATTAGGGTAAGCACTTCCTTTTTCTACCCATTTATCTATATTCATTGAATTTTTATTTAAAATAATAATCAGTTCTTTATTTTTTAAGGTTTGTCGCGAGTAATTTTCAAACACATTGTCAATGAAATTTTCTCTCATCGTGCAAGTAATGACTGAAACCATCCCTTTTCCCCCATCATGAGTCTATAATTTTAGTCAAAAACTTTGTTAAAGTAGGATAAGATTTTAGCTTTTCCAACGCAAAGATGTCATTTTCAAGCTCCCTTTTTTGATTTGTTCCAATACCAGCAGCCCCCAAAACATTGAAATGCCTAATATCAACTCTCAATAGTAAGGCAATAGCTTTAAGGATTGAAATAAATTTTGCTTGAAATGATCGAGAAATTCCTTTTTTGACAAGCTGATTATATTCCTGCATAATTTTATTCATTGTTAATAAATCTGTCATTCGAGCAAGCTCTATTCCTAGGATTAGTGGTTCAACTTCTGGGTGCTTGGTAATAAAAAGATGATAATTTTCAATTGCCTCTTTCCATTTTCTCTCTCCAACAGGGTGCATTTGGTGATAAGTGACCAAATTATCCCTGACGAAAAATTTTGCTCCCTTTTTATATAAACGGTACCCTAACTCCCAATCTTCATATCCATATTTAATAAAATCCTCGTCAAACATCCCTGAATTTTCAATTAATTCTTTAGTAAATGAAACATTTCCTGTTATAAATGCCATCCATGGGAATTGGAATCCATTTAACTCTTCACCAAAATTTTGAGTGATTACGTTAAACCATCCATTTGTCTTAACGATTAAACTTTTATAAGATTGATTGAATATATTCGTTTTATTCAGAAGCGGATAAGGGGATTGGTTGGAGTGCTGATAGTTTTTTAATGCATTTGAAACTGTTGTATTCCTTTTCGTGTTTAACACCTTAAGTGTAGTCTTGCTATTTTCAGGGAAAATACAGGTAATAACATTTTTAGAGTGCATTACACCCGATAAAATTGCATTTTGATTTGCCTGGTGGAATTTATAATGATTATAAACGAAATCAGGTTCACAAATCATTTCAGCGTCTAAAAAGATTAGGATTTTGCCTCTTGATGCCTGAATACCTAAATTCCGTACCTTTGCTCGTCCTAAATTCTGCATATTTCTAATGTATTTAAAATGATATGGAGGGTTGTAGTTTTTTAGTCTCTTTTCTGTTTCGTCTGTTGAGGCATCATCAATGAAGATTACTTCCATCTTGGAGAGAGAGAAAGTTTGTTTTTCAAGAGCATAGAGAGAAAATAAATTAAGAGGGTACCGATTATAAGAGGGGATAATAACACTTACCTCAATATTTTGGTCCTTATCCAGTGGACGATCCGTTTCTTTAAGTTTGTTGTCTAATGAATTTCTGGTGTTTTTATTTCTATCTAATGTCCTTCTGGTGTATTTACTCCTCCAGTCTGCCGAACTGCTAGTGCTTTTTTTTTCCTTAGGCATTGGTACAGGTTCTTCGGAGGAGTTTTGTTTCTTGGGTTCATCAAAATATTTATGTTTCTTGGGTTTTCTAATAGGAACACCAATATGTCTTTGTTTTTTCCGTGACAAGGTATCACCCCTTCCATGTTGATATATACTTTTGCTCTGCCTGTTGATGTCCCTTATAATTTATGAAAAGTATTCCGCTTTTGACTAGACTTGTGCCATTTTACTTTTTTTTAAGTAGTACAATGCTGTAAAACAGGGATTCTAATTAAAAGATCATAAGGGAGACCCTATGACCCTTTAATTTTTTTGTCTTAAGCTCATTTTTGAACCAGGAAACAGGGGCGGGTAGATCAATATTTTCAACTGCGACAGTGTCTATGCTTATTATTACGCTTGCGCCTATTACATTTGCGTTTGGATGGTAGGTACATGGAAAGGATTCTCTCTATCTCGGTTGGTACATGCTGTTTTTCGCAAGACGATTCTAACTCGTGTTCGCACTCATTTACACCATCAAAACTCGTATGTCTGTGACTAGACGATTCTATTTCATGTTCGCACTCATTAACACCTTCAAAACTTGTATGTCTGTGACTAGACGATTCTATTTCATGTTCGCACTCATTATCACCATCAAAACTCGTATGTCCTTGACAAGACGATTCTATTTCATCTTCGCACTCATTAACACCATCAAAATTCGTATGTCTTTGACAAGACGATTCTATTTCATGTTCGCAGTCATTATCACCATCAATGCCTTTGACAGTAAAACATAGGGATGTTTGATTTCCAAACTTATCGAATTCTCTTCTGTACATGTAAACCCACTCCTTGTCTAATTCACTTACTAACTTAGTGTATTCACAGGGATGAGACAGGCTTAGGCAAATTCCCAAG
Organism: Bacillus sp. OK048; assembly: GCF_900103525.1. Lineage (GTDB taxonomy): Bacteria > Bacillota > Bacilli > Bacillales > Cytobacillaceae > Neobacillus. The sequence continues at coordinate 347,417 of NZ_FNHN01000003.1, forward strand.
GACATAAACCCTTTTTAAGTTTACTCCCTTGCTTAGCTCAAATAGTGGATTTAATCATTACAAAACGGTTGCCAAACACTTCCATGATTCTTTCACAGCCATTTCCTCCATGTTTCTATGTTTAAGACTTCTTGCGGAATCCGTTTATTTTCCTGCCATAATTGCATTAATCGATTTTGCTCCTCTTCAGTAAACCATTGAAAGAAGGCATCACGGTATTTGAGATTTTGTGTTTGGCCTTGCTTTTGGTCATTCCGCTGATCTATACATTCAAGCATTTTACGATACATTTTCAAGGCAGGCTGAATACAGCAATCAGGGTATTTTTCTATTAGTCTGAAAATAATACCGTACGTGGCGGCGTCAAGATCTCCTGTGTAATAGAAAAGATAGTTTTTTGCTGGAAACATTCGGAAGAAAAAGGAAAAGCTTCGTTCAATTTTTGTCCCTTCACCATAAATAATCAGTTCAGGTTCATAATCAAGCTGATTTGCTTCCAATAACTTAACGGAAGTATGAAAGAAAGATAGATTCTCAACAATTAGTACTCTCTGGATATCTTTTATTTCTTTCCCTTGTTTCATCCAGAATACAAATGGTTCACCGTAGTTCACCATTTTAAGCTCTTCTTCAGATACTCCTATTCTAGCTAAGAATCCCTTACCCTCCGGAAAACTATCACCGTCTAGTAAGAATTTTTCATGGCCAAAAAGCTCCAAGCTTCTCTCTTCGACCGACACGATTTTCCGTTCCTGACCCGATTGGAGAAACGCATATACATTCAGGATGTGTTCCCATTCATCCTTCGTCTGCCATTCGGGATGCCGTTCATAATAAGAAAAAAACAATTGATCACTTAGTTTCATCATCTCAAGGCGATCCCATTTATCTGTCTGAACTTTAATATTTACCCAGAAAAATAACGGAAGTGCAGGTATTTTTCCATTGAATTGATTATTTTGGATAGGTGTCAGCTGTCCTTCTGCCTGCAAAGTTTCGATTGCCCGATAAAACAACGAGTAACCTTCCATTTCAAAATAATCCGCTAGTAACCTTCGCAGTTGCACTTCTAAATCATTCATATTAATCTTCTTTTTCTGTTTAGGGTGCTGAATATCAGCAATAAAACCTCTCACCCGTGTTTCTATGATATCGATTGTAATCACCTACTTACATCTTCTTAAAGTCTTGAATAAGACATGTAATACCCATTTAGGGCATCCTTAGATTATAAACTAGTTACGAGATTGTTGGTAAACGAATTTTTTAACAGACTATTTTTGGGAATGTAAAGAAGCTGCGGCAAGATTAACTAAATATTCACACTTACTAGTACCGAACAGCTTCTTTTTATATAAAATAGAAGTTGAATAGGAGAAAGGTTGTGGAATATGGCATATAGAAATCGTACTGAATCAATGGAATTAAAGGTATTGAGGGTATTACATATACGAACGATATTATCAGAAAATGATAAGCAGCACTTTTTCAGTTTAAGAAAGGGATATGAGGGAGAACTCTTGTTTGATACATTAACCGAAAAACTTCAATGTGAATGCTATATTTTGAATGATTTACTATTTAAGGTAAACAATACTACATTTCAAATAGACTCTTTGATTATTTTTTCTGGAAAAATCCACTTTTATGAAGTGAAAAATTTAGAAGGTGATTATTATATTGATTCCAGTACAAATAGTTTCTATAAAAAACCCAAAAAAGAATATATTAATCCACTTCTCCAAATGAGTCGCTCCAATTCTTTGCTCCGTCAATTACTCCAGAATATTGGGCTTAACTTTTCAATTGACGCCCAGGTCGTTTTTATCAATCCCGAATTCACCTTATACCAAGCACCCCTCGACAGTCCTATTATTTTTCCAACACAATTAAGTAGCTATATGAAAAAATTAGATACAACACATTCTAAATTAAACGGAAAAGATAAATTGCTTGCAGACAAATTAATTTCCCTTCATATGGAGGAAAACCCCTATACCAACCTGCCTCAATATGAATTTAATCAGTTGCAAAAAGGTTTTACATGTGAAGTGTGTTACTCATTTTCAATTTCTGTGCAAGGGAAGCTATGTGTATGTGGTGAATGCGGACATGAAGAATTGGTTTCAGCGGCAGTCTTGCGTAATGTAAATGAAATAAAGCTTCTTTTTCCTAAAATGAAGATTACCACAAATCTAATTAATGAATGGTGCATGCAGAAAGTGTTAAAAAGGACAATAAAGAAAATATTAGTAAAGAATTATAAACAGTTTGGAGTACGGCAATGGACATATTATGAATAATCATCCTATATAATTTGAATGTTGGTCATTGTCTGGTGGATGATGACCTTTCTTTGGCTATCAATCCGGATTTTGGGTCATCATCTGCTTTATGATGACCTTTTTCTCTGAACCCAATCCGGGATTTGGTCATCAGCCACTTCATGATGACCTTTTCTTCGGATTTCAACCCCGGTTTGGGTCATCATCCCCTTCATGATGACCTTTTCCTCTCCCCTCAATCCCCGATTTGGTCATCAGCCACTTCATGATGACCTTTTCTTCAGCTTTCAACCCCAGTTTGGGTCATCATCCTTCATGATGACCTTTTCTTCGGATTTCAGCCACGGATTTGGTTATCATCCACTTCATGATGACCTTTTCTTCAGCTCCCAATCCCGGATTGGGTTATCATCCACTTCATGATGACCTTTTCTTCGGCTTTCAACCCCGGTTTGGGTCATCATCCACTTCATGATGACCTTTTCTTCAGCTCCCAATCCCGGATTTGGTCATCAGTCACTTCATGATGACCTTTTCTTCAGCCCTCAATCCGGGATTTGGTTATCATCCCCTTCATGATGACCTTTTCCTCTGCCCTCAATCCCCGATTTGGTCATCATCCACTTCATGATGACCTTTTCTTCAGCCCTCAATTCTGGATTTGGTCATCATCCCCTTCATGATGACCTTTTCCTCTGCCCTCAACCCCGGATTTTGTCATCATACCTTCATGATGACCAAATCCGTAGCTTCCACTTCTATTTGCGAGTACCAGGCTCTCATTTCCTATTGTCACCCAGTTATAAATCTATCAAAAGCGCAAAAAGTACACCTCTATTTAGAGATGTACTTTTTTACAAACTAACCTATTTCGTTGATGCAGCAATATTGGCCTCAGGTGATGTTACTTTATCATAAAAATCTACAAATTTATCACGATCTGCGCTATCACGGTACGCCATGGCCACACGTGGATGTTCATTCAATACACCAGAAATCATATATGGAATGATATAACCCCACTCCCACTTTTGACGCATTTCGAGCATATGCTTTTCAATCACTTCAAGTACTGGCTTAAGTTCATAACTTGGTTTTTGTATGTAGCTAACGAGAAGTTCTGTGTTACAGTTACCTGCAGCACGACCCATGCCAAATACAGACGAATCCAGGAATGTAACACCGTTTTGCATCGCCGTTAATGTATTGGCAAATGCTAACTGCATGTTGTTATGGGTATGGATTCCAAGCTGTTTGTTAGGAATTAACTCCTGAAACTTTTGAACTTGGTGCGCAATATCCGTTGGATCTAAGCTTCCGAAGGAATCGACAATATAGACAACATCTACAGGACTTTCCTTCACCATTTCAAATGCTTTTGTAAGCTGCTTTTCAGGTACACTAGATAAAGCCATAATATTAAGTGAAGTCTCATAGCCCAAATCATGAAACATTTGTACCAGCTCTAACCCTTTATCAACCTCGCGGATATAGCATGCCACTCGAATCATGTCCAAAACACTTTGCTCGCGCGGCAGGATATCATTTGGGTCGACACGTCCAATATCTACTAATGCAGAAAACTTGGTAAACTTTTTCACAGGGAAAATTTCTTTCAGGAAGTTATCATCTAGAAATCTCCATGGATTTGGCTCGGTTGCATTCAGTAGTTTTGGAGAGTTTTTGTAGCCAATTTCCATGTACTCAACACCAGCTGCACTTAGGCCATTATACAAGTCTTGAACAAATTCCACACTGAAATCCCAATTGTTAATCAAGCCACCATCTCGAATCGTGCAGTCTAAAATTTTGCTGCTATGTCCCATGATTGTAATGCCTCCTGTATATCTTATTTTATGATATTTATTAGTCTTTGACTTTAAAGCGCTAAAATCCTTACTGTGTTTATATCACTTTTCAATCATAGCAGTCAATCGATTTTCCAAAAATTCCGTTTTTTTCACCTGTTTAAAAAGCCATTCCTTGAGAGAATGGCTTTTTAAAATACATCCATAAGCTACGCTTGGCGTTTTGATTCAACAAAATCCTTCATTCTCACCACAGCTTCTTCTAGTAAGTCTAGAGAGGTTGCATAAGATAGACGGATATTTTCCGGGGTACCGAACCCGGAGCCAGGAATTACTGCTACCTTTGCTTCAACAAGCAATGCTTCAACAAAGGCGTCAACATCTTGGTATCCGGTAATTTCAGCAGCACCCTTTACATTTGGATATAAATAAAATGCACCTTGGGGCTTCACACATGTGAATCCTGGAATTGAAACTAATTTATCATAAATTACTTCTAAACGATGTTCAAATGCCTGACGCATTTCTTCAACTGGCTCTTGTGGACCATTATAGGCTGCAATCGAAGCATACTGAGCGGTTGTTGTTGGGTTAGAAGTGCTATGACTCGCAAGGTTTGTCATCGCCTCAATAATCTCCCTGTTACCTGCTGCATACCCAATTCTCCATCCTGTCATGGAGTGAGATTTCGATACACCATTAATTACGATTGTTTGCTCCTTCAACTCTGGAGAAAGCTGAGCTATTGATACATGTCTATGGTTGCCATAAATAAGCTTTTCATAAATTTCGTCTGAAACGATTACTATATTTCTCTCAAGACATACTTTGCCTAATTCCTGCAGTTCTTCGGCTGTATAAATGACGCCTGTTGGATTACTAGGAGAATTGATGATTACTGCTTTTGTCTTTTCCGTAATGGCTGTTTTTAATTGTTCAGGGGTAATCTTAAATTGTTGGGACTCTAATCCATCTACGTAAATCGGTACGCCACCAGCTAATTTAACTTGTTCAGGGTAGCTTACCCAATAAGGCGTTGGGATAATGACCTCATCTCCATCATTTAAGAGTACCTGAAAAAGCGTATACAAAGCATGCTTTGCTCCGTTCGCGACAATAATCTCATTGGATTTATAGGTAAGGCCTTGGTCTCTGGCAAATTTCTCGATGATCGCCTTTTTTAAAGCTGGTAAGCCTGCAGATGGGGTATACTTCGTATGCCCTTCATTCATCGATCGAGCTGCAGCATCCAAGATATGCTGTGGAGTATTGTAATCGGGTTCTCCTGCACCTAACCCAATTACATCCACACCTTTTTCCTTTAATTCTTTAGCCTTTGCTGTAATTGCTAATGTTGTTGAAGGTGTGAGCGCCATTACCCTATTTGCTAAATTTACTGCCATTCCAATTCCTCCTGCTCCATCCAAACTATAGATTTTCAATTTTTTTTAGCCATTCACCTGTTGTAAAGTGTACATAGTAATAATTTATTAAATTATTTTCAGAACGGTAATGAATTTCCCATAAAGGGATATTATTTTCCATTCCTAATTTCACAGAAATAATCTTTTTCGGACTTTTTTCATCGAGTAGCCTGTTTACTGCATCCTCTTTGGATATTCCATTTTTCCTTTTATCAACCATTACCTTTTTACTTTTTTCTGGAATCCAGACGATGATATCTTCACCTTTTTTATTTTTCCCCTCGAGCACACTTACGGTTTCTGTTCCATGATAGATATGGAAATCCTCAACTTCACTTAGATCAACCTTTTCTTTGGCCAAGGAAACTGCTTTTTCTTTTGCAGCATTTAATGGTTCCTGCGCACTTACATATACTTTAATAAACACTCCAACACCAATGACGATAAACAGTACTAAAAATAAGATAATTTTTTTCATTTTACTCCATCTCTTTATGTACGATAAATGGTAAAAACAGCTTTACATTGTTCTTTCCAGTGAAGAGGACTTCGATTTTTGCTTTCATTCTACTCCTCCTTTATCTCTCTAAAGCAATAATATCAGCTATGGTCTTTCTTTTCTACTGGAAAGGTGAATACTTCGTAGTTATTTTCCGTGAATTTTATTGTAATGGTACCATGTTTTTTGGTATAAAAGACCTCAGACCATGTATCCTGCAATTCATGTATAATATCAGGGTCAGGATGATGTTGTTCTGACTCAAATAAAATGGATATTTGCGGGTTAACATATTGAATCAATTTCTCAGATAATGAATCTTCCATTGCCCAGTTAGGGATCTTAAAAATACTGACATCATCTAAATTTTTCTTTAATAATTGCTCTTCCACATTATCACCGGATGAAGTCATTAGAAATAGACGATGCTTAAAAAACTGCAACGTAAAATCTAACCCTTCATTTTCACCTTTTCCTGCAAACAGAACTTCTGCTGTCAAATCTGGTAAAAGAATTTGTGTGATTCCTTCTTTCCAAGGAATCGCTTCAACTTGAGTAAAGGGAGGCGCAGTATTAGTTATTTCATCTGCTATTTCAGGTGTAGAAATCACTTGCTTTATCTTATATTTAGAAACCATTTGGTTAAGTTGATCAATAAAAAGATTTTGATGGTTAGTAATAACAAGAGTTGAAATTTCTTTAACACCAAATGTTTTGAGCATTTCACTTAATTTGGCACTTGTTTCTTCCCCACCCATATTGACCAGAATATTTTCTCCATTCGACCCTTGTATAAGGGTAGCTTCACCGTCGTCTAAGCCTAAAAAGGTGACAGCAATCTCATGATTTTTCAATTTTAAATTAATACTTTCTATATTCCCATTCTCAATTGAAGAGGCACTTCCAATCGAAGTCAATTGTAAAAAGATTGCTGTCATTAATAGTAACACTCTCATACACATACCTCCTTTATTATTAGGATGTGTAATTTTTCCATTTTTCATTATAACCATTTATTAATTATTTCAACTAATTCGTCAATATTTCCTTTTTTCATTGGAACAGGCGGTATGGATTGCAAAAAGTCCTTACCATATTTAGTGGTAATTATTCTTTTATCAAATACCATCAGAATGCCTCGATCTTTTTCCGTGCGAATAAGTCGGCCAAATCCCTGCTTAAATCTGAGAATCGCTTCAGGTAATGAATACTCCATAAAGGCATTTCCACCCTTTTGTTTGATTACTTGACACTTTGCTTCTGTCAGTGGTTCATCAGGCGGACTAAAAGGCAATCTGACAATAACCAAACAGGATAAATCTTCACCTGGGATGTCCACTCCTTCCCAGAAGCTGCTTGTACCTAGCAAAATTGCTTTTTCATACCGCTGGAAATTCCTTGTTAGTCTTGATCGACTGCCGCTGGTAATCCCTTGTGCAATCATTGCAAAGTCATTTAGGAAGCCACTTTCTTTAATAAGCTCATAGGTTTTCTTTAACATGTCATGAGCTGTAAAAAGAATCAGCATCCTTCCATTTGTAGCTTCCGCAATCGTAATAATATGCTCTGTAATCGCAATGACATAATCATCAAGACTTGATGCATTAACCTCTGGTAAATCCACAGGTATTAATAGCTGTACCTGTTTTTTGTAATCAAATGGAGATGTGATGGACATTGCCAGTGTGTTGTCTTTATCTAGCCCAATTTCATTTAGCAAGTAATCAAACGAACCATTTACCGTTAGCGTAGCAGAAGTTAAGACAATTCCCTTTTTAAGATTAAAGAATCTTTCTTTTAAAGAAGCTGCCACAAATGCTGGCTGGGCATAGAAGGTGGTTACATTCTGTTGCGAACGGAAGTCAATTTCTATCCATTTTACATCATTAGATTCTTTAATAAAGCAATCTTGTACCGTATTTTTCAGTTCTTCTATATCGTTTCTGAAGGAAATGATCTCTTCCAGTTTTCCTTTTTGTCTGCTTGACAATGAATCATTACTCTTCTTTACAAAATCTAAACGATCAGTTATTTCATTTTGTAAATCCTTTAATAAGAAAGCAAACCTCTCCGCACTATGTACGAGAGCATTTCTTTCTTTTCCGCCCTTGTCACGTGAGAAACGGACTTTAGCCCGGTTTAAACCTCTTCTTTCTGCAGAATTTGCTTTTGCATAAAGGGCAGTCAGCTTAAAAAATTCGTCCATTTCATAAGAAAGGTCAGCTGCTAGTTGATTCACTTTTTCAGTTACCGTTGAATATTCCTTTTTAGCTCTCAGCGTTTCCATGATTGATTCTAGCTCATAATAAAGAAGATGTTGCTCATATTGACCAAATTGACTTAATAATAAACGGGTTGAAAAGTAATCTAATGAACGCCCAAAGTATTGACTTGCTACCTTTTCAAAATGATGTCCTTCGTCGATGATTGCATAGTCAAAGTCTGGCAGAAAAGATTTTTCAGCAGATAGATTACTTAATAGCAGTGAATGATTGGTTATAATAATATCTGCATTTTGTGCCTCATTTTTGGCCCGTAAATAAAAATCCTTCTCCTGCCATACTTTACTCATCGCAAAGATTGAATGTTCATTCTTAATTCTATTCCAAAAGATATTTCCACCACTTGATAGATTCAATTCGTCGCGATCGCCAGTGTTTGTCTCAGTAAGCCATACTAGAATTTGCATTTTAGTTAATGTGGTATCGTAATTATCATTTTCCTCAAGTAAAGATACTGCAAATTTTTCTAAACTTATATAATGATTTCTTCCTTTTAACAAAACCGTTTTTACCTCAAAAGGGAGAATTTTTGCTAATAAGGGAACTTCATTTTGAATGATTTGCTCTTGAAGTTGAATCGTATGTGTACTTACAACTACCCTAAGCTTGTTCTGTTTAGCAAAATAAGCAACAGGCAAAAGGTAGGCAAGAGATTTACCTACACCTGTTCCTGCTTCAATAAGAGTATGCTTTCCAGTATTAAATGCTTCGTAGACGCCATCCATCATTTGAAATTGACCGATTCTTTTTTCATATGACGAAAAACCCTTTGTAACCATAGCTATTTTATCTTCTTCTCGTGTTGGATAGTGGAAATGATCCTCATTCAATCCATTGGTGGTCGTGGAACCGATAGGAAGCTTTTTTAAGGCAAGCATATTGCATATTTCAAGCGATTCATGCCAACTCTCACTACTATGGTCTATGTCTAAACTGATTTCATCAATTAATTGTTGTAAATCGCTTTTTAATCCTTCTGAAAGCTGCGAAAGCTGGCGGAGTGTCATTGTCGGTAATTGTGAAAGGCGGTTTACAAGGATAAGGAAGAGCTCTGCCGTCACTTGAGCGTCACTATCTGCCTGATGTGGCCGATCATGCTTTAGCTCCTCTCGAACTGCTAGATCAGATAGCTTATAGCCATCTGCAGTTGGAAAAATGATCCTCGCCATTTCTACTGTATCTAGTACTGACCCATAAAAGCCTTCAAATCCTGCTTGAATTAATTCTTCTTGTAAAAAGGACAAATCAAATAATACATTATGAGCAACGAAATAGGCACCTTCTAATAAAGATTTTACTCTTGGGGCTATTTCGATAAATAATGGTGCATCCTTTACCATTTCATCCTCTAAACCAGTCAATTCCTCAATAAAAGCTGGAATAGACCTTTGGGGATTAATGAGTGAGGAGAATTTTTCTGTGATTTTTCCATCTTCAATAACCACTGCAGCAAATTGGATAATTTTATCCCCTTTTTTGGGATTATTTCCTGTAGTTTCTAAATCTACTACAACAAATTTATTTAACATTTTATATTACACCTCAAACCTTCATTCAAACGGTATCACAAATATGGTAAAAGAAAAAGTAAACCTTACTCTACAGTATATAAAATTATCATAAAAAAGGAAAAAATCCCCGAAAAGGCGGGGATTCTTTACATAATCGTTAATGCTGGCTCTGCGTATATTAGTTCTTTTATCCTGTTACCTTCACCCATAATTGCCACTTTAGGCTGATGGCTTTGGACTTTTTCTTCGGATACCAAACAATAGGAAATGATAATAACAATATCACCTTTTTGGACAAGACGAGCAGCTGCACCATTTAAGCAAATGACGCCACTGCCTCTTTCACCAGGAATGATATAAGTCTCAAGTCTTGCTCCATTGTTATTGTTGACAATTTGAACCTTTTCATTTGCAACCATACCGACAGCATCTAATAAATTTTCATCGATCGTAATACTGCCAACATAATTAAGATTCGCTTCCGTTACCGTAGCACGGTGGATTTTTCCATTCATCAGGTGACGAAACATTACTTTTCTCCTCCAATATCTTGCCTTAAATCTATAATAATATTATCAATTAAACGCACCTTGGAAAATCTTACTGCCAGGGCAATGATAAAGGTATCTGTTAAATACTCTACAGATTTAAGTTGGGGATACGAATAGATGTCCACATAATCAATTTCCCCATCGGTTTCGGAAGTAATTCTCTTAGATACGATTGTCTTAATAACCTCTGGATCCCGAGCTCCCGAGTTAACAGCTTCCTTAGCAGCTGATAAGCTTTTATAAAGCACGCTTGCTTGTGACCGCTCTTCCGGCAGAAGATTGACGTTACGAGAGCTTTTTGCAAGGCCATCTTCTTCACGAACAATATCCACTGGTATTAGTTCAATCGGAAAGTTAAAATCAGAAATTAATCCTTCTACGACTGCGACTTGCTGGGCATCTTTTTTCCCAAAATAAGCTCTTGTTGGCATTACAATATTAAATAACTTCGTTAAGACTGTAGCAACACCATCAAAATGACCTGGTCTCGATTTACCACATAAGACATCGGTTCGCTCCTGTGCAATCACCTTAACTGAGCTAGGATTTGGATACATTTCTTCCACGCCAGGATAAAACAGGATGTCTACCCCTTCACATTCAGCTAATGATTGGTCTCTTGCAAAGTCTCTAGGATAGGTAGAAAAGTCCTCTGTTGGACCAAACTGCAATGGATTTACGAATATACTTAACACAACAATATCATTTTCTTTTCTCGATTTTTTTATAAGAGTTAAATGGCCTTCATGCAAAAATCCCATTGTAGGGACAAATCCGATTGATTTGGATAGAGATTTCTGTTTACTTATTTCCGTTTGCATATCTTGAATAGTGGTGATGACTCTCATTTTATTCCTCCATAAAGTCCACTGAGCTCTTGTTCTTTCATCGTAAAAGAGTGCTTATCTTCAGGAAACTGTTCTGCCTTTACTTCCTTTACATAGGCTTGAATAGATTCATTAATGAACGGATTAAGGGAGTAGTATTGCTTTACAAACTTTGGTACCCGTTCCACACCATATCCTAAAATATCATGATAGACTAGCACTTGGCCGTCAACATAAACTCCTGCTCCAATACCGATAACTGGAATGGTTAAAACTTTGGAAACTTCATCGGCCAATTGCTTCGGAACACATTCTAGAACAACCGCAAACGCCCCTGCTTCTTCACATCTCTTCGCGTCTTCCAGCAATTTCATTGCACCTTTGACGTCTTTGCCTTGAACTTTATAGCCCCCTAGTACGCCAACGGATTGAGGGGTTAATCCAAGATGTCCACAAACTGGAATTCCAGCCTTTGTAAGAGCTGAAATTTTTTCAATTACATCATCTGCTCCCTCTAGCTTAACAGCATGCGCACCCGTTTCTTGAATCAATCTACCTGCGTTTTGTAAGGTATCCTGAATGGATAGATGATAGGTTAGAAACGGCATATCAGCAACAATGTACGTATCCTTAGCTCCACGTTTTACTGCTTTAGTATGATGGATCATAACGTCTAGTGTCACGGGTACTGTTGAATCATATCCAAGCACCACCATACCAAGAGAGTCTCCCACTAATATGATATCGACACCAGCCTGTTCTGCTTGCTTTGCAGAAGGATAATCATACGCGGTGAGCATAACGATTTTCTCATTACTTTCTTTCATTTTTAAAAAATCAGTAGTTTGCTTCATTCCTATTCCCTCCTTTTTTATAGGAAGAGGGAGTCAAAAAGAGCACAAATAAAAAGATCCATCTAAAAGGCAGAGGATCTTGGACTCTTTCGCATTTTCTATCCCTCTGTCCCGGTCCGCTATACGGATCTAGGCAGAAACCTTTTAAGTTGTAAAAAATAGTTTCCGGTGCAGCTCGCAAGGATACCGCCCATTATTTGAATTATAAGAAAAAATCGAATAAACCGCAAGATTTATTTTTTCATCACGGCTGCAATTTTAGATCTCTATATCAGCAGAATAAACATGATGGATTTTGCCTAGTTCATCTTCAATCATTAATACACCATCATCTGTAATCCCTTGTGCTTTACCAATTATTGAGTTTGAGAGGGTTCGTGCAGTAATCATTCTGCCAATACTAATTGCATAACTTTCCCATAGCAGTTTAATGGGATGGAATCCCTCGTCTAAATAAAGTAAATACAATTTTTCAAGATTTGTGAAAATACCTTTTATTAAGTCTGCTCGAGATACCTTTTCCCCTTTTTCAAGCAGAAGTGAGGTAGCTATCTGCTCTAGCTCGCTAGGGAAGTCTGTTTTGGTTTGATTAACATTTATTCCAATTCCAATAATAATCGAATTAATCCGATCCGCTTCTGCTTCAAGTTCCGTTAGTATTCCGGTGACCTTTTTTCCATTCAATAAGATATCATTTGGCCATTTTATTTCTGGCATCAGACCCGTGAGTTCCTCAATCGCCCGAACAATTGCCACAGCTGTTAATAACGTTAATTGTGGAGCCTTTGGGAGCGGGATGCTGGGTCTAAGAATAATACTCATCCAAATACCAGTATATTTGGGAGAATGCCATCTGCGATCCATTCTACCACGCCCAGACAGCTGTTCCTCCGCAATGATTACTGTTCCTTCAGGTGCCTGTTCATACGCTAACCGGTGAGCAATCTTTTGAGTAGACTCTACTGTTTCTTCATAGTGAAGGTTTTTTCCAATGAACTTTGTTGTTAATCCAAGTCTTAATTCATCGGCAGTTATTTGCTCAGGAGTCTTAACAATCCGATAACCTTTTCGGCGTATTGCTTCTAATTCAAATCCTTCTTTCCGGAGCTCCTCAATATGCTTCCACACCGCCGTTCTAGAGCAGCCGATTAACTCTGCTATATGCTGTCCCGATAAGAAGTTTTCGCCCGCATTTGTAAAGGCATCAAGCAAATCTTTCCTTAGTTGTGATTGCACTCCATCAGCCACTCCTTTATAATTTTTTTATGATTGCCAACGTTTCCTTCAACAATAGCTTCTTCCACTTTTAACAGGATCTCTTTCACCCATGGTCCGCCGCTTTTGTTAAACCAACCAATTAAGTCATTACCCGTTAAATCCATTTCTGTTCGATCTTTTATCGGTAGTCCCTCATATATATGTAGATAGTGCTCAATCGTATCATTAGACTCAATACCTTTTATTACCAGATAGAGCATTTCCGCAGATACAAAAATTTTCTTTGTTGCTACATACAAATCATAGGAAGACCAGCCAGCTTCGAATCTCTTATTAACGTAATGTAAAATAAGCTGAATCTCTCTAATTTCCTTTAATGGGATTCGCCAGCCTCTTAAAAATTCTTCGATTTCTTTTTTATCGATTTTCAAACAGAAAACGAGTAATGCCCACATTCCCCGAGTATTTAATCGGTCAAGATTGTACTCCAACATTAATTTCAGGCTGTTCTCTTTACCCGGTAGACCTGGTAAATAGGAGTATATATTGGTTTGAAGAGTTAGTTGTAAGGCTTGTTTTCGATTATCACCAAATAGTAATTTATCGAACTCTGCTTGTTTTCGTTCGACAGCAATATGTTCAAGTAAGTGCACTAAATCTATTAAAGCATGAAGTGTTTCTTCTTCAATTCGGAATGACAACTGACTTACAAAACGAATTGCCCGCATCATTCTTAGCGCATCCTCTTGAAAACGATCTGCTGCTTTTCCAACTGTTTGAATAACCTTACTCGTTATTGATTCTTGTCCGTGATAGGGATCAATTCGATTTCCGTCTTTATCCATTGCAATTGCATTCATGGTAAAATCTCTACGTTGTAAATCCTCACGCAGGTTTCTAATAAAAGAGACTTCTTTCGGTCTGCGGTAATCCTCGTATTCAGCTTCAGTACGGAAGGTTGTAATCTCATACGATTTATTTTGAAATAAAACTAGAACGGTCCCATGCTCAATGCCTACATCAACTGTTTTTGAAAATAGTTGCTTTACTTCTTCCGGTGTTGCTGAAGTGGCTATATCAACATCGTTTATTTCCTTTTCTAAAAGTAAATCTCTGACAGACCCCCCAACAAAATAAGCCTCAAAGCCCGCAGACTCTAATTTTTCTAAAACTGGTACAGCTGATAAAAAAGGCTCTTTCATACTTATCACCCTTTGTATAAGAGCTTAAAATATAATTGCTCATATTCCCCGACAATTTGTTCGGCTCTAAATTTTGTATTAACAACAGATACTCCATTACTAGCAAATTGTTGATGAATTTGTGGGTTACTCAATAAAAAAATTGCTTTTGAAGAAATATCGTCAATATCTCCTAATTCACAAATATAGCCTGTCTGACCATGTTGGATGACTTCAGGCATTCCCCCTACATTCGTGCCAATACATGGAACCCCACATGCCATTGCCTCAAGGGCCACAAGACCAAAGCTTTCTTTTTCCGATAATAACAGCTTTAAATCACTTATTGAGTACAGTTCATCTAGGTTTTCCTGTTTTCCGAGAAGATGAACTCTATCTGTCAATCCTAATTTCTTTACCAGCCTGCATACCGGGGTCATTTCCGGACCATCTCCGACCAGCAATAGTTTTGCTGGCATTGCTTCGGAAATTTTCGCGAACGTTTTTACAATATCCTGTACCCGTTTAACCGGTCGAAAATTAGAAACATGGATGACAACCTTTTCATCTTCTTTAATCCCGAATTCCTTCTTCAGATGTTTTGCATCTCTTTTTTGATAGATTCGAGCATCAATAAAGTTATAAACAGTTTCAATTTCCTTGTCCGGCTGAATAAGTTCGTGAGTTTGCTCAATTAAAGACCTTGAAACAGCCGTTACGATGTCTGATTTTTCAATGCCGAATTTAATTGCTTCAGTTAGTGATGGATCGTATCCCAGAACCGTTATGTCTGTTCCATGAAGGGTGGTGACAACCTTTACGTCAACCTTACTCATTTGTTTGGCCAAGATTGCACAAACTGCATGAGGAATGGCATAGTGAACATGGAGAATGTCCAGATTCTCTCGATTTGCAACCTCTGCCATTTTACTAGCTAAAGCAATATCATAGGGTGGATATTGGAAAACAGAGTATTGATTCACTTCCACCTGATGATAAAAAATATTATGATAAATTCTATTTAGTCTAAAAGGGATACTAGATGAGATAAAATGGATCTCATGTCCTTTTTCTGCTAGCATTTTACCTAATTCCGTTGCCACTACACCTGAGCCGCCAACAGTAGGATAACAGGTAATTCCAATTTTAAGTTTCCTCATCGTTAATCTCCTATCAAGTCACAATTCAAGAGGATTGGTACTTTTGATTTAAAACCTTCTGCAAATTGAACACCGACTTGTTGACCGAATAATCTTTCTCTTGCCTCAACGGTTTCGATATACCCATTTACAAGTGGTGTTTCGACACTATTTTCTGATTGTTCAAATTGGCTTTTATACGCCTTCAAGGCTGCAATTTTCCGCTTCATTGTTTCCGAGATATCAATTACGAAATCTGGCTTATGAAACCCATTTATCATATAAAAATACACGTTGGCAACCTTGTGGGCAGCTTGGGAATTGTCTGTTTGGTATTTCCTTATTCCCGCAGAAAAGACCGCCTCTTCAACAAGGCGGGCGCAGTTTCCATGATCAGGGTGGCGGTCATCAAAATAGGGAGCAAAGACAATTTGTGGCTGATACTTTCTAATAACGAAAGCAATCTGTCTAATAAATTCTTCCTGCAGAAGCAGTCCTCTATCTGGAAATGCAAGTGACCATCTTTCTGTGACACCTAAGATTGTAGCTGCTTGTTTTGCTTCCTCTTTCCTTATCTCTATCGTCCCATTTGAAGATAAATCTGCATCCGTCAAATCACAAATTCCAATTCTTTTCCCACTTGCTGACCATTTAGCGATACTGCCTCCCATACCGATTTCCACATCATCAGCATGGGCACCAAAAGCTAAAATATGTAAGGGTTTATCGTTCAACACTTTGATCGTTCTCATGGACAATATTTCTCCATTCTAGGAAGCCCTCTTCTAGGCCTCTTATCAACAATTCCGCTGTCCCCATATTTGTTGCAAGGGGTATAGCATACACGTCACAAAGACGAACGAGTGCTGTTACATCAGGTTCATGGGGCTGTGCTGTTAGCGGGTCGCGAAAAAAGAATATAGCGTCCATCTTATTTTTTGCGATCATCGCACCGATTTCTTGATCTCCCCCTAAAGGGCCCGATTGAAATCTCGTAATCGGTAATCCAGTTGCCTCCTGAATTCTAAGCCCTGTTGTTCCTGTTGCAAAAAGAGTATGCTTTGAAAAAATAATTTGATAAGCTGTTGCAAATTGAACTAGGTCATTCTTTTTATTATCATGTGCGATTAAGGCTATGTTCATGGTAGTTCTCCTATTCTAGAATATTTTCAAGTCCATATACAAACAAATCTTGGTTCATTACTGTCTCTACTGCTATTTTAACACCTGACATAAACGACGCACGATTATAGGAATCATGACGAATGGTTAAAGTTTGGCCATCTGACCCAAATAAAACCTGTTGATGTGCGACTAGACCAGGCAGTCTTACTGAATGAATGTGCATTCCATCAAAGTTTGCTCCCCTTGCACCACTAATCGTTTCTTTCTCATCAGGATGCCCCTGTTGCTTTAATTCCCTTACAGCGGAAATCATCTCTGCAGTCTTTACAGCAGTTCCTGAAGGAGCGTCAAGTTTTTTGTCATGGTGCAATTCAATGATTTCAACATCATTAAAATATTTTGCTGCCATTTGTGAAAACTTCATCATCAGCACTGCACCTAGGGCAAAATTCGGGGCAATAATACAACCAAGGTTCTTTTCCCTGCAAATACCATCCAATTCTTCTAGGTCAGCTTTTGAAAACCCAGTTGTACCCACAACTGGTCTCACATTATGAAGAAGTGCCGTTTTGGCATGATGCATTCCTACCTCTGGCGTTGTTAGATCAATTAGTACATCACACTCCACCTTTTGAAGGCAAGATTCAATGTTTGTAAAAATTGGGATATTTTTTATCGCTTGGAACCCTTCAATATCACTTAACATATGACCATCGTATTTATGATCAATAACTGCCTTTAACTCAAACTGATCAGTATTTGTAACCATTTTGACGGCTTCACTTCCCATCCGTCCCCGCGGCCCCGCAATAATAATTTTAACCCTACTCAATTTCGCTCACTCCTCATCCTTATGATCAATCCTAGTCCAACGGTCCTTGTCCCTAGTATTAAATTTATTCATGACATAGTCATGTGCCTCTTCCAAGTCTATATTTAAGGAATTGGCCAAGCAAATCAGGACAAAAAGAAGATCTCCCAGCTCCTCCTCAATAGCCTTTTCGGTTTCGCTGGATTTTTTTGGTTTCTCGCCATAATAATGATTTACTTCCCTAGCAAGCTCGCCAAGTTCTTCCGTTAGCCGTGCTACCATTGCTAAGGGACTAAAATACCCCTCTTTAAATTGACCTATGTATGTATCGACTTCATTTTGCAGGTCTTTGATTGATTTCCCATTGACCAAACACATTCACCTCATTTTAAATTGCAAACATCTATAAAATACATTAGCTAAAATTAGTTGGTTTTACAAATGTTTTTATCTTAGGCTTAAGGTTTCCTATTCTAAAATTGCTCTTCTATAGTTAATTCGCTATAATAAAAGCCGCTGATGACATGAAATTATGGTAAAGGTGGAAAAATCATGATATTTGGACTAAAAATGAAAAATGTTTTATTTATCTTAATTGGGACAGCCATAATGGGTTTTGGACTTGTCAATTTTAATATGCAAAATAAACTTGCCGAAGGCGGTTTTACAGGTATAACTCTTCTTCTTTACTTCATGTTCAAATGGGACCCATCTTATACCAACTTGATATTAAATATACCGCTGTTTTTTGTCGGATGGAAGCTACTTGGAAGAAATGCCTTTTTCTATACCATACTTGGGACAGTAGGTCTCTCTGTGTTCTTATGGATATTCCAGCGTTATTCTATTGACATGCCGCTAAAGGATGACTTAACCCTGGCTGCATTATTTGCTGGTGTCTTTTTGGGAATTGGATTAGGAATTATTTTTCGGTATGGCGGCACAACCGGGGGAGTCGACATTATCGCAAGGCTAGTTCAGAAGTATATAGGTTGGGGCATGGGGAAAACCATGTTTATCTTCGATATTTGTGTCATAGCTGTCTCTGTACTTACTTATTTAAATTATAAAGAAGCGATGTACACCCTTGTTGCCGTTTTTATTAGTGCAAGAGTAATTGATTTTATCCAAGAAGGTGCCTATTCAGCTAGGGGTGCGATGATTGTTTCAGAGAGAAATGAAGCTATTGCAAAAAAGATTATGGAGGAAATGGATCGAGGCGTTACTGTTCTAAAGGGGTATGGTTCTTTTACAAAAATAGAGCGGGAAGTTTTATATTGTGTTGTTGCTAAAAATGAACTTGTTCGCTTAAAAAATTTAATTACCTCTGTTGACCCACATGCCTTTATTTCTGTTACAATTGTCCATGATGTGCACGGAGAAGGATTCACACTCGATGAAAATAAAAAACCTATTGAAATATAGAAAAGCGGAAGGGCCGCTAGGGCCGCTTGCGCTAGACATATAGAAAAGCAATGTCCAGTACGGACATTGCTTTTTTTGCCCGCAAGAGTTCTCAATCTTTATGAACTCTAGTACGGTTTTTTCTCATATTCTTTTCACCTTGATATTTTCTCCAGCCTACATAAGATAAAGTTAAGATAATAATACTGCCAGTTGAAATAATTACCCACCATAATGAGGGGTCTGCCTCATCCTCATCCATGTTTTCAAATAGATTTTTCAAGTCCATTTCTAAGCCTTCTAATTCCTGTTGGCTCTTTATATTATTGACAACCTCTGAACGATATTCATCAATAAAATTGATTCGTGCGTCTATTTTCTGAATGCTTTCTGCTGAAACATCAATTTTCATACTTGGATAAATAACGTTGTATAATGACATAAAAGTATTAAAATTCGAGTGAAAATGTGCTGAATCACCAGTGCTGGCAGCTTCTCTAGCATCTTTGAAAGCGGTCATAATTGGATTCTCCATCTCAGTCCATAGCGGTTGATGGCTAGTAGCGATAGCATCAACAACAAGACGGAACTTTGTGAGTCTTTGAACCCTTTCTTCATATTCCATATTTGCGCTCACTGCAGCTTCCAACGCTTCATCATGCGAAACAGAAATAATCCTATGTTGATCCACCGTAAATGGATGTTCTTTACTCGAGATGACTGTAAACTGTTCTGAAAAATAATCTAACAGCTTTTTGCCATCTTCATATCTCTGAAATTTGATCATTTGAAGTGCTTCATCAGAGATATTATCTAGCTTCTCTATCGGTTTTTGCGAATTCGCAAAAACCGTCATGGGAGTGAGCATAATGACAATTAAGAATAGTAGTAACCATTTAACCTTCAAACCTTGTCCCCCCTATCATCACTATTAAAATGTATGAAGAGGTGGACAAGGTTAGACCATCTTTTATCCTATCAAAAAAACAATTTTGTTCTAGTTAATATAGATCCAGTTTAAAGCGTTTTGGACGAATGACAAAATAATAACCAATTCCTACCGACACGATTGAAAGCCAAAAAGTAAAATAACCAATTTGCGGGATAAAATTATCTAACATATGGTACCTTGGGAGCATGAAGAAGACGTAATCAATAACATCATTATGTAAGGTCCAAATAGCGGTTATCAACAAGTGCCACCACTTAAAACGATAAAAAGGTGCATAAAGCAATGCTTGAACAGCCATGGCGAAATGAGAAAGTGCCAGCATCAATCCAATCCAGTCCAATTCACCCTGGATAATAAACACAAGAGAATTCATTACTACAGCCCAAATTCCGTATTTAAATAACGTTACCATCGCAAGAGATTCCATAAGCGGCCAGTTCTTTTTTAATAAAAAGGCAACAAGCACAAAGACAAAAAACAAACTTGCAGTTGGGCTATCAGGAACAAATATGAGGAAAATTGGCGGTGTTTCTTTTAACTGCCACCCATACCATACATACCCATAGACCGTTCCTGCAAAATTGATTACAAGCAATAACAGTAAAAATGACCTATTGGCCAGGAGGGGATAAATCCACTTCACTACTTTTCCTCTTTTCTTTTTTACGAATAATAAAAGCTGACGATAAACCGTCAGCTTTTTTCAAACTATAATTATTTACCTAAGTTAGCGATAAATTCTGAAAGCTTTTTAAGCTGTTCATCATCACCTTTAAAAACTCCTGGCGGCATAGTGCCAATACCTTCTTTTGCAATTTTTGCAATTTCATCGGCAGAAAGTCCAGTGTCAATTAAAGTCGGTGCACCCGCACCACCCTGGAAGCTATCTCCATGACAAGTGATACAAGTATTATCTGAAGCAATTGTATATTCTTCTGATGTCTTATCAATCTCAACATCAGCAACAATCTTACCATACTCTTTTGCCGCTTCCCAATTATGGGTTGAAGCGGACTGCCATGTTAAAAATGTAATAGCAGCGATCGCTAACAGCATAAAGCCAGTTGCTAATGGACGCTTGCTCGGACGGCGTTCTGGTCCACGGTCTAAAAATGGAGCTAATAACAATGCTCCAAAAGCTAGTCCAGGGATAACCATTGCACCAACTACAGTATAAGGTCCCGCAGCAAACTCATACTTCAGTAATTGATATAAGAACAAGAAGTACCAGTCTGGCATCGGAGTGTAACCTGTATCAGATGGATCTGCAATCCTTTCAAGTGGACTCGGATGTGCAACTGTTAAACATAAAAAGCCGACTAGAAATACTGCTCCTACCAACCATTCTTTCAAAAGGAAGTTAGGCCAAAACGCCTCTGTTTTACCAGGGTATTCTGAGTAATCTTTCGGAATATTTTTACTCGTACGGGCTTCTGGTGCAACTACACGAGAGTCGCCTACGAACTTCATTCCTTTACCGCGATGCATCGAACAATCCCCCTCCTTTATTCGTAAATTAAAATTAATAATATTTCGGAATCAGATTTAAGAGTATTATAGTGGTCCTGAAATACCCTGTTTACGAATCATCATGAAATGAGCTGCCATTAATCCAAATAATGCAGCAGGTAAGAAGAACACGTGAATCGCAAAGAAACGAGTTAAGGTTTGAGCTCCTACAATTGTCTCATGCCCCGAAAGTAAAGTTTTCAGATAAACACCAATAAATGGTACTGCTTCAATAATTTGCAGTGTAACCTTTGTTGCGAACAACGCTTTCATATCCCAAGGTAATAAATAACCTGTTAAACCTAATGCCAGCATAACGAAGAAAATCAATACCCCGACAATCCAGTTAAGTTCACGTGGTTTTTTATATGCGCCTTGGAAGAAAACGCGTAATGTATGTAAGAACATCATTACAATAACTAAACTTGCACCCCAGTGATGCATACCGCGTACGATTTGTCCGAATGCTACTTCGTTTTGAAGATAGAAAACAGATTCCCACGCATTCTTAATATCTGGTACATAGTACATCGTTAAGAACATACCAGAAAGAATTTGAATTACTGTAACAAAAAATGTCAAACCACCAAAACAATAAACAAACGCAGAAAAATGATGCGCAGGATTTACATGCTCTGGTACTTCATGATCAGCGATATCGCGCCACAAAGGCGTAATATCTAAACGTTCATCTACCCAATCGTAAATTTTGTTTAACAATGATTACGCCTCCTTTGTCCGCGGTTCAGCTTTTCCTAAATAAAGTAAACCGTCTTTTTCTTGTAATGGATATACATCTAGCGGTGCGATTGGTGGAGTACCCTTAACGTTCGTTCCATCCTTTGTATATCGCCCAAAATGACATGGACAGAAAAATTCCTCTGGATGTTCCTTATCCGTTCCCCAAGCAACCGTACAACCTAAGTGTTTACATACAGGTGATAAGGCAACAATATTATCTTGTTCATCCTTATAAACCCAGGCAGTATTGGTAACGTCTGCAGTATGCCATGCATCCTTTTGTTTAAACGTGAAATCAACCCGTTGTGGCTCAGCGGTAATGTCAGATATTTTCAATGGAGTTGCAATAAAATCGCCACCTGCTTCCGCGGTTAAAACTGGATCAATTGCAAAACGAACCATTGGCATTAACATTCCTGCTGCCATAAACCCCCCTACACCTGTTAAAGTGTAGCTTAAAAATTGTCTTCTTGATACGCGATGCTTACTCATGCTTATCCCCCCTCTATTCACAAGTTAAGTCCATCGGACATAAATTAAACACATATAAAACTAGGACATAACCATGATATATCAATCTTTATCCTAGGTCAATATCATACTATTTTAAAAACATGTTAAAGCCAAAAGATTTACAAATTTTCTTGCCATTTTTGAGTAAACAGATTTAATAGTTGTTTTACCTGACTTTCAATCATTGAAATTTTTTGAGAATCATTCAAATGTGCGAGTGGCAGAGCCGGAAGCCAGATTAATGAACCTGCAAGCTGATTTTCAACCATTTTCCAATCACTCTCCGAGGTTATGTAGAAAATATGTTTAAATTCATTTCCTTCAATGTTCTCTTCCCAGTTCTTAAGCTCACTAAGAACCTCCACAGGGTCATTATTCTTTATATATGTAAATGGCGGCAACAACAATAATCTACCTGTAAATTGCCGTTCTAAATAATTCGTTATCAAGGTAATAAACTCTGCATTAGAGGCAGACTGCTTCATTTCATTTCCAAATGAAAGTGAAAACATGGGAATAACTGCTGTATCTACGTATTCTTTTGCAGAAAAATATGTTTCTATATCTTTTGAAACCCACTTCATTTTTGACACCAGCCCTCTTTATTCGATACCACTATCATATCATTTACTATTGAAAAATTAAAAGCATTGGATAACATAAAAATAGAAGCATGCTTAGCGCAAGCTTCCATTTTTCTCTACTTCTTTTAGTTGGTTTAATTTTTCTGTTAATGATCGAAAGGCTGTTTTATCCTGCTTATCTAGTGCTTCATCAATTAATTGAAGCAATTTCTCTCGTTGAAACCTTTCAATACTATTTTGTAAAAATTGTTCTGCTACAACTCCGTCTTTTTCATTTACTTGAAGGTGTTTAGGGACAAATGGATTTTCCTCTAGTACTGCTGCATATTGGTGCGCTTGATTGGAAGCATGAAAGTTTAATTGAATAAAAATTTCTTCGTCACGATTTAACCGAATATCATGAAAGGATTTTTCAGCATCAGTAGTCATTACATTTTCTTTATAAAAACGAAATGGTACTTTATCTACGCAATGGGTTGACATGATCAACCCACGCGGACAATACTGAGCTTGCTCTACAAAATGAACCTTCTCCATTAATTGGTCGTGACTCATTAAATAATTAAGAATCCATACACACTCTCGACGTTTTAATTGATAATGATTTAAAAACCAGCGAATAAAGTCCTTTTTCTCGTTGACAGAAACAGGGGTTGCCATCTGATAGTTTCCCTCCTCTGTATATTCAGCTTTTTATTAATTCTCTCTACTAATTAGACGGTCAAGCAAATCAGCATACTCTCCATTTGTTGGATCACCTTTTTGTAACTGTTTAAAAATTTCGGCAGCAAGGTCGGTTTTTCCTTCCTCAATTAAAAAATATCCATAATCATTCAAAAATGCTTCATTATTCTTAAAAAAAGTATATGCATTTTCATATTTGTCTAATGCATAGGAATAATCCTCTAACTTTTCATAAGCAAGGGCAGAGTCCCATAGGAGTTGTGGCTCCTCATCTTCTACATAGTCTAACTGTGAAATCAAATCAATAACTGCTTCATACCTCTCTTGTTGAAAAAAGAGTTTATTTATCGTGAGTGCAGCCTCTGTAAAACCTGGATCTAATGCAAGTGCTTCTCGGAAATACTGTTCAGCCAGTTCCGGATTACCGAGCTTAATAGCGATTTTTCCACCATAGAAAAATACGTCCTTATTAAATTCATCTTGCCTAATACCTTCTTGAATTACCTTTAAGCTATTTTCAAGTTCTTCTTCCCGTTCGTATGCCTTTGCAAGATGTAGATAAAGGGAATGGTATTCTGGGTCTAGCTCTTTTAATTCCTCGAACCTCTCGATGGAAGTCCGATTGTATCCTGCTTGTAGTGCTGTAAAGGCATAACCAAATAGTGTATTAATTTCTAATTTATCATCTATTGCTTTGTCATAATAGAATAGTGCTTCTTCAAATTCTCCAGAGGCACTTAGAAGCTCGGCCATACGTTGATAAATGCTTACACCAGCAATTTCATGATGCTCCTTCAAGACCACTTCATATGATTTTAATGCCTTTGTAACCTCTCCTTGTTCACTATAGAGTTCACCAAGAGCAAAATCAATAATGACCTCTTCAGGTAATAGATCCTTTGCTTTAAGCAGTTTCCTCTCACAAACCTCATATAATCCTTGAACTTGATACAAGTCTGCTAACAGCAAGAGAGATTGTCCAAAGCTAGGGTCGTTTTTGGAGATCTTTTCTAATACAAGAATTGCTTGTTCCTCATCTCCAGATTCAACCAAAATTTCTCCCAGCAAGACAAGTAACTCGCCTTCTTCTGGATAGATCACTAATAAGTTTTCTACCAGCGCCTTGGCTTCAGCTAAAAATCCATATTGTAACATTTCTTCTGCAAGCAGGAATTTTTCATCGGGTTTACCTTTGGTTAATACAACATTATATTCATTTATAGCTTCATTATGTTGGCCATTTTCCAACATGGTAATAATTTTATTCACTCTATCCATTATCTCTATCCTCTCGGTCCCCTTGATTGACTATAATGCGAAATAAGATGGGGTTCGTACCCTAACATATTCTCCAAATCCTGGTTTAAATAAAACTTCTTCCCCTGCTCGGACTACTTTTCCCTTGTTTACGGTTACTACAAGTCTATCACTATGATAATGAAATAATCCAACTTCATCAACGTTCAAGATTTCTCTTGCTTTAAGAAATAAATTATAACTTACTTCCGAACCATGTAGTAGACTAGCTTTTTGTGGATATAACCCTAGTTTGTTTAACACTTTTATTGATATTGGCTGATTTTCTGTCAATTCCTCAAGAATTGAAGGGATTTTCCCATTTTCCATTATTACTTTCCATTTCGACATAGCCCTCCTTGCTTCCTTCTTTAATTCGTTAGAAATTATCGGAACAAGGGGACAATTATATGGGAAGAGTGCCTCTCTAATCCACCCCCAGGGAATTTTACTTAATTCATCTAGATCGACAATCTCAATAAAAATTGCCGGAACTCTTACTTTCTTGCATTTCCTAATAAATGAGGGAGTTAACATCCTAAGTGGAATCGTTACACAAATAAGAAAATCAATTGAACTGTTAATAAGCCGGGTTTTTGTTTCTTTAATTTTATCTTCTAATTCACTTTCGTATGAAATCGAAATTGAAGTAATGAATGTGGTACAACCTTTCAAAAGGAAATTCTCAATCATGTATTTCCGAAATTCTTGAAATGAGGTATTAAGAGGTATCTTAGTATCTAACAGAACATAAGAAGGGGTCATAATAAAAGAATCTGCATTCATTTTCATAAATTTATTATGACGAATGTGATTTTGCTTTGCAACAATCTGGTTTCCCTTGATCAGCAGCGATGATTTTGTAAGTTTCGTCTCCTTTAGTATATTGGCATTTTCAATAATATATCCCATCCTACCACCCTTTTCGCAAGCAATCCTCTTTAAGACAAGCTATGTGCAAGACTTAAAAACTATGACAGGAAAAAATAACCAAAACAAAAGCCACCTGATGGCAGCTTTAGTTTTTTAAACTATTCAAATGACTAAAGAAATTTGGATATGAAACTGAGATAGCTTCTGGATTTTCTAGGTTGACCTGATCCTTACAAAGCAGAGATGCGATTGCAAGCATCATCCCAATCCTGTGATCACCATGACTGGATACCGTTCCACCACTTAGAGTTGATCCGCCATGAATAACCATTCCATCTTCTGTAGCTTCTATAGAGGCACCAAGTTTTTTTAATTCATTAACAACGGTATCAATTCGATTGGTTTCTTTGACCTTAAGTTCTGCTGCATCCTTAATAATCGTTTTCCCTTCCGCTTGTGTCGCTAATAATGCAATAATCGGGATTTCGTCAATTAATCTTGGAATTACATCACCTTCAATGACGGTACCTCGCAGATTAGAGGTTTTAATTGTAATATCCCCTGCTGGTTCAAAGGAATCGGCGTCATTTTGATGAATCTCCAAATTAGCTCCCATTTTATTCATAATTTCAATAATACCCGTTCTGGTTGGGTTTAGACCAACATTCTTAAGGACGATTTCACTATCAGGAACAATCGCACCAGCAACTAAGAAAAACGCAGCTGAAGAAATATCGCCTGGGACAAGAATATCAGAAGCTATAAGCTTTTGACCGCCCTTTACCTTGATCATACGATTATCCGTTTGAACTTGACCGCCAAATTTTCGGATCATCCTTTCCGTATGATCGCGTGACTCAGCTTTTTCGATAATAATTGATTCTCCATCGGCTTGCAGGCCGGCAAGAATAAGCGCTGATTTTACCTGCGCACTTGCCACAGGCATTTTATACTGTATCGGTTGTAAGCTGCCACCGCGCATACTAAGTGGAGTGAATTCTCCATTCTTGCGGCCGTCTATTTGTGCCCCCATCGTTTTTAGCGGCTCTGTTACCCTAGTCATTGGTCTTTTACCAATTGAATCGTCACCTATAAGTGAAGAGTGGAATGGTCTCCCCGCTAAAATACCTAATAATAGTCGAATAGTCGTCCCGGAATTACCTACATCCAAAAGCTCATTAGGTTCCTTCAAACCTTCAAAGCCATTTCCATAAATGATTAATTCCTTTTCATTTTCTTCAATAACGACCCCTAACTTGCGGAAACAGGAAATCGTACTTAAACAATCATCACCAGGCAGAAAATTCTTCACCTTCGTTACACCTTGGGCAATGGAGCCAAACATAACGGATCGATGTGAAATTGATTTATCCCCAGGTATTACGATAACACCCTTCAAACCATTCATTGTTGGCAGTAATTCTATTAATTCCATTTCATCACCTATATTCAAATCAATTTATGTTCCCATTGAGGTAGCATAGCTTGAGCGGTTATGAATACACTTTTCTGCCCGCTCGCGATCCTCTTCAGTTTGAAAACTAATAACTAGAACTCCGTATATCTCGTCTTCACGCGTTTCTAATATACGAATATTTGTAATACTAATATTTTCTTTTGCTAAGTATCCTGTAACCTCAGAAACACTACCAGGATAATCCGGAACATCAACAAATAAATCGTAAAATGAAGGAATTGCTCCCTTTTCTCTAACCGGCAGGCCATCACGGTATTGCTTTGCCTGCTGAAAATAGTGGAAAATTTCATCACTATTTTCTTGTTCGAGTAACTCCTTCACCTCATCCATTTCTTCCTTCCATTTATCGATTAACTCTATTAAAACCTCGCGATTATGAAGTAATATATCCTTCCACATTGCAGGACTGCTAGAAGCAATCCTTGTAATATCTCTAAACCCACCTGCTGCTAGTCGTGGAATAAGACTCTCTTCATCTGCTAACCTTTCCGTTTGACGGACAATCGATGCAGCAACGATATGGGGGAAATGACTAACAATTCCAGTTAAATAATCATGGGTATTAGGTGTAACACTTAAGAATTTTGCATTTGTCCCTTTGAGCCAAGCCATTAATTTTTCTACTTTTGAATTATCAATATGTTCCTCTGGTGTTAAGAGATAAAAAGCATTCTCAAATAGAATTTCTTTTGCAGCCGAAACACCGCTTTTATGGGAGCCAGCCATTGGATGACCCCCAATAAAGGTATATCCTTCTTTCTTTAAGGTTGCAGCTTTTGCAACAATTTTACCTTTTGTACTTCCTGTGTCAGTAATGATTACATCGGATTTTAACGATTGCTCCGACAATAAGTGAATAATCGCTTCCGTTTCCATTACTGGTGCGGAGATGATAATTAAATCTGCGGTTTTAGCACCTTCAGCTATATCATCAGCCACTTCATCAATAACACCTAGCATTTTAGCTAGCCTAGCTTGTTCTTGATTAATATCATAGCCCATTATGATAGCAGCTTTATGTTCTTTTTTAATACATAAAGCTAAAGAACCGCCAATTAACCCAAGTCCAATTACAAACACTCGGCCTTTCATTGGTAGTCCCCCTAGTTTTCAAAGTGCTGTACGGAATGTTGTTCAGCTAGAAATTCACCTAATGCTTTAAGTACACCATAATTTTGCTCTACAGTGCCAACGGTAATTCTTAATGATGTAGGGAATCCTAAAGCTTTTCCTGATCGTACGATATAGCCTTTTTCTAAAAGAAATTGAAACCCTTGATCTGCGTCAGCATTTATGTCAATTAAAATAAAATTAGTTTGAGAAGGATAATAGCTTAGTTTGTACTGCTCACAAAAGTTATAAAATTGAGTTAAACCTTGTCGGTTCTTCTCTTTACAATCTTGAACAAACTCCTGGTCAAGAATGGCAGCTTGTGCTGCAACTTGTCCAAATGAATTAACATTGAACGGTTCTCTTGCAGGTTCCAGTGCTTGAATAATCTCTTTATTGGCAACACCATAGCCTACCCTTAGTGAAGCAAGCCCATATATTTTCGAGAAGGTCCGTAAAACGATTAAATTGGGATACGTCCGTGTTAATTCAATTGAATCATAGTAATCATCGGCAACTACATATTCATAATACGCCTCATCCAGTACAACCAAAACATGGGAAGGAACCCTATTTAAGAAAGAAATTAAATTACTATCTGATACATATGTACCGGTTGGATTATTAGGACTGCATACCCAGACAACATTGGTTTTGTCATCAATGGAAGCATACATTTTCTCTAAATCATGTTGACCATCAAGTAAAGGTATTTCCCTTATCTCTGCGCCTTCAAGCACAGCATTATGTTTGTATTGTGAAAAAGATGGTGTCGCCATTACAGTATTTGCACCCGGATGTAGTAATGACCTTGAAATGATTTGGATAAGATTATCTGATCCATTCCCAAAAATAAGTTCATCTTGGCTCACCTTTAAAAAAGATGCAACTGTTTCCCTTAAGCTGGTCATATAGCCATCTGGGTATATAGCAAAGCCGGGTTGATTATGTTGTAGTGCAGAATGCACTTTATTAGAACATCCTAAGGGATTTTCATTTGAGGCTAGCTTAACGATCTTGTCTAAATTATATTGTTTTTTCACAGATTCTATTGATTTTCCTGGCTGATACGGAGTCAGGGTTAATAACTGCTTTTTCCATCTCAATTTCTCTTCACTCCATCCGTAAGATAATAATATAAACCTATTGAGCTAAAGTATTGCCTAAATCAGGTCGCAAAACCGTTGCCCCGCCTAAATAAACATGAACGACTTCTTCCTGTGTAACAGCTGTATTCACATGCAACATGACTCTTACGCACATTGGTAAAGCACTCGGCACAGGCAATTCTCTCATACACATAACAGGAACATAGGTCCAACCAGCAAATTTACGTAATGCTCTTGCGGGGAAGGCTGCGTTTAGCTCCTCAGTTGTTGAAATAAAAACAGAAGCAACCTGTTCTGGAAGGATATTGTTTCCCTCGATTAGTTGTTTTAAAAGTTCTTCTGTTGCGGATATGATTGCATCTTCTGAATTGCTATCTACAGTGATTGCTCCCCTCATCCCTCTAATCATGACAAGTCCCTCCTTATTATAAAAAATTTTTGATTTGATTTAGTAAAAAGTCATCTGAAAGCTCCTGAAGCTTTGATTTCCCTACCTGTTCTAATAGTACAAATTTAACCGAACCACCTGCTGATTTTTTATCTTGCTTCATTTTTGCCAGC
This sequence comes from Bacillus sp. OK048, assembly GCF_900103525.1. Taxonomy (GTDB): domain Bacteria; phylum Bacillota; class Bacilli; order Bacillales; family Cytobacillaceae; genus Neobacillus. The sequence continues at coordinate 377,745 of NZ_FNHN01000003.1, forward strand.
AAACGCTCAGCCGATAAATGGGCTGGAATCTCTGTTTGATACCCAAGTTCTTGAACCCATTTAACAAATTCTTCTGTTTCAAAGGATAACCCTAATACCTCTTTGCTTAGCTTTAAGGCAAAAATCATCCCAATCATGACTGCTTCACCATGTGTGAAATTACCATAGCCCATTTCTGATTCAATTGCATGTCCTAGTGTATGACCAAAATTTAAGTAGGCGCGAATTCCAGTCTCTTTTTCGTCTTTCGAAACAAATTCATTCTTGATTTTAATTCCTTTTAATAGTGATTCAAATAATTGGTCGGATGTTAAAGAGTCAAGATGGTGAATATCGGTTTTTAGCCATTCATAAAAGTTAACATCATAAATAAGAGCATGTTTAATAACCTCCGCAAAACCAGATCGGATTTCTTGCTCCGGTAATGTGTTGAGGAGTTCAAGATCATAGAAAACAGCCTCTGGTTGATGGAAAGCTCCAATCATATTTTTACCTAAAGGATGATTAATCGCCACTTTCCCACCAACAGCACTATCATGAGCAAGGATGGTGGTTGGTATTTGGATAAACGGTATTCCCCTCATAAAGGACGCCGCAACAAAACCTGTTAAGTCACCCACTGCCCCACCGCCAAATGCAAGAATAACGGATTTTCGATCTAAACGGCTTTCTAATGCGATTGATAAGGCGTCATAGAATACTTCGAACGTTTTTGCTTTTTCACCACTAGGAGCAGTAAAAATAACGGGGTCCCATTTAGATACAAGTGGTACTAATTTATCCAAATGTATTTTACCAACTGTTTCATCTGTAATAATTAATATTCGAGTCAGGTTTGTAAAATGATTGCTTAAAAAAGTGCTGATTTCATTTCGTACACCTTCGCCAATAAACACCTCATAGTTTTTGGAGGTCGTTTGAATTTTGATAGCTTCCATTAAAATTCCCTCGCGTAATCACGCTGACGCTTAATTTCAGCAGCGAATGTATCGAAACGGTCACTATAAAATTGATCAATAAGAGAATTAGCTAATTCCCATGCGACAACATTTTCAGCTACAACAGCGGCAGCAGGAACTGCACAGCTGTCAGATCGCTCAACACTTGCGGAAAATGGCTCCTTCGTATCAATATCAACACTCATTAATGGCTTATAAAGTGTTGGAATTGGCTTCATTACTCCGCGAACAACAATAGGCATCCCATTGGTCATTCCGCCTTCAAGACCGCCTAGACGATTAGTCTTCCGTGTATACCCATGTTCTTGATCCCAAAGAATCTCATCATGTACTTCACTGCCAGGCTTTCTTGCTGCTTCAAAGCCAATCCCAAACTCTACTCCTTTAAATGCATTAATACTAATAATTGCTGCTGCAAGTTTAGCATCTATTTTCCTATCATATTGAACATAGCTGCCTACCCCAGCTGGCATTCCAGAAGCTATTACTTCAACAACTCCGCCAATTGAATCTCCATTTTTCTTAGCATTGTCAATCGCATCCATCATATCCTGTTCTACTTCTGGATCTGCACATCGTACAGGTGATAGCTCTGTTCTTTCTTTTAACTCATCAATGGTTAAATTGGCATTGGTGTTCGCTTTAATACCACCAATTTCAACGACATGTGAAACGAGTTTAACCCCAACTAAAGATAAAAGTTTCTTAGCAACAGCACCAGCAGCTACTCGTACAGTTGTTTCTCGAGCGGATGAACGCTCAAGAACATTTCTCATATCGCGATGACCGTATTTTATTGCACCATTTAGATCTGCATGACCAGGTCTTGGACGCGTAATTTTCCGTTTAACTTCATCCTCTTGTCCTTCGATTAATGGATCTGCACCCATAATTTTGGTCCAATGCTTCCAGTCATTGTTCTCCACAACTAAGGCAATTGGTGATCCTAGTGTTTGACCGTGTCGAACTCCAGAAGTGATTTGAACGGTATCTTTTTCTATTTGCATTCTTCTTCCCCGGCCATATCCTTGCTGCCGTCTTGCCAGTTCAGTATTTATATCTTCTGCTAATAAAGGCATACCTGCCGGCAGTCCTTCAAGAATGGTCGTTAATTGTGGACCATGTGATTCCCCTGCTGTTAAATATCTCATTCCCATTTCTCTTTCCCCCTTCAACTCATTAAAGGATTTTTATCAATATACCATATTAACACCAATAAACCTAGTTTAATTATCTGAAAATAGCATAAATTGATAGATGATTATTTAATTAATGATAAACACGTTTCCCTCTTTTGTACACTATTGTTGCTGAAATATTTTTTCAATTCTGGTGAATGCGCATACAAAAAAGGCACCTGTATCTAGGATACAAGTGCCTTTTTATCGTTAAATTAGTAAATCCATTCGTTTATTTGTTTAGAGTATTCTACAACGCCGCCTTCTTTAAAAAACAGGCCAATTTCACGCTCTGCGCTAGTAGGAGAATCTGACCCGTGAATAACATTCTTTCCAACTGTTAAGCCAAAATCTCCACGGATTGTTCCAGGTGCTGCATCCTTAGGATTTGTTGATCCCATCATTTGACGTGCAGTTGCAATAACATTCTCACCTTGCCACACCATAGCAAAAACCGGACCAGATGTGATGAAATCTACTAATTCACCAAAGAATGGACGTTCTTTATGCTCACCATAGTGCTCCTTGGCAAGTTCAGTCGGAATGCTCATTAATTTAGCTCCAACTAATTGGAAGCCTTTTTTTTCAAAACGGGCAACGATTTCCCCGATTAAATTACGTTGAACACCATCAGGCTTCACCATTAAAAATGTTTTTTCCATGAATTCCACTCCTAAAATAGTATGTATAATAATTGTCATAGTGGGACAATCCATGAAAATGTTATCACTTTTTAGAATATTTCGCAAGTAGAAAGCGCGTTCACTATAAATTGCGAACAAAAAAAGAGGAACCATTTGGTTACTCTCTTTCCTTAGTATTTACGCCGTCCAATAAATTTAGCGATATCTCGCAGTGTCTTTTTCGCTTTATTTGCCGGTAGCTCCTCTAATACGGCTAATGCTTTATTTAGGTACATGTCACTTAATGCAATGGACCTTTCAATCGCACCAGACTCTTTAATTAGCTTAATAAGTTCCCCTATAAGTGCAGGCTCCATAGCCACATGAACCTTTTCAATCTTCTCGCGGATCCGATCATTTTCCATTGCATAGAGGGCGGGAGCAGTGATATTCCCTTGGAGAAGGTCACTTCCGGCTGGCTTACCTAGTTCCTCTTCTGTCGACGTAAAATCCAAAATATCATCTGTGATTTGAAATGCCATTCCTACGTAATATCCAAATCGGTATAATTTTTTATGTGTGGACTCTTCAACATCCGCAGTAATTGCACCCAGCTGACAGCTTGCAGAAATTAATAATGCTGTCTTTCTTTTAATTCTCCGCAAATAATCCCTAAGATTTTGATCAAAACGATACTTATCTTTAATTTGTTGAATTTCACCAACAGACACTTCAAGGATTGTATTCGCCAATATTTGATGTGCTAGGGGTTTATTAATTTCACTCATTAATTCTAAAGAAAGTGCGAAGATAAAATCTCCCGTATACATGGCAGTCTTATTGTCCCATTTCGCTTTAACCGTAGGCTGGCCTCGTCGTAAATCTGCATCATCAATCACATCATCATGGACAAGGGAAGCCATATGAATAAGCTCAAGAGCTACTGCTACGTTTTTCATTACGTTAATATCATAACGGCCAAACTTTCCAGCCAATAAAACAAAAACGGGCCGAATTCTTTTACCTCCTGCTTGTAAGGTGTGCAAAGAAGCCCGTTTCAACAAAAGAGAGTCTGCCTGGATGGTCTCTTCTAAATTTTTTTCGATTATATTAATATCTGAATTCAAAAATGAATACATCATCTTTAATTTCATTTGTATTCACCAGCTTTTCATCCTGTTTACATATCAATAGAATTACTTTTTATATCCTATATGAACTGCTGCTGCGCCACCACTATATGGCTTATAATAAACATCTTTAAAGCCTGCAGTCTCAAACATTCGCGCTAATTCTTTCATTCCTGGGAAATTACGCGCAGATTCATGGAGCCAGGAATATTCTTTATAGCTTTTCGCAAATAGCTTGCCAAACAATGGCATGATATAACGAAAATAAAAATAATAAAGCTGTTTATACCCGATTAAGGTTGGTTGAGAGGTTTCAAGGCAGACAGCAATCCCTCCAGGTTTAACCACACGATTCATTTCTTTTAAGACCTGAAGATAATCTGGCACATTCCTTAAACCAAATCCAATTGTTATATAATCGAAGCTATTATCTGGGAAAGGAAGCTCCATGGCATTACCATGGAGTAAGGTAACATGCTTTAAGCCCATGCTCTTTACCTTTTCAACCCCAACATTTAACATATTCTGACTAAAGTCAAGTCCAGTAACCTCACCGGAAGGACCAACGGCCTCTGCTAGTGCAATCGTCCAATCACCAGTTCCGCAACATACATCCAGTGCTTTAGACCCTGGCTTGACATTCATTCTTTTCATCGTATCTTTCCGCCACTTAATGTGCTGCTGAAAACTAATAACCGAGTTCATTTTATCGTAGTTATCAGATATCTTTTCAAATACCTTATGAACTCGTTGTTCCTTAGATTGCTGCATAAGCTTACCCTTCTTCCACTAAAGTTTTCGCAATAGGTTGATGTTCATTAATGATCGAAGTAATTCTAGCTTCAAGCATATCATTTAAATATGGCAGCTGATCTATTCCTTTTAGTAGGAATTGTTTTGACGAATCAAGATAACGATCACAAATCACAAGCAAATCTCTTTGTTGCTTAACTGATAGATTTTTAATTGAAAGATTTTTATTTAGAATTGTCAATTCTTTTATGGATTCGAACAGATGGCTGCTTCCAGCTTCTAGAAAAAGTTTTTTCTCCAAAAGCAAGCGCTTGAAAAAAAATAAATTAGCTATAAACTCATTCCATAAGTCTACTTTAAAACAATTAGAGAATTTCACAAGTAAGGAACTTTCAATTTTCTTTATGCTCTTCATTAAATTTTCAATTCCATCAAGTTCTTTTTGATAAACAAAAACTTTATGTTCATTGATCTCTTTTATTCCTTTGGAGAGTTCCTTGATCATGACAATTTCTTCAGACTCTGCCAACAGTTTATAATATAAGCCGCTATAATAATCTCCAGCAAGGACCGTTAATTGTCTACTTATTTCATCAACAGCTGCATTTGATATATGTTCATGGGTATCAAGAGCAATTTGGATTAGCATCATGGTTGTGGCATAATTCTTCATCTTATTGTCAGACAATTCGAGTCGATCCATAATGGAAACGAGAATAAGCAGCTTATCTTCATCAATTACAGGTGTTTCAATATATTTAAGCAAGTAAGGATGAAAAACAGTTTGCTCAACTTGCTTCTTTATGTCTGTAAACTTTTGTCGAATGTCTGGCAATTTAATCACCCTTGCTTCCCCGAATTAATATATATATTACGATCCTTTTATGTAAACAAGGCAGTGACAATTATATCATAAAAGCTTATGTATGGGCAGAAATTCACAAAATAAATACATTTCCACTGATAAGAAATATGAAAATAATTAGTGCTGCTAAAACAATTTTATCATTATTTTTTTAGTTCGCTTTCAATTTCACCAAATTGGGTCTGTATTTTTGCATTTCCCCTGATTTTAATTGCAGATGTATGTTCTGTAAATTGGGCGATTAATACTTCCCCTTTATCAAGCTTTTCGGAATGATGAAATTTTGTGTCGGTTCCCCTCGTTAATCCAATCACACTAACTCCATCCTCTTTTGCTTTTATTACAACAAAATCACTGTTCTGTGGCTGTCGTTTTTCCATAGTATCACCCCACTAATTCTTAATTAACGATAATATTTCCGAACGAGCAATTGGATCATTTACAAGATTACCCCGAACTGCTGTCGTTACAGTCTTAGACCCTGGTTTTTTTACCCCTCGCATCGTCATACACATGTGCTCTGCATCGACAACAACCATTACACCGAGCGGATCTAGTTTTTCCATCATACTATCAGCAATGGTTGTGGTAATTCTCTCTTGGAGCTGCGGTCTTTTTGCAACGGCTTCCACAGCTCTTGCCAATTTACTTAATCCCGTTACACGACCATTTCTAGGGATATAAGCAATATGAGCTTTACCAAAGAACGGGACAAGATGATGTTCACACATAGAATAGAATGAAATATCCTTCACTAGAACTAGTTCCTCATGGTCTTCACTGAAAATAGTTTCAAAATGTTTTTTAGGATCTTCATTTAGACCGCTAAAAACTTCTTCGTACATTTTAGCTACACGTTTCGGTGTATCAAGCAGACCTTCTCTAGCGGGATCTTCCCCTATCGCAGTTAATATTAAACGTACCGCCTCTTCAATCTGGGTACGATCGACTTTAGACATGAATATTCCCCCTACTATATATCAAACAAGTATATATGACAATTACATATTAGCACAACCACAGTGATGTTCAAAGTTACTAGGGGCATAGAAAAAAGGCCATGGAGGTTACCATGACCTTTTTGCCGAGGCAATAAATTTATGTAATTATTTTACTGCGTCTTTTAATTGTTTACCTGGTTTGAAAGCAGGAACTTTACTTGCACCAATTTCGATTTCCTCACCAGTTTGAGGATTGCGACCTTTACGTGCTGCACGTTCACGTACTTCAAAGTTACCAAAACCGATTAATTGGACTTTATCACCATTTTTTAAAGCTTCTAAAATCGACTCAAAAACAGCATCAACTGCTTTTGTAGCGTCCTTTTTAGAAAGTTCACTAGCTTCTGCAACTGCGTTAATTAGTTCTGTCTTGTTCATGCCATTCACCTCCTCCCAATAATGTAAGTTAAGAACCATAAATAAGAGTACTTATCTACATTTCTAAACAATTTTTCTTATTTCTATACGTCATAGCGCGGTTTTATTGGCAAAGTAATTAAAAGATACTACTTTTGTAATTTTAATCTACTTTATTAATAAAAAACCTTATTATATAAAGGTTTTAAACGCCAAATGTAAGTCTGTTAAAAGATTATCACAATCATTTACGCATATCAAGAATATTTCATGAAATAATGGTAATCTTTTCTTCATTTCTACAAAATTCTACTAAATTCCACAATTTTGGATGTTGTTTTTTGTTAAATATGAAAAAGACTCCAAATAGGAGTCTTCTCTGATTAAAGGATTATTGCAATCAATCCGCCTGATCCCTCGTTAATAATTCGCTCTAATGTTTCTTTTAGTTTATATCTTGCATTCTCTGGCATTAAGGAGAGTTTTGCTTGAATACCCTCCCTAACAATTGAACTTAATGATCGTCCAAAAATATCAGAATTCCAGATCGATAATGGATCATCCTCAAAGTCCTGCATTAAATAGCGGACAAGCTCTTCACTTTGCTTTTCTGTCCCAATAATTGGTGCAAACTCAGATTCAACATCAACCTTGATCATATGAATGGATGGGGCAACTGCTCGCAGCCTTACCCCGAACCTTGCACCCTGACGGATAATTTCCGGTTCTTCAAGACTCATATCTGAAAGTGATGGGGAGGCAATACCGTATCCAGTCTGTTTCACCATTCTTAATGCGTCTGAAATATGATCGTACTCAGCCTTTGCATGGGCAAAATCCTGCATTAGCTCAAGGAGATGATCTTTTCCTCTAATTTCTACGCCAACGATTTCTTTTAGAATATCATCATAAAGTTCATCTGGTGCAAATAAATCAATTTCTGCTACACCTTGACCCATTTCAATACCAGCTAATCCAGCTCGCTCAATATAGTCAAAGTCGCTAAATTGTTGTACAACCCTATCAACATCTCTTAGTCTCTTGATATCTTTAACGGTTTCTTTTACTGCTTCTTGATAGCTTTCACGCAGCCAGTGATTCTCTCTTAACACCATTACCCAGCTAGGGAGATTAACATTAACCTCAAGGACTGGAAATTCGTAAAGAGCCTCTCTAAGGACATTGAGTACATCACTGTCACGCATGCTTTCCACACTCATTGCAAGCACAGGAATGTCATACTTTTCAGCTAGACTAGATCTAAGTGTTTCTGTGCTTGGGTGATATGGCTGGGCGCTATTGACGACAATAATAAATGGTTTGCCAACTTCCTTCAACTCGTTAATGACTCTCTCTTCAGCTTCAATATAATTACTTCTTGGTATTTCACCAATGGTTCCATCAGTAGTAACCACTACTCCAATTGTAGAGTGCTCTTGAATAACCTTCCTAGTCCCAATTTCAGCCGCTTCATGGAATGGAATTGGCTCTTCGTACCAAGGAGTAGTAATCATCCTTGGACCATTTTCATCCTCATATCCTTTAGCACCTGGAACGGTGTAACCGACACAATCCACCAGCCTAATATTTACATTTAGCCCATCGTCAACATGAACGGTAGCTGCTTGATTTGGAACGAACTTAGGCTCCGTTGTCATGATTGTTTTCCCTGCAGCACTCTGTGGAAGTTCATCCACTGTTCTAGATCTCTCTGCCTCATTGTCTATATTCGGTAAAACCACTAGCTCCATAAATTTTTTAATAAATGTGGATTTTCCTGTTCTTACTGCACCTACTACTCCTAAATAAATATCACCGCCTGTTCTCTCGGCAATATCTTTGAAAATATCAACCTTTTCCAAGTGATCCCCTCCCGATCATAGAGTAAAGTGGGATAATATTATCCATCAAGATATTTTTTGGACAATATATATTTATGACGTTGTCCTATATTGTTATGACACTTTTATTAAATTTTTTTACCCCCTTAATTAATAATCCTTGGATATACTAGTATCTGATGTGTCTGAACAGTTAATCGAATGAGGGTTTCTGGTAAGAACTACGACTACCTTGGTGCAAAAAAAAACCCTACTCCTACAATATATTTCGTAGAAGAAGGGTTATGACTAATTGACATTCTTATTGCATTAAAAAAACTGGTTCTTTGTTCTCTGGGTCAACAGTATATGGCAAAGAATAGGCAGGAACAAACATTGAATCCTCTACAAGAATATAACGGATATCCTCGCCCGATTTTATTTGCTTGTCCGTTTTTTTAAGCTCTTGAAATAAATCTTGGCGATAATCCACATAAACTTCAGCATTTGTTGTAACAACTAACGGGAGATTTTGATTTGAATATGGACTAATAGCGTATGGATCTTGCTTATACCCCAATTTTTTATAATCAATCGTGTAAACATTATCCGCTAGTTTTTCATTATATGGCGGATACCCATTGGATTTAATTCTAATCTGAACATCCCGAATAATATCAGCCATTCTTAAGTCTAAAAGTTTTACAGTCGGATTCGTTTCCACATCCACGAGGACATATTGAAAAATCCCGCCACTTTCAAACGCATTTCCTGGTGGCTCAGCTAGATATTTCGGCGCAATTTTTTTAAATTCAATTGGATATTTTTGATAGATTGGAGTCACCGCGTCTCTTGTTTTTATCGGCAGGATTCCCCCATTGTCCTCCTTAAAAGTATTAACTGCTTGTTGAACTGCTTGTATTTGGTCTAAATAGGGAATTTGATTCTCTGCTAACTTCCCTGATGGATACATACAACCGGTCAAAAACAAAGAAGTTAAAACTAGTAAAGAGCAAATGACTTTCCGATACACTACAATCACCTAATTTTCTTTATTATGTAAATAGGACAATAAACAACGTTATTCCTGAAATAACTAAAAAAATGTAAGCAAGGAACGCAGAAACAAATTTTAGCACACCTTTTAACTTATAACGGCTAAGATATATTGTACTAATAGCAAGGAACATTAGTCCCATCCCTGCAATTGATATCCACATTTTTAACATACCTGGTGACATAAGACACTCCCCCTCATTCCGAAAGCTATTATAACATAAGGTAGATGTTTTCATAAAAAGTTTTGTTTATAAAAAAAAACTGAAGTAAAGGGGGCGAATTCCTTACTTCAGTCTTAGTGACTAATCAACCCATACACACTGGTTCATACTACACGTGTGCTTCGTTTGCATAGTATGCAATCAGGTACAGATGCGCATCGGGAGAATGCCTATTTTCCAATGAAAAATGCACAATTATTAATCTTCGAGGTTTCTTTCTTCAAGAATGTTAACTAAATCTTCCATTTCGTGAGTTTTTCCACGTGCCATTAAAACATCTACTGCATCCTTCGCCATTTTGCCATTAAACAATACATCATAAAGTGCACATGTGATTGGCATGCTGACATTAAATTTCTTAGAAAGCTGATAGGCTGCTTTCGTCGTCCTTACTCCCTCAACAACCATTCCCATGTTTTCAAGAACCTCATCAAGGTTTTTCCCTTTACCAAGCAGATTTCCAGCTCTCCAGTTCCTTGAATGGACGCTCGTACAGGTTACAATTAAGTCACCTATTCCCGCTAATCCAGAAAAGGTTAATGGATTGGCACCCATTTTGGTTCCAAGTCGTGCTATTTCAGCTAATCCTCTTGTCATTAATGCCGCTTTCGCGTTATCACCATACCCCAGCCCGTCCGTTATTCCTGCAGCCAAGGCAATGATATTCTTCAAAGCCCCACCAATTTCGACTCCAATGACATCTGGATTCGTATAGACCCGAAAATTATGATTAATGAACAAATCTTGAATTTCTTCTGCAGCACCCATATCTTCAGATGAAACCGTTACGGTAGTAGGGTGCCTTTTACTAACTTCCTCTGCATGACTTGGCCCTGATAGTACTACAACTGCTTTCAATAGTTCACTTGGCATTTCTTCCTTAATCAATTCAGATATTCTCAAAAGTGAATCTGGCTCAATTCCTTTACTAACATGCGCAATCACCAGAGGTGAATTTTGAACAGTCCTTAGTTTTCCAATTACCTCGCGAATGGCTTTTGTTGGTACGGCTAAAATTATCGTTTTTATACCTGACAAAGCATCACGTAAAGAACCATATCCAATAATCAACTCTGGAAGTGTTATTTCTGGCAAGTATTTTTGATTCGTATGGAATTGATTAATTTCTTGAACTTGGTGTTCATTATGACTCCATAACCTGACTTCATGTCCATTGTCAGCTAGAACCATCGCAAGCGCAGTTCCCCAGCTGCCAGCCCCAACTACTGCAACAGCTTCTTTATTTTCCTGCATCAAGATCACTCCCACCGTAAAATTATTTTCTTTCTCTTGCGTAAATTTTAATTGGGGTTCCCTCAAATCCAAAAGCCTCTCGGATTCGATTTTCTAAGAAGCGTTCATATGAGAAATGCAGTAATTCTGGTTCATTTACAAAAACAACAAAGGTTGGCGGCTTCACAGCTACTTGTGTAGTGTAATAAATCTTTAATCTCCGGCCTTTATCGGTAGGTGTCGGATTCATAGCCACTGCATCCATGATGATATCATTTAAAACGCTCGTTTCGACACGCATTGAATGGTTTTCACTAGCCGTATTAATCATTGGCAAAAGGGTATGAATCCGTTTTTTGGTTTTTGCAGATAAGAAAACAATTGGGGCATAACTTAAGAAAAGAAAATGTTCCCTAATTTTTTGTTCAAGTTCCTTCATCGTTTTTTCATCTTTTTCTACAGCATCCCATTTGTTGACTACAATGACAATCGCCCGGCCAGCTTCATGTGCGTATCCAGCAATTTTCTTATCTTGTTCGATGATTCCTTCTTCTGCATTAATAACAACTAAAACGACATCTGACCGTTCTATTGCCCTTAATGCACGTAGTACACTATATTTCTCTGTACTCTCATAAACTTTACCTTTTTTCCGCATTCCTGCCGTATCGATGATGACATATTTTCCACCATTATACGTATAGGGGGAATCCACTGCATCCCTTGTTGTTCCGGCAATATCACTTACAATAACGCGGTCTTCTCCCAGGATCGCATTGACAAGTGATGATTTTCCAACATTTGGTCGACCTATTAAGGAAAATTTAATCGTATCTTCATCATAATCCTGACCCTTATCCTTTGGAAAATGTTTAGCAGCCTCATCCAACAAGTCTCCCAATCCAAGTCCATGCGAGCCTGAAACTGGAATGGGTTCACCAAATCCTAAAGAATAAAAATCATAAATTTGCTCTCGCATTTCAGGATTATCAATTTTATTAACAGCTAAAACAACAGGCTTTTTAGATTTATATAGGATCTTTGCTACTTCTTCATCAGCAGCCGTTACACCTTCTCTTCCATTTGTTAAAAAGATAATAACATCAGCTTCATCTATTGCCACTTCAGCTTGCTGCCTGATTTGCTCTAGGAATGGTTCATCTCCAATATCAATACCACCCGTATCAATTACATTAAAATCATGTGTTAACCATTCTCCAGAACTATAAATTCGATCCCGTGTTACTCCTGGGATATCCTCAACGATGGAAATTCTTTCTCCTACAATTCTGTTGAAAATGGTCGACTTCCCGACATTTGGCCGTCCTACAATGGCTATAACAGGTTTTACCATTATCATCGCCATCCTTTCTATTCTTATATTTATCAATACTTTGTTATTTTTATCGTTATTGTGTACTAATGATAAAGAAACCCTTCTTTCAAACAGAAGGGTCTAACCATATTATTTTAGCAATGATAATCCAATGTAGCAATCCATAACATGGAAAGAATTATTTTAAGATGATTTTTGCTTACCCTTCTCAAAAAAGTGAAAATGATTCTGAAAGAATGGTCCAGCATTTTCAAGAATACTCCAGCTTACAAGCAACAGAATTGTTAATGCAGAGACATCTAAATAAGCTACCGTCCCTATTGGATAAGAAAGCTCAAATTTACGTAAGTAATAGGCATATAGTATCTCTCCTTGCATGGTACCACTAACAAAGATCAGCATTCTTTCCTTGAGTGACGTTTGCAAAAATATGGCAAGGCAGCTAAAGCAAATTCCCATCATCCATTCCTTTTCAAAAATCACCCAAATGGGATCATAAATGACAAATAAGTTAAATGTGACGTATGAAATGGTTAGAATAAATGAACAAATAAAGGCATAAAGCAAAGATCCCAGCTTTTTCTTACTTAAAATAATATAAGATAATATCAGTAAAAATAGCCCGCCTGCATAATATTCAAAACCCGCAACCATAAAATGTGTATTTGAAAGTATGATCACCACTAAAATACATGCCGCTAATGCAGAACGATGTCGATTTGACTTATCCATAACAAAAGTAATATACACCCAAAATGACCATAAAATCCAATAAAACAATGACCCCTCCATTATTACACACCTCCTACTATTTCCATTATCGGTATACTTTATGTAGTTTCATACTTCCCGAATAATCTTTAGTCAACAAAATCATGTTAATAGTAGGAGGAGGTGTAGATTAATGGGAAAGGACCGTCAAGAAAAAAAGTTAAAAGCAAGTAGAAGAGTTGAATCTGATCGAGACCAAGCACTGCATTACCCTGGCGCAGCTAAGCTTCAAAGCCCTGAAGAAGCTAGACGATTAAATGATGGTAAGTATAGTTAAGAAAAGCGCAAGCGCCCTGGTCAGCGGCGTATGGCCTGGAGCACAAATCAACAGCCTAGTTTAACACAGCTAAAAAAATAAGCTCTCGCTGGCTGCGAGAGCTTTATTTTATACTACGCTGACTGTATGACTTAGTATCTATACCCCTTTGCGTTAGCCAATGATGCATATGGCCAGAAATGATTAAAGGAGCTCTTTGTAGTTCTTCAATAGATTTAGCACCTAAAGCAGTCATAATAATTTTCAATCCATAATGAAGTGACGATATTTCTTCGTATAGAGAATCCATCCCCTCTTCAACAAGGATATTAAGAAAGTAACCAGCAAAGCCGATGGCATTCGCCCCTATTGCAATGCCTTTAGCAATATCATAACTTGAGGTAAATCCCCCAGATCCAATGATGGGGACAGTTGTAGACGCATGAGCTGCTTCTGAAATAGAAATTGCTGTAGGAATTCCCCATTGATTAAAAAACGCTTGTGATTTTTCACTGCGCTTGTTCTCTATTTCCGCAAAATTTGTGCCTCCAAAACCACCAACATCTACAGCAGAAACCCCGACAGATAAGAGAGATTCTACCGTTTCTTTGGACATACCAAATCCAACCTCTTTAACAATTACAGGGATGTTTATTGTTTTGATAATCCCTTCTATTCTCTTTAGAGCACCAGAAAATTCCCTGTCTCCTTCAGGCATTGTCAGTTCTTGTATCACATTTAAGTGTACCTGCAGTGCATTGGCTTCTATCATTTCAACGGCTCTATTGGCTTGTTCTGGGGTTGCTTCGCTTCCTAAGTTGGCAATCAATACACCAGAAGGGTTTTCTTTTCTAACAATTTCATATGTATAACGTTCAGATTTATCTTTCAGTGCTGACATTTGTGACCCTACTGCCATGGCAAGTCCAGTTTCCCTTGCTACCTGTGCAAGTTGCTTATTAAGAGTATAAGTTTTCTCGCCTCCGCCACCTGTCATCGCATTGATAAAAATTGGCGAACTTAAAGAAAGTTCGCCGATTTTTTGGTGAAAGGTTACATCTGAAACATTCATGTTTGGTAAACATTGATGAATAAATTGGATATCATCTAATGAAGTTGATCGTTTTTGCCCTGTTTCCAAGGCATAACGAATATGGTCCCATTTCCGTTCAGATCTAGACACTAATTATCACCATTATTTTCCTAAATTCTTTAATTTATCGCCAATCATTTCCCCAAGTTGAAATCCTTTAGATTCTTCAGGAAGTTCGTAATCAAAGTTTTCTTCTACATCCTTTTCTAAAAGATCCTTTATGCTTAGAGAAATTCTCTGTTCCTGTTCATTAGCATCAAGAACTTTAACTAGTACTTCCTGTCCTTCCTTCAATACCTCATGAGGAGTTCCAATGTGCTTGTGAGCAATTTGAGAGATATGAACAAGGCCTTCAACGCCAGGGAAAACTTCCACAAAGGCACCATAGGAAACTAATCTTTTTACGGTTCCAGTTAACGAACTGCCCTTTGGTGCTTTTTCAGCTATATTAGACCATGGTCCTGGCTGTGTTTCTTTTATTGAAAGAGATATTCTTTCATTATCATGATCCACACTAAGCACTTTTACTTGTACTTTTTGACCTTCTTGAACTACATCCGATGGTTTATCAATATGTTGATAGGATAATTGGGAAATATGAACAAGTCCATCAATACCACCAATATCAACAAAAGCTCCAAAATCTGTAATTCTTTGGACAGTACCATCAATAACCTGCCCAGGGTTGATTGTGCTTAGGAGATTTTTCTTGTATTTTCCTTTTTCTTCCTCTACCACTGCACGGTGTGATAGTATTAAACGATTCTTTTCTTTATCAAGTTCAACAATTTTAAAAGTTAAATTTTTTCCTTTATAATCAGAAAAATCTTCCACAAAATGTGCTTCTACGAGAGATGCCGGGACAAATCCACGCACCCCAAGATCAACAACAAGACCGCCTTTTACTACATCTTTTACTTCAGTTTCAATTACTTCGCCACTATTGAAGAGGTTCTCGAGGTGTACCCAAGCTTTTTGAGCATCTACCCTCTTTTTGGAAAGAATCAGGGTATCCTCTTCGACTTTCGTTACTTCAAGATCTAATTGATCACCTTCAGAAACAACATCTGACGCTTTTTCGATATGCAAGCTGGAAAGCTCACTAATTGGGATAATCCCATCATGTTTACTGTCTTGAACAGTAACAATTACCTGTTTTTCTTCTACCTTGGTAACTTGTCCAGTGACTTTATCTCCAATAGTATAATTTTTAACTTCAATTTGATTCATTTCTTCCGTCATTATGTATTCCTCCTTAATCCATGTGTTACAAATTAAATATACATTTACAAAACGAATGAATATTCTAATAAAGTCTCTTTTTATAAACTTCTTACAAATAGGTTATTTTGTCAAGCAGAAACCTATCGTTGTTCTTTAATAAGTTTATGGATTTCTGACATAATTAATTCGGTTACCTCTTCGGCAGACGCTTTCTTGCTTCTCATTTCTTCCATTGAGATTGGTTTCCCATAAACAACTCTCAGTTTACTCAAACTTTTGTATGGTCCAATGATGGCGCAAGGAAGAACAACTGCATCAGTTCTTAATGCAAAAAAACCTGCCCCCGAAAGTCCTTTTCCAATTTCACCGGTTTTACTTCTTGTTCCTTCAGGAAAAAGCCCAAAAACATTTCCGTCTTTTAATACCTTTAATCCAGCCCTTAATGATTCCCTGTCCCCCTTACCCCTTTTTACTGGGAAAGCATTGCATTTTCTAACGATGTTACCTAAGACAGGAACTTTGAATATTTCTTCCTTAGCCATAAAATGGACAGGTCTTGGAGCAGTTATACCGACTATTAGGGGATCAAAATTATGAATATGATTTGTGCAAAGGAGGACCCCTCCATCTTTTGGAAAATTCTCTAAACCACTTACTTCGACTCGATACCAAGGTTTAAAAATTGTTGAAACAACTGATCTAGCAAACGAATAAAACGTCACACTTCTCCAATCCTTTCATGTACGAGAGCCATTATTTTTTCTACTACTTCTGGGATTTTCAAAGTTGTGGTGTCAATTTCAATTGCATCGTCGGCCTTTTTTAAAGGTGCATACTCTCGTTCAGAATCTATTTTATCTCGACGGGCTATTTCTTCCATTAATTGTTCTAGGTTAGAAGAATAGCCTTTCTGAAGATTTTCCGTATGGCGTCTGACCGCTCTTTCCTCAACACTTGCAAGCAAGAAGATCTTTACTTCCGCATTAGGAAGCACATGTGTCCCTATATCCCTTCCATCCATTACAACACCTCCGTTACGAGCAAAGGATTGTTGCATCCTTACCATTTCTTCACGGACTTTTTGGTGTCTAGCAACAAACGAAACCGAATTTGTCACTTCAGAAGAACGAATGGCTTCAGTTACTTCTTGACTATCAAGAAAAACCAATTGACCCTTTGGTGAAGGGAATAGTTCTAATTTTGTTACTAGCAGCGTTTCTAATAAAGAATTCTCATCTTCTAGATTAAGGTTGTTTACAATTGCTTTATAGGTTAAAGCACGATACATTGCCCCAGTATCTATATATATGTAGGATAACCTTTCCGCCACAACTTTTGCTACTGTACTTTTGCCGGCTGCAGCCGGACCATCAATGGCAATTGATAATTTTTTCTTCATAAATCCTCCTAATGTTTACTCATGGTAGTCTCGTACATCCTTCATTTTATTTTACCATAGATACTTTCCCCAATAAGAAAAAAAAAGCAGAAACTCTGCTTTTTTAAAAGATATTAAAGTATAAGTTTTTGAACTTAGATTACTGTCCAGCTCCAGCGCCCTAACGGCTAGTGTCCTTCGCTCTCCGCCCTACGATAAGTCAACATCGAATCGCCTACGGCTCTTCGTGTTTCCTTTATCTCGGTTGGAGCGCTCCAGGCCATACGCCGCTGATCAGGGCGCTTGCGCTTTTCTTAATTACCGTTAAATGTTTGAAGGATTTCAGTAAATGTATTCTCATTTACTCCCTCATATTTCGTTAGCTGCTCTAATTTCGGAAAAATATCTAACTGATGTAAAAATAGCTGTGCCAAAAATAGAAAGACAAATTGGATCAAAATTAACTTTATTAATATTCTTTCTATCATCTTCATCTTTAACCATCACTCCAATTTACCAATTATTACTATTATTGGAGTGATGGGATTGTTTTATTCTTCAACCCTAAATTACTGCGTCGTAAACTTCCTCAGCATTCTTTAACTTTTCTACTTCCTCTTCGACTCCATCGACAGCATTGATAAAGATTCTATAGGTATCATCATTAATGGTTCCTAAGAATTCATAGCATAAAACTTCCTTGTTTAGATCATTAACGATAATCGATTGTCTCTCTTCCATAATTTTAAAATTCGGATTTATCTTTTCACGGGCTTGTTCACTTGTTAACACTGGTTTTTCAACTTCCCTTGTATCGTTTAACGATTTTAAATATTCCTCCGCCGAGAATCCAATAATATTTCCATTATCCAGAGCTACTTCTACTTTTATCGCCTCAGAATAAATTCTTATATTGTTCTCACTGGTGACAAAATTAAAGACACCTGTGTTATCATATTGACTACTTTCAAAAAGCTCTAGATTTTTGTATCCATTATCTTTTAGAAATGTTGCAGCCTTAAGGTTGGCATCGTTTAAGCTAAGCTTTTGCTCGTTTACTTCTCGGTAATTAATAAACCAAATAGGATACCCTGCTTTTTTCGTAATATCCATACTTCCTTCTTGACCAGTATCCTTGTTTCTTATGGAAACACTATAAAAACCATAATCAGAACCCTTACCACTTTCTGTTACTTTTACTTCTGCATTAGAATCGAATTTCATATACTTTTTCGCAATGCTAATCGCTTCTTTTTCAGAAATAGCTTTTCCTTTAATTTTTTTGAAATTATCATCCTTTTTTTGCATGTTAGCAAAAGTTGGCCCAAAATCACTTTCATCATAGCCTGTCACGGTTTTTTCAACTGTTTTAAAACCATCAATAATCGTATTATCTGTTGTTTCTTTTCCTGAAGCTAACGCTAGTTCAACATCCATCCAACGTAGATTATTTTTTAAAGCCATATGCTGCACTTTTCGCAGCTCTTTCTGAATATCACCAGATTGCTTGTATAAAACCTTTAATGTTTCATATTCTTCCTCTGATAAAGGCTCTTTATCTAAATCTCTCACTGCAGTTTGATAACTAAACTTACCAATCTTAGCCAAAAACTCTTCAGTTTTATTAAATGGAAGCAATGTTAGCGGTAGCTGTCCAACATTGCCATGGGCCTCTGATGTTAATCTCCAAACCTCTACTAACGAGGGTGACAAAGAATGCCTTGAGTTCATCGCAAGGGTTGTTCCAATTTTATCGTTAAGTAGGTCCACTTGATAGGTAAGATCATGAAAGGCTCGTTGATAATTATTTTCAGCATTTATCAAAATCGCATTTTTCTCCCGATGTTCTTGATATCCCCAGTAGGCTGTACCCGCAACACCTACAGCTAGAACACCGATAATTATTCCTCTAATCATCCAATCATCACCCCTCTATTCGCAAAAAATATGTTTACCAATTCGTTTAATTTGTGGTCTTGACCATATCCACTTACTTGTAGCAGTTACTGGGTTAAAATAGTAAAGGGCTTCACCCGTAGGATCTATTCCATTAATCGCATCTAATACTGCTTTCTTCGCTTGTTCATTCGGAGTAAGCCAAATTTGACCATCCGCAACAGCAGTGAACGCACCTGGTTCGAAAATAACTCCTGAAACCGTGTTTGGAAAAGATGCGCTATTTACCCGGTTTAGGATAACAGCAGCTACTGCCACTTGACCAGTATAGGGCTCCCCTCTTGCTTCTCCATAAACAGCATTTGCCATTAATTGTATGTCATTACTTGAGAACCCTCCTGGAGTATTAGCAGCAGTTGGTTTCTGTGGCGTTGCTTTTGGGGCTGCCGGAGCCGGCGCTGCTGGAGCAGGTGCTCCTGGTTTTGGTTTTGCCGTATTAGAAGGAGCTTTTGGTGCTGGTGCAGTCTGCTTTTTTTTCTCAACCCCACCATAATGAGTAAATTTATTTCCTTTATTGATTTGTTCCTTTACGAATTGCTTATCATATTTACTCGCTTTAACTAGTTTTGCTTTAGTCTCATTTCCCGCAAGGCCATCGATAGATAGTCCAAATTCATATTGGAAATTCCTTAGTGCCCAATAGGTGCTCCAGCCGAATACCCCATCAATTTTCTTGTTGTAAAACCCCAAATACTGGAGTCTTGATTGAAGCTCGATGACATCATCCCCAACCGCCCCTTGCTGAATAACCTGGTTTGAAAAAGCAAATGCCCTGTTATCTTCCATAAAAGTAAATGGCGTGATACAAAGGGAGAGCAAGATTGGAAAAGTAATTTTTACTATTTTCTTCTTCATGGTAAAGTACCCCCAGTTGTAAATCATTTTAGATTTAAGCCTATTTTTTGTTTAAATGGGAAATTTATTCAAAAAAAATCCCTTTCATTTAAAATGAAGAGATTTTCTTCATTAAGAATGAAAGGAATTTTGAGTTGAATACTGTTTTTTCTTATGGTTCATGGTTAATATTCTAGCCACTTTAACCTTTCTTAAGCCAAACCACCAAAGAAAGATCATAAAAGGTAAAATAATATATAACCAGTTTTCTTGTGAAATTAAAATATAATCATAAGAACCGTGAAGGATGAAAGGTAAAGTTAAAGAAACGATCACCCATTTTGCTTTTTTTCCTTCGGTAAATTTTGCTTTACCAATGTAAAATCCCATAATCACTCCAAAAAGCGCATGACTAGATACAGGAAGAAGCGCTCTTGCCATTGCATGTTCTATCCCATTGGCAATCAAATAAAAAATATTTTCAACGGTGGCAAAACCAAGTGATACTGCAACACCATATACAATACCATCAAATGGCTCATCAAATTCGACATGCTGGTAAATTGCATAGAAGAGAATAAACCATTTGAAAAACTCTTCGAGGAGGCTAGAAGCAAGAAATGCATCAATAAACCCAGATTTAATAATATTCTCGGTATCAAGTACATGCTGAATAAACATAATCGGAAACACCAAGAGAGCACCAAACATAAATGTTCGGAGTACTACAAATACAGGTTCTGATTCATATTCATCTTTTAAATAAAAATAACTTAACAAGGCCAGTCCGGGGGCAATACCGGCTGATAATATTCCCAGCATGGATAATCCTCATTTCCCATCAATTCATATACTTTATCCTATCATGATATTGTCATTAATTAAATGAAAGATTATATCCATTTTATCATTTGGCCATTAAAAAATAATTTTCTTTACGCCACTGGCCAGTGCTACCGCTAATTTTATTCTCGCTTTTTTTGAATCATTATCACTGCCTAGAATTACACCCTTTTTATATAAGTCATAAGCACTACCTTTATAATCATATGTAGTGTATACTGACCCTTCTTCCGCACTGGTTGTTATAACCAAGGCGATACCTTCTTTAAGTGATTTTTCTATTTCTTCCATCATTTCAGGCGCTACTTGACCACGCCCTACACCTTCAAGTACGATTCCTTTTACCCCTGACTCTCTAGCAGCCTTGATAAATTTCCCATCAGCACCAATATAGCATTTGATGATTTCTACTTGAGGTATGGGTGATTGAATAGCAAAATATTCTCGCCTTATTGGCTTTTGAAAGATTTGCACCACATCATTATCGATAATGCCAAGATAGCCAAATCCAAAAACATTAAATCCCTGGATATTGGAGGCATGTTCTTTTTTAACATATCTCGCAGCAAATATTCGTTCATTGAACACGACAACAGCGCCTGCATTCCATAGATCCTCAGAACAAGCTGAATAAATAGCATGCCTTAGGTTTATGAAAACATCACTTCCTAATTCCTCTGGTGAGCGTTGGGATCCAGTTATGACCACTGGTCTTGGGTCACTAATCGTTAAATCAAGAAAATAAGCGGATTCCTCAAGGGTATCTGTACCATGGGTTATAACCACTCCAGAAACCTTATCATCCTCATAATACTTTTCAATTTTATTCTTTAATACAACTAAATCATCAAATGTTATATGGATACTAGCCTTTTGAAACACCGATTCGATGACAACTTCAATATCATTAGGCAGATTGCATAATGCAACAAGCTCTTCCCCTGTTAATTCTCCTGAAGCTAATTTTCCTGAATCCTTATTTGGTTTACTGGCAATGGTTCCGCCAGTCGTTAACAGTACCACTTTTTTCATTTACTTTTCACCTATTATTCCTTTTTCTAGAATTGATTGTGCAATGAGGTCACCATGAAACCTGCCATTTTCAATAAATATTTCATTGGCATTATTTCCTGCAGCGATAACTCCTGCAATATAAATCCCCTCAACATTCGTTTCCATCGAATGAGGATGAAAGAATGGTCTTCCCGATTCACCATCAATAACTATTCCCATATTTTTTAGGAATTCATGATCGGGATGATAACCAGTCATGGCAAAAACAAACTGATTATAGATGGACTTTTCTTCTTCATCTTTGGTATAGCGTACTTGATCCTCCGTTATTTCTATTATTTGGGAATTGAATTCCATCTTAATGGTTCCATTTCGTACCAAGGATTCAAATTCTGGGAGAATCCAAGGCTTTATACTAGGTGAATATTCTTTACCACGGTATAGGACCGTTACTCTAGCACCTGCTTTAACCAGTTCAAGGGCGGCGTCCACACTTGAATTCTTTCCACCTATTACGCAAACATCTTTGTCAAAAAAAGGATGAGCTTCTTTAAAATAATGAGACACCTTCGGCAAATCTTCTCCAGGGACATTCATAAAGTTAGGTTGGTCAAAGTAACCCGTTGCAATCACAACAAACATAGCTTGATAGGTCTGTTTATTGGTTATAATCTGGAAGCCTTTTTCTTCTTTATGCACCTCTAAAACATTTTCAAATGAATTTACTCGCAATTGTTTTCGTTTCACCACATCCCGATAATAAACAAGGGCTTGGTTTCGTTTTGGTTTATAGCTTTCAGTAATAAATGGAACATCGCCGATTTCTAGCTTTTCACTTGTACTAAAAAATGTTTGATGGGTGGGATATTGATAAATGGCATTTACAACATTCTCTTTTTCAATAACGAGTGGGGACATTCCAATTTCCTTAAAGGCTATAGCAGCAGCTAAACCGCATGGCCCCCCGCCGATAATAATAATATCTTCAATTTGCAAATTGATTAGCCCCTTTCCATAAAAAAACTCCTACCTGAATAATGATAGGAGTTTTTTTATTATGTTTCAATAATAATGTTTTTAAATCCAGCCTCTAAATCGACTTGCTTCAGCCATTTTTCTTACCCCAACCATATACGCTGCTAGGCGCATATCCACACGGCGAGTTTGTGCTGTATCAAATATATTATTAAAAGATTTGACCATAACTTTTTCAAGTTTCTCTTCTACTTCTTCCTCTGACCAATAATAACCTTGATTGTTTTGAACCCATTCAAAGTATGAAACGGTAACACCGCCAGCAGATGCTAGAACATCAGGAACAAGTAAAATACCACGCTCTGTTAATATATCAGTTGCCTCAAGCGTCGTCGGTCCGTTGGCAGCCTCTACCACAATACCTGCACGAATATTATGTGCATTTTCAGCGGTAATTTGATTTTCAATTGCCGCTGGAACGAGAATATCACACTCAAGTTCTAATAGTTCTTTGTTAGTAATCGTATTATTAAATAATTTCGTTACCGTACCAAAGCTGTCACGTCGATCTAGCAAGTAATCAATATCAAGTCCGTCCGGATCATATAATGCACCATAGGCATCAGAAATACCAACAACCTTTGCGCCTGCATCATGCATAAATTTCGATAAGAAGCTTCCCGCATTTCCAAAGCCTTGTACGACAACCCTTGCGCCTTCAATTTGAATGCCCTTCTTTTTAGCGGCTTCACGTATACAAATCGTTACACCTTTTGCTGTAGCAGATTCACGACCGTGAGAGCCCCCTAAAACAAGTGGCTTGCCTGTGATAAATCCAGGAGAGTTAAATTCATCGATACGACTATATTCATCCATCATCCAAGCCATTATTTGAGAATTTGTAAATACATCCGGTGCTGGAATATCTTTAGTCGGTCCGACAATTTGACTTATTGCTCGTACATAACCACGGCTTAATCTCTCAAGCTCTCTAAAAGACATATCACGCGGATCACAAATGATTCCGCCTTTACCGCCGCCATATGGAAGATCAACAATTCCACACTTCAAGCTCATCCAAATAGAAAGTGCCTTTACTTCAGTTTCAGAAACATTGGGATGAAACCTGATTCCGCCCTTGGTTGGACCCACTGCATCGTTATGCTGTGCACGATAGCCGGTAAATATCTTTACTGAACCGTCATCCATTCTAATTGGAATTTTTACTGTCATCATACGTAACGGCTCTTTTAATAGTTCATATACTTCTTCAGGATAACCTAACTTTTCAAGAGCTTTATGTATAACTGTCTGTGTTGAAGTTAACACATTATTTTCTTCCTCTTGATTAGTTTTTTCATTTCCTTTTTCGGCTACCATCTGTAAACCTCCTAGAAAATCACTTTATCTAATGTTGTCGCTTTCAGAGACAAGTATACACGTTTGATGGATTTATGCAAGACGGTAAATATAGATTTCACTTACATTTGAAAATAGTTTGAAACCGTAATCATTACAAAAATTTTATATAAACAAAAAAGGAGCAACACACTCCTTCATCAAATTTGTATCCTCTATTTAAAATACTTTTTGATCGTTTCTACCGCTTTATTTTCAATAATTAGGTTGCCATATTCAGCAAGCACGTGCGTACTAAGAATGGAGGGATTTCCGTATTCTGATAAAAATGCTGCAATACTTTCTACAACGGAAGGCTCGATATTATTCATAAGTAGGTAATAATGATGGTTATAAGAAAACAAACTGCCGCCATAAATTTGTAAAGTAAACAGCCTGTGTGAAAGATCTATGATATCTTCTATGCATTCGAACTGATAAAGTAAGTTTTCACGGCCTTCAACTCGAACTTGCATTTCAACAAAGCCATCAAATAATATTTCATCTTCATCTTCGTCAATATATTCGTCCACCGTAATGATCATAATCATACCTTGTGCTTGCAAGGAGAATATTTCAACTGCTACAGAACCCTGAATTTCAACATCAAATTCTTCGCTTGCCTCTTCCAGCATGTCGTGGAAAAGTTGATGCCATTTTATTGAATCTTTCCAAATATCATCTTTGGAAAGGCCCCTATCAAGTAAATCATCAGAGGTTAAAAAAATTTTAATTTTATTGACTGTTAAGCGTTCTAAGCGCATGTTCTTTTGCCCCCTGCCGTGACATAACTCTTAACCCTAGTGTATGTCAATGGCGTTGGTTGGTGCTTTGTCTAAGAAAAGCGTAAGTGCCCTGGTCAGCGGCGTATGGCCTGGAGCGCTCCAACCGAGATAAAGGAAACACGAAGAGCCGGAGGCGATTCGATGTTGACTTATCGTAGGGCGGAGAGCGAAGGACACTAGCCGCTAGGGCACTGGAGCTAGACAGTAACCAAAGTTTAAAACTAATTCTTTTCTATCTCTAAAATATCATCCGTTCCATTAGCCACATTTCCCATTCTTTTATGGTTTGACCAAATATGTAAGTTGAAATATGTCCCTTTTCAGAGCGGTTCATTTCAGTTATTGCCTCCCCGCCTAATCCAATCTTAAGATCCTTGTGGTTGCGGGATAGCTGATTCACAAGCGAAAGTGCTTGTTTAACATCTTTTTGTTCTTCACATGTAAGGATAAATAAATCTGGATGAATGATCTCCAAAGTTAATTGAATATCTTCTTCTGAAGAATATGTACCTATATTTATTATTTCTATGCCCTTTGTTCTTAAATAAAAGGTGAACATTAAAATACTAAAATGGTCCTCTTCTTGAGAGCAAGAGAGAAATACAGCTTTGTTTTGGTGAGCATTATTTGGCAAACTGTGAATGATAGCTGTTATCCTCGCTTTTAAAAATGATACTGAAAAATTCCGTTGCCCATTGGTAATGTTTCCAGTCTTAAAAGATGTCTCAATGTTCAAAACGACTTGGCTGAAAATATCTCCAATAACTTTTTCCATTGTAAAAATACTAAACAATTTATTGATTACTTCGTGAATCTTGTCATACTCAAAGTGGACTAAGGCATCATAAAGTGCGTCGGATAGGCTCGTTAATGGATTCCCTTGCTTAAGATTTATCGTTTCAGCATCTATTTGTGAATGGGCGTGGCCCATTAAAGAAATAGCTTGACTAATAGTAAATCCTTGATTCACCTTCTTAATCAACCACTTTAGAATTCTTATATGCTCATCTGTATATAATCGATGGCCAGCATCATTTCTGACGGGTGCTATCATCTGATAACGTCTTTCCCATGCTCTTAGCGTTCCAGGTTGAATCCCCAGCATTAATGCAGCCGCTTTTATATTATACTTACCTTCTTGGTCCGCCATCCTGATTCCTCCGATATTTAAACAAACCATGCTTCCACCTAACCATGCTTAATAGTAATTAAATGACACTCTGCAGGTGCACCTAATCTCAGGGGAACTCCTGTTGTACCATAGCCATTACTAATCAATAATGTAGTATTCTCTAATTTTTCTACTTTTCCTTTTTCATATGGACTATAGCCCAAAATATGTATTTGTCCGCCATGCGTATGTCCACTTAATACAAGCCTTATATCATGTTCTGGAACTATTTTTTTGGTAATAGTTGGGTAATGGCTGACCAAAATCTTAAAGCTATCATCGCCTGCATCTAATAACGCTAAATCAAGTCTGTCGCGTCCTTGATCTAATGCATCTACGCCAAGCAAGGAAAGTTTATCACCGTTTCCAGATTCAAAAATTGCCGCCGTATTATCCAATATTTTTACGCTATAACTCAAAAGAATGGCATCTAATTTGTGGTAGTCCGTTTCATAATCATTATTTCCCCAAACAAAATACACGGGTCCTAATTGTTTTAGTTTTTCTAAGTTTTCCTTAACCCTTTCAAACGGGACTTTTCTCTCAGTTAAATCCCCGCCAATTATGACGATATCAGCCTTCCCCTTAACTTTTTCGATAATATCATTGGAGATTAGGCGTTTATGTATATCAGAGATAAAAAATATTGAAACCTCACCAAATGAGCTAGGAAAATCCTCGAAGGTCATTTCGTGAAGTACTACACGATTTAAGAAAGCTTCTTTTAGCATGTATAAGATAAGACCTGCTCCCCCAAACAAAAGCAATACGATAATATAAACCATATTTTCCCCTTTTCTATTGTAAATGTTCTACTTAAAATCATACCATAAGGGAGACAAAAACCAAACAGGACTAACATTTGCGCTGTTTTTTCTTTACTATCTTTATAGTTTGTTGAAGAATTTCTTGAAATAGTTGTAGACTGACGATTAGCCCAAAGAAAAAAGCCAATGAGGCAGCAAAAAATTCCAATGGATAAATAATCGGCCGAACCAAAATATCAGCAAAATGAAATGGGTATGTAATTGGAAACCATTCAATTAGTAAATATACACACACAAGAATAAAAAGTAGTCGCCAAATGATTCTTAACATGAAAATCCCTCCCATACATTGTATGAGAAGGATTTAAATTCTTTCCGTTTAGATTTACTAGTCTTCTTGAATACTCAAGATACGGAACCCTTGATCTTCAAGTTTCTTTGTAAACCGATCAATATTATCTTTCTTTTCAACCTTCATGACAATTCTTCGAACTAATTTATCCGTCTCATCAAATGTTACGAGTGAAATAATATGTTCATGGAAGTGATGAGCAATCTCAGATAGGCGAGCAATACGCCCTTCTGTTTCAACGGATGTAAAAGCGATTCTTACACCAGGGCGATTTACACCGAAAGCGCTCTGAAAAGTGGAAAGTACGTCGGCGCGTGTTACAACACCTAGAAATTTTCGATTTGCATCAACTACCGCTAACAATGGGAAGTCTTTTAAATCTAATAGCGTTTTTTCAAATACTTCTTCACCAAGTAAAAATTTATCCTGATGTGTAGCGATGTCTTTCACTGTGATGGAACTTAAAAATTCATCTTTTTGTTTTCCAGATAAAAAATATTTCTCATAAATATTAAAACGTGTGGCAACCCCTATATATCTTTCTCCTTGCAAAACTGGTACACCATCAATTTGATTTTTCTCCAGTTGTTCTAATGCAGCTGCTAAAGTTGTGTCCGCCTGAACAGTCACACAGTCATGTCTTGGAATCATCATATTTTTTACAAACACTTACATCACCTCAATGAAATTATCCTGCCAATCCCATTATACTTCAACATAACGTTGGATTAATCCTTCTTATTTCATTTTTATGTCATGATTAATGAAAATTTTCATACTTATTAATGATGTTAATTAAGGGAGGGCTACTATGTTTACCCTATATAAAAATTGGCACCCTATCGCTAGTCCATTTGACCCCTGCAAGCCAATTCAAGAAAAAACCTTTTCCACTCCCCCAAATCTATATATGGGATTTCAACCACCAAACCTGCCACAATTTTCACCACAGGAAGCACTAAGAGCAGGTACACTATGGAAAGCCTTTTACGACCCCTATTTCAACCCATTTGAGAAAAGGGGGGATTCCTAGATGAAGCAAATCCCACCAGAATATTATCAATTGATGGAGCAGCTTCAAACCGTTGACTTTGTCTTAGTTGAATTAACGTTGTATTTAGATACACACCCAGACGACCTTGAAGCTATTAAGCAATTTAATCATTATGCAAAAGAAAGAAAGACAATAAAAAAAGCATTTGAAAGTCAATTCGGTCCTCTATTGCAATATGGCAACAGCTACTCTGGACACCCATGGAATTGGAACGATACCCCCTGGCCTTGGCAGGTTTAGTGGATTTCTAAAAACCAAAGGAGGGTTTGCTATTTATGTGGATATACGAAAAGAAGCTCCAATATCCCGTTCGCGTTAGTACTTGTAATCCAACATTAGCAAAATATCTAGTTGAACAATACGGTGGGGCTGATGGTGAACTTTCAGCTGCATTACGATATTTAAATCAGAGATATTCCATACCGGATAAAGTAATTGGATTATTAACGGATATTGGTACGGAGGAATTCGCACACCTGGAAATGATTGCCACAATGGTCTATAAACTCACAAAAGACGCCACTCCCGAAATGATGAAGGCAGCCGGTTTAGGGGATCACTACGCCATACATGATAATGCGCTTTATTATGCAAATTCCTCTGGCGCGCCATGGACAGCGTCCTATATACAAGCAAAGGGTGACCCCATTGCTGACCTCTACGAAGATATAGCAGCCGAAGAAAAGGCAAGGGCTACTTATCAATGGATCATCAACTTAAGTGATGATCCTGATTTAAATGATGGACTACGCTTCCTTCGAGAGCGAGAGATTATCCATTCACAGCGGTTCCGGGAAGCAGTTGAAATACTTAAAGAGGAGCAAGGTAAGAAAATATTCTTTTAAAGATCTTAGAAGCAGACCCCGGGCTGCTTCTTATTTTTTTTCATGATAAAGATTAATGTCATACGTTTTTTTCATTACTTCAAAATCAATATGACGATTTTTCCAATGGTCTTCCTTTTTCCATAGATCTTTACTGCGGTTTACAATTTCACATCTTAATTCTTGATATTCCTTCTCCTTTTTATCCTTTTGCTGCCTTAATACATTCATTGCTCCATACGAAATGGCAGTAATAGCCAATAACCCAACGTTTAAAGCATCACTAACCGAAGCAGAAAACATAGCGAAAAAAGAATAAGAATACTGTTTGGCAATCATATAATAGAAATAACTAAAAAATAGAAAAGCAAAAAGCAGCATAGTATAAATAGATAGATAATGCCATTTTTTAGCTGTATCAAACTTAATCTTTCTTTTGCGAACGTTTTCTAGCATTTGTTTTGTTGCATCATCTGTATGTTCAAGTAAGCGGATCTGTTTATCCATTTTTGTACCACCTCTTTAACATAAATATGAACTTGTCCGCTACATTATGAAAAATTTCCAAAAAAAATACCGATCAAAATTGATCGGTTACTTACTTAATGGGATTTCCAAGACTTGCCCCAAGAATATTTCATTCCCTTTTAAATTATTTGCTTTTCGAATGATTTCTTCCCCATTTTTCGATTGAAAATATTTCAATGAAATCCGATAGAGGTTTTCGCCTTTTTTAACGGTATGAAAAATAACGGTTTCAGAACCAATGATTGAATTCGACTGTGGGGCAGCTGATTCAGTTGTTTCAGTCGAAATACCACTATTTTCCTCTGCGCCTTGTTCTGAAGCTGGACTCTCAACTTGAGTATCCGAACTGTCAGGCTGTAAGACTTCTATTTTCTCCTCTGGCTCTACCTCTGTTGATATATCTTTTTCATTTTCTGCCTTTTTTTCATTATTGCTATCTGTTTCCGATTTCTCAAAATTAATGACTTCGTAGCCAGAAGAATCTCCAGAAACTTTTTCAGGTCCTTTACTTTTCCCGCCTTCAAGATAGGAGTAGGCACTAAAAATAGCGATTGGAAGAAGGATAAAAAATAATACCAAGATTCGAATAATGGGATACTTTATTTTCCATTTCGTTTTCTTTCTTTTTTCCCTATGAATTTGTTCTCTTGGAGGTAATTGCTCGCGTGGTTCAACTGTTTCCTCATTTATTTTTTCAATTCGCTGTTTAAGCCGTTCGGCCTGGTGTCTAAATGGTTCTTCTTTATTCATGTAGTAGTCCCTCCTCTTCACCGACATCTATGGGGTTTTTAAATTTAATATAAAGCCCTAATAAAAAATCAATTGTAAAGTGCATGATCATTGTAACGGCTAAATTGTTTGTCCAATCATAAATGAATCCTATAAGAAAACTAAGGATGACAATATTTGAAAATAAAAACCAATTAAAAAGGTATCGATAATGGATGATGGCAAAAATTAAGCTTGCTAGAATAAGTCCAACCTTAGTTTGGATGACACCACGGAAAAGTAATTCTTCACTTAGTGCTACAAATGCTGCAATCCACGCGATGTGAATGACACTTCTATTCTTAAAAATTCTATGATTCAAACCGCCATCATCGTAAAAAGAAGACGGAAGCCATTTCATTAAAAATATATCTGCAATAACTACCACAACCCCTGCAGGAACACCAATCAACCAAATTTGATAATCAAAAAAATCAATCGACTGCATAAATGAAAATTGATCAAATAAAAGAACACCTAATATAAACGTAATCACAAGCATAATAATTTGGGTCAGGTATAATTGAAGGAGCAGTTCTTTATCTGATAATCCATTGATTAAGTCACGATATTTATTTTTCATTCACTCAACTCACTATTTAGTAGAATATTGGCTAAATAATCCTTCCACATTCCTTCATTAGCAGGATTTGTATTTAACCGTTCAGCAGCTTGATATTGATCTAGCCTTACACCACAAATATCACAGCAATTTCTTACTTTTTCTTTAGCAGCCTCTTCATTAAAATAATCTAAAATCAGTTCTCTTCTACATAAATTTGACTTTATCCACTTTTTCAAATAATGGATATTATTTTTCTTTATCGTTACCCTTTCTTTTACAAATTCCTTCAAGCTTTGCCTTATTTGTTCAAGATTAGAAGGAGTTTGTGGATGTTGGATAAATTCCTGGATTATCCGCCATTGGACCTCTGAAAAACCTCCATTTTCCCTGAAGTGTTGATTTTTCTCAAGAAGGTTATTACCGGATAATTGGGAAAATAGCCAATCAATTTGTAATTCTGATGGCAACTCTCCCTCAGCGAGTTGTACAGGAAGCTGTTCATCCCCAGGTGAATAGAGCATGATCGCAATGCTATCCTTACCATCCCGTCCAGCTCTGCCAATCTCTTGTAGGTAAGATTCAATTTGCATCGGCATATGGTAATGGATAATAAATCGGATATTTTCCTTGTTAACACCCATCCCAAAAGCACTCGTTGCACAAATTACGTCTAGTTGCCCATGGATAAATTGTTGTTGGATTAAGATTCTTTGTTCCTGCTCTAATCCTCCATGGTAGGCCATGACCCTGTTAATTCCCTTCTCTGCGATTAGGGTAGCCATTTGTTCAGCAACCTTTTTACTCGAAAAATAAATAATTCCAGGCTTTTGCAGCTGAAGAACTAATTCTATCAACCGGGATTGTTTATCATGATAATTTGGTACCTCTTCAATAAAAAAAGCAATATTTGGCCGGTCAATCGTTGACTCAATTTTATTAAATTCCTGTAAGCCAAGAGATTGAATAATATCTTCCCTTACTTTTTTGGTTGCGGTTGCGGTCAGAGCTAAAGTTAAGGGATTCCCCAGTTTGTTTCTAAATTCCCCCAATTTTGAATAATCTGGACGAAAGTCATATCCCCATTGTGAAATACAATGGGCTTCATCCACTACAAATAAGGCTATGGTTAGGGATTGCAGCCTTTTGATTATTGCAGGTATACTTAACATTTCTGGTGAGACAAAAATATATTTATATTTTGATAAATTCCCTAAAACATAGCCTCTCTTTTCAGAATCAAGAAAAGAGTTCAATGCAATCACTCGTTTCTCACCAAACTTCATTAATTGTTCCACTTGATCCTGCATAAGAGATAAAAGCGGAGAAATGATTAGGATTTGACCATCAAGACAATAACCGGGAAGTTGGTAACATAATGATTTTCCGGTACCAGTCGGAAGCATAGCGATTGTATCGTTCCCTCCGAGCAGAGACAAAATTACTTCCTTTTGACCTGTTTTAAATGTCTTATATCCAAAATATTTATATAAAATTTTTTCTAATTCCATTGTCTATCACCATACTTTGCAAGAACGAGCCTAATCTGAAAATAGGAAGCTGTTTTTTTTAAACTATTTCTAATTACTTTAAGCTGCCTGGTAGCTTCTTTACGAGAAATTTCTAAAATCTTATGTTGGACTTCTTCCTCTACAAACATGTTAATAGAAAAATCCTTAATATTGATAGCAAATTCTACAAGATGGTCTTCAATAGTACTTAATTTTAAGTTTCGAATGCTTGCAATTTCATCAAGCGAAAAACCCTGTTTTAAAAGTGTCCAGGTTTTACGAGAAGAAAGAGTTAACGAATCCTTTTGTTCTAAATTTGCGACAAGCGATGATAATACGGAAAAACGAGAAGGCTTTTCTTCAATCGTTTGAATCAAAAAATGAAGGATATTGTTAAATTCTAGATGATATTGGATAGAATCTATGTTCAACATTTTCGCAGTTTGAGCAGAGGTCAATCCAATTTGCTGATATCCTGTTAATCGAAAAACCAGGATTGCAGGATTGATATCCTTTGCCTGTTCAAGACAATCAATTAATTCAGAGAATAGAAATTCTCCCAACTTCTGTTTTGGTAATGAGGAATACTTTAAGAAATCTTTTAACCAGTTATGAACATCAGTATTTTTCTGAATGGGGATGTATTTTGTTTCTCGAAATGTTATGTTGGAAGCTACTTGAGTTAGCAGGGACAATCTTTCCCATACTAGAGTTGCATATTGCTGATATCTCCATCCATTCATATAGATTGGCTGGGGTTGATTTAATAAGTAATCTCTGCCTGATACGGTAAGGAGAAATTTTTGTTCCCCTAATGGTGCAACTAATTTATTTTCAACTAAGCTGTTAAAAATCTTATCAAAAGTTTCTCTCGGTAATGGTTCCAGAATTCGAAAATACTTCTGAAGTGAAAATAAATGAGCATCCTGAAGTGTTTGTGATGATTTTTTTCCATTTAAAAGATGATAGATGGAATAAATAGTTCTTTCACCATTTAATTGTCCTACACAATATAATAGTATGTTTTCAATATAACCCATTCTTTCCACCACTTTTTGCTGATAATCGACAAAATCACCTAATTTTCTATCCCTATTCTATCATGAAACTAGGACTAGTGTTGCTATAAAATGTGGAAGATTAGGGAATCCAAATTCTATTGCGCATTTTTCTATTGAAAAGTTACCCATTCAGTTTTACAATAGGAATGAGTAATGCGTTTCCATTATTATGATGGAAACGTTAGTAAGTTATTTTATTGGGAGGTTTTTTTTTCATGGCAAAGTATACGATTGTTGACAAAGAAACTTGCATTGCATGCGGAGCATGTGGGGCAGCTGCACCAGATATTTATGATTATGATGATGAAGGCATTGCATTCGTTACTCTTGATGATAACGAAGGTATTGTTGAAATCCCTGATGTTTTAATTGACGATATGATGGATGCATTCGAAGGCTGTCCAACAGATTCAATTAAAGTTGCTGACGAATCATTCGATGGCAACCCAACAAAATTCGAATAAAATTTTGTCATTAAAATATTAATTAACACACAACCCCTGCCAGTATTGGCAGGGGTTGTGTGTTAATTAATATGAAAAGAAACCAGGATAGCCTAGTTTCCTTTTTCATTTATGCACTTTTTACAGTAGTTAATTTATTTATCCATGTCTGCATTCTAATGAATAGCAGCATAAATATGGAAGACATGATTATGCCTTTTAGAATATTAAAAGGTAAGATAGCAGGTACGACTAAATTACGCATATCAGGAAACTTTAACAGCGATGTGTAAGCCGGTAAAATAAATAGGTAATTTAATATGCTCATCATTACCGCCATAAAAACGGTTCCGACTATAAGTGCAAGTGTCATTCCTTTTCTGGTTCTCATTTTGTTATATACATAATAAGTAGGTAATACAAACAAAATACCAGCTAAAAAATTTGCAATATGACCGACAGGAACTCCTGTTGCGCTCCCAGTAGCAAAATAATTGAGTGCATTTTTGAAAAACTCGACTAAAACACCTGCTACAGGACCAAAAATTAATGCTGCGATTAATGCTGGAATATCGCTGAAATCAATAAATAAAAAATTTGGAAATAGCGGAAGCGGGAAGTTTATCAGCATTAAAAGATATGCGATACTGCTCAGCATTCCAATTGACACAATTGCTTTGACACTTAACTTTTTCTTCATTTTCCTCTCTCCTTTTGGATCCATCGCGTTAGGAAGAGAGGTTCAGCAGCGTTTAAGGTGTCCTTGGAAAATAAAAAACCTCAAGAAAGATATCTTGAGGGAGTTTACAAAGGCACTCTTAATAAACGTTCAGCAAATCAGCATTTTTTGAACGTCGCAGAACCTCCATCTTCTCCCATCCAGACTATACTGTCGGCTTTGGAATCGCACCAAATCCTGCCATAAGGCTCGCGGGCTTAGAGAGATAACTCTCAATACCGCCGATCGGGAATTTCACCCTGCCCCGAAGATAGATCGATATTTAATTACGACTTTATTATACTAATAATATTTAGTTTTGAAAAGGAAAATCGCTTAGGCAATGTTGACAAGTACAATTTGAATAAAACCTGCTGACCAATAATGGCAAGCAGGTTCATGTTATTATTTATCAATCACTAAAACTTGTTCCGGTTTGATGAGATCAGATTTTAGTTGATTGACTTCAATTAATTCAGCAACGGTAAGATTACTTTTCTTTGAGATGGCAGTTAGAGTGTCTCCGGCTTGTACAATATAACGGGCCTTTTCACCTTTTACAGTCGTACTGGCAACTAAACTTTCCGTATTACCTGCCATCCCTTCCTTTACTGCCACACCTACCTCGGCATGACCAAGTAGCTTTTCCGGATCAATGGCATTTTTCTTATCAAATGTCCATTCAATTTGATGACTCTCAAAATGCAGATGAACACCTGTTGATTCACCAGTTCTGCCCATAGTCCCGATTCTATCACCCTGTTTAATCGCTTGTCCTTCATTAACTAGACGATTATTTAAGTGGGCATACACGGTAACCAAATTATTGGGGTGATTAATAAATATGACATTTCCATACGTATTCGAATAATAGGATTTACCCACTACCCCATCCTCCACAGCGATGATAGGAGAATTAAGGTTACCCGCTATATCAATTCCCTTATGTGTTCCGTGCCTTGTTCCATATGTATCAGATATGACCCCATCTGTAGGCCATATCCATCCTGTATTTATTTCTGTTGCTTCTTGCATACTCGCCTCTGCCTGTTTACCGCCTAAAAACAATAAACTCACACAAAGCGCCATAATTGCGGCGATAAGGAGCCGCCTTATGTAGTCTCGCATTTGATTTTTTTCCTCCTTAATCTTTTCCTCTCCTCCACACCATATGTTTATCTGCTGGTGTTTAGAACATATAGTAAGGTATGTGAGGTTAAGCATACTTGTTATAATTTGGAGAGAAATGGTTTTTTATTCATAAAAAAAGATTAACCGATTCGCTGGTTAATCTTTTTTTCTCACATTATTGGATTAGACGTAGATTTGCTGCTAACGGAACCTTTATTTCCTTAGAAAGATCAAAAGGTCCTAAAAGTTGGATTGGTGGATTTACTATCGCTATTGTCTCTATCCCAAACTCCTTTGCAGTTAATAAAATTGCTTCGAAGGAAATTACTGTTGCAAGGTTATTTTCCATTTTTGAATTTTCATCCATGTTGATTATTAATCTATTTTCTTTAATCGAAAATTCCTTAAATGTGAATGAAGGACCTATTGAGGCTGTTAAGCCAAGTTCTTGTTGACCTGCCTTCATTGCCTCAAATGCCTCGTTAAGATTTTGATATTTTTCTGTCGATGGAACCAAGTAGATGCTATCCATTCCATCTGGTGTATAAGAAAAGTATGCATGTTTTCCTACTGGCTCAACTTTCATTTCTTTAATAAAACCATGATTCCCAAGTTCTATTCCCGGCTGACCGTTTGTGGTAAAAATAATTTTATTTACTTTACTATTCGAAGCTATGTTATTATTCAAAGAATGAATAAAAATTGTTTCAGCTGTAGAACCTTGCCCATATTTATGATCACTAGGTACGTCTACAGTGACGGTATTCGTATTACTATCCCATTTAAAAGTTGCGTTTAAAGGGTAATAGTCGGTTAATCCCCATTCCTCTTCTTTTAATAAGCCCATTGATTCAGTAAAAACTGTCAGCCAATCCTTACTAGTGTCTGGATTTACAACTGTAGAAATAGGCACTAACATTTGTACTTGCGAATCAGGAATCCAATACGTTATTACGGTCCCATTCCCAATTTCGTCATCATATATAGCTGATTTATTACTACCGGTCATCATTTTCAGTTCCGGCTCTGATATCTCTTGCCCACGGTCAGCTGTGTCTGCTTTTTTCAACAGATTCGCTGAATTTTCATCAGAGAGGCTTATCTTCTCTTCACTGGACGAGTTCTCCTGTTTCAGACTATCAAAGGAATATTCTGTTCCACCTAACAGATTAGGAACTAATAAGATAATAAGGAGTAGAGCTGCAGCTGTAGCCAATCCTGGTACTACCCATGCAGGTTTTTTTCTCTGTTTAATAGAAAGATTTTGATAAATGTCACGAGGATTGCGATTATCTTGTATTCTGGGCATTTGCCTGAGTAATTCTTCGAGCTGCTTATCGCTCCACTCTGACTTTTTCACTTTCTAATCCCTCCTTTTCATTTACTATTTCCATATGCTTCTTTAATATTTTCAATGCTCGGTGTTGCGTTGTTTTCACTTTACTTTCTGTCCAGCCAAGTGCCTCGGCAGTTTCAGTTATCGATAAATCATTTAAAAAACGAAAAATGATAACAGAACGTTGGTCAACCGTGCAATGATTCAAACATTGATAAATCCACTTGATTTCTTCTTTTTGAATGGTTATTTCTTCTGGAATTGGATACTCATCCTTTACTTGACTTTCCGACCAATCAAATTTTTCTAGCAATCTGCCCTTCCAGCCCTTTTGCTTCCGAAATGAATCAATCGCAACATTTCGTGCGATAGAAAAAAGCCATGTTTTTTCACTGCTTTTTCCTTCAAAGCGCTGGTAGGATTTAAAAACTCTAATATAAACTTCTTGAACTAGGTCCTCTGCCTGTTCTTTGTTTCTAACCATATAAAATAAAAATTGAAAAACATCATGATGATATTTTTGATATAGCTCATCGAAAACGGAGTCCATCCATTCCCCTCCCCGTTCATAGAATTAGTCGTTATTTATGTACAAAAAGTTTCACATATTAACTATAGACTGTTTATAGAAAATTGTGAAGGCAGGTAAACAATATTAAACAAAAAACCCACCATTTAAGGTGAGTTTAGAAAGTATAGAGGAATGAATTTAAACCGATACCATGGTTCCCGCTTAATCGCCGTGTTTAGCTTCAAGTCTACATCGCTAAACAGGGTGTTTCTGCTTTTAATGTTTCCCGTGAATCAAGAGAAATCGCCATTATTTTCTTATTTTCGAGGAAGCAAGAAGGTAAATGTCGTTCCCTGTCCAATTTTACTTTGTACAGAAATATGACCACGATGAGCATCAATAATATTTTTTACAATTGCCAGTCCCAATCCAGTTCCAGCTCTGCCTCTAGTACGTGCTTTATCAGCTTTATAAAAGCGATCAAAAACGAATGGTAAATCTTCTTCAGGTATTCCAGACCCCGAATCAGACACTTCCACTTTTATTCCGAAATCATCGGTTTTTACACGTAACTTTACAGAACCGCCTTGAGGTGTATGTCTAATGGCATTATCAATTAAATTGGTCAGTACTTGTTCGATACGATCAGGATCGAATAGTAAGTTAGGAATGTCATGTTCTAGGTCAGCACTTATCGTGATTTCATTGTCTCTTGCAAACCCTTGAAATTTATGAACGATTCTATTCATAAATGAATCTAGGTTAACCACATCTAAGTTTAATTGAATATGCCCTGCTTCCATTCTTGCGAGATCAAGCAGCTCATTAACAAGGCGCCCCATCCTCAATGATTCATCATAGATAACTTTAGCCATTTCCTTTTTCTCTTCTTGAGACTCGGCTATATCATCTACAATGGCTTCACTATAGCCCTGTAACATGGAAATCGGTGTTCTTAGCTCATGAGAAACATTTGCAATAAAGTCTTTTCTCATCTTTTCTAATACTCGTTCATCTGTCATATCTCTTAGAACAGCAACAGCCCCACGGATGAAGCGATTACTATAAAGTGGGCTGACTAGAACAACCCAATGGCGACCTTGAAGCGTTATTTCCCCTATTTGCTCTTTCTCCGTATCAACTGCTTTTTGAAAAAGATCCATTGCTTCTGTTGGTATTTCGTCTGAAGTAGCGCCGGAACTACCTTTTTCATAGTACCAATATTGCAAAAAACGGTCCGCAGGAGGATTCGTTATCAAGATGGTTCCATCTCGATTGAAGGTAATAACTCCATCTGCCATACTACTTAGAATACTGGCTAGCTGCTCTTTTTCCTGGCTAAGGGCATTCATATTGAACTTTAACTGCCGCCCCATTTGATTAAATGCAGTTGCAAGTTCCCCAATTTCATCATGAGTAAGAATTGGTACTTTCGTATCAAACTTCCCTCTTGCCACTTCGAAGGCTGCTTCCCTCATTTTTCTTAATGGTGCAGTAATTCTAGTAGAGAGGAAGAAGGCAAAAATAGTTGTTAGGATAATAGCGACACCCGCTACAAGTAAAATAAAATTAGTTGTTGAATGAGTAGTTTCTTGGACCACCTCTAGGGATTGATAGATAAAAACAGCGCCACTTTGTCCTTCATCCATGAGTAGCGGTACACCAATAATGGAATATTTTGCAATGTCGTTCTCTGAATCCTTAGATGAAAGCTTTGAGACTTTTTCAACTTTTATATTTTCTTTAAAAACAGTGGACAATTCGACATCATTTCGTATATCTTCAATTGATAACTTTACTGATTTTTCCGAATTAGGAGAGTAATAAACCTCTTGGTCATTTTTAATGATGACCACATTTGTAACATCATCAATAATTTCCCAAGAGATTTCTAATCCTAAAGGAAATTGCTCACCAGGATGATTTACCAATACTTTAGCAATTTTTTCAGCCTGGTGAGTTAAATCATTTTTGGTTTCCATAAGATTGTTATTCTCGAAAAATTCTAAGAGCATGACAGTTAAAATGAAAAGGATAAAGGCAACCAAAAATATGATGGTAAGCCAGAGCTTACCAACTACACTTCGTAAAAAGGTCATTCATTAACTACCTCAAATTTGTAGCCGACTCCCCAAACTGTTACAATCATTCTCGCAGCTTGTTCAGAGACTTTATTTAATTTCTCACGAAGGCGTTTAACATGGGTATCAACCGTACGCAAATCACCAAAAAATTCGTAATGCCAAACTTCTTTCAGTAATTGCTCGCGGTCAAATACCTTGTCAGGTGATTTAGCAAGGAAATAGAGTAATTCGTATTCTTTTGGAGTTAAACTTACTTCCTTACCATCAGCCATAACCCTATGTGCATCATTATCAATTGTTAAATGTGGGAAAACAATTACGTCCTTAGTCGTTGTTTCTGTTTGAAGATAACTAGTTTGAGAAGATCTCCTTAATAGAGCTTTTACACGCAACACAACTTCCCTTGGGCTGAATGGTTTAACAATATAATCATCCGTACCAACTTCAAATCCTTGTACACGATTAACCTCTTCACCTTTAGCCGTTAACATAATTACTGGAGTAGCTTTCTTTTCTCTTAACTCACGACAAACCTCGATACCATCTTTACCAGGCATCATCAAATCTAAAAGGATTACATCATAGTCATTTGCAATCGCTTTCGCTAATGCTTCATTACCATCTTCTGCTTCATCAATTGAATATTCTTCACGCTCTAAGTACATTTTTAATAAACGACGAATTCTTTCCTCATCATCTACTACTAAAATCCTCACGTCTTTATCCATTATTAATCCCCCCATGCAGTTATTTTACAAAATATGCACACTTTCTTCTATACATAATAGGAAAGTCCTTGAAAAAAGTGTCGAATTTTTGACAACTTAACTTCTATCAAGCTAAAGAGTTGCAAAAATGGCCTTTACTTAATAGAAAGTAAAGGCTATAAAATTCACATTTTTTACCCAGCGTAGGAATGAAGTCCTGCAATTACTAGGTTTACCGCCACCAAGTTAAACATAATGATGACAAAACCAATTACTGCAAGCCATGCGGATTTTTCACCGTGCCACCCCTTTGAAAGACGAAGGTGTAAAAAGGCTGCGTAAAATAACCATGTAACTAATGCCCAAACCTCTTTAGGATCCCAGCCCCAGAACCTGGTCCAGGCAATTTGAGCCCATATCATTGCAAATATTAATGCACCTAAAGTAAAGACCGGGAATCCAATCAACACTGAACGATAACTTATTTCATCAACAAAATCTAGGTTTATATTTTTAACTAAAGGTTGTAGTGCTGCAGAAATACGCTTTCTTAATATTAATCTTATTAATCCGTAAAGGATGAAACCACCAATAAATGACCAAATAACAGAATTCATTTTCTTTGCATTTATGATCGCAGGCATTTCAACAAGAGGTTCAAACTTTCCTTCCGTTAGTAACTCCCCTTTATGAGGCCCGGTAATCGCTGGCATTGTGTATTCAATTTTAGCCTCTAGTTCGTTCTTATTGATCCAATTAAATTCTGCTTTATAGTCCATAGATGAAAATAATGTGGATACAAGGACAAAACCTAATGTGGTCACTAACCCAAACATCACCGTTTCCAGCCAAAAGGTTCTCTTACTGGATTTAGACTGGTCTATTACCTTTACTAGATAAATTAATCCAGCAGCGAAGCTTATAGCTAAAATAGCTTCTCCTAAAGCTGCAGTCGTAACATGGATATGAAGCCAGTCACTTTGCAGCGCAGGTATTAATGGAGAGATGTCTCTTGGAAACATACTTGCGTATGCAATGACAAGTATGGCAACAGGCATGGTGAACAACCCAAGAAGTGGGGTCCGATAAATAAAATATATAACAATGAATGCACCAACCAGACACATTCCAAAGAAAGTTGTAAATTCAAATAAATTACTAACAGGGGCATGTCCTGCGGCAATCCATCTAGTGATAAAATAACCAACTTGGGCAATAAAGCCAATTATTGTTAAAAAAACAGCAATTTTTCCCCAGCGATTTGTGCCCTTCTTTTCTCCAATATCCTTCTTAGCCTTAATGGCTCCACCAAAGAAGAGAGTCGCAACTAAATATAGAATAAATGCAATATAAAGTAAATTACTACTTATTGTTACCAACTAGACACCCTCCTTATCCACTTTTTCCCTTTGAACTTGATCATCAGGTATATTTATTTTTGTTTCTGAAAGTGCTGATTCAATTTCCCTTTTTAAACCGTACCAATTTT
The DNA here is from genome assembly GCF_900103525.1 of Bacillus sp. OK048. Lineage (GTDB taxonomy): Bacteria > Bacillota > Bacilli > Bacillales > Cytobacillaceae > Neobacillus. The sequence continues at coordinate 419,824 of NZ_FNHN01000003.1, forward strand.
TATTTGTATGAGCAGCAATCCATATTTCACCATTTTTGTTTTGCACCCAAATTCTTCGATGATTCCAGTATGCTCCTTGCATAACACCAATCATAAAGAGAATACCACCCATGGCAATAATCCAAATCGTCAAGTCTTTACGAACGGTTAAAGCAGTAACGTTTTTGGTTTCGATTCCTTTAAAAGCCATTTTAAATTGATTATCACCTAATGGTTCAATGGTTTGTTGAATGGCAACAAAACTTGTTTCCCCATTCGGCACTTCTGGTGATGTCATTTTAAAAACAAAGGCAGGATTATTGGGAATTCTTGATTTTGTTGTAGGCTCCCCATTATCCGCAAATTCAAAGTCTGGGAAAAAGCTTAACACTTCAACCCCATATCCATTTCCAAGGTCATATTTTTCCTGTGGATCATACAGACTTATTTTTACATCACCAAATGTTTTCCCAGATTCCTTATTGGTTAATGAAAAAGTCATTGTATTTAGTTCATCGAGTTTGTAGTCTACTTGATATAAAGCAAATTTTTCAAATTTCAATGGCTGATTTACGCGAATTTTGTGTTCTTTTACTTTTTCTAACTCTGGCTGTTCCCCTGGAATAGCAGGCCCAACTCTTTTATAAAGAACTGCATTTGTCTGATAATTTTTAACAACCATCCCTGCTCGGTCAATTGCAGCTTCGAATGCTTTGTTTTCTTTATCTTTGTCATAGTTTTCTAAAATAAACTTTTCATTCGCTACATAATATTGACCATCCGTTTCAGGGACGACCTTTGTTTCACCTTCACGAAGCCATAGAACCTTATCAATATACATTCCGGGAACAAAACGCAGCATACCACCAATTAGGAAAATGATTAATCCAACATGATTCACGTATGGTCCCCAACGAGAAAAACGACCTTTTTCAGCAAGCAAATCTCCGTTTTCTTCCCTTACATGATAACGTTTAGACTTTAATCGTTGTTTAACTGCGTCTATGTCCTTTTCATCAACATTTTCGCTTATTCCAAACACACGTTGCCGCTTTAAAAACCCTTCATGTCTTGTTACTTTTTGTGCTTTTAGTGCCTTATATAGGGGTACCACCCTGTCTAGACTACAAATCACCAGGGAAATACCAATCATGGCTATTAAAACTAGATACCACCAGGAACTGTACAAATTATTAAGGCCTAATTCATAGTATAGTTTTCCAAACCAACCATACTCTTCTTTGTAGTATTCTGCGGCAGGCAGCGTAGGAGGTATGTACATTTCTTGTGGAAGAATCGTCCCAGCTGCAGAAGCAACTAATGTGATAACAATTAGCCACACACCTACTTTAACGGATGAAAAAAAGTTCCATATTTTATCAACGATGGACTTATTATATGTTTGTGAGCGGCGCGCACTACCTTCATAACGCATATCGAGCAGTGGTTTATCTTGAGACTGTTCATCTAATACCTTTCCACATGCCTCACACAATACGGTCCCATGTGGATTAACATGACCGCATTCACATTTGACATCTTTCATTGCTAAAAACTCCCTACAACCCCTTAAGGTTTAATTTTCTCCATAAACTCCCTGACCGTTCTTTCTGTTAGTGTACCTGTATGATATTTAACCACTTTCCCATCTTTATCAATTAAAAATGTAGCCGGAAGCGGGTTAATACCATATGCCGTTTGAACCTGTCCGTCTTTTGTATCGATTACGATTGGGAAATCTAACTTCTTGCGTTCTGCAAATTGATTAACAGCTAATTCTGACTCACTAACATTAACCGCCAGCACTTGTACCCCGCTGTCCTTGAAATGGTTATATTGATTATTAATATAAGGCATTTCTGCTTCACACGGCTTACACCAAGTTCCCCAGAAATTTAAAAATACCCCCTGCCCCTTATAATCAGAAAGCTTATGCTTTTCACCGTTCATATCAACCAATACAAAATCTGGTGCTTGTTTTCCCACTGCAACTTTTATACGGTTATCCTTCGTCAGGTTGGCATACAACGTGTAAACAACGGCAGAACCAAGAATGACTAGAATGATAGTTCTCATAATTAATCGCCGTTTTTTCATATTTCTCCCCCCTGTAAATCACAATTTCTAGACACAATTAGTCTAAATTATATCATTTTTCACTGTGTTTATAGTAATTACTCACTGGTACAATTGTGACATATTTATGAATTTTTTTTAGTTGACTCTAACGATAATCCCCTTAATAACTTTACCTCATGATGTGTTAGCTCTCTTGCATCCCCAGCAGAGAGGCCATGTAAAGTTAAAAAACCATAGCGTTCACGTTTTAATTTCAGAACTTCATGTCCGATTGCTTCAAACATCCTTCTAACCTGACGATTACGGCCTTCATGAATGATAATTTCAATGATAGAAGTTTGCTTTTGCTTATCTACTGAAAGCATCTTAACTTTAGCCGGTGCAGTTTTTCCATCTTCAAGATGGATCCCTCTTTCTAACTTTCTAAGGTTCTCCTTTGAAGGGATTCCCTTTGTTTTTGCGACATAAACTTTATCAATTTGATTGCGAGGATGCATTAGTAAATTAGCGAACTCCCCGTCATTTGTTAACAGTAATAATCCGGAAGTATCATAATCAAGTCGTCCTACAGGGAAAATTCTTTCTTGAATATATGGAAAGAAATCCGTTACAACCTTTCTTCCTTTATCATCACTAACACTCGAAATAACGCCACGAGGTTTGTATAGAAGAAAATATACCGGTTCCTCCTTCTCAATTTGAATACCATTCACTTCAACTCTGTCAGAAGGTGTTACTTTCACCCCCAGCTCCGTAACAACTTTCCCATTTACTTTTACTTTTCCTTCTTTAATCAATTCTTCAGACTTCCTTCTCGATGCGATTCCTGCCCGAGCAATTACCTTTTGCAATCTTTCCAATATGATCCACCTCAGCTGTTTGCCTTTATTTTGAATACCGGGTGCCTGGCACCGCAGTTTACTAGGAAACAAATTTGTTATTCTTACCTAATGAATTATGACACAAAACCGACCTTTTTCAAAGTAACGGCTATTCTATCTAAATAAAAATAAAAAAACAGGCTCCCATTTATGTTTAGCTCTTCAGGAACCTGCTTACTATTTACGATTCTAGCCACTCAAATTAGTTTAATTTGCACCGAATATTAGTACCACTACTGTAATAGCCACTATGATTCCAACAACGTCAGCAAGAAGTCCCACCTTGAGTGCATCCCCCATTTTTTTGATCCCGACAGCTCCAAAATAAACAGTTAACACATAAAAGGTAGTATCTGTACTTCCCTGCAAAACCGATGCAAGCCTCCCAATAAAAGAATCAGGACCATATACCGCAATTAAATCACTTGTCATCCCAAGTGCAGCTGTTCCGGATATTGGTCTAATAAAGATGAGAGGAACAATTTCTGCCGGGACACCGATCGCCTCCATCGCTGGTCTAATCCAATTCATTAATGCGTCAAGGGCACCCGAAGCCCGAAAGACGGTAATCGCAACAAGCATCCCTACAAGAAATGGAATAATCGAAACAGCGATTTTGATTCCTTCTTTTCCCCCTTCAACAAAGCTCTCATAAGTTGGAACTTGTTTAATGGTTCCATATAGAAGGATAAAACCGATTAGTATAGGAATAAAACTTAGTGAAATAAGCGAAAGAAATTCCATTGTTTTCATCCTTTACGACTTCTTCGTTTATAAAAATAACGGTCTATCATAACTGCTCCGAGCATTGAAATAATCGTTGCAATTAATGTTGGGACAACAATTTCTGTTGGGGAGGCAGAGTTGTAATTCATTCGGATTGCAATAACCGTTGTTGGGATAATCGTAATGCTTGCAGTATTAATCGCCAAAAAAGTAACCATCGACCTGCTTGCTGAATTCTTTCCGCCATTTAATTGTTTTAATTCTTCCATGGCTTTTATCCCAAGTGGTGTAGCTGCATTACCTAATCCAAACATATTGGCAATCATATTTGACAATATATAGCCCATGGCAGGGTGATTCGATGGCACATCAGGAAATAACCGTTTTACTAATGGACGAAATAGCTTTGACAATTTATCAAGTAATCCGGATTCCTCAGCAATCCGCATCATTCCCAACCAAAACACTAGAATGCTGATCAATCCGATACAAAGAGTCACAGCTTCCTTTGCTCCATCAAATATCGCCTTATTCACCTCTTCCAATGTCCCATTAAACATTGCAAAAATAAAGCCAACGATCGTCATAAAAACCCAAATATAATTAACCATTTAGTTTCACGCCTATAACGGATAGAAAAATATCTTTTAATGAATCAAATAGTCCCTTCTTCTTCTCGGGACCTCCCTGATAATAAATAGGTGTTTCTCTTACCACTTTTCCATCAAGGAAAACCTGGGCTTTACCAACAGCTTCTCCGTTATGCTCGGTGTGGTCCCAATCCTCTCCCGGTTTATTCAATTTATATTTAATAGAGAACAAGTCCATTTCCTCATTTGTGGCCGGGTAAACAATGGTTCTTTTTAAATAAAGATGTTTTTGATAAATTTTATTTGTTTTTATATCTATTTTTCCTTTTGACAACACTTCTGCCATATCATAGGTTTTAAAACCATTTTCATACATCGCAATGTGGTCATTCCAATCATCTGAAGCATTCAATGTAACAGCAATTAAACTCATGTCCCCCCTGTTTGCAGTTGTAACAAGAGTTCTTTTTGCACGTTTTGTATAGCCCGTTTTCCCGCCGGTTGTATATTTGTATTTTGTTAATAAGCGGTTTTTGTTCTTCCACTCACGGTCCCAATTTTCAGTGGGATTTGGTGCTTTATATTTCTTGGTTCCAGCGATTTTTTGATATGTTTTATTTTGCATTGCATACCGGGTTAACAAAGCCATATCATAGGCAGTTGAAAAGTGGTCTTCATGGTCATCTAGACCATGAGGATTAGAAAAATGTGTATTTAACATGCCAATCTCATTTGCTTTTTGGTTCATCAGATAAACAAACCCATCTAAGCTCCCCCCTACATGTTCAGCAATGGCAATGGCTGTGTCATTTCCAGACCTTAGCATTAAGCCATATACTAAATGCTTGAGCTTGATTTTTTCCCCCGGTTTTAAGTACACAGTCGACCCTTCCGCTCGGGTAGCTTGTTCACTTACTGTCACTAGTTCATTCATTTTACCCGATTCGATAGCAAGAATCGCTGTCATTATTTTTGTAATACTCGCGATCCTTCTTTTTGTGTGGGCATCTTTCTCAAATAGGACACGCCCTGATTCTTGCTCCATTAGAACTGCACCACGTGCACTTACGGAAACGGAAGCATCCACCTTTTGAGGAATGTTTGTAATGAATAGTGAGACCATGAGGGCAAAAATGACTAGCTTCCAAATCATTCTCATAAGTTTACCTCGTCCCCTTCTTTGCTTCTTTTTACGATACTTGTTCTCTAAAATTTTATGCAGGACAAGGCTTGATATGACAACTTGTCTTTAAAAATGAAAAAGACAACCAGCATCATGCCGATTGTCAAAGGTTTAAAATGCTGGCCATTTGATCTCTGAAGCTTTATCAAATCTCATTTCTACATCATTCCAATTTACCAGTTTCCACCAATTATCAACATAGCCAGCCCGGTTATTCTTATACTGCAGATAATAAGCATGCTCCCAGACATCAAGAACTAGCAGTGGAATGGTGTCCCATTGCGTTAACAACATATGTCTTTCCGATTGCAATATCTCTAGATGCCTTGCCCTTGGTGACCATACAAGAATTGCCCACCCAACACCTTCTACCTGTTTGGCTGCTTCTGAGAACTGTTTCTTAAATTTATCGAAACTGCCAAAATAATCGTCTATTTCCCGCTTCAGGTGTCCTTGGGGACTTCCTCCCCCTTTAGGAATCATGTTTTTCCAAAAAATTGTATGCAAGTAATGTCCTGATCCATGAAAGGCTAATTCTCTTGACCAATGTTTTATTAGGGAAAAATCATTATTATCTCTAGCCTTCTTTAGGTTTAACTCTGCTTTGTTTAATCCTTCAACATAAGAGCGATGATGCTTATCATGATGCAACTTCATGATTTCTACCGAAATATATGGTTCAAGTGCATTGTAGGCGTATGGAAGCTCTGGCAGCTGATGTCCACCTGGGGCAACAGACTTATTCTCAACCCAGATATTTCCGACCCCTTGTTTTCGAGAAAAATAATCTTCCATTTGCCCATGAATTTCTTCGGCCTTTGTCTGAAGGTTTAACATGTCATGATCTGATAATGATTGGCTTGTATTTTCTATCAACTCAGTGAAATGTTCAAGCTGCTCCCATAACTCTACGTTATCATTCACTTCTTCTGATTCAAGAAATTGTTTCATTTCCTCATTCCAATCAAAGAGATCGTGAACATACTGACTAAAGCGGTTCATTCTAATCCCACCTTTTAATTTGAATCTAACTAAAAGGTATGAAAAATATTCGAGATTATGAACAACTGAATCTATTCCAAGCGAAAAAACTGCCCATATGGACAGTTTCCCGTTAAACATTATTTAGATTGAATCATTTTTGTACGATAATCTGTTTCATAGTATTCAAGTTCTTCTCTTAGTCTTTGAAACTCACCTTCGAGTCCTTTAAATAAATTCTGAACACTTTCAGGTACGTGATTAAAAAACTTAATCGAATTCTTTCCAGTATAGGCAGATCGACTATCTTCAAACCATGCGTCTTTTTTAGGTGAGAAAAATTCCTCAATACACTGATGGAAAATTCGATAAAGAGTTTTTTCAGCAGTCGCTTTCTGAAACGGTTCACTCAGTAAAATGACTGAACATGCATCTAAGCCTTCCTCACAGTACACAAGCAGTTTTCTTAGATTTGATAGAATTAATTTATAATAGGCCTCATCGCCTGATAGCTGTTGTTCCATTTGTGAAATAGTTGTTTCATTTAAAAAATTTTCAAATGTACTAATAGAAGAAGTTAAAAATCCCGCCACATCTTGTAGCTGTGTTTTAACTAATGAATTTCCCATCTTAGCACCCCTTAAATTCTTTTTTACATTGTTATTTCGGCTGTTTAATAAAATCGAGCGGAGAACTAATTTCAAAGTTATTATTTTGCTTAACAGTTAGCACGATTTCTGGTAGCTTTTCAAAGTCAATATCTTGGAAATAAGATGCAAATTCATGTTTTGAGTTGATATATAACCGCTTTCGATTACGCAAACCTGGGTTCTTAATTAAACATACTAAAGCAACAATATCCTTAAAAGTAACTTGGATATCACCTTTTGTTAAAATTGGGTTTTGCTGATAAGGGGTGAATTCTTGGAAAGATTCATCAAAGTATCTCACATATAAAACATGTAGTGTCTTTTCCACAGAACCTTCCATAAATGTTACTTCACTTCTATTAAAAAAGTCTTCTGAAGTATTGGATTTTTCCTTTTCTAATTCGTACCCGATACATTCTTTTATAAACAAATAAATCAATCCCCTTTTTTCATTACTAAAAAGTTGAATTTTCGGAATTCCTTATAAAATCCCTTCTATCTTATCACAATTAGAGGTTTTTAAGAATTTATAGTGTCTTGAAATTTTTCAAAGAATAAATCTGCTTCTTCCTGAACAAATTCTTCTTCGACTCTATCGGGAAGCTTGGGCAGTTCTTCAATGTTTTTTAAACCAAAATAGTCTAGAAATTCTTTAGTAGTACCATAAAGGTAAGCCCGTCCTGAACCTTCAGCTCTTCCCACTTCGTTAATCAGTGCTTTTGACATTAAGGTATGTAGTGGTCTTTCTGTTTTTACTCCGCGTATTTCTTCAATTTCAGCTCGTGTAATCGGTTGTTTATAAGCAATAATAGCCAATGTCTCTAAAGCTGCCTGTGACAGGGCCGAAGTATTAGGTGAGTCTACAAGTCTTTTTAGATAGGTTGCATTTTCCTTTTTTGTCGCTAGCTGATAAGAACCAGCCAGCTGGACAATCATAATCCCACGGGTGGTATCTTTTTCATATACCTGTTTCAATTCATTAATAATTTCTCCTGCTTTCAATTCCTCTACATCTAGGACTTCTGCTACATGTTTTAAAGTAAGTCCCTCATCGCCTGCAGCAAATAAAAGACTCTCCAAAATACTCTGCCAGTTAATTATATCCAAGTTCTTGTGCTCCCTTCTTTACTGCATGAACAAAGATATCACCAAAGTTTTCATGTTGTTCAACATCAATTTCTTTTCTTTTAATTAACTCTAAAACAGCCAAAAACGTAACTACAATATGTTCCTTTGCAGGAATTGAGAACAAATCATTAAAGTTCTTACGACCTGTTATTTTCTTTAATTCACTCATAATTTCTGCCATTCTGACTTCAATCGATATTTCTTGTCTAGCAATCTTTGTGGACATAGGGCGTTGCAGCTTTTTCCTTCTTAACAGTTTCTGAAATGCTGCCAACATATCATATAGTGTGACATTTAATTCTGTTTTTTCCGGCTGGTTTTCCTTTGCAAAATCTGAAAGATCACTAGGAGGTTTGGTAAACATTAGTCCTCGTTCTTTCTCAAGTGACTTTAAGTCATGTGCAGCCTCTTTGTACTTTCGATACTCAATCAGTCTTTCAACCAGCTCGTCTCTTGGGTCTTCCTCATAACCCATTTCTGAATTTAATTCATCCAGTTCCTCTTCATGTTTTGGCAGTAACATTTTACTTTTAATCGCCAAAAGGCTAGCCGCCATTACTAAAAACTCGCTGGCAATATCCAATTTAAGTTCTGTCATTGTTTTTATATAGATTAAGTATTGCTCAGTAATTTGAGCAACAGGAATATCATATATATCAATTTCAAGTCGATTTATTAAATGGAGAAGCAGGTCTAATGGACCTTCAAACGCATCAATTTTTACATTATAGTGTATCATCTTTCACCAGAATCCTTGGAGTAATTTTCAATCGTTATGCCTCTTATTAGTATAGAGTATTAATTTATGTTATCCAATAAAAAATTTATTGGAATCATCATTTATTGAAAAAGTTATGTTTGCCCATAACACTGGGCAAGCCCCCTACATATTATGAGAATGAAAAGAACAACAAAACAGTATAGGAGGTATTTGAACATGTCTGATGGTGGTTACGGTTTTGGTGGCGGATTTGCATTAATCGTGGTTTTATTCATTCTGTTAATTATCGTTGGTGCTTCTTGGTTTTAAGCTAAAGGGATAAGCACAAGGAAGTCCGTCTTCGATGGCGGACTTTTTTCAATAATTGTTCTCTGAACAAACGGTGTTTATATGCTAAACTGTACATATCTTATTAATTAGGGGTGATCTTTTGTACCCGAAAGCGTATATTCAATTTTTGGCCCATTTTCATGGGGACCGCGATTATTTTGAATGCCATGAAATTCTAGAAGAGTATTGGAAGGAATCTAATGAAAGAAAAAAAAATTCAATCTGGGTAGGCTTTATTCTTTTAGCGGTATCGAGGTATCATCAGCGAAGGAAAAATTTCATTGGTGCCAAACGAACATTGGAAAAAGCCATTAAGATTTTATCCATACAGGAAAGTAGACCAAACATACAGGGTTTGGATTCAGGTAGTTTATTTCCCTTGCTTTCAAAACTTCTGGATCAAATCAATCATGAGGAAAGTTATCAGAGCATAAATTTACAGATAGCGGACCCCATACTATTAGATGCCTGTATAAAGGAATGTAGGTCCAAAGGATTTATCTGGGGACAAGAGAGCGACCTAGGGGATGAATCTATTGTGCATCGGCATAAATTACGCGACAGAACATATGTTACGGAAGAACGAATAGAAGCACTAAAGAATAGAAAAGACAACAGATAATATCCGTTGTCTTTTCTATTAGCAAAAATCACATTTTTCAACAAATGGTGAAGTGGTGTCATTTGCTGTTATTTGCTTTTCTGGAAACATGTCCTTCAAAGATTTAACCATTTTTTTACCTATACCTTGATGACGATGTGATGGATTGACAGAGATATGTTGAATCAGTAGTGAAGAATCACTGTCGTTCATCTGAACACCAATAAGGCCGATTATATCTTCTTCCTTCCAAAGGAAAAGTTGCAAGCTCTCAACTGTTTCATACTCCTTAATGGTAAATTGGAGTTTCTTCAGGTCCTTTTCTGTAGGCATAAAGGACAATAAACCCATGGCAATTTTTTCAAAAGTTTTCTTATAACGAATTAACATAATAGCTCCCTCATTATATAAATAAACCCAGTTCGGGATAGTATATTTTTTCCAACAAACTCATAAATAAACAGTTTTCATTATAATATGTAGTCATATTTTTAAAGTGTATCATTATTGTCAATCATACATAATAAATGTTTTTCTATCAATCCCAATAATATTATTATTTTGGTACAATAAAAACCCAATAGATAATCCCCCAAATAAGAGCTAGTCCTAAAAGGATACTAAAAACGGCCCAATTGTTTTTCTTCACAATAAACCTCCAAAAACAATTTGAAGATAGCGTACATGTTGTCATTCTACACTATATCTATAAAATAATCCATGTTCTTTCGCAAAACAAATAAACCGCCGCATTACACGGCAGTCCATTTATCTTAAAGGAAGGTCCAACCGAAGTAGATCTTCATACGTTTCTCTTTTTACAACAAGTGATGCTATCCCATTTTCAACAAACACTACTGCCGGACGTGGTATTCGATTATAATTGTTTGCCATCGAATATCCATAAGCTCCGGTACAAAATACAGCAAGAAGGTCATCAGCCTCTGTCTCCGGGAGTGGTAAATCCCAAATCAGCATATCACCTGATTCACAGCATTTCCCTGCTATTGAAACCTTTTGCGCGCTTTTCGCTAAAGGTTTTTTAGCAAGTACCGCTTCATACTTCGCCTGATAGAGAGCAGGTCTAATATTATCACTCATTCCACCATCTACTGCTAAATATTTTCTAACTCCTGGAACCTCTTTTGAAGACCCAATTTGATAAAGTGTTGTTCCAGCATCACCTACGAGTGACCGTCCTGGTTCGATCCAAATTTCAGGCATATCCATAGAATATTGCTGAATTAAATTCTTTACTTCTTTAATAATTTCACTAACATATTGAGAAGGCAATAGTGGTTCATCTTCACTCGTATAACGGATTCCGAAACCGCCACCTAGATTTAATACTTTGGCTACAAAGTTATGATTATTTTTCCATTGATTCATTTTTCCAACAATTTTTTCAGCAGCAAGCAAAAATCCAGTTGTTTCAAAGATTTGCGAGCCAATATGACAATGTAGTCCTAAAACATTAAAGTTATTAAAACTAAGGGCAGAAAGTAAGGCTTCTTCCGCTTGTCCATTTTGCAAATCAAATCCAAATTTGGAATCTTCCTGGCCTGTTAAGATGTAATCATGTGTATGTGCTTCAATTCCAGGTGTAACCCGCAGTAGGATACTGATGGATTCACTTTTTTCAAGACAAATAGTTTTTAAAAGTTCTAATTCATAAAAATTATCAACTACAATACAACCAATTTTGTTTTCTAGTGCCATTTCTAGTTCATCTCGACTTTTATTGTTACCATGAAAATGTATGTTTTCTACTGGAAAACCCGCTGCAATGGCTGTGAATAACTCTCCACCTGATACTACGTCAAGCGATAAACCTTCCTCTTCAGCAAGCTGCAGCATAGCAATCGTCGAAAATGCTTTACTAGCATATGCAACCTGGGCTTTCACATTTTGCTCATCAAAGGTTTTTTTAAATCCTCTTGCCCTTTCTCTCATCAATGCCACGTCATAAACATAGAGAGGAGTTCCAAATTGCTCGGCTAATTCAACTGCATCTACTCCGCCTATTTCCAAATTCCCATTGCCGTTTACGCCTGTTGTTCCATAAAAATACATGCCTTTCCCTCTCTTTCGTATAGTCTCTTTACTAATGGCTCTAATCTTATAAAAGTCTTAGTACCAGTCTATTTTCAAGCTTGAAAAAAGTAATAAAATAAATAGGCAGAATCCATAAAGGATACTGCCTATTTTTATGAGCTTTTTATCCTTTTTCATAATTAAAAATACTTTAGCATAACCTTTTGCTTTCCGCAATAATTTATTCTCCAGCCGGCGGCTGACGGTATCGGTTCCTCGGATGAACAATACTTGGACGCAGGATTGATCCTGGAATCGCCCTTCGGAAAATAATTTGTAGGAATCCCTTTGGTTCAAAAGGCAGAAAAGGCCAAAAGTACGGGGTATTAAATGTCCTTGTCGTAACTAAATGAATAAACAGCAAGGTACCGCCAATTACAAATCCTGGTGTATGGAACAAGGATACGAGAATGAGCAGGGTTATTCGGCCTATTTTGTTTGCAACACTTAACTCATAGCTTGGTGTGGTAAATGTCCCAATACCAGATATTGCAACATATAGAATTACTTCATGAACAAATAATCCAACTTCAATTGCAATCTGACCAATCAACACCGCTGCTATCAAACCCATGGCTGTTGATAGTGGTGTAGGGGTATGTATGGCTGCTATTTTTAAAAATTCCAGTCCAAAATCTGCTAATAGAATCTGGACCACGATGGGAATATTGGTTTGTTCATTTGGTCCGATAAACGAGAGCCTATCTGGAAGTAATGAAGGTTCTAAAACAAACAATAGCCATAAAGGAAGTAAAAATATCGATGTCAAAATACCTAAAAACCTTGACCATCGTACGAAAGTTCCCATTACGGGTGCTTCACGAAACTCCTCAGCATGCTGGACATGATGAAAATAAGTAGTTGGTGTTATGATTACACTTGGTGACGTATCAACATATATGATCACATGTCCTTCTAGAAGATGCGCCGCGGCTACATCTGGACGTTCTGTATACCTTACCAGTGGATAAGGATTATATCCTTGTTTTAAAATAAACTCTTCAATTGTTTTATCCGCCATCGGAATCCCATCAATTTTAATGGCATTAAGCTCTTTTCGAATAATATTAACTAAGTCTGGATCGGCAATATCTAAAATGTAACCAATAGCAACATCCGTTTTTGAACGTTCTCCAACCTTAACAATCTCAAAGCGCAGTTTCTCATCACGTATTCTTCTTCTTGTTAAAGCAGTATTCATAGCAATATTCTCGACAAAACCATCGCGGGAACCTCTAACTACTTTTTCTGTGTCTGGTTCTTGAGGTGTACGACCTGGATAGTTTCGTACGTCAACAGCATAAGCCGTATCCGCGCCCTCAACGACAATAACAATTAATCCCGATAAAACCTGGGTGACCATTTCTTCAAGTGTTTTAATTGGGCTAACCGATTGATTGACGATCCGGTTTTCTACGATTTTAACAAGATCTGCCGATAATTTTTCATGATCATTAATATCGACTAGTTCTTCCACTATATCTGTAATAAAACCAGTATCACATAAACCAGTTACCCAGTAAAAGTGTACTTCTCTTTTCAGAATTTTTAACTTTCTGACACCGAAGTCAAAACTTACTCCTAAACCGACACGCTGTTTCATGTAGTGTTCAATTTCTTGCAGCGACTCAGGTATCGGCCATATTTGTTCGTTCTCTTTCGTCACGAAACCCACTCCTTTCGAGAATTAGCTCAACCGCTTTTTTCGTAATTGGCGCCCCTCGCTCATAGTGGTCACGGCGTGCCATTTTTCCCACATCTCCGATTCCAACAATGATTGGAACATCTAATTCATCGAGGCAGTATACGGTATCTCCATTTAATCTTCCTATTTCAAGCTCGGGGATACCGTGTTTGTCTACACCATAAGGCGTTAATTCACCATCACGATCGATACTGACATCAATTCTTGTCCACTCGGCCTGATGGGTCTTTGCTGCAACCGCAATAATTCCTAAGACTTCAATTTCCTTATGTGTGGCAACATACTTTAATGCCCTTTCACCTGCACCTTCACCAACAAGTCCACTGTCATCAAACATTACAAATACTGGATCATTAGCAGCCTTTTTAATTAATTTTACGAGCTCCTCCCCTGTAAGAAGGGAGGGGTTTCCTTGAGACAGCGAAATACATCGCCCTCCTACTTCATGGGCGACATGTTCGATTGCCCTCTTTGCATACTCATCACCATCAGTAATTAATATAACCCGCCTCCGATTACTCATATTAGGTTGTCCTTTCTAGGCTGACTTTAAAGATGAACATAATAGACCCATTGAAATATTGATCCAACAATTTTTCCTAAGACAATCGCCATAATTAAGATAATAATTTTCCCATCAATCCCTAGTCTTTTTGCGAGGACAGGAAATACATTTAATGCCTCTGTAAGCCCAGCTGCTAACATTCCAACAAAGACACCACCGCATAGACCAAGGGGCAGCATAAAATAGGGGGAAATCCCTAGTATCGGGTCTCTAAGACTCCCCACTACTCCTGTTAAAGCACCCATAACTACAGCCCATTCATAATGTCGAATCATCTTCATTGTTTTTGTCAGCTGCGTAAGTCTAGGGATAATACCCAGGACTGTTAGAAAAGCTACAAAACCTGAACCAACGGCTAATCCACCTGCAAGACCAATAAACATGACAGCAATTACTTTAATCGTCATCTGTATCTTTCATACTTTCCTTATTCTCATGAATAATCACATAGTTATCTAAATCCAATTGATAGTTAAACATCTCCACTTCCAGGGGACTAGGTTCTTCGTTGATCCTTTTTTGAAAAACATGATTGAAGAATAAGATCATCCCTAAGCCTAAACCAATAGAATAGGGAATTTGAAAAATCCAAGGTTTTGAATCTTCGACTCCAGTAATGATTCTGTACATCTTTTCCTGAACACTCCGCATACTGACATCGTCATGAAAGTTCATAATGGCCATAGCTGAACCAAAAAATAACAAAAACCAAATTAAAATAAACAAAGGCTTCGACATTTGCTTTTTCTTCAAAATCACTTCTATAATGGTTTGTGCTGGTCCAATGGTTTGGACTTCTGCATCCTCGATCAAACCTGAAATCAACCTAATTATTTTCATCACATCAATGACAATAATATTTTTGTCCCTTTCCGTTATTTGGTACACTTTCAATTTTTTCAATTCAGGGATTACTGATTCTGGAGCAATAATTTGTGCAATATCCATTAAATAGATACTTTCTTCCGGTTTCGCTAGAACACGATTCCGCATGCGGATGTAGACTGTTTTTTCCAAAACACTCACTCCCCACACATTAATTTCTTTGTATAAATAGTATGAGCAAAATTTCTTACTTTACTAAAAAAAGCTGGTAAACTTTAATTTTGATACTTCATCAATACCTTTAATAATGCAAAAAAAGACCGCATAGATCATGGATCCATGCGGTCTTTCATTTGTGATAGTATTTTTTTCTCAAGTCTCGAAACTTGAACCTGTGATATTCCCAGCCTCAATGCTACTTCTGATTGAGTTTGATCCTTATAGTAACGCAAATAAACAATTAGCCGCTCACGTTCATCCAATTCACGGATTGCTTCTTTTAAAGCAATTTTATCAAACCATTTACCTTCATTTCCATCATCAATTTGATCTAATAATGTAATAGGGTCGCCATCATTTTCATAAACTGTTTCATGAATGGAAGAAGGCGTTCTGCTTGCATCTTGTGCAAGAATTACATCCTCTGGGGATAGCTGTAGATGCTCTGAAATTTCATTAACAGTTGGAATCCTTCCAAAGTTCTTTGATAATTCATCCTTTGCTTTTCTAATTTTGTTACCCATTTCCTTTAATGAACGGCTAACCTTTACTGTTCCGTCATCACGAATGAATCTTTGGATTTCACCAATGATCATTGGTACCGCATAGGTAGAAAATTTCACATCATAGGAAAGATCAAACTTATCTACAGATTTAAGCAGTCCGATACATCCAATTTGGAAAAGATCATCTGGATCATATCCCCTGTTAAGAAACCGCTGGACAACGGACCAAACAAGACGCATATTTTTTTCAGCAATAAGGTCTCTTGCTGCTTGGTCTCCGTCTTGGCTTTTCTTAATAAGTTCCTTCACTTCATGGTCCTTTAAATACGTTTGCGCTTTATCTTTTTTGACCTCCACATCCATTGGCAAGTCTCCTTAATTGCATAGCATTTTGCTTGTCTGTAAATGCTTTTTTAATCTTACTTCGGTTCCTTTACCTGGCTGTGTGAGAACCTCAACCTCATCCATGAAATTTTCCATGATTGTGAATCCCATACCAGATCTCTCCAAATCTGGTTTCGTTGTAAATAATGGTTGTCGAGCTTCTTCCACATCTACAATTCCTAGTCCGATATCTTTAATCGAAATGTCTACCATATTTTCTTCAATGGTTACCTGAATATAAACAATTCCATTTGGGTCATTTTCATAACCATGTATGATGGAGTTGGTTACAGCTTCTGAAACAACAGTTTTAATTTCAGTCAATTCATCCATAGTGGGGTCAAGCTGCGCGATAAAAGCAGCAACAGTGACGCGTGCAAATGATTCATTTTGACTTAAAGCACTAAATTGAAGATTCATCTGATTCTTCATCTTTAGGCCACCCCCAATCTTTGCAATGCAAACTCTTCAGTCGGTTCCAGTTTAATGATTTTGAAGATCCCCGACATATCGAATAATCGTTGTATTGCAGGGGAAATCGCACATACGACCATTTCACCATGCACCTGCTTTATTTGCTTATATCGCCCTAAAATGACACCTAATCCAGAGCTATCCATAAAAGAAAGCTGTTCTAGATTTAAAACTATATGACGAATATCATTCTTTTCAATTGCTTTAGTAGCTTGTTCTCGTAATTCGTCCGCCGTATGATGATCAAGTTCACCACTTAATCGCAAGCATAAAACATCATGTTTTATTTCCATTTCAATGTTAAGACTCACTATCCCTAGCCTCCTTCATCTGGTATAGTGAGTCAATTCGTTATCGTTAGAGTAATCTCCTTCTATCAAGACAAAACTAGTTGATTTTTGCTAAAAAAAGTTGGAATTCGACAACGAAAAGCGGAAGCGCCTTGGGCAGGGGCGACAGGCATAAGACGAGCCGGCATGAAGGTTGCCCTTTAACCTTCTTGACGGATTGGCTTATGATCCCGAGCCCCTAGGCGCTGCAGCTAGACATCAATACTATTTACCTGCCTTTGTAAACATTCCGAATGAACGTTTATAAAGTGTCCACCAGGTTGCTTCTTTTACATCGTTTTTCGCAACTAATTCACTTTCAAGGACTACTTTTCCATCTTTCACTAGTTTTATGGTCCCAACTTTTTCTCCTTTTTTAATTGGAGCATCAAGATTTTTATCTAGAGAAATTTTTTGTTTTACATCCTCTGTTTTTTCACCTTTCTTGGTGAGTAAAGAAAGAGGTTCACTAGTTACTGCTTCGACTTTCTTGTCTTTTCCCTTATTAACATGAGCATTGCCAATTACTTGATTTCGCTTGAACATTGGGTGCGTTTGATATTGGGCGAACGCATAATTAAGCATTTTTGTAACTTGGGCATTTCTTTCTTTTGAAGTTGGTGCCCCAAAAACGACAGCAATTACACGCATTCCATCCTTTTGTGCAGTTGCGGTTAAACAATACTTCGCCTCCGCGGTAAAGCCTGTTTTAAGTCCATCCACTCCTGGGTAAAAGCGAACTAATTTATTGGTATTAACAAGCCAGAACTTTTTATCTGTATTCTCACGGAGATACGCTTCATACATTCCAGTAAACTTTGTTATGTCTTCATATTTTAATAGTTCCTTGGCCATTATCGCCATATCATGTGCGGAACTATAATGACCGCTTCCTGGTAGACCTGTAGTGTTTTTAAAGATTGTATTCTTTAGCCCAAGTTCTTTTACTTTGTTATTCATCATGTCAACAAAGGCTTCTTCTGACCCGGCAATTTTCTCAGCCATCGCTACAGAAGCATCATTTCCAGAACCAATCGCAATCCCTTGGAGCATTTGCTTTACCGTCATTTCTTCTCCAGCTTCAAGGAAGATTTGCGAACCGCCCATGGAGGCAGCATACTCACTGGTTCGAACTTTTTCATCCCATTTTAGTTTTCCTTGGTCCATTGCTTCCATAATCAGCAGCATGGTCATAATTTTTGTCATGCTTGCTGGTGGCAGCTCCTCATTACTATTTTTCTCGTAAAGAATCTGACCTGTATCACGCTCAATTAAAATCGCTGATCTTACATTTTCTGTGATATCAGTACTCGTTTTTTCTTCTGCAGATACGGATGGTATCCATAAACTTGTTAATAACAAGACTATTACGAGTAAAGAAATATATCGTTTCATACGCATAACCCTCCATTCTTTATATAGATTCCATTTTTTCCAAATTCAACAACTTTATACAGTATTTTCCTGATATAAAATAAAAAAAAGTCCAGGAACTATTCCTGAACTTTAAGTTTCAATAACTATTCTGTTATTTCTTCATGAATTAGGATTGGCGCCTCCACTTTTTCAGACGAAACGATAATATTTTCATAAAGCATTGTTTTTACTTCACTTACATTTTCAAAATTACTGTAAATCGTTACTAATGATTCGCCTTTTTTCACTTGATCGCCGATTTTCTTTCTTAAGACAAGCCCTACAGCTAAATCAATTACGGACTCTTTTGTCGCTCTTCCTGCTCCTAATTTCATTGCAGCCGTCCCTACTTCATCTGCAACAATTTCAGAAACATAACCATCTTCTTTGGCTTCTAGCTCGAATGTAAATTGAGCTTGAGGCATTTTAGAAGGATCATCAACAATCGATGCATCTCCACCTTGTGAGCTCAGGAAGACCTTAAACTTTTCAAGTGCAGAGCCATCTTTAATGACATTCTCGAGCATTGTGCGGGCTTCCGATAATGAACTAGCTTTTTCAGCTAGGTAAACCATATGACTTCCGAGAGTCAAACAAAGCTCGGTTAAGTCCTCTGGACCTTCCCCTTTTAGGGTATCAATCGCTTCCTTCACTTCAAGTGCATTTCCAATTGCAAACCCGAGCGGCTGACTCATGTCAGAAATAACTGCCATCGTTCTTCTGCCAACATTGTTTCCGATCCCTACCATTGCTTTTGCCAATTCACGTGAGTCATCAATTGTCTTCATGAATGCTCCAGCGCCGGTTTTAACATCTAAGACAATAGCATCAGCACCAGCGGCAATTTTCTTACTCATGATCGAGCTAGCAATTAATGGAATACTATTTACAGTCGCCGTTACATCACGTAATGAATATAATTTTTTATCAGCAGGAGTAAGATTACCACTTTGACCAATTACAGCAATCTTATTTTTGTTTACCAGCTCAATAAATTCTTCGTTCTCAATTTCCACATGGAAGCCTTTTACAGCTTCTAATTTGTCAATAGTACCACCAGTATGACCTAAACCGCGTCCTGACATCTTTGCAACAGGAACATCAAGTGCCGCAACAAGCGGACCAAGCACTAGCGTTGTGGTATCCCCAACTCCGCCAGTAGAATGCTTATCTACCTTTATACCTTCTATTGCCGATAAATCTATTTGATCGCCTGATTCGACCATTGCCATCGTTAAATCTGCTCGTTCTTTTTCGGTCATTCCTTGAAAAAAGACAGCCATCGCAAATGCACTTACTTGGTAATCAGGAATCGAACCATCTGTGTACCCATTAATAATAAATTTTATTTCTTCTGCAGTCAGTTCATTACCGTCTCTTTTTTTCTCTATTAAGTCAACCATTCTCATCGATATCACCACTTTACTTAGATTACCATTGCTGGTTATTTTCCTATCGTTTTAACAATTTCTTTTATATAGGAAAGGAAATTTGCTTTTACTCTTTCCGTTGTTTCGATTACTTCTTCATGTGATAAAGGCTGGTCAAGAATCCCTGCAGCCATATTGGTAATACATGAAATTCCAAGAACCTTCAAACCACTATGTCGAGCCACAATTACTTCAGGGACTGTTGACATCCCTACAGCATCTCCGCCAAGTGTTCGAACCATTCTAATTTCAGCAGGAGTTTCATAAACTGGTCCCGAAAAACCAAAATAGACTCCTTCTTTTACATCAATTTTTAAGCGGGCGGCAATTTCTTTCGCAGCAATCCTTAAATCTTTTGAATAGGCTTCTGACATATCTGGGAACCTCGGACCAAATTTCGAATCATTCGGACCAATCAATGGATTTGTACCTGTAAAATTAATATGATCAGTAATAATCATCAGATCTCCGGCTACGAAGCTTTCATTCACTCCGCCAGCCGCATTTGTTACGATTAACAAGTCAACCCCTAATTCTTTCATAACACGTACTGGGAAGGTTACTTTGTCCATACCGTACCCTTCATAAAAGTGGAAACGACCTTGCATAGCTACCACTTCTACTCCCTCTAAAATTCCAAAAACCAATTGGCCAGCATGCCCTTCTACTGTTGAAATTGGAAATTCAGGGATCTCATTATAAGGGATTTTGACAGGATTTTCAATTTCATCGGCTAGAACACCAAGACCAGAGCCTAATATGAGTCCGATCTTTGGCGTCTTAGCATATTTCTGTTTTAAAAAATCTGAAGCATTTTGAATTTTATTGATGTCCATAGTCATTCCCCTTTAGGATAGTTCATTTAAAAAGCTTGTTCCGAAGTTAGGCTTTTTTACATTGAAGTTCTCTGCAACCGTTGCTCCAATATCTGCAAATGTTTCTCTTATTGGCAATTCTTTACCTGCTGGCAAGTTCTTAGAATAAACAACTAACGGTACATATTCACGTGTGTGGTCGGTACCTGGTGCAACTGGGTCATTTCCATGATCAGCCGTAATAATTAACAAATCATCTTCCTTCATTTTTGCGAAAACTTCTGGTAAACGTGCATCATATTCTTCAAGTGCTTTACCATATCCCTCTGGGTCGCGGCGGTGTCCGTAAAGCGCATCAAAATCAACCAAATTTAAGAAACTCATACCGGTAAAGTCCATATCAAGAGTTTGGACAAGTTTATCCATGCCGTCCATATTAGAAACCGTTCTTAGCGACTGGGTTACTCCTTCACCATCGTATATATCGGAAATTTTTCCAATTGCAATGACATCTAATCCAGCGTCTTTCATCTCACTCATAACCGTTCTATCAAAAGGTTTTAATGCATAGTCATGACGGTTTGATGTTCTTTTAAAATTACCTGGTTCACCCAAGAATGGTCGAGCAATCACACGGCCAACCATGTATTTTTCATCAAGAGTTAACTCGCGTGCAATTTTACAAATCTTATATAGTTCATCCAGTGGGACAATTTCTTCATGTGCTGCAATTTGAAGTACAGAATCTGCAGATGTATAAACAATCAATGCACCGGTTTTCAAATGCTCTTCCCCTAGTTCATCAAGTATTTCTGTTCCACTAGCGGGTTTATTGCCTATAATCTTTCTTCCTGTGCGTTCCTCTATTACAGAAAGAAGTTCATCTGGGAATCCTTCAGGGAAAACACGAAAAGGTGTTTGAATATTCAAACCCATGATTTCCCAGTGACCTGTCATCGTATCCTTACCGTTTGACGCTTCCATCATTTTTGTATAGTATGCCAATGGTTTTTCTGCTTTTTCGATTCCCTTAATTTCGCGAATATTACTCAAACCCAATTTCCCCATATTTGGCATGTTTAGCCCGTTCATTCTTTCAGCAATATGTCCAAGCGTATCTGCACCTTTGTCACCAAACTTTTCTGCATCAGGTGATTCTCCAATTCCTACTGAATCCATAACGACTAAAAATATACGTTTATATGTAGGTAATGCCATTGTTTTTCCTCCTTTAATTACATATATTCTTAAAAATAGATTGCCCTTTTATAATTAGGATTATGAACAAATATATTATTTCTAACGTCAGAAGTCTGACTTCTTTATTTTACTAAATTCTGATAGAATTACAAGAAAAAGCTTCCCATAAATGGGGCAGCTTTTCGACATTTACCTAATTCTCATAAAAACTATCATCCTATTAAGCTCTCGGATGGAATTTACTATAGACATCCTTCAACCTCGACTTCGTTACATGTGTATATATTTGGGTGGTAGAGATGTCAGCATGTCCAAGCATTTCTTGAACCGCCTTTAAGTCAGCCCCATTTTCCAAGAGATGTGTTGCAAATGAGTGCCGTAATGTATGAGGAGTTAATTCATTCTCAATTCCAGCTTCTATTGCCAGCTTTTTCAGGATTTTCCAAAAACCTTGTCGTGTTAGTCTCTTTCCTTGATGGTTTAAAAATAAGGCGTCGGAAGTATGATTTTTTGCAATAAAATTTATTCTACCATCTTCTATGTATCGTTTTAATGATTCTGCTGCTGTTTTTCCAATCGGAATAATTCGCTCTTTATTCTTTTTCCCGAAGACATGGACAAATCCCATTGTTAAATTTATATGCTCGATATTGAATTGAATAAGTTCACTTACTCGAATACCGGTTGCATAAAGAAGTTCCAGCATCGCCTTATCCCTTAAACCAAAATGTCCTTGTCCATAGGATATATCTAAAAGTTTTTCTACTTCCTCTAAGCTTAATACAGCAGGTATTGATCTTTCTGATTTAGGTGGTTCAATTAGGACAGTCGGATCCTGATTAGTTGCATGCTCACGTAATAAATATTGATGAAAAGCGCGAATAGAAGCAACGTGCCTTGCTATCGTTTTCGCGGATTTCCCTTGCTCCTTTAAGAAGAACAAGAATTGGACAATATGAACCCGCTGTACCTGATCCAATGATTCGATTGCTTCAACATGTTTAATATATTGAAGATAGCTTTTCAAATCGCGTTCATAGGAAAGCAACGTATTTTTTGCCATTCTTTTTTCTATCATTAAAAACTCGATAAACTTTTCTAAATAATCATCCATTTACGATTACTCCCCATTTAAGTAAAACAAAATCAACCGATCCATCCAAGCTGGGCCCTCATCCTTATTTAAATTGGCAACCTTTAAAGCAGACCCTTCTGGTGAATCATAGCGATGATAATTTTGATACTCCTCATTTACCCACATAATACCATAATAAAAGAGGACCGTGCATCCAGTGAATAGAATAAAAACCTTTAAGGTTTGCAGTATTACTTTAATAAAAGAGAACATTTACCTTCCCCCAAACAGTTTTCCTACTTAAAGATATGCCAATTTGTCCAATTTTTATACCTAACGTACCTGTTTTAGGAGAATAAATTTTTAAGGGAAGCTAGAAATAGAAAAAGCCCTTTTACTTAAAAAGGACTTATTACTATTCTTCAACTTTTCCTTTATCTTTGCATCGATAACAAATGCCATGGAATGTCAGGCGGTGATCTTTAATTATGAAATTCCATCTGCGTTCAACTGTTGCCTCAACATCTTCAAGAAGATCCTCTTGAATTTCATCAACTGCCCCGCATTCAATACATACGAGGTGATGATGAAAATGTGCTGCTCCTTCTTGCCGAAGGTCATAACGAGATACTCCATCACCAAAGTTAATTTTATCAACAATTTTCAATTCTGTTAGTAATTCAAGTGTACGATACACAGTTGCTAATCCGATTTCAGGCGATTTTTCCTTAACCAGGAGGTATACATCTTCTGCACTTAAATGATCCTCTTCATGCTCTAACAATACCCGAACGGTTGCTTCACGTTGAGGTGTTAGCTTATAGCTTGATGAATGCAACTGCTTTTTAATTCTCTCAATTCTAGTTTCCATCCCGAAGTCCCTCCCTCGCCGCTGCTATTCTCATTATAACAGATGAGAAAGAGGTGTCAAAATAAAATTATTATAAACAAGTGATTATAATTAATATCACTTAATTCTTATTATAAATTAAGTGAGCCCATCATTGTTTTCATTAACCACGGAGATACGTATGCCTCAACTCCAGAAGCAGCAGAAATAAGAACTACAGCTATAATGAAGGTTATGATATAGTTTTTAAAAAATGGCAGAATAGGTTGTCCATATTTCTTCAAAAATTGCTTTTTTATCATTCTCAATGAGAATATAACGGATAAAGCAGCCATCATAATGAAAACGGGAATGATAATCAAATTTTGTGGCAAAATCGACACAATTGCAAGCAAAAATCCTTTAATACCTAATTGGCTAACTAGAAAACCTACAGTAAAACCAACCACCAAACCTTTTATGAATAATACAATGAGAATTACCGGCAGGCCAATGATTGAGATTCCTAAGATCCAAATCAGCCCGATAAACTTGCTATTATGAAGAAAGCTTTGTGCAAATAAATCACTATTTTCTGCCACTTTTCCATTTAGAATTTGACCAAAGAATTGTGATAGGTAGTAAAATAAATCTTCCTTTTGGGTGATACTCATGCTATTCACAACAATAGCTCCAAAAATAACACCCATTAAAAATAAAATAACAATAAATAAAAAAATTGAGGAATGTTCACGGAAATAACTGGCGGCATCGGTCTGGTACAATCGTTTCTTCATCTGCGGTTCCTCCTATTTCTCCTAATCAGTTAATACATTTTATGCCTTTCTAGTATTTCTATGACGATAAATTAGTAGAATTGAATTTTAAATGAGGGAGAATTAGGCCATCGCAGATATATTTGATTTATCGCAGATATAATTCCATTTACGCAGATATATTTGGTTTATCGCAGATATATTCCATTTAACGCAGATATATTTATTTTCTGGTCAAAATTTGCCAAATAGGAATAAAAAAACTGACAGCATTAGAGAATCCGTCAGTTTTTTCAATAGAAATATTTAATTAGTCGGCTATTTTTCCGTATTTTCCGCCGCCACCAGCCGATAACGTAACTTTTCCTTCTCGGGCTTTCATAATCATGTCAGCAATCTTAGGTGGAACTACTTCGTGCAATGCCTCACCTGGAACTTCATGCAATATCGCCATTTCTGATCCAAAATGATTAACTAGCTTATCAAGCACTTTTGGTCCTAATCCTGGGATAAATTCAAGCGGGACTTGATGGACATAAGGTGGACGTCCTTCTGGACTCTGATCGACTGTCTTCAATTCAAGGATTCGATCGGCAACACCTTTAATAATCTTTTTGTGACCACACTGACTGCAAATTTGGTCTTCCTCGCCAGCAGGATGCAAACAGTCTGCACAGACAGTTTTGTGGTATTTCCCCAGAAGTGGATCGAGACCATAGTTTGCGACAATCTGCCTGCCATCTTCCTTTTTTAATGCTTTTCCCAATTCTTTAAATGAAGGTTCCTTCATCGATATTACCTGATATTCACGGGCAATTTTCGCTAACGAGTGAGCATCAGAATTCGTCACAAATGTATAGTCGTGCAATTCCTTTATTTGGTCTGCCATTGATGTATCAGAACTCAACCCAAGCTCAATCCCATCGATCAAATCAGGATCAAATACTTCAGTTAACGATGTATGGACACCTTTCCCATAAAGACTTTTAAAAGGCGTAAACACGTGGGCAGGAATAAATAATCCGCCAAGT
This sequence comes from Bacillus sp. OK048, assembly GCF_900103525.1. GTDB lineage: Bacteria > Bacillota > Bacilli > Bacillales > Cytobacillaceae > Neobacillus. The sequence goes on from NZ_FNHN01000003.1 coordinate 445,346, forward strand.
CCTTTCACTTTTCTTTGCAATTCTAGACCTGATGCATATATCCGCTGCGAACTCAATTGAACATTTTTTAAATGACCAGATAACCAATTAGAGAACACTCTCATAACCGCTATAGTTGGAAAATAACATAGGACATGAATCGGTCCTTTACATTGTTCATCATAGATTTCTAACTCGGAACCGGGAATAACCGTTAAATCACCGAATGCCAAGCCGCCATCTGGATGTTCAACAATGTCACCACTCGAAACGAGACTTTCCATTTCTAGGATTACTTCTGGTGAGTGGCTATCAATAATTCCAACCATATTCAGCCCTTTTTCATGCCGTGCATGCTCAATAATATTGGTAAACGTTAAAGATTTGGCACCTGTTATTTTCACAGGCTTTCCCGTCCATGTTCTACCAATATGGATGTGTAGATCTACATAATATCGTTTCATTTTTTTGCTAACGCCTCTTTTAGTTGCAAGTATTGAACTGCATAGGCAGTTTTGGCATCATAGATTTTTTGTTCCTTAATATATTGTACTGCTTCATCAAGTGTTAATTCTTCGATGTTTACAAACTCATCTTCATCTAGTGCAGCAGCATTTTCCTTCTTTGTTAGTCCTTTAGCGACAAATAAATGAACAATCTCATCTGCAAATCCAGGTGATGTATAAAACGAGACGAGTAGCTCTAGACTCTCACATTCATATCCTGTCTCTTCCTCTAATTCCCGACGTGCACAAAGAGCAGGCTCTTCGCCTTTTTCAAGCTTACCTGCTGGTATTTCAACAATCGTCCTTTCTAGTGCTTTACGAAATTGCTCGACCATCACAATTTTATTGTTATCAGTAATCGCCAAAATAGCGACTGCACCTGGATGTTTAATAATTTCCCTTTTTGACTGTTTTCCATTTGGAAGTTCAACGTCCTGAAGGTGAAGGCTGATTACTTTACCTGAAAAAATTTCTTCACTATGTATCGTTTTTTCATTAAGATTACTCATCTATGTCAACTCCTGTTCTAATTCGGCAAGTGCACCTCATACATTTTACCATACATGATTTGGAGGGGTATGGATGAAGGTGTACGTTCATGATAAAGGAATTATCCTTGTAGGTAAGGGTTGGGAGATTACTCAAAAACTAAAAGAATACACTAAAGAATATTCTACCGTATCCGAATGGGTAGAAAAAATCGCCCCGAAATAGTCTTTCCATTTGTAGTCTTCCCCGGACTCTCGTAAAATTATAGGAAAGGACGGGGTGATTTGTTTTGAAAAAAAGAAAACTGGGAAATTCAGATTTATGGGTGACAGAGTTAGGTTTAGGCTGTATGTCGATTGGCACAGAGGAGAAAGCAGCAAGAGAGATTATTGAGACTGCATTGGATGAGGGAATCAATTATTTTGATACAGCAGATTTGTATGATTTTGGTGTGAATGAAAAAATTGTCGGGGTTGCATTGAAGGAAGTCCGTGAACAGGTCATTCTTGCCACAAAGGTAGGTAACCGTTGGATGCCCGATAAAACAGGGTGGTCTTGGGATCCATCCAAATCGCATATAATGGAAGCAGTCAAACAAAGCCTGAAACGACTCGGAACAGATTATATTGACCTTTATCAGCTGCATGGCGGGACAATCGAGGATCATATCGATGAAACGATAGAAGCCTTTGAGGAATTAAAGTCAGCAGGCTATATCCGCTGTTATGGAATTTCATCGATTCGACCTAATGTTATTCGTGAATATGTAAAGAAGTCTAATATTGATTCTGTGATGATGCAATACAGTATTTTAGACAGACGCCCAGAAGAAGAAGCATTGCCCTTGCTACATGAGCATGGAATTAGCGTGGTGACCCGCGGTCCGCTCGCAAAAGGGCTACTAAGTGATAAAATGCTAGAAAAGGTGTTTCAAAAAGGGTACCAGGACTATAGTCAAAAAGAGTTGCTTGAAGTATTACCGGTACTGAAAGACAAGCTGGCATCGGACCGCTCGTTTACCGAAATTGCGCTCCAATATAATTTGGCCCATCCTGCTGTTGCCTCGGTCATTGCAGGTGCCAGCAGTCCGGAACAAGTAAGAAGCAATGCCCGTGCTGTTACTAGCAAAACGCTAACAAAAGAAGAACTTTCTTTCATAAAAAAATTATCAAAAGCTAATGTTTATAAAGATCATCGTTAAGAAAGGCTGGCACACGTGCCGGCCTTTCTATTATGGCATTGCCTCTTCGTTCTCATAGTAATGAACATTTTGCGATTCTAAAACAGGTCTTAAATTGTAAAAATCAATACTAATTTCACCATTTTCGATTTTTTCTTTCGTTCCTTCTTCTTTTAGCATTCTTTTCTTAGATGTTTCAATGGCAAACTGAGTATCTTCTTTTCTCACAACAACGACACCGTCATCATCGGCCTTAATAATGTCGCCGGGATAAACAGTAACACCTCCGCAAACAGCTGGGGCATTCACACTGCCACCTTTGACCTTTGTATTCCCTTGAGAAAATATAGCTTTTGTCCATATCGGGAATCCAAGCTCTCGAATTCTGGCTACATCACGAATGCCAGAATCTATAATAACTCCTTTAACTCCGCGTTTCATTAATGCGGTAACAATCAATTCTCCAATCATCCCCGATATTCCATCGCCAATGGTTGTAATCACAAGAATATCACCGGGTTGACACACTTCCACTGCTGCATGAATCATTAAATTATCACCTGCAGGGCATATGACAGTAACTGCCGGGCCGCAAATCAAACTTCCTTTGATGATTGGCCTTAAATGATAATTCATAAGACCAACTTTCCCTTGAGCTTCGTAAACTGTTGAAACATCTAATCTTTCAAACTCTTCGATTATATGCTGTTCAGGTCTAGTAATCTTTTTAAGCACATAATTATCCATTAAACTAATTCACCACCATCAATTTTCAGAAACTAATTTTTTCACCATGATGGGTTTAAAAACGTCTGTAATCTCCTGATGGCCATCATTTAACAAGTATTCTTCTTTACGTTCGAAATCAAAAACTTCCATTATTGGAAGATCGTTTGTCGAGAACAAATAGACTTCCTCGTTTTCTGAAGTATTCACATGCTCATGCCAAGCCCAAGGTGGAACCACGAAAAAGTCACCTTCTGACCAATCGAAACGAACGCCGTTCATCACAGTGTATCCGTTTCCTTTATACACATGGTATACATTGCTATGAACATGTCGATGTGCTCTACCGTGGAACTTAGGAGGAATCTTTGTCATCCGTGCACCGATTCGGTTATTAGCATCCTTTCCATTGGAAGGATTAATATATTCAATCGTGTACCCGTCATTTGGGTCCGGTTCAAACATAGACATACCATCTAAACTATTTTTTGATAACTCCCATTTATAACGTCCTAGTGCAACCGATTTTGGCTGACGATCCGTAATGGGTCTTACCATCCCACCTGCATACCGAATCGTACTGTAATCATCAGGCACAAGCAATGGTTGCTGCTTATCCGGATGGAATTCCGTAAAGGATACATCCATTGCCATCATGAAGGGGGTATCAAGACAATCCATCCAATAAACGGTTTCATCTCCCAGATTGGTATGGTCATGCCAGGACCAGCTAGGCGTTATCAAATAATCACCAGGGTTGAAAGTTAGCTTCTCGCCATCTACCCTGCCATACCCCCCTTTTCCTTCCATGACAAAGCGTAATGCCGTTGCAGTGTGACGATGCGGAGGAGCAATCTCACCAGGTTTTACTGCCTGAACTGCTGCATAAAGAGTTTGTGTGGCACCACCCCATGCCACTGGTTTTAAATGCTTCATACCTGGATTAACCAAGTACACCGCGCGCCGTTCTGCTGACCCCATGCCAACCTGCATCAATTTCTCGGCACGATTTAAATAATTGTGGATTAATTCGCTTTTCCAAAGATATGGAATCGCTTTGGCTCTTGGTTCAATTGAATTATGATAATTGATATGTGCCCATAATGGTCCCAGATTGACACTATCTAATTCCTCATGAAATTCCTCTAAATCTTTCGTAAATTCCATTCTATTCTCTGCCATTTATTCTTCCTCCTTAATTAACAGTTTCTTTTACTAATTCTTTTACAATTTTATTTTCTATTGCTCCAATTCCTTCAATCTCAACGCGAACAACATCCCCAGCTTTTAGGAATTTATTCTGCGCTTCTCCTACTCCACCCGGCGTACCGGTGCAGATAATATCCCCTGGTTCTAACGTCATAATATGGGACAAGAATTCCACAAGATATGGAACTGTAAACACAAGTTGATTGATATTTGATTGCTGTCTAATTTCTCCATTTATTTTAGAAGTAATCGCAGCGTTATCGATATTTGGGACTTCATCTTTGGTAGCTAAATACGGACCCATTGGAAGACTTTTATCTAACGTTTTACCTTGCAGCCATTGAATAGTTCTTTTTTGCATATCTCTTGCCGTAATGTCATTGACAACGGTATAACCTGCCACATAATCTAGGGCGTCTTCTTGGGAAATGTTTTTACCTCTTTTCCCGATGACAAATGCAAACTCTGCTTCGTAATCTAATTTTTTCGTCAATTCCTCTGATAATGGAAAATCATCGTTTGGTCCTGTGATAGCTGTCGCAAATTTGGCAAAAATAACAGGATGCTTCGGAACCTCTCTATTCATTTCCTTAATATGGTCATGATAGTTCAAGCCTACGCAAATGATTTTCTTTGGATTAAGGATGGGTGCACCGATATACACGTCTTCTATTTTATAAATAGAAGACGTGTTTTTGGCAGCAGTCCCATACTCGATTGCTTCTTCCGCTTTTGTAAAAGCAACCTCCCCATTTGCTAGGAATTCTGTAGGGTCTTCTGGCAGTAATGCTTTGGCAATTTCTTCGGATCGCAATTGTCCATTGGCATTTAATTTTTCTACATATGCTTGTTGGGGGTCGATAATTGTCTTCTCATCTAGCAAAATACCTAAACGCAGGTCACTCCCATTTTTTGAATACGTAACTATTTTCATCTGTCACTCTCCATGATTCTTTTTTTATATAACTTCACTAAATTCTAATGGCAAATGTTGACTTACAACGTCTAACTCAGAAGAGTTGCTGGCTGCACCTAGAAGATAACGATCCGGTCTCAAGAGGATAGCGGATAAATGCTGGTCCTTCAGCCATTGATTCATCTCAATGCCAGGGTCACTTACAACTACAACTCCTATGCTCTCCCACCGTCTCTTTGTTTCCTCCTTGACTGCTTCTAATACTTTCGGGTCACCAATAACAGCAAATCTATATCCTAAGTTGTCATCTAGTAGGCTTCCATCATCCATTCTGGGCTGAAGAAATAGATTTCCCGCTGGTGAAGGCAATTCCCCATGTAGCCCTTCTCCTAATGGCGGACAAGGTTCTTCCATGGACGGAGGAGATTCCAACAGCTTACGATGTATTTTTTCAGATTCAACAGGATCAAGGGTTGCAATGATCTTTCCTAATTCAACCGCCATTTTAATATATTCCTTCACATGCTGATACCTTTCCGTCTCGTACGTATCTAGGAGCGACGAATTAGCTCCATCCTGGATCACCATTTTTAACTTCCATGTTAAATTGGCCGCATCTCGTAGTCCAGCACACAATCCTTGCCCAAGAAAAGGTGGTGTCATATGTGCTGCATCTCCCGCTAGCAGTAATCTTCCTTTCCTCCATCCCCTTGCGATTAAAGAATGGAAAATATAGACGGTAGCACGCTCTATTTCTGCATTTTCAGGTGTAATCCATGGACGAAGGAAATCCCACACTTTCTCTGGACGTTCCATCTCTTCTTTTTCTTCTCCAGGCAATACCCGAATTTCCCAACGATAGCGATCATAGTCGCCAATTTGAGGGACATACGTAATTGGACGAGCTGGGTTACAGAATTGAATTCCATTCTTAGGCATATCAACTGGTTGTTTTAGCTTTGCATCAACAACTAACCAAGGCTGATGCAGGCCTAGATCTTCCAATGGTGTACCCATCACTTCTCGGACCAACGATTTAGCACCATCACATCCGATAACGTAAGAAGCGGTTACATTAAATACCTTTTCTTCTGTTTTATTCTCCACTTTAAGAGTAGCCATATCCTTTGATTCTTGTACCCCGATTACATCATGAAAAAGAAATACGTGAACATTGCTAAACCTCTTCACTCCAGTACGAAGGACTTTCTCAAAATCTGGCTGATAGAACCGGTAATGTTGATTCCACCCTTGAGGACCTTTGTCCCCGGACCGTTTTAATTCTAGTAAAAGTTTCCCTTCTGAATTGATATATTCATAGCCTTTGGCACCTATCATGACTTCTTCTAATTCTTCACCTAAGTTCATGGCTTGGATAATCCGCATAGACTCCCCATCCAAATGACTAGCACGAGGCATATGATATACGGATTTTTCACGTTCAAAAATAGCCACTTTTAACCCCTCTTGGCCAAGCAAATTGGCAAATGCTGCTCCTATAGGGCCATAACCAACAATCGCCACATCAAATTCTGGACAGAAACTTTCTAATTCCATCAGGCTAATTCACCCCCAACATATGGAAATGCCCATATAAATGCTACAGCCTATTTGAACATTTTGAGCTTGGTTATTGTCGAATATGCCTTTACGCCCAACCAATTTTTTCCACGTTTCTTTTGAATTTTTTCGAAATTGCAGTATGAAAAATGGCTAAGCCCACCTAAAATAATAGATGGACTTTTCTAAGATGAGGTCTTGCATCATTTCCTTGACCACTCACACATCTTTGAATGAAAACTTAAATTCCATTCTTATACAGCTCACGAATATCTTTTTTTAGAACAAGAGTTAGCCCCATCAAGAGCAAAGGTTGAACGCCTGATTCATTTAGCTTGGTGACCCGGCAAGATTGCACTGCTTCCCTTTCCTCTTGTGTCAACTCAAAGTTTTCAAACAGTGTGGGATCCCCTTCTATAAATCTTTTTTCCTTTTCTTTATCCTTTAACATTTCGAAAAGGAATTTATTAATACGATAGGCATACATTTAGGATTCACCCCTCATAAGGTCCACAATGGCGATACCCGTTGACCATTCATGCATCGGCTCATAGCAAAGAACTTCACGATTATTTTTCGATACGGCACCTGCAACAGCCATCCAGGCGCGAAGTTCCAATGCTCCGTTACCGCCTTCTGCTAATATCTTCTCATTCCCCCACTGATGGATGATTTCTTGGTCTTGATGCTGGATTAACTTTTCTAAAAAAAGACGATCAAATTCTTCGGCTACATCACCCATCCGAGGTACAGCCACCCAATGAGACAATCCACCAGTTGCAATCAAGGCAACTCTTTTATCAGAATCCCATTCATTCACGGCTTGCGAAATCATTTCACCGAAACGATACATCCTTGTCATTGGAGATAATGGCATGGATGCCGCGTTAACAAATATTGGAACAATGGGAATATCCATTTGTGGCAGTAAATAATGAAGTGGAACGATAAATCCATGATCCAGTTTCATCTCATAAGAATAGGAAAGATCAAAATCATTATTTAAACCATAGTTTACTAGATGTTTCGCTAATGATTGATCCATTGGTACCTCATAGGCAGGTACACCTGCTTCACCCCAACCTATTCCCTTATCACCTATGCCTACACAAATCGAAGGCATATTATCATCAAAAAATGTTTTTACATGATCAGATGAGACAACAATGATAGTGTCCACATTCTGCTCCTTAAGGCGCCTTCCCATTTCTTCAAAGGCGGAAAAAACGTTGTCAGCCATTTCTTTTGGCGCTTTGTCCTTCGCTCTGATCATGAACGCAGTATGTGCCACTGCTGTTGCTGCTACAATTTGAGCCATCGTAATTCCCCCTTTTGATTATTGAACTTCGATTGATTTTACCTTTGAATATATTCGTGAACCAAACCATTAAATTCTTCTGGTTTCTCCCATTGTGGCCAATGTCCACAATCTTCCATCACATGGAATTTTGCCCCTTTTATATACTTGCTTGCACGTTCACCTGTTTGCCATGGTGTACTTGGATTATGGCGTGTCCATAAGACAAAGGTTGGGACACTTAATTTTTGAAGGTGTTCTGGCTTGATATACCATTTGGTTGCTTCTTCTGGTCTCATCATCGACTGGACATTCGGTTCAATCCGCTTCCAATCTGGGTTGGAGTAAATGCGATAACGGATTTCTACCAACTCTTCTGTAATCGATTTTTCTGGTTCATAAAAAAGCCAATTTAAGCGAGCTCTTACGGAATCACGAGTCACTTCTGTTGTTGAACGTTTACTTAATTTACGAAGGTTTTTTAAGGCGTCTGATCGAGTCACATCAAAATCGTCCACTAATAGCCCAGCTCCTGTTGCAGAAATGAAAGATGAAACTAACTCTGGGTTCTCGTATGCCAGCCAAAAACCTACCCATCCACCAAGGGACTCTCCTAGAAAATGAGCTTTTTCAATTCCCATTGCTTTCATTAAATCTTTCAAATGTTGCACATAATCCGCAATTTCATAGGCACCATCTGGTTTTTCTGTTAAACCATGACCAAGCATATCAACGGCAACAACACGATAATGTTTAGACAACGGCACCACGTTTTTAATATACGCTTCTGCATGACCGCCACCACCGTGCAGCAAGAAGAGAGTTTCTCCTTGACCAGCTTCTAAGCAGCGAGTTTGTACTCCTCCAGCATTATAATAATTGATTTGTCCTCCAAGAAAATCTACCCATACACTATTCATTTCTAATTTCCTCCTTATAATTAAAAATAATGATAAAAATATTAATCGGCTTCATCGTTTGAATTCTGTTGGAACCTTAACCTCATAATAAAGAACATTGACAATAAAATCTGTAAAGGACTTTGCACATTTATAAAAATTATTAAAATTTTACAAATATTTTCAATTAAAAGTTTAACAATCTTCTCCGATCTTAGGAATTAAAAAAAGACCAAAAACCATATCATACTGGTTTTTGGCCTTTTTCCAAAGTTACATAGAATTTATTCGTTTGAAGCCTGCAATTCGCTGGCTAAATAAGTTAATTCTTCTTTATTTTCAATGACAATCGTTTTATATCCAACCAAACTGATTATCTTCAAATCTTGTAATCTTTTTATGGTATTGCCAACCGTAACTCTTGATTTACCTATTATGGAGGCTATTTCTTCTTGGGATATACTGACGTATTCTTTCCCTTTTTTCAGTTGTTTCGGTAAGGAGTTTAATAATGTTGCTACTTGGAAATTAGCATCACCAAAAGACATAACTTCAATATGGTTTTGCAGATTAGATATCATTAAACCTGAGCATTTTAACATATAAGCTGCAAAGTCGGTTGACTGATGCATGAGATCTAAAATAGTATCTTTAGGTACAGATAAAACTTCTAAGTCTGTTACAGCCATAACCGTCAACGAACTTGGAATAGCAAAACCTAAAAATGCTGCTGACTGACCGAAAAATATACCAGGTGTTAAGTAAGATATTGTTCGCATCTGACCTGCTATAGATGTTAAACCAACTTTTGCTATCCCTTTAATGGGAACGTAAGCACAATCCCCAAAATCTTCTTGTTGAAAAAGAACAGAATTTTTGGAATAGCAGGAAACCGTTCCTTCTTTCTTAATCATTTCTAAACAGGAGAAATCTGACTCGGATAGTTGATTTAAATATACTAGCAATGAGTTGTACCTCCTATTTTTAATCAAAGTACCTAAACCCATTATCCCACTTTTTCGAAAACTTGCTATAATATTTGACTAATGCCTTCTTGTTTTTTCCATTTTATCGGTGCTGTTTCTTTATACATCAAACTAATAAGCAAACCTAAAAAGGCAAATGCTGCACAAAGATACATTGGGAATGACAATCCAAATTGGTCTGCAAATATTCCAGCTACCGTTGGGGTTATTACCCCGCCAAAAATTTCAGCTATCCCGTTAATGATGCCGATTGCAGAGGCAATATAAATGGCTGGTACGGACTCTGCTGGAATAGCAGAAAGCATTAAAGGAAATGCACCTAGTCCTAAACCAAATAATAATGAAATTAGTACGATGATTGGTAGCGAAGGTGTCGTATACACTAGAAGCAAAGGAGAAATTACGTTTACTACAGCCATCGAAAGTACAATCGGTTTTCTTCCTAAGCGGTCAGAAAGACTTGTAAATAAGAAACTTAACACAGCACCAACTCCGATAGCACTCATCGCTATACTCATCAGGCTTGGAGAAAACTGTTTTTGTGTAACTAAAAACATTGGTGCAAAGGCAATAAGCATCATATACCAACCATTAAATAATGTACCAGCAAAAATCGATATCACCACATTTCGAAACTTGAAGACATCCTTAAGTCGAACCGGTATTTTTTTGCCTGAAGCATCTTCAGAAACAGTCTTTGGCTCTCTTACAAACTTATAGATTAATAGAGCAATGATCAATCCTGGAATAACCGTACTGTAAAAAGCAAGCCGCCAGCCAAATGCATTTGCCAACGCTACAACCACAATCGGTGCTACCAACATACCCCAGAATCCAATCGAAGCATTTTGTAAAATACCCATATTAAAACCACGACGGTTTTCTGAAGACTCCACTGCCATAATCGATAATGTAAGTGGAAGTACAGGTCCCTCCCAAATCCCCATGAACATACGAATGGCTAGTAAACTAATAAAAGTCGATGGTAGCCCTGTTGAAAAAGAGGATATGGAAAACAAAATAACGGCGGAAATAAGGAAAATTCGTTTCTTTCCTATCTTATCTGATAGAAATCCAACAATTTGGCTGGAAATTCCCCAGGTTAAAGCAAGCCCCGACATTAAAAGTCCAATTTGAGTGTTTGACAATGGAATATCTTTCTGAATGAAAGGAATTAAATAAGTAATAGCTAGTCGATCAAAAAAGACGAATCCGAAAGTTAAAAACAAAATAAATAAAAGTTTGTTCTCATATTTCCCAAGTTTACGTTTCTCCATCTATCCACTACTCCCTCGGAATGGTATTAGTATTCATTAGAAAACCCCTCGGAATAGGAAAATAGAAATCTACTAATCGAGGGGTCTACATTTTTTAGTATTAAAGAACTTCGATAGATTTTACACTTTGAATATATTCGTGAACCAAACCATTAAATTCTTCTGGTTTCTCCCATTGTGGCCAATGTCCACAATCTTCCATCACATGGAATTTTGCCCCTTTTATATACTTGCTTGCACGTTCACCTGTTTGCCATGGTGTACTTGGATTATGGCGTGTCCATAAGACAAAGGTTGGGACACTTAATTTTTGAAGGTGTTCTGGCTTGATATACCATTTGGTTGCTTCTTCTGGTCTCATCATAGACTGAACATTCGGTTCAATCCGCTTCCAATCTGGGTTGGAGTAAATGCGATAACGAATTTCTACCAGCTCTTCTGTAATCGACTTTTCTGGTTCATAAAAAAGCCAATTTAAGCGAGCTCTTACGGAATCACGTGTCACTTCTGTTGTTGAACGTTTACTTAAATTTCGAAGGCTTTTCAAGGCATCAGATCGAGTCACATCAAAATCGTCCACTAATAGTCCTGCTCCTGTTGCCGAAATGAAAGATGAAACTAACTCTGGGTTCTCGTATGCCAGCCAAAAAGCTACCCATCCACCAAGCGACTCTCCTAGAAAATGAGCTTTTTCAACTCCCATTGCTTTCATTAAATCTTTCATATGTTTCACATAATCCGCAATTTCATAGGCACCATCTGGTTTTTCGGTTAAACCATGTCCAAGCATATCAACCGCAACAACATGATAATGTTCAGACAATGGCACTACATTTTTAATGTACGCTTCAACATGACCGCCACCGCCGTGCAGCAAGAAGAGCGTTTCTCCTTGCCCTGCTTCTAAGCAGCGAGTTTGTACTCCACCAGCATTGTAATAGTTGATTTGTCCTCCAAGAAAATCTACCCATACACTATCCATTTCTAATTGCCTCCTTTATCATGATTAAAATAAGTTAATATCATGCAATGGCTGTGTACCTTTACGTTTTACTTCTGTAAAATGGCTCTTTCCACAATTAGGACACATATATTCATGCATTTCTAACTCCTCATGAAGCTTCACCTTTGTACCGATATCTTCTGGGTGGATTTGCTTCACACCTAGATAATTCTTAATATTCTCATTTGCTGGAGCAAGGAGAGTCTGACACTCGCATTGAATATACACTTCCTCCTCCACTCGCACTCGCTCTATTTGATCCCCCATAGGACCTAGTACTTCCTTCTTTTTATTCAGTAAAGAACTTGATAGTCTCTTAGCAGGTGAATATTCTCTACGTTGACGTCGTTTTTCATCACGTGCTTTTTCAGTAGCCTCGTGATCCACTTTGCCATCAGAAATAATAACCTGGAACAATCTTTCTGCCGTTTCTTTTTGATAGACTTCATTATGGATATCAACTAAAACTTGTTCAGGATTGCGTTCTAATGGGTCACCCCATCCTCCGCCACCCTGCCATGTCCATTCAAAGACATCACCTGGTTCAAACTTAATCGGTCCTGGCTTTGCAGATAATTCTTCTTTTTGTCCATTTAATTTACCTGGATCAGTAATCCATTCTTGATTGCTGAAATTTTCTTGGATATCGGTTTTACGATACATAAAGCGACGATTACATGATCCTGGTTGCCCCCCCCATAATCCAAACGCATTTGGCACCTCAAAACCATGAGCCATCGGTATGCCCATCATGAAAGGAGCATCATGCAACGCAAAAGCAGAACCCAAACTCCTACCTCCGCGATTGCGGCCTGCACCTGCAGTATCCTCTATATAACTTCGATACAAATATAAAACAGGTGTACCACTTTCCATTGATTCAACATTTGGAATCTTTAATGCAGGAATATGACGGCATCCGGCCGCATCAATTCCGTCCCGATTCATATATGCTCCACCGCCGGAAGCAATTTGTTCTGTAAAAGTATTTCCAAACCCCTCTTTATACTGATTTAATCCGCTAACATGTAATACATCTGCCCCACCATTATGAGACGATTGTGCTTCTGATATATATTCATTCGAGCATGCAAGCATTTTTGAAACTGCCTCGACAACAACCGTTTCGACAAGCCACATCACACTTAATGTTGCATGTCCAACTGCTGCAGGCCATTTCGCATTACAAATAATTCCATCAGGAGCAATCACTTCAACAGGATCAAGTACACCATCATTCCATGGAATATCATAAGCAAGTAATGGAAGCAGACCTGAAAAAATACCGCCTATTAACCCACTTTCTGTACAGTTAACAAAACCGGGACTTTGTTCAGAAGATTCGCTAAAATCAAAAGTCAATTTATCCCCTATTTTGGTTAGTTTTAGTGAAATATGATATAATTTATTGCTTTGACCATCATGATCAATATAATTTCGAGCACGATATTCCCCGTCTGGCAGTTCCCTTAATCGAGATGCGACTTTTACCTTTGTCATCTGAATGATTTCTTCAAATACAGTATGAATGGTTGGCAAACTATAGCGGTTAATTAGCTGCAATACTTGTTTGATTGCTACTTTATTTGCACCTGTCATCGCTCGAAAATCCAAACTGAAACTTCTTGGTAATCGTGACATACCAGAAATCATGTTCCAAACGTCTTTTCTCAACTTACCACGTTCGATAATTTTTACTGGAGGGATAATCATTGATTCTTGATAGACTTCAGTCGCGGAAGAAGCCATACTACCAAAAACCATACCTCCAACATCTAATTGATGTAAACATGCTCCAGACCAGCCGATATGTTTCCCTTCATAAAAGATAGGAGCGAGAACGCCCATATCAGGAGCGTGTAGAGCACCTTTATACGGACTGTTAACTACAAACATATCTCCTTCTTCAATTCCTGGATCTTCACCGCAATCTGCTATTATATGCTCCAGCATTTTGACCAAAGATCCAGTGTGGGCGATTACCGTCTTACCCATCGTTACTATATTTCCATTTTTAGTAAAGATTCCAACATTAAAGTCTGCTGCGTCAACAACGACAGGAGATCCGGAAACTGCACGTAATGTAATAGACATTTCTTCCGTAATGGCCGTCAATCGATTTCGTAATACCTCAAAAGTTACAGGATCAACATGAACACTTTGTACCTTATTTTCCAACGTATTTGTCATCGTGCGATTTCTCCTTCTTTTTGGACTTGCTCCTTTTGAAGTCGATCTGCTTCGGATACAATGATCGTGTTTAAATATTCATCAATTGTCGCTGTTTGTTTTGGACCAATGACAATCGTTGTCCCTGGATGTTCAATAATGGATGGACCTTTTATTTCCATGTCTGGCTGTAAATCTTCTTCGTTATAGATATAAGTGGTCACAAAATCATTGACTTCATGGAAATATACTTTTCTTTCACTTCGTGGTGTTGCATTTCTAATAGATTGGTTTATGGATTTAGCAATGGTTGCTTTTGGAACAGGAGACTTTCCATGGACCCGGAAACCTGTAATTTCTATTCCTGCCTCGCGATAACCTGTCCCTTGTCCGTATTGGTCCTCATATTTTTGTTCGAAACGAGCAATCAAATCATCAATATGGTCTGCAGTCAATGTACCACCATGAATTTCTATGGAAACCTGATTGAATTGACCTCTATATCGTAAATCGACTAAACGACTAAAATGTATATTTTCTTTCGTAACAAACTCATTTAGTAAAGCCGTTTCACATGTCTCCTCCAACCCTTGGATTACTTCATTAAATTCTGCTGTTGAAAGATGGTCAGATGCCACTTGGAACATTGCCGGTGTTTGCATTCGCTTAGAAATATAAAATGAACGAAGAATATCCGATGTACCTGTTCCGTATGCAGAGTGAACTGTTGCTGTGTATGGAACAACAATGGACTTCACACCACTTTCTGCCCCAAAGCTGTAACTATGTGCTGGTCCGGCTCCTCCATATGCAAAAAGTACAAATTCTCGAGGATCGTGGCCTTGACTAATTGTAGCTTGTCTTAATAAGTCAGCCATTCGATTGTCAGAAATCGCTCGAATTCCAGCTGCAGCTTCAATAACCGTCATTCCTAATGGTTCTGCAATCTTCTTTCGAATCGCTTCTTCTGCCTTTTGTTTATTCAATTTCATTTTCCCACCTAAGAAGTGGTCTGGGTCAATAATTCCTAACACAACATCTGCATCGGTAATCGTTGGCTCCGATCCACCTTGGTCATAACAAACTGGTCCAGGAACAGAACCGGCACTTTGCGGTCCTACATACAAGTAACCGTTTTCAACATAGGCAATGCTTCCACCACCAGCACCGATTGCTGTGACTTTTACCATTGGCTGTACGATATGAAAACTTTCAACCTCTGAGCTAGTGCTAACTACTGGCTTTCCATCAATAATCAAGCCTACATCAAAACTCGTACCACCCATATCAGATGTGATAACATTTGGGTATCCTAGTTGATTTGCTAACTGTGCGGATGCTAAAACCCCACCAGCTGGACCAGATGTTAACAAAGATACAGCTGCCTCACGTGCTTCGTCTGCTGGAATAACGCCCCCATTTGAATTCATAATTGTAAAAATACCACGGAAGCCTTTTGCTTTTAATTTCTCTTCTAAATTCGTAACGTAAGAGTCAATACTTGGTCCTAAATAAGCATTAATGGCTGTCGTTGCCGTACGTTCATATTCTCCTAATACGGGAGCAGTTTCAGAAGAAATAGAAAGAAAAATATTTGGTGCTTCTTCTTTCACAATTTTTTTTATTAATTGTTCGTGAACTGGATTGGCAAAAGACCAAAGTAGACTTACTGCTATTGCTTCTACTCCTTGTTCGACAAGGCTTCTTACAGCTTCTCGTGCTTTCGCCTCATCTAGATGAACAATTACAGACCCCTTATAATCAATGCGTTCCGGTACTTCAACGATTAGTTGTTTCGTAACAATCGGTTCAGGCAGTTTCCTGATGCTGTAATGGGTAATTTGATCCTCGAGTCCTGCCGACTGTCCCATTGCCCTTTGGATTAATAATGTATCACCAAAACCCTCAGTCGTAATGAGACCTGTTCGAACTCCTTTTCTCTCAATAAATGCATTCGTTGCAGCTGTCGTACCGTGCCCAAAATAGTTTATATTTTCTACAAATGTTTTTTCAGTCAACCCCAAATCCTGTGCTGCTAATGATATCGCCTTCATAATCCCAATGCTTCGGTCATGTGGTGTGGTATGCGTTTTATACATCCTTAATTGACCCTTCTCGTCCATCACAATTGTATCTGTAAAAGTTCCCCCAGTGTCCGTTCCGATAAAATACTTCACATTTTTTCCCCCTTAAAGAATATACTCTACTTTCATAATCTTCAACATTTTTATTAGCTACCAATCCTGAAATTGGAAGCTTATATCCTATGAAAAAATGGGCTGTTTTGAAGTATTTTTTGTTGCCTATCACACTCAAAAACTCTTATCTAAATCTTAAATTCCTCGAGTGATGATTTTGCAAATAAATCCTCTACATTTAATTTCTTTTTGATCAATCCATCTTCATAAGAATATTGTATAACTGCCTCTAATGTTTTTCGATTTTGCTCTACACCATATGGCCAGAAGTCCTCACCTAATATTTTCTTTGTTCTTTCTAATTCTGGAAGCAACCAAGGCACCGTTGCTTTTAATGCTGCTGTTTGTTTAAAACCTTCATAAATAACATTCTTTGCATCTTCAAATGCTTGATATAAGTTCTTAGCGACCCAAGGGTGTTTTTCTAGAATATCATCTTTAATTGCTACTACATGCATGATAGGGAAGATCCCTGTTTCTTTGTAAAATTCCACTTCAACTGATGGATAATCCTCAAACAATCTCTTGACATTAGGAGACCCATTTAAAAAACTAGATGGTGCCCGCGGAGCAATAAATGCGTCGATTTCTCCCGACTCCAATAAATCGTTTAATGTTTCTTCCTCGCCTATTTGGTGAATTTTAATTTCAGGAGGTAAATCGACTTTTACTTTTTCCACCCTTCCAGGAGTTTCTTCTCCCCCCATGAACCATTCCACATCAGACTGTTTGACACCATAATAATGGTTTAAAATTCCTCTTATCCAAACGCAGGCAGTTAACTGATACTCTGGAATCCCAATTCTCTTTCCGATCAGGTCCTTTGGTTCTTTTATTCCAGAATTCGTGTTTATGTAAATTCCAGAATGTCTGAACATACGTGACATAAAAACTGGAATTGCTGTAAAGTTAGGAAATCCCCGATCTTTTGCAATTAAATAAGAAGATAGGGATAATTCAGCGACATCAAATTCCTGATGACGCATCATCCGGAAAAAGGTTTCCTCCACAGGCATGTTCAACCAATTCAACTCAATTCCTTCCACTTTTACCGAGCCGTCCACTATTGGTCTAATTCGATCATAATCCCAGCAACCAAATGACAAAGATAATTTCGACAAAAAACTCCACCTCTTAGTAAATATTATTCGTTCATTTTTTTAAATTTCGTCTTTCATAGCGCTTACAATGCAATATTATCACTATATTCAGTCAATTAATAGTTCAAAAAAATCACAGATACTTGAGTTTTTTCTCATGTTTTTTAGGGATGAATATTATTTATATTCTTTTAGTTCATCTTTAATAAATTTAATTAACTTTTGTTCAATAGGTAAAAAATACTTATGTGGTCTATACGCTAGATATATATCACCATAGATCCTTAAGTCCTCTATACTTATTTCCTCCAATAACCCCATTTCAATTTCTTCCTGGACGACAAAACGGAAGTGTAATCCTAATCCTAAACCAGCCCGAACAGCTTGTTTGGTACCCTCTGGATGCCCTACCTCCATAACAACGTTTGAACGAATGATTCCATAAAATTCAAGTGCAGAATCTATGGTATTTCTAAATTGAGTATTTTTAGGTGCGCATACAAAAGGGAGTGATTCTAAATCCTTTAAGTTCTTAGGGAATAAATCTCTACTAGCTTTTGGTGAAATGGTTAAAACAATTTCTTCTGATCGTATATGTTCATATACTAAATGCTCTGATTCTAATTTTACTGGGAGGATGCAAAAATCAAGATGACCGTTTGCTGTCAATTTCAAAATTTCAGAGCTGCCATGGACATGAAGGTTAAGGTGAACATCTGGATAATTCTCTTGAAAACGGCTTATAATGGAAGGAAGTAAATATGTACCTACATATATACTTCCTGCTATGTCAATTTCCCCTGTCCTAGACTTCTTTACATCTTGTACAGAGGCATGTAACTTATCAACTTCATCTAAAATGTTGACCACAAATCCATAGACCAGGTGACCTACTTTGGTAGGAATGGTATTTCGACCCTTCCTCTCAAATAATTCCACACCAAAGTATTCTTCGATTACTCTTAACTGATGACTAATAGCAGATTGTGAAACAAACATTTTTTCGGAAACTGCTTTAATACTCTCAGATTCGTAAACCATTCTTAGTACTTTTAAATTATAAATAGACAAACTCATTGCAAAAACCCCCCTCAATAGACAATTTATACCAACAATAAATGCCTATCAAATTATCATGAAATTCGATAGGCATTTTATCTTGCATTTTCTATTTAAACTCCTTCCAGTTAATCCCGCTTTCGTTTAGTAGCTCCTCAAACGATTTATTTTTTTCCTTTAACCGGCGTTCTTCACGTTTACGCTGTTCTTCTTCCTCCCGTTTACGTTCCTCTATTGCCTTCATCTGGTCCTGCTGTTCTTTAAGCTGCTTGATTAACTCTGGATTGATCATATCTTTCAGCGTAACCGCTGCTTCTTCTTTTTTTGGTTTAGATTGATTTTTTTGTTTCGATTTCTTTTTCATCTACAAATCCCCCATAAACATCATTTCATATGTATTATAGCAAAAAGCAAGCTGTTCCATTAGCAAATGGTTCCGTTTTCGGGTTTGAGTACCAATTTTATTAATTTTTATAAGCTGGTCGATAAAAGGCTGTTGATTCTCACATCTAGAATCAAGAGGTTCCGCACTTATCGGTTGGGGAGTTCAGGTCAAGCACCCGAGCTGAGAAATAGACGGAAGAATTCCGCCTAATTAGTAATTTTCATTAAAAAAGGCTTAAATAGACGAGAGATTCCGCCTATTTACTCAAAAAATTAAAGAATAAGAGATTTTGCTTTGCATAACCGGAAAACCTCCCCTTATTTGCCCCGAAACGAGCTCCATTCTGAATTTAACCGGAAAATTTCCGCTTATTTAACTTTTGTCGTTTACTCGATTAAGGACAAAACATCTTATTTAAAAGAAATCCTTTTGATGCATTACGATGAACCAATAAATAAGGTTTTTGTATACTTAATAAAGAAACTCGCCAATTGGCGAGTTTAACTTTTTTATATACCCAATTCCACGGTCATTTCGAAACGTATTCTAAGAAAAACACTTCAAAGCCTGCCTTACTTTTTTAATAAGCTTCTAAAACTACGTTTTCATCCACTGTTAATGAAGCCTCTGTTGAGTTAACAACATCCTCGACTGTAAACCCAGATGCTACTTCAACAAGTTTTAACCCTGTCTCGGTTACGTCCATAACAGCGCGTTCGGTGATAATTCGATGAACGACACCTTTTCCTGTTAATGGTAGAGTACATTGTTTCAATATTTTTGATTCGCCCCGTTTGTTCACATGCTCCATGATGACAATGATTCTCCGTGCTCCATGGACGAGGTCCATGGCGCCTCCCATTCCTTTTATCATCTTCCCAGGAATCATCCAGTTTGCGAGATCTCCTGTTTCAGAAACCTCCATTCCTCCAAGAATGGCTACATTGATGTGTCCGCCGCGAATCATCGCAAACGATTCAGCACTATCAAAATAGGCTGCACCGCTAATTGCTGTTACCGTCTCTTTTCCAGCATTGATTAAATCAGGATCTACCTCCTCTTCTGTTGGATAAGGACCAATTCCAAGCAGCCCATTTTCTGATTGGAGGACGACCTGCTTATTGTCTGATATATAATTGGCGACTAATGTCGGCATTCCAATTCCTAGATTCACATAAAAACCGTCTTCGATTTCTTTCTCTGCTCTTATTGCAATTCTCTCTCTAACAGAGATCATTAGCTCTCTCTCCTTTGACAAATCTATTGTTTAACGGTCAATCGTTCAATTCGTTTTTCCTGTTTTCCTTCAATAACCATCTGGACGTAAACGCTCGGAGTATGGATAAAATTAGGGTCAAGCTCACCAATTTCATAAAGTGTTTCCACTTCGGCTATCGTTACTTTCCCAGCAGCAGCAATCATCGGATTAAAGTTTCGTGCTGTTTTGTGGTAAACAAGATTACCCATCTTGTCACCCTTCCATGCCCGAACAAGACTAAAATCAGCAGTCAATGCCTCTTCTAATAGATACTCTCGTCCATTAAAAATCTTTGTTTCCTTGCCATCCGCAATCGGTGTTCCTACCCCTGCAGGAGTGTAAAAAGCAGGAATTCCTGCGCCGCCAGCCCTAATTTTTTCAGCGAGCGTTCCTTGTGGCGTTAGCTCGACATCAAGCTCGCCAGCAAGCACCTGTCTTTCAAACTCTTTGTTTTCTCCTACATAGGATCCTATCATTTTTTTAATCTGTTTATTATTTAACAGGGGGCCAAGACCCCAATCATCAATTCCACAGTTATTAGAAATGACGGTTAAGTCCCTTACCCCTTTTTCTACTAGCGCTTGAATTAGATTTTCAGGAATACCACACAAACCGAAACCGCCGACCATTAACGTTGCTCCATCATGAATGTCGGCAACTGCTTCCTGGTAGGATGTACTGATCTTCTTCATCTTGTTCTTTCTCCCCTCATTGTAGGCTTACGCTAACTCAACGACCGTTGCTACTCCTTGACCGCCGCCAATACAAAGTGTGGCTAATCCCTTTTGGGCATTTCTCCGTTTCATTTCATGAATCAATGTCACTAGGATTCTTGCACCACTTGCACCGATCGGATGACCGAGAGCAATTGCCCCACCATTTACATTTAAAATTTCTTTATTAAAATGAAGTTCACGGTCAACTGCTAGTGCTTGCGCAGCAAATGCCTCATTCGCTTCAATTAACTCAATCTCTTCCATAGAAATAGAGGTTTTTTCCAGAACCTTTTTCACCGCTGGAACTGGACCGATTCCCATGATGCTTGGGTCAACACCAGCACTGGCATTCCCTTTAATCGTTACTAAAGGTTTAATCCCTAATTCATCCGCTTTTTTCCTGCTCATCACGATTAAAATTGCTGCTCCATCATTGATTCCGGATGCATTTCCAGCTGTTACACTGCCATCTTTTTTGAAAGCAGGACGTAATCCAGCGAGTTTTTCGGCTGTTGATCCTTTTTTTGGATATTCATCTGTATCAAAAACAACTGGATCCCCTTTGCGCTGTGGAATGATGACTGGGACAATCTCCTCTTTAAATTTACCTGATTCAATCGCCTTAACAGCCTTTTCCTGACTCCACGCTGAGAATTGGTCCTGCTCTTCTCTCGTGATTGAATATTTATCCGCTAAGTTTTCAGCTGTAACGCCCATATGATATTGATTAAAAACACATGTTAATCCGTCACTAGTCAAGGTGTCTACTAATTTTTGATCGCCCATTTTAAAACCATCACGGGCATTTTTTAATAGATAAGGAGCTTGGCTCATGTTCTCCATTCCTCCAGCAACAACAATCTCCGCATCTCCTGCTAGAATTGCCTGTGTTGCTAGGTGAACAGCTTTTAAACCTGAGCCGCAGACTTTATTGATTGTTAATGATGAAACGCTATCAGGAATACCTGCAGCAATAGCAGCCTGTCTGGCTGGATTTTGGCCAAGACCTGCCTGCAAAACGTTTCCTAAAATAACTTCATCCACTTGTTCTGGCTTTATGCCTGCTTGTTCGAGTGCTCCTTTGATAACTGTTGCCCCTAATTCTGGTGCTGATACATTTTTTAAACTCCCGTTAAAATTACCTAGTGCGGTACGAACTGCGCTAACAATTACTACTTCTGTTTGACTCATTATGTATCTCTCCTTTTCAATTCTTATTTCCTTTACTATTTCTATTCCGAACAAAGAAAATCCTCTTATTTTGTCAAAATTTCTATTATTCTTGATTTTCCGAATTCAACACCACTACAATGAAATTATAAAGGTTCAAGGGGGAAAATGATGTTGAATTTACCTAATAAAGTAACGATAATTGAAGTCGGACCACGGGATGGTCTGCAAAATGAAAAGTTATTTGTTCCTACTGAAATAAAAAAGAAATTTATTAACGAGTTAAAAAATGCTGGCCTTCAAGAATTGGAGCTAACATCGTTTGTTTCTCCAAAATGGGTACCACAAATGGGGGACGCTGCAGAGATTGTTCGTGACTGTCTTGATGTAAATACTAGAAACATTGTCTTAGCACCTAATCGCAGGGGAATTGATCGCGTTTACATGACCGAATGTAATGCAGTTGCCATTTTTGTTGGTGTCAGTAATACCTTTAATAAAAAAAACATTAATAAAACAACAGCCGATAGTATGACCGAACTAAAGCATCTCATAGCAGAATTAAAAGCAAAGAACTATTTTGTCCGCGCCTGCATTTCAACAGCATTTTATTGTCCTTATGAAGGGAGAATAAACGAAATTGATACCCTTACACTTTGCAGGGAGTTTGTTGAACGTGGAGTGGATGAACTGAGTGTTGCTGACACAATCGGGATGGCGGCACCGAATGAAGCCTATTCCTTATTTTCAAAATTGAAAACGGCTTTTCCAGAGATAGTACTAACTGCCCATTTCCACGATACCCGCAAACTCGCTCTAGCAAATATTTTGGCTACCCTTCAAGCTGGGATCGACCGTTTTGATACCTCTGCCGGCGGACTTGGCGGCTGTCCTTTTGCTCCAGGAGCTGCAGGAAATGCTGCAACAGAGGATGTTGTATACATGCTTGAGCGAATGGGAATTCGGACTGGGGTTGATCTGAACAAGTTAGTAAGCGCCATTGAAATCGTGCGTCCTCACTTATCGAGGCAGATTGAAAGTGGCTATTTCAAGCTTCATGCCCAAATGGTATAGTTTTTTCACATGAATATTCATCCTCCTTTTTAAGCACCATAGTAAAGAAAACACTTCGAAGGGGGATTGTAGAGTATGAGTCAAAAACGGGATAAAGGCTATAGTCAACAAGGTAAGGATTACGCAGAATCAGCAGGTGGCGGCAAGCGGATAATTGCTGCTGAGGAACTAGAAAAAGCACTACACCCAACGAAACGTCAAAACGCTAAGTCATAATTATCATTTTCACTAAGCCGCTAAATGGAGTTAGCGGCTTTTCCTATGGTAAAATATGTGCTATGGCTAACCTTTTGGAGGTGTACATGTGAGAAAGGTGTTGCGAGCTCTTTTAGTTTCCTTCTTGTTTACCTTTTCTTTAGGTTTTTATTTTACAAACCGGCTTATGTATATGAAAAAGAAAGATGAGTGGCTTATTGTACAACGCGAAAAGGAAGCGGGGAGATTTAGCCCCGAGCAGTTCGAATCCCTTCCAAAGCGGGAGGTTACTATTGATTCCCCTTTCGGCTATCCCATTAAAGCTTTGCTAGTGGAGCCACACGATTCAAATTGCTATGTCATTATTTCCCATGGTGTCACCGAAACAAAAATTAACTCCATCAAATATATGAACCTTTTCTTGGAGTGTGGATTTAATGCTCTCATTTACGATCATCGCCGCCACGGAGAATCTGGAGGAAAGACAACCAGCTTTGGTCACTATGAAAAGTTCGATTTAAAAGCGGTCATAGATTGGTTAAAAAAGGAAAAAGGGTCGACTCTTACTCTCGGAATCCATGGTGAATCAATGGGAGCAGCTACGATGCTTTTGTATGCTGGCATGCTTGAGGATGGCGCTGATTTTTATATTGCCGACTGTCCATTTTCCGACTTAAAAGAGCAGCTTTCTTATCAGCTAAAAAAAGAATACAAGATGGTACCATCACTATTGATTCCCATTGCTGATTTTATTTTGCGCTTTCGTGAAAAATATTCAATCCGTCACGTTTCTCCGATTGCTGTTATTGAAAATATTAATCATCCTATTTTATTTATTCACAGTGAAAACGATGATTTTATTCTTCCAACTATGACCAAGGCTTTATATGAGAAAAAACAAGGTCCGAAAATGCTTTATCTCGCTTCAAATGGTCGCCATGCCCAGTCATTTAATGAAAATCCGGAAGATTATCGAAAAGTCATAGATGAATTTTTGAAAAAATATGTTGAGACTGCTTAAACCTACCTGCTTTTTCACTTTATCTGCGATAAATGAGATATTTCTGCGTTAAATGAGATATTTCTGCGTAAATTGGAATATATCTGCGTTCCCCCGCAAAAAGCAGACTGCCCGGTTGGGTCAGTCTGCTTTTTCTGTCACAACAAAACTCATATATCCGTTTAAGATTTGCTGTGGGCTTTTTAGTTGAAAGCTATTGCTTGCAGTTGAAAAATCAATCGTCATCTTTTCGTCAAAGAAAACAGCTTTTGACTTTTCTATATAAATAGTTCGATCATTTGTTTCAAAACTAATATCGTCAGTATCCAATTCCGGTACGAACCACAAGGCAATTACACCACTTACCGCACAACCACAGCCCTCAGTATCCCATTTTAGCTTTAAGTAACCTTTCCGTCCTGCTGTTCTCTGATTAATTTTCTCAGCTGCTGCCGCTGTAATTACAATCTCCATGTTAAAATCTCCCCCTAGTTGGCATACGCTGATTGTACCATAATTTTTTGCAGCTGCTAGAGTATTTGCTCACTTGCATTCTCTCTATATCCATTATATTCTGAAAATAGTATATATATTTTTAGAAGGAGTGTCTGGAATGACGAAGGTACAAATTAAAGTAAATGATAATGGTTCACTGCGGATTACCGGTGAGGTGGAATTGCTAGATGGTGCGGGAAATGTGATGGAAACAAAGCCTGCCTTTTCTCTTTGCCGCTGCGGGCTATCCAATAATAAACCTTTTTGCGATGGTTCGCATAAAGGAAAATTTGACTCTCAAGTGCGAATTGTAAAAGAAGATTAATGTCAACAGAAAAGGACTTCCAGTAGGAGAGTCCTTTTCTGTTGACATTATACTTTTTCTAAATGACGGACAATTTGCCCGTAATGCCCCGTTACATGCTTAACGATTAAGTGGTCGACTAAGAAGGATAACGGTTTTCCGTCAAAGTTTGGATTATAGCTTGGAGCTGTTTTTACTAGATCTTCTTCTGTAACTTTTATCAGTGCTGCCTCTACCTTCGGGACTAAGTTTTGTAATGCTGTTATTGCATCCTCTTGCGTAATACGAGATACAACGTTTTCATCTACTGCAGCTAAACGTCGCACATGTTCATGATTGCGTCCCCATTTTGCACCTGGGACCACTAGTAACGCTTCCAAATCAGCAACCCAAAACTCTACAGCTTCTATTATATGAGAAACAATTTGCATGGCTGACCATTCTGTTTCAGAAAGTTTAACATATAGTGCTGCCTCTTCAGTATTATTCAATACCGCTACAATATCATCGATACTCTTTTTAAAAGTTTCCAATTTTTCATTCAGTACTGCTGTTGTCATCAAATAGGTCCTCCTTCAAATCACTTAATAGATAAATTTTAAAAATGCGCTAGAGTTACCTCTAACGCGCTTTTTTATTAACTAGCAATCTACACGTTGGTAATTTTTCTTAAAATAGCCATATAGGAAATCAACAACATGGTAATCAGTTGGTTTGTGATGATTGAAAATAAAGTTGCGCAGCGCAAGTGCAGTTGGGTCCTCAGCGTGGATAATTTCGCCCCATCTGCGTGCTGAACCTTGAACCATTGCAGAACGCGGAATTCGAATTTCTTGGTATGCTTTAAACGCTTCTTCGTAAGAATTATATTCTTTTAATTTCTCACCTAATACAAACGCATCTTCGAGGGCTTGAACGCCGCCTTGAGCTAAATATTGAAGCATGGCATGACCAGAATCCCCTAATAGCGTAATGTTGCCATTTGTCCAATTTTCGATTGGTTCGCGGTCATACATTTGCCAACGGAATTGGCGGTCAATGTAAGTTAAAGCGTTCGCAACTTTTGGATGACAATTTTCAAAACGACGTGCCATTTCTTCTGGAGTTCCCCAGTCTTCTACAGTCGCATCATATGATTTAAATACTACTACTTGGTTGTAAAGCTCTCCGCGACGAACTGGGTATTGTACCATGTGCAGGTTTGGCCCAATCCACATGATGACATCATCTAAGTCTAAGTTTGCGTTAGTAGACACTTCTTCGATTGGAATCGTTCCACGGTAAGCTACATACGCAGAGTTTACTGGTTTATCATCAACTAGTTGCTTACGCATGTTTGATTTTACCCCATCCGCACCAATAACTGCTTCTGCATTAAACGTTTCTCCATTTTGGTTAACGATTGTTACCGTATCACCCTTTTGTTCTGCAGTTTGAATCGCTTGGTTTGTAAAGAATTTGATATTTGGACGTTTTTGACATGCTTCATAAAGAACTCTGTGTAAGTCAGAGCGATGTAATACGATATAGGGCTGGCCGAATTCTTTTTGGAACCCTTCCCCTAAGTCAAGCGTGGCTAATTCTTTTGCTGTATAAACATCTTTTAGGACAAGACGTTTTGGTAATACCGCATATTTTAAAATTTCTTCCTTTACACCCAAACGGTCTAAAACTTCTAACGCATTTGGTGCTAATTGAATGCCTGCACCTACTTCACCAAATTCAGGGGCTTGCTCAAAAATCGCTACTGATTTACCCGTTTCCTGGATTGATAGCGCTGCTGCTAAACCACCGATTCCTCCACCAACAATAATGATGTCGCTTACATTAGTCATTGACTTTCCCCTCCAACCAAGTTATCATCTTCCATAAATAGAGAACTTTGTTACCTTATAAGGAAACTTTAAATCATCTTTCACTGTTTCGTCAACTAAAAACTTTTAAAAATTTAGAAATTTCTATATAATCATTTTTCTGTTACGATCAAAATCAAAAGAAAAAAAGGGTGATCATTATGACGACTGAAACAAAAACAGTCGGTATACAGTCATTGCAAATTGGGTTAAACATATTAGAAATCTTAGCAATGGAAAAAGAACCGCTTAAGTTTACTGATATTCAGAACCTAACTGCTATGACAAAAAGTAATTTATATAAATATTTGTCAACACTTAGCCAATTTGGATTAATCTATCGTAATCCACATACAAACGCGTATACACTTGGACATAAATTAGTACAGTTAGGAAATGTTGCTTTAGGTCAATCTTCTTTAATAGAAGTGGTTATTCCATATTTTAAAAAGATTACTGAGAGAACGAACCTAACCGTACTACTGGCGGTTCCTTCTAAAAAGGGTCCGCTCATTTCATATATTTTAGCCGCAGATTATGGAATAAATATTGGTGCACAAATGGGGACACATTTGCCGCTCACCTCCTCTTCTGGTGTTATTTTTTCTGCTTTTGAAAAAGACATCTTTTTGAAAGAATGGGAAGAAGAAGAACGATCGAAGTTCAATGAAAGTGAATTACAGCAATTTCAAGTTGAAAAAGAAAACACAAGGGGATTGTTCTTTGCCTCAAAAACGGAACCGCTAGTAAAGCATGTCTCTTCATTTAGCGTCCCGATATTAAATTTCAACAATGAACTACTCGGTATTATTACCATCGTTGGTATAACTGAGACAGTACCAAAATCAGTGGACCATCTGTCTGGACAATATGTTCTCAATGTCGCAATGGAAATTTCAGAGTATTTTGGTTACAGAAAATAAAATTCTGAAAACAAATAATATTGACAATTCTTTTGAATTCTTTTAATATTTTTTATAAATAGTGAACTAGTTTCATAAATAGTGAGTATGAGGAGGACGATCATGAAACTTATTAATTTTACTGTCGCTGGGCATACACGTGCAGGGGCAATCGTTGACAACCAGGTAATCGACTTAAACTATGCTTACCAAGCACAGTTAAAAGCAGAAGGAAAATACCGATTCGAAGCAATCGCAAAAGCATATGTGCCAGAAAATACAGACGAGTTATACCAAGGTGGTAAAGAATCGCTAATTCTCGCCCAAAATGCAATCGATTTCATTTTAGCTAATCCTGAAAGCTTTGATAAAAAAGTGATTTACAATCTTGATGAAGTTAAGGTAGAGGCGCCTGTCAGACGTCCAGGCAAAATTATTTGTGTTGGTCACAACTACCGCGAACACATTTTGGAAATGGGCCGTGAACTCCCATCACACCCCGTTATTTTTGCCAAATTCGCTAATACCATCTTAGGGCCTGAGGACGATATTCCACACTACCCAATTTCTGACCAGCTTGACTACGAAGCAGAGTTTACCTTTGTTGTTGGCAAACAAGCTCGCAATGTTTCCGAAGAAAATGCATTAGACTATGTAGCAGGTTATACCATTACAAATGACGTAACTTATCGTGACATTCAACGACGCACGCTTCAATGGTTACAAGGAAAAACAGTGGATGGCAGTGCACCAATGGGACCATACTTGGTAACGTCCGATGAATTACAAAATCCATCTGGATTAGATGTTGTCCTTAAAGTAAATGGTGAAATACGTCAAAAAACGAATACTGCTAATCTAGTATTCTCCGTTCAAAAGTTAGTAGCTTTCTTGTCCAATTTAATGACGTTAGAGCCAGGTGATGTTGTATTAACTGGAACTCCTGGGGGCGTTGGTGTTGCGATGAATCCTCCGACATTCTTAAAAGATGGAGACGTCGTTCGTATTGAGATCGACCAAATTGGTGCGCTTGAAAATAAAGTAAAGTCAACAGAAGTCTTAGCGACTGTTTAATTGAGGCATTGCAAGGGGTTAAGCAGTAACTACACTGTTCCCCTTTTCTCGATAAAATTTGATAAAGGAGAATGTGAAATGGCTGAAGTAAATCCAGAAGTTCAAGAGTTTATGAAAAGCTCAATTGTAACCGATTACACGCGAGAGATTCAACAATACAACTTAGGACCTCTTTGGGAAGCAATTCCTGCAATTATGCACAAAACGCCAACTCCGCAAGCAGAAGCTTATCTTTGGAGCGATGAATTACTAAAAAAGAAAATGGCTGAAGCAGCACAAATCTTCACACCAGAGCGTGGTGGTGAACGTCGTGCGATTTATTTCCAAAATCCTGGCTTAACGTATCGTAAACCTTGGGGATGGGGATCCACAACTCAAACGATTTATGCAGCTATTCAAATGTTATTGCCTGGTGAAAAAGCACCATCTCACCGACACTCACAAAGTGCATTGCGCTTTATTTCTGAAGGTACAGGTGCATACACGATTGTGCAGGGTCAACGTGTTTTTATGGAAGAAGGCGACTTTTTAATTACTCCAAAGGGCTTATGGCATGGGCATGAACATTTAGGTACAGAGCCTATGTATTGGATGGATGCTTTAGATATTCCTACTCTATACGCAATCGGTGGTACATTCTTTGAACCGTATGAAGAAGGTTTACAACAGCCAGATATTCCTGATAATTTTTCTGAGATCCGTTATCGCGGTGGCATGGTTCGTCCTGTTGGTGATGATAAATTCACCGTTGCTCCACTTGCAAATTATAAATGGGATCGCACTGTAGAAGGAATTAAAGGCTTGATGGAATTCGATCCAAATCCACACCATGGATTTGCCGTTGATTACATTAATCCAACTACAGGTAAATCGGCTAACCCGACACTTGGTACGAGAATGCAGCATTTACCGCATGGTTTCAAAACAAAGGCATTACGCCATACACACTCAACGGTTTACCAAGTACACAAAGGCTCAGGTCACACAGTCATTAATGGCATTCGCTTCGATTGGAAAAAAGGCGATTACTTCGTTGTTCCAAACTGGGCTTGGTATGAACACTCTGCATCAGAAGACTCTTACCTCTTCTCAGTCAACGATTTACCAATTATGGACCGTTTCGATTTGGAACAAGAGCAATTGTTTGATGAAAATAACGGCCACCAACAAGTTACTGGCGAATTTAAACCAGACTTCCGTTAATCGAATATCCAAACAAGAGCGGCTCCGATTAGGGACCGCTCTTGTTTAATGTTTATACGTCCGTTATCCTGATATCCACAATGGCATCAATCGGAATGCGGTGTACTTCTTCAAAGTGGTCGACAATATGAAGTCTCCCAGTCATCTCGTCCCAATAATGAATTTTCCCCATAACGATTTCATAATTTCGGTTTCGATAATGAGTAATGGTAACGAATTGGTCGAATTCGATTGCTTCAGATAAGGTCTCATTCATGAGCTCAAGCTGCTGCTCATCCATTTCTTTTTTCTCTTCATACTGATCTTCTTTTACCCAATCCCTAAGCATTTTGACATGCTCCGGAAGCATCATCGAGACCCATTTTATCCTTCCTCTGTCGCGAATCATCGAGCTCCCCCTCTCTTCTTTGTCCAGTGCCTAGCCCCTAAGAGGTCACTTATCTTTTATGCCCGCCAACAAGTGTGGCCCGGTGCTTTGCTGTTCCGGCAGTTGTATAGGAAACAGCCCGTAATAAGGAACCTGAACCAAAGCGTCTGCGAATAGCATCAACCACATAGCCAAGATCTCGCCGCTTAGAAGCCCCCATATCAAAAAGATCGAGCTGAAGCTCGTGATCATCGACGATATTTCCGATGCTAATTGCAATTTGCCTTACCGTCTTTCCTGTGTAATGTTCGTGAAACAATTCGAGACAGACACGGTATAGATCCATGGTTACATTTGTTGGCTGCTTGATCGTTCTTGAGCGATGGAAACCGCCGCCCAGTTCATCTTGGCTATAACCGATGCTAAGACTGATCGTCCTTCCTGCCTTGCGGCGAGATCGTGCTCTTCTGGCTACTTCTTCACACATTTCTAAAATCACGTGCTTTATTTCTTCTTCCTCTTTATAGTCTCTTAAAAGAATCTGGCTTTTTCCAAAGCTAATCTGCCCCTCAATAATCGGTGCTCCCAACTCGGAAAGGTCTACTCCCCAGGCATGATGATAAAGCTGATTACCCATGATCCCGAATTTTTTCTCCAACGCTGCTAAATCATATCGAGCCAGCTGGCCCACCGTGAAAATGCCCATTCCATTTAATGTTTTTTCAACACGTCTGCCAATTCCCCACATTTCTCTAAGCGGTGACACTGGCCAAAGCTTCGTTTGGACATCCTCATACTTCCATTCAGCAATTCCATACTTCTTTGCTTCAAGATCGAGGCAAAGCTTCGACAGCAGCATATTAGGGCCAATTCCGACCGCACAGGGAAGCTGGAATTCACGCTCAATATCATCCTTTATTTTTGCTGCAATCGTAAAGGCATCCCCCCACAAATGCAGGGCTCCATCCACCTTGATAAAGCTCTCATCCACGCTGTAGGTGTGGATGGCTTCCTTTGGCACATAACGATTAAACACGCGGGTAATTTCAGTAGAAATTCGCAAATACGTTGCCATTTTCGGCTCCTCTACTCGAATGCGAGGATCATCAGGAATTTCAAACAGCCGTGAACCTGTTTTAATTCCAAACTCTTTTTTCAAACGCGGCGAAGCGGCAAGCACCACACTTCCATTTCGTTCTTTGTTACCGGCCACTGCTAGATAGCAAGTCAGGGGATCAAGACCGAGCATGACAGCGGAACAGCTTGCATAAAAGCTCTTCATGTCTACACAGAGTATTTGATTGTGCGGTAACGTGCTGTAATCAACCATGATTTTCCCTTCCTTCGCACCAAAATATCGAACATTCGTTCCTTATATTATATACACATCTTAAACGAATATACGTTCGTGTTCAATGGAAATTTTTTGACATGTTTCATGGTTATGGTTATTTTTCTGGATGAAAAATCGGTATAATGATGGGTGAGGTGCACAAAATGGAGAAAAAATTGATCATTAAAATGATAAAGAATTGTTTTAAACAATATTATTCCGAAGTGGCTTCACTGCCAATGAGCAGTGAGGATTTAGAAGAGCTTGCAGAGCAGATTATTCAAATAAAAGAAGAACAGCCCGCTTTAGATTTATACGAGGCTGTAAATGATACGGTATATGAATTTTTAACAGGGTAATCACTATAATTAAAAAACGACAGCGGTTTTATTTTTTGTTAAACGCCTTTTTCCCAATCCGCTCAAACAGTCTTGGAAAAAGAACATATACGACGCTGCCCATATTCATCCAGCGCGGCAGGTTGATCTCCCTCGTTTTCGTCAGCATGCTGTCAACGACTTTCTGTGCAACATATTCTGGCTGCAGCATATATCTTTTAACATTTTTAACATACGTGCCTTTTTCATCGGCGATGTTAAAAAAGTTTGTGGCAATCGGTCCTGGATTCACAGATGTTACCAGAACATTGTAATCACTAAGCTCCATTCGAAGTGAATTGGTATAGCCAAGAACCGCATGCTTGGTTGCGGAATAAACACTCGATTTTGGCGTAGCGATTTTTCCTGCTTGTGAGGCAATATTAATAATATGACCGAAGCGCCGTTCACGCATGTTCGGCAGCACCATAGTCGTGCAGGCCATTAACCCGATGACATTCACATCGAACATTCCTTTAATTTCATCCATTGTTGCTTCATGTGCTTCACGAAAAACACCGAATCCAGCGTTATTTACAAGAATATCAATATGGTTGATTTTTTCCGTAATCTGGCTAAAAACTTCCTTCACTTTATCTGTATCAGAGACATCTAATTGATAGACATCTACTCTTACTTGATGCTTCTGCTGTAATTCCGTTTGCAGCTGCTTCAACTTTTCTATGCTTCGTGCTACTAGGACAAGATTGGCACCACTAGCCCCGCAAAGCTTAGCAATTTCTGCGCCAATTCCCCCAGATGCACCAGTAATGACAATATTTTTCCCCTTCAGTTGTTCTCTCGCCATATTTACACCTCATCTAGCTTGATACAGGACAGGTTGATGATCCTTACTTATAATCTCACCGATAGAGGCTAAATAGTCAAGCTGTCCCACGGTTTCCGATAACGTCAAAACTAATTCACGCTTGTAAGCAGATGGAAACAGCCGCTTGCAAAGTTCAAATACTGTTTGCTGCTCTTCTTTAAGCCAATTATTAACCTTCATTGCCCGTTCATGTTGATGAAACAGTCTTTTTTCAACCAGTTCTTTTAATTGAAAAACTTCCTCCCCATGCCCTGTATAAACAAACTGAATCGGGTATGACAACAGCTTTTTCATTGAATGATTATGCTGTAATTGAGACTTTGGCCGTTCCTTTTCACCTGGCGCAGGTGGCTCAAAAAATGGATTGGGTGAGATATGTGCAAGAATTAAATCCCCTCCAATAAGTACACCATCCTTTTCTCGAAAAAGAGCGATTTGACTTTGGGCATGGCCAGGAGTCTCGATCACCGTCCACTCACTTAGTCCGGGCGGGTTCATTCCTTCAACTAGCTGACCAGTTAAGGAGCGGTTACAGGAGTACTTCAGTGTTTGCCTAAACATGGAACGCGACGGAAAATATTCTTGTGGTAAACCATAGTTAAGAAATTGTGCACCATAAAATTTTTCTTGTTCTTCAAAAAAAGCGTCCGTGGGCTTAATCCATCGTTCATTTAACCAATGACCATACACTTCAATCTCGTTTGATAAAAAATCCAGCATTCCAACATGATCCACATGATGGTGGGTAAGAATGACTTGCTCAATATCATGGGGGGTTAAATGTAAATCAGCCAGCTGCTTCTTGAATTCAACCCAGGATTCCTTTGTTTTAATACCACAATCGACAAGTGTCAACCGCTCGCCTTTAATTAAATAAACATTAACATCACCGACCGCAAAAGGAGTTGGCAACGATATTTTTGCGATACCATCTTTCCATTCTGCCATTCAAAAAACTCCTATCATTATTTTCAAAAAATGCGAACATTTTTTGACAGTTATATAAGGTAAAGTGTAGCGATTTTCCTGCTAAATGTCATTATTTTTGCATGGTTTATTTTAATAAATAAAAAATTCAGTAATTTCCCCCTTGACAGACAGGCTGTTTATCTTGCATAATCACTAGTAAAATTTGATTCGTAAATTGCTATGACTAAGATCAGTAAATGAAAAATGGCGAAAGAAAGTGAAGTCCACCGGCTGAAAGACTTCACAGCCCTCTTAATCATTGAACCTACCTTATGAGCACTTAGGAAAACCTAACGTAAATCCGGCGTTATCGGAGTCGAGTGAACCCAAACAATAATTGTAAGGGTAAATGAAGGTGGTACCGCGGAAGATAGACCTTTCGTCCTTTTTGGATGAGGGGTCTTTTTGTTTTTTATTAAAGGAGCATTCCTGTTAGAAGGATTTTCGGGGACTTGAACAATAAAGAGCCCTCTTGGTATGATACGGGGTGTCAAATCGTGGCGAAATGACCCC
>NZ_FNHN01000008.1 GCF_900103525.1 Bacillus sp. OK048
AATGGCAAGAAGGTCACACCCGTTCCCATACCGAACACGGAAGTTAAGCTTCTTTGCGCCGATGGTAGTTGGAACTTTGTTCCTGTGAGAGTAGGACGTTGCCAGGCTGCACTTTTATTACTATTCCGCAGTAGCTCAGTGGTAGAGCTATCGGCTGTTAACCGATCGGTCGTAGGTTCGAGTCCTACCTGCGGAGCCATTCTTTTATGGAGAGCTGTCCGAGTGGCCGAAGGAGCACGATTGGAAATCGTGTAGGCGGGTAACCCTGTCTCAAGGGTTCAAATCCCTTGCTCTCCGCCATAAAAACATGATCTATTTTTTACGGCCCCTTGGTCAAGTGGTTAAGACACCTCCCTTTCACGGAGGTAACACGGGTTCGAATCCCGTAGGGGTCACCATTAACTTTCTATAAATATGGAGGATTAGCTCAGCTGGGAGAGCATCTGCCTTACAAGCAGAGGGTCGGCGGTTCGATCCCGTCATCCTCCACCATAAATATTATTGTCGCGAGTTGTATCAATCAAACAGCTGCTAGATTAAGCTTACAGAGATTGATACAGTCCATACAAACTATGGGCAGGAATTAAATTTAATCATTTTTATTGTCGCGGGGTGGAGCAGTCCGGTAGCTCGTCGGGCTCATAACCCGAAGGTCGCAGGTTCAAATCCTGTCCCCGCAATTTGGTCTGGTAGTTCAGTTGGTTAGAATGCCTGCCTGTCACGCAGGAGGTCGCGGGTTCGAGTCCCGTCCAGACCGCCATTTTTTAAAAAAGTGGCTAAGTAAGTTTCAAAATGTGGCTCAGTAGCTCAGTCGGTAGAGCAAAGGACTGAAAATCCTTGTGTCGGCGGTTCGATTCCGTCCTGAGCCACCTTTTTATCATGCCGGGGTAGCTCAATTGGTAGAGCAACTGACTTGTAATCAGTAGGTTGGGGGTTCAAGTCCTCTCGCCGGCACCATTCGGTTAGAATTT
Organism: Bacillus sp. OK048; assembly: GCF_900103525.1. Classification (GTDB taxonomy): domain Bacteria; phylum Bacillota; class Bacilli; order Bacillales; family Cytobacillaceae; genus Neobacillus. The sequence goes on from NZ_FNHN01000008.1 coordinate 972, forward strand.
AATATTATGTGGAGGGGTAGCGAAGTGGCTAAACGCGGCGGACTGTAAATCCGCTCCCTCCGGGTTCGGCGGTTCGAATCCGTCCCCCTCCACCAAGTTATTTTTTCGTAGTAAAAATAACCATAGTTTTTTCGCGATAGCGAAAATAACTTTTCTTTAAAGGGGTATAGTTTAAAGGTAGAACGAAGGTCTCCAAAACCTTTGGTGTGGGTTCAATTCCTACTACCCCTGCCAATTAACTTATTTATGGCGATTGTGGCGAAGTGGTTAACGCACCTGATTGTGGTTCAGGCATTCGTGGGTTCGATTCCCATCAGTCGCCCCATGAATTCAATTCAAAAATATCAATATATCATTGGGCTATAGCCAAGCGGTAAGGCATCGCACTTTGACTGCGACATGCGTTGGTTCAAATCCAGCTAGCCCAGCCAATTTGCGGAAGTAGTTCAGTGGTAGAACACCACCTTGCCAAGGTGGGGGTCGCGGGTTCGAATCCCGTCTTCCGCTCCATAATATGGCGGCATAGCCAAGTGGTAAGGCAGAGGTCTGCAAAACCTTTACCACCGGTTCGAATCCGGTTGCCGCCTTCAAACTTTTGAATTCATTTATTGCTTTGATTACGCCGGGGTGGCGGAACTGGCAGACGCACAGGACTTAAAATCCTGCGGTAGGTGACTACCGTACCGGTTCGATTCCGGTCCTCGGCATTAGAACAATTACAAAATTTTATTATGCCGGTGTGGCGGAATTGGCAGACGCGCACGACTCAAAATCGTGTTCCGCAAGGAGTGTCGGTTCGACCCCGACCACCGGTATCATTAGATCAAATTAAGTTCGTTTTAGAAACGAAAAAACACTCACAAATGTTGTTAATTCAACATTTGTGAGTGTTTTTTTTTTGCCGGAAAATAGCTGGAAAAGGTAGGATTTTGCACAAAGGTATTTAACTAAAGGCTCTGTAATTATTCATTGTTGATTTTCGTGTAGGTATGAGAATTTATAGGCGGAGAATTTCCGGCTAATGTATATAGAGGAAGTTAAAGAAGCAGATATAAGCGGAGATATTCCGATTAACTGCTTTAAATTAGGCAAAATCCAAGGATTTGGATCATATAAACGGAAAAACTTCCTTTGTTTTTAAGAAAATATGGATGTTTTTCAATTTAAGCGGAATCTTTCCGTTTATTTTTTAAACGCAGTGAAATCAACATTTAGTTATAACAGACCAAACTAGAGTGCCTGTGCACCATCCAAAAATATGGAAAGTGCTACTTGTCGACAATTTATTAAGACTTTTCGTTGTTACAGACAAATATAGTTCTATTGTTGTCGAATCATATTCTGGAAAAAGAATGATATTACTAATAAATGGGAATCTTAAAGTGGTTCAATCAAGGCTTAGTTAAGGGAGTTCCCCTTGACATCTTTTTCAAAAAAACTTATAGTTATCTTCGGTAATAGTTATCCAAGGTAACTATAATGTGTGGGAGGAGGAGAAAGAACTGGAAGGTTTTTTTCAGCGTTATTTAAGTCTGTATAGACCACTTATAACCAGATTGAATGAACTCATGAGCACTTATGAGCTTTCTTATTCTTTATGGCAAGTTATTTTTTATATAAAAACCAATGGACCTTCGACACTTGTAGAGATTGCAATTCAATATAATGTAGAAAAACCAACCATTACAAGGAGGGTTCATCGTTTGGAGGATCTACAAATGGTGAAGCAAATTCCTGGTATGGATAGGCGAGAAAAAGTCATTCAGTTAACAGAATTAGGAGAAGAGATTTACCAAGCATGTAGAAAAAAAATAACGGAATTAGAAAATAGTGTGATGGAAGGGATCGCTAATGAAGAGCAATTGATTACGTTTCAAACTCTTCCTAAAATACAGGTAAATATTATGAAAGGCGAGGGAAGCAAAAGTGAGTAAACCTAACTTATGGACAAAGGATTTTATCATTGTATCCACTGTCAATTTTTTGTTAACGTTAGTCTTTTATTTGTTAATCGTGATTATTGGTGTTTTTGCGGTAGATGAATATCATGCTTCTACAAGCCAGGCCGGACTTGTTACCGGAATTTTTATTGTGGGTACATTAATTGGGCGCCTGTTTATTGGCCGCAGTATCGATTCAATTGGTCGTAAAAGAACGCTGTTCATTGGATTAATTCTTTATATAATAACAACATCTTTATATTTTATCCATTTGGGAATCACTTTTCTGCTTATTACCCGGCTATTGCATGGAATTACGCTGGGTATCGCAAGTACAGCAACAGGTACGATTGTGGCTCAGATTATCCCGAAAAGACGAAAAGGGGAAGGTATCGGTTATTACAGTATGAGTTCGACATTGGCCACAGCAATCGGACCGTTCATTGGACTATATATGAGCCAACATACTAGCACTCAATTAATTTTTAGTCTCTGCCTGGCTTTAGGAATCTTCAGTTTGATTACAGCATTCTTTGTGTATGTGCCGGCAGTGGAAGGATCAACAAAGACAACTGAATTAAAAGGAGTCAAACTCTCTCATTTTATTGAGCCAAAGGCAGTTCCGATTGCATTGATAACGTTAATTATCGGTTTCTGTTACTCCAGTGTTCTTTCTTTTATTAATTTCTATGCAATTGAAATTGACCTGGTTAGTGCCGCTAGTTTCTTCTTTCTTGTGTATTCAATAGCAGTATTGATTTCACGTCCATTCACAGGTCGTTTAATGGACGTGAAGGGGGCAAACTATGTGATGTATCCGGCCTTTGTTCTCTTTGCTGCTGGAATGCTTCTTTTAGGTTCAGCCCACAGCAGCGTCACTTTGTTATTAGCGGGTATACTTATTGGACTCGGATTTGGGAATATGCAGTCATGCACTCAGGCAATCGCTGTGAAGCTGACTCCACCTCATCGTATGGGGCTGGCAACGTCGACTTTCTTTATATTTCTTGACGCAGGGCTTGGATTCGGTCCTTATTTGCTTGGATTCTTGCTCCCATTTTCGAGCTATAGTACGCTATATGTAAGCCTAGGAGTTGTAGTATTGCTGTCTTCTGGTCTTTACTTTTTACTGCACGGAAAGAAAGAGAGAGCGAGTATCAATGCTTAAGCTCAATCATAAACAATATGAAGGGACATCTCATGTAAAGAGATATCCCTTCAATATTTGATGGAAAATAATGGGTTTCCATGGATCTATTGTTAAAAGATGAGTTTTATTAGCTATTTGAAGGAATCACCACTGATATCCGGGCTATGAAGGACAAACCTCGGTTGTGCAACGGGAACAATGTCCTTCATCCGGGTTATGAAGGACAAACCTCGGTTATGCAACGGGAACAATGTCCTTCATCCGGGTTATGAAGGACAAACCTCGGTTGTGCAACGGGAACAATGTCCTTCATCCAGGCTATGAAGGACAAACCTAGGTTGTACAACGGGAACAATGTCCTTCATCCAGGTTATGAAGGACAAACCTCGGTTGTGCGACGGGGGAAATGTCCTTCATCCAGGTAATAAAGGACAAAAGCCGGTTGGGAAACAGGAAGAATGTCTTTCATCCAAGCTATGAAGGACAAATCTTAAGGTGATTTGACCCGCTATTTACAGTTTTGCACCTCTAACGTAATCCCGTTAACAAACCAGTTATCTTGATTTTTCTAATCCTTTATAAAGGAGCTTTATGAAAAAAAGCGAAAGAATGGAACCCACTAGTAAAAGTGCCATATCCTTCTGGGCGTCCCATATGTCTCCTTGCATGCCTAAAAAATCTTTAGTGGCTTTTCCTTCTTTCCCAATTTTTGTACTTAACCACTCTATGATTTCATAGAGTGCCCCTATTGCAAGTGTTATACATAGAGCAATGAAATTTGTAGTTTTACTTTTTAATAAAACGGTTTTCCTTAATAATATCTCAATAATCACTATGACCATTAGCCCCTTAAGAAAATGACCGAACCGATCATAGTGGTTTCTTTGTAAATCAAAATAATCTTTGATCCATGTAAAGAGAGGAACTTTGGAGTAAGAATAATGCCCTCCTATAAACGTCAAAATGACAAGAAGAGTAATAATGACATAGGAAACAGTGGTAAGCCGAAACTGATTGTATCTTGATATCAAGAATATTAAAACTAATACTGAAGGTAAAACCTCCACCAACAAGACCCTATAACCTTCCACAGGTTTAATTAGGGACCAAATAAGAACAAGCAAAACAACAAATAACAAGAAATAACGGATCGAACTTCCTTTTTTACGTGACACTCAAATCACTCCATCGTAAAAACAAGATGAATTTAGTATTTGCAAAAATTTTAAAAATATAGATAGAGGTATAAAGTGCCAGGTTCCAAAAAAGGACAAAAGGTGATAATAAAAAAAAGAGTGTCGACTGAGTCAACACTCTGAGATACTGCCCATTGAAAAAAAAGCAACTTATCTCTCGGATAAGTTGCTTTTTTAAGAACCGATTTTGAGACGTTTTTCAGAGAACACAGTCGATTCTTTTTATTTCTTACATTTTATCCTTTAAGCAATTGCTCTTCTTTTCTCTATATCATTCTGCTTTTTAAATATGCCAAATGGTTTACCTACTGGTAAAACAACTTGCCCAAAATGTGTGTTTAAAACAGCTGCAGCAGAACCATAAAATGATAGTAAGGCAATAAGCAATTCAGAGATTGCTGCAAGCATATGAGAAAATTCATACATAATATCAAATGAACTTAGGGACAATCCGATAAATAAGAAATCAATTAGCACGAAAATAAAAAACAGTACTTTATGGGTCTCCATTGCACCGACCGTCATAAATAAGCTAAAGATTAAGTAACCGACGAATGCGACACCTAGCTGTTTAGAATCCGCATTGGCAAGGACCGATTCACCTAAAGCACCTATTTGAATCAACCATGTTGTTCCGACACCGAACCAAAATAATCCAAATGCTCCAAATGCCGTTGTTCCAAATACATTATTATGTTTAGAATCTAGGAAACTTGCTATTAATTGTGCAATCCCACCTAAAAAGAAAGCCCATGGCAGGATTAAAGCAGTGCCTTCTGTCAGTCCTAATTTTTGTGATGATGCTACAAGTGTAACCATTGCTAAACCAAACAGCCCAAGTGCAGATGGATCAGCTGTCATGATTTTTACTGAAGTATGATTTTGTTTATTCATATGATGCCTAATTCCTCCTTAATCATTTGCCTTCCTAAAGATACAGAAAATCTTCTGTTTTGTCTATAATAAGACCTATTATTCTCGATTAGAAGTTTATAGTAATAAAAAAAGTGCCAGGCACCATCCATAAAATTGGAAGGTGCCTGGCACTTTTTTGTTGTACCAATGTGACTTTTCACGTCATGAATATGACTTTTTATAGCCAAAACGGATGACCTTTATCACTATTTATTGTTATTGGCGAGATATAAACTAAATCTTGCATGGAAAACTTTTATAGGTCGGAGGTCTTAGAGGAAATTACGGCAGTTGCCCGAGGCTGAAGGGTGAATGGAAAAACTATAATAAAAAAGGTAAATAAATCCAATTAATTTATTTCAAAGGGGAAGTGGAGTTATGCAATCTTGGATTAAGTTTTCGTTAAAGAATGCGGGGGTTATTTTTATCGCCATGCTCATGGTGATTGCAGGGGGGATTTATTCAGTCAAAACGATGAAGATGGAATCGATGCCGAATGTTGACATTCCATTTATCGTCGTTCAGGTTCCATACATCGGCGCCACTCCGGAACAAGGCTTGGAGGATATAGGAAAGCCAATGGAGGAAACGTTGTCGGGTATCAAAAAGCTGGATAACTTATATATCGAAGCCCACAGCAATGTGGTTGTGGGAATTCTAGAGTTTGAGATGAGCAAGGACATGGATGAAGCGGAGAAGGATGTCACGACTGCCGTCGCCACCATCAACCTCCCTGAAGGTACAGAAAAGCCAGAAATCATCAAGGACGGTCCATCAGCGATGCCGGTCTTTACCTTTGCGCTTTCGTCCGAAACTGCCAATCAATCCGATCTGACACAATTTATCAATGAGCGAATCAAGCCGGCATTAACTGGAATTGATGGAGCTGGAAGGATCGACATTTCTGGTGAAACCGAAAAGGAATTGGCTATTAAGCTTGATCCGGAAAAAATGAAGCAGCGTGGAGTTACCTACGAGAACGTCAAGCAAACGCTGCAAGCCCACAACTTTTCCTTCCCAGCAGGGCAGGTAAATGTTGAAGATAAGACCTTCAATGTGCAGGCCAATTTCAAGCTGGATTCTGTTGAGGATGTAAAGGCGGTTCAACTTTTAGCACAAGGACCTGTAGGGGTTCATAACTTGACCCTGGCCGATGTGGCCGACGTTTCCTATACAAACAAGAAGGAAATGGTGGTCACACGTCTGAACGAAAAGCCTGCCGTCCTCGTGGAAATGAAAGCACAGCCAGGCTCCAATACTGTTGAAGTTGTCTCGCAGGCAAAGAAAAAAATTGATGCACTGGATTTGCCAACTGAATATACATTAACAAAATTGTATGATACGTCAAAAGAAGTAAAGACCTCAGTCGATGGGATGTTACGCGAAGTCTTGCTTGGGACGCTGTTTGCCGTGATTGTCACGTTCTTGTTCCTGCGGAATATCAGAGCAACTATTGTCGCCGTACTTTCCATCCCATTATCGATCTTGGCATCGATGATTACTTTAAAATATTTTGGCTACAGCTTGAACATGATGACACTGGCAGGAATCGCTGTTGCCGTCGGGCGCGTGATCGATGACTCGATTGTGGTTATTGAAAATGTCTACCGCCGTACCTTAACAAGTCCGCAACGCAATGAAAAATTGGTGCTGACGGCCGCTAAAGAAGTGGGTGGAGCGATTACATCATCGACCTTGACGACGATTGCCGTGTTCGGACCGCTTTCTTTTGTACCAGGCATCATCGGCCGTTTCTTTGCCCCGTTTGGGATTACCGTCATCGTGGCACTCGCGTTCTCGCTGATTGTTTCGTTAACAGTCGTGCCGCTATTGGCAAAATTATTTTTACTAAAGATTAAACATAAAGAAGAAAAGGAATCCATTTTAGAAAAGGCCTATCAGCGGACGCTGGCTTGGGTTTTGAATAAGCGCACAGTGACAATCGTTATGGCTGTGGTCCTGTTTGCCGGCTCGCTTGTCCTGGTGCCGCTAATTCCGAAGAACTTCCTGCCGCAGGAAAAGGCCGTTTCCTACCGATTAACTGGTGATTTGCCGGCTGGAACATCATTGGAAAAAGCAAATCGTACCGCTGTTAAGATAGAAGAAATTTTACAACAAGAAAAGCAGGTCAAACATACACAAACCATTGTGAACGGTGAGTATATTCGGTTCGCCATTGATTTAAAGGATGACACCACAAAAGCACAAACAACTGATTTTGAAAAACGGGTTCGCACCGAAGTAGAAAAACTCAACAATCAAATGCGGGTCGCCCTTAGTCCTGTCGGTATTGTTGGAACAAGTGGTTTAGCGTTGATGGTCGAAGGCGGGAATGCCAAGGATTTAGAGACGGCCGGAAAAATGATTACCAAAAAACTTCAAAATATTGAGGGGCTGGAGAATGTCGAATCCAATCTGTCTGGCGTAAAAGAACAGCTGCAGCTGGAAATCAATGATGAGAAGGCTGCCGAAAAAGGATTAAACCCAATCATGGTCGCGGGTTATGTGAGACAGCTAATTGCCGGCGATACCGTCGCTAACATGCAGGTGGATGGGAAAACTACAAACATTCATTTATCATTGGCGGGGGATGCACTGGACTCCATTGATGCCATTATGAGCCAAAGCATGACGGGTCCAATGGGACAGCAGGTCGCGCTCTCCGACGTGGCGACACTTGAAAAGGCACCAAGCCCATCCGCTTTGTATCGTTTAAATCAACAGGAATATGTACAAATTAGCGGACGCATCACCACCGATAATACTTCCGGTGTGCAGTCAGAGGTAGATAAACGCATGGCAGAGTTGGATTTGCCAGAGGGGATCACCTATCATTCAGAAGGCCAGGCGCAGGCGATGAATGAAGGTTTTACAAATATGTTGATTGCCATGGCGGTAGCCGTTGTACTTGTGTTTATCGTGATGCTGGTCGCGTTTGGGAATATGTTAATGCCGGTTGCCATCCTAACTTCGTTACCATTCTTATTTTCCGGCGGATTGCTCGGATTGTATTTGACGGATCAGGCATTAGGAATGCCGGCATTAGTAGGGTTCTTGATGTTAATTGGAATCGTGGTCACGAATGCGATTGTGTTGATGGATCGGGTGAAGCAAAATGAGAAGAAGGGCATGGAGCTTAGAGCCGCCTTGCTTGACGCTGGGAAAACACGGCTTCGTCCCATTCTCATGACGGCCCTCGCCACCATCGGCGCATTGCTGCCACTGGCGTTGTCAAACGAAGGAGGACTCATCTCCCAATCGCTCGCCATTGTCGTCATATCGGGCTTGCTGACATCCACACTTTTAACATTGGTGATTGTCCCGACTACCTACCATATTATGAAATCCGTAAAATGTAAACTTTTCAAACAGAAGGTAGACATTGGAACAGAACTACACTCTGGAACGGTTCTCGCGTTTCAAAACGAACGGTAACACCAGGTAGCAAGGGTGGCGAACCTCCTTCGGAATGGGGGGTTCGCTTTTTGTATACTTTAGGATCAGTCTTATTTGGACTGATCCTTTGCGTTCTTGATAAATAGTTTAGGAGATTAATAGCCTTTATAAAATTTCGTCTAGAGTCATACCCTTCGACAAAATCTACTAAATTTCGGGCGTGCCAGGCACTTGGATGTCAGTTGACAGGCACGCATTCGAGATGTGATTTGAAACACAATTTTGTCATTTTGTTAACATTAGCTTCAAAAAACTTTAAACAAAAAAATATATATAAAAACACTGTTTGTAAAAACAACTTGACTTACACTGACAGAAAATTTAAAATATTTATAAGTAAACGTTTACATAATTTTCTGTTTTATTTTACATTACTTAATATTATTGGACGGGATTTAAAAAAGAAAAATATTCAATTATGCCATCCCTTTCAAAAAAGGATTTTTAGTCAATTAGTATGACTTTTAGGTAAACGTTTACTTACTAATAAGGAGGTGTTAAATGGGATATTTCAGTAAATTCTTCTTGGAAAATAAAAAATAGTCATTGTAAGGGAAGCACATATAAAAACGGAGGTGCACGTTCATGTATAAGGGATATAAAGCCCGAAAAGTACTAATTCTTTCTTTAGTATTTCTTTTGATTTTTACATCGTTTCAATTTACATTGGGTGTAAACATACAGGCTGCTGGTGCTAATGGTACATTTGATGCAGAAACAGGTACGTTGACGATAAATAGTGAATTTGTCGCTGGAAAGTTAAGGGACCAAATTGATGCAGTACTACCAGATGGAAAGAATTATGCAGATATCAAGGCTTTAATAGTGACAGCAGGGGTAATTGGCGTTGGAAAAGCAGCGGATGGTAATGACGTAACAGGAATAATTGACCGGTTAACGAATCTTGAAGATATTCAATTAATAGGAAGTACTACAACACAAAAGACCTCTAATCGTAATTCACAGGAAATTACACCTGCAAACTTATTTAGTTCTGCAAATTCCAAATTGAAATCGGTTACACTTAAAAATGTTACAACAATTGGAGAAAATACATTCAAGGATGTAGCAACTTTAACAACTTTAGTCATACCGAGTGTGATAAAAGTCGAAAATATAAACGCTTTTGAGGATATTTCGAATCTTGAATCTATTACATTAGGTGAAACACCACCACAAGCTGGGCCTAGCTTGTTCCCAACTAATGTAACATACTATGTACCGGCTACTAAAGTTGAAGCCTATAAGAGTGACGTTTTATGGGGGAGTGTGGGGGATAGAATCCAGGCTGTGGCTGTTTCATCAGAAGAAGATGAGGTTAATCCTCCTAAAACAGATGTCGAAGAGAGCGTGCCTGAAGCAGATGGAGATGGGGTAGCTGTCATCACATTTGATAAAACAGATAGGCTTGTTGATATATTGCGGGAAGCTGGTTATGATAGCACAATTCCGGAACAAGCTGCAAAGTTAAAGAAGATTGTAATAAAAGCAGGAAAAGCAAAGAAAACACTTGCAACTGCAGATTTTAACCATCAAGGTAAACTTCTTAGTAACTATATTAATCTTACATCTTTCACGATAGAAAAGCCGGAGGATCCTCTCCTCTTAACATGGACTGGGAATAAAATACCTAATAATGCCTTTAAAGGGTTAGAAAAACTAAGGGAAGTAAAAATAGGAATTGCTACCTCTAGCATTGGTTCTTCTGCGTTTGAAGGATGTATTTCACTTGAAACCGCCGAGTTTCTTGATACACGTATGATTAGCCCGAAGTCTTTCAAGGGGAATACAAACCTAACATCTATTACTTTTAATAAAACATATTTACCAGTAAAGTTTGAAGAGTTTCCTGGTGAGCCGACTGAATGGTTTAAAGATGTTAATACTAGTAAACTAACTATTTTCGTTCCTACGGTTGCGGTAGAAATCTTTAAAGGAGACGAGGATTGGAGTACTATTTGTAGCGGTTGCAAAATCATGACTAACGGTGATGATGCTGCGAAGGGAGCAGATGAAGGGCCTCCAGCCACTCTGGAAATTGAAATTGCTAATTTTACTACAAAAAAACTAGAAGATGCAATAAACAATTCTCCTAATTTTAGCGGTAACTTTAACGATATCCGAGTACTGACTATTAAAGCAGGCATTTTATCTTCTGCTGATAGTAGCTTTATAGCTACCAAGCTTAAAAAGCTTGAAGAGCTTTATATCATTAATGAGGCTAACTTCGAAAATGATGTCATTCCTAAAAATGCCTTTGAGGGCAACCGACACTTAAAAAAAATTAAAGTGGAGAATGTAAAGGAAATCGGCGTAATGGCTTTCAATTTATTTGAAAGCTTAGAAGAAGTTGACTTTCCAGATGTCAAAATAATCAGATCACAAGCGTTTGCACAAGTAAAGGGTTCTAGTGATAGCAAGCTTAAAATTGCGAGATTTCCAAAAGTAGAGGTTATAGAACAGAGAGCTTTCTATTACTGTGTTAATTTAGAACATTTGTACCTAGGATCACAACCACCGACACTTTCGGTTCCTGAAGGTAAACAAGGCTTATGGTTTAACTTTGTAACCCGGATGACAATTCACGTACCTGACAGATCTGCATTCGATGAATATGTCAAAGTTGAAAATAGCGAAATGATTGATTGGAGTGCATTTGACTTCATCGCGGAAAATGGCGATGTGTTACCAGCAGTAGAGCGAGCAGATGCATACAATGATGCAAACTATAACCATCTTCGTAAGGATCATACTTTGCCTTATTTTAACGGTGATTATAAAACAAGTCTGAATTTGTATACATTTAATATGAACTTAAACTCATGGGTTCAGGGACGTACTTCACCAGAACCAATGGATACTTTTGAGGCAATCAAGTGGGCACATGAAAATGGGTTTGATGCAGTAGATATTACAGCTTATTATATTCCTGGCTATAGTAATACAGCCATGCCAACAGAAGAACAACAGAAGGAAATTCTTGCGTTTGCTAAGCGTATTAAAGAATATAGCAATGACTTAGGCATTGCCATAAGTGGTACTGGAATTCAAAATAACTTTGCAGACCCGAATCAAAAAAGACGTGAGCTAGATATTGAGAGAACAAAGTTTTATATTCAAGTTGCAGCTGAAATGGGGGCACCTGTTATCCGGGTATTTGCCGGACCACCTCCTGCTGATATTTTACGTTCAGGCTGGGAAGCTATAACGAAAGATCGAATGACGCCTGCCATTCAAGAAATAGCAGACTTTGCGCAAGAGAATTATCCGAGTGTTGAAATTGGTGTTCAAAATCATGGCGATATGCTAGCAACGGCTAACCAGGTGCTTCAGCTACTAGAATGGGTTGATCGAGGTAACGTTGGTATTGTAAACGATACAGGGTATTACCGAGATTTTATGAGCCTTGACGCGCGAGGCTATGATTGGTATACGGATATTGCCTTAATTCTTCCGTATTCAAACAACTTTCAAGTAAAGAAAAAACCAGGAGGGGCAGAAACAACAGAGTTAATGGATTTAGAGAGAATTTTTAGGGATATGAGAAGCAGCTCTTATGGGCGTAATGGTGAATATGTCCCTGTTGAATTATTATGGAATCCTGGAGATGATGGTTATCCAGGGGATCTAGCTGAACCGCCTTATGAAGAAACGTTAGCATTTCTTACTAAGATGAAAGCAGCAATGGAAAGAACTAAACGAACTGATATTTATTCAGATTTAAGTGGGATTCATTTATCAACTGGTGGTTTAAATGAAGATTTTCATTCAGGAAAAACGAGCTATACACAAACTGTTGAAAATAATGTTACAAATGTAACTGTTACAGCGAAAAAGGCAGAATCACAGGCAGTAGTAAGAGTTAATGGCGAAAGTGTAGAAAGCGGAAAACCTAGTGGAGCAATTGCTCTTAACGTTGGAATCAATACGATATCAATCGTTGTTACAGGGGCGGATGCTTTGGAAAAAACATATACAATTGAAATTACTCGAGAAGCACTTGCTAAAACGCCTTCTATTGACGTAACTCCTTTGGAGACACTCATTACTGAGGCAAAAGCAATTACAAATGATAATTTAGTCTATACAGATGGTTCCTTCGCCAAGTTACAAGCTGCGATCGAAGTAGCTGTATCGGCATTAACTAGCATAAATACAGAACAGGAATTAACAGAGGCATTAAAAACCTTGAAAGTCGCGCTTGATGGATTAGAAAAGCTTGCGCCTGGATTGGGTGAAAATGGCGGTGGAAAAAGTCCTGGTAACAACGAAAATCAGAATCAAGACGGTAAAGGAACTGGTAATGATGTAAAGCAAAATCAAGGTAAAAACAGCAATGATCAAATCGGTAAAAATGGTGCAAAGCTTCCGAATACAGCAACATCTATGTATTCAATGTTATTGATAGGTATGGCGTTGCTTCTTGCTGGTGCTGGATCAATGTTTGTTGTAAAAAGAAGAAGAATTAAAGGCTAAATAAAATTAAAAATCAGGGTTATCCACGAGGAGCAAAATAAAGACTCGGAGGATAACCCACTTTTTATAAATTAATCAAGGAGTGAAAGCATGTATATTCGATTACGTAAAGGACTTAGCCTTATAATAGTTATTCTCTTAATAGTGACATCATTGGAATTCACTTTAAGTACAAAGATTGATGCAGCTGAAGAAGATATAACAATTTCACTAAAGGTGGACCATCCGAATATTGTAAATGTTGATGAAGTTTCGCATTCTATCATTGTAATTAAAAATACAAATCTTGAAAAGCTAAATCAGCAAATTTCCAATGGTATTGATAGCGTCTTAAGGGTATTAGACATAAATGGTACTCCTAAAAAAGAAACAGACGAGCTTTTAACGGGTGACAAGTTTGTGCTCATAAAGGGGAGTTTAAAGAAAGAGTATACTATTCAAGTAAATTATTTTACGTTGAAGAACTTAGCGTTGAATCCTGATGAACGAAACATCAAAATAAGCTCAATAAGAGGAGATACTAAGCCTTTAAACGCTTTTAACGGTGAATCAACCGGCAACGCTGGCAGTGGATACCAAGTGGACCAGTCTCAAAGCAAGCAAACTAGTATTAATGCTGGTAAAGATACATTTTGGCTTGCCGTTGACTTAGGCGAAATTCAAACCATTGATCAGTTTAGCGTTGCATGGGGGACAACAGTTAGTAATTTGACAACGAGACTAAAAGATTCGAAATACCGTGTTGAATACACAAATGATCCTGAAAAATGGGCTGCCCTCTCAAACGCCACCGTTTCGGGAGCAGATGGTATTTTAAACTACAGTAAACCGGCTGGTTGGGACCTTGCATATGAGCAAGATGTGAGAGAATTACCGAATGCAAATGGTAACAAGGTATTTATGAGCAATCTTGAGACACCAATTTCAGCTCGATACGTGATGTTAACAGGAGAGCTTGCAAGCAGTTGGATTGAAATTTATAACTTCTTTGTGTTTCAAAAAGAGTCTGGTGAGGGAGAACCAAATCAACCTGTCTACCCAACAGAAGAGTTAGCCAAAATTGTTCCTAATTATGAAGGAATGAGTTTAACGGTAGGGAGACCAGCCATTGTAAGAAAAGATACTGCGGTTCCTAAAATTCATATAACTGCTAAAGAAGATATAAACGTATCAGGAGAATTAAAGGACCCAAATGGGCATACGATTTATACAATTGCAAAACAAACCGTTGAAAGTAGTTCGACAATTGTTGTAGCGCCTGATGTAGGAGCATCTGTCCTTGGAACATATGTTTTTGAATGGGAAATTGAAGGAAGAAAAAAGATTTATGATAAAGTCTATTTCACTGCTGTAGACGAAGACACTTCTAAATACAACTATACCAATCCCTACCCAGCATTATATTTACATGAAGATAGATTGGTCTATGTTCCTGATTATCTCGGCAACACTGTTATGGATTATTCCAATGTAGGTTATCAAGGTGGTGGAATCGAAATTCCGAATGTTCCTGTAAAAGTTATCCTTGAGCCTTCCGAAGACTATACATCGGACGATACCGAGCGTATTCAAAACGCAGTCAATATGATAGGACGTAATGTGCCAGATTCCAATGGTTTTAGAGGTGCATTATTATTAAAAGCGGGTACTTTCAGGGTGAGTAGTTCAATTAGAATTTCTGAAAGTGGAATTGTAATAAAGGGAGAAGGAGATGACCACGAAAATATAGATGATCATCAGATACCATTAAGTCCAACTAATTGGAAGAATTATAAACAATCCGAGGAAGCTAAACCAAACGTTACGAAGGTTGTTGCAACTTGGGTTGCTAGTTCCTATGATAAAAACACAGCTATCTTCAATTTTTCTGGTTCAGCAGAATCAAAAAGCGGTAACCCTATCGATATTGTTGATCAATACGTTCCAGCTGGAGGAAATACAATAAAACTTGCATCAGTGTCTGGTCTTAGCGTCGGGGACACGGTCAATATTCGTAGAGCTATTAATGCAGCCTGGGCTCAAGACCTTAAAATGGATGTTATTACTGATGCGCCAGGGGTACCCTCAGCTAATCAGTGGGCAGAAAATGGAGTTGTCGATAGTGCATATGTTAATAAAGGTGAAGAGCGTACAATCAAGTCTATCAATCATGATATCAATGAGATCATTCTTCTAGAGCCTTTGGCAGATGCACTTGATATGAGATATGGTGTTTCGACAGTGACAAAATATGAACCGACAGGCAGAATTAACAATGTAGGTATTGAGAACATCCAGGTGTTCTCGAGGTTTAATGAATCAACTACAGCAATTAATACTGCATTTGGTGTAGATTATAAATCATTTGATGATGAACTTCATGCACAACTTGCGATTCGTTTTGGCAATGCACAAAATGCGTGGGCAAGGAGGATAACCACCTATCACATCGATGTTGCTGTGTCCATTTCAACTGGTGTTAGCAAGCTTACTATTCAGGATGTGAACTGTCTCGAACCTGTAGGCGGTACGGGAGGAGAGCGACGGTATAGTTTTTCAAATGCTGGAGGGACATTAGTGTTAAGTCAACGGAACTATACCAGATATACTCGCCACGGGTTTATTGTAATGGGTAATATTATTGGTCCTAATGTATTCTACAATAATAAAGCGGAGTACGAATTTGACGCAAATGAGCCCCATTTGAGATGGTCTACTGGTGGGCTATATGATAATTTTGACGGTCGAGTTTATGTACAGAATAGATGGAACAATGGAACGGCTCATGGTTGGTCAGGTGCAAATTATACACTTTATAATAATACTGGTCCTTTTATCATCAGTCAGAATCCGCTTGCAGCTAATTATCTATTCGGGCAAAAAGGTGAAAGACTTCCTTTCGTAATGGATGCAGTGGACCCAGGAAATGTTCCTAATTTCCATCCTTATGAGTATAGCAATGGCAGTAAAATGACACCAGAAAGTTTGTACATTCAACAGCTAAAGGATAGGTTGGGACTAGAGGCAGTAAATAATATTAAAAAAAGTGATATTCCTGCTTATATTGATGAATCCAGTGATTTTACAACAAAGTTTGCATCACTGGAAGGAATTTTAGTTGAAGGTGTACCATTAGAGAATTTCAACAAGCATGTTCTTTCGTACACTGTACCTGTCGCTTTAGACTATACAGTCCTTCCTGAAATTACGTATACCGCAGATGTTAATTCAAATGTTGTTGTTTCAAAAGATGGAAATAAAGCAGTTAAATTTACTGTAAGTATGCCAGGAAAGCTGGATACTGTTTACATCGTTAATTATGGGATTATTGACAAGAATGTTCCAATTGCCTCAAGTGGAGGGCAAACATCAATCTTTCATTTAATTGACGGCGATTATAAGACTTCATGGTCCTCATCAGGTACGCCATGGGTTCAGTTTTACCTTGGTGATAAGCCTGCTTCAATTAATAGTGTATCACTTGGTTATTCTAGGGACACACAAATTAGACGGTCGTATTATTTTGATTTTGAAATATCAAACGATGGCTATAAATGGACAAAAGTTATGGATGATAGCTGGAGAAGAGATAATTTAGGTAATGGGCATATAATGGGTATGGAAGTTTTACCAGGTGCAGGTGGAGATTCTATAACTGATTATGAGACATTTATATTCCCTGAAGGAATATCAGCTCGACTAATGCGTGTATCGATGTTTGGTGCAAGATCTGGAACAGGAACAGGCACATCCAACGTTAATAAGTATTGGGCAATTGATGTTGATGCTATCGTTAATGAAGAGCACCTCAAAGTATCAGGAGTTGAAATATCAGATAAGGAGTTGAGTCTCAAAAAAGGTGAAACTAAACAACTTACGGCATCAGTGTTACCTGCGAATGCTGATAATAAAGCTGTTACGTGGAGCTCCTCCAATGCTGGAGTTGCTACTGTCGATGATACTGGTCTTGTTACAGCAATTGAAGAGGGGAACGCAACAATCACAATAAAAACTGTTGAAGGTGGATTTTTAGACACCAGTATTGTGACAGTCAATGAAAATGCTCTCCCATCTATTGATTTAAGTCAATTAAAGAACCTCATTGCTGAGGCAAAAGCAATTTCTAATGATGATTCAGTGTATACTGAAAATACTTTTGCTGCATTACAAGCCGCAATTATGAAAGCTGAATCAGTATTAGAAAGGATTAAAACAGATTTAGAATTAACCGAAGCACTGGAAACATTGAAAGCAGCGTTAGAGGGATTAGTTAAGGCTGCACCTGGCCAGAGTAAAGACATTCCTGAACAAAATGGAGATACGAATCAAGATGATGACAAGAACCCTAGTCAAGGCGGGGATCATAACCAGGCTGTTGACAAGAACCATGTCCAGGACGACAAGAAGAATCAAGGTGGTGAAGCCCAAAGTCAAGTTCACAATGACCCAAAAAGCAACAAAGGTGCAAAGCTTCCTAATACAGCATCATCTATGTATACACTGGTAGTTACCGGTATTGCATTGCTTCTAACTGCATTTACTATACTGCTATTTGTTTGGAAAAGAAGATTAAGAGTTTAAAGGGCATTGGGCCTAATCAACAAGTATTTTATTGTTTAGTGACTAATGAAAACTCAAATTAACGAAATAAAATATATTTTCTGAAAAGCTCTTGACATGAAATAAGGCTACTATTAAAATATGAATAGGTAAACGTTTACACACTAAAAGTAAACGCTTACCTTTTTTAAAAAAGCTCAAGTAAACGTTTACTTGATTGGAGGTGTTTTATCCTGAAGAAGCAGGCTAATAAGAAATATACAACACTCCGAGACGTTGCCATGTTGGCAGATACATCTATAGCAACCGTATCTTATATTCTCAATGACTCCAAAGGGCGCTACGTCAGTGCAGAATTAAGAGATAGAGTTCTTCAGGCAGCCAAGGAGTTGAATTATGTAAAAAGTGCCGTTGCAAGTAGTTTAAAGGGCAAGGATCGAGGCATTCTTTCGGTGTTGGTTCCTCAGTTTGATAATCCATTTTTCACAAGGATTATCGTTGCTATTGAAGAAGCAGCGCATCGCCATGGCTATTTTATATCAATTAGTACCACAGTGGATGATATGGAGAGAGAAAGAGAAATTATCAAAAAAATGATTGAACAGCGCGTAGACGGCATAATAATCAGTCCTACCATTCAGGGAACTGAAAATACGGACCATCTTCGGAACTTGGGTATTCCTTACGTTATTCTTGATAGACCATTGATTGGTCTTAATCAATATGATTTCGTTGGGCCAGACAATTTGAGCAGTGGCTATTTGGCAACAAATCACTTAATTGAAAATGGACATGCTCAGATTGGATTTATTGGATGGGATACTTCTATTAACGTCCAAGACAGGAAAGATGGATATAAAAAAGCGATGGAAGAAACAGGATTACCTGTTAAACAGCAATGGATTCAACTTGGTTCCCTTGAAAGAGATACGGGTTATCGTTTAATGCAGAATTGTTTCGAATCAGGTATCACTGGTGTGGTATTTGGTCACCACATCCTTGCAGAAGGTGCAATTCTATTTTTAAGAGAAAGAAACGTAAGTATTCCAGAACAGATGTCAGTTGTACTAATCGGTACACCTAGCTGGGCACAGTTAAGTGTTCCAAAATTTACTTGTATTAATCAACGTGAGCAACAAATTGGTGAGATGGCTGCAGAGGTTTTATTGCGTAACATATCGGGAGAATCTGAAAGCCAGACTTGGCATCAAGAAAAAGTTTTGTGTGAATTATTGCCTGGCGATTCGGTAAAAAAACTAAATGATCAGGGGGAAAATTAATGAATAAGAAAAACGGACTTTTATGGGGAATTGTTATCGCAGTAGTAGTGGTTCTGGCATTAGCATGGCCGAAAATTTCTACTACTTTTCAAGCGAAGGAATCAAATTGGCCAGAGAAAGATATTACCATGGTAGTTCCTTTTAATCCAGGTGGTGGAACCGATTTGACAACGAGAGCATTGGCGGATGAAATGGCGAAGGACCTTGGGGTAAATATCTCCGTCGTGAATACTCCAGGTGCTAGCGGTTCAGTAGGTACGCTCAATGTTCAGAATGCAAACCATGATGGATATACAATGTTAGGGAATGGGTTTATGGCATTTGTAAGTTACCCTGTAATGGGATACACAGAACAAACACATCGTGATTGGAACATTTGGATTGCAACCTTTTCTCCAAACGTAATTGCAGTAAATGAGAATTCTAAATACAAAGATATTAATGGACTTATGAAGAATCTAAAAGATAATCCTGGGTCAGTTTCATTTGGTACAGCAGGCATTGGAACAGGAGGACATATTGCTAGTGAAGTATTAAAGTCAAGCCTTGGATTTGACTACAAACATGTACCATATCAAGGTGGAAATCCAGCGATCTTAGCAGCGCTTTCCGGTGAAGTAGACCTCGTTCCACAATTATCAATGGAAATGGTAGATATGCTTAGAGGTAACAAATTGAATGGACTTGCAGCCCTTACGGATAAGCCATTTAAAATTGAAGGGGCAGACCCAATCCCATCTATTCTTGACGTTAATCCTGAACTGAAGTCGATTGTTCCTTTAGGGGAGTCATTTGGGATTGCAGTGCCTAAGGATACACCAAAAGACGTGGTTGATAAGATTGATAAAGCGTTCAAAAAGGCAATAGATAGTGAATCTATGAAGAAGTTTGCAAATGAAAAGGGCGTAGAAGTTCTTGGTTACAGTGGGAATGAGGCGCAAAAATATGTAGACAAGCTTGCATCGACAGTTAACTGGGCTTTATACGATGGTGGAGTTGCCAAAATTTCGCCGGAGAAGTTTGACATTTCAAAGCCAGAAAAAGGTGAATAACAAATGGAAACACAGATAAAACATCTCGATTTCATTTCTTCAATATGTTTGTTTCTGATTTCAAGTTATATTATCGGAGAAAGTTTAAGAATTCATGGTGAAGTGGGGGGCCCGATGTATGCATCACCAGGGCTACTCACATTATTTCTTGGATCTATGTTGCTGTTATGCTCTGTACTATTATTTATTAAGAGTTTAAAAAAAGTAGGATTTTCAGCAAATGTTCGTGGGGTTAGACGGTGGTTAGGCGAATTTATTAAGTCAAAAGAAACCAAGAGAATGCTGTTAGGGATTTTAATACTTGGATTTTTCGTCTTTTTCCTACTTCCTAGATTTCCATTTTTACTTTCTTCGTTCATATTTCTGTTTATTTTGATGAAAGTGATGGATGCTGGCTCCATTCTTAAAATAACAATCATTTCAATTTGTGTAAGCGGGTCAATCTTTACACTTTTTCAAATAATATTTAAAGTACCATTACCTTAAGGAAAGAGTTGAGTAACATGGCTTTACAATATATTTCTGACACATTTTATCAACTTGTTACGCCTGTTAACCTTCTGACACTAGTGCTCGCCGTGTTTTTCGGTCTCATAGTGGGGGTGCTGCCAGGATTAACGTCTACAATGGCAATAGCCCTTTTGACTGGATTAACATACGGGATTTCATCAGAGACAGCGATTCTTTCATTAATTGGTGTTTATGTGGGAGCAATATCTGGCGGAGTGCAAACTGCAATTCTATTAAACATACCTGGAACACCAGCTTCAGCAGCAACAGCAGTTGATGGATATAAGATTGGACAAAGGGGAGAGGCGGGATTAGGCATATTCTTAGGAAATGCCTCTGCCTTCCTTGGTACCTTGTTTGGGGCAGTTTGTGTCCTGTTGCTTACTCCGCTTCTTTCGATGCTATCGTTAAAATTCGGTTCTTGGGAGTTCTTTTTACTCGCGGTGTTTGGCGTTATGATTTGTGGTAGTTTGACATCGGGAGGAGATCCTTTAAAAGGGTGGATTTCCGGAATAATTGGGCTGTTTGTAGCGCAAATAGGATTAGACTCATTAAATTCCTATCCTCGTTTTACTTTTGACAGTATGGCCTTAATCGGTGGTATTCCATTAATTCCAATTATGATTGGTTTGTTTGGATTCCCGGAAATTGTAAGCTCGTTCAAAAAACAAGAAATGAAAGTTGTTAAGGAAGTCATTGAGCTTAGAGTGAAAAAAGGACTCTCTATTCTAAAAGGAAAACTACCTACAGTATTTAGATCTGGCTTCCTTGGGGTCTTTGTAGGAATTTTCCCAGGAGTCGGTGAAGATGTTGCAGGTTGGCTATCGTATTGGGCAGCAAAAATGCGAAGCAAAAAGAAAGAAGAGTTTGGTAAGGGTTCTTATGAAGGAGTCATTGCTGCAGAGACTGGAATTAATGCTACAATAGGCGGAAACCTTATTCCGGTTCTAACCTTAGCTGTTCCTGGGAGTACATCTTCTGCTGTTTTACTAGCGGCATTGTGGTTACACGGATATAGACCTGGACCTTTAATGATGAGTGAATCACCAGGGTTTATCTATACAATGAGCATGTATTTGGTAGCCAGCGCGTTTGTTATGCTACTTTTGGGACTATTTATTTCTAGATATACGGTAAAAGTTCTCCGTTTTGATAAAAAGATTTTAATGCCGATTGTCTTCGTATTTTGTGCAGTTGGTTCATTCGTTATTGATAATTCAATTACGAGTGTTTATATGATGTTTATTTTCGGAATACTCGGAGTAATCTTAACGACAATGAATTATCCAGCGGCACCATTTTTACTTGGGGTTGTTCTTGGTCCAATGGCTGATTCCAATTTAAGACGTGCATTAGTATTATCGGATGGTAGTCTTGCTCCAATTTTTACTAGACCTGTGTGTATTGTATTTGTAATAATGATTATCCTTATGATTTTAGCACAGTTTAAAGTCTTTGATAAGTTAAAGCCAATCATTACAAAGAAAAAAGACATCTCGGGGTGATAGTTTATGAAAATAGTAAATGTCGGTATCGTAGGTAGCGGTTTTATCGCAGCGATCCACATCGATAGTTATAAAAAAGTTTTCGGACTTGATGTATGTCTAAAAGCAGTGGCATCAACAAATAAAAAGGTAAAATCTTTTGCCGAAAAATACAGCATAGAAAAAGTTTATCCGCGGTTCGAACAGTTACTGGAAGATCCAGAAATTGATGTTATCGATATTTGTACGCCAGCTCACCTGCACGAGGAAATGATAATTCGTGCGGTGGAGGCGGGAAAGCATGTTATATGTGAAAAACCGATGACAGGCTTTTATGGAACAGGCGATGTCAATATTGGATCAAGTGTTTCAAAAGAAGTAATGTATCATGATGTTATTAAGCGTATGGATAAATTAAAAGAAGTGGTCGAGCAAAGCGGCAAGTTATTCATGTATGCTGAGAATTGGGTGTATGCCCCCTCGATTACGAAATTTGCCGAGATTATCAAAGCAAGAAGAAGCAAGATTCTTTTACTGAAAGGTGAAGAGAGTCACAGTGGATCCCATGCTGCTCATGCAGCCCTTTGGGAATTTACCGGTGGAGGTGCATTAATCCGTCAGGGATGCCACCCGTTATCAGCCATACTATATTTGAAGCAGGTTGAAGCCAAAGCACGGAATGAAGAAATCTATATTGAGAGCATTGTTGCCGAAGTTGGTAATATCACAAATCATTTAAATGAACAAGATCGCGGAGTTCTTGCAGCTCGACCAGTAGATGTTGAAGACTGGGCAAATGTTAGTATAACTTTTTCAGATGGTACAAAGGCAGCAGTGATGGCTGGAGATATGATTGTTGGTGGTATAAGAAACATAGTTGAAGTATTTACCCCTGAAAGTGCTCATATTTGTAATATGACGCCAAACAACTCCGCTTTATCATTCTTTGCTAATGAAACAAATTTAGAAGATATATATATTAGCGAAAAAGTAGAAACGAAACAAGGCTGGCAGTTTGTAAGCCCCATGGAAGAGCAAGTAAGAGGTTATGTGGACGAATTCCAGGATTTTATGGAGTCTGTTGCTTACGAAAGAAAACCAAAATCTGATTTTGCTCTTGCCTATAATACTACGAAAGCAATTTATGCAGCTTATTGGTCAGCAGCCGAAGGTAAAAGGATTTACTTATAGAGTCATAATATACTATGAAATTGGATTTCGTGATGTTATAGAGGAGAATATTAAAATGCAAAAAAACGATGGAATGAATTATGCTCCAAAGGGGAAACCACGACCGGTTGTTGGCAGGGGTGAGTTTGTTTTTGCCGCTATGGCACTCGATCATGGACATATTTATGGCCAGTGTAATGGCTTAATAGAAGCGGGAGCAACTTTAAAATGGGTTTATGATTCAGACCCTGAAAAAGTTAAGCAATTTCTTCAAGTTTATCCAGGTGTAAAAATAGCAAGCTCCGAACAAGAAATTTTACAGGATCCGGATGTTCATCTTGTGGCAGCTGCGGCTATTCCTTCAGAGAGGGGGCCATTAGGAGTTAAAGTAATGAAGCATGGGAAAGATTACTTTACTGATAAAACTCCTTTTACTTCTATTGAACAATTGGAACAAGCAAAGTCGACAGTACGCAATACTGGACAAAAATACATGGTTTATTATAGCGAGCGGTTACACGTTGAAAGTTCTGTTTTTGCAGGACAGCTTATTCAAGATGGGGCAATTGGCCGAGTCGTTCAAGTGCTTGGATTAGGACCGCATCGATTAAATGCGCATTTACGCCCAGAATGGTTTTTCCAAATGGAGAAGTATGGAGGTATCTTATGCGATCTTGGTAGCCATCAAATTGAGCAATTTCTATTTTTTGCTGGATGTAAGGATGCTAGAGTCCTTCATAGCAAGGTGGCAAACTATAACAGTAAGGAATATCCTGAGTTTCAAGATTTCGGAGATGCTACCTTAGTCGGGGACAACGGAGTAACTAATTATTTCCGCTGTGATTGGTTAACACCTGGAGGATTAGGAGCTTGGGGTGATGGGAGATTAACAATTTTGGGAACAAAGGGTTATATTGAACTTAGAAAGTATATTGATATTGCCCGCAACCCTGATGGTGATCACCTATATTTGGTGAATGATGAAGGAGAACAGCACTTAGAGCTCACTGGGAAGGTTGGCTATCCATTTTTTGGAGATTTAATTTTGGATTGTTTAAATAGGACAGAACGAGCAATGACGCAAGGACATGCATTTAAAGCTGCTGAACTTTGTTTGATAGCACAAAAAGAAGCTTTAATTGTAGAATGATAGAAATCAAAAAAGTGCCAGGCACCTTCCAAAATAGTGGAAGGTGCCAGCACTTTTTTGATTTTAAATTATGGCAGGTACGGGAAGGTCAATTGGATTGCTACCTTTGCATTTGTAGTATAAATGTTCACTGAAATCCCTATAATATATTACAGCTTCCTTTTAGCATATTGTGATGGGGTTACAGAGGTCAACTTTTTAAATACTTTACTAAAGTAGTTTAAATCATTAAATCCCACCATAAATGCAATATCCGTCATTGAAATATTCCCTCTTTGCAAATATAATTTAGCTTCTCCGACCCGCTTCTGATTAATATATTCCGTGATATTCATCCCTGTATCTTCTTTAAATTTTCTTGATAGATGTGAAGGGTTGACGTGTATTTGTTTCGCAATTGTATGAAGTGTTATTGGATATCCTAGATTTAATAGAATATAATCCACGGCCTTTTTTACAATCGGGCTATAATGACCTGTAGAAAAAGTTCTCACCAAATCACAATATTCAATTGCCATTGAGAACATCAGCTTTTTCAAACTTGGAAGAGTATTCGTTCTTTCAATTAAAATCGCAAACCTTTCTGAAATGTTATGAAGGTAAACAGGATGGACGCCACTTCTTTCTGCCGCAACTCGATACAACGTATTGCAAACAAATCCCATGTTTTTGGAGGACCGAATTGGATTTCCAGGTACTCGATCGGAAAAGCCTACGAATACATCGATTAGAGAATCTATTAAGTGATTGACCTCATCTCGATCCCCTTTTGTTATGGCATCCATCAGTTTATTTTGGTGCTGGTATCGATCTTCAATAATATCTTTATCTTCCTCAATCGTTATTTTTAGTTGATCATAGTTAATCACTGGTTTTATGATACTAGAGGAAAAGGCTTGAGCATTTATATATTGATGACCACATAAATTCACAAGCATTTCCCCGATAGAATTAGATTCAATCTCACTTAAAACAGGCAAGGACTGATAGAATTGTTCCAATTGTTTGCGTTCACCAATCGGGAGACTATTTTTTATCATAATTTCTTTGATAAGGTCTATAACTAAAATACTTGAAATAAAGGGGCCAATTATGAGACTCCCATTAAAGGATTGATCTCTCCATATTCCCACAGCCATATACTCAAGGCCATATGGATTGATATGGTGATAATAATGATTGGATTGGTGATTAATCAGAATTTCATTTATATGGTTATACTCATTATCAGGATGATCTACTACTACTGGGATGGAATGGTTGATCGATTCAAAGAGTGTATTTCCATCACTATCAATTAATGTCACATCCATTTTGGTAATCGAATGGATCATTTGACATATTTTTATATAATTGTTAACAGCAACTTTCTCCTCCAAATAAATTCCCCTTTCTATTTCTATATCTTAATTTATTTGAAAAAATAATAAAAAGCAATATATTTACTAATCCAGCAAAAATTTTACCATTATTAAATAAATAGATTGATTATAATATATATAAAGCCCTTACATTATTGAATATCAGATTATCTAAATGGAAACCATATCCATTGGAAATGAAAGCTTATAAAACGAAACAAATTGAATGGAGGAGAAAGTATATGTTATATCCAATAGCTACAGAAAGCCGTGTTGTCTTGGATTTAAGTGGAGTTTGGAAATTTATGATTGATAGAGAAGTAGAACCGATTGAGGTGTCACAACCGCTGCCAACCAATGAAGTGATGGCAGTTCCTGCTTCCTTTAATGACCAGACGGTGTCAAAAGAAATCCGCGAGCATAACGGTTATATTTGGTACGAAAGAGAATTTACGGTTGCGAAGGCATTGCGTAATGAAAGATTAGTTTTACGTTTTGGATCCGCTACTCATGAAGCATGGGTGTACGTAAACGGCAAGGAAATCACTCATCATAAAGGTGGATTTATGCCGTTTGAAGTGGAAATCAATGACTTTTTAGTAGAGGGTGCCAATCGTTTAACGGTTCGTTTGAGCAATCTGTTAGATTATACAACGCTGCCAGTTGGTAACTATAGTGAAAAGAAAGATGAGAATGGCCGCATCATTCGTAAAGTGGATGAAAACTTTGACTTCTTTAACTATGCAGGCTTGCACCGTCCAGTTAAAATTTATTCTACTCCACGCGACTACATCGAGGATATTACCATCGTACCGAATGTCGATTTAGATGCTAAAAAGGCAGATGTACAAATTTCTGTGAAAACAGCAGGAAATTTTGATGAAGTCCGGGTAACGATTTTAGATGAAAAAGGCAAGCAAGTGGCTCAATCTTCAGGAACAGATCTGAATGTGGCGATTGAAAATGTTCAGTTATGGCAGCCATTAAATGCTTATCTTTATAAAGCAAAAGTGGAAGGCATTAAAGGCGGGGAAACCGTTGATGTTTATGAAGAGTCATTCGGTGTCCGCAAGGTTGAAGTAAAGAGCGGTAAGTTCTTAATCAACGGCGAACCATTCTATTTCAAAGGTTTTGGTAAACATGAGGATACGTATGTGAACGGCCGTGGCTTGAATGAAGCTTATAATGTACTTGATATTAATTTGATGAAGGAAATGGGTGCAAATTCATTCCGTACGTCCCACTATCCATATTCAGAAGAAATGATGCGTTTATGTGACCGTGAAGGAATTGTCGTCATTGACGAAACACCAGCAGTTGGATTAATGTTATCCTTCACTTTTGACGTATCAATTTTAGAAAAAGGCGAGTTTGAAGATGATACTTGGAAAGATATAAAGACACACGAGGCTCACCAACAGGTCATTCGTGAATTAATCGACCGTGATAAGAACCATGCTTGTGTAGTAATGTGGTCAATTGCCAACGAGGCGGCAACTTATTCACAAGGCTCTCATGAGTATTTTGAGCCGTTATTTAATCTGGCTCGCGAATTGGATCCACAAAAACGTCCATGTACGTATGTTGGTATCATGATGGCTACTCCAAAGGCTGACAAATGTACAGACTTGGCGGATGTCATTGCCTTAAATCGTTACTTTGGCTGGTATGTCCAAAATGGTGATTTAAAAACGGCGGAAGAAAAGACGCGTCAAGAACTACTAGAATGGCAGGAAAAATATCCAGATAAACCAATTATGTATACAGAATATGGTGCTGATACTGTAGCAGGTTTCCATAGTGCCTATGGTGAGCCATTCTCAGAAGAATATCAAGAAGATTACTACCGCATGAATAGTAAAGTATTTGATGAAATTCCTAACTTTGTCGGCGAGCAATTATGGAACTTTGCTGATTTCCAAACAAAGTTTGGTATCATGCGTGTTCAAGGGAATAAAAAAGGTATCTTTACAAGATCAAGAGAACCAAAAATGGTTGTACGCTATTTAAGCGACCGCTGGAAAAACATTCCGGAATTTGGGTATAAGAAATAATTAATAACTAAGGCAATAATCCTTAAAAAGGTGCAGATATATGAACCCGTATATCTGCACCTTACTTTTTTCGACAAAAAACGCAAAATTCTATTGACGATAGAGAAAAAACTATGTATTATAATAAAAGTGTTTAAGGTCCGTATTTTTTGTAAATAATTACTTTTGTGCGGGTGTAGTTTAGTGGTAAAACCTCAGCCTTCCAAGCTGATGATGTGAGTTCGATTCTCATCACCCGCTCCATACATATTACCAAACGCAGTGTATCGTTACATGAAAACGATACATTGCGTTTTTTCTATAATCGGATTAATCCATTGGAAGCAGGCCAAGCAAAACGATGAAAAAACGTTTCTTACACTTGTAAGGAACGTTCTTTATTTTTAGCTATTTCGATCTTCTTCCTTATCTTTTATTTCTCTAGTAGACTCTTTTTTGTTTTTTGATTCATTTAGGCCATTAATTGTGCTAGAGATTATATTTCTCGATATCAATGCTGCTCCAGTTACAAGTATACCTTGAACAACAGATTGTATTTCTAGTCCATAATATAGCAAACAAGCAATAACCGCAAAAAGCATTTGTATCCAAGCATGAGTCCATAAAGGAATGAAAGGGGTTTGTCTAAGATTCCAGCTAATAATATAAAGGACTGGGACTAAAATAATTGCATCAGGTCTTATATAACTATTAAGATTAAGATCCATTTTGATCACCTTTAGCTTATCCATGTTTTTTAAAATAATATATTCTAGATAAAATAAATTGGTACATCTCTTTAATAAAATTTTATAACTATCAAGTTGGATATTTTTCGACAAAAATCGTTAAAAAACTTGACGAGAATATTAGAAAAACGCAGTGTATGGTTACATGAGAACGATACACTGCGTTTAGTCTTTAATTAGGCTACTTTTAAAGTCGGGGCTAATCGCTTTCTATTATGTAGAAGTCTGAGGCACCGCCATGTATTTGTGTGAACATCTTCATCAATGACTCTGTCAGTCTTTCTGCACTATTCACCGCTGTTGTCGGATGTAAATAGATAATCTGCAGGGCATTTTTTGTTGCTTCGGTTACCGGTGCTCGATTGGAATCAACAAACGGACTGCCGAATGGTCCAAGCTGGTCCGATGAGACAATCAGGTTTTCTAATGAATTCATCCGGCCATTTAGACCTAAATATTCTTCGCCTGTCTTCGCTACCTCGATTGTGATAGTTCCCTCTAATTTATCGGTATCATAAATACCGATCGGCACTTGGTATTGAAGGGAGAAAAAGTTATTGATATCAATGGCACTTTGGACAGTAGTAAGATAATTCTGTTTCTGGACTCTGCGGTATAAAGCCTCTACAGAATGGCGATAACGGTTAGGGTCCTTACCAAAGGTTTTAAAAATACTGCGCCACTCTTGAATTCCTGGAAGCTCAGTTAGATTTTTATCTTCTAAGTCAAAGTAAATCGATTCTTGAAACAGCTGTAGTCTTCCTTTTACCATTTGAGGGGAATCGCCTACCGTAATATTTTTATACTCAATGACTCCCAGCTTAAAATGAGGAATCTTGCTAATTATTTCTGATGAAAGCTGAATTTCCAATGATTCCACCTCCAAAATGTAATAAAAATAGTTTATCATAATGTGATGTATAACGAAAAATTAACGGTTTACTATAGAATTTTAGAGGAAGGGAGGTTTTTCGAATGAATATTGATCAATTGAAGGAGGAAGTCATTGCTTATAGTAAAACGATTGGCATTGATAAAATTGGTTTTACCACGGCAGATCCTTTCACAGAGTTAAAAAACAGACTAATTCGCCAGCAGGAGCTTGGGTTTCAATCGGGTTTTGAGGAACCGGATATTGAAAAGCGTGTTACTCCATCCTTACTTCTTCAAGAACCACGGTCGATTATATCAATCGCTCTTGCCTATCCATCCAAAATGAAGGTACGTGTGGAGGGAAGAAAAGGAGAGCGGAGAGGCTTTTTTTCCCGTGCTTCATGGGGAATGGATTATCATCATATTTTAAGAGATCGGCTAAAAAAGCTTGAGGCGTTTATTTTAGAAAAAATACCAGATGCTCGTCTTAAATCAATGGTCGATACCGGTGAGCTTTCGGATCGAGCGGTTGCAGTGAGGGCTGGGATTGGCTGGAACGGTAAAAATTGTGCGGTCATGACGCCGGAGTTTGGATCCTACGTCTATCTAGGTGAAATGATTACTAGCATTCCTTTTTCACCAGATACACCGATGGAAGATCAATGTGGCTCTTGTGCAGCTTGTATCGAAGCCTGCCCGACGGGAGCGCTAGTTCAAGGCGGACAAATTAATGCACAGCGCTGTATCTCCTTTTTGACACAGACAAAAGCTGTGATTCCAGAGGAATTTAGAGATAAAATAGGCAACCGGGTGTATGGCTGTGATTCCTGCCAAACGTCCTGTCCAGTCAATAAAGGGAAGGATTTCCATTTTCACGAGGAAATGGAGGCTGACCCTGAGATAGCCAAGCCTTTACTGAGACCGTTGTTAAAAATGAGTAATCGTGAATTTAAGAACAAATTTGGTACGGTTGCTGGATCGTGGCGAGGTAAAAAGCCAATTCAACGCAATGCGATTATCGCATTGGCCCATTTCAGGGATGCAACGGCTATTCCAGATTTACAGGATATTTTAGAAAATGAAGCGAACCCTGTTTTAAAAGAAACAGCCGCTTGGGCTCTTGGAAAAATCGGCAGTGATGAAGCACTGGCTGTACTTGAAAAGGCATTAACCGTGGAAACAGATTTAGAAGTAAAAAGAGAAATTGAAAAAGTTTTATTAAAACTAATGAACTAATAGAGCATGGACATCGGCGTCTTTGCTCATTTTTTTTGATTAAAATGCCCTTCTGTACATATGTATGAAACAGAAAGGGGAGATGAAGGTGCAGAAATCACTCCAAAAATTGTTTGAAAATCGAGTCGACCAATTTGTTTCAAAGAGTAAGAGACAGTCTGGGAATTATGAAAAGGCCGTACAGAAACTGGAGTCTTTTGCGAAACGGTCTGCAGAAATCGTTAAGGTGAAGGCTCGGGGGAATATCATCAATCAATCCTCGGATGGGGATTTTCAAACTACCACCTATCAGGTTCATTATCAATATCTGATTAGACAAAAAGGAATGCTGTATCAAGAGGAAGAAGTAGAGGTGCGAATGTGTACGTTTTTAAAAAATGATTTGATTATGGATAAAGAAATGAAACTGTATACGAAGCAACCAGAATCAGAAATCGTTGCAACAGATGAACAGGAGGAACGGATTAGTTACCAGTATAATCGCTTAAAAGCGGTTCAATATGCGGAACGCTGGTGGAATAGCTACAATCCAGCCTATAAGTCGTTTGAGAACAACTGTACCAATTATATCTCGCAATGTCTTCATGCAGGTGAAGCACCAATGAGGGGATATCCGAACAAGGGGACAGGGTGGTGGCTCCGAAATAATAATTGGAGTTATAGCTGGACTGTGGCCCATTCATTACGGCTGTATTTGCCTAATTCAAAGAGCGGCTTAAGGGCAAGGGAAGTCAGCAGCCCGGATCAATTAATGCTGGGGGATGTCATTTGCTATGACTTTGAGGGAGATGGCCGTTTTAACCATAACACAATCGTAACAGGTAAGGATGCATATGGAATGCCGCTCGTTAATGCCAACACCTACAATAGCCGTATGAGGTACTGGGCCTATGAAGATTCATCCGCCTACACCCCTAATATGAAGTATAAGTTTTTTACGATCGTCGATGGATGAGAATTCTTATTTGGATAATGGTATAATAGTAAAAGAGTTTTTTTATGAGGTGAGAATTATGGCAATACATGTAGTACTCTATCAGCCGCAAATACCTTCAAACACAGGTAATATTGCTAGAACCTGTGCTGGAACCGATACATCTTTACATTTGATACGCCCATTAGGGTTTTCAACGGATGATAAAATGTTAAAGCGAGCAGGATTGGATTATTGGGAATTTGTAAACATTGTTTATTATGATTCGCTCGATGA
This sequence comes from Bacillus sp. OK048, assembly GCF_900103525.1. GTDB lineage: Bacteria > Bacillota > Bacilli > Bacillales > Cytobacillaceae > Neobacillus. The sequence goes on from NZ_FNHN01000008.1 coordinate 32,752, forward strand.
CTTCTATCAGAAAAATGAAGGCGGAGAGTTTTTCTATATCACAAAGTTTGGGGAAAAGCCTTTTAGTTCCTTCGATTACAGCAATCAGGATAAAGATTATTTTTTCATTTTTGGCCGTGAAACGACGGGGCTGCCAAAAGACGTGATTGAAAATAATAAGGATGTCAGCCTAAGGATTCCAATGAATGACAATATTCGGTCCTTGAATTTATCAAATACTGCTGCGATTCTAATTTATGAAGCATTAAGGCAGCAAGACTATCGTCATTTAAAATAAGATGTAAGAGGCCGAATTTTATGGCCTCTTTCTTCTAAATAAAGGAGGGGAGTGTAGGAATGAATGAAGTAATAACCACCCTATTAAATCACCGTTCCATCCGTCATTTTAAGGACCAGCAGCTATCGGATGAACAAATAAAAGCTATTGTGTCCTGTGCCCAAGCGGCTTCAACATCTAGTTTTATTCAGGCCTATTCGATTATTGGCATTAAGGATAAGGAAAAAAAGCGAAAGCTTGCAGAGATAGCGGGAAACCAAGAGTATGTCGTAGAAAATGGACATCTCTTTGTCTTTTGTGCAGATTTATTCAGACATGAAATGATTGGAGAAATCGAACAAAAAGAGGTAGCCTCTTCGATTGAAAGTACAGAAAAATTTATGGTGGCCCTCATAGATGCTGCATTAGCTGCACAAAACGCTGCAATCGCTGCGGAATCCATGGGGCTGGGGATTTGTTACATAGGTGGAATTCGAAATAAGCTTGATGAAGTAAAGAATTTATTAAAAACACCGGAGAGGGTTATCCCACTCTTTGGGATGACTGTAGGGTATCCAGAGAAAATTAATGATCAGAAGCCAAGGCTACCACAAGAGCATGTTTATCACGAAGAGGAATATGAACAGGACAAGTCTGTTTATTTACAGCAACTCCAAGATTACGATCAAGTCATTTCCAGCTATTATGAAGAAAGAACTGGTGGAATAAGAAAGGATCGTTGGTCGGAGCAAATGGCAAACATGCTTGAAAAACAAACAAGAATGTATATGAAGGAATTTGTTCAAAAAAATAAAATGAATTTGAGATAAAGCGTACAGGTTCTAAACAAAAGCGTACAGGTTCTACAAAAAACCAAACAGCTTGTACAAAACCCATAAAGTCCCCACAAATAACAAAGGCTGCCCTAAAAAGGCAGCCTATTTCGATGAGAAAGAGCTTATTTATTTGAACCTGGCTTATCATTAAAACCTGCAGTGAAGATAGCTGCTAGAAATGCCACCATAACTAAAATAATTAGAAATGTTCCCATGCTTATGTAAAGCCTCCTTAATTTTAAGATATTTCTTTAATTAGACACATATACTTTTATTATAGCCTATCTTAAAAAAATAAAAAGAGCAATATTCCTTTTTTTTCTTAAGTCAAAAAAGATAGGCAGGAATAATACAACGCTACGCATGTTCAAGTTCCTACGTGCATAGAGTATATTAATCGTCTCTGATAAAGCTACAGGGGGAGGGCCTTATGGATATTCTAAAAAAAATCGAGATGTTTCGAGAAGAAGAAGAAAAGCTCCGTTGGGAAGGGTCATTTGGGGATTATTTACTGTTATTAAAAGAGAAGCCATGGGTAGCACAATCTGCACATTCACGAGTTTATAATATGATCAAAGACGCTGGGATTGAGGAAGTAAAAGGAACAAAGAATTACAATTTCTTTAGTAATCAATTATTTGGTTTAGAGGAATCTCTTGAGAGACTAGTCGAGGAATACTTTCATCCTGCAGCAAAAAGACTTGATGTAAGAAAGAGAATATTATTATTGATGGGTCCTGTAAGTGGAGGGAAATCTACACTTGTTACGATGCTTAAACGTGGTTTAGAAGCTTATTCTCATACGGAAAGAGGCTCTGTATTCGCTATTAAGGGTTGCCCGATGCACGAAGACCCGCTTCATTTAATCCCGCATCACTTGCGTCCGGATTTTTATGAAGAATATGGAATTCGAATTGAAGGAAATCTTTCTCCATTGAATATGATGCGCCTGGAACAGGAATACGGTGGAAGAATTGAAGACATGTTAGTAGAAAGAATCTTTTTCTCAGAGGATAAGCGTACTGGAATCGGAACATTTAGTCCATCCGATCCGAAATCTCAAGATATTGCCGATTTAACAGGTAGTATTGACTTCTCAACCATTGCCGAATTTGGTTCAGAATCAGATCCACGCGCCTACCGCTTTGATGGAGAACTAAATAAAGCGAACCGCGGAATGATGGAATTCCAAGAAATGTTGAAATGTGATGAGAAATTCTTGTGGCACCTGCTATCTTTAACACAAGAAGGAAATTTTAAAGCAGGAAGGTTTGCATTAATTTCAGCTGATGAGCTGATTGTTGCCCATACAAACGAAACGGAATATCGCTCATTTATCTCGAATAAGAAAAATGAAGCTTTGCATTCTAGGATTATCGTTATGCCAATCCCGTATAATTTAAAAGTTTCCCAGGAAGAAAGAATCTATGAGAAGATGATTCGGGAAAGTGATGTTTCTGATGTGCATATAGCACCACATACATTTCGGGTTGCTGCCATGTTTACGATTTTAACCCGTCTTAAGGAACCGAAAAAGGGCGATATTGACTTAGTAAAGAAAATGCGCCTTTATGATGGGGAAAATGTAGAAGGCTTTAATGCTGTTGACGTTAGTGAATTAAAGAAAGAGTATCCGGATGAAGGTATGAGTGGTATTGACCCGCGTTATGTTATTAACCGGATATCATCTACTATCATCCGCAAAGAAATTCCTTCCATTAATGCTTTAGACGTATTAAGGTCATTAAAAGACGGACTGGATCAACATCCATCCATCACAGCTGAACTCCGTGATCGCTATATGAATTTTATCTCTGTTGCGCGCAAAGAGTATGATAATATTGCCAAAAATGAAGTTCAAAAAGCGTTTGTTTATTCCTATGAAGAGTCTGCTAAAACACTTATGGACAATTACCTTGATAATGTTGAGGCGTATTGTAACAAAGCAAAGCTGCGTGATGTGTTGACAGGTGAAGAAATCAACCCAGATGAGAAATTAATGCGTTCGATTGAAGAACAAATTGGAATTTCCGAAAATGCGAAAAAAGCGTTCAGGGAAGAAATACTGATCCGTATCTCTGCCTTTGCAAGAAAGGGTAAACGGTTTGACTACAACTCACATGACAGACTTCGTGAAGCCATTCAAAAGAAATTATTTGCGGATCTAAAGGATGTTGTGAAGATTACGACATCGTCTAAAACACCTGATGAACAGCAATTAAAGAAAATTAATGATGTGGTTGCCAGATTAATTGATGAGCATGGCTATAACTCAACGTCTGCCAATGAACTGTTACGATATGTTGGCAGCTTATTAAACCGTTAAAAAAAATAGTAGGGACTGGCGGAAGGATCTGCCAGTCTGTTTTTTTCAAATTAGCTGTGTTAAATATGGCTGTTGATTTGAGCTCCAGGCGCGAGCGGTTCGAGGGCGGTCCGGGGAGCCTCCTCGGCTCTAGCGCCTGCGGGGTCTCCCCAGCCCCGTCCTCCCGCAGGAGTCGAGCGCCTTCCGCTCAAATCAACAGGTTTTAAAAACAACAATATCCTTTAACACAACCTTCAAATTAATAGAAATACCATATGCTCGTCCATTTTTATCAGTATAAGCCTAATTGTCTAAATAATTTGTAAATTATTTTCTGCTTTTGCATAGGATAAAGTAATCAATATTATCTGCATTTTTACATTCGGGTTATTTTATGACAGTTGAAAGAAAATGTGACTCAGGGAAAATAAAAAATTAATAAGGAGGGGTTTACATTGTCTGACAATACCCATCAATTTGTAATTTCAAGAGAAGATTGGTCCCTCCACCGCAAAGGCCACGATGACCAGCAACGGCATCAAGAAAAAGTCCAGGAGGCAATAAGGAACAATCTTCCCGACTTAATTACAGAAGAAAGCATTATTATGTCCAATGGACGCGATGTGGTGAAAATTCCCATTCGCTCCTTAGACGAATATAAAATCCGCTACAATTATGACAAAAACAAACACGTTGGCCAGGGTGACGGTGAAAGCCAAGTAGGTGACGTAATTGCTCGTGACGGATCAAGTCAGCAAAAGGGACCAGGAAAAGGGCAAGGCGCAGGGGATCAAGCAGGTGAAGATTATTTTGAAGCAGAAGTTTCGTTAATGGAATTAGAAGAAGCTTTGTTTAAACAATTAGAGCTGCCAAATCTGAAGAGAAAAGAAGAACAGGAACATTTAGTTGAAAACATTGAATTCAATGATATTCGTAAAACAGGACTAATGGGGAATATTGATAAAAAGCGTACCATGATGTCAGCATTTAAGAGAAATGCAATGACTGGGAAACCAGCATTTCATCCTATTTATAAGGAAGATTTAAAATTTAAGACTTGGAATGAAGTGATAAAACCGGATTCTAAAGCAGTCGTTATTGCTATGATGGATACAAGTGGTTCCATGGGGATTTGGGAAAAATATATGGCTAGAAGCTTCTTCTTCTGGATGACTCGTTTCTTACGTACAAAATATGAAACAGTAGAAATCGAGTTTATTGCCCATCATACAGAAGCGAAGGTTGTGACGGAAGAGGATTTCTTCTCAAAGGGTGAAAGCGGCGGAACCATCTGTTCGTCTGCATACCGAAAGGCCTTAGAAATCATTGACGCTAAATATAACCCACGTAAGTTCAACATTTATCCATTCCACTTTTCCGATGGTGATAACCTAACATCTGATAATGCTCGCTGCGTCAAGCTTGTTGAAGAACTAATGAAGGTTTCAAACATGTTTGGATACGGTGAGGTAAATCAGTACAATCGGCATTCGACTCTCATGTCGGCATACAAAAATATCAAAGAAGAACAATTCCGCTATTATATTCTGAAACAAAAGGCAGATGTATTCCATGCGATGAAGTCCTTCTTCCAACAAGAGGAAAATAAGCTGTATGCGTAACTAAAATCGACAGGTAGGATGCCTGTCGATTTTTCTTGGGATTATTTATTTTCATTACTCTTAAATGAAGTGATGGTTGGGAATTTTATGCGAAAGGTTGTACCTGCTCCTATTTCACTTTCCACTCGAATGAAACCGTTCATCGCACGTACAATACTATAAACTACCATCATGCCAAGCCCGGTACCATTTTTTCCTTTTGTTGAGTAATAGGGTTCACCTAATCGTTCAAGTTGTTCGGAAGACATCCCTATCCCTGTATCCCTGACACAGATGGTTACATAATCTTTGCTAAAATGTGTCTCTATATAAAGATGTCCCCCATTCTGCATGGCCTCTACTGCATTTTTAAGGATATTAATAAAGCATTGACGGAATCGTTGTCGATCACCTTTAATGAACCCAATCACTGAAAAATCAGTGATAATTTCTACAGAATTTTGATTGGCCATCGGCGTTAAGATGTTAATAATTTGCTTAAGTTCATTTTTTACATTTAATTCCTCAATAGAAACTAAAGCTGGCTTAGCAAATGTTAAATAATCTTGAATGACTCTTTCGGCTGAATTGAGTTCATCCTTTACAATCGAGAGATATTCCATACGTTTATGTCTTGGGAGGTAGTCGTCATTAAGTAGTTGTACAAAGCCACTTGCCGCCGTTAGCGGATTGCGGATCTCATGAGAAATTGCTGCCCCCATTTGTTCCACTGCCTTTAATTTTTCCACTTTAATTAATTGATGTTTAATTTCAACACTTTTTTTTATATATTCAATTGAATAAGCGATAAGACCAATGCCTAAAGGGGTGATGACAGTATAGGCAAACCATGCATCATACCAGTTGCTGCTGGTATGTAGGATTCCCTCCATGCCCACTAAAGTAAGTATTCCAAGGATAATTCCTAAACTAATCGCTATTGTAATGCGGCGGTCGGAAGGTTGTTTCCAAAACCAAGGCGATAATCGAAAAAAGGCAAATGCAAGTGGAACATAAAGGAGTGCGGTCCCAGCCAAGCCCATGTCGATACCGTAGAAACTTCTGATAATTAGCATTGCAGCGACTAGTATTAGACCGATCCCAAGATATAATCCGCCAATGACGATTGGAATAACGCGTAAATCGTAGCGCGCAAGATCAACCGGATTATAGGAAAATTGAATACATATCCATACCAATAGGATAAAAAAGATGATGATAGTGTTTTTAGATAAGTTAAATTTTCTGCTGCGGTCAAGCCAAATTAAGCAAAAGAGGAGCACTATAATTAAAATGGAAAGATTTGAGAAAAGGTGTTTTGTAATTTCCATCTATTTCACCGTCCATTGAGCTTATAGGAAAATTTTACATTTTTCTTTGAATTAATACAACTAAATTTACTAACTATTTGGAATAAAAGCATGAAAGAAGTTGGAATATGTGGAAAAAGGGTGTGTATGACACACCCTCCAGTATTTTATGAAGTTGAAATAGTGTTTCTTCCTTTTGTTTTTGAAGTATATAGGGCAGTATCTGCTAAATGAATTAATTCTTTAGGTGAATTTTCAGTGCTTGGAATAACGGTTGCCAATCCAATACTGAGAGTAACAATCGTAGATATTTCCGAACTGCTATGTTCAATTTTCAGATCCTTGAGTTCGTGTTGAATCAATTTTGCTAATTGGATTCCCTTATTTAGCTGGGTAGAAGATAGGATAATCGCAAATTCCTCGCCACCATATCGACAAAATGTATAGTTTGATTTAGTGGAAACAAGTTTCTTTATTGATTCGGCTATTGTTTGCAGACAATGATCGCCAGCTAAATGACCGTATGTGTCGTTGTACTTTTTAAAGTAATCAATATCGAACATAAGCAAGGTTAATGGTGATTTGATTGATGCTAACGAAGACCATTCTTTCTTTAGAGTTTCATCGAAATGTCTTCTATTTCCAATTCCTGTTAAACCATCCATGAAAGAAAGACGATTTAAAAGTTCATTAGCTTTATGCAATTTCAGTTCAGTTTCTTTTCTAGCGGTTATATTTCTAGAAACAATAATAACTCGCTTGCTGCGGTCATCTTCAGTATTCACTCGTTTTAATGTTGATTCAATCCAAACATAATCTCCTCGATTAGTCCGAAATCGATAGGAAGTATCAGCGCAACCTTCCCTTAGTGTTTTTTCAAATACTTCATTGGTACGAACGATATCCTCTGGATGGATAAATTCTGCTAGTTTTCTACCCAAAAGATCCTTGTAATCAAATTGAATGATCTCTTTAACGGCCGGAGAGATATATTTATACTCACTCGTTTCATTATGCATGGAAATGATATCACTTGAATTTTCAGCTAGTAACCGAAAACGTTCTTCAGTTTCCGTTAACTTTTTTAAGCTAAGATTCAATTCACTTTCGGTTTCATTGGTAATTGCAATATATACGGATAAGTGATAAGCGAAAAACCCTCCGACTAATGATATTAGATAGTGAATGATTAAAACATTTGTTAAAATTGTTTTATCTTCAATATAAATAACAAAAACGATTGAAATAAAAAATAAACCAATTAGATTCATATAAAATGCCTTCAAAGTAGGTTGGTATTTTAATGTTGAAAACCAGCCGCATACGATCCCAGTCAATAGCGCATTGATAGCTGCTAATATAGCAGTGTCATTAAAATCAAAAAGGATTATCCTTCCTAAAGCAATGATTCCTGAGGCAATTATAGCAGGTATATATCCACCAAAAGCAGAAGCAATAACGATTGCAAGATGACGTAAATCAGCTATGGTCGTTGCGTTTATTTGGAAACTAAATAGCATTAAGATCATTCCTAGCAAACCATAACAAAATCCCCAATAAATTTTTAAACTATTTTTTGAGTTTTGACTCAGTGGTTTGTTTTTAAAAATTTGCCCCATTACTGTGAATGCAGCAATCAATAATGTTGCATTGGAAACAAGATCCTTTAACATTCATCTTCTCCTAAAATATATGATTTTCCATTTTGATATGGTTTCCTATTTTTCGACTATTTTCTTATTATAGAAGAAAAATATCCTTCTGTGAATTATCAAGATTATATATTATTCCCATTGAATATTTGTGGTGGTTTCTGAAAATTATAAAGATGACTACTTTGTGGGAGGACCTAATGGGAAAATTAACAAAAATCTTCATCTTATTCGTTTTGGTTATTATTTGTTCACCATTTTTGGTTGATGCACATGTAAAATGGTTTACTAAAGTTACACCAGAAAAAGAAGCTATCGAACTCATCTTATCCCCAATGTTTATGACGCTTACACTATTGATTGCTGCATTACTTGCTGTATTGACGCAGCTTTTGCCAATCTTGGATAACATCCCGATCATCAAAAAGATTGATGTGATACTGGACAGATACCGAAAATCTTCTAGATACATATTAAAATATGGTACTGCACTCGCGCTAATGATTCAGGTTTGGTCTGGTACCATATTTGCGCCAGAATTTGCAATCAGCAACAATATCATCCGAATACTATTGTGGCTGACCATCCTTTTATTATTGATTCCAAATCATTATGCGACAAAAGCAGGCGCTATTATTTTATTCTGTCTATTTATTTATCAGCTAGCACACTCTGGATTGTTTCATATGCTTGATTATGGATTTTATCTAGCGATTGTTGGAGTATTATTGGTCGGACGAACAAAGCTAGAAGACTGGGGCTTTCCTTTTCTCTATTTAGGGACAGGATTGTCCTTATGCTGGGTGGCGGTTGAGAAATGGGTCTTTCCTGCCATGAGTATAGATATTATTCATCATCATGCAGTTCCTACATTCGGATTTGCTCCATCAATATTTGTTGTACTTGCTGCGTTTATTGAATTTGTGGTGGGATATTTGTTAATCGTAGGGATACTGAATCGTCTTTTAGCTTTTGTACTGACGTTAATATTCATTTCAACAACGATGCTTTTTGGTGTTACTGAAATTATTGGACATCTAATGATTCATATCGTTTTAATCATTTTTATTATTGAAGGGGTATCGTTTTACGATCCGCCTATTAAAATTCATAGAACAAAAATTTCTCAAATGGTCTTTGTTTTTTTGAATTTTGTTTTTACAGTGGCAATATTCCTTCTCATTTACTATCGGTTTGCCTAGTCATTGAAAAAAGCTTCCTAAATGAGGAAGCTTTTTATGCTAGACCAAGCTAACAGGAGTTTTTATCATTTCTTTCGCTGCTCTGACGGCTTCTTCTTTTGCTTTTTCAATAATTTCTGGTACTTTTTGTGGATAGAGGTCTAATGCTTCGGCAATAATGGTGTCCATAACTTCAATGCCTAAGAAATTAAGTGCAATTCTTAAATAACGATCTCCACATTCTAATTCTTGCATTGGTGTTCCTGTATATAGACCGCCACGGGTATTGATATGAATTGCTTTTTTACCCGTAAGAAGGCCTTTTGGACCGTTAGCTGTATGGGTAAAGGTTTTACCAGCAATAAACAGGGTATCCAAGTATGCCTTTAAAACTGCTGGAGAGCTTAAGTTCCATATTGGCGAGACGAATACAAAGTAGTCATAAGAAAGAAATTCGTCCGCAAGGGCATGCATTTTAAGGATTTTCGCTCTCTCTCCTTCAGTTAATTGGTCTAAAGTATAACCGTATCCTGCTAATTTGCCTCTTGCAGAGACTAATTCCGCATCCATATGTGCAATATCTAATGTAAATAAGTCAATCGTTTTAATGTCCATCTCTGGATCTTCTTCTTTTATCGTGTTGATAAATGCTTCGCCGATTTTAAGACCTTTTGATTTATCGAGACCTTTAGGATTTGCTGTAATATATAATAGTTTATTCACCAAAAAACACTTCCCATCATGTTAATAAATTTCGTTACTACTATTATAAAAAAAATTAACATGTTTAATTTTGTATAATAGGTGAATTTCTTGAACATTAGGTGTCATAATAGTTGGGAATCTGGAATTATTTTCATAAAATTGTTAGAAATTTTGTCATTATTTAAGCAGGAATACATTATCATTAAGCTATAACAGCAGATTTATATTAAAGGCGGAATGAACCATGAAGCGGCAAATTTCCCAAATTGATCACGATAGTGAAATAGAGAAGTTAAGGAGAAAAGTAAAAGAATTAGAGGATAGAGAAAAAAAGTTAGTAGACAGAATTCGTCACAATGAATCGCTGCATTCAAAGGTCCTGAATGCATTACCTATAAATGTATTCTTGGAGGATCCTGAAGGTGTAACGATATTTGCAAATAAACAGACCTGTAAAGAACATGGTGTCAATATGGAAAATCTTGTAGGGAAAACAGTGTTTGACTTTTTTCCTACGGCAATTGCAGAGCGACAACGGCAGATTGACTTAGAAGTGTGGAAAAAGCGAAAGCATCAAACCAATGAAGTGGAGACAGAATTTAAAGGAAAAAAAGTCCATATGCTTACTGGAAAAACCATTATTCATCTGGAGGAATCACAGAATGAGTATTTACTCGGATTTGGATTGGATATAACGGATTTAAAAAATGCAGAAGAAAAGATTTCACACATGGCCTACCATGATGCCTTAACTGGTTTACCGAACCGCTGGTATCTTAAATCCTACTTAACAAACGAAAATAATGCTGGTGGACAAGTAGATAATATGAAGGGCGTTCTAATGCTGGATTTAGACCATTTTAAAGTAATTAATGATAGCTTAGGACATGAAGCTGGCGATTTGTTATTGAAATCTGTTGCTACTAGGTTAAGAGAAATAATAAAGTCAGATAACATCTTAGCCAGATTTGGTGGAGATGAATTTGTTATCCTCATTCCCCAATTACATTCAGCCATTGAGGCATTTAAAGTATGTGAAGAAATCATAAATACGATGAAAGAGCCATTTAAAGTTTACGGACAAAAGTTTAAGGTTTCACCTAGTATCGGCATTAGTCTGCATCCCATTCATGGTGAAGATATGGAAACCCTGATAAAAAATGCAGACATCGCTATGTACAACTCTAAAGAGCAAGGAAGAAACTGTTATTCCTTATTTACCCCATTAATGAAAGAAAAAGCCATAGTCGGTATGAATACGATGACAAATTAAAAGAATCGGAGCCACGCTGGAAGTGGTCTCCGATTCTTTTTTTAGAGGTATATCATTAAAATACAAACAAAATAACAAAGTAGACCGCCATTGTAATAAGACCAACAGGAACACCAAACCGTGCCCATTCCTTACTTGTTATATTAAGTTTTCCTGCTGCAATAATATTCGGTATATTACCAGGTATTAACATACCACCACTAATAATAAGACCCAGCAAAACCGCACGAATGGTTTCTTGATCCATAGCTGGACTAATTTCAGCTGCAGCAAGAGTGGCATTGTCTAAAATAGCAGAAATCATGTTGATCCAATAGAGCAGCATCGGATGTAAGCCAAGTATGTATTCATTGATTAATGGTTCAAAACCATGCCCTAGGAAGGTTAGCCCCATAACAAATAAATAGATTTTAGCGGATCGAATCAAAATTTCTTTATAGCTTTCTACTTTTTGCTCAGCCGTTAAACCGTCAGAGCTCTCTTGGGGTTTAACTAAAAAGATTGTCAATATACCAAAGAGTACAACTGCTGGAATAACTTCTGGACCAATTAATTTTAAGAGATAAAAAAAGTCTTCATTTAACTTACTAATTGTAATCGTTGCTAAAGGCTCACCAATTGGGGTGAGGGCTGCACCAAGCCCAATTGAAAAACAAGCTAAAACGGTAAAGCGAATTTCAGATTTACGGTCAAGTGGAAGGACGTTGATGATAATAACGAGCACAATCGCTGCGATGATAGCCGTAATAATACTTGATGCAAGTCCTAAAATAATGACGGTTAATCCGAAGAAAATCCTAGGAGATAGTATTCTGTTCAACCAGAGTATTGATTTTTCCAGCTGAACCTGCCCCCATTTACAGATTAATCCTGCAATTAAGACGGCAAGAGTAATATTTATTGGATCTATCAGAGCTTTTTCAATTAAATGGAGATTCATCATACCACTAATCGAAGCTGCAGCAATACCCATCACAAATAAGAATACTTCCAAATTGTGCTCGACCTTTTTTACTGAAAAAGGTAAAAATAAAACCAAAATTAAAATAATTACTAACCCAATCATTCATACCCATCCCTTGTCTTTTTTGTTTAATTATGTACATAAATCTATTATAAACTTTTTTGAATCAATTTTGACAGAATATTTGGGAATTCACTATTTAATTATCTTAAATATTTACACAAAACTCTAAAGATCTTCCATTATGATGGAAATCGTTTTCATATAAAATGAGGGCAAGTAAATATGCCTTTATTAAAAGTTGGAGGAATATATGAAAAAGTATGTAATCTGCGGCGTCAGCAACCGAGCATTAGAAATGTTTATTAAACCACTCTTAAATGAGTTTTCAAAGGAAAATGAAATTGTTGGATTATTAGATTCTGACCCACTTCGATTTACTATTTGCAAAGATAGATTTCCGCATTTAGAACCAGTTCCAACCTTCAATCCGGACCAATTTGAAATCATGGTTGATCAAACAAAACCTGATTATGTAATCGTAACGGGTAGAGACGATACTCACATTGACTATATACTAAGAGCATTGCAGAAACATGTAAATGTGATAACAGAAAAGCCGATGGTGACAAACGCATCAGATGCCTATAAAGTGATGCAGGCTGAAGCAGAAAGCAAAGGAAAAGTTATTGTTACATTTAATTATCGATACAGTACGTTTCACCGGAAAATTAAAGAAATGATCCTTGAAGGGAAAGTTGGAAGAATAACTTCCGTTGACCTAAATTGGTATATTGATACGTATCATGGTTCAAGTTACTTTAAAAGATGGAATCGTAGTCGTGAAATTTCTGGAGGCTTATCCATCCACAAATCTACCCATCACTTTGATCTTATCAATTGGTGGTTAGATCAGAAGCCAGAAGAAGTGTTTGCGTATGGTGCTTTGAATTACTTCGGACAAGACGGTGAAATGAATCCGAAGAAAGAGTCTGGCCGTTTTTGTGGCACGTGTGATGTAAGGAATGACTGTAGTTATTTTAGGCGGTGGAATCCGCGAATTGGTTCGACAACCGTAAGAGATGACCATCTTTTAGCAGGTGTTTATGAAAAGGATGTACCGTATACAGATTATCGTCCTGACGCTTGTATTTTTGATGAAGAGATTTCGATTGAGGATACGTATGTAGCTGCAGTAAAATATGATGGCGGGAGCATGCTAAGTTACTCGATTAATTTTTCAGCTCCATATGAAGGATACCGGCTGGCTATTAATGGAACGAAGGGAAGAATTGAAACCACGGAATACCATGAACCTTCTCGAATTCCGTTTGAATATCCTGAACAAAAAATAGATTATTACCCTCTTTTCGGAGGAAAAGAATCGATCGAACTTGTCCAAGATCCTGGAGGACATGGTGGCGGTGATCCTATATTATTAGCAGATCTTTTCCTAGGTCCAGACCCTACTAGAAATTATAAAATATTAGCAGGTGCTGAAGCTGGTGCATATTCCATTGCTGTTGGTGAAGGTGTCTGGCGTTCAGTTGCAGAAAAGAAACCAATTAACATAAAGGAAATCCTTTTAAAAAAAGTGTAGAATGATTTTATACTTTTAGGTAGTGGCTATTCAAAGAGGGGATTAAAACATGTTAATGAAACAAACGACTTCTGTGATGACCCTAATCATGATAATTGGATTGGTGCTTACGGGATGCAAAGGTGAAGACTTCTCATATAAAGAATCAGATTCAATAAAAGATAAACAGGTCAAAATTGTTTTTTGGGATGATAATACAGGACCGCAGCGGACACCCATTTGGGAGGAACTCATTAGTCGGTTTGAGAAAGAAAATCCAACCATTGATGTCGAATATGTGGGATTGCCTAAGGATTCGGCCAAAGTAATGTTTGATGCCGCTATTGCTTCAGGAGAGACGCCTGATGTGGCTAGTGTTTATGCGAGCTGGCTTCCGGAATTTTCCATGCGTGACGCGTTGTTGCCGCTAGATTCTTATTTTTCTAAATGGAGTGAAAAGGACAAAATAAATAGAAGAGCGATAGAGTTTAATAAACGCATCGTGAGTAATCAAAAATTATTTGGGATTCCATATACACAAAACCTCGATATCCTCTGGGTACGCTCTGATTGGTTTAAAGAAGCCAATTTGAACACTCCTGAAACGTGGTATGAGTTCTTTCGTTCCGTTGAAATGTTAACAGATAAATCAAATAATCGTTATGGATATACAATCCGTGGAGGAGCAGGGGGCTCTTTCCAGTTACAACGGATGATGTACGCCTACTCTGGCATTGAAACTTACTTTAAAGATGGGAAAAGTACAATAAATGATCCAAAGCATGTTGAATTCTTAAAGAAATACTTTGCTATGTATCAAACCTTTACCCCTATTAGCGATATCACAAAAGATTATAAGGCAATGATTGCTGGATTCGATTCCGGAACTATCGCGATGGTCCAGCATAATATAGGGTCTTATGCCGAGCATAGCGAAGCGTTAGATCCTGATCAATTTCAGGCAATCCCCTTACCAAAATCAGTTAAAGGTCATTATGTAGCGGAAGACGGCAACACTATTGGCATAAGTATTTTTAAAGATACGAAGCATCCAGAGGAATCATGGAAATTTATTCGTTTTATCAATTCGAAGCAAGCTCAAAGCTTTTGGAATCAAAGTGTTGGTCAAATTCCTACCAATTCGGATGTATTAAGTGAAGACTGGATAAAGACTTCACCGCATATTCAGATAGCCCAGAAAGTTTACAATGACCCTAATACCATTCTTTTTGAGCCGCCATTCTATCTCCCAGAATATCGTACCATTCTAAATACAATCGTGGACACTGGTTCACAGTCTGTGTTAAGTGGGAAAATGACCGTGGAAGATTTTTTAGATAATTGGGCAGAAGCAATGGAAGCGGCTCAAAGGCAATACGAGGAATGATTGATTAATCTAAGATAAATTTAGGCATTCGATGCACGTAAGCATCGAATGCCTTTTATTTTTATCTATTTTAGAAATATCTTAAAATTTTAATCAATCATCTTAAAATCTTTAATTATTAAAGAAACCGTTTTCATTTATTATAAAAAACAGAGAGGAGGAAACTAGATGAGTTATTCACAAGGTGTTACTGAAACAGTTGTTAACAGCAATAAGGCGGTGAACCAGAAAAAGATTAAAAAGGATAAATGGGTTCCCTACCTTTTTATACTACCCTCTTTCCTTATAATCTTAGGTTTTCTATTTTACCCAATCGCTACAGTATTCTATTACAGTGTTCAACACTATGACGTGTCTGCGCCTTACTATAATGGCTTTGCTGGCTTAGAGAACTTTAAAGAAATTTTTACGACTGACAAGATGTTTATACCTAGTTTAATAAATAGTTTGAAATGGGTTGTAACAGAAGTAGGATTACAATTAGTGGTTGGTATGATCCTAGCCTTACTATTGAACCAAACATTTAAGTTTAGAGGGGTAGTACGTGCGGTTGCCTTTATTCCTTGGGCTATTTCAGGGGTTCTTGCATCAACGATGTGGTCATTAATGTTTAATGAACATATGGGTGTACTCAATGACTTGCTGATGAGAATGGGAATCGTTGATGAACCACAGGCTTTCTTAGCAAGTACGTCAACAGCCTTTACAGCGGTTATTATCGCTGAATTGTGGAGGGGTATACCGTTTTTTGCCATCACTTTACTAGCGTCATTATCAAGTATTCCGATTGAACTATATGAAGCAGCCAGGGTAGATGGTGCAAGCAGATGGAAGTCGTTTATTTATGTAACATTACCACAATTAAAAAATACGATTGTCCTAACTACCTTACTAAGAGTAGTTTGGGAGTTTAATAACGTCGACCTATTGTTTAACTTAACGGGTGGTGGTCCTGCGCATTCAACCACAACACTTACGATGTATATTGCAGATTTAGCTGTGCATGGAAGCAATTTTGGATATGGTTCAGCATTGACGGTCGTTTCATTTGGAATATTACTGGTTTTCGCCATCCTTTATCTGAAACTATCGCGTTATGAAAAGGAGTGATTTGAAGGATGTTTACAGCAAATAAAAAAGTCGACAAAATTTTAACGCTATACCTGCCTTTAACAATGTTGTTGAGTTTTACCATCTTTCCAATCTACTGGACAATAAATACGGCCTTTAAACCTGAAGGGGATATCGTAAAACGTCCGCTACAGTATCTGCCGGCTAACCCGACAACTGAAAACTTTGTTACTGCGTGGACCAATGTCGGTTTTGCTACTTTCTTTAAAAATAGTTTAATAGTCGGGGTTTCTACGGTTTTGGTTGTGCTTGTCTGTTCGACTTTGTCTGGTTATGCATTAAGCAGATATCAGTTCAAAGGAAAACGCAGTTTTATGATCATGCTGTTATGTACTCAATTTATCCCGAGAGCGATGATGATTATTCCTTTGTTCGTCATATTCAAAAATCTTGGGTTAATCAGTAATCCACTTTCACTCATTATTACCTATACCGCAATCGAAATTCCATTTACTACGATCTTGATGAGTGGATTTATCTCAAATGTTCCAAAGGAGTTGGAAGAAGCGGCTGTGATTGATGGCTGTACAAAACTACAGTCACTCCGTTTTGTTGTTTTTCCATTATTACTGCCTGGTATCGTAGCAACAGGAGTATTTACCTTCATTTATACATGGAACGAATTTTTAATCGCACTCATGCTAACCAATCAACAATCCAAGTTCACGCTCCCAGTCGGACTAAGTACGATGCTGGGTGAATTCAGTATCAACTATGGTGCTTTGGCGGCCGGAAGTGTAATCGCTTTAATTCCTGCAGTTATATTATTTGCCTATGCACAGAAGCACCTGGTAAACGGTATGGGTGGAGCTGTAAAAGGCTAATTATAAAAGGCTCTTTAGAAAAGAGCTTGCAACCTTTATTTCAAGCACCAAAATAGTTTGTTCCACGTTAAAATCGGCTTTAGGATTTTAACACCATTCTTTAAGAAACAAAGACTTATAAAAAAATATTAAGGGGGCATTACCATGATTAAGAAAAGAATAACAACCTCTGTTCTAGCACTAACAATGGCAACAGGAATGTTGCTTGCAGGCTGCGGTGGTAAAGAACCAGCTGCAACTAAAACGGAAAAAGAAGCAACCAAATCGGATGAACCTGTAACACTCCAATTTTGGGATGAAAACGCTGGCCCAGCACGTACTCCTGTTTGGGAAGAAGTTATTAAACGGTTTGAAGAAAAGAATCCTAATATTGATGTTGAGTATGTTGGTATTCCAAATAGTTCAGCAAAGTCAAAATATGATGCAGCGATTGCAGCAGATGATATGCCGGATATTGGCTCTGTGCAAACAACTTGGCTGCCAGAATTCTCCATTCGTGAAGCTTTGTTGCCACTGGATTCTCATTTTGAGAAGTCTGACATAAGCAAAAAAATTAACGCAAATGCTACTGGTGTTAATAAGAAAATCACTCAAGATGGTAAGCTTTATGGAATTCCTTATGCACAGAATTTAGATGCCTTATGGATTCGAACAGACTGGTTTGAACAAGCTGGTGTACAAGAGCCTAAAACATGGGATGAGTTCTTTACCGTTATCGAAAAAATGAGAGATCAAGCGAATAATCGTTATGGATTTACCATCCGCGGTGGAGCAGGTGCATCTTTCACGATTCAGAGAGCGATGTTTGCTAATAGTGGTTTAGACTTTTTTGATAAAAACGGTAAGACGAACATCAATAATCCTAAACATGTAGAATTTGTTGAGAAGTATTTCTCTTACTATGACAAATTTACACCAAAGAGTGATATCACAAATGGTTATAAAGAAATGATTGCAGGCTTTGATACTGGTGTTGTAGCAATGGTACACCACAATCCAGGATCTTATGGTGAGCACAATAAAGCCTTACCAGAAGGTTCCTACAAGTTAATTCCACTGCCAACAACTGAAAAAGGCGGTAAATATGTTGCAGAAGGTGGTAATGCAGTTAACCTAGCTATCTTCAAATCAACAAAGCATGCTGATGCAGCTTGGAAATTCGTGGAATTTGTTAACTCTGAAGAAGCACAAAGCTATTGGAATCAACAAACAGGTCAAATCCCTACAAACTCTGATGTGTTAGATGATAAATGGGTACAAGAGTCACAGCATATCAAAACAGCCTTTGAAGTTTACAATAATCCTGATACAAAACTATATGAACCGCCATTCTATCTGCCCGATTATCGTGCCATTCTTGATGGCGTAGTAGACCCAGGTGTACAGGCTGTTATGAGTGGAAAAATGTCTGCTAAGGACTTCCTAGATGAGTGGGCAAAAGCAATTGAAGATTCTAAAGAAAAATATGATGCAACATTTAAAAAGTAAGTAAGTCTTTATTCTGGGTGTTGATTCTATTAACACCCAGTTTTCTTATATGGAAGATTAAATTAGATAAATGAGAAGGAGATAGGATAATGGGAAATACAGCAGATAAAATCAGAACAGAAACTCCGTTGGTGATGGCGGAAAAGGCATGCCAAGCATTAATGAATACTTTCCGTGCTGAGGATTTACCTCCAGTAAATTGGTTCCATTATCACCAAGGTGTTTTTCTATATGGAATGTATAGAGTATGGGAAGAAACCGGTAAGGAAGAGTACTTTACCTACATTCAAGCATATTTTGATCACTTAATTGATGAAGAAGGAAATGTAGTTTTCGATAGAGACCAGTTAGACTCTATCATGCCAGGGATTCTATTGTTTCCTTTATATGAAAAGACCAAGAATCCTAAATATATGATTGCGGCAAAGAAATTACGAAGTGCATTAGATACCATCAACAGAACCACAGAAAATGGTTTCTGGCATAAGGAAAAATACCCTTATCAAATGTGGTTAGACGGTCTCTTTATGGGTGGACCATTCATGCTTATGTACAGCAAGCATTTTCAAGAAGAAGAATTGGTTCAACAGGTCTTGCTTCAAGAAAAGCTAATGAGAAAACATATGACTGACTCTAAAACAGGTTTACTCTTCCACGCGTGGGATGAGAAAAAAGTGCAGCCATGGGCTGATTCGGAAACAGGCTGTTCACCGGAATTCTGGGGGCGTTCAGTTGGCTGGTACGGAGCGGCACTGATTGATTTGTTAGAGGTTTTGGGTGACAAAAAACGTGGACAAGAGGAATGGATTCAATCCCTTCAAAGTTTCATTCCAGCTATCGTGAAATTCCAGGATGAACAGTCTGGTCTTTGGTACAATGTGGTCGATAAAGGAGACCGTCCAGACAATTGGTTAGAATCTTCTTGTTCTGCTCTCTTCTTATATTTTATTGCGAAGGCTGTAAAGCATGGTATTGTTGATGATTCATACCGTGAAGTTTGTGATAAAGCCTATGCAGGATTATTAGAGCATATGGTGGAAAGTGATGATTCTTCCCTAACATTAAAAGGAATCGTGATCGGAACTTCCGCAGGCACATACGATTATTACGTATCACGCCCGACTTCTGAAAATGATCTCCATGGAATGGGTGCTTTCCTTTTAGCAAGCATGGCATATTACGACTTAATTAAGTAATACTATCAGGGAAACATTTTTTTACTAGATTACAGCAGCTAGATTTTTTAATCTGGCTGCTGTTTTTTTATCCAATTGACCGATAAATTTTGTATTATGATATTATATAGAAAACGGTTACAATGAAATGAGAGGATATTAAGAATTAATATACTAACAGGGAGTTCTTTCTATGACAGCTGTAAAGCTAAAAAACTTTATTCGCAAACATTTTTTCTATTCTTTTAAATCTACCATTAATACTCTCTATTTACCTATCATTATCCTTTTTATATTAATTACAGGTTGGGTTTCATCTTTGCTAGCCACTGCACAAATAGAAGAAAATGCTTATAAAAACGTGAATGATACGATTTTTCAAACTAAAAATTATCTTGATAATATCCTTGCAGATGTTTTTCAGCAGCTAGTCTCCTTATCGAATGATCCAAGAATCTCATCGTTAGTGGATAAAGAAGTTTCAGAGATTAAGCCAGAAGTGTATGTAGAGATTGATAATAATTTAAAGCTTATTTATTCAAGATACAATGTCATCCTTGAATCCGTTCTTGTTAATCATAAACAAAATGGTTTTTTACTTTATCATACCAGCTATAATTCTAATCCATCGGTAAATCATGAAGAGTATTTTGCAAAATTCCATGGAAACAAAGAGGGGTTTTATTGGAGAAACATTCATGAAGATCAGGAATTTAATAAAAAGAATAAGGTAATGTCAATATTTCGTTTGATTGAAAAGAATCAATCATCCTCAAAAGGAATTGTTTTATTTCATTTACGGGCAGAATTTTTTGAACAGGTACTGAATAAATCGTTAATCGGAGAGAAAGGATATCTGACACTTATCAGTCCAGATGGAATCTTTGAATCCAAAACAGTAAAAAAGAAATATAAGTTAGATAAACCCACTCTTCATTCGCTGCAAAACCTTAAAGAGGAAGCTGGAAAGTTCTCCTACGAAAATGCCGAAGGGGAAGATATGATTGTTATTTACGATACATTAAGTTCGAATAACTGGAAAATAGCAGCTGTTATTCCACAAGATGAAATCTTAAATAAAGTAAATTACATCAAGGATTTCACCATTCTATTGGTCGTATTGATGATCCTAAGTGCGATTATTATTACGAACATCGTAGGAAAATATATTTCGGACCCGTTTAAAAAAATGGCCAAACAAATGGGGATGATTAATAAGGAAAATCTCGACTTTGATTTTGAAATGTCGGGTCCTGAAGAAATGAAAATCTTACATACAGGCTTTAAAGAATTAATTATCCGGATTAATACCTTAATGGACCAAATTCAATTAGAACAGGAAGAGAAACGACAATTAGAATTTGCGATCATGCACGCCCAAATTAACCCTCACTTTCTTTATAATACCATGTATTCAATTAAGGGATTGTGTGATATGGGACTGAATAAAGACGCTAGCCAAATGATTAGTGCACTTACAAGTTTTTTCCGGATCGGAATTAGTAAAGGAAGAGAAATCATTTCCATCCATGATGAAATGGAACATATTCAGCATTATCTGTTTATTCAGGAAATGCGCTATGGGGATGATTTTTCCTATGAAATTGAAATGGACAAAGAAATCCTTACCTATAATATTATTAAACTTTCATTGCAGCCTCTTATTGAAAATGCCATCTACCATGGGGTAAAGCAAAAACGTGGCCAAGGAAAAATAACGATTCGTGGATATCAAGTTGGAGATACCATCCATTTAGAGGTTGGTGATAATGGGAATGGAATACAACCACAAAAATTAAAAGATATTTTGCTAGAAATGGAGGCATCTTATCAGGAGAAAAAAAAGTATCTTGGTATTGGTCTGCAAAGTGTAAATGAACGAATTAAAATTCACTTTGGAAATGAATACGGTTTAACGATTGCGAGTGAACCTGGTAATGGGACAGTCGTTAGCATTACAATTCCCAAAACAAAAGGGGAGATTACCGAGTATGCATAAAGTAATTGTAGTAGAAGATGATCGAATTATTCGTCGGGGCATATGCCAAGCAATACCTTGGGGAGAGCATGGCTTTGTAGTAGCGGGAGAAGCAGGAGACGGTGAGGTGGCATTAGAGTTAATAGAAAAGGAACAGCCGCAAGTTGTCGTTTCCGATATTAATATGCCTTTTATGAGTGGGTTAGAAATGGCGAAACAGATTAAAGAAAGAAGCCCTGAGACAAGAATTATTTTTCTAACAGGGTATGAAGATTTCAAATATGCCCAGGAAGCCGTTAAATTGAAAGCGTTTGACTATCTGTTAAAGCCAGTTGATTCAGAATACCTGCTAAATAAGGCCAAAGAAGCAGCAGCTGATTGGGAAAAAGAATCAGTGAAAGAAAAAAGAATCATAGAGTCCTTGCCCTTACTGCAGCAGAAATTTTTTCAAAAATTGATTAGAGAAGGAGATTACCGGGTTGATGTCGAGAATGAGCTACTAGGGCTTGATGTTCATATGGAGGGTCCTTTCTTTGCCGTTATTCTTGTTAAGAATACGATTGAGCTTGATCTTGAGGGACATTTAATTAAGGAAAAGATTACGAGTTTCAGTTCATCTTACTTTAATGATTTAGGTTGTTTGGTGATGAATGCGGATGTCGGTGAACATGCGATTCTCTTATCCCTTGAAAACGATCAGGATTCAAGGAAAGGGGAGTTAGCCAAAGCATTGTTCACTTATCTAAGTAATGAAATAGACGATGCAATTACAATTACACATGGACGAGCATATCCTAATCTGTTTGAAGTTGGTAAATCTTTTCTAGAAGCTAGGGTAGCCATGGATATGAGACATATTATGGGGACCGGTAGAGTAATCTCCTTGGATGAAACGGTTTCTAAGTGTGACAAAACAGAAAATCTTGTCCATGATTTAGAGATGAAATTAGAAAATGATATCAAGTCTGGTTTACCAGAAAAGGTAAAAGAGACTCTGATTGATTTAAGCACTGCCATAGTAGATAGAAAAATGGTTGCTTTATCAGATTTAAAGGTCCTTGCTTTCAAATTTAGCACCATGCTTTTTTTTGAAATTGAAAAGTGGAAAAAGGAAGATTCAACAAATAGCTTTAACTCATCAGATGTTTATAAGTCTATCATGGAATTAACAACCCTAACAGAAATGACAAACATTTTACATAGTCTATTAGAACAATGGTCCACAGCAATGTTTAAAAAGAAGGGAAATAATTATTATAGCCATGTTGACCAAGCAATCAAGTATATGCAGGGGAATTTCCATGACAGCAGTTTAACACTTCAAAGGGTTGCCGAGATAATCCATGTTAGTACTCCCTATTTGAGTAACCTATTTAAGATGGAGAAAGGGTTTAACTTTGGGGATTACTTGTTAGAGTTACGAATGAAAAAGGCGATGGGACTTTTGGGCGAGGGTAATATTAAAACCTATGAAGTTTGTGAACAAGTAGGTTACAGTAATCCTCAATATTTTGGTATATGTTTTAAGAAATATACTGGTTTTACACCAGCTGAATTTAAGAAAAAGTTTAAATAGAGAGAATATATCTTCTCGTGGAATATTCCATTCGAATTTATAAAATTTAGGCTGTGTTAACGAATCAACATCTATATTTAACATAGCCTAATATTATGAAATTTTTAAGAATATTGTTTAAGATTTTAAGGAATTTGCCTGGATGAATTGTAACCCCTTTCATTGATTCATATAATCAACGTGTAAGTAAATGAACTGAACATTACTGGAGGATAGATATGGTTGCGAATATTGGAATCCGGGCACACGATATTGAAGACCCATCGATCGACAATGTGGTTAATATAATAGCAAAAAAAGGACTCAGTGCTGTTCAGTTAGCACTAAGCAAATCCTTACAGAATTACAATTCCGAATTAGGCAGTTTAAGTCCTGGTTTTGCTCAAAAGATACATCGTGTTTTTGACATAAAGGATATTCAAATAGCTGTTTTAGGCTGCTATTTTAACATGATCCATCCTGATCACATGGAAAGAAGAAAAGGGATGGAGTTATTCAAGGAGCATCTTCGGTTTGCAAGAGATTTTGGCTGCAGTATAGTCGGAACCGAGACAGGAAATGTTCAGGCTGAAATCGTCTATACAGAAGAGAACTTTAGTGAACAGCCGTTTCTTGAAGTAGTCGAGAGTGTCAAGGAGCTTGTAGAGGAAGCAGAAAGATTTGGAGTGATTGTAGGAATCGAAGGAGGAATCAACCATCCGATTCATACACCAGAGCGGATGAAGAGATTACTTGATCTTGTACCATCTAACAATCTTCAGGTGATTTATGACCCTGCCAACTTCATCTCCATCGATAATTATCATAATCAAGAAGCTGTTATTCAAAAAGCATTTGAGCTGTTTGGAGATAGAATGGTGATTGTACATGCCAAGGATTTTATTATAGAGGACGAACAAGTCAAAATGGTTCCAGTAGGTCAAGGGCTGTTAAATTACGATTTTCTATTTAACTTATTAAAAAGGAAAAAACCATTTATCAATATTTTGATGGAAAGTACAAAGGAACCTCACATTGATAGAAGCATTGCTTATTTAAAAGAAAAATACGAAAATGCCTAGTTTGAGTAAAAAAATAACAAGAAAGTTGGGCGCCGCCATGCGAAGCTTTATGGATGAGAATTTCTTACTAAACAATGAAACATCAATTACTTTGTATCATGAATATGCAAAGGATATGCCAATTATAGACTACCATTGCCATTTAAGTCCGAAGGAAATATATGAAAATAAGAAGTTCAAAAACATTACAGATATCTGGTTATCTGGAGACCACTATAAATGGCGGTTAATGCGCAGCAATGGCATTGATGAAGAATATATTACGGGCAGTGCTAGTGATTATGATAAGTTTCTAGCTTGGTCAAGGACGGT
Source organism: Bacillus sp. OK048 (assembly GCF_900103525.1). GTDB lineage: Bacteria > Bacillota > Bacilli > Bacillales > Cytobacillaceae > Neobacillus. The sequence goes on from NZ_FNHN01000008.1 coordinate 57,346, forward strand.
TCCAATGACAATTGGAAATCCACTGTTTAATTGGACTCATTTAGAGTTACAACGATACTTTGGGATTGATGAGTTATTGAATGAAGAGAGTGCTCCAATTATTTGGGAGAAAGTAAATGCTTTACTCAATAATGAGGGCTTTGGTGCGAGGGATTTTATCAAAAAATCAAATGTACAAGTGGTTTGTACGACTGACGATCCTGTAGATAGTCTTGAATATCATCAACTATTAAAAGAAGAATCCGATTTTAATGTAAAGGTACTGCCAAGCTTTCGTCCAGATAAAGGACTTGAAATTAATCGAGATGGATATCTCGAATGGGTGAACAAGCTGCAAGAGGTTTCTGGTATCCCGTTCGATACGTATGAGGGTTTTTTACAAGCGCTTGAATCAAGAGTTCGGTTTTTCCATTCCGTTGGAGGAAGAGTTTCGGACCATGCGATTGATGTCATGTTGTATGCGGAAACGACAAAAGAGGAAGCAGCACAGATTTTTAAAGAGGCATTAAAAGGTCAAAAGGTTTCTATCGAGGATGAAAAGAAATATAAAAGCTATACATTAACATTCTTAGGTAAGCTCTACTCCGAGTTAGGATGGGCCATGCAGCTCCATATTAATGCATTAAGAAATAATAATGCAAGAATGTTTAACCAATTGGGACCAGACACAGGCTATGATTCTATTAATGACGAGGAAATTGCAAAGCCATTGGCGAAATTATTAAATGCGATGGAAGAGGACAAAGCCCTTCCTAAAACGATTATTTATTCTTTAAATCCCAACGATAATACTGTTATTGCAGCGATGATTGGTAATTTTCAAGGCGGAGGCATTCCAGGGAAAATACAATTTGGGACCGCATGGTGGTTCAATGATAATAAATCAGGGATGCTTGACCAAATGCAGGCATTAGCCAATGTCGGGCTATTCACCCGTTTCATTGGAATGCTGACGGATTCTAGAAGTTTTCTATCATACACAAGACATGAATATTTTAGAAGATTATTCTGCTATCTCATCGGTGAATGGGTGGAAAATGGCGAAGTCCCTAATGATAAGGAATTCCTGGGAAAAATCGTCCAAGGAATCTCTTATGACAATGCAAAAGAGTATTTCCAATTTTAAAGGGCCCTATTAATGAGGAGGAGCTTCATGGAACAATTAAATAAAGGTTTAGTAAAAGATCTCCTAGTATACCCAGAGAAAGTATTGCAATTTGGTGAGGGGAATTTTTTAAGGGGATTTGTTGACTGGCAAATTGATGTCATGAATAAGCAGGGATACTTTAATGGAAGTGTTGTCGTTGTCCAACCGCGTGGGCAAGAAAAGATTGAGAAGCTAAATGCACAGGATGGCCTATATACACTGTACTTACAGGGGATGAAGGAAGGAATAGCTGTTCAGGAGCATTCCATTATTACCAGTATTAGCAGAGGCATAAACCTTTTTACCGAGTATGATCAATATCTCGACCTAGCAGCGAATCCAGAGCTGAGGTTTATTTTTTCAAATACAACAGAAGCGGGAATTGTCTTTGATGAAAATGATCGTTTAGAGGATCGGCCGCAAAAAAGCTTTCCAGGAAAATTAACAGCCATTTTATATCAGCGTTACAATGTCTTTCAAGGTAATAAGGATAAGGGTTTTATTATCATCCCCTGTGAACTGATTGAACGGAATGGTGAAAAATTAAAGGAGATCGTCCTAAAATATGCAGAACTTTGGAATCTAAGTGACGAATTTGTCGCATGGATTCATGAGTGTAATACATTCTGCAACAGCCTTGTCGATCGAATTGTACCAGGCTACCCAATAGACACCATTGAGGAAATAACAAAAGAGCTTGGATATAAAGATAACCTGCTTGTGGTGGGTGAACAATACCATTTATGGGTAATCGAAGGTCCCCAATCGATTCGCGAAGAATTTCCGGCCCATTTGGCAGGACTAAATACATTGATGGTTGATGACTTGTCGCCTTATCGGACAATAAAGGTACGTATTTTAAACGGTGCCCATACGGCAATGACACCAGTTTCCTATTTATATGGGATAAATACTGTGGCCGAAGCTATTGAAGATGAAGTGACAGGGCAATTTGTTAAAGATCTTATTTATGATGAAATCATCCCGACGCTGGACATGCCAATGGAAGAATTGCATTCATTTGCAGAGGCTGTGTTAGATCGGTTTAGGAATCCATTTATGCAGCATTTTCTATTAAGCATTTCACTTAACTCGGTGTCTAAGTTTAAGACAAGAGATTTACCTACTTTAATGGAATATTACAATCGTAAGCGTGAATTGCCAAAAAAACTTGTTTTCTCTCTTGCGACTCTCATCTCTTTTTATAAAGGAAAGAGAGGGGAAGAAGAGATTGTTTTAGCTGATGACCAGGATGTACTGGATTTATTCAACGTACAATGGAGTCATTATAATGGAACAATCGACAGTGTTAAGGACATCGTTACTAGTGTATTAGGTTACGAGAGGGTTTGGGAGATGGATTTAAACCAAGTTCCTGGACTAACCGCTGCTGTAACGAATGATCTCTTCACTATTGAAACAAAGGGAATGAAAAAGGCCCTTGAATCACTTTTAGGGCAAAAAGCAGCTAACTAGCGGCGGGGGGGGAATCTAATGTTGGATATTATCCAAATCCATAATCAAGACAATGTTGTGGTTGCCTTAAGAGATTTGTCAGCAGGTCAAACTTTTACTGTAGATGGGGTAACGATCACGCTAAAGGAAGATGTGCCAAGAGGACATAAGGTTGCCATTAAAAACATTACGATAAATGAACATGTCGTTAAATATGGCTATCCAATTGGGCATGCCATAAAAGAAATTTCTATGGGGGAACATATTCACACCCATAATACAAAAACGAACTTAGACGGAATTCAGGAATATCAATATAATCAAAAGCTAAACACCACTCAATATGAAAAAGAGAACCTAACATTCAATGGATTCAAACGAAAGAATGGTAGTGTAGGAATTAGAAATGAACTGTGGATTGTTCCAACCGTTGGCTGTGTTAATGGCGTAGCCGAAAGAATGATTAAGCTATTTGAAAAAGAAGTGGGCGATAGTAGTCCTTTCGAAAATATTCTGGTGTTAAAGCATAATTACGGCTGCTCCCAATTAGGTGACGATCATGAAAATACAAAAAAAATTCTTAGTGATGCTGTGCTGCACCCAAATGCCGGTGGTGTATTAGTTCTAGGTCTTGGCTGTGAAAATAACAATCTATATGAATTCAAAGAAAGCTTGGGAGAGTTTGATGAAGATCGAGTGAAGTTTTTAGTGGCCCAAGAGGTTTCAGATGAAATTGAAGCTGGTGTTGCGTTACTAAAAGAAATCTACGAAAACGCCAAAACGGATAAGCGGGAATCTGTTCCGTTAGCTGAACTTAAGGTAGGATTGAAGTGTGGCGGTTCGGATGGATTCTCGGGTATTACTGCTAATCCACTGCTTGGAAGATTCTCAGATTTCTTAGTATCTCAAGGTGGAACGACGGTATTGACAGAAGTACCTGAAATGTTTGGTGCGGAAACGATTTTGATGGAACGGGCAGCAGATGGTGAAGTTTTTGAAAAAACCGTTGAATTAATTAATGAATTCAAGGAATATTTCATTCAAAATAAACAACCGGTTTATGAAAATCCATCACCAGGAAATAAAGCCGGTGGCATAACTACCCTTGAAGATAAATCACTTGGATGTACGCAAAAAGCCGGTACATCAGTTGTAACGGATGTCCTTAAATACGGAGAAATCATTAAACAAAAAGGTCTAAACTTATTAAGTGCCCCAGGAAATGATCTTGTAGCCTCTTCAGCTTTAGCTGCAGCAGGCTGTCAATTGGTTCTATTTACAACGGGTCGCGGAACACCGTTTGGAGCCTTTGTTCCAACAATGAAGATTTCAACCAATACTCCAATTTACGAGGCGAAGCCGCATTGGATTGACTTTAATGCAGGCGTACTGTTGGAAAAAGAATCAGATGTAGTTTTACGAGAATTTATTACTTACATTATCCAGGTTGCAAGCGGTGAATTGGTGAACAATGAAAAAAATGATTTTAGAGAGATTGCTATATTTAAAACAGGAGTTACTTTATAGCTGGTAGATGAAAAACGGTAGGGTGACCTATCGTTTTTTTCTGTAGGCTAGTGCAGGGGATAGTGCTGTGCCGGAACGAATTAATTTGTCCAGCCGCTCTGAATTCGTTAAACTAGAGAAAGAGTGTAAGAATTATCGAAAAAATTTATTTGGGAGTGGGCATTGAATGAATAAAAGAGTAGTGATTACAGGTGTTGGAGCAGTCACTCCTTTGGGGAATGATGCTCATACATCATGGGAACAGATCAAGAGTGGTGTTTCCGGTATTGGCCCTGCAACTCTTTTTGATGTAGAAAAGGTTGACATCAAGATTGCAGCAGAGGTTAAGGGTTTTGTTCCTGAAGAGTTTATGGATAAAAAAGAATCCAGAAGGATGGGTCGTTATAGCCAGTTTGCTATTGCAGCAAGTCAAATGGCTGTTAAGGATGCAGGACTCCAAATAGGAGAGGGGATTCAACCAGAACGGGTCGGAGTTTGGATTGGATCAGGAATTGGCGGCTTGGCTGAATTCGAAGAACAACATCGGAAGTTTATAGAAAAAGGCCAAAGAAGGGTAAATCCATTTACGATACCGATGTTTATTCCTGATATGGCGGCAGGACAAGTATCCATTTCGCTTGGTGCGAAAGGAATCAACAATTGTTCGGTTACAGCATGTGCGTCTGGTGCCAATTCCATTGGTGATGCATTCCGCGTGATTCAAAAAGGGGATGTCGATGTGATGATTGCTGGCGGAACAGAAGCAACCATTACCGGGATGACGGTCGCGGGATTTTCAAATATGACCGCACTTTCAAAAAATCCAGACCCGGCCACAGCAAGCAGGCCATTTGATAAGAACCGTGATGGATTTGTCATTGGTGAAGGCGCAGGTATTGTGGTATTAGAAGAATTAGAACACGCATTAGCTCGTGGTGCCGACATTTATGGCGAATTAGTAGGGTATGGAGCTACAGGTGATGCCCATCATATTACGACTCCTGCACCTGAAGGAGAAGGGGCAGGAAGAGCCATGAAATTAGCATTAGCGGACGCTGGAATTACACCTGAACAAGTTGACTATATCAATGCTCATGGTACATCCACCTATTATAATGATTTGTATGAAACGTTAGCCATCAAAGATGTTTTCAAAGAACATGCCTATAAATTATCTGTCAGTTCCACGAAATCAATGACTGGCCACTTGTTAGGTGCAACTGGGGCAATAGAAGCGATCTTTTCACTTTTGGCAATCAAGGATGGAATCATCCCGCCAACGATCAATTATCAAACACCTGATGAACAACTGGATTTAGATTATGTCCCTAATGTAGCAAAAATGAAGGATGTTCAAATCGTTTTATCCAACTCATTAGGATTTGGCGGACATAATGCCAGTTTGATTTTTAAAAAATTTACCGAATAAAAATATCAATAAAAAAAGCTGGAGCATAATTTCTTTTATGCTCCAGCCTTTTTTTCATCGAGTAAGATTTCTATACACTCTGTTCATTAAACTGTGACATTGGTCAACGCAGATTTATGTAAAGATAATTTATAATAAGATTATAATCGGTAATTGCAAAAATGTAACCGTTTACAATCAAGAATCATTTAGGGGGGAATCTTTTACATTGAATAGAATCACCATCCTAACCGGCCATTTTGGGTGTGGCAAAACAGAGATTGCGATAAATCTGGCATTAACTGAGAAAAAGAAACATAACAAAATCGCTATTAACGACTTAGATATTATTAACCCCTATTTTCGTTCTAGGGACGTTTCCGAACTTTTCGAGCAGCAGGATATTGAATTAATCGCCCCTGCCAATCGCCTAGCAACCTCAGATTTACCCATTGTTTCAGGAGAAATCTATCGGGTTTTACATGATCATCGGTATCGAGTCATTATCGATGCCGGCGGCGATAATGATGGAGCAATGGCTTTAGGGCAGTATTATCATGAATGGAAGCAATTAGAACCTGAGCTATTATTCGTCTTGAACGCTAACCGTCCATATGTTAGCACCTTAGATGGAGCGAGGTACACGATAGAGCAGATTGAAAAGGCGGCTCGTTTAAAGGTAACGGGAATCATCAACAATTCCAATATCGGCAAAGAAACGAGCATGGCTGACATCCTCAGCGGATATGAATTAAGCTCGGAAATATCAAACATGCTTTCAATCCCGCTTCTATACACAACCATCTCTGTGGATTTAGAAACTGAAGCTAATTGTTTTGCAAAAAGTCATCAGGTGATGTTCATCAAGCGCTATATGAAATTACCATGGGAAGGATAGGAGTGGAAACAGTGGATATGAGAGTTGTTTTTAACGAGGATATTTGTAAATCATGCGGACTTTGTGTTCAGGTATGTCCAACGAATGTTATTTTTCTGGCAGACTATTTAAATGGAAAAGGCTATCGACCAGCAGCCGTCACCGATCAGGATCATTGCATTAGCTGTGCAAAATGTGCCCAAATATGCCCGGATTCAGTCATTTCGGTGTACAGACCGGTTAAGGTTTTGCAAACTGTGTAATTTGAAGGGAGTCCTTGGTATGGGGAAAGTGTTAATGAAAGGAAATGAAGTCATAGCGGAAGCAGCAGTGCAGGCAGGCTGCAGGTACTTTTTTGGGTACCCAATCACACCTCAAAGTGAGCTTGTCGCCTATATGGCAAGAAGGCTCCCTGAAGTTGGTGGAATATTCCTTCAGGCGGAAAGTGAAATTGCAGCAATCAATATGGTTTATGGTGCCGCTGGGACAGGGGTCAGGGTTATGACCTCATCGTCCAGCCCGGGCTTTAGCCTAAAACAAGAGGGAATCTCCTATTTAGTAGGTTCCGAGCTTCCTGCGTTGATTGTAAATATCGTTCGAGGTGGTCCCGGTCTTGGGAATATTCAACCGGCTCAGTCTGATTATTTTCAAGTAACAAAAGGAGGTGGACACGGTGATTATAATATACCTGTGTTAGCACCTTCATCCTTACAGGAAATAGTGGAATTAACCCGTGAAGCGTTTGAAATCGCTGACCGCTATCGGACACCTGTCATCCTAATGGGGGACGGCATGCTTGGACAAATGATGGAACCGGTTGAATTTGGCGTACATTCAGAAACAGAGTTGCCAGAGAAGGATTGGGCAACTACAGGCACCCGTGGAGATGGGGCACCAAAGATTATTACCTCTCTTGAGCTTAACGCTGAAGGGCTGGAGCAGCGTAACCATGCCTTGCAGCGGAAATTTGCAGAGATAAAGGAAAATGAAGTTCGCTATGAAACGTATAAAACAGAAGATGCTGACTATATAATGGTCGCATATGGAACAGTAGCCCGTATAACACTGAATGTAATTAATAAAGCGCGGAATGAGGGGGTTAAGGTAGGTTTGATTCGTCCTATTTCACTATGGCCATTCCCGGAAAAACCGTTCATGGAAACGAGGAATAGGGTAAAAGAATATGTGTCAGTAGAAATGAGTGCTGGACAAATGGTTGAGGATGTCAGGCTTGCAGTTAATGGCCATGCACCTGTAGGCTTCTTTGGTCGTACTGGCGGAGTGGTACCTACACAAGAGGAAATCTATGAAAAGATTATCGCTGTCGCCAAGGGGGTTACAATATGACAATGAAGACTGTTTTTGAAAAGACGAATGGTTTGACCGATAAACCCACACATTATTGTCCAGGTTGTACCCATGGTGTTATTCACCGCCTCGTTGGTGAAGTACTAGAAGAAATGGATATTTTAGAAGATACGATTGGTGTTGCCTCAGTGGGGTGCTCGGTTTTATCGTATGAATACTTTAACTGTGATATGACTCAGGCTGCACACGGCAGGGCGCCAGCTGTCGCTACAGGCGTTAAGAGGGTTTTGCCAGATCGCTTTGTATTTACTTATCAAGGGGATGGTGACCTTGCCTCCATTGGTATAAGTGAAGTTATTCATGCAGCTGCCAGAGGCGAAAAAATTACCGTTATTTTTGTTAATAATGCTATATATGGGATGACCGGGGGACAAATGGCACCGACAACATTAATTGGTCAAAAAACAGCAACCACACCATTTGGCCGTGATGAGAGTATTCAGGGCTCACCAATTAAGGTATGTGAAATGCTGGCAACATTAGATGGAACGGCCTATATCGAAAGGGTTTCAACACATGATGTTCCACATATTCAAAAAACCAAAAGAGCGATACGTAAAGCATTTGAAACACAGAAAAAGGGTATTGGCTTTTCAATGGTAGAAATCTTGTCCACATGCCCAACAAATTGGGGACTTGATCCAAATGAATCGTTAGCGTGGGTGAAAGAAAATATGATTCCTGTTTATCCTCTAGGAGTTTTTAAAAATAAAGAGGGAGGGATGTAATCATGTTGGAAGAAATCATCATTGCAGGATTCGGTGGACAGGGTGTTATGTCGATGGGACAGTTGATTGCATATGCAGGAATGCTTGAAGGCAAAGGTGTCTCATGGCTACCATCCTACGGTCCCGAACAAAGGGGAGGAACAGCAAATTGTGCAGTTGTGGTAAGTGATCAACAAGTCGGTTCGCCGCTGGTAACAAGTCCATCAACGGCTATCGTGCTAAATAATCCTTCCTTCGATAAATTCGAGCCACTTGTACGGCCAGGGGGCCTATTGATTATAAATTCCTCATTAGTCGCAAGAGTATCAGAGAGAAATGATATTGAGGTTATCGAATTGACGGCTACGGATATGGCGAACGACTTAGGAAATGCCCGTGTCGCTAATATGATTTTGTTAGGAGCCTTTTTAGAACGCAAAAAAGTAGTTACTAGTGAATCAATAATCGAATCATTGAAAAAAGTACTTTCTTCTGAAAAACATCATTTAATCGAAGTAAACAAACAGGCATTGAATAAAGGAGCATCGGCTGTTTCGTTCATTACTCTGGGAATTTAACAGCACACTAACAGACAGCGAGATAGTACTGAAGAAAGCCAGCCTGCAATTAGGCTGGCTTTCTTCCATGCTTTGCTTGACCTTTATTCTTATGTCCGAAGAACCACCAGTTCCAGTCACCTAGCAACTTCATTAAAGCTGGAACAAGAACCATTCTGACAATCGTTGCATCGATGAAAATGGCAATCGCAATGCCGACACCTAACTGTTTTATTGGCATTACGCCAGTAAAGGCAAAAGCTCCAGTCACCACGATCATAATCGCAGCAGCAGAGGTTATGATTTTACTTGTATAAGTGAGTCCAGAAATGGTAGCTTCGGTATTATCTCCGCTTGTTAAATAAAACTCCTGAATTCTCGAAATTAAAAAAACTTCATAATCCATTGATAGGCCAAAAACCAGGGTAAACACGAATACAGGTAATATTAGTGCAATATCAACAGGCTCTATCCCCAAATGACCTTGTTGAAATATCCAGACGACAATTCCGAATGTGCAGCTAAGACTTAAGATATTCATTAAAATTGCCTTTAACGGAATAAGAATCGAGCGAAAAGCTGCCATGAGGATGAAGAAAGTTGAGATAACGATTAGCAGTAAACCATATGGAGCTTTCTCAAATATCTCATCAAAGATTTCTTGTTCAAATTTTATTGCACCCCCAAAATTGGCAGTTACGTCCAAGTCTCTGCTTGACCAATCACGAACCCAATCTCTCGCTTTAGCAGAATGATCAGTTGTTTTTAGGTAAACGTCAATCAGCATTTTGTTGTCTCGAACAAAGTAGTCTAAAATTGGTGCTGTCTGTTCTTTTTGTCCCAAAGTGAGTAGTTGGGATAACTGTTCTTCATTCTGTATACCTGTGGCAGAAAAAGGCGAGTCGATTATATCAACCAAGCTATCCTTCGATATTTCCTCAAGAAAGTTGTTAACTTTGCGAAGATTTGCTGGAATTAGAATATCACCTTCTGCTTCAAGAACAATGGATACCTTGTTGTCAGTCCGTTTATCTTTAGGAATAAAATGTTCCTCAAAGGCCTCAAAAGCAACTCTTGAAGGATACTTAGCAGGCAGCGATTCTGTCCCTGGAATTGACATAGTCATTTGTGAAACAGGAATAAGTCCTGCTAGAAGAATCACAAGCGATAACCCAGCCATGAGTACGGGGTGTCTCATCACAAACTTAGCAAACCTATGCCATATGCTCGTTTTCCTATCTGTTAACCGAAGGATGCTAAACTTGTTAATTCTTGTTCCAATAACAGATAGTAAGGCGGGAAGGAAGGTCAATGCACAAAAAGCTGAGATAAAGACAACCGCCATACCGCCAAGAGCCACATTTTGAAAAATATCAATTTGAATAAACCATAATGCAGATAACCCAATAAAAACACAAAGTCCAGAAAAGATAATCGAACGTCCCGCAGTTGCTACACTAATTTTTATGGCTTCTTCAATCGATCTAGAATGTAACTCCTCTTTGTAGCGGTTTATTAATAATAAAGCAAAATCAATACTTAATGCGAGACCAATCATTGGAACTATATTTAAAATAAAGATGGTCAAATTTGTACCATAACTAAAAAAGAAAACGACGCCCATAGTAGTCAAAATCGAAACAACACCGATGACGATCGGAATGGAGGCAGCAATTAATCCTCCAAAAGCTAGGACCAATACTAATAAGGCAATCGGCAGCCCGATCATTTCCGCTTTCGCCAAATCTTCTTGGCTGGCAATATTTAAATCCTGAACAATGATAGGCTCACCAGTCATGGTGACCTTTAATCCCTGTTTATTTTTTAGGATTGTGTTTAATTGATCAATTTCTTTGCCTAGGTCTTCTGCCTTTTTATCAAATGTTAATAATCCATAGGCAAATTCCTCTTTTATCATTCCTTCACGATCAAATGGAGTGGTGATACTTTTTGCACCATCGAATTGTTTTAAGTCCTCAATGGTTGCATTGATATATTGATGCCACTCTTTTTGATTAACCGTACTGTCTCTTTGAAATACAAGGATAATCGAAGATTTTGCTTGTCCAAATTCATTTTCAAGCAGCTTTCTTGTTTCATTGTATTCACCGTTATATTCAAAGCCATTTCCACTTAATACAGAAGGTAATTTTAGTGCAAAAACCATCGATATTCCAATCACAAGTATCCATAGGACAAGCACCAATTTGCGATACCGGTATGTAAGTCCCCCCAATTTCTCCAAGATTAATCCCCCTTTTCAGGTAATATTTCCCTTACCTTAGTATAGCAGAAAGCTTTAATACTAGCGGTTGTCTATTTCGTGTCAAACAATTTGGTAAATATGATATGAATCATTCCCTCAATGATTTATGAACATACAAAGAGAAGGATACATGTAATGGATTAAAAAATGTTCAGTATGGGTTTTACAAATGTAAAGAAGTTATCGCAATAACATCAAATCTTGTTATAATAATAAAAAAACAGGTTAGTTGGTGAAAATAGTGGACCGAGAGAAACTAATAAAGGTGATAGAAGCAGCAAAACTATATTATTTATTGGATCATAATCAAAACGACATAGCCAAGATATTGGGTGTTTCACGCCCGACAGTGTCCCGGTTATTACAACAAGCTAAAAGTGAAGGAATTGTTCAAATAAATATCATGGACCCAATGGAAGATGTTGAAAATTTATCCTTACAGCTAGAAAAAAAGTTCAAATTGAAAAAAGCAATCGTTGCATCTATTCCTCAATTTGAAAATCATATAATTAAAAATTATTTGGGCGAAAAAGCAGCATTATTTCTCGATGAAATTGTAAAGGATCAAGATATTATCGGTGTAACCTGGGGGACCACGTTATACCATATTGCCGTTGAATTGAAGCATAAATTTGTTAAGGACGTTAAAGTTGTCCAACTAAAAGGAGGCGTCAGCCACTCCGAAACTAATACCTACGCTTCGGAAATCCTTTACCTTTTTGGGAAGGCTTATAATACTACACCCCTTAATCTTCCCTTGCCAGCAATCGTAGACCATATTGTTGTAAAACAGGCAATGGAGGCTGATCGTCATATTCATAAAATCCTTGAGCAAGGTAAAAAGGCTAATATCGCATTATTCACGATTGGTTCCATAAAAAAGGATTCCTTACTTTTTCAAATGGGTTATTTCACTGAAAGTGAACAAAAAGCATTAAATGACAACGCTGTTGGGGATATTTGTTCTCGTTTCTTTGATAAGGATGGTGAAGTGTGTAATGAAAGTCTCAATGATAGGACGCTGGGTGTTAAACTGGATGACTTGCAGCAAAAGGAATATTCGATACTAGTGGCAGGTGGACCAAATAAAATTGAAGGCATATATGGTGCATTAAAAGGAAAGTATACAAATGTATTAATAACGGATCAGTTTACCGCAAAATTTTTACTCGATAAAAAGTGAACTTTTTATTCGATAACAATTAATACTTTAATAAAAATCTTTTTTACGTTTGTTCAACATTGTGTTTACAAATGTTCAAGATTTTTGTTATAGTTACAATGGGAAGATAATACAATATAATTTTTCTTTTAAAATATAGGAGGTTTCGTTATGACTAAAAATGTTACAGGAATGATTGATCATACATTATTAAAAGCTGATGCAACGATGGAAGAAATCGTGAAGCTAGTAGAAGAAGCTAAAAAGTACTCATTCGCATCTGTATGTGTAAATCCAACTTGGGTAAAAATAGCAGCAGACATGCTTAAAGATACTCCAAAAGTTAAAGTTTGTACGGTAATTGGATTTCCTTTAGGAGCATCTACACCTGAAACAAAAGCTTTTGAAACAAAGAATGCCATTGAAAACGGTGCAAATGAAATCGATATGGTTATCAACATCTCCGCACTTAAGGATAAACAAAATGAGCTCGTTGAAAGAGATATCCGAGCTGTTGTTGAGGCAGCGCGTGGAAAAGCACTTACAAAGGTCATTATTGAGACCTGCCTGTTAACAAAGGAAGAAAAAATAAGAGCATGTGAACTCGCTGTTAAAGCTGGTGCCGATTTTGTAAAAACCTCTACTGGGTTTTCAACTGGAGGGGCAACTGTGGAAGATATCCGTTTAATGCGAGAAACAGTTGGTCCAGAGATTGGAGTAAAAGCTTCTGGAGGAGTCCGCAGCCGTGAGGATGCACTGGCCATGATTGAAGCAGGAGCTACTCGAATCGGTGCAAGTTCTGGAGTGTCAATTAGTAAAGGAGAAATTTCTCAAAGCAATTATTAATATTAGATTTGAGGTAAGATAAATGAAAGATGTAATATTAGCTTTAATCGCAGGATTAATTGTTGGTATCGTATTTAAATTTATGAAATTACCTTTACCTGCTCCTCCCGTGTTTTCCGCAGTTGTCGGCGTGTTTGGCGTATACTTTGGAGGCGTGATTGCAAGTTGGGTGGCAAAATTTTTCCAATAATAAATGATGGTTAACTTCAGAGGATTTTAAAATAAATCGATGAGGCAGGATGTGAATCCTGTCTCTTTTTTAATATGGAACTACTGAAATAGTGGAAGGAAAAAAGTGATAAAAGGAGTGGTTTTTTGTTAAAAAAAATCGGGTTCATTGGCGCGGGAAAAATGGCACAGGCGATGATTGAAGGGATGCTAAAAACAAAGCAAATAGCTAAAGAAAACATTATGGCAAGTGCTATTTCAGAAAAAACGATTGATAAAATGAAAACAACCTACCAAATAGCCGCTACAAATAATAATAAAGAAGTTGCTAGGTTTTCGGATATTCTTTTTCTTGCTGTAAAACCTGACTTACATTCAAAGGTCATAGCGGAGATACGTAACGAGATTAACCGTGATGTCATTATCATAACCATTGCTGCAGGAATTACATTAGCAGACATTGAACATGAATTTGGTTTTGGTATAAAGACGGTTCGGACTATGCCTAATACCCCTTCATTAGTCGGTGAGGGGATGAGTGCTATTTGTCCGAATGATTTGATGAGTGAAAAGGAAATAATTGAGGTAGAGTTCATTTTTAATACATTTAGTAAAACCGAAAGAATGGATGAAAAGTTAATGGATGCCATTCCGGCAATAAGTGGGTCATCACCTGCATATGTGTATATGTTCATTGAAGCATTAGCAGATGGAGGTGTGAAGCAGGGAATCCCACGAGATCAGGCATATCGGCTAGCAGCACAGTCTGTGCTCGGTGCGGCTAAAATGGTACTTGAAACTAAACTTCACCCAGGTGTACTTAAAGATAATGTTTGTACCCCAGGCGGAGCAACAATAGAAGCAGTTGCGACACTGGAGAAAGAGCAATTTCGCGGATCTGTCCTAGCAGCAATGGAAAGTTGTACAAAAAAGGTAAAGTCCCTAAATTAATATAGTTCTGGTCTTCTACTAACAGTCAAAAAAAAGAGGATGGAAAAACCATCCTCTTTAATCATGATACTAAAAGAAAAGATTTATGATAAAATAAGAAATTGCTGCTACTCCAGCTGAAATAGGAAGGGTAATGACCCAAGTAATCAGCATTCTTTGGGCTGTATCCCATTTTACACCTTTAAGACGATGTGCTGAACCAACCCCTAAAATACCGGAAGAAATAACATGTGTCGTACTAACGGGTACATGTAAGAACGTAGCACCAAAAATGACAGCTGCACCAGTTAAATCCGCTGCTACTCCGTTAATCGGCCTGATTTTCATGATTTTTCCACCAACAGTTTTAATAATCTTCCATCCTCCGACAGATGTACCTAATCCCATTGCCAGCGCACAGGAGAATTGTACCCAAAACGGAACATCTGCATTGCTACCAAGATAACCATTAGCAATTAACGCCATTGTGATTATCCCCATTGCTTTTTGAGCATCATTCGTTCCATGAGAATACGATTGAAGTGCAGCTGTAGCAATTTGCATATAACGGAAATTCCGATTTGTTTTCGGTAAATTGGCATTTTTAAATACCACTTTAAAAATACTGTAAACAATAAAACCAACTGCAAAAGCTAAGAGTGGTGAAATTAATAATGCTTGAATAATCTTCAAAAATCCAGAATAGTTAAGGGCACCAAAACCAGCTGATGCAAGCGCCGCACCGGCAATTGAACCAATCAGTGCATGAGAGGAACTGCTTGGAATTCCAAAATACCAAGTTAGTAAATTCCAAAATATTGCTGCAATCAGCGCTGCAAGAATAACCACCGACCCATTTTCAAGTGTAAATGGATCAACAATATCCTTAGAAATGGATTTAGCTACACCTGTAAACGTCATTGCCCCCACAAAATTCATAATTGCCGCTAATAGAATGGCGTGCCGTGGTCTTAGTGCTTTTGTAGAAACAGAGGTTGCAATTGAGTTAGCCGTATCATGAAAACCATTAATAAAGTCAAATGTAAGGGCACCAATGACAACTAAAATAATTAATATATCCATTTGTTTGCTCCTTAGGCATTTTTCATGATGATGGTTTCAAGTGTATTGGCAACGGCTTGACAGCTGTCTGCAATATCCTCAAGATTTTCGTAAATTTCTTTATATTGTATAATACGGATTGGATCTTTTTCTACTGTAAACAACTGCTTAATGGACTGACGAAGGATATTATCGCATTTTGATTCATAATCTTTTATTTTGATTGCATGTTCTCTCATTTGTGGAAGTTTCTTATTGGCTAACAATTCCATCGCTTTATCAATTTCATGAACACTAGATTTTATGGCAGCAACAAATTGAAGCATAAAATCATCTGCTTGGGTAATGGAATACATTTCAAATAATGCTGCCGTAGCTTCTAAACCATCAAGAACATCATCCATGCTATTTGCTAGATGAAGAATATCTTCACGCTCAATAGGAGTGATAAAGGCATCATTTAATTGTTTAATTACTTCATGAACAAAGGAATCTCCCTTCGTTTCAATCTCTTTCATCTTTTCAGAGAAGATTTTCAAATCACTTACATTTTTTAATTTATATTCAGCAAAGTAATTTGCTCCTTCCTTTAAGTTAGAAGAAATATTACTTAATAAAGCAGAAAATTTATCAACCTTTTTTGCCATTTTGAATCCCCCTAAAAGTATGTAAAAAGTTTTTACACCGACGAACAACATTGTATCGAAAAATGACGAATAAAAATACAAAAAGTTAACGTAATTTACAAAAACTTAACAAAAGAAAATTCAGTAAATTGCCAATAGAATCATCTTTACTCATTTTTTTAATGTAACCTTAAGAAAATAAATTATGTTATTTTTGTACTAAGTATTTTCTATGCATGTTTCATAGAAAAATGGGTACTTTAAAGGTACACAGGGAAATGTTTATTATTAGTTCTGTGTTATAAAATGAATGTTCACAAAAAGGAGTGTTCAATATGAGTTTCATTTGGGCATTAATCGTAGGCGGAGTGATTGGCTGGTTAGCTGGTCTAATTATGGGTAGAGATATTCCAGGTGGTATCATTGGTAATATTATTGCGGGGTTTGTTGGTGCATGGCTAGGGACTTTACTTTTAGGAAATTGGGGACCAAATGTTGCCAATTTTGCAATTATCCCAGCCATTATCGGATCGATAGTCCTGGTCTTCCTGTTATCACTTATCATGAGAGGATTTAGGAAAACAGACAGATAAATAAGAAAAGCGCAAGCGCCCTGGTCAGCGGCGTATGGCCTGGAGGGCTTCAACCGAGATAAAGGAAACACGAAGAGCCGGAGGCGATTCGATGTTGACTTATCGTAGGGCGGAGAGCGAAGGACACTAGCCGCTAGGGGCTGGAGCTGGACAGTAAACTAAGTTCAAAAACTTATACTTTCTTATCTTTTAAAAAGGGTCTCCCATCCACGGAGGCCCTTTTGTTTTATAATGTATAGACGTCAATCCCATTGAAAATAGGAGGTTGATCAATAAACGGTGCATAGCAGATAATTTCTTCTCCAGTAATGGGGTGTGTGAATTCTAATTTTGTCGCGTGAAGTGCCTGCCTTTTATAAAGTGGTTTCCCTCCATATAATATATCCCCAACTAAAGGGTGACCTATGTGACTAAAATGAACACGGATCTGATGGGTCCTCCCGGTTTCAAGCCAGCACTTGACATAAGAGTTACCCTTCTCTTCTTTAATGAATTGATAATTTGTTACGGCCTCCTGACCAGTTGGAGAAACTCTTCGTCTTGTCGGATGATGGCGGTCACGTCCTATTGGCTCATGAATAGTCCCTTTCTTTAGTTCTAATCGGCCCTGCACGATCGCTAGATAAGTCCTTTTAATTTGACGCTTTTCGAGCATTCTATCCAGGATTGCACCAGCTATTGAATGTTTTGCAAAAAGGATAGCACCGGTAGTATCCTTGTCTAAACGATGTATCTGCTGCACTTTACTATTTTCGCCTTTTGATTCCAAATAGAATTGTGCTGCATTTAAAAGTGTGTTTCTATCTGTTTCTTCATTAGGATGTGTGTTCATAAAACCTGGTTTATTAAAAACAATCACATGATCATCTTCAAACAATACTTGAACATCATAGAAAAAAGGAGGTACAGAACTATTTTCCTCATCTCCAAATAGTTTAACAAGAACTTTATCGCCTAATACAAGTGGTAAATTCCAATTCGCTCTATTTCCATTTACTAGTACTTTATGTTCCATCCGAAATAAATGAGTTAGTTTCCTTGGGACCTCCCAGCCGTTTCGGAAGATATCCTCAATGGTTTTTCCTTGCCATTTTACTGGTGTAATAATTTCCATCCATTGGCCTTTTCGTGTGTGTTTAACCATTTTTACTCCTTTAAACTTAAGATTTCTCTTGAATGATGACGTGGTTATAATTACCACCGAATATTAACCATCAAATATGCTATTCTTATGTATATATATTACGATAAACTTTATTGTTATCGCAAAGGTGGGTTACAAGTGAAAATTGTCTTTGCCTCGACGCCAGGTCAGGAAGAAGAAATTAGTGGACTTGTGAGGTATATCTATTCAACTGTTTTTCCACTCTATTTTACGGATAAGGAAATTAGTGAGTTTGAACAATTAAAAGTATTGCATACTCCAGATGACTTTAATACATTAAAGGATGCTTTTCAAGTAATGACAAGTTTGCAAACGGTGATTTCAATCCTTGAGTCTCCAACTCTTGAGAATCAGTATGAAGCATTATTTAATAAAAATGCCACCACCTTACAAGAGTTTGGTCTTTTCTTTCCGTTTGAGTTTGAACAATTTGTTGAAGCTAAGAATTTGAAAAACAGTGTGTTTAGTATTTATATCAAAGCTGCAAATGAACTACTTATCTAATTATCGAGGAAAATGTCTGCCATTGCAGGCATTTTTTTTATTAATTAGCCTTGGAACTAACAGAGATACAATATACAATAAATAGGTGTAAGGTTATTGGGAATATCAAACAATATGAAATATGGATATATTAAGGAGGAGTAAATTATGGATTGGAAAGAAAATGCAAAAAGGTGGCTTGAATTTGCTACTTTAGATGAAGAGTTAAAGCAGCAGCTTGAGGAAATCAAGAACGATGATAAACAACTTGAAGAGGTTTTTTATAAAAATCTTGAGTTTGGTACTGGTGGAATGCGAGGAGAGATTGGGGTAGGGACCAATCGGATGAACCTATATACAGTCCGCAAAGCTTCTGCTGGATTAGCGGCATACATAGACGAACAAGGTAGTGAGGCAAAACAACGTGGAGTGGTCATTGCCTACGATTCCAGACATAAATCTCCAGAGTTTTGTATAGAGGCAGCCAAAACACTTGCCACCAAAGGGATAAAAACATATGTATTTGATGAATTAAGACCAACTCCTGAACTATCATTTGCTTTAAGACAATTAAACGCTTTTTCCGGAATTGTTATTACTGCTAGCCATAACCCGCCCGAATACAATGGCTATAAAGTATATGGTTCTGACGGTGGTCAGCTACCACCTGATGCAGCAGATGAGGTAATCGCAAAAGTAAACGAAATAGAAAATGAATTATTAATTGAAGTAGGCACGGAGGAAAATCTTAGGGAACTAGGGTTAATAAACACAATCGGTGCTAAGATTGACCAAGCTTATATTGAAAAACTAAAAACCATTTCTGAAAATCCATCCATAGCGAATGAAACAGATGTAAAAATCGTATTTACACCATTGCATGGTACAGCCAATAAACCTGTTCGTGCTGCATTAGAGGCATTGGGATATACGAATGTAACCGTTGTGAAGGAACAGGAGCTGCCAGATCCTGAATTTTCAACTGTGAAAAGTCCAAATCCAGAAGAACATGCTGCCTTTGAATTAGCCATTCGGGATGGTAAAAAAGTAGGAGCAGATCTCTTAATTGCAACAGACCCAGATGCAGACCGTTTGGGAATCGCTGTTCTTAATCCTGATGGGGAGTATGTAGTGTTAACTGGGAACCAAACAGGGGCATTATTGTTAGATTATATCCTCACGCAAAAACAAAGCAAAGGTACTCTACCGACAAATGGAGTTGTCCTAAAAACGATAGTGACATCGGAAATTGGCAGGGAAATTGCGCAAGCTTACAATTTAACTACCATTGACGTGTTAACAGGCTTTAAATTTATTGCTGAAAAGATTAAGGAATATGAGTTTACTGGAGAGCACTCTTTCTTATTTGGTTATGAAGAAAGTTATGGTTATTTAATTGGAGACTTTGCACGGGATAAGGATGCCGTTCAAGCTGCTGTGCTGGCGGTAGAAGTGTGTGCTTACTATAAAAAACAGGGTAAATCACTATACGAAGGCTTAATGCAAGTATTTGAAAAGTATGGGTATTACCAGGAAGGTTTAAGATCGTTAACATTAAAGGGAAAAGAAGGTGCTGAACAGATTCAGCAGATTTTAGCTTCTTTCCGTTCAGAGCCTATAAGGAAACTGGGTGACTTGACTATTTCAATGTCAGAGGATTACTTGACTGGCATTCGCCATACAGCAAATGGTGAGGAAAAAATCGATTTACCGAAGTCTAATGTCTTAAAATATTCCTTCACTGATGGTTCGTGGGTTTGCTTGAGACCATCCGGTACTGAGCCAAAAGTGAAATTTTACTTCGGTGTGAATAGTAATCGTTTGGAGGAAAGTAAACGTAAATTAGTTGATATTGAAAAAGACTTTATGGGACTTGTTGACGAAAAAATTAAAATGGTAACAGGTAACTAATTTTTAGCGCATCTTAGTATTTCAACATGAAAGGGAAGAAGAGAATGTTAAATGGGCAAATAGCGATTGTTACGGGTGCTTCAAGAGGAATTGGCAAAGAAATTGCTGTTAAACTTGCTGAGCAAGGAATGAAATTAGCAATAATCGGTAGTTCAGCACAAATTTCAGAAACGACTAACGAACTAAAGGATAAAGGATTTCCTTATATACTGCCCATTCAGGCTGATGTTTCTAAAGAAGAAGACTTACAGCAAGTAGTTAAGAAGACCATCGAAGAATACGGTCAAGTGGATTTATTGGTTAATAATGCTGGTGTCGGATTCTTTAAATTAACAGAGGATGTATCACTTGAAGAATGGAAAAAGGTGTTTGAAGTAAATGTTCAAGGCGTGTTTCTTGCAACGAAAGCCGTTCTGCCTCATATGAAAGAGCGAAAATCAGGCACCATCATTACAATAGCATCTGATGTGGCCAGGTATACGATTCCGAACGGTGCAGCGTATACGGCTACAAAATATGCTGTACAAGGTTTTTCTGGTTCTGTTGCACAGGAAGTACGAGAATATGGCATTCGGGTTGGCACAATTAATCCAGGGATGGTGGATACGTATTTTGCTGAATCTACACAGGGTCTACCCGAGAAACAAGATTGGCTAAAAGTTGAAGATATTGCAAATGCCGTTGTTTATATGGCATCAGCACCTAAGTATATGCTAATTGATGAAATCGTACTTCATCCGCTTGTACAGCAATATCCAATTGCCTAAAATAATTACTATTTTAAAACGGCTTCCTAGATGGAAGCCGTTTTTTGGTGGAATTCTTTGGTCCGGTTGGTAAACTTTCTCTCAACAATTATGGTATCCGCTTTTTATTTCAGGAAAGACTATACATCGGTACCTCATCATTTTCAGGATCAATGGTTTCGTTAGCATGGTCGATATAACGAAGTAGTGAATATAATTTGTTTTCAATTACTGAATAGTCACGTTCAAAGTGATAAGCATGCAGGAATTGCTCAATCCGCTTTGATAACAATTGGTCTTTTGTTCGTACCATGAGTATCAGCAAATTATCCCATTCAGAGCGATGTGTATAATACAACGCCCGGTCATAATCCATTTTAATCATTTGTTTTGTCTCCTCCTTACTAGGAGTTGAAGTTATTTTATGATATTTTGCAGATAACTTTCACAGAAAATGTTGGACAATCCGATATAACGCTGTTTTCAACTTTTACCTGTATAACAAGTAAAGTATTGGTTTAGAATTTTACATCTTGTTTCATCATTCCTAGATTTACTTCATACATTGTGGTAAGAGGTAAAAGGGGGAATGGAGATGAATGGGGACGATCGCAAAGCACTTGAATACGCAATTAGTGAGATTACCGAAATTGCCCGTGGATTTGGTTTAGATTTTTATCCTATGCGTTATGAAATTTGTCCAGCAGAAATCATATATACGTTTGGTGCCTATGGTATGCCGACAAGATTTTCGCACTGGAGCTTTGGGAAGCAATTCCATAAAATGAAGCTGCATTATGACTTAGGACTAAGCAAAATATACGAACTGGTTATTAATTCAAATCCATGTTATGCATTCTTATTAGATTCCAATGCCCTTATACAGAACAAATTAATCGTTGCACACGTACTTGCCCATTGCGATTTCTTTAAAAATAATGTTCGTTTCCAAAATACAAAACGAGATATGGTTGAAAGCATGTCTGCAACTGCAGAAAGAATCCGTCTTTATGAAATACAATTTGGCAAAAAGGAAGTCGAGACGTTCCTAGATGCAGTGCTGGCGATTGATGAACATATTGATCCTTCATTAATGAGACCAAAACTGGCATGGTCTCTTGAGGATGAATTGGAAGACGAAATACAACCATCTGCATCACCTTATGATGATTTATGGAAGTTAGATGACAAAGACAAGAAGCAGTCAAATCAGCCAAGGAAAAAACAATTTCCGCCTAAACCAGAAAAGGATTTGTTATTATTTATTGAAAGCTATAGTCGAGAGCTGACGGATTGGCAGCGGGATATTTTGACAATGATGCGCGAAGAAATGCTATATTTTTGGCCGCAGCTTGAAACAAAAATCATGAATGAAGGCTGGGCATCTTATTGGCACCAAAGAATCATTAGAGAGATGGACTTAACCAGTGGTGAAGCGATTGAGTTTGCCAAGTTAAATGCAGGAGTTGTTCAGCCATCAAAAACAGGGATCAACCCATACTATCTTGGCATTAAGATATTTGAGGATATTGAAGAACGATACGATAATCCGACAGAAGAAATGATAAGAAGGGGTGTTAAGCCTGGTTCTGGCCGTGAAAAAATGTTTGAGGTCCGCGAAGTAGAATCAGATATTTCGTTCTTGCGAAATTATTTAAATAAAGATCTTGTGATGAGAGAGGATATGTATCTTTTTCAAAAACAAGGAAGAGATTATAAAATAGTTGATAAACAATGGGAACAGGTTCGTGATCAGTTGGTTAATATGCGTGTAAATGGAGGGTTCCCATACATTACTGTCAATGATGGTGACTACTTGAAAAACGGCGAACTTTATTTAAAGCATTGGTTTGAGGGGATTGAACTAGATGTGAAATATCTAGAAAAGGTTTTGCCTTATATCCATCAATTATGGGGAAGACCTGTTCACATTGAAACCATGATTGAAGAGCGGAGAATGTTGTTTTCCTATGATGGGAAAGGTGTTCACAGGAAGTATCAGTAAATGAACTGGCAGCTATTGTAGTCAATAGCTGCCTAAATTCATCCTTAAAACGGTGTATAATCAACGTTTTGAGTATAGTTATTCGCTGCATTCCATAATAAAAATTCATTGATCCCTTGTGAATGTAAAGCACGAATTTGTTCTTCAATTTCCTTTTTACCATAGACCTTATAGTTTCCCTCACCAAGATAAGAGGCTGTAAAGTCTTGAAGCCACGGCCGCGATATAGGTGGATTCGCAATCTTCTTTAAACGTTCATTTTCAATCTTAGCATACGCTTCGACAAGTCGATATGGTTCTAAATCTGGTTTTTGTAGGCCAAAAATGGCCGTCCAATGACTAGGATAAATCATAGCAGAAATGACATCTACGTTCTGAGCAATATTTGTGAAATTCTGTCCAATCCCACTAGCTTCAGGGATGACGGTTGCATTTCCAAAGATATCCACAGAAACCTTAACATTGTGGGGTGTAAGTTTTTCTTTAGCATATTTTACAAATTCACTTACAGCTGTAACTCTATTGGCTTGAAAAGTGGTCTTATCATAGATAAGTCCATTTTCAATCTTTTCAAACCTCTCTGGAAACCTAACATAGTCAAATTGAATTTCTTTGAAACCTAGCTTAACCGCTTCAAGTGCCATACCTATATTATAATCCCAAACCTCGTTGAGGAAGGGGTTGGTAAATGAATCTCCCCTTGGATTTTTCCATAAACCTTCATTAGATGTCTTAAATGAAAGGTTTGGATTTTTAGCTGATAAGACATTATCTTTAAAGACAACGATTCTTGCAATCGGGTAAATGTTATTCGTCTTTAATGTTGTCATTAGAGAAGCAGGATTTGTAATATAGGGACGACTAACCGAGTAATAGGGTGAATTTTTATCAGGTATGAAAGTAAGGTTGCCATGATCATCTTTAATATCAATGACCATTGCGTTTAAATCGGTGTTATTAATAAGTGAAAGTAATTGATTAAACTGTGGTTTGTTTGTTGTTGGGGCAGTTACATAAATACCTCTAATCGGTTCTTGAATATGTGTTCCAGCAAGGACTAAATTATTACAAGTAATGCTGATAGATAGTTGGAATATAGCAAAAAGAAGGAAAAATTTGCGCATATATGCACTCCTCTCGTATTTTATTACCTATTAATATGTACAATTTGAGAAATTTTATAAAAAAAGAGCTTTCTTGAATAGCAAGAGAGCCCAACTGTTTGTTGCTATAATGATTGATTTATTAAAAAATCAATTTCAATCCGACTAAGAAAAGCCCGATGAGAAAACCGCAGACTGCACCATTTACACGAATCCATTGCAGGTCTTTTCCAACATTCGATTCGATCATGTTAATAAGCGTTTTATCATCCAATTTATTTAAATTTTCCTCAACAAGTTTTCCGATTTTCGCATGATTATTATCAACAAAAGTGGAAATTAGCTGCTGAATCCAAGACTCAATTGCCATTACTTTTTCTTGATCTGTTTTCAAGTTTTCAAATGCTTTTGAGATAAGAGGGAGGAGGTAACCATCATAAAAGTGCGGTAATTCAATAATTGCGAGCGCTTTTTGTCTTAATTGCTCAACAAATTCAGTTATTTTTTCCTCAAACTGCCAATTTGATATCAATTGTTCCTTTATGGTGTTTAATTCTATTGCAAGGTTTTCATCGGTTTTTATCTCTTGAAGCTTGCTGTTAATATGAAAAAGTAAGGTTTGCCTATTCTGGTTATAGGGGTCCCTAAGGCTAACGACACCCTTTTTTATGAGACCTTGAATAATACTACCTAATTTCTCCTCATTGACTATATTCGTAAAAGATTTTAAAGCAAATTGCATAAAACCATCTGCTTTAATGTTTTCCAATGCCTCAACTGCCAGTCTGCCAAGCCTTTCTTTGGTAGTTTCTTTACTTGACCACTCGTCTATTTCTTTAAGGATGAAATCGAGCGCTTTTTCATCATATTTCCTGCTTATAAGCTGATCGATGACAAGAGAAAGGTATTTACTTGTATCTAGCTCTCTGAGCTTTGTTTTCAATTCTTGTTCAATGATGGGTGCAATCTTCTTACTGTCAACTGAATGAAGTAAATGCTGAATTAATGTTGTGATTCCATTTCTAACTTGTTGTCCTGTAATTGCATTCTCAGCTAACATAAATAGCTTCTCGGTAAATGGAATGGTTGATATTTTTTTTCTGATGCTTTCTTTGGTCAACCAATCCTTTTCTAACATGTTAATAATACCTGCAATTATTCTGTTCCGGTTTTTTGGTAAAAGTGCAGTATGAGGTATTGGTAAACCTAAAGGGTGGCGAAATAACGCAGTAACTGCAAACCAATCGGCTAGACCCCCAACCAAACCTGCTTCAAATCCCCCTTGAAGGATTGTTCCCCAAAGGGAATCTTGAAAGGGGATAGTCCCTATGAAACCTATCGCCATAACAGCAAGAGATATCTTCGCTAAATGCTGCGAATTATTCTTTTTTCTCGACATCTTTGTATCCCTCATTTTAACTAAAATATAATTGTTATTCTATTATCTCAATATCAGCAAAAAAAGCAAAAAAAAACTCCTCTTTGATTATTGAGAGGAGCTTTCTATTTTCTTTTTTTCCGGCCGAATATGTGTTATTAACCCATCTAAATCAGTAATATAAAACTGAACTTCAGGCTCGGATTTCAAAAAATTATCTTGCATTAATTGATAATAATTTACTCTCCTATTTGGATCGAAACCCAGCATTGGATAGGCCTTTCGTTCTTTAACAAATAAGTCGACTGCTTTTTGAACCATATCCATTTCAACTGGGATATTTTTTTCGCTCTCCTCAAATAGATCATAAGTTTCTTTAGACATATAAAATTTCTTAGATGGAATTCCGCCTAAAATATTTGCTAGTTGTTTAAAGTCGATGCTATTATCGTCTTGGACAATAATCGTACGGTATACACCTTTTGGAAGATTATCTGAAAATTGTCTTACAGCTCTACGAACCTGGTCAATAGTGACATCAATAATTGGAAAGTCAGTTGTTTCATTTTTTTGTTTTTGTGAATCATATTCATTCTGAATATCCTTTGAATCTGGCTTTTTGAAATATTTTTGTATCATTGAGTATCCTGTTAATCCTCCAATCGCAATGCCCATGAAAATAAAAATGACTGTTAACCAAGGTTCGTAGCCATAACGGGCGTCAAGGTACGATCCTAGTTTATAAAAGGCGAAAACGGTTAAGGCTACTGTTAAGCCAAATACCAAATTTAATGAGAGGGTTTTCATTAAAAAGGTTGTAAACTCATTCCAAGGTTCATCATTAAAGTTATTTTCATTGTTAAGAAATTTACGTACTTCTTTCTTCATTTCTTCAGAGACATTGTTTTCCTTGAAAAATGCTTCTAAATATTCACTTTGAGATTTATCATTATTTTTTAATATGCAAGCTGTTTTTTCTGTTTTTCCTTTTGTGTAATGAACATAAATAAATTTCTCTTCAAACCCCAATTCAAGAATTTCTGTTACCCTGCCTAAGTACTTGGTAAACCTGTGTTTCATATTTTACGCCCCCTTACTATCTTTATGCATAAATGATCGGGAACGGAATGATTCCTCTTTCACTTCCTTCAGAATTTCTTTAACCTCAAGCTTAGCATCGGTAATCATTAATTTGGCTTCGTTTTCACTATGCTTCATTATTTCTCTAGCATCTCTTCTAGCCTGATTAAGAACTTCGACACTGTGCTCCAGATTTTTTTCAGCTTCCCGTTTATATTGCTCTGTTAGTTGAAGCTGATTTTCAATATGTTGTTTTCTACTGTTCAAGACACCAACTAACTTTTTAAATACTAGTTTCTTTAATATAAAAACTAAGACGGTAAAAATTAGAGCTTGATACACCATAGTTCCTATCGAAATGGGGAGTCCAAATAAAGTTATATCACCCAAACCAATCAGCTCCTAACATTTTTAATTTTCTAGATCCAGCGCTTAGGAAATATTGACTTCTATCCCAGGTCAAGCCGCTACCGGTTTCCTAATTATGTTAAGCGGTGACCAATATAAACCATCGTAAGTGTTACAAATATGTAAGCTTGAATGGCACCAATAAAAACACAGAAGGCTTGCCAAATGAGCATTGGCAGTGCAGCTAGAGTAGCTACTGCAAATCCTTGTGTGACAGCACCAGCAAGTAATGCTAACATAACCTCACCTGCATATATATTACCAAATAATCGCAGCCCTAGGGTTAAAGTAGTAGCAAATTGTTCCAATATATTGATTGCGAACAAAGCTTTAAATGGTTTAAAGAAACTGAGTAAGAAATGTTTAAATCCATGAAGGCGGATGTCGATGAAGTGGGTGTAGGCGATAATCATGATGGCTAAGGTCATGGTGACATGCGCATCTGCAGTGGGGGATCGCCACCATGTAACAGGATGTTGTTCAATGGTAATGATCGAAAACGGGACACCTAATAGATTGGCAATAAATAAGTACATTAAAAGTGATATTCCAGTGGACAAAACAAATAAATTGTTGGTGCTAGCCATTGAATTATTCATAATGTCCTTGACGAAATCTAAAATCCATTCCATAAAATTCTGCCATTTTTTTGGTGTTCCTGCTGTAAGGTTTCTTGTGCATAAGTAGGCAATGGTGAAAACTAACAGTGCGGCAATGGTGGTAGTCAAGATGATAGATAGATCAAAAGTTAAATTAAAGAATACAACTTGAGGTCTAGTATGTTCCAAGATGTCCAACCCCTTTCTATAAAGTAAGGTTTAATAAGCAAATCGCTAAGAACATAGGAAATATTTACTAGTTGGCGCTTTCATTATAAATCGAATCAATTATTATTGCAAGATAGTTCACAATTTATTCCTAATTTTCAGAAAGTAAAGTTAGGCATGGTAGTTACTAAATTTATTGTATCATAGGTAACAGTATTAATTTTGTTTGGAATAGTATTTATAAAGAAAAAGGGCAGCCATTTTTAATGGGTGCCCAAATTTATTAACTAGTTGATAGCCATTGTTTCCTTGAACGAAATTTGAATTTCTTTCATTTCGTCGTTATAGGATAAACAAGTTTCTGTATCCTCAAAAAACCATATATCATTTCCTTCAACATAGAAACTTATGCCATTTATTTCTTTAGTAAATCCAATATTTGATGGTGCCTCGGCTGAAAATGCCAAGCTAAAGCCCTTGTTTTTCTCACCAAACCCATCATATTGCGGAAACATTCTTACGGTATTGTTGTTTTGGAATTCATTCGTGAACCACATTGCAGCTTTTTCATCAATAGAAATCATCATATAAAATGCACCAACCTTTTCCAAATGGTAAGATCCATAATAAGATTGAAACCATGTAAATTTGCAAGAAATATTAAGTTATTTCTTATGATATTAGATTAAGGCTTTAGATCTGATTTGCATGTGATATTTTTCACAATACTCATTAAAGTTTAGGAGTTTTAAAAAAAAGTTCATAATCCTGCAATAATCACTCTAAAGAGCGGATAATAAAGATATATATTTTGGCAGGTGCATTGTTTTTGAAATTGTAACATATATAAAGTGCTTAAGATGTTAAAATGGATTTACTACGAATGAGGAGCTAATAACATGGAGCAAAAACTTGATAAATTGACGGATAACATCTCGGATATTAAATCGTTAATTCATTCATTTAATAAAACATTAGAAAATATTGAAAATAGACTTTCTCGCTTAGAGCAAATGGACAGAATTGAACATCGGGTAGAGGTTAATCAAATTGATTTATCAGATATTAAAGAGTCTCTTCAGCGTGTTGAGGACGTACAGAGTAATGTAATTAAAGAAATAAAGAAAAATTCAGGCAATGCTGAGGAAGTAAAACATATAAATCGTCGCCTCGATTCACATCTAATTAAGTTAGCTAAAGCAGAAGAAGAAATTATTATCTTAAAAAATAAATAACCCAAAAAAGCTCAGACTAGACCTGATCTTTTTTGGGTTGAACAAACAACTGAAAGGGCCTTCAATTATCTGTTAAATAATTTTTTAAGTGCTGTAAAGAGAAGTGCTATAGAAAAAATAATCATAGCTAATGAGCCTACGATATCAAAAATAGGACCTAAGAAGCTTAAATATGATACCAGTTCAACACTCATTAATACAAAACCAGATAGTATTGCAGCTAAGAATAATAAAATTAATTCCATCGTTATTTCTCACCCCTTTAGTATAAAATATGAATTGGAGTGTGTAAGTGATTGGATTATTACAAATTTATTACAAAAAAAACAGACCAATAATCAACTTGGTCTGCTTTAATAAATGCTCTTTATGAAAGTACTTCCGTCTGTGACAAGGGCATTTTATGATTATTTTGTTCTACATCACTACTAACCTTAGTTACTTCGACATATTTAATATGATGGTCCTCCATATCAAGTATCTTGAATGAATAGGGCTCATGATAAATGGAGTCTCCCTCTTTTGCTTCATAATTTTCGGTTAATATCCAGCCGCCAATGGTGTCGACATCCACATCATCAATATCGACCCCTAGCAGATCATTCACTTCTGTTACCAATACCTTGGAATCAATAATATAGTGATGTTCCGTAATTTTCCGAATCATTGGAATTTCATCCGAATCAAACTCATCACGAATTTCACCAACAATTTCCTCGAGAATATCTTCAACTGTAACAAGACCCGATGTACCACCATATTCATCCATTAATATTGCCATGTGCATACGATCTTTTTGCATTTTCACCAATAAATCATGGATGGGAATCGTCTCTATTACTCTAATAATTGGACGAGTATAGTGTTCTAATGTTTTGGTTGAAAGGGTTTCGTTACTGATTAAATCAGTAACCATTTCTTTAATATTAACAAGACCAATAATATGGTCTTTATCACCATCAATAATCGGATATCTCGTATATTTTTCCTCACGGATGACCTGAAGAAAAGTATCTAAGGTATCATCCTTAGATAATGAAACGATTTCCGTTCGTGGAACCATAATTTCTTTGGCAATACGATTATCGAATTCAAAAATTTTATTTACATACTTAAACTCTGATTGGTTAATCTCGCCGCTTTTATAGCTTTCAGATAGGATAATTCGAAGTTCTTCCTCGGTATGTGCCATGTCATTTTCAGAGACAGGCTTAAGACCAAAAATACTCGTCACAATTCGTGCTGACCCATTTAATATCCAAATAAACGGGTACATCACTTTGTAAAAGAAAATTAGAGGTCGTGACATAATGAGTGTAATCAATTCAGCTTTTTGAATAGCAAGTGTTTTAGGTGCCAGTTCTCCTACGACAACATGTAAAAAAGTGATGGTCGAAAATGCAATCCCAATGGATAAGATATGGGATACACCTTCAGGAATTTCTAGTCCAGTAAAAAGGGGTGTGAGTAAATGTTCTATTGTTGATTCCCCAATCCAACCTAAAGCAAGCGCAGTAATGGTAATTCCCAACTGACAGGCTGAAAGATATTCATCCAGGTTTGAAATTACTTTTTTTGCTGAAATTGCACTCGAATTACCTTCCTCAATTAACTGATCGATTCTAGAACTCCGAATTTTTACTATAGCAAACTCAGAAGTTACAAAAAAAGCAGTTAACGCAATTAAAATGGCTATAATAACCAAGTTAAATATGTCCAAATAA
The DNA here is from genome assembly GCF_900103525.1 of Bacillus sp. OK048. Lineage (GTDB taxonomy): Bacteria > Bacillota > Bacilli > Bacillales > Cytobacillaceae > Neobacillus. The sequence goes on from NZ_FNHN01000008.1 coordinate 88,029, forward strand.
GTTCCCTTAGCTCGTTTTATACGAGGTAAGGAGTCACCTCCTAATAATTTAAAAGAAAACTAGATATGAAGAAATTAGATTTGGAACATTTTTCGCTTAAAAACCAGTACGATTTCTGCTATTTCACCGATTCGATAGACAGCCCCAACATATCACCTCGGGTAATCTAAATTTTAAAATAATTATAGTAAATAACAACTGTACAGTCAAACGTTCTAGTTTGTATAGAGTTGGTATCAACATTTTATGAATAAAGTCTTGTCTATATGAATCGGAAAGTTATAAATTTCGGTTAAAATTACGAAACAAAAGCCTCCTATAAAGGAGACGCTGCAAGTGGTAATTTAATTGTAAAGATAGTAAGTTCTGGCGTTGAAGAACAGGTTAAGTTACCTTTATGTTTTTCAATAATTTCTTTACACACAAATAGTCCAAGCCCGGTACCGAGCTTTTTAGTCGTGAAAAAAGGCTCAAAAATGGTTTTACTCAATTCAAAAGGAATCATCGGTCCATTATTGGAGATGGACAATATCAAATGTGTGTCATTCTCTATGTAACTTTTAATTTCAATCGTTGGGTTTGAGATTCTGTGATGGTTTAACACGTCAATGGCATTAAAGATAATATTAATAAAGACTTGTCGTATTTCATCTGCATAACCATAAAGTATCATCTCTTCAGCAATTTTTTTATTTATTTTTACATTACCATCTAAAATACTAGGATATAAGAAATTCAATACCTCATCAATTAATTTATTATGATGAAATTGTTCCTTTTCTTTACCAATTAGTTCTTTTTTTGATAATAGTAAAAACTGTGAAATTCGGAAATTTAGCTGATCTAACTCACTGGAAATAATATCCAAATATTTCATATCTGGATGGTCAGCCTTAAGAAGTTGTATAAACCCTTGGATAGATGTGAGAGGATTTCTAAATTCATGAATAAAGCTAGATGTCATTTGTCCAAGAAGTGTTAAACGATCCTGGTGAGTTGAATCGATAAACATTGATTTTTCTTCAATGATTTTATTTTTTGCTTCAGTATAATGAGTCACAGCATAATACAAAAATTTATCAAAGCAGAAATTGATCTTATTAATTGATTCTTGAAGGTCGGTCCATTGTAAACCAGCTTTACTTAAATAACTGTACAACACAGTTCTTCCATGATTAACATTATAAACAAATTCCCCAATATTAATATTGGCCAGGGCTCTTTCCTCAGATACTTTTAAAGCATGCTCTTTGAGTATGTTCAATAGCTCTTGTTCACTCATTAGATGCATGTTAAGAATGACATTAACAAGAGCGATACCATTTTCACGGATTTTTTCTTTAAAGGGATCATCATTAGAAATGATTATTGAATTTTCCCATTCAAGAAGTAAGTTCTCTTTATTCTTCTTAAAAAAGGTTATTAAATCTGTACGGACTTCTGATAACATCACTATTTCCTCCTAAGGCATGGCCAAACTGATTAAAAGATAATTCGTGATAATAGTGGAAAATCCCTTTAAATAATAATAGGCGAATTTTACAATTATTCTTTTTTTGAGGTATTGTTATTAATTATACCATGAATGGTATGTTTTCCTTGTAAAATTACTATAATAATAGTATATTCATTTTTGTAATCAATTAAATATTTCCACAAGGGGAGCTGCTTTTAAGTGGCTGAGAGTGAACGTTCGAGTTCTGACCCTATGAACCTGTTAGTTAACGCTAGCGTAGGGATGTGGTTTGCCGAATATCAATTCAAGCAATGCAGACAATCCTTAAATGTCCTGCATTGCTTTTTTTTTGGCGCCATATAGAATTTTTAGCAAGTAGCATCGAACGTTCTTTCGCAAAGTCAAAATAGGGGGAACAGGTATGGAGAAAAAGCGTAGTAACACATTATTTTTAGTAGAAGTGGCAGTATTTTCAGCATTAGCTTATTTATTGGATTTAGTTTCAGGACTCTTGTCGCTAAAAGTGTGGCCACAGGGAGGATCTATATCAATTGCGATGATTCCAATTTTCATCATGGCATTTCGTTGGGGAATAAAAGGTGGGATCCTATCTGGATTTTTACTCGGATTACTTCAATTTATCCTTGGTTTTTCACAAATTTATACCCCTCTTCAAGGTATTATTGATTATGGTGTTGCATTTACAGTTGTTGGTTTAGCTGGTATCTTTGCATCTCGGGTGAAAAATTCTCTTTCGAATAAAAACAAAAAAGGCTGGATTACCTATGTGATTTTAGGAACATTTTTGGGAAGTGCTCTTAGATATTTAGCTCATGTTTATTCAGGGATTGTATTCTTTGGTGAATTTGCACCTGATGGCCAGCCAGTTGCTGTTTATTCCTTAATTTATAATGGAACTTATATGCTGCCAAGCTTTATCGTAAGTGCTATTTTAGTAATCCTAGTAATAAGCGCAGCACCGAAAAAGATGATATAAAAAAGAGAAAAGTCCTTGACTTTTCTCTTTTTTTTGAGACTTTTTCGTTTTTTTGTCACATTTTCTATAAGATATTATGGTAAAATTAGTTTATAAAGAAAGATAATCATTCTCAATTAACATAAGTTAGGGTGATAGAGATGTTCGGTTCATTTAAAGCAGGGGATAAAGGGAAAATCGTTAACATATCAAATGTGGGTCGCCTAGTCCAAAGACGCTTACTAGATCTTGGGATTACAGAAGGCTCTGAAGTTTGTGTCAAATGCATCATGCCATTTGGTGGTCCAGTGTTGATAGAATCTTGTGGACAATGTGTTGGTCTCCGTCGTAAAGAAGCGTGCTTAATAGAAGTGGAGAGAGTTTAATGGAAATTGCCCTTATTGGAAACCCGAATACTGGAAAAACTTCATTGTTTAACAATCTAACAGGTTCCTACGAATATGTTGGCAACTGGAGCGGAGTTACAGTTGAAAAGAAAGTCGGAGTTTTCAAGAATAATATAGGTAGACTAATTGATTTGCCTGGTGTTTATTCACTGAATCCATTATCAAAGGATGAAGGGGTTGTTACTTCTTTTTTCTTAGATGAACCTGTGGATAGGTTGCTAAATATTTTAGATGCTTCACAATTAGAACGTAATTTACATCTAACCTTACAATTGCTTGAATTTGAGAAACCAACATTAATTGGCTTAAATATGGTAGATGTTGCAGCAAATCGAGGAATTCAAATTGATCCAGAAAAGCTATCACAGATATTAGGCGTACCTGTTGTTCCTGTTGTTGCGCGAAGTGGAAAAGGCTGCGATCGATTAATTGAGGTCATTTCAACAAGCTCCAACCAATCAAAGGTAAAAAAACATGTCTACTATGGGACAGCTGTAGAAGATGCGATAAACAAATTATCTGTTGAATTAATCGGAAAAACCGAGCATTCACCTAGGTGGCTAGCTATTCAACTATTTGAGGGGAATGAATACGTAAAAGGATATCTTTCCGATCTTGTAGAAACAAATAAACTAGAAACATTCATCACTCAATTAGAATCGGTAATTAAAAAGGAAGATATCCATATAAAATCTCTGTCGAACTATATTTATCTGAAACGAAAAGAAGTAATAGAAAAAATTCTAGAGGCTTCTGTTAAAAAAATTGGTACCACTGTTCCACTATCAGAAAAAATTGATAATATCGTAACGAATCGTTATCTAGGAATGCCAATCTTCTTACTTTGTATGTACTTGATGTTTATGCTTACTTTTGATTGGCTTGGAACACCTTTATCTGATGTCCTGGACGGATTTTTAACTGGACCGGTAACCACAGGTTTTGAAAGTATCCTAAATGCTATTAATGCTTCAGACTTTATCCAGGCATTGATTTTAGAAGGACTTGTTGCTGGTGTTGGCGGGGTATTGGTGTTTGTTCCACAGATTTTTATTCTTTTCTTTTTTATTTCCTTATTAGAGGATTCTGGTTATATGGCTCGTGTCGCGCTTGTGATGGACCGAATTATGGAGTCCGTAGGGCTAAATGGCAAGGCGTTTATCCCCATGATGATTGGATTTGGCTGTAATGTACCTGGAATCATGGCTGCTAGAACAATTGAAACACCTAGAGAAAGACTAATGACCATTTTATTAACGCCGCTAATGTCATGCTCTGCACGCCTTCCTGTATACGCATTATTTGTAGGTGCATTTTTTGTAGGGAATAAAGCACTTGTTGTGTTAAGCCTTTATGTTCTTGGAATTGTTGTTGCATTAGTATTAGCAAAAATTTTTACGAAAACATTATTAAAATCTGAAACATCGCTGTTCGTTATCGAACTACCGCCGTATCGGCTTCCACAAGTTCAATCGCTTTGGAAGAGTACATGGGATAAGGGAAAGGGCTTTGTTAGAAAAGCAGGAACGTTTATCTTTGCTGGTTCTGTATTCATTTGGCTGTTATCATATGCAGGACCAAATGGATTAAAAGTGGATATGGATGATAGCTTTTTAGCTGCAATAGGAAATTTATTTGCACCTATTCTTGAACCAATTGGATTTGGAACATGGCAGGCTGCTGCCTCTTTAATCACTGGCTTTTTAGCAAAAGAAGCAATCATTTCTACCATGAATATTATTTATTTTGTGCCTAATGATGCGAGTTTGCAAGGTTTACTAAGTGATTTCTACACTCCACTTGCTGCCTATAGCTTTATGGTTTTTATCCTATTATATATTCCGTGTTTAGCAACTGTGGCAACAATATATAAAGAGACTGGCTCAAAAAAGTGGACTGCTTTTTCAATTATTTATGCATTATTTATTGCTTATACATTATGCTTGGTTATTTATCAAGGCGGAAAACTGTTCGGACTAGTATAAGATTAGGAGGGTGTTCCATATGATAGCAAGTATCATCATTGGCACTGCGATTTTTGGTTATGCCGCTTGGGCATTAGTGAAATTTATTAATAAATCAAAAAAAGGAAAATGTGCCGCGTGTGATCTTGAAAAATCCTGCTCGAGTCAAAGTCAATGCGGCACGCCTATAAAATAAACTATTAAAACTGCTATCATTTAATCGATAGTAGTTTTTTCTTTTAAATCGTGGTGAACTTGTGTAAAATTACACTAGTAGTAGGTGAAAGTAGGTTTTTCTAATGAATAGGGAAGAAATTATTAAGCTAGTTTCAGATAAATTACGATTAATCCGCACAGAAGCAGGCTATACACAGGATAAAATGGCTGATATCATTGGTGTATCAAAAAAAACCCTAGTTCAGATTGAAAAAGGAAGGGTTCTTGCAAGCTGGTCAACGGTGGTATCCATATGTGCACTGTTTAGAGAGACAGAAACAGTCCAATTTTTGTTTGGTAATGAACCACTGGAGGTCTTGGAGACAGTCGCACGAGAAGGAATCGACTATCGTAAGATGAAAACGTTTGGCGGTAGAATTTGGTGGCGAGAAGTTTCAAGAAAAAATGGCTTTATTCTGCAACAGAATATTCTTAGTAAACATTTTAGAATTTTAGACGAAAAACATTATCGTGTTTATAGCAGTTTTGATGAGAAACAATCTAAAATCCGCTTTAAAGAATTAATTAAAAATGAATAAGTTGCTGGAAATGGTCCTTGATTTTTTCAAGGATTTTTTTTATTCTGGCCATTTTTGGATAATTTTTCCCATCATTGGGAAAAAGAAAATGATGTCCTTCATTTCATATTTTTAAGGAGGAGCTATGAAAAAAGTTGTGAATAATTGGAAACGATGGCATATGAACCAAGTGGTGGTTTTATCGTTTTCTCTTTTTGTTTTAGGCTTTTTAGGAATTCTCTATGCATATTCAATGGATGCAGACATTTCTTCACTCAAAAATGAGCTGCCCCAAGCGACGGTATTTTATGATATTCACAGTGAAGTTGCTAGTAAGGTATCGGCTAATAAGAATGAAGGTGTCTCAATCAGTCATGTCCCTGAATCTATGAAAAATGCAGTGATAGCAATTGAGGACCACCGATTTTATCAGCACCATGGAATTGATTTTATCGGTATCACTAGGGCGCTTATTCGGGACATACAGGCTATGGGCATGGTAGAGGGTGGCAGCACGATTACCCAGCAGTTAACGAAAAACACATTACTTACCTCCCAAAAAACCTTGAAGAGAAAAATAGATGAAGTATTTTTAGCAATGAAAATTGAGAGACAATACAGCAAGCAGGAAATCCTGCAAATGTACTTAAACCAGATTTATTTTGGAGACGGTGCTTGGGGTATTAAGCAGGCAACTCGTAATTACTTTGGAAAAGAGGTAAAGGACCTGTCCATTGGTGAATCAGCATTATTGGCAGGTATCATTAAAGCACCATCTGCCCTAAATCCATATCATCATTTAGAAAAAGCGACACAGAGGAAAAATCTAGTCTTAGCACAGATGAAGATGCAAGGGTTTCTAACAACACAGGAGTATGAACATGCAATAAATGAAAAGATAGTCTTAAATAATAAAGGCGGTGACCCTTTTCGAGGAAAATATCCTCACTATGTTGACCAAGTATTTGAAGAAGCAATTGAAGAATACCATTTATCCCAGGATGAATTACTAACAAACGGGTATCAAATTTATACTGAGCTTGATCCTACTATGCAGCATGCGATGGAAAAAACTTTTCAAAACGACGCATTATTTCCAAAAGGGTCAGATCAAATTGTTCAAAGTGGCGGAATTCTTGTTGATCCACAAACGGGTGGAATTCGAGCAATCGTTGGTGGACGTGGAGAGCATACTTTTAGAGGATACAATCGTGCAACAGGATTAAAGGCGCAGCCAGGTTCAACGATAAAACCGCTGGCTGTATTTACACCTGCACTCGAAGCTGGATGGGAAATTACAGATATGCTAATGGATGAACCAATGAGCTTTGGTGAGTATGAACCTAGCAATTACAACCATGAATATGCAGGCCAGGTGCCGATGTATGAAGCGATGAAAGAATCCAAAAATGTTTCATCCGTTTGGCTCTTAAATGAAATTGGCATTGAAAACGGAATCGATTCAACAAAACGTTTTGGAATTCCGTTAGTTAAAGGTGATCGTAATTTATCACTTGCCTTAGGTGGATTAGAGCATGGAGTCTCTCCACTAATAATGGCGGAGGCCTATTCCGTCTTTCCTAATAATGGAGTCAGAACGAAAGCACATGTAATAAGAAAGATTGTTGACGCTGATGGGAATACTGTGGCCGAGTGGAAGGAGAAAAAAGACAGAGTCACAACAAAAGAAGTCACAGACCAAATGACCACGATGCTACTCGGTGTGGTTGAACATGGGTCAGGAAAAAGTGCGCAAATAGCTGGTAGGGAAATAGCAGGAAAAACAGGCTCTACACAGGTGCCAATTGAAGGTGTTACGGGTGTAAAAGATCAATGGTTTGTTGGCTACACACCACAATTAGTTGGAGCAGTATGGGTGGGTTACGATAAAACGGATGAAAAACATTACTTAAAAACGACCAGCAGTGCAGGAGCGGCAATTGTGTTTCGTGAGGTAATGAAAGATGCATTAAAAGGAATTCCTGCAATAAGTTTTAACGTTCAGCACATTGATACGTTGATGGAGAAGAGGCTTGAGGAAAAAGAGGAGTTGAATCGTAAATCTCTTGAAGAATATTTTAATGATGGAGCAAGTAGATGGGAAGAAAAGTGGAGAAAGCAGAAAGAAAAGTGGGAAAAACGCTGGAAGAAACTTGGCCCTAACTTTAAGTACTAGATGGTAGGCACGAAGAGATTCGTGCCTTTTGTGTTAGAATGAAAACAGCCTTTACCCAAAATAAATCGTAAAAAAAGATGAACGAAAGACTTTCAAAGACGTCTTATACATAAATAGAAAAATAGGGATTGATGGGGGAAAGTGAGGACAAGACGGATGGATCCAGTAGTTAAAAGTGCAAAAGAAGGGGATCATCTTGCATTTGCCATGTTGTTTAAAGAAAATTATCCATTCCTTGTAAAGTATTTAATAAAGGTTACAATGAATCCCGATATAGCAGAAGAACTTGCACAAGAAACAATGGCAAAATGTATTCAAAAAATTCATCTCTATAATGGTCAAAGTAAATTTTCAACTTGGCTGATTTCCATTGCTACCAATACTTACATTGACCTTTGTAGAAAACAAAAAAGAGAAAACAATTGGAAAGGACAAGAAGAGATTTACCGAAAGTTGAAATGGCATTTTGAAAGCCGGAATGAAGAATGGAATGATGCCATAGAAGCATTAGGAAAATTACCTGTAGATGTACGGATTCCCATCGTCCTTAAGCATTATTATGGTTACTCATATGATGAAATTGGTGCATGGCTTAAAATTTCTTCCGGAACGGTTAAATCAAGAGTTCATAATGGTATTTTGGCAGTAAGAAGGGAGCTGAAAATAGGTGAAGAAACAGAAGGTCGTCATACTCGACAACGAACAACAAAATAAACGTGACTTAGATGCTATTCACGCACTGCAAGAAGGGTTAACTAAGGTTGATCAATTCCCTGTCTATACTCCGGATTTACAATGGTTTGAAAAAATGGTTCAAACTGAGAAGCAAAATAGCAGGAAAAAACTAATGATAGAATTATCCATGTTTATCATGATAGCATTATTCATTTTAAGTGGAATAATCGTATCTTTTTACCAAATGCCTGTGGTATTTATCTTAATTCAAATCATTACTTCGATTTTTATTGTACTATATACAATTACAAAGTTTAGTAAGAAGGTGAATATTAATGAGTGAAGAACTCTCACTATCTGTCATAATCCTAGTTGTTGCAATCTTGTTGCTCCAAAGTATCTTTTTGTTCTTGGATGCGAGGAAACGCAACCATAACTATTGGTTGTGGGGAATTGTTGGTCTCATTCAAGCACCAATGCCTACCCTATTTTACTTAGTATTTGTACGGAAAATCTTTCAAAAAAATACCGATTAAAAAATATTCATGTCTGTTTAAATCGAAAAGAAAATTCTGAAAAATAGGTTTGACATATAAATGAACTGGTGATAATCTAACAAAGGATGAAAAAAAAGGAAAAGGAGGGTTACCAAATGATTGTTTTAAACAGCACAGTAGTAGCAACTGAATATTTGAATGTAACCTGTCCTAGTACGCCTTCTTATTAATTAATTTAATCTGGGTATTGTCATGGTCCAACACGGGTTGCGTTCTTTTTTAACGTAACGTGTGTTTTTTTGTCTCTAATTTTAGTTTGTCGGGGCATACTGCACAAATGCGGTATGCCTTTTTGTCTTTTTTACAGGGAGGGATATTATGTTTTCTGTTTTAAAAAAATTAAGTTGGTTTTTTAAAGAATATTGGAAGCGGTATGTAGTTGCTATTTTTTTATTAATTTTAGTTGGGATTCTAGATGTTTTACCGCCTAAATTACTCGGAACGGTAATCGATGATATTCATTTAGGCGAAATGAATAATGAAAAAATAGTAAAGTATGTAGGTTACTTACTCTTACTAATGATACTTTCATACGGAATTACCTACGTTTGGATGTATAAATTATTTGGTGGTGCCTTTCTTGTTGAGAGGAAGCTACGTTCTCGGTTTATGAAACATTTATTAAAAATGTCACCAACTTTTTATGAGAAAAATCGGACCGGTGATTTAATGGCCAGGGCCACCAATGATTTAAAGGCGATTTCCACCACCGCAGGGTTTGGAATACTAACCCTGGTGGACTCAAGTGTCTGGATGCTGACTCTTATTATTACCATGGGACTCTTAATCAGCTGGAAGTTGACCATTGCCGCGATCCTTCCATTACCAATTATGGCTTATATTATGCAAGTTTACGGAAATAGGATTCATAAGCGCTTCATGGAAGCGCAGGATGCATTTGGGGAGCTTAATGACCGAGTTTTAGAATCAGTCGCCGGTGTTAGAGTTATTCGTGCATATGTACAAGAAGAGGCGGATGGGAGACGATTCCACGAATTAACTGAAGATGTCTTTAAAAAAAATATTAAGGTGGCAAGGATAGACTCTTTATTTGATCCAACAGTAAAAATACTTGTGGGAATCAGCTATATTATTGGACTTGGTTATGGAGCCTATTTAGTATTCAACCAGTCGATAACCTTAGGTGATCTTGTGTCATTTAATGTTTACTTAGGTATGTTAATCTGGCCAATGTTTGCGATTGGTGAATTAATTAATATTATGCAAAGAGGAAATGCTTCGTTAGACAGGGTAAATGAAACATTATCTTTTCAAGAGACAGTTGAGACTCCAGTTCACCCAGTTAAGCTCGAAACTGCTAATAGAATTGATTATAAACAAGTAACGTTTCGGTATCCTTCTTCCAAGGAGGATAATTTAACAGATATAACGATTCAACTGTTCCAAGGGCAGACACTAGGAATAGTTGGAAAAACAGGAAGTGGAAAAACAACTGTGATAAAGCAATTATTAAGGCAATATCCACTTGGATCAGGTGATATGTCTATCGCAGGAGTTTCACTTAAGAAGCAGACACTGGATCAAGTTCGTAAATGGATTGGATATGTACCTCAAGACCATGTTCTTTTTTCAAGAAGTGTCAAAGAAAATATCTTGTTTGGGAACAAAGAAGCAACCGAAGAAGAATTAGAAAGGGCAATCGATTTAGCTGCATTCCGAAAGGACTTAGAAATGCTCCCAGATGGGTTAGAGACACTCGTTGGTGAAAAAGGTGTGGCACTTTCAGGTGGTCAAAAACAAAGGATTTCAATTGCGCGAGCACTTATTAAAAATCCAGAAATCCTTATACTTGATGATTCCTTATCGGCTGTTGATGCAAAAACAGAAAAAAGTATTATTGACAATATTCGTGAGTTACGAAAAGACAAAACCACCATTATCACGACTCACCGAATGTCTGCTGTTCTACATGCAGACCACATCATTGTTCTTGATGAAGGAAAAGTAATTGAAGAAGGAACACATGATCAACTGCTTTCGAATGAAGGATGGTATAAAGAACAGTATTTACGTCAACAAGTGGAAAACAATTTGGAAGAGGGGGTGACAGCATGAACACAGGAAGGCGATTAACCGAGTATGCTTTACAGTATAAAAAAATCATTTTTACCGCGCTGTTTATGCTGACCATTTCCGTTGTTACAGATCTTGCTGGTCCATTCATTGCGAAAAACATTATCGACCAACATATTTTAGGCATTGAGTCTGTTTGGAACGAAACTACAAGAGGAAAAGATACAGCTGAATATAACGGGAAATTTTATAAAAAGGAAAAGAATTTCTCCAGTGATGAAGAAAAGGGGATAGCAATAAGAATTTTGCAGGTGGGTGCAAAGTTTGTAATTATTAATGAAAAGCTAGAATTCGATGGTAAAAGAACGTTTGATCAGGGGATATTAACGGTCGAAAATGGATCGAAGAAAGTAGAATATGAAGCAAAACCCTTAACAAATAAGGAGCTGAAGCTGTTTTACCAATTGGAAATCCCATCAATAATCGAGCTTTTGATCATTTACTTTGGTTTATTAGTGATCTCTGCTATTTTTCAATACGGTCAAAGGTTTTTACTGCAAAAGTCAGCAAATCGTATTATACAAAAAATGCGTGAAGATGTATTCGAACAGATTCAGCGACTTCCGATACATTATTTTGATAACCTTCCTGCTGGGAAAGTGGTGGCAAGGATCACCAATGACACAGAAGCAATCCGTGAACTTTATGTAACCGTATTAGCTCAATTTTTTACAAGTGCGATTTATATTACGGGAATATATGCGGCCCTTTTTATCCTAGATGTGAAGCTGGCAGCCATTTGCTTATTACTATTGCCAATCCTTTATGGATGGATGAAATTATATCGGAAGTTTGCTTCAACATACAATCGTGTCATTCGCTCAAGAAACAGTGATATCAATGCGACGATTAATGAATCTATTGGCGGCATGAGTATTATTCAAGCATTTGGAATGGAAAAAGAGACAGAAAAGGAATTCGAAAAGCTGAATACTGAACATTTTATGTATCAAAATAAATTATTAAGCTTAAATGCTTTGACGTCTCATAATTTAGTTGGGGTCTTAAGAAACATGGTTTTTGTAGCCTTTATTTGGTATTTTGGCGGTCTTTCTATAAATCCTGCTTCAGTGATTTCACTTGGTGTACTCTATGCCTTTGTAGATTACATTAATCGTCTATTTAATCCAATACAAGGGATTGTCAATCAATTGGCCAATTTGGAAACCGCCTTAGTTGCTGGTGAAAGAGTGTTTAGGCTAATGGATGAACAAGGTGAAAATGTAAGAAAAGAACGAATCGAGCGTGTTCGCGGCAATGTTAAATTCGAGCATGTGTCTTTCGGTTATAAAGAAGGCGAGTATGTATTAAATGATATTAATTTTGAAGCTAAACAAGGCCAGACAGTTGCCCTTGTGGGACACACTGGTTCTGGAAAAAGCTCTATTATGAATTTGCTTTTCCGTTTCTATGATTGCCAAAAGGGGAAAATCCTCATTGATGGAAAGGATATCAGCAGCATCCCACGCCAAACAATTCGTGATCATATGGGGATTGTATTACAGGATCCATACCTGTTTACCGGTACGATTGTCTCTAATGTAAGTCTTGGAGATCCATCCATAACGAGAGAAATGGTGGAAAAGGCGTTACAGGATGTTGGTGCAGATAAGGTCTTTAGAAACTTGGAAAATGGCTATGACGAACCTGTAATTGAAAAAGGAAGTACACTTTCGAGCGGACAGCGTCAGTTAATTTCGTTTGCGCGAGCTCTTGCTTTTAACCCAGCAATCCTAATCTTAGATGAAGCTACATCAAGTATAGATACCGAAACGGAAGCTGTTATCCAAGAAGCCATGGATGTCCTGAAAAAAGGAAGAACTACTTTTATTATTGCGCACAGGTTATCAACCATCCGCAATGCTGATCAAATTCTTGTCTTAGACCGTGGAAGAATCGTAGAGCGTGGTTCACATGAGGAGTTAATGATGGTAAAAGGAAAATATTATCAAATGTATGAGCTCCAAAAAGGTAGTGCTAGTCTAGCTGGGTAATCGTTCATGGAATGTTCATAAATTCATTGATAACCAGTTACTTTTATCACAGGTAAAAACTCTTTATTATGATAATTTATATATGTTTAAGCTCTTTCATAATAAAGGGGTGGAATGCAGATGGACTTTTCAATCGTTAATGTTATTGGTAGTTTATTAATTCTTTCTTATTTTATTGGTTATATGGTTGTTAAACATTAAACTACAGACAATTGTCTGTAGTTTTTTTACTATTTTTGGGAATATATATGTTAGTGAGGTGAATAAATCTATGGAGAAATATAGAGTTGAAAGAGATACACTTGGTGATGTCAGGGTTCCAGTTGATAAATTTTGGGGAGCACAAACACAACGAAGCCTTAAAAATTTTGATATTGGATCCGAAAAAATGCCGATTGAAGTTGTATTTGCACTAACCTTAATCAAAAAAGCAGCCGCTATTGTCAACCATGAATTAGGAAAATTATCTGAAGGAAAGATGAAGTCTGTTGTTTTTGTTTGTGACCAAATCCTTTCAGGGAGATATAACGATCATTTTCCACTTGCCGTTTGGCAAACAGGGAGCGGCACTCAAACCAATATGAATGTGAACGAGGTTATTGCAAACCGTGCAAATGAATTATTAATGAATCAAGGGAATAATGAGCGGGTTCATCCAAATGATGATGTGAATATGTCGCAGAGTTCTAACGATACGTTTCCAACAGCTATGCATATCGCGGCGTACAAAAAATTAACCGAGCATTTACTTCCCGCTATTACTGAATTAAAGGCCACTATGATAAAAAAGGAAAAGGCTTTTAAGAATATAGTTAAGATTGGCAGAACTCATCTACAGGATGCTACCCCATTGACACTCGGACAGGAAATAAGCGGTTGGAGAGCAATGCTTGATAAGGATGAAACGATGGTAGTAGATTCAAGCAAATATTTACGGAGCCTTGCTATAGGTGGTACTGCGGTTGGAACAGGTATAAACGCGCACCCAGAGTTTGGGGATAAAATGGCGGAACAGCTTTCAAAATTGACTGGTTATCCGTTTCAAGCTTCAAATAATAAATTTCACGCATTAACGAGTCATGGTGAAATCGTCTTTGTACACGGTGCGTTAAAAGCATTGGCTGCAGATTTAATGAAAATCGCTAATGATGTCAGGTGGCTTGCAAGCGGACCACGCAGTGGAATAGGAGAGTTGATTATTCCAGCTAATGAGCCTGGAAGTTCTATTATGCCGGGTAAGGTAAATCCAACTCAAAGTGAAGCGCTAACGATGGTAGCCTGCCAAATTTTTGGGAATGATGCCACCATCGGATTTGCGGCCAGTCAGGGGAACTTTGAATTAAATGTTTTTAAGCCTGTAATAATTTTTAATGTCATTCAATCAATATCGCTGTTAACCGATAGTATTCGTTCTTTTAATGAAAAATGTGCGGTTGGAATTGAAGTAAACGAAGAAGTAATTACAATGCATGTGGAACAAACTTTAATGCTTGTGACAGCTTTAAATCCACATATCGGCTACGAGAAAGCAGCCGAGATTGCAAAGCTTGCCTTCAGAGAAAATAGTACTTTAAAGGAAGCTGCCATTAAAACAGGATATGTTTCAGCAGTGCAATTTGATGAATGGGTTAAACCAGAGAATATGGTTTAATCCAATAAAAGCCCCCTACCTAATGGAGGGGGCTTAAGCCATGTTATTTATTTGTTGAACTGTTCTTTTTTGAAATTAGCGTTGGTACCCGCCAAGTTGTGATTCTGCCATTGCAACTAGACGCTTAGTGATTTCTCCTCCAACAGAACCGTTTGCGCGAGAAGTAGTATCTCCACCAAGTTGTACACCAAATTCTGTTGCAATTTCATACTTCATTTGTTGAAGTGCTTGCTCCACTCCAGGTACTAAAAGTTGATTAGAGTTGTTGTTACTAGCCATAGTTGAATAACACTCCTCTTAATAAATTTGGGGTCAGTATGGAATTGAACCATTTTGGTTATGATAACCATTGCCGCCTTGGCCTAACCCATCGTGGTAAGTTGTTGCTTGCTTTGTAATATTTATTATGATTAAAAATGGACAGCTTATTCGATTATTTATTTAGTAATTTATTCCATTACATAGTGCTGTAATAGTAACGTAAACTAACCATATACATTAAATTAGGCTGTGTTAAACTAGGCTGTTGATTTGTGCTCCAGGCGCTTCGCTTTCCGCAGGCGGTTCGGGAAGCCTCCTCGGCGCTAAAGCGCCTGCGGGGTCTCCCCTGTCCCGTCCTCCTGCAGGAGTCTCGCGCCTTCCGCAAAAATCAACATTGTCATAAAATCAACATTTACCTATAACACAGCCATAAAATAAAGGGTGAATAGAAATGTCAATATGCCCAATATGCAATGGTTTACGTGAAGTATCGGTTCAATGCACCCATTGTGGGGAACAAATGTTGGAGAGTGGACGGTTAATGGATTTCTATGATGATTATAGTCCGTATATGGAAATTGAATTAATGAAAATGGAGGACGGCTATCCAGATACAAACTCAGCTCAAAAATGCCCACATCTATATACATGTCCAACCTGTCATAAAGATGAGATAATTTTTATTAAAGAATAAACCAAGATCCCAAAACGGGACCTTGGTTTATTATCAATCATTATTCATTTTTTGCGCGAATGCGAGACTCAGTTTCTATATTAAAGAAATGAGCTTTATTCATGTCAAATGCTAAATCAAGAGAATCTCCAGGGTGAATGTCAGCTCTTGAATCAAGACGTGCTACAAAGTCCTGATCATCAATGCTGGAGTAAACCATTAATTCTGCACCCGTTAATTCAGCTACATCAACATTTACTTTGATTTTTGTACCTGTTGAAGCTTCAATGAATACAGGCTCATCATGGATGTCTTCTGGACGAACGCCAAGGATAATTGGTTTTCCAACATAACCTTGCTCACGAAGGACCTTCATTTTACCTTCAGGTACTGAGATAGATGTTTTTCCTGCTACAAATTTGCCATCTTCAAGCTTTCCGTTAAAGAAGTTCATGGCTGGTGAACCGATAAATCCGCCTACGAATACGTTTTCAGGCTTTTCGTATACTTCTTTAGGTGTACCTACTTGTTGAATAATACCATCCTTCATAACAACTAGCCTTGAAGCCATTGTCATCGCTTCTGTTTGGTCATGTGTTACGTAAATAGTAGTTGTATTTAAACGACGGTGCAACTTAGCAATTTCAGCACGCATCGCAACACGAAGTTTTGCATCAAGGTTAGAAAGAGGCTCGTCCATTAAGAATACCTTTGCATCACGGACAATCGCACGTCCTAAGGCAACACGCTGACGTTGACCACCGGATAATGCTTTTGGCTTTCTTTTTAAATAAGCTTCTAATCCTAAGATTTTAGCTGCTTCATTTACACGGCGATCAATTTCATCCTTCGGAAACTTACGAAGTTTTAGACCAAAAGCCATATTATCATAAACGGTCATATGTGGATAGAGTGCATAGTTTTGGAAAACCATCGCGATATCACGATCTTTAGGAGCTACATCGTTCACTCGTTTTCCATCGATGAAAAAGTCACCTTGTGAAATTTCCTCAAGTCCAGCGACCATACGAAGTGTTGTTGATTTACCACAGCCTGATGGACCAACAAAGACGATAAATTCCTTATCTTGTATATGTAGGTTAAAGTCTGAAACTGCGGTAACCTTATTATCGTAAATTTTATATATATGATCTAATACTAACTCTGCCATTGTGTAAAACCTCCTAAGTTTTGATTAACTTAAGTTTACATGAAAAGGCTTACAGACAATATGGACATACTGCACAAAGTTCCCAACTCATTATTTGTGCAGATTGTCTAGCTACAGCGCCTAAGGGCTCGGGTCATAAGCCAATCCGTCAAGAAGGTCAAAGAACGACCTTCCTGCCGGCTCGTCTTATGCCGGTCGCCCTTGGACAAGGCGCTTCTGCTTTTCTAATTGTCATGTTGAAATAACAAGCAAGCTAAAAATACAGTAAATGCTCCATAAAAATCTTTTAATTGAACTCCTGTTTTATCAATGAACTTGTCCAATCGGTATTGAAGGGTGTTTCGATGAATATACAATTTCTTGGCTGTCATACTTGCATTTAAGTTACTTTCTAGAAAAACCTTAATGGTTACGTATAGCTCAGGGTCGTCTAAAAATACTTCTAAAAAGTCTTTGTACAACTTCTCTTTAATATGATTCGGAAGGTTAGCAGCAACGAATGGCGGGAAAACTTTTTCAAAAGTAAAAGTATTTGAACCTGAAAGGTGACTTTTTGCAAATTGAAAATACTCTTTTTCTTGCCGGTACTGGTTAGGAAGCTGATTTGACAAAGGAAATAGTTTACCGATATAAAATGAAATTTTTACATAAAAATCACTTTCTAACGTATCAGAAATAGAAGCTAACTCACTTTCAGATAAAGATATTTGTCTTTTTTCTTCAATTACACATCCATTTTGGCTGTCTTCCCAGATATATTGGACCTCATTAGAAAAAAATCCATTTAGGGCTGATTCAATTTCATCTTGCTCGACATTCCCTTTAATATGAAACTGAATAATTCGAAAATTACTATCAGTACTTGATGTCGGCAATGGTCCATCTACCATTAAAAATTCATACCATTTCCCGAATGGCTTGGATGGGATGTTCACCTGTTGATAAAGTACTTGCAGAAGGTTAAACTCTTTTTCTGTTAGTTTTGATTTTGGAATAGCAAGCCATTGATTCTCAGATTGGTCGTAAAATAGGTGAAATTGATTAGAAATATGCAGTGGCTTTTCAGAAAATAGGACTGAATCTTCGTATAAGGACATGATTTTTTTAAACAAGGTCAATTTCTCCATTTAAGTAATTTTTAGAAATAATCCACTAATTATATCATAAAAAAGACTAACTCCTGATAATCTCAAGAATTAGCCTTTCATCCATCATTCAATTGTGTGAAGGGGGTTCCTCTTCAGTAAGATCTCGCGCTTCTTCAATATTCGTTGAATCATGTCGGGAATGAACGGAACCGCCAGACATGCCTTCATTTATCATTCGATCAATATCTAGGTAGACCTTATCCCTGCCTTCAAACAATAAGTCTTTTTTCACTTGAACATCTTTTCTATTTTCCACACCTATCAATCCCTTTCCATGTCTTACACTGGTTAGTTTGTGGAAATCGGGTTATTCATAAACATGAAAAAGCATTAATTCGTGAATTTGGCTAGTTAAGGTTTCAATATCTTCCTGTTCAGGGGTATTGACTGTCCATTCAACTTTTCCAGTTTGATGATAGGTACCTGAAAATCGTTGTTTTTTATAGTAAAAGGAAAAATTCCACCCGGGAATATTTTTATTTTCAAATAAAGGCTTAAACTGAAAGTGTGTCAGCATCATTTTCATCTCCTTTATAGGCTAGTTGGTACTTCTAGCTTACGAGAAAAAATGATAATACTCCAGTAGGAGGTCAGTTATTTTTTATTTCCAGTGAGTTGAAGGAATAACCGACAGAGATGATCGATTTTTCTTTCTTCTATTTCACTTTCATCAAAACTCATTGGTTTGGAGTTTACCTCATAAATATAGTACTGTCCTGATTGACTGATACCAACATCAATTGAAAATTCACCGAAAAAGCCCAGTTTTTTTGATAACGCTTTTCCTATTTGCTCAACTATGGTTTGAATAAATAGGTCAAGTTCTTCTGTCTGAAAGAGGTCATAGGGTAATAACCTTCCCCCTTTGGGAATATGAGTGGTTATTTCCTGAATCTGCGATTGTCTGATTCCCACCCCCGTAACAATGTAATGATTATTTTCTGCATGGGCAAGAATTCGAAGATCAAACCGATTGCCATCATAAAGGCGAGATTTTATTTCCTCTTGTGCCAGATAGTTTTTCTTCTTAAGTTTGTTTTCCCACTCAACCCAAAAATGGTCAAAAGTTAAGAACTCTTCACTTGTTTTTAATCCCTTAAAGCAAATCTTTTTGTCTGTATCTAGTACTAATTTAAAAATTCCATTGCCTCTTGCTGACTGTGCTGGTTTTAAGTAAATACTATTGAATTTAGTTAGGAAGGATAAGAACTCTTGCTTATGAATGGCCGTGATGGTAGCAGGCATATAGGATTGAAGAGTGGGATGGTTTTTAAAGAGTTGATATAATTCATATTTATCAATAAATCCAGGATTGAAAAAGGGGATATTCTTATCCCTTAAACAAGAAAAAAATTCAGTGTTTTTTAACTCTTCTTCGGATGTTCGGAACGGGATTCTATTATATACAAGGTCAGGATAAGGAGCAGTAATCTTTTCCCATCCTTTTTTTTCTGGTATAAATGTGAATCCTTCAATAGAATGTTCATGGACTCCTTCTAGTGTAAAAATAAAGCTTATTCCGTTATGTGAAATAAGCTTTTTTTGCAGTCCAATAAAGAGGGGAGCATTTCCAGCAATTGAGCCGTCCTTTTTCTGTGCGGTCAAAATTCCGATAACGGGAACTTTTCCCTTACACCATTCGTTGATGACTACCATATGATGACATCCTCGGGATGGTAAATGGATTGTTCAGTCAAAAAAACCGCAAAAGCCATTGATAGCTTACAAGTAAGCTGATCGAATTCCTTCAGTTCTGGGTGGCTGAAAATGGATCGACCAGGTTTCGAATTTGCTTCAAATAGCCAAATGTCGCCATGTTTATCAATACCTAAATCAAACCCAATTTCTGCTATTATTCCTTCCATATTATTTGTAATACTTTCACTTAACAAGAGAGCTGCTTTTTCGAGCTTTTCCGTATAGAAATGACATTCTTCTGGTTGGAAAATTTCAGCAATCGTTTTTATTTCTCCTCCACTTCGGGTATGGGTTGTTACGCTGCCACGGCCTGCTATTTTCGCAGCCAATGCTGTGACATGCCAGACACCGGAATCGTCTTTATTTGTGTGTATGCGAAAATCAAAGGGTCTTTGTTCATGGCGTAATAAGTGAATACCTTGCTGAACAATCATTTTATCTAGATTACGATTCGCAAACACAGTTTGAAACATTCCTTCAAGCGATGAATATTTTCGTAAGCGATTTACTCCTTCACGATCTTGATAGCGACAATAATATTCGTCTTCGCTTCTATCATATAGGATTTGGTGAACTCCTAACCCTAGACTGCCATTTATTGGTTTTATATAAATATGGCCATATTGGGACAGCATATTTTCAATCAAGGAAAAGGATGAAAAAGGATGGGTCTCCGGAAGTAAAAATGATACTGAATGGTCCTGCTGTAATCTTTCATAGATATCCAGCTTACTGAAGAAGCCAGGGTTATACCAAGGGATAAGGTAGTCATGTTGTAGAGTTTCCTTCACTTTAACAAGTTTGGGATTTCTTTCACTTTTACGATTGGGTAGTCGGTCATAAATAACGTGTGGAAATGGGACCTCAAAAGTCTGCCAACTATTATCATGAAAGAAATACCCGTTAATTGAACCCTTTTCCCAGTTGATATGTTGTTCACCGAAAACAAATGGAAGGGCACCAACGCTTGTTTTTACTGATAACAGTTTAGCGAAAAAGTTGGTTCTATCACCAACAGGACGGATTGGGAAGGGAGTGAAGCCAGCAGTGAAAATTCCTACAAGCGGTCCAATCGTGAGAACATGCTGGTCAACAAATACATACAATTTTATTGCAAAATCAGGAAATAAGAGGAGCTTTTGAATCTCTTTGCTAATCACAATGGAATTTTTATTCTTAGAATGAGGTACAAAGTCTACTTCGATAGAACTAGAACCAAAAGCAATTTTTTTTAGTACAGTATCTTGTAAGAGCTCATGAGGACAAAAAACGACCAATTTACTCGTTGCGGCAATTTCAATGGTATAACGTTTTCTCATAGTAGCTCTTCCTTTCTTTAATTTCAGCCTGACAAAGGTAATTTCCATATAGAAGAGGGGCAAGGAATAAGGTTTCTTGTAAATCTGGCTGTGTTTTTAATACGACTTTTCTTCCGGGTTTTGAATTTACATCGAGAATCCAGATGGCGCCATTTTTTGCTACACCGATATCGATGCCTATTTCAAATAATGGTAATATTTCCTGTTCCAGTATTTGTGGGAGGTTGGTGATAATAAAGTTTAATTCATTACAAATGTATTCTTTTTTAGGTAAAGATAAATTTGCTGCCCAGGAAGTAAAATCAATGACTGATCCGCCTGCACTTAAGTTTGAAAGTAAACCACCAGTATTACCGATGCGGATTCCCTTTCCACGTTCAACCCAAAGCCCTTGTTCATTTTTCTGCAGAAGAATTCTAATATCAAATGGTTGGGAAGAAGTAGTAGATAATTCAAGGTAGGGTTGAAGTAGGTATGGTCGATAGGTGATTAATGGTTGCAGCCATTGAAATAACTTTGACTCATTTGGAAAAATCCTTGAGATAATTTTTTTGTTTTTTTCTGTTTTGACATGGATAGTTTTATCGTTTTTCTTTAAATAATAGATTCCGTATCCTTGAGAGCCATTAATGGGTTTAATGATGATCTTTTTCTGCTGATTTAAGGCCGCGATCACTTCTGTGCAATCCTTAATGGCCTGTGAACGAGGTAAATACGGTTTCAAACTAGAATTGGATAATGTTTCATACAATTCTAATTTATTGGGAAGTCCGAAGCCTAAAAAGACAATATCTTCTCTGCTTTTTAACCAAGAAACAATTGGAATGCATTGTTTTGAATGTTCATCATCTCCATAAAAACAACGATCATAGATAAGCGACGGGATGGGAAACTCATCGTCCATCCAACACTGTTCATTTACGTCAAAACGTCTCCCTAAAACGAGTGTAGTGAGTGGATTAATAGCTGAGGGGAGAAAATGGAAACACTCAATGCCGTATTGATGACTTCGGGCAGCTATTTCATTTATATAGGTGGTCTCACTTTCAATCGTTAAGGTCATGATTCCAAAGGTTTTCATCTATGAATCCTCCATTTCTTCGCCTGAGTCAAATGCAAGCTTCGTACAAAATTGAATAATAGCTTTAGCGGATGGTCTTATTTTCATTTGCCCATCTTCAAAGCTTTTTGACGGCTTTGAATTGACCTCAATTAGCCAAGGCTTACCATCTTTGTCAATTCCAATATCGATTCCAAGTTCCCCAGTTATTCCTGAAGATTTTCTTTCAATAATCATTGCTGTTTCAATTGCCAATTCTTTCATTTGAGAAATAAGCCGCTTTGCATCGCTAATGCTTAGGGTATCTATTAGGGCATTTATTGGTGACATCATATCCCCGCCTCTTGCGATATTGGAAACAAACTCATCTTCTGCGGAAATGCGGGCAACCACCGAGGTTACATTCCATTTGTTTTGTTTATTCTTATGACATAATACTCTATAGTCCATTCCTCTAGTTTGATAGGTAAGAAGGGGGATACCCTGTTGAATAATGCAGATTCTATTGTTCAATAGCGGCTTTATGTGTTGATAAATTTCCTCAAAGGAGAGAATAACATCCTTAATCTTTGATAACGATTTAACAGATGATTCCAATTTGAAATCAGTATTTTCTTTGTTAATTTTGAAAATGTTCCTTCCTTGGCTGCCATGTACAGGTTTTATAAAAATAGTTTCATATTTTTTTAAGAATGTTGCAAGATGATCCTTTGTGAAGATATTTGTTTCAGGTATATATGGATTAAGGTGATTTTCATGGATTAAATGTTCATGAACCTCCCATTTAGAAAGAAAGCGATCATTAAAAATCGGGATACTTAATTCTGCAAGCCTATGGCGAAATAGAAGGTACTCTTTGCTAAACTCCGCTCTTCGAGAATGGATACGATTATAAATAACATCAGGAAGTGGGAGTTTGGCAGGCTTCCATTTCCCGCTGTCAAAGTTATACCCTAGGGAAGAAAATTCAGGATAGGAAAAAATATATAAAAAACCTCCATTTTCACTAAGACCATGATGAAGTTCTTCACAAAAGTTATGAATGGAACCAAAATGGGGCTCTCCAATCCCTGTATCTTTAAAATCGGTTACTAAACCAATAACTGGACCTAAAAATAGTACGTGTTTTTCTTTTTTAAAATGGTATAGAAATTTATATTCCTGCATGGGTAAACAGAAATACTGAAATAGATTTTCGGGGAAATGAATTTCGTAAGCGGTTAGTTCGACAGTTTGTATGTTTACTTTCATCATTATTTTTCCTATAGAAATCTTGATATTTCTAGCTTCAATCTGTAACTGTTTAAAAAGTTGTGTTGACATTTGAACAAAAATTTCTGTCCCGGTAGCAGACCTCATTGGAACAATTGAGATAGGGGGCATAGTCACTCCTCATTTATTGGCGAATATGGTTGAAAAATAGGCATTCGTTGATATGTATTGTATGTTATCGCCCATAGGTTGGTGATTCAATATAGAAACTCATTTGAACATTCTCGCATTAACGAACATAGTTTGTTATAGTTATTAAGATTATTTGTTAAAGAGGAGTGGGTCCAATGTCCGTTAATTTATACGATGCAGCTCATACATTAGAAAAATCTATTCGTCAAAGTGATGAATATAAACATTTACAGCAAATGTATCTTGAAGTCAATGCAGATCCAGCAGCAAAAAATATGTTTGATAATTTCCGCCAGATTCAAATGAATTTACAACAAAAACAAATGATGGGGCATCAACTTTCAGAGCAGGAAATCCAACAAGCCCAAGCAACAGCAGCTCTTGTACAGCAAAATGAAAAAATATCTCGACTTATGCAGGCAGAACAACGTATGAGTATGATTATTGGTGAGCTAAACCAAGTTATTATGAAGCCTTTAGAGGAACTATACGGAAATTTATAATAGGATACCAAAATGCTTTCGGTTTATTCCGGAAGTTTTTTCTTTTCTACGGCCTTTGTTCTATCTTTCGGTGAAAAATCATAAAAGTGATATAAGGGTAACTTCACCAAGAACAGGGGGCTCACGTCATGATTTATCGTTTGCTTGCATTAAATATCGATGGAACCTTATTACAGAGTAATGGGAAAATTCATAAGTCAACGAAGGAAGCCATTGAGTATGTTCAGCAAAAAGGAATTTATGTAACGCTAATGACATCACGAAGTTTTCCCTCAGCCAAAAAGGTGGCAAGGGCATTAAAAATAAAAAATCCACTGGTTACTCATCAAGGTGCCTATATTGCAAACATTCAAGATAAACAGAATTATGTTGAACGAATTAACGAGAATATTACCTATGATACCATCCGTTTTCTAGAAGGAATGCCGTGTCAAATTAGGCTTGTACATGAACAATTTTCGTTAGCGAATAGGTTGAAGTTAAATAATAATCTGTTAGCAAAAACTGTTTTTACATCCGGTGATCCTGTATTTTATTCCCAGCAATTTGTTACTTCATTAAGTGAATACTTGCATGATCAACCGGTAACTCCTCCAAAAATAGAGGTTTATTTTGAAGAGGAAAGTGATCTTCAAGATGCTAAGAAGGCAATTGAAAAGATGTTTACTGAAATTGAGACCATCCAATTAGATCATCTGCGATTAGACATTGTTCCAGCAGGTGTTTCAAAATTGCAGGGACTGGCCTTTCTTGGAGGTCACCTCGGAATCCAGTTAAAGGAAATGGTTGTCATTGGCGATGGATTAGATGATATTCCAGCGATTAAGGCGGCAGGATTGGGTGTGGCAATGTGGAATGCAGAATTTGATGTGAAAAGAGCAGCTGATTGGGTCACTAGATCGAAAAATGAGCATGGTGTAGCCTATATGGTTAAAGAACACTTTAGAAAACAACAGCCAATTGAGTTTTTAAGGAAAATGAATATTATTAAAAAATAATTAACAAGACATCATCGGAACTGCGGTGATGTCTTTAGCTTTGTGCGTGATTTCTTTAACTTTTAAAAGGCATGAGACTTTTTTATGAAAATTTTGTTCTTTATAGAGGAATCATGATAAACATGACGAATAATTTATAGGAGATCAGTCATAGAATACTATGATTTGAAAACGCTTTCAGTTGTGGGGGGGATTTAGCGATGATGCAAACACCGTTAACAATGACACAGATGATTGAAAGAGCAGAAAAGTATTTTCCTAAAAAACAGGTAATTTCCAGAACATCCAGTGGTATTCACAGAATGACGTACCAGCAAATCGGTGAAAGAACAAGAAGATTAGCAGACAGTCTAAAAAAACTAGGAATAGAGAAAGGTGATAGGGTAGGAACGCTAGCATGGAACCACCATCGTCATCTCGAAGCCTATTTTGCGATTCCCTGTATCGGTGCTGTTCTGCATACAATCAATATCCGTCTATCACCCCAGCATATTTCCTATATTATCAATCACGCAGAAGATAAAGTCCTCTTAGTGGATCCTGATCTAATTCCGTTACTTGAAAAATGTTCATCAGAGTTAAAAAGTGTTACGGCCTATGTGATTATGACTGATGACAAGGAGCTTCCGGAAACCACACTTTCGCCAGTCTATCATTATGAAGATCTATTAACTGAAGCGAATCCTAAATATGCCTATCCTGAAGATATTGAAGAAAACGACCCAGCAGGAATGTGCTATACCTCTGCGACCACAGGAAATCCTAAAGGAGTCATATACTCACATCGAGGGATTTTTCTCCATAGTATGGCGTTAGGTCTTGCAGATAGTGCGGCAATGAGTGAGAAAGACATTGCATTACCTGTTGTCCCTATGTTCCATGCCAACGCTTGGGGAATGCCTTTTGCTGCTGTATGGTTTGGGACATCCCTCGTGCTACCAGGGCCATATTTTACTCCAAAACTGATAGCAGAGCTGATTGAAAGTGAAAGAGTAACGATTACCGCTGGTGTCCCAACCATTTGGCTTGGATTATTAAAAGAACTTGATGAGGGTTCTTACGACCTTAGTAGTGTAAGGGGAATCCTTTGCGGCGGTTCAGCAGCTCCAAAAGGAATGATTAGAGCATTTGAACAGCGACATAAGATTCCATTCATGCATGCCTATGGTATGACAGAAACAAGCCCGCTTGTAGTTATTTCAACGTTAAAAAGCTACCAGGAAAATTTAGATTATGAGGAAAGACTTGAAATACGGGCAAAGCAAGGCGTTCTCGTTCCAGGCTTAAGTATGAAAATTGTCGGTAAGGATGGAGAAGTTGCTTGGGATGGTAAAGAGATGGGGGAACTTTGTATTAAAGGACCATGGATTGCTTCAGAGTATTATAAAGACGAACGTACTTTAGATGCATTTCACGATGGCTGGCTTCACACAGGTGATGTGGTGACGATTGACGAGGAAGGGTTTGTAAAAATAGTTGACCGTACCAAAGACTTGATTAAGAGCGGCGGTGAGTGGATCTCTTCCGTGGATTTAGAAAATGCTTTAATGGCACATGAATCCGTGTTTGAAGCAGCGGTAGTTGCTGTCCCACATGAACAGTGGCAAGAGAGACCTGTTGCTTGTGTGGTGTTAAAGGAAGCATACAAAAATAAGGTGAAAAAGGAAGAACTACTAGAATTCTTACAACCGCAGTTTGCCAAATGGTGGCTGCCGGATGAAATTCTATTCTTGGAAGAAATACCGAAGACATCTGTTGGGAAGTTCTTAAAGATGACATTAAGAGAACAGGTACAAAAGGAAGTGCTAAAAAAGTAATCAATTAAGGACAAAGTGCATTCCTTTGTCCTTTTTGGAGTGGTATTTTATTCATTTGATAGTGAAAATTCCATATATTATGAAAATTTATTTTTTATCCGTCCATTTCAAGCTATAATGGAAATGAATAATGATACTGGGAGGGGTTTGGGATGACGATTAATTTTGTAACCGATAAAGTTAAGGTAAGAGTGAAAGGGCGGGTTGCAACGGTCGAAATGAATAGGCCGGTAGCAATGAATGCACTGGATGTTGACATGATAAAGGGACTTGTCAGCAAGCTCAAAGAAATAGCTGAATCAGATGATATCGATGTTGTTGTTTTAACAGGAAGCGGCAGAGCATTTTCTGCGGGCGGCGATATTAAAACAATGCTTTCAGAACTAAATGAAACCGATTTCTTCCCTGTTATGGATTGTATTAGTGAATTAATCATTACTCTTTATAGTATTCCAAAATTAACCATCGCGGCTGTAAATGGTGCTGCTGCCGGACTTGGCTTCAGTCTGGCATTGGCTACCGACCACATTATAGCCGATAATTCTAGCAAGTTAGCGATGAATTTTATCGGAATTGGTTTAATCCCTGATGGCGGCTCCCATTTCTTTTTAGAAAAAAGATTAGGTGAAATTAAGGCTAAACAGCTCATTTGGGAAGGAAAAATGATGAATGCCCTGGAAGCCCTAGAATTAGGATTGATCCAGGAAGTTGCTGATGGAAACCTGCAAGATACGCTTGAAGCCAGAATAACTGATTGGCTGAGCCGCCCAGTCCAGGCGATGATTAAAACGAAGAAAATTTTAGCAGATATGAATAGACCGCAACTGCTTAAACTATTAGAACTAGAAAAACATGGGCAATTAAGTATGCGTCGAACGTTTGATCACCAAGAAGGAATAAGGGCATTTATTGAAAAAAGACCACCGAGGTTCATTGGAAAATAAAAATTAGAAAAAAGAAGCATTTCTGCTTCTTTTTTCTTAGCTCTGTTATAATTGAATGTTGATTTCAGGTTGTTCGAAAAATAAGCGAAGGAATTCCGTTTATATTGGGAAATACCCATATTTCCCTTAAAATAAGGGGAGTTTTTCCGGTTATACGATCCAAATCGATGGATTTTGTCTTATTTAGAGCAGTTAATCGGAGTATCTCCGCTTATATCTGCTTCTAAAGCCTCCACAATATACAATAACCGGAAATTCTCCGCCTATGAATTCTTAAAACTACACGATATCAACAATGAATAATAACAGAGCCTTTTTTCTTACTTAAACTTAGGAATGGAAAAGTAATAGTTTGCCGTCTGGAGAAGTGCAGCGATGTGTTTTCTCTAATAAATTCTTTTCTGATAATAGTTTTTCTGCTATTTCTTTTGCTGCATCATCATGTTCAGCTTGAAAAGCTTCGTCAACTATTTTTTCACCATTTGTTTCAAAGGCAGTTAGTTTGTAAGTCTTCATCTTATATCCCCCTTCGTGAACTAGTTCATATATAATTTTCACATAATTCTATTTATTTTAAAAGCGAAACCTTTTCGGAGGTCATACGTAGTTATTTTGAAAGGGGGAATTTGTATGGTATTAAAACTTGAGCATGTAACGAAACGATTTGGCGAGTTTACAGCAGTCAAAGATTTATCCATTGTGATACCTGAAAAAGAAATGTTTGGCTTTTTGGGTGCAAATGGCGCAGGGAAAACGACGACTTTCCGAATGATTTTAGGGCTGCTTGATTCTAGTGGTGGAAAGATTACATGGGACGACGAGCCTATCAATTACTCTACGAGTCACCTAGTGGGCTATCTTCCAGAGGAAAGAGGTCTTTACCCAAAATTAAAGGTGAAAGATCAAATTGTCTACCTTGCTAGATTACGAGGAATGTCAAAAAGTGAAGCAGTTTCTGAATTGAAATACTGGCTTGAAAGATTTAGAGTTCCTGAATATGAGAATAAAAAAGTAGAAGAACTTTCAAAGGGAAACCAACAAAAGATTCAATTTATTGCGGCAGTCATACATAAACCAAAATTATTAATTCTTGATGAGCCATTCAGTGGGCTTGACCCCGTAAATGTTGAAATGCTAAAAGATGCGGTTCTTTCCTTGAAAGAAAATGGGACCACCATTGTTTTTTCTAGTCATCAAATGCATCATGTTGAAGAAATGTGTGAGCACCTTTGTATCATGCATAAAGGAAGTCCGGTTGTACACGGTTCTTTAAGAGAAATAAAGAAAGCCTTTGGTAAAAAGAATCTTGTTATTCATGCAGACTTTCCATTGGACTCTCTGAAAAATTATCCTGGTGTTCGGAAGGCTAGGTCAACCATGGAGGGAATTCACCTTCAGATTGATGGAGAAGATGTTGCCGAGAAAATTCTTAAAGAAATAGTCAATAAAGGTTTCATTAGGAAATTTGCCCTAGAAGAGCCTTCTTTGAATGATATTTTTATCGAGAAAGTAGGTGATTCCTATGAATAAGTTTTGGATTATTTTATTCCATACCTATATGAATAAATTCAAGACAAAGTCATTTATCGTTACGACATTATTAACAGTTGTAATCACATTGGCTTTAACCAATATGAATAATATCATTGAAATATTTGATGACAAAGGCGGTAAGGAGAAGGTCGCTGTATTAGATGAAACAGGCCAGCTTTTTGAACCGTTAAAAGAACAGATTAGTGTTATAAATAAAGATCTTCAGCTTACACAGTTTGATGGCTCCGAACAAGAAGCTGAAAAAGCCGTAGAAGATGGAGACTATACTGGGGTTGTGCAGTTGCGCTTTGATAATAAACAACTGCCGGAAGCTACATATAAGGCTATGAGTGTTGCTGACTCTTCATTGTATTTAGATTTTCAGACAGCCCTGCAGCAAATAAAAACAATGTTGGCAGCTTCACAAATTAATCTAACACAGGCTCAGCTCCAGCAACTGTATGAACCGGTTTCTTTTGAAAAAATAGCTCTAGAACAGAATGCTAAAACTGAAGAGGAATTAAATCAAGCGCGAGGACTTGTTTATGTCCTGCTCTTTATCATCTATTTTGCCGTTATTATGTATGCCAATATGATTGCAATGGAAGTGGCCACGGAAAAATCCTCCAGGGTGATGGAGATCTTGATTTCAAGTGTGTCACCAATCAAACAGATGTTTGCAAAAATACTTGGTATTGGTCTGTTAAGCTTAACACAGCTTGCAGTTTTATTATCTGTAGGTTATTTCTCGATAAAACGTAATTTGTCTTCTTTAGAGGGTGGATTTTTTGATGCTTTTGGATTTGGAAATATCCCGCTGTCAACGATTGCCTATGCAGTAATATTTTTCATTCTTGGCTATTTCCTTTATGCAACCCTTGCTGCCTTTTTGGGTTCCTTGGTCAGCAGGATTGAGGATGTTCAACAAATGATTACGCCAATGACATTACTTGTGGTAGCAGGTTTTATGATTGCGATGTTTGGTCTAAATACGCCTGATTCACCATTTATTGTCATTACATCCTATATACCATTTTTCACACCAATGATTATGTTTTTACGTGTTGGGATGCTGACGATTCCAGTATGGGAAGCACTACTAGGAATAATTATCCTATTAGGAACAATCGCTTTCTTAGCGATCTTTGGTGCCCGTGTATACCGAGGTGGAGTACTTATGTATGGTAAGTCAAATTCCTTTAAGGATATCAAAAAGGCATTGCAATTAACAAAAAAGGAATAACGGAGAAGGGCTTTGCTAGAAATGGCAAAGCCTTTTTCTTTTTGAAACTTGAGAAATGTCTAGCTGCAGCGCCTAGGGGCTCGGGGTCATAAGCCAATCCCTCCAGAAGGTTAAAGGGCAACCTTCTAGCCGGCTCGTCTTATGCCTGTCGCCCCTGGACAAGGCGCTTCCGCTTTTCGTTTAGAACGTGCATTCGGTTTTATGGGATGATACAATAAAGAAAAACTCACTGAAAGGAGTTATTATGAAACAGATATCATTTATACATGCCGCTGACCTGCATTTGGACAGCCCTATGGTTGGCCTAAAGCATTTGCCTGCTAACATCCTTTCGAAAGTGAGAGAGAGTACGTTCGGAGCTTTAGAAAGGCTAACAGCAGCAGCGATTGAGCGTAACGTTGATTTTGTCATAATAGCAGGGGATTTATATGATGGTGAAGACAGAAGTTTACGGGCACAATCGCGTTTCCGTAATGAAATGAAAAAGCTCTTACAACATAATATTCCTGTTTATGTTATCCATGGCAACCATGATCATTTAAATGGCTCATGGGTCCACCTCGATATGCCCGAGAATGTTCATGTTTTTGGCAGTGAACTTGAAATGAAAATATTGGAAACTAAACGAGGCGAAACCATACATTTATATGGTTTTAGTTATCTACAGCGACATGTTTTTGATAAACGAATCGATGATTATCAAAAAATTGATCCAGCTGATTTTCATATTGGCATCCTTCATGGGAATGAAGGTGGTAGTACCGACCATGATAATTACGCTCCCTTCTCAATCAAGGATCTACATGATAAACAATTTGATTATTGGGCGTTGGGGCATATCCATAAACGTACAATTTTATCTGAAAATCCTCCGATTATTTATCCAGGAAACACGCAAGGACGAAATAAGAAGGAATTAGGGATTAAAGGATGTTACCATGTTACGTTGAATGAAATCGAAACCAAAAAGGAATTTGTAGAAACTTCTAACGTAATATGGGATGAAGTTTCTATTGATACCGCAGAGGCACATAATTTCCAAGAAATTTTTCAAGTATGCCAACTAACAATCGAACGCTTGCGTAAAGCTGGTATGGGAACACTGCTCACCTTAAACTTAAAAAATGTTCAATTG
This sequence comes from Bacillus sp. OK048, assembly GCF_900103525.1. Taxonomy (GTDB): domain Bacteria; phylum Bacillota; class Bacilli; order Bacillales; family Cytobacillaceae; genus Neobacillus. The sequence goes on from NZ_FNHN01000008.1 coordinate 119,620, forward strand.
GATCATTCCCAAGAACAAAAACTCATAGATGCTGAACTGCTTGAATTACTTTTAGACTATGAAATAGATGAAGACTCATTTGTTTGGATCGTTGATATAAACATACAGAATAAACAGCCGCTAGATCGAAAACTTCTAATGAATGAGGCTGATTTTTATACTGAGCTTTTTGCAACAATCGATGAATTCCAGAATCTGGAAACTGCAATAGCACCGTTATACGAACATCAAATTGGACGCAGGTATTTAGAGCGTTTAACTGTAGACGAACAGAAAGAATTAATGCAAAAAGCAGAAAAATTATTAATTGGGCTTCTGTACCAATAGGAGAAGGGAGATGATTGGTTGAAAATCCAAGAGATACACATATATGGCTTTGGTCATTTAAATAATGTTGTTATAAAGGATTTATCTGATTTTCAAGCGTTTTATGGCGAAAATGAAGCAGGAAAATCAACAATAATGGCGTTTATTCATGGCATATTATTTGGGTTCCCAACAAAGCAATCATCGGAATTGCGTTATGAGCCCAAAAATGGTTCCAATTATGGCGGTAAGCTAAGAATACTTTTTGAACAGTATGGACTTGTAACGATTGAAAGGGTTAGAGGAAAGGCTGCTGGCGATGTTACCGTTTCGTTAGAGGATGGGACGATAGGTGATGACGCACTGCTTAAACAACTGCTCGGAAATATGGAAAAAGGATTATTCCAAGCCATTTTTTCATTTAATTTACATGGACTGCAAAACATCCACCAAATGAAGGGCGAAGATCTTGGCAAGTTTTTATTTTCTACTGGAACACTCGGAACGGAAACGTTAGCGAAGACCGAGGTAGAACTCCAGAAGGAATTAGAGGCCCGTTTTAAACCTAGCGGCAAGAAGCCAGTGGTAAATGAAAAACTAAAAGTCATTCACGAGCTTAGCAATGATCTGAAAAAAGCAGCAGCCAAAAATCAGGAATACGAACAATTAAATTTAGAAAAAGACAGAATCAATAATGAAATAAAGTATATAAATAATTCGCTGGACGAGGTAAAAGGGGAAGTGGAAAAATTAATTGAATGGCAGAAAATCCATGTACTTGTTAAAGAGGAGAGGTGGATAAGAACTGAAATCAAGTCATTAAGTGAGAGTCCATTTCCGGCTAGCGGAATTGAGCGATTAGAAAAGTTAAATCAACTAATCTATCCATACAATGCTCAGATTTCAAGTTTAATGGAAAGAATCACTCAATTAAAAAAGGAAATAGCCTTGATACAACTGGAAAAAGAAATTCTTGATCATGAGGCCCAGCTTCTTGCCGCTATCAACCAGATTCCGATATTTGAACAGTTAACTTTAGAGAAACACCAATGCGAACTGAAAGTAGTAGATTTAGAAGAAAAAATATCTACCATAAAAGAGAGACTGCACTTACCTTTGAAGGAAGAAGAAGTCTTAACCATCAATACGAATATTTATATGAAAAATCAAGTGGAACAGGTATCCCGGAAAAAGCAAAAGCTTTTTGAAGTAAAACAGGAGCTTGATGATCAATTTCATGAGGAAAAAAATACGCTTGAGGAGCTAGAAGGAAAGATTCGTTTTGCAAAAACTCAAGTGATTCCTCCGCAAGAAAGAGCTAAACTTGAAAAGTTAGTCCTAGATGAGGGTGAAAAAAGTAAAGTCGAATTTGAATTAAAGTCAGTTCAAGACAAAATCGAGTATTTTCAACATTCAGATGAGCAGGATAAAAAAACATTTGCTAAGCTTAATAGGCAAAAACAAATGCAATTTCTGACAATTGGAGCTATATTGCTGGTTTTATCTTTGTATGGACTGATTACCCAGCAATGGCTACTAATCGTTATTGGTGTTTTAGGCAGCATTTTAATTGGAGTCTTTCTTAGCAAAAACGTTCAGAATAAAAATGAATCCAAAATTAATCATGCACTAATTCAGTTGAAAGAAAGAGAAAAAAAGCTAATTCAACAACTTGAAACAAATAAAAATGGCAATGTTCCAGCTATACAGGAAAAATTAAATCAAGATAATCGTCGGCGAGAGCAGGTGCAATTTTTACAAATAAAGCTCGAACAACAGCAGACCCAATATGAAAAAGTATTGAGGAAATATGAAGAATATGAAAGCGAAGCATTAGAAAATAAGGAACAGTTAATAAAACTGAGCAGTGAGCTAAACATCCCCATTTACATTGCTAACTCTTTTTTCCTAGAAGCATTTCAGCTAATTGAACAATTTAAGCTAGTAGGAAGAGAAAAGAAACAGTTACTGGAAAGGATAGAAAACATTAAACTTGAACAAGCGAATATTTCAGAAAGACTTACTGCTTACTCAAAACAATATCTAGTAGAACAAGGGACTGATTTGTCACAAACGGCTTATTTGTTGAGGAACAAACTAAAAGAGGAACAAGGAAAGTTAATTAAGAGTCATGAAAAACAAGGAAAGCTAGAGGATCTAGAAGCAGACTTTAATCAAATTAAACAGGAACAAGTACATTTAATTTCGGAAAGGACAAAGCTCTTAGACGAAGCCAACGTAGAAGATGAAGAGGAGTTTTATCAGCTTGGTAAAAAAGTTGAAAAGAAGATTAAGCTAATCGAAAGGCTTGCAGATATAAATAAACAGCTACACTATTCTTTCCTAACGGAAATGGAGCAGGAAAGGTTGTTACAAAATCATAATGTAGATGAACAAGTAAGCTACTATCATGATGAGATAGAAACTTTATCGTCAAGACTCATTGAAATACAAGAGAAACAAGCCGCCAACAACTACCAGATTCAGATTCTTGAAGACGGAGGATCATACTCAGAGAAACTTCACTACTTTAAACAGAAAAAGTTTGAGTTAGAAGAAGCTGCCAAAGAATGGTCAGTTTATTGTTTAGCGCAGAACATTTTATCACAAACGGTTGAGAAGTATAAAACCGTTCATCTGCCAAGAATGCTGGCAAAGGCGGACGAATACTTATACTTTCTTACAGAGAAGAAATATCAGCGGATACATCTGCAAAAGTCAGGCAACGGGTTTCTTATTGAAAGAAGTGACCATACTTTATTTGAAGCAAATGAATTAAGCCAAGCTACTACTGAGCAAGTATACGTTTCGATTAGATTGGCGCTTGCGACTACACTTTATGAAAAGTACCGCTTCCCGATTATAATAGATGATAGCTTCGTGAACTTTGACGCTAACCGTACCAAAAAGGTGATCGAGCTGTTACAAACGCTAACAAATAATCAAATCTTATTTTTTACCTGTCACACACATTTACTTCCATATTTTCAACGAGAAAATGTTCAACATCTTCATAAAAGTAATGTCGAAGTAATTTCATAGACAATGGTATACTTTTACTATCGGAAGGGGAGAGAGAAATGACCAAAGGTATTTTAGATTATGATTTTGGAGTACAGGTTGATTTGTATTTACTTATTAAGAGTGCCACAAAAGGGATTGCTAGTAATGGAAAGCCATTCTTAACGCTTATCCTTCAAGATCAAAGTGGTGACATTGAAGCAAAGCTCTGGGACGCCAATGAAGAGGATGAAAAGAATTATACCGCTCAAAAAATCGTAAAAATTATCGGGGATATTCATAACTATCGTGGTAAAAGCCAGTTGAAGATTCGACAGATAAGAAGAACTGGACCAAATGACGCCGTGAAATTGGAGGATTTTCTAGAGACGGCACCAGTGAGTCAAGAAGACATGAATAGCAAACTGACACAGTATATATTTGATATGAAGAACCCAAGCATTCAAAGAATTACTCGTCATTTATTGAAAAAACACCAGAAGGCTTTCTTGGAGTATCCGGCAGCAACGAAAAATCATCATGAGTTTGTGTCAGGTTTAGTCTACCACGTAGTCAGTATGCTTGATCTAGCCAAATCTATTGCCACACTTTATCCTAGTCTTGATAAGGACTTACTATATGCAGGTGTGATTTTGCATGATATGGGAAAAGTGGTGGAATTATCGGGTCCAATTTCGACCGTTTATACGGTTGAAGGAAATTTACTTGGCCACATTACGATTATGGTAAATGAAATAGGCAAAGCTGCTGAAGAACTCGGGATATCTGGTGAAGAGGTGTTAATTCTTCAGCACCTTGTTTTAAGTCACCATGGCAAAGCAGAGTGGGGCAGTCCCAAGCCGCCGCTTATAAAAGAAGCCGAAATTCTCCATTACATCGACAATCTTGATGCAAAAATGAACATGCTTGATCGTGCCTTAGAAAGAGTGAAACCTGGAGAATTCACAGAACGGGTATATGCTTTAGATAACCGCTCGTTCTATAAACCAATATTTCAAAAATAAAATAACCCAGCTGGGTTATTTTATTTTGTTCACTCGAATATGTTGTATAAAAAAGTGGACAACCACTAAAGAGGAGAGTAAACATAAATGACGATTCCTATTTGGGTCTATGCAGTTGTGGTTGGTATTGTTATTAGTGCCTTAATGGCAATCAAAACAGGCAGAGAAGAACGTTTACTAGAGATGGAGAATATTGAAAAAGAGGGAGAAATTTATTTAACACGCCTCGAGGAAGAAAAAGAACGAAGAACTACAGCGGAATAAAAAAACAGAAGGGACTCCATGAGTCTCTTCTGTTTTTATTCTTATTTCAATTTCTTAATGTGCCGTAGTTGCTTGTGGATCAAGCGCGTTTTTTAAGTCTTTATCACTTATTTTAACTTTTGCATCCTTAATTTCTTTTTGCATAACGTTGTTCATTTTCTCAGTTGTTAATAATTCTCTTTTCAACTGATCTTTCATTTTTTCATAAGATTCCTTCTCTTTTTGCTCGGTTACTTGAATAATATGATATCCAAATGAAGACTTAACTGGTGCACTAATCTCATTTACTTTAAGCGCAAGAGCTGCTTTTAAAAAGGCAGGATCCATCTGCGCTGTAGCATCAAACCAGCCTAGGTCACCACCGCTTGCTTTTGCTGCTTCATCTGTAGAGTAAGTATTGCTTACATCTTCAAATTTTTCTCCAGCATCGAGCTTTTGCTTCACTTCTAGTGCGGTCTTTTCATCAGCAACAAGAATATGACGAGCTTTGATTTCAGGCTTATAGTTTTCATAAGCTTCCTTTAATTCTTTATCTGTAATACTTTTCAATCCAGCTTTTTCTTGCATCATACCTAGTTTCATTGTCTCTTTAAAGTCTTCTTCATTCGCATAACCATATTGCAAAAGGGCAGCTTCAAAGTTTTCACCTAGTTGTTTTTTTAATTCAGCAACTTTGTCATCCAATTCTTTATCAGTAACTTTATACTTCTCGGAAAGGACTTTTTCATAAACAAGCTGTTGTAGTGCTTGTGCACCAACCTTTTCCTTCATTGCTTCATATAGTTCATCCTGTGTAATATCTCCTGCCGTACTTTCAGCCACAGTTGAACCGCCGCTCTGATTACACGCGCTTAAGGCAATAACCCCGCCAGCTAATGTGAGGGCTAACATCCATTTTTTCATGAGGAACCTCTCCTAAACAGTAAATTCTTGTGGGCTTTTGTCCACAAAGTATACTATAACATAAATGGTAACCACTGCAAAAAATTTCTGAGTATTTGTTTATTAAATTATGGGCATTTACCTAATGCGATTTCAGAATTTGTACATACGATAACATGTAAGAAAAAGTAAACCTATTCAACTACTGCCTTTCGGCTTTGCACCAGGTGTATGGGTAAATGCCCAAAGGAAAAAGTGGACTTTTTCCTTAGAAAATAAGCAAAGCGCCTAGTCGAAATGAATACAGCTTGAATAGTATATCGTAGAAAATAATAAAGGAGGTATTACGATGAGTGGTGGACACGGATTCGGAGCAGGCTTTGCATTGATTGTAGTCCTATTCATTCTATTGATTATTGTTGGAGCATCTTGGATTTGTTGTTAATGGAAAATATAAAATGATGCAGACAACAGCTTTACCATTTCAGGAAGGGGAGAATTGTGTGTCTGGAACGACTGGTTTCCATGGTGGAGGATTCGCGTTAATTGTAGTCCTTTTCATCTTGCTAATAATTATTGGTGCTTCTTGGTTATAACCTGAAAACAAATTTAAAAGCGATGAGACATTCTCATCGCTTCTATTTTTGTACGTGACAAATTACATGAAGCTAAACCTATGTATACAAGTTTTCTACATAGGAAGAAATCAGTAAAATTGTGACAAGTACATTAATTGTGCGAAATACCTTATGCTGACGATCTTCTGGAATATCCTTTTGAATACAAAGGGAATTGGTCATTTTGTTTACATAAAACAAAATAAAGATGGCGAAAACAATGAAAAAGATGGAGATCATCAACGATTCCCTCCCTGATGTTCGTTATATGTTAATACATTATCAAATATTCACGAAAAAAGATAGTTAAAAGGACTGGTAGAAAAGTAGGGTATAATTAGGTGCTACGGTAGTAAGGTATAAATAATTTTAGAAAAAGGTTTATCTCTGACTTAAAAAGGTCAATAATAATGATAGGTAAATGTAAAAGTAGTGTTGGAGGTCGTTCGAGACAATGGACAATTATGTTGAATTAACTTCTAGAGTGAAACTTCTAGAATACCATCAAAGGTTGCTTCTAAAGATGTTGTCAGCACCCAATCTTGAATTTTATCGATTGGTAATAGAAAATGGGATATCTGAACAGGAAGTTCAGGCATTCAACAAACTTTGTGAGGAAATGAACATAAAGATGGAAGAACAAAAAGCGGAAGGGTTTCTTCATTTTCATCCGCTTTTCATTGAGTTTTTAAACCATTTGCCAGAAAAACTTGATGTGCAGGAAGTCATTCAATCATGTTTACAACAGCACCTGTACGAACCTCTATTTATTGAGTTTAATAAATGTTTATAATTCCTGTTCTGTTTTCACAGACTTCTTAAGTTTTCCATCATCTTCATTGAATTCTGTTTCGATATTATGAAAAGAACGCTCAAAGATTTCCATGAAATCATCACCATAAATATTACGAACAATTGCCATCATTTCAATAATATCAGGAAATTTCCCATATAAATCTCTTAAAGGTAAGGCACCTGTATAGGCAGCATTGCCAGTTGGATGATAGGATTCCATTATTCGAAGAAAGATATCTTCACCTTCTGGAGTGAGTTGAATATACGTATTCCGCTTGTCGTTCTCTTTCTTTGAAAATGTTAGCAAACCTCTTTCTTCTAACTTTTTCGAAAAGTTAAACGCTGTTGAGACATGCATGACTCCAAACTTTGCCACATCCGAAATAGAGGCCCCATTTAAATGGTATGCAATCCAAAGGATATGATGTTCATTAATATTTAAATCATAAGGCTTAATCCATTGCTGCCAATCCTTCTCGATTGATTTCCATAAAGCTTTACTTAATTGTGCAATCCTTTGGCTGAAAAGCATAGCTTCTTTCATTGAATACTGTTTCTCCGACATCCCCATTTTCACCTACTTTTTTATTTCTCTATTAACATTATGCCAATAAAATAAAAATTAATAAAGATGTTAATTCACAAAATTTTTAGAAATTACGATATTTTCTGCTTGAAAATTTATTTCTTTTTCATTTTACTTTTTTTCCCTTAATAATTCCAACTTTTTGAATATTCATTGTGAAAAAACATAGGGAAGGACACTATATCATATAAATCGTAGTAGCAGCTTTTGGGTATTCATTAGGGGGTCGAAAATGAAAAGTGTGATTATCATTCTTTATTTATTAAGTGTATTGCTCTTTGTTGGTTCTATTTGGAATGTTCTGTCTTTAAAAAAACCAGGATTTTATCCACCTAAACAAATTTTAAGAAATCGAGCTTCTAAATTAGCTAAAGGTGGGGCATTTGTTTTACTTTTGTCTATTGTACTATCGATCTTTTAATCTCTTGGCTGTGTTAAACTAGGCTGTTGATTTGTGCTCCACAAAGGAAAGCTTCTTTGAATAATCACCGCAGGGACAGGCGGTCTTTGCCTGTCACGAGGCGCTTCGCTTTCCGCAGGCGGTTCGGGAAGCCTCCTCGGAGCTAAAGCGCCTGCGGGGTCTCCCCTGTCCCGTCCTCCTGCAGGACATTGATTTACATCCTCGAATCTGCCCACGCACGAAGAAAATGCGATAGCATTTTCGAGGAGTCTCGCACCTTCCGCAAAAATCAACATAGTTATTAAATCAACATTTTCCTTTAACACAGCCAATTTTTTAATGGTATAGAAGAAAAGAACCTATCCGAGGTTCTTTTCTTCTGCTTATTTTGAAATGGTGATAGACGATGCCGACTTTGTTCTTTTAGTAACTGAAAGTGCTACTGGATACAAAATAACCATTACGATTGTATTCAGTGCAATTGCTGGTAAAACACCTGCAGCAAATAGTGCTGTGAAAGGTCCTGGTAAGCCAACAATGAGATGTGCTGTGCCTAAAAAGATTGAGCCTGAAACGAATGTACCAACTGCTGTTAAGACTCCAACACTAATAATTGAATTTCGATAGTTCTTTAATGCCAAGAATAAACCAAAAAAGATCAATGCCGTGATAGGTTTATCAATGATATTTGGAAGCTGGCCGCCAGGAAAGCCTGTTGTAAGCGCAGATAATCCGCCTGTCACAATCGATAAAAGCATAACACTCTTTATTTCTGGAATAAGAATAATTCCTAAAAACATCATTGCTAGCATCATATCTGGTTTAATGGTTAGGAATGCGGGCATTACCGTGTGCAAAACTACACCAATTCCAGCCAAAAGTGATAGGACAACTAAATTCTTTGTATTCATTTCTCGTCTCTCCTCTGCTTTTCTAAGCTATTAGTTCCTCCTATGGTGCGCTAAATGCCCACAGCGAAAAACTTGTTATCATTATAGCACAGGTATATAAAAATAATAAAGAAATAATTTTCAGATAATTTAAAGAATCTAAAAATGCTTATTAATGTTTGCGGCCATTTCCTTTAGTAATTGTGGTGAATAATCGCTTGTATTTGTTTTCCAAACGGCTCCAAATCCATCCCCTAGACCATAGCGTGGCAGTAAATGCATATGGAAATGAAAAACGGTTTGTCCAGCATGCTCACCGTTATTATTAACCAAGTTTAAGCCAAGTGGCTGATATTCTTTTTTTAATGCATTTGCAATAGCAGGTACAGATTCAAATATGTTTTTAGCAATTTCAGGAGTGAGTTCAAATAAATTTTCTTTATGTACTTTAGGAATAACAAGTGTATGTCCCTTTGTCACCTGACTAATATCTAGAAAGGCCAAGACATGTTCATTTTCAAATACTTTTGCAGCAGGAATTTCGCCCTTGACAATTTTACAAAAGATACATTCACTCATGATATAAGCAACCCCTTTATTTAAATTTATCCGTATTTTACCATACAAAACAGCAATTAAAAAGAAAGAGACAGGATCCGCATGGAATCCTGTCCTCTCGAAGGGGCATTACTTCATTTTATACGTTCATTCAGGAATTACCTTTGATAAACACCTCATTTTACAATTTAGTGTTTTTTATAAAGAGTAATCATTGTTCAAGCTGACCATCCCCTATGTTGTTTTTATAGTGTTGGTTATCAACTAATAAAAACGGATGATAATCTGCCGTAAACACCTCATTTATTTTTTTGATAAATAGCTGGTGTTAACTGAACTCTAAATGGTTACAAGGCAACTTGTGCAAAACAACCATCCCCTTATTTGAAACGTTTAGAAGCTACGTGTTTGAAAAGTTAAATGTCTTTAACAGACACCTCATTTCAAATTTTAGATGAATCACTTCATCAAGTAGTTGTTTCCCCTTCAAATATTATGATGTCCCGTTTAAATTGAAATATACAAAAAAAATCAAGAAATTGAATTTCTATTTTTATCAAGCGCAATTTGGTAAAATGTAAAGTAATTATGCTATGGAGGGACTTGCACATGTCTTTATTATCGATTGAAGGCCTTATAGGAGGATATACACGGAATCCTGTTTTAAAAGATATATCCTTTGAAGTAAATGAAAAAGAACTAGTAGGATTAATCGGTTTAAATGGCGCTGGGAAAAGTACCACGATCAAACATGTTATCGGTTTAATGGAACCGCATCGCGGACAAGTAAAAATAAATGGACAATCCATTACGGAGGATAAAGAAGCATATCGGAAAATGTTTACTTTTGTGCCGGAAACACCAGTTTTATACGATGAACTCACCCTCGAAGAGCATTTAACCTTAACCGCTATGGCTTACGGATTAGATAAGGCTACATCGGAAACAAGAATAGAGAAATTATTAGCTGAGTTTCGTATGGAAAAAAGATTAAAGTGGTTTCCAGCTCATTTTTCTAAAGGGATGAAACAAAAGGTAATGATTATGTGCGCTTTTTTGGTACAGCCCTCTCTTTATATTGTGGATGAGCCGTTTGTTGGTCTTGACCCACTTGGAATTCAATCCTTGCTTGATTTAATGAAAAAAATGAAAGAAAATGGGGCGGGAATATTAATGTCTACGCACATCCTTACCACGGCCGAAAAATACTGTGACCGATTTGTTATTCTCCATGAAGGAAAAGTTCGAGCAAAAGGTACATTAGCTGAGCTGCGAAACCAATTTTCCATGCCAGGAGCTTCATTAGATGACCTCTATATCCAATTAACAAAGGAAGAAAACCATGTTTGATGAAAAAAAACTATGGAAAGACAGATCCGGTCATCGATTAAAAGAATTTGGTGTTTACCTTCGATATATTCTAAATGGTCACCTAGTTGTAGTCATGCTATTTTTAATAGGAACGGCAGCTTTTTATTATCAAAATTGGATAAGTACACTTTCAGCGGAGTTTCCTGCAGCGCTCATCATTGCGTTACTGTTAGGGGTGTTTTTAACCCACAGCCCTGTGTATACATTTTTGCTTGAGGCGGATCAGGTGTTTTTAATTCCGCTTGAAACGAAGTTAAAAGGATATTTCTTTCGGGCTGGATTGGTTAGTCTAGTTTTTCAAGGATATATTGTATTAATGATCTTAGCAGTATTGATGCCAATTTATGCACATGTCAGTGCAAATGGCTTTAAATCATTTTTTATTTTTCTATTTGTTCTTTTGATCATGAAAGCATGGAATATTGCAGTAAACTGGAGGATTCACTATTATGTGCAGCCATCGGTTTATATTTGGGATATGGTTGTTCGTTATTTCATTAATGCATTATTTACTTTTTTAGTGTTTAACAAAGCAAATGTCCTCTTTTTACTCATTTTTATTTTCATCATGGCAGCTTATTATTGGTCCTTTTTTGTGAAAACGAGAAAAATGGGTTTGAAATGGGATTTACTCATTACTCAAGAAGAGAAACGGATGGCTTCATTTTATCGGTTGGCGAATTTATTCACTGATGTACCGAAACTAAAGGATACCGTTAAAAGAAGAAAATGGCTTGATTTGTTTATTAATCAAATTTCTTTTTCACAAGAGAATACCTATCATTATTTATTTGCAAGAACATTCCTTAGATCATCAGATTACTTAGGTCTGTTTATTCGATTAACTGTTATTGGTGCCGTTGCACTGTATTTTATCTCCTTTGGAGTAGGGCAATTAGTTCTCTCACTGTTATTTATTTATCTAACAGGATTTCAACTTTTACCCTTAGCGAATCATCACCAAAACAAGCTTTGGATTGACTTATACCCAGTTTCACTAAAACATAAAACAAATGCTTTCCAATCGATTCTATTGACTATTCTTTATATTCAATCCTCCCTATTTGCCATAATTATTTTGGTAAAAGGGGAATGGTTGTTTTCGGTAATCGTTCTACTTTCAGGAATCCTGTTTAGTTTTTTATTTGTAAATGTTTATAGTAAGAAGAGACTAAAAATATGAATGGATTTTGAGAAAAACTAATATCTTTTTGCTAAAGGGGTGAGAGCATGAATGAATATGAGTTAAAGGTATATGGTGAAGTGGTCGAGTGGAAAAGGAAATTAACGAGACGTTCTGGGATGATGAATCGTATTTCAAAAAAAGCGCAAAGCAAAATAAATGATATGATCCCTGAAAAAGTTCATGAAGTGATGACAGAAAGCATTAAAGGGATGGTTAAAACCACCTTATTCGGTTCGCAGTTAACGACCAACAAAAATCAAGCTTCGGGGTTGACACTTGCTGCGCGAGATGAATTAATGCAAAAAAAGACGGCAGTTTTTCAGAAAACGGCGCTAGTTGAAGGTGCTGGGACTGGTGCTGGTGGTATCCTGCTTGGTCTTGCTGATTTTCCATTACTCCTTTCAATTAAAATGAAATTTCTCTTTGAAGCTGCAGCTATTTATGGATTTAACACAAAAGAATTTGAAGAAAGGCTATTTATTCTTCATATCTTCCAGCTGGCATTTTCAAGTGATGAGATTCGTCGGGAAACATTAACTGAAATTGAAAATTGGGAAGAGAGACAGCAAACACATGTTGAACTGGATTGGCGTAAATTTCAACAGGAATATCGGGATTATATTGACCTTGTGAAAATGTTCCAATTAGTTCCTGGAATTGGTGCTTTTGTAGGAGCTTATGCCAATAATAATCTTTTAAAGCATTTAGGAGAAACTGCTATGAACGCCTATAGGTTAAGAATTCTAAAAAAGGCCCCTGAACTTTAATAAGTTCAAGGGCTTTGCTTATTCTACTCCGTGGATGTTTATTGCTGCTGTGCCGAGTGTTTTTGCTGCAATTAGCATGGCCTTTTCATCAATATCGAATTTTGGATGGTGGTGCGGGTAACCAGGGTCTGCACCAGGAGGCATAGCACCTGTGAAAAAGAAGGTTCCTGGTATTTGCTTTAAATAATAGGCAAAATCTTCTCCACCCATTTGCGGTTCGGATTCTTCGATATGGATAACTTCAGGTACTTCCTTGGCTGAAGCAATCAGAAATTCAGTTTCTTTTGCATGGTTTACAACAGCTGGATAGCCTCTTTCAAACAAATAGCTATAGGTGCTATCAGACAGATAACATGTACCCTTGATGATTCTTTCGATTTCATCTTCAATGAATTGGCGAACATCGTCATTGAAGGTCCGAACGGTTCCAATAAGCTTTGCTTTATCAGCAATCACATTAAAGGCATTTTCAGCGGTAAAACAGCCAACAGTGACGACTGCTGAATCAACAGGATTTACCTTCCTGCTGACAATTTGCTGTAGATTTATTACTAGTTGTGAAGCAGTAACGATGGCATCCTTTGTCTTATGAGGTTGTGCACCATGCCCGCCTTTACCCTGAATGTGAATTTCAAATCGATCAGCTGCGGCCATAATCGGACCTGTCCGGTATTGGATGGTTCCAGTAGGTTCACTAGCCCATAAGTGAGTGCCAAATATGACATCAACACCATCTAAACAACCATCCTCTATCATCGTGGCTGCTCCACCTGGTGCAATTTCCTCCGCATGCTGATGGATAAAAACATAATTTCCTTCGAGTTCATCCTTTAATTCATTTAGTACCTTTGCGAGTATGAGAAGAGTTGCTGTATGACCATCATGTCCGCAAGCATGCATAACCCCGGGTACCAAAGATTTGTACGGTACATCCTTTTCATCCTGTATTGGTAATGCATCAAAATCTGCTCTTATTGCTACAGTTTTACCTGGGTATTTACCATTGATCTTTGCGACAACGCCATTACCGCCAACATTTCCTTTTACGTCAATTCCAAGTTTTTCATAGAATTCCTTGATAAACTGAGCTGTGTTATATTCATGAAAGGACAATTCAGGGTGCTGATGCATATACCTGCGAATCGATACCATTTCTTCATAGTAATCTTCTAATTTTGAATATAATTGTTTTATCATTATCATTAATAATCCCCCAACTTCCAAAAATTAAAAATTATTGTCAAACTATTTTAACACTTTTACACTATTATGTAGATTTTTATATTCTTGGCTATATATGGATGGGTGATGTTGTCGATCTTTATTTACACTTTCTTTAGGAATAAATTAACAAAGAGATAAAAAAAGAGGTTTGGTCATCGTTGGTGTTATGATGACCATTTACATGATTTTTCCATGAGGTTTGGTCATCATTGGTGTTATGATGACCATTTACATGATTTTTCCATGAGGTTTGGTCATCATTGGTGTTATGATAACCATTTACATGATTTTTCAATGAGTTTTGGTCATCATTGGTGTTATGATGACCATTTCTATGATTTTTCAATGAGTTTTGGTCGTCATCATCGTTGCTATGATGACCATTTCAAAAAAAATTGCCGAGAAATTCACCCTTTCTCGACAACCTAAGAGGTTAAACAGCCTCTTTCTTCATATTAAGAAGATTGCAACGATGGTGGTGACTACCAGGCCAATTATGACCGGAAGCAAATTACGCCTTGCCAATTCAAATGGATCAACGTTGCAGATCGCTGCAGCAGGGATTAACGCCCAAGGTACTAACGTTCCGCCACCTACCCAAATGGCTGCAATTTGGCCAAGAGCAGTTAGAGTGGCTACACCTTTACCATTTGCGACAGCGAACAAACCTGCGACTGATCCAGCAAGTGAGATTCCAGAAAAACCTGATCCATCTAATCCTGTAATTGCCCCGACAGTAGTTAGTGTTACGGCCCCGACCACCTTGCTTAATGGAACAATATTTGCTAACGCAATCCCAAGATCATTTACGATTCCTTGGGAGCCATCTGGTAAAAAGTTGCCAATGATTTTTCCAAAACCAGCATCACCTAAGTAGAAAAAGGCAGCTATGGGGATGACAGGTCCAAAAACCTTAAACCCAAATGTGAATCCTTCAATTAAATAGCTTGTACTTTTTTCTAGACCCTTGTTTTTATGGCTGACCATCGTGATAAGCAGGAGGATAAAAATAGATGTTCCGCCAACTAAAGCAGTTGCGTCGCCGCCAGTAAGGTCAAGGAGGAACATACCAGCAACGTCAACGGCAAATAAGATTGGAACTAGAATGGCAAAGAATCTTTTTTGTCCAATAGTGAGTAGACTTTTCTCGGTTGTTGTTTCCAGGTCCGAATCAACAGGAACATACGGGGTTGGCTGAAGTAAACCGTTCTTCATATCTCTCTTTAGAAAATAGAAAGCAGCAATCGTAGTAACAATGCCCATCGTAAATACTAATGGAATACTCGCGCTGATGACATCACCAATCGGAATTCCAGCAGCATCTGAGGTTAGTTTCGGTGCAGCTTGAATAACAAAATCCCCTGATAAGGCAATCCCGTGTCCAAACAGGTTCATTGCCATGGCAATACCCAATGCAGGAAGTCCTGCTCGTAAGGCAACAGGAAGCAGTACGGCACCAAGCAGGGCAACAGCCGGAGATGGCCAGAAGAACCATGAGATGACCATCATTAAGATACCAATCGTCCAGTAAGCTAGTGCAGGGCTACGGATTAATTTGGTAAAAGGTGAAATCATAACATCATTAATACCGGTAGAAGTTAGTGTTTTGCTCATAGCGACAATGATTGAAATGACTAAGATGGTTGATAACAACTCTGTAATCGCATAAATAAAACTGTTGAAAATACTACTTACTGAACTACTTAAGGAGCCCGTTGCCGTAATGGCAATAAGGAAAATTCCGAGGATACAAATCAGTGTTGTATCTCTTCGCTTCACCATAAATCCAATAATAAGAGCAATAAAGACCACATATATCCAATGGAGCGCTGAAAGCTCGATAAGCATACTTGTGACCTCCTTTCCACTTCATCTAAGGACGAAACCTAGTTATTCGCCCTTTGGATGTAATACAGAATATGAGATTACATGCAAGTGGTGAAAAGGATTTGAACAAATGTAAGAGTAAAAACGACTTTTTTTTGACACTTACCATCGTAATCTATACACAAATAGGAATAATCGATATAGTGAAAACAGTGTTATATACTCAATAAGTTTTAATTTTTAGCTACATAGATTAGAATAATACAAGACACTCTTTGAAAGGTGGATTTATTTAGATGAAAAAGCAATTCAATGAAACATTTTTAAAAGCAGCAAGAGGAGAGAAAACAGACCACGTTCCAGTTTGGTATATGCGACAAGCAGGGCGGTCACAGCCTGAATATAGAGAGATTAAGGAAAAGTACTCTTTATTTGAAATTACTCACCAGCCAGAGTTATGTGCGTATGTTACGCGTCTTCCAGTTGAGCAGTATAATGTTGATGCGGCAATTCTTTATAAAGATATCATGACACCGCTTCCGGCAATGGGAATGCAGGTTGAGATAAAATCTGGTATTGGCCCTGTGATTGACAATCCAATCACTTCCTTAGCAGATGTTGAAAAACTTGGTGAATTACATCCGGAAGAGGATGTGCCATACGTTTTAGATACAATCAAATTATTAACACAAGAACAATTGTCCGTACCTCTAATTGGATTTTCTGGTGCTCCTTTTACACTTGCTAGTTATATGATTGAGGGAGGACCATCAAAAAACTATAACAAGACAAAAGCATTTATGTATTCTGAACCGAAAGCATGGTTTGCATTAATGGACAAACTTGCTGATATGGTAGTCACATATGTCAAATCGCAAATTAATGCCGGCGCTAAAGCGATTCAAATCTTTGATTCGTGGGTTGGGGCGTTAAATGTTGAAGACTACCGCTATTTTATTAAGCCGGTAATGAATCGAATTTTCACTGAACTAAGAGAAGAGAATGTTCCACTTATTATGTTTGGAGTCGGTGCGAGTCATCTTGCGAGGGAATGGAATGACCTTCCACTTGATGTTGTGGGTCTAGACTGGCGTTTGCCAATTCAACAAGCGAGACAAATGGGAATTCAAAAAACGGTCCAGGGTAACCTTGATCCAGCAATCCTGCTAGCACCTTGGGAAGAAATTGAGGAAAGAGCAAAAGCAATCTTAGATCAAGGAATGGCTCAAGGTGGATATATCTTTAATCTTGGTCATGGGGTATTCCCATCTGTGAACCCAGCAACCTTGAAGAAATTAACCTCATTTGTCCATGAGTATTCTGCTTCAAAGTTAAGCAAATAAGAACTTTGTTAGAATGTTTATTATGGTAAATTAGTTATTTTTTTGGCACAATATAATATGCATGAAAAAAAGGGGCCCTAAACAATTAGAGGCCCTCTAAATCCTTAATTTGAAGAAACATGACTTAATAATGAGGTGCACCAGATGACTAAAAAGAAAATGGGATTGCTAGTAATGGCATACGGAACCCCATATGATTTAGATGACTTGGAAAGATACTATACACATATTCGCCATGGAAGAAAGCCAACTCAAGAAATGATTGACGAGTTACGCGATAGGTATGAGGCCATTGGCGGAATATCGCCATTAGCAAAAATTACGCTTGAGCAGGCTAAAAAACTCGAAGAGCATATTAATGCTATTCAAGATGAAATACAGTTTAAAATGTATCTTGGCTTAAAGCATATTGAACCGTTTATCGAGGATGCTGTTAAGGAAATGCACGAGGATGGGGTTAAAGAAGCTGTGAGCATCGTCTTAGCGCCACATTTTTCAACGTTTAGTATAAAATCGTATAATAGCAGGGCAGAAGTAGAAGCCGAAAAACTCGGCGGCATTTCTATCACCTCAATTGATAGCTGGTACGATGAACCGAAATTTATAACCTACTGGTCAGAAAAAGTGAAAGAAATTTATCAACAAATGCCTCAAGAGGAAAAAGAAAACGCCATGATGATTGTTTCAGCCCATAGTCTCCCAGAGAAAATTTTGCAATTTGGTGACCCATATCCAAGTCAGCTTCAAGAAACTGCAGATTTAATTGCAAAACAGGCTGGTATTAAGAACTATACGATTGGCTGGCAAAGTGCAGGGAATACGCCTGATCCATGGTTAGGTCCGGATGTTCAGGATTTAACTCGGGACTTAGCGAAAGAACATCCATATAAGGCATTTGTATACGCCCCTGTTGGCTTTGTATGTGAACACTTAGAAGTGCTCTATGACAACGATTACGAATGCAGAGTAGTAGCAGAAGAAGTAGGAGCAAATTATTATCGTCCTGAAATGCCAAACGCACATGATGACTTAATAGATGCAATGGCCACAGTTATTTTAAAAAAATTAGCAAGAGCTAATGACTAGTAATAGAAAGAAGGGTGACATCCGTGACGGAAGAAAAACAGGTGGTAGCGATCATTGGAGGAGGAATTGCAGGACTTACTGCAGCATTCTACCTTCAAAAACTAATTCTCGAGAAAAAGCTGCCTATCGAGATTAAACTAATTGAAGCATCTCACCGTCTCGGAGGTAAAATGCAAACCGTTATAAAAGACGGTTTTACCATTGAAAGAGGACCTGATTCATTCCTATCGAGAAAAACGAGCATGATTAAACTTGCAAAGGAAGTAGGAATGGAGGACCAATTGGTATCCAATTCGACTGGAAAATCATATGTGCTTGTTAAGGATAAGCTTTATTCGATGCCTGGTGGGTCAATAATGGGAATCCCGACTGAAATTGGACCATTTATTACAACAGGGCTATTTTCGATTCCTGGTAAGATTAGAGCAGCAGCTGATTTTGTATTACCAAAATCCGCATGTAATGTTGACCAATCCTTAGGTGAGTTTTTTCGACGAAGGTTAGGCAATGAGGTGGTTGAAAATTTAATTGAACCGTTATTATCGGGAATTTATGCAGGTGACATCGATAAAATGAGCTTAATGTCGACCTTTCCTCAATTCTATCAAGTTGAACAAAAATATCGAAGTCTCATTCTGGGTATGAAAAAAACCGCACCAGCAAAGCCGAAAAACGAGGAACCAGCCGAGAAGAAAAAAGGTGCATTTTTAACCTTTAAGTCTGGTCTACAGTCCTTTGCAGAAGCGATTGAGGGAAAACTAGACCCTAAGTCTATCTTAAAAGGGTATCGGGTTGGAAAAATTACAAAGACGAATAAACGGTATGAGCTTTATTTAAATAATGGTGAAACATTGATCGCTGATTGCGTTGTAGCAGCAACTCCGCATAAAATCACACAGTCGATGTTCTCTGACTATCGGTTTTTTGATCCATTTAAGTCAGTCCCATCAACATCGGTTGCTACCGTTGCCCTGGCGTTTCCTGAAGAAGCCATAAAAACAGATATCGATGGAACGGGCTTTGTGGTTTCTAGAAATGGAGATTATTCTATAACAGCATGTACCTGGACACATAAAAAATGGGCTCATTCTACTCCGAAAGGTAAAGTTCTACTGCGCTGTTATGTTGGAAGAGCTGGAGAAGAAACAATCGTAGATCTATCAGATGATAGAATTATAAACATTGTTCTTGACGATTTGAGCAGAACAATGGATATCGGGATGCAGCCTGAATTTGCAGTTGTTTCACGCTGGAAAGATTCTATGCCTCAGTACACGGTTGGACATAAACAACGGCTAGAGACCATTAATAGCAATATTAAATCTGAATTGCCTGGGGTCTTTTTAGCCAGCGCCTCCTTTGGCGGTGTTGGCCTGCCTGATTGTATTGACCAAGGTGTGGAAGCGGTAAAGGGAGTATTAGACTATTTAAATGTGAAAGAATGAACCAGAAGCTGTTTGCAAAGATAGCTTCTTTTTTTGGAATGATTGGACTTGGAGGGATTTGTATGAAACTAACTATTATCGGTTATTGGGGAGGATACCCGAAAAAGAATGGAGCAAGTTCAGGATATTTACTGGAACATGATGGATTTAATCTCCTGATTGATTGTGGCAGTGGTGTGCTTGCTAAGATGCAAAATATAATTGAGCCAGAAGAACTTGATGCGGTTCTAATTTCCCACTATCATCCAGACCATATTGCAGATATAGGGGTCCTGCAGCATGCTCGATTGATCCAGGGCTTTTTAGGTAAGAGCTTTCCAACTTTGCCTATCTATGGACATCCTTTTGACCAAACTGAATTTACAAAATTAACCTATAAAGAAATTACCAAGGGAATATCCTATGAGCCAAATGAAATCCTGTCTGTGGGGCCATTTCAAGTTACTTTTCTTAAAACGGATCATCCAGTACCCTGTTATGCAATGAGAATAGAAGCGAATGGGAAGTCAATCGTGTACACAGGTGATAGTTCCTTTAAAGAGGAATTTATCGAGTTTACTAAAGGTACTGACCTTTTGTTATGTGAATGTAATTTCTATCAACAACAAAACGGAAAGTCTGCAGGTCATATGAATAGCATTGATGCGGGCCAATTTGCGGAAAGAGCAGGTGTTAAACAATTAATTCTCACCCATCTTCCACATTACGGTGAATTATCTAAGCTTATTCATGAAGCAAGTACTGAATATACTGGTATTATAAAATTGGCAGATGATTTTCAAACCATTTCACTATAAGAAAGGAAAGATAGTATGTTATTTATCGATAATAAAGGTATCACTGACCCACGTATCAATCTTGCCATTGAAGAATATGCATTGAAAAATCTCGATATCAATGAAACGTATTTATTATTTTACATAAATGAGCCATCAATCATTATTGGAAAAAACCAAAATTCTGTAGAAGAAATTAATACCGAGTATGTAGAGAGTAATGATATTCATGTCGTACGAAGATTGTCTGGTGGTGGTGCCGTTTATCATGATTTAGGCAATCTTAATTATAGTTTTATAACAAAAGATGATGGAGATAGCTTTCACAATTTCCGCAAGTTTACAGAGCCAGTTATTGCTGCACTTAACCAGATGGGCGTTAATGCGGAATTAAGTGGTAGAAATGATATTTTAGCAGAGGGAAGGAAAATTTCCGGCAATGCGCAGTTTTCGACAAAGGGTCGGATGTTCACTCATGGAACGCTGCTATTCAATTCCGAAATGGACCATATTGTTTCCGCGTTAAGGGTGAAGAAGGACAAAATTGAATCCAAAGGGATCAAGTCAGTTCGTAGCAGGGTGGCTAATATTTCAGAATTCTTGTCAGACAAGATGACGATCGAAGAGTTCCGATCTTCACTGCTGAAATATATTTTTCAAGGTGAAGAAGTAACGGAATACGTCCTTACGGAAGAGGATTGGGATAAGATTCACCAGCTCTCAAAAGAAAGATATCAAAACTGGGATTGGAACTATGGAAAATCTCCAAATTTTAATCTGCAGCACTCCCATCGTTTCCCAGTGGGACAAATTGATGTCCGGTTAGATGTTGAAAAAGGGGTCATTAAACACTGTAAAATATATGGTGACTTCTTTGGTGTTGGCGATGTAAGCGAAATTGAGAATAAGCTGAATGCAGTTCGTTACGAAAAAAGTGAGTTAGAAGCTGCACTTAAAGAGGTCGACACGACTTATTATTTTGGAAAAGTTTCAAAAGAGGAATTTATCAATTTAATTTATTAAAAGGAGAAACGATGATGAAAATCATCGTTTCTTTTTTAGGCTTTTTGTCCGGTAGGTTCACACAACCAAAGTGAAAATACCCTTCATATATATGGATAGACAAGTATTTTACTGGAGTTGATGTTTATGGATGAAATCACCGTTGCTCAGATGACTTTTGAAGAAATTTCTCCTATTGTCCCATATGTAATTAAAGGAAGAATGAGGGTGAGAAATACAGAAAACACCATTTGGTTTGGTGCGAAGCTTGGGGATGAAATAGTTGGTGTAGTTTCTTGTGTTTTACGTCGATCATATGTTTATTATAATTCTGACTTTGTTAGAAAAGAATATAGAAAAAAAGGTATATATGCTCGTTTATTTGAAGAAAGGGACAAGTTCGTTTTAACACTAAACAGGGACTTAATTAAGGCAAAGTGCACACCCAATTCCCTGAATCATTACTTAAAGAATGGGTTTGTAGCAACAGCAAAGGGGAGAAGCTTAACTCCTGTTGAAAGAAGAATATAAAAAAGGAGGAGCAATTGCTCCTCCTTTGGGTTTTATAATACTCTACGGGCAGTAACATAATTTTTCGTTGCCCAATCAGAGTTTAGGTTTTCCTTTATAGTTCCTTTTCCTTTGATTAGATGGACGAATTGATTATCACCCACATAAATTCCGACGTTGGTGATGGAAGTTCCAAGATTATTTGAGGAAAAGAAAATTAAATCGCCCTTTTGTAGATTCGCTTTCTCCACAGTTTGTCCTAATGTAGCTTGGTAGCTGGCAAGGGTTGACTTTAAATTAATACCATGCTGATTATAAACATATTTCGTAAAACCAGCAGGTGTAAAGGTAAGGGTATTTTCATTATAAGCGTATCCAAAGTTAGCTTTTCCAACAAGGCTTGCAGCAAAAGCTACAATATTATCTGCTTTAGTTGGTACTACTGGTGATGTTGTTTCAGGACCTGGTGCAGGTACTGGCGCTGGTGCTGGTACTGGTACTGGTGCAACTGGAGTATCAGTAATTACCCGTCTTGCCGTAATATAGTGTTGTTGGTCATAATAAGGGAGCATGAAAATTCTAGTAACGGTTCCGTAGGCTGTTGACGCTAACAGTAAACGATGATCGCCTCCGTAAATACCGACTAATGCTGGTGTAGAAGAACCTATTTTACTATTAAAGAAAACAAGGTCACCTTTAGTTAGTTTATCCCTAGAAACTGGCTGCCCCAATTTCATTTGCTCATTTATATTGGTTGTTCCTAAATTAATACCAGCTTGCTTATAAATGTGGTCCACTAATCCTGCATTTGTGAATGTTGCTGTTGCTGGATTATTCGTTGTTGAATTAATTTTCACTTTATCTTTTAAAGCGAAATAACCTGAAACCACCTGATCCCCTTTAGTGGCAGGGTTTGCTGATAAAAGACTTGGCAATACTCTTTTTGCTTTTACATAATTATTTTTATAGTAAGAAGTGCTATCTAAGTCAGAGATGGTTACGTCCAGTTCAGGATTAGCCATGTGAATAATCTTATTATCACCGATATATAATCCTACATGATCAGTTGGATCTGTATTTCCTGGATTTGCATCGAAGAAAACAAGATCTCCCTTTTGGAGTTGATCTCTTGGAACTTCATATCCTTGTTCCATCATATATTCCTCTGTAGATGTTGCTAAATCAACTCCATTTTGTTCAAATACAAAATTAATAAATGAAGCGCATGCAAATTGGTAGGGGTACGTTTTCTTAACATCAGAGCTATACTGTGCTTTACCAATTAAGTTTTTGGCTGTTGCGATAAGTGCATCAGCTTTAGCATCCACTGCTGCTTGATTATTGTAAGGATTTTGAATGGCTGTTGTTGCAGCGGCTACATGATTAGGACTAGTATTGATAATTGGAATACTCATTCCACTAACAGTAATCATGAGCGCGACTGAAGTAGTAATCAATTTCTTTTTCATATATATTTCTCCTCGCTTCCTGAATGTTTTACTCCGGCGTGGGAACAAAATCATCTTAACATAGAAAACAGAGGAGAATCCGAGGGAACTTGTTCCTTAATTTCCAGAATTTATTTTTTGAAAAAGGCGGCAAGTTCAATCATTGTCGTGTTATTTCCAAAACTCTTAATCAATAATGTTGAATTCTCATTCAATATTTCCTTTAGCAGTGTGTAAACTTGACTGTAATTAGTAAATGAATAAATTTTCGGCTTTAATCCCAGTTCAAGGGTATGGTTGGCCATTTCCTTTGCACGATTTCCAACGGTGATAATTGTATCTACACCATATTTGTTTACAATTGCGCTAGCTTCTTTATGAAGTTGGCTACTATATTCTCCCAGGGAAGCCATATCGGTAAATAATGCGATTCTATGTTTACCGTCTGCTACATGATTTAAGACCTTCATACCAGCCTCTAAAGAGGTTGTATTGAAATTCCAGGTATCATCTATTATCGTTGCTCCGTTATAACCAGTAGCTATTTCTAAATGTCTACCGAGATTTTTGAATGATCGTAAACGATTTGCTGCTTGTTTCATATCAATTCCAATTTCATTTACTGCAGCTAATGCAGCTAATGCATTAGCAACTTGGTGATCTCCATATCCTGGAATAAATATTGGCAAGCTTATTTTATGGCATTTGAGTGTAAATTGCATTCCGCCCTCCATGTATTGAATGTTCGTTGCACGGAAGTCTGCACGGTTCGTGATACCAAAGTAGACAATCTTTCCTTTGAAATTCACTAAACTGATTGCCTTGGTCTTTTCGTCATCAGCATTTAAGATTAAAACACCATGATCACCTACGCCTGTTATCATTTCTCCTTTTGCGGATACATAGGCTTCAATGGTTTTGCAGGCATTTAAATGGCATGCACCAATATTTGTAATGATTCCTATCGTTGGTTTGAAATATCGACAAGCATATCGAATATCACCTGGCCTTCCTACCGCCGTTTCAATTACTGCAGCTTCTGTACGCTCATCTATTCCCAGGATATAGTGTAAATGTGCAAGCCTTGAGTTGGCACTGCTGACCGTTGCTTGGACACTTTTCTGCTCTTTAAGAATATGAGCAATCATTTCCTTTGTTGTCGTTTTCCCGCATGTACCTGTTACTGCTACTACTGGAATAGAAAACAATTCTCGATAGTATTGAACAAAACTCCAAAATGCACTTTTTACATTTTTTACTTTAACCACGGTTAACCCATTTATTAATTTTAGTCCTTCAAAATCAAGGTCAGTCACAATGGCACAAGGAAGTCTAGATTTAATATAACTCAAATCTAATTCAAATTTATTTTTTATAAAAATGAGTACATTTCTCTTCTTTCTTCGAATTTTTTTATAATAAGGTATATAGTCAATAACAAATTCATCAGAGCCTTGGATTAATTCTCCATCGATTATCTGTCTGATTTCGAAAACGGAAAAAGCTTTCATGATTGTTTCATGCACTTCCTATCCTTAAGTAAGTTCACTTGTTATTGTATGAAATTTTTTTCTGTGGGATTGTACACATAACTATAAATAATCAACTGTTCACCCATGTTAATTTCGTAAATGTTGAAAAAGTCGATACAAAAACTCGATTTCCTTCATAACATATAGGGCGTTCATCTTTGTCAGGGAAAATAGGAGTGAGGAGAATGAGAACAATCATTTTTATAGGATTAAATAAATCCGGGTCGAGCAGAGAAGCAGTAAAAGCTGCAAATGTCTTAGGATATTATACGGTTGTATTTACGGATCAAGAAAAACAAATCCAGCAAAGAAGCGAATATAACGATGTTCATCAACTCACATTCGTTGATACTAATAATACAGAAGAATTAAGAGGACAAATTAGAGTGTTACAGCAGAGGGGACATGAGATTATTGTCATCACCAGCTTTGTTGATAATTATGTTCTTACGGCGTCGTCATTAGCCGATGAATTTTGTAAAAACCTCATTTCCACTGAGGCTATTTCGATTATGGAAAATAAAGAAAAGACACGAACATTTTTCTCAAACCAAACTTTTACCCCTAAATTTGAGTTAGTAAAAAAGGATATTCACGATCCATTTGATTTAACCCTTGAAACATTTCATTTTCCAGTGGTAGTAAAGTTTGCCTCCTCAACTGGATCGAAAGATGTGATATTTGCTTCAAACATGAGGGCACTAGAAAAAAACGTTGGTAAGCTGCGAACAAAAAACCAACAAGAAACAATCATTATTGAAGAGTATGTGGATGGAGATCAATACTTAGTGGAGGTTCTTGTCTCGAACTGGAAGGTACACATTGCTGCAATCATCAAGCAAGAAATTACAAAGGGGAAACGATTTATTGTTACAGGATATGGGTTATTAGCAGAGGTGCCGGCAATTTTTGAAGACAGTTTAATTGATGTAATCGAAACCATTGTTTCATCGTTAGCATTTAAAAATGGTGCATTTCATTTAGAACTAAGATTTACTGAGGATGGCTGGAAATTGATTGAAATTAACCCAAGAATATCGGGCGGGGCCATGAACAAAATGATTCAATCTGCCTATGGTTATAGCTTAGTAGAAGAAACGCTAAAAATGTTAGCGGGAGATGAACCATCAATAGATAGGCGTACAAATCATTACGTTTTTACACAGTATGTTATTCTTGAGAATAAGGGTTTTTTAGAAAAGGTAACAGGTAAGGGAAGGGCAATGGCTACACCTGGTGTAGTTGAAGTGTATGTAAAGCCAAAGAGCGGGGCGTATGTAACATCGCCTTTGTCAATGGGACACCGGTATGCATATGTTATTGCTAAAGGAGACACGCTTGAAGAAGCACAAAGCACAGCGAAGCAAGCCGCCAATGAACTTACTTTTCACATAAGAATAGAGTAAAAAAGATCCCCATAATCGTTAATATGGGGATCTTTTTTACTCTATTCTATTTTTTAACACCTATGGATGAGGTGATAATTTGAACGGTATTAAACATATTCATGATACTTGCACCTTTTACAAGAATCGTATCCTTTACTTGCAAAATTTCTAGCAGGTATTCGTGCATCGATTCCTCATCTATGAAATGTTTGAAATTTTGTGAAGGTAATCCTGCATTAATTGCCTCAAGTCCCATTTCTTTGGCATAACGGCCATAGGTAATAACAACATCTACGCCCTGTTTTACTAAATATTTACCTATTTTTTGATATTGCTCCATTCTTCTTTCTCCAAGCCCAATCATCCGACCTAGAACAGCTATTTTTCTTGCGGCACTAATATTTTTTAAAACATCAATTGCTGCTATAACCCCTTGAGGTGTTGAATGGACGGAATCATCTATCAAGGTAACGGAGTGATTTAAGTGGTAGATGGTTAATCGACGCGGCGGCTTTTTAAATAGTAATCCTGATTTTATTTCAGGAGGGGAGAAGCCTAGATAATCTGCCACGGCAATCGCATTTAGAGCATTATAAACATGGTGATCACCATAAATAGGAATATAAAACGACCACTCCTTGTTGTGAAGCTTCACTTTAAAATTCATACCATTTTCAACATATGAAATATTATAAGCTCGATAATCAGCAGGATTTTTTATTCCTATCGTGATAATTTCCCCCTTAAACTGATCGATTTCAAGTAATTTTGAATTCTCGTCATCGTTGTTAATAAATAAAATACCGTTTTGCTTTGTTCCATGAATTAATTCTGATTTGGCTTGAGCAATTTTTTTAATATCCCCATCGAAGTTTCCGATATGCGCCATTCCGACATTCGTAATGACACTTATATTGGGCTGGATAATCCTGCAGTGTTCTGTTATGACCCCCGGGAACCCCATCCCATATTCTAAGACAACAGCTTGATGGTTGGAATTAATTAAATCTGCATGGATTTGAGTATGGTCGGTTCTATTCCAGTAATCCTTAGATTCAAATATATTCCATTTTTTTTTGAGGATGGATGAAATAAAAGATTTAGTCGTTGTTTTCCCTGCACTCCCAGTTACAGCAATAATTGGAACCTTTCTTTTTTGCCTATCCATTTTCTTAAATTCCCGAATATCTTGTTTAACTTTGATGTGGTGATGGGCCAAGTATATCGCATATTGAATCGTGTTTCTGACTACATCAAGTTCTAAATAAAAGGCTGGTGGGCAGCCAGGGCGCCAGTTCACCTCGTAAATCCAAAGTTTATGGTTTTCATCTAACCCAACATCAATCCCAATCTCATCAATGACCTCTGAGTATTCAAGCATTTGAAGCTCATCGAGGTGGCGGGCAAGGCTAAGGGTAAAGAATTCAAGTGTCTTCTTAATATTAAATGCTTTTTCCTTATCAAATTCCTGGTTAAGAAACGGCTCAAGATAATTGGTATATCCGCCATTATTGATATTGGTAATAATAGTACCCGCAGTAGCGATTCGCGGATAAATGGTGGTAATGACCCATTTGCCGTCTCCATTTTTCTGTGCATGGAGGCGAAAGTCAAAGATAAGCCCTGATTTTGTTTTGCTGTTAATATATGGTTGAACAATATAGGTGTTTTCCGAAAGTATAGCGGCTAAAAACTCATTCAGCTCTTTTGGTGTATAGAAAGTATCCTTGCAATCTTTATTGACAATAAAGCCTTCCACAGTATTTTTTATAAAATAGATACCTTGGCCTTTTCGGCCATCAATAGGTTTCACTACAACATCACTATACATGCTCAAAAATTCGTTAAGATCGTTCCAATCATTAAGCACCTTTGCTGGAATTAGATTATTTGCAAATAGCTTTCCTTTTTTTAGCCTTTCATTTATAGCCCATTTATTTCCTAGCGAAACAGTGGTAAATGGAATCGTTTCCTTTAACAGATTAATAATATCCTTTGAGACATCAAGTTTCTCAGGACTGCCAGTATTATAAATAACATCTGGAAATGGTGTGGTTTTTTCCTCCCATGAGCCATTTTTATATTCATAACCTTCAATCATTTTGCTATCAAAATTTACGCCCTTTGGAGTGAAATATATAAATTCAGCACCTTCAGCCTTTGCGACAACAGCATAGGCATAGGCCTTAATAACCGTATTAGGATCCTTTCGATGATGGAGCATACCTATTATGGTCATGGAAATCCCCTTTCTTTTATTTCATACTGATAAAATATGATTAATTAGGAAGTTTTGTTATGGATAGGTGCGGAAGGAGAATTTGAATCTTAGAACTTTATGCTTGAATACCTAAATTTCTTTAAATATAATGTATTTAGAAAATTTATATGATTTGGTGAATGGATACTCATTCAAAAAAGGGGAGAGACACAGTTGAATCAAATTTTACTGGAGATTAATAATCATGTTGCCATCGTTACCATTAATCGTGCTGAATCTCTTAATGCCTTTAATTATGAAACATTGTTAGAATTACAAAATAAAGTAGAACAAATTCGAAGTAATCAAGATATCCGTGCAGTGATCTTTATTGGCTCAGGTGAAAGGGCATTCAGTGTTGGCGCAGATTTAAAGGAGCGAAAGAAGCTTACAGATGAACAAGTAAAACGCAATTTATATAAAATAAATGAGGTTTTTAACTCAATCGACCAGCTCCCGCAGCCAACTATTGCTGCAATCAATGGATTTGCATTTGGAGGTGGGATGGAGTTAGCCCTTGCTTGTGACTTTCGAATTGCTGCCGAAGAAGCAGTTATGGGGTTAACGGAAACAGGTCTTGCGATTATTCCAGGTGCTGGAGGGACGCAGCGTCTGCCTAGATTAATCGGGCAGGCTAAAGCACTTGAGCTAATTCTTACTGCTCAACGATTTACTGCGGCTGAAGGATTGGCCTTTGGGGTTCTGACAAAAGTTGTTAGGCAGAAAGAGCTGCTGACAGCATGTACAGCCTTTGCAGACACACTACTTGCAAATGGTCCAATTGCGTTGCAGCAAGCAAAGTTTGCGATTAAAAATGGGATGAATGCGGATTTACATACTGGACTTCAGATTGAGAGGAAGGCATATGAAGTGACCCTGCCAACAGAAGATAGAATAGAAGCATTACAAGCCTTTGTTGAAAAAAGGAAGCCTGTCTTCAAAGGGAAATAGCATGGTGAATCTTTCGCCATGCATTTTTATTTCTTTCTTTTTGAATATTTGATAAAATTTAACTTTGATTGAGGAATGAAAGAGGGATTTAATGGTGTCTGATATCGCGATCGGAAAAGAATCATCTGAATTTAAAAAGGGCTTGCAGGCTGGGATAAGTATTGGGATTGGTTATTTTCCAATTGCGCTGACTTTTGGACTTCTCGCTAAAACAACGGGATTGTCGATTTATGAATCAGTGTTAATGAGTATGATTGTATTTGCAGGGGCTTCACAATACATTTCACTCAGTTTAATAGCTTATGGGACAGGAATAGTTGAAATCATATTAACAACCTTCATCGTAAACATTCGCCATTTTCTTATGTCGACTTCTTTGAATGAAAAGTCTGAAGATGATGATCTAAGTAAGAAAATGATTTATTCATTTGGAATTACCGATGAAACATTTTCTGTCGTGGCAACGAAAGAAGGGACAGTAACGACTGGATTTATGTTTGGGGTTAATTTGGTGGCATATTCGAGTTGGGTGATTTTTACTGGGATTGGTCATTTGATTGGGGCAAGCCTTCCACAAACATTACAAGAAAGTATGGGGGTAGCACTTTATGCCATGTTCATTGGTCTCTTAGTTCCATCTTTGCAAAAAAGCGTTAAAGTGCTATATCTAGCCACACTTGCAGCAATCTTTAATTCAATCTTTACACTTGGCGGAATTATCGCACAAGGCTGGGCAATTGTTATCTCGACCATTTTGTCTGCCGTTATCATTGAGTTGATTGAAGTGGTGAAAGCGAAGCATTGGGGTGTAAACGATGAAAAGTGAAATTATATGGATGATTATAGGGATGGGGATCGTTACCTATATACCGAGGATGCTTCCATTTGTTTTGTTTAAAGGGAAAGAACTGCCGCCCTTTATTCAAGGAGTCCTTAAAAACGTACCATATGCAACATTAGGTGCATTAATTTTTCCAGCCGTTATCTTAATACAAAAAGATGATATCTGGTATGGAATTGTTGGTGCTGCCGCAGCTTTTGCTGCTGCTCTTTTAGGAGCAAATGTAATTGTTGTTGTGCTTGGGTCAATCACAGTCCTTGCTCTATATTCCTATTTTCTTTAAGCCGATAAAATTCGGCTTTTTTTGTTCTAAATATGAACTTTATTACTAAACTATGTATAGAGAGGTTGTACAAAAAGGGGGACAAACATTACATGGTTAGAAAAATGGGAGTCTACGCAGTTTTGGCCTATGTGATATATGGGTTATTTTTTTATTGGTACTTATTTTACTTTGCAGATTCAAGTCTGCCCTTTGAATATCAAGGTACGAAAGCAGATCCTGCCAGCTTTTTAAATGGAAGAGAGTTCATGTTAACGGAAGAGTATTCAAAGATTAAAAATTTGTTGTTTTTTCTATCGACACCTTTCGAGTGGCTTTTCTATTTTCTGATTCTGTTGTTTGGATTTTCAAAGGCGTTTAAATCATGGGCAGAAAGTTCATCCAAGTACAAGTTGCTTCAAACAGCTATATACCTTATTTGGCTTTCGTTTTTTGCCTTTGTGGCAACATTGCCCCTAAGCTATATTAGCCATTCTTTGTCAAAGACCTATAACATCTCGACACAGACTTTTCCGTCATGGATGAAGGAAGAACTAATTGATTTCTGGATTAATTATGGAACGTTAATGATCATTGTTCCAGTCATATACTGGCTGATGAAGAAAAGTGTAAAACGCTGGTGGTTCTATGCATGGTTATTGTCGATTCCATTTACTTTGTTTATGATGTTTTTACAGCCTATCGTCATTGATCCGTTATATAATGATTTTTATCCATTGAAAAATAAAGAGTTAGAAACAAAGATTCTAGCGTTGGCAGACAAGGCTAAAATTCCAGCAGAACATGTCTTTGAAGTGAATATGGCAGAAAAAACAAACTCAATGAATGCTTATGTAAATGGCATCGGCTCTAATGCAAGAATTGTCCTATGGGATACAACCTTGAATCAATTATCAGATGAGCAAATTTTATTTATCATGGCCCATGAGATATGTCATTATGTTGAAAAGCATATTTATATCGGAATAGCGATTTATTTACTGCTTTCGTTAATTGGTTTATATCTCACGTACCGAATAATGAACTGGGCTGTTAACCGTTTTGGAAAAGAATTAAAAATACCTGATGTTAAAGACATTCGATCCTTACCGCTATTCTTCATGATCCTTTCCATGTTAATGTTTACTGTGAGTCCTTTTTCCAATCTAATTTCTCGATATGAAGAAACACGTGCTGACAGGTATGCCATAAATATGACCCAGAATCCAGATGTAGCGATTACATCCTTCCAAGAACTAACCCGTTCAGGATTAAGTCAAGTTAATCCGCCATTACTTGTTAAGATTTTCCGATACAGTCACCCTACGATGCTCGAACGCATTTCTAGTTTGGAAGAATTTGAATTAAAGCAACGGACAAAAGATAAATAATAAAAGGGAAAGGAGTTTAAGCTCCTTTCCCTTTTATTTAAAAAAATAGAATAAGTTTTTGAACTTAGTTTACTGTCCAGCGCAAGCGGCCCTAGCGGCTAGTGTCCTTCGCTCTTCGCCCTACGATAAGTCAACATCGAATCGCCTCTGGCTCTTCGTGTTTCCTTTATCTTGGTTGAAGCGCTCCAGGCCATACGCCGCTGACCAGGGCGCTTGCGCATTTCTAAGTTCCAAATCGTTTGTTTATTTCAGCAAGTTGTTTTGATAAATAGTAAAAGTTTTGTTTATCCCGATGATCGATAGCAACATCAATTTTCTTTTGCAGCTTTTCTTTTTCCACCGTCAATTGAATTTCTGATAAAAGCATATCAATGTACAAATCCTGAACAAAATTCTCTTTCCGTTGACGTTTCATGGCACCAATCTTCATTAATTCCGTGTATGATTTCTCATTCATCAAAATCACCTCTGATGCTTTTTATTATTATATGGATTTATTTTAATAATATCATTGAACTTTTATAATGTTCAGACATTTATTTTTGTAATAACTTTGTGAATAAATTCGCAACAATTTAAAAGTTTAAATCAACCTGAAAATAAACATGATATGATGGATAAAATTGCTAATGGAGTTGAAGATATGAAGCTGAAGCAAATTGAAGAATATGAAGTAAATCCATTTACGATGTTTATTAAACCTATCGTTTATGGCAGTAAAATTTACTCGGAAATTTTTGAAGTTGAAGACAAATTTTTATCCCCATTTAAACCGCTTGATATCATTAAAAATAGTTGTGAATATTATGGATCTGATTATGAAGGCCGCAGAAACGGAACAAAGCGGCTAGTTGGATATGCACATAAGATCCCAATTACGATTGACCCCACAAACCGTTTATTTTTCTTCCCAACCACATCACCTAACAGTCAAGAATGTATTTGGATTTCCCAAGAACATGTAAAAAAATGTATTCGAACTAATCCTCAAGAAACGTTAATCCTTTTTAATAATAATCAGTCCTATACATTTCCTGTTTCATGCAGATCGATTATGACTCAATTGGAAAGAGCCGCACACTTAAGTACGAAGTTAATGCAAAGAATTGAATACAATGAAAGAAAATCATTTTATTTATTACAGCGTCCTAAAGCGATGGAGGCATCAGAAGATTCGTTTAGATATGGGAAAAATAAGATTAAAGATAAATCTTAATATATTAACGGGACATATGCTGTTTTTGAAAATAAAACTCCAGTAATTCTTGAACTTTATTGCGAATTCGTGGATTAAAGTAATTATGTGCTTCTTCATACCCTTTATATAAGAACATATACATGGTAAAGGCATCGTCCCGTTTTGTTTCGATTACTTGTAGTTTATGCTTCTTCATATATTGTTTCACTTCAGCTAATTCTTTTTGGATGATCTTGATCGTATCTTCAATTAGTATTAAATAGGGTTTTTTTAATTTAAATGGACTCGTCTCAACAACGGTCAAATCACGATTTAAGATAATTAATACCATTGGCAAATAGATTGCTTTTTCCATTATATTACGATCCTCCTCTGGAATTCTAGTCATCCCATCATCGGCACCTTTCTTTTTTTTAAATACGGAACGTTTGTTCTTATTTTATCATACAAAAGTCTAAACGAAAACGCAATGCTTAAAAGCTTGCGTTTTTTATTTGCAATAATTGGTACTTGTATGAGAAAGTTTTGTTAGAAGGATATTATCTAGGGGAAAATGAATTATATAATAGAACCATAAATTTATTTGCATTCACATATATAAAAATATTACATAGATGGGTGAGTCGAGAATGAGATATGAAAAGCATAAAAAAAGAAAAAGTAGAAAATGGCTATCTATACTATTAGTCCTCTTGGTGCTAGTAGGAGGAACAGCCGGCTATGCATGGTACCAATATAAACAAGGAGTTAACCAATCCTTAGAGAAAATAAATAATCAGGAAAATAAAGGCGATGTAAGTAATGAGGTATACACGTTTGAAGGTAAAAAAGATCAATACGGGGCCACAAATATCCTTTTATTAGGAAGTGATGCAAGAGAGGGCGAGAAAGTATCCCGAGCTGATACAATCATGATTGCTCATTATAATAAAGACAAAGGAACTTATAAATTAACTTCCATTATGAGAGATATTTATGTAAGCATCCCTGGTAAAGGTAAGCATAAAATCAATTCCGCCTTTAATGGCGGTCCTGAGCTCATGAGAAAAACAATCAAAGAAAACTTTGACATTGATTTACAGTATTACGCGATAGTTGACTTTGAAGGCTTTGTGCAATTAATTGATGAAGCCTTTCCGAAAGGTGTAGAAATTAATGTTGAAAAGCGAATGGAAGAATATATTGAGGTGCCGCTAGATCCAGGACTTCAAAGGTTAAATGGTGAGCAAATGCTTAGCTTTGTTCGTTTTCGACATGATGCAATAGGCGATTTTGGACGAGTTAAACGCCAGCAGCAGGCACTTCAGGCAATTGGCGAACAACTCTCAAGCATTCAAACGATTCCGAAGCTTCCGAAATTAACAGGCGTGGTCACACCTTACATCAACACAAACATGGATACAGGAGATATTTTGTTTATGTCAAAGGATTTCCTCTCAAAAGATAGAGGAAATATTGAGACATTTAGAATTCCAATAGATAAGGGTTATGCGGATAAAAGTGTAAAAGGGGAAGGTGACGTTTTAGAACTAGACCTAGAGCTGAATAAAAAGGCTTTTCACCAATTTTTAACACAATAAGAAAATGAAACAGCAAAATTTAAGGAGTATTGTTATGGACTTTGAAGCAATCAAGGCATGGTTCACACTTGAAAATATAATGGACTTAATTCAAGAATACCGATCGTTTGGACCATTACCAGGTATCATGCTGCCGATGATTGAGGCATTTTTACCGTTTCTACCATTGGTGATATTTGTAATGGCGAATGCGAGTGCCTTTGGACTATGGCTAGGTTTTTTATATTCATGGGTCGGTTCCTGCTTAGGTGCATTATTACTTTTTTTGCTCATAAGGAGGTTTGGAAAGAAAAGAGTTTTTTCTTTCTTCTCAAAGCACCCAAAGGTTCGAAAGCTGATGGATTGGGTAGATCGACATGGATTTGGACCGCTTTTTTTACTGCTATGTTTCCCGTTTACACCATCAGTTATTGTAAATGTAGTAGCAGCTCTTTCAAAAATAAATACCTACCAATACATGCTTGCGGTAGCAATTGGCAAAATGGTGATGATTTTTACCATTAGTTTTGTGGGCTACGACCTTCAATCATTGATTACGCAGCCTTACCGTACGGGAGTAGTATTTTTAGTTATATTTATTCTATGGTATGTTGGAAAAAGAATTGAAGTAAGATTGAATAAGAGTATGGAAAATGACCATAATGAGGAGATAATTAGAGGAAAAGAATGGAAGCAAAGGAGGAGCTAAAATGAATATCGAATGGAAAAAAGAAGGGATTGAATGGGTTAAAGCCTTTGCAATTGGGATTATCATTTTTGCTTTTATACGAACATTTTTCTTTTCTAACTATGTTGTCGAGGGAGAATCGATGATGCCAACTCTTCAAGACGGCAACAAATTAGTAGTCAATAAGCTCGGCTACCAAATTAGTGATCTTAGCCGCTTTGATGTAATTGTCTTCCATGCAAATGAGAAAGAAGATTTTGTTAAACGAGTTATTGGGTTGCCAGGGGATAAAATTGAATTTAGAGACGATCAATTATTTATCAACGGGCATAAGTATAAGGAACCGTTTTTATCTGTTTATAAGCAAGAAATACCTGGTATCAAGCTTACAGGTGATTTTAGTTTGAAGGAAATTACCGGAGAAAGTACTGTGCCAGAAGGAAAATTATTTGTCCTAGGTGATAATCGCTTAGGCAGTTGGGATAGCAGGCATTTTGGCTTTATCCAAGTCAGTCAGGTGGTTGGAAAAGTCGACCTCCGTTACTGGCCGCTAAATGAAATGGATGTTCAATTCTAATTATAATAGGGTCAGATACTTGAGAGAACGATGAGCGATATCGTCTCTTTTTTTGTTTAAATTTCCATTACTGGTTTTAAATCAGGATGAAGTGTTGCAAACGTTTGTGCTCATTGTGTGATAAAATGAGTGTATATTGTTAAAGAGAGTAATTGGAAAGTGAGGTAGAAACATGTCTTTAAGAATGGTTACCGGAAGGTCGGGAAGCGGTAAAACACAATTGTGTATAAACGAAATAACAGACCGGCTGCTGGAAAATCCAGAAGGCGCAGCAATTATTTATATTGTGCCAGAGCAGATGACATTTTCAACAGAATACCGTTTGGCAACCAGTCCATTACTTGGCGGAATGATTCGGGCACAAGTGTACAGTTTTTCACGGTTAGCATGGAGAATTTTGCAGGAAACGGGCGGTATAAGCAGGTATCATCTAAGCAGTGTCGGAATAAGTATGCTGATTCGAAAAATAATCGAAGAGAAAAAAGATCAATTAAAATTGTTTCAGCGTGCGGCTGATAAAAATGGCTTTGTTCAGCAAGTAGAGCAGATCATTACTGAATTTAAACGCTATTGCATTCATCCTAATGAGTTCATTCAAGAAGCTGTAAAGATCAATGGAAATGGCAGTGCATCCTCTAGAGCCTTGCAAGATAAACTGAATGATTTAGAAATTATTTATCGGCAATTTGAAGATGAAGTCTTTGGAAAGTATATTGATTCCGAAGACTATATAAATTTGCTTTCAGAACAGATTTCGGTATCGAACTACTTAAAAGATGCCGAGATCTATATTGATGGTTTTTATAGCTTTACACCACAGGAGTTTTTAGTCATGAAGGAATTAATGAAGCATTGTCAGAGAGTGACAATAACCATGACGACAGACCAAATTTCCTTTGATACACCGCCTGACGAATTGGATTTGTTTAGGTTATCAAATGATACTTCTTGCTCGATTTATGAATTGGCAAAAGCTGAAGGAATCGAAATCGAGAATCCAGCCTATCTATCTCGACAGCAGAAATGGAAACATCCATCCCTAAGTCATTTAGAGGCTAATTTTGATTCAAGACCAGTTGCTCCCTATTATGGTCAAACAGACATTCATATTGGACAAGCCGTTAATCGAAGAGCAGAGATAGAAGGAATAGCTCGAGAAATTCTGGAGTTGGTTCGGACAAAGAATTATCGCTTTAAAGACATAGCCCTATTGATTAGAAATGGCAGCGACTATCATGAAATCGTTGAGCCCGTTTTCACCGATTATCAGATTCCATATTTTATCGACCAAAAAAGGACAATGTTGAATCACCCATTGATTGAATTAATTCGGTCTACCTTGGAAGTTATTCAATCCTTTTGGCGCTATGAACCTGTTTTTAGGGTCATAAAAACGGAATTATTATATCCGCTACAGGAAAATCCAGATCGAATGCGGGAAAGAATGGATCGGCTTGAAAACTATGTACTCGCATATGGGATTAAAGGAAGTAAATGGACGAGAAAAGATCGCTGGACGTATCGTCGCTTCAGGGGTCTAGAAATGGAAAACAACGTACAAACAGACGCAGAAAAGGAAATCGAACAGCAGCTGAATGAACTAAAGCTTCTGGTATCAGCCCCGATCCTCCGTTTGTCAAGAAGGC
Organism: Bacillus sp. OK048; assembly: GCF_900103525.1. GTDB lineage: Bacteria > Bacillota > Bacilli > Bacillales > Cytobacillaceae > Neobacillus. The sequence goes on from NZ_FNHN01000008.1 coordinate 157,221, forward strand.
TTAAAAAAGCAGATACAGGACGGAAGCTTTGTGAAGCCATCTATTTATATTTAGAAGAATTAGATATTCCTTCGAAACTAGAAAATTGGAAATTGGAAGCTGAACAAAATGGTAATCTTGTGAAAATGCGTGAGCATGATCAAGTGTGGAATGCATGTATTGATCTCTTAGATCAATATGTTGAAATATTAGGGAATGAGAATGTGTCATTAAAGTCATTCTCATCGATATTAGAAGCTGGGTTTGAATCTCTCTATTTTTCACTTATACCTCCAGCGCTCGATCAGATAATCATCGGAGATTTAGAAAAATCTAGGCTTACAGATATAAAGGCAACCTTTGTTGTTGGTGTAAATGAGGGAGTATTACCAGCGAAAATTGCCGATGACGGGATACTATCCGATGATGAGCGAGAATTGTTGATAGCAGCAGATTTGACTGTTGCTCCAAGCAGCAAAACACGATTATTAGATGAAAACTTTATTGCCTATAAGGCATTAACGACACCTTCAGAGGCGCTTTATGTCAGCTATCCACTTGCAAATGATGAGGGAAAAGCATTAATTTCTTCATCATATATTAAGAGATTGAAGGATATGTATCCAGAGGTAACTGAACATTTTTATGGTACAGATCCTGCGGAGTTGTCGGAAGCGGAGCAATTGAACTTTGTTACCAATTACAAAACGACACTGTCATACTTAACCGCACAGCTTCAGTTAAAAAAGCGCAATTATCCGATATCCGATTTATGGTGGGATGTTTATAACTTCTATATCAAAGGTGAATGGAAGGGGCGTGCTGAGAAAGTATTCTCCAGCCTATTTTATACCAATCAAACCGTACAGCTATCTAAAGAAATAGCTGATGAATTATATGGTGATACGATACAGGCAAGTGTATCACGAATGGAACTATATAATGGCTGTGCTTTTTCTCATTTTGCCCAGCATGGGCTAAAGCTTCGGGAACGGCAGGTTTATCGTTTAGAGGCTCCTGATATTGGTGAACTTTTCCATGCTGCCTTAAAGCATATATCTGATTTTGTTAATGAGCAAAAACTTAGTTGGGCATCGCTTACAAAAAGGCAATGTGAGGAACTGGCTAAAGAGGCAGTCACTGCGTTAGCTCCGAAGCTCCAAAATGAAATCCTGCTTAGCACAGAGCGTCATCATTATATAAAACGAAAATTAGAACAGATTATTAGTCGAGCATCTCAAGTATTGAGCGAGCATGCAAAAGTAAGCGGATTTTCTCCAATCGGATTGGAACTGAGCTTCGGACCAAATGGCAAGCTCCCGCCATTAGCGTTTTCATTGAAAAATGGAAAACGAATGGAACTAGCTGGTCGTATCGATAGGGTTGATCAAGCAAAGAGTGAAAACGATAGCACCTATTTACGGGTTATTGATTATAAATCGAGCGAAAAAGATGTCAATTTAAACGAAGTATACTACGGACTGGCCTTGCAAATGTTAACCTATTTAGATATCGTCATTACGCATTCAGATCAATTGATAGAAATGAAAGCAAGCCCTGCTGGAGTCCTTTATTTCCATGTTCATAACCCGTTGATTAGCTCAAGCAAATTGCTGACGGTTGATGAAATTGAAAAGGAAATCATGAAGAAATTTAAGATGAATGGATTAATGGTGGGCGACCAGGATGTCCTTAAGCTGATGGATCAATCGCTTGAATCGGGTGACTCACAAATTATTTCAGCGGGTATTAAAAAAGATGGAAACCTTACTAAAAAATCTAAGGTAGCCAGCCTAAATGAATTTGATGACCTAAGGGCTTATGTTCGAAAGCTTTATCAAGATACAGGAGAGGCAATTGTTGACGGTCAGGTTGCGATTACCCCTTATAAACTAAAAGATAAAACACCTTGTACCTTTTGTTCCTATAAATCTGTTTGCCAATTCGACGAGTCGATGGAAAACCATTATCGAATACTAACACCACAGCCTAAGGAAACAATCTTTGGTTTGATAAGAAAGGAGGTTCGCGTGGATGAGTAGTTTTGTTATTCCTCCTAAACCTGAAGGGGCAACTTGGACGGAAGACCAATGGAAAGCGATTATGGGGAAAAATAAAGATATCCTTGTCGCAGCAGCCGCTGGTTCTGGGAAAACAGCTGTCTTGGTTGAACGAATTATTCAAAAGATTCTTTCGGAAGAAGAGCCGATTGATGTCGATGAGTTGTTAGTTGTAACCTTTACGAACGCATCTGCAGCCGAAATGCGGCACCGAATCGGAGAAGCCTTAGAAAAGGCGATAAATAAAGACCCAGGGTCAAGGCATTTACGAAAACAATTAAGTTTATTAAATAAAGCAGCGATTTCAACTCTCCACTCCTTTTGTATGGAGGTTATTCGTAAATACTATTACCTGATTGATGTTGATCCTAGTTTTAGAATCGCAGATGAAACAGAGGCACAATTAATTAGAGATGAAGTGATGGACGAGCTATTTGAAGAGGAGTATGGAAAAAAGGATAATGAACGATTTTTTCAGTTGGTAGATTCCTTTACAAGCGACCGGAGCGATAGTGCCTTAATGGATATTGTCCGGGATATTTATGATTTTGCCATGTCGAACCCTTTGCCAAGTGATTATTTACAGTCCATGATTGATATGTATGATGTCTCCACGGTAAAGAATATCGAAGAATTGCCCTTTATTCAAGCCTTGCTATTTGATATTGAACTTCAATTAGAAGGTGCAAAGGAAATGATCCAGCGCGGATTGGACGTAACGAAGCTTCCAGGTGGTCCTGCACCTAGGGCAGAAAACTTTCTCGATGATATCAACGTTATCAATACTCTTATCGATGCAAATCGTGATTCATGGGAAGCCCTTTATCATGCGATGCAGACCTGGTCTTTCACGAGAGCAAAGCAAGTAAAAGGGGACCATTTTGATAAAGAGCTAACCGAAAAAGCTCAAAAAATCCGTGATAAGGCTAAAAAGAAGATTCAAGATATTAAAGATGAACTTTTCATAAGAAAGCCTGAAGGTTTCTTACGCGATATGGATGAAATGCGCCCTCTCGTTGAAATGCTTGTCCATCTGGTCACTGCCTTTTCGGAAGCGTTTGAGAAAGCGAAACGAGAAAAAGGACTTGTGGATTATGCAGATTTGGAGCATTATTGTTTAAAAATATTAACGGGAGAAATCACCCCTGACGGAGAATTCCTTCCATCGGAAGCTGCATTAGCCTACCGGAATCATTTTAATGAAGTATTTGTTGATGAGTATCAGGATGTCAATATGGTGCAGGAAACCATCTTAAAATTAGTTGCTAAAGAAGATGAGATGAATGGCAATCTGTTCATGGTTGGTGACGTCAAGCAATCGATTTATCGTTTCCGATTAGCAGAACCAAATTTATTTTTGGGAAAATATAATCGTTTTAGACAAGACGGTAATGGTACAGGATTACGAATAGATCTTGCAAGAAACTTTAGAAGTCGGAAAGAGGTTCTTGAAGGGACAAACTATTTATTTAAACAAATCATGGGTGTTAAAGTTGGAGAAATAGAATATGATGAAGCGGCTGAACTAAGGCCGGGTGCACCGTATCCTGAAGATGAACCATTTCCAATCGAATTATTGCTTATTAATCAAAATGATACTCGGAATGAATTACCTGCAGTGGCTGCTGAAACAGAAGCAGAGACCATAACGTTAGAATTTGATGCGGTGGATTTAGAAAAATCACAGCTTGAAGCTCGAGTGATGGCTGCAAAGATTAAACAATTAATAGCAAATGAAACAAAAGTATATAATCCAAAAACAGAATCTTACCGGCCGATTATGTACCGAGATATCGTTATCCTGCTTCGTTCAATGACGTGGGCACCACAAATTATGGAGGAATTCAAACAACAAGGAATTCCGATCTATGCTAACCTTTCCTCGGGATATTTTGAAGCTACTGAAGTAGCCATTATGATGTCGTTATTAAGGGTAATTGATAACCCGTTTCAAGATATTCCATTAGCCTCTGTCCTAAGGTCCCCGATCGTCGGGCTAAATGAAGAAGAATTGGCACAAATACGCCTGTATAATAAGGGCACTTTTTGGGAGTCTGTAAAGAAGTTCTGTCTTAGCAAGCCAACAGAAAAAACAGAAGGTTTATTTGAAAAGGTTCGACGTTTTTATGACCATTTGGATGAATGGCGTTCAATGGCTCGTCAAGGATCATTATCAGAATTGATCTGGCAGCTATATCGGGACACGCAACTTTATGACTTTGCAGGTGGTTTACCTGGTGGTAAGCAGCGTCAAGCTAACTTACGTGCATTGTATGATCGAGCAAGACAATATGAGCAAACCTCGTTTCGAGGCTTATTCCGTTTTTTACGTTTTGTTGAGAGAATGATTGAAAGAGGGGATGACCTCGGGGCAGCGAGAGCACTTGGCGAGCAGGAAGATGTAGTTCGGATGATGACCATTCATAGCAGTAAAGGTCTTGAATTTCCCGTCGTGTTTATTGCCGGATTGTCGCGCAACTTTAATATGGCTGATATCCGCAAGGCCTATATGCTCGATAAGGATTTTGGCTTTGCGGCAAAATATGTAAATGTAGAAAAAAGAATTACCTATCCTTCGTTGCCGCAAATTGCCTTTAAGCGTAGAAAAAAAATGGAAATGCTTGCAGAAGAGATGCGGGTTTTATATGTAGCATTGACACGGGCAAAGGAAAAGCTCTATTTGACAGGAACCTTGAAGGATTTAAATAAACAAATAGAACAATGGAATGATGTATCTACCCATACAGATTGGCTGCTTAAGGACTATGAAAGGGCTTCTGCTGGCTGTTATATGGATTGGGTGGGTCCAGCACTTATTCGGCATCAGGATGGTAAAGAATTAAGAAAAGCTGAGACGAATGCCCCACTAGTTCCTGATGAAATCGCCTGTCACCCTTCGGCATGGAAAATTACACAAATCAGTGCTGAAGAAATTAAAAAGCAGGAAATGATTGAAAATATCGATGAAGACACCTTCCTTACACAGGTAGAGAAAAAGGAATTTATTCCAGTAACATCACCTTTTGAAGAAGTAATTAAATCGCGCTTAACTTGGGAGTATTCTTTTGCTAATGCTTCGACCCATCGTTCTAAGCAATCAGTATCAGAAATGAAGCGCCAGCGGGAAATGGCAGATGAGCAAAGTGGTACAGAATTGTTAAGTCGTTTTAAAAAATCGATTACGAAACGGCCTAAATTTATGCAGGAAAAGTCATTAAGTCCTGCGGAGAGAGGGACAGCCCTTCATATGGTCATGCAGCATGTTGATTATACAAGGCCGGTTACGTTGGAGACTGTTGAGGAACAGGTCCAGCAGATGGTTAGCAATGAACTGTTAACGGTTGAACAGGCAGAAGTGATAAATACTCAGCTAGTTGTAAAATTTTTCGAGTCAGACTTAGGCAACAGGATCCAAAAAGCAAAAGTAGTAAATCGTGAAATTCCATTTACTCTTTCTTTGGCTGCTTTGGAAGTATACCCAACATGGAAGGATGAAGATGAATCTGTTTTTATCCAGGGGATTATCGATTGTGTGTTTGAAGACGAAAATGGACTCATCCTGATTGACTTTAAATCAGATGGAATCACTGATCGGTACAAAGGTGGTTTTGAGCAGGCGAAACCTATTCTAGAAGAGCGTTACAGACTGCAAATTAATTTATATACAAAAGCGCTGGAACAAATCTGGAAAAGGAAAGTAAATGAAAGATATTTATTTTTCTTTGACGGAGCCCATATTATAAAGCTTTAATTTTATCAAAATTTAAATACGACATAAACCGTGCAAGGTTTATGTCGTATTTAATTATTACCTGCAATTGGCTGGTCAACAACGTTAGCATCGAGAACATTGGTACCACTTAATCCATTGGCTGTAAATATGATTCCCCCTGTATTAAATCCCCCAGAACCTGCATTGGTCTTTGAGGCACTTTTTGGAGAGATATATACAGTATCCCCGAATTGCACAATCCCGCCACTTACATTCACAATCTGAACTGGACCAATTATCGCTGGCATTTGCTAACATCCTTTTCTTTACTTGCCCTAAGTAATCTTGTGATATCGTATTCAAACTTCCTAGTCATTGTTCATCCTTATTATGATGCAGATGTCTGATATGTTTTACCCGTGCTTCCATTGAGACGTTTTCACTGTTTCCAACGTGCAGTATGGCAACCGAAGACATTGCAAGGATAGATATAGTATTGACCTTAATGATAGGAAGGCTATTATGAGTAGATAGGGTTATACTTTCATTGATTGGCAAAAAAGGGGTTGGTTCTGAAAACACAGGATATTTTAAAAAATTCCCTTCTTTTGAATTAAAAAATTCAACTTCCCTTTGAACAGCTAAGGCGCGTGAAAATCCATTAATAATACGAGAATCTCCAAGCTGGATAATAGAGGCAAAGGAAGCAGAGGTCACATTAATGGTGTTTACGACGGAAGATCTCTGGAGCATATTCTTAAGCCCGCCTAAAAAAGTGGCACAAACGGTCCGATGATGAGTGATTCAGCAGGAGTGTCGAAAGTTGCTGCTAATTGAATAGTTTGTGTGTCGCCAACCATTACGAGTGAAGAACTTGCAACGCCTAGAATTCGAATGGTATCTACACAGATATCCCGGTTATATACTTCAAAGTTCATTTTTTGTATTCATTCCTTTCACGTTCTCTGGCAAATGATTAATAAAAATTAAAATACCTTTTCTGATTTCCTGCTTGAGTAAATCAATAATGCTCTCATCTGTACTATGTTCGCCTTCATGTTCTCTGGCTGCAGTATTTTGTATATGGTAATCAATCCTAGCTGGAAGCTGTTTCATGATATCTTGTTTAATAAAATCTAAATAGGAATCATCTAATCTAACATTTAATTGATTTTGGGTTTCCTTAAATAGTGCAGGAAGTTCGGTTTCTAGATACTGATAAATAGATTCCTCTACTTTCATAGACCGCTGCATTTGTGCTTTAGGATGGATGGGTGTTTTTAAGGATTGATTTTCTACAGCAAAATCTTCAATATTCGCTAAATCGGATGGATTTAGACCGATGTTTAAGGTTCCTTCAAGCGTTTCAACCTTCAACTGATCGAATTTGTATTCAATTTTATCAACCCGAACGCTAGGCTTTTCCTTTAATTGCTTCATTTCTTCCTGAAGTTTTTGAATGGTGTGTTCCAGAGCAGCAATTCTATTTTCCTGTGCCTGCAAAGTCATTTGGACCCATTGAAGAAGTTGTGAATAATCCTGGTACATACACCATCACCTCACTTTGAATCATCTTCTCTCGTGCCTGATAATGGCACTGCAGGGCCGCTAGATTGTCCGCCTATGGTTTGAGGACCTCCTGCCGTTGGTGCGGGCTTTGTAAAACCGCCTGTATTATACAAATAAGAGGCAGGTTTAATGATACCGGCACTGCCAATCTGCAGGACGGAAGAGTTCATAATACTGCTAATTTTAATAAAGTTTATTTGAATCGACTGCTGAATATAAAAATTCATTAAAAACCAACCTTTCCTTAAGCATTAAGGAAGATTCCTTGATCTACACCATCTGCATCATATGTGTTCGTATTACTTAAATTATTATTATTAACATTTAAACTTTCACCCGTATTAAAGGAACCAGCTCCGGAGAAAGTTCTTGCGGATGAAAATGGCATAATTTTATAGACATCTCCAATATGAAAAACGGAACTGCTGTTAAGTGTAATGACTTGAGCAACTCCTACAATCGCTGGCATATACAACACCCTTTACATTTGTTCTCCTAATATTGTATGTATGGGCTGTTGTAATGTGATTCATTCGCCCAAATAAAAGTAAATCAAATCTTAAGAGGTTGGGAAAATTATAAAATTAGGCAATGTTACCTATGTGTTTTTGGAAAATGGTATAATAGTAGGATGTGTGATGAAGGTAAAAGGACTTATGATAGAATTAAGAGATCAGTCGGAAAAAATAAAAACACTGATTCTCGATAAAGGCAAAACTGATGAAAATCAGTGACGCAAAGCTAAAGGGGCTAAGGTGCTTTTGCACTACGCCAGCCAGTTACCGAAAGAACAGGGTGTTTTTCATATGTATATCTATGTAATCATGGCTTGACTATGTTACATAGTTATCTATGTTTGTTAACCCCCCCTTTCGGTAAAGGCGGGGTTATTTTCAATCTAATTTACCAACCCTGCCAAACCGATCATTTCTTCTTTATGTTTTGTGATCAAAGTGGTTTTCAAAAAACAAGAATAAGGCGGGTGCCATTGTATGGGAATATTAAAACAAATTCAACAAAATAATCACAGACAGGATGCAGATCACAAATTGTACAAGTCAGCAAGGCTGGCTATTAGAAGGAATTCATGCAAACCTTTAGAGCTGCAGGATCTTATTTGTAACGAGACCATGTCAAAAGAAATGGCACTCTTTCTCTGTACATGTATTAAAGCTAGATTTAATATTATAGTAAGCGGCGGAACAAGGGCAGGTAAAAAAACCCTTGTCAATGCTCTTTCCACTTTCATTCCTAATGAGGAAAGGAAAATGATTGGAGATGTTCGTGGTAAACTTGTACGTGAAATACTATGGAAAGAAGATAAAGGACTTGATGGTTTTCTTGCAACAGGGCACTCCAGCAGTCCTAGTAATATGATCGACCGCTTGGAAATTATTGCATATCTTGAAGGGATGAATTTGCCAATGAAAGCGATTAGGGAACAAATCGCTGGAACTATTGACATCATTATTCACCTTTCACGTTTAAATGATGGAACAAGAAAAATTACGAAGATAACAGAGGTTCAGGGATTCGAAGGGGAAAATATTGTGCTTAGAGATGTTTTTACTGTTATTCCTCTCGAAGATTCATATTATTAGCATCCAGCATATATTTAGGATTTTTAGGACCCCTATGGTATGATAATATTCTATAAGCATTGATACATAGGAGGAAAATTAAATGATTCACGGTCACGTTACTGCTTGGGTTTTAGCCTTAATTTTATTTATTGTCGCCATATTTTTACTGAAAGCTGGAAAAGAAAAGGGCGCGAAAATTGTCCAAATGATTTTACGTGTGCTCTATTTGCTAATTATTGCAACAGGTGTTGGACTGCTTTTCATGCTGTCCAATATTGATGTGTTGTATATATTAAAAGCAGTAGTTGGCCTATGGGTAATTGGTTTGTTTGAAATGATCCTTAGTAAGGTTGCACAAAATAGAAAGACTTCAACTTTATGGATCCAGTTTGTCATTGCCTTCTTGCTTGTTTTATATTTAGGCTTTGATAAATTGCCAATGTCGATTTTTCACGTATAAGATTAGTCTATTAGACAGAGCTGTCGGGTTTTCCGGTGGCTTTTTTTAGTACAAAAAAGGATGACAAGTAGTGCAAATAGTTTTACTATTTAAGTAAGGGGAGAGGAGAGGGATAATATGCTAGTTAGGGTGTTTGCTAATCTCCGGCAAATTTGTGGCGGAGTAGGGGTTGAAGTTGTTCCGGAAGGTCAACGGGTGATCGATGTGCTTGATAAAATGGTTGAAATGTTCCCTGACCTAAAGGATGAACTATTTACTGCTGAAAGAAAGCTGCTGCCATTTGTTCATGTTTTTATAAACGGAAGAAATATTATTCATTTAGATGGGCTTGATACTGTTGTAAAAGAAACCGATCAATTTGCGCTGTTTCCTCCAGTTGCAGGTGGTTAACCATGCCAAGGCAAGTATTGGAGTTTCGTGGAATAAATCGGAAACATCTAGGAATGTATTTTGAAGAATTAGGAGGAAAACAAATTTCCAATGAGTTTCCCTATGTCTATAGTACGGACCATTGGTGTGGAAAAATAATAAGCGAAGAGGAACTGGCTATTACCTCTACATTTAAAGTTAATTCTGTCCAAATTCAATTCCAATCAGTAAATGAGGAAACCTTAAAAGAACTTATCAAACAATACCGGGTGAAAACTAGAAGAATCGGTGGATAGTAGTACTTATAACAAAAAGGCTTCTGCATAGCGATGCAGAAGCCTTTTTGTATTTTTATTTTATGCAATCTGATTTTCTGGATCAATAATTTCTAGCTCACGAAGTTTTTCTTCAGTTACTTTCCCATTTTGCCAGCCGCGAACTTGATAGTACTCTTTGAGCATGATATCCATTCTACTTACTTCCCCAGCACTATTACCGGAGGCAGGCTCATCGGTGAAACGTTTTGGCAGATAGTCGTCTTCTTCTTTGTCGAAGCCAGCCAAGTTGTTATAATAACGCTCAAGATTATAAATTCTTTCTCCAGCCTTCATTACATCATCTGCTGTCATTGGAATACCAGTCATTCCGCTGTATTGTTCTGCATAATGCTCTGCGTTCTCAGAGAAAGACGAAAACTTACAGATATTCATAGAATCAGAGAATGCTAACATATCTTGGAATATTTTTAGTAGTTCTCCTTTTCCTTCTGGCTTCAGACGGTCAGTTGGTTCAGGAATACCGGCTATTTCGCTTGCTACTGTATAGCCACGTAAATGGCAGGCTCCACGGTTACTTGTTGCATAACCGAGACCAATACCTTGAATTCCACGTGGATCATAGGCAGGGATGGACTGACCCTTTACAGACATGGAAAGCTCTGGTGCTTCCCATTGGGCAGTTGCTTTAGCTGGGCCTTCAGCAAGGATTCCTCCGAATCCTTCACGGAATGCAATTTTCTTTGTTAAGTCAATCATGGAATCGGCATCGCCCCAAATAAGCTCTTCCGTAATGATTCCTTTTTCATATGCTTCCATTGTAACGGAGAAGCAATGACCCAGCTCAATCGTATCGAGACCGTACTCATTACAGCGGTCGATAAGATAGGCAATAGCTTCAGAATCACTTAATAAGCAGTTAGAGCCTAGTGACCATGAGGATTCAAATTCAAAGCTCTCTACTCTTGTTTTATACTTGCCATCCTTAACTTCCACTTCAATTTTACAGCCTACAGGGCAGGCATGGCAGGTATTGTTCTTTACTAGTAAATGTTCGTTTACATACTCGCCGCTGTGTTTTTCTGCCTCATCCCAATGAGTGAACTGGGAATTCTTTGTAGGAAGGGCTCCAACCTCATTGATAATGTTGGTTAAAACATTCGTACCGTAAACGGAAAGACCGCCTTTATTAGGAGCAGTTAAGCCGCCGTCAAGGATTGCTTTTACAGCCTTTTTGTTCGCCTCTTTATACTCAGCTTCTAACTTCGGCTGCGGCATATTTCCTTTTTGTGGTGCTTTGATTACAATCGCTTTCAACTTTTTGTAACCTGCAACTGCAGCAGTACCCCCACGTCCGGCTGCTCGATCATGTTCATTAATAAATGATGCGAACTTAACCGTATTTTCACCTGCCTGACCAATCGTCATAACACTAAGGTCTTGCTCCCCATGCTTTGCTTGCAGTGTTTTAACTGTTTCTCTTGTTCCTTTACCCCAAAGTTCTGAAGCATCACGGAGTTCTGCTTTCCCATCTTCAATATACAGATATACTGGTTTGTCACTTTTTCCTGCAAAGATGATATTGTCGATGCCTGCCCATTTTAAACGAGCTGCAGTCCAACCACCCATATGCGAATCTGTAACGGTTCCTGTGAGTGGAGATTTTGTAACCACACAAAGACGACCGCTCATTGAAGAACGTGATCCTGTTACAGGACCTGTCATGATACAAAGAATGTTTTCTGGTGATAATGGCTCTACTTCAGGACCATTATCAAGTACATATTTTACTCCAAGGCCCCGGCCGCCAATGTACTTTTTCGCATCATCTTCATTAATTGGCCTATAAGTAACTGCACCTGCCGTTAAATCCACTACCACTTCTTTGTTTAAAAAACCACCTAGATTCAATATTTCTCCCTCTCTTTCATTTATATTTAGATGTAAATATCCTATGTTAATAGTGTAAAATTCAAATAGGATATTCCTCACAAAAATAAAAGATAAATCCAATTTCTATTATACAATTATTTATCTATAATTAATATTCAAAATTTTTCAAAATTAAATTAAAATTAGATTAATTGGCTAAGTTCAATCTACTATTTCTAGAGATGAGGTTTACGTATGGACAATTTAGGGCGTTATTCAAGACAAATTCTTTTTTCAGGTATTGGTAAAGAGGGGCAGGTAAAGTTGCTGAGAAGCAAGGTGGCAATTGTCGGTGTGGGCGCATTGGGGACAGTTTGCGCCAATCATTTAGTTCGATCTGGCGTGGGATTCATCAGGTTAATTGATAGAGATGTAGTAGATCTTTCAAATCTTCAGAGGCAATCACTTTTTAATGAAGAAGATGTGAATCTTAATCTTCCCAAGGCAGTTGCAGCCCAAAAGAGACTAAACAGCATTAATTCCAGTATTAAGGTAGACGCGGTTGTCAAAGATTTAAATTTAGATAATGCAGAGGAAGTATTGGCGGGATTTGATGTTATTATCGATGGGACTGATAATTTTATGACCCGCTATTTGATCAATGATGTGGCGGTTAAATACGGAATTCCTTGGGTCCATGGGGCAGCAGTAAGTTCTCGAGGAATGTTTGCAGTAATTAAACCTGGGATAACGCCTTGTTATCGCTGTCTATTTCCCCAAGTACCAGCTGGTAGAGGTGAAACTTGTGATACGATAGGTGTATTGTCACCAATTACAGACATCATTGGTTCTTTTCAAGCAATGGAAGCGATAAAAATACTAGTAGGGGCTGCGACAAATTCTAACCTTGAGCAAATTGATAGTTGGGATACTTCCTTATTTTCAATGGATATATCAGAAGGGAAAAACTCATCCTGTCCGACATGCGTAAACCATCAGTTTGACTTTCTTGACCGATCATCAAGCCTCCAGGAAACTTTCACGACTCTTTGTGGAAGAGAAACTGTGCAAATTTATTCTAGGGAAAAGCGTGAACGAGATTTACTAAAACTGGGTGAGTATCTAAAAGGGAATGGAAAAGTTACCTGCAACAATTTTCTACTTCGTTTTTCTCCGTCTGAAGAAATTTCAATCGTCATTTTTAAAGATGGCCGTGTCTTGGTACATGGTACCGATGATGTCGTAAAAGCAAAAGCACTTTATTCACAATATATTGGCAACTAGAAAGACGTGTTTTTCGTTTCGAAAAACACGTCTTTTTGCTATCGTTATGAAATTATTTTTTCAATGACCAATCTTTTCCCAGTATTAATGGTAAATTCAAAGCGGTCATTTACCTTTTCAAAATAACAAAAATGGTGCTGAACATTGCAAATTTGTTCTTGGTTATCAAAAACAATAAAGTTTACTCCATCTTTGCGATTTTCATCAGATAAGAAAGACAAGTGATTGTAACAATAAATGCAATCATAGATAGAAAAATCTAACGAGTTTAGGGTGGTGACAAATTGAAAAAAAGCATCATCATTTAATCCCTCTAAAAGTCTTTCCAACGAGTAAATTAAATGCTTTCTTATTCTAACCAGATCATTGTCACGAAGCATAATAAACTCATTTCCACTACGTATCTTCCCAGATTCGATTAGAATCCCTTTTTTCCAACGATTTACCCGAAATATTTCTATTTCTTGCTGAAGAAAATCATCCAGCATCGCTGCTTCTTCTGTTTCTTCATCAAAAAAGATCCATTGATCACTTATTTGTTCAACTGCTCCTTCATTATAGGCCCTCTGTTGGAAATCCATTAGTTTCATTCTTTGTTGTCGATTCATGTTTAACCTCCGTGCCTAATGCGTTCATTTTCCTTTGTAGACATCTTTATGGAATTTTATAACTTGTTTATCTTTAATTTGGACAATTTTCCAAATAAATTGGGCTGAATAGAATAAAAACATGCAATGAAACCCAGTGTCTTAAACTGGAGGGAGGAGAGTTATATGTGCGGATTATCAGGATGGATTGATTTTACAAAAGATATTAGAAAAGAAAATGCTACGATTGAAAAAATGACAAATACGTTAGCCAAAAGAGGACCTGATGAAACGAACCTCTGGGTTCAAACACATGCTGGGTTTGGTCATAAGCGCCTGATTGTTGTGGATCCTGATGGTGGAAGACAGCCTATGACAAAACAAAAGGAAGGTAGAGAGTACACCATTTGTTACAATGGTGAACTATATAATACTGAAGATATCCGCAAAATTCTCCTTACTAAAGGATATTCTTTCAATGGTCATTCTGATACAGAAGTTCTGTTAACTGCCTATATTGAATGGGCGGAAGAGTGCGTAAACTATTTAAACGGTATATACGCGTTTGCGGTTTGGGACCAACAGAGGGAGCAATTGTTTATTGGACGGGATAGATTAGGAGTTAAACCATTGTTTTTTACTGAATTAAAAAAAGGGATATTATTTGCTTCAGAAATCAAGGCAATTCTTGCGAATCCTGCCATGAAAACGGAGTTAGAATATGAGGGGCTTGCTGAAATTTTTGGATTAGGGCCATCTAGAACTCCTGGTTCAGGTATCTTTAAGGGGATTAAGGAGTTAAGACCGGCACATGCGTTAACTTTTTCAAAAAAGGGCTTAAAGACTTGGCGCTACTGGAATGTTAAAAGTGAGGTCCATAACGATAGTATAGAAGAAAGTGCTGAAAAAGTACGATATTTGGTGACAGATGCTGTAACTAGACAGCTAGTATCCGACGTTCCGCTTTCTACATTCTTATCAGGTGGCTTAGATTCAAGTATTATTACTGCGATTGCAGCACAAGGATTTAAAGACCAAGGTAAGGGTCAGCTTCATACGTATTCTATTGATTATGAAGGAAACGATCAGTTTTTTAAAGCAAACGAATTTCAACCAAACGCTGATGAGAAATGGATTAACATTGTGACACAAGAGTTTAATACAAAGCACCATTATAAAATTATTTCTCAGCAACAATTAGTGAAAGACTTAACAGAAGCGGTTCATGTTCGTGATTTTCCTGGTATGGCTGATATCGATTCTTCCCTTCTGTGGTTTTGTAAGGAAATTAAAAAGGACTTTGTTGTTAGTTTGTCAGGAGAATGTGCGGATGAGATTTTTGGAGGGTATCCATGGTTTCATCGCAAGGAAGATTTACAGAGACAAGGATTCCCTTGGATGCGTTCTGTTGATCAAAGAAATAATTTGTTAAGAGCTGATTGGCAGCAGAAGCTTAAATTAAATGATTATATGATGGAAAAGTATAATCAAGCCATCCTAGAAACACCTAAATTGGATGGTGAAAGCATGG
Organism: Bacillus sp. OK048; assembly: GCF_900103525.1. Classification (GTDB taxonomy): domain Bacteria; phylum Bacillota; class Bacilli; order Bacillales; family Cytobacillaceae; genus Neobacillus. The sequence continues at coordinate 172,502 of NZ_FNHN01000008.1, forward strand.
AAGAATCAAAACAGCGTGAGCTTTTTTATATTAATATGACACATTTTATGCCAACGCTACTTGATCGAAAAGATAGGATGAGTATGGGGGCAAGTCTTGAAGTTAGGGTACCTTTCGCTGATCATCGTCTTGTAGAATACGTCTGGAATATCCCTTGGGATATAAAAATGGTTCATGGCCGAGAAAAGGGAATCTTGAGAAAAGCATTTGAAGGAATTCTTCCTGAAGAAGTACTGTATCGCAAGAAAAGTCCGTATCCAAAAACCCATAATCCAGCATATACACGGGCTGCTCAGAAACAGATGAAGGAGATATTGGCTGATAAGTCCTCTGCACTATTTGAATTATTCAATCAAGATTTATTAAATGAACTCGTTGAATCTGGTGGGAATTCATTTAAAGAGCCATGGTTTGGTCAGTTGATGTCAGGTCCACAGCTATTGGCTTACTTTGTTCAATTAGATATATGGTTTAAAGATTATAATATTAACATAGTAAATCGATAAGGTTAAAAGTTGGATTCAAAACTTAATTAGATTAAAATGGGTGTATGGAAGGGGATTGAAAATGAAGAAAACCTTGATTACACTCATTTTAATAGGTACTTTTGTTATTTCATCAGTACCAGCTTACGCAGAGATAGAGAGAGAAAACCGGGAATGGCAGGACGAGACCATCTATTCCATAATGGTTGATCGGTTTTTTAATGCCGATACAAAAAATGACACGGATGTTAATACACTGGACCCATTAGCCTATAATGGTGGAGATTTTCAGGGGGTCATGGACAAGTTGGATTACCTAAAGGACATGGGATTCACAGCAATCCGACTAACATCCATTTTTGATAATTCTGCTGGCGGATACCATGGCTATTGGGTGAAGGACTTCTATAAAACAGAAGAGCATTTTGGATCGCTGAAAACATTTAAAAAACTTGTTAATGAAGCACACAATCGGGATATGAAGGTCATCATTGATTTTGTGACAAATAATGTTTCGAAAGAACATCCATGGGTTAACGATGCAACAAAGCAAAATTGGTTTATTGAGAAGCAAGAAATTAGTGATAGTGATGCTTTACCTGTTCTTAACCAGGACAACCCAGAGGTGAAGGCATATTTATTGAATGCTGCTAAATGGTGGATAAATGAAACGGATATTGACGGATATAGTCTTCCTGAGGTAAATCATGTATCCGAGTCCTTTTGGAATGATTTTTCAACAGAGGTAAAAAAGGAAAAGGAGAACTTTTTTCTCTTAGGGATTACTTCTATGAACAGTAATGCTGACCTTGATAACTATTTGAATGTTGGAATCGACAGCCTTACTGACTATCAACATAGTGAGGATTTAAGAAATGTTTTCGCAACAACCAATCAATCTTTTAGTGTAATAAAGGAAAGTAACCTACAAAAACCTGAATTGCAGCCACAATTTTTTGATAACGAACTTACAACAAGATTTACAAGTGATATAGTGAAAAATAAACATTTTCCAGGGGCTCGCTGGAAGACCGCATTTGCCTATACATATTCTACTCCAGGTATCCCGGTAATCTTTTATGGAACTGAAATTGCATTAAACGGGGGCGAAATTCCGGATAATCGCCAGCCAATGAATTTTCGTACTGAAAAGGAGCTAATTGATTATATTACAAAGCTAGGTGAATTGAGAAAACAGCTTCCATCATTGACTAGAGGAAGTATGGAAATGCTGTATGAAAAAGATGGAATGGCTGTTTACAAACGAGTATACCAAGATGAAACAGCGATTATCGCCATTAATAATACAAGTGAATCTCAAAATGTGAAGTTAAACAATGAACAAATTGAGCGTGGAAAAGAACTGCGTGGGTTGCTAAAAGGAGACCTTGTCAGGAGTAAGGATGATCGATATGATCTAATCATTGACCGCGATGAAGCGGAAATCTATGTATTAGCCAATAAGAGTGGAATTAATTTACCGTTAATAGGGTCATTAGCAGTCGTCTATATCTTATTCACCATCTTTATCATTAAAATAAGGAAAAGAAGAAAAGTGTAGAAAAAATGCGATACGCAAGTATCGCATTTTACATTGGAATGTTTCCTATCCATTGACGATTTTCCCACCGTTTACATGGATAATTTGTCCGCTAACATAGGAAGAATCATCAGAGGCTAGGTATACATAGCTTGGGGCAAGTTCATACGGCTGGCCAGCTCTACCCATAGGTGTATCCGTACCAAAGCTGATAACTTGGACTTCTGTAAATGTTGATGGTATTAGCGGTGTCCAAATCGGCCCTGGCGCTACACCATTGACTCTAATACCTTTGGATGCAAGCGATTTTGCAAGTGAACGGGTGAACGTTACGATTGCACCTTTTGTGGCAGAGTAATCCAATAATTGCTCATGGCCAGCATAGGCCGTGATTGATGCTGTATTGATAATTGCAGCTCCTTTTTTCATATAGGGGAGCACCATTTTAGACATATAAAAGTAGGAGAAAATATTGGTCCGAAATGTCTTCTCAAGCTGTGCAGAGGTGATATTTAATAGACTTTGCTGTGGATGCTGCTCTGCTGCATTGTTTACTAAAATATCGATTTTTCCAAATTGATTTATTGCATTATGAACAGTCTCTTTGCAAATATCTTCATTGCCTACGTCACCGGGAAAGAGCAGGCATTTTCGTCCTTCTGCCTCGACGAGTTTCTTTGTTTCTTCGGCATCTTGATGTTCCTCTAAGTAGACAATCGCTACATCTGCACCTTCTTTGGCAAAATAAATGGCGACGGATTTACCAATTCCACTATCACCGCCAGTTATTATGGCTGTTTTACCTGCTAATTTTCCTGCACTTTTATAATTTGGATCCACTGATACCGGACGAGGATTCATTTCACTTTCAATTCCTGGTTGATGGTTTTGATGCTGTGGTGGAAAAGCTTTCTTTTGCTTCGAGTTGTTATTCGTCATTCATACTACCTCCTAGGTGGATTACCTATTTAGTTTGAGGAGATTGAAGAAAAATATTAGGAAATAATAAAAGTGAAAAGGATTTTCCTTTTCACTTTTAACTTACCTATAGTTTATAAACTGAACATCAACAGTAAGGTCTGCTTCTCGGACCAATGAAATGATTTTCTGTAAATCATCACGGTTTTTACCACTAACGCGGATTTGGTCATCTTGAATTTGGCTTTTCACCTTAACGCCGCTATTTTTAATGATCGTGTTAATTTTTTTAGCATTTTCTTTATCGATGCCTTGGACAAGTTTTGCCCTTTGACGGACTGTCGCGCCGGAGGCTTTTTCCATTTTCCCATAATCGAGATTCTTAATAGGGACACCCCTTTTGATTAACCTGCCCAGCAAGACGTCTTTAAGCTGGTCCATTTTGTATTCATCATCTGAAACCAGAACGAGCTCTTCTTTATCCAGTGTTACCTCACTTTTACTGCCCTTAAAATCATAGCGAGTTTTTATTTCCTTCATCGTTGCCGTAATTGCATTTGTGACTTCAGTGAATTCAACTTTGGATACAATATCAAATGATTCATCTTTTGCCATCGTAAACCCTCCAGTAAAGTATGTATTTTTATCTTGATATTGATTTTGCTAAAGTTTCCCTTTATGGCTATATTATAGTAAAATAAATCAGTTCAAACAACCTGGGGAAAACTGAAATGAAGAGAAAAGGTGAGTAAAAATGTCTTTACAAGAACTTATTGGTCAAACTGTAACCTTAACTGTAGCACGAATAGCAGACTTCGGCTATTTTTTAACAGATGGTAATGAAGATGTATTATTGCATATGAATGAGGCGGATCGAGAATATGGACTAGACGATTCGGTCGAGGTCTTCCTTTATGTTGATTCCGAAGGCAGAACGTCTGCCTCTACAACCATTCCTGAAATTGCTATTGGCAAATATGCTTGGCTAAAAGTAGTCGATAGTAACCCTCATGTTGGGGTGTTTTTAGATATTGGTCTAAAAAAGGATTTATTGTTAGGAATCGATGATCTCCCTGTCCATAAATCAGTCTGGCCTAAGGAAGGCGATTTGGTTTATGTTACCTTAAGGGTGAATAACAATTATCTTTTATATGCAAAACTTGCAACGGACCCTGTCATAGAATCGATTTCTACTCAAGCTACACGTACAGATTTCAACAAAAATATTCAAGGCCATATCTATCGAACAGCGAAAGTGGGGAGCTGGATTTATACGATAGAAGGCTTTAAAGGATTTATTCATGAGTCGCAAAGACAAATAGAGCCTCGTTTAGGACAAAAGGTAGAAGGACGGATAATTGATGTAAAAGAAGACGGGACGGTCAATGTCTCGCTGCTTGCTAGGAAACAGGAATCACAGGATTTAGATTCTGAGCGAATTCTTGAATATCTAAACAGTAGAAACGGAGCCATGCCTTTTAATGACAAAAGCATGCCCGAGGAAATTCAGGAACGCTTTCAGTTAAGTAAAGGTGCGTTTAAACGAGCGCTTGGTAAACTTATGAAAGAAGGCAGGGTGTATCAAGAGGGCAGTTGGACATACTTGAAAAAAGATTAGAAACGATACATACTCCCTTTCGAAATGACGGACACTAGTCATTGAAGGAATTTTGAAAGGGGTATGGATATGCCGCATACATCTGATAATGATAAAAAGGCGCAAGACAATAATGCAAATAGTCATGAAAAAAACATGATGCGAGAAAAAAACCGTCAAGCTGGTAAAAATCAATATTCGAAGAAAACAGATCATAAATAAAAACAAGCGGGAAAATCCCGCTTGTTTTTATTTATGAAGGTAACTTGTTCAAAAAGAAAATGGCGATAGCACCAGGGCCTGTGTGGGCTCCAACAGCGGAGCCAATGTTGGTGATGCAGATTTCTCTTGGCTGTAATTCTTCCTCAATTAACGCTTTTACTTCTGAGAGGTTTTCTGGAGTATCAGCATGGCTAATGCCGATAACCTGATCTTTAAAGTCTGACCCGCGTTCCTTCATAATTTCAACTAAACGTCGATAAACCTTCTTTTTTCCCCGTATTTTTTCAATAGGTACAAGCTTGCCATCTTCGACATTGAGGATCGGTTTGATGTTTAATAATCCGCCTAAAAAGGCTGATGCTTTCGATACACGACCGCCCTTTGCCAAGTAATCCAAGTCTTCTACCGTAAATACCTGCTCCATATGTTGACTACGGAATAACACATCTTTTATTATTTCTTCCTTTGATGAATTTTCTGCTGCAAGCCTTGCTGCTTCTTTTACAACTAGCCCGAATCCAAGTGAAGCACACTTTGTATCCACAATTGTTAAATTAAAGTTTGGATATTTTTCCTTGACTTGGTCAAGAATCATAACAGACGTCTGATATGTACCGGATAATTCTGAAGAGAAGGCAATATAGATTCCATCTTCACTATTTTCAGCCATTCTCGTAAATACCTCCTCAAATAATAATGGAGATACCTGGGAGGTTTTAGGTACATCACCACTGCGAATAGCGTCATAAACAGTTTTAGGGTCAATAGTTTTTACATCCTCATATTCCTGCCCCTGAACCTGGACCTTTAATGGAAATAAGGTAACGTTATGTTCAGTATAAAATTCTTTTGGTAAATCGCATGCGCTGTCAGCTAGTATTTTTACTGGCATAAGCTCACCTGCTTTCAAGCTAATATAGTTAGTTTTAGTTTATCGGTTTCATGTGAAAAATACAATTATCAAGATGAATTACATATAAAAAACGAAGGAGATGAAGCTTTTGATATGGCTTCAATCAAAAAAAATAGTAATTGTTATTATTGGCGCATTCCTCAATGCATTAGCAATCAATTTCTTTTTAGTTCCAGCAAATGTCTATTCGAGCGGATTTACAGGAATCGCCCAATTGTTATCCAAAGTATTGAGTGAACAGACTCCACTTACTGTATCGATTGGTTTTTTATTACTCGTATTAAATATTCCAGTAGCCATCCTCGGCTGGTTTAAGGTTGGGAAATCTTTTACCGTGTATAGTTTTTTAAGTGTTGCCTTATCATCTATGTTTTTGGAATTAATCCCTATTACTCAGGTATCGGAGGATATTCTTCTTAATTCCGTTTTTGGTGGAGTTATTTTAGCGGTAGGTGTGGGTATAACCTTAAAATGGGGTGCATCTACGGGAGGGCTGGACATCATTGCGATGGTATTATCAAGAATGAAAGATAAACCTATTGGTACTTATATATTCATTCTAAATGCATTTATTATTATAACGGCAGGATTTCTTTTTGGGTGGGAAAAAGCCCTTTATACAATTGTTTCTTTGTATGCCACTACAAGAGTCATTGATGCCATTCATACAAGGCATGCTAAAGTCACTGCGATGATTATTACAAAAAAAGCAGACGAATTAAAAGCAGCTATACATTCACAGCTTGTTAGGGGAATTACCATGATTCCCGCAAAAGGAGCTTTTTCAAATGAACCAAGAGACATGTTAATGATCGTAATTACCCGGTATGAATTATTTGATTTAGAACGAATTATCCGGGACGTTGATCCAAATGCCTTTACCAATATCATTCAGACAACCGGAATCTATGGTTTCTTTAGGCGGGAGTGATAGATAATATAGAAAAGCTGGCATGCGTCATCAACGTGCCAGCTTTTCTATTATTGAATTTGTTCAAGCTCATTTTGCATTTCTTGGAGCTGATGTTGTTCTGCGACCGTTGAATTAGCAAAAGCAGAACTTAATGCATTCTTTGCTTTCGAAACCACAGCATCACGATCAGCAGGGTCGGCAGATTTCGCCATTTCAACAAATCTTCTGGCTTCTTGGAACAACTGGTTACCCATCGTTATATTCCCCCAAGCGAGGATTCACGCACATTGGCCATTTTCTGGGCTTCCGCTTCAGCGTAGGTCATGTGGTAAGGAATACGTTCAGAATGTTTACTTACGGTATCCACTCCTTGCTGGACAAAGCGTTTTGATTTGTTTCGTTTACCCATTGAAATCCCTCCAATTTGGTGAGCTTGGTGTGAAGCAGTGAAACTGCCTCACAAAAATAGTATGCGCAAAGTCTAGTATTTCATTTAGGTAAACTCTGGTGTATCACTGCACTTATTTTAAGTTTAACAAATCTGACAAATATACTCCGATACCGTCTTCTTCATTTGTCAGGGTTACCTCGTTTGCAATAGTTTTTACTTTGTCTATCGCATTTCCCATCGCTACACCACGTCCAGCATATTCAAGCATTTCTAAGTCATTATCTTCATCACCAAATGCAATAATTCTTTCAGGTGGGATGTTGAAATATTCTGATGCCTTTTTTAAACCAACAGCTTTACTTAGGCCAGTTTTAATAATTTCAATTACATGCCATGGTGCCGCCCAGCTGCGATGGTCAATCACCTCTGCGTGAACGTCAGAAAGATGTTTACGGATTTGCTTTAGTTCATCTTCCTCCGTATGGATTAACAAACTTGTTGGAGAATCTTTTAAGAAATCACGGAGGTCACCTGTAGTGACGTTTGGATTGCCCATACCGAAAATATCTAAAAGTTTTTCGTCATGATAGTGGAAATAAACTTCATCAATAACCTCTGCAATAATATTGTGGAATTTAAAGGTTCGGCATGCTTCCACAACATCTTTGGCTACTTTTATGTCGAGAGGATCATGGAAAAATCCCCAGCTTGAGTCGAGCGGATGATGCATAAAGGCACCATTAAAATTAACAATTGGCGTGTCTAGCTGGAGCTCGCGATAATAGGGTTCACTGGAACGATAGGGTCTTCCCGTTGCAATCATCACCACGTGTCCTTCTTCCCTTGCTTTACTTAATATGTTTTTTGTTTTCGTTGAAATGGTTTTATCATCTTTTAATAAAGTTCCATCTAAGTCTAATGCGATTAAATGTTTTTCTGCCATGATGACTCCTTCTTTGAATTGTTTTTTTATACAATAAGTCAAAGCTTTAGTATCTTTGAGAACAAAATGATACACTACAACTATGAATTTTCTTTGAATGTTTGAAAATCAAACTTGTATAAATACTATGTTAACAATTTTATACCTTGCATGTAAAAAAATTCACTTCATAAGAATAAAAATTTCGCTATAATTAATTTTTCCTAGGGGGTTCTGTCATAGTGATTATCGTTGAAAAGGGTTTGCTCAAAACGAAGCCTTTCCTACACATCGTCAAAAAAGATCGACAACAACAGAAACTTCCGCTCATTATTTTTGTCCATGGATTTACCAGTGCAAAGGAGCATAATCTTCATTATGCCTATTTATTAGCGGAGAAAGGTTTTCGTGTCATTCTGCCAGAGGCGATGTATCATGGTGAAAGGGAGCAAGGTTTAACCGAGAATGCGCTATACAAACATTTTTGGGAAATTGTCATTAAGACGATCCATGAATTAAACGATTACAAGGAATACTATGTTAATGAAGGCTTAGCAGACCAGGAGAAAATTGGACTTGCTGGAACTTCAATGGGCGGTATTGTGACCTTGGGAGCTTTAACTCAATACAAATGGATCAAAGCAGCTGTGAGCTTAATGGGGATGCCAGCTTATGAGGATTACTTACATTGGCAAATAGAACAAATGCAAAACCTTGGGATTGGTCTTTCTTTTACAAATGAACAGATTGAAGAGCAATTATCGTTGCTCCGTCAATATGATTTGAGTAATCAACCAGAAAAACTTAAGAATCGACCATTATTATTTTGGCATGGGAAAAAGGATCCAATCGTACCCTTTCACTTAACGTATCAATTTTATCAATCGATAAAGAATTATTATGAGAAGACACCAGCTAATATTCACTTTATCAGTGATGCACAAGCTGATCACAAGGTTAGCAGGGAAGGTTTAAAGGCAACTGTTGACTGGTTTGAGAAACACTTATTAAAATAATATAGAAGGAGTGTATTATAAATGAATGAAGAATTAAAAGAAAATATTATGGGTGCATTAGAGCTTGTAATCGATCCAGAATTAGGTGTTGATATCGTCAATTTAGGTTTAGTATACGATGCCGAAATGGATGATGATGGAAATGTAACGATTACCATGACATTAACCTCGATGGGATGTCCATTAGCTGGAACGATTGTTGACCAAGTTAAAAGAGCATTAGCTGATATTCCTGAAGTAAAAGAAGTAGAGGTTAATATTGTCTTTAATCCGCCATGGAACAAAGAAATGATGTCCCGTTATGCAAAAATCGCCTTAGGTATTAGATAAGGAAGTCAGAAAACAGCAGAAAAACTCTGCTGTTTTTTTATTCACAAAAAGGACAAATCATATTGGAGCGAATGTGAGGTAGTTCACTTATAGATAGTGGAATCCCCTTTATAATACAGGTAATAAGGCTGTTTGGTTTTTGAAATGGCCGTTTTAGGAGGCGTTTCATATGGCTTTTGGCCGAGATTTTAATAAAGATCCATTTATCGTTATTTGGGAACTTACACGTGCATGTCAACTAGCTTGTTTACACTGTCGTGCTGAAGCTCAATTAAAAAGAGACCCACGTGAACTTTCATTTGAAGAAGGTAAAAACCTAATTGATCAAATATACCAAATGAATAATCCAATGCTTGTCTTTACAGGTGGAGATCCATTAATGAGACAAGATGTTTTTGATATCGCTAAATATGCAGTAGAAAAAGGTGTTAGAGTTTCAATGACTCCAAGTGCAACACCAAATGTTACGAAAGAAGCAATAGAAAAAGCGAAGGAAGTTGGGCTTTCCAGGTGGGCGTTTAGTATCGATGGACCAACTGCTGAAGTACATGATCATTTCCGTGGAACTGCTGGATCCTTCGACCTTACAATGGAAAGAATTAAATATTTGCATGAACTTGAAATTCCAATCCAAATCAATACAGTAATATCCAGATATAATATAGAGTACCTAGATGAAATGGCAAAAATGGTTGAGGATTTAGGCTGTGTCCTTTGGAGTGTCTTTTTCCTTGTCCCAACAGGCAGAGGTCAAGAGTCAGATATGATATCACCTGTTGAGCACGAGAAAGTGTTCAGATGGTTATATGACCTTAGTAAGCGTGTTTCCTTCGATATTAAGACTACAGCGGCCCAGCATTATCGCCGTGTTGTGATTCAGCAAAAAATGCGTGAAGCAAAAGATCAGACAGATGAAATAAATTATCTAAGTGCTTTAACAGAACAGGGGTTAACAGGTTCGATTGATGGTCTTGGACGAGCACCTAAAGGTGTGAATGATGGAAATGGATTTGTCTTCATCTCCCATATTGGGGATGTATATCCAAGCGGATTATTACCGGTTAAAGCAGGAAATGTTCGTGAAACACCATTAGCAGAAATTTATCGTGAGTCACCAATATTCCAATCATTAAGAAATCCAGATCTCTATAAAGGGAAATGTGGCGTATGTGAATTCCGCCATGTCTGTGGCGGCTCAAGATCAAGAGCCTATGCGATGACAGGAGATTACCTAGAAAGTGAACCGTTCTGTGTTTATATTCCAAAAGCATTAAGAGAAAAACAAATTCAATCATAATACAAAAGATGGAAGCAATCGCAAATGATTGCTTCCATCTTTTTATTCAATACTGCAATATACAGCAGGACAATTTTCACAGCCGATTTCATCTTTTAAATAGTGAAGATTTAAAATAGTGATTTTCCCTTTTTTGACATTGATAATTTTATCTTTCTTCAATTCACTTAGGATGCGGTTTGTACTCTCTCTTGAAGTTCCGCAAAAGTTGGCAAGCTCTTGATTGGTTAGCGGTAAATCAATTAATATTTCATTATCTTTATGAATACCGTAGCTATTAGACATCCGAATTAAGGTAGAAAATAGTGCCCCGCGTTTCCCATTTAAGACAAGGTCACGAAATTTTGTCTGCGTTTTTCGGAAATGGTCACTCATCCATTTCATAAACTCGAAAGCTAGCTTACTATTTTGGAAAATCTCACTTTCAATCACATCTTTTTTAATGGCAACAATTTCACCTTCCTCTAATACTCTTGCACTTAATAAGTATCTTGGGTTTTCAGTAAAAAGGGTTAATTCACCACAAATATCATTCTCTCCACAGATCCTTAAGGAAAGTTCACGTCCATCAGAAGTGATTTTACTTATTTGAACTTTACCAGAAACAATAATATAAAGTTCTTCGGCAAGCATTCCTTCTTGAAATAAAAAGCTTCCCCGTTCACTTTTAATTCTCCTGTCAGCAAATTTAAGTAATTCTTTTATTTCAATTGAATGAGTAGGTTTTATTTTCGTCATCATTTATATTCTCACCTCGAGAGTTATCGTTAGCCTTCAGCTTTTTTCTGATATTCATTACTCTTATTTTAACGTAGGTTTTGACCAATGACAGAAGTAAACAATGACAATATAGTGAAAACTCGTTTGAATATTTTAATAAATCTATGAGGAGACATTAATTTATTGTAAAAGAAATGTTATGATAGTGAATAATGTAACAGTATTTTAAACTCATAACTGGTACACTTGAAAATATACAATTCGCTTTTTAAAAATAATGGAGTTGATATAATTGGAGAAGACCATTATTAAAGATAAATTAAATCGTCCATTACGGGATTTAAGAATCTCTGTGATTGACCGTTGTAACTTCCGCTGCCAATATTGCATGCCTGCAGACCAATTTGGTGATGATTTTGAATTCCTGCCCAGAAGTGCACTGCTAACATACGAGGAAATTGAACGTATTGCAAAAGTATTTGTTCGATTAGGCGTTGAAAAAATACGTTTAACAGGCGGTGAACCTCTGCTTCGTAAAGACCTTCCAACTTTGGTAGATAAGCTTTCACAAATTGAAGGTTTAAGAGATATCGCTTTAACGACGAACGGAGTCCTTCTTCCCAAACTTGCTGATAAATTAAAAGAAGCAGGCCTAAAAAGAGTCAACATAAGTCTTGATACCTTAGATGATGAGTTGTTTGGTAAAATTAAGGGTCGAGGTGTCGGCACGCAGCCGGTATTAGACGGAATTGAAGCCGCTAAGAAGGCTGGTCTCATGGTGAAAATCAATATGGTTGTTAAAAAAGGCCTTAATGATTCTGAAATTATCCCAATGGCTGACTTTTGCTTGGAGAATGGCTTGGAGCTTCGCTTTATTGAATATATGGATGTAGGTTCTTCTAATGGTTGGAAGATGGATGATGTGATTACTAAAAAACAAATTTATTATCTTCTAAAAGAACACTATCAATTAGATTCACTTGACCCAGCTTATTTTGGAGAAGTCGCAAAGTTATATAATTATCATAACACGGATGTTAATGTAGGCTTTATCTCTTCTGTTTCAGAGTCATTCTGCAGTAGTTGCACGCGCTCACGCCTTTCAGCAAATGGCCAAATTTTTACTTGTTTATTTAATGGTAATGGTCATGATATCCGAAACTTCATGAGAAATGGTGCTTCAGAAGAGGAATTACAAAACCGAATTACTGGCATTTGGAATGGCCGAGATGACAGGTATTCAGACGAACGAACAGAAGAAACAACAAAGAACCGTAAAAAAATTGAAATGTCCTATATTGGCGGCTAACCTCTCTTTTTTGAGAGGTTTTTTTACAAAGAAAAAGAGGCTGATAGTTCAGCCTCTTTTAATCCTTTATTAGAAATATCTAGGGAATAAGATGTTATTTTCAAGATGAACGTGCATAAATGTTAGTCCTTCTAGATCTTCTAGCCGCTTGTAAACTAAACGATATGTTCCACATGCGTCAAGAGGAAGTGTATAATCAGAGGTTACGGCACGAATCTGTCTAAGGATCTCTCCAGCATGATCGTGTTCTTTTTCAAGCTCAACAATCATGTTGATTGCTGCCTCTCGATTTTCCACTGTTCCATCTGCTAGTTGTTTAATTAATGGAAATACAATTTCTTCTTCTTTTGTCATATGCTCAATTAATTCTTTTTTAAATTCATAAAAGAGTTCATATACTTTTAGCAGTTCGGGATGATTGTCACCATGAACACGAGAAACCTTAGTAACATAAGGGCTGAGTAATGATAATTCCTCTTCAGATGTGCGGTGATAATGGTTGATAACGTGATCAATAATAGTAGAGGAATCGGATTTAGTCCAAACCTCTAAGTCAGTTTCAGTTGAACTGTACTTTCCAAATATTGCTTTTAATTCATTCATTAAATCTTCTTCATTTAATCCATTTACAGCAATTGCCTGTGATAATGGAATATTGCCACCACAGCAAAAATCAATTCTAAATTTCTTGAACACATCACTCGTTTTTGGCAGCTCATTTACTATGTCTTTAACCAATGTATTTGTAGAGAAAGGGAAAGTAATCATATTTTCCTCCTAATAATTTTTATTCGTTTATGTTTAACACTAACTTAAGGATAAGTGATTTCCAAAATAATTTGGGTGACCTGCATCACACATTTGATATAATTTCTAACTTTTTGATATATGGTTGTGATGTTTGCTATAGTACAAACCTTACGATACGCTTATAATTAAATAAGTTTGAATGATAAATTATGAACTTTACTAGTTATGGCAGGAGATGTTAATTTTGCTAGAGAGAAGAAGACCGATCCCAATTGGTGAAGCAGTTAAAAAGATAATGGAATTTCAATTAACAGGAAAAACAGAATATGTTTCTATAGATGATAGCTACGGACGCTTTTTGTCAGAAGACCTTAAAGCAACAAGTGATGTACCCCATTTTGACAGAGCACCATACGATGGTTTTGCAGTTAGATCGATTGACACCAAGGCAGCCTCTTCAAACAATGAAGTAGAGTTTAAGGTGGTCGATCATCTTGGAGCAGGTATGACGTCTTCAAAAGTAATTAGAGAATATGAAGCAGTCCGAATTATGACCGGTGCCATGTTGCCTGAAGGAACAGACGCAGTTGTGATGTTTGAAGTTGCAAAAGCATATGAAAAAAATGGGACACCATTCATGTCAATAAAACGCAGCTTTAACAAGGGCGATAATGTTTCCTATAGCGGGGAAGATGCAAAAGAGGGAGAAATCTTAGTAAAAAAGGGAACGTTAATAAACCCTGGTATACAAGCGATGTTGGCAACGTTTGGCTACCATCAGGTGCCTGTTGCGAAAATGCCAATCGTCGGGTTATTTGCTACTGGAACAGAATTGCTCGAAGTTGATGAAGAATTGGTACCTGGCAAAATTCGAAATAGTAATTCATATATGATAGCGGCTCAAATACAAAGGGCAGGTGCGATTGTTCATTACTTTGGTAAATTGCCGGATGTATTTGATACTTGTTTTACAGCAGTTAAAGATGCAATGGATAAAGTGGATTTACTGATAACAACCGGTGGAGTTTCTGTTGGAGATTTTGATTATCTCCCAGCAATCTATGAAAAGCTTGAAGCTGATGTCTTATTTAATAAAGTTGGGATGAGACCAGGCAGTGTAACGACTGTTGCGCAATTACACGGGAAGTTACTTTTTGGTTTATCTGGTAATCCATCTGCATGCTATGTTGGGTTTGAGTTATTTGCAAGACCAATCATTCGCAAAATGCTCTTTTCACCTAGACCTCACTTACGAAAAGAAAAAGCAGTACTTGAGGTTGATTTTCCAAAGGCAAACCCATTCACACGGTTTGTCCGCAGTGCTTATTCAATAAATAATGGCAGGATAATGGCAGAACCAAGCGGTTTAGATAAGTCCAATATCATTATGAGTCTTTCGGGGGCAAATTCCTTAATGATTCTTCCAGGAGGTACTAGAAGCTTCAAAGCGGGAGATGAGGTTGATATTCTGTTGCTCGAAGACCAAGTTGGCAGTGAATGGCCTTGGTAAAGCCAATTATTTATCAAGTGGTAGGATATCAGAATTCCGGCAAAACCACATTTTTATTAAAACTAATTCAAGTCCTAAAAAAGGTTGAATTAAAGATTGTAACCATTAAACATCATGGTCATGGAGGCTGTCCAGACGTATCAAAACAAAAAGATTCATCCAAGCATCTAGATGCAGGAGCAGCTGCATCTTTGGTTGAGGGAGAAGGTAGGATCGTCCTCCAAGCAGAAGATTCCGATTGGAACCTTGATGAACAAATTAGATTAATGGTTTTTTTTCAACCAGATATTATCCTGATTGAGGGGCACAAGAAGCAGCCTTATCCAAAATTACTTATTCTAAGAAATGAAGATGATCTTTTACTTTTGAATAATGTAAATAATATTACTGCCGTCATTGTTTGGAAGTATGCTTTATTGGAACAGGTTCGAGGAATTCTTAATGTTCCTGTATTTCATATTTCAGAGGAACAATCAGTAACAGAGATTTCAAAACAAATAAAAAAACTTGTTCATGCGTAAAAAAAAATCGGTCTAAGTGACCGATTTTTTTAGTCTATTTTACAGATTTCTATTGAGCAGTCTTCACAATCAATTTCATTCTTTAAATAATCTAAGTCATGAATTGTAATAGAACCTTTATCGATTGAAATAATTCCTGTTTTTCTTAAATCACTTAACAGCCGATTTACAACTTCTCGCGATGTCCCGCAGAAATTTGCCAATTCTTGGTTCGTTAAAGGTAATTCAATTAGGATTCCTTGATTTGTGTTACTCCCGTAACTGTTAGTGATACGGATGAGTGTTGAATATAATGCACCTTTCTTACCATGCAAAACAAGGTCTCTAAATTTCGTTTGAGTTTTTCGATACTGTTGACTCATCCATTTCATAAATTCAAGTGAGAGCTCATTATCATGTGTAAGCTTTTCTTCTAAAACATCCTTCATAATAACAGCCACTTCGCCACTTTCAGCTACACGGGCACTTAAAAGATACTTAGCTGCAGAGGAAAATAGATCAAGTTCCCCAATGAAGTCTCCTCTTGAACACATTCTGAGTGTAAGTTCCCGGCCGTCAGGAATAATCTTGCTGATTTGGATAATTCCACTTTGGACAATATATAACTCATTTGCAGCAGAACCTTCTTGAAACAGAAAAGTCCCCTTTTCAATTTTCTTAGTATGGTGAACGGTATCAAATAGTTGAGTCAACTTTACAGGTATTTCTTTTATTGACTGCATATGAATAACCACCTTAAAGGGGCGAAATCAATCGCTAATTTGCTTTGCCAAATAAAAACAGTCAAAAGTTTATTTACTAGATAGTACTATAATTATATTGTTAACAAAGCTTATTTATCAATAATTGTGCCATAAATTCATACAATCGTCAAAAGTTTATCATTAATTGAAAATTATTCCTATACTGACTACTGATTTAATGGAAATAATAAAGATGTACATGAAAAGGAGGGACAACAATGGGGCAAAACCGTCAATTTCGGTCTGGTCAAAAGGCACCAAATAATGGTGTATATATAGAAATCGGTGATACAGAGTCAAATGTCAATAATCCAAAAAAGATAAAGCTAAAAGCCGGAGACAGGTTTCCTGAAACGTCCAATGACGAACGCATTTGGACATACCAGCGTAAACCTTAAATCATTTTAAAAAAGTCATCCAAGACGGATGGCTTTTATTTTATATCTGAGTACATAATCGTATATAATAGAATCAAATAGGTCAAAAATGGTCAAAGAGGTGTGGAATATGGATTTAAATCGAATGACAGAGCGATTGCAGAAGGGTATTTTAGATGCCCAATCCTTAGCAATAAAATGCAGACATCAAGAGGTGGACGAACCACATTTATTCTTAACACTTCTACGTCAAGAGGATAGTCTGTTACGTGCAATTTTAAATAAAGCAGACATTCAGACAAAAACAGTTGAAAAATTTTTACAATCAGTACTTGATCAAAAGCCACAAGTGACTGGGAGCGGTGCAGAGCAAGGGAAATTATACATTACGTCTAAGCTGCAACGACTTTTTGTAAGTGCGGAAGATCTTGCATCAAAGTTCTCTGATGATTTTATATCTATCGAACATATTTTATTAGCTGCTTCCTATGCTAGAGATTCTGAAATGCAGAGGATGCTAAAATCAAATGGAAAAACGGCGGAGTCCATCTTATCCGCCATTAAGGAAATAAGGGGGAATCAAAGAGTGACGTCACAAAATCCCGAAGCTGTCTACGATGCACTTAATAAATATGGAAGAGACCTTGTTGCCGAAGTAAAAGCAGGGAAACTTGATCCCGTTATTGGAAGGGATACAGAAATCCGCCATGTCATCCGGATATTATCTAGGAAGACTAAAAATAATCCAGTATTAATTGGTGAACCCGGAGTGGGAAAAACCGCTATTGTTGAAGGGCTTGCACAGCGAATTGTTAGGAAAGATGTTCCAGAGGGTTTAAAAGATAAAACCATTTTCTCATTAGATATGAGCTCTTTGATTGCGGGGGCAAAGTTTAGAGGAGAATTTGAAGAGAGATTAAAAGCGGTATTGAATGAAGTAAAAAAAAGTGAAGGGCAAATTCTTTTATTTATTGATGAGCTTCACACCATCGTTGGAGCAGGAAAAACGGAAGGGGCTATGGATGCGGGCAATATGTTAAAACCGATGCTGGCTCGAGGTGAGCTTCATTGTATTGGGGCAACAACCCTTGATGAACATCGAAAATATATTGAGAAAGACCCTGCACTGGAGCGCAGATTTCAACAAGTTCTTGTTCAAGAACCAAATGTGGAGGATACTATCTCCATATTGCGTGGGTTAAAGGAAAGATTTGAGGTACATCATGGAGTGAAAATCCATGACCATGCGCTTGTTGCAGCTGCAACGTTATCAGATAGGTATATAACCGAACGATTTCTGCCGGATAAAGCGATTGATCTCGTGGATGAAGCTTGTGCACTTATTCGAACTGAAATCGATTCCATGCCAACTGAACTAGATGAAGTAACGCGAAGAGTCATGCAATTGGAAATTGAAGAAGCTGCTTTGAAAAAAGAGCAGGATGCCGCTAGTAAGAAAAGACTAGAAGTCCTTTTAAAGGAGCTTGCAGAGTTAAAAGATCAAGCAAATAACATGAAAGCTATTTGGCTCCAGGAAAAACAAGCCATACAAAAGGTGCAAGTAAAGAGGGAACAACTGGAGAAGCTACGCAGAGAATTACAGCAGGCGGAAGACAAATATGACTTAAATCGTGCTGCAGAGCTTCGTCATGGACAAATACCTTTGGCGGAAAAGGAATTGAAAGAACTCGAAACAGCAACATCCGACCAAGAACGGTTACTTCGCGAGGAAGTAACAGGAGAAGAAATTTCAAATATTGTAGCAAGATGGACGGGAATCCCCCTTGCTAAGCTGGTCGAAGGTGAAAGAGAGAAACTTCTAAGATTAGAATCGATCCTGCATGAACGGGTAATCGGGCAAAATGAGGCAGTGCAATTAGTGGTTGATGCAGTTTTACGGGCTCGTGCTGGAATAAAGGATCCAAACAGACCCATTGGATCATTTCTCTTTTTGGGACCAACGGGTGTTGGAAAGACAGAACTAGCTAAAGCACTTGCCGAGGCATTATTTGATAGTGAAGAGCAGATGATTCGTATAGATATGTCCGAATATATGGAGAAACATGCAGTTTCAAGGCTAATCGGTGCACCACCTGGGTATGTAGGTTATGAGGAGGGGGGACAGCTTACTGAAGCGGTCAGAAGAAGACCTTATTCTGTTATTCTGATGGATGAAATTGAAAAAGCTCATCCAGAGGTATTTAATATCCTCCTACAGGCACTTGATGACGGAAGAATAACAGATTCACAAGGACGAATAGTGGATTTTAAAAATACTGTCATTATCATGACTTCTAATATTGGTTCCCATTACTTATTGGAACGAAAGGAAGAGGAGGAAGATATTTCGGAAGTGACAAGGGAAAAGGTCCTCGGTCAATTAAAGAGTCATTTCCGACCTGAATTTTTAAATAGGATTGATGAAACGATTTTATTTAAACCATTATCAATAGTTGATATAAAAGGTATTGTGGTAAAAATGCTGAAAGAACTTCAGGACAGGTTAAAGGATCAAGATATTGAGGTAACAATCACAGACCAAGCAAAAGAGTATATTGCTGTAAATGGATTTGACCCAATTTATGGTGCAAGACCATTAAAGCGGTATATCCAAAGGAATATCGAGACAAAACTGGCGAGGGCAATTATTGCCGGTACGGTTCATAACCATTCTGTTGTAAAAATAACAAGCGAAAATGAAGAAATAACAATCTCGATTGATTAAACAAAAAAGGTCATCCAAATGAATGGATGACCTCTTTTACTTATTAGTGTTTTTCAACAGGTTGATTTGGAAGTACTGCAGTTGCAATAATAATTAAAATGGAGACACCGACTGAAATAATTGCCCCAGCCTTGAAGTCAAAAACTCCGCCTTCTGTCATTGAACTAACTACATATGAAAGCATTTGCACTAATAGAAACGTCCAAAAGAATGTCCAAAAGTATCGCATTATGTATCACCTCTACCCTATTTTTCATCTCTCATAATAGTACCATATGCGTATAAAATAATAAACGCAAATTTAGCGATTAGGCAATGGACTAAAGCTTTATCATAAATTCCCAAGTTTAGAAATGAATATTGGGCTATATTCCCTTTCAACTAATGTGAAATCACATACAATATCTTGAGGAAATATGTAAAAGGAGATTTAACGATGGAGAACCGGAATTTTCAGATGGATACCCAGTGGAATATCATCCATTACCCTGAAAAGCCCACAGGTTTTGGAATCTTAATAATTGGAGATGAAAGGCATTTTGTCGACGAAAATAAATGCTTTTGGAGTCAAAATGAAGGTAAACTTGCCATTATCGATGAATTAAAAAAATCAGGATATACTATTTTTTCCTCAAATTTGTATGGGCGAAACTGGGGAAGTGACCATGCGGTTGAGCTTGCGCAAAGGCTGTACCAGCAAGTAATACGCAGTGAAATTCTGAATAATAAAATTCATCTATTAGCAGAGGGTATGGGAGCACTCGTAGCAGTAAGATTAATGGAAAAAATGAAAGGCCAGCTAAGGTCTGTCGTTTTACTTAATCCCATTCTTTCTTTAAAAAATCATATTGAATTAGAAAAAGAGCATAAATTTTTTTATAAAAAATTAATGAGAGAACTGACATCAGCTCATATGAAGGATCAAGTCACGCTTGAAAAAGAACTAAAAAATATGAGCGTAGAGCTAAATTTTGATTGGAGTGTTCCGATAAAAATTATCAATATTATGTCCAGCGGAAAATCGTATAACCAATCAAAACAGATGCAATTATTACTTGCTAAAACAGATATCAATCCAACTTATATTGTTCCTGAAAAAAAGAAACAGCTCGGCTATATGATGAAAAAGTTTTTCAATCAATATGAAAAGTTGTTGTAAATGCATCCCTCCCCAAAAGAGATATATTTCTTAATGAAACCGCATAGGATTCAGTAAAGAAGCTTGGGGAGGCAGGAATAGTAATGGACAAGGTAGTAATTATTGGAGTATTTGATTTTGTGAATTTTCATGTTTGTAAAGCGTTACTAGATAAAGGGATAGAGGTCAAGGGGGTACAGATTGAAACAGAGGAGAATGGGGATTTGCTAGTTGAGAAAAGATTAGAAATCGGGCGAAATGCCAACTTTTCTGTGATTTCAATCGGGGAATTAACAGATGAGCACAACCAGAAAGGGACAATGGTACTCTCTGTTTACGACCTATATATGCAATATCAGGAAGATTTTTTACTTAGTGAGGATATAAAAAAACCATTCATGAATTTTAATAATTGGGAAAAAATTGTTATCCTTGCTCCAAGCCAACTAGTAACGAATGAAAACATAACAGAAGCTGGAGTTATTATGCTAAATTTTATGAAAGGGATAAAGTCCCTAGCGAATAACATACAATTCCTCTATTTACCAACTATATATGGTCCATGGCAGCCAGATACCTTTATGTTTCAACATTCTATTTTAAATGAATGGAATGGGGAGGGGACATTTAGAGGGCTGCGGGAGGAGATAACAGATGCCTTGTTTGTAGAAGATGCAGTAGCATCTATCATTGAAATTGTCGAAAAGAACTCTCCTGGCAGATACCTTCTCCAAAGCGGGAAGAACAATCAATGGGAACAATGTGCAGCTTTTCTAGGAATTGGTGACCACATTTCCAACCAAAGTACAAAAGAGCTGGTAGACAATGAAATTAACAAATTATCCGTTAAAAGTATCATCCCACTACCTGATGCCTTAACCAAGCAAATAGAACATACCCACCGCGTGTATATTTAATGTTGGAAATGTAGAGAAAAAGCTGCCGTTTACCTCGGCAGCTTATTTTTTATTTAAAAACCGTTCGACAAAGGGATAAACCATTTGAACTAATGGTTTTAAATTCTGAGAGGATTCCTTTAATTTCTCAATATTATCAAATATGGCTTCCATATTTATTGATGAAGGGTTCGAATCTGAAACTTTATGAGGTTTCGTCCGCATATCCTCACTTCTGTTCCCAAACATCATTCTTGAAAAACGGTCTTCCGGGTTCTGATGGTGACGATATTTTTCTTTGTCCATATCATAACTCCTCGTATATTTATTTTAGTCTTTGCTCCTTTTAGATTATGAAAGATGTGAACAAATGGTATAGTCATTAGTTGAGTTAAAGCATTTAATGGTTGCTTAAATACGTCTTTATTTGATAAAATTAGTACCAAGTCATAATAATTGATAATAATATCAAGTAAATTATATAGGGAGATGATTCCTTGAACGCTGGAATTATTGGGATTGGCAGGTATTTACCAGAAAAGATCGTTACAAATGCAGATTTAGAAAAAATCATGGATACAACAGATGAATGGATTCGCTCGCGTACAGGCATTGAGGAACGTCGTATTGCAGGCGATAACATTAATACATCTGATATGGGGTTTGCTGCTGCCCAAAAAGCAATCGAAGATGCAGGAATTACTCCCGAAGATATCGATTTAATTTTGGTCGCAACCGTAACGCCAGATCAGCCATTCCCTTCCGTTGCATGTATGCTACAAGAACGGTTAGGTGCTAAAAAGGCTGCAGCGATGGACGTTAGTGCAGCCTGTGCAGGTTTTATGTACGGTATTATTACCGGTAAGCAGTTTGTTGAATCAGGAGCTTATAAGCATGTTCTGGTAGTGGGTGTTGAAAAACTTTCAAGGATTACCGACTGGAATGACCGAAACACCGCAGTCCTATTTGGAGACGGTGCAGGAGCCGTTATCGTTGGTGAGGTTTCCGAAAATAGAGGGATTCTTTCTTTTGAGTTGGGTGCAGATGGTACTGGTTCTAAGCATTTATATCAAGATGAGTATATTATTATGAATGGACGGGAAGTCTTTAAATTTGCAGTACGACAGATGGGGGAAAGCTGTGTTCATGTTCTCGAAAAGGCTGGATTGACAAAAGAAGATGTTGATTTCCTAATTCCTCACCAAGCCAATATCAGGATTATGGAGGCATCTAGACAAAGGCTGGAGCTGCCGATTGAAAAAATGTCTAAGACCGTTCATAAATACGGGAATACTTCATCTGCGTCTATTCCGATTTCTCTCGTTGAGGAAATAGAGGCTGGAAAAATCAAAGACGATGACCTAATTGTTATGGTTGGTTTTGGTGGCGGCTTAACTTGGGGTGCCATTGCGATTAGATGGGGAAAATAAAGGCAAATAGCTAACTATACAATGAAGTGTAATGAAGGAGATGTCTAAATGGAAAAGCGCAGGGTTGTGGTTACAGGTGTAGGAGCAGTAACTCCACTTGGTCTCGATGTTGAAACCACTTGGAAAGGGATTATTGAAGGGAAATCTGGAATTGGGCCGTTAACAAGAGTGAATGCAGATGAGTATCCAGCAAAAGTTGCGGCACAGGTAAACGACTTTACACCCGAAACAATTATGGATAGAAAAGACGCGCGTAAAATGGATCGTTTTACTCAGTTCGCGGTTGCAGCAGCATTAATGGCCGTTACTGATGCGAATCTTACTATTAATGACGATAATGCTAATCGTATAGGAGTTTGGATTGGATCAGGGATTGGCGGAATGGAAACATTTGAAGAACAATATGAAATCTTTCAAAAAAGAGGGTACAAAAGGGTTAGTCCATTCTTTGTACCAATGCTGATTCCAGACATGGCAACCGGGCAGGTTTCTATCAGACTAGGTGCAAAAGGATTTAATTCCTGTACGGTAACAGCATGTGCAACAGGAACAAATTCAATTGGAGATGCTTTTAAGGTAATTCAGCGAGGCGATGCAGATGCCATGATTACTGGTGGAGCCGAAGCGCCAATTACAAAAATGTCTGTAGCTGGTTTCTGTGCAAATACTGCACTTTCTACCAATCCTGACCCGAATACGGCAAGCAGACCATTCGATAAAAATCGTGATGGCTTTATCATTGGTGAGGGTGCTGGTGTTATCGTCCTTGAAGAGTTGGAATTTGCATTAGCCCGAGGGGCGAAAATATATGGAGAGATCGTGGGCTACGGTGCAACGGGTGATGCCTATCATATAACAGCTCCAGCTCCAGGTGGTGAAGGTGGGGCACGTGCCATGAAAATGGCGATTAATGATAGTGGTCTAAAACCAGAGGATATCGACTATATTAATGCACATGGAACAAGTACGGAATATAACGATAAGTTTGAGACGCTCGCTGTGAAAGAGGTATTTGGTGACCACGCGTATAAACTAGCGATGAGTTCAACCAAATCAATGACTGGTCACCTTCTTGGAGCAGCAGGAGGAATTGAAGCGATTTTTTCTGTGCTCGCCATGAGAGACAGTATTCTACCTCCGACCATTAATTATGAAACACCAGACCCTGAATGTGATTTGGATTATGTTCCAAATAAAGCCCGTCAAAAAGAAATCAAAGCAGTAATGAGTAACTCACTAGGCTTCGGCGGTCATAACGCAACGATTGTTTTCAAAAAATATGAAAAATAATTAGCTCGGCTAGGGAATTTCCTGGCCGGCTTTTTTTTTGAGAAGAATGAACCATTTTCCGAACCTATGCACATATCATTCATAAAATGTAAAAAACATATGGAGTGAGGAAATGGGCATCATTCGAACGGATAAATGGCTTGACGAGGAGTTTGATCGTCCAACAAAAATATGCGATAAACTGCTCCCGGTTTTCAAAGGGAGTAGTGCTCCAAAAATTTATCAACAATTAACAGAGTTTGGGATGTATAAACCATCCAGTAGGACGAAGGGGATTTTTCATTCGCTGAAGGAAAACAAAAAATGGGAAGAAGTGGAACGTATTTTACAGGAGTATCAAAAGAAATGGCGAGGTCCAGATATTCCAATCTACCTTTTTCCAATCGGTCAACAGAGGAGTTTCTTTTCCAGACAAGAAGATAAAGTTAAGGGTGGAGTTTCCTACCCAGATAAAATGTTTTTATTTCTTTCAAACAGCCTAACATCCAAAGAGTTAGAGGCGTTATTTGTTCACGAATACCATCACATTTGCAGGTTAACGAATCAAACGAAAAGGTTCGAAGAATATACGCTTTTGGATTCACTCATCATTGAAGGGCTTGCAGAATACGCCGTTTTAGTGAATTGTGGGAGAAACTATTTAGCAGATTGGTGCAGTATGTATTCGGATTCTGAATTGATAAAATTGTGGGATAAATATCTAAATGACAATTTGGAATTGAAAAAAAGTGATAGGAAGCACGATGATTTACTATATGGCACAGGAAGGATTCCTAAACTGCTGGGATATGCAGCAGGCTTTAGGATTGTTGAAGAGTATTATAAAAACAATCAATTTTCTATAAAACTTTCCTTTAAATTACCTGCAAAGAAATTTTTACTAGCTGAGAATAGCTTTACAAAAAAAGGCCGAAAAAAATGAGGCTTTTTTTTTATACATTCCATCTAAGGAATAAATTAACTTATGTCTGCCCATACTGATTGACAAACAGTTTCTTGAAGTGAGGGGTTGTACAATGTTGTATCTTCATGATGTTTGGGTAAATTGGTTTGAAGGGGAAGAAAACGGATATAATGTGTGTCACTTTCATGAATGGCGCAAAGACGATGGTGTAGAGCTGTTAGACCAAGCTCCTTTGTTAAAAGTAGAACCGATTCTCTTTAACTATATAGAGAACGATCTCTCGGAATTACCTCAACAGCTTCTAGATGATATTTTTCAAAAAGCATATTTAAGAAAAAACCATGAAAGAATTCAACTAGATTACTGCTTTGTGGTAACGGATGGGGTTGGAATACTAGCTATTGATACGATTGGATATTCGATACCTATTAGAAAAAGTAGACTAATTCCACGACAAGAGCAACTTGTCTATGAAATGATTGCAACACACGAAGCAAAAGAATATCATTTTCAAACAATCTCAGTGGACAAGGATTTTCATATTTTAGCACCAGAACCTGAATTAATGACAGGACTAACGAGAAAAGAGCGTCAACTAAAACAGCTATTATTTATGGCACTGGATCAATTACATACATCAAAGAACGAAGCAGAAGTGCGTTATTGGTTTACTGAATGGTGTCCAGAGCGTTACTCAGCTATACAAGAATTAAACTTTGAGAGTGCATGGCAGCAGTTGTTTGAAGAAGCGAAATATGGATGGTCTAAACGGCATGAAACATTTTGCGAAAATCTAATTAAAGGTCAGCCATTCTTCGAAAAACTATGGGAAATGGAGCATGGACCAAAAGTAAACTGAAAAAATGCCCGGGCACGAAATAGCTTTCGTGCCCGGGCATTTTATTATTTTCTTTTCCTTCCTAATCCCATGGCATTTTCCATTTTCTTAACTGTTTTACTGGCAACTTGGTTTGCCTTTTCAGCACCTTCGTCTAAAATCCTATCAAGTTCGCTAGATTCCATTAAGTTATTATATTTTTCTTGAATCGGTTTAAATACATTTACAACCACGTCGGCTAAATCCCCTTTGAAATCTCCATATCCTTTTCCATGATACATTGCTTCAATCTCTGGGATGGTCTTATTATCTAATATGGAATAAATCGAAAGCAGATTAGAAATTCCTGGCTTATTGGCCTGATCAAATTTAACAATACCTTCTGAGTCAGTAACAGCGCTTTTAATTTTCTTTTCTATTTGTTTTGGATCGTCAAGCGGTGTAATAAAAGCTTTACTATTTGGGTCGGATTTGCTCATTTTCTTTGTTGGTTCCTGTAACGACATAATTCTGGCACCAACTTCAGGTAGACGAATATCAGGGATCGCTAATACATCTCCATATTTTTTATTAAATCTTTCCGCTAAATCGCGCGTTAATTCCAAATGCTGCTTTTGATCTTCTCCAACAGGTACTAAATTGGCATTGTATAATAGAATGTCGGCAGCCATTAATGGCGGATAGGTTAATAAACTTGCGGATACTGCATCTTTACCCGTAGATTTATCTTTGAATTGTGTCATTCGTTCCAATTCACCAATATAGGCGATACATTGCATCATCCATCCAGCCTGAGCATGAGCTGGAACTTCTGATTGGATAAATAATGTTGCCTTTTCTGGGTTGATGCCAACAGCTAAATAAAGTGCTGCCAAACTTCGGATATTCTTACGAAGTACTAAACGGTCCTGTGGAACCGTTATCGCATGTTGATCAACAATACAAAAGTAGCAATTATAATCATTTTGTAATTCTACAAACTGCTTCATTGCCCCAATATAGTTTCCCAGTGTTATCGTACCACTAGGCTGAATTCCTGAAAAAATCGTTTGCATGACCGCAACCTCCTAAATTTTTATAATAAAAAAAACCATTCATCCCCACAACGATAGGGACGAATGGTTCGCGGTACCACCCTAAATTACTCAAAAGAGTCACTCATTTCCTGAATATCTTGATTGAATAGCCTCAGGACCCTTTTAACGCAAGGTAACGTCTTTTCCTACATTTCATAGAAATTCGGAAAAGAAGCTCGAAAGTCCATTCGGTATTTTTCCGTGTTTGTTTCCACCAACCACAAACTCTCTGAACCGGATAAAAATACGTACTACTCTTTGTCATTGCCAACTACTTTAATTTACTTATTCTTATTATAATTAAATATTTATTCGTAATCAAGTAAACTACAGGGTTTTATTGTTACTTTTTATTGCCGCCAACACTTTTCCAACGTGTTTGGTATTTGGCACTTTGATCTACAAATTCAGAGCGTTTCTTTCCTCCAAAAACGTTTTCGCCAAAGCCATTGGTTATTACACCCATAAGTGCAGTAATACCAATAATAAGAATTGCAACCATTGTTAAATCAGCTATGTATCCACCCATGATAAAACCTCCATTTCAATTCAAAAGTTATGATAACATTTGTATTGTATTTCCCCTCCCTATTATATTAAAAGAACTTGGCAATTATTAAAAGAGGTAAACGAATAAAAAACCATAATAGGCTATAAATTATGTATGCGTTTTCATTAAAAAGTTTTAATTGAGAATAATCACGGGATAAATTTGAAAGCTATATAGTTAAATCGAAATAAAAGTTCAGATTTTTATGTGAATACCTACACAAAAGGAACAACAAATTCGAAGATTGTACTAAATGGTTCTAACTAGGGAAAAAAACAAGATTTAACGATCAAAAAGTATGAAACTTCTTTGTAGTTTATTCGTCTAAGATAATATATATAAAAATTAACGTTACATATTTGACATTCAATAAATTTTGAAAAAAGGATACCTTTTTTAGAAACAGTGGTGTATAATTAATGATATAAATTACTTATTTATAATTATTTTAATCAAGAATCACTTAGTGAATGCGTTTACTATAGTATTGAATAGTAATTAAAAGAGGAGTGTGGAGACAAATGGTTACATTATACACTTCACCAAGTTGTACATCATGCAGGAAAGCGAAATCATGGTTAGAAGAGCATGAGATTCCATATACTGAAAGAAATATTTTTTCCGAACCATTGTCAATTGAAGAAATTAAGGAAATCCTTCGAATGACAGAAGATGGTACGGATGAAATTATATCAACCAGATCAAAAACCTTTCAAAAATTAGACGTAAATCTAGATACAATGCCACTTCAGGATTTATTTGAATTAATAAAAGCTAACCCTGGATTATTACGTCGTCCAATTATCATCGACGAAAAGCGTTTACAGGTTGGTTATAATGAGGATGAGATTAGACGGTTTCTACCGAGGAGAGTACGTACTTTCCAATTGAGAGAAGCCCAGCGTATGGTAAATTAACATGTTGAAAAAGCCTTCAGATATGAAGGCTTTTTTTGCACCACCTTTTAGTTTGAGATTTCCAAGTCATTTTGTTACAATGTAAGGAATATCTAATTAATAGGCAAATGAATGGTTTTTTGCAATTAAGAGTAATATTATTTCCCAATTTAATACTTTTGTCATAAAATGAAAGTACAAGGATTATAGTCTTTTTTTACAACACTATTGATCCTTTCTACTTGGGTAATTGCTAAAAGCATTGTCTGTTTGGGGGTATATAGTCCCTTCAATAAGGAAACGGAAGGGAGTGGCTAAGATGGAAATCGAACGTATTAATGAGAATACCGTAAAATTTTACATCTCATATGGTGATATAGAAGAACGAGGCTTTGATCGTGAGGAAATTTGGTACAATCGAGAACGAAGCGAGGAACTGTTCTGGGAAATGATGGATGAGGTTCATCAAGAGGAAGAGTTTGTTGTGGAAGGACCATTATGGATTCAAGTGCAGGCTTTAGAAAAGGGGTTAGAAATTCTTGTAACCAAAGCACAAGTTTCAAAGGATGGTCAAAAGTTTGAGTTGCCAATTCCAAATGAGAAATTGAAAGATTTACCAGTTGATAATAACATTGATGATATCTTGGATTCTCATTTTAATCCAGGACATCGTGATGATGATGACCTTATAATCGAAGAAGAATCTTTAGAGTTTTTAATTGCCTTCAAAGATTTTGAGGATGTCATTATGCTATCAAATCGTGGCGGCCTTGATGAGTTAATTACCGTATTACACAATTATGAAAATAAATACTATTTATATACTGAGTTTCCAGAAGATGTGTTTGAAGAGGACGAAATTGATGATATTTTAAGTATTTTGCTTGAATATGGCTATGAAACACAGCTAACGATTCATCGTATTCAGGAGTATGGTAAAGAAATCATTTCTAAAGATGTTTTTGCAGAAATAAGAAAATATTTTAAATAAACATGCCGATTTCTATTATTGAAATCGGTGTTTTTTTACATAGGCAGATTATTATTGGTGGTGATGAGACTGAAAAACACAGTAAGAGTTGTATTGTTTGTGCTCGTTTTATCCATACTTTTATATTTCTTTAAGGAATATTTACAGGGTGGAATTTTTGGTTTTTTGAGCCTGTTAATCACGTTGTCTGTCATTTTTATTGCGTTTGTTATTTTTCTAGAGAATCGCCATCCAACCCAAACCATTACCTGGTTGGTTGTTTTAGGAAGCTTTCCATTAGTAGGATTCTTCTTCTATTTACTTTTCGGGAGAAATTACCGGAAAGAGAAAATGTATCGAAAGAAATATTTTCTTGATAAACAAACGTTTTTAACGGTAGAGGGTGAAAATGACCCCAGAAGTGAAGAAAAGCTTAGTTTAATGGGGGAACACCAAGCCAGACTTTTTACTTTAGCACAAAAATTAGGAAATAGCCCAATTTCCTTTGATACCTCAACCAAGGTCTTAACCAATGGAGAGGAAACCTTTCATCATATCCTTGAACAAATGAAAAGAGCCAGACATCACATCCATATGGAATATTATATCGTCAGGGATGATCGGATTGGAGAAGAAATTAAAGAGGTCCTAATTGAAAAAGCGGCTCAAGGGGTTAAAATCCGGTTTCTCTACGATGCAGTGGGTTCGTGGAAATTATCAAGAAAATATATTAATGATTTGAGGAATGCAGGAATAGAAACAGTATGTTTCGGTCCAGTTAAGCTGCCATTTTTAAATAATAAATTTAACTTTAGAAATCATCGAAAAATCATTGTGATTGATGGCATGATTGGATTTGTTGGTGGACTTAATATTGGAGATGAATACTTAGGCAGGAATCCAAATTATGGCTATTGGCGCGACACACATTTAATGTTAAGAGGAGAAGCAGTTCGGTCGCTACAGCTGATTTTTTTACAAGATTGGTATTACATGACCAACCACAGCTTTTTAACAGCAGAGTATTTGTCCCCGCAAATAGATGAAAAAAATCATGGAGGTGTCCAGTTAATTGCCGGTGGTCCGGATAATGAATGGAGTGTCATTAAAAATATATTCTTCTCAATGATCACTTCTGCAAAAGAATCTGTTTGGATTGCTTCGCCATACTTTATACCTGATGAGGATATCTTTTCAGCGATAAAAGTGGCTGCCCTTAGTGGCATTGATGTGAGATTACTTGTACCAAATCGTCCAGACAAACGAGTTGTCTTTCATGCCTCTCGCTCCTATTTTCCAGAGCTTTTAGAAGCAGGAGTAAAGGTGTATGAGTATGAACGCGGGTTTATGCATAGTAAAATCGTAATAGTCGACCACGAGCTAGCTTCTATTGGTACATCAAATATGGATATGCGTAGTTTTCATTTGAATTTTGAGGTAAATGCCTTCCTATTTCGAACAAAAAGTACTCAAAAGCTTGTGGCTGAATATATCAATGACCTTGAATATGCAAAACAGCTTGAACTATCATTGTTTAGAAAAAGACATATTGGCTTACGATTACTTGAGTCAACAGCAAGGTTACTTTCACCGCTTCTTTAAGTTCACAAACTCGTCATAATGACGAGTTTTCTTTTTGTTTAAAAAAGGATTTCTTGTCATGGAAAACGAATGTAAGGGATAAAAGGAGGCTGATATTCATTTGTTAACGGCACGAACAAAATCAGGAACTATATTTAGCTTAAGTAATAAATATGAAAAAGAGAATTTATTGATACTTCGGAACCATGAGAAATTTTTTTGTCCGGTTTGTGGGGAAGCAGTTTCCCTTAAATTAGGAAATCAACGAATTTATCATTTTGCTCATCGAAGTGGTACGGTTTGCAGTGATTTTCATGAAAGTGAATCCCTATATCATATAAAAGGTAAGCTTCAGCTCTTTCGGTGGTTACAAATTCAAGGGATTCCTGCAGAATTGGAGTATTATGATTCGGTGATCGGACAGCGGCCTGATATCATGTTTGATTTTGGTGGCAACAGGTACGCACTAGAATATCAATGTTCACCGATACCTGAAGAGGTATTTATTAAGAGGACGGAGTCATACATCCAACATCATTACATTCCCCTCTGGATATTAGGCAGCAAGCATGTTAAAGCAAAAAGGAGTAATGTTTTCTCCTTGTCCAATTTCAATTATTTCTTTTTAAGAAAAATAACGAACAGGCAATTGGTACTTCCTTCTTATTGCCCCGAAGAAAAAAGGTTTCATATCCTCTGTTCAATCCAGCCATTTTCTATTAAAAACGCTACCGCCAACCACCAACAATTTTCTATTCATAAGACAGGAATTGAAGAAATTCTTGAACCTAGAGTATTTAATTCATTTAACTACCCAAAATGGGCAAATGAAATGGAGAAATTCACGATAAATTGGTCACTCCATCCTAGCCCCGATGTAAATCGATTTCTTCGCGAAATCTATCATCATAACCTCAACTTATATTTGCTACCACCAGAAATCGGATTACCCGTTAGCCATTCCCTCTTGATTCAAACACCACCTATCATCTGGCAAACTTATTTGTATTTGGATGTTTTTCAGAATAAATCACCTCGTTCCTTAATTGATTTAAAGGGTGTGGAGAAAGCTTTCAATAAAAGAGCAAAATTGAATGAACTCTTTCTCAGGAAGTTACCACAACTCCCTAATGAGACCCCTTTTATAGCTGTACGGGAGTATTTTCAACTACTAGAAAGACTCGGTATCATTATAAAAAGGGGCGAATCCATGTATCAAGTGCAAAAAGGATTCATAATCCCAACCTCTAACCGTGAAAAGGAAGAGGGAAAGCACGAATTTTATCAAAAAAATAGAACCATCCTTGGGAAAATATAAATGAAATGATTCTTTAGGGCATAATATAATGGGTAAATCTTTTTAAAAATTAAAGGAAATTGCAGGAAAAAGGAGAATAGTAATAAGGTTAAAGTTCTTTTCGTATACCTAAAAAAGTGAATGGAGGAATTAATATGGCAAACGAAACGGCTGTAAAAGCTCTGCCTGCAAGAAGTGAAATTCCGGTTGAAGATACATGGAGATTAGAAGATATTTTTACTAGTGATGATGTATGGGAAAAAGAATATCAAGAAGTAAAGAGCCAAATTTCAGGGATTAAAGAGTTTGAAGGAAAACTGGGTGAGAGTGCTGATACACTTTATCATGCTCTTCAATTCCAAGATAAACTTCTTGAAAGAATTGGAAAGCTTTATACATACGCCCATATGCGCTATGATCAGGACACGACGAATTCTTTTTATCAAGGATTAGATGACAGAATGAAAAACCTATACTCTCAAGCGGGCAGTCAATTAGCATTTATTGTTCCTGAAATTCTTGCCCTAGAGGAAAGTAAGGTTAATGGGTTTTTAAACGAGAAATCCGAATTAAAGCTTTATGAACATGCGATTGAGGAAATTAATCTGCAAAGGCCACATGTTTTATCTGCAGAGCAGGAAGCTTTGCTAGCAGAAGCTAGTGAAGTCATGGATGCGTCAAGTAACACCTTCGGGATGTTAAATAACGCAGATTTAAAGTTCCCATCTGTTAAAGATGAAAATGGTGAAGAGGTCGAGATCACTCATGGACGGTACATCCGTTTTCTTGAGAGTGGGAAGCAGGAAGTTCGCCGCGTTGCTTTTAAAGCGGTTTTCGAAACCTATGGAAAGTTCCGTAATACCTTTGCCAGCACGATTAGTGGAAATGTGAAAAAGGATAATTTTAATGCAAGAATTAGAAAATATAATTCTGCGAGACATGCAGCCCTTTCAGCCAATAATATTCCTGAAAGTGTATATGATAATTTAGTTAATACGATTAACGATAATTTGCACCTATTGCATCGTTACGTTAAACTCCGAAAAAAGGTGTTAGGGGTAGAAAAGTTGCATATGTACGATTTATATACACCCTTAGTTAAAGATGTGAAAATGGAAATTCCATATAAAGAAGCAGAAGAGTATGTGGTTAAAGGGCTTGCTCCATTAGGTGAGGAGTATTCACAAATTCTAAAAGAAGGTTTTGAGAATCGATGGGTAGATGTTCATGAAAATAAAGGAAAGCGCAGCGGCGCGTATTCATCTGGCGCTTATGGAACAAACCCTTATATTCTCATGAATTGGCAAGATAATGTGAATAACTTATTTACGTTGGCTCATGAATTTGGTCATTCTGTCCATAGCTACTATACAAGAAAAAATCAGCCATATCCGTATGGAAATTATTCAATTTTTGTAGCGGAGGTTGCCTCAACGTGTAACGAGGCATTATTGAATGATTATTTATTGAAAACGATCGGGGATGAACAAAAACGAATCTATTTATTAAATCATTATTTAGAGGGCTTTAGAGGTACCGTATTCCGTCAAACGATGTTTGCTGAATATGAGCATTTAATTCATCAAAAGGCTCAAAATAATGAAGCTTTGACAGCCGAACTTTTAACGAATGAATATTATGCTTTGAATAAGAAGTATTTTGGCGAAGAGGATATAGTAATTGATGAGGAAATCGGCTTAGAGTGGGCTAGAATCCCTCATTTCTATTACAATTATTATGTGTATCAATATGCTACCGGCTATAGTGCGGCAACTGCATTAAGCAAACAAATCCTTGAGGAAGGGGAGCCAGCTGTTAAACGCTATATTGATTTCTTAAGTTCTGGAAGCTCCGATTACCCAATCGAAGTTCTTAAGAAAGCTGGAGTAGATATGACGAGCGCAGACCCCATTAAGGATGCATGTAAGGTGTTTGAAGAAAAGTTAAATGAATTAGAACAGTTATTGTCATAAAAATTTGGGATGGTCCTGCGGGACCATCCCTTTAAAACCCTCTGAATCTTCTTCTGTCGTTTAGATAAAATAGAAACGTAAGGATTCCAATAAATAATAGCGGAGTACTGATGATTAATGGGAAAACTTTCATTAAGGCTAGGATATGAAGAGAAAATCCAATAATAATAAACAAAATCAAGAGGATAATCGGTAAATTTTTCACTGAAGCATGCCACCTTTTTATAAGAGTACGTTTCAACCCTAGTAATAGTTTATTGTCCAAACCAAGATAATATGTTTTTGACAATTATGTGAAATAACACACAATCACATTGTCAAAGAGCTCAAATCCATGTTATATTTTATACGTGAAGTTAATCACAACAAACATATACCCCTTTGTTTGACCGTGAAAAATTTCTCCCATCCCCTTTGTTCGTATTAATAGAAAAAGACCTTGCAGTTTTGCTGCAAGGTCTTTTCACGTTCATGTGGAAATTACCGGTTAGTTTCTTCTCCAATATATCGCCAAAATGTCCCATATTTTGCTGGTAGCAGTTCCACTTTCTGAAGTAAAAGCAATTTTTTCATTTCCCGGTCGACCTGCGAGATAGACATATTATAAACAACGGCAACCTCTTTAGAAGCCACTACTTTAAAATACTTCAAAAAACTCTCTATTGGTGGGGGCTGATTTTTTATCGGCTGTTCAGAAAGCATTTCTTCTAGAATCTGCTCATAGACTTCATATGGGTATGGTCCAGTAATTTTAATTCCTTCATCCTCAGCGTTCTCGTTAAAAAATACAAGAGTAGGAATCTCTTGTACCTCCATCTCTGTTGTAATTTTTAGATCACACTGAAATGCTTTGGCAGCACTATCTGAATGGAAATCAGAGATGAACTCCTCAACATCTAATCCCGCACTTTTTGCACAGGTTTTAAGTACCCCAATATGGGAAATGTTTTGTTTATCAATAAACAGTATTTCTTGCAGCTTACGTAAGAACCGCAAACCTGCACGTCTTCCTTGTAGCTCTGCAGCTTTTATCGCAATTGAAGCAACATAAGGGGATGTTACAGGATTTTCTAACCAAAGGTTCCCGTCACAGGACATACCTGATCTGCTAGCAGTCTTTTCCCATAAATCTGCGATAACTTCATAATTCTTCTTTTTGCGATGATTTA
Source organism: Bacillus sp. OK048 (assembly GCF_900103525.1). GTDB lineage: Bacteria > Bacillota > Bacilli > Bacillales > Cytobacillaceae > Neobacillus. Next base: position 207,709 of record NZ_FNHN01000008.1, read on the forward strand.
AATTAGAGATCCGTCCACTTAATACATATTTCATGGAAAAATATCGACCATATTCGATATACAGTTTTTTTAGGATTGGTTCAAGTGCCCAACACTCTGGGCATAAAGGATCGATGAACATATATAATTCAAGTGGCTTCTTTTCATTACTATAGGATTGAGGTTTAGAAGTGAATCCTGTGTTACTCACGAATTTTCACCTAATATCTCATCTTCATCTGGTGTGTTGACCATGTGTTGTGCAGTTAGATAGAGCCTAGAATAAAATTCATCTCTTTCTTGACCCTCTAATCCAGTCTTGTCCATCGCTTGTTCCATGCAGAAAAGCCATGCTTTTGCGCGGGTAGGAGTTATGGGAAAAGGCAAATGTCGTGCACGCATCATAGGGTGACCATGCTCCTCTGTATATATTGGAGGTCCTCCCAAATATTGTGTTAAAAATTGCTTTTGTTTTCGGGCAATTTCTGAAAAATCATTTGGAAAGATTGGAGCAAGGTCAGGATGTTGTGCAACCAAACCATAAAAAGCATCCACAAGGCGGTGGAGTGTATTTTCGCCTATGGCCTCATATGGAGTAGGCTTTTTCTCAAACATTTTGACAACTCCTTTAGATATGTTTGTTTTCTTCATTTTATCAATGGATTTTTGATATCTCAAATAAACCGCTTAGAAAATATATTTTTGTCGATAAAACCGTGCAATTTTATTGAAAGTTTTGCGTATGGGAATGTCATGGCGCTGGAGTAGATCTTGGAAATCCAGTTGACCAACATGTATATCCTCCACTTCGTATTCCACCTCATAGTCTTCTGTTTGTAAATAAAAACTATGATCCAATACAAGCAGTCCGTTCTTGTATGGGAATTCAGCCCTATTTGTTAGTAGAGATCCGAAATACTCGATACGGTTTATTGATATATTTAATGTTTCCAACCGCTCATAAACGATTCCCTTAGGAAATGCTCCATGTTCAATGGCTGTTTGGTATTCATTATCTGATAAAAGTTGCGTAGATTCTAAAAGACCAACAGCAGCGGGCTGTTTTAAAGTAAATTCAAAGTTATTATTCTTTTCTCTTATTCTTAGTGCAGCTCCCAAATTCTTTAATTCAAAACCGGGTGTGTCAAAGTAATGATTTTTTTGGCTTATGATTTGCTGTCTTTCTACTTTAAATATATTGAGGAGAATTTCATATTCCTCTTTTGTAAGCAAATTTTTAAATTCTATTTCAATTGTTTCTGACATTTGGTCCATTCCTTTCTCTTCATATTTATTGTATCTTAGCTTATGGTTGAACCGCAATTCTTGGGAGAAATGGGTAGATTATGCTAAAATGGTAGAGTGAATACTGGAGGTAGAAAATGAATAAAAAAATTACAATCAAAAAAGCAACTATTGTAGATAACAAATTATTATTACTTACTGATGAGTCAATTAGCGGTCTTCTTCCATCTGAACAAATTCTTGTTGATTCTAAGCTATTTTCTTTTGTTTATTTAATGGAGAATCCAGAGGGGTATACATATATCGACATTCCAGAACCATTTTGGCCATTGTTAAAAAGCACATATGGAGAACAAACCCCAGTGTTTATTCAAAGCCAGGAAGAGGAAGTAGAATTATCTAATTTCTATGAGGAGCTAGCTTATGTTATTAACAACATAAGGGGTAACAGTAATTACGGTAAAGACATGGTTGCAAAAGTAGAAGAGCATTTTTAAATATATATTAGTTTTTGTTGAGGTGGAATCATGAAGCATTGGGACCAATTTTTAGCTCCATATAAACAAGCTGTGTCTGAGCTGAAGATCAAATTAAAAGGGATGAGAGGTCAATTTGAGCTTGATTCGAGCCATTCTCCAATTGAATTTGTGACTGGCAGAGTAAAGCCAATCGCAAGTATCCTTGATAAAGCAAATCAAAAAGGGATTCCGCTAGATAAATTGGAAGAGGAATTGCAGGATATTGCTGGTATGCGAATCATGTGTCAATTCGTCGATGATATTCATCATGTAGTAAGATTATTAAGAAATCGAAATGATCTGGTCATCATTGAGGAAAGAGATTATATTTCACACAAAAAAACGAGTGGATATCGCTCATACCATGTTGTAATCCAATATCCTGTCCAAACGATACATGGAGAAAAAAAAATCCTTGCTGAAATACAAATTAGAACATTGGCGATGAACTTTTGGGCGACAATTGAGCACAGTTTAAACTATAAGTATAAAGGAATTTTTCCCACTGATATCCAAATGAGGCTACAACGGGCCGCGGAGGCGGCATTTCGCTTGGATGAAGAAATGTCATTAATTCGTGGTGAAATTCAAGAGGCGCAAGCATTTTTTACTAGAAATAAAGAGTTCAAACAAGAGGAGAAAAGCTGACTGGAGATTTGTAAGCATTTCAGTATGAGGAGTTAATAAATATGAAATTTGCGATTACATCCAAAGGGGATCAAAAATCTAATATCTTAATGCACAAGATGCGGACATACCTACTCGACTTTGATCTTATTTATGACGAAGACCAACCAGATATTGTTGTTTCAATCGGTGGTGATGGGACACTTCTATATGCTTTCCACCGATACAGCAGCCGCTTGGATAAGACTGCTTTCGTCGGAATTCATACTGGACATCTCGGCTTTTATGCTGACTGGACCCCTGATGAGATTGAAAAATTAGTCATTGCAATCGCCAAAACACCATACCAAGTGGTTGAATATCCGTTAATTGAAGTGATTATTCGTTATCAGCACGCCGGTAAGGAGTCACGGTACCTTGCTCTGAACGAATCCACTGTCAAGAGCGTGGAAGGGACATTGGTTATGGATGTAGAGATTCGCGGACAGCACTTTGAACGTTTCCGAGGCGATGGATTATGTATATCCACTCCATCTGGCAGTACTGCCTACAATAAAGCACTAGGAGGGGCCATAATCCATCCATCTATTCCTGCGTTACAGGTCGCTGAAATGGCGTCAATTAATAACCGAGTGTTTCGGACAGTAGGATCACCGTTAATTCTGCCGTCCCACCATACTTGTATGCTGAAGCCAGTAAATCGTGTTGATTTCCAAGTAACTGTTGATCATCTTACTTTGCTTCATAAGGATGTTAAATCGATACAATTTAGGGTTCCAGACGAAAAAATCCGCTTTGCTCGTTTTCGGCCATTCCCTTTTTGGAAAAGGGTCCATGATTCTTTTATATCAGATTCCGATTAACTTAAAAGCTGGAGGAAAAATAACATGAATTCACGTTTTCAACTTCAGTGGGAAGTTAATCCATTTCAAGCTGGTCAAACAATCAAGGAATTCCTGAAAGAAGAGGAAATATCTCGGATTGCCCTAACGGATATAAAATTCAGGGGCGGGAATATTCTGGCAAATGGCATAGAAGTGAATGTTCGGTATGTGTTAAAAGAAGGGGAAACCTTAACCGTTATCTTTCCACCTGAAAATCCAAGTGAAGGGATAGCAGGAGAAAGAATCCCATTAGAAATTCTTTTTGAAGACAAATATCTATTAGTTGTAAACAAACCTGCGGGAATGAGTACCATTCCATCAAGGGAACATCCAACAGGAAGCATGGCAAATGCCTTGATGGGTTACTATGAAGAAAATGGTATCAGAGCAACTGCCCATATCGTCACCCGTTTGGACCGGGATACGTCAGGTATTGTATTAATTGCAAAACATCGGCATATCCATCATTTATTTAGCAAGCAGCAACAAAAAGGTAAGGTACATAGAATATATGAAGCATTTGCAGAAGGCAATCTTATCCTTGAGCAGGGCACGATTGTAGAACCGATTGGAAGAAAGAGTGACAGTATTATTGAAAGAGAAGTACGCGGTGATGGACAATATGCACGGACTGATTACAAAGTACTGAAAAGATATAAAGAATTCACCCATGTTGAATTACAGTTAAAAACTGGGAGAACTCACCAGATTAGAGTACACATGTCTTTTATCCATCACCCATTATTGGGAGATGACCTGTATGGCGGCAGTCTTTTGCATATTAAACGTCAGGCGCTCCATTGTAAAAAGATTCATTTTCATCACCCTTTAACTCGCATGGAAATGAATTTTACTGCACCACTTCCATTTGATATGAATGAATTACCCAAAAAGGGCTGACTTTTTAAAGTTCGACCCTTTTTTGCGTAATTTGATGATTTCCTAGGAAATTTGTCGATATCCTTAGGCTTATTTTCCCTATTTCTAAGGAAAGTCTTTAAATTTTTCTCCTATGTATGGCATAGTAGAATCTACAGAAACAATTTCCATCTCTGGGTATCGGAGTAAAGTAAGTTTTCCTCCAAAAACTGCTCCAGTATCAATATTATATGTGTTATTGATAATTCTTGGTTCTTTCACAGGTGTGTGACCGTAAACGATAGTGGCTTTTCCAGTATATTGCTTGGCCCAATCTCTTCTTACGGGTGAACCATCAGGGTGTTTTTCGCCTGTAATATCTCCGTATAGGACAAATGTCTTAACTTTAGAATCTTTCATCCCGATAAATTCTTCCTTTATTCCAGCGTGTGCAATCACAAGCCTATTTTGATCTAAGACTAAATGAAGTGGAGATTTTTCATATAATTCAATAAATTTATTTTGAATTGATTTCTGTTCTTTTTTCGCTAATGATTTATATTCAGCAACAGTTGTTTCAAGTCCATGCGTTTCCTGAACCTTATTTCCAATAAAGTAGCGGTACAATTTATTGCAATGGTTTCCAGGTGTGTAAAAAGCCTTTTTTTGCTCAATTACAAGTCTCCAAATAATTTCAGCTACTAGTAGAGAAGATGGTCCGCGGTCAGTTAAATCCCCAACAAATCCTAAGAACCTATTATCGGGATGTAACGGGATTCCGTCTACCCATTGGTAACCACATTTCTTTGTAAGGACTTCGAATTCTGGCAAACATCCGTGTATATCACCGATAATATCAATTTTCATTGGAATAGTGCCCCCTTTAAATATAGTTTTTGTTTTTTTGTAATTTTTATTAAAGAAACGAAGGAGGAGGATTTATGGAACAGCATGTTTCTGTAATATCTTTATTAGTGGTTGTGACCATTGCTTTTGTAACCCCGATTTTACTCCACCGATTAAAATTAAACTATATCCCAGTGGTGGTTGCAGAAATTATTATGGGGCTGGTGATTGGGAAAAGCGGTTTCGATGTTGTTCACGGTGATATGTGGTTATCAACGCTCTCTACACTTGGCTTTATTTTTTTAATGTTTCTGAGTGGATTAGAAATTGATTTTACTGCTTTCAATGGGGGAAAGCAAAATAATATCCTTCTTAGCGGCAAAAAAGAACCGAACACCTTCTTGGTCTCATCAATTATTTTTATTGGAATATTTATCTTTTCATTAGGCTTATCCTATTTATTTGTCTTCGCTGGATTTATGGATAATGCCTTTTTAATGACTATTATTATATCAACAATTTCTCTAGGGGTCGTTGTACCAACTTTAAAGGAAGCCCATCTAATGAAAACGAACATCGGCCAAATTATATTATTAGTTGCAGTCGTAGCTGATTTAGTCACGATGATCCTTATGGCAATTTTTGTGTCAATCTATGACAAAGGCCAGGGGAATACATGGCTGCTGTTGATTTTGTTTGCAGCAGGAGTTGTCTTGTATTTTGTGGGGAAACGGTTTAAAAATCGCCCATTATTAGAATCGTTGTCAAAAGGGACAGTACAAATCGGCACACGTGCTGTATTTATGCTCATTATCGTGTTGGTTGGACTATCTGAGACGGTAGGGGCAGAGAACATTTTAGGTGCCTTCCTTGCAGGGGTACTCGTTTCGCTCCTATCTCCAAATCAGGAACTGATCCATAAACTTGATTCCTTTGGCTATGGTTTCTTTATACCTATCTTTTTTGTGATGATTGGGGTGGAGTTGGATGTATGGTCTCTGTTTGCGGATAAAAAGTTATTGCTATTAATACCGCTTTTATTGATTGGATTCCTACTTTCGAAGCTTGTCCCAGTTTATTTATTGAAAATCTGGTATGATGCGAAAACCGTACTTGCATCGGGTTTTTTACTAACATCCACACTATCTCTTGTCATCGCAGCAGCTACGATTGGAGAACGGATGAGGATTATCACTTCGGAGATGAGTGGGACACTGATATTGGTAGCTGTCATTACCGCTATATTTACGCCGATTGCTTTTAAAAAATTATTTCCAAAACAAGAAGCGGTTGATCGAAAACTAAGAATTGCTTTTTTAGGCGCAAACCAGGTGACACTCCCTGTTTCAAGGGAGCTAAAGTCAAGTTTATATGAACCGGTTTTGTATCACACGAGAATGGACAAATCAGATAAACTAACATCAAACTCATTATTTGATATTGTTGAGATTCCAGATTATTCTTTGGATTCCATTGAAAGGAATAAGATTTTTCAAGCTGATATTCTTGTTATATCTACCGGTGATGATCAAAAAAATGCTGATTTGTCTTTTAATGCGAAAGAAAAAGAGGTTTCAAGAATCATAACACGAATTGAAACTCCTGAAATTGAGCAAATCTTAAGGGAAAATGACATTGAAGTCTTCTCGTCTTTCATGTCAACAAAAACATTATTGCGTGCCTTAATCGAAACACCGAGTGTCATTAACATCCTAACGAATCAAGAAACAGCACTTTATGAAATAAGCATGCAAAATGAACAGTTTGATGGTATGACATTAAGGAGGTTCCCATTTACAGGAGATGTTATCTTTGTCCGGATATTCCGAGGAAAAGACTCGATTGTCCCTCATGGAGACACAGAGCTCTTGTTAAATGACCGTTTGATTGTTACTGGGTCAAAAGAATATGTAGATGAGTTGAAAAGAGAACTTGAATACTAGTTAAGAGGTTGATACTTTTCATTTTTTAATAAATGGTGTAATATTAGTACCAAGTACTAATAACTAATATAATGCTTCAAATGGGAGGACTTTTTCTTTATGAATCTTTCTTTAAAAGGAAAAACATATGTGGTAATGGGTGTTGCAAATAAACGGAGTATTGCTTGGGGAATCGCTCGTTCATTGCACAATGCAGGCGCGCGTTTAATCTTTACTTATGCTGGTGAAAGACTTGAAGGGAATGTCCGTGAATTAGCCGAATCTTTACAAGCGGAAGGGACTTTAGTACTTCCGTGCGATGTAACAAGTGATGAAGAGGTAGCTAAATGCTTTACGGAGATTAAAGAAACTGTAGGAACGATACATGGTTTTGCACACTGTATCGCTTTTGCAAACAAAGAAGAATTAAAAGGTGACTACATGAACACAACAAGAGATGGCTTCTTGTTAGCACATAATATTAGTTCCTATTCTTTAACTGCGGTAGCAAAAGAAGCAAAAGGATTGATGGTTGATGGCGGTAGTATTGTGACCTTAACATATCTTGGTGGAGAGCGTGCATTGCCTAACTATAATGTAATGGGTGTGGCAAAAGCTTCTCTTGATGCAAGCGTTCGCTACCTGGCTGCAGATTTAGGGAAAGAGGGAATTCGTGTTAATTCCATCTCTGCTGGTCCAATTCGAACATTATCAGCAAAAGGGGTTGGCGATTTTAACGAGATTACGAAAGTAGTCGAAGAAAGAGCGCCGTTGCGAAGAGCGACAACAACGGAGGAAGTTGGCGATACTGCTTTATTCCTTTTCAGTGACCTTTCAAGAGGTATTACGGGAGAAAATATTCACGTTGATTCAGGATATCACATTTTATAATGGTAAAGCCCGCTAATAATTGATTAGCGGGCTTTTTCTATGGCAATTTTTATGAACGAGGATAGGCAATTTGCATACATATAGTATGTAGGGCTAGGTAAATGGAGGTGAATTGGGTGGAGAAAAACACAAAAAAGGGACCATTATTATATGTCTCACAGACTTTTCTAAATACACCTGTAAAAAATAATCAGGAAGTATTTACAAATAGGCAGGAGGTCCGACTGCCAATTGAAGAACCACAGCTAGAGGTTGATAGAGACAAGAAAAAAGTCTTTGAAGTTTCACTGGCTAAGACAGAGTTACCTAATGAATCTAAGTTAAAAGAAGTGAAAGAAGAAAATAAAGCTCAAAAAAATCAAGAAAAACAACGTACTTTCAATCGGGTAAAAGGCTTTAAGGAAATGAAACTTATTGAACGTTTGGAATACCTGGCGAACTTTCCTAAAGCATTGCCGTCTGTTCCATGCGTCTTTATTACTAAAGAAAAGAATTATCAGGGATATTTAGTTGAATACAATGATCAAGATATAACTATTCGAATTCCAAATCAAGAAACAGAAACGATACAAATAAAAGATTTAACAAATATTATGATGATTGGTATAAAAAGGTAAATAAAAAAAGCCAGCCGGGTTATCGACTGGCTCATTTTATTACTAGAATTAATCGCATAGACCTAAGTCTACATCGGCAATACATTGTATTGCACAGAAGCAATTTAAATCAACGGTAATACAGTCATTGCTGGCGCGGAAACGATCCACTTGACAGACTCTTTCAAGGTTAATACAGCACTTGTCTCCTCCAGCCACAAGGTTAACAGGAATGAATCTCCCGTTGTCATCCCTGCGTCCTGGTATTAGGACACGTAGTGTTGCACAGCAATTATCAAATACATCTTCAACGCGGAAGAAAATTGATACGCATGCATTGTTTTCACCGCTAAAGAACGCGTGGAATGGTGAACCATCAGCGTTTTTTAAGACAAATACACGTGTATCAGCGCGATCTCTTCTTGCGGGTGACACCAATGAACCAAGTGGTTCTAAGAAACAACTTGGGCAATCTACACACTCATCATCTAGTGCAGCATTATCCTGGATGTCTTTTATAGCACGAACAACATCGCATACACAGCCATTGCTGCTGTTTGAGTTACTATCTCTACCACAACCCATTAATTTACTCCTCCTATCCGTGATATATATCTTACATTATTAACATATTTCAACAGCACCTTTTGGGTAACGGACAATCGCCTTCTTGAGAAAAATTAGGCTTATTACAGGGAAAGGACAATATCAGAATGGATATCGATTTATTTACTTTTATTCTCTTAGCATTGGCAAGCTTTCGCTTAACCAGGTTAATTGTGTTTGATAAAATTACCCAGTTTATTCGTCAGCCGTTTTTTGATGAAATCAAAGAAGAAAATGAAGAAGGTATCATGGAGGTATTTTACCTGCCGAAACGTACACCAATAAAAAAATTCATTGGCGAGCTCCTAAGCTGTTATTGGTGTACTGGTGTGTGGATTTCGACAGCCGTTGTTGTTGGATTCCTTTTCTATCCAACTATATTTTTGCCCATCATGCTTGTGTTTGCAGTTGCAGGATTAGCAGCAATTTTAGAATCCATTCTTCAGCTCTGGTTATAAAAAATAGCATAAAATAGTCGTTCGTTGAGACGAGTTATAATTTTTCCTCATATCCTATAAATAGAAATAATAATGATGCAGGAGTGGATAAATAATGAACATAGAAAATAAAAAAACTCAATCAACAAAGCCTTCGCTAACGAAAAAGACGACGAAGAAAAAAGGCTGCGGCTGCGGTAAAAAAACTCAAAGATAATAAGGTAAACTGCCAGTATGGGTGGCAGTTTTTTTATTGCCAAAATAAATAAAGTAACAAAACATAAGTCTTTGTAGTCATAATTTTGGTCAAACTCGAAAAAACTATAGTGTAGTGGTATTTCTATATTTCGGATAAGGGAAGGAAATGAAATGGTCTACATACTTCGACTAATGATTGTAACGGCATGTGTATCCTTATTGGTCTCCTGCAGTCAGGGTAAAAACGTAAATGACAGCCAATTGGCGCTAATGAAAACGACCAATCCTAACCCGATTGTTACAGAGAAGAATAACGGCGAGGACACCGTTAAAAAAATTGAAAGAGAAGTCAGCAGTTTTGATGAACTCTATGATGTGGCAGTAGTAAAAGGCAAAAAAGATACACTTGTTGTCTATAAAGTGAAGCATATGCAGCGTTTTAAGATGAAAAAGATTGAAAGGGACTTAACAAAACGGCTAGAAAAAAATTACCCAAAAGAAAACATTGCAGTGTCAAGTGACTATAAGATTTTTCTTGAAGCTGTTCGGTTAGTTGAGAGAAAGAATAAAGGAAAACTATCCGAAATGAAGGCGGAGAAACGGCTTAATGAGATTATCAAAATGACATCTGATTTGAAGTAGGAAGGGTTGGTTGACATGGCTAGCAAGCAAAAAAATATGACGCCACAGCAGCAGAAATATCAGCAGCTTCAACAAAAGCATGAACTGAAAAGACCAGTTCTAAAGAATTGCATAAAGGCCTTTTGGGTTGGCGGTTTGATTTGCGTTGTTGGTCAGGCTATAAGTTATTTATATATTTATTTTTTTGATTTTACAGAACAAAGTGTTGGTAATCCTACAGTGGCAACAATGGTGTTCTTATCAATGCTATTAACAGGTTTCGGTGTATACGATCGCCTTGGACAGTTTGCAGGTGCTGGGAGTGCGGTGCCTGTCACCGGGTTTGGCAATGCCGTGATTTCTGCGGCAATCGAGCACAGGACGGAAGGGTTTGTATTAGGTGTTGGCGGAAATATGTTTAAGCTTGCTGGCTCGGTCATACTCTTTGGAGTATTCTCTGCGTTTGTTGTTGCACTCATTAAAACGTTACTGGGAATGTGGGGGGTTTTGTAATTGTTAAAAGGGCATCAGTCTTGGGTCTTTATGAACCGGCCAATGATAGCTGCAACAGGTGTTACCGGAGGTCCCTTTGAGGCGAATGGAAATTTAGCCAATGACTTTGATATTTTACATGAAGATTTATGGATGGGAATGGATTCGTACGAAAAGGCACAACGAGTGCTGCTTGAAGAAGCAATAAGAACAACATTAGCCAAAGCTAAAATGGAGAAAGAGAAAATTGAATTTTTATTTGCTGGAGATTTAATCAATCAAATCACACCTACGAGCTTTGCTGCAAGGACGATGCAAATCCCTTATTTCGGACTTTTTGGAGCATGCTCTACATCAATGGAAGGTTTGGCGTTAGCCTCCTTTGTTGTCAATTACCAAGGGGCAAGAAACGTCTTGACAGGAGCCGCAAGCCACAATGCAGCTACTGAAAAACAATTTCGTTATCCAACAGAGTATGGAGGTCAGAAGCCTCCTACTGCACAATGGACAGTTACAGGTGCTGGGGTAGCATTGGTTACTCAAAATAGTCCCGGACAACAGGAGCCTGTCACGACATCGGCAACAATTGGAAAAGTGATTGACATGGGATTGTCTGATCCGTTTAATATGGGCGGTGCTATGGCACCTGCAGCGGCGGATACGATTATGGCTCATTTCAGGGATATGGAATTAGATCCATCCTACTATGATTTAATTATTACAGGTGATTTAGGCAGAATCGGCCATGATACCACCTTTGAATTATTAGGCAAGAGCGGACTTAAATTAGAACGGAAACAATTCCAGGATTGCGGGCTATTATTATATAAGGACGACCAGCCTGTTCAAGCGGGGGCAAGTGGTGCTGGGTGTTCGGCTACAGTAGTATATGGTCATTTGTTGAACCAGATGAAGAAGGGAATGTATAAGCGAATTCTAGTTGTTGCAACCGGAGCATTGTTGTCACCGCTAAGTTTTCAGCAAAAAGAATCGATACCTTGTATTGCACATGCAGTGGCTATTGAGATGAATGAAGAGGGAAGGTAATACTATGTTAGCAATGTTTTTTTGGGCATTTGTGGTTGGCGGAATAATATGTGTGATCGGACAACTGTTATTCGATGTTGCTAAGCTAACACCTGGTCACACTCTAAGTTTGCTGGTAGTAGCAGGAGCCGTTTTAGATGGATTTGGTCTGTATGAACCACTGGTGGATTTTGCTGGTGCAGGAGCAACGATTCCAATCACAAGCTTTGGAAATTCATTAGTGCACGGCGCCATGCAGGATGCAGAAAAGCATGGTTTGATTGGAGTATTAACTGGGATGTTCCAAGTTACAAGTTCTGGTATATCTGCCGCCATTATTTTTGGATTTATCGGTGCATTAATCTTTAAACCAAAGGGATAAAAAAAATTCAAAGGTTGTCCTTAGAGTAGCGCCTAGTACACTTTGATGCTAAATCTCATATGTTATTAATGAGACTTACCCAAAGTGAGGTGACACTTTATGTTCGGTGGATATGGTGGATATGGCGGCTGTGGCTACGGTGGTGGATATGGCGGCGGATATGGCGGCGGTTCAACTTTTGTTTTAATCGTCGTATTATTCATTCTTTTAATCATTGTCGGTGCTAGCTTCTTTTAATCATTGTCGGTGCAAGCTTTTCATAAAAAAATGCAAAGCTTGCAGCGAAAGAAAGGTTGGCCATATCAGTGGCCAGCCTTTTTCTTTTAGGCATTCCTTTCACATTTTTCATCTTCCTTCATACACTATCAGTAGTTTATGAAGGAGCGTGAAATATACTATGGATAATGGTTTTTTTAAAAACGTCGAAAAGAAAACGGGCGTTAATATGAAGGATATTTTTGATCTAGCTAATTCCTTGCAAAATGCAAATTTTAAAGATGAAAAGACAGTTCGCAATGTTATCAGACGCGTTTCACAGATTGCGAATAAGCCTGTTAATCAAGAAACGGAAGATAAAATTGTCCAATCAATTGTTGCTGATGGAAAGCAGCTTGATTTTAGTACGATATCAAAAATGATTAATAAGAAATAAAATAAATGGCCTACTTCCACATTGGAAATAGGCCATTAACTTTATTTCTTCTTTTTCGTTAAAGGTGTTAAAAACCGAGTCGGATATGCTTTTTTTCCTCTTCGATTCTGGGGAACTGAAATTAGCAGTTCATGTTTTGCACGAGTCATTGCTACATAAAAGAGTCTTCTTTCTTCTTCAAGTGCAGTAAAATCACCATTCCTACTGCTATCTAATGCATAATCATGCGGTAGACTGCCGTCTACTGACCCAATGATATACACATTTTTATACTCCAAACCCTTTGCACGGTGAATGGTACTTAGGCTGATCGCTTCAGAAAAATGCTTGCTTAAATTTTTAATTTCTTTATTCATCGCTGACATATGTTCTGCATGTGACAATAAAGCTTGAATACTATCAAAGCTTTTTGCTGCAACTTTTAAGTCTTTTAAATCATCAGAGCCTTTATCTTGTTGATTCGATTCATTACCTCTTTTTTTCAAAAAGTCGAGGAAACCTAATTCCTTTTCAATGGTTTCAATGGCCTTAAGGGGAAAGGAATATTTTAATGAACGGATAAGTTGTACGGCTTTCTTTACTTTCTTTTCTTGAAAAGCATGTTTTGTTTTTACATATGAAAGCGCCTCAAGGTAGGTACAATCTTTTAGAATGCTTTCAGCCTTTAAATCTTTTAGTACCGTCTGCTTTAAAAATAAAATAGGTAAAATATCAGATAAAGCCTGATGATCATCCTCATGTTTGCTTATTTTTAGAAACGAAAGAACACTTTTTACAATACGTCGTTCATAAAATGCTTCTGAATCTATATCAATTTTAAAAGGCAGGTTTGAACTTGCTAATCGCTCAAATATTGCCCGTGAACTAGCATTCGTCCGATATAATACCGCAAAATCAGATGGATTTGCACCTTGGACAATTTTTTCTTGGATATCGGTTACAATCAAGGTTGCTTCCTCCTCCTCATCATAGGGAAAGAAAAGAATAGGAGGTGTTTTTGATTCAAATTGTGCGTGCATTTTTTTGCTTCTTCTAATTTTGTTTTTTGAAATCATTTCATTGGCCACTGAGACAATTTCATGTGATGAACGATAATTTTGTTCGAGTGAAACCATCTTTGCGTATGGAAAATCCTTTTCAAATTCCAGCAAATAGCGTGGATCACTGCCTCGAAAAGAATAAATCGCTTGATCATCATCCCCAACTGCACAGACATTTTTATGTTTGCCAGAGAGTAGTTTGATCAGCTCATACTGCACTTTGTTAATATCTTGAAATTCATCAATAAGAAAATAATGAAAGCGATTTTGATATAGTTCGAGCAGAGTTGGGGTAGAAATCAGTAGCTGATAGCAGCCAATCAACATATCGTCAAAATCAAAAAGACCTTGTTGGTTTTTATATTCCTCATATTTTTTATAAAGGAAAGCAGCTTTTTCTTCCCAATCAGATGCAGGTTTTACTTCATGTGGAAAAAGTAACGAGTTCTTCCAAAAGCCAATTTGCTGAAGAGCTAAATCATAGGCAAATTCTTTTTCAGATAACTCGAGTTCCTTTCCTGCTTCTTTTAAAATCTTATCGCGTTGCCAATCCTTTTTCAAAAGACGATCCGAGGACCAATTTCTCCCCTCATGGAACATAAGAATTCGATAAAAAATGCTATGGAAGGTGCCTGTCACCACCTTGTTTATTTGATCCTTTTTCATCTCGGGATAGGAAAGCAAACGATTTTTCATTTCACCTGCAGCTTTTGATGTAAAGGTGACGAGCATGACTGTGCGAGGATCAATTTTTTTTACATCGAGCATATAGGCTGTCCTTGCAGTTAGTACTCTTGTTTTACCACTTCCAGCACCCGCTAGGACTAATAGTGAGCCTTCCGTTTCGACAACAGCGGCTGCCTGACTTTTATCTAGAATGACGCCATTTGCTGCCAGCTTCCCTAAATAGGAGTCTTGTTCAAGATGGTTAGTACGTTCAGTTTTTTTAAATGAAGTAGGGCATTCTAACGTTTTTGCTGGGCGAAATAAACTAGTGCTTTTGGGTGTATTGATCAGTGTTCTTCCTTGGGGAATACGAAATCCATTTCGCTCAACAAAAACAGGTTCAATGTTTTCAATAACTGGTTCCGGGCATGATTTATCCGGAGAATTTATATGATAGAAATGTGGTGTTTCTTGAATTCCAAGTAATAAACGCACTTTTTCTTTGCAAATCGGGCAAGTTAACTCTCCATTTTTACCCTGCATATATATTCGTTGATATTGTTCTCTCGCTACTTGATCGAGAATTACCCTTTGATTTTGATTCATAGCAGATTTCATTTTTTAGCCTCTTTTTTCAAAAAATACGACAAACTACATCATAACAAAATTGGTGCAAATCGAAAAGTGCCCGATCGTTCAAGGAAATACAAAAAGCACTTGCCTCACGAAGGCAAGTGCTTGGATTTAAATATTTTTTATCATAGTTTTATGAGGAATGCCTGCATCTAAAAATTCCTCCGAAACGACCTCATACCCAAGACGAGCGTAAAATGGAATGGCATGAGTCTGAGCATTTAACTTTAATTTATGTAGCCCTTTTGCTAAGGCATAAGCCTCAATTTCCTCCATCAATGCTTTACCAGAACCAGTTTTTCTAGCTTCTTTTAACACACAAATTCGTTCTACTTTCCCATATCCATCAACAATTCGAAAGCGGCCTGCAGCAATTGGTCTGCCTTCCAAGTAGGCTGCAAAATGGGTAGCTTCATTCTCTAACTCATCAATTTCTTCTTCTTCAGGGACATTTTGTTCATCGATGAAAACCGTTCTTCTAACAGAAAAGGCATCTTGTAATTCTTTTTCATTTTCTACAATTTTTACATTCACAATCCATTATTCCTTCCCGAGGCGAAATGTTTCATATACCGTCCAAGAACCATTATCTAATTGATACAGTAAATGGAAGCGGTCAATCGTTTCTTCATGGTCAAATCTTTTCATCCGCAACGAGCCGTAAACATCAGAATGCTCATCACTGGATAGTTTTTGACCAATCGTTATATGTGGAACAAAGGCATAATCTAAACTTTGCTCACTAATTTCTTGGTTAATTTCATTATGCAATTTATTTAATTCTTTAGTAGGTTCAATTTTAAAGTAAATAACATTATTTACTGGCTGGAAAGAACTGATTTTCAATGTTTTTAACCGGAATTCATTATTATTTTTTGCTATTTGCCTTAATTTATCTGCAAAATTTACTACTTCCTCTTCGTTGGCTTCAAATCCATTTTTCAACGTTAGATGTGGAGTAATAAGCGAATAATGCGGGTCATACCGTTTTCGAAAAGAATTTGCTAAATCTTGTAGTTTTTTTGATGGAAAAATGACAACCCCAAATTTCATAGATCTTACCTCCATTTTTCTAAAATTTTCATGTATGAGGTGAGTGCTTTCGATGATCTTCATGATATTATAACAAATATTCAAAAAATATGAAATGATAGTTAAAACAGCATCTTTAGTGCTCTTTTTAAATCGGGTTGCCAATGGGTCCAAGTATGGCCGCCGTTGAATTCATCATAGAAATATGTAAAGGATTTGTTTGTAATGATTTCTGAAAGCTTGCGGTTTGGCTTTAGGAAGTCGCTTATTTTGCCGCTAGTGGTTTGGACTTCTGTTTCTTGGTTTCCAACGATATGATATATTTCTAAAAGATCTGGTTCTGTAAAGCTTTCGACCAATCCAATTACCTTTTCATCAACATATGGTGATTGCAGCAGCACTTTTCCAAAGCTGTGCGGATATTGGAGTGCAGTCATTAACGATATGGTTGCTCCCAGTGAGTCACCGATTAGCGCTCTTGTAGAGCCCATGTGATAGGTTGGAAACTCATTATCTAGGAACGGTACTAATTCATGTGCTAAAAAGCGAATGTATGGTTGATGTTGATCACCATCAGGGTGGTATTTCCTGCGGCGATCCGCTACGTCCTTATAGGGTATCCCAACAATGATTAAATTTTCAATTTTTCGTTCATAAAGGTACTCATCTGCTAAACGGCCAATTCTACCAAGTTGAAAATAATCGCGGCCATCCTGGGCAATTAACAGTGAATATTTGAATAATGGTGAGAAATTTGCTGGTAAATAGACAAGAAGAAGCACTTCTTCCCCTAGTTCACTGCTCTGTATAGTAAGTTCTTTTATCGTGCCTTTTGGTATCTCCATGTGAAAATTCCCCCAATGTTAGTTGGATACAACTGCATTTTATCATAACTGTAATGGAATTGCTCAATTGGAAAGGGGAGCATAGTAGAAGGTGATTTAATGAAGGAATTGGTCCTTTAAACGGTTATTTGGCATAATGGATAAGATATTTTCCCGGCGAAAGGTACGAATCTGTTTTCGGAGCAGACAATAAGCACGAATGTACTCATCATTGACTTCTTTCACAAGTAATTTGCGCTGTGAAATATGCTGGTCTTCCGATAGGTAAATCATCTCTAACGGAAAATTCTCTCCAATTGAACGTAATAAAAGCCCATCCATGTAAATCCCGCCTTTCTTTATCATATTATCATTATATCCGAACGTTTGTTCTTTATTCAATTTATTTAAGAATGTGCGTTCTTTTTTAAAACTATTGACTTTTTTTAATTTTTTACTATAATTATATTTGTAGCTTAATTCGACTTGTTAGCTCAGTGGGAGAGCACTTCCTTGACAGGGAAGGGGTCGTGGGTTCGAATCCCTCACAGGTCATTAAATTAAAAAATCCTAACATCTAAATGATGTTAGGATTTTTTCTTTATTAAAGGGTCAGTCTCCTTAGGGGGCTGACCCTTTCTACGTCTCTAGCCCTAATTGAAAATCAAGCTCAGGCTCAATTATATGAAGCTTAGAAAAAAGGTAAGATGATATCAAGAAAGACAAAGGAGGAAAACAAAATGAAAAAATTTGGTTTAGTTTTAGCAGGAGGAATTGCAGCCATCATCTTACTTTCTTCAATCGGTCCGATGATGGGGTTATTGGTAAGTCTGGCGCTTCTATATTTCATCTATAAACAGTTCTTAAAGGCAGAATCAACCGGAGGAAAAATTGCGCTTGGTATTATCGGAGTTATTTTTCTAATGGCATCTATTTCTAATGCACCTGCCATCATTGGCGTCGCTGCAGCCTATATTCTGTACCTTGTTTATAAAAACTGGGGTGCCAGTAAACACACTGTAATCAAAGAAGAATCTGATCCATTTGTCAATTTTGAAAAGCAATGGAATGAACTAAAAAACTATTAATTTAAGGAGAGAGAATAAAATGACAAACCTTTTCACAAGAATTAAAAATACAGTAACTGCTGACTTAAACGAGGCACTTGATAAAAAAGAAAAACAAAATCCAATTTCAATGCTTAATCAATACCTGCGCCAATGCGAACAGGAAACAGAAAAAGTTGCAAAGTTCTTGGAGCGTCAATCTGCACTTAAGGATGAGTTTACAAAAGAGCTGTATCATGCAGAGCTGTTCGCTGAAAAAAGGAAATATCAAGCTGAAATTGCTTTAAAAGCTGGTGAAACAGAGCTTTATCAATTTGCCTCAGAGGAGCAGCAACTATATTCTAATCGCGCCGAGAGATTAAGAGCATCTCTCGAGCAAGTAAAAGGGCAGCTAGGTGAACTAGAAAGAAAGCATGTAGAAATGAACAACAAACTAAAAGATATGCAGCTTCGCCGGATGGAGCTGATGGGACGTGAAAACGTAACAAGAGCCAACCATCGAATCAATCAAGTATTAGAGTCTAACACTTACTCTGATAAATCAATCTCACGTTTCGAAGAAATTGAAAATTATATCGACCGTCTTGAGAACCAAGTAAATCGTTCGTATAATCAAACAACGATTGACGCACGTATTGAACAATTAGAAAAAGAAATGAAAAATTCTATTCAGAACTAAAAAACAACGCATGGGTGAGAATGTATCCATGCGTTGTTTTTTTTACTTTTGTTTGTTTATCCAATTTATAAAATTATCCATCACAGTATCGATGAACTGAACGGTTGGCTCATGAACCAGTTTTCCAGATTCGTCGAGCTTTTCATGAACTGCACCAATAAATACTTCATTTCCTGGTAAAGTTAGCGCAGATATACCAGGAGAATTTAAAATCTGTCGTAAGTGCATTTGTGCACGTGCGGTTCCTAATACCCCTGGGGAACTGCCGACAATCATGACAGGTTTGTTCACCATTACTTTATCAACACGAGAAAACCAATCAATTGCATTTTTTAAAAAAGCAGGAATAGAGTGGTTGTACTCAGGTGTAACAAATAGAACACCGTCACTTTCAGCCACCTTTTGCTTAATCTCCGTTACGATTTCTGGCGGTGTCAGCTCATCATCTTGATTATACATCGGTAGTTTTTCAATAGGCAAAATTTCAATCTCTGCGGTCATCTGATACCGATTTTGCATATAGAAAGCTAATTTTTTATTAAATGATTCCTTCCGGTTACTACCAACAAGTACTACGATCTTCATGCATATCTCTCCTTTCAAGTCAGTATTAATAGTATCACTATCATGATTGAAATTCATTTTAAAAGAACTTTTTTTATTATTGTTTGCTAAAATTAAGACAGACATGGATAAGGGGGAAAATAATTGGAAAAGTATACGTTTGTTAAGGGATATCGAGAGAACGAACCATTAAGGGATAGTTTTAATCAACTGGCTACTAAGACTTTTGGTATAGATTTTGAAATATGGTACCGAAATGGTTTTTGGACAGACAAGTACCAGCCCTATTCATTTACCGATAATGGGAAAATAGTAGCGAATGTTTCGGTAAACATTTTAAATTTAGTCATTAATAATGAAGAGAAACAAGCCGTTCAAATCGGGACAGTGATGACACATCCTGACTATCGCAATCAAGGGTTAGCCAAACAATTAATGGACAAGGTGTTAAAGGATTATTCGAATGTTGATTTGATCTATTTATTTGCGAATGATTCTGTTTTGGACTTTTATCCAAAGTTTGGTTTTGAATCTGTTGAGGAAATTCAATTTTCGATGGATTATGGCCATGTACCATCGAATCAAGTAAGGGTAAGAAAATTAGATGGAAGAAAACCAGATGATTTAGCGTTTATCAATAATTTGGCAGCTAGAAGGCATCCTATTTCAAGGATTTTTGGTACTACAAGCACTGAAGAGCTCCTAATGTTTTATTGCGTAATGGTTTTTAGTCAAGATCTATATTACTTAGAGGAAGAACAAGCACTAGTAATCTATCAGATTGACGAAAATGTTTTACATCTATACGATCTCGTCAGTATGGAAAAAGTTAAAGTTTTAGATATTTTAAGCAAGATTTCCAATGAAAATATCAATCAAATTGTCTTTCATTTTACTCCTGATGAAAATGAACTTGAGCTGGAAAAACAGTCATACCATTCAGATACAGTCCTGTTCGTTAAGAATATAACAAGGGCAGTGTTGCCCCTGGAGTTTAAACATCCTATTACTTCTCAAGCGTAAAGTAGGAGTAAAGTTATTGGTAAAGTATTGGTGCAAGCGGAGTCTTCTGACCAACTGCAGACGGGGGGAAACAGGCAGCTAAATTACTAAATAATATGCATAAGTTGTATTTGGGCTTCTTCCTGCCAACAAGGCATCCAAATTAGATCCAATCGAATCATTAAGATATGAATAGATTACTAGGGGATGAAATATTATTTTTCATCTTTCTTTTTCGCGTGTTATTATTTGAATATTCTGTAATAAAATTTTATAATAGTTTAAAACTAACAATGTTTAGTTAAATGATAGGAAAAAGGGAGACGAGCTGAGTATGGAAAACGTGAGTGTAGAGAGTAAAGGTTATTTTGGCGAGTTTGGCGGAAGTTTTGTCCCTCCAGAGCTTCAGCAAGTACTAGATGAGATGGAAAAACAATTTTTAAAGTATAAAGAGGATCCTGATTTTATCGAGGAATTCAACTATTATCTAAAGGAATATGTTGGACGTGAAAATCCGTTAACATTTGCTGAAAATTTAACAAAACAACTAGGCGGTGCGAAAATCTATCTAAAGCGGGAGGATCTAAATCATACTGGTGCCCACAAAATAAATAATGCGATTGGACAAATATTATTAGCAAAACGAATGGGTGCAAAACGAATTATTGCCGAAACAGGCGCGGGTCAGCATGGTGTTGCAACGGCATCTGCCTGTGCCATGTTTGGGATGGAATGTATAATTTATATGGGTAAGCTAGATACAGAGCGTCAGGCACTAAACGTCTTTAGAATGGAATTGTTGGGGGCAAAGGTTATCCCTGTTGAGAAAGGCCAGGGTCGGTTAAAAGATGCAGTTGACGAAGCATTAGCAGACTTAGTACAAAACTATCAGAACACCTTCTATCTTTTAGGGTCAGCTGTTGGACCGCATCCATATCCATCTATGGTTAAATACTTTCAATCGATCATCAGTGAAGAATCGAAACGTCAAATTATCGAAAAAGAGGGAAGGCTGCCAACTGCAGTAATTGCCTGTGCCGGTGGCGGTAGTAATGCAATTGGTGCTTTTGCCCACTATATTGACGAAAAATATGTACGTTTAATTGGCGTAGAGCCTGAAGAAGCAGCGACCTTAACAAAAGGGACGCCAGCCATTATCCACGGTTTTAAATGCTTAACATTATTAGATGAATATGGTAATCCGCAGCCAACCTATTCGATTGCAGCTGGTTTGGACTATCCTGGCGTCGGACCAGAACATAGCCATTTGAAAACAGTTGGAAGAGCTGAATATGTAACCGTTACTAGTCAGGAGGCATTAGAGGCATTTCTCCATCTAAGTAAAACAGAGGGGATCATTCCAGCTTTAGAGAGTTCCCATGCTGTAGCATATGCTATTAAACTAGCAAAGGAATTACCACATGATGATGTTTTGATCGTAAACCTATCAGGTCGCGGTGATAAGGATGTAGAGCAAGTATTTAAGATGTTGAAGAAATAAGCAAGATGAAAGGGACGTTTCGGCCAACGATTCGTCTTTTTGTTTTTTAAACGAACTTTACCAGAATAATCTTGTAAATCCCAGGAAATAGTGAGAATCTTGATTATATAAAATACTCCAACGGGAGTGACGCAGATGATCAAGAAAAAAATTCGCCATATCCAACGCTATCGTGACATCGTATATACGTTTACAAAGTACGGATTTGGCTTTGTTATGAAAGAATTAGGGTTACTAGATATTTTATCAATTCCGAAGCGGGTATTTGTTGAAGGAAACAAATCACTCAACTCAAGATCAACAGGTGAAAGGATAAGAATGTTTCTCGAGGAACTTGGACCTACCTTTGTAAAAATAGGTCAAATTGCCAGTACAAGGCCCGATATTATACCTGCAGATATCCTTAAAGAGCTGGTGAAACTTCAGGATCGTGTTCCTCTTTTCTCATTTGGAGAAGTTAAAAGAATAGTAGAGGAAGAATTGGCTGATTCTCTCGAAAACTCCTTTGCTGAATTTTGTGAAATACCTTTAGCGGCAGCTTCGATTGGACAAGTTCACTATGCTGTTTTGCTTACAGGAGAGCGTGCTGCCGTTAAGATTCAACGACCAAATATTATGAGTGTGATTGAAACCGATTTAGAAATTCTGCAGGATCTAGCCAGACTCGCAGAGAGTAGGATTGATTGGGTAGAAAGGTACCAAATTCGGACGATTGTCGAAGAACTATCCAGGTCACTGCGTGAAGAATTGGATTATGAAAATGAAGGTAGAAATGCTGAAAAGATAGCCAAACAATTCGATAATGATCCAAAGATTCATATTCCAAAGGTATATTGGGAATTCACAACCAAAAAGGTATTAACGATGGAATTTATTGATGGAACTAAATTAAATGAAATAGAAAAGCTACATCAACAAGGATATGACACGAAAGTTTTAGGTGAAAAAGTAGTCTATGCTATTTTTCATCAAATTCTACTAGATGGATTTTTCCATGGTGATCCCCATCCTGGTAATATCGTTGCACTGCCGGGACAGGTTATAGCCTTTATGGATTTTGGGATGGTGGGAAGGATTACGCCTGAAATGAGATCACATATGGCCTCTTTCGTCATTGCGTTAATGCGTAAAAACACTGCAGAAGTAGTGAAGGCTATTACGAGTATGGGGCTTGTACCTGATGATGTAAATGTGAAACAGTTGCATTCAGATATCGATAATCTTCGTGAAAAGTATCTCGATGTACCCTTTAGTCAGATGAGTATCGGAACCGCTGTGAATGAACTTTTTTCTGTTGCGTATCGACATAGGATTACCATCCCAACAGATTTAACGATATTAGGAAAAACACTGCTGACTTTGGAGGGAACAGTAGAAAGGTTAAATCATGAGATTAGTATATTAGCTGTGGCTGAACCATTTGGGCGGCAATTACTAATGGAGCGCTTTAAGCCAAAAAATGTGGCAGAGTTCGCTTGGTCAAACTTTACGGAATATGGGGATATTCTTCAGGAATTTCCGAAAACAATTAAAGATTTTACATCGGTTATGAAAAAAGGCAAGATGCAGATTGAACTATCAACTCCTGAAATCGAACCTGTTTTAAAAAGACTGAATCAGATAAGTAACAGGCTGTCCTTCAGTATTGTCCTGCTGTCTTTTAGTATTATTTTGGTAGGAATTATCATTGGTGCCTCCTTATCAGGACATACCTCCAAACTTCTAACAAGTTTACCAGTGATCGAAATAGGTTTTGGAATTGCTGCCATTATGTTCCTCTTGCTCATTTTTTCTATTTTTAAATCCGGGAGATCTTGAACCTCAAATGCAAATGGAATAAAGCAAAGTAAAAGTTTTAGATCGCAAAACAATGCCCATTCATTAAGAGTGGGCATTGTTTTTATCGTGTATTTCAAACGCTCTGCCATAGACCGAATCATTGCTTCAGTTACATAAAATATCTTAACCTGCTTTTTTATGCTTAAGTAAAAATCCCCTTAAAACCTCGTTAAAGGCTTCTTTTGCCTCGAGCTTAGCAACGTGTCCTGTATTTCTAAATATGACAAATTCAGAGTGTTTAATCTGTTTATGCATGAATAACTGGATCCAAACAGGTATAACGGTATCGTATTGACCGCCAATAATGATGGTCGGGACTTTTATCTTTGGGAGCAGGTATAAATTATTTATCTCAAGGCATGCTTGCATGGATGTAAGGTAATATTTCCGGTTGGGCTGATAAAATTTATAGAAGTTCTCAAAGTTTTCTTCAGTCCATGAATAAAGACAAGCTCGTGCAGCTATATTTTTTTGTTCCTCAATGGAAAGGTTTTTTGAACGAGCCTTTTTCAATAGTAAAAATAACTCTCTGAAACATCTAGGTGCATAGTGAAGGGTACTTACGAGCATAAGGGACCGGCACATTCCTGGTTCTTGACGATATATTTCTTGTGCAACCATTCCGCCCATTGATAACCCGCATATGTGAGCGTTGTTAATTCCAAGCGCCTTTAACAAACAAATTACATCACGCGCAAAATTGGCAATGGAGATTTCCCCAGTTGTAATAAACTCACCATGGCCCCGTAAATCTGGAATAATCAGGTCATATTGTTCTGCAAATTCAAACTGGTTGGACCAACCTTCCTTTATTTCACCAAGACCATGAATAAAAACCAATGGTTCACCTGCACCCATACGCAAATATGGTATACCAGAGAATAACTTGCCCAAATAAACTACCTCCTTTGGTTAGTCATATTACATCTTTTTTGCCATAAACAGGTAAAATATTGTAATTAACATATTATACAAAACATCTTTACTTAATAGTACCAATAGGTGTAATTCACATATATGTAAAAGTAAAGAGGACAATCAAATGACGAATGTCCATTATACTTGCTATCCTTCTATCCCACTGTCATCACTGCCTCGGCCTCTACCCTTATCATCATCAGTTTCTACCTTGTAAAAAGTTTGACCATGCTCTGTTTCTACCTCGATTTCTTGACCTTTTTTGATTTCAGGAAAGCTTTGTGTATAAAAATTTATCATGGAAGATTTGTCAGCGTTATTGATGGAATCCTCTTGACGTGTATCGTTCTTCTATTCGTTATAATAAAGACAAAAACCTTTCGAACATATGATCATTCATAAAAGTAAATTTTTCAAAAAATATTACATTTCTGTGAACGAAAAACGATTCTCAATCGTAAAAGAAAAGGATGAAGGTTTTTGAAGGGGGAAAAATTTTGACCACTATCATTGAAGTCAATCAGGTAAGCAAACATTTTAATAATCGAGAAATATTAAAGGATGTTTCTTTTGCCATAAAAGAAGGAAGTATTAATGGACTGCTTGGTCCTAATGGTGCAGGTAAAACGACGATCATACGTTTATTAAATGGGGTCATTGACGCAACAAGTGGAATGATGAGCGTGATGGGTTTTGATCCAAGCACACAAGGGGATGAAATTAGAAGCAGAGCAGGAATTGTCACGGAGAGTGCAAGTCTCTACCATGATATGACGGCATGGGACAATCTGGTTTTCTTTTCTAAAATATACGGTAAATACGACCCCAGGAAAATTACATACTTACTACAGCAGTTTGATATGCTGGCATATAAAGATCAACTCGTAGGGAGCTTTTCTACAGGAATGAAAAAAAGAATATCACTTGCAAAAGCTTTATTGCATAGTCCAAGTCTTTTGTTTTTAGATGAACCGACCAATGGCTTAGATCCAGAGGGGATTAAAGAAGTGATTCATTATTTAAATAAAGTGAATCAAGAAGAAGGGGTAACAATCTTGATTTGTTCTCATGTGCTCCACCAGCTTGAATCTATATGTGATGCTTTTTTGTTCCTTAACGAAGGCAGAATCGTAGAAAAAGGAGCTAAGAAGGAATTAGAAAATAAATACCTAAAAGAAATTCATTTTTTAGTAGAAACGGGGCTCAATCCAGTTAATAGCCAAAACTACAAGGGGTATTCCTATACAAGAAAAGGCCCTAATCAATTAGAATTTCTCTTGGCCTCAAAGGACGAAATTACTCCTTTATTAACGAAAATTATAAGTGAGACATGGGTTCATAGCAGTGAAATAACCAATAGAAGTCTCGAGGCGATTTACTTTAATATAAGGGGAGGAAGAGGGCAATGAATAAAAATATAATCTTAACCATTGCGCGAAAAGATATGAAAGCAACCTTCTCCTCCAAAAAGGTTTGGGTGCCAATGATCATTGTTGCCTTACTATTGTGTATTGTGGTGCCAGCTGGTATTGCCTATTTCGGAATCCATTTTGATTTAGTAGGAACTTCTTCAAAAGATATAGAAAAACCCATCAATGCATTTATTAAAGACTTTCCAAGTGAAGATATGAGAAATACATTAATAACTTTACCTTCACTCGGGTATAAATTTGTCTATTTTTTCTTAACTTTTATGATGATTCCCTTTTTCTTAATGGTCGCGATTATTAATTCGATGGTCACTTCTTCGAATAGTTTTGTTGGTGAAAAGGAACGAAATACATTAGAAACTTTGTTATTTGCGCCCATTTCAATAAAAGATTTATTTCTCGGTAAAGTACTTGCCTCACTGTTACCAACCTTAGCAATTTCATTTGCAGCTTTTCTGATAAATTTTATACTAGTAAATGTAATCACTTATCCATACTTTAAGGTTATCCTCTATTTAAACTCTACTTGGATGATATTAATGTTTTGGGTAATCCCATTATTAGTCATGGTTAATATTATTTTGAATGTGTTGATTTCCGCAAAAGTAAAAACGTTCCAAGAAGCACAGCAATTTGGCGGATTACTTGTATTACCTATCGTTGGAATTATTATTTCACAGGTTAGCGGGCTGTTCTTCTTAAGCTCACTATCATTATTCCTAATTGGTGTCGGTTTACTCATCGCCAACTTATTCCTAATTAAACTGGTAACAAAATTCAACAACCGAAACACACTATTCCAAAGCCAAATTCATTAAAACAAAAATATTTTAATTATAATAAATAAAATATTTGAATTTTTAGAAAACTACAAGTATAATAAGAAAAAGGTCAAGGAGTTGATTTCCATGGAAAAGAGATTATTAAATTCACCACAACAGACAGATGAAAACAACGATTCTGCAATTGCTGAAATGTTCTTAAACCACGCCCTGATTGAATTTAGAAGAGAAGTCCTCCGTAAGGAAATCGACCTCTCCTTACAAGAAAGAAATAAGGAAGCTTTCCTTCAGTTGTCAGAGGAACTAAAGAAAATCTCATAAGAAAATGTTACTAAACAGACTGCATTTTAATATTGGAAGCCCATTTCTCACTAGAAAGGGCTTCTTTTGTTTTTAAAGTTATTTCTGTTTTTCACCTTTTTTATTATTCATTAATAAGAAGGTAAAAGGCTGCAGGATATTTGTCTTTGTTAATATATAGTCCCAATTTGTACACCCCTTATATCATGAATGTATTATTTTATGCTTGAATTGTAAAATATGGGTAAATTTTATTAAAAAACAGGGAAAATGTGTTTCGATGAGGAATAAAGATAGTAAATTATAATATATGAGCATAGAGAGAAGTCTTGTTTACAGGTACGTCTAAAGTCTTAGTGGAAAATAATTCTAGAGATTGTTTATGTCTAGTAGACATGTACGGTATGATATTAATAGAAAATAATATAATCAAGGGATAATGAGAATAAAATCCCTTCCTATAGAAAAATGAAGGGGGAATATAGGATGAGGAAGGTTTACGTACTTCTTACTGATACTGGGACGGTTTTAACAAAAATGATTAAACTTTATACAAAGAAGCCGCATAATCATGCCTCTATTGCACTTGATGATCAATTATGGGATGTCTATAGTTTTGGGAGAAAAAGGCCGCGCAATCCTTTCCTAGCTGGCTTTGTGCGAGAAAATATTCGTGGTGGAATATTTCGGAATGCAGATTGTGCTATTTATTGTTGCACCATCTCTGAAAAACAATATGATGCCATTTACCGAAAGATTAATGAAATCGAAAAAAATAAAAGCGACTATCGCTACAATCTATTAGGCTTATTCGCTGTTATGTTCAACTGGGAGTTAGATCGAAAAAATGCATTCTTTTGTTCCCATTTCGTTGCGGCTCTTCTTGAGGAATCAGGAGTAAAAATTAATAAGCAAAAGCCGCTATCGCTTGTTACCCCAGATGATATTAAAGATTCAGCTTCGTTAGAATTAGTATATGAAGGGAACCTATCATCCTATTTTTCTGAGGAAAATGAGCATACCATTAACGAATTAGCTAACCCAGCATATTATCACGATTTTAGTACGGATAGAGTGGAAGTTATCTGAATTTATTCTTCTATAAAAGCACTTATAATCATATAAATTATAAAAAAGACCTTCAACCACTTGAAGGTCTTTTACATTTTAAAACGAAAGAGGGATACCAAATGCCTAGTGAACAGCAACAAATAGAATTAGCGATCCCTGTAAATGTGATTTGGGACTTCATCAGGGATGCAAATAATTGGGCGCCGCTGGTACCAGGTTATATCCAACATGAGCAAATAAATGATCGTCTAATAACATGGGAATTTAAGGGTGACCTTGGCATTATGAAAAAAAAGATAAGCTTAGTTATTGATATTAAAGAGTGGAATGAACCAACTAGGGTAAGCTTCGAATTAAAACGAACAAATGAAAAGTATATTGGTGAAGGCTATTTTGAAGCTCAAGCACTTAATAAGAATAAAACGAGGATTGTAGGATTTCTCGAAATCAATGCAAGTGGTGCACTAGGCTCAATAGCAAATTCCCTTTTTAAAAATGCTATTCAGATTTCAACAGAAGAAGTGGCTGGGGTGATTTCAACAAAACTTGAAGAATTTAACAAAAAGTAAAGATTCATAGTGGCAATTCGGAAAATTTCCGGATTGTTTTTTTTTTAATAATTTAAAAAACTTTTACTATACACTTAAAGATATGTTATATTAATAAATAAAAAATTTAGTTAATTGACTAGTACAGGGAAGGTGAAAGCATGAATACAGAATTGAAAGTAAACGACAGCAGTCTTCCACTACGGCAGGACGTTAAATTACTGGGACAAATTCTTGGTGAAATCCTTGTAAGTCATGGTGGGACAGAACTATTAGATAAAGTAGAAAAAATTCGACTCATGTGTAAAACACTAAGAACCTATTTTGATCATGAAATTTATACTGAATTAAAACAAGAGATTGCACACTTGAGCAGCCCAATGAGAAAACAGGTTATTCGAGCATTTTCAATGTATTTTCATTTGATCAACATAGCCGAACAAAATCATCGTATTCGCAGAAGAAGACACTATCAACTTGAAGACGATACAATTGTTCAACCCGATTCCATCGAGAGCGCTATTCTTTTTCTAAAGGATAACAATATTAGTGAAGAGATGATTCAAGATGTCTTAAATAAATTGTCACTTGAACTGGTCATTACGGCACATCCTACAGAGGCACAAAAGCGTTCAATTCTAGAAATACAACAGCGTATTGCGGGTATATTAAAAAATCTTGATCATCCTTTATTGACAAAAAGGGAACGTAGCAAGCTAGAAGAAAGTTTATTTAATGAGGTAACGATTCTGTGGCAGACAGACGAACTTCGTCACAATAAACCAACAGTTTTGGATGAGGTCCGCAACGGACTTTATTATTTTGACCAAACTCTTTTTGAGGTTCTTCCAGAAATTCATCGTGAAGTAGAAAATTGCCTCGAAAAGAATTATTCCACTTATAAATGGGACGTTCCTAATTTTCTTCGCTTCGGTTCATGGATTGGGGGGGACCGGGATGGTAATCCAAATGTAACCCCTGACATTACCTGGGAGACACTGCGTAAGCAGCGTAAGCTTGTTTTAAAGAAATATAAAAATGTTCTAATCGATCTTATGAAACGCTACAGCCATTCTACAACTAGAGTAGAAGTAAGCCAAGAATTAATTCATACCCTAGAGGAAGAAGAGGACAGATTCCTGCCCGACCACTATAAATGGCCAGTTAAATCAGAGGTGTATCGTCGTAAATTTGCTATAATTATTGAACGATTAAAGCAAGTTGGTAAATCTGATTTAGGTTATCGTTCTGCGGAAGAATTATTAGAAGATTTATTCTTAGTCAAAAATAGTTTAAACAATCATCATCCTGCTGCACATGAATTAAAATCCATTCAAAAATTAATTCGCCAAGTTCAGCTTTTCGGATTTCATTTGGCAACACTTGACATCCGGAATCACAGTGGTGAGCATGAGGCGGCGATAACAGAAATTCTAAGAAAAGTGCGTATTTGCGAGGATTATGCTCAGCTTTCTGAAGAAGCTAAAATTAAAATATTAGAAGGTATTTTAAAAGACCCGCGTTCGCTTCTTCTATCAAACGAAGATTATACACCAGATACTCAACAAATGATTCAGGTATTCCAAATGATAAGAAATGCTCAAAAGGAATTTGGTTTAAGGTCTATTTCTGTTTATCTGGTCAGTATGACAAAATCGCCGAGTGACCTGTTAGAAGTTCTTGTTTTGGCGAAAGAGGCTGGAATTTATCGACTGCATGCAGATGGAACCGTGGAAAGCCAATTAAATGTGGCTCCATTACTTGAAACCATTGATGATTTATCTGCTGGCCCAAAGATTATGGAAACATTGTTTCAAATGCCTGTGTATCGTAATCATTTGCAAGTGATGAATGACCAGCAGGAAATTATGCTTGGCTATTCAGATGGGAGCAAAGATGGTGGGACGTTAACAGCTAATTGGAAGCTATATAAAGCACAACTTGAAATTCACGAAATGGCAAGCAGGTATAAAATCGGCTTAAAATTTTTCCATGGTCGAGGTGGATCTTTGGGTCGTGGCGGTGGTCCTTTAAACAAGAGCCTACTATCACAACCGGCAGAAACAATTGGAGATGGAGTGAAGATTACCGAGCAGGGCGAAGTGCTATCATCAAGGTATTTACTTGAGGACATCGCTTATCGGAGCTTAGAACAGGCAACGTCAACTCTCATGCTGGCAGCTGCACATGTATCAAAAGAGGCAGAGCATGGAAGTTTGCGGGATGAATCATGGGAGTCAGCCATTGAAGAGATTTCCAGTGTTGCTCTCAAGAAATATCAATCACTGGTTTTTGAGGATTCAGGCTTTTTAACCTATTTTAATGAAGCTACCCCACTAAGAGAACTTGGTGACTTAAACATCGGATCAAGACCAATGAGTCGAAAAAACCGCGGTCGATTTGAGGACTTACGAGCTATTCCATGGGTATTTGCATGGACACAAAGCAGGCAGCTTCTTCCAGCTTGGTATGCAGCAGGGACTGGATTAGAAAGCTTTGCTTCACAAAGTGAGAAAAATTTACAGCAATTAAAGCAGATGTATGAAAAATGGCCATTTTTCCGTTCAACGGTAGATAATCTCCAAATGGCATTGATGAAAGCTGATATCACAACCGCAAAAGAATATGTAACACTAGTGGAAGACCAGGAAATTGCAGAGCGGATTTTTTCAAATATCCTTGAAGAATATGAAAGAACGAAAGAAATTCTCCTTAAAATAACCGGAGATAAAGAGTTGTTGGATCACACGCCGAATATTAAAGACTCAGTCCATCGTCGAAATCCTTATGTTGATCCTTTAAACTTTTTGCAGGTTGAATTAATTAAGCAATTAAGAAATCAGGACGAGCCAACGGAAGAGTTAATAACTGAGGTACTTCTTACAATTAGTGGAATCTCAGCTGGTCTACGTAATACAGGTTGATTTAAATGAAAACCGCACTCAGCCCTTCAAGGGAGGTGCGGTTTTTTGTGTAAAGGTTCAATGAGTTTTTGAACAATTTGTGAAATATTAAAAAATGAATGAATATTCATTCGTTTTTTGGCGAGATTCGACAAACTTCTCGATATTCACCATGATATATTTTATCCAGAATAGTTTAAAAGTGATCATTATTTAGTTTTAAAGAACTTGGAGGGATACGAAATGGCAGTTGAAGAAAAAATTGTCCAGGGGAAACATCAAGTTGCAGCAATGATTGATATTTTAGCAAGAAATGGGGCAAAGGCATTAGCAGAATTTCGCTGTTACAATCAGGAAATGGTTGATGAAATCGTCAAGCAGATGGCCTATACTGCCCTTGATCATCACAAAGACTTGGCAAAGTTGGCAGTTGAAGAAACAAGAAGAGGCGTATATGAAGATAAGGTATTTAAAAATATGTTTGCTACTGAGTTTATTTATAACAATATTAGAGAGTTAAAGACAGTTGGAGTTATAAATGAAAATGAACATGAGGGAATGGTAGAGATCGCTGAGCCAGTGGGTGTCATAGCTGGTATTATTCCGATCACGAATCCAACTTCCACAGTCATTTTTAAAGCGTTAATTTCACTTAAAACAAGAAATCCGATAATCTTTGCATTTCCAAAATATGCGCAAAAATGCTGTGTCGAAACAGCAAGACTTTTGAAGGAAGCTGCCATGAAGGCAGGAGCACCAGAGAATTGTATCCAATGGATTGAGATTCCCTCTCATGAAGCCTTTCAAACCTTAATGAAACATCCAAAGGTATCACTTATTCTGGCTACCGGTGGACCTAATTTGGTGAAAGCAGCGTATAGCTCTGGAAAACCTGCACTTGGTGTTGGAGCAGGAAATGTTCCTTGTTATATAGAGAAAAGTGCAAATATTAAGCGGGCAGTAAATGACATCATTCTATCGAAAACATTCGACAATGGGATGATCTGTGCATCTGAACAAGCACTAATAATCGACAATGAAATCTATGATGAAGTGAAACGAGAATTGATTGATAATAATTGTTATTTCTTAAATAAAGAAGAAAAACAGCTGATTGAAAAGGCAGTAATAGACGAAAAAAGCGCTTCTTTAAATCCTCTAATAGTTGGATTGCCAGCATTTATGATTGCAAAAATGGCAGGAGTCAATGTACCTGTAAATACCAAAATATTAATAGCAGAATTAACAGGAGTAGGTCCTAAATTTCCTCTTTCCTGTGAAAAATTGAGTCCTATTCTTGCTTGCTACAAGGCATATAGCTTAGCAGAAGGTCTGCTTATCGCTGAAGAAACTCTGGAGTATGGCGGGCTTGGACATTCTGCAGCTATTCATACCTCTGACCAAAATGTGATTGATACGTTTGCTCTTCGAATGAAAGCTGGGAGAATTATGGTTAATACACCATCAACTCATGGGGCAATCGGTGATATCTATAATACATCTTTACCGTCACTTACAATTGGGTGCGGAACATATGGAGGGAACTCAGTGTCACAGAATGTAGGAGCGGCAAACTTGATTAATATTAAGAAAGTTGCAAAAAGGAGAAATATGACCCAATGGTTTAAGGTTCCATCACAAATATTTTTTGAAAGAAACTCCATCCAAGTACTGGCGTCGATTCCAAGAATTTCTAAAGTTATGATTGTTACCAGTGGTAGTCAAGTGAAGAATGGCTCTGTTGATAAAGTCATTTATCAATTAGAAAAGAATCCTGGAAACATAAAATACGCAGTTTTTCATGATATTGAACCTGAACCTGGCATGGAAACTGTCAAGAACGGTGCAGAAAGGATGAGGAAATTTGAGCCTGATTGTCTTATTGCTTTAGGAGGCGGGTCTGTAATGGATGCTGCAAAAGCAATGTGGCTTTTTTATGAACATCCAGATGCTGATTTTAATAGCTTAAAGCAAAAATTCTTCGATCCTAGCAAGCGAGTGGTTAAATTTCCTTCTCTTCGTGAAAAGGCAATTTTTATTGCTATTCCAACCACTTCTGGCACTGGGTCTGAAGTAACTTCTTTCTCGGTTATTTCGGATGAAAAGTCGAATATCAAATATCCACTCGCTGACTTTCAATTAACACCAGACTTGGCAATTGTTGACCCACAGTTTGTTATGACAGTTCCTAAGCATGTAACAGCAGATACAGGGATGGATGTTTTAACACATGCCATTGAGGCATATGTTTCAGTGCTGGCTAATGACTTTACAGATGGATTAGCCTTGAAGGCGATACAATTAGTATTTGAGTACTTGCCAAGGGCATATCGTGATGGAACGGATGAACTAGCCCGTGAAAAAATGCACAATGCGTCAACTATAGCAGGGATGGCCTTTGCGAATTCATTCTTAGGTATTAACCATAGTCTTGCTCATGCACTGGGGGCTGAGTTTACTATCGCCCATGGCCGTGCGAATGCCATTTTGTTACCTCACGTTATTCGTTACAATGCAGCAAAGCCAAATAAATTTATGACCTATCCAAAATATGAACACTTTATTGCTGATCAACGTTATGCTGAGATTGCCAAACTGCTTGGACTTCCTGCAGAGACAACAACAGAGGGAGTAAATAGTTTAATTGGAGCCATAATCAAGTTGGCCAAGGAAATAGAAGTGCCAATGAGTATCGAAGAAATGGGAGTAAGCAAGAGTGAGTTTGAGAGAAAGGTAAATAAATTAGCTGAACATGCTTTTGATGACCAAGATACGATTGCAAATCCAAAGCAGCCACTCGTCTCAGAATTAGCGCAAATCTATCATCAAGCATATAAAGGTGAATGATAAATTCGAAATTTATGTGAACAAAAGGTATATTTCCGACAATAATCATCATTCTTCTTAACTATCTACCTGCTTCTTTTTAACAGACCTTTGTAAATGTTAGTGAAAATTGGAAAAATGTGGAAAAATGTCGATTTGGATACGTTTACAAAAAACGATTTTTGAAACAATAATTTAAGTGGTTAAAACTCTCAATTTAGTAGAGTGGGAAGTTTAGAAACCGCTAAATTACTTTGGGAGGCTATAGAAAAGGAGGATTTAGTATGGTTTATATGCAAAAGCCCTGGTTAAAATTTTATGACCCAAGAATCAGTGAAGACGTAACAGTAAATTACGAGTCGTTATTCGATCTTATGGAGCAGGCAGCAAACATTCATGGAGATAATCCAGCTCTAACGTTTTACGGAAGATCCTGGAGCTACAAAGAAACGAAGCTGATTTCAGAATGGTTAGCTGCCTCTTTGTACCGGATAGGTTTTAAAAAGGGAGATAGGATGGGGATTATGCTGCCTAACTGCCCACATTATATTTTTAGCTTATTTGCAATATTTCGTTTGGGTGGAATTGCTGTTCAAGTAAATCCAATGTACGTTGAAAGAGAAATAGAATATGCCCTGAAAGATTCCGAAGCAGAATATATGGTGGTATTTGAATCCTTCTATTCAAAGGTAAAAGAAGTTCAGCCTCAAACGTCTTTGAAAAAAATCATTGTTGTAGGATTTGGTGGAACCAGGATTAATCTAGCAGATGGAGATATTTATTTTGATGATTTTCTTACCCATGACAATGTGATACCTACTATTCCAATTAATCCTTGTGAAGATGTCGCTATTTTACAATATACAGGAGGAACAACAGGGATTTCAAAAGGAGTAATGTTAACTCACCAAAATCTACTTGCGAATATTATTCAAGTTTGTGATTTTACTTATAGTGCAGTTGATGAGAAACCAGAAAACTTCAAAATCATCAGTGTTCTTCCAATGTTTCATGTTTATGGACTGTCATGCAATGCACTTTCGGGAATCAGAATGGGAGGTAATCAATTAATTCTCCCGCGTTTTGACGTAAATGAATTAATTGAACTGATTAATAAAGAAAAACCATTCCAGTTGACAGCTGTTCCAACGATGATATTTGCATTAAACAGCCACCCTGGATTGGAAGAGAGTGGGATTAAAAATATTTTCTACTTCAATTCAGGTGGAGCCCCACTACCGGTAGAGCAGGTAAAAGCATTTGAAAAAAGAGCAGGTATAAGACTTGCAGACGGTTATGGTCTTTCAGAAACAGCACCATCAGCGATCACAACACCACCATTTCTTCCTCGTAAATTAGGAAGCGTAGGGATACCTCTCCCTGGGACTGAAGCAAGAATTGTTAAGGAAATCGAATTGGGGTATGTAGACGTTCCAGTGGGGGAACCAGGTGAATTAATACTTCGCGGACCACAGGTCATGAAGGGATATTGGAAGCGGCCTAGCGAAACTCAAATGGTAATTAGAGACGGATGGCTCTTTACTGGCGATATCGCAAAAATGGATGAGGAAGGATATTTCTATATTTTAGACCGTAAAAAGGACATGATTATTGCCAGTGGTTACAATGTATACCCACGAGAAATTGAAGAAATTATCTACCAACATGAGGCGGTAGAGGAGGCAATTGTTATTGGAAGACCTGATTCCTATCGCGGAGAAACCGTCAAAGCTTTTGTAAAACTGAAAGTTGGCGCATCGATTACACCAGAGCAATTAATAGAATATGCAAAACACTATCTGGCTCCTTACAAAGTACCTAAAGAAATTGAGTTTCTATCAGAACTTCCTAAATCATCTGTAGGGAAGCTATTAAGGAGAATGTTACGTCAAGAAGAAAATGAAAAGGTTCACTCTTAAGATCTATCAACCTACTACTCAAATAGACTTCGCGCAGAATACATCTAGAATCCTTCTTAGAACATATCACTTGAATTATTATGTTAGCCGATTAAAGAAATTCCTTATGTATGTAGGAGGAGTATATGCAGACATCAAGTAAAAGTCCATGTGAATTTTTTAAAGAAATAGAGGACGATTTGAATAGAAAGCTATACTCCTATACAAATTCATCACCTTTTATCGCAATGGCTGGAAAGGCCATAGATCAGCACTTAGAAATGGTAAGGGTTATTAGAATGATAACTGTTCAATGGTTAGAAATAAATGGTTATCCTTCAAGAGATGATGTAGCAGATATTGCCAGAAGAATAATAAGGTTGGAGGAACGACTTGACTCGTTGGATGAAGGACTATATCTAACATTAGTAGAAATCAACGTACATCGAAATCAAATGGATAATCTCAAAAATGAATTGGCAATTTAGATAAATGATTTAAAGGAGGAAAAGATGAAATGGCTGAAAAGAAGGATTCAAAAGTAAGCACAGAAGAATTACCAAAGACGACCAAAAGGAGACGAAATGCTGTGGAAAATCATACTGTTGAAAATGAAGTCAAGGAAAATGAAGTGCTTGAAACTGTAGTAGAAGAAACCATCCATGACGAGGAAGTTAAACAAAATTCAGCTGAAGTAAGTCATGAAGGGCAAGAAAATCATGACCAAATATCTAGCTTGGATATGTTATGGAATCATGCGTTTCGTGAGTTAGACCAATGGTCGAAGCATGCAGATTTTCGTGATGATGTGTTTTTAAAAGAAGCTTACTATTTTGCAGATAGCATAAAACGTAATCAGGAGAATATGAAATCTGTCAGAGAACAGTTCACTAAGGAATTTGCAAATTGGGAAAGGACAGCGAGAGAAGAATTTTTAATGTCCACAACCGCCTTACAGCATCTATTTCCAAAAATCTCTTATGAAGAGATGAACCAGCAGTTTGATCAGATTCAAAGCCGGACTGCTTCGATTCTGAATACTCCTATACAGATGATCTCTAATATTCAATTGATGGACCAGTATATAAAGATGATAGACCAATATATA
This sequence comes from Bacillus sp. OK048, assembly GCF_900103525.1. Taxonomy (GTDB): domain Bacteria; phylum Bacillota; class Bacilli; order Bacillales; family Cytobacillaceae; genus Neobacillus. The sequence continues at coordinate 245,120 of NZ_FNHN01000008.1, forward strand.
GCATTTAGAAAAAATGGTAGGAACCAATATATTAATACTATTAAACAAGCAGCATCTCTTATCTATGAGAGTCAAAAAGGGTTTGTTAACCTTTTTTCCGGTCCAATCAAATCGCTTATGTTTCCTTTAAATAAATACTTGGAAAAAGCAGAAGAAGTTACAAAATCATAAGAATGAGGATGATGAAGGATGTCAAATGAAAAGATGTTTGATCCGTTTGAAGGCATTAAACAATTAAGTGAAATGGTTGAAAAACAAATTAATGGACTATTATTTATGGCAGCAGATAATAATGAATTTGTCCGTTTAGCCAATGCAGGTTTAGGTGGTCACTCGCGGTACATGGAGCTATTAAGAAAAAATCAAGAGCTAATGGCTGGCTTCATGAACATTCCGACAAAAAAGGATGTTGCTAATGTTGCAAATCTATCGATTCAAGCTGAAGGGAAAATCGATATTCTAGAAGAACAGATTTGGAATTTACAGGACAGTCTTGGAGCTTTAAATAAAGAAAACTTAGAATTGTTTCAAGAAATGGTTAAGATGATTAAACAAATGCAGGCAGAGTTTGCAAAAAACCTTCATGAAGTAACTGAATTAAAAACAATCAAGGAAGACCTTAAGGAATTGCGAAAAGGTATTGTCGACGTAAAAATCATTCAGGTAAACCTTCGTGAGATGAAGGACGAACTTATTGAAATTAAGGAAGCCCAGAATGAACTAGTCGGGATGAATAGTCAGAGTGAGACAAAAACCATTCATTCTGAAATACAAGAAATTAAACTAGGACTAGATCAATTAACAGAAATAAAAAATGAAATAGCTGTGTTGAAGGGACTTGTTATGAAAGAAAGCCCAAAAGGAAAAGTAAAAGAAAAAGAATTAGTAACAACTAAATAAACGAGTGGGGGATAGTTGATGACCACCCAAGGAAGTAGTAACGACTTCATTCCACTCTTTGATGTTGAGAAAGAGACAAAAAGATGGCAACAGGTTTACAAAATAGTAACTCAACCTAAACCTGATATTATTCCTACACCTAGAGAGGTTGTATGGAAAAAAAACAAATCAATCTTGTGGTATCATCCCGCAAAAGAAAAAAAATATAAAATACCTTTGTTCTTTGTTTATTCACTATTAAATAAATCTTATATTCTTGATATTGGTGAAGGTAGCAGCGTGATTGGGGGATTAACACAATTAGGCTATGATGTGTATCTTCTTGATTGGGGGTCCCCAGGTTATGAAGATAGCAATCTTTCAATTGATAACTATGTGCTAGATTATTTAGAAGTTGCAGTGAAACGGGCTTTACGTCACTCTGGGGTAAATGAAATATCACTGGTAGGTTACTGTTTAGGCGGGACACTTGCAGCGATTCTTGCATCAATTACTAAGCTTCCAATTAAGAATTTAGTGCTTTCAACAATTCCAATTGATTTTAGTATTGGAATCGTTCCTAATAAATGGCAGGAGGCTCTTCAAAGCGGTCAATTAAGTTTTGACTCCATTGCGGATGTATATGGTGTAATACCAGCAGATATTATGTATGCGATGTTTAGAGGACTGTCTCCAATTTATATTAGTCCGATGGTAAACCTCATAGCACGGGCGTATGATGAAGATTATGTTGATAAATGGCGGCGGATGGATAAGTGGACAAAAGATGCAACCCCCTTTTCCGGTGCATCCTTTAAGCAGCTTTTTAACGATTTGTTTAAAGAAAATAAGCTGGTAAAAGGTGAATTAATGATTGGCGGTATGGAAGTTGATCTGCATAACATTAAGTGTTCTCTTTTTGTTTTTTCCACTTCAAGGGACACACTTGTGCTAGAGCCGCAGAGTCTGCCAATTATGGATTTGGTTTCAAGTGTAGATAAAACCTATCAAGTAGTTGAAGCAGGTCATGTCTCACTTGCACTGACTGGTAAGTTTGCAGTATTTGCTGATAAATGGCTTTCTTCAAGATCTGAAGAATTGCATCCAGCAATCTCATAATGTGAAAGAATTGCATCGTGATGTATAAGCGGGAAGGGCCCCCATCCTTCCCGCAAATAATATTAGGCAGCAGTCTTATACCGGTTTAAGAACTTTCGTAGCAGAAGATTAAACCGGTTTGTTGCTTCTAATTTAGCTAAATGCCCTGAGTTTCTCAAAATAATAAATTCTGAATGGGGTATCAATTTGTGCATACAAAATTGAATCCAAACTGGTAAAACCGAGTCATATTGACAACCAATGATTAGGGTTGGAACTTTTATCGTAGGCAATAAAGAAATATTATTTACTTGGAAACAAGCTTTGAGCGATTTTAAAAAGATGTTCCGCTTTGGCTGGAAGTATCGTTTAAACTGCTCCAAATTTTTCTCTGACCAAGAATATAAGCTCATATGAGCTGCTTTTTCTATCAGGGCGACGTCTGTTGAAGCGACACCCAACCGAACCTTCTTCAAATTAAACAGTGGTTTTCTGAGTTTTTTAGGGAAAAAGTGGAATGTACTAATCAACATGAGAGAGCGAACTAGGTGGGGAGCTTGACGATAAATTTCTTGAGCAACAGCACCGCCCATGGACAAACCTAAAATGTGAGCGCTTTCAATCTTTAACTCGTCTAATAAATGAATAACATCTGCTGCAAAGTTTGAAATAGAAATGCCTTCCGATTTAAAACATTCACCATGTCCCCGTAGATCAGGAATAATTAATTCGTATTGATCTGCTAATTCAAATTGTGACTCCCAACCTTCTTTCACTTCTCCTAAACCATGGATTAGAACTAACGGCTCTCCATCACCAAAATGTAAATACGGCATCCCTAACATACTAACGTTCGATATTCCCATTTGACACCACCTTCAATTTTTTTTAATTTTATTACCAAGTTATTAAAATTATAAACGTGATTTTACACCATATAATAACATTTATTTGTCGAGTTGACAAAATATTACTGATAGGTGTAAAATACATATAGGTGAGGTGATAAGGAAATGGTAAATCAAGACAATCAATCTGTCAATCCTTCGAAAAATTTTGTTCTGCCATTTATTCTATTGCTTCTTAGCAAGATGTCTTTTCACGGGTATGAGCTAAGTCAGAAATTGCAAACATTTGGGTTTAAAACGATTGATCAAGGTAATCTTTACCGAATGTTAAGACAGCTAGAAAAGGAAGAACTAGTTTCATCAGAGTGGGATACAAATGGAAGCGGTCCCGCTAAAAGAAGATATTCCATAACAAAAGCTGGTATTACATACTTAAAAGGCTATGCCAATCAACTAGAATCGTACCAATCGATGCTGGACCAATTCTTCAAAATGTATTCAAGTTTCTTAGAGCTCTATATTCCTTCATTTCAAAAGAGGGATCCAATAGAGAAAGTAACTAGTAAAAAGAGGAGGAAGGACGATGGCACAGAAAAAGAGTGAAGCTGTTCATGCTGAGGAAGAAAAAGTGATTCCTACAGCTGAAGAGCCTAAAAATGAAGGATTATTTGTAGATACACTTTGGAATCAGTATGAGCAATCGCTTGAGCGGGCTAGACAAATGCGTGAAAGTCGTGAAGATGCGTATATAAACGCATTAAGGGAAGTCATCAAGTTTAACAAACAATATAGAAAATCACTAGGTAATCTCTTCGAGCAAACAAAGAAAACGAACAAAGAAGTTGTTTCTGGATTCATGCAGCAAATGAACACACGCAGGGAAGAAATGATGAACGAAGAAGCCAAGGCGGATGCAGAAATGCTGAATGAGCGGGAAGAACTTAAACATCAACTTAAAGGAGTCTCCCAACAATTAGAAAACTTAGCGCTCACTCCAATTAAATCTATTTTTCAAGTTATTGACCAGCTAGAAGACACTTTTGAAAAGAGTACTGAAGCCAACATCGCATATAGCAGAGAACGCCGAAATGCATGGCAGCATGTTACTGATGAGTATGTTAAAATGGCTAGAAATACTCATGGGGAAATTGTAAACCGCGGGAAAAACAGTGTTAAAGAGCTTTTTAAAGTTAACTAAATGAAATCATTGAAAACGATTAGCAGGCCAACCGATGATTGGTCTGCTTTTTTATGTTAATTTATGAACAATCATTTGAAAAATATGAAATATAAATTTAATATTCATAATATTGTAAAATTGGACGCGCGTGCTATACTTCTAATTGTAATGGAGATGAGTAGAATAATAATGGTCGCTTTGGATGGTTTTTAAAACCCCATGCTCATATCAATATTCAGAATTACATAAATAATGGCTGTGTTAGAGGTAAATGATGATTTAATAACTATGTTGATTTTTGCGGAAGGCGCGAGACTCCTCGAAAATGCTATCGCATTTTCTTCGTGCGTGGGCAGATTCGAGGATGTAATTCAAAGTCCTGCAGGAGGACGGGACAGGGGAGACCCCGCAGGCGCTTTAGCGTCGAGGAGGCTCCCCGAACCGCCTGCGGAAAGCGAAGTGCCTGGAGCACAAATCAACAGCCTAGTTTAACACAGCATAAATAATAAAAGGATTGCAAGGTGGAATTGTTAATTGCAATGAAGGAAAGCAGGGGAAAAGGTTGAAAAAAAAGATTATGGCGTTTTGTACAATAATCACATTTGGCAGTCCAACTGTATTACTTCATGTAGACGCAGAAGAAAATAATAACCAGCAGGTAATCGACGAACAACGTTCAAAACTACAATTAGGAATTTTAAAAGGGAATATAGAACTTAACAATGTAAAAAATGAAATTGAACAAATTAATGCACAGATAGGCAGGGTCGAGCAAGCGATCATTGATAATAATAATATAATTCTCGAAACAGAGGAAAAAATTAAAATTTCTCAATTAAAGATACAGGAAATGGAAAAAGAAATTTTAGCTCTAAATGATAAAGTATCAAAGCGTCATGAAATTCTAAAAAAACGAGCTCTTACATTTCAAGAATTAGGTGGAAAGGTAAATTACCTTGATGTTTTACTGGGGTCCTCAAGTTTTAAAGACTTTGTAGATCGCGTTGGTGCAGTAGCATCGCTTATTGAAGCCGATCAAGACCTTGTCAAACAACATGAAACTGATAAACAAACTGTAAAAACGAAACAGGCAGAGGTAAAAGGGAAATTAATAGAGCTTCAGAGTATGAATATAGAATTAGAAGGAATGCAATCTCAAATATTAGAGCAAAAATTACAAAATGAATTATTAAGGTCCCAATTAAAGGAAAAAGAGCAAGTTAAACTAGCTGAACAAGCAGGGTTAATGCAACAAGATTCTGTTCTCGCTACAATGAATGATTTAAGAAGCATGGACCCAGCCCAAATCTTGAGTTCTTCCTTATTGTTTTCTAATAAAACAGTTGAAAGCCTAATTACCGAAGGGCTTAAATACATAGGGAATTCTGTTTATGTATTTGGCGGAGGTCGAAATGATTTCGATATCGCCAATGGAAGATTTGACTGTTCGGCCTTTGTTAGCTGGGCATTTTCACAGGTCAATATAAATATTGGTGCTAGTACTGAGGCCTTGAAAAATACAGGAACAGCTGTCAGTGTGGAAGAAATGTTGCCAGGAGACCTTGTATTCTTTGATACCTATAAGATAGATGGGCATGTCGGTATTTATCTTGGTGCTGGGAAGTTCTTAGGTTCACAAAGTTCTACTGGTGTTGCCATTGCAGATATGACAAATGGATATTGGCTGGAAAAATTTAACGGCCGGGTTAATCGGTTAATTTCTGAATCATTTGAGGTGCGAGACTAAATAATCTCGCGCCTTTTTTATCTTAGTCCTTGCTAAAGCGAATAGAAATTCAGTACAATTAAAAGGTTATTTCATATAAACAGAAGAAATAGTTAGGAGAAGTACTTAACATGGATTTAATATTGATAATTAAAGCAATTATTTTAGGATTAGTGGAGGGGCTAACAGAATTTGCTCCGGTATCATCAACCGGTCATATGATCATTGTCGATGATATGTGGCTTCAGTCAGAAAAGTTTTTGGGCAAGTATGGAGCCAATACCTTTAAAGTAGTTATCCAGCTGGGTTCTATTTTAGCCGTGGTAGTGATATTCAAAGACAGGTTTATTGATCTTTTGGGAATGGGGCGAATAAAGAATAAGCATTCTGAACAAACTGGCGGACGATTAAAACTAACTCAAGTAATTGTTGGATTAATTCCAGCTGGTATTTTTGGTGTCCTGCTAGAAAACTATATTGATGAGTATTTATTTTCAACGGAAACGGTTTTAATTGGATTAGTGATTGGTGCTGTTTTCATGATTATCGCTGACCGATTTGGTCCTAAAAATCCAAAAGTCCAAAGTGTCGACCAAATTACCTATAAACAAGCACTAACAATCGGGTTGATCCAATGCTTCTCATTATGGCCAGGATTTTCTCGGTCGGGCTCAACCATTTCAGGAGGAGTACTAATCGGATTGAGTCACAGAGCTGCAGCTGATTTTACTTTTATTATGGCAGTTCCGATTATGGCTGGTGCAAGCTTTCTTTCATTATTAAAGAACTGGCAGTATATGACGTTGGATGCACTTCCGTTTTTTATTACAGGATTTCTTAGTGCATTTATTTTTTCATTAGTTTCTATGCGCTTTTTCCTAAAACTTATTAATAAAATTAAACTTGTTCCCTTTGCCATTTATCGAATTCTTTTAGCGTTAATCATTTATTTAGTGTATTTATAATTTTTTAAGGCAGCAACTCAGAATTTGAGTGCTGTCTATTTTTTTGTCTAGTTACATGTATGTGACCGTGAATATTTATTGCCTTTCTTGTCAGGATTAAACTCCTAATGGAAATAGTTTTTTCATATTTCTAAACACTTGTCCCCGATTTTTTATACAGGCAACTGTCACACATTAAATTTATTGGTCAAATAACGGTTCGTACATAATGAACATGCCTACACCAACTAAATAAAAATGAATATTTTATTTTAACAGGTAAACTATCACAAAAAGGTAATTCTTTAGTGGGTGCAAAAGATGAAATCAATTGTATTTTTAGGTACAAACAAATCAGGATCAAGCTATGAAGGAATTAAAGCGGCAAAAAGGCTAGGATATGAGACAATTCTCTTAACAAATCGCACGGTTTTTGTAGAGGAAAGGGAGTGTTATCTAGAGATAGATGATGTTAGGATAGGAAATATGTCAGATACTGATGAAATATTTTCAGCGGTAAATGACCTAATTGTTGAGGGGAAAGAAATTGATTGTTTTATAAGCTTTTTAGATGAGTATGCCTATTTGGCTGCCATGCTTACAAATATTATTTCCAGTACACCACTCACTTATGAACCATTAAGAATAATGACCGATAAGATTTTAACAAGAAGCTATTTATCAGGAAAAAGGTACAATCCTTTGTTTAAGGTATTGAGTTCACCAGAATTAATAATGGATGAAATAAATGGGTTAACGGACCTATTTCCATTAGTCCTAAAGGCACCTCAATCTAACGGTTCCAAGGATGTACTACTGGTAGAAGATATTTGGCAATATCAGAAGGGTGTGAAACAACTTCGTCGTAAAGACCCTGAAATGCCTATATTAGTAGAAGAGTATTTAGAGGGTCCGCAATTTTTAATCGAAGTGGTTGTCAATAATTCCATTGTAACGATTGCAGCTATCGTTGAACAGGAAGTAACAAAGGGAGAACGTTTTATTATTACTGGTTATTCGATTTGTCCGGAGATGACAGTAGAGCAACTGGCAGGGCTAAAAGAAACTGTCTTTTCAATCATAGAGGATTTTCAGTTAAGAAATGGTACTTGCCATTTAGAAATGAAGGCAACAGATAAAGGCTGGAAGTTGATTGAAATTAATCCGAGGATGGCTGGGGGAGCGATGAATCGGATGATTGAAGAAGCGTTTGGTTATAACCTTGCAGAACAGACCATTATGTTGTACGCAGGTCTAGAACCGAATTTTACGAAGGTACATGAAAATGCCGTTTATACACATTATTTAATTGTGGGTACCATTGGAAAATTACTTAAAGTGTCCGGGTGTGATTCGGCCAAACAACAAGCAGGTATAATTGAGGTTTTCACGAAGGTCGAAAATGGACAGATGGTTACACCTCCACGCTCAATGGGACAACGGTATGGATATGTTCTTGCAGCAGCAGATACAAAAGATCAAGCGAAAGAGTGTGCTATTAATGGCGCTCAACTAATTCAATTTTACTTGCAGCCAATTTAGAATCAATTGAAAGGAGGTATAATCATGGGGGAAAATAAAAATGATAGATGTATTTGTCAGGACCTAGAACGGCTTTTAGAAGAACAGAAAAAATTGTCCTTTGAAGATTTTCGTTTTATATGTGAGGACATTGGCTATGATACCATTCCATTTATTCTTTCAAACGGAAAATGTGAATTTGAGGCTTGGGGATGGACAAATAATGGGGATTTTTTTACAACCAAGTACTTTAGAGTAGAAGCGATTGATACCAATAAATGTTGTGCAACCTTATCTCTTCTTGAACCGGTCGACATTGATGGTTGTCCTATTGATGAATGTGAAGTTTTTTCATTAAGAACAACAATGAACTGTGTTATTGTTGACCTCTCCTGTTTTACTACACTACAGCCACTGTCACCGAGATTAGTGAATCGCCTTCTTCCAATCGTAGATCCAAAATGTTAAGCCCAATAAGAATGGGCTTATTCTTTTTTTTGAAAAGTGGGTTATTTGGATATGTGTCTATCGCACATTTTTAACCCTATGAATAGGATATATGGAATTAAATAAAGGAGGTAATGTAAATGTCTGGTTCACACGTCGGGCACGGTGGCGGCTTTGCCCTTGTAGTTGTATTGTTCATTTTGTTAATTATTATCGGAGCTTCTTGGTGCTAAGGATACTATTAAATTAAAGAGGGGGTAAAAATTATGCCATATGGATATGGAGGCTTTGGCGGTGGCTGTGGATACGGTGGAGGCTACGGCGGTGGCTGTGGTGTTGGCGGTTATGGTTACGGCGGATGCGGATTTGGCGGCGGCTTTGCGCTAATCGTAGTATTATTTATCCTATTGATCATCGTAGGTGCAGCTTGTTTTAGATAAAAAGAAAAGCGCAAGCGCCCTGGTCAGCGGCGTATGGCCTGGAGCGCTCCAACCGAGATAAAGGAAACACGAAGAGCCGGAGGCGATTCGATGTTGACTTATCGTAGGGCGGAGAGCGAAGGACACTAGCCGTTAGGGCGCTGGAGCTGGACAGTAAACTAAGTTTCAAAAACTTATCTTATCGTAGGAAACCCTCTTGACTATTCAAGAGGGTTTCCTACTGTTGAATGTTTCCAATTTTTAAATTTATCAATTTCTGCTGATACCTTTTTAAGCGTAAAGCTTATAACAGCTGCATCATCAAGTATTCCTAACCCAATGAGAAAATCGGGAACCATATCTATTGGTGACACGAAATAAAGAATTGCACCAATAATGGATAAAATCGCGGCAGGTGCAACATTGCGATATTCGCCTTTTGAATAAGCTTGAACTAAATCAAAAAATAATTGCAGCTTTTCCCAGGCATCTCCTAAAGTTCCTTTGTTATTTCTTGCCTTGATGATTGCCTTCTTTAGTAGACCATCTGTCTTTTTTTGATTATCGAGATAGCCCTTCGCACTGTCTCGATGTTTCTTTGTTACAAAATCTATTTCAGGGTCAATCATTACAGACACTTCCTTTAAGTAAAATACATAAAGTTAGTTTACCTCAAAATATTGATTTCATTTAGATTAGTAGAAAAAATACCAAGTCCTCTAGGCACTTGGAACAATTTATGCAGAAACAAATTTATCCGTCCTATCTTGATTCTTACCCCAAACAATTTCATCGACCTCAAAGCCATCTAGTGTTTCTTTCTTTAATAAGCTTTCGACTAATTGCAGATACTGATGGTAATGACTATTCATAAGGGACTCCGCCTTCTCTAACCCTTTTTGAAACAGTTCTAGCATTTTTACTTCTTTATCCTGTTTGTTAAACGTCAGGGTAAATCCTCCCTGAAGCATACCCGTATCTACCATTTGTTCGATTATTTTCTTTGCTTGTTGTACATCACCACTGACTCCTATGCTATGTTCGCCAAGAAGCATTCTTTCTGCGACACCACCCGCTAATACCATAGCGACACGGTCTAATAGGTCACTGGTTGTTGATAGATGTAGTTCTTTTGGAATTGGTGCCACATAACCTAGTGCCTCACCGCGTGGGATGATCGTTGCTTTTCTTACCGACCCTGGCTTCGTTAATGAGGCTACAATGGCATGTCCTGCTTCATGAATGGCTACCCGACGCTTAGTGTCTAGATCCTGTAAAGAACGAGAAGTACTTCCTAATATGGTTCGGTCAAGGGCATAGTCTAGATCAGCTCTCGTTAATTCATCTTGCCCGTTTCTTACTGCACGCCGACTTGCAGTTTCAAATAATGATTGCAGCTCTGCTCCAGAGAAACCAGAAGTACTTTCAGCTAACTCATCTAAAGAAGCTAAAACCTCATCATTAAGTGATTTTCCTTTTGTATGAATTTCGATAATTTCTCTTCTTCCTTTTGTATCAGGAAGCGGTACTTGGAAAGTGAAGTCTATTCTACCTGGTCTTAAAAATGCTTCATCTAGCATATCTTTTCTATTCGTTGCGGCGATAAACAGAACTCCATCGTTTGAATGACCTCCATCAAGCTGAACAAGCAGTTCTGTTAATGTTTTTTCTGCTTCCTCTCCTCCATGAGCGTTTCTTCTTCCAGCTAAGGCATCCACTTCATCAATAAAGATAACAGTAGGGCCTTGTTTTCTTGCTGCTTGGAATAAAGACCGGACTCTGCTGGCGCCAACACCAACAAATAATTCATTAAAAGCCGAGCCGCTTGCAGAAAAGAAGGATGCGTTTAACTCGCGTGCAATTGCTTGAGCCAATAATGTTTTTCCCGTGCCAGGCGGTCCATATAAAAGAATTCCTTTAGGTGGTTTTATCCCCATCTTTATGGCTCTTTCCGGTTCTTTAAGGGTTGACAGTGTTTGGAGTATTTCTTCCTTCATTTCTTCCCCAATCCCACCAACATCTTTCAAACTAATTGTCGGAAGGGGGCGTGCCTGGGAAAGACTATTTTTCATCGAGTTAGAAAGCCCAAAACCCCCTTTTGTTTTTTGAAGTGCAAAACCTGCTCCAACGAGGGTTAGTAAGACAGCGGCCATAATCCATTTCCCATAACGGCTGCTATTTGAAAATGAATAGTAAATAGTATATTTTTCAATCAGCTTGTTGATCATTTGGCTGTTTGGAGGAACATGTGATACGTACTTTTTGCCACCAGCTTCAAGATCAATGCTTCCATCTGAATGTTCAGTTAGTGTAACAGTTTTGCCATTTTGGTTTTGAATTGTATTTTCTACCGAAGAAAACGGAATTTCTATTTTTTCTGTGGTTGTTTGGATTATCCAAGCAATCCCTGCCATTAATAATAATAGTGCTGAGATGAGTGGAATAATCTTTGAAGCTAGTTTTTGACTTTGATTCAATGAAAGTCATCTCCTTTAGCAGAGTCATACTTTATTATAAAAGGAAAATAACAAAAGGGGGTGTGGAAATGACTGGAAATAATTTTCCAGTTGGATTGTATTTAAAGGATTGCAAATTTCACGGTGAAACTATAAGATTAAGGGTACGAGAAAAATTTTTGGTTGTTAAAAGAGAGGAATTAGAAATGGGTAACAATTTTAAAGAAGAAGTATTATCGCGAAGAACATTTGCGATCATTTCTCACCCGGACGCCGGGAAGACTACGTTAACTGAAAAATTATTATTATTTGGCGGGGCAATTCGTGACGCAGGTACTGTAAAAGCTAAAAAAACAGGTAAGTTTGCGACAAGTGACTGGATGGAAATTGAAAAACAACGTGGAATTTCGGTTACATCCAGTGTGATGCAATTTGACTATAATAATTTCCGTGTCAACATTTTGGACACTCCTGGACACCAGGACTTCAGTGAAGATACTTACCGAACCTTAATGGCTGTGGATAGTGCTGTTATGATTATCGACTCTGCTAAAGGGATTGAGGAACAAACATTAAAGTTATTTAAAGTCTGCCGGATGCGTGGAATCCCTATTTTTACTTTTATTAATAAACTTGATCGTCAAGGGAAGGCTCCGCTAGAACTTTTGGCTGAATTAGAAGAAGTTTTAGGAATAGAGTCATACCCAATGAACTGGCCAATTGGGATGGGGAAAGAGTTTCTTGGAATCTACGATCGATATTACAATCGAGTAGAACAATTCAGAGTAAATGAAGAGGATCGTTTCATCCCCTTAAATGATGAAGGTGAGATAGAAGGGGAACACCCGCTAAAAATGTCTGGACTTTATGACCAGACACTTGAAGAAATTATGCTGTTGAACGAGGCAGGAAATGACTTTTCAGCAGAAAAAGTAAAAGAGGGTAAAATTACCCCTGTTTTCTTTGGCAGTGCATTAACTACTTTTGGGGTCCAAACATTTTTAGAGACTTACTTGCAATTTGCTCCACCTCCAATGGCCCGTAATTCATCCATTGGTGAAATTAATCCATTGGCTGATCAGTTTTCAGGATTTGTCTTTAAAATCCAAGCAAATATGAATCCTGCCCACCGTGATCGGATTGCTTTTGTCCGGATTTGTTCAGGTAAATTTGAACGAGGAATGACTGTTAATATTCCTCGATTAAGTAAACAAATTAAACTTTCACAATCCACGTCATTTATGGCTGAGGAAAGAAATACGGTTGATGAGGCTGTCAGCGGAGATATTATCGGACTGTATGACACTGGAACATATCAAATTGGCGATACCATCACGTCAGGAAAAGATAATTACCAATTCGAAAGACTTCCGCAGTTTACCCCAGAGCTATTTGTCAGGGTTTCAGCGAAGAATGTAATGAAACAAAAGTCATTTTATAAAGGAATCCAGCAGCTTGTTCAAGAAGGAGCGATTCAGCTCTACAAAACAGTGAAAACAGAAGATTATTTGTTAGGTGCTGTTGGACAATTACAATTCGAGGTTTTTGAACATCGGATGAAAAATGAATACAATTCTGATGTAATAATGGAACGTATGGGTTCTAAGATAGGCAGATGGGTTGAAGGGGACGTTGTGGATGAAAATCTTTCGAGCTCTCGGAGCATGCTTGTAAAGGATCGCTTTGATCATTATGTGTTTTTATTTGAAAATGATTTTGCGCTTCGATGGTTCCAAGAAAAGAATCCAACTGTTAAACTTTATAACCCTATGGATCAGGATTAAAAATGACGGGACACACTCCCGTCATTTTTTTAGATATAAAATACTGAAAATTCAGATTAATTACTTGACTATTTTTTTTATTCCGACATACAATTAGTACAAATGAATTTCAAACTATAGTTTGGAGGAATCGTGATGAAGAATGGGTATTTTTTTACAGGATTTCCAGGGTTTATTTGCAACCAATTAATTCGTGAGGTACTAAAACAAAATGAATACAATGGTGTTATTTATGTACTAGTTCTTCAGGGGATGATGGATAAAGCAAGGAATGAGAAGAAAGCCATTGTTTCAGAGCTTGGACTTAAGGAAGAGGCATTTGTACTCATTGAAGGCGATATTACCAAACCATTTCTAATGATCAGTGATAATGACCAAGAGCGATTAATAGAAAAGGTAACCCATGTCTTCCATCTTGCCGCGATTTATGATTTAGCCGTACCAAGAGATATAGCGTTTAAGATAAATGTAAATGGGACTAATAATGTAAATAATTGGGTAAAAGGGCTGACTCATTTAAAAAGATATGTTTATTTCAGTACTGCTTATGTAGTCGGGGAACGGGAAGGGACACTTTACGAGACCGAGCTTATTCGTCCAACAAGCTTTAAAAATCATTATGAAGAAACGAAATTTGAGGCAGAAGTCTTGGTCGAAAAGCTAAAAGAAGAAATTTCAATTACGATAATTCGTCCTGGAATTGTCAAAGGTCACTCACAAACGGGTGAAACGATTAAATTCGATGGTCCTTATTTTATGATGAATTTTCTAGAAAGGTTAAAATTTCTTCCTTTGCTCCCACGATTAGGTAAAGGAGAAGCGTATGTGAATTTGGTTCCAATTGACTATATCATTCAGGCAACGGCCTATCTCAGCTTTTTAGAAAAGGGTATAGGAAAAACATATCATTTAACTGATCCACATCCTTATCGTGCTGCTGAAATATACAGTTTTATGATGGAGGAATTATTGAATAAAAAACCAAAAGGAACCCTGCCATTATCGGTTGGAAAATGGTTTCTTTCGATTAGACCGGCAAGAAAATTTCTAGGGGTAGAAAAGGAGGCACTCGATTATTTCACATGGATGGGTCAATTTGATTGTACTCAGGCAGTGAAAGATTTAGAAGGATCAGGAATAGTATGCCCTAATTTTAAGGATGGGTTAAAGCCAATGACAACCTTTTATCTAAAACAAAAAGACAATCCAAACTACCAAATACCAATTTTATAAGCAAATGAATAGAAAAATTTCTTCTTCTACTGATTATTCATGGGGTTACTGGAGAAACTAAGCTGGAAGTAACTTAGAGTAGAAGCGGGATAAAGAAATGAAAAAGATAAGTAGGTTAGAAGCGGTTTTATGGAATATTGCCTTTCCAGGATTCAGTCAACTATTAACTGGTCATTACATCAAAGGTGTTTTATTTGTTAGCTTAGAATTTCTAATGAATGTAAACAGTCGTTTTAATTCTGCCATTATGTATAGCTTTTTAGGTGAAATTGACAAAGCTGAAAGAGTAATTGATTATCAATGGCTGTTGTTTTATCCTTGTGTCTATATGTTTTCCATGTGGGATGGATACCGTACAGCAATGCCCGAAAATGAAAAGTACTCCTATTTGCCGTTTGCCTTTTGTGCCTATATGGTCACGGTTGGATTAATGGTTTCACCCAAAGTTTCTATTTTTAATATTCATCCAGGTCCAGTTTTTTTACCAATGCTGTTTTTAATTCCAGGATTACTGATTGGCTTTTTAATAAAATGGATATTGAAATCTCGGCGTTAAACGTAGCTTCGAATCAGACAATGATTTGGAGCTTTTTTGTGGAAAATTTTTTTGTGCCCCCATAAAATGCTGTTCATTATACGTAAATCTTTAGGAGGAAGAAATCTTGCCAAAACCTACAAAATCCAATCTACCATCTGTATGATATAATTGGGTTAATAGAGAGGTGAGGCAATGCTAGGTTTATTGTTTTTAACCAAAAGTAAAAAACGAACATTAGAAGAGTCGGTTCGGTTAATTCAACAAGGGGATCGCTCACTGCTAAATGAAATAATAGATGCATATAAACCATTTATTGCAAAAAATGTTTCTTCCGTTTGTAAACGATATATTTATGAAACCGACGATGAATTTAGTATTGGTCTTATTGCATTCAATGAAGCGATTGAAAAGTTTTCCCCAGAGAGAGGAAGCTCTTTACTTAGTTTTTCAGAGGTAATAATTAAAAGACGAGTAATTGATTATCTCCGGAAACAAACAAAAAACCAACATATAAGTATCGACTTAACATATTCGTCACTTGAAGAAGAGTCTGCCGGAATGGTGATCGTGAATGACCTATCATTCGAGGAATATAAGAAAAAGTCAGATGAAGAATTAAGGAAAGAAGAAATTATTCAATTTCAAGAATTATTAACATCCTTTGACTTGAGCTTTAGTGATTTAGTTATCAGTTCCCCAAAACATGCAGATGCGAGAAGTAATGCAGTTATGGTAGCTAAAACATTGGTTGAAAATAGTGAGTTGAAAATTTTCTTGTTTGAAAAAAAGCGGCTACCCATTAAGCAACTTGTGGAAATGGTTGATGTTAGCAGAAAGACAATTGAACGAAACCGTAAATATATTATTGCCATTGCACTTATATTATCTAGTGATTATTTATATTTAAATGATTATTTAAAGGGGATGCTTGAGACATGAAAAAGGGAATTGTAATGGAAGTGGATGATCCTTTTTTGACTTTATTAACCCCAGATGGAGAATTTTTACGTGCCCGCAAACAGGATAGGCTCTATATAGTAGGAGAAGAAATTGACTTTATTCCGGTAATGGATTCTAACAGCAGTAAATATCCAATTCCATTCAAAAACATTTTTAAACGTAAAAGTATCTGGATGTCAGTAGCTGGTTTGCTGGTTTGTTTTGCTTCTATTTTTCCAATCTACCAAAGTAATAAGGCATATGCCTACATGTCTATTGGTGCGGATACAAGTATTGAATTAGGGCTAAATAAAAAGATGCAGGTTGTGGAATTAAAGGGTTTTAATCAAGAAGCAGAAGATATCATTAGCCAGATTGACAATTGGAAAAAAAAGGATGCTGCCGAGATAACTACTATCATTCTGACAGAATTAAAAGATGAAGGTTTGCTTGCACCAGCCGAACCTGTAGTCATTTCAACGGTAAAGACGGAGCAGCTTAAAGAAGATGCATTGACTAAACTTGAGGAAAATATCAATAAAATAAAGAAAACTGCGGATAAACAGGTAGAGGTGAACCAATATACAACCACCAAAGCAGAAGTGGAAAAAGCTGAGAGTTTAGGTGTTTCTAAAGGAATTTATCATAAAAAGAAAAATGATACTGCAAAAAGCAAAGAAAAATTGAAATCGGCAGAAAAGGAACTAAAGAAAAGTACTTCTCCTCAACCATCAACATCACCTTCAACTTTGCCTCCAGGTCAGGCAAAGAAAATAGATGAAACTATCAACAATCATAATAAGCAGGTTCAAATTGATAATGGGAAAAAACTAAATAATAATCACCAAATTAATAACAGTGAAAATAAGAACATGAATGGTTATGAAAATAGACAAGACAAAGGAAATCAGGCAGCAACCGAATCAATTAAAAAAAATAATGGGGTGCAGAACCGCACTGAAAAACAAAATAATCATGATAATAAGTCTGTGGAGGAAAATAACTCAAATAATCATGATAATCGGTCACAAAAAAATAACTCAAATAATCATGATAATCGATCACAAGAGAAAAATAACTCAAATAATCATGATAATCGGTCACAAAAAAATAACTCGAATAATTATGATAATCGATCACAAGAGAAAAATAACTCAAATAATCATGATAATCGATCACAACAGAAAAATAATTCGAATAATCAAGAAAAACATTGGAATAAATAAGTCCGGCAAATTTGCCGGACTTTTTCCATGTTATTAGGTTGTTATTGTTGTTGACCTGCCATTTGAGCTTGAGCCTGTTTAACTAACCGCTTTGTAATTTCGCCGCCAACTGAACCATTGGCACGTGAAACAGTATCGGAGCCTAGATTTACACCAAACTCTTGTGCAATTTCATATTTTACCTGATCAAGGTATTGCTCTATTCCAGGAACTAATAATTTATTGCTGCTATTAGCCATTTGTTTCATCTCCTTTATCCAGTTCAGAGAAAAATCTTATCTCTGTAATGGTATTATGATTCAAATTTTTTTTTTCATAAGTGGTAATGTTTTGTGGATTTGGATATTTAATCACTGCCCTTGCTTACATCTTTATCTGGGTGCATAAACGGAAAAGCTTGAGGTTTCTTTTTACTTTCAAGTAATTCACGATTTTCTGGAGTATTCCAGCCGATGTCATTTGTAGGATGAATCCAATCGTCACCAGCCATAACTTCAGGATCAGAAGCTTCTGACCAATTTTCTAAAGGAGAGTTAGGAGAAGCATATTTACTGTCCCCAATAATGACACCGTATTTGTTTTCAAATGGAGGTTGCATTTTAATTCCTGTATCCTCAAAGCTTGGTGCATTGATCTGGTGAGGCATTGTTTCATTAATACTTAGTTTTTCAGGGGATGGTTTCTTTTTGTTTGTCAAAATTTTCACTCCTATTTTTTCTTATTTTTTGCTAGATGAACAAATTTATTTATGAAAAATAAGGAAGTGTTGAATCTCATCTTTTGAAGAAACTAATCATGTAACATCAATGAAGGGAGGAAAGAAAATGGCTAAACGAAAAGCGGAACATAATGCGGTTGAAAAGTATTCAAAAACGCCTCATAAAAATGTTCAGGAAAGCGAATTTTCAGCAGAATTCGCTGATAATAACAATGCAATTAGATTTGCAAACCGCAATTCAAAGCAAGGTGAAAAAGGAAGAAGTTAAAATAGCCGGCTCTAAGCCGGCTATTTTACACTTGTTATAAATGAATAGATTCGTGTCCCTTTGTTTGCAGGGTCAAAATAAGCTAACAAGTAGGAGGGCTGGGTTTCAATTTTTCCGGTTGATATATAAGCAGCGAGGTCGAAGTTTAGTTCTTCAATCATTGTGTGCTTATATAAATCCTTTTCATCAAGCCCTAAATCTAAATAATTCTGATCCAACAGCGATGGATTTTCAATAATTTGTTTATAGATTTCAACTCTAGTCTTCTTGTTCGTACTTTGCTCCCACCAAGGCTTTCTTGGCTTATATTTATGAGTAATTAAATAATCATATTTCATAAGAGATTTGATAGTATCAAGGTCATTTACTGCTCGACTTTCAAGAAAGTCGAATAATCTACGGAATAAATCCTCTAACTGGTGGCCAATCCTCGACCAGCCCTGCTTATCCCAAAAGGCACCAAACTCTTGGAAAAAATCAAATGGCGATGGAAACACCTTTGTTACCAAATACTCAATCGTATGGTTCATACGATGATCATTCCAATATTTTTCTAATACATCTTCCACTTGTTTGATTCTAAGAATATCATCAAAGGTTAAGACATTATTACCCAAGATTTCATAGGGGGAATGGTCCATATATACATACTCATGTTCAGCAGCACGAAGTCTTAGACCAGTGCCTCGTAGCATTTTTAAAAAACCGAGCTGAAGTTCTTCTGGGCGAAGTTCAAAAACATCATTAAATGTTTTACGAAACGACGAGTAATCTTCCTCGGGGAGACCAGCGATTAAATCTAAGTGCTGGTCAATTTTTCCGCCATCCTTCACCATCGTTACTGTTCTCGTTAATTTTGCAAAATTTTGTTTTCGCATAACAAGCTCATTTGTATAATCATTTGTTGATTGAACGCCTATTTCAAAACGGAAAAGTCCTTTTGGTGCTTCATTATTTAGAAATTCAATAACCTCTGGCCGCATGATATCAGCTGTAATTTCAAATTGAAAAACAGTCCCAGGTAGATGTTCATCAATTAAAAATCTAAACATTTCCATGGCATAGCTTCTGCTAATGTTAAAGGTCCGGTCAACAAATTTTATCGTCTTGGCACCATTTGCCATTAAATACCTGATATCATCCTTGATTTTTTCTCTGTCAAAATAGCGAACTCCGACTTCAATAGAGGAAAGACAAAATTGACAGCTAAATGGACAGCCCCTGCTTGTTTCGATATAGGTAACACGCTTGCCTAAATGATTTTTATCCTCGGCAAAGCGGTATGGAGATGGGAGTTCTTTTAGGTCGAGTTTATTCATTTGTGGGGTGACTTTTATTTGCCCATTCTCACGGAACGCAATGCCGTGGACATTATGATAGTTACTATCTCCATTCATTTCGGTAAGTAATTGCTTAAATGAATATTCACCTTCACCCATAACGATAAAGTCGACATTTGGAGCTTTTTCCATCCATTCAACCGTATCATAGGTTACTTCAGGGCCACCTAATACAATCTGAATGGATGGGTCAACCTTTTTGATCATATTAACAACTTTAAGCGTTTCTTCAATGTTCCAGATATAACAACTAAAACCAATGGTTTTTGGTTTTTGCTGATAAAGGTCAGAGACGATGTTCAAGACTGGATCCTTTATCGTATATTCCTTTAATTGTATGTTAAATTCAGGCGCAGCAAAAGCCTTTAAGTAACGAATCGCCAGGTTAGTATGTATATATTTAGCGTTTAAGGTACTGCAGATAACGTTCATAGTAAAACTCCTTTGACATGTTAACAACAATATTATATTATATCCCATTTTTGGACAAAAGGTAAACCAGATGATAATAAACATCTGTTATACCACAGTTATTTTTCTGTTATACAAAAAAACAAAGACCAAAATGTACAGAAATTAACGTTTTTTTAGATTTTTTAAAAGTGTTACATAACTTTTTTAGTGATGTTTGATTTTTATCACAGCGTAATAAAATAGATTGTCCTAAAATGAATTATGGGGAAATGATTTTTTTATGAATTCATGATGTTTTGAACAAGAAGGGGAGGACACTATGTCAATTTTACCGAAAAAAAATGAGCTGGGGTTCTTTGAGATTCGCCTAGAATCAATCGGGGGTCTTGGAGCAAACTTGGCTGGAAAAATGCTAGCAGAAGCTGGAGTATTAGGTCTTGGCTTAAATGGATCTAATTTCTCATCATATGGCTCTGAAAAGAAAGGGTCACCTGTTAAAAGTTTTATTCGCTATTGTGAACCAAATATTGAAATAAGAGATCATAGCCCAATTGAACAACCACATATTGTAGCAGTTTTTCATGAAGCACTTTATAAAACAGTTGATGTTGTCAGCGGATTGAGTGCTGATGGCATTGCTCTAGTAAATACAGTGAGAGAATTTGATGAAGTTAGACAAGATTTAAAGTTAGAATACGGCACACTTGCTATTGTAGACGCATTAACAATTGCGGTTGAGGAAAAAACAAAAGTAAACACAGCGATGTTAGGTGCATTATATCGTATTTGTGACTTCTTGGACCCAGATTCAATGCGGAAAGTTATTACCAAAACGTTTGAAAAAAAATATCCACATCTTGTTGAACCTAATATTCGCACATTCGATCGCGGCTATAATGAAGTACAATTTAAAACCTATGCCGTTCCCGAGGGCGCAGAAGGAAAAAGTTTCAGCCGTCCACTGCCACAATTAGGGTATATGACTCAAGAAATTGGCGGAGTGATGACTGCACAAGCAAATAGTATTCTAAAAGATTTAAGCGGATCAAGACAAGGATTCCTTCCACAGTTTCAGCAGGAAAAATGTATTCACTGTGCTGCGTGTGATAATGTCTGTCCTGATTATTGTTTCGTTTGGGAAGCTGGCGAAGATAAAAAGGGTAGAAAGCAAATGTTCCTCAAAGGGATTGATTACCAATATTGTAAGGGCTGTTTAAAATGTGTAGAAGCATGTCCTACTGATGCACTAGGCGATCTCCGTGAAATGATTGGCTATGCAGAAGCTAACCGTGTTAAACAGAACTTTCCGTATCTTGCAGGGGGGATATCATAATGGCAATGTTAGAAGATCAAATGACAAAAATAGCTGTTGCTGAACAGCTTTCAACCTTTGAATCAGGAAATGAAATGGCGGCAATGGCTGCTGCACAAATCAATTATCATATTATGGGGTATTTCCCTATTACACCTTCTACTGAAGTTGCCCAGTTCTTGGACCAAATGAAATCCCGCGGCGAGCATGATATTAAGTTAATTCCTGCGGATGGCGAGCATGGCTCTGCAGGTATTTGCTACGGTGCTGCTGCAACTGGTGCCAGGGTTTTCAATGCTACAAGTGCAAATGGTCTGCTCTATATGATTGAGCAGCTTCCAGTTCAAGCTGGAACTCGTTTTCCGATGGTAATGAACCTTGTAACGCGTGCAGTCAGTGGGCCACTGGATATTAGGGGGGATCACTCTGACCTCTACTATGCGTTAAACACAGGCTGGGTAATCTTAACAGCAAGAACACCTCAGGCAGTCTATGATATGAATATTATGGCGCTTAAAATTGCCGAACATTCTAAGGTCCGGTTACCAGTTATTGTGGCCTATGATGGATTCTTTACTTCCCATCAAAAGCGTCGAGTTGAATACTTTAAAGATCGGAAAGTAGTACAACAATTTGTTGGTGAATGTCCAACAGATTATCATTTTGCCAGAGATCCTAAGAAACCAGTAACAATTGGTGCCCATATGAATGGGGATGATCTTTTGAACAACCATTTCCAACAATCGGAAGCGATTTATGCTGCTGGTGAAGTATTTAAAGAGGTAGCTGCCGAATATGCACGAATTTCAGGACGTGAATATCCAGTTCTTGATTTATATAAAATGGAAGATGCAGAAGTAGCATTATTCTTATTAAACTCTGCTGCTGAATCTGCGAAAGATGTTGTTGATCAATTACGTGCTAAAGGAATCAAGGCTGGTATTATTAGTCCAAATATCATACGTCCTTTCCCTGCAAAGGAGATTCGTGAAGCTCTTAAAAATGTAAAATCATTATTAGTGGGTGAACGTGCTGATTCATATGGTGCAAATGGACCGAATTTAACACATGAAGTGAAATCTGCACTTCAAGAAGATCGCAATAATCAAACGATCGTACTTAGTCGTGTATTTGGACTTGGGGGCAAGGATTTCTACGCAAGTGATGCCGAGAAGTTTTTTGATATGACGATTGAGGCTATGGAAAAAGGCTTCGCTGAAAAGCCATTTGATTATTATGGTCATGTACCGGGTAATCCTGAAAAAATTCTTAAACCTGTGATTACACCACAGCACGGTGATGTATATAATTCTGGTTTAATTGATGTGAAAATGGATGAAGCTACCAATAAGCTAAAAGTAAAAATACCGCCGCTCCGTGCGCTTACATCGAAACCGAAGCGGATTGCTTCTGGACATGGGGCATGTCCTGGCTGTGGTATCTTTGCTGGCCTAGAATTGTTCTTTAAAGGGATAGAAGGTGACATCGTCACATTATTCCAAACAGGCTGTGCATATGTAACTACAACATCTTATCCACACAGTTCTCATAAACAAACGATGATTCATAACT
Organism: Bacillus sp. OK048; assembly: GCF_900103525.1. Lineage (GTDB taxonomy): Bacteria > Bacillota > Bacilli > Bacillales > Cytobacillaceae > Neobacillus. The sequence continues at coordinate 267,982 of NZ_FNHN01000008.1, forward strand.
TGTTCCAAAATGGTGCTGCTACCTTATCAGGAACTCTTGAAGCATTTTTAGAATTGAAGCGCCGTGGCGAAATTGAAGTTTCCGATGACGCTACGTTTGTAATGATTACCGGAGATGGCGGTATGGACATTGGAATGGGTTCTGCTATTGGTACAGCCCTTCGTGGACATAAGTTAATTATGCTTGAATACGATAATGAAGGATATATGAATACGGGTTCCCAAATGTCTTATTCAACACCGATAGGACATATGACAAGTACATCAGGAGTTGGAAAAGCACAAAAAGGAAAAGGATTCCATCATAAAGATACTGCACAAATTATGGCGGCAACCAATATTCCATACGTATTTACAGGTGCGGAAAGCCACCCTCAAGACCTAGTTAAAAAGGGTGCAAAAGCACAATGGTATGCACAAAATGTAGGCACCGTTTATGGAAAGATATTGATTACCTGTCCACTTAACTGGAAATCAGAAGATCGTTACGGAGCAACCATACTTGATGCTGCGGTAAATTCCTGTTTCTTCCCACTATATGAGGTTGAACAAGGTGTTACGAGCATTACTTACAACCCAGAAGATAAAAACAAACGAATTCCTATTTCTGAATGGCTTAAATATATGGGAAAAACAAAACATCTTCTAAAAGAAGAAAATAAAACAATCTTAGAAGAATTTGAATCAGAAGTAGAAAAAAGATGGCAGCGTCTCAAAGCAAAACACGAAAATCAATATCTATAAAATAGCAAAAGCGTGAATCAAGGGGGTTACCCGTAAAGGGATACACTCAGCAAATCTAAAAGATTGCAACAGTTTCATTTCCATGATAATCTTTGCTATAATTTTGTTTATATTGTTTTAAAGTAAAAGTAGGAGAATGCTAGATTACTAGCGAGTCTAACTGCTACTACAGTTTAGGATTATAACAAAGATTAGGAGAAGGAAGCTATGTGGTTTATTTTTGCTATTGCCGCTGCCAGTTGTTTTGGCTTAAGGGGAATTCTATATCATTGGACGTCACAAAGACCGATCAATCGTAATTTACTGCTCTTCGGTGTTTATTTATCGGGAACCATCATTACGTTGGCTGGGAATATGTTCATCGGGCAATCATGGACAACAGAGGCGTTGTTTGGAATCTTAATGGGGACATTTTCGTTTGTTGCCAACGCTTCAATGTATAAAGGGTATGCTGTCGGAAAGGCCTCCATTGTTGCTTTATTTACGGGCCTGCCTCCGTTGGTTGTTATGATTGTTGCCTACTTCCTTTGGGGTGAAGGATTAACGGGCTGGCAATTTATAGCTTTTTTCATTGTGTTGGCTGGACTGCTACTTGTCAAATATTCACAGGACTTAAAGCTAAACCAATTAAATGGAATTCAATGGGGAATTTTAACGATGCTCTTCTTTGGGTTTACGGATGTATCGGTGAAACAGGCAACCCTTTCAGGAGCGTCCACCCTCCCTGTATTAACTGTTATGTTTACAACTGGCAGTATTCTTTTCGCGATTTCATGGGCAATAACCATGCGAAAAGAAGCAGGATCCTTAAATAAGGAAAAAACACTTGAAAGGTGGAGCAAGAAAAAAACAATCGTTTGGGGAATGTTCGTAGGAATTACAAATGCCGTTGGTATGATCCTGATTTTTCCGGCATTTCGTGATGGAATTACCGGAATAGTCTCCGCAATCGTTGCCATGAATGTTGCGTTGGTAATTTTATATGCCCGTTTTTATTTGAAGGAAAATTGGAGCAAGCGTGAAATAACTGGTCTATCTATGGCTTTTCTAGGAATTCTTATCCTCCGTCTTGCCTCATAAAGCGGTCATTTGACTCGATGTTTGTCGAATACAATTAATTTAATTAAACCCAGCTAGGTGATTAGGTTCCTAGCTGGGTTTTTTTATAAATTTCCCAAGCTAAATCAAGAATATTTTTTGTCAAGTAAAAAGGATTTTAAATTATAATGTAGAATATAGGATTTATGATATTACCTTATTTTGGGTTCCATGGGGTGGGTGAAAGAAACTGGAAAAAATACTAAACCAGAACAAGGAATTGAGAGAAAGTGAACGTAAATTTCGAATAATATTTGACGAATCAATGGATGGACTAATTCTATGGAACGAAACCTATCAAATTGTGGATATCAATGGTTCAGCAGAAAGAATTTTTGGTCTCCCAAAAGAGAAGTTGCTAGGTCAATCTTTATTTGATTTATTTAATCGTCTAGAAAAGAAAAAACAGGAAATCATTAATCATATTGATTATGTAGCGAAAAATGGTAAGCAAAATTCAACAATGATCATTAAAAAGAATGATGGGAGACTGAGGCATTTTGATTACTCCACAAAGCGTGGAATTGTCGATGGGTTAAATCTTACAGTTGTTATCGATGTAACTGAAAAAGTTGAAGTGCAGGAACAGCTGCGAAAATCAGATCGTTTAAACATTATCGGGGAGCTTGCGGCGGGAATTGCTCATGAAATAAGAAATCCTATGACTGCTTTGAAGGGGTTTATCCAATTACTTGAGCCTAGTATTAGAGCTGAGCATTCTCTGTATTACGATGTCATTACTTCTGAATTAGCGAGAATGGACTCGATTATTAATGAGTTTTTAATCCTTTCAAAGCCTCAAGAAATAAGATTTCTAGAAAAAGATGTTTGTCAAATTATGCAGGAAACGATTGATTTATTAAATGCTCAAGCAGTCCTTTACAATGTACAAATCAACACTCAATTTGAAAACGATCTGCCAGTCTATTGTGATCCGAATCAATTAAAAAAAGTTTTTATAAATTTCATAAAAAATGCAATTGAAGTAATGCCTAACGGTGGGGAAATTTCTATTTCAATAAATCGAATCAATGAACAATATTTACAGATATCAATCCAAGATGAAGGAATCGGGATTCCAAAGGATAGGTTAAAAAGACTTGGAGAACCCTTTTATACCACAAAAGAAAAAGGTACGGGATTAGGTTTAATGGTCAGTTATCGAATTATTGAAGAACACAATGGGACTATACAAGTCGAAAGTGAAGAAGGAATAGGAACAAACTTTAAGCTTGTTTTACCATTAAGTAAAGAGTAAAAACCAATACTATAAAAGGAAAAAACTTTACTAAAGTGAATCAACGAACGAGTGTGATTTGTCGTAAAAACAATTTAAGTCAAGGGAAAATTGTCGAAAAATGCTTGTTTTGTCTACTTTTGCGAAAGTGTTTACTTTTACTATAAATCTTGTCATAATTCATCAAGTAAATGAATTATATAGTAGTTTAATGTAAAAGAGTAAAGAGTAGGTGGAGACTTGCAAATGTATAATAATAACACTTCAGAGATGCTTAAAGCAATAAAAACGAAACGTGCGATGATGATAAATTGTGCGAATAAGAAAGGTTTTACAAGTGAAGAGACCGTTAAATACAGTCAGGAGCTAGATATATTAATCAATGAATATCAAAAAGCTTCACAGCAGTGCTCACGTCCAAAGGAAGAAGTGAGATTTGCGTTTAATCAAATGACTTTGATTTTTCCAAAGGTATGTGATTATTTTCAGTGAGTTTTAGAATAGGATAAACCACCATTGCATCTACAGCAAAAAAACTATATGGGACAAGCCCTTGAACAATGAAAATTAAATAAAACCAATAATTGAAAAAAGTTTCAATTGCATCAGCTAGGATGACAGCATGAAGGCCTTGATTTTTGTTTGATTGACTAAAAATGGGCAGTAAAAAGGCCTTCGGGTGCAATTTGAAAAGCGATTACCAATTCCTCGTTTCTGTTAGTGAAGAATACTAGTGCTCCAGCACCAGGTGAATAAGGCAGAAAGAAAGTCCCGCAAAAAGCTTCAACTACTGAAAAAATTTCTACATAATTAGACAATAACTGTGATTTATATCATTGTTTATTTCCGAAAATTTCTTATAGTTATATTAACTGTATTATTACACTATTAACTTACAACAAGAAAATCTATAGATCTGATACTTCTAGACCTCAACCTAAAATTTATCAATTCTCATTAAAGAAATCTATCAATGTTTGGTACTATGCATGTGTTGCGATTCATATATCGTAATATGGCATTTTTTATAACCAAGTTAGGCAAGCGCTTTCAAAAACAAACAAAGCAAATATGGGGGAGGGAAATTCCTACATGCACATTGTCGTATGTGTTAAACAAGTACCAGATACAAAGATAATTAAAATTAATCCCAAAACAAACACACTTGACCGACGCAGCGCACCAGCCATTTTAAATCCTTACGATGCTCACGCTGTCCAAGAAGCAGTAGGCATTAGAGAAAAAACTGGAGGGACCATTTCGGTTTTGTCGATGGGACCACCGCAGGCAACTGCAGTTATTAAAAAAGCCATTGAAATTGGAGCTGATCAAGGATATTTGATAACGGACCGTGCATTTGCAGGGGCTGATACACTTGCAACTAGTTATGCCTTATCTAAAGCATTAGAAAAAATAAACAAAGAACTTCCGGTTGATATGGTGATTTGCGGCAAACATGCCATTGATGGCGACACTGGCCAGGTTGGACCTGGTATTGCAAGAAGAATGGATATACCGCCTATCACGAATGTAATTGAAGTATCCGAAGTGAACTTTGAAGAAAAAACGGTTTTAATCAAAAGGAAATTAACGAATGGATATGAATTAATTCAAGCGGATTTGCCCTGCTTATTGACAGTAGAAAAAGAAATTAATCACATTGAATATTCACCAATGCCGAATATGATCAAAGCAGCAAGATATGAACCAGTCATTTGGGCGGTAAATGATTTTGAAAACGTTGACAGAGCTCAGCTTGGTTTAAAAGGTTCGCCAACGATTGTTGGAAAAATGTTTACACCTCCACGGCCAGAAGGCGGAAAGAAGATAGAAGGTTCCTCTGATGAGCAGGTAAATCAACTCATGGAAATCTTGATGGAGAAAAAAGAGGTATTATCGCTACAGTCATCTAAACAGTAAGGAATATTCTTTTTGACGTTAGGAGGGGTTTACATGAATTTTAATGATTACCGTGGTGTCTGGATATTCATTGAACAAAATGCAGGTAAAATTGAAGGAGTTTCACTCGAACTACTTGGTGCAGGTCGAAAGCTTGCTGATAAATTACAAGTACCATTAGCAGGATTTTTACTTGGGAGCGGAATAAAACCATTAGCTAACCAAGTAATCGCCTATGGTGCGGATGAAGTATACCTTGTTGACCATCCAGTTTTGAAAGATTACCGGACAGAATCCTACATGAGGGGTGTCATGCAGCTCGTTCCCAAATACAAGCCAGAGATCATTCTTTACGGAGCAACACCAAATGGTAAAGATTTAGCAAGTGCTGTGGCAACGGATTTAGTAACAGGTTTGACTGCTGATACAACGATGCTCGATGTTGACGTAGATAACCGTTTACTTGAAGCCAGCCGTCCTGCCTTTGGCGGAAATATTATGGCTACGATTCTCTGTAAAAAGCATCGTCCGCAAATGGCGACTGTTAGACCGAAAGTAATGAAGGCTCTAGAGCCAGAGACAGGTAGAACAGGGAAAATTATTGAAGAAAGCATTACCCTTAAGGAAGAAGATATGCGTACAAAAGTGCTGCAAATTGTGAATGACGTAACAAAAAAGGCGAATTTAGCTGATGCACATGTTATTGTTTGCGGTGGAAAAGGAATGGGAGATGTGCAAAACTTCCAGATACTTTATGAATTAGCGGATGCGATAGGAGCAACGGTTGGTGGAACCAGAGATGTGGTTGAGGCAGGCTGGTTACCGCATGAGCTACAAATTGGCCAGACTGGTGAAACTGTAACCCCGAAAATTTATTTTGCCATTGCTCTATCTGGTGCTATTCAGCATGTAGTAGGCATGAAAAACTCTGATTTAATCATCGCTATTAATAAGGATCCAAATGCACCGATATTTGATGTAGCCACATATGGAATTGTAGGAGACGCAATGGAAATTGTCCCTAAATTAATCGAGCAATTTAAACAGCTACGAATTGAAAAAGGCGGTGAGATGAGCTATGCCAGAAAAATTTGATGTCATCGTTGTTGGGGCAGGACCAGCAGGAACATCTTGTGCACTTGTGTGTGCCCGAAACGGTTTAAACGTATTGCTTATTGAAAGAGGAGAATATCCAGGAAGTAAAAACGTAATGGGCGGTGTACTTTATCGAAAGCAAATGGAGGAGTTAATTCCAGAGTTTTGGAAAGAAGCACCACTCGAGAGACCGGTGATTGAGCAGCGATTCTGGATGATGGATACAGAGTCAGTGGTTCAATTTGGATACAAGGGGCTTGAATGGGGGGTTGAACCCTATAATAATTTTACTGTTTTACGGGCGCAATTTGATCAATGGTTTGCGAAAAAAGCAGTGGAAGCAGGTGCACTGCTAATAAATGAAACGGTCGTAACGGAGTGCATTGTTGAAAACGGAAAGGTAATTGGTGTCCGGACTGACCGGCCAAACGGAGAAGTATTTGCGGATGTAGTTGTTCTGGCTGACGGGGTAAACTCATTACTATCCAAACAGTTAGGCTTCCATAAAGAATTCCGTCCCGATGAAGTTGCGCTAACGGTAATGGAAGTTATTAATTTACCAAAAGAAAAAATTAATGATCGCTTTAATCTAGAGGATAATCAAGGTTGTACAATTGAAATATTCGGAGATTCAACAAAAGGTAACTTAGGAACTGCCTTTTTATATACGAATAAGGACAGTTTGAACATCGGAGTAGGTACCACTCTATCAAGCATGATCAAATCAAAAATGAAGCCTTATGACCTTCTAGACTATTTAAAAACACATCCTATGGTTAAACCGATGCTCGCTGGTGGAGAATCAGCAGAGTATCTTGCCCACCTCATTCCAGAGGGAGGTTATCGCTCGGTACCGAAAGTAGCTGGAAACGGTGTAGTGGTTATAGGTGACGCTGCGCAGCTTGTTAACGCCATTCATCGTGAAGGTTCGAACATGGCAATGCATTCTGGCTTACTTGCTGCTGAAACGGTAATTGAGGCGAAGCACCGTGGAGACTATTCTGAATCTAGCTTAAATATCTATCGTCAGAAACTTTATGATAGCTTCATAATCAAAGATTTAGAGAAATATAAAGATGCCGCCCACACATTTGAGAAGTATCCACAATACTTTAAAGAATATGTACCGATGATGAATAAAGCTATGAGCAAATTCTTCACAGTCGATGGAACACCAAAGCGACAGAAACAAAAAGAGATTATGAAGAGTGTAACAGCAGAAAGAGGAACGATTAAAGTAATACAAGATATCTATCGTGCTTGGAAGGCGGTGAAATAATGTCAACTAAAAATATCGAAGAAAAACAGTACCTTCTTCGTTTTAGAGCTGATACAAAGTCCCACTTAACCGTTATGGATGATGATATTTGTATGACAAAATGTCCTGATAAGATTTGCACGATTTTCTGCCCTGCTGAAGTATACAAATGGGAAGGATTACGAATGCAGGTTGGATATGAAGGCTGCCACGAATGTGGAAGCTGTCGTATCGGCTGCCCGCACCAAAACATTAAATGGGAATATCCAAAAGGCGGACATGGAATTGTCTTCCGTTTGGCATAATTACTAAAAAAGTTTTTTGTATGATCTTAAAGAGGTGGCACATCCCTTGACATGGGGTGTGCTACTTTTTGTTGTTTCACAGAATTCCTTTTGTTAGTTAAATTCAGAATATTTGTGTATAATAATATAGTATCAGGTGCTAGTATCTGATATAAATAGTTCATCCAAATAGAATACAACTGAATTTCATACAATGGGGGATAATGATGTTAACAAATGATTTGGACTTTAGGTTGGAGCCTAAACTTATAGAATTATATGAAGAACATAAAAAGCGGTCTGAAAAAATTGATTGGGGTTATCATGATTTCCTGCCGTGGGATAAAGGGGTAGATTTCCGACGCGTTCCTTGGGATGAAAGCCAGGTTACACTACCTGCTGCCCTTATTACTGCAGTTGAAACGGCCCTATTAACCGAAGTGAACTTGCCTTGGTTTACATCTCATTTAGATCAAACATTTAAAGGGTCTTTAACGGTTATTAAGGATTTTGTCCATACTTGGACTTCAGAAGAAGACCAGCATTCTAACCTCCTTGAAACGTATCTTTTACTTACACGTAATGTTGATCCTAAGCGACTCCACCAATTACACAAGCAAACGGTTGAGAATGGCTGGAATCCGGATTATCATACGCCATTTGAAACCATGGTCTATACCTCATTGCAAGAATTGGCAACAATGGTCTTTTATAATAATGTTGCAAAATCAGCTGGACCACATGATAAGGATTTAGCTAGGCTGCTACGCCGATTAGCAAAAGATGAAACGCTGCATTATGCTTTTTATCGCGATGTCATTAAATTTCATCTCCAATTGGAACCTAACTACTGTTATCATTTAGGACATGTTATTAAGAACTTCCAAATGCCGGGTACAGTGATGCCTGATTTTGAAGATCGTATGTCGATCATTGCAAAAGAGGCAAACTATGGTCCATTGGAATATTTTGATCAAGTATTAGATGTGATTGTTAACTATTGGGAGCTGGAAACATTACGGCCGATTGCACCAGAAGCAGAAAAGGCTAGACAGGACATCCTAAATTATCACAATCGGTTGAAAAGAGTAAGAGATCGTTTTTATAAAAATAAATAGGGATAATTTTCAAATCCACCATTCGTATCCATGGGTTTATTACTATATGTAGATTATTTCACAAAGGAGAGTAAAAAGAAGGTGAAGCGGAAAGGGGAATATTTTTTTAGTTAAGATATTTTCTCTTGTACTTTTAATGTGGAAAGTTGGTCTTGTTTGCTTAAGGAAGTAAAAGAACAGGCAATATCATGTGCTCTATCCATAGATTCCATACTTGGAGAGCAATAGAATGGTTTCTGCCAATTCATATCACCTTCACAATTTGACGGGTAAATACTTACTTTCCAATGATAGTAGATCTTTGTTTGAGAGAGCTGCGCTCCTTCAATTGCTATGAGCCAATGAGTGAAAGGTGAATCAATGTCATATGACTCTAATTCATTTAGAGTCAACAGATCATTTAACCCGATTGGGACTAATGCCTTTTGATAAAAGTCATGATAATTAGGTGTTTTCATGATTTTTTGCCCTCCCTTATTTGTTGTAACTATATTATATGATAGTTTTCAAGTTTTTTTGAACAAAAATGTTAAAAATTTTCGAAAATTCAACGAAATTTACATAATAAAGAAAGGATGGGCAAATGCCCATCCTTTCCTAATTCTCTTGATTCCATTTTCGGACTACTTGGTCACTTGGAAGCATGAATGCAATTAACCCTAGCAATGGTAAGAATCCTAACGAAGAGACCATAGATGATAAACTAAATAGGTCAGCTATGTATCCAAGTCCTACTGAACCGATTGCGCCCATTCCAAATGCGAGTCCCACCGTTAATCCGGACATCGTCCCGATTTTTCCTGGTACAAGTTCTTGTGCAAAAACAACGGTAACCGAAAAACTTGCCATTAAAATAAAACTTGCCACAGGAAGAAGGATAAACGCAATTGCGGAGGGTACAAATGGAATTAGTAAGGAAAATGGTGCGGTTGCCAACATGGAAACTGCAATTACTTTTTTCTTACCAAAGCGATCTGCTATTGGCCCGCCAAAGAAAGTCCCGAATGCGCCGGCAATTAAAAAGACAAATAGAAATAACTGTGATTCTTTAATGGAAAACGAATATTTTTCGATTGCATAAAATGCATAAAAATTAGTCATCCCCGAAATATACCATGACCTAACAAAAATGATCAAAAGAATGACCAGCAATGCCCGTTTTACACTTTTGGATAGACCAACCTTTTTTGCGGGTAAGATATTCTTCTTTTTAAAATACGGGAGTTCACTGGCTAATCTTTTATTATACCAATTAGCAATATAGATTAATAATAGGACTGCAATTGCTGCAACAATGGTAAACCATGATGCACCTCTTTGTCCGAGCGGAACAAGAATAAGTGCAGTTATGAGTGGAGCTAATGCTTGCCCCGTATTACCGCCTACCTGGTAAATTGATTGTGCCAGTCCTCTTCGTTTTCCTGCTGCCATATAGGCGACCCTTGAACCCTCAGGATGAAATACTGCGGACCCAAGCCCAATAAAAATGACTGAAAAAACAATTAGACCAAAGGAAGGAGCAAACGCTAATCCGAGAACACCGCCAAGTGTTAATGTAAGCCCTATTGGCAGGACATATGGCATCGGCTTTTTATCTGTTACAACACCAACCACTGGCTGGAGTACCGATGAAACCATATTTAAGGAAAAGGCAATAATTCCTAGTTGAGTAAAAGATAATCCCATCGATTTTTCTAGGATTGGAAACATTGCCGGTACCACTGATTGAATGGCATCGTTAAGTAAATGGCAAAGCCCGATGATAAAAAGAATATTAAACATTGTTTTCTCAGAAGCCTTGGTTGTGTTTGCAGACGCTGCTGCAGGTTGACTCATCATCACACCTCATTTATTTTAAATAAACTTTTAATATACCTATCTTACATAATTTTTTGAAAAATGAGAACTGGATTGTTTCGAACCTCTACCTAAATTTAATGCTGAAAGGTTTGAGAGCGAATCCAAAATACATACAGATTGATGAAATTAACCTTAAGAGCTAAATTGACACAAGTAGAAAAGTTTTTTATAATAATCTTGAAGTCGAGATAAATAGAAAAGCGGAAGCGCCTTGCTCAGCCCCGACAAGCACTGGAGGGCCTGTGGATGAAGTCATGCTTTTCGACTTCATCTGCAGGACCGAAGTGACCTCGAGGGGCTAGGCGCTGGAGCTGGACAAATTATAAAAAGGATGATTCTTATGGAAAATGATTCTGTAGCACAATCGTTGAAGCTATTTATTGTTCTTTCAAGGGCTTTTAAAGCGATTAATGAGCATGTGAATAAAGTTATTCAAGCAAGTGGATTAAACCCAACCGAATTTGCCGTATTAGAGCTTTTATTTCATAAAGGTGAACAGCCAATGCAGCAAATTGGCGGGAAAATATTACTTGCTAGCGGGAGTATCACCTATGTGGTGGATAAGCTTGAGCAAAAAGGACTGCTAACCAGAATCGCCTGTCCCAATGACAGAAGAGTTACATTTGCCCAAATCACAGATAAAGGAAAAGAATTTATTCAAGAAATTTTTCCAGAGCATGCCCAACAGATTCATACCCTAATGTCTAGTTTGACAGATTCTGAAAAACAAGAAGCGATTGATTTATTGAAGAAACTTGGATTGCCAGCAGGGAAATTTTAATACGGCTTCGGCCGTATTTTTTTTCATTAAAGGAATATGAATAGATAATGTCGAAATGATTTACTTGCAAAAATCAATTTTAAGGGGTGTACCAATGAGATTTGAAGAGTATACATATGTCCGTCCAAACCTTGATGAAGTAAAAACAAGTTTTGAGGCAGCGATTGAAAAGTTTTCAAAAGCCTCTTCTGTGGAAGAGCAAAGCTTAGCTATGAATGAAGTAAACGGAATTAGAAATGATATTGGAACCATGTTTAATCTGTGCTACATCCGCCATTCTGTGGACACAAATGATGAGTTCTATAAAGCCGAGCAAGATTATATGGATGAAGTTCAGCCGGAAATTGAAGGCTTTGTTACTAAGTATTATCACGCTCTGATAAATTCTAAGTACCGGAATGAATTAGAAGCTAAATGGGGTCAGCAATTATTTGCCCTTGCAGAAGGACAATTAAAGACCTTTAAACCGGAAATTGTTCCTTTACTACAAAAGGAAAATCGCCTTTCAACAGAATATACAAAATTAGTGGCATCTGCAAAAATTAATTTTGAAGGTGAAGAGCGAACTTTAGCACAATTAGAGCCCTTCACTGAGTCAACAGATAGAGAAATGAGAAAGCGGGCAACTGAAGCAAAGTTTGGCTTTTTAGCTAATCATGAACAAGAGTTTGATCGTATCTATGATGAACTAGTTAAAGTAAGGACGGAGATTGCTCAAGCACTAGGTTATAAAAATTTTGTTGAATTAGGTTACTATCGGATGATGAGAACAGATTATAATTCTGAGATGGTAGCGAATTTCCGCCAGCAGGTGAAGGATTTTATCGTTCCAATTGCAACGAAACTTAAAGCAAGGCAGCAGGAACGAATCGGTGTGGATCAGTTAAAATACTATGATGAAGTTTTTAACTATAAAACAGGCAATGCCGTGCCTAAGGGCAGCCCCGAATGGATAATTGAAAATGGGCAAAAAATGTATGAAGAACTATCAACAGAAACGGGAGAGTTTTTCCGATTTATGCAGGATAATAACTTAATGGATCTTGTGGCCAAAAAAGGAAAAGCTGGCGGAGGATATTGTTCATTCATTGAAAACTATAAAGCACCGTTTATCTTTTCTAATTTCAATGGCACCTCTGGAGATATTGATGTATTAACACACGAAGCAGGCCATGCATTCCAAGTTTATTCAAGTAGGAATTTTGAAATCCCAGAATATAATTGGCCGACTTATGAAGCATGTGAAATTCATTCGATGAGTATGGAATTTTTTACTTGGCCATGGATGGACTTGTTTTTTAAGGAAGATACAGATAAGTATAAATACTCCCATTTAAGTTCAGCCTTATTATTTTTACCATATGGGGTTTCTGTTGATGAATTCCAACATTGGGTATATGAAAATTACGAAGCAACACCACAGGAGAGAAAACAGGCGTGGCGCAAAATTGAGAAAAAGTATCTACCGCATAAGGATTATGATGGGAATTCTTATTTAGAAAATGGCGGTTTCTGGCAGCGCCAGGGACATATTTTTAACTCACCTTTCTATTATATTGATTACACTTTAGCCCAAATTTGTGCCTTCCAATTTTGGAAACGTTCTAGAGAAAACCAAGAAGAGGCTTGGGCTGATTACGTTAGTCTTTGTAAACTTGGCGGCAGCATGTCGTTTACAAAGCTAGTAAAAGAAGCAAATCTGATTTCACCTTTTGAAGATGGCTGCGTACGATCAGTAGTGGGTGAAATTGAAGCCTGGTTAAACACAGTAGAAGATCAAAAGTTATAAAAAATTCTCATGAATTGTGGTCATCATCGGGATGATGATGACCATTTTTACGATTTTTCGATGCGTTTTGGTTGTCATCAAGGTTATGATGATCATTTTTGAACTTTTATTGATTTGCATATGTAAATTTTTTTTATTACTAAATTGACGGATTGGAAAAAAGCTCGTCTTTGTTTGTCCTCTTGCTCATATATTGAATTTGAGGGGGAGATGAGGTGAAAAAGAATTGGTCAGCAGCTTTTCAAATCGCCGCAGTATACGTGGGTACGGTTGTTGGTGCGGGATTTGCAACAGGAAGAGAGATCGTTGAGTTTTTCTCTCGGTTTGGCTTCATTGGCTTTTTAAGCATATTACTGAGTGGCTGCCTCCTTATCCTGTTAGGATCAAAGTTGATGAGAATAGCTGCTCGAATTAATGCGGTTTCATACCAGGAATTTAATGTACACTTGTTTGGGAAATGGGCAGGCAGGGGTATTAATATAATTATGCTTTTTATGCTTCTTGGAGTAACTGCTGTAATGCTTGCAGGAGCAGGGGCTGTATTTGAAGAACAATTAGGTCTTACAAAGAATTTAGGTATATTTATAACAATCTTTTTTTCCTTTGTAGTGATGATGGTTGGTACTAAGGGGCTATTTGCAGTGAACTCGTTCGTTGTTCCTATTATGGTTTGTTTCAGTTTAATGTTAATGACACTTTCTATCAAACAACCCGATTTCATCAATCACTTATTATTTATCCCACATGCGGAAGATGGATGGAAAAGCATAGTAGCACCTTTTTCTTATACAGCATTAAACTTAGCCTTAGCACAAGCAGTGCTCGTTCCCATCGCGAATGAAATTAAGGACGATTGGACAATCAAATGGGGCGGAATCTTAGGGGGGACAGCTTTAACAGTCATTTTAATATCCAGTCATTTTACACTGATTATGCTGCCTAATCTAGAGATATATGAGATACCGATGGCAATTATTATGAAGCAAATCGCACCTTTTTTTTATTGGATTTTTGTTCTTGTTATTTATGGTGAAATTTTTACTTCAGTCATTGGGAACGTATATGGAATTGAGCGGCAGATAAGGCAAATTGTAACAGTACCTACATTTATTACAATATCAGCTATATTCATCGTTTCTTATCTCATCAGTCTGATTGACTATAGTAAGCTTTTGTCTAGTCTCTATCCATTATTTGGCTATATCAGCCTTATCTTTTTTATCCTTTTATGGATGAAGCCATTAAAAAATGATCGCAATAATCCTTAAAATAGGAAAAGCATCGTCTCCTACGTAGACTGATGCTTTTCCTATTTTAACGGCAAAATAATAAAAATCATGATGTCAAAAACAATATGTGAAACAATTACCAGTGGCATACTCTTTTTCCACAAGTAGAGGGCACCCCACATAAGTCCCGAGAGAAATGCGGCCAGCATTAGGATAAAGGTTCCTGAATAAATATGAACCAAAGAATATAGTAAGGCTGCCAATGTAATACTTCCTAACGGTCCGAAATAACGAAGGAGTCTTTTTTGAACAAATCCGCGCCAAAAGAGTTCTTCTCCTGGAGCTGCTACTAAAATCAATGCAAGATATTGCCAAAATAATGATGGGGCAAACCAACGGTATAGTTTCTTAATACTATTTTCAAATGGCAGGTTAAGTATATCAAAGGCTTGAACACCCAGCCAAAAAAGAGAATAGAGAAGTATTCCTGATAAAGCACCAATGAATATATAGGTAAAAAATGATGACTCATCTTCAACATCTTCTTGAAACATAGCAAAGGTGATTAATATGAGAAGCGAACCTGTAAAGATATACCAAAAAATCGCTCGATCATGGAAGGTGAAATACATGAGAGCATGGGCAAGTATATAGCCAGTAATAAGCCGCAGGTCATAGAAGCGATTCTTCAATTATTTTTCATCTCCTTCCACAATAAGACTTTTTTTGCAACAATCATTAAGATAACAGCCAACAATAAAATTTATTGTAGCAAAAATGATTTATGAAAGGAAATGTTTACAACACAATTCTACTCATAAGACTGAAAAGAAATAGGAAAAATAGTTATGTGAAAGGAAAGGAGGACAAACAATGAGCAAATCACAAAGTCAACAAGAGCGTGAATGGACCGTTCGTAAACAAGACCAAAACCCGCACGGAAAAGTAAAATCACTAAAACAGCTTTCAAAAGAAGCTGATAAGGATCGGTAATATTATTAAAATAGACTACGTTTTTATAGATTTTAACCTGTTGATTTGAGCGGAAGGCGCTCGATCCTCGAAAATGCTACCGCATTTTCTTCGTGCGGTGATTATTCGAGGAAGAAAATTCATAGTCCTGCGGGAGGACGGGGCAGTGGAGACCCCGCAGGCGCTTCAGCGCCGAGGAGGCTCCACGGACCGCCCGCGGAAAGCGTAGCGCCTCGGTACAGGCAGAGATCGCCTGTCCCTGCGATGATAATTCCTTAGTGGAGCTCAAATCAACAATCCAGTTTAAACACAGCCTTAAAAAATAGAAAAGGCAGCGACTGGCGAGACTGCTGAAAATATAGGCAATCTAAATTTACTGCAATAAAAATTAAAAAGATTAGGGATGTTTTTCAACATTCCCTAATCTTTTTTCGTGTTTTGGATTTTTAAAGGTAAAATAATGGGCTATTACTTACCCATTAACGTGATAATTCGTTTCATATTCAC
>NZ_FNHN01000001.1:0-312691 GCF_900103525.1 Bacillus sp. OK048
ACACGAAAAAAGATTAGGGAATGTTCAAAAACATCCCTAATCTTTTTAATTTTTATTGCGGTAAATTTAGATTGCCTATATTTTCAGCAGTCTCCTATTTGCAAGCCTTTTCTACTTATACAATTGATATCCCATATAGCTAGACAGTTTGGCTGATGTCTCCAATGCTTTGGGCAGTGCTACTTTCTCGATAAACTCATCTTGAAACGTCTTTTCAGTACCAACTACATTAACGGCAGCTAAAACCTTGCCACTGCGATCGAAAATGGGTGCAGCGACAGAGTGGATGCCTAACGTTAACTCCCCTCTTGAAATGGCATAACCACTATAACGAATTCCTTCTAATTCTTGCTGTAAATCTAGTAAATCTGTTTGCGTTCTTTGTGTATATGGTTTTAAATGAGAACCATATAATACCATATTTAATTGTTCCTTCGACTGGTAGGCAAGCTGCACTTTTCCATTCGCTGTCGCATGTGCTGGTAGTCTAAGTCCAATATTGACATTGATGGCAGATATCCCTCTTACCGGGGCACTGCCCACATAAACCACTTCGTGCCCATCTAATATCGATAGATGACAGGATGCTCCGGTTTCATCTCTTAGGTTTTCAATATAAGGCTGGGCAATTTCAGGCAGTTTTAAACTACTTAAATACGAAAATCCGATTTCCAATACCTTGGGTGTTAAACTATATCTCTTGGTTGCTTCATCTTGACTTAAGTATCCAAGCGATTGCAGGGTATATAATAATCTGAATGGTACTGTACGGCTAACATCTAGCTCTTTTGCAATCTCGACCAATGATAATGTTGATCGTTCTTCACCAAATAACTTGAGAATCTCTAGTCCTCTTACTAATGCATTGGCATTATAACGTTCTTTATCATCCTTTGTCATCGTTCATTCACCTCCTCCAGTTAGCTCTAACTAAGAAAATTCAATACAATCCCGTTAAAGCTGTTAGGGTCTTCCTGATAACATAAATGACCTGTTCCTGGTATGATCACTAACTCCGAATTTCTTATCTCATTATGTAAAATCTTAGATTCACCTACTGGCGTTACCTTATCCAACTCCCCACATATAACCAATGTCGGGACCGTAATTGAAGATAACAAATTCATTTGGTTTAAATTAAATAATGAATAGGCCACTGAGCGATATCCCATCGGTCTTACCTGAGCCATGATTCTTTCCGCTTCTTTTTTAACTTCAGGGTCAGCTTTTGGGGAGAGCAGCTCCTTCACTCTTTGAGTGGCGATTTCCCTTGGTTCTAAAGTATCGATATTCGTGAGTCGCGCCATTAATTTCTTTTTATTGTCGACTTCACTTAAAGCTGCAGCCCCTCGTGTCGGATCAGATATGATTAAGCGATCAACCATTTCGGGGAAGCGATAACAAAAATCTAATGCAATGGCAGAACCCATTGAATGTCCCAAGAGAGTAACAGAATGATAGTTTAATTTTTCAATAAAGCCTTTTAAAATATCAGCAAACTGACTAAAATCAGTGAATTCCTCTTTAGGATCTGAACTTTTTCCATAACCAGGTGCATCCCAAGCAATAACGGTATAACTTTCACTTAAACCTGCTAATTGTTTCTTCCATGATTGAGAATTATTCCCCATACCATGGAGGATAATGATAGGCTTACCACTTCCTTCTATTTCATAATGAATCGATAAATCTTGAACAGTTATAAAAGCCATTTTCACCCTCCTTAATTTTTTTAAAAACACAGAAAAATGTTGTATAATAGAAACGAATTGTGTAATGAATTAGTTCATCCATATGCTTCAACCACCAGGTTTACTAGGAGTGATATCATATATGTCAGAAGAAAAAAACGATCGATACTTATCTAATTCCTTGGTTAGAGGGTTAGAAATACTTAAAATGTTCACTGGGGAAATGCCAACATTATCATTATCAGAAATAGCTAATAAACTTAATGTTAGCCGGACTACACCTTACAGAATCTTGTTTACCCTTCAATCCTTAGGTTATATCCGTCAGGATGAGCTATCAAAACGATATGAACTGACTCCCAAAGTACTTGAACTTGGTTTTACTTATTTAAATACGATGCCTTTCTTAGATCTCGCCCGCCCATACTTAGAGGATCTGAGAGATGAGACAGGTTTATCTACTCATATTGGCATTCTCGAAGGAAATGAAGTGACGTATATTGCTAGAGTCCCTGGAAAAGGTGTTACAACCGTCAATGTAACCGTTGGCTCGAGACTTCCTGCCCATGCTACGGCATTGGGAAAAGTATTACTTGCTTTTCAAAAAGAAGAAACCTTAACCAAAATGTTCACTGGAAAAGAGCTAAAATCTTATACAGGCAAGACCAAAACACAATTACTAGCATTAGAAAAAGAATTAAAAGAAATAAAAGAAAAAGGCTTTTCTACTAGCAATGAAGAATTTGAAAACGGAATATATTCCGTTGCTGCTCCCATATTAAATCGGCAGGGTCATATTACGGCTGCCATTAATATCGTTGCCCCAGTGTCAGTCTGCAAGGGAGACTTCATCGAAGAAACAGTAATTCCTGCCTTGCTGAAGCAAGCACAACAACTTTCTAGCTTTTCTGGTTACTAGGTATAGAAATAACCGTGGATATCGATATTCATTTCAAAAAGAGGAATGAGCATGGATATCCTTTTTACATTTCCTTCATTATATTAATGCCAAAATACAAATTTCTTTTGAATAACATCAAGAATGATACTCATTAAATAGCCAACAATTGCAATCAGCAAAACAGTCGCCAATACATTTACCTGAACAAGTGATGATGACATAAAACTTAATAAATATCCCATTCCCTCAGTAGAACTTATCATTTCTGTTAGGATGGAAATAATCAAGGCAAGAGGAAGAGCAATTCTTAAGCCTGTAAAAATAGCTGGGGCTGTTGCAGGCAATAATACCTTCCAAAACATTTTATAATGATTGGCTCCCATATTTTGTGAAGCCCATAAATAAATATGATTTACCCGTAATGCACCGTAGTAGGTATTAATAATAATTGGGAATAGGCACTCTAATACAATTAAGAATATTTTCGAGCCTGAGCCAATTCCGAGCATAAATACTAGGATTGGATAGAGCGCAACCCTTGGAATCGGATACCCAATTGATAACATCGGCTGCATTAATTTGTTCATTAGATTAAACCGGCTCATCATGATTCCTAGTGGAACCCCAATGATCGCTGAAATAGTAAATCCACTTAACACTCGTACCATCGTGACCGATAAGTTATCCCAGAGCATAGATGACAAGGCTAAATCGTAAGCAACACCGAACACCACAAACATGGATGGAAATAGCCTTTCTGGCATAATTCCCAGTGCTGCTACCACTTCCCATAAGATCAGCAATATAAAAATAGATTGATAGTCTAACACTTTATTCCAAATCCTTTTGAACATCATTTCACCTCTTATACTTTATTAACATCCCACCATAATACTCTGCTTCGAATCATAAGCAATAATTTATCAAAGATAAATCCTAGGAGTCCGATGAAAGCGACACCTGCAAACATATAGTCGGTTCTTCCTCCGAGATCTGCATTTAGAATCAAGAAGCCAAGTCCGAATCCATTGGCCGCACCGATAATTTCAGATGAAAACATCATGACAAAGGTCAATCCTAATGAAACTCTTAAACCATCAAATATTTTTGGCAGGGTAACAGGAAACACAATTTTCGTTAATAATTGGAAAGCATTTGCCCCCATATTTTGTCCTGACCACAGGAAAACTTGTTTAACCGAATGTACTCCATCTCTCGTAGCAACAAAACATGGAAAAAAGGCAGTTAAAAAGATAATTAATATTCTGGTAGTATCGCTTATTCCAAACCAAACCATTAAAATCGGCAGTAACGCAATTTTGGGTATCGGGTTAAGCGTGTTTACAATTGGATTAAAGAAGGTTCCCACTCTTCGATAGTATCCTGCTAAGATTCCAAACGTAATACCCACTATGACAACCAATAAAAAGCCCATTAATGATCGAAAAAGACTTGAACCGATATGATTAACCAGATCTCCCTCTATCCAAAGTTCGCCCATTGATTTTATAATTGCCAGTGGACTAGAAAGATACGTTGGAAACCATGAAAAGGCAGCAAGGATTTCCCACGTAAAAAAAATAGCTAGTAACTCAAATACTGCAATCATGCGAATAAGTTTTTTATCCATTGACTACCTCCGAGATCAATTCTATTGGCTTCTTATGCTCTTGATGAAGAAGATCCCAAATTTGATTTCGATAATCTCTAAATTCAGAAGATTTATAGAGATTTAAATCCCTAGGTCTCGGGAATTTAATATCAATAACCTCTGAAATGACTGCTGGTCTACCGGAAAAAACAACAACGGTATCACTTAAGAAAACCGCCTCTTCGATATCATGCGTAACAAACAATACACTCTTTTGAGATTCGCTCCAAATCCGCAGCAATTCGACCTGCATTTCTTCCCTTGTTTGCGCATCCAATGCTCCAAATGGCTCATCCATCAACAACACTTGCGGATCAAAGGCTAGAATTCGAGCTAAGGAAACCCTTTGCCTCATCCCGCCTGATAGCTGCGAAGGCAATTGATTTCTGAATTCCCATAAACGGACCAATTTCAAATACTTTTCAACAATTTCATTTCTTTCCTTCTTCGGTGCTCCTTGAATATCTAATCCCCAAGCTACATTATCAAAAACATTCAGCCATGGAAAAAGTGCAGATTCCTGAAACATCATTCCCCTGTCAGGGCCTGGCTTTTCAACTTCTTTACCTCTTACTTTGACTTTCCCAGAGGTCTTGTCAATAAAGCCGCCAACAATGTGTAAAAAAGTACTTTTCCCACAGCCGCTTGGGCCGACAATACTCACAAATTTCCCTTCAGGAATCCTCAAACTTACATCTTTTATCGCAACCACTTCTTCTTTTTTAGTAGAATAGACTTTTCTCAAATTCTCAATTTCCATTGCTGCGGTTTTAATGGTCATTTGTTCTCCTCCTATTTATAAATGCGAGGACAAGAAATGTCCCCGCACCCTTTATTTAGCTGGCAATAAAGATGTATCAATTAAATCTTTAAGATCGATTTCTTTCTCAATCCATTTATCTTTTAACATAAGCTCTTGTACCTTTTCCCAACCTTCCATGTTAATATAAGCCGAACGATTGTTATCGGTCATGTTAACATAGATTTCTGGGTCAGCTTGAACCTTTTTCGTTTTATCGATAATTTTCTGTCTAGCTTCTTTACCATTTCCATGGTAATACTTTACGATGCTTGCGTAATCAGCTAGGAAATCTTTTACAGCTTGCTTATTCTCCTTGATAAAATCCGGGTGCATAAACATAACGAGGAAGTCTTCATCGAATGGAACACCTGTTTTTGAGTTAAAGATGGTTTTAAACTCTCCACTGGCTTCCGCTGCGGCACCAAATGGCTGCGGGAACATCCCGACGTCAATTTTTTCAGATTTGACAGCCTCTGTCATTGCAGGAATTGGTGTAATCGCATATTTGACATCTTTGTCTGGATCTAATCCAGCTGTTCTCAATGCATTTCGAACCCACATATCTGTTGGTGATTTAAAATCAGAAAGTCCAATTGTTTTCCCCTTGAGGTCTTTAATATCGTTAATCTCTGAATCTTTTAATGTCATAAATGCTGAATTGAAGCCAACATTAGGTGTATCTTTTGATAAAACTGCAACAACTTTCATCTTGATCCCTTGTGAAGCAGATAGAATGGCAGCCCCTTGACCTAATGATCCAGCATTAATTTGATCCGCCTGATAAGCATTTAATCTATCAGCATTTGCTCTAAATTGAGAGAGGTTAATTTTATATGTTTTCCCTTGGTTAGGTGCTAATGATGGATCCGCTTCAAACAACCAAATTGGCTCTTCTGTAGCAAATCCGCCGCCAAAGTTAATTTCTACGACACCCGCTTCTTTCTTCTCAGATGTTCCAGAGGTTTTTTTAGATGATTTTTCCCCAGAACATGCTGCAAGCATAAAAGCTAGTGAGATCAGCACAAAAAATAGTAAAGATTTTTTCACAAACAACAACTCCTAATCTCTCTCAAATTTTTATTACCTCTTGACATCCCCTTATGAACCAATCCATTTTGTTACATTTTCAGATTTCACATTAAAATGAAAGACAAAAATATCACTATCAACCCCCTTTTATGTTTTATATACAAAAACAAGTTTTGTTATATGTACATTGTAATAACAGTTGAAAGCGTAGTCAACTTATTTATTTGAAAATATATAATTTTCAGTTAACCAAAAATAAAAAAAAGTCATCAGTTTCCTGAGACTTCTCAACTTTATAGATATTGCAAATATGTTGTGTGATGAATATAATTTTCATTTACATGCTTTTTAATGGTCCGAACGGCTTTCTCTTTATCCCTTTCACGAAATGCTTGAATTAGCTGGAGATGTTCATTTGTTCGTTCTTTATACCAACTAGAATCAATTGGGATAACATTCCCTTCACCTTGAATCGATAAAAATGAAATACGCATAGAAAGCCATAATGAATCAGTAAATTTACTAATAAAAAAATTTCCAGAATAAGAATAAATCATTTGATGAAATTCAATATTCAAATGAGTACCTCTAATAAAGTCATCATTTTTTAAGGTATTGATCATTTTCTCTGTGGACCATTCTAACTCCCTGATTCCATCTTCTGTTATTAATTCGCAAGCTTTTGAAACTGCATATGCTTCTAAAACTTCTCTAATTTCAAATTCCTGTTTTAACAATTCAAAGTTTATGGGGGCAATTTCCATCCCAATTCCTGGCTTTACCATCAAGAACCCTTCTTGCTCTAGCTTTCTTAAAGCTTCCCGTACAGGCGTACGACTACAATTACATTTACTAGCCAAATCATCTTCGGTCACACGATCTCCAGGCAGTAATTTCCCTTCTATAATGGCATTTTTCACAATATGAAAGATTGCCTCACGTAATGGTTTGGTAGAATAACGTTCTAATTCTTTCTCAAAGTGATAAAGCTGTTTCTCCATCTAGACTCTCCTTCAATAATTTCCCTATTCACCTACTACTTTATTATACTCCGAGGTATTTGTGAAGGATCTCATCACTATTTAATAAAACATCTGGAGTACCCTCCCAGACAATATGACCTTTATTCATGACCAATACACGATCAGCCACATCACAAGCAAGTTTTAAGTTTTGTTCGACAACTAGAATCGATAGTCCTGTTTTCTTTAAGTCTCTAATAATGTCTGTGATTTGGTCGATGATTACTGGGGCAAGTCCCTCTGATGGCTCATCCATTAGTAGTAACTGTGGATTGGTAATTAATGCCCTGCCTATGGCCAACATTTGCTGCTGTCCGCCAGACAATTCATTCCCCATATTTTGTTCCCGTAATTTTAACGCTGGAAACAACTCATATACTTCCTCGATACTCCAATATTTTAAGCCTTTTTCCTTATGTTTAATCGGACGGCTTGGCATTAACAGGTTTTCCCTTACCGTTAAAGAAGAAAAAACACGCCTTCCTTGCGGTACCAATGCCATATGCAATTTTGAGATTTTATTAGCTGGCAACCTTTCAATAGAATGGTCCTTAAAACGAATTTTACCTTTTTTCGATGGTGTTAATCCCGAGATGGTGTGAATGGTTGTGGTCTTTCCCGCACCATTTCGACCTAAAAGGGCTACACACTCCCCCTCTGTTATAGTGAAATTAACCCCTTGTAAAATATGACTATTACCATAATACGTGTGTACATCCTCTAAACTAAGCATGGTTTCGGGCACCTCCACCAAAGTAGATTTCTTGGATCATTTCATTTCCACGAACGTCTTCTGGTGTACCTGAAAGAATCGTTTCTCCGTGATGTAATACGGTAATTCGATCAGCTGTACTAAATACAACCTCCATATCATGTTCAATCATTAATAACGTAACAGAACGTGGAATTCTTTTGATTAATTCAGTGGTCCGGATGGTTTCAGAAGGCGACATTCCCGATGTAGGTTCATCTAGTAAAAGAATTTTTGGATTTGCACAAAGAGCTAACATAATTTCTAATACCCTCTGTTCACCATAGGACAAATTTTTAACTTTTACATTCCTTCTATCCTGCATTTCCCATTGAAGCAACATTTCTTCAGATTCCCTTCGAATATCAGCATACTCGGAAAGGCTTTTTAAGAATTTCATCTTATATGGTTTTTCTGATAGAATCGCTAAGTAGATA
This sequence comes from Bacillus sp. OK048, assembly GCF_900103525.1. Taxonomy (GTDB): domain Bacteria; phylum Bacillota; class Bacilli; order Bacillales; family Cytobacillaceae; genus Neobacillus. Next base: position 8,285 of record NZ_FNHN01000001.1, read on the forward strand.
TTTTCTCCAACTGTTAAATCAGTGAATAAATTATTCTTTTGAAAGGTCCTCGCCATTCCCAATTTAACACGCTCGTGTGAAGGTACTTCCTTAATCGATTTGCCTTCTAAAAAAACATCTCCAGACTCAAATTTAAGCGTTCCATATAGGCAATTGATAAAAGTGGTTTTCCCGGCACCATTTGGCCCGATAATGACATGCCGTTCTCCAGGTTGTAGTTCAATGGTTGCATCTTTTAAGACATGTATGGCTTTAAAGGATTTATTTAGCTTCTCCACTTTCATTAAGCTCAATGATTGTCCCCCCTTTTTGATCCACTAATAACTTTTTCTTTGGCATTAGTTTTTTTCCCATTAATTGAAGCAATTGTAAAATTCCACCGCGATTATATACTACAATAACGATAAAAAGTAGCCCCATTATCAGCGACCAACGATCGGTCATCGTACTCATATAGTTTTGAAGGAAAATAAACACACCTGCTCCGATTACTGGCCCAAACAGTGTTCCTAGTCCGCCAATGAAAACCATAATGAGGACAGTCGTCGCCATGTGAACACTAAATAAATCGGGACTTGCAAACTGCGTCTTAAAAATGTAAAGTCCACCAGCTAATCCAGCTAATCCTCCTGCAAATACATAGGCAATAATTTGGTACTTTTTGACGTTGTACCCGAGTGCTATCATTCTGCTTTCATTTTCCATGACACCTTTCAATCCTTTTCCGAGCGGTGAGTTCACAAATAGTCGAAGGATAAAATAGGTTAGGACAAAAAAGGCAGCGATTAAATAGAATAGACTTAATGGAGAACCAAGTTCAGTAAATCCAAGGTTTGGCTTAATCGATGTACCTAACCCATCTGCCCCTCCCCACAGGTCTGATTGTCGGAAAAAGAGAAACAGCATTTGTGTAAACGCCAAGGTAATCATTAAGAAAAAGATCCCTTTATTCCGAACAGCTATTAATCCAGTAAATAAAGCGAAAAGACATGAAATAATAATAGCAGCTGGCAATAGAATATAGATACTTGTCACGTGTTCACTTAACACGGCAACTGTATAAGCGCCAATTCCAAAGAATGCACTATGTCCAAGAGATTGTAATCCCCCATATCCCATAATCAAACCCAGGCTTAGAGCAAAAATGGCCATGATTAATACTTCAGTTAACATAAATAACACAAATGGTGTGATGACAAATGGCAGTGCACAAACACTTACAGCAAGTAACAATGTGGCGATAATTGATTTTTTCATGATTCCACCCTTCCAAATAACCCTGTTGGCTTAAAGATTAACACGATGACCATCACTACAAAAATCAATAGAACAGACATATCAGGGAGATAAATTTTGCCGAAAGAATCAATAATACCTATCAGGACAGCACCAATGAAAGCGCCTTTCCAGTTTCCAAGGCCACCAATTAAGACGATGACAAGTGAATTCACTAATATTTCAAATTCCATTTTTGGATACATTCCTAAAATAGGGCCACTTAAAACACCGCCAATCGCAGCAAGAGCAGCACCAAACAAAAATACGGCTGAAAAGATTAGTTTAATATTGAACCCTAAAGCACCTACCATTTCCATATCATCAACACCGGCTCGAACAATCATTCCCACCTTTGTTTTTGTTTCAAAGTACCAGAGGAGGACCGCACAAATAATACCAATGGAGATAACAAATATTCGGTAGATTGGAAAACTGCTTTCACCAATCGCAAAAGAGAAATCCATCGAGGCCGGTACTGGTATAGAGAAGAAGTCTCCGCCCCAAATCCAAAGAGTAATATCACCGATAACAAAGATAAGTCCTAAAGTTAATAGAACTTGTGAAGCTTCATTACCATGAAATCGGGAAATGAGGAATTTTTCAATCAGCAACGCTAAAATGGTCACACTAATTGTAGATAGAAGCAAGGCCAGCCAGAAGTTCATCCCCCTGCTGATCATGGCATAGGCCACATAGGAACCAAAAAGAAAAAAGGAACCATGAGCGAGGTTAATGATTCTCATTAATCCAAAGACGATTGATAGACCACTAGCCATTAAGAATAGCAGCATACCATAGGTTAATCCCGATAATAAATTGACTGTAAAAAGATCCATGGATTCATCTCCTTGGTTGATGAATTTTTAAAAGATGCTGACCCTAGAAGGATTGGACTCCAACAAACTATACAAGTTTTGTATGGTGGAGTCTGACTCCTTTTGAGCCAGCCTTTTAAGAAACGATTTAGTATTTTTTATAGCCTACGTTTTCTTTCGGCATTTCGATATTTTCGTAGGTTTTAATTAATTCAAATGAAATTTCACTGTTTGCTTCCTTACCTTCGATAACATACATATTTTGATTTAATGTGTGTGTGTCTGGATTCATTTCGATTGGACCACGCGGACTATCTAAAGTAAGTCCTTTTTTCAGAACGCTAACGACCTTTTCACCATTTAAGCTGCCAGCTTCTCCAACAACTTGAGCAATTAAATTACCAGTATCATAGCCATTCACTACATAGTTATCTGGAATTTTATTAAATTTAGCTTGGTAGGCCTTCACAAATTTTTCGTTGACTTCATTTTTAAGTTCAGGGAAGTAGTTTGTGATCATCTTGCCACCAACAACAGCATTACCAACAGCTTTAACATTAAATGGTGCGTTCAACAATGATCCGCCTTCAACAAGTGTATATTTATCCTGTAATCCAAATTCCTGATACTGCTTAACAAGACGTGAACCATCTGCACCTGGTATAAACATAAAGACTGCCTCTGGTTTTGCATTATCAATTTGCGTTAAATAGGAAGAAAAGTCACTTGTACCTAGCGGTGCCCAGATAATCTCTTTTACCTTGCCACCGCCTTCTTCAAAGCTAGGAATAAAATCAGTAACAATCTCATGTCCTGCCACATAATCAGAAGCAATAATCACAGCATTTTTCCCTACTGCTTCAGCAGTAAACTTTCCAGAAATAGACGCATATTGCCATGCAGAGAAACTTGTTCTCCACGCATAATCACTCTTTTTTTCCCAAGACAGAACGTCAGTAGAACCTACCACGTTGATTAATGGAACCTTTTTATCCGTATCAACTTTGTCTCTTAAAGCTAATGCAATACTTCCAACCGTACCTCCACCGACAATATGAACCCCTTGATTTAGCGTTAATTGCTCATATTTACGAAGAGCTGCCTGTGGATCACCTGCATCATCTTCAAAAAATAATTCAATCTTACGTCCATCGATTTCCGGATTTTCTTCAAAATACAGTTCTATTCCTTCTTTAACTGGTGTACCCATTGAGGCAAAGTTCCCTGTGAGAGATAGAATAAATCCAAGCTTTACAGGATCCTTTGAATCCCCTTCACTCTCTTTACTACTATCATCGCTACCGCTGCTGCTATTAATTGCACTGCCGCTACATGCCGCTAAGAAAAGAAGACTAAAAACTGCTACGATTTGAAAAAATTTAACCACTGATTTTTTCATTTGCCATGCCCCCAAGTTTTTAATTTTTTTTATATGGCTGCACGTTTTTCTCTTTTCCTATGAGGCGGATCCTATGCAAATTACTTCCGATTGAACCACCTTAATTCGTTAAGATGGAGTTTTGTTCCTTTTCTGCTTCCTTAATTAAGCCGCGCAATCTGCTTGGGCTTACGGGCAATTGATTGATGATAATGTCTAGGTCTGACAAAGCGTCGACAATAGCATTGGCAATCGCTGCTGGCGGCGAGATTGCTCCGCCTTCGCCAACTCCTTTGATTCCTAATGGGTTTCTCGTCGAAAGATGTTCCTGATGGCCCTTCTTAACCGTTGGAATCTCCATAGAAGTTGGCAGCAAATAATCCATATACGAACCCGTTAATAATTGACCTTTCTCATCATAAATCACTTCTTCATATAGTGCAGATCCGATTCCCTGCGCAACTCCACCTTGAACTTGCCCATCCACTATCATCGGATTAATGACCGTGCCGCAATCATGAACCACACTATAATTCTGGAGTTTAACAAAACCAGTTTCTTTATCCACTTCTACCTCTGCAATGTGTACAGAGGAAGCAAAGGTAACAGTTGGTGGCACAAAATAATGAGTAACCTGTAAGCCTAGCTCAATTTCTGGCGGTAATGGCGGCCGCGCAGCAGGTCTAGCTCGTTTAAAGATATCTTGAAATGTGATAAAATGGACTCGATCTTCTTTGGCGAAGATTTTCCCTTCCTCGATTTCAATTTCATCCGATGTTATTCCAAGGATAACTCCTGCAATCGCAACAATTTTTTTGCGCAATTTCAAAGAGGCTTCATGCATGGCAGATCCGGCATTAACCGCACTCCGGCTGGCATATGTACCAGCGCCAAATGGTAAAACAGCAGTGTCGCCAACTTTAATCACAATATCATCAGGTGTTAAACCAAGTGCATCTGCCCCAATTTGGGCAAACACAGTTTCATGCCCTTGGCCTTGTGGAGAGGCACCTAAATGAGCAATCACTTTACCAGTTGAATCAACACTCAATAGTGCACCTTCAAATGGACCTGCACCTGTTCCTTCCACATAGGTAGAAATTCCGATACCGATGTTTTTACCTTCTATTTTTAGTTCCTTCTGACGTTGGCGGAAAGTTTGATAATCAACCATGTCCAGTGCTTGGTTTAATGCTGCTGGGTAATCGCCACTGTCATAAATAAGCCTTGCGCCATCTTTTACTAAAATCCCTTGATCATAAGGCATTTCATGCGCTTGAATCATGTTCTTTTTCATCACTTCAACTGGATCCAGCTTTAATTTCCTAGCAATCATATCAATGACCCGGTCCATTGTGAAAACAGCTTCAGGTCTACCTGCTCCTCTAAATGGAACATTCGGTGTTTTATTTGTTAATACAATTCTTGATGTGACTTCAAAGTTTGGTATTTTATAAGCACCACGTAAATGGTAGGCGGTGTTATAGGCACAAGTAAATCCAAAAAAGTTAACCGCACCCGAATCAACGATAAATTCATCACGGAGACTAAGGATTGTTCCATCATTGCGATAAGCAACAACTACATCATGAATTTGATCTCTTGATTGCCGTGCACTTGTTAAATGTTCAAGGCGGTCTTCCACCCATTTCACTGGACGACCTACTAGTTTGCTAATATAAGGGACGACAATTTCCTCTGGATGAACGCCGCCCTTAGGACCAAAGCCTCCACCAACATCTGGTGCTGTTACCCGAATATTTTGTTCTGTCCAGCCTAAACAATGAGCGATTGTCGCTCTTACTTCAAATGGCAATTGAGTAGCAGACCAGACATGAGTTTGCTCGGTACGATGATCATAATCTGCAATGACCCCTCTTGTTTCAATTGGGTTAGAGGATAGTCTTGGTGTCTGTACTCTTGTCATTAGAATATGATCTGCCTGTTGTTCAGCAAACCTAGTATCACCTAGGTTTAGATGGAATTCCATTTGGATGTTTTGTTCTACTTGTTCCTGTACAAGCGGGGAGCCATCCTTTATTGCTTCAAATGGGTCAACAATGGGTGATAGTGGCTCATAAACCACTTTAATCAAATCTGCTGCATCTTCCGCAATATAGCGATTATCAGCGACTACAACTGCAACAGGCTGCCCGACATACATAACTTTGTTAATGGCTAAAACGCTTTCATAGTTGAATTGAATTTTTGGATTGATTTCTTTCGCGACGTTTGGCGGTACGGCACTATGTGATTCAAATTGCGTAATCGGGTTAATTTTCCCTTTTATATCATCGCCGATGAGAATAACATGCACTCCAGGAAGTTCTTGTGCCTTTGAAATATCAATTTGGCGAATCTTTGCATGTGACTGTGGACTACGGACAAATGCAGCTTCAAGCATTCCAGCTAATTTAATATCGGCTACAAATTGACCTGTACCGGTAACTAAACGATAATCTTCCTTTCTTTTTAAACTTTGCCCTACATATTTTTTCATTTTCATGCCTCCCTCGGACACTACCTTATTGAGCAGAAATCACTGAACGATTTGTATTTTCACTTTGAAGTGTTATGGCTGCTTGTTGAACGGCCTTGATAATATTGGCATAACCTGTACAGCGGCATAAATTCCCTGAAATGGCTTCACGAATCTCCTTTTCCGAAGGATTTTGATTATCTTCCAGAAAATGAGTCAAGGTCATTAGAAAACCAGGTGTGCAAAAACCACATTGCAGCGCATGATGATCTGAAAATGACTGTTGAAGAACATTCAATGTGCCATCGACATTTTTGAGAGATTCAACGGTTTGAATTACAGAACCATCTGCTTGAACGGCAAACATTAAGCAGCCGCGAACAGGCTCATTATCTAGTAAAATCGTACATGCCCCACAAACACCGTGTTCACAACCCAGGTGAGTCCCTGTAAGATTACATTCATCACGTATAAAATCCGTCAGCAGTAATCTTGGTTCTACTTCTTTTTGAACTTCTTTTCCGTTAATGGTAATTCCAACTTGAACCTTATTGGACATTTTTTACTCCTCCCTTTGCACGTTCTACTGCAATTTTAAGTGCACGAACTGTAAGTGTGCCTGCAAGCTCGCGCCGAAATTCTGCCGTACCGTGGAGGTCTGATTCTGGGTCAACACAATCCTCTGTAAGAGTAGCTACTTGTTGCAATACCTCGCCTGTTAGTCTTTTGCCAATCAAATAGTGTTCAACTTCTTCCAAAGCTGTTGGAGTAGGATTAACACCGCCTACAGCGACTTTTACAGTTGATAAGCTTCCATCATCATTTAACTCAACAACAGCAGCTACCATAGCTAATCCAAAGTCGCCATGTCTTCTGGCTACCTCAACAAAAGCAGACCCACTTTCTTTGGAAATGATCGGGAATCGAACCTCTTTTACCATTTGATCTGGCTGCAAGGATGTAAGCATATAAGTGAGAAAAAATTCTTCAGGAACAAGTACCTCTTCGCTGCCATCCACATTTGCAATGACAATTTCTCCACGAAGTGCGGTAAGTACACATGGTAATTCTGCTGAAGGGTCCCCGTGGGCAATGCTGCCGCCGACTGTTCCTCGATTTCTAATTTGTGCATGCCCTACCCATTTGATTGCTTCTGATAATAATGGACATATTTCTTTAACAAGCTCTGAATGTTCAATGTCTTTGTGTTTTGTTAAGGCACCAACTGCTAAAAATTCATCATCTTGACGGATATAATTCAATTCTTTGATTCTACTAATATCAATTAAGTAAGCTGGAGTTGAAAGCCGCATGTTCATCGTGGGAATTAAGCTTTGACCACCAGATAAAATCTTAGAATCTTCACCGTATTCCTCTAGGTAATTGAATGCTTCTTGTAAATTCGTTGGTCTAAGGTAACTAAATACAGCTGGTTTCATTTACTCTCCCCCTATTAAGCTCTAGCAAGGAGCTGTTTTTTAACATCTTTAAAGAAATTGCCAGCTAGAAACTTTGCTATTCCACCAATGACTCGATTGCCAACGCTTGCAATTGTTCCGCCAATTTCAGCTTCACATGTCCAGACTACCTGGCACCCATCTTCTAAAGGTTCAATTTTACATTCAAGTGTTGCATCTACAAAACCAGGTTTTCCACTACCAGCAGCATAAAGCTTGTAATGAACAGGTTCTTCTACATCCTCAATTTTGACCTTTCCTGTATATTCTCCTTTAACAGATGCGACACCTAATTTGAGATTCACATCATATTCCACATCATCATTTAGAATGAGTGACTGACAGCCAGGGATGGCACTAATTAGAATTTCTTCCGTATGAAGTGCTTGCCAAATGGTTTCAACAGGCTCATTAAATTTTGCAGTACCACTGATATTCATACTGATTCACCTCAAATATTATTTTTAATTGCATACCTGTATACAATCAACAAGAAAGAAAAAAAGAAATAGAACAAAACATAATCATATTTCCTATCTAGCATACATGTATACATGTTACCACTGTTACGATAGTAACAATTTTCAGAATTCAAAGTCAATGTATTTTTACCATTTTTCTTATTTTTTGTTTTGAATGCAAAACAGCTTTTTATTTATTAATCATAATATATCTCATAAAATTGTCAATAACCTATCTCAATTTTCTGAAAAATAAACCCGAAACAAGCAAAAACCTGTTAATCCAAAAAACAAACATACTAGATTAACAGGACAGAATTCATGTCAATATGTGATTTTTTTGTAATAGTTTTCACCTGTTTGATAATCTTTGAGTGTATCAATATCCATACCCCAAAATGCATCCTCAAATGGTAGTAATCTTGTTTGATTTTTATATTTCTTTATAATTTCTTTCCCGCCTTGGTCACCCGTTATATTCTGAAATTCCTTAAATAAGCTTTTATCAATTAGAATAGGATGTCCTAAATCCCCTTGATAAACGGGACGTACGATTCGGATTCCATTTCTATACTGTTCAATCATGGATTGGATAACCAAATCTGGTACAAATGGCTGATCAGCTAAAAAAATGAATACAGCATCCGTCTCTTCCTTAAGATGTTGGATTCCCATTTTTAATGATGTAGACATACCTTCTTCATAATTTGGATTCCAAATATAGTCTACATTAAGTAAATCTGCTGCCTCTGTTTCGAATGTCTTACTATGCTGCCCACCTATTAAACATATAGGGTCCAGCTGATTCCTAATTGCTAGTTCAAGTGGATACCGAAACATTGGTTTACCTTTTAGAGGGAGCAAAAGTTTTGGTTGCCCCATTCGTTTTGATAATCCCGCTGCAAGGATAATTGCCCCTATTTTAGACATGAATCTTCACTTTTCCTTTTAGCGATTTCCCTTCACTGTTGGCTCTTACTGCCATCAATTCAGAAACAATGCTTATCGCTACCTCTTCCATCGTTTCTGCCCCAATATCCAGGCCAACTGGTGAATAAATATCTTCACATATGGATAAATCCTCACCTATATTTTCTATCATTTCTTGTGTTCTGGAAACAGGTCCTAATACACCAATGTATTTTGGGTTACTTTTTAAAGCAAGATGGAGAGCCTCTTCATCACGGCTTTGCAAATGATTCATAATCACCCACCATGCATCATTTACATTTTCAGGGTTAATATTTTCTGGAAGCTCGACAAGATGGTTAGCTGAAGGGAAAAAGCGCTCTTTATTAAATTCGCTTCGTGGATCTAGAACGGTTACAGCAAACCCAGCTTTTGCAGCCAATTCAACTACTGGAATCGCATCCTTTCCAGCGCCTGCAACAATTAACTTCTGTGCTGGACGGATGATATCAATTACAAACGTACGACCTTCCCATTTCAATACTTCAGCACGTTTTTGTGATTTTAGACTTTTTAGGGCTTTATCATACACGTTGGAAGGCAGGTACTCGCTGTCACCAATAACTTCCCCGTATTTTGTTACCAATGACTTTATTCCTGTTGGCACTTCCAAAACTAATGAAAATTCTACTTCTTCGCTAATAAGCTTGTCCGTGTACTCCCAAAATGGATCTTCTTTTTTTGCTGGCAGGATCAGAATTTCTAGTGAACCTTTACAGCCAATCCCTAAACTCCATATTTCGTTGTCACTTAAGTCATAGTTTTTTATAAATGGTGTACCACCCTGAATTGCCTTTTCGGCAAAACCATAAATATCGCCTTCTAAGCAGCCACCGCTGATTGTTCCCATCATTTCGGCATCCTCTGCCATCATCATTTTTGTTCCTGGCATCCTGTATGCTGAACCATTTACACCGATTAGCATCACCAATGCTGCTTTTTTTTCCTTTTTCCAAACAGATTTAATAGAATCCATGATCATACGAAATTCTTTTAATTGTGACATCAACAATCCTCCTCTTATTGGCTGGTACCTATTTCTATCCCAAAAATATTTTAAATAGGAAACAAGTGTTATATTTATTGTTATGTTATAATAATTTAGGAATATTATCAATAATCAGTTAATTTAAAATAAAAAAAGCAGTCTAAAAATATTTACTGGGTCTGTTTTGAGCTACTAACCAGCAAAAGTAAAATAAGCGGAGGTTTTCCGATAATGTGAAGCAAAATCTCCCATTTTCGAATTTTTTGAGTCAATAGGCGGAATCTCTCCGTCTATTTAAGCCTTTTTTAATACGAATTACCAATTAAGCGGAATTGTTCCGTCTATTTATTAGCTTGTGTTGAATAAACTGCCCCCATCTGATAAATGCGGACCTGGAATTTCCGTAGAAACCTTGATAAATAAAGAAAAGACGTAGCCTATTAATACCAATCTAAAAACCTATCAATCTTCGACAAATTTGGAGAAATGACTGGCACCGTTATTAAGAGCTAGGTTCACTTCTTGAATAAATAGAGGGATACACGGATTAGAAGATGAACTTTTCCATGCTGCGACAACATTTACACTGTTATTATCTCCTACAATATCAATGAATCTAAGACCTGGACTAGCGTAGGTTAGCAAATGTTTAGAGACGATCGAAATCCCTATCCCCGCTTCTACAATCATTAGTACTGCATCAATTCGCGAAGCGGAGCTCACGATATTAGGTGAGAAGCCTTTAGCAGCACACATAGCAAGGACATGCTCATACCCTTGGAGAGATTCTTCACGATTCAGCATCACAAACGATTCTCCAGCGAGCTTTTCAAGTAAAACTTCTTTTTCATTAGCTAGTGGGTGATCGTAAGGAACAACCACGCATTTCCGTTGCTCCCATAGCGTTTTGTATTCCACGCCAGCAATATTTTGAAGCCCGTGCGAAAGTGTGAATCCGATATCGATTTCATCGTTCTGAAGGGTTTTAATAATTTGTCCGGTATTGTAATAGACGAAGTTCATTTTTACTTTCGGGTATTTCTTCCTGAATGCCCTGACGACAACAGGTAATAACCTTCTGACAGACACACTTAGTAAACCGATATTGATCGTTCCTGCCAATCCTTCTTCAGCCTGACGGGCATTTTCAATTGAACGACCAAGTCTCTCCACAATTTCTCTTGCATCTTTAAGAAAAACCGTACCAGCATTAGTTAATTCTACGGAGTGCTTGTTGCGATTAAAGAGTTTTACACACATTGTTTTTTCGAGTGAAGCAATCTGCTGACTCACGGCAGGCTGTCCCACAAAAAGCTTTTGTGCTGCTTTTGTAAAGTTTAATTCTTCAGCTACCGCAATAAAGTAACGCAATTGTCGGATATCCATACCATTCTCCTTCTCGTTCTCCACGCTTAATAAATATATGATATCACAATTACCGCTCTCCTTTGGTAATTAGAAAACCTAATCACCGATATTATTTTTAAATATTTCAATAATTAAGTTAATTTATGTATCATCATAGTTAAACAAAAGTAAATATATACATAGGAGGACTATCCATGCAAAAAGTATTTCCCGAACTAAGCCGTGAGGAAGCAATGAAGAGAGTCGTTAGGTTAATTCCATCTATTCAATCACGTGCAAACCTAACTGAAAAAATTCGACGTCAACCAAAAGAAACCATTGAGGAATTCATTGAAGCCAAGTTGCTTCGCCTGTTGATGCCAAAGCGTTGGGGAGGGTATGAACTAGATATTGAAGCACTTCATGAAACAACAGCTAAAATTTCAAAAACCGACCCGTCTGCTGGATGGTGCTATGGATTGCTCGTTTTGCATTCATGGATGCTTGCCTATTATCCCGAAGAAGCACAACAGGAGGTTTGGGAGAAAAACCCGGATGCTTGTATCGCCTCTTCATTTGGTTCACTTCCGGGCAATGAAATCAAACAGGTTGAAGGAGGTTACACCGTTAGTGGTGAGTGGGGGTTTTCGTCGGGGATTAATCACAGTGACTGGATCATGATTTCTGTCGTTATGGGACCGGAGAGGGTTTATGATTCCCCACAATACATGATGATGCTCGTTCCAAAAAGTGATTTCACCATAATAGATACATGGGAAACGATTGCACAAAAGGGAACGGGAAGCAATAATATCCAGCTAACTGATGTATTTATACCTAATTACAGAACAATCGATATGGCAGTATGGTGTCAAACAGGAGTAGGGCCTGGTAGCACGATAAATAACATTCTATTATATCAGCATCCACTTTACGCTGTTATGCCTGTCTGTCTCACATCCTCCGTTTTAGGCGCAAGCCAGGGTGCTTATGACTTATGGAAAAACACAATGAAAAAGAAATCGACTGTCAGAGGGGCAAATGTATCAGAATACACACACCAACAAATCCGCATCGCAGAAGTGTCCGCAATGCTTGAAGCCGCTGAAGCTCTGTTGGAAAAATCATTAATGCGGCTCCGTACCGGAGAACCAATCGATACTTATGAAAGGCTGCGTCTACGCAAAAATTATGGATTTACCGCTAAATTGTGCAAAAATGCTATGCAAACGATGATCGATCATAGCGGAGCAGGAAGTATGTTTGAAAAAAATCCTCTACAGCGCTACTGGAGAGATGTGCAAGCCTCTTCAATGCATATTACGTTCAATATGGACTATCTCGGTGAAATGTTCGGCAAGGTTGAGCTGGGTCTGCCTTTAAGTCCAAAAGACACTTTGTTATCTTAAGGAATTTTTATAAACCTCTACTCCTGTAAAAAATATTTGAATTAACGCAGACATAAAGAAAAAAGCAGTCTAAGATAAATTTTTAGAACTGCTTTTTCCATGTTAGACGGTTACTGCTGCGTAAAACTCATCATATAAGGCCTGAACGGCTCTTTTTTCATCGACTTCTTTTACACCGAACATCATACTTACCTCTGATGAGCCTTGGTTAATCATTTCAATATTAACCTCTGCCTTCGCTAATGCTTTAGAGGCCCGGGCCATCGTTCCTACATTCCTGCGCATTCCTTCACCCACGACCATGATCAATGCGAGGCTATGCTCAAATCGTACTACATCAGCTTGTAGCTCTGACTCAATTCTCCAGGTTATTTCATTTTCCATATCTGGGTCCAATTGTGACTCTCTTAAAATGACAGAAACATCATCAATTCCTGAAGGTGTATGTTCATAGGAGAGGCCATATTCCTCTAATATACTTAAAAGTTTGCGACCAAAGCCAATTTCTCTATTCATTAAGTATTTGCTAACGTATATACTGCAGAAACCTTTATCACTGGCAATTCCCACAACCGGTCCATTGGTATTATCGCGCGTATAAACGATTCGAGTACCAGGAGCTGATGGGTTGTTTGTATTTTTAATTTGAACTGGAATTCCAGCACGGAAAGCAGGTACTAATGCTTCATCATGCAAAACAGAAAATCCTGCATAAGATAATTCCCGCATTTCCCGATAGGTTAATTCTTTTATTTCAGTTGGTTTATGAACAAGGTTTGGATTTACAGAAAATACTGCATCCACATCCGTAAAATTCTCATATAGTGTTGCTTTTATACCGTTGGCCAATATCGAACCCGTTATATCCGAGCCACTCCGTGAAAAGGTGAACACTTCACCTTGTTTGCTATAGCCAAAGAATCCTGGAAAAATAATGATTCCTGGAATTTCACGAAGGGAATATAAATTTTCATACGCTTCTGGTAACACCTGTGCATTACCCGGTTCATCACTGACAAACAATCCTGCTTCACGCGGATTTACATATGTTGCCTCAACACCCTGCTCCCTAAAGTAAGCAGCAACGAGTTTAGCATTATTATCCTCACCGCTAGCCTTCAGGAGATCCATAAAACGATCTGGTTTGCTTCTGTCCCCATTTAATCTTTCAGATAAATCGTGATGTATTTCACTAATTACCTCATTAGGGAGAGCTAACTCAGCTGCGATGGAGGAATATCTTGACATAACGGCGTCAAACTTTTGCTTTGGATTACTATCTTGCAAACACAACTCTGCGCACTCTATCAACAAGTCCGTTACCTTCTCATCTTCAGCAAACCGCTTCCCAGGAGCAGATACAACAACAACTTTCCGCTCTGGATCAGCCATTACAATCTGAAAAACCTTTTCGATTTGATTTCCAGATGCTAAAGAGGATCCACCAAACTTTACAACCTTCATCACTACATCACCTATCCCAAAAAGTATAATCTTAATTTTATCCATATTCAGAAAATAATCAAGTGTTTTTTTCTCCTGTAAAAATACATTTGTTTTTCTAGGAAGGACAAAGTAAAAAATATCCAGGGATAATTTTATCAATTATCCTGGATAATCATCACTTTTTCATTATTTCAATAAAATGGGATAGAATTTTTGCGGTTAGTCCCCAAATAGCCTTCTCTTCATAAATGTAAAAGTATTCATCCAGTGAGCGGGTCCTCCAATTATAATTCTCACCACCGACAATTAAATCAAAAGGAAAATTCTCTTCCGGCTCAACTTTAAAATGAAGATGGTAAATATCCGGATCATGATTGATAAAATAGGTTAACGGTACTGTAAATACCTCGCCCACCTCAGCAGGGTTGGGGTTAATCATCTCTGGATTCTCGATGATGGCTGCAAATGGATAAATCATCATTCCAAAAGGAGAAATCATGAAATCAAGCGGTAGAACTTCCGATAAATTCTCCCTGCTTATTCCTAATTCCTCTATCGTTTCCCTTATTGCTGCACTTTTTTCATCTATGTCCTGCGGATCAATTCTTCCTCCCGGAAAACAAATTTCACCAGGCTGCCTTCTTAGGTGAAGGGAGCGTATTTCAAACAAGACGTGAATGCCATCTTCTTTTTGGATAAGTGGTACCATTACAGCAAACTTTGAAAATTTATCACTCCCCAAAATTTTAGGGGTATGACTTTTTAACTTCGAATGAACGGATTTTAAGTTCATGATTATCACCTCCAAATAAAATCTATCTTTTCAATCCTATCATTTTCATATATATAATCCTTATCTTATGGTTTTTTTCAAAAAAAAACAATCCAATGTACCGATCATCGGATTGCTTCACTAAACTATTTAGTTATTTCTCCACCCATGAAAACATATAATTTGTGTCCTCGAACTGGTGGGCACTCTTGACCACTTTAAGCGGATGAAAGGTATCAATCATAACCGCTAGTTCATGTGTTTCTTTTTTCCCAATGCTCGCTTCCGTCTTTCCAGGATGCGGACCATGTGGAATGCCGCTTGGGTGGAGAGTTAGGGACTCTAGTTGTACCCCTTTACGACTCATGAAATTACCTTTAACGTAATAAAGTAGTTCGTCGCTATTGACATTACTATGATAGTAAGGAGCTGGGATTGCTTCTGGATGGTAGTCAAATAACCTTGGTACAAATGAACATACCACAAAGTTATTCCCCTCAAAGGTTTGATGAATAGGCGGGGGCTGATGAATTCTTCCTGTAATTGGCTCAAAATCCTCAACATTAAATGCCCATGGATAGAGATAACCATCCCAGCCGACAACATCTAACGGATGATGTCCCAATACATGTGAATGGATGAATCCCCGTGATTTCGTTAACACCTCATATTCTCCTTTTTGGTCAAAGGTCTCCAGTATTTCTGGTCCACGGATATCCCGCTCACAAAACGGACTATGCTCTAACATTTGCCCGTATTCATTTCGATAACGTCTTGGTGTGGTAATCTGGCTAAACGATTCAATAAACAGGATTTTTGTTATTTCATTCTCATTTGGAACCAACCGGTAGATCGTCCCAATCGGAATCAACAGGTAATCTCCTGGTCGATAGGTGATACTTCCGAACATCGTTTCAAGCTTCCCTGAGCCGTAATGAATAAACATCATTTCATCTCCATCACCATTACGGTAATAACCTTTCATCGGCTCATTTACAGAAGCAGTTCCTATTAATAAGTCTTGATTTCCTAATAGATAGTCCCGTGCTGTAAGTGCATCTCCTGTTTTAATCGTCTTGTTGGTCAAAAAAAGCCGATGCTTTAACGCTTGCTGATCTTCATATTCAGGCAAATACCTGCTAAGTTGCTCCGCTTTTAGCACTTCCGTTGGCATATAATGGTGATAAAGAATCGATTGCGTTCCTGAAAAACCGCGTGTCCCCATTACCTGTTCACGAAAGAGACTCCCATTATCTTTTTTAAACATGGTATGGCGTTTTTGCGGAATCCTTCCCATTTGCCGGTAATACATCCCCTCACCTCACTTTAATCATTTACAATCGTATTCTTTAATACTCCAAGTTTATCAATCTCCAATTCAATGACGTCACCGGGTTGTAACCAGCGATGTACCTCTGTACCGAGTTCTAGGATACATCCTGTCCCAACGGTACCAGAACCAATGATCTCCCCAGGGTAAAGAGTAACCCCTGCAGATGCCCTCTCTATCATTTCAGCAAACGAATAAAAGATATCCTTCATATTTCCTTCTGAAAGAAGCACACCATTAACCTTCGCTTTCATGGAAACGTCAAAACCTTTACCAGACCGGCAATTCTCCATCTCATCCTTGGTAATAATCCAAGGTCCTATCGAGGTGGCAAAATCCTTCCCCTTCGCAGGTCCTAAGCCTACTTTCATTTCCTTCCTCTGAAGATCTCTAGCACTCCAGTCATTTAATATACAATAGCCAAAGATGTATTTGTCAGCTTCAGCAGCTGAAATATTCCTGCCTTGTTTTCCGATGACACACGCCACTTCCAGCTCATAATCTAGCCAATTACAGTCATGTGGCAAAGGAATATTTTCTTCAGGTCCCTTGATCGCAAGATGATTAGAGAAATAAAAGACTGGTAGTTGGTACCATTCCGGGATCATTTGCAGTCCTCTGTTTTCCCTTGCTGATTTCACATGCTGCTCAAAAGCGTAAAAATCTCGGAAGCTCTTGGGAGCCGGCAGCGGCGCCAATAGTGTAACATCATGTAACGGATATACCCCCCTATCTTCTGCTGTAAGAAGTAAGAGTTGTGAAGCAGGTTGCATATTTTGCTCACTCTGTTCCAGAAAGTCTATCAGTTTTTCCGGCAAAATGCCGTTTGTTGCTTCATACATATCCACAATTAGGTCAGTAGCTAATAGAACTCCTGACCTTATAGTTTGATCACTTTTTTCAAAGGTTACAAATCTCAGAACCTCACCCCATTTCTATTTCCTAAAAATTTCAAACGTTTTTCCCAATGGATTGGTGTAGGTATTACCTGCCATTCTGCCAATTGGCTGAAGCTTCATGGTATCGATTCTCCCGTTATGATATAAATCATCTTCAATGTGGATATTCAAAACTTTCCCAATTACAAGACTCCCTGCACCCGCATTGTCACCAAAATCCAACACCTGGTAGATCTCGCATTCTAAATGAACCAAGGATTCCTTAATACGCGGCACCTTTACTAGACGACTTGACTCTTTTGTTAAGCCGGTTATTTCCATTTCATCTACTTCAGGAGTGAATTCAACCGCACAATCATTCATTTGCTGTGCCATATTTTCACTAACAATATTGATTACAAATTGCTTTGTTTTTTCAATATTAATAAGGGTATCTTTTTTGGCCCCATCACTTCCCCTTCTCATCGGTGAAAAACAAATGAGCATCGGATCTGCACAAATTGCAGTAAAAAAACTAAATGGAGCGGCGTTAGCGATACCATTTTCATCCACCGTTGACACAAAGGCAATCGGACGAGGCAAAATGGAGCCAATTAATAGTTTATAAGCGTCTCTCCATTCCATTGTATCTGGTGACACATCCATTTCTCTCACCACTCTTTTCTATATAAACTCTTTGAAAAAGGGAGAAAACTTCCCCCTTTTTCGGAAATAAAAATTATAAGTTCCCGCGTCTTGCCTGTTCTCTTTCGATGGATTCAAATAACGCCTTGAAGTTGCCTTCACCGAACCCACGAGCGCCCTTTCGCTGGATAATTTCAACAAATAGTGTCGGTCGATCAACAATCGGCTTCGTAAAGATTTGTAGCAGATACCCCTCATCATCACGGTCAACAAGAATATTTAATTCGCGAAGCTTCTCGATTTCTTCGTCAATTTTTCCAATTCGCTGGCCTAGGTCCTCATAATACGTACTTGGCGTATTTAGGAATTCCACCCCATTCTTTTTCAAGATAGCAACCGTCGAGACAATATCCTCTGTTAAAATTGCAAGATGCTGCACACCTGGACCATTATAGAATTCTAGATACTCTTGGATTTGCGATTTCCGTTTCCCTTCTGCCGGTTCATTTATGGGAAACTTAATTCTACCGCCATTATGCATAACCTTTGACATCAATGCGGAATATTCAGTGGTAATATCTTTATCCGTAAAATGCTTCATCTCGATAAATCCCATTACCTTGGAATAATATTCTACCCATTCCTCCATCCGCTCTACATTTCCTACGACATGATCAATACCAATTAATCCTGCATCTTCAATTGGCAGATAGACAGAATATGGCTCAAAGCCCGGCATGAAAACACCTTGATAATTTTTGCGTTCTACTAACGTATGGATGGTATCTCCATATGTACCGAGAACGGCCTTTTTAATTGTCCCTTTTTCATCCTTCAGCTCATATGGCGGTACAAGAGCAATGCCACCACGCTCCACCGCTGCATGATAGGCCTTATCAACATCATCTACTAACAAAGCAACGTCTTTTACCCCATCGCCATGTTTTTTGACTAATTGAGCAACATGCGTATCTTCTTTATAGGAACCAGTTAGAACAAGGCGGATATTTCTTTGTTGCAGAACAAAGGAAGCAGTTTCACGATTTCCCGTTTCAAGGCCGGAATAAGCAACTGGTTTAAATCCAAATGCCGTGCAAAAATAGTGGCTTGCTTGCTTGGCATTACCTGTATAAATTTCGATATAGTCTACATCCCGAACCGGGAAAAAATCATTAACAAGCTCTTCTGCTTTTAGACGTTTATCTTTCATTTATATTCCTCCTATTATCACTTAATTAATAATATTCAGAATATAGTTTACGTGATACACACCTGTCCACTCAAGAGCGGCCGGTGAAGCAATACCGCTTTTGAGTAGTAAAGATTCGTCTCTCCACTTTACCCCCATACCACACAAAAAAAAGAAACATCCCTAATCTAGGTTGTTTCTCAATCGTTTTATGATAGAACTGCTCGGTCACTTGCCATTTGTACGCCGCGAATTCTTTTAAATTCTTCTAATAATCCTTCGATGGTTAGGTTTTTCTTGTTTTCCGCATCAACTTCGAAGATGATTTGACCTTTATCCATCATAATTAAGCGATTCCCGAGATCAATCGCTTGCTGCATATTATGCGTGACCATTAACGTTGTAAGTTGATATTTCCCAACAATCTCCCGTGTTAAATTGGTGATTAATTCAGCTCGCGATGGGTCAAGTGCAGCCGTATGTTCATCAAGAAGTAAAATAGAAGGTTCAGTGAAGGTTGCCATTAACAGCGATAATGCCTGACGTTCTCCTCCAGACAACAACCCGACCTTGGCACTTAACCGGTTTTCTAAGCCGAGATGCAAGGATTCAAGCACCTCCCGAAAGTAATCTCGTCTTTTCTTGGTAACTCCTCGCCTGAAGGTTCGCGTTTTATTCCGTGAGTAAGCCATCGCCAAGTTTTCTTCAATCGTCATACTAGGAGCCGTTCCTGCCATTGGGTCCTGGAATACCCGTCCAATCATTTTTGATCGTTTGTACTCTGACATCGCGGTTACGTTTTTTCCGGCAATTTGAATTTCACCGATATCGGGTGCCAAGACTCCAGATATAATGTTCATTAAAGTCGATTTCCCTGCACCATTACTGCCTATTACTGTAACAAAATCACCTGGTTTTAAGGTTAGGTTAATTTGATCAATCGCAATTTTTTCGTCTGGTGTACCTTCATTAAAAATCTTGTGTATCTGACTCAATTGCAGCATAGCCTTCACCCTTTCCCTCTGCTGAACCCTTTAACATATATAACATTTCTTGTCTTTTCCGCGCTTTACGCTTTTTCTCTTTCGCTTGTTCAACTAGTTTTGGTGCTGTTAAAGCAATGATGACAATTAACGCTGTGATTACCTTCATATCACCCGGGTTTAAGAATTCCACCCTTAATGCAAGAGTAACTACAATACGGTAAATAATCGCTCCTCCGATTACGGCTAGTGTTGCCCTTGCAATGGATTTAGTTCCAAATAAGGCCTCACCAATAATAACAGATGCTAAACCAATCACAATCATCCCGATACCCATACCAACATCCGCAAATCCACCTTGCTGCGCGATTAGAGCACCTGAAAAAGCCACAAGTGCATTGGATAACCCTAGCCCAAGGATGGTGAGGAGGTTTGTATTGGCAGAGAAACTGCGAATCATCTGTTTATTGTTACCTGTAGCTCTCACTGCAAGACCAATTTCCGTTTGTAAAAATAAATCCGTAAACCACTTAATAACAAAGGTGACGACTATCATAAAAATTAATATTCCCCATGTATCAGGAAGACTGTCACCAAGACCCACCATCGCTAGTAAACCATTAAAAAAAGAATCCACTCCCAGATTTTCGAATACCTCACCGATTTTCGTAAAGGAAGTTTCTGAATTTAGTAATGGAATATTTGATCTTCCCATTATTCTTAGATTAATAGAGTAAAGGGCAATCATCATTAAAATACCCGATAGCAAATTATTAATTTTTCCAAAGGTATGAAGCAGACCCGTCACACATCCCGCTGCAAAACCTGCAAATAGCGCCAGAATTGTTGCTAAAAACGGATTGACCCCGCCAGCGATTAACACTGCTGACAAAGCTGCCCCAGTAACAAAACTCCCATCTACAGTTAAATCCGGGAAATCCAAAATACGAAAGGAAAGATAGACACCCAGTGCCATAATCGCGTAGATGATACCTGCTTCAAATGATCCAAATATGGCTGTAAACATTGAGATCATCCTTTCTTTTAGTCTTATTGAGTAAATTCCTTATTTAGTGATGAAGGAGTCAACCATATTAGTGGCTGACTCCCAGCATTACAAATTTTATTAAGGCTCTTTTCTTATATTATTTACCTTCGTAAAACTTACCAAGGTTTTTCCATTCGTCTTTCACTTCAAGCCCCTGGGCTTCTGCAGCTTTTTTATTAATGATGAGTGTTAAGCTTTTTGGCAATTCAACAGGAATTTCAGAAGGCTTCTTATTGCCACTTAAAATTTCAGCAGCCATTAACCCTGATTGATAACCGATATCGAAATATTCAAAGCCACTAGCAGCCACTGCTCCTTTTTTCATTGAATCTAGCTCACCAACGAAAAGAGGAATTTTTTTGCTGTTTGCAACCGAAATAACAGACTCAAGAGCAGAAACAACCGTATTATCGGTCGGAATATAGATAGCGTCCACACGTCCAACTAACGATTCAGTTGCCTGTTTAACTTCAGCAGAGGTAGAGACAGACACTTCCACAAGCTTTGCACCTTTTCCTTCTGCTAATTTTTTCACTTCATCCACTTGAACAATGGAGTTTTGTTCACCAGAATTATAGATCACACCAATAGACTTCGCTTTTACTTCACCCGTGATAAAATTAATCGTTTTTGCAGTTCCTTCAGGATGATTATCAGTTGTTCCGGTAATATTTCCTCCTGGCTGCTCAAATGATTTTACTAATTCGGAACCTACTGGATCTGTTACCGAAGTAAAGATAATTGGAATCTCCTTCGTTGCTTTCAGTGCTCCTGTTGCACTTGGCGTTGCATTTGCAAAAATGAGATCAACTTTATCTCCAACAAAATTATTAGAGATGGTTTGAACATTTGCCGCTTCACCTTGGGCATTTTGCTCGTCAAACTCTACTTTAATGCCTTTATCTTCTAATGCCTTTTTAAATCCTTTTGTGGCCTCATCCAACGATGTATGTGACACATACTGTGAAATACCAACTTTAAATACTTTGTCGCCTTCTTTTCCTCCTGCTGATTCCTTACTGCCGCACCCAGCAAGTAACATCATCCCCGCTAAAGCAAAAGACAATACTTTTACACCCTTTTTCATGTTACATCCCCCTATTATCCATTTTTTAATTTTTCTAAAAATTTACTATATTATAAAAATTATTTTAGTATTTTTTTAGATTAAAAGCAATAGAATTACCTAAAATTATTTTTCCGCTTTAAAGCGACAAATTTTTCAACTATTTAAAAAACAGAAAAAACCCTCTAAAATAGAGGGCATTTTGGTGTTACCTATTCAATTTCATATTTATTTTACCAATCTTGAGTTTGATCTAATAGTTTATCGATTTCTATTTTTTTTAATTTACTGATGTTTTTCTCAGATGTTAGATTTGCGGTTGACTCTAGTAGTTTATCGATATCAATCAAAATTGTTCCCATATCATCTAACCTCCATTTTTTTAGTTACTAAATGATTCGTGCGATTTGGGACAATTTTGGGGGTAGAAATTTATTTTCACTGATTTAATTCTTTTGCAACCTTTTGTGATAAAAATTTGGGTTGTGTTTCCTCTTCATTAAAAATCAGTTTCATCATTGGCGGTGTCACAATGGTTGTTATCAAAACAACGACCACTAACGCAGCAAACAATTCCTGACTTACTAAGTTACTTTCCAAGCCAATCGCTGCAATAATCAAGGCTACCTCACCTCGGGATACCATAGCAGCACCGATTCCTAAGGAACTCCTCCAAGAAAATTTTGATGCTTTTGCCCCTAGAGCAGCTCCAATCAATTTGGTCAGAATGGCGAGAAAACTAAGCCAAATGATCGGCCAAATATACTCTGTCATACCCGCAAAAGAAACTTTTAGACCAATGGATGTAAAGAAAATAGGGACAAATATGGAATAGCCGATGGTCTCCACCTTTTCCACTATTTCTTGTTTAAAATTTGTTAAGCTAATGGCAATTCCTGCGATATATGCTCCAATAATGGCTGCAACCCCGGTCATTTCTGCAACATAGGCAAAAAGAAAACAGATAATTAATGCAGCCGTAATGGTCGTTTGTGATACCTTTAACGAGTCGAATTTCTTTAAGATCCAAGGGACAACTTTCCAACCGACGAGAATAGCTCCAGCAAAGAATAGAACCTTATTAAGTAACAGCAGTCCCAAGTGCACATCTCCGCCGCCTGACATACTCAGTAAAAATGCCAAGGCAATGATTACCACTACATCATCAATGACAGCTGCACCTAATATCGTAGCACCTTCCTTTGATTTCAATTTATTTAATTCCTTCAGTGCTTGAACAGAAATACTTACACTTGTTGCTGACAGCAGCAGCCCTAGAAAAAGAGCTTGAAATGTACCCATCCCCATAAAGACACCAGCTAAGTAGCCCCCAGCAAGTGGTACAATAATACCGCTTAGCCCTACAATCGTTGAAGCTTTTCCAGATCGTTTAAATTCGTCAATATCTGTCTCTAACCCAGCAATAAACATTAACAAAATCACACCAATTTGGCTTAATTCTTCTAATGTAGCAGAATCTGAAAGGATCCCAAAAACGGCTGGACCTAAGACAATTCCGACAAGGAGCTTACCGAGAACCGAGGGCTGACCCAATTTCACACTAATGTCTCCTGCAATTTTAGATGCCAATAAAATGATCGCTAGCTCAAAAATTAACATAAATTACGTCCTCCTCTTAGAATACAAAAAGGAGCCTATCACCAAGGGACATAGTTATCCCTTGGTGACAGGCTCCTCCAAGAATTCGTTGATATTTATTTACAACATGATAACATGTATTTTGGCTTTCCGCAATGTTTCTTTAAACACTCCTTCATTTTACATACCACTATTAATAAGGAAAGACTTTTTTAAAATAAAAGTTGTATCTTCAGATAAACTATCTGTATGATAGTAAAAGAACGAATGAATATTGGAGGCAACGATGCTTACTTTTAATGAAAAATTAGCGATTATTGAATCATTTCCTGAATTGGAACGAAAAGACGTCTCACTAAAACGGGTGAATTTCCAACTTCCAAACAGTGCGTCCGACAAAAAAAATGTGGTCTATCACCTTCATCCTAATGGAAATGGATTTATTTTTGCAGGGAACCTAGATACCTATCAAACAGATGATAAAGGAATGGTCAATATCCGTGACTTTGCTCCAGATGAATTAAAACAATTGATCAAGGAGTCCATTGAATCGTTATTACCCGTCGAGAAGACACTTGTAGAAGAAGCGATTATTGGTAATGAAGTTGAAGAACGCTGGGTTGATGAGGAAAAGAATCACCTTATCCTAATCAATGAAAACGAGTCTTGGAATATTTACTTTGGGTTAAATCTTGAAGAGAGCTTCGATACCTATGGTGAAGCGGAAGATTTTTTAACAGAAGAAGGATTTCATCGAGTGTAAACCATTCAAGCTGTGCAAAGAAAGCACAGCTTGTTCTTATTTTATCTAATCTCACGTTAACTCCTTGTCAATCATATCATCTAAACGAATAATACTCTGTTTTGCTCTATCATAATCAATCGTTCGGTAATGATGCATACCACCCTTTTCTTCGTCTTTTTCATCGGCCCATTTAACAATTTGCTGTAGTGGTGTCCGAACAATATCGTTAGAAGGTAAAAATGAATCGGTGTGAAAAAGAATCGCCAACGCAATCGTCTTTGCCTTAATTGGGTTTTCACCAAGACGGATTAATAATTTGTGGGCCCGCTCCGCTCCTTTAATTGCGTGAATGTCATTTTGTTTATATAAATCATAATCCCATTTGCCATTTTTATACCAGGTGTAATGGCCCATATCATGTAAAAGCCCAGCCTTTGCAGCAATATCAATATCGAGTTGATGTTCTTGTCCTAAATGAAAGGCATGGTAGGCTACAGCAATTGCATGGGAAACTCCAGACCGATTTAAATATTTTTGTGCAATATGATGTTCAAAAATATTAATTAACCTTACATCCCTCATATCAATCTCCTCCACTCCATACCTAATGCAATTTTTTACTATTTATTATAGTATAATCATATCGTTATCGCTACATATTTATCCACTTTAACTAATAGACTGTGTTAAACTTGACTGTTGATTTGAGCTCCAGGCGCTACGCTTTCCGCGGGCGGTCCGGGGAGCCTCCTCGGCGCTGAAGCGCCTGCGGGGTCTCCCCAGCCCCGTCCTCCCGCAGGACTTTGAATTTACTCCCTCGAATAATCACCGCACGAAGAAAATGCGGTAGCATTTTCGAGGATCGAGCGCCTTCCACCCAAATCAACAGGTTAAAATAACTAGTACATCCCATTAATAAACAAAAGAGCCTTCATTGAAATGAAAGCTCTTTTGTGATTAGTATTCACTTTTTATTCATTTGTATTTGTACCTTCAGTATCAATATCATCTTCTGAACCGGTTTCACCAGTATTTTCTGTATTGGTTGTACCGTTGTTTTCATTGCTCTCTATTACCTCTTTTTTCACTTTTGGAGCTAAATAATGATAGTCATTCGGATTAATCGGCGTATACCCTTCTGGTTGATAGAATCGTAAAAGGTCTTTATGAACGATTTCATCTGACATATGAAGTTCTGCAGCCACTTTATCAGCTAACGATTTACACGCATCCGTACCTTCGAGTAATTCTCCCGTTTCATTACTGTAGCATTTATCTTTTACTTGAACGATTTCTGGAGAAACGAAATCTCCATTTCTAAATAAAGCCCAGTTTCGGTGATCTTTGGATAATAAATCTGAACCGAGTTCCATGTAGTCTTTCGTATCAATCCCTAGGAGGTGAAGAATGGTGGAACGAACGTCTGCCTGACCACCGTATTGCTGTTGGATTCCACCTTTTACACCAGGAACATGGATCAATAAAGGCACACGCTGCAAGCCAACATTTAAGGTTGGAGTAATTTCCTCAACTCCTAGAACCTGCGCCATTGCCTCATTATGATTTTCAGAAATACCGTAATGGTCCCCGTACATCACGATTACCGTATTATCGTATAAACCTGAAGCTTTTAGATCATTAAAGAACTGTTCAATCGCTTCATCCATATAGTGTGCCGCTTGAAAATATTGGTCAACCACCTTATTACCCGTTTCACCAGCAGGAAATTCAGTATCCTCTGGGTCCATTTCAAATGGGAAATGGTTTGAAAGCGTTAAAAACTTCGTATAGAACGGCTGCGGTAAGCTCTTAAGCAATGGCATTGATTCCGTAAAGAATGGCTTATCCTTTAAACCGTAATTCTTGGTATTTTCTTCTGTCATATTGTAATATTCAGCGTCAAAAAATTGATCATATCCTAATGCTTTGTACATTACGTTTCGGTTCCAAAAAGTCTTATAGTTCCCATGGAAAGAAGCAGAATAATACCCATTCCCTTTTAAAATCGCTGGCATTGCCTGGTAGGTGTTTTGCGCCTTGTTTACGAAAACAGCACCTTGTGCCATTGGATACAGACCATTTTCCATCAAGAATTCCGCGTCAGATGTTTTTCCCTGTCCAGTTTGATGAAAGAAGTTTTCAAAATAAAAGGCTTCATTCCCATGTACTAAGGAATTTAAGAATGGTGTTACTTCCTGACCATCCGGCATTTTATAATCAATGGCAAAGCTTTGCAGTGATTCCATCGCAATATAAATTACGTTCATCCCTTTTGCTTTCCCAAAGTATTCGGAATTTGGTGCTGCAAAATTCGCTTTCCGGTAATTCTCAACTTCGGTAATATCACTGCTGTCCGCAAGTGCCCGTTGCCCTGAAGATCTGATGTTTTGAATGACATCGTAAATGGTAAAGTTATAGGCGCCCAAGTATTTTATTAAGTAATTTCTATCAAAGGAACGGCTTAAAAGCTGAGGGCGATCTTTTTCAGCCAATCCAAGATTAAATAAAAATACCGTGACTGCAAACAATAGAACAACCTTAAATGATTTCTTATTCTCCACCGTTACCTTTTTAAAGATGGTTAGTGCAAGCACAATTAAAATAAAGAAATCTGTGAAATACAAGAAATCATATGGCGACATTAACGAAAGTGCGCTATCTCCAAGCTGTCCCGCATTGTTTTTGGTCGACATTAATACCGGAACGGTAATAAAATCACTAAAGAATCGGTAATATGCTATATTGGCATACAATAAAAACGACAAAATAAAGTTAGTAATGATGAGTACTACTTTCATGCGCTTTTTAAAAAGAAAGGCTAATCCAAAAAAGAATAATGCTGAACTTAAAGGATTAATAAACAATAAAAATTTTTGAAGGTTATTGTCAATTCCAAGAGTAAATTCAATTTGGTAGGCTGCATATGTTTTAAGCCAGAATAAAACAACGGCAATTGCCAAAAATACAATCGATCCATTATTTTTTATATTAGGCATTCTAATCTTACTCATCTTTAAATCTCCTCTCACTTACCAATGCACTTCGGTAAACGAACATCCATAACTATATCATACTAATTTTAAAAATAAAAACAAAAACATTCCCATAAATAACCAATTTTTCGTCAAATTTCACTATATTTAGCTAGTAAACTAACTTTCTTCCAAGCTATGCCATAATCAGTGGAAAATTGATATTTACTTACACTTCTTAGGATGATTTCATTTATATAAGACGAAAGAAGCCCGATTTAGTTTCAACTTTTTTCCGAAACGTATCTCAAGTAATCATAAACCTGATAATTATTGCATGCAATATGCGTTTAGTCTTATCTTTTACAGAATATATAAAACAAGCTCTTCTTTTAGAACTATATATAATAGAAGAAAGCGATTACAAATTTAACGAATGAAAATCTTATCCCAGGTAAAAATAGAAAGACAATTTTTTTAGGAGTGAAAGAAAATGAATGTGAATCGTGTTAAGCAAATTCTATCTTCTTCTGCTGATATTGAAGTCCAATATAACGGGGCTTCTGTATGGATTGACCAACTCAATGAGGACGGACATACGGCTACTGTTCACTTGCGAGGACCTCTTGAGGAACGTAGCAGCGTTGAAATTGGAGAACTTATTGAAGAATAAACAACCCCTCCACCTTTTCTGATAAAGGTGGAGGGGTTGTTTACGATAACCTATTTTTGAAAGTTACTGACAGCATGATTTGCGAGAACTTGGATGGTCATATCATCCATGGGAGGGTTGTGAAGGCCAGCTCTTACATCTCGATAGTAGCGCTGAAGCGGATTTTTTAATGAGAGACTTCTTGCTCCTACTAATCTCATCGCCAAATCCACTACGGTAATGGCGTTATTGGTAACGGTATGTTTGACAGCGCCAAGAATCGGTCCCATTTCGCCTCTTCCTTGCTCATCTGCATCATCCCATTGCTTCGCCACGGAATGTAAGAAATATTCTGACTCCATTAATTTCAATTCCATTTCTCCAATTTTGTGTCGAACGTTCGGTAAGTCAACAATCGTACCCTCTACACTATTTGGAGAATAATTTAAAGCAAATTCAATCGCATACTTCTTAGCAGCTTTTGCAATTCCAAGATAACAAGCGGGTATATGAAGAAGCCAACCGTTAGCTTTTTTCCCCTCTCGGACAAGTTGTTCAACATAATACTCGCCAGGTACGGATACATTTTGAAGAACTAAATCATGACTTCCTGTTCCTCTTAAAGCAATGCTATCCCAAGTTTCTTCAATCAGTATCCCTTTTGTGGTTCTAGGTATAAGGAAGTTCCCTACCTGATCTGAATCATTGATTGATGCACTCACAATAAAATAATCTAAAACAGGTGCCATTGTGGTAAAGGTTTTTCTTCCATTAATAATCCAATTATCCCCATCCTTGCTAGCGATTGTCTCGGGCCTGCCTCCTCGGGTGGGACTCCCTGTTCTTGGCTCTGTTGCTGCACCGTTAATCAATGAGCCTTTTTTAACATCTTCACAGACTTTTTTAAAAATGTTTTCATTCCAAGACCTTTTTTCCGAGAGATTTTTAATAATGCCCATATGCCATCCAATTGATAATGCTGTTGCCCCGTCCCCCTCGGCAATTTTCTCTTGAAAACGAAGCATGTCAAATAGAGAAATTTCTTTCCCCCTATACTTCTTGGGCACTGTTAACGAGGTGTAACCTGTATCCTTTAAATCTTGAATATTATCATATGGAAAGCTGCCCTCGATATCAACTTGATGAGCCCTTGAGAAAAATCGTTCTGAAAGTTCGTTCATCAACTCTAGCTGTTCATCCATTAATTCTAAATCTTGAAAATTCATCAACCTTCCTCCACCCTCTCGATCTTTACTAGTAGTCATCGAAATCCAATTATACTACTACTTTAAATTCGTTTAAATTAATTTGATATTACACGAATCAGGGCATATTTACCATTTTATCTTTAAAAATAACTGATTTAGTAGTTTCGTGTCGTATCTTACTATTATATAATAGGACTTGTTCTATAATAGATATGAAACACTTGCCAACCATGCATATTTATTCTAAAAATTGTTCGGCTTTATCACTAATCTATGGAAATACTACATTTATTAGTAAAAAGGGGGATTGAAATGTCAAAAGGTGCAAGACAATTATTTATTCAAACTACAAGCCTAATTGCTGGCTTTATGGTTTGGGTCCTAATTTCGTCACTGATGCCTTTCATACAAGCAGATATTAAGCTTTCATCAACTCAAATTTCTTGGGCTACAGCTGTTCCTGTAATCCTTGGATCTTTACTAAGGGTTCCGATTGGCTATTGGACAAATCGGTTTGGTGCAAGAACCTTATTTTCGATTAGTTTTATTTTCTTATTGCTGCCACTTGGGATATTGAGTATTGCTACCTCTTTATTCATGTTAATTCTTGGCGGATTTATGCTCGGTATTGGGGGAGCTGTCTTTTCGATTGGTGTAACCTCGCTGCCTAAATATTATCCAAAAGAAAAACACGGATTTATTAATGGAATTTATGGTATAGGAAATATTGGTACTGCGATTACTGCGTTCGCTGCTCCGGTCCTTGCTAATACATTTGGCTGGAGAACGACTGTTCAAATATTCCTGATTGTAGTTTTACTATTTGCACTTTTAAATTTCTTTTTCGGTGACAAAACAGAAAGAAAAGTAAATAACTCATTATCTAACCAAATGAATGAAGTTTATAAAAATCAAAAACTATGGTTTTTAAGTATTTTTTACTTTGTCACCTTTGGCTCTTTTGTTGCCTTCACGATTTATTTACCCTCTTTCCTTGTTAACCATTTTGATTTAGAAAAGGTAGATGCGGGTTTTCGAACAGCTGGATTTATCGCCTTAGCAACGGTTTTTCGACCCATTGGGGGATGGCTTGGAGATAAGTTAAATCCGTTTTTTATTCTTGTAGGTGTATTTTCCGGACTCACATTTGCTGGATTTCTATTGTCGTTTACACCGTCTCTTCCTATTTATTCATTTGGCTGTTTATTAGTTGCGATTTGTGCTGGGACAGGGAACGGGACTATTTTTAAATTGGTCCCACTATATTTTTCGAAACAAGCCGGGATTGTGAATGGTATTGTCTCTGCTATGGGCGGGCTTGGCGGCTTTTTCCCACCCATTATATTGAGCATCTTCTTTACTTGGACGGGGCATTATGCGATTGGCTTCATGGCGTTGTCAGAGTTTTCACTTGTGAGTACCGTATTAGTCATCTGGCTCTACTATCAGGAAAAGCTGGAAATTTCTTCGAAGATTGTCCAACATGCGACAGATGGTATAACCGTTACCGATAAAAACGGAATTATCCAAAGTGTAAATCCTGCTTTTACAAAGATTACAGGTTATACAATGGAGGAAGTGATTGGGAAAACACCGAGCGTTCTTCAATCTGGAGAACATGATAATGCTTTTTATAAAAAGATGTGGGATCGTTTGTTGAGTGCTGGTTTTTGGGAAGGCTTTATCTGGAACAAACGCAAAAACCAAGAAATCTACCGAGAGTGGTTAACGATTACAGCAATTCGGGATGGCAATGGAGATACTACTCACTATGTAGCTATGTTTCATGAAGTCGAGGATGAAAATAATAAACCTTAGCACCTTCTTCGGAAGGTCTATTTTTTTTTCCAAAAATGCCTATCCAGTGAAAATATTACAACTTTTTGTCTTTTATCCTGTGTTCACAATTCCTTCACTACTTTTGTGACGTTCGTCACAAAAGTCATGTTAGCATGTGGTTTATAGTGTAATCACAAAGGAAATCCACAAAACAATTTAAAAGTGGATTTAAGGGAGAGATAAAAATGGCACGAATTAATTATTGGAATCCGGAAGATGAAAAGTTTTGGAAGACGGATGGAAAAAAACATGCTCAGCGTAACTTATGGATTTCTGTTCCATCCTTAATGCTCGCATTTATTGTTTGGCAGATTTGGTCAGTGGTTGCTGTAAGATTAAATGATATCGGATTTACTTTTACCGATGAACAATTATTCACATTAGCAGCGCTCCCAGGACTTGTTGGCGCAACACTTCGATTTGTTTATACCTTTGCAGTCGGTGCCATTGGCGGAAAAAACTGGACTGTAATCTCAACTGCCGTCTTAGCCATTCCAGCTATAGGGATTGGATTCGCGGTACAAAATCCCGATACACCATTTTCAATTATGTTATTATTAGCAGCACTTTGCGGTCTTGGCGGTGGTAACTTCTCATCTTCATCTGCAAATATTAGCTTTTTCTTCCCGAAAAAAGAAAAAGGTACAGCATTAGGAATTAACGGTGGTTTAGGAAATATGGGTGTCTCGGTTGTCCAATTTGTTACACCGTTAATTGTTACAACTGGAGCTTTTGCTTTCGCAGGTAAAGGTCAAGTATTAGCAAATGGTCAAGAAGTTTGGTTACAAAATGCAGCGTTTATCTGGGTTATCCCCATTGCGATTATGACATTCCTTGCCTACTTTAAAATGGATAACGTCCCAGGTGCTAAACAGTCTGTAGCTGACCAATTTGTAATTGTTAAACGTAAGCATACTTGGATTATGACAGTACTTTATATTGCAACATTTGGTTCTTTCATTGGCTATTCCGCGGCATTCCCGCTTTTATTAAAATCACAGTTCCCAGAATACATCTCACTTGCCTTCCTTGGAGCTTTGGTAGCTGCTGCTGCTAGACCTGTTGGCGGCTGGATGGCTGATAAATTCGGTGGTGCTAGAGTAACAGCTTATGTATTTGTGTTTATGGCCATCGGTGCATTAGGAGTAATCTATTTCTTAAGCGGAAAGCAGTTTGCAGGTTTCTTAGGGTCATTCTTAGTGCTTTTCCTTGCATCAGGTATTGGCTCTGGATCCACGTTCCAAATGATACCGACCATTTTTATTCCTAAGGAAGCTGCACCGGTAATTGGATTTTCAGCCGCTTTTGCAGCATACGGCTCTTTCCTCATTCCTAAGCTGTTCGGCTGGTCCGTGAATACCACTGGTACACCGGTGACGGCATTCTATTTCTTTATTGGATTCTATGTCATTGCCTTTGTACTAAACTGGTTCTTCTATCAAAAGAATACAACAGAAGCGAAGCAATTAGTCAAACAAGCCGGGTAATCCCCGGTTTGTTTTTTTAAAAATAAAAAAGCACGGAATCCTTATAATTCCGCGCTTCTTTTTTATATCCGAGAGATAGCAACCGCACATGCTTTGTATTCTGCGGTTCCTGATATTGGATCATATTCGTTTAATGTTAAAACATTCGTTGGCGTCTCACTCCAATGGAAGCTCATGAACACAAGTCCTGGAACGACTTGCTCGGTAACTTTCGCCTTTACCGTTAGTTCTCCCCGGCGAGAACGGACTTGAACGACTTCCCCATCAGTAATCCCTAGCGCAAGCGCATCTTCAGGATGAATATCAACCGTTTCTTCCGTCTGTTTCACTTTTACCCCTGAAGCATAATACCGTGTTTGCGAGTGTGTATTATACGATTCATAACGTCTGCCGGTTGTGAGGGTAAATGGAAATTCCTCATCTGGCTGTTCCAATGGCGGTGTAAAATCGACAGGAACAAATGGTGACTTCTTACCAACAGACTCCTGATTATGAAATCTCTCATGCATGATAAAAGTTCCTGGATGATCCTCAGTTGGACATGGATAATGGATACTGTATTCATTATCAAGTCTTTCGTAGGAAATACCTCCGTACATCTCCCACGCAAGTTTTCTCACTTCATTCCAGATTTCTTCACTGCTAGAGTAGCTCATCGGATAACCCATGATCGTTGAAAGTTCACATAAAATAACCCAATCTTCCTTTACATTCACACCTGGTTCAACCGCTTTTCGTACTCTTTGCACCCTTCGGTCTGTATTGGTGTAAGTTCCATCAACCTCTCCCCACGAGCACGCAGGAAGAACAACATCAGCCATTTTTGCTGTTTCTGTCATGAAAATATCCTGGACAATTAACAAATCAAGCTGTTCCATTAGCTTTCGTGTATGGTTCATATGAACATCAGCAAGTAATGGATTTTCACCGATAATATAGAGTGCCTTAAGCTCTCCTGCTTCAAGTCGATCAAATGTCCTCGTTTGTGTGTCACCAGCAAACGGATTAACCTCAACATTCCATTCCTGCTCATAACGCGCGCGATACTCATCATTTGCTAAACTCATGGCACCAGGCAACTGATTTGGCAGACAGCCCATATCTCCGGCACCTTGAACATTATTTTGACCGCGTAACGGCATAATTCCAGTGCCTTCCTTACCAATATTACCTGTTAATAAGGCAAGATTCGCAATATCGAAGACATTATTTACACCACAATGGTGTTCCGTAATTCCAAGGGTATAGGCTATCATGGAACCACTAGCACTTGCATATTCCCTTGCTGTCATCACGATATCATCCGGATTTAATCCGGTAATCGCTGCTGCATATTCAGGTGTATAACGGTCAACGTGTTTCTTTAACGAATCAAAATCAATGGTAAATTGCTGAATAAATGCTTCGTCGTATAGGTTTTCCTTAATAATAACCCGAAGAAAAGCATTTATCAGTGCAATATCGGTCCCGACATTAATTTGTAAATGACGATGAGCAAATTTCACCATGTCAATCTTCCTTGGATCAATAACGATTACTTTAAGGCCATTCTTAATTGCTTTTTTAATTCGGTTCGCAATAATCGGATGAGCTTCTGTCGTATTTGACCCCATTAGCAGTAACACTTCAGCTCGATCAAAATCCTCCAATGTATTCGTCGGGAAACCGCTTCCAAATACAGTTGCCAGACCGGCAACACTTGGTGCGTGTCACGTACGATTACATCCATCAATATTATTACTGCCGATTACAGACCTCATGAACTTTTGAGTAATGTAATTGGACTCATTGGTTGTTCTAGCACAGGCAAACATCGAGATTGCATTGTGGCCCCAGGTATTTTTAATACCAGATAATTTATCCGCAATAAATTGATAGGCTTCTTCCCACGATGCTTCCACCAGTTCCCCAGCTTTACGAATCAATGGGGTTGACAATCTATTATTAGAATGAACATATTCATAGGCAAACGCGCCTTTTACACAGGTTTGACCTTTATTAACAGGTGCTTCTTTATCACCTCGTATTTTCGTGATTCGATTATCTTTGACTTCAAGCACCAAACCGCAGCCTGTACCGCAATAACCGCAAATCGTTTTGACTAAATTTGCTTCTCCCACCATTTCCCCTCCTAATTCAAACATTAATACCTATATAAACATATTAATCTATTCAATCCAAAAGTAGTTTGTTTTTTACAAAAATATTTGTCTATTTTTTGAATAAAAAAAACGGAAGAAAAAAATCTCCCGTTTCATCATGCTGGTTTAGCTGGTAAAAGGATATTAAAAGTGGTTCCTTTATTTGGCTCACTCTCGACAAACACTCTACCATTATGATTTTCGATAATCTTAAAACTGACCATTAAACCTAAAC
Organism: Bacillus sp. OK048; assembly: GCF_900103525.1. Classification (GTDB taxonomy): domain Bacteria; phylum Bacillota; class Bacilli; order Bacillales; family Cytobacillaceae; genus Neobacillus. Next base: position 43,101 of record NZ_FNHN01000001.1, read on the forward strand.
CATTACCATTTTTCTTAGTCGTGTAAAAGGGTTCACCCAGCTGTTTAAGCTTTTCTTTTGGTATTCCAACACCTGTGTCCTGAATCGAGATTTGGACATTATTATCATGAATCATCGTCTTAACACGCAATTCACCGCCATTTGGCATTGCTTCAATTCCATTTTTAATAAAATTCAAAAACACCTGTTTCAAACGATTTTCATCACATTCGATCTGGATTATTTCGTGTTGACAGTCAAAGGAAAGTTTGACATGTTTCTTGCGAGCCTCAAATTCTAGTAGTGATACAACGTTTTGAATCACTGGCACGACATTCTTTTCTTCCAATTCAACCATCTTAGGTTTGGCCAACACCATGAAATCCTCCACAATCGTATTGACCCGTTCAATTTCATCGAGAATGATATTGATAAATTCTAATCGTTCCGGATCAATCTCATCCAAAGTAAGGAACTCGGCATAGCCTTTCATCGATGTCAGCGGATTTCGAATTTCATGTGCTACACCAGCAGCTAGTTGACCAACGGCTGCAAGCTTATCTTGACGATGAAGGATTTCTTCTGTTTTCTTCCGCTCGGTAATGTCGTTGCGAATCGCAACATATTGGTATGGCTTTCCATTTTCATTTAAAAAAGGAACAATCGTAGTATCCACCCAATAAAAGCTGCCATCCTTCGCTTTATTCCTTAGTTCACCTTTCCAAACCTTACCTGATCCAATCGTCTTCCATAAATCCTTAAAGAACAATTTGGAATGATGACCAGAGTTTAAGATGTTGTGGTCCTTGCCAATTAGCTCTTCTCGACTGTATTTTGAAATCTCACAAAATTTATCATTTACACTTGTAATGATTCCTCGTGAATCTGTAAATGCGACAATCGTTGATTGATCGAGTGCAAAGCGAATGTCAATATTATCCTTCATTGATTCTTTTAAATGTTCTTCCGCTCGTTTACGATCTGAAATATCTGAACGAATGGCTATATATTGATACGGCTTTCCATTTTCATTTACAAAAGGAACAATCGTGGTTGCTACCCAATAAAGGCTGCCGTCTTTAGCTTTATTTCTAATTTCCCCACGCCAGATGTTGCCCTTTTGAATGGTCGTCCACATCTCCTTAAAAAACTCTTTTGGATGGTAGCCAGAATTTAACAGTCGATGGTTTTTTCCGATAATTTCTTCCTTTGTGTACTTTGAGATTTCTTCAAATTTATCATTTACAAATAAAATCGTTCCTTGTGCATCGGTGATCGCTACAATGGTAGATGCATCAAGTGCTGCTTTGATATCCTTTAGATTCGTATCTGTTTTTGCAAGTTGCTTACTTATTAACGTACTTGAAGCAATTAACCCGCAGATAATTAAAACCGTTACGAATAATATTAAATAAATCAGGAAGGTTTCTTCATTTATTGACCCGTTTGCCGAATTCGTTGAAATGATCGTAGAAGCTCTTTTTAAAAGAAAATGCCCTTCAGCAATAGCAGTTGAAATAATCAATGCGCTTATCGGTTTTAACCAAGCCTGGTTACTTTTCGAATAGGTTTTAGATGAAAAAAGAATCCAAAATGAAAATAAAAAAGACCCAAATAATAATAATCCAGAAAACACAAAAAGTGGAATATTATATTCTAAAGATAGATTCATAGCAAAAATGCTGATTACATGAATAGCAAGAACGGCTGAAGTTAAAAAGAAACTGCCAAAAAACAATTGATACGTTCGAATCTCTCTCGCAAGTAATGGACTAAAAGCTATTCCAGAAAAAGCTATTCCGATAAAAATGGACAAAACTGTAAGAGGAATATGATAACTAGAAAAACGACTAATATCAGCGGCTATTAATCCGATAAAATTCATTACCCAAATACCAACGCCCATTGATATGGACCCACCAAGATATAATAACCGTTTGTTTTTCTTGGAACTTTTTATTAACGTAAACATATCTAAGCCTGTATAGGAAGCCATGATGGTTAACCCAATGGCAATCGTTATTAAAAAAGGATGAAAATCACCTGATACAATATCCATTAACAGTATCCCCCCTTTGACCTAATGTCTTTCTACTATGATTGTAATGTAAAAAAGAAAGATAGTGAAGCACTTTGGTCACAAAGTTGTCGAAATTAGTTTTTTAAATCACCCGTACATACAGGAAAATTGAACAGCACACAATTCAAATGCAGGATAAATGTATCATTTTTAAAAAACTCTAATTATTTTTAAAAAAGGACTACACAAAATTACTTTTTTTGATTATACTGTACTACAACAGTACAAAATAAAATAAACTGTATTAAAAAAGGAGGATGTTTTTAATGTTAATGAATCCAGTTGAATTTTTCCGCACGTTACCGAAAAAAGAATGTCCAGAATGTGGCCAGCATATGGAAGAGCAAGCTGAAAGCTATTTAATGGAATGTGACCGCTGTTTATCAAAAAGAGAAGAATAGAGAAAAAATTTTTTAATCGGATTGTACTATAACAACAAGCCATCTAATACACTGTATTAAAAAAGGAGGGTTTTTAATGTTGATGAGTCCAGTTGAATTTTTCCGCACTTTGCCTGCAAAGCAATGCCCTGAATGTGGGCAGCACATGGAGGAACAAGCTGAAAGCTACTTAATGGAATGTGACCGCTGTTTAGCAAATAAAGACGAATAGAACATAAGCGTTATCACACTCCCCTTAGACTGGGGAGTTTTTTTGTATTGAATATTAAGGAAGGAATAATCCCAATTCAGAACGCGAAAGCTTAATTAAGGAGGTGTTTGGGATGGCAAAGAAAACTACCTCATCCGATAAGAAACAAACTTCGATTCAAGGAGGAGTTTACCCTTCTCAAAAATATGTTCCTGGTGGATCAGTTGATGAACATAAGGAGTTTGAGGATACTAACATTATGTTAGCCGGGGATGAAATCCTTCAACAAAATGAAAATCTTTAAAAGAGGAAGGTAATTGGATATGGATATTGTTGATATTACGACTGCTAAGCCAGGAGACGAGGTGTTTGTCATCTATCGTAATCCACATGTACCAACTGTTGCTAATATACGAGCGGCAGAAATTGTTACTCATCCGAAGAATCCAAACGCCCTTGCCCTGTTCTTAAATGAAACCTTTCATGTTATTGAAGATGATGACGCTCTTTTCCCTAGTTCTGAATCTGCACAAAAAGCATTTGATGGTCATTTTTTTGATTTTGGAGATGAATAAAAGACTGTCATCCATGTGACAGTCTTTTTAAATAGTATCTATATTATATTTTCGGAAGCTCTCTTATTTCTGTAGCCATCTCGTTTCCACACATAGGACAGAGCAAATCGTCTGTGACAAAATCTTTTCTCATCCAGCCAATACAAGCATTATCCATGCAAGAATAGATTTCGGTTTCAAGCATGATTACTTCAATTTCTTCATCCTTAGCTCTTTTACCATAAAAAATGGGAACCGCCTCCTTTTTTTATAGTATGTACCAAAAATGTCCTTTTCATTGCGTAAAAAAATCTTTATCAAATTCAAAGTAAGAAAGGATTCCTTTTTATGAAATCTGCGGGTGAAAAATTTACAGTCGTCGGCACGGATATTGAAGTAGTTAAACGATTAAACAGCCAATCTGGCTTAAGTTATAACCAAGTAAAACAATTACTTGCTGAAAAATATGCGAATAAAAAATAGCAAGGAACCTTCCAATTGTCGGAAGGTTCCTTGCTATTTAAACGATAACTATTGTCAAAATGAATACTCAATGATATGCAAATTTCAAAAATGTGTACATATTTGACCATTTCCTAACTGGTACAAGTCGTATTATTAAAGGAGGTCAAATACTTTCAATAGGTGGTATTTAATATCGTCAATTGATGAATGTTCACGAAATATCCACATCTTTTTCACGAAAACTTCATTATCTTTATGATAGGAGGGAGAAATAATGAAAAAAATCTATCTTATATGTAGCTTAGCCGTATTTATCGGGATTACAGCTGGAATTTCTTTTTTTCTAATACGGGATGCAAGTGCTAAAGTACCAGCCAATATTACGTTAAAGGATCATAATGGTGAGGATTACACTTTCAGTAAAGACGATAAACTAAAACTAGTCGAATTTATTTATACTCATTGTCCTGATATTTGCCCAACCACCACCCAAAAAATGGTCCAATTAAAAGCAGATTTAGAAAAAAATAACGTATTTGGTAAAGAAATTGAGTTTCTTACCATTACCATTGACCCTTACAGAGACACACCTGAAGTCCTGCAAAAATACATGAATGCTTTTAAGATTACGAATAATGACCATTGGATGTTCCTTACTGGTGATCAGGCAACGATCAAAGCTGACCAAGTAAAAATCAGAGAAGTTGCAGAATCATTACAATTTCAATATAAAGACCCAGGTAATGGCCAGTTTATCCATACATCCTTCTCCTATTTAATAGATGGAAACAATCAATTCATCGCCAAATTTCCAATGGGCGAAGATTTTAATAAACAAGAAGTTTACGAAGAAATCATGGATGAAATTAAATAATAGGAAACAAAAAAGCGGTTAGTCCTTTGGATTAATCGCTTTTTACTACCTATTCAATTCACGGATGATGGATACTTTTTTATTTGTTGTAGAGATAATAGGTAGTTGGCCTTGGGTTTTGTTAAACTAGCTTTTATTCCGGCCTGTTTTAACTTATTCACTAGTTCAGTAAGTTGCTTTTTCGACATACTTCTCACCTACTTTATTCCTTCAATCTTCTTTACCCAATTTTACAACAAAAGTATGAATAAAGTGTGAAAACTTCGAAAAAAAATTAGAAAAATTTTCTGCAATTTATTTTATTATTCTCGATTCATTCTCCTCATTCTACAAAGAATTCGCTCTTTACCCATTTTAATGGTATAGTTAATAGATATTTTGCTTTTGGAGGATATTAATAATGATAACTGTAAGTAATGTAAGTTTAAGATATGGTGACAGAAAATTATTTGAAGATGTAAACATTAAATTTACACTTGGGAATTGCTATGGTCTTATTGGTGCAAACGGCGCCGGAAAATCAACTTTTTTAAAGATCTTATCCGGAGAAATTGAATCACAATCTGGAACGGTTCACCTTGGACCAGATGAACGTATGGCTGTTTTAAAACAAAACCATTTTGAATACGAGGAACAAGAAGTATTAAAGACGGTTATTATGGGCCACACACGACTTTATCAAGTGATGCAAGAAAAAGATGCGATTTATATGAAAGATCCCTTCACGGATGAAGATGGGATGAAAGCTGCAGAGCTTGAGGGCGAATTTGCTGAATTAAACGGATGGGAAGCAGAGCCTGAAGCAGCTATTCTATTAAAAGGTCTAGGCATTGGTGAAGACTTACATTATAAAAAAATGGCTGAATTGACAGGTTCAGAAAAAGTAAAGGTTCTTCTTGCACAAGCTCTCTTTGGCAGACCTGATGTATTACTCCTGGATGAGCCGACGAACCATTTAGATATTAAGGCGATTCAATGGTTAGAAGAGTTCTTAATAAACTTTGAAAACACAGTCATTGTCGTATCCCATGACCGTCATTTCCTAAATAAAGTTTGTACTCATATTGCCGATTTAGACTTTGGAAAAATTCAAATTTATGTTGGTAACTATGATTTCTGGTATGAATCTAGTCAATTAGCTACAAGACTGACTTCTGATGCAAACAAAAAGAAGGAAGAAAAAATAAAGGAATTGCAAGCCTTTATTGCTCGCTTTAGCGCCAATGCTTCTAAGTCGAAACAAGCAACGTCTCGTAAAAAACTATTAGACAAAATTACACTCGATGATATTCGTCCTTCATCTCGTCGTTATCCATTTGTAGGGTTTACACCTGAACGAGAAATTGGTAATGATTTATTAATGGTAGAAGGATTAACAAAAACAATTGATGGCGTAAAAGTCCTTAATAATGTAAGCTTTTTTATGAACAAAAGTGATAAAATTGCTCTTGTTGGACCAAATGAAGTGGCCAAGACTACCCTTTTCAAAATCCTTATGGGAGAAATGGAAGCTGACAGTGGTACCTTTAAATGGGGTATTACCACTTCACAAGCTTATTTTCCTAAAGATAACTCCGAGCACTTTGAAAATAGTGAATTAACTCTAGTTGATTGGCTTCGTCAGTTCTCGCCAAAAGATGAAAGTGAAAGTTTCTTACGTGGATTCTTAGGTAGAATGTTGTTTTCTGGAGAAGAAGTTCTAAAGAAGGCCAGTGTCCTTTCTGGAGGCGAAAAAGTTCGTTGTATGCTCTCTAAAATGATGTTAAATGGAGCGAACGTATTACTTCTAGACGAGCCAACAAACCATCTTGATTTGGAATCTATTACAGCTTTAAATAATGGATTAATCAACTTTAAAGGGTCACTACTATTCTCATCACATGACCATCAGTTTATCCAAACGATTGCCAACCGTATCTTTGAAATAACACCAAATGGATTAGTCGATAAGCAAATGGCATACGACGAATACCTTGAAAATAGTGAAATTCAAAAACAAGTTGCAGAAATGTACAATAATTAAAAGTAAAGCGGACACATGGAGTGTCCGCTTTTTACTTTATTAAATTTTCTTTTGTTTCCTGCGTGATGATGACACTTCTCTAGTACCTGTTTCTGTTGTTGTTGTTCCTTGGCCTTCAACTTGTGGTGAAGCCAAACCAATAGTGGAAGGATCCTTTTTACGTTTTCCCATGTTTACACCTCCACTAGTAGTTTTTGAAGATAATCGTGTCTTATTCAGAATAATTAACTCAGAACTTGGCATGATAATCTACAGGAGGAGGTGTTTTGTATGGCGAAAATTGGAGTAGAAGAATCTCTCACAGATATTCAACAGGCGTTACGAGAAAAAGGACATGAAGTCATTCAATTAAGACAGGAAACAGATGCACAGAATTGCGATTGCTGTGTTGTTACCGGTTTAGACTCAAATGTAATGGGAATGCAGGATACCGTTACAAAAGGTTCGGTCATTGAAGCACATGGAATGAGCGCAGATGAAGTGTGCCAACAGGTCGAAAGCAAAATACAATAAGCTTAACTCTAAAACATACATCATATATAAGCTAACACTTTAAACTGCCGCCGGGCAGTTTTTTTACTTCATTATTCTTTTTCTTACTCCATAAAAAAGACCCGCAAATACAAAAACGATCACTCCATACAAAATATTAATACTGCTCTGTTCACTTGAAATCGGTGTTTCTACTTGTGCTTGTACATTTTTTGGTTCTCTTAGTTCAAGTTGAATCGATTGTATGACTTTTCCATCGTTTACCACTTCAAGTATTCCTTGATCATTAAGGTTCTTTTCGGAACCATTGATGTGTTCGGTAACAATCGTATCATTTTTTAAGTAGTATTCCTTTTCTTTCATCGTAAAATATTCGTTTTGTTTCACCACTCGATGATGAAAGTTTTTCAAGCCATATTCAATTAGATTTTCAGTGTCATTATAAGTAACTTTACTCGTATCTGCTTTTAGAACAATAGCAGTAAGCTTGATATTTTCATTTTCCGCTGTTGTTGCTAATGTGTGTTTTGATTCATTAACAAAACCCGTTTTTCCGCCGGTAATTCCTTCGAATGGAATCTCACCCTTCAAGAGTCGGTGATGTGTCAATAATGTCGTTTGCCAAGACTCGCCACTCCAAATAAGCTCTTTTGTTCCAAATATCTCTGAGAACACAGGATTCTTTTTGGCATAATTAGTAATCATTGCTAAGTCTAAAGCGGTTGTATAGTGGTTTTCATCAAATAATCCATTTGGGTTTGTAAAATGGGTATTACGAACACCAATTTTGTCTATTAAATACCGGTTGATATTTTTTGCAAACTGCTCAACCGAATCATCTGTATATTCAGCGATTGCCACAGCAGCATCATTTCCAGAGTTTATCAGCATACCTTGGATTAGCAATTTTAAGGGTACTTTCTCCCCTTCTTCTAAATAGACTCTCGTTCCTTCTTCACCCACAGCCCTAGCACTAACGGTAACAACATCATCAAGATTTCCCTTTTCAATTGCATAAATAGCGGTTGCTATTTTCGTCAAACTAGCAGGGAATAATCTTTCTTCACCGTTTTTACTATATAAAACGGCATTTGTTTCCGAATCTAACAGAACGGCAGCATCACTCTTTATCTCTAATGACTGGTTCGCTGCTGCGGACGTGTATACTTGGTTTGATAAAACGAGAAAGACGATCATGATAAAAGAAATAAACTTTGACAATTAACAACATCCTTACTTTTTGTTTATCATCTGATTTTATCAAATAATCATTGTTTGTAAATATTAAGAGGAAAATTGTCATTTAATCGAAATTTTTAGTGCAATATCGAAATAATCGAAATAAAAAATCGGCTTGGAAATGGCTCCATGCCGATTCGATTACATCCTTCTTTTCGAAATTAATAATGTTATTTGTGTCATAATTAATGGCAAGGAGAACCTCGATTTTCTCCTATACGCTAGATACCTAATCTCACACTGTTTCGTATCTAGTTTAGTAAATTCACCTAAGTCTTGGTTTCCATGCAGATAAATTTGGGCAGCAACTTTTTCACTTAAGAATAAATATTTGGATGGTTCCTCGCCTAATACAAAGTAGGTATACCCCTTACCTTGTAGATATGGAAACATTTCCTCACTAACTTGATAAAAAACAGGTGTGTATCCGTATCGATCAGAAATTTCCTGAAACTCCTCAATCGCATTCGATAATTCACTTCTTTCACCAACCGGATGGCCAAGAATTACTAGTTTATCTGCATATTGTTGAAAAGAAATTAAAACGTTTTTCTTCCTGTTCCAATAAATGTAGTTATCATGGAGAAAAATCAAGTGCGACAAACTCTTTCCATTATTTATGTTTAAAAGTTCCTGTATCTCTTTTTCATGACACATTGATTTTTCAAATTTCCACTTTTTTGGCTTACTAATGATAAAGCCTACATATAGAATGAGCATGGCAATAATTAGCCCAATCACCGCACTACTGAATAAATCTATTGAATCTTCAATGACGTAAGGCAAAAGTTTCGATGGGATTGATATTTTTGCAGTGGGCAAATTGGAATAGCCAATCACCAAATACATAGAAATGATACAAATAATTAATACAATGTCCACGGTTGTTTTTCCCCATGTAAGGACATAGCCTTCCCGATAAAATTGCCCTTTTGACATTCGCAGCAACAATGCTACCGCAATAAGGAAAATGGCCTCTTCATAATCAATTCCTCTAAAAATCGAAAACATGGCAGCAAGAATTAATACGAGCATGGTTAAATCGTAAGTTCTTTTCACATTGTATTCTATCCCTCTAGATAACCCCAATAATAGGAAACCCGCAGCCACAGAAAGTTGATGGGAAAGGTTTATGATAGGGAAAGATAGAATTTCCTGTGCAATACGAAGTCTATCCATGATTCCTGGGACACTTGCAGATAAAAGCAGGATGAATCCAGATAGAAAAACAAGCATGGTTACTGTAACATGGCTAATATGCTGGACAATGGCATGCGGTATATTGCTCCAGGACTGGTTCCATTTTTCCCAGTAAAGCTTGATGAATAGGATCGTACTGAGTAAAAAAGGAAATAAATAATAGCCTATCCGATAGAACAACAAGAGAACGAGAACTTTTTCCTCCGGTACATGTATGTATTGCATTCCCCAAATAAATACCAAATCAAACGATCCAAGTCCGCCAGGGATCATACTAATAATCCCAGCACATGTCGCCACAATATAAACAGGAAACAATTGTTCAAAACTAACAGGTATATTCATCAACCAGGAGAGTAACCATATACCACTAAAGACAGCACTCCACTCTAAAAGGGAAGTGAAGAAAAGCTTCATTCCATTTCCAACACCTATTAATGACTGCTTGTCCCTCCTATTTTTCACGACATGTAGTCCAAAAAATAGCGGTAAGTAAATAGACACCCCGAGAACGGCAAAATAAAGCCAATTCGTCTGCACAAAAATGGGATGATCTTTGAATCCTACTGCTACTAGCAGGGAAAGCAGCGACAATCCGGTCATATTAAAAAAGGAAACAGCAGCAATTCCACCCACTAGCCTACGCTTATCATCTTCAAGTTTATGATAGAAATAGGTTCTTAACATCGCTCCTATTAAGCCGCCAAAACCAAAGAGATTCGAATAGGTATTCGCGATGAATGCTTGTTCTAAAACTTCTTTTTTCCTTGCCCTTAACCCAAGAATCTTTATTAACATGACATCGTAGAGGAGCATAGGTAAAACGGCCGCAAACATAACGATAAAAATCAACAGTACCGTCTCTAATCGAAGTTGATCAATTTCAGTTTGCAGTAATCTAAGATCTATATTTCCAATAAATTTTTTCAATTCAAGGATGGCAAAAATTAATAACAATAAGGGGAAAATAAATTTTACAATCGTAAATAGTTTTTCTTTTTTCATAACCGTAGATGACCACCACCTTACTGTAATAACTATAAAGGATTCACTTGGAAAAACAAAGAAATTTTCACTTTTCTATATATATATGTATCAACTCGAGAAAAAAATTATAAAAAAGAGACAAGTTTCCCACCCTTCTCTGCATAAACATGAAATAGGACAAATTATCAGAGGAGGCTTAAGATGAAATTCTTAGTTTTAAAGAAGGATACACTTGTATTTATTTTAGTTACTGCTTTTCTACTAGTAATCATTTCAGCATGGTTTATGTTAAAAGCTGGTGATACAGCCGTTTTCAATCAGATTGCAAACGAAAATACGCGTGAGATTCACATGGTGACGGTTGAGTATAAGTCTAAAATGAAAGATGGAAAGGAAATCGAAGTATATCGCTGGGATCCAGGAAATATAAGTATAAATGCTGGTGAAAAAGTAAACTTATACATCAGCGGAGTAAATGGTGAAGAACATCCCTTTTATATTGAAGGTACTGACATAAAAGGAACTGTCAAAAAAGGCCAAGAAACCCTGGTGTCCCTCCAGTTTGATAAGGAAGGTACCTATCGGTTAATATGTGAGGTACATGGTGATAGAGAACATAATGGGCCAATGATTGCTGATATCATTGTCGATTAGAAAGCAAGCAGGAGACAATTCTCCTGCTTATTTTCTTGTAGCTAGTTATTGTAGCATTGTTTATAATATAAGCATGTTGAAAATGCCGCCTCCTTTTATATAACAGTTTCGTTTTTAAAAAAAATAATTATAATACAGATTTCAAAACACTGAAATATAATTTAAAAAACTGTTATCAAAAACCCCATCAAAGATAAGGTTCACAATATCTTAACAATATCTGTGAATTCACTCACAAAAAATCTGTTATACTCAAATCAAGATATAAACAGCAACAGCTGTTGTATTAACGTTCATATAAACTTACGAGGTGAAATAACCATGGAACAATGGAAAGGTTTTACAAAAGGTACTTGGACGAAAGAAGTTAACGTACGTGACTTCATTTTGAAAAACTATAATGCTTACGAAGGCGATGATAGCTTTTTAGCAAGTGCAACGGATGCAACCAATAAACTTTGGGAACAAGTAATGGAATTAACGAAACAAGAACGTGAAAATGGCGGCGTTCTTGATATGGATACAGAAACAGTATCTACTATCACTTCACATACACCTGGATACCTAAACGAGGAACTGGAAAAAGTGGTTGGCGTTCAAACAGACAAACCATTTAATCGTTCAATGCAGCCTTTCGGTGGAATTCGGATGGCAAAAGCTTCTTTAGATTCTTACGGATACCAATTAAACCCAGAAATTGAAAGATTCTTTACAGAGTTCCGTAAAACTCACAACCAAGGTGTATTCGATGCCTATACAGCTGAAATGACACTTGCTCGTAAAGCTGCGATTATTACAGGACTTCCAGATGCATACGGTCGCGGACGAATTATTGGTGACTATCGTCGTGTTGCTTTATATGGGGTTGATTTCCTCATCAAAGAAAAACAAAAAGATCAAAAGAATACAAGCAGCGTAATGACGGAAGATAATATGCGTCTTCGTGAAGAAATTGCTGAGCAAATTCGTGCTTTAAAAGAATTAAAAGAAATGGCTAGCAGTCATGGTTTTGATATTTCAGGGCCAGCAACAACCGCACAAGAAGCATTCCAATGGTTATATTTTGGTTACTTAGCAGCTATTAAAGAACAAAACGGTGCTGCAATGAGTCTTGGACGAGTATCTACCTTCTTAGATATTTATATTGAAAGAGATCTTGAAAATGGTACATTAACAGAAGTTGAAGCACAGGAAATCGTTGACCATTTTATTATGAAGCTTCGTTTAGTTAAATTTGCTCGTACACCTGACTATAATGATTTATTCTCGGGTGACCCAACTTGGGTAACAGAATCAATTGGCGGTATGGCATCAGACGGACGTGCTCTTGTAACAAAAAGCTCATTCCGTTTCCTTCATACATTAGATAACTTAGGTCCAGCTCCTGAACCAAACTTAACTGTACTATGGTCACCACAGCTGCCTGAAAACTTTAAAAAATATTGTGCAAACATGTCGATTAAAACAAGTTCTATCCAATATGAAAATGACGATATCATGCGTCCAGAATATGGCGATGACTATGGTATTGCTTGCTGTGTATCCGCTATGGAAATTGGGAAACAAATGCAGTTCTTTGGTGCTCGTGCAAACCTTGCAAAAGCCCTTCTCTATGCTATTAACGGCGGTGTAGATGAAAAACTAAAAATTCAAGTTGGTCCACACTATCAGCCAATCACTTCTGACGTATTGAACTATGAGGAAGTTATGCAAAAGTTTGACTTAATGATGGAATGGCTTGCAGGTCTATATATCAACACCCTTAATGTCATTCACTACATGCACGATAAGTACAGCTATGAGAGAATTGAAATGGCGTTACACGACACTAAAGTCTTACGTACAATGGCAACAGGTATTGCTGGATTAAGTGTAGTAGCTGACTCATTAAGTGCGATTAAATATGGTGAAGTAAAAGTCATTCGTGATGAAACCGGTCTTGCCGTTGATTTCGAAACAACTGGCGATTTCCCTAAATACGGAAATAATGATGATCGTGTTGATAGCATTGCTGTTGAAATCGTTGAAACATTTATGAAAAAGTTGCGTAAGCACGAAACATACCGTAACTCTGTTCATACTATGTCCATCTTGACGATTACATCTAACGTTGTATATGGTAAGAAGACTGGTAATACACCAGATGGCCGTCGTACAGGCGAACCATTCGCACCAGGTGCTAACCCAATGCATGGCCGTGATACTAAAGGTACACTTGCTTCATTATCTTCAGTAGCAAAATTGCCTTACAGCTCAGCAATGGATGGTATTTCAAATACATTCTCTATCGTCCCTAAAGCATTAGGTAAAGAAGAGGAAACTCAAGTTCGTAACTTGGTATCCATTCTTGACGGATATGCAGTTAAATCCGGTCACCACCTAAATGTTAACGTCTTTAATAAAGAAACATTATTAGATGCAATGGAACACCCAGAATTATATCCACAATTAACCATTCGTGTTTCTGGATATGCGGTTAACTTCATCAAATTAACAAAAGAACAACAGCTAGATGTAATTAATCGTACATTCCACGAATCACTTTAATTAGATTAAGAAGCTCCTAGCCTAGGAGCTTCTGCTTTAAAATAAAAGGGGGATCATCTTCATGAACGGAAATATTCATTCTATCGAATCATTAGGAACAGTCGACGGACCAGGCATACGGTATGTTGTATTTACTCAAGGCTGCCTATTACGCTGCCAGTTTTGCCACAACGCTGATACATGGGAAATCGGCAGCGGCAAACAAATGACCGTTTCCGAAATCATGGATGATCTTATGTCCTATCTACCCTTCATTCAGTCTTCTGGTGGAGGAATCACTGTTAGTGGCGGTGAACCATTATTACAATTACCATTTCTTTTAGAATTATTTAAGGAATGTAAAAAGAATGGAATTCATACGACCATCGATTCATCTGGCGGCTGTTTCTCACACTCTAAACTCTTTATTGATCAGCTTGAAGAGGTATTAGAATATACTGATCTGATTTTACTTGATTTAAAGCATATCAACCGAAAGAAACACATTCAACTAACGGGTATGGCAAATGATCATATTCTGGAATTTGCTAAATTTTTGTCTGATCGTAAAGTACCTGTTTGGGTGCGGCATGTTCTTGTTCCTACCGTTTCTGATGACCCAGAAGATCTTGAGCAGCTTGGTGAATTTATCGGAACCTTGAAAAATGTCGATAAGGTTGAAATACTCCCCTACCATAAGCTTGGTGTATATAAATGGGAAGCCCTTGGGCTGGAATATCCATTAAATCATGTGGAACCACCTTCCGAAGAAAAAGTGGATTATGCTTATAAAATGATTACTGCCCACTGGAACAATCCTTCTATGACCAAATAAAGAGAATGCTGTCTGTAGTGGGCAGCATTCTCTTTTTAGGATTCTCGTGAAGGTGAGAGAATATTGCTATAATGCCTTTTCCAGCGAGATTCCATTGCTTCTTTACGCATTCTCCATTATACTCAAATCAATAATAACAAAAAGTGAGGTGATTATTTTTGTACCAATTGCTCATTGATTTTAGCGATGCCAATGCATTAGAAGCACTTTATTTAAGTTTATACTTTGGTGTGATTATCAAATTACTTTGGGCTTGGAATGTGGAATATTCCTTTATGGGATCCATAAGCGAACCCGCACATACAAAAATAAATCACCCATTGTTTTGTTATCAACAGAAATCCTCTTTAAACAAGAACATTATTCTAATCCGAATTTTTAAATATATTCGCAGAAAAGAAAGTTCACAGGATGATACAGAAGAACCTTTTTCCTCCTCCCTTTTTCACTTAAGAACGTCTTAAACAATTTTAGGAGGAAATATGAAAAACAAACATTCTTTACTTTTACTACTTTTGTCTTTAACCACAATGTTCCTATCAGCCTGTTCAGCAGCAGATGGGAAAAGTGATGGATTTTTCCATACGTATTTTGTTGAACCATTTATCGTTTCCATTCACTTTTTAGCTGAATTTTTTAATGGAAACTATGGATTATCTATTATTCTTGTCACACTTATTATTAGATTATTACTCATGCCGTTTATGCTAAAGCAATATAGAAATCAAATGAACATGAAAGAAAAAATGGATGGTATGAAGCCAGAAATGGAAGATATCCAAAAGAAAATGAAAGAAGTAAAGGATCCAAAAAAGAAACAAGAGCTGCAACAGGAATTGATGGGTCTTTATTCGAAGCATGGTGTAAATCCATTAAACATGGGATGCCTGCCACTTCTGATACAAATGCCTATCCTGACGGGTTTTTATTATGCGATTCGCGGTTCTGAAGAGATTGCGAGCCATCGTTTCTTATGGTTTAGTCTTGGGGACCCTAATATCGTTATTACCCTGATTGCCGGTGTAATTTATTATTTCCAATTTAAAGTTTCGCAGTCTAGTATGCCAGCGGCTCAGCAACAACAAATGAAATTTATGGGCCTGTTGTCTCCACTTATGATTGTTATGATTTCTTTTAATTCACCTGCAGCATTGCCACTATATTGGGCAGTAGGCGGAACATTCCTTATCCTCCAAACCTGGTTAAGCAGAAAGCTTTATAAAAATGTTAAAAAGGCAGAACTAAACGCAACTACAAATTCATAACTAGTAAAAAGAAGCATTGGGCTCCAATGCTTCTTTTTACTGTACGCCAAGTTTTCTAGCTAATTCCTTCTTTACGGGCTCCCACTCCTCTTGAAGAATGCTATAGAAAACTGTATCACGTACATAACCACCCGATATTTCCCGATCCTTCCGTAGTGTTCCTTCTTTTACAGCTCCTATTCGGTCAATTGCCTGTTGAGACCGCAAGTTTCTAGAATCCGTTTTTAGTTGAATACGCCGTAATTGCCAACACTCAAAAGAATGTTGTAGAAGCAAGTATTTACATTCCGTGTTAACTCTTGTTCTCCAAACATCTGGATGGTACCAGGTAGAGCCAATTTCTAAACTTTTATGTTCAGGTAAAATATCAAGATATCGAGTACTGCCAATAATCCGGTTATCTTGATTTACAACCGTAAAAGTGTACTCACTACCTGTTTCTCTTTTTTTTAATGCAGTAGCAATCATCTGCTCCAGCTCTTCTTTACTACTTATCGTAGAAGCCATATAGGTCCAAATCTCATTTGGTTTTGCAGCTTCCCACAATCCATCTGCATGATCGAAGCTGATTGGAAGTAAGCTAACACATTCCCCTTTTAGTTCAAAAAGCTCATCCCATAAGTTCATATCTCCAACCCCCCCTTACTATTCAAAAAATAGACTGCGGGCAAAAGCCCATCAGTCTACATTTTGGAAATATTCTTTGTAAAATCCGCCAACTTTACCAGAATTGTCGATAATATAATAAAACTCTTCCGTTTCATTTTTAACATCATAGACTTTTCCAGCAGTTAATGCGTTGTTTACAATATATTTTTTTGCATCTGTATGAACACATATTACCTTTTTTAAGGTTTCACGTTCACGCCAAGTTAAATGAATCATCCTAGCACCGTTCCTTTCCAAATATAACTATTCCTTAGTATAATCAATGCCCACACGGTAGTGCAACTAAATTTTCCAATCCCTCACCATTGTGTTTTTTATGACAAATTTGTGAAAAGGGTTCTCAAATGAATCGAAAACGATTACAATATTAAAAACTGAATATTCAATCCATTATTCCGAGGGGGCTTGCAAAGTTGAAAATAATGAGTAACGAGCTATTGGTTGTAACGTATCGGGATGCTTTAAAATCTGGAAAGGAAAAAGAATGGATCAAGATTTTAAAAGATGAAATAAAACGTCGTGGATTGAGGCCAGTAATCGTTCGCTAAACATGAGACTTTTGAAAATAAGAACCGCCATCTTCGGCGGTTCTTTTATAAAAAAATAAAGACCGATGAAATCGGCCTCGGGTTTTTTGCAACTTAATTTTTCTCTTCAAGAACCTCATTCTTTTTTACCATAAGCTTATCTATTTCTGCCAATACTTTTATACTCGCATCGTTTGAATCATCAGCATAGATATCAATAAAATCGCCATCATATTCATGCGTTGCATGATCATAGCGCGGATCATAATAATGTTCTAACAAGATATGGATCATCATTTGATAGTCCTTAGTTTCTAACGTTTGAATTAATGCCTTTTTCATTTCATTGTCTTTTATCCTTCTCAGGATTTTTTCAATTCCCAGTGAAATATGATCATGATACCAAGGTTCAGTTTGATAAGGCAATACATATTCATTTACTAATTGTTTTACTCGCTGCTCAATAGGGGTATGGATATATAGGTTGATTCCCTTCATTTTTCTATCCATAAGTTCTTTAGGCTGAACAGCTTTCCCAATCCGTTTACTTTCTGCTTCCATCAATAAATAAGGAGATCCTTGTATTTCTCTAAGCCCTTTATATAACAAAGAATCAAAGATTTTTTGATTATTTCCTTCTCCTAATCCAATTGTGCCAAAAATAGAGCCTCGATGGGCCGCCATTTCCTCTAAATCAAGTATCGGATACCCCTGTGACCTTAATTGCTTCAATACATCTGTTTTCCCTACCCCAGTTAGTCCATGTAATACAATTGCCTTGTCTGGGAACATGGTTGGTATTTGTTTAAGAATATATTGGCGGTAAGCCTTATAACCTCCTTCTAAACGCATCGCATAGATTCCTGCAAACTCTAAAAAGGTTACAACCGCCTTACTACGCATTCCCCCGCGCCAACAATGGATAACTAATTCTTGCTCATTTGCCATTGCTGCTTTAATTTGTTGAAGCAGACTAGGAATTTTAGGTGAAACAAACTCCATTGCTCTCCATTTGGCAGCAGCTTGTCCCTCTTGTTTATAGATTGTCCCAATTACCGCCCGCTCTTCATCTGTGAATAATGGAATGTTGATTGCTTCTGGAATTGAACCATCCTTATACTCAATAGGTGATCGAATATCAATGATCAGTGGATTCTGTATTGTTTGTAATTCCTCAACAGTAATTTCCTTCATTTATAGAAACGCCTCATTTTCTATCTAATTTGAAAAATGTGCTTAAACAAACAAAACTTCCAAAAATGGAAGTTTAAAAGGGAATTCCTTTAATTGATCAATCACAAATAAGTTCAGTAAAAGTATAGACTAATTATATAAGAGTTATACGAAGGTTTCAAGAAAACATTCATGCCAATTCCCTGGAATGAGTTAGCGAAATGGTATTCCTGTTAAGTTTTCAACTGCTTGACAAAATCGTTCCCATTCACGAGGAAAACATTCAATGCCTTCACTTTCGTAAATTTTACCTTTGGTATTAAGCTTAATCGACCAAAACATCCCATCGAGAATAATTCCCTCTTCTTTTCGATAGGAACGTTCCCATTCCCAAATATTCAGCGAATAAATTTCACTTTTAAACTCTTCCATACTTCCGATACGTTTTCGCTCCATAGGAGTAAATGGGGTGACATTGTCTTTGTTTCCCCATTCAAAAACAGTAAATGTATTCCGATAGAAATCAACATGAACCTTATAAGAGATACCAGAAAAACCATCAATTCCTGCAATTAATGAGTTGATTGTTTCCTTTACCTTCATCATCAATTCCTCATCCTTACCAAAACAAATTTAAGCTTTCCCTACCATCTACTAAAATTATAGTAAATATTCTTCTAGCATTCTGTAACAAATAACACTAATCAAAAGTTTTCTGAAAATAAAAAATCTACTCTAAGCGAGCAGATTTTTTATTCCTACCTTACGTTTTTTTCTGGCCTAAGAACAGACATAAAGCTCTCCAAGCTATGCAAATCATTTTTATGGAGCAAGTCAACAATCTTACTTCCGACAATGACTCCATCACAATGTGCTGTTAACTCGTGGTTTTGTTTTTCATTTGAAATTCCAAACCCAGCCACTACCGGAATCGGACTAATTTCTTTCACCGTCTTTAAGTATTCGATAACTTCTTGATCAAATTCATTTCTCGTTCCCGTTATTCCTTTTACGGTAACCGTATATAAAAATCCATTGCCTCGATTTGAAATTTCTTTGATTCTTTCTTTTGGAGAAGTCAAGGTAACAAGTCGGATTAATTCAATTCCTAAATCTTCTAATTCACCTGCAATTAGTTCCTCTTCTTCAAGCGGAAGATCAGGGATGATACAGCCGTCTACCCCAGCATTCGCTATATCTTGTGCAAATGCGGATATCCCATATGAATAGATAGGATTTAAGTATGTCATTAGGACGATAGGAATAGACACTACATCCCTCGCTTTTTCAAGTTCATTGATGATTCCCCTTAGTGTTGTACCGTTTTGAAGCGCCCTGATCCCTGCTTGCTGAATCGTCGGACCATCTGCTACAGGATCAGAAAAGGGAACGCCAATTTCGATGAGCGTAGCACCGAATTTTTCCAACGTGATTAGACGCTCTTGCAGGTTGTTCAGTCCACCATCACCAGCCATGATATAGGGGATAAAAGCCTTCCGCTCTTGCTCTTTTAACGACTTGAATGATTGTTCAATTCTATTCATTATCCTCTCTCCCTCTCTAACCTTTCTTTAACAGCCATTACGTCCTTATCACCTCGGCCGGATAAGCAAACTACGATATTTTCCGTTTCCTTCCTTTCAGCAGCAAGTTTAACCGCAAAGGCAATGGCATGTGCACTCTCAAGTGCAGGGATAATTCCTTCTAGCTTTGAGAGAAGTTGAAATGCATCCAATGCTTCTTTATCTGTAATAGAATGATATTCTGCTCTTCCACTGTCTTTTAAGTAACTATGTTCAGGTCCTACTCCAGGATAATCAAGCCCAGCCGAAACAGAATGTGCTTCAATGATTTGTCCTTCCTCATCTTGCAGTAAGTACATTAAAGCGCCATGCAGTACTCCTGGTTTTCCCTTTGTCAGTGATGCGGCATGGAAAGCCGTTTCTACCCCTTGCCCTGCTGCCTCTACTCCAAATAGACTTACTTCATTGTCCTCAATAAACGGATGGAACATTCCAGCCGCATTGCTTCCACCGCCGATACAGGCAACAACAGCTTCAGGAAGACCTCCTACCTGTGCTAAAAATTGCTTTCTTGTTTCCTTGCCAATGACACTCTGAAAATCTCTTACCATCACTGGAAATGGATGTGGTCCCATTACTGAACCTAGAAGGTAGTGAGTATCATCCACATGTTCCACCCAGTAGCGTAATGCTTCATTAACAGCGTCTTTTAAGGTGGCACTGCCAGAGGTAACACTAACAACCTTTGCTCCAAGAAGCTCCATACGGAAGACATTTAGTGCCTGACGTTTGATGTCTTCTTCTCCCATAAAAATAATGCAGTCAAGATTTAATAAGGCGCAAACAGTTGCCGTCGCCACACCATGTTGTCCTGCACCCGTTTCAGCAACAATTTTTCTTTTTCCCATTCTAACAGCTAGCAGTGCTTGACCGATTGCATTGTTTATTTTATGGGCTCCGGTATGATTCAGGTCCTCACGTTTAAGATAAATTTGGGCACCGCCAGCATGTTTTGTTAGATTCTTTGCATGATATAGCGGTGTTTCTCTTCCAACATATTCTGATAAGTATCCATCTATTTCTGCTTGGAAACTTGGGTCAGCTTTAGCAATTTTATAAGCTTCATCCAACTCAAGAACTGCTTTCATCAGTGTTTCTGGTACAAACCTTCCACCATAAATACCAAATTTTCCTTTTTCATTCGGCAGTGTATATGAATTCATTCCTTGTTCCTCCTGTTTGGCTCCCTTTAGCCTTATTAATGAATGTTTGAATTTTAGTTAGATCCTTTTTTCCGTCTGTTTCCACTCCACTGCTTACATCGACCATGTATGGTTGAATGAGCTTTATGGCTTCTTCAACATTTTCCTCTTGTAAACCTCCGGCAAGGATGACTTTTTTCCCCTTGAGGTCCTTAACAGAAATACTGTTCCAATCAAAAGACAAACCATTCCCGCCTCTGTATTTCCCCTTTGGACCGTCCAGCAACACGTGTTCACAAGGATAAGCTTCTATTTCCTTTAAAATTAGATCCTTATCCATACTTATAGCTTTGATTACCGGGAACGACAGAGATTTGCTAAAAGCTGAAGTTTCGTCACCATGTAATTGAACATGTGTGAGTCCAACTGTGGAAGCAATTTCCTCTATCTTCTCCTTTGTCTCATTCACGAACACCCCTACCTTTAATACTTCTTTCGGTAAATGGGAAATAATTTCCTTTGCTTTGGGAACTGTAATCTTTCGTTTGCTTTCTGCAAAAACAAAACCGATGGCATCTGCACCATAATCAATCGCAGCAATTGCAGTAGTCAGGTCTGTTATACCACAAATTTTCACCTTCATTTTTTTCCCTCTCCAACTAGCGGCATCCTGAAATCTTGAAAGGATTTAGCTAGGTCTGGGCTCTTCATTAATGCTTCCCCGACCAAAATTCCATTTGCTCCAGCATTCCGTACCCGCTCCACATCTTCCTTGTGGTGGATGCCACTTTCACTGATTAGAAAAGCACCTGCATCCTTTATTGATTTTGCCAGCGACTCGGTAACGTCAAGTGAAACGTTAAAGGTCTTTAGATCACGATTATTAACACCGATAAGTTGGGCACCTAGGTTGAGTGCTTTTTCTAATTCCTCTTGATTATGGACCTCCACTAATACCTCTAAATCCAAATCCGTTGCATATTGATAAAGCTCTGTTAGCGTATGTTCGTCCAGTGCCGCAACAATTAATAGGATGATATCAGCACCATTTGCTGCTGCCTGGTCAATTTGACAAGAGTCAATAATGAACTCCTTACAGAGGATGGGCAGATCAACCGCCTCTCTAACCGCTCTTAAATCAGCAAACGACCCTTTAAAAAAAGTGGAATCAGTCAGGACTGATATAGCGGACGCTCCTGCCTTCTCATATCTTGCCGCTTGGTCAGCAGGTTCCACTCCATTGTTAATCATTCCTTTAGACGGAGAGGCACGTTTAAATTCGGAAATAATCACCATTTCTTCTGCATTCTGTAATTTTCGGATGAAGGATCTCTTCTGTTTCGCTTCTACTTTTATCACATTTCCTTCGCGAAGTTTTAGAACCTCTTTTTGTTTTTCATTAATAATCCGATCTAATATCGTTTCCACTTATATCGCCTCTCTTTTAGCTTTAGCTGTCAGTTCAATTAACTGTTGTAACTTTTCATAAGCTGCCCCTGAATCAATCACATCTCTAGCAATGTTGATCCCCTCGACAATGTTGGCCGCTTTTCCACTTGTATAAATTCCTAACCCTGCATTCAATAGGACTGTATCTCGGCAGGCTCCTTTTCCCCCCATAAGGACCTTTTTGAGAATCATTGCATTTTCCTTAGAATCTCCGCCTTTAATAGCGCTGTTATCATATTGAGGAAGTCCTACTTCTTCCGGTACAAAGGTTTGGCTCGAAATTACACCGTCCTCTAAAAGTGTGAGGTGGTTCTCACCTTGCAAAGATGCCTCATCCATAAAGCCTGCCCCGTTTATAACAACCGCTCGTTTCCGTCCGATATTCTGTAGTACTTTTGCAAAAACAGGCAATAAATCTCTTCGATAGACACCTAATAATTGATAGTCCAGATCGATTGGGTTCGTAAGAGGGCCAATAAAATTAAAAATCGTTGGGATTTTTAATTGTCTTCTAACCGTCATAACCTTTTTTAGTTTAGGTTGTACATGCGGCGCGAATAAGAACGAAATACCAAGTTGATGGAGAATTTCTTCAGTTTGTTCGACAGGTAGATTTAAATTTATTCCAAGGTACTCCAGCACATCCGCACTTCCAGTTTTACTGGATACACTCCGATTACCGTGCTTTGCAACGGGGATGCCAGCACCCGCAATTACAAAAGCAGATGTAGTACTGATATTAAAACTCGAAGAACCATCCCCGCCGGTACCACAGTTATCTATCACATCTTGAAACTTCCTTTTAAAAGGAAGTGTATTTTCCTTTAGGCCCTTGACGATTCCAGTAATTTCCTCAACTGTTTCTCCTTTTGATTTTAACCCCATTAACAAGGCCGCAATTTCACTTTCTGAAACCTCTTCACCTAAAATTAAGTCCATTGCTTCAATCATTTGTGGCTCTGTAAAAGATTCACCTTCAGCTAATTGGAGTAAAAAATTTTTCATTTCGCTTCATCCTTTCTATTTCAGTTAAAAAGTTTTGCAGCATTTGCTTACCAGTTGGTGTGCCAATCGATTCAGGATGAAATTGTAACCCGAATACTGGATAGTGACGGTGCTTTATTGCCATAATTTCTTGATCATCAAGTGAATGTGCAACACATTCCAAATCAGGAGAAAGACTTTCTTTTGCAACAACCAACGAATGGTAGCGCATCACTTCTAATGGAGAAGATAAATAAGTAAACATTCCACTGCCAGTATGTGTGATTTGCGATGTTTTCCCGTGTTTAATAAAATTTGCTCTTTTTATCTCACTGCCAAATGCAGCTCCAATGGCTTGATGGCCTAAACAAATACCCAATATCGGGAATTCTTGATATAAATTTTGTATCACCTCAATACATATTCCTGCATCCTCTGGCTTTCCAGGTCCTGGCGAAAGGATAATTGCTTTCGGCTTCATATCTTTTATCTGCTGAATGGTAAGCTGATTATTTCTAATGACGGTAACGTTCTCTCCTAACTCTCCTAAATATTGAAAAAGGTTGAACGTAAAGGAGTCAAAATTATCAATTAGTAAAATCATTATTCACCCTCCAAAAATGCTTTTAATTTATTTATCGTTTCTTCATACTCTGATTCTGGGTCGGAGTCGTGGACAATCCCTGCACCTGCCTGGATATAGGCGGTGTTGTCTTTAAGTATCATCGTTCGAATCGCCAGTGCAAAATCCATATTTCCATTGGCAGATAGGTAACCAATTGCACCGGAATAAAGTCCACGCTTTGATTTCTCCAATTTATTAATAATTTCCATTGCTCTGATTTTCGGTGCACCTGATACAGTGCCTGCAGGGAGACAAGCTGCTAGAGCATCAAGATTGCTATGCTCGTTTGTCAGCGTTCCGCTTACTTCTGACACGAGATGGATGACATGACGGAAATTTTCAACCTCCATATATTTATCCACTGTTACCGAACCAAATTCACAAACTCTACCTAAGTCATTTCGGCCGAGGTCAACGAGCATTTTATGCTCTGCCAGCTCTTTTTCATCACTTTTCAATTCTTTTGCAATTAACTGATCTTCTTCTGCTGTTTTACCTCTCCTTTTTGTCCCTGCGATTGGATTTGAGAATACCTGTGATTCCCTAGTTTTTATTAGGCTTTCAGGTGAAGAACCTATTACGGTATAACCATCGAAATCAATATAAAACATATAAGGTGTTGGATTATGAGCACGATGTTTGCGATAAAGTGATAAGGGTGCGCCTTGAAATGATGATGTCATTCTTCGAGAGAGTACCACCTGAAAAATATCACCTGCCATGATGTGCTCTTTTGCAACTTCAACATTTTTAATAAATTCTTCCTTGGATGTTTCCGATTGAAAGCCGCCAAATTGAAAAGGACTTTCTTCTTCGTATATTGCTGGTTGCTTTAGCTCTTCCATTATTTGATCAATCCGATTTTCAATTTCACTTTCAACTGTTAGTGGAAGCCCACAAATGGTTATTTTTTCTTCAAGGTGATCAAAAACAATCACTTCTTCATAAAACATAAGATGGACATCAGGCATTTGTACTCCGTTTGGGTACTCTTCGCCAATTGCTTCAAATTGCCGGATAATGTCATAGCCTACGTACCCAACTGCTCCGCCAATAAAAGGGAAAGGGGCTTCATCAATCTGCGGCATTAATGTTTTAATGATTTCTAGAGGATTTCCTTTTATGACTTTCTTTTCTCCATTTCGATACAGAATTTCATTTGCATCACTATAGGATATAAGTTCAAATGCTGGGTCTGAACCAATTAACGAATAACGACCAGAATCATGGTACTTATGTGAACTCTCCAATAAAAACTTCTTATCTCCGCTTATTTTCTGCAAGATTGAAATAGGTGTGAATGTATCCCCTTTTAATTCCTTTAAGAAAAAGCCATTTTTTATTTTCATGCGTTTTACATCCCTTCGTAAATAAATAAAAAAATCGTCCTCTATACGCATAAAAAAGAAAAATTATGCGTATAGAGGACGATTCTTAGTCGTGGTGCCACCTCTGTTTGAAGCTAAACCTTCAGCTTCCTCTTTCAGATACAGGACAATGGAAGTCCGATATCCTATCCTTTTAACGGTGGAACTCCGTGCGGCCCTACTAAAATTCAGGCCGCCTCTCACAAGTCCATTCCACAAATCCATTCTTACCGGGCTCTCACCACCCCCGACTCTCTGAAAAGAATTAAATAAGTGTACTACTCTTGCTCAACGATTTAAATTATTTTGTTTAAAAACAAACAGGGCCCTCCATCCAAAAAGGACGGAAGACCCGTGGTGCCACCTTCATTAGCCAAAAATCGACTCACTTAACCAATATCGAAGCATGATCTGCTTGAATATCTGTCTCTTTTAACGATGAGATCTTCGCCAAAGCCTACTGACCCTATAGGAGGTTCGGTTTGGAGGCTCCGAAGTCCATTCACTAATACGTCTACACTGATTTTCACCAACCATCAGCTCTCTAGAGAATCCGTAAAAGTTACTACTCTTCATCAATGCCTTTCATATTGATTTTTATATTAAACCATATCAAAGCTTATTGTCAATACTAATTTTTAGAAAATTCAATATAACCATCTTTTCTTTATTCCATTTAAAGGATACCTATTTTGTTGCAAAGATGTCAATATTAACGTTAGCACATCATATGGAGGCGGGATGGAGGAATAATGGATTATATTGAACGACTAAACCAGGATTCTGAAGGAAACAAATCTTCCTCGGCAGCTGGAAAAAAGAAAAAATCTGATGAGATTTCTAAACAAAAGTGGGCGATACTCTCACTTTCATCCATACCTTTAGTTATGACTTTAGGTAATTCCATGTTAATTCCAGTGTTGCCGTCAATGGAAAAAAAATTATCAATCTCTGCGTTCCAAACGAGTATGGTTATAACTGTTTATTCGCTTGTGGCCATTTTCTTAATCCCAGTCGCCGGGTACTTATCTGATCATATTGGTAGGAAAAAGGTAATCTTACCTAGTCTCATAATCGCTGGCTTAGGTGGCTTACTATCTGGATGGGCCGCTTGGAGGTTGGACGATGCCTACTGGTTGATCCTAGTTGGACGTGCCCTTCAAGGTGTTGGAGCAGCTGGAGCAGCGCCAATTGTGCTTCCTTTGGTAGGTGATATGTTTAAAAATGATGATGATGTCAGCAGCTGTCTTGGTTTAATTGAAACCTCCAATACGTTTGGAAAAGTTCTTAGCCCGATATTAGGGGCTGTACTT
Organism: Bacillus sp. OK048; assembly: GCF_900103525.1. GTDB lineage: Bacteria > Bacillota > Bacilli > Bacillales > Cytobacillaceae > Neobacillus. The sequence goes on from NZ_FNHN01000001.1 coordinate 69,697, forward strand.
GCAGGCTTTATTTGGTTTTTACCTTTCTTTTCATTTCCAGTCTTTTGTACCATTTCAGTTATTATGGTAGCACTATTAGTAAAGAGTCCAAAGGCAGCAAAACCGATTCCGTTTAAACAATTTTTCACAAATGTTAAAAAGACATTTACAGAAAAGGGAAAATGGTTATTTGCGATTTTTTTTATTGGCGGTATCCTGATGTTGGTCCTATTTGGCATATTATTTTACCTTTCTGAAATCTTTGAAACGGAATATGGGATTAAAGATGTAAAAAAGGGCTTGTTTTTAGCGTTGCCTCTAGGGGCTCTTTGCCTATCATCCTTTATATCAGGAAAGGTAATCAAAGACAATAAGGTTTTAATGAAACGGCTTACATTTGGAGGTATAGTTGCCGCTGCAATTTCTATAGCCGCACTTTGGTTATCGATAAAGCTTTGGTTTATGTTAAGTATGTTTTTAATCGCCGGAGTTGGAATTGGTATTGGACTGCCATGTCTAGACGCTCTTATTACCGCCGGAATTGAAAAAGAAGAGCGTGGAACCATTTCCTCTATTTATAGCTCTATGAGATTTATCGGAGTCGCAGCCGGCCCTCCGATTATTGCCTTGTTGATGAAACAGGCAACTTACTGGATATTTATTACACTGAGTGGTCTGAGTATCATTGCTGCATTTGTTGCAATGATTGCGATTAAACCTGGTGAAAAAAAAGCACAATAAAAAAAGCGCTGGGTCCACCAGCGCTTTCGTTCAATATTCCTAATACGGACTTAACCAACTAGGATCCCTATTTATGCAAACATGGCATTTCTCTATTCCAGTATCAAATGTGTAAAAGCTGTGTCCACAGTCTTTACAATTTTGGGAATGGATTGGTTCAAACTGTTCACTTTTTATTTTTACATCTAGTTGAATCTCAATGGCATTCTCTGAGCAGACATCGGTACAGGCTGTACAATTCACACACTTTTGATTGTCAATATGCAGCATGCCTTCGTTTATTTGAAATACGCCTTCTGGACAGAGTCCGAAGCAAGCCTTGCAAAGAGTGCATTTATCTTGATCCAAATTTACAGAAAAAAATTGATAGTCTGAATAATACTTAGAAAGCTTCCAGTCATCCTGCTCCATCTTCCATACCGCTGGAGCCATACGTTTAGCAAGCTGTTTTCCTTCTTTTTGAAAAGAACCAAAGAGCGCTCTTCTTGAAAGCATCTCATCGTTAACTTTTTCAATCACAACAATTGGAGACTCATCCAGCAAATGCAATTGTTCATTTGTAGCATGTACTACCGTTTCCCACTCCTGGTTAATTGGCTGTTGAGAAACTTGAATCGATGTCATTCCTCTTTTTTTATAAATCAACAATTCTTTTATAGATGGAACATAGCTTCTATCAAAGATGAGACTTCCTTTTTCAAAACTCCGGTTACTTGCGACACCTTCAATCGCAGACACTGGGCAAACAATCATGCACTCCCCACACATCGTGCATTTCTTTGTGTCAATGAGGAGTAAATCACCTTTTATTACAATTCCGTCGTGTTCACATTTCTCTATGCAATAACTGCAGGTTGACTTTCGATTCCGCTCTCTTGAACACTTATTCGTAACCTTCATTTCTTCATGCAAGCTCTCAAGCCAATTTACGAGGATTGACATTTGTAATCACCATCTCATTTTTTTGACGTTTTTATCCTAATACTGCATCCCGGTGCGGCGTGATGACAATATTTGGTTTGGTAATGGTCGGACTAGGCATTCCTTTAATTTGGTTAATGCTTCCATACTTTTTACGTAGTTCTTCAATTGGACCAAATTCAATCGCACCTAATGGACAAGTCGCAACACAAACTGGGTCTTCTCCTTTTTCTTGAAGATCCATACAGAAGTTACATTTGTTCGACTTAAAGGTCTCCTTATTATATTGTGGTCCACCATATGGACAGGCTTTCACACATAATTGTGCACCAGCACAAACCTCCTGATCAATGGTAACGACACCATTTTCCTTGTTCTTAGAAATCGCACCTGTCGGGCAGCTTAGGATGCAGGCAGGTTGTTCACAGTGATTGCAAGCAATCGAGAAATAATATGATTTCACATTATGAACGAGTCCGCCATTCGGCTGTTGCATATAGGTCCCTTCTTCTTGTGTATAAACTCTGCGAAAGTTAATTCCTACTTCAGTATTGTTCTTATCTTTACACGCAACACTACAAGCCTTACAGCCTTGGCAAATGCTCTGATTGATATAAAATCCGATTTGACCCAAAATAGTCACTCCCTACGCTTTTTTCACTTCAACAAGATTTGTTAATTGTGGATTTGATTTTGCCAGCGGAGTCGGCCGTTGTGACGTTAACACGTTTACCGCTCCCCTTTGATCAATACCAGACTTGTCAGGAGTATACCAGCCACCCTGAGGAATACCTGCTACTCCAGGAGTGATACGTGTCGTTACTTTCACATCAATTACTAAACTGCCTCGGTCATTAAATACTTGAACTCTATCTCCATCTTTAATTCCACGTTTTTCCGCATCTTTTGGATTCAACCACATCTCTTGTCTGGCTGCTTCCTCGAGCCAAGGCATATTATCATAGGTAGAGTGACATCTGCGCTTATAATGCCAGCTGATAAGCTGCAATGGATACTTCTCTATTAATGGGTCTTCCGGACCTTCCCACGAAGAAATATATTTTGCAATCGCTGGTATCTCGTCATGCTGATTCATATCCCAAAGCGTCTTTGAAAATAATTCAATTTTGCCAGAAGGTGTCTCAAATGGGTTATTCTCGAGATCATCGATTTGCGGCTTAAAGCCAACTAATGGTTCATCATATTTAAAATGGTGAACGCCTTTTTCTCGGAATTCCTCAAGGGTTGGGAAGGTTGGATCCAGTTCTTTACGTGTTCTCTCCACGCTTTCTTTTACCAAATCGAGAATGGTTCTGCCCTCCGTATATTGCTCCTTAACACCCAGTTTTTCTGCAACTTCTGCAAATACATCATATTCATCTCTGCATTCGTATAGAGGGTCAATGGTTTTATCACCAAATACGACGTAATCACCAAAACACCATGGAACACCGATGTCATAACGCTCTAAAAACGTTGTTCCAGGAAGGATGATATCTGCATATTTCGCACTCGGAGTCATAAAGAGATCGCTAACGACAATAAATTCTACCTTACTCTCATCTTCCAAAAGCTGTTTGGTTTTATTAATATCAGCATGCTGATTAATTAGCATATTTCCAGCCATATTAAAAATAAGTTTTATATTCGTTGATAACTTATCTGTCCCTTGCAGCCCATCTGCTGCAGTCATTTCCGTACCTTGTTCAACTGCTTTTGTCCAGAGGAAACAAGGGATTGAAGCTTTTACCGGGTTATCATAGGATATAGGATAAACAATATTCGAACGATTCCAGTACCCTGTCCCGGCAGCCCAGCCGCCTAACTTTCCAACATTTCCGGTCAAGCATGCCAATTGTGCACCACCACGCATGAATTGCTCACCATAGGCCTGGCGTTGGGCGGCCCAGCCTTGTATTAAAGCAGCAGGTTTGATGGTAGCATAGTTTCTTGCGATTTCACGAATCTTATCTGCTGGTACTCCGCAAATTTTCTCTGCCCATTCAGGTGTTTTTGCCACTCCATCTTTTTCGCCTAATAAATAACTTTTCAAGGATTCTTCCTTTCCCACACCTTCAGGCATATGATCGCCATCAAAACCTACACAGTACTTGTCTAGAAACGCTTGATCATGTAGTTTTTCACTTACGATTACATAACCCATTGCATCCATCAACGCATTATCTGTGGTTGGCTTAATGGGTATCCATTCATCTGCATAGGAAATGGCCGTATCTGTATATCTAGGATCAATGACCACTATTTTTGCACCATTTCTTTTTGCCTGCATTAAATATTCGCGGTACGGGGTGGAGAAAATCATTTCAGAAGGATTCTGGCCCCACAAAATAATGTATTTTGAATGCAGTAATGAATCGAAACTGCTGCCAGAATTATTCGTTCCATAAGTATAAGGAGTCGCTACATTTCCGGCTCCTGAACTGTAATCATTTCGGAAGTTTAAGAAACCACCCGTGACGGATAATAATTTCCTTACAGCTGTGCTGCCGCCATGCAGCCCCCAGCATTGACCCGATGAATAGTTATCATATCTTGATTCAGGTCCATATTGGTCACCGATTCGTTTCACTTCAGAAGCGATTGTTTCAACAGCCTCATCCCATGAGATTCTTTCAAATTTCCCTTCACCACGTTTTCCCACACGTTTCATTGGATATTTAAGGCGATCTGGATGATAGAGAAGATTTCGATAATTCCTGCCGCGCACACATGCTCTAAGTGGTGGAATGGATGGATCGCCACTTTCCTGTGTATCCGTCGCTACTCGAACGACAACACCGTCTTTTACATATGCCTTAATAACACAGCGACCTCCACAGTTGTTAACACTACAGGTGGAAACAACCTTATCCCACTCGCTTGCACTGGCGACTTTCTCTTCCTTTTGCTTGTCTATCAATAATTTGGTTCCAACACCGCCAGCGATAACCGGAACACCTATTGCCCCAGACCATTTCAAAAAGGTCCGACGCTGCATCTTATTTGCCAATATATTCTTTGACATATGTATCCCTCCACGAATGTGAATATTTTCACATGATTTGCAGGTAGTCCTCCGTATATTTTTTCCTCTACCTCTTATAAGTCAATTTTACTGGATAGTTATTAAATAACTATTAAATTTGAAATAATTCACATTTATTTCATAATAGTCATCCATATTTTGATAACAATTTATGGTCGAATGGAGTCATATAGTATCTTTTTATAACCTATCTTGCGTTTTAGAACCTATTTAATTTTAGTTGCCCGCGAAATATGTATATAATATAAAGGATACTAATTTGCAGAGGATGATTTTTTTGAATATTACAGGTCATACAGTTGAAAAACTTGTAGATCCATTTGGATTATTAAGCGGTGATCGCTATGAATTTTTTCTTGAAATTGAGGTCGAGGAAGACGATGAACTCTATAGTGATAAAGGGTTAGGAATAAGGGTGCTTTATGTAGTCGATGAAAACGGCCCAAGAACATCCAATTATCATCTTTATGAAAGAGGGTCTGACAAGATTTTAGATTTTGAACTTGAAGAAGATGAGGAACTCCTAGTTTTTAATTATTGTAAGGAAAACATCGAACCATAAGAAAAAGCAGAGGAATTCCCCCCTGCTTTTTCTTGATTATTACATGAAGTTTTTACTATGATTATGAATTACCGCTAATTCTTTTGTGGTAAGACTCATTTCACTTTTACATATTGGACAGAGGGGCACTTCAGTGCTCTTAAAATTATCACGAATCCAGCATTTACAGCTATCTGAATTACATTTCCAAATCTTAGTTTCTTCAAGCTTAACTTCTTCATCATTTCTTCTACCAAACGCCAAAAAGATCACCCCTTGTATTTTTTGCAATACTGGTTCTTGACACTTTGATTAAGATGAAAGGTAAAAAAATCATCTTTTATAAAGATAAAAAGGTGATGCCTTATCATTGCACCACCTTTTTATTTTTGAGTGAATTAAACAGCTTTTACGTTAGAAGCTTGTGGTCCACGAGCGCCTTCAACGATTTCGAAAGAAACTGATTGACCTTCTTCTAAAGTTTTAAAGCCTTCTGTTTGAATAGCAGAGAAGTGTACGAATACGTCTTGACCGCCGTCAGCTTCAATAAATCCAAATCCTTTTTCTGCGTTAAACCATTTTACTTTACCGTTGTTCATGAGTAGTACCTCCAAAGATTTGTTCACTTTTAGTTAATAACCATTTAAACAATCAAAAAGCCGCAATGCACTACGGGTAATAGACATCACCCACATTTCGTGCAGTTACGACTACTTAAACCAAATAAATATATACACGAACTTAAAAGCGTAACCTTATTATAACCTTTATTTTTCTAAAAGTCAATTAAATTTATAGTATAGCATACTAGCAAGCCACTATAAATAAATAGTTATTAATTTTTTTCAAAATCTCTCTGGAAAAAACTTCAATAGAATTCACCTCAAATCATTTCTCTTTCAGAGTGTTCCCTTAAAGCTAAATGCTCAAAAAAAACCGACTCAAGAATCGGTTTTTCAACTTACGCTTCTTTTTTGATTTTTGATACAGCCTTTTTCCTTGGTGCTGCAGGTTTTTTGGCAGCTGTTTCTTTTTTAATCATTGTTCCTTTTCTTGGTTTCGTCCGATCAATTGAAGCCTGTAGGGCAGCCATTAAATCAGTAACATTTGAAGCAGTCTCTTTTGCAGCCGGTGTTACTGTTTCTTGTCCTGACCGTTTAGATTCGATTAACTCTAATAATGCAGTTCGATATTCATCCGTATATTTTTCAGGCTCAAATTCAGTTGTTAACTGATCAATCAACATGATCGCTGTAACTAATTCCTTCTCTGTTACCTTATCGTCTGCGGGAACATTTGGAACGTCGCCGGCATGACGAACTTCATCCGGGTAATGAATCGTTTCCATTACTAAAGTATTTTCGTATACACGAATGACAGCCATTTGTTCTTTTGATCGAATAATAATTTTTGCGATTCCAACCTTTTGTGATTCTTGGAGAGCCTTTCGCAGCAAAGAATATGCTTTACTGCCGCCTTCGTTTGGTGACATATAATAACTGCGGCCAAAATAAATCGGGTCAATTTCTTCGATTTTGACAAAATCAATGATTTCAACGGCCTTTTCTTCATTTTCCTTCCGGAGCTTTTCAAGGTCCTCTTGATCTAGGACGACAAATTTCCCTTTTGTATATTCATATGCCTTGACGATATCTTCCGGCTTTACTTCCTCTTCACAGGCTGTACATATCTTTTCATATTTAATTGGTGCATGGCATTTATTGTGCAAAGTCCTAAGTTTTACGTCTTTATCTTCTGTCGCAGTATGTAGCTTTATCGGGATATTGACCAAACCAAAACTAATACTGCCTTTCCACATCGTATGCATCGCGTCATTCTCCAATCTTTTTGTTAGGCATTTTAACGACAATCACTAAGAAAACAACCTTTTGTTATTATTTTTGCTTTCTTTTTCAATTACATTCCTAAAAACATTTGGTAACGGACAACCTATAGAAAAAGAAAGGAAAAAAACAATGAAACCGATGCTGCCAACGCTTACCTTTGATCTCACACCAAATCCTGATTGGCTGTACGAGGTTAAATACGATGGTTTTCGAGCGATTTTAAATTGGAATGATGATGGGATAACGTTAACGAGTCGGAATGATAAACCATTGCTGCCACAATTCCCTGAAATCAAGGAATTTCTTGAGTCCTTAGCAGAACATTTCCGACCTTTTCTCCCCCTTCGGCTTGATGGAGAGCTGGTTCTGCTTGAAAATCCATACAAAGCTAACTTCTCTGCAATCCAGGTTCGTGGCAGGCTAAAAGCAGCTAAGAAAATTGCCGAACAAGCTGCTAAATCCCCTTGCCGGCTAATGGTTTTTGATCTTCTTGAAATGGGAGGCAAACCACTATATTCTAAAAAGTTTGATCAACGTAAAGATGAATTACGTAACCTTTTTATGAAGCTTGGTTTACCAATAGAAACAGATCCATATAGTGAAAAATTACTACAACTCGTAGAAGCAAATCGGGATTTTACCTTATTATGGGACAATATCGTTCTACATGATGGCGAAGGGATTATCGCCAAACATAAAAACAGCCTTTGGGAGGAAGGAAAGCGCTCCTTACAATGGTTAAAATATAAAAACTGGAAATATGTCAGCTGCTTTATTACAGCCTATGAAAAGGCGAATGGGTACTTTTATTTGGGAGTCAATAAAGAAGGACAAATTCACGGAATTGGACAGGTGCTGTTTGGTTTTAAACCGGATGAAAAGCAAGCACTTCAAAGTATGATTAAACAGAATATGGTAAATGAGGATAGTCAATTCATCTATGTTGAACCCGCTATTTGTTTAGAAGTAAAATATTTAGAACTTTACGAAAATCAACTGCGCGAACCTCATTTTCACCGTTTCCGCTTTGATCGTAAGCCGGATGAATGTACATATCAACAATTTATTTTTAATCAAAAAAATTTACCAGCGGATTTGGAAATTACCCACCCCGATAAACCGTTATGGAAGAATCATCCTATCCAAAAGGTGGATTTTATTTTGTACTTAAGGGAAATATCTGCCTATATGCTGCCATTTTTAGAAAACCGGATTTTAACGGTTATTCGCTACCCACACGGTATGTTTGGTGAGCCATTCTATCAAAAAAATTGTCCAGATTATGCACCAGATTTTGTCCAGACATATCGCGATGAAGGAATTGACTATATCGTTTGTAACAATCTAAAAACCCTGATTTGGCTTGGAAATCAATTAGCTATTGAATACCATCTTCCGTTTCAAACTATTCACAGTCAGGGTGCGAGTGAAATTGTGATTGATCTAGATCCTCCATCCAAGGATGAATTTCACTTGGCAGTTAAAGCAGCATTAATCATTAAAGAAGTCCTTGATCAATTAAATCTAATTGGGTTTGTAAAGACTTCTGGAAATAAGGGATTACAGATCTACTTGCCTCTGCCAGAGGACGTATTTTCCTTTGATGATACACGTCTGTTCACAAGCTTCATTGCGGACTATTTAATTTCTAAAGATCCTGATTCATTTACAATCGAACGAATGAAAAAAAATCGCGGCAGCCGGCTCTACGTGGATTATGTACAGCAAAGTGAAGGGAAAACAATCGTGGCACCTTATTCCATGCGGGGAAATGAACATGCCGGCGTAGCCACACCATTGTATTGGGAAGAGGTCAGCGATAAACTGAATCCGGTTCACTTTAATATGGAAAATGCACTAAATCGCATCCGCAATCAGGGCGATCCCTTTAAAAATTACTTTCAAACAAAATCACTACAGGATTTCGCACCAGTCCTGGACGTGTTAAAGGCAAAAAAATAAGGGTGGGGCAACTTGAGTGACCGCATCCCTACTCCAAAATCTTTTTCGGTCACTATAGACCCCTTATAGTGACCGTAATAGCATCCCAATTCCATTTTCGGTCACTATGGACCTCTTATAGTGACCGTAATAGCATCCCAATCCATTTACGGTCACTATAGAACACTTATAGTGACCGTAACACTACCCCACTCCTATTTTTCGGTCACTATAGACCAGCAATTGCCCCGATACTATACCCAATCTCCACTAATTTTTACAATCCAGCACCTCGCAGATATGCATGCGCTTCTATCTGTAATTTTTCGTAAATATCTTGTTCGGTAAATGCTTCTTTCGAATGCACCGTGAAGTTTTCGCTTGCTAGATCAACATCCACTTCTGCCCTGAATAAGTACGTAGCATTTCCAATCAAATCAATAACGAAATTTCCTTCATTTTTATGAACTACACACTGAACTTTACCACCATTATTATAAACGTTTATTCTCTCTTCCACGTTGTTTAACCCCTGCAGGCACGTTACCAATGAAGAGGCTGACATGGCTGTTCCACAAGCATTTGTGAAGCCTACACCCCGTTCAAAAGTATTTACATAAATACTGCCAGGACTCAAGGATTTAACAAAGCTGACGTTTACACCGTCAGGGAACAATTCGTTAGGTTGATTAACTTTCTCACTAAGCTGTTTTTGTAGTTCTGACTTCAAGTGCTCTAGCTCCACAATGGAAATTAAATGGGGATTGGGAACCGCTAGCGCTGAAAACGTTAACGTATCTGAAAGCTCTGGAATTTTTTTATTGAGTAAGTTGTCTGCATTTAGATTCAATGGCAAATCCGCCAACCGAAAGGAAACTGGTGAGATTTCCACTTGGTAGGTTGTCACCTTGGGATAGATATCCTGTTGTTGACTCACCTTTAAATCCGCCTTCATCGTCTCAATGATAGCTTCTTTAAACCCCAGCATTTCACAGACATACCTAGCAACTAGCCGCAGCCCATTGCCACACATCGAAGCCTCTGAACCATCGGTATTAAATACCCTCATTCTTCCGTCAGTATGCTCACTTTTCATAATAAAGAGGATTCCATCAGCCCCTAAATCTGAACTACGGTCACATAACAACCGGGCAAGCGCTGCCCTTTCACCTTCTGAAAAAGAATAAGCATTGGTAATTTCATCAATTATGAGAAAATCATTTCCTGAACCATGGCCTTTAATCATATCAATTCGCACTGCACAAACCTCCGAGGTAGATTGCAATTTTTATAATTTATTCTATCAAAATAGAAACGAGAATGACACTTTCGTTACCTCTCGATAAAATATTCATTTATCAAAAATGACATCCGGAGCAGCTTGTCCTTTTGTGATAAGCTTTCCGAGAGTGAAAGGACTGGAGTATTCGCCTCGGGAAATCGACCGCTCCACTCCATAGGCATCCATCCTCGTCTAAGGCGAACGACCTGCTGATTAGACTGATTCAATACACGCTCGTCCATAAAGGTTGTTGATCCTTCAACAGATCCAATATAACGACCTGATTCATCGATGATTTCTTTCTTTTTTTTCAACCACGATCCATTTTCTTTCTTAAAACAGCCTAAATATCTCTTATTTTGATCATATACCTCAATCTTTACGTGATTTATTTTAAAAAAACCAACGGCCTGATTTTGACGATTAAAAAGCGCATAAATTCTTGGTTTCTTGAATAGAAGAAACCCCTTTTGCCGGTATTTCTTTATTAAACCTGCTTGGTGACCATCCGGAAAGAATAGTTGCAGGCTAGATTTTTGATGATTCATAAAAACAACTACAAGGTGTCTGGCTTCAAATATATTTTGATAATAGCTTTCTGATTGCAACATATTACGTCCGATCGCCATCGATTGTTTCATCCTAAAAAGATAGATTTGAAAGCTAATAAAGCTGTATACAATAAAAGGTATCGTCAATAACATCATTTGTTTGTTTTGAAAGTAATATAGATTCCCTACTGCAATCACGATAGCAGGAACGAGTGCGGCAATGCTTCCATTTAAATTTAAATTAGCCGTACCACGGTAAAATTGATCTATTTTCATTTTGAAAACTCCTTATCTGCCCTCTTATTTTTAATTCTATTAAATATGGGCAAAAAAAATGATAGGAGTTTTACTAATAGAAAAAAAGAAGCCACCTAAATGACCTCTAGACTTACATATTAAGAGGCAAGCTCTTTTTTCTTAAAAATAACTACACTTACCCATAGAAGGACAGCAATGATGAAGATGGCCAGTAAACTTGCTGGTAGTGTCGCATCAGGAAGTTCCCCTGCTGTAAGTAGCACACTTGCATAACTTGTTAGCTGCGATGGACTCCATTCTAATAAATGAGAAAGTACTCCGCTAATAATACTTACTATTAGGGTAAGTGCCAACGATATAAATCCCGCCATTCCTGGGGCCAATAGCGATGCACTAAAGAATACCGTTACTGTTAAAACCACTGTAAGCCACAAACCATATAAAACGTATGTTTGGAAAAATTCACCGATTGGAACCCAATCAAATAATTGTCCCGTATAATACCAGGTTGATAGATACCCGATAAATAATGATACCCAGACTAACAAGAGAGCTCCCGCCCATTTCGATGTGACATAAGAAAAATAGGAAACCGGTTTGACTAAAATCATGGCTGCGACACCACTTTTTCTTTCACCAGCAATGACCCCCATCGTTCCAAGGACAATGATTAACACCCCAATAGTCGAGTATTGGCTAAGCCCTGAAGCTAACACAACACCTGCAGTTGGCAGCGGGATATCAATGACCGCACCTTCAGGCAGTCCACCCAATGAATCGAGAATATCCTTCATATAGTAACTCGTTAATGGCTCGGATACCCCTAATAATATAAAGGTGATTGGAACCCAGATCCATTTAAAATTCCTCCACATTTCGAGAACCTCTTTTTTAAATAGCGTCAGCCACTGGCTCATTTCCCCACCACCTTCATAAATACATCTTCTAGTGTCATACTACTGATTTCAAATTTATCGAGTTGCCAGTCAGAATCGGCAATCAACTTTAAAAATTCTCTCCTGGCCAGCTCTACATCTTTAACAAACACACTAATTCTATTTCCATCCACCATTATCGAGTGGGTTAAGGAATGATTTTTAAGTTTGCCCTCCATCTCATCGGTTTTCTTTCGGAAAATCAAGTCAATCTTTGCTTGTTGGTGCCGCTGACGCAAGTCCTCCATGGTTCCGGATTCAACGATTTCACCCTTATGTAAAAAAAGAATTTCATCACAAACTTCTTCTGCATCATTTAAAATATGGGTGGAAAACAGAATCGTTGTCTCCTTTTTCAGACCCTCGAGAAGTTCAAGTACTTCCCTTCTGCCAAAAGGATCTAATGCGGACACGGGTTCATCGAGCATAACGAGCTGTGGACGATGAATAATGGCCTGTGCAATTCCGAGCCTTTGTTTCATTCCTCCAGAGTATTTACCGACTCTACGGTTCTTCGCATCACTAATGCCAACAAGTTCTAAAAGTTCTAGAGAACGCGCCTTTGCTTCCTTCGTTGGTAGTCCAGCAAGTTCCCCGACATATTGAAGGAATTCCAATCCTGACATCCAGTCATAAAAAACAGGAAATTGTGGCAAGTAGCCAATCAAGTGACGAATATCCCCATCCTTTTTCGCATCACTAAAGGTGATCGTCCCTTTGGTTGGTTTCATTAGTCCTGACAGCATTCGAAGTGTTGTTGTCTTCCCAGCACCATTAGGACCTAAAAGGGCAATACACTTGCCCTTTTCCAGCTTAAAGTCCAGTCCCTTTATGACTTCATTGCCTTGGAAACTCTTTTTTAATCCTTGAATTTGGATAAGTGACATTAATTATTTCTCCTTCCGATAACAAAATAAAGAATCGGTCCAAGAATATTCACAAAAATAATAATAAACACCCAAAGCAGCTTTGGACCATTGGTTTTTTCAATTCTGGATAAATCGACAAGTGAAACAATTAATAAAATGAGTTGAATAATAAATAATGGTGCAAGCAGTCCCCAGTTAAGTCCTTCTAAAAATTCCATGTTATTTCCCCCTTGTTTATTCGTCATTTATTAATATGACGTTTGAACTATAAAAACGTTCAAAACCCAGCAAAAAATTTTTTTTGCTGGGTTGAATGGGTGATATCTTATTTAATTATCCTGAATATCAATGGGAAATGATATTCAGATCCTTCATATGCTTTAACAGCTGCAATGATGGTAAACACTAACGCCATAATCCCCAAAATCCATAACAGGAATATACCAACGAGGAGGATTACTAATATCCCGCTGATGATTGAATAAACTGTGTAGGAAATGAAAAAGTTAAAATATTCTTTGCCATGATGATTGATAAATGATGACTCATCCTTCTTGAGTAACCAAATAACTAGTGGACCAATAATTGGGAAAAAAAGACTAACAACATAGAGAATCGCCGCAAGTGCTCTTTCTTCACTTTTTATCATTTTTTAATTCCCCCAACGGAAAATTTTTTTTCTATCTTTCCCTAATATGTACGCTCTTTACTTTAAAAGGTTTCATCATTTTTTGAAAATTACTTATTTCCGCTATCACATCATCCGTCGTAGTTGATAAAATAATAAAAATACTATTACAACTGTGTAGAAAGGTTATTTTGCATGAAAATACTTTTAAAGAACGCAATCGTTTATCCGATTACATCTGAACCCATTCTAAACGGAGATGTCTTAATTGAAAATGGGAAAATAATAACTGTTGGAAAAAATCTTCAACCTGAATCGGCTACCAAAATCATTGACTGCCATCAATACTATCTTCTACCTGGATTCATAGATGTCCACACCCACCTTGGCCTCTATGATGAAGGAACGGGCTGGGCTGGCAATGATGCCAATGAGACGGCAGAAGCCATGACTCCACATATACGAGCAATTGACGGTGTTTACCCATTAGATCCAGCTTTTTCCGATGCGATAAAAAGTGGTATTACTACCGCACATGTCATGCCTGGCAGTGCGAATGTCATTGGAGGTACTACGTCCGTTCTTAAAACAACGGGGAAAAACGTTAAAAAAATGATTGTCCAAGAAATTTCCGGTTTGAAGATTGCATTGGGTGAAAATCCGAAAAGAATTCACAGTCAGGGGAATAATGACTCGATTACCAGAATGGGGATCATGGGAATGCTACGGGAGGCATTTTTTAATGCCTTTCATACAGATAACCCCGAGGATCTTAGAATTGCTCCACTTGTGATGGCGTTAAAGAGAGAAATTCCTGTTAGAATACATGCTCACCGTGCTGACGATATCATCACAGCATTACGACTAGCGGAGGAATTTAACCTAGATTTAAGAATTGAACATTGTACGGAAGGACATTTAATTGCAAACGAATTAGCAGGTATGAATTTAAAAGTATCGGTTGGTCCGACTTTAACCCGAAGATCCAAAATTGAACTGAAAAATAAAACGTGGAAAACGTATCAAGAGCTCACCAATAACGGTGTCGAAGTATCGATTACAACCGATCATCCCTATACCCCGATTCAATATTTAAATATATGTGCAGCCTTGACCGTTCGCGAGGGTCTGTCAGAACAAAAAGCATTAGAAGGAATCACAATTTTACCAGCAAGGAACCTAAGGTTAGATCAACGTATCGGAAGTATTGTAAGCGGAAAAGAGGCGGATTTAGTGCTATGGAGTCACCATCCTTTTCATTATTTGGCAAAACCAAAATGGACGATGATTGGCGGTGAAATCGTTTTCTCAGAATAGTAGAAATTTGTTGAAATTTGCTAAAAAATAATTACAAAAAGTTAACAAAAAACCTATTTATTTTTTTTATTTTTTCTAGTATGATACTTAAAGTGAAACCGAAATGGCCTAAAAATCTAGGGGGTAATTCACATTTATTTTCATCAACAAAAAAAATGATATAGGGAAGGCAAATGGTGCGCCACCAGTAATACCTGGTTCTAGTGGGTTCGATTCCCACCCCGAAATTTTTTAGTTTATCTGAATAAAAAATTTCGAGGGTGGGCCGCTTCTTTAGACATGGGATCGGATTACCCAATGGAGGGAAATTCAATGCTTAAGAAACGAGATCTTCATGACAGCCATGTATTATTTGAATTAATGTCGCATCCAGATGTCTTTCCTTTTGTGCGTCAAAAATGCGCTTCTTATGAAGAATTCATATTTATGACAAAACAGACAATTGAAGCTGAAGAACGCGGTGAATGTATTTCACGGACGATTCTTGATGAATGGGGTAACCCAATTGGCACCATTAATCTTTTTGATATTGAAGATCAAGCTGGATTTTTAGGAACTTGGCTTGGCAAGCCCTATCATGGAAAAGGCTACAACAGTCCTGCAAAAGACGCTTTTTTTCAAGAAGTTTTTTACAATATGGGAATTGAAACGATCTTTATGAGGATTCGTAAAGTGAATATCAGGTCTATTAAGGCTGCAGAAAAACTCCCTTATGTAGTGAAAGCAAATGAAACAAGAAAATCACTTTATGAGCAGTTGAATGCTGCTGGTGATGTGTATGATTTATATGAAATACCAAAAGATCAATACACCTTCTATTTGATGAGAAACGGTGCTCCACAAGAAGAACCTTCCCACCTGTTAGAAGCATAAAAGCAACCGGCTAAAAGCCGATTGCTTTTTTATTTTAAAAGATATTTTATTAATCCGTAATATCCGGTTCGATTCCCGTATTAACCTCACTAATACCCATATGGAGCAAAAATTCATTTAGTTCCTCATTCGTTAATGTTTCAAAACGACCATCATGAAAAAATACTTGAGTTTGGTTTGGGTTAATTCGGTTCATGTTAAAACTCATATTCTTTGCTCCTTTCATAGATGTGCTACATCTATTATCCACAAAAGGAACACAATTCATTCCCGAAAACCGAATCTTTCAAAAATGAAACACTAAGACTAATTATTTTTGGGCACCCAAGTATGAGAATACGCTTTACCGAGAACGTCCATTCCACCAGTTACAGGGATGATACTCCCAGTAATAAAATCAGATTTCTCATCAATAAGGAAGGAAATAACTCTTGAGATATCCTCCCCCGTACCTACTCTTCCTATTGGCACGGTTTCACTTTTGACGGCTTCTTCGATCCCCTTTTCCTTCCAATCAGCAACGATATCTCCTGGGCAAACCATATTCGCGGTAATTCCATTGGCTGCTTCTTCGATCGCAATGGTTCTTGTCAGTGAAGCAAGCCCTGTTTTCGCGGCAGCATATGCAGATCGAAACACCCATCCAGGTGTATGATCCACTTTATCGAAACCCATCGTAATAATTCTCCCCCACTGTTGCTTTCGCATAAGCGGAATAATGGCTCTCGATAAATAAAAAACAGCATTTAAATTTCCATTGATTAAGTAATTCCACTCATCTGAAGAATAATCGGTCAATTTTTTCCTTTCATGGATATACGGTCCCGCATTATGAATAACAACATCAATAGTAGAAAATTTAGAAATGACATTTTCAACGAGGTGGGAACAATCAAGCTGATTGCCTACATCTCCTTGAATACAAATGATTTTATTCCCGTATTTTTCTTCAAGCTCCTTAGATAGAAGAATCGCTTCTTGTTTACTGTTTCGATAGTTAATCGCTAGCTGATAACCATTTTTTGCAAGCTGATAAGCGGTTTTTTTTCCTAAACCAGTAGCTCCCCCAGTAATTAACGCCGTCTTTTTTCTCACAAGCCATTACCCCTCAATTATTTTTTCTTTACTATATGTTTCCTAGGCTTGGACATATTTGCAAATGTAAATGTTTATTTATAACGCATATAACTTTTATGGCATAGTATATGGTATCAATGCCCGCATGAGGGTTAGCAAAAAAGGTGGGAGAATGATGTTCCCGTGGAATTTGTTTCCTTTTAATAAGGATATGAAGAATAAGCTGCAGCATATGAAGCCAGACGAAATCGATCAATTTATTAAAGGCGTAATGGGAAATATAATGTCGAGTCATTCCGGAAGTGCTCCGCTGAATCCTCAAGAGATGGTGAATCAGAATCGTTCCCAAACCTTTCAGCAGTCACCTACACTTCACTCAACCACTTTTGAATCGCATGATTCTGTGTTTGTGAGAATACCGATTAAAGATGAGGCAACGCTAGAGAATCTTCAGATTTATCATACTGCCAATCAGTTGATGATTGAAAATATTCCGGAGAAAGATCAAAAGCATTCGATTACGCTTCCAGCTATGGTAAAAAGGAAGGGGTCATCTGCTAAATATAAAGATGGGATACTTGAAATTAAATTAATAAAATCACATGACATCCAATATTCGCAAATCGATGTTTCTGAAATTTAAAAGACAGCATGCTAGTGCTGTCTTTGTTAATGTCCTTCCATATCCATTTCCATTGAATCTTTTGCATCTTTTGGATCTTCAGGCTCACTCGCATTTCCGACAATGAATTCCTTTTTAGGCATATTATGCATGTCTCGAGCCGTTACGTGTGAAATAATGTAATACGTTCCTTCTTGCTGAAATGTTTTTTCTAACCGATAAACCCCGTCTTTAGCATGTTTAACTTCAATTTTTTCGTGTTTTTCATCTTTGGCGCGCCAAATTTCAAAGGTTACCTTATCAGCATCCTCAACATTCTCGTTCCCCTGAGTAATTTTCGCTTCAAAAATAATCGGTGCATTCACCTGTCCCTTTTCAGGACTTATGGTCAATTCCACATCCACAAACTCTGGTAATTCGTCACTCTTAGCGCCATGGTCCTTGCTATTACTATTGCAGGCACTGATGACCAATACGAAGAAAATCGATAAACTTACATATAGAAACTTTTTCATGTTTATTCCTCCTCAATTGCAATCTTACATACTTTCCAATATTATTGCAAAAAATAGATTTTAACAATACCAAGAAAGGAGTAACTCATGACAACCCCATATAAATGCCCTAATTGCAAAACAAATCGGAGCCGGTTTAATGTTATTCAGCAAGTTTCCCAATCGGTAAAACTTGACCCACAATCTGGTGAAGTGGTTAGAGAATACAGTGAAAATGATTTAGAGCCCTATCATATTCCCTATAATGGTCCTGATTATCGGATTCAATGCGGTGCCTGCGGCTTAATTGAAGATGAAAGGACCTTTATTAAATTTGGCGAACAGACATGAGAAAAACACCTTGCCATCAAGGTGTTTTTTCTTTATTTCAGGTCATTTTCTTTTAAAAACAAATCAGAGTCTATCTTCCAAGCATCCATGGTTGAAAAACGGATTAATTGGATTTTCCCCCGATAGCTTTGACGTCCTCTATCTTTAATAAACCAATCAATTTCAATTGGCACCTCGATACTTATTTCCTGCGTTAAATCTTCAGCAGGTAAAATCGGCATCCGGGTAATTCTAACATTTTCCACTTTTTTTAAAATCGGTTTCCAGTTCTGCTTTTGCACCGAGATTAATGATGAAATAAAGGCATCCTGCTGCTTGAAAGCGGCAATATACGCTTCTACTGTCTCATAGGGTGATGCCATGCTCAAGTATTCCTCTAGCTTTCCAGCAGCCTTAAAAATCATTAGCATGTGGGAAAGGTCCATGGCATTTGTGCGATGAGTGGTACTTCCATAAAAATGGATACAAAAATGCCCAGGAAAATTATTTTTTAATGCACCTCCCCCATGGGGCATACCGTGCATTGAGCCGGCAATCCATTGGTCCTTATTAATTACAACAATCGCCCGGCGTTTCCAGCTCCATTTTCCACTGTAGATTTTTTTCATAATGTTCGTATCTTTAGTGGTTAGAGGCTGTACATCGGCATGATGACTTCCCGCGCGTCTTTGAACTTTAAACCGCATTCCGGTTTCAATGTCCAGAACCGTAAACTTTGAATACTTCGGCAACACATTATTGATTTCTTCCCAAGGCAACATTTCAATTTTGTAACTAATGTTGGTTGCAGCTTGAATTTCGTGGCCAAATAGGAGGAAAAGAATAATCATGTTGAAAACTGCTTTCTTCTTCATCTTATCCCCCTTTATCATGTAAAATAACTACATTAAAAGAGTTACCTGAAGATGAAATGTTCATTCATTTTGTTTTTAATTTTTGAATTCCAGCTCAAGGTTTTTAAGTTTTTCCGCTATCTCTGACCATTTTAACCTTTCGCCAATAAACACTAGATTCAAGGGTAAATTCATCTCTTCCTTCAAATAAAAGGGCATTCCATAAGAGTATTGGAAGAGATAAGGCTTGGGCGAATAATCAAATTTTATATAGCCTTTAACCCGGTAAATGGTCTCCGGCAATTCCTTTAAGAAGTCCTCAAACCCTGAATGGCTAATTGGACCATTGAATTGATAGACAAAAGTAGTTAGATTAAGAGCTTGTTTCGTAAAATCCGGGCTGGTCTGTTTTGCAAATGACAAGGTTAACTTTCTCAATTCGGCGATGGACACCTGGGAATAATTTGTTAGCAAACAGCGAGCCTTAGGATTGATTCCTTGTAGTTCAAAGATGATTTGCGACTGTTCGGATTCTGAAAGCTCCTCCATTTTATTAATGAGAATAAAATCGGCGTGTCTAACCTGCTCAAGCAATAATTGCTGCAGCTGTGGGCTTAGCGCCTTTCTATCCCTCCATCTTAACCCATCCACGGTTGTTACAATTCCTTTGATTGTAAATTGATCAGCAAATAATGGAGACAGGATAGCATCTAGAACTTCAACAGGATGCGCTGCACCAGTGGTTTCAATATAAATAACCTCTGGTTTTTCATTGAGCAATAAACCTTGCAGTTGTGCCTCAAGTTTGTCCTGGAGGGAACAGCAAATACAGCCGCCTAAAAGTTCCTTTAACGCCACATCCTCTTCACGAGCGACTTCAGAATCAATCGAAACCTTTCCTAGCTCATTCATCATCACCGCTGTTTTTCTGCCTGCTACCCGCTCATTTTCGAGTAAACGTTTCAAGAGAGTTGTTTTTCCACTTCCTAAAAATCCAGATAAAATATAAACTTCTGTATTGACCATTTTTTCTACCTCTTTCCTTGCTTCATCACGTGTAAAAAGAAGCCTGAACCACGAGGTTTCAGGCTTCATTCTTATTTTATTTCATTTGTTCGCTTAAAACTTCAATTGCTTTTTGTAGCTGTGTATCATTCGTTTCCATCAACTCTCTAATTTTTTCCATTAATTTAATTGTAGATTCTCCCTTTAACACTCCGTCAGCAGGTAGATTATTGGCTGTTTGGAAACTACTAACCACTTCTTGTGTTTTTTCATCAAAGAATCCATCTACACGACCCGGGTCATACCCAATGGCTTTTAACATTTTCTGTGCTATTTCAACCTCGGTGGATGAGCTTGAGATCTTTAGTTCTTTATCTGGATTAATCATCGGTAATGTTGCATAGTCAGGAAGCGGTACTTCAAAATCTGGCTTAATTCCTTTTTTATGAATCCAATTTCCATTTGGTGTCAGCCATTTAGCTGTTGTAAATTTAATATTTGATTTATCCGGGAAATCCTTGGCAGTTTGGACTGTACCTTTACCAAAGGAAGTCTCACCTACAAGCTTAACTCCTGCAGATTCACTTACTGCGCCAGCAAGAATTTCCGAAGCACTTGCACTACCTTTATCAATTAACACGACCAATGGGAAATCGGGATTACCATCATTTAGTGAAGGATATTCCTTTGTTTTTCCATTCCTGTCTTCTACTTTTAAAATCAGTTTCCCTTTTGGAACAAACAAACTGGAAATACTAATGGCCTCATCTAGTAAACCACCTGGATTATGGCGTAAATCCAATACTAACCCTTTCATTCCCTGTTTCTGAAGTTCATTTAACTTTTCTGTAAGTTCCTTTGGTGTATTCTTAGAGAAACTTGTAATTTGGACCTTAGCGATACCCTCGCCAGCCATCTCTCCATAAACCGTTTCAATCGGAATATTATCACGGATAATTGGGACTACAACTGGAGCATCCGTTCCAGATCGGTGGATGGTCAATTCTACCTTTGTTCCTTTTTTACCGCGAATAATGGCTACTGCTTCCGTTGAGGTCATTCCCTGGAGACTTTTTCCATCTACCATCGCAATGATATCATTCGGTTTCAAGCCAGCTTTTTCAGCAGGTGAGCCTTTAATGGGAGAAACAATCATAATATGTCCGTCTTTTTCTTGAATTTCAGCGCCAATTCCTTGGAAAGATGAATCAATGGAGCTATGGAATTGTGCTGCTTCTTCTAGACTCATATAATCTGTATATGGATCATCAAGGGCTTTTACCATGCCGTCAATAGCCCCATTGATAAGTTTTTTCTGATCAAGCTCCTCAAAATATTCATTTTTAAGCGTATCATAGGCAGTATAAAGTTTATCAAATTCTTTCCTATCAGTACCCACGGTAATGACTTTTTCATCACCAAATGATAGGGCAAACCCTGTTATTCCTGTAGAGAGTAATACAAGGAAAAACAAAATCAAAATAAAATGAAACTTCTTAATTTGTATATACCCAGATTTTTTATCCGTTTCATGTTCTTGTTCAAGCTGTTCTTGTTCAACATTTTGTTCATCCATAGCCTTCATCTTCACCACTTTCATTGTTCAAAAAATAATATGTAAAATATGCCCTTAGTGATTAGAATAACATCTTTTCTAATAAATTAACAATAAAATAAAAGCGGCACATCCATTGGCAGGCGTGCCGGTAACTAACGATTTACATTTTCTTTACTTCGTTAAAATATTCTTCAAGTGTCCAGTTATGCTCGTACATGATTGTTGCAGCTTTTACTCCCACATAACGGAAATGCCAAGGCTCGTACATATAATCGGTAATGTCTATTTTCTCTTTTGGATATCGTAGAATAAAGCCAAAGCGATGGGCGTTTTTTTTAAGCCATATACCTTCTGCTGTATTCTCAAAAGCTTCATTTAAATAAAATTTATTCGATCGACTTGATATATCCATCGCTAATCCGGATTGATGCTCACTCGCACCTGGAATCGCAACAGCTTGCTCAGCTTCTTCTTGTCCTACTCGTTGAATTTCGGCATCAAATAAAGACTTTTGTCGACTAAAAGAGCGGTAACCCGAGATAGCATAAAGTTCAATTCCGTTAGCAGCACCTTCAGAGAACATTTTCTCTAGCGCATCAGCTGCTTCCTTTCTCAATAAACTCTTTTCAACATCCACTTCACCAAAGGAGAAGTCAACATTTGGTCGAACAAGGTCCTTGGGAATATATTCTTCCGGCAAAAAAAACTCTTTGTTTACCAACGCGAGTATATTAGCAGAATTTTGGATCACATTTTTACCATCTACTTCTTTGATATCATTAAAAAAAATGGATTCTAAACTAAGTGGGTCGTTTATAGGGGTTTTATTTCCCCCGATCTGTTGATTCTTTTTACTAGAATCATCGAATGGTAACTTATTTATTAGTGAATTTATTTGACTGCAACCACTAACTAATATGGTCATTGAACCAATCAATACTAAATTTTTCCAAACCATTATTCTCACCTATCTATCCTTCCTCTTCCTTTTTGCACTATATCTATTTTTCCCAAAAACGTCAAATAGAAAACCTCTTTCACATAGGAAAGAGGTTCATCCAAATTATTCTTTTATTGCTGCGTCCAACGCCACTTCAATCATATCGTTAAACGTTATTTGTCTTTCTTCAGCAGTTGTTTCTTCACCTGTTAAAATATGATCACTAACTGTCAAAACGGATAGTGCCCGGCGGTTAAATTTAGCTGCTAGTGTATATAAAGCGGTAGTCTCCATTTCGATGGCAAGAATCTGATACTTTGCCCATTTTTCTAGTTCAGCATTGTCATTATAAAAGGAGTCGGCTGTAAAGATGTTCCCAACCTTTAAATTTAGACCCTTTTCAATGCCAGCGTCATAGGCTTTTTTTAGTAAATCAAAGTTAGCACATGGAGCAAAATCAACCCCGCCAAAGGTTTGACGATTCATGTTGGAATCTGTTGAACTTGTCATAGCTAAAATAACATCGCGAACTTTTACATCCTTTTGAATAGCTCCACATGTGCCGACACGAATTAAATTTTGAACATTATAGCTGTTCATTAATTCATTCACATAAATCGAGATAGATGGAACACCCATTCCAGTTCCTTGGACGGATATTCTCTTGCCTTTATAGGTACCTGTAAAACCTAACATATTTCTTACTTCGTTATAACATTTTGCATCTTCTAAAAAAGTTTCTGCAATATATTTAGCCCTAAGTGGATCCCCAGGTAGTAATACCGTTTCTGCAATATCATTTTCCTTTGCACCAATATGTACGCTCATCTAAAATCCTCCAATCAATTAAAGTGAAGTTATGTACTCCACACTAGTCAATATATCACAATCGTTTTCGATTGAAAAACCTTTCAGCGAAAAGGTCATGAATTTATTAATTTGTGGGAAGCTATTTTTAGATTATCCAAAGGAGGTTCAAAAAATTATGGGAAAAAAGCATCGTGCCCAAACCAATCGGCCAAAGAAAAATAATCATGTTCCCCCGGAAGCAATCGAAGCCGAACAGGCTGCACATGATAAAGAGTTTAGTGCTGTTGGAGGAAGGAAAAAAAGGGGCTAATACCACAAAAAACCTAAGGATTTGCTCCTTAGGTTTTCCTTTATCTAATTTGAATTCGATTAATAGGCTGCCAGCCACCAGGCTTTAATTGATAATAATGCTGGCCGCCGCGACCCTCATCAATTAAAATAATATCCCCTGTAGAAAGAAATCTTCCCTGATAATTCACTGGTATTCGATCGGTCACATTAAAAAGGCTAAATGTATTCGCTAAACAACTTTCATGGCTCCCAGCATCAATAAAAGTACGATAAACGGGTTTGTATCCTTTGTATTCTCTGTACTTTGGAGTTTGAAAGATTGTCACATCATATTGAATACTACCTCGCTTGGTTATCGCTTTGATCATCTTATCCCCTCCAATCATTAAAATAAGTTATTACTTTAATAATTAGAGATGAACATTGTAGAATCCTTCTTAAAAAAACAGGTTTTTTTGTCGAATTTTAGGATAATCTTTGAATGACACTATCAATTTGCTGTTGTAAAGTAGGATTATTTGCAATCCACGGAAAATATCAAAAAAATTTTCACAACAAAAAGCGAGCAGAATCACATGCTCGTCTTTCGTTACTTCCTATTTTAAAGATGAAATAAGCATTGGGATATTTTACCTATTCATCTTCTACTTCTTCGTCGATAATACTTTTCTCGATGAGATACTCGAAGGTAATGTCAGCTATTTCTTCTAGCTCTTCTTCCGTAGGAACGTATCCTCTTTTTACCAGCTCATGAAAGAAAAATTCAGCAATCTCTTCCGTATCAATAAATACTTCAATTTCTCTCACAGCATCGCCCCCTTTTTACAGAATGTATGATGCATTCTGCTCATTCATGCTATTTACTTCTAGAAGAATCGGTAAATATTCTACAGGTTAAACATAGTGAGCAAAATAAAAGAGAAAATATGTCTTTTTTTCAATGGACAAGCATAGGATGAAGTAAAAGAACGAGAGGTGATCGTATGTCAAGTCTACAAGCGAAATTTGAAGCCCTATTAGATGACGTAAATCAAGAGGATGGGGTAATCATCACTACAATTGAGAAGATTACGGACAGCCTGTTCTTGCTAATTAAATGGGGCGGGATTCCTTTTGTGACTTATTTATTATGGACAGTATCCAGGTGGTAGTAGCTAGACATGGCTTTTACCATCTTCATTGACCACACTTTTCAATTTCCTTAGAATGACACGCATCACTTGAAAATACTCCTGATCGTGGAACATGGTGAATAATATTTTGTAATCATTATAGATATCGAGTAAATTATCGATTAGTTGTTTCTTTTCCTTTTTCCGTTCGATTGCGTCTAGTTCTGCTTTTCTAACCAGGTTCTGTGTTTTCGAAACAGCGACCTGCTGTTTTTCTTCGTTATTAACTAAGTAAAGAAGTCCCAACTTTTGGATAAACGTGTCCGCACTCTCTGCATCAGCTACGAGTGTCATTTCCTCTTCGCCCGCTTCCAGCCATTCCCCATCACTAATCCTTGAAAGTTCATAGATAACATCTTCCCACGCATCTTCTTTATAGCGCCAAATTTCAGTTCGAAACCCGACAATCTTAAACAAATCTGCGCCATATCCAGCGACCTGAACTAAGTCTCCGAAAAAGTATTTGTATTCGATATCTATATGTTCTTGCTCCACGACTTCCCCTTCATATTCAGAAAGGAGTTGAAGTCCTGATTCTACAAAAAGACCATCACTTTTATTCACTTCATATACATAATTTCCATCTAGAAGCTTAACATCTGTTATCTTACCTACTGTACCATACATCGTAATCACGACCGTATCACCGACTTTATACTTCGGTATATTCCTTCTATTCATATCCTCCATCCTCTCAATGATGAGTCGTGAAATTTGATTACAATAGTATATGCACTGATTTATGTATCGCTCACATTGACGGAAAAGAAAAATCGCCTTTTTTGCTTAAGGCGATTTAATGAATTTATTAAATTTCAATTAACTTTCTGAAAGCAGATATAGCTCCCAGGCTTCATCAAAAATAGTCATCGACTCTAAATAATGACCATTAAATTCTAGATAGGTACTGATTTCATGGTAATTTTCGGATGTTTTTGGGAAGCTATGGTCTAAAAAGGCATCATTCGCGAACACACTAATAGCATCCTTGGGTTCCGGATGCCTGTACTTCAGTAAGAAGTGATAAAATGATTTAATCATACTCAGCGCCGTTCCTTCCATTGTAGGGATTTTCTATTTGTACTATAACGGATGTATGATTCTACGTCTATAGGCTTACTTGAAAACCGTACGTAAGAATGATTGGTATAAATTACATAAAATTGATATAATTTTACCAAATATATTTAGAAATAGAGGTACATACATTGTCAAAGAAAAAATTTCAATACTGGTTAATACAGATTCTATTAATCTTTACCATCATTTGGGTCTCAACGAAAATTTCATTTTTATTTGAGCCCATCGGAATCTTTTTTTCAACGATCTTTTTCCCGATTTTGATTACTGGGTTTTTGTATTTTTTACTTAACCCTGTTGTTGATTTTCTTCAACGACGTAAGGTACCTAGGCTCTTATCGATTATCATTATTTATGTCGTGTTTATAGCACTATGTGTATTTGCGATTGGAAATTTAGTCCCTGCGATTACGAAACAATTTTCGGCACTCGCAAACGAACTACCAGTTTACGCGGATAAAACGATGAAATTCTTCGATTCGATTGCCAAATCCTCGGAATTTAAATGGATTATGGACGAACAAAAAGATATTCTTGAGAATGTACAAAAAAGACTGATTGAATTTGCTAATACTTTGCCAAACACGATTACTGGTGGGATAACCAATATTCTTGGTGTAGTCACCAATATTGCCATTGTACTCGTTACCGTTCCATTTTTATTATTTTATATGTTTAAAGATGGACACAGATTTCCTACGTCGCTTTCTAAATTTTTCCCATCGGCATATAGGGAGGAAGGTCTTTCGATTTTAAAAGAAACCGGTGATACTCTTTCTTCCTACATTCAGGGCCAAGTGATTGTTGCCTTAGCGGTAGGAACACTGGCGTTTATCGGTTATCTAATCATTGATTTACCCTTTGCACTCGTCATGGCCTTAGTCGTTGCTTTTACCAACATTATTCCTTATGTTGGTCCTATCATTGGGGGAGCACCTGCCGTCATCGTTGCTTTATTCGATTCCCCTACAAAAGCATTGTTAGTAGTGGTTGTGATCCTCATTGCCCAGCAGGTCGAAGGAAATGTATTATCACCACTGATTCTTGGAAAAAGCTTGGACACACATCCTGCGACGATTATCATTATTTTGCTCGCTGCTGGTAATTTAGCTGGCGTTCTTGGAATGGTGTTAGCCATCCCATTTTACGCCGTAATGAAAACGATTGTCTTAAACCTAGTTAAATTTCTCCGGGCAAGAAATAATGCTGCGACTTAATAAAAGAACCCCCTATCAGCTTGAATGCGATAGGGGGGTTCCTTTTTAAGATGTAAAATCAAAATAGTTTCTTTTCAACAGCCTTGGCATTGCCATTAATTCTTTATAGCTGAGACTTTTCCCAATTTTCTTCGTATCTACTAAAAATAACTGATCTTCAATTTCTTTTGTGATTTCATCTGTCTGATATACCATCTTACATGTATCGCAAACCACTGCAGGGGTTTCTGTAATCTGAATCGCTCTTGTACCATCAGGGAGCTCCCAATAGACACTATTTTCGCCATTTTCACCCGGATTGCCGCACCATTCACAAATTATCCCCATATT
Source organism: Bacillus sp. OK048 (assembly GCF_900103525.1). Classification (GTDB taxonomy): domain Bacteria; phylum Bacillota; class Bacilli; order Bacillales; family Cytobacillaceae; genus Neobacillus. The sequence continues at coordinate 97,206 of NZ_FNHN01000001.1, forward strand.
CATCCCTCTATTCATTGGTTGCTGAATTTGCATCTGAATCATTTTTACTAGTGGACGGTTTGTTCTGTTGTGCCTGGAATTTCTTCTCCTTCAACTCGTCGCGCTTGGTTCGTTTATCTTTAAGTGAGGCATGATTGGGGTCCTGAATATATTCTTTCCGGCGATTTAATCTGGTTAAGCCCTCAGGAACTAGATTGAAATGCTGATCATTCATAATTCCAGCAATGCCAATACTGGAGCGTTTTTCCTCCATATCTGGATAAACCTCTTTAAAGTACCCCTCTGCAGTTCCAGCTTGATAATTCTCTGGTTCTGGATAAGAAGTAATCACTCCTTCAAAATTACGAAGAACAACTTTTTCTGGACTTTGTGAAAGTAAGTAATTCGGCTGAAGCGCGATTTTCCCTCCGCCGCCCGGGCCATCTAACACAAAAGTTGGTACAGCATATCCACTGGTGTGACCACGCAATCCCTCAATGATTTCCAGCCCTTTCGAGACAGGTGCCCGGAAATGACCAATCCCTTCAGAAAGATCACATTGGTAGATGTAGTAAGGACGAACACGGATTTTCACGAGATCGTGCATAAGCTTTTTCATAATCGGCACACTGTCGTTGATACCGGCAAGGATGACCGATTGATTTCCGACTGGCACCCCTGAATTGGCCAGCATTTCACAAGCCTTTTTTGATTCTGAGGTAATTTCAATTGATGTATTAAAATGAGTATTTAACCAAATCGGATGATATTTTTTTAATATATTACAGAGGTTTTCGGTAATTCGCTGCGGAAATACAACAGGTGCCCTTGTTCCGATTCGAATAATTTCGACATGGTCGATTTCACGAAGGTTTTTTAAAATATACTCAAGGATGTTATCATTGATGAGCAAACCATCACCGCCAGATAGTAACACATCACGAACCTGTGGCGTTTGACGAATATATCCTATTGCGGCGTCAAGCTGTTTTTTGGGTACACCCATACCAATTTGGCCAGAAAACCGTCTCCTTGTACAGTACCGGCAATACATCGAACATTGATTGGTAACGAGAAACAGAACCCGGTCTGGATAACGGTGCGTTAAGCCCGGAACGGGTGAATCTTCATCTTCATATAACGGATCTTCAAGATCATATTTTGTTTTATGAATTTCTTTAGAAATCGGGACAGACTGCATCCTAATCGGGCACCGTGGGTCATCAGGGTTCATGAGCGAAGCATAATAAGGTGTTATATTTAAGGGAATGGTTTTTGTAGAGATTCGAACCCCTTCTTCTTCGTCTGGAGTTAAATTGATTACCTTTTTTAAATCCTCTAATGTACGAATTGTATTCGTTAACTGCCAGAGCCAATCATTCCACTGCTCTTCAGTTACATCTTTCCATAGCTCTATATCTTTCCAATGCCTACTCGGCTTATATAATGTTTGTTTCATGTAAAATTCCTCCTTACCCCGCTATACATAGATAATATGCAAGAATTATGCCAATGCGCTTATTACCGAGTAAGGTTATACTTTTACTATGATGGCAAAAAAAAAACGCCGATATTTCGGCAGCTATTCCTTGCTTCTTTTCAATTTATATTGCAGGGTTTGTCTGGGAATCTCCAATAGCTTGGCCGCTTGATTGATATTTCCCTTTGACAAACACAGGGCATGGTCAATCAATTTACCCTCGAGTTCCTCGACATTTTTTCTTAACGAAAAATTCCTCTCAACCTTTTCATGGCTAACCGCCTGCTGTCTCATCATAATTGGCAAGTCATTCATTTGCAGGACATCCTCTTCACATACATTCATCATATACTCAATCGTATGTTTAAGTTCCCGGACATTTCCGGGCCATGGATGGCTGATAAAAAAACTTTCTACATTCAAGTCAATCCCTTTTATATTTTTTTGCAATTTCTTATTAAAAAATTGAATAAAATAATCCTTCAAAAATAGGATATCCTCTTTTCGTTCCCGAATCGGAAGCAGTGAAAAGGTAAACACATTTAGACGATAATATAAGTCTGAGCGAAGCTTTTGATTTTCAACTGCAACATTTGGATGGATATTCATCGCCGCGATCACGCGAACATCCACAGAAGTGTTTTGCGCGCTCCCCACTCTTCGCACCAACCCATCTTCTAAAACTCGTAAAAGTTTAGCCTGCAGCTCAATCGGCATCGTATGAAGTTCATCGAGAAACAATGTACCGCCATCTGCCAGCTCGAATAAACCCTTTCTCTCAACAGCACCCGTATAACTGCCTTTTGCCGTGCCAAAAAGGATACTTTCAAGCAGTGTTTCTGGGATAGCTGCACAGTTTTGGGCAATAAACGGACCATTCGTTCGATGGGAGGCATGATGAATTCCTTGCACAAACAATTCCTTGCCAGTCCCGCTTTCTCCGTAGACAAGAATCGGGGAATCTGATTTTGCCAGCTTACCAGCCTCGTCCTTCATGCTGATGAAAATGGGGTTAATACTTTTTAGATCCTGGAGTGTGTAGGTAACATTTTTTGACGCCTTTTTCTTGTTACTTTTACTCACATTCTTTTGTAAATCTAATAGGCTTTCAGCTAATTGCTTCATCCGAGAATAATCTTTGGCAATCTCAACCGCACCAATAATCTCTTTATCTACAAAAATCGGAAGTGTTGTATTAATAGTATCAATTCGTGTTCCATGGATATTTACATAAACTTGCATCTGATTATAAATCGGCTTGCCTGTTTTGATCACGCGAATTAATGTGCTTGAATCTTCTGATAAGGAGGGAAAGGCATCCAGGATGTATTTACCTTGTACTTCCTTTACATCCATGCCGTCATGCCTTGCTGCCACTTCATTATAAAAAATCGTTTTTCCTTCTGTATTGACTACATGAATTCCCTCATCAATGGTTTTCAATATAGCTGAAAGAACTTCTTGTGTGAGCGCAGTTAATTGGACCATTTCTTTGTCCACCTCTCTTCCAATATGCCGGAAATTCGGCACTTCAAGCCGAAATATTAGCAGTTTGCCAGATTCTTTACCCACATATTCATATTCTCAAGTTTGTCATAGATATAACAATTATTCATTAATCGGCCGCGATAGTGATAGCCAAGCTGGTACAACACCGCATTCATTCCAAAAGATAAACTCCTGGCTATGGAGTAAGAACAATAAATACCTTGCCTTTTCAGTTCCCCCTCGAGCTCACGGAGGATGATTTTCATCAGCCCATATTTCCTGTGTTCCTTTAATGTAGCACAATCGGTTAATTCTGCATTTTTATAAAAATTATTTACTTCTGCTGAAGCGGCACTTACGATTTTTCCTTGATAAAAGAACACGTAATAAATCGTCCCCTCTTGCATCGTCTTTTTTACATATTCTAGGTCATGTAAAGGTGTAGGATAAATTTGAAACACTAGACGGTATAGTTCTGCAAGCTCTTCTGCACATGTTTCATCTGCTTTCTTTAATTCATACTCCTTTGGGGGTAACGGTTTGTCGCTCGCTGTAGCTAATTGATAGATACTTTGAATCATACCGTCCTCGGTAATCCAGTGGTCATTCTTCTTACGCTCCACTGTATAAAACTTTGAAAAAAAATGAGCGTCAGAACCGAGAAAATAGCGGTCTACAACCGCTTCAGGCTGCAGTCCTCTTTCATATAAAGGTAGTGTATCCTCTACCCGAGCTTTCATGATTAATTTTTCTGCCTGATGCTGGCGAGCAAGCTGTTCTGCTTTTTCCAGAACTAAATTCGTATTGCCTCGGTAATCATCCACGCGAATTCTTTTATTAAAAGGGTCAAGATACACTTCTAGATTGAAATTACTTTCTTCTATATAGATGGTTGAGGCAGTTTGGTTCATCTGTTACAGTCTCCTTCCCTCCTGAAAAAATGCCTGACTGGAAAACAGCCAGACATTTTTAAGCTACTCTGTTTTAAAGCTAATTAGCTTTAGTTCAGTCATTTCTTCAACCGCATATTTAATGCCTTCTCGACCCATGCCGCTCATTTTCACTCCGCCGTATGGCATTTGATCCACACGGAAAGTCGGGATTTCATTAATCATGACACCGCCAACCTGAAGTTTTCTGGCTGCTTGCAGTGCTTTATGAATATCATTCGTAAAGATCCCGGCTTGGAGACCATATTTAGAATCATTCACTTGGTCGATTGCTTCACTAAAATCTCGGAACGTATTAATATGAACAACGGGAGCAAACACCTCTTCACAGCTGACCTTTTCACTTGAAGGCACATTTACTAATATCGTTGGCTTGAAAATACCTTCTTCAGAGCCGCCGCCTAACTTCAATTGTGCACCATTGTTCACGGCTTCCTCTACCCATTCCTGCGTTCGCTGCACGTCACCACGGGTAATCATTGCTGAAATATCCGTCTCCTCCTCAAGAGGGTTACCTGTTTTTAATTTTTGCGTTTCGCTGACAAATTGATCAACAAAAGAGTCAAAAATATTTTCATGAACAAAAATTCGTTGAATCGAAATACAAACCTGTCCCTGGTAGGCAAAAGCTCCGGTTACAATTCGAGGGATCACTTGATGGATGAGGACGCCATCGTCGACAATTAATGCTGAATTGGATCCTAATTCCAGAGTCACCCGCTTTAATCCAGAGTTTTCACGAATATAGCGCCCCACTTCTGGACTTCCCGTAAAGGTAATCATTTTTATCCGGTCATCCTTTACTAAAACATCGCCAATTTTACTGCCGCTTCCGGTGACAACATTCAGTGCACCAGCCGGTAAGCCTGCACGGTGGAAGTATTCTGCAATCTTATAAGCGGACAACGGAGTTTGACTGGCTGGTTTTAGGACGACACTATTTCCGGCTGCGATTGCCGGACCGACTTTATGGGCAACTAGATTCATAGGGAAATTGAATGGTGTAATCGCAGCAATTACACCCAATGGTTCTCTTACCGTAAACGCAAGCCTGCCCTGACCTCCAGGGGCCCCGTCCATCGGGACCGTTTCACCGTGAATTCTTCTCGCTTCATGGGAGGCAAAGGTATAGGTCATAATCGTTCGGTCCACTTCTGCTCTCGCTGCTTTAAGTGGTTTTGCAGCCTCCATCGCGATTAATCTCGCACATTCTTCCCGATCATCCTTTAGAAATTGGGCAACTTTTTCGAGGATTTCCGCTCGTTCAAACGAAGGCAAGTCTGCCATTCCTACTTGAGCCTGTTGTGCTGCATGGATGGCTGAAAGGACATCCTCACTTGTAGCCATACCAATTTCCGCAAGAACCTCTAAATTAAACGGATTTTTAAGTTTCATATAGGAAGAAGCATTTCGATACTCGCCGCCTATCCATAAATCTTTTTTCATCCTCTACCCTCCAAAATGATAGTACTACTCTAAATTATACCAAATTTATCCACGGTGGGACTATTCACTAACCTCACACCACTTCAGTAAGGTTAATGCAATGATCTTGCTGGCTGCAAACAAATCCTCCAGATGAATATGTTCATCGGCATCATGTGCTGTTGCTGTAATACCCGGCCCAAAAACCACGACAGGTGTATTTCCGACATTTGAAAGAATACCGCCATCGGTTCCCCACGGACTCGCTTCAATGACCGGTGCTTCTCCCTTTATTTCTTTAAAACTATCAGAAAGTGTCTTCATCAATGGATGATCCACTTCAAGGTTGCCTGGAAGCCATCTTCCCCCAAACCATTCAATCTCAAGGGGATTATTTTGAAACCACTTATCTCGTACATTTAGTTCATTCAGAACCGCTGCCATTTCCGCTTGCGCAGCTAAAATCGTTTCTTCTGGAGAAACACCCATTCTTCCTTCGATCACGGCCAAATCGGGAACGGAAGACGGCCATTCACCACTGTTTATTTTTCCAATATTAATCGGGATTGGAATGGGGATTTTTTCAAATAATGGATCAGTGATCTTTATATTCCGATTTTCCTCTAATTGCTGTAGCTTTTGTATGACCGTGATCGCTTTCTCGATAGCACTTACTCCTTCATATCGTGTACCACCATGCGCCGCCCTGCCCTTGACACGAATTCTAAACCACATTGAACCTTGTTGCTTCGGAAAAATTTTCATACCAGTAGGTTCAGGGATAATCGCCCCTTCTGCACGATAGCCTCGTAAAACCGCCGCAAGTGTACCGGCACCGCCGCTTTCCTCTTCAATGACACTTTGAAAAATAACATCACCCTTAAGCTTAATGCCCGTCGCTATTATTGCTTCAATTGCCATAATTAGTGCAGCCGTTCCACCCTTCATATCGGTGCTACCGCGTCCAAATAACTTTCCACACTCAATATGCCCGCTAAAAGGGTCATGTGTCCAATTCTTCTCATCACCGACAGGTACTACATCGATATGGCCATTGAGGATGATAGATTTTCCGCCGCCAGTTCCTTTTAACACTGCGACAACATTTGGATTCCCATCAAAGCTATCTCGATCACAACAGAATGCCTCATGATTCTTGATTTCATCCTGATCGATTTCCCAAATATCGAGGTTTAATCCTAACTGCCGGCATTTTTCGATAATAACAGCCTGTGCACTACTCTCGTTCCCTCTTATACTATTTTCTTGAACAAGTATTTGTAAAAATCTAGTTCCTCTAGCACGATTGTCCTTCAGCCATTGTTTGATCAAATCTTCATGATTACTCAATATTTTCACTCCCTCTTTAGAAGAATGGGTGAGATTAATAGGTTATCCTCCTGACATCATCACTTATCATAAACGCACAATCTGTCTTGTTGATGACATCTTGCAAATCATAGGGTTCAAACATCTCTGTTAACAGTAATCCCTCTGTCGTTAACCTGAAAACAGCTAGCTCAGTAATAATTATGTCAACACAAGCGGAAGAGGTTAACGGTAACGTGCAGTTCTTGACAATTTTTGGATTTCCCGCCTTATCACAATGATTCATTAACACAATCACCTTTCTCGCTTTCTGAGCTAGTTCCATGGCACCGCCCATACCAGGAACTTTTTTTCCAGGTACGATCCAGTTGGCCAAGTCCCCGTGCTGACTGACTTGCAGAGAACCTAAAATCGTGATATCAACCCGGCCCCTGCGGATCATCCCAAAGGAAATCGCACTATCACAATAAGAACCACCTTTGTTTAAGGTAACGGGAAAACCACCCGCATTACATAGATTCCCATCTTCCAGCCCTTTGTCTGGACTTGGTCCCATCCCGGTGATCCCATTTTCAGCATGAAACATGACCATCATGTCTGTTGGTAAATGATTAGGAACCAAGGATGGAATACCAATGCCAAGGTTCACAACCATACCATTATGAATTTCTTCTGATGCTCTTCTGGCTATTCTGCTGCGAGTATCTACTCCCAAGCCCATTTCCAGTTCACTCCTTTCGATGGGATAATATGGTCAACGAACACTCCAGGTGTGATAATTTCATCAGGGTCAAGGCTGCCCAACGGCACGATTTCTTCCACCTCTACAATCGTGATGTCTCCGGCCATAGCAACAAGTGGATTCGTATTCCGAGCGCTTTTGTCATAGATTAAATTTCCGTAGGGGTCTGCTTTTTTAGCATAAACGATTGAAATCTCTGCTGTTAAAGCTGTTTCAATTAAGTAGTCGTTTCCATTGAGGAGAAAATGGGGCTTATTTTTCGATACTAGCTCATTATTCAACCCGATATCCGTTAGAATCGCAGGAAGTCCGACACCGCCAGCCCGAATCCGCTCGGCTAATATCCCCTGCGGTGAAAATTCCACCTCAAGCTTTCCTTCATGCATGAGCTTCCCGGCTATTGGATTGGAACCAATATGCGAGGCAATCACCTTTATTGCTCTTCCTTGACTAACTAGTTTACCAATACCGATGTGTGGGAATCCGGTATCATTTCCAATCAATGTCAAATTTCGCACTCCTTTTTCTAGGATTCCATCAATCAGAGTTGGCGGGGTTCCGACACCGCCAAATCCTCCAAACATTAACGTCATCCCATTAAAAAAAAGGTCAATAACCTTCTCTAAGGTTGTAATTTTTCCAAATGGATTATTCAATTAATCACATCCTAACTTCATTTGCTTTGAAAAAGCTTCAAACGTTTCTGCCAGTAATGAAACCAATTCCTGTATTTCATCTTTGGTAATCGTTAATGGCGGCGAGAGAATAATCGAATCGCCATTGACCCCATCAAGGCCAGCTCCAGCAGGATAAATGATCAATCCATTCTCTTTAGCAATGGCAATCATTCTCTGGGTAACCAGCGCTTTTCTTGGAAAAGGAGTTTTCGTGGCAGCATCCTCAACAAATTCAATTCCCAGCAATAATCCTTTCCCGCGAATATCACCGATAAAGGAAAACTGATTTTTTAATGGAAGCAACAGATTCTTGAGGTATTCCCCTTTGGAATCTACTTGACTGACAATCTTATTTTTTTCCAAGTATTCTAGTACTGCCAGAGAAATGGCACAGGATTGCGGATTTGCACTTAAGGTATGTCCGCTCATCACCACTTTTGTTCCCGCTAAAATCGGTTCAATCACCTTTTCACTCGCCACGGCAGCCGCAATCGGCGCATAACCTGCACCCATCCCTTTCCCTAAAGCAACGATATCAGGGATTACGTCCCACTGTTCCATTGCCAGCATCGACCCTGTTCGCCCAAAACCGGTCATAACCTCATCTGCGATAAAAAGAATATCGTGATCTTCACAGATTCTCTTGATAACTTTAAAGTAATCCTTTGGAGGAGCGATCGCACCGCCAGCTGCACCAATAACTGGTTCGGCAATAAAGGCGGCAATTTGGTCAGCACCGATTCGTTTGATTGCCTGTTCGAGTTCTTGTGCACAAGGATATCCGCAAGAAGGGGCCTCGAGACCATAGGGGCAGCGGTAGCAGTATGGGGGATTGATGACTGGGAAATCCTCCAGCAGCGGAACAAATCGTGCTCTTCTGCCGGGATGTCCTGACAACGATAGTGCTCCTAAAGTAATCCCATGATAGCTGACCCATCTGGAAAGCACTTTTGTTTTTGTTTTTATCCCTTTTTCTTGCCAATATTGGATGGCCATTTTCATTGCCGTTTCTACTGCTTCAGAACCACTATTAACAAAGAAGCACCAATTCAGGTCTCCCGGCATGATGTCTGACACTTTTTTAGCCAGTTTCTCGGCACTCGCACTCGTAAATTGGGAACGGTACACAAACGAGACTTTTTTCGCCTGTTCGTGAATCGCCTCGATGATTTCTGCAACACCGTGGCCAATGTTAGCGGTAACTGCCCCGGATGCGCCATCAAGGTATTTCTTCCCTTCCATATCATACAAATAAACCCCTTTGCCATAATCAATCATTGGCAACGTTTCATCGAGTAATGGTTTTATTAGATACGTTCGTTCCAACCTGACACCACTTCCCTTTTAGTTCATTGTATGAGCGAGGTTTTTATAACTTTCATCTTAATTAAAGTAATTCATTCTTAAAAATTTCTGGGCACTTCAGATGATGACCAAAACTCATAGAAAAGATCATAAAAAGGGTCATCATAACCACGATGATGACCAAAACTCATAGAAAAAATTATATACATGGTCATCATAACCATGATGATGACCAAAACTCATAGAAAAAATTATAAACAGGGTCATCATAACCAGGATGATAACCAAAACTCATAGAAAAAATTATTAACATGGTCATCATAACCACGATGATGACCAAAACTCATGAAAAAATCATAAAAATGGTCATCATAACCCCATGATGACCAAAAATCGTTGATGTCTTCAATCATTCGTTCTAGTAGGAAAAACTATCTTTTACTTTTACCCCTAGTTGCTATAAAATAACAGTTAATATACAAAAGGAAGGTTCAAATGAATATATCAAGAAAGCATTCATTAAAAAAGAAAGAGCTATCCACTATTCAATTAATCGTTATTTTTTACCTATCGGCGTTAATCATTTCGACTTTACTTTTGAAAATACCCTTCGCTCATAAAGAAAATGCGTCATTGAGTTTTATCGATGCCTTATTTACATCGGCGAGTGCTGTCAGTGTAACAGGTCTAAGTACCATCTCCTTAAAAGATACATTTAATAATTTTGGAATATTTCTCTTATGTCTTATTCTTCAATTAGGCGGATTAGGGGTCATGTCACTTAGTACCTTCCTATGGATCATGATTGGGAAAAAAGTAGGATTAAAGGAACGCCAACTGATCATGGTCGACCAAAATCAATCTCACTTATCGGGATTGGTGCAGCTGGCGAAGCGGATCTTTATTATCATCATTTCCTTTGAAATCATTGGGGGCATTATTTTAGGACTACGCTTTTTGAAATACTTTGACAGTCCACTATCAGCATTTAAACATGGATTTTTCGGTTCAATTAGTGCTACCACAAATGCTGGATTTGATATTACCGGCGAATCATTAATTCCTTTTAGCAATGACTACTTTGTTCAAATGGTGGTCATTTTATTAATGATTATCGGAGCGATCGGCTTTCCAGTGATTGTCGAGGTTTATGAATTCTTCTTAAGTTTAAAGGTTAAGCGAAGGTATCATTTTACGTTATTTACGAAATTAACTACGGTAACATTTGTGATCTTAACGGTAGTTGGTGGCATCATGATTTATTTACTAGATAGCTATCACTTTTTCGCCGATAAATCATGGCATGAAGCATTCTTCTATTCCCTATTTAATTCTACCACCACGAAAAGTGCAGGGCTTGGCATAATGGATTTGAATGATTTTACAACAAGTAATCAGCTCTTTTTATCAATTTTAATGTTTATTGGCGGTTCTCCCAGCAGTGCCTCGGGTGGAATCCGGACTACAACGTTCGCCATTGTACTACTCGCAATCTTCTTTTATGCACGTGGAAAAGGTTCAATTAAAATATTTAGACGGGAACTCCATAGCGAGGATATTCTAAAATCCTTTATCGTAATTTCGACGGCGGCCATGCTCTGTTTGGTTTCAATCTTAATTCTCTCGATTACAGAAGATGGGACCATTATTCAGGTGATTGTTGAAGTTACCTCTGCGTTTGGAACCAATGGACTATCGATGGGCTTAACACCGATGTTAACGACGTTCGGAAAGATCCTCATTATATTGTTGATGTTTATTGGCCGACTTGGAATTGTTACATGTTTATTAATACTAAGAGGAAAAGACTCCAGCCAGGATAAGATTCATTTCCCGAAAGAGAAAGTTACGATCGGATAAAGGGCAGAGGCAACTCTGCTTTTTTATTTCATGTCCTTTATGAGGTCCAGTTTTCAGTTTCTCTCACTTGTTTGGGCTTCATGAACGCTTTATGAGGACCACTTTTCAGTTTCTATCACTTGTTTGGGCCTCATGAATCCTCCATGAAGCCCGTTTTTCCAAATTTCTCACCAGTATGGTTCTCATGAACTCTTTATTAATTATCGGGGATAGCTAGCTTGCTATGAAACTAAAAAAACAAACCCGCAAATATTAGCGGGTTAGGACATAACGACTTCTTTTTTACCTTCAGTGACTGCTTTTTTGATGATATCTCTGGCAATCCAAACGCCACATGCACTTGCTTGGGCAAGACCTCGGGTGATTCCTGCGCCGTCTCCGCCGACATACAAACCACTGATTTCTGATTCAAAACGGTCATTGAGTTTTGGGCGTGCAGAGTAGAATTTCGCTTCGACTCCGTAGAACAATGTGTGTTCTGAAGCTAACCCAGGCGTAATTTGATTTAATGCTTCGGTCATTTCAATTAAACTTTTAAGCGTATTATATGGAAGAACTAAACCTAGATCCCCTGGCACCGCCTCTTTTAGGGTTGGCTCGAGGAATCCTTCTTTAATCCTTCTTTCGGTTGAACGTCTGCCTTTTAGAATATCGCCGTATTTTTGCACGATCAAGCCGCCATTTGAAAGGGCGTTGGCAAGACGTGATACTTCGTGGGCATATTCGTTCGGCTTATCAAAAGGCTCTGAAAATGTATGTGATACCAATAATGCGAAATTCGTATTTGGGCTGCCAAGTTTCGGATCTTTGTAGGCATGTCCATTGGCAAGCATGATACCAGAATGGTTTTCAACGACAACATGTCCGGAAGGGTTGCTGCAAAACGTTCGTACTCTCGTTCCGACGGAAGTATTGAAGACAAATTTCCCTTCATATAAATGATCATTAATTTCCTTCATAACAATGTCAGATGTCTCCACCCGTACGCCGATATCTACTTGGTTACTTGTCATCTTCAGACGGCGTGCTTTCAAAATTTCAGTTAGCCATTTCGAACCATCCCTACCTGGGGTAATAACAACCTTATCTGCAAAAAGCTCCTTATCGCCTTTCAGCTTGATCCCCTTAACGACATAACCATCAATTGTTCTTTCCGTAATCAAATCTTGTACTTCTGTTTTAAAAGACAGTTCCACTTTATCATTTAAGTATTCAAAGATACTTTTCATAATTTCTAAGTTTTGCTCTGTACCTAGGTGACGAACTTGGGCACGCAGCAATTTTAAGCCCGCTGCAAATGCGCGGCGCTCGATGTCCTTCACTTGATCTGTAAGCGGATCGGTAATACTATCTGTTGCACCGTGTTTTAAATTTATCTCATCAACATATTTAATCAAATCAATGACCTGAGAATCTGGAAGATAATCGGTCATCCAACCGCCAAATTCACTTGTGATATTAAACTTTCCATCAGAATATGCTCCTGCACCACCGAAGCCAGCAGTGATGGAACAAGCAGGCAAGCATCCTGCGTACTCTTTCCTGCCTGCTGCTGGAGGGCATTTCTCAATTTTATTATCTAAAATCGGACAATTTCTTCGATAAATATCATGCCCCTTATCTACTAAAAGCACCTTTGCGTTTGGCATTTTTAGTGTAAGTTCATAACAGGTAAAAATTCCTGCAGGACCTGCACCCACTACAATCACATCATATTTATTTTCCATTGTCCAAAACCTCCAAGACGTCTGTATTTACTTAACCCTTGGTAAATATAGCAAACAAATTTCTTTCCGTCAACAGTAAAAACGAACTATATATAATTAATTGTTCACATCGTTCGTGTTTTGATCGTTTTCAGAATATAAAAAAAGACTCAAGGCTTTTCGCCTGAGTCATTTGCATTTAGCACCAGCTTGCGCCGATGATGATTAATAGAATAAACAGCACCACAATTAATACGAAAGTGCCATAGCCATAACCAAATCCGCATCCACCTACTACTGGTGCTGCATAACCAAATCCACATCCACCTACTGCTGGTGCTGCACCAAATCCACAGCAATCTTGCCCATAACCATACATACCCATTCACTCCTTGCGTTTTTGTCTGTTAACACTCTTACTTTATGTAGTAGGTACTTGACCTGTCTGTGCATTCGCCTATATTATGAGAATCAATGAATAAAAAATCTGTAGGTGATAGTTTGAAAACTTTATTAAAAAGCTTTGTGAACGGTATTTTGACGATTGTCCCGATTATCCTTGTAATCTTTGTCATTTATAAAACTTTTTTGTTTCTCGACGGTTTGCTTGGGAATACATTAAGGCCATATTTAAAGGAAGATTATATTCCTGGGATCGGTTTGCTGACCACGATTGTTTTAATTACACTACTTGGCTGGTTATCTACAAAATTTATAACAGGCAGCATCATTAAATTAATTGATCGATGGTTGGAAAAAATTCCTGTTGTAAAAACCATCTACTCCGTCATAAAAGATACGGTTCAATCCTTTCTTGGCGAGAAAAAGTCTTTTTCGAAGGTGGCACTTGTGGTTATTCCTGGAACAGAAATGAAGAGTATGGGGTTCGTGACTTCCGAACAATTAGAGAATTTCTACAGTCCACTTAAAGATCATGTAGCCGTCTATGTTCCGCAAACTTTTCAAGTGGCCGGGTTTACCTTTCTAATTCCGAAGGAGCAAGTTGAAATTATTGATGTAAAGCCTGAAGACGCCATGAAATTTATCCTATCCGGGGGAATGACCTCCACGTCAAAAGTAAAGGAAAATTAGAAAAAGCCGCGAGAATCGCGGCTTTTTACTCTTCGTCAAATAATTTTTTATAAGCTCCGTAACCTTCCACTTCAAGCTTTTCTATGGGAATAAAGCGTAAGGCTGCAGAATTAATACAGTACCGTAACCCTGTTGGATCTGGACCGTCGTTAAAAACGTGGCCTAAATGGGAATCAGCTGTCTTACTTCTCACTTCCGTACGAACCATAAAATGGCTATGATCTTCTTTTTCCAACACTTCTTCCTCTACAATCGGCTTGGTAAAACTCGGCCAGCCACAGCCTGCGTCATATTTATCGAGTGAGCTAAATAGCGGCTTCCCAGATACGAGATCCACATAAATCCCGTCCCTTGTTTCATTCCAATATTCGTTCCGAAACGGCGGTTCGGTTCCGTTATTTTGGGTTACTTCATATTGAATTGGTGATAAATCTTTTTTTAATTGTTCCTTATTTTTCACTTTTCTCCCCCCAATGTGCTTGAATAAAACCGGCTCTCCCTGAACCTACATGGTATCTTTGATAATGTGCTTGATTTTTCTTATAGTAATGCTGATGATATTCTTCTGCTGGATAGAACGTTTTGGCTGGTAAAATTGGCGTTACCACAGGCTTCGTGAAGAGTCCGCTCTCCTGTAATGTTTGTTTCGACAGCTCTGCTTGTTGCTTTTGTTTTTCATTATCGTAAAAAATTGCTGTTTGATAGGATTGACCACGATCGTAAAATTGACCGCCAGCATCGGTTGGATCAATTTGCTGCCAATAGAGTTCAAGCAGTCTTTCATATGGAAAAATTTCCGGATTAAACGTGATTTGAACCGCTTCATAATGCCCAGTTGACTCCGAACAGACCTGTTCATATGTAGGATTCTCAACATGACCGCCGGTATATCCAGAAATGACGTTTATAATTCCCGGCTGCTCATCAAATGGTTTCACCATACACCAAAAACAGCCTCCAGCAAACGTAGCTAATTCTTCCACGTTCCCACCCCTTTAATTTTTATTTGCTCCCGACTATGAGTATACCGAATCTAATTAAAGAAATACAATTTACTGACTGATAAAGCCGAACCACATCTTGCTGGTCCGGCTGTAACTTCCTATTTAATCTTTTTCTTTTGTTTCAGTTGTTTTGCAACGTTCTTCCACTTTTTCTGTTCTTCCGTTTGAGCGCGTTTGTCTGCTTTCCGTTCGATATAGGCGAGTTCTTTTTGCAGCTTGTTGAAGCTGGTTAGTCGTCCAGCTGGAAGCGTACCTGCTGCAATCGCCAAAGCAACGGCACAGCCAGGTTCATCATGATGTTTACAATCTCTAAATCTGCAGTTCTCTGCCAATTCATCAATATCGGAGAACGTTTCTGTTAGTCCCTCTGAACTTTCCCACAGCTGCAATTCACGCATCCCTGGGGTGTCAATCAGCACACTTCCATTTGGGAGCTGAATCAGCTCGCGATGGGTAGTCGTGTGCCGCCCTTTGTCATCACCTTCACGAATCTCATTAACGGCCTGCTTCTCATCACCCAATAACCGATTGGTTAAAGTCGACTTTCCTACCCCTGATGATCCTAACAAAGCGACCGTTTTTCCAGGCAGTAAGTATGGATCAAGCTGTTCAATTCCACTCATCATCTCCGCGCTAATAGGAATAACCGGTACCCCGCCAAAGGCGATAGCTTCAACCTCCGCCAGCTTCTCTTCGATATTTTCACAAAGATCAGCTTTGCTCAATACAATTACGGGATTCGCCCCGCTCTCCCATGTTAGCAAGAGATAACGTTCAATTCTTCTTAAATTAAGGTCGTCATTAAGTGAGTTGACAAGAAAGACAGTATCGACGTTTGCGGCAACAATTTGTTCTTCAGCCGTTCTGCCGGCAGACTTCCGCGAAAATTTACTAAATCGTGGCATGACAGAATAAATTGTCCCTTTACCCTCGTTCGTCCGCGGTTTCAGCATCACCCAATCTCCAACCGCCGGATAATCCTCACGACTTAAAGCTTCAAAATTAAATTTTCCTGATACCTCACAAAGCAAGTCGCCCTGCTCCGTCCAGACACGATACATATGCTTATGTTCCAAGGCGACGCGGCCGATGATCATCTCTTCGCTTTGCTTTACTGCTAAGAAATCGTTCATTATTTTTTCAGTTAATCCGATTGTTAGTAAATTCATCCATATTCCTCCAAAAATTGTAAAATAAAAAACCATAGGCAACACAGCCCATGGTTTACTTCACAAAGGAAAAATGGGTATAGATTCCCCTAACTGGTGAATCCGCGGGCTGTGCAAGCGATATTGAAATCAACGGCAATTAACGTATTTTCATTTAACATTACACTTCACCCGCCTTCCGAGATATTTGTATTAAGTATATGTGAATAAAAGCCATTTGTAAACAAATAATCCAAATATAGACACCTACCCAAACATGCTTGAATAAATTAATTTGTAAAGAACTAGAGAAAGGAGCGATGGGTATGTCTGAAAGTGGAAATCATTCAGATTATCTTCAACGGGCTGCGATGTATGATCTATTAGCTCACAATGCTAAATACTCAAACCCAAACCTACACATGCATTATTATTTAAAACATCTAAAATATATGAATAAAGCAATGTTGCAACACAACACTCAGCAAACTCGAGTAGATGGAAAGGTCAGATTCCTTCACACCTCACCTGATGCCCCCGATGTTGACATTTATATTAACGGGAAGATGCAAGTAAAACGCCTCCCATTTAGAGTGGCAAGCAATTATTTGTCATTAAATCCTGGAAAGTATCATATTGATATTTATCCTACTGGAAATTCTCTGGACAGTGTCCTGAATAAGAATGTTACCATTGAACCCGGAAAAACCTACACACTGGCCATCATCGATTCTGTAAAAAAAATGCGCCTGCTACCATACCTTACCCAGCCGGAAGTTCCGCCAAATGAATCAAAAATAAGGTTTTTACACTTATCACCTGATACAGGGGCCTTGGATTTTGCAGTTAAAGACAGAGATGTTGTCTTTCCGAATATCTCCTACAAGCAGACATCCGATTATTTAGGAATCATGCCAATGACCGTGGATTTAGAGGTCAGAGCAGCGGGAACAAAACAAGTTGTCCTTCCAATACCAAAAGCCCATTTCCGCCCAAATGAAACCTATACGATTATATTGATCGGACTTTCGAAAGAAGAACCTGAAACATTAACAGCAATGATTTTAAAAGATTAAAATAATAAGGTGGCCCACCAATGTGAGTCACCTTAATCAACAGGTACAAGTATTGTAAAAGCAATATCATCTTTTCGTAAATCGAACCTGTTAGCTTTCAGTTCAACATCACTTTTTATCTTTAATTGCTGCATATTTACGTAGATTAGTTTTTCACTCGGCTGTATGTCTACCCCTTTTGGGAGCTTATAATTCTCTTTAATAAATTTAAGGACATACGAAACCGGCAAATGCAGACTCCCAACCGAAATCGACTTCTGCTTTAAAACTAAATCGCCATTTTCCAGTGCCTCTGGTTCAAAGGTAAGCTTCAAATCCAATTCTTGACTAAAGAATGGCAATTTTCCGTATAACTCCACTTCATCCTCTAGACGGACACTATAATCAATCGGTGAATCGCCAGCCTCTTTTTTAATATACTGATTGATCAATCGATTTAAATCATCCTTATTCGATGTAACTTCGAAAGAAACACTGTTGTTATTCGGAACACTCTGTTGCATCTTCCCTTTATCATCTGCCGGTACCAAAATCAATGATAATAGAAGGATCAAAATGAAACCATTTAATCCTAATAAAAGAAAGAATCCCCTTTTCCATTTATTTATCATCGAAAACTAATTCTCCTCTTTACTGACCATATACGCCTTCTTAACGAGATCAGGTAATGTCCGCTCTTCTAAGGTTTCGTTCAAACGCTCGGCGATCAATTCGTAGCCCTTATTATTGGGATGAAAATTGTCGGTATGCAAGAGACTTTCTTTTGGATTGCGAAATAAATCTTCAATTCCTACATAATAAGCATTCGAATAATTGCTGACCACGGATTGACTGGCAATATTCCAATCAGCCACAATCTGGTCAAGCTCCTTAATATCCGAAAACCATTGTGAAAAAGGATTGTAGACACCAACCAACACAATATAGGCATCAGGATTAACGCGAATAATCGTATTCATAATTTGGTACAGATTATGAATATACACTTCTCGTTCTTTTTCAAACACCGATAGCTGGAGATTTGAAATATTATCCTTGACTACCTTCATAATGTCATTGCCGCCAATGGTTAAAATGACCAAATCAGCTGTAGCTAGTGTGTCGGTAATCTCCTCTTGTTGCAGTCTTTTTAATAATTGTGTCGTCCGGTTACCGTTAACGCCATAGTTATAAAAATCAACTTCCTTAATCCCCTTTTCTTCCTCGAGCAAAGTTCTTAAGTAAGGCAGGTATCCTCCAGTTTTGGTACTATCGCCAACACCCTCTGTTAAGGAATCGCCAGCAGAAATAATCTTTATTTCCTGTGGGACAAAATCGACAGGAATTTCCTCATAAACGACAGCCGAAACGGTCCGTTCTTTATGCAATTCCCAGCGATTGGATTGACTGCAAGAACTTAAGAAAAAAGTCGAAAGCATGAAAAGGGTGAAAAACTTTTTCAAATGTACTTCACCACCCTCTACCTATTGATATTATAACATGACAAAAAAAATTCAAAACAGGCAAGTACAAACTCCTATTCATTTCCAAAAAAATAGACCTAGAAAAAAGGTCTATTGCAATGCTTTAATATCCTTGAGCATATCATCATACGGCACTTCTTTGTACCCATCGTAAACTTTTTTAACTTTACTATCTGGTCCAACTAAGAAGAAGTAGGTTTGATGAATAACCTGATTTCCCTCTTGCGGCTTTTTCACTAACGTTTTAAATGTTTCTTTGGCATAGGTTTCAATAAACTCTTGTGTATAGCCTGTCAAAAAGGTCCAATTCTTTGAATCCAAGCCGAAATTCTTGGCATACGTTGTAAGTTTTTCTGGTGTATCAACGGTTGGATCGACACTAAACGAAACAAACTCTACATTTTCCAACTTTTCATCTGCCACCATTTTTTGCAGCTTGGACATATTTGCTGTCATGGGCGGACAAACATCTGCACAATTGGTAAAAATAAAATCAGCCACCCAAATCTTTCCGTCTAACTCCTTTTTTTCAAACGGTTGATTTTCCTCGGTCACCGCTGAAAAATCATTTACTGGATAATCAAGCGGATTCACAATCCCCTTTTGTCCACATGCTGATAAAAGCAACGCACTCAAGATGATGATAACTAGAAACGATAATTGATTTTTCATAAATATCCCCCGCCAGCTTTTTCTTTTCGTGATAAGTGTAACAAAGTTTCAAGAAAGAGAAAAGCAAACGGTCCTTAATCAAGGCTATAGCATTTCCAAAAATTCTAGTTTCACCAAAAGAACAGAATTCTCCGTTATAATGTCGAAGAATAGCCGAAGGCAAGTTGGTTTATTGTAAGGAGAAGATATGGTATCATGAATGAGTATTCATTCAATAACCAGAAAATTAAGTCAATTTTACAGAGGTGTTAATAGTGAAACAGATTGGTCCACTTATAATTATTGAAGGAGCTAATAATAGTAAAGTTCCCTATTCACGAAGCTTGTATATTAATACCAATGACAAGGTGCTCATCGATACGGGAGCAGATCCAACTGAACTTATGACACTTGATGAGCAGTATGGGGTTAAGTTGATCATCAATACTCACTACCACCCCGATCATACATTGCACAACCATTTGTTTCAGGGTACTGAAAAATGGATTAATCCACTCGAATATAAAACCATTCAAACCATCGAAGGGATTGCCAGGGGTAATGGCGTCTACCAAGAATGGGGGCCAGAAGGTGTAGAAACACTTAGAAAACACATGCCAAAGGAATGGGTACAAAACCTTGGGGAAATTTCCGGAACCTATCATTATGAAGAAGAATATAACTTTAGCGGGGTCAAGGTTCATTTCCTACACACCCCTGGACACACAGCGGGCTATACAAGTCCCTTCTTTCCAGCGTTAGGAGTCGTTTATGTAGGCGATTTCGATATGACATCGTTTGGACCATGGTATTTTGGAAGTGATGGAGATATTGATGCCTTCATTGCATCAGGAAAACGCTTGTTGGACCTGGACGCCGACACCTATATTACCGGTCATCAAAAAGGGATTTTCACGAAACAAGAATTTGCTGAAGCAATGGAAAAATACTTAGCCATGATTGACCAGCGTGACGAAATCATCGAAAAGTATGTTCGTCAGGGCCTGAATTTTGAGGAGCTAACAAGTATTGGCATCTTCTATCCTAAAAAAATACTCGAATCGGTTATGATTCTCCGGACATGGGAACGTAGCGGAATTCGAAAACATTTGCAGCGGCTTGGGTATAGTGTCCATGGTTCTGAAATTTCAGCGGTAATCTAAAGGGGATGGTGCCATAAATCGCACCATCCCCATTTTTTATTCTGTGTAATACATCAAGGCAATTGCACCTGGACCTGTATGGGTGCTGATCGTCGGGCCCGTGTAACCAATCGGGATATCCTCAAATCCTGTTAAGTCTACAATTGCTTCCTTTACTCTTGCAGCTAAATCATGTGCTTCGGCATGAACAATCCCTGCACCTAGTAAGGTTTTTCCTTTTACATCCTCGGTAAATTGCTTGGCGAGCCATTTGACCACCTGTGAATGGCTGCGAACTTTGGCAACTGGATTATATTCTGCACCCTCAAGAGAGGCAATCGGCTTGATATTAAGGAGTGATCCAATAAAAGCCTTCCCTTTACCAATTCTGCCGCCTTTTACCATGTTCTCCAGCGTATCAATCATAATATAAAGCTTTGAATTTTCACTGACCTTGTCTAAACGCTCTAGAATTTCCTCAGCACTCTTGCCTTGCTTCGCCATTTCAGCCGCTTCCCTGACCTGGAACTGAAGGGCAATCGAGATAAACTTAGAGTCAACGACGTTGACCTTTGTCTTCGTCATTTGTGCTGCACTTTCAGCAGAGCGAACCGTTCCGCTCATTTTCCCGGTCATATGTATAGAAATTACTTCATAGCCTTCATCACCAAGCTTGTCATATACTTCAAGGAAAGTTCCCGCGGAAGGCTGGGAGCTTTTCGGCAGTTCCTCTAAACTTTTCATCGTTTCCATAAATTCTGCAGGTTGAATCTCAACTCTGTCTAAATACGTTTCACCCTTTATTGTTACGGACAAAGGGACCACGACAACACCGAGCTGTTCAGCCTGTTCAATGATCATATCCATGGTTGAATCCGTTACAATCTTTATCTTGCTCATTCACTCACATCCCTAGCTTTACTCCATTGTATTATACATGTTCCCTATCCTAGATGAAATAATTTCCCCTATTTTCGTAAGATAAATGTGAAAAATAAAAGAACACCGGATGATCCGATGTTCGAAAGGTAAGAAGCGTTATTCTTTTATTTTTGAACTTTAATCCCTGCTACATAAATCAGGAAACTCTTTTTAAATTATTATGGAAGCAAAAAACAGGCCACTGTTGGATGACCTGTAAATTAGTCAAAAGATGGGAAAGTGTAGGATTTAATCTTGGGGTTATCTACAGTGAATTGTTTTTTGATTATGTATAATTGAGGCCTTTTAGTTTTAGCCTTTTGGGCATCTTGGCGGTTAACTTTAGTAAGATCATGGTTACATGAAGGGCAAAGCCATTTTCCAGAATCGCAGCTACTGAAAGAGGGTTGGTGGCATTTTGGGCAGAGTTTTTTGAACATTGGGTGACAACTCCATTCTGATCTATTTCTAATAGTTATCTATTACAATCTAATAATATGTATACAAACTTATTAAAATTTGACCTTGATTTTCTACTTTAAAAACCAAGGTCCTACTATACTTGCTTATCTAACCTATTTCTTCTTTTGATGAAAAACTGAATTGTAGAACCAGTTAAAACTAACACTGCTCCTACTACTAGAATATTAAACATATCTGATCCGGTGTCAGGGAGTTTGGGTCCATCTGCTGGAAGGACACCACCTAGAGTTCCTTCTACATAAAATTTAAACTGAAATTCACAGCTTAAACTTTGAAAATCATTTCCAAGTTCACTAGGGAAATATATACTAAATGTCAGTTCTTCACTTGTACTACTTTTTAATTTTCTAGAATCTAGCTTTTCATAGTCTTTTAATTTACCTTTATAAAGATCACCAGATTTATCAGCAACTGTTAAAACTAATTCATTATAAATTTTTTCTGATCCTGTTAAGAAACGATTAGAAAAAAGATACTTGAAGTCTTTTGATCCATTATTTTGGACTTTTAATAATTTCGTAAATGTATCTCCTGGTTTAGCATTGCTAATATCAAAAAGGACCTTATTTGGGATTGTTGAAATATCAATCTCATTCTTTTCAGCACTTACACTTTTCTCTCCTAAAAATATAAAAATGAATAAACTGGCTATAAAAATAATTCTTATCGTCTTTGCTAATATCACTTTAATATTCATGGCAATACCTCGCAATGTTAGATTTAACAAAAGGTAGGAATTACTTCCTACCTTTTGTCAAAATTGCTATTAAAGTTCTACTCCAGTACCTTGCTTAGCATTGAATGTCCATTCTAGTCTTAGCCATTCTCCTTGGAAAGCATTTTGATCAGCTCCATTATCAAGGAACTTAAACTTCACTATAAATGGATGAGTTTCACCTTTTTTTAGATCCGCTGTTGGAACGTGCCCACTCAACGTTTCATGAAGTATTTCAGGGCTCATACTTCTTAACTCTGAAAGTGTTGATAGGTAAATTGGCATACTATTCGCCGGTTGTCCATGATATAGGACTTCTACTTGGATATAATCACCTAAATTTTTCCCAAATTGATCAACTGCCCCACCTGTTGAGTAGTTTGTAGCTAAATTAATAGTATGAATATCAAGACTACCATCATTCTGTAGGTTAAAAGTACGTTGCATCCAATCACCTGGTTTAATATTTTTAATGTTAATGATCTCAGTTGGATGTGCTGAAAGCTTTAATGTTCCTGCTTGAAATTCCGCTGTAGCTTGTGTGGTAGCACTAAAATACGCAAATGTTCCCCCACCTACTAAAGATAATCCTAGTGCTGCTGATGCGATTCCTAAACCTAATTTCTTTTTAATACTCATTCTTTCTCCTCCTAATTATCCCTCTTTTTAGAGATATGTATTATTTATTGGACCCTTATGCTTTTACATAAGGAATGCAACCGTTAAATAGTTCCTTGAGCATCATTTCCTTTTCCCTTATCCAGTTCTTTGATAGCTTTATAAATGCTTATTCCTGAATAGGAAAGTAGGAGTATGCCTGGTAGGATAAGTAGTAAAGCCATTCCATTTTTCGACTTAGAATAATCTATTAAATAACCAACATATGGGATTGTAAAGCCGGAATATTTAGCTACGACATTCTGGGTTAATACTGGATCAAGATCTTTAGCATTGTTGTTATCACCTTTTGTTACATACGTGATTTGATCTCCAGCTTTATTAACATCAATAATTCTATGTGTAATCAATTTTTCATCAGATTCTATAAAGGTGATAATGTCATCTTTTTTCAAATTACCTGGATTTTCTAAAGGCTTAACAGCAATGATAGAACCTGTTTTAAACGTGGGTTCCATGGAACCAGAAAGTACTGTTTTAAGTTGGTAACCCAAGATACTAGGTTCGCCACCGGAAGCTTTGGACGATATTACGACAAAAATCATAAATATTAAGGTTATTGATAGAATTACCGTTATTAAAGTACTTAAAATCTTTTTAACTATTTTCATGTTTACACCGCCATTGTTATTAATTTTCCATGTTACCATTTGTTTGATCATAATTTGTTTCTGCACTATCTGAATTAGAACTTTCAGAGGTATTTTCTATGTCAGGTCTATTACTTTGAATTTCTATTGATTTCCCTTCAGTTTCAATATTTTTTTCATAAGGTTTTTGAGATTCTATTTTTTCATTTGAATTAGCATCAGATGTATCTTGAAAATTTTCATTTTCTAAATCCTTACAATATTTGTTCCAGAATTCGGAATTCCTTTCAGCGTCCTTGCAAAAATCTTCCGAAACACTAATTGTTCCGCTTATTGAATCAGCATCATTAAAATATGCACCAGTATCGGTTGTAAGATATATACCTGTAAGAATCAGAATGTACCATGCAGCAACAATCTGAGCTGCAAATAATACTATGATATTTTCCTTTTTTTTAAGCCTTTTCAAACGAGTATGTCGGATGGTATTCCCTCCCTCATTCGTTCTATTAAATTGAGAAGTTTTCTTAAGTAGTTTATTAAGAACGAAGTTGGCGACTTTTTTATCATGTTCATCAACTTCCTTAGGAATTTTTGTTCTTTGTAATGAACTTACAAATTGAGTATAAGACAAAATAACGAACTTGAAAAACCACAAAAAAGACCAAATTTTCTTAATAAAGAACACTTTCATCATATTCTCTTGATATATCTCCCGATTTCTCATTATTCCGTATTTTATAAAGAATTAACCGTTCTATATAATGTATATTTGAAACGGATTCTTTTTGTTCTATTTTAGGAGATGAGGGTGATATGATCGGAAAGAAGATTAAACGGTTGCGGCAGAAGAAAGGGTACTCAATAACGGAATTAGGTCGGCTAGCTGATGTTTCGAAATCTTACTTAAGCCAGCTTGAGAGAGGTTTGCAGACTAATCCGTCACTTCATTTTCTCGTTAAAGTTTCTAAGCCTTTAGATACAAGTATTGATTATCTTTTACAAAATGCTAATGAACAAAAGGTTGAAGATAATCTACTGGATGAGGAATGGAAGGAATTAATTCAGCAAGCAATTGAGGACGGTTTGAAAAAAGAGGATTTTCACGAGTATCGCAAGTACATTAAGTTCCAGGAATGGATGAAAGAACAGAAAAAATCATAAAAGTAGCCCCCATTTATTCGTTATAATGAATAAATGGGGGCTACTTTTAACATATCCTCGGAAACATCGTTCCTGATAATCTATTTAGTAATCGCTTTGAACCTAGTGGCGTTTCCATAAGCAATTGACCTTTTTGTTTTCCTATAATAGAACCGATAACTACTGCTTCCCGTCCATCTGGGAATTCTCTTACTATATCAAGCACTTTTTCCTTTTCATTAGCAGCTACAATAATAATCGCTTTTCCTTCGTTTGCAAGATATAGCGGGTCAAAGCCTAATAGATCACAGACTCCATATACTTCTTCTTTAACAGGTACATCCACTTCATTAATTTTCATCGTTAAATGAAAGTCCTCAGCAATTTCTACAAGAGTTGTCGCTAATCCGCCTCTTGTCGGATCGCGCATGATCCGGACTCCATTTGTATGGTGGAGAACTTCACTAAGCATTCTATTAAGAGAAGCACAATCACTTTCAATTGGTACCGTGATTCCTAATTCTCCCCTGGCAGCCAAGACAGCGATGCCATGGTCGCCGATGGAGCCTGTGACAATGATCACGTCTCCTTCTTCAAATTCAAGACTGCAGCCAATTCCGGGTTCATAGATCCCAATGCCGGTAGTGTTAATATAAACGCCATCCGCGCTGCCCCGTTCAACTACTTTTGTATCTCCAGCAACAATTTGCACGCCTGTTTTTCTGGCTTCATGGGCCATGTCAGTAACAATTTTCTTGAGGTCGGAAATTGGAAATCCTTCTTCAATCACAAACCCACAAGTTAGGAATGCTGGTTTTGCCCCGCTAACGGCAAGGTCATTGACGGTCCCAGCAACGGCTAATTTTCCAATTGATCCTCCTGGGAAAAATATCGGTTTGATGACAAATGAGTCAGTTGAAACTGCTATTTGCTGGGAGGTCAATGTTATTTCGGCTGCATCGAACATCGCCGCTTTTCCGTCGCCAAACGCTTCCACGAATAAATCACGAATTAAGCGATGGCTTAGTTCACCGCCATCACCATGTGCTAAACTGATATATTGCTCCATCAGAAACTCTCCCTCATGTATTGATAGTGTGCGGCACAGCTGCCTTCTGCCGAAACCATACATGGGCCGATTGGATTCATGGGCTGGCAGGCTTTACCGAACAGTGAACATTCAGTTGGCGAGATTAACCCGCGAATCACCTCACCACAGTGGCATTTTGTTTTCCGCGGCTCGCCAACAGTAACGGTGAATCTTTTTTTAGCATTGAATTGATCATATTCCGGCTTCAAATCCAAGCCGCTGTTAGCTATTACGCCAATTCCCCGCCATGCTTCATCACATTCTATTAAGTATTTATCAAACCATTGATGAATCACTTGATTGCCAGTTTTGCTAACAACAGCAGGGTGGTTGTTGACAATGGCAATTTTCCCGTTTAATCCTAACTCAATGCCCTTGTAAATTCCGGAGAGTAATTCCGCAGTCTCAAATCCAGTAATCACTCCGGAAATACTATATTCATCGACAAGATACTGATAAGAATCTTCCCCCAACACTATGGACACATGCCCTGGGAGCAGGAAGCCATCCAAATTCACTTCACCCGCATTTAATAAAAAACGAAGGGCTGGTTCAACTAGTTTCGTTGTCATCCAAATGGAAAAGTTCGTGATAGCTCGATTTTCTGCTTCGCCAACCATTAATGTCAGAATCGGAATCGTCGTTTCAAAGCCAACTCCAAGAAAAATAATTTCTTTATCTGGGTTCTCTTCTGCAATCTTTACCGCATCAACCGGCGAATATAAAACGCGGATGTCTTTTCCGGCAATCTTTGAATCTAGCAGTGTTTTATTCGAGCCAGGAACCCTCATCATATCGCCAAAGGTACAGATAATCCGGTCTTCCCCTTCCGCTAGGGCAATCATTGCATCAATTGACCGTTGATCGGTTACACATACTGGACAGCCTGGTCCAGAAATAAGATTGACATATTCCTTTAAGCATTGCTTTACCCCGGTCCGTGCTAACGCCATCGTATGGGAACCACAAACCTCCATAAAAGCAGGCTTGCGGCCAAACTTTTGGTGAAACACTTTTGCTTTTTCAATAACGGCTTCGACAAGCGGCTTACAAATTTCCGGGTTATTGGACTGTTTTAGAATTTCGAGCATCAATTAACTTCCTCCATTCGGCCACACTCTCCCGTGCGTACGTCTCATCGACAATACTCATCGCCTGCCCTGCATGAACGATGACATAATCCCCAAGCACGACTTCAGGGACAAAGATTATTCCAACTGTTGTCTGTGACCCCATCACATCGACAACTGCACTATATTCCATCTTCTTGATTACTTTCGCTGGTACTCCAACACACATTCTTTAGCACTCCTTTTTGCCTCAGCAACGACTAGTTGCCCGTAGGATAAGCCCCCATCATTGCAAGGGACCTTTTCTGAAAAATAAACGGTAAATTCTCTTTCTCTTAATTCCGTACTGATTCTTTTTCGTAAATAACGGTTATGCATGCTGCCGCCTGATAAAACAACGTTTCTGCTTGCACCATCCTGATACACTTGTTCCAGTGCAGCAACAATCGCTTGGACAACCGTTTCGTGAAACCTGCCGCTAATATTTGCAGTGTTTTTCCCTGCTACTACATCCAATGCTATTTCTTCTATCATTCTTGAAAAATCAATGGTTAACATATCTTTATCAAGCAAATTAAATGGGTAAGATTCGTAGATTATGTTTTCATCAGCCAACTCTGCCAATCGTATGGCTGCCTCCCCATCATAGCTCGATACTTTGGTCACTCCACACAAGGCACTAACAGCGTCAAATAGTCTGCCGCATGTTCCCGCTTGAATGGTGTTAATATGTTTTTCAATCATCCTCTTTAAAATTTCAATCTCTAAAGCTTTATCTGTAAATATATCCTTTGCAAGCTGTAACCCTTTTTCACCATGTAGCGAGATCAGCATCGCTGCTGCATTCCGCCACGGTTCACGAATGCATTTTTCACTTCCAGGAAGCGGTGTATACGTTAAATGGGCAGCTCGTTCAAATTCTGCACAGTCCCCATAGAAGATTTCAAAACCCCAAATATTTCCATCGTTACCATATCCGGTTCCATCCAAAATAATTCCATAGGCTTTTCTAAGTATATGATGTTCATCGAGAACAGCGGCCATATGAGCATGATGATGTTGGACCTCGATGACTTCCTCGAACTCGTACTCTTTTACAAGCTTCTGAACGTGATAGTCAGGATGGGCATCGATGACAGCTACAGATTTTGGGGTATTAATCCATTTTAATAAATGATTTAATTCCTGTTGATAATGCTGGGTGGTCTCAATATTGTCTAAATCGCCAATATGGGGGCCAACAAAGATCTGCTCATTCCTGCCAATTGTAAATGTCGTTTTTTGCTGACCTCCAAACGCCACGATTCCTGATACATCGACAGTAGTCGAAAAAGGGTCTGGCACATATCCACGTGATCGCCGCAGGAAATCGAGCTCGCCGTCATTTATTTGAACAACAGAATCATCTACTGGATGGAGGATTTCCCTGTTATGTACCAAATAGAAATCGGCAATTCCTTCTAAATACTGCAAGGCTTCTTCATCTTTGTAAAGAATCGGCATTCCCGAAGGATTTGCACTTGTCATCACGAGACAAGATAGCTCTGGGTCAGCAAATAATAAATGGTGCAGCGGCGAATACGGCAACATAACACCTATTGTTCCCATTCCCGGAGCAACACCTTCTGCTAGCTGGTATTGTTTATGTTTCTTCAGTACCAGAATTGGTGACTTCGGACTCGTTATTATTTCCTTTTCGATAACACTTATCTCTGCATGCTCCCGTGCTGTTGCAATTGATGAAGCCATAACTGCTAGCGGTCGATTAGGACGTTTTTTCCTGCTTCTCAGTGTCATGACTGCTTCTTGATTTTTCGCATCACAGGCAAGGTGATAGCCGCCGATTCCTTTAATCGCAACAATCTTGCCTTGTTTTAAAAGGTCTATTGTATCTTTAATCGGACTCTCTGAAACTCTTTTCTGACCACTCTGATCCAACAGCCGTACCTTTGGTCCGCATTTCGGGCAGGCAATGGGCTGGGCATGATGGCGCCGGTTTGTCGGATCATCATATTCTTTTTGGCAATCCTCACACATCGGGAAGGACTTCATCGATGTATATGGTCTGTCATAGGGTAATTCCTCAATTATCGTGTAGCGCGGACCGCACTGTGTACAGTTGATAAACGGATAGTGAAAACGGAAATCCTCCGGATCATTCATCTCCTTTAAGCACTCATCACATACAGCAGAGTCAATTGGTATCACGAGCATGGATGTTCCACTCCGATCGCTAGGAATAATCCTAAAGTCATTTACACCAACCATTTCTGTCTCTAGAGATAGAATTTCAGTGATTTTTGCTAGTCTAGGAGCTTTATTTTTCAAGTCAGAGAGAAAGTGTTGAATCGCCACTGACTCCCCTTCAAGATGAATTTTGACTCCGTCCATATTATTCTGTACCGTACCACTCAATAGGTAAGTATCAGCTAGCCCGAAGACAAAAGGACGGAAACCAACTCCCTGCACTCGGCCTCTGACAGCAATCTTTACGGCCGTACGCATTGCTCATATGCTCCTTCAATCCACGAGAACCATTCATGCAGTCCTTCCTGTGTTCGTGCCGAAAGCGGCAGTAACAATGATTGTGGATTGATTTTTGATAAATCTCTCCGTGCTTCTTCCACATTGAAATCTAAGTACGGCAGTAAATCGATTTTATTTAACAGTACCAGCTCTGTACGCATAAACATTTGTGGGTATTTCGGGATTTTATCATTTCCTTCTGGAACACTTAAGACGGCTACTTTATGTTGCTGTCCAAGGTCATAGCCTGATGGGCAGACGAGATTGCCAACGTTTTCGATAAACAGAATATCGACTACATCAAGGTCAAATTCACTTAGTACAGCTGCAATCATTCTTGCGTCGAGATGACAGCCGCCGTGGGTATTAATTTGAACTGCTTTTGCCCCCATCGCACGAATCCGATCTGCATCTCTTTCAGTAGCAAGATCCCCTTCAATAACTGCAATCCGATACTTTCCTGACAGTTCGCGAACCGTTTCCTCAAGTAAAGTCGTTTTTCCAGCACCAGGGGAACTCATCAAGTTAATGACTAAGGTTTTCGTATTCGTGAACAGCTCCCGATTAAACTCTGCTGCTTTATTATTGTTGGTTAATACATCTGTTCTTAGTGCTACCTTCATTTCACTTGCTCCCTTCGTATGATAGGACTTGGAATGTTTCGCCTGCTGTCACCTTCCCTGAAGGAATATGACAGTTCGGACAAAGCGCTATTTTCAAATCTGGACGGTATTCCTGCCCACATAAAACACAAGCAGCCTTTGCTTCCTCAATATGAATGACGAGTTCGGCTTTTTTAGTAAATAAATGGAGATTTTGATCACGAAAGATATCAAAAGCCATTCTTAGCGCATCC
The DNA here is from genome assembly GCF_900103525.1 of Bacillus sp. OK048. Taxonomy (GTDB): domain Bacteria; phylum Bacillota; class Bacilli; order Bacillales; family Cytobacillaceae; genus Neobacillus. The sequence continues at coordinate 127,795 of NZ_FNHN01000001.1, forward strand.
GGCATGGCATTGGAAATTTCCCCAACCATTAATTCTATTTTTTCGATTTTTTCAATTCCTCTAGCGGCTGCATCTTCATGAACGAGCTGAAGGATATCGCCCATTAATGCCATTTCATGCATGAAAATCACCTTTCATAAAGCCGACTTGATAGTTTCGGTCTCTTTTCTTTAATGGCAGTGGTGTTAATAGTAATTCACCTGTATGTGTCTTAAAATTGAATTCTTTTTGACAATTCAAACATTTTCCACTTGAATATAGTGTTGAAACAGTAATAATTTGCGAGCATACAGGACAAATACCATTCCATGCCTGCATGTTCGCTTCATGTCGAACAAAGATTATCGCTTTTCCTTGAAAAAATTTCATTTCAAGGTTGCTCCTCAATTCTGTTTCATTCATTACTGGAACCCAGGTTAAACCCAGCGCTCGGTCCGCAGCACTCTCGATTTTCTCCAAATCACCTTGAATAAAAGGTTCATAGACTGACTTGACGGTTTGGAACAAGCCACCGCCCATTTCCTTAAAGAAATCAAGCCGTTTCATAAGCAGCTCTCCAAGCATTCACTTGATTGATGACAACGTCTCGAAGCTCTCCCAGCTTTTTCTTGTTTGTTTCTGTTAATTCAATTCCCAATTCAAGTGAGCTAGGTTGCATCCCAAACATAACAATCTGCTTCGGATACCGTTCTCTCATTTTTGCTGCCATCAAAACCTCTTGGAAGCCCAACTGATGAACCGACATCTTAATTCCAAAATAAGCAGGAATTTCGTCCCCCACTAAAGTGATAATTGTTCCTGGATCTACTCCTCCAGCATTGATCGCATCAATGATGATTAAATTTTCTGCATCCTCTACGGGACCAAGCAGCCGCATTCCATCGGTCAAACCTTCAATGATTTCGATATCTTCATAGTTTTTTAAAGCTTCCTCTAATAATGGTAAAAGGTGAATGCCAACACCCTCATCCGAGAAGAGGGTGTTGCCAATTCCTAAAATCGTAATTTTTTTAGTCATCATTTTTTTCACCAACAGACTTTTTAGTAGTTGTTTTATATCCTGTTATCATTGATGAAATGGATCCATTCCGTTCTAGATAGTCATCCCGGAAAGCCATATACACATGGATGAGTGTAAATAGCATAAAGCCCCATGCAGTTAGGTGATGCCACGAGCGGACAGTAAAGCTGTCACCGCCAAAAACATACGGAACCCAGAAAAATAAACTACCCCAGAACGATTCTAACTGTGGTTCAAAATACATATAGAAGCCAGTTAACATAACAATCCATGAACCGACCCCGATGAAAATCCAGTAACTTAACTGAGCCAACGGGTTGTGACCAACATAATGCGGCTTTTTATTTTTTAGAAATAAATAGAATTTGACAGTTTCAAATAATTCCTTCCAGAATAGTAATCGAAGCGGATTGGAGGTAGCAAACTTATTTCCAATCGCCACCCAATACAAACGAAATATTAAATTTATGACAAATATGAACGCTGCAAAAAAGTGAATATATCTCATCCAGCCCATTAAATTAGAATAATAGGCTTCTTCAGGGATTATTGCTGCCGTCATAGGTTTTCCAATATATATGCCAGTACCCATTAAAACGGAGATGGCCAGCATATTTAACCAGTGAAAAACCCTAATGGGTAATTCCCAAACATAAGCTCTGACTTCATTTTTTATTGGTTTATAAACGAGTGGCCTTTCTGGATGGAATGTATTCTCGCTGTTGATTTCTGTATTTATGTCAGGTGGATTCGGCCCGCGATATGGTACATTTGGTGCAGCCATTTATTTCACCCCTAACCCAAACGGATTTCTGTCGTATTGTTCGTTTCCAAATCTGTTAAGTGAACGGCACATGCAAGACATGGATCAAATGAGTGAATGATGCGCATAATTTCTAATGGTTGATGTTTATCGAGCATTTGTGTACCGATTAGAGCGGCTTCATAGGCGCCAATTTTATTTTTAGCGTCCCTTGGTGAAGCGTTCCAAGTCGATGGAACAACGGCTTGATAATTCTCTGTTTTTCCATTTTTTATATCAATCCAATGCCCAAGTGCACCGCGTGGCGCTTCTATCCAACCCACTCCCTTCGTACGCTCTGGCCATGTGCTTGGCTCCCACTTGCTTCGGTCAAAGGTAACTTGGTTGCCACCCTTAATATTTTTCAAGAGTTTATCCATGTCATCTCGAAGCCAGCCTGAAATGAGTTTTGTTTCAAGACCACGAGCGACTGTACGCCCAAGTGCTGATTGCAAGGCAGATACTGGAAGTTCAAGCTTTTTCAACGTATCATCGACAATTGTGACGATTTCTTCTTTTCCTGATGCGTAACCAACCATCATCCTTGCTAATGGACCGGTTTCCATTGGATGACCTTTCCAGCGTGGTGCTTTCAACCAGCTATACTCTTTTTCGGTATCCAATGTTTTAAACGGAGCTTTCGGGCCCGTGTAATCTAAGGTTGTTTCCCCATCAAATGGATGCTTCCCTTTACCAGCACGTTTTCCGTCATAGGTATACCAAGAATGATCAATAAATTCCTGAACATGCTTAGGATCGTTCAAGTCAACATCTAATACTTCTTTAAGGTTCCCATTTAGGACGATACCACTTGGCATTCTGTAAAGCTTTGTATCATAAATATCCCCTGTCGAGAAATCACCATAGCAAAGGTAATTGTTTATGCCACCGCCATACGTCCAATCCTTATAGAAGGAACCAATTGCCAGTAAATCAGGAATATATACTTGGTTGACAAATTGTTGTGCCTCATCAATAAGCCGGGAAACGTGCATTAATCGTTCAGCATGTATCCCATTATCACTATCAATATCAAGTGGTGTTGCCATGCCGCCAACTACATAATGTGGGTGCGGATTTTTTCCGCAGAAAATGGTTTGGATCTTAACAATTTCCTTTTGCCAATCTAAAGCCTCTAAATAGTGAGCAACGGCGAGCAAATTCACTTCTGGTGGCAGCTTGTAAGCTTTATGGCCCCAATAGCCATTAGCAAAAATACCCAATTGCCCACTAGACACCAATTTTTTCACTTTATTTTGTACATCAGTAAAATAGCCTGGTGATGATTTTGGCCAGCTTGAGATTGATTGGGCAATCCTCGATGTTTCTGCTGGATCTGCGTTAGTGGCACTCACCACGTCGACCCAGTCTAATGCGTGCAGGTGATAGAAATGGACAACATGGTCATGAACAAACTGGGTTTCGTTCATAATATCCCGAATTAAATGAGCATTTCTTGGGATTTTAATTTGCAGTGCATCTTCCACAGCTCGAATGGACGCAAGCGCATGAGTGGTTGTACAAACACCGCATATCCGTTGAACATATGCCCAAACATCACGCGGGTCGCGGTCTTTTACAATCAGTTCGAGTCCGCGGACGGATGTTCCAGAACTGAATGCATCTTTAATGACACCGTTTTCATCAACATCTACTTCAACACGCAGATGGCCTTCAATCCTTGTAATTGGGTCTACTACTATACGCTCACTCATCTTCTGCACCTCGTTTATCATCAATCTTTCTCTTTATTACAGTTCCAGTTGCATGCACGGCAATTCCGGCGGTTGTTGCTCCAATTACGGCTAGGCCAACAGCATCAGGGTTTATCGTTGTTTGTGTTCCAGGGATTTTTGCTCTTCTTGTATAGAATGGACCATTATCCCAGAAGTCTTGTTCCGAGCAGCCGATACACGGGTTTCCTGATTGAATGGGATAGCTAACACCGCCATTCCAGCGCATTTCTGCACAGGAGTTATAAGTGGTAGGTCCTTTACAGCCAACTTTGTATAAACAATACCCTTGCTTCGCACCTTCATCATCAAACGACTCAACAAAAAGCCCTGAGTCAAAATACGCACGACGATTGCATTTATCATGAATACGATGACGATAAAAGGCTTTAGGACGGCCAAAATGGTCTAATTCTGGTAACTTTCCAAAGGTAATAATATGTGCAATAACACCTGTCATGACCTCGGCTATCGGAGGGCATCCAGGTACCAGGATGATAGGAGTATCTTTCACGAAGCTAGTAACAGGCTTTGCGCCGGTTGGGTTCGGAAGTGCTGCAGCAATACCTCCCCATGATGCGCATGATCCATATGCGATAATTGCTTGAGCTCCAGCTGCCATCTCAAGGAATGTCTCTTTTGCTGACACGCCGCCAACGGTTGAGAAGGCACCATCATCAGGAATACTTCCTTCCACGGCAAGGATAAATTCGCCATGATAATCTTTTAAAACCTGCTTCATCGCTGCTTCCGCTTGGTGACCAGATGGTGCCGATAAAACTTCTGAGTATTCTAGTGAAATCATTTCTAGCAAGACGTTTTCTGTTTTCGGCTGTGATGAGCGAATAAATGATTCTGAACAGCCTGTGCAATCTTGGAACTGCAGCCAAACAACTGGTACTCTCTTTTTAATTTCCATTGCTTGAACCACTTGATCGGACTGGGAATAGTCCAATCCTAAAGCGGCTGCTAATGCTGTACACATCTTGAGGAAATCACGCCGGCTATATCCATGGTCGATAGCCGCTTCATACACGGTTTTCTGTCTCTTCATCCGTTTCCCCTCCAAATACCAAAAATGTTAAAAACATGATTTCAAGGAAATTGTAGTATAAAACGACGCGCTTCGTCCTGAATTTTCAAAAAAATACACAAAGAATCCTTAACTGTATTTTTACTGTTATTTAATTGAAAAACTTGGAAATATTATTTTTATAGTAAAAAAGGCCCCAGAGATTAATATCTCTGAAGGCCTTTAGTGTTTTATTTATGCTTCTTCTGCAAACTCTTCTTCCTGCTCCTGAAGCTTTTTCATTCGTTTCTTGTGTACAATCTTTGATAAGTTTATAGAGATTTCATATAGTAGTAACAATGGCAGCGTTACTACAAAATCCGACATAAAATCCGGAGGTGTAATAACAATCGCAATTATGATTAAAACGAAATAAGCGTATTTTCGAATTTTTGCTAATACGAATGGATTAATAATCCCTAGTGACGTTAGGAACATTACGACCGCTGGCAACTCAAACAATACACCAAATGGAAGAGTCATATTCAAGATAAAACGGAAGTATCGATCAGCAGTAAAATTCGTGACAAACATTTCTGCTCCCATTTTAACTAAAAACTCAAGTACCATTGGGAAGATAATGAAATAACCAAATGCCAGTCCAACAATAAATAAAATAAACAATGCTGGAATGTACGATAGGGTTATTTTTCTCTCAAGCGGTTTAAGTGCTGGTTTGACAAACAGCCATAACTGGCTCGCAAGCACTGGAATCGTACCAGCAAGTGCAATAACAGTCGCAATCATAAAGTAAACCCAAATGATATCGCTTGGTCCAAGGACGATTAATTTGACATCAAGGTCACGAACTAACCAACTATAAATATCCGTAACATAAATAAATCCGATAATGAAAAAAGCTACAAAAGCAATTGCGGAAATAATGATTCGTTTTCGTAATTCATCTAAATGATCAACTAATTGTAATTCTTTATCTTCCATGTACTTCCCCTGCCAAGTTCCTTTAATTAGTAACCATGATTACCAACATTTTAATAGTTCAAAAGACGAGTGAAGAAAAAAAGGTGCAAGAATGGATCTTACACCCTTATTTTGTCAATTTTTGCTTTTCCTCTTCAACGTCCTTCATCACATCGTCTGTTAATTCACGAGTTGATTTCTTGAATTCTTTCAATGTTTGTCCGAAAGCACGACCGATCTCTGGAAGCTTCTTAGGTCCAAAGATGATAAGGGCTAGCGTTAAGATAAGGATTAATCCTGGAATTCCAATATTTGAGAACATTCGATACATCCCCTTTAGGTTAATTATCTTTCTACTACGATTATAGTACTGTTATACAGTTTTGAGTTAAAAAATCGTAATAATTCATATTAATTTCACATAATCGCCAAAATAATCCTATTTGAGATAATTGGCGTATATTTTTTTACACTATTTACTCTTAACAATTTAACAAGAACAACCACTAAAGTCAATGTAAAATCTACCTTCGAATTGTAAAAATATTTTGACTATTAGATGTTTATTGTTTATAATTTCATCATCAGCTTCATATACTATTGGATATCTAAATGGAATGGATGTGATGAAGATGGAATTTTCACTCAGTAGTTTTGATGGAGCCTTGCCAGTAGAAGTAACCATCGATGAGGATAATGGAAGATACATGATACGCAAAAGTGACCGAAGTGGAGAATACTTTAATAGCCCCCTCGAATTAATCCAATGGGTGAAAGCACATTTCCACGAGGACGACTTCTGCCATCCAGACGAATTCAGAAGAATGCTTGAAAAACTAACTGATTATGAATTAAATGGTTCTTATTATTAAAAGGAAAGAAGCATCGCTGTCGATGCTTCTTTTTTACGTAGTTGCGGTCATTCAGCCCTGTTATTGGCTGCCTTTTGTAATTCGATCATACATTCTAAATTCGTACTTATAAGGATTTTTCTCGTCCTTTATTCCCTTTTCACAGGAGACGAGCTCCCAGTCACGTTCGTTGAAATCGGGGAAGTAGGTATCTCCTTCAAACTCTTCGTAAATATGTGTTATGTAAAGGCGATCTGCATAGGCAAAGGTTTCTTTGAAAATTTCTGCCCCGCCAATGACGAAGATTTCATCTTCTTGATTTCGGCAATATTCAACAAATTCCTCCATCGAATAGAAAATTGTCACATTATTGCTCTTGTAATCCAATTGACGGGTAATAACGATATTTTCTCTGCCTGGAAGAGTCCGGCCAATGGATTCATGCGTTTTTCTGCCCATGGCAATCGGGTGACCCATTGTCGTTCGTTTGAAGAACTTTAAATCCTCTGGTAAGTGCCACGGCAATTGATTATCCTTGCCGATGACTTTATTTTCATCCATCGCAACAATAAAGGAAATCATACCGAAACCGCTCCTTTAATATGTGGATGCGGATCATAAGCTTCTAAACTGAAATCATCAAATGAATAGGAGTAAATATCCTTCACATTTGGATTGATTTTCATTTTTGGTAATATCCTTGGCTCCCGGCTCAATTGCAGCTTTACTTGTTCGAGGTGATTTTGGTAGATATGCACGTCACCAAAAGTGTGAACAAATTCACCAGGCTCCAAGTCACATACCTGGGCAATCATCATTGTCAATAAGGCGTAAGAGGCAATATTGAACGGTACCCCAAGAAAGACATCGGCAGAGCGTTGGTATAACTGACACGATAATTTTCCATCAGATACGTAGAATTGGAACAAACAATGACATGGTGCCAATGCCATTTTATCAATCTCCGCTACATTCCAAGCATTCACAATCAGTCTTCTTGAGTTTGGATTATTTTTGATTTGGTCGATTAAATCACTAATTTGGTCAACGGTTGTTCCATCTGCACCAGTCCATGAACGCCATTGATGACCGTAAACGGGACCTAATTCTCCATTTTCATCAGCCCATTCGTTCCAAATTCGCACACCATTTTCCTGCAAATATCTTACATTGGTATCGCCATTTAAAAACCAAAGCAATTCATAAATAATTGATTTTAAATGCAGCTTTTTGGTTGTTAATAATGGAAAGCCGTCTTGTAAGTCAAATCTCATTTGATAGCCAAAAGTACTTATCGTCCCGGTTCCGGTCCGATCACCTTTTTCATGTCCATTTTTCAAAACATGCTCGCATAGTTCTAAATATTGCTTCAATTTTGACACTCCCTCGTCGGTCTCCATATTTTTTCATTTTATCAAAACATGACGACAAAGCATAGGTAGAAATGTCATGAAATTTATTTCAAACTCTCAAAAAAGTCAAATGTCTTCGGTGCAATTGACTGTAATTGTGCTTTTGTCTCATCATTTAAGTAAAACATCGCAAAGGTTTCGGCAAAATACTCTTCTGGGTGCAAGATAAAATAAGAGTTTCCAGGGAATAAGATTCCTCTCTCCTCTTCCCAAATAAGTTGAAATGCTTTCCCTTTACTTATTTCTTGAAAAACAAGACGATCAATTGAATGGGCTAGTTCATGGAGCTCTAGATTGACTGACCCATGTCCCTTGCCTTGTTCACTATGGCCAATTTTCACCAAAACCACTTGTGAGCCGCCAATTCCGGGTACTTCATCCCATGTTGTTTGTGAGTGATAGCCTCTAGGCATTTGTCCTGCTAAATATCGGGCCGTCCGGTTGTCGGTTAATTTACCAGTAAATAGCTTAAGGATAATCCCCTGTTCATTGATATTTTTTAAAAGAGATTCTGGCAGCTGACCAATTCTATTAACAATCGCTGCCGCTTCTTTTTCATCAAAAAGGGTTTTTGGCAGGTAAATCATTTGCTTTACGGATTGGAGAGAAGATTCATTATTAATATTTTGATATAGTTCAGAGTTTCTTGGATAGTCACCAAGCTTAATAATGTCAAATGAGGCCTTCGAGGTGGAAATCATCGTCATAAATAATCCAGCAATAATGGAGGAAACAACCCATTTACGCATATTAAAATCCTCCTAGTAAATCATATACTTACTAGAATTATAACATGGTAGAAGGGTTGTAAAATTGGTGAGTTAAAGGGAGAAGTGGCGGAAATTACTATTTTTCAGAGTCAAAATTGGGCATCGCAGATATAATTCGAGAAACGCAGATAAAATCCAGTTAACGCAGATATAATTTTCAACAAAGACTAAGTTACCAATTTTTATAGAAACAAACTTAGAAAACGCAAAGAAAAGCCACCGATATGGCAGCTTTCCCACAAAAAACTATACTTCTAGTCCATAATTCCGGCAAAGTGCGGCGAGTCCGCCTGAAAATCCGCTGCCGATCGCATTGAATTTCCATTCGCCATTATGACGATAGAGTTCACAAATGACGACGGCCGTTTCAACTGAAAAATCCTCACCTAGATCAAAGCGAAGTATTTCTTGATTGGTTTCTTCATCAAATAACCGAACAAACGCATTGGAAACTTGTCCAAAGTTTTGATTTCGGGAGTCGGCATCGTGAATCGTGACCGAGATCGCAATCCGATGGACATGAGCTGGAACCTTGCTAAAATCAATCTTAATTTGTTCGTCATCGCCGTCACCCTCACCCGTGCGGTTATCTCCCGTATGCTCCACTCCGCCAGAAGCATGAATTAAATTATTATAAAAAATAAAATCTAAGTCTTGGGTAACGCGTCCATTTGCGTCCGTTAAAAACGCGGATGCATCAAGGTCGAAGTCTTGTCCGCCATGATAGCGGTTTGTATCCCAGCCAAGACCAATCACAGCCTTGGTTAGACCTGGATTTGTTTTTGTTAAATCAATTCTTTGTCCCTTTGATAAATTAATGCCCAACTATCTCACCTCTTCGCCATACTTACTATAACAAGGAACAAGTCGTGCTTGTTCCTACAAATTATGAATACGAACGAACTACTTCACTTAAGCTTGCTGCGTTCGTACCAGTTCCAACAGCGGCAAATTTCCATTCTGTGTTGTGGCGGTAGATTTCCCCAACCACTAATGCTGTATTCCCATTGTAATCATCTGAAAGATTATAACGAATCAATTCATTATCATTTGAAGGATTAACCACGCGAATAAACGCATTACGGATCATCCCGAAGTGCTGTTTTCTTTTTACACAGTCATAGATGTTAACAACAAAGACAAGCTTTTGAACGCTTGCTGGCACACGGTTTAAATCGACCATTACCTGCTCGTCGTCACCGTCTCCGTCACCTGTTAAATTATCACCAGAGTGCTGAACGCTTCCGTCATTACTCTTTAAATTTCCAAAATAAATGACATCTTTATTGTTTTGAATTTTATCATTTGCACCAAGCATAATGACAGAAGCATCACAGTCAATGTTTGCTCCACCGCCTGCACCGCCGCCGCCAAACAGACCGCCGAAGAGACCGCCGCCTCCGCTTTTACCTGCTTGAACTGGATCCCAGCCCAAACCTACCAAGATTTTTGATAGTCCTGGGTTTCCTTTTGTTAAATCCACTCTTTGACCTTTTTGTAAGCTAATAGCCAAATCATTCACCTCATTATAAATTTTGTATTAATGAACAATCAATTAGTATTGTTGTTTCAATTGTTTAAAGTTGTCCTGCAGCTGTTCTAAACGCTTTGTTCCTTCAACACGCAAGCGCTTATTTTCCTCTTCAATCGCTTTTGTTTCCTGCATTCCTTTAATGATAATGTTCCAGGATTCTTCAATGGTCTCAATTTTAATGCTTGGACCACCTGCAAGCCTTGCGATATCTGTGCTTTGCTTGGAAATGTTCGACGCATTTTTTAGCAGCATTTCATTTGTACGGCGATCAAGCTCACTCATAGAATCAGCGACAAGCTTCTGTCTTTTGGCAGCAACCGCTTGGATTAAGCCATTTTTAAAAATTGGAATCGTTGTGACAAAAGCAGAATTGATTTTTCCAATTAACTTTGTATTTCCACGTTGCAGCAAGCGAATTTGCGGTGCCGTCTGCAGGGAAACCATCTTCGCCATCTCAAGATCATAAATTCGCTGTTCTAATAGCTCTACGGCATTTTTAAGTGAGTCCAACTGCATGGAAGCCATTTGATCGCCTGCGGCAACCCGGGCTTCAAGCTGTGGCAATTGATTATTTTTTAGGTCCTCGACCTTGAGCTCACCGGCAACCACGTATTTTTCCAGCGTCATATAGAACTGGTAGTTTTGCTCATACATATTTTCCAGCATTTTTGTTGAATCGACCATTTCATGCTGATACTTGGAAATTTCCACGTATACCTTATCAATTTCCGAGCCCATCGTTTGGTATTTGCCAAAGACTTTTTCCATCATCTTTTCGCCCTTTTTAAAGAGCTTTCCGAAAAATCCGCTAGAGGTTTTTTGAAAATCCTTCGGATCAAACTTATCCATAATTCTGGTTAGCTGTTTCAGAAGCTCACCGGAATCTTCCACCTTTGTTGTACGCATATTTCCTAAGATTTGATCAGAAAAACGCGAGATTTGAACGGCAGGCTCTTTCCCAAATTCCAGGATTTTTATCTGGTCTCTTTCATCAATCGACCTAGCCAAATTCTGTACTTCCGTTTCCTTCCGAAGGGCAAGCTTAATGTCTGAAATCTTAGCTTCATTTAAGGTATCTTCTTTGGTAGTTGTCATCAAGTTAGCAGATTGATTTTGTTGTAGATTCACGCGTTAATCTCCCCTTAAATTTTTTAAAAATCCCTGAAAGAACCCCTTTTTCAACTTGAATGGCTCTTTATATTCTAATTCAAACACAACATCCTCCAGCCAGTGGGTATCAAATAATCGATCTTGAAGGAAGTTTTCAATATCGTTGTGACCTGGAGGGTTGTATACAATAATATCAATCCCAAATTGGTTTAAAAGTAAAAGCAAGGCTGCATCTGTTCTTGCCAGCATCCCGCGGCACTCATTGTTATAAATGATTAACTTCGGCACATGCTGGGAGTAGTCGAATTTCTCCATTAATTGGATGATCTCTTTCGGAGTAAACATCGCCTGACTAAATAAATAGATACTTACCTCTTCCATGTTTTCCCCTGGCAGCGACTTTAAACCAGGCTTTTCACAAATCCGTCTAATCGCATTGGCGATCCCCTTTTGCAAACCATTTGGCAGAAAGGAATATGGCCAATAATGGGCCTGCATCATTACATCAGGATTTAACAATCCATCTCTGCCGAGTGCGTTCCGGTAATGAAAGCGAAAATCGTTGGAGCTTGACCAAGTAAACGGTAATTGGCGAATCAGTAAACTATGCTCAAATTCCGTAAGATTTTGAATGCGATCCCAGTACTCTTTGCGATTTTTACTAACTCCCTGAACTTTCGCAAACAGAGAGGGGATTTTCACTTGCCCGTTTTCTACTTCAAAACCTGGTCGCACCATTGCGATTTCTTTCCCAAGAATAAATAATTCATCATAGGTTGTTTTTAAAGTAATGGATGATGGCGTGTAATCTCTTAACTGCCATGGTTTATATAGACCTGCTCCTTCCTGATGGAGAATATTCTCAATCTCGCGGGATGCACGGTAGGCGACAGTGGTTTGGCGATTTCTTCTCTCCTTTGGAAAAGGCTCTGCTGGTTGTTTATTTGGAAAATGGTGCGTAAAGATTCCCTCTTCGATAAAACCTGCTAACGTATCCTTGCCTTCCGGATGAAAAACAACTAAATCACAGCCAAGCTTCATTAAATAATAGACAAAATAAGGCTGGCTTCTTTTCATATCGCCATACCATAAGAATTTCGGCATTCCCTTTTCCAGGTCAACACCTTCAAGCAGGGGATGTAAATGATTGATCGACCATTTAATCACATCAACAAGGACCCTTCTTAATTCGTGACTTTTTAAACCATCCTTTTCACGATTTGTAAAAAGTTCAAGCGTATTAATCATTGCTTCCCTTATTTTCCGATGGATTGCTGGAATCGATGATTTATACAAAAGCTGCTCACCGTCAAGAAAAGCTGTAAACCGATTAATCGATAGCTTTTGTTCTTGTCCGATGTTCAAGACCTTTTGAATCGATTGAAAATGTTGATTGTCAATCGTTTTATTGAGTGATTCTTCACTTAATAAATGCAAGCCAGGATCTGTTGATGCTACATAATCGAAAAGCTGATTATAATACTCATCACTGTCAATCGGAATTCCAAGAAATTTTCCCAGTACTTGCCCAATCTGAATACTTCCCTTGTCGTTTGAAAATTCTGGCCGTTCCGATAGGGGCATTTTCAGCATATCTAGCCAATTTTCATATGAAAGGGATACAGGTCGGATCGTCATTTGGTTGTATGATACATTCATTGATAATCCCTTCCCTCAAAAAAGCGAAAGATTTTTTATTTTAGTAAAATTATGTAAAGGTAGTCGTTACTATCATATCACAGTTAAATAATTGGTTCATTGTTTATACGAAACTAAACGTAAAATGTTTCATCAATGGAGAAAAATTAATTTTTTCCTAGAAAAAAGCAGTTCATTTTCTTATAGAGAATTTCCTTACGTTTCACCCTTTTCCTTGTCCCTACATATGAATGGAGTACTGATAGATAAGTAGGTGACTTCATGCGGTTCTTATATAAGCGCCCAAGAATGGAAGATGTTAGCGAAGAATTAAATCTTATCATGGATTTAATGGTGTCAAAAACCTTCGTTATCATGGACTTGTTTTGGTTATGCTTACTTTTTACACTGTTACTTTCTCCCGTTCTTGCCACGGTTAGTATGTCTGTGATATTTTTCTGCGCTAGTTTTGCTTTTTTCAATGCGCTATATTTTTATCTCTTTTATCCTGATAGGAATAAAAATTAGCTTTGGAATGCTAATGCCTTAACGAAATGCTCGAGAATCTCTTCTCCTGCAGCAATGCCGAGCTGGTTTGTCAGTGTGAACTCACCTGGTCCCTTCACTTTAAAAAGCTCCCCATGGCTTGGGACGAATCGATAGCGGCAGTTTTTTAGAAAATCCCAATCTAAAACAGAATCCCCTGCGCCCGCGATTGCTTCCATTCCTTCTCGGTTACAAATATAATCAAGTGCTTTCCCCTTGCTTATCGCATTTGGAATAAAGTAAAGTTTTCTGCCTTGAAGACTTACTTTCCAGCCATATTTACCTGCAAGCTCCCGGATTTCAATGAGATCTAATGGGGATCGCAGACCATTTAATAGGTAATAAAAGAATAACTTTCCTGCTTGCCTTCTTTCCCCATCGAAGATCATTCCTGCTCTTTTTAAGGCAGCTGCTAATTCTTCCTCTGTTGCAGAGCCATGCCTTAGTTGAGTGGTTAATTGGTCAGTCCAATCCTTTAAAGGTTCCCCTTTATACAAAATATAAGCTCCGTTTGTAGTAATCGCGTATGATAAAGGGATTTCCTTTTCAAAAATGATAAAACGGTTAAATTGTTCCGTCGTCCTCGTGGTCACTGGGATAAATAAACTGTGCTGATTTACTTCTTTTAACATTGAAAAAGAAGACGCTGTCATATAACCTGCCCATTTTCCTTTATTGATTTCCACCGGTTTTAACTGAACATTTTCTGGAATGCCGAATTCTTCTAGTGCCCGTTGGGAATACATCAATGTTCGATCAAGATCCGATGCAATAATCATTGATTAGTCCCCTTAACTGACTTGATTAGACCCATGCACAGGTAATTCATTCCGGGATATTCCACCACTTCTACATTTCTTTCTTCTGCGAGCATCAGAATATGTTTCACATAAGGACTAGAAGGATCGCGCATGAGGATTTTCCATGGCACTCTGCGAAGAAGTACACGTGTAGTTTCACCAACCCCTGGCTTAATGTAATTGGTATTTTCGATCGCAAAATCCGTTTGGATCTGCTTAATATCCTGCATTCCCAAAAATTCAGCTTTACGATTCTCCTGGTTTCGTTGCAGTGCAGATTCTTTCGCATCATGAATGACATACGGGAATTCAGCTGCTATTAACTCGATATATTCATTGGAGACATCACTTGATAATAGTTCACGATAGTACTTTGCTCCATGAAAATCGCTTTTGCCAATATACTGATCATTTAAAACTGTCCGGCTTACAAGTCCTGAGACAGTCGAATTTAGACAAGCACTTGGAATAAGGAAATCTTCTCTCGTCCCATACAGAGTGGTGCAATGGCCAGGATCGGCAATCACTGCGAGTGAATCATCAAGCGCTAGTTGGAATTTTTTTTCAAAGTCCTGGCATGCTTTTGTTAATTCGATTGAAATGGCTCCTTTACCTGTCCAACCATCCACAAACTGAATCTTTCCTTCTGGATGGTTCGCTAGGATATAGTGAAGCGCATTCTCATCAATGCCTCTATCACGGATAATTGAAACACTATAATGAGGAAGAGAAATACCGAAGCGTAACTGAATATATCTTTTTAATAGGATTCCAACAGGTGTTCCAGCACGCGCAAGCGATACAAGGATTGCATTCCTCCCCTTAGCTTGATAGATTTGTTCTGCAACATTCCCTACGCAAAGTGCCAATTTCCGCTTATACTCATTGACCTTACTCCAAAATAATTCAACATATTCTTTTGGCGGCTGGTATTCTATCGGCAATGATTCACTATAATGCTGCCCTGCTTGAACTCTCATTTCGCGATTAGCTGTTGAATCCTCTAGTTCGATTTCGCTTAAATCCTTTAATAGAAACAGAACATCATCCTCTGAATAGCTGCCCATTTTAGCAGGTTGTTTGGTTTGTATCAGCATTCTGTCACCCCTTTTCATGGACGAAAAAGACGATTTTAATCGACTTTAACTGTAATTTTTCCACTTGATCTAACAACGGCTTAAGGTCTTCCCGTGCTACTTCCCTTTCTAAAAAGAAAAATAGTTCATCATACGTTCCAGGAGCAATATTGTAAACAAAATGAGAAACACTCTGGTCTTCAGGATTTGGAAACTGGAATCCATGCTTGGCTCCGTAATCTTGTACGTCCTTAATATAAATAGGGCTCCTAGTCGTTGATTGATAAAAAACATTTTCACCCATAGCAGCAGCCAATTTCATGGGTATATACATGAATTCACCGGTTCCTATGCAAAGCGTTTTTTCTCCCGTCCTGTGTTGTCTTAGAACTTCAGATGCACTGTTTATTTTTTGATGAAGGTTAGTATTTGCTCTGCTGTCTATTCCAAAGCGCCCTGTTGCCTTCATGAGTGGCATATTATTTTTAGTTGTCACAGCTGCATTTTCAAAAAAGGTTGATAACGAGAGGAATTTAATGGTTGTTTCATGGTTGCTGAAACTGTCTTTACAATTCTCTTGTTCTTGCAGCTTATTTATTTCATTGACTTCAACGTTACCAGCGATCAAACTTACACTATTTATTTTAATTCCTAGTGTTTTTTCTAGCTGTTTAAATTGTTGTTTGTTTGCATCCGAACGCCAATCTAAAATAGAGACAACGGTATATTCATCCCTTGGAAACTGAGCGTGGATGGATTGAATAATATTAATCGCTGTTTTTCCTGTAGTCATTTCATCATCAACTAAAATAATTTCTCGATTGTTGTTCAACAACTCTAAAGGAATATAGCATCGGTGAGAAGTAGCATGAGAATGCTCTTCTTCAAAGGTAATTAACGGTGTTTTCCCTGTTAGCTCTTCTCTTGTTGTATGAAAATACTCAGCATTTTCAAAGCAATCAAAAAAGGCATGTCCGAGAGCGGTTGCTGTCTCAGCAAAGCCAATGATAACCGGGTTCACTTTTTCCTCGATAAAAGCATGGCTTTCGAATTTAGCTTTATTCTGTCCAAATAATTCAACCAGCTTTTCCCTTACAGGGCACTCCAAATCTTTAATAGATTCTGCATATCTTGCTGCTAGAAGCGCAGCTACTAACAAACCTTTTTGCGGATCGATGGGCAAATGTTTACCCAGTACTTTACTGACAAATAAAAACGAACGTTTTTTATTGATCCTTGCTGCCATCGTAAAAAGTTCTTCGAGCTGTAACTGATATGGGTTAGTCGCTACCTCAATATCAATGGTGATGGCATCAAGAATTGTATACGTATACGTCTTTTTTGATAAGGTCAATATTTGTGTATCCTTCATGTAGCACCCCGTAAAGCTGAGATTTTAAAATGATTTTCTTTGCCCAAAATAAATGAGGCTTAATTTCATTCATTTTATTAGAAAAATTACTTTTCTTAACTCCATTTTCACTATTTTCCGATTCCACGATCGTACAGGCATCGATGTATTCTTCGTATGTAACAACATTTAGCGCCTGGACTGCTTTAATATGGGTGGGATGGATAATTGTTTTTCCGGTTAGACCGTTGGCAATATCCATTAACACTTCTCTAATCAAGCCATCCAAATTTTGATCAATTAATTCAGCCCGCCATTTCAAGCCTTCATCCCCATAACGTTCACGGAAAGGGGTTTGCCTAAGCTGCGGCTTTAACATTCTTGGTTTCGAGGAGAAATATTCCCAGACAGGTCCTGATATGACATACGGACTTTCAGACCTTTGAAAGACATTAATAATATCAGCAATACAATCTCTTAATACAGCAATCTCGTAAACCGTGGTATCAACACTTCTACGAATACCATATACACCGCAAAAGTCAGTTGCACCAATTCGCACATTCAAAATATTGTCCTTATATTGATCGAGAAGCTGTTTAATTGCCATTAACTCTGTCATTCTAGTTTCTTTGTGAATTATTTTATCACTTTCTAAAATCGGCATGGCGTAAAAAGGCTTGTGCTTTGTGTGAATGTTTACAACCTCAGTTAATAAGGCTTCACCAGAATCAGTGCTGAACTTCGGTAATACCACTCCCGTCAATAACTGTATGGCATCACCTAATTGTTCCTTGATTCTTTTTAATTGTTCAAGGTTACGAATTCGGATAAACATAAGCGGAAAATCATCAATCGTTAAAAAGTTTTTGTTAAACTCGCCATATAGTTTTTGCAATTCATGAACAAGCAGCACTTCTGCTTTTTCGAGTTCAATGTCACCAACAGCATCCTCTAGGTCGATCACCAGTGATGTTAATCCTTCATGTTTTTTCGAAAGGAGCTCCTGATGTATATTCGGCCGTGTTGCCGGCATATAGAGTGTAGCGCCCAAACCGTAGGATAACAGTTCTCGACCACTATACTTATTAAAGCTTTTTGGTTTTTGAAAGAACAATGTCTCAAGCTCATTTTCATAAAAATAAGTAAAAAATTTCATTCTAGGTTACTCCTTAATATAAAAAACGGGGACTGACTTTCGTCTGTTCCCCATTTTATGTCATACGTCGATAATTATGATTCTTTGCCAACTTCTTTCTTTTTGTTCCTAAAATGAACAACAAAAGTAGCTCCAAATGTTATTAAAATAATGATAAAGAATGCTGCGTGTGGTACGTGAATATTGAAAACCGCTACCAACATTTTTAGTGCAATTAACAGGATTAAGATATACGCTGATGTTTCAAGCTCTGGAACACGATCAATTAACTTCAAGAATACTCCGGCAATGCCTCGCATCATAAGGACCCCGAGCATACCACCGATTAATAATACCCAAACCTGTTCACTAACACCAAAAGCAGCAAGAACGCTGTCAACAGAAAAGGCAATGTCCATAATTTCTACGGCGACAACTGTTCCCCAGAAGGTACCAAATAGACGGATAAGCAGTCCAGTTTGGTTCATTCCATGTGCTTCTTCTTCTTCATTTTGTGCTGCTTTACGTTTATCTATGAAATACTTAATAGCTAACCAAGCAAGATAGGCTGCCCCTAAAATCTTTACCCACCAGAGTTTGATTAAGAATACCCCTACGCCAATAGCAATAAAGCGGAAAATATAAGCTCCTAATAAACCATAGAAAAGTGCCTTTTTACGTTGTTCAGATGGTAGGTGCTTAACCATTACGGCCAATACGAGTGCATTATCAGCAGAAAGTAGTCCTTCAAGAATAACAAGTGTTCCAATTAATCCCCATGATACGGGATCAGTAAGAACCTGTCCCCACATTTCCCAGTTAAAAAATTGGGCATACGTATCAATAATTCCTTGTAAAACAGACATAAAAAAAGTTCCTCCCAATAGAAAAGCATAAGTGCCTGGATCAGGGGCGACCGGCATAAGACGAACCGGAAGAAAGGTTGCTCTTCAACCTTTTTGACGGGTTGGCTTAAGACCCAAGACCCTAGGCTCTGACGCTAGACAATTCTCAAAGTTATAGTCATAGTTGTTGTAATTGATGTTTTCATTCAAAGACCCAGCAGATGCTGGGTCTTTATTCTAGTTGTTATCCTACAGATAATCCGAAGTCTGTTGCTAATGCTGCTAAGCCGCCTTGGTAGCCGCTGCCGATTGCGCTAAACTTCCATTCACCGTTATGACGATATAATTCACCGACAACAACAGCTGTTTCAATAGAGAAATCTTCTCCTAAATCATAACGAATTAATTCCTCGCCGTTTGCTTCATTAAAGATACGAGCATAGGCATTCGATACTTGACCAAAGTTTTGGTTTCTTGCTACTGCATCATGAATCGTAATCGTGAAAGAAACACGTTGAACATTTGCAGGAATGGTTGTTAAATTAATTTTAACTTGCTCATCATCACCATCACCATCACCAGTACGGTTATCTCCAGTATGTACAACAGCACCATTTGCACCTTGTGGGTTATTGTAGAACACAAAGTCTGTTTCATTTGTAACTTTACCATTTTCTCCTAATAGGAAAACAGATGAATCTAAGTCAAAATCATTTCCACCATCATATTTATTTGTATCCCAGCCTAATCCTACAACCACATTGGTTAACCCAGGATTTGATTTTGTTAAATCAACTTTTTGACCTTTTGATAAACTAATAGCCATTTTTTCATTCCTCCATTTTGGTAATAGTTTTTATACGAGTTCCTCTAAGAAAGGTTTCAAAAATATAATAAAACTTTTTTTGTTACTATAGCAAATCATTAACTCATCCATTTTGGCGGTGTATTCTTATCCCAATAAATGGAACCAAGTTCATGGTGACTTTGGAAACCGTCATGATAGGTATGGTAATGAAAGTTAAACCAGTATCCTGCTTGTGGCGGATTATCCCTTCTAACATGAAAACGAAGAACATCCGTATTTGTATTATTGTTTTTGATATTAAAAATCTTTTCTGATTGACCTTTGCCTGGTGACTCAGTAATCGCCAAGTTTAATAAATCCTCCGTCGGAAACTGGTTCGCAATTTCCTGCAGGGCTTTTTCAATATTTGGCATGACGATTTCTCGGAACTCATTTTCAATTACAGGTTTAATCCTCGTACCGAATTTTTGATAGGACTGCATCTCTGCTTGTTTTACTAGGTCTTCGATAAATTTATCTTTATCAACTTCTGCTTCATTAAAGTAGCTGGCCTCTTGACCATAACTACCTAATCGTGCTCCCTCAACCGTATCTCTCTCACTAGGGTTCTCTGCATTTACATTCGTTATTAATTGTGTTGGTGTAATTAATCCAAAGGTTAAAACTGAGATCAGGACGACCGCAGATTTACGAATCCATTTATTCATATATTTTCCCCTCTGCGCCTTGAAGAATTCAGCTAATTTTTTCACTAATTTTTGGCTGTTACTACTTATTATACTTCTTTTTTAGGCAAAATGGAAAATCATTTCTGTTAACAATCATGACTTTTATAAAAATTCAAAAAAAAAGAATGTCGATTGACATCCTTTTAGCAATTGGTTTCGAATGCAGCTTTTAAATTTTCCATAATGTTTTCCATTGGCATTCCTTCGATATCATGACGAGGAATGAAATGAACCACTTTATTGCCTTTTAATAATGCCATTGATGGGGATGATGGCTCAATACCATCAAAATACTCGCGCATTTTCGCGGTAGCGTCTTTATCCTGCCCAGCAAAAACAGTTACAAGATGTTCTGGTTTTTTCTCGCTTGTCAGCACAGCTTGTGTTGCCGCAGGGCGTGCAAGTCCAGCCGCACATCCACAAACAGAGTTTACTACTACTAATGTTGTTCCACTTGCATTCTCCATATAGTTTTCAACTTCTTCAGATGTTGTGAGTTCTTGGAACCCAGTTCTTGTTAATTCCTCACGCATCGGTAAAACCATTTGTTTCATGTATTCTTCGTATGCCATTGACATAATAAAAACCTCACTTTCTATATTAGCAGTGTACTATATCTATTTTGCTATGTGCAATTTAGTTGTCTGCTTTTCGAGCTTCCGTCATTTGTTTCCAGACTGAACCTTTTGCTGCTTCTCCGCCTTCAATTCTTTCAATTGCCATTCTGATTTGCATGCTGACCTCAAATTCCGGGTCATTTTCGGCTGCTTTTAATGCTGGCAATGATGTTTCATCACCCACTTCATACAAAAACATCGCCGCCCGCCAACGAACTAATTTACTTGGGTCTTTTAGTGCTTTCGTCATCTCTTCACTTGCATCAGCGAATCCGAGATCAGATAAACAATCTCCTGCAGTCCTGCGAACGGTAACAGTCTTATCTTTTAATGCTTTATATAGGAGAGGTAATACTGCATGATCCTTGATCATTCCAAGATAGACAGTTGCAAGCCTGCGGATGGATGGCTTTTCGTCTTTTAATGCTTTTTCTAAAACAGGTAAATCCACTAGGTCCGGATCATCCATTTGTTCAAGCAGCTGATAACGAACCTGCCAGTCAGGATTGGCTAAAGATTCCAGGGTAACCTTTTTGCGTTCTCGTGTTGGCATTTGCTTCGTTTCTATCGTTTGTGCTTTCGAAACGAGTTCTTCTAGGCGCTCTGTTGGATATGCAGCAATTAGTTCTTCCACTACCTGCTGACCGATTTCTTCAAATTCCCCGTATCTCACGCCTAGTTGATCCCATCTACGGAGCAAAATATAATTTTCGTCTGGCAGTTGGGCACGTTCTCTTGCTTGTAAAAAGGATTCTGGCATGCCAAACCTTCGTTCAGTGGTACCATCTGTCAGTTTTACCTGAAGCGGAATATCCTTAAACATTTGGACTTCCACTTTGATTTCACCAAAATGTTCGTCTACTTTATTTTCGGATTCCGTTAATTGTGCGGTTGTTTCGCCAAACGCCTGGCGTACTTGTGGTAATAAATCCTTCCAGTCGAATTTCGCATTTCTTTCAACTGCAAGAAAATCGGCCACATGATAAACACCTTTTATCCCCTCAATTAGAAGAATACTTTGGATAATAGCTGGTGCCGTTGCCGCTGTATCTAGTTTATAATTATGGCTTTTCCCCATTGGAAGTTCTTGATTTAAGATAATTTTCATTGTATTTGGACTTGGGGTTGGTTCGATTGTCTTTATTTTCAACAAGATCACCTAATTCTTTTATATATCACAAATAAGTTTACCATAAGAACATAGTAGATACACGACAGATGCTCTTTCTTTATGATTTTAGGATTTTACGTGCTTCAAGTAAACGCTGCAGGCCAGTGATAATTTCAACAGCAATAAAAACAATCGTCCAGAAAGCTAAATTCCCTTGAAAGAGAACCATTAAAGAAAATAATATAAACCCTTCTGTTCTTTCGGCCAAACCCGGCTGATAATAAAATGATTTATAACTCTCTTTTTCTGCAAGCGCACCCACTGTTAGAAAGATTGTCATCGTAAAAATAATTGATACAGCTAGTAGAAGTAATAAGAATAATATAGTTGGTTCCGGGTGGCGCATTGCCAAAGCTATAAGTATACCTATCTCAACGACACGGTCAAAGGTTACATCAAGTATCGTCCCCCAAGAAGAAGAAGATCCACCTTGCCTTGCCATACTGCCATCAACGGCATCAAGAAATCCTGAAATCCAAAGGAGGACGACACCCACAACAGGTTGTCCTAAAAAGATATAGATACTTGCAGTAATCCCGACAAAAAAAGCAATGTAGGTGACATGATTAGCATTTAGTCCCCTTTTTAATAAGAAATGTGCTGTTTTAGAAATGATAGGTTGTACGGCAGCACGTCCATGTGTATCAAGCATATGATTACTCCCTCCCGAGGGTATTAGGTTCCAAATTACTCAGTATACCAATATATCTGTTCAAGCAGTAACTTAATTTTTATATTATCCTTTAAGACTGGCACCTTTTTCCACCCGAGGGTCCTTACCTCAAGTGTTTCAGAGTTTGATTCAACGGTTAACGTAAAACCTTCTCTATTTGGATTCACTTTTGTAATCACCCCAGAGATGATGCAATATATCCCTTTACTTGTGTGTTCCGATTCTTCATCAATAATTTGCAAATGATTAGAATCTATCCAACCCCTGTTTAAGGCTGAAGGTATTGCCAAGTCACTTTGAAACCAACTTTCCCATTGTTCCTTTGAAAATCGATTCGGTAACGACAAGAAATGGGCAATTTTTTCAGAGGAAGGCTGTTGAAAAATCTCCGCTGGTTTGCCAATTTGCTGCAGCCTCCCTTCAAAAATAACCCCAATGCGGTCGGCAATCGATAAAGCTTCATCAATATAATGTGTTACCCATAAAATCGAAAACCCGAGGTTCCTTTGTAGAGCATATAACCATGAAATCAAGTCTTCTCTAAGCGTAGTATCCAAGGAAGCAAATGGTTCATCTAAAAGAAGAAGATCAGGGTTTAAAATGAGCGCTCTTCCTAATGAAACCCGTTGCTGCTGCCCACCTGATAACTGATGCGGATAGCGATTCTCTAAATTTTCAAGCTGCAGGCTTTTTAGAAAATTTCTCGCTTGAATTTTTCGTTCCTTTGCTGAAATTCCTTTCACTTTTAAGCCAAAAGCGATATTTTCTAAAACGGTGAGATGAGGAAAAAGTCTTGGTTCTTGAAATACCAGCCCGGTTGTTCCTGTTCCCTTCGCCCAAGAAATCCTTCCCGATGAAAATGGTAGTAAACCAGCAATACTTTTTAATATAGTTGTTTTTCCACTACCAGACGGTCCCATTAATACGAAGATTTCACCAGGATTTATCGATAAATTTAAAGAGTTAATAATCCTGGCTTGATTTATCGTAATAGTTACATTCTCTAACTGCATTTACCCTCACCTCCCTCTATTGTAAAAATCTATTTTTGTTATTTATTCGTAACAGGACAAAATAGATTAGTAATAAAATAATTATTGGGGCAAAAAACAAAAGACTATATGCCGAGACAATTGACGAGTTTCCACTACTTGCATAAGGAAATATTACAAGAGGGAGTGTCAGCAAGGTACCCCCACTCATAATCCATGTGGGTAAATACTGGCTAAAAGAAATGATAAGTACCAATAGGCTTCCCAATAATATCGATGGAATAAGTAGTGGAAACTCAATCCACAAAAATATTTTCCATTCGTTTGCACCTAATACAAATGCAGCTTCACCTAATTTTGTTCCCATTAATCGATACTGAAACCAGATCGATGCAATAAAGTAAGGTAAGGTTACCAGAATATGGGCAAGGGCCACACCAACGTAATCATTTAAAAAATCAAATTGCAAGGCAACATCGTGCATTCCAATGATTGAAAGGGTGTAGGGTATAAATAGTGGAGCAAGCAGTACGGCAAATACAATATTCTTACCCTTGAATTCATTCTGTGCTAAACCCCTTGCAGCTGGAATTCCTAGAACAATGTTTCCAAACAAAGTTAAGCCAGCCACAATGAAACTATTAAGCATTCCCTCATATGCTCTACCAGAAAAAGAAAAAAGGTATTCCCATGAATCTATGCTCCATTTATCAGGAACGAGCATTGGCCACGGCCAATACTTCGTAAAGCTCCAAATGGCTAGAGGTATAAACGGGAGACAGATAAACAAAGCAAGGATTCCTACTAGCACTATATTAAAGGTCTTTTTTACCATACTCTTTTCCCTCGTTTATACCAATCCATTTGCATATAAATTAATAAACTGCCTATCAAAAGGGCTATTCCAGCTATAACAACATTCATCGCAATCGCAATCGGCTGACGATCTAATCCAAACTGAGAATATTCATGAAAAGCTTCAACAGGTATGAAACCAAAGGATGTGCTCGCCAATAGAGCGGGAATCTCATAAGCTCCTAAAGCAAATGCAAATACCACCCACATCCCGCCAACCCAGATTGGAAGTAGTATCGGGATGATCACCCACCGCACGGTTTGTGAAAATGTCGAGCCCAGCGCTTTCGCTTGATCTCTCCAATCCGAGATGAGTTTAACAATAAAAGGATACATGAGTAAAACAAGGAATGGAACTTCCTTCCACATATAGGCTAAAATGACTCCAATACCCCACTCATCATGAATAAGGACTGGGAACGATTCAAAATTGTTAATCCACCCTAAACGGTAGGCAATTCGCGAATACCAACCACTTTGAGAAAACACCTGCATTAGGAGGTAAGCTGCTAATAAATGAGGGATTCCAATTGGAAGTTGAAAAATGATTTGTATCCATTTCCATTTACTGCTTTGCACGGCTAAAAATACGGCTGCAAGTAATCCTATCATCCCAGATACTAAGGCTATAACCGCTGCAATTCCAACTGTTACCCCCACTGAGCTCAAAAATGAAGGATTCATTAACTCTTTATATGCCCAAAGGGTCTCATTTTCCATTAACGTTGAAATTTGATGCACGCTTACCAAACTTAGATAGATAGAATGGATAGACCCGCCCACAAAAAAGAACAGCATACACAAAAAGGCTGGTAGAATACCCAACAGCCCTTTTTGTCTATTCATTTGGAATGTAAATTTATTTCTTTGCCACATTTTCAATCCATCCTCGTTCTAGCCATTGGACGTAATCTGCGCCAATCTCTGGTGCTCGATGACTGGACAATTCTTCCTGTGATAGTGTTGCTCGTCCCCTGTCAATGGATTCCATTACTTTTTTATCTTCATCAGATAATTTGTCAACGGACAGCGACATCATTTCCCCCCAATACTCCAGGTCCATTTTTTTCAATTGAGCCTCGGGGGAAAGAAGATAATTAATTAAAACTAATGCACCATTTGCATTAGGAGCATTATAGGGTATTGCAAGAAAGTGAGTATTGGCAAGTGTTCCTTTATCTAAGATAAAGGTTTTCGTCGTTTCAGGAAATTCACCACTTTTGATTAGGTTTGAGGCATTTGCTTCATCATAACCCATCGTCATCCACACTTCACCATTTTTATATAACTGCTCTAGCTGTGAAATGGACTGGGGATAAGATTTCCCTTCCCGCCATAAAAATGGCTTCATATCATTTAAAACGTTCCAAACTTGTTTACTTTCACTTTCGATTAATGATTTATCAAAGTCATTCAAATAGGCACTATAATTTTCACTTTTCTCATGGAGGACATGACGAACAAAAGCACTTCCTGTAAAGTCAGGTGGGGCTGGATATGTAAATTTCCCTGGATTGCCCCTCACCCATTCCTGTAATTCGTCGATTGACCTAGGCGGGTTGGCAATTTTGCTGGAATCGTATGCAAACACAAATTGCACTTTTCCCCAAGGAGCCTCGTAACCCTCAATTGGAAATCCAAAATCGTATTTTATATCATCACTTTCAGTGTCAACAAACTGTTGAAAGTTAGGTAATTTCTCAGTAAAAGGTCCTAGAAGAAGCTCCTGTTGCTTCGCTGTTTTAAAGTTTTCACCATTTACCCATAAGACATCCATTTCTCCAGATGTTTTATTTGCTTTTTTTTCGGTCATTAACTTATTAATAAATTCAGTTGCATCCATTGGATACCGTTTTAACTCAACACCAAACTGTTCTTTCAATCTTGGAGCAACCCACTCATCTATATAGCGATTAATCCCTTCATCTCCGCCCCAAAGGTAAAAGTTCACCTTAGTGCCACGTGCGTTGGCTTCAATATCTTTCCAATCACTTGTTAATGTATTTTTTTCAATAGGTTTTGTTTCCTCTTTATTACCTGATGTGCATCCTGTTAAAATTAATATAAGCACCAACATAATGCTGTTAATTAAGCGTGACTTTCTCATAAATATCCCTTTCTATAACCTGCAGTTCGCTTTACAGGTAAAGTATTTTTCCCATAATCCTAAAAATAAGTATAAAGCTAAGCCAAAACTATATACAAAAATAAATGATGATAATTCAAAAGATACCTTAATGCAGTAAAGAGAATAGATCATCATTCCAACTAGTAATAGCCAACGGCAGTGCCAGAGGACTTTTTGCATTTTTTTCATTTCCTCTTCTTTCCTTTCCACTTATATGGAAGTTTTACCATTGTTTCTGGGACTTCAATTTCTTTTAAATAACGAATCGCATCAAGGAGAATTTGTCTTTGTACATCGATCTCCCCTGCTTTTCCAAAGCTTCTACCTAAAGGGAATCGTAAGTGCAAGGATCGCGGTACCCTCACCTTCAGGGTTAATTCCGCTAAATGTGAAATCGAGATCGTTGGTATCCCTGCCTTTTCAATAGCATATTGAATCAATCCCACGGATTGATGACATATATATCAGCCGGGGTTTAGAATAACTGCGTCTACTTTCTCGTCCTTTAACTGTTTTAAAATTAATGGAATCGTGTCTGCTAGTAAAGGCTTGGTGTCTGGTATATATCCCATTACTCCATAATGTGTCGGAGCAACTCCACCAATCACCCCATCCCGAGCAAGTTCATTGAGTCGAAAAAGAGGAAAAACACAGTTAATATCAACGTCAGCATCACTTCGATCAAAATGGGTATGACTGATCATCAATTCCGCTTCCTCTGTTTCTGAAGGGATGAATCGGACAGAAGGATCTCCCGCCTCTACATCAAAAACAGGCTGTGTTTTCAAATGGACACCCGCCGTGGTTACCAATGCAAAAATCGCTTCCTGGGTTGGTTTGGTGAAGGGTTCCAGCGGAATATCACCTTGTATGGAATGCACCATATGCCTCGCCCGTTGGCTAACAATCGATTCTATTAAACGATTTCCTGATAATTTCAAACCTTCCTCCCCCTTTCCATCAACCAAAAAACTTACTAAATGAGGCGCCTTTCTGGTCGTTTTTTCTTTTCAATGCGCCAACTAGTATTTTCCGTTATTTTCCACTATTAACCTTTTACTCTATGTTTTGCTTTCCTCCATCCCTGTAATTTTGGACGAAGAATCAACCCAATCACTGCGAGCGCGATCACGATCGTAAATAGGAAGAACAAAATTTGAACCGTACTGGTTGCATTTTGACCGAGATAAGAATAAAGAATCGTTGCAGGTAATTGTCCAAGGCCAGTAGCCCAGAAGAACTGCCAGAAAGAAATGGACGTAACACCAGCCGCATAACTAACTAAATCAAAAGAAACAATTGGTACTAGTCTGGCAATAAAAACGGCGTGTTTCCCGTACTTATCAAAGAATTGATCCCACCAAGTCAACGCTTTTTTTGTAACCATTTTTTCAACTACAGGTCTGCCCAAGAATTTGGCTAGATAGAAACATAGAATTGCTCCCACCATAGCACTGCTCCATGAAAGAATCGCACCTAAACCCCATCCAAATAATAATCCATTTGCAAATGTAATAACGAATGCAGGAAGTGGTGCAATGATAGATTGAAAGACCATCATTAGTCCTGATATAACGGCAGCAAGTGAACCAAAAGAGAGCAGATACTCCTTGAAACCTTCCACATTTGCATCTTTCAAATAAATAATGGCCTGGTTAATGGTGTCTCGAGCTCCACCTTGACCTAGATAAATCAATAGGAAGAATGCGATAAATCCAAATAAAGACATCATTCCAACCTTTTTATATCTAGATAATTGATCCCAACCGGTAGAGGAGTCCATGTTTTTCATTTTCATCACCTAATTAATTTATTATTGAATACGTTAATAGTTTCCGTTTGACTATCGTTCATAAAATGGTCAAAAACTTATGATTTTTTTGTTAACTGCTCTGTTTTTAAAATAAGCTGTGTAAAATGATACTGTTGATTTTATTACCTGTTGATTTGAGCGGAAGGCACGAGACTCCTGCGGGACTAGCAGGTCAGGGTGAGACCCCGCAGTCGTGCAGCGGCGAGGAGGCTCACCGACCGCCCGCGGAAAGCGAAGTGCCTGGAGCTCAAATCAACAATCAAGTTTAACACAGCCTTAAAATAAAAAATGAATCCCCTTGAAAAAAAACCTTATATTATATGGCTTATAAACATTACATATCCATTGGCCTTAAACATTATAAACAAATGAAATGATAAGATAAATTCAATTTGTCTATTTATTTGGTTGACAATCATCGACATTTTCTATAGATAAATTTCGAAAAAAGCGTCCATATTACCTTATCGTGAAATAATTTCGCGTAGCCTAAAAATCGTAAAAAAAGCACGTCAATTGACGCACTTTTTACTCACTTTCTGCTATTTCAGCTAGATATTCCCATCTTTCGATTAAATACTCGAGCTTTTGGTTTAATTCTGTTTCTTCTTTCATTAATTCCTGCGCTTTTGTGAAGTCGCTGCCTGTGTTTCCTATTTCTTTTGAAACCTCTTCGAGTCGAGCTTCGGTTTTCTCAATCACATCGTCAATTTCTTCCCACTCTTTTTTCTCCTTGTAGGTCATTCTTTTCTTTTTTTCCTTTTCAGGAGCTTTCGTTTGTGTAGCAGTTGATGTTACCGGTTTTTTCACAGCCTCAGTTGCGGTTTCCTTTTCAAGGTATTCACTGTAATTTCCATAAAAAGAATCAATATAACCTTTTCCTCGCAAAACAAGGAGCTGGTCGACGACTTTATCAAGGAAGTAGCGATCATGGGAGACGGTGATGACAACTCCAGGGAAATCCTCTAGATAATCTTCAAGGACCGTCAATGTTTGCGTATCCAGATCATTTGTCGGTTCATCGAGCAATAGCACGTTTGGTGCTGTCATAAGTAACTTTAGCAAGTATAAACGGCGTTTTTCCCCACCTGATAACTTCCGGATTGGCGTTCCATGCGAAAATGGCGGGAAAAGAAAACGTTCAAGCATAAGAGCAGCGGAAAGCGTTTTTCCATCGGAAGTCTCAATCACTTCTGCGGTTTCTTTAATATACTCAATCATCCGCTTGTTCTCATCCATGTCTTCGTTTTCCTGTGTATAATAAGCGACTTTCACCGTTTGTCCCATGACAAATTCACCTTCATCAAGCGGCAGCTTTTTAGCTAGAACATTCAACAGCGTTGACTTTCCTGTTCCATTTCTTCCGATAATTCCAAGACGATCACCTGGTTTTACGAGTAAATTAAAGTCGTTGAGGATTGTCTTTTCCCCATATCGCTTTGAGGCATCCTTGAGTTCAAAAACCTGTTTACCGAGTCGGCTGCCATTCAGCGAAATATCTACCTTCTCACCTGTTGGCTTTCCGCCTGAAAGCTTATCTTCTAGTTCATCGAAACGTTGGATCCGTGCTTTTTGCTTTGTTGTCCGTGCTTTGGCGCCGCGTCTTATCCACTCAAGCTCTCGTCTAAAAAGATTCTGTCTTTTTTCAAAGGTGGCTGCCTCGTTTTCCTCACGAATGGCTTTTGCTTCTAAAAATGCTGCGTAATTTCCTTTATAACTGTAGAGATTACCGCCATCGAGTTCGAACATTCTGTTTGCCACCCGATCTAGAAAGTAACGATCATGGGTTACGAGCAGGATCGAGCCACTGTACCTACTTAAGTAATCCTCGAGCCATTTAACAGAGTCAAAGTCGAGATGGTTCGTTGGTTCGTCCAAAATGAGTAAATCAGGTTCTGCAATTAAAACTTGTGCTAAAGCTACACGCTTTTTTTGCCCGCCCGAAAGCTCACCCATTCTCTTTGTAAAATCTTCAATTCCTAATTTCATTAAAATCGACTTTGCATTAGTGCTTGCATCCCAAGCATTTAGAGCGTCCATTTGCTTTTGTAATTGAAATAAATCCTCTTGCACCTTTGTGTCATTTGGAGTTGAATTCAACAACAGTAGTGTTTTTTCATATTCACGCATTAGTCTTAAAATCGGTGCGTCACCATGATAAACCTGTTCGAGAACGGTTTTAGCAGGGTCCATTTCTGGTTGCTGATCAAGAAACGCAATACTGTAATCTTTACCTGTGATTATTTTTCCATCATCGGGCTGGTCCAAACCAGCGATAATTTTTAATAACGAGGATTTGCCCGTTCCATTGATTCCAATTAAACCAACGCGCTCTTTTTCACCGATGGTAATCGATATATGGTTAAAAAGCTGTTTCTCTCCATATGTTTTTGAAATATTTTCTATTGTGAGCATTTTCATTCCTCTTGACCATCCCATTCTAGATAAAATTGTGCTAAAAATACTTCCATCATTTCTTGACGGCGCTCTGCCATTTCCTTTGCGGTATCTGTATTTAATAAGTCTTTCAACTTTAATAATTTTTCATAAAAATGATGAATGCTAGTCGATTTACCTTTTCTGTATTCTTCTAAACTCATTTCTTCTCGTACATTTACAGTGGGGTCATAGATAGGTTGTCCTTTTTTACCCCCATAGGCAAATGCCCTGGCAATCCCAATTGCTCCTATCGCATCTAAGCGATCAGCGTCCTGTACAATCTTCGCCTCGATACTATCTAGCTCCGTTTTACGTCCACCTTTATATGAAATTGTTTCGATAATTTTAATAATCGCGTTTTGTGACGCTGCAGGCAAATCGATAGTTTGAAAAAATAAATAAAGCTTTTTCATCCCTGCTACTGCACTTTCATTTAACTTTTCATCAGGAATATCATGCAGGAGTGCTGCCATTTCTATGATAAAAGGGTCACCTGCTTGTTCTTTATTATTAATATGTAGGGCAGTCCGTCTGACACGATCAACATGATACCAATCATGCCCTGTTGCGTCTTCCCCTAATTCATTGCGGACATACTCCGCTGTTTGTTCGATAATTTGTTTGTTCATTTAGAAACACCTTCCTTCACCGTTCTATTTTATCATGAAAAACGAATTAAAAAATAACCCCGAAATAAATTCGGAGTTATCAACTCTTTCAGGTAGTTATTTCAATCCGTTATGCCAGCTAATTCCAAGTGTGTTTTCACCAGCATGGACACCAATGACAGCACCCAATGGACAGCAAATCACTTTTAACTCAGGATATTGGCGTTCTAATTCCATTTTCCACTCATTTGCATGCTCCAGGTGTAGTCCATATAAAATATAGACTTCTTTAAATTTATGCTCCTCGTAGGAGGATTTAAAGTACTCTAGAATTTTTTCCTTCGCTTTTTTATCACTTCTAACCTTTTCCTTTGTGTTAAGGGCTCCTGCTTCTATCGAAATAATCGGCTTTACGTTTAGCATACTGCCTAAAAAAAACTGCAGACCGGACATTCTGCCACTGCGATGAAGCTGCTCTAAGCTTCCAATTAGCACATACGTCTCATTTGTTGTTTTTAGTGATTCTAATTGGTCGATTACCGATTCTGGACTATTTCCTGCTTCTACAAGTTCCATTCCCTTTTTTAATAAAGCTGTCATTGGCGCAGTCAGGATATGAGAATCAAAGGTAATAACTGGAATATCTACAAGTTTAGCAGCTTGTTCGCTCGAGGAAACGGTGCCACTAAGTTTTCCTGATAAAAGTACTGCTACCACTTGGTCATAATCCTGTGCTAATTTTTCATATAACTCTTGAAAAACTCCAACAGCAGGCTGTGATGTTTTAGGTGGTGACTTAAGCTCCTTTAATTTGGCAAATAACTGTGCCGCAGTTAAATCAATACCGTCAGCAAATTCCTCACCATCTAATAAAATAGTTAATGGTATGGTATACAAATCAGGATGATTTTTTAATTCGTCATCTAAAAAAGCGGTACTATCCGTTACCCATGCCGTTTTAACCAATGTAATCTCCCCTTTAAATTGGTATGAGGTCCTAATATCTAGTTAGAATAATCGTACCTTTAAATTGATTACTTGTAAATAACAAAAAACCAGCTCAATAAAAGCTGGTTTTCTCTATTAGTTGAGGTTGATTTTACTAAGGTAGTCTTCTATGTTTTCAAGCGTTAAAACCATAGAATCAATTAATTCAACGAGATCGAGAATTTGATCTTCACGGACAAGCCTATCTAATTCAATAAGATGAACATTATAAACCTCTGATTCAGTGTGATTAATGGTGACGGACTGACTAATTTTCCTCGTCCCTCCCCAAATTTCTAAAAGAATTCGTTCAACTTTATTCAAGTGGGTAGCATCGGTAATCCCATTATGATTAAATTTTAGTTGGATATAGCAGCCAGACTGATTTTCTGCCAGCGAATTCGGTAACAGCTCAGCTGCTAGATTGATGATATTTGAGCTGATTTCAATCACAGCCGTTACTTGTGCATCTGGTAATGTAAAGGAAACATCAAAACTTCGCGACATTTTCGCCAAATTCACAATGTCATTTCGATCAATGATAACGATTTTTCCTGCTAAATCTATATCATAAATCGCACCTTCAACAACTACTTTCATATTATCAAACGCCGTCGGATCAAACAAATCCTCACCTCATCCCTTAAAACAGTCCCACTGCTTTACCATTTTCGTCTACGTCCATGTTTAATGCTGCTGGCTTTTTCGGTAAGCCTGGCATTGTCATGACCTCGCCGGTTAATGCAACGATAAAGCCTGCGCCAATTGATGGTTTAAACTCTCTGACTGTAACAGTAAAGTCAGTTGGTCTCCCTAGTTTCGTTGGATCATCGGACAAGGAATACTGGGATTTTGCCATACAAACCGCCAAATTAGACCAGCCAAATTTTTCAAAATCAATCAGTTGCTTTTTCGCTTTTGGAGAAAACTCTACGTCTTTTCCTCCATAGACCTTTTGGACAATCGTCTGAACCTTTTTTTCAATGGAATCAGATAAATCGTATAACGGCTGAAACTTATTCTCTTCTTTTTCGATTACAGATAGCAGTGTTTTCGCGAGCTCTACTCCACCTGCTCCGCCTTTTTCCCAGACTTCTGTTAAGGCAACAGCTACACCCCTACGGTTACACCACTCGAGTAAGGTTTTTACCTCTAATTCCGTATCGCTAATAAATTTGTTTATCGCGACAACCACTGGTAATCCAAAGCTTTTGATCGTCTCGATATGTTTTTGGAGGTTCGCAAAGCCCGATGTTAATGAAGCAATATTTTCCTTTGCTAGATCGGATTTTTCTACCCCACCATGCATTTTTAATGCTCGGATGGTGGCAACAATTACCACTGCTTCTGGTTTAATACCAGCACTTCTTGCTTTTATATGTAAAAACTTTTCTGCTCCTAAATCGGCACCAAAGCCGCCTTCGGTTAAAACATAATCCGCTAGCTTTGCTGCAGCACGAGTGGCAATGACGCTGTTGCAGCCATGAGCGATATTTGCGAATGGCCCGCCATGCACAAGTGCAGGAGTGTGTTCAATGGTTTGCACAAGATTTGGTTTTATCGCATCTTTGAGCAAGAGTGTCAGTGCCCCCTCAACGCCAAGGTCCCCAACGGTGATAGGTTCTTTTTTGTCATTATAGGCAACAACCATACGTGCTAACCGTAACCTTAAATCCTGCAAATCTGAAGCCAAACAGAGAACTGCCATAATCTCGGAAGCAACAGTAATATCAAATCCATCCTCGCGCGGAACGCCTTGTAGAGGTCCACCGAGGCCAATAATGACTTTTCTTAATGCACGGTCATTTAAATCAAGTGCCCGTTTCCATACAATACGGCGCTGGTCGATTCTTAGCTCATTTCCTTGTTGTAGATGATTATCTAGCAGGGCTGCAAGGGCATTATTCGCTGTCGTAATCGCATGCAAGTCCCCTGTAAAATGCAAATTGATGTCTTCCATCGGCAGTACCTGTGAATAACCGCCACCGGTTGCCCCGCCTTTTATTCCCATTGTCGGGCCTAATGAAGGTTCGCGCATCGCAATGATCGCTTTTTTTCCAATCCTTCTAAAAGCATCACCAAGGCCAACGGTTACCGTTGATTTTCCTTCACCAGCGGGCGTCGGGTTGATAGATGTTACGAGTATGATTTTTCCATTTTCTTTTGTTTCCAGATTAGCAAGTGCCTCATAGGAAATTTTCGCTTTGTATTTCCCAAAAAGTTCGAGGTCATCCTCTGATAATCCAATTGTTTCGGCAATTTCGACAATTGGCTTCATGGTTGATTCTTGTGCAATTTCAATGTCGGACTTATATGATGTTTTCATTTGCAAAATGATCCCCCGCATTCACATAGAATTAAAAACCACTTCTATTGTATCAAATCACTGATTTGTTTCGTGAACTATTTTTTAGAAACATTATCCTTTTCTGAAATAAATATAATGTTTATAATGTTAATGAGCGAATTTTTTAAATATACTTAACAAGATTAGAAATTAAGGGGGAGTGCACCTTGCCTATTAACATTCCGAAGCTGCTGCCTGCAAGAGAAATCCTTGAACATGAGAATATTTTTGTCATGGACGACGAACGGGCCATCCAACAGGATATCCGGCCATTAAATATTCTTATCCTTAATTTAATGCCCGAAAAAGAAAAGGCTGAAACGCAGCTCTTGAGGCTTTTGGGAAACAGCCCGCTGCAAGTAAATGTAAAATTTTTAAAAACGGATTCCTATGAATCCACGAACACCAGCAAACAGCATCTAGAACAATTCTATATCACCTTTCCAGAGGTCAAAAATCAAAGATATGATGGGATGATTATTACCGGTGCCCCTGTGGAACTAATGGAGTTTGAACAGGTAAAATACTGGCAAGAACTCACCGAAATAATGGACTGGAGTAAAACAAATGTTACTTCCACTCTGCATATTTGCTGGGGAGCCCAGGCAGCACTATTTTATCATTATGGGATCGATAAATTTGAATTGACGCGTAAATGTTCAGGGGTCTATGAACACCAGATCTTTGAGCAAAATAATTTATTACTACGTGGGTTCGATGATCATTTTTATGCTCCCCATTCTCGATATACAGATGTATCGATTGCTGAAATTCATGAGAATCCGGAGCTTACGCTGTTAGCCGCATCGGAGGATGCCGGAGCACTGCTCGTAGCTTCCCGGGACCGAAAACACGTGATGATCACTGGACATTTGGAATACGAATCCGATTCCTTAGCCCAGGAATACAACCGGGACATTACCAGAGGGCAGCAAATTCATATTCCGGAAAATTACTTTCCAAACAATGATCCAACCAAACCACCAATTAATCGCTGGCGTTCCCATGGCCACTTGTTCTTTTCAAACTGGCTAAACTATTATGTCTACCAAGAAACACCTTTTCATTGGGATTGAAAGAACCGAAAGTGCCACTATCAACGCGTTAAAGTAGAAATTTAACAAAAGTGGAAAGCGCCCTATGGCACTTTCCGCTTATTTGTTTTGAAACATGAACACCCACATAAAGGTCAATGCTTGTTTCAAATCGAGTGATAGTTTTTCTAAAGGCAGCGTGTCTGCTCCCCGTTTGTAAACGCCGATTTCATCCACTTTGACTAATCCATTTTCTTCGGCCAGCTTCCCTAGCTCCCATGGCATCATCGTATTACAAATTACCTTTTCTCCATACAATCGTCGATAGCTGTTGATCCGCGGCATGGCTGTTGGTCCTAAAATCGCAATACAAATGAAGCCATCTTTTTTAACCACTCGTTTCATTTCAGTCAAAACCTTCAGTGGACTCTCAGTCCACTCCAGGGAATTTATCGCCATGATGGCATCGAAAGAAGCTGATTGTACTGGTACATTTGAAATATCTGCTTTTATGAATTGTGCAGTAGTATCCTTCGCTCTTTCCCTTGCCTTTTCAAGCATTTGGTCAGAGAGGTCGACCCCGGTAACCTGAAAACCTTTCCGTGCCAACTTGTAAGAAGCATACCCGTCACCACAGCCAAGATCACAGATGGACGCCTCTCCTTTCACATGCTTTGTCAGAAATGGAAGGATGTCTTTTCGACTGCCCTTATCCCACATTTCTTTGCTGTTAGAGTGCCAAGTTTCTGCTCTTTCGTCCCATTGTTTTTCCGATTCATCTACCCATTTGAAATTGGTCATTTTATGTCTCCCATCCATTTTCATCTATTATTCGCTGTTCCTTTTAAAATCCCTTTAATTATACTGATACTAGTAAAGCACCTGGTGGTTGGCCAGGTGCTTTTCATTAGTCAGCTTCATTCTGTTTTTGAATTTCTTTTAAGGCATCAATTCTCGATTCATCTTCTTGAAAAAATTGAACGAGGTCGACAATGCGTTCGATGGAATCCCAGCTTAAGTGGTGCTCGATCCCTTCGACGTCATTATATATATTTTCATCTTTAACCCCAATGATTTTTAGGAACTGTTCAAGTAAATCATGTCTAAACACAAGACGTTTACCAATTTTATTCCCTTTTGTGGTTAAGCTAAATCCTCTATATTTTTCATAAACCAAATATTCATCTTTGTCTAGCTTTTGAACCATTTTTGTTACTGAGGAGGGATGGACAGATAATGCCTCCGCAATATCTGAAACTCGGGCATACCCTTTTTCTTCAATTAACATATAAATTTGTTCAATATAATCTTCCATACTAGGTGTTGGCATCCCGTACCTCCAAAAAATTACTCTCTTAAAAGTTTACTATAGAAAAAAAATAGTGACAAGTTGAATTATCACTTTGTTACACTTTTGGAACTTTGTTCTTCAAATAAAAACTTGACCCTTTTCTCCTGACCATCTAGGAAAAGTCTAGCGTTGAACGTTTTATCCTTATTCGTAAAACCTTCTATCAACTCTGTTTTCCCATCCGTTAAAAGAAGTTTAAGATTCTTTTGGGTGATGTTTTTCCCGAGAATCTTTTTTGATATCGTGAAATTGCACTGGTTTTTTTGATAATTCGTACAGCCGTAAAAGCTGCCCTTATCAACGATTGAGCCATCACACTTTTTACATTTACCAAGCTTAGTACTGCCTTTACCCTTCGTCAGCTTCTTACTAGGGGTAAAGTTATCACGGACATCCTCCGAAAATGTCCAATTGGCAGAGTTCCCTACTCCTGAAGAAATTAAATGGTTAACCATTTTATTGGTTTGATCCATAAAGTTTTTAGGTGAAGCAGCTCCCTCTGAAATTTCTTTTAATTTCTGCTCCCATTTCGCTGTCATTTCAGGGGAAGCAAGTATTTCCTGTCCAATCGCTTCTATCAATATCCTTGCTTTAGAAGTTGCATAAACTAGGTTCTTGGTAACATCTATATATTTTCTATCCTTCAGCATGGTAATAATCCCAGCTCTTGTCGCCTCAGTACCAAGACCTTCAGTCTTAGATAGAATTCTCTCCATTTCCTTATCTTCGATATGCTTACCGGCTGTCTTCATTAACGTGATTAACTGACCTTCGGTATAGCGTTTAGGTGGCTGTGTCTGACTTTCCTTCACATCTACCTTCGTTGTACGTCCCTGTTCACCCTTAGTCAATTGAGGAAGTGCAGGTTCATCTTCTTTTTCCTTTTGGATAATTACTTTCCGCCAACCTTCTTCAATTTGGACCTTTCCCTTAGATTGAAATACCGCTCGTCCATCTACTAAAGTTGTCACCGTCGTATATTCAGCAATGGCTTTTGTGTAATGCGCCGCAATTAAACTAGTGACGATGAGGTCATAAAGTTTCTTTTCATCTGGGTCCAATCTTTCAACATTTGGAATTTGTTCAGTAGGAATAATGGCATAGTGATCCGTCACCTTTTTTTCGTTCACATACCGCTTGTTATCAACAATTGATTCAACAGGCAGCGGGAAAAATTTTTCATAGCCATTAATATGACTTAACTTAGTAAGTATTTCAGGAAATGTATTCGCTTCTTCTTTCGTTACATGCCGTGAATCCGACCGTGGATAGGATACATTACCTTTTTGATAAAGTTTTTGCAGTACATCCAAGGTCTTCTTCGGTGGAAATTTATATCGTTTATTTGCTTCCGCTTGGAGAGTTGATAGATTATAGAGTAGTGGTGGTAAAAACTCTTTTCTTTCGGATTGAACATCTGAAACCTCTGCAGGCTTTTCTCGACAAAACGCCGCAACCTTCTCTGCCATTTCTTTTGTTTTTACCCGCGTTTCCCCATCATTCTGCCATTTACCACTGTATTTCTTGCCATCAATATTAAAATGGGCGATTACTTCCCAAAATGGCTCAGACTTGAAATTTTCAATTTCTATTTCTCTTTTTACTATTAGGGCTAATGTTGGAGTCTGCACCCTACCTACTGAAAACACATCAGAAAACCCTTGTTTTTGTAAGAGTAAGCTATAGAGCCGAGAGGCATTCATTCCGACAACCCAGTCAGCACATGCCCGGGTGTACGCTTCATAATATAAATTCCTTGTATGGTCTTCGTCTAATAATTTATTAAATCCTTCGCGAATGGAGTTAGCTGTTAAAGAGGATATCCAAAGTCGTTTCATTGGCTTTTTACAGCCAGTAATTCGAAGTATATTACGGATAATTAATTCACCTTCACGCCCGGCATCTCCAGCATGGATAATTTCAGTTACCGCAGGAATATTTACCAGCTTTTGAATAACCGAAAATTGTTTTACCTTATCCTTCGTTACTTCATATTGGAACTGATTCGGTATCATCGGCAAATTATCCAAAGACCATTTTTTCCATCCTTGCTGATACTGTTCAGGATTCACGAGCTGGCATAGGTGGCCAATCGCCCAGGTGACATAAGCGCCATTTGGAAAAGTCTCATTTGGAAAAATCTCAATAAAGCCGTTTTGTTTTTTATTTTTAAAAATAGAAGCCAATGTTGAACCTTGGTCTGGTTTTTCAGCAATAATTAATTTCATTACGATTGCTCCTTTTGATAAAGCATCCAGCATTCATTTTCCCACTTCCATTGCCTTTCGTAAAGATTAAAAAATTGGCACCCGAAAATAAGGATGCCAATTGTTAAAAATTTCCGAACTATATTCTTTTCTATTGTATAAGCTTCAATGTTGAATCTTGAATATACCAATTTTCTTCTGGAATGATATTAGATACAGTCAAAATAAATGATGGAATTCTCTCAACATCAAAAACGATTGCCCCTATCTTCTTTGTAAACACAAGAAAGGCATCACCATGTGAATAAGAGGATAAATCATTTCCGATTTGAAGCAATGACATCAAGACTACTTGTTTTTCTTCGGCTTCGATGAAGACTTGCGGCGAGAATCTTAAAATCCATTCATCTCCCTCAATCGAAAATCGATACATTACTCTCACCCTTTATCAACCATTTTTATAAGAATATGAGACTGATAAGTTTTTATGTTTAACTAAGTAGATTATTTTTGAGAGAATGAGATAATCGGCTGAAAAAAGCGTTTACATTCCTTGACTGCCCAAAAATATTCATGTATATTTTAAGTGTCATGTATCAAGAATGTAATAGCTTACAATTTGTTCACATGATAGTATTTATCTTTGGCACTTTAATAAGGTGTTCGTAAAAGGCTTAGGAGGAAATAGCAAATGCAAAACGGTAAAGTAAAATGGTTCAACAATGAAAAAGGTTTCGGTTTTATCGAAGTTGAAGGCGGAGACGATGTATTCGTACATTTCAGCGCTATTACAGGCGAAGGCTTCAAGTCTTTAGAAGAAGGCCAAGAAGTTTCTTTCGAAATAGTTGAAGGAAACCGTGGACCTCAAGCAGCTAACGTAGTAAAACTATAATCAAAACAACTAACCAAAGGCTGACGTATTGACCGTCGGCCTTTTTTCTTTTGTACGCGAGTGTCTGTCAACGATCCTCCCCTGTGAAAAATCCAACAGATTAGAAACTGCTATTCATGTTAGTT
Organism: Bacillus sp. OK048; assembly: GCF_900103525.1. GTDB lineage: Bacteria > Bacillota > Bacilli > Bacillales > Cytobacillaceae > Neobacillus. The sequence continues at coordinate 168,190 of NZ_FNHN01000001.1, forward strand.
TCTTGCCGTATTCCTGCAGCTTTTCCCCAACTGTACATTGGGAAATGCAAAAGCGATGTGCAAATCTCCTGCCGCCATCCTGTTTAAACTGCTTATGAACAAAACAGCCGTTACAGTACTGACCCAATAGGGATTCAACATGATGTAACAGTTCTTTTCTGTTAGACTTTTCCACGACTCTATGGCACCCCGTTTCTTAAATGATTTGCGTTTTCGCAAAAATTTCCTTGCCCTCTAGCGCTTGTGTTGCCAGTTTATCTGCTTCTTTATTATCATTTCTTGGAATAGGGGTGTACTTTGGCGTGAGGGACAGTGCTTTGATTTTTTCCTCAATCCTGTCTAACCAGGCATTGAGAACATCTTCGTAGCACGGCCATTCACCCTCCAACTGTTTCAACACAACCTGTGAGTCACCTTTGAATTCACATGACAAATGGTGCACACCTAGGTCCTCTAATATCGTCAGGGCATAATAAAAGGCAGCATATTCTGCTTCATTATTTGTTTCCATTTCATCAAATTTTTCGTTCGCCCTAATTCGATATTTCTTTTTCCCTTGTTTAAAAAAGATTACAACACCAAGGCCGGCCGTGTTGGTTTCCTTTTGAAATCCACCATCAAAATAAACGGTAATCTCATGAGGATCATCTTCTATTTCAGTTGTCAGCTTTTTCAGTTCTTTTAAAATCCACGATGTCCCCACTTCATCATAAAAATAGATGTCACTGGCTTTTCCTAGCTTTTCCAGCTCTTCACCAGCTTGTATCGCCAATTCTGTTGCTATCCAATCAGATGTAAATAGTATTTTTTCATTTCTTGCTGTTTTATAATTCCACTCAAGTCTATATTTCATGATTTTCACCCTTTCCTGCGAAAAGTTCTGACTTGAAACCGATCGTGTAAAAAATAATTACACTTTCTTACTATATGTTTTACCAGCTAATCTTAGCATACCCACTTCATTACTGTAGATATAGGGAAAATATGATTTCCTGCTTTTTTTGATAGAGTATGATAAACTTTTCATTAAAATGAAACGGGAGGTTCTGTTTTGATTGAAGTATATATCGACGGTGCCAGTGCCGGCAATCCGGGACCAAGCGGTGCTGGAATTTTTATTAAAGGGAATGGAACTGCTGAAAAACATTCAATTCCACTGGGAATAATGTCTAATCATGAGGCTGAATATCATGCCTTTATTAAAGCATTAGAGATTTGTTTAGAAAAGGGATTTTCCCATTCGGTGGTATCATTCCGAACCGATTCAGAATTAGTCAATAAAGCGGTCGAAAAGGAATTTGCAAAAAACAAACTATATACTCCACTTTTAGAAACAGCATTAGCTTTATCCAAACAATTTGATTTATTTTTTATCAAGTGGATTCCTAGCGTTGAGAACAAAGTGGCCGATGAATTGGCACGGCTAGCCATTCGAAAAAATTCAATAGAGTAAAAAATACTCCCAGTGTCCGGGAGTATTTTCTTGCTTATATTGCCACTAATTCTTGTTCTTTTACGAACTTCAGGGCCGCGTTTCTTGTTTGTATTTTGCTCGAAACAAGGGTTTCTAATAATGACACATAGAAACTGCCATCAAAGCGCTTCTGGGCTTTTAATGTTATCTCTATTGCGGAATTAATTAATTCATCGGAAGCATTTGTATAGTGTTTTCCGAAATAGATAAAACCGATTGCATCTTCTTGAAATTGAAATCCTTTCCCTTCCAAGTAATGCAAATACTCATCAACTGTCCGCACTGGCTTCTCCATCCTTCTCCAAGCAATCTAAAACCAACTACTATCAGATCTTAACCTAGATTTCGACAATTTTCTACTCTTTTTTGAGCATATATGCCCTACTCCCCCGACTAAAGCACCAAGAAGGGCGCCGCCAATTACTTCTTCAGGCTGATGTCCTAACATTTCCTTTAATTTCTTTGGTGCCTCTTGTTCAAACTCGACACTTTCTTCTCTATCTACTTTTTCCATTAGATCGTGCATAGAATTCACTTTTAACGTTAGTTCGCCCGTTTGGCGCCGAATCCCTTGGGCGTCATACATAACAATTAACCCATAAACAAGTGAAAGGGCAAAATCAAAGGTTGGCAGACCGCGTTGTAAAGCAATAAAGGTCGTAAGCGTAGAGACTCCTGCTGAATGGGAGCTTGGCATCCCTCCTGTTTGGAAAAAGAGCTCTGGGCGCCATTCTTGCTTTTTATAATAATGAATGGGGATTTTCAAGCCCTGTGCTAAGCCAATACTAAAAAGGGCCAAATAAACACCTTTGTTCATTTTATCACCTCTTAGCTTTATTGTTTAAAAAGTTGAGTTTTATTATTCTCGCGTGGAAATACTAAAAAAATGGGAGGTGAAAGAAGATGATCAAAAACGGTCATACTAATCGCGGTTTGAAGGCTCCAGGTGTCAATCCACAAGGATACGGTCAAGACGCCGAGTTCGCTGAAGAACCAAAAAGTAAATTAGAAAATGCACAAAAGAAGAAAAATACAAAATAATATATGGAAAGAGGCTGCCCCCCGTTGGGACAGCCTCTGATGTTAGGAAATAAAGGAAGCCTCCAGCGGCAGCAGACGGTGCAAGCCGCGAAGCTCTAATTCATTTAATTTGTCTAAAGCTTTTTCCTTTTCAATCTTAAGTCCAGCTTCTTGTAAATCACAGCTAACGGGTACATCACATTTAATTTCGGCAAGAATACGCGATAAATGGAGCATTTCTAAATCCTGCTCAATTTTCGTTTTGTGAGACTTTGAAAGCTGATCGAGATTAGAGATAATCCCCTCGACATGTTCAAATTCCTTTAAAAGCTTGAGAGCCGTTTTCTCCCCTATTCCCTTGACTCCTGGATAATTGTCACTAGGATCACCCATTAGTGCCTTTAAATCGATCATTTGTCGCGGTTTGATGCCCTTTTCTTCAAAGAAGGTATCAGGAGTATGAACAAGATAATTCCCATAGCCCTTTTTCAATAAAATAACTGAAATACTTTCATCAAGCAACTGAAGGATATCCTGGTCACCGGTTAAAATCGAGACATTTGCATGGTCTCTAGCCTGATAAGCAATGGTCCCGATACAGTCATCTGCCTCATAGCCAACTAAGCCTATATTCGGGATATCAAATGCTGCAACAACTTCTTTTACTAAATCAAACTGTGGAATTAATTCTACTGGGGCTTCACCACGATTACCTTTATAGGCCTCAAAAATCTCAGTCCGAAATGTTTTACTGCCCATATCCCAACAAACAGCTACGTGAGAAGGGTTAAAGTAAGATACTGCGGTAAATAAATGTTTAATAAAGCCGTGAATTCCATTCGTCGGAATTCCCTTTGAATTTATCATAAACTGGCCTGAAACAGCCGTAGCATAAAAAGCACGAAATAATAGCGCCATACCATCAACTAGCAGTAGTGAAGGTTTTTGATTTTCCAATGTATTGACCTCCTAAATTAAAAGCGGAAGCGCCTTGTACAGGGGCGACAGGCATAAGACGAGCCGGCTAGAAGGTTGCTCTTTAACCTTCTTGACGGATTGGCTTATGACCCCGAGCCCCTAGGCGCTGGAGCTAGATATATCGATTAAAAAACTATTATAGCATAAAAACTTACTGTATTTTGTTTTCTTGATAGGAAATCCAGTCGCTAAAACTTCCCAAGTAAAGTTTTACCTTTTCAAACCCTGCTACTTTTAATGCAAGAAAATTTGGTGCAGCTGTGACGCCCGATCCACAATAAACAATTAATTGTTTCTCCGGATTTAGGTCCTCGAAACGTTGTCGTTGGACTTTTGCAGGTTTGTAAAAGCCTTCATTTAACCCTTCAAACCAAGGCTTATTAATAGCTCCTGGGATGTGTCCTGCTTTTTTGTCAATCGGTTCTTCTAATCCCAAATAGCGTCTTGCTTCCCTTGAATCAATAAGAATAGTTTTAGAATCCACTGCTCTTACATCTTCCATACTTGCGAAAATTTCATGATTAATATTGGCATTAAAGGTCGTTTTCTTAAATATGGGTACTTCAGATGTTATTGGATTGTTCGCCTCATTCCAACCCCTAAAGCCCCCGTCCAAGACATACACCTTTTCATGTCCGATGTATTGCAGCATCCACCAAAACCTTGCGGCAAAAGCACCTTCCCCTTGATCATAAGCAATTACAGTTGTGTTTTCATCAATGCCAGCCTGTTGTATCTTATTGATAAACTCTTCGATATTTGGCAATGGATGTCTTCCGCCATGTTCACTCACTTCACCTGAAAGATCTTTTTTGAGATCAAAATGGATAGCTCCAGTAATATGATTTTCCGCATATTCCTGTCTACCTTTTTCAGCGTTTGCTAATGAAAATGAGCAATCCACAATCCGGATATTTTCGTGATGTAGATTCTTCAATAGCCATTCTTTGTCAATGATCACATTCATAGGAATCCCCCAGTATTTAATTCTTTGACTCTTCAAGTTTTTGATAAACTTCTCCTAACTGTTCGATTGGCACTCCGCCATCCAATGCAGTAAGGATGCTTACGTAAAAATCTTCAGCCTGTTCTTCAATTTGCGTTACTAATTTTTCCAATTGATCACTCAAGATTTGGGAGTAATAAGCAGCTAGGTTTTCACCTTCCACCTTTAAATAGTCATCGGCTGGACCATTTAGCACGTTATATAGTTCATCACTCATTAGCTTCTTTTCATTTTTTTCAAAAAAGGACTTTGGATTTTTGAAATAAGACATCGCTTTCGAAAATTGCTGTTTGTTTAGACTATTAAAGGCCAATGGGAATTCTATTTCTCCATTATGCTTCAACTCAAAGGGTGAAAACGAAATGTCCTTATTAATTTCCATCATGCTACGCGTTAGCGCGATATGGTAGTCAGTTAACACTTTTCCAGCGAAAACATCCAGTCTGACCGTAGTCGCACGCAGCTCTTGAGCAAAGTCGAAACCTAAACTCTCTAACAGCTCATCCAGTGCAGATTGTAATGCCTTCTTTAAATTTCTTCCGTCATCCCTTAAGGCTGCAGGATTAAATGCTTCCTTAAAAAAGTCACCAAAACGGAAAAATACTCTTTGTTTAATATAGTAAAGGAGTTCTTCTGCTTCTTGTGTCATCCGTTTTTGCAAACCAGCTGGTGTTTGTTTTTCCAATATAGCTTTCATCTTTGATTTTTGTATTTCGAATTCATAACGTCTCTTGTCTTTAACAGACTGATCCTCTTTTGAACTTTGGATTAGTTTACCGACCAACTCTTGGACTCGATTTAATTCATTCGCTGCAGAGGTAATTGCCATTTCCGTTAAATCATTAGAAATAAAATGGTAAAAGTCCCCTTCAAAATCTCCCATTCCGGATTCTTTGTCTGTGTTCGGTTCGAGCTTTTCTTTTAGGGCTAATAAACTCGATAGCGGGTAAAGATGTGGATTACGGATTCCATATTTTATCAATTGCTCTGTTACATAATCGGCAACCGTATCCTTTTCTTCCTCGTTTTCTGCCAAATCAATCGCGTTAATAATAAAGAACATTTTATCGAGCTGGAAGGATTCCTTTACCCGACCAAGCTGAATTAAAAACTCTCGATCCGCTTTAGAAAATGCATGATTATAATAGGTAACAAACAAAATCGCATCAGAATTTTTAATATAATCAAATGCAACTCCAGTATGGCGGGCATTAATCGAATCAGCTCCAGGAGTATCGACCAGCGTGATTCCTTTACGAGTCAATTCACAATCATAATAAAGCTCTATCCATTCTACAAAGCATGACTTCTCTTCTAATGCAACAAAGTCAGCAAATTCATTTAAGTCGGTTTCTAGGATACTTCCGAGTTGCTTACCATGCAGATGGAAGCCCGTTTTAAATGCTTGTAAAAACGCATAGTGAGTCTTTTCAGATATACCCTCTTGACCTTTTTCAAGCATTACTTTATCAATTTCATTTGCCGCTGTTTCCAAATTGGAACTTTGGAGATCAAATAATTTCAATGAACGGTTGACGTCCTCAAGCATTGCATTTTGTTCTTTAAATTTCACGAGTACTGTGCCATGCTGATACTTTTCTGTTACAGGTTTTATTTTATTTATAGCCGCAGTCGTCGGATTTGGGGATACCGGAAGTACCTTTTCCCCTATGAGTGCATTGGCAAATGAAGACTTACCCGCACTGAATGCACCGAATAATGCGACTGTAAACCCTTTGTTTTCCAATCGCTCCGCTTTATCTTCCAATTCCTTAGACAGTTTTTTAAATCCCGGCAGGCTATCAATAAGCTTCGCTGATTGATTTAACCGTGAAACCATATTTTGTAAATGACTTCTTGCTGCTTCCGTTTCGTTTTTCTTGGTTACATTCGTTTTTGTCTTAGTGTCTTGTAGTTGTGGCTTAGTCTTCTGCACTTCATTCGTTTTAGGATGTTGTTGACCATGAATCACTTCCACTTCTTCTACCTCTGGTTGAAAAAGTGCGTGATCATCGATTTTGGTTTCTATAGTTTCAGTGAACAACCTGCCTACTGAAGCTTTTATCATTGCCGTTTCATTTTCATATTTCGTTCTTTCAGCCAGTGCACTTACATATTTTTCAATATTTTTGAACTCTTCCTGATACATTTCTGTTAATTTGGTTGTTTTCGCTTCTAATGCAGGAATAAGCACATTTTTAAAATCCAAAATGCTGTCTCTTGCAATTTTTTTGATCCCATTGGCCAAATCCTCTGTGTAATGAAGGACATATTCACCTGAAACCAAGGCCCCATGCTTGACTGTTTGAACAATCAAATCGATTGGCACTTCAATCGAAAACGATTGAGCTTTACTTTGCAGCTCTGGATTATCAAGAGCATTATTCTTTAGAACTGCAATTAAATATTCACGTAAATGCCATTCTAGCTGTGATTTCGTTTTATCTACTAGGTCCTGGTATAACCGATTGAGGCGCGTATTCTTCTCATCAAGTGTTTTTTGTTTCGAGAAAAGGAACCCAACCTTAAATTCAGGCTGTGCAGCTTCAAGAAAAGCCTCTGCTAATTCCCGTGTTTGAAATGGCATTAAATAGGCATTTTTCATGATCTTGGCGATCTCATCGTCCATTTCTTTTTCCGCTTCTTTAACCCCTTTTTCAAGAGTCTGAAGGTTTGTGGAAATAGATTGGTAGGACTGTGTTAATTGCTGTTTTTCTTCCTCTGTTAGTTCATTTAATACTTCAAAAATCGGCTGAAGTTCTTCTTCCCTTGTTTTTCGCTGGTGATCGAGATGGTCTTGAGCGATTTTTTTTAATGAATGATAGATGGATTGCTGAAGAAGTTGATCCTTATTCTGCAATGTTTCGGCGATAAATGCCTTTAGCTTTTTAAATTCATTCAGGTTATGCTCTTGGACCTTCAATGAAGTATAAAAGATTCGTGCTGGTTTAACTCCCCATGCCCCAAAAGAATCCTTTACACTATCTTTAAAATTGCCGAAAGTTAGCTCTTCTTCCTTGTGTTTATCCACTTGGTTGATTACAAGATACACGTCTTTCCCGGCTTCCGTTAACTCCTTGGTGAATAAAAAATTCAGCTCTGCTTGGACGTGATTATAATCCATCACATATAAAACTAAGTCTGCAAGGTGAATAGCTGATTCCGTTGCTACCCGATGGGCATCATCGGCGGAGTCAATCCCAGGGGTATCCATAATCACTGTATTAGCTGGAAGCTGTGAGTCAGCATGGCTGATCTCGATTTCTTCAATTTGGTCGCCATCTTTGCAATAATTTTTTACTAATCCATAATCATACGGTGCTAAATACATGCGTGGTTTTTCATTTTTAAAAATAACTTTGGCATATTCCTCACCTGTTTTTACCTTCACAAGGTTCGCACTGGTGGGAATCGGGCTTGATGGCAGCAAATTCTCGCCGACTACTTTGTTAATCATCGTAGATTTTCCAGCTGAAAAGTGACCGCAAAAAGCAATCATAAACTCCCTGTTTTGTAGTTTCTTTGCTAACTGCTTTGTCTTCTCTGCATTTTCCGTGTCATTATGTTTGATAAGGTATTCATATAAAGAAAGGATCTTACTTTTAAGCGATGGAATCGTTTCTGTTTTATTAGCCGTTTGCACCATAATTCTTCCCCTTGTTCACAATTTTGTAATATTTTATATTTTATACGATAATTCAAACTTTTCCTATTATGAATGCTTAAATTGTTAACATAATATTCACGCATTTATTTTTCCGCTAAGTTATTATAGTAGTATAAAAGAAAGGAAGTGGATTATGGCCTATAGAGAACGTACCGAGTCAGATGAAATTAAGCTATTTAGATATCTGGATATCCGAACGGTGTTACCCAGTAAAGAAAAAACAATCTATTTAAACCTTGAAAAGGGCTACAAAGGTGAGTTGATGTTTGATCAATTTACGGAAGGGCTTGATAAAAGTAAGTTTCTGATAGTAAATGATTTACTTTTAGAGACGAACTGTACAACTTTTCAAATTGATGCCTCGATTATTAGTCAGGAGATTTTCTTGCCATGTGAAGTGAAAAATTTCGAAGGTGATTATTATTATAGATCTGATCACTTTTACGCAATGAATGATTTTGAAATTCAGAACCCCCTTGATCAAATAAAAAGGAGCGGCACATTACTTCAACAAGTTTTTCAAAAGAAAAAAGTCCCATTTTCGATAAATTCCAAGGTTTTCTTTGTTAATCCTGCTTTCACCCTCTATCAAGCACCATTGGAAAAGCCTATCATTTATCCCACACAGCTCCAAAACTATTTTGAGGAGCTAAATGCAAAACCTTCTATCCTAAGAGACAACCACTATGTACTAGCTGACTATTTAGTGAAAGAGCATAAAACACAGTCTCCCTACACGCGATTACCCCCATATAAGTATGAACAATTGAAAAAAGGACTTAGCTGTCTGGTGTGTCATTCATTATCGGTTTCTTCAGATGGGACTATCACAGTATGCCATTCATGTGGGTGTGTGGAGAAAGTGGAGGATGCACTATTACGGTCTGTGAAAGAACTTCAACTCCTTTTCCCAGATATAAAAATCACCACAAACTTGGTATTTGAGTGGTGTAAGGTGATAGATTCTAAGAAACAGATTAGGAGGATATTGAAGAAACATTATCAGATAATGGGGGCGAGACATTCTACCTACTATAGATAATATTGTGGAGCGACCGAAAATAAATTAATTTCTATCTTCGGTCACTCCAGCACCTCTGCTTTGACCCAAATGCCTTTTCTGAATGCTCTTCGGTCACTCCAGGCCCCCTGCTTTGACCCAAATGCCTTTTCTGAATGCTCTTCGGTCACTCCAGCCTCCCTGCATTTACCCAAATGCCTTTTCTGAATGCTCTTCGGTCACTCCAGCCCCCCTGCTTTGACCCAAATGCCTTTTCTGAATGCTCTTCGGTCACTCCAGCCTCCCTGCATTTACCCAAATGCCTTTTCTGAATGCTCTTCGGTCACTCCAGCCTCCCTGCATTTACCCAAATGCCTTTTCTGAATGCTCTTCGGTCACTCCAGCCTCCCTGCATTTACCCAAATGCCTTTTCTGAATGCTCTTCGGTCACTCCAGCCTCCCTGCATTTACCCAAATGCCTTTTCTGAATACACTTCGGTCACTCCAGCCTCCCTGCATTTACCCAAATGGCTTTTCCAGCCCCACCTTAACCCCACTCAACACAAAAAAGCCAAGGATTTCTCCCTGGCCCTAAATGGTCTTTCCTTAATGTGTTACATTTTTTAAGACGTGTTTCATGACAAATGCGTATACGATTACCGTTCCACCTACAAATGCAATGGCCATAAGTACACCTTCCTATCCGCTCGATTTCAATGAGAATGATTTTCATTCTTCCCTTAAAAACAGAATATCACAGGTGATAATCATTTTCAATATACATACGTTAATTGTCATATTTATTTAACATTTTCGGCAGAAACCGATTACATTTTTCAAAGCTTCCTTCATATTCTGTAAGCTCTCGTAACGCCCTTTCTTCTGCAGGTATCCGAACCGAGAGCATCAATATATTTAATAGCGTAAACAAACATGCTGTTACAAATGCGCCATAGAACAACGGGACGACCAACAGTTCAATCGAAACGACTAAATAGTTGGGATGTTTGATAAAACGGTACGGCCCTTTTCTTACTACATCAACATTGGGCAGGACAATAATTTTCGTGTTCCAATACCGCCCGAGCGACGAAATTGCCCAAACTCTCATCAGCTGGGCAAAAATAAACACAGCTGCCAACAACGGCCAGATGGGAGCTAATTCACGTGAAAAAGCTATTTTTTCAAAAACTAAAACGAGAAAGAATAAAGAATGCATCAACACGATAAAAGGATAATGATTCGTTCCAAATTCGAGCGCCCCTTGTTCTTTCATCCACTTTTCATTTTTTCGGGCAATCATCAGTTCAATCAGACGCTGAATTATTATAACCGAGATAAACAAAAAAAACGGTATCATCTACTCACCCCATTTAAGTAAAAGTAATTCAGAACTAAATCCGGGTCCAAGAGCGGTACAAAGTCCATAGGCACCAGCTTCCCCACCTAATTCCATAAACCGCTTAAGTACATATAAAATTGTTGCCGATGACATGTTTCCGTAATTTTTCAACACTTCAAGTGAAATATCAGTCATAGCAGCTGGAATATTCAAAGATTTGATATAGGCATCAATGACTTTTTTTCCGCCGGGATGGGCAATAAAATGGTCAATATCATTTAACTCCAGCTCATTTTCAGTTAAAAACTTACTTACATTTGGTTTCAACCAATCTTCGATAATAAGTGGAATATCTCTTGAGAAAACAACAAACAGTCCTTGATCCCTAACATCCCAGCCCATTACATCTAAAGAATCAGGCATTAACGTAGATTGAGTGCTTATTATTTCGGGAAAAGTACTTTTCGCACTCAACAAACGAGAGTTAACATGATTACCACAAATCAATGCGCAAGAGACGCCATCAGCAAATAATGAAGTTCCAATCAAGTTACTCTTGGAAAAGTCATTCCTTTGAAAGGTTAAGCTGCAGAGTTCGACCGAAAGTACTAAAACTTTGGCATCTGGGTACGCCTGACAATATTCATATGCCCGCGATAATCCTGCTGCTCCGCCTGCGCATCCTAGCCCCCAAATAGGGATTCGTTTTGTGTGTTCCCGGAATGGTAATTGATTCATAATCCTTGCTTCAATACTTGGAGTGGCCATACCCGTTGTTGAAATATAAAATATTGCATCGATTTCTTCACAGTTTATTTCTCTGTTTAAAAAGGTCCTATTTGTTAGGCAGTTTATAATCGCTTGTTTTCCAAGACTCACTGCAGATTCAATATAGGCATTGTTTTTTTCGGCAAAAGAACGATCTTCCTTAAACCAATCTATACCCTTTACGATGTGTCTTTTTTCAATTTGTCCATTTTGGAACGCCTTTAGCAGTCTTTCGATATCCTTAAACCCTTCTGAAAAAAGCTCTCTGGCAAAGTTCATCGCTTGCTCTTGTTTTATCTTATAAGGGGGAATTGCTTCTGCAACTGAAAGAATCGATGGCATCCGTTCATTCTCCTTTGATGTATGTATTGGTATTTTTACCAAAAAAAGGAGATATATGTATAAAAAATGCTTCCCCACATCAGGGAAGCAAACGTTTTGAAGGTTGTTGTTGTTGTGCCTTTATATTATAACCCGGATAGTGGGTCTATTCATTACGAAAACTTTTCCATTTTTCTTCGACAGCTTTCGCAGAATAACCTCCAACACAAGCTTTTTATTGTTTTTCTGATTGAGATTGGACCTCAATCTTTATCTTTTTATCTGCCAAGGATCCACAAATAGTACAATATGCTATTTGGTCATAGAGAAGACGGCATGGTTCACAATAATATTTTTCCATCAATAACACGCTCGTTTCACGAAGATCTGATACACCTATTCCATACTATTAAAAAGTTGAAAATCTGTGACAATTGCTGTAAAAACAAGCCTTTTCTTCAATAAAGACAGAATCAATTACTTTTATCACAGGTATTAAGTGATAGTTCACACTTTGTTCACAATATCTCCAGCACTATTGTGATATAAATCACTGATATATCAAGTTTATAACTTTAACATAGTAGATACCTAAGGAATGAACATTTTGTGAACTACTAAATTGGTTATTTTTTCATCACAATTGTTTTGTATTATGGAAGTGAACTTATTATTAATTTTAAATTTTCTGGAGGGAGTGCAAGGGGGATGGCGAAAGCGGAACTAAAAACAAATAAAAAAACAGCATTTGAAGACAGCTCTTCTCTTAAAGGGACATTAATGTCCGTTTTCTTTTTGGGGATCTTTTTAGTTGTCACATGGGTAGGTGTCTATTTCTTATTTTTAGACCGTTTTTAATGATGACTGTTTTCTTAAAAAGCGACATTTTTTAAGAAAAGAGCCTTAAAGAGAGAAAGGGGAAAAAACCATGCATATGCATAAGTTTGAAAAAATTTGGCTTATATTCGGTATAGGCGCACTAGTGGTTTTCTTATCAGTTGTAGGGGTAAGCGCTTTTTACTTAGGTAACAAACCTCCTAGCTGTTTAACCACCATTGACCCGAAAAAGGTTGATACAGAGGCTCCGTTCAACAAACCTGGATTTAACAAGGTTGAAGGAAAAGAATGGGATTATGAATTAGTATATGTTGCCTCAGCGTTCTTCTATAATCCTGGTGAAGTGGAAGTACCGTTAGGAGCGAAAGTGAAAGTTATTGCCACTACAAAAGACGTAATTCACGGTTTCCAAGTAGCAGGAACAAATATCAATATGATGCTTGAACCAGGTTTTGTAAACGAAATTGTCACGACGTTTGATAAAGAAGGCGAATATCTCGTGGTTTGTAACGAGTACTGTGGTACAGGTCACCACTTAATGAGTTCTAAGATAAAGGTGGTTAAATAAATGATTAGCCAAACAACAGCAAAATTAAAAGTTGATCCACGTGATGGAAAGCTTGCGATGGCACACTTTTATGTTGCCTTTACTGCTCTAGCTTTAGGCGGTCTGATGGGATTACTGCAAACCCTGGTCCGTTCGGGTAAATTCGAACTTCCATGGGGTATTGATTATTATCAAATTTTAACTGTCCATGGTGTTTTAATGGGACTTGTTTTAACAACGTTCTTTATTATGGGATTCCAATATGCGGTAGTGAGCCGTACAGCAGGCACCCATTCTCCTACAGCGCGTAGAATTGGCTGGATTGGCTTTTGGGTGATGACGGTTGGAACCATCATGGCTGCAACGATGGTTTTACTTAAAGAAGCATCTGTTCTTTATACATTCTACGCACCACTGAAAGCGCACTGGATCTTTTACTTAGGTTTGACATTTGTCATTGTGGGAAGCTGGCTAGATGGTGCTGCCCAAATTATGACGTATGCTAGATGGCGTAAAGAAAACCCTGGTAAACCAAGTCCATTGTTAAGCTTTATGGCAATCATTAATACTGTAATGTGGATTATTGCATCTTTAGGAGTAGCCGCAACGGTATTATTCCAACTACTTCCTTGGTCACTTGGCTTAGTAGATACTGTCGATGTCTTAGTCAGCCGTACCTTATTCTGGTATTTTGGACATCCAATGGTATATTTCTGGTTATTGCCTGCTTATATGTGCTGGTATGCAATCATACCAAAAATTATCGGAGGAAAAATTTTCTCTGATTCACTAGCACGTCTATCCTTTATCCTGTTTTTACTTTTCTCTATTCCAGTTGGTTTCCACCATCAGTTAACGGAGCCAGGAATTGACCCAGCATGGAAATTTTTACAGGTAATACTTACGTTTTTGGTTATTATTCCATCGTTGATGACGGCATTTTCATTGTTCGCAACATTCGAGAGATATGGACGCTCTAAAGGCGCAACTGGACTTTTTGGCTGGTTCAAGGTATTACCTTGGAAGGACGCTCGATTTACCGTTCCATTTATTGGGATGGCAAGCTTTATCCCTGCTGGTGCAGGTGGTATCATCAACGCTTCCAACCAAATGAACCAAGTCGTTCATAACACGATTTGGGTAACTGGTCACTTCCATTTAACAGCAGCAACCTCTGTTGTCTTAACGTTCTTTGGGATTTCTTATTGGCTTGTTCCACACTTGACTGGTCGTACATTAACAAAAGCAATGAACAAGCTAGCCATAATCCAAGGCTGGGTTTGGTTTATCGGAATGGTCTTTATGTCAGGTGCCATGCACTTCCAGGGTCTGCTTGGAGGTCCTAGACGCTCTGCATTCTCGACTTATGGAGATTCACCGCAAGCGATGGAATGGATTCCATACCAAATCGCCCAAGCAGTCGGCGGATCCATTCTATTCCTTGGAATCATTTTAATCATCATTATCTTTGTAAATCTCGCTTTCTTTGCACCAAAAGGTGAAGAAGAGTTCCCTGTTGGCGAAGCAGAAAATTTGGAAGAAAAGGCTCCAATGATATTTGAAAACTGGAAGTTATGGCTTGGAATCGCTGCAGCATTAATCATTTTTGCTTACACGATACCGTTTATTGACATGATTCAAAATGCACCGCCAGGCTCTGAGGGCTTTAAAACTTGGGGTTCATGGTAATCAGCTTGAAGGTTACAATCTACTGGATTGTAACCTTTTTTGTGTTATTTTTTCGAAAGGAAAGTGTAGGAACGTTAATCAGAATGACAGAAAACAGGATGAATACTGATCCGATCATTTGTAGTAATCCAAAACCTTCATTGTAAAGAAAAACACTTAGTAACGTTGCCACCACTGGCTCGACCGTGGCAATGATTGCTGCTTTGCTGCTTTCCATTTTTTCAAGTCCTTTTGTATATAAAAGATAAGCTAGTACTGTTGGGAACAACCCTAGTCCGATACCGTAAAAAAGAACTTCCCCACTGACCAAACTACTAACTTTTTTCCAAAGGTCGGTAAATGGCAGCAAGGCAATCGAGGCAACTAAGAACGTATAGAACGTAACGGTGAAGGGTGAATACTTTCTCAGGGCAAATTTACCAAAAATAGTGTATAGCGCATAACCAAAGCCTGATCCCAATCCGGTTATAATCCCCACTAGACTGATGGATGTTGTGTCAAATACACCTACCCCAGCTATTAATACACAGCCAGCTAATGTTCCTAGTACTGAAAAGATTTTCATCCTATCCATATTTTCTTTTAAAAATAAAAAAGATAAGACAACCACGAATGCAGGAGCTGTGTAGAGGAGAATAACCGCAAACGATAAACTCATTTGATTAATCGAAGTAAAGTAGCACCAGTTGAATAGTACAATACTAAGTACCCCGGTTCCAAAAAAATATTTTGTATCAGAAAGTCTGATTTTCATCTGTTCCTTATCATTTATAACGCCAATCAACAATAGCAGGATGGCGGCTGAAACTACCCTCATTGTAACAATCTCCATTGAAGTGAAACCCAAATCTGCTAGCTTTCGAATAAATACTGCAATGATTCCCCATAATGCCGCACTGATTGCGACCAACATGATCGGAACAATCTTCCCCACTACCCTCACCCCTTTAATAAAAAAAGAGGAAAAGTTATCCCCTCTTCCTCTTGTAAACTTTACAATTTATAGATCTTTCCATATTTTTCGTACAGATAATCAACTAAATATTGAGCATTTAAGCCTTCCCCTGTTACATCATTGAGGATCTCTAGTGGTTTTTTTAGTTTTCCATATTGATGGATGTTTTTCGTCAGCCATTCTTTGATTGGCAGTAAATTGCCTTCTTCTAAAAGCTGATCAAAGTTTGGCAGGTCGGAAAGCATCTTCTTCTTAAACTGAGCCGCGTACATATAGCCCAGCGCATAGGACGGAAAGTATCCGAAACTGCCACCTGCCCAATGAACATCCTGTAGGACGCCTTTTGAATCATTCTCTGGAGTAATTCCTAAATATTCTTCATATAATTGATTCCAAACTTTTGGCAGATCCTTTACCTCTATCTCGTCATTAAATAGACCTTTTTCAATTTGATAGCGAATGATGATATGAAGCGGATAGGTTAATTCATCTGCCTCGATTCGAATCAATGAAGGTTTCGACTCATTTATAGCTCGGTAAAAATCTTCGATGGACACACCGTCAAATTGGCCACTTGCATACGTTTTTAATAACTGGTAATTATTTTTCCAAAATGAAAAACTACGCCCCACGATATTTTCGTAAAATAATGATTGTGATTCATGAATACCCATTGACGTTCCTGTACACAGTGGAGTTCCAATCAAGTCTTTTGAGATATTTTGTTCATACAAGGCATGGCCGCCTTCATGAATCGTACCGAAAACGGCTGTACGAAAATCTTGTTCATCATAATTGGTTGTAATTCGGACATCTCCTGGATTTAAACCAGTTGCAAAAGGATGAACGGTTTGATCGAGCCTGCCAGCATTGAAATTATAGCCAATTTTTCCGAGGATATCTAAGCTAAATGTACGCTGTTTTTCTTTTTCAAACTCTATAAAAAGAAATTCAGTACTTGGTTTATTCGGGGATTCAGCGATTTGTTTGACCAAAGGGACAATTTTGTCCCTTAAATCGCCAAATACTTGATCAAGAACAGCTACTGTAATACCAGGTTCATATAGGTCTAGTAAGACATCATACTTATTTCCTTCATAGCCCCAGTAATCGACAAACCGTTTTGTCGTTTCTACTAGTTTTTCTAAGTACGGTCTGAACATTTCAAAATCTGACTTTTCTTTTGCCTCTTCCCAAGCTGTTTCTGCTTTTGACTGAAGAATGACATACTCTTTGTATTCTTTAGCAGGAATTTTTTTATTCCGTTCGTACTCCTTTTTACATTCCTCAAGAATTTTTCTTGTGGTTTCAGAAAGTTCATTTTTTGATAGCGTTGCTATGTATGCTGCCATTTCTTCTGAAGTTGACATTTTAAAGACCTCTGAGGAAAGGACGCCAATTACCTCTGACCGTTGATCCATGCCTTCTCTAGGAGCACCTGTCCTCAGGTCCCAAAAAATTAATCCTAATGCTTCATTATAAGCACTTATTTTCTTAACATACTCCAAAAACTTTTTTTCAGCTTGTTCTGGTGTAAGGCCCATGTAATATCCTCCTTATTCATAATCATTTGTATTTTATCACACTTTTCTGAAAATCAAAGATAAAAAAACAACAGAAAGTAAATTCTGTTGTATATAATCTATAGAGACAGGAGATGTTGCCTGAAAAAAAGAGAGATTCAGTATAACACGATTACTTCTTACCGATTGTTACCCTCTATACTTCTGGACCTTGTTCAGCATATTCCCAGGTAAATTATTCAGGTCTTTCCATCTTAAATACCGATGATTTTACTTATAGTTTTCCAAAGGGAGAGGAAATGATGAAGGAGTTAGTTGGTCAGTGCACGTCTTGCAGCAAAGAAATATTTTGCTTAGATGGGTTTTTTTACGGCGTTCAGTCAGAAGATAAAAGAATCTATTGCTTTGATTGCTATGAAACTATGAATAAAGAAAATCCGCAGGCTTAGCCCTTGCGGATTTTTTCATTTAATCCATTGAGAATTATTTTCAAAACTATGACGGAGGTCACATTATCGATTTTCAATCACTGCTAAAATGAAGGTAATCCAGAATGATTCTAAAAATGAACCGAGGAGTTGCTTGAAATGGAAAAAAAAATTATTGAGCTAGATGTTAGAGAAGATTTGAAGAATAAAATTGAGCCTTTCCAAAAAATAATGGAAGCGATAAAAGAAGTAAACGATAATGATGTATTTATTCTTCACGCACCTTTCAAGCCTGTACCATTGTATGCTGTTTTAAAAGCAAAAGGCTTTACCCATGAGGCAGAGGAAATTGAAGCTAAGCACTGGAAAGTTACTTTTACAAAGAATGCCTAAAAAAGCATAGAAAAAGGTGATCCGTTTGATACTAGATAATCGAGGTTTGGAACCGCCGCAGCCAATGATGAGAACGTTAGCTGCTTTGGAAAATTTAGCTGATGGTGACGTTTTAACGATCATCAATGATAGAAGACCGATGTTCCTTTATGAACAGCTTGAGGAACTTGGCTATAAGCAAAGAACAGAACCACAAAATGACGGAAGTTTTAAAATAGAAATCTTCCGCTAAGAAGGTGTAAAAACATGATCCCACAGTCTAAGGGAAATGAAACAAATAGTAAGCTTCCTTTCTCCTTTATTATTTTCAGTTTACTTGCATTGGTGTTATCTCAAGTATTGGTGCTTGTTAATGGACAAATGCTTATTACTGGAAGTTTTAGGATACCGCCAATTTGGTCAGCTGCCCATTTATTGATCTTAGGATGGGCGCTTATGGTGGCAATGGGTGCGATGTATCAGTTAATTCCCGTTGCCTTCTTAACAAAAATATGGAATGAAAAATTTGGATTTATTCAGTTTTTTGTTACTGCTATAGGAATTGTGTCGTTCTCTTGGATGTTATATGTTTCGCCACAGAATGCATTTTTCCCAGGAATTTTAATGCTTCTAGGAATTTTAATGTTTTTATTCCAGATGTTGATGACCTTAAAAACCCAAGCAACACCAAATATCTTAACTGCCTTTGTCGGAAGTGCACTTGTTGGTTTATTCTTAACCATATTGTTGGGAATAACCTTAATTTATTCACATCAAACGGGATTTGCAGCAGAATACTACCAAGCTATCTTTAAGAGCCATCTTTTATTTGGCGTGACTGGCTGGTTTACACTATTAATTTTTGGCTTTTCTTATAAAATGGTACCGATGTTTTCATTATCACATGGGTTTCCCATGGTCCATGCCCGTTATGTATATGGTCTGTATGTTTTTGGTCTTGTGATTGCATTGCTTTCATTCTTTAATGGGAATCAGTTTCTAGTAAAAACAGGATTTTTCTTACTGTTTGCTGGATTTTCCGTTTTTAGCTGGCATATCTCAATCATTATTAAAAAGCGTCTGAAGAAAAAACTTGATAAGCCATTTACGTTTGCACTCGTTGCCATTGGATTAGGGAATATCATTCACCTAGCAGCCTTCCTTTCTTTGTGGAGTGAACAGTTTTCCACCCTAATTGGTCCATTGGTTTACTTGTATTTAATGTTGTGGATCGTCCTTAGTATTATGGGATATTTATTTAAAATTGTCCCCTTCCTTTGGTGGACTCATAAATATAGTAAGGAAATTGGAAAACATGCGGTTCCTTCTTTAAAAGACATGATGAACGAAAAAATAGTACCTCCCTTATTTACCATATTTGCAATAGGCGTACTATCTGTGTCTCTAGCAATCATTTTTAAAGCGACTTTGCTCTTTACTATTAGCCAATTCGTTCTTTCCATTGTTATGATCGTCTTTGCTTTAAGTATTCTAAGGGTTTTAACAAAATAATGAGGTGTTTATGATGAATTTAAAAGATAAAGTGGTTGAAGCGTTAAAAAGTGTATATGATCCAGAATTGAATATTAATGTGGTGGATTTAGGATTAATTTATGAAGTTGATGTGACGGATGCGGGTGACGTTGCCGTTACGATGACGTTAACAACACCTGGCTGTCCACTTCATGACAGCATTACCAGCGGTGTGCGCTATAGTGTTCAAGGGATAGAAGAAACAAGAAATGTTGATGTTAATCTTGTCTGGGAGCCAGCATGGTCGCCAGACAAAATGACTCCAGAGGGTCTTAAGGCATTAGGAAGATAATGTTAAAAGGTCAGCCGCCACGGCTGACCTTTTCCTTTTATAATTCCACTGCTTCTGTTGGGAGAACATCCTTAATTTTTTGCAATAATCCTGGTTCAATATCCTCGTTTACCATAATATGAACGGTACCTCGATCATTTTCACTCCTAATTAATCGTCCAAGTCCCTGTCTTAAACGCAGCAGCATGTAGGGTAAATCCACTTCTGCAAATGGGTCTAGGACACCATTTCTCTTAGCTGTAAACACCGGATCATTTGGCGGGAATGGCAGTGAAAAAATCAACACATTTTCTAACGACCTCCCCGGAATATCTAAACCTTCCCAAAGGTGAATCGTACAAAGAATCGCCTGCTCCTCATTTTGAAACTTGGAAACAAGCGTGCTAATTTCTTCATCACCTTCAAAATAGACAGGGTAAGGAACGTTGCCTGAAAGCTTTTGTTTAAGGCTTTTTAACTCATTTTGATTGTTTAGAAGAATGAGTGCCCGACCTTCTGATTGAACAATCTTACTTAGAACATAATCAAGTTTCGCTTCATTTTTCTCTTTATTGAATGTTGGCAGAAATACTTCCATTTTTTCTTGATAATCAAATGGAGAATCAACTGAGAAGGACAAATATTCTTTTATACCTAAGCTAGTTGCAAGGTAATCGAATTTTTTATCATTTGATAATGTTGCCGATGAAAAAACAAACGGTTTTTTCTGTGAGAATACTTCATCCCTCATCACTTCTTCAACCATTTTCGGCATAATCACAAGTGTTCGTTCATACCCCTTTTCCTCAAACCAAGTAATCCCATTCATTTCCTTAAGGAAAAGCGATAATGAATAAGTGATTTGCTCTAAATACTCCTCAACAATTTTTAAGTCGTATTCATTAATTACGTACAATTCACTTTCAAAAACAAGCTCTTCTTCGATTGCTTGGAGCCTATTAAGGAGCGTGGTTCCATATTGTAGTAAAGAAGGATGCATGGTAATCATTTGTTTTTCTGATCCTTCTGATGGGATTGCATGCTGTGAAATCGCACTAAAGAACTTATCATTATCCAACAGAGCTTCCTCTATGGTGTATAGCGTTTTTTCACGTACTTCATTTTCCATCAACCTCGTTAGTAAGGACTCTAATGTAGAATCGGTGAACCGATAGCTTAATGCTTTTTGTGCTGCATATTCGAGTAAATGTCCTTCATCAAAAACAATGGAAGAGTGTTCTGGCAATAGCGGCAACTGACCTTCCCGTTTTCGTGACTCTTTTGTCCAAATATGCTCCATATAAAAGTCATGAGAACAAATTATCAAATCGTTTGCGTGCCGGTAGAAATCACGATTTAGTGTCAGCCCGCATCGGTGTCTCTTATCACAAGAAAAACAGTCCTGAACCATATCCCAATTAATTTTTCCCCATGTATCATCGGATAACGTTGGGTATTCTCTGCGATCACCGTATCTTTCAAACTTTTGCATCGAACCGTCACTATGGACAAAATCAGGTAGTTCCTCGTAAATTCCAGCAATATCATCGTTAAAGTCTTCATGTCTAACGTAATCAAGTTTTTTTAAACAGAGGTATTGGTCCCTTGACTTTGCTAATCGAACATCAATATTGAGCCCCAATACTTTTTCTAACTTGGCAAGATCGCCTTCTTTTTTTACAAGCTGCTCAATCAATGTCTCATCAGCGCAGGCTATGATGGCTGGTCTATTTGTGTACCTGGCATACATTATTGCGTAAAGTAAGTAAACAATGGTTTTTCCTGTTCCAACTCCTGCTTCAGCAAACATGACTTTCTTTTCTTTAAATGCTTTTTCAAGCTGGAAAGCCATAAAGATTTGTTCATCTCGTAGTTCAAACCCTGCTTCGGGCAAAATATCATAAAATAAGTCACCAATCCACTCACTAAGCTTGTCATAAAAGGATTCAGTTTTCGAAACTACAAACGGAATACGGTCCTGCATATAACTCCTCCAATCAACGAATTAAATGGAGCCTTTCTAAAAGGCTCCAATCGTTGTGTTTTTTCTTATTCAAATGTCCGTGGCGGCCTTTTTCCCCAATATTGATAAAGGTCGGTGCGAATAAAACCATTAAATAGCTTGCGTTTTTTTGTTGCAGGCTTACCATAAAGTTGCTCGAAGGCTTCATTTGACGTCAAAATATAAATAGACCAGGTATCAAGTTTACTAAACGCTTGACCCATTTCTTTGTACATTTGCTCGACAGCCTTTTTGTCACCTAGTCTCTCTCCATATGGGGGATTTCCAACAATCGTGCCGTATTCTTTGTTCGTGGTAATATCTCTTACTTGCATCTGCTTATAGTGAATCAGGTCTCCAAAACCTGCCTCAATGGAGTTTTCTTGGGCAATCTTGACCATTCGATGATCAATATCAGTCCCAGTAATATCAAGGTGCGTATCATACTTTGCTAAATCCTCAGCTTCTGTACGTGCCTCATCCCACACTTTTCCGGGAATCCAATTCCAATTTTCAGAAACAAATTCACGGTTAAATCCTGGGGCGATATTTTGACCAATCATGGCCGCTTCGATTGGAATGGTTCCAGAGCCGCAAAAAGGGTCAATAAACGGTTTATCAGGCTTCCAATTCGTTAATTGTACCAATGCTGCTGCAAGGGTTTCCTTTAATGGTGCTTCCCCTTGGTCGAGGCGGTATCCACGTTTATGGAGACCTTGACCGCTCGTATCAATCGTGATCGTTGCAACGTCTTTTAACAAAGCTACTTCAATTCGGAAATAGGCACCAGTCTCTTCAAACCAAGAAGTCCGTTTATAATGGCTTTTCATTCGATCAACAACCGCCTTTTTCACGATTGCTTGACAATCTGAGACGCTAAAAAGTTTTGATTTTACTGACTTCCCCGTAACAGGAAATTCCGCATCTTCTGGAAGGTATTTTTCCCATGGCAATGCTTTTGTTTTCTCAAATAGTTCATCAAAAGTATAGGCTTTAAATTCACCGACTTTTATTTTGACTCTGTCTGCTGTTCGAAGCCACAGATTGCTGCGGGCAATCGCATTTTCATCACCCGTATAAATGACCTTGCCGTTTTCTACTTCACACTCATAACCGAGAGCTCGTACTTCTTTTGCTACTAATGCTTCCAGGCCCATAGCGGCTGTTGCGATTAATTGATATTTTTCCATTTCGTCCACCCTTAACTTTTCACCTTATTATGTATGGATATTGCTGTTCTATCATACCATTATAGACCAAAATCAGTAAGCCCATGCAATTAGCCTGTTGATTTGCGCTCCAGGCGCTTCGCTTTCCGCAGGCGGTTCGGGAAGCCTCCTCGGCGCTAAAGCGCCTGCGGGGTCTCCCCTGTCCCGTCCTCCTGCAGGAGTCTCGCCCCTTCCGCACAAATCAACAGAGTTACAAAATCACAAATAATCTTTAACATTGCTTAAAAGTAAAAAGACTCTCCTCGAGGAGAGTCGATACCATTAATTTTATTTACATTAATAACGTTCTGTAAGCCATGTTCTGTACCAGTGTACTACAAACGACGTTAAACGTCTCGTACTTAGGTGGTAATCATCTATCTACAGATTCGCAAATGAATCTGTCCTTCTCCTCGTTCAATTCCTAAGAGAAAGTGCCCCTACCAATATTTGGGTTTCTCGCTCGTGGGGTTTACCCGTTCCACCCTTTTCATTTCTGAAAAGGCTCCGTCACTGTGGCACTTTTATAGGTAGTCATACCATATCCGTAAGGACTTAGGTATTTTCCCGGCCGTCAACCAGGCACATTGGCCCTGGCTGCCCTAGCTTATGAATTCACTAGGCACGAACACTACGAGCATCTCAGCTCGTGCGAGCATGGACTTTCCTCTACAATTTGCTTACGCTCATTGCAGCGATTACCCGAACGTAATTAATGAGTACTTTTTTATTATATGCATTTGTCTCCCATTAATCAATGGTTTTAAATAGGAAATCAAGGGACTATCTGTCAATCGTAGAGCTTATTACCAAAAACATGCTTTTCAAGGTTCGATAATCGCTTTAAGATATCAAAATTAGTTGTACCTGCAGGCTGTGTTACCGGCTGTCTTCGAGATGTTTCCTCTAATTGCTTACGCAAGCGGAGATTTTCTTGCTGCAAATCTTCTATTTCCTGTTGGAATGCTTCATAGTCCTTGATAATCAAATCTAAATACTTATCGACGTCTTCTTGTTTGTACCCTCTAACACCTGTTTTAAATTCTTTCTCTAATATATCCTTAGCGGTTAGTTTCACTTTATCAGTCACCATTCAATTTCACCTCATAATTCGCCAATCATTACCTTATATTTTTTCAAATATATATGATTTTGTCAATTTTTCTTTTTTACTCCTATAAAAAATACTTGCTTTTCAGCAAAAATAACTTAAAAATCCGAACGTTTTAGCGCTTCCTCTTCAACAATTACTTGTAAATCATAAAATGTTATCAGTTGAATCGGATAGGAATGGTTATTTTGATATTGGACAGCCATTTCGTATATGTATCTTGGGCTCCCTTCCTTCTCTTGATCATAAAAAAGGATTAATGCGTCACTTTTATCAATAAAAAATTGATTTTTCAAGCGGAACTGCCAAGGCTTTTCATACCCTTTTTTGGTTACAGAATCAACGAAGTCTGCTTGAGCCAATATCGATTTATACCATTCAGTGTTATTTTCACTCCAAGTAGCCTCTTGTTCTAAAAATGGCGTAATAACTGCTAGTTTTATTTCAGGAAATTCTAATTTTAGCTCAAAAACAACTTCGGCGGCCCAAAGCTCTGCTCCAAGCTGTCCACTAATTAATACCCACTCTAATCCATCTTCTAGTAATGGAACTAACGCCTTCTTAAAGGCTTCCTTAATAAAAAAAACAGACGGATGATCATTTTTAAAAACCCCTATTTCAAACGGTTTGTAACCTGATATTGCTGCTACTTTAATCAAGGCTCTTCTCCTTAATGGGCCTATAAAACCCTCCTTTTTTATAAACATATCAAAAAAAGGTAAAAAAACAAGGGCAAATAGCCCTTGTTAGTTCGATTATCCCCAGAACCGTCGAGGACGCGGGAATTGTCCTGGTGCCATGCCTGGTCCCATACCTGGTCCCATTCCCATGCCTGGTCCCATTCCCATGCCTGGTCCCATTCCCATGCCTGGTCCCATGTTTGGTGGCATATTTGGTAGCATATTTGGTAATGCATTGCTCTGTGCTCCGGCAACAGCCATTGGCATAGGTGCTGGCATAGGTGTCGGACCACCTGGACAGCAACAGTCGATGTGCTCATTACAGCACACCTCACAGCAAGAAGCTGTAGTTGGACAATAGTGTTTATGCTGGAACATATGATGATTAATCGTTGTAATATGTTTCGGGTGAATATGTGGTACCACCGTTGTTGAGAAAGTATGGTTAACAAATTGTTGAGTCGGATGAATGACTGGCGGCGCAAAATTAGTTCCAAGATACATTATAAGCTCTCCCTTCAATATTTATATTCTGTTTACATTAACAGCCTATGATAGAAGGGAATTTCTTGTACTAATGAAAATACCTATTTTTCATAATCTATTTAAGATTAACTTCACTTAGACATCTGTCCAGCTCCAGCGTATAGAGATATTTGCCTAAATCATGAAGGATACGCTTTGGCTTTTTTATAACATCGAATATAAGTTATCTTTTAAGCTTGAAAAAAGTACTGCAGTCAAACAAACGACAACAAAAAATAAATACAAGATTGCTTTATACATAGTATCTACCCCTTATTGTTTCATAGTCCGTATTTTTACTCACAGTTTACTATTTTACATGGTTCAACTATAAGAAACAATAAGGAATCCTTCCGTGAAATATGAAATTTTTGTTACAAAAGTACGATAATTGACGAATTTTTTGATTTATTTGAAATAATTGTGGAATAATGCGGTTACCTGGGAAATTTAGCGAATTTCAGCTCCAACCTATTTCTTCTTATTTCAAGTTGCTTTTGGATTTTTTGCATTGGAACTTTCATGTTTTCTGCTATTTCCAAAGCTTTTAAGCAATAATTTAAAGCTTTCTGATAATCTTTTAATTTATGCTCATAAATTTTTGCAACTTCTATGCATGCTTCCTGACTCAGGTGATCTCTTCCTGCATCAGCCACTTCCAGAAATAATGGCAAGCTACCTTCCCAGTTTTGGATTTTTTTAGACTGATAGGCTAATGCAAGCTTTGCTTGCAAGGAAGTCATATCACTACCCTCTGCAAGCTTTATCAATACTTTAGCAGCCTCTTCCTTTTGCCCGAGTGAGTCATACCACCGTCCGACTTCAAATGATTCCTTACGAGTTTGCTTACTGTCCATCCCACAGAGTTGAAAGGTTAGATGGATATATAGTGTAACAAGCGATAAAATATCGATTTCATTGTGTTTAATGACACCTAACATTCCATCCGGCTGTTTACTTTCAATAAAATCAAAATAAATCATTGGCGCCAGAAACCCTGGGATATCATTTTCCCGTTCAATCCCCAATACATCTTTTTCAACCACAGCTAACTTTAACCGTTCCAGTTTATGCTTCCAAAGTCTTCTTGCAGCATGAAATAAATCAAAATGACCAAACGCAGGCAGTTTTGGAACATGATCCCGAACAAGTGTATGTCTGGTTTTCACTTGCGGCCAATCAAAGGATTTCCCATTATAGGTGACCAATGTCTTATAGTTTATCTGTTCAAGAAAGCTTTGATATAAAGGCACTTCTGCACCTGGATGTGGGAGAATATGCTGCCTCAAGACAAGATTTTCACCGACTACACTCGCATATCCAAGTAGAAAAATCGTGTTACCTACTCCCCCTCCCAGCCCAGTCGTTTCCGTATCAAAGAAGAATAATTCTTCCGGACGGTGCCCTTCTGCTGATAATGGATGGCTGACAGGCCGCTTATTCCAGATCTCGACGGCGGTAAGAAAATCATGAAAATGATAATGACCATGCTTTTGTGACAACGGATATTTGACTTCACGAACAAGACAGTAATCCTGATCAAAAAAATATGGGGCCGTATTTTCACTTTCCCATTTCGGAAGGAAAGGAACCTCAATTCTTTCAGATTTTGAGGTGATAGTATTGGAAGTTCCACCAGTTGAAATATGCGGTTTTAAGCGATTTAATTTGTTTTTTAATGACATTGCTGCATTACCTCGTTTTAATTGGAAGGATCTAAAAAAGCGTTAATTATTTTTACTGTATCATTTTTTGCCGTTTCACTTACAGTATCAGTTCCAATACATGAAGGGCAACCAGTTTGACATTTACAGTTCTCAATCATCTTCTTTGTTTCTGTGAATACGATGGCCATTCCTGAATGAATTTTTTCACTTAAACCAATGCCGCCAGGATAACGATCATAAAAGAAGATCGTTGGCTTTTCATTGTGATCTGCTTTCACTTGTGGAATTACATGGATATCCTGTGGATCTGACATGACAAATAATGGAGCAATATGATTTAAAGCATGGGCAGCTCCCACTAGTCCCTGCTCTAAGCGGTCATGTCCTATTTCTGAAAACGACTTATTTAAAGAGATCCATGCGGCACTTGTGTGCAACTCTTCCTCCGGGAGATGGATTGGTCCTGAACCAATATTTTCATGTGTTTCAAATTTAATTTTTTTAAAAATGGTTGCCATTGCCCGAACACTGACATCCCCGTAGCCAACTTCTGCGTCATCGACCTTTTTAAGCTTGTCCTCTTCCAATACCTTCAGTTGTACTGCTAAATTGGCATCTGTAAAATAATCTACATCCACTTCCCGGACAAATGCCTTTTTTTCATCCCAATCAAGTTTCTCGACTTGAAATTGAGTACCTTGATGGAGATAAATGGCTTCATCATGAAGAAGTGTCATAGCTGAAAACCGATCCATTTCCCCAATCACGCGTGCATTTGCCACATCTGATTGATCAATAATAATTACATTCTCCTGTGAGGCAGAGCGCAAGCTGATATTATGGGCAGGAAAGGAATCGTTCATCCAATACCATTTATCACCGTTCTGATAAAGAATACGTTCCTCTGTCAAATATTCAAGCAGATCCTCAGTTCCCACATCCCCAAACTGCTCACCCGCTTTAAAAGGAAGTTCAAAAGCTGCACATTTCATATGATCGATTAAGATAATCAAGTTGTCGGGATTAATGCGTGCCGTTTCTGGACTCTTATTAAAAAAGTACTCTGGGTTCTGGATAATATATTGATCAAGTGGACTTGAACTCGCGACCATTATTACAAGAGCTTCTCCGTGCCGTCTGCCAGCTCTGCCTGCCTGCTGCCAGGCACTTGAAATTGTACCAGGATAACCTGTCATAATACATACTTGCAGCTGTCCAATATCAACCCCCAGCTCCAATGCATTTGTACTCACTACTCCGTAAATATCCCCACTACGCAGACCTTTTTCAATTTTTCTTCTTTCTGATGGCAGATAACCGCCTCGGTAACCCATGATTGATTTTGGCCCTAATTGATTTTTTACCAATTCTTGAAGATACGTTAAAATAATTTCCACTCGAACTCTGCTTCTAGCGAAAACAATCGTTTGAATTTTATTTTTCAACAATTCTCCCGCGATTTTTCGAACTTCAAGTGTTGCACTTCTCCTTATGTTTAAGGGTTTATTCACAATGGGCGGATTATAGAAAAGAAAGTGTTTTGTACCACTTGGTGCTCCATTATTGTCAATCAGCACCATTTTTTCTTCTGTCAGTTTTTCAGCTAGCTCAAGTGGATTGGCGATGGTTGCCGATGTACAAATAAAAACCGGGTTGCTTCCATAGTACCGACAGATCCGTTTTAACCTGCGAATGACATTGGCAACATGGCTGCCAAAGACACCACGATAGGTATGGAGCTCATCAATGACAACGAATTTGAGATTTTCAAAAAGAGAAACCCATTTCGTATGATGAGGTAAAATGGCTGAATGAAGCATATCCGGATTGGTTATCACAACATGCCCTGCCTTACGAACCTTTTGGCGGATATTTGCTGGTGTGTCACCGTCATACGTATAACTATTGATATCAATTCCACCCGCCTGGATGATTTCATTGATTTCACTTTTCTGATCCTGTGCAAGTGCTTTTGTAGGAAACATATAAAGAGCTCGTGCACTTGGGTTAGAGAGAATAGTTTGTAAAACTGGCAGGTTATAGCACAATGTTTTACCTGAAGCGGTCGGTGTAACGGCTACAACACTATTTTCAGCCATAATCCTCTCATAAGCCGTTTTTTGGTGCGTATACAGCTTCTCAATTCCTTTATTTGTCAGAGCATCTTTTAATGCTATATGCAGATTATCTGGAAGCGAAACAGTTTGGGCTGTCTTCGCGTCTAGCGTTTTCCAGGTAACGATATTTTCTTTAAAGTTGTCATTTATTTTTAAATCAGCAAGAATTTCTTGGAGATTTTTTTTCAGTTTCATTCCGATCACCTCATTACTTTTATTATAGCGAATAAACGTTCGTAAAAAAAGTTAATTAAGGCTCATTTCTTAAACTTTGCTACGTTAAAATCGGCTAAAGATTTTAACGACTCTCGTTACGAAAACAGCCTTAATTATTATTAGTTTGTCTGTTACAATAGTATAAGGTATTTTATTTCGTCTGTGGAGGCCGGAGAATGAGAATTGAAGAAATTAAGAAGGTACTTTCAGAATTCACGCTTTTTAGGGAATTAGATGACTATGAACTAGCTAAGATTGCCAATATTTCTATTGCCCGAGAATGGAAAAAGCAAAGTCATGTTTTTCTTCAAGGTGATCCATTAGAAAATGTATACTTTATTTATGCTGGTAAAATCAAGATCTACAAAAGTGATATTAATGGGAAAGAACAGATTGTAGCCATAATGAAAAAGGGAGAAATGTTTCCTCACGTTGGTTTTTTTAGAAAAGGTGATTACCCTGCATATGCCGAAGTTCTTGAACCATCAACCCTTATCGCTGTCCCGATTTCTAAATTTGAAGGCGTGCTGATCGAGTACCCTGAGCTAAGTATTAAAGTCTTTAAAGTACTTGGTGAAAAAATTGTTGATTTACAAAACCGATTGGAAGAACAAATTCTAAACAATACATATGAACAAATTATCAAATTATTAATACGCCTTGCACAAAAACATGGTAAGGAATTAGAAGATGGTACCATCCAACTTAAATCCGAATTTACCAATCGCGACCTTGCGAATATGATCGGGACCACAAGAGAAACAATCAGTAGAACCCTTACTAAAATGAAAAAGGATGAACTAATTGAAGTTGATCAGCATGGTGATATGATCGTCGATATCGAAATTCTTATGGAAGAAATTAATTTAATCTAAAAACCGCAGCCTCCGATTTAGCTGCGGTTTTTCTATTCTCTATGCTTTTGAAAGCTCAAGCATGTCTGCCATGTCTTCTTGAGCAGTACCAATTAATTTTAAATTAAATGTTTCTTGAAGTACCTGCAGGACACCTTCTGATATAAATTCAGGCGGTTTAGGACCAATCCTAATATCTTGGATGCCTAAGCTAAATAGTCCTAATAGGATGGCAACTGCTTTTTGTTCAAACCAGGATAAGACGATACTAACTGGAAGTTCATTGATTTCACAGCCAAATGCGTCAGCAAGTGCCATGGCAATCTTGACAGTAGAGCCTGAGTTATTGCATTGTCCAAGGTCGATATAACGAGGGATATCGGTTCCAGAAACAACACCATAGTCGACATCGTTAAATCGGAATTTACCACATGATGTAGTCAAAATAACGGCTTCCGGTGGAAGTGAGGTCGCCAATTCACGATAATATTCTCCGCCTGGGCCAGGTGCGTCACAGCCTGCAATCACAAAAAATCGTTTAATTTTCCCTGCTTTCACAGCGTCAATTACTTCTGGAGCTAAGCCAAGAACCGTTTCGTGGTGGAAACCTGTAAGCAAGGTTTCATCTGACTGGATATTCGCTTCTGGAAG
This sequence comes from Bacillus sp. OK048, assembly GCF_900103525.1. GTDB lineage: Bacteria > Bacillota > Bacilli > Bacillales > Cytobacillaceae > Neobacillus. The sequence goes on from NZ_FNHN01000001.1 coordinate 198,952, forward strand.
TTCTAGTGCTCTTTCTATTAATTGAGAAAAATCATCGTTGGTGATTTTTTGTACGTTTTCAAGACCAGCTACTTCATAGCTGAACATTCTATCTGCATAAGTACCTTTAATAGGCATTACACAGTTTGTTGTCGCTAATATTGCACCTGGGAATTTTTCAAAAAGTCGGCGTTGGTCATACCAAGCCTTTCCAATATTTCCTTTTAAGTGTGAATATTTCTTTAATGCCGGATAACCATGCGCAGGCAGCATTTCAGAATGGGTGTAAATATTTATGCCCTTTCCTTCTGTTTGCTTCAGTAATTCCTCTAGGGCAAATAAGTTATGACCAGAAACAACAATACATTTCCCTTCAATTTTGTTCTGGCTGACTCGGATCGGTTCAGGAATACCTAGACGCTTTGTGTGTGCTTCATCCAGCATTTCCATGACACGAACAGTAGCTTGACCTACCTTCATGGCCATTTCAATATGTTCTTGAACGTTGAAGTTAGAATTCGTTAATGTTAAATATAGTGCTTCCTGGGTAGTGGTATCTACAAAAGCATCTGTATATCCTAGTTGATTCGCATGTGTCCGGTAGGCTGCAATCCCTTTTAGCCCATAAATAATCGTATCCTGCAGGCTTGAAATCGTCTCATCTTTCCCACAAACACCGACTACTGTGCATCCGCCAGCTGGGGTTTGTTCACATTGATTACAGAACATATATCTTCCTCGCTTTCCTTAAATTACTTATTAAGCATACAAACAGTCGGAAAACTTTTATGTGACATAAGTCACTTTTAAAGACGTTGTAATAAAAGGTTCATAAAGTTAGCTCAAATCTTTGTCAAAGCACCAACCTAAACTTAGAGCATATGATAGGATGAGAAAATTTGGATAGAGGGGGAAAACAGGATGTCGTCCATGATTCCAAGTGATGAAAATAATAATAAGAAAGTGAAACCGGAACATTTCAAAGATTTTTTTAGGTCCATGAATGACCTAATTCATGAAAAACCAGTAAAAGGGTTTCTACAATCGATGGATGAATTTTTCAATAATCCTTTTCCTAGTGGAGGATTTCCAGTTCAGGTCCGGGACTTGGAGGATGAAACCATTATTTCAGCAGAGCTGCCGGGGATTAAAAAGGAACGAATACGACTAAATATCTTACCGAATCAATTAACGATTACCATCGAAAATCATGAGGTCGAGGCAAAAGAAGATCTTAACAACCACTTTTTTCATAAAAAGGTTTCGCAACAAAGGCTTTCCCGGACCATTTCCTTACCTATGGTCATTAATGAAAGATTGGTTAAAGCATCCTATCGGGATGGTCTATTAACGATTCGCATTCCACTTATTAAAGGAAAAACAATAAACATCGAAGACTAATAGTCTTGATTCTAGAAAAACTTTTCGACAAAAACCCATTAAAAGAGACGGCTATTCGCCGTCTTTCTCTTTTTTATGCTTTAAACATACCACCAAGCCCTTTGACTAAAGAAGACACTTGCGTGACAGCATTTACTAACTGACCAGTGGTATTCACCATCTTGTTAACATCCACTGTACCATCCTGTGATTTAAAAGAGTTCATGAGGGATTGAATTCCTCCAGGCTGTTTAATCATTCCATTTGGTTTTGGATATGGATTCATTCCTTGGTAACCATTCATTTGCGCCATATACGGGTTCTGGGCCATTTCCTCTTTGGGCTGGAGTGGATTTTGAAATAGAAATTGCCCATCTTTTGGAGGGTACTGTCCAGTTGGATTGGGCATTTGCGGAGGTATTCCACCAGGCTGATAGGCTGATTCATATGGTTGATACGGTTGTTGATATTGCTGTTGAAAATAAGGATTTGGTTGTTGATATGGATACCACTCCATGTTCTGTACTGCTTGGTACTGATATGGTAGATTACGGGGAACCGGTTGATAATTTGGTTGATAATAGATTGGACTCATGTAATTCATTTGCCCCGAGTATCCATGATTTAAATAAGGATTTGATCTATTTTTACCAAACATGGGCAAACATCTCCTTGGTGCGTTTTTTCAATACTACACACTATGTAGGAAATAGATTATGGGTGCATATTTTCTTATAGATTTCAATGTCAAAATGAGGAGAATTTTGTCTAAAGTTTAAATATTTTAAAAACTAGGAATCCTTTTTTTTCATGGTACTATTAAAAAAAAGATGAAGGAGGAATTACATATGGTCATACGCTCACTTAAAAGCAAGTTTATTCAAAGTCGGGAATACAACACGGATGATGTTAACACATTATTGGATTTTGCTAAGAAGGCGTATATACATAACGAGATTGACATTAAAGAGTATCGCCTTCTAGTTCGTGAACTTGAAGCTCATGGCGCCGTAATTCCTGACGATTATAAGGAAGACTCCCTCATCGAAAATTCATAAATATGAAAATTACAACTAGACAAGCCCAAAAGAGATGCAGTTTTGCATCTCTTTATTATTTTTTCAGTTCTTTAACAATTTCTACTAGAAAATATTCAACTGTCCGATTGGTATTTAAAAATCTTGATCGGCTTGTTTTTGGGAAAAATGCTTGGATGGATAGTTGTTCTATATGTTCTAAAGTGGTATCAATTTGTTTGGGATGGATATGCTTTTGGGGATTTTTTTTCAACCAATCCTTCATTGTGACATTCCATTCAACCCCTACCACCTTTACCTCATTTGCAAACGGCTTGATTACTTCATTAAAATCAAGCGTGATCCCTGTCTCCCTGGCTTCTTCATAGTATTTAAGACATAATTGATTAAAATCAATCAGTTTTTTTGTTAACTCGAGAATTTTTTCTGACATCGTAAATTTCCCCTTCTTTTTTGCATAATGGCTGTGTTAAACAAGGATGTTGATTTGCGCTCCACTAAGGAAAGCTTCATTGAATAATCACCGCAGGGACAGGCGTTCTTTGCCTGTCACGAGGCACTTCGCTTTCCGCGGGCGGTCGGTGAGCCTCCTCGCCGCTACGCGCCTGCAAGGTCTCACCCTGACCTGCTAGTCCCGCAGGAGTCTCGTGCCTTCCGCGCAAATCAACAGGTTATCGAATCAACAGAATCCTTTAACACAGCCTACATAATAAAAAGCAGCTTTTTTTAAAAGCTACTCCAAGTTTTCTATTCTTATTCTATCGGTAATTAAAAGCCCATTTCAAGTTTAAGCGATCTTGCAATCGAACTTGTTTTTTCTGCTGCATCATCTGTTGGCTGATTTATCCTATCTAACTCTTTTTCAAGTGTAGTGAGTTTTTGTACGGGTGCGGTTAATTTCGTTAACTCTTCATTATTCATTTGAATGCGAAGGTCTGTGAAAGATGCTTCTAAAACAATTTCCAGTTCTTCTAATTGATCATATATTTCTGTCAGCATAGAAAGCAACTTTACTTTTTCTGGCAATGACGAATTCATCAAATTTAGAACCTCCTCGCTTTTATTACTAGTACTATTCTCTTTCGTTTTTACACTTCCTTCCACTCTGACAAAACTAGAAGTGTTTCGTCAAAGAAAGTGCCAATCTGGCATAAATTACCTTCCCATTCGACACTGCTTATTTTCGCATGAAAAATGGAAAAATCGAACAAGCTAAAAAATGGAGGTGTTGATGATGTCAAAAAAGAAACAAAACAAAAAAACTGGCCAATCACAAGTTGGAAATAAAGTTGGCTATGGTGATAAAAAACTCGAAGGACCAAATCGTCCAGCGGAATAATCGGGAAAGCAAGGCAACATTTGCCTTGCTTTTTATATTTTCTTTATATGTGCTGCTTTTTGAATGGCAAGCATTAGTTCAAGTTGGGTTGATTTTTCAAAATACCAATCTGTTAAGTGAATGGTATGTCGATGCCTTGCAGCAAAATGCAGCCATGCTGGAGAAACCAATCTATTCGCGCTCCAATCCTCATATTCATAATGATTATGTTCAATAATCGGAAAAGTCGCTCTTAAAATCGGTGTTTGCCGGTTTGTCCTTGTCTTAAAATATTGTTCGTAATCATTACGAGATCCTGTATGCGGTGTTTTATCGGCAAATTCGAAAAAAACCGAAAAAAGACGCGGATGGGTCAATATCTTTGCTAACCTTTTTCCAAGATTAATTCTCTTTGAAAGGGACTTAAAGCCATTTACACTAGCACCATATAATTCTCCCCCGCATGTCGGAAACAGAACACAACTAAAATGAAGCCAATCCTGAAATTTAAAAATCCATGAGTGAAAAACCTGCTTTTTATACACTGGCTGAAGGATTACAGGTTTATGGATAACATTTTGTTCATTAATAATTAATGCCGTCGTCAGCCGTTCACGATTTCCTTCTCTCCAGTACCTCTCCCATTCGTTTTGAATAAATTTTGAACATTTAAAATATGGAAGGAGATGAAACATCGGACGGTTTATTTTCGTCGAATAGTGATAGAGCAATAATTGCGGGTATACGTCGTGGAAGATTAACCAATTGGCTCGCTCAAAAGTAAGAAATAGCTCCTTCCTTGTTTTCGGCTCTAAGATTTCTCGAAAAATATTTCCCTCCAGATCACACATATTCCATCCGCCATTCCTTGAAACCATACTGGCAAGGAATGACCAAACAATATCTGGGTTCTTTTTAAAATAGGCAAAATAGGCATCTGTCCTTGAAATATTATCGAGATTTTTCTTAGTAGTTTCACCTTCAATTTGACTGATTGTCTCAATCTCATGTATTGTAAGATGATTCATATTCATCTTCCTTATCGTCATATTAGAAGTTTTAGAGAGTCAAGGGTTATTATTTTTATTAGCGTGTGTGTACGAGAAAAATTTATACACCCGATTCTTCAGAGATTTGTTATGATAAGTAATAGCTTGAGAGGTGCTTATCGTGAACTTTAATTACCCAAACGGAAAAAGGTATATTCCAAAAGACAGCGAAACAGAATTTAAAGGAAAGAAACTTAGTAATCCATCCTTTAGTAATCGAGGAATGACCCTCGAAGAAGACTTAAATGAAACGAATGAATATTATCGAGAGAGAAATATAGCCATTATTCATAAAAAGCCAACACCCGTTCAAATCGTCAAGGTTGATTATCCGAAAAGAAGTGCTGCAGTCATTAAAGAGGCATATTTCAAACAAGCGTCAACAACTGACTATAATGGGGTATATAAAGGTAAATACATCGATTTTGAGGCAAAGGAAACGGCTAATCTTACTTCGTTTCCCTTGAAAAACTTTCATCAGCATCAAATCGATCATATGCAGGAAGTCGTTTCACAGGGTGGAATTTGTTTTGTTATCCTCCGATTTTCAAAGCGGGAACAAGTATATTTTCTCCAAGCAAATCACTTGTTATCCTTTTGGGAAAGAATGAAAAATGGGGGGAGAAAATCAATTACAAAAGAAGAAATTGAGCAAAATGCAGTATATATACCGCTTGGATTTCGACCTAGAATTGATTATATTAAAATTATAGATACTCTTTTTCATTTATAAAATGAAAATGGTTGTTGTATGAAAGGAAGGAATTTTATTATGGCAGGAGAATCAAGAGAGGAACGCCGTAAGAAACTCCAACAGTCCAAAGGAAAAAAACAAGCGAAGAAAAAACCTAGTGGCATCGTTAAGAAGATTTTTCTCTCCCTTGTTGCACTGGGCATTGTTGGTATTTTAGCTGGTGTTGGAACTTTTGCTTTTTTAGTAAAGGATACCCCTAAACTGGACCCAAAATTATTAAAAGACCCTATCTCTTCTAAAGTTTTAGATAAAGATGGGCAGTTGATTTCCGAGGTGGGGTCGGAAAACCGCGAGTATGTAAATTATAAGGATATACCCAAACAAGTGGAAGATGCAGTACTAGCAGTGGAAGATGCCCGTTTTTATAAACACCATGGGCTGGATCCCATCCGCTTAGCTGGTGCGGTGGTTGCCAATTTCCGTGAAGGATTTGGTTCTGAAGGTGCAAGTACGATTACACAGCAAGTTATTAAAAATTCATTTTTAACTCCTGAAAAAACCTTGAAACGAAAGGTACAGGAAGCATGGATGGCCTATCAACTCGAACAAAAATATACGAAACACCAAATACTTGAAATGTATATTAATAAAGTCTTTGTATCCGAAAATAGTCATGGACTGGCAACGGCCGCAAAAATTTATTATGGCAAACCATTAAATGAACTAACCCTTGCAGAAGCAGCACAGATAGCTGGAATGCCCCAAAGTCCGAATAATTATAACCCATTTGACCATCCGGACTTAGCAGAAAAAAGACGTAATATCGTTTTAACTTTAATGGAGAAGCATGGATACATTTCAAAAGAAGATATGGATGCAGCAAAAAGTGTACCTGTTACTGCCTCATTAGTTAAAGAAGAGGAACGTGAAAGAGACGAAAAACCTTATGATGCCTTTGTTGATGCCGTCATTGATGAAGTAGAGAAACAAGGTGATTTTGATATCTTTTCAGACGGGTTAACGATTCATACAACCCTCGATAAAAACGCACAGTTGCATGTGAATACGATTCTAAATACCGATGAAGTGATTAAATACCCTGATGCTGAATTTCAAGCAGGAATCGCTCTCATTGATACAAAAACAGGTGAAATCCGTGCCATTGGCGGTGGACGAAACCAAGAGGTCAAGCGAGGCTTCAACTATGCAATCGATACAAAACGGCAGCCTGGTTCAACAATCAAACCTGTTCTTGATTATGGTCCAGCCATTGAATATCTCAATTGGGGTACCTATCAGACCATTGATGATAAACCAATAAAGTATTCAACAGGTCAAGAGTTTGGCAACTGGAATGATAAGTATATGGGCCCGATCTCCTTGCGTACTGCGCTGCAGCTTTCTAAAAATACAACCGCAGTTCAAGCACTTCAGCAGGTTGGTTTAGAAAAGGCAAAAAACTTTGCCATCAACTTAGGAATTCCACTAAAGGAAATTTTTGAATCCTATGCGATTGGCGGCTTTGGTGGAAAAACGATAGGTGTTTCCCCTCTCCAAATGGCTGGCGCTTTTAGTGCATTTGGAAATAACGGAATGTATACACAACCCTATGCGGTGAAAAAAATTGAGCTTAGAGATGGTACTGTCCTTGACACAGCACCAGAAACAAAGCCTGTTATGAAAGATTCTACAGCTTTCATGATTACAGATATGTTAAAAAGTGTTATGGTTTCTCCTGGTACCGGAACGACAGCAAAAGTTCCTGGCCTGCCAATTGCAGGGAAATCAGGTACAACCAACTACACAACAGAAGATATGAAAAAATGGAACATAACTAGCACTAAGGTTGTCCCTGATGCATGGTTTACAGGTTACACAACCAACTATACTGCTGCTGTATGGACGGGTTATTCCAGTATTAAAACGCCTATTCAAGCAGGTGCCGATCAAAAAATTGCACAATTAATCTTTAAAGACCTCATGGAATATGTATCAAAGGATATTAAAACAGCTGATTTTCCTGTTCCAGATAGTGTTCAGAAGGTTAGGATTGAAAAAGGCTCTATGCCGCCAGCACTTGCAAGTGAGTTCACTCCTGATAGTGAGGTTATTACAGAATACGCAGTAAAAGGCCATGTCCCAAAAACGGTGTCAGAGAAATATAACAAGATTGCGGCTCCAGTCAATCCGATTGCTAATTACGATGCCGGAAAAAATGTAGTGACACTAACTTGGGATTACAACAATCCAGAAAATGTTCCAGTTCAATTTGAAATTACCGTAACGGATGGTGTAGAACCAAAAACATCAACTATTTCAGAACGAGTTGTTACCCTTCAAAGTCCGACACCTGGAGCAAAATATAGCATATCAATCGTTGCTATTATTGCTGAAAAGAGAAGTGACCCTGTAACAACCACAGTCGATATACCTTTACCACAACAAGACAAAGAGGATGAAGGTAATGGAAATGGTAACGGGAATGGAAATGGTAACGGGAATGGGAATGGCAACGGGAACGGCAATGGTAACGGCAATGGTAACGGTAGCGGAAACAGTGGCGGTAACGGTGGTGAAGATGGTGGAACCGGTGCAGCGCCTGTAACGACCGAGCCAGTCAATGGGAATGGAAATGGCAATAATAATGGTAATGGCCGAAGATGAAGTTAAAATAAAACGTAAAAAAGCGTCTAGCCCTTTTGGCTTAGACGCTTTTTTAGGATATTTTTTTTCGCATATAGTTTTTCTTGTTCCATCATTAACTCTGAAAGCTGACGGTAAGAATGAAATAAGTTGGGTCTGCTAAGAATAAAAACTAATCTTTCTTCGAGATTAACAGGCTTTATTTCTAAAGAATCAAATGACTCAAGATCTTTACCTTGTCGATCATTGGACAAATATAAAAACTGAATGTATAAGCCAATCCCCTTTTTCATTCCATCGAGCGTAGTTTTCTGGTCACGATTCCGATAAAGAGTTTCAAGTTCCCCTTTAAGCTGATTCCACTCTGCAGCAAGGAGTGGAATAGCTTCATTAACATCAACAGTAGAATCCACTAATTCTAGTTCTTTTAGAAAAGGGAAAATCAGGTTGTTATCCATTCGCTACTTCCTCCCTCCCCTTCATTCTCTTTTTACCTTCTCTGCATAGCTCTACTAAAGGACAGCTAGGGCATTGTGGATTTTGAGCTTTACAATGATATCGGCCAAAGAAAATCAATCTATGATGAGTAACACTCCATTCTTCTATTGGTACTTTTTTCATCAATGTTTTTTCAACTTCTAGTACAGAATCTTTCCAACGGCATATCCCAAGACGCTTACTTACCCTCTCAACATGTGTATCAACGGCAATCGCAGGAATATTAAACGCCACTGATACAACAACATTCGCTGTTTTCCTGCCAACACCTGGAAGTTTTGTTAATTCATCACGGTCAATTGGGACTTCTCCGTTATAATCCTCTAATAATAATCGGCAAAGACTTTGGATATTTTTAGCTTTATTTCTAAAAAGACCGATGGAGCGGATATCATTTTGCAGTTCATCTAAAGATACACGTAAGTAGTCTTCTGGTGTTTTGTATTTTTCATATAGATTCTTGGTAACTTTATTGACGAGAACATCCGTACATTGTGCAGATAATGCCACTGCAATCACTAGCTCAAACGGATTGGAATGGGTTAGTTCACAATGGGCGTCAGGAAACATCTCCCCCATTTTATCTAAACAAAAACGAATTTGTGTATTGTTTAACAAAGAAATCTCACCTGCCAGTTTTTTTAGTATATAAATGGAAACAAACGAGAGAAATTTTCCTCTCGTTTTGTTGAATTTACTGTTCGAGCCAATTATAAAGCACAGAACTAGTTGATGGCTGTGAATCTTGTACAGGTCGGTTAGGCGTTTGCTTTTGACGAAACTTTCGCCCATGATTCTTTGCCTGTTCAATCGTCTTAATGCCATTCTTTTTCCATTCAAAAAGAATCCTGTCAATATAGCGGAAATTTAACTTTCCTGACATAACCGCTTCACGCAATGCCGCCTTGATGATCATGGGATCGTGGTGGTCATCATCCATCCACATTGCCAATGACTCACATTCAAACGGAGATAAAGGACGACCAAATTCCTTCTCAAAGCACGAATAGAGGTCAGTTTCGTCTGTTTTCTTCGTAACTGCTTGTGTCATTTTATTTTTCATTAAAAACTGGTCCACAAGCCTTTCCCATAAGGGAGCTACAGAATATTTTTCAAACATAATTCCTTCGGATGAGGTTTCATCCATAATATCTATTAACCCTTTTTGAATTAATCTTCTAAGCATCTCGTTGCATTCTGAAACTGTAATCGTCATTCGTGATGAAAGTTCTTCTGGGGTTGGAAAGTCATTTCCTTTTTCTATAAAAGTAATAATATTTAATAAAAGAACAAGTTCATATTCATTTAGATTCATATTACGGTACTCAGTAAATAATACAGCAGGGACCGTTATATTCCCTTCCTGAAGCCATGATATTAAATTTGTTTTCATCTTTGCGACACCTCTTGATTAGTATAACATGAACAACCTCACTGAGTAAGAGGGATGAATTATCCAGCTATTGATAGAAAAATGGAAGTGCATTGTACAATCGTCATTACTTTTCGGTCACAAATACATACTCTGATTTTTGATGCCTTGATACATACTTGTTATTCGTAACCCAGAATCGCCATGGATAGTCCCTAGCTTCGCCAGAGTTATCGATTCCAATCCTTTTTCCAGCTGATATGCTTTCCGGACTGAAGCCTTTTGCAATATATAATGGCTGCTTCGACAGTTGATGTCCATAGTCATCCATTGTAATTCCTAGTGATTTTGTCAATTTGCCAGGTCCGTTGGTAAGTTTAGGCAAATCATCCATGCCTCTCCTGTATTTCATAAGCTCGATTCCATAGAGTGGTTCCAGCGCTCGAATCAAAACAGCTTCAGGCTTATCTTCCCCTCCGCTAACTACATTGAAAAGGCAATGTGTATGCATAAAATAAGTATAGGCAAGTCCGCACCGATGAAACATAACCTCTGTTCTTGCTGTACGTTTGTTATTATAGCTGTGTGCAGCCCTGTCACTAGGACCGATGTAAGCTTCTGACTCAACAATATATCCTGCCGCAATGCCATCAGTCGTTTCTTTTACCAGGAGGCATCCAAGTAATGCCTTAGCGAGTTCGAGAGTTGACTGTTGATAAAAGGCATCAGGTAATGGAACGATTTCTTTTGCAAATTCTGCCAAGTTGTCTTCCTCCCAAAGTGATTTTTAAAGGATTATTTTTAAAAATCTTACTCCTTCTAAACCAATACTTCAAGCGAAGATATATCTACAAAAGAATCCGAACGGAAAAACTAGCAGCCTTTGTATTACGAAAAGTTATTAAGGACAAAACTAGATTCAAGGGACAACAGTAAACAGTACAAAAAAGCATATAAGGAATCGATAGCTGAACAAGTAGTACGATTGATTCAGACCGGGAAAATTGTCTTAGAGGAGGTGTCGCAATGACCAAGAAAGAGGTAATGAAATTATTAGTACTCATTGAATCGGTTTATCCCCATTGCATTTTCAAGAACGAAACCATTCAGCAATGGTTCCAGTTTTGTTCTGAAATGGATTATGACAAAGTTTTGACTAAGCTAAAAAACCACATACGCAAAAGTCCTTATCCACCGACAATTGCGGATATTGCGGTATTTCACCTTGAAAAAAATAATTTTCAAGAGAGGTTACAGAAATGGATGAAGAATGAGCGTAAGAGATTTGAATGCGAACGTAACAATGCGATGCGTCCAATACCCGACTGGCTTCTCGAATATTCAACAAGAAAATCTATTTGAAGCGAAGGGCATCCTAATTGGTGCATTTTTCTTGCTCCGGTGCTAATGAAATCACCTTAGAGCCTTGCCATTTTTCGCAAAAGCGATGTGAGCTTTCTGTTTCAAGTTTTATTAGGTAGAGAAGTGTGTTTGAGGCTTGTAAAATTGGAAATTTATTGTTTTTTTGATAGAATCATAGAGTTAATTAACTTCGATACCAAAAGACATATAAAGGACTGATTGTGTGATAAACCGTGTTCTAGAAAAACTGGAAACTGCCCTTGAAGATTGGGAACTGATGAAAAGAGCTTCAGAGAATGAAACCGAAGATTGCGCTGAACGGTTTGAGATGCATTTTTATGACTTTATTGACGAATTGAAGATTTGGTTTCAACATCTAGAACATGCACCATCTACAATTGAAGAAGCAGAAAACCTTATCGAAATTAAAGAAATCATTGAACGTTTACCTGCACCTCTGGAACTCAATTTTTTAACAGAACTTGAGCTAATAGTTGAAGGAGAAGATCAAGTCCGCTTTGATTAAAACACATCTTTGGAACATGACATGGGGTACATTAAATTAATTAAAATAACTTTTAGTCTGTTTTTGGTAACTAAATGATAAAAGACATTCAGCTAGAATGTCTTTTTGGTTTAAGGTATATTTACTTAATTGTTTCTTAAACCCTCCTTATTCTCAAACTACTATAACAAAGCTGTTTATTAATTAAAAATATCCCGTTTTTTAAACATCGAGCTCGCAAAACGCCACATCACTTTTGGTTTGGTCAGCCATTGAATATTGGCGTCATTTTCTTGATTTTGAAGGATTTTCGCAGCCAGAAACTGTGTTACAGGTTCGACCTTGTCGCCTAAAATGTTGAAAATTTTTCGATTGTGTTCATTAAGTGAGTTACTTAAGAAATCAGTTGCAACCATACCGGGACTTAGTGTTCCTATCTTTACATTCGTATCCTTCGCTTCAATTGCCAAAGAACGAGTAAAATAACTAATCGCACTTTTGGATGTCCCATACAAAGTCATCCATGGCCGCATCATCCCATTACTACCGAAACCCTCCATGTTAAAAATTTGTCCATCTCCCTGTTTTAGCATATGATTGATAGCCACATGACTTCCATTTAGGACACCTAATAGATTCGTACGAACCACCTTTTCATACTCTAGATCAGTCAGTTCCCAAAAATATTTTCTCACCTGGTCAATTCCTGCATTATTAATCCAAATATCAATTTTCCCAAACTCTTTTTCAGCCGATTCCCAAAGTGTCTCCAGGTCATCACGATTCTCCACTGCTGCAGGAAACCCCTGAACAGTATCCGAAAAATTTTCTTGGAGATTCTCTAAGGCGCGATTGACACTTTCATGTGACTTTCCGTTAATGGTCACCTTACAACCTAATTGTAAGAATTCCCGAGCCAAACCATATCCAATACCTCTTGTACTCCCAGTGATGATAATATGTTTCATTGGTTATGACATCTCCTTTTCTGTATAAAGTCGCTTACCTCCATTATAAATCTGTTGAGAAACCGTTGCTACGAGCAGAGTCACATTTAAAAAAACATAGTTTTAAAAGGATCACTCGTTTTGGTCATCATCTGCTTGATGATGACCTTTTTCACGGCTTTTTTCTGATATTTGGTTATCATTCACTTCATGATGACCTTTTCCTCTGCTTTTTTCTAATATTTGGTTATCATTCGCTTGTTGATGATCTTGAATCGACAAAAGGAACCCCCCCTATGGGTTATTGCTTTTATTAGACACTCTCATAACCGAAGCAAATATACTAGTAAAATATTCAAAGGCACCTCCCGTCTGGAAGGTGCCCCCTTGTTTTCATAACTTAACACATTGGCTCGTGTTCTTCGAAATCATTTTTATCATACCCTCAACAAGGCTCGGAACTTCTTCGAAGGCGCTTTTTATGTGCAGTCGTTCAGTTCGTTTATGGGCATCTTTTCCAAGTGGTCCGACATTTAAGACAGGTGCGTTAAGTTTGGCCATTTTATCAAATGGTATACTGTAACTGCTTCCCCATACCGGCGTGTTCGCTTTAAAGGCAGTCCACCCTTCCCCTTCATCCTGGTAGTTAACATAGCTTAAGTCACTGATTCCGTTGAAATAATGAACTTGTTTTACAGGCAGATTGAATTTTTCTAGTCCTTTTTCCCTGACATATTGAACACAGTTCTTAACTAGATTATCATCAGAGGAATTAACCGCTGGATAATAAGGAGGGGCAAATAGTAAGACTATGGCTGGTGCAAGCTCCTGACATTCTATCATCAAACTATCTGCAATCCGCAATGATTTTTCACGGTCATCCCAGTTAGTATTCGCCTGAACTTGAGCCTTCCTATCCTCCAAGAACTGAAATCCAAATTTGCGGACTGCATGTGTTTGTAAATCTTCATATCGCAATACCCGGACCTCGCCAACTGGCTTTATGGATTGCTTTAAACAAATTTCTTTATACGCTTGATTGCAAGTCTGTGCTGCCTCAATGGCAACCCTTTCAAATATCTCCATAATTTCTTCTGCATTGCGGTTCATTAAAAACACGTTATATAATGCTGATGAACGGTATGGTGTTTGAGTCGAGTAGTCCAATCGTAAATCTTTTTGTTGCAGGGTTACAGGAAGCGGTGTCGTTTCTCCCTTTACTTTTTCCTGTAGGCTCGAATTCCACTCCATTCGTTGAGTCAAAAATGAAGCAATATATGGTGCAGTAATGCCACTGAGTGGTTCGCCTACATGTGTTTCTTTTCCATAAAAGAGTGCGGATGGCATTATCTTTCCAATTGATCCGGAATATACATAAAAACTTCGATCACCCGGTTCCTGCGTAAATACCGGCTCCCCATTTAGAAAAAGTTTATAGCTAAGAGTATGCTTGTCTTTTAATTCCAGCAGTTTCGTAACCGCTGCCCGCATACCAGCAGAATTCACTTCTTCATCAGGGACTGTCAGCAGGAGGATATTAATTGGCCATTTCTCAACCGTTGCTTTTTCCAATAATCCCATATGCATCGCAAGCCCCATTTTCATGTCCATGGTGCCACGTCCAAATAAATATTCACCAGATGTGAGATCCCGTTGGGCATCCCCATCTAACTCATTAATTCTATTTAAAAGTAATTTCGTCAATTCTTCCGGCTGATAGGCATATTCCTCAAGGTCCCCATACTCTTCTGTGTTTACCGTATCAAAATGACTTAATAAAACAATCGTTTCCTTTGCCTCAAAATGCTTATATAACCCCGTTAAGAACCGCCGCCCCAAATCAGCCTCATGAAGACCCAAATGACTGGGGTTCTCCTGAAAATAACGTAATTCCTTTAACTTCTCCTGAACCCTGCTAGGAAACTCCCGCTCCCCAGCCGTTAGCGTCATACTCCGCCAACTCACCAACTCACACAATAACCTTCGCAGTCTATCCGGTGTCCCCCACCTAAGTTGTTCCATATTCAAGACTCCTTTACTTTTCCTATATTTCGAAGTGTCCGCCTGGGGTGGAAAGTGTCCACGGGCGGTGCCTGTCACCGTTCTTTTTTCACCGTTATTTTATCCTTTTATATTTGTTTCTGAATTCGCCTTTGTTTGTTTGCTTTTGAGGTAATAGGATAGGTAGCATATTGCTAGGAATCCTATTCCGATGAGTAGTCCAATCAACTGGGTTGGGTCAAAGGCTAGGAATATTAGTATGGATACACAGAATACGATACATATGATTGGAATTAACGGATAAAATGGTACTTTGTATTGCAGGTCTGCTAATTTCCCACCGTCTTGCAAGTATTTACGTCGGAACATAAATTGAGAGAGCGCAATTCCAATCCAGGAGATGGTCACGGAAATTCCGGCGACAGACATCAAGAGAACGAATACTGTATCTGCAGCAATAATACTTGTCAGTAGTGATAAAAGTGAAAATACCATTGTATACATAAGGGCTGCAAATGGAACTTTCCGTTTTGAAAGCTTACCAAACCGTTTTGGCGCCATCCCCTCATGAGCCATAGCCCATAAAAGTCGGGTTGAAGCATAAATACATGAGTTGCCAACTGATAAAATCGCTGTCAGGATAACAAAATTCATAATATCAGGTGCGAACGGAATTCCAGCCAAATCCATTAACGTAACGAATGGGCTTTCCAGTAATCCGAGCTCTTCAGTTGGAAAAATCGCTGATAAGATAATAATAGAGGCAAGATAAAAGACAATGATTC
This sequence comes from Bacillus sp. OK048, assembly GCF_900103525.1. Classification (GTDB taxonomy): domain Bacteria; phylum Bacillota; class Bacilli; order Bacillales; family Cytobacillaceae; genus Neobacillus. The sequence continues at coordinate 214,522 of NZ_FNHN01000001.1, forward strand.
TAAACAACACGTTTCGAATCGCCCGAGGAATGTTCTTCTGCGGCTCTTCGCTCTCCCCGGCAGCAATCCCAATTAATTCAGATCCTTGATAGGAAAAAATAACATTCATCATCGTCACAAAAAGAATGGCAATTCCAGCCGGGAAAAGACCAGATGGAGCCAGGTTTTCTAATAATGGAGCCGGTCTGTTCTCGAGAGGAATTATTCCAAAAATGGCCCCTGCACCAATGATAATAAAGAAGATTACCGCTACTACCTTTATACCAGCAAACCAATATTCTGCTTCAGCAAAACCTCTTGTCGTTAAGGCATTTAGTCCGAATAACAGCAAGATAAAGGCTGCACACCATATCCAGACAGAGACATCTGGAAACCACCTCTGCATCAGGATACCGGCGGCGGTAAACTCCACCCCTGCTGTAGTGGCCGATCCGATAAAATACATCCATCCTAAAGAAAATCCGGCAGAAGGGCTAATGAATTTACTGGCATATGTCTGAAAAGATCCTGTTACAGGCATATAGACGGCGAGCTCTCCTAGGCAGACCATGACAAGGTACAAAATAATTCCGCCAAATATATACCCGATCAATGCGCCGCCCGCTCCTGCTTGATTAATGGTATAGCCGGCATTTAAAAACAAACCCGTACCAATGACTCCCCCTAACGAAAGCATAAATAAATGGCGACGTTTCATTGATCGAACTAACTGATTTTGCTGCCCCTCTTGTTTCATTGTTTCCATTCCCTCACCCACCCCATAAATTAGATTGACCCCTTCGCTCATTTAGGCTGTTTTCTTAACGATTGTTGTTAAAATCTTAAAGCCGATTTTAACGTGGCAATAGTTATTTTGTTCCAATGAATATAGTTTGCAAGCTCTTTTCTTATAAAAATTATGCTGTTTTCTGCTAAGACACAGCATAATCATATATTTTTGTTATAAAAAGCAACAAAGTTTAAGAAAAGAGCCTTTATTAAAAACGCAGTGACAAGCAGCTTAATCCACCATCCTGCTTACGGAATTCAGACATATCGAGCTCAATTGTCTTGTAGCCAGCATTATTAACTTTTTGTTTCGTTAATGGATAACCTGAAGGAATGATGACATAGTCATTCACACGAATACAATTAGCTGCGTACTCCTCTTCTGGTGGAACAATGATTTTTTGATAGCTATTAAACTCTGGATGATCGATGAATTCTCCTGCGACCACAATTGTTTGGTTTCCTAAATAAGTAATTCCTGTTTTTAAATGAAAGAATTTTTCCAACTGAACAATAGTGCCTTTATAACCTTCCGATTCTACTATCTGCTTTAACTGCTTCGCACCATCAAGGTTCGTTCGCGCAGAGATCCCGATATAAAAATGATCCTCAATCTGAAGGATATCCCCTCCGTCAAGTGTCCCTGGACCCTTAATGTAATAAATAGTTTCATAGAAAGACTTAATGACAGGTTCCATCTCATGAATTTCCCCATTTCGGGAAAGTGCTCCTGGATAAGAGATGACAGCAAACGTTGGAGTCAGGACCGCTGTATCTTCTACAAAAGTTGAATCAGGAAATTCGATAGTACTCGGAAGGATTGTTACTTCTGTTCTACATTTTTTTAACGCCTCAATATAAGCCTGATGCTGCACTAATGCTTTTTCAAAAATTGGGCTTCCTAAATCAGAAGTAGTCAATCCACTGATATAACTTTCACTAGGTATTTTCACAATCGTATTCTTAAACATCATTGCATCCCCTTTTTTTAATCTCTCACCACTGGACATGTAAGACAGGTCGGTCCTCCTGTTCCTAAATAAGAAATTTCATTTCCGTCATATTCGTATACAGTTGCGCCTGCTTCAAGCAACTGCTCCTTTGTTGACGGATTCCCCGAAACCATCACACAGATTCTCGGTGCTAAGGCGAGTACATTGCAGCCGAGTTTGTGGTACTCTTCTTCCGGTACCTCAATTAAATGAAATCCGCGCTGGATTAGTAACTGGCGTAGAAATACCGGCATGAGTCTTGAATAAACAACTGCTAGATTCTCATCTACGATACTAATAAATGACATAAGATGAAGACATTCCTCTTCCCCCTGATCATGCGGTAATTGAACGACGATACACTCGTCTACTAGATCCTTTGTCATTTCCTTGATTTGCCGGATCGCTTCATCATTCGTTCGATATCCTCGCCCAATCAATAACGTACGATCATCGAGCCAAACAAGGTCTCCACCATCAGATACCGCTTCACCTATTAGTTCGCCTATAATAGGAATGTTCTTTTCTTGTAAAAATTGTTTATAGGCTTGCGCTTCTGACTGACGTAACTTTTTTCCCGATTTCAAAATAATTGCCCCAGCCTTAGTGAATTTCACAGGGTCATGGGCATAAAGCGAGTCTAAACCAACGGTCTCTGAAGCTGGTAAAAATTCAATTTCTGCGACATGTTCTTTTACAATCGCATAAAACTGTTCATATTCATGATGTGCTTTTATGAAGTCCGGTTCGTTGAGGTAATTGTATCCTTCCCACTCATTCCTTAGATGCTCCTGACTGATAAAGGCATCCTTTGGATGTTTTAATATAACTTTTTTTAAATTTTTATACATAGATGACATCAAACCAACCGCCTTTTTTCCGCATAGTGGAAATCTTTTTCCTTTAATGGAAGTCTATACTATGATAATATAAAAAGTAAAAATACATGTCAATATATTTCGAATTTACTGACTAATGAATTTAAGAGGTAGGGGTTGACTACAATGCAAACCATTGACCGGGCCATGCAAGTAATGAAAGCTCTAGCTGATAGCGATACGAAAAAATGGTTCTCAATTACAGATTTATCAAAGGATTGTGATTTGCCTATTAGTACGATTCATCGTCTTTTGCAATCGATGATGAAGCACGGATTAATTCAGCAGGATCACAAGCTAAAACTCTATTCACTGGGATATACGTGGCTAGAATATGGCTTACAGATGTATGATAGCTTTGATTTTGTCGGGCTGATCCGCCCGGAAATGGAGAACTTAATGCATGAGGTGGAAGAGAGTGTTTATTTTAGTAAACCCATAGGCTTAGAAGCTTTAGTTGTTGAAAGAATCGATTGCCCTCATAACCCAATTCGGATTTATGATCAGTTGGGAATCAAAATTCCTATGAATATTGGCGCTGCAAATAAAGTCATGCTGGCACATATGAATAAGGAAGAAGCTTTAAAAATTATCGATGTCTTAGTACCTAAAGAAGAAATAGCGTCCTTCCTGGAAATGCTAGATACCATTCATCATAAGGGCTACGGGGAGAGTCACGGCGAAAGAACGAAAGGTACCTCTTCGGTCGCAGCACCTATATTCAATCACTCGAACGAATTAGTAGGAGCATTAAGCATCGGTTATGTAAACTTCAACCAAATTGATGGGAAACAGCAGTTGTTAATCGAAAAAATACTCCAAGCTAGCCTGCGTATTTCCACAAAACTAGGAAGTAAATGTAAACTCCATAAAGTACATAAACATAACTAAGAACCTGAAGAAAAGAGCAGGATTCTGCTCTTTTCTTCAGGTTGGATGTGATTCAAAATGGAATTTTACCTACCCAATTTCATCAAAGTTTCATTTTCGATGCAAATTTACACTTTTTTTTACATTTCATGATTTATTTACCGACTTACTCCTTCAATGAGCGAATTTTGTTGTTCAATGGGCGAATCCAAAAAAGTTCATCTCTTCATGCACTCCGTATTTAGATAAAATATTAAACAAAAATCTAAAAATTTTGAATTTAAAAAATTCCTTGGATGTCCTATACTCTTCTAGAGTTACACAAATAAGTTTATAGGAGTTGATTAGTTGAAAGCGCTTACTAAGATGTTGGCGATGGTACTTTCTTTGGTTATGGTTTTGAGTGCAGTTCCTGGGATGTCTTTTGCTGAGGAGGAAATGAAACAAATCCGGGACACCTCGCAATTAAAATGGGAAAGTATCTCGTTCGGTCAGTCTACTGATTTAAACTTTTCCGCAAATGTCCTGCCTAATAAAATTGGCACCAATTACGCGAAACCGGAGGTGCCAGGGACCATTGATGGGGCGATTACATTGGAAAGCCGCGGCGGAAAACTGGCACCTGGCCACGATGGATTAACGTTCTATTACACCAAGCTCGACGCGAAAACTGATAACTTTGTTCTCGAGGCCGATCTCACCATTGAACAATTTGGACCTGAAACTGGTGCTGCACCTAATGGTCAGGAAAGTGCGGGAATCATGGTTAGAGACACCATTGCTGCACCAAGGCAGGACCCGATGATGACAGGGTACGAAGAGGTTCCGGCTGCTTCGAATATTTTTGGTGTCGGCATGATGCGCCACGGAATCAGCCCGATCTATCGGACGGGAGTCGTGTATCCATGGGGCAATTTAGGCAGTCAGTTAAAAGCGACCGGATTTACAACGGATCCAGCCTATACTCTGCCAATCGGAACACCGGTCAGGGTCAAATTAGAAAGAACAGACACTGAATTTATCATGTCAACCACGTTCACACATTCTTCGGAACAAAAGACGTTTGAGACTCGGGTGAAAGGGGCCGATTTGGTACAAATCCTTGACCCCGACCATATGTATGTTGGTTTTTACGCAGCAAGAAATGCAAAAATGACGGTGAGGAATGCGAGCTTGACGCTCAGCAATGCCCATACCGTTCCAACACCTCCGGCACCGCCGGCAAAAGAAAATGCAGTGATAAACATTGTTTCCGCACCGGAATCAGGCTCTGCAGATTATAAACTGAGAGTGCTTGCGAACTACGATGGCTCGATTTCTGTAACGAGAGACGGGAAAGAGGTCGTAGGCAAGACAGCCGTAGTGAAGAATGAAGTATATTCCTTCGAAACCAAATTGGAAACCGATAGCACCGAGTTTACCATTGTTTATACACCAATAGATGCGCCTTTGACGGCAGCTATTACGAAAACCATTAAGGTAACGAAAAAGATTTTTAACAGTGGGGAAGGATTGTTTGTTTCTCCAAAGGGAACCAGCACTGGAAAGGGTACGATAGCGGATCCAATGGATTTAGAAACGGCGATTAAGTACGTCCTACCTGGTGAATCGATTTTTATGCGGGAAGGAACCTATACGCCTTCGGCCATGCTGAACATTAAAAAGGAATACAGTGGTTTAATGGATCAAGTGAAAACGATTGCTGCCTATAATGGTGAAAAAGTAACCATCGATGGCCAAGGAAAGCTTGCCAATGTGATTCAGCTGAATGCCGATTACTGGCATGTGGCGGGATTCCATATCACGGGCGCCACAGCTAATGGGATGAGGGTGAGCGGTGATCACAATGTGGTCGAGCAAATGCTCTTTAACTTTAACGGCGATACCGGTCTACAAATTACAGGAAGCGGTACGAACCCTGATTTATGGCCGAAGTACAATCTGATTCTTAACTGCGAATCACATGATAACCGCGACCCCCGTGATGAAGATGCAGACGGATTTGCCGCTAAATTAGGGGTCGGCGAAGGCAATGTGTTTAAAGGGAATATCGCCCATCACAATATTGATGACGGCTGGGATTTATATAACCGGACAAATGAAGGCGCCAATATGCCGATCACATTAGAAGGGAATATTGCCTATTCGAACGGAAAGTTGAGCAACGGCTATAACAAAGATGGCAATATGGGCAATGGATTTAAACTTGGCGGTGAAGGTCTTCCGGTCGCCCATATCGTTCGCAACAATCTTTCTTTTGACAATAACATGGACGGGTTTACCGACAATTTTAATCCGGGAAAAATGATTGTTGAAAACAATACTTCTTTTAATAATAAGCGCTTTAACTATGTGTTCCGGATCAATCCATATTTCAAGGCTGAAGAACAGGGAATTTTCAAAAATAACCTTTCCTTTAGGACGAAGACAGGTGCATTAGCCGATTTTATTTCTGGTGTAGTGGATGAAACAAACTTCTTCTATAACGGATCAGAATCGGTGAACAGTAAGGGAATGACTGTAATGAATGAGGATTTTGTCAGCCTGGACGTCCCTGCCGCATTTACACGCTCTAAAAAGGGAACCATCCAATTTGGCGATTTTCTTCGATTGTCCCCTGCCAGTGCCCTTAATAAGGCAGGTTCAGGACAAAGCAATGTGGGCGCACTGGAAGCAAATCCACTGTCCATTAAAGTAAAAGGTCCTGATTCCTTGAAAGAGGGAGAGACTGGAGAGCTTGTTGTAATGGGAATTTATGCGGATGGCTCAATGAAAACATTGAGTGCCGATGTTGAGTATGCCAGTAAAGACTCAGCAATGGCGGTGGTAGAGGACGACGGTTCCATCCAAGCAGGTAAGAAGGGAAAAACGATGATTACGGTCAGCTACCATGACTTGAAAGCGGAGCATTATATTCATATTAAACAAATGCCGCCAGGGCAGAAAAAGAAACAATAGTATTCTATTGGTAAGGAAAATTAAATCGTTAGAAATTTACCTGGGTCAAGCATCATGCTTGGCTCTTTTTCTATATGGTACTCGGCAATTTCCTCCATTTACCAGCAGACCCACCGGTTTGCGGCTTTTTCCAATGCAAAAAAAGCCAGGCGAACCGTCCCTCCGGTTTTCAAAAAGTGCACCTTACTTGCATGAACAACCAGCGAACGTTATTATTTAAGATTGGTAAGACCGTTTTCAATATCAGGTTTTTCTTTTTAAACTCCTAGGAGGAAACGAAATGAATGTCATTGAGGTTCAAGATTTACGGAAAGAATTTAACTCCTATTCAAGCCGGCCAGGTTTGGCTGGAGCTTTTCGAGACTTATTTACAAGAAATTATAAAGTCCATGCCGCTGTGGATACTATTTCCTTAACAGTTAAACAAGGGGAAATGGTTGGCTATATTGGCGAGAACGGAGCTGGTAAATCAACGACGATTAAAATGTTAACCGGAATTTTGACACCTACTTCAGGTTCCATTATCGTAAATGGGATGAACCCCCATAAGCAGCGAGAAGAATTCGTGCGAACCATTGGCGTTGTGTTCGGTCAGCGGTCACAGCTATGGTGGGATATTGCCGTTCAAGAGTCCTTCCGGTTATTAAAAAAAGTATACCGTGTTTCCGATGAGGACTATAACCGTCATATGGGACATGTGATAGAGACGTTAGAAATCGGTCCATTACTAGATAAACCGGTACGAAAGCTGTCCCTTGGACAACGGATGCGCTGCGAATTAGCCGCCGCTCTCGTACACAATCCTCCGCTCCTCTTTTTAGACGAGCCAACGATTGGACTAGATGTTTTAGTGAAATTAAAAATTCGTAAGTTTCTGCAGGAAATTAACGAGGAATATAAAACAACCATTCTTTTAACGACACATGACTTAACGGATATTGAAGCCCTTTGTGAACGAGTGGTGTTATTAGATGAAGGAAAAATCATCTATGACGGTAAGCTGAATCAGCTTCAAGCACATGCCGTTGAAGGAAAACAAATCGAATTCGAATTTTTGTCAGAAATCTCTCGCAGCAGCCTGCCTGGTACCGGAAATATTCTATGGGAACAAAAGGACGCGACAACCTGGCTTGGGGTTATCAATGGCGATGAACAACTGGTCTCTCAATTAATTAGTGATGTCATACAAAGAAATCCGATTAAAAATGTTCGAATTAATGAGGTTTCGACTGAAGAGATTGTCCGCAAGATTTATGAAGAAGGAATGGCCCTCACATGAGTATGTATGTGGAAATGATTCGGGTTCGTTTTTTAATGATGCTCGCCTATCGGACAAACTATTATAGTGGAATCCTAATTTACAGCATCAATATTGGAGCCTACTATTTTTTATGGTCTGCGATTTACGGAGGGAAAGAAGAAATTCAAGGATTATCAGTCATTCAAATGACCACCTATGTGGCAGTCGCCTGGATGGCAAGAGCGTTTTATTATAACAATATTGATCGTGAAATAGCGGCTGAAATTAAAGATGGCAAAGTCGCGATTGAAATGATTCGTCCCTATAATTATTTAGGGATGAAAACCATGCAGGCACTGGGAGAAGGAATCTTTCGTTTATTATTTTTCTCTGTCCCAGGTATGATCATCGTTGCCTTGATTTTTCCAGTCAGGTTTGATGCTAGCTTAACAACGTGGATGTTTTTCTTTGTCTCGCTCATTTTTAGTTTTATTGTCAATACACATATCAACCTATTAACGGGAATGATGACGTTTTTTTTATTTAATAACTCAGGATTGATTCGAGCAAAACGTGTTGTCATTGATTTATTCTCAGGTTTGCTCCTCCCTATTTCCTTTTATCCAGACTGGGCTCAATCTGTAATGTCCTATTTGCCTTTTCAGGCGATCAGTTATGTTCCTAGTATGATTTTTACAGAAGGCTTTGTTGGACAGGAGATTTATAATGCTTTGCTCTCGCAAGCATTTTGGGTTTTCATCTTACTAATTCCGATCCGACTTTTATGGATGCTAGCTAAAAAACACTTAATTGTACAAGGGGGCTGACAATGTTTCAAATATCATTGTTCTTTCAATATGCCTCGCAATATTTAAAAACTAGGCTCACTTATCGTGTCGATACGGCAGTTGAAATTTTTTCTGATTTATTGTCTCAAGCCGTCAATTTAATTTTTATTTTAATTGTTTTTCGCCATACTGCCGCTTTAGGCGGCTGGAATCGAGATGAAATCATTTTTATTTATGGATTTTTCCTTGTTCCTTATGCCTTATTTTCGTCCTTTTTTAATATATGGGACTTTAATGAACGCTATATTGTCAAAGGAGAAATGGACCGTGTCCTAACTCGCCCGGTTCACAGCCTATTCCAAATTATCATGGAACGAATGGAGCTTGAATCATTATTCGGGGTGATTACTGGCATAGTGATTATGGGGTATTCAGCTGCACATCAAGGCTTAACATTTGCGTGGTATGATGTTTTGTTCTTTATCATCATGGTGATAGGCGGGGCTTTAATTTATGCCGGTATATTTATTGCTCTCGCAACGATTGGCTTTTGGTCTGACAGCCGTACCGATATAATGCCAATGATGTACAATATCAGCAATTACGGCCGCTACCCTGTGAATATTTACAATAAAGTTATTCAATTTGTGTTAACGTGGATCTTACCTTTCGCTTTTGTCGGTGTCTATCCTGCATCCTACTTTTTAAATAGAGAAGAATGGATTGGCTATGCCTTTTTTACACCCGTTATGGGAATCCTCTTCTTCGGGATTGCGATTTTTCTTTGGAATGCGGGCGTAAAAAAATACCGTGGCGCTGGGAATTAACCTTTGACTTAGTATGGATTCAGCATGCTACATTATTGATTAATTGTTCTTGTACTGGAGCTAGTAAAGGGCAACTAAGTGCCAGCCACAAACCAAATAATTTTCAAACTAGAATAATCCCAAAAAAAAGCCAGGAACTTTCCATTATGAGGATGGTTCCTGGCTCCTTGGTTGAAGCAAAATCTTACTTTTCTCCATGGTCAATTTCCATATTCTTATAAGCTGTTCGATAAAAAGCTGTTGATCCCGCATCAAGAACCCAGAGGGTCTGCACTTATCGGTTGGGGGGCAGGTTAATTACCCGAGCTGATAAATAGGCGGACAAATGAGACTGTCGATTAACTCATTTAACCTTTTAGAAAACGAAGATTCCAACTATTTTTTGCTTAAATAGATATAAAAAACTATAAAAAGTAGCTAAAAAAGCAAATATTTGGTCACAATTTCATTAAATTGGGGTTGCTAAATTTCACTTGCCTAATTAATCGACAGTCTCCAAATTCCGCCTATTTTGTAATTATTATTAAAAACAGCTTAAATAGACGGAGAGATTCCACCTATTGACTCGAAAAATATTAAAATGAGGGATTTTGCATTGCATAACCGGAAAACCTCCCCTTATTTTCCCCAAAACGAGCTCTATTCTGCATTTAACCGGAAACTCTCCGCTTATTTTACGTTATTCCTAATAAAGAATCTCGCCAATTGGCTATAGAGTGTTTAACTTTTTATTTACCAATAAGGATCCAATACGACTGTCATTTCTGCACGTATTTTAAGAAAAGCACCTCAAACTGAACCCTTTAATATGATACAACTTCACTTCCTAAAGATTTCGGCATTTTTGATCATTCGATTTTCGCTCATGGTCCTTAATTTCTTGATATCAAGACGAATGAGGAGTGAAACCGCTAGAGCTATAATAAAAATTCCTGAAAAAATGACTAATGTCCCATGATAGCTTCCTGTTGTTTCCCTTACCCAGGATACAAAGATCGGTCCAGCTAGACCGGCTGCTGCCCATGCCGTTAAAATATATCCATGAATAGCCCCAAGCTGCTTGGTTCCAAACAAATCACCGATATAGGCTGGTATGGATGCAAAACCTCCTCCATAACAGGTCATGATCATATAAACAATAATAGAAAATATAATTCCAACTGTAATATTTGGAAGCATGAAAAAGGCAACAATTTGAAAAGCAAAGACTAACGTGTACACATTTGGTCTTCCGATATAATCCGAAATGGTAGCCCAAACAATCCGTCCACCACCGTTAAATAACCCCATGATTCCAACCATTGCTGCTGCCCCAGCTGCTGACATACCTACTAGCTCTTGTGCCATAGGCGATGCAACAGAAAGAATTGCGATTCCACAAGTAATATTGATAAATAACATAATCCATAGGGCCCAAAACTGTCTTGTTCTGACTGCCTCGTTGGCGGTTAACTGTTGCAGATCTTCTTTTAGTTTCATACCGCCTGATTTTTTTCCTGCTGCTTCTAACCCCTTAGGTACCCAACCAGCTTTGGGCGCCTCGATGATTGTCTCTTTTCCAAGTTCTCCTGATCCAAGTAACATTACCTTTTTTGAATGGGAACCAAACACTTATCACAACTCCTCATCGTTTGTCTTTTGACTATAATACCTTATATTTATACCTATTTCAAGTAAATATTCTCCATTAAACACGAACATTAATTATTAAATTTTATTTATCGTTCGTTTTTTTCGAGAATTAAAATCTATGAATGAACGTACAAGCAACTTTTAACTATTCGGTTAGCTCCATAACAAAAAGGCTACCGTTTTGATAGCCTTTTCTTAAATAATTATTTTTCCATCGTGGGAAGCACTAGAAATCAAGATACCCATTCCCGCAATTTAGTTGGAACAAGCCGCTTGTATCCATTCTTTTGCAACCTTACAAAAATATTATTAGCAAGAAGTGAAAGAATGATTAAGGCAGTTCCTAAAATGTCAAACATCGTTACATCATTGCCTTGATAAATCGAAATTACGAGTGTGGTAACGGGAACAAAGTTAATGAATAAAAGTGCATTGATTGGTGATAAAATACTTACACCGATGTTCCAACCGAGCAGTGCAATCAGACCAGGAAATACTATCATAAACAGTAAATGCGGACTTGTGGCTATCATCACTTCTTCTGTTGGGATAGATATATATCCAAACAGTGTTGCTGCTGTCACTATCACAGCCGCCGTTATCGTTCCAAGTAAACAGCTTAACGTTGTATACCGCAAAACGGACCAACCCCTAAACTTACTCCCACCCATTGTGTAAATAACCCATCCAATGACTGCAATAAAGATGAGTATGGAAGGAAAAATCGCATCCGTCGCACCTAGAAAAGCTTGAATATTACCTTTTGTAATGACAAACATCGCACCGATTAATGACACGATTACACAGATAAAAGTGAATGAATAAGGGCGTTTATTAAAAATCAACCATATCATCACAATGGAAATCATTGGCATTAAGGACTCCATAATGGATGCAACCATTACTCCTGATTCTCCCATTAAATCTTCTCCCCAGAAGATAAATAGATTATAGACGGTAAATGCCATTGTGCCAAAGAACCATAATGGCAGACCTTTGCCTTCAAATCGAAAAGCTTGTTTTCCTTCTTTCCAGAAAAGCATCGCTACCAAAATGATGGTAACAGCACCATAACGAATGATGGTAAAATAAAAAGGATCAATATGCTTAAAAGCTGCATGTGCGACTGGAAACATGGCTCCCCATGAAACGGCAGCAATAAAACACAAAAAAGCCCCCCATACTACATTATTTCTCATGTCCATCTGCCTCCCTGTATTAATAGTAGATTGATTATCTATCTTTTCTGATATCTTGTAAAATCATTTTAATTGATGATTTCCTATCATTTTTTGTGATATCATATGAATAGAGAAAAATTTATGGGGGGATTAACAATGGAGTTTAAAGACCTTGAGATTTTTCAGTTGGTTGCAGATAAAGGAACCATTACAGCAGCAGCAAATGAGTTGAATTATGTGCAATCCAATATTACATCAAGAATTCGTAAATTAGAGGCTGAAATGAACACTCCGCTGTTTAATCGCCATCGACGAGGTATGAGTTTAACACCAGAGGGGAAAAAATTATTAACCTATAGTAAAAAAATTTTATTATTAACGGAAGAAATGAAGAATGCTGTTCAAACGAATAAAGAACCGTCTGGAAAATTAGAAATTGGAACAGTAGAAACCGTCATTCATTTACCAAAAATTTTGTCTAGCTATATTAAAAAATATAAAGATGTCGATTTGTCTGTATTTACGGGTGTTACCGAGACATTAGTAGAGGATGTTTTACATCATAAGTTGGATGGTGCTTTCATTACAGAAATGGATGTATATCCCGATCTTGTATCACATGAAGTATTTCAGGAGGAGCTCGTTTTAATTTCTGATAGAAGTATTACCACTTTGGAAGAAGTAAAACAGGAACCAATATTATGTTTTAGCAAAGGCTGCGGATACCGGGCACGTCTGGCAGAATGGTATGAAGATCAAAACATTGCCCCTAAGAAAATAATGGAATTCGGTACATTAGAAACCATTTTGCGGAGTACTGCTATGGGACTTGGCGTTGCATTCGTTCCAAAGTCGGAAGTGAAACAATTGGAAAAGGACGGACTTATTAAATTTCACAAGGTTCCAGAGCAATACAGTAAGATAAGGACGGTTTTTATCAGAAGAGCCGATACTTACTTATCACCCACAATTGAAAAATTTATCGAAACTATTGAGTCAAATAAATAAATAAATAAATAAATAAAAAGTGCCTTTCACAACACGAATCTGTCGAGGCGAATTCGACAAATTACGAGTAGTGCAGGCACTTATTTTAAGATTTATAGTTTGTTACTAATCTCCAAATCAAACTGAATGCATTTCCAATTCTTCCTTGTTTGTCACAAGGAATTCAAGAGAATATGCCTTTTCAAAGCCCTCACGTGTAGCATCACCTAGGGAAGCAAAGCCTGCTGCATCTCCTATAACAAACACATTTTCCATCTGCTTCCTAACTGTTTCCTCTAATGGATTATATGCCTCAACACCCATTGCCACCACGATATACTCTGATTCCATTTCTAAATGCTTTCCAGAAACCAAGTCCTCCACGATAATAGTGTCCTTAAGAATTTTTACCAATTTGTGGTCCGTAACAATGTTCACATTTACTGTTTTAAGCTTATCAAGAAGTCTTAATCTCGTTTCTGGCCCAATTCTTTTGCTTGCTTTTGTAGGAATCTCTACATATGTTACTTGATTACCCGCTTCTGCAAGGCGCCGAGTCGTACCATGGCAAATCATACCACTTCCCACCACTGTAACTTTATTATTCGTAAATACTTTTTCCTGTAATTTTACTTCTTCATACGTATATACATGATCTAAATCATCGCCCTCCACTTGCGGGAGCTTCGGTCTTCCACCTGTTGCTAAGAAAACAGCATAAGGATTAATAGATGTGATTTCATCAACAGTAGCCTCTGTATTCATACGAACATCTATGTTTAAACGTTTCATTTCATCCTTGAGGTAATTAATGTGCCAGTTCATTTTCTCTTTATAGGTTGGGTCCGTTACAAGGTGTAATTGGCCACCAAGCATATTATTCTTTTCAAAAAGAGTTACAGCATAGCCTTTTAATGATAGAACTCGTGCGGTTTCCATTCCACCCGGTCCACCACCAACGATTACAACCTGGCGTTTTACATCAGAAGGAAGGCACTGCAATTCCTTAAACTCTAGTTCTCGGCCTGCTCTAGCATTGATGGTACACAGAATGTGCGAGTTACCCGTTACTGAATGGATACAATGGAGACAGTTAATGCATTTTCTAATTTCAGCTTCGCGACCTTCCAGTGTTTTGTTTACCCACTCTGGATCAGCGATTAGCCCCCTTCCTATCGCCACAAAGTCGGCTTTTCCCTCCGCTAAAATATCTTCTACAAATTGTGGTTCACGGATGGACCCAACAGTAATAACTGGAATAGTTATTTCTTTTTTTATCTCCTCTGCCAGGTAGACTCTCCAACCTTGTTCAAATAACGGAGATTCAATTATTTTGTCCATAGAGTCATAGGTTCCACAACTAATATGCAGTCCATCTACTCCTAGTTTTTCTAGGTACCGGCATATATTCTTACCTAACTGTAAATCTATTCCTTCTTCTGTAAAGTCATCCACATTGACACGAACAGTGACAGGGTAATCTTTACCGCACTTTTCTTTAATACCGACAATGATTTCTTCGATAAATCTCATTCGATTCTCGAAGCTTCCCCCATATTCATCCGATCGTACATTTGCCTCTGGGCTTAAGAACTGGTTAATTAAATAACCATGGGCAGCGTGAACTTCAACGCCATCAATGCCAGCCTGCTGACATCTTATCGCGGTCTGAACAAATTTATTTACTAACTCTTTTACTTCTGCAGTCGTTAGTTCCCGAGGTTCTTCACCTACTGCAGCACAGGCAACGGTACTTGGTGCAACAATTTGTTTCCCATTAATTAATGAGGAATTTGACTGTCTGCCTGCATGATGGATTTGTACAAAAACCTTTGCTCCATAATTATGTACTGCATTTGCTACACGGTGTATCCCTGGAATGAAGCGATCATCGTCCAGCCTTAATTGCCTAATAAATCCTTTCCCGTATTCATAATCGATACAGGTAAATTCAACAATAAGTAACCCCGTTCCACCCTTTGCCCTTTCTTCATAATAAGCAATGAGTTGATCAGTGACTTCCCCTTCCGGACCTGCTAGATTCGTTCCCATTGGGGGCATAACAATTCTGTTTTTTAGTGTTAAATTGCCTATTTTACCTTCTTTGAATATGTTTGGGTAATGCATTTTGAAACCTCCCGTTCATACTGATTTGTGAAATATTTCACAAAAATAAATACAGGAAATATTTCCTATATTTATTATAAAGGTGATTGACAGAAATTATTGTGCCTTCATTTGATAGTTTCGTGACAAAATTGCGTGTGAAGTTTATGAAAATAAGTCCGGAATGATCCATCCGCCAGTATTTCCTGCCATTCACCAGTATTTCCTGCTATCCGCAACTAATTTCCCGCTATCCACAACTAATTTCCATTACTCGCCAGTAATCTGTCAAAAGCTTAGCCTTTCCTCTAAAAACGAAATATCTTATTCTAGTTTTCTGAAGGAATATCCCTATAACTTGCATAATCTCCTTTTCATTCATTATAATGGTAATATATGAAAATATTTTAAATTTTTAATTATCCTTTGCAATTATGTCAGCATTACTTCTTCTGCTTAGATTTTATTCATTTTCCTATGGAACTTCATAAATTAGTACTCCTTTTATAAGCATAGTAGCTATACTTGTTGCTAAAATATATTTATCCTCATTCTCTAGTTTCAATTTTTCGAATCATTTTTAATAATTATTGTATCTACGTTTTTAAAACTAGATACATAGTTATATAGTATTACACTTACATAGAAGGAGAGATGAAAATTTTGGATGCTAAAGACAATGGATCAATGAATGGATGCCCGTTTCACGGTAGTGCTACTAGTACAAAATCAAGTGGTACGTCAAATCGAGACTGGTGGCCAAACGCGTTAAACTTGAATATTCTCCATCAGCATGATAGAAAATCTAACCCTATGGGAGAAAACTTTGATTATGCAGAGGAATTTAAGAAGTTAGACTACGATGCTTTTAAGCAAGATCTTCGCAATCTAATGAAAGAAAGTCAAGATTGGTGGCCAGCTGACTATGGACATTATGGCCCATTCTTTATCCGTATGTCTTGGCACGCTGCTGGTACGTACCGTACAGGTGATGGCCGCGGTGGTGGTGGGACTGGTAACCAGCGTTTTGCTCCACTTAACAGTTGGCCTGACAACGTTAGCCTTGATAAAGCTCGACGTCTCCTATGGCCGATAAAGCAAAAGTATGGGAACAAGATTTCATGGGCTGACTTACTTGTTCTAGCAGGTAATGTGGCTATTGAAGATATGGGCGGTCCAATAATAGGTTTTGGTGCAGGACGCGCAGACATTTGGCATCCGGAAGAAGACGTCTATTGGGGTACTGAAACCGAATGGCTAGGTGATAATCGTTATACAGGCGATCGCGACCTTGAGAATCCACTTGCTGCTGTTCAAATGGGGCTTATCTATGTGAACCCAGAAGGTCCAAACGGTAAACCAGATCCAATTGCGTCGGGTCGTGACATTCGTGAAACCTTTGCACGTATGGGAATGAACGATGAAGAAACAGTTGCATTAATAGCAGGTGGTCATACGTTTGGTAAGGCACACGGCGCAGGAGATGCTTCCCATGTTGGACCAGAGCCAGAGGCTGCTCCAATTGAACTACAAGGATTAGGCTGGCAAAGTTCTTACGGTAGTGGTAAAGGTCGTGATACGATTGGCAGCGGTATTGAAGGAGCATGGACTGCTAATCCAACACAGTGGGATAATGGTTTCTTCGATCTATTATTTGGATATGAATGGTGGCTTACAAAGAGTCCCGCAGGTGCATGGATATGGCATGTTGTAGATGCAGATGAGAAGCATCTTGCACCTGATGCAGAAGATCCGACTATTAAAGTTCCAACGATGATGACTACGGCTGACATGGCATTACGTTATGATCCAATATACGAGAAGATTTCGCGTCGATTCCATGAGAACCCAGAGGAGTTTGCAGATGTATTTGCACGGGCATGGTTCAAACTATTACACCGTGACATGGGTCCTAAGGCAAGATACCTAGGTCCAGAAGTACCAGAAGAAGATTTCATCTGGCAAGATCCTGTGCCGGCTGGAAATTATGAATTAACAGATGCTGATATTGCTGAGATTAAAGCAAAAATCCTAAACTCTGGACTTACAATCAGCAAACTAGTAACCACTGCTTGGGCTTCTGCAAGTACCTATCGTGGCTCTGATCATCGTGGTGGTGCTAATGGTGCCCGCATCCGTCTTGCTCCACAGAAGGATTGGGAAGTGAATCAGCCGGAACAACTAGCACAAGTCCTTCATGTACTAGAAGGCATACAGAAAGAGTTGGATAAGAACATCAGCATGGCTGATTTAATTGTACTCGGCGGTTGTGCAGCAATCGAACAAGCAGCAAGAGACGCTGGCTTTGATGTGAAGGTTCCTTTTGCTCCTGGACGTGGCGATGCAACCCAAGAGCAAACAGATGCAGAAAGCTTTGATGTGCTTGAGCCTGTTGCAGATGGGTTCCGCAACTATCAAAAGAAACAGTATATTGTAAGTCCTGAAGAGCTACTGATCGATAAAGCTCAACTCTTAAATCTTACTGCACCAGAAATGACTGTACTTATTGGTGGTTTGCGCGTTCTCGATACAAACTATGGCGGCACTGGGCACGGCGTTTTCACTGATCGTGCTGGCAAACTCACGAATGACTTTTTTGTTAACTTGCTTGACATGGGTGTGGAATGGAAGCCTGCAAGCGAAAACGTCTATGAAGGACGTGATCGTAAAACAGGTGAAGTTGTGCGTACAGCAACTAGAGTGGACCTGGTATTTGGTTCAAACTCCGTCCTGCGTGCCATTGCAGAAGTATACGCTCAAGATGATAACAAGGAGAAATTTGTCCATGACTTTATCGCTGCTTGGGTCAAAGTAATGAATGCAGATCGCTTTGATCTTAAGGCGGTTGACCTTAAGAAAGCTCAATTAACTGGTAGATAATAAATGTAAGAAGTAACCGCCGTCAAACCAACGGCGGTTACTTTTTGTGAAAGGAATCAACAATTAAGCAAAAAAGCGTTTTTTATTTTTACAAAGTGATTGGAATAATAATCGTTTATCTTAAGCTAAGTATGCTTCCCTGACTTCTTCATTCTTAATCAAATCATAGCCGTTTCCTTGAAGTTTAATTTCTCCTGTTTGAATAACATATCCCCTATGGGCAATTTGCAACGCTTGATAAGCATTTTGTTCCACGAGTAAAATGGTTAAACCTTCTTGATTAAGTTCTTTTATGATTTCAAATATTTGTTCAACAATAATGGGAGCAAGCCCCATTGAAGGCTCGTCAAGCATTAATAAATTTGGTTCCATCATAAGGGCTCGGCCGATGGCAAGCATTTGCTGTTCCCCTCCGCTCATCGTGCCGCCTTTTTGCTCGAGTCGATCTTTTAGCTTAGGGAAATAGTGGAACACTCTTTCTAATCTCTCATTGATCACACTTTTATTTTTTACTGAAAAAGATCCCATAAGTAAATTTTCCTTGACTGTAAGTCTCGAGAAAATCCTTCTGCCTTCAGGGACATGAGCAATACCTAATATGGTCGTTTCGTGGGCTGGCTTGTTTGCGATTTCCGTTCCTTTATAGACAATTTTTCCTGTCTTCACCTTCACTAGTCCACTTATCGATTTTAAAGTAGTTGATTTTCCAGCGCCATTACTTCCTATAAGTGTGACAATTTCACCTTTATCCACTGAAATGTCTATCCCCTTTAATGCCTGTATACCACCATAATAAGTTTCAATATTTTTTAATTGAAGCATAATTTCCTCCTATCCCACATGAACTGCTCCCGAACCTAGGTAGGCTTCGATAACTTTCGGATTATTTCTGATGTTTTCAGGCTTTCCTTCGGCAATTTTTTCTCCATGATCCAGTACAATGATATATTCTGAGATTTCCATAACAAGCTTCATATCATGTTCAATTAAGATAACGGTTAAATTGAATTCATGTCTCATTCTCTTAACAAGTTGTGTAAGGTCGTTTGTTTCTTTTGGATTCATGCCAGCCGCAGGCTCGTCTAATAATATGATCTTTGGCTTGGAAGCTAGAGCCCTCGCGATCTCCAGTCTTCTTTGTGCGCCATAACTTAGATTGCAAGCTTTTTCATTTAATAGATGAGCCAGTCCAACATATTCCAATAATTGATACGCTTTTATTTCGGAGGATTTCTCTTCTTTTCGAATGGCAGGAAGATTGAATAAAATACCCATAAGACCAGCCTTTAAATGGGTATGCATACCGACAAGAACATTTTCTAGGACGGACATTTCATTAAATAAGCGGATGTTTTGAAAGGTTCGGCATATCCCTTTTTTCGAAACCTCATGTGGCTTTAATCCGTTTATTTTTTCATTTTCAAGTAATATTGCCCCTGACGTTGGTTGATATATTCCTGTAATCATATTAAAAAAGGTCGTTTTTCCAGCACCATTAGGTCCAATAACGGCTGTAATTGAGTTTTTTTCAATTGTCATTGAAACATCTTGATTTGCTGTAAGACCGCCAAACTTTTTCGTTAAATTTCGAACCTCTAAAATAGACATGTAGCTACACCTCTTTGGCTTCAATATTCTCGTTTTGCGCTTGTTCAGGTGCAATCCCTAAGTCAGCTTGAATACTTCCTTCTTGTAAAACCTTTTCGTCATAAACATGATTTTTGGCTGGCAAAAGCCCTTTTGGTCTATACAAGGCAAAGAGGATTAATAGCAAGCCGAAGATTAATCTTTGCATTTTTGCCGGAGAGAGTGCGTCTGGAATCGAAAGGACACCAGACAAGCTTAGTTGATTCAACCAATTTGAAACTTCCGTTAATACCTGTAGATTCAGGATCGTCATAACAGCTGCACCGAGAACAACACCAGGAACACTGCCCATCCCGCCTAAGAGTACCATTACTAAAATCGTAATCGACTCAAGTAGAGTGAAACTTGTAGGATCTACAAATGCTTGTTTGGCAGCGAAGACAACACCCATCATCCCAGAGAAGGATGCACCAATCGCAAACGCCATTAGTTTTGTCCGAACTAAAGGGACACCCATCGATTGAGCAGCAATTTCATTTTCCCTAACCGCTTTCCACGATCGTCCTATTTTTGAGTGTTCAAAACGACGAACGGTAAAAATCGTAAATAGTAGAATGACGAGTACAATATAATAAAATTGGCTCGGAAAAAGAAAATCGACTCCAAACAAGCGAGGTGGAGTGACAGAAGGAATTCCCATTGCACCGTTAGTAATATTAATCGGGCGATCAAGGTTATTAAAAATAATTCTAATAATCTCACCAAATCCTAACGTAACAATGGCTAAATAATCCCCTTTTACCCGAAGGACTGGTATTCCAAGTAGAATTCCAAATAATGCAGCTACGAAACAACCGATTAAGATAAATATCCAAAAGCTTTCTCCTGGCAGGGGGAACGTTCCAAATGGCATAAAATTCGCTGCTTGAGCAGTAGAAAAAATTCCATAAGTGTATGCTCCAACCGCGAAGAACGCGACAAATCCTAAATCAAGCAGACCTGCCATCCCAACGACAATATTTAACCCAAGGGCCATCGATATATAGATTCCAACAAGTGTGGCAACTTCCATATAGGATTGATAGGCATCGCCATTACTGGCAGTGAACGGGAGTAAAAAAACTAGAACAATACCCGCAATTAACCATTTTGTGAGGTTTTTGAAATTTGTAAAATATAGCAGTAACAGGGAAGATAATAAAAGCAGGAAGGCGGTGACTGACCTTTGTGCCATAAATAAACTTAGCGATGTGACTCCGATGTAAATGAGAAGAAAGATTCCTTGTGACAGTTTGTTTTGTTTGTATTTGTTCCATAGTGATTTCATTCTTCTCACCTACACTTTCTCTGCAACCGGTTTGCCTAATAAGCCCTCCGGTTTAAAAAGTAATACAATAATTAAGATAGCAAATGCAAAAACATCTTTGTATTCGGCACCAAGTATACCACCTGTTAAAAGGGTTAAATTGGCAGATGCGAACATTTCCATTACTCCAAGCAGTAAACCTCCCAGCATGGCACCCCGGATATTTCCTATCCCGCCTAATACCGCGGCAGTAAATGCCTTTAATCCAAGAATGAACCCAATATAAGGATCAATCGTTCCGTATTGTACGGCAAATAATACTCCAGTTGCCCCACCAAGAGCGGAACCAATAAAAAACGTAATGGAAATAACCTTGTTCACATTTACTGACATTAAGGAAGCTGTCTCTCGATCTTGTGCGACAGCTCTCATCGCCATTCCCCATTTTGTTCGATTGACAAATAGATCAAGTCCAATCATCATTACAACCGCCGTGACTAGAACAATAACAAATGATGTTTTAATCGATGCATCGTTAAAAATGGAGCTTATCGAGGAGGCTTTAATCAAAATTTGATCTGTAAAAAGACTAGGTCCTGTTACGATAAAATTGCCTTTTTTTAATTCAGCTATGAATCTCACAATATCTTGTAATAAAAAAGAAATACCGATTGCCGTGATGAGTGGGATTAATCTTGGTGCATTTCGCAAAGGCCGATAGGCTACTCTTTCGATCCCCATCCCTATGAATCCTGTCAAAATAGCAGTTAATAAGAGAACAAAAATCAGCATTACTATCGCTGGCACTGCTGAAACCCATCCTATTCCTGTCAAAATGATTAATATCGCTGTACCGATAAAAGCGCCTGTCATAAAGATCTCTCCATGGGCAAAATTGATTAATTCCAATATGCCATAAACCATTGTGTACCCTAATGCAATAACGGCATAGACCGTACCTAAAGTAAGACCATCAATCAAGACTTGCGGGATAGATTGGATCAATTCGTTCAGCATATATTACCTCCTTGTCCCAATTTTACAGAAGAAAGGGTATTCCCACTTCAAAAATGAGTCATACCCTTTCTTATCTATTAATTCTTATTTTCCAACTTCACCTACGAATTGTGCCGGGTAGCTAGCTTCGGGAAAACTATAAATAAAGACTTTCGCAAAATCATTGTCACCTTTATCGTCAAAGCTAACTTTCGTCAACACACCTTGGTAGTCTTTCACTCCGCGAACAGCATCTCTTACTTGTTCTCGAGTTGGCAATTTGTTGTCATTTCCTTTGATAGCATCCTCTATCGCTTTTAAAACAAGTCCCATCGTATCATAGCCATATACCGAGTAGGATTCGGTATTTTTATTAAATGTTGCTTTGTATTTTTCGATAAACTTTTTACCTTCTTCTGATTTAGTAGAATCCCCTGCTAACGAAGTGATGTACGTATTTTTAATTGCATCTCCAGCAATTTCAACTAGTGTAGAAGAATCCATTCCATCCCCACCCATAAATGGGACATCAATGCCTTTTTCGCGCGCTTGTTTAATTAGCAGTCCACCCTCTGAATAGATACCTCCGAAGTATACTAAATCTGGCTTCTTGGAAAGAATCTGGTTTAGGACACCATTAAAATCTTTTTCTCCAACCGTAATTCCTTCAAACCCAAGAATTTCAGCTCCTTTTTCTTCAGCTGCTTTCTTAAAAGCTTCTGCAATCCCTGTACCATATGCTGTTTTATCTTGAACGACAAAGATTTTCTTTGCCTTTAATGTGTTAACCGCATATTCAGCACCTGCCGGACCTTGAAAATCATCACGAGCTACAATACGGTTGACTGTTTTTAATCTTCTATCCGTAACATCTGTCGCTGAGTTGGCTGGTGAAACCATTGGTATAGCGTATTTTTCATATACCTCTGAGGATGGGATAGCGACACCAGAGTTAAAGTGACCAACAACTGCCAATACAGATTTATCTGAACCTATCAATTGAGCATTGGCCACCCCTTTTTTAGGATCTGCCTGATCATCATAAGGTACGAGCTGTAAACCAAAACCTAATTCTTTAAACTTTTCCTTTTCCTCGTCTAATTTAAGTTGTGCCCCTAGCTTAATTGCTTCACCAATTGTTGCACTTCCACCTGACAGTGGGGTCTGAGTAGCGATTTTGATAACCGTTGAATCATTTTTTTCGGTCCCAGACTTTGCACCGCAGCCTGCTAAAATAATACCTACCGCCAAACCCCCTGATAACAATAAAGCTAACGATTTTTTTAACTTCATGTTGACCCTCCCTATAATCTTTTTATACAAGCCCCCTTTATATATATTTATCAGTTCATAGAAATAGGACGAATTATTTATTTTAATTTTCTGAATATTATTTCCGTTAAAAAAAGGGTTGTTCCTAGTTTCTTTATATATAGTTTTTTCTAAATCATGTTGGACTGGCACAAAGGTTGAGAGGCATTTAATGGTTTTTATCAAGTTTCCACAATCCCCTTGTAATATATGACAACTTTCTTTTTACAAAACTGCACAAAAGCAACAATATTAAACACAAATAAACAGCTGATAAACCCCCACCTGGATTGCACCTTTAACAGCTATATACAAATTACGGATAGCGGCAAATTGCTCTACCCTGCACGGACAATTTGGATACGATGGGGATGTTGCCTTAAGTATGCCATGCATCGTCGGCAGAAGTGGTGTGGAGCAGCAATTAGAAATTGCCCTTAATACCCAAGAACTTGAATGTCTGCATCAATCAGCGGAGTATATTAAAGAAGCGATGAAGGTTGCAAAGACGGGTAAAATCCATAATTCACTCTAAAAACATCAAAAACCACTTCCCTAGGTTCTTATAGGAAGTGGTTTTTGCAATTGCAAAATTGATTAAAAATACGCAAGGGTTCACCTGCAACCTTCAGTCCTTAGCTGCCGCTTACCTTCGTGTTAATTTTATATAATCAATCACAATGGAGCCGGCTTTTGTGGCTTGAAACCGAATTGGATAGGTCCCTGCAGCCGGGAATGTCACCTGGTCTAAATCCACAGGAATATATTGATTGGCCGTTGAACTAAGTTGATTGACCGCTTCCCCTATCGCTTCACCATTTACATATGCCTGAACCGTTGCCCTTCCTGATGTATTGGTCTTATATTGATAAGACACATCATAAGTGCCTGCCGCAGGAACATCGATACTGAATTGAATCCACTCTCCGACTGGTACGGAATTGGTCTGTAAATAGTAAATTCCATTCGTTGATGAAGTGGAGAGTGTAATACTTGGGATACTCTTAGTAACCGAATTGATTTGCGACTCCCCTTCAATCAATATCTCAAGCGGAACAGTGATCCGATAACTTGCCTTTGTCGTTCCGTCTTCAGCGGTCACAACCAGAATATCTCCCGTTTCAAGCCCACCTGAAGTCTTTGGCTGGCCGGAGGAACCGGTGACGGAGTAAGTCTGTGCCGTCCCATCCGTTGACTCAATTTGACTGGTCAAGTCAACTGCTGTGGTACCTAAAACTGTAGTAATGGTATAACCTTCTGTATCCAGATTGGTAATGTTGTTATGAACATCCCGTTTCAATTGAATCGAGATATTATGCGGATCCTTTACAATCGGCGGATAAGCCTGATTATCAGTCACCGTCGCATTTACTATGTCGTCAAGCGGTGTCAACTTATTGCCCCAAGTATTCTTGTAGAAAGCAGCATTCTTTACGGTAATATTGCTGGCGTTTTTCAGCAGGATGACACTTGGGTTATTTTCCCCTCTCACCATTGTCAACTGGTCGAGGACCGCATTTTTAACATCATCTAATACGAAGGCATAACGATCGTCATTTTTCTCAAAATTAGTCGTTACATTTTTAAACGTTAGACCATCGACATGTCTTGCCCAGAATCCGTAGGCAGGCTGTACGCCAAAGTCGCCAACGTTGTATTTGCCGACACCTAACTCCGGAGGACTGATATGTGAATCGGCAAGACTGTTGCCGCCCTTTACTAAAATATCCACATTTTCAAAGTTCACATTCTCGATATAACCGATACTGCGTCCATCCGGAAGTTTTGGACCTCCATCGCCAACCTTATAACCTGCAATAATCGGTGTTGCCTTACTTTGATTGGTGTAAGGAACCCAGCGCTTAGATGGGTCGCCGTACTGACTTCCCTGGTAAACCTGTTCAATATTTACATCTTTAACGTAAATGTTTCTCACATGGCCGATATTGACATTGTTGCTCAGCAATTCATCACGCTGCACACCATTTTCCATGAATTTCATCCGCTGCGCTTGTCCGCCAATCACCCGTCCCCGATTGGAGATCGAAATGAAGAATGGTGCCCGGGTGCGCCGCATCTGAGCCTCATGGTGAATTGGCCCTGTTTTGCCTGAATTCAAGTAAATATTTTCAACGGTTGCGCCGTCATTTGTTGAAATCGAGAATCCCGCCTTATTTCCGGCTAATACATAAATATTATCGACATAAGCATTTCTGATGTCGTCTGCTGTTTCACTTCCAATCTGGAATAGATTACAGTTTGTGTCACCAATAATATTGCGGACATAAAAATCAGTCGCAGGTCTTGTAAACCCTAATGAAGAGTCGCTGCCCGGTTTGACTATGTCATCGGAAGTACCTTTAGCATAGATGTTTTTAGCCGTGACATAGCTGCTTTCCATATAGTCAAATACGTCCCTGGCCTGTCCCCCTTTTCCTTTATCATAATAAAAGTCGTGCGTGTTGATATGGTCCGTACCGGTTGCCAGCATTGCAAAGTGACCAGCATTATCCACTCTCAGCATATTACTAATGTCTCTTTGCTTCACTTCATTTTTTCCGTCTTTGTCGATGCTTTTAATATAATAGGGCTCGTCAGTGGTTGGTGAATCAGTCTCTTCATACCACAAATCAAGCCCATTATTTAAACCGCCAAATTCAAAGTTGGTGCTTAGCTTTAAAGTAACCATCTTATCCGTACGATTATCAGGTGCGTTATTCATGACACCATCACTAGTCACAAGATTACCATTTCCGGTAATTCGTCCATTTCCAATAATTTTGACATTGTCGACCCTTTCACCGAAGAACATACTATTTCTAAAGTATGTGTGGCCGACATCCTGCTTTGTCATGTAATTTTCAGGATCCCGGTATGGCCCTGTGTCTGTAGGGGATGTACCCGAGCGATAAGCTTTATCTGAAAAATAAGCTGATTCAGGGGCGTCTCCGCCTTTCAATGCGGCAATCGTCGCATCTTTATTGACATATAAATAGACATTGCTTAGCAGATGTACAGTTCTTACATTAAAGGTGCCATTCTCAAACAGCAGCGTGCCGCCGCCAATCGAATTAAGGTACGCAATCGCCTTATTAATGGCTTCTGTATCATCAGCGGTACCGTCACCTTTTGCACCCATAAGCCTGGCGTTAAATTTTCCTGTATAGAATTTAGTAATATTTGATTCTCCGTTGTTCTCCCCGCCAGTGACGTCGAGCCTAAAGAAGTACTCTGTATTCGGAGTCAGGTTCTGAGCTTCAACTTCTCCACTTTGTTTTTCCACTTTTGCATTGCTTTCTGTCCAGCTTGTTCCCTTATCTGTTGACTGCATCAACTTGATGAAGGCAGCATGCTTCGGAGCAGTCCAGCGGAATTTAGCCTTCGTGTAAGTATCGCTATTTTCCTTATATGTTAGACTCTTATCTAAAACTCTATGAAAGTTGCTTATCGTTTTAACCACATTTAAGCTGACAGTGCATGATGGACTAGGTAATACTTCCGGTTCAGAGGTCGTGTAGGAAGCCTCAAACTGATAGCTGCCTTTTTTTATAGAAACATCCTTAAAGCTGATTTGCAGATCTGCCCCATTTGCCGGTCTTAAATCGAGACCCTTGAACGTGATGGCCTGGCTGCCGTCCTTGTTGTTATCAATCTTTACCGTCCCTACTTTTTGGAAACGATATCCTTCCCCGACTCTGCCAATGGACTGTGTCTCAAGCCCGGAAAGCTTGACTTCCCCTCTGCCGATTACATTTACAGTGGTGTTATCCATCGTGGCATTGATGCCCTTTGGAACCTTTATAACCACCTCTGTTGCCGGACTTCTCATACCTGCAAAAAAATTCAATACAACATCCGATTCAGTCTTTTCCGTAATTTCGTTGTCTTCGAGTTCCATCTTGCCGCGAACGGCACCTTTTATAACTTTAATCTGATAATCGTAGGAATCCTTTCCTGCCTTTACGGTTAGAACATCACCTTGGCTGATTGCATCTGTCGGTTGTTTTACTATCCCATTTGCATCTTTCACGGCATATATTGGAGTTACAGCCGCTTTGGAAGTAATTTGCTTGAACAGTTCCTCCACTGTTTTAATTTCTAACGTGGTGCGCCCCTGACTCTCAGGGGTATCGACTGTATAAATAAACGTATCACCCGAAGTAAGCGTAATCGTATCACTAGAGACATCAAAAATATTTATGCCTTGATCTGATGGTAAAATTGAAAGCTTTTCAGGTACCTTGCCATCGCTTTTATGTTGACCCTCCTTTGTTACTTGGATTTCAGCAGCAGATGCGGCTACGGGAAAGCCTGCCCCTAGAGAGGCTAATACAGTCGAAAATAAGAGCACCACAAAAACCATTGCTGAAAATCCCTTTTTCACTATGTTTGTCATCCTTCCACTCCCTTATTGTTTATTTAACCAGATATTTCCTCGCTTATGTTCTGGTTTACATCCTCCTTCCTGAACAGCCATAGAATTGTTTGGTCCTTCTTAGAGGTCGTATACAATGATTGTATAGTAGATACCGCTGTGCCATTAGGGGTAGTTTTTATATATATTTTAGGAATTTTTAGATTATCTGGATGTTATAAAGAAATGGGTGAAATGGCACACAGGGGATGGGACCAGTCTGACTTAGAGGTCGCTGGAAAAAGAAAAATCCAGGTCATGCCCCTGGCTTTAAGAGATTGGATGTGTCCGTTGTCATTACCCGCTGCGCAATTTATTCTACACTGACCTTGCCGCGTTGAAACGATTTGCGAAACTCCGAAGGTGTTTTTCTTTTTATCCTTTTAAATGTGCTGCTGAAATATGATAAATCCGCATAGCCGAGACGATGGGCTATTTCCGTTATTCTAAGAGATGTGCGTGTGAGCAGCCGCTCCGCTTCGTCCATACGCAATTGCTGGACATAATCAAAAAAATTTTGATTCATTTGGCGCTTAAATAGCTGGCTTAAATAGCTTGAATTCAAGTGCACCTCCTTTGCTGCCTCTGTCAAGGTCACTTCACCTGGCACCCTGGATTTGATGAACTCTACCACATGTTCTACGGTGGACTTTTCCAATGGATATGGATTCTCTTTCCCTTCAGTCTGCTCAACGAAATCCACACAAGGATTGAGCCATCTTTCTAAACAGACTGTCATTTCTTCAACTTCTACTGGCTTTAGCAAATAATCGAATACACCTGCCCTTAGTGATTGCTGGGCATAGGAAAAATTATCGTGACCGCTAATCATCATAACGGCTTGTCTTTGATTGACCGAACGGAATTGCTCCAAGAATGTTAAGCCATCCATGACAGGCATCCGAATATCCACCATAATCAGGTCGGCATGATTGGTTTTCAGCCAGTGCAGCGCTTCTGAACCATTGCTGCTTTCGTGGCAGACCATAACCGGCAGACCAGTCTTTTCGATAGTCCGTCTGATGGCGGTCCTTACCCATCTTTCATCGTCTACAAGTAATATTTTTTTCATTTCTCATGCCTCCTAATTCATTACAGGGGCAGAAACGGCAATTTGATATCAACAGCGCTTCTTTGGAACACTAAAATTTCGTAAATCAAAATATTATCCATGTAATATTCAGACGAGTTGACCCCAGCAATCGCCGCAAAACAGGTTTAATTTATTTTGAAGCGCTTTCAACTTGACGTAATACTGCTGTTAAGCCTAATCGGTTTCAATTAGGCTAGAATGATGATTGGAAGGTTTTTATTACTCATAGATATCTTTTGCAGACAATCCCAATCTTGTCTATGAAATTCCAAATCTTTGATACTATCATATTATTTTTAAATTATCTGTCAATGCAACTTTATGACTATTCTTCCCAGTAAATTAATCTAGAACAATAAATAAGGTCCTTTCCAACACTTTATCCAATTAAACAGAAAGCGGGCATTTATTATCCCCGCTTTCTAGTTCAATTCACGATTTATCTAGATTTACTTGTCTTTGCCTCCAGGAAAGTCAACCCGTTTCACATTGATATGATAGGTTTTTGGTTCACCTTTCTTCGGCGTCACTTCAATATGGATTGGATTATCGCCAATTTTTAATAGAATCGGCCGCAACTCAGAGCCAGCCACACCATTTACCTTCACTCTTGCAGCAGCATCGGCGGTAACCGGTGTAATATTAATTCTGTTAATATTTCGTTTTAGATTAACTGTATACTCAGTTACATCCGCATTAAACGAAGGAGACAATGTCCCCTCGCTAAGGATCAGCCGGCTCAAGTCAGCATTCGTTTCCGACGGAACAGCAGATATTTCAACATCATCCAGGTTCATGTATCCGATACTGGAGCTGTCTAATCGGAATCTGAAAAGGAAATTCGGTTTATCAAAGGCATTTGGATTACTAATCGTAAAAGTGAACGGAATTTTGGCATACGTATCAGTCAGTTCCGTATGGCTGCTGTCCCGGAGCAACTCACCTGATGTATTCCAGGTATTCCCGTTATCAACTGACCATTCACCGACCAATTTATAGCCATTAGTTTTATTTTGTGTTCTTGCGTTAAATGAAATGGTCAAATCCTTATAGCCTTTCGTACTTACATTCACCGTGGCAGTAGAACTGTTTGCTGAATCCTTCAACAGCCTTAATGCTGCCGGCATCGACCGGGTATGAGTCGAATTTCCATCTTTCACAAAGATTTGCGCCGGGGCTTTGAAGTGGCCTTGATCATAATAGCCTTGATACCATATTAGTGGTTTAATGTCAGCTGCTGATTGCGGGAATTTTTCCATAATATCGAATAAGCTGACACTGCTATCCTGTGATAATATCTCATCAATTCTTGGATCGGCCCTGAATTCAGTGAAGCTGGATTGATAGATTTTAACAGAAAACTTCTTGTTAGATTCTGTTACCTTTACCATATATGTCTTTATTGAACCATTTGGCGATTCGACTGTATACTTGACGGGGTCGGTAAAATCATTGGCCGTTTCGCCGCTCACTTGCACAGTCTTTCCAACCTTTACACGCTTGCCAGTTGTGATAAAGGAGGCAACTAATCCTTTTCTTTCCGTCCCCTTTGGCACCGTTACGTTGATCTCATTACCGTAGATGGTTCCAACCACTGGGGTATATAATTCCTTGAAGCTAAAAGTGACAAATTCTTTCCGCGGGCTGCCTCCGGCAAGACTCGGTGCCACCAAATTTGCCCGATGGGTGGTTAACTGGTCTTTTAGCATGATATCTGAGGCACTCCAGTAGGAATCTTCCCCGAATTTGGCTGCCGCTTCCCGCAAGTATGTGGAGAAAATTCTTTCGTCCTCTTGCGCTTCGAGTTCATCGTATGGCCATCCCGTGAAATCTACTACATATGGAGTAATAAAATCGTACGCCTTCCGGATTTCCTCTCCAGCGCTCCAAACATCTACCCCTACTTGATCACCCATCACTGCCAGCATGGTAAATGGGATCAAATTAAAGGTGAAGTAATGGAATGGTCGCGTTCTCCGCAGCTCTTCCGGCATGGTCCCATCGTCCATAATTTGATCCGTCATCCGCGGAATCGTTGTCTTCTGTAAATAATTCTTGGCTTTATTTTTAGCGCCCAAATAAAGATTATAGGCTGTGAACTGAGCATCAAACCAGGTGCCATGGTTATTGGCAGTATTTTTCTCATCCTGGGCCACTGAGTTGGTTTCCAGCCAGTTTGTATATTCAGATAACCAGGTCTTGAACCCGATGGTGTCGTTTGTCGTCCAGCTGTTTGAAGGAGAGATTAGCTCGATGTCATCAATGATATCCAGCAATTTATCCGATTCCAGTACTCCTTCCTTACGGCCGTCGGTTACGCCTGGGACACCTTGGGCATACCTCATGTTTGGATTCATCTTCGTTTCTGGATTGATAAACCAGGTTTTTAAAAGCAGCGCGGCATGTTTAGCGTACTCTTCCTTATTGGTTAAATAGTAGGCAAGTGACAGTGACGATACGGCATCCCTTAAATCCATAAAGCTCTGCTTATCATACTTTTCCGTATAGCCTTCAGGGTTAAATTGGCCATCCTTGTTAATATACGGCATTCCATCCGGTTTTGTCGGGTCTGGCCACCAGTATGGTCCGATACTCCAATAATCATGAATACTGGCATTTGGAGCAGGATTAGGCTTGTACGTGACGGAATATGGCCCTTTGGTTAAGGCTGCATCGGCCTCTCCTATTAATTTATTAACCGCATCCGCATACTCTTTGCCTGTGCTTGTTAGGGATTCTTTCACTTTCGTAAGCTGCTGAAAGTTGATGAGAATCGTGTTTTGCTTTTCCGTTGGGACCATCGATAAATTGACCGCGTCACTTTCCGTTCGATCCTTTGCGGCAGTCTTAACGGCAAAGGTATATTCCTTGCCATTGGTTAGACCGTCAATGGTTACCTCACCGACGCCTTTATCGACTATCTTCGTACCCGGGTTAGGATTGGAAGAATCAGAGATGTCTGTTACGATGACCTGATCAAAATCCAAATAGTTAGTATCCTGTACCGGGTCCTGCCAATGGATGATTCCTTGTCCGTTACCGTTGACCACGAATGCATTCGTGACTGGAGCGGTTTTGGCAGGAACATCGTTATATAGTTCGAATTCTGATAGATTAAAATTTTTTACAGTATCCACAAGAGTAAAGGTTACTTTTACATACCGGCCCTCCACCTGTTGACCAAATGCAGCCGTTTCTGTTCTGGGACTGTTTGACGCTTTGTTCTCAATTGATTTTTCATAGGCGGCATTCCACGTGGAGCCATTGTCATTGTTATATTCAATCTTCACTTTATCGGAACCGACATTTGTTCCAAATTGTAGGACAGCCTTATTAAAAGTCTTGAATGACCCCAGGTCCAGAATAAACCAAACAAAACCATTTGGGCGGTCCGTACTATTCGGCTGCCACAAAGTTGCTGTATTTCCATCAACAATATTCGCTAATCGATTGCTCCCCGTCATTGAACTGGAAGCATTAATGGCTGCTGCATTCAGCGCCAAATTAATCTGGTCAGCAGCCTTTGCTTTTTTTATCTGACCGCCCGTTTGAAACGGCGAAGCAACCAGAAGAATGATCATAAATAAGCTGCTGATTCTCCGGAACTTATTGTGAATGAACATGAAATTCCTCCTTCATTTTTTGATCAGCCAATTCAAAAAAAGAAACCCTCCGGTCCAGACGTCCGGAAAGGGCCTCCTTTAAAATTTATTTGGGTATTACGGCTTGGAACCAATATTCGATCAGCTGCTCAACCTTAGTGCTTAAAACTTCCTTTGCGCTACCGGAAATTTGGTCTTGCAGCCCTTTATTATTAATGTGCTTTTGGAAATCTTGTAAACTCTTAACCGCTTGAGTCGTGTGCTGCTTGCTGTACTGGTCTTGTGTCTGTGTTAATTTTGCCTTTAACTGTACCAGCAATGCTCCTTGTACATCTCCAGAATTCGCATAGTCATCGACAAGCTTGTTAATCGAATCAACACTTAGCAGTGCCAGTTTTACCTTGAACGTTTTGCCTTGTGCTCCTTTGACATCGATAGACAGTTTAATGGTTGGGTATGTCTGAGTGACAGTTACACCACTGTCGGCTGATATCACATAAGCAGCTGGATTGTTAATTTCCACATTGATAGTGCTCTTGTTGGCCTGTGTCGGATCAGATACATTTATTTCCAGTACATTTCCTGATTGCATCGTCATGACGGAAGCTTTTTTATCGCTATTAATGAAATCCCTTCCGTTCACTTGCACTGATTTTACCTTGTCATTCCAGAAATTTGCCGCCACGATGTTTAGGTTCTTTTCTTGAACTGCCTGTACGTCAGCAGAGTTCTCTAATACTGAAATATCCGGGTTATTGGCATAATCCGTCACAGCATTGCTAGTTTTGTTTGGTAGAAGGACGTATTCATATGTTCCATTGCTAGAATTCTTTCCGTGATCCTGCCATAACGTTACGAAGTTTTTCGTCACATCGGATGAATCAGTAAATTTTGGATAATTATTACTGTTGTTCCATTTGTCTGTCCTTGCTTCGCGTAAACCATGAACCTCAGCAGGCTGCGGGAAGTAGTAGCCGATATCCGATCCTGGCGTGCTACCTTGAAGATGAATGGTTTTCACATCCCCCATGGTTTCGTTCCAACCTAAATTAGATGACTTTGCAGTCCCGTTAACGGTCAATGTATTTTTGCCTGCATCGCTGATTTTTCTATTTTCGATGGTCGTTTCAATCGTACGGTTATCCGTACTGTTAATGCCGGATCCGAGTGCAACGACTTCGTCATCAAACATGAACCAGGATTTTTTCGCGGTTAAAGTGCTGCTCCAAGCATCCAATTCCATACCGGAGACGCCGTAAAGACCAGCTATGTTTGTCCCGCCCACCCAATTTTTCGAACTCTTATAGCTTTGTCCAGAAACGTCGGCCCGGCGCTGGGTGTCCACCGTAGTTCCGGGCAGTCTATACATATTGACGGTACCCCAGTAATCATCACTGTACTGTGATAAATCGCTGTTATATAAATAGGTAGCTCCGTCACCCGTATACCAGCCCTTTAAGTTCTCGTCATTAATCGATTCAAAGTTAAAGATACGACTGGAAGACATACCAATGGCAAAACCAAAATCAGGACGCAAATGAACGGTACGGTCCATGTTAGGGAATTGGCGGTTCGTGACCAGCTCTCCCCTTGATTTTATAGTTGAATCTTGTACAATTTGTTTGGCTAATACAACATGGTAGATTGGTGCTGTTTCATAGAAGCTTAAGAATGTATCCGATTGAATCCATTCCTTCACCATACTTTTCAGCCTTGCAGCATATTCTGAAGGTGCAAATTGGGAGAGATGCAGGATAGGTCGAATGGCTTCATGGCCCATCAAATGGTCCTGCTGGTTAAATCTTGATATTTCTCGGCCGCGGATAATGTCCATTAAACCGCCTTTGTAAATAACGGGCTCGTACGAATCAAAGATCCACTGGTACATGTTATCCAGGTTTGGGTCGGTTACCTTCCAGACTGATCCATCCAATAAGTAAACGAATGAAACTAAATTGGCAAGCAATGCCTTCCCATACCCGCCAGTATACGGATGTGAACCATGCTGCAGGAAGGAGCCGTCTGTATAAAAACCATCACCAGTGGTCACATATTCGAAGATCGGGCTGATGGCATCACGTGATCTCGCAACCTTATCGCCATCTTCGACGATAATTCCCCGAATACCCACAACGGTCGCCACATACATAAGATTAGCTCCCGTCGCCTTGCCACCATTGGCTTTGGTCGGATCTGGAGTGAATTTTTCAATAGTGTTCATATAGTTGGTAATTTCCTGTTTTGTTAACTTATCATATAAAAGCGCGACTGTATTATTGAGAGTAAGCGGTGTGCCAATACACCAGTCAAACCAGTTGGTTTTACCTATTACTCTGCTCGGGTTATATTTCTTTGCATATAGCCATGCCAAACCATTTTTAATGTCCATTAATAATTGTTCGTTCTCGTACAATATCACCGATTCGCCAGTGCTATTTTTCACGGCTGCGCCTTTTGTGGAATACGCCAGCGCCATGGCTTCCAGACGTTGATAAGCTAATGTCATCGGGCTCGATTTGCTCTTTTCTATGGTGATGGTGCTGTCATCTAAATCTTCCCAGATGTAATTGTCCGGGTTGGTTTTGACCATGGTCTTCCAATAATCGTTTGCCGTGTTTGCAATAATATCAACCTTGCTGACCACATCCGGGTCATCCGGCGAAAAGTCGCCACCGACTAAATAGGACTTCCATTTTTGCCTCAGGGCTTCAAAATCACCTGCAGCCCCTGATTCCGCAGAGCTTTGCTTTACAGTAAGCGGTAAAATCGTTGCAAACACAACCACAAAAGCTAAAAGCGTTTTCCCCGCTAACGATAATAGATGTCTCACTTGCTCATTCCCCTCGTTTCATAAAAGATTAAAAGCCTCATCAACCAGCAAAGATTTTTTCATCGACTCCCCCCTTCTAGAAAACACGTTATCAACTTACTTTTATTATGCAAGCGGTTTCATAGAATCAAGTCTATTTTATCACCGATTCAATATTCAGAATACGCACACATTTTAGGAGTTTTTGCAAATTTTTTAGGGATTTTGCTAAACTTAACACTGCCAATTCTAAAGAAACCGGAAAAAACCACTCCCTAGCTTTTTAGGAAGTGGTTTGGTATTGATATTTGAATAAGAACTTTTTTTGACTTACCTCTGTTATACCGAAGATCTATTTTTCCTTAGAAGCGGCATTATACTTTTAATTTTGTAAACCGCTCTTTCCTTTTTAAGTACTTTTCGTTAAGTACAATCACTTTCCGGTTTTAAGTTGTATTGTATTTTCGATAAACTGATTTATATTTTTCAAATACAAAGTGACCTAATATATAAATTGGGATAATCATGAACCTGTGGATGACTAATTGTAGTATTAGATCAAATTCCGTCCCAAAGAAATATTTAGTCATTACAGCATTTGCCAAAAGAGAATCCATTAAAATTATTACTACATAACATATATGAAAAGGAGAAACCTCTTTTTTCTCACTTTACACTCGCTCTAGTTCGGACTTTATATAAAGTGTTGTCGATACTGATGTTACAATCACAAAAAGGGAAATTAAATATGTTAGAACCTTGTTTGAATTCTATAAAAAAGAAGCTCCCCGCAAGTTTGCTCAGGTAGCAATAGTCAAGTAGGGGCTTGTCCCATAAGTCAATGTTGACAATGGTACAGCCCCAAATTGTTATGGTTTAACCGTTCGTAAGCTAGTATGTTTCGTTCGGGATTTTTCCTTTTTAGCTTCAAATGTTACCGTTTTCTTGCTCCCAATTAGATACAATAACAAAATAATAATCATAAAAGCTGCAGAATAACTAAAAGTCATGCCGTATCCAACACTTTTATCTAAGAATCCAAGACCTACTAATCCAATGGCCAGACCAAAATCTATAAAAATAAGTAGCATAGAATTGGCTGTTGCTTTTTTCTCTGGTGGAACAAGAGTTAATGCCCAAGCTTGGATAATTGGATGGATAATGGCAAAAACGATTCCGAATAATGCCCCTGAAACCAAAACCATCACCATACTAGTAGAAAAGCCTAAAAGAATTAAACCTGCAGCCCCTGAAATGGCGGCTGGAATTATAAGGATTCTGTGACCGAATCGATCGAAAATTTTACCAGAGAAGGCCCGAACGATTACCATTGCATTCCCTTGTGCGATAAAAAACTGTGATATCCTTCCGCCAACATTGTTTTCTTTACCAAACGCCCCCATAAAGTTGACTGTTCCTGCAATGGCTATATAGTTGAACGTTACCAAAATACATGGAAGAAGGACACGCTTATCAAACATGTACTTATAGAAAGGTTCTTTTATTGTCGCCTGTGGACGTTCCTTTTCTTCTTTAACCGTACTTTTTGTGGAAAAACTGCACACTACTGAAAATAGTCATAAGTCCGAGAGTTAACATCATCATGGAATGGAATGAAAAATGCGCAAGGTAAGAAATAGCAATTAGCGGCCCCATTGTCGTTCCAACGCTTGTAGACATTGCGAAAAAAACAATGCCCTCACCTAACCGAGACTTTGGAACAATATTTTTGATATCGTAAAGACTAACTTTGCGAAATGATCTTCCGCAATCAGGCGCTTAACCTTAGCAAGATTCGGAGGGGATAATTTTGATAAGGTTTGTTGAAGATTTAGCTGGAGCAATCTATGATTTCTTTAAGTTTATATTAATAAGTTTAAGTTACGTTTTTGCTGGGATAATTATTGTCGGAGTACCACTGTTCCTTTAGGTCACTCTGATGATGATACGACCAGAAATATATATCTTCATGTAACGAAAGACATGAAAAAGAAGCTTCCCAAAAGTTTGCTCAACTTATGAGAAGCCTCCGTTAAAATCCTCAATGTTAGCAAACCACTCTCATCTTACTCAAAAACCCTTAAATATCAAGGGATTGAGGGGCATGTTACATCATGCCGCCCGTAAGATGAGAGTGTGTAATATCTTTAATGAGAGGTGCAAAAAGTGCGGTTTATCAAGGTATTGTTAAATTCTTACTGTAACATCTTTAACGGAGTTTTACCGTTTTTCATTGAATTGCGTTAGCAAAATGTTAGCATTTCAGATAAAAAATGGTGTAGGCGGTGTCTAACTTAGGACTGACAACTCTACAGTATGTTCTATTAGGTGTTTCTATTTATTGTACTTAAATATAGGTTTAATGAATCTTCTACTTCGTTGATGACTAACTTAATAAAGTCATCATATTCTTTTTGTGTATGTGCTTTATCTAATGCTTCATAATAAGCTATTCGATTTTCCACTTGTTTTCATTGAAATAGATTTCTCTATAATTAACTTTTGAAAATAACAATAGTAAACGATCACTGCTGTTCCCATTAAAAATGCCATTCGGATAAAGGGCCAAAGGGTTACCATGTTCAGGTTGCTCAATTTCGGGGATCTCATGAAATATGGAGGGAAGGCTGTGAAACCACTAAGCTGTCACCATTAGGGAATACTTAAAATAAGAGAAGGTTCCTGTCCCCTTGTCCCCCACAATTAGATTAAATTATGACAAAAATTCTGCTACTTGATTACTAAATAAATGTGTATCGAATACTCCGGCCATATGCCCTTTCATGCTTTCTATCTTATATAGTCGAGCATCTTTCCCTTGATTTTGTAATATCTCAACCATCTGCTGATTATAAACTGTTGGGAATAGCATATCACTTGTACAGGATACCATTAATACCTTGGCTGTAATTCTATTTAACACTTCCTCTAAGGAATGAAAATCATGTGCAATATCCTGCAACATTGTAGCACGGCTAGTATAATACCAATGGCTTGCATCAACCGTAACTGAACTTGCATTATTGATTAATTCATATAATTGCTTTTCATAGGATGTTTTAGCTTTAATATCGAAATAAGGATCAGTTTCACTACTATCACGTTTAAAAGTTTGCTCAAAATATTCTGATGTATATGCGCCAATATTCATTAACTGGCAAGCTAAACGAGTCGCCTCATCTGGTCCATCGTTATCCTCATAATCACCATTATTCCATTTTGGATCCAACTCAATAACCCGCATGGCGTGTTGACATACATTGAATGCTGTATGAACTGGAGTTTGTGAATTGGTTATGACACCAATTAATCTCTCCACCATTTCAGGATAGAGAACTGACCAGTTAATAGAGATAATACCACCCGCAGAGGGTCCCATAACAGCATACAATTTTTTAATGCCTAGTTGTTTTGTTAAAAATTCATGTTGAATTCTAGCCATATCTCTATAATTAAATTGTGGGAACTCAAGGCCATATCTCTTTCCTGTTTCTGGATTAATTGAACGTGGACCAGTAGTGATAACCTTTGTATTTTTCACATGTACATTCGCAATATTATCTGTACTGATTACAAAGAATCTATTTGTATCGACCGCTTTTCCAGGGCCAATTAAATCATCCCAGTATCCTGGAAGAGGATCTTCCGGTGTATATTTCCCTGCTGAATGAGAAGATCCACTAAAATAATGATTTACTAGGATAACATTAGATTTGTCTTCATTTAATTCACCATATGTTTCATAACCTAATGTAACCGGAATGGTTTTTCCACTTTCAAAAGTAAAGTTATCGACAGTAAAACTTTGCTTTTCAACATAATTCATATCCATTTTTTGTTCCTCCTTTAAATGGAAATATTATATTTGATTGAAAATTCACCACAGAAATAAATACTATGCCTTCACATACATTCCGATCTGATAATATTCTTGAAACCCAATATTTTTTTATACATTATATCCTAGATCACTTGAGTGGAGTATCGCCAATTGATAACCTTTTTATTTAGCTTCAAATAGCGGCTGCTTGGTAATAGCAGTGCCCATTCCTTTGCTTCTTGCCTTTTCAAGTGTAGCTACATTGTATATTCCAGCAACACCAGCAAGATAAATGACTGAAGAAATTGCTACTACCTCACCATCTAAACGTGCTAAGAAATGTGTACCATATTCAGGTTGATTGAGAATTGCCTCATCAATTATTCTAAAACCATTTGCAACTTCGTCGGTGGCTTCAAAGCCTTCTTTCAATACCTTCATAAAGCTACTAAAATCATCTTCTGTTTTCACTTCCTCGATCTCTAGCCCTGGGATATTTGCATTTTCACCGGATAAGTCCTCTAACTTTAATGCCATTCCAGGCATTGTTCCAATAGATCCGAATCCATTTTCCTCTAAATAGTTTTTCAGGTTGTGAGGCTTATCTAATTCTGAACATGTCATCCACATAAATGGCAGTTTTTTTTCTTGATAATAATTCGTAATATCATCAACTACCAGGGGCAAATCCACTTCATTACAATTCGTAGACACCACTCGATTAAATAAAGGGTTCGATACAGAAGATGAGAACCATCTCATCCCATCTTCTTGGCAAGCATTAACTTGTTCCTTAGGTAAAATATCACATAGGTCCGCAAAGTTCTTACAAATGGCTTCTTTAATTTTTTCCTCTGTTAACTCTACTAAAATTGGCACCATAAAATATCCCTCGCTTCATAAAGTATAAATATAAATATCAAACATATTTGAAAACCACATGATAATTATACTGCTATTCCGAAAATTTAAAATATTAATTTGAAGAAATCCTCTCACTTATAAAAGGGAATCCAGTAATCATATAATCTTAAATCTTATAAGATTTTCAGTTTAATCATTTAAGTACCTTAAAAAGGCAATGCTCCGGAGGGGGTTAGCTGCCTTTCTTTAAGGATCTATACTAAAAATCTGGACGTGATTGCATAATATCCCATATATTTGTTTTAGTAATGCTAAAAAGGGTTGCAAATCTGCTAGTAGTAGGAGAATATCCTAATAACACTTGCAAGATATTCAATTGATATCCCTTTTCTAACATAATTCTGACAAAAGTATCCCTAAAGGTTCTTGGAGAAATGTTCTTAGTTATATTGGTTCTTATTACCATCTTTTCTATTGCTCTTTCAATACTTCTAGTTGCTATTTGCCGATAAGGTTTTCTTCCTGTTACAAAAATATTACTTAATTTTCCTGACTCTACCCCTTAAAGAATTGGTATCTAATTTCCGTCATCACTTAGGCTATAACCCCTTTTCGTAAAGACAAACATCCCCCTTTTTTCTTTAGTATATAATGTACTATATTCTTAGAAAGGGTGAAATTAAATGTACAATTCATATTACCCCCCGTACCATCATTATGACCTTTATCAACCTACTTCAAAGTCCCGAAACCATAGTAAGCAAAATAACAGCTTAAGTCGCCAAGAGAATTTTCAATCCCAAATTAATATGTCCCCTTTACCTAATAAATTTTCTAAAAGAATTAACAACCAACATCAAGAAAGTTTCCAAGATAAAAATAGTTTGGTTTATCCACCTACTGAATTCCTTGCATATCATAACGACCAGACACAACATATTCCATACCATATCCAGTCCGAAAGTGATCTTGAAAAGCACCTTAAACATCTCTCTTACCAACTTGCTTATTTAATACAACAAAATCATCAATTGTTACAACTTCTTCAAAAACAGAAACAACCAGAGCAAAGTCAGACCGTTTCAACACCTTCTGGAGGCACAGTCATTGTACGTATGTAATTAATAATGGGTCTAATCAGTAGGAAAAAAATCCTCTGAAAAAAGACATTTATGGGGTGTGGATGTCTTTTTTTTAAAATAAGTGACATATTTCAAGCAAACTACTCAAGACAGCGTGAGTCATCATCTTGTATGATGAATAACTTTAGGAAAAACTACTTTCTCCCTAACTCTAAGGTAGTATTTTCTTATTTTAAGATGTATACCATATTAATTTCCAATTAATCCCATATATACTTAAATGAGGATATCCCCTAAAGGAATATGAGCGACACCTTCAGGAGATCCATCATTATAATGATTTATATGATCGATGATCAAATTACAAAAAATCTGTATTTCAATGTCACGCAAGAAATGAAAAAAGAAGCCTCTCAAAAGTTCGCTGAACTCATGAGAAGCTTCCGTTAAAATCCTCTATGTTAGCAAAATGTTAGCATTCCACTCTCATCTTACTCAAAAAACCTTATATATCAAGGGTTGGAAGGCAAGATTACATCATGCTGCCCATTCCTTACTAAACTGTAACATCTATAATAATATTTAACGAACCCGCGACATTATAGGTTTTTCAAAAAATATTTTGTACCATCTTTAACTACTTTTTATTACATTTTATTAGATTGTTAAATTAATGTTAAATTCAACATATTGTTTCCGTATCCCACATGGTTTGAGTTGTGATCGCAGATAAATTGGTCTAGTAGGGTTTACCTAATTACAATTTTAATATAAAAAATAGTTATCAGTTATTTAACAATTGCGCCCGATCGTGAAATATTAAAAAATGTAAAATTGCTCAACTTTTAAATTAACTACTAAACACACTCAATGTGTGTAGTATAATTAACTACACAATGAAATGTTGATGGGTTTATTAACATTTCAATCCTTTAGTCTTTAAAGCATCAAAAAAGTAGAGGGAATTTAAAGAAAAGACAATATAATAGAACCTACTGTTTTTGATAATTGAATTTTAAGCCACTTCAAATTTCAAAGAAAATCTGAAATGCCTTGACACGTAGCCT
Source organism: Bacillus sp. OK048 (assembly GCF_900103525.1). Classification (GTDB taxonomy): domain Bacteria; phylum Bacillota; class Bacilli; order Bacillales; family Cytobacillaceae; genus Neobacillus. Next base: position 256,580 of record NZ_FNHN01000001.1, read on the forward strand.
CAGTAGGCATGATTTTACTCGAAATCCGACCCAAAGGTGTATTCGAGTGGTGGATTAACCAAATCATGCCTCCCAATCCATATCAAGGCTCTGTTCTAAATAGAAAGGATTTTCATGGAAATATGATTTTTCCATAAATTTTTATTTGATTGATTTTGAGTAGCAGATATTAGTATTAACTCTTCAAAGACTAATTTAGCTTTATTTTGATCTTGTAAAAGCGATTAATAAAGTTCTATACTATCTTTAAATCTAGGTGTTCTATTGTACAAACCATTAAAAGCTGCCGGACTTCCGAACATTCGTTTTTATGACGTAAGACATTCTCATGCTACGATGTTATTACAAGCAAATGTCCACCCTAAAATTGTTAGTGAGCGTTTAGGACATTCACATGTTGATATTACAATGGATATCTATTCCCACGTAACAGAATCGATGGAAGGATTGGTCGTTGACACCTTAGATGAATTTCTTGATTAACATCGACGGTACAAAATCATAAATGGCACTTTTTGGGCACCCGACAATAAAAAAAGACCGAGTGCCCTCTGGTCTAAGTATATAAGGTATTCGCTAGAACCCTTGATAGTAATGAGTTGGCGGGACCGCCTGGGAATCGAACCCAGCAGACCTGGCACGCAGGTCTCAAGCAGTTTTGAAGTTCTATACAGTATGTAATATCTAGTATCACCAAGCCCCATAAAGTGCTATAGAATAAGGTTTCAGTGATTTAGAGTATCATGTAGTATCATTAAATTTTTTCAAATGGGCACCAAACTCGGCACCGAATTTCTCCCATATCAAATGATAAAATTTAATGATTAAGCATAGAAATCATGTCGTCCCACTTTCAGCTGTTCGGGAGCTGAATGGAATAATGAGAGATGAGGGGCAGTCAAAGGTATTCTTGTTACTACGAGTTACTACGGAAATGATTCCAAGTAAAATAAATTCTTAAGTGGTTTGATTATTATTACTTCTAGCTTTCCTTTTGTTCATCCTAATGAGTACGTCATGGTAAATCCTTTCGAGATTTAACTTTTCTTCTTCATCATCGGTAATTTGGCTAATCTGATGAAATATTTTTATAATTGAAATTGTATTGTTAATATGAGTTTCATCATACATTACACGGGCTTTTTTACGGGTATCAGAGCTAAATGTTTTGGTTCTTCTATCAATTTCACGATAAACCATTTCATAAAGTGTATTATCATCTACCTCAGGATTTTTTATCATGAAATGAATTTGCTCCAATGTTTCTTTTCTCATTTCTTCTAAGTTATTTATATTTTCTAATTGTTTTTCAACATTTCGTATGGAAGTCCTATGATTAATTTTGAAAACTTGATTCGTTGAAAATGCTCTAAAGGAAGCCCCGTCATTATCCATGAATTTGTAATTTAGATCTATTGAAAATGCTTTTTTTCCTACCTCATTGTTTGATACATAAATCCCTAAATAAATCTTACCAATATCAGATACGTGTATAGGGTTTTCCTGCTCAATAAATATTTCAATATCAGAGTCCGTTAAATTTGCCTTAAGAATTTTAAAAAATATGTTTTCTTTTTTTGCATAAGCATGTAAGGCTAATAATATTAAATAAATGGCAATGTGATTATCATAATTATTGTAATCTGTTGAAGTTAAGCCACGAATATAATAATTATCTTCCTTCATTATTAATCTATATTGACTTTCTTCCTTCTTTCTCTCTTCCATTAAATATGTAATGCATTCAGATAATAAGTCGTGGTAATTATGCTTAAAACAAAATTTTGCAAAATAACCCATTTGAAAAAAATGATTCAAAAAATCATGTGTGAAAGTATATTCACCCGTTGCCACTGTATCATCCAAAGCAACATTATCTTTTATAAATCGTAATATAATTTGATTATTATCATTAAACCCCTCAAATTTAATATTCTTTAATTTAGTATCAGGGTGATCAAATTTATCATCATTCACTTTTTGAAAACCTTCAATTAATGACAATGACCCATAGATCCTTAAATGTTCATTTAACTGCCCATAATTTTTTAGGGGAAATGTCTGATAAATTAATTGATCTACTTCTCTTTCATCATTAATAAAGTCTTATAAATCCTTGCTCGTTCAGAAGAAATATTGCTTAACACTAATTCATCTAACTTTACTTCCTTAATCGTTCTTGGCATATCCCACCTCCTATTTATCCAAAAGATGAAAAACAAATTTAATTATTCTTGCTAACAAATCTGCTATTGAAGAGGTTAATGGTGTCCTTAATTGTTCGTTTAGAGTAAGAGTAATTGCTGTGAGGATTGCCACATAGAAAATGATTAATTCATCTGTACTAGAGGTTTTGTATGTAAGGAAGAATTTGAATCGTTTCTTTGTAATTGGCATGAAGAGAGGCACACCTGACCTAGAAAAATAATCACCCGCAATATGGAATAGATATCCTAAGCTTAATCCTAAAGTAAATGGACTATTAAAAAAACAAATCAATATTGTTAATAAGGACCATGCGAATAATGAATGTGTTGCTCCTCTATGTCCATACCATTTATTTACTATATCTGCGAGGCCAAATGATTTTCTGCCGATAAAAGAACGCGGTTCATCAATATCTGGTAACAAACTACCTAACGAAATACCTCCTAAATACCATACTGTAAATGGAAAAGATATTACTGTTGCCAACCCTGCTCCTACTGCAATCGATGTGGCAAGGTGAGTTTTATACAACATATTACCACCACTTTTCTTAGTAGAATGTACCTAGCATGTTTATTAGATTTTTATGTGATGGTGTTAGGATAAATACCATTTCTTTTCAAAAAATAATGCATCACTTCAAGAGTGATGCATTAGAATGTTTTATATATTGATAAAAACAAGGAAAGAAGATTACTGATTTAAGATATATTTCTCTCGATTTAAAGGTCAGTTGGTTTATATATCTTAATCTTTTTTTTCTTTTACGTATAATCGTAATTATGTTATCTAAAATCTCCTCTTTGCTTATATTTGGGACTAGTGAGAAAAATCCTAGACGAGCAACAGCCGTAGATGAATTATTTCTACCGCTATTTGCATTAGAAACTTATACTTTTTCAGTGATCTCAACCCTGTCAATTCTATAAACACCCTAAAATATGCTGAGCAGCAGTTTCCTAAAACTGTAGGTCGGAGTTGAATCCTCTTCGGGACGTCAAAAAGCCTTGAATTTCTCAAGGCTTTTTATTTTTGTTAAAAATATGCAATCAGCAATTGCCAAAAATGAATTGAACACTCTAATGCTTAGCCTGCTGTTTTATTACAGAAAATTTATATTTTTTTAATCAATCAGAATTATCTTATTGTTCATTAATTTTGTAGTCTTTCTAGGTAACTTTATCATCCTAACTTAGAAAGACTTAAATGGTTCCAACATGATAATAATAATGTCTCACAGTTAACTATAAATCATCATTCATATATTTTCATATATTTTCATATATGACCAGATATACAGTGCTTCAACATATGCTCCGGTCTATAATAGAGAGAAATTTTCTTAAAGCAATAACTGGTCATAAGCAAAATATGATTTAGAAAGATAATATTGAAGTAATGCTTAAATGCGGTTCTTCTTTGGATAAGGGACTTCGATTATCTAAATTCAAATGACCTGCTCTAAGGTACTGCGTGGTCTATGTTATCCCTAAAGTTAGTCGTTCCACCACTAATTAATACATCGGTCAATCGGTAAAAAAAAACTGTAATTGCAACTAACTCATTCAGATATTCTTGCAATAACAATCCTGTGTGGCAACGAGGTCGTGCATGTTCATCGTTGTAATTGTTACTTGTAACTCCTGTCAAGACAAACAAAGAATTCAAAACACTCTTTTATTGGAATAACAATCTCCAATATTAAAATTAAAAAAAATAATTATCTGATTTAGTACATTTGTAAAAGCTGGTTTGTTATTAGCTCTTCACGTGAATAGAATCAAGAAGTTCAATCTCATCTTTTCTATCTACTTAAATGCAATTAAAGCATTTATAGTTGGCTCAACAACATCAATGAAAGAACTTTCCCTAACCTAAGTCCCTTTTCTACTAGATATATTATTCTATGGTTCGATTCCTCAAGTACTTTTATTGTGGAATTTATCCTATCTGATATTGGAATATTTGAAAACGCTAACCATTATCGGTTTACTTTAGTAAACTAATGTCTAAAGGCACTCGGTTCTCCCCATGGACCACTTACAGTGTTATCAGTTTCTAGTAAAGGCTTACAGTTATCACATATAGGACCAAAGGTTCCTCTTAGCCCACTCTGATAAGCTAAACTTAAAGTTCCAGCTCGAAATTCAGTTAAGTGCACATCATAACACCCAGTCGTCCTTTGAATTACTCATGATTCTTGACTATCAAAGTTTTCCGGATCAAACGAACAAACGTTTTAGAAATTGCCCGAAGCCGTAGCACTTTCACCAGCCCCAGCATAAAAAAGATATTATTGGTTTGAGTATCCTAAGATCATTTCCTTCCTGATAAGATATACTTAAAATGGATTTAATTAATTTAATTTTTCATAAATAAATAACTTTTTATATAAATATCCAGTTTTTGACTGACATTAATAGTTTCTTGACTAGTTAGACCATGGTGGGTGCCAGCATTTATCATTTCTTTGCGAAGGAATTCAATTTTTTTTAAAAGTTCATATTCTTTTTGGTCAGTTGTCGTTATAATCATAAATTACTCCTTAATATTCACCTTTGTATTAAATATTTTTCAAGAATTTCTCCACATCTAATGTTTGTACTTTACCTTCTACTTCTTTTGCTTTCGTTCCATCGCTCATCATTGTTAAGCAATATGGACAGCCTTACTCATACAAAACGGGCAAACTGGAAAAGTTGTAACTCCTGACCTATATATTGCATGCTTCGTATGTAGAACTTGACTGTATCCTCCTATTTACCTTGGAACACCAGGAACAATAAGAATAAAAGATGGTAAAAAAAGACAATTCAATTATAAAAAGTTGATTCGTCTTTGTATTTTATTTCATAATTTTTTCCAATTTTTGTTCATTTGCTAATTTTGTTTCAATGATATGAACAAGCTCCTCTATAATATCGTTTAAGGTCATTTGACAAGTATCTTTTTCTAAAATGGTTGAAGTTTTATACTGCAACATTCTTTCTTGCTCACTCAAAAAAATCCCTCCATTTATAAAGAATGATTCCATGAAAACAGCTTTGCAGGAAAATTGGCACTATTGTATTGCTTAACTTCACAACATGGGTCCATCGCAAAACGACACTTCAATGTCCTTTCCTGTTTCAAATAATTTTGATTCCAGGATTAAAAGATCCCCATCTATTCTAAACTGACTTTCTTATGTCTTTTTCTTCCATAATTACAAGGAGGCGCCTGTCCCCACCTGTCAAACCGGTCCGGGACGAATGGTACTGCCACATCCATGTTAGAGAATACCAAACAGAACCTCGGCTTTTTTAAAAAATAAGCACCAGAGCAGCCATCCATAACGTTTTGGCATTTACAAGATGTTTCCAGACATTAAGTATCCTCTACAATGGGATATTTCCATGTTTCTTTCCAGGTCTTGTTTCTTTTTTCGTACGAAGCATTTCAAGTGCTTCCTTAAGCTTCATTCGAGTCTCACGCGGATCAATAACGTCATCAACCATCCCTTGTGAGGCGGCTATATAAGGATTAGCAAACTTCTCACGATATTCAGCTATTTTTAGAGCTCTGGTTGCTGCTGGGTCAATGCTTTCCTGAATTTCTTTTGCAAAGATAATATTCGCTGCACCTTCTGGTCCCATAACAGCAATCTCAGAATTTGGCCAAGCGTAAACCACATCTGCTCCAATTGATTTAGAATTCAAAGCAACATAAGCACCACCGAAGGCTTTGCGCAGGATAACTGTAATTTTGGGAACCGTTGCCTCAGAATAGGCGTACAAAATTTTTGCCCCATGACGAATAATTCCACCGTGCTCCTGATTTACTCCAGGGAAAAATCCCGTTACATCTTCAAAAGTAATTAATGGAATATTAAAAGAATCACAAAATCGGATAAATCTAGATAGTTTATCAGAAGAGTTAATATCTAAGCCACCCGCCATAACTTTTGGTTGATTAGCTACTATCCCAACAGTGTAACCATCAATTCGTCCGAAACCTACAACAATATTTTTCGCAAAGTCAGATTGAACTTGCATAAACTCCCCATCATCTATTACCTGTTCAATTACCTTGCAAACATCATAAACTTTAGTACCTTTAATCGGTACAATATCTATCAATTCGTCGTTCCATCCATCGTCTTTTTCTACTTTCATTACGGGTGGAGTTTCCATGTTATTCTGCGGTAAATAGCTCAGTAATCTTCTCACCTCATTTAACACTTCCGGTTCAGAGTCAGCAGTAAAATGTGCAACACCACTAATACTAGAATGAACCTTTGCTCCGCCGAGATCTTCGGAAGAAATTTTTTCACCTGTTACTGCTTCAATGACCTTAGGACCAGTTATAAACATCTGACTTGTCTTTTCCACCATAAACACAAAATCAGTAATTGCTGGGGAATAAACCGCACCGCCGGCACATGGTCCGAGAATGACAGAGATTTGCGGAAAAACACCCGAGTATATCGCATTGCGATAAAAAATTTCGCCGTACCCACTAAGAGAGGATACCCCTTCTTGAATCCGAGCGCCTCCAGAGTCGTTTAAACCGATTACAGGAGCGCCTGATTTGGCTGCCAAATCCATTATTCTAGAGATTTTAAGTGCATGCATTTCACCAACTGCTCCTCCAAATACGGTGAAATCTTGAGCAAACACATAGATAAGACGTCCATGTATTTTTCCATAGCCAGTGACTACCCCTTCGCCCGGGGCTTCCATTTTATCCATTCCAAGGTTTGTTGCTCGATGATGGATAAATGAATTTAATTCCACGAACGTATCCTCATCCAACAATAGATCAATCCGTTCTCTAGCTGTCAGCTTACCGCGGTTATGCTGAGCATCGATCCTGGCGTCCCCGCCTCCAAGTTCTACCTTTAGCCTTCTATCCATTAATTCATCTATTTTTTCATACATTGTACTCATTAATCATACTCCTCTTACTTCCATTTAATTTGCCCCATTAGTCACCAAATGTTTTCAATAGTTCTTTTGCCGCCATGGTTGCAGACATTTCACCGTGTACTAAAGCATCTTCCATTTCGGGAATTAATCTGCTCACTTGTGGATGACTAAAGAAGCTTGCCCGTAAATCTTCTTCTACCATTGAATACATCCAATCAATAGTTTGTTTAAGTCGACGTTGATTAAACATACCTGATTTATATGTCTGAATGCGGAAAGCCTGTATTACTTGCCAAATCTCAGCAATCCCTTCACCCGATAAAGCGGAGCAAGTATAAGCCTTCGTTGACCAGCCTTCCGTAATAGGCTGTAAGTAATGGAGAATTCGGTTAAGTTCCGTCTTTGTTACCAATGCACGCCGTTTATTTTCTCCATCCGCCTTATTGACAAGGATTCCATCGGCCAACTCCATGACACCCTTTTTGATTCCCTGTAGCTCGTCTCCTCCGCCTGTTAACATGATTAATAAGAAAAAATCCACCATTGAACGAACTGTCACTTCACTTTGACCAACCCCTACGGTTTCAACTAAAATGACATCATACCCGGCTGCTTCACAAATAAGCATGGTTTCCCGACTTTTCCGGGTTACGCCTCCAAGGGTCCCGCCTGAAGCCGATGGGCGGATGAACGCATTTGGGTTACGTGAGAGAATGTCCATTCTTGTTTTATCCCCCAAAATGCTGCCTCTCGTAATCGTACTGCTCGGATCGACAGCAAGAACGGCGACGCGATGACCTTGATCACAAAGCATTGTACCTAGCGCTTCGATTAATGTACTTTTTCCTGCACCAGGAACACCAGTAATTCCTATCCGGATTGAATTTCCGGTGTACGTAAGCAGCTGCTTCAACACTTCCTGAGCGGTTTCCATATGCCGAGCCTGATTGCTTTCAACTAAAGTGATGGTTTGTGCGATGATTGTGCGATTTCTTGAAAGAACACCCTTAACATAGTCACTTACTGTTAATCGGGGCCGCCGGGGCGAAGTTGAAATAGGAAAATCGTTTGAACTGTTTGGGCATTCATGTTGTTCCCCTGTAACACCTTCCACGACATGAGAAGCGAATTCATCTCCCTCGGTTTCAGGCACCCATTCCGGTTTTTTCTTTTTTCTATCCATAATTAGATCCCAACCTCAAGTCGGCGGGTGATTTCCTCAAGCACTTTTTGTGCAGCGACAGGAATCACTGTTCCCGGCCCAAAAATAGCTGCTGCTCCATTCTGTTTTAGGTATTCATAGTCCTGAACAGGGATCACACCACCGATGACTACCATAATATCTTCACGACCCAGCTTTCTTAATTCTTCATTCAACTGTGGTAATAGGGTTTTATGACCAGCAGCCAAGGAACTCATTCCTACTACATGAACATCATTTTCCACGGCTTGTATTGCGGTTTCCTCGGGAGTTTGGAAAAGAGGCCCAATATCGACATCAAATCCTAAATCGGCAAAGGCTGTGGCGATGACCTTTGCCCCGCGGTCATGTCCGTCCTGTCCCATTTTCGCGATCATAATCCGTGGTCGTCTGCCTTCTAGTTTTTCAAATCCATCGGCCATTTTCCTTACCTCAGCTACCTGTTCTTCTTCACCAAACTCCGCACTGTATACTCCGCTAATTGAACGAATCACAGCCTTATGGCGACCTACTACCTTTTCGTAAGCATTGGAAATTTCCCCAAGACTCGCTCTTGCTCTTGCTGCTTCGATCGCTAAAGCAAGCAGATTTCCCTCCCCGGTTTCTGCAGCCGTTGTAATCGCGTCGAGTGTTAGCTGCACTTTTGCTTCATCACGATTTTCCCTTAATTCTGCTAATCTCCGAATCTGTGCTTTACGTACCGCCGTATTGTCAACTTCAAGAATTTCAAGAGGATCTTCCTTATCTAAACGATAATGATTTACACCTGTGATTAATTCCTTTCCAGAATCAATTTGAGCCTGGCGGCGAGCGGCTGCTTCTTCAATCCGCATCTTTGGCAAACCGGTATCATTCGCCTTAGCCATTCCCCCTAGTGACTCAACCTCTTGGATATGATCCCAGGCACGGTTTACAAGATCACGAGTCAATGATTCTACATAATAGGATCCTCCCCATGGATCCACTACATTGCTTATTCCTGTTTCATTCTGCAAAACCAATTGAGTATTACGGGCAATCCTGGCTGAAAAGTCCGTTGGAAGAGCAATTGCCTCATCCAACGCATTCGTATGAAGCGATTGGGTGTGTCCCAATGTCGCTGCCATTGCTTCAATATAGGTTCTGATTACGTTATTGTAAGGATCCTGCTCAGTAAGACTCCACCCAGAGGTTTGACTATGTGTGCGCAGAGCCATCGATTTATCATTTTTAGGTTTAAACTGCTTGATTAGCTTTGCCCAGAGAATACGTGCGGCACGCATTTTTGCCACTTCCATGAAATAATTCATCCCGATTGCCCAGAAAAAGGATAGGCGTGGAGCAAAAGAATCGATATCGATGCCAGCTTTTAATCCAGTCCTTACATATTCCAATCCATCCGCTAACGTGTACGCTAATTCAATATCAGCCGTTGCTCCCGCTTCCTGCATGTGATAACCGGAAATACTAATGCTGTTGAACTTCGGCATATGATGTGAGGTATAAGCAAAAATATCGGCAATAATTCGCATCGAAGCTTCAGGCGGATAAATATACGTATTCCGTACCATATATTCTTTTAAAATATCATTTTGAATCGTTCCGGTCAGTTGAGATCGATGAACACCTTGTTCCTCTGCAGCAACAATATAGAAAGCCAATGTTGGTAGAACCGCCCCATTCATTGTCATCGAAACCGACATCTTATCTAGGGGAATACCATCAAACAAAATTTTCATATCTAGGATTGAATCAACAGCAACCCCGGCTTTTCCAACATCCCCTACAACACGGGGATGATCTGAATCATAGCCGCGGTGAGTAGCCAAATCAAAAGCGATTGATAGTCCTTTCTGGCCTGCAGCCAGATTTCTACGATAGAACGCATTGCTTTCCTCCGCTGTAGAGAATCCGGCATATTGACGAATCGTCCATGGTTTTGTCACATACATTGTCGGGTATGGCCCCCGCAAATACGGAGCAATCCCAGCAACATACCCAAGGTGTTCCATCCCAATCAAATCTTTACTATCATAAAAAGGCTTGACATCAATCTGCTCCATCGTCTGCCATTTAAAATGGTCTAAAGCAGCATCCTGATTCAATAGCCTATCACTATAAGATTGAGAGTTTCCTGTGAACGTAATCGTTGTAAAATCTGGATTTCTACTCATCGCCCAATTCCTTTCTGCTGTTGAAGGGAAAACAGCACGTGATGACAATCTGATTGCGAATGTATGAATTCATCCACTCCAGCTTGCTTGAAAAGTCCTGCTTGTTCTGAAGCTGGACGACCTGCTACAAACAGGGTGATTTCCCGGTTGGCCACTTTTAACGCTTGTGCCAACGGGGGTACAAACTCTGGATATGCGTTGTCATTTGAACAGATAACAACAATCGACGCACCAGATTGAATCGCAGCCTTTACTGCTTGGTCAACCGTTTCAAAACCGTTATTCGAGATCACCTCAAACCCTCCACTTTCAAAAAAACCAGCAGCGAAATCCGCACGCAGTTTATGCTGTGGAATTGGTCCCATATTTGCAAGGAACACTTTTGGATAGGTGCCGTTTTTTTCTTTAAACGTTTCTGCTCTTTTTCTTAAAGCTTCAAATGGTTCTGCACCACGATGGCTATGCAAGACCTTTATGACTGGAAGATTCTTTTCCGTTTGAGAGATAGTCTGTACCCATTCACCTAAAGTTGCACCTGCTTGAAACGCCTCTAAGGAGGTTTCCACGAGCTTTTGTTCGCTATTCTTTCTGAGTGCTTGAAGGATTGTTTGCTTTTGACTAACATTGGTTTGTCGATAGGAACGTACCTCTGAACAACGGGACAAGTAGGCAGAATCCCTGTTCTCCTCACGGTTTGGAAGCTTTTGTTCACCCAAGTTAGGATAGATGTTGGTACCTACAAATTTATCTTTACAGCGGCTGATATTATTGAAACGCTTGTCTGCAATCTCTTTGATTTGCTCCTGTACAAAACCATTTTCTAGTGACTTAAACATCCCTCCGTTCTCCTCAATAAGCTGGAATTGTTTCCAAGCCTCTTTAGCAAGAGAATCAGTAAGGAATTCAACGTACCAAGAGCCGCCAGCCGGGTCTGCTACCTTAGATAAATGAGCTTCTTTTTCCAAAATGATTTGCGTATTTCTAGCAATTCGACGGGAAAATTCGTCGGGTGGACCTGCTGCTTGATCAAAAGGAGAGACATGAAGACTATCCACTCCACCTACAATGGCAGCGAAAGCTTCCGACGTACCACGAAGCATATTCACGTACGGGTCATACACCGTTTTAGTCCAGGAGGAAGTACGAGCATGAATGAACATTTTCTGAATTTCTTCAGTTCCACCAAAAGCATGAATGATTTTTGACCAGAGGATGCGTCCTGCCCGAAACTTAGCAATTTCCATGAAAAAATTAGAGCCAACTGAGAAGGAAAAGGAGATTCTCTGTCCAATCTCATCAACTGACAGCCCTCTTTCCTGCATCTCACGAACATATTCCACACCTGAAGCCAAAGCATACGCTAACTCTTGAACAGCATTTCCGCCTGCATTATGATAAGGATCTCCCTGTATGAAAATGGTCTTTAATTCCGGACTCTTGTCCTTGGCCCATAAGGTGTACTGGGCCGTTAAGTCATACGCGTTCTGTAAGGAAAACGGCAGAGTCCCTTCTTTTACCAGCGTACCTAACGGATCCATCCCCACACATCCACGCAACTTTCTGATATCCATCCCTTTCTGTTGGGCGTGTGCTACAACCATGCAATATATGGGTAATCCTATACAACCCGCTTGAACAAGCAGTGGAGTTTGTTCAAGGTCGATCCCCTCTAAGGCAGTATTTAGATCTTTAAGGGAACTAATGGACACTCCCTCACTTCCTACATTTTCAGGTAAGGCTTGATCTGGATCCTGTCCAAAGGCCGAGGCATGATCAAGGACAAGATTTAACATCGTCTGACCACGAGTTAAATCACTTTTGGCTGCCTCATTAAATTCTAAAGGAGTGCTATAGAGGAGTTCCTGACTTACCTCCCAAGGTTTTTCCTGATAACCCAAAGCGTGAGTTCCTCGTACATAGGGCACAGCTCCTGGTGGGGAAGAAAGGTGGGAAAGACCCTCAATATCCTCTTGCCTATACATGGGTTGAAGTGAAATTCCCTCATAGGTTTTTGAGATAAGCTTCTCCTCAAATGAGCCGCCTTTTAATGTCTTCTCCGCAACTTGCCGCCATTCTTCATATGAAGGGACCGGAAACTCACCAAATCTTCGAGTTTCCTCATTTAATTCTCGGTGGTCTTTTTCTTGAACATCTTTTATCATCGCTATCCCCCTCCTTTCAGAAATTGATGCTATTTTGTATTCACAAGAAACAGTGGTTGGCCATACTCGACTAATTGTCCATTTTCAACCAATACCTCAACTATTTCTCCATTAACGTCAGCTTCAATTTCATTGAATAGTTTCATTGCTTCAAGGATGCATACCACGGTTGATTTTTCGACTTTATCACCTGTTTTTACAAATGGATCTGCATCTTCACCTGGAGCTCGGTAGATGGTTCCCACCATTGGAGAAACAATTTTAAATAAATTGGGATCATTTTCATCCATTGGCTCTTGTCGCTCTTTTTGGACTGTTTTTTTAGGTTCAGTAAGAGGTTTTGGGACCTCATTTACGATAGGAGCTTTAGCTTCTTTTACAGCTGCAGGTTTATATGCTTCAATATTTTCATAGTATGGTAAAGTGCTTCCTTCCTGTTTCTTTAAGGAAATCTTGGATTCAGCTCCCTCTAATTCAACTTCCATTTCCTGAAGAGATGACTCATTAAAAAGTTTGATTATTTCTCTAACTTCATGTATTTTCCACATTTTTATTCGCTCCTTATCCGTTCTCTAATCGGACTCTATTAATCTTCTATATTGATAGAATGCAATTCTAGAAATTTAGTATTAAAGTCACCCTTAACAAAAGCTTCATGTTCTAATAATTGAAGATGGAATGGAATTGTCGTTTTAATTCCGCTGATTTCAAACTCGGATAGAGCACGTTTCATCCTTTGAATCGCCTCATTACGGTCCTTTCCCCACACTATTAGTTTTGCCACCATAGAATCATAGAATGGAGAAATTTGATAACCTGGGTATATGGCACTATCGATCCTTACACCATATCCACCTGGAGGAAGGTACATCTCTACCTTGCCCGGGGATGGCATAAAATTTTTGGCCGGGTTTTCTGCATTAATCCGGCATTCGATTGCCCAACCATTTATCTGTACATCACTTTGCTGAAAAGAAAGTGGATATCCCGCAGCTACTGCAATCTGTTCCTTAATCAGGTCAATCCCAGTAACCATTTCCGTAACAGGATGCTCTACTTGGATGCGGGTATTCATCTCCATAAAATAGAATTGTCCATGTTTATCTAAAAGGAATTCCACGGTACCTGCACCGTGATAATTTACCGATTTTGCTGCTGCAACCGCTGCATTCCCCATTTGCTCCCGAAGGTTTTGATCTAGTGCTGGGGAGGGGGCTTCTTCCAATAGTTTTTGATGGCGCCGCTGAATGGAACAATCCCGTTCTCCAAGGTGAGTAACGTTCCCCATTTTATCCGCAATAATTTGAATTTCTACATGACGCGGCTCCTCTAAATACTTCTCTAAATAGACACCTGGATTCCCAAAAGCCGTCTCTGCTTCTTTCTGTGCCTGCCGAATGGACTTTCTTAATTCCATTTCGTCGTTAGCCACTCGCATTCCCTTTCCACCACCGCCGGCCGTGGCTTTCACAATCACGGGGTAACCGATTTCGCAAGCTACCTTGACAGCTTCTTCCAGATCTTCGACTAATCCCTCTGTGCCTGGGACAGTTGGAACACCTGCACGCTTCATCGTTTCCCTCGCTATTGCTTTGTCCCCCATTTTAGTAATGGCTTCAGCATCAGGACCGATGAAGGCAATGTTGCATGATGTACAGAGTTCCGCAAAATCTGCATTTTCTGCCAGGAAACCATACCCTGGGTGAATGGCATCAACATTCAACAGTACAGCTGCGCTCATTAAATTCGCCATATTTAAATAACTGTCCTTGGATGCGGTAGGTCCTATGCAAAAAGATTCATCAGCTAGTTTTGCATGCAGGGATTCTTTGTCAGCCTCCGAGTAAACGGCTACTGTTTTAATCCCCATTTCCTGACATGCACGGATCACACGAACCGCGATTTCTCCTCGATTAGCGATCAATACTTTCTTAAACATTGAAAGTTCCTCCCTTATTCTGCCTTCACTAAAAATAGAGGTTGGCCATATTCAACCAATTCACCATCATCTACAAGAATCTCAGTAATTTCTCCATCTACATCAGATGCAATCTGTTGAAAGAGCTTTAAGGGCTCCACGTTACTACTGCCAATAATGGTGTTAGGGGAAACCCTGTCACCGACCTTTACAAAAGGTTTAGCACCTGGTGCAGAGGAAGAGGAGAACACGCCGATAAAGGGTGAAACAATCTGATGTAATAAAGGCTCCTTAGCATCCTCTTTTAAAGACATTGGAATGGGCGAAGATTCCGGGTCTCTAACTTCTAATGCAGCTGCAGCCTCTTTATAGGCATTTTGAAAATTCTCTTGATCAACTTCACTTATCTTCTGGGTTGTAACCTCTGGAATCGACTTTTTCATCAAGACCCTGACTCCTTTATTCTTCAAGCTAAATTCTTGAATGGGAGATTTACTTACTAGTTTTATCATTTCTCTAAGTTCAAGCATTTTTAACATAAATAGCCTCACCTACCCTGTTATTTTTTTCATAAAATAAACCTGAATGGTTACCCTAACTGTACAACTGATTTGAGTTAAACAATTAAATAGGTTTGTCTTGGGAGTAAAAGAGTTTCACACATCTGCAAACCAACATCGAATTATCCATTCACTGTTGCGATTGAACGTTCTACAATTTCTGCAATATCCATGGTTTTGACCTGTTCCTCTACTTCTTTTGCCTTTGTTCCATCACTTAACATCGTCAAGCAATATGGACAATTGCTTCCGATCATCGATGGATTTACGCTTAATGCTTGTTCAGTCCGTTCTACGTTAATCCGCTTTCCCTGCTTTTCCTCAATCCACATCATGCCGCCGCCAGCCCCGCAGCACATGGAATCCTGTTTATTGCGTTCCATTTCTAAGAGTTCCATACCAGGAATCGAGGTAAGAATTTGACGCGGAATATCATAGATGTTGTTATAGCGACCGAGATAACAGGAATCATGATAAGCAATCGTTTCTTTAACCTCTTTCACCGGTTTAATACGGCCTTCCTGAATCCATTTCCAAATTAACTCTGTATGGTGATATACTTCAGCCTCTAAACCAAACTCAGGATATTCATTTTTAAAGGTATTAAAAGCGTGGGGATCAATTGTGACAATTTTCTTCACACCATGAGACTGAAAATTGGAAATATTCTCCCGGCATAATTGTTGGAATAAAAACTCATTCCCCATTCTCCGTGACGTATCACCCGAATTCCGCTCTTTATTTCCGAGAACGGCAAATTTTATCCCGGCCACATTCATAATTTTGGCAAACGATTGGACAATTTTTTGACTTCGTTTGTCATAGGAACCCATCGAACCTACCCAAAATAAGTATTCAAATTCATCCACCTCATCTACCGTCGGAACTTCAATGTCACTGCGCTCATCTCGCCAGTTCATGCGCTCCTTACGGTTAAGCCCCCACGGATTGCTTTGTCTTTCAATGTTTTGAAAATAGCGATTCGCTTCTTGGGGTATATTGCCCTCGGTTAATACTAAAAACCGTCTCAAATCAATAATTTTATCCACATGTTCGTTTCCCACAGGACATTGATCTTCACAATTTCGACAGGTCGTACAAGCCCATAGTTCTTCCTCAGTAATGACATCGCCAATCAGGCTAGGCATTTCAAGCGTTGCCGCTGTTTCCTGAGCACCCAAGCCGGAGACAGCTATTGAAGAACCGAAAATAGGTCTTGGCATCCATGGGCTGCGCGAGGTGACAGCTGCTCCTTTTTCAGTCAAATGGTCCCTCATTTTCACCATTAATGCCATTGGTGATAAGGTTTTCCCGGTTACTGAAGCTGGGCACATATTCGTACAGCGACCACATTCCGCACAGGCATACAGGTCGATTAGCTGCTGTTGGGTAAAATTTTCAATTTTTCCGACACCGAATTCTTCTGCTTCTTCGTCCTCAAAATCAACGCTGCGCAATTTCCCAACAGGTCCGGTTTTCTTGAAAAAAATGTTGAAGATTGCGAATAACTCATGTGCTTGTTTTGACTGCGGTACAAACACCATGAATGAAAAGACGGTTACCATATGCACCCACCAAAATAGATAGAACAAAACAGTTCCTGCCGTGGACCCGATCCCGGAAAACAATAACGCAATCGCACCAGAAAATGGAGCATAGGTTAGATTCGGTTCATGATCTAACATAATCGCTTCGAATCCTAATGTAAGCAAGATGGATGAGGTTAGTACAGATAAAACGATATAGACAAAAGCAGCTTTGCCGTCACGCTGCCATTGCAGCCTCTTCAGCTTTTCGCCATAACGGCGGTAAAATCCATATATAACAGCCAACAGCATCAGGAATGTTGCCCACTCCTGCAGAAGACTGAAGTATTTATGCCCCTCACCAAAAGGGAATTCATAGCCTTTAATAAACCCTTTTATGATGAGTTCGATCAGTCCTACCTGAATGATAAAAAAAGTATAAAACAAGATTAAATGCATGAACCCGCTTTTCTTGTCTTTAAACAATTTCCTCTGACCAAACCCATTTATCAATACAGCGTTAAGCCGCTCTTTCAAATTTGGTTCAAAATCCGCTTTTTTTCCAAGCTTCACAAACACAATCCTTGTATAAACAACGTTAACAAACAAATAAAAGGCATATCCTGCTATAGCTAGGAATGCAAGTAAATTCAGCAATGATAACATCTTGTTTCTCCTTCATTTTTAATGTAGGTTCTACTCAGTTTCCTTTTAAAAAACAGCAAAATCAGAATAAGAACTATTACTCTATTGTTCTTTTTACTCCCCATACTTCCATGAATACTTTTTATTTTTCCGTATAACCGAACGACTTTAAGCAAATCACCTATAATTCCTTAATCTACTACATAGAAGTTAGAAAGTTCTGGCCCTTTATGTATCTGCCATACATTCTTCTTTTATCAGTATTAAATGTTGACCTTCACTCCCTCCTATTCATTTGCTTTTTCTATTCATCAATAATCATGCAATTATCATGCCAAAACACTTTAATCACTTTAACCTTCTGTCATTGCGGAGATATGCTTACAATGATTCATATCCTGTTTTCACCTCGATGCATTCTTGCATTAGAACTCGAAGGCTGTTGATGTCATTTTGCATTTAACGTGAATCACCCCTAATAGTCTGTTACTACACTCCCAAAAATAAAAGAGGCTGACCCAAAAGTTCGTTAAAAACAACTTTTAAGGGGTCAGCCCTTTTTCTTTAGAATGGCTTATTGGTTATTATTGGATGAAGTTAGTAGGCAGAAGAGATATAGAATATTAGATTTTTCTTAACTCATATTTCAACTGTTCACGAAAATCAGGGTGAGTTACGACCAATAGTTCTTTCGCTCTTTCTTTTATTGATTTTCCAAACAAACTAGCAATACCAAATTCTGTAACTACATAATGTACATCTGATTTCAATGATGTCACATGAGAAACAGTAGCCTTTATACGGGATTGAGTCCCTTTTTTGGCTGTAGAAGGAAGTGCAATGATCGATTTACCACCTTTTGAAAGCTGGGCTCCTCGAATAAAATCCATCTGTCCACCCACTCCGGCTATAGGATAGAGCCCAATTTGTTCCGCATTTATTTGACCTGTTAAATCGATTTCTAAAGCAGAATTTATTGCATGAAACTTATCTAGTTTGGCAAGAGTACTGCCATTATGTGTGTAATCCACAGGATGCAGCTCAATTAATGGATTCATGTGGGCATAGCGATAAACCTGTTCTGTTCCTGTTAAAGTTGTACAGACCATTTTGCCACGATCAATTGCTTTATGTTCGTTGGTTATTACTCCTTTATCAACCAGATCTATAACTGCGTCTGTAATCGATCCAGAATGAACACCTAATCCATTTTTACTATTCAGGGAACGAATGATACTATCACCAAGACTTCCCAGCCCCACTTGAATCGTTGCTTTATCTGGAATTAATTCGGAAACAAACTCACCAATCTTTACTTCAATGTCTGTCGGCTCTCCGGATTTTATCGATAATAATGGCCGCGAAGTTAAAACAATACTATCAATATCTTCAACATGAACCAAAGTATCTCCGTAAGTAAATGGCATCTTGCTGTTTACTTCAGCGATAACGTATTTTGCTCTTCGAATTAGAGATTGTGCAAAATCCACAGATATTCCTAAATTACAATACCCTTTTTCGTTTGGCGGTGATACCTGAATAAAAGCCACGTCTACATTTTCTCTATCAATAAAGCGAGGAATTTCCGAAAGATTGATCGGAATATAATCGCATGCCTGATTCTGATAAGCTACTTTTAACAATGGCGAACCTAAAAAGGTGCGTATTTGCAGATTCGGAAAACATTCAGCCGCTGCATAAACGCAAGGACTACCTATGATATTGTTATATATAGTAACATCTTGTAGGCGATCCTTTTGCCTGACTAGTTCTTCCACAAGGGTCTGTGGTTCACTACAAAAGGAAGACAAAATGATGTTTGAATTAGACTGTATTTTGGAAATCGCTTCTTCTACACTTCTTTGTCTTTCATGATAAGTCTTTATCCATTCCTTTATCATTTTTCACCTCTGATTTAATCCAAAATAGTGGTAGACCTCCAAAAGGAGGTCTACGCCTTAACCCTCATCATATCCCATAAATATAACTCTTATAATAATTCCAAAGCGATAGCCATCCCTTGACCGCCTCCGATACATAGCGTGGCCAATCCGTGTGTCTCTTTTTGCCGCCGCATCTGATAAAGTAGAGTGGTGATAATTCTTGCTCCCGACGCTCCGACAGGATGGCCCAAGGCAATCGCCCCACCATTTACATTCAATTTATCCAAATTTAAGTTAAGATCTCTAGCAACTCCCAGTACCTGTGCAGCAAATGCTTCGTTCAACTCTATTAGTCCAAAATTGTCTAGATTCATGCCAGTTCGAGTTAACAGCTTTTTTACCGCTGAAACTGGACCGAGTCCCATTACATCTGGTGAAACACCCGAAGTCGCCCAATCCAAAATTTTTGCCATCGGTTTTAATCCAAGCTCGTTAGCTTTGCTCCTGGTCATGAGAACAATCGCAGTAGCACCGTCATTTCTCCCGCATGCATTTCCAGCGGTCACGGTACCTCCTTGCTTGAATACTGGTTTAAGCGTTGCTAGCTTTTCCATCGATGTTTCACGAGGAAATTCATCGGTATCAAAATGGATGGTTTCTTTTTTCTTTTTTACTTCAACAGGAACAATTTCATCTTTAAATCTTCCTTCTTTAATCGCTGCTACTGCTTTTTGCTGACTTGCAAAAGCAAAAGTGTCCTGTTCTTCCCTAGAGATTCCATACCTCTCCGCTACGTTTTCAGCTGTCATTCCCATACCTAGGTCTCCCCATGTTTCCATAGGCTGTTGTCCGTTTTCCAAATTGGAATCGACAACATACGGGTTTCCTTCTCCAAATCTTGAATTCCGTAAATACATAGGTGCACGGCTCATGTTTTCTACACCGCCCGCAACAATTATATTTGCCTGCTTTGTAATTAATTGTTGCACGCCTGAGGCTACCGCTTGCATACCGGAACCGCATAGGCGATTGATGGTAAAAGCTGTTGCACTATCTGGAATGCCGGCACGAAGTGCGGCTACTCTAGCCACATTTGAAGACTCTGTGGCCTGTCTTACTTCACCCATAACCACTTCATCAACCATTTCAGAGTTAATTCCAGCTCTTTTTATCGATTCTTCAATAACTTTGGCCGCAAGGTTCCCAGAATTTATATCTTTTAAAGAACCACCGAATTTCCCAATCGCCGTTCTAACTGCTGATACAATAACAATATCTTCCACACCATTGCCTCCTTGTTCTTTTCAGTTTTCCACTCGAAAAATTAAGCGGTAACCAGCGCTTTTTTAAATTCTTCTGTCAATAACGGAACTACTTCAAAAAGATCTCCAACAATGCCATAATCCGCTACTTGGAAAATTGGAGCCTCCGGATCTTTATTTATGGCAACAATAATTTTTGAATTAGACATTCCAGCCAAGTGCTGAATTGCACCAGAGATTCCACAAGCAATATAAAGATCTGGCGTAACTATTTTTCCTGTCTGTCCTATTTGCATAGAATAATCGCTAAATCCAGCATCACAAGCCCCTCGAGATGAACCTACAGCTGCACCTAATACTTCTGCCAATTCCTGCAATGGCTTAAACCCTTCCTCGCTTTTGACGCCACGACCACCGGACACAATAATTTTCGCTTCACTTAAGTCGACTCCCCCTGTTGTCTTGCTAACGATTTCTTTAATCACCGTTCTTATATTTTTAATCATAGGTTGATAGGAGATAACCTCCGATTGTACTGGTTTTTCTTTAATCTCAAAATTGTTCGCACGAATGGTAGCAAATATTCTTCCTTGATTAAAAGTCTTTTCCTGAAACGCTTTTCCTGCATAAATCGGTCTCGTAAAAATGATTGTTTCATTCTCTACAGAAACAGTTGTACAATCAGTTACTAGACCTGAGTCAAATCTTGCTGCCACTCTAGGTGCTACATCCTTTCCAATGGATGTATGGCCCATTAAGATAATCTCCGCCTGTATTTCTTCGATCAGCTGAGTTAAAGCTTGGCTGTACCCATCCATTGTATAATCAGCTAACGCTTCATCTTCAACAACAATTACTTTTTGGGGTCCATACTGGCTTACTTCTTCTATAAAACGAGGTGCATCTGGCCCAAAAATTGCTGCTACTATTTCTCCCCCTTGTGCCAATTGCTGGGCTACTGTTAAGGCTTCCAAAGATACATTACGCAGTTTTCCATCTTTTATTTCAGTCAAAACTAGAACTTTATTACTCATTTCTCCATCCCCTTTGCATTATAATAATTAGATTACTTTTGCCTCTGTACGAAGTACATTAACTAGTTCACTGACCTGTTGAGGTATTTCCCCTTCCAAAACCCGGGTTGACTTTTTCCTTTCCGGCACATATTGATTACGGATCGAAGTTCGAGGAGCAAACTCTTCTTCTGGCAAATCTAATTCATCTACTGACAGCCTCTTAATTGGTTTTTTCTTGGCTTTCATAATTCCAGGTAAGGATGGGTAGCGAGGCTCGTTTAAACCTTGCTGGGCACTTGCCAAAACAGGAAGATTTACTTCAAAAGTTACGATATCCCCTTCCATATCTCTTTCCATAATTGACTTATTGCCTTCAATTGTCAGTTTTGTAATCGCTGCTATATGTGGAATCCCCAAAATTTCAGCAACACGAAGAGCTACTTGACCCGCTCCTGAGTCGATAGCCATATTCCCGCCAAGGATTAATTGATATTCTTCTCCCTTAATGGTTGCAGTAATGATTTTAGCCAAAGAATATTCATCGACATCAATGTCTTCTAATTCGACGAAAATCCCCTTGTCCGCACCCATCGCCAACGCTGTGAGTAGTGCATTTTTTGCACGATCAGGACCAACAGTCAGGACTGTCACTTCTGCCCCCATATCTTCCTTGATTTTAACTGCTTCCTCCACTGCATATTCATCATAAGGATTGATGATAAATTCCACACCATCCTCATTGATATTGCCGTTATCGATGACAATCCTTTCTTCTGTATCAAAGGTTTGCTTTAACAAAACTAAAATGTTCAACTACATTCCCTCCTAGTCACTTATTTAATTTATTCATTTAAATAATCATGCAATTTCCGTGCCAAATAATATTTGTGCGTTCAAACTAAGCATGGGTTAAGGATATGCATTAAATAATGCCAGATCAGCTTCTTCTCAATGCATTATCGCATCCAAACTAGCGGATGAATAATGTTCTTTTGCATTAGCTGCGAAATCCAAGAGGAACATTCGGATCCAATTTTCACTATTTGGGATGAGGTGAAACGGGGATAGTTTTTGATTTTTCTATCGACATCAGAATAGCACCTCCTGGTACGATACTACTAGTATCGTACCAGGAGGTGCTGCGAGTTTTTATGCTGTTTGATAGGGGCTTACCTTAAGCATTACATAGAATCACTATCCATATGAGTTCTCCAGTCAATTTTGCATAATGAAACCTTTGCCATGCTCATATTAATAATATTTTCAAGTTGGAATTAACAATTTATTTCAGTTTTTTTACTTCCTCTTTAAACATTTTCAGTGCTTTATTAAAATCTTCACTGTCCTGTTTTTTCAGTATATATTTTTCAAATTCATCGAAGAAGTTTTGCCATTGTTGCTTTTCATCTTCTGATAATTCATGGATGCTAATTTTTCCGGATTCAACCCAATCTTTATAGACTCTTGTATTTTGAGTATCCATATATTCGGTTAAACTTCTTCCCATTTCTTCGCCAACTTGCATGATAATTTCTTGTACATTTTGAGGTAAACTTTGATAAACGTCTTCGTTTATGACAAGACCATATATTCCTGAGCTCAAATTCAGACCTCGCGTTGCATATTTTGTCAATTCATCGATACCAAATGCTTCCACAGAAACATAGCTATAATGAAGTCCATCAACAATTCCCGTGCTAAACGCATTATAAACATCACTGGTAGGTATGGATACGGGAGCGGCTCCAAGATAGTTAAAAATTTCAGTAAATATTCCTCCTGCCACTTGTTGTTTAAATCCTTTTAAATCTTCTGGAACTTTAATTTTTTTTCCATTCGTAAAGAGCTCGTAGGAAGGAGTCATGGTCACAGCTATAGGTCTTACACCGTTATTTAAAAATTCTGTTTCCAATACCGGACTTTGCTGGGCAATATTATAATAAGCCGTTGCACCTTGGACAGATGTTTCAAACATTCCAGGTAGACCAGGCAATGTCGCTCCTATCGGCATTTCACTAGGTGTAAAAACGGGCGCAAAAACAGAAATGTCGGCTATACCATTAGCTGCAATACTTACTGTATCGGCTGATTTTCCAAGTTGCTCTCCAGGAAAATACTCAAACTGAACCTGACCATCTGTTAAGCTAGTAACCTTTTCCATAAACGGTTCAAAAAGTTCTGGTGTATGATAACCTCCTGCTGGAAAAGGCGATGCATTTTTTCATGTAATCGTATCTTTGCTCGCTTTTGTATTATTTTGATTATCATTATTTTTACTAACTTCATTTACTGTATTTTCTGAATTTGTGCCACAACCTGTCATGATTAATAGTAAAACTATTAAACTGCTAATTAGAATAGAATATTTTTTCGAAAACATTTTAATTCCCCCTCTAGCTAATTTAATATTTCATACGATTTATGTAGAAAAAAGAAGTAAATATCACTCCCTCTACTAAATCAGGTTGAATTGAAGCCAATTTGTAGGTCAATGGATCTGTGATTACAAAGATTTAAATACGAAGATGTGGTTGTGACCACTTTGTCGGATCTTTACACCAAAGAATTGCTTTTATTAAGTGTAAAAAGGTTAATAATTTCTGTGATGTTATTTTCTTTCTCTAATTCTCCAAGCCTGTTAATTACTTCCTGAATATTTCTTTCTGGAATTTCGTTAGGTGTAAGTTTGGAGCATTTTTTAAACTTATCGACAATCTCTTCGATACTCATACTATTTTCAATACTGCCCAGTGGATGGTCAACTCTTCTCTGATGAACGTTACCATCCTTTGTGACAATAGTTACGATGGCTGGGGAAATTCCCCTACCTGCCAAACTATTATCATATCTAGTTGTCACTTTATTAGCTATATTCAGAATCCTGTGGTCAGCAATCGCTGCTTCCGTAAAATCTTCAACAAACACTTTCCCCTTTACCAAAGCCACTGCTACTGTATACGGAATACTAAATTGTGCATCTACAACGACTTGCGGTTTTTTTCTTCTTTCAACTGGTTCACATACAACATTTGCTTGAGTTGTAACATCTACTGAAATTTCCACGATGTCTTCTGGGTTCATGTTTGTTTCCTCTCGTAATTGCAAAGCAGCATCAATTGCCGGATGAGTAAAACGACAACAAGGGTAAGGCTTAAAGCTTAAATTTTCACTTTCAAAATTTTCCCCATATGAATCGATTAATAAATCGTAGTCAAAATGATCGTTTAAATAAACTTTAGGAAAACTAAATTTACCATTGAAAACATTTCTGGCACCCGTTATACCTTGCTTTGCAAGAATAGCAGCGGTTACCCCTGCTTGTGCACCGAAAGCTGGTTGAATCCGCTTTGTTAATGCTGCATCTGAAACTGCTTGTACCGTACCAGCTACTTGACTCATTGTTATTCCTATAGCATTTATCAATTGTTCATCATTTAGCTTTAGGATCAAACCAGCTGTCAGGGCTGATGCAAAATAAGCAAATGTAGAGGTATAAACAAGGCCTATCTCAGTGGCTCCAATCTTTGTTGCTTTCCCCAATCTGCATAAGAAATCCAAACCTAATGTAACCGATTTCAAAAATAATTTTCCATCACATTCCCCTGCCCTTTCAGCTGCAGCCAAAGCGGCGGGAATAATAGAAACTCCTGCATGGAGAGCTGCCTGATCAAGTGTATCATCAAAATCCCTTGCATGGGCCATGGTTGAATTTACTAAGGTAGCATATGGAGCAGGTACCTTTATTCCATGATACAGGATTGTGCTTTCCTTCTTTCCGCCCCAATCAGATATGATTTGCAACAACTCGTTCGTTCCTTCTGCATTTACACCCGCTAATATGCAGCCAAGAGTATCCAAGATGTCTTTCTTTGTAGCATCTATAACGTTATATGGTATTTCCTCAAACGAGAGGGAATTTGCAATCTTAACGATTCTTTCTAAGTGATCCATATATATTTCCTCCTCGGGGATAAAATTGAAATTTATATATTTTAGAATCTTCGAGGGGCCATGTTGAAGCAGAGGAACTCAGCCCCTCGGTATGAATTTGTACTCGTGAAACCTCTATTAAACTAACTTGGTTTCAGTAACAGTTCCCGAAACTTTAACAGCGGCCCATTCTTCATACATTTTTACAATATCTAGCATTTCTTCATCTCCTTCACCTTTTGCAACTGGAATAATAACTGATACACGATATTAATCAATTACGATAGATGCTCTTGTTATTTCTCTTTTTAATGATTTGTTAAGAGCTGTTTCAATATCTTCAAACTTAAAATCCGCATCCACCAAATCAATAAACGGATATTTATTTATATTTCTGGATAAAAACTCCAATGCTTTATATAAAAACGAAGGTTGATAACGAATAACAGAATTAATAGTAATAGATTTTCTGGTCATTAAACCGGGATCAAATTGGGTAAATGCTCCAATTACGATATTTCCCATCGATACATATCTTCCGCCTTGTCGGATATGATGAATTCCTTCACTAAATGCATCCGGAACACCTGAGACCTCCAAGCCGACATCTGCTCCTTTATCATTAGTGATCTCCATTATTAATGCATTCCTTTTTTCCACCGTATCATATTCGCGTATATTAATTAGATGATCGGCTCCGAATTTCTTAGCCTGATTTAATCGTGCTTCTACCCCATCTATGATAATCACTTTAGCTCCGCTCTCTTTGGCAATGGCTGCTCCATAAAGGCCCAAACCGCCGGCTCCTTGGATCAGGATTGTTTCATTCACTTTAAGCTGTGCTTTGTCGATTCCATATAAAACCTGAGATATGGCACAGTTTGCACTCGCTGCCACAGAATCCGGTATGTTATCAGGCACTTTATAAAAAAATTGATAAGGATTTACATAATAATGTGAGGAATAAGCTGCGTGAAAGTGGGGGAACTCTTCTGGCTGTCTATTTAAATTTTCTAAAGTATTTTCACATAAAACAAATTCCCCATTTGCACAAGCATTACATCTTCTGCATGCCTGAAAAAAGGTCACAGCTACACGGTCACCTACCCGAATCGGTTTACCCGAATGATCCGTAGTAACTCCTTCGCCGATTTCTTCTATTTTTCCTACCATTTCATGCCCCATGGGGCCCCCCTTTACGACTGGGTGAGCTCCATGCCAAATATGCAGATCAGAACCGCAAACATTGGCTCTTATAATCTTCAACAACAATGCACCTTTTTCTAAATTGGGCAATCCATATTCTTGATATTCAATTTTTTGTGGTCCTACCATTACAGCTACTTTACCCTTCACTAAATAACCTCCTTGTGAATCGAAACATAAACTCCAGTCCTAAAAAACTCAAAAATATTAAGAACGAAAATTGAACGGATCGCTAATTTCATTAGAGAGTTCCATGATAACGCTCTTCGTTTGCATATAATCATAAATAGCTTCAATCCCGTTTTCTTTTCCAATACCGCTATTTTTAAATCCACCGAAAGGTGAGTTCGGTGTACTTGTACGGTAAGTATTGATCCAGACAATACCTGACTCAATCGCTCTTGCCATTCGATGGCTTCTTTTTACATCATTTGTCCAAATTCCAGCTGCTAAACCAAACTCAGAATCATTAGCCAATTCTACAACTTCTTTTTCACTATCAAATGGAATAACACATAAAACAGGACCAAACACTTCTTCTTGACAAATTCTCATGGAGTTATTTACATTAGTTAGAATGGTCGGCGTAAAAAACAAGCCATTTTCCAATTCGGGGGCCTCTGGTCTTTTTCCTCCTGCTACAACACTCGCCCCTTCATCTATTGCAATTTTTACATAATTTTCGATTTTATTTAATTGTTCTGGCGTTGCAGCAGGTCCCATTTGTGTAACAGGGTCCATTGGATCGCCTATTTTAATTGCATTAGCACGTTTCACTAATCGATCAACAAAATCATCCATAATTCTTCTTTCAACATATAAGCGGGAACCTGCAACACACGTTTGTCCACTTGCCGCGAAAATACCAGCGAGAACACCAGCTTCTGCTGCTTCAAGATCAGCATCTGCAAACACAATATTCGGACTTTTCCCGCCTAATTCCAATGTCACTCTAGCCAAGTTAGAAGCTACACTCATTGCCACCTTACGGCCCGTTGCTGTACCACCCGTAAATGCTACTTTATTGACCTGTAGGTTCTTAGAAATATGCTCACCTATTTCGCTGCCATATCCCGTCACGACATTCAAGGACCCAGTTGGAAAACCTACTTCATGGAAAACCTTAGCAAATTCCAATGAAGAAGCTGACGTATATTCAGATGGTTTCAGCACGATCGTATTCCCTGCTGCTAATGCTGGAGCCATTTTCCAGGTTGCGTTTAAAAGGGGAGAATTCCATGGAGTTATACAAGCAATAACCCCCAACGGCACTTTCATGGTGTAATTAAACAGACTTTCGCGTTCTAACGGAATCACCGAACCTTGTAGTTTATCTGTTAAGCCCGCATAATATTCAAACCATGAGGGAATAAGTTTTAATTGAGCCAGCATTTCTTTATACAATTTTCCGTTATCTTGTGTTTCAATTTTTGCAAGATGTTCCGCATTATCGGCTATTGCCTCAGCTAACTGACGTAATAATCTTCCCCTTTGAGCAGGTGATATACTTTTCCATTCTTTTGACTCAAAACATTGTTTGGCCTCTTGACAAGCTCTGTCTACATCTTCTTTTTGTCCTCGAGGTATAAGCGCCCAGACTTGTCCTGAGGCAGGATTGGTTGATTCAATCACGGCACCTGAAATTGCATCTACGAACTCTCCCCCGATATACATTTGATATTGCTGTATTGTATTTGACTTTTCCATATAAATACCTCAACTTTCTATAAGTTTTAATCTGCTTCTTGAACATGATTATTTAAGTTTGTCTATTTCTTCTTTAAACATTTCCAGTGCTTTATTAAAATCCTCACTGTCCTGTCTTTCCAGCCAATATTGTTCAAATTCAGTGAAGAAGTTTTGCCATTTTTGCTTTTCATCTTTTGATAATTCATGAATGGTAATTTCTTTGGATTCCAACAACTCTTCAGAGACTCTCGTATTTCCAGCATCAATATATTCGGTCATACTTCTTCCTAATTCTTCACCCACTCGCATGATAGCCTCTTGTACATCTTGAGGTAACCCTTGATAAACCTCTTCATTTATGATAAGACCTACTAAGCCTGCGCCCATATTTAAATCTTTTGTTCCATATTTTGTAGATTCCCTAAGGCCGAAAATATCAAAATCATTATAATTGAAATGAAGTCCATCAACTATTCCCGTGCTATACGAACTATATATATCACTGGCACTCGTTGATACGGGTATGGCTCCAAGATAGTTGAAGATTTCAGTAAATACACCAGGTGTTGCTCTTAGTTTAAATCCTTCTAAATCTCCTGGAACCTTGATTTCTCTTTCATTAGAAATGATGTTGTATAACGGAGTTAAGGTAGCAGATACGAGTCTTACACCGTTATTTAAAAATTCTTTATCCAATACTGGGCTTTGTTGGGCGATTTTATGATAAGCCTGTGCACCTTCGACAGTTGATTTATACAATCCCGGTATACCAATCATATTCGCTCCTATCGGCATTTCACTAGGTGTATAATTGGGCGAGAAATGAGCAATATCGGCTACACCTTTAGCCACCATACTTAATGAATCAGCTGCCTTTCCAAGTTGTTCCCCAGGATAATACTCAAACTGAACCCGGCCATCTGTTAAACTGGTTACCTTTTCCATAAACGGATCAAAGAATTCTGTAGTGTAATAAGACTCTTGGGAATACCACGTTGCCACTTTTAATGTAATCGTATCTTCGCTTTCATTAACTTTACTTCCTGCATCTTTTGAATTTGAGCCACAACCTGCCATGATTAAAAGTAAAACCATAAAACAGCTAATTAGAATTGAATATTTTTTCGATAACATATCAATCCCCCCCTGTAGATGATTTGGTATTTAGTTGGTGTGTCGTGTAGTATTTTATCAACGTATGAGTTATTACTTCATTAACACACCCTGCACGTGCAGGGGGAATCATAGGTTTTCAGACGTGACATATGAGCCTCCATTTGCTTATCTGCTAACTTAGGATTAATTAATTGAATATTTAAAACTTTAAAATTCAATTTATGGACATGACAATTCATTGCTGGATGGTTTTGTTGCTTCTGAAACTAACTTGTTTTCAGTAACAGTCCCCGAAACTTTAACACCGGCCCATTCTTCATACATTTTTACAATATCTAGCATTTCTTCATCTCCTTCACCTTTTGAAACTGGAATATTAAACAACTGATACACGATATTAGAAATAAAAGAAGGAACATGTAGGTCTTTAGCAACTTGGTTATATAATCCAAGATCTTTAGTCATTAAATTCAAGGAAAAATTATTTTTTTTATTAGGCAAGACATAATTAGGAAACTTATCCATTGTAGCAATATTTCTCCCTGAGCCAGTACTGATCACTTCCAAAGCTTTTTGAGGAGAGATCCCCGATTTTTTTATAACCATTATTGCTTCAGCAGTAGCAACGACCGCACAACCACCTAAGAAATTATTTACTAATTTAATTGTATGTCCCGAACCAATCGGTCCCATATGAACGATCTTTTTTCCTATCACTTCAAAAATGGGGAGACATTTTTCAAATAATTCCTCTTTACCTCCTACCATAATGGATAAGGTTTGATTGATTGCACCTATTACTGCCCCAGATACGGGAGCATCTAGCATTTCAATTCCATATTCTCCTAGCATTTGGCTTAACTTTTTAGTACTGCTGGGATCAGCTGTTGTTAGATCAATTACAATAGTACCCTTCCGAGCGTTATTTAAAATCCCGTTGGGCGCTAATACTATCTCCTCTACCTGTTTGGAAGTTGGCATACTTATTATGATTATATCGCTCATTCCAACTAGTTCTTCTAAACTAGAAGCACCTTTTGCCCCTTTTTCTAGTAAATCATTAATAACTGCTAACTTACTTTGGTAATCAGGTGTAATTGAGGAAAATCCACTACTGGCATCAATATCCTTTCGATAAGTTGGTAAAACCAAAGGATAGTCATTTTTTGATAAATTGCAACATATTGGTAACCCCATAGTGCCAAGGCCCAAAAAGCCTATTACTTCTCTTTTCATATACTTTCCTCCCAATCATATAGTTGTTCGAAAACGCTTTCAGCAAAATAACAAACAATAAACGTCAACTGTTTTAAATACATTAAATTGAAAGAGTACTAGTCTTCCAGCTGGGTACTCTTATTTTCTGCGTGATATATAGAAAGGTGGGAAAAATTTGATTCCGTATGGGCGCCATGCCAATGCTTTAGTCCCGCTGGAATGTAGACAATGTCGCCTACATTCACTGTCCATTCCTCATCCTCCGTTGCAACAATCCCTTCTCCTGCTGTAATGATGAGTATCTGGTCGCTGCTGTGAGTGTGAAATTTGTTGCGCACACCCTTGGGAAAGCTAACCATAAGCATGGTATATTCTTTACTTTCATCAGCAGACAACAAAAACCCACACTTTACCTCACCAGTAAATAGTTTCGTATTCATATTATCCAATTTCATTTCATTTGCTTTAATAACCTTCATATTCACTTGCTCCTCACTTGTTATTTTTTATCGTTCAGAACGCACCTTTTTACTAACAAGGGTATACGTTCAATCATAAAATCGGTAACTTTTCTGACATAGAATCATCCTTTAATACGTTTATGCGTTATTTTTTTGAACACTCATTAATAATTGATTTTGAGAAACATCTGCTAACCTCCATTATCGGAATTTATTTAATATTTGTAATTTAGTATATAATTAGATATTATTAATGTAAAATTGAAATAATAGATAATTATATAGACGTTGTCTATAGTTACAACTGGGAGAGTGGGGAATATGCGATTAGAGCAATTACAATATTTTGTAGAGATAGCAAAAACAGGATCCTATTCACAAGCTGCAAATAATTTGTATATCTCTCAACCTAGCATTAGCCATGGCATAAAAAAATTGGAAGATACATTAAAAGTTAGGCTATTCGAACGTTCTCGAAATGGTGCTGTTCTCACAGAGATCGGCAAAAGCATACTACCGAAAGCTCAATCTGTTCTCATTACTATTGAAGAAATAATAGATGAAGCTAAAAGAGAAGAAGAGATACTTACGGGGAAATTATCCATCGCAACAATTCCAAGCTTAGGCAGATACATTACTGATACTTTGCTAGAATTTAAAGAAAAACACCCACGGGTTGATATTGAAATTAGTGAGAATGGAACAGACCAAATCGTTCAAGATATCTTGGATAATCGTGTTGAGGTGGGACTTACCTCTTATATCTCTGAGAACCATATTAATAATATGTATTTTGAGCGTTTATTCTCCGGAAAGATATTAGTATGCGTAGGTAAGAATGCTCCTTTTCCGATCAACAACCCCTTGTCAATAGAATTAATTTCTAAACAACCGATCGTCATGTTTAAATCAAGTTACCTCAGTCATTTTTACTTTAAAAAAATCCTTAAAGGGCACGAATTGAATATTTTATTTTCATCTTGGAATAACGAGTTTGCAAAAAATATAATTTCATCCGGAATTGCAATTGGATTCTATCCAGATTTCTATATAAAAAATGATGATTCCGTAAAAAAAGGGGATATTATTCCTTTAGAAATTGAAGATAATCGAGAGGAAATTATGTTCGGCTGGATGCGGTCAAAAAACCAGTATTTTTCAAAACCAGCAAAAGAATTTGTAAAAATGTTTAGTTCAACTATTAAAAAATATGATTTATAGGCAGAAAAAGGTAGGATTACTCAAAATCTTGAGATATCCTACCTTTTTTGTTTTATAACTATTTTTGTCATAAATTATTTTAGCCATGTCATTCTTATGCTTCCTGTTTTTGTAACTTACGAACAACGGTTGATTGATTTACTTGCAATACTTCGGCTGCTTTATATGTATTCCCGTACTTCTCTATCGCCCTTTTAATAAGATTGATCTCATATTGCATAACCGCTTCTTTAAGGGAGGGGATTTCTTCGACATCCATCATATTTTCTTCTTTAGCTACTGTTTGTGATAGAAATAATGGAACATGAATTTCTTTCAAATTAATTGCATCCCCTTCAGATAATACATAACACCTTTCAATTACATTTTTTAATTCCCGGACGTTTCCCGGCCAATTATATTTCAATAACATCTCATAGGAATTCGGAGTGAATTTTTTTGACAACCGGTAAAACTGATTTAATTCATCAAGGAACATTCTGGTTAACGGGATGAGGTCCTCCATTCGCTCACGAAGCGGAGGTATTATAACTGGAATTACATTTAGCCGGAAGTATAGGTCCTCGCGAAATTGTCCATTTTTTATTTTTTCTTCTAAATTAATATTGGTAGCAGCAAGAATTCGAACATCCACTTTTGTCGGCTCGGTTCCCCCGATTCGTGTCACTTCCCGTTCCTGAACAACCCTTAATAGTTTCACCTGTAATGGCAGGGGGAGATCTCCCACTTCATCAAGAAAGAGTGTTCCTTTGTCAGCCAATTCAAACATTCCCGGTTTACCTTTTTGGCCTGCACCAGTAAAAGCCCCTTTTTCGTATCCAAATAGTTCAGATTCAAGCAGATTCTCGGGGATTGCTCCACAGTTGATCGTAATAAATGGACCGTGACTACGTAAACTATTAAGATGTATTATCCTTGCAATTTCTTCTTTTCCTGTCCCGGATTCTCCTAATAGTAGAGTAGTAGAATCAAATGATGATAGCCTATTGACTAGTTGCAAAAGGTATTTCATTTTGGGAGATTCGGCTATAAAATCGATCCGTGACTTCAATTCCAATCGATATTGAGTTAGTTCTTCTTTATAACGCTCCGTTAATAATTTATTTTCTTCTACTTCCTTTTTTAACTGAATTAAGTCTGTAATATTTCTTACATTGACTACCATATATTCTACAGTGTCCTCAATGATAACTGGACTTAATGTAAGAATTAAGTTTACCCCGGTTTCCTCCAAAACCTTAGATATAGTTAAAGATTTTTTTTCTTTCAAAACCGTCTTAATGATTTCGGATTTATCTGAAGGATTATTCTTAAATATATTTCTTTCGTACCGTTTGGAAAACACCCATTCAAAAAGGTTTTCTACCGCTTGGTTACAGCGAAGATATTCTCCATTACAGTCTGTAATGATAATTCCATCATAGGAGGCATTAATAATAGCTTCCAGTTGTTTATTTAGTTTACGAACAGAGTCTAGTTCCTCTGATTTATTCTCAAGCTCTGAAATATCCTGTAAAATGGAGACAACGCCGCTCACCTCTGATCCGTTCATGATGGGGGTTCGCGTTGCCATGCTTTTTCTGTTTCCAACCCGATACTTCATGTCGATATGGGGTATTCCCGTCCGCAGGACTTCCATGACCTTATTGTGAGGAACCACATCCGTTATAAATTCACCAATCGCAGTTTCTTTATTTAGACCTGCTATCTTTTCAGCTGCATGATTCAAGGATGTAAATATTCCGTTTTTATCAATTGATACAATACCAACAGGAGCATGTTCAAAAACAGCTTCCAACATCGACAAGCGAGTACGGATCATTTCAATATAGACTTCATTTAATTGTCTTTGGCTTATGATTCCAACAACCGATTTATTTTTATTTTGAACTAAATAATACGCTCTTTTCTTGTGAACTAATGCTTCAATATCTTCTGTCTCTGAAACCAACAGATAATCTTGATTTAATAATAATTTTGAAATTTCACTTTCACCGGTCTGAATTGCACTTCTTCCGGTATGCCATTCCAAAATACCAATAATCTGATCCTGAATATTATAAACAGGAAGAGCATCCAGGTTGGATTGTTCAAATAATGGTACGACTTCTGTTACAAGTTGATTCTCCATAATTCGAATGGAAGTTTTAACAGCTATTTCCCCACTTGTAATCCTTTTCAATCAGAACACCTCCAATTACCTATATTAAAAACATTTCCCAATCTGGTAGAAAGAATTTTTTGACTCTTTTTAATTTTAAGATAGATTTGTTTTTATTTCAACATTAAACATATTCCCACTAGTTTGAACATTCCCAGGAATTCCAACAAACCATATTTGGACTTGATTCAAGAATGATTCGAACAATAAAAGTTCGCTCACCTTCCACACATATTGACATAAAAAAACTCACGCCATGCTGATGAGAATTCACCGTCAAGTTACGTGAGAAATAGAAATATACAATTATTGCAAAAAATAAAATGAATTTGTTAAGTGATGCTTTTATTTACTTTCGAGAATCATATATTACGTGCTCCCAGGCTCTTCCCGCCATCAACATGCAGCACTTGCCCTGTTATATAGCGAGCTTCCTCTGATGTAAAAAACAAAACCGTATTTGCAACATCTGTAGGCTGACCGATGATCGGAGTAGGCTGGGCTTTAATTAAATTTTGCTGAACTTCAGGTTTAAGACTTCTGATCAAAGGCGTATCAATTAACCCCGGCGCAATACAGTTTACCGTTATATTAAACTTGGCAAACTCCAGTGCCAAAGCACGGGTCAAACTTACTAATCCACCTTTAGAAGCGGAATAATTTGATTGACCTACTTGACCCAACCATGCCCGAGATGAGATATTGACAATCCGGCCGAATTCCTGCTGTTTCATTTGTCCAAGTACGGCCTTGGAACAAATCCATGCACCTTTTAAATTCACATTCAGAACAAAATCAAAGTCTTCTTCCGGCATTTTTAAAATTAAGTTATCCCTTACAACGCCAGTATTGTTAACCAATCCATCAATTCTTTGATAATGGTTAATAATGGTATCTACCATCTGATTCACTTGCTCTGTATTTGTTATATCCGCTTGTAAGCCGATAGCCTCATACCCGTTTTCCCTTAATCTATGCGCCACATTTTCTGCTTTAGCTAAATCAATATCATTAATTATGACTTTTGCCCCGTTTGCAGCCAGTCTTGTTGCAATCCCTTCGCCAATTCCACTTCCCGAACCTGTTACTAATATGACACGATCTTTAACATTCATGTTTAACGTCTCCTCTCAAAATTCTAAAAATATATTACCGACTAAATTGTAGATGCCTTTTCTGTTTTTCTTTTCATCATGATCGTCATCGTACCTTTTTGGACTACTTCTCCCCTTTGATTAATTAGATCAATATCCCGAACCAAAATTCCACGGTCGGGTTTTGATGTCTCTCTTAGGTCAGCAATTTTCATACGAAAATGGATTGTGTCTCCGATATAAATAGGCCCTGAAAATTTCCACTCTAATCCCAAGAAGCCCATGATGGTCCCGTCAAACACACCAATTCGCGTAACTAAACCGGAAACGAATGTCAGACCTAGCAGTCCATGAGCAACACGGCCTTTATATACACTCTCTTTAGCAAATTCCTCATTCGTATGAAGTGGATTATAATCACCGGTTAGACCAGCAAAGGAGACGATATCTGACTCCGTAACCGTTCTACCCGGACTAATAAATTCCTCACCAATCTTAAATTCTTCAAAGTATCTTCCCATCGCTATTTACTCCTTTTACATTATAATCGTCTTTTGTTAGCTATCTAATCACTTACTTCTTTAACAATATGCTTTATATTGTGTCATTTCGATTCATGTAATAATTTGTGAAATGCTTGACTGCAAGAATACAAGAATCGGCCGTTCGGTAAAACGGAAGCCTACTATCCAGCAAAATTTCATAGCTTACTTCCATTTCCCCTGATAAGGAAGTCCACAGTGGAATAATCGGTTTATTCATTCTCTTGGCGACCTCCAACGTTTGTCTGACCATAATTTCCGAGTAATTTCCCAATTTGTACGAAAATGGAACTAAAATCACATCTAAATTCGGGTCATTTGCAAACGTTTCCAAATACTCTCTGAAAACTCCTAAATTCCGAATGATGGGTGGTGTAATATGAATTGGATTAGAGGCTATCCCCAGCTCGGGTGCAAGTTCATATAATAGGCTTTTGGTTTTATTATTAAGAGCGGGAACATCAAGGCCCGCCAACCTGCACTTATTAGCCAAATAGGTGTTAATCCCCGCTGAGTAAGAAAATATACCAATCCGATTACCTGCTGGAATTCCATGTGCGATAAAAAGCCATCCAATATACATAAACTCATCGAGATCTGTAACTGAAATGACACCTGCCTGATGATTTACTACTCCCATTTCCGGCTGACCTATGTTTAATACGATAAGGGGCTTTCCTGCCCTGTTCGCTGCTTCTGCAGCATTTCGAAACTTCTGCTGATCTTTTATCCCTTCCACTATTGCAAATATAACGTGGGTAGAGGAATCATATGCCAGATATTTGATAAAGTCGGCAACTTCTAAATCAACTTCATTTCCGGTATCTATCAAATAATTAAAACCAATCCCATGATCAACTGAATCTAGTATGGTTCTCCCTAATCCCCCATCCACTGTAATTAGTGATATTTTACCGTTTTGTAAGCGGGTCGGTTCATAATATATGGAAGAAGTGATCCCAAACGGTTGAACCATATTGAATAGTCCGTTACTATTAGGGCTTAAGATTCGAATTCCCGTCCTATCAGAAAAGGACCTAAGGGTTTTCCGTAATTCGCGCTGGACTTGAGGTAATTCAAAAAAACCAGTTAATAAAATTATGAACTTTACTTTTTTTTCCTCACATTCATTAAGCAACGTCAGAACGGAACCTGGGGCTTCAGTAATGATAACCGTATCTATCTGTTCAGGTATACTCATCAAATCAGAATAGACCTGAATCCCAAATATCTCATTGTACCCAGAGCAAACTGGATAAATTTTACCCTTAAAGCGAGACTTTTGAAGATTGATTAGCACTCTTCCCTCTATTGTATTAGTATCTGTAGATGCTCCCATTAATGCAACTGAACGGGGAAAAAGTAGATAAGAAAAATCAGGAGAATTATTTTCTGCCAATATTATCACCACCCATTTAAACAAATCAAAATTTGTTATCGTTAACTATAATTATCCACGAACTAAATGATTGCCTTTTTCGAATTCTTTCATTAATTGACCCGCTATGATATTTTTCTGAATTTCAGAAGTTCCTTCATATATTTTCGTAATTCTTGCATCACGATAATATCTTTCAATCGGAAAATCCTTGATGTACCCTAGCCCTCCATGAATTTGCACAGCTTTATCTGCAATCCGGTTATATATTTCTGAACCCAAAAGTTTTACCATCGCTGACTCTTTGAGTACATTCATCCCCTGATCAACCATCCAAGCCACGCGATACGTCATAGTCCGTAATGTTTCTACATCTAATGCCATTTCAGCCAAATAATGCTGGATAATTTGTTGTTCAATAATTGGTTTATCGAATTGAACTCGTTCATGAGCATACTTCAAAGACAATTCCAATAGTTTTTGGCATGACCCAAGATTTCTTGCAGCCAGACCGGCGCGGCCATTTGCTAAAATTTTCAATGCATTGATGTACCCCATTCCTTCTTGTCCAAGCACATTTTCTACAGGAACTTCACAATCTTCAAAGAAGACCTCAGCTGTATGCGATCCGCGCAAGCCCATCTTTTCTTCAGTTTTTCCGATAATTAAACCTTTAAAGCCCTTTTCTACGATAAAAGAGGTAATTCCTTTTGCACCCTTAGACCGGTCTGTTACGGCCATTACGGTAAACACATCAGCAATCGGTGCGTTTGTAATATAATGTTTTGAACCATTAATGATATATTTATCGCCTTTACGTACCGCTGTGGTCTTTAAATTGGTAGCATTGGAGCCAGCGCTAGGTTCCGTTAAGGCAAACGCACCTATAAACTCTCCGCTAGCCATTTTAGGTAGATATTTTGCTTTTTGCTCTTCATTTCCCATCTCAACAATCCCTACTGAACCAAGTGCATTATGACAACCAAGGACCGTTGTATATCCATTGGAAGTTCGACCTATTTCTTCATAAATTACACATTTTCCTACCATCCCGATGCCAAGCCCCCCGTATTCTTCGGGAATACTGAGCCCAAACAAACCCATATCTTTGCTCATCTGTAAAATATGATCCGGAATTTGGTCCTCCCGTTCGATTTGATCCGCAATCGGATCTACTGTGTTGTCAACAAAATCTCTTACCGCTTTTCTCATTTCCTCAAGTTCATCACTAATTCTAAAATCCATCTTTTATCAAACCCTTTCTCACGAATTATTTTCAGTTTTATCTAATAACCTTATTCTCTATTAAATATAGGATTACGTTTTTCATAGAAAGCATTTACACCTTCTTCTAAATCTTTTGATTCAAAACATAGCCCCTGAGCGAAACTTTCTAGTTCAAATGTTTCGTCAAGATCGGCGTGTATACTGCGGTTCACCAATTTCTTCGCAAACCCCATTGACATACCTGGACCGTCCACCAACTTTTGAGCTACCGAATAAACTTCATCAAGTAAGGAATCGTTTTCAGTAATACGGTTAATGATTCCTAATTGGTAAGCTTGTTCTGCAGTTATCTGCTCCCCTGTGAACATTAATTCAAGCGCTCGCTGTCGACCAATTAATTTAGGCAACAGGTGGGTAATTCCAAGATCTGGAACAAGACCCACTTTCGAGAAGCTTTGTACGAAAAAAGATGAGCGGGATGCAAAGACCATATCGCAAGCCAATGCCAGACTTATTCCTGCTCCTGCAGCTGCCCCATTTACCGCAGCTATTACAGGTTTTTCCAAATTTAAAACAGCTTTGATCATATCATGGCCTAATCGTAATCTTTTTCTCCCAGATACAGCATCAATACCTCTTAGCGTACTTAAATCTCCGCCAGCGGAGAAGGCTTTGCCCTCACCCGTCAAAACAACTACTCTTATTTCATCATCTCGGTCTATAGACTTGAAAAGCTCGATTAATTCTTCTCTCATTTCCACTACAATTGCATTTCGAATTTCAGGCCTGTTTAATTTTACAAGACAAACTTGATTTTCAACTGAAGCTTTAATATGTTGGAATTCCATTCAATCAATCTTCCCTTCTTATATTTGATTTCCCTATCTAACTAAAATAATATGCAAGAATTATGCCAACTCATCCCACTATGCCCATTGTTACAATAAATATTAATTCAAAAAAGGGTCTGTATATACGCAAACTTCGTAAAGAAGTCATGCCGTAGAGGCTCAATTTTAAATTGTGAAACAAACCTTTCCATATTGCTCTTTGATTTTTATGCTTTTTTACATTAATTAATGCGCAATGTCATCATTATGCAATCATGCAATAGGCCGGTCGAAATTTTCAAAAACTGTCCACTATGAATATTTTTAATAATGAAATTAAATTAATGTACCAGTAGTGCATTAAAATGTAAACTTGCATTTTTAGCAATGGGAATATTCTACAAATTTCATTGAAATTTACTTCTTCAATTTGGCATAGTTTTTGCAGGTATAAATTTTATAAATTGACCTACTAAAAAGGAGAGTGAAGATATTGTAGTTGAAAGGGGTAAAGGTTGTAGAATTTGCTACTTTTAAATGGCTAGTCGATTTATCACCCTCATCAACCTTTGTACAAGTGATAGATCGGCTTTTTTTGAAATTATTCGAGAAAGCACTCTCTTTCTTTTCCTATAAAGACATTAAGATAAATGTCATTTACTGATTGAGAGACAAAAATCAGATTTTGAAAAGGGAGGAAAAAACAATGGATTATGTGAAACTTGGAAATACTGGCTTGGATGTATCGCGGCTTTGTCTCGGATGCATGGGTTTTGGTGAAAAGGAACGTTGGGTACACCCTTGGGTAATTGATGAAGCGAGCAGTCGCTCTGTAATCAAAAAAGCCCTTGATTTAGGTGTTAATTTCTTTGATACAGCGAATGTCTATTCAGAAGGCACAAGTGAGGAATTTATTGGACGTGCCCTTAAGGATTTCGCAAACCGAGATGAGATTGTCCTTGCCACGAAGGTTTATTTTCCACCGGGAAAAGATTTAAACAGCAAAGATCCGAACAGGAAAGGTCTCTCCCGAAAGCATATCATGAGCGAAATTGATAATAGTCTAAAACGCTTGGGAACAGATTATGTAGATCTTTATATAATCCACCGTTGGGACTATAACACGCCCATCGAAGAGACAATGGAAGCATTACATGATGTTGTGAAAGCTGGTAAGGCGAGATATATTGGTGCTTCTGCAATGTATGCATGGCAGTTCCTAAAAGCATTGAATGTGGCAGAGAAAAATGGATGGACTCGTTTTGTATCAATGCAGAACCACCTCAATCTCATATACCGTGAAGAGGAACGGGAGATGTTACCACTTTGTAAGGAGGAAAAAATCGGGGTGACTCCATATAGTCCACTTGCTTCAGGTAAATTGACCCGTGATTGGTTGGAAACCACACTTCGTTCCGAAACAGACCAAACACAGAAATCAAAGTACGATGAAACTGCAAGCACTGACCGATTAATTGCAGAGCGGGTTGCAGAGCTGGCTGAAAAACACGGAGTCCTTCGTTCACAAATCGCAATTGCGTGGTTGTTACAAAAAGAACCGATAACAGCACCCATTATCGGAGCAACGAAAATATCCCATCTTGAGGATGCAGTCGGTGCTCTACCCTTAACATTAACCCCTGAAGAAATTGCGTACCTAGAAGAACCGTATATACCGCATCCAGTAGTTGGTGCACGTTAGATTGATGAATTTTTTTCAGGAGCAGAGTTTATACTCTGCTCTGTTCTTTGATTCAAAACAGGAGAATAATTTTCTTCCACTCAATAACCTCTTGTTTATAGATTAAACTTCTACATATTCTAAGAACTTTTTTACCAATCTGAAATGATTTCCACCGTATGAAAAAATACCGCCAAATAGGACGTTAAAGTTTAGAGGATACCCAGTCAAAGGAATAGCAACGATCCTTCCACTTTCTAAATATGGATCATCTTTTAACATTAAACTAGAAACCAAACTAATACCCAATCCCTCTGAAACTGCTCTCTTGATAACTTCGGAATTTTTTGTTCTTAAAATAACATTTATTGGTTCGTATTGTTTCTCTAAATCTTCAATTAGATTATTGAAATAACTCCTTTCATACATGACAAAAGGATAGTCCTTA
The DNA here is from genome assembly GCF_900103525.1 of Bacillus sp. OK048. Lineage (GTDB taxonomy): Bacteria > Bacillota > Bacilli > Bacillales > Cytobacillaceae > Neobacillus. Next base: position 298,223 of record NZ_FNHN01000001.1, read on the forward strand.
ATATCCACTAATTGTAGTTCTTTACTAAAAGCTAAGGCAGAGTCTTTAGGGGCTATAATATTAAAATTTCCTTCATAGTGAAATGAGTGAAATGTAAAATTGGCAGGTAATTTATCTCCAGGATTAAATAAGGAAATTAACCCCAAATCTACTACTCCTTGATTCACACTATCAATAACATCTTTTTTTTCCATTTCTTCAATTGTTACCTTTATTTGCGGAAAATCATTTTTAAATCTCGAAAGTGTTTTAAGTAAAAAAGTCATAAATATGCTTGGAATTGTAGCAATTTTTAATTCTCCACTAAAGGAAGATGTAATAGATTGGACTTCTTCTTTCAATTCATCAGTCTTTTTTAAAATCTCAAGCAATTTCTTAATAATTTTTTTCCCTTCATCAGTTGGTACAGTTCCAAACCGCGAACGTTTAAATAATTGCACCCCCAATTCTTTTTCCAATAAAGAAATCGACTGGCTGATAGCTGATTGGGTAATATGCAGATTCTGTGCAGCAATCGACATCGATTTCGTTTCAATGATTTCCTTTACATACTCCAATTGTTCAAAATTCATCGTTTTCCCCTTTAGATATTAGCATTACTAATATCATCTTTAATAATTGTAATTTTACATTAAATTAAATTAACTATACAATCAAGATTATAATATTCAGTGGTTTGATAAATAATAAAGAGGTGTGATTCAAAATGGGTATACCTAGATTATGGACTAAAGATTTTTTTATGGTTTCTTTAACTAATTTTTTTCTATATTTTATTCATTTTTTATTATTTGCCAGTATTGTCGTGTTTACAGTAGATAAGTTCCATGCCTCAACAAGTATGAGCGGTTTGGCTGCAGGTATTTTTATCATAGGAATGCTATTCGGGCGTCTTTATTCGGGTAAATATATAGAGATTATTGGGCGGAAGAAGATGCTTTATGTCGGAGTTATTTTTTCGATTATAACGATCCTTCTTTATTTTACCGTTACAAACTTATCCATTCTCTTAATTGTACGCTTTTTACACGGTATTGGATTTGGAGTAGCTTCAACAGCAACAGGGACCATTGTATCGAGCGTTATTCCAGATGAACGAAGAGGCGAAGGTACTGGTTATTATGCATTAAGTACAACCATTGCTGCGGCAATGGGTCCATTTTTCGGTATCTTTATTAATCAGTATTTAGGATTTAAGATGATATTTGTTGTATGTACCGTATTAATAGTGATGAGCTTCCTATCTTCTATTTTTCTCAATGTGCCAAAAATGGAATATAATAAAGAAAAATTAAATAGCATGAAAGGGTTTAAGTTAAGCAACTTCTTAGAGCCGAAAGCACTTCCGATTTCAATTGTAAGTATTTTCATAGGTATGGCATATTCCAGTATTCTTTCATTTATTAACGCATATGCGCAACAAATTCATTTAGTCGATGTCGCTAGTTTCTTCTTTATCGTTTATTCCATAGTCGCTTTGGTATCAAGACCATTTACAGGACGGTTGTTTGATGTTAGAGGAGAAAATTTTGTGGTGTATCCTGCTCTTATTTGTTTTGCTATAGGTTTATTGATGGTAAGTAATGTTCATCATGGATTTATGCTCTTATTATCTGCCGTTTTTATCGGACTAGGCCATGGAACATTTTCACCAAGTGCTCAAGCTATAGCCGTTAAGGTTTCCCCTCGCAATCGAATGGGCTTGGCCACGTCAACATACTTTATATTCGCAGATATAGGTGCAGGGTTCGGACCATTTTTATTTGGATTTTTAATTCCTATCATAGGTTTTAAAAACTTATATGTAATTATGGCTATTGTCGTTTTAGCATCTGCAATTTTATATTATTTCTTGCATGGAAGAAATAAAGATTATGTTAAGTTATTACAGGAAGAAAACTCAAAATATATATAATGTCTTCAAGTTTCCTATTTTTAATAAGAATATCACCTACCTTATTTTTCTTTTGGTGATGAAGGTTCGTCGATTCAATAAAAAAAGCACTCAACCCGAGTGCTTTTTACTTTGGAAAAGGGATAATTATGCATCTACGGATGAGTCGACAAATAATTTTTAATCTCAGCGGGATATTCCTATCCTCTTATAGATATTTAGACGATTTTCTTGTTTTTCAATTCTTCAATTTGTTCGGTAGAATATCCTAATTCAGATAAAACATCGTCTGTATGTTCACCTAGAAGTGGAGGGTGATGTCTCAAGATTGCTGGAGTTTCTGATAACTTTACTGGGAATCCCGGAACTTTGAGTTCATTTACGATTGGATGTTCAATTTCTTGAATCATGTTTCTAGCTTTTATTTGTGGGTGGTTAAGAATTTGGTCAATTGAATGTATGGGACCACACGGAACACCAAACTTATCCAATGTTTCAAAAATCTCTTTGTACTCCATCTGAATAAATCGATCCGACATGATTGAAACGAGTTCTTGGCGATTGGCTACACGGTCTATATTTTTAGCGAAGCGTGAATCTTCTAATAAATCAATCCAATCTAATGCTTCGCAACACTTCTTCCATAATCCATCATTGGGAACTGCCAAGATGAAATCCATATCCTTAGCTCTAAAGGCCTGATACGGAGCAATTGATGGATGCGATGAGCCCATTCTTCCTGCAGGCTTTCCTGTTGCAAAATAGGCAGTGGCCAAGTAATTCAACAATGAAATCTGACCATCTAATAAACTGACATCAACAAACTGACCCTTCCCAGTTCTTTGAGCAGCTATCAATGCGCTAAGTGTTCCATAGACAGCGAAAAGTCCTGTCGACAAATCGACTATTGACATTCCGGCTTTTGCTGGCGGACGATCTGGGTCTCCAGTAATACTCATTAATCCTCCAAACCCTTGTAATAAAAGATCGTAACCTGCTCTGTCTTTTTCAGGGCCTGTTCGACCAAATCCTGAGATTGAAGTGTAAACAATTCGTGGATTAATTTCTTTTATTTTTTCATAACCTAAGCCAAGTTTATCCATTGCTCCAGTTCGGAAGTTTTCTACAAAAATATCAGCATCTTTGGCTAATTTATAAATAATTTCCTTTCCCTCTGGTGATTTCAAATCAACTGTAATTCCTCGTTTGTTTCGGTTAGAACTTAGATAATAGGTTGCTTCCCCGTTCCAAGTAGGAGGAGTAAACCTTCTTGTTTCATCACCTGATCCAGGCTGCTCCACTTTTATTACATCCGCTCCCATATCTCCAAGCAGCATAGTGCAAAATGGCCCTGCTAGTGTCCTTGATAAATCAAGTATTTTTATACCTTCCAACGACTGCATTCATATCCACTCCCTAAGATACTTATTTTAAAAATGGCAGTTTATATTACCTAAAACTTTCTAAGAGATTTATACATTTCGTGCTCCCAAGTTCTTACCGCCATCCACATGCAGCACTTGTCCTATAATACTATGTGCTGTTATCTAAGAATTGCAATAAATTGGAGCATATCACACCGGAAACAGGGATGATATGCTCCAATAATAGATTCTGAGTCTTTACTTGCCAAAAAAAGAGCAGTGTTGGCTGTATCAATTGGATTTTAGCTACTCCATAATCGGAATATCCTTTTTCACCTTCATATTTACCGATATTACTCTGCGAAAGTTGAGTAAATAATTTAGCTGTATACCAAATCTGTAAGTACCCTAATATCACTATAGTTTTCAATATTTAACAATATTTCATAAATATCTTTAATTTTTTCATCTGGTAGTTTTCCTGCAGTATATGTTTTAAAGATATCAATATGTTGTTCTCTTGTTAGTGGTTTTTCAGGGCCACCTAATGCTTGTTTAGCGCTCAGTTCATATTTTTCGCCATTTTTTAAAGTTACAGCTAATGTGGCAGTTCCAGAGTTGAATCCTTTTGGCCAATCTTCATTAATATTTACTTTAACTTTTGAACGCTCCTTCTTATATCTTTCATCATTAATTGCTTTGTCTAGTGTAAAGTTGTCATAACTAATATCCCCTTCGATAAGGACCCCTGCTATAACATGCTGTAGGCTAAATCTACTATCTTCAATATCTATTGGATTTGGTCTATCAACACAAATTGCGTCAATTGTACCAACTTCTAGTTCGATTAAATCAACATCATTTGCATTAATATTGTTTTCATTTTTAATTGTTCTAATCATGTCGATTTGACGGTGAGTTGCGAAACAACAAGGATATTTTTTAATCCAAAAATTGTGAATATACCACTTTTCACCTAAGTCTTTCGTAATTTCTTTTAGATCACAACCCCTACCCGACAGCAAGCTTTCTAGCCAAGCCTCTATGTTTGTTCCCCCAGTTAAGCCATTTTTAGCAAATAAAGCTGCTAAGTAACCGTCTTTACATGCTAGAGCAGACTCTAAGTAATGTGCATCAGTACCAAAATTGGAAATATAACCTGCTGATCTACCAATTGCTATTCCAATTGCTGACTTTATTTGTTCTTCATTTAAGTTCATTGCTTTTGCTGATGCAACTGCTGCACCAATAACTCCATAGAATGGTAGGTCTGTTATTCCTAGTGGCGCTAATTGATACTGTCCTATTCTATTCATTACCTCTAGTCCTAACGCGGACGATTCAAGAAATTGTTTGCCCGTTAAATTGAGTTTCTCTGCTAAAGGAAATGTTACTGGAAAAATTGTAATATCGCTTGTAGCAGAAGGGAACTGATCATCTTCCAATTCTGCTACATGAGAGGTATAACCATCTACAAAAATAGCCATTTCTAATGAACTTCTAAAATCATAACCGATTACATTTACCTCAGGTGTACCCAGGTTTGATTTTGCATAATCAATAATCTTTTCAGTTGAAGCCATTTTTGATCCTGAGATCATTCCAGCCATCGTTTTTAATGCTAATTCTTTAGTGAATTCAAGTGTTTCTTTAGGGATATCCTCATAGTTTGTTTCATATACAAATTTACTAATTACGTCTGCAATTGTCATTTTAAAATCATCCTTTCAATAGTAATTATACAAACAAGCAAATTACATCTTTTATAATGATTGTGTAGCTTGCTTTCATCATATTTCTCCTTTTTAGTTACAAAACCAACTTGAGCAGTGGGGCTCTGGTCTTCCTAGGTATACCAAGGTTTATTTACCGATGTCATCTACGAGAGTTGATTAATAATTTAATATTTTTCCCCATTCCTCTTCCTCCCCTATTTAATAACTTTCGAAATTTTTTTAGATTTCGCATTTCTTTATAAAAGATACTAGTATTAATTTGTAATCACCCCCCTTTGTAACCGTTTTAAATTCTCTATAGGTGTATTGTAAATACATTAAATAATCATGCAATTATCATGCCAAGTAGTATTTGTACAATTAAACTAAGCATTTGTTAGGAAAATACATAAAATAATTCCGGATTAGCTTCTATCTAATGCATTGTTGCATTACATCGCGATGAATATAAATGTTATTTTGCATCTGATGATTGAAAAACGTAATGCTTAAATGATTTATGGCATTTTTAAAGTATTTAATTCTTTAACATCCTGATCTATCTTTCTTTGCAAGCGATATAATGTCACTGATGAGAAAAACATAGCTTTTCCTAATAGCTTCCAAGAGATCGAAAATCCACCAAAAAGTTCATATAAATATCCGAATAGGGTGGTTCCAATCGTCGTGCTGATATTGCCCGGAGTCAAGGTAAATCCAAGGGCAAATCCCACGTAATTTGCTTCTACTGATTCAAGGACAATAACAGTATATAATCCAGCCCAACCCGAACCGGTCATGCCAATAATTAAAGCAGTAATAGAAAGTATGATAAAATTGTTAAAAGGGAGCAATGCGAAGATAAACATGATCATGCAGTTTGCTATACATATATATGATAGAAATAGCACTCTGCAATGAACAAACAACCAATCTACGAGAAATCCAAATAAAAACCGCCCAATAATCGAGCCGCACTGTAAAAAAGCAAGTAAATATCCTGCATAGATTAGCGAAATATCAAATCGTTCATTCACATCTACCACAAAATAAGCTGTTATTGTAAATTGAGCTATAAATAAAAAAGGAATAACCAAGCATATCGTTTTAATCTTTTTGTCTCGCAGAACATATACAAACTCATTTCTTGTTAACTTTATTCTTGAGGAGTCTTTCATGCTGCGCCCTTCACCTTGAACATCCCGAAATAAAAAAGATGTAAAACTGATAACCATCAAGACGCAGCCAATGATTAAAAACCCCATCTTCCAATGATAATTTACAGCCATAAAGGGAAACCATACAGCAACAAGTAAACCAGAAACGCCGACGATTCCTTGCTTAATTCCTATGAAAGTACCTCTAACTTTTGATGGAAATAAAATCAGGATGCCTTTACTGATAGCTGGAGGAATAGTTGAAAAGAAAATCCCCATAATTAGGTAAGCAATCAGGATTATCATATATTCATCTAGCCAATATAAGCTAATTGAAATCAATCCAACTATTATCCCTCCAAAAAAGAGAATACGTTTTACACCAAAATAATCTACTAGGATCCCGGAAGGTATAGAGCATATTGCGCTTCCTAAAGTAGCTGCGGCTGCTAAATATCCTATTTGTACCATTGATAAATGTAATTCCTGCTGAATAAAAGGTAAAATAGGGGTAATACCTAGATATACCATTGAAGACGTTAATTGCAAGAATAAAAAAGATGTAAATATCCATATCGGATATGATTTTATATTTAACATTTTAAGCCCTCTTTTTTAAGAAGATAAAAGCTTGAAAAACGTAATGCATGGTATGGCTTTATGACATTTCTAAGGTATTTAATTCTTTAACATCCTGATCTATCTTTCTTTGCAAGCGATATAATGCTACTGCTGAAAAAAACATAGTTCCTGCAAAAAGCATCCAAGGGATTGAAAAACCACCAAAAAGTTCATGGAAATATCCGAATATTGTGGCCCCTGCAGTCGTGCCTATATACCCCAAAGTCATAGTTAAGCCAAGGGCAAAGCCCACATATTTTGTTTCTATCGCTTCAAGGACAATAACCGTATATATTCCAGTCCAGCCCGAGGCTGTCAGACCAATCAATAAAGCAATAATAGAAAGTATGATAAAATTGTTAAATGGAAGCACCGCAAAGATAAACATGATAAGGCAGATTGCAATACATATCCATGCCAGAAAAAGCACCCTTCGGTTTAAAAACAACCTATCTCCCAGAAATCCGAACAATAACCGCCCAATAATTGCACCAAACTGTAAAAAGGCAAGTAAATATCCTGCATCGATCAGTGGGATATCAAAACGTTCGTTCACATCTACCACAATATAAGTTGGGATTGTGAACTGAGCTATAAACATAAAGGGAATAACAAAGCATATAGTTTTAAGCTGTTTGTTTCTTAGAACATATACAAAATCAGTTCTTGTTAACTTACTTTTTGAAGAGTCTTTCATTTTACGACCTTCACCTTGAACATCCAAAAATAAAAAGGCTATAAAACTAATAACCATCAAGGAGCAACCAATGAGCATAATCCCCATCTTCCAAGAATAATTTACAGCCATAAAGGGGAGCCAAATAGCCACTATTAAAGCAGAAATGCTGGCAGCCGTTTGCTTTATTCCAATGAGAGTACCTCTAACCCGTGATGGAAATAAAATTAAGATGCCCTTACTAAGAGCTGGATGAAAAATTGCATAGAAAACACCTATAAAATTGAAAGCAAACAGGATTAGCAAATATTCGTTCAGCCAATATAGACTGATAGATATTAATCCAACAACAAGCCCTCCAAAAAATAGAGAACGTTTTAAACCAAAATAGTCTACTAGTATCCCGGAAGGTATAGAGCAAATTGCGCTTCCTAAAAAAACTGCAGATGCCAAATATCCCATTTGTACAACGGATAAATGTAATTCCTGCTGAATAAAAGGCAAAATGGGTGTAACACCCGTATAGATCATGGAAGACGTTAGTTGGAAAAATATTAAAAATGTAAATATCCCTATGGGATAATTTTTGTTAATTAACATATAAAGACCCTCTTTTTATTATATTTTTCCGTTATGCTATTCTTATTTCACCACCTATTAATTGAGTTCTATTTATTAATCTTTCATATACACAACATGCAAAAAACATGCCAAATCGAAAAGACTTATTTTAATTAAGATGCATATACCTCAATGACAGAAGTGGCTGTATGATAAGTCCTTTAAATAGGGAAAGTGGAGAAAAATTTTCGTTTTTTCTCCACTTTCCTGTCAGTATGTTGTGGGATATATTAACAATCTTTCCCTATCTATTCTTTAGCATTATTGGGGCAATTAACTTCGTACAATTAAGACATCCCTTTAAATTTAAGGCCATTGTTTGATCCCAGCGTTCTTCATCGATTTTTAGAATCGATCTAGTTAGGCTTTTATCGCGAATACCTCCAACAACATTTATTAATATATCTGCTTTTTGAAATTCTAGCTTAATTAGTTCACTAATCCCTTGCACTTCCTCTAATACTAATGCATGGCCCGAACTGCAAAAACCTTGTTATTGTCCGTTATCTCCAGTTGGCTCCCTCTTCAGCAAAGCGTAAAGCAATTCAGTTACATTAACGCTGGCAAAAACAAAACAATTTGCGGAAAAAGAATCAATATGACAATTGAAAACAATAAAACACCAATAAACGGTAACGAACCAATAAATACTTTATGAACCGGTATGCCTGAATGTTGACTTGTTATAAATAAATTCATTCCTACAGGCGGAGTGACGAGACCGATTTCGAGAAGAATTACCAGTACAATCCCAAACCAAATTGGATCATAGCCAAGCCCAATGATTAATGGGTAAACAAGCGGCAAAGTCAATAACATTGCCCCTATCACTTCCAGAAACAACCCAACAATCAGATAAAGAAGAATAACGAAAAGCAAAATAACCCAAGAAGGAAACCCACTATTTGAAATCGATTCCAAAATAGCATTTCCAATCCTTGTCAAAGTGATATAATAAGCAAAAACCTGGGCACCGACGACAATGACGAAAATCATGGCTGTTTGTTTGACCGTAGTCATTAAAGCTTCTGTAATTTGCGAAACCTTTAATCTTTTTAAACTCAAACCGATCACAAGTGCACCAAAAGCACCAAAAGCTGAAGCCTCTGTCGGTGTTGCTATACCAGAATAGATGACAGTCACAACTATTAGTATTAATAGAACAGCAGGCCATATTAATTTAAGTGACAACCATCTTTCTTTCCAGGAATATTTTTCAGTTTTGCTGTTGTTTTTAATCCCTAATAAAACAACGGATATAGACAATAACAATGCAACTAGTAACCCTGGAATAATACCTGCCATTAGCAGTTTTCCAATCGAGTTTTCAGTTTGGATACCATATAAAATCAAGGGAATACTAGGTGGAATCAATGCAGCCAATGTACCCGTAGATGTAGCGACTAGTCCCGCTGCTAAATGTGGTGGATATTTGGCCTCTATCATTTTGGGAACTGCTATTTCCGACATAACAGAAGCCGCAGCGACACTGCTTCCAGAAAGTGCACCAAAACCGGCACTCGCGAAGACTGTCGAAACCCCAGCTCCTCCCGGTGTATGCCCCACCCATTTCAGTACACAACCAAATAAGTCATCTGCAATTCTACTTTTCGAAATAAAATGAGCCATAAGGATGAATAACGGCACCGCGCTAAAAACAAAGCTATTCACACTGCGGTATGCGGTTGTTGACAATATACCTTGCAGTGTATCATACCCTGAAAACAAAAATACCCCCAATGAACCGACCGCTAACAATACAAAACCGATCGGCATTCCGATAAACAACAAAATAAGCAATAAAACCATATTGAAAATTAGCACCTTATCACCTCTGTTCAGTTTGTATGACTTTTATGAATCTAAAAAAATACGATATTTACTTGAATTCTTTTTTATCTTGTACAATATTAATCGAATCAATGAGTAACCTGATACACATTATTAATAAACCTAAAGAAATGATCATCAGAGCCGGAGCCAGAGGATAATCTAGTATGCCAACAGACTGAATATTCTTTGCATAATATTTCAATCCTTCTTTAAAGTTATTTATGCTTAATATAATGAAAAGCACTAAGGCTACAAGATTAGTAAACAACCCTACAATTCTCTTTGTGCCTTTAGAAAACTTATGATACAGAAAATCAACATATACATGCCCGTTTTGTTGCTGTGTATAACTAACAGCTAGGTAAACCATAACAGGCAATAAGTACTCTCCGGTAATTTCCATTGTTCCAGGAAGAGGTCTATGAAAAAAATATCTCAAAATAACATCCATAAATATCCATACCATCATTAAAAATAATGTGCCAGCAGATATAAGCGCCAAGAAATAATCAACTTTATCAAGCCATCTATTTAACAGTTTCATGGTCAACCTCCCTTGTAAAATGAAATAGAAGTCACTCGTATCATCAGACATGAATCAGTTTGTTTCTACGAGTGACCAATTAATATCCATCTCATTTATTATTTATTTTCGATAACGTTTTTAAGATGTAATTGATTATTTAACTTTTTCTATTTCACCTAAAAATATTTCTAGTGCTTTATCAAAATTATCACTTTTTTTATTTTCCAATATTTTCTTTTTAAATCCATCATAGAAGTTTTGCCACCGCACTTTTTCATCTTCTGATAATTTATGTTCGGTTATTTGTCCAGATCCGACAAATTCTTCATAAATTTTTAAATCTTTTTCTTCGTCATATTGGGTTATACTTTTTCCCATTTCTTCGCCCACTTGCATGATAACCTCTTGGATATCTTTTGGTAAACCTTGAAATACCTTTTCATTTATGACGAGACCATGTACTCCTGTCCCCAATTTGATTTTTGTTACATAATCCGTCATTTCTTGGAGATCGTAAAGTTCTACTGTAGTAGCGCTAACATGAACTCCATCCAAAACTCCTGAGCTATAAGCAGTATATAAATCAGCCGAAGGCATTGTTACCGGTGTGGCCCCAAGGTGCTCTACTATTGATGTAAGTACACCACCCGCCCCTCTTAGTTTTAATCCTTTTGCATCTTCTGGAACCTTGACTTCTTTTTTACTATTAAATATATAGTAAAACGGAGTTAACCCTGAAGATACGAGTCTTACACCATTATTTAAATAGTCTTCTTCCAATGCTGGGCTTTGTTGGGACATTTTAAAAAAAGCCTGTGCACCTTGAGGAGTTGTTTCAAATAGTCCTGGTATACCAGGAATTACCGCGCCCAAAGCTGTTTCACTAGGTGTATAAGCAGGCGCGAAATGACTAATATCGGCCACACCACTAGCCACCAAATTCACTGAATCAGCCGCTTTCCCCAATTGCTCCCCAGGATAAAAATCAAACTGAACACGGCCATCTGTTAAGCTAGTAACCTTTTCCATAAATGGTTTTAAGTATTCTTTAGTAGTAGTTGACTCTGCAGAATGCCACGTTGCAAATTTTAGTGTAATCACATCTTCTCTAGCTTCGCCTCCTGCTTCTTTTGAATTTGAGCCACAACCTGCCATGATTAATAGTAAAACCATTAAACAACTAAGTAGAATTGAATATTTTTTCGATAACATTTATTTACCCCCTGTGATGATTAATATTTCATACCTATGCTTAGATTGAAAATTATTAAAAACTATTCAGTGTTAATAGGTTAGTAAATTCTGTGATGTTATTTTCTTTCTCCAATTCCCCAATTCTCCTAATTACCTCATTAATATTTTTTTCCGGAATTTCATTAGGTGTTAGTTTGGAGCATTTCTTAAACTTATCAACTATCTCTTCGAAACTCATACTATTTTCAATACTGCCCAGTGGATGGTCAACTCTTCTCCGATGAACGTTACGATCCTTTGTGACAATAGTTACGATGGCCGGGGAAATCCCCCTACCTGCCAAACTATTATCATATCTAGTTATCACTCTACTGGCTATATTCAGAATCCTCTGGTCAGCAATCGCTGTTTCCGTAAAATCTTCAACAAACACTTTCCCCTTTACCAAAGCCACTGCTACTGTATATGGAATACTAAATTGTGCATCTACAACGACTTGCGGTTTTTTTCTTCTTTCAACCGGTTCACATACAACATTTGCATGAGTTGTAACATCTACTGAAATTTCCACGATGTCTTCTGGATTCATGTTTGTTTCCTCTCGTAATTGCAAAGCCGCATCAATTGCCGGGTGGGTAAAACGACAACAAGGATAAGGCTTAAAGCTTAAATTTTCACTTTCGAAATTTTCCCCATATGAATCGATTAATAAATCGTAGTCAAAATGATCGTTTAAGTAAACTTTAGGAAAACTAAATTTACCATTGAAAACATTTCTGGCACCCGTTATACCTTGCTTTGCAAGAATAGCAGCGGTTACCCCTGCTTGTGCACCGAAAGCTGGTTGAATCCGCTTTGTTAAAGCTGCATCTGAAACTGCTTGTACAGTACCTGCTACTTGACTCATTGTTATTCCTATAGCATTCATCAATTGTTCATCATTTAGCTTTAGGATCAAACCAGCAGTCAGGGCCGATGCAAAATAAGCAAATGTAGAGGTATAAACAAGACCTATCTCAGTGGCTCCAATCTTTGTTGCTTTCCCTAATCTGCATAAGAAATCCAAACCTAATGTAACCGCCTTCAAAAATAATTTTCCATCACATTCCCCTGCCCTTTCGGCTGCAGCCAAAGCGGCGGGAATAATCGAAACTCCTGCATGAAGAACTGCCTCATCATGTGTATCATCAAAATCCCTTGCATGTGCCATGGTTGAATTTACTAAGGTAGCAAATGGAGCAGGTACCTTTATTCCATGATATAGGATTGTACTTTCCTTCTTCCCCCCCCAATCGGATATGATTTGCAGCAACTCGTTTGTTCCTTCTGCATTTACACCCGCTAATATGCAGCCAAGAGTATCCAAGATGTCTTTCTTTGAAGCATCTAAAACGTTATATGGTATTTCATCAAACGAGAGGGAATTTGCAATCTTAACGATCCTTTCCAAATGATCCATAATATTTCCTCCTTGGAATTAAGGTTGGAAATTTTCCAAGCTTAAATAACATTCTAAAACTAAATCTAGTTTTCCACAGAAGCTTTATCGTGTCACTAAAAAAGAATGACATAAACCCTTACATTTTTTATAAAATTTCTATTATTCAACATAATAACATGGTAACGATCTAATTATATAGTCAATATTTTCTGTTCGCTGATACCCCGCCTCGTTAAGGTGGGGTATCAGCGAAATAAAATATAATTCTTCAGCTATTAATATGACCTTGGCATTCCCAAACAGTGTTGGGCAACATAAGCTTTAACCATTTCATTGTTAATCGGCGCAACTCTTGGTAAATGAATTTGACGATAAAATCTCTCAATATTATATTCTGTTGCATAGGAATATCCGCCAAATGTTTGCATTGCAGCATTTACGGCAGCGAATCCTGCTTCTGACGCTCGAAGCTTGGCCATATTTGCCTCCGGACCGCATGGACGGCCATTGTCATATAACCATGCCGCACGATAAGCCAATGCCTCGGCAGCTTTTAAATGTGAATATGCATCTGCCAGCGGAAATTGTACGCCTTGATTTTTTCCAATTGGTCGACCAAACACTACGCGTTCATTTGCATATTTAGAAGCCCGTTCAATCGCAGAATATCCGATACCAATGGCTTCAAAAGCAACAAGAATTCTTTCTGGATTTAATCCATCTAATAAATATTTAAAGCCTTTCCCTTCTTTTCCAATCAAATCGGAGGCATCAACTTCCAATCCCTCTATAAAAAGCTCATTGGTATCGATTGCATTCCGACCCATTTTTTCAATTTCTTTGATTGTAATGGCTGATCGATCATTCGGTGCAAAAAACAATGACATACCATCAGTTTTCTTTGTAACTTGATCATATGGTGTTGTTCTGGCAACTAGCAGAATTCTTTCGGACTTTTGCGCCTTTGTAATAAACACTTTATGTCCATTAATAATATACTTATCGCCCTCACGTTTGGCGAAAGTCGTAATTCTTGTTGTATCTGTTCCGGCATTAGGTTCTGTAACTCCGAAACAAACCTGGAGTTCCCCGTTTGCAATGCTAGGCATGTATTTTTCTTTCTGTTCTTTATTTCCATGGAAAAATAATGGGTTCGGGCCAAAGAGTGATGCATGGATAGTTGAAGCGCCATCAAATCCTGCCGGCGATTTTGCAATTTCATGCAAAATGAGCGCTGCCTCAGTTACCCCTAATCCTCCACCTCCATACTCTTCCGAAATCATGACACCGATTAATCCCGCATCTGCATACGCATCATAGAATTCCTGTGGAAATCGATGTTCTTTATCAGCTTTCCTCCAATATTCATCATCAAATTGACTTGCGATGTCCCGGGCTGTTTTTCTTATCATTTCTTGTTCTTGCGT
>NZ_FNHN01000001.1:312957-668457 GCF_900103525.1 Bacillus sp. OK048
CCATCGTTTGGTCTTGATTTGGATTCACGTTTATTGATGACTTCTGTCTCCACATAAATCGTGTCACCAGGGAAGACAGGATTCGTAAACTTAACGTATTCAAAACCAAGATTTCCGACTGTTGTTCCCAGGGTCGTATCGTTGACAGTAAGTCCCATCGCTGTTCCAAGGGTAAATAAGCTGTTTACTAAAGGTTTTCCGTACTGTGACTTGGCAGCATATTCTGCATCCAGATGCAATGGTGCCGGGTTCATGGTAAGGGTAGAGAACAAGACATTGTCATAGTCATAAATCGTGCGTCCTGTTTCATGTTTAAAAACTTGTCCGATTTCGTATTCTTCATAGTATAATCCAGCCATATATAACTCTCTCCTTTTTCAATATGCATTCTCTTTAATTAATTTGATCAATTTTATATCATGCCGAAAATACGGGCTCTTTCTACCACTTCCTGGGCAGTCTTCAAGTGGGCGATGTCAATGAAAGTATCTCGATAACGTACTGCTGATGTTCCTTCTGCCTCGGCCTTCTTCATCGCTTCGATTATTCCCTGTGAGAATTCAATTTCTTCACGGGATGGGGAGAAGATTTCGTTCAAAACTGGGACATGTGTGGGATAGATTGTCATGCATCCGGTGAAACCGAGTTGCTTGCTAAAAAGTGCATCCTCCCGAAATCCTTCGAAATCATCAATCTCAGTCCATACTCCTCCGATGACACCCTTAAGACCAGCCGCCCTTATATCAAGCACCCTCTTTGATCGCAAATATAGCGTTTCTGTACCTTCTTTCGTCCAAACAAATCCGACGTTACGTTGGATGTCTCCTCCCTTTGCGTTACCTGCGAATACCGCCTTTACCCTGTTGGATGCTTTACAAATATCGTAACAGTCTCGAATTCCTGCGGCCGTTTCTAAAAGTGGAATAATCTCAATCTTACCCTGTTGGAGTCCCCGCCTCTCCTCTAAGAACGACAGGATGGTGTCTACTTTCTTTATCTGCTCTACAGAATCTGCCTTAGGTATCACTACACCATCGAGGTGCTCATCAGTTATTGCCTCCAAATCAGCATTGTACAAATCTGTTTCAAGATCGTTAATTCGTACATAGACACATTGGTTTTGTTCCTTAAGTGTGCTAAAGCACTCCTTGATAATCTGCCTTGCTTCTTGTTTCTGATTAGGAGGTACCGCATCCTCCAAATCTAAAATTAAAGCATCTGCTTGATATTTTTTCGCTTTTAGAATCCAGTCACGCTTGTTTGCTGGTATAAATAACATTGAGCGAATCGGTTTCATTTTTCATTTCCCCTTTCAGTGTTTCAGTTTCGAAGTATTTTGGGTTCAAGGTTACGATATTACTAGACTTTTTAAACTAGTAAACTCAAAGCGCTTTCATTCTTGATTACCCGACTCCATTTAACTTTTTCCTCTAACATTTATTAATGCAAAATTCATGCCAACAAATATTACTAATAGAAACCTAATTTACTACTATCGAGAAATTTAAATTTAATGTTTTTTTACATTTTTGATGTATTTTCGCATGATAGTGAAGTTTTCCTAAAGAGGATTTAGTCTTAATCCAGCTTCCTACAAATGAATGGTGTCATATGTAAAATCATATAGATGCAAGCTATCACCTCCTTGAAATTTCCCTTAGGTTTCTACATATTCAATCAAAGGGTTCACTCTCCTTACTATTTTTAATAATTTCACTAACTACTTAATTCTTTTGCAATAAACGTGCCAAATTATAAAGCTCCATTTTCACTACAATTTTTTGAAATATTCATACAAAAAATGCAATACTCCATTTAATCTAATGTAAAGTTACATTAATAATGCAGAAATTGGTTCATCACCTAAATAAAGTGAGATAGCTAGAATTACTGGAATTTGACAGATAAACGGTTAGGAAATAATAAGAAAGAGATTGAAGAAAGAAACGATTAGATACATACGGGAGAATTGAACCAACTGAATAGCCATCGATTCCTGCTATTTATGCATCTTTTACATTAAATTGATGTGTTATTTGCTTTGTTTGTTAGAAATGTTGCTTGTTATAATAATAAATAAGCACGACTGTAGTTTTTTAATTACCACAACTCGTGCTTACTTTCTTCCTATCTATAAATCAATTAACGTGTGTAAACTGTATAAGAATCAAAGGATTCATCAGCTTTTTAGATCGCTTTATTACAATTTTCTCCATGGTATGATAACATGAAATCTTTGAAATAGAGTGCAGCTTTTGAAATAAAACCCTCTTTTTTATGAATTAAATAGATTGTTCTCCAAACATTAAAATCGGAAATCGGGATCCTCGCAACATGACTGACATTTTGGATAACTGAATCAGGAGCAAGTGCAACCCCCATGTTTGCTGCAACTAAACCGATAATACTATTAATTTCTAATCCATCATATGCAATATTTAAGTTTATATTTTTTTCTGAAAAATGTGTATCTATTAATTTTCTTAGTTCAGTATCAGAATTGTAATGAATAAAGTCCTCGTTCGTTAGGTCGCTCATTTTAATACTTTTCTTATTTACAAAATGATGATCCAACGAGGTAATTAATACAATTTTTTCTTTGAAAATTGGGTGATAGGCTAAATCGGAAAATGACTTAAATTGTGTTGCAAAGCCAAAATCAATTTCATTGGTTAATAAATCATTTACAATTACCTCTGCGTTATCTTCTCTTAATGTTATAGAATGACCAGGATTCGTCTTTTGAAAATCTATAAGTAACGTGGGAATATAGTGTAATCCAAGGCTATGCACAAATGAAATGGCAATATTTCCAGCATTGGGATGTACAAGTTCTTTTAAGTTTTCTTTTGAGATTTCTACTTGGTTTACAATTTTTTTTGCATCCTCTAAAAAAGCTTTACCGTATCTGTTTAATAAGATTTTTCTATTTTTTCTATCGAATAAAGGGACACCCAACTCACTTTCTAGTGATGTAATGGAACGACTTAAAGCGGATTGAGATAAGGATAGAATCTCAGAAGCCTTTGTCATATGTTCCTGCTCAGCAGCAACGATAAAGTAATGTAATTGTATGATATCCATTTTCTTCCCCCAGGTTCTTTTTAATATATTAATTAGTTATCACTATTTATTTATGCAAATAACGTGCCAAAATTAAATTTTAAAGAAAATTCAACACCTTAAAAAAGTCGGGCTTACTGTTTTGCTATTAGAAATTAGGTTGGAAAAGAAGGGGAGTAAAATAAGAATCCGTGATTTCTTATATTAAGATGGAAGCAACTAAGCAAGTAGCATTTCTTTAGAGGAGTTTACAGATGTAAACGTAATTGATGGTTTGTCCGTGGGATCAATAACAGTGCCATTTTTATCGACTTTTAAACTGCAGATCTTCCTGGTGAAATCTTTCACCTTAAGGTATGGTTTTGTCATCATCATTAATTATCCCTTAATCGCATCCTTTTTTACCGCTTATAAACGTGCATCGGTACCCCTCTCCCTTCTTTAATTTAAGCTGTGATGTAAATAAAAGAATCTTAGTTCGACAGCTAGACACTAAGATTCGGGATTTTGTAATTTTTTAAAGTATTACATTTTTAATGTGACTATACAAATCTATTTTTCTTATTTTCACAGTGGATGTTCTCGGAAATTGCTCCATGAAAATAATCTTATCCGGAACCTTATAGTCCTCGATTTTATTTTTAATAAAATCTTTTAGTTCTTCTTTGGAAATCTTTGATCCCGTACAAAGTCTAATACAGGCACAAGGTATGTCGCCCAATAGTAAATCTTTTAATCCGATAATCGCAACACCAGCAACATTAAGATGAGTGAGGAAAATTTCTCTTGTGGAAAAATATTGTAGGCCCCTTTTTTAATCACTTCATTTTTCCCACCAATTATGCGGATATACCCTGCTTCATCAGTAGTAGCCAAGTCCCCTGAATAAACCCAGCCATCTCTAAATAACTTCTCTTGTTTTTTCAGGCATAGCATAATATCTTTTCATAAGTCCAAAGCTGCGGCAAATTAATTCTCCAACCCCATCAACAATCGCACTTTATTTAATGGGCTGTAACAATTGCAAGATGGACGATATTTTTACGGGTGAGCATGGCACCTTTTGGCTTTCCTTATGTTCCTGAAGTAAGAGTATCGAAAAATGTCATTGTTACAATCACCTCTAACAACTCACAACATTTGTTTATAAAATGGTTTATTTATAATAATAGTACTTATTATTAACGTAGAGTTTCTTTATTTCACCATTTTGTACTAGATATTCCAAATGGGACAATGTTTCAGGAAACGCAAATCGAACTATGATCGACTCAGGTAAATGTCCAAACAATTCCATTGATATATCCAAAGCTGATATGCAATTGTTGGTTCCTTCTTGTTTATTCATTAAGATAGTTTTAACCAGTTCTAGCCTATGACCATGGTGATCAATTATCTCATCCACTCTTTTTTCAAGGTTGGTAATTAATTGCCTATGTCCAGGTAATGTTATAGCCGCCGGAAGACTTCGAATACTTCTTAAAGAAAAAAAGAAATCACTTAATGGGTTGGCAGCAGAGTTGGCAAGGAATGAAATATTAGGAGTAATTTCGGGCAAAACAAGGTCATTTGAAATAAAAACAGCTTCCTCCTCACACCAAAATGTCATTAAACCCTCAGTATGCCCCGGGGACCAAATCGTTTTAAAACGGTAATCTCCCAATTGGATTTCATCCCCATTTGATAATAGTGTAATATCTTTGGGATGTGGTGTGATGTTTAAATAACTACTTTTATAATGATTATCAAGATCCAACACAGCTTTTTCCGGCATACCATATTCCATAAAAAATTGCTTTAACTTTGATGGATAAGATTTATCAAGCCAATTTCGCTCTATAGTTTTTTTCTCTTTATCAAGCAACAGTACTGGGGCTCCGGTTATTTCTTGGAGCCAGCCTGCAGCCCCATAGTGATCAGGATGAAAATGAGTAACAATAATTTTTGATATATCATTGTAATCAATACGTAATTCTTCAAAGACTTTATACCAGGTTTTTTCACTTTGTTGATTATGAAAACCGCAATCCACTATACTCCAACCATCCTGCCCTTTAATAAAATAAATGTTAATAGCTTTAAGGGGAACAGGTATGTCTAAGGAAAGTTTGTATATATTGGGGTATACTTCTTCTATTAATTTTTGCATTTTTAATTCTCCAATCCTCGTTTAGAAAAAGATCCAATCCTGTTTAGGTTAGCTCTTTTCCCCTAAACAGAACTGGGAACAAATTATGAAATATCAACGATATCCTATGTTGCAACTCGGTCTTCCACTTCTTTTGCTTTTGTACCGTCGCTGATCATTGTTAAGCAAAACGGACAACCGCTTCCGGATCCTTATTGATTGCAACGATACCCTTGAGTTCGACATCCCTGCTAAATGCTGGATGGCACCTGAGATACCAATTGCAATAAAAAGGTCGCCTTGATTTGAACCTGAACATTTGGGACATCACCAGATCGTGATTCATCTTTCTCAAGTGGCTCGATATTATTTGGACGAATCGTCGCCAAAACAAGGCCTTTGACTTTCATTTTTTCAAATGTTTTCCCTGCGTAAATTGGAACTGTGAAAACTGCTTCTTCTCCATCCATTTCTAAATTTACCGCATCAGAAACTAAACCAGCCTCTAATTTAACTGCGATTCTTGGGGCTACATCTTTACCTTGGGCAGTATGTCCCATCACTATACCTGCCGGTTTTTCTACATCAAGCACTTGAAGCAATGCTTGTTGATATGCATCTGTTGTATAAACTTGCAAATCAGAATGTTCTACTTTAACAACACGATCTGCCCCATATTGAATCATCTTTTGAGCTTCTTCAACAATTTTTTCTCCAATTAATGCAGCAACTACCTCGCCGCCATCAACCGTTACATTACCAGCTAGAATAATATCAGCATTTTGATCTTTTAAATAAGTTGAAAGAATTTTGGCTGTCCCGTATTGATCTATCTCTTTTGTTCATAAAAACACGTCCCCTTATTAATTATATTCTATTTCGAAGATTCTAAAAAATTAATATAGTATTTTACTATATTAATTTTCTTTCCAACTTATAGGTTGGATCTAAAAGTCCTTTTATGGATGTTCTCATTGTAACATGCTTTATGACAATAAATTTATGCATATTTTACATCAAATTGATGTGTTATTTGCTTTGTTTATTTGATAGGACCATCGTTATAATAAAATGAAAGAAATGCAAAAATATTTCGACTTTAAAAGGGAGTGGGAAGATGGGATATTTAAAGATTGATAGAATAGGACCGGAGGGAGCTATTGTTAATGTTCAATTAGATCGCCCTGAAATGAGAAATGCATTTAACACTGAAATGGCTAGAGAAATTCTTGAGACATTTCAAAACCTAGCAAAATCACATGCAAGAGTGGTGATCGTTTCATCTACTAATTCAAAGGCATTTTGTTCAGGTGCTGATTTAATAGAACGAAATGGTATGACGGAAGAAGAGTGGAAGGAACAACATAAACTATTTGAAGAGGCATTCTATGCCATTTTCGATTTACCACAGCCAACGATCGCCGCAATTGATGGGTATGCTGTAGCCGGCGGTTTTGAGATGGCGCTCAATTGTGATTTTATCATTGCTACAAAAACTTCCACTTTCGGTCTTGCTGAAGCAACACGTGGTATTATGCCAGGTTGTGGTGGGACACGCCTTCTTTCAAAAAGGATTGGAGTACATTTAGCAAAGGAATGGATCTGTACTGGAAAGATGGTTTCTGCAATTGAAGGTAATCAAGCAGGTTTATTAAATCGATTAACAACTACTGATCATTTGCTAGAAGAAGCGACAAAACTTGCTGAATCCCTGGCAAAAAATGCTCCCATAGCTGTTCAGACGATAAAAAAGGCTATTGACGCTTTATACAAAATGGAAGAAAGTCAAGCCAGGGAGCAAGAAATCGTTTTCTACAACCGTTGTATCAATACTGAAGATCGCTTAGAAGGTGTAAGAGCCTTTGTTGAAAAACGTCCACCTGTATTTGTCGGAAGATAAGTTTTATCGAAATGTATAACTTGGCAATTATCTTTGATTAAATCACATAATTTTATATTGGAGGAGAGTTATAAAATGAGTACTAATGAATTACATGATGAACTACGTAAAAGTGTAAAATTTTTTTGCAAAAATTACCCAGATGAATATTGGAGAAAATTAGATGCAACAAATTCATATCCTACAGAATTTGTAGATGAATTGTCAAAAGCAGGCTTTTTAGCTGCATTAATTCCAGAGGAATATGGCGGATCGGGACTATCAATCGTAGAGGCCGCAATTATATTAGAAGAGATTAATCGCTCAGGTGGTAATGCCGGTGCATGTCATGCCCAAATGTACACGATGGAAACTATATTAAATCATGGATCAGTAGAGCAAAAGAAAAAATATTTACCTAAAATTGCAGATGGCTCTTTACGATTACAGGCGTTTGGCGTGACTGAGCCTAGCACTGGTACAGATACTACTCAATTAAAAACAACAGCTGTACGAAAAGGCGACAAATATATCGTAAATGGCCAAAAAGTATTTATCTCACGTGCTGAGCACTCAGATCTTATGCTTCTTCTTTGTCGCACAACACCACTTGATCAAGTACAAAAGAAAACAGAAGGTTTATCCGTACTATTAGTTGATCTTAAGGAAGCAGTTGGAAATGGTATTACAATCCGTCCAATTCGAACAATGATGAACCATGCATCTACAGAACTTTTCATCGAAGATTTGGAAGTACCTGTAGAAAACTTAATCGGTGAGGAAGGAAAAGGCTTCCGCTATATTTTAGACTCAATGAATCCAGAGCGCATCTTAATTGCATCTGAATGTATTGGAGATGGTTATTGGTTTATTGACCGTGCTACAAAGTATGCAAATGACCGAGTTGTCTTCAAACGCCCAATCGGACAAAACCAAGGTATTCAATTCCCTATTGCAAAAGCTTTTATCAACTTGGAAGCTGCAACCTTAATGAGAGATAAAGCAGCAAAATTATTTTCCGAAGGAAAACCATGTGGAAAAGAAGCAAATATGGCTAAACTACTTTGCGCAGATGCTTCATGGGAGGCTGCAAACGTTGCTCTTCAAACACACGGCGGCTTCGGTTTTGCTGAAGAATATGATGTAGAGCGGAAATTTAGAGAAACTAGATTATATCAAGTAGCACCTATTTCTACTAATCTCATTTTATCCTTTGTTGCAGAGCATGTTTTAGGTCTACCTAGATCTTACTAATAAAGATACTAAGAGATTATCAATCTTTTTAAAGTAAATAGTAGTACCCTTAATACTTAGTAAACTGAATCACTTAATATAAATTAAGCGAGAGCACCTAGAAACTCCCCCCAATTTTTATGTTCGCCCAACAGAAGCCGCAGGCTTACCCCAGCCAATAGTGGCTGCTTTCGCTTTTTATAAATTTTAAGAATAAAAACTTTCTAATTTGGAGGTGCACCTTGTTTATTCCACGTAACGTTGAAATTATTGAAGTTGGCCCAAGAGATGGATTACAAAATGAACCGGAACCTATTTCAACCGAATCGAAGAAGGAATTGATTCGTCAACTTTCCGAGACTGGAATCACGCGTATGGAAACGGCTGCTTTTGTAAGCCCGAAATGGGTTCCACAAATGGCTGATGCAAATGAAATTAGCCAATATTGTAATGAACTTGGGATTACGTATATAGCATTAACACCAAATCTAAAAGCACTTGAACGTGCAATTGAAGCCAAAGTACCTCAAATCGCTGTATTTATAGGTGCGAGTACAGCTTTCAACAAAAAAAATATTAATAAATCGACTGATGAGTCTCTTTTAGAAACTGAAAAGATGTTCGAGATTGCGAAAAAACACGGAATCTTTACAAGAGCTTACATCTCTATGTCCTTCTCTTGCCCTTACCAAGGTGAAGTTTCATTTGAAGAGCTGGATTATGTTTGCAAACGTTTCGTAGAGTTAGAGGCAGACGAAATTGATGTTGGTGATACAAATGGGATGGCCAACCCCAAAATAGTCTATGAAAAATTTTCCAAATTAAAAAATCTTTATCAGGACGCAGTCTTTGTTGGCCATTTCCATGATACAAGAAAAATGGCACTTGCGAACACGTTAGCTGCGATGAATGCCGGAATTGACAAGTATGATAGTTCAATCGGTGGGCTTGGCGGTTGTCCGTTTTCACCTGGAGCAACAGGTAACCTGGCGACAGAGGATATTGCTCTAATGCTCTCTGAAATGGGAGTGGAAACGGGTGTAAGTATGGAAAAAATAAATAAAATTGTTCCATATGCAAAATCACTATCAAGTCGTGTTAAATAAAAATTAGCATTGTTAATGTTTACTTAAATGGTAACTTTGTATCATTTTTTAAGAACAAGGTCAGGAGTAACATACTCCTGACCTTTTCCGTTGTGCCACAGATGTGGAATTGTACAAGTGCACCACTTCCTTATTCGCACCCTGCAATGCTTCAAATGTTTTTTTGATAATATGTTCTCTTGACTGTGTTAAAACTTGAATTGTTACATCATCCGGAATCAAATTCTCTTCAATTAATCTACGTATAGAAACAAATTCGGTTTCCGAAGAAGCTGGAAAACCTACTTCGATTTCCTTGAAACCCACTTGTAAAAGCAACTGAAAATATTCTAACTTTTCCCCTAGACTCATCGGCACAATCAAAGCCAGATTTCCATCGCGAAGATCCACACTACACCAGGGAGGAGCTTCTGTAATATACCCCTTCTCTGTCCATTTAAAGCTTTGCACCGGGTGCATAAAGTACCCTCTAGAATACTAATCAATATTTTTCATCCTAATAACCACCTTTTCATTTATATTTGTTAATTTATTTAAGAAATAAAAAAGCCCCGTCTCTAAAAAATATAGAGACGAGGCATTGCTCGCGGTACCACTATAATTGATTAATAATAATATTAACCCACTCATTTTCGGTGGCAATCTCCACCTATCTTCATAACGGTAGAAACCGACACCCCCTACTGTTCACGTTCAGGGAGTAGCTCTCGGATGAGTTCAAAGGTTATAACTACCGATTCTCACCAACCATCTGCTCTCTGACAAGTTTATGAATCCTTTTACTATTTCCAATCGTTTCTTATTAATATTCAATTAAATATTTAATTAAACATGAAGTTATATCCAAAAACTCCATTTGTCAATATTGAATCTACTGAAAATATAGATTACTGTAGACTTTAAAATAACTCTAATATTCAATTCATTCAATTGGAAAACAAGGGCTGAGGAATTACTTGCCGTTGCTCACACTGATTTTCTAGAACAGTTACAATATAAATTTAAAAATGTAACATTCTATTAGAAAGGTTTAAATAAAAGAAAGGTATCTTTCTTCATTTTTACTTCAACTGGAATAATCTCATCTTTGTCTTTTCCTTCTTTAATCGCCGCTGCTGCTTTTTGTTGGCTTGCCAGAGCAAAAAGGTCCTGCTCCTCCCTTGAAATTCCATATCTCTCCGCTACGTATCAGCCGTCATTCCCATTCCAATGTCGCACCAAGTTTCCATTGGCTGTTGGCCGTTTTCCAAATTGGAATCTATTATATACGGGTTTCCTTCTCCAAACCTTGAATTACGTAGATACATAGGTGCACTGCTCATGTTTTCTACACCACCCGCAACAATTATTTCTGCCTGCTTTGTAATTTAATTATTGCACGCCTGAGGCTACCGCTTGCATACCGAAACCGCATAGGCGATTGATGGTAAAAGCTGTTGCACTATCAGGAATGCCGGCACGAATCGCGGCTACTCTAGCCACATTCAAAGACTCTGTGGCTTGTTTTACTTCACCCATAACCACTTCATCTACCATTTCATTTGATATGACAGATCTTCGTATCGCCTCTTTAATAACTATAGCTGCACGATTTCTAAGTTTACTTCTTTTAGTGACCCGCCGAACTTTCCGATTGCAGTTCTAACCTCAGATACAATAACTACGTTTTCCATACCTTTCCCTCCCTTTAGCTATCACAGTAAAAATAGACTGTACCTTGCCGCTCTTCCTTCTTAATGAAACCAGTAGATTCCATATAAGTTAGATTTGTAATCGTTTGTAAAAATGGAGCTGCACTGTAGCGATCCGTTATTTCTTTATTGCCATAGACATTTTGAGAAATTTCATATGCAGTAATTCCTTCTTTAGGAATTAAGCCTTGAATCTGCTGCCATTTTTTAATATAATTAGCCCTTATTTCGGCAATTCGATTAGCAAGATTGCCAATCAGTTCTCCATGACCTGCCATAACGTACAATACGGATTTATTTTCAATACTCTTCAAGGACTCAAAATAATCATTTAAGGAATTTTCTCCTTCTTGTTCTGTTAGGACAATTGTATTAAAAGAATTTACTACATGATCCCCAACAAACAAAATTTGCTGCTCTTGGTTATAAAAACAAAAGTGATCAGGAGTATGACCCGGGGTCCATATGCTTTCAAGTACGAGATCTCCAGCCTGAATTTTCGAATGGTCTTCGAACAAGATGTCGGGCTCAAAGTCGTAATCCTCCAGGCTACGCTGAAAAACTTTTACAGGGACCTTGGGTCCTCCATGCATTCGTAAAAACGAAAATATCGGATTCAGGTTCGAATTTAAAAAATAGGACTGGATTTTTTTTAACTCAATAAAACTTCTTCTAGACAATAATACAGACGCACCAAACTGCTCTTTAAACCACCCTGCTAATCCCCCATGATCCGGATGTGCATGTGTCAGAACGACCTTTTCCACAGGTGTATCATCCGATAAAATTTTTGTCCACACCGCCTTGGCTTCCTCGGTGTTAAAACCCGTATCGATAATTGTATAACCGTTTTGACCTTTAATTAAATAACAATTGACTTCATTCATACCCATCGGAAATGGAATTTTAACTTGATATACTTTATCCGTAATTTTATTCAACATTTCAAGCGACACCTCTCTAAAATTAACGAATTTGCTTTTTTTCTTTTAAATATTTATTTTCAATTTTTGTTTCAATCTGTTGGAGTAAATTCTTGTCTCTCTTAATTTCTATAATATTTTCTAATACCAATTGATTAAAATTGCTGGGTTTCCTTTTTAATCTAACCATATTACCCTCCCTTTCATAATTCCAGTTAAAAAAATTTCTTATTTAATTCAATGCAATAATTGTGCCAAAATAAAAAGAGAGTAAACTCTCTATCTTATTTAAATTATTCTGAATATTAATGCGATAAATCATTACTTTGATGTAAAATTACATCTACCTGATGCACACAAAAAATATGAATCAAACTCATTACTAACTAACAGACTGTATTTTTGTTCATTTTGAATCCATCCCTAGGGCCAACTGTGGTACAAACGCCGGGAATGAAAATACGGTGATCATATCTAATTGGTATAAAAAATAAAAGGAACACAGAGTTAATACTGTGAACCTTTTTCAAAATGAATCCAACCCTCTCTACTTCGTTAGTGCGGAATAGCCTTTTATTCCGCCCCATGCGCCACAGCACATCGCATTTTCAAATCAATTACTTTAATTTCTTAGATTACACCTTTGGGTAAAGCTTCGTCTCCAATTGCACTTATAAAGTAAAGGCTTACAAATTTATCGAATTTCCACACCCTCTCTATTAATAATCTAGAATGTCCTAGAAAAAGGACTATGTAAATGTTTATTATTAGAAAACCTAAAAATTTTCAAAAAATTTTTACACTTGGTAAATAGGGATAATTGGTACCCTAAAATTTAGACATTTTTAAATTCGACCCACCATGAAGTTAATCCAATCAAGGAAGGCTTCAGTTGTCATTTCTACCCGTGACAAGTCCTTTTGAAAGTAATTACATAGCCATTGAAAATGAATCTTGTATTCCTCAATCGTTCTTGGAGCTAAACCTTCATTATTCTTGAACCACATGAACCTTTCAAACATTTCAACCATTGTGAACGACTCTGTGACCTTTCTCGTTGAAGCAACTCTTCCGTGTTTTCTCATTCCTTTACGCATACAAAAAACCTCCAAATTTAATATTTGAAGGCTCTGAACACACACAGTTTTGGCTTCACGGTCTCACACAGTTTCGTTCAAAATGAACAAAAGACTGTGGGGGTGAAAAATTATGTAAAGGATTGAAAATGTTAATTTGGCGGGACTGTGTGAGAATCGAACTCACCAGACCTGGCACGCAGGTCTCAAGCAGTTTTGAAGACTGTGGAGGACACCAGTACCCCATTCAGCCCCGTAATTATTATCTTAAAAAAGGTAACTACTATTTGTAATCATATTACAATGGAATATAGTATTTATCAATAGAGTTGGCCCTTTTGTCATTTTTTCGACAACTTTTGCATCCCCTATAGATGAAGATTCCACCTAGTAAATAAAGCGATTACTTGTCTTTTACCTTGATTACAGACTATAATAAGTAGATGAAAATAGTAATATGTAGGTGATATTAATGCAGCTAACGGGTTGGTTTCTCTGGTTTATTTTACTATGGATTTTTGCCTTTGCTGGTGCTATGGCGATTGGCGGATTTTTTATGTTCCGTAAGTTCTTAAAGAAAATGCCCAAAGAAGATGGCAAATCTGTGATGGACTGGGAAGAATACTATGTGAATCAAACGCGTCATCTATGGAGTGAGGAAGAAAAAACACTTCTAGAAGATTTGGTCAGTCCTGTTCCAGAGCTTTTCCGTGATGTTGCCAGGCATAAAATAGCCGGGAAGATCGGCGAGCTAGCACTTAATGAAAAGGTATCTGTAATTACTGAAGACCTCGTCATCCGCGGTTATATCCAGGCAACGCCAAAAAGAGATCATAAATTTTTACGAAAAAAGCTTTTTGAAAACCGTATTGATGTGGCTCCTTACGAGCACTTATTCTAAACCGTCTATTTGGCGGTTTTTTATTATCCATTCCAATAACAGTTTTGCAAAATGAGTGCTTTTCCTTAAATCCGTATGACCGTGTGGTCTTCATTAGATTCATGATGACAATTTCTAGAATTTAGTTCGGGCTTTTGATCATCATCGCGTTTATGATGACCTTTTCTCTGGCATAATTCCGTACATTTGGTCATCATCACCTTCATGATGACAATTTTCCTGGAATGATCCCGTACTTTTTTGTCATCATCTCCTTCATGATGACAAATTCAACAAATTATTTGTTTACTATTGGTCATCATCCACTATATCCTGACATTTTTCCCAAATTTTCTTCATAACCCCAACCCACCAACAAAATCCCATAAAAAAACACCGATCCAAAAAGAATCAGTGTTCCATACGTGAAATGCCATGAAGCTGCTTATATAGCTTTTTATAATCCAAATACATCGCAATCCGCCAAGGGACAATCATACTAAACGCAAGTAGGAAGAACATTCCGCTTAGTTCACCAAAATCAATCGTGGTGCTTAAAATGGATTTTAAGCCAAGTCTAACGACTAGTAATCCAACTAAAATATAAATAAATGCTTTCGAGCGTTTCAGATATATGTCATTATCACGTATTTCAAATTTAGAGGTTTTTATAAGCAAGATGGAAAAAAGCATCCCCACCATTATTACCTCACCTATTTCTAGTGCAGTTAATCGAAATTGTGGTACCACATACATTAATGCCCCGCTCGACATAAAAACCGGAGGCAGAATGATCTTTAATGCATTTGTAGGTTTCTTTGCAGCTTTCATGCGGACAAATAAAGCAAGTATCCCCATAAAAACCGCTCCTATTGAAGAAACAACAACGAAGTTCATAGGTTACAACCCCTATTTCCTAATTAAGAATTCGAAATACAAAATGAGAAATTCAGATTTTACTATAATAATTCCATGCATAATTATAAATTTTAATGTTTACAGGTATTAGAAACCTGTAAAGCCGCCAAACATACCAGAGAAAATCGTGATGATTTTTGTCATCCAGTCAAAGAAGAGAACAAAGCCCATGACAATCATGATCCAGCCACCGATTTTAACAATTTTCCCACTATTTTTGCGGATCCATTTCATTCTACCAACAAAAAAGGATAGAATTAAGAACGGAATTGCGAATCCAAGTGAGTAGGCAGTCATGTATAAAACACCTGATCCAGGATTAGATGCAGCAAGTAAAATAACCGAAGTTAGAATTGGACCCGTACATGGAGTCCATCCAGCAGCAAAAGCCATTCCAATTAGTATAGACCCAATAAAGCCTGAAGGTCTATGTTTAAATTCTAAACGGCGATCCTTCATCAGAAATTCTGGTTTAAAAATACCGACAATGATTAATCCAAAGAGAACAATGAAGATTGCGCCAAGCTGACGGATTAAATCTTTGTACTCCATGAAAAAGCGGCCAACAAACGATGTCCCAAAGCCTATGGCAATGAAAATTGCTGAAAATCCAATAAGGAAAAAGATAGTATGTAATAGACTGCGCTTCTGTAGCATGGCATTTTCAGTTTTCAGTTCCCCTACAGACATCCCGGTGATATAAGAAAGAAATGCAGGGTAGAGCGGTAAACAGCATGGTGAGATAAAACTTAAAAACCCAGCGCCTAGGGCTAAAAATATATTTACATCCGTCATAATAACACTCCCAGTATAGTCGATACTGTTTCATTTTAACAAAACATTCCCCTAAAAGATAATGGTTAACATGAATATTTTGTGTCTCTAGAAGATTATTAAAATTAACGCTATGAAACATTCAGTGATTCTACCATTTTCCTACTTTATCTGGATATTTTCTTACAAAAACTTTGTATTTAATCCCATTTTAGGTTATACTAGTAAAACATTGGTAGCGAATTTCCTATCAATGTTTTGTTTTCTATTATTGGAGTTTCTCCGGAAAGGACCACGGCTGTGATCAAACAAGACCACATTACACTTATTGAAAAAAAGCGTGCTGAATTAATCCAAGTCGCGGTCACAAACGGCCTGACTTCCTCCATTGCTATTCGCTATAGTCAGGAATTAGACCATCTTTTAAATGAATATAATCGAAAGTATATAAAGAAAGCTCGCCAAGTGGCGAGTCTCTAACTCAAAAATCCTGGCAGATTGCCAGGATTTTTATTATAGATGAAGAAAGTATACGTTCTTGAACTTAGAATACTGTCCAGCTTCAGCACCCTAGCGGCTAGTGTCCTTCGCTCTCCGCCCTTCGATAAGTCAACATCGAATCGCCTACGGCTCTTCGTGTTTCCTTTATCTTGGTTGGAGCGCTCCACAAGGAACGCTCCGGCAGCAAAAGCTTCGCACGAAGGAAAAGCGTTAGCTTTTACGAGGAGGCCATACGCCGCTGACCAGGGTGCTTCCGCTTTTCTTAATGCATAGCATCCTCTAAGCGCTCGACTGCTCCATTTTGTAATAGGAACATTTTATGGTATAGTCCCCCAAGTGCTAATAGCTCTTGGTGTGTGCCTCTTTCTACAATTTCCCCCTGGTGCAAGACGAGAATTAAGTTTGCATCCTGGATTGTCGATAACCGGTGGGCGATGGCAATTGTCGTACGCCCTTTCCTCATTTTCTCAAGGGCTGTTTGAATGGCTTCTTCTGTTTCTGTATCGATATTGGCAGTAGCCTCATCAAGGACGAGAATTTTTGGATTCGCTGCAATCGTCCTTGCAAACGCAATTAATTGCCGCTGACCACTTGAAAAAGTAGAACCTCTCTCCACCACTTTATGATTATAGGAATCTTCCAGTTTTTCAATAAACGTATGCGCTTGAACAAATCGCGCAGCATCCTCCACTTGCTCATCTGTTAAATGATGATTATGCAGCGTGATATTGTCTCTTACGGTCCCATAAAACAAAAACGGATCTTGGAGGACAAGCCCCATTTTTTCTCGTAGTTCATCTTTGGAATAATGGCGAATCGATTGGCCATCAATTAAGATATCGCCCTTCTCATACTCATAAAACCGCATTAATAAATTGATGATCGAGCTTTTCCCACTCCCCGTATGTCCAACGAGTGCAACGGTTTCGCCAGGATGGGCAGTAAAGGATATATTCTTTAGTACATCTCGCTGTCCATCATAGGAAAAAGTTAAATTTTTAAATTCAATTCTACCCTCTTCAATTGATCGTGCACTATCTTCTCTTTGTCCAGGTGCCAATTCTTCTTTATCGAGAATCCTGAATACTCTTGCACCTGCCACAATCGCCTGTTGGTATAGGGATAATCTCATCATCATATTGTTCACCGGTTCAAAAAAACGTTCTAAGTAGTTAACAAAGGCGTATAAAACACCGATTTCAACTGGGCTGTCTAATGAGGTGATACCAAAATAATTTAATACAATGATTAAACCTAAAATGAAAATTAAGTCAACCGCTGGGCGAAGCAATAAGCCATCAATCTTTATATTCTTCATTCCCGAATTAAAGTGCTTTTCATTGATGTCTTCGAATTCCTGGCGAAGTCTTTTTTCTTGGCGGAATACCTGAATAATGCTCATTCCCTGAATGGATTCACTAAGCTTTGCATTTAATTGGCTTAATCTTTCCCGCATATCTAAATAGAAACGAGAACTAAATTTCCGATACAAACTCATGACGAGGAGAATTAACGGGATAAAAATAAGGCAGAACAGCGCCAGTTTAACATCTAGAATAAACATAGTTATAAAAATACCTGTCAGTAAAAATCCACTTTGGATAAAGGTCGAAAGGACGGTAACAAACATATCTTTAATCGCCTCGGTATCGTTTGTCACCCGTGAAACAATACTTCCTGCCGGCGTTTGATCAAAATACTTCAACCCTAGTGACTGTACCTTTGAAAAAATATCAATTCGAAGCTGTTGAATGATTTTTAAGGCAATCTCCTGAAACTTCACTAATTGAAAAAACATCAGAACCGATTTAATGATTTGAATTCCAAGAAAGCTCGCCCCAAGAATCACCAATGGTTCAACTACTAAGTTCCCCGGTGTTAAGTAATCATCAATAAAGATTTTCACTAACATCGGTCCTGCTAATTCCCCTAAAGTGGTTAACACCAGCAGACTGAACGCTAGGATTAATGTCTTTTTATGTGGTTTCGTATAGGAGAGCAGGCGATATAGAACATTTCTTTGCTCTTTTTCAGACAGCTTTGCGGTATCATCCATTTTAATGTCCTCCATGCTCTACCAACTCCTCTAGCTGCTGACGTAAATACATTTCCTTATACCAACCACCCGATGCCATCAACTCTTCATGTGTTCCTCTCTCAATGACCCCTCCATTATCAAGCACAAGAATTACGTTTGCGTGTTGGATGGCACTTAAGCGGTGCGAAGTAATAATCGTTGTTTTTCCTTCACGATTTTTTCTTAACGAGGAAAGAATCGCTTCCTCTGTTTTTGCATCAACGGCTGATAGTGAATCATCCAGGACTAACACTTCCGGATTCATCAACAGTGCACGTGCGATTGAAATCCTCTGTTTCTGACCGCCAGATAAGGAAACGCCCCGTTCGCCGACAAGTGTTTCGTACCCCTCAGTAAATTGAAGGATATCCTCGTGAATATAGGCTAATTTCGCAGCATTATAGATTTCTTCCCTAGGAGCCTTCGGATTAGTAAAGGCGATATTCTCAGCAATTGTCGCCGAAAATAAGAAATGATCCTGTGGAACATACCCAATGGCCTCTCGTAATTTCTCGAGCTTATATTCTTGCAGTTGATGACCGCCGAAGGAAATCCCACCCTGATAGTCCTCAAATTCACGAATAAGCAGCTTTAGCAGCGTTGTTTTTCCAGTACCTGTTTTTCCAACAATCCCGAGTGTTTCTCCTCTATTAATCGAAAATGAGATTTCCTTTAACATTGGCTCCTTTTCACCAGGGAAAGTGAATCTCTCTATCGCATAGTGGATACCACCGCTAGGTACCACGTCTAAAGCATCACTTTTGTCTGTGATATCAGATTTTTCTCGTAGCAATCCAGCAACACGATCATAGGAAGCACGACCACGTTCTACGATATTAAACAACCAGCCAAATGCCAACATCGGCCAAATTAATAGTCCTAAATAGGTGGTGAAGGAAATTAATTCACCAATGCTTAATTCCCCAGCTAAAACGTATTTAGAACCAAAGGTGATGGCCAAGAAAAACGAGATTCCCACGATAATAGAAATCGTAGGATCATAAAGTGAATCAATCTTTGCCACCACGATATTTTTTTGAACGACATCTTCTGATTGCTTTCTAAAATCCTCAATATCTTCTTTTTCCTGTCCAAACGTTTTAATTACCTTAATACCAGAAATACTTTCCTGTGTTTTATCATTCAAGTCAGAAAAGGCTTCTTGCGCTTTGTGAAAGGTACGATGCAGCATGGTACCAAACCAATTGGTAAGGACTGCCATAAAAGGCATGGGGATCAAGCAAATCAAAGTTAATTTCCAACTGATGGTAAGAGCCATTGCGAGGATTACCATCCCACCAGTAGAAAGTGAATCCACTAATGTTAAGACCCCCGCTCCAGCCGTCTGTTGGATGGCACTTAAATCATTTGTCGCATGTGCCATTAAATCGCCAGTTCTTCTTTTTTGATAAAACGATGGAGACATGTTGGTAAAGTGTTGGTATAAGCGATTCCTTAGCTGTCTGCTAAGCTTTACGGCCGAACCAAATATCATAATCCTCCAAAAATACCTTAAGACATACATTCCAAGACCTGCACCCACTAAAATGGCCATCCATTCAAACAGTAAGCTTTTTGTGAGTGTACCGTCGTTAATATGGTCGGCAATCACTCCAATCACCTTTGGTGGGACAAGTTGAAGCATTGCCACAAACAGCAAGATAAAAATTCCTGATAGGTATGCTTTTTTCTCTTGTTTAAAAAACCACCCTAACTCTAAAAATACTTTCATTTGTCGTTCCCCCGAAAAAACTCATTATTATTTTAAAAAATCATTCCATCACACCTGAAGATTTATTTTACCAAAAATTAATAAAATAATAAAGATTTAGACACTTATTACCTGCATAGAAAAAGCACCCATTGATATGAGTGCTTTTCCAAAAAGGTATGGATTATTTTGCTGTCTGTTTTTCAAGTTCTTCCATATAATAGGCAGCTTTTTCTTCTGATACTTTTCGTAATTCATCTACTTCAGCTTTGATTTCATTAGGTACATATTTTGCTCGATTTAAATAATTTACAACAACCGAATAATCCGTTTTTGCTGCATATAAGTCCGTCTCATTTGTGGTAGGATCCACATATGACTTTGCTTGAATTTCACTATTTTTGATAAAAGCTGATGCTAGGTAATAGAAATTCTTTTGTTCTTCCGTCTTTAACGTTATTGTATCTTGTAAAACAGCTTCATAATTTTTTTCTACCATTAAAGTAGTGAACTTTTGATCCTCTGCTGTTAGCTCTTTTTTCGTTTCACTATCTTTCGCAGCGTTTGTTCCCTCTTCTGTTTTCGTTTCTTTAGGGGTTGGCTTCGCTTCTTCCTTGTCCTGTGTACCACATGCCGTTAAAGCGAAAAGTAATACTAAAATAACTGATAAAACTTTTTTCATGCGTATTGCTCCTTTATCTATGTTCTTAATCTTAGCGTAACTAGTATGGACCTAATTATCCTATTTTTCAATAGAAAAACATAATAAGATTTTTCAAAAAACTTACCTTTCTACACAAAAAAACCACTTTTTCTTCAATAGATAAAAGTGGTTTTCGGTCATATTTATTTGCCTTGCTGTTTATTCATAGCAGACATCATCTGGTTGATCTTCTTTTGAGAAGGCTTCATACCCATTTGCATCATCATCATTTTTAACATTTGTTCATTGATTGGTGGATTTTTCTTTAAATAGCTCATCATATATTTACGAGCAATGAAAAATCCTAGAGCCACACCAGCTGCTAATGCTAGTATAACAACTAGAATCCATAAACCTGTACTCATTAAACTTCCTCCTTCATGTTGTCTATCATACAGTGTACTAAATAAAATGAGATTATACAATATTCACTTTTAAAGATTAGACATATTTTCTTTCTTTAATAGGCTTTAACCAGCCAAATCTTTGCTGTTCGAGGTCTAAGGCCATAAAGGAAGATTCACATTTTCTAAGCACTTCAAAGAAAATCGTTTCTGCTTCATAGCTCCCTGTTGCCTCTACCGTGATTAAATCCTGGAATACCCTCAATTTCGCTGTACTTAGTTTTCCACTTAACTCTATCGAGTATGTACCATGTTCCGCACGAAAACCCTTCTTTTTTCCAAGTTGCTTTTGAATTAATTGATGGATTTTTAATACTTCTAATGATTTTGTTATATAAGAAATTTGCTTGTTTGTAATAAATTTCAATTCACCTTCAGCTTTGTCATGTTCCAGAAAAAGCCGAAAAAACATACTCTCTCTTCCGAAGTAATGGGCGGCAAATTCATCTTCTATCAAATAAAGCTGATAATTTCTCACCACGATCTCTCCTTCGTTGATACCCTTTCTATCAATTATAAGGTAATCGCTAGCAAAACATTTGTCTTATACTGGCAAAAAAAATCACTAATATTGTCGAATTCATAAGATTCCCACAAATATTATTATATCTTACTTATTATTGGAATGTAACGAATCACTTAAATCATTCATCCAATGTTCAATTTTAAAAAACAAAAAGAGAACGGCATCGAGCCGTTCCCTTTGAGATATTCTCTTTATTATTGAAGAAGTGCCTTCACGCGTGCAACAACATTGTTAACACTGAAGCCGTATTCTTCCATAATTTTTTCTCCTGGTGCAGATGCGCCAAATGTATCAATCGCTAATACATCGCCTTCATCACCAGTATATTTGTGCCAGCCCATTGAAGAAGCCACTTCAATACCAAGACGCTTTTTCACATTCTTTGGAAGTACCGTGTTTTTGTATTCTTGTGATTGTTGTTCAAAGCGATCCCATGATGGCATGCTGACAACAGAAACATGAATTCCTTCACCCGCTAAAGCCTTTTGTGCCTCAACAGCTAGACTAACCTCTGAACCACTTGCTAGGATTAATGCGTCCGGAGTTTCTCTTTCAGAAGGAGAAACCACATAAGCACCTTTTGATACACCTTCGTATGCATTTTTATCAGTATCTTTTAGTGTCGGTAAATCCTGACGAGTTAATATTAGAGCAGTTGGTTTGTTTGTAGATTCAACAGCAAGCTTCCATGCAGCAGAAGTCTCATTACCATCAGCTGGACGAATAATAGAAAGACCTGGCATTGCACGTAGTGCAGCAAGTTGTTCAACAGGCTCATGTGTTGGACCATCTTCCCCAACAGCAATACTATCATGCGTAAATACATACGTAACAGGCAATCCCATAATTGAAGCTAGACGGATTGAAGGACGCAGGTAGTCAGAGAACACAAAGAATGTTCCTCCAAAAATTTTCACGCCGCCATGTAGGGCGATCCCATTCATCGCTGCACCCATTGCAAATTCACGGACACCGAACCAGATATTCTTGGCATCGTAGTTGCCTGGCGCGTAATCACCGGTACCTTTGATCATGGTTTTATTAGAACCAGCAAGGTCAGCAGATCCACCAATAAAGATAGGTAGATTTTTCGCAATACCGTTTAGGGCTTCACCTGATGAAGCACGGCTTGCTAGGGCTTTGCCTTCGCTATATACAGGAATGTCTTTATCCCAGCCATTAGGCAATTCATTTCTTAATGCTGCTTCTAATTGATTCGCTAATTCTGGATATTCATTTTTATATTGTGCAAATAAGTCGTTCCATTCTTTTTCCTTCTTTGCACCATTTTCACCGATTAGGTTTTTGAAGTTTTCGTAAACTTCATTTGGTACATGGAAATCCTCTTCAAATGTCCATTTATATGCTTCTTTTGTAAGCTTTAACTCATCTGCTCCAAGCGGAGAGCCATGGACACCAGAAGTTCCCGCACGGTTTGGAGAACCATAGCCAATCACAGTTCTAACTTCAATCATCGTTGGACGATCAAGATCAGTTTTAGCTTCTTCTAGCGCTTTAGCGATTTCTTCTAAATTATTGCCGTCTTCTACGCGAACATATTGCCAGCCGTATGATAAGAAGCGGTCCTTAACACTTTCAGAGAAGGATTTATTTAAGTCACCATCTAGAGATATATCATTGGAATCGTATAAAACCACTAATCGTCCTAGTTTTAAATGTCCAGCAAGTGATGCTGCCTCAGCTGAAACACCTTCCATTAAATCTCCATCACCACAAATACTATATGTATAATGGTTTACAATCTCAAAATTATCTTTATTGTAGACACTAGCTGTATGACGTTCAGCCATTGCCATACCAACAGCCATTGCAATCCCTTGTCCAAGTGGACCGGTTGTTGCTTCTACTCCGTCTGTATGACCAAACTCAGGATGTCCTGGAGTTTTACTTCCCCATTGGCGGAATTGTTTCAAGTCATCCATCGATAAGTCATAACCAGATAAATGAAGCATGCTGTATAGTAAAGCAGATCCGTGTCCTGCAGATAAAACAAAACGGTCACGGTTAAACCACTTTGGATTTTTTGGATTTTGGTTCATAAAACGTGACCATAACGTGTAGGTCATTGGTGCGGCACCCATTGGCATTCCTGGATGTCCTGAATTTGCTTTTTCGATCATATCAATCGATAGCGTACGAATAGCGGTTACGGACAATTCATCAATTGTTTCAAACATATACAAATCACTCCTGTTTCAAAAGGATAATAATAACACCCTTAATATTATAGTTCTCTTTAGGTTAATTCAACAATTAATTTGATTACTAAACAAATTATCTTACTTTCATTTTCTTAGTTTGACACAGATACTGAAACAATATGTAAAAAGGAAAAACAAAAGTTTTCCCTAAATTCAATGAAGATTGTATTTCTTTCTATCTTTTATTTTTTTCGGTGTTACATCATTTCCCTCTGGATCAATGATTGTTGTATTTGTTAATGTATCCAGCATAGAACTCCGAAAAATAGTCAAATATTCACTTCTTAATTTTGACTGTTCTTTCGCTTCAGCTTCTGATAAACCAGATGCTTTGGCTTTTCTGGCTAATTCATTTATTCTAGCCATTTTTTCTTTTGAGAGCACGAAGAACACTCCTTTCAAATAATACTGCAAGCACTGATTTTACTAAAAAAAAGACCATCTGACAAGGCAAATGGTCTACTGCTCTTCTGATTGAATCGATTCTTGCGATTCTTGAAATCGTCTATGAACAGTTGCTTTTGAGATATTATACCCAAAACCCCTTAAGGTTGCAGCAATTTCTGAAAAAGTTAACTTATTTTTGCGAAGTCGGATAATCTCATCAATGGGAACTTCAATTTTCTCACGTCCTGAATTCCATTCGAGATTTTTCAAGTTCTTTTCTGGCTTATAACCCTGTGCAACAGCTCGTTTCATTCCACGTTTAATTTTAATATTATGAAGCTTTCGCTGGTATTCTTCCACCATTGAGACTATTTTCAATACCATGGAATCACTTTCTGACAATTGTAATTCACCATTATGAGAAATACTATAAAGCTTTACCCCTTCTTTTAAAATACAATGCAAAAGTGCAATCTTTGCATTTCCTCTTCCTAAACGTGTTTCATCTTGGATTAACACTGCCTGTACTATATTTTCTTTCAATAAATCTAATAACTCTAGTATGCCATCCCGTTCAAGTTCATAACCGCTTGCTTGCTCTCGAATAATAGAAACTACATTGAAGTGATATTGACTAGCAAGCTGTGTTAGTTCCTCTTCTTGACGCTTTAATGATGTTTCCTGGGTTTCTTTGGTCGTACTCACCCGACAATAAATGATTGCATTCACCATTTGACTATTATTCACCCGCAGCACTTGCATATTCAGTTACAGCACCAGATTCATAGGTAACTGGAATAATGATTTCTTCCCCAGGATAAATTCTATCCCCATCTATTTTGTTATGTTGTTTTACCCAGCTGATAAATTCGTTATTGGAATATGTATGCTTGTCAGAATATTGTTTAGAAAGATGCCAAAGTGAATCGCCTTCTGAAACCGTTATGGTTAGAAACTTCTCTTCGACATTAGAATTAAAACGTATTGATAGGATAAATGCTAACGTACAACTTAAGAAAATTAGTAGGATCGCATAAGAGTATTTGTCCCATATTTTTTTCATATTAATAACCCCTTTTCGGAATGTATGTTCGTTTATATTTTTTATTATAATCCGAACATTTGTTTGTTGTCAACAATAATTCGAACTTATGTTTGTATAAAAAATACGAACATGCTATAATAAACGTAAATATTATATAGGGTGAGAGGTGTATCTTATTATGACTAAAATATCAAAGCGACAGCAGGATATCCTTGATTTTATTAAAGGGGAAGTAAAGAAAAAAGGCTATCCGCCTTCCGTTAGGGAAATAGGCGAAGCAGTTGGACTTGCCTCAAGTTCTACCGTACATGGTCATTTAGCACGTTTGGAAAGTAAAGGACTGATTAGACGGGACCCAACCAAACCAAGAGCAATCGAAATACTAGAATCAAACGCAATGGCAAACATCCCCAGAAACAATGTTGTTAATGTGCCTATTGTTGGTAAAGTTACTGCCGGAGTACCTATTACGGCCATTGAAAATGTTGAAGAGTTTTTCCCATTGCCTGAAAGTCTAGCACCAGCTGATGAACAAGTCTTTATGCTCGAAATCATGGGCGAGAGTATGATAGAGGCTGGAATTCTTGATGGAGATTATGTAATTGTGAGACAGCAGCAAACCGCAAATAATGGAGATATCGTTGTTGCGATGACCGAAGAAGATGAAGCAACCTGTAAGAGATTTTTCAAAGAAAAAGATTTTATTCGCTTACAGCCAGAAAACTCGACAATGGATCCAATTATCCTAAGGAATGTATCTATTCTTGGAAAAGTTATTGGGGTTTATCGTCATATACATTAATAAGAGAAGAGCAGAGGGTTACTTCTGCTCTATTTTTATGTTTATTTTTGGAATAATATACAAATTTGTGTATATTTACTCATTCCAACTAGTTTCCACTATTAGTATAATGGTATTACACCATGATTTACCTTAGGTCCAAAAATCAAGGCTT
Organism: Bacillus sp. OK048; assembly: GCF_900103525.1. GTDB lineage: Bacteria > Bacillota > Bacilli > Bacillales > Cytobacillaceae > Neobacillus. The sequence goes on from NZ_FNHN01000001.1 coordinate 339,161, forward strand.
AAGGAGAGTGGAAAAAAGTGTTGAAGGACATTATTTTCTCAATGGTTATTGGTGGCTCTGTAGGGATAATTGGACACATTAGAAAGCATGGGAAATTAATCATGCCGCGAAAAACAAAAAAGTTTATCTATCTTGGTTTTCTCGAAGAAATGCTTCTAGGCTCAGTTGCTTCGATTCTTGTCATGATTTATACAACACCGAATTCATTTGTTGAGACAATTTTTCTATCGGTTCTTGCAGGGATTAGCGGCGATTTCATTCTCACTAGATTTAAGCTACTAAATGAAAACAATCAAAAATAATACAAAAATAACCCAGTCTGGAAATATCCACACTGGGTCTCTTATTTTAGTACATGCTCATATATTGATCGCGTTCCCATTGATGAACTGTCGTACGGAACATATCCCACTCAATCTCTTTTGCTTCGGTAAAGTGCTCTACGATGTGTTCTCCTAAACCAGATAGAATAACCTCATCAGACTTTAACTGCTCTAATGCTTGAGCTAGTGTTGCTGGAAGATCAATGATTCCTTCTGCAATTCTTTCTGCTTTGCTCATCACGTAAATATTACGATCAACTGGAGCAGGAGGAGTCATTTTATTAATAATACCATCTAAACCAGCTTTTAATAGGACTGCCATTGCTAAATATGGATTAGCAGCTGGGTCAACACTTCTTACTTCTACACGTGTACTTAATCCACGTGAAGATGGAATACGGATTAATGGTGAACGATTTCTTGCAGACCAAGCAACGTAGCATGGCGCTTCATAGCCAGGTACTAGACGCTTATATGAATTTACAGTTGGATTTGTTACCGCTGTAAAGTTTGGAGAGTGCATCAGGATTCCTGCAATGAATTGACGGGCGGTATCGCTCATTTCTAGGTCGCCGGTTGGGTCGTAGAATGCATTTACGCCGTTATTAAATAATGAAAGGTTCATGTGCATTCCAGATCCATTTACTCCGAATAACGGTTTTGGCATGAACGTTGCATGTAAACCATGCTTACGAGCAATGGTTTTTACTACTAATTTGAATGTTTGAATTTGGTCACAAGCAGTTAATGCATCTGCATATTTGAAATCAATTTCATGTTGTCCTGGTGCTACTTCATGGTGAGAAGCTTCAATTTCAAAGCCCATTTCTTCTAACTCTAGTACGATATCACGGCGACAGTTTTCACCTAAATCAGTTGGAGCTAAATCGAAATATCCGCCTTGGTCGTTTAGTTCTAGTGTTGGTTCACCTTTTTCATCCAATTTAAATAAGAAGAATTCAGGCTCTGGTCCTAAGTTAAAGTCTGTAAATCCTAGTTCTTCCATTTCTCTTAATACTCTTCGTAGATTATTTCGCGGATCACCATCAAAAGGTTTTCCTTCTGCAGTATAGATATCACAGATTAAACGCGCTACTTTTCCTTTTTCAGCTGTCCATGGGAACACTACCCATGTATTCAAATCTGGATAAAGATACATATCAGATTCTTCAATACGCACAAAACCTTCGATAGAAGAACCGTCAAACATCATTTTATTATCAAGAGCTTTTTCTAACTGACTTACAGGAATCTCAACGTTTTTAATCGTTCCTAAGATATCAGTGAATTGTAAACGAATAAATTTTACATTATCTTCTAATGCTAACCTCTTAATATCTTCTCTTGTAAACTTCGCCATCCTTATTACCTCCAATTATTTTAGTGGAAAAATCGCGACATATCTCCTTGTCTCAAAGACGAACGATTGAACCTGCCTGCTTGTTGTAACTCGTGACGGAGCATATTTCGTAACTGTTCGTCTGTTAACTCCTGCTTGGCTTGTTCAGCCTGTTGCTGGATTACACTAGATTGTTGAACTTTGACCAGGAATAGCTGTTTTATCCCAGCCATATTCACACCTTGATCAATTAAATCCTTAATTTCTAATAGTCTATCAATATCATTTAAACTAAACAGCCTTCTATTCCCATCTGTTCTTGCTGGAGAAATCAATTGATGCTCTTCATAATATCGGATTTGTCTTGCAGACAACTCTGTCAGCTGCATAACAGCACCTATTGGGAATAGAGGCATTGAGCGGCGAATTTCTTTTCCACTCACTTAAATTTCTCCTCTCCATTTACGAATTTATATCGTTATTATATTGCGCGTTAGAAAAGATGTCAATCCTATGTAAGGTAATCTAACATGGTTTTTACAAAATAAAAAAAAGGACAACTACTTTCGTTATCCTTTGCATTTAAGTCTAATTTAATTCTATTAATTTTTTGTCAATTAACGAGTCAACTGCTATACAAACAGCCATTTTGACATGTGCATAGGTTAGCCCGCCTTGTACATAAGCAACATATGGCGGTCTGATCGGTCCATCCGCTGTCAGTTCAATGCTCGCACCCTGAATAAAAGTTCCTGCGGCCATGATTACATCATCCTCATAACCAGGCATATAGGCCGGGTAGGCAGTAACATGTGAATTAATGGGTGATGCGTATTGGATTGCTTGGCAAAAGGTAATCATTTTTTCCTTATCATCAAATTGAACAGATTGGATTAAATCCGTTCGATTGGCATCCCATTTTGGTGAGGAATTCATCCCTAGTTTTTCAAGAAACGCTGCCGTAAACACAGCACCTTTTAACGCTTGGCCTACTACATGCGGTGCTAAGAAGAATCCTTGATACATTTCTTGAAGACTGTATAAGGAAGCGCCTGCCTCAGCCCCGATACCCGGCGATGTCATCCGATAAGAACAGGCTTCAACAAATTGCTTTTTCCCAACAATATAGCCGCCGGTTTTAACCAATCCGCCACCGGGATTTTTTATAAGTGAACCGGCCATCAAATCAGCTCCAACATGACAGGGCTCAAATTCCTCCACGAATTCGCCATAACAGTTATCCACAAAAACCACTACATCCTCTTTGATTTCTTTTACAAACGAAATCATTTCTTTGATTTCTGCAATGGTAAACGATGGACGAGTTGCATACCCTTTAGAACGTTGTATCCCAATCATTCTCGTATTGGGTTTTATTTTGGCTGCAACAAGCTGCCAATTAATCGTCCCTTCATTCGTCAGTTCCACACTATCATAAGAAATGCCAAATTCTTTTAAAGAGCCCACACCATTACCCCGAATCCCAACAATTTCCTCAAGGGTATCGTATGGTTTTCCAGTAATATAAAGAAGTTCATCCCCTGGACGGAGGATCCCGAATAACGCTATCGATATCGCATGCGTCCCAGAGATGATTTGTGGTCGAACAAGCCCTGCTTCTGCCCCGAATACATCTGCATAAATACGCTCCAATGTATCTCTCCCGATATCGTCATACCCATACCCTGTGGAAGGGAAAAAGTGAGAATCACTCACTCTATGCTGTTGAAAGCTTTTCAATACTCGAAATTGATTCGTTTCTACTCTTTCGTCTATTGCTTTGTGTACAACGGAAATCTGTTGTTCTACTCCACCTACGATCGGTTGAAGCTTTTCCCCATTTTTTAACTGTTGAAACATGCTGTTACTCCATTCTAGTTTTGTATTTCTGTAATTGGCCCGAGATCTGCTGATCTGGAAGCGAAAAGCCTCTACATTGATAGAGCTCTTTTTCTTCATCAAAGAGTAGTTCTCTTACAATCGTCTCATTTTTTAATTGCGCAATCAATTTTCCCTCTGTTGATGGAATACCGACTTGGTATTGGTCCATCATTTCAATCATTACTTTTTCTATCTTACGTTTCAATTCATTGCGGTCCTCTTTGTCATAGGCACTAACGAAGATAAGAGGGCTATCTGTCGTTGGTACAAAGTCAGGATGTTGAATATCCCTTTTATTATAAACGGTTATTTGTGGTATGTCTTTCACTTCCAAATCCTCAAGCAACTTATTAACCGTTTTTTCATGCTGAAAATAGTCCTCATTCGACATATCGACCACATGCAGCAGAAGGTCAGCTTCTTTTACTTCTTCCAGTGTCGAACGAAATGCAGCAATAAGCGCTGTTGGCAGGTCTTGAATGAATCCAACTGTATCTGTAATTAAGGTTTGAAATCCACTTGGTAAAACCAACTTTCTTGTCATCGGGTCCAATGTAGCGAACAATTGATTTTCCTCAAAGGAATCCGCTTCAGATAAGCGATTAAAGAGTGTTGATTTACCTGCATTCGTATAGCCAACAATCGCAATTTGGAATGTTTTATTTTTCTTCCTTCTTTCGCGGTAACGATCTCGATGTTGAACAATAACTGAAAGTTGGCTCTTAATATCATCAAGTCTTCGCCGGATATGACGTCGATCTGATTCAAGTTTTGTTTCCCCAGGTCCTCTTGTCCCAATACCTGCTCCCAGCCTCGATAACGCCGTCCCTTGGCCAGCAAGACGCGGTAATAAGTATTGAAGCTGTGCCAATTCTACCTGCAGCTTACCCTCTTTCGACCTAGCTCTTTGTGCAAAAATATCTAAAATCAGTTGAGTTCGATCGATAATTCGGGCATTTAATTCGGAAGATAGATTTCGTTTTTGGCTTGGTGATAATTCATCGTTAAAAATAACTAAGTCTGCTTCGACCTCGTCTACAAGCGCTTTTAGTTCTTCTACTTTCCCTTTTCCTATGTATAGCGCCGAGTGGATCCTTTCTCGCTTTTGAACAACAGTCATTAGTACTTCACCCTTAGCGGTTTCTGTTAAGGATGCAAGCTCTTCCATCGAATAGTGGAAGCGACGGTCATCTATAGTTTGCGTCTGGCAGCCAACTAAGATTGCTTTTTCTAAGCTTGTTTCTTGGTCCATACCAACACCTGCTTTCATAAATTTCCTTACCTTATCATACCAAAAAAAATCTCAACACCATAATTTCAGCCTTTTCTAAGCACATAAGAATATCGGCGTCCGATATGTCCGCCGATTTTTCTGTGCAAATTAATCTTCTTCGAAAATTAAATCATTACTTCGAAGTGTCATTAATTCATGTCGATCAAAGCTGTTCTGCAATAACAGCCGCATCGCTTGTGCGCGAATCGACTTTTCAATAATGTTTCGAACATAGCGGCCATTTGAAAAGCTATTTGGGCTAAGGACAGCTTTCACCCAAATTAAATGATCTTTCAGCTTTTTTTCCGCCTCATGACTCAAACTATATTCTCTTTCGTCGAGCATTCGGCTGGAAATTTCCATCAATTGATCAATCGTATAATTGGGAAAGTCGATGACTAACGGAAAACGGGAATGAAGCCCCGGATTTAAGGTTAAAAAATAATCCATCTCACGGGAATACCCAGCAAGTATAAGAATAAATTCATGCTGTTTATCCTCCATATGCTTAACAAGTGTATCAATCGCCTCTTTCCCAAAATCCTTTTCCCCGCCACGCCCTAATGAGTAGGCTTCATCAATAAACAAAATTCCACCTTGGGCTTTTTTGATTAACTCCCTAGTTTTCTGAGCAGTATGACCAATGTATTCGCCAACAAGGTCAGCCCGTTCCGCCTCAATTAAGTGTCCCTTAGAAAGAACATTCATCTTTAAAAAGAGCTTACCAATCAACCTGGCAACGGTTGTTTTCCCGGTCCCAGGATTGCCCTTAAACATCATATGAAGTGCCTGCTTTCTCGCCTTCATCCCCACTTCTTCCCGTTTTTTATTAACAAAAATCCAAGCATAAATTTCCTTTATCATTCGTTTCATTTCATCCATACCGACTAATGCCCCGAGCTCGTCTTCGATTTCCTTTAATGCCGCGTGCTCCGGGGGAATTACCTTTGGAACAACTTGAGGGACTGGCAGCTCTTTCGTCAATGACTTCCTCTTTTGCGAGTTGAGGGATACACTGATTTGTCCATTGCTTTTCATGCGAATCGGTTGATCCAAAGCCTTCACCTCTCATTTCAACAAACCTATACTCCTTCATTTATGTGTATTCATGCAACTATCATTTCATTATAAAAATAAAAAAAGAGCCCATGGATTTCATGGACTCGTTTAGGTGAAAACTTATTGGGCATCTAAGTCAAGCTGAACATTTCTTTGCGGAGCAAAGGTTGAAATGGCGTGCTTGTAAACCAGCTGCTGTTTTCCTTCTGATTCAAATAGAACGGTAAAATTATCAAAGCCCTTAATTTGGCCTCTTAATTGAAAACCATTTAATAAGAACACCGTCACATGTGTATTATCCTTACGACATTGGTTTAAAAATTGGTCCTGAATATTGATGGTGGTTTTCATTTTAAATATCCTCCTCTTTTATCTCTACTACTATGTATTCGATTTTACTTGTAGCTTTCCTTCAACGTAATGAGAAATTTCGGTTATTTTTTTTGACAAATCTAAGGCATTTGATAAGTCAAACCACTCTACGCCCATTTTGTTCCGGAACCAGGTTAGTTGTCTTTTTGCATAGCGTCGTGAATTTTGTTTTAAATTTTCAACCGCTTCACTTAAGCTAACCTTCCCATCAAGATAATCATAAATTTCCTTGTAGCCAATAGCTTGTATGGATTGGCAATCTCGAATGCCCTGCTTGTGTAGTTGGCTGACTTCCTCAAGAAGTCCTGCTGACACCATCAGCTCCACACGAGTGTTAATCCGCTCATATAGCTTTTCCCGCTCCATGGTTAAGCCAATAAGTGCTGTTTCATAAAGAAGGTCAGGCTGCTGATTATTTTGATGTTCACTCATTATCTTACCAGTACAATGATAAATTTCAAGTGCCCTTATTACCCTTCTAACATTATTGGGGTGAATTTGCCTTGCACTTTCTGGATCTATCTTCGTTAATTCATCGTGCAGCGCCTCATACCCAATTTCCATAGCCCGCTCTTCTAGCTGTAAACGAAGTTTCTCATCTGCCGGTGCGTCAGAAAACTGGTAATCATATATTACTGACTGGATATACAGCCCAGTCCCGCCAACAATGATCGGAAGCTTACCTTTCGAAGTAATTTCAGCTATTTTCGCTCGGACAAGCTGCTGGAATTCAGCGACCGAAAAGCTTTCCTCTGGCTCTTTAATATCAATTAAATGGTGGGGAATCCCTTCCATTTCCTCGATTTTTATTTTGGCAGTCCCGATATCCATTCCACGATAGATCTGCATGGAATCACCGCTGATAATTTCGCCATTATACTGTTTAGCCAGTTCAATACTTAACTTTGTTTTCCCAACAGCGGTCGGACCGATAATGACTAGTAATTTTTGTTTTGAATCCACTTTTTTCACACTGCCCTTTTTTCATTTTTCCGTGATGGTGGGACCATGTCACACCTATATCCTAACACAAATTTAAAAAGCAGTTGAACATCAAACTAGTATAAACAACTATTATCTTTTCTATGCATGACCGAGATGGGATTATCCAACTTTTATCGAAAAAATGGTAAATACTTCTTGTAACGTTACATTTACGATAACGTTTTTACATTCCGATAACGTTTCCTTTACAAACAGCCTTTTACCCCCAAGTTCATGGTAGGCTTAATCGTAGCTTATTTTGTAGAAAGATAACACGTCAAAGGGCGTTGCGTCGAAAAATAGTGAAATTAGGTGAAATAGATGTTTTCAAATTTTGAAATTGGAATCGATTTAGGAACAGCAAATATATTAGTTTATAGTAAAAACAAAGGAATCGCTGTCAATGAACCTTCAGTAGTGGCCATTGACACAGATACAAAAAAGGTCGTCGCTTTTGGTATGGAAGCAAAAGAAATGATTGGAAAAACTCCTGAGAAAATTATTGCGATCCGTCCATTAAAGGATGGAGTGATTGCCGATTACGACCTTACGACCGAACTTTTAAGGCATATCATGCACAAGGCATCAAAAAAAATCGGCTTTGCGGTTCGTAAGCCAAATGTTGTAATTTGTACACCTTCTGGCTCAACAAGCGTTGAAAGAAGAGCGATTCAGGATGCTGTGAGAAATGCTGGTGCAAAAAAAATCCAGTTAATCGAAGAACCAGTGGCAGCTGCGATTGGCGCAGGGTTGCCTGTGGATGAGCCGGTTGCGAATGTGGTAGTTGACCTTGGCGGTGGTAATACAGAGGTGGCGATTATTTCTTTTGGAGGCGTAGTTGCCTGCCATTCGATAAAAATTGGCGGAGATCGTTTGGATGAAGAAATCATTCAATATGTCCGTAAGGAATACAATGTATTAATTGGTGAGCGGACAGCTGAAAATATCAAAATGGAAATTGGCTATGCCCTTGTGGACCACGAAGAGCTTACGAAGGATGTACGCGGTCGTGACCTTGTTACTGGGCTGCCAAAAACTGTCACTCTCTCATCCTATGAAATTAGAAATGCGTTAAAAGAATCATTATCTCATATTTTAGAAGCGATCCGTGCCACACTTGAGGATTGCCCGGCAGAACTAAGCGGAGACATTGTTGACCGTGGTGTCATCTTAACGGGTGGAGGCGCATTAATGAAGGGTATGGAAGAGTGGCTAAGCAAAGAGATTTTCGTGCCTGTACAGTTAGCTGAAAATCCGCTCGAATCCGTAGCAATGGGGACAGGACAAGCCCTTAAATATATGCATAAAGTCCAGGCAGCTGTGAAGTAAACTGAAAAAAAGAGTGCTATTTGCACTCTTTTTGCTATTTAATCAGCTTTTTAAGTCACTCTGTGCTACTGCATTGACCCAAATGCTTTTTCTGAATGGACTTCGGTCACTCCAACACAATTTGTCTATATATCACTTTGTCGTTTTCTCATATTATTGAAGTAAAAGAATACCGGAAGTGGAATGATAATAAAGCCTAGGCTTTTAATGATTTGGTTTTTGGCTCTTTCTCTTGTTCGGTTCTTTTCATCCGCTACAGCCTGATCAAATTTTGCACGAATTTCTTCGTCTGTTAATTTTTTACTATCTTCAACCGGAACTTCTTTCCTGTCATGATAAATCTGCTTATAATCTTCAAAGCTTTGATAATAACTTGGTGGACTTACTAAATCTGCCGCAGCCATAAAAATTGAGATCCCTCCGCCAATTACCATCATAAGTGTTGCAAAAAGAACTAAATACGTATAAAGATGACGTATCACAGCTTCATCCCCCATTTCTTTATTTTTCGTAGCGTTAACGATTGCAAATATAACTAAAATAATAATGACTACAGGTAAAAATGTAACTAATAAACTAAATCCTATCATCAGCCCACCCCCCATCACAAAATATCCATTAATCTTTATAGTGTAATTTTACACTATTATACTAACTAATAGTAGTACCCCAATTAAATATTTTTAACATTTTTACAAAAAAAGAGTGCTCTCTTTTAAAAGAAAGCACTCTACATGACCCGTTTAAACATCTTCTCCATCTCGTAGGTAGAATAATGAACAATAATCGGTCTTCCGTGCGGACAGGTGAACGGATCTGATGCTTGTCTCAAATCATCGAGTAATGCCTGAATTTCATCATTGCGCAGATGACGATTCGCTTTAATCGATGCTTTACAACTCATCATGATTGCCGCTTCCTCACGAAGCTTTTTAATATCGACTTTTTTCATTGTAAGAAGCTGCTCAATCATTTCTTCGATAATTTGCTTTTCTTCGCCTTTTGGGAACCATTGTGGATGAGAGCGAACGATATAGCTGTTAAGTCCAAATTCCTCAAGGAAAACCCCAACCTTCTCCAATTCGAGAAGATTTTCATTGATTTTTAGATATTCATCGGTAGAATAGTCCAGTGTGATCGGAACCAATAATTCCTGGAGTTCCGCATGAACCTGACCGACCTTTTCACGAAAATATTCATACTTCAGTCTTTCTTGTGCAGCATGCTGGTCAATAATATATAAACCATTTTCATTTTGCGCAAAGATATAGGTACCATGCATTTGACCAATTGGATATAACCTTGGGATCCGACTTTCCTTTTGGTCGTCTTCAGTGGCTATCATAGTTTCGCGCTCTGTCTCATTCATCTCAACTTCTGGACGAATGAATTCCCAATTATTTGTAAAGGTTTCTTCTTCAACTAGCGCAGAGGTCCTTGGTTCCACATTTGCCTCAAGAGCCTTCCCTGTTTCTTGAACAATATCTGAAATCATAGGACGCTCCCACTCCAAAAATTCTTTCTTCATTGGAAGAGTTTGATTGGTTCGCTCATCAAGAAGTAATGTGGTCTGCTCTGACTTAGGAATCTCTTTTTTCTCTTGTGTATAGGCACTTGGAATCAAGATCTTCGATTTAAAAGCGTTTTTAATGATTTCCGTCACCAATTCATTTAGTTCAGCCTCTTTACTGATACGAACTTCCATTTTGGTTGGATGGACATTGACATCCACCAATAATGGATCCATTTCAATATTGAGCAGTACAATTGGGAACCTGCCAATCGGAAGTAATGTATGATACCCTTCTTGGATTGCTTTAGCTAAGGCGTAATTTTTTATAAAACGGCCATTGATCATGGTAGATATATAGTTTCTCGATGCTCTTGTAACTTCGGGCATTGAGGCATATCCAGAAATCTTGTAATCAAGTGAATTCCCCGTAATCGGAACAAGCTGTTTAGCAATCGCCATTCCGTAGATAGAAGCCAGTACTTGGCGAACATCACCATTTCCGGTCGTTTGCAGCAGCTTACGCTCATTATGAATTAAGCGGAAGGCTACCTCTGGATGAGAAAGCGCGAGCCGATTCACTACATCGGTAATATTCCCTAGCTCTGTATGGATGGTTTTCATATATTTTAACCGTGCTGGTGTGTTATAAAATAAATCGGTAATCGAAATATCTGTCCCACGTCTGCTCGAGGCTTTCTCAAAAACTTCCACTTTGCCGCCTTCAATCAACACTCGATTACCTGCACCTTCACCGGTTGAGGTTTTCATCTCCAGCCTTGAAACAGAAGCAACAGAAGGCAGGGCTTCTCCTCGAAAACCTAGTGTACGAATACGGAATAGGTCATTTTCATTCTTGATTTTACTAGTCGCATGCCGTTGGAAGGCGAGTAAGACGTCCTCTTCTTCAATTCCATTCCCATTATCCGTGATTCGAATTTTTGCCAATCCAGCTTCTTCAACTTCAATTTCAATCACTGTGCTGCCAGCATCAATCGCGTTCTCCACTAACTCTTTTACAACCGAAGCAGGTCGTTCGACTACTTCTCCGGCTGCAATTTTATTGGATAGGGCATCATCTAATTGGATTATCTTACCCATACCATTCACCTCCTAGCTTTTCAACTTTTTTTGAAGCTCGTACAACAGATTAATCGCTTGAAGCGGTGTTATATCTAGAAGATCAAGTTCTCTCATTTTATCTATAACTTTCTTCTCTTTAGACGACAATTCTTGCTTCTTCGCATCCTTGGGTTCATCAAAGAAAGACAGCTGTGCAGGCTGCTCCTTTATTTCCTTCACTTCCGTTTTCACAGATACAGGTTGTACCCCAGGTTTTTCAAGTGCGGATAAAATTTCATTGGCTCGATGAATTAATTCTTTCGGAAGTTCAGCCAATTGCGCCACATGAATTCCATAGGACTTATCGGTTGGTCCGTCTTTTATTTTATGAAGAAAGACGAGCTTTCCGTTATGTTCGATTGCACTAACATGAATGTTCGTTAATTTCTCAAGCTCTTTATCCAGGACGGTTAATTCATGGTAGTGCGTGGAAAACAGTGTTTTCGCCCCGATATGCTTATGAATGTATTCAATAATCGCCTGTGCCAGAGCCATACCGTCATAGGTTGATGTACCGCGTCCAATTTCATCAAATAGGATCAAGCTATTTTGTGTAGCATTTGTAAGAGCATTCCTTGCTTCCAGCATTTCGACCATAAACGTACTTTGGCCAGATATCAAATCATCCGCTGCTCCAATTCTAGTAAAGACCTGGTCAAAAATCGGCAACACCGCTTCATCTGCTGGTACATAACAGCCAATTTGAGCAAGTATTGCAGTCAAAGCAATTTGACGCATATAGGTACTTTTACCACTCATGTTTGGTCCAGTAATCAGAAGAACTTCTCGCTCATTGTCCATAAAGCAGTCGTTAGCTACATATTCTTGTGCATTAAGTACTTTTTCGACAACAGGATGTCTGCCTTCGTTTAGGACCATTTTTCGATCGGTTGAAAATGTCGGTTTCACATAGCGCCGCTCTTCACTCACTTGAGCAAAACATTGGAGCACATCTAACTCGCTCACTGCTTTTGCCGCTGCCTGCAGACGTGGGATATGTTCTTTAACAATCTCACGGATTTCAGTAAATAAGTTATATTCTAGTTCGCCGCCATTTTCTTCCGCTTGTAAAATTAACGCTTCTTTTTCTTTTAAATCAGGTGTGATAAAGCGTTCGGCATTCGATAAGGTTTGTTTTCGTTCATATTGACCTTCTGTTAAATGGTGCAGGTTTGCACGAGTAACTTCAATAAAATAACCAAATACTCGGTTATATCCTACCTTCAAGGATTTAATCCCTGTCTTTTCACGCTCCTCGCGCTCTAGCTGGGCAATCCAGGTTTTCCCGTTTCGGCTGGCATCTCGGTATTGGTCTAACTGGGCATTATACCCGTCACGAATGATATTACCTTCTTTTATCGATAAAGGTGGATTATCAATGATGGCTTGCTCTAATAAATCTGTAACTTCCTCGCAAGGATCAAGTGATTCTGCAATTTTATTGACTTCTTCATTCTCCATCCCCTGAAGAATTTGTTTTAAAAAAGGAATTTGCATTAATGATCGCTTTAACTGAACAAGATCACGGGCATTGACATTGCCAAAAGCAACACGCCCTGCAAGCCTCTCTAAGTCATAGACTTCAGTCAGCTTTTCGCGAAGTTCCTGCCGTTCAAAATAGTTGTTCTTCAATACTTCTACTATCGTTTGCCGCTGCTCAATTTCCTCACGTGAAATGAGTGGACGATCAATCCATGTTTTCAACATCCTGCCGCCCATCGCCGTCATCGTTTCATCTAAGAGCCAAAGTAAGGAGCCTTTCTTCCCTTTTGAACGAATTGTCTCAGTCAATTCAAGATTTCGTTTAGAATAGTAATCAATTTTCATATAGTGATGAATTTGATAGGTTGTCACAGGTTGAAGATGATCAAGACTTCGCTTTTGTGAACGGTATAAATAATTAAAAAGCCTTGCTGTCGTTTGTTTTAATTTATCTTGATTGAGATTGTCGAGAAGATGAGAAAATTTCATTTCTACTGAACTATTATCTTCAATTGAAATCGCGAGAACATCACGTTCGCGCAGTTTCTTTTGCAAGTCACCGTCAAAGTTATTTGCGACGACAACTTCCTTCGAGCTTAATACTGCAATTTCATTTAATACTTCGTCAAAATTAGAAGAAAGTTGGGTTACCTTGCTTTCACCTGTTGATAGGTCCGTATAGGCAAATCCGAAAGTACGGTCTTCAAAACATGAAATGGAGGCGATATAGTTATTTTCTTTATCTGATAATGACTTTCCATCCATTACCGTTCCCGGTGTGATGAGTTGGACTACTTCCCGTCTAACCATGCCTTTTGTTTGTTTTGCGTCCTCCATTTGCTCACATATCGCAATTTTATAGCCTTTTGAAACCAACTGTTCAATATAATTAGGCGCAGCATGATATGGTACACCACACATGGGAATCCTATCCTCACTGCCGCCTTCCCGGCTAGTTAAGGTTATCTCCAATTCTTGTGATGCTTTGATCGCATCATCAAAAAACATTTCATAAAAATCTCCAAGGCGAAAAAATAAAAAGGCATCTTGATAGTCTGCCTTAACGGTTAAGTATTGTTGTATCATCGGCGTATAACCAGCCATAATGACCCCCACATTTTTAATTATTTCGAGTATCTTCGACAAACTATTATATCATAAATCGTGTAGACTTGATTAGGTAGAATTTTCTTTGGGGCGTATTAGGGTAGGAATAGTCTAGGATATGTATAAATAGAATGAAAGTAAAAAGAGGTGTTAGTTGATGGGATGGTTTGGCGGCAAATACGAGGAATACGATTTTGAAATGTTTTCAGACAGCCATTTTATCATTATCGCCCTTCTATTTGTAGTCTCTGTTGCTATTTTTAAATTTAGAAAAAATTTAAAAGGTAAAAAATGGAGATTTACTGAGATTGGAATCGCCATTTCATTGATCTTGATAGAATCCAGTTATCATTTTTGGATGTATGTAAATGGAATGTGGGATGTCAGCCATGCTATTCCCTTAGAATTATGCAGTATCAGCTTAATTTTATCGGTTATTTTATTGTTAACGCGAAAAAGGATTATCTATGAAATTTTATTATTTACAGCTTTATTGGGTGCATCACAAGCATTATTTACCCCATTGTTAAATTTTGATTTCCCGCATTTTCGCTTTTTCCACTTCTTCTATACCCATTTAATGATGATCTGGGTGGTCCTATATTTTACATGGATCCATGGCTATCGGCCAACGATCGTATCAGTCGTAAAACTATTTGTTTTCTTGAATGTTTTAATGCCCGTAATCATGCTAATAAATAAGGCTGTTGATGGTAATTATATGTTTTTAAGCCATAAACCTAAAAGTCCAAGCTTGTTGGATCTATTAGGCCCGTATCCCTGGTACATCCTTTCAATGGAGTTTTTATTAATCACCTTAAGTCTGATCGTTTGGTTGATATTTAGAGACAAAAGACGCAAAGGTTAATTTTTATTGACCTTTTTCGTTTAACTATTTATAATAAGTAAGGTTCCTAATAAAAGTGTCCCGATAGCTCAGCAGGATAGAGCAACAGTTTCCTAAACTGTAGGTCGGAGGTTCGAATCCTCTTCGGGACGTACGAGAAACCTTGCCAATTCAACCTTTGTAGGATGTGCGGCAAGGTTTTTTATTTTATTTAATTCTGCATTGCCGCAAATGTGCCGCAAATGAAAAAATCGCGATGGTTCTTGGTTGGAAAACCATTTGTGTTTTATTATCTATAGTAGAGTTCTACTCACATTAATAAAAATTTGTCGTAAATAGTGATAACAAAAACCCTATAAACAGCGTTATATCAACGCTTCTAGGGTTTTATTATTTTTATTCTGCTTTGTAGAATTTTGTATCAGCAGTTTTTTAAACTAGCGTATTGCTTTTTAGTAAAGTAGCATTTCTTCTTTTTTTAAAAAATTCAATAACTTGACCCGGCAAATTCTTTTGTTTTTTCAATTTGAACCCAATGACGGCAAGCTGGGGAGACATGAAGCTGTGCATTTGGTAATGCAAGCGCTAATTTGTAACTTGTGTCTTGTAATAGGATGACACGATCATCTCTTCCATGGATTAATAAAACAGGAAAATTGATTTTTTCAAGTAGATCAATAGATAGAGCCATGTCACTAACATGTTGTTGTCTTGTTTCAGGAAACATCGATGAAAATCATTCTTGGAGACCTTCTTGCATACTTGATTTAAAACGCATTTTTACTAAGTCATCATTTTTCGGCCATCGATTGGTCGAAAGCAAAATATCGACACTAAAATTCGGTTAACTGCAAATGCTGCATCCTGTACTGTTATTCCTTTTTCCCCAACTTTTCAAACAATCTCTTAATCTCTTGATAGGTTTCCTGACCGCAGGCGTCTCTACCAATTTCATCACAGGTACTGGATTAAGAAAATGCATGCCAATCACTTGAGAAGGATGGTTGGTGCAGTTGCCAAGTTCAGTGATACTTAACCCAGATGTATTGGAGGCAAAGTTTGTATTCGGTCTGCATAACGTATCAAGCCTTTGGAGCAATGATTTCTTACTCTCCATGTTTTCAATGATCGCTTCAATGACAATATCCGCTAGTTCCTCAATATGAATCGTTCCATGAATGCGTCCGAGTGTTCGGTCAGCTTCCCTCGCTGGAAAGTTTTCCTTTTTCAACCGAACGGTTTAAATTGGGCTTGATGTTATGTATTCCTTTTTATAAAAATTTTCCTTAACATTTTGCAGAATCACTGAATACCCCGCGACAGCAGCTGTTTAAGCAATTCCATTCCCAATTGTTCCTTCACCGATTACGCCAATGATCTTTTCCATGAAACGATCTCTTACTTATTTACTTATTGTTTGTATAATTTATCCCGCATTAACGGGCAAGTATGATCCCTACTGATGGAGGTTTCACTTTATAGCGCTTCCACAATCATGGCGGCCGCTGGTCCACCACCCGCGCAAAGAGAGGCACAGCCATATTTAGAACCGCGACGCTGCATTTCATAGATTAACGTTGTTAACAATCTGGCTCCCGTACAGCCAACAGGGTGACCTAATGAAATACCGGAACCATTTGCATTCACTTGATCCATCGGAATATTTAGTTCACGATTGACAGCTAAAAATTGGGCCGCAAAAGCTTCATTGATTTCCCAATAATCAATCTCATTCATTTGCAAGCCGGCAAATTGTAAGGCTTTATGAACAGCTGGAACAACTCCAATTCCCATTCTTTTCGGATCGACTGCAGCGGACGCGGAAGAGACAATTCTAGCTAACGGCTTTAATCCAAGCTCAATTGCCCTTTCCTTAGCCATTAGGATGACAGCTGCTCCACCGTCATTGAGACTAGAAGCATTTCCGGCTGTTACAGTTCCATCCTTTTTAAAGGCAGGCCGTAATTTGGACAACGATTCCATGCTCGTGGTTGGATTTGGATGTTCATCTTGGTCAATTGTTTTCGTTACTCGTTTCATCTTCACTTCAACAGGGGCAATCTCTTGTTTAAATGTTTTATTTTGAGTGGCATTACAGGCTCTCTGATGACTAATGACTGCCAGTTCGTCTTGTTCTTCGCGGCTTATCTGATACTCCTCGGCAAGTGTTTCTGCCGTTACGCCCATGTGATAATCATTGAAAGCATCTATTAAAGCATCATTTAGTAAAGAGTCTACAATTGAACTGTCCCCCATCTTCAAACCCCCGCGAACCTTTGGTAACAGATAAGGAACATTTGTCATACTCTCATACCCAACCGCTGCTCCAATATCAATCTTGCCAAGCATAATATTTTGGACGACGATTTCAACGGCACGCAAGGAAGAAGGACACTGCTGATTAATCGTGGAAGCGACCGTCTCTACAGAACACCCGGCCCCTAATGCGACTTGGCGGGCTGTATTGCCTTTACAACCTGCTTGGTATATATGGCCTCCCACCACTTCTTCAATTTGATTTGCTTCAATCCCCGCAGCTTCAACCGCTGCTATTAAAGCGTGTACTCCTAAGTCCACTGCAGTTAAATCTTTAAACGCTCCGAAATAATCACCGATTGGGGTTCTTTTTGCACTAACAATAACCGCTTCACGCATGGCTAATTCCTCCATTTGATAAGAATGCGAATCTATTCATTTTTTAAATAATAGAAGGTTTATGTATTTTTTTTTCTGGTTGATATTGGTCTCTCAATACATTCTTTTGGATTTTCCCGATCGATGTCCTTTGGAAATCCTCAATAAATTTAAAAATTTGCGGGATTTTAAAATAGGATAATCTTTCTTCGCAGTATGATTTTATTTCCTGTTCTGAAAGACTATATCCTTCCTTCAATTTAATAAAAGCGGCAACGGTCTCTTCTCTTAAATGATCAGGGACAGCAATAACAGCACAGTCCTCAACACTTGAATGATCTCGAATAATATTTTCTACCTCTAGTGAAGATATATTTTCTCCGGCACGCTTAATCATATCTTTGTTACGATCGACAAACCAAATATATCCATTTTTTTGATAATAGCCATTATCCCCTGTGTAAAGCCATCCATCTCGTAAGGTTTCCTTCGTTGCTTCCGGATTTTTATAATACCCTCTCATTAACGATGGTGATTTGATAATGATTTCTCCCACTTGGTTTGGTCCCAATTCGGTTCCATTTTCATCGATAACCTTTACCTCATGCCCTAAAGCTGGCTTCCCGATAGGGACGATTCCTGTGCGTTCATCCATGATTCTTTTTTCATAAATAGGTGTTACAATCGAGGTTGTGATTGATTCTGTCATGCCATACCATTGATACAGTTTAATACCAAAGCGAGCTTCAAACTCTTCTAATTCATTAAAAGTAACAAATAGACCGTAACCAGCTTTTTTAAGGGTATGTTCTTTTTCATTTGGATGATCATCTGTTTGTAAAAGCATTTTAATGACCGTTGCTACAAAACTTGAAACTGTTGGTTGGTATCTTTGAACATCATCCCAAAATGTGGATGAACTAAATCGTTTCAGTAGAACGATTGAACAACCCGCAACTAAAGAAGCCATCGTCGTATAATACTGTGAATTAACATGAAATAAAGGTAGAAAAATTAAATAACGGTCAAATGGTGTTAGCCACTGGTTTCGCACAGAAGTTTCTCCTGCAAAAATGTAATTTTCGTGTGTAATTTCAGCGCCCTTAGGTTTTGAAGTGGTTCCAGACGTGTACATTAAACAACACACATTTTTTGAACTAACATCATTCACATGAGAACTTGCAGGAAATTTGCTTAAATAAGTTAACCAATTTTCCGTAATCACATCGGTAAATAACAGATTACTTGAATCAACTAACTCTTTTATTTTTCCTTGAAAAAGTTCTTGATCTCCGATAAAACCAGCAGCATCTGAATGATTGATAAAATACTCAATTTCATAAGCGGTCGAGGCAGTATTAATCGGGACAAGCACAGCCCCAATTGCCCCACAACCAAACCAAAAATAATAAAATTCTGGGGAATTACTGAGTAAAACGGCAACCTTATCACCTTTTTTTATACCTTTTGCTTTAAGATAATTCCCTGTTTGATTAACCCGAAGTAGTAGCTCTTCATACGATATACATTGATCTTGATAATAGAGAAATATTTTCTTTGGGTGTAATTCAGTTTTTTCTTTAATAACCTCGTATATTGTTTTATCTCCTGTAATTAGCATGCTAGCTTCCCCCAATCCAAATTATTTTTTTATTCCTTATTTTCAGAAATTAATAGATACGTAACTACCAAGATTTCAACTGATATTTCGCTAGCTTTTCATATAAAACAGACCGGCTAATTCCTAACACTTTTGCTGCTTTTGTTTTATTTCCTTGAGTCTGTTGTAATGCTCTCATGATCATTTGCTGTTCCGTTAGTTGACGTGCATCCTCAAGAATGACATTTCTTTTCCCTGTAAAAAATCCATTGATTTCTTCCGAATTTTCCGAACTCATTTCCAATACGTCATGCCTGGCATTTTGAATATGCTTTGGTAAGTCCTCTACCTCAATAATTCGTTTATCCGTAAAAGTCATGGCACTTTCAATCACATTCTTCAATTCTCTTATATTACCTGGCCAACTATAGTAAGTAAAAATATCCTCTACAGCTGGGTCCATTCCAATAATGCTGGTTCCAAGAAACTTATTTAATTCCTTCATAAACCTTTTTGTAAGTACCATAATATCTTTTCTTCTTTCTCTAAGAGCGGGAATATCAATGGTTACAACGTTTAAGCGATAGTACAAGTCTTCTCTAAACTTGCCATTTTTGATCATTAATTCTAAATTTCGGTGAGTAGCGGCAATAATTCGTACATCCACATGAATTTGTTTAATGCCTCCTACTCTGTAAAATCCCCTATCCTGGAATACTCTTAATAATTTTGCTTGAAGTGGAGGTGCCATATCACCTATTTCGTCTAGAAAGAGTGTTCCTCCATTTGCTAAGTCAAACTTACCGATTTTCCCTCCTTTTTCTGCTCCCGTAAATGCACCTTGTTCGTAACCAAAAAATTCCGATTCAAGTAAATGTTCAGGAATGGCAGCACAGTTAACTGAGACAAATGGATAATCCTTGCGATCACTTGCATTATGGATGGCCTGTGCAAACAGTTCTTTTCCAGTACCGCTTTCCCCTCTTATGAGGATCGTTGAACGTCCTTTTGCAGCTTTTAAAGCATACCGAAGTGTTTTTTTCATACCTAAGTCTTCTGTAATAATTTTTTCAAACGAAATCAATGATTTATTTGATTTTTTTTCTTCCTCATTTTTATCTTTTTGTTTATTTAAACTCTCATATTGTCGAATTAACCCGAGGATTTCAGCCATTTTATTTGATAGGTCATAGTGCCTCATTTTTTCTCGTGCTTCGTTAATTCCATTGTACATAATCCTGCTTATAGCCCCAATAATATTACCATCCTCAAAAACAGGAATATTCTGGATAATACATAGAACCCCATTAAACTCTACTACTCTGCTAAGGTCAGCAACTCCAGACTCTAGAACTTTTTCCAAATTTAATATCGGTATAACTTCTTTTATAGGTTTACCTAGCCCCTTTTCATTTTCGACATTAAACAAATATGGAATTTTATGATTTAAAAAAATTATTTTTCCATGCTCATTTACAATAGCAATACCATCGTATAGTTGTTCGATAATTGCATCAAGCATATTTTGCCATCTTTTTATATTCTTCGTTTGTTTTATTTCTTTCAAAAGTAAATCATTTTGAAAAACAGTATTACCTTCTGTGAAAATAGGTAATGAGGAGTGTAACAATGGCTTATTAACTTTTGAATAATCCTTATCTAGAAGATAAAGAATGCCATCATCCATGATTATTATGTTTTTTTCTTCGTTCAATTTAAAGGCACCTAGAAAATTTAAAAAGATTGCTTTTTCTAGTTGGCTCTTTGTCCAATTTGTTTTTCTTGCATGACTAATTATGTCCTTCATTTTAATTAATCCTAGTAATTGTTTTTTATCTTCAAGGATGATAAAAGAGCAAACTTTATAGTCAACTAGATATTCCTTCACATCATCATATTTCATATCATAGACAGAAGAACCTTGAAATTCATTTACATAGCCCTCTATCTTCGTATCAAGAGAAATATTTGCCAAGAGTACTTGATAAAGTACTTCTCTGTTAAACACACCAAATAATTGTTTATTATCATCTAATACCGGAACCACTTCGTAATCGCTTTCATTTAAGAGGCTAATTGCCTTATAGAAACTATCTGACTTCTTTAGATAAGATCGTGAAATGATATTTTCTAAAATTTTTAAGCCCTCCCTTTTAACAGAGAATACTATAGAATAACACTTATTGCCAATATTCTGACTTTTAATTATACAATAATAACATATTCTTCTAAAAAAAGATAAAAGACCTCTGGTCAACACCCAATTTTGAACACACATCTTATCATAAATTTTTCATATCATTTCTGCTATATGTATTGGGATTGTATATTGTTACTTTATTATATATGCAAATTTCTTGCCAACACCATAAAGAGTACTATCCCATTATTTTTCGATTTTTAAACATTTCTTCTCGTAAACATTTTGTCCTGAAATACATACAATTGTCCGTATTTCAGGACAATCAATTTTATCAATGTACATAAAATAAAATGGTACGGGTGCCAATCTCTCAATGATAGCACCCTCACCTTAATATTTTTTACATCTATTTCGCTGCTGGTTCTAACTCATAATTTACTTTTTCAATCTTTCCATTAAATTGAAATTCTCCTTCTTTGCTGTAATTTTTACTAACTGGAGAAAGTCGGTCTCTACCAACATCAAGCCCTTCGTTGGAAACGATTTTATCTAAAAGATTGTTCATTTGAACTGTGCCTACCTGTTCGTCATCAATATACAAAGTTCCGATTCCTTCACTCTGACCCGTCACCTTAAATTCAAATGTAATTGTTGAAGGACCTGTTGGAACTTTCTTCTTTGATTCAATTCGGAAGACCTCTTCCATATTATTGTATTCATAGACTGCGCGTTTATTTTTTATATAAATTGTGTACCCGCTTGTATGATTTCCGTGTGCAACCAAAACGCCTTCACTTTTTTGTTTAGTATCAATAGGAATCGTAATGGTATATGATTTATTCATAATTTTTGGTGCAACCGAAGCGCCAATATGAGCCATACCATGATAATAAGTAAAGGAATTGCGAGCTGTAATAGCATTTGGATTTTTCGAAGCTTCTAAATTCAACTCTTGAACCGTTCTATTTTCAAGTGGCCATGCAGAAAAGTGCCACCTTGAATTAAAATCATATTTTCATCATAGTAATCTTGATGGGACTTGGTTGGTGTTTGCTGATCTTGAATAGCTGTTGTATTCAATGAGATGGAGGATCTGGATAGTGAACAACAGCTTTTTTTCTACTGACAATAAAACCACCCCCTGCTTTGGTTTAATTTAGAAATTTTAAAATAACAATTCAAAATTGTTTTAATACGTTGGGTTCTATGAAAAGGTAGAGAAAAAAAATAGATTTTCATATTACTTTAATCTATGTATCTCCTCTACCTCATTTTCATTTAGTTCGTATTTTTACTAGGTTGCCTTATTGAAAGTATCTTTCCCATTACCTCTCCTAAAACTTCGGTTGGATTTTCAATGCTGCTTTTTTCTCGCCAAGCAACATGATTATCTGGCCGTACAAGAATAGCACCATATACAGAAATTTCTGATAAATTTTCCCAATAACCTGTTGGGTCAGCATATTCACCTTCATACCCTATCTGAACATGTTTAATTTTGGTCCCTAGATTTTCAGATATTTCTTTTGCTGCTTCATTCCATCCTTTTGCGGAAGGTCCAGTTATAAGGAGAAACCCACCTTTTTCAACGAGATCAAGAGTCGAAATCCGCTGATTTTTATATTCAATCCAAGCATGGGGCAGTCTGTGTCCAGGAAGAGTGGTTGGGTGATAAATACTTCCAATCGGATCTATTTCTGGCGGTTCAGTATTCTCAGCAACTAGAGCGCCTTGATCATAGGAGAACCCTAATTCAATATTATGTGCTTGAAATTCAATCCGTTGAGTTTTAAAAACTTCCGCTGCTCTTGCTCGGATTGAAGCTCCCTGCTCAGTCTGAGCAAAGTAAGCCTCAAGTGCAGCATTTTGAGCTTCTTTTGGTAATCCTGGCATCAACCCAACACCCATATTAAGAAGCGCGTGATTCATAAATGAAAATAGTGCCCAATCTACATTCCTTCCTCCGATTTTACGGCGTTCTGGTTCGTACGAATCTAGTAACTCTTCAGAAGCCTGGCCTTTAAGAACGGCTGCAAGTTTCCAGGTGAGATTATGGGCATCTTGGAAAGCAGTATTGAGACCAAGTCCAGTAGTTGGCGGGTGACGGTGGGCTGCATCTCCTGCTAAGAAGATTCGATTAACACGATATTTTTCTGCTAAAACAGCTTCAATAAACCAATGACTAATCCTAACGATCTCAGGCTCTAATTCAGGGATTCTCAAGACTTCACGAAGTAGCGGTATAACAGAATCATTATCGAATTTTTCAGGGTCATCTGGTCGTATCCCATTATGCAGCACCCATTCCTCTGATTGAGGACCCCAGGTTGGTCCTACTGGTACAAGGCCACAAAGCGCTCCCTCAGGACTAGGAAGGAATGTAATGAGGTTAGGTGAATCACCCATCCATTTTGACAGGTCAGCTTTAAAATAGACACTAACCATATCGACTAAACCTGTAGGCCCTTCCATCTTAACCCCTAGTTTCGGGCCTACTGATTTACCACCATCTGCAGCGATCATATACTTAGCACGAACACTGATTTTTTCATTTGTTTTTCGATTTAGGATGGTAGCTGTAACGGCTTCTTGATCCTGATTCCATTCGACTAATTCATGATGAAATAATAATTTTCCTGGTGCCCGTTCCTCTGCAACTTGACGTAATAGTGGTTCAAGTCGAAGTTGTGGTAAATTCGTACTTGGGGTTGGACTGTCTGTGGTATATCTTTCACTGAGCTCTCCTCCTCCAAATGCGTCTAGTTCATAAAAGTTCTTTCCTTCATAGTCCTTTGTGCCGCCAATAGATGAGCGATAATGAACCTGGGACATATATTTCATAGGTGTACCGTGTTCATAAAGCAAATCGGCGATTCCATGCTGTCTCATGATTTCCATTGTTCTTTGGTTTTGGTAGTGTCCTTTAGGTAAGTGGGAAGTCCCTTCATGACGTTCAATAAGTAAATGATCAATTCCTAAATCAGATAGAAAAATAGAAGAGGAAAGACCACAGCCTCCGCCTCCAACAATTAATACAGGAACCTCTAAATTCATAAGACAACTCCTTAATAGATTATTTAATGAAAATAGATAGAAGAGTGTATTTTAAACCAATTAGTTGTTTATTATCACTGTAAATATTATTAGATTGGAACATTAAAAAATGTAGTCCTGTCCTAAACCATAAATCCGCTTTGTCTCCTTGAACACATGTTCTATTACATTAGGCTCAAACAATGAACCTACTACAATGAAAGAAGTGTTACTTAAAAATGCAACATTGGCCATGACTCTTTTACCGTTTTGTTCAAGCAGCTAAAGCAAACATTCTGTTTAATGGATGTTTATCTGAAGCTTCTTCTACTTCTAGATCACATGAACAATACTTTCCAGATGAAAACTATAGTTAAATAATAGTATGTTCTTCAGTAAAGAAAAATTTAGTCTTTGATAAATCTACGAACTTACTTTCATCTTCTTTAAGGAGTTTGTTTGCAGCCCGCCCTTCTGGGGTAGCTAAAGCCATATTTAATTCTTCTAGGCTATCCCACCAAACTTCTGCAATGCCATCATAACTTGTTACTTCTTCATCACGAGATTGTAGAAATATATTATTATTTCCTTGAAGCGTATGACTCTGTATATAACGACGCATCCTCATAGCCTCTGCACACTCTGAGACAAGTTTCGCATGATCTTCTAACCAATATTTATAAAATTCTTCTAAAGTAATTTCAGGTTTTTTCTTGGCTAAAGCTACCATTTTAATCATCGAGTTACCTCCTAGAATATTATGAAATTGGAACATTAAAAAATGCAGTCCTGTCCTAAACCATAAATCCGCTTTGTCTCCTTGAACACACGTTCTATTACATTAGGCTCAAACAATGAACCTACTACAATGAAAGAAGTGTTACTTAAAAATGCAACATTGGCCATGACTCTATTACCCGTTTTGTTCAAGCAGCTAAAGCAAAAATTCTGTTTAATGGATGTTTATCTGAAGCTTCTTCTACTTCTGGATCACATGAACAATACCTTCCAGTAATGAAAACTATAGTTAAATAATAGTATGTTCTTCAGTAAAGAAAAATTTAGTCTTTGATAAATCTACGAACTTACTTTCATCTTCTTTAAGGAGTTTGTTTGCAGCCCGCCCTTCTGGGGTAGCTAAAGCCATATTTAATTCTTCTAGGCTATCCCACCAAACTTCTGCAATGCCATCATAACTTGTTACTTCTTCATCACGAGATTGTAGAAATATATTATTATTTCCTTGAAGCGTATGACTAAGTATATAACGACGCATCCTCATAGCCTCTGCACACTCTGAGACAAGTTTCGCATGATCTAAGGCATAATATTGTTTAATTAACTCTAAGTTTATAGCGCTCACCGTTTTCATAGACTTTTCCCTCACCTTAATTATTTTGCAACAAAGGTGTTTCTTTTCTTCCGAGGATATTGATTAGGGCGTTAGTCAACGTCTCATTAGGGTTCTCGACTGCAACTTTAGTCCGCCATGCCACATGATTGTCTGGACGTACTAGAATAGCACCTTCTTCAGAGATTTCACATACTTCCTTCCATTGGCCAGTTGAGTCAATGTAATCAGCGTTATTGCCGATGCTGATACATTTGATGTTAATTCCTAGTGCATTTTTAATTTTTTTAACGGCATCAGACCATGCTGCAGAAGATTGACAAGTGATTAACACAAACTCACCCGTCGCACCAACAAGGTCGAGAGTCGAAATTTGCTTATCCCCCTTTTCAATCCATGCATGTGGTAGTCGGTGACCAGGACGTGTGGTTGGTTGATATTTATTGCCCATTGGGTCTGATTCAGGCGGAGTTGTTCCATCCTTTATGAGAGAGCCATCCTCGTAGTAAAAACCTAACTCCAAGTCATGAGCTTGATATTCAATCCGCTGGGTATGGAATACTTCAGCGGCACGAGCACGGATTGAAGCACCTTGTGGAGTATCTGCGAAATAGTTCTCAATCGCTTTCTCTTGTGCCTCTTTAGGCATACCTGGTAATAAACCCATTCCGATCGCATGAAGAGGATGATTCATAAAAGTAAATAGTGCCCAATCTACATTTCTTTTTCCAACACTTCTACGTTCTACTTCGTATGAATCTAATAGTTCCTCGGAAGCCTCTCCTTTAATTACTGCGGCAAGTTTCCATGTAAGATTATGAGTATCCTGGAATGCTGTATTTAAGCCGAGTCCTGTTGTTGGTGGATGGCGATGAGCGGCATCCCCCGCTAGGAAAATTCGACCAACACGATAGCGATCGGCTAACACACCCTCAACAAACCAGTGACTCACTTTAAGAACTTCTGGTTGTTCGGAAATTCTTAAGACATCCTTTAGCACAGCACTTGCCGATTCTTCATTAAAATTATCTGGATCGTCAGGTCTAATACCATGAACAAGTACCCACTCCTCTGATTTTGGACCCCAAGTTGGTCCTGCTGCAAATAGACCACTTAAACCGCCTTCAGGGCTTGGCAAGAACGTGAGCAATGCTTCCATGTCGCCCATATACTTTGAGAGATCCGCTTTGAAATAAATATTAACCATGTCCACTAAATTTTTTGGACCTTCTAACTTCACTCCAAGCTTAGGGCCTACTGTTTTCCCACCATCAGCCGCAATCATATATTGAGAACGTACTGTGAATTTTTCTTTTGTTGCCCGATTTAAAATTGTAGCTGTAACTCCACTCTCGTCTTGATTAAAATCGACTAGTTCATGATTAAATAAAACTTTTCCTTGGGCTCTTTCTTCGGCAATTTGGCGTAAAACTGGCTCAAGTCTAATTTGTGGAAGGTTTCCACTTCTAGTAGGGCTATCTTTTTCATACTGCTCACGAAGCAAGCCACCGCCAAAGGCATCTATTTCATAAAAATTACGCCCTTCATACGGCTTATCTCCGCCAAGAGATGAGCGAAAGTGAACTTTTCCCATATGTTTCGCTGGAGTTCCAATTTCATAGATTCGCTCAGCTACCCCATGCTGTTTCAAAATCTCCATTGTTCTTTGGTTTAAATAATGTCCTTTTGGTACCGGTGACGTACCCGGATGCCGTTCAACAAGCAAATGATCGATGCCTAAATCTGAAAGGAAGAAAGAGGAGGAAAGACCTCCTCCGCCTCCCCCAACAATTAGTACTGGAACGGTAACTTCCATAAAAACTCTCACTCCTTTAATTGATCAATATACAAACCTATCATTTTAATCAGTCAATTTTATTTCTTTTGCAGGCAAACCTATTTATCGAATACCAATCACTGAAATATTTTTATATTATGAATTTTCAGTCTTTAAATCGCAATTAACTTAGCTGAAACTTATTTTTTTGTCTCTGACAGCTTCTCTTTCAACCTCCATGTAGATTTTCCAACTCTATTAACTGTATTAGAGTGTAAGAAAAAATCATAATGATATTGAGTTTAATAAACCACCATCTACAGGTATGGCTACTGCATTTATATAATCTGAAAGATCACTAGCTAGGAAAAGTGAAGCTTTAGCAATATCTGCGGGTTTTCCCGTTCTACCACTTGCTTTATTAATCGCATTAATAGCTTCTGGATTTTCAAACACATCTTTAACCATGGGTGTTTCAATTAATCCTGGGCAAATCGAATTGCATCGTATCCCTTTAAGCTTATAATCTGCAGCTATTTGTTTAGTAAAACCGACTACAGCATGTTTGGAGGATGTGTAAGCAATTCCTCCACCACCACCAGTTAGACCTGCACCTGAAGCAATATTGATGATGCTTCCTTTCCCTTTGTTGATCATGTGTGGCAGCACAGCTTTAGTCATTAAGAATAATCCTTTTACATTGATGTTCATTGATAGATCCCAAAGTTCTTCTGATGTTTCTAAAATTGGGGCATAACGATCAAATACACCTGCTGTATTACATAATATATCTATTTGACCAAATTTCTTAATGGCAGCATCTACCAAGTTAGTGATATCTTCTTTATTCAGGACATCGACTTTTAGAGCAAGAGTATTCTTCTGATTTGGTGACAATTCTTCAGCAAGTTTACTTACATTTTCACCATTTATATCAGCAAGAACCACTTTAGCCCCCTCTTTTGAGAAAATCGCAGCCTGTTCTCTTCCAATACCTGATCCTGCACCTGTGATAATTGCTACTTTTCCATCTAAAATTCCCATAAAAAAACCCCCTTTTTGAATTTTCAGTATTTTAATTAGACTCTTTCAATCGGTAATTTTAAGCAAATACTGGTGACAAATCCACATAGATTCGTTGTTCTTTAATCATTCCGTTTTCAATTTCATTGATGGCCGCTGCCTTGACAACAATCTGTTGGTTATCTTTTCGGCTATATATCACGTCACACTCTAAGAAAATGAGATCTTCTTCCACTTCCCAAACATTTGTAAGAACATGACGAATACCGTTTACACTGCTCACAATACCGCCTAATGCACTACTAATTCCCTCACGTCCGTTTATCGTCTCTGAATTGAATTTTAATACAGCGTTTTCAGAGAAATATTCCATTGATTCATCCAACTTATTAGAATCTAATAAAGCGTAATACCGTTTGATTAATTCTTGATTTTTATCACTTACTGTTTTCATAGATTACACACTCCCATTTTTATGAATAGTTTTTAATAATGACTTTTCTGTAACCGATTACAGTTGAAAGTTTAGCAATTAATCTTTTTAAATATTAATTTGGCCATATCCATTAGGTTGTCTTTTTTATAAAAACATGCCGAGGTTGGCTACTCCTAGGACGCTCTGGTCAGAATAAATCATTCGAGAGGCAATTTTCCAATCTCCATTTTCTTTTCTAATCACATCGACACGTTCCCCTGATAATTCTTCACTATAAGAATCTGAGGCTCTGTTACGTCTAAATAAGAAATAGCTTCGCACTTGGTATTCATCCTTTTGAGTGCATGGTTGGATGAAAATATTGTTTATAAAATGTCTTTGCCTTGTAGCAGGGTTTTCTGTCCATGCAGTATCCTGATAGAGGCGGTCAACACGGAAGGTAAGGGACTTTTTTGTTTCTTGTAAAAACCCTTTATCAACAAAGGCGGAACTAGTTCCCCGCTCCGGCGTTATACGCATTGGCATTTGGTAATCAATATCATCGGAGAGCAAGTCTAACCATTCTTTATATCTGAAATGATTCAACAAATATACTTCATGATATAGAAAATTTCTTATTTCATTTTGTATTTCTAAAGAAACATTTAAGGATTGTTTTAATACATCATTACTCATTTGTGTGCCTCCTCTTCAATTAAACTTCCTTCCGTAATCCGGTCAAACCATGCATCATGTAGTGACCGAAATAAAGTATCATTGAAAGTCATAGGATAGGCAATACCAGGCCCTGGGAAATTTTTATCCTGCTCAATTCGCCCCATTCCCATTAGGTAATTTAATACATTATTGTAGTTTAATTCCTTATCTTGGGTCATAATCCCTTTACTGGCTTGTATAACACGATTCCATATCTCTGTATCGTCAGTTTCAAATGTCCCGGAAACCCCGAAGCTTCCAATGTAAGCATTATAGGCTTCTTCTTTATATTCTTGTGGAGCCGCTTTATCAATCATAAACCAAGACCAAACTTCGACTTTTTCCGGTCCTAATGGCCTCCACACTCTGAAAGTCGTATAATTATAGGCCTTTCCTTCATCAACCTTACTAAGTGGGAGGAAGCTAATATTTAGAAACGACAGCGTTGGAAAAATACTTCCAATAAAAACCGTTGTCTTCTCTAACATCTCATATTGCTGAGGAGTCAAGTTTTTTTCAAACATCGGCCACATAGACTCTGGAAGTCCTCGGAATGGAAGCACCTTTTGAGTGTCTTCATCGACAACGATCATAATCCCATGCCCTCCTCCACAATCGACCTGGTATCCAAGCCCCGGAAACATCGGATCTGGTGGGGCAATGCCCATATCCAAAGCTGATTTATGGGCTGTTTTAGAATGATAGGTATCTCCTATAAAGTTTTCGAGTGTCATTTTCCAATTACCTGGACATTCCCAACGTTGCGGAGGTCCCACAACTTCCAATCCACCATCACTTTTTCCAAGCATAATATCCAAATACCATTTCATATCTCCAAGGTTTTCTTCTAACGATTCGGCATTTGGGTCCAAATTACCGAAAATCATGCCTTGGTAGCTCTCTACCTTCGCAACAGGACGTAATCCCCAATCACCTTTATCCAATTCTTCTCCATATATCTTATTTCCTAACGTCACTCCAACAAGAGATCCCTCACTATTAAAGGACCAACCATGGTAAGGACAGGTGAATGTTTTTTGATTTCCAGAATCCGATATACATAATTGGGTACCTCGATGTGGACAAGAATTAAGGAAAGCCTTGACCTCTCCTGATTTTGTTCGTGTAACCAAGATTGGATCATTTACGATCCAACGTGTGACATAGTCACCTGGATTAGACACTTCTGATTCATGAGCTAAGAAATGCCAGGTTTTAGCAAATACCTTTTCTTCTTCTAATTTATATATTTCTGGATTCATGAACACCCATTGTGGAAGTAATCCCTGATCTAGTTTTTGTTTTAAGTCACTTAACTGTTTGTTACCTAAACCATAATCACTTAAATTATTCTTAGTCATAGTCCTTTCATCCTCCTCATACTTGAGTCTCTTTTATATCAAATGACTACCATCCCAATGTATACGGTGCTGTAAAGAATACTTTTGCACTAAGGTGCTTGAACTTCCATACTCCATCGACTTTCACATAGTCTTCATCATACTCAGCACATACCCACAACTTGTTATCCGGTTGTGTAGTCATAGGAGCCAAAAACTTCCAATTTCCTTGTGCCTCGTTTCCATTTACCTTTATAATAGGATTCCCTACATTATGTTGTGAAAAGAGGATACTAGGTGAGTGGGTGTTGTGAAAGAGATCCCATATTTCTCTGTGTCCCTTGGCAACTCCAAACGGACCTCCGTCCCAAATTCCATCCTCTGTAAAAATCGCAACGATTCTATCCGCATTATGCTGGTCATCACAAGCAGCACAATATTCATACTTGAGCTGCTCAATTGCCTCGATGTCCTCCAAATAGCCTAGGCGTTTTTCCAATGATTGCAGTCTTTCTTCAATACTCATTTTTGTCCCCTTTCATAGTTTTTATATTGTAAAATTTCATGACCACTTTGATGGATACAATGATGTAGCAATTATTCCGCGAATGTTGCCCACTAAGCCGTTCAAAGTTGTACTAAATCACTAAGTACTCATTAGGTCTTGTCATAAAAGTGATTAATGTCTACCTTCATCCATCCACTTAGAAAAGTCTGCCTTGAAATAAATACTTAACAAACAACATCATTTTATTAATAATTCAACCAATTCTGGACTGTAGTTAATGAATGCTCAAACCTCCATCAACCATCATTGAATGGCCAGTGATATATGAGGCTTTGTCGGATGCTAGAAACAGAACTGCAGAACCAATCTCCGACGGTTGACCAAAACGTCCTATTGGGTGCATAGCTATCAACGTCTCTACCAACTTTGGATCATTTGCGGCTGTTTCCTTCACCATTGGAGTTTCTATAAGTCCTGGAAGGACGGCATTGATGCGTATTCCCCGGTTAGAATATTCCAAAGCCGCAGCCTTTGTTAGTCCTACAACCCCATGCTTAGCTGCCACATATGAAGCCATATTCGCGACAGCGAGGATGCCGGCAGCGGATGAAGTGTTAATAATTGAGCCGCCAC
Source organism: Bacillus sp. OK048 (assembly GCF_900103525.1). Taxonomy (GTDB): domain Bacteria; phylum Bacillota; class Bacilli; order Bacillales; family Cytobacillaceae; genus Neobacillus. Next base: position 370,963 of record NZ_FNHN01000001.1, read on the forward strand.
CATTTTTCAACATTGCCGGAATTTCGGCTTTCATAGAATAAAAGACCCCAGTCAAGTCAACCTTTAAAGTGCGATCCCAAATATCGGGATCAACGTCGGCAAGTTGGCCACCGGTTGCTTCAATGCCAGCGTTGTTGAAAGCCACGTCTAGCCTGCCATAGGTATCCATGGTGCTGGCAACCAAGGATTGGACCTCGGTTAAGCTTGTTACATCTGTCTAGATGAATCGCCCAGCCTTTTCCCCTCCAATCCAATCAAGAGCCTCTTTTCCAGCCTTTTCGGCAATATCCCCAATTACTACCTTAGCTCCAGCCTCCACAAACATTTTAGCTGTTTCACGCCCAATACCAGTGCTTGCACCGGTAATAAGAACAATTTTTCCGTCTAAATCATTTAGCATTTTTGAAACCTCCCAAAAGACTTAAATATTTGTCTAGAGTCAAAGAGAATATAGTCTGACAACCTTTCTTCTCTATCACCCTTTCAAATATTTATTAATTAATGATTTTCATGGTCGAAATACAGGTTACATTTATGCCTTTATACATTCAGAATTACTTCTATTGACCAATTCAATTACATATCAATAACCCGTACTCCACCCTTGGCTAAATGATTTTTTGAAATTTCTTCAATCAATACGTGGATATTTTCTTTACGCGCCCCAACTGTTTCAGATACAGCTGATGTTACTTTTTCCACTAGGGCTTTTTTTTGTTCGTCTGTGCGACCTTCTGTCATTTTTACTGTTACATATGGCATTGTTTTACCTCCTAAGATTTAATAGTTTGCAATTTTATTAAAAATGAAGATTGCCCGCTATTCATACTTGAGTTATATGGCTTTCACGGCAAGCTTCTCTTTTACATTTTTTTTACTATTTCAATAATTTCTGACCCATAAGATGTAATATCGTTTCCAAATGGTGTAGACCACTGTGAAAACATTTCATCTGGATTCCATACTTTAGGTCTTTGAGGAAAATCTTCATGCCATGGTCTCGGTTCCATATATCCTAAATCAAAATTATAAAGATCAATACCAAATGTTAATTCAACCACATTTCCATCTGGATCTTGGTGATAAGAGGAAATTGGATGCCCTGCTCCATGTTTAGATGGACCCCAAAGGATGGGTATCTTGTTTTTTGCTAATAAATCATGACTTTTTTCCATATGACCCCAGTCTTTTAGTTCAAAGGCAATGTGATGCATCTTTTTCTTTTCCCCTAATAAGAAGTTCACTATATGGTAATAGGAGTTACATGTCATAAATGTAATCACACCTTCTACCCAATCGGTAACATGAAACCCTAATACATCACGATAAAAATTCACAGCACGTGGTTGATCTTCTGGTGTAAGTGTAAAAGAAACATGGTTAAGATTAAAAGGTGCGATACCCGTTGCCTTAAATCCAACTCCGCTATACTCCATCTCTTCGTAAATTTGTACCGTATTACCAACCACGTCAGTAAACTCTAATAGTTGAGGTATACCCGGAAGGGCATTTGATTTGATTTCAGTATGGATATCATGTTTTGCTAATTCCTCTGCTACTTCGTGTAATGTTGAATCTTTGCTTAATTGAAGTCCCGTAGAGATATAACCTGATTTATCAGACGGAGTAAGAATGATATTATGATGGTCATTAGATGTACTCAAGTAAACGCTTCCATCTTTACCCTTTTGAACAACGGTTAAGCCCATGATCTTTTCATAATAATTAGTCATCGCATCAATATTTTTTGTCCCCAAATGTACATAACCAAATTTAATTAATCTCATCTTTTTCTCTCCCTTTTTAATAAAATGTTATTTAAAATTCAATTGAACACTGCCATACCAAAATGTATTTTTTGATTATGGATAACCTTTATTTATGCAAGTTACATGCCAAAAATTTTATTGTTATATAACCTGGGAAACGCTGATATCTTAAAACGTTTTATCTAAACTTGTTGTTAAAAGCGGACAACCATGTCCGGTTTAACTTTCGGTGTTTGATCAGGATAGGGACGACTCTTTATACTAATTCTGTCTATGAAAATTACCACTTAAAAAATTATAAGATTGTAATTTTAATAAACAATCTTTATCCGTTCTTCAACCGGCTGGAAACTTTTTTCTGGAGGCATTGCTGTTACCTTACCAAATGGCATTTGGGCAACTAACTGCCATGTGCTTGGGATATCCCATTCCGCTTTTACTTCTTCATCGATCAGCGGGTTATAATGTTGCAAGGAAGCCCCAAAGCCTTCTAGTTCTAAAGCGGTCCAAATAATGAATTGAAGCATCCCGGAAGATTGTTGGGACCAAATAGGAAAGTTATCTTTATAAAGCTCATAATTTTTTTGAAGAGTATCAATAACACTTTGATCTTCAAAAAACAGGATGGTAGCATATCCCCTGCTGAAGGAATCCATTTTATCCTGTGTAGGTCCAAATTTTTCTACTGGAACAATTTTTCTTAATGTTTTTGTTGTGATGTCCCATAATTTTGTATGATTTTCACCAAACAAAATGACTATTCTGCCACTTTGTGAATTAAGTGCTGAAGGGGCATGTTTAACAGCAAGTTCAACAATCTCAATAATCCTTTCATCCGAGACAATTTTCTCATTGCTTATTCCATATATAGACCGTCTATCTTTTATTGCTGAAAAAAAATCTTTCTTTAGTGTGATCATATTGATTCCTCCAGAATAGTAAATCCAATAGTTTAAAAAAACCAAGAACAATTTATGCTGATTCTCCTGTATGACGTTGATTAGTGTGACAAAATGGATACTGCTAGGATAATAGGCACGGATATTCCAATTGATCAGTACAGGAGGTTTACAAATATTCCAGGTAAGGAAGTAAGTGGCTTTAAAAATATCGCCAGTTTATTTGGAACCAACAACTAAATTCTCTTGCACCCCTAAATCGATGAACCCATTAGGACTTTTTATCTCACAGCGAATCCTATCCCCATCTTTTAAATAAAGCGGATTATCCTTTTGTTCGTCGATTAAAATCTCTGCTTTTTTTTCTGGTGACTTAGACATTTTCTGAATCAATTCTCCCGATAATTGAATCGCTACGCCTCCTGGTGTCCCAGTCATCACAAGGTCTCCCGGGGATAAATCCATAAGACCAGATAGTTCCGTTAATGTTTCCTCTGGTTTAAAAATTAATTGGTTTGTATTGGCCGATTGACGCAATTCACCATTTACCCATAGTTTTAAGTTGAGATTGAAGATTTCAGGGATATCATCTCTGTCTAAGATGTAAAGATATGGTCCTGTTGGACAAAAGGTTCGGTAACTTTTTCCTTTGTAAAATTGGTCCTGAGGTATTTGAACATCTCGTGCTGAAATATCATTTGTAATCACTAGTCCAGCCACATATTCTAGTAAATTGCCCTCTGTAATTTCAATAGAATGGTTTATTTCTTTTTTAATTACTAGCCCTAATTCAATTTCATAGTCTAGCAACCTTACATGTTCAGGGCGAATGACATGATCATTTGGCCCACATAAGGAGCTTTCAGCCTTTGTAAAGAATAAATTAAAGGTTGGTTTTTCAGACGAACCAGCTTCAGTACGATGAGAAGCGTAGTTAAGTCCTTGACAAACAATTTGGGCAGGTCTAGTAATGGGACTTAAGATGTGTAGATTATTAATGGAAATACCTGTGACAATACCTGAATCAGCAATTTCTCTAGCTTTATCTACTCCGCCTTTTAAGAATGCAGCAAGGGATTCAAATGTCCCAGAAACGGGGATCACTATATCCCCTTTTACAACACCCCAATTATATGTTTGATTTTCTTCGTAACGAACTACATGGAAACCCATTATTTCCCCCCCATTTCTATATTTACCCCAATAAGTAAGAAAGCTCTATCATGGTTAAAAGCATTAAAACTTTCAATTGGGATAACTACCTTTACAGATGCAATTTATGTGCCAAATATTTTTTACAATGTAAACCCTTTCAAATCAAATCCTAGTGAAAAATTTGGTTTAACCTTAAGTGTAGGCTTGTATTAAGAAACAGACATGATGTCCGGTTTTACTTACAATTTTGATCCAGTTTAAGAATTTTTCCATAATGCCTTATTTTTTATTAAATGGAAACCAACTTGCACCAATATTTTGATATGATTTGGGATAATAATCAATAACTGTATTCAATTGCTCTGCAGCAATGCGTACCCAGTAAGGGTTTCGGAGTAATTCACGGCCAATAAAAACGAGATCAGCACGTTCATTCTTAAGGATTTCCTCTGCTTGTATACCTGTTGTAATCAATCCTACAGCACCAGTTGCAATTTCAGCTTCTTTACGAATTTGTTCAGCTGCTCGTACTTGATAACCAGGGTACACATCAATTGCAACTCGAACCAGACCACCACTACTACAGTCAATCAAATCAATACCTTGCTCCTTCATTTTTTTTGCATAACGAACATATGTATCTGGTGTATTTCCTTCTTCATGATATTCTCTTGCAGATATACGAGTAAACAGAGGACCATTCCATTCTGATCTTATAGCTTGAATTACTTCTTTTAAAAAACGGTAACGTTTTTCTTCACTACCACCGTATTCATCCGTTCTTCTATTTGTAAGCGGAGAAAGAAATTCATTGATTAAATATCCATGAGCTGCATGAATCTCGATCACATCAAACCCTACTTCTTTTACTCGACGAGCTGCTTGCTTATATTTGTTTATGATATCGTCAATTTCTTCTGTCGTCATTTCTTTCGGTTCTTTTATCCCTTCAGCTGCAATAGCAGAGGGAGCAAGAATAACTTCATCTAGTTTAGCTTTTCTTCCGGCATGTGCAAGTTGAATCCCAATTTTTGAACCGTAAGCATGCACTATATCGACTACTCTCTTTAGCCCTTCCATATGCTCATCGTTCCAGATACCTAAATCTTCATACGTAGTTCGCCCTTCAGGAGAAACAGCCGTTGCTTCCATCATGATTAAACCAACTTGTCCTACAGCACGGCTTCCATAATGTATGAAATGCCAATCCGTGATATTCCCGTTTTGATTTGCACTTGCATACATACACATTGGAGACATAACAATGCGGTTTTTAAATGTAACATTCTTAATGGTATAGGGTGTGAACAGTTTTACAGTCATTTTAGCACTCCTCTACTACATTTTTTGGAACTCCGTCTTTTAAGAATGCAGCAAGGGAATCGAATGTCCCTGAAACGGGGATAAACTTTATCCCCTTTAACAACACCTCAACTTGATGTATATCCAAAACATTTAACTATAGAATGTAGGCTTGTTGCTAAACACGGACAAAGATGTCCGGTTTAACTAACAGTGTTTATTCTAGTATAGGGAGGCCCCTCTACAATTGGCCTTAAACTTCTAAAACTAGTAATTCAGGTTCTTCAAGTAACTGTTTAATATAATTAATAAAGTTTTGCGCTGTTGATCCATCAATTAACCTATGATCAAAGCTCAATGAGAGATTCATAATAGGAGCGACCATGATTTCTCCATTTTTTACAATAGGCTTTTCCGTAATCCTTCCAATACCTAAAATAGCTACTTCAGGGTGGTTGATAACTGGAGTAAAGAACATTCCCCCAGCAGACCCAATATTCGTAATGGTTATCGTACTTCCTCTTAATTCATTTGGTGCCAATTTTCCTTGACGCCCACGTAGGGCAAGATCTTTAATTTCCTCTGCGATTTTCCATATATTCTTCCGATCAGCCTCCTTCACAACAGGCACGATTAATCCATTTTCCGTATCTGTGGCAATCCCAATATGAAAATATTTTTTATAAATTATTTCATTCTTTTCGTCGTCTATGGATGCGTTAAGTATGGGGAACTCTCGACAGGCAGAAATTAAAGTTTTTGTGATAAATGGCAAATATGTTAGTTTAACACCCTTAGTATCTGCAAATCTTTCATTTGCCTTTTTTCGAAGAGCTACAAGTTCGGTTACGTCAATTTCATCCATGATCGTAACATGTGGTGCTGTATGTTTAGACTTAACCATTGCTTGAGAAATAACTTTTCTTATACCTTTAAGAGGAACCCGTTCTTCCTGTAGTTCGCTCCCAATTGTAACTCTTTCTTCTTTCGTAATTGGTTCACTTTTATCTTGGATTTTTTTAATTGGCTTCTCCTCAGAAACTGCTATTTTCTCTTTAGAGTCATAAGTTAGAACATCTTCCCGTGTAATACGTCCATTCTTACCTGTTCCTATTATTTTGAGTAAAGAAACCTTTTTCTCGCGTGCAAGCTTTCGTATACTTGGAGTAGCTAACACATTTCGCTTAGCAATGGTTTGTATATCTACAGTCTTGTCAGTTTCAGAAAAAATGATTGGTGGTGTTGCAACTGCTACATTGGATCCTGACATAGGTGTACTTATTGAAGCATTATCAACATTCTTTGCTACATTTGATCCTACGCCACATTCGATGGTACTGTTATCACTCTCTTCATCTATTTCAAATACGAGAATGACATCATTAACGGTACAGACTGTCCCTTCAGGAACCTTGATTTCAGAGATTTTCCCACTAACAGGGGATGGTAATTCTACAACCGATTTATCATTTTGTATTTCTGCTATCGTTTGATCTTCTGTTACCGATTCCCCTTCTTTAACCATCCAACTGATAATCTCGCCTTCGTGTATACCTTCTCCAAGCTCTGGTAGTTTAAATTCAAATTTCCCCACATTTAATCATCCTTATATTTTTTCTATGTCGTTTGAAAAGAACTTCATCCAAACTTTAAATTGCTGCTAATTTTTCTTTTTCAAAACATATATCAATAACCCCAACGGAATTATTTAAAATATGAACCAACTGGTTATACATTCTTCTTTCCCCTTGTAGACTCACATGAATAGATAATAGATTTGTATTATCTATTTGTTTGGCATTGAAATCTATAAGCTTACATTTGGTTTTGGATAATAAATGAGTAATGTGAATGAATCGATATGGATTGTTTTCTATTTTAAAAGCTAAATGAAAATTCATTATTTCCTCACTCCTCTGTAGAATATATGGCATCTTCGTTTGCAGCTTCTGGCGGCACCATTGGGTACACATTTTCTTCTTTTGTTACGAAGAAATTTACTAGAACAGGCCCATCATATCGAAGAGACTCTATGATGGCTGTTTCTGCATTATGTCTATTGGAAGCATTTATTGCTTTAATCTGATAACCTTCCGCCACTTTAACAAAATCTGGAGAACTGAGCTCAACCCCATAAACTCTATTATTAAAAAAGAACTTTTGTAGCTGTCTTACCAACCCTAAATGACCATTATTTAGTATATAAATTTTAATCGGCAACTTATGCTCAAAGATTGTTTGAAGTTCTTGAATATTCATTTGGAATGAACCGTCTCCTGAAATACATATAACTGTTTCATTTAGATTAGCGAACTGTGCACCAATCGCCGCTGGAAGGCCGAATCCCATCGTTCCTAAACCACCTGAAGTGATAAATCGTCTTGGCCCGTTCGTTTGATAATAGTGGGCTGCCCACATTTGATGCTGCCCTACATCTGTCGTTATGATTGCATTTCCGTTTGTGTACTCATTAATAAGATTAATAACTGTCTGAGGTTTAAGTGTGTCATCATCTTCTTTATAGGACAGCTTCATTTCCTGTTTCCATTGATTTATTTCAAAAAGCCAATTTCCAGTGTTAGGAACGGATTGAATCTTCTGATCTAGTAAATGAATGGATTTCTTTAAATCAGCAACAAGTGGATAATCTATTTTTACGTTTTTGCCTATTTCTGACGAATCTATATCAATATGCACCTTTATAGAATACGGTGAAAAACTTTCTATTTTCCCCGTTACACGGTCGTCAAATCGAACTCCGCATGCAATCAATAAATCGCAATTCTTTACAGCTTTATTGGCTGCATAAGTACCATGCATTCCTAACATGCCAATGAAAAGGGGATCATGCTGCGGATAGTTACCTAACCCCATTAGTGTTGATACAACTGGTATCCCCGTTCTTTTAGCAAATTTTAGAATTACTTCTGAGGCTTCAGAGTGAATCACGCCGCCGCCAATATATAATAATGGTCGTCTAGATTTTGAAATTTGTAACGCGATCTCCTCTATCTGAGGTAAATAAGGTTCATATATTGGTTTATAACCGGGGAGATCAACTTTTTCGCAAAATTCAAACGGCACTTTTTGTTTTCCTACATCCTTTGGAATATCAACTAGAACGGGACCAGGTCTACCTGTGGATGCAATATGATAGGCCTCAGCCATTACCCGAGAAAGGTCACCTGCATCTCTAACTTGATAATTATGTTTGGTGATTGGCATGGTCATACTAAGAATATCTGTTTCTTGAAAAGCATCCTTACCTATTAAGCTGGTAGAAACTTGACCAGTTATGATGACCAAAGGAGTAGAGTCCATGTAAGCATCCGCAATTCCGGTCACTAAATTGGTAGCACCAGGTCCGGAGGTTGCAATGACGGTACCAGGCTTGCCGGTTGCTCTTGCATATCCTTCTGCAGCGTGTATAGCGGCTTGTTCATGTCTCGTTAAAATATGTTTAATCCCGCTATCGTAGAGTGCATCATAAACCGGAAGAATAGCTCCCCCAGGATAACCAAAAATTAAATCTACCCCAAGCCTGCTCAAACACTCTACGACGATTTCTCCGCCTGTTTTACACTTAGTTAGTTGTTGCAACATTTTTGCTCCTCCTTTTTAATGTTGGTCAAGAAACCAATACTAGAAGTTCAACACTTTATTCACATACTCTATGATTCTAGCTGAAGTAGGAATCCATACATCCTCGATAACCGAAAATGGATAAACCGTATCTGGCGGGGCTACGCGTAACACAGGAGCTTCTAAATAAAGCATAGCTTCTTCATTAATTTGAGCTATGACTTCAGCTGCCACTCCTGCTGTTTTTTGTGCCTCCTGAACTACAATAGCACGATTGGTTTTTTGTACAGATTTAACAATTGTTTCTATATCAATAGGACTGATGGTACGCAGGTCGATGACTTCGACTTTAACGCCTTGTTCTTTCTCTATTTTCTCAGCTGCATCTAAGGAGGTATGGACCATAGCACCGTAAGTAATGATGGTTACATCCTCACCTTCTCGGACTACTTTTGCCTTGCCAATTGGGACCGTGTACTCACCTATTGGAACTTCAGACCTAAAAGAACGATATAGCTTCATATGCTCCAAAAAAATTACCGGATCATTATCACGAATGGAAGAAATCAATAACCCCTTAGCATCATATGGATTAGATGGGATCACTACCTTTACTCCAGGTGTTTGTAACATCATACCTTCAAAACTATCTGCATGATTCTCAGGAGTTTTAACGCCTCCACCATAGGGGGCTCGAAACGTAATTGGACTATGAAATCTTCCCCCTGACCGGAATCTCATTCGGGCTGCTTGATTGGCTATCGAATCGATTGCCTCGAACATAAAGCCAAAAAACTGGATTTCAGCTACTGGACGGAATCCTTGTAGTCCGAGTCCGATGGCTAATCCACCTATCCCTGATTCAGCTAGCGGAGTATCAAAAACTCTGTGTTCACCGAATATTTCCTGCAAACCTTCAGTAGCACGAAAAACCCCTCCATTATGACCCACATCTTCACCAAAAATAAGAACATTTTCATCGCGTTCAAGCTCAATTTTCATTGCATCATTGATTGCTTGAATCATAGTCATTTGCACTGTATTAGCTGTTGGAATTTGTGTCACCTTAATTTCCCTCCATTGCGATAAATTCTGCCTTCTGTTTTTCTAAGTGAGAAGGGGTTTGCTCGAACATTGAGTCTATTAATGTAGGAATTGTCATTTTGGGTGTCTCATCAGCCATTTTGATTCCTTCGGCAATAGCCTTTTTCGCTTCCTCTATCACTAATTCTTCCTCTATTTCGTTCCATAGACCCTTTGTAGTCAAATATTTTCTAAAGCGAATTAATGGATCCTTTTGTTTCCATTCATCTTCCTCTTCTTTATTACGATATCTTTTCGGGTCATCACCTGCCATTGTATGGGCACCGTAACGATAAGTAATCGCTTCAATCAAAGTTGGTCCTTCTCCATTTCTTGCTCTTTCAGCCGCATCCGATACGGCTTTATGAACCGCAAGAACATCCATACCATCCACCTGAATTCCTTTTATTCCGGCAGCAACTGCTTTTTGTGCAAGAGTTTCTGCTCTTGTTTGTTTATTTATAGGAACTGATATGGCATATTGATTATTTTGTACAAAAAAGATTGCTGGTGCATTATAGGCACCTGCGAAATTAATACCTTCGTAAAAGTCTCCTTGAGATGTACCTCCATCCCCAATATAAGCGATGGCCACATTCTTTTTGTTTCTAAGCTTAAAACCTAAAGCGACACCTGCTGCTTGGATGATCTGAGCTCCAATAATAATTTGCGGCATCAAAACATTAACACCTTCCGGAATTTGTCCCCCATGTTGATGACCTCTTGAATAGAGGAATGATTGATAAAGAGGTAGACCGTGCCAAACAATTTGTGGAATATCACGGTAACTTCCTAAGATAAAGTCCTCTTTAGAGAGGGCATCCTCACTCCCAATCATGCTAGCTTCTTGACCAGAGACTGGAGCCCATAGCCCCAATCGTCCTTGGCGGTTTAACTTAATTGCCCGTTCATCCCAAATCCGAGTAAATACCATTTTTTTCATAAGTCCTATCAATCTTTCGTTAGATAGTTGTGGGATAAGATCATGATTCATGATCTTCCCATCCTTATCTAGAATTGAAAGAACCTTAGAATGATCCGAATATATTTGTACTGTTGATTGACTCATTTTGTATCCCTCCAGTATTTTGAATATTCAAAAGATTATGATTAATATAATTTAGGTTGATAATATCAGGGTCATTGTTGACTGTCAACAATGACTTACGATTTTCTCCAATAATGAAAGGTTTTTCACCTATTTGAAGAACCAATCACCAAGTTACTTTATACTAATGCAATTTCCATGCCATTTTAAAACTGATGGATGTTTCCCTTTACTAATGTGTTTTTTAATCTGTAAGTTTGTCACTCAAATATCTAAAATGTAAGGCAAAACAGACAACTGTAAGAAAACGCCTACAGTTAGTCACATGAAATAATAATTTCTATTAAAATACCTTTTAAAATTAAGTAAATATTCTTTTCCAAATAGTGAGGTTAGTATATAGTTAGGATTAAACTAAATGCACATTTTTATATGGATAACAAGGCTTAGAATGGGATGTGGATGTATGAGTCGGATAATAAAGCCGGGACCCCTACATATACAGGCATACAATATTATGAAAAAGCAATTTTTAGAGGGGCAATACGAACCTGGGGAAAGAATTATTGAATTACAATTTGCCGAAAAACTAGGAATCAGTAGAGGACCACTTAGAGAAGCCATTAGAATGCTGATGCATGATGGACTACTTATTCAGGACGATCGATCTGTTCATCTTTTTAAACCTACTTTAGAAGATATAATTGAAGTATTTCAATGTCGAGAATATCTTGAGTTGCTAGCAGTGCGTCTGGCATCTAAAAATATGACAGGTACATTACAGCAAAAACTGTCTTTAAATATTCAGAACTTAAGAGAAGCTGTCGAGAAAAATTCAAAAAAGGATATTAGTGCTTATGACCAAGAGTTTCATGACTTGATTATTTATGCATCAAAAAATAAGCAATTGATTGAATTAATGACAAAAATCCAAATTAAAATCACTTATATGCGAAATAATATTTTTCGGAATTATCATACCAGGTTGGATTTTACAGATGAGCATAAAAGTATTTTTCAGGCCTTAGTTGATAACGATATTGCAAAAGCAGAGGAAGAAATGAGAAATCATATAGAAAGTAACTTGAATTTTATTATTCAAGCCAATAATAATGATAATTCTTATAGAAAAAAGTAGTTTACCAGAGCGTTCTGAATTACCAGCTAAAATTAACGAAACTCTTATCGTCGAGTTTTACTCTCGTTAATTAATTTGCTTATTAGATAGCAGTCATAAAAACCCTAGAAGCGTTGGCACTGACTAACCTTTTTGAGACAAGAATAAAACACCCTATTTTGCAGCCAATTGACGGTATTGAACCGGCGATTGGCTGTTTAGTTTCGTTTGAATACGGATATTGTTATAATAATTGATGTACTCTTCGACGATCCGAATCATAAGAGCATTGGTTGTACGATAAATATCGTCGAGATAGAACGTTTCAGACTTTAGAGAGGAATGAAACGATTCGATTGGGGAATTATCAGCTGGCGTGCCTTTACGGGACATGCTCATGATAATTCCTTTTTCTTTGACTCCTTTTTGATAAGCATAGGATGTATAAACGGAACCTTGGTCACTATGCAGAATACACCCCTTTGGTAGCTCAGGCAATTGAGACAGCGTGTCCAACACAAAATCGGTGTCTTGTTTGAAACCGATAGTTTGTGCCACAATCTCGCCATTGTAGACATCGAGAATACTAGAAAGATACATCATTGATTGGCCAAAAGGCAAGTACGTAATATCCGTGACCATCTTCTCCAAGGGTTTAGACGCTGTAAAATCACGTGCCATTAAATTAGGTACGACGTATGCGGGCTGTCCGGTACGTTTGCGTTTCTTCACCTTTACTTTACATTGCCAACTATTTTTTTGCATGGTACGCTGCGTAGTCCTCTCACAAACTCCTGGGTACAGAGCGGCAATCTTGCGATAACCGTATCGGTACTTATGCTGTTTGCACAAGTCGCTAATCTGTTGATCTCGAATTTCTTTTTGAGTGAGTTGATCCGCATTCTTTCTCCAACGATAGTATGATGAGCGACCTACGCCTAGGTGCCGACAGATCTCGCCTATTGGCATAACATCCTTTAATTCTTCTACCAATTGGATTACTACTTTTGGCGCCACTTCCTTTCCAATTCCGCGTACATTTTTAAGACTTCAATCTGCTGTTTCAAATACCGATTCTCTGCCTGTAGCTTGGCTGTCTCACTATCAAATTCTGGTCCTTTTCCAAAGGTATATTGTTTACCAACTGGTTGATGGAGACGGTGGATTTCTCCATTTCGATACCACCGCATCCATGTCTTTAATTGCGTTTTGTTCCGAATGTTCAATTCTTCCATTACTTCTTTTACCAGCACCTTAGTCAACCGCATTTTAATGGCCTTCATTTTTACTTCTACTGGATAACTAACTCTTGTCCCCATAGAAAAAACACCTCCGCATTGATTATTTAGGTATTGTATACCCGTTTTTCAACGAAAGGTGTTTTTATTTGTCTCACTTTTTTAGGTCAGTGCCGTGCCTTTAATCAAGGCTTTTTATTTTTGCTGTATTAACCTTGGCTGTGGATTTGCGCTACATTTTGTAAATTTTATAAAAGTCGGCTATGTGTGATGGTTAATAAATTCTAGGTGGAATTTGTTCGAATCCTTCGGTCCGATTCTTTTCAATAATTTTTCAAAACAAGTCTTCGGTAATAGTCAGCAGCATCGTATTCGAAGTATCGACCTTCAGAAAAACCAGCTTTTTTTCTCTCGGACATAACATGCTAATAATGCCCCATTTTCTCCAACCAATCGCCCTCGATTAAAGCTCTTCTTATATTTCTTTTGTTTCCTTTACTGACTTGCACTCTTATAGAATATAAACCATAACTTGTAATACAAAAGGATTGTTACTTATGAATAATTTTAATTCACTTTGTCATCAATTTGCTAAAAATTCTTAACGGAAAACCGAAGATTAAATCTAGGGTTTGTTCTGATGAGCTTGACCGTAATTTTATATACATTTGTTTATAGTCTTATCCTCTAGTCATAGATTTTTTTATTATATTTTCATAAAATACATCGAAAAGTCAAAGAACATAGTAGGAAATGGAAAGTGTATGCCAACCCTTTTTAGAATTTAGAGGCGCTTCAACATCAAAAAATAGGAATACATCTGGTTTCCAGTCCTTCACAAAAACTCTGGTGTCATTTAGGCAAATATAAGCATACGCTATTCTAAATTCGTTACCTAGAATGAGGGAGAAGTTATGCCATCTATAGTAATTAATTTATATAATCTCAAGATAAATAGCATTTCTGGAAACGGCTCTGTAACCATTGGTGAAGCTTCACATAATAGTCATACTGCAAAGAGCAAGGTACAGGGAGTTAACTCATCATATGGTGACATGTCCCCTACAGAAGCCAATTTGCAAAATATACTGATTGACCCAGATGTAAACGATATGACAGATATCGGGAATTCTGATAGTACAAACGTGGGAAGAATCCCAGGTTTCTAAACTAGAGGGGGAAGAGGAAAAAATGCCTTGTCAGATTAATATCTTCAATATAAAAGTCAATGGAGCAACACAGAATGGAAATATTGATATTGGACCAACTGTTCATAATAGTCACACTGCGAATAGTAAATTTATAGGTGCTAATTTTTCTCAAGGAGATTTTTCACCAACCTTTTCACAGATGAACTCAGGAATTATTGATACAGATGTAAGTGACCAAGATCAAATTGCCAATCCATCCATGCCAATTTCTAATCAAATATAAAATGAACTAGGAGGTAAAATAATGGATATTGAAAAAATAAGAAAATGGATGGAAATAACAAATGAATATCAACAAAGTGATTTTTGGAGCAATGTTTTAAATCAACAACCCCCAAAAGAATTTTTTACCAAAAGTTTTGATGTTGATGTACCCAAACATGATACCTATCAAAATGATACAACAATCTGTATTCTTGTTGAATTACCCGGTATTCAAGTAAACGATCTTTTATTTAATTTAATATCAAAAAGTCGTATTTCAATAAAAACAACCGTAGTCCCGCCAATTTCAAACGAACTGGCAATAAAGCAGGAAAGATATTATGGGGATATGAGTTTTGAAATTGATCTGCCTGAACCAACAGAGGCACATTTATTAACGGTCCAGTATCAAGATGGACTCCTTTACATCAGTTATCCAAGACAGATAGAAAAGATAAACGTCAATATCTAACATCCACTAAAAGCCTAAATTCCCTTCAATTACTATTATCCACTACAACGTTTCCCCTCTCCAAACCATGCTCTTCGCCTTCCTAGCTTTTAAAGATAGTTAAAAACTCAGAAAAATACCAATTTAGCCAGTTATGAATCTAGCCTTGCGCTATTTGAAGTTCGTCAGTTAGGAGGTCACCTAATTTTTCCGGCGCAGGGATTTCTTCATATAATAGTTCCACTCCGCTGTATGTGTAATATGAATTCCCACATCCCTTATTGGATTTTTCACGTTCGTAAAACGAAATCCATTAGCTTCCCAAGACTCCATAATTTCCTCACATCAATTTCTTTTTGTCCACGTTTCCTATACTAGCTTTTTTATTCCTCACTGTATCGACAGGGTAACACCGATTAACTTGTAAGTAGGTAGGATGATTTGTGTGGTTATAGTAAGATGGGTAAAAAGGAGGCGTATCCACAAACCAAGTGGTTGGCAAAAATCCTTATGAATTGGATGGTTCGTTACGTGAAAAATTACCTTATGATATTTGTGATAATCTAAATGTAAAAGATTAATACGAGTACCTACGCTTAAATTAATAATCAGAGATTATGACTAAAGGAGTCGATAAGATATGACATGGACCATTGCACTTACGGTATTGCTTGGAATTGTGATTAAAATGGTAACGAGTCCTCCAAGTGCAGTTGTGGAATGGATTTCAAGTAAATTTGCACTTCATCCAAAACTTAGTTCAAAAGATGTTACTGTAACATATATTGAAAAACACCTAGAAGGGGAAGAAAAAATTCGATTTATTGAGTATTTTAATGAAGCGACTTTTTTAAAACAATATGATATCTTTCCAGGCAAAGAAAAATTATTTCTACATCCAGAGACTAATGTTACTCCATTTGTTATCAACATAAAAAGAGGGAAAAAAGATAGTAAGATCTTGGTTTATTGTTTTGCAGATTACGTTTATGTAGTCAAGCAGTACAATAAGAAAGTAGTAGCTTATAATCTTAGGTCTGATAATCTACAAAAATTCACTTTATCTGCCAAGGTAATGACTAAAGATGTAATATAAGACAAGCTTGATATACAATAAATAACATTTGTTTCCAGAAACTAGTAATGATTTGTTGTATAAATATTTCTTCACATATTTTAATATTTTTCACTTAAGGGTGGTAAACATGAAGTTAGTCCTCATGCTAGTACTTGTTGCTGCAATGGTAGTTTTATTTTTTTGTGGTTATTTTGCAGGAATGTTAAAAGAACGGTACGGAAAAAATCTATTAATCGTTATACCCATTTGTATTTCCATGTTTATGTTTCACCTTATTTGGGCTTTAACTGAATTAGCAAAATCTGCAAGATGGCAATAAGAAAGAATAACTATAAAAACGAAAGAGCTTATGCCTTGCGTTTTTATAGTTATTATTTTTTGTAAAGTAAAAATCTAGGCAGTCAAATCTAAAGAACCTGAATTCAATATGTAAAAAAGCCGAATCCCCTTATAAAGAAAACGGCTTAATATCAGATAGAAATTTGGTCATTTCATCCAAATTGTACTTTCCTTCTTTTCTTTGTTTACTAACAATTTAAAAACATCCGGCCTTGAATAATGACCAACAGAATCAAAGTCAAATTGACTATAGGCTATCTGTTTCATATCCAGGTCTGCAATGATGATCTCTTCTTTTCCCCAAACAGGCTCCGCAACATAATCACCAAGCGGTTCAACGATGGCACTTCCACCGTTACTCATCACATTTGACGATGAAACAAGGTCATCATAACAAGCTAAATATTCACAAAATATTTTTTACATTATTTTACTATTCAAGTTGTTACATTAATAAAATCTACTTCTCATAATAAATGATTTATAAATTTTATTACCATCCAGTTTTACTTCTAAATAAAAAGAAACACGATAAAATCGTGATTTTTTGATATGAAAAAACATAAGCAGCAATCCGTTTTCAGTTCGCACCAGTTGACTTACGAGTAAGGTCATTTCCTGACTAAATCCTGACAAAAAAACCGATTCCACTTGTGGAACCGGTTTTTGATTATGATTTATGATAGTTGAAATTACGGCAAGGGTATTTTATACGGTAGCTAGTTCTTTTTGTTCTTGTTCTTCTAAACAACCATTGGTCCAAAAAATTCGCAATGGATTTGTTCTTCATTTACTCCCAAATCCTTAAAATAGCGATTGATAGCTTTCATAAACGGCAGAATCATATCATTTCACTGAAACTTTACCTTGAACTTCAATTTTAACATCTGCTTTTTTCAAAATATTTCCGACATCGCACCCTTTATCTGCTGCTTCTGTCGCTCTTTGTGCAGATTGAATTTGTTCTTCTGTCGCGCCAGCAGATAAAACGATTTGAGGATAATGGATAATTTTAAACTCATTATCAGATATATTTGCCTCAGAGTTCACTGTAAGTTCCGCCAAAGGAAGTTTTCTGCTTTCAAGCACAAATGTTAGCGTTGCTGCATAACAAGTTGTTACAGAAGCAACGAGAACCTCTTTTGGATTTGCTCCGTTACCACTACCTCCTAATGATGTTGGAATAGCGATTTTTGTATCAAGATACTCTGCTTTAAGGGTTCCATTCCCTGTTACCCCTCCATCCCAAACAGCATTCACATTTATTTTCATATCAGCCATAATTAACACTCCTTCTATTAAATTAATTGCATAATTATCTTGCCTATTTACGTATGTTTATACGCTATGGATATCGCAAACACTTCGTTAAAAGACAAGAAGAACAGGTTTAACGTTTTAATAGGTACCTACCGGTCGGTACAAAATGAAGTTTACCACACTCTTTAAAAAGTTGGCAAGTAAACAGGTTATATTTTTAAAGAATGTTGTACTATTAACAAATCAAATCATTGGTATTTAACGAAATTTTATAGTTTGTTTAAGAATTCTTTCACTGCTTCTGTAGTTTTAGCGTTTGCACTATGCAAATGAGCAAGCTTTTCACCGTTTTTAAAAACTAATAAAGATGGGATTCCCATAACACTTTGTTTGTCAGAAATTTCCGGAAACTCATCACGATCAATTTTAAACCATTGTTTTTCCTGATGCTCTTCTGTAACTTCATCAATAAACATTCCTAACCGTTTACAGTCTGGGCACCAAGTTGTAGTGAAAATTCCAATAGTTAGTTCATCTTGGGAAATTTGCTCAAGATATTCTTGCTCTGTATTAACTTGTTTCATGTTTTCTCCTCCAAGTGGGTCTATCAATTTTCGAATTATTTATAAAGCTTTTCATCTTCACTATTGTTATAAACTTGTTGATACGCAATGACAAAATAGTTTTTTTACTCCCCAATTTCGAACGAAAATCCTTCTTATTTCACTTTATTAATTAATGACATTCTTCCGTTTATGATTCGCTGAGGGCTTATTAATTGAAAACTGTTAGCTGTAATCGAAAAGTCAATTTTTAATTCTTTTTCAAAAAAGAGTAGTTTTGACTTTTCCATTAAAACTGGGCGATTATTTGTATCAAATAAAAGATCGTCATTTTCTTCCGCAGAAGAGACAAACCATAAAGTCGGCATTCCGCCAGCACAGCCGAAAAACTCGTGTTCGTCGATTTCGTATTTTATTTTTAATATTCCATTTTGTTCTCCGATTTTTTTGTTTAGTTCTTCTATCGCACTGTCTGTAATGGTGATATTCAAACCTCTTGCTCCTTTCACTCTTCTCATTAATGAATAGAATTTACTGTATTTATAAAAAGTATGCTTTTATAATTTTGTACCTACCATTCGGTACAATTTTAGTCTAACATACTTTTTTTATTATTGGCAACAAAATATTTAGTATGGAAATATAATCCTTTTATCTTAACAACCATTTTTCTTGAAGAACCTACTAGTGTCTAAGCGGATAGTATTGTATCTTAGCAAAAAATAATGCTATAATAATTGTACCGAACAGTTGGTAAATTTCGCGTTTAAATCTGCGATTTAAAGGATAAATTAAATAAAATTAAAAGGAGTTTTAAAATTGCCAACAAATTTTTATACGAAAGAAAATACTCAAGACAAACTAGGGGTAACGAGTGACGAACTTGCAGAAGCCATCATGATAGCTTCCGCAGTACGTGCAGGCGGATCTTATGCTTAAGTTATCAAGAGTGAGGTTGTAGTTATTATGTCTTCTAAAAAACAGGAAATAATACGAATAGCTAGAGAGGTCATACACTCAAAAGGCTACCAAGCGACATCAGTCAGCGATATTATGGCAGCTACTAATATCGGAAAGGGACAATTTTACCATTATTTTCAATCAAAACATGATCTTGGATTAGTTATTGTAGAAGATCTGGTCAAAGATTGGGAAGGGCAGTTAATAATTGGAATTCTGAAAACTTCAGATGCCCCTGTTACTAAGTTAAATCGCATGCTCCAATGGGTGGAGACAAGTCATGCAGAAATGGAAATTAAGTATGGGTGCGCAATGGGAAATTTGGCAATCGAAATGAGTGTCCAAGATGAGGAATTCCGAGTAAAAATTAAAGAATTTTTTAATCACTGGGTAAACTCAGTCACTGATATATTAACGGAAATGATTGAGAATCATCAGTTAGATGAATCAATTAATCCGAAAAAAAACGCAGAATCCATTGTTGCTATGATTGAAGGCGGAATTTTATTAATGGTAAACCGACAAAACATCCAAGTTTTACAAAATATTTTTGAAGTGATTAAACAACAGTATCATTTAGATTAAAGACAAAAAGTTAAGACAAGACTTACTAACTGAGGATTAGTAAGTCTTTTTTAGCTTGATAAACCCATTAAAGGCTTCACTTTTAATAGGAGCTGCTTAGGTTGAATTTCAGCTTTATCATTCATCAAAATGTCCAAATATGGATACCTCCCCATACCTCACAAAGAATAATATTGCTGAATAAAGGAATATAGGTATCGGAAACAAGATAATAGCCAATCCCACCATATCCTCCATAACGAAAAGAAGCTATCCTAAAAGATTATTAATTACAATCTTTTAGAGATAGCTCCTTTTTTTTGAAAGAATACTATTCTTTTTTTCCATCTAAATAAATAGGTAAAGAAGATATGGCTGAAACGAACCTAAATATTGTAGGTTCTTTTAATTAGACAAGGCAATTATGCAAGGAGGATATTATATGCAAATTATTGGTCTGGAGGCGACGTATTATAGTTGCCCCTTCGAGAAGCCTGTAGAGAACAGGATTTATACCTATAGCAAATATGACCTGATCACGGGTCCACTTGAAGACAGATGAGGGGATTACAGGCTTCGGATGGGTTAAAGGTGGAGCGGATGTACTAGCTACGGTCCTGAGCCTTAAAGAAGTCGTTGTTGGTCGTGATCCCTATGATTATGAGAAGATTTGGTCTTTATTGTATCGACCAAAAATTACCGGTCGCAAAGGTTTGGGCATTAGAGCTGTTTCCTGTATAGATATTGCACTTTGGGACATTATGGGCAAAGCTGCCCAACAACCTTTATACAAGCTCCTGGGCAATTACCGTCAGAAGCAGCCTGCTTACATTGCTGGTGGACTATGAGGACTCAAAAGGTATAGAGGGTCTGATTGAAGAAATGCTTAGGTGTGTTGATATGGGAGATAAAGCTGTCAAAATGAAGATTGGCAAACTGTTGGTCAAGGAAGATTTAAAAAGGATCGAAGTGGTGAGAAAGGCTATTGGTCCTGACGTAAAGCTCATGATCGACGCGAATAACGCCTATACCCCTAGTGATGCTATTGAGATGGCGCGTGGCTCTGAAGAGTATGATGTATATTGGTTTGGAGAGCTGGTACATCCGGATGATCTCCCAGGGCTAAAGCGGGTAGCCCAAAAAAGCAATGTTCGAATCGCTACAGGTGAAAACGAATATACGGCCTATGGATTCCGTGAGCTACTAATTAATGATACTGTTGATGTTATTAATCCAGATGCCCATTACTGTGGTGGAATTACCGAGTGGAAAAAGATTGCTGATCTTGCCAGGGTCATTAACGTTCAGGTTGCTCCCCATGGCAGCCAGCAGCTTCACTGCCACTTGCTTGCATCTATTTCTAACGGGCTCATCCTTGAGTACTATCCGCCGAACACGAATCCCATTTTAGGAGGTCAGATGTTTCAAGAGTTCATTCCGTATGAAAATGGATTTGTCAGTCCACCGGATCGCCCAGGGCTAGGTTTTGAGCTAAATCGAGATTTTATGAAGCAATATTTAATATCCCATATCTCTTAAAGTCATTACCGTAAAGCTATAAAGTTAAAACTATTTAAAGTAGAAAATAGGGCACCCACTTTAATGGCTGCCCTCTCGAATAAACCGCATATCTCCTATTAGACAAACGGCTTTCCCGTAAGCGTTAAACTTCACCCACGTAGTTACGATAAAGCATCTATGTAATAACCTATTTAGGTCATTGAACCTGAGGAGGTTTTTTAATGGGTAAAACTGAATTACAAATCTAATTGAAATAAGGTATATTTGGTCTTAAAATTCGAATAAATTCTATCATTATTAAAGATTAGTTTTTTATAAAAGTTAAAATATTGTCAATAAACGGCTCTGTTTTTTCAATTTGAGTCCAATGACCACATTCATTAAAGACATGTAATTCTGCATGCGGTAATAGTTGTATTAGGCGATAGCTTGTGTGTTCGATTGGAATGACCTGGTCATTTAAGCCATGGAAAATTAATGTTTTCGTCTCTATTTCTTTAATTTTCTCATCCTCCAATGCCATTTCATCTAATTTATTTTGGCGTGGAGCTGGGAACATTGCAGAGAAAGCTTCTTTTACATCCGGTCGAATACTCGCCTCATAGCGCATACGAACAAGCTCCTCATTGTTAGCTGCTTCTTGATTATAGGAGAATAATTTAATGAGTTCTCTCATTGAATCCAGACTTGGCTCATAGCCCCAGACGCGGTCTAAGCCTTCAGAAATAGGATGTTTTGTACCAACACTCCCCATCAAGATTAATTTTTTCACTAAATCTGGTCTGCGATATGCGATTTGAAGAGATAATGCACCACCAAATGAATTACCCACTAAATAAACCGGTTCATTCGAAACTTCTTCAATAAAGCTGATTAAATGTTCTACCCATAAGCCAATAGTATAATCATGATTAGATAATTTATCTGTTTCACCGAAGCCAATAATATCTGGTGCATAAACATGATACGATTCACTTAAACGTGGAATAACTAAACGCCAGTTTGCAAATGCTGATACCCCTGGACCTGAGCCATGAATTAAAATGATTTTTTCATTTCCTGTGCCCTCTTCATGATAATGTGTGTTTATTCCATTAATATTTATATAGTTTGAACTGATTTGCAAGTAAACCCCTCCCTATCCTATTTCAAAAGTTATTCATTATATTAATAGTAGTTAAAAAAATCACAACTCGACCAAATTGGCCGAGCTAGTGACTTCTTGTCTAATTAATTTTCAACAAGTTCTTCAGCTCTAACAGGTGTACCGTATTTGAAGAATTCTTGTGGTAAATTCGATCCATGCCAGATAATTGCCTTTTCTAAATCTTTACCTTTCCACTCAATTGTTCTCCAAGCAGGATCGAAAATTTGATAACCTGGATCACCGAACAATTCAACGCGATTTCCGCCTGGCTCGACAACATATAAGAAGGCAGCCTGTGTAACACCGTGTTTTCCTGGACCAGCTTCAATTTGGTAACCACTTTCAATTAGTAAATCTGCTACATCTGATAAATGTTGAGGAAAACCGTACCAGTAGCAAATATGATGCAGACGACCTTCTTCACCTAATGCATCTCCCATAATGGCAATGTCATGTACTAAGTTACTTACACTTAACCAAGCTGCAATATCAGAATTGTCATCAGCTAGAATGCGCTCGCGTACTTTAAAACCTAGTACCTCCTCAAAGAATTCAACATTTCTTTTCACTTCTTTTGCTAATACATTTACATGATCTAAACGCCGTACAGGTACTCCACGGTTTGGACGTCTTTGCGGACGATTTAGTAATGGAGTTTTTTGATCTTCAGGAGCCTCATAATACTCGACATCCCACAAAATTTCCATTTTGTGACCATCTGGTGATTTGAATTGGTAAGCACGTCCGTGCCCGATATCACCCTCAATCCATCCAATACCGTATCCTGATTTTTCAATTGCAGCTACACGACGTTCTAAGGCTTGAGGAGATGTAGCTCTCCAACCAATGTGACCCAAGCCGGCTTCATCATTTTCAGTGATGATCAACGTATTAAGATAGTGATCTTCATAAGCGCGCATATAAACGGATTTCCCTTGGCGATGCGTTACGTCCATTCCTAGGATGTTTTTAAAAAACGCTACAGATTCCTCTAATTTTGGGCTATAAATTTCAAAATGTGCGAGCTGAGCTACATCTAAAATAGGTTCTTTTGTCATTTTATTATTCCTCCAATTTTTTAATTACCAGGTTGGGTGACCTGTAAATCCAACAATAGTTCTTCCATAACCAGCCATTGCATCCTCGTATTGATGTGTTGGATGAGCAGCAACTGCAAGAATATCCCTAACGAATCTCTCACTACCATCGCTTTTGTATACTGAATTACCACCGAGTGTAATCAAAATACGGGTAGCCATTTCTGATGCTGTTTTAGCTGTATATCCACGAATCGCAAACAGCAATTCACGCTCTTCTTCCTCTAATACTCGAATACTGTTATCTTGATAATAATGTAATCGATCCGCATAATCTTTTGCTAAAGCCTTTAATGCTGTTAACTGAATGTTTAATTCAGCAAGCGTACGTTGAGCAGATCCTGCCTCTTTTTCGTTCGTATTGTTATTGAAGATCCGAATGCGATTTTCAGTTTTTTCTTTAAAGTTACGAATCAACCGTTCAATTGCTCCAATTAAAACGTGTTGGAAGCCAGCCAAGAAGAATGCAAGATAAGGAACATTGAAAATTTGATAGTCTTCTTCATAGTTTTCATCTGGCGAAGTAGCCCCATTCAATACCCTTGATAACGGGAAAACATGGTGTGGTGAGACATATACGTTATCTACTTTAACAGCGTTACTGCCTGTTCCGCGTAATCCGATCGTATCCCAGTTTTCAATAATTTCTGTATCCTTTTTATGAACGATAAATAGGCTAAACTCTGGTTCAGTACCGTCCTGCATTTTATGAACTGCGCCTAATGCAATCCAGTCACACCCAAATACTCCACTGCAGAAATTCCATTGACCTGATAAACGATATCCTTCTCCGTCATCAACCACTTTTCCAATTGGTGCGAAAACATCAGCCATTAAAGCACCGCTATTGAATAACTCGTCACGCCCTTGTTTAGGTAGAAATGCAGGCCATGTTTCATGGATAATAGCAAAGTATGTTAGCCATGCAGCCGAAACATTGTAGTTCGCTACCGTTCGGATAATATCACCAAATGTATAGTAGTCTAAATTTTGACCACCATATACTTTAGGCCTTAGTAACTTTTGAAAGCCTGCTTCTTTGATTTTTTCATATACCACATCTGGAAGTCTTCCATCCAGATCGGATTGTGCAGCATGCTTCTCTGCTAGCTCGCCAAGCTCCTTTGCTTTTTGAAGTAGTTCCTCTCGATTAATCGTTTTTTCAAGAACTGCTAAAGAATTAACTGCCATTTCCACTTCTCCTTTCGTTTTGCAAACGTTATCATTTCGAGTAGCGGTGACCTGATTAATTTTATTGTAATAGCCTAAGCTGATTAAAAATAGCTATACGAAATACGGAAAAACAGTTGTTTTTAGAATTTTTAGACTAATTGATTTTCCGGAATATTATAGAAAGCGCATTATTACTGCTATTATCTAGTATTTTCACTGTGAACATAGTAAAAAATATTTTTTTGAAAAAATTTAAAAATCCTTAGAAAATAGTCTTAAAAAAACTAGATTCTAAGGTCCTTCTCGCTGTTAATTGTTTTTGAAGTTTACTTAGAAGTCGAATTTCCCCTGTGCTTTTAAAATCTTTAATGCCATATAAATTGAAAAAATACGTTTTGTATCATTTAAGTCAATATTTAGAATCTCGCTAATTTTACTCATACGGTATCTTAGCCCACTAATAGACATTGAAAGAACTTTTGATGTGTTATTCAGATTAATTCCATTCTCGATATATGCATATAACGTCTTTGTTAAATCAAAATCCTTATCTACTTCTAGCAATCTGCCTAACTGTTGATTTACAAAACGATCAATTAATATTTCATCTTGAATTTGAAATAAAACACTTTCAATCTCCAAATCCTCATAGTAATAAATATGCTTTTTCGGATTTTTTGCCTTTAAAGCAGCTAATGATTCATTATAAATAATAGTTAGCTGGCTGATATTTTCAACTACCGAGCTGGCACCTATATAAAATGCATATTTTACAAAACGGCGTAAACAATGCTTTAATAATTGATTGATAAATGTTTGTCGTTCAGTACTTAACGATTTAAATGTTGAATATTCAATTAAAATAATAATTTTATCTAACCTTTGAGAAACAATGGCATTTATATTTCTTTCTTTTAAAAACAAATTAATATGTCTTATTAATTTTTCATTTACTTCTATTTCACGATTGATTTCGGATTGGTTGGTGGTTCTTTCTAAAGTAAGCATCCAATAAGATTCATCAGGAGGAAAAGTAAGATAATAAGCAATTTTATAAATTTCTTTTTGCTCTAATCGTCCTTCTAAAACATCATTTAAAAAACTGCGCTTTACATTTTGTTCGGTGTTAATCTTTATATTTTCATTTAGTAATATGACAGATACCGTTAAAGAGGCTTTATCGATAATCATGTACTCAAACTCAGTTGGCTTACAACTTTCTAAATAAAGAAACGAACAATACCCCTTTACTTCACTCTCATACAAAATAGGGGTTCTAAGCAAACCAATTTCAGGAGAAATACTGACAAATTCGGTATTCCTAGATTTTATTTTAGCTAAATCAAAGTTAATCGAGACATTCTTAGATTTTGCTATAATTTTGTTATATTCATTTTCTATAAATGTTGGAATTCCAGTTGTATCAAATAATAAGTCTACAATTCGTTGAACTCCTTGTTTGGATAGTAATTCCTGGGTTAGTTTACGTTGCACTTCATTTGCTAGTTTTAAATAATCACGTTCTATTTTAAGTTTTGCTGTTACCTCATCTAATTCTTGAATCATACTAGTTGATTGGTAATAGCTATGTTCATTTTCTAGTTCTTCGCCCCAGTTTTCAATAGGCATACAAATGGCCTTACATTCCTCATATCCCATCGCACGACACTCAATTTCTTTTACAATAATAGACTTTTGCAAAACAGTAGATAAATATCCACTTGCATATCCGCAAAGTGTATGACAGATAGGCTTATCACTAAGCACCCCGTCTTTTAAAAATTCGTGAGCCTCAAATGAATTTATCCACGTTACATCAATGTATTTTAATTGATTTTTTTCGTCAAACTGCATATCTGTTATTTTTACATCATCTAAATAACCATGTAGCATGTGAAATTTTGGTCCGTTTTCAATTAATTCCCGCTCATTTTTCCATTGAAACGACTTTACTTTTTTTGCATCACTTTCACCGCAATGCCAGCCATATCGAATAAAAACCCCTTTAGTACGATCTTCCCCTATAGTCGATACAAGTTCTTTTTTTAACGATGTTCTTGCTCCAATTGGAATTGTAATGATCCGATCATAAAATACTTTTAAAGCTTCCTCTTTAGGCAATCGGAAAACATCATTAATATTTGCTTGTCCTAAATCCGCCTGCATACTCATCCACCCACCCCTATAATGAGAATATTCTAATCTACGAGACACTTTATAGAATTAAAAGTATTAATCACAATAATTACCATTTTTACACTTAATATACAGAATACTATAACACCTTATGGAAAAGTGGTAAATAATAATGTAAGGGCTTTCAATTTTTCTGTATGGAACTACAGGATTCTTTTCTACCCGTAGTAATGAAACCAATTCATGCAAGGGTTGGGGGTTAAAAAATCATGATGGTTATTTTTTGCGATCTTTTATTGGTAATATCAACTTTAAATAAAAATGTTTATCTTTTGAATTAAAATAAACCGAAAAATTGGAAGTTTTAATTAAAACTTCTATTATTTTTCGGTCTTAATGTAGGTCATCGATATTGAGTTATAACAGACCCACCATTTGAAGACCATGAAGAATCCCATTAACACCATTGTTAGTTACAATGGGCAATACATCGTGTTAAGGTTAATGTCCAAGTTCCTTTAATTTTAAAATTGATTCTTTAGTTGAAAGAGGCAATTCTTTATCATGCCTTAGCAAAGTTCCATCTATATCAAAGAATATAATGCTATGCTTCTATGAGTCACTATTGCTCCAACTTTCAAAGTGTATTTTTAAAGAATAATACGCTTAAACTGTTCCTCTTTCAATTAGTTTTACCGATATTTCCTTACTTGCGATAACACTATTTACTGCTTGAAGGAATAGGCTTTTTCCCATCTCTTCAAGAGGGTGTCTATTGTAGTAATATTCATCATTTTAGCTATTGGTTGATTATCGAATCCAATGATGGCAAGTTCATCTGGAATAGATATATTCTGAGATTGACAAAAGGTAACGATTCCAGCTGCAACTTGATCGTTCGTCACCAACAATGCCGATGGTGGTGGATCCATTTCTTTTAATCGGTTAATGACTTTTTCACCGTCTTCGAAATAAATGCACTCATTGATAATGTAATTAGGCTGAAAAAACAAATTATATTTTTCAACAAAATCCCTATATGCCTTCTCTCGATAACCGCTATTTGTCCCAGTTTTTCTACTTATACAATACCCAATTTTCCTATGACCTTTATGATACAAATATTCTAATGCAGAAAAAAAGATTTTGTAGTGGTCAACATAAGTGGATGACAACTTTTCCCCTTTACTCATTTCACATAATACAATTTGTCCAAATTGTAGATGCTCTTCAATAACAGACAAATCACAGGATCTCGAACAAATAATTAGTGAATCAATCTGTTTTTGTTTCAGCATTTGTAAAGCTTCCCGTTCCCTGCTTTCCAGATAGTCAGTTTGAAATAAGACCAACTTATAGTTATTGTCCAATGCTTGCTTTGCTATTCCCTTTAATAACTGAGCAAAATATGGATGATCGGAGAATGGTAGAATCACTCCAATCAACTGTGTTTTTCCAGTACTTAAATGAACAGCATTTATGTTTTTTTGATAATTGGTCAATTGAATAGCCTTTAAAACAGCATTCTTTTTTTCTTCACTAACATATGGATGATTATTTAATACACGGGAAACAGTGGTTTTGGATACTCCAGCCATTTTGGCCAGGTCTTTAATATTTGCCATGTTCTCACCTATTTTCAAAATACGATAGTAATCATCATGAATTTTATATATTCACAAGTTGATTTACATGTCCACCCTTTAGTTTCACCTAATTATTTCGATAAGTTGTACGTTTTTTTATAGTTGAATCGCTGAAAAAATCATCAAAGGATTGGATTGGTTCCACTTTTATCTGTTGTTCTGAGGACTTTAAGCAAAAGAAAGCTGCGATATAGATTATTAAGCAAAGTAAAATTATTTCAAACATTCAATTGTCTCCTCGCTTTCTGTTATTTGCTTTGAGTGTAAATTATGAAACGCGTTCCATGTCAAATACTTAAATTAGCTGTAACTCAGTAAATCCTAAAGGTGATTATCAGATAAAAAGGCTTTTTGTAAAGATTAGTGCGATCTATTTTACCACTTTCATACTTTTACTAAACTGTACATTCAAGGTTCGAATCCTCTTCGAGACGTATTAAAAACCTTCCCAAATCAACACTAGCCCGGCAGAAGCTTCTGCCGGGCTCATTTCACTCACATGGATTAAAGTTACGTCATTCTGTTATTCCTGATTTGCTTTTTATATTCTTTTGGAGTCAGACCATATTTTGCTTTAAAGATTCGATAAAAATAACTGATATTATCATAGCCAACTTGCTCTATCATGGACAGTATCGGCATTTCGGTCCCTTCTAATAATTCTTTTGCCTTTATTAGCCGTCTTTCTTGCAATAATTCTTTAAAGGTATGGCTTGTTGCCTTTTTTATTGTTTTACTTAGCCCATAGTGGGACTGGTTCAACTGGTCTGCAAGTTCATACAAAGAGGCGTCTTTAAAATTTTCTTCAATATACTTAAGCGATTCCACGATCAAATAGTGCTGGAAGGATGCTTCTTCTTTTCGCTCCACCTTATCGGAATTCTTAATTAACTCGATCATAAACAATCCCATGTAAAGCTTAATGGCAGACTCGGAAAAAGTCGAAGGATTCATAATTTCATAAATCATTTTACCGACTAAATCCTGTATGGAGTCAATTTCAGCTACTTTATAATAAAGAAACTGTCCATTCTGGGTATTGTTATATAAACTATTAATCAAAAAATCACTTATAATATTCTCGGAACTTAAAAATGAAAAAATAAAATCAAAGAATTCTGGGCGAATGATAAAGTTAATTACAATATCTTCCGTGCTGCAAGCTTTGATTTCATGCTCAATGTGCTGATTTAAAAGGAGCAGTTCTCCCTTTTTCAGGATAAGCGATTTACCTCCTACAGTCTGTTCAAGTTCCCCATTATATACATAATTCACCTCTATGTAATCATGTTTGTGTAAAGGGAATTCAACAAATCGAGTATGCTTACGAACGGCTATCATCTTATCTTGACTTAAAAATTTTTCACTTTCGATGATAAAATTAGTCTTACTTGTATAAAGCTGTTTGCTAACAGTCGTTTGATGTTCAAGGATCATTTGTTCTTCTTCCGTTAAATGTAATAGCTCTTTTAGAATGTCGTTGGGCATTGGTTTCACCTAAATCCTACGTTTTATCCATATTAAAAACTATATCACATTTTAAAGTATAAAAAAGGCATGCTCCCATTTTGAGAACACACCTATCCACTATAATGTCCCATAATTTTTATACTGAAGTTACCCGTGTAGTATTCCTGAGCGAGGAACTACCTTGAAGGCATCTGCAAGATCTTGTAGCTGTTGGTCTGTAATGGTTTGCTGTTTACCACCTTGTGCACAAACAATTGTATATACTTGAGCTGCCTTCTCGGCTGTCTCAATTAAACCAAAGGTTTCATCCATGGTTGTTCCAGCACCAAAGATTCCGTGATGCGGCCAAAGTACGAGACGGACAGCCTCCATCTTTTCAGCTGTTGCTTCCCCAATTTCATTTGTACCTGGAACAATCCAAGGAATAACGCCAACACCTTCAGGGAAAACAACCAGACATTCTGTACACATTTCCCATAAGGTTTTTGTAAAATCTTCTTCTCTCAAACTATGTGTAAAGGTCATTGCGAGTAAATGGGTTGCATGACAATGCATAATAACACGATGGTTTTTATCTACTGATAGACGTTTCATATGATTCATAAGGTGTGTAGGCAACTCACTTGTTGCAACACCGCCATCTTCAAATCCCCAAAGAATTTCATAGCTCTTGCCATCCGCTGAAATACGAATGAGACCTAAGTTATTCGCAGGATCTTTTTTCACATTTTTAAAATATCTTCCAGAACCTGTTACAATGAAATATCGACCAGCTAGTACTGATGCATCAAAGTTCATCGGTACGATTCTTTTTATAACATCTACATTCAAATATGGAAGAACCTCATACTCATGTAATAAATAACTGATATTTCCACCGTTACGCTCATCCCATCCTAAACGGTATAAATTAGATGTAGTTTCTAACATTTCTTGTAAAAATGGTGCTGTATAGATAGCATCTTTGATCATTGTCATGCTCATCTTAATTCGCTCCTTAATTTTGAATAGAGTTGTTTTTTATGTTAAATAGTTTTTGTTTTATTCTTCACATTGTTATCATACTTATTATTCAAATACAAATCAACATAAATACAACACTTTACTTCCGTTTGCTTTTGTTTTGTTAACATTTTAGTCATAATTGTATCCATTTTCTTTTTGGATCCTTAGCGTGTTTTCACATATCAGTCTATGTTAAGTTAGATAAACAAAAAAACAGGCCAAAAAAAACGGCCTGAATAAGTAATTTTCCTTATATTTTGTTTGCTAGTACCACATTTATTTGTTTTTCTTCTAATTGTTTTATTATTTCTACATCTAAATTTGAATCCGTAATTATGCAGTCAGCCTTTGTAATAGGGAAAATTTGCGAAAATGCCCGTGTTCCAAATTTACTGGAATCTACCATCAATATAATTTCATCCGATATCTCCATCATTTGCTTTTTTAAAAGTGCTTGTGACTCATTTAAGTCACTAAGACCTTTTTCCAAGTGGACTCCTTTACAAGATAGAAAAGCTTTGTTGACATGATACATACTAAGAGATCGTTCTGCAAGCGGACCGACATATGATAGGGATTGCGGTAATAATGTTCCGCCTGTAGAAATCACTTTGATTTGTTCCTTTTTACTTAGCTCAATTGCCACTTTTATCGAATTTGTAAGAACTGTTAATGGCATATCTGGGAGTTCCTTAGCGACATACCATGCAGTTGTACTTGCATCTAGCACAATTTGATCACCTGGCTCGATGGAGCAAACCGCTACCGCTGCAATGGCTTTTTTTTCCGCTGCATTGGTTACTTCCCTCTCTAAATAAGAAGTCTCTCCTTTATCCTCTTCAATACTAACGGCCCCCCCATGACTGCGCATCAATAGATTCTCTTTTTCTAATTTCTCGAGATCCCGTCGAATCGTTTCCTCTGTAACCGAAAAAATCTTGCTAAGCTCAGTTACTCGTATACTTAACCGTTCATTGACTATTTCTACAATCTTTTTTTGTCTTTCTGCAACAAGCATTACTAATACCCCTTCCGAATCCACTACCACTAAATTTGTTTTTATGTTGATTTACCTTTATTTCCACATCTATATATTTGCTAATTATAACATATTTTTTGAAAAACAAACATTTATCCATAAAAAAGACTCAAGATGGAACAGTTATTCCATCTTTGAGTCTTTTCAAATTATCGTTTGGATAAAACCTCTGTTTCATAGGCTTTAACTTCTTCTAACCAAGATTCTCTTACTGGAACACCCATTTTTTCACAGTAGTAATCCCAAATAGCGCCAAATGGATAGGTTTTGAATTCTTCCATTAAAGCTAGTCTTTCAGTAAAGTTGCCCTCTTCTTGAAGTTGTCTTAGGTAATCATTGGGGACTAACATTGCATAAAGTAATGCCTTAATCATGTTGCGTGTACCAATGGTCCAAGCAGCAACACGGTTAATACTTGCGTCGAAGAAATCTAGTCCGATGATAACGCGGTCTAAGGCGTCGTTACGAACGATTTCTAGCGCAATCTCTCTTAATTCATCATCTAAGATAACCACGTGGTCACTGTCCCAGCGAACTGGTCTTGAAACGTGCAAGGCAATTTTTTCACTAAATAACAGCATGGAAGAGATTTTGTTTGAAACTGTTTCTGTAGGATGATAGTGTCCAGTATCTAATAGGCATAATTTATCATTTTTCATCGCATAGTTTAGATAAAACTCGTGCGAACCAACCACATACGATTCAGAACCAATACCGAATACTTTACTTTCAACAGCGTCAAGGTTATATTTTTCATCTGATTCAACTGCAAAAATTTTATCCAATGATTCTTTTAATCTTTTTCTTGGAGTTAGTCGGTCGCTTGGGCTATCTTTGTAGCCATCTGGAATCCAAATGTTCGTTAATGCTGGAGTTCCAAGCTCTCTTCCGAAATATTCACCAATTTTACGACTGCCGATACAGTGATTAATCCAGAATTCACGAATTTCTTCGTTTGGATGAGAAAGTGTTAAACCATCATCCGCTTTTGGATGTGAGAATAATGTTGGATTATAATCCAATCCAAGTCCATTTTCCTTTGCCCATTTTACCCAGTTTTCAAAATGCTTCGGTTCAAGCTGGTCACGTTCAACTACTTCACCATCCGTTTCAGCATAAATCGCATGTAAATTAACACGATGCTTTCCTGGAATTAACGATAAAGCCTTTTCTAAATCACTTCTTAATTCTTCAGCTGTTGTTGCTTTACCTGGATAATTTCCAGTTACATCAATACCACCAGATAATTCGTATTGGTTTACTTCGAATCCAGCAATATCATCGCCCTGCCAGCAATGAATAGAGATGGGTACTTTTTTCAACTTTTCTACGACTTCTTCAACGTCTATTCCCCATTTTGCATAAGCCTGTTTGGCAAATTGATAATTTTCTTTAATTGTCATATTTTTTTCTTCCTTCCTTTGTTTAACTGATTACATGCCGAGCTGGTAGATATTTTTTTACTTCAAATGACTCTTTAATAATCAATCGTGCTTCTTTAATATCATTGATTTCTCCCAGAGCCATTAATTGGGCTGCTATGTTACCAATCGCAGTCGCTTCAACGGGTCCAGCGAACACTTCTTTATTTGTGACATCGGCAATCAGCTGGTTCAGCATTTCATTTTGGCAGCCGCCGCCGATAACATTAATTTTTTCAAATTTCTTTTCAAAGATTTCTTCAATTTCTGTTACGGTTTCCTGGTAGCTAGCAGCTAAACTTTCATACACACATTTCGCCACTTCGCCAGGTGTGCTTGGAACCGGTTGGCTGGTTTCAATGCAAAAGTTCATTATCTCTTGAATCATGTTTTCAGGTTTTAAGAACCGATCATCATTGACATTTACTATCGCTTTGAAGTCATTTGCCTCTCTTGCAAGATCTACTAGTTTCCCAAAAGAATATTCATCATTGTAGTTTCGCTTTACTTCCTGGATCATCCAAAGCCCCATGATATTTTTAAGGAAGCGGTATTGATAATCAATGCCGCCTTCATTTGTGAAATTATAGTCTAATGCTTTCGTAACGCAGATTGGAAAATAATTCTCTGTTCCCATTAATGACCATGTACCAGAACTAATATATATGGATTCATTCTCTTCTGGTACAGCGATAACTGCCGAACCTGTATCGTGGGTTGCTGGAAGAATTACCTGTAAATCAAACCCAAGCTCTGAAGCTAGTTCTTCCCTTAAGTGCCCAAGAACCGTTTTAGGTGTTTTAATTTCCTCGAACATCTCTTTATTTATATCTAACTCATCTAGTAACTGTTGGTCCCATTTTTTCGTAAAAGCATTTACCAACTGTGTTGAGGTTGCGTTGGTATATTCATTTGCTTTCTTACCTGTGAGCAAGTAATTGAAATAATCGGGAATCATTAAAAACGATTTAGCTTTTTCTAAGATTTCTGGATTATTCTTTTTAATAGAATAGAGTTGATAGATCGTATTAAACTTTTGAAACTGAATTCCTGTTTCGAGATACAATCTCTCTTTGGAAAACAGCTTGAACACCTCTTCCATCAATCCATCGGTCCGCGGATCACGGTAAGAAACCGCTTCTGTTAACGGCTGATCATTTTCATCCAATAATAAAAAGTCAACGGCCCAAGTATCAATTCCAATGCTGTCAGGCTTTATGTCCATTTCCTTACACTTTTTCAGTCCATTTTTGATTTCTTGAAAAAGTTTATCGACTTCCCAGCAAAAGGAATCCCCTTTTTCAACGATTTTATTTTCAAAACGATGAATTTCAGCTAGTTTTAATAGACTATCTTCAATATATCCCAATATAAGTCTTCCACTTGATGCACCGATGTCGACGGCTATACTGTATTTTGGCATAAACATCACCTTTCTATTGGAAACGCTTACTAATATCTCTATCATACTAGAAAACTATGATTTTCCTATAACGTGATTCGACTAAATTATTGTCCTTATTTGCAAGCAAAAATTTTAAAAGGAGATAACCCCAAAATATTCAAGGTTATCTCCTATGCCAATTTTATCTTGTAAACGCGGCTGGGACACCGCCATCAACGGTTAACATACAACCTGTTGTTTTTTCAGATTTTGAAGAAGCAAAGAATGCAATCGATTCAGCAATATCAGATGGATAGATATTCACTAGCAGCGTCGTACGTTTACGGTAGTGTTCTTCTAATTGATCTGGGTAGATTCCGTACGCTGCCGCACGTTCTTCACGCCAGTTTGAACCCCAAATCGCAGAACCTTGAAGAACCGCATCTGGAAGAACAGAATTTACACGAATTCCGAATTCGCCACCTTCTGCTGCAATACATCTTGCTAAGTGTGTTTCAAGTGCTTTTACAGAACTGTAAGCGGCAGCATTTTTTCCAGCGTACAGAGAGTTTTTCGAGCCAATAAATACCATGTTACCGCCTATGCCTTGACCCTTCATTTGCTTGAATGCTTCACGGGCAACTAAGAAGTAACCTGTTCCTAAAACATTTATGTTTAAGTTCCACTCTTTAAGAGAAGTTTCGTCGAATGGACTAGATGTAGCAAGACCTGCATTGTTAACGATAATGTCTACACCACCAAAGGTGCGAGCTGTTTGGTCGAAAGCAGCTCCTACTTGCTCTTCGCTTGTAACATCCATCTTCACAGCAAGGGCACGGTTAGCACCGTATTGCTCGTTAATTTCTGCTGCTACTTTTTCTGCACCTTCAAGATTTAAATCTGCCAGCACAACATGGGCGCCTTCAGATACGAGACGACGAGCGGTTGCGCTACCGATACCGCCTGCACCACCAGTGATCAATGCTACTTTTCTAGAAAATTCTGCTTCAGCTGGAGCTAGAGTCAATTTGTATAATTCTAATGGCCAGTATTCCACGTTATAGGATTCGTTTTCACTTAAAGAGACAAAATTTCCTAGTGTAGTAGAACCTTTCATCACCGCTATCGCACGGTGATATAATGCTCCACTTACTCTTGAATTATTTACATCCTTACCTGTATTCACCATACCTAAACCAGGGATAAGGATTACACGTGGAGCGGGTTCAAACATTTTGTCGCCTACATGTTTGTTACGATCAAAGTATGCTTTGTATCCTTCCTTGAAGCTCGCAATACCTTCTTTCACACTAGCAATTAAAGCGTCAACATCTTTTGTTTGTGGATCCCAATTGATGTAAAGTGGAACCATTTTTGTATGAACTAAGTGGTCAGGACATGCTGCTCCAATTTGTGAAAGCTCAGGCGCTGCATAGCTATTAACAAATTGAAGTACATCTTCACCACGGTCGTACGTTAAAAGCATTTTCTTTTCTTCACTTACAGCACCGCGGATAATTGGCATTACTTTTGCTAGAATGCTAGTTGCATCTTCTTCAGAAAGAGATTGATATTTCTGTCCGCCAAAAGTAGATTCTTCGTTTACTTTATCATTGATATATTGTTCTGCTTCATTGATGATTTCGATTGTTTTTGCATAAGACTCTTCTGAGGTTTCCCCCCAAGTTACGAGTCCGTGTTTTTCCATTAATACTAATTCTGCATTTGGATTGTTTCTAACGCCTTCCGCGATCATTTTTGAAAGGGTGAAGCCAGGGCGTACATATGGTACCCAAACAAAACGATTTCCAAAAATCTCTTCAGCTAACCGCTTACCATTATCGGCACAGCAAAGGCTAATAATTGCATCTGGATGTGTGTGGTCAACATGCTTAAATGGTAAGAATGCATGCAATAACGTTTCAATAGAAGCTCTTGGATGCTTGCTGTCAATCATACAATGTGAAAGGTATGCAACCATATCCTCATCTGTCATTTCATCACGTTCAAATAATGGGAGAATATCCTCTAAATTTAGTCCTGTAAAGTTATGAGCCTTCATTGTCGCTAAATCAGATCCACTTCCCTTTACCCACATAACCTCAATATCACGTCCACGGAAATCTTTTTCCGTCGTTTTCATTGAAGTGTTGCCGCCACCCCAGTTACATACGGCACGATCGGTTCCAATCAAATTGGACCGATAGACTAATTCTTCTACCCCTTTTGATACCTGCGCAGCTTGTTCTTGATTCCAAAGATTCTTAACCATCCAAAATCCTCCATTTGTATGTTTATTAACTTCTGTATCTCATTATATTATAGTTCCGTTTGTTTTTGAATATTTATTTTTAATTTTGTTTATATTTTGTTTATATTTGTTTTTTACAAAAAGAAAAATCCGCCTCAAATGAGACAGACTTCTTTTAAAGATCGCTGAATATTAAATTTAGTAAGAAATCTAGGTTAAGTGTCCCACAGGATGTTTCGATTGTCGGTAATGATGATTCCTTTTTAGCAGAAGCTACCGATGTTAAACTAACTACCATTACACACCCATAAGCATTATCATTATTTTACTGTTTCAATTGATTCAATTCGTTGATACATTCCTGAACTAGAGTAACTCCCTGGCTCATGGATGCACCGCCACCAAATGCAGCAGTTACAGCAACCGCTTCTAGAATTTCTTGTTCTGAACATCCTTGGTCGAGACACCCTTTTGTATGATAGATAATACAATATTCATCCTGCGCATGGATGCTAATTCCTAATGCAATTAACTGTTTTTGTTTTTGAGATAAAGATCCTTCATTAAAACACTCTTCCGTAAAAGCATTAAACTTAGTTGCAAAGTCAGGCATCTTCTGCGTAAACAAACCAAGACCTTGTTTATATTTGATAAGTGCAGATTGAGTAGAATTCCCAGTGTTCATTATCACCGTCTCCATTTCATCATTTAATTGGACCAAAATTATTATGAGCAAATTCAATACTTTTTATCAAAAATCATAAGTTTTTACTGGTCCACACGTTTTACCATAGTGATAAATAAAGACAATGCCCTTCTCAACCGAGAAGGGCTAAAATTTACCATGAAACGACAATCCAATCATCCTGC
Source organism: Bacillus sp. OK048 (assembly GCF_900103525.1). Lineage (GTDB taxonomy): Bacteria > Bacillota > Bacilli > Bacillales > Cytobacillaceae > Neobacillus. Next base: position 408,946 of record NZ_FNHN01000001.1, read on the forward strand.
TTAAATATGGTAAAATCATCATCAAATTCCTCTGGGCCAACTAAATGAACACTTTCACCGGTCTGATTTACATGTTTAATTCCCTTAATAATATCTGCCGCATACTCGCCCTTATCTGACATTAAATCGCCTAGAATATTTATATAATCCGATTTCGCATTCGCAACTCCTGTACTCATTCCTACGAGTACCTCTCCATCCTTCACAACGGCAAAAACATCCGAATAAGGAATCGCATATAGCTTTGCCCCATATCTTTCGGCAACCGTTATCCAGTCAATAAATTTTTCTTCATGCATTAAATTAATATATTTAGTATCTTCAATAAGTATAAAATCCTCGGATTGATCCTCTTCTAAAATTACATCTTCTTGGTACGAAGGGACCTGTGGTGCAGACGTTGCTTCCAAGTGATTTTCTATTTTAGGTGAGGTCGTGACAGGAATATTTTGCGTTACTTCACTTTTTCTATTATCACTGTTTATCTGGTCTGAGACTTTCATCCATTCATTAGTGGAAATAATTTGAGTTGGTGAAGAAGTATTTTCAACAATAGTCTCTTTTTTAGCATTACTATTTGCCTCTGTTACCATGTCTTCAGAGGAACATCCAGCCATAATCATTAAAGAAATCAGCAATAGTAAGAAATATTTCATCACGTTCAATGTTCTCTCCCCCAAAATTCTCTATACTTATTAGACGTTTATCGGACGAAAACGTTTCATTTTTATAAAAATTAGAATTATTATATTTTATTTATTATGAGAAGTTATGGGAAAAAGGAATCCCGAAGGATTCCTTTTTGCTGCTTTATTTTCCGATAAACATTTGTGTCCAGTGGTTGCCAGACTTTTCGTACCCTACTCCGATATGGGTGTAGTTGGCACTTAAAATGTTTTTCCTATGCCCCTCACTGTTCATCCATTCATTTACGACTTCCTGTGGTGTTCGTTGTCCCTGGGCGATATTCTCCCCTGCAGACTTATACGTCACTCCAAAGTCCCTCATCATGTCAAATGGTGAACCATAGGTTGGGCTTGTGTGTGAAAAATAATTGTTTTGTTGCATGTCCACTGATTTCTTTTGTGCAACTCCACTCAATTGTGCATCTGCTTTTAGAGCTGCTAATCCATTTTTACTGCGCTGTGCATTGGTTAAATCAATCACCTGCTGTACATATTGATTAACATCACCAGTAGTTGGCGCAGGTGCAGCTGGTTTCGGTGCTGGTTTTGGTGCTGGTGTTGCTGGCGCTGGTGCTGCTGGTGTCGGAGCCGTCGGTGCTGGTGCTGGCACTGTTGGTACTGGCTCTGTTGGTACTGGCTCTGTTGGTGCCGGTGCTGCTGGTGCTGGTACAATTGGTACTTGTTGTTGCCTTGGAGTTTGTCCTTGTTGGTTTCCTCCAAATTGATACCATTGGACTGATCCGAATGGGATATAACGATACTTAGCATGTTGAGTCAAGATCGCTTTTGTATGAGGGTAGTTGTTACTATCCACATTTGTGCGATCCGCAGAAATATTCAATGCGTCATTGGTATTCACATTACGATTATTATTGTAATTTACATTACGATCATAATTGTAACTCACATTTCGATCATTAAAGATATGTCTGTCTGTGTTCAGACGGTTATTTACATTTCTTTGCATGTAGTAGCGATTGGTAGTTCGGTCATTATTTACATTGGTAACATTGTTTCTGTTATTTCGATCCCAATCAGAATCATTATTATCGTTATTGGTGTAATCTTCGGTGAGAAGACCATTATGATCAATCCCATTATCTTTGCCATTACGAACTTTTAAAGTTGTGTTGTTACGGTCTCCCATACCAGTACGGACTTCATCGGCAGCATTATTACTATTGTTATTACAAGCAGCTAGGCCAATTGTCAATATCCCTGATAGCAGTAAACCTAATGGCTTTTTTATCAAATTGATTACCCCCTTGCAAAATTTAATGTTTTTTGCCTCCTTATTTTTTGTGATTTTCTAAAATCTATTAATGGAAAATAATCGCATATTAGGACAAATTTTTATTACTATATACGGATAATTAGTGAATGTAAACAAAAACTAAAGTAACATCCAGAAATCTCTTCAAAAAAAATAAACAGGGGACAATTTTTTGTCCCCTGTACATCCTTATACTAATACTTTTTTTAATTTTTCAATAAGCCCTGGGAGTACACTCTTATAATCGGCTACGACACCAATATTCGCTCTTTTATAGATCGGTGCTTCGGGATCCAAATTAATGGCAACAACGGTTTTTGCATTGGTTATACCTGCTACGTGCTGACTGGCCCCAGAGATTCCAACTGCAATATAAAGGTCTGGTGCTACAACCGCTCCAGTCTGCCCGACCTGGAGATTGGACGGCACCCAGCCTGCATCGCATGCTGCCCGTGACGCTCCTACCGTCCCACCTAGTATACCAGCGAGTGCTTGCAGGTATTTGAAGCCTTCAGCACCGCCAATTCCACGACCACCAGCTATGATGATCGAAGCATCCTCAAGTCGAACATCTGATAGAGCTGACTGTATTTTCACGACTAACTTTGTGACAATCATATCTTCAGATGGAAAAAAGTCCACTGGGATTATTTCACCGGTGCATGTCTCGTCTACCTGTGCTAACTCTTGACTCTTTTTCCGTACACCCACGACTACTTTAGGACGGGTTGTTGTATATTCTCCAAATGCTTTGTCTCCATATATGGGGCGAATCCACTTCAGTTTTTCCTGATTGTGATTGAAGTCGACTACTTCAGTGATCGCTGATGCACCAATTCTCACAGCCAAGCGTCCTGCAATCTCCTTACCGATACGATTAAAAGATAGGACAAGAATGTCAGCACCAGACTGTTGAAAAACTGTGTATATACTATTTGTATATAAATCAACATCGTATTCAGCAAGTAATGGATTTGTAACGGTGTAGGCGATACTCGCTCCACAGGCAATCGCTTCTTTCGCCCCAGCCGTGGTAATAGCACCAAGTAAGACTGCTCGCACTTCCCCACCAGCAGAACTGGCCAAGCGGTTCCCGAACGATAGTGCTTCTCGGGCACTTGAGCTTATGCCTTCACCCTCCTGATGTGCAAATACAAGAACTTTAGTCATGGTTACTCACCTCCTATAAAATCTTCAGTTCCAAAAGTTTATCAGCTAGTTCATTCCCGAGCTCTACTCCATCGTTTCCAGGTAATATTTTGCAGGTGACATCCCTGTTTACTATGTATGCCCGCTCCAGTTTAACACCTGGTTGGGAGCGTTCAGCATCTAGCTTTAGATCTTCAGGTTCTATCAGTCTTATCGGCTTGCTTCTAGAGAGCCTGATATCCTTGACTTTTGGAAGGCGCGGGACATTTGTTTCAGAGCTAATAATAGTGAAAATAGCAGGCGTTGGCACGCTCACTACTGAATATCCACCATCTGCCTCAATGGTAGCCTTCACAGAATCATTTTCCACTTCCAAGTCAGAAACTAATGTTATACAAGCTATTCCCAGTTCCTCTGCCAATACGGGTCCAACCAGACACTCCTCGATATCACTTGCCTGGTAGCCAGTCAGTACCAGTTGTGCTCCACCTAATTCAGTAATAGTTTGAGCAAGGATATGACCAACAGCTTGACCATCTAAATCCTCCCATTCTGAATCCCAGACCCTGACAGCAGTATTGGCTGTGAAAGCGAGCGCCCTACGAAGTATCTCTTCCGAATCCTCGTCACCCAAACAGATGGCTGTAACCGTTGCACCCGGTATCTTATCGCGAAGTTGAATAGCCAATTCAAGTGCGTTTTCAGCAAACGAGTCCAGAACCATGTCAGCGTCCCCAGTTTCTGGACGATTGGTTGCAGAATCGATTTGAAAATAACGTGGTGTGATTTCAGGATCAAGAACTTGTTTAAGGCAAACGACAATTTGCATTTTCTCTTTTCACCTCTCATATTTATTTTGAATCAAACGTTTATCCCTTTGACTGACAGACCATTATCATTTCTTGGATTTGGTGAAGCTTCAAGCCCATACATTTCACGCAGTCTCTCCACTGCCTCAACAGGTGGTTTAGCATTGAAATATCCACGGCGGGTCATATACACTCCCGATACTCTGCGCAAGTCAGCTAATGACTCGCACATTTTAATTCCCGCTCCAAAAGAATCGACAATTGGTACGTCACCAATCCTTGAAATACCGTTCGCAGCTAAAAAGACATTCATCGGTCCCTCTCCTGGAACAATTACATCGGCGCCTTGAGAAATGGCTGATTCCGCTGCCTTAATAAAGGAATCAATTACTGGTTCAGGATCATTAAACCCTGCAAGGATCGCATCAAAGCCAACATCGGTTTGAACTATTGGTCCTAGCTTGCCACCAAGACCGTATCTCGCCGCATTCTGACGAAGTTCATCAGCGAGCGGTGCCAGAAAATTCACCACACCAATACAGTCACCAAGCATAGAAGCCATATGGAAGGAGGCTTGACCATATCCCACGACTGGAATATCTACTAAGGTTCGAGCTTCTAAAAGTCCTACATCTGGGATGGTCGCAATAAACATCGCATCATACCCTGCCTTTTCCGCCATTAGAGCAGCCCTTATAAACTGTTCTCTGTGGAGATTTTGCAAATATGCGTGGGTAATAAAAATCCCCGGATAATGTGTGGGGTATGTCTCCGCAGTCATACCGTGTAACACGACCTCAACATCCGGACGGGCAATCCGGCTTACATGATTGATAATTGCATCTCGGTATTGTGGAACCCGATCTATCGTCGTAAGACTCTGGTGCCAGATTTTCATAAATGAACCTCCTTTTTAGATCATTCTTGTTTTATCTGCGATAATCTAAATATATCTGCGTTAATCCAAATAGATCTGCGATAATCGAAATATATCTGCGTTCCGCGTATTCTATTAATCATTTAACTGGTAAATTAGCCAATGCCTCTTGAACCGCAATTCGGCCGAATACAGCAGCCTTCCCTAATGAGCTGCCTGTCATGTAACCAGCCCCGTGAAATCCTCCTGTTACCTCCCCAGCAGCAAATAATCCTTGAATTGCCTCCCCAAAAGGATTGATTACCTGTGCAGAATCATTCACTGCTATACCTGCATAGGTTGCCAGCATAGCAACCGTTGATTCAAATGCATAAAAAGGTGCCTTTTCAATTGGAGTCGGGTTTCCATAATTATGTGTTAACGACTTTCGTCCAAAATCTGGTTCCTCTCCACTCTTAACACCTTGATTATATTTAGAAATGGTCTCTTCCAGCACTTCAACCGGCACATCAATGCAGTCAGCAAGTTCATCTAAGGTTTCTGCTTTATACAGAAGGCGGCGACGTTCTAACAATTCCAAATCGTAGAGAGGGTCATCAGAGACACTCTTATCCATTACGGTTTGATCCCAAATCTGGTACGTAATCCCGTCTGGCTGCTCGAATGCTGCTTTTCCTAATAACTTATAGGAAATCGACTCATTTACAAAACGCTTACCTAGTTGATTGACCATGATCGCACCCTTATAAAAAGCTAAACCCTGAGACTTCACCGCCCCTGCTGCTGTTGGATGAAAGCCATAGGTTCCATTCAAATATGGAAGGTCTTGAACCCAGGCCCCATGCTCCCATGCCATTTTGATACCATCACCCTGATTACCCGCGCCACCAATTCTTAAAGCGCATTTTAATTGTGGTGCAAATTGTCCGAGTAGCTCTTCACTTTTTGAAAAACCGCCAGAGGTAATAATAATACCTTTTGTGGCAAGAGCCTTTTGTTTTTTACCTTCATGCTCATAAATAACCTGTTCTATCCTGCCATCCGTATTCTTCAGGAGCCTTTTAACCTCCGCATTTAAAACAATCGTTACGTTAGCTAGTTTTTTCACCCTAAGGTTTAATGTCTGAATGGCTTGGTGTGGATCAATAATATGACCGCGTGGTACACTATGTCCGCTAACAGCTTCCAGCGAACGAAACTCAACTCCATGATCTACCAGCCATTGGTAAGTCTCCAACTGTCTTTCTCCATAGACTTCAACAAGTTTCAGATTGTTTACCCCGCCGCCAACCTCTATCATGTCATCAATCAGCGACTCAGTAGAGTCGATTATCCCAGTATTCTTTTGCATATCAGTGTTAGCGAATGCCATATATCCCGAGCTAAGGACAGTACTACCGCCAAGTTCATCATTTTTTTCAAGGAGCAGGACGCTCGCGCCCTGCTCACCAGCTTCGACAGCGGCACACATTCCCGCAAGTCCACCGCCTATTATAATTAATTCATAGCTATCCACGTGTCATCACTCCTCGGATTCAAAGGCTTTTAACACTTCTAATCCAGCTTGACATACCTGCATATCGTGAGAATAATGTCCGCCGCTCACTCCGATTCCACCTATAAGCTCGTTATTGATTTTTATTGGGTATCCGCCGCCAAAAATAACGAGTCTTGGAGTGTGGACAATCCCATGAAGCAATGGTGGATCATCCTTCAATCTGTCGTACCACTCATGTGTAGCACGGTTATAGGCAGCGGCAGAAAATGCTTTATTTTGAGCGATTTCTAGACTTAATATTGGTGCTCCGTCCATCGCATAAAAAGCTTTTAAATTACCAGGTTTATCGACGATTGCAATACTGAATGGCATTCCGAGTTCTTGCCCCTTTGCTAATGCCGCTTCTAACATTTTATTTGCTAAAGCTAGACTGATATTTTTTGATTCAATTGCTGTTGTAAAGTTTTCCATTTTTCTCCCCTTTTCTATCAACATTTTAGTTTATAAATTTACTGGTCTTCCATTCCCAAATGCCTCGATTACTGTTGCCGATACGGCTTTCATTTTTGGCAGGCATAAATCAACAATTACATTTGCCATGTCAATTGGATGCAGCCAATTATCTTTGTTCGCATCCGGAGCAATATCTGCCATCATCTTTGTGTCAACTGGCCCTGGGCAGACAGCATTTACCCGAACATTAAATGGTTTTAACTCTTCACCTAATGCTTTGGTAAATCCAATAACGGCCCATTTAGAGGTAATATAGGCACTCCTATCCGGGCCGCCTTTTGTTCCCCAAATGGATGATACATTGATAATGACACCATTTCTTTTCTCTTTCATTTGCGGAACTACTGCTTTCGTACATAAAAATACACCGCGGGTATTGACATCTTGGACAAAGTCCCACTCGTCAACCGTCGTTTCATCGAATGGCTTTAGGAGCATGACACCGGCGTTATTGATTAAAATATCAATACTTCCGAGTTTTTCCACTGTTTCCTGAATAGCTTTGTTCACATCATACTCAGAGCGTACATCACCAGCTACAGCGATGGCTTCGCCTCCTAGCTCTTCCGTAATATAAGCAGCCACTTCCGTAGTTTCTGATAAACTTCGAGAAAAAACAGCTACTTTTGCCCCCTGCTTTGCTAAAAGCAGGCAGGTTTCCCGGCCAATCCCTCTGCCGCCGCCAGTTACAAATGCGACTTTTTGTTCTAAATTCAAGTTTGGTCACCCCTTTAAATTCTTAGATTAAACCTCAAGTTTCTTATCACTGCTTACATAAGAAGCTGCATGCTCTCCTGCACGGCGCCCAAACACAAGCCCACGAAGTACGGATGTACCGCCAGGATATTTCCCATAGTAAAGGCCGGCTGTTTCACCTGCTACATACAAACCAGGAATGACATCATCATCCTGTGATAAGACCCGGCCATGGGTGTCGGATGCTAAGCCACCATTGGTAAAAACATTGGAGCAAACAATTGGGTAAGCAATAAACGGCGCTTTATCAATCGTAATCGCCCAGTTTGATTTAGCTGGTGTAATCCCAACAGCCTGTTTTCCATCTTTCTTATCCCAGTGGAATTCCCCTGGCTGGACTGCAGCATTAAACGCTTCTACCGTTGCAGTCAACTGATCTGCAGGCACACCAATCTTCTCGGCAAGTTCTTCAAGTGTATCTGCGACAATAGCTGGTTTATCCGTTTCTAATGCCCGCTCATAATTGGGAATATCATACATCTTTTGATCACTAATCATATAAGCGATATGTCCATGCAAATCGTAGAAAATTTTACGTGCCACCTCTTCATACTGCTCATCAATCGTGGTTATTCCTTCATCGACAAAACGCTTGCCATTCTTATCAATTAATATCGCGTATGGATAGGTCATTACGGCTGCTTCTTCCCGCTTACTTCTTGGATCAACAGGTTCTGCATGGAAGGCATCAAATTGTCCAGCACCCTTCGCCCCAATGGCCATCGCCATCCGAATTGCTTCACCTTTGTTAAATAAACCGCCCTCAGCCACTGTAGGAATCTTATGAGCATTTCGACCAATATACTGGGCCATCATTTCTTGATTTCCCTGGAATCCACCAGCTGCAAGTACCACTGCTCCCACTTTAAGCTCAAGGGAATTCCCACCCTTTACCCGGATCATGAGTCCATTCACTGAACCCTCATCATCAAGCAGTAATTTCCATGCAGTTGCTTCGTAAATGATCTCGACACCTAGTCCGCCAGCCCGGCGAGAAAGCGTATCTATAATGGCTCGTCCTCCGCCAACTGGAAGCAAACGAGGCTTCGAAGCAGTAAGAAACATGGTCGGAAGGTAGTCGAACTCAACTCCTTTTTCTTCTACCCACCGAAGTGTGCTGCCCGCATTTTGTGCGAGAGTTTCTATGTACTCCCGGTCCGAATAATTATCCGAAAAGGCTAACATGTCTTCGACAAAATTGTCGGCAATTTCATCGAGATTTTTCATGCGCATATAAGAGGCAGTCCACCTAGAATTTCCACCCCTATGATCAAAATCCGCACGTTCTAATATGGCAATTTTTAAGTTTTTCCCTGTCTTTTTCGCGCTTTCTGCAGCTGATAAAGCTGCAGCAGTTCCGGTAACTCCACATCCGATTACGACGATGTCATAGTCTAATTCTTTCTCCACTTTCTTGTCCTCCTTGTATTTATTCGCTATATAAATACTTCTTTTCCCACTCTTTTATTTGATTAAGTTTAAAAAGTGACTGCCTTTCTTCCCAGGTACAGATCAAATTTAATAGATTTTCTTGTGAACCCTCTTCTTTTAAAATTCGTAAAGAATCCGTTATCCCTTTAATTGCCGAACGTAGTACTGTATTCGCACAAAGCATGATTTTAAATCCTAGGTCTTCTGCTTCTTTTAAGGAAATAAGCGGGGTCCTGCCGCCTTCTACCAGATTAATCACTTGTGGAATTCCTTTTAGTGAGTGTGTTATTTGCTGCAATTGATCAATAGTGGTCGGTGCTTCAACAAAAATAATGTCAGCACCAGCTTCTGAATAGGCATGGGCTCTATCTAATGCGTCCTCAATTCCATTAACAGCTAGAGCATCCGTACGAGCCATGATTGCCAAATTTTCATCATGTCTTGCATCTAATGCCGCTTTGATTTTCCCGACCATTTCTTCTTTTGAAATGACTTCTTTTCCACTGAAATGCCCGCATTTCTTTGGTGAGACTTGATCCTCCATTTGAATGGCTGCGACACCTGCTCGTTCAAACTCTCTAACCGTACGCAAAACATTAATGGCATTTCCGAATCCTGTATCACCATCAACTACGATCGGTTTTGTGGTAACCTCTGTCATTCTAGCAACAATATCAACTACTTCCTTCAACGAGGTCAGTCCGACATCTGCCCAACCTAATTGGGCATTCGATATACCTGCTCCCGTTGCATAAATAGCCTTAAATCCAATTTCCTCTATTAATCTAGCAGACATCGCATCATAAGCACCTGGTAAGATAAAGGAGCCTGGCTCGTTTATCAGGTTTTGAAAATCTCTCGTTTTACTCATAGTTTTAAGCTCCTAACATACTATTAGTTGATCCTTTTGGATCCTGTAATGCCATTGAATTGATATTTCCCCCTTAATATATTGGGGAATCTCTGACAGTGACTTAAGAGATTTACATTTTTCATCAACGGTTACTAACACTTCCGCACGAATTGATACACTACCTTTATTTATGGTAACGGCATACTGTCCAGCAGATGGTAGTGTGTAGTAAGGTAGAATGTTAATAGACTCACCGTCCCAATTACATTCATTCTCGTAGTATCTTCCTAGAAAATCTGGCAGCTCATCAACACGTCCATTCGAAATTCTTTCACGGATACATGTGGAACTGATTTTTTCGCCTCGGCATACAACTTTATCCACTTTTGTTACCTCGATGATTCCACTAGAATCACTTTTTAGACGTTCTAGATTCCCTGCTCCTTTAAACCCATATGAAAAATCAAAACCAGCTACTGCATGGATAACACCAAGATTGAGTAGGTATTTGGCAACATATTGTTCAGGCGATAATGCAGCAAATTCTTTCGTAAATTCAACAATGTAAACTATATCTACACCAAGTTCCTGGAGCCTTTTCTCTTTTTCGGAAAGGGGCATTAGATAGTCGACTTGGATTTTCCCATCTGATAAAACGGATTTCGGATGAGGAAAGAAACTCATAACAGCCACTGGAATATTTTTCGCCTTTGCAATCTTTATGGCTGTTTTTACCACTTCTTGATGTCCATTATGGAGACCGTCAAAAAATCCAAGGGCCATTACACATGGTTTTGCCTTCTCCTGCCATTGCGCCAAATTTTCCCAATTCAAATAAATTGTTTCCATACAGTCTCCTTTTCCTTTTGATCGATTATTTTGCATCACGCAAATAGATTAGTATCTTAGTGCATTTGATTCCAAACCAGCTAGTACTCGACCATAATTCTCTTTTGTGATCATTGGTGAAAGCGTTCTGTGTGAATATAAAGTCCAAAAATCACGGAAGATTCGTTGGAGTGGATGGCCTTCATAGACAAATCCAGATCCGCTGGCTAACATTAGAATATCGAGTGCTTCTTTACTCACCTGATTGGCATAGCCGATATCGGCTAACGCCTTTACCCGTGCATGAGGTTCCATGAATTTTCCACTCGCCGCCCACTTATCAAGTTCATCTGCAACCTGATAATAGTGCATGGAAGCGGTATCAATTTTCAACGCAGCATCTGCAAGTAAGGAATGCAGAGTAGATGAATCTTTTAAATATTCAACACCAATATGGGCAGCTTTCCGATTAGGGAGTACTTCTTGGAAGAATTCCAATGCTGCTTTTACGAGCCCAACCCCTGGTAATCCTAAAGACAATGCCAATGCCGGAAATAGGGCGGTATTATATAATGGGATATCACGGAAATGATCGGATTTAAACTGTCCATTCAATACTTCTGCAAACGATACAACTCGGTGATCTGGGATAAATACGTTTTTCATTTTGACACTGTTGCTACCAGTTCCTCTTAAACCCATCGTATGCCAGTCATCCATAATTTCTAACTCATCGAACGGCAGTGTCATTAATGCTTGGTCAACAAGCTTCCCTTCATCATCGGTGATGGCCATTCCAAAGTAGCCCCATGTGGCATGAAGTGAACCCGAGCAAAACATCCAGAATCCCTCTTCAATTAAATATCCGCCGTCTACTTTGCGGGCAATACATTTCCTTGGTTCATAAACCCCTGCGAAAAGAACATTATCTTCATTTTCACCAAAGATTTCCAAATGAGTTTTTTCAGTAAAAGATTCTGCTACCATAAGTTCGCGAATCGCACATAACGATAAGATCCAGCCTGTTGACGCACAACCACGTGAAATTTCAATAATAACATCGGAATACGTTCTCATACTTGTTTGATAGCCGCCATAAATTTGCGGGCGAAGTAACTTAAATAATCCTGCTTCTTTTAATTCATCCATTGTGGCTTCTGGAATTCTTCTTATTTCATCTGTTTCTTTCGCTCTGGCTCGTAAATTTGGGACCAGCAATTTAGCTTTTTCTACTAGAAAAGTGTCTCTTTCCGCAATTTTGGTCATGTATATAGTCTCCTTTTCAATTTATTAATGAACGGGTTTCTTTTTAGTTCTTAGTTAAATTTTAGAAAATTCAACTATTAATTGTAAGGGTAAAAATCATTCAATTTTCAGACATTTTCAGTTAACTTTTATTAGTTTTTTTCTTATAAATCTATTTAACTAGTTTTAGAACTAGAAAATAGTAAGGGAAAATATAAAAATCCTAAAGGACATGATCATACGAAGTAGTCCTCTAGGATGAAAAAATCATGAATGGATTAAATCCCTTTGTTGAACAAACCGCGCTGCATTTTCTCCAGCAATTTTTCCAAAAACAGATCCCGCCGTTAAACCTGCCCCTCCAGGATAGTTAAAGTAAAATAACCCGCCAACTAATTCCCCAGCCGCATACAAGCCTGGAATGGATTGTGACAAGATATTTTGAACTTCGGTATTACTGTTAATCTTTAGTCCTCCAAATGTAAAAGTAATTCCACAGGTAACTGCATAAGCTTCATATGGACCTTCATCCAAAGTATTCGCCCAATTTGATTTCCGTACTTCTATCCCCTCGGTAGAACGCCCATCTTTAACGGTTGGGTTAAACGGAATGTCCTTTTTAACTGCACTGTTATACTCTTTTATCGTTTGTAAAAAGCTTTCTGGATCTACACCTTCTAGTTTCTCAGCTAATTCTTCCAATGTATTAGCTTTAACCTTGGTAACATTCCTTGATTTATATTCTTCGCGTAACAAATGAGCTACTTTTTGATCGAAAATTTGCCAAGCAAATTGACCTGTCTGATCCAAAATCTTTCTGCCGTATTTGGCATAGGTGTAGTTGCGATAGTCAGCACCTTCATCAACAAACCGCTTTCCTTCTGCATTTACGAGTATCCCAAATGGATAACTTAACTTCTGGAAGCCTTCCGTAAAATCAGGTAAATATCGATCCCCACCAACGGAGTGGCAGCCAGACCAGTTTCCACTGGCCATTGCTCCAATATTTATAGCCATTTGTATACCCTCTCCAGTATTAAAGCGACTTCCTCTTGCATGGGCTAAATCCCATTTCGGTCCCAGATAGCGAGTCCGCATTTCGGGATTTGCATGAAAGCCTCCAGATGCAAGGATCACGGCCTTCGCATGGACTTCGGTCGTTTTACCATTATGCTTAAAAATAACTCCGTGAACACCAAGATCATCATGGATGAGTTCTGTCGCCATCGCATTAAATAAGACTTGAACGCCTAGATTTGCTGCTTCATCGTGCAGTGCCCCTACCAAACCAGGCCCGCCGCCAACCGATTCAACGATCATGCCACCCCAAAATTTGAACTTTCCATCCACCTTATAGGCTTGGCGGCCATAAATCGGAACCCACCTGACCTTATGGGTTTGAAGCCATTTGATGGTATCAAAACTTTCACTTGTTAGAATGGAAGCCAACTCTGGATCGGTCCGGTAATTGGTAATCCGGCACATGTCATTATAGAATTCTTCTTCGGTATACGCTCCAAAGTCAGACGTATCTATATCTTCTGGTGATAAATCGGGCATAATCACCTTTAAATCTTCAACACCGTTATAGGCAAATCGAATGGAACCATGGGTGTAGGTACTGTTTCCCCCTTTTTCTGTTTCTGGTGCTTTTTCTAGGACCATTACTCTAGCCCCATTTTCTCGTGCTGAAATCGCTGCGCACATCGCGGCATTCCCTGCCCCCACTATGACAACATCTGTATCATATTTCAAAATAGTTCCTCTCTTTCAGAAAATACTTTTAAAAAAGCCAACTCAAATTATTTTGAGTCAGCTGTATGGTCAAGCCTCAATCGTTGCTTTGTTCATTTCCTTATCCATTACCGAGTCGCCCCAATACGTGTTTGCTACTGAGTGGTCCTCCTCCGTCCATTCAACTGGCTCCCAATCTGGTTCAAAGATTAAATAAGAGCCACTGAACAATTCAACACGGCAGCCGCTGCCTGGGTCAATGACATATAAGTAGAATGCTTGTGAAACGCCGTGCTTTCCTGGTCCAATAAATTTAATACCCTCTTCACTTAAAATATCAGCTGCCCTTAAAATATCTTGGGCATTATCCAACCAGTAAGAAATATGGTGCAGCTGGTTTGGTGTTGCTGCCTGTGGTCTTGTAATAACAGCAATATCGTGAACGAGAGGAGTTACGCTCATCCAGCCCGCTAATGTGGTTTCCTTGTTGTATCTTACATATTCACGGAGCTTAAAGCCTAATTGTGCTCCCAAGAAATCAAGTATTTCCTGAACATCCATCGAAGTAGCAATGTTCACATGATCAAATCGCCTTGGTGAGCAGCCACGTCCCCATGACTTGTAGGTTTGATTTTTTAATAATGAGCGTCTCTTTTCATCTGCTTGTGGTTTTTCTACATCATAATAGATTTCAAATGAATGCTGACTCGGCAATTTAAAGCGAATGGCACGACCTTGCCCTGCTTCTACACCCGCTTCAATCCATTTTACTTCTGTTCCTACTTTTTCAAGTAATTGAGCAAATCCCTCTACATCTTCTGGTCGTTTCGTTCTCCAGCCAATATGGTCGACATACCCTCTATCACCTGCGGTTAATGAAAGCGAGTGATGTTCAAAATCACCCCAGGCACGTAGATAATAGGTACCATTTACTTCTTCTGTAACTTCTAAACCGATTACATCACGGAAAAACCAAAGTGATTTTTCTAAATCGGGGGTAACGAGGGCAACATGTCCTAGCTTCGCGATTTCTGGTAAAGACATTTTTCATTCCTCCTTAAAATTACGATTATTTTCAAATTTTATTTGCAAAGTAGTTCTGAATTAAATGATTAAAGCTTTCTTGTTTTTCGATTTGGGTCCAATGTCCACACTTACCATATACGTGGAGCTGGGCATTTGGCAGATGTGAAAGTAAGTAATAGCTGGAGTCAACCGAGCAAACCATATCATCACGACCATGAACAAGCAAAATCGGATGCTCAATTCTTCTAAGTGCTGTTACTGGTACGGGTACAGCAGCCGTTGCAAAAATAGAATCATTGGAGAGTTGTACTTCTGGTCTCATCGCTGTTTCATAACGATAATCGGTGATCGAGTCGATGATTGGCGCCATCGCTTCCGCATCGTATACAAACCAACTCATAATTTGACGTAATTTTTTTGGAGACGGATTATCGTAAAAGCCTTTTGCACGGGCAAGCTCTGGACTAAGTTTTGTATTTGGTGTTCCCCCTGGTCCCATTAGCACCACTTTATCAAAACGTTCTGGGTGTTCTAATAATAATTCAAGAGCAATGGAACATCCTAATGAATTTCCAACCAGATGCGCCTTTTGGATGTCTAGTTCATCAAGAAGTTCAATCAATTGATTAACCCATAAGTCCATCCATCCCTGGCGGTTCTTTGGCAGTGTTTCTGGGTGGCCGCTTTTTCCAAACCCAAGAAGATCGGGTGCAAGGCACTCATAAGTCTCGCTACATGCAGCTAAGGCATAACGCCAATTAGCAAAAGCAGTAACACCTGGTCCGGACCCATGTAAAAATAAAATTACTTCAGAATTTTCTTCACCGGCACGATTGAGATAGGTTTCGAAGTTCGTAGTTTTTATGGATTGTTCTATTACAGTTTTCATTTTTAGAAAATATCCTCCTTTTAAGTAAAGTGGTGGCTTGGTACTTTTGAAAACACTTACATTTCTATCGTAAAATTTATACCTTGAAGTAGGATGGGTATGTGTAAATTTTAGAAAATTCCGTCTTTACTTTCTAGGCTAAATCTATGTGAATTTTTAATATTTTTTAACTAGTTTTTATTGGTTTTTATGTTTGCTAGATATTTGTCTCTATTTCTCCTATATCTCAAGCTCTCCTAAGGCCAATAATGAATCTAAAATGAGCAATAACTGATAGCTTTGAGCTGGATCCCGCAAGTCCTTTTTCATTAATGCTTCTAATTTATTGATTCGATACATGAGACCGCTCATGGATAAGCATAGTTCATCCATGGTCTGTTGGAGCTTGCCGCCATTGGCTAAAAAAACATATAATGTTTTAATCAATTCGGTTTTCTTCGCGTCGCCTAATTGATATAAAGACCCTAGTTCTTGTTTGGCAATTTTTTTAATACCGCTGATATTTTTAGAACTGATTAATACACCAACAATCCCTAGTTCTTTAAAATCTATTACTTTTTTATCAGTGGATAATCTTAAGGCAATTAATGACTCGTCTAATGATTCCAGAATATTTTCAATGTCTAGCGTTTCGTCACTTACGCCAATTTTATATAGATAATGGGCATTCCTATTTTCCAAGTGTCTAATGATCTTCTCCAAATTGGTTACTAGATTTGTGGTTGCCGAAAATAGCATGACAATCCGACTATCATATTGACCAATTAATGCTTTAATTCCCTGGATATCCAAAAATTTTACGATCGTCTCCATGATTTGCTCGATGCTGTCTTTGCTATTTTCTTGTACCGTACTCTTTTCTTTAAAATCCAATGCAGCTAGATAGAATGGTGCTGCAAAATTAAAACCCATATAGCGTCCACGATTGATAATTTCATCTTTAGAAGAATATTGACCCTTTAAAATTTGTTCTAAAAAATAGCCTTTCATCTTTTCCAGTGCTTCAAAACTCGTCTTTTCATTTAATAGGTATAAAGAAGCTGCATTTGCTACCCGTTCAATAAACATAATTTCACTTTCAGCGCTTTTGGCAGTATCTTTTTTATAATGGAATGTGCAATATCCGATAACCTTTCTTTGAACGATGATAGGAGTGATTAGGCGTTCTTGATTAACCGTTTTTAATCTGGTTGTTTCATTAAAATGTGGCTGATTATGTGTGCTGTTACGATTCTTTCGTAATAAATTTTCTTTCAAATCTTGGTTAAGGTTAAGGTATTCCTCCTCTTCCAACCCTGCGTAAACAATCTTTTGAAAACTTAAATCCTCGATTGATATGGGAATACGTAATAATTTATAAGATGTATCAGTGATTTCCTGTAAATTACTTCCGTTCGATACACTTTCCGTTAGTTTTTTATGGAATTTCGAAACGGTTTCGATATAATTCCGCTGCTCGAGTAATTGCTCATACGTATATTCTAATTCTTCAATAATATTCGTTTCATGATAATATTTAAGCTCTTCTTGAATTTCAGGCCCCCAGGCTTCTTGTAGCCTCATTTCAAAACTACATTCAGCATCGCCTTTCGCGATACAAGTAATTTCTTTTACTATAATGTTTTTCTTACAAATCGTTGACATATATCCACTCGCATAGCCTGTTAATGTATGGCAAGTCGGAGTACTGGAAATCCCATGATGCTTTTTATGTTCATTCGCTTCAAAGGAGTCAATCCATTTGCCCTTTCCATGGATGGACTTTATCTGGTCTGCATCCTTCATCTCGATAAATCTTTCAGATTGAATATCTCCAATATGCCCAGTACTTAAATGGAGAATCGATGCTTGTTTGATCAGAAAATCAATATTGGTATTTGTTTGCATCGCTTCTACAGCGTCACTAACACCTAGATTCCAGCCATACCGAAGCAGGAACCCCTTTGCCCTTTTAAAACCTAAATTTTCAATTAATCCTTTTCGTAAAATACCAAAAGCTGAAGAAGTGGTTAATATTTTTTTATTCCCCTCTTCTTGGAAACCTTGTTCGATTGGCTTGGCTAGATTTTTTTCCATTCCATTACCTCACCCTTTGTATAAGCTTTCTTCTATAAAGAAGGCTCCTTACATGTGAGATACAAGGAGCCTCCAATTGCTTATAAATGGTTGTTATGCTTCAATTGTTGGATTATTCTCTGGGATAGTATCTGTTTGATCACCCCAGAATGTAAAGCCAACATCCATTTCATCCAGGGTCCATACAATTGGTTCCCAATCAGGTTCAAAGATTAAATAACCATTAGTGAATATTTCCAGGCGCACTCCACTTCCTGGATCGACAACGTATAAATACATTGCTTGAGAGATACCATGTTTACCAGGACCTTTAAACTTAAACCCATGTTCCGTTAAAATGTCTGCGGCACGAAGCAGATCTTGGGCATTATCTAGCCAATAAGACAAATGGTGAATTTGATGAGTTGATGGTGAGAATGGATCATGACTTACTGCGATATCATGAACCAATGGTGTAACGCTTAACCAGGCACCAATTAAAGAGTCATCAGGTGCTTTCACACATTCTCTCATTTTGAAACCAAGTTTTTCCATTAGGAAATCAGAAATTTCATTTGCCTTTAAAGATGAAAGAATGTTTACATGGTCAATTCTCCTTGGCGAAACTCCTCGAGCCCAAGACTTATAGGTTTGATTCTTTAACACAGATCGCTTTGATGGTTCAGCTAATGTTTTTTCCATGTCATAGTAAATTTCAAAGCGATGCTCACTTGGTAATTTGAAGCGAATCGCTCTACCTTGGCCAGCTTCCACACCTGCTTCCACCCACCTCACTTCTGTACCTGCTTCTTCTAGTAAACGGGCAAATTGTTCTACATCCTCCGGGCGCTTTGTTCGCCAGGCAATATGATCTACATAAGACTTTTCACCAGCGGTAATTGAAAGTGTATGATGCTCAAAGTCTCCCCAAGCACGTAAATAATGTGTGCCATCAACTACTTCAGTTTCTTCTAACCCGATTAATTCCTTAAAAAACCACAGTGATTTTTCTAGATCAGCAGAAACTAATGCCACATGTCCTAACTTTGCAAGCTCTGGTAAATTCATATTTATTCCTCCTACTCATTTTTCGTAATTTTAAAATAACGGAAAGCCCTTTCATTCCAAATCAAACAAAATAAGTATTTGGTTCCTGGCCACACAATACTCTTCCATAGGTCTCAATTAAACTTGATGGAGTGATGAAACCATGTAAATGCATCGCGAAAAAGTCACGATAGACTAATTGAATAGGATTTTTATTGTAGGCAAAGACTGAACCTACCCCAGCTACTAATAGGTCAATCGCTTCTTTACATAGTTGATTCACATAACCAAAGTCTGCTTTTACTTTTACAATTTCAGCTGTATCCATTACCTCACCGCGTGCAGCGTATCCGTCAATTTTGTCAACAGCACGATATAAATGCAGTTCAGCGGAATCAATTTTAAGTTGTGCTTGAGCTACCTGGTGATGGGTGATCGGAGCTTCACCTTGTTTTTGATAGAAGGTGTTGCCAATTCCCGCTTTCGGCAGCCTTTCCATATAGAGATCCATTGCTGCCTGTGCCAAACCTAATGCAGGACCTACGATCGATAGCGTTAAAGAAGGAACAAAAGAAGAGCGATATAAGGCAACATCTTTGAGTGGATCGATTAAGTAATGACCCTTACTTGCTAACCGGTCCAATGACACCCGGTGTTCCGGAACAAAAACATTCCGAACTCTACAGCTGTTACTGCCAGATCCCTTTAACCCCATTACATTCCAGTCGTCTAATACTTCAAGCTCCTCCTGTGGAATGACCATAATCGCCATTTCCATTCCGCCATCTTCATTTACTAATGGAAAACCAAAGTAACACCAGTCTGCGTGTGGGCTCCCGGAAACAAACGGCCATTGGGCTTCCTCAATATAATAGCCGCCGTC
This sequence comes from Bacillus sp. OK048, assembly GCF_900103525.1. Classification (GTDB taxonomy): domain Bacteria; phylum Bacillota; class Bacilli; order Bacillales; family Cytobacillaceae; genus Neobacillus. The sequence continues at coordinate 428,498 of NZ_FNHN01000001.1, forward strand.
AACCTTTTTGATATCACATTTAATTGGCTTGAAATTCCCAGCCAAAACAACATCTTTATCAGTATTGTAAATTTCATTTAGAGCTTTTTCGCCAAATGTGTAAGAAATCATATAATCACGAATATTACTAAGACATACAAACCAGCCTGCCGACCCATTCCCTCGTGATATTTCGGTAACCACTTCCGTAAATGCTCTCATATTTGTTTGGTAGCCTCCAAACATAAGAGGTCTTAATACTTTCAAAAGACCTTGATTTTTTAAATCCTCAACAATTTCATCTGGAATTCTACTATTCTTATCTATGTCTTCACTATACTCTCTAAGTTTAGGAATTAGCGCCCTAGCTCTTTCCACCAATACATTTTTTGTTTCCAATACACTTTGTTCCATATCATTACCTCCTGCCATCATAGTGGCTAAACTTTGGTCTTACACCATTTTAGTTATACATAGGGTGATTGGAATCTACTGCTTGGGACACTCTTACTGCTTCGGCAACACGAAGTAAATGTCTTTCCATTAGATTTTTTGCCAATTTAGAGTCTTTTTCTTTTAATGTATAGTAAATCATCCAATGCTCTGCTTGCGATTGTTTTCGTCTATCCTTTGAAAACAGTACAGATGGTTTGCCAACATAATTCAAGTAATCCCAGAGCTGTTTGGCAAGACTTAATGCATAGGTTAATTTAGCTGCTTCATAAATAGTCCGATGAAACTCAATATTAAGTGAGGAATATTCATCCACAGATATATCAGGATTATCCATCGTCGTTAGGATTTCTTTCATATATGTAAGTTCTTCTTCGTTGAGTTTTTCTACTGCATGCTCCGTCATTAAGGCATCTAGATTGGCACAAACCAATAAACGTTCTATCACGTCAGCTTGCTCCGGCCTTTTAACAAATACCCCAACTTGAGGAATAATTTCAAGAAAACCTTCTTGTTCAAGCTTAGCTAATGCCTTGTGTACCGGGGTTCTGCTAATGTTCAAATGCGCTGTGACTTCATTGACATTGATAGCTGTTTCTGGTTCCCAAGTACCATCGATAATATGTGTTTTAATATAACGATAGGCTAAATCTATTTTCAATTTCATACACCCTCGATTCTCTTATTGTTATCTTTCCCTCGAACAAACATAAGGGAATCAACGGTATAGGAACAAGATGGATAATCTTATAATTCACCGTTGAAAAAGTCTGATGTTAGTTTAATAAATCTTTCCTTTTGCTCCACTTGTGCCCAATGTCCACACCGTTTGAAAATATGAAGCTGTGCATTTGGCAAATAATCCATTACATAAAGGCTGCTTTGCAGCGGTACAAATCGATCTTGATGTCCATGAATAAGTAAAATTTCTTGATCCATTTGCTTAAGGGCAGAAGGAGGCACAAGCATATCTGACAATTGTGATTTTGCGAAGTTTTCCTCATAAGATTTGCGAACATCCGGTCTTAAGAATAGCTCTAAACGTTCAGCAACGATTTTCTCGAGTTTATCCTCAAGAATACTTTTATCGTATAGGAACCAGCTTAGTAAATTTTTAAATGCCACTGGATCTGGATCTTTATGGAAGTTTGCTAATTTAGCAAGTTCTGGGGTTGGTTCAGTTAAACCACCTCCGGCTCCCATCAATACCACTCGGTTGAATCTTTCTGGAGCATACATCATGAGGTGAAGTGCTATAACACCGCCAAGGGAGTTTCCAACTAAATGTGCTTTCCCAATCTCTAACGCATCCATAAGCTCAATTACTTGTTTTACCCTTATGTTCATCCATTCCGCCCCGTTTTTCGGGTAATTTTCTGGATGATCTGTATTTCCAAATCCGAAAATATCTGGAGCCACTACGTGAAACTTTCCCTGAAAATGAGGAAGAATCTCCCGCCAATTTGACTGCGCACTTACCCCTGGTCCGCTTCCATGTAGAAATATAATGGTTTCAGAGGCAGGATCACCACCTTGATTAATAAATGTTTGATAGTTTCCAGTTTGTATCTTCCGAGTTACAACTCCTGTCATTCCTAAAAACCTCACTTTATAAAATAAAATTAAAAAGCATGCTTTTTCCCTTACTAAAATTTCAGTTTCATATTATCACTTTAACAATAGTGTAAATACCATTAAAAAAGCGCTTTCATTAACTAACTATAATTTTACTTACAGCATTCCCATTTGTCAATGAATTCAAAATATTTTTTGATTTCAGATTTCATCTCCTAAAAAACCTACTACAAAAAGAAAAGGATGTTACAAGAATTCTTCTGTAACACCCCCTTATTATTTAATGATTTAAAGTTGCCTCGATACCTTTTGTTGGTTTCTTTACAGCGATTGCCCAAATTACAGCTAGGACTACTAAGCCACTTGCACTGACAGCCAATGGGAACCTGCCGATATCTTGGTTAAAAGTATTTTGGACAATTTGAAATCCAAATGGACCTAAGATGCCGCCTAATCCTTGACCAACCACTACTAAACCAAATGCTGGCGGAGCGCCTGCAGGAGTTAGTTCAGAAACCTTCGTAAATACCCCTGGAAGTCCAATTCCCATCGCAAACCCACCGATAATACTACCAACAAAAATCATCGTTAACGTTGGTGAGAAATAACAGATAGCCATCCCTATTCCTGTTACTAAAACACCCACAGGTAGATAATAGGTCGGAAGTGCATGTTTGATTTTTCCAAATAAGAATCCTGCAATCAGAGTACCAAAGGTAAACACTGAGATAGCCATTCCAGCTTCTGTAGCATTACCTAACTGATCGCCCTGAATGACAACAGAAATATTTGTTACATAACCAAAAATCAACCCAGAATAAAATACTTGCCCTAAGCATACCCAATAAATTGCTTTTGGGAATTTTACCTTTACGTTAGCATGGGCAGCTTCTGGTACCTGCTTTTTTTCAGGTTCAGGTAAATATAGGAGTGTTATCACTAAAATCCAAATTGGGAAAAGGTAGGTTAAGAAGCCATACTGCCAGCCAAAGGAATCTGCTAAAATCCCACCACCTAATTGGAAGAAAATCGCCCCAATACATGCTACAGTAGAAGTCCCAAAACCAATCAAGAAGTCTCTTTCTCTACCATCAAAGAAATCTGTGATGACATCCACCGATAATGGCATTGTAATTCCAACTCCAAGACCTAAAAGGCCTCTCAACGCAATAATAAGTGGAAGACTGTCAATAAAAGTAGGAAGCGTTCCACCTATAATGAATAAGGTCAAGCCTACGAACAGGAGCGTTTTCTTCTTAAATACCTTTGTAAGCTTTCCATAAAAGAGTGCAGGGATGATTTGTATTAGACCTGGAAAAGTCGCCACCAACATGACAATTGTCGGATCGTAGTCTGGAAATGCCTTAATAATGTCAGCCATTATCGATCCTGCTACACCAGCAGCAACATCTTGGAATGCTAAAATGACGACCAAAAATTTAAGCATGTTTTTACTGATATTTTTTGCCATTTTTTATCCTCCCCTGGTTTTGGTTTATCCATCTTTACATGAAACTTCCTTTGTAAAAAGAAGCCCATTGAAACCGTTTTCATTTTAAAAAGAATAATACCTCCGCTGCTATTGTGGCCATCAATAACAACCTCCTAAAATTTAAGGTTACTAAACCTAAAATTTTAATCTTCTATTTTTTACGTTTTTACCGGTTCAAATCGTAAAAAATGCGTAATCCATTGCTAACTGTAATTTTACAGACGTGAAATATACTTGTCAATATTTTCATAATATTTAATATATTCTGGACAATTACTTACAGATTATCCTTATAAAACTAAAAAACTCGCGAAAATTTCAACGTTTTTTAGTTAATTTTTTTCTAATTTTCATCTTATTTTTCCTTACAATAGCTCCCTACTATTGCGTACCGCCTAAAATTTCACTTCTACGAAATTATGTAACCGCCTACATTATTATTGTTCAAAAACATTTAAAGAATTTAAAGTAATTTCATTTAAAATATTTGAAAATATGTTATATTCTAATAAATAAAAAAGGAGTGAGAAAATGAATTCACTAATACAGCGTGCCTATAATTTTAATGCTGGTCCATCCGCCCTTCCGCTTGATGTTCTTGAAAAGGCCAAAGAGGAACTTGTTGATTTTCGAGGCACAGGTATGTCTGTCATGGAGCTTAGTCACCGGAGTGCAGCCTATGAAGAGGTACATAATCATGCGATTGCTCTTCTAAAAGAATTATTATTGATCCCAGACAATTATGAAGTCCTCTTTTTGCAAGGTGGCGGAAGTCTACAATTTTCAATGGTCCCCATGAACTTTTTAAAGCCTGGAGAAAAAGCGGGTTATATTATGACAGGTTCTTGGTCAGAAAAAGCTTTTTCCGAGGCAAAATTATTCGGGGCTCCTTATCATGTTGCGAGTACGAAAGAGGGTCAATATCGTCGGATCCCACAATTTGATGAATTATTCTATAATTCTACAGATGCCTATATTCATTTAACATCTAATAACACCATTTACGGCACTCAGTGGAAGGACTTTCCAAATACTGGAGATATACCTTTAATTGCAGATATGTCTAGTGATATCTTATCCAAGCCATTTGATGTCAGCAAATTTTCATTAATTTACGCTGGAGCCCAAAAAAATCTTGGCCCTTCCGGTGTTACGGTGGCAATTATTCGTAAAGATTTAATTGAAAAAGCCAACCCTAACATTCCAACAATGTTAAAATATAGTACCCATTCCAAAAACAACTCTTTATATAACACACCTCCGACATTTGGAATCTATATGCTTGGTGAAGTGTTAAGCTGGATAAAAGACTTAGGCGGGATAAATGCACTAACCAAACGGAATGAACAAAAAGCTCAAGTTATTTATGACGCCATCGACCAAAGCAATGGATTTTATGTTGGCCATGCTGAAGTTGACAGCCGTTCTCTGATGAACATCACTTTCCGGGTAAATGATGAAGAATTGGAGAAAAAATTATTAGCAGAAGCAAAAAAGGAAGGGTTTGTCGGTGTAAACGGTCATCGTTCTGTTGGAGGCTGCCGAGCATCTACCTATAATGCTGTTCCATACGAAACGTGTAAGGCATTCAGCGAATTCATGACTCAATTTCAAACTGTTAATCAATAAATATTAAAAGGAAATATATGATATTTATATATTTCCTTTTTTTATTTTTCGAAATAGACGATATCCCTTTCTAACACCGTTAACGATAAAGTAAGGAATCCTTGGGTGATACTTATATAGAAATGGCAGGTAAATTTTGTAATAGGCTGTTTTCAGATCATCCCACTTACGGCAGTTACCTTGCTTATAAAAATCTGAAACATCGACGATATACCCTCTTCCATTGCTCATCACCACATTTTTCCCATGGACATCAAACGGGTTAAGCCCCACTGACCGAGCATAAGCGATCCCCTCATCCACATCCTTAATCACAGATTCTGGTATAGGTATCCCCTTAACAGCTGCGTCAAATAGGTTAATTCCATCTATCCTCTTTAAAATCAAATAATTATCTCCATGGTCAATGAGTGAGGAAAAGGATTCGTGATTGCCCAATTTCTTATAAACTTCTACTTCCCTTTTTAATTCCTCAGGTTTTCTTCCATATACCTTTACAACCCACTTAGGATTGGATTGATGTAGGAAGACACCTGCATAATTCCCACTACCAATTGTCTTCCAAGTATTTGAGATATTTTTCACAATAATTGGATCAAAGGGTCCTTCTGTTTTTAGGTTGATATTGGGTAATAATTCGTTACCAATTAATCTTATATATTTCTCTATTTTCATGTTCACACACCTCTGAACGAAACGAATGAAGTCACTCTATATTTAAGTATACATTCGATATACAATTAGAGTAGATAAAATATTCTCTATTTTTCAAAAAAGTTCATCTATATATTTTTTACTTTAAAAGAGGTTTTAAGACCAGAAAGGAAAAAACCAGGGGTAATAATTCTCCTGGTTTTGCCAATTCTTAAAAAAAAGAAAAAACTAGGAAGTAAAGACTTCCTAGTATGTTTATTCCTCTTCGACTCCGAGTAAGAAATCTGGATTTAACTCCTCGAATTCCTCGTCGTCAACATCCAATCCCCAATCATCGTCATTGTCCTTGCAACCGTGTGGATTAATGGCGACACAAACTTTCGTTTCACCAATGACTTCCACTAGGAATTCCCTTTCAACATGGACAATGATCCGATTTCCATTAGGGGAGATAACTGCTTCACAACAATTAGGCTGCTGCAGGACGCGAGCACAAATTTCATTGTCATCCAAGCAATCATTGTCACGATACTTTAACTTAATGACATCACAGTATTGGACCTTTTCGGTAACAACTTCTGTTCTGGTATTGTCATTAAATGAATACCAAACGTTGATGTCATACGAGCCGTGTATCTCTACAGTTTTGCCGACTTTTTTCGCGTTGTATTTATGGTTGATAATCCAACATCCAAGAATGCTTGTTGGACTATGTGCCGGGCTAATCGTATGATTGGACTGGGTGAATTTACGCCCTTTCGCTACTACGGCCTTCGTAATTATCTCTCTGTATTCTCCCATTTCGCGCGAACCCTCCTCATTCATTTTCATTTCATCCTATGCTAGATTTTTGACTAGTGTGAGAAATATTTCTGTGAATACTGGATAAAAGTTTAGTCATAATTCATTTTATGCGGGAGTTTAAGGTAGGTTCCAATTAGGCAAGTACTTTAAGTGGAGAAGGATTATTAAAAAAGGACAAAAAAAGTCGGGCTTTTTAAAAGCCCGACTCCCGTTACTTAATGTTCGTGATTGTGATCATGGTCATGATCATGATTTCCACATGACCCGCCATTTTGTAGACTTGCTCCTGTTTCTCCGCGTAAAACATCTCCGCCAGTTGATTCAATAATCACATCTGTTACCTTATTAGAGATTGTAGTCGCAATTAACTGGAGTAATTCATTTACTTCAATTTGAGACTGTTTAAATTCTTGAACAACTGGAATGTCATCCAGTTCCTGTTCGATAGAAGCAATTTTAGCTTCCACTTTTTTCAATGCCTCTGGTTTTCCGTAATGTTGTAAATTAACAGCTTGCTTTTGCAATCCCTTAATATCTGAAATTAACGTACTGACCTTTGGATTGACGTGAATTTGTGCTTCCGCACGTTTGAAGAAATCAACTTCCTCAGTATCTGCTATCATATGTGCTAATTCTTGAGCCCGAGTGATGATGTCGTTTTTTGTGTATTTAGCCAACTTACTTCACCTCTACTGTTTCTATTTCTTCCACCATTTCTCCGTTTAATGACCATGTTTTTGCGTCAGTAATTCTCACCTTTACAATCTTACCAATAGCAGATTTAGGTGCGACAAAATTTACAAGCTTGCTCCTAGATGTGTATCCTGCAAGGACATCAGGATTGTTCTTGCTTTCCCCTTCAACAAGAACGTCTACAATTTGACCTTTATGCCTTTTCATTGCTACAGCTGAAAGCTCGTTAACTAACGCATTTAAACGCTGTAAACGTTCCTTCTTTACCTCCATTGGAACATTATCCTGCATTTTTGCCGCTGGTGTACCTTCTCGAGGTGAATAGATATACGTATATGCAAGTTCAAAGCCCACTTCTCGATATAACGATAATGTTTCTTCAAATTGTTCATCCGTTTCATTCGGGTAACCAACGATAATATCAGTGGTGAATGCAACGCTTGGAATAGCTGCTTTAATTTTGCGTACCAGCTCTAAATACTGTTCTCTCGTGTATTTACGAGCCATAATTTTTAATACATCAGTAGAACCGGATTGAACAGGTAGGTGGATATGATCCATTAAGTTTCCGCCTTTTGCAAGGACCTCAATCAAGTGATCATCAAAATCACGTGGATGACTTGTCATAAAACGAATACGAGGAATATCAATCTTCTGTAATTCTTCAAATAGGTTTCCAAGACCATAGTTCAATCCCTCTAGATCTTTTCCATATGCATTTACGTTTTGGCCTAATAGAGTGACCTCTTGGTATCCTTGTGCTGCTAAATGACGCACTTCTTGGATAATCTCTTCAGGGCGACGGCTTCGTTCTTTACCACGTGTAAACGGAACAATACAATAGGTACAGAACTTATCACAACCGTACATGATATTAACCCATGCCTTAATATTGCCGCGTCGTACTCTTGGAAGGTTTTCAATGACGTCACCTTCTTTAGACCACACTTCAACAACCATTTCTTTCGACATGTATGCTTCATGTAAAATATTTGGCAGGCGATGAATGTTATGCGTACCAAAAATCATATCAACCTGATTATAGGTTTTAAGAATCTTATTAACTACAGATTCCTCCTGTGACATACAACCACAAACACCTAATAATAAATCTGGCTTTTCCAACTTCAAATGCTTTAAATGTCCTAGTTCACCGAACACTTTATTTTCTGCATTCTCACGGATTGCACATGTATTTAGTAGAATAACATTGGCATCCTCTGTGGAATCTGTTGGCTCATATCCTAATGCCAAAAAGATCCCTGCCATCACCTCGGTATCATGTTCATTCATTTGACATCCATAGGTACGAATATAGAATTTACGTCCTTCTCCCATGTTGCGAAATTCTTCTGGAATAGAGAAATCGTTATGATACTTCACTTCTTCTTTACCGCGTTTTTTAGCATCCTTTAAAGAAGGTGCTGTAATGACTTGCTCAAAGTACTTGCTGTAATCCTTGGCGGATTTTTTGTCCGAAGAATTAGCAGTTTCGATTTGTTGAGCTTCTAAACGTTGTTTTTCATTCATCCGTAAAAAATCTCCTTTCGAACAATTAGAAAATTTGACTATGAATATTTTTAAAGGTAATTTTTCCCTTGTACTAGTGTATAAGAAACCGCCTGACACACATCCGCACATTATTATAGTATAAAGGTTAATAGGTTTGAAAACAATAGAAAATCCCGTAGCAGACGACTACGGGATTTTTGCGATACCTATTACATAAATTCATTAACTAATTTATCAAAGTATTCTTGATCAAGGTCTAATTCAGCTTCTGCCAAAGGAGTTTCAGAGAATCCAGAAATTAATTCTTGGTAAGACTTACGCTCTGTATTTTGATAAATCAGACCAGTAACAAGGCCATTATGTTTCATTAACGTTTGCATGGCATCTTCGCGGTTTGAAGGATCATATCCTTCAATATCACTTAACTTTGTAAGATTTTCTTTAAACCAGTCATAGGTATTTACTTTGTTATACGTTACACAAGGGCTGTAAACGTTTATTAGAGAGAATCCTTTATGTTTAATACCTGCTTCAATTAAAGCAGTTAAATCTTTTAAATCTGTTGAGAAGCTTTGGGCTACAAATGTTGCCCCTGCAGTCAACGCCATTTCCATCGGTGAAATGGCTTGTTCAACCGAACCCATTGGAGTTGATTTCGTTTTAAATCCTACAGCTGAACGCGGAGACGTTTGTCCCTTTGTCAATCCATAAATTTGGTTATCCATTACAACGTAAGTAATGTCAATATTTCTGCGAATAGCATGAATGGTATGCCCCATACCAATTGCAAAACCGTCTCCATCACCGCCTGAAGCGATAACTGTTAAATCACGGTTTGCCATTTTTACACCTTGGGCGATTGGTAATGAACGTCCATGAATTCCATGGAAACCATATGAATTAATGTATCCAGAGATACGACCAGAACATCCGATACCAGAAATAACAGCTAAATTTTCAGGCTCTAGACCTACATTTGCTGCTGCACGTTGCATTGCCGCTTGTACAGAGAAGTCGCCACAGCCAGGGCACCAGTTCGGTTTTACATTATTTCTAAAATCTTTAAAAGTGGCCATGTTTAGAACAACTCCTTACATTTTGTATATACTTCGTGTGGTAAGAACGGATTACCGTCATATTTTAAATGTTTAATAATCTTTTCAGCATGACCAACATTCATTTTCATGATGTTTGCCAATTGTCCAGTTGCATTGTTTTCAACAACGACAACTTTTTTTGCTGAACGAACAAGTGGAAGGACTTCGTCCGTTGGGAATGGGTGGATTAAACGAATCTGTGCATGATTCACTTTTATTCCTTCATTTTCTAAACGTACCATCGCTTCCTCAATTACACCTCTAGTAGAGTTAAAGCCAACTAGTAAAACGTCTGCATCTTCATGCTTCGTATTTTTATAAACAGGTGTTTTGAAACGAATATTTTCAATTTTACGGAATCGCTTGTCCATTTGAGCAATTCTATTTACAGCTGATTCTGAAGGCTTTCCAGTTTCATCATGTTCTACCCCTGTAACATGGTGGATGCCATTTTTCATACCAGGAATAACACGTGGAGAAACTCCATCAGTAGTAACTTCATATCGTTTGAAATATCCTTTGTTTTCAATTTCAGGAATTTCATCTGTTACGAGCTTGCCGCGTCTAATTTCAACTTTATCCATACTTAAAGGCTCAACTGTCTGCTTTCCTAAGGATAGTTGAAGGTCTGTCAGAATAATAACAGGACATTGATATTCTTCAGCAAGGTTAAACGCCTCTGCCGTGTCATAGAATGCTTCTTCTACCGTACTTGGTGCCATAACGATTTTAGGGATTTCTCCATGTGTACCATAGATCATCGCCATTAAATCTGATTGTTCCTGCTTTGTGGGTAATCCAGTAGAAGGACCTCCACGCTGCGTATCAACAACAACAAGTGGAGTTTCAGTAATACCTGAAAGACCAATTGCTTCCATTTTTAAAGAAAGGCCTGGACCAGCAGATGCAGTAATGGTACGAACACCAGCATAGTTAGCACCAATTGCCATTGTACAAGCAGCAATTTCATCTTCTGTTTGAATAACAGCTCCACCAAGTGCAGGAAGCTTTTTAATTAAATATTCCATTATTTCAGAAGCTGGTGTAATGGGGTAAGCAGCCATAAAACGACAGCCAGCAGCAACGGCTCCTAATGCAATTGCATCGTTTCCAATCATAAACATCCGCTTCTTGCCGTCAGCTTTTTCCAGCTCCATAATTTCAGTGCCATCCACAAGCTGTTTTTTCATATAATCAAATCCAGCTTTAATTGCATCCATGTTTTTCGCTACTACTTGAGCACCTTTTTTACCGAAAATCTCTTGAACTACTTCTTCAAACACATGGATATCAAGGTCCAAAACAGCAGAAGTCGCCCCAATGGCTACCATGTTTTTCATAAGAGAAGTCCCTAACTCAGTAGCAATTTCTGTAAATGGAACCGCATACAATGAGCTTTGCGTATCTTCCGGTTTTTTTGGCGTGAATTTTGCATCTGCAAGGATTACACCTTTAGCATGCAACTCTTTGTAATTTAAATCGATTGTTTCTTGGTCAAAAGCGACAAGAATATCAAGATCATCAGAGATAGAACGAACTTCTGTCGTACTTACTCTAATTTTGTTATTGGTATGACCACCTTTAATACGAGATGAAAAGTGACGATAACCATATAAGTAATAACCGAGGCGATTCAATGCAATAGCAAATATTTCCCCTGTACTTTCAATACCTTCCCCTTGTTGTCCGCCAACTTTCCACGAAAGTTGATTGATCATGACTTACACCCCTTTGGATATGTAAAAAGTATATTTTTTAAATCGCGTTTAGTGTAGCACTTTTCCGAGTAATTCACTAGAATTTAGCCTATCGTGCTTTAAAGACGAAATAATATGAATTCAGAGAATGTACTAAACGCTTACAATTCTAGACCTCATAACAAAAAATTGCAACCCTTTCGCATTAAAAATTGTCTAAAATATGAATATTTTTTCATAATTTAAAAATTGACATTTGCTTGATTTATGTGAATGGCCATAAAATGCCATTCCTACGGCTTTTGCAAGATATTTCTTAATATATCTACACCTATTATTTTACCATAGAAAGCGTTTTCGGGTTTTCTAGAATAATATTTTACCTGAAATAATAGCATAAAAATACCTGCTTATAGATAAGCAGGTAAAAAGGTCGTTATTTGTTCTTCTTTCTCATGTTTGATTCTATCTCCTTCATCTCGGTTCAACAATAAGCTTTATAGCCGTGCGTTCTTCACCATCAATTTGAATATCAGTGAACGCAGGGATGCAAATCAAATCAACTCCGCTAGGTGCTACAAATCCTCTTGCAATCGCTACTGCCTTAACAGCTTGATTTAATGCACCTGCACCAATCGCCTGTATTTCTGCTGCACCTCTTTCACGCAGAACTCCAGCAAGTGCACCAGCTACAGAATTAGGATTAGATTTTGCTGAAACTTTTAATATTTCCATTCCTAGCTCCCCCTTGTATAATCCCGATCCTGGCATGAGCAGTTTCATGAGCAAATCAGGTATATAAGTTTCCACTGCTACTATATTCATTCTACAATTGACATATTCCGGCTTGGACAAAAAAAGTGCTTATTTATCTAATAAAGAAAAACCCTCCAAATTGGAAGGTTACGAATACCAAGGATTATCTTCATTTATTAAAATTCTTTCCAGTTTTTTGCACTTGCCAGTTTTTCTGTCAAGTTCCATGTAGACTCCACTAAGCTGGGTTCTACCCGTTTTAGGGACTTCAAATCTTACTGGAAGGCTTGTAAGGAATTTTGTGATGACAGCTTCCCTCTCCATTCCAAGAATTCCATCATACGGACCTGTCATCCCTACATCCGTTAAATAGCCTGTACCATTCGGCAGGACACGGCTATCTGCGGTTTGGACATGTGTATGCGTTCCGACGACTGCAGAAACCCTTCCATCTAAATACCAACCCATTGCCAGTTTTTCACTAGTTGCTTCTGCATGAAAATCCACAAAAATAAAAGGTGTCCTTGCTTGAGCCAATTCCACCAATTCATCAGCTTTTTTAAATGGACAATCTAACGGAGGCATAAAGGTACGACCTTGCAAATTTATTACAGCAACTTCCAAATCATTTACCTTAAAAAAGACTAATCCTCTACCTGGAGTTCCTTCAGGGAAATTTGCCGGCCGCACCATATTCTTTGCCGAATCGATAAATTCAAAAATCTCTTTATTATCCCAAGAGTGGTTTCCAAGAGTCACGGCTTGAGCACCAGCTCCCAGAAATTCTCGGTAAATTTTTTCTGTAATGCCTCTGCCGCCTGCTGCATTTTCACCATTTATTATCGTAAAATTAGGTCGATATTTATCCTTTATTTTTGGTACATACTCTTTCACCATATCTCGGCCTGGCGAGCCTACTACATCTCCAATAAATAATAAGTTCATTTGTTATCCTTTCAAAAGCCATATTTACTATAAATTGTATCACACTTTTATTGAATTTAACCGCCAATCAAATAGGCAAAAATAAAGCGGTGCTAAAAGCACCGCTTTATTTTGCATATTCCACAGCCCGTGTTTCACGGATCACTGTTACTTTAATATGTCCTGGATAATCAAGCTCTTCTTCAATTCGTTTCCGAATATCTCGAGCTAGACGATGTGCAGCTAAATCATCAACCGCATCAGGTCTTACAATAATCCGCACTTCACGACCAGCTTGGATCGCAAAGGACTTCTCAACACCTTCATACGACTCAGAAATTTCCTCCAATTTTTCTAAACGGCGGATATAGTTTTCAAGAGTCTCACTTCTTGCACCAGGTCGTGCAGCTGATAATGCGTCAGCAGCAGCAACTAGAACAGAAATGATTGATGTTGGTGCAGTATCCCCATGATGTGAAGCAATACTATTGATAACAACTGGGTGTTCCTTGTATTTAGTTGCAAGCTCAACCCCAATTTCAACATGGCTTCCTTCTACTTCATGGTCAATTGCCTTACCGATATCGTGCAAGAGGCCTGCTCGGCGTGCCAGCGTCTCATCCTCACCAAGCTCAGCTGCAAGTAAGCCCGAAAGCTGTGCAACCTCCATTGAATGTTTTAAGACATTTTGTCCGTAACTTGTACGGAACTTTAAGCGACCAAGGATTTTAATTAGGTCTGGATGCAATCCGTGAACTCCGACTTCAAAGGTCGTTTGTTCACCTACTTCACGGATATACTCATCCACTTCACGACGAGATTTTTCAACCATTTCCTCAATACGTGCAGGATGGATCCGTCCGTCTTGAACTAACTTTTCAAGAGCCAAACGGGCAGTTTCTCGACGAATTGGATCAAAGCCTGATAGAATTACCGCCTCTGGCGTATCATCGATAATCAAATCAATTCCAGTAAGCGTTTCTAATGTACGGATATTTCTTCCTTCACGGCCGATGATACGACCCTTCATTTCATCATTTGGAAGGTTGACGACAGATACTGTCGTTTCCGCAACATGGTCAGCAGCGCAACGCTGGATGGCGAGCGATAAGATTTCCTTCGCTTTTTTATCAGCTTCTTCTTTCGCGCGATTTTCACTTTCTTTAATCATTATCGCAGTGTCATAGGTTAACTCCTGCTCCATTTTATCGATAATGATATGCTTCGCTTCCTCACGAGTCAAACTCGAAATACGTTCAAGTTCTGTTTGTTGTTTTCGTACTAGTTCGTCCACTTTGCTTTCCATCTGTTCAATATGCTGTTGTCTTTGGTTTAGAGAATCATCCTTCTTTTCTAGTAGAATTTCTCGTTTATTTAACGATTCATCCTTTCGATCTAAATTCTCTTCTCTTTGCAGTAAACGGTTTTCTTGTTTTTGCAGTTCATTTCTTCGTTCACGAACTTCGCGTTCGGCTTCAGTACGAAGCTTGTGAATTTCATCCTTTGCCTCTAGCAAAGCTTCTTTTTTCAATGAATCAGCATCACGCTTTGCATCTTCAAGAATCTGCTCTGCAGCATTCTTTGCTCCTGCTATTTTTGCCTCAGCAATGGATTTACGAACAAAATAGCCAACAACGGCACCGACGCCAATGCCAAGCAAAATGGAGATGATAGTAATAGTTTCCATCGTTACACCTCCTCTTGCTATAGACTTTAAGTTACACTTTTTTAAGTGTCGGCATGTACATTGGTTTGGTTCAACATACAGCAAGCACCAAGCTTTTCATTGTATTATTAACAAAAATGTAAAATATACATGTTAATTGTAAATGTGTGTATATTCATTGTCAAGGGTAACTCCTGCTAGCTTTTGGAAATATTTAGACTTTGTTCTAATTATTTAAATCTACAAAATCTAGTGTATATGAATAAAAATACAAATATATGTTTTTTTATTCATAGTTACTAAAAAAGCAAAACCTAATCAGGTTTTGCTCATAATTTTAGTCTATTAATTCAAACTGATCATCTTCATCGGCAGTTTCAGTCACGATTTTCTCTCCATCTAATCCAAAGTGACCACGGATTTTTTGCTGAATATCAAGACGAATACTTGGATTTTCTCTTAAGAATAACTTTGCATTTTCACGTCCTTGACCAATTCTTTCATCATTATATGAATACCAAGAACCGCTTTTTTGAACAATATCTAATTCGGAGCCAATATCAACAATTTCTCCTTCTTTAGAAATACCTTCACCATACATAATATCCACTTCTGCTGTACGGAATGGCGGTGCAACTTTATTTTTAACTACTTTGATTTTTGTTTTGTTTCCTACGACATCGGTTCCTTGCTTTATCGCTTCTGCACGGCGAACTTCAATACGTACAGTCGAATAGAATTTCAACGCGCGTCCACCAGGGGTTGTCTCAGGGTTTCCAAACATAATTCCAATCTTTTCACGTACCTGGTTAATAAAGATCGCGATTGTCTTCGATTTGTTAATAGCACCTGATAATTTACGGAGTGCTTGGGACATTAAGCGTGCTTGAAGGCCCATGTGAGAATCTCCCATTTCCCCTTCAATTTCCGCCTTTGGAACTAATGCTGCAACGGAGTCGACAACAAGAATATCAATTGCACCGCTTCGAACAAGTGCCTCAGCAATTTCAAGTGCCTGTTCCCCTGTATCCGGC
Source organism: Bacillus sp. OK048 (assembly GCF_900103525.1). GTDB lineage: Bacteria > Bacillota > Bacilli > Bacillales > Cytobacillaceae > Neobacillus. The sequence goes on from NZ_FNHN01000001.1 coordinate 444,463, forward strand.
TGGGATAGCAATAACTCATCGATGTTTACTCCAAGTTTTTGTGCATATGCAGGGTCTAGGGCATGCTCCGCATCAATAAATGCTGCTTGTCCGCCTCCTGCTTGAACTTCTGCAATTGCATGAAGGGCAACCGTCGTTTTACCCGAGCTTTCCGGTCCATATATTTCGATAATTCTTCCTCTAGGATATCCGCCTACTCCAAGTGCAGCATCAAGTGCCAATGAGCCACTTGGGCTTGTTAAAATCCTTGTATCAGTTTTCTCTCCCATTTTCATAATGGAGCCTTTACCGAATTGCTTTTCAATCTGTTTGAGTGCCATTTCTAAAGCCGCTTTACGATCATTACTCACTACTAGTTCCTCCCTTATATATAAACCCAAAAGTTAATAGCCAAATCTATTTATTTAAATCCTATTAATAATATAACCTCTTTCAAGACTTTTGTCGAGCAAAAAGTCGAACATCCATTCGATTTTTTTGAAGTAATAAATCATGTAAAAATAGGTAATTCCCTCAGACGCTTTTACCTTTTTCAAAATCTATTAAGCTCTAATTTACTTAATTGGGTTATTTTCAGACATTATTATTTTAATGGCTGTGTTAAACTAGGCTGTTGATTTTTGCTCCAGGCGCTTCGCTTTCCGCAGGCGGTTCGGGAAGCCTCCTCGGCGCTAAAGCGCCTGCGGGGTCTCCCCTGTCCCGTCCTCCTGCAGGACATTGATTTACATCCTCGAATCTGCCCACGCACGAAGAAAATGCGATAGCATTTTCGAGGAGTCTCGCGCCTTCCGCAAAAATCAACATAGTTATAAAATCAACAATTACCTTTAACACAGCCATTTTAATAAAAAAATCACAGTGAGTTGTTTTACTCACTGTGATTCTTGCAATTGCCTTAATAAGTAATAGCATCCATATTTTACCGAACGGGTCCGATTTGCCTCTCTTGTACCGCCTAGTTCTAGTTTTTGGACAACCGTCTGTTTGCCTCTAGTCGCAATACCTATATAAACGGTGCCTACAGGCTTGCCCTCTAGCTCGTCCGGTCCAGCAACACCAGTAAAACTTATTCCAATGTCAGCTTCTAGTAAGGAGGAGACATTTTCAGCAAGTTCTCTGGCACACTCATGACTTACCACTCCATGTTTTTCAATGGTTTCTGGGTTAACCTTTAAGACATTCTTCTTTACCTCATTCGTGTAACAAACAATTCCACCCTTATAAACTGAACTAACACCTGGAAAACTAGTGAGTTGCTGTTGAAACAAGCCTCCGGTTAAACTCTCAGCTGCTGCTATCGTTAATTGTTTGTCTTTTAACACGCTCATTAACTCAGCTACTAGTGACGTTTGATTATATCCATATAAAAACTGCCCGACACGGGAATTAATTTTACTCTCGACTTCATCAAGCATTAGCTGTGCAGTTTGCAAATCTTGGTGCTTTGCTGTAAGCCGCAACGTACATTCACCATCAGCAGCAAGTGGAGCGATGGTTGGATTTGTTTGCTGGTCTATTAAATCAACAATTTCTGTTTCTAACGCCGCCTCACCGATCCCAAAGAATCTTAATACTCTAGAAACTATTTTTTCATCTGTTTTTACTTGTTTTGACAAGGCTGCTATCCCAAATTTCAAAAACATCGGTTCCATTTCTTTTGGAGGACCAGGCAGCAGGATATAGGTACAATTTTCGTTCACAGTCATCATACCTGGTGCCATTCCATGGTGGTTTGGCAAGATTTGTGAACCTTCTAAAACAAGTGCCTGTTTTCGATTATTGTCAGTCATTACTCTTTGAGTCTTTTTAAAAAAGAGTTCAATAGATTCCAAAGCTTCTTGGTCCATCACAAGGCTTTTTCCTAAATGCCTTGCAATGGTTTCCTTCGTTAAATCATCCTTCGTTGGTCCAAGCCCTCCCGTAAAAATAATCAGGTTAGAGCGTTTTTCAGCTATCTCGATCGCTGACCTTAATCGGTCCGAATTATCGCCGACGACAGTGTGAAAAAAAACATTAATGCCTAAACCAGCAAGTTGTTGCGATAGAAACCGTGCATTACTATTGACGATTTGACCCAGTAATAATTCTGAACCAACCGCAATGATTTCAGCATTCATGATCCACAGCAGCCCCTTTTACTTTCTACTATTTAGAGTTCTTAAAAACATGACTATTTTTTGCGAAATAATCCCAGCCAGACCAGATGGTAAAGATTAATGCAATCCATAATGCTATATCATCAAATGGAAATCCTATTAATTCAAAAATGATATTATGTAATAAAAGTGCTGAAATCGCGACTATTTGTGCCCAAGTTTTGATTTTCCCGAGCATATTGGCAGCTACCACTTCTCCACCCTCTACAAGTAAGAGACGAAGGCCAGTGACTGCAAATTCCCGGCTTATGATGGCGATCACAATCCAAGATGCTGCATATCCAAGGTCAACAAGGACAACCAGTGCAGCAGAAACAAGTAATTTATCGGCAAGCGGGTCAAGGAATTTCCCCATATTTGTGACTAGATTATATTTTCGTGCATAATAGCCATCCACCCAATCTGTCGCAGAAGCAAAAATAAAAATTAATGCTCCAACAAAATGGGTTACCGGAAGGTCAGCACCCAGTAGATGCATATTTCCCCAATCGAAGGGGACAAGCATAATTATCAAGAAAACAGGAATTAATAATATTCTTGATATCGTTATTTTATTTGGTACATTCATATAATTGCCTCCAGATAATTTTAAAGAACGAAAATAGTCATCACTCGATGACTATTCGTTCTTCGGAACGTATTGAATCGTAATGTTCTGTTGAACCACATCAGCAGGTGCGATTACATACTCAAGCTTTTGGTCATTTACGTAAATCTCAGTATCGACCGCTCTACCAACAACAATGTCTGCTTTGGTTTCGCCCGTTAAATCTACTTCCGTACTTTGCGTACCAGTGGCTGATAATAACCCCTGAAACTTGGATACACCACTGCTATTTTTAATATTTACCCATGTCTGCCCTGTCGAAACCAATTTCACGACAAACTTATCTGCATTTTTTAAATCATACGTTGAGTTTTTCCCTCTATTTTGAACAGCAGTTAATTCTTGTTTAGGTGCCTCGACAACCGGTGTTTCTTTTTCGGTCTTTTTGTCTTCCTCTTTTTTCACATTCTCTTCTTTAGACAGTTCCTTTTCAGTCTTATCCACTTTTTCTAGGTTGTCAGATTGGACAAATTTCACTGGCTCATTTTCTTCATTTGGTGGGTTATTTGCATTGTTTCCGACATTGGTTACAATGAAATAATAGAGTAAACCAGCAGCACCAATCACAAAGATCCCAATAAGGATTTTAGGAATGATATCAAAAATTTTCGAGGAACTTTCTGTTACTGTCTTCCTTGTTTTTACTCTCGATAATTTTTCTGGTAAGTCATCATTGTGAGTCGCAGGTATTTCGTCCTTATATGTTTCAAAAATTTCATCCGGATTAAGCTGAAGCGCTTCTGCATACTGCTTTACAAAAGCACGGACATAAAAATTGCCTGGCATGCTAGAATAATTGCCTTCTTCGATACCTACCAAATAGCGCTTTTGAATTTTTGTGATGGACTGTAAATCCTCTAAGCTTAATCCTTTGGCTAATCGCGCTTCTTTTAGTCGATTACCTAATTCAGTCACTTTATAACACCTTCCAATTTATTAAAATCCAAAATCTCCAAAATCAGACCCAGAAAACATATTATTTTGGTCGACAATATCATATGTAATTTCTTCATCTGCATCGTTTCTTAACTCGATTATATAATCAAAATCATCAAGGGTATACTCCGAATTTTGTACAAATATATCAGGATGTTCGACTACTTTAACTGCAGGTAAACGCATAATTTCACGGACCAGCTGCCAATGCTTTTCACTTGCACGTTTAGTTGAAACGATTCCATCAAGAATAAACAAATTATTTTCGTTGTATTCATCCTGAATAAGCTGATTACGAATGGTTTGTTTTAATAGAGTGGAGGATACAAACAACCATCGTTTATTCGCACAAACACTTGCTGCTACTACCGACTCTGTCTTACCCACCCTTGGCATTCCGCGTATCCCAATCAGTTTGTGCCCTTCCTGCTTGAACAGCTCTGCCATGAAATCAACAAGTACACCAAGTTCATTTCGAACAAATCGAAATGTTTTTTTATCATCTGCATCACGTTGTATGTATCTCCCGTGCCGGACTGCCAGCCGATCCCGGAGTTTTGGTTCTCTAATCTTAATTACCTTTATTGTGTCCATTGTATTTAAAATTGACTCTAACCGTTTTATTTGATTATCATCTTTTGATAACATTAACAAACCGCGTCTGCCTTCATCCACTCCGTTAATCGTGACAATATTTATTGATAGCATTCCGAGTAATGATGATATGTCGCCCAACAAACCAGGTCGGTTTTTTTGAATCTCATATTCTAAATACCACTCTTTTTTCTCCATAAAAAACCTCCTAGCGCGTATACGACAAAATTTCCATATTTTCATCTATCCATAATAATATATGATTTTGATTGAAGATGAAAGCAAAAACAAGTTGAATACTTGTTTACGTATTTTTCCTATGATAAAACGCAAAAAAAGAGAGGTTAACCCTCTCTCTTAGCGACTGCCATTATTTTGGACTAATTTTACCATGATATTAGCAATCGCTTGCTGTTCTTCTTTATCCGCAACCGACCATAGATCGGAAAGAATTCTTTCTTGTTCGTTTTTTGGTTCAACCTGCTCTGCTAAATAATCACCAATCTGTAAGGCAAGAGCACTAATAGCCCCATCGCTCATTCCTTCATTTTGTGCTTGATGAAGACGGTCAGCTAGGAAATCTTCCCATTGTTTCCAGTTATCTAAAACTGACATATGAAACCCTCCTTTTTATTGTACAGAGTTATTTTGCTGTGGTAAGGAGGAAATTATTCATGAAAAAAATATTAAGTATACCAACCACCGTTTATCGATAGGACTTGTCCTGTAATATAAGAAGAGTCATCCGAAAGTAAGAATTTCACACCATTCGCAATTTCTTCAGGAAGACCGATCCTCCCCATAGGGATCTCGTATTGAAGAAGTTGTTTATCCTCCTCAGTAAATTGACTCAACATGGCAGTTTCCACAGCTCCAGGGGCAATTGCATTCACACGTACCCCACTTAAGGCAACCTCCTTGCTTAATGCCTTTACAAAAGAAATTTGGGCCCCTTTAGCAGTCGAATAAGCCACTTCACATGCGGCACCTGTTTGACCCCAAATGGAAGAAATAAGAATGATATTTCCCGACTTTTTCTTCGTTAGTTTTGGCAAAAGTTCTTTCGTTATCATTAATGGATTGGTCACATGAACCCTCATAATCGATTCCGCCTCTTCCCTTTCTAAATCCACAAGGAGACCATATTGGCTATTACCGCTGCAATAAATAATCGCATCAAGCGCAAAAATTTGCGAACAAATCATTTTATATCCTTCAGGATTCTCTAAATCAGCTTGGATAGCTGTATATTCACCACCAAATAATTCAAGTTCCCCTAGTAATTTTTTTATTGCTTTTTCATTTTGATTAAAATGTAAATATAAATGATATCCCAGAGAAGCTAATTTTTTAGCAACAGCATGTCCAATCCCGCCGCTTGCTCCCGTAATTAATGCATATTTTTTCATGTATGTATTTCACTCTTTCTATTTTAACTACTTTCTATTTTAAACGAAAAGAAAAGCGCCGCCTAGCGACGCTTCCGCACTATTTTTTGGGTATTACTTGGCAAACTGAGAATCGTTCTTCTGAAATCACTTCTGATGCTAATGTCTTAACATCATTTAAGGTAATTTTCTCTAGTGTAGGAACGACATCGAATAAATTCATGTCATTAAAGGAATATCTTGTGAATTGATTTGCAATATACTCTGGTGAATTAATTGCCCGTAAAAAAGAACCAATTTTCTTTTTCTTTGCTCGACCCAATTGCTCTTCTGTAAAAGAAGTTCCGTTTTTTGCATGAAATAGCATATCTTTCAGCTGGTCTGCAAGTTTATCAGGGTTTTCTGTATCGCCGCCGATCATCGCAAATCCAAAACCCTGTTCTTGTGTATAGTCATATGAGAAGGTTTCATCAATCAGACCGTCATTATAAAGTTGAGTATAATTTTCAGAGCTCTTGCCAAATAGTATATCCAATAATACATTCATGGTCAGTTCATTCTTTAATAAATCTGGACCCGTTTGATCAACATGAAGTGCTTTCACTCCGATTAAACATTTACCCGTTTGCACATTCATTCTCAAAACCTGCTTCTTTTCTGCTGCACGTGCTGGTTCATCCTCAAACTTACGCTTAATCTCCGGCATGTCTTTGTATACCTTTTTCGCTTGGTTTTCTCTGACTTGATCCATAAATTTTGTAGGATCGACAGGTCCTACAATAAACAACAGCATGTTGCTTGGGTGATAGAAGGTATTATAACACTCGTATAATAAATCTTTCGTGATATGGGAAATCGATTCGATTGTGCCGGCAATATCTATTTTTACTGGGTGATTTTGATAAAGATTCTGAATCATCCCGAAATAGAGGCGCCAATCCGGGTTATCATCATACATGGTTATTTCTTGACCAATAATCCCTTTTTCCTTTTCAACCGTTTTTTCAGAAAAATAAGGGTCCTGAACAAAATCAACTAACGTTTCAAGGTTTTTCTCAACATCAGAAGTACTGGAAAACAAGTAGGCTGTACGGGTAAAGGAGGTAAAGGCATTTGCTGATGCCCCCTGCCTGCTAAATTGTTGAAAGACATCTCCATCCTCTTTTTCAAAAAGTTTATGCTCAAGAAAATGAGCAATTCCATCTGGAACCTTCACATATTCTTCTTTTCCCAAGGGTACAAAATTGTTATCCATTGAACCATATTTAGTCGTAAACGTTGCAAAGGTCTTGTTGAAGCCCTTTTTTGGTAAAATATAGACATTTAAACCATTGGGTAACTTTTCGTGGTACAGCTCTTCTTGAAGTTGGTCAAAATTTATTTTTTCCATTACTTTACCGCCTCCGTTCCCGTTAAGAAGTAGATAGTATCAAGTTCAATTTTATTGGCCACAGCTGTAATTTCTTCTCTTGTGGTTTTTTCCATATCAGTAATCCACTGCTCTAGTCTTATATCCTTACCCGCAACTACATTATGATAGAGAATTTCTGTTAATCCTCGAGAAGTATCAATGGTTTCCAGAATCTGATTTCGAATTACTGCTTTCGTTTGAACTAATTCCTGATCAGAAAAGTCACCTTTTTTCATGGCTTCCAATTGATCGCGAATGATCCCCACTGCCTGTTCATAGTTCTTTAGGTCTATTCCTGACATTACCATCATTAACCCTTTATGACTTTCAAGCCTGCTTGAGACATAGTAGGCTAAGCTTGCCTTTTCACGGACATTAATAAACAGTTTTGAATGTGAAAAACCACCAAAAATACCATTGAACAATTGAAGAGCAAAATAATCCTTGTCCCCATAGACTATATTCGTACGATATCCAATATTTAATTTCCCTTGCTTAACATCCTGCTCTTCTTTTATTTCCTGAACCTGATCCTTTTTCTCTACCTCGATTGACTCACGTTTTTTCGCTGTACGGTTGTCAAAAGTGAGCAGTTCATTTGCGAGGCTTTTCACCTCAGCTTCCTTTACATCCCCAACCACATAAAGATCCATTTCATCTTCCAAAAATGCCTTTTGATAATATTCGTATAAATTTTCTGGCGTAATCGCTTCGACATCCTCTGCTTCACCATTCACTTGCAGTGCGTAGGGTTCTCCTTTACACATTTCCTGAAGTAGTCGGACATTTGAATAACGCATTTTATCATCATATACCGATTGAATTCTTTGCTTCAGCGTTCGTTTTTCTTTGTTCACTGTCTCTTGATGAAATGCACTGCCAGATAGATTAGGTTTTGCTAAAACCTCCGCAAGTAATTCGAATCCTTTTTTTAACAAAGGGGTTGGGTCACTTAGAAATTTTTCATTGGCGATTTCAAGTGTAAAGCTGATAATATGGTACTCACCTTTTTTGGCTAAATCAATATACAGCGTAGCTCCATATAATTCATCTAAATAAGACCTTAAAGCTGTTGTCGTCGGGTACTTTGCGGAACTGCTTTGCAGAACTTGCGGAAGCAGGGCTCTTTTGGTTACATTTTCTTTTGTTAGGGGTGCCTTCATTTTCCATACAAATGTATTTGTTTTGTATTTATTTGTTTCAATGACGTGGAGCTTGTAACCCTGCATTTTGGTAATTTTTTCGGCAGTTGAATCCATTAAAAGACCTCCTTTAGATTTCAAAATCTTACTTATTATATATGTACACATTCATCCAGTTATTTTACATCATTTCCATTGTAATAATCCCTTATTCTTACTATAATTTGCCAGACTTGGTTTTTACAAGCTAAAACCACTGGATTTAAAACAAAATAAAACAGGCTGACTAATTAGCCAGCCTGTTTATGCCATCATTATCGTTTACCTGGATCGAATGGTTCACCAGCTGCTTTAGGTGCTTGTGAAGATTTAGAAAAGATAACTAAAGCAATTAATGTTACCACGTATGGGAAAATTTTTAAAATGATTGGCGGAATAACTGCCAATTCAGGGATAACCTGTGATACGTTAGCAATAGTGCTAGCAAATCCGAAGAATAATGTCGCTGCTAAGATTCCGAGTGGTCTCCATTGTCCAAAAATTAAGGAAGCCAATGCCAAGAATCCTAGACCTGAAACGGAACCAGTAAATTCACCTGCGTAGGTTAGAATAATGATTGCTCCGCCTAATCCTGATAGAGCACCAGATAGCATCACACCGATATATCGAATTCTTACTACATTAATCCCTGCTGCTTGAGCAGCCTGTGGAAACTCACCACAAGATTTTAAACGCAAGCCAAATTTTGTTTTATTTAGAATGAATGCACTAACAATTAGAACTAATAAAATAAACCAAGTTGTCGCATACGTTTTTGTAAACAATAAATCTCCGATTATTGGAATCTGAGATAATATTGGCACATCAAATGGAGTGAAACCGCTGGTAATTCGAATATTACCGCTCCCAGTAATATTTCTAGCTAAAAATACGGTTAATGCCGCTGCAATCATGTTAATGGCTACACCACTGATAACTTGGTCAGCACTTAAATTAATACTTGCAAAAGCATGTAAGAGGGAAAATAAAATCCCAACTACCACCGCTACTAATACACCAATCCATAGAACCATTGATCCATTTGGCATTTTGTCCTGCAAAAAGTTAACTGTCAGCGCACTTGCAAATGCTCCTACAATCATTAATCCTTCTAATCCGATATTGACGATACCACTTCGTTCACTGAAAAGACCGCCCAATGCAGTAATAAGGAGTGGAATAGTAAAAACAATTGCGTAAGGGAATATTTGTTCAATTATGGTCCACATCTTAAGCTTCTCCCTTCTTGCCAACAGGTCCATCTACATCATTTGCATTTGAACGAGTCTTACGGAATTTATTTAATAAACGGTGAATCAATACGCTTGTTGCAGCAAAATAGATTATAATTGCGATTATTGTATTGGCAAGTTCAGGTGGAATCTCAATCATCGCATTCATAAAGCCAGTGCCTGAATAGAGAATACCAAATAAAATGGCTGCAAAGAATACCCCTACTGGAGAATTTGCACCAAGTAATGCTACTGCAATTCCGTCAAAGCCCTGTGAAGGTAAAATACCGATTTGCATGCTGGAAGCATTCCCCGTGTATAAAGCTACCCCTCCAAGACCTGCGAGGGCACCTGAAATTAGCATAGATAAGATAATATTGCGATTAACTTTCATACCTGCATATTCTGCTGCATGGCGATTAAAACCAACAGCTTTTAATTCAAATCCCAAGGTTGTCTTATTAATGATAAATGCCACAATAATTACTGTAATTACCGCAAAGAAGAGACCTAAGTTTATATACGAACCCTGAAACATTTCAGTTAACCAAGGTGTTCTTAGCGTATTTCCTTCTGCAAGCTTTCGTGATTCCGTTTCTAAGAATTCACCTTTAAAATAACCTGGAACGATATAATAAACGGTCCAATAAGCAATCCAGTTCATCATAATCGTTGCTACTACCTCATGCACATTAAATCTAGCTTTTAATAAACCTGGAATAAATGCCCAAAGTCCTCCTCCAATAATACCAGCAAGTACCATTAAAAGAATTAAAATCGGTCTTGAAAAATCAAACGTTAAACCAACTGCAGTGGCAGCAAGGCCACCAATCAGCATTTGTCCTGCTACACCGATATTGAATAGACCAGTACGAAAAGCAAAAGCTACAGCAAGTCCAGTAAAAACTAAAGGTGTTGCAGTTGCTAATGTATCACCTAGCCGTGAGATATTCCTTAATGCGCCTTGGAATAAATAAGTGTAACCTTCAATAGGGTTTGCCCCTATAAAGAGCATTAACAAGCCCCCTGCTATTAGACCTAAAACAATTGAAATTAATGATACGATGGTGTTTCTCATACGCTTCTCTCCTTATTCACTCCAGCCATCATCAGCCCTACCTCATTTTCATTCGTTTCAGAAGCATTAACTGTTCCAATGAGTTCTCCATTGTTAACAATGGCAATTCGGTCTGATAGCTGCAGAATCTCATCAAGCTCTAAAGAGACTAAAAGAACGGCTTTTCCTTTATCACGATGCTCGATCAATCTTTTGTGGATATATTCAATGGAACCTACATCCAAACCACGTGTAGGCTGCACAGCAATGAGCAAATCTGGATCTAATTCCATTTCTCTCCCGATAATTGCCTTTTGCTGGTTACCGCCAGAAAGCGTCCTAGCAATGGATACCCCACCTTCTCCTGAACGAACATCGAAGTTTTCTAGGATTTTTTTAGCATAGTTCTTAATTGCAGCGCCATTCATTAGGCCATAATTTGCGAATGGCTTTTTATTATAAACTTCTAAAACCATGTTGTTTTCTAACGTATAATCAAGAACTAGTCCTCTTTTTTGCCTGTCTTCAGGAATATGGCCAATACCACTTTCAATTCTTTCACGAATTGGAATTTGAGTTACTTCTTTTTCATTTAATAGTATCTTTCCCGATTCCACTTTACGAAGACCTGTAATCGCTTCCACAAGCTCTGATTGACCGTTACCTTCTACTCCAGCAATACCGACTATTTCTCCTTTTCTAACTTCAATAGAGAAATTCTTAAGTCCCATTACTTTCCTGTTGTTCTTAACTGAAACAGAATCTATTTGAAGTACAACATCACCAGGTGTACTAGCTTTCTTATCCACTTTAAAGTTAACTTCACGGCCAACCATCATTTCTGCCATTTGTGCTTCGCTTGTTTCCTTTACGTTAACCGTTCCAATTCCTTTTCCACGTCGAATAACAGTACAACGATCTGCTACGGCTTTAATTTCCTTTAATTTATGTGTAATAATAATAATCGATTTTCCTTCATTAATAAGGTTTCGCATGATTTTCATTAGTTCTTCTATTTCATTTGGGGTTAAAACCGCAGTTGGTTCATCAAAAATAAGAACCTCGGCTTCACGATAAAGCATTTTCATTATTTCTACTCTTTGCTGCATTCCTACAGAAATATCTTCAATTCTTGCATGTGGATCAACGTTTAAACCATAATGCTTAGACAATTCAGAAATTCTTTTTGCAGCCTTATCAATATCTAAAACTATCCCTTTTAACGGCTCACTGCCAAGAATAATATTTTCAGTTACTGTAAAATTTTCAACTAATTTAAAATGCTGATGAACCATACCAATACCGAGATTATTGGCAACATTAGGATTGGTAATTTTCACTTCCTTCTCCCGGATTTTAATGATCCCTTGTTCAGGTTGGTACATACCGAACAATACGCCCATTAATGTTGATTTACCGGCACCGTTTTCACCTAATAGGGCATGTATCTCCCCTTTTTTTAATGTTAGGGTAATATTATCATTTGCTACAATACCAGGAAACTCTTTCCTTATATTGAGCATTTCAACCACATAACTCATAGTAGCACTCACCTTTTTATTTAGACTCGAAATTCTTTGAAAATAGGGAGTCCCCTATTGCAACAAGGATTTTGAAAAGTTTTTTTACCAAACGCTATCTATTAAACCACTATTGCCACATAACGTACATAAAAGAGACGGGAAAGTGCCGTCTCTTTTATAATCTTTTACTTGAATAAGCTGCCTTGCACATCTGAAACTTTAATATCTCCAGACTTAATCTTTTCATATACCTCTTTTGCTTTAGCAACTGTATCATCAGTTAAGTTTGGATTTTTTTCTGGCAGTCCAATACCGTCGTTTTTAGCATCATACGTTAATGTTTTGCCGCCAGGGAAAGTTCCATCTAACTCTTGTTTGATCAAGTCAAATGTTACAACATCCAATTTTTTCATTGCTGAAGTTAAGATAGCGGATTTTTCACCCTCATAAATTCCATCCGCATATTGGTCTGAGTCAACACCAACGATCCAAATATTGTCTCCAGCTTTCTTACGAGTTTTTGATTCATTGATAGCACCTACACCAACACCACCTGCAGCAGCGAAGATAACATCTACTCCACGGTCATACATTTGTGCAGCAATTTGTCCACCAGCAGCTACGTTATCAAAGGAACCTTGGTAAACTACGTTCTCAGCTTTGATGTTTAATTTTGTACCTAAGTTGTCATTAGCGTATTTAACACCTTGTTGGAAGCCCCAGTTAAACTTTTGAACAGCTGGAATTTCCATACCACCGATAAAGCCTGCATCGCCTTCTTTTACTTCAAGAGCAGCAGCTACACCTGCTAAGAAGCCTGATTCATGTTCAGCAAAGAAAACTGCTACAGTGTTTTCTTTAACAACTGGTTTGAAGTCACCAGAATGTGGGTTTCCATCAAGAATGATGAATTTTGCATCTTTATATTTATCTTGTGCGTGGAATACCGCAGTTTCGAATTTGAATCCAGGTAATACGATAAACTTGTATCCGGCATCATATAAATTGCCCATTTCCTTCAGGTATTCTGCCTCTGTAGTACCAGCTGGCTTAAGATATTTTGATTGAATCCCTAAATCTTTTTCAGCTTGTTTAATACCTTCCCAAGTACCTTGGTTAAATGATTTATCATCAATTGTACCAGCATCAGTAACCATACCAATTTTAACTGCTTTTTTACCGTTATCCTTACTACCATTATCCTTGTCACCGCCACCACAAGCACCAAGTATCGTGCCTGCTGCCAATATCAATGACATAGCCAAGCCAAATTTACTTTTTTTCAAGGCAATTGACCCCCTATATTTTTTTGTTTGATTAAGTAGGATATTTAAGTAACAGCGTGTTTGCGTTTTCAAAAACTATAAAAAAAATTAGAATCTTTTTCTCAGGACTCGAAAACTAAATTTATCTGCCTTAAAATAGTTTACCGAAAACAGGACAGGCTCATCCATTTCATCGAAATGCATTTGCTTTAAAACAAGCAAAGCAGTTTCTGGTTCACATTCTAGAATGGGGGAAATCTTTTCATGGTAACCAATGGGTTCAATTTGTGCAATCGCGTATGTAATTTTACGGTTTGCCTCTTCTTCCAGAATCGAGAAGATTGATTCCTCTCCATGTGAAAAAGTTTCTGGCAAGATTTTTTCAGGTACTTTGTCGATGCAGTATACAACTGGTTCCCCGTTTGCAGTTCTAACCCGTTCCATGATTACAATTTCCTCATTTACAGAACATGAGAAACGACGACTATCCTCTTCCGTTGCTCCAATTGTTGACGAACTTAAAAAGATGGTGCCTGGTTTCATACCTGCTTGAAATATCATGTCAGTAACGCTATTAAGTTGTTCAATCCCTGTGGTAAACAGCGGTTTTGCGTTAACAAACGTGCCAACACCATGTCGACGAATGATAACATTGTCCTCTTCAAGAATACGCAATGCTTCTCGAAGTGTTGCTCTGCTTACTCCAAGTTGTTTTGCAAGATCGAATTCAGAGGGTAATTTTTCTTTTTCTTTATAGACTCCTTGTTCAATATCTTGCTTTAACCGATCAATAACTTGTAGGTATAAAGGTCGGTTATCTAGCTTAATAGACATGCAGGTACCTCCAGCTTTTTCCTAAGTCATCAGACATCTGATGTATAATCATTCCTACTAATCGAAAATAATATAACATTTTTTTAGTGATAAGGAAATAGAAATTCAAAATTTTGTCGAAAAAAGCAGACTTGCAAAAATTTCTCTACCATGTTTTGGCATTTTAATTTTTATATCTGTTATAATATATACTTGTCTTCGATATTTAGAATTAATCATAAAAAAAGAGCCTGTCGACTCTTTTCCTTTAGTTTACCTCTTCGTTGGGCTTGGATTGCAGTACTGTTCTAGGTTTACTTCCTTCGTAGGCACCAACAATTCCACGTGCCTCCATTTCGTCAATTAAACGCGCCGCTCTAGTGTATCCAATTCGAAAACGCCGCTGCAGCATTGAAACCGATGCGGTTTGCATTTCAATTACGAGGTCTACTGCATCTGCATATAAATCATCATCAACCTCGCTCATTGATTCTGGTGTATCATCTGGAATCATCTCTTCTTGGTACTGTGCTTTTTGCTGACCAATTACAAAATTAACCGTATCCTCAACTTCATCATCTGATAAAAATGCACCTTGTACACGAACCGGTTTAGAGGCACCAGCTGGTAAAAATAGCATATCTCCTCTGCCAAGCAGTTTCTCTGCCCCACCCATATCCAAAATTGTTCTTGAATCCGTCGCACTTGAAACTGCAAAAGCAATTCTAGAAGGAATATTGGCTTTGATTACACCCGTTATTACATCAACGGATGGGCGCTGGGTGGCAATAATTAAGTGAATCCCTGCTGCTCGGGCCATTTGTGCTAGTCTAGTAATCGAATCCTCTACATCAGAAGAGGCTACCATCATTAGATCCGCAAGCTCATCTACGATTACTACTATATATGGTAAAAGTGGCTGCTTGTCATTTTCTTCGATATTATGCCTTCTAATATGATCATTATATCCTTCAATGTTGCGAGTACCAGTGTGTGAAAACAAATCATAACGTCTTTCCATTTCACTTACGACCTTTTTCAATGCTTGCGATGCCTTTTTAGGTTCTGTTACTACAGGTGCTAATAAATGAGGTACTCCATTATAGACATTCAACTCAACCATTTTCGGGTCAATCATCATTAATTTTACTTCATGCGGCTTTGCCCGCATTAAAATACTGGTAATAATCCCATTAATACATACACTTTTACCGCTTCCTGTTGCTCCAGCTACTAGCAGATGGGGCATTTTATTTAATTCAGCTAGTACTGCCTCACCAGTTATATCCCTGCCAAGACCAATCAAAAGTTTTGCCTCTGGCTTATTATTTTGGGTCGCTTCTAGTACCTCTCTTAAGGAAACTATAGCAACCTCAGAATTTGGTACTTCGATCCCAATGGCGGACTTTCCTGGGATTGGCGCTTCAATTCGAATATCTTTAGCAGCAAGTGCTAATGCTAAGTCATCACTTAAACTAACAATTTTACTAACCTTCACCCCAACATCTGGATGAACCTCATACTTGGTTACAGCTGGCCCTAGATGTACTTGGGTCACACGAGCCTTGACGCCAAAGCTTTGAAACGTCCGTTCTAGTTTAGCAGCATTGGCATGAATTAATTCGTATTCTCCACTCTGGTCTGTTTTTTTTGGAAGCTTCAGAAGTCTTAAAGGCGGTAACTCATAAGCCACATTTTCTACCTCTGTAAAAGTAATCGGTGGAGTGGGTTCTTCTTCTTCCATTTTTGGTTCATTTGTTTTATTTTTTGAATCGTCTTTCCTTCGTCTTGCTTTCGGCGGCTCCTCTTCTTGATAAGCACGGTCAGCAAAACTTGAGATAAGTGGTTCGGGTGTCACGATTTCATCCTGTTGATTCTGTAATGGTGTAATAATTTCGGGATGATGTATAGAAGCTGCACGGTTTTCACGTTCGCGCTGTTGCTGGACTCTTTTTTCTTCACGCCGTTCTTGTTTTTTCTGTTTCCATTCTTCCATATCTAATTGAAAAGCGCTCCATTGTCCTTTTGAAAAATCAGCGATGGTAATACCTACTTTTGCAATAAATTCCCCAAATGATTTACCTGTCAATAAAATAAACCCTATCAAAATAAAGATAAAGGCAATAATCTTCGTACCAGTTTCAGCAAATAAATAATGAAACATCGCAAAAAGTACTGCACCTATTATTCCTCCGCCAAGGTCGATTGTGCTCGTTTCTCCTTTAACTTCCATCATGAAAATTTCCCATGTGTTGCTGATAACACTAGGGTTATTAAAATTGCCATCCTTTGTTAGTAAATGAAATAAAGTTACATGGCTTAAGAGGAGAATGGCTGAAACAATAAAGTATGTACCAGTTAATTTAATATGAAAGAAAAAAGGCATGGTTCGTTTCCACATTAAATACACACTCAAAATTACTAATCCTATCAAGCTTAGCATGTACCATTCACCCATCCAAAATCGGAAAAATAATACTAATGCTTCACCCACCGCTCCTAATTTTGCTATCGTTATAATTGACAATGCTAATAAAACTAGCGCGGATAGTTCATATTTAAGCGTTTCTTTTAAATGATTATCTCTTTTCTTTGCTGATCTTCTCTTTCTTTTAGCCATAAAAATCACCTATCTATAAAAGTCTAGTACTAGCATTATCATCCTTTTGCTATATCAATCATTGATATAATGCTATAGCAAAAATACCCACAAAAGGAATAAAGCAGCCTTAATGGCTGCTTAAGCTTCGTAACCTGATTATACCATAATATCTTAAAAGTTTGCGGACAATCCTTGAATGCTTGCACAAGATATTTTAGCACCTGGACATATCCGCTCGTCAAGATAATGCTGTGGGTCAGTGCTTAAAATACGTACTACTTGCACATTTTGTGGATCCATTTGTTCCACTATTAATGATACTCCCTGGTAGGTTACCGTTTGTTGTTTAGTAAAGGATTCTGCTTCTGCCGGAAAAATAAATTCCTGAGGCATCGTTGTATAAAGGATCATTGAATCAGCCCCTCATTTTCCACTTTTGACTGATCTATTAATTGGTTGAGTTTCTTCATAGCTTGACCGAGTCCGCCTACTTCATCAATTAATCCATATTCTACTGCATCAGGACCCACTACGTTTGTTCCGATGTCACGGGTAAGATTTCCTTTCGCAAACATTAAATCTTTAAATTTCTCTTCAGAAATATTCGAGTGCTTCGTTACAAAATTGACCACTCGATCCTGCATCTTGTCTAAATATTCAAAGGTTGCTGGTACACCAATTACTAGACCTGTTAATCGAATAGGATGAATGGTCATGGTTGCAGTTTCAGCAATAAAGGAGTGATCACATGAAACAGCAATTGGAACTCCAATGGAATGTCCGCCGCCTAAAACAATTGAAACAGTTGGTTTTGAAAGTGTAGCCAACATTTCGGAAATGGCTAGTCCAGCCTCGACATCTCCTCCAACCGTATTTAAAATGATTAAAACTCCTTCTATTTTTGGATTTTGTTCGATTGCCACTAACTGTGGAATCAAATGTTCATATTTAGTAGTTTTATTTTGTGGAGGCAGTGCTAAATGTCCCTCAATTTGTCCGATTATCGTCAAGCAATGAATTTTTGAATCGGTGGAGAGTTGTGGCACATTTGTTTGACCGAGCTGCTGAATTTTTTCCATTAAAGACGAAGGCTTATCCTCTTTTGATGGTTCTTGCCCTTCTTGATTTCCCGTTTCACCTTTTTGTATATCCTTATTCATCTTAAGTCTCCCTTCACGCATGATAACGTTAGTATTGACCTATGAGTTAATTTCATTCTTAGATAGTTACAATTATGGAATCGAATTAAAAACAGGCATTGGATTGTCCCAATGCCTGTTTCTTGTAATTTATACTTCCATAATAATGGGAAGGATCATTGGTCTTCTCTTTGTTTTATCAAACAAAAACCGGTTTAATCCATCTCTAACGTCCTGCTTTAGGCTTGACCATTCAAAAGATTCCTTTGAGATGTTCCTTTGCACAATATCATGCACTAATTTTGTTGATTCATCCATTAGTTTTTCCGATTCACGAACATAGACGAAACCGCGCGAGATAATTTCTGGACCAGCAGCTATTCTCTTATCTTGTCGTGTTAAGGTAACCACAACAATTAGGATTCCATCCTGCGACAATAGTCTTCTATCTCGTAAAACGATATTCCCCACGTCACCAACACCGATACCATCTATTAAAACATTACCTGACGGAACCTTACCCGAGATACCTAACTTGCCATCTTTATATTCAACTACATCTCCACGATCAGCAATAATAATATTTTCATCTTTTATTCCACAATCAAGCGCTAATTTCCGGTGCGCTTTTAACATTCGATATTCACCATGGACTGGAATAATGTACTGTGGTTTCATTAAGTTGATCATAAACTTTAATTCTTCTTGACTGCCGTGACTGGAAACATGAACCGTTCTTTTTCCGGAAATAACATTCGCTCCGGCTCTAAACAGCATATCCACTGTTCTAGAAATTAATAATTCACTACCCCTAAGTGGTGACGCGGCGATTAATACTGTATCTCCTGGTTGGATATTTACATATTTACTAGATTGCTTTGCCATTTTTTGAAGCCCTTCAATCGGCTCCCCTTGACTTCCCGTCATTAAAACCAGGATTTCTCTATCTTCATAGTTATTGATCTCACTTACTGGGACGATTAGTTCTTCTTCCACTTCTAAGTAGCCTAAATCTAAAGCGATATGATAAATTCTTTCAAGGCTTTTACCCACTACTGCAACTTTACGGCCGTTATCCCTTGCTGCGTTAAATATATGTTGAATTCTGTTAATATCAGACGCAAAGCAAGCTGCAATCATTCTTCCTTTTGAATTATATATTGCGGTTGATAGTTCTCGTTCAACAGTTGCCTCTGAAATAGTGTAACCAGGTTTTTCGGCTTCTGTACTGTCAGATAGTAAACACAGTACACCTTTATCTCCAATTGCCGCCATTTTCCCTATTTCTGGCTTATACAGCTTTGTGGCTGCCTGATCAAATTTAAAATCTCCTGTATAAACGATGATACCTTCTGATGTATGGATACATACACCTACTGAATCTGGAATACTGTGATTTGTTCGAAAAAAGCTTACTTCAACAGCGTCCATTTGAATAATTGTGTCGGATGATACTTCAATAAAATTGGTGTTCCCGTAATATTCCTGTTCCTTTAGCTTTGCATTTGTAAGAGCTAAGGTAAGTCTTGTTCCATATACAGGTACATCCATTTGGCGAAGAAGATAAGAAAGAGCGCCGATATGATCTTCATGACCATGCGTCAGGAAAACTGCCTTAACTCTTTCTTTGTTGTCTGTTAAATAGGTGATGTCAGGAATAACGATATCAATGCCAAGCATTTCATCCTCGGGGAACATTAACCCGGCATCGATGATGAATATATCTTTGTCCACTTCAACAAGATACATATTTTTTCCGATTTCTCCAACACCACCAAGTGTGATGATTTTTATGGAACTATTTGTTCTACTAATCAATTTCCGTTTCCTCCTATGTTGATTGTCTAGCTCAAGCACCGATTCACTAGAGGTCTTCGACATTTCATTATTGCCCGATCGAAATCAGTTATGACTATTATACTTGATAGTTGAAAACCTTTACAACCATTTTCCAAAAGGAGGATATAGTATCAACATAATCACGTAACTTGGACCAAACTAAAAATGCCAATCAATGGAACTCGATTGGCACCTTTAATTATAATAATAATTTTATTAGAGTGGACCGTTCTTGTTCATTTAGTGGAACAAGCGGTAGTCTTACTGACCCTACGTCAAGCCCTTTGACTTGGAGTGCTGTTTTAATAGGTGCAGGACTTGGGGCTGCAAATAGTCCTTGCATCAGTGGTAGAAGCTGTTGGTGCAGCTTAGCTGCTCTTGTAGGATTACCTTCTAAATAGGCATATACCATCTCTTTCATTTCTTTCCCAATCACATGTGAAGCAACAGATACAACCCCTGACCCACCGATAGAAAGAACTGGAACAGTCATACTATCATCGCCACTGTAGAGGTCAAAGTTACTATCGGTATTCGCAATAATGTGAGCCATGGCATTTAGGTCACCACTTGCCTCTTTCACAGCAACAATATTCGGAATTTTTGACAACCTAATGATTGTATCAGGATGTATATTTACAGCAGATCTTCCAGGAATATTATAAACCATTACAGGCAGCGACGTAGCTTGGGCAATCGTTTTAAAGTGCTGATATAAACCTTCTTGATTCGGTTTATTATAATAAGGACCCACAAGCATAATCCCATCCACACCAAGCTGTTCCGCTTTTTTAGTCAGTTCTACCGAAGCATAGGTATTATTACTGCCGGTGCCCGCGATGACAGGTATTCTCTTTCCCACTACTTTAACAACATAATCAAATAATGCCAATTTTTCTTCTTTTGACAAAGTCGGCGATTCACCGGTTGTCCCCGCTACTACAAGTGATTCCGTACCATGATCGATTAGATAATTTACCAATTGAGTGGTCTTAGGAAAATCAATATGTCCTTTCTTATCAAAAGGTGTAACCATGGCAGTTGAAACCCGGCCAAAATGTACCATTTTACTGCTCCTCTCAATTACGAAAATCAAGTTGAATAATGGCAGCTTGCGGTTCAACTGCCATTCCTACCATTAAGATATTAGAAATCCGTAAGCTTTGTTTCCATTGTTTCTACTTCAAGGTGAAAGGCGTCATGCAATGCATTCACTGATTTTACCAAGTCGTCTTGCTTCACAAGTACCCAAATTGTAGTATGGCTATCAGCAGATTGGAGGATGCGAATTCCATTTTCCGAAAGAGCCGTAACAATCCTTGAAGTAACACCTGGCACTCCTGCAATTCCGGCTCCCACAACAGATACTTTAGCACAATGACGTTCTACTACAGGTTCATGTCTGATTTCTGTTAAGACCTTAATGGCCCTGTCAGTCATTTCATCCGTCACGGTATATACAACGCCATTAGGTGATATGTTGATGAAGTCTACACTAATTTTTTCGTTTGCCATTGCTTTAAATACTTCTGCTTGCAAATTGTATTGATCTTTTTTTGCAAAAACCTTAATTTGCGTTACATTGGAAACATGTGCGATTCCGGTAACCGTTCGTTCTTTAATATCACTGCCCCGGGATCCTTTTGATATTGAGGTAACTAGTGTACCTAGATTATCGGAATACGTGGAACGAATTCGGATAGGAACCTTTGCCTGCATCGCGATTTCGACGGCTCTAGGGTGAATAACCTTCGCACCCTGATAGGCCATGTTACAAAGCTCAGTGTAGGTTACTACTGAAAGCTGCCTGGCATTTTCTGCAATCCTCGGATCTGCTGTCATGATTCCTTCTACGTCGGTAAAAATATCTATCCATTCTGCTTGTAAAGCAGCCCCTAATGCAGCCGCAGATGTATCACTGCCACCTCGTCCAATTGTTGTGATGTCACCGTTCTTTGCAACACCTTGAAATCCAGCAACAACGACTACATCATTATATTCTAATTCTCGTAACAATCGGTCACATTTCATTTCTACAATCTTAGCTTGGGAATGATCGTTATTCGTCCGAAATCCCGCCTGAGCCCCTGTCAAAGCAGATGCATTAATACCATTTTCTTTGAGCATGTTTGCAAAAACAACACTAGAAATGATCTCTCCACAAGATAAAAGCAGGTCATGTTCACGTTTCGTAACCTTACTTTGATTACCTCCAATTAAAGAAAGTAATGTATCTGTTGCGTAGCTGTCCCCTTTTCTTCCCATCGCAGATACTACTACTACAACCTTATACCCATCTGCTATTGCTTTTTCAATATGTTTCTTAGCATGCTGCCTGCTGGCTTCATCCCTGACAGATGTCCCCCCATATTTTTGAACTATTATTTTCATAGACATAATAACCTGCCTTTTTAATCAGACCTTTAGTTTTTTTCTGTAATTAAACCTAGCTTAATTAAGCTCTCTGCAATTTGAACTGAATTCCAGGCAGCGCCCTTGAGTAAATTATCGGAAACAACCCACATATGGAAACCACGACTCTCGTTAAGGTCGTTACGAATTCTACCTACAAACACATCATTACTTCCAACGCAATTTGCAGGCATTGGATATACTTGATTCTCTGGATCATCTTGTAAAACTACCCCTGGTGCAGTTTTCAACAATTCTTTTATTTCATTTGCAGTGATGTTACCTGCTTCGATTTCAAAATAAACAGATTCAGAGTGACCCACTGCTACTGGTAATCGAACACAAGTGGCCGCTACAGAGAGTTCTGGCAAATGCATAATTTTTTTTGTTTCATTTATCATTTTCATTTCTTCAAAGGTATAGCCGTTTTCTGTAAATTTATCAATTTGTGGTATAGCATTAAAAGCAATTTGGTAGTGGTTCTCATCACCTTTAACAGGTAAAATTTTCGGTTCTACTGCCTCACCATCAAGAATTGCTTTCGTCTGGTTCTGTAATTCCTCAATTGCGACAGCTCCAGCACCAGAAACAGCTTGATAGGTTGAAACAATAACTTTTTTCAGTCCAAACTTTTGTCGAATAGGTTCTAAAGCTACTACCATTTGGATAGTGGAGCAATTAGGATTCGCGATTATTCCATTATGGTTGTGCAAGTCATGTTCATTTACCTCTGGGACAACTAATGGAATATCCTGATCCATTCTAAAAGCACTTGTGTTGTCCACTACAATGGCACCATGCTTCACTGCTTCTGGCGCAAGCTCTTTCGAAATATTGCCTCCAGCTGAGAATAATGCAATATCGACGCCCGCAAAACTTTCCGGCTTAGCTTCCTGGATAGTATGCTCAACACCATCAATTGTAACTTTCTTACCTGCTGAACGTGCAGAAGAAAGCAGGGTCAATTGTCTAATTGGGAATTTTTCTTTTACTAACGTTTGGATTATTTGTTGGCCAACCGCTCCAGTTGCTCCTACTACAGCAATATGGTAACCACTTGTTTTACTCATTTTCTAATGCCCCTTTCAAACTTCCATCTATGATTTATTGATCCATTCTGTTTCAATGTAAAAAGAATCAGAAAAGGTTAATATAAATTCTCATCAGTGAGGTAATCATTGGTCTCACTGATGATCGAATTATAAATATATTAACATATTCTTTGAAAGAAGAAACCATATTTGATGAAAGGAGAAAGAATTAGTCGATATCATTATATCTTTCCACTAGAACTGGTTGAATTTGTCTTCCGGAAATGGCAGCTTCAACTGTTTCCATTAACATAGGCATTCTTGCCACCATCGAATTAGGTTTTTTTTCAGGGTCATCCTGACCATACGGGATAAAATAAATATGTTTTGTTGCCATTAACCTCATTAAGTTAACTCCATTTAAACCTAAAGCATCATTTGTTGAAATTCCGAGTACCACTGGCTTTAAATTTCTCAGAGTGGCTTTTGCAGCCATTAATACTGGGCTATCGTTTATTGCATTCGCAAATTTACTCATGGAAACACCGGTTAATGGCGCTATTACCATACAATCCAAGGGGATTTTTGGACCTAGCGGCTCTGCTTTAACGATGGAATCAATCGCTCTATTACCCGTTAGATCCTCAATCCTTTGAATCCAGTCCTCACCTTTACCGAAACGCGTTTCCGTATTTTTTACCGTAAATGTGACTACAGGCAAAACCTCGGCACCTGCCTGAACTAATTTCTCAATTTCAGGAAATACTGCATCATACGTACAATGGGAACCTGTTAATCCAAAGCCTATTTTTTTCCCTTTTAAACTCATTTTATTTTCCCCTTTCGCTTGCTTAAATCATCTTGAAGCAATTGGGCCAGAACATTGGCTAGTATTTGACCAGCTGTTTTTGGCGCGACTATTCCAGGTAAACCTGGTGCAAGTAGAGCTTTAATACCTCTTTTTTCTGCATACCTAAAATCGGTTCCACCTGGCTTTGAGGCAAGGTCAATAATCAGCGTATGCGCAGGCAACTTGGAAATAACTTTAGCACTTACTATTAATAACGGTATCGTATTGATTAAAATATCTGTATCTTTAACCTCTTTTTCTAAATCGTTTAAATGGAATGGTGTTAATCCCATTTCAGTAATTCTGGCAAGATGTTCACTTTTTCTTGCACCCACCTTTACTTTTGCTCCAAGTGCTTGGAAGGTCCTTGCCACACTCATTCCCACTCTTCCTAATCCTAATACCGTTATATTTGAGCCATGAATTGTGAAGTCTGTATGCTGGATGGCCATCATAATCGTTCCTTCTACTGTCGGAATTGAGTTGTAAATGGCCACATCGTCTCTCTCAAAAAGCTGAACCAATCGACGATTTGCTTCCTTGGTAATACTGTTTAAATAAGCATTACTAATTCCGGAATAAATGGTACAATGGCCAGGTGTTTTCAAAAGCATTTCGGCTGTCAGAACAACCTTTTCATTTGAAAAGATTGTTTCTATATGCCCTTCTAAATTAGTACCGGGTACCGGTAAGATAAACGCATCCATAGTTAAAAAATCGACTTCATCTAACTTTTCCTTAACAGCACCTGTGAACGCGTGGTCAAGCTGCTCGAAGCCAATTAAAGATAATCTAGCATCTAACTCGGTTAACTTCCGGATAATTTCCAGCTGTCTTGCATCTCCACCGATCACGGCTATCTGCATCCCTGTCAGCATGAAATCATTCACCTTCTTTTTTTAAAAAATCCAAGCAGAAGTCTTTTCTTCTTATCACTTCAACATCTTATGTAAGTGTAATTGAATCTGTGAGTTTTCCAATTATAGATAAAAAAAAGCCCAAGCAAAATTTTATTTGCTTGGGCTTTTAAGACTCTCTTTTCCATTTTCCATGTTACTCTTCTTCATGCACATCAATAATAATCATATCGGAGCCAATCTTTTTTATATGCTGCCATGGGACTCTAATTTCACCGCCTTGCTTCCTAAATCCAAACCATTTTAATGATGATGGAATCAGCAAGGCTTGAATTTGTCCTGTGCTCTCATTAATTTCAAGATCTGTTTGACCAAGTACACCTAGCCGTTCCGCCTTTTTTACATCCACTATTTCTTTACCGCTTAATTCACTTAACCTCATTTTATTGGCCCCTCTCTCAACACCTTTACTATATACTTATCGATGGAAGTCCAAATTTAGACTAAGAAAAGTGGAAGCGCCTCGCCCAGGCGCTGGAACTAGACCATAAAAGAAAAAACAGTTCGAAATTGAACTGTTTTTTCTGCTATCTTAAATTTTTTGGCAATTCACCATCAGGGCTAATTAAGGACACTGAGTATTTGTTTGTAAAAACAGATGTTGCCATTCCATCTACACTTTGTTTTGAAACCTGATCAATTTGTTCAATAATCTCATCAAGTGAACGATGACGCTTTAAGAGCAGTTCGTTTTTCCCATTACGACTCATCCTGCTATTGGTACTTTCTAAACTTAACATTAAACTTCCTTTTAACTGTTCTTTACTATTGATTAATTCTTTTTCGGTAATTCCCTCTTGTTTTAATTTTTCAAGTGTTTCTTGTACGGTTTCAAATAACACATCCAGTTGCTTAGCCCCTGTGCCGCCATAAACAGTTACAACTCCGTTATCTTGGTAAGCAGAATGGTAGGAGAAGACAGAATATGCTAACCCGCGCTGCTCACGAACTTCTTGGAAGAGCCTGCTGCTCATGCTGCCGCCTAAAATATTATTTAAAATAATTAAGCTATAGACATCTTCATGACCAATTTTTAAACCTTCGAAACCAATACAAAGATGTGCTTGTTCTGTTTCCTTTTTACGGGATAAATTATTCGATTGGAATGTAGGAATATTTTCAGTAATGGCACTTTTTCCGCCTTCATATGACCCAAAATACTTTTCAACTTCCTTAATAAAACTTTCAGAAATATTTCCGGCAATTGAAATCACTACATTTTCTGGTGTGTAATGATTGTGTATATATTCTTTAAGTGTTTCACTAGTAAACGTGTTCAAGGTCTTCTCTGTTCCTAGGATGGGGTATCCAAGTGGATGGTCTCCATAAATGGCACGGCTGAGTAAATCATGAACAATATCGTCTGGAGTATCATCATACATTTTGATTTCTTCAAGAACGACATTTCTTTCTTTATTTAATTCTTCTTCAACAAAAGTTGAGTTGAAGAACATATCAGCTAGTACATCTAAAGCGAATTGTGCATGTGTATCTAGTACTTTTGCATAGTAGCATGTGTACTCCTTGGAGGTAAAAGCATTGACTTGACCACCAATACTGTCGAAGGATTCAGCTATCTCTTTCGCTGAACGAGTCTTCGTTCCTTTGAAGAACATATGCTCTAAAAAGTGTGAAATACCATTCGTTTGGGGATTCTCATTTCTTGAACCAGTTCCAATCCATACTCCAATGGCTACAGATCTCACTGTTGGAATATTTTCTAATACAATTCTTACTCCATTTTTGCAAGAATACTTATTTATCATCAAAATCCTCCTATTGATAAAAACCAGAAATTAACCTATTTTCCTATATTATCTGGAAATAAAGCGTAATTTATTTTACCATTCTTTCTTCACTCATTAAATCGCTTACAATACTTATCTGTAAACCTTTTTCTTTTATCAGCGTAATTAGCCGATTTAATGATTTGGCAGTCGATTCTGTTGGATGCATGAGTACCATTGACCCATTATCAATTTTTGTAATCACACGATTAATCAGTTGGTCTGGTGTTGGTTTTTGCCAATCGACTGTATCAACTGTCCACATTACCGTCTTCATATTTAATTCAGCTGCTATTTTTACCGTTTCATCCCGATAACTGCCACTTGGAGGTGCAAACCATACGCTTTTTTTTCCTGTTGCCGCCTCGATTACTTCGTTTGTTCTTACCATCTGATCCCTTGTTTGATATGCATTTAGTTTTTGCATATTCGGGTGCGAATATGAGTGGTTTCCGACCTCATGGCCTGCACTGACGATCATTTTTGCTAAATCTGGATTATTTTTTACCCAATTCCCCTCGAGGAAAAAACTAGCGGTTACTTGATGGCTTTTTAAGGTAGCTAGGATTTCAGGCAAATATTCATTTCCCCATGCTACGTTAATGATGAAGCTGACCATTGGCTTATCTGGATGTCCACGATATATAGGAGATGGCGGCAAATCTTTAAGATGAATCGCAGGTTCTATTTGTTTATAAACTAATTTTTTCTCATCAAAAATTCCATTTTTCTTCATATTTTTATATGAAGCATCAATATCGACCTTTATCCCATTATAGCCTGGGATCGCTTTCCACACTCTATCGATTTTTGCATCGGAAGGTGGAATTTCATATGTAGGAGCATTTTTAACTATACTTTGATAAAGTGAATTTTCTTGCTCTCCGACAGTTAGCGCATTGCCTTTAAGTGAAGACACATATGTATCAACCAGTGGATTGTTAACAGAAAACCAGGCAGCAATTACTAAGAAAGCGAACATACTTAACTTCTTCATCTTCCTTCCCCCTTCATACTAAATATATGAAATGCAGGGACAAGGTAGAACCAATAGAAGTAATAAGGAAAAAGTCAGGGTTCCCCCTGACCTTCTATTACGAGAATGGCTTTTTATTGTTTCTCTGCTTCAGCCTTTTCACGCTGTTCTTTTAAAATTGCCTTACGTGATAAGTTTACACGACCTTGTTTATCAATTTCGGTAACTTTCACTAAAAATTCGTCGCCAATTTTGATGACATCCTCCACTTTTCCAACTCGCTCTTCAGCTAATTCAGAAATATGGACAAGTCCGTCTTTTCCAGCAAATATTTCTACAAACGCACCGAATTTTTCTATACGTTTGACTTTGCCAAGATACATTTCACCAACTACAACCTCACGAACGATATCTTCAATAATTTTCTTTGCTTTTTGATTCATTTCTGAATTTGTAGAAGCAATAAATACGGTTCCGTCTTGTTCAATATCTATCTTAACGCCAGTTTCCTCAATAATTTTATTGATTTGTTTACCGCTCGGTCCAATAACATCACGGATTTTATCTGGGTTAATGGTCATCGTTAAGATTTTCGGTGCAAATTGTGAAAGCTCTGTTCTCGGCTCGTCAATAGTTGCAAGCATTGATTCAAGGATGTGCATTCTTCCTTTTTTAGCCTGTTGAAGTGCTTCCTCCAGAATTTCTCGGGAAAGACCTTTTATCTTAATATCCATTTGAAGAGCAGTTACTCCCTTAGCCGTTCCTGCTACTTTGAAATCCATATCACCAAGGTGGTCTTCCATTCCTTGAATATCAGATAAAACAGAATAATGGTCACCTGATTTCACAAGTCCCATCGCAATACCAGCAACTGGTGCTTTAATTGGAACACCAGCATCCATCATTGCTAGTGTACTTGCACAAATACTTGCTTGTGAAGTGGAACCATTTGATTCAAGAACTTCAGAAACAAGGCGAATCGTATATGGGAAGTCCTTTTCAGATGGTACAATTGGTTCTAGTGCACGTTCACCAAGAGCACCATGCCCGATCTCACGACGACCTGGTCCACGGATGGGTCCTGTTTCACCCACACTAAATAGAGGGAAGTTGTAGTGGTGCATAAAACGCTTCTCTTCTTCAATCCCCAATCCATCTAGAATTTGAACATCACCCATGGCTCCTAATGTACAAATACTTAAGGCTTGAGTTTGTCCACGAGTAAACAAACCGGAACCATGCGTACGCGGCAGTATACCTACTTGTGAAGACAGCGGACGTATTTCATCGATTTTCCGACCATCAGGACGAATTTTTTCAACCGTTATTAAACGGCGAACTTCACCCTTAACAATTTTATCTAAAATTTGTTTAACCTGTTTCAAATCTTCATCGGTTGCTTCGTTCTCTTCGAACTTAGCAATTACAACTTTTTTCACTTCTTTAATGGCATCCTCACGTGCATGCTTTTCTTGAACTTGAATAGCCGTTACCATATCCGCTTCGCACATTTCTCTAACTTCAGCTTCAAGTTCTTTATCAAGTTCGTAGAGGGCTACTTCTCTTTTTACTTTGCCTGCTTCAGCCACAATCTTTTCTTGGAATTCAATAAGACGTTTAATCTCTTCATGTCCATACATAATCGCTTCAAGCATTATTTCCTCTGAAACTTCTTCTGCGCCTGCTTCCACCATGTTAATGGCATCTTTCGTTCCTGCAACGGTTAAATGAATGTCGCTTTTTTCAGCTTGTTCTACAGTTGGGTTTATTACAAACTCCCCGCCGACTCTGCCGACGATAACGCCCGCAATGGGGCCTTCAAATGGAATGTCCGATGTACAAAGTGCTAAAGAAGATCCAAACATTGCCGCCATCTCAGATGAACAATCTTGATCCACACTCATAACAATACTAATAACTTGTACATCATTACGGAATCCATCTGCAAAAAGCGGACGTATCGGGCGGTCGATTAAACGGCTTGCTAAAATTGCCTTTTCACTAGGACGACCCTCACGTTTAATAAAGCCGCCAGGTATTTTACCTACAGCATATAATCTTTCTTCATAGTTACATGTTAATGGAAAAAAGTCTAAGTTTTTTGGTTCTTTTGAAGCTGTAGCTGTACTTAAAACTGCTGTATCTCCATAACGGACCATTACCGCTCCATTTGCCTGTTTGGCTAATTGTCCAATTTCGACGGTTAATTTACGGCCAGCCCAATCCATGGAATACTCATGTTTCGTATGTTCCATTTTATTACCCCTCTCTATCCAAATCACACTAGAGAAAATGCGACATAGTATCGCTCTTATCATCTAATATAAAAAGCTATTTTCACTTATGTTATAATGCAAATATACTTATAGTATGCACAAAGTTTCTGCAACTTAAAATATGTAAATTTCCTTTTTTTAACCTAACAAAAAAGCGGGAAAAATCCCGCTTCTTTTGATTATCGACGAAGTCCTAGCTTATTGATTAATACGCGGTAACGTTGAACATCTTTGTTACGTAGGTACGTTAAAAGATTACGACGCTTACCAACCATTTTCAACAGACCGCGACGTGAGTGGTGGTCCTTCTTATGAGTACGTAAGTGCTCATTCAAATTGTTGATTGATTCAGTAAGGACAGCGATTTGAACCTCTGCAGATCCAGTGTCATTATCATGAGTTTTATACTCAGCGATAAGTTCGTTTTTACGTTCTTGAGTGATTGCCATCCTATTCACCTCCTAAAGTTACTATCCCCTGTTACTGAGCAAGCGTCGGTGATTCGACTTGCCAAGCAAAGGTTATTTTTAGTACGTTAATAAGAATACAACGTTTTTCAGCAAAAAGCAAGGTCTAACCAAATAATATGTTATTTTTTAAAGTATTTTATTGTATTTTGCTTATCTCTCTCTATTTGAGAGACGAGTTCTTCGATTCCCGAGAATTTTTGTTCTTTGCGAAGGTATTGGTGCCATTCAATGATTACAAACTCATCATATATATATTTAGTAAAATCAAATACATGGACTTCTACTGACACTCTTAACGCTTCCTTATTAAAGGTTGGCTTATATCCTACATTGCAAACCCCTTGGTACCAATGTTCACCTATCTTGATTTTCACTGCATAAACACCAAGCGGGGGTAAAATATAATCTTCGTTTGTTTCGACATTTGCCGTTGGAAATCCAATGGTCCTGCCTCTTTTATCCCCATGGATAACAAAACCAGTTGTTAGATAGTATCTACCAAGCAACTCTGGTAATTCAGCTGTTTTTCCTTCTTTAATATATTGACGGATTCGAGTTGAACTAACTTTTTCATCTCCACAGGTGAATTTTTCAACTACTGTAAAAGTAAACTTCTCTCTTGAATGGAATGGCAATGTCTCCATCGTTCCTTTTCCCATCCGGCCATAAGAGAAATCAAATCCAGCAACTACATGTTTTACATTTAGATCTATTACAAATTGATCAATAAATTCTTGTGGCAGCAGGTTAGCAAAATCTGCAGTGAAGTTGACAATAAAAAGATAATCGACACCTAAATCCTCAATAATTTTTATCTTTGCTGCTAACGGGGTAATATATTGAACACGCCCAACGTTCTTCCTTAACACTACCGATGGATGAGGGTCAAAGGTCATGACAGCAGATTGAAGTCCTTTTTCCTTCGCATGTTTTTTTGCCTCAAGAATTACTTTTTGATGGCCACGATGCACACCGTCAAAATAGCCAAGTGCCATAGATAACGGTGGTATTAAGGATTTATCTATATCTAAAGGGAAATTTAGCTTTATTATTTCCAAATGAAACTCACCTTTTCTTGACGGTAACCTGATTTAACCTTGATCATTACGCAAAACTTTAACTGGTTTTAAAAGCCCTGGCTTGTCCGGGTGTACCGAATAAATGGCAAGAGCTTTTCCTTCTTTGTTTTCCGCGCATATAGGTCCGTTGCTATTTTTTAAAAACTCTGGTATAGGTAAAAGTGCGCCATTTTTCACTTTCTCTGCTACTTTATCATTAATTATGTATTTCGGCAAATCCGAAAGTGCTAGTTCTAAGGGCCTTAAACAAGTGGAAATTGCACCCGTTTCCATTAATTTTTCAATCTCCTCGAAAGTAAGACAATCTTCAATTGTAAAGGCTGCTGATTGGACTCGTACTAAATTTGACATATGGGCAGGGTAGCCTAGACTTTCGCCAATCATTACTGCTAATGTCCTTATATATGTTCCCTTACTACAGCTTACACGAAAACGAAATGAAATCGTTTCTCCTGTGAACTCTTCTCTATCATCCAGCAATTCGATTGCGTAAATCGTTACTTTTCTTGTTGGACGTTCTACTTCAATTCCTTTACGAGCATATTCATATAGCCGAGTACCAGCTACTTTTACGGCAGAATACATCGGGGGAGTTTGTTCTATTTCACCTAAAAAAGAATCAAGTACTTCAAGAATATCTTTCCTGCTGAAGGAACGTGCTACCTTCTTTTCCTCCACCATTTCTCCAGAAGCATCTTCGGTTGTAGTAGAGTAGCCTATTGTTACTTCTCCTTCATAACTTTTCCCTGCATCGGTTATATATTCTGCAACCTTTGTTGCCTTTCCTATACAAATAGGAAGGACACCTGTTACGTCAGGGTCAAGTGTTCCTGTATGACCGACTTTTTTTGTTTTTAAAATTTTTCTCAATCTAAAAACACAATCATGTGAGGTTAACCCCGCTGGTTTATATAATGGTAAAATTCCTTCCATCGCAATCACCCTCCATTTAAGATTCGAAAAAAAAGGATAGACAATTGTCTATCCACTTATTCTTCTTCATTTTTATCTATGCTTTTTTCGTCATGGTGCAATTGATGAATAAGAGTATTAATACGATTCCCGTACTCCATCGATTCATCCCATTCAAAAAGGATTTCAGGTGTTTTGCGCAGGCGGATACGATGTCCAATTTCTGTTCTGATAAAGCCAGTCGCCTTTGCTAGACCTTTTAAGGTATTTTCCTTTTGTTCATCATCACCCAAAACAGAAATATATACTTTTGCCTGCTGCAGATCTCCTGTTACTTGAACATCTGTAACCGTCACAAAGCCGATCCGGGGATCCTTAATTTTTCGACCGATGATGTCACTTAGTTCTTTCTTCATTTGTTCTCCAACACGATTTGCTCTGTGGCTCATGCCTTCACCTCTTAACTTTAAAGCCATTCTATCTCGGTGATCGTTCTTTCTATTTCAGGAAAAGAATCAATTAATTTAAGTGCATTTTGCAGTTCCAGTTCAGTCATTACCCGGTTAGATGTGACAGCAGTGATTGCTATTTTCGTTCTTTGCCAAACATCCTGAAAACCAACTTCTGAAACAGATACATTAAATTTTTGCTTTAACCTGGTAAGAATACGCTGCAAAACAGCACGTTTCTCTTTCAATGAATGTGCATCATAGATAATACATTCACAAAGTGCTAAACCTACAATCATTTACGCTCAATTTCTTCCATGATGTAAGCTTCAATAATATCTCCTTCTTTAACATCATTGAAGTTTTTAATGGTAATACCACATTCATAACCTTGCGCGACCTCTTTAGCGTCATCTTTAAATCGTTTTAATGCATCAATATTTCCTTCGAAAATGACAACACCATTACGAATTAAACGAATTCCGCTATCACGAGTAATTTTCCCGTCAATTACATAAGAACCAGCAATGGTTCCAACCTTAGAAACTTTAAAGGTTTGACGAACTTCCGCTTGACCAATTACTTTTTCCTTAAATTCAGGATCAAGCATACCTTTCATAGCGGCTTCAATTTCTTCAATAACCTTGTAAATAATGCTGTGAAGTCGAACGTCGACCTTTTCTTGCTCAGCTGCACGTTTCGCATTTACATCAGGACGAACGTTAAAGCCAATTACAATCGCATTAGAAGCAGAAGCTAGGGTAATATCTGACTCGTTAATAGCACCAGCACCACTATGAATAATTTTGATATTAACGCCTTCAACGTCAATTTTTTGCAGTGAAGCTGCCACAGCTTCAGCTGAACCTTGAACATCCGCTTTTAGGATGATATTTAAATCCTTCATCTCACCTTGCTTTAACTGTTCAAATAAGTTATCTAGGCTGACGATTGTTTTTTCTCCACGCTGTACTACCAATGCTTGCTGTGCACGTGCTTCTCCTACTTGACGAGCTGTTTTCTCATCGTCAAATACAACGAAACGGTCACCTGCCTGTGGAACATCACTTAATCCTGTAATTTCAACAGGTGTAGACGGTCCAGCTTCTTTCACACGGCGTCCTACGTCATTTACCATTGCACGAACACGACCATATGTGTTTCCTACAACAATAGGGTCACCTATTTTCAGTGTACCATTCTGTACGAGCAAGGTAGCCACTGATCCACGGCCTTTATCTAATTGTGCTTCAATTACGGTACCAACTGCTTTACGATCCGGATTTGCTTTCCATTCTTCCACTTCACTAACAAGTAGAACCATTTCGAGCAAACTATCTATCCCATCACCATTTTTCGCAGAAATTGGAACAAAAATCGTATCTCCGCCCCATGCTTCGGAAACTAAACCATGCTCGGTAAGTTCCTGCATCACACGATCAGGATTTGCTGTTTCCTTATCCATCTTATTAACTGCAACGATAATTGGAACTTCTGCAGCCTTAGCATGGTTAATAGCTTCAACCGTTTGCGGCATAACACCGTCATCAGCCGCTACCACTAGGATTGTGATATCCGTGATTTTTGCACCACGAGCACGCATTGTTGTGAAGGCAGCATGTCCCGGTGTATCAAGGAATGTGATCTTCTTACCATTTTCAACAACTTGGTAGGCACCAATATGCTGGGTTATTCCACCCGCTTCACCTTCGGTTACCTTAGTGTGACGAATGGAATCAAGCAAGGTTGTTTTCCCATGGTCGACGTGACCCATAATCGTAACAACTGAAGGTCTTTCAATAAGTTCTTCAGAAGCATCTTCTGTAAAATAAACTTCAAGGTCTGTGGTATCGATTTTAATTTCTTCTTCTACCTCTACCCCATATTCACTGGCAATTAATTCAATGGCGTCCTTGTCAAGTACCTGATTAATTGTCGCCATTACTCCAAGTAAGAAGAGTTTCTTAATTATTTCAGAAGGTTCGCGGTAGATCTTTTTAGCCAACTCTCCAACAGTCAAAGAATCACTAAAAGTAATTTTTGCCGGAAGCTCTTTCACTTTCCTTACTTGTGGCTGTGTTTGTTGAACCGGAGTATGGTTCTTTTTCCGGTTATTATTATTATTGCGGTTTTGATTATTATTATTAAAAGGTTTTTTATTCCCTTTCCCTGCACTGAAAACTTTAGTTTCCTTTGATTGGAATTGTTGATTTTGCTTTTTAGTATCAACTGTTTTTGGCGGTGAGACCACTTTTACTTTGCTAGGAGTTGTTTTTGAGTCATCTTCCTCGAAAGCTTTTGGACTTGTTTTACTTTGCACTTGTGGTTTAGCTCCCTGCTGCTGTGGTTTTTGACTCGGGCGATTTTGTTGTTGAGGTTTTGCCTGCATTTGCCCCGTATTGCTTTGGTTTTTATTATAAGTTGCATCCAGTTTTACTAATGCAGCTTCCTCAATTGTTGCCATATGATTTGAAACTTCAATGTTCATTTCTTTCAATTTAGTGATTACATCTTTACTTGAAATATTATGTTTCTTTGCATACTCATAAACACGTATTTTACTCATATTTTCACCCCCGCTAGAATTAATCGAGCAACGTCATCAGTTTTTTTGCAAATCCATTATCCAGTACAGCTACAACTACGCGGGCTTCTTTGCCAATCGCTTGGCCTAGAAGGTGGCGATCTTCCACTAGTTTATAGGGAACTTCGTATGACTTACATTTATCTGTAATTTTTTTTGTCGTATTTGCAGATGCATCTGCTGATAATAAAACGAGCTTTGCTTTTCCGCTTCGGATCTCCTTAACAGAAAGCTCCTCACCCGATATGATTTTCCGTGCTCGATTTGCTAAGCCAAGTAACGACATCCATTGATTTGTCTTCATATGGACTGCCTATTTTCCTTCTCTATCAGTTCCAATAATTCTTCATATAAAGATTCACTAATGGAAACTTGTAAATGATTTGCTAAGGTATTTTTTTTCTTGGCTAGTAGGACCACTTCCTTGTCCTTAGAAAGGTATGCACCTCTTCCCGACTTTTTCCCTGTCAGGTCGATAGATACATCTCCCTCTTTTGAGCGAACGATGCGAACGAGTTCTTTTTTCGGCTTCATTTCACCGGTTGCGACACACTTCCGCATAGGAACCTTTTTACGATTGTTCACGATCATTCACCTCACTTATTAATCCAATTCTTCTTCATCATTAAAGTCTACATCTACTTGATCATCAAAAAGACGGATCATTTCTTCACGTGGATAGATTCCTAGTTCACGTGCTTCTGTTTCAGATTTAATATCTATTTTCCACCCAGTTAACTTTGCTGCAAGGCGGGCATTTTGTCCGCGCTTTCCAATTGCAAGTGAAAGCTGATAATCTGGTACTACTACCGTTGTCGCTTTTTCAGATTCATTCACCATGACATCTAATACTTTAGATGGACTTAGAGAGTTTGCAACAAAGACAACTGGATTGTCGGACCATTTAACGATGTCAATTTTCTCACCTTTTAATTCATTGACTACCGCTTGAACCCTTGTACCTTTTGGACCTACACAGGAACCAACTGGATCAACCTCATGATTATCCGAATGCACTGAAATTTTTGAACGGTCACCAGCTTCACGAGCAACTGATTTTATCTCAACCGTGCCATCATATATTTCTGGAACCTCAATTTCGAATAATCTTTTCAGTAGTCCAGGATGTGTTCTTGATACAAAAATCTGTGGACCTTTGGTTGTCTTTTCAACTTTGGTAATAAATACCTTAATTCGATCATGAGGCTTATAACGCTCATTTGGCATTTGTTCGTTTACAGGAAGCAGTGCTTCAATTTTTCCAAGGCTGACATAAATAAATTTCGAATCAAGTCTTTGGACAATTCCAGTCATAATATCTTCTTCACGATCAATGAACTCGGAATAAATAATGCCTCTTTCTGCTTCTCGAACTCGTTGAGTAACAACTTGCTTTGCCGTTTGAGCTGCAATTCTACCAAAGTCCTTTGGAGTTACTTCCATTTCGACAATATCTTCCACATCATAGTTAGGGTTAATGCGTCTAGCATCTTCTACTGAAATTTCAAGACGAGGGTCAAAAACTTGATCCACCACTTCTTTTCTTGCAAAAACTCGCATTGAGCCTGTTTGAAGGTTTATATCAATTCGAACATTTTGGGCTTGATTGAAGTTGCGACGATAGGCCGACACTAATGCTGCTTCAATCGCATCAATTAATACATCTCTAGAAATGCCCTTTTCTCTTTCTAGTATTGTAAGAGCATCTAATAATTCGCTGCTCATTTGATCATATCCCCCTATCTCTCATATATTTATATTTTATTATGAAAAAGTAACTGCCAGCCTTGCGCTTGCCACTTTTTCAAAAGGAATCTCAATTACTTTTTTGCGAGTTTTGATTTTCATCTCCAGTTTCACTGTTTGCCCGTCATATTCCAGTAATGTTCCTTCAAATCCTTTTTCGCCGTCAATCGGCTCGTATGTTTTGATAAAGACATTCTTGCCAATTGCCTTTTCAAAATCTTTTGCTTTTTTAAGCGGTCGCTCTGCACCAGGAGAAGATACCTCAAGAAAATAATTCTGGGTTATCGGGTCAAGCTCATCGAGTTTTTCACTAAGCCGTTCACTGACAGTGCCACAATCCTCAATATCAACACCATTCTCTTTATCAATATATACGCGCAGAAACCAGTTTTTCCCTTCTTTTACAAACTCAATTTCCACCAATTCAAGTCCCAAGTCTTGTAAAATTGGCTGCGTTAGCTCTTCTACTACTTCCGTTACTTTGCTCATGTTCAACCTCCCTTACCGACATTTTCACCCATATTATACGTATTTCACGGAAAGTTTTATAAATAACTCTTCAAAAAAATTCTTTATACAAAAACGAAAGAGCGGGTTTCCCCACTCTTGTTCACGAGAGTATTTCTTAGTATTTCCAATAAAACTATACCATAACCAATTTTTATATGCAAACCGAATCGCATTATATACAGGTTTTTACTATTTAGAATAGTGATAGCTGATTTTGCTCTGGTAATGAACTCAGACAGCCTTGCTTGTCTAAATATTCTAGAATAGTTTTTGATACTTTACCACGCTGTTGTAAGTCTTCTTTCGAAAGAAATTCTCCATCCTGTCTTGATTTCACAATATTATAAGCCGCATTGGTTCCAAGTCCAGGGATTGAATTAAATGGAGGAATTAACGAATTTCCTTCAATGATAAACTCTGACGCATCTGATTTATATAGATCGTAATTTTGGAAAGAAAAGCCTCTTTCCGTCATTTCAAGTGCTAGTTCCAGAACGGTAAGTAAGTTTTTTTCCTTATTGGATGCCTCAAGGCCCTTTGCATTGATTTCTTCAATTTTTGCGCGAATGGATTCTGAACCACGTGACATCGCTTCAATATCAAAATCTTCTGCCCGAACAGTAAAATAGGCTGCGTAATATAAAAGTGGAAGATGAACCTTGAAATAAGCAATCCTTACGGCCATTAACACATAGGCCGCAGCATGAGCCTTCGGGAACATATATTTTATCTTTTTACAAGAATCAATATACCATTCAGGCACTTCATTTTTGCGCATTTCAGCTTCCATTTCTTCTGATAAGCCTTTCCCTTTACGAAC
Organism: Bacillus sp. OK048; assembly: GCF_900103525.1. Classification (GTDB taxonomy): domain Bacteria; phylum Bacillota; class Bacilli; order Bacillales; family Cytobacillaceae; genus Neobacillus. The sequence continues at coordinate 483,025 of NZ_FNHN01000001.1, forward strand.
CGATTCCATTATTTTAAAGGCAAAAGACGGGTCTAGTCCCTGATAAATAAGGTAAACCATGATATCATCCCGGCAGCCGATTACTTCGCTTAGATTACAAGTTCGGTTATGGATTAGTTCCTGAGCATTTCCAAGCCATACATCCGTTCCATGTGATAAACCAGAAATTTGAACTAATTCAGAAAAAGTCGTTGGTTTTGTGTCTTCAAGCATCTGACGGACAAATCGTGTCCCGAATTCTGGTATCCCTAACGTACCTGTTTTACACATTATTTGCTGTTCCGTTACCCCTAATGATTCAGTTCCACTAAAGATTTTCATCACTTCTGGATCATCCGTAGGTATGGTTTTCGGATCCATTCCACTTAAGTCTTGAAGCATTCTGATTACTGTTGGGTCATCGTGACCAAGTATATCTAGTTTTAAGACATTATCATGAATGGAATGGAAGTCAAAATGTGTTGTCTTCCATTCTGAATTTCGATCATCAGCTGGGAATTGAATCGGTGAAAAATCATAAACATCCATGTAATCAGGAATTACAATGATACCACCAGGATGCTGGCCAGTTGTCCGTTTTACTCCTGTACATCCGGAAACTAGTCTATCTATTTCTGCTCCGCGTAATTGTAAATTATTATCCTGCTGATAGGCCTTTACATATCCGAAGGCTGTTTTTTCTGCTACAGTTCCAATTGTACCTGCACGAAAAACATTGTCTTCACCGAAAAGAACCTTTGTATAGTTATGAGCTCGAGGCTGATACTCCCCAGAAAAATTCAAGTCGATATCTGGAACCTTGTCCCCTTTAAAACCTAGGAATGTTTCAAACGGAATATCATGTCCGTCTTTTCGATATTTACCGCCACACTCTGGGCAGTCCTTATCAGGTAAGTCAAAGCCTGAACCAACTTTACCATCATTAAAAAATTCTGAATGCTTGCAGGTTGGACAGACATAGTGTGGGGGCAGCGGATTTACCTCTGTAATTTCTGTCATGGTAGCAACAAAGGAAGAACCGACTGAACCACGGGAACCAACAAGGTAACCATCATCCAAAGACTTTTTTACAAGTTTATGCGAGATTAAGTAGATAACGGCGAAGCCATGTCCGATGATACTTTTCAACTCTTTTTCAAGGCGAGCCTCCACGATTTCCGGTAACGGTTCTCCGTAAATCTTCTTTGCCATTGAATAACTCATCTCTCGCATTTCTTCATCGGCACCTTCGATTTTCGGTGTATATAAATCGTCTTTGATTGGTTTTATTGTGTCTACCATGTCCGCGATTTTGTTCGAATTGGTTACGACTATTTCCTTCGCTTTTTCTTTCCCTAAGAACGAAAAGGCAGCAAGCATTTCATTCGTTGTCCTAAAATGGACATCAGGTAGGTTGTGACGGTTTAGTGGATTTGCACCACCCTGTGAATTAACTAAGATTTTCCGGTATATCTTGTCGTTTTCATTTAAATAATGGACATTTCCAGTTGCAACAACTGGAATGCCTAATTTATCACCCAGCTTTACGATATTACCAATAATATCTTCAAGCGCCTTTTCGTCACGAACAAGTTCCATCTCTATCAAAGGAGCATTTACTTCCTTCGGCATGACCTCGAGATAATCATAGAAATGTGCATGAGCTTCCACTTCATCTGGAGACTTTTGCATCATTCCCTCAAAAACTTCTCCTTTATTACAGCCAGAGCCTACCAAAATACCTTCCCGATATTTTTGAAGAACGGATCGTGGTAATCTCGGTACCCGATAAAAAAATTCTAAATGCGAAATGGAGACAAGTTTAAATAAATTCTTTAAACCTGCTTCCGTTTGCGCTAGCAGTGTACAGTGGAAAGGACGTGCCCGCTGATAGGCATTTCCTTTCCCCATGTAATCGTTAAATTGATCATGATATTCAATATTTTTTTCAGTTGCGTCTTTAAGCATTTTCAACAGTAGGTATCCTGTTGCTTCTGCATCATAAATTGCTCGATGATGCTGGGTTAATTCAATATCAAATTTCTTGGTTAAAGTGTTTAAGCGATGATTTTTCATTTCTGGATACAGAAATCTACCCAATTCAAGAGTATCAATGACCGGGTTTTTTGCCTTTTCCAGCCCAATGTTTTTATACCCGACATTAAGGAAACCCATATCAAAAGAGGCATTGTGCGCAACTAGGACAGCGTCTTCTACCCAATCATGAAATCTTTGGATGACTTCCCCGACTTCTGGAGCATTTTGCACCATATCATCGGTAATTCCTGTTAAGTTAATCGTTGTCGCCGATAACCGATGATGCGGATTTGCAAACGATTCAAAACGATCGATTATTTCCCCATCTTTAATCTTTACTGCTGCAAGTTCAATTATGGTATCATATACGGCTGATAAACCTGTCGTTTCAACGTCAAATACAACAAATGTATCTTCCGCCAATAAACGATGCGCATCATTATAAGTAATCGGGACACCATCATCCACAAGATTTACTTCAACACCATAGAGGATTTTAATATCGTTTTTCTTTCCAGCGCCAAATGCCTCTGGAAAGGATTGAGCTACCGCGTGGTCCGTAACTGCAATCGCCTTATGTCCCCATTTACTTGCTTGAGAAATAAGTGTTGATACCGGTGTAACAGCATCCATTTGGCTCATTGGTGTATGGAGGTGCAGCTCTACTCGTTTTTCATTTTCTGGTGCTGTATCCTTACGTGCAGCTGGTTTAATTTCGTTTATATCATTACCTATCATGACTAAATCTCGGACAAAGGTATCATTTTGAATACTTCCTCGTACTCGTACCCACATTCCTTTTTTCACTAATTGGTAAAGGGCTGCGTCCTCTTTATCCCGAGAGAACATTTTAACCATAAGTGAACTTGTGTAATCAGTAATTTTGAATGTTAATAGAGTCCGCCCGCTTCTTAATTCCCTTGTTTCAGCATCAAAAATAAACCCTTCAACGGTAACTCGTCTTTCTTCATCAACGATATCAATCATGTTATGCAGGTCGGAACCGTCCTTAATGGTTAGCCCTATAGACAAAGGCCCTTCATGAACAGCTCCTCCTGCTTCCTTCTCCGCCTCTTTCTTTTGTAAATCAGCGAAGGCCATGAGTCCTCGTTCCTGATCTTCCTTTTGTTTTGCTAATAAAAACTTTTGGTATTCATCATTTTTTTCTTCACTGTTAATTTCTGTTTCGACTATTAAGCTTGGGAATCCGTACGATTGATATAGACTTGTAATAATAGCGCCATATTTCTTTTTTACTTGGATACCTTCCATTTCATTTCTTACAGAAACCGTTAGCTTATTCCCAGATATCGTAGGCACCTGTTCATTCAAGAGTTTTACCATCGGTGGTAAAATTCCTTCGATTTGCTGAATGCTATAATTCCAATACTCTAACAACAGCTCAGCGTGGAAGCTTGGTTCGGCTACCTGAATTTCATAAGAAATACTTGCTATAGTTGAAAACTTTCTTTCTAGTTGAGTAGTAAAGCGAAGGTACAAGCTAAAAGGAAGTATTTTTTCTAGTGAAAATTGAAAATGCCATTTGCGTGCTTTTTTTTCGACAATAAATCTTTCAATTTGAGCATTTTGAAATTGTGCTACTACAGCGTCCTCTTTTAATTCTAGTTGCTGGAGCAAGAGTAAGAATCGCTCTTTTTTGCCAGAGGCATGTTCGCTCATCATTCCCTCTCCTATCTATATAAAATCTTCTCTACACTTCTTATGTCAAATAATAATTATATCATATGATACAGAATCATTCGGCTGAATTCGACAGAAAAATTAAACCAAAAAAGGGTTCCATTGGAACCCTTTTTAATAATGATTCTTATAGGAAAAATCTTTGAATGTCGTTCCAGGTAACAACTAACATTAGAAGCATAAGCAATGCAAAGCCTATGAAGTGGACCATTCCTTCTTTATGTCGATCAATCGGCTTTCCTCTTACAGCTTCTACTGCGAAAAACATGAGTCGTCCACCATCAAGCGCCGGAATAGGCAGTAGGTTCATGATTCCAAGGTTAATACTTAGTATCGCTGCCCATTTCATAACATAGTAGATACCTGACTGAACAACTGTATCCGTTGAAGCATATATCCCAACTGGACCGGAGAGCATGTCGATTGAGAACTGACCAGTGACTAATTGACCCAGCATGACAAAAATTTGCTTTGTCCAAAAGTATGTCTCGGTAAAACCAGCAGTAATAGCTTTCAGTGGGGATTTCTCTATCGGGCTATAAACACCAATCAAGCCTATTTTTTCACCTTCAACGGTTTGTTCTTTTGGAGTAACTGTGATCTCCTGCTCTTCTCCATTACGGCTAATAGAGAAGTCTAGTTTTTCATTTGGATTTTCCCTAATGATTTCTACAACGTCAGACCAGCTTGAAATTTCAGCGTCATTAATGCTTTGGACAATGTCACCTTCCATCAGACCAGCAGCATTGGCTGCACCATCAGAGGTAATTTCACCTAATTTTGGTTCATTGGTCGGAACACCCTGTAGAATAGCGATAATAATGAATAAAAAGAAAGCAAGCACAAAATTCATCATTGGACCTGCAAAAATCGCCATTGTTCTTTGTGGTAAGGTTTTGGAAGCAAATTGACGATTATATGGTGCCAATTGTGTTTCAATTCCATTTTCTACAGTCACAGCAGTCGGACTTACGGTGAACGTTTGTAATCTTTCATCCTCATCTTCTGGATAGCCCTTAATAAACAGCTTGTGTTCAATATCAGCCTGCTCCACTTCAATAATCCGACAATCAGGATACTTTTCTTTATTGTTCAAAATGATTTTATTTACGATATTATCTTTGTCAAACAATAGCCCAATTCGGTAGCCAGGCTTAATTTCAACCATTTCTGGGTCTTCTCCAGCCATCCGGACAAAGCCGCCAATAGGCAATAATCGAATAGTGTAGGTTGTTTCCCCCTTTTTATGCGTGAAAACCTTTGGGCCAAATCCAATTGCAAATTCACGGCATAAAATTCCTGCACGTTTTGCAAATATCAAATGGCCTAATTCATGGAAGAAGACTAGTGCACCAAAGATAACAATAAAGGCAATAACTGTAGTCAAACTAAAAAACCACCTTTTTTATAGAAGTGTTTGTACAAACTGTCTTGTTTCTTTGTCCACTTCTTGAATAATGGATAAGTCAGGATTCATAATCAAGTCATGCTTGCTTAATGCTTTCTCTATCAAATCCTCAATCTGTAAGAAATTAATCCTTTCATTTAAAAATGCAGCTACGGCAACTTCATTGGCTGCATTCAAAACCGTTGGCAGTGTTCCGCCTCTTTTGCCTGCCTCGTAGGCAAATTTCATGCAGCGAAAACGATTAACATCCATTTCTTGAAAATGCAGCTTACCAATTTGTGCCAAATTTAAACGTTGTGAGCTAGGAAGTGGTAACCGGTCAGGATAGGAAAGTGCATATTGAATCGGGACTCTCATATCAGGTGTGCCAAGCTGGGCTATCACTGAACTATCATGAAATTCTACCATTGAATGAATAATACTTTCTTTATGAAGCAAAACATCAATTTTTTCATAAGGAATATTATAAAGCCAATGAGCCTCAATTACCTCAAGCCCTTTATTCATCATTGTGGCAGAATCAATGGTGATTTTTGCTCCCATTGACCAATTAGGATGATTTAATGCTTCGCTAACTGTGACACCTTCTAGCTCTTTACGAGTCCGATCACGGAAGCTGCCGCCAGATGCCGTCAAAATTAATCTGTCAATATTCTTTTCTTTTTCTCCCTGCAAACACTGAAAGATAGCTGAGTGTTCACTATCAACAGGGAGCAATGCCACCCCATTTTTCTCTGCAGCCTCGATAACAAGATGACCTGCCGTTACAAGAGTTTCTTTATTTGCAATCGCAATGGTTTTGCCACTTTCAATCGCTTGCAATGTTGGGTTTAATCCAACGCTTCCAATAACAGCATTTACAAGTATATCTGCTGATGGATACACAGCTGCCTCAATGAGGCCCTCCTCACCAAAGGTAAACGTAGTAGTTGGAAATTCTAATTTTAATGTATTACAATCCTGATAATCTTGTACAGAAACCAGCTCTGGCTTAAATTCATTAATTATTTTTCTTGCTAATTCTAAATTTTTCCCTAAAGAAATAGCAACTAGCTTAAATTCTCCTGGATGTTCTCGAATAATATCTAAGGTCTGGGTGCCGATAGAACCTGTTGCCCCCAGAATGCTAATCATTTTCAAAAAAATTCAACTCCGGACTTTAATGAAATCTACCATAAATGAAATAGGTTTAATAATGGCAATACGAATAATAAACTATCGAATCGGTCCAGGATTCCACCATGACCTGGCAAAATATTACCTGAATCCTTCACATTGAAATGACGTTTAAAAGCGGACTGTACAAGATCACCTATTTGTCCAAAGATTGAAAGGACAACGGTAATTGCCAGTAAATAAAGGAAGGTTGCATTTATTTCAGAAAAAACTGCAAAAAGTACAGCAACAATTAAGGCACTCACTACTCCGCCGATTGATCCCTCGACAGTTTTATTTGGACTTATTTCCGGCCAAAGTTTGTTTTTTCCAATAGCTTTTCCAATAAAATAAGCACCGGAATCTGTTGCCCATATCATAAATAGTAAGTAGAAAATATAGACGATACCGGCATCACGGGTCTCCATAAAGAAATAAAAGCCAATTCCTACATAAATAGCAGATAGAATTGAAAAACCAACATCTTCAAAGGTAAAACGATTTTTGGTTAATACCGTGTAGGTTAATAGCAATAAAATAAATGCGATACTTATTTCTGTTTTTGTATAATAAAAAGTATTTAATAGATCATTATACTGCTCCGGTAAAAGAATAACCCAGAGAAAGAAAACAGTTAACAGTCCATGAACAGAAAAAATACTAAGTTTTTTCATCTTCAATAATTCATATAAACCAACAGTTGCAAGAAAGTACGTTAAGAGGACAAATGGCAGTTTACCATAAAAAACAATCGGTAAAAATAAAGCAGCTGCTACGACCCCTGTAATGATTCTTTGCTTCATCTAAGATTTCAACACCTTTATAGTACTTGAGCGAGAATAAATTTTTAAATACCGCCAAAACGACGTTGACGATTTTGATAGGCTTCTATTGCTTCAATTAAATGCTTTTCTCTAAAATCTGGCCATAATACTTCGGTAAACCAAAACTCAGAGTATGCCAATTGCCATAACATAAAATTACTTAGCCTTATTTCACCACTTGTTCGGATTAATAAATCTGGATCACTAAGATCGGAAGTCATAAGATACGAGGAAAAAACTTCTTCGTTTAACTCGCTCTCTTTCAGTATTCCACTTTTATAATCATTTAAGACTTTTTTAGTCGCATCAATAATCTCTGATCTACTTCCATAGTTCAATGCAAAGTTTAATACGAGTCCATCATTGTTCTTTGTTTCCCGAATAGCTTTTTCAATTGCATTTAATGTATGTACCGGCAGTTGATCTTTATACCCCATCATTGCTACTTGAACATTTTCTTCAATTAATTCAGGCAGAAAGGTTCCTAAAAATTCCTCTGGAAGTTTCATTAAGTAATCTACTTCATTTTTTGGACGCTTCCAATTTTCAGTAGAAAAAGCATATAACGTTAGCGTTTTTATACCAAGTGTGTTTGCTAACTTCGTTATTTTACGAACAACCTTCATACCTTCATGATGTCCGGCAATCCGCGGCAAAGCTCTCTTCTTCGCCCAACGTCCATTGCCATCCATAATAATCGCAACATGTTCTGGAACCGGCAATTCTTTAACCTTTTCTATAGTTTCTCGGAGTGTGGAAGAGGTATTATTTTGTTTCTTCCATAGCCTTATTTTATTAAACATGACATTGCTCCTCCAAATTAAGATAATCATTTCCTCCGATAATAGATCATGCCCACAGAGCCTGTGTTGATATATATGAAGAATGCTGATTTTTGCATGCTTTTATCATACCAAAAAAGTAAGAATATATCTTCTACTAAATAAGTTATGTACTAGTCCAAAAATTAAGAATGAAGATTTATTATCGTTTAAAACATCTTCTAGTGAATAATAGTTAAAAAACCCCCTAAAAAGAGGGTTCCTCAAAATAACGCTGTGTTAAACTGGGTGGTTGATTTTTGCTCCACTAAGGAAAGCTTCTTTGAATAAACTCCGCAGTGACAGGCGGTCTCTGCCTGTCACGAGGCACTTCGCTTTCCGCAGGCGGTTCGGGAAGCCTCCTCGGCGCTAAAGCGCCTGCGGGGTCTCCCCTGTCCCGTCCTCCTGCAGGAGTCTCGTGCCTTCCGCACAAATCAACATTGTTATAAAATCAACATATACAATTAACACAGTCTTAAAATAATTAAACTTCCAAGATTTCTTTTTCTTTGTCTTTGGTTATTTGATCGACCTTACTGATATGGTCGTCGGTGAGTTTTTGAATATCGTCAGAATAACCACGGAGGGCATCCTCGGTAATGTCTCCACTCTTCTCCAGCTTTTTAAGGTCATCGTTTCCATCTCGTCGGATATTACGAATTGCTACCTTTGCTTCTTCAGATTCTTTTTTAACTAATTTTACTAACTCTTTTCTACGTTCTTCTGTCAATTGAGGAATCGCAATTCGGATTACTTGACCATCATTAGTAGGGTTTATTCCTAAATCAGATTTAAGAATTGCCTTTTCAATCGCACCAAGAATTGATTTATCATAAGGCTGGATGACCAGGAGTCGAGCTTCTGGTGTTGAAATTCCAGCCATTTGATTCACTGGTGTAGGTGCTCCATAATAGTCAATTGTGATTCTATCGAGTAATGAAGCACTAGCTCTTCCCGCACGAATGCTTGCAAGCTCACGCGTATATGATTGAATTGCTTTTGTCATTTTATCCTTTGTTGTGGAAATCACTTGTTTTGGCATTAAATTTTCCCCCTAACAATCGTTCCAATTTTTTCTCCCATAACCGCTCGTTTAATATTTCCCTGTTCCATAATAGAGAAAACAATAAGCGGAATGTCATTATCCATACATAATGAAGAAGCTGTTGAATCCATAACCGCTAAACTTTCTTTAATAACATCAAGGAATGTGAGATCATCATACTTTGTTGCATTAGGATCAACACGCGGGTCAGCAGAATATACGCCATCCACATTATTTTTTGCCATCAATATCACTTCAGCATCGATTTCAGCAGCCCGTAAGGCAGCTGTTGTATCGGTTGAAAAATACGGATTCCCAGTACCCGCAGCAAAAATAACGACTCGCTTTTTTTCCAAATGTCTCATTGCTCGTCGTCTAATGTAAGGTTCAGCAACCTGACGCATTTCAATCGAGGTTTGTACACGAGATTCAATACCTAAGTTTTCTAGACTATCCTGAAGTGCCAAAGAATTCATAACAGTTGCTAGCATACCCATATAATCAGCTGTTGCTCTGTCCATTCCCATTTCACTGCCTATTTTCCCTCGCCAAATATTGCCGCCGCCGACTACAACTGCTACCTCGACACCTAGTTCAGCAATTTCCTTTACTTGGCCAGCAATAGACTTAATAACAGATGGTTTAATCCCAAAACTTGACTCTCCTGCAAGTGCTTCACCGCTTAACTTTAGTACAACACGTTTGTATTTAGGACCGCTCATATGAACCTCCTTAGTATGTATTTTTTAATAAAAACCTTTAAAAATAGGGAACACAACGTGTTCCCTATTCAAAATATATTCCTGTAATGTTACTCTAGGCGTACTTACTTTTTATTTACTTGATTCATAACTTCTTCAGCGAAGTTGTCTTCACGCTTTTCTATACCTTCTCCAACTTCATAGCGAACGAATTCACGTACAGTTGCGCCTTTTGATTCAACGAACTGACGAACTTTTTGGTCAGGGTTTTTAACGAAAGTTTGGTCAAGTAAGCATACATCTTCAAAATATTTTCCAAGACGACCTTCAACCATTTTAGCAACGATCTTTTCAGGCTTTCCTTCGTTAAGAGCTTGTGTAGTTAACACTTGACGTTCACGCTCAACTTCATCTTGAGACACTTGGTCACGAGAAACATATAAAGGTCTTAGAGCAGCAATGTGCATGGAAACATCTTTTGCAGAATCCGCTTCAGTAGTGCCTTCAAGAACTGTTAATACACTTATACGTCCACCCATGTGAAGGTAAGCACCAAAAGCATCATTATCCGATTTTGATAATACAGTAAAGCGGCGAAGTGATAATTTCTCACCAATTTTAGCAATAGCAGCATTGATATAATCTGCAACAGTCATTCCATTGATAGTTAGAGCAGTAGCTTCTTCAACTGTTGCTGGCTTGCTAGCAAGCAAGAGAGCAGCTAATTCTTTTACTAGGCTTTGGAATGCTTCGTTTTTTGCAACGAAATCAGTCTCTGAGTTTACTTCTAATATAACAGCATTATTTCCTTCAGCAACAACATATGTTAAACCTTCTGCAGCAATACGGTCACCTTTTTTCGCAGCTGAAGCAATTCCTTTTTCACGTAAGAAGTCAATTGCTTTTTCCATATCACCATTTGTTTCTGTTAATGCTTTTTTACAATCCATCATTCCTGCGCCTGTTTTTTCACGTAGTTCTTTTACCATTTGAGCAGTAACTGCCATAACTTATTTCCTCCTTTAAATACGTATGTACATAACAATAGCTTAGCCATTGAACACGAAGATTAACCTTTAAAAAAAGGTGATAAAGGGTGCTCCCTGTTATCACCTTTTTATTGTTCATATCATTAAATATGTCCAGCTCCATCGCCTAACCCCTCGAGGTCATAAGCCAATCACTGCAGAAGGCAAAGAGCGCCTTCCACAGTGCTCGTCTTATGCTTGTCGGGGCTAACCAAGGCGATTCCGCTTTTCTATTAAGCTTCTACAGCTACTTCTTCACCTTGTCTTGCTTCAAGGATAGCGTCAGCCATTTTACCAGTTAAAAGTTTAACCGCACGAATCGCATCGTCATTCGCAGGAATAACTACATCGATTTCATCTGGATCACAGTTTGTATCAACAATTCCAACGATAGGAATGTTTAATTTTTTAGCTTCAGCAACAGCAATACGCTCTTTACGAGGATCGATGATGAATAATGCATCAGGAAGTTGCTTCATATCTTTGATTCCGCCTAAGAATTTCTCAAGACGTTCTAGTTCTTTCTTTAATTGAACTACTTCTTTTTTAGGTAATACTTCGAAAGTACCGTCTTCAGACATTCTCTCAATATCTTTTAAGCGGCCAATACGCTTTTGGATTGTTTCAAAGTTTGTTAAGGTACCACCTAACCAACGTTGGTTAACAAAGTACATACCAGAACGAGCTGCTTCTTCTTTAACAGAATCTTGAGCTTGTTTCTTAGTACCTACAAAAAGGATTGTTCCGCCATTAGCAGCAAGATCTTTAACCCAGTTATAAGCTTCTTCAACCTTCTTAACTGTTTTTTGAAGATCGATAATATAAATACCGTTACGCTCTGTGAAGATATATTTCTTCATTTTTGGGTTCCAACGGCGAGTTTGGTGTCCAAAGTGTACACCAGCTTCAAGCAATTGTTTCATTGAAATAACTGACATGTTTGTTTCCTCCTATGGTTTCGTTTTCCTCCGCTCGTTTCATTTTTAAACAGCAACTGTATAAACAGCACCGGCTGCTTAAATCAACAAGCGTGTGTAATAACACCGTTAAATAATATAGCACATGTGAAGATAACAATCAAGTTTTCCTTTCGAAAAAAAAATCCCCAGAAGAGTCCGGGGATTTCTGTTATATTAATTCGATCTTAATTTATCAAGTTCAACAAGGAATTTATTGTTTAATACTTTAATATAAGTACCTTTCATTCCAAGAGAACGAGACTCGATAACTCCAGCACTTTCAAGCTTTCTTAAAGCATTTACGATTACAGAACGAGTAATACCAACACGATCTGCAATTTTTGAAGCAACTAATAAGCCCTCGTGTCCATTTAACTCTTCAAAAATATGTTCGATTGCTTCAAGCTCACTGTATGATAATGAACTGATTGCCATTTGAACAACTGCCTTGCTTCTAGCTTCTTCTTCAATTTCTTCTGACTTTTCACGTAAGATTTCCATACCAACAACGGTTGCACCATACTCTGCAAGAATAAGGTCATCGTCATGGAACTTTTCCTGCAATCTTGCAAGAATTAATGTGCCAAGACGTTCCCCGCCACCGATAATTGGAACAATCGTTGTTAACCCTTCACGGAATAATTCTTTATTTTCAACTGGAAATGCAGTATATGCACTTTCGATATCAATATTAGATGATGTTTCTTGAATGGCAAACAGACCATTTGTATATTCTTCAGGAAATTGTCTATCTTCCAACATTTTGTACATACGTTCATTTTCAATTTGTTGATGAACCGCAAAGCCTAATAGCTTTCCACGACGACTGACAACAAAAATATTCGCTTCAATCACTTCGCTTAGAGTCTCTGACATTTCCTTAAAGTTTACTGGCTTTCCTGCTGCCTTTTGAAGCAACACATTAATTTTTCTCGTTTTTGTTAGTAAATCCATCTGTTTCTTCCTCCTAATTAACTCAGAACCATTATTAAGTTTATTGTTAAATATAAATTATAAGATAAATTGACTTAAGTCTTTATTTTTCGATATTGCTCCAAGCTTATCATCAACATATTGTGGAGTAATGGTAATCTTCTCCATTGAAATATCAGGTGCTTCAAATGATAAGTCTTCTAAAAGTTTTTCTAGAATCGTGTGTAGTCTTCTTGCCCCAATATTATCTGTATTCTGATTTACTTCAAATGCAATCTCTGCAACTCTACGAATAGCATCGTCAGAAAATTCAATTTGTATACCTTCAGTTTCCAATAATGCTTGATATTGTTTAATTAACGCATTATCAGGTTCGATAAGAATTCTAAAGAAATCCTCAACGGTTAATTTTGTTAATTCAACTCGAATCGGCAATCGACCTTGTAATTCAGGTATTAGATCTGATGGTTTTGACATATGAAAAGCACCAGCTGCAATAAATAAAATATAATCCGTTTTAATTGATCCATATTTCGTAACTACTGTTGATCCTTCAACGATTGGTAAAATATCACGTTGAACGCCTTCACGTGAAACGTCTGCTGAAGAACCACCTGAATTTTTACTTGCAATTTTGTCAATTTCATCAATAAAGATGATACCTGTCTGTTCAGCACGGTAAACCGCTTCCGTTGTAACTTCATCCATATCAATCAATTTCGCTGCTTCTTCATTGGTTAAAACTTTTCTCGCTTCACGGACTGTTAATTTACGTTTCTTACGTTTTTTCGGCATAAAATTGCTGAGTGCATCTTGCATGTTCATACCCATTTGTTCCATTCCGGAGCCTTGCAGCATATCAAACATAGAAGGTGATTGCTCTTCAACTTCAACTGTAACGATTTCTTCTTCTAATTGGCCAAGAGCTAGCTTTTCCTTCACAATTTTCCTTTTTTCCGTTATGGAGTAATCTTCTTGATGATTTTCCGGTTCTGATGTTGCATTTCCACCGCCGAAAAACATTTCAAGTGGATTTTTATAATTTTGCTGTTTCTTCGCAGATGGAACAAGTAAATCAACCATCCTTGAATTTGCATTTTGCTCTGCTCGTTCCTTCACAGATAACATTCTATCTTCTTTTACTAAACGGACAGATGTTTCGACAAGGTCACGAACCATAGATTCAACATCACGACCTACATAACCGACTTCCGTAAATTTAGTCGCCTCTACTTTAACGAAAGGTGCACCAACAAGTTTTGCAATTCTCCGAGCAATTTCTGTTTTACCAACACCTGTCGGACCAATCATTAAAATATTTTTCGGAATAATTTCTTCACGGAGTTTTTCGGTTAACAAGCCTCTTCTATACCGATTTCTTAGTGCAACTGCGACTGCCTTTTTTGCATCCTTCTGACCAATAATATATTGATCAAGTCTCTCAACAATCTGGCGCGGTGTTAGGTTATCTTTATTAGCCATTGTTAATCCCCTCCCGTTAAAGCTCTTCTACGATAATGTTGTGGTTGGTATATACACAAATTTCAGCAGCTATTTCTAAAGAAGCCTTTGCGATTTCTTTTGCAGATAGATGTTCACCTGCATATTTCTTTAGAGAACGTCCAGCTGCTAAAGCATAATTACCACCTGATCCGATTGCTAGAATTCCATCATCTGGTTCAATGACTTCTCCTGTGCCTGAAACAAGGAGCAAATCTTCTTGATTCATGACAATCAACATTGCTTCTAGCTTTCTCAGTACTTTATCGCTTCTCCACTGTTTTGCAAGCTCAACAGCTGCTCTTTGGAGGTTTCCGTTATATTCCTCAAGTTTTCCTTCAAACATTTCAAAAAGGGTAAATGCATCTGCAACTGATCCGGCAAAACCAGCCAATACTCTTCCATTAAATATCTTTCTAACCTTTTTTGCTGTGTGCTTCATCACTACTGCATTACCAAATGTGACTTGGCCATCACCGGACATTGAACATTGACCATTATGATGGATGGCAAATATCGTCGTGGCATGAAATTGGTTCATCATTAATCCTCCTTATGCATTTTTTCTTGTAAACCTATGTAACAAGAGATTGTCAGAAGTAGACAAGTGCATTACACTAGAATTGTATGAAAAATTTATTCATTCATTCCCTTTTAAGTTTGGGCATATATGTTTAATTAATTCCATCAAAACCCCACTTGTTCATCCATGAACAAAGAAAATTTACTAGAGAGCATATTGGGATTGTCCAATTGTTTATTGTGATTAAGTTTTCTCCATTTGTAAATGGTTATTACTTAACTTTACTAAAACAGTCACATTTATTAATATGTCAACCTCACAAAGGCTACTAAAGCGTAACATACTTCCTAATCCCTTGCAATAAATTTTACAAAACCTTCACAAAGTTCTGAATTGTTTCCAATGCTCTGTTTGCATGTTGTAAATTGCGTTCTTGTTTCCCTTTAACTTTTTCTGGTAATTCAGGAAAAAGACCAAAATTCGCATTCATCGGTTGAAAGTTCTTTGCGTTTGTCGTTGTGATATAGCGCGCCATACTGCCAATAGCCGTTTCAATAGGGAATTCCACTAGATCATGTCCTAAAGCAAGCCTAGCTGCATTTATTCCTGCGGCAAGTCCACTAGCAGCAGACTCTACATACCCTTCCACACCTGTCATTTGACCTGCAAAAAACAAGTCTTCACGCTCCTTGAATTGATAGGACGCTTTTAAAACTTTGGGTGAATTGATAAAGGTATTTCGATGCATGACCCCATAACGGACAATCTCGACATTTTCAAGTCCTGGGATTAACCGGAGTACTTCTTTTTGCGGCCCCCATTTCAAGTGTGTTTGAAAACCGACAATATTATAAAGTGTTCCCGCAGCATCATCCTGACGAAGTTGAATGACTGCATATGGCCTTTTCCCTGTTTTCGGATCTTCTAAACCCACAGGTTTTAATGGGCCGAATAACATTGTCTTTTTCCCTCGTTGAGCCATTACTTCTATTGGCATACAGCCCTCAAAGAAAATTTCTTTTTCAAATTCTTTTAATGGCACTGTTTCAGCTGTAATAAGTGCCTCATAAAACCGATCAAATTCTTCCTCAGTCATTGGACAATTTAAATAGGCAGCTTCACCTTTATCATAGCGTGACTTTAGGTAGACTTTATCCATGTCAATACTATCTTTCTCTAGGATAGGTGCTGCCGCATCATAAAAATAGAGATAATCCTCACCTGTTAATGATTTCAGATTTGCAGATAGGTCTTCACTTGTTAAGGGTCCTGTTGCAATTACCGTAATACCCTCAGGGATTTCAGTAACTTCTTCGTTAATAACTGTTACATTCTCATGGTTCCTAACCATCTCGGTTACTTTGGCTGCAAATTCATGTCGATCTACCGCTAGAGCACCCCCTGCTGGAACAGCACAAGCATCAGCTGCTGCTATAATAACTGAATCGAGTATTCTCATTTCTTCTTTTAATACTCCTACAGCATTTGTAAGGTTATTGGCTCTTAAGGAATTACTGCAAACCAATTCAGCAAATTTATCGGTATGGTGGGCAGGTGTTTGTTTAACTGGTCTCATCTCATAAAGTCGGACTTTTACACCACGTTTAGCAATCTGCCAAGCAGCTTCACTCCCAGCCAAACCTGCACCGATTACATTTATTGTAACATCATTCATGTTATACCTCCTGATTTTTTCAAAGAACGAATCAAGTTTTACTTTTACTATGATTACTTTTCCCTCTTTTTAGCCCAACTTGCATTTTACTATACGATTCGAAAACAAAAAAGTTTTATGATTTAAAAAAAAGGGAAAAAGGGAGAGCTGTGCTCACCCTTAACTTTGTGGTTCTTCCTTGTAATCACATTCTGTACATTGAACTTGAACACCTTTTTTTAATTTCTTTTCTACTAGTGTACTTTCACATTTAGGACAGGGTCTTGGTAAGGGTTTATCCCAAGAAATAAAATCACATTCTGGAAACTTGTCACATCCGTAAAAAATTCTTTTTTTCTTACTCTTACGTTCTATGATACTTCCTTCTTTACATTTTGGACAGGTAACTCCGATTTCTTTGACAATGGCTTTAGTATTCCGGCAATCTGGAAAATTACTGCAAGCCATGAATTTACCATAACGCCCCATTTTGAAGACCATTGGATTAGAGCACAATTCACAATCTTCCCCAGCCGGCTCATCTTTTATCTCAACCGACTGCATTTCCTCTTCTGCTTTTGCCAAATGCTTTTCAAATTCTTGATAAAATCCATCGATAATTTCAACCCAAGGTACCTTTCCATCTTCTACATTATCTAAATCCTGTTCCATTTTGGCGGTAAAATCGATATTAAGAATATCTGGAAAGAATTCGAGCATTAATTCATTACAAATTTCCCCTAACTCAGTGGGAACAAAGCGTTTATTATCTAATGCTACATACCCGCGTTTCTGTATGGTATCTAATGTTGGCGCATATGTGGATGGTCTGCCAATGCCTGATTCCTCGAGCGTTCTTACCAATCTAGCTTCGGTATACCGTGGCGGCGGCTGCGTAAAATGCTGTTTCGGTTCTATATCTTTTTTGAAAACCTCATCGCCTTCTTTAAGGTCTGGCAGCATTTTATTCTTTTCGTCCACTTGGTCATCCGTTCCCTCTACATAGATCTTCATAAAACCAGGAAACTTAATCTTTGAGCCATTTGCTCGGAAAAGAACTTTGCCATTTTGAAGATCCACACTCATTGTATCCATAACAGCCTGAGCCATTTGACTTGCCAAAAATCTTTCCCAAATTAACTTATAAAGACGAAGTTGATCTCTTGATAAGTATTGTTTTACACTATTCGGGTCTCGGAATGTACTTGTTGGGCGAATTCCTTCGTGCGCATCTTGTGTATTATTAGATTGTTTTTTTTCTTTACGCTCGTCTTCCTTTAGATAGCTCTCACCAAACTCTTTTTGGATATATTCAGCTGCTTCTTTCTGAGCAACTTCTGAAATCCGGGTTGAGTCTGTTCTCATGTAAGTGATTAGTCCAACTGTTCCTTCTGCGCCTAACTCCATTCCTTCATAGAGCTGCTGAGCAAGCATCATTGTTTTTCTAGCCCGGAAATTAAGTTTTCGCGCCGCTTCCTGTTGCAATGAAGATGTAATAAAGGCTGGAGAAGGGTTTCGCTTGCGTTCCTTCTTGGAAACAGAAACGACTTTAAACTTATCTCCCTCCATTTGCTTCAAAATAGCCTCTACATCTTGTTCAGATTTGAGTTCTACTTTTTCTTTATTCGCTAACGCGTGGAAAGAGGCGCTAAAATGATCTTTTCCTTTTACTAATTCACTTTCAATTGTCCAATACTCCTCAGGTACAAAAGCCTTAATTTCTTTTTCGCGATCAATAATTAATCGGACCGCAATGGATTGAACACGTCCTGCACTTAAGCCTTTTTTTACTTTTTTCCAAAGAAGCGGGCTAATGTTATAACCGACAAGTCGATCCAAAATCCTTCTTGCTTGCTGCGCATCAACTAAATCCATGTTAATGGGACGGGGATGTTTAAAGGATTCTTTTATCGCATCCTTTGTAATCTCATTAAAGACTACCCGGCAATCAGAAGTAATATCCACATTTAAACTATGGGCCAAATGCCAAGCAATTGCCTCCCCTTCACGATCAGGGTCAGCTGCTAGAAAAACTTTCTTTGCTTTTTTGGCAGCACTTTTTAGTTCCTTTAACACTGGACCTTTGCCTCGAATCGTAATGTATTTGGGTTCGAAGTTATTTTCTTTAGAGACTCCCATTTGACTTCGAGGCAAATCACGAATATGCCCCATAGATGCTTTAACTTTATATTTATTGCCTAAATATCTCTCAATTGTTTTCGCCTTTGCCGGCGATTCTACAATAACAAGAAACTCTGCCATGCAAATAATCCTCCTCAATGGGGATATAAGAAGTGTGAAAGTCGGAGAAAATACTTTACAAAAATGCCCTATCCCTTATTTTCCATTTATCATTTATATAATCATAATTAGAATAACTCTTATTCTTAAACAAATAGTCATTGATGTCAAATGAGACGAAACCGTTTACAACTAGTTAATGTTAATCATACGCCAAATTATTCCTGTTTACACACTCTTTTTTCTTTATCTGTTGGAAAATGTATAACATATTAGAAATAATTTCAAGCCTTTTACGCATTATTCTCCTATCATATCGAAAAAACCTTCAAAATAGAATGAATTTTATTAATTACAAATGAAGTTCCTCTAAAATATCCTCGCTCCTCATCACAAGCTTGGCACCCTGTTGGATTAAATCATTCGTACCCAATGAATTCGGGTTAAAAATACTACCTGGAAGTGAAAAAACCTCCCGTCCTTCATGAACAGCATAATTAGCTGTGATCAGAGATCCACTTTTTCGTTTTGCTTCTATTATAAATATACCATTTGATATCCCGCTAATGATTCTGTTGCGTGCTGGGAAATGCCACTGCAATGGTTTTGTATCAGGAGGATATTCAGAGATAACTAGCTGTGTTTTCATCATTTCTCCTGCTAGCTCAGTATTTTCCTTAGGATAAATATGATCGAATCCTCCTGCTATCACGGCAATGGTATTCCCACCATTTTTTATTGTGTGGACATGTGCAAGGGTATCGATACCAGTAGCCAAACCACTTACAATCACTACCCCTTTTTCCACTAATTGTGGAAACATTAAACGAATGGCATTCTTACCATATTGTGTCGCTTGACGTGAACCCACCACTGCTAGCTTTGGCTGTTTTTCAAGTAAGGACCGATTTCCCTTTACAAATATTGCCCATGGCGGCTGGTAGATTTCTTTAAGCAAACTCGGATAATTTTCATCAAAAATAGTGATGACATGAATATCTTTTTTTTCATATTGGTGGATTTTTTTTGTTATTATTTCAGTTTGAACGGTGGTTAAGGAAGGAAGAACTGATGTTTTGAGTGTATTGGTTGAGGAAGGGAAATTTGAGTCCATTTTCATACATTGGAGAACTGTTTTCCATGATATTCCTGGGTAGTGCAGTAAGCCTATGAGTTTTTCTCTAAATTCATCCATTACTTTTCCTCCAATTCTATAAATAGAAAGTAGAAATAGCCCCTTATCAAAGAGGGACTATTTCTACTATTCTTAGTGTGTTTTACACTTATCATAAATTCCTTGCTCTTTAAGAACCTCAATTAACGTTTCACCCATAACTGAAGGTGTATCAGCTACTTTAATTCCGCATTTGTTCATTACCCGGATTTTTTCATCAGCTGTACCTTTACCACCTGAAATAATCGCACCAGCGTGGCCCATACGCTTCCCAGGAGGTGCCGTGCGTCCGCCGATGAAGCCGACAACAGGTTTTGTCATATTCGCCTTAACCCACTCAGCTGCTTCTTCTTCAGCAGTCCCGCCAATTTCACCAATCATGATTACGGCATAGGTATCTGGGTCTTCATTAAAAGCTTTTAATACATCTATGAAGTTTGTTCCGTTAACAGGGTCGCCGCCAATACCAACAGCTGTCGTTTGACCAATACCTGCTTGGGTTAACTGGTGAACGGCTTCATATGTTAGTGTTCCAGAACGTGAAACAACACCTACATGTCCTTTTGTATGGATGTATCCAGGCATGATACCAATTTTACATTCATCTGCCGTAATTACACCTGGACAGTTAGGACCAACTAAACGGGTCTTTTTACCTTCCATATAACGTTTTACTTTTACCATATCCAAAACAGGAATATGCTCAGTAATACATATAGCAAGTTCTAATTCTGCATCCACCGCTTCGATAATAGCATCGGCAGCAAATGGT
The DNA here is from genome assembly GCF_900103525.1 of Bacillus sp. OK048. Classification (GTDB taxonomy): domain Bacteria; phylum Bacillota; class Bacilli; order Bacillales; family Cytobacillaceae; genus Neobacillus. Next base: position 503,480 of record NZ_FNHN01000001.1, read on the forward strand.
GCAGGCACATAGATGACCGATGCTGTAGCGCCTGTAGCAGCAACTGCTTCTTGAACCGTGTTAAAAACAGGAACTCCTTCTACTTCCATGCCGCCTTTACCAGGAGTAGTACCAGCAACGATTTGTGTACCGTATTCAAGCATTTGTTTTGTATGAAAAAGGGCAGTTGAACCTGTAATCCCTTGAACAATTACTTTCGTATCTTTATTAATAAAAACGCTCACGTTAATTCCCCTTTCTTTCGATCCTATTTCACTAGTGAAACGATTTTTTGTGCACCGTCAGCCATTGATTCTGCAGGTGTGATAGCTAAACCAGATTCAGCAAGAATTTTCTTACCCAAATCAACGTTTGTTCCCTCTAATCGTACAACAAGAGGAACACTTAATTGTACTTGCTTTGCTGCCGCTACTACACCTTCAGCAATGACATCACATTTCATGATTCCGCCAAAGATATTTACAAAAATACCTTTTACGTTAGGATCAGAAAGGATAATTTTAAATGCTTCTGTTACTTTCTCAGCTGTAGCACCGCCCCCAACATCAAGGAAGTTAGCAGGGTCGCCGCCATAATGCTTAACAATATCCATCGTTGCCATCGCAAGCCCGGCGCCGTTAACCATACAGCCGATATTTCCATCTAAAGAAATATAGCTTAAATCATATTTTGAAGCTTCGATTTCCTTTGGATCTTCTTCTTCAAGATCACGATATGCTAGTACATCTTTTTGACGATATAGTGCATTAGAGTCAAAATTTAATTTTGCATCTAATGCTATTACTTTCCCATCACCCGTCACAACAAGCGGATTGATTTCAGCAATGGAGCAATCCTTCTCGATGTACGCGCTGTATAAGCTCATCATAAATTTAACAGCTTGGTTCACTAGCTCTTTTGGAATGTTGATATTAAATGCAACTCGGCGAGCCTGATAAGGCATTAAGCCAACAACCGGATCAATTTCTTCTTTGAATATCTTTTCCGGAGTCTTTTCAGCTACTTCTTCAATTTCTGTTCCGCCTTCTTCAGAAGCCATAAGCACAACCCTTGAAGTAGCACGATCTAAAACAAGACCAATGTAATATTCTTTTTTGATATCGCAGCCTTCTTCAATGAGAAGACGCTTAACTTCTTTTCCTTCAGGACCTGTTTGATGTGTGATTAAAGTCTTACCTAAGATTTCACTTGCATATGTACGGACTTCCTCAAGGTTTTTAGCAACTTTAACACCACCGGCTTTACCCCTTCCGCCCGCATGGATTTGTGCCTTTACTACACATACTTGTGTACCTAATTCTTTCGCAGCTTCTACTGCTTCTTCAACCGTGAATGCCACTTTTCCATTTGGAACAGCTACCCCGTAACGCTTGAGGATCTCTTTTCCTTGATACTCATGGATATTCATTTCCCATCCTCCTATCAAACTCTTCAAAAAATTGACTCCGTTTTCATTTTATAGAATGACTGAAATCTTGTCCACCATTATGCCCAAAATAAATTATATTCCTCATAATATTATGAAAATTTTTCACCATAAATAAAGCGCTTTCATTGGTTTTGAATACATACATTTACAAGATATTATTTTATGAAAATAACAAAACAAGCAACTAGGGCTAGTTTTGCTTTAAATCATGGCTGTGTTAAACTAGGCTGTTGATTTGTGCTCCAGGCGCTTCGCTTTCCGCAGGCGGTTCGGGAAGCCTCCTCGGCGCTAAAGCGCCTGCGGGGTCTCCCCTGTCCCGTCCTCCTGCAGGAGTCTCGCGCCTTCCGCAAAAATCAACATAGTCATAAAATCAACATTTACCTTTAACACAACCTAAATCATATTCTTTATTGGTGCAAAACTTCTTCGATGATAGGGGGTAATGCCATGCTTTTGAATAGCTAGAAGATGTTCTTTTGTACCATATCCCATATGATGATTGAATCCATATTCCGGAAATTCAGCTGCAATTTCTGCCATTTGATTGTCTCTGGAAACTTTTGCTACAATCGATGCTGCAGCAATAGATACGCTTTTTGCATCTCCTTTAATGATTGACTCAAAAGCATATGGAGTCTCTAGTTTCATCGCGTCAATGAGTAAAACATCCGGATTTGTGCTAAGCGAACCGACTGCTCTTTTCATTGCTTTTTTTGTTGCTTCATATATATTAACCGTATCAATTTCACTTGCATTAACTTCTCCAAGACTAAAAGCAATTGCTTCTTTTTTAATGATTTCCGCATATTCATTTCTCTTTTTTTCTGATAGTTTCTTTGAATCATCAATGCCTGGTAAGTAAAAATTTTTGGGAAGAATAACTGCGGCAGCCACTACAGGACCTGCTAGCGGGCCCCTGCCCACTTCATCAACGCCTGCAATAAAATGAATCCCCTGCTCACGCCATTTATTTTCATAGACATTCATTTCAAAAAACTTTTCCTGTAGTTGTCTCTCTAGTTCCATTCTCCTTTGCCATTTATGTATGAGAAGTTGAACACCTTTGCGTTCATCCAGCACAAGCCTTTGAAAAAAAGGATCTCTTTCATCCTTGATGTTGATAAGTTGTTTCTCTATTTCAGCTATTGTTTCTATTTTCATTTTCTTCACCCGTTGTAATGATACCGTCTCATTTGTTGAAACACAATGTCAAAAATAAACAAAAAACTCGCCTGGTGTGGTGAGTTCCTTCGTTTATTGTATATTTGAATTATCTTTCAAGTCGCCTGGTCTTTCAAAAGTTAGTGCACCGAATTGCTCAGTTCTAATGTCCCTGATGACAAGCTCTGATACTTTATCATAATTAACGACTCCGCCGCTTCCTAAAGCACCTCGTAGTTCACCAATTTGGTCAAACATTTCGACCACATTTTCAGGAACAGAATCGAGCTTATACCGCTCCTTAAGTCTCTCTGGATAATGCTCTGATAAAAACGTAATTGAGAAGACAACTAAGTCCTGCATATTAAGGAGAGTGTCTTTGATCGCTCCTGTAACAGCCAGCCTTTTTCCCACTTCTTGGTCTTCAAACTTCGGCCAGAGAATTCCCGGTGTATCTAATAATTCTAATTCTTTTCCAACTTTAATCCACTGTTGGGCTTTTGTTACTCCTGGTGTATTTCCTGTCTTAGCAATATTCTTCTTTGCAAGTCGATTAATTAATGTTGATTTCCCGACATTTGGAATCCCAACAATCATCGCCCGAATAGCTCTCGGATTGACGACACCCTTGGCTCGTAACCGATCAAATTTTTCCTTAAGAACTTCGTGGGAGGCTTTAACAATTTCCTTCATACCTATCCCAGCTTGAGAATTAATGGCTATCGCTTTAATTCCTTTTTTTGCAAAATAAGCAATCCACTCATTTGTTCTAGCTTTATCTGCCATATCCGCTTTATTCAAGAGAACAAGTCTTGGTTTATGCTGAATAATTTCATCAATCATCGGATTGCGCGATGAATAAGGAATTCTAGCATCCACCAATTCATAGATAATATCGATTAATTTTAATTTTTCCGTGACCTCTCTTCGAGCTTTTGCCATATGTCCTGGAAACCATTGGATTGTCAAAGCAGTCACCTCCTAGGTCTATTTCACGATGTGTGCGTCTTTTATTGGCCAGTAGACCATACTAGTTTTTCCAATGATTTTGTCCATTGATATCGTGCCAATATGTCTGCTGTCCTTACTGAAACGACGATTATCGCCCATTACAAACAATTCACCTTCTGGCACTGTTTTTGTCCCTGCAGGTGTTTCCTCAAGCGTAAAAGGATCAGTTAATGGTCCTTCTACTTTCTTTTTGTATTCATCCAAATAAGGTTCTTCATATGCCTTCCCATTAACATATAAGGTATCATCCTTATATTCAATACGGTCACCGGGAAGTCCAATTACTCTTTTAATGTAGTCTTTCTGTTCAGGCGCATGAAAAACGATAATATCAAACCGCTTTGGCTCACCAATATTATAGCTTAGCTTGTTTACTATCATACGGTCTTGGTGCTGTAATGTTGGCATCATGGATAACCCGTCAACTACAATTGGTGCGAAAAGAAAATAACGAATGACAGCTGCCAAAGCAACAGCAATTAAAAGCGCCTTCGTCCATTCCCAAAGTTCATTCTTCTTTTTTGTCATGTCTTGTTCCCCGCCAATCACAAAAAAAATGTTTGCTATCATCTTATTTTACTTAAAAATTGAATATTAAACACGTGGGGGCTAACTTTTTTACCAAACTTTAATATTAGATCTAATACGATAGGACGAAAAAAGAGCTTGCAAAGCAAGCTCCTTTTTTATTATCGAATTTCTTTAATACGAGCTTTTTTACCACGTAGCTTACGTAAGTAGTATAGCTTAGCACGGCGAACTTTACCGCGGCGCAATACTTCAAGCTTCGCAATTTTAGGTGTGTTTACAGGGAAAGTACGCTCTACGCCTACTCCGTAAGAAATCTTACGAACTGTGAAAGTTTCGCTAATTCCACCACCACGACGCTTAATCACTACACCTTCGAATAACTGAATACGCTCGCGAGTACCCTCGACAACCTTAACGTGTACACGTACAGTATCACCAGGACGAAACGCAGGTAGATCAGAACGAAGTTGTTCTTTTGTGATATCTTCAATTAATTTTTGCATCGTTTTCAACTCCTTCCAACAGACGCTCATGCATATCTACTATCCTTCTACATTGCAGCGGAACATCGTTATAAGACCAACTGAATTCGTATATCAGCTCAAGTCACAAGAAATATCATACCATAAAAGACAAGTACATGCAATAACTACTCATATTCTTTTTTTAGTTCGGTTAGCCATTTTTCCTGTTCCTTGGTTAATTCTATTTTTTCTAATAGGTCAGGACGTCTTTGTAATGTTCGTCGTAAAGCTTCTTTGTTTCGCCACTCTTCAATTAATTTGTGATTTCCTTGAAGGAGGACATCTGGTACCTTCATTCCGCGAAAGTCAGATGGTCTTGTATAATGAGGGTGCTCCAATAGTCCAGTACTAAAGGAATCTTTCATATGTGATTCTTGATTGCCTAAGACTTCGGGTAAAAGGCGGACGACACTATCAATCACGACCATGGCCCCTAGCTCTCCACCAGTTAACACATAATCACCGATTGATATTTCATCGGTTACTATGTGTTCACGTATTCTTTCATCATAGCCCTCATAATGACCGCAAACGAAGACAAGATGCTCTTCCTTAGCTAAGTCCTCTGCTATTTTTTGATCATATCGTTTTCCTTGGGGACAAAGTAAAATGACTCTTGTTTTGTGACTATCTGCTTGTTCCTTTAATGAAGCCACCGCATCAAATAGCGGCTGCGGTTTTAATACCATTCCTGCTCCACCCCCGTAGGGATAGTCGTCTACTGTTTGGTGTTTATTATCTGCGTAGTCTCGAAAATTGACAACATTATAGTGAACAGCAGATTTCTCAGCCGCTTTTTTTAAAATGGAATGGCCAAATACACCTGAAAACATTTCAGGAAATATTGTTAGCACATCTATTTTCATCATGGAAGCAGCCCTTCCATAGGTTCAATTAGGATTACCTTATTCTTTACTTCCACTTTTTTCACAACCTCTTTGATATATGGAATTAATATTTCTTTTCCATCACTCGATTTTATTACCCAAACATCATTGGCACCAGGGGAAAGGATCTCAGTAACCTTGCCAATTTCTTGTCCACTAGTGGTTGCTACAAGACATCCGATAATTTCATGGTAGTAGAATTCATCTTTATCTAGCTCACTCAACTGTGATTCGGGGACCTTGATAATTCCATCTCTAAACTTTTCTACCTCGTTGATATTTTCAAATCCTTCAAAGGTTAAAAGATTAAAATTTTTGTGAATCCGATGGGTTTTTACCGTAAGTTCAATCGGTTTATTGGCTCCAGGCATAAACAAGTACAATGTATTCCCGACTTTATAGCGCTGCTCTGGGAAATCAGTTTTTGATATTACCCTGACTTCTCCTCTAATTCCATGGGTATTGACGATTTTGCCAACGTTAAACCATTTTTCCATTCTGTTCGTCACCTCTATCTTATTTCCTCAATTATCCCGTCTTTGATAATAATGGTAGGCTGTCTAATAACCTTTTCCCATTCATCGCCTACATTCACTTCAACAAGGGCCTGTACTTCTTTTTCCTTTAATTCACTGCCTAATGGTAGCATATGTAGTTGTTCAATTTGAAACTCATAAAGCTTTTCTTTGTCATGGCGTTTTTGCTGTTCTTTTTCAAAATGTGTTTTTAGCGCACTCGATTGGTATTTTTTGGTTTTTTCTAGTTTTTTTAACTCAAATTGTAATTGCTCATATTCTTTTTGCATCTGCAGCTTGCCTGCAAAATATTTTTCAAGGAGCTTTTGTTTGCTTTTCTCCGTTAAGATTTGCTTCACGATAACCGTTTGAATCAGTTGCATAAAATCGCCTCCCGTTCTTAAAACTTCGAGAACTGTCTAGCTGCAGCGCCTAGCCCCTCGAGGTCACTTCGGTCCTGCAGAGGAAGTCGAAAGGCGCGACTTCCTCCACAGGCCCTCCAGCGCTTGTCGGGGCTGAACCAGGCGCTTCCGCTTTTCAGATAGCAAAAAAGGGAGGATATTAATCCCTCCCTTTAATCTAGATGCAAAAAGCTATTCACCAATTTCTAGAAAAATTTTCTTTTGTTGTGATGATCCTGCTGCATATACAACAGTCCTAATGGCCTTTGCAACACGCCCTTGTTTTCCTATCACCTTTCCCATGTCTGTTTTATTAACAGTCAGGTGAAAGGTGATTCGTTGATCCTCTTCATTGACATTGACAACAACATCTTCAGGAAAATCAACCAGGGGCTTAACAATCGTTTCAATTAGCTGCTTCATAGCAATTACTTGCTATGCTTAGCATTATGGAATTTCTCCATGATGCCTTCGTTAGAGAAAAGGTTACGAACTGTATCAGATGGTTTAGCACCGTCTTGTAACCATTTAAGTACTGATTCTTCGTTGATTTGAACTTGAGCTGGTTGAGTAACCGGATTGTAAGTTCCAACAACTTCGATGTAACGTCCATCACGTGGTGAACGAGAATCTGCTACTACGATACGATAAAAAGGAGTTTTCTTTGCTCCCATACGCTTTAAACGAATTTTTACTGCCATTTTAAATAAGCACCTCCGAATAGTTTCACACAAGATAGTATATTATCAATATTTTTTTCATTTGTAAAGTGTTTTTTCTTTACAGATAGTATTACCAATTTCATACAACTTAAAACAAGTTAGAAAGGTTTAAACGGAAACTTAAATCCGCCTTTTTTCTTGCCTTTTTGTTGCATTCCAGTCATTTGCTTCATCATCTTTTTCATGTCCTCAAACTGTTTTAACAGTCGGTTTACCTCTGTAACGGTTCTGCCGCTTCCTTTGGCAATCCTCCGTTTACGGTTTGAATTCAGGATTTCTGGATGACTCTTTTCATTCGTAGTCATCGACCTAATGATTGCCTCAACATGTGCAATTTGCTTTTCTTCAATTTGAATATTATTCAAACCTTTAATTTTGTTGGCACCCGGCATCATTTTCAACAACTCATCTAGCGGTCCAAGATTTCGGACTTGTCCAAGCTGTTCCAAAAAGTCATCGAGCGTAAAAGAAGCAGTCCGCATCTTCTGTTCAAGTTCTTTTGCCTTTTCCTCATCGACATTTGCCTGTGCTTTTTCAATGAGGGTAAGGACATCACCCATACCTAAAATCCTAGAGGCCATCCGTTCAGGATAAAATGGTTCTATTGCGTCCATTTTTTCCCCTAGTCCTACAAACTTAATAGGTGTCTGTGTTACAGCACGAATGGACAGCGCAGCTCCGCCTCGTGTGTCACCGTCAAGTTTTGTTAAGACCACTCCAGTCAAGCCTAGCTGTTCATTAAAGCTTTGAGCCACATTAACAGCATCTTGACCAGTCATTGCATCTACGACAAGAAAGATTTCATCTGGTTTCGTAAGCTCTTTAATATCCTTTAGCTCGCCCATTAAGTTTTCATCCACATGCAATCGTCCTGCTGTATCAATGAGAACATAATCGTTATGTTCTTCTTTCGCTTTCGCAATCGCTTGCTTGGCAATTTCTACTGGGCTTACTTGATCACCAAGGGAAAAAACTGGCATATCCAATTGTTTTCCTAGTGTTTGAAGTTGCTTAATGGCCGCAGGCCGATAGATATCGGCTGCTACTAGCATAGGCGTACGGTTATATTTTTTACGAAGCAAGTTGGCTAACTTTCCAGTAGTGGTCGTTTTACCAGCACCTTGTAGCCCTACCATCATAATGACAGTAGGCGGACGATTCGAAGAAGCAATCTTACTTTGCTCACCGCCCATTAATGCTGTCAATTCTTCATTTACAATTTTAATGATTTGTTGACCAGGCGTTAAGCTCTTCAGTACTTCTTGTCCTACCGCACGTTCGCTGACTTTCTTGACAAAGTCTTTGACGACCTTAAAATTAACATCGGCCTCGAGTAGGGCAAGGCGGACTTCACGCATCATTTCTTTTACATCCGCTTCAGACACCTTGCCTTTTCCACGGATTTTTTGGATTGTATTCTGCAGTCGGTCGGCTAATCCTTCAAACGCCATTTATGCCGCCTCCTAATCTAAATTCTCAAGCTCGGCAACCACTTCAAGCATCGCCTGCTTTGATGGGTGTTCCTCATTTAGCAATTCTTTCATTTGCCTTAATAGCTTGCTGCGCTCTAGAAATTTCTGAAATAATACTAGCTTTTCTTCATACTCCTCGAGCATTGCTTCCGTACGTTTGATGTTATCATAGACGGCCTGACGGCTGACATCGTACTCTTCTGCGATTTCTCCAAGTGAGTAATCATCTAAATAATAGAGAGACATATAGCTTTGCTGCTTTGGTGTTAACAACGAATAATAGAAATCATAGAGGTAATTCATTCGCGTTGTTTTTTCAAGCATGCCTTTACCTCCCTTTGTTAAGTGAAAAGCCTTTACAAATAGTTTACACAGTCATACCCAGTCTGTCAAGAAAATATCTTTACATCACTCAACTGCATTATCTACTTGATCCGCGAATAATCCATAAACATACTGCTCTGCGTTAAATTCCTGCAGGTCGTCCATTCTTTCACCAAGACCTACGAATTTTACAGGAATCTTTAATTCATTGCGAATGGCCAGAACGATACCACCCTTTGCCGTTCCGTCTAATTTGGAAAGTACGATACCGCTCACATTTGTTACCTCTTTAAAGGTCTTTGCTTGTATGAGTGCATTTTGACCCGTGGTAGCGTCTAACACTAGCAGGACTTCATGTGGTGCACCAGGTACCTCACGTTCAATTACTCTCTTTACCTTTTCAAGTTCTTTCATTAAGTTAACCTTATTTTGTAAGCGGCCTGCAGTATCACAAATCAAGATATCCACTTTTCGGGATTTAGCTGCTTTAATTGCATCAAACATAACAGCAGCTGGGTCAGAGCCTTCTGCCTGTTTAATCACGTCAACACCTACTCTATCTCCCCATACCTCTAACTGCTCAATTGCCCCAGCTCGAAAAGTATCACCGGCTGCCAACAAAACAGTTTTCCCTTCACTTTTAAACTTATGTCCCAGTTTACCAATCGTCGTTGTTTTCCCTACACCATTCACACCGACGAATAATATGACAGTCAGCCCATCCTCTTGAATATTTAATTTAGAAGAATGATCCTCACCGGCATTATAAATATCAACTAACTTTTCCGAAATCACACTTTGAACTTCCCTAGGATCCTGAATATTTCGGCGCTTCACTTCACTTTTCAACTCTTCAATCAGTTTCATGACCGTGTCAAAGCCAACATCTGCTTGGATTAAGATTTCTTCCAGTTCTTCGAAGAAGTCTTCATCCACTTTACGGTACCGAGCCACAAGATCATTTACTTTACCAGAGAAGTTATCTCTAGTCTTCGAGAGGCCATCTTTAAATTTTTCTGTTACAGTCTCCGTTTGTTTTGTTATTTTTTCTTTTAATTTTTTAAAAAAACTCATTTTTTCACTTCCTCTTATTAAGTTTCAACTAGCTCCTTCGTATCCTCGAGGCGGACAGAAACAAGCTTTGAGACACCGGATTCTGGCATCGTAACACCATATAAGACATCGGCTTCTTCCATCGTTCCTTTTCTATGAGTGATGACAATAAATTGGGTTTCTGCACTAAATCTCTTTAAATATTGACTAAAGCGAAAAACATTTGCCTCATCTAAAGCTGCTTCAACCTCATCTAGGATACAAAATGGAACAGGGCGAACTTTTAAAATGGAAAATAACAGAGCAATTGCAGTTAATGCTCGCTCTCCACCTGAAAGTAATCCTAGATTTTGAAGTTTCTTTCCGGGCGGCTGGGCAACGATTTCCACACCCGTATTTAATAAATCCTCCGGATGGGTAAGTTTCAAATCTGCTCTTCCTCCCCCAAATAAAGCTCGGAATACAGGTTCAAAATGTTCACGAATTCCAGTAAACGTCTGCTCAAAACGTTTTTTCATTTCAATATCCATTTCGTCAATTACCTGATAGAGAGTGTCCTTTGCCTCTTGCAGGTCTGTCTTTTGTTCATTCAGAAATTCATATCTTTCCGAGACTCTCTCGTATTCTTCAATCGCCCCAATATTAACACTGCCTAATTCATCAATAGCTAGTTTGATCAACTTCACTTTTTTTCGCGCTTCTTCCACTGGAAGTGTAAGTGGGTATTGCTCTTTTGCTCCAGCGAAAGAGAGTAAATATTCCTCTCTTAAATGGGCAAGTTTATTTTCTAGTTCGACATCTAAGCGGTTAATTTTTACTTCTTCATCTTTTAAAACCTCAACCATTCCTTTATGAAGCCTCTTTAGTTCCTTTGCTTCCATCTCGGTATCTTCTAGTACCGAATGCAGCTGAACACGCTCCTGCCTTCTAGAGGAGATGAGTACGATTGTTTCTTCCTTATCCTGCTGCCTCTTTCTAGCAATAACTGCTAATTGTTCTTCTCCGGAAGTGCTGCCCGCCATCTCCGAAGTTAACAGCATAAGATCCTCACGATAAAGCGCGAGTCTCTCTTCACTTTCCTGTACTTCTTCATCTATCAAAGCAAGACGTTCTTTTGTATTAAAAAATTGTTCATTCTTTGCTGCAAATTCAACTTTCAAATCTGTCAATTCCTTGGTTAATGTTTCCTTAGATGACAAATCATTTGTCTTTTGTTTTGTTAGTTCAGCGATTTGATGATCAAGCGAAGCGATTTTTTCCTTAAAATTTTCCATTGATTGAAAAAGGTAGCTTTTACGATTTGTTAAGGTTTTCTGTTCCTCATTTAATTGACCCTTTTCAAGATCATACATCTTCAAACGGTCATTGATACTTTTCGCCTCAAATTCAGCTTCACGCTGGTCACCGTTTAACATTCGTTCGTCTTGTCTTAATTCTTCACCGGATTTACGCATTGCCTCTAGCTCTTGTTCCTGTGTTTTAACATCTTCCTTTAACGACTTAACAAGACTTTCTAAATTTGATGTTTTTTCACTCATCACGATGACTTTTTCTTTTAGATCTTCCAGCTCGCCTTTTCTTGTCAATAAAGAGCTTGTCTTTTGCTTTTGTGCGCCACCCGTCATTGAACCGCCAGGATTTACTATGTCTCCATCTAGCGTCACAAGCCTGCAACGATACTGCAGGATTTTTGCTAGCTCATTCGCACCTTTTAAATCTCTTGTGATGACAACATTTCCTAAGAGGCTGCCGATGACATCAGCATATTTCGAATCAAAACTAACAAGGTCTACCGCACTTCCAACCAATAACGGGTGGTTTTGAATTGCCGCTACCTGTGATGAGGACAATAATCTACCTTTAATTACGCTTAATGGTAAAAAAGTAGCCCGACCGAAGGCGTTTTGTTTTAAAAATTGGATCGCCTTTCGAGCATTTACTTCGGTATCGACGACAATATGCTGCAAGGCGGCGCCTAAAGCTGTTTCAATTGCAGTCTCATATTCCTTAGGCACGGTAATTAGCTCTGCTACTGCCCCTTCAATACCTTGAAGCTTTTTTGCACGAGCTTTTAATACTTCTTTTACCCCTTGAAAAAAACCTGAATAATCTTCTTCCATCTCCTCAAGCAATTCTTTTCTCGACTTTGCTTGCTGGAGAATTTGATAGGCTTGGTATAGCGTCGTTTCTTGCTTCTGATAATGATTTTTTGCATTTTCTAGTTTACGTTGCTTCTCCCTAAAACTAGTAACTTGATCGGATAGACTTTTTTGTACTTCTTCTAAAGCAGTCTGAACCTGAAACATCTTACTTTGAACTGAATGTCTTTCCTCAATGAATTTTTCATTTTCTGAGTCAAGGCGAGAGCTCTTTTTTTCCTGCTGTTCAAGCTGCTGATCAATGTATTTAAGCTCATTTTTTGCTCCAGCTTGTTCATTTAATTGTTCAATAAACTCACTTTTTAAGGATTCAATTTTTTCATCAATATTTTCAGTGAATAACGCTAATTTTTCTTGTTTTTCTTTTATCAGACTTTGAAGAGAATTCACTTGTTCCGTAAGTTTACTTACTTGATCAGACAGCATCTTTCGATTATTTTTTAAATGAGTAATTTTATCAGTAAGTTCTTCAATACTTTTTTCAAGCTGGCCTCTATTTTGAGAGGCGTTTTTCTTTCGTTCCTTTAATACCTCTTTCCTGCCTTCTAATTTTTCTAATTCTTCACTGGCATGGAGGAGGACATTTTGTAATTCAGAAATCGACTTATCAAGGGTAGCAATCTGGCTTCTAGTTTCCTCTATTTTTGCTTCCTTTAGCTGGAGTTGAGCGGATAGCTTAATTTCTTCCTGCTGATGTTCTGATAGCTGTGCTGAAAGCTTTTCCCACTTTTGGTGAAGGTCTTCAATATCATAAACAGTTAAGGCAACTTCAAACTTCTCCAGTTCATCTTTTTTCTCTAAATAATCTTTTGCCATGGATGCCTGGATCTTTAACGGCTCAACCTGTCCTTCTAATTCGTGGAGAATATCATTGACTCGATTTAAATTATCCTGTGTTTCTACTAGTTTAGCTTCTGCCTTTTTCTTACGATTTTTATATTTTAACACACCAGCAGCTTCTTCAAAGATGGTTCTTCGGTCCTCTGCCTTACTATTTAGGATTTCTTCTACTTTCCCTTGGCTTATAATGGAGAACGCTTCCCTGCCAAGACCAGAATCCATAAACAAATCAATAATATCCTTAAGCCTGCAAGGCTGCTTATTAATTAAAAATTCACTATCCCCAGAACGGGTGACCCTTCTCGTTACACTCACTTCGTTGTAATCAATCGCTAATCCCTCATCTTGATTATCAAGAGTTAAGGTTACTTCTGCATAATTTAACGCCTTTCGCGAATCGCTTCCCGCAAAAATGATATCTTCCATTTTAGAGCCCCTAAGTGATTTAACAGATTGCTCCCCCAAAACCCAGCGAATAGCATCTGTTATATTACTTTTCCCACTTCCGTTTGGACCAACTACAGCAGTGACTCCTTGAACAAAATCCATTCCAATACGGTCTGCAAAAGATTTAAAGCCAATGATATCCAACCGTTTTAAAAACATATCCTTTTCCTCCCTAAAGCTTGGCCGGATTCTTTCCTTAGCATTCTATTGTTGTTTACCTTTGATGTTTTGCTTTTAATACGTCCAATGCCATTTGGGCGGCATGCTGTTCTGCTTCTTTTTTTGATTTACCGGTACCGATACCTAATTCTTCACTATTTATTGAAACGCGTGAAACAAATTCTTTACTGTGCGCCGGACCTTTTTCAATTAGAACTTTGTATTCAATCAAACCAGTCCCATCTCGCTGAATTAACTCTTGTAGTTGGCTCTTATAATCCATCACATGAGAAAAAGCACCTTGATTTATTTTAGGAAATACCACTTTATCTAGAAATTCAATCACTACCTCAAGTCCCTTATCCAAGTAGAGCGCTCCAATGAATGCCTCAAATACATCCGCTAAGAGTGCTGGCCTCTCCCTGCCCCCAGTCATTTCTTCTCCTTTTCCTAACAAGATTAATCTTCCAAAGGAAAGTTCATTGGCCAAGGTTACAAGTGAAGGTTCACATACAATTGCTGCTCGAAGCTTCGTTAATTCTCCTTCACTCATCATAGGATATTTAAGAAACAAGAATTTCGAAACCGTCAGTTCTAGAACCGCATCCCCTAAAAATTCAAGCCTTTCATTATCCTCATAAGGCTTTCTGCGATGCTCATTCACATAGGATGAATGGGTAAAAGCTTGTTTTAATAGTTTTTCGTTCTCAAAATGAATACCGATCTTGTCCTGAAAATCCTTGAATTGATTTTCTTTTGCGCGATTGTTCATTTCATATTCCTTACCTTTTCTGCGCATGTAAGTCTCCACCTTGCATAATTTTTACACATACCTATCACTAGTTTAAGTAAACTTCAGTCAAAACGCAAAGAAACCTGGTAGATTAATTAAACCACCAAGCTTAATAATACACAAAGAAGCTCCGTTTGAAAACGGAGCTTTTGAAGAAAATCCAACGAATTATTGCTTGCTATTTATGTAATTCACAGCATCACCAACTGTGCCGATTTTCTCAGCATCATCGTCAGAAATTTCCATATCAAACTCATCTTCTAATTCCATAACTAGTTCAACTACGTCAAGGGAATCAGCACCAAGATCATCTTTAAATGAAGCTTCAAGTTTAACTTGTGACTCATCTACACCTAAACGGTCAATGATGATTTTTGTAACGCGCTCTAATACCTCTGCCATTCTAGTTCACCTCCCCTCAAGCTATTATAGAGTATTTCAGTAAAATAATAAACGTATTAAAATAATAAATATTTCCTTAACTTTGATTAATGTCCAGCTCCAGCGCCTAGGGGCTCGGGGTCATAAGCCAATCCGTCAAGAAGGTTAAAGAGCAACCTTCTCGCCGGCTCGTCTTATGCCTGTTGCCCCTGATCAAGGCGCTTCCGCTTTTCTGTTTACATTACCATTCCGCCATTGATATGAAGTGTCTGACCTGTTATATAAGAAGAGTCATCTGATGCTAGGAAGGCTGTCATTTTTGCAATGTCCTTAGGTTCGCCTAGGCGGGCTAAAGGTATTTGTTTTAACATTTCCGTAGTAACCTCTTCTGACAATTTATCTGTCATATCGGTGGTGATAAATCCTGGCGCAATAGCGTTTACCGTAATATTTCGGGAAGCTAGCTCCTTAGCAGTCGTCTTTGTTAATCCGATTACACCGGCTTTCGCTGCCACGTAGTTAGCTTGCCCTGGGTTCCCACTTACACCAACGACTGATGCGATATTAATGATCCGTCCAACACGCTGTTTCATCATTTGGCGGGTGACAGCTTTTGTACAAAGAAAAACACCTTTAAGGTTAATGTTAATCACATCATCCCATTCTTGTTCTTTCATTCTCATTAATAAATTGTCTTTCGTAATACCCGCGTTATTTACAAGTATATCCAATTTACCAAATCGATCTACGGTTTCTTTAACCATAGCAGCAACTTCATCGCCATTGGACACGTCACACTTGATCGCAAATGCCTCTTTCCCAATGGCTTTTATTTCATCTACCACTTCATTTGCTTTACCTTCACTGCCCGCATAATTCACTGCGACATTGGCACCTTGTCTGGCAAGCTCAAGGGCTATTTCTCTACCTATCCCTCTTGACGCACCGGTTACTAAGGCAATCTTTCCTTCTAAAGTCATGGACTTTCCTCCTTCAAATCCTCAATAACAGATTGACAGCTTTCCTCATCAGATATTGAGTATGTTTTAACACTGCGATTGATTTTTTTGATCAATCCGGAAAGTACTTTACCTGGACCAATTTCAATAAATGTATCAACACCCAAATCTATCATCTTCACCACAGAATCTTCCCATAGAACAGGTGAATATAATTGTTCAATTAAATTTTCTTTCATTTCATTTGCATTTGTCATTGGTGTTGCAGAAACATTGGCAATGACAGGAATAGCGGCATCTTTCATAGCGAGACCGTCTAATACCTCACGTAATTGATCAGCAGCTGGTTTCATTAATGAAGAATGGAATGGCCCACTGACTTCTAAAGGAATCGCTCTTTTTGCACCTGATTCTTTTGCCTTTTCACTTGCAAGTTCTACACCTTTTCTAGATCCAGAGATAACAATTTGACCCGGACAATTCAAGTTTGCTAACGAAACGGGAAATCCAGATTCACTAATATTAGCTGTCACTTCAGAAAGAGGTTCACGTCCTAACCCTAAAATGGCAGCCATGGACCCTTCACCATTTGGAACAGCTCTCTCCATAAATTCTCCTCTTTTTCTAACAGCAAAAACGCCATCTTCAAAGCTAAGAGCACCAGCAGCAACAAGTGCCGTATATTCACCAAGACTATGACCCGCAACAAAATCAGGCTTAATCGCTGACTTCTGGAATCTTTCTAGAATAGCGATACTCGTAGTTAGTAACGCTGGTTGTGTATTTACCGTTTGGGTCAATTCCTCTTGAGGACCCTCGAATATCAGTTTACTTAATTCAGACGAAATCGTATCATCCGCTTTATTAAAATATTCCATAACTTCAGGATATTGATCCGCAAGCTGTTTCCCCATGCCAACAGTTTGAGAGCCCTGTCCTGGAAATACGAAAGCGATTTTTCCCATATCCACACTCCTTTCTAAACTTCTATTTTAGAGGTATTTGCTCTTCCATTGTCTATTTAATTAGCCCGACTACATCTTTTTCTACCATTTCCCTCGTTTGCCTAATCGCACTAAAGATCGATTGACCATTCGAAGAACCGTGAGCCTTGATAACTGGAGCTTTTAACCCAAATAAACCTGCCCCGCCATATTCCGAATAGTCTAGTGTATTTTTTAATGTGATAAATTCAGGCTTTAACACAGCAGCAGCAAGTTTACTTTTCAAACTGCTCATTAACGTGCTTTTCAGCATTTTGAACATAGACATTGCCGTTCCTTCTACTGTTTTCAACACCATATTCCCAGTGAATCCATCCGTAACCACCACATCGGCTACACCTTCAAGCAGGTCTCTCGCTTCAACATTTCCAACAAAATTAATATTGGCGGTTTTTAAAAGTTCAAAAGTCTGCTTTGTCAGCTCATTGCCTTTTTTTTCTTCGGTACCAATATTTAACAAACCAATTCGTGGGTTGACTACTCCTCTTACTTTTTCACTATAAATGGAGCCCATGATCGCATATTGCAGCAAATGCTCTGCCTTGGCGTCAACATTCGCTCCTACATCCAATAGGAGAAAACCTGCCCCGCCAATAGTTGGTAATGTAGGTGATAAGGCTGGGCGGTCGATCCCTTCGATCCGGCCAACTACAAACAATCCTGCCGCCATTAGTGCACCCGTGTTTCCTGCTGAAATACATGCGTCTGCTTTGCCATCAGCAACCTGCTGGGCAGCAAGTACCATGGATGCGGTTTTTTTCCGCCGAACAGCTCTTACAGGCTCGTCCGTACCAAGTATTACCTCAGTTGTATGTAAAATACTTATTCGTTCCTGGTTTGTTAAGTATTCTTTAATTTTGGCTTCATCCCCGACCAGGGTTATATGTATATCAGAAAAAGCTTTTACAGCTTTCATTGCACCAATTACGATTTCTTTAGGAGCATGGTCGCCCCCCATAGCATCGATCGCTAACCTCATCTTTTCTCATCCTTTAATGATTTTTCTGAACGGTACATTTCGAATTGGCCTTTAAATACAATTTCGTTATTAACATAACTAATTACTTCAACTATCGTCCTGCCAATGCCATCATCTATTTTTATCACTTTAGCTTTAGCAATCACTCGCTCACCTTGCTTTACTGACCGCTTAAATTGAATATTCGCTTTTGCAGTTAACGCCAATTCATCATTTATTACCGCTACAGCTAGTGAATTTGCCTGTGCAAAAACATGATGCCCGCGAGCAATTTTATTCCGAATAAAGACATGCTCTTCTCCAACATCAAAAATAGATATCGCACTTTGATCTAAATCAATATCAATAATATCACCAATTACTTCTTCTATCGGTAAAGACCGCACCTCATCTTCAAATTTTTTCTCTGCAACATATTTAATCCTCTCCCGCAATTCAGGAATCGATAATTCCAATCGGTCAAGGCGAATGGTTTGCACACTAACTTGAAATTTTTCAGAAAGGTCTTCATCCGTTATAAATGGATTTTCCTTAATTGTCTCTTTTAACATTTGCTGCCTGTCTTTTTTTGTTCTTCTCATCTTCACACACCGTCCGAGATCTTATGACTAGGTACTAATAGTAGTATAAAAGTAGAAAAAGAAGATTGCAAGAATAACTTTTAATTCCCACAATCTACTCGTTACTAATTTCTTAACATTAATCCAGTTTTTCTCCTTCTAGCACACCAGTATCTTCAAGTTGATTTCTTAAATATTCATATTCTTTTCCCTGCCAAAAAATTTTAGACTGTATCATTAGAGAAGCATCATTTCTAGCAGTTTCGAGTGTACGGTAATCATGAACCATGTCTGCTAGTTTAAATTCAGGTACTCCGCTTTGTTTCTTTCCAAAAAAGTCCCCTGGACCCCTTAGTTCGAGATCCTTTTCACTTAAAACGAAGCCATCATTTGTTTCAGTCATAATCCGCATTCTTTCTTGGCCAACTTCAGACTTTGGATCTGCTAACAGAATACAATAGGACTGGTCACTGCCTCTTCCTACTCGCCCGCGGAGCTGATGAAGCTGTGAAAGCCCAAATCTTTCCGCATCATAAATAACCATCATGGTGGCATTAGGAACATTGACCCCTACTTCCACTACTGTCGTTGATACCAACACTTGTACCTCATTTAGACTAAATGCTTTCATGACTGTATCTTTTTCTTCTGAGTTTAAGCGTCCATGCATAAGCCCAACCTTATAGCGAGTATGAAAGTAGTGGCTTAAAGAAGTATACACATCGATTGCATTTTGAACATCTAGTTTGTCTGACTCTTCAATTAATGGGCAGATGACATAGGCTTGATGGCCTTTAACTAGTTCCTTTTCTACAAAGGAAAGAACACGATCCAGCATATCGGGTTTTGCCCAGTACGTTTCTATTGGTTTTCTACCAGCCGGCATTTCATCAATAATGGAAACATCCATCTCTCCAAATACTGTAATAGCAAGCGTTCTTGGTATGGGGGTTGCCGTCATGAACAGGACATCAGGGTTTTCTCCTTTTTCCCGTAGGACTCTTCGTTGTTCTACTCCAAAGCGATGTTGTTCATCGGTTATGACAAATCCCAGTTTCTTAAAGGTAACTTCATCTTGAATAAGGGCATGGGTACCTATTAAAATATCAATTTCACCATCAGCTAAATTCTGAAGAATTTCCCTTCTCTTTTTTCCTTTAACTGAACTAGTTAACAATTCACATCTTAGTCCAAAAGGCTCTAATAACCCCATGAGCGATTCAGCATGCTGTTCGGCTAGAATTTCAGTTGGTACCATTAATGCACCTTGATAACCAGCCGTAACGCTGGCATATAATCCAATTGCTGCAACCACTGTTTTCCCTGATCCCACATCACCTTGCAAGAGACGGTTCATTCTCAAGGGTGATTTAAGGTCAAATAATATTTCGGCTACAACTCTGCTTTGTGCGCTAGTCAGTGGAAAAGGCAATGATTGAATGAATTCCTCTACCTTTGTTTCATGAAAGTATTGTTCAATACCAGGTGAATGCTCCCGTTCAAACTTCCGTAAAGCCTGCATCTTTAACTGAAAAAATAAAAATTCCTCGTATACTAACCGACGGCGTGCATGCTTTACGTCCTCCTGGTTACTAGGAAAATGCATCGCGTGAAAAGCTTCATAGCGGTTTACTAAACGATACTTGGTCACTAGAGATAACGGTAGAATTTCCTCAATAGCTTGTCCAAATTGCTGAAAGGCAATCGAAATAAATTTCCGCATCCCTTTTGTGGTTATTTTTCCTTTTAGTGCGTATACAGGCTCAAAGTCCTTACTTTTAGCATTTTGTCCCACCTGCATTTCACTTGCCGTGATCGTTTGGCGATGGGCGTCCCATTTACCTGTAACGGTAATGGTTTCGTTCATCACGATTTTCGTCTTTAAATACGGCTGATTAAAAAATACGACCTTGATTAAATAGTGTCCAACGAACATTCTAATCATCAGTTTTGATTTCTTTCGACCATAATAGCTTAGAGAAGGCTCACTATGAACCTTCCCTTCTATTGTAATTTTCTCTTCATGCTTTACGTCTGTGATTTCGCGGAGACGATAATCCTCGTAACGGTATGGAAAATACTCTAATAGATCTTGAATCGTATATATTTTCATTTCTGCTAAACTCTCAGCTGTTTCTTCCCCGATACCCTTTAATACTGTAACTGATTGTTTAAGGTTTAGATTCACTTTAGACGCGCGGTATACCGAAGATCTTTGCTTCGAGTGCACGACCTGTCGGAGTTGCCGCCAACCCTCCCTGTGCTGTTTCTTTTAATGCAGTCGGCATTGACTGACCAATTTTATACATCGCATCAATGACTTCATCACATGGAATTCTGCTTGTTATACCTGCTAAAGCCATATCGGCAGCAACCATTGCATTTGCAGCGCCCATTGCATTTCTTTTCACACACGGTACCTCTACTAGGCCGGCAACAGGATCACAAACTAGACCCAGCATATTCTTTAGAGTTATCGCCATTGCTTCTGCGCATTGCTCTGGTGTACCACCTGCCATTTCAACAATCGCTGCAGCCGCCATTCCAGCAGCCGATCCAACCTCTGCCTGACATCCGCCAGCTGCTCCTGAAATTGAAGCATTGTTTGCAACGACAAACCCGAAAGCACCTGCAGTAAAAAGAAAGGCAATCATTTCTTCCCTTGTTGGATTTAGCTTATTTTTCACCGCAAACAGCGTACCTGGTACGACACCAGCAGAACCTGCTGTCGGTGTAGCACAAATTGTTCCCATCGCAGCATTCACTTCATTCGTTGCTACGGCTTTACTGACAGCGTCGAGGATAGTTTTCCCCGTTAAGAAATTACCTTTTTCAATATACTTTTGTAAGAGTACCGCATCACCACCGGTTAACCCCGAATGAGATTTTACTCCTTTTATTCCCCGCTCAACTGCTTCTTCCATGACAGTTAAATTACGATCCATAAAGGCAAATACTTCTTCCCGAGTACGTCCGGTAACATCCATTTCTTGTTCAATCATAATTTCTGATATTTTTTTATTTTTACTAATGGCCAGCTCTACTAACTCTGTAACATTACGAAACAATTGCCTTCCCCCTTGTTGTTTTGCGTCATTTTCTAGTTAGTCCACTATCCTTGTTACTTTCAGGATATTTGGTAGTTTTTCTAGTTCGTGAAGGATTTTATCTTCGATGTTTTGATCGACTTCAATGGTCATAAGTGCTAGCTTTCCTTTTTCTTTTCTTGAAACTTCCATATGACCAATATTAATTTCGTATTTTGCTAATATATTTGATACACTTGCAATTGCACCAAAACGATCATTATGAACAACTAATATTGCAGGATGGTTTCCTGATAATTTTAGTACAAAACCATTTAGCTCGGTAACTTCAATTTTGCCGCCGCCAATTGATATCCCAACTAGCTCCAATTCGCCTTTATCATCGCCAATGATGACCCTAGCGGTATTAGGGTGATCAGTTACCGCATCTTCTTCTATAAATCGGAGTTTCATACCCCGTTCCTTTGCTATATCAATCGCCTTGATAATCCTTACGTCATCTGTATCAAAGTCTAATAAACCACCAATAATCGCAACATCTGTACCATGTCCTTTATACGTCTGCGCAAATGAGCCGTATAAAGAAATATTTGCCCATTTAGGTTCCCTTCCGAATAAGCTTCTAGCGACTCTGCCAATCCTTGCTGCACCAGCAGTATGCGAACTAGACGGTCCAATCATGACGGGTCCAATTATGTCAAACACGCTTCTATATTTCATTCGTTTTTCCCCCTAGGACAAATAAATCTATTTTGGTTATTCTTTTATATTATTACACAGAAAAAAGAAGGGTTCTGGTTCTCCCTTCTATTTTATCACTTATTCAATTGCAAAGATAAATGAATATAATGGTTGTTTTCCATTATGAAGTTCAACCTCAACGTCCTCAAAGTTCTCTTCAACAAACGCTGTAAGTGCATTTACCTCTTCATCCGTAACGTCTTCACCATAAATAATGGTTAAAATTTCCGAGTCCTCATCCACCATCTGCGAAATCAAGTCTTCGGCAACTTTCCCTTTATCTCTGTTTTTCACGACAATTTTGCCTTCAGCAATTCCCATGAAATCTTCTTTTTCAATTTCTAATCCATCGATTTGGGTATCGCGTACCGCAAAGGTAATTTGACCCGTTTTTACATGCTGCATGGCATCCGTCATGGCAGCTTCATTTGTTTTAACATCTCCAGCTGGATTAAATGCTAAAAGTGCAGAAAGACCCTGTGGAACTGTTTTAGACGGGATTACATGAATTTCTTCATCTGAAACATCTGCAGCTTGTTGTGCTGCCATAATAATATTTTTATTATTCGGTAGAATGAAGACCTTTTTCGCATTCACTTCTTTAACAGCTTTTACAATATCCTCTGTACTTGGATTCATTGTTTGTCCGCCTTCAATGACTGCGTGCGCTCCAATGCTTTTGAATAACTCCGCAATCCCAGAACCCATTGAAACCGTAACAATCCCATATTCTTGCTGTTCCTTAGGTACTTGCGGACGATCTGAAACTAATGGGGTATGTGTTTCACCAATAATGTTAGAATGCTGTTGTCGCATGTTTTCGATTTTAATATTGATTAAGCTTCCATATTTTTGACCATAGCTTAGGCAATCACCAGGCTCCTCTGAATGAATATGCACCTTTACAACCTCTTCATCGGCAATGACGAGTAAAGAATCACCAAGCTTACTAAGATCATTACGGTAAACCTGCTCATTGAATGGGTGCTTAGCCAACTTGGCATCTTCAAACTTCACCATAAATTCAGTACAATAACCGAATACAATATCTTCTGTATTCATATGGCTTTGGACACTTTTATGGTGTTCAGCATTGACCATTTCGTCCATGGAAGGATAGTTTTCAGGGGAGTCCGGAAGCTCCTCTCCTTTTAATTCAGCAAGAAATCCTTCATATACAAAGACAAGCCCTTGCCCACCACTATCAACTACGCCTACTTCTTTTAGAACGGGCAGCAGATCGGGTGTCCGCTTTAATGATGCCTTTGCCTCTTTTAAAACTTCTTCCATAATCTCAATAATATTATCTGATTTTTGTGCAGCAATGACACCACTTTTGGCTGAATCTTTTGCAACAGTTAGGATCGTTCCTTCCACCGGCTTCATTACCGCTTTATACGCAGTTTCAACACCAGACTCCAGTGCAGTAGCAAAATCTTTTGCAGAGATTGCTGCTTTTGTTTCGATTGCTTTTGAAAATCCACGAAATAATTGAGAGAGGATGACTCCAGAGTTTCCTCTTGCCCCCATAAGTAAGCCCTTTGAAAGAGCAATACCTACTTTACCAATATGTTCCTGAACATTATTTTTTACTTCCTTTGCCCCTGAGGTCATTGATAAATTCATATTTGTTCCAGTATCACCATCGGGCACAGGAAAAACGTTTAACGCATCGACCATTTTTGCATTGGCACCTAGATGATTCGCACCTTGAATCACCATTTCTGCAAAACGTTTTCCATCTAAAGCTGTTATTGACACAAACTTTCCTCCTCTATTCAGGTCCGTTACACGAACTTACAGGTTCGTCACACGAACTCCCTGCACGTAAATATTTACCGAGTCAACGGCAAGTCCAACAGTCTTATCAAGTGTATATTTCACCTTTGACTGTACGTTATGGGCAACTTCAGAAATTTTTGTTCCATAGCTAACAATAATATACATATCAATATGTACTTCTTCATTCTCTTGGCGAACAATAACTCCACGAGTAAAATTTTCTCTTCTCAAAATTTCTGTAAGACCATCTTTTAACTGACTTTTTGAAGCCATACCGACAATTCCATAACAATCGATAGCGGCACCTCCAGCGATGGTGGCGATTACTTCATTAGAAATATCAATTTGTCCGAACTTGGTTTTTAATTCGATGGACATGAATCGTTCCCCCTTTTGGAAATTGCTCCTTGACTAAAGTCATTTTACTATAGTCACGAAAAATTTGAAAGCGATACTTTATTCTAACCTGTTTCTTCAACCAATTAAATACATGTCAAGGTATTTTTCTTGAAAGGTTTATTAATCACTATTGCATTCAAAGTTGTTGTGTGATAAATTATTAAGGTATCTTTAGACAATAACGTAAATGCTGTATAAAGCTTTGGGTATTAAGGAGGGAATCATTTTGCCACGTAAATGTGTTGTAACTGGAAGAAAAACTACAACTGGTAACGCACGTTCTCACGCTATGAACGCTAACAAGCGTACATGGGGTGCTAACCTACAAAAAGTACGTATTCTTGTTGATGGAAAGCCAAAGCGTGTTTGGGTTTCTGCAAGAGCGTTAAAATCTGGTAAAGTAGAACGCGTATAATATGTTAGGGCATCCTCTAGGGTGCCCTTTCTTAATGGTTTTTACCATATTTGTTTAAAATAAAAAGCACCCATACACAGGTGCTTTGACAGTTTTTCTATTCATTCTTTTTTAAATGCACCAATCATCGCTCGGACAAGTCCACCTAAAAACTTTGGCAATTTAATTGTATAAAACTTCATTTATGTCCCTCCTCACCATCTCACACATCTAACTTCTCTCGTACGCCCTTACTATTTTATTCAAACGGACGAAATCAGTACCTCTTTATTAAGCTATTAATCATTGCTTCTTATCACTAATAATATGCCTTCAGAAAATGAAAAAGTACCATTATCACTAATAAGTTCGTTACTAATACATAATGTAGAGCCGATGTAAATATGACGATTATTTAACGGATATTTAAAGCCATCAAGAGTGAGACCCTTAACTTCAAGGGTTAGTGGAATAAACGAAATATATTTTTTATCTAACCTCTTATTAATTTTATAACTTCCAGGACCTTTTAATGATAAAATATTTTGTTTATCAATCAGAAAAATGTTTACATTAGCTGCTTCCACTAAAGGTTTGAACATTAATTGAACATTTGCTAAGAGATGATCCAATCTGCCGCCAGTAGCTCCAAAAATTCGAATAAGTTCAGGCTTTTGTTCAACTGCCCAATTTAAAGCCAGTTCCATATCTGTTTCGTTTTTTTCAGGCTTGAATCTTTTCATTTCCATAACATGTTCTTCTATAATAGTTAGTTCTTCCTCGGTAACAGAATCGAAATCTCCAAAAGCAATCATTGGTGTAATTTTCTTTTTGATTAGGGTATACACCCCACGGTCGACACCAACCCAAATATCACTTTCACCTTTATATTCATTCAAATTAGGAAGAAGTTCATCAGGACCTCCTGCCAAAATATTAATGTGCATTCCAATTTATCCCCCTTCCTGATATACAAAAAGCCAGCATTTCAGCTGGCTTTTAACTGTTAACCTCTAATTCCCAATATGGCTGTTGCATAGTCTTCTTGATTATATATGGCTGATCCAGCTACAAGGACATTTGCTCCCGCTTCGATACATAATTTCGCTGTTTCAG
Source organism: Bacillus sp. OK048 (assembly GCF_900103525.1). Lineage (GTDB taxonomy): Bacteria > Bacillota > Bacilli > Bacillales > Cytobacillaceae > Neobacillus. The sequence goes on from NZ_FNHN01000001.1 coordinate 529,270, forward strand.
GATTAACCCCGCCATCTATTTCAATCTCAATTTCTTTACCTATTGAGTCTGCCATTTCCTTTACCTTCCTTATTTTAGGAAGGACCTCCGGAATGAAGGATTGTCCGCCAAACCCAGGATTAACTGACATTAACAACACCATATCAATATCTGCGAGTATATGCTGAATGGTTTCAACGGGGGTCGCCGGATTTAACACTACCCCTGCTTTAATTCCAAAAGACTTAATATGGTGAATAGTTCGATGTAGATGCCGGCAAGCCTCAACATGAACAGTAATATAATCCGCACCTGCTTTAGCAAAGTTCTCAATATATTGGTCAGGATTTTCAATCATTAAATGAACATCTAATGGGAGCTTAGTAACTGGACGGATCGCTTCCACAACTAAAGGTCCAATCGTTATATTTGGAACAAAATGACCATCCATAACATCAACATGAATATAGTCTGCTCCTGCCTGCTCAACAGCAATTATTTCTTCACCTAATTTAGCGAAATCTGCTGATAGGATCGAAGGTGCAATTTTCACCATATTTAATACCTCGGCTTTCTATCTTTTATTTCTTGTAGGAAATCAACATAATGCTGATATCGATAGTGGGTAATTCCTTGTGATTCTACCGCTGCTTTTACTGCACATTTAGGCTCACTAATATGTAAACAGGCGCGAAATTTACAACTCTCACTTTCCCTTGCAATTTCCGGGAAGCAAAAAGCCAGCTCTTCTGCTTCAATACTGGTGAATTCCAACGAACTAAATCCTGGAGTATCAGCAATGAGACCATTACCAATACTAATTAATTCAACATGGCGGGTTGTATGCTTCCCTCTGCCTAAATGCGTAGAAATTTTGTTTGTTTTAAGGTCAAGGTCTGGTCGTAATACATTCAGCAATGAAGACTTACCGACACCTGATTGTCCAGCAAAAACGGATATTTTGTTTTCAATATGCGGGTTCAAACCATCGATCCCCGCTTCTGTTTCTGATGAAGTAATTAATACTTCATAACCTATATCTCTGTACTGATTTGCATATTTTATTATCGCCTGTTTTTCATCCTCATTCGTTAAATCCATTTTTGTAATACATATAAGGGGTTTAATATGATTATATTCTACAAGTACAAGAAACCGGTCCAATAGGACGGTACTAAAAGATGGTTCAACGGCGGAAAAAACAAGAATCGCTTGATCAACATTGGCAATTGGCGGCCGAACAAGCTCATTTTTTCTCTCCCTTACTTCCATTATATAACCTTCACGGTCATTTTCAGCTTGAAAAACCACTTCATCGCCGACTAGCGGAGTAATCTTGTTTTTCCGAAATACCCCTCTTCCCCGACATTGAATGATTTGTCCATCGTGTAGTACATAATAAAACCCGCTTAGTGCTTTTACAATTTTCCCTTCAGGCATAGCCACACTCCCTTGCCGTTTCATAGCATAACATTATTCCCTTATTCCGGATAAGCAACTGGCTGATCTGCAATCACCGTTTTATCCCTAATTACCTTATATCCTGCTTCACCTTCAAATGGAACTAAGAGAGTTAACGTCGTTTTGAAAGTATCCCTAATTGTGTAGGTATGTGCAGGTGTTGTCATACTGTGATTAACATCCTGAATATAAATAAGAACAGATTGCTCTTGATTTGGCTGCATACCCGTGAACTCGATGGTTAAATCAATGGAAACTGTTTTATGTGGTTTCTCTTCTCTACCTTTTGAAATAACAACTGAAACACTGTCTCCCTTTTTCATTTCTGTTCCTGGAGGAGGTGTCTGGGAAATAATATTACCTTTTGTGACGGTCTCATCGTACCTTTCCTCGGAAGCGTCAAGAGTAAGCCCGACTAAATCTACATAATCCTGGGCACCCTTTGCATTAGACTGTCTTAAGTCTTTAAGGGTAATTTTCTCTGGTCCCTTGCTGACCTTAAATTCTAACACTGTATCTTCTGGGACAACTTCTTCGCCACTCTTAGGATTTTGGTCTAGAATTGTACCCACGTCACTTTCATCAAATACTTCAGTTATTTTTATATTCTTAAATTTCTTGTTAGCCAATAACCGCTTCACATCATCATAGTTCTGTGCGATATAATCCGCCAGTTCGACTTTTTCTTTACCTATACTAATATAAATATTTATTGCCCTTTTTTCCTTAACCGTACTTCCCTCTTCTGGGTTGGTTTTAATAACCTTCCCTTCTTCAATTTCATCATCTGTGCTCTCAATCTTTTCATCAATCAATAGACCTACAGATTCTATTTTTGCAATTGCCTCATCAACCTCCATCCCGCTGACATCTGGAATTGTCACATCCTTAGGTGAAAGCAGGTCCGGTAAAACTGTAATCGAAAATAGTCCTAATAAGGATAAGATTATGAAGGTTGAAATTAAAATAAACGGCCACTTTTTACGTTTTTTCTGGTTATTTCCTTTTTTAGAACCATCCTCATTTCCTTTGTTTTGACTATGTACCAATGTTTCATCAAGATTTTGGAGCGGACGACGGTCATTTGTGATGATAGGAATTGCTTTTGTTGCTTCATCATCATCAGGGATAACAAATTTTGCTTCGTTTATTCTCTCGGAATCAAGTGCTGTTCGTAAATCTTCTTCCATTTCCTCTACACTTTTATAGCGATGAAAAGAATCCTTAGCAGTTGCCTTCAAAACAATATTTTCAACACTTTGTGGAATGTTTGGGTTCCACCTTCTAACAGAGGGAGTTTCTGACTGCAAATGTTTTAGGGCAATTGAGACAGCAGATTCACCTGAAAACGGCAGCCTTCCTGTTAATAATTCAAACATGACAATTCCTAGGGAATAGATATCCGATTTCTTATTTGCCATGCCTCCACGAGCTTGTTCTGGTGACAAATAATGAACAGAGCCAAGTACAGAATTCGTTTGGGTAATGCTTGTTGCACTTAATGCCATGGCAATTCCAAAATCAGTAATTTTCACATTACTAAAACGGTCAACAAGAATATTTTGAGGCTTGATATCCCTGTGAACAATCTGGTTTTGGTGGGCGTGAGAAATAGCAGATGTTAGCTGTTTCATTATCTCAATTGTTTTTTCCACCTGTAAGGATGAATTCTGTTGTATGTATTGTTTTAAGGTTTGACCTTCTACATATTCCATTACAATAAAATAAAGGTCATTCTCCTCTCCAACATCATAAATATTTACGATATTTGGGTGAGCTAAGCTTGTTGCGGATTGGGCTTCTCTACGAAACCTGCGAATAAATTCTTCATCATTTGCAAAATCAAGGCGAAGCATTTTGACAGCAACATCACGATCAAGAATCATGTCATGGGCTAAATACACGTTGGCCATGCCGCCTCCGCCAATCATTTCCAAAACTTTATAGCGGCCGCTTAAACGTTTTCCAATCAACATTATTCATCACCCTCGCTGAAATCAGAAAACTGCACAATCGCAAGTGTTATGTTATCCTCGCCGCCGAGCTCATTTGCTCTAGAAATCAATGTATTTGCCTTTTTCTCCAAATCATCATCATTCTTAAGAATTTCAGCCATTTCTTCTTCCCTAATTTTATTAGAGAGTCCGTCAGAACATAATAATAGGCTGTCTCCTTCTTCAAAAGTTATCGTTTTAATATCAATGTTTACACCCTGTTCTGTTCCAAGAGCGCGCAAGATTACATTCTTTCTCGGGTGATGTTCGGCATCCTCTTTTGAAATTTGCCCTGTGCGAACTAATTCATTAACTAAAGTATGATCTTCAGTCAATTGCTGAAATCCCGATTCATTTAAAATATAACAACGACTGTCACCAACATGAGCGATAGTTGCAAAAAGATTCGTTGTAATAACCGCTTCAATGGTGGTACCCATTCCTTCACATTCAGCATGATTGTTTGAATGTTCAAATAAGACCTTATTAACTTGTAATATTCTTGACTTTAACCATTCTTCTGCTTGATCTGCAGTTTGAATCCCTTCTGATTCCTCCCACATCTCTTTTAATGTTGTTAAAGTCATTGTACTTGCAACATCGCCTGCAAGGTGACCACCCATACCATCAGCTACGATGGCAAGGTGCAGTCCGTCATTGTTTATAAAAACACCAACACTATCTTCATTGTTCTTTCGAACTCTCCCTACATCTGTCTTATATACAGCTTTCAATGCTGTCACCTCGTCTCTTCTTTTCGCTCCTTTGCACGAAGTTGTCCACATGCCGCGTCAATGTCGTGACCTTGCTCCCTGCGAATCGTAACATTAATACCACGATTTTTAAGTGCTTTTTCAAATGCAAAAATTTTATCCTTCGGGGTACGTACATAGTCCCTTTCGGGAACATAATTAACAGGAATTAAATTAACATGGCATTTTAAACCCTTTAACAGGCCTGCTAACTCTTCTGCGTGTTCAACAGAATCATTTACACCGCCAAAAAGTCCGTATTCAAAGCTAATTCTACGTCCCGTCTTATCGATATAATACCTTACAGATTTCATTAAGTCATCAAGTTTATATGCTCTGTTGATTGGCATTAACCGTGATCTAATTTCCGTGTTTGGCGCATGTAGTGATATCGCAAAATTAATCTGCATATCCTCATCGGCAAATTGATAAATCTTTGGAACAATTCCACTTGTTGAAACCGTAATATGACGTGCTCCAATGTTTAGCCCTTTATCATGATTGATTATTTTGAGGAAAGACATCATATTGTCATAATTATCAAAGGGTTCCCCTATCCCCATAATAACAACCGAACTTACCCGTTCATCTGTTTCATCAAGTGCCTGCTGCACTGTTACAACTTGCGAAACAATTTCACCTGCTTCTAAATGACGCTTAAGTCCGCCCAGTGTTGATGCACAAAAGGTACATCCGATGCGGCATCCAACTTGTGTAGTGACACAAACCGAATTACCGTAATCATGGCGCATTAAGACCGTTTCTATGGAGTAACCATCATGAAGCTCGAATAGAAATTTAATCGTACCATCCGAGGAAGTTTGTTTTATTGCCGTTTTTAATGTAGTAATATGGAAATTCTCGAAAAGTTTATCACGTAAACTTTTCGATAAATTATTCATGTCCTCAAATGTTGTGATCCTTTTTTTATACAGCCAGTCAAAGATTTGTTCTGCTCGGAATGACTTTTCACCATTCGTTATCAGCCATTCCTTAATTTCATGTAGCTCGAGGGAATAAATAGATGTTTTTTTAGTTTCCAATGTTGTGTTTGTCTCAGTTGTATTTAGTTGTTCCAACTGTTACACCTTCTTTCTTAAGCATGCGATAAAGAATCCGTCAGAGCCAAAATCCTGTGGAAAAATTTGTAGATATCCATCTGTTACCAGCGGTTGGATAGGCTCAGGCATTCTATCTTTCATGGAAACATCCAAATTAAACTCTGGATGATCTTGTAAAAATTTGCTGATCGTAGTTTCATTTTCCTCTTTATCTACTGTACACGTACTGTAGACAAGAATTCCACCCTTTTTCACCAATGGTGAGACAGAGTCTAATAACTTTTGCTGAATTGTACTTAATTGATAAATATCTTGTTCTTTTTTTGTGTATTTCATATCTGGTTTTCGCCTCATGACTCCCAGTCCTGAACAAGGGGCATCGAGCAACACCCTATCAAAAGATTCTTTTTCTAACTGTTCTCCTGCTTGTCTTGAATCCATTACCATTGTCTTTATGTTACCCAAACCTAAACGGCTAGCATTATCATTAATCAGTTTCACTTTGTGTTCGTGTAGATCAAGCGAGTATACGACCCCAGTCAACTCCATATTCTCTGCAATATGGGTACTTTTCCCCCCAGGTGCTGCACATGCGTCGAGAATTTTTTCATTTTTATCGGCATCAACAGCATAAGATACCAGCATGGAACTTTCATCTTGAATTGTGATGAAACCTTTTTTAAATGCCCTTGAAAAAGCTAAATTCCCCCGTAGTGTTCTAATGGCTTCTGGGATTATCGGGCTTCTTTCCACATGGAAGCCTTCTTCATCAAGATCTTCAATACATTCACGAACTGTTGTTTTCGTTAGATTGACTCTAGCTGTTTGTAAGGGAGCCGTTAAGTTGACCTCACACATTTCTTTTGTTTTTTCATAGCCAAATTGGTTAACCCATCTGCGCACTAGCCATTCTGGATGGCTCGTTTCAATTGATAACCTTACTACCGGGTCACTAACTTCATTCATGGAAGGAAGACCTTGACGCTGAATATTTCTTAGTACACCATTTACCATCCCTGCAATTCCCTTGTGACCGCGTTTTTTCGCAATTTCTACTGCTTCAAAAATGGCTGCTCTGTCTGGAATTTTATCAAGGTAAACCATTTGATACAGGGTAATCCGTAGTAATTGCAGGACCCAATTTTCCAGTTTTTTGCTATTTTTTATAAAAGGCTTTAAAAAGTAGTCTAGTGCCATTTTTCTTTGTAAAGTTCCATAGGTTAATTCCGTCAATAGTCCAATATCAATCGCAGGAATTTTATTTTTCTCAATTGTGCTGTTTAGCAGCAAGTTACTATAGGATTGATTCTTTTCAATGGTTTCAAGTAAATCCATCGCTGCTTCCCGAACATTTTTTCTTTTCGTTGTCATGTTATTCTCCTAGTCTGCTGCCTACTAAGATTTTCGATCCTGCACCTCTGTAAAACTCTTCAGATGTCATTTTCGTTTTACCAGCGGGTTGCAATTCTTTTATCTTAATAGCCGTTTCATTACCGGTTGATACGATGATACCATCAGATTCATTTTTAATAATCGTGCCAGGCACCGCATTTTTTTCTCCCATAATTTTCTCAGATCGCCATACTTTTACAGTCTGGCCATCTAGAGTTGTAAAGGCAACAGGCCATGGATTTAGGCCGCGAATATGATTATAAATTTCTTCACCCGTTTTGGCCCAGTCGATTTTTTCCTGCTCCCTTTTAATGTTATAAGCAAATGTTGCTTCCTCATTATTTTGAGGTTTTGGAGTTAATTGATTTTTTAGCAGTTTAGGAAGTGTTTCAGATAAAAGGTGCGCCCCTGCTTCACTTAGTTTGCTATGAAGAGTTCCAACATTATCTTCTTCGGTAATCTCTACCTCTACCCGTGTTAAAATATCACCTGCATCCAGCTTCTCGACCATATACATTATGGTTATACCTGTTTTCTTCTTTCCTTGGATTAGCGCATAATGAATAGGTGCTCCACCACGAAGTTCTGGAAGAAGTGAAGCATGAACATTAATGCAACCATGAGTAGGAGCTTCTAAAATTTCATTTGGCAATATTTGTCCAAAAGCAGCTGTAATGATTAAATCAGGTTTTAATGCTACTATCTTTTCCAACTCATCTTTTTGACGGATTTTTTCAGGCTGATAGACGGGGATTCCATGCTTTATTGCTTCAACTTTAACTGGTGGCGGTGTTAGGGTTTTTTTTCTTCCAACCGGCCTGTCTGGCTGGGTAACCACACCAATCACTTCATAACCGTCCTCGATAACTTTTCGTAACACAGGTACAGAAAAGTCAGGTGTACCCATAAACACGATTTTCGTCATTCTCTTTCTACTCCTTTTAATTCATCTTCCGTGAGATATCGGTTAACTTTAGTGGTAAATAATATCCCGTCTAAATGGTCAATTTCATGTTGAATCGCTCTTGCGAGAAATTCCTCGGCTTCTAGTTTATATTTTTTACCTCGGCGGTCATATGCTTCGATCATGACATAATTTGGTCTTGTCACTTCACCAAAAAGATCTGGGAAACTTAAACAGCCTTCTGGACCAGTTTGCTCGCCAGATGTTTCTACTATGCTAGGATTGATCATTTCAATAGTTCCTTGCTCATTATCTATATCGACAATGGCAATCCTTGCATCGATGCCAATTTGCGGGGCAGCCAGACCGACACCATCGTATTCAATCATCGTGTCATACATATCATCAAGTAATTTTGCCAGTTTTTTATTATATTTCATAACTGGTCTGCATTTTTTTTCAAGTATCTCTGCTGGGTAGGTAACGATTTTTTGTATTGCCAAAAGTGTTCCTCCATCTGATCATAGTTGTCTGTTTTTTATCTCTAGTTGTCATTACTTACATTTTCACCTAAATAACCTTATCATAACCTTTTATATCAACGATTTTTACACATGTTACATTAAAATAAATGGGTTAACGTCTATAGAAACGAGTAAACCACTTTTTTGATCCGCTTGGTATTGGTCAAGTATCGTTTTTAAGGTTTTCGTGAGCTCTGGTTCTCGCTTATATTTAATTAGACAATGATAGCGATATCGATTATTAATTCGAGGTATAGGTGATGCAGCAGGTCCAAGGACAACTGCATGGTTCGATAGGCGTGACCTTACAAAAGCCGCAATTTTTTCCGTTGCTGTGACCACAGCCATTAACTGTTCATGACTGATGGTTATTAACGCCAAATAATAATAAGGTGGGTAGTGATGAGCCTTTCTCATCATCATTTCCCTATTATAGAAAAGATCAAAATCCTGTGTTCCGGCCAGCTCTACACTGTAATGTTCAGGGGTATACGTTTGAATAATGACTTCGCCAGGTAATTCATGGCGCCCTGCCCTTCCACTTACTTGTGTTAATAATTGAAACGTTTTTTCAGATGACCGAAAATCAGGTAAATGGAGCATTGTGTCAGCTGAGAGAACACCAACAAGTGTGATGTTTGGAAAATCCAACCCTTTCGCAATCATTTGTGTACCTAAAAGAATATCTGCTTTTCCTTCATGAAATTCCTTTAATAATCTTTCATGCGCTCCCTTTTTTCCTGTTGTATCCACATCCATCCGAATCACTTTAGCCTCTGGAAGAATTTTACCAAGCTCATCCTCAACCTTTTGTGTCCCGGTACCAAAATAGCGGATATAATCACTTGAACACTCTGGGCATTGATGGGGGACATGGCACTCGTATCCGCAATAATGACATTTCATTTGTTCTTTAACTCTGTGATAGGTTAAAGAAATATCACAATTAGGGCAATTCATTACATACCCACAATCTCTGCACATGACAAAAGAAGAATGTCCGCGTTTATTTAAAAATAATACTGACTGTTCTTTTCTATCAATTCTCTCCTTTAGCAATTCAAATAACTTGCGTGAAAACATGGAGCGATTCCCTGCTCTTAGTTCTTCACGCATATCAATAATCTCTACCGCAGGAAGTGCTCTCTTATTCATTCTGTTTGGAAGAGACAATAATTTGTATACCCCTTTTTGCGCTCTTGCAAAAGACTCGAGAGCTGGTGTCGCACTCCCAAGTACGACCGGACAGTTGTTTTTTTGAGCGCGTTCGATCGCAACCTCTCGTGCATGGTAGCGAGGCATTTCTTCCTGCTTGTAACTTGTTTCATGTTCTTCATCAATTATGATGATACCCAAATTTTCAAATGGAGCAAAAATTGCAGATCTAGCACCGACGACAACTTTAACTTCTTTTCTCTGGATCTTCCGCCATTCATCATATTTTTCACCAGCTGAAAGTCCACTGTGCAATACAGCTACTAAGTTGCCAAACCGGCCTTTAAAACGATTTACCATTTGTGGAGTTAGTGCAATTTCTGGAACAAGGACAATTGCTTCTCGCCCTTTTTCGATTACATTCTGAATCGATTGTAGGTATATTTCCGTTTTTCCGCTGCCAGTTACACCATAAAGTAAAAAGACATTATAGAGGTTATTTTCAATTGAATCTAGGATTGGCCCAATTGCTCTTTGCTGATCTGGAGTTAATGGCAACGGATCAGTACGAGTAAAAGTCCGGTTTTCATAGGGATCACGATAAACTTCCATGTACTGCTCGGAAAGGTATTCCTTTTCTATAAGCGCTTTTACTGTTGCAGCTGAAATTTTTAAATCTGCGAGCAAATGGCGCATTTCAATTGGTTCTGGATTCTTAACAAAATACCTTAATACGTCTTTTTGCTTTTCAGCTCGTTGTGGCAGGGAATTAAGTTCAGCTTCTAAGTCCGCAGCCGGGAGGAGCGGACTAACCACCTTTAATTGCTTTTTCTTTAGCTTTTCTTTAACAATATAAATAACTTCTAAATGGCCCTTCGTTGCTTCTCTTTGGAGCATTGGACCTAGACCCATTTTCAAGGCATCTTCCCAAAGTATTACTTCCTGATCCTTAAGAATCTCTTGAAGCTGAATTGGTAATACACTTGCCTTTGTACCTAATGAGAGCTTAACTTTCTTTTCATATTTCGCCTTTAAGGCAGCAGGCAGCATCGCCTGAAATGCATAAATTTTATAGCATAATGTATTTTCAGTCAGCCATTTACCTAGCTCGAGTAATTCCTGGTTAAGAACAGGTTCTAAGTCCATCGGCTCACAAATCTCACGGAGCTTTTTGAATTCTGATTCCGCTTTTAGCTCGGTTACAAATCCTTGGATTTTCCTAGGACCAAAAGGAACAATCACTCTCATTCCCGGTTGAATGGTGTCGACCCATTCTGCAGGAATTAAATAATCAAACGACCTGTCTGTTTGTTTGGCTGGTACATCCACCACAACACTAGCGATTTTCATTTTCGTTCCAATTCCTTTGGTAATGCGGCAATTTCATCGATAATCTTTTCGGCAACTTCTTTTTTAGACATTAATGGAAGCTCGATCTTACTGCCATCTCTTTTTATTAACGTCACTATGTTTGTATCCATTCCAAATCCTGCGCCATCTGATTTTATATTATTTGCAACAATCATATCTGCATTTTTGGTCTGTAGTTTTTTGCTTGCGTATTCTTCAACATTTTCTGTTTCCGCAGCAAACCCAACTAGAATCTGATCCTTCTTTAATGACCCCAGTTCAAATAAAATATCCTTTGTTCGCTCCAGTTCAATAACCTTGTCCCCAGGCTGTTTTTTCATTTTATGATTAAAAGAAACCTTTGGACGGTAATCCGCGACTGCTGCTGTTTTAATAATAATATCCGCACTGTCATAGTGGTTCATCACTTCCCGATACATCTCTTCGGCACTTTCAATCTTAACTACTTCCACACCTGTTGGCGGCGTTAAATGGACAGGTCCACTAACCAATATGACCCTTGCACCTGCATTCCTGGCTGCCTCTGCCAAGGCATACCCCATTTTTCCTGAAGAATGGTTGGTAATAAAACGGACGGGGTCAATCTTTTCTCTTGTTGGACCAGCTGTAATTAAGATATTTTTTCCTTTAAGTTTCAAGGAGTTTTTTTTGAAAAAATGTTGTTGTATCAAATCAACAATTTTTTCGGGTTCCTCTAAACGCCCTTTACCCACATAGCCGCATGCAAGATATCCTTCACTCGGCTCAATAAATTGATAATTGTATGATGATAAAGTTGAAATGTTCTTTTTCACCGCGGGATGGTCATACATATGGACGTTCATGGCTGGTGCAATCCATACTGGCGCAGTCGCTGCAAGTAAGGTGGTTGTAATCATATTATCAGCAATACCGTTGGCAAGCTTAGCGATCGTATTGGCCGTAGCTGGCGCAACCAAGATTAAATCAGCCCAATCGGCTAAATCAATGTGAGCAATTACAGCAGGATTTTTTTCGTCAAAGGTATCCGTATATACTTCATTGCGGGATAACGCCTGAAAAGTTAATGGGGAAACAAACTTGGCTGCAGAATCACTAAGTATCACTTTTACCATTGCACCTGACTGAACAAGTTTGCTTGTTAATGCGGCTGCTTTATATACAGCTATTCCACCTGTTACGCATAATAATATCTTTTTATTCATCGTCAACTATCCCCCACTTCAAATCCATGAGTATCTATTCTTTTATTATGCTAGAAACACATAATTTTTTCACCTTTTACAACTTTTTTTCGACAAAAATTGTCTTTTTTATTACCTGTAATAAACTTGATTGTTGATTTGAGCTCCATGCGCTACGCTTTCCGCGGGCGGTCCGGGAAGCCTCCTCGGCGCTGAAGCGCCTGCGGGGTCTCCCCCTGCCCCGTCCTCCTGCAGGAGTCTTGCGCCTTCCGCAAAAATCAACATAGTTATAAAATCAACATTTACCTTTAACACAGCCTTTAAGAAAAATAAAAAGGCTGACATCACGTTGCTGTCAGACCTTTCTGATTATTACTTGCCTATATTGCTGTCTTTTCCGTAGATAGCACCGGTTTCTGACTTTTTTGGTACCCGATAGGTAAGTTCTCCGCTATAGATTTCCTCTAAAGCTTTTCCTACATGTTTATAGGAAACATATTTTGGTAATCTTTCATCATGTGTTTGCTGCATAGACCGGGCACGCTTTGCTGCAACGGAAACAAGAGAGTATTTTGAATCAATTTTATTAAGTAACGAATCAATCGAAGGATATAACATTTATTCAACCTCCAGTAATTTTTTATAGCGGTGTTCTACACGTTCTCTGCGGCAATGTTCAGCGACTACGATTGCTTTCACTCGTTCGCATGCCAACTCAACCTGGTCATTTTCTACTACGTAATCGTATAATTCCATCATTTCAATTTCTTCGCGTGCAGATAACATCCGATTATTGATTAACTCTTCTGTTTCTGTCCCTCTAGTAACAATCCGATTCTTTAACTCGGAAAGACTAGGGGGCATAAGGAAGATAAACAACCCTTCAGGAAATTTCTCCCTGACTTGTCGCGCACCCTTTACTTCGATTTCTAAAAATACGTCTTTGCCAGCATTTAAAGTTTCTCGGACATAATCCACAGGTGTTCCATAATAATTCCCAACGAATTCTGCGTATTCTAATAGTTTCCCTTGTTCAATTAATGTTTCAAATTCTTCTCGAGATTTAAAGAAGTAATCTACTCCATTCACTTCACCTGGGCGAGGTACACGTGTTGTTGCTGATATTGAATATTCAAACGCCGTGTCCGGATGAGAAAATATCTCTTTTCTAACTGTTCCTTTTCCGACACCAGATGGACCAGAAAATACGATTAGCAATCCTTTTTCCTGCATTTACAATAATCCTACCCTTCATCCATAATTTCATCACGGTCTGCCAGTCGATGAGCAACCGTTTCGGGTTGTACCGCAGAGAGAATAACATGGTCACTATCCATGACAATTACTGCACGAGTACGTCTTCCGTATGTAGCATCAATCAATGAACCCCGATCTCGGGCATCTTGGATAATCCGTTTTATCGGAGCGGATTCAGGGCTTACAATTGAAATTATCCGATTGGCAGATACGATATTTCCAAATCCAATATTAATCAATTTAATCGACATGATTATCATCCAATCATCAATAATATATTTTTGCCTTGTCAAACACTTCCTAAACACTTTTATTCAATATTTTGAACTTGTTCTTTCAACTTCTCAAGCAAGCTTTTGATATCGACCACTTTTTTAGTTATCGTTGAGTCATTTGCTTTTGAACCAATCGTATTGGCTTCCCTATTCATTTCTTGAACAAGGAAATCAAGCTTTCTTCCAATCGTCTCTTGATCGTTTAATGTTTGAGTAAATTGCTGTACATGGCTTTTTAATCTTGTTAATTCTTCATTGATATCCATTTTATCAGCAAATATTGCAACTTCGATCAACACACGCGATTCATCAAATTGTCCTTGGATGAGTTCCTCAATTTTTTTCATTAATCGTTCTTTATAGGCTGTGACCACTGAGGGAGCATGATCTTTAAGTTCTTCGATATGTGCATCCAATTGAAGTAAAGAGTTATCTAGATCCTTTCTTAGCTCTTCACCCTCTGCTACTCGCATTTGTTTACATTGTAAAACAGCTTCTTCTGTTGCTTTTAATACTAGATTTTCTAATTCTTCGTTGCCTGCATCAAGTTCTTCAATATGTATAAATTCATTACGAGTCAATAATTCTTGAAGCGTTACCTTTCCTTCAATATTGAATTTATCACGTGCTTGATTGATAAACAGGTAGTACTCTTCGAGCAGCTTCCAATCAACATGTACTTTCCGAGTAACCGTTGCTTCCCCTTCTATCATGATAAAAACTTCAGCTCTGCCCCGACGGAGATGCTCATTTACTTTTTTCTTAATCTTATCTTCAATCTTAACTAGCTGTCTAGGCATCCGAACATTTATTTCACTAAATCGATGGTTAACTGTTTTTACTTCTACATTCACAGAAAAAGAGGCTGAAACAATCCTGCTTCTTCCAAAGCCCGTCATACTTATAACCATTAAGTACACTCCAATCTACCTGAAGATGAGCAGTTATTATATGTAAAGTATATTATTGGCAACTAACAAAAGGTAATAGAGTCACCTCTACTACCTTTTGGATTATATCACACTTTATTTTGTTTTTCTTAACAAAAATGATCCGGCTAGTAAAAAAGTTGGAATTGATGACAGTCCAATGATCAAAAGCCAGTCTTTTACAAGGATTGGCAAGGTATGAAAGATTGGTTGGAAAGGCGGGTAGTATATTACGATCAGCAACAGTACAAGCGATGAAATGACTGCCCAGACAAGATATTGGTTTCCAAATGGGTTTCTTGATAACACAGACTTCTCACTTCTACAATCAAATACATGAATGAGCTGAGCCATAACAAGTGTTGCAAAAGCAATCGTTTGTGCATATTCAAGATTAGCTGGAATATTGTCATAGACAATGATAAAAGCTAATAGCGTTACGATTCCTATGAGGAAACCCCTTGAAACTACTTTCCAACCTAACCCTCTGGCAAAGACACCTTCATTTGGACTACGTGGTTTGCGCTTCATTACATCCTCTTCTGGCCGGTCCAGCCCTAAAGCCATTGCTGGCAGACCATCTGTCACTAAATTAACCCAAAGTATTTGAATCGGAACGAGAGGAAGTGGAAGTGCTAATAACATAGCAAACAACATCACCAATATTTCACCTACATTAGATGCAAGTAAGTAGCGGACAAATTTTCGTATATTTTCATAAATATTCCTGCCTTCTACAATGGCAGATTTTATCGTAGCAAAATTATCATCTAGTAAAACAAGTGAAGATGCTTCTTTTGCCACATCTGTTCCCGTAATCCCCATCGCAACGCCGATATCAGCAGCTTTAATGGCAGGTGCGTCATTTACTCCATCCCCCGTCATCGCTACAATATGACCTCTATTTTGTAAAGCCTTGACGATTTTCAATTTATGTTCGGGTGATACTCGAGCAAATACGGAAACGTCATCTACAACTTCTTCAAGCTCATCAACCGACATCATTGATAAAGCATTTCCATCAAGAACCTTGCTTTTTTTGGTTAAAATCCCGAGCTGCGCTGCAATGGCCTTTGCTGTAATGACATGATCACCAGTAATCATTACCGTTTTTATACCAGCCTCATTACACTCCTTTACAGCGGTCTTCACTTCTGGTCGAGGCGGATCAATCATCCCTTGAACACCAATAAACGTTAATTTCTTCTCGGCTTCCTGTTCGCTAAGAATTACCGTATTCCCTGGAATCGGTTTAAAGGCAATAGCAATCGTTCTAAGCGCTTGGAAAGCGAGGTTATTGATTGCCTCCTGAACCTGACTTTGGACATTCTGGCTCAAGTATTGTGTTTTGCTATCCCAGAGAATGGATTCACTCTTGCCAATAATTACATCCGGTGCACCTTTGGTTACAATGAAATTCCTGCCTTGTTTATCTTTTACATGCATACTCATCATTTTTCTGACAGAATCAAAGGGAAATTCCTTGATGATGGTGAATTCATCTAATAAATTTGTCCGGTCTAACCCAGCCTTCATAGCACTAACGAGTAACGCACCTTCTGTTGGGTCTCCATCAAGAATGTAGTCTTCATCTTTCATGACCAATTCTGAATGATTACAGATCATCCCAAAGACAAGCATTTGCTGCAAAGCTTTCTCATCTTTTGGATGAACACGAGTATTATCACGGTAAAAATAACCCTGCGGCTGATAGCCAACACCATCAACTGTCCAGGTGTTACCACCGCTCCATAAATGGGTAACGGTCATTTTGTTTTGGGTCATTGTCCCCGTTTTATCAGAACAAATAATAGAAGCACAGCCTAGTGTTTCTACTGCTGGCAGCTTCCTAACAATGGCGTTTTTCTTGATCATTTTTTGGACTCCAAGCGACAATGCAACCGTTACGATTGCCGGTAATCCTTCTGGTATCGCCGCAACAGCTAGTGAAACACCTGCTAGGAACATCGTATAAAGTTCATGCCCCTGTAATACACCAATCGCAACAACAAGAACAGTTAGTAATAAAGCAACGGTTATTAAAATTTTTCCCAACTGTTCCAAACGACGCTGCAAAGGAGTTTCCTGGGTTTCTGCATTTTGGAGTAAGTCAGCAATCTGCCCCATTGCTGTTTTCATGCCCGTTGCAATGACTACCCCTACGCCGCTGCCCCGAGTAATCATCGTGCCCATGAAGCCGATATTTTCCATATCACCTATTCCAGGGTTAATCGTTTTTAAACTATCGATATGCTTTGAAACTGGTACAGACTCTCCAGTAAGCGCTGATTCTTCTAGCTCTAAGCTTCTGGATTCGATAATCCGAACATCCGCTCCAATTCTATCTCCAGTTGAAAATTTAATAATATCTCCAGGGACAATCTCTTTAGAAAGGATTTTCACCCACAGTCCTGCCCGTAATACAGACACCTGTGGAGCGGATAATTCTTTTAGTGCCTCCAGGGATTTCTCTGCTCTTCTTTCTTGATAGAAGCCTAAAATCCCGTTAATTATCACGATTGCAATAATCGCGATTGCGTCAATATACTCACCTAACAATCCAGATAATAACGTGGCTGCAAGCAGGACTAGAACCATAAAATCTTTAAATTGACTAAAAAATAAGAGTAAAGCAGATTGCTTTTCTCCTTCCTTCAATTCATTAAGCCCATGTTGGGCTATCCGTTTCTTTACAACTTCTGGTGATAACCCAGCAGAAAAGTCGGTATCTAAGACCTTTTCTACTTGATTTATCTCCATCTCATGGAATTTCATCCGACCATCTCACTTCCCCCTTAATTGTCTAAGACTTACTTAAAGAAAGCTTATTCAGCCTCGTCCAAAAAAATGCTATGATAATTAAGACAAGTTATGATAACTGAATGAACATTTTAAAATGAGACATACTCTAACTTTGTAAGCTATACTAGAGGAATAAATATGTTTGAAGTAAAGGATGTTTTCCATGTCATTTGATGGTTTATTTACAAAAGCAATGGTTGCTGAACTCGCGCACACCTTAA
Source organism: Bacillus sp. OK048 (assembly GCF_900103525.1). Taxonomy (GTDB): domain Bacteria; phylum Bacillota; class Bacilli; order Bacillales; family Cytobacillaceae; genus Neobacillus. Next base: position 546,510 of record NZ_FNHN01000001.1, read on the forward strand.
AGGGTGGTAGAATTAATAAAGTCCATCAGCCTTATAAAAATGAAGTAATTCTAACAATCCGTGCAAATGGAGTAAATCAAAAATTATTATTTTCTGCACACCCTAGCTATGCAAGGGTACAGCTTACAAATGAAGCCTATGAAAACCCGAGTGAACCGCCAATGTTCTGCATGCTGCTAAGAAAGCATATTGAGGGCTACATTTTAGAGGATGTTTATCAGTTTGAAAATGATCGGATGATTATTTTTGAAATAAAAGGGCGAAATGAAATCGGTGATGTTAGCTACAAACAATTAATTATTGAAATAATGGGCAGGCACAGTAACATCATCCTAGTAGATAAAACCCGTAACATTATTCTCGACAGCGTTAAACACGTTTCGTTTGCAGTAAACAGTCACCGAGCGATACTACCTGGTCAGCCCTATATATATCCGCCAGAACAAAATAAACAAAATCCATTTTCAGCAGTTGAAGATGATGTATTGAGGAAAATTGATTTTAATAGCGGCAAGGTAGACCGGCAAATCGTCGAGCAATTTGCTGGAACCTCACCACTATTTGCAAAAGAAGTTATTTTCCAATGTGGGATTGCCAATCGAGTAACAATCCCCACTACATTTATTCAAATGATTCAAAGAATTGACAAGGGTCAATTAGATCCTGCCATCATGGCAACTGGGAATAAAGAAGTGTTTTACCTTTTTCCACTTGAGCATGTAAAAGGAGAAGTAAAAAGCTTTTCAACTCTTAGCGAAATGCTTGACCGTTTTTATTTTGGGAAAGCTGAACGAGACCGAGTAAAACAGCAAGGACATGATATTGAGCGGCTGATTTTGAATGAAAAAGAAAAGAATGAGAAGAAAATTGAAAAATTATCCGATACATTAAGAGAGGCTGAGAAAGCCGATCAGCTCCAGCGCTACGGCGAACTATTGACAGCAAATCTTTATGCTGCCAAAAAAGGGATGAAAGAAATTGAAGTAATTGATTATTATGATGAAACGGGTGGCACAGTTGCGATTCTCTTGGATCCGAGGAAGACACCATCAGAAAATGCACAAAAGTATTTTTCTAAATACCAGAAGGCAAAAAATTCAGTTTCCATCGTAATCGAACAAATTGAAAAGGCCCGTGAGGAAGTCATTTACTTTGAAAATTTACTTCAACAGGTGCAGTCGGCTTCCCCTAAGGACATTCAAGAAATTCGCGAAGAACTAATTGAAGGCGGTTATATCCGCAGCAGGCAAAAAAGAAATGCGAAAAAGATTTCCAATGCCAAACCGATTCTTGACTATTACCTTTCTTCTGATGGTACCGAGATTATTGTTGGTAAAAATAATAAGCAAAATGATTATTTAACCAATAAACTTGCTGCTAGAGATGAAATTTGGCTTCATACAAAGGACATCCCTGGTTCCCATGTTGTTATTCGCAGTAAAGAACCATCTGAAACAACTATTCATGAAGCAGCAATTTTAGCAGCTTATTATAGTAAAGCTCGAAACTCAAGCTCTGTACCTGTTGATTTTACAAAAGTCCGGTATGTAAAAAAACCGAACGGAGCTAAGCCTGGTTTTGTTATCTATGATAATCAGCAAACAGTTTATGTTACACCTGAAGAGGAAATCGTTCTAAAACTTAAGAAAAAATAAAATTTGCCCCGGTTTTCCGGGGCATTTTACTTATTCGTATCTCTTACTCCATTCTGACGGGGATTTGCTCCAAGATAATAGACTCTCTTGATCAATTTTATTTATGTAGCCTTTTTCGATAGCCACCTCCACGAGAGTAATAAAATCCGTTAGTGATTCACTTTTGATATCTTCCTGTAAGAAGGCTTCTTTTCCATTTTCAAGCCCGTATGTAAATATGGACACCACTCCAAGGACTTCGCATCCAGCTTCCCTTAGTGCTTGAACGGCTGTAATGACACTTCCTCCAGTAGAGATTAAATCTTCTACTACAACAACCTTTTGACCTTGTTCCACCTTACCTTCAATCTGATTACCCTTACCATGCCCTTTCGCTTTTGACCGGACATAACACATTGGCAAGTTTAACAAATCACTCACCCAGGCGGCATGTGGGATTCCTGCTGTTGCAGTTCCTGCAATTACTTCTGCTCCGGGATAGTTCTCCTGAATTAGAGATTGCAGCCCTTTTGCTATCTCTTTTCTTACATCGGGATAGGAAAGTGTGAGGCGGTTGTCACAATAGATAGGTGAACGTAATCCTGATGTCCAAGTAAATGGTTCATTTGGCTTTAACGCTACCGCATGGATTGATAGTAATTTTTCGGCAATTAATTTTTTCATAGTTGAATCCTCCTCCATGCCTCTTGCCATTTCTCATAGCTTTTTACTGGGTCATTTGCGCTTGTAATCGAGCGTCCGACAACAATCGATGTTACACCGGCATCTCTTGCAAATTCAGGAGTAGCAATTCGTTTTTGGTCTCCTGAATGGTCTTCCTTCATCCTTATACCAGGGGTAACGGTGTAAAAGGTATTACCCAGCGCTTCCCGAATGGATAATGCTTCCCAGGCGGAACAAACGACTCCATCTAAACCTGAATCTTTAGCTAATGATGCATAATGAAGGACAGATTGTTCAAGCGGTACAGATATAAGCTGTTCCTTTTTCATTTGTTCTTCTGATGTGCTTGTTAGCTGTGTAACTGCGATGCAGGCGGGGCGCTTCCTTCCTGCAACAGTGCCTGCCTCTAATCCTTCTATTGCAGCACTCATCATCTCTTTGCCACCAGCAGCATGCACATTTACAAGGTCACATTCTAGCCTTGCCAACCCCTTCATCGCACTCTTTACTGTGTTCGGGATATCATGAAGCTTTAGATCTAAGAAAATACGATGATTATTCTCTTTTAAATAATGGATGATTTCAGGACCTTCCTGATAATATAGCTCCATCCCCACTTTTACAAACAACTGCTTGCCGTTAAATGGTTGTAAAAAAATCTCTACTTCTTTACGATTTGCAAAATCAAGCGCGATGATGAGCGAGTTGTCCATGCTCCAGCCAGCTCCTTCCCGTACATTCACTGATGTGCTCATAACCCAATTGATTTAATAGTAACGGTAATTCTTCTATGATGGTCGGACAAACGAACGGATCTACAAAATTGGCTGTACCTACTGCAACAGCACTTGCTCCTGCATAAAAGAACTCAATCACATCTTCTGCAGACTCAATTCCACCCATCCCAATAATCGGGATATTGACAGCTTGACTCACTTCATAAATCATTCGTAAGGCAACAGGTTTAATCGCTGGTCCAGATAGACCACCGGTGCGATTAGCTAAAATCGGCTTACCAGTTTTTATATCCAGTCTCATCCCTACGAGCGTGTTAATCATGGTTAACCCATCTGCCCCGCCTGCTTCAACTGCTTTTGCCATTTCTACTATATTGGTTACATTCGGTGAAAGCTTTACATATACAGGGACATCGGATACTTCCTTAACCATTTTGGTTAACTGCTTGGCAACCTCGGGAATCGTACCAAAAGCGATTCCCCCTGTTTTTACATTTGGGCAGGAAATATTCAATTCTAATGCCTGGACATTGGGAGCTTTAGAAATATTTTTTGCAACCTCGATATAATCTTCTTCCAGCGAACCTGCCACATTTGCGATAATGGGAACATCAAATTGGGATAACCATGGTAATTCATTGTTTATTACACTATCTAAACCAGGGTTTTGCAGACCGATGGCATTCAGCATCCCTGCTGATGTTTCCGCAACTCTTGGAGTTGGATTGCCGAATCTAGGTTCCACCGTTGTTGCTTTAATCATAATGGCACCGAGTTTATTTAAATCATAGAACTGACTATATTCTTTGCCAAATCCAAAGCAGCCGGAAGCAGGCATGATTGGGTTTTTTAATGTTAAACCAGGCAACTCGATATTCAATCTGCTCATAGTAAAACCTCCCCGGCACGGAATACAGGCCCATCACTGCAAACTTTTTTATAGGATACATCTTCTAGCTCGATGCTTGTTTTACATACACAAGCAAAGCATGCACCTACCCCACAGCCCATTCTTTCTTCTAATGATAAAAATACTTTCTTATGAGCATACTCTTTTTCAATGGCTTTCAGCATCGAAGTTGGTCCACAAGTATAAAGACAATCAAAATCTAGATCTCTAATAATATCAGTCACAAATCCTTTGGTACCGTATGAACCATCAACAGTTGTAATATAGGTCTCCCCGTTTTTTAAGAATTCTTTTTCATAAAATACTGCTGATTGAGTTTGGAATCCGTGGACATGGATGACCTTAACTCCTTTAGCAATCAACTGATTAGAGAGCTCATATAGAGGAGGGACACCTATCCCTCCACCAACCAATAAAGCTGTTTCTCTTAGATTCACTTCATTAACTGGAAAGCCATTACCTAGTGGACCAAGAATATCTAACATCATTCCCTTAGCTTTTTCAGCCAATAGTGTAGTCCCTTTTCCTTCTTTTCGATAGATCATGGTGAATTGCGATTTCACCTTATTAAAGGATGATATACTTATAGGTCTACGTAAAAGTGGATCTAGTGCCTTGTCAATCCGAATATGCACGAATTGTCCTGGTGCAGAAATCTTTTTTACAAAATCAGCTTCCACTGTTAATTCAAAAATATCTTTCGCAATTTCATCTTGGGTGACGATTTTGCATAATTCCTTTCTAATCATGCAAAAACAGCCTCCTTTTCCTCAACAGTCATTGCTTCAGCTGAAAAATTCATTGATTCAATCACTTTTAGAATTGCATCAGCTGTATCTAGAGATGTTAAGCATGGGACCCCATTTTCAACTGCTTCACGACGGATTCTAAAACCATCACGTTCTGGCTGTTTTCCTTTTGTAAGGGTGTTGATGATGAATTGGGCTTCGCCATTGTGAATAACATCGAGCAATGTTTTTCCTTCTGATCCAATTTTTCCGATTACTTTTACTCGCAGTCCTGCAGACTCAAGTACAGCCGCCGTACCCCCCGTCGCCATAAGTCGGTATCCATTTGAGGCAAAACGTTTTGCAAGATTTAATGATTCTTGTTTGTCTTTATCTGCAACTGTAAACAAGACAGTCCCAAATTTTTGAATCTTCATTCCAGAAGCTACTAGTCCTTTGTAAAGTGCCTTTTCCAAAGTACTATCTTTCCCCATTACCTCACCAGTTGATTTCATTTCAGGTCCGAGTGTAATATCAACATTTCTTAACTTTGCAAAAGAGAAGACTGGAACTTTTACAAAAACACCTTTCTTTTCAGGTACAATTCCTGGTTTATAGCCTTGTTCGATGATAGAAACTCCCAAGATCGCTTTCGTAGCAATTTTAGCCATTGGTATATTGGTTATTTTACTTAAAAACGGAACCGTCCGACTTGAACGTGGATTCACTTCAAGAACATATACTTGACCCTTTGCTAATACATATTGAATATTTAGCAGTCCTACGATATTTAAACCTAAGGCCATTTTTTCTGTATATTCAACAAGCGTTTGTTTCACGCTATCAGATAATGTTTGTGGCGGATATACAGCAATCGAATCCCCAGAATGGACGCCTGCACGTTCAATATGCTCCATAATTCCAGGTATTAACACATTTTCGCCGTCACAAATGGCATCCACTTCAATTTCTTGGCCCGTTAAGTAGCGGTCGATTAACACTGGATGTTCTGGATTGATTTTCACTGCATTTTCCATATAATGAAGCAGTTCTTCTTGGCGATAAACGATTTCCATCGCTCTGCCGCCAAGTACATAAGATGGTCGGACAAGAACAGGGTAGCCAATTTCATTTGCAATCCCCACTGCTTCAGCAACTGATAATGCCGTTTTTCCTAGTGGCTGTGGAATACCTAGCTTTCCAAGTGCTTGTTCAAATTTGTTCCGATTCTCGGCACGATCTAAATCCTCAAGGCTTGTTCCGAGGATTTCCACTCCGTTTTCTGCTAATTTTGCAGCAAGATTAATAGCTGTCTGCCCACCGAATTGAACAACCACACCTATTGGATTTTCTAAATCGATAATACTCATGACATCCTCAATCGTTAAAGGTTCAAAGTAGAGCTTGTCGGAGATACTGAAATCAGTCGATACCGTTTCTGGATTATTATTGATAATAATTGCTTCATACCCAGCCTCTTTAATTGCTTTAACTGAATGAACGGTGGCATAATCAAACTCTATCCCCTGGCCGATGCGAATCGGACCTGAGCCGAGAACAATAACACTTTTTCTATCGGTTACAATTGATTCATTTTCTTCCTCATATGTTCCATAATAATAAGGTGTTTCTGACTCAAATTCAGCTGCACAGGTATCCACCATTTTATAAACTGGAATCAATCCATAATCTTTGCGCAGGCTGTAAATATCTTCTTCCTTTTGATCCCAAAGTTCAGCAATCTTTTTATCAGAAAAACCCTTTTGTTTTGCTTCCTTAAGAACATCCATATTCATTGGGTTATCAGCAATTTTTGTTTCCAGTTCGATGATTCCCTTAAACTTGTGTAAGAAAAACAAATCAATCTGGCTCCATTGATGAATGGTTTCTACTGGTATGCCCCGCTTCATTGCCTCCGCGATGTAAAAAAGTCTCTCATCTCCAGCTTTGTGAATTCTTTTTTCTAGTAATTCATTACTGATTTCTGCTGCTTCATTTAACTCGAAATGATGAACACCAGCCTCTAGTGAACGAATTGCTTTTAATAATGATTCCTCAAAGGTACGGCCAATCGCCATCACTTCACCCGTAGCTTTCATTTGCGTTCCAAGTGACCGGTTCCCTGATTCAAATTTATCAAATGGCCACCTAGGAATTTTGGTAACAATGTAATCGAGAGCAGGTTCGAAGCTAGCGTACGTTTTCCCTGTAACAGGGTTAAGCATTTCATCTAATGTTAAGCCAACTGCAATTTTTGCTGCAAGCTTTGCAATCGGATAGCCGGTTGCTTTTGAGGCAAGAGCGGAAGAACGGCTTACCCTTGGATTTACTTCGATAATATAGTAGTTAAAGCTATATGGGTCTAGGGCTAGCTGAACATTACAGCCACCTTCAATCCCAAGTGTACGAATGATTTTAAGTGAAACATTTCTTAATAGCTGATATTCTCGATCGCTTAATGTTTGACTTGGTGCAACTACAATCGAGTCACCAGTGTGAATACCAACAGGATCAATATTTTCCATGTTACATACAACAATCGCATTATCATTTCCATCACGCATTACTTCGTATTCGATTTCTTTATAGCCGGCAATACTTTTCTCAAGCAAGCATTGAGTAACTGGGCTGCTCTTTAAGCCGCTAGCCACAATTTCGTTAAGATCTTCTTGATTATGGCAAATACCTCCACCGGTACCGCCAAGCGTATAGGCTGGACGTACAATGACTGGGAATCCTATTTTTCCAACGAATGCATGCGCTTCAGCTAATTCATGGATAATTTCACTATCTGGAACAGGCTCATTCAATTCATTCATGAGACTTCGAAAGAGGTCACGGTCCTCCGCTTGTTTAATCGCTGATAATTTCGTTCCTAGGATCTCAACCTCACACTCATCTAAGACTCCGGAGTTTGCTAAATCAACTGCAAGATTCAGACCAGTTTGACCGCCAAGAGTAGCCAAAAGTGCATCAGGACGTTCCTTCCGAATGATTCTGCTGACAAATTCTTCTGTTAAGGGCTCAATATAGACAGCGTCCGCAATCTCTGTATCTGTCATGATTGTCGCTGGATTTGAATTAACCAAAATAACACGGTAACCTTCTTCTTTAAGGGCAATACAAGCTTGAGTGCCTGCATAATCAAATTCTGCTGCCTGGCCAATGACAATTGGTCCTGATCCGATCACCAAAATGGAGTTTATATCTGTACGTTTAGGCATGTTGTGTAACCTCCTGTTTTTCAGACTCAATCATTGCAAGAAACTGATCGAATAAATGGTTTGCGTCTTCAGGTCCTGGCGAAGCCTCTGGATGGTATTGGACAGTAAAGGCAGGATAATCTAAATGCTTTAAGCCTTCTACCGTTCCATCATTTAAAGCGATATGGGTAACCACTAATCTTGTATCCTGTAATGACTTTTCTTCGACCGTAAAGCCATGGTTTTGTGCCGTTATCGCAATTTTCCCAGTAGCTAAATCTTTAACAGGGTGGTTTGATCCACGATGGCCAAATTTCATTTTGTTCGTATTGGCACCGGATGCTAAGGCGAATAATTGGTGTCCAAGACAGATTCCAAATAACGGCACTAAGCCTAAAACCTGCTTAATCATATGGATGGCTTCTGGGACGTCTTTGGGATCCCCTGGTCCATTCGATAACATAATTCCATCCGGACGCAATTGAAGGATTTCATCTGCGGATGTATGATAAGGAACTACAACAACATCACAATTCCGTTTATTTAATTCTCGTAAAATACCGTGCTTCATTCCAAAATCAACAAGGACAATTCTTTTTCCGCGCCCTGGGCTTGGGTATGAATTTTTTGTAGATACCCTTCTCACTTGATCAATCGGAAGGTTTGTCTGCTTTAGCTTACGAATAATTTCATTTGGGTCACTTTCAATCGAGCAGATTGCTCCTTTTAATGTTCCATACTTACGGATAATCCTCGTTAATTTACGTGTATCAATCCCTGCAATCCCGGGAATTTTTTTCATTTTAAAATATTCATCTATCGTAAATTCACTTCTCCAATTAGATGGGAATTCTGTTGCATCTTTGACAATAAAGCCCTTCACAGCTGGGTTAATCGTTTCAAAATCGTCTCGGTTGATTCCGTAATTTCCAATCAAAGGGTAAGTTAGCATAACAATTTGCCCACAATAAGATGGATCGGAAAGGATCTCCTGATAGCCAGTCATTCCTGTATTAAAGACGACTTCTCCGATGGTATCCATATGACTGCCAAACCCTTCACCGATAAAAATCGAACCATCTTCTAAAATAAGCTGTGCTTTCATACGGTTACACTTCCTTTTTCCCAAGCTACTTCCCCGCTCGCAATCGTCATTTTTGGCCAACCCTTACAAGTCCAGCCAGTAAATGGAGTGTTTTTTCCTTTTGAAAAAAATTCTTGAGGATCAATTACTCTTTCTTCGTCTAGATCCAAGAGAACAATGTCTGCTGGGGCACCTTCCTCAATTTTTCCATAAGGAAGAGAAAAGCATTCCGCAGGCTTTTTCGTCAAATAGCCAATTAACTGTTCGAGTGTCATGAAGTTCTTTAAGACAAATTGTGTATATAACAGTGGGAACGCTGTTTCTAAGCCGACAATTCCGAACGGTGCAAGCTCCATTCCCTCATTTTTTTCATCGCTCGTATGTGGTGCATGATCTGTTGCAATAAAATCAATGGTTCCGTCCAAAAGTCCTTCAAGTAGTGCTACACGATCACTTTTATCGCGAAGAGGGGGATTCATTTTAAAATTCGTATCAAGACCAGGGATATCCTCTTGAGTTAGTAATAGATGGTGTGGAGTTACTTCCGCAGTGACTTTAATCCCTGCTCGCTTCGCATCTCTTATTACACGAACGGATTCTTTTGTACTTACATGACATACGTGATAATGGCAGCCCGCTGCCTCTGCTAGCAATACATCCCTTGCGATCTGCACAGACTCACATACAGATGGAATTCCGTTTAATCCATTCCTTTTGGAAAAAGAACCTTCATGGACACAGCCTTTATTTATTAATGTGTTTTCTTCACAATGGGCAACAATGGCCACATTCGCTTCCGCGGCCTTACGCATTGCTTTTAACATCATCTCTGCAGATTGAACGCCGACACCGTCATCGGTAAAAGCAAATGCTCCCGCTTCCTTCAATTCCAAAAAGTCTGTTAATTCCCTACCTAGTTGCCTTACAGTGATCGAAGCGTATGGTAAAACCCGAACGTTTGCTGTCTCTTGTATTCGTTTCTGCACCCATTCCATTTGTTCTTTAGAATCTGGAACTGGTCTCGTATTCGGCATTGCCGCAAGTGTCGTAAAACCGCCTCTAGCTGCAGCGAGAGTACCTGTTGCAATCGTCTCTTTTTTCTCGCCGCCAGGTTCCCGGAGATGGACATGTAAATCGATAAATCCTGGTGCTACCAGCATTCCTGAAGCATTTACTTTTCGATCAACCGTTTCTTCTATTTTCGTTGCAATTTTTACAATAATCCCATCTGCTATTAATATATCAGCCTGATTGGTATCTCCATTAAATGCTATGTAACTGGCGTTCTGAATAAGTAGTTTCATTTCCAAACACTCCTTTTATACTTTCAATTGATCTCTTTAAGACAGCCATTCTTACATATACACCGTTTTCCATTTGTTTAAAGATTCTGGAACGTTTGCATTCTACTAAGCTATCAGATATCTCAACATTACGATTTATTGGTGCTGGATGCATAATGATACTATTGGGCTTCATGTTTTTTTCTCTATCCAAGGTAAGACCAAATTGATTATGGTATTCTGCTGCTGTATAGCTTCCTTTCTTTTGGTGCCGTTCATGCTGAACACGCAAGAGCATGACGACATCTGCCTCTGATACAGCCTCATCGATGGGTCTAAACCTTGCTGCACTTAGACTATGATGATCAAACCATTCAATTGGGCCAGAGAATATCACATCCGCTCCCAATCTTGTAAGGGTATCAGCATTGGAGCGAGCAACTCTGCTATGCCGTATGTCACCAATGATGGCAATTTTCAAACCTGCAAATTTACCAAACTCCTGGTAGATGGTCAAAAGGTCTAAGAGTGACTGTGTTGGGTGATGGCCACATCCATCCCCACCATTTATGATCGGTATATTTATCTTTCCAACGAGGTCATCAAAGTAACGATCCTGGCCGTGGCGGATGACAATTGAATTAACGCCGATGGCTTCAAGTGTTTTGACTGTATCGTATAAGGTCTCTCCTTTTTGAACACTCGAAGTTTGAACTTCAAACGGAATGACATCAAGACCCAATCTTCTTTCTGCAATCTCAAAACTGGTTTTTGTTCTTGTACTGGCCTCAAAAAATAAGTTTGCAGAAAACATTTGCCCTTCCGGACGCCATCTTTTCCCATCAGCAAACTCTTGTGCCTCTGAAAGAATTTGATAAATCTCATCTACCTTCAATTCATTTGTGGTTAGCAAGTGACTTAACATGCTATTCCCCCATCTCATATTTTGGTAAAGAAAAACCCTGATCTACTTTCGATCAGGGTGCAATAAATCGCACTAAGTCCATGATGATACTGTAACCATGGCACTTAGTATTACACCCTTATAGCCTCTCTTGGACTACTTTAAAAGGTTGATTTTCCTTATGCAGTTTTATGAGCTTTGTCTACTGTTTGTTCAAACAAATCTTCTTTAACAGGTTCTTTTCCAGGCACGATTAGGTGTAAAAGAACACCAGCGATTGCTGCCAATGCCATTCCTTGGATTTGGAAGGACTCTGATACTTTAATAAATGCACCGCCAATTCCGATCACAAGAATGACAGACGATATGACCAGGTTACGATTGTTTCCAAAGTCAATATTACTGTCAACGAGCATCCGTAACCCAGATGATGCGATAATTCCAAAAAGGAGAATGGAGACACCGCCCATAACAGGAGTTGGGATTGTACTAATTAATGCTGTTATTTTTCCGACAAATCCAAAGATTGTAGCAAGAACTGCTGCACCCGCAACGACATACACACTATATACTCGTGTAATGGCCAGGACTCCAATATTTTCACCATAAGTAGTCTTTGGAGGTCCGCCAATCAAGGCAGATATAATTGTTGCTGTCCCATCCCCCAAAATGGAGCGGTGTAAACCTGGTTCTTTAATATAATCACGTCCAACTACTTTACTTAGGACTAGTTGATGTCCAATATGTTCCGATAGCGTTACGACGGCTACAGGTACCATTAAAAGTGCTAAGTCCCAAGTTATTTTAACTTCGTAGCTTACAAAAGGGATAATGAACTCTGGCATTTGAAACCAGTTTGCTTCCATTACAGGCTTAAAATCAACAATCCCGATGGCAAAGGAGTAGAGATAACCGATTACGATTCCTGCTAGGATAGGGATAATGCTTAACATTCCGCGCATGTATATGGTACAAATAATCGTAGCTGCTAATGTTACCATTGCTGCCGAGAAGTGGATTAAGCTATATTCACCTGCAGGGTTATTCATCGCCATACTAACAGCTGTTCCAGCAAGCGCTAAACCAATTACGATAATGACTGGACCGACAACAATCGGGGGTAGCAAATTCATAATCCAGCGATGGCCTGCTTTACTGATTACAAGGGCTACAATTCCGTAAACTAGACCAGCTAGAAAGGATCCTATCATTGCCCCTCCTGGACCAGCAGTTGCTTTTGCCGCTATCACTGGTGCAATAAAAGCAAAGGATGAACCCAGATATGCAGGTACTTGCCATTTAGTAATCATTAGGAAAGCTAGTGTTCCCAAACCACTTGATATTAAGGCAATGGCTGGGCTTAACCCGACCAGGTACGGAACAAGAATGGTTGCACCAAACATGGCGAATAAATGCTGTAAGCTTAATGTAATCCATTGGGTAGGTTTTGGAATCTCGTGTACGTCTAAGATGGGTTTGTTGTTGTTCATTTTTTCTCCTCCAAAAGCTTTCTATTTGTAAGTGTGTATTTTAAACTAGACTGTTGATTTGGGCTCCAGGCGCTACGCTTTCCGCGGGCGGTCCGGGGAGCCTCCCGCAGGAGTCGAGCACCTTCCGCTCAAATCAACATGTTTTTAAACCAACAGTATTCTTAACACTGCCTTTTCACAAAAAAAACCCTCTTTGTCTATGAGTGTACAAAGAGGGTTTTAAATTGCCAAAAAAAGTTACTATCCGGCATGGTCCCCCCTTTTCAGCCTCACAGGACTGGATTTAAAAGGGTTACTATTTACTTTTCAAAGATGCTTACTTGGTCAAGCTGATCGACTTCAATTAGTTCAACGACAACTTTTTCACTGCTCGAGGTTGGGATGTTTTTCCCAACATAATCCGCCCTGATGGGAAGCTCCCGGTGACCGCGGTCAACCAAAACGGCAAGTTGGATGGACGAAGCGCGACCAAGGTCCATGATCGCGTCAAGTCCTGCTCTAACTGTTCTGCCTGTATATAATACATCGTCAACAAGAATCACTTTTTTATCTTTCATTTCAACCGGAATGTCTGATCCCTTTACCAGTGGTTCTTGGTCATCAGTTTTTTTGGTTAGATCATCACGATAGAGTGTTATGTCCAACTCACCGACCGGGATTGGTTTCCCTTCAATTTCATTGATTTTCGTTGCAAGTCTCTCGGCAATGAAAATTCCCCTTGTCTTGATACCAACGAGTACACAATCTTCAATCCCTTTGTTTTTTTCAATGATTTGGTGGGCGATTCTTGTTAGTGCCCTGCCAATTGCTTGTTCATCTAGTACAACTGCTTTTTGGCTCATTTTTACACCGCCTTCTATAATAAAAAAAGACCTCTCACCTTGAGGTGAGAGGTACATGAGTTTATTAGTCTGGACATAGGTATTCCAGCTAATTTATCCGTTCCTTCTCAGCCTCACAGGACTGTTTTAAAGGCATATTCAACTGTTGATATCGTACTTTAATTCGACAAATATGTCAATGACTATTTCGCAACTGATTTAATACTTGTTCAAATTCTTCCGGTAAAGGAGCTTCAAATTCTAAGTATTCATTTGTTCTCGGATGGATAAACCCAAGGACTCCGGCATGCAGCGCCTGTCCATTAAGATCTAAGGTTTTTTTCGGACCATACTTTGGGTCCCCCGCAAGCGGATAGCCAATATATTTCATATGGACACGAATTTGGTGCGTTCTTCCTGTTTCCAATTGACACTCAACAAAGGTAAAGTCCTTAAACCGCTCAATTACATGAAAATGCGTAACAGCATGCTTACCATTATCTACAACCGTCATACTTTGCCTGTCTTTTGTATCTCGTCCAAGTGGAGCATCAATCGTTCCAAAATCGTGTGGAATCACTCCATGCACAATTGCTCTATATTTTCGAGTAACTGTCTTCTCCACTAGTTGATTAACCAGTTTTTCATGTGCCATGTCATTCTTAGCCACCATCAGAAGTCCAGAAGTGTCTTTATCTATGCGGTGAACGATTCCGGGTCTTAATACACCATTGATCCCTGATAAATCCTTACAATGAGCCATTAGGCCGTTTACAAGCGTACCTGTCAAATGACCTGGAGCAGGATGTACGACCATGCCGCTTGGTTTATTAACCACTAAAACATCCTTATCCTCGAAATAAAATTCTAAATCCATCTCTTCAGGAATCACATCTAGCAATTCTGGGTCGGGAATGGTAATCTCAATCAAATCATTTAAACTGACTTTATAATTGGTTTTTATCGATTGTCCATTGACAAGGACATTTCCTTCTTTGATCCATTGCTGAACTTGCGTTCTTGACCATTCTTCATCTAAGGTCGAAATAACCTTATCAATCCGGTCGCCCTTTTGATGTTCAAGAATGGTGTGTTCCATTTTCTCCATATGATTTCTCCTTTGTTCCTCGCTCATCGCGCAGCATTTGAATCATTAATAACACTACGCCAATGACTAAAGCTGAATCAGCAATATTAAATACTGGGAAGTTATAATTGAAAATATACGTATGAATAAAATCAACGACTTCTTTTCGATGCAAACGGTCAATAAAATTTCCTATTGCCCCGCCAAGCATAAATGCCAGGGAAACACCCAACAACCATTTACCCTTTGCTTCTTTTTGAATGTAATAAATAATCGCAATGATTACAATTGCGGTAATTACGTAAAAGAACCACATTTGACCTTGCAGGATACCCCATGCTGCTCCTCGATTTCGGTGAGAAGTAATATACAAGAAATTATCAATAACAGGGATACTCTCTCCAAGATACATCTTAGTGACAATCAGCCACTTCGTCACCTGATCTAAAAAAATGATAAAAATTGCAATTAAATAATAAAACACTAAGGAATACCCCCATCTACGAAGACTTTACCCTTAGCATTTTAGCATAATCTTGGACGAAACAACAATGTAAGGTTAGAAAAAGGCTGAAATAATTGGTTTTCTATAGTAGGTTTCTAAATCATCGGAATCCTTAGAGGTTCTTATCGTTGGCATTATTTTCAAAAGATATTCTGGTAATGGTTCTCCAGACGTCTCACACTGTCCAAAATTGCCATCCTCTATCTTTTGAATAGCAGCTGTAATATCTGCAAGTTCATCCTTTAATATGGGGATCATCCAATCGTCTTTCTGTTTATTCTTTAATGATCTTTCAAGTTCAATTTGTGTTTTACGGAGTTCCCAAAACAGCTGTTCCTGCATTGCATTCATAGTTGTAACCTCCGTTAAAGTATTTCCTATATTATCTCCGTGAAATAACGGAATGACCCAGTAAAACATTTGACATCCATAACAACAATTAACGAAATAGGTTAAAAAATGAAAAAACCCCATGATTTAATCATGGGGCGATCACATTATGCTAAGTGAGTATAGTTTTCTTTCACAACGCCTGCACAGCGTGGGCAAAGTGTTGGGTGCTCTTTATCCTGACCAACTTCAGGCGTCACAACCCAGCAGCGTTCACAGGTTTCGCCTTCTGCTTTTGTTACAACAATTGCAGCCGTATCTAATTTCAGTGCATTTTCAGGTGCTTGATCATAGCTTCCGGCAACTTCAAATGCAGAAATGATAAATAATTGTTGGACATTCTCTTGAATAGATTCCAACAAGTCTTTTGTTTCCTCATTTACATATAAAGAAACCTTAGCTGTTAATGATTTACCAATCACTTTTTGATTTCTTGCTTCTTCAAGTGCTTTTAGTACATCATCGCGGAGCTTCATGAATGCCGTCCACTTTTCTTCCAACGCGTTTGCATTACCGAGCTCCTGATATTCAGGCATATCGGTTAACTGAACACTTTCTTCTGTAACGGAAGGAATGAATTTCCAAACCTCGTCTGCAGTATGTGGAAGAATTGGTGTAACCAGCTTTGTTAACGCAACTAATGTGTCGTAAAGAACGGTTTGGATTGCGCGACGTTCATGATTATTTACGGACTCGATATAAAGAACATCTTTAGCAAAATCAAGATAGAAGGCACTTAAATCAAGCGTACAGAAATTATTAACTGCGTGGTAAATTCCTGCGAACTCGTAGTTTTCATAAGCATTTACAGAATACTTGATTACCTTGTTTAATTTTACTAGCATGAATTGATCAACTTCACGAAGGTTCTCATATGCAACCCTATCACTTGCAGGATTAAAGTCGGATAAGTTACCTAGTAAGAATCGGAACGTGTTACGGATTTTTCGGTAAACCTCTGCAACCTGCTTCAAAATTGCATCAGATACACGAACATCTGATTGATAATCAACAGAAGCAACCCAAAGCCTTAGAATATCTGCTCCTAATTGTTTCATTACTTTCTCTGGCACGACCACATTCCCAATTGACTTACTCATCTTTCTGCCTTCACCGTCCAGGGCAAATCCATGGCTTAGTACACCTTTATATGGAGCTTTCCCTGTCACGGCTACAGCGGTTGATAAAGAGGAATTGAACCAACCACGATATTGGTCTGAACCTTCTAGGTATAAATCTGCTGGACGAACTAAGTCATCTCTTTCTAAAAGAACTGCTTGGTGTGAGGATCCGGAATCAAACCATACATCCATGATGTCTGTTTCTTTTGTAAACAATCCATTTGGACTTCCTGGATGTGTAAATCCTTCTGGAAGTAGGTCCTTAGCTTCACGCTCAAACCATATATTCGAACCGAATTCCCGGAACAAACCAGATACATGTTCAATCGTTTCATCTGTGATGATTTCCTTACCACTTTCATCATAAAATACTGGTATTGGAACTCCCCAGACCCGCTGGCGTGAAATACACCAATCACCGCGGTCACGAACCATATTAAATAGTCGTGTTTCACCCCATGAAGGTACCCACTTTGTTTCTTTAACAGCTTCAAGCAGATCATCACGGAAGTCTTTTATCGATGCAAACCATTGCGCTGTAGCACGGAAGATTACTGGCTTTTTAGTTCTCCAATCATGTGGATAGGAGTGAGTGATAAACGAAAGCTTTAAGAGAGCCCCTGCCTCCTCTAACGCTTCTCCAATTGGCTTGTTAGCCGTATCATAAAATAATCCTTCGAAACCTGGAGCTTCGTTCGTCATTACTCCTTTATCATCAACTGGGCAAAGTACTTCAAGTCCATACTTTTGTCCAACATGAAAGTCATCTTCCCCGTGTCCTGGTGCAGTATGAACGCATCCTGTTCCCGCATCTGTTGTGACATGTTCGCCAAGCATTACTAGGGAATCACGATCATATAATGGATGTGCAGCAAGGATATTTTCTAATTGATTTCCTTTTACCTTTGAAACAACAGCTACATCTTCCCAGCCTATTTCCTTCGATACTGCTTCTAGGAGAGCTTCTGCAACTAAATATTTGTTTCCATTCGCTTCAACAACAACATAGGTTAAATCTGGGTGAACGGAAATTCCCAAATTAGCAGGAATGGTCCAAGGTGTTGTCGTCCAGATGACAATTTGAACATCTGTATCAAGAACACCTTTTCCATCCTTAACTTTAAAGCCTACATAAATCGAAGGTGACTTTTTATCTTGATATTCGATTTCAGCTTCAGCAAGAGCTGATTCACTTGAAGGGGACCAATATACAGGTTTAAGACCCTTATAGATATAGCCTTTCTTCGCCATTTCCCCAAACACCTTAATCTGTTGCGCCTCATATTCAGGCTTAAGCGTGATATATGGGTTTTCCCAATCACCACGAACTCCGATACGTTTAAACTGTTCACGCTGATTACTTATTTGTTCAAGAGCATATTTTGTACAAAGTTGACGGAATTCAGCTACCGTCATCTCTTTACGTTTTACTCCCTTATTTGTTAAGGCCTGCTCAATGGGCAAACCATGTGTATCCCAGCCTGGAACATATGGTGCATGATAGCCGCTCATCGATTTAAAACGAACAATCATGTCTTTTAATACTTTGTTGAGGGCGTGACCCATATGAATATCTCCATTGGCATATGGAGGTCCATCATGAAGTACAAACATTGGACGACCAGCAGTACGCTCCTGAACCTTTTTGTAAATATCCATTTCATTCCACTTCGCCTGAATCTCTGGCTCTCTTTGTGGAAGATTGCCACGCATAGGAAATTCAGTTTTTGGCATTAATAATGTATCTTTATATTCCATTTTTATTCCTCCTGTCACTCTCATCATAAACAGAATAGCCAATAGACAAATAAAAAAACCCTCTCATCCCATAAAAGGGACGAGAAGGTTTTATTCCCGCGGTACCACCCTGATAGAAAGTACAATAAGTACGATCCTCTTGAAGATTCGTAACGTGAATAACTCGCCATCACTTACACTTCTAATAAAAGAGTTTCAGCTCGGGACTCAAGGGTGATCTTCCAATTTCCCACTTTTCCCAGGCTTCCACCATCCCTGGTTCGCTTTTAAAAGATTTGAAAATTGTACTGTCCCTGTCATTGTCTAATTTATTATTTATTCATATTTATCCTGTTAAAAAATTATATGCGAAATAATACCAATTCGTCAAGCTAAGGAATCTTCTTCTTGGTGGATTTTTAATTCTGTTGCATCCACTTCGTATTCTAATAAATGATCCCAGTCATCTGTGTTAAGCATATCAAGCTGAGCTTCTATCAACATTTTAAAACGAGTCCGGAATACTTTTGATTGCTTTTTCAAATCTTCAATTTCGAGAGCAATCTTTCTTGCTTTTGAAAGTGACTCATTTACAATTCGATCAGCATTCTTTTCTGCTTCTTTTATGATCAGCTTGGCTTCCTTTTGGGCATTTCTTTTTACATCTTCTCCAGCCTCTTGAGCAATAATAATCGATTTATTTAACGTTTCCTCAATATTTACGAAATGACCAAGTCGGTCCTTCATTTCATTTAAACGTTCTTCTATTTCTTTTTTTTCACGAAGGACTAATTCATAATCCTTAATGACTTGGTCTAAAAATTCATTAACCTCATCTTCATCGTAACCACGAAAGCCTTTATTAAATTCTTTATTGTGAATATCTAACGGCGTTAACGGCATGATGCCACCTCCAAGTATCTAACTTCTAATGTATGTATAAGCAAATATTCGACAAAGTTTTCGAATTCCCTGCTTAAATAGAAAATTTATTTTTGCTTTCCAACAACGATTCGCCACTTATCTTTTTTTGTTCTTCCTTCAATTGACAAAATTTTCACCCTGCCATAGCCCCTAGCAGATAACAAATCCCCTTCTGCACATTCAAATGAATGATTTTCAATCGTTGTCCAGTTCACCTTAATTAATCCTTGTTGAATAAAAAGCTGAGATTTTTGCCTAGAAATATGATGGACACCAGAAATAATAGTATCTAACCTTAGTGAGGAAACTGTAATATCTTGTTCCATCCAACATTCATCCGTTTGAATAGCCTCCTCTAGTGCTAACACTTTCAAGCGTATGGATGCCCTGCCGATCGATTCCAAATTCATTTTAATGTAGTCACTGATTTCTGTTGCTGTGAAAAATTGAACTCGTCCATCTTTGATAACGATGTCACCAAATTTACCACGTTTTAATCCCAATGACATAAGTGAACCTAGCACTTGTGGATGTTCAATCGATACAAATTTAATAGGATAATCGATTTCAAAAAGATCTATTTGAAATTCCTGATCGGAGGGAACAAAATAATCTGGCATGATTAATGCCCTCTTCCTTTCACTTTCAGAAATTCCACCAAATAGCTGATACTTTACACTCCCATGGTCACCGATTAATACCTTAACTATATGCTGCTCTCTTGGATCTAGGAAATCGGTTAGTTTTGGTGAATAACTTGATTCAACGTACTCCTTCCAAGATACTACTTGATCAATAAACTCCCGTTCCTCGGGGCGAAAATGCTGATAAATATTCATATTTACTCCTTAGACCTGCTGGGCTGAATTAAGAAATAAAGTTTTGTAAAACTCTTAAGCCATTAGGGGCAAAAGATAAAACCAGAAACGCTGCTAATGGAGACAGATCCATCATGCCTATTGGTGGAATAATTTTTCTAAAAGGTTCTAGAAATGGTTCACATAATTTGCCTAGAATTACTCCGATTTGCGAGTCTCTCATATTTGGGAACCATGATAACAGGATATAAATGATGAGCATCCATTTATAAATTCCAAGTAATTGGATCAAAACGTTAAAAATCATATCCATTTTTATTTACCACCTCGTATCTTGATAATCTTGTTCCCTTACTAATTCTGAAATATTGCCGGAAATTTCAACGTTATCAGGAGTACATAAAAAGATGCTTGAACCTATTTTTTGAATATCTCCATTTAATGCATAGACTGCTCCACTCAAAAAATCTACAATTTGTCTGCCTTCTTCGTGACCAATACGTTGAAGATTTACCACAACAGCACGTCGACTTTTTAAATGGTCGGTAATATCCTGAGCTTCAGCATATACTCTAGGTTCTACTAATATTACTTTTGCGGCTTTTTGTACACTTTGTAAACTTACAATATTTTGAGGCTTTGATGACTGTTTTTGAACCTTTAAGGGTTCCACCTTTTCATTCTCATCCTGGTTATGATCATCGTAATCATCGTCTAAAAAGAAAAATGTTTTTAATTTAGACTTTATCGTCATACCTCTTCCTCCTCACTGCGCTTCACCGACAAGTGCAGTTCCAATTCTAATCATTGTTGCACCCTCCTCAATAGCAATCTCAAAGTCATTTGACATTCCCATAGAAAGTTCATTACAAGGTGCAAAATCAAGGTTACATTTCTTTATTTGGTCACGGAGCATCCTTAACTTTCGGAAACAAATTCGAAGTTGTTCTTCATCATCCGTAAATGGCGCCATCGTCATTAATCCTTCAATCAAGATATTCTTATATGGACGCAAGCTTTCGATAAATTCCAGCACTTCCTCTGGGGATAAACCATGCTTTGATACTTCCTGTGATACATTCACTTGAACAAGGCACTTTATTTTACTTCCGGCACGTTTATCAATTTCCTCGGCAAGTGAAATTCGATCTAATGAATGAATATATTCTACCTTATCAATAATATTTTTAACTTTCCGAGTCTGTAGTGTCCCAATAAAATGCCATAAGGGCTTGTCCCCTAAAACATCCCACTTTGCTAAAAGTCCTTCATCACGATTTTCACCTAGATTTAGAATCCCTGCATCTAACGCTTCTTTGGCTCTTTCAGTGCTGACATATTTGGTAACGGCAATCAGTTTCACTTCATCTAGGGATCGACCTACCTTTTGGCAGGCATGACTTATTTGCTGTCTGATTTGTATGAGATTATCTGCGACCTTCATTCAGAAGTCTCCTTCCATCCTATATAACTTAACATTCTTCCTGTTTGACCTTGATCCCGGCGGTGTGAAAAAAATTCAGCATGATCACAATTAGAGCATAGGTTAGAAATATGAATATTTTTTTCAGGGACCCCAGACTTCAGAAGAATCAATCTATTCATTTCCTTTAAGTCTAATGTATATTGACCAACACTAATTAAATTATATGGTTTTTTCTCGACATCTACTAGTGTATTTTCTACAAAGTTAATAACATAATCATTAACAATATAACATTTTTCACAAATGGAAGGACCGATTGCTGCTAATATTTGATTAGCTTCAATTCCTTCCTCGTTCCATTGCTCGACCATTTTTCGTGCTATTTCATTTACAGTTCCCTTCCAGCCGGCATGTGCAGCACCGATCATTTTATGCTCTGGTGAAATAAAAAAAAGTGGAACACAATCGGCATAGCATAAAGTTAATAAAATTCCCTCTTCATTTGTGTAAAATCCATCAGTCCTCTTAAAAGCATTATCATAGGAAGCGGCCCCTTTCCCTCTGTCAGCCCTAGAAATTTTTCTAATATGCGTCTCATGGGTCTGTTCTGCTCCCACCCAATGCTTAACAGGAAATTGGAGAAGTTGGGCCAGCTTGTTCCTATTAGAACAAACTGCCTCATTTAGATCTCCAACGTGAAAGCCCATATTAAAACCTTCATATACATCTTTGCTGCTGCCGCCCTTTTTGGTTGTTATGCCTGCAACCAGCCCAGGATACTGGTGTACCCAGTTCTTAATTGATAAATAGGATTGATTATCATATACAAAGGGTTCCATATTCAACCTCTTTTGTTTTTTTCTAGTTTACCATGAATTTTTGAAATGGTCACCGTAAGTTGACAAGGATACCCTAAACTTCCATTTCTTCCGTGGACCTTTCCTCGACTACTTTGTACCTTACTAAGATTACATCTTGACCAATTTTAATAATATTTTTCCATGGAATAATGATATCCTCTTCGCGCCCAAAAAAGCCCAAAACTTTACCGTTACCAGTAACGATAACCGCTTCAATTTTCCCTGTAGTCAGGTTAATTTCAATATCACCAATATTGCCAAGCTTTTTGCCATCAGAAACATTCACAACATCTTTAATCTGAAATTCAGAAATTTTCACCATATCTCTCACTCCCACCTTTTTATCCTATTGAGAATATATGATTTGTTTCGTTATTTTATCTGTTATTATCAGAAAAAATAAAGCTGCCTCAAAAGGGCAGCTTTAGCTTTGAATATTTTTATTCATTTGTTTAATGGCAGCTTTTTCCAAACGAGAAACCTGTGCTTGTGATATCCCAATTTCGTCGGCTACTTCCATTTGCGTTTTACCTTGGAAGAATCGTTTTCTTAAAATTAACTTTTCGCGTTCATTTAAGCGGCGCATGCCCTCTTTTAAAGCAATTTC
Organism: Bacillus sp. OK048; assembly: GCF_900103525.1. Lineage (GTDB taxonomy): Bacteria > Bacillota > Bacilli > Bacillales > Cytobacillaceae > Neobacillus. Next base: position 569,463 of record NZ_FNHN01000001.1, read on the forward strand.
TTCAATCCAGTGAATATCTTTGTTTCGTTCATCGCTTAACTGGTCCATCACATAGATGGGGTCCCCACCATCGTTATAGATTGGTTCAAATAGGGATACCGGGTCTTGAATCGCATCTAATGCAAATACTATTTCTTCGTGAGGAACTTCCAACACTTTTGCAATCTCCTCAGCTGTTGGTTCTCGTGAAGTTTCACTCATTAATCGTTCCCTTACTTGAAGTGCCTTATAAGCGATATCTCTTAAGGACCTTGAGACGCGAATAGGATTGTTATCGCGCAGGTACCTGCGTATTTCGCCAATAATCATTGGTACGGCATAAGTGGAAAACTTTACGTTTTGACCTAAATCAAAGTTATCAATCGATTTCATAAGCCCAATACAGCCAACTTGAAACAGATCATCAACAAACTCACCTCGGTTGTTAAACCGCTGAATGACACTTAAAACGAGTCGTAAATTTCCGTTGACGAGTTTTTCTCGTGCTGTAATATCGCCCTCTTGCATTTGCCTGAAGAGTAATCTCATTTCTTCATTTTTTAATACAGGAAGTTTTGATGTATCAACGCCACAAATTTCAACTTTATTTCGAGTCAATCCCTTTTCCCTCCTCATAGGAGTTGCTGTACAAAAAACAGTATTTCCTTGAGCAGGAAAAATATGCACTTGTACTTTCTAGGGAATTGCCATGAATAGTCGAAAAGTCCGATAAAATCACAATTTTCATTGGACAATCAAACGGGAAAAATTTCTTTTTTTCCTAACCTATACCATTTTATTGAACTCTTTTCGTAATCTTTTAATGATTCTTTTTTCTAGCCTTGAGATATAAGATTGCGATATTCCCAACATATCGGCTACGTCCTTCTGTGTTTTTTCTTCCCCATTTGTTAGTCCGAATCGCAGCTCCATAATTTGCTTTTCTCTGTCGCTAAGTTGATGCAGGGCATTTGTCAGTAGCTTTCTGTCTACATTCGCTTCTAAATCTTTGGTAATTATATCATCATCTGTTCCCAATACATCTGATAATAGTAATTCATTGCCATCCCAATCAATATTTAATGGTTCATCAAAGGACACTTCAGACCTGATTTTATTATTCCGTCGTAAATACATAAGGATTTCATTCTCAATACATCTGGATGCATATGTAGCTAACTTTATTTTTTTCTCTGGATTAAACGTGTTTACAGCTTTAATTAAGCCTATTGTACCAATACTAATTAAGTCCTCAATATTAATGCCCGTATTCTCAAACTTTCTTGCGATGTAGACAACGAGTCTTAAATTACGTTCTATTAAGATCGATCTTGCCGCCTTATCCCCACCTGGTAGCTTATTTAGAAGCAGCTCTTCTTCATCCTTGCTTAAAGGAGGCGGTAAGGCTTCGCTGCCGCCAATATAATAAACTTCATCACTTTTAATTCCTAATTTGATTAGGATCTTATACCAGTAATAGGATAAGCGAAGTCTCCATTTTTTCACGCAAGTTCCTCCTTCTAAATTATGTTTTTTATGAGTATAGTATTATTAGCTTACCTTTACCGAATCATCATGCTGTTTGGGTCCGGTGAGCATTTTGGGATGAACTATGCATTGAAAGGCATCATCTGCAGATAGTTGCTGCATAGTAAACGATATAAGACCTTTTTCGCATAAGTATCTCTCTCCCTTTGTATCAATCAGAATGGAGTCGGGCTTAACAGTAACTATGAGCTGATGCTCTTGTCCTACCACTCGGCAAGGAACTATTCTTAGCCTATTTTGCCAATCCAGCGGGAGTTCTATATTTCCAAGAATCAGAGATTCGGTATCAGTTGCCATTTTTTTTATCGGTTCGGCCATGCCCTCTACATAATTCTTTATTGAGACAAACATAACTGGAAGTTTGGATAATGGATCATAAAGCTGATTTCCACTGTCAACAAGCCCTTTAAAAGCGTATGATTCAGCATTTATTAGTATAGTGACGTTAACAATTTGATCAAATTGAATTTTGGTCATTTCCATGCTCTCAATATTCCTTTTTGAGAAATGCCATGCAATTGGAAAACCCAACAAAACAAAAAGCCAGCTAATCGGATCACCAAACCCAGTAACAGTTGAAATCATTACTTTTGTTGACATTTCAGCATCAAATTGAATAAAATAATGAGCTCCAATTAATGCTCCACCAATGAGAAATGTTGTAACATAAAGCGTCATTAAGGCCTTTATAAAAAAGGATAGCCGTTTATAACCAAAGGCTATTAATACCATAACAACAGAAAAAAGTAGCTTAGAAAGCGGATGACTGGAATAGGTATGCAATGGTGTAAATGATAATAAAATGATTAGTGAACCAATAAATCCTCCGGCTATTAACCTCCAAATTCGAATTCGTCTTTTTAAAAATATGGCTGAAAGATATAGGAGAAGGCTATCAAATAACAGATTTAGGGCCCAAATAATATCTAAATATACAGACAACCTGCTTCCCCCTTTAAAAGTCTTTTGTCAAATTAGCAGCATAAGGACTATACATAAGGGTGTATTCTTTTCATATCTATTAATCTGTTTAGGAAAAAGTATAACCTACCTTTGGGGCTGAAGTGTGTCACTTTCTGTAAACAAAAAAACAGAAATTTTCACTATAAACAACGTATTTTGTCTATTTTTATTGACAACAAAAAGTGCATGGTCCTTTTGGACCATGCACTTTTTGTTTACTATTATCTTCTACGATTTCTGTTTCGTAAGAAGGTAGGTATATCTAATGCATCCTCTTGAGAAACATTGTTATTTCGAACCGTTTCTTGTGGGACTTCTTCACGTTTTTGCTCTCTCTTACTCGTATTCGTATTCACCTGTGGTTTTGCTTGGCCAAATGTTGGACGAACCGCTTTAGGTTGAATAACTTCTTCGTTAAAGCCAGTTGCAATAACAGTAACAATAATTTCATCCTTATGATTTTCATTAATGACAGATCCAAAAATCATGTTTACTTCTTGGTCAGAGGCTGTAGCAACAATATCTGCAGCTTCTTGGACTTCATACAGACTCAAGTTACTGCCACCAGTAATATTCATTAGCACGCCCTGGGCGCCGTCAATAGAGGTTTCTAGCAATGGAGAGCTAATTGCTTTCTTAGCAGCTTCGGTAGCCCGGTTTTCACCTGTTGCCATACCAATCCCCATTAAAGCAGAACCTTTGTTTGACATTATCGTTTTCACATCTGCAAAGTCCAAGTTAATAAGACCAGGAACTGCGATTAAGTCAGAAATACCTTGAACTCCTTGACGCAGTACATTATCTGCTTCACGGAAAGCTTCAAGCATTGGTGTACTTTTATCGACAATTTCAAGTAGGCGATCATTCGGGATAACGATAAGAGTATCAACTGCTTCTTTCATTGCACCTATGCCACCTGCTGCTTGATTTGAACGCTTCTTACCTTCAAATGTAAATGGACGCGTTACAACCCCAACCGTTAAGGCACCTAAATCCCTGGCAATTTGAGCAATAACAGGTGCTGCACCAGTACCTGTTCCGCCGCCCATACCTGCAGTGACAAAAACCATATCCGCACCGCGTAATGCATCTTCTAATTGCTCTCTGCTCTCTTCTGCGGCTTTCTTACCAACTTCCGGATTAGCACCTGCTCCAAGGCCTCTGGTTAACTTTGACCCAATTTGCATTTTCACTTCTGCTTTCGACAGATTAAGTGCTTGTGCATCGGTATTAACTGCTATAAATTCTACCCCTTGAACACCATGTTCGATCATTCGATTTACTGCGTTGTTACCTCCGCCGCCAACCCCAATTACTTTTATTGTTGCAAGAGAATCTAAATTTGTATCAAACTCTAACATGACAAATCCTCCTAATTCGTCGGTATTCCCTTTCGTATTTGCCTACTCGAAAAAGAGACCAAGGAATTTTTTTACTTTTGATGACATCTTATCTTCCGGATGTTTTTCTGTTTTTGCTTTCGGTTGTTGTTGTTGTTTTTGAATTTTCTTCTCGATTGGTTCAGTAACAGGTGCTGAAGCTACGAAGGTCCCACCTGGTAATCTAGCATTCTTGTAAGCATATTTAATCAAACCAACCGCAGTTGTATATTGAGGCTCTCTTACTCCAATATAATTGGGGACGGCCTTGCGAACTGGGCTTTGGAAAATTGATTGAGCTAGTTCTAATACGCCTTGCATATTTGCAGTACCACCTGTAAAGACAAACCCTCCAGGTAAATCATTTATACCTAATCGCTTCAGTTCATGAGCAATTAATTCAAAAATTTCTTCCATGCGCGCTTCAATTATTTCGGAAACATATAATTGATTAAATTGTTGATGTTGGTCACTTCCGATGATGGGAACACTAAAAAATTCATCTTCTGAAGCATCATCGTAAAAAGCATGTCCATATTTTACTTTAATTTTTTCGGCATCTTCTGTTGAAGTGTGTAAAACCTTAGAGAGGTCATTTGTAATAAGGTCCCCCCCTACTGGTATAACACTCGTTGCTGCTAAAAATCCTTGCTCGAAGTAAGCAATGGTTGTCGATCCACCACCTAAATCAATTAAAGCAACTCCTAAATTTTTCTCATCCTTTGATAGGGCATATTCCCCAGCGGCAAGCGGCTGTAGAATAATGTCGGTAATTTCTAATCCCGCACGTTCTACACATCGCAATGTATTCGTTATAATTGCGTTAGAACCCGTAATTAATGTGCCTTCTACCTCTAAACGGACACCAATCATACCACATGGGTTATTAATTTCATCCTTGCCATCAAGAATAAATTGTTTTCGTATTACCCCAATAATTTCTCTATCTTGAGAAATAGAAACGACTTGCGCCTCTTCTATAACTCGTCTAACATCTTCATTCGTGATTTCCCGATTTTGACTGGAAACACCAACAATTCCTCGACATGGCTCGAGAGCTACTTGATTGCCAGAGATTCCTACAATTACTTGTCGAATTTCCATTCCAATCATTCTTTCAGCCTCTTCAATCGCCCGTTTAATAGAATGAACGGTATCATTGATGTCAATGATAGAACCTTTTCGTAACCCTTCAGAATTAACATTTCCAACACCAATTATATTGATCGAGTCGTTGACAATTTCACCAATGAGTACTTTTACAGTGGATGTACCGATGTCAAGACTTACATATATTTCATTGCTGTTCATTCTTTGGCACCTCCTTAGCATTCCTTTAAGTCGAACAACATTTTATTTTCACAAGATATCTTAATAAGAATCACACATATATCTTATAAAATTATTCGTCACAACTAAATAATTCCCTTTAAAAAAAATCAATTTTTTCTTATTTTTCTTTGTTTGTTGACCATTTTGTCAATAATAATCGTCTAATTACCGCAATATTTTGAAACAAGCGAACACCAAAGGCAAAAACAGCTGCTAAATACAAGTCTACACCAAGATGAACGCCTAGAAAAGCTAAACTTGCAGCAAGTAAAATATTAAAAAAGAATCCAGAAACAAATACTTTTTCATCATATATATTTTGCAGATGAGCCCTTATTCCACCAAATAGGGTATCAAGAGCTGCCAAAACTGCAATTGATAGATAATTAGAATACTCTTCTGGAATACTAATGTCTGTTAATAAACCGAGAGTTATTCCTACGACTAATCCTAAAAACGGAAGCCACATTATGTATTCCCTCCTTCACTCGTCTTCAATGACTCTAAATATCGAATCCGGATAGGATTATTATATGCAGGAATTGTAACTTCAGGATTTGGTTCCAATATCGTTAGTTTTAGGTTTTCGATGAAAAATTCTTCTGTGGCTTTAGAAACTTTCATTTGATTGTATAATTTTTCAGCAGTTGCTTTTGAATCAACAGCAACCTTCACTTCAATTGGTAAACTTGACAATGCGTGGCCATCAATTTTCGTTTCGTTGTTAATATCTCTAATAACGGTTGTATTAATGATACGTTGATCATCAACGGATACGTATTTGGCATTATACATATTCAATTCATTCAATAGTCTTTTTAGGAGTTCAGGGGACACACTTGATACCGGCTCTCCAATTTGGATTCCCTCAAGAACTGGTTCTATTCTCAGTGTTAATCCAGGACCCTGTACGTTAGTCATTCCTGCCTCAATTTTCAATTCTTGAATGGTATCCACCAATGCCTGTTCCTTACTATGTTTCAGTTTCGATTCATAGGCAAGTAATTTTTCCTCATTGGAACGTATTTCAGTTAGTAACTCAGATTGCAATTCTTTTTCTTGAAGTAATGCCTCCCGGAGCTGCCATAAATCACGAGTATCACGTTCAACAGGTTTTTTGACGGTTTGAAATTGAATGGCAATCATAAAACCAATCACTGCTGAGATGACAATAAAACTAATATTTTTTTTATGCTTGTCCACTTTTTTTCACCTTACCTTTTATTTTTTCAATAGGTGGACATGTTAGAGTACCTTATGATTTCCCTAAAATGGGATTTAGAATTATTTCGTTCTTTTTTTCAAGGGTAAAAACAATATTATCGTTAACAAGTTGATCTTTAACACCACCAGTTAGATTCAACGCAGACATTAATACTTCTGGGTCACCAATAGCCGAAATGACAAAGGGTGCTGGATGTTGAATACCATCAACTGTTATCACGGGTCCATTACAAAGAATAAAAGACTGACTTGTTAATCGCTGACCATTAATCGCAATTGCAGCTGCACCAGAGATATATAATTCATTAATAACTTTGAATACGTGGTATTCATGAACAAGATAGTTATTAATATTCTTTTCATTTGGATTATAGGCGCCATCTGATAGCTGAACCATTACCCCTTGTCCCTTAACCTTTACTTTTCCTAAGAACATTCGGTATTTTTCTGCATCATCAGCTAGGGTAGAAAAGACCTCTGCTTCTTTCGAAAGATCCTTTTCATTTTGTAACACTTTTTCTTGCTTTTGGTATAATTCCTTTTGCAGTTTACGATTTAATTCCTCTAGTTCGATTAGCTGATTTCTAAGGTCTAATGTCTTCTCCCATTGTTTACTTGATAAATTAGTGTTTTTTTGATTTTGGTTTATTTCTTTTTGAGTGAAATGATAGGAGAAAGCTATCATAAACCCAAGAACAAGGCAGACTAGGGATAAAATAACATGCTTACCCTTCACCTTTATCATTCTCAATTTTCGTTTCCTCCACTTCCAATTCATAGGCCTTAAAGTACGAGCCGACCTCTAAATCGATAATACCCTTAATACTTGGATCTAATTGGCTTATGATTGAAGGATAATGTATCATTTTTTCTGAGAAGGTCCGTAATGTGGCATTTACCTCAAAACCATCGTTCATGAATAACAAAATACGGTATTCGTCCGTTTCTTTTGGGGTATAGTGTACTTCAGAAATAGCGTTTTGAACCTCATCAGGAAGTTTTGCGAGAGCAGAAACCATTTCTTTAATTATAGAATCTTCTTTAAATTTAAAAAGAATGGGGGCATTTACAGGTATTTCAGCTACTTGCCTATCTTTAAGAACTTTACCGTTTTCCATAACTGGATAATAGGATTTATCCGACTCCATATAGGCGATTTTCTTGTGTTCCTTGATTTCAAGGATTACCGTATTTGGCCACTTAATTTTTACTTCTGCCTTTTTTATCACATTCATCTTTTGGAGTTCAGAAGCAATTAATTCTTTCTTCAAACTCCATATATTTGTTTTTTTAGATAGTTCAGTAATTTTGATAATTTCATTTGCAGATAGTATTTCATTTCCTTTAACGTTAATCTTACTCACATGACTTAATGGTGATTGTACATAAGCGACAATGGCAATCATGGTAAAGAACAAAAGAAGCAGAAAGATAAGCCTTCTGTTAGCTTTACGCCGTCTTTGCTCTTTTAGCTTCGGAATTCGATCCTCAAGGGCAACAATCTTACCTTTATCCATACACTTCCCTCCATTAGGAATATCTCTTAGCATGTCCAATAAGAAAACCTATGTAATACTACCCGCTTTTACTGCCAAAAAAGCGAAAACAACGGCACGAAAAATCATGCCGTCATTCATTTTCTTAGTTTTTTTCGATATATATATAATGTGTTATTATAACACAAAATTTGTAATTAGTCCGACTATATCGTTACTGTCGACCAATAATTTCTACCTCGGTTTCCATTTTTATTCCATATGAATTTTGAATCGTATCTTTTATATATTGAATTAAATCAAGAACATCTCTAGCGCTTGCATTCCCTGCATTTACTATAAAATTTCCGTGCATTTCCGATACTTTTGCTCCGCCAATTTGATACCCTTTTAAACCAGCGTCTTCAATCAATTTACCAGCGTAATTAGGAAGCGGGTTACGGAAGATACTACCTGCACAAGGGAAATTCCATGGTTGGGTTTCTTTACGATAATCCTTGTTTTTTTGCATTTGTGAAACAATAGCAGCCCTATCACCCTTTGTTAACGCGAATTCCGCTTCTAGAACGATCCCGGGACGCTTTTTCTGTAGGACTGATGTTCTGTAAGTGAACTCCATCTCATCCTTTGACAACCATTTGATTTCCCCGTCCTCAAACAATATATGTGCCTTCGTTAGTATTTTACTAATATCGGAACCATGTGCACCTGCATTCATATATACTGCTCCGCCAACGGATCCGGGGATACCACTAGCAAATTCGAGACCTGCCAATCCTTTTTTCGATATTAAAGTAGATAAGCTGATTAATGAATGACCTCCTCCTACCCTAATAGTCGAATCATTAATGGATAAATGGTCTAATCCAGATCCTAATTTAATTACTACTCCTTCAATTCCTTTATCAGAAACGAGAAGGTTTGATCCTCTGCCAATTGCTCTCCATTGAAGTTTGCGTTCATTAATAAAAGCAATAACTTTTTGAATATTTTCCAAAGACGAAGGTTCAATTAACAGGTCTGCTGGTCCGCCAATCTTCATGGTAGTGTGCAGTGACAGCGGTTCATTTTTTTTCACTTTACCAATATTTAATTCTTGAATTTCAGTTAATAATCCGTCCATTCCTATCACCCTATCTTTCAAAACAAACGTATAGTTTTAGTGTATGCTAAAAATGAGTTTGGGCTACTTTTGATTTCCTTGTACTAGCTGTTTCATCATTTTATATAGTTTTTCAGCTGAATCAGGAACCCCTAATTTTTTTGCCTTCATTTTCATCTTTTTAAGATTTTCCGTGTCTAACAGGATTTTGTCGATATGCTGAATTAAACTATTACTCGTTAAGTCCTTTTCAAGAAGTAACTCTGCTGCACCATGGTCACTTAGTGACCTTGCATTTTTTTCTTGATGATTATTTGTTACATATGGACTTGGTACAAGAATACTCGGAATTCCTAAAGATGTAATCTCAGCCAATGTGGTAGCACCAGCTCTAGAGACAACTAAATCAATGCCTGCCAAAACCTCTGGCATATTATGAATAAAAGGTTTTATCACTACGTTTTTCGGATTCCCCACAAGTTCTACTTCGTTCTGTACATCATTAAAATGTGCATCACCAGTTATATAAAGTACCTGATATGGCTTTTCAGCAAATTCGGAAAGTGCTTTAACAACTGCTTCATTTATCGGTCTAGCACCACGGCTTCCCCCGAATATTAGAACTGCCGGCATTGTAGTGCTTAATCCCGCGGATAATCTTCCTCGGATTCCATCTTTTCCAATGACTTCAGATGCTCTTGGATTTCCGGTAAATACCACTTTCTCGTATGGAAAAAATTCTTTAGCTTCTTCGAAACATATCGCAATCTTGTTGACATATCTACTTAAGAATTTATTGGTTAATCCGGGTACACTATTTTGCTCATGAATAATCGTTGGGATACCCAATTTTGCAGCCGCATAGACAACTGGCCCACACACATAACCACCAGTACCAATTACAATATCAGGCTTAAACTCTTTTACCATTTTTTTGCTATCTCTTACACCATTTATAAATCTCACGACCGTTTTGATGTTATCCAAGGATAATTTTCTTTTAAACCCGGTGATATGAATAGATTTAAAAGGTATCTTTTCCCGTGTAACAATGGTGCTTTCCAACCCATTCTTTGTACCTATGTATAAAACTTGCGTATTTTTGTTTTCTTTTTGTATTTCCCTAATGAGTGCAAGAGCCGGATAAATATGTCCACCAGTTCCCCCGCCACTTACTACTATTTTCATATGTCCACCCCAATTAATAATACTTCAAATTAATTTCTTATCCTATCTTACTATAAAATTAACAGAAGTTATTGCTTGAAAAAAGAATGTTATCTAATTGTAAACAAATATAACGATAAATAAAAAGAACCCTGCCTCATAACAGGGTAATTTAATATCTAGCATAACGGCTTATATTTAACAGAACACCTATAGCCATCAACATTAATGTTAGTGAAGAGCCGCCATAACTTAGGAACGGAAGCGTGATCCCGGTAACAGGCATCAAACCCGTTACAACACCGACATTAATCATAACCTGAATGGCAACCATCGAAATAATCCCTACCGCCAAAAAGCTTCCATATAAATCTGGTGCCCCTAAGGCGATGCGGATTCCCCTCCATAATAACAGTGCAAATAAAAGTAAAATAAAAGAGCCGCCAATAAATCCTAGTTCTTCAGATAATATAGCAAAAATAAAGTCAGTTTGGGGTTCAGGCAAATAAAAAAACTTTTGCCGGCTCTCTCCAAGTCCTAATCCGAAGAGACCACCAGGTCCAATTGCATAAAGTGATTGGATAATTTGAAATCCACTACCTAATGGGTCTTGCCATGGGTCTAAAAAAGATGTGATTCTTTTAATCCTATACGGTGCGGAAGCAACTAAGCCTACAAATCCAGCTAAGCCCAAAAATCCTAAGAAAGCAAAATGGCCAACCCTTGCACCAGCAATAAAAATCATGACAACACAGGTTCCAATCATTACAGTACCAGTACCTAGATCTGGTTGAAGCATAATTAAAGCAAAGGCGATAAAAGCAAGACCTAATGAAGGAACTAGTCCTTGTCGAAAGGACGTAATCAATTTCTGTCTCTCAGATAAAAACTTGGCTAAAAAGGCAATCATTGCAAGCTTCATAAATTCGGACGGCTGCACGGAAAATGCACCTACTCCAATCCAGCTTCGAGAGCCATTTCGAACATTTCCGACCCCGGGAATGAGCACGAGAATGAGTAAGACAAAGCAGACAATCAAGATGACCTTTGACCACTCTCTCCAAGTCCAATAATTTATATTCATAATAAAAAACATGGCAGCAATTCCAACACCAGCAAAAAGCGTTTGTCGTTTTGCAAAGAAGAAGGAGTCTTCAAATTTAAATTCTGCCCAGACAGCACTGGCACTATAAACCATAATTAGCCCCACAGCCAATAGAGTTAAGGTTACAATTAATAATATAAAATCAGGAGTAGTTCTTTTTGTCGGCACACCAAACACCTCGAGTAGCAAGTTTAGGGCTTTTGTTGTCCAGCTCCAGCGACCAGGAGCTAGGGGTCGTTGGACGAGCTGCCCTTACTTAAGCTTATGCACCGCTTCGATAAAAATGTCTCCTCTGACTTCAAAAGTTTTGTGTTGATCCCAGCTTGCACATGCAGGAGACAACAAAATCACGTCGTCTGGTTCTGAATATCGAAAAGCAACAGGCACGGCCTTTTCCACATTATCGACACGACTTATTTGTTTTATTCCTGCCTCTCTACCAACACGCTCAATTTTTGGTGCTGTTTGACCAAAGGTAATTAATGCCTTCACATTTTTCAAATATGGGAGTAATTCATCAAATTCATTTCCACGATCAAGGCCGCCTGCCAACAAAATGATTGGATTTTTAAATGCTTGTAACGCAGGGATAGTAGCAAGTATATTTGTAGCTTTTGAATCGTTATAAAACTTTCTCCCAGCATATTCTGAAACGTACTGTAGGCGATGTTTAACACCAGTAAACGTTCTAAGAACGTTTTGAATGGCTTCATTAGGAACACCGGTTAACTTTGCTGCTGCCATTGCCGATAAAATATTTTCTAGATTATGGATCCCCGGAAGAGCAATTTCTTCCACTAGCATTATTTTCTCACCATTAAAGCAAATCCAACCTTCGCTCATATAAGCACCTTTATCAAGAACTTGCTTAGTTGAAAACGGTATTTTTGTGGCATGAGAACGGTCGGCAATCTCCTGCACTTCATGCTGATCTGCATTGAAAATAAAATAATCTGCTTCTGTTTGGTTTTTTGTAATATTTGCTTTTGCTTTAATATACTCATTACGTGTTCCATGATAATCCAAATGAGCGTCATAAAGATTTGTAATAATAGCGATCTTCGGAGTAAAGGTTTCTATCCCCATTAATTGAAAGGAGGATAATTCAATAACAATATTATTTTCTTCCGTTGCCCCTTCAGCTACACCAGATGCAACCGTCCCAATATTTCCCGCAATTAAAGGGTTCTTATTACCTTCATTCATCATTTCAAAGATCAGTGTTGTTGTTGTTGTTTTCCCATTAGTCCCAGTTATCCCTATGAAAGGTGCTTCTGATATTTGATAAGCAAGCTCCACCTCTGTTAATACAGGAATTCCTATCTCTATAGCCCCTTCAATGATAGGGTTTTGATAAGGAATCCCGGGATTTTTGACAATGAGTTCGAAACCTTCATCTAGAAGTTCAACAGGATGTTCACCGCAAATGACTTTAATCCCTTGCTCTAACAATCCGCGTGCTTCAGGATTTTCTGATAACGGCTTTTTATCATTTACCGTCACAAACGCACCAAGCTTATGTAAAAGCGCTGCAGCTGTTACCCCACTTTTTGCTAAACCAAGTACCAGAATTTTTTTATGAAGATACGTATTTATCTGTTTCAATTATAACCACACCTCAATATAGATACCTAGTATCGCTAATAGTAAACCAACACTCCAAAACGTTACAACAACCTTCCATTCTGACCAGCCAAGTAACTCATAATGGTGATGGAGTGGACTCATTCGGAAAATTCGTTTCCCTGTAGTTTTAAACGAGATTACCTGTAGAATAACCGATAATGTTTCAATTACAAATACTCCACCGATGATGACTAATAATAACTCTAATTTCGTTAAGATTGCGATGGTCGCGATCGCGCCGCCAAGAGCAAGTGAACCCGTATCACCCATAAATACTTTTGCAGGGTGGGCATTAAAAACGAGGAAGCCTAAGACTGCTCCAGCCACAGCAACTGAGAAGATTGCCACTTCCATCTGCGATTGATTCCAGGCTAAGACTGCATAGGCACCAAATGCAATGGCAGCCGTACCTGAAAGTAATCCATCCAGTCCATCAGTTAGATTGACTGCATTCGAGAATCCCACTAGCCAGAAAACAATAAAAAACACAAAAAACCAGCCTAATTCAACTGAGTAATCAGTTCCTGGGATAGTGATTTCCGTCGGAAATCCATTTTGCTTATAAACAAGATAAAAAATTATCGAAATAATAATTTGACCTAAAAGCTTTTGTCTAGAAGTTAATCCTAAATTCCTCTTTAGGGCTACTTTAATAAAATCATCCAAAAATCCAAGTAATCCAAAACCAAACGTCACAAGGATAAGCAGATATGTTTTAACTGTCGGTTCTGAAAACTTCCCTGTCATGACAAGCGTGGTAATAATAATGGAAAATAAAATCATGATTCCACCCATCGTTGGTGTTCCTGTTTTTACCTGATGGGATTTGGGACCTTCTTCACGAATGCTTTGTCCAAATTTCAACCTTCTTAAGAAGGGAATAAAAATCGGAGAAAGCAGAACAGTAATTAGAAATCCCATTAATATTGTGAAAAAAATAACTTGCTCCAGCATTTTATCCCCTCCTCTCTGCATCAAGATCAGTATTTTTCTTTGATATCTTTTCCAACATTACAGCTATATCATATGTTTCTTTATTTTCTTTGAGAAGTTTTTTATTTAAAAATACGAATTTGGTCACATTCATTTTCTCAGCAGTATCTCCGTCTATTTTTTCAATATAAAAGCTTATTATTTCTCTAATTGCATTAATCGGATTATTAGTAAAAAAGATGGGAAAGTGATTTGGTGTATACCTTGGTACTTGTTTCGTTCTATCCCAAATTGCTGCAATGGCTCCATTGGCAATCGCGTCTAATAGTTCCCCAGAATCATCGTTTAACGGTATAAACAGACCTCTTGGCTGCGTTAGGGCTGAATTATCAGTAACCGTAAAGTATAAATGATCTGCCGTTTTTACTCCCTTATAATCAGAGAATAATGTTACTAAATCATCGAACGCTAAATACATTTCTATCTCTCCTCGATAGCTTCCCGAGCCACCACTCGGTCATCAAAATCATAAACATTATGGCCAATAATCTGGTAGGTTTCGTGACCTTTACCAGCTATTAAGATAACATCACCTGCAGCTGCCTCGTTAATTGCTGCTGAAATGGCCTCTTTTCTATCAGGAATGGTGATATAACTTTTCCCCATGACACCAGCTTCCATATCTATTAATATCGCTAATGGATCTTCACTTCTTGGATTATCGGAGGTAAATATCGGATCTGTTGCATAACGACACGCAATTTCCGCCATTAGTGGTCGCTTCGTTTTATCACGATCCCCTCCACAGCCAACAATTACAAAGATACGTTTTTTTGCAAAGCTCTGAATGGTTTTTAAAACATTTTCTAAACTATCTGGTGTATGTGCATAATCTACAATGACAGTAAATTCTTGACCAGTATTTACTAACTCAAATCTGCCATCGACTCCAGTAACACTCTCAATCGAATGAATAATATCCATCATCGGAATTTTTGATACAAGTGCCGTAGCAATACTTGCCAAAACATTATAAACACTAAACTTCCCAATTAACTTGATGCTGATGGGATAAACCTTCTCTTTTACTACTATTTCAAAGGTAGTTCCTGCAGAAGTCATCTGAATATTTCTAGCATATATATCCGCCTCATGGTCAATTCCATATGTAACGACATGAGCTGCTGTTGATTTTCGATACATTTCAGAAGCGGAATCATCTGCATTTAAGATAGCAAATTTGGGTTTATTAGCGTCAAATGTGTTACCAAGCTGTGAAAACAATAAGCTTTTGGCATGCATATAGTCTTCCATTGTTTTATGATAGTCTAAATGGTCTTGAGTGAGATTCGTGAACACAGCGATATCATAATCACAACCATGGACTCTCCCCATATGTAAGGCATGGGAGGAAACTTCCATAATAGCTGTATCAACACCAGCTTCAAGCATTTGTTGGAAACCCTTTTGAAGTACAAGACTTTCTGGAGTTGTATTTTTTGTTTCAAATTTCTGATCACCAATTTTTGTATACATGGTACCGATTAAACCAGTGCTCCGGTTTACATCAGAAAATATTTTTTCGATTAGATGACTGGTTGTCGTCTTCCCATTTGTTCCTGTAATTCCAATTAAATGCAGTTTCTTTGTTGGATGTTGATAAAAAGCATCAGCAAGGACTGCCATTGCTCTAATGGTATCGTTAACGATTATGACGGGTACTGAAAGTGGTAGCGCCCTTTCAGCAAGTACTGCAGCAGCACCATTT
Source organism: Bacillus sp. OK048 (assembly GCF_900103525.1). Taxonomy (GTDB): domain Bacteria; phylum Bacillota; class Bacilli; order Bacillales; family Cytobacillaceae; genus Neobacillus. Next base: position 585,085 of record NZ_FNHN01000001.1, read on the forward strand.
TTAACCGCTGTTTCAGCAAAATCATGTCCATCGACAGTAAAACCTTTTATACAAATAAATAAACTACCCTTTTGCACCCTGCGATTATCATTATCAATCGAAGTAATTTCCGGATCATCCCCTTGATAGGGAACGAGCAGGTGCAAATGTTGAAGTAAATCATGTAGTTTCATAATCTCAAATCCTCTCTTGCCTTTTCGAAAAATACTATTATTTATATGGAAAGATCCTCTTATAAAAATATTCACCTTATTTTACAGCAAAACTATGTAGAATGCTATTTATCCTTAAGATCCAACATTAATATTTCAAATAAACAGGCGGCGGAATTCATTCCGGCCGCCATTTTTACATGAACCTGCTTGGATTATATTTATTCCTGATCATCAAAATAAAGCCAAATCGTCGAACCTTCTTTTACCTTCGTACCCGGATCTGGAGATTGCCTTACGACCACATCTCCTTTTCCTTTGGCGTCTATTTTAAGATTGATTAATTGTTCTGTGATCTCTAGTTTCGTTAAACCAGTTAAGTCAGGAAGTGTAATTAACGCCTTATCTGGCCATTTTATTTCTTTTTCAATTTGATCTTTTCGAGGCTCTACTCCCATTGCCATGAGTCCATCCTTCATAATACTGCCAACCATTGGAGCGGATACAGTTCCCCCGAAGATTAACCCCCCTTTTGGGTTATCGACGGCAACATAAACCACGATTTGTGGATCATCTGCAGGAGCAAAGCCCATAAAGGAAACGATAAAGTTATTTTCCAAATATCTCCCGTTTTGAGCTTTTTGAGCTGTACCTGTTTTTCCTCCAATACGATACGAGTCAACAAAGGCCCGGAAACCTGTTCCTTGAGCGACTACACTCTCAAGCGCATGGCGAATTTCCTTCGACGTTTCTTCAGAAATTACTCTTCTTTTCGCAACAGGAGTATTTCTCATGACTACTTCCTTCGTAACAGGATCAATTAACTCTTGTGCGATATATGGCTTATAAAGCGTCCCTCCATTCACCGCAGCCGCTACCGCTGCAACCTGTTGAATAGGGGTCACGGAAACGCCTTGACCAAATGCAGTGGTCGCTAACTCGACTGGGCCCACCCGATTTAAATTAAATAATATCCCTGAACCTTCACCAGCTAAATCGATTCCTGTTTTCTGTCCAAAGCCGAAATCTTTAATATATTTAAACAAAGTATCTTTACCTAATCTTTGCCCCAATTCTACAAAACCTGGGTTACAAGAGTTTTGCACGACCTCAAGGAAAGTTTGACTTCCATGACCGCCTCTTTTCCAGCATTTCAATCTGGCCCCGGCCACTTCAACCGAGCCCGGATCATGAAAATGTTCCTTTTCTAAATCAACCTTGCCTTCCTCTAAAGCTGCCGCAAGTGTGATAATTTTAAAAGTAGAACCAGGCTCATAGCTTGACCACACCGGTAAGTTTCTGTTGTATACCTCTTGTGGAACATTTTGAAATTCAGCGGGATCAAATGTAGGTCGGCTCGACATCCCGAGAATTTTCCCATTATTCGGATCCATTGCAATCGCAATAATACCATCAGGATTATAGGTTGCCTCTGCAATATCAAGCTCCCTTTCAATAATGGTTTGAATTTTAGTATCGATGGTAAGCTTTAAATCAAGTCCATCAACTGGATGCTCATAATCATCAGCCATGTCATTCATTCTTTCCCCTTTAGCATTAGCATAAAACTTTACCGAGCCTCTTTCACCGCTAAGCTCTTTATCGTAGTAAAGTTCTAACCCCATTAGCCCTTGGTTGTCCACCCCAGAGAAACCTAGGACATGAGAAAGATAGCTGCCGAATGGATAATGCCTTTTTGAATCTTCTCCTATATATACCCCTTCAAGCCCTAAAGCTCTGATTTCTTTAGCTTTTTCATGGGAAATCTTTCTTCCTTCTTTAATCCTTATAATGGATTCGCCCTGGGTAATTTGTCGATACGTATTTTCCTTAGAAGTATTTAACACCGATGCAAGTTTCTCGGAGGTTGTCGCAGGGTCTTTTACCTGTCTTGGTACTACATATACAGTCGGAGCACTTACATTGGTTGCTAACGGTACACCATTACGGTCGATAATTTCGCCACGCTCTGGCTCAAAAGGAATATTCCGGCTCCATAACCCCTTTGCTTGTCCAGTCAACTTATCACCAAGAACAAACTGTACATATCCAAGTCGGACATCAATGATTAGAAAGATTAGAATTCCAACGAACAATGCAATCATTAACCTTTTACGGACAGTTACATTTGAAACACGCATAAAATGAACGAGCCTCCTTTATCCTACTCGTTCATTTATATGCTTGTACGTATTTAATTAGAACGATTACTACTACTGTTTGCCCGCCTATCATTACTCTTGAAGGGGCTTTTCTACATCTTCATCCGATAACTCACTATTTTCACCGGCTTTTGTTTTTTCTGCTTCAAATTTTAATTTTTCTTCTGGAGTTTTTAAATCCACGATTAAAAACTCATCTTTGCGCAATATCGTTCCCTCTGTGATATTTTGCTTTACAACATAACCACTGCCTGTTGAATTTAGTTTTACTCCAGATAATTTGGCCACCTTCATTACATCACGGAGTGACCATCCTCTCATGTTGGGTGCAATCAAATCTCCTTCTGTCTGGAGGATTATTTTTTCTCCTTCGAGCACATTGGTACTCGCTGCCGGAAGCTGACCAGTCACTTTTGAGCCAGATCCTAAAACAACAACTTCAAGGCCTTGCTCCTTAAGTTTGTTTACTGTTTCCGCTACGTCTAGATCAACCAAATTAGCTAGTTTTGAGGTAGAGGCTTTTGGCTGCTGTGATGGTTGAATATTTAAATATTGTAAACTATTTTTCATTACGGGATTAAATAGCATTGAAACTGGAATCGACCCCATAGAATAGTGGTCTATCTCTGGCTGTTGAACAGCAACATAAACAATTAATTTTGGATCATCCGCAGGAGCCATTCCTAAGAATGAAAATATATAATCTTTCTGTCCAGTTAAGTAGCCGCCCTTTGGATTAGGAATACTTGCAGTCCCTGTTTTCCCCGCAACACTATACCCATCAATTTGATATCGATTACCTGTTCCCGTTTCTTCGTTGGAGACGACAGTTTCAAGAATATCACGGACTTCTTTTGCTGTTGCAGCAGAAATAGGTGTGGAAACTACCTCTGGTGTAACATCCCGAATTACCTCACCCGTATCGTGATTAACAATTTTATCAATTACTTGCGGCTTCATCATTTTCCCATTATTAGCAATCGCAGTAGCAGCTTGTATTTGCTGAATCGGTGTGATCGCTGTACCTTGACCATATGCAGTTGTTGCTTTTTCAATTGGCCAATTATATTGAATTTTCCCTGATGTCTCTAATGGCAGGTCAATTCCAGTTGGCGCATCAAAACCAAATTTAGTTAAGTACTCACGAAATTTCTCGAATCCCAACTTTTCATTTGCGAGCTTTGCAAATGCAACATTGGATGAACGCTGAACTCCCTCAAGGTAGGAAATAGTTCCCCAGCCATATCCGTTATGGTCATGAATGGGTTTGTCTTTTGATGTTACTCGATAAGAACCCGACTCGAATGGTTCATTGGGATCAAATTTATTTTCTTCAATAGCCGCTGCAAGCGTAAAAATTTTCATTGTCGAACCTGGTTCGAAGGAAATTTCTATCGCTTCATTGTGCCAGCTCTTATCAATCCCCTCTTTTGTTTTAGGGTGAAACGAAGGTCTTTGTCCCATCGCTAAAATATTGCCTGTTTTAGGGTCAGCAACAATGGCAATGATTTTTTTAGGTTTATATTCGTCGACAACTTTATTCATAGCGTCTTCTAAAAATGTTTGAATCTTTTTATCAATCGTTAGATAAACATCATTACCATTCTGAGCAGGGGATACCTTTTCTTTTCCATCCGGAAGCAAATAGCCCCATAAATCGCTTTCGTATTTAATTTCCCCATCTTTACCTGTTAACTCATCGTTTAATAGTTGTTCAATCCCCATTTTTCCGACGTAGTTATAGCTCCCATCCTCTTCATCAATTCTGTCTGCATAACCAACTAGATGGGAGGCAAAGATTCCATTCGGATAAAACCTTTTTGAATCTCGTTTGAACGTTATCCCTGGAAGCTTTAATGCTTCAATTTCTTTTTTCGTTTGGTGTGAGATATCTCTTCCTGCTTTTCCGAACTCAACTTGAAACCTATCCTTTGTCAACCTACTATAAATCTCGGACTCTTCCATATCTAAATACTTTGCTAATTCACTTGCCGTTTTTTTGGGGTCTGTTACATGATTAGGCTTCTTTGGATTTGTTGTCATCTTTTTATCGAGAATAGCAATTAAGGTATAGGCTGTTGAATCTTCAGAAATGACCTCGCCTTTTTGGTCATAAATTACACCTCTTACCGCATCCATAGTCCCTATTCTGCTATACTTTTGCTCCGCTTTTGCTGCAAGTGGCTGTGCTCCCACCTCACCAGTAAATTGAATGGTAAAATATCTAAAAATCAATATAAAAAAGAGCAGGCCGAATAATCCAAATAACCCGACTGCTCCGAAATTCATATATGGCTGTTTCTTGTTCATTTCTCGTGCACAACCTTGACATTATTTTCGTTTAATACAAGTCCCATTTGTTTTGCTTTTTCCAAAATCCGCTCATACTTACTTAGCTCACTAACTTGTACATGAAGATCATTGTTTTCCTTTTTTAGTTCACTTATCGAGGTTTGGACCTCCTGAATATCCTTGTTTACCTGGTAAATTCCCGCTTGATTCGAGATGAGGTGGACGGCACCAAAACAAACCAACCCTGTAAATACTAATCCGATTACTTTTTCCCCAGGTGTAAGCCAGTGTTTTCTTGTTTTTACAATGCTCCGTTCCTGTACAGTCCGTTCTACTTGCTGTTGTTGCTGAAATTTCCTGGCAAGATTACTCATTCTTTCCCCTCCACATAGTTATTTTTAGACTATCTATTGTTTTTCTGCAATTCTAAGTTTTGCAGATCGTGCACGATTATTATGTTCAAGTTCTTCTTCAGACGGAAGGATAGGTTTTCTTGTAATTAACTTTAAATTGGGTTTATACTCGTCCGGGATAATAGGTAATCCTTTGGGTAAATCTGGTATTTCACTTTCCTTCTTAAATGCAGCCTTGCAAATCCGGTCTTCCAAAGAGTGAAAGGTAATAACACTAATCCGGCCGGATGGATTTAAAATTTCAAACGCTTTCTGCAATGATTGCTCAAAAACCGCTAGTTCATCATTTACTGCAATTCTTACTGCTTGGAATACACGTTTTGCAGGATGTCCACCTTTTCTCCGTGCTGGGGCAGGAATTCCTTCTTTAATAAGCTCGACCAGCTCAAATGTCGTCTCAATGGGTTTAATTTCTCGTCTAGCCTCTATTTTCCTAGCTATTTGTTTGGAAAATTTCTCCTCACCATAACGAAAAAAGATTCGAACAAGATCCTCATAGGACCAGTGATTAATGACATCATACGCAGAAATATCTGCTTCGTTGTCCATTCTCATGTCTAACGGTGCATCATGGTGATAACTGAAGCCTCTTTCGGGTGTATCTAATTGAGGAGATGAAACACCGAGGTCATATAAAACACCGTCCACTTTTTCAATGCCAAGCTTTTCAAGTTCTTCCTTAAGGTACAAAAAATTGCTTTTAATTATTGTAAGTTGCTCTCCATAGAGTGACAATTTCTCTTTTGCATTGGCAATAGCTATTTCGTCTTGATCGAAGGCAAACAATTTTCCATTATCAGTAAGTTTTGATAGTATTAGGGAACTGTGACCAGCACCGCCTAATGTACAATCAACATAAATGCCGTCCGGTTTAATATTTAATCCGTTAACAGCTTCATCAAGTAACACAGTTGTATGTTCAAACATATTTATCACCTTTTCCAATCTAACGATATAAAATGCAAGTTATAATAGAATAACTTGTCCATTATATATCAAACCCAATCATATTTTCTGCAATTTCGGCAAAAGAATCTTCAGACTGTGCAAAATAGTCTTCCCAAATCTGTTTGCTCCAAATTTCAACTCGATTGGAAACTCCTAAAACTACACATTCTTTTTCTAATTTTGCATACTGAAGCAATGGTGCAGGAATGTTAATTCTTCCTTGTTTATCCAGTTCGCTTTCTGTAGCACCAGAAAAGAAGAAACGGGTAAATGCACGGGCGTCTTTTTTTGTGAGTGGCAGGCCTTTAAGTTTTTCTTCAATCAGTGCCCACTCTGATAATGGGTAACCAAACAGACATTGATCCAAACCGCGAGTGATGATAAACATCTCACCTAGGTCGTCACGGAATTTGGATGGCACGATCATCCGGCCTTTATTATCAATGCTATGATGGTATTCACCCATAAACATACCCGGTACCCCCACTTTCTATATAAAATGTACCACATTCCCCCACTTTCCTCCACCTATTTTTAATAATTCTTGCTAACTTCCCTAAATCCTTTTTTATCCAGAAATTTTTCTAAAAAAAGACTGTGTTAAAGGACATTGTTAATTTTAAAAACTGTTGATTTGAGCGGAAGGCGCTCGACTCCTGCGGGAGGACGGGGCAGGGGAGACCCCGCAGGCGCTTCAGCGCCGAGGAGGCTCCCCGGACCGCCCGCGGAAAGCGTAGCGCCTGGAGCTCAAATCAACAATCAAGTTTAACAGAGCCTAAAAAAAAGAAACTTCACACGGTATGTGAAGTTCCTTTATAGTTTTATTACCTTATGACGACCATCAAATTCAAATTCAAGTTCCATTAATTCTTTAATAAAATTAGTTCCATACTGATTTAAGTAATAGAAAATGTTCCAAACTCGCTCTTGAGGAAAACCATCTGGACGTAACGATAAATCAATACGGTTAAACTTATTAAGAACCACATCGAACTTTGATTGCACGGATGCCTCTAACTTTGTTTCCATAAATCCAATTTGCTTAAGCAGAAAGTTTTCATTTTTCTTCAGTAATGGTAACAAGCTGGGGTCATGCTGATTTGTTTTCGTTTCAATTAACTCATACTGTTTAAGAATCTGTGATTTTAGTGAAGAAAAAAGTTCAGATACTTCTCTGTCCTTAATAGACTCAAGAAACTGATCCCTTTCTTGCGCACTTCCTCTGCTTAAAACTGTTGATAAATCTAATTTCAACTCATTAATGTCACTTTCAACAGCTCTTTCTAACAAGGAAATATTTAATCTTGGCACAATTGGCGGCATTTTAATTTTAAAATGCTCAAATACAAGCTTCAATTCAGCCCAATAGGAAATTTCACCTGGGCCTGCAATAAATGCAAGGGTTGGGAAAAGCCACTCTTGCATTAATGGGCGTGTAACCACATTATTACTAAGTAACGCTGGGTTCTGGAGAGCAATTTGGCTTAATTCTTCCTTTGTAAATGAAACAACTCCACTTTTCCCCACAAAACAATTACTTTCCGAATCAAATTCAAGCAAAATTCGTTCATTTGATCTTGGATGATAATAAAACAAGTTAGCTGCATTCTCATTTGAATCGATTGTAATCGGAAACCCATTCTTGCTTATGACACTTTGCTGTTCAAGTAAATAACTTGTAATTTCCCGATGATGCTCAATTTGCCCGGAAAAATTCTCTTTTTGCAAAAGACGAAAATGACGATCACCAGAATCCACTATTAATAAGCCATAATCTTTAAATAGTTCCATCACAATATTAGCAAAGAAGTCAACAAACGTAGTGGATTTCACTAAAGCTTCTTCAGCAAAGGATAGCAAATCTTTCGTATGATGGGTTTCCCCAAAATCCTCAATTAAATTCGTTACCCATTCCCGACAAACTTCTTCATTAAGGAGAATATCTGAGACCATTTTCTTTTGTTTTGTCTTTTCAGGATATATCGATTTTCCCACTCTTTGCTCTACAGGTATAAATACATGATTTACCTCATGAAAATCATGGTCCTCTCCTGCTATCCAAAATACTGGGATGACAGGTACACCAAGTTGCCGCTCTTTCTCAGCCGCTAATTTAATGATTGAGATTACTTTATGTATTGAATAAAGAGGGCCGGTAAGAATTCCTGCTTGTTGTCCACCAATGACAACTACACTATTTTTTTGTTTTAATTTTTCAAGTGAATTAGTTACTGCCTGTGAGGATGGAAAACGTTCCATAAATTTCTCAATGTAATCAGCTACATTTTCACGCGGGAAATAACGATTGCTTAATTCATCTAACCTTCTCTGATCTTCCGTAATATCATTAAACCGATAATGGAAAAAGGGCAGAATATCAGGAGATTGTTCTAAATAATTTGAAGCAAATCGATTCGTTGCTGATAAAGAGAGATTTAAAATCTCCATTTAAGTACTTCCTTTCTAATCAACCATATTCATTCCATATGAGTATAGCATCAACCATCCTAATTAAAAAAATCTTTGCTTAGGAAAATGTAAAAGTTAACGCACTCCGAAGTATACCAAAGATAGTTAGTGATAAATATGCGAAAAAGAAAATAAGAAAATTAAATCGCCAAAAACCTTTAAAAACCTTACTAAATATAATTTCACCCTTTATTCTCCAATGAATAAACACGAAAACCATTGCAATGATAATTAATACTAAAAAAATGATCCAGAAAAATGATTTTTCCCAAATGGTAAGGGCCAAAAAATGTACTGCGAAAATAAATAAGATAGTTGAGTAGTCCAAGGCTTTATGAATGGACTTTCGAGTATTATTTGTAATTAGCTTATTTATTATATAAATGATAAAAAAACCGAGCAGAGGAACTGTTAAAAAAATTGTAATGATTGATGATATAAAGGAATTCAATTAACTCGCTCCCTTTCGGTATTCTTTCCCTTTTAATAAATAATAGTAACTTTGAATCATGCTTGCTTCTTTTTCTTGACTAGCAGCTTCATCTAATAAAAAGCCAAGTATTGCGTCAATTTCAGTCCTTCTTCCTGCCTGCAAATCTAGTAGCATCGATGACTGATTATCAGCTGTATTTTTGCATATTCTGATCAAATCTTTGAATTTTCTGATAGGATCATCTAGGTTTAATATAAAAGCAATTTCAAGAAATAGTCTTTTTAAAGCAGCAAAATAGAAAGTATTGGCAATTAATTCACCATTTTTCACTTGAAGGATTGCCGTTAAAGGATTAATCACTGCATTTGCAATTAATTTATTTACTAGCATAGAATAAAAATCCTCTTTTAAAGTGATCGGAAAATTAATGGATGCACACGCATGTGCAAACTCCTTTATTCTTAAAGTATCACCTTTAAATACTGCAACATTTATGGCTCCTTTACCATTGTGACGGACAGTATTGGAATTAACTTTACTTGCTCCATGTTCCACAGAACCAACAAAAATAGTAGCAGCAGGAATATTATCAAGTAATTTTATATGACTCATCCCGTTTTGCAAAAACAATAGATTTTGAGGATTACAGTCCAATCTATCTAGTTGATTCATAATGGACTGAAGCTGATATTGTTTAACAGCAATAATGGTTAGTTCTTCATTTCCAGTCCAATTTGATATTGGACTTGCCATAATCCTAACACGATTTTGGCTTGAACCTTCTAACAGGAGGATGCCTTTTTGGTTAATTTCATCTGCTTGTGCGTTTGTTTTAGTATAAAGTGTTATCGAAAAAGCCTTGCTTAAATATGACGACAATAATAATCCAATAGAACCAGCACCAATAATGCCAATTTTCATGCTAACCACCCAATTTTTAACTATTTATTACTTAATATTTTAGCAGAAGTGTGTCTAGTTTGTTAGTCTCTCCCTAAAAAGAAAAAAATCCGTTTCAAAAATAATCGAAACGGACTTTTAACATATTATTTTTTGGCTGTGTTAAACTAGGCTGTTGATTTGTGCTCCAGGCCCTATCTATTTAAACTGGATATACCGGATGCTTTCTATTACTAAAATTAATTTCTTTTGTTTCATAAAAAGCAAACCGTTGAATAAGTACATTTCGGAGCTCTGAAGGGGCAATGATTTCATCAATAATTAACTCTGATGCCAATTTGTAAATATCAATGTGCTCCCTATACTCCTGCTGCTTTGCCTGCACGAAGGCTACTCTTTCTTTCGGGTCTTCAATTTCATTAATTTTGTTAGAGTATACAGCATTAACGGCCGCTTCAGGGCCCATTACCGCAATTTGAGCAGTTGGTAAAGCAATACAACAATCTGGTTCAAATGCCGGTCCAGCCATCGCGTAAAGACCAGCACCATATGCTTTTCTTACGATAACAGATATCTTTGGTACTGTTGCCGAGCTCATGGCAGCAATTAACTTGGCCCCATGTCGGATGATTCCTGCACGTTCTACTTTTGTACCAATCATAAATCCTGGTACATCGGCAAGGAATAACAACGGAATATGGTAGGCATCACATAACTGAATAAATTTCGCAGCTTTATCAGCCGAATCAATAAAGAGGACTCCGCCTTTAACTTTCGGTTGATTGGCAACAATCCCTACTACTCGGCCATCAATTCGTGCAAAACCAGTAATCAACTCAGCAGCAAATAATTTTTTTACTTCATAAAAACTATTTTCGTCAATTAACCTATCGATCGCTTCATACATATCAAATGGGGCATTTTGGTTTTGCGGTATAATCGCCTCTAGTTCACGCCCCTGTTTTGGAGCTGCACTTTTCGTTGTTTTTGTTTTTTCTTTGAAACTGGACGGAAAGTAGCTAATATATTTTTTTGCCGAATCTATTGCTTCTTCTTCACTGTATACAAGGACATCACCACAACCGCTTACAGAGCAATGCATACGAGCTCCGCCCATTTCCTCTAATGTAACTTTTTCACCGATAACTTTTTCAGCCATCCGCGGTGAACCAAGATACATCGAAGCATTTTGATCGACCATAATAACTACATCACAAAATGCAGGAATATAAGCTCCTCCCGCAGCAGATGGTCCAAACAAAATACATACTTGTGGAATCATTCCCGACAGCTTCACTTGGTTATAAAAAATTTTGCCGGCTCCTCGACGGTTTGGAAACATCTCCAGCTGATCGGTAATTCTGGCTCCAGCAGAATCTACTAAATAAAACAATGGCACTTTTAGTTTCTCAGCGATCTCTTGTATTCGGATAATCTTTTCAACAGTCCGAGCTCCCCATGAACCAGCTTTAATAGTGGAATCATTCGCCATTACACAAACAGTCTGCCCGTTAACTTTCCCAATTGCCGTTACTACACCATCAGCCGGTAGATCACCTGCCTGGAAATTGGCAAATTTTCCATCTTCCTCATATTTCCCATCATCAAATAGTAGAGATAAGCGGTCTCGCACAAATAATTTATTTTGCTGTTTTAGCTTTTCATGATATTTTGGGTGGCCACCTGCTTCAATGACCTTTCGTTTTTCAGACAATTGCTCACTCAAAGTTTTTATCGTTGTCATAATGTCCTCCCCCATGCGCCTATTCTACTATCATTAAAACGTCGCCTTCATTTACAAAATCTCCAATGTTAACCTTTAATTCTTTTACTAAGCCATCTGTATCGCTTTCGATGGGGATCTCCATTTTCATTGATTCAAGCATTAGAACTTCTTGTCCTGTACTAACATTTTCTCCATTTGCTACAAGGACATTTAATACAGTACCTGCCATAGTTGCCGTAATTTCTTTCATTGTATTCTCGCTCCTTATTTCATTTTTTTGATAAAGGCTGTTGTATAACTTCCTTTTTTAAATTCGTTATTTACTAAAATATTTATGAAAAGTGGGGCATTTGTTTTGATTCCCTCGATTTGCAGGTCATTAAAAAACAGCTCCGCCGCTTGAATTGCTTCCTTGCGTGTGTCAGCATGAAAAATACATTTGGCAATCATCGGGTCATAGTAAGGTGTAACCGTATTCCCCTCTTGATAACCCGTATCGATCCTTACAACAGGTGGCTCATCATTCCAAACAAGCTTGGTGATTTTTCCAGGTGAGGGTAAAAAGCGAACAGGGTCCTCTGCATAGAGACGGAATTCTATCGCATGGCCAGTGGTTTTTATATGTGATTGCAGCATTGGTATAGGCTCACCTTGTGCAATCCGAATCTGCCACTCAACTAAATCAATGCCAGTAATCATTTCAGTGACGGGGTGCTCCACTTGAAGCCGGGTATTCATTTCTAGGAAATAAAATTTCTCATTTTCATCCACAATAAACTCTATTGTTCCTGCATTTGTATAGCCAACAGCTTTTGCTGCTTTTAAGGCCGTTTGATATATTTTTTTACGGGTCCCTTCTGTTAAAAAAGGTGACGGCGATTCTTCAATTACTTTTTGATGTCTTCGTTGAATGGAGCAGTCCCTTTCAAAAAGATGAACGATATTCCCTTTTTGATCACCAAAGACTTGGACCTCGATATGCCGTGCTTCGGCAATATATTTTTCAATGAACACTTCATTTGTACCGAAGTATGTCTGTGCCCTTGACTTTGTTGAGTCAAACGTTTTGATGAGCGCTTGCTCATTTTCACACAGCACCATACCAATTCCACCGCCACCGCCACTAGCTTTCAGCATAACTGGATATCCGATCGTTTCAGATACGGTGCAGGCTTCCTCAATCGTATCAAGACCGTGACCGCTCCCAGGGACTACCGGTACCCCAGCCAATTCCATCGTTTTGCGTGAAATAATTTTATCTCCCATTAATTTAATTATTTCAACGTCTGGACCTATAAAAATAATCCCTTCACTTTTTACAAGCTCTGCAAAAGCAGCATTTTCCGAGAGAAATCCATAACCAGGGTGAATCGCATCGACCATTTCGCTTTTTGCAATTTCTAAAATTTTATTGGCTCGTAAATACGATTTATTAACAGGTGCTTCCCCCACACAGACTGCCTTAGAAGCTACTTTTACATATGGCATTTCTTTATCAACCTCGGAATATATAGCAACTGTTTCAATTCCCATTTGATGGCAAGTTTTGATAATCCTAAGTGCAATTTCCCCTCGATTAGCAATTAGTATTTTTTGCACATTTTTTCTCCTTTCATCCCCTTAAGCGTACACCTCTTATATTTCTACACATTTCTTTAAATTTCCTGCAAATAAAGAAAACGCTTTCTTTCATTATTTAAAGAATTTTTTGTATTTTTGTTATATAATAATATTAATTCATTTTGAATAATTTAAAAATTTACTTCAAATTCATATTATTCAACAATAAATGAATATATACAGGTGATATGATTTTCTTTTCTTAAGGAGGACTTAATATGGTGATGGATGTTCAGAAATTAAAAGTAAATTTTAAAACACTAGAGGAATTTAAAAAATTTAAAGAATATGGAATTCAAGAGCTTTCGATGCTTGAAGATTTAGAAGCAAATATGGTTGATAATGATAGTAACTCACCTTTTTACGGAATTTATTTCGGAGATAAACTAGTAGCCCGTATGAGTTTATATCAAACTGAAGCTAAGTTTGATCGTTATTTCTATCCTCCACAGAATTTTTTAGAGATTTGGAAGCTTGAAGTATTACCAGAATACCAAGGGAAGGGGTATGGAAAAACCCTTGTAGAATTTGCTAAAAGCTTAGGACTTCCAATTAAAACGAACCCAAGAGTACAGTCAAGAAGTTTTTGGGAAAATATGGACTTCACGAATGTCGAATACGATATGGAGCGCGACCGTGGTGAAAACCCACTCGTTTGGTATCCTACAGGTGTAGAAGCACAACACAAATAAAAAATTTGCTAGCGCCTTATATAAGTAAAAAGCGGACATATTGTCCGCTTTTTACTATTTTACCACTCTTTCGAGGTTCCCGTTTTTATCCATTTGAAATTTTACTTTTTGCTGTCTATCTTCTTCTTGCAAGACAACCATCTTTCGAGCCCTTTCCATGATTTCAATTAATGAACGGTAGTCCTCTTCAATTGCTTTTAAATTTTTTATTAATCTTTCATTTTCTGCTGCAAGCAAGTAGGATTTCTTTTCAAGGTCTTTTAGTTTTTGAATAGACTTTTCCTTTGCCTCCTCGATACTTGAAGCGGCTGTGGCTTGCTTATGAAGGTTCTCTAGATAGTGAAGAACTGCTTGAAAGGTTACACCTTCACTCTTAGCTGACACAGCGGAACTTGTTTCTTCGCTTGCTTCCACTTGTGAGGAGTCCATCTCTTGAGGTATAGTTTGTTTTTTCATTTCTTTACGCTGTTTTTTAGCTAAGTCTATCCCGGATTTATATTGCTTCCTAACAAATGAGTTCCAACGGAATCCGCAGGCTGCAGAAGTTCGCGAAAGCTGTTTTCCCACTTCCTCAAATGCTTGCAACTGTGTCCCACCTTCTCGAATATGCCGTAACACAACTTCTGCAAGCAGTAAATCTTCATCTTGGGACCATGCATCCTGGCGAGTTGGCGACATTTACTATCCCTCCTAGTGTTTTTATTCATACATATGCATCTACTAGAAAAGATAGACTGATATCAGTTTGTCTTTTATTCTTAATTTGGTGTTTTTTTATTAATAAAGCCTTTTACATATTTATGATGTGCCTCACTTTCCCAAAGGACACTGCAATTGCTAACTTCTTTTTCTATTCTTTCCTTAAGCTTACTTTCCCCCCACTTCTGAATCCATATCATTTTATATGATTCTAAAACCCCCAACTCGACTGCTATTAGATTCTCTAAAAAGCTTTCGCAAGCGACGATTGGGTTCGATGAATAGATTTTATCGATAAATCCAATTTCACTTAAATATTTCGCAGATTGAATTTCCGCTTCCATTAAAAGTTTCATGCTGCTTGAGGCTGGTAGTTTTTCGGCTAAAATGGTACCACCGCCCCAACCTGTAGTAATGGCCAGTTTACCCTGAACAAAACCAGCTTTTATTCCTTCTCTCGCTAAACGAAAATCACAGGCAGCTGCTAGTTCACACCCACCACCGACGGCTGTACCATTTAGTAAGGCAATGGTCGGTTTCGTCAGCGTCAGCAAAGAATATAGAAGTTCAGCCATTTTTGAGAGCATTACATATGCTTCTTCTTTTGTATGAAGCTCGTGAAAAACCGATAAGTCCCCTCCAGAACAAAAAGCATGGTCCCCTTCTCCAGTAATCACCAGTGCCTTAATAGCAGGATCATTTGCTAACGATATTGCTTTAGACAATCCATCCATGACTTCATAATTTATTGCATTTCTTTTTTCACTTCGAGTGATTGTAAATAGTAAATAACCCATATCCCTTTTTTCAATTGTATATGACAACTCAACTTCTCCCCCATTCACTAAGTATAGGTATATATGTATAAAAGTTAATTTTACAGGAAACGACAAAAGCACAAGGGCTATTGCGCCTTGTGCTTTTTATCCTAATGGAAATTAGTCGTTAACAACGTCTTTTCCTTTGTATGTTCCGCAAGCTTTACATACGCGGTGGCTAAGTTTCATTTCACCACAGTTTGGGCAACTTACCATACCAGGAACGTTTAATTTAAAATGTGTACGACGTTTTCTTTTTACAGTTTTAGAAGTCCTTCTAAAAGGTACAGCCATTCTTCCCACCTCCTTAAAGAGTATTAAGAAAGTAATGAAGGCCAGGAACGCTGGTTCTTCACTTTGCTTCTTATTTTGCAGATTAAAATTACGAAGAAGAATCGTTTTTGTCAAAAAACTTTGCAAGACCCGCTAGTCTTGGATCAATCTTTTTGGATTGATCTTGATCATGAACAACTTCCCAATCCTTACCGGATTGCGGTGCTGCATCTTCATGATTAACATCCTCACAGAACACCTGCATTGGAACTTCTAGTAAAAGGATTTCTCTAATGACTGGCATTAAATCAATTACTTCCCCTTTTACTTGATATACTTCCTCTTCAGTTGCATATTCTGAACCTTGTAAGAGGAAAGTTTCAGTTGTTTCGACATTAATCGGAAACTTTACATCCACTAAAGTACGAGAACAAGGCAGGATTAAATAACCTTCTATTTTCAAATGAAATGTCACTTTCGTTGAATCAATGTCACCCCGACCTGAAATATGCATCGGAGATACTTCACGAATCGATGGATCCGTTTCTATAATTTCATCAACTCGAATAGTATCATCAATCAGAAAATCCTTGTTTCGATATTTTTGTAATTGGCTTAATGTCCATTTCAATTGAATCACCCCAAGGCAACAAAGGTAATTATAGCCTTCGATTAAATTTTTGTCAATGTTTTTTCTTTACACTTAAAATGTGAATTTGCAATTTACTATTTTCTCAAAAACGACGTCTTCATACTAGTCTATCCAGTTAAATCAGATTACAACCACTGCTGCGCCAATAGTGTAAACGATTATCTTATTATGGTAACTTTTGCTATAATACGATTACTGTTAAATTTACCTGATAAACTTACAAGTAAGGAGATTTTTTGATGAAAGCTGTTGGTGTAATTGTTGAATATAACCCTTTCCATAACGGACACGCCTATCATCTACAAGAAGCAAAAGAATCAGCTCAAGCAAATTTAGTTATTGCCGTTATGAGTGGAAATTTCCTTCAACGTGGAGAACCCGCCCTTGTTTCTAAATGGTATCGGACCAAGATGGCGCTCCTTAATGGTGTGGATATTGTCATTGAACTTCCCTATCAATTTGCCACTCAAAAGGCAGAGACCTTTGCAAATGGTGCAATCTCCATTTTAGAAGCCATTGGCTGTCATTCTCTTTGTTTCGGCAGTGAAAGTGGTGATATTCATTCCTTCTTGCAGACGGTCAACTTTTTAGATAGCCATAAAGAACTTTTTGATGAAAATATTAAAAGGAATATCAAAACAGGTGTTAGCTACCCTAAAGCATTATCGTTGTCTTTTCAATCATTGTCAAGTACTGAAAACCTAGTGAGGTTAGATAAACCAAATAATATTCTAGGCTTTCATTATTTAAAAGCCCTAAAACATCAAAAAAGCTCAATCGTTCCGCTCACAGTAAAAAGAAAAAATGCTGATTATCATGATGAGCACTTTGCGACTGAGACCATTGCTAGTGCGACCAGTATTAGAAAAGCACTCTTTGCTTCGAATGAAAATAATAGCCCCATAGAGCAATACGTACCAGATGCAACAAGTCGGCTTCTCAAAGAGTATCTCAGCGATTACGGACATTTCCATGAGTGGGAAAATTATTGGAGTTATTTACGTTTTCTACTTCTCCATAGCAGTCCAGATGAACTGAGAGAAATTTATGAGGTGGAAGAAGGAATAGAGCACCGATTAATAGCTGCTGCATTAGATGCTGTAACTTTTAATGAATTTATGCAAAAAATAAAAACAAAACGCTATACTTGGACGAGACTGCAAAGGATTTGTTTGCATATTTTAACAAATACAAAAAAAGCAGAAATGAAAAGGTCTGGCGATAAGGCTGCATATCTACGATTGTTAGGAATGACGGGGATCGGAAAAGAATACTTAAATAAATATAAATCCCAATTTACTCTTCCACTCATATCAAAACTATCAGCCTATAAGGAAAGAGATATTTTACTGGATATTAAGGCTTCACGGATATATGCTTTTGGTTTAGGAAATCAGACTAGGGAGAAACTGTTAAATCAAGAATATAAACAACCTCCTATTTATGTAGAGTAAAAAGATGATGCCTATTGGCACCATCTTTTTATTTCATCGGCAGTTTATCCAAATATTTAATCGCATCATCCATTACATCCACTGGAACAATTTTTATTTTTGAATCAATTTCACGGGCTGTCTTCACAGCAAGGTTGTAATTTGAATCTTTGCTACCCTTTTCATTAGGGGCAAAAAAGATTTCAGCTCCCGCCTTGTCGGCAGCGACAATTTTTTGGTCAATCCCGCCAATAGGTCCTACTGTTCCTTCAGAATCAATGGTCCCTGTTCCCGCGATTTTGTACCCTCTGGTAAAATCCTCTTCCATCAACTGGTCATAGATTTCTAATGAAAACATCAAACCTGCAGAAGGTCCACCGATTTCGTCGGTCTTAACAGTTACTTTTGGATCAACAATGATATCCTTATCATCAACCAAAGAAATCCCAATTCCAACCTTTTTTGGATCCCCCTTAAAAGGCTGTACAGATATTTGGACTATCTTAGTTTTATCATTCCTCTTAATGGTTAATTCAAGTGTATTACCAGCATGCTTCTTGGCAACATATTCAATAAAACCTTCTGAGGAGTTGAACCTTTTTCCATCTACTTTAATGATTCGGTCACCAGAAAGTAGTTTTCCCTCTGCCGGCATATCCGGCATCACCTGAACAACATAGACCCCTTTATATTTGTATTCAACCGGATATCCTGCTTTTTTATACGCTACTTCAATCGCATTCAACTTTGAGCCTGCCATCATATGGAGCTGTCTGGCATTATAGTCTTCTTGTGTTTCTGTTTCGTGCAAAATTTCCTCCAAAGGGTAGAGTTCCACATAATCAAATAGCTTAGACTCCATATATGAATAGATATTGGCTCTTCCCATTCTTACAGTTGTCAGCATAAAGCTGCCCTTTCCTTCTTCTCTATTCTCAACTTGAATGATAGGAGCTAATTTTTTTGCTTTACCTGGCTTTGAAACGTAATAAGGTAATGAAAAAAATATGGCTGCGATCATCATTAATGTTAGTACAATGGAAGTTCCTACAAATATTTTTCTTCCCATTACACCTTTACCCCTTCCATTTATTTATAACATTTTTTATTTGCACTATTTGTTTTTTTGCTTCTTCTTCTCCAAGTGCGATGATCTCTTCAATATTGGTGAATGCACGGGAGCTATATACCTCAACATGCGGACGAATCATGATATCCGAAGCGATTTCGCGATTATTGATGATTTCTGTTTGCATAATATCGATACTTTGCATAATGACGTCGTAGATGGAGGTAATTTCCGCATTTCTCTTTACCCTGGATACATCAACCGCAATTACGATATCCGCTCCCATTTCTTTCACCACTGATACTGGCACTCGATCTGATACCCCGCCATCAACTAAAATTCTCCCATTATATTTTTCAGGTACAAAAATTCCCGGAATAGCGATGCTTGCTCTAACAGCCTCTGCAACAGGACCTTGTTTAAAAACAACTTTTTCACCTGTAAGTAAGTCGGTTGCAACTATTCCTAATGGAATCGATAAATCCTCAATATTTTTCCCATGTGTAAAAACCCTAATGAAATCCTTTACCCGTTTCCCAGCAATAAAACCCATTTTTGGAACAGTAAAATCTAAAAAATACTTTCTCCTAAAAGCCGTTGATAATTTATATAAACGCTCCATTTCAATACCAGCTCCATAAAAACTGCCCACAAGCGCTCCCATACTACTGCCTGCGATAAGATCAATAGGAACTCCAGCTTCCCTCAAAACCTTAATAACCCCTAAATGGGCAAATCCCCTTGCCCCACCAGAACCTAGCGCTAATCCGATTTTAGGCTGTACCATAACGTTCCCACCTTTTCATATGCTTTTAGCATGATGATGATAAACAAAATATGTTAGGAGAAATCTCGTTCAATCTTATGGTCTAAATTAGCGTTCTATGAGTATATTTGTGTTATATAGGGACAAGTCGAGACTTTTTTCAGAATGAATAATCCTTATTTTAACATTATTTGTTTATACAGTATAACAAAATCCCCCGAGAGGAGGCTATGCTTTGTTTCGTTCTTCGAAGTTAAAAACGATGTTTTTAGCTATTTCTGCCATTATTTTAGCAGGTTCCTTGATTACGTATCCTAAGGAATCGTTTGAAGCCTCTATCCGTGGTCTAAATATGTGGTGGGAAATTGTTTTCCCTTCCTTGCTACCGTTTTTTATTGTTTCAGAAATGTTAATTGGTTTTGGTGTAGTCAAATTTATTGGAGTATTATTAGAACCCCTCATGAGACCTTTATTTAAAGTTCCTGGTGTAGGAGGGTTTGTTTGGGCAATGGGAATGGCCTCGGGATTTCCAGCTGGTGCCAAACTGACAGCAAGAATGCGGCAGGAAGGTCATTTAACACAAATCGAAGCAGAAAGGCTTGTATCCTTTACTAATTCATCCAATCCATTGTTTATTTTCGGTGCGGTAGCTGTTGGGTTTTTCCACGACCCGCATTTAGGTGTATTATTAGCTTTAGCTCATTATTTGGGGAATATTTGTGTTGGTCTTATCATGCGTTTTTATGGGAAGGAAACTCCCGTTAAGGGGAAGGACAAGCAGGGGAAATTTATTGTAGGGACTGCTTTATCTGCCTTACATCAAACTAGATTAAAAGACAAACGCCCAATTGGAAAACTTCTTGGAGATGCTGTCAATTCTTCGATTCAAACTTTGCTTATGGTGGGCGGATTTATCATTTTATTTTCAGTTATTAATAAACTACTTTTTCATCTACATATTACCGCTATACTCGCAAAAGGTTTTGATATCATCCTTTCAGCACTTTCGTTCCCCGATATGCTTAGCATTCCATTTATCTCTGGTTTATTCGAAATTACACTAGGGAGCGATTTAACAAGCAGAGTTATGGACGCTACACTACTGCAGCAAGCAATTATTACCAGCTTTATTCTAGGTTTTAGTGGTTTTAGTGTTCAGGCTCAGGTTGCTAGTATTATAGCCCAGACAGATATTCGCTTTAAACCTTTCTTTTTTGCCAGAATCGTCCAAGGGATATTCGCTAGTCTTTTTGCCTTCCTTTTATGGAAACCTATATATGTCCGATTTTATGAAACAGAGCAGCCGTCCAATGCAATCCCGGTTAGCTTCTTTGAAGAAGGTACCATTCTCCATTCTTATTTCTATAGATTGATTGACTGGGGCCCACTAATTACAATTTTTTCTCTAAGCATTTATGTACTCTTACTATTCAATCGATTACGGAATAGCAGATAGCCCTGGATGACCAGGGCTATTCGGAAAGATTAGCGATTAAATTTTTTATTTAATGCCGCTTCGACTAATGGTGGTACGAGCTCTGATATTTTACCATTGTACTTTGATACTTCCTTAACGATACTTGAGCTTAAAAATGAATATTGGCTGTTTGTCATGATAAAGAAGGTTTCAATTTCATCATTAAGCACTCTATTCATCGAGGTAATTTGCATTTCATATTCAAAGTCTGAAACGGCACGTAGCCCACGAATGATCGCATTCGCATTAACAGCCTTGGCATAATCTACTAAGAGACCAGAATGTTCATCGACCTTCACATTTGGCAGATCCTTTGTTACTTCCTTTATTAGATTCATACGCTCCTCAACACTAAAGAGCGGATTTTTTGATGAATTGTTCATAACACTTACATATATCATATCAAATACTTTTGCGCCTCTTCTGATGATATCTAAATGACCATAGGTAATTGGATCAAAACTCCCTGGACAAACAGCAATACTTGCCATGAAAAACTCCCCCCTTATTCCTCACTTAATCGAGAATAAATCGTTATCGCAATGATTCCATACTTTTCATGCTTCGTTTGTAAGTACTCTCCGACAGTACCTGGTAACTCAACATCATGACCGTGTTCGCAGATAATGTATCCACTATCTCCTATTAACTTGTTCTCTGATATTTTTTGCATCAAACTGATTAACTGCTGCTTTTTATACGGCGGGTCTAAAAATATGTAATCGAAACAAATCTCCCTTTTGATTAGTGCTTTTAACGCTCTGTCTGCATCATTTCGATATACTTCGGCCTTATCTTCCATCTTACAGGCTTGGATATTCTCATGAATCGTTTGGATTGCCTTTGTGTCTCGATCAACAAATACCACTTTATCTAAGCCTCTACTTAATGCTTCCAGACCTAATCCACCACTGCCAGCGAAAAGGTCCAATCCTACTCCACCTTCAAAATAGGGTCCTATCATATTAAATACTGCTTCTTTCACTTTATCAGTAGTTGGTCTGGTAGTACTTCCTGGAACAGCTTTTAATGCCCTTCCTTTACAAACACCTGAAACGACTCTCACGATTATCACCACAATTTTTCAAAAAATCTTATTTCTACAATATCCTATCACAATTGAATACACTAGCCAACTGCCTGATTATTTCCGAAAAATTATTTTAAAATACGTATAAGCTTTTTCGTTGTGGAGATAATGTAAGTAACAACATCAATTCGAGGATGTTGTTGCCAACCGCGGAGAAGACTTACGTTTCCCCATAAGTTCTTCCTCCGGTTTCTCCTCTCCCTTTGCCTTCTATCCTGAATAAGGATGTAGAAGGACCCTGCAGATTTATGTCTGCAGGGTTTTTTCTTTTGTTTAAAGATTTAAAGTCAAAAATATGATAAAGTATGGGATGAAATCAATGTATAAGGAGAGGTAGCTTTGATACAACGCTTTATAGAATTAGGTGAGGGCTATTCGGATATCTATGAGTTACTTGAATTAGCGAAGGCCAATCAACATAGGCTGCTTCATATGATGGCCTTTCATACGGTAATGAATGAAAAACAAGTGACATCATTAGCAGTCGTATTACAACTCACTGATCCAGGAAAATTCCAAGCACTTTATATCTGCCGTGAAGGGATTCCCAATCCAAACTTCATTCCAAATAAAAGATATGAATTATTTCAACAAATTGCAGACCAACTTGATAAGCAAATTATTCAACTATCTGTTAAACCTTCAACTATCTTTCATGAAAAAGAATTGTACTATCAGCATTTAATCGCCATTTTAAGACTAAATCATTATATTAAACCTCTCCAGTAAAAAAACTTCAGCGCAGATAGCGCTGAAGTTTTTTTATATACCCATTTTATAATCATATTCTTTTGCTTTATCTGGTGCTGCATTTTCAAATTCCATTTTTAAGAAAGGCTTATATGACGGTTCCACTTTCTTAACAAATGAAAAGGAATTTATTTTTTCCATAATTCCTTCAAGTTCATCTTGATTACAATACAGTACAACATATTTTAATTTTTTAGAAACGTAATGAACATTACCGAATCGTCTTAACATTTTTGCTTGCTTTAAGGAGTATAGCCAAATAACTAATCCTTGCCTCTTAACGAACATACTTTTTTCCCCTTCGATAAACCATCATTTTAATAAGTCTAGCATATTAAAACACTCTTTATCAATGCTCTTTTCTGATACTAATAAAAAGGTAAGAAAAAACGGCTTAATGATTTTTTAAGCCGAATCTTTTTTAAGCAGAACAGCTACAGCTTCCACCGCCGCCACAGCCTGTACCATGAGATCCATTATCAAAAAATGGGTTACCGGAAGGAACCTTAATATTTTTAGAAACGGCACCACCGACATACATGCTTATTTCATCAAGTAAATATTGCAGGTCCGTTTCTGCTAATTTAAAATCAGCAACATTTTGATCTAAGTCCATTTCCCGTTTATATTCCCGAATTTGACTCATCACCCTTTTATAATCGGGGTGATATTTACCAAAACGCTGCACCTCTTCATAAATGTCCTTAAGGTTTACAAATCGTTTTATTTTCTCTTGCGTTTCCTTACTATTTTGCATTTTATATAAACAAATTTGATATTGTTCAACAATATCAGATTCTAATACCATTTGCGCCAAGCTTTCAGCGTATTCTACTAGTTCTACTCTTTCTGATGTAGCAATCATCCACGCCCACCTCCATTCACATTTTAACATGAATAGAGGTTGAATGTGAAATAAACGCTCACTTAGGGATATTTACCAAGAACTCCTTCGTTAATCCGTAAGGTACATTTTTTAAGTCAACCACTTCAAGTTTCACCTGATGATTCCCTGGAGACAAGCCTTTAATGATAAAAGCAGCTGTGTTAACTTCTCTTGCTTTTTTCCCATCCAGCCAAATGACAAGTTTACCAACCTTCTGGTTTTGTTGTTCAGATTCCCTAAAGCTAATTCCAGATAATATACATTCTACAAACACATTATTATCCTTAATTTTGGATTGAACAAGCAAAGAAGGGGGCTGGTTTTCATTTTGATTAAAGCCAGACATAATTCCCAACATCAAGATAGATAGGAGAATAAATCCTATAAACTTTTTCAATACAATCACTCCTTTTACTTGTATTATTAACCTTGGTTATTATTTTTACTCTTAACGGCAAAAAGACCACTCAAGGTGGTCCTACGTCAACTTTGGTCTTTCATTGACTGAAGCATATAAAACATCATCGAAGCCATTTGAACATTGTTTGTAAATTTCTCCACCTTATGCGGAATCGTCTTTTTAAAATAGTGAAGCGACTCAATTTCTAACTTCTGTAAATCATGGGGGTTTCTAGACAGTTTTCGATACCAAAGCGGTTGTTCTCGGATAAATTTTTTTAATTCTTTTTGTTGATTTATATATTCTAATACATCTCTTCTCATGTGACTTTTCCCTTCAGTTAGTCTTTACGGAATGAAAACGGATGTTTATGTTCAATTTTTGATTGAACTGGTTTAGATTGGTTTCCTTGAAATTGAGAAATAACTCCCTGGATAGCTCCAAGCGCTTGACTTAAGTTATTTACATAATGCTGGATTTGGTCTGGATCCATTTTTTGCATGCTTCCAAGGATTTTTGACATCCAATCCCCTTTTGTCTCTTCTTCTGGTTCTACATGAGAACTCGTTTTCGCACCCAACTTTTCCCAACGATTATCTTCTTCACCGAGCAGGAACCAATCCTCATACATTTCCTGCCAGGTTGAGTTTCCATTCCGTACTTCCTTAATTAGCGCCGGGTTATTTTTCACAAATTCTTTAAATTTTATCACAGAAGGATGTAAATTTTTCTGCATAATACCTCACCCCTGCCCAAATCAATTGCCTACTATACGATATGTGCCAAATAAAAAATTGTGAAAATCTTACTTGCTGTAAAATTTGTTTTTTTAGTGGTAAAATGACTTCAGAATTAGATATGAGAGAGGGATTGTAATGGAGAATAAATTACGGCAAATTTTAGATCATTGTATTGATACGGGGTCAGAGAAAGATTTAGCTGCCCTTGCTCATGTTTTAGAAGGATTTCAAAATAAAATTGATAACGATTACACTCAATATATTGATGGGTTACTTCATATGGAAAGAAAAATCGATAAGGAAAAGAAAACCTGTGAAATCACAGTTCCATTAAATGCTGTTTGGAATAATTCATTAGACATTGTTCATGGTGGAGTCACTGCCACGCTTCTTGATACAACAATGGGAACAGTAGTAAACGCTATTCTCCCTGAAGGGTATGGGGCTGTGACCAACCAATTAAATATTCATTACATCGCTCCAGGTATTGGTGATACCCTCCATTGCAAGGCAGAAATCATTCATCATGGAAGTAAAACGATGATAGTAGAAGGTGAAATTTATCGTCCAGATGGTAAAAAAATAGCCCATGCAACAGGCACATTTTTCATCATTCAAAAATTAGCATGAGGAGAATGAACAAAAATGGTTACCGCAGTTGTTATACCTATTATTTGCCTTTACTTCTATTGGATAACGAGAAAAGAAATGAAACTAAATGACAGCAAATGGCTGGCGTCTGCTGATGTTCAAAATGAAGCAATTCTAACAGGTGAAATAAAAAGCATTACCCAAGAGAAACAACGTTTTTATTATCATCGCTATATCTTTATCCAGGAACTTAAACTCCAATCAGAAACAAAGTTAATTTCTGCAAAAAAAATAATCCCCATTCAAAACAACACGGAGATAGATAACTTTTCGATCGGAGAGGTAATCCGTGTTTATGGTTCTTGGGAAGGAAACCATTTCCACTTTAATGAATATGAAAAAGTAAAGAATAAAAGGTGACGAAATTCGTCACCTTTTATTCTTGGAGCTATTCTTGAGATTTATTAATAAAGTTTTGGGTGTAATATTTTTGATATACACCAACACCTAAATGAGTATATTCTTCACTTAATAAGGACTCACGATGCCCTTTACTATTTAACCATCCTTCAGCTACTGCCGGACCATCGTTATAATTTACCGCAATATTCTCACCAGCAGATTTATACGCTACATTTGCCGCTTTAAGTCTATCAGAAAGACTGCCAAATTTCTTAGATGTATGGGAAAAGTCATCACTATCGGACATATCCTTACTATGCCCATAGGCAACCACAGAGGTCTTCTCGTCCCACATTAGC
This sequence comes from Bacillus sp. OK048, assembly GCF_900103525.1. GTDB lineage: Bacteria > Bacillota > Bacilli > Bacillales > Cytobacillaceae > Neobacillus. Next base: position 611,297 of record NZ_FNHN01000001.1, read on the forward strand.
ATCTTAACATTATGGCGTAGACGCATAACGTTGGTTATATCAAGGATTTCCCTCTCTGTACCTTCTTCAATCATGTTCCACATTTCTTCACTCGGCTCGTCTGGTTCAATTAATTCCCCGCTAAAACTAAGTTCATAAGGTCGTTGCTTTACTAACATTTCATCAGTTAAAAAACGGACGCTTGATAGACTCCCGGTAAACTTATCAATATATAATTGAACAAAAATATCCCCCAATTTAATTAATGGTCGAATATTTAAATCTGTATCATTTAATTCAAACCGATAAGAATTTCCATTAATATCAATATCGATGTTCGTAGCGATTACCTGTGAATTAAAGATTTCCTCAATTGGCTGTCCTAGTTTAAAGGGTGTGACATCCATATTTTCACCTATAGCATATATGGTTACAACTTTGTTGTTCTCTACCCCTACCTGAACATAACGAGCGTAGTCTGTATTATAAATGTACCATTGATAACCATATAAAGATTCATCAATTCTTTGTGGTTCACCCAGCATTTCTTTTAATTGTGCAAGACTTTGACCCATTAATACACCCATACCACTGTTTGGACGTTCAGTTGTAGTTTGCTGCTGTATTTTTTTATCCTGATTTTGATATAATGATTTATTCATTTCTAACGTAGGTTCATCAGTTATTAAAATTTCATTATCGCCATTTTCATTTATACTCACATAAAAACCAATAGTCACGAAAATAGACGCTAGGATGAGAATTCTGAAGAGAGTACGCAGATGTATTCACCCTCTCAATTACTTTTTATTTCAACATATGTCATATTTAATAATAATTATATCACCATTATCATTGTTAATAATAGAGAATATTAAACTAATCAGAAAAATAAAATTCATAAAAAAACAGATACATCATTTGATGAATCTGTTTTCATTGGCTTATATTAATGTTGTACCCCATTGTAATTTTGCTCTGAAATTTCCGAGAGGGCTTCCTTTGCTTGATCATCCGTCATTTTTCTTATCGCGAAATCTCCAAGTGAGACAATACCAATCAATTTATCTCCCTCTACTACTGGAAGTCGGCGGATTTGATGCTCTGCCATTAACGCAGCTGCTTCATTCGACGTAGCATCAGCAGAAATGGTAACAAGTTTACTGCTCATGATGTCTTCCACTTTTGTCGAACCTGGATGTTTTTCTGCAACCCCTCTTACAACAATATCACGGTCAGTAATCATTCCGACCAGTATGTCCTGGTCGATAATTGGGATGGCACCTACATTTAATTCTTTCATTTTTACCGCAACTTCAAAAACATTATCCAACAACGAACAACATTCTACATTGTCTGTCATTATATCGCGAATCTTTTCCACTTCTTCGCCCCCACTTGTATAAAAATAAGTTTAACCATTTACTTATGGTTACCAAAAAGGGAAGATTTATTCGGATATGAATTCATTGCAAGTTTAAGCATTTTCCACTATTATTAAATTGAATTACTATACTTTGTTTGGTTAAGGCATTGTTTCTAGGAGGGACTATATATGAAATTCGAGAATACTGGCTTTGAAAAGATGAAAGCGGATTTAAACCGTTTAGATGATGTTTTTCTTGAACACGGTTTAGTGCGTGAAGGTCAATGGGATTATGATCGTGTTACATATGACCGAAAGTTTGAATTGAAAGAAGGGGTATTTTACTTACGAGTTCAAGGCTATGCTTCTGAAGGAAATGTTGATTCCAATAAGGCCGTTATTGAGTTATTAACGCCTTTGTTAGGGAAACACTATTATCCTCACGGAGTAGAATATGGTGACGGAGAAAACTTTCCAACTTCTTTAGTTAATCAATGTAAAAAAATTCTAGAATCTATTAAAACTGAAGTAGATAAATTTGCATTGTAAGCAAAACGACGCATGAATTCAATCATGCGTCGTTTCTATTTTGACTTGTATTGTGGATTCAATTTAAGTTACTTTAAAATCCTAGAATCGCTTTAATGACAGAGGTAGTTTCTCCACCTCTAAAAAACACATATAGTAATAAGTATACCGCTACACCTGTAATGGCAGTAAAAAACCAAATAATACTGGTAATCGGGCCAAGTTTCTTATGCCTCGTTAAGTTATTTTTATACCCCGTATATAACGTGACAATTCCAAAGACAGCCCCGGTGGTTGCCAGGAATATATGAAAAACTAAAAAAGTCGTGTAATATACTTTAAGATTATCCGGTCCACCAAAAGCAGTGTTGCCCATAAAAATCGTTCTTGACATATAAATGATAAAGAAAACAAGTGCAAATATTGCTGCGATAAACATCGTCTTTTTATGTGCTTCAATTTTCCTTTGTGTAATCAGCCACCAGCCGATTGCAACGGTTACAGCACTTAAAACGATGAAGGTCGTACTTATCGTCGGTAAAATAGGTAGGGAATTCATAATTAGCCTCACTTCTATTATATTCTACAATAATTTTAAAATAGTTCCCGAATATTTTCAATTAAAAAGAAAATCTCCCAGTGTAATGGGAGATTTATTCGATCAATGATGGCTTTAAAGTGGAGGTTATTTCCTTAGCAGCTTCCGCTTGGTCCTTGCGATACCATTCAAAGAAAACATGAGCTAAGATAACTCCATAAACAATTTCTTGGATAATCTTCATTAATACGCCACCAAGCTGCTGATCATGTACCAATGACATCGAACTAAACAATTCAGGTCCACTTAAGCCTAAACCAGCAAATGTTGCTGGACCAACACAGAGAGCCATTGCTTGGGCCCATACTTCTGGATCAGAATAGGTTGCATAGATTGAGGCAGGAGCAAAAATAATTAAAGCACAAGCGGGAGTAATTAATATCCCGTCTGCAAAAATATAGCCAACTTTCTTAAGACCACTTAACCGTTGTTGTTCCGGTACAGGGTTAATCAGCGGCCACCACATAAAAATGGCTACGAAAAACAAAAGAGTCGAATAACCCGCATGTAACCAAAAGCTTTGCATGACTTGATCAAAAATCATGGGAACATGGTAAAAAGAAAACAGTCCGTTAAATATGATTAACGCTACGATTGGTTTTGTGAAAAATCGAAATAGTGAATGAACCCAATTTATCTTGAGAAGTTTTCTCCAGATCCAAACAGGAATTCCAAAGATAAAGATTGGTGGGATCACAAGAACTAATAATGCCATTGAAATCATATGAACATAAAACATTAAGTGAGCCATCAAATCCAGCGGGGAACCTTTAATTGCATAAATTAATGCCATCGAAAGCAAAAATAATCCAGCTTGTTTTTTGGTCAATGGTTCACTATCAGAAAACTTCCTGCGAAATTTTACTGTAATTAAAAAATATCCTGCTGTAATTACTAGTAAACTTAATAGGAAGTACGGGCTCCAAAGTGCTTTAAAGCCAAAAATATCTAATGTAAGCACCGCATATCACCTCTTAATAGTAGTTAGTTCATAGATCTATTATATTCGTTAGCCAGTTCATACCGCAAAAAATATGAATGATTTCCTACAAGAAAAGCGCAAGCGCCCTGGTCAGCGGCGTATGGCCTGGAGCGCTCCAACCGAGATAAAGGAAACACGAAGAGCCGGAGGCGATTCGATGTTGACTTATCGTAGGGCGGAGAGCGAAGGACACTAGCCGTTAGGGCGCTGGAGCTGGACAGTAACCTAAGTTCAAAAAATTATATTTTCTTATCTTTTAAAAAGAAAATCGGCATAAAGCCGATTTCTTAAGATAGTTACCACCAAATAATTGTTGAAAAAGCTAAAACCGTAACTAAGCCTATAAGCAATCCGGAATAGAGAAACAATGATGGTGCTTCATGTCCTTTATGACTCATATGCATGAAATAGTAAAGCTGAAAAATCACTTGAACAACAGCTAAAAGGAGAATAAACGGCACGATAAACCAAGCCGTAAAACCTTTAATAGCCACTGCTGCAAATGCAATTAACGTTAAGAAAATCATCAAGGCAAAGGAAACAACTTGATGTCTCATTTCTTCAGCACTTTTTTTCTTACGATATTCAATGTCAACTCTTGGGTTACCTGAATTTAATTGTGAATTTGCCATCAGTTTATCCCACCATCCCCATTAAATATACTACTGTAAAGATGAATACCCAAACTACGTCAATAAAATGCCAATATAAACTTGCGACGTAGAATTTAGGCGCATTATAAAGGTCTAATCCGCGTTTTGAATTGCGAATGATTAATGTTAGAATCCACATTAAACCGAAAGCAACGTGCGCTCCATGGAACCCAGTCAAAGTATAAAATGCAGAACCAAAAGCACTACTTGTAAAAGTATGATTATACGTATGAACATAATGATTGAACTCATAAATTTCTAAGCAAAGGAACCCAGCACCCAATAATATGGTAATGAATAACCAAAGATTCATCTTTTTGGCATTAAAGTTCTTCATATGATACATCGCATAAACACTCGTTAAGGAGCTTGTTAATAACAACATGGTAGCTACAAAAGTTAGCGGCAAGTCATATAAATCCTTTGCCAAAGTATGTGTTGAATCAGGTACTTTATCCTTTAATGCTAGGTAGGTAGCAAAGAGAGAGGCGAAAAGCACAGTCTCTCCACCTAGGAAGAACCAGAAGCCTAAAAATTTATTTTTTGCTTCAAGGGTTGATTTTTCAGGCTCTGCAGGCCATGTCTCAATCGATAATTTTTCTTCTGCTTGCATTATGCCTTAACCCCCTTATCCTCTTCATCCATTAATTCTTCTTTATGAATATGGAATCCATGGTCATCCTTAACTGAACGTATAAACATAGATCCAAATGTAATCAATAAGCCTAGTATTATCACTGGCACTGACCACGGCTTGTCATCCATATTAAACAGAGCTCCAAACGCTGCAACAAATAATCCAAATGACATCATAAATGGCAAGAATGAAGAATTTGGCATATGGATATCACCAAGTGGCTCAGCAGGTGTCATCCCTTTTTTGCCTTCCATTTTTTCTAACCAATATGCATCTAAACCACGCACTAGTGGAAGCTGCTTAAAGTTATAGAAAGGCGGCGGTGATGGGAGTGACCACTCAAGAGTTCTACCGTCTCCCCATGGATCATTTCCAACTCGCACATTTTTCACTGAAGTCATAATGATGTTGTATAAAAGAACTAATACAGCTAATGACATAAATGCAGCACCAAATGAACTGATTAAGTTAGACATTTCAAATCCTTGACCTGGCAGGAATGTGAATACACGACGCGGCATACCCCAAAGACCTAAGAAATGCTGGATAAAGAACGTCATATGGAAACCGATAAAGAATAACCAGAACGTGATTTTTCCTAATGTTTCATTCAACATTGTTCCAAACATTTTCGGCCAATAAAGATGTGTACCAGCAAGAAGCGCAAATACTACACCACCAACAATTACATAATGGAAATGTGCGACAACGAAATACGTATCATGGTATTGATAGTCAGCTGCTGCAACAGCAAGCATAATTCCTGTTACCCCACCGGCAACGAATGATGGAATAAATGCTACAGCATAATGCATTGGAGTTGTAAATTTAACACTTCCACCCCACATGGTTAATAACCAGTTAAAGATTTTAATACCCGTTGGTACCGCAATCGCCATAGTAGCAACAGCAAAAATCGCATTTGCAACTGGTCCTAAACCAGTTGTGAACATATGATGCGCCCAAACCATGAATCCTAGGAAACCGATTAATACGGTTGCAAATACCATGGATGAGTATCCGAAAAGACGTTTTCTTGAAAACATAGGCATGATTTCCGAAAAAATACCAAAAGCAGGAAGTATCAAAATATATACTTCGGGGTGTCCAAAAATCCAAAATAAATGTTCCCAGATTACTGTATTCCCACCCATGGTGGTAACAAAGAAATTAGAACCAAACATACGGTCAAACATCATTAAGACTAGACCAACTGTTAATGGTGGGAATGCAAACAAAATAAGTGCAGATGTAACAAAAGTTGTCCATGTAAACAATGGCATCCTCATATAGGTCATTCCAGGTGCACGCATGTTAATAATCGTAACCAGGAAATTGATACCACCAATTAGTGTACCTAAACCTGATATCTGTAGTCCCAAGACGTAGAAATCGACACCATGGCCTTTTGACGCCATAGCAAGTGAAGCATATGATGTCCACCCAGCGTCAGGTGCACCATCAAAAAACCAAGAAAGATTTAAGAATACTCCTCCGAAAAAGAATAACCAAAATCCTAATGCATTAAGAAATGGAAACGCAACATCACGTGCCCCAATTTGTAACGGCATCACAGCATTCATAAATGCAAAAACAAGCGGCATAGCAGCAAGGAATATCATCGTCGTTCCATGCATCGTGATAATTTCATTAAATAATCCTGCACTAACAAAATCATTATTCGGTACTGCCAGCTGGATACGGATAAATACTGCTTCTAGTCCGCCAATTACGAAGAAAAATCCACCTGCAATAAGATATAGGATGGCAATTTTTTTATGGTCAACTGTTGTTAAAAAGTCCCATAAAGTTGCGCCGAATCCCTTTTTTTGTGCGTAGGTACTCACAATTTTACCTCCCTTTCAACCAATTCCCCTATTATTCCTGGACTTTTAATCCCATTAGATATGCTGTTAAAGCATTAAGCTGATCTTCAGTCAATTGCGGATATTTATCTGTCATTAAATTTCCTGGCTTGTATTTTTCAGGAGTACGAAGCCAATTCTTTAATTCTTCTTCATTATGGTCTAATACACCCGCTATACGTGAACGTTCTCCAAAGTTCGTTAAGTTTGGTGCAAACCTTGCTTCAGGAGGTGTTGTATTTCCTGGTGTAACAGCGTGACAGCTTAAACAACTCTTGTTAAAGAGGTCTTGACCTTCTTGAGCTAAGGCAGTATCAGCCTTTGCAGGTTCTTTAACATCCTTCATATCAGCCACCCAGCTATCAAAGTCATCACGGCTCAGCGTTTTCACTTTAAAGTCCATTAATGCATGGGATGGTCCACAAAGTTCAGCACACTTACCATAAAATAAATCAGCAGCTTCTTTAGCTCTAGCACTATCAAACTCTAACCAGAATTTATTAACATTTTCAGTATTGGTATCAAGCTTTCCGCCTACAGCAGGAATCCAGAAAGAGTGTTTTACATCTGAAGAGATTAAATTAAAATAAACCTTTTCGTCTGTTGGAACAACTAAATCCTGTCCTGTCACAATTCCTTCACCAGGATATTCAAATTCCCACCAATATAAATTGGAGCGAACATTAATAACCAGTGCATCTGAATCTTCTGAATCCATCGGTGAAACATCTGCTAATTTAAATGTAGCAGCAACTGTTGGGACAGCTAAAATCAAAAGTAATAATATAGGTACAACTGTCCAAATAATTTCTAGTTTGTGACTACCTTCCACTTGTTTTGGTATCCTATCATCTTTTCGTCTAAATTTCACCAAGACGATAAAAAAGATTACCATTACAATTGCGATTACCCCTACCATAATCAATGTACTTAGTTTCATCAGATCATATTGAATGTCTGCAACTTCACCAGCAGGCCTTAATGTCGATAGGAACGGTTCGCCACATCCTGAAAGGATAAGCGAAAGAAACGCAAACATCGAAATCAAACGCCATTTTGCAAGCCTTTTCATAGCTTAATCAAACCCCTCTTTCGCCAATTGATTTCTTTTAATTATCTGTGATCAAAAATGTATGTAGTATGTTTCCGTCTTAATTTTTTTAAGAAACCATGGAGGCAAAAAATATGCCTCCACTATTTTTTAAAAAAACTGGTGGAATATTATATTCCCCTTATATAAGAAAGAACATCCAGCTAAACTAATGTAACAATGACCATTGCGACAAAAATAATTGTTAAATATTGCAATGAGTACACAAACATTAATTTTGCCCACTTAATATCATCTTTGATCTTATATCCATAAATCCCTAATATTAGCCAACCGACGTTAAGTAAGGTTGCCAAAATTAGAAATGGGATTCCTAATGAAGTAAGTAATATAGGTGTCGGCAACAGTGCTGCCACCCAAATTAGGATGTGTTTCTTGGTAGTTTTAAAGCCCTTTACCACCGGAAGCATTGGGATGCCAGCAGCTCGATATTCTTCTACCCTTCTCATTGCCAAAGCATAGAAATGGGGAGGCTGCCAAATAAACATAAGTATAAACAGGGACCAAGCCATTATATCTAGGTTTCCATCAACCGCTGCCCAGCCTATTAAAGGTGGAACTGCTCCAGAAATGCTCCCTATAATCGTGTTAGAAACCAATTGCCGCTTTGACCACATAGAATAGAGCACTACATAACTAAAAACCCCAAGCAGTCCAATCACCGTTGCAGTTATTGTAGTAAACAATAGAAAAATAGTACCTAGTGCAATTAAAAGAATCCCAAGCCAAAGCACCTTTGAAGGAAGGATTTTCCCGGTAACAGTAGGTCTAGCTTTTGTTCTTTCCATTAGATGATCGATATCACGGTCAATGTAATTATTTAAGCTGCATGAACCTGCAATAATCAGAGATGACCCCAAAACTGTGAATAACACGATATCTAGGTTATTTAAAAAGCTTTGGCCGCTAAAATGTAAAGCCAACCATATTCCAGTAAAAGTAGTAATGAGGTTTGAATTGACAATTCCAATTTTGATAAGTGCCGTAAAATCTTTCCACATTGTGGCTTTTTCTATATGAGAATTTAGACCAGTAGAGCCAGTATCAATCGTAGCTTCACCGTATGCCTTTGAATTTGGCATCTTTCCCCCTCCTAAATATGTTGTAATTATTATTATAAACCCGATAGATATCTTTACCAAATTATAATAGTTATTTAAAAGCATTTATTATTTTATTATAACGTTGTTCAAGAAACACTTTCTCTGTATATTAAATCACACTTTCGCATCTTTTTGTGAATTTTTTCTGAATAATTTTTGTCTAAAATGTGTCAGTGAATATTTATTACCCATTATACTATAAATTAGATTCTTTAGAAAATAAAACACACATAAATTTAAATAAAAATCCAAATAATTTCTCGCTGTCCTACATAACAGCGACTGCTTATATGTTGTTATATAGTAGCAGTCATGCACTCGTTTACAAACCTCTATCTATTAAAGGTTAGTTTTCACTATAATAATAGTGAAAACTAAAAGTTATTCAGAAGAGCAGTTTTTTTAAAAGTTATGCGAAAATATCGGTTTTAATTCTGTTCTTTTTCTCATGTTTTCGTTATGATTAATAAGACCTTTTCTCTCTTCAGACCTTACTGACATTAATATCCATCAACAAATTAATAAACTTTAATTTAAGAAGGTGATTTTTTGCAACGTTCTTTAAAGTGGTTAGCAGTAGCTACCACGATTGGAATGATACTCGTTTTACTAGGTGGAGCTCTAGTTACTAAAACAGATTCTGGAATGGGATGTGGGAGATCCTGGCCACTTTGCAATGGCGAGTTCGTACCAACAGACATAACTCCTGAATTAATCATTGAACTTGCCCACCGACTTGTTTCTGGCAGTGTCGGGATTCTGGTATTAATCTTATCCATTTGGACTTGGAAAGCAATCGGACATATTAGGGAGACGAAGTTCCTTTCTCTTCTCTCATTTTCCTTTTTGGTATTACAAGGATTGATTGGCGCGGCAGCTGTTATATGGGCACAATCTGACTTTGTCCTAGCCCTCCATTTTGGAATCTCACTTATTTCCTTTGCGGCGGTATTCTTGTTGACTTTATTAATTTTTGAAATTGATAAAAAATTTGAAGCAGATAAGCTAAAAATTGATAAAAGAATGAGCTTTCATATTATCTCTCTTTCTATTTATAGTTACTTGGTAATTTACACAGGGGCTCTTGTACGCCATACCAAATCGAGTTTAGTTTGCCGTGATTGGCCATTATGTATTAATGACAGTCCTGCACTTCCGAGTAACCTCTTTGAGTGGGTCCAGATGGGGCACCGGGCAGCCGCTGGTGTTATTTTTATTTGGATAGGGTATGTTACCTACCTAGCAATAAAAAAGTATCGTCACCAAAAAGTTATCTACTGGGGTTGGATTAGCGCATTTACTTTAGTATCCCTTCAAGTATTATCAGGGGCACTCGTTATCTTTACCCGATTAAATCTTTATGTTGCTTTAATGCACGCTCTATTTATTACCTGTTTATTTGGGGTATTAAGTTATTTTCTTTTATTAGTCTCACGATCACGGAAAATCAAATAAAAAAAGTTGCCATATTACTTGGCAACTTTTTTTATTTGTTTATTTATCTAATTCTAGAAGTAAATCGCCTGTTTGAATAGCATCTTCATTTTTTACGTAGAGCTCTTTAATTATCCCTGAAAAAGGAGCTTGGACGGTTGTTTCCATTTTCATAGCTTCTGTAATCATGAGGTGGTCGCCTCGTTCCACGCTTTCCCCTTTTTCCACCAATACTTTAACAACAGTACCCGGCATTGTCGCAGATATATGGGTTTCATTCTTCGGGTCAGCTTTTAATCTAGATAGAACAGCTGCTTTGATACTCTCATCTTTAATGTTTACCTCACGTGGTTGACCATTTAGTTCAAAGTATACGATTCGTGTGCCATCTGTCTGTGGTTGACCAATGGATACTAGTTTAACAATGAGCGTTTTTCCTGTTTCAATCTCTACTTCAATTTCTTCACCTAGGCGAAGACCATAAAGGAAAGTTGGTGTATCTAAAAAAGATATATTTCCAAAAAGATTTACTGTATCCACATATTCTTTAAAAACCTTAGGATAAAGTGCATATGAAATAATATCAAGCTCCGAAACATCCTGCCCAATTTCTTTAACTAACTCTTCCTTTATTTCTTCAAAATTAACATCGGGGAGCAGTTCTCCTGGTCGAACCTCCAAAGGTTTTTTACCTTTTAAGATCACTCGCTGCAATTCGGCAGGAAAGCCTTGATGCGGCTGCCCCAAATACCCTTGAAACAATTCTACTACGGAATCCGGAAAATCAATTGAGCCACCATTATTTAAAACATCCGCTTCTGATAAATTGTTTTGGACCATAAACAGTGCCATATCACCTACTACCTTAGAAGAAGGAGTAACCTTCACGATATCGCCGAACAAATGATTCACACGTGTATACATTTGTTTCACTTCTTCCCACTGATCACCAAGTCCGACGCCCTTGGCCTGCTGCTGAAGATTACTGTATTGACCTCCAGGCATTTCATGCTGGTAAACCTCTGAATGTGGTGCTATCATGCCACTTTCAAAATCGTGGTAATATTTTCGGACATCCTCCCAATAGTAAGAAAGCTGTTCAAGGGCCTCACTATTAACATTTGCTCCCCTATCTTTACCTTGAAGTGCATAATAAAGAGAATTTGCGCTTGGCTGTGAGGTAAGCCCCGCCATCGTACTCAAAGCAGTATCTACAATATCCACTCCTCCATCTATAGCACGTGCATATGTGAATATACCATTTCCGCTAGTATCATGAGTATGAAGATGAATCGGAATGTCGATTGTCTCTTTTAATTCAGAAATAAGCCGATAGGCTGCTTCTGGTTTTAGTAAGCCCGCCATGTCCTTTATTCCTAATATATGTGCCCCTTGATTTTCTAGTTCTTTTGCTAGTGCCTTATAATAGTTCAGATCATATTTCACTCTCGTTTGATCAAGTATATCACCTGTATAACAAATGGCAGCTTCAGCAATCTTCCCACTGTCTCGAACCGCTTCAATTGCAATTTCCATGCCCGGAACCCAGTTTAAACTGTCAAAAACTCGGAAGACATCAATCCCTTCTTTCGCTGATTTACTTACAAATTCGCGGATGAGATTGTCTGGATAATTTTTATAACCCACTGCGTTTGAACCGCGGATTAACATTTGAAACAGAACATTCGGAATTTTTTTCCGAAGCATTTGCAGCCGTTCCCATGGATCTTCTTTTAAAAAACGATACGTTACATCAAACGTTGCTCCACCCCACATTTCAAAAGAAAATAAGTTAGGCAAAAGTTTTGCTGTTGGCTCGGCAATATGCAAAATGTCTGTTGTTCGAACCCTTGTCGCCAACAATGACTGATGTGCATCCCGAAAGGTGGTATCTGTTAATAATACCTGGTTTTGATTCTTAATCCATTGAACTAGGCCATCTGCACCGCTTTGATCCAGTATTTGTTTTGTTCCTTCTTGGTAAGGAAAATCATAGTTTAATTTAGGAATGCGCGGTTTTGTAAAAACTGGTCTTTTCTTTTTTTCAATACCTGGGAACCCATTTACGGTTACGTTTCCAATATAGGAGAGCATTTTAGTTCCACGGTCTTTACTAACTGGAAATACAAATAACTCAGGGGTTGTATCGATAAAAGATGTATCATATTCCCCTCGTCTAAACTTCTCATGTCTTACTACATTTTCTAGGAACGGAATATTGGTTTTAATCCCCCGAATTCTAAATTCTCTAAGGTTACGAACCATTTTTGATGCTGCCTGTTCAAAGGTTAATGCCCATGTGGAAAGTTTCACAAGTAAAGAATCATAATATGGTGTAATGACCGCTCCCTGAAAACCATTTCCCGCATCAAGACGAACACCAAATCCTCCGCCAGATCGATAGGCCATAATCTTTCCAGTATCAGGCATAAAATTATTTAATGGATCTTCTGTTGTTACACGAGATTGGATAGCAAAACCGTTAATCCGAATTTCATCCTGTGGAGGAATCCCAACAATTGGACTGTGTAAATCCTGCCCTTCAGCAACTAAAATCTGTGTATGTACAATATCAATACCAGTTACCATTTCTGTCACGGTGTGTTCAACCTGGATTCTTGGATTCACTTCAATAAAATAAAAATCCTGACCTGAAACTAGAAATTCAACCGTCCCAGCGTTTAAGTAAGCTACATTTTTCATCAATTTAACTGCTGCCGCACAAATTTCCTCACGCAGTGCATTAGAAATGGAAACACTTGGAGCAACTTCCACTACTTTTTGATGGCGGCGTTGTACAGAACAATCACGGTCATATAAATGGATGATGTTACCGTTCTTGTCTCCAAATATTTGGACCTCAATATGTTTGGGATTTTCAATTAATTTTTCAAGGTATACTTCATCACTGCCAAAGGCTGCCTTTGCTTCTGACCTAGCACGGTCAAACGCCTCTTGCATTTCATCATGAGTTCTTACGATCCTCATACCGCGTCCACCGCCGCCAAGTGCTGCTTTAACAATGATGGGGAAACCATGGTTTTGTGTAAATTCCTGTACTTCGCTTATCGTGTGTACTGGTCCATCACTGCCGGGGATTACTGGAATTCCCGCCAATTCGGCCTGCTTCCTTGCCTTTACCTTGTCACCAAACATATCAAGATGGCTGGATGTTGGTCCGATAAAAATAATTCCTTCTTCTTCACAGCGCCTTGCAAAATGGATGTTTTCTGAAAGAAACCCATATCCAGGATGGATGGCATTCGCTCCACTAAACTTTGCGATTTCGATAATACCATCAATATCTAAATAGGCATCAATCGGTTTCTTTCCTTCACCAACTAAGTAAGCCTCATCAGCTTTATAGCGATGGTAAGCACCTGTATCTTCCCTTGAATAAATTGCAACCGTTTGGATATTTAATTCAGTACAAGCCCGAAAAACCCGGATAGCAATTTCCCCTCTGTTTGCTACTAACACTTTATTAATTTGTCTTGTCAATTGTAAGCACCTCTATCTTTCTTAATTATATAAAAGCGCTGGGAAATCAAAAATCCCAACGCTATGTTCGAAATTGATATACATTTTCATTTTGTTGCTTTTGTTTTTTTACTGGTTCTAAATTTGTTTGTTTATAATTATTTTCATATTTAACAAACATTGAGACATTTACTAGAATACCAGAGGCAATTGCTAGTTGTATTAGTGAAGAGCCTCCATAGCTAACAAACGGTAGCGGAACACCTGTTAGGGGTATAACTCCTGAAACACCCGCTAGGTTAATAAAAGACTGTATGCCAATCATACTAGACACCCCAATTGCTAATAAGCTTCCAAATGGATCTTTACAACGAAGTCCCAGATAGATCCCCCTTAGTACAATATAACCTAGAGTAAGGATTACGAAGCTAACTCCCCATATCCCTAACTCTTCTGCAATGACTGCCATAATGAAGTCCGTGTGGACATCTGGTAAATACCCTAGCTTCTGAACACTTTTCCCTAAACCTAAGCCATTTACCCCTCCCGAGCCGATAGCAATATATGAATTTGTTAGCTGAAAACCTATATCCAATTCATACTTAAATGGATCACTTAAAACCGTAAAACGCTCTAATTGTTTCTCTGAAAAAATTTCACCCTTTAAGAAAATAAGTAAGGGAGTGGCTAAAAGAAGAGCAAGTAGAATTAACTTTGTTATATTTTTAATGTTCATTCCAGATGAAATAATTATTGCACCTGCTATTAAACAAATGATCATTGCAGTTCCAAAGTCAGGCTGCAAAGCAATTAATCCACATACAATGACAAGGTAGGCTAAAGGAGGCAAAACTCCATGATTAAATTTATTAATATATGCCTGCTTTTTTGCATACACTGCAGACAAGTAAATAATGACAAATATTTTAACAAACTCGGCTGGTTGCAGGCTAAATGGACCGATTTTAAACCAGCTCTGGGCATTACCCGCAACATGTCCAAATATAAAAAGGCCTGCTAGCCCCAAAATTGAAATACTTACCATAGGTAAAAGAAATTTTGTACTTTTCATAATTTTATACGGAAAAAATGCAGTAAAAATAAATACCACACTCGCCCCTATTAAAAATATTTTTTGTCTTTGGTAAAAATGATCACTCGAATACCCCCATCTTTGAACAGCTGACGCCATACTTGCACTATATACCATCACTAATCCAAATAAGGATAATAGGATGATTGCAATAATTAATGAATAATCATAGGATTTTAATATTTTTTTTAACATATAACAACTTCCTCGTTTTTAAAATTGTCGTTATTGCTATTATAATAGAAAATCCATCGAATTAGTTGAAGAAAAGTTATATAATTCTATTTTTCGAATGGGAAAATTCTGAAAATAACAATAGATAATAAAAAACTCAAACAACACATCATTATTGTTTGAGTTTTTTAGCTATTTTCTAATGGATGCTTCATGAAGCGCAGATAATTCTCTTTCTAATTTATCTAGAATCGCTTTGCCATCCTTGACTTCAATTAAGCCTAATCTAACCGCAAATTCTATCTCTCTCGATAATCCGAACATTTGCGTATCCAATACCTCTTCATAAAGTGGGCATTGAGGCATCGTGAGATTTTCCATTTGCACTTTAATAAGCTTTAATATTTTTTCAGCGTCTGCCTGTAATAAGGCAAATGCTTTTTCCTGATGATTTACAATCATTTCAGACGCCAACATTGATCCCCCCATTCAGAGCGATAACCCAACTTATCTATAAATTTTACCTTTTACCATAGAAAAATGCAAGAACAATCACGTATATGTTACATTGTTCCTTAATTTTATGTATATTACATTCCCTCTCTTTACGGTATACTTTATAGATATGAACGGGAGGAATGAAAGATGGAAAACATAATACTACTATCTGGCAAAGTTAAACATTCAATTACTCTGGATCCCACTGTCTGGATATTTGATGATCGTAAAGTTGATTTATCTACTTACTTTTCTTCTCCTTATAAAAATGATAACGGACTAGAAGAATATACTAAGTCTGTTTCTAAACATTGGGATCGAGAAATAATGGAGGGTGCTGTCTATCCACCAACCTTAAAAACAGAAAAGAAATATGAAAAAGAGAAGATGTTAACAGGAACTTTCGGCATCCCGTTTCAGCCCTTTTTAAAAAATGCAGAACCTGCTGAACAGGCTGTTACTTTAATCATAAAAACGGAAACTTCAGCATATGAGATTCCGCTTGAACTTGCAAATGATCTCATTCTTGGTTTTTCAGATATGGGGAAACCACTTACAGAAGACGGACCTGTCCATATTTATTTCGGAGATGGTTCGAACCGACTAACACCAATTAAGAACGTCAAAGAATTTATTGTTAAATAGGAAACAACGGGTGCCATTTTGGGACCCGTTTTGCGCGTATAATAACGATAATTTATAACAAATCTGCAGCCAGTCTTGCTAATCCCGACCGCTCACCTTTTAATAACTTTACATGCCCAGAAATTGTTTGATCTTTAAAACGTTCAACGACATAGGTTAAACCGTTATTGTAGGCATCAAGATATGGATGATCAATTTGCTCTGGGTCACCCATTAAAACAATTTTGCTGTTTTCCCCTACACGCGTTAAAATGGTTTTTACTTCATGTTTCGTTAAATTTTGTGCTTCATCAATAATGATAAATTGTTTCGGAAGGCTTCTACCGCGAATATAGGTTAATGCTTCTACCTCAATCGAACCCAATCCTGCTAAAATAGCATCTAATTCACCAGGTTTCTTCGTATTAAATAGATATTCGAGATTATCAAAAATCGGCTGCATCCAAGGTCTAAGTTTTTCTTGTTTTTCTCCAGGTAAATATCCTAAATCCTTGCCAACAGGTACAATCGGTCTAGCTACTAATAGCTTTTTAAACTCCCTGAAGTCTTCTGTCTGCATTAATCCAGCTGCCAAAGCTAGTAAGGTTTTGCCTGTCCCTGCTTTACCTATTAAGGTTATAAGCGGTATATCCTTGCGAACCAATAACTCAATTGCCATTGTTTGCTGCACATTCCTAGGGTGAATCCCCCAAACATGTTCTTGATTAATGGCAAGTTTTTTAACTTTTTTCCCAGTTATATCCACCATCCCTAAAGCTGAAGCAGATCCTCCTAAAGCGTCTTTCATTATTAAGAATTGGTTCGGATAAAATGAATATTTTCCAACTTCGGTTAATGATAGTTCGCCTTTTTCATAAAAAGTTCCCAGCAATTCTCCAGGTAAAAAGACTTCTAAAAAGCCAGTATATATATGGTCAATTTCCACCACCCTGTCACTTAAAAAATCCTCTGCTGTTAACCCAATGGCATCGGCCTTTACCCGAACCAAGGTATCCTTGCTAACGAGGATAACAGGCTTTCCATTTTCCTTTAATTGTTCTTCTGTAGATAAATTTTTGGCAACTGCAAGAATACGATTATCATTTGTTTTCTCAACAAATATTTCTTGTAATTCATGAAATGCACGATGATTAAGTTCAATTCTAATCGTCCCACCATTTTCAAGTGGTATTTTTTCATGAAGCTTACCTGTAGCACGCAATCCATCGATTAATTTTGATACATGGCGGGCATTTCTTCCTATTTCATCCATGTATCTTTTCTTTGAGTCCACTTCTTCAAGGACAACTGCAGGAATGACAACTTCATTATCTTCGAAAGAGAATATGGAATACGGGTCTTGTAATAAGACGTTTGTATCTAACACGTATATTTTACTCAAAGCGACGCCTCCACTTTTTCTAGTTGATTGGTTAGCTAATAATTTTTGAACTAACCTATTGCTAGATAGGACTTTGTTAAAATATATGTTTGTTCGAATAAAGATAGAAGGATTTCCGCACAATAAATGTATGTTGGAGATAACAAAACTCCAGTTATATATGAATTGTTTATCTAACTCTATATAGGGGTGAATTTTTAAAATGAAAAGGATTCTCATGTTTACTATGGTATTCTTGGCTTTAGCTGCTTGTAACAACACAAACAATGCTCAAAATAATGAGAAGCAATCATTAGTTAACGTAAAGAACAGTTATATTGAAGAAGTAGATCGAAAAACTGGCCAAGAAGTTTCTAAACGTCTAGTTGAACTTGCTACAAGTATTCCAAACGTTCATGATGCTACAGCTGTTGTATTTGGCAGATATGCAATTGTTGGTATCGATGTGAATTCAAAGATTGAGCGCTCGCAAGTTGGGACCATCAAGTATTCAGTTGCTGAAAGTTTAAAGAAAGACCCGTATGGTGCACGCGCCATTGTTGTAGCAGATGTAGACACCAACCAGCGATTAAAAGAAATTTCAGCGGATATTAAAAAGGGAAGACCCATACAAGGTATTATGGAGGAACTTGCAGATGTTGCAGGAAGGTTAATGCCAGAGATACCCGGAAATATGATAGAGCCAAATCCTAAGAACGCTCCAGAGGAACCAAAGAAACAACTTCCAAATGACCAAAAGAAAAGCTTAGAGGAAGACCAGGAAGACCAATCTAATCATCTCAAATAGAAAAGAGCCTGAATAAAAGCTTAGTCATCGACTAAGCTTTTTTCAATGCATCCATTACTTGCTTATCTAATTTGGCAGCTGCGTTTTTGTCATAGGTTTTGTCATACTGTGGTTCGATGACAATTTTTGAACCATAGAACATTACGTCTCTAACCTCATTAATCTTGAATTCAATCAAACCCAGCTTTAATGGAACTTCGGAAAGACGCTCCACTTTTAAGACCGCATCACCCTGGATAGAATATGTAGATTCATTCGCAATCAAATTAATAACCGCTTTACTATTATGGGTGATATTTTGAATAATTCTCGATTTATGATCTACTGCAAAATAGATGGTTTGTTCATTTTTTGCTAAAATCCAAGAAATTGCTCCTACATTGGGACCACCTGTCTCAAAATCCACTGTAGCTAATGTTACAAACCTTTCTTTTTGCAACTCATCAAATAATGGCTTAATGAGTTTTGGTTCCACTTGATTCACCATCTTTACATCCCCTTCATTCAGTTCCATACTCTTTAATTTAAGGCTGTGTTAACAAGACTGTTGATTTGCGCTCCAGGCACTTCGCTTTCCGCGGGCGGTCGGTGAGCCTCCTCGCCGCTGCGCGCCTGCGGGGTCTCACCCTGACCTGCTAGTCCCGCAGGAGTCTCGTGCCTTCCGCGCAAATCAACAGGCTATAAAATCAACAATAACCTTTAACACAGCCTAATGTAAAAAACAGATAATCTCATAGTACTATTATCTGTTTTTTTCAGCAACTTAATCACAATTGATTTTCCTGTTAGCTTACTTGCATGATATACTATATAACAAAGTAAGATAGAATGAACTTGAGGTGTATGATGAGAGTAAAATGTGTTATCTGCGACAAAATTGAATCGATAGAAGATGAATCCTTCGAGGCAAAACGGCTTCGAAATCGTCCAATCCATACATATATGTGCGATGACTGTAGTAGTAGAATTTCCGAAAAGACGAAAGCGAGAATTGAAACAGGTAACTTTAGATTTTACAGTACAAAGTCCGAGAAGGATGAATGGTAAAAAATGCCAATTCCGCAATGGAATTGGCATTTTTTTAATCTTCAATTGGAAAGTTGCAATATTTATCTGGCTCTTGGTTTATTTGGTTGAGCATTACCTCGATGAGTTCACGAGGAAACCGGGTTTTCTTCGCTTCTCCTTCATGGGTAAAGGAAACATAATACATCATTTCATCAGTTGTCACATCAATATTTGTTAGATGATGTTCATCCTTAATAATCCCATTAAAAAGGTCTAACGTTTCTCTTGCTGCCGTATCTTCTGGACGAGCATCACAGACAACCTTTATCGAGAGCCAATTATAGAGTGCATCCTGTACCGATCTCATGTTTCTAGTCCCCCATTACTTCGCTTTGAGCTTGCTGCTTTTTGGAATTATGAAGGCGAATTTTGTAGATGATTAATATTAAGGCTGCAACAACAAGACCCTCTGTTATTGGTAAAAAGATTCCTAGTGCAGTTAGAATCGTGCATCCTGCTGCCAAAAAGATATAGATCAAAATGGATTTACCAAGAGGCAGCTTTTGGGCAAAGCCAAGTTTATAAACCAAAATGGACAGGGCTACAATGGTAAGATAAAGCAGCCACATTCCCATTTTTGGATTTTCGGTTACGTTATAGAGAGCTGGAAAAAATGATAGCCGATCTGCTACATTCACACGAAAACCTCCCCCGAACAGATATTAGCTTAATTCTGCTGTTTTTTTCTTTTTAGCCATTCTTTCACGTTCATTTTTATCTAGGATTTTTTTACG
Organism: Bacillus sp. OK048; assembly: GCF_900103525.1. Classification (GTDB taxonomy): domain Bacteria; phylum Bacillota; class Bacilli; order Bacillales; family Cytobacillaceae; genus Neobacillus. Next base: position 631,413 of record NZ_FNHN01000001.1, read on the forward strand.
CATACGAATGGATTCCGGTGTTACTTCACAGTATTCATCTTCGTTAAGATACTCCAAAGACTCCTCTAATGTCATGATTCTTGGTTTTTTAATAACAGAAGTTTGGTCCTTGTTTGCTGAACGAACGTTTGTAGCCTGCTTTACTTTTGTGATATTAACGGTTATATCATTTTCGCGCGTGTGTTCGCCAACAATCATACCTTCGTATATTTCAGTACCAGGTTCAACGAAAATTGTTCCACGGTCCTCAACATTCATAATACCATAAGTAGAAGCTTTTCCTGATTCCATTGATACTAGCACACCTTGACGTCTTCCGCCCACTTGACCTTGAAGCATTGGCTGGTAGCTGTCAAATGTGTGATTAATAATTCCATAACCACGAGTCATGGTTAAGAATTCTGTGGTGTAGCCTATTAGTCCACGTGCTGGGACATTAAAGATTAATCGTACTTGACCAGAGCCATTGTTAATCATATCAATCATTTCGCCTTTGCGTGCACCAATTGATTCCATTATAGAACCTGTATGCTCTTCAGGTACATCAATTTGAACTCTTTCAATTGGCTCACAACGAACACCATCAATTTCTTTTACAATTACTTCAGGCTTAGAAACTTGAAGTTCATAGCCTTCACGACGCATGTTTTCAATCAGAATGGATAAATGAAGCTCTCCACGGCCTGATACAATCCATGCATCTGGTGAATCTGTATTTTCAACACGTAAGCTTACATCTGTTTGAAGTTGAGCAAGTAGTCTTTCTTCAACCTTTCTAGAAGTTAGGTACTTCCCTTCTCTACCAGCAAATGGGCTGTTGTTTACAACAAAGGTCATTTGTAACGTTGGTTCATCAATTCTTAGAATTGGCAATGCATCTTGGTGTTCAACTGGACAAACTGTTTCACCGACATTAATATCTTCCATCCCAGAAACAGCAATCAAATCGCCTGCTACTGCCTCTTGAATTTCTTGACGTTTTAAACCAAAGAAACCGAATATTTTTGTTACGCGAAATTGTTTTACTGAACCATCGATTTTCATTAAGGCAACCTGCTGGCCGACATGCATGGTGCCACGGAAAACGCGCCCGATCCCAATTCTTCCAACATAATCATTATAATCAAGAAGAGCAACTTGGAATTGCAGAGGCTCATCACGATTGTCAATTGGTGATGGGATGTGCTCAACAATGGCATCATATAAACATTGCATGTTTTCATCCTGTTTTTCAGGATCCGTGCTGGCAGTTCCATTAATACCAGAAGCATAAATAACTGGGAATTCAAGCTGTTCTTCATTTGCATCAAGCTCAATAAATAAATCAATTACTTCATCTACTACTTCTAATGGACGAGCAAAGTCACGGTCAATTTTATTAACAACTACTATTGGAGTTAAATTTTGCTCTAATGCCTTTTTCAAAACAAAACGGGTTTGTGGCATTGTTCCTTCATAAGCATCTACAATCAACAAAACACCATCAACCATTTTCATGATACGTTCAACCTCGCCGCCAAAATCAGCATGACCAGGAGTATCCAAAATATTGATTCTTGTATCTTTATATTGAATTGCGGTGTTCTTAGCAAGAATTGTAATACCACGTTCTCTCTCGATGTCATTTGAGTCCATCGCACGTTCTTCTACATGCTCGTTCGAACGAAATGTTCCTGCCTGCTTTAATAATTGGTCAACCATAGTCGTTTTCCCGTGGTCAACGTGTGCGATGATTGCTATATTGCGAATATCTTCTCTTTTTTTCAAGTGTTTCACTCCTGCCTCTATTTCAAAAATTAAGCTATTTATAGTTTCCCATATATGGCTCAAGTATTATACCACATTAATGGTGGAAAACTAAACGCATTTTATGTAGAATAAAACTATAAATTATATTCGATTACAATTACTTGATCTATTTAACAAAGGGGAAAAGGAAAAATGAAGCGAATTAAATGGATTTTTGTCGTTTATGCAGTACTCGCAACAATAAGTATTATGGGCATAGGTGTTGCAATTGGAGAAGAAAGTATTTTAGGGGTGATCGTTAGTATAGTAGCGGTCATTCTTGTTATGGGATTTGGATTTAAAACAAAAGCTAAATTGCGGGTAAATGGAAAATGGTAAAAGAAGCCTATTTTAGCTTCTTTTTACCATTTCCCTTCTTTGAGATAGTCATTTATGATCGTTTGGTGCAATCCTGGTTTTGCTGCGAGTAGTGAATCCTTTGTTAGAAAGTCTAATTTTCCCCCTTTTAAATTAGTAACAACTCCACCAAGTTCTCCAATAATAACAGCACCAGCAGCAATATCCCAAGGTGACAGCCTCATTGATATATAGGCATCCACTCTTCCAGTTGCCACAAATACCATTTCAAGTGCAGCCGTACCATAGGATCTAGTCCCTCTGGCATCTTTTACTAAGGGAATAATAAGCTTATGGTCGATACGATGATTCTCCATCACCCAAGTAGCATTTAATGCGATGATCGATTCTTTCACAGTCTTTTTACTTAAAGTAGGCAGCGGAGTGCCATTCATAAAAGCACCTTTGCCATTAATAGCATGATATAGTTCACCATGAGCTACATCATAAATAAGTCCAATTTTCCCTATACCATTTTCAAAAACGGCAAGGGATATCGCAAAATTCCGCTGTTGATGAATAAAATTCATCGTTCCATCTATCGGGTCAATGATCCAAACGACCCCATCAAGATTTTTTATTTCGTCACCAAACCCTTCTTCACCAAAAACTCGATGATTCGGAAAATTCCCCTTAATTTTATTGATAAAAAATTGTTCAATTTCTTTATCCATATTTGTAACCAAATCGTTAGGATCGGATTTTGTTTGAATATTTAAGGTTTTATCAAATGAATCCCGAATTTTATCCCCAGCTTCCATAATCCATTGCTTAGCATGAAGATCAATATATTCCCAGTCCATAAATTCCCTCCAATTTCTTAAAAATTAATGTATGTAAAGCTATTTTGTATATCTTTAGCTTAAACAAATTAAGCTGCGCCTTCAACTCCTTAGCCTGCCCAATAGCTGATTTTCAATAAAATTATCGTTACTAACGCACAACAATAAACGAACTCTCTACTTCCATCACAGAGTTCGTTCTAATAATTCCATATGAAATTCTTTCTTTTCATTCTAAATAATATCCCCTTTGAAAACAATTTATCAAAGAGCTTTTAATTTTACTAACTCTTGGCGGATTTTTTCTAACTTTTGTTTACATTCCTTCATTTTTTTCTCATTTTTCTCTTCTAGAGCTTCAAATAAAGTGGAAAGTTCATAATCCATTTCTAAACGTAAATAGGCAGTTCTTTCTTTCTCGCCTACTTTTTTTAGAGAAGTATTCATTAGTTGTTTCATAATAGCTTTCTCCCTTCAAATTATTATTTAATTTTTCTGACTATTTTTAGTAATATAATATGAGTCACCATGCAAGGTTGCAACTAATTTGTGCATTAACCTATATAAGCATGATGGTTCATGAATTTTTGCTGATATGCTACAATATATGACAAATGTCAACACGTGGAGGAAGTAAAATGGATTTTACTGGATTTAAAAATGAAGACTTCGAAGTTTTTCAAATCGATGGTTTAGAGGCAAGGATGGAAGCACTAATTGAGAGAATTCGTCCGAAATTAACAGTTCTAGGGCATCACTTTGCACCAACATTAGCATCAGTAACCGGTGATGAAATGTTTGCTCATGTCGCTAAACATGCAAGAAGGACAATCAATCCTCCAAAGGATACTTGGGTAGCCTTTGCAAATAACCCCCGCGGTTATAAAATGCTTCCCCATTTTCAAATTGGACTGTGGAATACTCATGTTTTCATTTGGTTTGCAGTCATATATGAGGCACCGCAGAAACCGGAAATTGCTGCAAGATTAACAAAAAAGATAAACAAAATCTATAAAGAAATCCCGAAAGATTTTGTTTGGTCTTTAGACCATATGAAAACAGAATCGTACCAGCATGGGAAGCTTTCAAAAGAAGATTTACGAAGCATGTTTGAAAGGCTAAGAGAAGTAAAAAAGGCTGAATTATTGTGCGGCTATGAAATTAGCCGAGAAACAGCAACAAACATGGATGCAGATGAATTTCTAAAGATTGTAGATAATGTGTTTGAAAAAGTAGCACCTTTATATAAAATTGCACAAAATATAAAATAAAAAACTCCAAGGTGGAGTTTTTTATTTTATTTCATAGTGATCCTATCACCTGCGGATGCATCTTTTGCTTTTTTTATCGCCCTATAAGAAGAATAACCGCTAATGTTTTCAAATTCACTACACAATGTTTTTTCTTCCGCTTTACTCGGAACGATTTCCTTAAACCGGCGGTAAATAGCCATTAATTCATCACGATTGATTCCTTTTTCATAAGCTTTTTCAATTGCCTCATAGAATTTTATAACATCCACTATTTCATCCGTTGTCCAATGGTAATCTATCGGGTATTGATATTCCAAATCCTCACCTGCTAATTTTATTTTCATATATGTATAATACCGTTATTTTGCCCATTTTTCACGAATTTTTTCTGCGTCACTAATCATTTGACTAAATAATTGTGCAACAGTTGGGATATCTTTTATTAGTCCCATCACCTGACCGGCCCATGCAAACCCCTCATCTTCCACCCCTTCATATATATATCGTTTGTTAGCCTGTCCGCTAATATAGTTCTTCAATTGTTCGTAAGTAGCATGATTTTTCTCAATGTCTAATATACGGTTTGTCCATGTATTAGACATAGCCCGTGCTGGTGCTCCTAATGACCTTTTAATAACTACCGTGCTGGACTCTGACCCTTCTATAAGCCGTTTTTTATAAAGTTCATTTGCATGGACGCACTCCTTGGTAGCAATAAATCTTGTCCCCATTTCAATTCCCTCTGCACCCAAGCTAAGTGCGGCCATAAGTCCGCGGCCATCGCCAATCCCTCCGGAAGCTATCACAGGAATTGATACAGCATCAACTACCTGCGGGATCAATACAATCGTCCCAATATCATCCCTGCCAAGATGTCCGCCTCCTTCCTGTCCCACTACCATGACGGCATCAGCACCAAGTTCTTCCGCTTTTTCAGCCTGCCTTCTCGCGGCGACAAGAACTAATTTTTTTATGGAAGTACCTTCTAACTGTTCAAAGATAGGTGCAGGATTTCCTCCTGTCATGGATACAACTGGAACGTCCTCATCAATTGCAACTTGAAGCATTTCTTCAAAAGGCCTATTATGCTGCCCGATTGCGTAATTAACACCAAATGGTTTATTCGTCAATTGCTTAACTTTTCTTATTTCCTCGCGAAGCTGTATTGGATTTTCAAGAGACATCGCAGTAATTTGTCCAAGTCCACCAGCATTGGAAACAGCTGCGGCGAGATCTGAATAGGCTAAATACGCTAACCCTCCTTGGATAATTGGATACTGGATATTAAGAATGTTCGTTACCCTTGTTTGCCAGTTCAACCAAACCCCTCCTAATTCTTGATACCCTCATATTTCGCTCCTAAAGGTTAATTTTCCTGTTTTATTGAGAAACTAACCTGACGACTAGAAAAAGTAGTTTCCCATCGCCAAAAAATTCTATGCAAGCAGTGGTATTAGTGCTATAATTCTTTTGTTTTGTGATTTATACAATAAAAGCATTTTTATATAAAGAGGTGTGGGAATAAATTGTCTCAAAATCAAACACCGTTATTTAGCGGTTTATTAGAACATGCAAAAAAAAATCCTGTCCAATTTCATATTCCTGGTCATAAAAAAGGGGTTGGAATCGATCCTGATTTTCGAAATTTCATTGGGGATAACGCCTTATCAATTGACTTAATCAATATAGGTCCACTCGATGATCTACACCAGCCAAAGGGAATCATTAAACAAGCACAAGATCTAGCTGCAGAAGCTTTCGGGGCAGATAGAACCTTCTTTTCAGTACAAGGAACTAGCGGTGCAATTATCGCAATGATTATGGCTGTATGTGGACCAGAGGATAAAATTATTGTCCCTAGAAATGTCCATAAATCTATCATGTCAGCAATTGTATTCTCTGGGGCAATACCCGTGTTTATTCATCCAGAAATCGATGAAGATTTAGGGATATCCCATGGCATCACAACTGATTCCGTCGAAAATGCTCTTAAACAGCATCCGGATGCGAAAGCCATTCTAGTGATTAACCCAACTTATTTTGGGATATCTGCAGATTTAAAAAGGATTGTAGAAATTGCTCATTCCCATAACATACCTGTCCTAGTGGATGAAGCGCATGGGGTTCATATTCATTTCCATGATGAACTACCTTTATCAGCCATGCAGGCTGGCGCAGATATGGCGGCAACTAGCGTCCATAAACTTGGCGGCTCTATGACCCAGAGCTCCATCTTAAATGTAAAAGAGGGTCTTGTATCCGCAAAGCATGTTCAAGCCATCCTTAGTATGCTGACAACCACTTCAACATCCTATTTATTACTTGCATCCCTTGATGTTGCTAGAAAACAATTAGCTACTAAAGGAAAAGAGTTAATTGATAAAACAATCGATCTGGCACAATCGGTTCGAAATCGTATTAATGAAATTGATCATTTGCATTGTGTCGGTAAAGAAATACTTGGATCGAAAGCAACCTTTGATTATGATCCAACAAAATTAATTATCTCTGTAAAAGAATTAGGATTAACTGGGTATGAGGTTGAGAAGTGGTTAAGAGAAAGACATAATATTGAAGTAGAAATGTCTGATTTATACAACATACTTTGCATCATAACGATTGGCGATACAGATATCGAAGGAGATATTTTAGTTCATGCATTAAAGGAGCTTGCTGAAGAACGAGAACATCGGAAAGAGAAAATTGAACCTATCCAAGTTCTGCTACCCGAAATCCCTATTCTAGCCTTAACACCTAGAGATGCATTTTATGCTGAAACAGAAGTAATTCCTTTTGAGCAATCCGAAGGAAGAATTATTGCCGAGTTTATTATGGTTTATCCACCAGGGATACCGATTTTTATTCCTGGAGAAATCATCACAAAAGAAAACCTTCATTATGTTAAGGAAAATCTTGAAGCCGGGTTACCTGTTCAAGGACCTGAAGATGATGAAATTAAAAAGATTCGGGTTATTAAGGAATACAAGGCGATAAAATAAAAATACAGGATTCCTTTTGAGGAATCCTGTTTCTATTTCAATTAATTATTTTATAGTTCTTCTTCAGAATGGTGGTCATCGCAACAATTACATCTTGAATAGAGAACTGTTACTTTTTCGTCTTCGAAATGATCAATTGTTGAATCACAAGCTTGGCATACGATTGTACCCATCTTTTCAATCCCCTTTTCATTATGAAATGTACATTGCATTGAAAACGCATTAATGTCCTTAAGATAATAATAATATAACACATTACATTTTTCAAGCCCAAATTGTATGTCACATTAAAATATTTTTCAGACAAAAGGACCTACTAATAGGTCCTTTTGTCCAATTATTCATATTGGGTAACAAATGGGATTTGCGGGAGGGTTTCACTGAAGAATTCAGCCAAATCGGCAGCTTGTTGTTTATCTGAAATCCGGAATACATTTTGAAGGTATTCAATATCTTCAATTTCTTTGGGGTCGAGGAGAGTAGAACGGCCTGTTTGCATGCAGACAACTAGAGGTTTACCAAAAAACATACTCGTATAAATAATACCAAAATCATAACGGGTATGTTCGGTAGTAAATCCAATAAACCTTACTTTTACATTTTCGTGCTCATCATATAGCTTTTCAAATAATTCCATAAGAGTCCTCCTTTTTGAAAGAGTATTTAGAATATTATTATAATTTACTTTTTAAGAATTAACAAATGACATTTGTGTGACTAAATGTTGGCAACATCGTTTTTACAATGCTAGAATATAAGAGATAACAAATGGGAGTATAGGAGGGATGATGTTGGCTGAAAACGCATTCATTAAACTAGTGCCTTCATCTGCGAAGCAATCAATTACGGTAGACGAAGTAAAGGATCTCTTATATTATTATAAAGATATTACTGAAAAAACTGGGAATCAAGTAGATTGGCAATATGGAGACTCTGCGTTTCCTTACGTGATTAAAGAAAAGGATGATGGAAAAGGAAAATGGTTTTATTTACATTCTACTAATGAACGCTATTACGCAATCTTAATTGGTGTTGACCAGGAAAGCATTCGTAATGAAGATGGTACTGATCGAATTCAATCATACATACAAGTTACTCTTCCAGAACAATCCACGTTCGGGGATAAGGGCAAAGCCAATGAATTCTGCAAATTCCTTGCAAAAAAATTTCAAGGAGAGCTGCACCTTTTTAATGAGCGAATCATGTACTATTATCCGAGGAAGTAATAAAAGTCTAACTCCCATTCTGGGAGTTTTTTTAATGCGTTAAAAGCGATAGTGTATAATGTATGGAAGTATATATCGTTAGGCTTAAAGATGTAATAAAAAGTGTTTTGGCGGCTGATTGTGTAGCTTTGTTACAAAGGACAAAGGCTAAATAAAAAAACACAAAGAACATGATAACCTTGTATAGTAGTTGATCATGCTTCGACATCCACTCAATAAGAGTAAAAGCACTCCATATAATTAATTGCAGTGTAATTACCACATAAATTCGCATTTATATCACCACTCAACATCTATTCTTAAAAGTAAAGAATGTAGTGTTTTAAATATATGCTCAGAAGTTATGTTTAATAATTCGATAAAATAAGAAAGTCCTTTCCATTATGCTGCGGAAAGGACTTTTTTAATTATTACTATTTTAAAACATGAATTGGAGTGCCCATTGCTACCTCAGCAGCTTCCATTGTGATTTCTCCTAATGTTGGGTGGGCATGTATCGTTAATGCTAAATCTTCGACTGTCATTCCTGTTTCAATCGCTAATCCTAGCTCAGCAATCATATCTGATGCACTTGCACCGGCAATTTGTGCGCCGATCAAGACTCCATCTTCTTTACGTGAAACAAGTTTAACAAAGCCATCTGAACTATCAAGTGATAATGCACGTCCATTTGCTGCAAATGGGAATTTTGAACCAATAACGTCGATTCCTTCTGCTTTTGCCTGCGCTTCAGTATAACCTACACTGGCAAGTTCTGGGTCTGAGAATACAACTGCAGGAATACCTAGGTAATCAATGACAGCATTATGACCTGCAATTGCCTCTGCCGCAATTTTAGCTTCGTAAGATGCTTTATGAGCTAATTGAGGACCTGCAACAACATCACCGATTGCATAAATATTCGAGACATTTGTTCTGCATTGATTGTCAATTTCTATCAATCCACGGTCTGTAACCTTCACACCAATTTGCTCAAGGCCCATTTCGTCCGTATTTGGACGGCGTCCAACCATTACAAACACATAGTCTGCTTCGATTTTCTTTTCTTCACCTTTTGTTTCGAACGTTACAACAACACCATTTTCAGTTTCTTCTACACCTTTAGCCATTGCTTTTGTATAGAATTCTGCGCCTTTTTTCTTCATCGTCTTCTTCACAAGGGCAGCCATTTGCTTTTCAAAGACGCCAAGACCTAAAATCTCATCGGCACCTTCTAAGATAGTTACTTGAGTACCAAAGTTAGCATAGGCACCACCAAGCTCTATTCCAATAACACCGCCGCCAATGACAACCACTTTTTCTGGAACTTCTTGTAAGTTCAATGCACCTGTTGAATTAAGTACTCGTTTTGAGTATTTAAAAGTTGGCAGCTCAATTGGACGAGAACCTGTTGCGATAATTGCATTTTTAAAGTTGTATGTTTGGGCAGAATTTTCGCCAATCACACGTAATGAATTACCATCAACAAAGTATGCTTCTCCACGGACGATCTCAACTTTATTTCCTTTTAATAATCCTTCGACACCACCAGTTAACTTTTTCACGATACCAGCTTTAAATTCTTGAACCTTTGAAAAATCAACTGTTACATTTTCAGCTTTAATTCCGAATGAATCAGAGTGTTTCGCTACTTCGTAACGGTGTCCAGCAGCAATGACTGCTTTTGAGGGAATACAACCCACGTTTAAACAAACTCCGCCAATGTATTCTTTTTCAACAATCGTAACTTTTTGACCTAACTGTGCTGCACGAATAGCAGCCACGTAACCGCCAGGACCCGCACCAATGACTATAGTATCGGTATCAATTGGAAAATCTCCTACTACCATTTATTACGCCTCCATTAACAATAGTTCTGGATCGTTCAATAATCGTTTAATATGATTTAATGCATTTTGAGCTGTAGCACCATCAATCATTCGGTGGTCAAAGCTTAATGAAAGTGCTAATACTGGAGCAGCTACAATTTCACCATCGCGAACAATTGGTTTTTCTGCAATTCTTCCTACTCCAAGAATAGCTACTTCAGGGTGGTTAATAACCGGTGTAAACCATTGTCCACCTGCAGAACCAATATTTGAAATCGTACATGACGCACCCTTCATTTCGTTAGGAGCAAGCTTTCCGTCACGTGCTTTTCCGGCTAATTCATTAATTTCATTAGAAATTGTGAAAACTGATTTACGATCTGCATCTTTAACAACTGGAACTAATAAACCTTTTTCTGTATCGGCTGCGATTCCAATATTGTAGTAATGCTTATGAATAATTTCACTAGTTGCATCATCAAGTGATGTATTAAGTGCAGGGAATTCACGTAAAGCGCTTGTTAATGCTTTTACGATGTATGGTAAGAAAGTAAGTTTAATACCCTTTCCTGCAGCAACTTCCTTGAACTTTTTGCGATGTGTAACGAGTTTGGATACATCCACTTCATCCATAAGCGTTACGTGTGGTGCTGTGTGTTTAGAATTCACCATTGCTTTAGCAATTGCTTTTCTAATACCGCTCATTTTCTCACGAGTTTCAGGATATTCACCTTGTGGGATTGGAGCAGCAGCTGATTTTGGTGCCTCTACAGCTTGTACAGTTTCAGCAGCTTGAGCCGCTTCAGCCTGTGGTGCTGCAGCTACAGCCGCGCCACCGCTTAAGAATGCATCAATATCACTTTTAACGATTCGTCCATTTTTACCAGAGCCAAGAACTTTGGTAATTTCAACACCTTTATCACGCGCATATTTACGAACAGATGGCATTGCAATAATTTTGCGATTAGGGTCTATTTCCACTTGTCCCTGTGGTTGTGTTACACCGATACCATATGCAGGTGGTGCTGGCGGTGGTGTTACAGGCGCATCTTGCACTGCAGCCGGTGCTACTGGTGCTGCTTCTTGCTTAGGTGCTTCTTCAGGGTGTTCGTCACCTTTAAATTGTAGGTTTTCGTATCCTGGGGCATCAAATGTTATTAAAACTTGCCCAACTGTTGCTACTGTGCCCTCAGCTACTTTAACCTCAAGAACAGTTCCTTCTACAGGAGAAGGAATTTCAACAACTGCTTTATCATTTTGAATTTCGCAAAGGATATCATCTTCTTGGACTTTATCACCTGGCTTTATGAACCATTTAACAATCTCGCCTTCATGAATACCTTCACCAATGTCAGGCATTTTAAATTGGAATGTGGTTGCTGTTGCGCTCACTGGGATCCATCCTCCTATTTTTGCAAATATTTCTACCGATCATTTATAAAGAAATAAGTGGGAAACAGATTTACTATTCCCCAGCTTATATTTAGAATGTTAATACTTTTTTCGCTGTTTCGATTACGTCTTTATAGTTTGGTAGCCAAACAGCTTCTGCTTGTGGGAATGGGTAAATAGTATCAGGTGCTGCTACACGCAATACAGGTGCTTCTAGGCTTAAAATCGCACGATCGTTAATTTCAGCTACTACATTTGCTGCCACACCAGCTTGCTTTTGTGCTTCTTGAACCACAATTGCACGGCCTGTTTTTTCAACAGAAGCAATAATCGTTTCAATATCGATCGGGCTAACTGTACGCAAATCGATTACTTCTGCAGAGAAACCTTCCTTTTCTAGTTCTTCTGCAGCCTTTAGAGACTCATGTACCATCGCACCATAAGTAATAATAGAAAGATCTGTACCTTCACGCTTTACATCTGCTTTTCCTAGTGGAATGGTATATTCTCCTTCAGGAACTTCTTGACGGAATGAACGGTATAATTTCATATGCTCAAGGAAAATAACTGGATCATTATCACGAATAGATGAGATAAGAAGACCTTTCGCATCGTATGGTGTTGATGGAATAACCACCTTTAATCCAGGCTGTTGTGCCATTAAGCCTTCTAAGCTGTCCGCGTGCATATCTGGTGTATGTACGCCTCCGCCAAAAGGAGAACGGAACGTAATAGGGGCATTAAATTTTCCGCCAGTACGATAACGTAGACGAGCAGCTTGACCGGAAATAGAATCCATTACTTCATAAACGAACCCAAAAAATTGGATTTCTGGTACAGGACGGAAGCCTTGTAAACTCAGACCAACCGCTAAACCGCCAATTCCTGATTCAGCAAGTGGTGTATCGAATACACGATCTTCACCAAACTCATTTTGCAAACCTTCCGTTGCACGGAAAACACCGCCGTTAACGCCTACATCTTCACCGAAAACTAATACATTCGGATCATTTTTTAATTCTACACGCATTGCGTCTGTAATTGCTTGAATCATTGTCATTTGAGCCATGACTTACTTCGACTCCTTTGCTGAATAAATTTCATATTGCTCTTTTAAGTTTTGAGGTAAGTCCGTATACGTAATATTTATTAAGTCGGTTACCTTTTGCTTAGGAGCTGCATCTGCCTTTTTAAGCGCGTCTTTAATTTCCTCTTTTGCTTGTTCAATTACTTCGTTTTCTCTTTCTTCGTTCCATAGTCCTTTCTTTTCAAGGAATTTACGGAAACGAACTAGCGGGTCTTTCTTTTCCCATTCATTATCTAATTCAGCAGTACGATAACGTGTTGGATCATCACCAGCCATTGTATGTGGACCATATCGGTATGTTAACGTTTCAATAAATGTAGGTCCTTCACCATTAATCGCACGCTCACGTGCCTCGCGTGTAGCTGCATAAACAGCTAAAGGATCCATTCCGTCTACTTGAATGCCCGGGATACCTGCTGCAACCGCCTTTTGAGCAAGAGTTTTCGCAGCAGTTTGCTTATCAACAGGAGTTGAAATAGCAAAACGGTTGTTCTGAGCAATAAAGATCGCTGGAGCTTTGTATGCACCTGCAAAGTTCATTCCTTCATAGAAATCACCTTGAGATGTTCCGCCATCACCTGTATATGTAAGTGCAACAGCTTTAACTCCACGTTTTTTAAACCCTAATGCAACACCTGCTGTTTGAACGTACTGAGCCCCAATAATAATTTGAGGAATAGCTACATTAACTCCCTCTGGAATCTGTCCGCCTTCCAAATGTCCTCTTGACCATAAAAATGCTTGGGATAGTGGAAGACCATGCCATACGATTGGTGGAACATCACGATAGCCAGGTAAGATAAAGTCTTCTTTTTCAAGAGCAAATTGTGATGCTAGTTGTGATGCTTCCTGTCCTGCGGTTGGTGCATAAAAACCAAGTCTTCCTTGGCGATTTAATGATATGGAACGTTGGTCTAAAATTCGTGTATAAACCATACGGCGCATTAATTCCTGCAGCTGCTCGTCACTTAATTTAGGCATTGCTGCTTCATTAACGACTTCGCCTTCTTCATTCAAAATTTGAAGCGTAGTAAATTGATCTTCTACTACTTCGAGTACTTTCTTAGCATCGACCTGAGCGTTCTGGGTTTTAGAAGCCATTCGTTACATCTTCCTTTCTTTCATACAATAATGTAAAAATAATTCACTTATAATAGAATACCCAAAAACCTAAATTAACATTTATATATAGAATGAACATTAACTTGGTTGTACTGTACCATTATTTTTTAATAATCTAATAGTACAATTAATAATTCCATAATGAGTGTACAACATCTAAATCTACTCGTCAAATACTATGTTTGATTAATTTACATCATGAATATATTATTAATTATTTGATTCACACAAACTTCTGTACCACTAACAATTCCAATCTGTTACATTAAATATATCTAAATAATAAAAAATCGACCATGGCAGCCGATTTTTATTCTTCAGTTTGTAATTTAAGTCCTGCTTCTTTATAAAATTCCAGTTTTTTCACATTATATTGTGCAGTTAAATCATTAAATTCTTCATTTTTGTCGAATACCTGTTGATAAGCAGTATTAAGATTAGTAACTTGTTCTTCTAGCTTATCGTAAGATATACCCTCATTTTTTAACATCGTATATAATTCTTTATCACTATCTAGGGCATTTAAGTATTTTTTTGAAAGCTGACTATGTACTTTATAGCGATTTGTCATTATTTCTAATAATTCTTCTGCCTTCTTCTTTTGCTCTGGAACCTTTATTTCATTTTTTATGGCTTCTGCTTTCTTAAATTCTGTTTTGGAAGCATTTATGCTGTTAATTTCTTTTTGTAATAGTACTCGTCTTTCTTCAATCATCGAAAGCGCTTCGTTGGAAAGCTTAACAATCTCATTGTGTTGCTTCATGCCCAGAGTCATTATCTGGTTATAAATTTCCTGTTCTTGCTTTTCTAATGCTACAAGAGGCTGTTGCTGATTCTCAAACTCTTTTTCTGCTTCCACAACTTTTTCTAACACTTGATACATTTTTTCAGCAGCAGGTTCCTTGTTCATACAGCCTGCTAGGATGATACTACCTGCAAAAACAAATAAAATAATCCGAGTAAATCTAAAAGTTGACAAGTGGCACCCCCTTACTGATTACAATTCTTACTATATCTATACTTTTTATTTTTGACAATATCCTATATGATATTATCTCCAACAACTTAAAAATGGTTATACTTTCAATTAACTTTTGTGGAATAGTCTGATAGACTAATGAATATCAATATCTTTAGTTTTTGTACAGGAGTGAATGGGATCATGTTAATGATGGATGATATCATTCGAGACGGCCATCCTACATTGAGAAAAGTAGCAGCAGAAGTTTCAATGCCGCCATCGGAAGAAGAACGAGAAATCCTTAAAAGTCTTATCGAATATGTTAAAAATAGTCAAAACCCTGAATTTTCATTGCAATACGGATTACGACCTGGAATCGGCTTAGCGGCACCGCAAATTAATGTATCAAAGCGGATGATTGCTGTTCATTTACATGATGACAAAGGAAACCTATACAGCTACGCCTTATATAATCCTAAGATTGTCAGCCATTCTGTCGAAAAGGCTTACCTGCTTTCAGGTGAAGGCTGTCTTTCAGTGGATGAAGATTTTCCAGGATATGTAGAAAGGTTTGCTAGAATTACTGTAAAAGGCATTTCATTAGAGGGTGAAGAAGTGAAAATCCGTTTAAAAGGTCTCCCCGCCATTTGCTTTCAACATGAAATTGACCATTTAAACGGCATTATGTTTTATGATCATATCAATAAATCAGACCCTTTTAAACAGATTGAGGGTGCAATTGCAATAGAAAGATAGTACTAAGAGCAAGAGCCCACGGCTCTTGCTCTTTTATCTAGTCATATAAGTCCCAATTCCTTTAATCCATTCCATATCCCATCTTCTGCGACGTCGGAAGTAACTAAGTTTGCCACCGACTTTGCTTCAGGAACACCATTCCCCATTGCAACACCTGTTCCAACAGCTTTAAGCATTTCTAAATCATTCAATCCATCACCAAATGCATAAACATCTTTTAACTCAAAACCAAGTCTGTCAATCATCTTCTTAATCCCTTCAGCTTTAGATCCACCTTTAGGTAAAATATCCACTGAAAATGGGTGCCACCTAATAAAATCAAATTTAGGGTAATGATTAAAATATTGCTTTTCCTCATCAATCTCACAAAATAGCAAGGATTGATAGATCTCATTGTGAACATAGAAAGATCTATCTTGATCAGGATGTGGGAATAGCAGGCTCCCCAAACTTGTTTCAATAAAGGGGTGGTGGTTTGTAGTAGCTTTCATCGTTACTTCATTCATAAATATTAAGGGATGTCCATTAGCAGTTGTAGCCTGCAAGAAACTTTCTACCTCGTTATGGTCTAGCGGGTTCTTATAGATGACTTCATTTTCAAACACAACATACTGACCATTGAAACTTACGTATGAATCAATATCTAGTTCTTTTCTTAAACTTGTAAACATAAAAGGTGCCCTTCCTGTTGCAATCGCTACGAACACTCCATTCTCCTTTAATAAATGGAGCGCTTTTTTTGTACTGCTCGGAAGTCTTTTCTCATGGTCTAGCAATGTTCCATCTATGTCAAAAAAAACAATTTTCTTCATATAATTCTAACACCTCTTTGCTATTAGTAATAAAATTCACATAAATGTATATCCACTTTTAAAACACTAATAATAACAAGACAAATTGTCAATTTATTAAACTTTCATAATTATTCCATATTTATCCATGAAAGAATTCTTCTTGATACCATATAATATTAGTATAAAATGCTAAAATTTAAAAAATATCTTCAATAATCTATATGGCTTGCTTTACATTGGACAAGGATCGTTTAAAATAGTAAGTAAGGAGATGATCCACTATGTTAAAGAAGCTAAGAAAGAAGCTCTTGAAACAGTGGAAAGAATTACTCAGAAAAAAGTCAATTGCTTAACAACACCTTTTTCGAGCCCTTCAAACTTGCGAAGGGCTCCTTCCTTATTGTAAATTGATTATCAGTGCATTTATTTACATATTTTTTCTATAGATTGAAGTATACTTACTTTTTTAGTGAAAAGTGAATTTAAATGAAAAAAATGTAATTATTTAATATAATAGAAAAAGTCATGATCGATTAAGGAGCGAATTTAGAATGGTATTTAAAGTTTACTTTCAAGAAAACAGTAAAGAAGTCCCTGTAAGAGAGAAAACAAAGACTCTCTATGTGGAAGGAGAATCTGTAAGAAATGTCAGAAAAAAAATTGCGGCACTAGGTTACAATGTTGAATTTGTACAAATGGTAAATGGAGCATTTTTAGAATACGAAAAACAAAATGAAGATTATAAAGTATTGGAGATTTGATATATGAAATTTGTAAAAAATGACCAAACTGCTGTTTTTGCTTTAGGTGGTTTGGGTGAAATAGGAAAAAACACTTATGCTGTACAATTTCAGGATGAAATTATTCTGATCGATGCCGGAATTAAATTTCCAGAGGACGAGCTATTAGGAATTGATTATGTAATTCCAGATTATACCTATCTAGTTAAAAATGAAGATAAAATAAAAGGGCTGTTCATTACACATGGACATGAGGACCATATTGGCGGTATCCCTTATTTGCTTCGCGAAGTTAATATTCCAATCTATGGTGGCAAGCTTGCATTAGGACTAATTAAAAATAAGCTAGAAGAGCACGGTCTTCTAAGAACTGCAAAGCTTATACCGATTCAAGAAGACGATGTCATTAAATTCCGTAAAACGTCCGTTACTTTTTTCCGAACCACTCACAGCATTCCAGATTCTTACGGAATTGTTGTAAAGACGCCTCCAGGGCAAGTCGTCCATACCGGCGACTTCAAATTTGACTTCACTCCAGTTGGCGAACCTGCTAATTTAACCAAGATGGCGGAAATCGGTAAAGAAGGCGTTTTATGTTTACTTTCCGACAGCACAAATAGTGAAATTCCAGAATTTACAATGTCAGAGCGTCTAGTTGGTGAAAGTATAGATGATATTTTCCGAAAGGTTTCTGGCCGCTTGATTTTCGCAACCTTTGCATCAAATATATATAGGCTGCAGCAAGTTGTAGAAGCTGCGGTTGCCAATGGAAGAAAAGTAGCTGTTTTTGGCCGCAGTATGGAATCAGCAATAAATATCGGGCAAGAACTTGGCTATATAAAAGCACCGAAAGAAACTTTTATTGAAGCCAATCAAATTAACCGGCTCCCTGCAGATAAAGTCACGATTCTATGTACCGGAAGCCAAGGAGAATCTATGGCTGCCTTATCTAGAATTGCCAATGGTACTCATAGGCAGATTCAAATTATCCCAGGGGATACGGTCGTATTTTCGTCATCACCAATTCCAGGAAACACGATTAGTGTTAACAGAACGATTAACTTGTTGTTCAGAGCGGGTGCCGAAGTCATTCACGGAAAGCTAAGCAACATCCACACATCAGGACATGGTGGGCAAGAAGAACAAAAACTGATGTTGCGTTTAATTAAACCTAAATTCTTTATGCCTATACATGGAGAATATAGAATGCAAAGAATGCATTCTAAGCTTGCAGTGGATTGTGGTGTAGAAGAAAGTAATTGCTTCATTATGGACAATGGGGAAGTCTTGGCTCTTTCAGAAAACAGTGCGCAAGTAGCGGGCAAGATTCCTTCTGGATCCGTCTATATTGATGGCAGTGGTATTGGCGATATTGGAAATATCGTGTTACGTGACAGAAGAATCCTTTCTGAAGAAGGATTAGTCGTTGTAGTGGTAAGCATTAACATGAAAGAATTCAAAATTGCATCAGGTCCTGATCTTATTTCCAGAGGATTTGTTTATATGAGAGAATCGGGAGATTTAATTAACGACGCTCAAAAGTTGATTACGAAGCACCTCAATAAAGTTATGGAACGAAAAACAAGCCAGTGGTCAGAAATTAAAAATGAAATTACTGATACATTAGCCCCATTCCTTTACGAGAAAACAAAACGCCGACCGATGATTTTACCAATCATTATGGAAGTATAGAAAAGCGGAAGCGCCCCATTCGGAGCGCTTCCTTTTTTTATTGCAATACTTTCCGTTCAAAGCGGTCGATGTCATCGTCTGTACCAATAACGATTAATACATCGTTGATAAGAATATCTTCATTTGCTTTTGGCGAAACAATGATATCCATACCTCTTTTAATCGCTACGATATTTAGACCATATTTTTTTCGAATGTCTAAGTCAATAATGGTATGACCGCTTATTTTATTGTTTGCCACAATTTCAACAATACTATGTTCATCAGATAACTCCAGATAATCCAATACGCTGCTCGAAGACATATTATGAGCGATTCTTCTACCCATATCTCTTTCCGGGTGAACAACTTTATCGGCTCCAATTTTCACGAGCACTTTTTCATGATAATCATTTTGGGCTTTAACAGTAATATGAGTTACTCCAAGCTCCTTTAAAATTAACGTCGTTAAAATACTCGATTGTATATCATCACCAATCGCGACAATCACATGATCAAAATTACGAATACCCAGACTCTTGAGGACTGCCTCATCAGTTGTATCGCCAACAGCAGCATGTGAGGCAATCATCGCATAGGAGTTTACCCTTTCTTCGTTTTTATCAATTGCCAGTACCTCAAAACCTTCATCAGAAAGAGTTCTACATATACTGCCGCCAAAGCGGCCTAATCCAATTACTGCAAAATTTTTCTTCACTAAAAACTCCCCCAGCAAGAATCAATTAACCAATTTCATTTTAGCATATCCAATTAATTTGAATATACCAATTTATTCATTCCGATTTCTCGCTGATATTTTCTTTATATAAAAGTAAATAGCCAGCCCAGCAACTATAAGGATGATCAAAATGGGTAAATTACCGAGAAGAAAAACGACTAATCCTGAAATGCCTGCTAAGAGCATGTTGGTGCTTTTCATAAATTGTTTTTTTGTTTTGTCCCAGGTATTTAGGTCGCCATCTTCAAGATTAGGTACAATCACTTTATTTTCATAAAGAGAAATATGAACCGTTGAAAGTGATGTTTGATTTTCTAAAAACTTCATTCTCCCTAGAATCGTTTCAATTTCCTCCTGTACGGCCGCAAGGTCAGCTGAAATTTTTAAAAGATCTTCTGTCTTTACTGCTGACTCCATGAAGGTAGTTAACCGTTCTTCAACAACTCGTTTTGACTTTAGTCTCGAGCCAAGGTCAACATATTCTTCCGTAACATCTGTACCCGTTATCCTTCGCTGTAAAACCTCTGCAGCCTGCCCCTCGGCATCACGTAAAAAAGCTTGAAAACTATTTTGAGGAACCCGAACAGTAATACTGCCACTTACTTGTTCTACCCCATCCTTTGAAATAGTGGACTCTGTGATATAGCCTCCATACTTACCTACATGATCTTCTATCGATTGTAAAGTTTCTTCAAACTTCTTCACCCGCAGTTGTAAGTCAGCTTGATAGATGACCATTTGATTAGGGGCATCTAAATCCGTTGGGGTAACTTCATCTTGTTTTGCATTATTATCAAATGAAGCTTCCGGTTTTTCTACCATACCAGCCCGTCCTGAATCCATCGCTACACTACTATCACTACTTAACTTTGCCTCTTCACTTTTACTGCTTGAACTGCAGGCAGCAAGGGTAAACAATAACATGATCAAAAATGATAATCGCAGTATTTTTTTCATAAACCAACCCCCCTTTTTATCTATATAATAATACCGACGTTAAAAAACTCTCTTGGTTACAAAAAATAAAAAAGACTCCGCTTTATTAACTTAATACTAACGCTTACCTAAATAAGTGATATAACTAGTGAGAAGATTTATCGCAACTTCAATAGCCTCTTCCTTTGGGGTTAACTTTGCATGGTGTAATCCATATGGGGAATCCACTCCTAGCCAAAACATTAATCCTGGAATCTCCTTCAACATATATCCAAAATCCTCACCCGTCATCGCCTCCTTGCATTCGATGACATCAACAGTCGTTTGAGTCTTTATGTATTGAATGAAATCACTCGTAATTTCCTCATTATTGTATACCTGGTGGTACATCGCACCGTAATCAATTACAGCCTCACATTCAAAGCTTGTCTCAATCCCTTTTACCACAGCATCGATTCGATGTTTAACATGATCCATTGCCTCATCCGAAAGGGTTCGAATGGTTCCTTCGAGTCTTGCCTTTTCGGCAATAATATTTTGAACAGTCCCGCTCGTTATTTTGCCAATGGTAATGACTGCACTATCTAACGGATTAATATTACGAGCGATAATCGTTTGCAGCTGACCTACAAGCGAACAGGCAGCAATCACCATATCATTCGTTAGATGTGGATAGGCTGCATGGCCCCCTTTGCCTTTCAGATCAATAAACAGTTCTGAGGTGTTCGCAAATAATAGCCCTTCTTTTAATGCAATTGACCCTACAGGGTATTCAGGTGCGATATGTAGTGCAAAAATAATATCCGGCTTCCATTCTTGCATGGTATCGGATTTCAGCATTGGCTCGGCACCGCCTGGTCCCTCTTCAGCAGGTTGAAAAATAAACAAAATGTCATCTTCGATTGGACTTTCTACATAATGTGATAGTACGCCAAGAGCAATACTCATATGAAAGTCATGGCCACAAGCATGCATTTGATCATTATGAGTTGATGAGAAATCTAATCCAGTTTCCTCAACGATTGGAAGACCATCAATATCTGCCCGATAGCCAATTGTCTTACTAGGATTTAAACCGTGCAGCTTGACAAAAAGTCCAGTTTTCCATTTTCTAATGGATATTCTCTCTTGTGATAAAGATTCAATGTACGATAATAAATAAGCTTGGGTTTTATATTCTTGAAATCCTAATTCTGGAATCAGATGTAGATCGCGTCTTATCTTAACAAAAGGGTTCATTCCTATCACTCCTTATACTAGAAAGAAAGCGTGGAAAATTTCCACGCTCTGCAGTGTCTTAGTTCTATAGTTGGCGAAGTTCTTGCATAATTTCTGTTTTTGATTTTGTCTTTTCATCGATATCCTTAATTTTTTTCGCTGGCATTCCCGCTACAACCGTGTACGGAAGAACATCTTTCGTGACCACTGCACCAGCAGCCACCACTGATCCTTGACCAACTCTAACACCTTCTAGGACTACTGCATTTGCGCCAATTAACACATCATCTTCAATTATTACTGGCTGGGCGGATGGTGGTTCAATAACACCAGCCAATACAGTACCAGCGCCGATGTGACAGTTTTTCCCTACGGTTGCCCTGCCACCTAGAACAACTCCCATGTCAATCATCGTTTTCTCACCAATAACTGCTCCAACATTAATAACTGCACCCATCATGATAACAGCATTATCACCAATTTCGACTTGATCACGAATCGTGACCCCTGGTTCGATACGAGCATTAATATTTTTTGTATTTAACAATGGAATCGCTGAATTACGACGATCATTTTCAATTACATAATCTTCAATCTTTGCTTGGTTAGCCTCCAAGACTGAATTAATATCAGACCATTCACCAAAGACAACTCCGGTATTTCCATTGATAAAGGTTTTAGAATTGCTTCCAAAGTCAATCCCTTCTAGATCACCCTTTACATAAACCTTCACCGGCGTTGATTTTTTACTGTTTTGAATAAAAGAAATAATTTCGTTTGCATCCATCATTTTCATCTAACTACCTCCAACCTGAAGTAAAAATTACTTTACCAAACAACAGATATGTAAACAAGAAAAAAATTATTACCTATTTTGGCTGCTATATTCTTTAACAAGGTCTACAAATGCCTGGACCTGTTTTAATTGAAAGGAAGATTCATACGCTAATAACCATGTATCGCGTTTAAGAGAATCACCATTTTCATCAAGCAGCGGGACTTTATAAATTTCCTTTTCAGTGTTATTTAACGTAATCCCCGGTAAAATCGAATACCCTAGACCATTAAAGGTTAATTGCTTACACGTCTCAATTTGGTCTACAATAATCGTTCTTTTTGGTGAGGTTTTAAATTGACGCATCCACCAATCCTGGATTTCTTGATAATAATTTGAATCGCTTTTAAATTGGATAAAAGGCCGGTCCGTTTCCAATAACTGTTCAGGTCTGGTAATGTCTCTATCCACCAAATAGAGGGGATCGCTGAATAGTTTAATTTTTACACCTTTCCAATCTGGAGTTCCTCGAATAATACCGATATGTACTTGATCATCATATAAGCTTTTCAATATCTCACTGCTCCACCCAGTAATAAGCGAAATTTTTGCCTGGGGATAGGTATCACTATACTTTTTTAAAACCGGAGGCAGCCAATTTTGGCCAACAATTGAAGCTACAGCCATTTTTAACGTTCCTGATATACCAGATTGCAGGGAGTAAATCGTCTCTCGAACCTTTTCTTCTTTTACCAGTACTTCATTGACAAAATGGATAACATGCTCACCAGCAGGGGTAAGCGATAATCCTTTTTGCGAGCGAATAAATAATTTTGTTCCCCACTCTTTTTCGATTGTTTGTAACCGTTGGGAAAGTGCGGGCTGTGAGACAAAAAGTCGCTCTGATGCTTTACGCATATTCATTTCTTGAGCTAAAACAGCTAATAAGTGAAATTCAGAAATTGAAGACAAAAGCATCCACCTTTTTGCATTAATAAATTTCTGCCTTACTATTATATAGTGAAAATTAAAACTTTTCATCCGCAAGCGACTGCTTTAGAAAAATAGCTCTACACTTATCATGTAGAGCCTTGTTCTTTTTTAGGTATAAATGAAATTAGAACTAAACTAAGTAGAGCAAACATTAGGACAACATAATATACCCAATGTAGAGATTGAGTTAGCCCCTCTTGAAGCAGTTCCCGTCCTGCTTCAGATAAATGGGACCGCTCGTTTTCCTTTAATAAAAGGTTTGCTGAATCCACAGTTAGCTTTTCTGTCGAGTTACCCGCATTTTCCTTTAAAAAATGGCTGAGCCGATTATTAATAATTCCTCCTAGTAACGCTGCACCAATCGTGTTTCCGAGATTTCGCATAAACATATTGGCGGCAGTTGCAATTCCTCTTTGCTCCCAGCCTACTGTACTTTGAATCGAAACAATAAAAGCGGTAGAGGTTATTCCCATGCCAAGACCAATAATAAACGATCCTAAAGCAGCCCAGAGCGGTCCTAAGGAAGCTGTCATGGTCACAAATACTACACTGCCGATAACTAAAGCAAAACCACCGATCAGTAAGCTCTTACGATATCCCAGTGTTAAAATCATTTTTCCAGAAATCACCGATGCAATGGGCCAGCCAATGGACATGGTTGTTAAGGTAAACCCTGCAACAATCGGTGTTTGTTCCATTACTCCCTGGACAAAAGTTGGGAGGAAACTCGAGATTCCTATTAAGATAATTCCCGTTGTCAAAGAAGTAATATTTGCTACAAAAATCGACCGTTCCTTCCATATATTAAACGGCATAACAGGTTCTATTGCTCTGCGTTCCTGGTATACAAACAAGCTAATCGTTATACTAAAAAGAATTAAAAGGCTGATGATTTGCCAGGAGTCCCAAGACCAACGTCCACCACCTTCAACTAGCAGCAACATTAATGATGAAACAGAAATTGTTAATAAAAATGCCCCTATGTAATCAATCTCATGTTTTTTCTTTTCAACTTTTTCGTGTA
Organism: Bacillus sp. OK048; assembly: GCF_900103525.1. Taxonomy (GTDB): domain Bacteria; phylum Bacillota; class Bacilli; order Bacillales; family Cytobacillaceae; genus Neobacillus. Next base: position 655,834 of record NZ_FNHN01000001.1, read on the forward strand.
GAAATATTCCAATCCCTATTAAGGATAGAATTCCAAGGGGGATATTTAACCAAAAGACAAATTTCCAGCTTACGTATTGTACTAATAATCCACCGACAGCTGGTCCAGTAACCGCAGAGATTCCCCAAACGCTTGCTAGGTATCCCTGAACTTTTGCCCGTTCCTCCCCAGGATATATATCGCCAACAATCGTAGTCGCAATGGGTGTAACAGCTCCTGCACCGAACCCCTGGATTAATCGAAAAATAATCAATGATTCCATTGATGTAGCAAAACCACAAAGAATCGATCCGATTAAAAATACAACGATTCCAAAAAAGAGAATGGGTTTTCTGCCAAAAAGGTCAGATAATTTACCATAAATCAGGACTGTTATCGCATTCATTAATAGATAAGCGGAAAAAACCCAGCTGTAAAGAGTGAACCCTCCTAAATCGGCAACAATAGCGGGCATGGCTGTTGAAACAATCGTGGCTTCGATCGCTCCCATAAACATAGCAAGCATTACTGCAGCTAAGACGAGCGGTCTATTTGTCTGCCCTTTTTTTGATTTGAAAAGTGCACCAACCATTTTACACCCCTAATTATAAAATAATACAGCTCCCTATTGGGAGCCTATTTATCACTTTTATTCATCTTGTTTACATATAAATTTAATTGCATCAGCACTGTGCTTCTAGGTAATATCCCTTCAAAATAACCATCTTCTGTATCAACACAAAGAAAAGGATGGTTTACTAAGAGTCTAAGGCATGTTTGGATTGAAGCTGTAATCTTTACTCGTGGAACGGATACATTCATAACTTCTTCCACTCTTTTTTTTTCAAGTTGTTCAAATTCAATTCTTTCCATACCAAGTATCGAATCCATGATAATAGGCGTACTAATCAAGCCATGTAATTTATATTGGGGATCAAGTACAGGTATTGCTGTATATCCGCTTTTGGTTAAAACCAACAGCGCATGTTCAAGATTGTTACCAACTTGCACATGAGCAACGCGCTCCGAAGGAATCAATAATTTTCTAATATCTATTTCTAAAAATTCACCACTGTGAAGACTAATCATCGCCGAAACTCCTCAATGTTTGTTTTACCACATGTATATTCTACCATAATTTTCGGAGAACTGGTTTTTTTTATGAAAATGTATTAAATAAATCAGTTGCCTCTGTGACTTAAAAAAGATAGGAACCGTTATACGGTTCCTACTGAATTAGATCAAAAATTTCAATTGTAATCATGTCTACATTATCAAATTGATAACGCTTTGGCTTTTCCTTTTCATTATATATTTCTAATTCAAATGTTTCTGTTTTTGGATGAAATGTTACTTGACACTTTCTTTCGCCATTCACTTCGAAAAAGCGTTGTGCCGGTTCTCCTCCATTAGACTGGTCCTGAAGGTTTTTTAACCGTGTTAATATACCTTGAAGCTGTGACATATGCTCCGTCTCCTTTCAAACACAAGCAAACTTTCTACTTTTATGTTTCTCTTTTGTCATATTTCTATTCTGATGGATTTTTCCAATATCTTATCCACTTGTTAATATGCCAATATTAAAAGAATAAGATAACATACGTCATTTGTCCAAATAAAAATAAAAAAAATGACAAGTTTTTTTCATTATCGTAAAAAGGTAATTGCTACAAAGAGGATGATAAAAAGAACCAAAGCAAAAAAGATACCATATGACAGAAAAATCGGATTGCTCAAATATACATGTTTTTGTACTGGTTTAGGGATTTCAGTATCTATTTCTCCTTCAACCGCTTTTTGATGTCTTCCTACAGACAACGTATAGATAAGCGAAACCGCTAGAATTCCAACAATAACGATTGAGAGTGCATTAACAAATAGATTCATGAGCAATTTCTCCTTCATCAAGTTACAATTAAAATTCCACCTGATGAACGATTCTATACTTACTATGTTATAACAATTGGTCATTTTCAAATAAATACTGATTGGCAATATCAATAAACAAATAATCATTTCCATTTATCGGAATAGAAAATGTTCGAATGGTCTCACCAGTCTCAATATCACTATATAAATCAGATAATATTCCCTTACCTTCAACCCTCATTTTGAAAATATTTTCTAAAAAATATGGACGCCAGCTCCAATTTTTTTGGATATATTCCTTTTGGGTGTACCAACCGCTTTCACCCTTAAAAATATTCGATGATTTTTGAAATCCATCTTCATCACATACATACATTCGGAATGCAATTTGATCCATTTCTTTTACAAGTGAGACAAACAACTCTTCATAGTTTGCCTTCTTATTCTTTCCTAAAATATCCTGTACCTTAGTTTGAAAATATTCCGCAGCTGTATAAATCGCCACAAGCTTCCTTTTCTCATAGGCGATAAAGTCATGAAATTTTTCCTTAAGACGATCTTTTTGTAATTCTCGATCAATAAACGCTGCTGCCGGAGGGTGTAGATAAAACCCTTGATAATATCTCCCGCCATTTTTCCATGCAAATTGAAGCTGAAAGCTCATTTCTATATTTTCAAAAAGTAATGTGGCTCCAATTTTCCTTGCTAATAAAGATAGAGAAAATAATACATCTGTATAATTGACGGAGGTTGCATTTGATTTTAAAGCACCTAGATTAATTTTTATGATTTCAGGATTTAACTGACTGATTCGTTCAAGGAAATTCGTATCACTATCCATACTTGCAATTGCCACTTTAATACCATATGTCCGGTAATATTGTAATAAGTGATCTAATTGAGAAAAATCACCCTTATATTTCCCTTCAGAAATTTCAAGGACTATTCTCTTTAAATTCAATCCTCTTTTTTCAAAAGCCAAAAGTTCTTGTAGAAAAGGCTCACCATGTCGGTACATAAGTAAATCGGCATCACGATTCAGAAAAATACTAACATCATCTTCAAGCTCAAATGAAAGTTCTAATGCCTTTTGGACTAACAATTGATCCACTTCATACTTATATTCCTCTGGAATTTGATCATCAAGGAAAAAATTACCCAAACTGATGATGTTGCCTTCTGACCGATACCTGCCTAGAACTTCATAAGCAATAACTCGCTGCTGATCGGCACTAAAAATTGGTTGAAAATAAGGAATGACATTTTCAAGATCCGTTAGGATATCCAATGCATCCATTCAAGTACCCTCCGCAAAAAATATTTTCCTCATTATACCATACTCTTTATACAATACGCTTAACCTGGATAACTTGTTCTTTTTCAATCTGAAACCATCAAAGGCAACATGGAACTTCAAATGATAATAAAGGCAGCCAAAAAATAGGGCTGTTTTTATGAAATTATTGTCCAATTTAGAGTATGAAAAATTGAAGGCTTTTTTTGGTAGAATAATTCATTGCTTATCACTTGCAAAAATGACCATTATTAAAGAAAATACCAATGACCCTAATTTTTTTAGGCAAAAAATCAGAGATAGGTTGGTAGATGAATGATGCCCAATAAAATGCAAAGGAGAACTTTTTTGAAACGTACATTCGGTACCATTCTAACTGTTCTCGGTCTTGGTTCAGGCGGGTATTTCTATGCCAATCGTATTGAACCTTCACTACTTGAAATAAATAAACTTGATATCAAACATTCCTCCATTCCCACTAGCTTTAATGGGGTGAAAATTGTCCAATTTAGCGATACACATTTAGGTTTTCATTATAATTTACACCAATTAGAAAAATTAGTAAAAAAAATTAATCATTTTCAGCCCGACTTAATTTTTTTCACTGGAGATTTAATGGATGAACCTAATAAATATGAGGAGATAAATAAAATCGCTCCTATTTTACAACAGTTACATGCAACTATGGGCAAATATTGTATTTTTGGAAACCATGATCATGGTGGGTATGGTTCAGAAATCTATCGAAATATAATGGAATTATCTAATTTCACCGTACTTCTAAACGAATCCCGTCTTATAAGAAAAAATGATGGGAGTTATATATCACTACTAGGCATTGATGATCGTATGCTAGGAAAACCTGATCTGGCACAAGCAATGAAACAGGTACCAAAGAGCTCTTTTAAACTGCTTTTGTCACACGCTCCGGATGTTGCTGATGATGCCTCCACTTATCAGATTCATTGGCAGTTAAGCGGTCATAGCCATGGAGGTCAGGTGAAAATACCTTTTATTGGCGCACTTGTAGTCCCTCCTTTTGCACAAAATTACCCAGAGGGTTATTATGCCATAGGTGATAATAATGATTTGGAATTATATGTAAATAGGGGAATTGGTACAACTAGGCTCCCCTTTAGGTTTATGGCAAAACCCGAACTAACCGTCTTTACTTTAAACTCATTAGAATCAGATTAAAATCCTTACCATTGAATGGATAAGGATTTTTTAATTATTTTTTACAATAATGTTTTTACTTTCTTGTATTTCTATTTTACAATTAATAATAATAAAGATAGACAAATATCTAACATAAAAGGAGTAGCTATTTTGACTGATGACAAAAAAACCCCCTATACAAAAGAAAAGCTAACGATCGATAACCTCTCACAAGCTCTCTTTATTGTTAATCGCCATGCAAAAACAGCACCAAACCCCAAATTTCTATACAAATTAAAGCATGAAGCTTTAAAAAAATTACTTGAAGAAGGAAAAGCTAAAAAATTAGGACTTCATTTTTCAAAAAATCCCCGAAATAGTAAACAGCAATCGGATGTCCTCGTCGAATGTGGCCATTATACTTTTCATATACCACCAACAAAATCTGATTTTGCGGAGCTTCCTCATTTAGGGAAATTAGATGGAAGTGTTAGAAATCCAAAATCCTCACTCTCACTTAACTTCGCTAAAAATGTATTACAGACATATACCGGGATTATGGAAATCGAAGAACCACCTTCTAACCAACGAAAAAACCGTCCATATCAAAAGCCTATCTTTAAAAAATTAGGTGAGAGATATACGTAAAAATAGCTATTCAGTTTGGCTTTTCATTTTTTTGCTACAGCTTAATGATAATTTTGTGAACTCTTTTACTAGATGTAGACCTATTTGCCCTTCAAGCTTACAATACAAGCATAGTAAGAAAAAATAATAAAAGAGGTGCCTTAATCATGAAAGGAACAGCGATTCTTTTTCAGGAAAAAAGGATTACATTTATTGAAGATGTTGAACAATCAGTATTCGAAGAAATCAAAGGGCAATGTGGCTATGATCAATGCAGCTGCAAGCTTAACAATAAAATCGTTTCATTTGCTTCCGTTTCTCCTGTCTTCTGGCATGAAGATGAAGTTGATTGGGATTATGGTTATTGATTTTCACTATTTTGTTACTCCTTTGAGACAGCCTGGATGACTATCAGGCTGTTTTTTCATGCTTCACTATTGTAGATTATTTCAATAAATCTGTTTATAATCAAAGTTATTCATGACAGCAATGGAAGGATGAACAAGGGTGGAGCACTTAATTAATGCTAATGTTCAAAATATAGAGGTTTCAGGAATAAGAAAATTTTATAATATGGTTTCTCATATCGACGATGTTATTTCATTTACAATTGGTCAGCCAGATTTTCCAACACCTGAGCATGTGAAGCTAGCCGGTATTAAAGCAATCGAGGAAAATTTCACTTCCTATACACCCAATGCTGGAATCAGTGAATTACGAATTGCCGCGTGCAATTTTGTTAAAAAAAAGTATGGCCTTTCCTATGAACCAGAATCAGAAGTAATTGTAACAATTGGAGCAAGTCAAGCCATTGATATATCCTTCAGGACCATATTAACCGAAGGTTCTGAAGTAATCCTGCCGGCACCTATTTATCCAGGCTATGAACCCATAATACATATGTGCGGCGCAGTTCCCGTTCATGTCGATATACGGAATAATCAGTTCCGATTTACATTAGAAATGATTAAACCTTATATTTCCGATAAGACACGCTGTATTGTTTTACCATACCCATCTAATCCTACAGGCGTAAGCCTTACAGCTAACGAGTTAAAAGAAATTGCCGTATATTTAAAAGAACGAGAAATTTTTGTACTAGCCGACGAAATTTATAGCGAGTTACTCTATGATCAGCCTCATACTTCAATCGCTTCTTTTCTAAAGGAGAAGACAATTGTTATTAATGGATTATCAAAATCTCATTCGATGACTGGTTGGAGAATAGGCTTCCTCTTCGCACCTGAAAGTATTACAAAGCATATAGTAAAGGTGCACCAATATAATGTATCCTGTGTAAATTCGATTGCTCAGAAAGCAGCCTTAGAAGCATTAACTACTGGTATTGATGATGCAATCCCAATGAAAGAGGAATATTCCCTAAGACGGGACTATGTTTATAACCGCCTGACCGCAATGGGGTTAAATGTAATCAAACCTGATGGAGCATTTTATTTCTTTGTGAAAATCCCCGATTTTATCCCTTTGAATAGTTTTGATTTTGCTCTTGAGCTGGTTCATCAAGCAAAGGTAGCTGTGGTACCTGGAAGTGCATTCTCTGATTATGGTGAAGGGTTTTTTCGACTATCATTTGCCTGTTCACTTGAAACGTTAGAAAATGGGTTAAACCGAATGGAAAAATTTATCAACATGAAAAACCCTCACTCCTAAAAAGTGAGGGTTAACTTTACATTACTATCCGTTATATTTACCGTTATTTTTTGCAGCTTTTTCTTTTTTTGCTTTATCCTTATGGATTTTGTTTGTTGCTGCAGAGCCCATCTCATGAGCAAATTCTTCATTTAAGACTGCAGAGTCAAAACCCTTTTTGTTTTTTTGCTCTGGGTCATTCTTTTTATTTCGTTTAGCCATCAAGATTCCTCCTAATTTTACTTCTATCCTAGTTTTTGAAACCAGGAGGAATTTATACGAGTCGTATCAGGACTTCCAATATTTATAAAGTGCCTGGGTTCCACTATTTTCTTCGCCCATTTCCGCAAGTTGTTCATAAAGTGATTTCGCCAATGATAAACCTGGAACTTTCATTTCCATGTGCTCTGCTTCATCTATGGCAATTTTCATATCCTTAATAAAATGTTTTATGTAAAATCCTGGTTCAAAATTCCCATTTAGCATTCTTGGGGCGAGATTACTTAATGACCAGCTTCCTGCTGCACCAGTGGTAATACTTTTTAAAACTGATTCTGGGTCTAATCCAGCTTTTTCTGCATAAATGATTGCCTCACAGACACCAATCATATTAGAAGCTATCGCAATTTGATTACACATTTTTGTGTGCTGTCCTGCACCAGCTTTTCCTTGATACACGATGTTTGTTCCCAACAGATTAAGTAATGGTTTTATGGCTTCAAAGTCTTCTGCCTCTCCCCCAACCATAATAGACAGTTTCGCTTCCTTAGCACCGATGTCACCACCAGAGACAGGGGCATCGATAGCGTGAATGCCTTTCTCTTTTGCAGCTTTAGATATTTTCATGGCAAGTGATGGAGCTGATGTCGTCATATCGATGAGAAAGCTTCCCGGCTGACCATTGGAAACAAGTCCATTCTCTCCTAAATAAATTTCTTCCACATCAGATGGATAGCCTACCATGGTAATAATAATAGTAGCCTTCTTTGCCATTTCTCCTGGCGTTTTCACCCACTGTGCACCCTTATCTAATAGTTCTCCAGCTTTTTCTTTTGTCCTTGAATATAAAATTAGTTGATACCCTGCAGCCAATAAATTTCCTGCCATACTTTTTCCCATAACGCCAGTTCCAATAAATCCAATCACCGTATTTTCTGGTGTAAACAAATTAATCAATCCCCCGAAATATTATTTCCACATCTCAATTATATAATGGTTGACGCAAAAAAACCGGAACTAAGTACTTTCCGGTTATCGTGCTCAATCTCCAAATTTATGCACCTTTATAGTTTCTCCTAGATAAAATCGAATTAAACTATAAAATTTAAAGCTCTGACGAAAAATTTGTTAAGTAAACACGGCCAAATACTTCTTGATTATTGTATATTTCAATTGAAACCGCATTATTTTTTTCAATCATCTGTTGTAAATCATGTATGTGTATATCTTTTTGTAAGGGCAGTGGATCCATGAAAATATATTTTTCACTTTTGCCCTTTCCTTCTAAATATTCTCCATTTAAAAACTGATCTTCACCATAGACGATTTCCCGTTTACCAATTGCCGCAGCTAATTGATCATCGTGAATGGTTACTTTTACTTTATATAATTCTTGTCTATCTAAAATTTCATTATTAATCCTAAATCGAAATTGAATTTCGTTATTCTTCGTCAACAATGCATCTGCGTAACGGTTGACAATTAGTTCTTTTGACAGAGGAAACCCACATCCTGTAAGTGCGGTTCCTAAGATAAGCATACTGCTTAAGGCAAAAATCATTTTTATATTTCTACGCATCTTAAACACTCCTTTATGTTTCTACCTTAACCAATTGAAATTAGTAGTAAACGTAAATTGAGATGATTATTATAATAGCGAAGTTAAATAGCTTTAATCATACCTCCATCAACTAAAAACGAACTTCCTGTCATATAGGTATTTGCATCTGAAAGAAGGAATGCTGCAACGTTAGCAAATTCCTCTGGCGTCCCATATCGTTTAAGAGGAATAGCAGCTTTCATGGTTAATTCGACCTTTTCAATATCGACTCCCTGTTTTTCTGCATTAATTTGATCTAAGTGCTTAACACGGTCCGTTGCAATACGTCCAGGTGCTATTGTATTGATGAGGATATTATGTGGTGCGAATTCCGAAGCTAAAGTTTTGGAAAGTCCAACAATCCCTGTTCTAAAGGTGTTAGAAAGTATTAACCCAGGTATAGGTTCCTTTATCGATGATGATGCAATATTAAGGATTTTTCCTCCTTGCTGTTTTAAAAAAGGTAATGCTTCACGAATGACACGGACGTATGATAATAAATTTAGTTCAAATGAATTCTGCCAATCATCGTCTGTTAACTCCTCAAAGGACCCTGCTGGTGGACCACCTGCATTATTAATTAGTAATTGAAGACTGCCAAATACTTCGATTGTTTTTGAAACTAATTGTTTAATATCTTCTATTTTGGTTATATCTGTTTTTTGGAAAGCTACTTTACCAAGGCCTCTTGATTCTAACTCCCTAGCCTTCTCTTTGAGTTTTTCCTCATCACGGCCAGAAATCATTACATTGGTTCCTTCTGTTACTAACCGTTCAGCGATTGCATAGCCTAAGCCTTGGCTAGAAGCGATGACAAGCGCTGTTTTCCCGCTTAGATTCAAATCCATTCCAAACATCCCCCTTTAGATTATCTATACGTATTATACTAAAATTGCCTATAAAAAAGAGACAGTTTGCCCTGTCTCTTTAAAAAATCTTATTTTGTAGCCGCATTAACAGCTTCAATTACTTGGTCAGTTGTTTGCATATTTAAGACTTGTTGAGCCAAGTTTTCCATTTCAGCTTTGCTCAACTTCTTAATTTGTGAACGTGCTTTTAAGATGGAAGTTGCACTCATCGAAAATTCGTCTAATCCAAGACCAAGAAGAAGCGGAATCGCCGTTTCGTCTCCAGCCATTTCACCGCACATCCCTGCCCATTTTCCCTCTGCATGAGCAGCATCGATTACCATCTTCACTAAGCGGAGAATTGATGGACTATACGGCTGGTAAAGATAGGATACACGCTGATTCATCCGATCTGCAGCCATAGTATATTGAATTAAATCATTGGTTCCAATACTAAAGAAATCTACCTCTTTAGCAAATTGGTCAGCTAAAATAGCTGTTGAAGGGATTTCAACCATTATTCCCAGTTCAATACTGTCTGACAACTTTTGCCCAGAAGCTACGAGCTTTTGTTTTTCATCTTCTAAGATTGCCTTTGCTTCACGGAATTCGTCCAAGGTCGCAATCATTGGGAACATAATTTTTAAGTTACCATAACTGCTTGCTCTAAGAAGCGCTCGAAGCTGTGTGCGGAAGATATCCTGTTCTTCCAAACATAAACGAATAGCACGGAATCCTAGAAATGGATTAAGCTCTTTTGGTAATTGAAGATATGGAAGCTCTTTGTCGCCGCCGATGTCTAATGTACGAACAACAACCGGTTTCCCCTTCATCCCTTCTAAAACAGCTTTATACGCATCATACTGCTCTTCTTCAGTAGGAAGCTGGTCCCTGCCCATATAAAGAAATTCGGTTCGGTATAGACCTACACCTTCCCCACCGTTTTCAATTACTCCCTTTAAATCATTAGGAGTACCAATATTAGCTGCTAATTCAACATGATGGTCGTCCGCTGATAGTGTTTTCTCATTAACTAGCTTTGCCCATTCAGTCTTTTGTGCCTCATATTGTTCATGAATTTTTCGGTATTCCTCCACAAGTTCTGGAGTCGGGTTAATATGTACTTCACCTTTAAGACCATCAACAATCACTAAGTCACCATTATTGATTTCTTCGGTTGCTGTCCTTGTACCTACAACAGCAGGAATTTCCATAGAACGTGCCATAATCGCAGAATGGGATGTACGTCCGCCAATATCCGTTGTAAAACCTAAAACGTATTGACGGTTTAATTGAGCTGTATCTGAAGGTGTTAGATCCTCTGCCACAATGATTACTTCTTCTGCAATCATGCTTGGATTTACTAACTGAACACCAAGTAAATGTGACAAAATACGCTTTGTTACATCGCGGATATCAGCTGCACGTTCCTTCATATACTCATTGTCCATTTGTTCAAACATCATAACAAACATGTCAGCGGTTTCTTTTAATGCAGCTTCTGCATTTACTTTTTCTGACTGAATCTTATCTTCAATTGGTCCATTTAATTCTGGGTCAGTTAAAACAAGTAAATGTGCTTCAAAGATTGCAGCTTTATCTGCACCAAGCTCTATTTGGGCCTTATCACGAATTGCCTCAAGTTCTGTTTTTGATTTCTCAATTGCAGCCTTAAAACGATTTACTTCTACTGCTGCGTCTTGCACGGTTTGTTTTTCAAATGATAAATTTGGTTCTACTAACCGATAAGCCTTTGCAATAGCAATACCATTTGAAGCAGCAATTCCCTGTAAAAATGTCATTACTCTGCCAAACCTTCTTTTTTCAATAATTCTTCTAGACTTCTTAGAGCTTCTTCACTGTCACTGCCTTCAGCACTAATTGAAATATCAGCACCTTGTCCAATGCCTAAAGACATAACGCCCATAATGGATTTTAAATTTACTTTTTTAGCCTTATATTCTAAATGAATTTCTGAGTCAAACTTGCTCGCTGTTTGTACAAGTAATGTTGCTGGTCGAGCGTGAATCCCTGTATCAGCTATTACTTTAAATTGTCTTTCTGCCATGTTAAATCAAACTCCTTCTCATTAATGTAAAATGAAACTGGCAATTACATATCTAAACGTTAAAGTCAGATAAGTACTTATGAACTAATTGTAATATTTTCTCCCATAGAATAAGAAGTATGTAAATTGCCGGTATCAATTTATTACTAGAAACACATACATACAATTGCAAGGATACCATTTTCAATAAATACAGACAACCTATAACCCTTATTGAAAGCGAATTTTATCATCGACAAATCGATTTTTCGTAAAAAATACAAATTTTCAACTTCTAGGCACCTCTAAGTACTGATATAATACATCTCCACCCCTTTGACCGATTCCGCGAAAATGTTTAAAGTCCTCCCTTTTGACAAGAACTTGCCGAAATTCCATAAAATCTTCTTTTTTAACATAGTACTCTGAAAGATTTCCTGTTTTTAAATTTTCTAAGACATCATTAATATCCTGTTCATTCATTTTCTGCACCACCTCTATTACTATTTTATAATAAGCATCAAAATTGTGTAACCCATTAAGCCATTTTTGAAAAAACCCTCCAAAATGTAATCGATTACAACTTTTCTTCACTTTTCTTGAGAATTAACATAATTGTCAAATAAAACACTTTACGAATGGTAAAAATTAGTGCAAACTGTTATGTAAATATATATATATAGTTTGTCAAGCAAAGGAGAGAGACTAATTGAAGAAAGCAGAAGTAGGAAATATCATTGAATTCCGCGGCGGATTGAAAGGGATTGTAGAAAAGGTAAATGAAAACTCTGTAATAGTCGACCTAACGTTAATGGATAATTATCGAGATTTAGAATTGGACCAGCGGACCGTTGTTAACCATAAAAATTATAAGATTGTAAAAGAAAGCGCTTATTAATATTTAATAGCTTCGTAGAAAAGCGCAAGCGCCCTGGTCAGCAGCGTATGGCCTGGAGCGCTCCAACTGAGATAAAGGAAACACGAAGAGCCGGAGGCGATTCGATGTTGACTTATCGTAGGGCGGAGAGCGAAGGACACTAGCCGCTAGGGCGCTGGAGCTGGACAGTAAACTAAGTTCAAAAACTTATACTTTCTTATCTTTCTAGAAAAGGCAGCCAGTCGCGAGACTGCTGAAAAAGTCTCAATATAACCCTTGTAATGATTAAAGGAGGAGGAAACTCTTCCTTTTTCGTATGCATTGATTTAGTTGCTGAAGTAAAAATGATATTATTAGAGAAAGAAAACATTTAGAAAATGGGTGAAACTATGCTTCCTAAAAAAGAATTAGTGCTAAGTTCATACAGTGCACTTTATGATATATTGATCCCAGAAG
>NZ_FNHN01000009.1 GCF_900103525.1 Bacillus sp. OK048
TAAGAACCCTGAAAGATGATCAGGTTGATAGGTCAGAGGTGGAAGCGCGGTAACGTGTGGAGCTGACTGATACTAATCGTTCGAGGACTTAACCAATTTTTAAAGCGAACTCTGTTTTACAACTTCTTCTGCATTATCTAGTTTTGAGGGAATGAACCTCAAACAAAATAGTCTGGTAATTATGGCAAGAAGGTCACACCCGTTCCCATACCGAACACGGAAGTTAAGCTTCTTTGCGCCGATGGTAGTTGGGACTTTGTCCCTGTGAGAGTAGGACGTTGCCAGGCAAAACAAAACACAACCTGATGAGGGTTGTGTTTTTTTAAATTTTTGGCTCTGTTATTATTCATTGTTGATTTTCATGTAGGTATGAGATTTCATAGGCGGAGAATTTCCGGCTAATGTATATAGTGGAGGCTTTAGAAGCAGCTATAAGCGGAGATATTCCGATTAACTGCTCTAAATAAGCCAAACCCCATCGATTTGGACAATATAGGCGGAAAAATGACCCTTATTTTAACGGAAATATGGATATTTCTCAATTTAAACGGAATTTTTCCGTTTATTTTTCAAACAGAGTGAGATCAACATTCAGCTATAACAGAGTCAAATTTTTAGAAAAAGGTAGTGAGGTACCGGATTGATTATTGAAGATTCGTGCCCGAGAGGCCACGCTTTTAAAGAAAACAGTAACGAATAGGTGCTATTCGTGCCCATGGGGCAGCATTTTTAAAGAAAACAGTAACGAATATTCATGTTTCAATACTATTAGTTAAATCTTCAAGTGATTCCCTTGCAGCCTCTTGCGATTTTTCCTCAATACGTCTGATATGATTTTTTAGATGAAATTACACCTAGCACTCTTCCTACAAACCATAAATTATCGCCCCGTGTATAAACTAAACACCTCATCCCAACTCCATTTTTCATAGTAGGAGCCGCCTGTGTTGATATTCTTAATCCAAATCTTTTCTTCCATTTGATAGGTTGGAGAAACTAGGACATGTGCGTTTTTCCGATCGTTTCTTATCCAGAATAGATTATTGTTAACAACTTGAGGTTTAAAGTCCCCAAAGTTTTTAAGTGGTGCAGTAACTTGAGTTTGCCTATTATCGGAAAGACTAATCTTATATAGGATTGGCAATGGTCTTTTATCTAAGCTACCTTCGCTACTTTCCTTTGATCGTGAAACGTAGAGGGTTTGATTGTTTTGCCACGTTAAATCACGATCCACAAAACCCGTGGGGGTATACATGCTATTTTCTAATGTCGTGGCATTTAAAGTCTTTAATTTCTTAGAAATAGTTGCTTCTCTTCCGGTACCACTAATATATCCTAATAAACTTTTAAATGGTGCCCATTGGAACCATGCCTCTTCATTTAGCATTTCATCAATTCTATGAAATGCTTTTCCATTTGCAGACAGGACAGATAAAGTATTTCCATCTGCAGATAAGGAAGCGGTGGGGACTAATAAAAAGCTAATCCACATCTTATCATTAGACCAATAAAATGGGCTTGTTGAGACAAGCATTTCATCTTTATTCACCTTAATTGTATAAAAACGGTTAATCTTAGGCTTTTCATTTTTTCTTAAGATAACTTTTGATAAAATAATATCTGAATTAAGCTTTGGGCTTTTCTTAGTTGAAATAAGCAAACCGTTCCCCGTTGGAAGCCAAGAAAAGTTTTCAATGTTTTTTGCAACTGGAATAAATTGACCCAGTTGCCCCATATGTAAAATAAATAAATTTTTAACCACTTGAAATCCTATTTTATTTTCATTAGGGGACCATTGAAAATTATCACTGACATTTTCTTGTACTTTATAGTGTTTATTGTTTTTTACATTGTATGTCCAAAGGTCAAAAGCATCCCCTTCTTTGGCTGACTTCAAATAGGCTATCCAACTGCCATCGAATGACCATTTTGGATATCTAATATAACCTGAGTCTGTAATTTTCATTTCTTTTTCCTTAATTTTTAGCCATAAATGATCATTCCTAACAAAAGCTGCTTTCAGATTATCATTTGGTGCAGCTGAGACAACACTGGGAATAAAGGTAAATGTCAAAAATATAATCAAAAGTATTTTTTTCACTAAAACACCACCTAAAATCTTTTTTATTATATTTCCCATTCAACTTGAGGAACATTTACATAAGATTGGTTTTGATACATATTTACGAAGTTTGAAAAAATCTTTGATATAAAAAAAGCTAGCTTGGTCTCCCAACTTAGCCTTTTTTCGGCTTGCATGGATGAAAAAGTTCCTAAAAAAGGTTACACTTACAAATACCCAGTGAAATGCGAAGGAAATAGGAGGAGAGTATGTGTTAGAGAACAGTTTTTTGATGGTAGCAATTATCTTGGTTATCAATATTGTCTATGTTTCTTTTTTCACAATAAGGATGATCTTAACATTAAAGGGACTGCGATATTTAGCGGCGTCTCTGAGTATGATAGAAGTAGTGATTTATGTGCTCGGGCTTGGCCTAGTATTGAATAATCTTAATGAAATTCAAAATCTGATTGCCTATGCGGTTGGCTATGGGATAGGTGTTATTGTCGGGATGAAAATTGAAGAAAAGCTTGCCTTGGGCTATATAGCGGTTAATGTAATCACAAAGGAATATGATAAGGACCTGCCTAAGGTTTTGAGAGAAAAGGGGTTTGGGGTTACAGATTGGGCGGCTCATGGGCTCGAGGGAGATCGAATGGCCTTGCAAATCCTGACACCAAGAAAATTTGAACTTAAATTATACGATGAGATAAAAGGGTTGGATCCTAAGGCATTTATTATCTCTTATGAACCAAAGGCTATCCATGGCGGATTTTTGGTCAAATCTGTGAAAAGAGGGAAATTGTTTTCATGAGCAAAAAGAAAATGCTATTTGAAGTACAAGAAAATGAAAGTATCGATGCTTGTTTAGAACGGATGAAAAAACAGGGGTATATACCGGTTCGCCGGACGGAAAAACCAATCTTCATGGAGGTAATTAATGGGAAGGAAACAACCTATGAACCGGTTGGAAAGCAGATTGTGTTTGAGGCAGTCAGTACTGAATAAATACGAACGATATATTTTTAAAAAATAAAATCGTTCGTTTTTATTGACCATTTTCCCCTTAAATTGTAATATAAAGGTGTCAAAAAAATATATAATTAAATACCCTCGTATATAATGGGAATATGGCCCATAAGTATCTACCCAATTTACCGTAAATAATTGGACTATGAGGGGAAGTGGAAATACCAGAAGCGGTAACTCGCTTCAGGTTATTTACTGTGCCGATATCAGCCCGGACAGACTGCTTTCTCTCATTTCATGAAATTGAGGAAGTATCTGTTTTGGGCTTTTTATATAGGTAAGGCTATTTTGCAACAAAGTTTAAGAAAAGAGCCATTGGTAAAGTTAGGGGAGAGAACATGAATCCGATTGTGGCGGTAATAATGGGAAGTAAATCAGATTGGGAAACGATGAAGCATACCTGTGAAATCCTTGACCGGTTAGAGGTTCCTTATGAAAAAAAGGTGGTTTCAGCCCACCGCACTCCTGATTTGATGTTTGAATTTGCAGAGAATGCTAGAGTAAGAGGAATTAAGGTGATTATTGCGGGAGCAGGCGGTGCTGCTCATTTGCCAGGAATGATGGCAGCCAAGACAACATTGCCAGTGATCGGTGTTCCTGTTCAATCGAAGGCATTGAATGGACTGGACTCACTTTTATCCATCGTGCAAATGCCTGCTGGAGTACCAGTAGCAACGGTGGCAATCGGCAAAGCAGGAGCAACGAATGCCGGGATACTCGCTGCTCAAATTGTAGCGGTTCATGACTTTAAACTGGCAGAAAGGCTTGAGAGCGTACGTCATGAAGCAAAAATAGCAGCAATAGAAAGTAGTGATGAGCTTGTCTAATAAAACTATTTTGCCAGGACAAACGATTGGCATTATTGGCGGTGGCCAGCTTGGAAGAATGATGGCTCTATCGGCGAAAGCAATGGGGTATCGAATTGCTGTATTAGATCCTGTAGAGGATTCTCCTTGCGGGCAGGTGGCAGATCATAAGGTAATTGGCGACTATGATAACCTAGAAGCAATCGGAAAACTATCTGAAGTAAGTGATGTCATTACCTACGAATTTGAAAATATTGATGCGGCAGCACTTGAATGGCTTTGCGATCAAGCATATGTGCCACAAGGCAAGAGTTTACTTGAGATTACCCAGGACCGGGTGAAAGAAAAAGAGGCAATTTCAAACGCTGGTGTCCAGGTGGCGCCTTATGCGGTCATTAATTCGCCGAAAGACCTTCATGAAAATTGTGAACGACTGGGCTTTCCCGTTGTACTAAAAACAGCACGAGGCGGCTATGACGGCAAAGGGCAAGTAGTTATTAAAACTAGTACGGATATTGAAAAGGCGCAAGTCCTTCTTGAAAACGGACAATGCATCTTGGAAAAATGGATTTCTTTTACGAAAGAAATTTCAGTCATTATCGTTAGAAATTCAAATGGTGAAACAGCAGTATTTCCGGTTGGAGAAAATATTCATCGCGATAATATTCTCCACGAAACGATTGCGCCTGCACGTATTAGTAAACAAGCGGAGGATAAGGCAATTCAATCAGCGATACAACTTGCTAATGCCTTTGAGTTAGTGGGGACGCTGGCGGTTGAAATGTTTTTAACAACGGGGGATATCATTTACATAAATGAACTCGCTCCTAGACCGCATAATTCAGGGCATTATACGATTGAAGCATGTGAAACGTCACAATTCGAACAGCATATCAGGGCCGTGTGTAACTTGCCCCTTGGTAAGACAGAGCTATTAAAGCCAGCGGTGATGGTTAATATATTAGGAGAGCATGTTCAAAACGTGTTAGAAAAATTTACAAACGTACCAGATTGGAAAGTTCATTTATATGGTAAAGAAGAGGCAAAATTAAAAAGAAAAATGGGGCATGTGACAATTCTATGTGATTCTGTTGATACTGCCCTTGAAGATGTGAGCAACAGTAACATTTGGGAAGAAAAAAGTTTGGAGGCCAAAAGATGATTGATCGTTATACAAGACCTGAAATGGGTGCGATTTGGACAGACGAAAACCGCTTTAATGCTTGGCTGGAGGTTGAAATCCTTGCCTGTGAGGCATGGGCAGAATTAGGTGAAATTCCAAAAGAGGACGTAAAGAAACTTCGTGAAAATGCCTCCTTTAATATTGATCGGATTAAAGAAATCGAAGAAGAAACTAGACATGATGTCGTTGCCTTTACGCGCGCGGTATCCGAGACGCTAGGGGAAGAGCGCAAGTGGGTGCATTACGGGTTAACTTCAACGGATGTAGTTGATACTGCACTTTCTTACTTATTGAAACAAGCCAATGTGATTATCCGGAGGGACCTTGAAAACTTTATTGAAATCCTAAAGAACAAAGCAATCGAACATAAATTTACCGTCATGATGGGGCGTACACACGGTGTACATGCTGAACCGACTACTTTTGGATTAAAGCTTGCTCTTTGGTATGAAGAAATGAAACGGAACCTGGAACGTTTTAATCAGGCGGCTACCGGTGTAGAGTTTGGGAAAATTTCTGGAGCGGTTGGAACGTACGCGAATATTAACCCGTTTGTTGAACAATATGTTTGTGAAAAACTGGGTACCCATCCTGCTCCAATCTCCACACAAACCTTGCAGCGTGACCGTCACGCACATTATATGTCCACTCTGGCTTTGATTGCTACTTCAATTGAGAAATTTGCCGTGGAAGTTCGCGGGCTGCAAAAAAGTGAAACGCGTGAAGTAGAAGAGTTTTTTGCAAAAGGACAAAAAGGTTCATCTGCTATGCCGCATAAACGTAATCCAATTGGTTCAGAAAATATGACTGGTTTGGCCCGTGTGATTCGCGGCTATATGATGACAGCATATGAAAATGTTCCCTTATGGCATGAGCGAGATATTTCCCACTCTTCTGCAGAGCGGATCATTTTACCAGATGGAACGATTGCCTTGAACTACATGTTAAATCGTTTTGGAAACATCATTAAAAACCTTACCGTCTATCCGGAAAACATGAAACGTAACATGGACCGGACGCTGGGATTGATTTATTCGCAGCGTGTCCTGCTCGCTTTGATTGATAAGGGATTATCGCGTGAAGAGGCTTATGATACCGTGCAGCCAAAAACAGCAGAATCATGGGAAAATCAAGTGCCATTCCGTGGTTTGATTGAAGAAGAGCCAAAAATTACAAGCCTGCTTTCAGCGGAAGAAATTGCTGACTGCTTCGATTATAACTACCACCTTCAGCATGTTGATACCATTTTTGATCGATTAGGGTTGAACGAATAAGAGCTATTAATGACCGAAATCGGTTTTTGAGAATCAAAAAGCGGTCACCAAAAGGGTCCCTTGGTGCCCGGAACGGTTGAAAAACCGGGAAAGCGGTAACCAACAAGGTCTCTTGGTGCCGGGAACGGTTGAAAAGCCGGGAAAGCGGTAACCAACAAGGTCCCTTGGTGCCCGGAACGGTTGAAAAACCTGGAAAGCGGTAACCAACAAGGGCTCTTGGTACCCGAAACGGTTGAAAAAATGAAAAAGTGGTAACCAACAAGGTCTCTTGGTGCCCGCAACGGTTGGAAAACCGGGAAAGTGGTAACCAACAAGGTCCCTTGGTGCCCGGAACGGTTGAAAAACCGGGAAAGCGGTAACCAACAAGGTCTCTTGGTGCCCGCAACGGTTGAAAAAATGAAAAAGTGGTAACCAAAGAAGCCCATTGGCGCCCGTAAACCATGAAAATTGAAAAATAGGTCACTAAAAAGGGCCCGTATTACCCAAAAAATTCCCAATATTGCGATTTTAGGAGGCGTTCTTTATGAGAGAGCTTTTATATGAAGGAAAAGCGAAGCGAATTTTTAAAACAGATGATGAACAGGTTGTTTTAATTGAATATAAGGATTCGGCTACAGCTTTCAACGGGCAAAAGAAGGCAGATATTACAGGTAAAGGGCGTTTAAACAACCAAATTACTAGTTTGCTATTTTTAAAGCTTAAAGACCAGGGAATCCCATCGCATTTTATAAAGCGTATATCCGAAACAGAACAGTTGGTTAAAAAGGTAACCATTATCCCGCTCGAGGTTGTCGTTCGTAATGTCGCTGCAGGGAGTCTCTCAAAAAGATTAGGAATCGAAGAAGGTAAAGAATTAACAAAGCCATTAGTTGAATTTTATTTGAAGAATGATGACCTTGGTGACCCAATACTAACCACTGACCATATCTACGAATTGAACATAGCAACAAAAGAGGAACTAAACATTTTAAAAGAAAAGGCACTCCAAATCAATACAGTTTTATCAAGCTTTTTTACAAAGCTGGGCATTAACTTGATCGACTTTAAACTAGAGTTTGGCAAGGATGCAGACGGCGAAATCTTGTTAGCAGATGAGATTTCACCTGACACCTGCAGATTATGGGACAAAAAGACAAATGAAAAGCTCGATAAGGATGTATTCCGTCGTGACCTAGGTAGTTTAACAGAAGCTTATGAAAACATTTTAGCGAGATTAGGGGGACGTCAGCATGTATAAGGTAAAGGTTTATGTCACGTTAAGAGAAAGTGTATTAGATCCGCAAGGTAAGGCTGTTACTCATTCACTACAATCATTAAATTATCCGGAAGTCACCGATGTTCGAATCGGTAAATATATGGAACTTACCGTTCAAAAATCAGACCGTGACCTTGATGAAGTGATTAAAGAGATTTGTAGCAAGCTCCTCGCCAATCCAGTCATTGAAGATTACCGTTATGAAGTAGAGGAGGTTGTTCCACAGTGAAGTTTGCAGTCATCGTCTTTCCGGGATCAAACTGTGACATCGATATGTACCATGCCATTAAAGATGAATTAGGTGAGCAGGTTGAATATGTTTGGCATGATACAGAAAGCTTAGAGGGATTTGACGGGATTTTACTTCCTGGCGGTTTTTCATACGGTGATTATTTACGTACAGGAGCCATTGCTCGTTTTAGTAAGGTCATGCAAGCAGTTGTTAAAGCTGCCGAAGCAGGTAAACCGATTCTTGGTGTCTGTAACGGATTTCAGATTTTATTGGAAGCTGGTTTACTGCCTGGGGCCATGAGACGAAATGAAAGTCTATCGTTTATCTGTAAACCGGTTGAATTAAAGGTAGAGAACAACCAAACGATGTTTTCGTCCGTATACTCTCAAGGAGAAACCATTACCATCCCTGTCGCTCATGGTGAAGGAAACTACTATTGTGATGAAGAGACGCTGACAAAGCTAAAAGCGAACAACCAAATCGTTTTTACCTACCAAGATAATCCGAACGGAAGCTTAGAGGATATTGCTGGAATCATCAATGAAAGAGGAAATGTTCTTGGGATGATGCCACACCCAGAAAGAGCTGTTGATGCATTATTAGGCGGAGCAGATGGCTTGAAAATATTTCAATCGATTGTAAGAAGCTGGAGGGAAGCAAATGTTGTTAAAGCATGAACCAAGACCAGATCAAGTAAAGACAGAAAAACTTTATCAGCAAATGGGCTTATCCGATGAAGAATTTGCGCTCGTAGAAAACATTCTTGGCCGGACACCGAACTACTCCGAAACCGGCCTTTTCTCCGTCATGTGGTCAGAGCATTGCAGTTATAAAAATTCAAAGCCAGTCCTCAAAAAATTCCCGATTACAGGTGAAAAAGTTCTTCAAGGACCGGGGGAAGGTGCTGGGATCGTCGATATTGGCGACCAGCAGGCGGTTGTTTTTAAAATTGAAAGTCATAACCATCCATCTGCCATCGAACCATACCAAGGTGCAGCAACAGGTGTCGGCGGAATTATCCGAGATATTTTTTCAATGGGAGCTCGTCCGATTGCGTTATTAAACTCCCTTCGCTTCGGCGAACTAGATTCAGCAAGAGTTCGTTACTTATTTAAGGAAGTGGTAGCAGGAATTGCAGGCTACGGGAACTGTATCGGAATCCCGACTGTCGGTGGTGAAATTCAATTCGACTCAAGTTATGATGGCAATCCGTTAGTTAATGCGATGTGTGTTGGGTTAATTGACCATAAAGATATCAAAAAAGGTCTTGCGCAGGGTGTTGGCAATACTGTTATGTACGTCGGTGCAAAAACAGGACGTGATGGAATTCATGGCGCAACCTTTGCTTCAGAGGAATTGACGGAGCAATCGGATGAAAATCGTCCAGCTGTTCAGGTCGGTGACCCGTTCATGGAGAAGCTTTTACTAGAAGCCTGTCTTGAGCTTATCCATTCTGATGCCCTTGTTGGGATTCAAGATATGGGTGCAGCGGGATTAACGAGTTCATCAGCTGAGATGGCAAGTAAAGCGGGAATGGGAATTGAGATGAACTTAGATCTAGTTCCACAAAGGGAAACGGGAATGACTGCTTATGAGATGATGCTTTCTGAATCCCAGGAGCGGATGTTAATTGTCATCAAAAAAGGCAGAGAGCAAGAAATTAACGAGCTTTTTTCTAAATATGATTTAGAGGCTGTAGCAATTGGTACAGTAACAGACGATAAAAAGCTTAGATTAATCCATAATGGAGAAATGGTTGCGGACGTACCAGTAGACGCTTTAGCTGAAGATGCTCCAGTTTATCATAAGCCATCAAAGGTTCCTGCTTATTTTGAGGAGTTTCAGGCCATGGAACAGGAAGTCCCACAGGTTTCCGACCTAAAGGAAACACTCGTAAAGCTATTAAGTCAGCCGACAATCGCGAGCAAGGAATGGGTTTATCAGCAGTATGACTATATGGTGCGCACCAATACAGTTGTCTCTCCAGGTTCGGATGCAGCAGTAGTGCGGATTCGTGGAACTCGTAAGGCATTAGCGATGACAACAGACTGTAACTCACGTTATGTGTTTTTAGACCCTGAAGTTGGCGGGAAAATTGCTGTGGCGGAAGCAGCTCGTAATATTGTCTGCTCTGGTGCAGAACCATTAGCGATTACTGATAACCTTAACTTTGGTAATCCAGAAAAGCCAGAAGTGTTCTGGCAAATTGAAAAAGCGGCAGACGGTATCAGTGAAGCCTGTCGTGTTCTTGGAACACCTGTCATCGGCGGAAATGTATCCTTATATAACGAAACAAGCGGTACGGCTATTTATCCAACACCGGTTATTGGCATGGTTGGTTTAGTAACCGATATCGACCATATTACTACACAGTCATTTAAAAATAGCGGCGACCTCATTTATTTAGTTGGGGAAACGAAGGATGAATTCGGCGGAAGCGAACTTCAAAAACTGATTCATGGAAAGGTTTTTGGTAAAGCTCCGGAATTAAATATTGATATTGAAAAAGCAAATCAGGACCAAGTGTTAGCAGCCATTCGTGCGGGAGTGGTTCAATCTGCGCATGACTTATCAGAAGGCGGGTTAGCAGTGGCCGTTGCCGAATGTCTTTTCAATAGCGACATCCTTGGAGCAGAAGTGAACGTTACAGGAAATCTTGTTTCTTCTTTATTCAGTGAATCTCAATCACGTTTTCTATTATCGGTGAAAAAAGAACATCAAATAGAGTTTGAAAGATTAGTAGCCGCTAAACGGATTGGTGAAGTAAATGATACGGCAACATTAAAAATCAATGCTGAAAGTAATACCGTTTTAGAAGCTTCTGTAAACCAATTGAAGGATTCCTGGAAAGGAGCTATTCCATGCTTGCTGAAATCAAGGGATTAAATGAAGAGTGCGGGGTCTTTGGTGTCTGGGGACATCCAGATTCTGCACAGCTTACCTATTATGGACTTCATAGTCTGCAGCATCGTGGTCAGGAGGGTACGGGTATTGTTGTATCCAACGGGGAAAAGCTTAGAGTTGTTAAGGGTGAGGGACTAGTTTCAGAGATTTTCACAGCGAACGTGATGGAAGAATTAAAGGGTACATCCGCGATTGGGCATGTACGATATGCAACAGCAGGAGGCGGCGGCTATGAGAACGTCCAGCCCTTGCTGTTCCATTCCCAAACTGGAAGTCTTGCTCTTGCTCATAATGGTAATCTAGTAAATGCAAATTCCCTAAAACATCAGCTCGAAACACAGGGAAGTATTTTTCAAACAAGCTCTGACACGGAAGTTTTAGCTCATTTAATCAGACGAAGCGGATTTTCACAGTTAAAAGATCAGGTGAAAAATGCACTTTCGATGTTAAAAGGAGCGTATGCTTATTTAATTTTAACAGAGAAGGAATTAATGGTTGCTCTCGATCCGCATGGATTACGGCCGCTTTCGCTCGGCTGTCTCGGGGATGCTTATGTCGTCGCTTCGGAAACCTGTGCTTTTGATGTTGTCGGAGCGGAATACATCCGCGACATCAGACCAGGAGAATTATTAATTATTAATGAAGAAGGAATAACTTCAGAACAATTTGCGTTTAATTCGACAAAGTCCATTTGTGCAATGGAATATGTTTATTTTTCAAGACCAGATAGTAACATCCAAGGGATCAATGTTCATACAGCCCGAAAGAATATGGGAAAAAAATTGGCGATTGAAGCGCCAATTGAGGCCGATGTCGTAACGGGAGTTCCAGATTCGAGTATTTCGGCAGCAATTGGTTATGCAGAAACAACTGGTATTCCCTATGAGATGGGATTAATTAAAAACAAATATGTAGGTAGAACCTTTATTCAGCCAACCCAATCGTTACGGGAGCAGGGTGTAAAGATGAAACTGTCCGCGGTTCGTGGTGTCGTTGAAGGGAAACGTGTCGTAATGGTTGATGACTCGATTGTACGAGGGACGACGAGTAAACGAATTGTAAAACTGCTTAAAGAGGCAGGAGCAACAGAGGTGCATGTGGTGATTAGCTCGCCACCGATTAAAAACCCTTGTTTTTATGGGATTGATACATCATCTAAGGAAGAATTAATCGCTTCCGATAAATCCGTGGAGGAAATTCGGGAGCTCATTGGTGCTGATTCCCTAACATTCCTAAGTACAGAGGGGATGGTAGGAGCCATTGTCAAAACGGAAGGGACAGAAGGCTTTTGCCTTGGCTGCTTTACAGGTAAATATCCAACAGAGATTTATCCAGATACACTCCAATATTATTACCAAAAATAAGGGGGGATCATCATGGCGAATGCGTATACACAAGCAGGGGTAAACATCGAAGCAGGTTACGAGGCTGTTGAAAGAATGAAAAAGCATGTGCAAAAGACAGCCCGAGCTGGTGTGTTAGGGGGGTTAGGCGGATTCGGCGGTATGTTTGACCTATCAGCGCTTAACCTAAAAGAGCCTGTTCTTGTTTCAGGAACAGATGGAGTTGGCACGAAGCTGATGATTGCTTTTTGGATGGATCAGCACGATACGATTGGCATCGATGCAGTGGCGATGTGTGTTAACGATATTGTGGTTCAAGGGGCAGAGCCTTTGTTCTTTTTAGATTACATTGCATGCGGAAAAGCAGTTCCAGAAAAGATCGAGGCTATTGTCAAGGGGATTAGTGATGGATGTGAGCAGGCAGGCTGTGCGCTAATTGGCGGAGAAACAGCGGAAATGCCTGGTTTATATAGTGAAAATGACTATGATCTTGCTGGCTTCACCGTTGGAGCTGCTGAGAAGTCCCACTTGATCACAGGAGAAACCATCAAGTCTGGAGACGTGTTGATAGGATTAGCTTCAAGTGGAATTCATAGCAATGGCTATTCACTCGTAAGAAAGGTTTTCAATAATTGGGCGTTAACGGAATATGTGGACGAACTCGGTTGCAGTTTGGGCGAAGAGTTATTGAAGCCAACGAAAATCTATGTAAAACCAATTTTATCAGCCTTGAAAAAATTCCAAATAAAAGGGATGGCTCATATTACCGGCGGCGGTTTTATTGAAAATATCCCACGGATGCTCCCTAATGGGCTAGGTGCCAAAGTATACGAGAAGAGCTGGGATATCCCGCCAATCTTTAATCTGCTATCTACTGTTGGACAAATAGACCAGCAGGAGATGTATAATATTTTTAACATGGGTATCGGTATGGTCATTGCCATTGAAAAGGAAAGTGCGGCAGACCTGATGGCTCATTTAAGACAATGCGGGGAAAATCCCTTTGAAATCGGTGTAGTAACAGAAGAAGAAGGAATCATCATAGGTGGTCGTCGATGAAAAAAATGGCTGTTTTTGCTTCAGGAAATGGCAGCAATTTTCAAGCGATCATCGATGTAGTGAAGGCTGGTGACCTTGATGCAGACATAGCACTGCTTGTTTGTGACAAGCCAGGAGCTTTTGCTATCGAGCGTGCAAATACCGCCCATATTCCAACTTTTACTTTTAACCCGAAGGATTATAGCTCCAAGGAAGCATTTGAAAAAGTCATTACAGAGAAATTATTGAGTTATGGTGTGGAATTTATCGCACTTGCTGGTTACAT
Source organism: Bacillus sp. OK048 (assembly GCF_900103525.1). Taxonomy (GTDB): domain Bacteria; phylum Bacillota; class Bacilli; order Bacillales; family Cytobacillaceae; genus Neobacillus. The sequence continues at coordinate 13,413 of NZ_FNHN01000009.1, forward strand.
GAGGCTGCTTGGCCCAACCTTGCTTGGCAAGTTTTCTGGACGAATTGTAAATATCCATCCTTCGCTTCTTCCTGCCTTTCCAGGTAAGGACGCGATTGGTCAGGCATTGGCTGCAAAAGCGAAATGGACCGGCGTAACCATCCATTATGTAGATGAAGGAATGGACACTGGTCCGATTATTGTCCAGGAACGTGTCCGAATTGAAACTAAGGAAACAAGAGAAAGCCTTCAACAGAAGATACAAAAAATCGAACATAAGCTTTATCCATCCATCCTGCACATGCTGTTAACGAGAGGGGAAGTTATCAATGACTAAAAAGCGCGCACTAATTAGTGTTTCTGATAAAAATGGTATTTCTAATTTTGCTAAAGAGTTAGTCAGCTTAGGGTTTGAAATTATTTCAACCGGCGGAACGAAAAAGGCACTTCAAGAACAAGGAATTCCCGTTCTTGGTGTGAGTGATGTTACCGGTTTTCCAGAAATATTAGAAGGACGTGTGAAAACGTTAAACCCTTTTATACATGGCGGATTACTTGCTAAACATGATGATGAGCACCATCAAAAACAACTTGAAGAACATGGAATTAATCCGATTCAAATCGTTTGTGTGAACCTTTATCCTTTTCAACAAACCATTGAAAAACCAGATGTAACTACAGAGGACGCAATTGAAAATATCGATATTGGCGGTCCAGCGATGTTACGTGCGTCAGCTAAAAATCACCAATATGTAACGGTAGTCGTTGATCCCGTTGACTACACGAATGTAATTGAGGAATTAAAGGCAGATGGTCAAACAAAGCTGGAAACACGCAGGAAGCTAGCGGCAAAAGTTTTCCGTCATACAGCTGCCTATGATGCATTAATTGCTGATTATATGACCGAACTTGCTCAGGAAGAAACACCTGAAAAATTGACGGTTACATATGAATTAAAGCAATCGCTTCGTTATGGTGAAAATCCACATCAAAAAGCTGCTTTTTATAAAAAACCACTTGGTTCTACGTTCTCGACTGCTTATGCAGAACAGCTTCATGGAAAAGAGCTTTCTTATAATAATATTAATGATGCCGATGCAGCCTTACAGATCGTGAAAGAATTTACTGAACCTGCAGCAGTTGCTGTAAAGCATATGAATCCATGCGGAATCGGAACGGGAAAAACTAGTTTCGATGCTTTTGAAAAGGCTTTTGCTGCCGACCCTATTTCGATTTTTGGCGGAATTATTGCCTTTAATAGAGAAGTGGATGCACAAACAGCAAGCAAACTTCATGAAATTTTCTTAGAAATCGTCATTGCACCATCCTTCTCAGAGGATGCATTCTCGATTTTAACAGCAAAAAAGAATCTTCGATTATTAACAATTCCATTTTCAGGAGCGAAAAAGCCAGAGATGAAGCTAACTACGATTGAGGGCGGCTTACTTGCACAAGAACAGGACCGTTTCACATTAGAAAATGCTGAAATTACTGTTCCAACAAAAAGACAGCCAACAGAGCAAGAGTGGTCAGCATTAAAATTAGGCTGGAAGGTCGTTAAACATGTTAAATCGAATGCAATTGTTGTAATAAAAGAGGATATGACAATTGGAATTGGTGCGGGACAAATGAATAGGGTAGGTGCCGCCGAAATTGCCTTAAAACAAGCAGGCGAAGAAGCAGCCGGTGCAGCGCTCGCCTCAGACGCCTTTTTCCCAATGGATGATACCGTGGAAGCAGCAGCAAAAGCGGGAATTACCGCAATCATTCAACCAGGCGGCTCGATTCGCGACGAAGATTCGATCAAAAAGGCGGATGAATATGGGATTGCGATGGTGTTTACCGGAGTTAGACATTTTAAACACTAAAACGGGGTGAGATAGGTGAAGGTACTAATTATTGGACGTGGCGGCAGAGAACATGCACTGTGCAAAAAGGTTAGTGAAAGCTCCCTTGTTGAAAAAGTATTTGCTGCTCCAGGTAATGCCGGAATGGAAGATGTTGCAGAACGCGTTTCGATTGAAGAAGGTAATCATGAACAACTTATTCAATTCGCGAAGGAACAGGGCATTGGTCTAACGATTATCGGCCCGGAAGTACCTTTGCTTGAAGGGTTAGCAGATAAATTTGAAGCTGCAGGTTTAGTAGTGTTTGGACCAAGCGGATTAGCTGCTGAAATTGAAGGAAGCAAGTCGTTTGCAAAGGAAATCATGCGGAAGTATGACATTCCTACTGCTGATTATGGTGTTTTCACCAACTTTGAGGATGCTAAGCAGTATATTGAGGAAAAAGGCGCACCTATCGTCATTAAAGCCGATGGACTAGCTGCTGGAAAAGGCGTTACAGTTGCTTTAACGAAGGAAGAAGCATTACAGAGTGCAGAAGAGATGCTCGTTGGTCAAAAATTTGGTGAAGCTTCAGCACGAGTGGTCATTGAAGAGTTTTTAGCGGGTGAGGAATTTTCCCTGATGGCATTTGTGAATGGGGATATCGTGATCCCGCTGGAAATCGCCCAAGATCATAAACGTGCCTTTGATGGTGATAACGGTCCAAATACAGGAGGAATGGGTGCATACTCTCCTGTGCCTCATATTGGTAATGAGGTTGTTGATGATGCAATAGAAACCATCCTTAAGCCTGCTGCAGTAGCAATGGTTCAAGAAGGAAGAAGTTTTTGTGGAATTCTATATGCGGGTTTGATTGCAACGGAAAAGGGTCCAAGGGTAATTGAGTTTAATGCCCGTTTTGGCGACCCGGAAACACAAGTGATTTTACCAAGGTTGAAATCTGATTTGGTGGAGACGATTTTGGATCTGTTAGACGGTGGCACTCCGGAGCTAGTTTGGGATACGCATTCGATGGTCGGGGTAGTTGTGGCAGCCAAAGGGTATCCAGAAACTTATGAAAAAGGTGCGGTTCTTGAAGGCTTAGGGGACTTTTCACAGGAAGTCTATACCTTCCACGCAGGAACAAAGAAAAATCAGCTCGGTGAATTTGTTACGGCTGGGGGCAGGGTTCTCCTAGTTGGCGCAAAAGCTGAAAGTTTAAAGGAAGCGCAAGATACTGTATACTGCGAGCTAGAAAAATTATCATGTGACGGAGTTTTTTATCGGAAAGATATCGGCTCGAAGGCAATCGGGCACGTCTTCAGTTAGTGTGAGAAGGGCTGACCATTGATGGTCAGCCCGTTTTTTGTGTTGAAGCTCGATTCTGCAGTTTTTGGCGGAGAAATGATTATCATTGGGTTGGGGTGATGATGACCGATTTCAAGTTATTTTAGTAAGTTTTGGTCATAATCGTGGTGATGATGACCGATTTCAAGTTATTTTAGTAAGTTTCGGTCATCATCGTGGTGATGATGACCGTTTTCGAGTTATTTTAGTAAGTTTTAGTCATCATCGTGGTGATGATGACCGTTTTCAAGTTATTTTAGTAAGTTTTGGTCATCATCGTGGTGATGATGACCGTTTTCGAGTTATTTAAGCAAGTTTTGGTCATCATCGTGGTGATGACCGTTTTCAAGTTATTTTAGCAAGTTTTGGTCATCATCGTGGTGATGATGACCGTTTTCGAGTTATTTTAGCAAGTTTTGGTCATCATCGTGGTGATGATGACCGTTTTCGAGTTATTTTAGCAAGTTTTGGTCATCATCGTGGTGATGATGCCCGTTTTCAAGTTATTTTTGCAAATTTCGGTCATCATCGGGCTGCTTGATGAAGGCCATTCCTAATTAAAGAATGCTCTTCAATAACTATGACGGATTATACGGCAATACCTGGCCGATATCCGTATTCATTTCTCCATCGCTAAAATCTGGAGCTGCTTGCTCCTGCTCCATCTCCTGGTACCTTTCAAACAGGGCAGTAGCCGGACAAAAACGAACAATTCCCTCTGCAACCTTCATCGCACCACAAATGGCTATAAACAGATACGAGTCTCTCCACGGAAATTTCACCATTTTAGCTGTACTCCAAGAAAGAATCGTAAGCCCAATGGTAATCCTGATTAATGCATTTAAAATTCCAATATTTTTAGTAACGTTCATATTGTTCACTCCTTCACAATATTTTTACAGTTTTTATCCATTCTTTAATGCTTTAAACAGTGAAATATGATAGTATAAGGTAAAACTAATTTTTGTAAGGGCTTTCTTTATTGATAAATCAATATTTATACTAGATAGATAGCTTCTAAGAAAGGAAGGGTATCGTATGCTGGAGCAACGTTATCGATGGAAAAATAAACATTTACGCATGCATGTATCGGTTTTAGATGGAAAAACTTCACCAACCATTTTATTAAAAAATGCCTTGTATTTAAATCAAACATTTCGCCAGTGGATGCGCGCGAATATTTGGATATATGAAGATCGGATTGTTTATGTTGGCGACAATTTACCGCCGCGATTGGAAAATTGTGAAATTATCGACTGTACTAATGAAATACTTGTTCCAGGTTATATCGAACCACATGCCCATCCGTATCATTTATATAATCCCCATACACTGGCAGCCTATGCATCCCAGTTTGGAACAACAACTTTAATCAATGACAACATGTCATTGATGATGAATTTGAAGAAAAAGGAAGCGTTTTCTTTACTAAAGGACTTACGTTCCATTCCAACCACGATGTTTTGGTGGTGCCGGTTTGATGCACAAACGGAAATTCTGAATGAAGTAGATGTTTTTTCACATAGCAACATCAAATCGTGGCTAGAGCATGACGCTGTCCTGCAAGGCGGAGAACTGACTGGTTGGCCAAAATTGTTAGACGGTGATGATATGATGCTGCACTGGATTCAAGAGGCAAAACGGATGCGTAAACCGATTGAAGGCCATTTTCCTGGTGCATCGGAGAAAACGTTAGCTAAAATGATGCTGTTAGGTGCAGATAGTGACCATGAGGCAATGACAGGTGAAGAAGTGTATAACCGCTTAATGCAGGGATATATGGTTTCATTGCGGTATTCCTCCATTCGTCCTGACTTGCCAGACCTGCTCGATGATATGCAACGCTTGGGAATTCAAGCCTATGATCGTCTCATGTTTAACACAGATGGCTCAACATCTACATTTTATGAGCAAGGTATGAATGATCAAATGATTCGAATCGCCATTGAAAAAGGTGTACCTGCAATTGATGCCTATAATATGGCAACTGTAAATATTGCCCGCTATTACAATATTGATCATCAGCATGGAAATATTGCCACTGGCCGTGTTGCAAATATAAACTTTTTATCAAGTATTGAAAACCCGACACCTCATTCCGTTCTTGCAAAAGGAAAATGGGTAAAACGCGAAGGACAAATGATCGATGCTTACGATTCGATTCATTGGGATGAGTATGGCCTTAAGCCGATGGAGCTTGATTGGAATCTAAGCATTGACGATTTACAATTTTCTATGCCATTTGGAATTAAAATGGAGAATTCGGTTATTACCAAACCATATTCCATAGCCATTGATGCTTCAGGGGATGAATTGTCAACCGACCATGATGAATGTTTCTTCACACTTCTAGATCGGAACGGGAAGTGGAGGATCAATACCTTGTTAAAAGGATTTGCCACCAATCTTTCTGCACTGGCAAGCTCATTTTCAAATACGGGTGATATTATTTTAATTGGGAAAAATAAGCGTGATATGCTGGCAGCTTTCAATAGAATGAAGGCGTTAGGCGGCGGAATTGTCATGGTTGAAGGCGAACAAGTGGTGTGTGAGATTCCGTTAAGGCTTAATGGCATTATGTCAAATCTTCCTATTAAGGAATTAATAAGCGAAGAAAAGAAACTGCTTGTAGAATTGAGGGAACGTGGATATTCCTTTTCAGACCCTGTTTACAGTTTGTTGTTTTTTTCAGCCACTCATTTGCCCTATATTCGAATTACCCAACAGGGAATGTATGATGTCATGAACAAAACTGTACTCTTTCCTTCGATAATGCGATAAAATATAAAAGTAATTAATTGGATGAAGGCGATAAATTTCTTAGATAAGGGTTAGGAGTGTTTAAAAAGATGAAGAAATGGGCTGTTGCAGCAACAGCAGCTCTTTTACTGCTCTCTGGTTGCAGTGATAAAAATAAGGCAAATGGACCAGGACCCAAAGAGCCGGTAAAAGAAGTTGAAAAAGTGGATCAAGAAGAAGTAACCAAGGAACTTCCCTACCATTACCCATTAACGGGTGTGGGTTCAGAAACTAAAACAGATGGCAGAGCAGTGGCAGTTATGGTTAATAATCATCCAAAAGCAAGACCACAATCTGGTTTAAACAAAGCCGATATTGTTTATGAGTTACTAGCAGAAGGGGATGTAACTCGGTTTCTAGCTGTTTTTCAAAGTGAAAAACCAGAAAATATTGGGCCTGTCCGAAGTGCAAGGGATTATTACATTGAACTGGCTAAGGGGCTAGATGCTCTTTTTATAGCGCATGGTTATAGTGAAGAAGCGAAAAAAATGCTTGAAGCAGGTTATCTAGATAACCTAAATGGAATGGTTTACGACGGTACGTTGTTTAAAAGGTCAAGCGACCGTCAAGCACCGCATAATTCCTATATTACGTATGAAAATGTTCTTAAAGGCGCAACTGAAAAGAAATACTCAATGGAACAGTCTCCGCCAGAATTTAAATTTTTGTCAGAGGATGAAAGTAAATCGGTGACAGGGGATGATGCTAAATCCGTCATGGTTTCTTATTCAACAGGCTCGACGTTTGATTCCATTTATGAGTTTGATGACTCAATTGGTAAATATAAGCGCTACGCTGATGGTGTTGAAACCATTGATCTTGTGACAAAAGAACCGATTCTACTCGATAATCTATTTATTATTGAGACAACACATGAAGTCATAAATAATGTAGGTCATAAGAAAATTGATTTGAAATCTGGAGGATCTGGTTACTTACTGCAAATGGGTAAAGTAATCGAAGTCGAATGGAAAAATGATAATGGTCTAATCGTTCCTGTGAGAAATGGCGAAGTGGTTCCATTTGTGCAAGGAAAGACTTGGGTCAATGTCATACCAACAAACCCTGGTCTTCAATCAAGTGTTTCGTTTAATGTAAACTAATCTGTGATAGGTAAAGGGGAAAAATAATGCAAATTAATAAGTTACGTGGAAAAGAGCTTGATCAATTATTTCAAGCCGTTCTTTCATTGAATGATCTAGAAGAATGCTATCGCTTTTTTGATGATTTATGTACCATTAATGAAATTCAATCATTGGCACAGCGTCTTGATGTAGCGAGAATGCTCCGTGAAGGAAATACCTACCATAAAATTGAGACAGAAACAGGTGCAAGTACGGCAACGATTTCACGCGTGAAACGCTGCTTGAATTTTGGAAATGACACCTATGAAATGGTATTAGGGCGGATTAAAACCGAAGAACCAACTGAAGAATAATAATCAAAGCCGAAGAGATGTTCTTCGGTTTTTTATATGGTTACAATTTCTATTAATAGAATTAGTGTTTTCTTTTTTTATCGAATCGGCTAATGCTATAATGGTGTAATGTGAGATGAATGGGAGGATCTTGGGATGTATGATTTTCGCGAGTGGCGCCATGTGTTTAAACTCGATCCAAATAAAGAGATAGCGGATGACAAATTAGAGAAAATATGTGAATCCGGGACGGATGCAATTATGGTTGGAGGAACGGATGGGGTAACACTAGAAAAGGTTCTAGATTTGATGGCTAGAATACGCCGTTATACCGTACCTTGCGTCCTTGAAGTTTCAAGTATTGAAACGGTTACCCCTGGTTTTGACCTTTATTTTATACCGACGATTTTAAATAGTAATGATACCAAGTGGATAACCGGACTTCACCATCAAGCAGTAAAAGAATTTGGTGAAATTATCGATTGGGAAGAGATTGTTATGGAAGGTTACTGCATATTGAATGATGAATGTAAAGCGGCTAAACTTACTTCTGCCAATACAGTTGCTACCATTGAAGATGTAAAGGCTTATGCGATGATGGCAGAGAAAATGTTCCATTTGCCAATCTTTTATCTTGAATATAGCGGCAAATATGGGGATGTACACGTAATAAGAGAAGTAAAGAAGGTGCTGGAAAAAACAGTCCTTTTTTATGGCGGTGGAATTTCAACAATTGAACAAGGTACTGAAATGGCCGAGCATGCTGATGTCATAGTGGTGGGAAACGCCATCTATGATGATTTTGACCAAGCCTTAGCAACAGTAAAAGCTGTACGCTAAAGATTGCTTAATTGGATATAAAGAGTTAAAATTAGAACAAATGTTCGTTATGGTGGTGAAGGAAAGTTGCAATATTTAACAGATAAGCTTTTAAATGGTTTAAACCCAGAACAGCAAAGTGCTGTAAAAGCAACAGACGGTCCGCTTTTACTGATGGCTGGTGCCGGGAGTGGAAAAACGAGAGTATTAACGCATCGCATCGCCTATCTTATCGTTGAAAAACGGGTAAATCCTTATAATATTTTAGCGATAACCTTTACGAATAAAGCTGCTCGTGAAATGAGAGAACGAATTCGGAAAATGATGGGCGGGGCAGCCGAGGAAATCTGGATCTCCACATTTCACTCGATGTGTGTAAGGATCTTGCGCAGGGACATCGACAGGATGGGCTTTAATCGCAACTTTACGATTTTGGATACAGGTGATCAGCAATCGGTGATTAAAGGAATCCTAAAGGATAAAAACCTTGATCCCAAAAAGTACGACCCGCGGGCACTTTTAGGGGCGATAAGTTCAGCAAAAAATGAATTAATTGATCCAGAAGAGTATGAAAAAACGGCTGGCGGTTATTTTGAAAAAACGGTTAGTGAAGTTTATACAGAATATCAGAAACGGTTACGGAAAAATCAAGCGCTCGATTTTGATGACTTGATTATGAAGACGATTCAATTGTTTCAACGCGTACCGGAAGTACTTGAATATTATCAGCGGAAATTCCATTACATTCATGTTGATGAGTATCAGGATACAAACAGAGCACAGTACATGCTTGTCAAATTTCTCGCGAACCGGTTTAAGAACTTATGCGTTGTCGGGGATTCCGATCAGTCAATCTATCGCTGGCGCGGAGCAGATATTGCCAATATTCTTTCGTTTGAAAAGGATTATCCGGATGCAAAGGTTATTTTGTTAGAGCAAAACTATCGCTCCACAAAACGAATCTTGCTGGCAGCAAATAAAGTGATTGAAAATAATGTAACCCGTAAAGCAAAGAATCTTTGGACGGAAAATCCAGAAGGAAACAAACTCGTTTATTTTCGTGCTGATAGTGAACAGGGAGAAGGACAATTTGTTGCGGGTAAAATTAAAGAATTAACGCGCGATGATAAATACAAGCTTTCCGACATCGCGATTCTTTACCGGACTAACGCTCAGTCCCGTGTCATGGAGGAAGTGCTATTAAAATCTAATATTGACTATAGCATCGTTGGCGGAACAAAGTTCTATGATAGAAAAGAAATCAAGGACATGCTTGCTTATTTGAGACTCATTTCTAATCCTGATGATGACATCAGCTTACAACGTATTATTAACGTGCCAAAACGCGGAATTGGTGCAAGCTCAGTCGATAAAATGGCAAACTTTGCTGCCATGCATGATATTTCTATTTTTCAGGCGCTAGACTCTGTTGAGTTGTTGGGCTTAAGTCCAAAAATCACGAAGGGTGCTAGAGAATTTAGAGATTTAATTAAAAATTATACGAACATGCAAGAATTTCTTTCCGTAACGGAACTAGTGGAGGATATTTTAGATAAGTCAGGCTACCGCGAAATGCTAAAGGCCGAGAAATCAATCGAAGCTCAAAGCAGACTTGAGAACCTAGATGAATTATTATCTGTAACAAAGAACTTTGAGGAAGTGAGTGAAGATAAAAGCCTAGTTGCTTTCTTAACTGATTTAGCCCTTGTTGCAGATATTGATTCATTAGATGATGAAGGTGAAAAAACGGATACGATTACGCTTATGACATTGCACTCTGCAAAAGGGTTGGAATTTCCTGTAGTTTTTTTAATAGGCTTGGAAGAAGGGGTTTTCCCTCATAGCCGTTCTTTAATGGAAGAAGCAGAAATGGAAGAAGAGCGCCGGTTGGCATACGTAGGAATTACTCGGGCCGAGCAAACGCTTTTCATTACAAATGCCCAGATGAGAACCTTGTATGGACGTACAAGTATGAATCCAGCTTCCCGTTTCATCAGTGAGATTCCGGAAGATCTTTTAGAAGGCGTGGAGCCAGAGAAACGAATGAATACATCGTTTGGGTCAAGAGGTACTGCATTTGGCAGAAGCACCTCTAGGTCAACAGCGGGGACTTCTTTTGGAACTTCTACCGGTACTCCTGTAACTAGAAAACCGGTCATGAGACCAATAGCAGCTACTACAGGTGGCGATACATTCGGCTGGCGTGTCGGCGATAAAGCCGAACATGGTAAATGGGGTATTGGAACCGTGGTAAGTGTCAAAGGAGAAGGCGAAGGAACAGAGCTTGATATAGCTTTCCCAAGCCCAACCGGCATCAAGCGCCTACTTGCCAAATTTGCTCCTATTAAAAAGGTATAAAAAAGAATGCCCCTAACATGGGGCTATTCTCGTTAAACTATTCAAAATGAAAGGGCTGGATGTATGGACCTTCAAATTGCGGAACAGAAAGTCAATGAACTAAGAAACTTATTAAATCAGTATGGCTATGAATATTACGTGCTCGATAAACCTACAATACCCGATGCAGAATATGACCGCTTAATGCAAGAACTACTAGAGATAGAAGCCAAATTCCCAGAATTAAAAACACCAGATTCTCCATCGATTCGTGTTGGAGGTGAGGTACTTGATCTATTTGAAAAGGTAGAACACCGAACCCCAATGCTAAGTTTAGGAAATGCTTTTAATGAGCAGGACTTAAAAGACTTTGACCGCCGGATTCGTCAGGCTGTCGGTGATGATTTTTCCTATGTTTGTGAATTGAAAATTGATGGTCTAGCTGTTTCTTTACGCTATGAAGATGGTTTGTTTTTCCAAGGTGCAACAAGGGGAGACGGTACCATTGGTGAGGATATTACGGCAAACTTAAAAACAATCAAATCGATTCCGCTTCGTTTACGAGAAAATGTTACCTTAGAGGTTCGCGGTGAAGCCTATATGCCGAAACGCTCCTTTGAAGCCTTGAATAAAGCGAAGGAAGAGCGTGGAGAAGAGCTTGCAGCAAACCCAAGAAATGCCGCTGCGGGTTCGTTAAGACAGCTTGATCCAAAAATTGCTGCAACGCGAAATCTCGATGTATTTTTATACGCAATCGGTGGTAGCGGAGAAAACTATGCCGCCTCCCATAGCGAAGGTCTCAATTATTTAGATCATCTTGGCTTTAAAACAAATAAAGAGCGTCGAAAGTGCACTACCATCAACGAGGTAATCGAGTATGTAACTAGCTGGATTGATAAGCGCCCGCATTTACCATATGAAATAGATGGGATTGTTATAAAGGTAGATTCCTATGAGCAGCAAAGCAAACTGGGAACAACAGCAAAAAGCCCGCGCTGGGCGATTGCTTATAAATTTCCGGCTGAAGAAGTGGTCACTACAATTTTGGATATTGAATTAAGTGTGGGCAGGACAGGGGTTGTCACACCAACCGCGATATTAAAGCCAGTGAAGGTAGCTGGTACAACTGTCGGGCGAGCTTCCTTGCATAATGAAGACTTAATTCGAGAAAAAGATATAAAGCTAGGCGACCAAGTTGTAGTTAAAAAAGCTGGCGACATCATTCCAGAAGTGGTAAATGTGCTGGCAGATCTTCGTACGGGTGAAGAACGTGACTTCCAAATGCCTACGTATTGTCCGGAATGTGAAAGTGAACTAGTCCGGTTAGAAGGAGAAGTAGCTTTACGCTGCATTAATCCGAAATGTCCTGCCCAAATTCGCGAAGGATTGATTCACTTCGTCTCACGTGATGCAATGAATATAGATGGTCTTGGTGAAAAAGTAATCAGCCAGCTCTTTGCTGAAAAATTAATCGCGGATGTTGCTGATATCTATAAACTCACTCGTGAACAGCTGCTAGCTCTTGAAAGAATGGGGGAAAAATCAGCAGGAAACCTTTTAAAAGCAATTGAAGCCTCTAAATCTAATTCACTTGAGAAGTTGTTATTTGGTCTTGGGATTCGTCATGTGGGTGCAAAAGCAGCAAAGACACTTGCACAAAGCTTTGAAACGATGGAAAACTTGTCAGTTGCGAAAAATGATGATTTAATAGCAATCAATGAAATTGGTGCTAAAATGGCGGATTCTATTGTTGCCTTTTTTGAACAGGAAGAAGCAGGAGAACTGTTGAAGGAACTTGAAGCTGTGGGAGTGAATATGGCATATAAAGGTGCTAAGCCTGTTTCTGCCCAAGAGTCGGATAGCATTTTTGCAGGTAAAACGGTTGTATTGACAGGTAAGCTAGAGCAGCTTTCGAGAAATGAAGTCAAGGAAAAGATTGAAGCCCTTGGTGGGAATGTGTCAGGTAGTGTCAGCAAAAAAACACACTTGGTTATTGCTGGTGAGGATGCGGGTTCAAAGCTTACAAAGGCCGAGCAGCTGGGAATTGAAGTATGGGACGAGGAGAAGCTCTTGGCAGAATTAAATAAATAGAGGTGTATCAACATGAGAAAAATCTCATTGCTCGCTCTTGCCCTTGTCATCCTTCTTAGTGGGTGCGCACCAAACTTTCAAAAGCAGGAGAATGTTGTGCAAACAAAGGAAAAGACGAAAGAGAAAGCGATTATTCCGAAATATAATATATCAGACAATTACTATCGAACGATTTTACCGTTCGAGCCAGGGGAAGCGCGTGGATTAATTGTTGGAAATATCAATACTAGATATGACATAAATGAATTTGAAACAGGTTTGATGAGAATTGCCCAACATCAATTTGACCCCAAAACCTATTTGTTCCGTGAAGGACAGGAACTAAAGCGGAATACCGTCAGATTATGGTTGAATCGTAAATTCACAGCTGCACAATTAACGGAAGAGGGTTTAAAGGAAGAGAACAATATCGGCTTAAACCCGTTAATGGAAGAAGGGGTAGATTTTAAGGAAGGGAATAGTAATAGTCCAATCTATTTAGCTCATATTTTAGAGCATGATTACCTGATTAAAGGGGAAAATGATACCGTCAAATTGGGCGGTGTTGTGATTGGACTTGCACTAAATACTGTCCATTATTATCGTACAGCTGTCGGTGAACCGTATTTTGAGAGGAAAATTGAATTTGCGGAAATGGAACGTGAAGGGAAAAAAATTGCAGCAGAAGTTCTTAATCGTCTAAGAGCAATGAAAAATTTAAAGGATGTGCCGATCACAATCGCTTTGTTTGAACAGCAAAGCCGATCATCCGTTGTACCTGGAACCTTTTTCACCTATACCAACGTTGAAAAAGGAAGCTCAACCATAAATAATTGGGAGCCAGTTGCTGAAAAGTATTTCCTTTTTCCTTCCACTAAGGCACAAGAGGCACACCGTGATGATGTAACTTCTTTCTTAAACTTTAAGCAGGATGTGGAGGAATATTTTCCAAACTTTAATGGCGTCATAGGCCGGGCCTTCTATATTGGGGAGCAATATACTGATTTGGATATTACGATTCCCATCCAGTTCTATGGGAGATCAGAGGCGATTGGATTTACCCAATATGTAACAGGTCTTGTACTCGAGCATTTTCCAACTTACATCTCGGTTTCGGTAAGTGTTACTTCAGTTGACGGACCAGAAGCACTCATTGTTCGTAAAGCAAATGAAGCAGAACCGTTTGTCCATATTTATTAACCTGGCGTAAAAGTCAGGTTCTTTTTTTGCCTAAATGGACTTTAAGCGCTTTCAATTGATAGTTGTGAGAGAAAAGTGTTAAAATATACAAGGAAGTATAAGCTACAAAATATTATAAAAGTCTTTTTAAAGAGGTTGCCTTTATTCCAATAAAACCCTATAATTAATACAGAACACTTGTTCTTGCGGGAGGTGGATGGAATGAAGGTTACAAAAATCTGCTTAATAAGTGATAAGAATGCAGTAGAACTCGAAAAACTAAATCGATTAATGGCTGTTTTTTGTGCTGCATTGCGGTATTCTTTTAATCGCTTGATAGAGGGGGAACAGTCAGGCAAATTAATTAAAAAGGTAAATGTTCTCTTTCGTATGAATAAGAGATACGCAGAAGATGCTGTTATGCAAGCACAAGCCATTATTTCAAGTCAAAAAGAACTCCTACCATTAAGAATCGAAGAAGTCCAAGGGAAAATAAAAAAGACATCCGTGAAAATGGAAGATTATCAGACAGGTAAGAAAAGCCCGAAAAAGGTTTCACTTGAAGTATGTTTAAAAGGTTTGAGTTCCCGCTTAGAAAAACTCCAATTGAAGGAATCTATTTTAATAAAACATCAAGAAGATCAAACCATTCCCACTGTCATCTTTGGTGGAAAAAGGAATTTCAATGATCGTTTGAAGGGTACTCTTTCGAAAGGGGAATGGAAGGATTTACGTTCTAATACCCTTTATTCTCGCGGCGACAAGTCCAAAAAGGGGAATTTAAATACCCGAATCGTGTTTGATGATAATAAGCAACAGTTTTATTTAGAAGTGGCGAATCCACTTCTCATTGAGGGAAGGGGAAAAAGTCCAAGATTACGATTCAAACTTCAAATTCCAGACAACTATTTCAATGAAATGGTTGAGGTAGTATTACCCAATAAAGTTGGCGTTATTAGAAAGAATAAACCTCACGAAGAATATAAGCCTTATTCCATTGAGTTAAAACGCAAAAATGGGAGGGTTTATGTCCACATCACCTATGATGAGGATGTCCATGGTTCTGTACTGAATTGGAATGAAAAGATTCAGTCCGATGTTGTGGCGGGGATTGATGTCAATGTTGATCGAGTATCGGTTTCTATTTTAACAAAGCAAGGAAACCTATTGGAGTCTAAAACCTTTTATTGTCATGAAATGGAATATGTAAAAAGCAATCGCAGATCCAATATTTCAGGAGAACTAGCAAAAAACATCGTTCAGTATCTTTTGTCCTGGAACGTCGGGGAAATGGCCTTAGAAGATATCAAATTAAAACAAGACCATGACACGAATAAACTATTTAATCGCCGTGTCCATTCGTTTGCTAAAACAAAAATACAAAAGGCTCTTATCTCAAGAGGCTTAAGATATGGATTTAAGATAAAAAAGGTAAACCCCGCTTATACTTCTGTTATCGGACGATTTAAATATAGTGAAAAATATGGCCTATCCGTTCATGAAGCAGCATCATTTGTCATTGGGAGAAGAGGTCTTGGTTTGGATGAAAAAATAACGCAAGAACTCTTAAATCATTTACGTACGATGGTAAAACCTAAATTGATTTCCATTCTTGGGTCAATGGAAGAATCCGAGAAGAGGTCAAAAAAAGGGATACAAAGAAGAAGGTATATTGGGATGTTGTTAAAAAATATTGAAACATTCAAAGAAAACCATCGTTGGAAATTATGGAATGTGATTCATAAAACATTCATGATGAAGAACCAGAAATTACAATTCAAGGAGGTGTAAATCTGGTACTAAAATCCATTCTTTGCGGCAGGCTGACCAATGGAAGGAATGGTCTGTTGCAAATCGCCGGCTCTAACAGAGCACCGCGGGGTGTCTTGAACAGCAGGTTCAAGACAAGGGTTAAAATCCCTTCCTGATGGAATGACGTGAGAATCGTCACGGTATGTCTCTTTTCTTGGTTCGGAGGCGAAATGTAGATTTTTATAGATTTTAGTAACCAGGTTTTAAGATATGGTACAACCTTATAAGCATGAACCATTCACCGATTTTACGAATGAAGAAAACCGCCAGGCCTATCTAAATGGATTGAAAACGGTTGAAAGTTATTTAGGAAAAGAGTATCCACTGGTTATCGGTGGCGAAAAAATTACAACAGAAGATAAAATAGTTTCATATAATCCAGCTAATAAAGAAGAAGTAATTGGTTCTGTGTCAAAAGCAAGCCGAGACCTTGCTGAACAAGCCATGCAGGCAGCAGTTGAAGCATTCCAAACTTGGAAAAAGGTAAAGCCTGAAGTGCGGGCGGATGTATTATTCAAAGCAGCAGCCATTATCCGCCGTCGTAAACATGAGTTTTCTGCTCTTATGACAAAGGAAGCAGGTAAGCCATGGAATGAGGCCGATGCAGACACAGCAGAGGGAATTGACTTCCTAGAATATTATGGCCGTCAAATGTTAGCGCTTAAAGATGGTGTACCAGTAAATAGTCGTCCAAACGAATACAATCGCTATGACTATATTCCTTTAGGAGTAGGTATCATTATTTCTCCTTGGAATTTCCCTTTTGCCATTATGGCAGGAACCACAGTTGCCGCGATTGTAACGGGCAATACCGTACTGTTAAAACCAGCTTCCACTACACCTGTGGTTGCGGCAAAATTCGTTGAAGTTATGGAAGAAGCAGGTCTACCTAAAGGCGTATTAAACTTTGTACCTGGCAGCGGTTCCGAGGTTGGCGATTACTTAGTTGACCATAAAGATACTCGTTTCATCAGCTTTACAGGTTCACGAGATGTGGGACTTCGTATCTTTGAACGATCTTCAAAAGTGAACCAAGGTCAAGTTTGGATGAAGCGTTTGATCGCTGAGATGGGCGGTAAAGATACGATCGTGGTTGACTCTGAAGCAGACCTTGAGCTTGCAGCTCAATCGATCGTAGCAGGTGCATTTGGCTTCTCTGGCCAAAAATGTTCAGCATGTTCTCGGGCGGTAATCGTTGAGGATGTTTATGATACCGTATTAAACCGTGTAGTTGAATTAACGAACCAATTAACAGTAGGTGACCCAACTGAGCAAGCAACATTCATGGGCCCTGTTAACGATCATAACGCGTTTAAGAAAATCATGGAATATGTGGAAATCGGCAAGCAGGAAGGCAAGTTAATGGCTGGCGGAGAAGGAGACAATTCAAAAGGCTACTTCATTCAACCAACTGTTATTGCAGACCTTGCCCCTAAATCACGTATTATGCAGGAAGAAATCTTTGGTCCAGTCGTTGGTTTCACCAAAGCCAAGGATTTCACAGAAGCCATTGAAATTGCTAACAACACTGAGTATGGTTTAACGGGTGCCGTTATCACGAAAAATCGCGCTCACCAAGAGCAAGCGCGTGAAGACTTCCATGTAGGTAACCTCTACTTTAACCGCTCATGTACAGGTGCGATTGTTGGTTACCAGCCATTCGGCGGCTTCAACATGTCTGGAACGGACTCCAAAGCGGGCGGTCCTGACTACTTACTTCTTCACATGCAAGCTAAAACAACATCTGAAATGTATTAATCTCGTATTTTTTACCCCTTCTCGGTTGAGGAGGGGTTTTGTTTTTGGGGGATAATGGTTAAAAGTCCAAAACTCTTTAAAAATAGTCCATAACCCTCTGAAAAAAGTCCAAAACCCACCCGAAATAGTCCATATCCAAAACCCCCCTCCTTGATATTTGACAATAATGTGAAATGGTTCACAAACAAACAATGAGATGTGAAGTACGTCACAATCAAACCCACAATGAAAGTTTTACAATGTGTCTATAGAGATAAACGTAATTAACATAAATTTATATATAAGGAGCGATCCAAGTTGAAAAAACTAGTGATGATCGGGAACGGAATGGCGGGAGTTAGAACAATTGAAGAAATTCTAAAAATCTCTCCAGAACAATTCGAAATTACCATTTTTGGACAAGAGCCATACCCAAACTACAACCGTATTAAACTATCAAATATCCTCCAAGGAGATACAAACTTCGAAGAAATTATTATCAACCCATTAGATTGGTATAAAGAAAATAACATTCAATTATTTACTGGTGAACGTGTAACTAAGATAGATGTGGAAGCAAAGCGCGTGATTTCTGATCATGGCCGTGAAGTAGAGTATGATGAACTGATCATCGCAACAGGTTCGAACTCGTTTATGCTGCCAATTCCAGGTGCAGACAAATTGGGCGTAACCGGATTTCGTGATATAAAAGATTGTGAAATGATGATCAAATCGGCTAAAGAGTATAAAAAGGCTGTGGTAATCGGTGGTGGTCTCCTAGGACTTGAAGCAGCAAGAGGGTTACTAAATCTAGGAATGAAGGTAGATGTTGTCCATCTAATGCCGAGTCTAATGGAGCGTCAGCTAGATCCAATCGCTTCATCATTGCTAAAGGCAGAACTCGAAGCACAGGGCATGCACTTTTTAATGGAAAAAGAAACCGTTGAAATTATTGGGGATGAGCGCGTCGCTGGTCTTCGTTTTAAAGATGGGACATTCGTCCAGGCAGATCTTGTTGTAATGGCAATCGGGATTAAGTCTAACACGATGGTTGCGAAAGATAGTGGCATCTATGTTAACCGCGGAATTGTTGTGAATGACTACATGGAAACAAGTGCGCCGAATGTTTATGCGGTTGGTGAATGTGCCGAGCATAGAGAAATTGTTTACGGCTTGGTCGCGCCATTATATGAGCAGGGAAAAATGCTTGCTGAAAGAATTTGTGGCAAAGAACCTGCACCTTATGAAGGATCGGTTACCGGTACTCAGCTAAAAGTTGCTGGAGTCGACCTTTACTCTGCTGGTGAGATTTTTGAAGATGGTACAACAAAATCGATCATGGTCTACAACGAATATGAAGGTATCTACAAAAGGGTGTTAATCCGCAATAACAGAATTGTTGGAATTGTGCTCTATGGTGACACGAAAGATAGTACAAGGCTGTTCAAGATGCTGACGAAAAAAGAAGATATCACTGGAGTATCCATTTTTGAGTCACAATGTTCAGCGGAAGGCGGAAGTGGTGATGTTGCTTCGATGCCGAATGATGAACTAGTATGCGGCTGTAACGGTGTTACCAAAGGTACAATTGTTGAGGCGATAAAAACCCAAGGGTTAACCACGCTTGATCAAGTAAGCCATTGTACAAATGCAGGTCGATCTTGTGGTCGCTGTAAACCAATGGTCAACGATATTCTTGCCTACACGCTTGGCGACCAATTTGACGCAGCGGCAGCACAAAAAACAAGTATTTGTGGCTGCACGACCATCAGCCGAGAAGAATTGATTGCTGAAATCAAAGAAAAAGGCTTATCTAGTGTAAAAGAAGTCATGAATGTTCTAGAGTGGAAGAATGAAGAAGGATGTACAAAATGTCGTCCAGCTATTAACTATTACCTTGGAATGATTCACATGGATGAATACAAAGATGATCGTGACTCCCGTCTTGTAAACGAGAAAATGCATGCCAATATCCAGAATGATGGAACATACTCGGTTGTGCCAAGAATGTATGGCGGTGTGACAACAGCCGCGGATTTGAAAAAAATCGCAGAGGTCGCTGAAAAATATGAGGTACCGCTTGTAAAATTAACCGGAGGTCAGCGGATTGGTTTATTTGGAGTCAAAAAGGAAGACTTACCAAGTATGTGGGAAGAGCTAGATATGCCATCTGGCTATGCTTACGGGAAAACACTTCGTACCGTAAAAACGTGTGTGGGTGCTCAGTTCTGCCGCTATGGTACGCAGGATTCAATGGCACTAGGAATTGAGTTGGAGAAGAAATTTGAACGTCTTGATACACCACACAAAGTAAAAATGGGTGTGTCAGCCTGCCCAAGAAACTGTTCAGAAGCAGGGATCAAGGATATCGGTTTTGTGGGAATTGATGGCGGCTGGGAAATCTATGTTGCGGGTAACGGTGGTGTCGATCTTCGCGCTGGTGACCTATTAGCTACGGTAAAAACAGACGCTGAGGTAATGGAAATGACCAGTGCCTACCTGCAATACTATCGTGAAACTGCAAATTACCTAGAGCGTACATCTAAATGGGTAGAGCGTGTGGGCTTAGATCATGTGAAAGAAGTCTTAGCAAGTGAAGAAACAAGAAAAGCATTAAATGGGCGAATGGATCAATCGTTAAAGAAATACATTGAACCTTGGAATGAAGCGATTCAAAGTGAAAACATTAAAGATAAATACTACGCAGTTCACACTATCAAGGCAGGGGAGTGATTAAACATGATCGTAACAAAAACTCGTACTCTAGTTGCTAACTATTCTAACCTCCCAGTAAGGGCTGGCTATGCTGTTAGTGTCGATGGGATGGAAATTGCACTTTTTAAAGTAACAAATGGGACAGTATTTGGTATTGAAAACCGCAGTCCGCACCCAAAAGGCGGTGTGTTAACGGAAGGTCTCGTCAGTGGCGAATATGTTTTTTGCCCAGTCTATGATTGGAAAATCTCCTTAGCAGATGGAAAAGTTCAGGCACCAGATGAAGGGCAAGTAAAAACCTATCAGGTGGAAGTAGAGGACAATAACGTTTATATTATTATTATATAAAGAGTTTGAAAGGATGGCTGCAGGATGACAACGGGAAGAGTATCTTTAGTAGGAGCAGGGCCAGGGGACGTTCGTTTAATCACAGTAAAAGGATTAGAAGCAATCAAGCAGGCCGAGGTCATTTTATATGACCGGCTTGCGAATCCAAAACTATTGGAGTTTGCTCCCGATAATTGCGAATTGATTTATTGCGGCAAATTACCAGACCGCCATATTCTCCGTCAAGAAAATATCAATGACCTCTTGGTAGAGAAGGCGCTGAAAGGTAAAAGAGTCGTCCGCTTAAAAGGCGGCGACCCTGGTGTGTTTGGCCGTGTTGGCGAAGAAGCAGCCGCCCTTGCTTCCTATCAAATTTCTTTTGAAATCGTGCCTGGTATTACATCGGGGATTGCAGCCCCCCTATATGCTGGAATTCCTGTTACCCATCGAGAACATGCGGAATCATTTGCAGTTGTCACCGCGCATGATAAATCAAACGATGGCAAGCCAATGCTTGATTGGGAAGGCCTTGTCCGTGGAGTGGATACAATTGCCTTTTACATGGGTGTCGGTAATCTCCCGTTTATCTGTGAAAATCTGATTGCGCATGGAAGACCTGCGGCCACTCCAATTATTTTGATTCAGTGGGGAACATTTGGCCGTCAGAGAACCCTTCAAGGAACCTTAAGTGATATCTCTGAAAAAGTCCAAGAGGCTAAGTTTCGCAACCCGGCGATTATCCTTGTTGGTGATGTTATTTCTCTCCGTGAAAAAATCAGCTGGTTTGAGAAGATGCCCTTGTATGGCCGTCAAATTTTACTCGCACGTACAAGTGAAAGTGTTAGCGGCCTGGCAAAGGAATTAATGGAAAAGGGTGCAGATGTCATTGAATTTCCAAAATGGAAAAAGACCCTTTTGCCTGTTGATTTGGGTAAAATAACAAACTACGATAAAATTTTGTTCTCATCGCCTGAGGGCGTCGGCGAATTTTTTAATGCAGTTATTGAAAAGGGAATCGATATTCGAAAAATAAAAGCCGATTTCTATGGGGGTTCTAGTAAATCTATTAAAGCCTTAAAAGAGCGTGGATTTATTGCTAGTTTAGCTACCAACATGCCAAAGCCAGGAAGTCTGCTGATTGTAGGTGACGAACGCAGATTGCATAGCGAGGTTGAAAGTGCTGACTACATGGTTACAAGTAAAAAAGAATTGGACCAGCAGTTCCTGCCAATTTTTCAACGGATGGTAGAAGAGGCAGACGTGAATACGATGGTATTCCCAAGCGCAGCTGCAGTTGGCTTATTTATCGAAAGCTTGAAGAAATGCAGTATTAACGTCTTTGACCTTTTAAAAGAAGTGCAAGTGGTTTGCATGGGGCAGCAGTCAAAGGATGCAGTAGAATGTGCTAGACTTGTGGCAGATGGAATGCTAGAAACCGCAACGAGAGATGCATTGGTAGAATACTTAGTACAGAATCCGCTGGCTGTGGAAAGGTAGGGTGCGTACTTGAATTATCCAATTACGTTAAGACTTGCAGGTAAAAAAGTCGTGGTAGCAGGCGGTGGTAAAGTTGCCGAACGGAAAGTATCCGGATTACTTGGGACAAATGCACGGATTGTCGTGATTAGCCCTGATATTACCGATGAACTTAACAGGCTTGCTAGTAATGGCATGATCGAGTGGCAAAAAAAATCCTTTTCTACAGAAGATATTAATGGTGCGTTGTTAATTTTTGCAGCAACGAACGACCATCAGTTGAATCAATATATAAAAACAACAACAAGTGATCAACAGCTTGTAACCATTGCCGATGACCCGGCAGGATCGGACTTTCATGTACCCTCTCACATTCAGCGCGGACGATTGAGTATTGCGGTCTCAACAGGTGGAGCCAGTCCAACACTTGCAAAGAAAATACGAGAACAGCTAGAACTGCAATTTGATGACCGGTTTGAAGATTATCTAGAGTTCCTTTATTCAGCTAGGCAGCGAATTTTGCAAGAAGTGAAAGATCCCTCTAGAAAAGGAAGATTAGTAACAGCCATCGTAAGTGAGCAGTTCCTAAACAGTCAAAATCGCGAAGCTGACTTTTCACTGCTAATGCAAGAAATAAATGACACAAAAAATGACGTGTGAATCTGATCCCACACGTCATTTTGCTTTTTACCGGTTCTGCAATGCCTTGGTATCCGTTTCTAATTGTTTTTGCAAATTTCCTATGTAATTCATCATGGCTATTCGTACAACTGAAGGGTAGTAACGGTTGTTCAGTTCCTGTTCACATTCCTCTAAATCCATCTGTTTCACAGCAATTATTTTCGTTAATTCTTCCGTGCTCATCGAGATTTCCCCCCTAGTATGTATCAATTTTCCCACTCTCCTAATCTATGTTTATAGTTTTAGCATGGACAACATTCTCTTAATTTATACGTAATGATCATGGTATAAAAAGGCCATGAACGGGCTAGAAAGAAAGGTAAAAAGTAAATGAGGTTGAAAAGATGAACGAAAGAGTTTTGCATAGCTATCATATCCTTGATCAATTACGTTTGCCGCATGGTTTGTATTTAGCATCTTCGTCAAAGGATTATCATTATGTATGGTTGCGAGATTCCTTTTATATGTCCCTGCCTTATTTGGAGCAACATAATCAAATTTATGAAATGACTTATCACCGGATACTGGACTTATTTAGAGAATACGAGTGGAAGTTGGATATCCATACTGTTCAAAAGCCAAGAGAGCAATGGGAATACATTCATTCTAGATATTCAGCAATGGATGTAAGGGAAATAGATACACCGTGGGGGCATGCACAGCATGATGCGATTGGTGCGATTCTTTGGGGGATTGGCCTCGGTTATCAAAGAGGAAAGAATATCATTCGGGATGAAAAGGATCACGAGATTGTTCAGAAACTGGTTGGCTATTTAGGGTGTGTTCAGTACTGGGAAGATGCTGATAATGGGATGTGGGAGGAATGGAGAGAGCTTCATTCGAGTTCTGTCGGGGCATGTGTGGCTGGGCTGCAAGCGGTTAGAGATATTGTTTTTGTGCCTGGCGAATGGATTACGAAAGGCTATCAAGCTCTTAGTAACCTTTTTCCACGAGAAAGCAGCGATCGTCCCTTTGATTTAGCTCAATTAAGTTTAATTTTTCCGTATCGGGTGTTGATTGGGAACGAAGCAAAGATGGTCGTTGACCAAGTGGAAACGCATCTTTTACGTGAACGCGGGGTCATTCGCTACAAAGGAGATTCCTATTATTCCACGGTGGAACAGGAAGGAAGACATCACGATTTCCCGTTTTATTATGGTACGGAGGCCGAGTGGACATTTGGGCTTCCTTGGCTGGCGCTATGCCATTTAGAGTTAGGGAATATTGAAAAAGCAAATCATTACATCAAACAAACAGAAAAAGTGATGCTCGCAGATGGCAGTTTACCGGAACTTTATTTTGCTAAATCTGCGGAATATAATCCCAATACCCCTTTAGGATGGGGAAGTGCCATGTATATCATGGCGAAAGAGCGATATAAACAAATCGTATAAGCTAAAAGGGCTGTCGGAGAAATTTCCAACAGCCCTTTTAGCCTTATGGTTATATGGAAAAAATTAACTGTCCCGAAGCTTGTTCACAACCACTAAAAAACTTCAACAGGGAAATTGTACCTATTTTTAAAAATTTTCGGAAAAATAGTTCCCTTTTTATAAAGTGTGTTATATAATACAAAACATAACAACTGTTACTGTATTATAACAAAGAGGTGATCAAGTTCATGTCGACGCAAACGACAGGTATTGAAGTAGTTGGGACGATAAAAGCCCAGTTTGATGAAATTCTTACACCAGAGGCATTGAATTTCATTGAAAAACTAGAGCGGAATTTTGGAGCAAGAAGGATTGAATTGTTACAGTTCCGGAAAAAACGCCAAGAGGAAATCAATAGCGGAAAGCTTCCAAATTTCCTCCCTGAAACAAAGCATATTCGTAATGGGGACTGGACAATTGCTCCATTGCCGAAGGACCTTCAGGATCGTCGTGTAGAGATTACTGGACCGACAGACAGAAAAATGGTCATTAATGCTCTAAATTCCGGTGCAAAGGTTTTTATGGCAGATTTTGAAGATGCTACTTCACCAACCTGGGAGAATATCGTCGAAGGACAAATCAACTTAAGAGACGCAGTAAATCGGACAATTTCCTATGAAAATCCGAATGGTAAAAAGTATGTGCTGAATGAGGAAACTGCTGTCCTGTTGGTAAGGCCGCGCGGACTTCATTTAGAGGAGAAACATGTGCTGTTTAATGGCAAGCCCATTTCTGGAAGCTTTTTTGATTTTGGAATGTACTTTTTCCATAATGTAAAAAATCTGTTGGCACAGCGAACGGGTCCATATTTCTATCTTCCAAAGCTTGAAAGTCATTTAGAAGCACGTCTCTGGAATGATGTTTTTATTTTTACACAAAATGAGCTTGAAATTGCTCAAGGAACGATAAAAGCTACTGTTTTACTTGAAACGTTCATGGCTGCATTTGAAATGAATGAAATTCTTTTTGAATTAAAGGAACACTCAGCAGGTCTGAATTGTGGAAGATGGGATTATATTTTCAGCTATTTGAAAAAACTTCGTAACCAAAAAGATATCATTTTACCGGACCGCTCGCAGGTAACGATGACGGCACCATTTATGCGTTCTTATTCCTTACTGACCATTCAAACGTGTCACCTTAGGAAAGCCCCTGCGATTGGGGGAATGGCAGCACAAATACCAATCCGCAACAATCCAAAAGCAAACGAGGAAGCATTTGCGAAGGTTCGTGCTGACAAAGAGCGTGAAGTATACGATGGCCATGATGGTACCTGGGTAGCACACCCTGATCTTGTACCGATTGCGTTAGAAGTATTTAACCGAGAAATGCCTGTAGCAAACCAGATTCATACAACGAAACAACAAAAGATTACGATTACTGCCAGCGATTTGCTCGAAGCACCGGGCGGTAAGATTACCGAAGAAGGTGTTCGCGTTAATATCAATGTTGGGATTCAATACATTGCTTCCTGGTTATCTGGTAGAGGAGCAGCCCCAATCCATCATTTGATGGAGGACGCGGCAACAGCGGAAATTTCACGGGCGCAGTTATGGCAATGGATCCGCCACCCGAAAGGTGTGCTCGCCGATGGCAGGAAGGTAAACATCGAGATGTATGAGCAATTCAAGCTTGAGGAATTAGAAAAAATTAAGAGTGAAATTGGCTTGTCAGCCTATGAAAATGGGCGTTTCGCTGAAGCAGTTACGCTATTTGACAATTTGATTTTAAATAGTGAATTTGTAGAGTTTTTAACATTACCGGGATATGAGATTTTATAAATAATAGATTAATAGGAGGAATATAAAATGACAAATTCAAGAGCGATGGAATTACAAGAAAGCTGGGAGCTAGATAATCGTTGGAATGGAGTTACTAGACCATACACAGCCGAGGATGTTATCAAGCTTCGCGGTTCGTTAGATATCGAGCATACATTGGCTAGACGTGGGGCAGAAAAGCTGTGGAAGCAAATGCAAGAAGAGGACTATATTAATGCATTAGGTGCGCTAACTGGGAATCAAGCAGTTCAGCAGGTAAAAGCCGGATTAAAGGCAATTTATCTTAGTGGATGGCAGGTTGCAGCGGACGCCAACCTTTCTGGTCATATGTATCCGGACCAAAGCTTATATCCAGCAAACAGTGTACCGAGTGTTGTGAAGCGAATTAACCAAGCACTTCAGCGTGCAGATCAAATCACCCATTCAGAAGGTGACAACTTCATTGACTGGTTTGTTCCCATCGTAGCGGATGCAGAAGCAGGCTTTGGCGGGCAGTTAAATTGCTTTGAACTGATGAAAGGTATGATTGAAGCGGGAGCGGCAGGAGTACACTTTGAGGATCAGCTTTCTTCAGAGAAAAAATGTGGTCACTTGGGTGGTAAAGTATTATTGCCAACACAAACAGCAGTACGCAATTTAATCGCTGCTCGTTTGGCTGCGGATGTTATGGGTACACCAACCGTATTAGTTGCGCGCACGGATGCAAATGCTGCCGATTTGATTACGAGTGATATTGACATGAACGATGCTCCGTTTATCACAGGGGAGCGGACTACGGAAGGATTCTTCCGGGTAAGAGCGGGCCTTGATCAAGCAATTGCCCGTGGTCTAGCGTATGCGCCATATGCAGATCTTATTTGGTGTGAAACATCAGAGCCAAGCATTGAGGAAGCAAGACGTTTTGCAGAAGCGATCCATGAGAAGTTCCCCGGAAAAATGCTGGCTTACAATTGCTCACCATCTTTCAATTGGAAAAAGAAACTCGATCAAGAATCCATTGCAAGCTTCCAGCAAGAGCTTGGTAAAATGGGCTACAAGTTCCAATTCGTAACACTTGCCGGTTTCCATGCCCTGAACCACAGCATGTTTGAGCTAGCCCGCGGCTATAATGAACGCGGCATGGCAGCATACTCCGAACTGCAGCAAGCTGAGTTCGACAGCGAGCAATATGGCTACACAGCAACAAGACACCAACGTGAAGTTGGTACAGGATACTTTGACCAAGTATCCATGGTCATCAGCGGCGGGACTTCCTCAACAACAGCGTTGAAAGGTTCTACTGAAGAAGAGCAATTTACAAAATAAAAGTTTTAGCTATGGACCCCTCTCTCTCAATGGAGAGAGGGTTTTTTATTGGATGTGAATGACGGGGAATAGTTGCGTATGGCGAGAAATAGTGGCGGATGAACAACAAACTCGCTCGGATAACCCTGTTCTTTTGGAAATGAACATTTTTTAGGGTATTATCATAGATAATAATAGCCCTTTTAATGGAGTTGATCTGATTTGAAAAAGCCGAGTGTGGAGGAAGTCCTTCTACAGGGAATTCATGGCCCGTTAGAAACGAAGCCAGATGAAAGGCGGAAATTTTTAGGAACGTTACGTGAGCGTATCATTATTGCCCTTAAGAAAAGCCAAGTGGCAGAAGCAGACATATACCCGCAGGTGGAGCAGGAAATGAAAAATAACCCACAGGCTAATTTGTTTTTAAATGGTAATATGAACTATTCCAACTTATCAAAATATGTAAAATTAGCGTCAAAGTATAATCTTGAGCATACGATCGTAACCAATAAGGAGCACGATACAGAATTGGGTTTATTGCTTGCGATGGACCATGCAATTGACAAGGCAGAAATTTATATTACAAAAAAAGCAATCAATTTACCAGAACCAAAACCCCCTAAGAGTAAGGGTCTTCTCTCAAAACTATTTAAACGTTAAAAGCGTAGAAACAGCAGTCTAAACATATTTAGATTGCTTTTTTATCGTTCCCAGACAGAAGACTCCTACCTCAAGGAATGTGAAGGGCGAAGCCCAATGAGTAGGTGGGGGATGAATGTCGTTGGCGTTAGCCAAAACGGTCCTCACTATGGTATAATAGGAACAAATGTTCCTGTTTGGTGAGGTGAGAAATTCATGCTGATCAACAAAGCCTATAAATTTCGTATCTATCCAAATAAAAAACAGATTGTATTAATTAATAAAACCATCGGATGTTCAAGATTTGTATTCAATTTTTTTCTAGGCAAACAACAAGAAAAAGATGCTTATTGGTATATAGTCGAAGAAATGGTTCAAAACGGTCAACTTCCGGTAAATAATTGGAAGGGCCATTTCCTTAACAAATACGAAACTGTAAAATCACTGCCTGAACTCAAGAAACATTATTCCTTTTTAAAAGAAGTTGACAGTATCGCATTGCAAAAATCAGTTGAGAACTTAGCCGATTCCTATCATCGTTATTACAAAAAGCAGAATAAAAAACCGCGTTTTAAATCAAAAAGGAATAAAGTCCAATCTTACACCACTAAACAGACAAATGGGAATATAACGGTCATGAACAACCATGTAAAATTACCAAAGCTAGGACTTGTCCGTTTTGCGAAAAGTCGTGAAGTAGAAGGGCGGATTTTGAATGTAACCATAAGACGTAATCCTTCTGGTAAATACTTTGTTTCACTAGGAACAGAAATTGAAGTAGAAGAATTACCTAAAACAAACGCTGTTGTTGGAATAGATGTTGGCATTAAAGACCTTGCCATTCTTTCAGATGGAACGATCTATTCCAATCCAAAGTTTTTCCGTACACTAGAAGAAAAATTAGCCAAAGCACAACAAGTGATGAGCAGAAGAACGCCGGGCGGTGCGAACTGGTACAAGGCCAAAAGAAAAGTCGCTTGTATTCATGAAAGAATAACGAACGCAAGAAAAGACTATTTAGACAAGATCTCCACCCATATTGTCAAAAACCACGACATTATAGGGATGGAAGATTTGTCCGTATCAAACATGTTGAAAAATCATCATCTTGCCAAAGCGATTAGTGACGTA
Source organism: Bacillus sp. OK048 (assembly GCF_900103525.1). Lineage (GTDB taxonomy): Bacteria > Bacillota > Bacilli > Bacillales > Cytobacillaceae > Neobacillus. Next base: position 42,202 of record NZ_FNHN01000009.1, read on the forward strand.
TCTTGGTCCCAATTTAAAAGTATGATTGAATACAAGGCGAAATGGTACGGTAGACATGTCATAACTGTAGCGAAGAACTTCGCCAGCAGTCAGCTTTGTTCTTGTTGTGGCTACCAAAACAAAGACGTTAAAAATCTTGCAATACGTGAATGGGAATGTCCCCAATGCCTTTCCTATCATGAAAACAGAGATATTAACGCAAGTATCAATCTTAAAAATGAAGCAATAAGACTTCTAACCGCAGGAACTGCGGGGCTAGCCTATTAAGAAAACTGAAGGATACTTTGGTGTTCATAGGAATCCCCTTCTTCAATCAGACCGGAAGGTTCGATAAGGAGGGGAAGTTCAAGGCTAGCAATCTAAAAACCATTCATTTTGCCCATACTGATGAGGGAATCATTGCGGTAAAGCGGAAAAGTTTGGTATCATCAATAATTAACTAGGCTCTTTTCTTAACCTTTGTTGCTTCACAGAAAACAGCCACTAACAATGACAAAAAGGGACGGGGGAATGAAAAATGACACGAATTTCAAATGATCAAGTTAAGCATGTAGCGAACTTGGCTAGATTAGCGATAACGGAAGACGAGGCGGAAAAGTTCACGAAGCAGCTTGACGCGATCATTACATTTGCTGAACAGCTAAATGAATTAGATACGTCAAATGTTGAACCAACCTACCATGTGCTGAAAATGAATAATGTCTTCCGTGAGGACATGAAGCAAAAGGGATTGCCACGTGAGGAAGTATTAAAAAATGCACCTGTTCATCAAGAGGGTCAGATTAAAGTTCCAGCAATAATGGGGGAGTAAGGCAAGTAGGAACCCCTGGCGAAGGGGCTAGACAAGGGAGGAAAGATAGTGAGTTTATTTGATTATAAAGTGTCAGATCTCCATGAGCTTTTACATAAAAAAGAAATAAAAGTTACTGATCTTGTGGATGAGTCGTATAAACGGATTGCTCTAGTAGAGGATAAGGTTCAGGCATTTTTAACATTAGATGAAGAGAGAGCTCGGCAAACAGCAAAATCCCTTGATGACAAGCTTAGTTCGGACGCTAATAAAGGCTTGTTGTTTGGGATGCCAATCGGGCTCAAAGACAATCTGGTGACGAAAGGCCTTCGGACAACCTGTGCCAGTAAAATCCTTGAAAACTTCAATCCGATTTATGACGCAACCGTAGTGCAGAAGCTGCAGCAACAAGAAACAATTACAATCGGAAAATTAAACATGGACGAGTTTGCGATGGGCTCTTCAAACGAAAATTCCCATTATCAAATAACGAGGAATCCATGGGATCTAGAGAGAGTACCAGGAGGGTCTTCAGGCGGGTCGGCTGCTGCGGTTGCAGCTGGAGAAGTCCTGTTTTCTTTGGGTTCAGATACAGGGGGATCCATCCGTCAACCGGCAGCTTTTTGCGGTGTAGTAGGACTAAAACCGACATACGGACGTATATCTCGTTTTGGACTAGTTGCCTTTGCGTCATCGCTTGACCAAATTGGACCGATTACGAGAACAGTAGAAGACAATGCCTATCTCCTGCAAGCAATATCCGGTTTAGATCCGATGGACTCCACATCAGCTAATGTCGATATACCAAACTTCGCACAAGCGTTAACAGGCGATGTAAAAGGATTAAAAATCGCCGTACCTAAAGAGTATCTTGGTGAAGGCGTGACTGAAACTGTCCGTCAATCGGTGCTGGATGCTTTAAAAGTGCTTGAAAAACAAGGGGCTGTTTGGGAAGAGGTTAGTTTGCCTCATTCAAAATATGCATTAGCAGCTTACTATTTACTTTCATCTTCCGAAGCGTCTGCTAATCTAGCCCGCTTTGATGGCGTTCGCTATGGCTATCGGACTCCGAATGCTGATAATTTACTTGATTTATATAAGAAGTCACGGGCTGAAGGCTTTGGTGACGAGGTCAAACGACGAATCATGCTCGGTACCTTTGCGCTAAGCTCTGGTTATTACGATGCTTATTACAAGAAAGCACAGCAGGTCCGTACGTTAATTAAGAAGGACTTTGAAGATGTATTTGAAAAATACGATTGTTTAATTGGACCAACGACTCCAACTCCAGCGTTTAAAATTGGTGAAAATATTGATGATCCGTTAACGATGTATGTGAATGATATTTTGACGATTCCAGTAAACCTAGCAGGCGTACCAGGAATCTCAATTCCATGCGGATTTGATAATGGTCTGCCTCTTGGTCTGCAAATTATCGGCAAGCATTTTGATGAAGCAACAGTTTATCGAGTAGCGCATGCGTTTGAACAAGCAACAGATTTTCATAAACAAAAGCCAGGAATATAGGGGGTGAAGACGATGGAATTTGAAACAGTGATTGGTCTAGAAGTTCATGTTGAATTAAAAACGGATTCAAAAATCTTTTCGGCTAGTCCTAACCATTTTGGTGCCGAGCCAAATTCGAATACAAGTGTAATCGACCTTGGCTATCCAGGAGTGCTGCCAGTCCTTAATAAAAAAGCAGTAGAATACGGAATGAAAGCGGCAATGGCCTTAAACTGTCAGGTAGCCAGTCATACGAAATTTGACCGAAAGAACTATTTTTATCCAGATAATCCGAAGGCCTATCAGATTTCGCAATTTGATAAACCGATTGGGGAGAATGGCTGGATTGAAATTGAGGTAAATGGCTACACAAAACGGATTGGTATCACGAGAATTCATTTAGAAGAGGACGCAGGGAAACTAACCCATGCGAACGGATATTCATTAGTAGATTATAATCGCCAGGGCACTCCTTTAGTAGAAATCGTTTCTGAACCAGATATCCGTACACCTGACGAAGCTTATGCCTATCTTGAAAAATTAAAATCGATTATCCAGTTTACAGGAGTATCCGATTGTAAGATGGAAGAAGGTTCACTTCGCTGTGATGCCAATATTTCAATTCGCCCAGTTGGACAAGAAGAGTTCGGCACAAAGACAGAATTAAAGAACTTAAACTCTTTCAATTTTGTTCGGAAAGGCTTGGAATTTGAAGAGAAACGGCAGCGTGAGGTTGTCTCTAGCGGTGGGGAAATTGATCAGGAGACACGTCGATTTGATGAAGCTACAGGTGCTACCTTACTCATGCGTGTAAAAGAAGGATCCGATGACTATCGTTACTTCCCGGAGCCAGACCTACTCGATATCTTTATTGACGATGAATGGAAAGCGCGGATTGCAGCCGAAATTCCAGAGCTGCCGGATCAGCGCCAAAAGCGTTATACTGAAGAACTAGGGTTACCTGTATATGACGCCAAAGTACTAACAGCAACGAAGGAAATGGCTGATTTCTTTGAAGGTACTGTAGCTGCTGGGGCAGAGGCGAAATTGGCTTCGAACTGGATCATGGGAGATGTTTCTGCTTACCTGAATTCGGAAGGGAAAGAACTTCATCAAATTGCCCTAACCCCTGAAGGTTTAGCAAGTTTAATTAAGCTTATCAAAGACGGAACCATTTCTATAAAGATTGCTAAAACCGTTTTTAATGAGTTAATTGAAAACGGTGGCGATGCCGAAAAAATAGTAAAAGAAAAGGGTCTTGTTCAAATTTCCGATGAAGGTACACTACTGAAAATCATTTCAGATGTCCTCGATGCAAATCCGCAATCGGTTGAAGACTTTAAGAATGGTAAAAATAAAGCAGTGGGCTTCCTTGTTGGCCAGCTAATGAAGGCAACAAAGGGGCAGGCGAATCCACAAATGGTGAATCAATTATTGCAGCAGGAACTTAGTAAACGATAAACAACTAACAGGCAGGTCTTTCTCTGTCTGTTTTTTTGTCGAAGGAATTGTCGACATCTTTTTTGAAATTTCCCGGGAAAAATGCTTATAGATTGAGGTATAACACTAAACTAATCAAACGTTTGATTAGTCGACATAATTCTACCCTTTTCTAGGGATAGAATCTTTTAAAAATAAGGTTTAGTGGCAATCTAATTAAACGTTTAATTAGTATATTCAGAGGGGTTATTTGTCGAATAAAGAAGTAGATTCTAAAGTGGTTTAAAATGAGTGAAAATCAAACAGTATATCGACATTATTTTTTTGGAAAAATGCCAATAAACCCTTTGTTAACAAGGATTTTTTTAAAACTAATCAAACGATTGATTGAGAGACAATATTCTACCCAATTTCAATGAGGTATCCTTTTTGTACAAGGGCTGGACATCCCACTAATCAAACGATTGATTAGTGGGATTTGTCGAAGAGTGTAGCTATTCTATTTTGGCGAAAATCCTACAATTTGTAAGTGAGAATTGATTTGATTATGATAATAGTAAGATGAAGGGAGTGTTTATGTTGGAATTGAATTCTTGGTTTCAAAAAGGGTTAACAAAAGATGAATATATCGGCCAAATGACACGAAATAAAGAAGGAATGGTTTCCATTTATGACCGCTTTGAGTTAGACAGTGTGGATAAAAAGAAACTTGAAGCACTCCAGTCAAAGAACCTGAAAGCGATTGTATTAACAGAGGATTGGTGTGGGGACGCCATGCTTAACAACCCAGTGTTACTAAGAATAGCCGAAGCTGCAAACATGGAAGTTCGGTTTGTACTTAGGGACCAGAATCTAGAGTTAATGGATCAGTATTTAACAAACGGTACGTCTAGAGCGATTCCCATCTTTATTTTTATCGACCAAGAAGGAAATGAAGTTGGGGTATGGGGACCTCGTGCACCGGAAATGCAGGCACTTGTAGAAAAAGGCCGTGCAGAATTGCCGGATAAGGATGCTCCAGATTTTCAAGAGAAGCAGTTAGCTTTTTATAAGAGCTTGGGCACTACTTATCAAACAGATCCATCAACATGGCAAACCGTTGCAAACAGTATTATTTCAGTTCTACTATAATGAAAAAAAGAATCCCTGGATGATCACAGGGATTCTTTACATTTTGAGGCTATTATTTTTGGGTGGAAGTCGATCATTTACAAGGTTTTTATCATTGATTTTTGGCTCAATTCCTAGAATGAAGTTCCGAAAATTCGAGCGATGGAGATACAATAAAAATAAAGTAAAAGATAAAAATATGAGTTCAAAATCAAGTTCCTGCGAAATGAAAGAGTAAACCAACATGCTAAGCCCAACGGAAATGGATCCCAAAAACACGTACTTGGATAAAAAAATCACCAAAAAGAACGTTCCAAAAGCAAGTAAGCCCAATGGTAAATTCGCTACTGCCAGGGTTCCGGCAGTGGTAGCAATGGCCTTACCTCCACGGAAACCTGCGAAAATTGGAAAGCAATGGCCTATAACTGCCACGAGTCCAAAGTAAAGTGGTTCAACGTCGATGTTGAAGTATAAAGGCAGAGAGGCAGCGAGTGCACCTTTACCAATATCAACGAGTACGACAATGATGGCGGATCCTTTGCCAAGAACTCTTAATGTGTTGGTAGCTCCAGGATTTTTACTTCCATGATCACGAATATCAACCCCAAAAACAAGCTTGCCCACAATCAGCGCAGTAGGAATACTGCCAATCAGGTAGGAGGAAAGGATTAGCAACCAGACCATATCATCATTCCTTTGTGAGAGTATCTACATTAACAATAGCATTTTACCATACTTCAATGGTATCATTTTAGTAATTTCTGATATTGTTATTTTAAAGGGGCGACCGACATGGAACAGATTGATTTTGGTCAAGTTGCTAAAAGTTATGCAAGGGCAAGAGAAGATATTCCTGCAAGTTTAATGGATAGTTTGTTTATTCGTGGTATTTCTTTTGACGGGAAAAAAGTAGCAGATATTGGATGTGGAACAGGTGCATTAACAAGGAAAATGTCAATGAGGAAGGCAGACGTTATGGGCGTGGATTCATCTAATGAATTACTACAACAGGCATTGGCGTTAAATGTGTCAAAAAATTATCATATACCTTATGTACAAGGTACTGCTGAAGAAACAGGTTTACAAGATTCACAGTTTGATATGGTAACGGTCATGCGCGCCTGGCACTGGTTTGATCGGGAACAGGCAATTCGTGAAATAAAAAGAATACTTAAGGCAAAAGGGTTATTACTTGTTATTGATTCTGGTTTCCTTGCAGGTCCACTAGTGGTTGATCAGACATTCGATGTAATCTCAAAATATGTACCCGGTGGATTAAAACCAGCGGGAACAAAAGCGGAATCTAAGCACAGGATTAACGGCTTTCCATCTGAGTGGTTTGGTGAATGGCAAAAGGAAGGCTTTGAGCTGAGGGATTTCTATAAACTTAACTATTCGGTTACCTATACGAAGGAGTCCTGGGTAGAAAAGGTTGAATCGATTTCCTGGCTTGCGGGATTAGAAGAGAAAGCTAGAGCGACTGCTCTATTGGAATTAACCAATTCATTGCCGGACACTGGGCCATTTGTCATTCCACATGATTGTAATGTATGTATACTAAGAATGCTAGATTAAGACTTAAATAGAAAAGTATCTAAGACGTGCGGCTTTATCGCACGTCTTTTTATGCTACTATTTTATGTATGAAAAATATTTTTGATAAAAGTGTAGGGGTTATTTCGAATGATCTCGTCTATTAAGGTGTAGGTCAGATAGAGAGGGGGAGAGAGCGATTAGTGATTCGGCTTTAATACAAAAAGTAATCGACGGCAGTGATCATGCCTTTCGCCTTTTGGTTGAGAAGTACCGTAATGATGTGTTCCGGACCGTCTTTGCTGTACTTCGTGATCAAAAGGAAGCAGAAGATGCTGCGCAAGAAGTCTTTATGAAAATCTATACCGCTCTCCCCCAATATGAGAATCAAGGTTTTAAGACTTGGATGACCCGGATAGCAGTTAATCATGCAATCGATGTTAAGAGAAAGCTTGCTAGACGTAAAGAAGAAGTGGCTGAAGCCATTGAACAGCATGCGCTGGGGACACCTAAAGATGGTGTTGAGAAAGAACTAATCGTTAACGATAGTCAAAGGCTGGTAAGAAAGAGACTTGAGGAGCTCCCAGATAATTATCGCGATGTTATTTACGGTTTTTATATAGCTGAAAAAAGTTATCAGCAAATGGCTGAGGAACAAAATGTACAAGTGAAAACAATTGAAACAAAGCTTTACCGCGCGCGAGTCTGGATGAAAAAGAATTGGAAGGAGGACGATTTTTCATGAAACATTTTAGTTATGATGAATGGCTGAATTACGTCAAAGATGAAGTCAATGATAAGGCCCGTGAGGAACTTGAAAGTCATTTATATGTATGCGACCAATGTCTCGAGCATTATTTACAAGCACTATCGGTACATGAATCATCACTTCCACTCCTTTCAAATGACTCCAGCTTTACCGATCTAGTGATGGCTGAAGTTTCGAAACAAAAAGAAGTTGTTAAAAAACCATCAATAAAGTCGAAAAAGCCATTCTATCAACAGGTTGCTTTCCACTATTTGATTGCAGCAGCTGCAACGCTGTTACTAACTTTTTCGGGAGTGTTTCAATCACTTGCTACCTATGCAAGTGCTGTCGAGGCACCGCAGCATAGTAAGGAAAAAAGGGCTTCGGTAACAGAAGAGGTTATTGATAAAACATTTGCATGGATGGATTCTTTGGAGAAAAAGGAGGCAAATAAAAAATGAAAAGCTCAACAAAGGCGTTAACTCTATCACTCTTTCCGGGCCTCGGTCATATATATTTCGGCAATATGTTTAGGGGGGTGCTGTATTTACTATCTGTGGTAGGTTTAGCATTCTTTACAGTTATTGCAGTATCTACTCATGATGGAGAAATTGCGGTTATATTGTTTATGTTGGGAATCTTCATCTACTTAGTCAGTTTTATTGACATGGGTGTGCAAATTTCCAAACAGAAAAAGGTACTTAAAGCAGCGAATCCGGATGCACCACCTTTGCAAGTAACCCAGGAGTCAGAACGGTTTCATACGATTGTGTTGTCGTTTGTTCCAGGTTTAGGTCATTTCCAGCTTGGACTAATGAATCGCGGTTTGACATTGTTAGCATCTTTCTTAGGACTCGCGGTAATGGTGATCTTTGTAACGGCACTTAGTGGCCGTGGTGAGTTTATGGTGTTTATGCTAGGATTGCCAATCATTTGGGTGTATGGATTTTTTGACGCTGTCCAACAGGTAAATAAAAAGCAGCGCGGTGAAGAGTTAATCGATAGAACGATCTTTGAAGACTTTGAAACACGCAGGGAAGACGGGAAGAAAAGTAAAGCAATTGCCAACTTCCTCTCTATTTTTCCAGGTGCAGGACATTTATATCTAGGCTTACAAAGACGCGGTATTCAGTTGATGGCAGCGTTTCTGTTTTCAATCTATATTCTAGACATTTTACGATTGGGAATCTTCTTGTTCTTAGTACCGATTATCTGGTTCTATAGTTTTTTTGACGCCATGCAAAAGGTTTCAAAATACGGTGAGGAAGAAATAGAGGATGTTCCCATCATTTCTTACTTAGTTAATCATCAAAAATGGGTTGGAATTGGTTTAGTTGTCATGGGGCTATATTACCTACTAATTAATGTGTTAATTCCCGTGTTCTCCCCGATGATCTCAAATATCATTCAGATAGATTTAATGTATTGGGTACAAAGATATTTTCAGACGGGACTTGTTTGTGTGTTGTTAATTGGCGGCGGTATTAAGTTATTAGCAGGCAGCAAGCAGAAGAGGGAGGCAGAAAAATCATGAAAAGGTGGAAAAACACACTAACAGGATTTCTCTTAATCGGAGCTGGAATCGGGTTCCTTTTTAGAAAAGGAAAGGGGGAGCAAGAATGAGAACTTGGCGTGTTGGTACGTTTTCGATGGGGGCATCGCTTGTTTTTCTTGGTCTTTTCCTTTTTCTCTCCCGTTTTATGGGATTTGATTTAGTCCATGTGATGACGGCATGGTGGCCGGTATTGTTGATTGTCCTGGGAATTGAGATTCTCTTCTATTTATTTTTCTCACGTCGGCAGGAGAAACCAATATTAAAATATGATTTTGTTAGTATCTTGTTTGTTGGTTTGCTTGGAATGGTTGGGATCTTGTTCGCAACGCTGAGTGCTACAGGAATTATGGGGAAGGTAGAGGAGGTGGTCGCAAGGGAAGAGCGGTCGTTTGAGCTTCCTGACTTCTCCTATCAAATGGATGATAGTATTAAACGGGTAGTGTTACGAACAACAGGCTACCAAACAACGATTGAAGCGACAGATGATAAGGAAGTGTCGATGTTTGGTACATACCGGACACAGACCGCGAACGAGGAAAAGCTCATTAAGAGTGCGGACGATTATGTGTATGCCAATAAAAAGGGAGATACTCTTTATGTAAATGTAAAGACCCTGCCGAACGAGTTGGGACCTTTTTATAGTCATCAAGAAGTTGCCGCTACTATTCTTATTCCTAATGGTGTACAACTAGAGGTGATTGGAAATGGTAATGACATTACCTTAAATCCAAGGTCTCTTGAAAATGATTGGAGTATAAATGGTGCGTCATCCATAGATATTAAGGTTGCTGAGGACAGCGATTTAACTATTGGAGCGGATGGTGTTGGCCAAGTGAATGGCAAGGATGGAGCATGGCAGGTAACTGAAACAAGTGACCCGAATAAAGGAATAGAAAGAAACGCAGTTTACCAGTCTGGGGAAGGGAATTATCATATTTCTATTACGAATACCCATTATGTCAGCTTAAATGTAAAGTGATTTTCCATCTTACTTTTTGCAAAAAATAAAAAAAGTGTATGATAATAGACGGCATTATATGGATGAAAAATATTGTTGCTGGGGTTAAACATTGTATGCCAAGGTGTAAATTGGTAGAATATAGAAGAGACCCATCATATGCCATTTATTGATTTCAAAAAATTAGGATGATGTATAATGAAACGAGCACGATTAATATATAACCCTACATCAGGGCGGGAAATTCTTAAGCGCCATCTCGCGGAAATTCTGGAGAAGCTTGAAATGGCCGGGTACGAGGCCTCTTGCCATGCCACTACGGGTGCCGGTGATGCAACGGCCGCTGCTAGAATTGCGGTTGAAAGACAGTATGATGTTGTGATTGCTGCAGGCGGGGATGGTACCATAAATGAAGTGGTAAATGGACTTGCCGAACAAGAATTCCGTCCTAAACTGGGAATCATCCCAGCCGGTACCACAAATGATTTTGCCCGAGCTCTTCATATACCAAGGGACATTGGGGCAGCTGTGGATATTATCACAAAAGGCGAACTCATTCCTGTGGATATTGGCCGAATCAATGATCGATATTTTATTAATATTGCCGGCGGTGGCAGAATTACGGAACTTACCTATGAAGTTCCCAGTAAATTAAAAACGATGCTTGGGCAGCTAGCCTATTATTTAAAAGGGATGGAAATGCTCCCTTCGATTAAAGCAACGGACCTTACTATTGAATATGATGGTAAGCTGTTTGAAGGGGAAGCAATGTTATTCCTAGTGGGACTGACAAATTCAATTGGCGGCTTCGAAAAGATTGCACCGGATTCATCGATTAACGATGGTTTATTTTCATTGCTCATTTTGAAAAAGATTAATTTAGCGGAGTTTGTCCGAGTGGCAACGTTAGCTATCCGCGGCGAGCATGTGAATGATCCGAATGTGATTTATGCGAAGGCTAGCCGGATTAAAGTATATTCTACAGACAAGGTACAAGTAAATCTTGATGGTGAATTTGGCGGATTGCTGCCCGCTGAATTTGCAAACCTGTACCGGCATTTAGAGGTGTTTGTACCACTCGATGATATTCGCCCGCTTGATAAACCAACTGATTGGGTGCCGGGAACAAGATATAGCTGAAAAAAGGCGCGTTCCATTTGGAGCGGGCTTTTTGAGTTTAAAGGAATAAATGGCTCATGTGCAGAAATAGTAATGATGAAGGGAAGGGATTGTCATGGTTAAAAAGGCATTAATAAATATTGATTATACGGTGGACTTTGTAGCAGATACCGGGGCATTAACCTGCGGTGTGCCAGGGCAAGAAATTGAGGGTAAAATTGTTCAATTAACACGTGAATTTATTGAGGCTGGCGATTATGTAGTGTTTGCGATTGATGTTCATGATAAAGGGGATGAACATCATCCTGAAACGAAATTGTTCCCGCCGCATAATATTCGCGGGACTTCAGGCAGAGATTTGTTTGGCGGGCTGCAAACTGTCTATGATGACAATAAGGAACGTGATAATGTATATTACATAGATAAAACAAGGTACTCTGCTTTCGCTGGAACAGACCTTGAAATTAAGCTAAGAGAGCGGGGAATCACAGAGGTGCATCTCGTAGGTGTTTGCACCGATATTTGTGTACTTCATACAGCTGTAGATGCTTATAATAAGGGTTTTAAAATCGTTGTTTATAAGGATGGTGTTGCCTCTTTTAATCAAAAGGGTCATGAATGGGCATTGGGCCATTTTGAAGCATCGCTTGGTGCTATGGTTAAATAGTTTTTATAATGGTAAAATTGTTTAAAATGTTGAAAAAGTAGTGGTTCGGAGGATTATGATGAAAAACATTTATCAGGATGATAGCTTAACTCTGCATACTGATCTTTACCAGGTCAATATGATAGAAACGTATTGGAGAGACGGTATACATAATAAACGCGCTGTGTTCGAATTGTTTTTTCGTAAGCTCCCATTTGGGAATGGGTATGCTGTATTTGCTGGCTTGGAAAAGGTCATTCAATATATTCAGGGCTTCCGTTTTTCTGAAGATGATTTGGAATATTTGAAAAACGAAGTTGGCTATAAAGATGACTTTTTAGCGTATCTAAAAGGCTTACGCTTTACTGGAACAATCCGCTGTATGAAAGAAGGCGAGTTGGTTTTTGGAAATGAGCCCATCTTAAGCGTGGATGCACCGCTAGCTGAAGCACAGTTGGTTGAAACAGCCTTATTAAACATTGTTAATTATCAAACATTGATTGCTACAAAGGCTTCGAGAATTAAGCAGGTTCTTGGTAATGAAATTGCGATGGAATTCGGGACACGCCGGGCGCAGGAAATGGATGCGTCCATTTGGGGAGCGAGAGCCTCTTACCTTGCTGGTTTTGAAGGTACAAGTAATGTGAGAGCGGGTAAATTGTTTCAAATTCCTGTTTCCGGTACACATGCCCATTCGATGGTACAGGCTTATAAGGATGAATATATGGCATTTCGTAAATATGGAGAAACCCATAAGGATTGTGTCTTTTTGGTTGATACGTATGATACGCTAAAGCTAGGTGTTCCAAATGCCATTAAAGTAGCGAAGGAGATGGGGGATTCTATCAATTTTATTGGAATCCGCCTTGACAGCGGTGACCTTGCCTATCTTTCGAAGGAAGCACGTAAATTGCTCGATGAAGCAGGATTTAAGGATGCGAAAATTGTTGCTTCTAGTGATTTGGATGAGTATACGATTCTCAACTTGAAAGCACAGGGTGCAAAAATAGATAGCTGGGGAATTGGCACTAAGCTGATTACTGCTTACGACCAGGCGGCTCTTGGGGCAGTTTATAAAATTGTTTCGATTGAAGGCGAGAACGGAAAAATGGAGGATACGATCAAAATCTCTTCCAATCCGGTAAAAGTCACAACACCAGGGATTAAGAAAATTTATCGAATCATCAATAATAAGAACAATCATGCGGAAGGGGACTACATTTCGCTTGCCGATGAAAAACTGCCAGAGAAGAAGCTGAGAATGTTCCACCCAACACATACGTATATGAATAAGGTCGTGACAAACTTTACAGCAAAAGAGCTTCATGAAGTGATCTTTTCTAAAGGTGAACTTGTTTATGAAACTCCGTGCCTAGAGGAGTCACGTGATTATTTAAAGCAAAACCTTGACGCTCTCTGGGATGAGTATAAGCGGACCATGAACCCGGAGGAATATCCTGTTGACCTTAGCCAAAAATGCTGGGATAACAAAATGAGAAATATTGAAGAAGTGAAAGAGAAAGTTGCGGAAATGAAGGCAGAATAGATAAGTGGAAGGCACCCAGTGATGGGTGTCTTTTTTTGTTCCTCCCTTTTATTGTCCCCTATACAAACCATAAAAAATTTACTTTTTAAAACTGTATTTCTACCTTAACCAGAAACCCATATATATAAGAATAAAAGCAAACAGGAGTAGATATCATTGGACAAACAAAATAGCAGATTTAGATGGGTTGTATTTGCTTCTGTATTGGTGACATATTTATTAATGGCGAGCCAACGAACGGCCCCTGGACTGATTACTGACCAAGTGATGAGGGAGTTTCATGTAACAGCATCCACGATTGGCTTGCTTGGAGTAATCTTTATAAAGGAAAAGTCTCGGGGAGCAGAAAAAAGTCGATAAAAATACCGACTTTACACATAGTAGTATACTTCATAAAACAGGAATCCCGCAGGTTTATATCGAATATCCGCGGGATTCCTGTTTTATTTATTCTTAAAGAAGTCTATAAAAGCATGGTAAATTTCGATTCCTTGATAGGTTAGCATACCAACAGCGCTTAATGAAAAAGCACCAATGATAACATAGCGGATCCACATTGTTTTTCCTCCCTTATTGTAAGTTTTTTAACTTAACAATTTAGGGAGGGGATTACATAGTTCGATTGATGGAATACGGGGAGAAGGAAAGTGAATATCTTGTTATGCATTCCAGAAAAGATTTTACGAAGGATGACTACGATTAATGAAATTAATACAAGTATCCCGGTAACGTTCAGGTTTAAAAGATGTTTATCTTCATCGTCGCTTTGGGATTTCATATTCCAATCATCCATCATCAGGACGGCTTTATTGGCATGATGTGTATGAGTTAATACATTGGAATGATGAAGTACGGAAAAGGAAATGAAGGTAAGGAGCAATGCGATGGGAAGAATGTTTAACTTCTTGATCGTAACCACCTCCTTTTAACGGGGTTGTATTAATCATAAACACTTTTGTTATATTGTTAAATAAAAACAATCCGACAATTAATGCGTTTAATGGCTGATTTCGCAATCTGGCTGGCTTTGTGTTACAATTTTGCTAGTCAAAACGGAGTAAAGGAAGTAAACAATGACCAAAACAATTCCAGTAAGTAAAAATGATTATATAGAAGTAGTTTTTGAGGATTTAACACATGATGGCGCTGGAGTAGCAAAAGTAGATGGCTATCCCTTGTTCGTTCCAAATGGTCTCCCTGGAGAAAAAGCCCAGATCAAGGTCATTAAAGTAAATAAAGGCTACGGATTTGGAAGAGTAATTGAACTTTATAAAAAAAGTCCGTATCGAATGGAAATCGAAAGTAGTGAAGTGCATAAATACGGCGGCTGCCAGCTTGAGCATATTAGCTATGAAGGCCAGTTGATATATAAAGAGAACCAAGTGCGTCAGGTGCTGACGAGGATCGGAAAACTAGAGAATGTGATCGTCCACCCGATTTTAGGGATGGACAACCCATGGCATTACCGAAATAAAGCGCAGGTACCTGTAGGTGAAAAAGGTGGGAAGCTGATTGCTGGATTTTTTAAACCTAGAAGTCATGAAATCGTTGATACAAACGAAAGCCTTATCCAACTGCCGGATATTAATGAGGCTGTCCAGGCTGTAAAGGAAATTTGCAGCGAGTTAGGGATATCAGCTTACCAAGAAGAGTCACATAAAGGTGTTCTTCGCCACATTATGGCGAGGTACGGCCAGCAAACAGGCGAACTAATGGTGGTGCTGATTACGAGAACGGTGGATATTCCGAATAAAACTAAATTAGTTGAAGAAATTGTTGCTCGTCTCCCGAAGGTAAAATCGATTATCCATAACGTGAATTCCAAACGCACAAATGTCATTCTCGGTGAAAAAACAAACGTTCTTTGGGGAAATGAAGTAATCTATGACTACATTGGCGATGTAAAATTTGCTATTTCTGCACTTTCGTTTTATCAAGTAAACCCAGTTCAGACAAAGGTCTTATATGATAAGGCGTTGGAATATGCGGGGCTCAAAGGAGACGAATCTGTCATCGATGCTTATTGTGGGATCGGAACAATTTCGCTTTTTCTTGCCCAAAAGGCTAAAAAGGTTTTCGGTGTGGAGGTCGTTCCAGAAGCGATTGAAGATGCAAAACGGAATGCAGAGCTTAATGAATTCACAAATGTAGAGTTTGCTGCCGGAGAAGCAGAGGTTGTAATTCCAAAGTGGTATAAAGAAGGAAATTCTGCTGATGTACTGGTCGTGGATCCACCGCGAAAAGGCTGTGACGAAAGCCTTTTGCAAACGATCATTGAAATGAAACCCAAAAAGGTCGTCTATGTCTCCTGTAATCCAGCCACACTTGCTCGTGATTTACGAATCCTAGAAGATGGTGGGTATAAAACTGTGGAAGTGCAGCCAGTTGATATGTTTCCGCAGACGACACACGTTGAGTGCGTGTCGCAGTTAGTGTTGAAATAGTCTGCAATCACTACTCAAGCCATGTGTAGTGCTGTGTGTTGATAAATTTAATTGAATAGATAGGAGCAGTTACTTCTTAAAATGAACCTAAGCTTTAACTGTTCCTATTTTCTTTTAGGCTGTGTTAAAGGTAAATGTTGATTTCACTCAATTTGAAAAATAGGCGGAGAAATTCCGTTTATATTGTGAAATACCCATATTCTCCTTAAAATAAGCGGAGTTTTTCCGGTTATACGATCCAAATCGGTGGATTTTGTCTTATTTAGAGCAGTTAAGCGTAATATCTCCGCTTATTTCTGCCTCTAAAGCCTCCACTATAGACAATAACCGGAAATTCTCCGCCTATGAATTCTTATACCTACACGAAAATCAACAATGGGTAATAACATAGCCTTCTTTTAACAAATAATCCTCGAAGCTATTGTGTCATTTCCCTGCCCTCTATATACTCCGATAAGTCCTTCAAATAAAAAAGACCATTCGAACCTCTGTATTAATTGGTATTTCGAGTGGAGCTAATAAAATTTAACCAAACAATTCTTTAAAGATTACCAAGATTATTGTACTTCTAACTCTTTTACAGTTTCGCCTTCAATTAAGACTGGCTGATAATAGGTTTGGTTTGGTAAATCCTTCTTTCCTTGTAATTTCTTAATGACCCAATCAGCTGCATCACGTCCCATTTGTTCTTGTGGATGTGTTAGTGTCGTTAGTTTAATATTAGCACTTCTGGCAAAATAAGAATTGTCCTGGCCAATAATTGATAATTCTTCTGGAATAGAAATATCAAGTTGTCTGCATACATTTGCCACTTCTAACCCTACCTCGTCGTTATAGCAAACCATTGCAGTTATTAGGTCTCTATTTTCATTTAGGAATTCCTTCAGGTTAGTGTATAGATCCAGTTTCGTCTCTGTATTGTACGAAAGAACCTGCTCTGGTTGAAATCGTAATTTGGCTTCCCCGAGCGCTTTTATATAGCCCTTCATTCGATACTTTCCTTGTAAATCATCCATTTTTGAAATAAGTCCAATTTGTGTGTGTCCTTTCGAAATCAATTCTTTTGTTGCGAGGTAGCTAGACTGCACGTCATCGAGACAAAAGAAAGGAACTTCTAGTTCTTCATAATAAGCATTGATCATGATGAACGGAACATCCTGTTCCTTGAACGATAGGTAGTAAGCAATATTGGGATTGTATAGATTGCTTTTCGTAGGTTCAACAATCAAACCGTCCACCCCAAAGGACAACATCATTTCCAAAGCTTTTTTTTCTTGTTCGACATCATTATTTGTACTAGCTAATAGTAACGAATAATTATCCTCATTCAACCTACCTTCAATTCCACGAATAATTGAGGGAAAAATGTAATCAGAAATATAGGTCGTGATTACACCGATTGTTTTATTATTGGAAATTCCACCAGATTTTGATTGATATTGGTTACTAACATAAGTGCCAGATCCTTTTTCACTTCTTAAGAATCCCTCTTTTGACAGCTCTAAAATGGCCTTTCGAACAGTGTGCCGGCTAACTTCGTATTTTTCCTGCATGGCGGATTCAGTAGGTATTTGTTCTCCTACGCTGTAATCTCCTGAAAGAATTTTACTCTTTATATCATCAATGATGACCTGATACTTATGTATCATGTAGATCACTTCCCTCATAGTTGTTCGTATTTTAATTAATTCACTCAAAATATTTGTATGGACATATTTTATCATGGCTTTGAAGTTATAAATAGATTCTACCTAATTATCATACAAATTACCAAACGGTAAAAACCTTTCTATCTTCTCTATTTTTTATTAAGGTCTTATATCAAGTGAATCCTTTCCGTTACATACATTTGTGCAGTAATAGCGTAATTATTATTATAAATTACATACGCACAAATAATTTAATTATTGACATTTGTACGTACAGAAAATATACTAAAGTTGTGAATAAAACTAAACGGAAAGAAAGCGCCATCTTTCGATTGTAAGTTTTGAAATCGTTATCAAAGAGGTGAATATTGTGAAAAATAACCAAGTAAAGATTAAACAAGCAATTACTAAGGGAGAAACATCACTTGGAATCGAATTCGGATCCACACGTATCAAAGCTGTGTTAATTGATAATAGCTTTGAAACAATTGCATCTGGAAGTTACGAGTGGGAAAATCGCTTAGAAGATGGAATTTGGACGTACAACCTAGTAGATATTATAACTGGACTGCAAACAGCTTATAGTGAAATGAAACAAGAAGTTGAACAGAATTATGGAATCACAATTCGAACAATTGGTTCTATTGGATTTTCCGCAATGATGCATGGGTATATGGCTTTTGACAAAACAGGTGAGCTACTTGTTCCGTTTCGAACTTGGCGTAATGCAACAACAAGTGTTGCAGCAAAAGAATTAACTGATAAGTTCCAATTTAATATCCCTGAAAGGTGGAGTATTGCTCACCTTTATCAAGCAATATTAAATGAGGAGAAACATGTGCCTCGTATTGATTTTATTTCCACTTTAGCTGGATATATTCACTGGTTACTGACTGGTAACAAAGCAATTGGCATTGGGGATGCTTCGGGCATGTTCCCGATTGATGAAGCTACCCAGGACTACAATGAATTGATGGTCAAACAGTTTGACGAACTAATTGCGACCAAAGGTTATCCTTGGAAGCTAAAAGATATTCTTCCCAAAGTATATATATCAGGCGACCAAGCAGGAGAATTAACTAAAGTTGGCGCGAAAATTCTTGATCGATCACAAAATTTACAACCTGGTATTCCAATTTGTCCACCAGAGGGTGATGCGGGAACAGGGATGGTTGCGACCAATAGTGTGAAAAGGCGCACTGGAAATGTCTCAGTTGGAACTTCAGTTTTTGCCATGATTGTATTAGAGAAAGAGCTTTCAAAGGTATATCCGGAAATTGATTTGGTAACCACACCCAATGGAAGTCAAGTTGCAATGGTTCATGCAAATAACTGCTCAAGTGATATTAATGCTTGGCTTGGCTTGTTCCGTGAATTTTCTGAGGCAATGGGACAAACGGTTGATATGAATAAATTATTTGAAGTGATGTTGAATAAAGCTTTGGAAGCGGACCCAGATGGCGGTGGCTTGCTTAGCTACGGCTATTTATCAGGTGAAAATATCACTGGATTAGAAAAAGGACGACCATTATTTGTCCGGTCACCTGAGAGCAATTTTAATTTGGCGAACTTTATGCGGACTCATCTTTTTACTGCATTTGGTGCATTGAAAATCGGAATGGATATTTTGAAAAAGGAAGAAAATGTCGCCATTGATAACATTTTAGCTCACGGTGGTTTATTTAAAACCCCTGTAGTTGGACAAAAAATTGTTGCAGCTGCAATAAATGCCCCCGTTTCAGTTATGGCAACCGCTGGAGAAGGTGGAGCGTGGGGAATTGCTATCCTTGCTACTTATATGATGAACAAAAAACAAGAAGAAAGCTTAGAGGACTTCCTCGACAATAAAGTCTTTGCAGATGTTGATGGACAAGAAATTTATCCAGATGGATATGACATTAAAGGGTTTGAAGATTTTATCAAACGATACAAAAAAGGGTTAGTGATTGAACAGGCTGCTGTTGACCATCTAATTTCATGAGTAGAAAGAGGGAGGAACAGACGTGTTAGAACAACTAAAAGAAGAAGTGTTTCAGGCAAATTTGGACTTGCCTAAACATGGACTTGTGAAATTCACTTGGGGAAATGCAAGTGCAATCGATCGAGAAAGTGGTTTATTTGTTATCAAGCCAAGTGGTGTTGAATATGAAACGATGAAAGCTAGTGATATGGTGGTTGTTGATTTAGATGGCAATGTGGTGGAAGGAGAACTGAATCCTTCTTCGGATACAATGACCCACGCAGTACTTTTTAAGCATTTTCCGGAAATTGGAGGAATTGTACACACACATTCAACTTGGGCAACAATTTGGGCACAGGCTGGTCTTGATGTTCCCGCGATGGGAACCACACATGCAGACACATTCTATGGTTCTATACCATGTGCGCGATTCTTAACACAAGAAGAGATTGATGGTGGTTATGAAGCGGAAACTGGTCGTGTAATTATCGAAACATTTGAAGAACGCGGGTTAGATGTTTTAGAGGTTCCTGGTGTTTTACTACATGGTCATGGTCCATTTACGTGGGGAAAAGATGTAAAATCAGCAGTAATGAACAGTGTGGTATTAGATGAAGTTGCGAAAATGAATTTATTTGCACGAGGATTAAATCATTTTGCTGTGGAATTACCACAACGTATTTTAGATAAGCACTATTTACGAAAACATGGGAAATACGCATATTACGGACAAAAATAATATAAAACTATTAATCTAAGAAAAGAGGATTATTATGTCAATAATGGATAAAAAGGAATTTTGGTTTGTGGTAGGATCACAGCATCTATATGGGGAAGAAGCGTTAGCGGAAGTCAAAGCACACGCACAAACGATGACTGATGCATTAAATGAAAGCGGCGTTTTACCTTATCCACTTGTATTGCAAGATTTAGCCGTTAGTGCTGATACAATCACAAATATAATGAAAGAAGTCAACTATCGTGACGAGGTTGCCGGTATTATCACTTGGATGCATACATTCTCACCTGCAAAAATGTGGATTCGTGGAACAAAGTTATTACAAAAACCATTACTACATTTAGCAACACAATTCAATGAAAGTATTCCTTGGTCAACGATTGATATGGACTTTATGAACCTAAACCAATCCGCTCACGGTGACCGCGAATATGGTTTTATTAATGCACGATTGAAAAAGCAAAATAAAATTGTAGTAGGTTACTGGGAGCGCCCTGAAGTGCAACGTCAAATTGCACAATGGATGGACGTAGCGGTTGCTTATAACGAAAGCTTCAATATCAAGGTCGCTCGCTTTGGGGACAACATGCGTAATGTTGGAGTGACCGAAGGGGATAAGGTTGAAGCACAAATTCAATTTGGATGGACAGTGGACTACTTTGGAATTGGTGACCTTGTTAAATGTGTGAATGCAGTTACGGAAGAAGAAATTGATGATTTATTAGCAGAATACGCAGACCTTTATGAATTTGATTATGGTACTAACAGTAAGGAAGAATGGGAAGCAAGTGTAAAAATACAGGCAAGCTATGAAATCGCCATTAAACGCTTCCTTGATGTTGGTGGTTACAATGCCTTCACAACTAACTTCGAAGATTTATATGGAATGAAACAGCTTCCTGGTCTTGCCGTCCAACGGTTGATGGCACAAGGATATGGATTTGCAGGTGAAGGGGATTGGAAAACGGCAGCACTTGATCGCTTACTTAAAGTGATGAGCCATAATCAATCAACTGGCTTTATGGAAGATTACACATATGAATTAACAGTTGGTCAAGAATCAGTCCTTCAATCCCATATGCTTGAAGTAGACCCAACCTTAGCAAGCAACAAACCGAAAATAATCGTATCTCCATTAGGTATAGGTGATCGTGAAGATCCAGCGCGGTTAGTATTTGATGGTAAAGCAGGAGACGGTGTGGTCGTTTCAATGGCTGACTTTGGTACTCATTACAAACTATTGATCAACGAGGTTTCTGCATTTGAGCCAACTATTCCAGCTCCTAACCTTCCAGTAGCACGTGTACTTTGGGAAGTTAAACCAAATTTCCAAGATGGGGTTAAAGCTTGGATTGAGAATGGTGGGGGTCACCATACAGTAGTTTCATTGAATTTAACAACAGATCAAATTATAACCTATGCAAGACTTGTTGATTTGGAATACGTAGTTATTAAATAATATCTCTCTCCTTCAAGGAGGCCTTGCTTCCTTGGAGGGGAAAAATAGGTATCCCTTTATTTGTAAGCATGGTTGTGGTTTTCAGGAATAGATGAAAACGTTTTAATAGTACAATAAGGACACAGAATTCATCCCAATAAATAATTTGTTAGGTTGAATATACTAGCATAATTTTTAGTTTGATAACACTATTATTATTTCTAAAAATAATCAGTATTTTAGTAGTGGGATTTTTTAAAAAGATAATTTTAAAACCTTGAGGAGGGAACTTTAATGGTTAATGAAAAGAAAATCTCAAGTGGCTTCATATACTTTTTTGGGGCTTTTGGAGGAATTCTCTTCGGTTATGATATCGGCGTTATGACGGGTGCTTTGCCTTTTTTGCAACATGATTGGAATCTTCAAAACAACCCTGGTGCTATTGGCTGGATTACCTCTTCGTTGATGTTTGGAGCTATTTTTGGAGGTGCCCTGGCCGGACAACTTTCTGATCGTTTAGGACGGCGCAAAATGATTTTAATATCTTCTATCATTTTTGCTGTTGGATCCATTTTGGCAGGAATATCCCCTCATAATGGGATCCTTTTTATGATTGTTGCTCGGATTTTATTAGGATTGGCTGTTGGTGCTGCTTCTGCGTTGGTCCCAGCCTATATGTCGGAAATGGCGCCTGCACGTTTACGTGGACGTCTGTCAGGAATTAATCAAACAATGATTGTTTCTGGAATGTTGCTTTCGTACATTGTCGCTTATTTATTGAAAGACTTACCAGGAACAATGGCATGGCGATTGATGCTTAGTTTGGCTGCCATACCTGCTGTGATCTTATTTATTGGAGTGTTAAGGTTACCCGAATCACCACGTTTTTTAATTAAGAACAATAAAATTGTTGAAGCTCGTAAGGTGTTGGGCTATATTCGCTCTAACAAAGAACAAATTGATTCTGAAATAGCACAAATTCAAGAATCTGCCAATGAGGAAGCAAAGGCAAATCAAAAAGCATCATGGGGTACACTCTTAAGTAATAAATACCGTTATTTAGTAATTGCCGGTGTGGGTGTTGCTGCTTTTCAACAATTCCAGGGTGCAAACGCAATTTTTTATTATATTCCTATGATTGTTGAAAAAGCAACAGGGAATGAAGCCAGCTCAGTACTGATGTGGCCAATTATTCAAGGGGTTATTCTCGTACTAGGTTCATTATTATTCCTAATGATTGCTGATAAATTTAATCGCCGTACTTTACTAACAGTAGGCGGAACAATTATGGGGCTATCCTTTATTTTGCCGGCAATATTGAATTTATTAATTCCTAATGCGAATCCGATGATGATCGTTGTTTTTTTAAGTATCTATGTAGCACTTTATTCATTCACGTGGGCTCCTTTAACTTGGGTCATAGTTGGAGAAGTTTTCCCACTGATCATTCGCGGGCGAGCGTCAGGATTAGCTTCATCCTTTAACTGGATTGGTTCTTTCTTGGTTGGATTGCTATTTCCAATCATGATCGCTTCGATGGCTCAAGAAGCTGTTTTTGCAATCTTCGGTGCTATTTGTTTACTTGGTGTTTTATTTATCCGGACATGCGTACCTGAAACTCGAGGTCGTACTTTGGAGGAAATTGAAAAGATTGGAGAAAATAGACAACCTAAGGGAAAAGTTGCTTAAATAGCGGTATGAGGTTTGGAAGCGTGCATTTTGAATTAGGATATTCATAAGTAGAGACACTTCTGAGTTGATCATAAATAAATCGTAGAGAATTTGATATGCTTATCCAATTCTTTTCTTGAGGCCGGAGTTGTTATTTCGGCCTTTTTTCTAATATTAAACTTTTGATTAAGGAGAATGACATGTATGAAAGATTCTCATTAAATTAAACGTCATTCACAAAATTGTTTCATATGTAATGCAGGAATTCTTTTTAGTTATAGGGCACGTTTTTATCATCTGATGCAAAGAAGGGAATTACATGGAAGTTATAAAGGAAGACTTTGGGGAACACAATAATCAGTCTATATATTCTTATAAAATCACAAATGACCGAGGAGCGGAAATAACCTGTATCAATTTTGGATGTATAATTACTAAAATTATCGTACCTGACAAGCAGGGGAATTTAGAAAATGTTGTCCTTGGGTATGATACTCTTGAGGAATATCTGAACGACACAGCATTTCTCGGTGCTGTTGTTGGCCGCGTGGGCGGGCGGATAAAAGGAGCACATTTTGAATTGGATGGACGAAGCTATACACTTGCAAAGAATGAAAAAATTAATCATCTTCACGGCGGCATAAAAGGATTCAATAGGGTTATTTGGGATGCCGAAGTATTTGAAAATGGAGATGAAGCAGGAGTTCAATTCAAGTACTTAAGCCCTGATGGTGAGCAAGGGTATCCTGGAAATGTAAGAATAAATGTTACCTACACACTAAATAACGAAAACGAATTAATTATTACTTATGATGCTGATACAGATCAAAAGACACTTTTGACAGTGACAAACCATTCTTATTTTAATTTAACCGGCAATCTGAAACGGGATATATTAAATCACACATTAAAAATTAAGAGTGATAAGTTTTTAGAACTGGATCCAGAATTTATCCCGACCGGTACACTTTTAGATGTAAGAAACACCCCATTTGATTTTACGCAAGAGAGGAGTATTAAAACAGGAACTCTCTCCAATCATCCGCAAAATGATTTAGTAGGGGAAGGGTATGACCATCCATTTGTTTTAAACAGCAATCGTGACAGAGAAATAGTACTGAAGGACCCTGAAAGCGGAAGAACGTTAATTGTGGAAACGGACGAGGTCGGAGTTGTTGTATATTCTGGTAATTCATTAAGCAATGAAGGAGAAATTCGCGGTGTTCCATGGAGAAAGTACTTGGGAATCTGTTTGGAAACACAAGGTCTTCCAGATGCAATCAATCATCCTACATTTCCATCAGTAGTGCTTGATAAGGATCAGAAATATTTCTCGGTTACGAGATATCGATTTGGTTTGGAATAGGTTAGTATCCTGTTAAAATAAGTCAGGAAATTGATTTGGGAGGTTTTCTTTAGGAACCCCCCAAAACTATAGTTTTATTTTTATACTTTCATAATATCAAGAAAATTTCCTATTAAGATAGAAAAAACACCTAATGCTGACGTAATTAAGGTACCATGGGTACGGTTATGTCTTTATCACATAAGATTCCTTATATAGGGTAACCATAAACCGTCCCCTTGACTGCTACCAATTGACTCACCCTAGTAAACTTTTTTTTAATCCCTCAATTCGGTCCTTTTCTGTATTTTTTGTCGATAATAAAATAATAGGAACATTGCTGTCCAATTCATAGCGCATCCACCAACAAAGTTAAGATTCGGTTAATTTTGAGCGTTTCGTGAACAAATACTATCCAAGGTATTATGCTTTAAAATGGAGGAAAACGGAAAAAATTTTCAGATTCTCAAGGAGTCTTCTATCCACATAAAAAAGCCACTAGGGTTCCTGGAATATCAGGATATCGTCTCTCTTGAGGTATAAAGAGGATATAAGGGTATAAATTAATAAGGAAATCCTAAATTAAGGAGGAGGAAGCAATGAGTATCGGAAAAGAAATAGAAAAAGAGAGAGACAACATACCAACACTCGATTCGAGATACATTCAGCAGCATTTAGCAAATGAAAGAACGTTTTTAGCTTGGATTAGAACTGCTATTGCAATCATAGGAGTGGGTTTCTTAGTTACGAATTTACATTTTAATATGAAAGAAAGTCTTTCACCTGTTGGGGATTTACTTGCAAATATGATTGGAATTGCTTCAGTTGGTATCGGAATCATTACAATCATTATGGCAACCGTTGTTTATCTAAAAAAAATCAATACGATTAATAACCAAACATATACAGCATCAAAAAAATATATTATTACTCTTAGTGTATTAATAATTGTTATTGCCCTATTATTTGGTTCATATTTCTTACTGGTATAATATAAATTTTCATATTCTACAGGGGACTGAACTATAGAATGGTAGGTTACCAATTGATTTTGAAATGGCGAGTATTTTATTGGCCGCTGGTAACAGCGGTCTTTTATTCGAAAAACTTTTTTAATAAACCGTTGACACCATACCTATAGGGGTATACTATTGAGCGTGTCATTGAAATTTGTTTCTTTGTAGGAAGCTTAAATGATATATTTAATATTAGCGTCAATAGTAATACTAGATATACTATATAAAAGATATTTTCCAGTTTTTGGTTGTAATAAATTATCAAATAGGAGATCTTGATTTGTCTAAAGTGAAAATTCTACTGTTAAGGAGGTAAAAGTCATGGACTATAATGATCAAATAAAAAATAGGGTTAAACGTATCGAGGGGCAGCTTAGAGGAATATTACGATTAATGGAAGAAGAAAAGGATTGTAAAGATGTTATTACCCAGCTATCCGCAGCTAGAACAGCAATTGATCGAACAATTGGGGTAATTGTAAGTTCAAATTTAGTCGAGTGTGTTAAAAAAGCAGAGGAAACACATGAAAGAAGTGCAGAAGAATTAATCAAAGAAGCAGTAGACCTACTAGTTAAAAGTCGATAAAAAAGGGTTGACACCCTCTTTTATTTTTATTAACATTATACCCATAGGGGTAAGGGTAGCGTAATTATTTTTTGGTTAAAACAAATACCCGTATAGGTAATTAATATATAGGAGGTCATAAAAATGACAGAGAAGAAAAAAACAACAATCGTCTTATTGAGCGGTGATTATGATAAAGCAATGGCAGCTTATATTATTGCGAATGGTGCAGCCGCCTATGATCATGAAGTAACGATCTTTCACACTTTCTGGGGATTAAATGCATTACGAAAAGATGAAAGTATTTCAGTTGAAAAAGGATTTTTGGAGAAAATGTTTGCAAAAATGATGCCAAGAGGCGCTGATAACATGGGATTATCCAAAATGAATTTTGCTGGTTTTGGACCTAAGCTTATCAAAAAAGTAATGAAAAAACACAATGCAATGCCTCTTCCTCAACTAATTGAGATGGCACAAGAGCAGGATGTAAAATTAATAGCATGTACGATGACGATGGATTTACTGGGTCTGCAAGAAGAAGAGCTTTTAGATAATATTGAGTATGCAGGAGTTGCAGCATATTTAGCAGAAGCTGAAGATGGTAATGTCAATCTGTTCATTTAATTTATATGGGGAATTTTTTCCCAAAACTATAGGAGGGCTAGACTTGGAATATATCAATTACGTATTCATTGCAATTTTCATCTTATTTATTGTTTATCGTTTCATGCCGACTAAAGGTGTAAGAAATATTTCAACAACAGAATTAAAAAATGAATTAAAGGATAAAAATAAATTGTTTGTAGATGTAAGAACACCTGGAGAATTTAAAGGAAATCACATTAGGCAATTTAAGAATATTCCCCTTAATTTACTTGCACAAAAAGCGGAGAAAGAACTTTCAAAGGACAAAGAAGTAATTGTTATTTGTCAAAGCGGAATGAGAAGCGGACAAGCAAGTAAGATATTAAAAAAATTAGGCTATACGAAAGTAACAAACGTAAAAGGCGGCATGAATGCATGGTCATAAAAGAAAATAGAGGCGGATTTTAAAAATGAAAGCAATAACTGTAAAGGAAGTTGAACAATTACTAAATGAAGGAAAAGAATTAAATATTATTGATGTTCGTGAAGTAGATGAGGTAGCAGGTGGAAAGATACCTGGTGCTGTAAATATTCGCTTAGGATTATTGGAGTTCCGTATGCATGAATTAGATAAATCAAAAGAATATATCATGGTTTGCCGGTCTGGAGCTAGAAGTGGTCAGGCATCACAATTTCTTGAGTATCAAGGATTTAATGTGATTAATATGACAGGTGGAATGTTGTCCTGGGAAGGGAAAGTAGAATAAATTTTTTAACCACAACAATACCCGTATAAGTATAAAGGCAGGAGGATGTTAAATGGATAGCATGAAAGCAAACGTAATTTTAGACGCAAAAGGATTAGCATGTCCAATGCCAATTGTTAAAACAAAGAAGACTATGAGCGAATTAGAGGCTGGTCAAGTATTGGAAGTCCAAGCAACAGATAAGGGATCCAAAGCTGATATTAAGGCATGGTCTGAGAGATCAGGTCATCAGTATTTAGGCACGTTGGAGGAAGGAGAAGTATTAAAGCATTATTTAAGAAAGTCCTCTAATGATGAAACAATTGAGAGAAAACATCCGAATGTCGTTAATAATAACGAACTCGAAAAGAAACTTGCTACAAGTGAAAAAATTGTTGTTCTTGATGTAAGAGAAACAGCGGAATATGCTTTTAATCATATTCCTAATGCTATCTCTATTCCCTTGGGGGAACTAGAACAACGTTCAGGTGAATTAGATAAAGCAAAAGAAATATATATTGTTTGCCGGACAGGAAGTCGTAGTGACCTTGCTGCACAAAAGCTAGCAGAAAAGGGATTTACTAAAGTTATTAACGTACTACCAGGGATGAGTCAATGGTCCGGAAAAACAACTGCACTATAGGATAAGATCGTAGATTAGTCAATTTTTTTGAAATAAAATATACCGTAGGGGGTAAGTTGATATGACTGTCAATCCAATGACTTCTAAAGAGGTAACGAAGAAAGTTTTTAATAAGGAAGAATTATTTATTCTAGATGTTCGAAATGAGAGTGACTTTCAGGATTGGAAAATTGAAGGGGAAAACTTCAATTATTTTAATATCCCTTATTTTGAATTGCTAGATGGTGTTGAAGGGATTATGGAAAAGATTCCTTCTGATAAAGAAGTTTTGGTAGTGTGTGCGAAGGAAGGATCATCTATTATGGTGGCTGAAATGCTCTCTGATGAAGGACTGACTGTTTCTTACCTACAGGGTGGAATGAAAGCTTGGAGTGAGCATTTAGAACCTGTAAAAGTCGGGGATTTAAAAGATGGTGGCGAAATTTATCAGTTTGTACGTATTGGTAAAGGATGCTTATCTTACATGGTTGTGTCAAACGGCGAGGCCGCTATTATTGATGCCACTCGGATGACGGATATCTATCTTGAATTTGCTGAAAGTATTGGCGCAAAAATTACTCATGTTTTTGACACACACTTACATGCGGACCACATTTCCGGTGGAAAAATTATTGCAGAAAAAACAGGCGCAACTTATTGGCTGCCTCCAAAGGATGCAACAGAAGTAACTTTTTCTTATCAGCCATTAAAGGACGGTAATGTAGTAGAAATCGGTAACGTGAAAATCAATATTCATGCCCTATATTCACCAGGTCATACCATTGGGTCTACTTCATTTATTGTGGATGAAAAGTTTTTACTATCTGGAGATATCTTGTTTATTAATTCAATCGGAAGACCTGATTTAGCCGGCTTGGCACAAGATTGGGTTGGAGATTTGAGAGAAAGTCTTTATAAACGCTACAGAGAATTATCAGAGGATTTAATCGTTCTTCCTGCTCACTTTATGATCATTGAAGAATTGAATGAAGATGGCAGTGTATCAGAAAAATTAGGAACACTGTATGCTAAAAACCATGGCTTGAACATTGAAGACGAAAATGAGTTTAGAAAATTGGTAACGGAAAATTTACCACCACAACCTAATGCGTATCAAGAAATTCGTGAAACGAATATGGGGAAAATAAATCCTGATGAAGAAAATCAACGTGAAATGGAAGTTGGACCAAATCGCTGTGCCGTTCGATAAAAACAACAA
Organism: Bacillus sp. OK048; assembly: GCF_900103525.1. Lineage (GTDB taxonomy): Bacteria > Bacillota > Bacilli > Bacillales > Cytobacillaceae > Neobacillus. The sequence continues at coordinate 71,151 of NZ_FNHN01000009.1, forward strand.
TAACTAGGAGGTAAAAGAAATGGAGGCAAATAAGATTTTAGATGCAAAAGGGTTGGCCTGCCCGATGCCGATTGTAAGAACAAAAAAGGCGATGAATGAATTAGAAAGTGGTCAAGTGTTAGAAATCCATGCGACGGATAAAGGGGCAAAAAATGACCTTGTAGCATGGGCAAAATCAGGCGGTCACGAGGTTGTGAAACACGAAGCGGAGAACGATGTTTTGAAGTTCTGGATAAAAAAAGGTTAAGAAATAGGGAACCGATTGGGGTTCCCTTTTCTTAAGGGGGAGGTAGTACCATGGATATTGGCTTTATTATTACTATTTTCATAATTGGTTTTATTGGTTCATATATATCTGGAATGTTAGGAATAGGCGGTTCTATTATTAAATATCCGATGCTTTTATATATTCCCCCTATATTTGGTTTAGCTGCATTTAGTGCCCACGAAGTATCAGGGATAAGCGCTGTTCAGGTGTTTTTTGCGACAATCGGTGGTGTTTGGGCGTACCGTAAAGGAGGCTATTTAAATAAAACACTAATTGGATATATGGGAGCCAGCATTTTAGTTGGTAGTTTTGTTGGCGGTTTTGGTTCAAGGTTAATGTCAGAGGGCGGAATTAATTTAGTTTATGGGATATTAGCATTAATAGCCGCTGCCATGATGTTTGTTCCGAAAAAAGGAATTGATGATATCCCATTAGATCAAGTGAAGTTTAATAAATGGCTGGCAGCATCGCTAGCATTCATTGTTGGAATTGGCTCCGGAATCGTTGGAGCAGCAGGAGCGTTTTTATTAGTTCCAATCATGCTAGTTGTTTTAAAAATACCAACACGTATGACGATTGCTTCTTCATTGGCTATTACATTCCTTTCTTCAATTGGTGCGACTATAGGAAAGATTACTACTGGACAAGTAGAATTCTTACCTTCCGTAATTATGATTGTTGCAAGTTTAATAGCTTCACCATTAGGTGCAATGGCTGGTAAAAAAGTAAATACCAAGGTTTTACAAGTGGTATTATCCTTTTTAATTTTAGCAACAGCTATAAAGATTTGGATGGATATTTTATAAGTCGAATACTTAAGAAAAGGGTACTGCAATTAAAGAAGATACTGTTTTCCAAGGGGGAATTAAGATGACTGAAGGACAAAATAAAAAGACTAATTGCACTGAAACTGGAAATCGCGAAGAATCAATAATAAAGATACTATTTAATTAACAGGCTCACCAGCACCCCATGAGCTGCCACATACACACGACACACGTTGAGTGCGTCTCGCAGATAGTTTTAAAAGAAGCAGCAGACCCCAAATAGGGGATTCTGCTGCGTTTTAATCGGGTATGGAAGCCTAAACAGGCACTTTTGTATTTATTAAGGTATACTCACTACCTCTAATGAAGTAACGAGGTTCGTAAGAATATCTTCCACATATTTGAAAAAATTAATGGTAACTAGTAATTAATGATTGCTAACCTCTTCTAACAGGAGCTAATTCTTTCTATTCTTGTTAGAAAAGCGATATCGGTTCTCTGTTTTAATCGAAAATGAAAAAGCAGCCATACCATTGGGTATAGCTGCTTTTTAAGCTTTTACTTCTTAGAATTATCGTGTTTTACCACAATTTCCTGAGAAGCAGTAACTGTGTTTCCGGCACTATCGGTTGCTCTATAAGTAATAGTATAAACACGGTCTCCACTGCCACTTCTTTCAGCACGTACTAAGAAGTTTAGATCGGATGTCCCGAATTCAGCGCCTTGTATATCTTGAGTTGTATTTCCAGAACCTTTTGCGAGATCCGGTTGATTACTTACAATCGATACCAATTCATATGAATCAACTCCAGATAAATTGTCGACTGCTTTGACTGAAGCATTTATCGGAACCAACTTGTGGTTTTTATTTGTGATAACTGATTGATCTAAAGAAACGGTTAATGTTGGTGCTGTTTTATCGATTTTTACCTCAATGGATTTAGTTTCTTCAACATTACCTGCGTTATCAATGCTCTTATACTCAACTGTGTTTACGCCTTCGTTTTGTAATTCGAACGCATTGGTATACTGGCTCCAATCACCATCATTTATTTTATATAATGTTTTAGCAACTCCCGATTTATCATCAGTAGCATTTAATGAAACTTTGACATCACTTGAGTACCATTCATTAGCCTTTGGTAAAGAAGATTTTAGTTCCATTTTTGTTACAGGGCTAATTTGATCGGATGGGACTATTTTAATAGAATAATCGCTTAAATCGCGGTCCTCATAAGTGGATACATATTCTAAATCGCGGTATATATAAGTTAATTTTTCGTTATAATAAGCAATGGAATTATTTTGATTATCCCATACATAGATGTTTTGTAGTTTATATTCACCTTCAGCATCATTCTTATTGACGGGGAAAGTCCCTTCATATTTTCCGGTTTTAGAGTTATAGTAGAGGCCCATAGATCTAGTACCCCCGTTCGGAAAACGATAGCTCACATTTACATATTTAACCCCTGATAAATCGTCTGTTATATCTGCCGACATCTTAACATGATTACCAACGGAAGCCTCTCTAGCTGAAACTGTAAAACTATTTACTGTTGGCGGTGTAACGTCTGAATTGGTTCCATATACATTGATATCATATTCGCTTAAATCGCGGCTTTCAGAATTATAATCACTGAAGGGGTATGTTTGGTTTATATATTCATAGTCATTTCTTTGATTATCCCATACTCCGATGCTACCTATTTTCCATTTACCTTCAGTATCATACTGACCGACGTTGAAAATCCCTTCATATTTTCCAGTTGCAGAGTTATAATAGAGGTTAACAAGTTTACCACCCGTGCCTTTCGGATTATCATAAAACACACTTACAGATTTAGTTCCTGATAAATCATCTGTCACATCTGCCGATATCTTAACTAGGTCATCAACCGTGGCCTCGTTATCTGAAACTGCAAAACTATTTAATGTCGGTGGTGTACGATCCTCTTGTGCAAAGCCTGTTGATGTTGGAGATACTAATGATACTATCATCAATAAAACCATTACTTGTGCAAGAAAACGTTTCTTCAAAACTATCATGATCAAACCATCTCTCCTCTGAATTACGATTTCATTATCTTATTAAATAACACATCTACATCTTATTACTTTTGCATTATATTATTAAAGAATAGTAAAAAAAAGTAAATCAATGGAAAATGAGCGATTAGACTTAGATTTGGGACGTGGGGATAGGTCCGTTGACCCGCCATATCCTTCTAAAATTAAATCTTCGATCGCAGTATTGGATAATTTCATCGTTTTAGGTGTCTGTGCATTGAGATCAAAAAGTAGAGAAAAATATATTCTTATCTTAACAAGGGCCCAGAGCTATATAGCTCTGGACCCTTTTTTCTTGCCATTATTTTTTAAAAATAAGGGAGTAATTCAACAGGCTGCATCTCTCATTTTTTGAATAAAACGATTGACCCTACAAAAGGCTATTTGGTACCAAGGTTTATATTCGTTCTTCAGCAATCGGGCGCGATTGTGGAATAAGCGTCTTTTTACCTTCTTCAACTATAGAGGGTTTCAGTTGAGGAAGCTAAAGTTGAATATGTATAAGAAAAATAGGCTCGATTCCACTAAAATAGGGACCGAGCCTAAATAACTGAACCCACCAGCACCCTTGTGTTGCCACCTACACTCCGCACATGTGGAGTGTAGGTGGCACAGATAGTTTTAAGGAATTAAAAACAAACGTGCTAGTGTTAGGGGTGCTTTATCATTAAAGATATACTACTATATAGCACCCCTTAATAAAGCCTCATATACAGACACAGAATATAGTGAATAAAAAAGAAGATGAACACTACATTTTGTATAGAATTCATCTTCTTTTTCGTTTGAAGGGGCTTTTGTCAACCGCCCCTTGAGTTGTTTATTTTTGTGTGTAACATCCTAAATCTTAATATCAATCTTCGCATTTTTCTTTAACTCTTCAACCTGCTGAGCGAGTTTTTGCTGCTGTTTTTGCTGTTGAAGAGATTGCTCGATTTGCGGTTTTACTTCATCAAGCTTTGGCACTTCTTGCCCAGTACTCTTTCCTTGTTCCGCATATTGATCATACGCTTTTTGAATTTCTTCATCGGTTATTTTAGCAGCCGGCACTTCTTTCTCAACGTAGATCTTGAATATTTTCTACATATGATCTTCCACAATCGTGCCCGATTGCGGAAGATCTCTATAGCTAAAAATTAATATTCTAGTACTAATTCTTATTGAACAAAGCCGTTAGTTGAAACTTTTTTGTGGAGGATCAAATAGATGTTAAAGCCATTTCATACTTATTGAACAAACATTTTAATATCCTTTGTAAAATTGATAACGCATCAAACGTAGTCAACTCGATAATAACAAAAATCCTATTTCTTAGAACGAACGTGAACCAAATTACTAAAATATTAAAAATGCCTCCCAATAAACTCTTTGAATAAATTTTTGCTATTTTCTTAATCCTCCCATTACTTACTTTTTTTACAATGTTAATAAAATGTAAACTACCATTTACAATTTTTCTTCTCTACTATAAATAGTAGTCTAATTAATATATATATCCTACAAACAACCTGTGTAATTATTCCCTAAATAAATTAATTTATCAAATCAAAAGGTAAGCATAATTAACCAATTTATAGAGAAAACGCATACTTACTAATACAATATGCCTAATATTCTAATAATTTACACTGTCGTAATAATTATTTTGCTATATTATTTTTAGGGCAAAAAAATATATTGCAATATTATTTTTGGCGTCTATTAAACTCAAAAAAATATAGAAGGGAGGATTAAAACGAATTAGTTTAATACATAGGCAACATAGATAGAAAGGGAGAGGTTAAGATGAAGATGAAGAAACGAATTAGTTCAGTTTTGTTGACAGCAGCAATCTCTATGTCTACGTTAGGAATTCCTGTTAATGCGATGAGCGATGGAACGGAAGGGAACAGACCCTGGATGAACACTCAGCTCTCTGCTGAGGAGCGCACCGAGCTGCTTCTCGATGAGATGAAGATGGAACAGAAGATCCAGCAAATCGCCACCTCGCGCTTTAATGAGAACGACACCGGTAAGACGGTCGTCATCAATAATCCTTATAAAGCAACCGAGTACCGGAACGGTGAATTCGCGCCCCAGGGTACTCTGCCCGGGTGTGAGTTTCAGGACACTGGCCGTCAGATCCGTGGGATCGAGGAGCTGGGCATCCCCACAATCCGCATGACCAACAGTGGTACGGGCGTGATGGGCGGATCGTGTGGCAATAACCCAGAGGCGACGGGCCTACCGTCCACCCCGGGCTTGGCCGCGAGCTTCGACCGTGATCTGAACTATGAGGCCGGCCGGATCCTCGGCGAGGAGGCCCGGGCCTTCGCGCATCACGTGCTGCTTGGGCCGAGCATGAACCTCATCCGTCACCCGTACGGTGGCCGGGCCTTTGAGTACTTCAGCGAGGACCCGTATCTGACGGGTGCCATGGCGACCGAGCAGGTTAAAGGCATCCAGGAACAGGGTGTCCAGGCCCAACTTAAGCACCTGGCAGGCAACGAGCAGGAGACCGAGCGTAATACGATGGGTGGCGAGATTCCCTCAAAGGCCATGAACGAGCTGTACATGCTGCCATTCGAGATGACCGTCAAGGATGCTGACCCGGCCTCCGTGATGTGCTCGTACCCGATGGTTAACAGCACCTTTGCCTGTGAGAGCCCTGAATTGCTCCAAGAAGCACTAAGGGACAACTGGGGCTTCGACGGTTGGGTAATGAGTGACCGTCGCGCGGTTCACGACACAGTCGGTGCCATCAAGGCGGGCATGAATGTCGAGCTAGATTGGGCACCGCAAAACTACACCCTAGAGAAGATTCAGGAGGCCCTCGACTCAGGTCTGGTGACCGAGGACGACATCGATAATCTGCTTCGTCCACGGTATATCAAGATGATCGAGATCGGCCAAATGGATCATCCTTACGACAAGTTCCTGCCAGAGATCGTCGATCCGATGGCCAACGGCGCTAGCGCACGTAAGATGGCCGAGGAAGGGTCTGTACTGTTGAAGAACGATAACGGCTTCCTGCCACTGAACGGAGAGCCGAAGTCGATCGCGCTGATCGGCGTCGAGTGGTTCGCTGGCATGGCGAAGCTGCCGGAGCACTCGCTCAAAGCCAATAACACGAACGTCGTGACCCCTTACACGGTCACACCGCAGGAGGGTCTGGAGAACGTCATCAAGGAGCTGGGCTACGACACCAAAGTGACGTACAACGATGGCCGTGACCCAAAGGCTGCCGCTATGCTTGCCGCTGAGTCCGATGTCGTGCTGCTTATGGTCGGCGACAACCCAGCTGAGAGCAGGGACCGCGAGACTCTTGGCTTCCCGGCGATCGACCTCGACCCGACCGCCAAAGGAGTGGACTTGGTGGAGCAGGAACCGCTGATCGATGCAGTTCTAGAGGCCAACGCGGAGAAAACCGCTGTGATCCTGAAGACCTCCGGTACGGTACTTATGCCGTGGCTGGATAAGGTACCTGCCGTCCTCGAGGCGTGGAACCCGGGTATGGAGGATGGCAATGCCGTTGCTAACCTGCTTTACGGTAAAGTCAATCCTTCCGGTAAGCTGCCAATGACGTTCGGTGCCACTGAGCGTGAAGCTGCATTCGCGACTGAGGCGCAGTTCCCAGGAACCCGTAAAGATACTGGTAATGCAGGTGGTCCGGGCGCGTACGGTGATGGTTCCGACCAGCTAATCACCCAGTACACTGAGGGCTTAGAGATGGGCAACCGCTGGTATGAAGCCAACGACGTGAAGCCGCTCTTCCCATTCGGGTACGGCTTGTCGTACACGACCTTTAAGTATGACGACCTCAATGTGAAGGTGGGCCGCGGTTCAGGCCCTGAGAATGGGGGTCAAGGGGTGTCCAGTATTGACGTGTCCTTCACCGTCACGAACACCGGCGACGTTGCCGGCGCTGAAGCGGCACAAGTCTACTTGACTCTACCGGACGAGGCTGGGGAGCCGTTCAAGCGTCTTGTTAACTTCGAGAAGGTTGACCTTGAGCCAGGTGATAGCCAACAGGTGACTATGCGTATTGATCAGGCTGACTCTAACCACCCGTTCTCTTATTTCATTCCGGCAGAACCGGACAATCTAGCGAACTGGGCTGACGGAGAGTGGGCTACTGCTGACGGGAAATACCGCGTGCATGTTGGTGGTTCATCGGCAGACACTCCGCTGGAAAAGAGCATCACAGTAAACTTCAAGAAACCTACAGCTGAAAAAGCTGAAGAACAGAAACGTGAAGAAGCTAAAAAAGCTGAAGAACAGAAACGTGAAGAAGCTAAAAAAGCTGAAGAACAGAAACGTGAAGAAGCTAAAATAGCTAAAGAACAGAAACGTGAAGAAGCTAAAAAAGCTAAAGAACAGAAACGTGAAGAAGCTAAAATAGCTAAAGAACAGAAACGTGAAGAAGCTAAAAAAGCTAAAGAACAGAAACATGAAGAAGCTAAAAAAGCTAAAGAACAGAAACGTGAAGAAGCTAAAAAAGCTGAAGAACAGAAACATGAAGCAGCTAAAAAGGCTGAAGAACAGAAACGTGAAAACTGGTGGAATTTTTCTAACTGGTTTACCAAACTCTTCACCAATTTTCAGTAATGAAAAATCAGTCAACTAAAAAGGCTGAAGAACAGAAACGTGAAGCAGTTAAAAAAGCCGAAGACAAACTCAACTAGGACGACTGTAAGGGCAAGGGGAACTCCCGTTAGGAGGCCCCTTGCCATGGGATGACATAGGCGACCTGGTAGGGGTCTTCAGGCATCCTGAAAGTAGTGAGCCCACGGGCCTCGGCGTGATTCGCCGAGCCCGCGGGCTCACTGTTTTTCTCGACGCCTCTATGGGCGACGAGAGGGACGAAAGGAGTCATGGAAGGAGAGGAGAAGTATGATGAAGGAATCAGTTCGGAACAGCTGGCGAGGTCCGGCGCATTCGTGGTGGGTGGTCATCGGCTTGGTGTTTCTCTTGACTGCATGCACCGTCGAGGGATCCGACGGGCCGGTCGTGAGCGATGACGTCGTGGGACCCGCCCCGTCCGAGCACGGCGACTGGCATGTCCCTGGCTTGGTGGACCGGTCCGGCGCGCCGATCGAGGTGCAGATGCCGGGTCCGGCCACGGGAAGGACCCTAGACGTCACGCACTTCGGGGCAGATCCGGATCCGGACTCACACGATGACGCAGCAGCCATCCGAGCGGCCATGGACGCGGCCGAACCGGGTGATGAGGTCGTGCTGCCGGCAGGCACGTATGACCTGCGCTCCACTGACCCGGCCGACGATTCGGCGAACATCGTGTTGCGCAGCGGCGTGGACCTGCGCGGAGAAGACCAGGAGAGCACCGTGCTGGTGACCTCCTTCGACGGCGAGGACGATAGCCGGGTGATCCGCGGATCCGGCGTCCACGACGTCATCGTCGCTGACTTCACCATCACCTCCCGTCATGAGGGTCCACTCGGTGACGATCCTGACGGCGGTGACCTGGGTGGCGGCCCGATGTTCGGGATCCACATTGGAGCCCGCGAAGGAAAGGCTAGCTCCCGGGTCCTAGTGGAGAACTTGGGTATCCGCAGGTTCGAGCGCCACGGCATCTCCGTCAAGGCCAGCCGTGAAGTGACCCTCTCTGGAAACTATGTCAGTGAGGCAACTGCCGTCGGTCCCGGCGGACAGGGCTACGGCATCGCTATAGAGGGCTCAGTGGACCAGCACGACCCGGACGCTGCGAATGATTCCCGTCACAATGTCGTCATCGGTAATACCTTCGATGGCAGGCATTTACGTCATGCCATTTTGCTGCAATTCCCCACGCACAATAATCTCGTGGCGGAGAACAACATCGTCGGCAGCCATCTTGACGCCATCGACGTGCACGGCGAGGGTGAATACCTGAACGAGGTTCGGGATAACACGGTCATTGACGGTCAGCGGGCTGGTATCGCGCTGGGCAACTCCGGCGGGGCCAAGAACAAGCACGACGCCTCGGGGCCTGGAAACTGGGTGCACTCCAACGACCTGATTGGAAATCGTCAGGGAATCCTCGTCATCCTTGGAACTCCTGACAGCCTCATCGAGGACAATAGGATCACAGCTGGGGAGGATTCGGAGGCCGGCATCGAGGTCCGTAATGCACCTGGCACTGAGTTGCATGGTAATCACATCACTGGAGGGATTGACGGGTTCTGGGCTATCCGGCTCAGTGAAGACCGCGGTAATGACGGACGGGGTACAGGAATCCCCTCAGGCATTAGGATCGAGTACAACGTCATTCGACAGGCCGCCAACGGCATCAGGATCGATGCCGGGAAGGACCTCAGCATGGTCGAAAACGTCGTGGATGGCATCGTTGGAGCCGAGCTGAGGGTGGCCGACGGGATCGAGGTCGCGGGTCAGGGCTCAAACTAAGAAAGTTGGTATTTGATTCCCGTGCTAAAGAGATAGCAGACAAATCTGGCTTTTCTTTGAACTAAGTAAAGAAAATTCAATAGGGATAAATGTGGCACCATCTGTCCAACCAAGGGTAAGCATGCGAAATCCCTTATAGAAACGCAACGGTGCGAAAGTTGAGTAACTAGTAATTCTTATTTTAATTTCTATAATTAACCCAGCCTTCATCAAAAAGATGGCTGGGTTCCATCTAATAAGTTCACTCATTTTTCACATAAACCATATTTAATATATTTACTCACTACTTATTCAATATTTGCTTCAACATAAAATAGGCATAAAAGAGAAAACATAATCTGGAGGTGCTTTTAAATGAAGGAGAAAAAAAGTAGCGCTAATTTTATAATTATTATTATAGTCATAATAGTTGGATTATTAGCTGCACTATATTTTTTAGGCAAACAACAAAATGCAAACCTGGAAAAACAATTTCCTTTGTATGAAAGTGTAGAATTAAAAAAAGAAGTAACGGATTTTGATTATGCAAATCAACCGTTTATAGGGGATGAAAATGCTCCTGTATCAGTAGTAGAGTTTGGAGACTTTAAATGTCCTGCCTGTGCACAGTGGAAACAAATTGTTTATCCCACTTTGTATAGTGAGTATATTGAAACAGGTAAAGTGAAATTCTATTTCATTAACTTTCCGTTTATAGCTGCTGATTCAAGACTTGCTGCGTTAGCAGGGGAATTGATTTATCAGCAAAACAAAGATGCTTTCTGGCAATATTACACTGAATTATATGCAAATCAACCACCAGAAGCACAAATTTGGGGAACATATGAATTTTTAACTAAGTTCGTAAAAGAGAATGTAACTGGCATTGATTACGAAAAATTCAATAAAGAATTAAAAGAATTTAAGGATTTTGAAGAAGTTAAATACGATTTTGAAATCGCAAAAAAATTGAACGTACAAGGAACACCAGCTCTTTTTGTTAATGGACAACAATTACAAAATACGAGTTATGAATTGTTAAAACCTAGTATTGAAGCTGAATTAGCTAAATTAGAGGCAAAATAATAATGATAAACAGTATTAGATTCGCGTGGATTGTTTCTGTTGTAGCAACATTAGGAAGTTTGTATTTTAGCGAAGTTCTTGGTTGGGTACCGTGTATATTGTGTTGGTATCAACGTATTTTAATGTATCCGATGTCGATTATTTTAGGGGTATCAGTCTATAAAAATGATACAAAGGTTATCCCTTATATACTCCCATTGCCTATTATTGGATTGTGTATATCTACATTCCATTATTTAAAACAACACTTACCCTCTTTTGCTGAAATAGGTTCTTGCGAATTTGGTGGTGTTTCATGTACAACAGATTACATTGATTGGTTTGGATTCATCACTATTCCTTTCTTAGCAGGGACAGCTTTCTTATTAATTTTAATTACTTTTATATATGAACTCAAAAAAAATAAAAAGAAGTCAGAATAAATCTGGCTTCTTTTTATTTTTCTAAGTAGAAATCAATAGCGATGTTTATCGTATTAGATTCAAAACCGTTTCTCATCAGAAATCCGTAGCATTTGCTTTTAAATTCATAATCAGAATTAGATTTTCTAATGATTTTATTTTAAAGAAGTAATCACTAAAATTTTCACCTTTAATCTGTATTAATCTAATGGCTAAAAAAAGCAGGTGAGTTACATTTCATCTGCTTCAAAGATTTACACTACTAACTAATTTTACACATCACTCATAGAAAACCTTGTATTAATAACGTTTAAGACCTATTTCGACCCCGACCACTTGCCGGATTGCCTCTATCGTTAAAAATTGTTTTATTGGTTTTTTCGATAGAATTTCAATAAAACTAGTCAAAATATCAATGTGACAAAAAGGTGAAATCTCTTTGGATGAGAATGATTCCTGATATGATAAGTAGGCATCGAAGTTTGAAATTAAAAGGGAGAGTTCAGAATGTTTAGAGGAAAAAGAAATCCGGTTTTACTCATCATGTTGCTGCTTTTAGCTATCTTAAGTGTAACGGCCTGTAATTCAGATAAAAAAGATCAGCCTACAAATAAAAAAAGTGATGAAGCAAAAACAGCTATTACAACGGAAGAATTACAAGAAAAACTAAATGATGATTCATGGGTGGTTGTTGACACTCGTATTAATGATGCTTTTAACGGTTGGAAGCTGGATGGAGTAGAAAGAGGCGGACATATTGCTGGAGCAGTTGATTTTTCTGCCAATTGGCTAAAAGTAGAAGCTGATAATAAAGAAAAAACGTTAGACACAGCGCTTGAAACAAAAGGGATCAGTTCTGATAAAAATATTGTTTTGTATGATGCAAACGGAACGGATACCAAAAAAGTAGCTGAATATTTAAAAGGAAAAGGCTATGAAAATGTCTTTACGTATGATGTAAAAGAGTGGGCTAAAGATGAAAGCCTTCCTATGGAGAACTTTGAAAACTATCATATGATTGTACCCGCAAGTGTTGTAAATGATATTATAGATGGTAAAACACCTGAAACATTTGAAGAAGGAAAAAAAGTGAAAATTGTGGAAGCGAGCTGGGGAGAAGAGAAAGACGGGTATGCTAATGGTCACGTACCAGGGAGCTTCCATATCAATACTGACGACATCGAGCCACCACCAGCATGGATGTTAGCAAGTGATAAGGAGTTAGAAAAAGTTGTCTTAAACTATGGGTTTACGAAAGATGACTCTGTCATTGTCACTTCAGAAAGTCAAATGGCTGCCTATCGTGTAGCTGTAGCTCTTCGTTATGTAGGTATAGAAGATGTACGGGTTTTAAATGGTGGGTTGGGAGCTTGGACTGCAGCTGGCTATGAAGTTGAGACAACTAGTCATAAGCCGAAACCGGTTACTGATTTTGGTGCTTCAATACCTGGGAATCCGGATTTAATCGACACAATCGAAGAAGTAAAAACGGAAGTTCTAGCAAATCCTGAAAAGAATACATTAGTAGATAATCGTACTTGGGAAGAACGTATCGGAGAAACTTCCGGATATTCTTATCATGATAAAAAAGGTCGCATTCCGGGATCTGTATATGGATACGCAGGATTGACAGATGCGAACTCACTTGAAAATTTCCGTAACATTGATAATACAATGCGTAATTTTGATGAAATCGTAGCTCTATGGAAAGAAGAAGGAATTGATTTAGAGAAAGATCTTTCCTTCATGTGTGGAAGTGGCTGGCGTGCAGCTGAAGTCTTAACGTATGCACAAGTTTATGGACTAAACAACTCTTCTCTTTATAGTGATGGATGGATTGGATGGAGTAACAATCCAAGTAATCCTGTTGAAACAGGAGAAGAATAAAGGAATAGATAGTTATGAGTAATAAATTCCTAAAATGGATCTTACACATTATTTTACTTTTCATTCAGATTGGTTTAATAATTGCTGTTTTTGTGGTCAATTATCTGACTGGTACTAAAGCAGGTGTCTACCGCCATATTTATACGAGAAGGATGCAATATGCGGAGGGGATTTACTCACCTTCACATTTGCTATGGCAGAGTATTATTGCAGCATGTATCTGTATACTATTTATATTCCTTTTCTACTATGCAGTGAAAAAGGGTCATAGCAGGTTTTACAAAGTCCAAATTGCCTTAGCTTCCTTATTGAGTTTCTTCGTAATCGTAGTGATCCAAAGCGGATTTTTTATCAATATGATGGCATATCCATATTTCATCATGGTTTTCGAAATCATTTTGGTGATTCAAATCATCATTGTAATCATAGGGAGCTTCTATGAAAAACAAGTAGGAAGCAATAGGCATAGAGCTTACTGAACTAAACCTCAAAGGGGCACTTTTTAAGTGCCCCTTTTGAGGTTTTTACCTATTTACGAGAACGTAGTTTATTAACAAACTAGGTGAATTTCTATAAACGGTAAAGTTTTGTTATAATTCATTTCAATATACCAGTAATTTTTTTTGGTTTTCTTTAGAAAATGTGTAATTTAGTTTTGGTAGAAAACAAAGGCTATCTCAGCACTAGAATGGATTGATATTGTAGCATCTGTATAACAATGAAGGTGTTTTTATTTAATAAAAAAACATACCTAATAAGTCTCCGCTTGTAAATTTATATCAGCCCAAAAGGATAGAAAAAGGGGTTAGTCCCGATCGCTTTAACGCACGGGGGGACTGACCCAAACTACTAATGAGGTGAAATCTACATCACCTTATAATTTTATTAAGGACCGTTACAGTCCTGTTACCGAGGATGATGTGACAATATAAATTAAATATTATACAAAAAGTGAAGTGGAAATAGGAAGTGAGGGAAGAGATTACTAGATAGTAGATAAAGGTAACAATACAAGGTACAATATTAAATGTAATCGGTTAAATAAAAAAAGGGGAATGTGTATGGTTACAAGAAAAGATGTTGCGCTAAAGGCAGGAGTTTCACCATCAACAGTATCGCGTGTCATTAATAATAACGGGTATGTTGCCCTGGAGGCAAGAAAAAAAATAGAAGCAGCTATTGCCGAATTGAACTACATACCGAACCGGGCAGCACAAAATTTACGGGCGAAATCCTATAAACAAATTGCTTGTATCTCCCCCTCTATTAGTAACCCTTTTTTTTCAGAGATGTTTATGGGGATAGAGGAAATGGCAATTGAGTGCGGATATTCATTATCTTTGTATAATATTACGAAGAAAAAACGAAATTATTTAAAGCAAGTTGTAGAAGGTCCTTATGATGGGGTGATTTTGCTTGCATCACATGAATTAATCATAATTAAAGATTTTCTTGAAAATATTCAAAACATGCCACTGTCTATCTATTGGGATCGAATTGATAAAATAAACATTCCACGTAAAGCAGAAATTCCTCATGTATATGTGGACTTAAAGAGAGTAATGAGACAATCGGTAGATTATTTGATAACAAATGGACATAAGGAAATTCTCTTTTTAGGCCATTATTATGAAAAAGAAAGAAACAGTAATCCAAGATACAAGGGCTATGAAATGGCTATGAAGGAAAATCACTTACCGATTAAGGATTATTTTCAAATATTCGTTGAAATGTATGAAGATAAATTGACGACGGGGTATGAAGCGATCAAGATGTTATTGGATAAAGGGCAAGATTTTACTGCTGTAGCTGCGTCTAACGATTTGTTAGCAGCTGGAGCCATAAGGGCGATTATTGAAAGTGGGAAGAAGGTTCCTGAGGATATTTCCGTCATTGGTGTGGATAATATTGAGTTAGCCAAAATCGTGACACCAACATTGACTACGATGAATATTCCCAAAAAAGAAATTGGCAGAATGCTAGTACGGCAGTTAATGGATCAAATACATAACGAAAGTACGATGAAGAAAAGTATTGAAGCTGAAGTTATTTTGAAGGAAAGAGAGTCAGTAAAAAGTCTAATAATTAAATAATTTTGATTGACAACGGTTACAAAGTGATTTATTTTTAGAACATAGCAGAAAAAATATCTAGTTGAATAAATCGATGCGAGATTTTTTTATTAAATAATGTGGTTACGTGGCCATGTTATTTTTTGAGCATTGTGGTCACGTGACCATTTTTTCTGCAAAGTGGTCACGTGACCACAAATTTAGAAAAGGGGAGCGAAAAAAATGAAAAGATTTTCAGTATTATTGTCATTACTATTGGTTCTAACAGTCTTCTTGACAGCCTGTGGCAGTGGAAAAGATGAAAAGGCTAGTTCTACTGATGGAAAAGCTACCATTACGGTGGCATCCTGGAATGCTGCTGCGGATGCTTTAACAGAACAAATTGAAGGATTTAACAAAAAGTATCCAGATATAAAAGTGGAAGTACTACATACGGATACTGGATATTCCAAAGTTACCCCAGCTTTAGCAGCAGGAACAGGAGCTCCGGATATTATTCAAACACAAGCAAGGGATTTTCCAGCATTTCTTCAGAAGTTTCCTGATCAATTTGCGGATCTAACAGACAAAACGGAAAAATATAAAGATGATTTTATTGAGTCTTCTTGGAAAAGCGTAACAAAAGATAATAAAGTTTATGCAATGCCATGGGATGTAGGCCCAACTGCATTATATTACCGAATCGATTTATTTGAAGAAGCAGGCATTGATGTTGAATCGATTAAAACATGGGACGATTATATTGAAGCAGGTAAGAAATTAAAAGAAACATTCCCTGATACAGCGATGACCCTCTATACAAATGATTTTAATCTTTATGAAATCTTCTTAAACCAATTGGGTGGTTCTTATGTGAAAGATGGAAAAATTAATGTAAATTCACCGGAATCAGAAAAAGCACTTTTACTGCAAAAGAAAATGAAGGATGAGGGCATTGCCATTAATGTTCAAGATGGTAATGGACGAATTCCAGCACTAACGAACGATAAAGCTGCCAGTGTTATTTTACCTGTATGGTATGCAGGTACGTTACGCCATTCTGTTGAAAAACAAGCTGGCAAATGGGGCATCGTTCCGATTCCGGCTTTTGAAGAGGGTGGAAATACACAAGCAAATTTAGGCGGATCCATATTAGCAGTGTCAAAACAGTCTAAAAATGTGGATGCAGCATTTAAATTTATTGAATATGTGTTAACGACAGAGGAAGGTCAAAAGATTATGCTAAAATACGGACTTTTCCCTTCCTATACGCCTTTCTATAAAAGTGAAGCATTTAATACAAAAGATGAGTATTTTGGAATGGAATTATATCCTTTCTTTGCGAAACAAACGACAACCATTAAAGATATGGAATATGGTCCGATTATGTTAGACGCAACGAAACCGCTTAAAGATATGATCGATGGCGTGCTGGCAGGAAATGATGTCAAGAAAATGATGGGCACGACTGCAGAATCAATATCGAAATCTACTAAGCTTAAAGTAAATAATTAGAAAAAATAATAAGGTAGGTGTTTGCTAGTTGAACACCTACTCTTCTTTATAGGAGGTGCCAAAATGAGAGAAACAGCTGTGGGAAAAATGACAGGACCTTCTGTTGCCAGAAAGAAAAAACGGAATCAAAAAAAATTAACTCCCTACCTATTTCTATCGCCGTTTTTCATAGTATTTGCCATATTCATGGTATATCCCATTATTGAATCATTGTATTTATCTTTCACTTCTGCTCAAGGAAACAGTGCAGAATGGGTTGGATTTGAAAACTTTAAAAACATCCTTACGGACGGATTATTTTGGAAATCCTTATATAATGTTTTTATCATCTTAATTGTTCAAGTACCAATCATGCTCATTATAGGGACTTTATTAGCTGTCCTATTAAACTCAAATTTTATAAAGGGAAAGGCCATCTTTCGATTATTTATCTTTTTGCCGGTATTAATTGATTTAGTCACCTATTCCATTGTCTTTACCCTTATTTTTAATGAGCAATATGGAATGATGAATTACCTTTTAGGTCTCATTCATATTGACCCAATTCAATGGTTTAGTGACCCGTTCTGGTCGAAAGTGTTGATTATTATTGCGGTGACATGGAGATGGACCGGTTATAATACGATTATTTTGTTAGCAGGAATCACAACGATTGATCACTCGTTGTATGAATCTGCTGAAGTGGATGGGGCCAATAAATTCACCCAATTCTTTAAGATTACCATTCCCATGTTAAAACCAATCCTTCTGTTTTGTGGAATTCTTTCTACCATTGGGACGATTCAATTATTTACGGAGCCTTCTTTATTAACTGCTGGCGGACCAAACAATGCAACCAATACACCTATTATGTACCTTTATCAATTTGGATTTCAAAGCTTCCAATTTGGATATGCATCAGCCGCAGCGTATATCATTACCATTATCGTTGGGATTATTAGTTTCTTCCAAATCAAGGTTTCAAAAGGAGGAGAGATTTAATGAAAGGACCATCCTTCTTAACAAAATCAGCAGGATATCTATTTTTAATTTTGGCTAGTATTGCTTCTGTGTATCCGTTTTATTGGATGTTTGTAGGCTCTACTCTATCAGATAGTGACATTTTCCAAAGTCCTCCTAAGTTATTACCGAGTGGAGAGTTTATGAATAACATATCAGGACTAGCGGCATCTGCTCCTATTTGGCAGGCATTGGGTAATAGTTTACTCATTTCTACTATTTTTACGATTGCTACTTTATATTTGTGTGCGATTGCAGGATACGCCTTTGCAAAATATGAGTTTAAAGGGAAAAACGTCATGTTCGTTATCGTATTAATTACGATGATGCTGCCACACCAAGTAACCTTAATTCCTTTGTTCAAAATGATTATCGGGTTCGGCTGGCAAGATCAACCCCAGGCGGTTATTTTACCAGCACTCGCGAATGCCTTTGGGGTCTTCTTTATGAGGCAAAATATGATGAGTATTCCGACTGAAATGATAGAAGCAGCAAGAATTGATGGCGCTAGTGAAATGTCCATTTTTCATAAAATTATTTTGCCCACATCCTTACCGCCATTAGCTGCATTGGGTATATTGAGCTTTATCCAACAATGGGGCAATTACTTGTGGCCGCTTATTATTTTACAGGATCGAGAAAGTACCACGTTACCTGTTCTATTATCCCAGCTAGTGGCTCCAGGCCAAGTTGTCTATTATGGCCAAGTATTAGCGGGAACTGTTGTCAGCATTGTTCCGGTATTAATTTTATTCCTGTTATTGCAAAAATATTTTATCAGCGGAATATTTGGCGGATCTGTTAAAGGGTAATATCGAGAGGAGAAGGAAAATGAGTTTACAACATGATTGGGAAAACTTGAACGTATTACAAAAGAATCGGCTGCAAGCCAGGTCATCCTTTTTTAGCTATAAGAGTAAACAAAAGGCCCTTACGTATGAGCGAGGAGACTCACAGGGTTTCTTATTGCTCAATGGTAATTGGAAATTTCATTATGCGAACTCGCCGATGGAGTCACCGAGTGATTTTTACCAGGAGGATTACTCCACTGATCATTGGGCGGATATCAGTGTTCCATCCCATTGGCAATTAAAAGGGTACGGGAGACCACATTATACAAATGTCCAGTATCCTTTTCCAGTAGAACCTCCGTATATTCCATCCGAAAATCCAACTGGATCATACAGCCGAACCTTTACTGTTACAAAGGAAGCTTTACAAGGGAGAGTACATCTCATATTTGAGGGTGTGGATAGCTCTTTCCATGTTTGGGTGAATGGAAATTTCGCAGGGTATAGTCAAGGCAGTCGACTTCAATCAGAGTTTGATATTACTCTTCTTGTAAGAGAAGGCGAGAATCGGATCTCGGTACGTGTCTATCAATGGGCCGAATCCTCTTATATTGAAGATCAAGATATGTGGTGGTTAAGCGGAATATTTAGGGATGTCTATATTCTCTCAAAACCGGATGTTCATATCCGTGATTTGTTTTTGAATGGTACTCTAGAACATGACTATCAAGATGGCCGACTTGACTTTGAAATTGATTTGTCCGGAGTGTATCAAGATCATACGGTAGAAGTGGAAATCCAACAGGAGGGCACTGTTGTCGCATTACACAAACAAGGTGTAGCGTGCGAAACGGTGACAGGTTCGATCCACTTGGATAAAGTGAAATCATGGAATGCTGAAATTCCCTTCTTATATGATGTGGTGGTCACTCTACTAAATCCTGCTGGGGAAGTGGTAGAAGTTATTCCACAAAAATGCGGATTTAGAACGGTTGAGATTAAAGGCGGCCAATTATTGGTAAATGGTGTAGCCATTATGTTTAAAGGTGTAAATCGACATGATGCCCATCCAGATTACGGAAGGGCAGTCCCATTACGGTCCATGATTGAGGATTTAGTTTTAATGAAACAGCATAACGTTAATGCCATCCGAACTGCGCATTATCCAAACGACCCGAGATTCTATGATCTTTGTGATCAATTTGGCTTTTATGTGATTGATGAAGCCGATCTTGAGTGTCATGGGTTGACCAAAATTGGCCAGCCACATGTACTAAGTAATGACCCAGCATGGAAACCTGCCTATTTAGATCGAATGGAAAGAATGGTAGAACGAGATAAAAACCATCCTTCCATCATTATGTGGTCATTAGGGAATGAGTCCGGTTTTGGACAAAATCATGTTGCGATGTATGAATGGGCAAAAAGAAGAGATCCTTCAAGACTGGTCCACTATGAAGGGGAGACGAGGGAAATGTTGTTGGAGGATAACTTTATCCCAACAAAGGATCCAGTAGCAACGGATGTTCATACGTCCATGTATACGCCAATTGAAAAATTAAAGGCCATTGGGGGATTAACCTATTTAAACAAGCCCCATATTTTATGCGAATATGCTCATGCAATGGGCAATGGCCCAGGTGGTTTTAAAGAATATTGGGAGACCTTTTATGCCTATGATCGATTGCAGGGCGGTTTTGTATGGGAATGGGTTGACCACGGTTTACGCCAATATACAGAGGATGGAACGGAATATTTTGCATACGGCGGGGATTTTGGAGAGACACCGCATGATGGAAACTTTGTCATCGATGGATTAATTCGGCCGGATCGTGAGCCATCCCCAGCCATAGCTGAATTAAAAAAGGTGATCGAACCCGTTGTCACATCCCAGTTTAATGACAAAGAAAAAAACATCCTAATCCAAAATCGATTTGATTTTTCCGATTTATCAACTTTACAGTGTGAGTGGTTTATTGAAGCTGATGGACAAATCCTTGAAGGTGGAATAGTCGATGTTCCAGACATACCTGCAAACACGGCTAAGGTGGTTGACTTACCGATTCATCTGCCGACTGTAGTGAAGGAAAATACAGATTATTGGTTAAATCTCGTTTGGAAGACGAAAGAAAAGACAAGATGGGCGGATTCAGGTCATCCGGTTGCGTGGTCACAATATGAACTCCCAATCTCTCGTTTCGTTCAGATTGAACCCCAACATTTAGGTCAAATAACGGTTCAAGAAAAAACTTCTACAACGAAAATAACTGGACCTACCTTTGAGTTGACCTTTAATAAACATAATGGACGAATAGAAGATTTTTGTTTTGATGGTCAGTTAGTGATGTCAAAGGGACCAAGGTTAAATTTCTGGAGAGCACCAATCGATAATGATTTATTGGGATCGGAAGAGTTTAACGCAAGCTCCGTTACAAAACGATGGAAGGAATTTGGTGTACATGCCATTCAACATCGAATAATCGGAACCGACGTGACTATCAGTGAAGACCTCCAGTCCGTGGTCATTCAGTGTGAAGCCAAACTAGCACCACCTGTTCTTGCGTGGGGATTCCATGTGACCTATCTTTACACCATCCATGCGAATGGAAGAATCGTAGTAGAAATCAAGGGCGTGAAATCTGGTGAGGGACCTCAGTACCTGCCGCGAATTGGTGTAGAGATGGATGTAGAAGATACCTACGATTACGTGCAGTGGTATGGATTAGGACCAAATGAAGCCTATAGTGATAGCAGGCAGGCGGCAAGGATGAGCGTTTGGTCATCCACCGTTGATTGCTTACATACGTCATATGTGGTCCCGCAGGAAAACGGTAACCGCCACCAAACAAAATGGGCAAGTTTTACACAAGAAAGTGGAAAAGGATTGTTCATCAGTGGATCCTCTTTTGATTTCACTGCAAGCTATTATACAGTTGAACAGTTGGAGACAGCCAAACATACAAGTGACCTATTTAAACAGCCGTATATCACCTTACATGTTGATAAACAGCAATATGGGTTGGGCTCAGCCAGCTGTGGTCAAGAAGTGCAAGAACAGTATCGTTTGGAAAATGAAAACTTTGAATTATTATTTTCAATGATGCCATATGATGAAAATGCCAATTCTCCTATTGCTTTAAGTAAAAAGTTTACTAGTGTAACACATCAACTTAAAGAAGAATTGCAGAAACAGTGAAAATGAAGCAAATTTCCAATCTGTTTATAGAAGGCAAAGACGCGGACTTACCCTTTTAACCTAGAAATAGGTATCAGTGATTGGTAGATAGAAGTTAAGAAAAGGGAAGCATTCTACCATTTAGAATGGCTTCCCTTTTTAGTGGCTAGTGTGAAAGTGAAAATACGTTGCTTTATATAGAAGGATGATAAAAATGACCGATAAGTTACCAGTGTTGATGCAGGCAGTACGGGGGCTGATCGATTATTTAAAAGGGTACCCAAGTGAACTTTAATTCATTGGGTACCCCTTAATCTTTATTTAAAACACTTTCGTAGTCCAATCCTCACAATTCCAAATATCGGTCGCAATTTCACGATAGAAGTCAGGTTCGTGGGATACCATTAAGATACTTCCGCGATATGCCTTTAAAGCACGCTTCAATTCTTCTTTTGCGTCAACATCCAAGTGATTGGTAGGTTCGTCTAGAATTAATAAATTTGTTTCTGTGTTTAAAATTTTACACAATCGAACTTTGGCTTTTTCGCCACCAGAAAGGACCTCGACTTTACTTTCAATATGTTTCGTCGTTAATCCACATTTTGCAAGAGCAGTACGGACTTCAGCCTGATTCATACTTGGGAACTCGCTCCAAATCTCTTCAATACAAGTGTTGTAGTTAGACTGTTTAACTTCCTGCTCGAAGTAACCGACGTGTTGATACTCACCACGTTCCACTTTACCCGAAATGGGATCAATCAACCCAAGAATACTTTTTAAAAGAGTAGACTTACCAATACCGTTTGCACCAACGAATGCAATTTTTTGTCCGCGTTCCATTTTCAAATTCAGAGGGCGAGAAAGTGGTTCATTGTAACCAATAACAAGATCTTCAGCTGTGAAAATCCAACGACTAGCAGCACGAGCTTCTTTGAAAATAAACTCTGGTTTCGGCTTCTCTCTCCCCAATTCAATAACTTCCATTTTGTCGAGCTTCTTTTGACGAGACATCGCCATATTACGAGTAGCCACACTTGCCTTGTTACGAGCAACGAAATCCTTCAAATTCGCAATTTCTTGTTGTTGACGTTTGTAAGCAGACTCTAGCTGCTGTTTCTTCATCTCATGAATATTTAGGAAGTTATCATAGTCACCAACATAGCGATTCAACTCTTGGTTTTCCATGTGATAGATTAAGTTAACAACATTGTTCAAGAATGGAATATCATGTGAAATCAAGATAAATGCATTTTCATATTCCTGTAAATAGCGCTTCAACCACTCGATATGCTGTTCATCCAAATAGTTTGTAGGCTCGTCTAGTAATAGAATTTCAGGCTTTTCTAGCAAAAGCTTAGCTAGTAAAACTTTCGTACGTTGCCCACCACTAAGATCATCAACATCTCGATCGAGTCCAACATCGTCTAATCCTAGACCACGGGCAACTTCCTCAACTTTTGCATTAATTTGATAGAAATCATTGCTATCTAACGTTTCTTGTAGCTCTCCAACTTCTGCAAGTAATGCGTCGATATCAGCACCTTCATCACCCATTTTTGCATAAAGGTCATTAATCTCTGCTTCAGCATCAAATAAATATTGAAAAGCAGTACTCAAAGCCTCACGCATCGTAGTACCTTTTTGAAGTACAGCATGCTGATCTAAATAACCAACACGAACTTTTCGTGACCACTCAACTTTCCCCTCGTCGGGCTGCAACTTCCCAGTAACAATATTCATGAAGGTAGACTTACCCTCACCATTTGCCCCAACTAGTCCAACGTGCTCTCCTTTTAAAAGTCGGAAAGACACATTATTAAAAATCGCACGATCACCGAAACCATGACTTAAATTTTGTACGTTTAATACGCTCATTTTTTTATCCCCTTATCTAATATCACATGTGGATATCTTACTAGATTTTTGCTGCTTTTTCTACTTGAAGTTATATTTTCCAATAACGATTTAAGGGTACCTGACCACCGGTATAGTAATATTTTTATGAACTGGTGTCAGGCACCAATATTCTAATTAACCTTGTATGGTGTGTTCACATAATTGTAGAAAACCCTTACAAAAGAAAAATTAATATGAAAATATAGTGTGATATAATTTTATCGGAAGGGAGGTAAAAAATACCAAAGTAGTATCAATATTATTATTTTTTTAAAGGTAAGATTCCTTTCTACTAAATCCGCGATTTTCCCCTTTCATTTCTCATCATTTTAAATCCACTACTAGACTTATAATAACTTCCTGTAAAAATGCTGAATCCAATTTAATAATTAAATAATTGGGGAAGCTGCCGGTAAAATCCAAGTTATACAAAAGGTTATGTATACCACTTTTGTACGAAAATCTAAATTTGAAGGAGGATGATTAAAATGGGTCATGATATATCGGGATACAATAATGCAGGAGAGGAAATTGCTTATGCCCGTTTTAGCATGGGGAATTACAATTCAACCATATTGTACAGATTACTTGATGCTAATGATTTTTACGCAGGAGTTAGTGGGAATGGCAGGAGCACCACCTTCTCAACAGAACAAATGGAAAAGGCGTTGAAAGCCTACAAGGAATTTTTTCGTACTGGTGACTCCCTGTCAGGAATTGATTTATTAGGGATGGATCAAAAACAAATCCTGAAGTTTATACTCAACTGCTTAGCAGCAGCACAAAAAGAAAACAGTGTAAAAGTCTATTTTGGCTAATGTATTGTAAGACACTACACGGAATATTACCGCTTCAAAGCATCCCAATAACTCCTTTATATTTCTTCTTTCTGCATTCAATCTCAAGAATTGCCCATAATTTCCTAAAAACCCATGACTCAAACCTTCCATAAACAACTTCCTTTTTTGCAAAGAGCAATATTAGAAAGAATCATATAATTCTATAGGAAAAGAGCAATTGCATATTACTGGTGTTAACTGAAAACGAAGTGCATGGAGTATCAATGAACGGTCATGGTTAACTTTTAGGCGGAGAATTTCCGGCTAATGTATATAGAGGTAGCATAAGAAGCAGATATAAGCGGAGATAATTCGATTACCTGCTCTAAATAGGAAAAAATTTAAAGATTCGGATACTATAAACGGAAAACCTTCCTTTATGAAAAAATAGCAGTTTCCCAAAATAAATGGAATTTTTCTGTTTTTTTTCAAACGCAGTGAAATCAACATTCGGTTATAACAAAGCAAATAAAATCGATCATTAGTTCAAGTTGGTAATGATATAATAAAGAATGAATATGGAATGAATCGGAGGCGTATGTAAATGAAATGGTCTGAAGTACGTCAGCATTTTCCAGAACGTTGTGTCTTAGTAGAAGCATTAAAATCAGAAACAAGAGGTAAAGAAAGAGTCATTGAGGAAATGGCAGTAATTGATGACTTTGAGAATGGCAATGCAGCATGGAAAGCCTACAAAAAACTGCATTTAGAAAATAAAAGCCTAGAATTATATATTTTTCACACAAATAATGAAGAAATAAAGGTAATTGAGCAACCATATATAGGAGTGCGTAGAAGAGTATGAAATTTGAAATGGATGATCATTTACCTCTAGTTGCTGTTCAGATTGAATACAACGGAATGAAAATGATTTTTACTAACGTACTGCTTGATACTGGCTGTTCTTCAACCATTTTAGATACAGATTTATGTGAAGAAGTCGGATTGATGCTCGATTTAGAAAACGCCATTACACGGAAAATGTACGGAATTGGCGGTACTGAAGTCTGCATTGAACAAAAAGTGAGCGGTATGACTATAGATAAGTTTCCACTTAATGATTTCACTATCCAGCTAGGCGATGTCAGAGAAATGCATGGATTTGACGGGATCATCGGCAGTGATTTTTTTCTTGCAAATAAATTAATCATCGACTTCAAAAATATGGAAGTACGAAAAACTAGATTAAGGTAAACACTACTACACCATTCTATCTGCGATCACTATTCAAGCCATATGGAGTGCTGTAACAATAGGAGCAGGAAAATCTATTCACTGCATTATACCTTTAAATCGTTTTAAACAATCTTTTACACATAAGTTATTGAATACCTTATTAACTAAAAACCCTACATTACTTATGTATGTAGGGTTTTTGTTTTATTTTGGCTTCTCTGGAGGATGGGGGAAATCCCGAAGAACATTGTGAAAATGATGGCAAAACTATCAATTTATCATAATGCCACGAAGAGTAGCATCGGTGACAACAAGTATTTGTTGGATTTTGCAGAATAAAATGATATAAATTTCCTAACGACAAAGGAGGAATTGGTTTGACATTAGGAGAAAAGATAAAAGACTTTCGAACGAGAGCTGGATTATCGCAGGAACAGTTAGCAGAAAAATTATGTGTATCAAGGCAGGCAATTACAAAATGGGAAAATGACCGAGGAATTCCTGATATTAATAATTTACAGTCCATTGCAAATTTATTTGATGTGAGTATTGATTTATTAGTTAATAATAAGGAAGGCATTTCTAAAATAGTAATCAATGAAGAAATTGATTTAGAAACCTATCAAAAAAGTGGAAAATGTCGTTCAAAGTATGATGCAGTGGTGAAAGAAAAATATCCACATGCAAAAGTTATTTTTCCTCTAATAAGAAGAAAAAAGTTAAATTTAGCACAAGAAATTGTTGATTTTATTATACAGCCAGGTACTTTACAAGTCGCAGATTCCTTTAATGATCTGTCTTCTTACTATCTTGTTGAAATAAATAACAAGCAGCTATTAGTTCGAGTTACTAAAACATATATTGAGGGAAGAGAATTAAGTCAGAAATTTGATGGCAAGAAATGCATTATTGATGAAAATCTTTTCAAAAAAACTACCTACACAATCTAAGGTGTTTAGATTAAAACTGGATTTTAAAGCTACATTCAAGGCATGAGCATGGTAATTCACCGAGCTCGTGCTTTTTTGTTGTCTAAAAGATGGGGCACTTTCTGAATGGATTAAAAAAGACTACTCTTTTCTTTATCTAAAGATAAGAAAGTATAAGTTTTTGAACTTAGTTTACTGTCCAGCTCCAGCGCCAAAGCATATTCAGAGTAGCGGCTGTTCAGCTCGTCGCAAAGCTGCAAAGAAGTAATTCAAGTAGTGGCTTGGCTCTTCGTGTTTCCTTTATCTCGGTTGAAGCGCTCCACAAGGAACGCCCCGGCAGCATAAACTTCGCACGAAGAAAAAGCGTTAGCTTTTTCGAGGAGGCCATACGCCGCTGACCAGGGCGCTTCCGCTTTTCTTTTTAGAAATGATAAAAAAGTATAGAAGATAATAAAAGATTACTCTATGTTAGCGCTTTCAGATGGTATAAACCGCTATTCGATGAACATGTAGGAATTAATTTAATTTTAAAAGGAGGAAATTTTAGTGAAAAAGGTTTGGAGATTATTTTCTTTATTAATGATAGCGATATTGTTAACTGGTATGTTAGCAGCATGTGGTAGTGGTAAAACGGGTGGAAGCAGCAAAGTGAGTGTAGGTATTGTTCTACCGACAAAAGATGAGCCAAGATGGGTACAGGATGAGCAACGGTTCAAAGCTGCACTAGCTGATTCTAAATACACGACTGAAATCTTATTTAGCCAAGGTTCTTCTGCGAAGGAAAAAGAAAACGTAGAAACACTACTTAACAAAGGAATTAAAGTATTAATTATTGCTCCTCACGATGGTGCAGCAGCTGGTGCAGCAGTTGAAGCAGCGAAAAAAGAAGGAGTAACCGTTATTTCCTATGACCGTTTGATTACTGAAACGGATGCTGTTGATTATTATGTAACATTTGATAGTGTGGCAGTAGGTGCTGCTCAAGGCCAATATTTAATTGATAATGCCAAAGGTAAAAACGTTCCGTTATACCTTTATGCAGGTGCTGCTTCTGATAATAATGCATTTTTATTCTTCGAAGGTGCTTGGAAAGTGCTTCAACCTAAAATTGCAAACGGTACTTTTGTAATAGCTAACTCTAGTAGGAGAATGATATCTAGCGCTTGATACTTTTTAGTGGTTGAATATGGATAGGCATAAGTAGATTACGGGAGGTTTTTTCATGATAAAAACGATAGTTATTGGTTTTGGTGCTGCTGCAAAGGTGTTTCACTTACCGCACTTAGTTCATTCTGATAAATATGAAGTGGTGGGAGTTGTTTCAAGATCTAAAGCATCCAAAGAACATAGCGATGTAAGTCATATACCGGTGTATGAAACGTTAGAAGAGGCACTTTCACTTAGTGATGCAACGTTGTATATTATTACAACCCCTTCTGATAGGCATTATGACATGTTGAAACAATGTATTCTTGCAGGAAAAGATGTGCTTGTCGAAAAGCCAGCGTTTTTAACAGTTGAAGAAGGAAAAGAATTAATTCAGCTTAACCAAAATAGTGAGTCTGTCGTGACTGTACACCAAAATCGTCGCTGGGATGGAGACTTTTTATTCATACAAAAACTTCTCCATGAAGAAACGTTAGGAGACTGGAAAGTCCTTGAATCACGTTTTGATCGATTCCGACCAGTTATTTGTAATCGATGGAGAGAACAACCAGGTGCGGGTTCTGGTATTCTCTATGATTTAGGTTCCCACTTAATTGATCAAGTACTTGTGTTATTTGGTGAACCAGATACAATCTATGCAGAGGTAATGACACAACGAGAGAACGGTCAAACGGATGATGGCTTTTTCATTGTGTTCCACTATGGAGAAAAACGCGTCTATTTACGCTCAAGTTCCTTCATTAATTCGACTTATCCTCGTTTTGAAGTGCACGGATTAAAAGGTAGTTTCGTAAAATATGGACTAGACAAACAAGAACTTCAACTAATAGACGGTACTTACTATCAAGGAAAAGAAAAAGAGGTTGGAACCATCTATATAGAAGATACGAAAAACGTTACGATCGAGCCCGGAGGTTATAACCACTTTTTTTCATTGCTTGCAGATGGCTTAAGGAGTAGGAAGCCGGTTGTTTCTTTGGAAGAAGCCCTTAAAGTGACACGATTTATTGAGTTGGCTCGTATTTCTTCAGATGAAGGAAGAATGTTAAAAAAAGAAGAATGGATGGGTTAAAAACCTAGGGATTTCTCTTGCTCTTAACTTGGTTAGTATGTCTTTTTCGATTTTGACATCTGATGGTGTTAAATAAACCCTTTGTTTTAATAAAACTCCCCTCTCTAATATTGAATGGGGAGTTTCAGTCAATTAGGGGCACTTAGATAGCAGAAATTAAACATATGATTAAAAAATTTGGGGGAATCTAACATGATAAAGAGCAGTAAAAAGGAGTTGTCTCTAGAACAACGTGAAATTATTTGAGTTGAGCATTGGTAGGAGACAATGGCCCTACTCATACTAGAGAACAATTTACCTAGGAGTGGTGAAAATGGCACGTGTTTTATTTGTTAATGCTGGATCAGAAGGACATGTGAATCCAACAATTGGAGTGGTGCAAGAGCTTATTTCGCGCGGCGAAGAGGTCGTGTACTTTACGATAGAAGATTTTCGAGAGAAAATTGAGAAGACGGGGGCTACTGTACGAACATTAGACGGCCATAAATTTATAAGAGCCTTTATCTCGGGTGGGAGAAATTATTTACTAGAAAGAATTAATGGTCTATTACATACGGCAGATATTGTCATACCTAGCGTGCTCGAACAGATTGAAGGAGAACATTTTGATTACATCATTCATGATTCCATGTTTGGTTGTGGACATTTACTTGCTCAAATCCTTAAGCTTCCGGCAATCTGTTCTTGTACTTCCTTTGTGCAGACAGAGGAATCATTCAATATAATGTTCGAACAGCTTTCTAAAAACATTCCTACAGAAGTCCTTAAAGAAATAAACGATGAATATCAAAGTCTGACGGCAAGGTGTGCAGAAAAATATGATGTCAAGATCCCTTCTCATTACGAAGTTTTTTGTAATCCTGCGCCACTTACAATCGTTTATACAACTAGGGATTTTCAACCTTTTGAAGAAGCATTCGACCAAACTTATAAATTTATTGGTCCATCCATCTCTACACGATTCATTCAAGAAAACTTTGACCTTACAGCAATCAAGGGAAAGAGACCGATTTATATTTCATTGGGTACGGTCTTTAACCAGGCTATTGATTTTTATAAGCTTTGTTTTAAGGCATTTGGGAACACTGATCATACCGTTGTCATGTCTATTGGGGAAAAAGCTAAAATATCCGATCTGGGGGAGATTCCAAAAAATTTCATTGTTAAAAATTATGTTCCACAAACCGAGGTGCTGAAGTACACTAAATTGTTTATCACACATGGTGGAATGAATAGTACCCATGAAGGTCTCTATTACGGGGTTCCGCTCATAGTTATCCCTCAAAGCGCAGATCAGCCAGTTATTGCCGGTCAAGTTGCCAATTTTGGAGCTGGAATTCAATTACAAATGGAGAGCTTGACGGTGAACCAGCTTCGGAAAGCCGCAGACCATGTGTTAAACCAACCATCCATCCATAAAGCTGTAGCAAAAATGAAGGAATCGCTGCAAAAATCAGGGGGATATCAACAAGCTGTTGATGAGATTTTTAAATTTAAAAGTCAATATGATATCTAAATATAAAAATTCCCCAGCTGCAAAGTTGATATGGTGCTTACTACATCCGAGGGTTCCTTGTTTAATAGTAAGCCGCGTTTTGTTCTTGACAATCATCAAGGTATAAAAGTGAGGGCTGTTTATGAGTAGTATTACATCATATCTTGATCAGTATGGATATGTATTGTTATTTATCGTGCTTACTCTTGAGCTGTTAGCACTCCCGTTACCGGGTGAGCTCATTATGAGTTACACTGGGTTTCTTGTCTACCAAGGACATCAGGGATGGTTTATCAGTATTATCGTTGCTGGGTTGGGTAGTTCATTTGGAATGACCATTGCTTATTGGATAGGAAAAAAATATGGTACTGTTTTTTTTGAAAAATACGGCAGGAAGTTCCATTTAGGCCCGGATCGATTGGAAAACACCTCTAAATGGTTTAGTAAGTATGGGAATAAATTGCTAATTATTGCTTATTTTATCCCTGGAATAAGACACTTCACGGGCTATTTTTCAGGGATTACGAATCTCAAATTTCGTACCTTCGCTCTATATGCCTATAGTGGCGCATTTATTTGGGTAGCCACTTTTATTTCACTGGGTAAAGTACTAGGACCAAAATGGGAACATTTCCATGCTTCAATAAAAAAATATCTTTTAATTGGCATCATTATCGCTTTAATCATCTTGGTCCTTGTTTATGTATACCGTAGAAAGAAAGATCAAATTAAAGATGCAGCCATTTTATGGATTAACAAAATGATGAAATTATTAAAGTCAAGAAGACGAACAGGGATATTAATTGTGTGCACCGTTGTTATCACACTTGTATTTAGTGTCCTAATGATTGAAATCATTCAAAGTTTGTTAACAAATGAGTTTCAAGAATTCGATAAAACGATGACCTTTTTGGTTCCGTCTACTTTTGGTTACGAGTGGATTCCTTTCATGCAGGCTTTCTCTTTTCTAGGGACGTCTAAAGTCCTTTTTTGCTTATGTGTTTTTACATTAATATGGATATTATGGAAGGGTAGAAATAAGGTTCTTGAAACATTTACATGGCTGCTTATTGTTTCAGGTGGAGAATTATTTGAAGAAAGTTTAAGAAGTCTATTTCATAGATTGGCACCTATTAATCAAACTTCGGCGCAGGACTTGTTTTTCAATAACTTTCCAAGTGAACAGTCATTAATGGCACTTGTCATTTATGGTTTTGCCACTTTTATTTTTGTGCGATATACCGGTAAAGCACGATTTCATACAGCAGCAGTTACTGGAGCCCTTCTTTTATTACTTTTCATAGCGGTTAGCCGTATCTTTTTTAATGTTCAATACCCTAGTGATATTGTGGCAGGATATATATTTGGTGGAGTGTGGTTAAGTTTAAATATCCTTGTATTAGAGATTTTTCGTTTACTGCGAAAGGTCCATATTGAAGTTTAGACTAATTAATACGCTTAAGTACATTTCATTCATCATAAAATATAAAACCCAAGAAGGATTTGCTCGAAAAACCAATCCTTTTTGGGTTTTATATTTGGTAAATATCATCTTGTGATTTTCATGTAGCTATTGTTAAATGTATCAAGACTCCCGTTTTGATTTGGTCGTGTCTTGCCATTAATAAGGTAATTTGTGTCATGGTAATAGGCAGCGAAGATTATTTTCGATAGGCTAAATATTTAAGAATCCATATATTGGCATACTTATCTTTGAATGTTCTTAACCCTTGAAATGAATCTTTCATGCTCGTTTGGAATGGACCTGGCATAAGCAATAGCTATGGTTTTGGGAGTGGATCGCCTTATCATGAGGGGGTTATAGATGCTTCTTTGTTAAACCTATTAATTTGTTACAATTGATGTAGATTATTGACTAGGAATTTGTAAAAAGAGGAACCAAGAGAAATTATTGATGCGCATAAAGGAGCTGAATAGTAAGATGACTTGTGAAATAAAAAAGTGCAACCTTGAAGATTTGCAAATCCTTCAAGAAATAAGTATAGAGACATTCAACGATGCATTTAAAGAACAGAATTCACCTGAAAATATGAAAACCTATTTAGAAAGAGCATTTAACTTAAAACAATTAGAAAAAGAATTAACCAATTTTTCTTCGGAATTCTTCTTTGTTTATTTTCATAATGAAGTCGCTGGGTATTTAAAGCTCAATTCCAATGATGCACAATCTGAAGAAATGAGTGATGAATCGCTTGAAGTCGAGAGGATTTATGTAAAGAACAAATTTCAAAAACATGGATTCGGTAAACTTCTGTTAGATAAAGCTTTTGAAATTGCGATGGAATGTAATAAACAGAAAATCTGGCTTGGCGTATGGGAAAAAAATGAGAATGCTATTGCTTTTTATAAGAAGATGGGATTCGTTCAAACGGGGGTCCACTCTTTTTATATGGGTGATGAAGAACAAACGGACTTTATCATGAGCAAAGCACTTAAATAACTTTCTTTGCATGAAAACAGAGAAAAGTACTTTTTTGCAGTAGAAGTTGGAAGGATATTTAAAAAAGATTCAGGGGAAGTTTCCTATATTTTGATTAATATCCTTTTTTCTAAATGATAAAATTAAAGTGAGACAAGAGGTCAGGGGGATGAGTATGAAAAAATTTTTAGCTATCTTTTTAGCATTAGTTGTGTTGGGTATTGGGGCTAATTTTATGATCGATCAATTTAGAGCTACCCCACCTTCTACTACGATAACTGTGGG
Organism: Bacillus sp. OK048; assembly: GCF_900103525.1. Classification (GTDB taxonomy): domain Bacteria; phylum Bacillota; class Bacilli; order Bacillales; family Cytobacillaceae; genus Neobacillus. The sequence goes on from NZ_FNHN01000009.1 coordinate 103,823, forward strand.
AGACAAAAAGGTTTCAGTTGCACAAGGTTCGTATTGTTGGCGAGGATTTTTGAATGCTAAGTGTGTCGATATGATCTCTCCTCCAGAAATTATTAAACATCAAGGTATTAAACCTACCATTGTATCCCCTGAAGCCGAATTGAAAATAGATTTTAAAAACAAACCTAATCGTACAATTGAAGCAAATATATGGATTAATAATGGAGAAACAGAAGCTGTCCCATTAAATGATAACATTTTGATCGCACCAAAAGATAAAGGTGTTTATGTATATGATATTTTCGCCAAATGGGAAAAAGGCGATTCAAGCTATGTTTTTGTCATTGAAGTTAAGACCAAAGAAGAGGATTCAAAAACATTACCTCCATTTAAGTTGACCTCTAATGAAGAAAAGGCTTATGAAAATTTTCAAAATGATTTTAATCTAACACATCTAAATGGATTAGAACCTATTAGTATTGCTAAATTATATGTTAAAGCAGGCTTCGAAAGAAAATACGCTGTTCAATATGCTTTATATACTGATAGGGTGAGAGAATCATGAAGAATTGGCTGTATACATTATATTTATTTGTGCTTGGAGTAATATCTTTTATTACAGGTGAAGTTGTTACTTTTATTATGCTGGGTGTCATCTTAATTAGTCTTAATAATATCCATTCTACATTAAAGGAGATATTAAAAGTAAATAAAGAAAAAAATAACTAATGGATGCATGAATTGTAATGCAATTTAAGAATACCTGAAAAGATGATTAGTATTAAAGGGTAAAGACTTGCCCATTTCAAGGATTAGGCGGTAAACAAATTTTTAGTTTCAAATCGGAATCTATGAGGTAGGCCGACAAAATTGGCAGCTAGAACGTAATCAAGTGGTTATTTATAGGGGGCTTTCCAAATGTTTTGCGACCTTTTGGAGACCTTTATTTCCTAGCTATTTCGAGGGGTTGAAGAGAATAAAACTACATTTTACCTCACAATAAAATGTGTTGTCAATAAGAAAATTTGTGATATTTTCAAAAAAATGTTATAATTGTCTTACTATTGTTTTTTCAATCGTATTCCGAATTCCGCTGTATTGTTTGTAGAAAGAATTATGGATGCGTTTTTTTAATATCCTTTTTAAACCGCAGAAAAATTCAAACAGTTCTGTGAGCTTTAAAGGAAGTTAGTTGAATAAAATTATCAATTTACTATCTAATAGTAACCGAGTTTTTATTCTATAAGGAGGACTAGAAAAATGAATCTAATCAATAAGAAAGTTACACACAAGCGTTTTGGGATGGGTAGTATAGTTAATCATAATGATTCTAGTATCGAAATCAATTTCGGATCGGAAGCTAAAAAGTTTGTTTTCCCAGATGTATTTGGAAAGCACTTAAAACTACATGATAAAAATGTTGCTAATTCACTTGAGAAAATTATACAAAAGATAGAAATGGAACGACAAGAGGAAGAATGGAAGAAGGAAGAGGAAAAAAAACTACAACAAAAAAATCACGAACTTCGCTTGGAACATGAAAAACTTATGAAAAATCATAAACTTCATCCCGAATCACAATTGGTTTTTTGGTGTGATACAGAAGAACAGAATCGTTCCTTTTCAGAATGGAAGGTTTTTTCAGGTGTAATAAAAAGTGGTAATAATAAGGGTAAGCCAAACAAGCCCATCCGCTTGCACCAAAATAGCGCTGTCCTGTTAACCGCAATAGATTCCAGCAAGCCTGAAAAAGACAGACGTATCTTAGGTGTCTATATGGTGAATGAAGATTTTATCGGTAAGCTTTGTGAAGATGGATATATTCCTGCTCATTCAACATACAAACTTCAACTTACAGAACAGGAATCGGATCAGATGCTCATGTGGAAATATTATGTAAATGAAAAATCCCCCCACAAAATGACATGGAACACAGGTAAATACCGTTATTTTGATAATATATGGATGGCTCAAATTTTGCTTGATATCGTTTCGTTGAAAAGTGACCCAGTGGAAAAAGAGCTGGCACAACAATTTTTTGAACATTTTTGTAAAATGAATCAAATAACAGGTCAAGAGTTACCAAAGCCTAATGGCGCATTAATGCGTATATAGACGTTAGCCAAAAGATAATTAGAATGACAGGGGAATGACACATTTTTCCCACCCATTACTAATGGCGAACCGAGCCTGGCCATTGTGAAGCGGTCTTGTTGTTGGAGTTGATATAATAGAAAAGCAGTTGATATAGAGAAAATCTATACCATCTGCTTTTTTGTTTATAAAAAATACCATTCAGGACCGATTTTCGGTTAAAATAAAAATTATTGATTTTCAATGTCCAAATGTACTTGTGTTTGATTATAAGTAAGTAAGCATGATATAAGTGTAAAAGAAGAGGAATATTTGGCTTTATATTTTTTGACCGAGAGTTTGAAGTTGTATCCATAGTGAGAGGATTTGGGTTTGAAATGATAGATAATTTTTGGCGTGATTTACCACGACCATTTTTTGTACTGGCACCGATGGAAGATGTGACAGATCTTGTTTTTCGTCACGTAGTAAGTGCAGCCGGTCGGCCGGATGTATTTTTCACAGAGTTTACAAATTCGGATAGCTATTGTCATCCAGAGGGCATGAAAAGTGTGCGTGGCCGTTTGACTTTTACAGAAGATGAACAGCCAATGGTGGCACATATTTGGGGAGATAATCCCGAATATTTTCGTCAAATGAGTATTGGTATGGCAGAGCTAGGATTTAAAGGCATCGATATTAATATGGGCTGCCCTGTACCGAATGTGGCATCGAGAGGGAAGGGTAGTGGCCTTATTCTGCGTCCAGACGTTGCGGCAGAACTTATTCAAGCAGCAAAAGCAGGCGGACTGCCTGTCAGTGTGAAAACACGACTAGGCGATAAGGAGGTTCAGGAGTGGGAGGAGTGGCTAACGCATATTTTAAAACAGGATATTGCGAACCTTTCTATTCATTTACGTACGAGAAAGGAAATGAGCCAAGTAGATGCGCATTGGGAGCTAATTCCAGAGATTAAAAAATTACGTGACCGTATCGCACCCAATACGCTGCTAACAATCAATGGCGACATTCCTGACCGTCAAACGGGGCTGCAGCTAGCGGAACAATATGGTATTGATGGTGTTATGATCGGGCGAGGTATTTTTAAAAATCCTTTTGCTTTTGAAAAAGAGCCGAAAGAGCATAGCAGTAAAGAATACCTTGATCTTTTAAGACTGCAGCTTGATCTTCAAGATCAATATGCGGACGTACTGCCACGTTCAATCACAGGGCTTCATCGCTTTTTCAAAATTTATGTTAAAGGGTTCCCTGGAGCTGCTGAATTAAGAAATCAATTGATGAACACGAAATCAACAGATGAAGTGCGAGCATTGCTTGATGATGAAAACTAACAAAAGATAGAAATGGGGACAGAGTAATGAGTAATCAAATTAAAGTAGGAATTGTAGGCTATGGTAATCTTGGCAGAGGAACGATTGAAGCTATCAAGCAATGTTCAGATATGGAACTTGTGGCAATTTTCACAAGAAGAGCACCTGAAAATCTTTCAATAAATGAACCAAATGTAGAAGTTTTGCATATATCGAGTGCAGAGGAATATAAGGACAAAATTGATGTGATGATTCTATGTGGAGGTTCAGCAACAGATCTTCCAGATCAAGGCCCTTATTTTGCTAGTATGTTTAACACAATTGATAGTTACGATACACATGCAAAGATTCCTGAATATTTTAGTGTAGTTGATCAAGCGGCTAAAGAAAGCGGAAAGACTAGTATTATTTCTGTTGGCTGGGATCCGGGTTTATTCTCTCTGAATCGTTTAATGTCAGAAGCGATTTTACCGAATGGTGAAACGTATACTTTCTGGGGAAAGGGACTAAGCCAAGGACATTCAGACGCCATTCGTAGAGTAGAGGGTGTAGTAGGTGGTGTTCAGTATACAGTACCGATTGATGAAGCTATAGAGAAGGTAAAAGGTGGAGAAAATCCTCAATTATCTACAGGTGAAAAACACCGTCGTGTTTGTTATGTGGTAGCAGAAGAAGGGTATAATCTTGCAAAAATTGAACAGGATATTAAAACAATGCCTAACTACTTTGCTGACTATGATACAGAAGTAAACTTTATTACTGCAGAAGAATTAAAAGAAAATCACTCAAAATTGCCGCATGGTGGATTTGTAATTCGAAGCGGAAAAACAGGAAATGATCATAAACAAAATATCGAATTTGCGCTTACCTTAGAGAGCAATCCAGAATTTACAGCTAGTGTACTAGTAGCCTATGCTAGAGCAGCTCATCGTTTGAATAAAGAAGGACAAGCTGGTGCAAAAACTGTTTTTGATGTTGCACCCGGATATTTATCTCCAAGATCCGCAGAAGATTTGAGAAGAGATCTATTGTAAAAGATATTCAGACGGATATGACGGAGATTATAGCCAATTATCTTATGAACCATAGGACGATTCAAGCACTTTCTCTTATGACAGTATAAAAGGCAGAAGGAGGCCCTTCTGCCTTTTAGTTAATCTAATATTCGCAATGATTCTCGAACAAATGCCGGTATGTCATCGGGCTGCCTGCTAGTGACTAGCTGATCGTGACACAGTAATGCTTTTATCAATAACGAGTTCACTATTACCTTGCTTTCCCTTTACTGTTTTTCCTTTTTCCATTTCAATCGTTGTTACTTCATGTCCCTTTTCTTTGAAGGATTTTACTGGTTCTGTGTACTCCGAATCCTCAAAATGATCCGTGATTAAGACAGCAATTTTTTTACTCATTCCAATCAACTCCTTTATTAGTACACTACCCCCTTATACATGAATGAAACATATATGGATGAAAAAGTTATCTCTATTTGAAGGAAACTAGTCCGCTTTTCTTAATAGTATGGCTCTGTTCGTGAGCTATGATGATATAAAATTCTGTTCATAACATTGCTAATATGGATTGATAGTTAAGAACATTCATTTTTTGAGTGGTGTCTAACTACAATCTCCAATGCTTTTCTAAAAAAATGTTTCTGTTATTATTATCTAAAACACCTAATTAACTTGAGTTTAATTTTACAGCCTTCTACAATTAGGTTATTAATAAAGGCTGTTTTCGCAACGATTGTTGTTAAAATCTTAAAAGCCATTTTACCAAATATTTAATTCGTTAAACACTTCTTTAGTAAAGACTTTTAACCGCTTTTATAGTGTATAATTAGTCTTTTGTTTCTGTAAAAAATGTATCGATAAGGCGACTCTGTACGTTAACGCTATTAAATAAATGAACCAATACTTCAGTAGAGTCTAATTATTCTTATTCATAGGAGGCTTCCATGACAAACGATATTATTATCCGATTTGATAACGTAACAAAATTTTACGACAGTGACACGAAAGTTTTACAAGATGTGAGCTTTGAACTTGAACGTGGAAAATTTTACACATTACTTGGTCCTTCAGGTTGTGGAAAAACGACGATTTTACGTATCATTGCCGGCTTTGAAAAACCGACAACAGGGGATGTATACCTTAACGGCAAGTGTGTAAACGACGTACCAGCAAACGAGCGTCAAGTAAACACTGTATTCCAAGACTACGCCCTATTCCCGCACTTAAACGTATTTGAAAACGTGGCATTTGGGTTACGCATTAAAAAAGTAAAGGAATCTGAAATTAAAGTGCGCGTAGCAGAATCGTTAAAGTTTGTAAACTTAGCTGGTTATGAAAACCGTGAAATTACAGAAATGTCAGGCGGTCAGCGCCAACGGGTTGCGATCGCACGCGCTATCGTTAATGACCCAGAAGTGATCTTACTCGATGAACCTCTATCAGCACTTGACTTAAAGCTGCGAACAGAAATGCAATATGAGTTACGCGAGCTACAGCAACGCCTTGGCAAAACATTTATTTTCGTTACACACGACCAAGAGGAAGCTTTAGCGATGAGTGATGAAATTTTCGTTTTAAACGAAGGGAATATCCAGCAATCTGGTACGCCAGTTGATATTTATGATGAGCCCATTAACCGCTTCGTTGCAGACTTCATCGGGGAGTCAAACATGGTAGACGGAGTCATGCTTGAAGACTATAAAGTTAAATTTGCCGGAAAAGTATTTGACTGTGTCGACGGCGGTATGAAGCCGAACGAAAAAATCGATGTTGTCATTCGTCCAGAAGATCTACTCATTACAACGCCAGAAGTAGGTAAAATTGTTGTGCGCGTCGATACGCAGTTATTCCGCGGCGTCCATTACGAGTTATCAACATATGATAAAGATGGAAATGAGTGGCTTGTACACTCGCTGAAAAAGGCTGAAGTAGGTGCACAAGTAGGTCTTGATTTCGACCCAGAAGCGATTCATATTATGCGTCTAAATGAAACAGAAGAAGAATTTGACGCACGCATAGAGGCGTATACGAATGAAGATTAAGTCAAAATCAGCGTTCATCCCATATTTACTATGGATTGCGCTCTTCGTTATTGCACCGATTGGGCTCATTTTGTATTATTCAATGCTCGATTTAAACGGAGAATTTACGCTTGTAAATTATAAAAATTTCTTTACATCAGCATACTTAACGATGACGCTAACGAGCTTTTGGTATGCGTTAATCATTACGTTTTTCACATTAATGATCTCGTATCCAACTGCGTACCTGTTAACAAAAACAAAGCATAAGCATTTATGGCTCATGCTCATTATTATTCCTTCATGGATTAATTTATTATTAAAAACGTATGCGTTTATCGGGATTTTCGGTTTATACGGACCCGTCAATGCTATTATCGAAATGTTAGGCTTCGACCCGACACAAATTTTATTTACCGACTTTAGTTTCGTGTTCGTGTCGGTGTACATTTTTATCCCGTTTATGATTATCCCAATTTTCAACGCGTTAGACAAAATGAATCCATCCTTAATTTATGCGGCACGTGACCTAGGTGCTTCACCGCTTACAACGTTCCGGCGCGTCATTTTTCCTTTAACGATTGAAGGTGTAAAATCAGGGATCCAAGTCACATTTATCCCTGCGCTCTCACTCTTCATGATTACGCGCTTAATTGCTGGGAACAAAGTGATCACGTTAGGTACAGCAATCGAACAGCAATTTTTAGTTGCGCAAAACTGGGGAATGGGTTCAACGATTGCCGTGTTTTTAATCTTAAGTATGTTTGCAATCATGGTGTTAACAAACACAAAGAAAAAAGGAGGTCGAGCATAAATGCGATCAGAGTTATCGACCACAGCTAAAGTATATTTAGCCCTCGTGTTTGTCATTTTATATGCACCGATCTTCTACTTGATTTTTTATTCATTCAATAGCGGTGGTTCAATGGCTTCCTTTGAAGGTTTTACATTAGAACATTATCAAGCCGTATTTGATGATAATCGTTTACTCGTTATCTTAATCAATACCGTGATTGTTGCATTGCTTTCTGCGTTAATCGCGACCATTATCGGAACACTTGGAGCCATTGGGATTGTTTCATTGAGAAATGAAAAAATACGTCAAACCGTATTATCATTAAATAATATTTTAATTGTTAGCCCAGATGTTGTGATTGGGGCAAGCTTCTTAATATTATTCACGATGATTGGAGTGAAGCTTGGCTTTACATCCGTATTAATTTCACATATTGCATTCAGTATCCCGATCGTTGTATTAATGGTCTTACCTAAGATAATGGAAATGAATACGAACTTAATTGATGCAGCACTTGATTTAGGAGCAAATCGTCGCGATGTATTAACACGTGTGATTATTCCATATATTAAACCTGGAATTTTAGCTGGTTTTTTTATGGCCGTAACCTATTCATTAGATGACTTTGCTGTTACATTTTTTGTTACTGGTAACGGATTTAGTACATTGTCTGTTGAAATCTATTCCATGGCACGTGCAGGTATTTCGTTAACCGTTAATGCAATCTCCGGGCTTGTGTTTATCGTAACAGTCGGTATTGTCGTTATGTATTATTTCATTACGCTGCGGTCGAAGAAAACGGAGGGCTCTACTCGATGAAATCCCTAATTCAGATCATGTTAGCAATTGTTATAGCATGTGGTCTACTTTCATTTGTTGCTTCAAAGCTAGAAGCAGCAAGCTCAGCTGGTGGAAAGGACACGTTAGTCATATACAATTGGGGAGAATACATTGACCCGTCGTTGATCAAGCAGTTTGAAAAAGAAACAGGCATTTCAGTTATTTATGAAACGTTCGATTCAAATGAAGCGATGTTAACGAAAATTAGACAAGGCGGCTCAGCCTATGATGTTGTTGTCCCATCAGAATATACGATTGAGACCATGATTAAAGAAGATTTGTTACTAGAAATCGATCATTCGAAACTTCCCAACTTACAAAATATCGATCCTTACTTTTTAGATTTACCATTCGACCCGAAAAACAAATATTCGATTCCATACTTTTGGGGAACGGTTGGTGTCGTTTATAATCCTAATGAAATTCCAAAACATATCACGTTTGACTCTTGGGATGATTTATGGGATCCGGCACTAAAAAATAAAGTATTTTTAGTTGATGGTGCACGTGAAGTCATCGGAATGGGCTTAAATAGTTTAGGCTATTCGTTAAATTCACGTGACGATAACGAATTACGTGAAGCATTAGATAAATTAAAACAACTAAACGGCAATGTAAAAGCGATTATTGGAGATGAAATTACCCCACTAATGATCAATAATGAAGCTACAGTTGCCGTTACCTTTTCTGGACAAGCGGCAGACATGTTGTCCGAAAACGAAGAGTTGAATTACGCAGTTCCTTCAGAAGGCTCAAACTTATGGTTCGATAACATGGTTATTCCTAAAACCTCATTAAATGTGGAAGGAGCCCATCTGTTCATTAATTTTATGCTGGATGCGCAGGTGGCTGCACAAAATACGGATTATGTAGGATATGCGATTCCAAATAAAGCGGCGTGGGAACTTTTAGATGCTGAAGTGGTAAACGATGAACGTTTTTATCCGCGTGAAGAAAGTCGCACACACTTAGAAGTATATGAAAACTTAGGTCTTGAACTGCTGGGAATATATAACGAATACTTTTTAGAATTTAAAATGTCACTAAAGTGATTCTTTAAATAAATTGGAAGCAAAAAAGCGGGTATCTCCCGCTTTTTTTAATTCCATTTTTAAAAAAAGTTTAGTATTATTTGAATCGTTTTTAGTGTCTGTTTTATCTAATATTTGAAAATGAAAAAGGAGGGGTGCCACATTGGAAACTAAGTTGAACTTAATATCCAAAGCTAAAAAAGGGGATATAAATGCATTTCAAACATTAATACATATTGAGAAGGAAAAATTGTACAAGATGGCATATGTGTATATGCGGAATGAAGATGATGCATTAGAAGTGTTTCAAGAAACGATTTATAAAGCTTTTGAATCGCTGTCAAAACTTAAAAATGACGAATATTTCTCCACATGGATAACGCGAATTTTGATTAATTCAGCGATTGATTTATTAAAAAAGAAAAAGAGAGTAGTTCCAATCAATCAAGAAGTGTTGGAAAACACGAGTGATACCTCATCTTTCAATTCTGATGTCCAAATAGATCTTCTGACAGCGATGGAAGAAATTGAGGAAAAATATAAAACGGTCTTACTGTTAAAGTATTATCAAGATTATACGGTTAAACAGATCGCCTCGATGCTTAAATGTCCAGAGGGAACGGTGAAAACGAATATCCGGCGCGGGTTAGACAAACTTAAGGAGAAAATGAAGGGGGTTTACAGTGATGACAGACAAAATTCCATCGTTCAAGGAAGACATTGACATGATTCATGTTCCGACTGATAAGCTTAATACGATAATATCCAACTTTTCATTGGACTCTGATACAAGAAAACAGCAGGTAAAGCGTAAAAGGAATCGTATTTTAATCGCCGCTGCCTGCTTATTAATTGGAATACCGACGACCGCCTTCGGTGCAGTAAAAGCCTATGATATGATTGTCCAAAAACAAAATTATGAAGTGATTATTTCAGTGGCAAATAAGATTTTCAATAAGAGTGACAGTTGGTATAAGATGAAAGTCGGCTATTTACCAGAAAATATGGAAGCAAACGATAGCTTGGCTATGAAATATTCCTTTAAAGATAACTATGCAAATGGTGGGTTTTCATTCATTCTATGGAGATTAGGGAAAAATTCTGATTTTCAAACTTTGTATTCAAATGGCTACGAAGAAAAGGAGATCAATGGCAGGAAAGCAGTGATTGTGAATAAAGATACTGGAAACAAAAATGTTAGGTTTGATAGACAGGTCTTTCTCTTATTCGAGGAAGAGGGAATTATGTTAGAAAGTTATATTGGAACCGATGTCAGTGATGAACAAATGATGAAAGTCATAGAGGGCATTTCACTTGAACCAACAACGGAGGAAAAGGCAACATATACAGCGGATTATAATGGATCCCTATTTAGTAAGTCGGAGGAACCAACAGAATCTCGCGTTATTCCTTTGAAAAAAGACAGCAACCAATTATTTAGTGTAGGTCAAAAGGTTCCAGTAACCATAAATGAGGTAGACAATCTTGAATATGTGGTAGAAAAAGTTGAAGTTTTTGATTCAATCCAAGATTTTAAACAAGGGAACTTTAATGAAGTGGGACTAGGAATACTAAGCGAGAATAAGGCTTTAGATCATACAAATAAATTGTTACCGTACAAACAGGATGTATATAAAGTAGGAAATGGTAAAGATTCAATTGACGAATTAGTAGAGTCGCAATCAGTTAACCTGAAATTTGTCTACTTGACAACAACAGTAAAAAATATTGGCAAAAAGGAAACAGAAGAAATCTATATGCATCCATCCTTAGGAGTGCTTAAATTTGAAAAGAATGCATGGATCTATGCTGGAGAAGATGGAATCGCCGAAGATAGTATTATGACGGGCGAAGTTGATTATCTAGCACCTCACGGAAACGGAAAAGACTTTTACAATATTGGCAGTATTCAGCCTGGACAAACGATGAAGGTTAACCTAGGTTATTTTGTAGATGCGGATAAACTGGATTCAATTTTTCTTGATGCTTTCCATTACAGTGGTGCCACTGAAGACATGAATGCAAAAAATCGTCGGTGGATTGATATTCGTCAATAGTATAAAAAAGTGTTACTTTCGATGGTCGAGTGGTGATGCAATTTAAAGTGGAACATAACGCTTAAAAACACCCTATCGGCAATAAAAAATGATCTTTCAGTGGAAGATCATTTTTTATTTGGCTATTTTCGCAAACTTTGTTGTTTTGGAATATGGGTTTAGTCAGATTAGGTACTAGTCTGATTCCCATTTCCATGTTTTTTCGTGTTCAACGGTAACCAGAAGGTCCATCTGATTCCCACTAGCATGATTTTTCAGGATTTGCGGTAATCAGATGGCTTGTTCATTTCATTAAATTTCGGACATTATTAAAGGAACAAACTTTTAGAAAAGAGCCTTTTATTTTTATCACAATTACTTAAATAGCGGCCATCAAGCAATGATTTCTCTTCTAATCAAATAGTTCCTTTGTTATTTGAATAAATAATTGGACAGCACGAGATGCTCCCTTTAAGGAAGGTAAGCCCAAGGCGATATGTCTGTAATTGTTTGTTTCTAATGGCCGGATGTTCGCTTTGGGAAAAGAAAGGTTTTTCAATGAGAGCTCAGGCAGAATAAGTACCCCTAATCCTTCTTTTATCATACCTAATGATGTATTTAGGTTAGATGTATTATATTTCTCAATGATTGAAATCTTTTGTTTCCTCATTAAATCGATAATAGGCGCTTCATATCCGCCATTAGATACAATAAGGGGCTCGTTTTCCAAATCTAATAGACGCACCTGTTCATTCTGAAGCAAAGGATGGCCATCAGGCAGCATCACAAGATATCGATCCTTTACAAGAGGAATCGTTTCTAATTCGCTGCAAGGAAGAACGACAAATCCGATATCAATTACACGTGAGATCAACCATTCTTTGATTTCCTCTTGTGAACCCTCCTTAAACGTCAGCGAAACATTGGGTCGTTTTTGTTGAAAGGTCTTAATAATTTTTGGTAAAAAGTGAGCCGTTACACTAGGGAAAGTGGCAATGCGAATCGTTCCAGTGATCAATCCCTTTTCTAATGAGACTTCTTGGTCCATTTTTTCGAGGCTATTAAGAATATTTCTTATTTGGAATAGAATTCGTTTCCCGATATCCGTAACAATTAAATCTTTACCACGCTCTCGCACTAATAAAGTAACTCCAAGCTCTGATTCTAAAGCAGAAATCGCATGGCTGACCGCTGGCTGCGACATATGCAGTGCTTGAGCAGCTTTTGTAAAGCCACCTTCATCAATAACTGTCACGAAAATTTCAAATTGAGTAATGGTTGGCATAACTAATTACTTATCTCCTTTATAAATAATATTCATTTTATTTATTAATGAGGATATTGTACCATAAACAATGTGTTCATCTTAGAAAAATCGATAGCAATGATTTAATAAGATTTGCGGCCGTCCTTATGTGGATGGATAAAAATAAATAAAGGAGTGTAGAAATAGTGACTCGACCGAAGTTATGGACTAAAGACTTCATTATGGTTTGTTTAACAAACTTATTTCTTAGTATGAATTTTTATTTACTTATGGTGATTTTTTCTGAATATACTGTAAAAAAGTTTGATGCACCTCAAAGTTTGGCAGGACTTGCCTCGAGTATCTTTATTCTCGGAACCCTCTGTTCCCGCCCATTAGCGGGAAAATATCTTGATGTCATCGGCAGAAAAAAAATGCTATACTCATCGATTATTGTGTTTATTGTAACGACTATTCTTTACTTGGTCATCAATAATTTAGCACTGCTATTAATTGACCGTTTTATTCATGGTGCAGCATTAGGTGTCGCCGCTACCGTAATAGCAACCGTTATGACAAGTTCAATTCCACGTGAAAGAAGCGGAGAAGGAATTGGCTATTTTTCTATGAGTGTGACCATTGCGACAGCTATTGGCCCATTTATCGCTTTGATAATTGTTCAGCAGGCTGGCTATAACATGGCCTTTTTGATGTGTGTCATTTTTGCGGTAATTGGAATGGTACTCTCTTTAGCTTTGAAGGTGGAGAATGTAAAAATATCAAAAGAGCAGGCTGAGAGCTTAAAAGGATTTAAACTTAGTGATTTCTTTGAATTTAGCGGCCTTTCCATGGCCATATTAATGGTCATTCTAGGATTTGCCTATTCAAGTGTTATAACATTCTTTTCTGCCTTTGCTAATGAAGTGAATTTGACGGAAGCCGCAAGTTTCTTCTTTCTCGTGTATGCTGTGTTTCTATTGGCATCTAGACCCATTACGGGAACAAGGTTTGATGTAAAAGGTGAAAATTCAGTTGTTTATCCATGTATGATCTTATTTTTAATCGGAATGCTGATCCTTAGTCAAGCTCAAAACGGCTTCATACTTTTATTAGCAGGCGCTTTGATTGGGATTGGATATGGAACAACGATGTCTTGTATTCAAACGATTATGGTCAAGAAAGCACCGCCTCACCGTGTTGGATTAGCGAATTCAACTTTCTTCGTTTCCTTTGATTTAGGTATGGGAGTTGGACCGTTCGTTTTAGGATCTATACTTCCATCATTAGGCTTTAGAGGCATGTATGTAAGCATGGCTGTTGTTGTTGTACTTTGCATCATTTATTATTTTTTTGCACACGGAAAAAAAGTCTCGTATATACAAAAGAGTTTACAAGCCGAACAGTAGGATCTCAATTAATAGATAAAAATGGTAAATAAGTTCTCAGAGAGGCTGTCTAAACAGGGGGGTTATTCCCTTTTTAGACAGCCTCTTATGGGATGGTTTTGCTTTCACTTCCCCAGTCGAAGAGTATAATTATTGTAGAATATGTTTTCCCTTAAAGGAGAGGGATAAAGATACTAAAAAGGAGAATGATCTACATGCAAGTACGCGATTTTATGATTACAAAAGTAATTACAGCTAAGAATTCAACAACTGTCAAAGAATTAATTTCTATTTTAGAAACGAATCGAATTGGCGGTGTCCCAGTGGTTGATAATAAAGGAAATTTAGTGGGCATCGTTTCAGACGGGGATATTGTGCGCTTTCTTTCCCCGCATAAAGAGAAATTATATTTATCTTACTATGTTACCTTTATAGAAGAAGCTCAAAAAATTGAAGATGTATTAAGAGAAAAAATGAACACCCGAGTTGAAGAAATTATGGTAAAGAAAAATATTAAGACATTAGCACCCGATGATGAATTTGAAAGTGCCATTCGTTTAATATCTAAGCATCATTTTAAAAAGATTCCTGTAGTAAATGGAGTAGGTAGAGTTATAGGGATTATTAGCCGTGGAGATATTATCCATAATTTATCAAAATCAATACTTAATGAGAATTAGTCCAGGAACAATAGATTAAATACTCAACTCTGGAACCAGATCCCTGATAGATCGGATTTAGGATATCAGGGGTCTGGTATTGTTTAATTCAAAACACAAAACGTAATACCATTATAGAAATGATTCCAGCCACAACAGTTCCTAATAAACTGCGTGTTACAATCGCGATAATAAAAGCAGGCAACGCTGCGATTAGTTCAAGGTTTTTGTGCAAAGGTTCCAGTTTTCCGTTCGGCATTAGCAATTCTTGCCCCACTAAGGCTGCCATAACAGCAATGGGAACGTAGCTCAACCAGCGCATGGCCCATTCTGGCAGTTCAACACGACTCAGAATGGCAATTGGCAACACTCTTGGAATGAATGTTACCAAGGCTGAGCCTAAGATAATTAAAAAAATAGACCATCTTACTTCCATATTTCCACCGCCATTCCTATGGTAGCGGCAATGATTGTTGCCACAATAATACCTACACTGCCAGATGCTACTAAACTTACCCCTACAACAATGGCAACCGCACTTAGTGCAACTAGAATATCTTTCATCAAATTTCTTCGGTTGACCATTTGCAGGACAAGAAGGCCAATAAACATTCCGGCCAATGCAAAATCAAGACCGAATTTTTCCGGATTCGAAATCCATTCGCCGAAAAATGCACCTGCAATATTGGCAATGAACCAATTTAAATAAGCAGTTATATTTAAACCATACATCCATTTTTCACTGAGCTCTTTTCTGTTTGCTGCTTCATTCATTGCCACACCAAATGTTTCATCTGTAAGCAAGGAACCGATGAATACATTCTTGTAGGGTGAAAGATGACGGAAATAAGGTGATATAGCTGCGCTCATTAAAAGATGGCGGAGATTAATAAAGAAAATAGTAAAGATAATCGCTAGAGTTGGACTATTCGCCCCAATCATCGCGGCAGCAATAAATTGACCAGAACCTGCGTATAAAAGCAAGGATATTAGTCCAACTTCAACAATCGAAAGTCCTGCTGTTTTCTCCACAACACCGGCCGCAAATCCAATACTTAAGTAACCAAGTACAGTGGGCAGACAATCCCGTACACCAGCGAGGAAGCTGTTTTCTTCCCGCAAATAAGTGTTTTCACTTATGTTCATTCTCACTCACCGACTTTTTCAGAATAATTTATATTTTAAAAACTTTATCATCTTTATTGTTCGGCTTCAATGATATAATTTTTTGCAGAATTAAATAAACTTTTGCTAGAGTCATAAATATCTAGATGGTAAAAGAGCAAGGTATTTTTAGAAAGCTATTACAAAATTGAGTAGGTTACTTCTCCTCGACAAGAAATTTACTAGAAAACAGGGGAAAGTTCACTTTTCTAAAGGGCTCATAGTCCTTTTAATCAAACGTTTGATTAGTGGTATCGGGATTAACTAAACGTTTGATTAGAAAAGCAGTACAGCCTATCATTATAGTATTTGTGCCATCTATGTAGAAAGGAAATTGTCGAAAAATGAATAAGTGATAAAAGTGAAGGCATTCGTTGATTTGTTAATTGGGAACCTTGTGGTCAGTACCTCCTGCGTTAATGTGGCGAGAGACTGACCCCAACTTTTTATTTTCAATTGATTTCGTAACAATAATAGTGTATGATGCATAGTATAAAGCATATAGTGTATAACACACAGTATTAGTGATAGCAATTATTAGGAATATGAGGTGGGTGAATGAGTACTTTACTTGATTCATTAATAACAGAGCTTAGGAGAGGAACATTGACATTAGCCGTTTTAAGTCAATTGCGTACACGACAATATGGATATTCGCTTGTTCAGCTATTGGAGGAATCGGGGATATCTATTGAACAAAGTACTTTATATCCCTTACTACGTCGTTTAGAAAAACAAGAATTAGTAACAAGCAGCTGGGATACAACAGAGAGCAGACCCAGAAAGTATTATGTTTTGAGTGACTTCGGACATGAGATTTATAGGCAGTTAAGGGCGGAATGGATGAAGGGTTCAAAGGAACTTTATGGTTTATTAAAAGGGGAGGACGATGATGAATTTAATTGAGATTTATATTCAAGAAGTAACTCGAAGGCTATCGGAAAAAAATCATGAGGATATTGCACTTGAATTAAGGTCAACGATCGAGGATATGCTTCCAGACGATTACGCTGAAGATGATGTTAAAAAGGTGCTTGAGAAATTAGGAAATCCTGCCTCATTGGCAAGTGGATACCATGATCGACCGATGCATTTAATTGGTCCGCGATACTTTGATGTATATGTATCTTTGTTTAAACTGATTTTACCGATTGCCAGCGTCATTGCGTTGATTTCAATGATTGCGAGTTATTTCTTCAGCTATAATGGAGAAGAAGCCATATTAAATATTGTTATTAAGGTTTTTGCAGAAGGTATATGGTTCTTAATTGAAGTGGGTATACAGGTTGCTTTTTGGCTGACTATTACATTTGCTATTATTGAACGGGTGGATAAAGGAAAAGATCTGGAGCCATTAACCATGAATTATACGAAATGGACTCCTGATGATTTAAAAAATGTCACGATTATCCCTATGAAAAGGTCAATTTCAAAAGGTGAAGTGTATTTCAGTTTAATCTGGACCGCAATTTGGGCAACCGTTTATTTTTACGCGCAGAAGCTTTTGGGTATATACGTAAACGAAGGCAATGGACTTGAATTTGTAACTCCCGCTTTAAATCAAGATGTGTTACTCTCCTATTGGCCGTTTGTCGTTTGCGTAATAGGATTGGAAATTGCTTTAGCTCTTTTCAAATTAATCATGGGACAGTGGACGCGAAAATTGGCCATCTTTAACACGGTATATGAGGTTATTGCAACGGTTGTTATTATTGTCATCATGTTCAACCCCAATTTGTTTCAACTTGAATTTACTTCATATATGGCAGATTTATTTTCCAGTACCATAGAACAATTTAAGAATAGGGTTATTAGCGGCGTAATTTTCCTGTTTGTTATTTTTGGTGTATTTAATGTTTATGATGGCTTTCGAAAGGCAAGAAAGAGATTGGCAAGGTAGCCTATTCGTGGAGGACAAAAGTATCCTCAATATTACAGTGGAATTCATGGCATAGAGTACAAAATTTCGGATGTTCTCTAAACAAAAATGGACCGGGCGATTTTTATGCCCGGTTTTTCTAATTTGTGTTAAAGGTGAAATAAATAAGTAGTCTATTGCTGATATAATAAAGCTATTAACTCGAAATGTTATATTTTAAAAGAATACATTGAAAAAATTATCGAAAGGTGGAAGAACAATGAAACTCTACAGCTCAATTCTTGACTTAATTGGAAAAACTCCGATTGTAAAATTAAATAAATTACCTGAGCCAACTGGGGGGGAAGTGTACATTAAATTGGAATCATTCAACCCAGGAGGAAGCGTTAAAGACCGTGCTTCCATTAATATGATTGAACGTGCAGAAAAAGAGGGCAAATTAATTCCAGGAAAAAGTACCGTTATCGAGCCAACTTCTGGTAATACCGGTATTGGAATTGCCATGGTATGTGCTGTAAAAGGATATCGTTGTATTATCACCATGCCTGATAATGCGACAAAAGAACGGATTAAAATCATGAAGGCCTATGGAGCGGAAGTCCATTTAACTCCAGCAAGTTTGCGCATGCAAGGGTCCATTGATAAAGCAAACCAAATAGCTGAATCTATATCTGATTATTTTATTCCCATGCAATTTGAGAATCCTGCCAATGCTGATGCACATCGCAAAACAACTGCAGTTGAAATTTTTGAAGCTTTCGAAGGGAAATTGGACGCCCTCGTGTTGACTGCAGGAACAGGAGGAACGGTAACAGGGGTTGGGGAAGAGCTGAAAAAACAGATTCCAAACTTGAAAATATATGTTGTCGAACCGTTCGGGTCCCCAGTTTTATCTGGTGGTGAGCCTGGACCACATAAAATTCCAGGAACAGGGCCGGGCTTTATTCCTTCGATATTAAATCGTGCTATTTTTGATCAAATTTTGCTCATTGAGGACGAAGATGCACAAGTAACTGCTCGCCGGCTAGCGGCAGAAGAAGGGATTTTTGTAGGTGCGTCAGGAGCAGCGTCAACCTATTTTGCTGTCGAGGTAGCAAAAACCTTACCATCTTCAGCTAGAGTTCTTTGCTTAGCTCCGGACACGGGTGAACGTTATCTGTCTTCTGATTTATTTCTGGATTGATTTTTAACAACTTATTTTAAATTTCAAACGCGCCAAACCTCTCATTTGGTGCAATTTACACACGGGGCATCTCGAGTGTGTAGCACAACTCATATAAAAGAAGGCAACTACCACTTATTCAACTGGAAGTTGCCTTTTTACCATTTATTCTGTGTTATCAATACTGTATTTACTGCTATTTTAAAATTATATATTTTTAAAAAAGTGTAACTTTTGTATTCATCATCCGTTTTTAAGATACGATATAAAAAATGGAAAGGAGATGAGGGATTGAGGCAAGACTTAATGATACAGAAAATAAATGAGTTGTACAACGAATACAGCAATGATTTATATAAATATGCCTTTTTTATGATTAATGAACACGAGCAAGCAAAAGATATCGTGCAAGAAACCTTTATTCGTGCATATATCAAGTTAGACTCCTTTCAAGGAGAATACGTAAAAAGTTGGCTGTTCCGGATCGCGCGGAACGTGACGATTGACTTGATTAGAAAGAATAAACCCATAGCCTATTTTCTTGATTTAACGACACCTATTAAGTCAAATGATAAAACACCAGAACAGGTTTTGCTGATGAATGAGACTGAGCAACAATTGTACTTTGCGATGAACAAGCTTAAACGTTCCTATCGGGATGTTATTATTCTACGAAAGATTAAGGAATTTTCTATCAGTGAAACCTCACATATCCTTGGATGGTCTGAAAATAAAGTCAAGGTTACTTTATTTAGAGGGATGCAAGCGTTGAAAAAAGAACTAGAAAAGGAGGGAGTTCTTCGTGAAACGAATTGGGGAGATGAATCAATTAGATAACCATTTTAAATCTATGAATCATAAAATGAACATGACGGAACAAGAACAAAAAGAAGTTCTGTTGCAAATACAAAATAAAATGAATAGCAGAAAACAACAATCAAAACAGCCTTGGAAATACTACTTTACGTTAGCTTCTGTTGCCTTCATTCTTATGCTATTAGCCATGCCTTTGTTGGATTCCATTCAAAATAAATCAGAGGGGTCCAAGGTATCTCTAAATACTGATGAAAAAAATTTAAGGACCATTGGAGCTGTATTACAGAATGCCCTAACAGGACCAAATGATGAATTGGACCAAAAAATAGAAAGTGAGGGACTTGAATATCTAGTGAAATATGAAGAAGACCTGTACCGAGAGTATTTCGCAAATGATACGGCTTACCTAGGTTTTGTAAATAGATTTGCTTCAACATTAATGATTGCACCGAGGAGAAATGGTTACCAATTAAAGGTGAAAAACATTGAATATGAAAAAATAGATGCTAAAGATATGGTTTATAATTTCACTGTAGAATTACAGTACCAAAAAGAAGGCAGTGGAAAATCAGACGTCGAACAAGTGAAAGGGCAAGCAAATTTAAATGAAGAACATAAAATAGAAGATATAATAATTAGTTTTAAAGGGGTTCCATGGGAAATTGAATAATACAAAAAACATCTACATAAAAATCGTAGATGCTTTTTGTAAAAATTTTCAATCTATGAAGTTACAGATGTGTAAGAGTCGTGCTAAGATTAAACCATTAGCAAAGGGGGGAACATAGTATGATCCCAGCAAAAATAGATCCCATTTCTATCACTCCAAAAAGAGAAAAAGGCGTGGAGTCGGTTGTCGAATGGTTCGAACAGCATAAACAATCGTTTTATCTACTTGGCTGGTCCTATCTCAGTAATCAGCAGCAAATGGAAGAGCTTTTTTATCGATCCATTCTAAAAGTGCACAAGGAATTGCCTCGTTTTAAAAGTGAAACATCATTTGAACTGTGGGTTACATCCATTTTTATACATATCTGCCGTGAGCTTGCTGGTGATAGAAGTTTACAATCTTTATTGGAAAGTGAGCCACGTCAGGATTTTCTTATAGCACTTGATCAATTAGAAGAGTACGAGAAAGAAGCGATGGTCCTTACATATGTTAAAGGATTTTCACGGGAAGAAGTGGCACATCTTCTCCAGGTTTCAGTGGAAAAAATGAAAGAGGTTTTGTTTTCCGGAATCCAGTCACTTAGAAAAGCATTGGGGGATGGAACAACCTTTAATGGCTGTAAGGAGTATCATAAGGATTATATCGATTACTTAGAACGAACCCTTGATCGGCCGAAAAAGATTGATTTAGAGAAACATATATATCATTGTCAACATTGTCAGCAGGATCTGGCTACTTTTCAGGATGTCATGTTAACCATGTTAAATCTTACTGATAGGATTAAAGATTTGCATATGCCATCTGGTATTATGGAGAACGTCAAAGCTAAACTGGCAGAAATGGAAAAGATTAAACAGCAAAGGAACAAGAAACGTATAAGAAAAGGACTTGTTTTTGCTGGTATATTCGCAGTATTAATAGCAATTGATTTTTTTACAGGGGCGTTTTCTAACCTTTACTATACATGGACAGAAGAAGATCAAGAGGTGCTTGCCTATTTGCAACAGGACCTGGGTGAGAGGCTGAACCTGGAAGCGGAAAGTGATGGGGTGAAAATTAGGATCAAGACTGCGATTGCGGATGACGTTCAGACACTTATTTTTTATGAAATAGAAGATACAAATGAAGACAACCAATTTATGATAAGTTATGGTGATGGGGTTTTTGTAGAGAACGAACATGAAATCATGAGCACCATAAACTATCCAAGGTTTTATCCTCCTGTCCTTGAAACCGATTTAAATATCCAAGAAAAGAACGTGTATCACGGGAAGCTTAGTCTTCTGCCACTCACAAAGGATAAAGGGACCATCAAACTCAAAATCACTAGGCTTCTGAAATTGATTCAAGATTCCTCTGATCAAAATGGTTTTAGGGTTAACGAAATCTTGGGATATGAAACAGGGGAGTGGAACTTCGAGATCCCTGTTACAAAACAGGCTTCCATCGAATATGCTTTGAATGAAGAGACTCTAGTAGAGGGGATCCCGGTTCGATTTGATAAACTAATCATTGCGCCAACTGCCACGGTTCTGCAATATGGTATTAATAGTAAACAGCATGAGAAGCGGATCGATGCTCTTAATTTTGACGATTTAGTAGTAAACAATAAAAAAGTGAAAGCTGATATGTATGGCAGCTCTTATTTGGATTTACAGCAAGACGTGAATTGGTATACGCTACAAACACATTTTGGCCCGCTTGTTGGTGAAAAACCCAAAGAGGTTAACGTACACTTCGCATCGGTTTATGTAACGTTTGAAGACCAAAAAGTCATCGAACTGGATGCGTCTAGAGGATATCCTCAAACCTTTGAATATGCAGGCAGTACAATCTCCATCGATGAGGTGGAAGTTGGAATGCCTACCACTGTTGTCATAAGCAATCATGATATTAAGAAACGAGCCTACCAGTCGCTTCACTTCAATATTGTGGGCAAGGATGAAAATGAAACCAGGTCAATGGAGATGGAATCTGAAGCAGTGCTTGTTGATAAAAACGGGATTGAATACGATATGACTAAACATATCCCCTATGAAGAAATTGAGCAGCCCCGTTATTTCGAAACCGGCTACAGAGTGAAGTTACACGGTGACAAAGTGATTCCTAAAAGTCTCAATATTTATGGATATAATACAATGAAATATCTGGATGATGTTGTAAAGATATCGTTAGATTAACATGTGTAGGAAGAGGAAACTACAGTGGGTTAGTTCCTACCTTATAGTTTAAGGATAGGATTCACCAAGTATCGTCCCCTCGACCCCACTTTTTAGTAGTTTTCGGGAACGATTCATCAAGTATCGTTCCCTCGACCCCACTTTCTAGTAGTTTCAGGGAACGATTCACCAAGTATCGTCCCCTCGACCCCACTTTTTAGTAGTTTAAGGGAATGATTCACCAAGTATCGTTCCCTCAATCCCACCCTTTAGCAGCAAAAGGGCACGATTAGAAATTTAAAATGTCAGTCTAATTTGTGCTAGTAAGCAAGGAAAGGTTATAATTTTCCTGAACCGAAGAATGTGAACTACTTTCAGAAAAAAACCAAAATGAAGGGGAGCGAATTAAATGCTTAGAGTTGTTGCTAAGGGTAAATTGAAATCAGATGTAAATAAAGAAGAATACTTAAAAATTGCTAGAAGGCTCGTTGCTGAAACTAATAAAGAAGCAGGTTGTATTGCTTACATTCTTCATGAGGATATCAATGATCCGACCATCGTAACAATGATTGAGGAATGGGTGGATGAAGAAGCGCTAAACAAACACAACGCTAGTGAACATGTTCGGAATCTCGTTCCAGGACTTAGGGAAATGAGAGAAAGTACCGAAATTAACCTCTATCGAGAAGTATAGAAAGCAAAGACCGAAAATAGTATATATTTCCATCATTTCCTCTATAATAGAGAGGATGCTTGGTAAATACATATTGTGAAAAAATAACTTAAGCAAGCGTTTACAATGCGGATGAATAGGAGGAGAAAACATGGGAAGATTAATTCATTTTGAAATTCATGTGAGTGACATGGATCGTGCAAAGAAGTTTTATGGAGAGGTATTTGGCTGGTCCTTTCAAGATTGGACTGATTATGCCGGAATGCCTTACTTTGGAGCAGTGACGGGCGAGGATAACCAACTAGGAATCAATGGGGCATTGATGCAGCGTCAAAGTGCTCCGCCGGAAGCAAACCAAGCTTTAAACGGGTTTGCTTGTACAATGGGAGTGGAAAATTACGACGAAGCGGAAGCCAAAATCCTTGAGAATGGCGGAACGATTGCTATGCCGAAATATGCTCTGCCAGGAATGGCTTGGCAAGGCTACTTTATTGATACCGAAGGCAATATATTCGGTATTCATCAACCTGATGAGAATGCAAAATAGGATCAATTATAGGTGGAAAATATGAAAGCAGAAGACTCGGCAGACATGCTTCAACATGTGCGTGATATCTGTCTTGCACTGCCAGAAGCAGTAGAAATTATTGACGGTTTTGGTCACAAAACGTTTAAAATCAATGGAAAATCGTTTGTGATAACTGGTGAAAATGAGAGTGGCTTCAACTTGTCATTCAAGTCTGATCGGGAAACTCAAGAAATATTGCTGCAAAAAGAGCATTTTTCCAAAACTCCATACATCGGACAGCACGGCTGGGTATCCATGCAAAATCCGGCAGAAAAAGACTGGGCTGAATTAGCTGATCTAATTCAAGAAGCCTATTTACGTGCGGCACCAAAGCGAATGATTAAAGTATGGAATGAGTTGAATAAAAAGTAATGAAAAGGCGGAAGATTTCGCCTTTTTTCTATGGTGATTTTTTTGGTAAGGTAATTATTGCACCAGCGTTGACAATGCTTGTACAATTGGGATGAACTCGAACGGATAAGACAGGTGATAAAAATGATCCATACCTACTCAGGTGAAACAATTAGCTTTGATATCGTTTATAAAAAGCGGAAATCTATGAGCATTTCGATTAATCTTTATGGGGAAATTGAAGTACAGGCTCCGAAAGGGACATCGGAAGAAAGTGTACTTCAATCAGTAGAGGGAAAATGGGATTGGATTCAACAAAAGTTAAAGGAAATGCAGGCTAGAAGCCAAGGCCCAAAAAAGAAGGTCTATGATCATGGTGAGCGTTTTCTGTATTTAGGAAACGAATACCCTATACAGGTCTCACAAGATATAACGATCAAGCAAGACTATGTATTGTTTGAAGAGGGTAGGCTGCAAATAGTTGTGAAACAGCTTGAGGATGAAAAAGTAAAACAAGCTCTTAAACGTTTTTACTACCAGAAGTGTAAATCGTTGGTAGAGAGGAGTATTCAGTCCCATCAAAGCAATTTTAAAATAAAACCAAGGTCAATCCGGATAACGGATAATAATAGTAACTGGGGAACCTGTGATTTTAAACAGCAGTTAACATTTAATTGGAAGCTTGCGATGGCACCACAACAGGTAATCGATTACGTGGTCATTCACGAGATGTGCCATATGGTCCACCTGAATCACGACCGGTCCTTTTGGCGTCTAGTTGGGAAAATCATGCCCAATTATAAGGAGCAGGAAAACTGGTTAGCATTATCAAGCTGGAAAATGACTGTTTAACATGCTATTGTAACAGTTGTTATTAGGTGCAAAATATGGAGGTTCATAATGGATAATAATGATATATTAATTCGATTAAGGTATGCGCTAGATATAAAAAATACAGATATGGTGGAAATATTTAAACTTGGGAACGTTGAAGTTACCAAAGATGAGGTACTAAAAATCCTCACAAAATCACCAGACAGCTATGACGATGACGAAGAAGAAGTTGAAAATGACGACCATATAAAAGTTAATAACTCAATGTTAGAGTCATTTTTAAACGGCTATATTACTTTTAAAAGAGGGAAACAAGAACCCAAACCTGGCCAACCTGCAACACCAGCCAAGTCAAATGAAAGTGTTAATAATATGTTGTTAAAGAAATTGAAAATTGCCCTATCGTTAACAAGTGAGGATATGCTTGATATTTTAGAAAAGGCTGGAATCACGGTAACAAAAGGTGAAATAGGCGCTATTTTAAGAAAAGAAGGCCACAAAAACTACAAACAGTGCGGTGATAAATACGCAAGAAACTTCCTAAAAGGATTGGCTGTTAAATATAGGGGTTAACGCACAAAAAAGGCAACGAACCGTTGCTTTTTACCATATTTAATCCCGCCCCGATTACCTGATTATAAATATGAATCGAGCCTTCCTACTTGGAAGGTTTTTTTATTGTCTAAAGCTTATCGGGAACAATTACATTCGAATAATGCCCGTAATTTAAGAGGGCTCAAATTACAGGAACAATTACATTCGAATAGTGCCCGTAATTTAAGAGTGCTCAAATTACAGGAACAATTACAGGCAGATAGTTCCCGTAATATAAGAGGACTCAAATTACGGGAACAATCACAGAATCACCCGCGGCCCGCGCAAGTCTAGATTATGAATTGTAATAAAAAACCAGTTAAAATACTACACAATGAACACAAAATTATCCATCTTGCTAATTTTTGAAGGATTTATAATGAAAGGTATGAAAATTCTGATTTATCACCACGATCTAATCAACTAGAATCTACCACCATCCCTAGAATCTCTAATCTCAACTATTATCATATGAATGTATGTCATCGACTTTAAGGAGGTGAGTCCATTAAAATCTATTCTAAATTTACTACGAATAAATGAATGCGTTTACACTAAGGGGGAGTGCCTATTATGAAATTTTTGTCTAAAAAAACCATATCCATCTTACTTATTTTTTGTCTAATCCAATCGATGTTTATCCCAGTATTTGAAACGAGGACGTCTGCTGAAGAGGGTTTGACGAATTTAGCTTTAGGGAAGACAACAAATTTAAAAAAGAGTTCACATTGCTCTGGTTGTGGTTTAGCAGCTGATAATGCAGTGGATGGTAAAACTACTACTTTCTGGGCACCAACAGTCGCAGACGTTACGGATAACCATAATGTTTGGATTGAGATTGATTTAGGGGAAGAAACTCAAGTCAATGAGGTCGTGTTAAAAGGATTAAGTATCCCTTATATTGAAGCATACCAAATATCGTATAAGAATGCCCAAAGCCCTTCTTGGGTGGAAGCGGCGGTTAAAGAGCGAGCGTTAACAACGAATGAAACTGCTGGGTTTGAAGCGGTACAAGCAAGATATATAAGAGTAAGTTTAGATATTATTAGTACCGCGACAGGAAGAGAAAATATCTTGTCTGAAATTGAGGTCTACAACCGCCAAGTCGATCCATCATTAAGCCCATTATCCTCTTTGACTGTCATAAGTGATGGACAAAAGGTGGATGAGGAGGGGCTGACAATCCTGCCGGGGGAAACCAAAAAAATATCCGTTGAGGGAACGTTATCAAGTGGCAACATCGTGGATGTAACAGCGGATGCTGTTTTCCGAAGCACGGAACCTGACACCCTTACAGTAGATGAAACTGGTTTATTAACCGCTAAGGGTGAGGGAACAGCAGCAATTGATATCTCGGTAACTAGAAATAATGTAACGAAAACCCACCGTTTATGGGTGGATAGTTTTGGCCCGAATACTGACAAATCACAGATTAATCTTGCATATTTGAAAGTTGCTTCTGCAAGCTCACAATGTTCCAGTTGCCAAACATTTGCATCCAATGCAGTTGATGGAGATGAAGGAACGGCCTGGAGAGCGTTAAGTGGAGATTTTCGTGACGATCAGCAGCATTGGTTAACGATTGACTTTGGCAGAGAATTAAATTTTAACAAGGCTCAATTTACTTTTAACCTAGATGCTGTTGTAAACTATGAATTGCTCTCTTCAAACGACGGAAAAACGTGGAAGTCCTTTTATCAAAATAGATTGATTGTTGCCAACCAAGAAAAGGCCATTTTTGAAAAAGAAAAGGCACGCTATTTGAAAGTAAATTTGAATGCTAAGAGAGAATCTGCACCATTAATCTATGAATTAAAGGTTTTCAATACGGATGAAGCACCTGTGCCGCCAGTTCAAAACCCTTTAACAGGTGTATACCTATCGGATGATAAGACAGATAAATATAAAGTTGATTCAGAAGTTTTACTAAACAAAGGAGAGTCAAATCAGCTAATCCTCAAAGGTGAATTTTATGAGGGAGGAACGTTAGCTGAAGAAAATGCAGTTATTGAGTTTGCTAGCAGCAGACCGGAAGTTGCAACAGTTGATGCACAAGGTCATATTACAGCTATTCAAGGGGGCGTTACCGCTATTACTGCTAAGGCAACGATTGAAACGATTACCCAGAGCACGCAAGTGTTTGTAGTAGTGGATGATCCGGAAGCAAGAATTGCGGATACAGCATTGGTTCACCCGGATATTCCGACAAGAATTGGGCTACCAGCAATCCTTTCCCCTGGGGGAGAATATCCACAGGTAAAGGTGAATGCCCATCAAGATGGGAAGCTGCGAGGAACGGTTGTAGATGCAGACAATCAAGTTGTCTATAAGTTTAAACAGCTCCATATTTCAAGCGGTAAAGAATATATCCTTACCATACCTGGGACCCTCCAAGAAGGAAAATATGAAATTCAAATGGAAATCCAATTGGATAAAGGAAAGCGTGTATACGATATGCTGCATTTCCGCGTCATGGATACAGAAAAGTTACCAGAGGGTCAAAGTAAGATGGCTTTCTTGAATGAGGAAGGAAAACTTGAGTATTCTTCAGACTTTAGAGGCAATCAGATTATGGACTACTCTACTAGTGGTTATATGGGCGGCGGCGTCAAAATTCCTGATGTTCAAGCAAAGGTGTTTGTTGAACCTGGAGAAGGCGATGATACAGAGCGAATTCAAACCGCGATTGAAACTGTTGCAAACCTACCGCTGATGTCAAACGGTTTCCGAGGAGCGGTTGTATTAAGTAAAGGAACATTTGAAATCGAAGGAACGTTGAAAATTTCTAAAAGTGGTGTAGTTCTACGTGGCAGCGGAGAGGGTGAAGAGGGAACCATCCTATATGCAACAGGTAAGACAGTAAGAAATATTTTAGAGGTGGGAGATTTAACAGCCTCACCGAGTTTGCTTCCTGGAACAAAAACAGCTCTGACTGATTTGTATGTTCCTGTTGGAAGTCATAGCTTTCATGTTGAAAAAGCATCTAGCTTTAAAGTGGGCGATACCATCATGATTCGCCGGTATGGAAATAGCAGCTGGATTCATGAAATCAACATGGATAGAATTCCAGATCGAGGAACAACAGTTCAGTGGGAGCCATTTACCTTAGATTTCGATCGTGTCATTACAAATATTAAAGGAAATACGATCACGATTGATGCTCCAATCCCAAATGCGATTGAAACGGTATGGGGTGGCGGAGAGATCTATAAGTATGATGACTCTGACAGACTAAATAATGTCGGTGTTGAAAATCTTAGAGTAGATGTTGAATTTGACCGTTCTGTCACAGCAGTTCATGAAGGTAAAGTCTACTATTCAGATGAAGAAAAAGCTTCTACATTCTTAACCTTTGAATATACCAAAAATGCATGGATGAGAAATGTGACAGGTCTGCATTTAACCAAAAGCATAGTCAATGTTGGAAGACACTCAAAATGGATAACGATTCAAGATTCAACGAACTTAGAGATGGTGAGTATCATAACAGGTTCGAGACGGTACCCATTCAATTATGTCGGACAGCTTACATTAACGCAGCGAGTTTATTCAGAAACGGCTAGACATGGATTTACTTTTGACCGACAGATGGCGGGACCACATGTCATCTTAGATTCACAGGATGTGAAAACGTATGCCCGAAGTGAACCTCATCAACGCTGGGCAGCAGGAGGTTTATTTGATAATGTGACGGGGAATGCCAATGTCATGGATCGTTCTTATTATGGCACTGGACATGGTTGGGCTGGAGCTAATTTTGTATTCTGGAATCATACAGGTGAATTAGCGGTACAAAGCCCGCCGACAGCGCAAAACTATGCCATTGGTCTTATCGGAAAACGTCTGCCAGGTGATTTTAAGACAGAGGGAGACATTATTAGGGAAGATGGATATTGGGAGGCAGAAGGAAGCCATGTTTCACCTCGAAGTTTGTTTCTAAAGCAACTAGAAGACAGGCTGGGGAGTGCAGCTATTGATAATATTAAGTAAAATCCTGTTGCAGAAAGAAACTAGACTAGTTTAGGTGAAAGAGAGGTTGGGGGAAAACTCCAATCTCTTTTTAAGTATGAAGTTTAAGAAAAAGAGCCTTTAATAAAGTAAAAATAATGCACTAATTCGTACGAATCGTCCAGAGGATTCCATATTGGTTTAGGATTATGATTATAGTGAATAAGTATAGGACGGAGGAAAAAAAGTGGCTGAATTTTTTGTGCTTGAGACCAAGAGGTTAATAGAAGAAAAGATAACCGAGAATATAAAAACAATCCAAGATCAATTACCCCATGTTGCTGGAAATGACGGCATTTATGATAACACCAAGCCAGATTGGTGGACCTCGGGTTTTTGGCCAGGTATTTTATGGACACTCTATGACCTAACTGGTAACGAGCACTATAAAAACACAGGTGAAGTTTGCAATAAAAAAATAGAGCGTTATTTTATGGATAATCAAGAAAAATTTGATCATGATACAGGATTTCAATTTTTATTAACTTCTGTATTCAAATATGAGATTACTGGAGATGAAGAAAGTAAGCGTTTAGGATTACAAGCTGGAAACTTCTTAGCTGGGAGATTTAATCCTAAAGGGAATTTTATTAAATCATGGGACCGTGCACCAGGCTGGGTAATTGTTGATTGTATGATGAATTTATCATTATTGTTTTGGGCGAGCCGTATTTCAGGAGATCCTCGCTATAAACATATAGCGACTCTGCATGCAGATACATTCCTTAAATATGGGATTCGTGAAGATGGGTCAACCTGTCATATTCTTTCATTTGACGCAGAATCAGGGGATTTTATTGAAGCAATTGGCGGTCAAGGGTTTGGACCTGACTCATCTTGGAGCAGAGGAAATAGTTGGGCAATTTATGGATTTGCAAATATGTATAGGTTTACTGGAGATGAAAAATACTTAGATGCAGCAAAGAAAATAGCCCATCAATTTATTGCCTCCTTACCAGATGACTTTGTTCCATATTGGGATCATCGAGTAGAGTCAGTAGAAAATGAACCAAGGGATAGCTCTGCGGCAGCTATTGCCTCATCAGGATTATTAGAAATTGCCAATCATGTTACTAAAAATGAGCAGCGGCTATATAGAGGGAATGCCATGAGGATATTGCAATCGCTCTCGGAAAATTATGCAACCTGGGACAATCAAAACCACCAAGGGATATTACTAGAAGGTACTGGCCATAAACCAAAAGGGAACTTTGTCAACGTCTCGTTAATTTATGGAGATTATTTTTTCATTGAAGCGATTGCGAAGCTAAATGGTTGGAACAGAAATATATTTTAATATTACCATAACACGGTAGAGTGCCATTCCTGGCACTCTTTTCATTTGTGTGCACTATTTTTACTTCGACGGTAAAAATAGTGCATACGCAAAATAGGGTATAAAAGTTTATACTTGTAGGAATAGATGTAATCAAGCTGGGTGTCCGCTTGGCATGAAAGGAGCAATTTGATAATGGAACCGCAAGGGGTATTAGGAGGATTTTATCGGCTAAGTGAATGGATCATGAGACTCGCGTATGTAAATCTATTATGGATCTCCTTCACTTTACTAGGTGGAATACTATTCGGGATTATGCCTGCAACGATTGCTTCGTTTGCAATCATCCGCAAATGGGTGATGGATAAGGAAGAAGACTACCCAATATTTAAAACATTCTGGGAAAGTTATCAGAAAGATTTTATGAACGCTAATCTTTTAGGTGTCTTTTTATTCATAGCAGGAGGAATCCTTTATCTATATAACGCTTACCTAAACGTATTGCCAAACAATTTGTCAAACATCTTTCAAATCATCTTTTACAGCGTAGTTTTAACTTTTGGGTTTGTAATCATTTTTATCTTCCCAGTATTTGTTCATTACAATGGATCCTTGAAACAATATTTTATCAATTCCATTGTTATTGCTTTGTCATTTCCACACTATGCCATTCTTATGCTGTTTATCATCAGCGTTTCAATTATTGTTTTTCAATTCGCCCCTATTTTGGCATTATTCTTTGGAGTAAGCATAAATGTGTTTTTATTAATGAAAATATCATTTAATGCATTTACTAAAATAGCATTAAAACAGAATCAGAAACTAGAATGTGACGACAAATCTGAACAGATTTCAGTATAATTAGAAGGTAGATTTCATATTCATCACGAGAAGAGGTGTTGGACATTAAACTTAAATATTTTTTATCCTTTTATCAGAGAATCCAACTCTCACTACTATTCCTGGTTATACTTCCATTTACAATAAGTTCGATTATTACTTACTTTTTCATTAAAAATGAAGTAACTGAGAGAATTACAACGTCTAACCAGCAAATCGTTAATATTATCGCCAGCGACTTAACGGATACGATTGATGATATTACTTTTTCAACTATAGTATTAGCAAGAGATACTGCTATTAAAGACAAGCTAGATCGATTAAAAGAGTCGAATAAAATTCGTACCTTTCAGGAATATGATTATCTTCTCCAAGTGAAAGAGTTACTAGGCCTTTTAGAAACAAAAATGGCCGGTGCTCAATCAAAACTTTATTTTGTAAATCCACGCGAATATATTATCCATGCATCGCAAACTGGCATGGTCGATCAAATTAATAGCGAGTGGGATGTTATCAAAGATCGATTAGATTTACATAATACAAGTACAATCCAGTCGCTAGGTGTCATTCAACGTGATGATATTTCTGAGAACGATTACTTTTTTGGCAGAGTTATTCGACATAACGTGAGCAATGAATATTTAGGTACCGTTGTTATTCGGATTCCCCATTCATACTTTAAAAGCATTTTTAAAAGCTTAGAAATGGGCCGTTTGATTCTTTCAGATCAAAACGGAGAGGAAATAGCTGTATTTCAAACGGAAAGTTTTAGTGAAAAAAATATTATTAGAGTCGAAAAAACAATTAGTCGCGCAAATTGGGGGCTAACCTCTGAAATCTCACAGAATGAAATTACTGGATCGATTACAAAGGTATTCTTTCTCTTTTTTATTATGATTGTGATATTCGTAGTGGTATTTTTTCTACTCTCGATTTATATGTCAAAGAGCTTAGTTAAGCCATTAAAATCATTTGAAAAAATCATAAAAGAGTTTGTACGCGGTGACCATTCTGTTCGATTTCATGTCAAAGGTAAGGATGAAATTGCGATGATTGGGACTGCCTTTAATAAGATGTTAGATCAAATTAAAGATCTCATTCTTAAAATTGAGCAAGAGCAAGAAGAGAAGAAGGTACTAGAACTTCAATCTTTATCAGCACAAATCCATCCGCATTTCCTTATGAATACGCTAAATTCAATAAAATGCAACCTTAGTATCTCGGGAGATCCATTTCATAGCAAAAAAATTGATTCCCTAATAAGTTTATTAAGATCCTATATGCGTGTAAATATCCCAAATACGCTCGCCCAAGAATTTCTGTTAATTAATGCTTATTTAGATATTATGAATATGCGAAATGGGACGGATACGATAGCGAAGGTAGAAGTGGAAGATGGGATAGAGGATTTCGAAATACCTAGATTGCTCATCCAGCCTATCATTGAAAATTGTATTATTCATGGATTTGTTGACCGCGAACCGAATGCAATCATAACGATATCTGCCTTTACGTGTGAGGGTGAAATTCAAATTCATATTGCTGATAACGGAAAAGGGATGTCTATGGAGAAATGTCAAAATCTCAATCTGCTTTTTTCAGAAATGAGTGATGAAATCATTTCCGCTTATGACAGAGTAGGGCTAATCAATATCGCTCGGCGTTTGAAGTTGACGTATGGTAAAAATGCCAATCTAGAAGCAAAAATGAATGAAAAAAAGGGAACGACATTTATTATGCACATTCCCAGGTCATAGCTGCTTTTGTTTTTCAGTGGTTCGTTTATATTCGCCAGGACTCAAACCCGTATACTTTTTGAAAATCTTTGAAAAGTAGGTGCGATCGGAATATCCGAGGCCATAAGCTATATTTTCAATTGATTCATATCTTTCTGTAAGCATGGTGATCGCTAAACGAATTTTAAAACGGTGAACATAATCTGTGAAGTTTTCACCTGTTAACTGTTTAAAGTATCTGGAAAAATAACTAGGATTTAAATGAAGATGATTGGCCATTATGATAGAGGTAATGTTTTCGGACAAATGCTCTATGATATATTGGTCAATCTCTTTTATTTTTGGATTCCTGATTGTATGTTTATATTTAGTATTTTCCATGTCCTCAAGGCTCGCATGAATTTTAAGATTAAGTAAATGAATCATGTCTTCAATGGATATAGAATTTTTAAAACACATCTCAAAATTCGAAAAAGAAGAATTGCTGGAATTGAAAATGTGATTTAGAATTTGAAGACATTTTTCTTTTAACTGAAAAGGCTCTAATTGAAGTGTTCTCGCTGTTTCCTCTAAATAGTTTAGTGACATGCCAACCTCATCATGATTGGCATATTGAATGGAATCATTTAATCCTTTCATAAATGGGTCAAGCAGAGAGTCTTCGACTAAATTAAAAGCTGTTTTTTTCGAATGAACTTCTTGAAAAGAATGATCATTGCTCGTATAAAATAAATTGGATTTCAACTTATTTAGTTTATTTATACTGCTGCCTAATGAAGATTTATCGCAAATATTATTATGGAAAAAGCGTACATCAAGCTGTAAAATGTCCTTTACTTTTAGTTGAATACTCGTTAGGAACTGTTCTACCACTTCAAAGCTTTTAGTTGAAATACTTTTCTTGAAGTTATAAATAATAACCAGGTTTAAATGTTTATCTTGCAAAATAGTAAAATCATGATTTCCCTTTGCAAGGTCATCCGCAATGCAGAACAATTCACCATGGATTTCAGGGCTATCATTGTCTACTAGTCTATGTGAACAAGATGAATAATCAATAAAAGAGGAACAAACAATGAAATCATTGTGTTTCCAGTTAATTCCTAAACTCCAGCTGAAATCAAGTATTTTTTCATTAAACTCTATGTCTGTTAAATTTTTGAGAAATGATTGTTTTAAAATGTCTTTGTTATGATGGATCGTTTCTTGATATTTTAATGCTTCTTGAAAGTCTGTTGATTCTTTAAGGTAATTGATAGATTTGATAACGCTTTCTTTCAGTTGTTCCAAAGTAAGCTCATCTTTAATTAAATAATCATCGACATCTAACTGGATTGCTCGTTTCGCATAATAAAAATCCTCATGGCAGGTTAAGAGAATGACCCTTGAGGCTGGATTCATTTCTTTGAAACGAACTGCAAGTTCTAAACCATCAATTTGCGGGATTCCAATGTCGGTAATGACTAAATCTGGTTGATACTCATCAAATAGTGTTAACGCTTTCACGCTCGAGAAAGTGGAAGCCACAATCTCAACACCCAAATCTCCCCAGTCCATTATGTTTTCCAAGTATTTAAGCATCGGCACATCATCATCAACGAGCATCACCTTGTACATCCTAAACCTCCTCAAATAATTAGTTTATTAAACATATTATAATCGCTTTTTTTGAAATTGAAAGATTGTTTTGAAAAAAATGTGCAATATTTTTACCCTTGATTTAAAAAACAAGTAAAAATAATCGGCAGAAAGTAGACGTGAAAACTCCTATAATAAACTAGAAAATGAATTACATAGAAAAGGAGGACAACATAGTGGAAGTAAATTATCAAAGTAAAAAGGAAGTCACCAGTCTATCTCCGAACAGAAAAAGACCATTTTGGAGTGAAAAACGGAAAGAAAGTGCTGCTGGAATACTTTTTGTTCTTCCAGAGTTTTTAGGAATTTGCCTCATGGGAGTTTTCCCTCTGGGTTTCACCTTATTTCTAGCATTCACAGAATGGAATTTTATAGGTGGTATGGATACCATAAAATTTATCGGGTTTGATAACTTTATTAGATTAGCAAATGACGATAATTTTCTTTTAGCGTTAAAAAACAACCTATTATACACGATATTTACTGTACCGGTGGGAATGGTGCTGGCTTTAATTCTAGCAGTCGTCATTCATTCGAAAGCGTATGCGAAAGATTTCTTTAAAGTAGCATTTTTCATCCCATATATCTCTACACAAGTAGCTGTAGCTGCAATTTTTGCAGCATTATTTCATCCATCTTTAGGACCAATTAATCAATTCTTACTGAATATCGGAATTTCAGATCCTCCAAAATGGTTAGGAAGCACTGACAGTGTAATGGCCGCCATTATCATTGTAGGTATCTGGCATACAGTAGGATATATTGTCATCATTTATATTTCCGGTTTAAGTACGATTTCGGAAGAAGTATATGAGGCAGCAGAAATTGATGGCGCGAATTTTTTCCAAAAGTTCATAAGAATAACCGTACCACTATTAGCTCCAACCACATTCTTTTTAGCGATTACATTAATGATTTCTTCGTTTAAAGTATTTGATCTTGTTGCGTTCTTAACGAACGGTGGACCAAATCATGCATCGAATGTTCTTGTTTACTACATTTATGAAGAAGGATTTAAAAACTTTAGGATGGGTTATGCCTCTGCGATTTCTTGGGTTCTATTTACCATTGTAGCTGTGCTGACCATTATTATGTGGAGAATCCAAAATAGAAAAGCAGATTAATAGAGGAGGTAGATTTTATGTACAATTTGAAGGAGGACCTTAAGAAAAATCCCTCCAAACTCATTGTAACGATCATATTGGGGATCATATCCATTGCATTTCTTATACCGCTAATTTGGATGCTTTCAACATCTGCAAAATTTGAAAGCGATGTCATGGTATTTCCGATTGAGTGGATACCAACAAGATGGAATTTTGTTGAGAATTTTAAAGCTGTTTGGATGAGCAAGGTTCCGTTTACAACCTTTTATTTTAATTCTATTAAATTAGCAACCATTACAACGCTAGTGACAATCATTGTTTCATCTATGGCGGCGTATTCATTCTCAAAGCTTAGGTTTCCAGGAAAGAGTGTACTATTTGGCCTGTTAATGGCATTCTTAATGATCCCAGAGCAAGCAACTTTAGTCCCTCGCTATATTATGATTAAATGGTTTGGTTTGTTTAACACGCATGAAGGTCTAATTCTAATGGCGATGTTTTCTATTTACTTCACTTTCCTTATGCGCCAATACATGGTTGGAATTAGTGACGAATACATTGAAGCAGCAAAAATTGATGGCGCTGGGTATTTTAAAATCTATTGGAAAATTATGCTTCCCTTATGCCGTCCGATTTTAGCAACGGTTGGGATTATTAAATTCATTTGGGTTTGGAATGATTATCAAAACCCACTTATTTTCCTTTACGATGAAAAGCTTTATCCGATTACATTGGGGATGCAATATTTTAAAACTGAATACAGTGAAAACTACGCAGTAATGATGATGGCTGCATTATCAGCAATCCTGCCACTCATCATTGTATTCATCATCCTACAACGGAATGTAATTGCCGGTATTTCATTAGGTGGAGTAAAAGGTTAAGTAAAAAAAGTACACACATCTAAAAAAATCTTACACATTGTTTTCTAAAAATCTAAGCTATGATAAAAAGGCGTCCAAGTATTTTAAAAATTAGAAAAGATGAAAGGGGTTTCAATTCTATGAAAAGAAATAATCGTTTTTTACTTATGCTTTCTGTTCTATTTCTTCTACTTTTAACGGCATGTTCTGGATCTAAAGAAAGTGCAAGCAAGGAAAAGCCAGAGGGAAAAAAGGCAGAGGAAGAAGAAGTAGTAGAAATTAAGTATTTCAACTGGGATGCTGATCAAACTGCTATTACTAAAATTATTGCGGATTTTGAAGCAAAGAATCCAAATATTAAAGTTAAATCTGAGGTTCTTATTCCTGGTGGTAGTGCAGTAGATAATATGACGCGTATGGACGTATTAATGTCTGCAGGAGAACAAGTAGACGTTGTTTCAATTCCTAACGTGGACCAAGCAGTACTACGAGCTGCAAACGGTATGTTTGAGCCATTAGATGATTATTTTAAGAAAGATAAACTCGATATTAAAGAAGAGTACTTAATCAATGCAGCTTATGATGGTAAGGTATATGCGCTGCCACACTTAACAAACTACTGGTATATCTTATTGAATAAAGATCATTTAGACGAAGCTGGTTTATCTGTACCTGAAGTTGGCTGGACATGGGATGATTTCAAGGAATATGCAACAAAGCTAGCAAAAGGTGAAGGGAAAAATAAGCGATACGGCGTATACTTCCATACTTGGGGTGAATACGCGAACCCAATGCTGTTTGCAGAAAAAGAACACCCATATATGGTTGATGAAAAGAAATCTATTTTTGATGATAAATCATTTGACTACTGGTTTGAATTACGTAGGAACATGGAAAAATCCGGTGCTATTAAACCTTTCTCTGATGTAATCGGAGCAGAATTAAACTATAGAACAGAATTCTTTAACGAACAAGCTAGTATGTTAATGACTGCAAGCTGGACGGTTGCCGATGTTGGAAATGTTGAAAAGTATCCACATGAATTCAAAACGGCTTTTGCTCCAATGCCAAGAATGAGTAAGGATTCACCAATTGGTTCTACAAATATAGCAGGTGAGTTCTCAGCGGTTTCTAAGAATTCTAAGCACAAAGAAGCATCATACAAGTTCTTGAAGTATGTAACAGGGGAAGGCTCACAAGTAAGAGGTTTATCTTCTTGGAAAGATGCTGATGGCGAAGCAACGATCAATAAAATGGTTGCTGGAAAAGAAAATTATTACGATGTAGATTCACTATTACACACATTATTTAATGATGAAGTTAAAGGTGCTTATAAATCTGATCTTGCTATTTCTTATGGTAACGAACTTAAGAAGAATGTATTGGAAGCTGGATTTACTAAATTCATGCTCGACGGTGTTTCTGTTAAGGAAGCTAAGGAATACATGGTAGGAGAAGCGAATAAGATCATTGAGTTAAATAAAAAATAATCCTCGAAAAAAAGTAACTGACTCAGATGCTCTTGGGTCAGTTGCTTTTATTTAAAGATTAGGTAAATACAGGAGGAACCGGATGATGTTATATCCACAGACAAATCAGATAAGAAGTGAAATTTCCCTCGATGGTTTTTGGAAATTTGCAAAAGATGAAGACAACCAGGGAGAAACCATGGGATTCCAATACTCTATTCCGAGTGATCGGGAAATTGCTGTACCAGCCAGCTGGAATGAGCAACATCAGGATTTGGTTCACTTTTTTCACACAGGCTGGTATGAGAAGGAAGTAATCATTCCCCATCTCTATAAAAATCATCAAATCATGTTAAGGGTAGGCGGTGCTAACTATTATTCTCGTGTATGGTTTAATGGTAACTTAGTAGGGGAACATGAAGGCGGGCACCTTCCTTTTAGTTTCGATATCACTGATTTCATAGATTGGGATGTTCCTAATAAGGTTATTATTTCCGTTGATGTAAGAATCAAACCCGATAGTCTTCCAGCTGGGGAAGTGGAAAGCGAACATATTATTCAAAAAAATGGATTTAAAGGGCAGTTTCCAAGAAACTACTATGACTTTTTCCCGTACGGGGGAATTAATCGTCCTGTTAGCTTAGTCGTACTGCCAAAAACGCATATAGAGGATGTTACGGTTGTTACAGATATTATCGATGATTCTGTCGGAATGGTTGATTTTAACGTTACCTTAAATCAACCATTTACAGGTTCGGTCTCCGTCATGATTGAGAATAAGGTTGAGGAGTTTTTTCTAAACAACCAATTATCGCTGAATGGTAGATTAACCATTAAAGATGCGAAGTTTTGGTCTATGGATAATCCTCACTTGTACCCGTTAACGATCGCCTTATCACAGAATGGTGAGAAGATTGATCAATATACGTTAAAGATAGGTATTCGTACGATTGCGTTTGATGGAGATAAGCTGCTATTAAATGGAGAGCCTATTTTTTTACGTGGAGTTGGGCTTCATGAAGATTTCGCTGTCTTAGGAAAAGGCATGCACCCAGCTATTATTGTGAAAGATTTGAATTTATTAGATTGGTTAGGCGGCAACTCGTTACGTACCTCCCATTATCCTTATAGCGATGAATTTTTAAATTATGCTGATGAAAATGGGATTTTAGTGATTGGAGAAACGCCATTTGTAGGTTTTGTTGAAAGTCATTATAACAGTACAATGGAAGAAAAAGCACATCGAGTCATAAGCGAAATGATCCAGCGTGATAAAAACCATCCAAGTATCATAGCATGGAGTTTAGCAAATGAGGGAAATACGTTTGTTCCAAAAGCAGATGGATTTTATAAGTCTCTATATGATCATGCTAAAAGCTTAGATCAAAGCCGTCCAATTACCATTGTTAATTGTTTAGATGTGGAAGGGGATGTTGCTCTCAAACATTTTGATTTTGTTTGTATTAATCGTTATTACGGATGGTATACACAACCTGGATTGCTTGATGAGGCATGTGAAATATTAAATAACCAACTGGACTTGTGTCATGAGCTGTTTGGAAAACCAGTTATGGTTACAGAGTTTGGTGCAGACGCGGTGGCTGGAATGCATATGGATCCGCCAGAGTTATTTTCTGAAGAGTATCAGGCTGAAATGATTACTAGACAATATCAAATCATTCGGTCAAAGTCGTATACAATTGGTGCTCATATTTGGGTGCTTTCCGATTTTAAAACAAGTCAAAATGCCAAACGTGTAATCTTAAATCGCAAAGGTTTATTTACAAGAGAACGGCAACCAAAATTAGCCGCT
The DNA here is from genome assembly GCF_900103525.1 of Bacillus sp. OK048. GTDB lineage: Bacteria > Bacillota > Bacilli > Bacillales > Cytobacillaceae > Neobacillus. Next base: position 143,852 of record NZ_FNHN01000009.1, read on the forward strand.
CACGAAATAAAAAAAGTTTGGAAGCTGGAAGAAAAGTAGCTTGAATTCCTAAAAAAATGCAGTGTTCCCAATGGGCAGCACTGCATTTTTATTCGACATCTATTTTATTGGTTTCAGGGTTTAAAGCCTTATTTAAATGGATTTTGACCCGTCTTAATCAAACGTTTGATAATCAGAAATATTGTCAGTAGTTGTCGTCTTAACCATGTTGAAAATCGAGTTTTTTGTATCTGATCTAAAAAAACTATACAATGTAAAATATATTTTAAATGCGAGGAGTAGAAGAATGAAAGCACTTATCTTTGAAAAATTCGGTGGACCCGAAGTATTAAAATATATAGATATCCCTAATCCAGTCATTAGTGAAAATGAAATATTGGTAAGGATGAGAGCGATAGGACTAAATTTCGCAGATATATACAGGCGAAAAGGGAATTACCATCTGGCCGGTCAACCACCTTACATATTGGGGTATGAGGGTGCAGGTGTTGTGGAAGAAGTCGGAACTGGCATTACAAATATAAAAGTTGGCGATCGAATTGCCTTTGCAGATGTGCCATTTGCTAATGCTGAGCTAGTTTCAGTTCCTGTAGATAAGGCCATTCCAGTACCAGATACTATTTCTTTCGAGACCGCTTCATCTGTCTTACTGCAAGGTTTAACTGCACACTACTTAACAAAAGATAGCTTTGAAGTAAAAGCTGGGCAAACTATCCTAGTTCATGCTGCCGCAGGCGGAGTGGGCCAAATTCTTATTCAAATTGCAAAATTAAAAGGCGCACAAGTAATTGGTCTTACATCTTCGGTAGATAAGTCAAAAGCAGCCTATTCAGTAGGAGCCGATCAAGTATTTTTATACAATGATAACTGGGTTGAAGAAATAAAGAATATATCAAATGGTAATGGTGTAGATGTTGTTTATGATTCAGTGGGTTCTACTCTCCAGAAAAGCTTTGAAGCTACTAGAGTTGGAGGGACTGTTGTTTTTTATGGCATGGCAGGGGGTGACCCCGCTCCGGTCGATCCTCGGATGCTTATGGATACTTCGAAAACGCTCACTGGCGGGGACCTATGGAATGTTCTTACTTCGTTAGAGGAAAGAAAAGCACGTTCAAATCAATTGTTTGATTGGATCCAGGAAGGAAAAATCAACGTCCAAGAACCAGCTGTTTTTTCTTTAAAGGATGGTTCTGACGCACATGCTTTACTTGAAAGTCGCAAAAGCACAGGTAAAATTTTATTAAAACCTTAAAATGTTTATAAAGCTCTTACTATCATTTTTTCCCTTTTGTTGGGAATAATGATAGTTAAGGGCTTTTTTAATTGAATGTCACATCTAGGAGTTGCTTTAATGTATTTTATAATTAATCTAATAGGCTTTTTTGTTGTGATGGGTGTGGTATTTTTATGTTCACCCAAAAAGAAAGACGTTAAATTGAAAGCGATTGTCTCGCTTGTTGTAGTTGAATTGCTGATTACCTGGTTTATGTTGGGAACAAATATTGGCAGCTGGCTGATTAATCAAATTGCGGCATTCTTTACATGGTTAATTGCCTGTGCGAGTGAAGGGATTGCGTTTGTATTTCCAAGTGTCATGGCAAATGAGACAATAGACTTTTTCTTCAGTGCCCTGCTGCCGATTATTTTTATTGTGACGTTTTTTGATATTTTATCTTATTTTGGTATTTTGACATGGATTATTGATAAAGTGGGTTGGCTTATTTCCAAGGTATCAAAAATGCCCAAATTAGAAAGCTTTTTCTCCATTCAAATGATGTTCTTAGGAAACACGGAAGCATTAGCTGTAATTCGTAATCAACTGTCTGTTCTAAAGGATTACCGGTTACTAACCTTTGGTATTATGAGTATGAGTAGTATTAGCGGCTCGATTATAGGTGCGTATTTATCAATGGTTCCAGCTACTTACGTTTTTAGCGCCATTCCTTTGAATTGTTTAAATGCTCTTATTGTTGTCAGCATCTTAAATCCAATCACAGTGCCGAAAGAGGAAGATATCATTTATGAACCTCCAAAATCGGAGAAAAAGGACTTCTTCTCAACCATTTCAAACAGTATGTTAGTCGGAATGAATATGGTAATCGTTATTTTAGCGATGGTTATTGGATACGTAGCGTTAACGGCTGCGCTTAATGGAATATTAGGGGTTATTATCAATGGGCTAACGATCCAAAAAATCTTCTCGTATATCTTTAGTCCATTTGCTTTTTTACTAGGATTACCAGTAAAAGATGCTCTTTATGTAGCTCAGTTAATGGGAATAAAATTAGCAACGAATGAATTTGTTGCCATGATGGACCTGAAAAATCAATTGGATACACTGGCGCCTCATACGGTAGCGGTTGCAACGACATTTTTAACATCATTTGCTAATTTTAGTACGGTGGGGATGATTTATGGAACATTTAATTCAGTTCTAGGAGAGGGGAAATCTGCAATTATCGGTAAGAACGTATGGAAGCTTCTTGTCAGCGGAATTGCTGTTTCATTGTTAAGTGCGATGATTGTTGGATTGTTTGTCTGGAATTAATAAACTTTTTTCGGATTGCAATTTTTTATTTTGAGCCGGTGAACAACATCACCACAAAATAAAAAACCTGAAAGTGACTTATCACTTTCAGGTTTTTTAGATTAGTCTTCTACAATATCTTTACGACTTTTCTTGAATATTTTTGATAACACTTCATAAACAATTGGGACAATAATTAATGTTAATAACGTTGAACTTGTTAAACCGCCGATTACGGTAATACCAAGACCCTTCGAGATCAAACCGCCGCCGCCTTGGCCGATTGCAAGTGGAATTAACGCACCAATGGTTGCGATGGCTGTCATTAGAATCGGACGAAGGCGCGTTGCACCTGCTTCTAGTACTGCTTCACGCATCGTCATACCATCACGTTCCATATGAATAATCCGGTCAACGAGTACAATCGCATTCGTTACAACGATACCAATTAACATCAATAACCCCATCATGACAGATACAGAAATCGTTTCACCGCCGATTAATAAACCAACAAATGAACCAATTACCGCAAATGGTAACGAGAATAGGATTGAAAACGGTGCGACACCCTCACGGAAGGTTACAACAAGGATAAAGTACACAATCGCGATCGCACCAAGCATTGCCATACCAAGTTGTGTAAATGTCTCAGTCATATCTGCCTGTACACCGGCAACGCCGATGGTAACGCCTTTTGGTAAATCTAATTTATCAATTTCTTTATCTACTTTAGCTGTAGCTTTTGAAATATCCTTATCAAGGATGGTTCCTGAAACCGTTGCATAGTATTCACCTTTACTACGTGCAAGTTTATTCAGCGTTGTACCTTTCTCAACTGTTACAAGTTCAGAAAGAGGCATTGTCGTACCAAATGCTGTCGGTACTTGTGTTGCTAAAATATCGTCAATTGATTTTGGCTGCGCTGCTTGTTCTTGCTGAACGATTACTTCTAATTCGTTACCGTCCTTTTTAACTGTGGTTAATACATCTTGAGTTTTTGTAGGGTTTAACATCATAACGATTTGACCGGTTGTTAAACCATACTGCAGCAATTCATCTTGTTCTACTTTGAAAGTATACTCAACGTATGCTTCCTCTGCACTTGAAGAAACATCTTCTAAGCCGTCATTTTTACTCAAAACGCCTTCTACCATTTTTACAGCTTCATTTAGTTTATCTAAATCTTCACTGTAAAATGTGTAGCTGACCTCATTTGTTGACATCGACATAGCGGAGAAGTTTTGAGTTTTCCACTCGCCTGTTTGTCCAATATTGAATACATACTCTTCAATTTCTTTACGAGCTTCTGGGAAGTTCTTCATTTCTGGGTCAAAGATGAGGTACATTAATGCACCGCTGCCTCCACCGCCCATCATCGCTGCCCTTGGATCCCCACTCTCTGTTACAGAGATCTGAACGATATCGATATCATCACGTTTTAGCATTTCTTCTTCTACTGCTTGAACGTTCTCTAATGTTTCATCCTTTAGCTCGCCAGCTTTTGGTGTGTATGTTAAGTACATTACCTTTTCTTCTTCACTGCCCATAAAGCTAAAACCGATTAATGGTGTTAACGCTAAACTGCCGACTAATAAAACAACCGCAATAACGGAAGTAATAACTTTATGGTTTAGTGTCCATCCAAGGATACCTTTGTACCAGTTCGCCAATTTGCCAGCTTCTTTATGACTGCTTTCAGTTTTTTCACCATATAACTTTTTCTTAAATAAGAAGTGAGATAATGCAGGCACAATTGTAATGGCAACAACCAATGAAGCGCCAAGAGCAAATGTCATGGTCAATGCGAATGGCATGAATAGCTCACCAACCATACCGCCAACGAAGATAAGAGGTGCAAATACTGCAACCGTTACTAATGTTGATGACATGATTGGTTTGAACATTTCAATGGTCGCTTCACGGACAAGTGCACGGCCTGATAATTTCTCTTCTTTTAAATGCAGACGTCGATAAATATTTTCAACTACTACGATTGAGTCATCGATTACACGACCGATGGCAACTGTAATAGCACCAAGCGTCATGATATTGAGCGTAATCTCCATCCAGTTAAGCAGCAATAATGCCATGAAAATGGAAACTGGAATAGATATGATTGAAATAATAGTTGATTTAAAGTCACGAAGGAATAAAAGAATGATGAGTACGGCAATTAAACCACCAAATAATGCTTTTTCAATCATCGTTTTAACTGATTCCTCAATTGGAGCACCTTGGTCGAGAGATACATCGATAACAAGACCCTCTATATTTGCCTTTTCATCCTTGATTAAATCCTTCACACTGTTAACAACATCTACAGTGTTTGCTTGTTGTCCTTTGACAATTTGAATGGCAATTGCATCTTCACCATTCGTACGGGAAATTGATTGTACTCTGCCAACTACTTCAATTTTAGCAATGTCGCTAAGCTTCACAAATGGTGAAGGTTGTGTTGCGGATGGTGTTACAGGAATAAGCATTTCCTTTAATTCATCGGCTGTCATGAACTTGCCATCGATTGCTACGGCTTGTTCGCCTTCTTCAAATTCGTAAAGACCCAATGAAACAGCTAAGTCACTTGCTTGTATCATTTGCTTTACAGTATCTTCTTTTAAGCCGAATTCAGCCATTTTGGCATCGTTATACGTAAGCTGTACTTCTTCAATATGTTGACCTGTAATAGTTGCAGAGGCAACACCATTAATTTTCTCGATTTTTGGAAGGATAATCTCCTCAACGGTTGATGTTAATTCAACAATATCCTCTGTTGTACTACTAACACTAAGGGCCATAACTGGCATCATGTTCATGCTAATGGCTGTAATAATTGGTTTTTGTGCGTTTTCTGGCAGCTTCACGGCCTCTAATGCAGATTTTAAGGCGCGATTTGCCTCGTCCATATCTTCACCGTATTCATATTCCACTTGAAGACTTGCCATATTAGCATTTGAATTGGAATAAACGGATTTTACACCCTTGAGGTTTTCGATCGCTTTCTCTAAAGGTTTTGAGACATCTTCCATTACTTGCTCTGGAGTTGCCCCGGGATATACGTCCATTACCATTAAGTATGGAATTGAAATATCCGGAATTGTCTCCATATTCATTTTAGTACCTGAATAAATACCAGATACCGTAATGATGATTGTCAGTAACCATACTGCAAGTTTGTTTCCTAGAACAAAGTTTACTAAACCTTTCACAATTACACCTACCCTTAATTGACTTATCTAACTCAAGTATTTATAATACTGACTAGCCGGTCAATTGTCAATGATTGTACTTAGGAGCGATATAAATGATAAAAAAACAATTAATTATGGAAAAAGCGATTGAGCTTTTTGCAAAACAGGGTTTTGAAGCCACATCCGTCCAACAAATAACAGAACAATGCGGCATATCCAAAGGTGCTTTTTATTTATCTTTTAAGTCAAAGGATGAATTGATTTTTGCCCTAATTGACCACTTTATGATTCAATTCACCACCGATATTGACTATTTAGTCAGAAATGCCGATAATCATCAAAATCCTCTTTATAAATTTTATTTAGAGATATTTAGCTCTTTTCAAAAGCATTCTGATTTTGGGAAAATTCTTATCAAGGAGCAATCGCGATCATTCAAACAAGATTTCATTTTGAAAATGCGTTTCTACGACAGATTAATGGAAAAAACGATTCTTTCGATGGTGGAGCGGTTGTTTGGAGAAAATGAGATAAAAGAGATAAAATATGACTTAGTATTTTGTATCAAAGGCTTTATAAGTATGTATTCACAGTTGTTTTTATTCTATAACGTACCATTAGATTTGGACTTGTTGTCACAATCGTTAGTGGAGAAAACAAATCTAATTGCAAGTAATTCTACAGTACCCTTTATTACAAAAGAGCATATCCAGATGTTTGAAAACCCACTGGATGAAGTTGTAACGAAGGAACGAATTCTTGAAATGATTGAACAAGAATTAATGGAAATGGATGATTCTATTGAACAAGAATCATTACTACTGTTAAAACAAGAATTACTTGAACCAGCTTTACCAAGGGCGATTATAAAGGGATTAATAGAAAATATTCGAAATCATCCTCAAACTAGATGGATTTCTTATCTCATGCGTATTTTCTATAAGATGTAGATATTAAGGAGGGTAACAAGTGTTTGTCCTAACAGAAGCTGCAGAAACAGAAATAAAAAATAGGCTGGCACAATTAGATTCAGCTAAGCTTATCCGATTACAAATGCGTAAAAGTTGTTTTATGAAAGTGAAGCTAACTCTAGAAGCAGTGATACAGTCAAATGATCGTACAATCGTGAAGGATGATTTAACTTTTATCATCGACAATGGTGAATGTCATTACTTCAGGGATAAAAAGTTAGATTTTATACCGGACCAAACAGGTTTTAAACAATTTGAAGTTTTGTAAGTTGTTTATAGATTAAAAGAGCCCAAATTCACATAAAGGAATTGGGTTCTTTTTTTTTTATTAAATTATGTCAAAATAATGAACTTAAACTAATTGACATAAAATAAAATGCGAGTTAGTATAAACGTATCGATAGAAATTTACGAACGCCATTCGACAATGACGAACGAGAGAAGGATGATAATGTCTGAACGTTTAATTCAATCGATTGAAAGGGCAGCCGATGTCCTGGAATTATTTTTAAGTACGAGTCCAGAACTAAGTGTCAAAGAGATTAGTCAAAACCTAAATTTATCTAAAAGCACCGTTCATGGAATCATTAAGACTCTTGAACATAGAGGGTTTTTACAGCAAAATCCAGATGACTTAAAGTATAGGCTGGGGATTAAACTCTTCACTCTGGGTAATTTTGTGGCGAAACATCTCGATATTGGAAAAATAGCTAGACCAATCATCAGAGAACTAGTGGATGAGTTAAATGAAACCGTTCACTTAGTCACCTTGCAGCGCGACGAAGTTATTTATATTGAAAAAGTAGAAGGTCCGCGAGCACTTACCATATACTCCCATACAGGAAAAAGGGCTCCAGTGCATTGTACAGGTGTCGGCAAGGCAATTCTTGCTCACTTAAGTGAAAAAGAAGCTGACAGGCTGTTATCATCTTCAAGTTTAGAAGCCTTCACAGAGTACACGGTGACAGATATTGATGAAATTAAAAAACAGTTGGTTTCTATTCGTGAGACTGGTTATGCTGTCGATGATGAAGAAATCGAGCTGGGACTTAAATGTATAGCCGCTCCGATTTTCAATCATAAAGGAAATGTAATCGCTTCAATTAGTTGTGCCGCACCTAAAATGAGACTCGATGAAGAGAAGCTTCCAATCGTGATAGCTGGTATCCAAAGGGCAGCATATGAAATTTCAAAAGCTTTTGGATACAAGGATGAATTCATCTAAAAGTAGCAAAAATGTAAACTCACATAAAAAATATGAATATCTAGGAGGAGAATTATTTTGTCAAAAATAAAAGTTGCCGTTCTTGGCTCAGGGAACATTGGTACAGATTTAATGATTAAACTAGGTCGCTCTGAATTGCTAGAGTTAACCGCTGTAATTGGGATTGACCCGCAATCTGACGGATTACGTCGTGCGAGAGAAATGGGTTATGCAGGGGTAGACACTGGAATTGACGGTTTTCTAGCAGATCCAACATTAGAAGCTGATATTGTATTTGACGCAACTTCAGCAAAAGCTCATTTATATAATGCAAAGGTATTAAAAGAAGCAGGGATTAAAGTAATCGATATGACTCCTGCTGCGGTTGGTCCATATGTATGTGCTGCAGTAAACATTGACGAGCATTTAGAGAAGGATAATATTAATTTAATTACCTGTGGCGGGCAAGCGACCATTCCAATGGTTCATGCTGTAAACCGTGTAAGCCCAGTAGAATACGCTGAAATCGTTGCAACCATTTCAAGTAAAAGTGCGGGCCCAGGAACGCGTGCGAATATTGATGAATTTACTGAAACAACATCCCGTGCAATTGAAGTAGTCGGCGGCGCTAAAAAAGGGAAAGCAATCATGATTTTAAACCCTGCTGAACCGCCAATCATGATGCGTGATACTGTTTATACGCTTGTGGAAGAAGGAAAAATGGACGAAGAGGGTATCAGAAAATCGATAGCTGAAATGACAGACGTCGTTCAATCCTATGTTCCGGGTTATCAGCTTCGTACGGAACCCATTTTTGAAGGAAATAAAGTAACCATCTTCATTCAAGTCGAAGGTGCGGGAGATTACCTGCCTAAATATTCAGGAAATCTTGATATTATGACAGCTGCTGGTGTAAAGATTGCAGAAGAGTTTGCTAAAAATCTATTAAAGAAAGAAACCGTTTAAGCGGTAGAAAGGGGTAAATAACATGACAAATGAAAGAGATATTCTAATCACCGAGGTAGCATTACGAGATGGAAGCCATGCGGTCTCTCATCAATTTACCGTGGATCAAGTACTTAAAGTAGCAAAAGCCTTGAATGATGCAAATGTTCCATATTTTGAAGTATCACACGGAGATGGTTTAGCAGGATCTTCCTTACAATATGGTCTTTCACGTACAAACGAAATGGAATTAATTGAAGCAGCCGTGTCTGTTGCAGATAAATCTAAAGTGGCTGTGCTTTTATTACCGGGTATCGGTACGCTACATGATTTAAAAGAAGCAGCTAATTTAGGAGCAAAAATGGCACGTATTGCAACCCATGTTACGGAAGCAGACGTGGCACCGCAGCATATTGCTTATGCGAAGGAATTGGGAATGGAAACAGTAGGATTCCTAATGATGAATCATATGGCACCAGTTGATAAATTAGTTGAACAAGCAAAATTAATGGAAAGCTATGGAGCCGATACGGTATATGTAGTAGATTCAGCTGGTTACTTGCTTCCAGGTCAAGTTCGTGAAAGAATTCGTGCCCTTAAACAATCAGTAGGTGTTAACATTGGTTTCCATGCTCATAACAATTTATCTCTAGCAATGGCAAATACGCTTGTCGCGATTGAAGAAGGCGCTACCCGTATTGATGGCAGTGTGCGCTGCTTAGGAGCAGGTGCTGGTAATACCCAAACAGAAGTCCTTGTTGCAGTTTGTGAACGGATGGGAATCAAAACGGGCATAGATCTATATAAAATGATGGATTTAGCGGAAGACATCATTGCACCAATTTTACCGGTGCCGCAAGAAATTACGAAAGATAGTTTAACGCTTGGTTATGCGGGTGTTTACTCAAGCTTTGCATTGCATTCAAAACGTGCTGCTGAAAGATATGGTGTAGATTCACGCGATATTTTAATCGAATTAGGTAAACGTAAAGTAGTTGGCGGTCAAGAGGATATGATCGTGGAAGTAGCTGCAGAACTTGCTAAAAACAAGTAATAGCCTTTTTTGACCTAAAAATGGTTTTCTAAATCTTTTTTTAATAGAATGAATCACCTGTAAGTGAGGAGTGGAGAATTTGAAATCATTTTCTGTACATGGAGCACCGAGTGAGTATATTTTCAGTGAAGGCGTTTTAGAACAGCTACAATCAAAATTGATTGAAAGAGGTTTAAAAAAGGTACTTATCGTTCATGGTGTAAAATCATGGGAGGCTGCTAAACCATTTTGGCCAGAGCTGAACGATATCGAAGTTGAAGAATATGTCTATGGCGGGGAATGCTCTCTATCAGAAATAGACAAAGTGGCTAATCTTGTTGAGGAAAATTCATTTGATGGTGTGATCGCGGTAGGCGGGGGAAAGGTTCTTGATCTTGTTAAAGCTACATGTAATCAGACCCATCGCCAAGCGATCCTAGTTCCAACGCTTCCCTCAAATTGTTCGCCATGGGCAGCTGTAAGTGTTCTTTATGATGATGCAGGAACTTTTATTCGATACGACGTTTATCCAGTAAGTGCAAGCCTTGTATTGATCGAACCTAGAATTTTGATTGATGCACCTGTAAACATGCTCATTGCAGGTATTGGTGATACTCTTGCGAAATGGTATGAAGCAGATGTTCAGATGTCAGGGATCGATAACAAGCCTGTTCCTTTACAAATTTCCTATTTTGCTGCAAAGCAGTGCAAAGATCTGCTGCTCGAGCATTCGAAGGGTGCTATAAGTGCTTCAAAAGCTGGACAATTGAATGATGATTTCATGAAGGTAGTTGAGACGATCATTACGATGGCTGGTTTAGTTGGTGGATTTGGCGATTATTATGGTAGGGTTGCTGCGGCTCATTCTATTCATAACGGATTAACGATTTTAGAAGAAACACATCATGCCTTGCACGGAGAAAAAGTAGCCTATGGAATTCTTGTTCAGCTTGTACTTGAAGGAAAATGGGATGAAATTGGTCAGTTAATTCCGATTTACCGTGACTGGGGGCTTCCTATTTCTGTATCGGAAATTGGTGTGCAAAACCTTACTCAAGATATGATTGCAGCAGTAGCTCAAAAAGCTGTTATTCCTGAGGAATCCATCCATGTAATGCCAATGGAAATCACTGCAGAGAATGTGGCCTCTGCCATTACAGAACTTGAAAATAAAGTTGCGGTTTTAAATTAAAGATAATAGATTACTAGATTGGGGAATAGTGATGAAGGTGGGGATAGATTTTCTTGCCTTCATCCTAAATAGATTAAATAATCGGGGATTTTTCTATCATGTCTGAAAGCGCTTAAAGGTCCAACGCAAAATGCTCCTTTCCGTTTAAAAAGACATCCTAGAAATAAAGGGGAAAAAATATTATGGAATTAGTCATTATACTATTAGCACTCGGAATGTTGATGTTTATTGCATACCGAGGATTCACAGTTATCATTTTTGCACCTATTTGTGCGTTATTTGCTGTACTTTTAACAGAACCAGGATGGATTCTACCTTTTTACTCTAATGTATTTATGGGGAAAATGGTTGAATATATTCAGCTTTATTTTCCAATCTTCTTATTAGGAGCTATTTTTGGTAAAGTAGTAGAAATGTCAGGACTTGCTAAATCTATTGCTTCTACCATCGTTCAAGTCGTTGGTCAAAAAAGAGGAATGTTAGCCATTGTTTTACTTGCTGCTATCTTAACATATAGTGGAGTTAGCTTAGTGGTGGTATCGTTCGCAGTCTATCCATTTGCCGCACATCTTTTCAGACAATCAAATATTCCAAAGCGTTTAATTCCAGGTACGATTGCACTTGGTGCATTCACCTTTACAATGGATGCATTGCCTGGTTCACCACAAGTACAAAACGTAATTCCAACAAGCTTCTTTAAAACAGATCTTTATGCTGCACCTACGCTTGGGATTATCGGAGCCATTTTTATCTTCGTACTTGGAATGTGGTATTTAAATTCTCGTCGTATCAAAGCAGAAAAAGCTGGAGAAGGTTATGACAGCTTCGGTACAATTAAGGAAGACAATGAAGTAATCATGAATTTAGGGGAACAAGAAAGCATCGGCCGTAAGATTTTTGCTTTTGTTCCTGTTTTATTGGTAGCTGTTTTAAACAAAGTATTATCAACGATTATTCCAAAATGGTATCCAAATGGTTTTGACTTCGCAGCCATTGGAATGAATTTTCCAAGCATTGAAACGTCAAAGGTTATCGGAATCTGGTCGGTTGAAATCGCACTTTTAGTCGGTATTATCGCGACTATTCTGTATAATCGCAAACCAGTTTTGGTGAATTTCAAAGATGGAATGAGAATCGGAGTAGCAGGTGCGCTTCTTGCTATTATGAACTCAGCAACAGAATACGGATTTGGAGCTGTTATTTCAAATTTACCTGGTTTCTCTATTGCAAGAGATGGGATTGCCAAAGTATTTGGTCATCCACTACTAAATGGGGCTGTTACCACCAACATTCTTTCTGCAATCTCTGGTTCGGCGTCTGCTGGTATTGCCATCACTCTTGGGATGATGTCAGAAAAATATATTGAACTAGCAAATCAGTTCGATATTCCACTTGAAGTTATGCACCGTGTTATCTCGATGGCCTCTGGAGGTATGGATACATTGCCGCATAATGGAGCGGTTATTACCTTGCTAGCAATAACAGGTTTAACACATAAGCAATCATACCGTGACATTTTTGCTATTACGATCATTAAAACAATCGCAGCATTCTTTGTCATTGCAGTATATCTGTTAACAGGTATAGTTTAAGAAGACAATAATTAGCAAGTAGATTAAGTCTAATTTCAGACAAGTCTACTTGCTTTTTTGTTATTCGATTACACCTGATTCAGAGATTTGCACCTCAGGCTTTATCTTTACCACCGTGTCTTTATATTGATTGTCCCACCAATTTTTGAAATCAAAATTCCTAGTCTTTGTTTTGAGGAAATGACCAAATCCTATCGGATCAATTTCCTTTTCTTTAAATCGTTCGATCATAGCAAGGCATTCCTTCTCGACATCTTTTTCAAACTGATTTTGTAATTTGTGCATTAATTTTGGTGTGAGTTCTTGACCAGTAAACTCATTAATAATGCCCTCAATTTTAATATGAATCGTGACTTCAGTTGGGTTTCGTTTCGTTAATTCAAAATTGTGAGATGAATGAATGCTTCGAATGGCTGCTTCACCACCAGCTATTTTGACTCTGTGCAAGCCTTGACTGTATTTGTCTACTAGTAGCTTGAAAAAAAACATCTTCTCCGCTGCAATAAGATCAATCATTTTTCCATATTTGAGGAGGGCAATCCCATTAATTTTTAGTTTATCTTTTCCAATTTGTTTTAGTTGTGGTAAATAGGGTGTTTTTCCCTGTTGATAAAAATCAGCAAGAAACAATTGTAAATTTGTTTTAGGCAGATCTTCATTTTTGATATTATGTTCTAATAAATTAGAAATATAGGTTGCGTTACTCCTTATCCCATATTTCCCTGATAGTAATTTCTTCGTGTCTCCATCTACCACAGCTAAAGATAGACCAGACCCCACACCTGGATCCCTTTGAAAGGGGTCAACCAAAGGGAGAATTCCTACCTTTTCGGCTAACGTATTACTAAATAAGACGACCTCAAGACTTCCAGTTACGACGGGGTCAGCGGTTTGCCGTTGAATCTCCTGTAGGATGGACTTATTAATCTCAGCTTTTGCCGAGAAGGTTTGACTTTTTGGCGGCTGGTTAGGCAGGTAAACGGGGATAACAACGGTGCCAAGAATGTTTTCTTTATCAACATAGTCAAAGCTTATTCCTTCAATTAAGCTAATATCATCTAATATCTCTTTCTTGACACAGCCCATTAAACTAGAGGCTAGGAATACAGAAACTATCCACTTAAGTATGCTTCGCACGACTTTTCACCTTCTTTGCTAGTAACGTAGCTGCAAACAACAACGGAACATAAATGATATTAAAGTAAAACGCAACTTTGGCTGTAATATCAGTCAGAAAATTAATTTGTTCTCTCGTTGATAGCAAACTGGTCGCTATTAAACAAAAAACGGCAATAAAGAGAACGGAGGTTTTTTGACGAATGGAAAAAAGCTGCTTGGCTAATCGACTTGCACACCACAAACAAATACATATATTGGGCAATATTATCAAAGCCCAGTTTGTGATTCCAATATATTCAAAGCGTTCCACGAAGGGCATTTTAATAATTTTCCACATGGTTAATGTTGGCCAGACGTTTTTTTGCAATTGCTCTTCCGAAAAGTAGCCAAAGGATAGAATAGCTAAATAGATGCAAAGTATTATTGAGAATAATACGCCAAAGTGAGCCCATTTTTTACTCTTTTCTGGTTGTTGGATAAACGGATAAAAAAATAATAATGTTTCAAATCCTAAAAGAGAAAACGACATATTTCGACTAGCAAGAAGTAACTCCTTTATAGAATGATCGAATATGGGAAGGAGATTGGTAAAGTCAGCATATGGAATGATAATAATAAACAATCCAGCAATGTATAAAGGTAATATTACCGAAAAAAAGGCAATCCCTGCCACCGTCCGAAAACCACCAAACACAATATAGATAACTAAAAGTAGATAGGCAAGAGCAAACCAAAAAGTCCTTAGCTCTGGAAACATCCATACTTGAACAATTTCTATATAGCTCCGCAGGACCGTAACAGCATATAAACTAAAATATAGAATAAAGGTGCTGCTAAGGATATTCCCAATTTTTTTTCCAAGTACATATGTATGAATCGAAGTCAGGTCGCCGTTTGCTATTTTTAGCATTTTAAACATCATCCACAAAAGTATATGGATAACCAAACCCGTAAAAATGATGGACATCCACGCATCATAGCCTGCCGCTTTAGCAATAAATCTTTGGAATCCCAGAATACCTATCCCTGACTGCATGGAATGAATAAGAAAAAATACGAGAAAAGGAGATATTTTTTTGCTTTCTGGAACGTTAGAACTCATGATGGGAACCCCTATTCTTCGATATCTTTCTTGACCTTTGCAGGCTTTTTGTGAAAACGGTTGGGTTGCTGTGTATCAAGAAGGAATGGCCGTTTTCTTAGTTTATCAAAAGATAATCGTACAAAAGCATCTTTAAGGTCTTGCATCCTAGGAGGATATAAAGGCTGTAAATATGGCCTTCCTAGTGAAGTAAGACGAATTAGATGGGTCAACAAAAAACAAAAGCAAACGACAATTCCCAGCAGTCCCCAAATTTCCGCAAAAAGTAAAAAAGGAAAGCGCAGTAATCGTATCGTATTGCCGATTCGGTAGACAGGGGTTGTAAAGGAAGCGAGTGCCGCTAAGGCGATGAATATTAATAGGATGTTACTTGTAAGCCCCGCTTCGACACTTGCCGTTCCAATAACAATTCCACCTACGATACCAATAGTCTGACCGACCTTTGTCGGCAATCTAGCTCCAGCTTCTCGTAAAAGTTCAATCGTTAATTCAAGGAATAGTGCTTCCAATATAGGTGGGAAGGGGATGGCCCTTCGTGAAGCTACTAAGGTGCTCATTAAGTCTTGCGGTATCAGTTCGTAATGATAACTAAGTGTTGCTACATATACAGGAGTAACCAAAACAGAAAATACAACAGCAAACAATCGAATCAAGCGGAAAAAGGAAGAAAGAATCCAGTTTAAATAATAATCTTCAAATGAACTAAAAAACTCAACAAGGGTAGTTGGACCAATTAAGGCATGTGGAGAACCATCAACAAAAATCGCTACTTTGCCTTCAGCGAGAATGGCAGAAATTCTGTCTGGCCGTTCCGTATCAAGGAGCTGTGGAAAAGGTGAATTTTGATTATCAGAAATGATCTGAACGATATAGGAACTATCAGTAATTTCATCAAATTCAATGTCTTCAATTCGCTGTCGGACGGTATTTACATTTTCTGGGTTTGTAAGCCCGTCAATGTAAAGGATTGCTACTTGTGTCTTAGAAAGTGTTCCAATCGTTACTTTTTCGATGATCAATTCTTTAACGGGAATCCTTTTTCTAATAAGATTTAAATTCTGGTCTAACGATTCTACAAAAGATTCCTTAGGGCCGATTACACTAAATTCAACTTCAGGGAGACTCACGCTTCGGCCGATTTCTTTTTTTGCTCCCAAAAAACAAAATTTGTTTTCTTTCCCATTGATAGTTAACACGACAGAACCAGTAAAAAGCTTTTCTTCGATAAGTGAGATATCCTCTGAAATCTGTACGTCAGCAAGTGGAATAATCTGTTTTACATCTTCTATTTGTTTAAAATTTTCTTCTAATAAATAGGGGAGTATACTCTCACGTATGGTTAGTTCATCAATCAGTGTTGCTAGAAATTTTAAGGTGAAAGTAATATTTGATTTTTGGTTAACATACTCTACACATTTAAAATCATGGGACTTTTCTAATGCTTGATCTAAATTTTCTTTTTCTGTATTTTTGTTTTTAAAAAAATTAAACATACCCTTTCTCCTTACTTGGAAGAGACTAGTATGTATTGTTACCAATATTGGAAAGTTTATGTTCGGGGGCAGCTTTTACTAATATTTTGATTCAGGGGCTATCTACGTATTTTAAAAAGCTGTCCATTGAGGACAGCTTTAAATTTTTCGTTCTTTCAATTTTGCACTGTTCACCTAATTTAATATTCTTACTAAATCATTCTCCATTTTTAATGGATCAGTTGTCGGTGCATAGCGTTCGACAACATGTCCGTTTTGGTCAACTAGGAACTTAGTGAAATTCCATTTTATGTTCTTGGATAGAAGTCCTTTTTTTTGTTCTTTTAAGAAAGCAAATAGGGGATCAGTATTTTCGCCATTTACATCTATCTTTGCAAAGATAGGGAAGCTTACACCATAATTTAATTGGCAAAATTGCGTGGTTTCTTCTATATTATCAAATTCTTGATTATTGAATTGATCACAAGGAAAACCTAAAACCTCTAAACCTTGGCCCTTGTATTTTTCATATAACTCTTGTAGACCTTTAAATTGGGGGGTTAATCCACATTTACTGGCGGTATTAACAATAATTAACGGTTTGCCCTGGTATTGCTTTAGTCTTTTTTCTTCACCATTTGTCATTTTTACAGTAAAATCATATACCGTTGTCATTAGTCTTCCTCCTCTAGAATAGATCTATCTATTTAAATCGTATATGAGTTAAATTTACGCGAATAAAATGCTAATAACAAGGAACAAAAAAGCAGCATCCCAATAATTGAGATGCTGCCTTATATCGATTACCGAATCCCTTTCATTAGGCCCTGAATTCTTGGAGCCAATGCAAATAGGATAATACTTAGTACGATGGCTGCTCCGCCGATGACGCCAAAGTACGCCATTTCATTCTCAGGTGAATAAAAAGTAACGATTTGGGCATTAAGTGCCTGAGCGGCAGCACTTGCTAAGAACCATAAACTCATCGTTTGTGCTGAGAAGGCTGCAGGGGCTAATTTTGTTGTTGCAGATAAACCAACTGGTGAAATACACAATTCACCAAATACGACAATTAAATAACTAAGCACAAGCCACATTGGGCTTACCAATGTACCTGTACCGCCAAAGTAAGCAGGTAAAAGGATAACTAGGAATGACAATCCAGCAAATAATAAAGCTAATGAGAACTTTTGAGGTATATTTGGCTGGCGCTTTCCTAATTTCACCCACATCCAAGCAAATACAGGCGCAAAGATGATAATAAATAACGGGTTTAAGGATTGGAACCATGCAGGTGAAATCGTCATTCCTGCAAACTCTAACTGTGTCCGTTTATCGGCATAATTCGCAAGAATCGTTGAGCCCTGCTCTTGAATGGACCAGAACATAACGGCTGCAATAAATAGCGGAATATATGCAATGATACGCGAACGTTCGACAGCAGTAGTCTTAGGACTGCGGTACATAACAACAAAATAAATAGTTGGAATTAATACACCAAGGAATGTAACGATGTTAATAAAGCTCTTGAATGTAAGAATACCCCTTGGAATTAATACAGCACAAAGGACAACTAAAAGTGCGACACCCAATCCAATAAATGTGAAAGTTCTTTTCTTTTCGGTTTTTGATAGCGGGTTTGGAACATTGGTACCGGCAAGACCTAGATTTTTCTTCTTTGTTAAGACAAACATGACAAGTCCTGCGAACATACCGACAGCAGCAATTCCGAAGCCTAAGTGGAAACTATAACCCATGACACTTCCGACAATGATTGGCGATAAGAATCCGCCCAAGTTAATTGCCATATAGAAAATGGTAAAACCTGCATCACGACGGTCATCCGTTTCGCTGTACAGATCACCGACAACAGTGGAAACATTTGGCTTCAGCATACCTGTTCCGAGTACAATCAATACCATCGAAACAAAGAACAAGGCTACGCTACCGGGAATTGCTAGGGCAATATGCCCGAACATAATCAATATTCCACCATAAAAGACTGCCCTAGAGGTACCGAAAATCCGGTCCGCTAGCCAACCGCCAATAACTCCTGACATGTAAACAAGTGATCCATAGATGGACATAATCGATAGGGCTAAGTTTTCATCAAGTCCTAATCCACCTTTTGAAACCTCATAATACATATAGTAGACAAGGATTGCTCTCATTCCATAATACGAGAAACGCTCCCAGAATTCTGTGAAGAAAAGGGTGGATAATCCCTTTGGATGTCCAAAGAATCCCGTTTGAGGAACACTATCCACAATTTTCTGTTTATTGTAATTTGACATATTTCTACCTCCCTGTATTAACTAATAATACTTTCGATTGTTTTCAATTGTCAAAAACTATTTTTGGAAAATAACATTACAAACATTCGAATCATTGATATAACAAGGAAAACTGCGGTGAATAGGGAAAAAGAAAGTTTTTTTAAAATAATAAATATATTTTGATAATGTAGACTATTATGAACCATAGTATTTAAAATTCATTGAAAAAGCCAATTTATAGCAAAGAAAAAGACTGATGCATGATTTGGAAAGGATTCCGTTTTCGGGTGCTTTCTTATTAAAAGACACAAAAAAAGACGTATGAATTGGCATACGTCTTTTCTTTATTTATCAAGGCTAGGTTGGGGGGCAAGTTAAGCACCCGAGCTGATAAATAGACGGAGGAATTCCGCTTAATTAGTAATTCTTATTAAAAAAGGCTTAAATAGACGGAGAGATTCCGCCTATTGACTCTAAAAATTCAAAAATGGGGGATTTTGCTTTGCATAAGCGGAAAACTTCCGCTTATTTACCCCGAAACGAGCTCGATTTTGCAATTAACCGGAAAATCTCCGCTTATTTTACCTTTTCTGGTGACTCAATTAAGGGCAAGACATCTTATTTTAAAGTTTGGCTGTGTTAAAGGTAAATGTTGATTTAATAACTATGTTGATTTTTGCGGAAGGCGCGAGACTCCTGCAGGAGGACGGGACAGGGGAGACCCCGCAGGCGCTTTAGCGCCGAGGAGGCTTCCCGAACCGCCTGCGGAAAGCGAAGCGCCTGGAGCAAAAATCAACAGCCTAGTTTAACACAGCCTAAAGTTTAAGAAAAAGCCTTGCTAAATAACTGTTTTGGCTTTTAATGAACGCTTTTGCCAAGTGAAGGTTATGAATAGGGTTACTATTAATAATGCAAACCCTAATCCAAACGGATAGGTAATTTTAATATCGTATAGCAGTCCTGCGAGTGTTGGTCCAATTACGTTACCAATACTCATATAGGCATTATTCATCCCCATTGCAAAACCCTGTTCATTTCCAGCAAGCTTTGAAATCAGTGTATTGAGAACGGGACGTAAAATGGATGATGATAGGAAAATAAAAAGTGAGATTACAAAGAAAAGTGTATAGGTGGAAGCGAAAAGTGAGATTAAAAATCCAGCTGCGGCTACGGAAATAAAAAAGTTCAACACTGACCTTTCTCCAAACCGATTGACAATTTTGTCGACAACAAAGAGTTGAACAATAACACTAACCACCCCAGTTGCTGTAACCATAATTGCGATATCCTTTGCGGTGGATTGGAACTGGTTGTCAAGGTATAATCCAATGACTGATTCATAGGCAATTAAACCAAAACTCATTACGAGCGTAATAATTAGTGGAATAAAATAAGGCATTTTTACAGAACGGGCTATTTTAAGAGCCATAGATTCATCCTGAACCATTTCCGTTGCGTCAGCAAATTGGGACGCTGTTTTGCTTTCCTTAAGCAAGAGAATGGAAAACAGTACAGAAACAAGAGAAACAAGTGCGGATATTAATATAGGAAACTTCAAACCGAATTCTGCTAAAAAACCACCAATTCCAGGGCCGACGACAATCCCAAGCGACATGGCTGCCGAAACCAAGCTATTTCCTTTTGCACGTTGCTCAATGGTCGTTATATCAGCAATATAGGCAAAAATTGCTGGAACGAGCATAGCGCAGCCAATTCCGCCAACAGCCCGTGAAGCATAAAGTACCCAAATTGAATTGGAAGCGTAAAAAATAAACATCGACAGGGTAAGACCTGCTAGTCCGTAAATAATCATCTTTCTGCGACCATATTGATCTGTCCATTTACCCGCAATCGGGGAAAAGATGAACTGGGCACCAGCAAAGATGGCAATGAAAAGTCCAGCAGCAGTTCCGCCTTGATTAATTGACTCTAAATAAGCAGGTAAAATTGGGATGATGATTCCAAAACTCCCAATTGCAATAAACATGTTGATCATCAACATGGTAATTTTCTTCCGTTGTTCTCTGTTCATCGTTAAGCCACCTTTCTACAAAGGGTTATAAGCATGTCTATAGTGCTTTCCCTTTTTTCACTGTTTACTATCATATATAGGAAGACAGGTTTTTGTCAAAGAGAAAGATTTTTCAAAGGATTTTGAGAGTGGAATTGTTAAAGAATTGTTGAAGTTAAGCGATTCTAGAAGGGTTTTTCTATGATATGGTTTTAGTAGAAATAATAATGGATATTCATGCGAAAGGGGTCAGCGTACGATGAAGAGGGAATTAAACAATGGTCCTAATGTCCTGAAGGAAAAGGAAATTGTTACCAAGATGATTGACTTGTATTGTCGAAAAAAACATCACCACCAGGAGCTATGTAAAGAATGCCAGAATTTAAAAACCTACGCTTTAATGAGACTTTCCCTTTGCCGTTTTGGCGAAGAGAAAAGCGCCTGCTCCAATTGTACAGTTCATTGTTATAAGCCGAATTATCGGTCGGAAATGAAAGCAGTCATGCGCTACTCTGGACCATGGATGTTGTTGTATCACCCTGTTTATGCCGTGATGCATTTAATGAATAAGCCAAAAAAAGTAAAATAGCTGATTTTGCATGGAAGTAATCTTCCATGCATTTTAATTTTTTGATAATTCTGTATTAACTATTGCTAAGATTTGATATTATTTAACTAAGACATGTGCATATGGAGGGGATTATATGACAGGAATAATCACGATTATTATGGTTTTTTCAATTCCTATTATCGCTATTGTAACAAGCCATTTCCAGAAGCAATCAAAAATCAAATACAAAATGATTGAAGGGGAACTGGAATTAGAAAAACTTAAACATCAAAACTATTTAATGGAAACAGATAGGATGAGGCTTGAACTTGAACAAATGAAACTGGAAGAGCCGAAGGACAAATTAAGTTAGTCAAAAAGGGTAAAAAGCAGGATGAAAAATCAAATAAAAATAGGTGCTATCATAGTGGTAGGACCTATTTTTATTTATCAATTTTACAGTCCTGATTTATTTTTAAAAGAGTCTCTTTATCGCAAATAACAAAAAGCTGGGCATCTTCTGGAATGGGTTCATCGAGTTTTTGATTAATGTGCAGGTTTCCTCGATCTGCTACAAGGGTTGCGCCTTTATTAAGAAGGTCATTAAAAGCATCCCGGTAGTTTTTCCAAGCTGCGTTTTTTGATATTTCATACATGGTTTCTTCATACTGGGTGCTCATGAGTTCAGAATACATATTGATTACCCCATGAGAAAATAATGATCGAACAGCTGCATGGGAGATCATTTCCTGTGTTGGTATGAATTCATCCACCTTTACTCTCTTAAATAAATGGATATGCTTTTGATAGATAACTTCAGCTGTAACGTGAATATCTGATTTGAGTTTTTTTTCCATTGAAGTAATGGCTGTGGCAATCAGCAACGTCTTTCCATCGACGAGCAGCGGATCCTTTGTGGCAAAGTTGTCTTGTGTGATTTGGTCGGCAAAAATAATCACTCCTTTTGCCTCGGGCAGATTTGCCTGAAACAGAGTCTCTTCATCCGTGGCATCACCGCGGACATAATACAATTGCTTCTCCACCATGGGGGCATTTTCCAGATCATCGATGATGACAATGTCAATGGATGTATCTGATTTAAGAATTTCTTTAATGGCAAGCTGTGATTTATCGCTCCAGCCAATGAGAATAATATGATTTTTTCCTGTGTATTTCATTTTTCCACCAACTTTAAGTTTATCGAGCAAATAGACCGATTTGATGACCTTACCAATAAAAACACTGACCAATCCGATCCCGGTAATATAAAGGACAATAGTAAATGCCTGCCCTGCCTGAGTGACGGGAGTATAGTCACCAAAGCCAACCGTAGCAAGTGTTGTCAGCACCCAGTATATCGCAGTAAGATAGGTTTTAAATGTTTGCGGCTCTAAATATAATGCGATGTATGCAGCAAATAAGAGATATAAGATAGCTACAGGAAAAAAAATCCTGTTTCTGAGTTTAACTAAATAATAAAGTAATTTTTTAAAATGCATCCCCAACAATCCCCTAACTTCTATGAACTCGAATAAACTTATATTTCCAAAAAAAGTTTGAAATAACCATATGGTTTTATACATAAGAAGGCTTATAATGGTATCAATATTATTTGTCTGTGGGAGATGGATTCGTTGTCAAATACTGCATTAAGAGAAAAGAATATTGTCTTTATCGGTTTTATGGGTGCTGGAAAAACGACGATTGGAGAATTAGTAGCCAAAAAGCTTTATCGTGATTTTATCGATATTGATGAAGAAATCGAAAAAGAGTACAAGATGTCAATTCCAAATATATTTGCAGAAATTGGTGAGCAGGCCTTTAGAGAAAAAGAAAAAGAATTCATTCAGAACCTGTGTCACTATAAGTTAAAGATCATTTCTGTTGGAGGAGGGGCCTTCCTTCAGGAGGAAATCCGAAAAGTATGCCTCACATCTTGTATTGTATTTTATTTGGATATTACCTGGGATGCTTGGAAGAATAGACTACTTTCGATTATTGACAGCCGTCCCGTACTGCAAGGGAAAACGATAGACGAAATAGAAGAGTTATTTTATAAAAGAAAAGAAATTTACCAAAATCACTTTCACTCAAAAATTGAAATCAATGATCAAGATTTAGAGGAATTAGCTGATAACATTGTAGAAACGCTAAAATTATCATGGGAACTCGATGAATCTAAGTAAAGGCCGAGTGGAGTGGAGAAAATGAAAAAAACGGTTACGGTTAGAGGGAAAGCAATCGGAGAGGGTGCACCAAAAATATGTGTTCCGATGGTTGGAGAAACAATCGCCCAATTAATAGAAGAAGCGGAATTTCTACAAACAGTAGACTTAGATGTTGTGGAGTGGCGTGTGGACTTTTTTGAGCAGGTAGAAGATTTGGAAAGAGTGAAAGATGTACTGGCTGCCATTCGTTCTATCTTAGTCGATACACCCCTCGTTTTTACCTTCCGTAGTGCAAGAGAAGGTGGAGAAAAGGAAGTCAGCACGTCATACTACTTTGAATTAAATAAGGTAATCGCTGAAAGTGGTCAGGTTGATATCGTCGATGTGGAGTTGTTTAATGATGAGGAAGAGATTAAAACGCTCATTTCCACTGCACATCGTAACAATGTGTACGTGATTATTTCGAATCATGAATTCGAAAAGACACCAGACAAGGATGAAATCATTTCCCGCCTACGTAAGGCGCAAGCTTTAGGTGGAGACCTTCCAAAAATTGCGGTCATGCCAAAAAGCACATCAGATGTATTGACGCTTTTAGATGCGACCAATACCATGAACGAGCAATACGCGGACAGACCCATTATCACCATGTCGATGGCAGGGAAGGGCGTCATTAGTCGTTTAGCAGGTGAACTATTTGGATCTGCGTTAACATTTGGTGCTGCCAAGAGAACTTCAGCTCCAGGGCAGGTGCCTGTCACCGAATTAAGGAAGGTATTATCACTATTGCATGAAAGCCTTTAGTAAACAGGAGCTTGACACTTTGTGGGTGTCAAGCTCTTGTTTATTCTAGATTTCTTTAAGTGCTTTAAGTGTTCATACTCATATTATAACGAGAATGGTTGATAGAAACTTTGACGCAGGTCATATATCATTCGCATATGGTTGGAAAATTAGATAAAATTTGAGGTGAGGGGATTAGGTCATAAAAAGTCATCTGGATTCCGGCGTAAATTCCATTTGTTTACGGCATTTGCTTTTTTTCTAATGTTCCTTATCCATATGTTCATACCAATCTAATCGGGGTGTGGTTGATGAAGCTGACTGAAAGTACTAATCGAATCGACATTCTTGATTATTTACGTGGGTTTGCGCTGCTGGGTATCATTCTAGTCAATATCCTGTCGTTGTTGGCTGTTAAACTTCCCGATCTAGGATCTGTGGATGCAGCTTATCAAAGATTTCTGTTTCTATTTGTCGAAGGCAGATTTTATACGCTTTTCTCCTTCTTGTTCGGTGTAGGATTTTATTTATTTATCTCAAGAGCAAATGCGAAAGGGAAAAATGGCTATGGTTTGTTTTTGCGAAGAATCGCAGTGTTATTTATCCTAGGATGGTTTCATGTTACGTTTCATCCAGGTGAAGCCTTAACGGTTTATGCGGTTACGGGGCTCCTGTTACTCCCATTTTACAAGGTAAAGAAAGAAATTAATCTTGGTATTGGGTTACTCCTCCTTGTTGGGTTGAGTATCATGGCATTTAAACTGTTTATGGTGGTACCGTTAATGCTGCTGGGGATTACAGCCGGTCAATATCGACTATTTGAGGGGTTATCAGGAAAGCTGAAAAAAGCAGCTATTTTTACTGGAATTATGTTTTTACTGAGTCTGGTGGGTATTATTAATCAATTTCAACACATACCAGCCCAGCCGTTTGGATTTTTTGAGGGAGGAGTAGATGAACAGACTTACCAGTTTTTAAGTATCGGAATTACGATTGGACCTGCTGTTTCGGCTTTATATGTTGGGTTGCTAATTCTTCTTTTACAATTCCCTTTTGTCCAAAAGCTGTTATCTCCTTTGAAAAGCTATGGACGGATGGCATTAACCAATTATATTTTTCAGACTGTTTTTATCTATCTAGCAGGCTACGCGTTTAACTTGTTTGGGTCTATCTCATATCTTCAATCTCTTGCCGTTTGTATATCTATTTATGTAATTCAGCTTGTATTTAGTGTTATCTGGCTTCGATATTTCCAATTTGGACCGCTGGAATGGATATGGAGAGGGCTCACTTACTTGGAATTACCGCCAATGAGGAAACGAATTAAAATTGAAAATGAATACGCTAAGAAATAAGGCACTCCTACCGCTTATAAGTGCCCGCTTTTCCGATAATAATAGAATACCGGTCACTAATAGCCCTTATAAGTGCCCGCTTTTCAGATAATAATAGAATACCGGTCACTAATAACCCTTATAAGTGCCCGCTTTTCAGATAATAATAGAATACCGGTCACTAATAGCCCTTATAAGTACCCGCTTTTCAGATAATAATAGAATAATGGTCACTAATAGCCCTTATGAGTGCCTGCCTTTCCGATTTAGCAAGGATTTGTGGTCCCTATGAATTCGTTCCCCAAATAAAGAAGGCCTAATCGGAAAACGATTAGGCCTTCTTTTTGCTATTCCTCTGTTTGTTCTTTTCGAATATAATCCGAGTACTCCATAAGTAGGAGTGTATTATCGATACCTTTTTGCAGGCGGTTGGTATTCTTTGTTTTTTTCATCGTTTTTCGATCGTAAATTGATGCTGGGAGCTTTGCGCTTGGTGCCATGTAAAATGTTTTATCACTTATAAACGACCCACCTGGAAGGTAATACCTCATTCCGAGAAGGTTCTCACTGTAGTGAAAGAGATTATGCCCGATCATTTGTGTGTCATGCTCAATGCCCAGCAAGTTTAATAGAGTGGGCATTAAGTCAATTTGCCCGCCAAGGTGAGAGAATGTTTCACCCGTAAACAGTTCAGGGACCGTAAAGATAACCGGTACCACAAAGCGGTCATGCATTGTATAGTCGTGGCCTAATACTTCTTTTAACAGGACTTTATCATTTTCAGTAACGGGAGCACCGTGCAGCCCAGAGTGATCTCCATAAATGAGAATGATTGACTCATCATAAATCCCAAGCTTCTTTAATTGCTCTATAAATAAACCGATTTGTTCATCCGTATAGCGAACTGATTGAAAATAGTTGCCGACGTAGGTATCTTTGTAGTTTTCAGGTAAGTCGAGAATCTCATATTCCTCGGGCATATCAAACGGTGTGTGACTTGTGAGCGTAATGATATTGGAATACATTCTATCATGTGATTTCAACTGCTTTGGAAGTTGTTCCTCAACAAAGTCAAATAGCACTTCATCTGCTGGGCCAAAGCCAATTTCTTTCTCATTTGGTATTTCGTTACTAGTAAAAATAAAGTCAAATCCTAGCGCTGGATATAATTTATCACGGCTCCAATAGGTAATATCATCAGCATGATAGGTCGCAGTACCGTAGCCATTCCTTTTTAATGTCCGCACAAGAGAAGGAATTTCATTTCCTTTAATCGTATTAACGGTTGGATCCATGCCCTCCGGATAAAGGGATGTATGCATAAGCCATTCCGCGTCCGAAGTATTGCCTGCCCCAATTTGTTGGTAGACATTATCGAAATAGGCACTATCCTTTAAAAGCGCATTTAAATTTGGCGTGATTTCTTGGCCATTAATACTTTGATTGATTGTGAATTCCTGTAATGATTCGACTTGGATGATAAAAACATGACGATTACTTGCGACCCCGAAGGTTTCGTGCTCTCTTGCAGGGACATAGGTATTGCCTTTTAGCGTTTCAAGCTCTTTTTCAGACATATGTTCCTGGCTGGCTAAAGCTGTTCCTAGGCTGTTTTCGTATGCTTGAACAAACTGTGATTGGATATATCCATGCTTTTTGGCAAAGTAGGATACATCAATTAACGGATAACGAAAAGCAATAGCTGACATCACTAGTCCAAGGCAACCAAAGCCAAGTGCTAACCTTTTTGCAGAGGCAAATGATGTTGAATTCTTTTTAAAAAACCAGATAAGCGGAAGAACGATTACGACATCTACGAAAAATAAAAAATCATAGGGACTTCCGAGCAACGCTACCGTGCCACCCACAGAATTAGATTGATAGATTTGTTTTACATCATAATAAGATGGCACCGTTGAAAAGTATCGTGTGTAATAGACGACGACAATGAAAAGAACGGATAGGATAAAGTTATAAAACCAAATCGCTGCCCAAGTCCTTTTTTTAAAGAACATCATCAGCAATGTTAAAATCAGTGCCCACATCGGAAACTCAACAAACAAGACATGAAAAAACGATGTGTTTTCAAAAACCACAATCTGAAAAGCATAAATTTTAATAAACAAAACCAGCAAAATAAATATAACTGGGTGGAGAAATACAGTATCCAAGTAATTTTTCATATAACAACACCTCTAAAAACTCTTCTCTCATTAACTTATCAATCTTCTACAACTCTATCAACTAAAAATGGTAAATTGATTGTAAATTTTCTAAAAATTGACCATGGGTTGCTGAAATAAATTTTCCAGTATGATATGATTATGCAGAATTTTGGCAAAAATAACTATATAAATGTTTAAGGGAGGAATACAATGCAGGCTAGTAACGAAGGTACGTCCGCCATTCCTACAGGAAATATATTTGCAAATCGAATTGTCTTGGCAATTATGAGCTCAAACTTTTTACTTCAGCTAGGGATTTGGATAAGAAACTTTGCCATTTTATTGTACGTTACGGATATTACCAATAACAATCCACTATATGTTTCATTGATATCTGTCGTGGAGTTTACACCTATATTTATCTTTTCATTTATTGGAGGTACCTTCGCGGATCGATGGAAGCCTAAACTGACGATGGTTTGGTGTGATCTGTTGTCTGCCGTATCGATTGGATTTGTGTTGTTAGCACTACTTTTTGGATCATGGCAGGCAATATTCTTGGCAACATTGGTGTCAGCTATCCTTTCACAGTTTTCGATGCCTTCTGCCATGAAACTATTAAAGCAGCATGTACCAGGCGAACAATTACAATCTGTTATGGCCTTGTTCCAATCGTTGATGGCCATCTTTATGGTTATTGGCCCTGTTATTGGAACCCTTGTCTATCAAAGGTTTGGTATATATGTTTCTATTGGCGTCATGGGTGCCATGTTTTTACTTTCAGGACTCGTGCTCATGTTTCTTCCGCGTGATTTGGAAAAGGAAAAAACAGAAGTTGAAAATAATTTTAAGAAAGAACTGGCAGATGGTTTCCGCTATGTGATGTCAAAGAAAGTCCTGAAATCAATGGGTGGTATTTTTGCTGTTTGTGGTTTAGCTGTTGGATTGATTTCACCATTAATGATTTTCATCGCAATTGAAAATCTTGGAATGCCAAAGGAATCTCTGCAGTGGTTATTAATGGCAAATGGGATAGGTATGTTAGCTGGCGGTGGTATTGTGATGGCATTCTCGAAAAAAATCTCACCTCAAAAGCTTCTTGCCATTGGGATTTTTGCAAGCATGTTGTTTACAGTTGGGATCGGCTGGTCGACAAGCTTTGTTGTCACGCTGGTATTACAAGTATTGAACGGGATCTTCTTCCCATGTATTCATATTGGGATTAACACGATCATACTTAAATATTCAGATGAAGCCTTCATTGGTCGTGTGAATGGAGTACTAAGTCCTTTGTTTATGGGGATGATGGTGATTGGGATGTCGGTTGCAGGCATTTTGAAAATCCCGTTGACATTATCTGGTGTCTATACGGTTTCCGGTATATTATTTCTGATCGGATCCTTACTGGTAGTTCCGCTTTTCAAAGTAAAAGAGGATGGATCAAATGTTTCAATTGGAGAAAAGCAGCCACAGTCTTAGAAGAGGAAAAGATGCAGGAAGCTGAGCTTCCTGCATCTTTCTTATGATTTTCTTACTCACCGCTCGTTAATTGCTGCTCTGCGAATTCACGGTATAGGTCATGTGAGTGCGTTAATTCGTGATGGGTTCCGATTCCAGTGACTTTCCCTTTTTCGATAAAAATGATTCTGTCTGCATCGACAATG
Organism: Bacillus sp. OK048; assembly: GCF_900103525.1. Classification (GTDB taxonomy): domain Bacteria; phylum Bacillota; class Bacilli; order Bacillales; family Cytobacillaceae; genus Neobacillus. Next base: position 173,148 of record NZ_FNHN01000009.1, read on the forward strand.
GTAGATAAGCGGTGGGCGATCACAAAGGTTGTTCTGCCTTCCATTAATCGGGACAATGCTTGCTGGACAATCCCTTCTGATTGGCTATCCAAGCTCGCGGTTGCTTCATCCATCATTAAAATTTTTGGATCCCGTAAAAAAGCCCGTGCAATCGCAATCCGCTGTCTTTGCCCGCCAGAAAGTTTTACCCCGCGCTCACCGACCTCGGTATCCAATCCATCCGAAAAGGAACGAATAAATTCATCTGCATAGGCCATTTCCGCTACTTTCCAAAGACGTTCGTCGGAAATTGCTTCTCTATTTGGTAAACCATAGCATAAATTTTCACGAATCGTCCCCGCCATCATCGCACTTTCCTGTGAAACATAACCAATTTGATTACGCCACGTTTGAATGGATAAATCAGTAATTGGAGTATCACCAACGATAATTTGGCCTGTGGTGGGCTCGTAAAAGCGTTCAAGTAATCCGAACATTGTTGTTTTCCCGCCACCGCTAGGACCGGCAAAAGCAATCATTTCACCAGGCTGTGCTTCAAATGAGACATTTTCAAGGACAGGTTCATCCTCACTATAGGCAAAGGAAACGTTCTGTACATAAATCGGTTTGTTGGTAATATCCACTTCCAGCCCTTCCTGACCCTCTTCCAGAGGTAGTTCTAAAATATCAATAATCCTCTCGGTTGCACCTTTTGCCTTTTGTAGCTGAGTAAAAAACATCGCAAAGGAAGTGATTGGAAAAATAATTTGGAAAAGGTAAAGCAAAAAGGCAACAAGTGAACCAGTGGACATCGTTCCGTTAGCGACGCGCATTCCACCGTAACCGATAATCATCACAATCACAATCATGACGACCAGGTACATGGTTGGAGCAATTAAAGCCGTTATTCGTGCCTCTTTTAATCCGAAGCCTAGCAATTTGCTGATACCTGCTAACCCTTTGGTTTCTTCATACTGTTCAGCTGTGGATGCCTTCATTAAGCGAATTTCACTAAGTGTTTGTTGGATGTGCCCAGTAAAAGTGGCAGTCTCATCTTGTAAGCCACGCGAGATTTTCGCCATCTTTCTTCCAAGCGGCATCATAATAATTAAGGTAAGTGGAACAGATATTAACATTAATAAAGTCATTTTCCAATCCATGATCAGGAGAATGATCACGGCACCAATGATGGAAATAATCCCCGAAATGAATTGCGGAAAGTGGTTTGAGATTAAATCGCGGACCACACTAGTATCATTAACGATTCGACTGACTGTTTCGCCACTTGATTGTTTATCAAAATAGCTTACTGGCAAACGGAGCAATTTTACCCACATGCGTTCCCGAAGCCGAGCGACAATTTTTTGACCAACAAAACTTAGCAGATAAATAGAAACACCGCTAATGATCGCTTGAAAAATAAAGGCCACCCCAATGCCAATGATAAGGGGGACGCTTAAGGAGGACACTGAGAATCCATCCACTAAGTTTTTCGTTAGCACTGGAACTAGGAGACCAGCGAGTGTTGTAATTAAACTTGCTGCTAATCCAATACTTAATGCAAGCTTAGGAATTTTAGTTGATAATATCAGGGTGACAAAAGGTTTGAGACCATCTTGATTATTGTTCACTATATGTACTCCGATCGTAGAAATTAGAAAGGTTTTCAATAAGCATGATACGTTCAAATGGAAGTATATGCAAATGTTTTGTAAGATGGAAAAAGGTAAAGAAAGAGAGGGATTATTTTGTATGATGAATGAATCAAAAGTAATACCTAAATCAAAAGCGACGAGTGAATCACGTGCGTGGCTGTACGTTATACTTTCAGGATTTTTTGAAATCGTCTGGGCAAGTGGATTTAAATATGAAGAAGTCCCTAGAATCGTTGTTCTAGTAGCCATTTTACTAAGTTTTGATTTAATTATTAGGGCAACTAAAATGATTCCAGTTGGAACAGTTTACGCAGTATTTGCGGGAATTGGTACGATAGGAACCGTTATTGTTGAAGTTATTTTTGAAAATGGATCTGTCAGTTTGGTAAGGATTGCTCTTATTTTATTACTATTGGCATGCATCATTGGCCTGAAATTAACAAATAAGGATGGTGAGAGTTAATGGATTGGCTGTTGCTTGTATTTGGTGGATTTTTTGAAGTCGTAGGAGTTATTGGCATTAAAAGAACCGCAGAAAAAAATAATGTAGTAAATAATTTAATTTTAATTGGTGGCTTTATTATGAGCTTTCTGTTGCTCGTTCGGGCAATGGAAACGATTCCGCTCTCAACTGCCTATGCGGTTTGGACAGGGATTGGAACCGTTGGAGCGGCAGTTGTCGGGATGGTATTCTTTAAGGAATCAAAGAGCTGGGTTAGGATTGCCTGTATACTGGGGATTATTTTTTCAGTGGTTGGTTTAAAGCTTGTTCATTAAAAAAACATCTCTCGAACCTTTGAGAGATGTTTTTCTTTTATAAAGTAGAGAGCTTTTCAAGCTCAGCAAATACAGCTTCATAATCTTCTATTTTATCTGCTTTAAAGGTGGTGCACATCATTTTACTTAATAGAAATAGCCTGGCTGTCAAATTGGGTCCAGCTGGCTACAAATTTTTCAAAATTGGCTGATCTATTTTGGTCACGATAAAAGGGGGCGTTGAAATAAACGTTGTTTTCAGCCGCGGGGAAGTTCAGGAAATTGTTGGATAGCTGGCTTTCAACAAGGGACAAAAAATTATTTACCAGGTTAACACCATCTTTATGTCACAAAATCGTCGGTTATTAGTGAAAATAATTCTCAATTAACTGTTGACTTGAATTTTAGCACTGTTTATAATCAGGTGTATAGACGTTGATAATGATTTTCAGTGTCATTTATTTTTGATTTTGAGTGAAAACGATTCTCAATGATATTTTTGTTAAAAAAGATAATCATGATCAATGAGATTTCCTTTTACTTTTAAGTGATATTTTTTTGGTCTGTTGTGATAATGATTATCATTTACATAAAGAATAATAGAAAAATTGAAATGTTGGGGACAGTGATGAAGAAAAGATATTTACTACTAGCATTAATAGTTTTATCTGCCGGCTCTTTGTTTGTTGGAGTGAGTAGTATATCACCAATGGACTTGCTGGATGTTCAATCAGAGGAAACACAAATTTTCCTTATTAGCAGACTTCCAAGATTGGTTGCTATTTTACTAGCAGGAGCAGGGATGAGTATTGCGGGGTTGATTATGCAGCAGCTTAGCAGGAACAAATTTGTATCACCGACCACTGCTGGAACGCTGGATGCAACTCGGCTAGGTATCCTTGTCTCGATGCTTTTGTTTGCAAATGCCACCATGCTTGAAAAAATGGCAGTTGCCTTTGCTTTCGCGCTTGCTGGTACATTTGTATTTATGAAAATTCTTGACCGAATTAAGTTTAAGGACGCCATTTTCATTCCGCTGGTTGGTTTGATGTTCGGTAATATTTTATCCTCGGTGACGACTTTTTTCGCATACCGAGCCGACGTCATCCAAAATATGTCTGCTTGGCTTCAGGGTGATTTTTCGATGATTATGAAGGGGAGATATGAACTTCTTTACATTAGCCTTCCCATCTTAATCATAGCCTACTTTTACGCGAACCGTTTTACGGTAGCTGGTATGGGCGAGGATTTTTCAAAAAACCTCGGGCTTGCTTATCGACGTGTTGTCAATATTGGTCTTATCCTGGTAGCTTTGGTAACGACCACTGTAGTCCTAACCGTTGGGATTATCCCGTTTCTAGGGTTGATTATTCCTAATATTATATCGATTTTTAAAGGTGATCATTTGCAAAAAACATTGCCGCATACGGCCCTTCTTGGAGCCATCTTTCTTCTGATTTGTGACATTTTGGGCCGTGTGCTCATTTATCCCTATGAGATTTCGATCAGTCTCATGGTTGGCGTAATCGGAAGCGGAATTTTCTTATACTTATTGTTCCGGAGGAAAGCTTATGCGTAACTCAGTGAAATTGGTTATCCTCGCATTGATCGCTGCGGGTGTTTGTGCCATCTATTTATTTCATGAATTAAACGGAAGCTTTGGGTATGCACTTCCAAAAAGAACGATTAAAGTGTTAGCGATGGTGTTAACTGGTGTGACGATTGCCTACGCGACCGTTGTTTTTCAGACCATTACTCATAATAAAATTTTAACGCCAAGCATTATGGGGTTGGATTCACTTTATCTGCTCATGCAGACATTGATTATCTTCTTTTTAGGTTCCGGCCACATGATTATGGTCAATAAACAGGTGAATTTTATACTGTCCGTTGTGGTCATGATCATATTTGCCCTTCTTTTATACCAGTTTTTATTTAAAAAGGGCAATCAGCCTATCTACTTTTTACTACTTGTCGGAATCATTGTTGGAACATTTTTCTCAAGTATTTCAACGTTTTTCCAAGTATTGATTGACCCGAATGAATTTCAGATTGTTCAAGACAAAATGTTTGCGAGCTTCAATAATATCAATTCAGACTTAGTCTGGCTGGCGATTATCATCGTGGCACTTGTGATGATTTATGCATGGCGTTTTTTACCGTATTTGGATGTCTTGTCCTTAGGTCGTGATACAGCGATTAATTTAGGGGTTCCGTATGATTCGATCGTAAAAAAAATGCTTGTGATTGTGGCAGTCTTTATATCCATTTCGACTGCTTTAGTAGGACCGATTACCTTTTTTGGCTTAATTGTTGCCAATTTATCCTATCAATTTTTCAAAACATATAAACATACTACACTGATAACAGGCGCCATCTTCATGAGTATCATCGCACTTGTTGGCGGGCAATGGGTAGTCGAACGGGTCTTTACTTTTTCAACAACATTAAGTGTCATTATTAACTTTATTGGTGGAGTGTACTTCATCTACTTACTGCTAAAGGAGAGGAAAGCTGCATGATAAGTGTAAGGGCTTTGTCAAAGTATTATGGGAAAAAGTCCGTGGTTGAGGATGTAACCGTTGATATCCAGCCTCGGAAAATAACAAGTTTTATCGGACCAAATGGTGCAGGTAAATCAACCTTGCTTTCCATGGTAAGCCGACTGCTTGATTCAGATACTGGTGAAGTGCTGATTGACAAATCTGATGTGAAAAAGATGAAGTCTAATGACTTTGCTAAAAAGGTGTCGATTTTAAAACAGTCTAACTACATGAATGTTCGTCTTTCGATTCGCGAACTTGTTTCCTTTGGAAGGTTTCCCTATTCAAAGGGCAGGCTGACCGAGGAAGATGAGCGGATTGTCAACCAATCACTTGAATATATGCACCTGACCGATATGCAGGATCGCTTTTTAGATGAATTATCTGGTGGTCAAAGACAGCGTGCCTTTATCGCGATGGTCATTGCACAGGATACCGAATACATTTTGCTTGATGAACCATTGAACAATTTAGATATGAAGCATTCTGTTCAAATAATGAAAATTCTGCGCCGTCTTGTGGATGAGCTTGGAAAAACGGTGGTCATCGTGCTCCATGATATTAACTTTGCGTCCGTTTATTCCGACCGAATTGTCGCGATGAAGGACGGCAAGGTCGTGAAAGATGGACGTACCGATGAGATTATCCAATCAGCTGCATTAAAAGAGATTTACGATATGGATATTCCCATTCAGCAAATGGGTGGCTGCCGAATTTGTGTATATTTTAGTTCATAATAAAGGGAGAGATACGTGTATGAAAAAGTGGAGTTTTTTAGTTGTTATGGTTGCAATGATTTTAATGTTAGCAGCTTGTGGCGTGGCAAAGGAAGAAAGTAAGCCAGAATCAACGGGTTCAAAAACAGCAGCAGAAGAGAAATTGACGATTGAACACAAGTATGGAGAGGCAGTAATCGATAAAAATCCAGAAAAAGTGGTTGTATTTGATTTTGGAATTCTAGATACATTAGATGAATTAGGTGTGGAAGTAACAGGTGTTCCACAAACAACTGTACCAGCCTATTTAGAAAAATATGCTGATAAAAAGTATACAAATGTCGGCAGCTTGAAAGAGCCAGATTTTGAAGCGATTCATGCTATGCAGCCAGATGTTATTTTTATTTCGACTCGCCAAGCTGAATTATATGAGCAATTCGCAGAAATTGCTCCAACTGTGTATGTGGAATTAGATTACACCAAGTACATGGGATCCTTTGAAAAAAATATGAACCTTGTCGGTGAAATTTTTGATAAGAAAGCTGAAGTAGCAAGTGCTGTAGATGAGATCAAGGCAAGCGTGGCGGAGTTAAATAAAAAAGCTTCTGCACTTGATAAAAAAGCGTTAATCGTCTTAGCAAATGAAGGAAAAGTGAGTGCATATGGGCCAAGCTCTCGTTTTGGCGTGATTCATGATGTGTTTGGTTTCGGAGCAGCGGATGAGAAAATTGAAGTATCAACGCATGGCCAAAGTATTACCATGGAATACATCATGGAAACAAATCCAGACGTATTGTTCGTCATCGATCGTAACAAAGCGGTAGGCGGCGAAGCGGGTGCAGAAAAAGTAATCGAAAATGAACTTGTTAAAAAGACTACAGCTTTTAAAGATAATAAAATTATCTATCTTGATCCAGACGCTTGGTACTTAAGCGGCGGCGGATTACAATCTGTAAAAATGATGGCTGAAGAAATCAAAGCCGCATTATAAGTTGTTGAAATCTGGGGGAAATTTTTAGAGTTGTAATTGAAAGAGAAGGCTGACACCGAGGGGGCATTTGGAATGACCTTTGGCGTCAGCCTTTTTATGGTATGTTTTTTAATTCCACATTATTTTTTTCAGCGAGCTCGTTTAGTTTATTATTGTATTCTTCGAATTGGCTGCGACCATTTATCGAATTTGTTTCAAAAACAATTAAATGCCTAACAATCTTCATGCCAGTCCATCATTAGATATAGAGACAAGATTAATATGGATAGGGATGGGTTGAATTGGCAAAGAGGAACAGAGGGAAAACGGTAAACTACCTGCCATCAAGAGGCCGCGGGACATGTCCATTATGTAGTAGAACAAGAATAAAGTTGTTATATCCATATAAGACAGAAACCACCCAAACGGTTAAGGTCTGTAAAAACTGCCGGATAAAGAAGTACTAAATTAAAGTTCCTAGGGATGTTTTTTTCCATAGGGACTTTTATTTGGTTTCTTTAGAGGGATTTTTAATTATGGAAAAAAACTGAACAAGCCTGTTCCGCTATGGACCAGGCTTTGTTTATAGTTAATTTCGTTCCATTTTTTGAAGACTGTCTTTAAGTACCTGTTCATCAATCCCATTGACCAAATAATATTTCTCTTTATAAATAGCATGGATGATTTTTTTAATCGTCTCTATGCCATATTCATTCCCTTGTAGACTTTTTGGATGTGGTAGGAATGGATAATTTCACCTTCTTATATTCATAATAAATACATTTGATTCAGAAAAATTGAGGGGGTCACTTTGTTCATGAAACGGCATGGTAAGTGGATTTTTCCAGTTGTTATCGGTTTTTTATTAATAGGAACAACCTTTACGAGTAGAAATGAAGCAAACGCTAAAAGCGGAGTTATTAGAAATATTATTTTTCTAATAGGTGATGGTATGGGTGTTTCCTTCACATCAGGCTATCGCTACTATAAAAATGATCCAGCGACTATTGAACTTGAACCAACAGAATTTGGACCATACCTTGTTGGGCAGCAGACCACATTTCCGAACGATCCGAAATATAACGTCACGGATTCTGCGGCTGCAGCCACAGCCATGGCAACGGGTGTGAAAACCTATAATGGGGCAATTGGCGTTGACAAAGACCACTCTAAATTGAAATCAGTCCTCGAAACAGCGAAGGATAAAGGGAAAGGAACTGGGCTTGTTGCAACAGCACCAATTACACATGGTACACCTGCGGCGTTTGGTGCCCATGTTACCCAGCGGGAAAGCATGGCTGCGATTGCTGATGAGTATTATCAGGATTTAGTAAGCGGCGAGCATAAAATTGATGTAATGCTTGGCGGAGGGTCAGACTGGTTTATCCGCAAAGATAGGAACTTAGTGGAAGAGTTTGTTAAAGACGGATTCAGCTATGTAACCAACCTTGAAGAGTTGAAAAATGACCGAGATCCCCAGGTATTAGGGCTATTTGCGAAAGATGGTCTGCCGAAAATGATTGATCGTACAAAGAACGTTCCTTCCTTGGCAGACATGACCACTTCTGCAATAGAGCGTTTAAATATGAATGATAAAGGGTTCTTTCTAATGGTGGAGGGAAGTCAAATTGATTGGGAAGCACATGACAACGATATTGTCGGTGCTATGAGTGAGATGGAAGACTTTGAGAAGGCGTTTAAAGTGGCCATTGACTTTGCAAAAAAGGACGGCCATACATTAGTGATCGCAACGGCTGATCATTCAACAGGTGGATTCACAATAGGGGCTGGAGGACAATATAATTGGTTTAGCTCTGTAATCAAAGCAGTAAAACGTTCACCTGATTATATGGCAATGGAAATCGTTAAGGGGGCAGATGTCAAAGAAACCTTAACAAAATACATCGACCTTTCTTTAACACAAGATGAAATTAAATCAGTAGAAATAGCGGCAAGAACAAAAAAGGCAAAAAACATTGACACGGCCATCGAAGAAATCATTAACCGCCGTTCCTTCACAGGCTGGACAACGGATGGACACACAGGCGAAGACGTAAACGTCTATGCCTATGGTCCAGGAAGCGCGCGCTTCAAAGGACAAATCGACAACACCGACCATGCGAAAATCATCTTTGATATCCTGCGATAATGAGGTGATGATGTGGTGTCTGATGCGGTGCCTGTCACCGCTCGTGGACACTGTCTTTCTGTGGTGACAGGCACCGCCCGTGGACAGTGTCCACCCCAGGCGGACAGTTATTTGTAATTCTCTTTTAAGGTTTGCTTATTTCTTCACATTCGAGTGCTCTTTTTTATTAAAACCAATTTTATAATGGTCTCGACTTTCCGGAAATAACGAGGTTAGTCGCCAGTTTTTACAAAACCAGAACTTCCTTAGTATAAGAAGAGACCAGAGCCCCTGTGTATTAGAAGTAAACACACAAGGGCTCTGGTCATATTTTTTTAAGCATAAACTTTTTTTGTAGGTTCTTCGATAACAGTAAAATATTGATCAAGTAAATGTTCGAATATCTGATCCCACTTTTGTGTAAGGGCATACTTCCTAGCATTTAACGCCATCTGTTCCCGTTTTGGGTCATTATTTAACAACTGAACAATACGTTGGGCGAAATCGTCTGCATTTCCTGGCTCGCACAAATATCCGGTATTGCCAGTAGAAATAATATTTTTTACACCGCCAGAGTTTGCCCCTATAACCGGTGTTCCGCTTGCTAGAGCTTCAAGCACTACATTTCCAAAGGTTTCAGTTGGCGATGGAAAAACAAATATGTCTGTAGCAGAATAAACTTCAGCTAAACCTGCCCCTTTCAAATAGCCTGTAAAGGTCATATTTGGCTTAGCGTCCCTTTTGAGCTCATCAAGCAAAGGGCCATCTCCAGCAATTAACCAATGAATATGTTTATTTATTTCAGGCGGTAACGAGTCAGTAATTGTCATGAGCGTTTTTAGATCCTTTTCGGGTGCCAGCCTGCCGACGTAGGTAAGGATAAACTTATTAGAAATTCCATATCGACTGCTTACGATTGTTTTCTCATAATTTGGATGATAAAGCTGGCAATCTACTCCTCTTGGCCAAATCTCCAGATTAGAAAAACCGCGGCTGTTCAGTTTTTCAAATGTGTCAATTGAAGGAACGAAGAGTTTTTGAAATGGACGATGAAACCATTTCATGTATTTCCATATCGGTTTAGACAGGAATTGCAGGTCATAATAATGTAAATAGTCATTGAAATCGGTATGATAGGAACCGACCATTGGAATATTATACTTTTTTGCATAATAAACACCAGAAAGGCCAACGGTAAACGGTGTTGCGACATGAATCAAATCTGGAGAGAATTGCTCTATTTCTGACTTGATTTGTAGTAAATTTGGGATAGCAAATCGGCATTCAGGGTAAAGGAAAAATGATAGACTTTTAAACCTGTGAATATGATTTGAAACATAGTCATTCGATACAGAATGAGGAGCAAAAACTTTATAGGAAATACATTGTTTATCAAGATAATCTGTAAATCTTTTTAGAGTTTGAGCCACCCCATTTACATCCGGATAAAAGGTATCGGTGAAAATAGCAATTTTCATATAAACCCCTCCTGAATCTGATTCTGAATCATTTTTAAGATATCAAATAAAAACAGAGACTGCCGAACCACGCGCCGAGTATTCCTCCTGCGATGACGTCAGAAGGATAATGAAGCCCTAAATAGATTCTCGATATTCCTACACATAATCCTATAGGTAATAGAATAATTGCCAGGAAGGGTTTAAGAATGATAAATGGAACTATGACTGAGAAAACGGCTGTGGTATGGCCTGATGGAAAAGAATGATCTTGCAATGGATTAGGTAAAATTTTAGTTGCTTTAAATAGCAGATAAGGCCTTTTTCGCGGAAAAAGCTTCTTTACCAGCTGAACGGGTATATGACTTAGACCTAAGGCAGCAGCACTTGAAATGGCAGCCAGTCTTGTTTGATTTGAAGACAAAATCATGAGTAATAGAGCCGTTACACTTATATTTATGGCTCCACCGATATGAGTAATAGTACGAAAAAAGAGATTCATAAACTTTTTATCAAAATGGCTATTAATCTCTTGAAATACTTTGCATTCAAGGTGATAAAAGGATTGGATTAATCTCATCATGATGGTGTCTCCTTCTTTTTAAAGGCGTTGAGCAGTCTTAAGATTTAAACTGGCGGGTCTTCCAATCGATACATAGTTTATCGGATGCTGCTGAATTTCTTTAAGGGAATAGCAATTTCGTCCATCTAGGACGACGGCTTCCTTCATGCAGGTAGTATACGTTTCCAATGGTAGATGCTTAATTTGTTCCCACTCTGTTGCGATAACTGCAAAGTCTGCGTCCTTTAGCGCTTGGCGAATGTCCGTAGTGTATTCAATGGAATTTCCTAACAGTTTATGTGTATTTGGAATGGCAATCGGATCATATGCTGTGACGATTGCCCCTTCTTCAAGTAATTCCTTAATAATTGTTATGGAAGCAGCTTCACGAATATCATCGGTTTCTGGTTTAAAAGCGAGTCCAAGTAATGCCGCTTTTTTTCCTTTTAATGAACCGATGGTCTCCTTCGCCTTTTTAACTAAAAGGGAGTGCTGGTGTTGATTTACCCTAATCACGGACTCTAGCAATTCAAAGGGATGTTTAACATTGCCTGCAAGCTGAACCAAAGCTATTGTGTCTTTCGGAAAACATGAACCGCCATAGCCAATCCCTGCATGGAGAAAGGACTGCCCAATTCGTTTATCCTTGCCAATTCCGAATGCGACCTCATCAATGTTAGCGCCAACCTTTTCACAGAGGATGGCAATTTCATTGATAAAACTTATTTTCGTAGCAAGAAACGCATTGGATGCATATTTAATCATTTCTGCACTTCGAATATCCGTTATAATGATTGGAATTTTTAACGGCTGATAGAGCTGTTCTATTTTCAAAGCTGCATCAGGATTATCAGTGCCAATTATGATACGATCTCCTAAATAGTAATCCATAATGGCCGATCCTTCGCGGAGAAATTCAGGGTTGGACACTACATCAACCTTAAGGTGACGAGGCTTACTGTGTTGGAAAATCTGCTTGATTACATTGTTGGTGCCAACAGGGACAGTACTTTTTGTACAGACGATTACGTTATTTTCGATATTGTCGGCAATGGTGTAGGTCACAGCATAAATATATGATAAGTCCACAGAACCATCTTTTTTTGCAGGTGTTCCAACGGCTATAAAAACTATCTCAGCATCTGAATAGGCAAGCTTCGGATTAGTCGTAAAGTGGAGTTGTCCGTTGGAGAGTGTTTTTTCTAATAAAGGTTCCAATCCAGGTTCAAAGAATGGGGAATGTCCCTTTTCGAGCATTTCTATTTTCTCTTTTTGTGTGTCAATACAGGTTACTTGATGACCTGCATCGGCCAGACAAACGGCTGTTATTAGCCCGACATTTCCTGCACCTGCAACTGTAATCTTCATCGTATCCCTCCAAATTCATTGTGTTACCTTTATCTTATCTGAAATATTCGAATTCTTTCTAAACCGGGTGTTAAAAGAATGTAAAGACTTTGTATAGTTTGAAGAAAAAAATAAAGACCTGAGCCCTGACGCGTATTTTGGTGAACGCAGCATGGCTCAGGTCCCTATTTTGTATACCGATTGGCATAGCTTGAAGCAACAAAGGCATTTGGTTTAATTTTAGGTTCAACCCCCATAGATTCCATGCGGGCTACCATTTCATTAACAAACTCGCTGGTTTTATTACGTTTCCCAGCCCCGATGTCAATATGTCCTTCCATAATGAAAGTGGCTCCTTGATAGACAAAAGGAAGCACAATATTGATTAACCGACTCTTTCTATCCTCTGTAAATAATGAAACAATGTCCTCTGTTAGGGATAACTCAAAAGAAATCCGCTCATGAAGCTGTGTCATTTTTCTTGGGATTACGATTTTCCTAATACAAGCCCAAACACCTTTCCCTTTATTTTGAATGACAATTCCAGTAATAAATACAGTTTGACTTTTATGAACCTGCGAATCTGTTCCAACCATCAGGCGGTAATTACCGCTTGGTGCTAAGTTCATGAATTTTACAATGTGTTCAAATACCTGCTCAAATGACATACTTTTTTCGCGGAGATTTTGAAAAGAATAATCAAAGACCTGATAATTCTTCATTTTCAACACCACATCTTTTCTTTCGTAATTTTAATTACCCTTACAACTCTTAATATTATTTTATGGAATAGAAATTATTCTTGTGCACCTTAAAGAGTCAACAAGGAAACAAAGTTGTCCAACACGAGTTGAACTAAGTCAAATACGACCTTTTGCCTAACATCACAATAAAAGGTAAATTTTTCGTAAATGCATAAAAACAGCACTGACTGTCCACCTGGGGTGGAAAGTGTCTTTTTGTGGTGACAGGCACCACCATATGATGTACTATTTGTATATTAATTTTTTTGAGGGATAGGGGGCTTTTGTGTTGATGGAGGTTTTTGAGAAGGAGATTTTGGCATGGTTTGATCATTTTCATGCGATTCCGGAGGTTAGTTGGAAAGAGTTTACTACTACGCAGTCTATCGCAAGTATATTAGATGATTTAGGTGTTACTTACCGTACTTTTTCAGATGTTACTGGCGTTATCGCAGAAATAGGCGAAGGTGATGAAGTGATTGCGGTACGAGCAGAAATCGATGCATTATGGCAGGAAGTTGATGGAGTTTGGCAGGGAAACCACTCCTGTGGTCACGATGCCATTATTTCGATGGTACTTGGAGCGCTCCTATATTTGAAAGATAAACCACTCACAAAGAAAATACGCTTTATATTTCAACCGGCTGAGGAAAAGGGGAACGGATCCTTAGCCATGATTGAGCGCGGAGCGATTGAAAACGTGAGCCATCTTTTCGGAATTCATCTTCGTCCGATAGAGGAGCTTCCCATGGGTAAAGTGTCAGCTTCTATTCATCACGGAGCGGCAATCTTCTTAGAAGGAAAAGTCCTCGGTGAGGACGCTCACGGGGCTAGACCCCATCAAGGGAAAAACGCAATCGATGTGATTTTCGGGATCCAGCAATTCATTAAATCTATTTACCTATCGCCATTTGAAGTCTATTCTGCGAAACTTACTAAAATAAACGCTGGAGGCGAAAGCTTAAACATCATTCCAGGCTCAGCAGAATTTGCTATCGATGTCCGTGCTCAAAAAAATGAAGTGCTGGAAAAGCTTAAAGACAAAATCGATACCGGCTTAACAGGTTTAAGTAATCTATATGGTGTAGATATTGAATGGAAATGGAGTGATTTTACTCCTGGAGCAGAGGTGTCTGCAGAGGCTGAAGCCATTGCGGAGGAAGCTATTCGGACTATTGTCGGTGATGAGGGGCTCGCATTGCCAGTAATCACTTCTGGCAGTGATGATTTCCATTTTTATACGATTAAAAATCCAAACTTAAAAGCATCGATGATTGGGGTAGGAGCAGATCTTCAACCAGGCTTACATCACCCCAAAATGACCTTTAATAAATCTGCACTAGATGTAGGTGCCCAAATCCTTGCGGAAACATTGTTAAGAGCTTAAAAGAAGGAGCACAGCAGCAGCAGCTGTAAGCTCCTTCTTTTTTTAATGTTAAAATATGGATATACATCAATGTATAAATGGTGACAGGCACCGCTTTTTATAATGAAGATTTTAGCTCTTTAATTTGCTCGATATGCCGCTCTTCATGAAGATAGATCAAGTCCACCCATTGATTTAAGGGCAAATAACCAAAAAGAGGATGTTTGGTAGATTTTTCTGCTAGGACCGACTTGTCTTCAATTTGATTATAAAATTCCAAAAATATGTTTCTTGAATGATTTAATCGTTCTTTAATCTGTTGTAACTCCCATGGGCCATCTTCAGGAACAACGATATCGGGTGCTTTTATCTTCTGTGTGCGGACAGCTGTAACCTGAATTGGTTTCGGATCAGCCTTTTTTCCATTCACTTTATTATGTCCGTAAATGATTGCCTGCGTGAAGACACTCTCTGTTAAATACAAATGGTGGCAAACCTGACCAATACTCCAGGTATCGGAATCAGGCTTTTTGTTTAGAATCTCATAGCTAATTGACCCAATTTCCTTTAATAACCGATCTCTAGTCGTTACTAAATTTTCCATCACAGAAGTGCTCATTTTTACATCCCCCTTTAAAAACATTCCATATAGCTTATATTCTCGGTGATGAAAAAATATTCCAAGAATAGGTGCCTGTCACCGCTCGTGGACACTGTCCACCCCAGGCGGACAATATCCGCAAAAACGCCTGACTCAATTTAATGGGTCAGGCGTTTTTTGTGGGCCGGTTGTTAAGTGTTTGCTAATGGTTACAGTACATTTTAATACGAAAACAGATAGTATGACATAATACCACGGGTCCCACCAGACTTGGATGTGGAGGATTCCTGTTTTTTGTAATAGAAGGTTAACGGCGTAAATCAAAAGGGGTGTTAACACATATTTGAACCATTTTAGCTTCCAATGATGTTTGGCTATCCAAACATAGAAGAGACAGGCAAGTAAGTAATAGATAGCACCGAATGCTGTGGTATCTTTTGATGGCATATCAAACCAGCCTAGATCATAATATCGAATTGAAAAAAACATAACTGGCATAAATTGAAGGTTGGCTGAGATTGGACTAACACATAAAAATAGAACAATGTTGTGGAGCTTTCCTTGTAATGGTCGGGAAAGCAATTGGTAGAATAATTTTGCTAATGGAAAATAAACAAGAAGAAGTCCAGGTGCCGTGTAACCAATCCTCCACCAATTATGGGTATATATATTTAATTTCAAAAAGGTCCATTCTATAACTGCAAAAAGGCTAACAAAAAATATGATCCATAGCCAATTCTTCCTTAGCGCAGCTATAAAAGTTGCTACAACAGGTAAAGCCAATGCATTTGAGGCAATAGCTCCCATGTTACTGTCATAAAACGAATCGTGTTTAATAAGTTTTGGATAATACTGATAGCTATGCCCAATGTTGTAAATCACAGTTTCTACAATATAGCCAAAACCAACCATTGCGAAAAAAAGTAATAAGATCCGGTTACTTTTTGTTTTAAGGTACACATAAATTAACAGAAGAATACTTAAAGCAGCTAACCCTAAATACCAAAATGAGTTAAATTCCATATCCATGCTCCTTCTGTTTTATTGTTAGCAGGTAGTATTCATCAAAGAAGGGATATTATTCAAATTACACTAATTAATCGCTTGATTAAATCGGCTGGTAAACTAATCAAACGATTGATTGGAAGGGTCTAAATCCTTGGTAGTATTGGGTTTGTTTGAAATTGGGCATCTATGAGGAAAACTAATTAATCGCTTGATTAAATCGGCTGGTAAACTAATCAAACGATTGATTAGAAGGGTCTAATGTCTTGGTAGTACTGGGTTTGTTTGAAATTGGGCATCTAAGAGGAAAACTAATTAATCGTTTGATTAGATCGGCCAATAAACCAATCAAACGATTGTTTAAATTAAAAATGAAGAAAAAATAATCCCCTTCAATCATTTTGATTAAAAGGGATTTCCTTGCAATTATTCCTTTTTTCCAACTCCATGCATAATAAATTGAATCGTCTGTTCAATTTCAAGCTCATCATCCCATTCCAATTGAGGGAATAGGATATAACGGGAAATTAAAAAGCCAAGGATATTGGTAATCGTTAATCTTGCAATACTTGCCGGAGGCATATCTATTAATAATCCTTTTTCCTGATACTCCACGATTACTTTTTCTACTCGATTAAAGATATTTTTTACAACGAGGTCAAGAAATTGCTCGCGTAGCTCCGGCTGGAAAGGGATTTCTTGAAGCATGATTTTTACTACAGGGAGCATTCGGATGAGAAGATCCCTTCTATTTTCTATCGTAGCTCGCAGAAACTCCTCAACTGTTTCATAATCCTGTTCGAGCACTTTATTAAAATCCTTAACAACTAAAGGGGCTATGAACTTAGTCATCAGCGGGGCAACAATGGAAACTAACAATTCCTTTTTGGTTTTATAGTGCCGAAAAATCGTTCCTTCCGCGACTCCTGCCTTTTTAGCAATTTCACTAGTAGAGGAAGCCGCATAACCTTTTTCTGAAAAAGTCTCAATAGAGGCCACAATGATTTTCTTTTGTTTATCTGTTAATTTTTCTTCAGCAAATAATTGTTGTAGCATTAATTCGTCTTCAGTCATCGGTAACTCCTTTTTACTCGCGGAATAACAGAATTTACTCGCGAAAAAATAGTGTTTACTCGCGGGTTTTATTATTTTACTCGCCAGAAGGCTGTATTTACTCGCCAAGAGCGAATAGTTTGTGGGCATTGCTACTTAAATTTTTCGATATTTCTTCAATGCTACGATATTTAAAACAATAAAGACCAAGGCAAACCCCAATAGTACAAAGAGGTCATTACGTATATCACTTAATCCTAAACCCTTATACATGACATCCACTAAGGCGCTGCCTCCATAATACATCGGCATACATTTCGCAAGAATCTGCATCCAGCCAGCCATGGATTCAAATGGGAAAATACCTGCAAAAAAGACCTGTGGAATAATCGCAATCGGTATAAATTGCATCATTTGGAACTCTGAATTTGCGAAGGCTGATAATAGTATTCCAAGTGACAAGGCAACCAGAGCTAGGGTTAAATTGATGATGACCACATTCCAGAATGAACCGACAAGTGTAATATCTAACACTTTAACAGCATACGTAACCACAATAATTGTTTGGATAACTGCGAATAGCCCATATCCAAATAAATAACCAAAAACAATTTCTCTTCGTAGAATCGGTGTTGCCAATAAACGTTCAAGGGTCCCTGTGGTACGCTCTCGCAATAAAGCAATTCCAGAAATTAAGAACACGAAAAAGAAAACAAAGAATCCAACTAGTATGGGGCTTAACTGATCAAAAAAGATGGTACTTTTGTTGCCATATAGATAGGAAGTAGAAATTTCAGGTGCTTTTACTTGCTCCATTTTTACAGGAATTCCTGGCAGCTGTTTCTGAATGGTTTCCATAAATGTAGACAAATTTGCAGCTTGTTCTTTAGCCTTTTCAGCTGCAATTGCTTGTTGAACTTTGACCTGTAAAGCCTTTGCTGTATTTGGCTGGTCGTTTGTAAGCGTCAAGGAAAAATCTTGCCCAGTAAAATCAAGAATTCCATCCAAGTCTTTTTCAATGAGAATTTCCTTCGTATTTTCTTCAACTTTTAAAATAGCGATGTCGTTATCCTTTAATCTGTCCACAAGTTTATCATCTACTTGTATCACACCAAGTCTTGGTTCGATAGTATTACCAGCAAGCAGGTAATTGAGGAGAGTAAGAATCAATAACGGTGCCACCATCATCAAAGCAAGCGCCCTTTTATCACGTAACATTTGATGACATATCCTTTTAACCATTGCCAGTATGCTCATCGCTGTTTACCTCCTGCTTTTAAAAATACTTCTTCTAAACTTGTTATCCCATACTGATTTTTCAACTCAGCAGGAGACCCACTTGTAATGATTTCACCATCACGGACCATCGCTAGTCGGTCACATTTTTCGGCTTCGTCCATTACATGTGTAGTGACTAAAATGGTTTTGCCTGCATTTTTTAAGCGATATAATTCAGCCCAGATTGACTGCCTTAACTCTGGGTCAATCCCAACGGTAGGTTCATCGAGAATCAGAATTTCAGGATCTTGGATCAAGGCGACGGCAAGGGATAACCGGCGTTTCATCCCACCAGAGTAATTTTCAACTTTCTTTTTTAAATCAGCCGTTAAATTTACTAAATCTGCTGCATAGGCAATCCGTTCTTTTTGTGCATGTTTATTAAGCTTAAATAGGGAAGCAAAAAAAGCTAGATTTTCTTCTCCTGTTAAATCGGAATATAAGGCGTCTGCCTGGGCCATATAGCCGATTCTCTGCAAAAGTTTTAAATTAGGAACAGCAGTATTCAAAACCTGGACATCACCGTGGTCGGGAGAATCCATGCCCACGATTATTTTTACCAAGGTAGTTTTGCCGGATCCAGACGGACCGATTAACCCATAAATACTTCCTGACTCCACGTTCAAGCTAATCTGATTTAGGACCAACTTTTTTCCAAAGCTTTTGCTCACATCATTGATAACTATTGTTGAAGACATCCTAATCATCCCTCTCTAAAATGAGTGATTACTCACTCTTATTATAACAGTAAAATCATTCAGTAAATAGACGGTATAAAGGATTTTTCTAAAAATCAGTATGGTATACTATCCTCATATAGTTACTTTGGGGGTGAAGAAGTGGCACGAGAACGGAAGTTTAATACAGTGGAGTTATTTCATGAGTCAAAGCAGTTACTTCTCCAGCATGGATATGACGGATTCACTTTTAGCATGTTAGCCGATCGGATGGAGGTATCAAGGGCGGCTTTATATAAATACTACGACAATAAGGAAGAATTAATTACGGATTTTATGATTTATGAAATGGAAGAATTCTTACATGAATTAATGGAAATGGAAAAACATGATGGGTTTGAAAAGCAGTTCGATTTTCTAATGGATCTTATTTTTAAGAAAACGGAAGTACATCATCTTATTAAGGCTGCGCAGCAAGTTTTATCTCTCGCGGAGTTGTCGTTTAAAAACAAAGATAAGTTGGAAAAGCTGCCATTAGAAATGTACAAGTTTTTACAAAACTTTATCCAATTAGGTAAAAATGAAGAAAAATTAAAACTCCATCTTCCCGATAGTCTAATTATTGGATTAATTCTTCAAACAGTTGCGATTCCTAATCATTTTGGGGTTCCGCACGAAGAATGGCTTAATTCAATTAAGGAAATCATTGGTCAAGGAATGTTAATGAAAAGATAATTGACACAAGTGTAACTTTGAAAGATAATGTAAAGTGTAATTGTGCTAATTATTTTTTTCATCAAAGTTACAGGTTCGTCACTTATACGATTAAGAAGGAGAGCGGAGAAATGAATTCATTTTTGCGGCCCATAACCGACCGAGTAACCTCGAAAAAGGGAATGTGGATAACGTTAGGAATTTGGCTGTTAGTAACGATATTGCTGTCAGCCCTAGCACCAAGTGCGAAAGAATATGAGGTATCAAGCATAAACTCCATTCCTGAAGATGCAAAATCTATCATTGCTGAAAATAAGGTTGATAACTATTTTAAAAATAATGAAGGAATTCCAGCTATATTGGTTTTTCAATCTGATAAGGGTCAAGTAGAATTATCAGAGCTCCAACCATTATTTGAAAAAATCGATCAGGTTGAAGGGATAAAAGAATATGTTCCATTAACAACCATGCCGCCACAAGCGACAGTAAATTTCTTTTCAGAGGATAAAAGTACATTAATTCTACCCCTAACCTTTGAATCTTCTTTAGAGTCGAAGGAATTGCGAACCCAGCAGGAGAAAATTAGTGAAATTGTTAGCAAGGATACTGAATTGACATTGTATATTACCGGTCCTGCAGGTATTGCGGTAGATTCACTCAATCTCTTTTCACGTGCTGACCTTGTTTTATTATTTTCTACTGTCGGATTGATCTTAGTACTGTTAATTGTCATTTACCGTTCACCATTATTAGCCTTCATTCCATTAATAGCAGCAGCATTTGTATATCAAGTAGTGAATCAGGTTCTAGGCTTGATGGGGATGGCTGGATTAGTAATAAGTAATCAAACATTTTCGATTATGACGATTCTTTTGTTTGCAGCCGTTATTGATTATTCCTTATTTGTCTTCTCACGTTACCGTGAAGAATTGAAAAAGGCTGAAAGCAAATTTGATGCGATGAAACAAGCGATGAGAGAAACCGGAGTGCCAGTTTTCTTCTCTGGGGGAACTGTACTAGCAGCGATGTTAGTCCTGTTTTTTGCAGAGTTTGGTGATTATCGGAATTTCGCACCAGTTTTTGCTGCAGCCATGCTCATTATTATGTTTGCATCGATTACCCTTGTACCGGCTTTGTTTGCATTGTTCGGAAGAAAAGCTTTCTGGCCCAAGGTTCCAAGAGTCGGTGAGGCAGCGGTTAAATCCAATTCAATATGGAGCAAAATTGGTAAATTTGTCGTAAAAAAACCTGTGTTATCAGTTTTCGTTATCGGTATCATCCTTCTAGCTTCTGCTCTTAACATGCTAAATTTGAAATACGAATTCGATACTATGAAGTCCTTTCCAGCGGATATGCCTTCAAGACTAGGGTATGAAATCCTTGAAGAAAAATTTGAAAAAGGTGATTTAGCTGCAACGACGGTATTATTTGAAGCAAAAGAAGAAGTGACCGTTGAGCAGCAGGCAAAATTGCTTGAAATACTTGCAGATCAAGAGTTAGTAAGTAATGTTCGTCCGAATGGGACTACATCAGATCAAAAGGTTGTCCAGTATAGCCTCACCTTTAAGGAAAGCCCATATGCGGTCGAGACCATGGATGCACTAGAGAAGATACGAGACAATAGTGATAAACTGGTGGCAGACAGCAATCTAGACGGTGAGCTTTATTTTGCAGGGGAAACGGCAAAAAAAGTGGATGACCGTGCAGCAAACAATCGAGATTTAGTAGTGATTGTCTTGCTTGAATCACTGTTAATTTTTATCATGTTGATTGTCATGACAAAATCATTTAAAATGCCAATTTATATGATGGGGACGATTCTAATTTCGTTCTTGGCTGCCGTTGGTTTAGGCATGTTTTTAAGCAGTCTGTTTTTCGATATTGATACGATTAGCAATCGGGTTCCTCTTTACTCATTTGTCTTCTTAGTAGCACTGGGTATTGATTACAATATCATTCTAATATCTAGATTTATGGAAGAGCGGAAAAAACATTCTGTAAAAAAGGCGGTGGAAATTGCTGTTGCCAATACGGGCGGCGTAATTTCTTCAGCAGGGATCATTTTAGCAGCAACCTTTGCAGTACTAATGACCCAGCCTATTCAACTATTATTTGTATTTGGTTTCATTGTTGCAGTCGGTATTTTATTAGATACATTCTTAATCCGTGGAATCTTATTACCAGCATTAATTGTTTTGTTTGAAAAAGAAAAACCAGCAGTAGAAAAAGGCGTTCAATAATAAAAAGAGGCACCAAAAACACAAATTTGGTGCCTCTTTTTTGGATTTTACTTCCATTTAAAATAATTTATTTCATATGGTATTCGTATATATTCTAGTTTATGATAGAGGGAAAAGTACGTTCTTTTAGGTGGGAGTTCATTTGTTTCTATTAGATTATATTGTAAATCTCTCCATTTTTTCTTTATTAGTTAGTACTCCGCTTGTCATTCGTTCCTTCATTAATTATAGACCCATCAAACATGTCCGTTTTTGGGTAGGTGTTTATGGGGGGATTGTTTCAATTATTCTCGTAATGCTAGCAATCCATGAGCAAGGATTTTCATACGATATTCGATATGCTCCAGTCATTCTGGTTTTTGCCTATCTAGGACCGATTGCAGGTATCATTACCGGAGCGTTTGGGTTATTTGCACGTTTGGTATCAAGTGGTCATTGGGATATTGCCATCATCGGTTGGGTAGTCATGATGATAGGTTTTACCACCATATCCTATTATAGTAAAAGGTTAACAGCATTAAAAAAATCAATTCTTTTATTTGGCACATATGCCATTATTTATGTCATAACCATACCGATTATTTTTAACGTATTTAGAGATAATCTATTCTTTCATTTTCAATATATCCTATTCGTGATGTTAGGCGTTATTTTAGGCCTTTTATTGATAGAGTCCTATGTAAAGCTTCATAGATTAAATAATCGATTGTCGGATATGTATAGGATGGTTGAAGCGAGTGAATCTAAATACAGGCTTATCGCAGAAAACACCTCTGATTTAATTATGGTAATGGACAAAGAACATTCCCTTACTTATTTTTCTCCTTCACATGAAGTTGTTTTAGGGTATCAATCCTTTGAACTGGAAGAGGTTAAATTATGTACGTTCATTCATCCTAATGATGTTGAACTGTTTAGGAGTACGTTAGCAGGGATGTTTGAAAATAAAGAATCTAAAGCAATTGAATTCCGTCTACGCCACAAAAACGGTGACTATATTGAATTTGAATCTCGCTGCAAGCCAGTAAGAGGACAAAATGATGAAATTGAACATATTGTGATTATCAGTCGTGATATTTCAGAGCGTAAAAAGGCAGAAGAAATCCTCTTGCAATCTGAGAAGCTTTCCATTGTTGGCGAGTTGGCGGCAGGAGTGGCACATGAAATTCGCAACCCGCTCACCACAATCAAAGGATTTGTTCAACTGTATAAATGGGAAAATGGAGCAGAAGAAATCAATGACCTAATCCTAAGTGAGCTTGGACGGATTGAAACCATTACGAGTGAAATGCTTACTTTAGGAAAACCACAGGCAGTCCAACTACATCGGACGAATCTTAGAGAACTGGTCAAGAATACGCTTGAACTCCTTTCTCCGCAAGCACATATGGTAAATATTCAATTTAAACTTATTGTAGAGGAATCGTCATTTTTTATAACGGGAGAAAAGAATCAATTAAAGCAGGTATTGCTTAATGTTTTAAAGAATGCAATCGAGGCAATGCCTGAAGGGGGAGATATTCACATAAATCTCCAAAAAGGAGCAGAAGCAGAATGTGTCCTTTCTATTAAGGATGAAGGAAGCGGAATTCCAGAAGAGCTACTGCCTCGGTTGGGTGAACCTTTTTATAGTTTGAAAGAAAAGGGAACCGGACTTGGACTAATGATTTGTAATAAAATAATTAAGCAGCATCATGGCACGATTACCTATCAAAGTAAAGCCCAACAGGGGACCTTAGTGGAAATTAGGTTACCATTGGCTAATTAAATAAAGGCTCTGTTATAAATGAATGTTGATTTCACGCTGTTCGAGAAATAAGCGGAGAATTTCCGTTTATATTGGGAAATACCCATATTTCCTTTAAAATAAGCGGAGTTTTTCCGGTTATCCGATCCAATTCGATGGATTTTTTCTTATTTAGAGCAGTTAAGCGGAAAACTTCCGCTTATATCTGCTTCTAAAGCCTCCACGAAAGATAATAACCGGAAATTCTCCGACTATGATTTCTTATAACTACATGAACATCAACAATGAAATATAATAGAGCCTAATTATAAATAAAGAGAGGAACACTTTCCAGTTTAAGGAGAGTGTTCCTTTTTTAATATACCTTTCTAGTTGGCACGCTTCTTGCATATTAAATAGGTGTGAGCGATAAACTCACTTATTATTCAGGAGGTGCTATTACGTGAATAAAATTATTTCAATGGATGAAGTTGCTTCGTTTTTTAAAGATGACATGACGGTTATGGCAGGAGGATTTATGGGGGTTGGTACGCCAGAATGCCTTGTATCTGCTCTTTTAGATTCAGACGTCAAAGATATAACATTGATTGCAAATGATACCGCTTTCATAGAAAGTGGAGTAGGTCCTTTAATAGTAAATCATCGCGTGAAGAAAGTGATTGCTTCTCATATTGGTACAAATCCGGAAACTGGACGGCAAATGATTGCAGGTGAAATGGAAGTAGAACTTGTTCCTCAGGGGACACTCGCTGAAAGAGTTCGTGCAGGTGGGGCTGGTCTTGGTGGAATTCTTACTCCAACGGGCGTGGGAACAGTGGTAGAAGAAGGAAAGGAAAAGTTGACCCTAGATGGGCGTGAATATTTACTTGAAAAGCCACTTCGTGCAGAAGTTGCACTGCTTAAGGCTTATAAAGCGGACAAATCTGGTAACTTGGTTTATCATCGCTCGGCTCGTAATTTTAATCCATTCATGGCACTGGCAGCGGATCTTGTCATCGTTCAAGTAGAGCAATTAGTGGAAGTGGGAGAAATTGATCCCGATGACGTTATGACACCGGGAATCCTTGTGGATAAAATTTATGTTCAGGGAGGTAGAAATTAATGTTACAAACATTAGTGAATCCAAAACAAATCATCGCTGCACGTGTGGCAAAGGAAATGAGAGACGGAGATGTAGTAAACCTGGGAATTGGCTTACCAACGATGGTGCCAAATTATCTCCCTGATACCGTAAATGTTATTCTCCAATCTGAAAATGGTTATGTTGGGCTTGGTCCATTGGAAGGAGATATTGATCCAGATTTGGTCAATGCCGGTGGTCAGCCTTCGGGAATTCTTCCTGGCGGTGCATTTTTTGACAGCGTATTCTCTTTTGAATTAATCCGCGGCGGACATGTAGATGTAACCGTACTTGGAGGGCTTGAAGTCGATGCGAAAGGAAACCTTGCAAACTGGATGGTTCCAGGAAAAATGGTTCCAGGCATGGGCGGTGCCATGGATTTAGTAACAGGAGCAAAGAAGGTAATCGTCGCAATGGAACATACAGCAAAGAATGGGTCCTCTAAAATCCTTGAAGAATGCCGCTTGCCGCTCACAGGAAAAGGCGTGGTTGACCTGATTGTAACGGAACTAGCAGTCTTCCGTGTTACAGAAGAAGGACTGATCCTCGAAGAACTTCAAGAGGGTGTAGACCTTGAGACCGTTAAGGAAAAAACAGAGGCTTCATTTAAAATTAGCTCGGCTATTTAACTATTAGCCTAGTGAATAAATAGAAGAATAACAAAATTTTAAGCACAGGAGGATAAAGGAATGCGTGAAGTAGTGATTGTAAGTGCTGTTCGTACAGCGATTGGGAATTTTATGGGGACATTAAGTGATACGCCAGCAACGGAGTTAGGTGCAATTGTGATCAAAGAAGCGCTAAATCGAGCGGGAGTGAAGGGAGAACAAGTGGATGAAGTCATTATGGGCAACGTCCTTCAGGCTGGAATTGGTCAAGGTCCTGCCCGTCAGGCTGCGATAAAAGCAGGTCTTCCAAATGAAGTATCGTCGATGGCGATTAACAAACTCTGTGGTTCAGGGCTAAAGGCTGTACACTTGGCTGCGCAGGCAATCCAAACGGGTGAAGCAGAAATTGTTGTTGCAGGCGGCATGGAAAACATGAGCCTCTCTCCATATCTACTGCCAAAAGGACGCACAGGATACCGGATGGGTGATGGAAAAGTAATCGACAGCATGATTCAAGATGGATTGCAATGTGCCATAAATTCTTATCATATGGGTGTTACAGCAGAGAATATTGCCGAGCAATATGGAATAACAAGAGATGAACAAGATGAATTTGCGGCATGGAGCCAGCAGAAGGCTGAGAATGCCATTAAAGAAGGAAAGTTCAAGGAAGAAATCGTTCCTGTTGAAATCCCGCAACGTAAAGGTGATCCGATTATATTCGATACCGACGAGTTTCCAAGAGCCGGAGTAACAGCAGAAAAGCTAGGAAAACTGAAACCGGCATTTAAAAAAGACGGAACCGTTACAGCTGCGAACGCCTCAGGTATCAATGATGGGGCAGCTGCACTAGTATTAATGAGCAGGGAGAAAGCAACGGAACTTGGTATTAAACCTATGGCGGTAATCCGTGCGAATGGAACAGCAGGAGTAGATCCGAAAATAATGGGTATTGGTCCTGTTCCGGCTTCCAAAAAGGCATTGCAAAAATCAGGACTTTCCATGGAAGAAATCGACTTAGTTGAGGCAAATGAAGCATTTGCAGCGCAATCTCTTGCGGTGGGACGTGACCTTGAGATTCCAAATGAGAAACTGAATGTAAATGGCGGAGCAGTAGCATTGGGACATCCAATCGGTGCAAGCGGTGCCCGTGTTCTAGTTACTTTACTGCATGAAATGAAACGTCAAGGGTCCCGTTATGGATTGGCTGCTTTATGTATTGGCGGCGGTCAGGGTATTGCAACGTTAGTTGAAATGGACAAAAATTAAATTTTCGCAGTCCGTTATATTGAAATAACGCATTCCGCAGAAACGGAAAATTCCGGTTTTGCGGAATGGAAAAATCCTAAAATTCCGGATAAACGGAAAATGAAAAACAGAATGTTTGCTAGTTTAATAATGTTTACCATCATGAAATTGGGTAAAAACCTTGTATAATAATAGTGAATTTTATTATTATTTCGACATTTAATTTTTTGGCATAAAAATTGCATTAATATAAATGTGAGCATTCAATGAAAACGCTTACTTGGGGAGTAAATGTTATTGATGCTTACACAAAAAAAGGTATAGGGGGATCTAAATGGATTTAATTTTTATTCTTTTGGCGCTCGGACTTCTAATGTTTGCCGCCTACCGTGGTTTTTCTGTCATTTTATTCGCACCGCTTTGTGCCATTTTAGCTGTTTTATTAATTGATCCAAGTCATGTATTACCGTTTTTCTCTGGCGTCTTTATGGAAAAAATGGTCGGGTTCATCAAAAACTACTTCCCAGTCTTCTTACTAGGAGCTATATTCGGGAAAGTAGTAGAAATGTCAGGAATTGCAGAATCCATTGCAAAGACGATTGTTCGTATTCTAGGTGCAAAACGTGCGATGTTAACAATTGTGTTGCTAGGTGCAATCTTAACATACAGCGGTGTTAGTTTATTCGTGGCTGTATTTGCAATCTATCCGTTTGCAGCACAAATGTTCAGAGAAGCTAATATTCCAAAGAGGCTTATCCCTGGTACGATTGCTCTTGGTGCATTCACATTTACGATGGACGCTTTACCGGGTACACCACAAATTCAGAACGTTATTCCAATTGCTTTCTTTAAAACAGACATTTATGCAGCACCAATTCTTGGTATCATTGGAGCCATCTTTGTATTAACTCTTGGATTATTTTATCTAGAGATGAGAAGGAAAAAGGCAGAGAAAGCAGGAGAAGGCTATTATGGCTTTGGTGCTGAGAATGCCGCTGCGTTAGCAAAAGAGATAAATGAAGAAAAAGCATCATCAGCTCCTGATATGGCAGCAAAACAAACTGTATTAAGACAAATTTTAGCTTTTGTTCCATTAATTCTAGTTGGTGTTACCAATAAAATTTTCATTACATTTATACCACAATGGTATCCAAATGGTTTTGATTTTAAAGCGATAGGATTATCATACACAATTGATGTTACTGCGAGTGCTGCAATCTGGGCGATTGAAATGGCATTAGTTGTCGGTATTGTTACTTCACTACTATATGACTGGAAACGAGTATCAAGTAAATTTAAAGAAGGTATCAACCAAAGTATTGGCGGTTCATTACTTGCAACCATGAATACGGGTGCTGAATATGGATTTGGCGGTGTTATTGCGGCACTTCCAGGATTTGCAAAAATTAGTGATGGAATTTCAACGACGTTTACCAATCCACTTGTCAATGGTGCAGTAACAACTAGTACACTTGCCGGTGTTACCGGTTCAGCATCAGGTGGAATGGGTATTGCCTTAGGAGCAATGGCTGATAAGTACAATCAGGCAATTGCAGCTGCTAATATTCCACCAGAAGTTATGCACCGTGTTGTTGCGATGGCATCAGGCGGTATGGATACACTTCCACACAATGGAGCGGTTATTACACTATTAGCTGTTACAGGGTTAACACACAAGCAATCTTATCGAGATATTTTTGCGATTACGATTATTAAAACAATCGCTGTTTTCGTTATCATCGGAGTTTATACACTTTTTGGACTGGTATAGAAGAAAACAAATTTTCATAGAGTGAAATATAGATAATAATTTTAGGAGGTTTACTATGTTAGTAGGAAAAGTAGCGTTTATCACAGGATCAGCAAGTGGAATCGGATTAGAAATCGCCAAGACTTTTGCGCAAGAAGGAGCAAAAGTGGTGATTTCCGATTTAAATAGAGAAAAAAGTGACATCGTTGCAGGTGAGCTAAGAGAGCAAGGCTATGAGGCATTTTCAGCTCCTTGTGATGTAACCGATGAGGAAGCTTTTAAAGGGGCTCTTGAATCCGCACATAGTAGATTTGGAAGAATTGATATTTTAGTTAATAACGCAGGACTTCAGTATGTATCTCCGATCGAGGAATTCCCTACTGAAAAGTTTGAGTTTTTAGTAAAAGTTATGCTGACTGCTCCGTTTATTGGAATTAAACATGTATTCCCTTACATGAAAGAACAAGGATTTGGAAGAGTCATCAATATGGCATCTATTAACGGTGTTATTGGTTTTGCTGGCAAGGCTGCATACAATAGTGCCAAGCACGGTGTCATTGGTTTAACAAAAGTAGCTGCGTTAGAAGGCGCTACACATGGGATTACTGTAAATGCCCTATGCCCTGGTTATGTTGATACACCACTTGTTAGAAATCAGCTTAAAGACTTGTCGATAACAAGGAATGTAAGCTTAGAGCGTGTAATTGATGACGTACTACTTTCACTTGTTCCACAAAAAAGGCTGTTGCAAGTATCAGAAATTGCTGACTATGCCGCGTTCTTAGCCAGTGATAAAGCTAAAGGAGTAACAGGTCAAGCAGTTATTCTCGATGGCGGGTACACGGTACAATAATAGTAATAGTCCTGATTGGATTTTCCGGTCAGGATTTTTTTATTTTTGGGTTACAGGCAATACCACTTTGTTATAATGGACGTATACAACTTACTAGGGTGATAGATATGAAACCAGGACTGAATAATATTCCGCATCATTGGATTGAGGAAATTGTTAATCTTGCAGGTGAGCGAATTGTCGTAGTCAATCGAGAGGGCGTCATCCTTTATATTAATTCAGCCTATTGTGAGTTTTTAGGGACGACTGTTGATCAGGCAATTGGCAGACCTGTTGAGGATGTTATTGAAAACTCACGCATGCATATTGTAGCCAAAACGGGACAAAAGGAGTTGGCTGCCCTTCATCCAATCAACGGAAGTGAAATGATTGCGAACCGCTACCCACTTATTATTGACGGCGAATTAGTAGGTGCTGTCGGTACCGTAATGTTTCGCAATCCAGAGGAATGGCGGCTGTACCAAAGTAAAATTCAACATCTTGTAGAAGAAATAAAATATTATAAAACGAAGGCTGAAAAAATTCAGAAAAGTAAATATTACTTTACGGATTTGATTGGAAAAAGTGTATCTTTCTCTGCAGTAAAAACGTTGGCTGAAAGAATTGCTGGAAGCCAGTCTGCGGTGTTAATACTTGGAGAATCAGGTACGGGTAAGGAATTGTTTGCTTCTGCCATTCACAATAACAGTTCGCGAGCATCTTTTCCTTATGTTCCAATCAACTGTGCATCCATACCAGAGCATTTACTGGAATCAGAATTATTTGGATATGACGATGGCGCCTTTACAGGTGCGAAAAAGGGCGGGAAAAAAGGACAGTTTCAACTGGCAAATCGGGGAACGATTTTTCTGGATGAAATCGGTGATATGCCGCTGGCGATGCAAAGTAAGCTTTTAAGAGTCTTGCAGGAGCATGAAATACTGCCAGTCGGCGGCCAAAAATCGATTGCTGTTGATGTCCGTATCATTGCAGCTACACATCGGGATTTAGAAAAAATGGTCGAGGAGGGAAAATTCCGCCAAGATTTATATTACCGGTTAAATGTAATTAAAGTAGAAATTCCTCCGCTTCGGGATCGTGTAGGGGATATCGAATTAATTTCAGTGAAATTACTCGAAAAATTGGAAAGAAAATTTTATCGTAAAGGGATACTATTATCTGACGAGGTAATTGAGCGACTGAATCAACACAAGTGGCAAGGAAATGTTCGGGAGCTAGAGAATGTGCTAGAAAGGTCTATAAATGTATTAGATGGAAATACAATTGAAATAGCACACTTGCCATTATATTTACGTGATCAAGAGACTGTAAGTATTCCTATTAAAGAAAGCGGTTGCACGGGAAAAGGAGCAAACACTGCGGCTATGCCTGTTCAGTCTTTAAAAGAAACACTTGCATACGTGGAAAAACAAGCAATTTTAAATGCCTTATCCGCCGCTAATGGGAATAAGCAGGAAGCTGCAAAGTTACTTGAAATAGGGAAAACTAGGTTTTACGAGAAATGTAAAATCTATGATATTAAATAGATTTGTAGGCAGTTTCCTTAATGGGAAACTGCCCTATTTAGTAACTCGATAGTAAGATGTAAAAAAATTCGCAAAAGTGGTCATAAAAGTGTTGAAACAAATCAAATTTATTCTATTAAAATGTAAGATAAGTTGTAAGTGAAATAAAAAGGGGGAGAATACAAGTTATGGAATCATCAGTATGGATGGGAAGATTCTACGGAATTTGCCAATGGATTGCCCGGCTTGCCTATGTTAATCTTCTATGGCTGCTTTTTACGGGTCTGGGTTTATTTGTTTTTGGGGCTGCCCCTGCTACAGTAGCGATGTTTACGATTATTCGAAAATGGCTAAGAGAAGAAAGTGATTTACCAATCTTGTCCTTTTTTTGGAAAACCTACAAAAAAGAGTTTTGGAAGGCAAACAGCTTAGGATTTATATTATTAGTAATTAGCATTGTTCTTTACTTAGATTGGCGCTTAATCATTTCTATTCAAGGGGTCTTCTATCCAATTTTGATGGGTTGTTTAATAGGAGTGGGTTTCCTTTTTCTTACTGTTATGATATTTATTTTTCCCGTTTATGTCCAATATGAATATAAAACTCTTCAATATATAAAAACAGCCTTTTTGCTAGGAGTTTCTTACCCGCTCTATACGATGGTGATGATTTCTACAGCCATTTGTATTTTTATAATCAGTGTTTTTTTCAATGGCATTGGACTTCTCTTCTTTGGAAGCGGTTTAAGTTTTATTTTAATGTATATATCGAATCTGCTTTTTAATAAAATTGCCAAACAATTTACTGTTGTTGCTTCTTAGGGACGTGTGAAACATGTAGTGGTAAAAATAGTATTATAAGGAGTAAATTTATTGGTATTAATATCAAATTTGAATTTGTTAAACTTTTAGTGTAAGGGTTTTCAAATATTTGATAGGTAAAAATATTGAGGGGGAAAAGCAATGAAGAGAAAACTTTGGTCGTTACTCATCTTTACTATGTTATTTAGTTTAGTCCTAGCGGGCTGTTCTAGCAGTGGCAGTAAGGAAAAAGCATCGTCAGAACCAAAAAAGGACGAAAAGGCAACAATCAAATTCCACACTCATGGAAACGAAGCATCCTATAACTGGAAAAGCACTATCGCAGCATTTGAAGAAAAACACCCTAACATCAAAGTAGATTTAGTCATCCTTAGTGAAAAGGGAGATTCACAGGAAGCACTTAAAAAGCTCGACCTAGCTGCAGCGTCAGGAGAACAATTGGATGTTCTGATGTTTAGTGACCCAGCAAGCTATGCACAGCGTGTAAGCATGGGAATGGTTGCACCGATTGATGAGTATATTAAAAAAGATGGTTATAAGGTTACAGAAGAATACAAAGTTGATACTCAAATTGATGGAAAATATTATGCACTGCCTGGTAAATTTAATCCATGGTATGTTCTAATCAATAAAGACCATTTAACAACAGCTGGTCTTGAGGTACCAAAAGATTGGACATGGGATGAATATACAAAGTATGCTAAAGCTATGACAACAAAAGATCACTATGGAACATACTTCCACGGTCCACAGGGTGGAGGCTGGATGGAGTTTATGAAGCTGGCACTTGCAAGTGAGGCTGATAATACTGAATTCACTACTGCAGATGGCAAATCAAATATTGAAAATCCTTTATTTAAAAAGACACTTGAACTAAGAATTCAGATGGAAAAAGAAGATAAATCAGCCGTTCCATACACAGATATTTTATCTCAAAAACTTCATTATCGTAACCAGTTCTTTGGTCAGGATGCAAGCTCAATCCTTATCGGCAGCTGGATGAATACTGAACTTGGCGGTACGGACCAATTCCCATTAGAATTTGATGTAGCGGTTGCTCCATATCCAAAAAATAATAGCGGCGATAAAGGTGGTTATACTCCAGTAACAACAGACTATATGTCGGTTGCGGGAACTTCTGAGAATAAAGAAGCAGCATATGAGTTCATTCGCTGGTATACAACAGAAGGGCAAATTGTCCAAGGGAAGAGTATCCCATCTTGGAGTAAAGTAAGTGAAGGTGAACTAACTGGTATCATTGACAAGATTCTTAGTGGAACAAAGAACCCTGAAAAGGTTGATAAAGAATCATTAATCAATGTACTATCAAATGCAAAATCATCAAAAATCATTTCACCAGTTGCCTATCAATCCGAGCTTTACAAGGTTATCAATGAGGAATATGAAAAGCTAATCTTTGGAGAGCAAGATATTGATGCAACCATTAAATCTTCTCAAAAAAGAGCGCAGGAAATTATTGACAGCAACAAATAGTATAGACATTATCACAGAATAATAGAATAATGGATAAAAAAGGGGGTTGTAATTGCTTACAACCCCATCTTTCTATTGGAAGGGTGGTTTGCATATGAAAGGAAGTAAACCGCGTAAATGGGGGCCTCGTTCTTTCCGCTCTAAATTGATTTTCATTTCGATCATTTGCTTAATCATTCCTGCTGTGATCTCATTATCAATCTATAACTATTTAACAAAAGATATGCTAAAGGATCAGGCACTGTCAAATGCAAACAGAGAGCTTACGATAGCAAATGAATATGTAGAGAAGCTATTAGAAGATATGCTCTACATTACCAACTTTGTTCAACTCGATGCGGAAATGAATACGATTTTAAAAGAAAAGGCTCAAAATCAGATAGAAAATGAAACCGATTACAAAAGTTACATGAATGATAGTAAAATCAATAAAACGATTGAAAATATTACGCTTGTTGGAGAAAAGTCATATGTTACCATCCTTTTAAAGAATGGGAAATCGTACAAAAATTACACCAACTATGATTATGACCCTAGTGGCTTAGTCCATAAGGATTGGTTAAAAAAATTGAATACATTACAAGGTTATGAATCCGCTTGGATTGAAAGCATGCCAACCGTGTTTAAGTCGGAGAAAGAGAATAACCCTTATCAAATATCAGTTGCT
This sequence comes from Bacillus sp. OK048, assembly GCF_900103525.1. Taxonomy (GTDB): domain Bacteria; phylum Bacillota; class Bacilli; order Bacillales; family Cytobacillaceae; genus Neobacillus. The sequence goes on from NZ_FNHN01000009.1 coordinate 206,751, forward strand.
AGAACGTTAAGAGATGGGAACTTAGGGATTTATGGCTACGTGATCGTAACCATTATGGAAAATGAACTAAATCAAATATTTGGGAACACGCATGGACATGAGGAGATGATGATTATCAATTCATCAAATCAAATCCTTTCACACCGTAACCATTTAAAGATCGGTGAACATTTCCAATATAGCGAGCAGTTGAAGGAGAATAATTCTTCAAATATTTTCCAAATATCCAATGAAGATTATTTGATTGCCGAACACGATATCTCATTTACGGGGTGGAAGCTTGTATCCCTAGTTCCGTATAAACAAGCTGTAAATCAAATTAATTCAATATTTAGTAAGGTTTTTACGGTACAGCTTGTATCATTTACCATTTTCCTTATTTTTATGGCATCCTTATTAAGAACCATTACGAAACCGATTGTCCATTTAGGGAAGATAGCAGAAGCAGTTAAAAGAGGGAATCTAGCGATTCGTTCCCGTCTGCGGAGCAGGGATGAGGTGGGCAGACTGTCTGAATCCTTCAATCATATGCTCGATCGTGTCAACGAGATGATTTATGAAATTACAGATACACAGGAACGAAAAAGAAAAGCAGAGCTTGATATGCTTCAAGCCCAAATAAATCCTCATTTCCTTTTTAATGTTCTTAATTCCATCCGTATGAAGGTATTGGGAAAAGGAGATCAAGAAAGTGCAAATATGATTAGTTCTTTGTCAAAGTTATTGAGAATGACCATTGATAAGAACAAAGAAACGATTACTTTTCGTGAAGAAATCCAAATTGTTTTAGATTATATAAACATCATGAATATGAGGCAAAAAGAACAAGTAAAGGTAGAAATAGATGTCCATGAGGAAGCAAATACACTGATGATTCCACGCTTTATTTTGCAGCCAATTATCGAAAATTCAATTATCCATGGTCTCAATAAACGTGCAGGAACGATAGTAGTCAGTACTGAACGGAGAGAAAATCAACTAGTCATTATCATCGAAGATAATGGCCAGGGAATGGATGAAGCGTCTTTGAGCCAACTAAAAAGGAAGATCAATCATTCGAATTGTACAGAAAATAGTCATGAAACACATAACAAAGGGTTCTCTTCTTTAGGATTATCCAATGTGTATGAACGAATGTTTATAACTTTTGGTAAGTCTTTTACAATGGATATAAAAAGTTTGCCAGGAGCAGGGACAAAAGTGATCTTGACTATTCAAAAAGGGGGCAATTCTGATGTACAAAGTAATGCTAGTTGACGATGATTATCCAGTATTACAGCTGTTATCTGAAACAATAGAGTGGGAACAGCTCGGTGTATCACTTCAAAGTACACACGAAAATGGTGCCAGTGCCTATGAAAAAGCGATGAGTGAAATGCCTGATATCTTAATTACCGATATCGGTATGCCCAAAATGAATGGAATTGAACTAACGAAAAAGCTAAAAAGTCAAAATCCAAATTTAAAGGTAGCTATTTTATCCTGCCACTCTGATTTTAAACATGCCCATCAGGCATTAAAGCTGCAAGTTCAGGATTACTTAGTTAAAGATACCTTTGAACTAGAAGATTTAACACAATTGATTAAGAAGTTTAAAGATACTTTAGATGAACAAAATAATAAAATATTTAAGCACCTTCAGATACAGAATATGCTTGATAGAAATAAAGAAAGTGTGAAAGAGAGATTCATAAAGAAAACAATCGAACATCCCGATATTATCGAGAAAAATTGGCTGGATGAGGCAAAAACACTAGGTCTTCATCTGGATCAAAATGGATATATCGGTTCCATGGCGATAATTCACAATTTCAGCAGCGTAAAAGAACAATTTCTTTCAGAGGATACGTTAAATTTTGCGATTAATAATGTCGTGACAGAAGCAATAGAACGCTGCTATCCAGGTGCCGTACATTTTCAGCTAGGAGTAAGAGAACTATTTGTTTTCTTCCCTTGTTCTTTAATGTTAAAAAAGAATGCGCTTACCGAAGCGAATGAAAGCATGAAAAGGATTCAACATGCTTTGAAAAAATCATTGAACGTATCACTATCGTTCATTACAGGTGATGGTTGCACGAATATGCGTGAGTTTAAGCAGGAATTATTAAATTTGTTGGATTGCAGCCACCAGAGTTTTTATCTGAAGCCAGGTACAATCATCGAACGGAAGATGCCACAGGAGGCACCAACCGAGGATCTTTTTTCTAAGTATGATGAAGCTGCCACAGAGTTGCGTGAGCTAATTATGCTCAAAGACGAGAACAAAATTAATGATTATGTGATCAAATGGACGACTTTCCTTGAAGAAAATCAATTCTCACCGGAGCTGGTAAAGGATTGGGTGCTAAAACTGCTATTAGATTTAAGGGCAAAGCTGCACGCATTACAGTTATTTCGGTCGCAGCAGACCATTGATTACATGCACAATGATATATTTGAAATTCAGTTTTTGCATGAACTGAAAACATGGCTGATGAATTATTTCAAATCAATCCTCTCTTTTGTTAAAGAAATATATGGGCAAACAAAACGGAAGGAAATTCTTGATGCATTTAAATATGTAACGATGAATATCGAAAGGAAAATAACCCTTGATGAGGTTTCGAGCCATTTATACTTAAATCCCAGCTATTTCAGTCGCTTGTTTAAGAAAGAGGCGGGCGAAACTTTTGTAGAGTACGTTACAAAAATGAAAATAACTCGGGCAAAAGAACTGCTCGAACAAACAGCGGACTCTGTAGGGAAAATATGTGAGCGATTAGGCTATGATAATCAAAGCTACTTTATTAAGATATTTAGAAATTATGTTGGGGTTACGCCAATTGAGTATAGAGGCGGAAAGGTGTAAGAATTGTTGATTAAGAGTGATATAAATCAAGTCCAGACCACTAGGGTGCTGGGCTTTTTTCTTGCCTATTAAGAAGTCAAAATTGTAGGAATATAGAACAAAATACCGTTACTAGGGAAGTCTATCATTATTTTATAATAAAAATATACTAAAAATTGAGGTGAATCAAATGAGTGTAAAAACAGAACTCACCACACCCGTAAAGGTTGTAAACAAAGAAAAGAACAAAAAAGTCGTCAAGGAAAAAAGTGAAAACTTAGTAGGATTGTTTTTTGTATCTCCAATGCTCATTGGTGTTACCATCCTTGTTTTACTCCCTATCTTTGCAACATTTGCTCTAAGTTTTGCAGATTGGAGTTTCATTACCCCTCTTTCTCAGCTGAAGTGGGTTGGCTTTGACAACTTCACTAGATTGTTTGAAGATGGAACCTTTTTGAAGTCACTTCGCAATAACGCAATATTCGTCCTCACAGTACCAATTTGTATGATCATTTCACTTCTTTTGGCGATTACGATTGACAGAAATGTTTACCTAAAAGGTTTTTTCAAAGTAGCATTTTTCATGCCATATATCTCAAGTGTTGTTGCGATAGCTGTTGTTTGGCAGGTATTATTTCATCCATCGGCAGGTCCGATAAATCAAGTGCTAATGTCATTAGGTATTGAAAACCCGCCATTGTGGATTGCAGATCCGAATTTCGCACTGATATCCATTATGATTATTCAAATATGGATTTCAATAGGATTTAACATGATTATCTATTTAGCAGGATTGCAATCGATTCCAAGGGATTTATATGAAGCGGCCGATATTGATGGGGCAAATGCATGGGTGAAGTTTAAACACATTACGTTGCCAATGATTTCTCCTACTTCATTCTTCTTATTTATAACTGGAATCATTTCTACCTTTAAAGTGTTTGACTTAGTTGCCGTATTAACAAAAGGTGGACCATTAAACTCTACCTCGATGATTGTTTGGAACCTTTATGATACCGCTTTCGTTAATCTGAAGATTGGCTATGCATCTGCAATGGCTGTCGTCCTATTCTTGGTTGTCTTCGGAATTACCGTTTTCCAATGGCTTGGACAGAAAAAATGGGTGAATTATTAAGGAGGGTTAGCAGTGGCAAAATCAATAGATATTAGAAAAAGTATTATTACAGTAATCATGCTCGTCTGTAGCATATTGTTCCTTTTACCATTTGTGTGGATGCTTTCAACATCTTTTAAAATAGAAGCTGATGTGTTTAAATTCCCAATCCAGTGGATTCCAGAAAGATGGAATGGCTTTGACAACTATAAGGAAGTTTGGTTTGGGGACTATCCTTTCTATATTTATTATTGGAATACGATAAAAGTTTCCGTGATTACGACAGCTGTTTCAGTTGTGGTCTCATCACTGGCTGCATATGGATTTTCAAAAGTTAAATTTCCATTTGGGAATTTCCTGTTTATTATCGTACTTGCTACTTATATGGTACCACCACAGGCGATTCTAGTTCCTCAATTCATTTTATTTCGAAAGATTGGTTTATTCGATAGCCATTTTGGACTGATTTTGTTAGGAAGCTTTAGTGTTTTAGGTACCTTTATGCTGCGTCAATTTTTCATGAGCATTCACAATGATTTAATAGAAGCCGCAAAAATTGATGGTGCAGGACACTGGAGGATATTCTGGTCCATCGCCTTGCCAATCGTAAAACCGGCGATTGCCACATATGGGATTCTTAGATTTATCTGGACATGGAATGACTATCAAAATCCACTCATATTCTTACGTACAGATCATTTATTAACCATTCAAATCGCTATGCAGAAATTCACGACCATTAATGGGGAGTTCTATTCCTTGATTATGGCGGCTGCAGTATCTGCGATTCTTCCTTTAGTCATTGTATTTATTATCGGACAAAAACAGGTAATTGAAGGAATTGCATTAGGAGGAGTAAAAGGCTAAGGAGGTCGAAGTCATTGATTTCAACTGAATTAAAGAATTTGCTAGTTTCACATTCCCCATTATTATTTTCAACCACAAAAGAAAAAGAAGATTGGTGGAGAAACGCAAGGAATAATCCTGAATTTATACCGCTCCTTGATGAGGTAAGAAATGAGGGTAGTCGGCTATTACAGGAAAAGGAACAAGAGTTGACCTACTCCTTGTTCAGGCTATTTACTGAAAATGGTTCGAGGCAGGAATTCGAAAAGGTCTATTTCCAAAAAAGACACCGTCTTACTACCTTTACCTTAATGGTGTTGCTTGAACCGATGAATAAGGAATACGTAACAGCACTAGAAAATACGATTTGGTCGGTTTGTAATGAGTATTCCTGGTGCTTGCCTGCCCATTTAAAAAACAGTTCAGAAACTTCCACAACTATCGGGCTATCATTGGGGGAGCACTCTGTAGAAAACTATTCGATTGACTTATTTGCAGCTGAGACGGCTTTTTCCTTATCCGAGATAGTAATGCTCACGGGGAATGTTTTAGATCGGTTGATTTGTAAAATTATTTATGTAGAGGTGTATAAGCGAATATTTCTTCCATTTAAAACAACGAAATATGAATGGGAAACACAAGAGCATAACTGGGCTGCTGTTTGTGCTGGTTCGATTGGTTCGGCGGCAATACATTTAATCGAAGATCCCAATGAACTAGCAACGATACTGGAGCGAGTACTTCCAGCCATGGAGTGTTATCTAAAGGGCTTCAGTGATGATGGAGTATGTCTAGAAGGCTACGGATATTGGCAATATGGTTTTGGCTACTACGTTTATTTTGCAGATTTATTAAAAAAGAAAACAGATGGCCAATTGGATTTATTTGATGATGAGAAAGTACATCAAATTGCTTTGTTTCAACAAAGGTGTTTTCTGAATCAGAATCATGTGGTCAACTTTTCGGACGCAAATCCAACCGCATCAGTATTTTTAGGATTAAGTCACTATTTAAGCAAGGTTTACCATGACTTTGAACCCCCAGAAAGAAAGCTGCGTGCTAAATTTACGGAAGACCATTGTGGTAGATGGGCACCAGCGATTCGAAACCTTCTATGGTTTGATGAGGCAATTCCAGAAAAATCATGGGGTAACGGAACCAACTATTATAAGGAATCACAATGGTTTATTTCAAGACACCAGACAGAATTAGGCAGTTTTTCTTTCGCAGCCAAAGGCGGCAATAATAACGAACCACATAATCATAATGATATTGGCCATTTTATCCTACAAAGGGATAATGAGGTTTTCTTTAAGGATTTAGGAAGTGGTTTATATACAAAAGATTATTTTAGTGAGGAACGTTATACGTATTTATGTAATGGATCACAGGGGCATTCTGTTCCCATTATTAATCATCAGTTTCAAGATGAAGGAGCGTCTAGGTTTGCTAGAATTCCCCAAGCAGATATAGGCAACGATGTGGAAATCTTTGAGCTCGATATAGCTAGAGCTTATGATTTAGAGCCGTTGCAAAAATTAACTCGAAGGTTTACCTGGGTTAAAAAAGATTTGCCTAAGCTAGTAGTAGAGGATACCTATTCTTTTACAGAACAGCCAGTTTCCATAGTAGAAAGATTGATTATTCCTTCTTTGAGGATTACGGAAGCAGAAGATGAAGTAATCCTGGAAGGGAAGCAGAGATTGAGAATCCTATATGATAGCAGGGTGCTTTACTTGGAAGTTAAGAGGTTAAATTTTATCAATCATTCCGGGAATATGGAGGAAAACCTTGCGCTCGACTTTACCGTGTTAAATCCCGTGAAAGAGTGTAATGTTCAATTCATATTCCAATTTGAATAGGCAGGGTGAAAAACAATGACAGAACAACTGCTATGGGTTAATGAAGCTTGGCAGAAAGTGACTGAAAAAGTTGACAGAACAAGTAAAAGAATTGGAGCCAATTTCCCGCACGCAAGTGAAAACAAACAATATGTTCTTGCAGAACCATATTGGTGGACTGCCGGTTTTTGGCCAGGATTACTATGGCTTTTATATAGAGACCAAAAAAATGAAGAACTAAAGCAAATTGCAGAAGAGTGCGAAGAAAAACTTGATGCTGTTCAACATGAGTATTACCGTCTTGATCATGATATGGGCTTTATGTGGACACTTACAAGCGTAGCCCGTTATAAACTTTTAGGGGAAGAGAATTCAAAGAGACGTGCTTTAGTAGCAGCGAATCTATTAATGGGAAGATTTAATGTAAATGGCAACTTTCTACGTGCGTGGAACCCGTGGACGGAAGGAGAGGACAATAGCGGCGTAGCCATTATCGACTGTATGATGAACCTGCCGCTTCTATATTGGGCCTCCGAAGAAACAGGTGACCCTAGATTCCAGAGCGTTGCCAAAAAGCATGCTGATATGGTTTTAAACCATTTTGTTCGGAGTGATGGCGCGGTCCACCATATTGTCCGCTTTGATCCTGAAAGCGGTGAAAGAATTGAAGCGATGGGTGGCCAGGGATATGGTCCAGATTCAGCTTGGTCAAGAGGAAATGCATGGGCTATTTATGGTTTAACATTGTCCTATGAATATACAGGAGAAGCAAAGTATTTGGAGGCCGCGAAAAGGGTCGCACATTTCTTTATCTCCCATTTGCCAGAGGATTACGTTCCTAATTGGGATTTCCTCCTCCCCGAGGATGTCGATACGCCAAGGGATTCCTCTGCAGGTGCCATCGCCGCAAGTGGTCTCCTTTTATTGGCAGAAAAGGTGAGTGCACCAGAATCACCAATCTATCATAGAGCAGGGGAGAAAATACTCGAATCCCTTTTCAGAAATTATGGCGATTGGGAAGGGGTGGAAGAGGGATTGATTCTACATGGAACAAGCCATTTCCCTGAACAGAAGTTTTTGGATAACCCGCTAATTTATGGAGACTATTATTTTGTTGAAGGACTTGCTAGATTAAAAGGTTACAAGGAACTATTTTGGTAGAAGGCTGGTATCGTGTATGCTAAAAATTGATCTACCAATCCAGAAAAATCCGCTTCAGTCCCGAGAGAATATGGTCGAAGCAGTAAAGCAAATCGTAAATCCGTTGAAGCCGTATTATAGCAAGGGGAAGGCTAAGCTTGAATTAGGAAGCACAGGCACCAGTTACTCTGATGATATTGCGGGACTGGAAGGATTCTCCCGAGTGCTTTGGGGGATTGTCCCTCTGCTTGCTGGCGGTAAAAGCTCTGAAGTTTGGGACTTGTGTTTGCAAGGAATTAAAAACGGCACCAACCCTGCTCATGAAGAATATTGGGGAGAAATTACTGACTTTGATCAGCGTGCCGTCGAAATGGCTGCCTATGGTTATGCACTTGCACTCATGCCGAATAAAGTTTGGGGTCCCTTGACAGACCAAGAGAAGGAAAACCTATTTGCTTGGCTGAATCAAATTAATCATGTCAGCGTATATGATTGTAATTGGCTGTTTTTCCCTGTGTTGGTTAACCTCGGTTTTAAAGCAGTAGGAGTGCCTTATGACCAGGAAGTAATAAGGAAGAATCTTGATCGAATCGATGATTTCTATTTAGAGGAAGGTTGGTATGCAGACGGAATAAGTGCTCACTGTGACTATTATGTTCCCTTTGCCATCCATTTTTACAGTTTGCTCTATGCAAAACTAATGGATAAAGAAGATCCTGAAAGAGCAAAAAAGTATAAAAGTAGGGCTGCCACGTTTGCAAAGGATTTTATCTATTGGTTTTCAAAGGATGGTTCCGCTCTTCCCTATGGCAGAAGTTTAACGTACAGATTTTCACAATCCGCATTTTGGAGTGCGCTCGTATATGCTGGAGTTGAGCCATTTTCTCTAGGAGAGATGAAGGGGCTCATACTGCGGAACCTTCGCTGGTGGTTTAAGCAGCCAATCTTTGACTCAAATGGACTGCTGACAATAGGTTATAGTTATTCAAATTTGGTTATGGCAGAAAACTATAATGCACCAGGTTCACCTTATTGGGCACTAAAAACTTTCCTGATTCTAGCACTGCCAGAGAATCATCCATTTTGGCTGGCAGAAGAAAAGCAGCTGCCAGTTTTGAAGGAGAAGGTTGTACAAAATTCTCCGCGATTTATCATCTGCCGGCAGGAAAAACAAGATCATACGGTTGTCTTTAACGCGGGATATAAGCACACGAATGAACACCCGCATGTAGCGGCTAAATATGAAAAATTTGTATACTCTAACATGTTTGGATTTAGCGTGCAAAAGGGAGATTGGGGACTTGCCCAAGGTGCGTTTGATTCAATGTTAGCTGTTAGTGAAGGGGACAATGTTTATCGCGGAAAAAGAACATGTGTTGACTATGCGGTTTCTGAAAATGTCGTTTATACCAAATGGAAGCCATTTGGTGATGTCGAAATTAAAACATGGCTAGTTGCTGGGGCGCCATGGCATATTCGTATTCATTGTATCAAGACTAGTAGAAACATAGATTATGCTGAAGGTGGATTTGCGCTAGGGCTTGAAAACCATGCATATATACCGCAAAAGCCAGAGGTACTTCTAAACCAGCAAGATAGTTTGGTTAAATTTCCTTGGGGAGTGAGCGGGATTCAAAAAATATATGGTAATGGTCAAGCAGAGTTGATCTACCCAAATGCAAATACTAATCTCCTTAATCCAAGGACCGTTATCCCAACAGTGAAAGGCAGCCTAAAGCCTGGAAAACGCTGGCTTATAAATGCTGTGTTCGGAGAACCAGGAAGTGACCATGTGATAAATCACTGGGATAAGGTACCAGAGGTTGTGTTGGTTAATGATGAGATTATTGTTAGACAGGGCGGAGAGAAAGTTGTTATTCAAAAAGGTGTGGGAACATCCTAACTATACATTATGGATATTAATAGACACCACTATTATTAAGTAATGGTGGTGCCTATTTTTTTTTCAGTGTTAAGCTTCAATTAGTAATAACTTCGCAGCACTATGGGTTCTGTAGGTAGTAGATTTTAGATTAATGTAGATAGGAAGTGTGAAGGATATGACAACGATTCCAGGCTTAAATTGGCTTACAGATGTTAGTAAATTTGCAGTAAACCGTCTTCCAGCCCACTCAGACCATATGTACTTTGAAACGTTGACGGAGGCACGGAGCACAGTTCCAATGAAAATGCGTCATGAATTAAATGGAAACTGGAAGTTTTACTATAGTATTAATCCAAACCACAGACCAGTAAACTTTTTCGAGAAAGATTATCCTTGCGCTGGCTGGGGGGATATCAAGGTACCAGGACATATTCAACTACAAGGCTATGGGCAGCTCCAATATGTAAACACGATGTACCCTTGGGATGGTCATCATGAACTTCGTCCGCCAGCAATTTCAACTGACCATAATCCAGTCGGAAGCTATGTGAAATATTTCAATGTGCCAGCTAATATGCAAAATAAGCTGGTTTATATTTCTTTTCAAGGTGTAGAATCAGCCTTTTATGTATGGTTAAATGGTGAGTTCGTAGGTTACAGTGAGGACTCCTTTACACCTGCAGAGTTTGACCTTTCTCCTTATTTAATTGATGGTGAGAACAAGCTGGCAGTCGAGGTTTATCAACGGAGTACTGGCGGTTGGCTTGAAGATCAGGATTTTTGGAGATTCTTTGGAATTTTCCGTGATGTCTATCTTTATACTGTTCCAGAAATTCATGTCGCCGACCTTCATGTTCGTCCAGAATTGGATTCAACTTTTACAAAAGGGACATTTGCTGTCAATTTAAAGCTTCAAGGTTCAGCTCCTTCCAAGATCACAGCAGAATTGGTTGATAGAAAAGGTACTCTTATTCAAACTGGAAAAGCGGAGAACATTGATGGCAAATGGTCGATTACCATGCCTGTCAAGCAACCTGCGCTTTGGAGTGCAGAAAATCCCTATTTGTACAAATTATTTATTCAAATCTATAACGAATCTGGCAATTTAGTAGAGGTTGTTCCTCAGAAGATTGGTTTTAGAAGATTTGAACTTGTGAATAAAATAATGCTCCTTAATGGGAAGCGGATTGTATTTAAGGGAGTGAACCGTCATGAATTCAATCCACGCCGTGGAAGGGCGATTACAAAAGAAGACATGCTCTGGGATATAAAAACTCTGAAACGTCACAACATCAATGCAGTTCGTACATCTCATTATCCGAACCAAAGCTTATGGTACGAGCTATGTGATGAATATGGAGTATATGTAATCGATGAGATGAATCTTGAAACCCATGGCTCATGGCAAAAGATGGGCAAGGTTGAGCCTTCGTGGAATATTCCGGGTAATCTGCCGGAATGGGAACCGATTGTCATGGACCGTGCCATCTCTATGGTTGAACGGGATAAGAATCACCCATCCATCTTGATTTGGTCCTGTGGGAACGAATCATACGCTGGTGAAGTCATTTTGAATGTCACTAAATATTTCAAAAGGGTTGACCCAAGCAGACTTGTACACTACGAAGGAGTATTTCATAACCGCGATTATAACGATACGAGTGATATGGAAAGCCGCATGTATGCGAAGCCAGCCGACATTAAGAAATATTTAAATGAAAATCCGGAAAAGCCATATATTAGCTGCGAATACATGCATGCAATGGGGAATTCACTTGGTGGCATGTACAAATACACCGATTTAGAGCAAAAGTATCCAATGTACCAGGGCGGGTTTATTTGGGATTATATTGATCAATCAATATATAATAAGGATCGTTACGGAAATGAATTCCTTGCCTATGGCGGCGATTTTGGTGATCGTCCAACCGATTACGGGTTCTGTACAAATGGAATTGTCTATGCCAACCGAGAGCTTTCACCTAAAATGCAGGAAGTGAAATTTTTATATCAAGATTTTAAACTAGTACCAGATCAGACAGGTGTTACCATTAAAAATGAAAGTCTATTCTCCAATACGGCTGATTATGAGTTGGTATATGCATTATTCCTGGAAGGCAGGGAATTGTACCGAGGTAGGTTGCATGCTACGGTTGAACCGCAAAGTGAAGACCGTTTTGAATTTGCATTACCTGCAGAGTTCACGGCAGAATCAGGTGAGTATTGCGTGCAAACATCACTGTTATTGAGTGAAAGTACTCAATGGGCAGAAAAAGGATATGAGATTGCATATGGTCAATTTGTTTATCAAGTGGGTACAAAGAAATTAGCACCAGTAAATGGCTTTTTACGCGTTGCCTATGGGGATGTGAATATTGGCGTTCACGGCCGGGACTTCACTGTGATGTTCTCAAAGGGTGCAGGAAGTTTAGTTTCTCTTAATTATGCAGGTAAGGAGATGGTTTCATTGCCTCCAACGCCATTGTTCTGGAGAGCAAGTACTGACAATGATCGAGGTTTTTCTCAAGGTTTTGATTCGGGTCTTTGGTATGCAGCGAGCTTGGCTAGAAAGTGTGTAAATATTGAAGTCGAAGAAAAAGAAAGTCATGTGAGTGTAGGATTTACCTATAAATTCTCAATCAATCATGAAATTGAAGTTAAGAGTGTTTACAGTGTTTATCCAAATGGAAGTGTCCGGGTTAAATCTGCTTATAAAGGGGCAGAAAATTTGCCGAAGTTTCCGATATTTGCGGTGTCCTTCAAGGTGCCAGCTGATTATGATCAACTGGAATGGTATGCAATGGGTCCGGAAGAAAACTATTCTGACCGCGCTATGGGTGCTAAGCTAGGTATCTTTAAAAATCAAGTTAGTGATAATCTATCAGATTATGTCATGCCGCAGGAATCTGGTAATAGAACTGGTGTCCGCCGCGTTAACGTGACAAACTGCAACGATCAGGGAATTAGGATATCATCGGTAACAGCACCACTGGAATGTAACTTTAGTCCCTATACAGCATTCGAGCTTGAGAATGCACAGCATGTGTATGAGCTGCCACCTATTCATTATACGGTTATAACGGTTGCCGGTAAGCAGATGGGTGTTGGAGGGGACGACAGCTGGGGAGCTCCTGTTCACGACGAGCACCTGATCAAGGCTGATCAGGACTTGGAGTTTGAGTTTTTGATTCAAAGGGTTTAATCGATATACGTGTAACGTTGCAATTTATCTATGAAAAACTTTACTTGAAAAAAGTAAGGAAGATGAAATAAGACATAATGGCAATGGGCATTTCAAAAAGGGAATGCCTCTTTATTATTATAAATGGAAATTTATTGATAAAATGAGGATTATCGAGTCTTTAAAGAAGGGCGTGATTGTCTATGTGTTTAGTATTGTTCGCATACAAAGTTCATCCAAAATATAAGCTAATCGTTGCGGCGAATCGAGATGAATTTTACCAAAGGCCGACTGCCCCTGCGCATTTTTGGGAGGATGACTCTAATATCCTGGCTGGACGTGATTTAGAAAAAATGGGTACGTGGATGGGTGTTACCAAGAAGGGACGTTTTGCAGCTTTAACCAATTATCGGGATCCGTCTGAAGTTTCGGAGGGTAAACGTTCTCGAGGGGAACTGGTAGCAAATGCACTTCAGTACAACGGTGATATAAAGGAATACATGCAGAGTTTAGGGAAAAATAATGATTGGTATCCTGGATATAATTTGTTAGCAGGGGATGAAGACAAACTGTACTATTATTCGAACGTTGGAAAAGAGCTGCTAGAGGTAACACCAGGTATTTATGGCGTTAGCAATCATTTATTAAATACTGAATGGCCAAAAGTGCAAATGGGCAAAGCAGGACTAAGCGAAATCCTAAATAAGAATCATGAGAGTGTTGTAGAACCACTGTTCACACTCCTTCAAAAATCAGAACAGGCCGAAGATGCGAGACTACCGAAAACAGGGGTTTCCTTAGATTTGGAAAGAATACTTTCGCCAATGTTTATCAAGAGTGAGAATTATGGAACTAGGAGCTCCACTGTGTTAGTAGAATCAGAATGTGAAATTCATTATGTAGAACGTGTTTTCTCGAATAATGAAGTAAAGGATCAAAACTATACAATAAAATGGGCCTAAAAAACTAATCAAACGTTTGATTAAAGAATTATTGCTAAACTAATCAAACGTTTGATTAAAGAATTTCATTAGGGCCTAGGCAGTACCAGGGTCGCCTTTTTCTCCATCTGTTGTCTTTGCAGGCACCTTATTCTTAGTCCCTTTGCTGACGTAAGGTTTAGCATTTGCTTTTTTAGCACCAACCTGCCAACGATTCCAGCCTTTTTTACCTGTTCCTCTTCCTATTCCACTTTTTGCTTTTGCTTTCGGCATATTATCACTCCATCATGCTTGAAGACAGGGCTGCTGGTTATTCTTCTGTGAAAGGTTATTGAATCTCTTTTCCGAAAAAGCCCAATGCATATTTAATGCCCTCTTCAATTTCATTTGTATCATAACCTTGTAAATCATCGTGGGTAATTTCTAAAGTTGTTCTTGATAATGAATATCCACTGTCTAAATTAATATCTAGCAGGACTTCAAACCCAGTTGCTGTGTTCTTAATTTTAATAATATCATAATCAAGAATAGGTGCTCCCGTTTCGTATTCTAATGGTTCTAACTCTGACATATCCACACCTCCATAGTAACACTAGCTCACATTCGTTCATAGGTTTTGCAAAAATTAAGTAATATAAACATTTAGCTTATTCTTCAAAAAGCCACTTGTGAGGAATTATAATAACTGAATATTTACATAAATATAAAACAAGACTCCAAGATTAACCAATTAAAAGGAGTGATGTGAATGAAGCGGCAAAAACTTTTAGTTAATGGTGAAAGATTAAAGAATGAATTGGAACGGTTCGCAAAATTTGGCAAGACAGAGAACAATGGTGTAACCAGGCTGGCATTATCAGAGGAAGATCGAGTAGCTAGAGATTTCTTTCGTACCTGCTGTGAAGAGTTAGGATTGGCGGTTAAGGTTGATGATATGGGCTGTATGTATGCGACATTAGAGGGTGTTGAGGATAAACCGCCAATCTTGATAGGTTCTCATTTGGATTCTGTTAAAAAAGGCGGCAGGTTTGATGGGGTGCTTGGTGTTTTAGCTGGTTTAGAAGTAGTTCGAACACTTGTTGAAAATAATATAAAACCTAAAATACCCATCACACTTGTTAATTTTACCAATGAAGAAGGGGCTAGATTTGAGCCTTCAATGATGGCATCAGGAGTACTTTCCGGTAAATTTGACAAGAATACAATGTTGAAAAAGAAGGATTCAGCTGGAATAACATTCGAGGAAGCACTTAAATCGATTGGTTATGAAGGGGAGGTAGAGAATCGATTAACAGAGGGAACTGCTTTTTTGGAATTGCATATTGAACAAGGTCCAATCCTTGAAAAAGAAGCTCTTTCAATTGGCGTAGTTGAATGTGTGGTCGGTATGGCGTGTTTCGATATTGAAATAACAGGAGAATCAGATCATGCCGGAACAACCCCGATGAATATGAGAAAAGATGCTCTTTTTGCAGCCAATAACTTAATTAATGAAATTCGCAAGGTACTAGGCTCGCTAGATGAAGAATTAGTATTTACGATAGGCAGGGTAAATGTGTATCCGAGCATTCATACCGTTATTCCGAATAAGGTTGTATTTTCTCTTGAAGCAAGACACAAAGATCCGAATATCGTAAGTACCTTTAAGGAATTCGTTGTAGGACTGCCAGACTTAGGTTTAAATGAGGGCTGTGAGGTTAAAATAACGAAATTATGGGAGCGCGATACCGTTTGGTTTGATACAACTATTGTTACCCAAGTAGAAGAATCGGCACAGTCATTGGGATATACAAATAAAAGAATGGTCTCGGGTGCAGGACACGACGCACAATTTATTGCCAGCCTCGTTCCAACTGCCATGCTGTTTGTTCCAAGTATGAATGGAAAAAGTCATTGCGAAGAAGAACTGACAACATGGGAAGAGTGTGAAAAAGGCGTAAACGTTCTATTAGACACCGTTTTAGCATTGTTATCGAAGTAAAATAGAGGAGAGACACCTAGATTAGGTGTTTCTGACTAGGCTGTCTCGAAAGTCATTAGATGACCATTTTCGTGATTTCTCCAAGAGTTGTGGTCATCATCGATGGTATGATGACCATTTTCATGATTTCTCCAAGAGTTGTGGTCTTCATCGGGGTTATGATGACGATTTTTACGATTTTCCCATGAACTTTGGTCATCATTTATCAATCTTGAGTGAATCATTGTTGCATAGTTCGGATCGACAGGTCTACGGAAACTAGATTTCTCCGTTAATACAGCGAAGATTGACTGAATATCGATAGGTGAAAAGACAGCTCCAAACGGATGAGAACTCATTTATTAGCGCTTAAAAGCTTTGACCCCGTTGAACTCATAATTAGGATATTAATTAAATTGTAAAATGAACGAGAATTTTTTTAGCTTTTATGAGCAACTTAAATAATGAAAAGGGGTGAAGGCAAATGACAGTACAAACGCAAATGCAAACAGCCATTGCTTCAGCACAAAGTGTAGAGGCCAGCTTGGCACAATTTGCTTTAGAAACGGAGAACCAACAGGCACAACAAATGTTTCAACAATTAGCCCAGCAACAAAAAAACATTGTCACACAATTGGAAGGTCGTTATCAGCAGGTCATAAAAGAAGAACCGCAATTTAACCAAGGGCAATAATTGTCGTGTAGTCTAGAACCTTAACCCAGGATAAGCTTTATCTTGGGTTAAAGTTCTATCAAACAAAGAAGGGAATGCATCTTGAAGGTAGTAGCTCAGATTAGGAGTAGCTAACAATAATTCACCTTTTGCAAAAGAAAAAGTAAGTAAGAGAGGAATTTTCAAAAATGGATTTCGAATTTTGGACTGGAGCAAAAGACTTATCTATCTGGGGCTTTTTAATACGCGCGCTCATAGTCTATCTTTATAGTTTTATCGTCATCAAAGTGCTTGGTCAACGCTCGATTGGAACGATTAATCCCTTGGATTTTTTATTCGGGATTATCATCGGAGATGTCATTGGGAATCCCTTATCTTCGGGGGAAGAGCCTTTAGCGGGCCCACTTGCCGCGGCTACTTGTATAGCTGTATTACATTTAGGATTATCTTATATTGCCCTAAAAACTCCATATTTTCGGCGTATTATAGAGGATGAACCGCTCATTCTCGTTAAAAATGGACGAATATTGAAAGAACAATTAAGAAAAACAAAATTAACGGTTGAATCTTTACTAATGGATTTAAGGTTAAGAGGTACATCAGATTTAAATCAAATTGATTATGCTGTTTTGGAATCAAACGGACAAATAAGTGTTATTAGAAAAAGTAACGATGATCCGATAACGCCTAAGGACTTAAATTTACCTCCACTACCTCCAAAAGGCTATCCCAAAGTCCTAATTTTGGATGGGAGAGTGGTGCAAAAAAATTTAGAAAAGGTAGGAACGATGAGCTGGTTGAAGGAGAAAACAGCCGAAATGGGCTTTAATAATACGGATGAAATCTTTTTACTAACTATAGATGAAGGCGGGCAATTTTATTATAGTAAAATGTAAGTTTTCTTTAACCCCAATCTCGTGCAAATTCGATGGAATTATCTCTCTGTCGGAGTACGTTAAATGATGGAAAGGGGTGAGTTTGGATGACTGTGCAAACACAAATGCAAAAAGCGATTGCTTCGGCTCAAAGTGTTGAGGCTAGCTTAATGCAATTTTCTATCGAAACGCAAAACCAACAAACAAAACAGATGTTTCAACAATTAGCTCAGCAACAGAAAAATATTATTACCCTGCTTGAAGGACGCTACCACCAAATTTTACAAGAAGAGCCACAATTTAATCAACGGTAATAATCATCGTAGAGGATATACCTTTAACCCAAGATAAGCTCAATCTTGGGTTTTCCCAAGTTCTGTGACAAGTTAGTAAAGGGCGATTACTTTGTTCTCCAGCCTTCTTTATCGCTGTTTCGATATGAATGAGGAAGTTTACCTGAACGAATCCATCGTTTAATTGTCTCTTCGTGTTTTCCCACAAGTTTTGCTACTTCTTTTACTGTGTATTCTTTCACTGATTTACCTAAATAAACCACTAAATTAATAGTGATGTACCTTTAAAAATATAATGTGCAACATTAAAGACAGGTTATTGATTTTAAGAACTTAATGTTCCATCACTTGTCTTTAATATTACAAAGTAGCTGTTTTTTGTTTTATACTAAAATGGTTTAAAGAATCTAAAGGATGATGCAAGTGGATGAACTGCTAAGTAAATGCTGGCTTATTAAGAACGCTTTTCATATCGATGTACAAGTTTTCGATGAGCACCTGCATACGATTTACCACCTTTCTAATGATAGTGAACCGCTTATTTTGGTGGAAGCTCGAAAAGCAATGTATTCAGACCTTCAAAAAGCATTAGAAAAGGCAAATAAACATAGTTTTTGTTTGCATACAGACAGTTTCCAACTATCTTTTATGGCAGTGGCTATGCACCATAATAATAGATATCATGGAATGGTTTTGGTTGGACCTTTCTTGAATGAGCGGGTCACAGACCATTTTATTTGGAAGGTTTTGAAAGACAATCGTTTAGAAAATAATTGGTTTAACCCGTTGGAGAAGTTTTTTAAATCATTAACTTATTTAGGGCAGTCATATTTAGCAATCAGTGATTTGTTAGTGAATATAGTTGTTAACCCGCGTGTTGACTCCCAACTGATTAGTCTAAATAATAGCAATAAACCATTCGAACCCGTTGTTCAGCCGCAGGATTATACACAGAGTGGTTTGGATGTAAAACTTAGGTACGATGCAGAAAAGAGGTTTTTATATTTTATCGAAACAGGGGATAAAGAAAATGCCATGAAAGCATTCCTCGAATTTGCGGGTGATTTTTCCTATCGAGTTCCAGGTAATCCTTTGCGTGCCAAAAAAAACCTTTCCTTTTCAAGTAACACGATGTCTAGGCAGGCGGCTGCTAGGGGTGGGGTTGAACCTCAATATTTACATGCGATTTCGGAAAAATTTGCTCTTGAAATTGAGGCGGCAGTGGCAATGTCTGAATTAGATAAGTTGGAATTCATTATGATCGAAGAATATTGTGAAGCGGTTCAAAATTTCACTGTAAAAGGGCACAGCCCGGTTGTGAGGAAAGCGTTAATGCATATAAACCTCTATTTTAAGGAATCCATCACAGTGCAATCAATAGCAGAAGAAATTGGTTTTAATCGTAATTACCTTGCGAAAAAGTTTAAAGAAGAAATGAAAATAGGTTTGACTGATTATATTCATAAAAAGAGGATCGATGAAGCCATTTTTCTTCTTGAGCAAGGGCAGTTATCGATTACTGATATTGGAATACAAGTCGGTTTTAGCAGCTATAATTATTTTTGTAAAGTATTTAAGGATGTAAAAGGAAGAACAGCTAGTGAATATAAAAGCAACAAATAATCAAAAAGGGGCACATGAATGTTTCATGGCCTCTTTTTTTGCTGTAAAAAAATATTTAAGGGTAGGACTTATTTTTATATAAAAGTTAGCATTTTTTGGTGTGAAAGCGGATTCGAATTGGTACGATGAATCTATATTAACTACCCGGGACATCCTAAAAGGTGGACCGAATAAGTTTAGGAGGCATTAAATTGGAACGTAAACAGCCGAATTTAGAAGTTAGAGTCAAGAATATTATTGAAGTTGATGGATTGAAATTTAAAGATTTAAATAATAGCGGAAAACTAGAACCTTACAAGGATTGGCGTTTAAGTCCGGAAGAACGCGCAGAAAACCTCGTTTCTTTAATGAACCTTGATGAAAAAGTCGGCATGATGCTCATCAATACGCGTAAAATGGGTCTTTCTCAAGAAGATAAGAGTAAGACAAGTCATGATGGTGTGCTTGATGAAGCCATTGTTGAAAAAGGCGAAAGCATTTTTGCAACTTCAAAGGTCTATGGAACGACCCATAC
Organism: Bacillus sp. OK048; assembly: GCF_900103525.1. Taxonomy (GTDB): domain Bacteria; phylum Bacillota; class Bacilli; order Bacillales; family Cytobacillaceae; genus Neobacillus. Next base: position 226,464 of record NZ_FNHN01000009.1, read on the forward strand.
AATTGAAAATAGGCATTTGCGTCACTTCATTCATAGAGACAATTTTAGTCCAGCCGAAATGGCAGAGTGGATTAATACCATGAATGAATTATGTGAAGGAACCCGCCTTGGTATTCCTTGTTTAATCGCATCCAATTCACGAAATGAAAATGGTGAATCCATTTTCGGTATGAACGATGCAGTTGGGATTTTTTCTACATGGCCAGGTACTTTAGGGCTTGCTGCTGCAGCAAAAGGCGATATCAAAAATGGCGGCGATGCCTCATTGATTAGTCAATTTGCTAAAATTGCACGTGATGAATGGGATGCTGTTGGAATCAGAAAAGGCTATATGTATATGGCGGATACGGCAACAGATCCTAGATGGCAGCGGACATATGGTACGTTTGGTGAAGATCCTGAATTTATTTCTGATGCGATTGGCCGCATTATTGACGAATTCCAAGGAAAAGAACTTGGAAAGCATAGCATTGCGATGACAACCAAGCATTTTCCTGGCGGCGGTGCAAGGGAAAATGGATTCGACCCTCACTATGCAGAAGGAAAATGGAATCTATATCCAACTCCAGGTAGCTTAGAAGATTATCACTTACCACCATTTAGAGCAGCAGTCGAACATGGCACTTCTTCGATCATGCCATATTACTCAATTCCTCGTATCAATAAGAGTGCGGTGCAAGAATTCGAGGGTGAGGATATTCCATTTGAAGAAGTTGGATTTACGTTTAATCATTATTTCTTACAACATATCCTTAGAGACAAACTAGGATTCAAAGGCTATGTAAATAGTGATAGTGGAATTGTGAATAATATGGCCTGGGGCCAAGAAACGAAAACCGAGGCTGAGCGTTTTGCAAAAGCGATCAATGCTGGTACAGACCTTGTTGCCGATACAAATGATATTGAAAATCTTAAAAAAGCAATCGAAAGTGGCTGGATTAGTGAAAAGCGTATTAATGAAGCCAATGTACGCTTATTAGAAGAAATGTTTACGTTAGGACTATTCGATGATCGTACGTATGTTTCTCCTGAACAAGCTGCAGAAGTGGTTAATACTCCAGCTAACTGGGAAGCTGCTTATGAAGCTCATAAAAAATCTGTAACAGTTCTTAAAAATCAAAATCAAACATTACCTTTAACAGCTGAAAAGCTTAATGGTAAGAAAGTTTATGTTGAAACTTTCCATAAGGATCAAAAAGTAGCAGATACTTACACAGAACAAGCAAGGAAAGATTGGAAAGAACTTGGAACCATTACATTGACTGAAAATCATGAAGAAGCAGATGTTGCGATTTTGATTTTACAGCCAAAATCCGGCAACTATTTCCATGCGACACCAGGACTATTAGAACTTGAATTGGTCGAGAATAAAACAATAAAAGCTTTAGATGGTTCTGAGTATCAAGATACGACGTTAAGTGGTATGGATCATCTAAAGGAAGTGTGTGACAACATCCATAAACGTGATGGAAAAGTCATTATCAGCGTGAATATCACATTGCCGTGGATTCTTGAAAATGTGGAGCCTTTAGCTGATGCATTGATTGCTGGATACGATACCTTCTTTAAGCCGCAATTTGAGGTCATCACAGGCAAATTCCAACCAGTTGGAGTTTTACCGCTGACATTGCCAGCAAGTGAAGCAGTCATTGCGGTTGATGAAAATGGGGACTGTTTCTCACGAAATGATGTTCCAGGCTATGACAAAGACAAGTATATGCCTGAAGGAACTTCCTATGCTTATAAGGATAGCGATGGTAATGTCTATAAACTTGGTCATGGATTAACATATTAATATAACAGGAAAAAGCGTTAAACCTTGGTTGGTAAGGGTTTAGCGCTTTTTTTTTAAGAGGAGGAACTTTGCGAATGGTTTGACCTGTCATAGATCGGGAATCATCTGATGTAAGGTAAACATAGGCAAGGGTATTTAGTGCATGAAAAATAAATGACTAGGGGCAGCCTAGTCTATTACTTCCTAATTAATGCAACTCGGTATGGAAACAGCGCCGCCTCCATGATTCCTTCTTTTACAGCTGGATCATTTTCCATTAGTTCTCTTGCCTTTTCCTCAGAGTCTACTTCCAGGATAACAATTCCCATTCCAGTTGGATCCATATTTAAGGTTCTGCCAGCTAAAATTAGTTTTCCATCATGCAGCAAGCCTTGTAAAACTTCAAAATGGTGCTGGACAATCGCTTCTTCTCTTTCTGTCCAATTGGCTTCATCTAATAATTCAGGAATCAGGTTAAGTTTGTATAAAAATTGTAATTTATCCATGTGTAAAAACCTCCTATAGTAATTGTTTGTTGATAGGTTAAGGTAATTAATCTATGTATGGGGATCTGTAAATTTGGTTAATTCTAGTTGCTTTAATATCTCTATTTTATTATTCGCATAAATATATTGGAAATCCTCCTTTGTGAAAAACTGGATGCAACAGTGGATGCAAAAGTGAAATTATATGCAGAATCCAATATGAAGGACAAAGCTTAATAAAACTGAGGGGGAAATGTCCTTCATAACGCCGATGAAGGACAAAGCATAATAAAACTGGTGAAGAAATGTCCTTCATAGGGTCGATGAAGGACAAAGCATAATAAAACTGGTGAAGAAATGTCCTTCACAACGCCGATGAAGGACAAAGCTTAATAAAACTAATGAGGATATGTCCTTCACTAAAAAGGAACCCCCCTACAAAATCCCTCTCTCATTCTTGTAAGTCCATTATCCAAACCTGTAAATGAACATATTGTAAAAAAATAGAATAAAGTGTAAAATTACACTAAAGTGCTATTTTTAGGGGGGATTTCAATGGGGTATAAAATGCTTTACGTGTTTTTGTATTTTGGTGTAGTTCCACTTGTTATTTCATTCATCACAATAGCTATTCCAGCAAGTAATTTTTTGATTACTACTATTCTGCCGCTTTTCATTGGCGGCTGTATTGCTGGTGGGATTGCTAGTAGAACCCTGCTCAAATCTGATGATAAAAGGGGGCTTAGTCTACTATTCTTACTTCCGCTCGCTTATACGGCGGTCACTTGGGCAATTTTTATGCTAATTAACGGGGGGTTTTACGGAGCGAATTCATGGTGGATTTATGGTGTTTTACATATAGCGATGGCACCGATCTTTTTTATTACGATGCTGATGGGCGAGGGAAGATTGTTCCTTTGGGCACCTTTAGCATATGAACTAGCGTTTGTGTTTAGTATCATCCTAGCAATCTTACTAAAAAGAGAATGGCTGACTTTTAATAAAAAGCAAGTGTTGACGGTGATGACCGTATTTGTCCTAGCAATGGGTACGGGTTACGCTGTTCAATGGCAACGGAGTAAGACGGTACTGCCATCCTATGGCTTTGAGTATGGAGGAGGCTACTCTTCAACAGATTTATCACCATATGAAGTTATGAATCCAGATAATAAACTACCAACGCTTGAAACGCCTTCTGTTTTTACCATTAAGGACCCTAATGAAATGCCTATCTTAGATGGTGCAGAAGCCGCTTTTCCGGTTTATTCCGCTTTTGCTTATGCTACCTACGAAAATATCAATAAAGTCCAGGAAACACAGGATATTATCAGCTTCACCAATACAATTTATTCCTATGAACGACTTCTATCTGGTGAAGTGGACATCTATTTCGGTGCAGAACCATCGAAGGAGCAGCAGGAAATGGCAACAAGTCAAGGGCAGGAATTGGTTATGACGCCAATTGGAAAGGAGGCATTTGTCTTTTTTGTTAACCCGGATAATAAAGTGGATAGTTTAGACGTCTCCGAAATCCAGAGCATTTATTCTGGAAAAATAAAAAACTGGTCGGAGCTTGGTGGGAAAAACGAAAGAATAATAGCCTTTCAACGCCCGAAAAATTCAGGCAGCCAAACGCTGCTAGAAAAGATCATGGGTGAAGCGCCAATCATGGAGCCTTTAAAGGAAGATGTTCCAGAAGGGATGGGCGGGATTATTGAACAAGTTGCGGACTACCGGAATTACGATAATTCAATCGGATTTTCCTTCCGTTTTTTTGCAACAGGAATGAGGAATAATCCGGATATTAAACTTCTTGCCATCGATGGAATCGAACCATCTCCAGAGAATATTGCCAGCAGAAAATATCCTTTCACCGCTAACCTTTATGCGATATCCTTAAAGAATAACACCAAGCCCTCGGTTGAACCCTTTTTGGAGTGGATGAAAGGGTCACAGGGGCAAGAGATTATTGAAAAAGTTGGATATATTAAAAATTAGTCAGAGGAGGAAAATGAATTGAAGAAGGTAAGATGGGGAATTTTAAGTACCGCAAAAATCGCTCAAAAAGCATTGATTCCTGCATTTGGTCGTGCCCAAAATGCAGTGGTTGCCGGAATTGCATCAAGCAGTGGAAAAGCTGAAGAGGTAGCAGCCCAATTCAATATTGCAAAATCTTATACTAGTTATGAAGAAATGCTCCAAGACCCAGAGATAGATGCCGTCTATATCCCGCTTCCAAACCATTTACATAAAAAGTGGACGATTGAGGCTGCAAACCATGGAAAACATATTCTTTGTGAAAAACCAGCTTCCTTAAATGCAGAAGAAACCAAAGAGATGGTTGAATTTTGTAAAGAGAAAAATGTGAAATTTATGGAAGCGTTCATGTATCAATTTCATCCCCAGCATCAAAGAGTGAGAGAAATCATCAAAAGTGGCGAAATTGGTGAGGTTAAATTTATGCGGGCTAGCTTTTCATTCTTACTTGCCCAACGTGAAGGCAATATAAAAATGGACGCGAATAAGGGTGGAGGAAGCCTTTATGATGTTGGCTGTTATGCCATTCATGCTATTCGGAATATAGTAGGTGCTGAGCCAGTAGAAGTTCAAGTACAAGCCAACATGGATTCGGATTATCAAGTGGATACATCCGCTTTTGGTTATATGCAAATGGATAATGGAGTTCGTGCTCATTTTGATTGCAGCTTTGATATGGGTTTTAGAGCCGAATATGAAGTGATTGGAACAGAGGGTCAAATAAAGGTTCCAAGAGCATTCCGTCCAGATAATCATGGGGGAGAAGGGCTTATCATTGTTCAAAAAGAAGGAGTAACGAGAGAAGAAAGAATAACAGCTGATATCTATAGGTCTGAGGTTGAGCATATTTCGAAAGTCATTTTGGAAGACGGAGAACCGTCTTATACGGGTGAAAATGCGATTCAAAATATGCGTGTGATCGAAGCATGTTACCAATCCGTTAAAACAGGAACAATCATTCAACTAGGTTAGAATCATTTATTTAAAACAGTTTTTGATATAACCGATCATTCATTAATTACAGGAATCACTACCGAAAATGGGATTGCTTATGCCCCATATACAGAAAGTCTTCCAGAGATGTTTAAAAAATGAAATCTTAAAAGCTGTGACATATAGAAAAAGAGGCATATGATTAAACTCATAGCCTCTTTTTATGTGTTCTTTAAAATACTGACGAACAAAAGCTTGTTCTTCTTCGATTACCTCTTAATAAACTTCAATAAATAAATCCTTTTTTGTAGGATAGTGATTGTTTACGAATTCCTGCATCTTCAGCGATTTGAGCTATTTTAGTTCCTTCATATCCAAACTGGTTAAAATGTTTTTTGCACATTTTTCCTCCATTAATGAAAGTCTAAACTTTATCACTATACAAAATAGTATTAATAGCCTATCAAAAAAATAGGTAATTTGTCACGATTTGACAGTTCTGGCAAAACATGACTATAATTTAATTAATTCTGAAAATTTTAAAAAGTAGAAACTCGATATTAATAGGTTTTTGTAATCAGGAGGTTAAGCATGATTGTATTTAATCAGGTAAATAAGTTTTATGGAGATTTTCAAGTCTTAAAAGATATTAATCTCACTATCAATCAAGGTGAAGTAGTTGTGGTAATAGGTCCATCCGGTTCAGGGAAAAGTACTCTGCTGCGCTGTATCAATCACCTGGAAACAATCACTGACGGAACACTTACCGTAAATGGGATATCTGTTGGGGATAAAAAAACAGATATCAATAAGCTAAGACGCAATATTGGAATGGTTTTTCAACATTTTTATTTATATCCCCATAAAACCGTGCTTGAAAATATTACTCTGGCTCCTATGAAAGCATTGGGCCAATCCGAAAAAGAGGCTAAGGAAACAGCCCGGCATTATCTAGAAAAAGTAGGGATATTGGATAAGGCAGAATCTTATCCTTCACAGCTATCCGGAGGCCAGCAGCAGCGTGTAGCAATTGCCCGAGGTCTTGCAATGAAACCAGAAATTATGCTTTTCGATGAACCCACCTCTGCACTTGATCCCGAAATGATCGGGGAGGTTCTGGATGTAATGAAAACCCTAGCCAGGGAAGGCATGACAATGGTCGTAGTAACCCATGAAATGGGCTTTGCTAGAGAGGTGGCCGACCGAATCGTATTTATTGATGCAGGAAGAATTTTAGAAGATGCAGTTCCGGCTGAATTTTATGAGAATCCTCGTGAAGAACGAGCTCGCTTATTTCTCAGCCGTATATTAAATCATTAATAGGGGGTAAATGGAATGTTCAAAACAAAAAAATTCGTAAAAATGGCGCTAGTATCTGCAATGGCTGCCATATTTCTTGCCGGTTGCGGCGGGGACAAGACGTCTACTGGTAGTAGCAAGGATGTGCTAGCCCAGATCAAGGAAGACAAAAAAGTTGTATTTGGCGTAAAACATGACACGCGTTTGTTTGGATTGAAAAATCCATCAACAGGAGAAGTGGAAGGGTTCGATATCGATCTTTCCAAAGCGTTGGCAGAAGAAATGTTTGGCAAGGATGTTAAGCCTGAATTCGTTGAGGTTACTTCGAAAACGAGGGTAGGTCTCTTAAATAATGGTAAGGTTGATGCGGTTGTCGCGACGATGACGATCACGGAAGAACGCAAAAAGGAAGTTGATTTTACTGATGTTTATTTTGATGCAGGGCAATCATTGCTTGTGAAAAAAGGCAGTAAGATTCAGAGCATTGATGACTTAAAAAAAGACACAAAGGTACTTGCTGTTAAAGGCTCGACATCTTCAATCAATATTCGTGAGAAAGCTCCTGAAACAACAGTACTTGAATTCGAAAACTATGCTGAAGCCTTTACAGCACTAAAGGCAGGTAAGGGTGATGCCCTGACTACAGATGATTCGATCCTTTATGGTATGGCAGAAGAAGATCCTTCATTTGAATTGGTCGGAGGAACGTTTACTGAAGAGCCATACGGGATAGCTGTAAAAAAAGGTAATGCAGAGCTTGTTGATGAGTTGAATAAAGCATTAAAAAGCCTGAAGGATTCAGGAAAGTACGATGAGATCAAGGATAAATGGATTAAAAATTAATAATTAATAACAGGTTTCTCATCAGGATGGGCTGTAATCCGTATGCAATCTTTTCGGATATGCTCATCCTGATTATTTAGGAGGGGATCGTTTGCTGGATTTCTCGATACTAACGACTAATATGGATTCCTTTTTAGAAGGATTAAAAATAACCATCATTGCTAGTTTAATAGCTTTATTAGGCAGTTTTATTTTGGGGACACTTCTTGCTGTTATGAGAATTGCCCCGTTTAAACCACTTAACTGGTTGGGAACGGCATATGTTGAATTTATTCGTAATATACCTGTACTCGTTATCGTGTTTTTCGCTTATTTGGCTGGTAACTTTGGCGGGATGACTGCAGGAACAATCGGGTTGACCATCTATACAGCCGCTTTCATCGCCGAAGCGATCCGTGCCGGAATTATGTCTGTACCAAGAGGACAAATGGAAGCTGCCCGCTCGACAGGATTAACTTACGGCCAGGCAATGAGAATGGTTATACTCCCTCAGGCTATTAAGATCGTCATCCCTCCCCTTGGTAACCAATTTATCAATTTAGTTAAAAATTCATCCTTGTTAGCAGTCGTGGCAGGAGGGGATTTAATGTATCAGGGGGATTTAATATCTGCAAAAACATACCTAACCTTTGATACCTATGTTTTCGTGGCCTTATTTTATTTAATTTTAACTATACCTTTAAGTCTTGGCGTAGGATATTTAGAAAAACGCTTGGCAAGAAGTAATTAAGGAGGTGCGCGCAAGATGGATTTTCTAGCACCGTTCATTGAAGTATATACACCTGAACATTTCAAATTTTTACTGGAAGGGTTTGGAGTAACTCTAAAGGTTGCTGCCATTTCAATCGTGCTCAGCTTCATTATTGGAGGTCTTATTGGAACTCTCAGATATGCGCGGATTCCCGTTGTTTCTCAATTACTAACCGTGATTGTCGAGACGATTCGTAACCTTCCTTTGCTGCTAATCATTTTCTTCACCTATTTTGCTTTGCCTGAAATTGGGATAGAAATGGAAATCACGACTGCGGCTATTGCGGCACTGACGGTTTTTGAATCAGCGATGCTGTCAGAAATCATCAGAAGCGGCTTAAATTCGATTGAAAAAGGACAGATTGAAGCAGGACGTGCGTCTGGCCTGAACTACATCCAGACATTACGCTATATCATCATGCCACAAGCACTGAGAAGGATGGTTCCACCTATTGTCAGTCAATTTATTTCTCTGCTTAAAGATACATCATTAGCTGTCGTCATCGCGTTGCCGGATTTATTGCACAACGGACAAATTATTTACGCACAGAAGGGTTCGTATGTGATACCTGTTTTTGTAATTGTAGCGTTGTTGTACTTTATCGTTAATTATGCTTTGTCACTAGTTGCGCGAAGGTTAGAATTAAAACAAGCATAAGAAATCTGGCTCATTAATTGGGCCAGATTTTTTTACTTCCAATTAGGTTGCTTCATTTCTTTCCTTTTTGTTATTAAAAAGTTCATAGTTTAACATAAAAAACAGAAATAGGTTACTAATAAACTTACTGCATAACCGAGAGTCGATGGGAATAAAAGCAGGCGGTGTACCGATAAGTGAAGAAGAGAGCAAATATGATGATGATAATAACTGAATGACAAGAACGCACGCAAAGAATCGCAAATTAGGAAAAGAAATAATGGCTCCCTCGCTATATGATTAAGGTGAGGGGGAAGTAAGATGAATCTATTAAAGAAAAAGGATCCATATCAGGTTTATATTTATACCTGTTTTTTATCTCAATTGTTTTTCACCTTTATTTTTACCGTAAATTTGTTATATCAAGTGGAGATGGTTCAATTAAATCCACTACAGCTAATTTTAGTGGGGACTGTTTTGGAGGCAACAGTTTTCATCTTTGAAATTCCGACTGGAATCCTGTCTGATCTTAAAAGTAGAAAGCTTTCTGTTGTCATTGGCTTTTTCTTAATTGGAATTGGTTTTATTATTGAGGGCATGTTTCCGTTTTTTACGGCTGTGGTTCTATCTCAAATTATCTGGGGAATTGGATATACTTTTACAAGTGGTTCCCATCAAGCTTGGATTGCTGATGAGATTGGGGAAGAACGCGCCTCCACAGCATTTGTCAAAGGTGCCAAGGCAGGTAATCTCGGTAACGTCCTTGCCATTCCTTTAAGTATGTTGGCAGGATATTTTATACTTAATCTGCCGATCGTTTTAGGCGGTATTGGGTTGGTAGTGCTATCCATCCTTTTAGTTTTCTTTATGAAAGAAGAGAAGTTTAAACCTGCTGAAAAGGTGGAGAGAATATCGGTTTGGAAGAATATCAAGGAAAATATGAGTCAAATTCTTTACTATTCTAAAGTGAATTATCTAATGAGAATCCTATTTTTCATTGCGTTGTTTTTTGGCTTTTATAGTGAAGGCTTTGACCGATTGTGGATTCCCCACATTATTGAGCAATCAGGTCTAGCGAAACTATCAGACAGTCAGTTAGTTTTGCTGATGGGCGGGGTTCAATTCATTGTCGTCCTTCTAACGTTTGCCGCACTTCATTTTATTGATAATAGTTCCATCCACCAGCACCTTAACCATATTTACGTGGCCCTTTTTATAGGGAGCATTCTAATTATCGGTTCATTAATTGGTTTTGCTTTTACCACATTCGCTGTTGGTTTGTTTGCTTTCTATATCATCATTCAAATTTCAAGAAGTATTATGTATCCATTGGAGACGGTTTGGCTGAATAAAATCATCCCGGACTCTTCTACACGTGCTACCTTTTTTTCAGTCAAAGGTCAGGTTGATGCAATTGGACAAATTGGCGGCGGTCCAGTGATCGGTGTGATTGCTTCAAACTTTACGATAAAAATAGCGATTCTGGTAAGTGCGATTATTTTAATGCCCGTTTTATTCTTATATAACCACATCATGAAAAAAGCTAGAGGGTGACTCATCCTCTTTCTTTTATGGGAATGTGAATCTCCATATAGATTTTATTGTAATCCCAGTAGTGGCAATGCTCATCATAGTATTCGAAGTCAAAGCTTTCTTCATCCACTTCATAAGAGGATTGTGGAAACCAGTCCTCCAAAATATAGTCCCAAGTCCCTTTAATCGCTGAAACAAAATTTTCAACTGGCACCAAGGGAGTTCTGAAAACGGCATAGGTGGCGGTCGGAATTTCTAACTGAGTCAATCCTTCTGGTAGCAGGGTACCTTCATCAAGTTCTACGGCAAATAGATAGACAAAATTATCCTCCATTTTTGAAGAACTTAGATTGATACAATATTCCCCATGTTTTCTTGGAGATAATGTTTGATAAAGCAATCTTTCAACTGAACCATCAGTTAACCCTTCCTGTTCCCAATAAGCGGGTGCGTCCCTTGTATAAGCGACATTTTTCATATTAATTTCAAAGGTTTTTCCTGCAACAGTGAATGCCTTCCGTCTAACAATCATGGGCTGCATTACGATTCCGCCAGTGTTCTTTTGATGAATACGAAACAAATCTAATTTTTGCGGTAGTGATTTGGGGCAATGAATCTTATATAAACTAGGAGGACTCCCAAAGCATCTTTTAAAAGCTTTTGTAAAACCGGCATGAGTTTCAAATCCGTAATCCAACGCAATTTGAATTATTTTTTTTCCGTTAACTAACTCGTACAATGCATACTGGAGCTTTCTTTTTACTACATAGTCCATCAAGGTATATCCTGTATGCTTCTGAAAAACCCGATAAAAATGGTAAGGGGAATACCCGGACATTTTCGCTAATTTTTCAGGATCGATTTCATCCTTAATATGTTTTTCTATATAATCAACCACTTGTTGGAGCAGATGTAACTGTTGGATACCTATCACCTCGAAAAAATAACATAATCTACTAGTATTATAATTTATTTTTGAACTTGTGCATCACTATTCTTTCTGTTGAAATTCTGCTGGTTGTCCTTCATTATAAGGATATAGACATTTGTATAAGTATATTTTTACGAAGGAAGTAGATTATGACGGAAGAAAATATAACCAGAATTCAGTTAGATGGCAAGGAAATTATCTTAGTTGGTACTGCACATGTTTCCAAACAAAGTGTAGAGCAGGTAAAGGAAGTCATTGATCGTGAACAGCCTGATTCGGTTTGTATCGAATTGGATGAACAACGGTATAAAGCAATAATGGAAGGAAATAAGTGGAGAGAAACTGATATTTTTAAGGTCATAAAAGAAAAGAAAGCGACATTGCTTATCATGAATCTTGCTATTTCTTCCTTTCAAAATCGTTTAGCAAAACAGTTTAATACAAAGCCAGGCCAGGAAATGATTCAAGGAATTGAATCGGCAAAGGAAATAGGTGCTGAGCTCGTATTAGCCGACCGTAATATTCAAATTACCTTTTCACGTATTTGGGGTAATGTTGGTATTTGGGGAAAAGCGCAGCTGCTCACGTCAATTATCTATAGTATTTTCAATAAAGAAACCATTTCAGAGGAAGAACTTGAGAAAATGAAAACGCAAGATACGTTAAATGCGTCACTTGCTGAAATTTCCGAAGCATTTCCAAAATTAAAGAAACCCTTAATTGATGAACGCGATCAATACTTAGCACAAAAAATTAAAGAAGCACCTGGTAAAAAAGTTGTGGCAGTTTTAGGTGCAGCGCACGTCCCTGGAATTACCAAAGAAATTCATAAAGACCAGGATTTGCAAGCTCTAACAACAACAAAACCAAAATCGAAAACACCGCAAATTATCGGCTGGGCCATCCCTGCGCTTATTGTTGCACTTATTGCCTTTACCTTTTTTCTCAATCCATCTGCTGGTATGGATCAAGCGATTAGTTGGATACTTTGGACCGGAACCACAGCTGCGATTGGTGCAGCCGCAGCATTAGGGCACCCACTGGCTATTTTATCAGCATTTATCGCAGCGCCAATCACTACGTTACATCCATTATTGGCGGCAGGCTGGGTATCAGGGATTGTTCAAGCATACATTAAACGTCCAAGTGTCGCAGACTTTGAAACATTATCAGAAGACGTTTTCTCTTTAAAGGGCTTTTGGCGGAATAAATTTACAAGGGTCCTGCTCGTCATCATCCTTACCAACATAGGCGGATCTATTGGAACCTTTATTGGCGGAGCAGATGTAATCCGGACGTTTTTTAATAACTTGTAATGAGTAGTACCTTCCAAAGCGGGAGGTGCTATTTTTTTACGGTTGGAGAATGTTGTCGAACGTTTAGTAGCTAGTAGTGCAGCGGGCTGAAGTAGAATAGAGGTAATTGATATGAATAAGGAGTTGGGAATGGTTGAATATTTATCTTATCCGTCATGGTGAAGCGGAGCATAATGTGGATAAAACAGTGATGGCACATACGCATGATTCTCAGCATAGTTTAACAGAACTAGGACGTAAACAAGCACAGGTAACGGCTGAATTTTTCAAAACCATCATCACCTTAAAGACGGTTTTGTACAGCTCACCTTATTTACGCACGATTCAAACAGCAAAAGCCATTCATTCACAGCTCCCAGAAACAGTTCCGTTTTTTGAAAATCCACTTATACGAGAATGGGAGCTAGGAAACCTTTATGATTTTACCGATCGTCCTCCAGAGAAAAAGAAGGAGTTCAAGGCGGCAGGACAATTTTACTTCCGTTTTCAAAATGGGGAATCATTAGCCGACGTGTATTTACGCGCGACGATGTTCATGCATACCGTGGTCGAACGAGTAAGGAGACAGCAACGTTATGACAATGTCGTCATTGTCACCCATGCTGCGTTTATTCATATGCTGTTAACCTTTTTGATGAATTGGCCGATAGAGGATTTGAAACATTTTAAACCGGTTGAGAATGCCTCTGTCATAAAACTAAACGAAGTAGATGGTGACTATCAGTACGAAAAGATATTTGTACCCATCGTCGACTAATCATGAAAAATCATCTGTACTAGTATCGTCGGAAAGGTCACAAGCATCTAATAGTGCTTTTTAAGTACAAATCTTATGTAAATTTGTGTGGGTTGATTTAAAATGGAAGCCTCTTATTTAAGCCTGGTCCCTATGTATCGCATAGGAATCAGGTTTTTTTTATAAAGAAATTGGAAAATTATCCAAAGTCTATTGTTATTTGTTAAATAAAGTGATATAGTACATTACAACAGTAATGCACTATGTCAGAAAGGAGGAAAAGGGTTGATTCTTAATATGGATGGAGCGAAACCAATTTATTTGCAAATTTCTGAATGGCTGGAAAGAGAAATTCTGAATGAGAATTTTAAAAGTGATCAAAAAATTTACTCCCAATATCAGCTTGCGGAAATGTTTACGATTAACCCAGCTACGGCGGCAAAGGGGTTAACGCTGCTGGTCGAAGAGAACATTCTTTATAAAAAGCGAGGGCTCGGAATGTTTGTTGCAAGTAATGCGAGAGAAATCATCATCAATAAACGAAAAAGTCAAACCTTAAAGGGATTAGTCATTGATATTGTCATGGAAGCGAAACGATTAGATGTAAGTATAGAGGAATTAATCCAAATGATTCGTGATGTAAACAAAAGGGAGGCAGGGGAATGAACGTCATAGATTGCAAAGGATTGACGAAAGTTTATGGGAGAACAAAAGCGCTAAATCATCTATCATTCACAATTGAAGAAAATAAGATTACTGGGTTAATAGGACGAAATGGTGCCGGTAAAACGACACTGTTAAAGATAATTGCTGGATTCATGAGAGAAACATCAGGAGAAGTGGAGGTTTTTTCCGAAAAACCGTTTAACAATCTTTTCGTGTCCTCCAACGTTATTTATATAAATGACCAAATGAATTTTCCAACAGCCTTATCATTAAAAGAAATATTAAATGTAGCGGCTGCCTTTTATGAAAATTGGAACCACGAACTTGCTAACCGGCTTTTTGATTACTTTTCCTTTCACCAGGACCAACAATATAACGATCTTTCGAAGGGAATGAAAAGTGCCTTTAATATGATCGTAGGTTTATCTGCACGATGTGCCTTAACCATGTTTGATGAGCCAACAACCGGGATGGATGCAGCGGTCAGAAAGGATTTTTATCGGGCCTTGCTTAAAGAGTACATCGCCTATCCCCGGACGATTATCCTTTCCAGTCATCACTTAAACGAAATAGAGGATTTATTGGAAGATATTTTGCTGCTAAAAAATGGAAAAGAGCATCTTCATATGCCAATAGCGGAACTAAGAACATGGGCGATTGGCATGGAAGGATTGACTGCAAATGTGAATGAATGGATACGGGATAGAGAAGTCATACATTCAAAAAACATTGGTTTAGATCACATGTATGTGGTGGTAAGAAACGATTTTTCTAAGGATGAAAAACTAGAGGCACAAGCAGCAGGAGTAACCATTACACCGGTTTCATCAAGTGATGTATGTGTGTATTTAACAAGTAAAACGAAGGGGGGAATCGACGATGTCTTTATTAAGGATTAGTATGCTAGATATTGTAAAAAGGCAATATGCATATAAGCTTCGGGCATATATTCAGGTGTTTATGTCCCTAGTCTTTATTCAGATGTTAGGAATACTCTTCTCCTTTAACGGTGTTGGAATGTCAGGCGGAGGAAGTAATACGCTTGGTGTGAATGTCCATTTTTATTCTGCAGATATTGTGATTGCTTTCACGATTGTTTGGGCGATTATTTCTGCAATTCTTATCACGACCCAAGCATACAGGAATGATGACTTTGTATTTGTAACGAATAGAATGAGCAGTAATTTTTCCAATATATTGTTTTTGGCGACTGCTAGTATCGTGGGGGGAATAACGGCCATCATGTCCACTTACGTAATGAAAGTATTGATGTATGTATTGGGGCGAACGGAATATCTATCAAGTCCCATCGCTGCATCAGAAATGATCATTGGTTTTGGTGCCACCATTCTCTATGTTTTACTTGGTACTGCAATCGGTTATTTTATTGGAACCCTGGTCCAGCTAAATAAGGTATTTGTTGTCTTGGTACCGGGTGTTTTAATTGGAATGATTGTCCTTGGAGCGGGAAGTATGGACGGGGGATTTTTCCAAGATATGATTAAATTTATTTTTATGGAGTCATCCTTCGCTTTATTTTTTATTAAAATCGTTATTTTAGTAATTTTGCTTTTTTCTAGTTCAACACTGCTGTCCAATCGATTGGAGGTGAGGTAGATGGCTATTTTACCTCTAATAATCATCTTAATCATTATAATTGCTATAGTAAGACAGTCGAAGAGTAGCGGTAGGAAGAATACCTTCTTTGGTAAGCAAATTCGCTGGGTTTTTGGTGGCTATTTAGCCATCCTAGTCATTTGTGCTGGCTTGAGTCCCTTGCTGCCGACGGATGAAAAAATCTACAAAGCTATTGATGTAAAGGATCTAGATCATGCGGGTATCGAGTTATACGACGCAGCACTTGCGGGGAATATTGATAAAGTGGACAGTAACTATATCAAAAAAACATGGAATCTGGATTATCAAGATCAACAACTCGCTATAACTGCTGCAAATGAAGAATATATCGAAACGTCGATCATTGTAGAAAGGAAAACGGTGAATAATGGTGAAATTGAAGCGGTCTACTATAAATCGAGGTCCAGTGTGAATGGCATGGACATCTCTGATTTAGAAAAACCCCTTCAAATGAAGATTGAGAAAAACACGATGAGGTTAGAGAATCCAGAAAAATTAACACTAGAATTCACCCAATTCCAACAAGCATTCCCAATTAACCAATTTACAGGAAAACGTGGCTTCAGCGATTCAAATAGCATCTACGAAGGAAACAGCGTCCTTTACCTAAAAGTTCCCAAAGACCTAAAAATCAACGCCCCATCCGAACTTAATGTACAATATGTAGAGTAAAAAGTAATGCGATAAGAAGAATGGTGGCAGATCATTAAGAAAAAGACACTGTCCGTGTGGAATGGACAGTGTCCACGAGCGGTGCCTGTCACCATTTAATACACCAATGAAAAACCTTGGAGAGGAGCGCGTCATTTGAATATTGCTTTAAGTCATAAACAGATAAAAGAAATGTGCGGTACGGTCTCCTTTAAACGAGGGGATTCTTTTTATAGGGCGGGGAAGGTGGCTTTTGATTTTTATAGTCGCAATCGTTGTGAAGCGACAGTTAGAGGAGCGGAAGATTTTTATGTCACGGTAATTGAAGAAGAGGATGGCTCCCTTTTTACAAAATGCAGCTGTCCAAAACTTTTATCCGTCAAAACGGAATGCCAGCATATTGCAGCTGTATTACTGGCACTCAATGACCATCAACAGCAAGGAACAACACCGATTGTGGCGAATCAGGTTGCCATCGATTCAACAACCAAACAAGAACTGACAAAAGGACTGCTCACCATTTTTACCGATCAACCTAAACGTTCAAGTGGTCATCAGCTTCATTTTGAGAATAGACAAGTATTAGAAGCAACGTTTTTATGTAAACCTGTAGAGATCGCGAAAGGGACAGTATTACTCGGAATAGAGATGGAAATTGATTATGTAAAGGTAAAGAATATCCGAGATTTCCTAGTTCGGGTTAACGAAGGTCATTCGAGCATTCTTGCGGATACCTTCACCTTCAATCCTACCCAACATTGTTTTCAAAACGAAACAAACGCAGTTATCCAACAGCTTATCCAAGTCGGGCATGACGAACAAGCTTATGTTAGTGCAATGCTAGATCCAATAGCTAATACATTTACGTCAGACCAACTGCTGGTACCGCCATCTTCTTGGGAGCAGCTACACCCTTTGTTGGTAAAAGCACCAGTCGTAAAGGTTGAAAATGAAGGAGAAACTTTTGCTGGTCTTGTCCTAAAAGAGGAAATATTGCCGCTAAAGTTTGTCTTTGCGACCTCTGGTAACGGGGGATTTCAACTAAGGGTAAAAGGGTTGACCCATCTAATTGTATTGGCGCCTTACCATTTTGTTCTATATAAGAGCAAATTTATTCGAATGGATGAAACGAATTGCAAACGTTTGGCAGAGCTTAAAAATATGTTAGCGGATTCCAAAACAAATCAAATCGAGATACCATCGGACCAAATAGATTATTTTTTAGAAAAAGTGGTCCCAGGTTTAAAAAAACTTGGCGAGGTGGAACTGCCTCGAAACTTAAGGGAACGTTATCGGAAAACGCCTTTAATTGCCAAGCTTTACTTGGATCGTGTGAAAAATAAACTATTAGCTGGATTAGAATTTCAATACGAAAATATCGTAATAAACCCATTAGACAGTCGTGAACGACAGAATGCTCCCTACTTAATAAGAGATGAGGAAAAAGAGAATCAAATTCTCCAACTGATGGAGGAAAGCTCGTTTGCCCATACAGACAGTGGTTACTTTTTACATAACGAAGAGCTGGAGTATGAATTTTTGTATCATACAGTTCCAAAGCTGCAAAAGCTCGTCCAAATATATGCAACAACCGCGGTAAGAAATAGGATTTTTAGAGAAAATACCATCCCTAAGATTCGGATTAAAGTAAAAAAGGAACGGACCAATTGGCTGGAATTTAAATTTGAAATGGATGGGATCCCTGAAAAACAGATCAAGGACGTTTTAGCTGCGCTCGAGGTAAAACGCAAATATTATCGGTTGCGGAATGGGACCTTGCTTTCATTGGAGACAAGAGAATTTGAGGAAATTAAACGTTTTCTACAGGCAGTTCCCGTTCAGGCAGAAGATTTGGAAGCAGGATTTAATGCTCCGATTCTAAAAGGAATTCAACTGATGGATTCGGTTGAGGACCATACAACATTTACCCTTGAGGATTCGTTCCGACAGTTTTTGGACACAATCAGTAATCCGAGCAGTATGGAGTTCGAGGTACCTGAATTAGTAGCGTCGATTTTAAGAGATTATCAAGTTCATGGGTACAAATGGATGAAAACAATTGCCAGCTATGGGTTTGGAGGAATTCTTGCAGATGATATGGGACTGGGGAAAACCCTGCAAAGTATTACTTTTATACTTTCTGTGCTTCCGAGCGTTCGTAAAAGCAAGCTCCCCATTCTCATTGTCTGTCCCTCATCATTGACGTATAACTGGCTTAGTGAAATCAAGAAATTTGCTCCTGTACTACGGGCTGTCATTATCGATGGCAGTACCATTGAGCGGAAGGCTAAACAGAAGGAAAGTGTTGAGTCGGATGTTGTGATTACCTCCTATCCTTTGTTGCGCAAGGATATTGAGTGGTATGTAAAACAATCCTATCATACTGTGTTTTTTGATGAAGCTCAGGCATTTAAAAACCCTGTGACTCAAACAGCCAGAGCAGTAAAAAGAATCCAGGCGGATCATCGCTTTGCCTTAACAGGTACACCGGTAGAAAATTCGTTGGAGGAGTTATGGTCCATTTATCATGTTGTGTTTCCGGAACTGTTCCAAGGGCTTAAAGAATATAGCCACTTAACAAGGAAGACGATAGCAAGACGGATCAGGCCATTTTTACTTCGCAGATTGAAAGAGGATGTTCTTTCAGAGCTTCCTGAAAAAATTGAGTCAGTTGATTCAGTGGAGTTACTTCCAGAACAGAAGAAGCTGTATGGTGCCTTTTTAGCAAAGCTTCGTCATGACACGCTGAAACATCTGGACAAGGACACGCTTCGTAAAAATAAAATCAAAATCCTTGCTGGTTTGACGAGGCTTCGGCAAATTTGCTGTCATCCTGCCCTGTTCGTTGATGGGTATAAGGGGAGTTCAGCAAAGTTTGAGCAGCTGCTAAGGATTATTGAGGAATCAAGACATGCAGGGAGACGAGTATTGATTTTTTCACAGTTTACAAAAATGCTTCAGCTTATCGGCAGAGAATTAGCGCTCGAAGGGCTGCCTTTCTTCTATCTTGATGGACAAACCCCATCAGAAGAACGTGTAGAACTCACGAATCGCTTTAATGCAGGTGAACGTGATTTTTTCCTAATATCATTAAAAGCAGGAGGAACAGGTCTCAATCTAACTGGTGCAGATACAGTTATCCTATATGACCTATGGTGGAACCCGGCCGTGGAAGAGCAAGCAGCGGATCGGGCGCACCGTATGGGTCAAAAGAATATCGTGCAAGTAATTAAATTAGTTGCTCGTGGTACCATTGAAGAAAAAATGAATGAGCTGCAGGAGAAAAAGCGAGATTTAATAGAGGAAATTATTGAATCGAAAGATAAAGGGAAGTCTTCGTTAACAGAAGAGGATATTCGGGAGATATTGATGATATAAGGTGCGAATCTTATTACTAGAACCTGCCGATGGGCCTGCTGGAGTGACCGAAGAGCATTCAGAAAAGTCATTTGGGTCAATGCAGAGGGGCTGGAGTGACCGAAGAGCATTCAGAAAAGGCAATTGGGTCAATGCAGAGGGGCTGGAGTGACCGAAGAGCATTCAGAAAAGTCATTTGGGTCAATGCAGGGAAGCGGGAGTGACCGAAGAGCATTCAGAAAAGGCACTTGGGTCAATGCAGGTGGGCTGGAGTGACCGATGAGCATTCAGAAAAGTCATTTGGGTCAATGCAGAAGGGCTGGAGTGACCGAAGAGCATTCAGAAAAGTCATTTGGGTCAATGCAGGTGGGCTGGAGTGAACGATGAGCATTCAGAAAAGTCATTTGGGTCAATGCAGGGGAGTTGGAGTGACCGAAGAGCATGCAGAAAAGTCATTTGGGTCAATGCAGGTGGGCTGGAGTGACCGAAGAGCATGCAGAAAGGGCATTTGGGTCAATGCAGGGGAGCTGGAGTGACCGAAGAGCATTCAGAAAAGGCATTTGGGTCAATGCAGGGGAGCTGGAGTGACCGAAGAGCATGCAGAAAAGGCAATTGGGTAATGCGGAGGGGCTGGAGTGACCGAAGAGCATTCAGAAAAGTCATTTGGGTCAATGCAGAGGGGCTGTAGTGACCAAGACTGCAACAAAATAGTAGTTACGGTCACTGCAGACCAGTTCGAAGCCCGAGTCCGAAACAAAATTACACTTTCGATCACTCCAGCCAATAACAGTGACCGTAAGATTTTACATAGCTGACTATATAAATTAATTTAACTAACTATGTTATACTATTCCATATAAGACCGACAGTAAAATGGAGGATTTTTTATGCAGCGTGGTACTTTTCAATTAATGAAATCCGTTAATAAGTCAATTATTTTAAATAAAATACGTACCTCAGAACCGATATCCCGCGCGCAAATTGCCAAAGAAACAAGTCTGACCCCACCGACTGTTAGCAGCATTGTAAAGGAACTGATCGAACAGGGATTAGTGCGAGAAAGTTCGCTGGGGCATTCGAGCGGTGGGCGAAAACCAACGATGTTACATATCAATACCAGTGCATTTTATGTCATTGGTATCGATGCGGGGCCTGAAACAATCAAAAGTGTTCTAACGGATCTATCCGGTCAAATTTTGCAGCGTGCCTCCGTCATTTTAGAAAAACCAATAACGAACAACCAATTTATTTTGACATTAAAGGAAAGTATATATACCCTATTACAGTTAACGGAAATCAATCATGACCAAATTATCGGCATCGGCATTGCGATGCATGGGGTCGTAGACGTTGAAACCGGAACCTCCCTGGTTGCACCTATTTTAAACTTAAGAAATATTCCTATTAAAGAAGCGCTGGAAGAGGAATTTAACCTAACGATAAAGGTTGAAAATGATGCCCGGGCGATGGCGCTGGGAGAATCCTGGTTTGGCGGACATGGTGAAGCCGAAAGTATGGTTGCCGTCAATATTGGCCGCGGTGTTGGTGCTGGCGTTGTAATGAACGGAAAATTATATCATGGGGCACAGGGGATTGCAGGGGAATTTGGTCATATGACGATCGATATGAACGGTACCCTTTGTGAGTGTGGAAATCGTGGCTGTTTGCAAACCTTCGTGAGTGGGGCTGCTATTGCTGAAAGAGCAGGGAAACAAATCCCTGACAGCAAAGCGACTAGCCTGACTGGAAAAGAGGTATTTGAATCAGCACAAAAGGGGAATCTACCCTTTAGGGATGTTCTCCATGAAACCGGTACGATCTTTGGCATCGGATTAACAAACTTAATTCACTTACTGAATCCGCAAAAGATTGTTTTAGGCGGCGGGGTAATGAAGAGTGAGGAATTTATCATGCCAGCAATCCTTGAAACAATTCAGCAAAGAGTCTTGACTACAGAGGCGAGAAAGACCGAGGTTTCAGTCACACAGCTTGGTGATGATGCAACCTTGCTAGGTGCCGTGTCCCTGCTGTTGGTAGAATTATTTAATCCAATGGCTCTGTTATAACAGAATGTTGATTTCAATGCGATTGAAAAATAAACGGAGAAATTCCGGCTAAATTGGGAAATCCCCATATTTCCTTAAAAATAAGGGGAGTTTTTCCGGTTATATGATCCAAATCTTTGGATTTTTGCTTATTTAGAGCAGTTAATCGGAATATCTCCGCTTATATTGCTTCGTAAGCTTCCTTTATCTTCAATAGCCGGAAATTCTCCGCCTATGAATTCTCATACCTACACGAAAATCAACAATGAAAAATAACAGGACTAATCCAATAAAAGAAATAGGCTGACCCCATTGGGACCAGCCTATTTTTTAGTTTTCCAAACGAAACGTAAACACGGTTTGTTTCTGATAAGGTTCTCCTGCGTTTAGGATCACCGTTGGAAATCCATCATGATGCAAGGAGGCTGGAGATGCCTGTGTTTCGAAACAGACACCAAGGTATTTTCGAGAAGTGCCTTCTGCTAATGGCAGCCCGTCTGCCAAACCATTGGACGTATACATCACCACTCCAGGTTCATTTGTCGTTACCAGCATTACCCGGCCACTGACAGGATCTTGAAGGGTTGCCTGATATGCCTCCGCATGATCAAAAATAAAGTAATGATCATACCCGCTGTCAGCAATTTTATTTTGCTCGAAGTTATTGTTAAACCCATTGCCAAGCACACGTCCTCCGCGGAAATCAAAGGTTGTGCCTTCAACATCAAGCAGTTTTCCAGTGGGAATAAGGTTTGGGTCTAGCTCAACAAACCTGCTGCTATCGATAGTCACGTGGTGATCATGAATAGTAGTTTTTAAATTCCCGCTTAAATTAAAATAAGCATGATTCGTCAGGGTAAGAGGGGTGGTCTGATCACTTTTTGCTGCATAATCAAGGATGAGTTGATTGTGATTGGTTAAGGTATACGTTACCTTTATCTCAACGTTTCCAGGATATCCACTATCCCTATCAGCGCTCCTATGGGTAAGGGTTAACCCAACTTCTTCATCAGTTTGAAAAGGGCTAACATCCCAAACAATTTGATGCAATCCATCTGGACCGCCATGCAAATGGTTATCTCCATTATTTTTTGCTAATGTATATGTCTTATCATTCAGATTAAAGGAAGCCCCTTGAATCCTGCCGGCAACCCGGCCAATAAGGGCACCAAAATAATTTGGATTCGTTTGATAATCTTGGTAATTTCGATATCCAAGGACAACATTTTCAATGTTTCCGTTTCGATCCGGAACCATTATTTTTGTAATAATTCCACCAAAGTCCAGCACACTGACACGCATGCCGAGATCATTTGATAATGTGTATTCCGTCCATTTTCCTAGTATCTGGTTACTTTCGATATTCATTGTTCCTCCACCTATTTATTTAATGTATTGATAAAGCGATTAAAGGCTTCGCGGTCTTTTAATACCCCGGCATCCTCAAGTACTCTTACAAATTTCTTTCCTAATTCTTCTCGTAAAATTACTTCTGCTTGTTCTGAATCAGAAAGAGTGCCATACACTGCTTTTATTTGATTTGCCCATTCTTGATGATATTCTTCTACATGAGTAGATTCATCCAATAGAAACTTCTTAATTTCTGCAAGTTCATCCAATAGTCTTGGCGGCAGAACAGCAAGCCCCATAACCTCAATTAATCCGATGTTTTCTTTTTTGATATGATGTACATCGGCGTGCGGATGAAAAATGCCAAGCGGGTGTTCAGCATTTGTCCGATTGTTCCGAAGAACAAGGTCAAGTTCAAAATGGCCATCTCGCTTTCTAGCAATAGGTGTAACCGTGTTATGTGGTGTTTCTCCAGTAAACGCGAACACATCGGCCAATTCGTCAGAATAGCTCTTCCAGGTTTGCAAAATTTTATCTCCTGCCGCGAGGATAGAAGCTTTATCAGTGCCCTGTAAGCGAATAACGGACATTGGCCATTTTAATACGGACGCCTTGATTTCAGGGAATTCCTTGACGGCAAAGGTAAAGGAGTCCTCTGCACGGGTCATGCCGAATTCATAGCACCCGCCCTGATAATGGTCGTGACTTAAAATAGAACCGCCAACAATTGGTAAATCAGCATTTGACCCAATAAAGTAGTGCGGGAATTTATCCGTAAAGTCAAGTAATCTCTCAAACGCACTTCTATCAATCTTCATGTCACGATGTTCTTCACAAAATACAATGCAGTGCTCATTATAATAGACATAAGGGGAGTACTGTAAAAACCAGCTTTGCCCTGAAAGTGGAACATGGATAATCCGATGATTGGCACGGGCAGGATAACCCGTTCGCCCTGCATAGCCTTCGTTTTCTTTACATAACAAGCATTTAGGATAATGGCCCGTTTGTTTCATCTCACGTTCACGCTTAATTTGTTCTGGGTCTTTTTCTGGCTTGGATAAATTAATGGTAATATCCATCAAACCGTAGGCTGTTTCTACCTTGTAAGAAATATTTTTAGCAATTCGATTTATTTGAATGTAATTATTGTTTTTACTTAGGTTATAAAAATAATCGGTTGCTGCTGCTGGCGATTCCTGATACTTTTGGTTAAATACAGCATTAACAACAGAGGGTCTTGGAACAAAACAGTTCATGATAGTGGCTGCTAAAATTTCCTTGTCATCGAATACATCCTCGATCACCTCGTGCTCCACAGCATAGAGAATTATTTTTTCCACGAGGTTTGGAATCGTATCTTCGCTGGGCTTCACTTTATCATCTGGAAAAGCTTCAAGACCAAGCAGGCTCATTACCTGATTCCGAACATAAATCTGATCTGCATCTTCAATTAAGTCAACTTCCATCGCTTTTTGAATAAGACCAGTTATCAGTTGGTAAATCATTTCTACTCCACCTTCCCTTATCATTAGTCCCCGGTAATTTCTTTTGCTCCATCACCAATCGCTGCGGTGTAGAAAGTTGCTTCATAGCCAACTTTTTCGCGGTAGATATCGTTTAGGCTTTTCTTAAAATGATCTACTTTGTCCTTCTCGACAATTGCGATGGCACAGCCGCCAAATCCGGCACCGGTCATCCGTGCGCCGATTACGCCTGCCTGTTCCCAAGCCGCCAGCACAAGGGTATCAAGCTCAAGTCCGGTAACTTCATAATCATCCTTTAGGGATAGGTGTGATTCATTCATAAGTTTGCCAAACCAGTTGAGGTCACCAGACTGAAGTTTTTCTAACGCCTCTAGGGTCCTGGCATTTTCGTAAACGGCATGCTTCGCACGTTTTTGATTGATTTCATCGCTAATTAAGTGCTTATTTTCTTCAAATGCAGCGGGTGTTAATTCACCTAAACTAGTGATCGGGAGTTTCTGTTGTAACTCGCCAAGCGCTTGTTCACATTGGGATCGACGCTCATTGTACTTAGAACCAGCTAAGGTACGCTGCTTATTCGTATTGATAATGATAATCGCATGATCGTTCAATACGATTGGGGCGTATGTGTATTCTAAGGTTTGACAGTTTAGTAGAAGGGCATGATCCTTTTTCCCCATTCCAATTGCAAATTGGTCCATAATCCCACTGTTTACACCAATGTACTCATTCTCGACCTTTTGTCCAAGTTGAATCATCGGGACCCGATCTAGGTTAAGGTCGAAAAGCCGATCCAATAAAACTCCTGTTGCCAGTTCTATCGATGCGGAAGAAGAGAGACCAGCACCATTTGGGATATTTCCATAGTACAAAATATCTGCACCTTGTTTAATTGTATACCCAGCTTCTTTTATATAGAGGAGCATTCCCTTGGGGTAATTTGCCCAATGATCAGCTTCTTTATATGTTAAATCTGCCAGATTGCATTCAATGATCCCGATTTCGGGGAAATTCATGCTGTAGAAACGGAGGGTTTGATCATCCCGTTTTCTTACTAGAGCATAGGTTCCATAGGAGATAGCGGCAGGGAAAACATGGCCGCCGTTGTAATCCGTATGTTCGCCAATTAAATTTATTCTGCCAGGGGCAAAAAAGGTTCTAGGTTTTATCGGCGTATCAAAAATGGATTGAAATTCGCTCGTTAAATTGAGTGTAGTATTCATAGTGCCTCCTAATTCGGTTAGGGTAGATGGTTAGTACAACTTAATTAATTAAATTAATTAAGTTACTTTAAGTTTACTGTGAATCTTCTGAGTAAGCAATATAAAATTTGAAATCTTTTTAGGTAAAAAAGTTTTATTGCTGTCCTTTTTAGGGGTTCTGTCGCTCTTAATTAGAAGTTTTTCTAAACGGGTATAGGCACTTGAAGTTCAGATAAAAATGAAGTAAAATTTAGTAAAATGTTTTACTAAATAAAAATTAATATCTATTTAGGCTATAAGTTGAGGGAGATACTATCATGGCTACGATTAAAGATATAGCGGAAAAAGCAGGTTATTCTATTTCGACAGTTTCTAGAGTTCTAAATAATGACTCAAGTCTTTCGGTGCCAGATGAAACGCGGGAGAAAATTTATGCAGTGGCGGAGGAACTCAATTACCGAAAGAAAACAGTCAGACTGTTAGTGAAGAATATCGCTTTTCTATATTGGTTAACTGATAAAGAAGAATTAGAAGATGTTTATTTTAAAACAATGAGAATTGAATTAGAAAAAACGGCGAAATTGTACAATGTTGAATTAGTTACCTATAAAATATCGGATGGAATTCAGCAAATTCCAGACACTCTAGATGGATTCATTGCTGTAGGTATGTTTTCAGACAAAGAGCTTGCCTATTTGAGAAGCATTACACCCAATGGGGTTTTCCTCGATACATCACCTGACCCTACCCATTATGATTCTGTCCGACCAGACTTGCCGCAAATTACTAGAAGTACTGTTGATTTCTTAATAAGTAGAGGTCATAGCGAAATTGGTTTTATTGGGGGTACCTATCATAATCCAAACACGGACAAGGATGAATTGGATTTGCGAGAACGAGTGTTTCGCAGGTATATGGAGCAAAAAGGGTTATTAAAAGAAGAATACGTTTTTCACCACAGAAGCTTTTCAGTTGATACAGGCTATTTGTTAATGAAAACGGCTATTCAAACGCTGGGCGATCAGTTACCCTCCGCCTTCTTCATTGCAGCAGACCCCATTGCTGTTGGCTGTCTTCAAGCGTTGAATGAACATGGCATTGCGACCCCTAATCGGGTCAGCATCATCAGCATTAACAATATAAGTGTGGCGAAATATGTATCGCCGCCATTAACTACATTCCATATTGATATGCGTGAAATATGTAAAAACGCCATTATGTTACTGCTTGAAAGGGTCTTGGAAAAACGGAAACTGGTAAAAACCATATATATCGGATCTGAACTGGTCATTCGTAAGAGTACGAATTAAGATGGTTTCGAAAAGTATTCACCTTTTTGAATAAAAAATCGTGGGGATTTTGTGGGGAGAATGAGATTACTATGTCTACACATGAAAAAACATATACAACGAAAGCGAACTTCATGCTTCATGGCGGTGACTATAATCCCGATCAATGGTTGGACCGCCCGGATATTTTAGCTGATGATATAAAATTAATGCAGCTTTCCCATACAAATACATTTTCGGTTGGAATTTTTGCTTGGGCGGCACTTGAACCGAAAGAAGGCGTTTACAACTTTGAGTGGCTGGATAAAGTGATTGATGACATCTACAGTATCGATGGCAGAGTGATTTTAGCGACACCAAGTGGAGCGCGTCCTGCCTGGATGTCGCAAAAATATCCTGAAGTGTTGCGTGTGAATGACGCGAGGGTGAAGCAGCTGCACGGCGGCAGGCATAATCACTGTTTTACCTCTCCGGTCTATCGCGAAAAAACACAGAAGATTAATCGTTTATTGGCCGAAAGGTATGGCGGTCACCCTGCCTTGCTGATGTGGCATATTTCAAATGAGTATGGCGGCGAATGTCATTGTGATCGTTGCCAAGGTGCATTTAGAGAATATCTTAAAAAGAAATACAATAACGATTTAAAAACCTTGAATGATGCATGGTGGGGACCTTTCTGGAGCCATACTTTTACGGATTGGTCGCAAATTGAATCTCCTTCTTCAATAGGAGAAAGTATGGTTCACGGCTTAAACCTAGATTGGCGTCGGTTTGTTACCGATCAAACCATTGACTTTTTTGAAAATGAAATTGTTCCGATTAAAGAATTGACACCAGATGTTCCAATTACGACGAATTTTATGGCAGACACACATGAGCTAATTCCATTCCAAGCGCTCGATTATAGCAAATTTGCGAAGCACTTGGATGTCATCAGCTGGGACGCATACCCTGCTTGGCATAATGATGTAGAAAGTACAGCAGATTTAGCGATGAGAGTTGGCTTTATTGATGATTTGTATCGCTGCCTCAAACAGCAACCATTTTTATTAATGGAATCCACTCCTAGCATGGTTAACTGGCATCCGGTCAATAAAGCAAAACGACCTGGTATGCACCTATTATCTTCTATACAAATGGTAGCCCATGGATCAGATAGCATTCTTTACTTCCAGTGGCGGAAATCCCGTGGATCCTCAGAAAAATTCCATGGTGCTGTGGTGGATCACGACAATAGTTCGGACAATCGGGTATTCCAAGATGTTGCTGAAGTTGGAAAAACGTTAGAAAAGTTATCCGGTGTTGTTGGTACGAATCGTCCTGCCGATGTTGCCATTCTTTATGATTGGGAAAGTAATTGGGCTCTTAATGATGCTCAAGGATTTGGATTAAAGACAAAGCGGTATCCACAAACGTTGGTGCAGCATTATCGTGCCTTTTGGGAGAAGGATATTCCTGTTGATGTGATCACGAAGGAACAGGATTTCGCAGCCTATAAATTATTGGTTATACCGATGCTTTACTTAGTTAGTGAAGAAACGATTTCTCGCTTGAAGTCGTTTGTTGCGGGCGGTGGAACGTTAGTTACGACATATATAAGTGGTCTCGTGAATGAACATGATTTAACCTATTTGGGTGGGTGGCACAAGAATCTGCAAGAGATTTTTGGTATTAACCCAGTGGAAACAGATACTTACTATCCAGAGGATAAAAATACTGTCAGCTATCAAAATCGATCCTATGAGTTAAAAGACTATGCAACGATCATTAAGCTTAACGGTGCAACAGTAGAAGGGACTTATAAAGAAGATTTCTACGCAAATACCCCGGCAGTTACGAGTCATTCATATGAAAATGGAAAAGCCTACTATATTGGCGGTCGCTTAGAAGATCAATTCCATCGGGATTTTTACCAAGAGATCATAAATGATTTAGAGCTCCAACCGGCCTTTTCTGTGAAACATGAGAAGGGTGTATCTGTTCAGGTTAGAAGGGCACCGGAAAGTGATTATATCTTTGTTATGAACTTTACTGAGAAAAAGCAGCCTATTACTATTGAGTCATTAGTAAAAGATGTAGTTACTGGAGAAGATGTTAGCGGAGAACTTATTTTGGAAAGATATGAAGTAAGAATCCTTGAGAATAAGAAATAACCAAATTTGGGTGATAATGAAGCTCCTTTGTTTGGAACTATTATAGAAGCAATAGTTAAAGTTGATATACGACTATAACTATTGCTTTTTTACATTTATACAATTTGATATGTGGGGGAAGAAGGAAAATGGGTAATCCCTGGAATATCAAAAATGTTGTTGATTTGTTTTACTTAGTATAGTAATATAGAAATTCCCTGATGGGCGCACCGAAATAGCAAA
This sequence comes from Bacillus sp. OK048, assembly GCF_900103525.1. Taxonomy (GTDB): domain Bacteria; phylum Bacillota; class Bacilli; order Bacillales; family Cytobacillaceae; genus Neobacillus. The sequence continues at coordinate 255,798 of NZ_FNHN01000009.1, forward strand.
TGTTGTTCTGGTGAAAGAATATATGTTGACATTGTATATTATTTAAAGTAAACTAATTTTTGTTGCCAATTACGAAAAAAGTTATTTTAAAAAAGTAATTGACACGATTTGAACAAAGTGTTATTCTAATGAAGTCGCTTTTGAGCGATTGCTAGGAAGCACAAAAAAAGTAGTAGTCTTGTTCTTTGAAAACTAAACAAACAAGAACGTCAACAAACAATTTTTTAGCTTTTTATAAAAGCTAAGCCAACGTAACAAAATGAGCTATATCAACTTTCTTGGAGAGTTTGATCCTGGCTCAGGACGAACGCTGGCGGCGTGCCTAATACATGCAAGTCGAGCGAATCTTGAG
>NZ_FNHN01000012.1 GCF_900103525.1 Bacillus sp. OK048
CACGAAAAAAGATTAGGGAATGTTCAAAAACATCCCTAATCTTTTTAATTTTTATTGCGGTAAATTTAGATTGCCTATATTTTCAGCAGTCTCCAAATTTGCCGAGCTTTTTGTTTTTGATACTATTATCTTGAGTGAAGCGACAATTCGGTTTAATGTTTCCTGTAATGATCTTTAATTATCTCCAGTTTCAGCTTCCCACCTAGCCACTTCTTCACGAACAATCGGTGCTACTTCTTTCCCTAGCAGTTCGATTGACTTCATGACATCTTTATGAGGCATGGTCCCGACTGGGCAGTGTAGCATAAATCGTGTTATTCCCACGTTCTTACGGAGGTTAATGATTTTTTCTGCTACTGTTTTGACGTCTCCGACATACAGGGCTCCTTGTAAACTTCGCGCTGTATCAAAGGTTGACTGATCATATCTTCCCCATCCACGCTCGCGTCCTAATTTATTCATGGCTTGTTGAGTAGAAGGGAAAAATTTCGCAACAGCTTCTTCTGTACTTTCACCAACGAACCCATGTGAATGGGAAGCAACCGGCAGCTTTGAAGCATCATGCCCCGCATGTTCTGCAGCCTTCTTATAAAGTTGGACGAGTGGTGCAAAATGGTGTGGACTTCCACCAATGATGGCAAGAACAAGTGGTAATCCGAGTAGACCTGCACGGATAATAGAATCTTGACTTCCGCCGCTGCCTATCCAAATTGGCAGTGGATTCTGAACTGGTCTTGGATACACACCACGATTTTGAATAGCAGGTCGATGCCCACCTTTCCAAGTAACTTTCTCGGAGTCCCGTATTTTTAACAGCAACTCAAGTTTCTCCTCGAATAACTGATCATAGTCCTTTAAATCGTAGCCAAACAGTGGAAAAGATTCGATGAAGGAACCTCGACCTGCCATAATCTCGGCACGCCCATTCGAGATCGCATCGACTGTTGCAAAATCCTGAAAAACTCGAACTGGATCCGCAGAAGACAGGACGGTAACCGCACTAGTTAGTCGAATCCGATTTGTCCTGGACGCCGCTGCAGCCAGGACAATTGCAGGAGAAGAGACCGCATAATCTTCTCGATGATGCTCTCCTACACCGTATACATCAAGTCCTACTTGATCCGCGAGTACTATTTCCTCAACGACTTCACGGATCCGTTGTGCGTGACTGATCACCTCACCAGTTTTAACATCCGGTGTTGTTTCCACAAACGTACTTAACCCAATTTCCACTATGTTTTCCCCCTATGTATATCGAACTAAGATAATGTATCTATATCCTTATCTTAAACCTCTATCCCTAATTCACAAAGGATTTAACCTCCAATTCGCAAATAAGGACCAACTCCATCGACCCTCATTTTCTAGTCATTAATTTAGATACTCGCTTTAAGGCTTTCTATGACAGTATCTATTTCCTCCTTTGTCGTATACCTTCCTAAACTAAATCGAATTGCACCCATTCCCACCTCTTCAGGCACCTTCATTTCTTTTAATACAGGTGATAATTCAATGCTGCCAGCATGGCATGCAGAGCCTGTGGAGGCTGCTAGATGCGGGATTTTATCTAATAAATCTTGACCTATCCTCCTGACAAAACTCACATTCAAGGTATTCGGTAAACGATCTTCCGGATGCCCATTTAAGACAACCATTTCACCAAATTCATTTTTTAATTGATTCCAAAAATAGTCTGTTAACTCCTTTATTTTTTCTAATGGAGTCCCAGCGATTTCACATGCCTTTCCTAACCCAACTGCCAGTAACGTATTTTCCGTCCCTGCTCGCATCCCCTTTTCATGCCCTGCTCCATGAATAAGTGGTTCAAGTTCTACTCCATCACGAATGAAAAGGGCGCCAATTCCTTTCGGAGCATAAAGTTTATGACCAGCTATGGTTAACATATCTACTTTTAGCTCATTCACATTGACTGGTACTTTCCCAATTGACTGTGAAGCATCCGTATGAAATACAATTCCATACCGATCAGCAATTTCCCCAATTTCGTTGATTGGCTGTAAGGTACCAGTTTCATTATTTGAATGCATGATCGTAATGAGAATCGTTTCTTTTGTAATTGCTTTTTCTATTTCCGAAGGTGATACCCTCCCAAATGGATCAACGCCAACATACGTTACCTTCGCTCCAACCTTTTCAAGGAACTTACATGGGTTGATTATTGCCGGATGTTCAATTTTAGAGGTAATAATGTGTTTACCTCTATGCTGGTTTTTAAAAAAGAAACCTTTTAATGCCAAGTTATTCGCTTCACTTCCACCAGAGGTAAACGTTATTTCACTTGGAGAACAGGCAATTATCTCTGCAACCTGTTTTCTTGCGTTATGTAGTAGTTCTTTTACTGGTCTTCCAGCCCAATGGAGTGCTGATGGATTCCCATAGAAATCATTCAGTAGCGGCTGCATGGTGTCTACCACTTCAGGTGCCAATGGCGTACTAGCGTTGTAATCAAAATAAACTTTTTTCATCAGGCTCTTCCTCTCCCAACTATATCTCTAGGATAATAGTATCAAAATTGCCTTTAAAATGTTACTAATACTGCTTCTAAGCCAATCGTTAGGTTCGATTGGCAGTCATATCGTCATATGGCAGGATTAGCTTTTCCACTCGATCATAGTTCATCGTACTGATTTCTTTCATTAGTCTTGGAATTGCTTTTTCAGGATAGCCATATTCACGAAGCAGCTTTTCCATTTTTTCAAACTTGTCCATCCTATTACCCCCTATTGCTCGTTATCACATTTACTTTCCCCTAAACAACAGAAGAATGATATGGAAATATCTTTCAGGCTAATTTTTTCCCAGCATTCACCGAATAATCCAACCTTTATTACATAACCTATTGCTGTTTGGAGGTGAAATATATGTCTAATAAAAATCAAAATAGTAAAAGTGTTGCAGACGGGATTAAAGAAACAGCTGGAGCAGCCTTCCATACTCTTCATAGTGCCTTAGAAACAACTGAAAATGTCGCTATGAATACGGTTGATGCCGCTAAAAACGTTGTAAATAATGTAACTCGCAATGGAAACGAAAAGGGCCAACGAAATCATGATTAAAGAATAAGACGCTATTAAACAGTCGTTATATTTCATAGTAAAAAAACCCCTTTGATATAAAGGGATTTTTTTACTATGGATAGTTATTTTATTTCATTATTTTATAATTCTTATGGTTAACAATCGTTATAAGTGGTTCATCTTTATCCTTTGAAACACCATACTGGACCATAACAGAATTTTCTCTAATACCTGTAACGACACCTTCTAAAGAATCCCCTTCACGTTTAAAGGAAATCTTATCACCAATTTGTGCGTTAGCCATTCTATCACCTCGATTTTAAATTTTCCATAATTACCTTAATTAATACTTTATAAAGCTTGAACAATCCGGTTTTCACTGTCTTAGGATTGAGAAAAACGGAAGGACAATAATTGAAAGGGTTAGAAAAAAAACGGCTGCTGCACTCATTTTTTTTCTGCCCTTCCAAAGGATGACACCGAATCCAAAAGTATACACCGCTATTATGATTAGCGCAAGGATGATTACTATTTTCAACCTAATCCCCCATCTTCAAAGGTTTTCTTACTTGTTTTCCATAATCAACTATTTCTATTTCTGGTATTACATGAATATCTGCTTTAAGATACGATTTTGCCCAATTAAATTTTTTATATTCCTGAACAGTTCCAAAATATTTACGAGCAGAGATAGATAAAGAGTATGGGACACCCTTTAATTCAGTTTGTGTTTTTTTAAAAAAATCTTCGTTTATTGTTCTGTAATCTTCCCTAACTTTTTCTTTTAAAATTTGTTGATTTTTTTTCACTGCAAAGTTGACCATCGATGGGTTTGACAAGATTTCATATTGTAATGGTACGGTAATAAAAATCTTTGGCCTGGCACCCTTTACATTCATTTCCACTTTATTATTACCTATTTTAAACATTCTTGCCGACATCTGTTTGTCACTGCCTGGAAATGGATTAGGTATATCCACCAATATATCTTTTATATTGGTTGAATCATCAAGAATATTGACAGTACGTGTTTCTTCACCGGTTAGCTTATCTATCATCTTTCCATTCCTAAAGACCGCTGACCCCATAAATTGTGTATCATCAAGCTCTCCTGTTGCACCCACTTGCCCTGCTATGTATTCATCCTCTTTTTTATATTCGGGATTCTTTTGCCTTATGGCTGTTGTATACATTGCCAAAAAAAGGTCTGTCCCTCTTTCTATTGTTTTAAAAAAACGAAGGAGAGTCGAATCAGGAATAAGCCCATTTTCGATTCCGTGTTCGACCATGAATTGATAATATTTGTGTGGTCTTGTTTCCATTTTTGGTCGATTTTTCAGAAAATACTCACTTGCCTTTTCCTTCGATACCGCTAGATAGCTATTCAAACGAATTTCTTTATCTTTTAGAGTGTCATAAATGGTTTTAATAAATTCCTTATCACTTGCATATTCCTCGGAAACAACAATAATTTTTAACAGTTCATAACTAATACTTCTTGAGATAATTGCATTGGCTGTAGCCTTTGCTGCAATGAAATCATTGGCTTCAAACGTGATGATTTCCCTGGGCTTCTCGGTAGACCCACCACCGCCTTGCATGCTCCCTACTTCTGGATTGGCAAGTAGCATGGTGACGTTGATATTCCCTTTATGTTTGGAAGCATCAATGCCTAGCCCGATTACATAGGCTTTAGCTTCAAGCTCTTTTCGATCCCAACAGCCTGATAATAAGCAAACCATGATGATTAATATCAATAATTTACATACTGTTTCTGTTTTTTGCATGCTTAAATTCTCCTTTTACCAGTGCAACCAACCATAAAAGTAGTGAAATGACAAAAAACATAGGACCCGCTATATTTGTTATGGACTGTTTAAATATAAAAGCAACCTCAAGTGGATTTTCCGGAATACTACCGATTAATAAATAAATCGTCGCAAGAGCTGGAATTAAGAATTCAAGTTCATTTATTTTGAAGATATGAGCAAACATTAGCGCATTTAGATATAAAAAAACGGCAAAACGAACAAATATTGCCAGAATCCATATCACAAAAAAGAATATTTCTATGTTTGGCAGATAGGTTCCGAGGGAAAGAAAACCTATGGATGTATGGAATGGATATCCAATTCCTCTCAAAGATGTATCAAACATACAAATAAAACTGATTATGGCCACACTAATTTGGAAGCTGACGAAAGCTAATGCATACCAGGTGGATTTTCGAAACTCTGTCGTTGAGTTCATATTTGGTATGAGCATGGTAAGCAGAAAAAACTCTGCAAAAAGTGTTATTTTTAGAATGCTTTGCTTTAAAATCACAAGCTTTCCAGGACCCCAAATCGGAAATATTGCTTGAATCGTGCTATGCTGAGTACTTAATATTAATGCGAGAAATAAGGATAATAGCGTATAGTAAACGATTAGATAACCAACCGATCCGATATTTTGAATTCCTTTTTTCGCTCCATATGCACTAATAACCATTAAAACAGCGTATATGATAAGATTAGGAGTTGTTGTGAAATAAAAGGATCGTATAATATTTGTATAATTTCTAGAATCAAACGAAATGGCGAAAGAACTGATGAGAAATATTACAAGGCAAATAAAGAAGCCTAAATACCTTCCGAGTAATTGTTGGATAACGGAAAACAAGTTTTCCCCTTGAAATAGCTCCATCGTTTTTAATAATAAAAAGATTCCAACAAAGAAAATAACTGCAGAAAGAAGGGGAACCATCCACGCAGCATTTTGTACATTACTGTACAGAAGCGCTGGGTTACTATCCGTTGCTTTTGCCCCTACCATTATAATAGCAATGGCCATATATTCACGCATACCAAGTTTTCTAGATTCCATATGAGCTTATCCCTTTCTTTGTTTGACCATATCCTTTGGTTTTAAATATCCTGGCCTAAACTTTTCCTTTATTGGGATATGACGAATAAGTAGGTCCTTTGAAGATGCGAAATGTGGTGTCATCGGCGCAAAGTAAGGAATTCCATAAGATTTTAACGAAACTAAATAAAAAAGGCCTACCGTAAATAATGCCATAACCCCATAAATGCCGAAAAAACCTGCTGAAAAAACAAACAAAAATCGACTTATACGAATGGCAAAATTCATGCTCCCATCAATAATAATAAAAGAGCTTAAGCCACTTAAGGCAATAACGATGATGACAATTGGACTAATGATATTTGCTTGAACTGCAGCCTGCCCCAAAATTAATGCCCCAACAATTCCAATCGTTGGACCAATAGGCGATGGAACGCGTAAACCAGCTTCTCGTATAAGTTCAAAGCCAATTTCCATCATTAAAATCTCAATGATCGACGGAAAAGGTACTCGTTCCCTGGAACCAGCCATGGCCATTAATAAATCGGGCGGAATCATCCCTACATGATAGTTAGTGATGGCAATATAAAAAGGTGAGGCAAACATCGCGATAAACAAAGCAAAAAATCTCAATAATCGGATGAAATTTCCATATGGTGTCCGCAAATAGTGATCTTCAGGTGAATGCATAAGTGCCCAAAAGGTTGTTGGAAGAATAAGACAACTTGGTGAATTTGACATTAATAATACAATGTGGCCTTCTTCAATGAAAGCAGCAGCTCGATCTGGACGTTCCGTATATAACATTGTTGGAAATATGGACCTTGGATGTTCTTCTAGATATTGTTCCAATATACTTAAATCGATAATCTTATCACTATTAAACGAAGCCAACTTATCTTTTATTGTTAGAAGCAGCTCATCATTTACTAAATCTTTTTCATAAACTAAGAACACACTGTTTTTTGAACGCTTTGTAATGACCTTCGATTCAACAATTAGATTTTCATTTTTAATCTTTTTACGGATTAAGGCAATATTATCAACCACGTTTTCGTTAAAAGCTTCTTTTGCACCCTTTACAATTACTTCATTATCAGATTTTTCAATTGACCGGCCATGAATTTTGGTCGTTTCGAATAAATAGCATTCAGAATCGCCTTCCACAAAAAGTGCGGTGATTCCACCCGAAATAAAATCAGTAATTTCCCCAATATTAGTGGCCATCTTTGCAATTGGAAAGGAAACAATATCTTGAATCTTTGTTGAACTTTGCTCGTTTCCTAAGAGTTTTTCCATGATGCTTTCTTTTATGTGCTCTAGGTCAACCATTGTACCGACGAAAATGATGAAGGCACGGCGATTTAGTGAACGGATAGTAAACTCACGTACCATAATGTCCGTGTTTAGAGGGACACTAAAAATTGACTTAAATGTTGCTAAATTCTGATCAAGACGTGAGCTTATATCTTGTTTTTTTAATTCAATAGCCTCAGTATTGGATTGTTCCTTAAATTCTGGTTCAGAGTTAAGGTTTTTAAACAAAGACTTGGTGATTTTTTTTCGCATTCTTTACCCCTCCCAGTTTTTATATCGTTATCTATTAATAGGAGTTTTATGTATGAGTCGTAGCTACCAAAAAAATATATATAACGCCATTGAGAACCACTTGGATGAAATTAATATTTCGCAAATCGAAAAAAATGGTAAAATACAAGATAATAAAATATTATTAAATAGGGGATTGAAATGAAAAAGAAATGGATCATTTATGGAATGTTGTTTTTCGCAACGGCCACTTGGGGTAGTGCCTTTATTGCAGGTAAAATCGCCGTACAAAGTTTTGAACCAGCTACAGTAGCTTTTTTACGTTTTCTAGGCGCTGCGGTCCTATTGTTTCCGCTTATGTCAATCATGGAAAAAAATCGAAAGAAACCTACATTTAAGGATTATGGATTATTTACAGTTTTAGGCTTAACTGGTATTGCGCTCTATAATATTTGTTTTTTTATCGCAACGAAACAAGCACCAGTGATTAAAAGTTCTTTATTTATTGCTTCAAACCCAGTTTTGATTGTCCTGTTATCAGGTTTATTTTTAAAAGAGAAAATAACAAAGAATCATATAATAGGCATGGTGATCGCTCTTACAGGTGCTGCCTTTATTATTACCGATGGTCACATTTTCACCTTGTTCAAACTTGGCTTTGAAACGATTGATTTTGTTTTACTTGGAGCTGTAATTAGCTGGGCATTGTACAGTGTGGTAGGAAAAGTGGTCTTAAAAAAATATAGTGCTGTGGAATCAACCACCTACGCCGTTGCTTTTGGAACGGTATTTTTAGCACCATTTGCATTTGCAGAAACCTCGTGGCAGGATATTACCCAAGCTACTTTTTCTACCTGGATCGCAATTGCCCATATGAGCATTCTTGTGACCGTTGTTTCCTTTATTATGTACTATTATGGGATCAAAGAGGTTGGTGCTGCAAAAGCATCTATTTTTATTAATGTTATGCCTGTATCGGCAGTAATAATGGCAACCATCTATTTAGGGGAAACTTTCAATTGGGCTCACGGTGTTGGAGCGGCGTTAGTATTATCAGGAGTATATATTGGAACTAATACGAGGTTATTTAAGAGGAAAATACCTGCTGTTCCTATTGCTGAAACTCATTGAAAACTTTTTTATAAAAAGAGTAGGGATTGCAATAAATGTGTACTATACTGTTTCTACCATTTGCTTTACGTTTTACGTTTTTCAAGTACCCGCCCTGCGCCAATAATGGTGCAGGGTTTTTTGCGCGCTCTTTATTACAAAAATTAAATTTATAGACAAAAAAAAGACTCTACAAGAGAGTCTTTTCATATATGTCGTTTCAAATTAAGCTTTACGAACGTTAGTAGCTTGTGGTCCACGTTGACCTTGTTCTACTTCAAAAGTAACTGCTTGACCTTCGTCTAAAGTTTTGAAACCTTCGCTTTGGATAGCTGAGAAGTGTACGAATACATCGTCTCCTGCTTCTCTTTCGATGAATCCGAAGCCTTTTTCTGCATTAAACCATTTCACTTTACCTTGTTCCATTTTTGTTTCCTCCTCGTGTGCTTTGCACACATTGTGTTACTATCCTTGCTCAGTTCTTTAGACGTAAAGTTGTAAACTTTTTAATCAAACTGACTGACAAAAATAATTCTCCTTTACTATATCAGAGATATTAAATTAATGCAAATGAATATGGGGAATTTTTTTCAAATGGAATCATTCCCGTCGTTTTTTATTCTTCCTAAATAATAAATAATAAGATCTTGAAACTCCTCTACCTCTTGTTTTCCCTTATCACTAATCATATAGGTTCCTCTTTTGATTCGCTCAAACCAACCATAGTAGTTTTTAGTTAAGATGGAGGGCGTTTTATCTCCTGTTCCCATCTGAATTAAAGCCTTCGGTGATAATGGTCCCATTGTATTTAGGTAACTGGCAATTTGAATGCAATTTTCTTTATAGGCGGTCATGATTTTTGTGCGATTACTTCCCCCAACATTGAAATCGGCACTGCGCCCGCTAATTTCCTTTAGAATAGCTTCTCTTTTCTTTTTTTGTCTGCCCGTTCCTGTTTTACGTTTAAAAGGAGCAGGATGAATGAGTATATCTGCATTCGCACGGTTTCCCAGGAAGGAAACCACAATCAATCCCAGCTCTAACCTTTTGATTAAATGGAATTTATCTGACCATTGTTTAGAATTCATCCGAGTTTTTGGTTTTGGAATCGCAATATACACTTGATCCGTTAATCTTTGTCGTTTGGTAGCTTGTATCAGAAGATCCACACTTAACGTGAGCTTCAGTTCAATAATAACCAACGTATCCTCTTTTACTGCCACCATGTCGCAGTCCTTTACTTCACCGTAGACATCATAGCCTTCAAGCGAAAAATAATTTTGAATTGGTTTATATAAATCTACCTCTTGTAGCTTGTTATTTTCCTTCATATGAATCTCCTACTGTAAAAATAATCGTATCGTTATCTTACCATGAAACTCGTTATAGTTTATTGAGATTTTTAAAGCGTTGAGCTGGAAATAGCATAATCTGTCAGAATTATGGTAATATTATTTTATTCAAAAAAATAAAGTACATAACGTGTATCATGGGGGAGAAAATGAACAGAAAACTCTTAACACATCTATATTGGGTGATACCCACCGTCATTATGATTTTTGGCTTTTTGTTATTATCTTATCAAAACTTTTCAAAAGTAACAGAACCACCTGCGCCAGATTGGAGTAGAGCTTTATTTATTGGAAAAACAGATATCAATAAATTACCTCCTGTGAAAAAAACAGAAGATGGAAGCTTCATTTTTACTAGATTTGAAAATGGCAAACTAGCAACTACTACAATGAATAAGGATTTTATTATTCAAGATCAGAAGTCGTATGACATTCCAGTGGATAAGTGGACACAAGTATTTCAGAAAGAAGAGACAATTCTCTATTTTGATTTTAAAAATATTTATGATATGAATAGGAATATTATTGTCTCAAATGTTGAGAAATTCTATCCTTTAGGGACGACCATTTTTTATCTAAAAGAAAAAGAACTCTATCAGCTTACACCAGAAAATATGAAATCTGAAAAAATCATGGATGCTGACCTAAATAAACTTGATATCATCCTCCAAGAAGACGAAGTGGGAGTAAAAATACTAGTCTATACATCAGATACGAATGGAGTCGATATTTCCCTACAACAATTTATCAATGGAAAAATGAATACGATATACCAAACGAGATTAAAAGTAGATCCGGGAAAAGTTGTCAACGACATCGCGTTTGCTTTAAACGATCAAAAACTAGCTTTATTACTACAGGAAGAACTTGAACAAACCCAAGGAAAACCAGAGTTCTTCACCTATTATATGGAAACAAGTTTGACCAATCAGGACGCGCAACCTTTACACAAATTATCCTTTGAAGATCCAGCCGGGAGTCACAGCTTGAAAGAAGTTTCTGACGTCGTTTTTAAATACAGCAATGGAAAACCTACCATTTTATTTAAAGCAAATGGACGGACAGAAACCCGATACAATGACAATACTACATTTAATATTTACACTGCTGTAATAACCGAAAATGGTACAACGAAAACAGAGCGACGCAGCAATACTCCAGAGATTTCTACTAACCCTCAATGGATTAATGACGAAACGATTGCATGGTTAGAATTAGGCGCAGAAGTGCATAAAATCAACATTTCAACAGCTGATATTGATAAAGTCAGCGACCTAATCAAGATTACTCAAGGTGACTGGCTAAATGCCCTTGGAAAAACGCTTGGTATGATAACCACATCCTTTTTTGGGATAGCACTTTCTGTAATTTGGTTTTTATGGCCAATTATTTTTATAGTGGTAATGTATTTCTTTAAGCATAGAACCATTGACCGTGATCCAACTTGGTTCTTTTATACTGGAATTGGACTTTATATACTTGCAGCAGTCATATGGAGAGATCGATTTTTTGTTGACAGTATTTATTCAAAAGCACCGAATTATTTAACCTTTACCGGCAGTTCGTATTTTTATATGATCGTTTTTGCCATCATTGCGTATTGCTTAGCGATTCATGCAAAGCGAGTTAATGATTGGAGTGGCACAACAAGAATAATTTATTTTGTAGGCTTACATGTTTTACTTCTTACAATATTTTTTGGGCCTTATATTATTTAATTTTAAAAACCCCATTTCAAATTGAAATGGAGTTTTTTTATATAGAATTAATTCTTGATTTAATGTGGTAACGAAACAAAAGCAGCCTATTTTCATACTATAGGTTAGATATTCGACCTGCTGACATACAATGAATTTTCTTGGATTTCGAAGGAGATGCAAAGATAAATGACTATTAGGAGAGCAACTTATGAAGAGACTCAAAGAATCTTAAATTACCATTTGGAAGTATTAAAAGAAGCGACAATGGGTTATGTTACGCCAAGCCGAGAAAAGGCAATGGAACTCATGTCCCCGTTTCTACATGGCGGTGGTTATTACCTTGTTCAAATAAAAAATAATATGATACAAGGATGGGTTGGTTTAGGGCAAATCATTGATCAGAATACGGATGAAACTGTCGGTTTTATCAATGAAATGTATGTACTCCCACCCTATCGCAATCAAGGTGCAGCTAAAAAATTATGTCAGGCTGCATTTAGTCAATTACGTGCTAAAGGCTATAAAAAAGTCCAATTAAATGTATATGCAGGAAATCATGCGAAGCAACTTTATGAAAAGCTAGGATTTAAAGATATTACTACTTTGATGACGAAAAACTTATTGTAGTGAAAGCATTCAAGCTTGAAATCTTGTTTATCCCCTTTTTCGGATAAACATATAATTTCCCATACACCACAATCCTACTAATCCCAAAATAAAAAAAACAGGCATCGAATATACAAGAAAAACTGCATAATCAGCAATTTTTGTATATTTGGTGCCTGTCACCGATGTTTTTATCATTTATAAGCAAATTTCTCGGAAATGGATGTTTCTTGTTTTAGTTGCATGATTTGTTGTGTTTTGATTTCATTTTTTCTGTTCATTTCGAAGAGTTTTAATTGCTCTGCGCTTATATTATTTTCTATAAGCGCTTGGGTTAGGATTGGTGCTAGGACATGAGCGTCTTTCATTCCACAGTTAATTCCAATCGCACCGGTTGGTGTCATGGTATGTGCGGCATCACCTATGAGGACTAATCCGTCCTCAACCCAAGTTTCACTACGCGAGCTTTGTACCTTTAAACAAACAAAGTCGTTCCAAGTACGCAGGTGCTCATTGACGCTCTCTTCAAGTTCTGGAAAACTTTCAACCAATGGCTCAAGAAAAGGCTGCAGTGAACCTTTCCGTAATTTAGGAAAAGAGCCCTCTGCTATATTCCAGCCAATTTGGATGAGACCCCCAGTTTGTGTGAACAATGCTAGTTGATGACCATTAACAAGGACCATTCTTGTTGATGGTTCCCATCCTACTGGTGCAGGAATTTTTGCCCACAATACATCATACCCGTGTGTCATTTCAATTGTCGGTATCTTTGCTAGCTTTCTTACGGTTGAATAACGACCATCTGCTCCGATGGTAACCTTGCTTGAGATGTGGATTTCTTCCCTATCCCTGATCGCCTTAACCCCGGTATAGAATCCTTTATCATCCTGAATTAATTCTTTAACAGTCGTACTAAATAATAGTTGAAAATTTTTATTTCCCTCTGAGTCGTGGATGATCGCATTTAGTAAATGTGTTTGGGGGACATGGATTCCGACATGGTCTTCATGGGCACCTGGTGTTATACTGTTGACGATATTTTTTCCCGCGAAGTACTCTACTTTTTTCATTTTTAGAAGTCCAAGCTCTTCTATCTTTTCAAATAATTTGTGTTCCTTTAAGATTGATTCCGTTTCAGCGTTAATATGCTCGCCTCTAAATTGTCTATTAACTCCAGCAGATCGTTCAATAATAATGGTTGATACACCGTTTTTAGCTAATAAATGTCCGAGTAATATCCCTGCAGGTCCGCCGCCAACGATACACACATCTGCTTGTAAGTTCATGTTACCCACCTTCTAATGTAGTTTTTTCTTTATATAGTATAACCGTATTTTTCAATCAATTGTTCGGTTTAAAAAGTTTCTTTATAAGAAAAAAAGTTAAGTATAGAGTAACAAATTTAGAACAACTGGTCAAATTTCAAAATATTATGGAAACAAGGCGGGATATGCCGTTTTGTTTTTTTCATTAATCATTTATTTATGTCTTAAGTGTATTCCAGAATGAATAGTTAGTTTAATACTTCTTTTGTTGTGTCTGACACTAAGCCTATCCTTTAAAGAAGAAACGATAATCGAGCTGCCCAGCCAGAACAGTAATCCTAATACGATACTTAAAGCCCAGTTGCCGCTAACATGTAATACCGTCCACACGGTTGCTACACAAACAACGCCGCCAATCATTCCAAACACAGAGCCATTGGCAATTTTAGCCGCTTTTTTAGATCCAGACGCAATTCCCATCATCAGCACCGCAGTTATCATCACGGCTGGGAAGGCAGCAAAGATTCCAGCGAGGATTTTCCATGGAGATAAGACCGTTATCAAATAGCTAATCATCACAGCCGCTCCCCCGAGAGTAAAGCGAATAAGTAGATCTTTATACATAACTGGCACCCTTCCCATTAGTAAGTAGTAATCAAAACCACAGCCATTGAAACGACAAGCCAAAATCCCATTGCCTGCGCGAGACCTCGTTTCCATCCATGTCTTGGCAGGAGATAACCAGCTAATATGGCTACTAGTATGTTGATTGCCATTCCAACAATCGCACCTTTAGATAATAAGATTGAATGAGCAACTAATTCCTCTCCCCTAAAATCCAAACCGACCGTTAATAAAGCAGCTAAGTAAACAGCAGGAAAAGCAGCAAATATGCCACCGGCTTTTTCACCTAAATTCCTGGCAACAAGTGTTGAAATTACTACCGCTCCTCCTCCTAAAACAAATCTAAGGAGTAACGCACCTATTGATAAATCTACCAATGCCTTTCACCTCTAATAGTTAGTTTTCTTAGCTGACCGATTCCTTTTTGATGAATGTGAACTTTTTCACATAACGAATTTAATACCTTCATTCTACCTCATTTTTGCTTCTTAACAAGTGAACATTTCTTTACTTTTTTTAAAGCGTTACCATACTAAAGTTAGAGGATTCAACAAAAAAAGAAAAACCCTTTATTTCGGGTTTTCAAATGAATTATATCCTTTAATATCCTTTTTTTGTATCAACTAAATTCTTAAGAGGTTTGTTTTCTTCAATATTCATAAGTGTTTCAAGAAAACAAGCCGCCCCTTCTTGTGGAGTGGTAACGGCCGAAACATGAGGAGTAATTTGAACTCTAGGGTGGCTCCATAATAGATTATTTTCAGGTAGTGGCTCTTGTGAAAAAACGTCGAGAACTGCAAATCTAATTTGCTTTCCCGTTAATGCCTGTAGTAAAGCTTCTTCATCTACCGAAGCACCTCGACCGACATTAATAAAGCCTGTATTGGATAAATGGTTAAAGATTGTTCCGTTAAAAAACTTTTCGGTTTTTTCCGTAAGTGGCAAGGTGTTGATGATGTAGTTCATTTCACTTAATCGGGAAAAATGAGAATCCAGTTTCACGACCTCTTTAAAATAAGCTTTTTCCTGACCGCTTAAAGAAACCCCATAGACGTCAACACCTAATCCCGAAAAAACCTTCGCTATCATTTGACCAATTTCGCCAGTACCATAAACAAGAACACTTTGATCACCTACTAATTTCGGCGTTAACTGGTTCCAAATTTTTTGCTCCTGTTGATTTTGGAAAACATCATGTAATTGTAAATCCTTTAAGATGTAGCTTAAACAATACTCGGCAATTCTTTGTCCAAAAGAACAAATCGTTCTTGTTAATAAAACCGCTTCATTCCATTTCTTCTTATATAAGAAACGGTCAACCCCTGCTCCAAGAGAATGAATCCATTTTACATTGCTGTACTCATAGTCAGCTTTAAGGTTAAAGGAAACTAGTGCATCTGCCCAGTTTATATCATTTTGTGTCAATTTATCCTCAGGAATAAAACGAAAAGTCTTTTGCGGGACTTTCTTTTCGATTATTGTTTGAAGTTCTTTATACATGGGACTGACTACTAAAATAGTTGATATGTTCATCTTTTCACCTCTTTTATTAATAAGACTCAACCTTTAGGTACGTCGAGCGCTTGATAAGCAGCCTGGTATTTCCCGCCATCGGCTACTTCTGAATGGTATAATGCCTTAAGGGCAAAGTTTTTTTCTAATTCGTGCTCATTGATCAATTCTTTTAAATGCTTCTGCAGGTCTTTATTTTCTTTTACTAACTGTTTCATTTGTGTTTTAAAATACTTCATTGGGAGTTTTCTCATCCTTTTTTATAAAAATAAGGACGATTATGTAAAATAAATCGTCCTTTTTTAAGAATCCATTACTTTTTAGCTACGCTAACCTTCAGCTTCTTCCCTTTAACGGTTGTATTCTCCATTGCCTGTATCACTAGCGAACCCTTACCATTAAGGATGTCAACATAAGTTAAATTGTCCTGTATGGTGATAATGCCAATATCGTCGGAGGTAACTCCAGGAATATTTGAGATTGTGCCAACGAAATCTACCGCGCGAAGCTTTTTCTTTTTACCACCGCTAAAGTGAAGCTTGGTGATATCCTTATTGATCCGTGCCGTTTTATTATTTCTGACCACTCTGCGGCCACTTCGTTTTTCCTCAAACGCCGCTTGTCCACTTTTCACTGCATCCTCCGTCGGGGCATCCATTACAGGAATTTCAAAGCCGACGTATCTTTCAATTGCTTTAAGGTATTTCCCTTCAAACGGTGTTACGAAGGTAATCGCTTTTCCTTTATTACCTGCTCTACCCGTTCTTCCCGTGCGGTGAACGTAGCCCTCTTTTTCCATTGGCACATCGTAATTTATAATCAATGTCACATTATCAATGTCGATTCCACGTGCTGCCACATCCGTTGCCACAAGATAACGGAAATTCCCTGCTTTAAAACCGTCCATAACCCCGAATCGATCTTCTTGTTCTAATCCACCATGGAGTCTTTCACAAGAATAATTGGCTTCTTCCAATTCAGCATAGACATTTTCAACATTTTCTTTGGTTCGGCAAAAAATTATACTGCTATCTGGGTTTTCAACAACGGTAATATCTTTAAGGAGTGAAATCTTTTCATCTTCCTTTACTTCAATAACAGCGTGTTCAATCGTATTCGTTGTTACCCCAGTGGTAGCCATCTCAATATGGATGGGATCTTTCATATATTGATGACAAAGTTTTTCCACATCCTTCGGTAAGGTGGCCGAAAAAACCATCGTGACTCTGTCTTCTGGAAGTTCCTTGATGATGGATTCAACTTCTTCAATAAAACCCATATTGAGCATTTCATCCGCTTCATCAATGACCAAATAGTTGATATGATCTAATTCAATAGTTCCCCTTTCGATATGATCTTTCATTCGACCAGGAGTCCCAACAACAACATGTGTTTTTTGCTTTAATTCTTCCTTTTGTTTTGAAAAAGGTTCTTTGCCATAGACAGCTAGTGCTTTAATCCTTTTAAATCGACCAATATTGGTAATATCCTCGCGAACTTGCACGGCGAGTTCTCGGGTTGGTGTAAGAATTAACGTTTGCGGCTTTTTTTCTTCCCAATCCATTAATTCGCAAATTGGAATGGCAAAGGAAGCCGTCTTACCAGAACCAGTTTGCGATTTGACAACCAAATCCTGTTTTTCCAATGCCTTAGGGATCACTTTTTCTTGTACTTCTGTGGGATGATCATATTTTAAAACGGTCAGAGCCCTTGTTATTTCTTCACCTAAATGATAATCCTCAAAATTCTTCTCACTCATGTATTAACCTCATTTTATTAAATTATCCAACTTCTATATAGGATTTCTCTCAAAGAAATATCATATGCAAAATCTGAATAGGTTTATTATACTTGAAAAACTGGGCTCTCGAGAATTTATTTTCGAATCTCTGTTACACAACAGCTTCACAAGACCAAAGAGACATGATTATGCAATTTCACAATATATAGGAAATTTGTAGCAATCTTTGTAAAAAAATCGGAAATATCAAAAATATCGACGCAAAATCTGTTATAATGAAATTATCCTGTTCTAGGGATACTATTATTTACGTAACGGACAGCATGCTAATTCAACTGTATACTCTTTTTTTATTTAAACAATATTTCTAATAGGAGGTTATCTATGTATAAAATCAAAGATAAGGAAAAACTCTTTATTTTCACGGGTCCTGATGGATCGGGAAGAAAAACGATTGCTAAGATGGTATCAACCGCTTTTGATATGGAAACTGTGCTTTCATACACAACACGTCCTCCCCGTCATTATGAACAAGATGGTGTAGACTATCATTTTATTACGGAAGAAGCCTTCCAAAAAATGCAAACCAACCAAGAATTCCTGGAAACGGTTGATATCGATGGAATCCATTATGGAATCCGTGAAGAGGATATTGTCAAAGCATTTGAACATCATAATCTAGTCTACCTTACGTTAAATCCAGAAGGCACTGAAAAGTTACAAGAGATGTATGGCGATCGTGTCATGCGCTTTTTCATCTTTGCAAACCGTGATACAGTAATTAAGCGACATAAAGCTCGTAACGATACGGAAGAAGATATCCAAAGACATCTTTCCCATTATGATGAAACAATGGCTTATAAAAATAATTGTGAACATGTATTTGAAAACTACGATTCACCGCAGGTTTCTTTTCAAGTGAGTGAAGTTATTGAAGCATTTCTTGATCGAAATAGAATTGTTACCGATTATTAAACCTACACCAAAAAAAAGGGCCATTAACGGGATTTTTATCCTTTTAATGGTCTTTTTTATAAATAATAATTGAGTTTATAAATGATCAATGAAAATAGATAATAACTTGAAATTATGATTAAACTAGTGTAAAATTAAGTGTTGAAAACATTATATAGGGGGAACTCTTTTTGTCGATCGAAGTAGGCAGCAAAGTACAAGGTAAAGTAACGGGTATTACTAATTTTGGAGCATTCGTAGAACTACCAGGAGGCACAACTGGCCTTGTGCACATCAGTGAAGTAGCTGATAGCTATGTTAAGGATGTTAATGACCATTTAAAAGTAGGAGATCAAGTTGAAGTTAAGGTAATTAGTGAGAAGGACGGAAAAACTGCCTTGTCCATTAAAAAGGCTATTGATAAGCCAGAAGGACAGACTTCTTCCTATTCACAGCGTCCACAACGCCAAGGAAGAGATAATAGGCCATCAAAGGACTTCCGGGCAAAAGGCGGTAATTTTAAGCCAAAAGAAAACTTTGAAGATAAAATGGCTAAATTCTTAAAAGCGAGTGAAGAAAATCTATCCAGCTTAAAACGCAGCACCGAAACGAAACGTGGCGGTAGAGGCGGAAGACGAGGATAATTATAGATAAAGAAAGGCGAGCCAGGAATGGCTTGCCTTTCTTTGTTCATTCATTTGGAAACTGCCATTTCATTAATGGATTTGTTTACTGCCGTCCTAAATGCCCAAATGATATCTGTTAAGATATCTTTTTCAACCATTATTTCTTTTATGTCCCAGTACAGTTCATTTTTTCGGTGGTAATAAAACTCTCCATCTGGGGATTTCAGTATCGTCAGGATCCCCTTTGGATTGTCTGTTTCCATTGTGAGAAAATGTTTTTTTCCATTCCAATTGGCAAAGACCTCGAAAGTTTTCAGAAACACATGAACTTCCTCTTTACTCTTAAGCACATTATTCACTCCTTTATCATTTTAAACATAATACAAGTGAATTGCTTTGATAAATCATAGCCCCTACAATGGAATAATAGTGTGATTCTGATTATATGCACAAGAACAGGCAACCTACAACTGTTTTGTTAGGAAGACAAACATAAAATATTTTTACCCTATCGTACATATTAAGTGATGGTTACCGGAAATCGCTGTTCTTAAATTTACGGCACTATAAAGGCTGTTCCACAGGTAATTAAATTACAGCCTGCTAAACAGCCTTTGCATGTTCCTTTATTTATTACTCAACTCATCCAACAATGGAAAAAGTTCTTCTAAGTGTTCAATTTCATAGGTTGGAATAACTTCATTTCGCTCTTTATTGTGGCGGTTAATCCAAACGGACCTAATCCCAATTGAATTTGCACCTAGTATATCGGTCATTAAGTTATCCCCTACCATCAGAACCTCGTCCTTCTCTAATGACATGAGTGACAGCGCATGCTCAAATATCGATGGGTCAGGCTTCCCTCTTCCAAACGCACCAGAAACGACAATCTGGTCAAAGTACTGGACAAGCTCTGGTGTAATCGATAGTTTGGTATGCTGTAGATCTGGTGAACCATTCGTTAATAGAAGCAGTTGATACTTACCTTTTAAAGAATCTAATATGCTAAAGGTTTCCTCGTACACAAACGGCAGGTTTCTGCGTTCTTGCGGGAATCTTTCCGCAAGTTCATGCCCAAATCCGGGGTCATCTATCCCCATTGCCTTTAGTCCCGCAATCCACGCTTCTTTGCGATAGCCAGGAACAATTTCTTTCATTTTCCTAAATTCATCATGATCATCTAAAAAATTGCCCCATAAGCCTTCGAACGGATTAATCCCGATCATTTGTGTAAACGTATAGGTCTCATAGGAGGCGTATAGATTTCTAGCAGCCTCGCGGACGGCTTCTTCTAGTTCATCTGCATCAACCACATATCGTTCCTCCGCTACTTTACATGTTGCAACAAATGCTTCCTTTATGCTTTTTTGATCCCAAAGCAGCGTGTCATCTAAATCAAAAAAAATAGCTTTTATCATTATCTCAAGCCTCACTTCGCCAAAATTATCTATTTTACTAGTTTAACATTTTTAGAATTAAAAGAATATTCATTCTTAATAATAATAAAGTATCATGGTTTTGCATCTAGTAAAATACTCTCTGCCAACTACTCATTTTCCGAAAATAAAATGCTCGCAGCAATGCGTGCACCTTCTTATTTTAGTTCTACCCAGTTGGAAACATAAATTTTATTGTTACTTTTTTTATAGTTAGATGTTGAACTTTGCTACAGTCCACCAAGATACGCTTTTCTAATTTCTTCACTTGCTTGTAACTCTGCAGCTGTTCCGGAGATGTCGACCCTGCCTGTTTCAATAACATATGCGCGGTCTGCTATCGATAGAGCCATATTCGCATTTTGTTCCACCAACAGAATCGTTGTACCGTCCTGATTGACTTGTTTAATAATTTGAAAAATCGTTTTGACCATTAGCGGAGCTAATCCCATTGAAGGCTCATCTAGTAATAGCAGTTTAGGTTTTGCCATAATGGCTCTTCCCATCGCCAGCATTTGCTGTTCTCCACCTGAAAGTGTTCCCGATAACTGCTTCCTGCGCTCATGTAGTCTCGGAAAAAGCGCATAGACTCGCTGAATGTCTTCTCGGATTCCCTTCTTATCATTCCTAATATAGGCACCCAATTCGAGGTTTTCCTCAACGCTCATATTAGCAAATACACGGCGTCCTTCCGGAACATGTGAAATTCCTGACTTAACAATTGACTGTGGAGCCTTCCCTGAAATCGAACCACCTAAGTACTCGATGGTTCCAGTC
Source organism: Bacillus sp. OK048 (assembly GCF_900103525.1). Taxonomy (GTDB): domain Bacteria; phylum Bacillota; class Bacilli; order Bacillales; family Cytobacillaceae; genus Neobacillus. The sequence goes on from NZ_FNHN01000012.1 coordinate 21,134, forward strand.
TTTGGTTTTAAGAGTCCAGATAGTGTCTTCAGAAGCGTGCTTTTCCCAGCCCCATTCGCCCCAATCAAGGTTACAATTTCACCTTCATTTATTTCTAAAGAAACACCCTTTAGAGCATGAATATTTCCATAATAAACATTAATCCCATTTACTTTAAGCATGATCGCTCGAAACCTCCTCGCCAAGGTATGCTTCAATTACTTTTGGATGGTTACGGATTACTTCCGGAGTTCCCTCGGCAATCAATTGTCCATGGTCAAGTACATAAATTCTTTCACAAATTCCCATAACTAACGCCATATCATGTTCAATTAAAAGAATGGTTAAATCAAACTGCTTCCGAATAAAAGCAATTAACTCCATAAGTTCATGAGTTTCCTGTGGATTCATACCAGCAGCGGGCTCATCGAGAAGAAGCAATTTTGGACCGGCAGCCAATGCTCTGGCAATTTCCAATCTACGCTGCTGCCCATATGGTAAATTCTTTGCTTTTTCATCCTTAAAACGATCCAATTGAAAAATTTTTAAAAACTCTAGTGATTTTTCCTCCATCACCTTTTCTTCGAAAAAATGGGATGGCAGGCGGAAGATGGAACTTAATATGGAATGCTTTGCTAAGGAATGGTACGCAACTTTAACATTGTCTAATACAGATAATTCACTAAAAAGTCTGATATTTTGGAAAGTACGGCTAATTCCTTTTCGGGTTACTTGATAGGGTGCAAGTCCATTTAGCTTTTTCCCATTGAACCTAATTTCACCCTCTGTCGGTACGTATACACCGGTTAACAAATTGAAGCTTGTGGTTTTTCCTGCACCATTTGGACCGATTAAACCAACTAATTCACCTTGATTGAGTTCCATATTAAAGCCTGATACAGCCTTTAAGCCACCGAACTGGATCCCAGCCTCTTTAACCTGTAATAATGCTCCCACACTAATTTCCTCCTTTCGCCATTTTCTTTTTACCAAAGAAATCTGTTATCTCACGTGTACCCATTAAACCTTGAGGACGGTATAACATCACAACAACTAGAACTAAACTGTAAATAATCATCCGCGTCTCTGGATATTGCTGTAAATACGTTGATACAATGGTTAAAAGGATCGCAGCAATAACAGAACCAGATAAACTGCCAAGTCCGCCTAAAACAACAAAGATTAATATATCAAATGATTTTAAGAAACCAAAATTAGTAGGCTGGATAATATAAAAATTATGAGAAAATAATCCTCCAGCAATTCCTGCAAAAAATGAACCAATGGCGAAAGCAGCAACTTTATAAAACGTAGTATTGATTCCCATCGCATCGGCCGCAATTTCATTTTCGCGAATGGCAATACATGCCCTTCCATGACGTGAGTTTGTAAAATTCGCTATCACTAAAATCGTGATGACGAGACCAACAAATGCACTTGTCCAAGTAGTCATATTGGAAACCGACATCCCAGAAGCGCCGCCAACATAGTCAATATTTAAGAAAACAATTCGAATGATTTCACCAAATCCTAGTGTCGCAATAGCAAGATAATCTCCACGCAGTCTTAATGTTGGAATTCCGACAAGCAGACCTGCTAATGCTGCGACAACTCCTCCGATGATGATCGCTGCGATGAAAGGCAGTTCAAATTTCATCGTAATAATCGCTGAGACATAAGCACCGACCGCGAGGAACCCTGCATGTCCAATTGAAAATTGTCCTGTTATGCCAATTACCAAGTGAAGACTGGCCGCTAAGATAATGTTGATACTCATTAGAATCAGCATATTGCTATAAAAGGCATTTAAAATTCCTGTTTGAATTAAAATCTGACCAACTCCATATACAACCGCTGCTAAAATGAGAAATAGCCAGAATCTATTTACTTTTTTCATCTGTCTATCTCACCTACACTTTCTCTCTTGTATTTTTACCAAAGATGCCTGAAGGTCTAAAAATAAGGATAAGGATTAATATGACAAACGCTGCAGCGTCTCTCCATAAGGAAAATCCCAATGCACTTACGATTGATTCAACCACTCCCAATATTAAACCGCCGACCATGGCGCCAGGAATGATTCCGATTCCGCCTAGAACAGCTGCGACAAATGCCTTTAATCCAGGGATAATCCCCATTAATGGCTCGATTTTTGTATAATATACCCCAAAAATGACACCTGCTGCCCCTGCTAACGCAGAACCAATCGCAAAGGTATAAGAAATCGTTCTGTCTACATTTATACCCATTAAACGAGCTGCATCCATGTCGTGTGAAACAGCACGCATTGCCTTACCAATCTTTGTACGATGAACAATAAATTGTAAAATAATCATTAACCCGACAGAAACTGAAAGGATAAACAGGGACTGACTGCTAATTTGTGCACCAAACAAGTTAAAGCTTGTGCTCGGCAAGACGTTATCAGGATAAGCCTCTGGCTGTGCCCCACGTGCATAAATAACACCATATTCAATTAATAGCGACATTCCAATTGCTGTGATTAAAGCAGCAATTCTCGTCGCATTTCGTAGACGCTTATAAGCAATTCTTTCAATTAACACGCCGAATACTGCGCAAAAAGCCATTGAAAATAGTAACGCCGGAAAGAAACCTAGACCCCATCCCTTAATCGCATAAAACCCGACGAACGCACCTACCATAAAAACATCACCATGAGCGAAGTTAATTAATTTAATAATTCCATAAACCATGGTATAGCCTAATGCGATTAAGGCATAGATGCTACCGAGTGAAATTCCGTTTATCAATTGTTGTAGCCACTCCATTGTTATCACTCCTCTAAACTCCAGTTTTAACTATTTAGAAAAGTAGAATGGAAGGATTGTATCCTTCCATTCTACTTTTTTTAGTATTATTAAGGATTTACTTTTGTATTAAACACTTGTTTACCATCTTTATATTCTAAGATGGTCGCAGTTTTGATTGGATGATGATTTTTATCAATTGTTACTACACCTGTAACGAGGCTTAAATCCTTTGTTTTCGCTAATTCTGCTTGAATTTTACTTGAATCCGTGCTGCCTGCACGTTTAATGGCATCCGCTAAAAAGTAAACTGTGTCATAACCAAGTGCATTGAAGGCATTAGGTGCTTCACCTTTGTTCTTCTCTTTAAATGCTGTTACAAAGTTTTGCACTTTTTCGTCAGGATCTTCAGATGAGTAATGGTTAATAAGGTAAGTATTATTTAATGCTTCTGCTCCAGCTAAATCAACCAACTTTGGAGAATCCCAGCCATCAGCACCCACTAATGGAACATCGATCCCTAATTCACGCGCTTGTTTTACGATTAAGCCAACTTCTTCATAATAACCAGGGATAAAAATGAATGAAGGATTTTTCGCCTTAATTCGAGTGAGTGTAGCACGGAAATCAGTGTCCTTTGCTACATATGCTTCTTCCGCGACCACTTTACCGCCTTTTGCCTTAAAGGTTTCTTTAAAAGAAGCCGATAAACCTTTGGCATAGTCACTTGAATTGTCAGCTAAAATAGCAGCATTTTTAACCTTTAAAATATCTGATGCAAAATTGGCAGCTACTGTCCCTTGAAACGGATCAATAAAGGAAGTACGGAAAACGAACTCTCTTACTTTACCTTTTTCATCAACGGTAACAGTTGGGCTTGTACCACCTGGAGCCATTAGAACTGTTTTTGTATCATTAGCAATTTGTGCTTGGGCTACAGTATTTCCACTTGTTGCAGCACCAATTACAGCCGTTACTTTATCTTGGCTTGTTAATTTTATGATTCCGTTTGTCGCTTCAGACGTTTCAGATTTGTTATCCACTTTCACGATATCAAACTGTTTGCCATCTACACCGCCGCTTTTATTTATCTCATCAACAGCCATTTCAATTCCCTTTGCCATTGATTCACCATAAGAAGCAACATTACCTGAAAGTTCTAGATTCACTCCCAATTTAATGGTATCTGAATTTCCACCTGAACCCTCTTTCGCTGTTCCACATCCTGCTAACATTCCCGCAAAGATGGTTGAAGCCATAAACACACTTGCTAATTTCTTTTTCATGGAAACATCCCCCTTTATTCGAATTTTCTGATACTAGTAACCGTAATTTAGTATCTTCGTTGACCCATGAATTTTGTTTACTACCTAAATTAAAGAATAAAGTTATTGTAGTACTTTTTTTATCATTAGTCTAGTATATTATTTTAACATTTCTGATTTTTATCTATATTTTTAATATTGAAGCGCTTTCTTTTGTTTTCTATAATATTCTAATGAATTTCATAGAAAATATAGGAAAAGAATGTTTGTGATATATTAATACCATTATACAAAATTATGGGAATTTCCTTTGGTTCCATTTTGGTGGTGCTTATCTTGATTGGAGGAGTAACACATTAAGAAACAAAGTGTAAGAAAAGAGCGATAAAAAAAAAGAAAGAAGACCGATTTCGTCTTCTTTCTTCCTAATCAGATATACCCTTTACCACTTATGTGCCTTTGCGTTTGATCTCAATATAATGTTATGTTGAGATCTTTGTGTTTGTCCATTTACCTGTGTAGTTACACGCTTAGGCCGTGTCCAATTATGATGAAACTTTTGAGACTGTGGATCCAAATTATCTTGATAACTCACAACGAATCACCTCAATAGTTAGGATAGGATACTCTGAAACGTGATATTACAGGAATATCAGTTATAGTATTTGATTTTTATATTTAAAAATACCCCATTAAGATAAAATCCTTTTTTCTCCTTCAATCGCTTTGATTGGATCAATATTTTGTGTAAATTCAAGTGTACCAATGTAGTTACCACTCTCATCTCTTACAGCAAAATAACGAATGTATACATATTTATCACGGAACTTAATCCAGAAGTCCTCTGTATCCTTCCTACCAGCTTTGAAGTCAGCCAATAAATCTTCTACTACATGTACACTTCTAGGCGGATGACAATTTTGAACCGTACGGCCAATAATGGCTTTAGTACGAGCAAAAATTCTATCTTTTCCATGTGAAAAGTATCGGACAACATCATCTTGATCAATGAAAGTAATATCTACAGGTAAATGATTTAACAGAAGCTCTAATTGTTTTAATGAGAGTATTCCTGTTTCCATCTTGATAAACCCTTCAGACATTGCTTTCTCTTCTAACTCATGTCTTTCAGGTTTCCATACCTCTGTAGGTGCGATCAAGCAATAGCCAATTTCATCACTTTCTCGAGCGATCTTCACCCATTCATCTTCGGTGAAATTGTTCAAGGCCATAGGGAAAAGAATATTCACTTCTCGATAAATCATGGTAGTAACTTCTTGAATAACAAAATTTAATACATCCATTACTGCCTGTTTATCTCCATTATACGAAGTTAACTTCAGTCTAGCATCTTTAATGGCATCACGGATAAAATCGTTAATGCGCCACATGTTTGTAGTCGGTCCAAAAATGCCGTATGTCTCAAGATAAGGGAAAATTAAATTTTCTTTCCGGCTATAATGCTTATCAATATCAAAAAGAAGGTTTATATCTTCCAATAAAGTAAATACATTATCAGAATTATCTTCAATCTGAAATTCATGTACATGCCTTTGCATTTGATCATTTACAAGCTTATCCAGCTCTTTATTTTCTAATATAAAAGTGTGAATAGGGTGGCCAGGCTGCTCCTCAGGCTTATTCGTTTTTTCAATTTCCTCAATAGCGTCTTTAAAGATTTCTGTATGCTTTGAGTGCAATCTGTGCATTTCTTCAACAGATAAATCTCCGAAATCATGCTGCAGCCGTGATATCTCTTCTATAGTTATTTTTCCAATAAAAGCGTCAAAATGTGCTTTTACCTCCGTGACACTTTTTCCATCATGAAGATCTTTAAAAATTTGTTTTAAAATTGCTTGACGTTTATTTGAAGTGTTTGTTAGTTGTTCACGATTATTAATAATTTCGCTCATAGGGATTCTCCTCTTCTATTGGAACTTTGATTTCATAGTAATGATAATGAATCTCATACAACTAAAATAACAGCTTTTGAATAAGCAGTTTGTGATTAACATCATTGTTATAGAAAATACTTTGAAATTGTGAAAAATATAAGAACAAATTTGTACGTTACGAAAACACTTATGTAAAAAATAAAAAGTACCAGCGAGAGAGTATCGCTGGTACTTCATTTACTTTTATAGTGTTGTAATAATAGGTCCGTTTTTTGTAAGGATTATCGTATGCTCATATTGAGCTACAAAACTTTCCTCAGTCACATAAGTCCAGTCATCACCTTCAACTTGAAATACTTCTTCTTCTTTCGTTGAGATAAAAGGTTCAAATGCGATCACCATTCCATCCTTTAAAAGCTCGTCATCCCAGGTGTCATGATAATTATAAATATGATCAGGTGCTTCGTGGATTCTTCGACCAATCCCATGGCCGGTTAAATTCATGATGACCGTTAAACCATGCTGTCGAGCCGTTTGGATGACAGCTTTTCCAAGGCCACTTTTCTTTGAACCAGGTTTTGCCTTCTTAAGACCTGCTTCAAATGCTAATTTTGCAACCTCACAAATTTTCGTTAATATAGCTTCACCTTCACCCACTACAAACGAGATACCCGTATCCGCAAAATAGCCATTCTTTGATCCTGAGACATCAATATTGACGATGTCACCTTCTTGAATAACCCTCTTACCTGGTATCCCATGTGCCACTTCTTCATTGACACTGATACATGTGAAACCAGGAAAATCGTACTCACCCTTTGGAGCAGAGATCGCTCCTGCCTTTTCAAAAAGCTGTCCAGCTATATCGTCCAGTTCTTTTGTTGTTATGCCAGGTACCGTTCTTTGTACCAATTCATCTCTAATTACGGCACAAATTTTGCCGATTTCTTTCAATGCGTTAATATCTTCTTCTGTTTTTGCGATCATCTGTTTTCCCTACTTATCATATTTTATCGTTGGAAACTTTCCATTCTCTTATTTTAGGCTTATATATATTAAAAATTCAAGTATGTTTACTTTTTGTATAAAACAGAATTTAGTCCTCGTGATTCCAGTGAGCAGGCATCACTAAGGCTGATGGTAGTTTTGTATGTTTATTACCCTTGGCAGCATTTACTTGTGCTTGGGTAAGAAAAATACTATTAGTAAGATTAGCCCCACTGATATCTGTATCTCTAAAATCCGCACCTATTAAATCACTCCAGCGGAGATCCGCATTTCTTAGATCAGCAGCTATTAATAAAGCACCCCTTAAGTTTGCTCCCTTTAGATTTGCGCCTCTCAACTTCGCACCTAAATAGTCCATGGCCCGGCGGGTATTTTTATGTTTGTTACTGACTTGATCACGTACTAATTCACTCGCACGAATTAATAACTTATTTACATTTGCTCTGTGGCCACTAACATCAATTGTCAGAATAATTTCAGGACTATGAAAAGTTAGCGCCTCAGTCTCTTCAATCATTTTCTGTACATCTTTATGAATCGATTTTGCAGCTCCTATCATAAGGACCTCATTTAAATACCAAAGCATTTCTTGAAGCTGCTGTATAATCGGATAAACTGCAAACATCTCCTGAGCTATACTTTTGTTTGTGCGCCAATTTTTGCCATTATAGGTGACTTGAGATACCTTTTGACCAGCACCAAAGCATTCATAAGCCGAACATCCGCGAAACCCTTTTTTACGAAGATCTATATGGATACTGCATAGGTAGTTGGATTGTAAATTACTGCAGGGAGTACCCCCGTCTTTATCAATTGCGAAGTCTGCCGATTTTGCATATGGTAAGGCAACGCAGCATAATCCAAAGCATTTTTCACAGTCAGCACGTAAATGATTTAATTTATTGTCGTCTAACGTTCTTGTATTAGACACGAATCACACTTCCTTCTTAAAAAACCTTGCAAGAAAATTGTTATTTAGAAAAATAAAACCTGTATTATTTTATCATATATATACAAATATGTCTTTTTCTCATTTCTGATTGATTTTCTCAAAAATTTGATTACCTTACAGTCCTGTATGGGTTTTATTTATATAACTAGCGAAATTTATTCTTTTTTTTTGAATGAGTACATAGACTAATATGTTGCTTCAATCTTAATGCATATTTTCAACAACAACCGCATACTGTTTGTAAGAATGGAAAGGAGAATCCCACCTATGTCTAATGAGGAAGTAATTAAAAGAATTGAAAGCATTACTCATCCAAAGGTACGTAATATTGTGAGAGTTTGCGTCGAACAGGGCTGTCGGTTTAAACCTCATCCAAGCAATCCTAATTTAGTGAACCTATTTGACCCTTCTGTACGGAAAAACATCATTGGGGATATTAATCTTTCTAGTCCAAGGGGATATTTCACCCTTGAAGTGGAAAATGGACGTTTCAAGTCGTTTAGAAATGAAGTAATCGGTTTAGATATAGAGCAAGCAGAATTCGAGGAAAAAGTGCTTAAAAGGATTAAGCGGTAATCCACTAAAGCAACATATATGAAAAAACGCTTGGGGTACTTATAGATCCAAGCGTTTTTCCATCTGATCTCTCAATGCTACGAATGATTCATCATGAAAAACAGCCTATCCTTATGGGATAGGCTGAAGCTAGTTCTTCAATGAACATGATGGTTAACTATCTTATAAAATCGGAGAAAGTAATCTAGAAATCGATTCTTTAAGACGAACCTCTAATGAACGTTTTTGATAGTTTTCAAACGTTAATAACTTCGACACTTTTATATCTTCTTTAAAAATCTCTGTTAGCTTTTTAGAAATCTCTTCATTATATAAAAAGGCATTCACTTCAAAATTGAGTTTAAAGCTTCGATAGTCTATGTTCGCCGTGCCAACGGATGAAATTTCTTCATCAACCACAAGTGTTTTTGCATGGATGAAACCATTATTATAAATAAAAACATTTGCGCCCACTTTTAATAATTCACTAACATGGGAGAGCGTTGCCCAATAGACAAACAAATGATCAGGTTTATTGGGAATCATGATATTGACTTCAACACCCGACAGGCAGGCGATACGAAGGGCATCTAACAAGCTTGCATCTGGAATAAAGTAAGGGGTTTGGATATATATAGATTTTTTTGCCGACATAATCATTTTAATATAGCCATTCTTAATTTGTTGAAATTCAGAATCTGGTCCACTTGTAACAATTTGGATCCCGATATTCCCATGAGAGATATCTTCTGGATAAAGATTTGGAACATAATCAACATCTTGATCATCAGAGGCTTGATTCCAATCAAGGATAAAACGGGTCTGAAGCTCATATACTGCAGTTCCTTGAATCCGTAAATGTGTATCTCGCCAATAGCCAAACTTTTTATTCAGACCAAGATATTCATCCCCAACATTGAAACCGCCGACATAACCAATTTCCCCATCTATAATGACTAATTTTCTGTGGTTGCGGTAGTTCATCCGTAAATTAATAAAACGAAATTTAGATGGGAAAAAGACTTCCACCTGTCCTCCAGCCTTCCGAAATTCTTTAAAGGATCTTTTCGGCAAGCTGCGTGACCCTAATTCGTCATAAAGGATTCGAACCTTTACCCCTTGCTTCGCTTTTGTTGTCAGCGCTTCGATTAGTTTTTTACCCAATTTATCATTTTTGATAATGTAGTATTGAATATGAATATAATTCCTTGCTGCCATGATATCTTTAAATAGCTGATCAAATTTCTCTTTACCATCCGTAAAGATTTCAACAGCATTATCCTCTGTTAATACCGCCTGGTTGTTAATTAAATGCATATAAATTAAATCGTTGTTATCTTTTGCTGCAGCACTTAGAAAATTAAATTGATTTGTTCGAAGCTTGTCAAGCTGTGTTTCAAGTGTTTTTTCGAAACCAGTCTTTTTAAGATCATCCCATTGAAATAAACGTTTTCGACTTAAATTTTGTCCTAATAATAAATACAAAACAAATCCGAGGATAGGAATGAAAAATAGAACTAACAGCCATGCCCAAGTAGAACCAACGTCTCTTCTTTCTTGAAAAATGACAAAGAGGGCCAATATGATATTCAAGACAAGAAGTAAACCTAATAATATAGAAATAATATCCATGGCAAAAACCCTCTCTTTTGACATAAAAAATTCATATTAGTATCTTCTTTTTCTCTGCCACCCTATGATGACAATGATAGGAGGGAATATATTTTCAAGGGCAATAAGGAAAAAAAAATTTGATGAAAAGTAACTTTATACTTTTACGTTCAGAAGCCAGAAAAGTTTCAAATTGGGGCATCTTCTTCTATTTACTATATTTTCAGGAGGTAGAAATAAAACCTTATTTCAAACGAAAAAAACATTTGAAAATTCAAATGCTTTTTCCAAAGTAATAATTGTTTAGAGCAATGTTAAAGCTTTTCGAATCGGAACATTCCCCGCAACAAGGTCAAATGACTGGTAATATGTATTTTCTTCTGTTAATGATTGGATAATTGTATTTGCCACATCCTCACGAGGAATTTTTCCACTTCGAATGTCGTCCGCTGCTGTAATCATCCCCGTTCCCGGCTCATTCAATAGCCCACCGGGGCGGATAATTGTATATGTTAGTTCACTTTGTTCGAGCATTTTGTCGGCATAGTATTTTGCGGCATAATAGGGAAGCATCTTTTCATGCCAATTTTCTCTTCTGTGTGCCTGAATCGCACTGACCATGATGAAGCGTTTAATTCCTATTAATTCAGCTGCTTCGATGGTTTTCACAGCTCCATCAAGATCAATGAGTAATGTTTTATCATAGCCTGTAAGACGGCCAGAACCTGCGGTGAATACGATGGCATTGCAGCCTCTTGCTGCTTGAGCAATGTCTTCCACACTTTGTTCTAAACAGGCAACAGACACTTCTATATCCATTTTTTTCAAAGCATCAGCTTGTTCTTCCTTTCTGACCAATGCTTTGACAGTATGTTCTTTATTGTCTCTTAGTAGATTAACTAGAAGCTTTCCAACCTGTCCATTTGCTCCGACCACTAATACGTTCATAGATGTTAGCTCCTTACCTTATTTACCACTATTATTTCATTGTGTACTCAACTTATGCAAAAGTCACTCCAGGTGGGCTGGAGTGACCAATGGCATTACTTTTCTTTTTTTTCAGGAATAACACAATTTCCATCCACACAGCTTGCATCTTCTGCACTAACGGTAGAAAGGTCCTGCAGCACGGGGGCCGGATTTTCTTCTTCCCATACTTTTTGCAGTGCTCCTGAAAACGTTGCGGTTGGTTGCGCACCAGAGATGGCATATTTTTGATTGATAATAAAAAATGGAACGCCCGTTATCTGATATTGCTGTGCAATTGATTGATCGATTCGGACATCATTTGCATATGCCTTTTCATCGTGGAGAACCTTTAATGCCTCCTCACGCTCAAGCCCCGAAGCCTCCGCAATATCGGCTAATGTTTCTACATCACCCACGTTTTTGGATTCAGTAAAATAGGCATATAGAAGTTTTTCAGTAATAGCCGCTTCTTTCCCTTGTGTTTTTGCAAACTTCGCCAAGCGATGAGCGTTAAACGTATTGGTTGGCTTCATGTTATCAAAATTAAACGTTAATCCAACTCCAGCGGCTTGCTGACCAACATTTTGATTCGCTTGCTTTGCTTGTTCGATGCTCATCCCATATTTTGAAGCTAATGATTCATGAATACTTTTGCCACTATATGGTGGAGAATTAGGATCTAGTTCAAAACTTTTAAATTCTATTTCAACATTGTCACTATGTGGAAATTGAGATAGAGCCTCCTCTAACCGACGTTTCCCTACATAACAAAATGGACAGACAAAATCAGACCAAACTTCAATTTTCATAAATACACCTCATTTTTCTACGATTCATCTTTATAGTAACATACGCTTCAAAAAAACTTAAAAGTCATGCTCACATTTAGATGTTTAATAGGAGGTCAGTTTGGTGAAGGACAATTCTTTCCAACTATTACAAAAAGAGCACTCGTTGCCAGTATGCACCCGAATGCTCCACTTCCTATAGTAGATGGATTTTTTTTATGACGCAGTTTTTTTACTTTGACTTGTTTTTTTCAATACTAAAAATACATAAATCAGCACTGCTCCAATGGATGCAAAGGCAATGACGAGCCCCATTGGAAGTGCAGATTGTTCCCCCCCTAATCCAACTAATGGAGAAGTTATACCGCCGATTGATAGGGATAGTACTCCAAGTAGCGCTGCGGCACTGCCCGCATTTTTACCTTGCTCCTGCATGGCGAGCGAGAAACTTGCGGTGTTGACAACACCGACACTGGATACAACGAAAAATAATGGGATCATAATGAGCCATAACTTTGCCTCAAGCAGCAGTAGGATTAGTAAGACCAGCGAACCGAAAACAGACATGGCTAATCCGAAGGTCATAAGCTTAGACTCGCGGAATCTGACAGATAGCCTGCCTGTTAATTGACTGGCAATCATAATACCAATGCCATTGAGGGCAAAAATGAGACTGAAGGTTTCTGGTGAAGCCCCATATATACTTTGCACCACAAAGGGAGAGCCTGATATGTAGGCAAACATTGTTGCACTTACTAGACCCTGCGAAAGTGCATAGCCAATGAAACCCCGATCACCAATCAATTTTTGAAAGGTGCGAAGAGTATTTTTGATACCAGCATTTACCCGTTTCTCCGCTGGCAAGGTTTCTTGTAAGCCGAAAAGAACAACAAAAAACATAATAAAACCAATTAAACCTAACACAACGAAGATCCCTTGCCACGGAATAAATCTTAACAGTAAAGCTCCTGCAACTGGTGCAAGAATGGGTGCAGCCCCATTCACTAATGACAGAAGAGCGAAGAATTTGGTTAGTTCAATTCCTGAATATAAATCACGGACAATCGCCCTTGAGATAACCATCCCGAATGAACCTGCAAGGCCTTGAATAAAACGTAACAAAATGAAGGTCCAAATCGATGGGCTAAATACACATAGGATTGAAACAATAAAATAAATAATTAATCCAATGAGTAATGGTTTTCGTCTGCCGCGAATATCACTAATGGGACCGGCAAATAGCTGTCCTAAAGATATTCCTAACAGGAAAAAAGTTAGACTTAGCTGAATAAAAGAAGCGCTTGTTTGAAAGTAATCCGCTAAGATTGGCAGCGCTGGCAGATACATATCAATCGATAACGGTGCAAAAGCCCCTAATGAACCAAGCACAACAGCCATCCATAAACGTTTGGAACGAGTAATTGCACCAGGATTGTCTATTGAACTATTTAATGAAGAACCCAAATTTGAATCATCCCCTTCAACACACATTTATCTTATTCTCCGATTATACTTTTTATAATACAAATGATAAAGCTTTGAGAATTTCCTATAACGATAAAGTCTACATTCCCCCTAAGAGTTTGTTACAATGAAAAGGATTTTTAACATAAATAGAGAATATTAATTCAACTTGTTATTTTTTTGAAAAATTCAAATAATTATATACAAAGAGGTGTTCCTAGATGAAAGAGTGGACAAAAGAAATAGAGATTGATGTTCCTATCGACAAGATTTGGGATTTATTTGATGGTTCATTAGAAAAAATGCAAAAAATTATGCCACAGGTTGTTGGGAATACACCGGTAAAAGTGACAGAAGATGGCGTTGGGACAATCTACCGTCAGCAGTATAAAGAAGGAAAGCGGATTGAGGAGTATGATGTTGAAACGATAGAATATTTGAATACTCCTGATCATAAAAAAATGAAGGTTGGATTTACCTTAGCCAATTTATTTGAAATTACAGCTGGCTATGAAGTAACGAAAATAAATGAAGATAAAACACATTTCAAATACACGACAACGAATAAACCATTAAAAGCAATCTTTAAACTATTTTTATGGTTTGCCAGTGATAAGACCGTTGTTAAATTCGTTGAACGGGTAAAAGCAATAGCCGAAGAGGAACAAGCGTTGGTGAAATAATGAAAGGAGTCTAGAATGGATGATTATCGCTTTTCACATCGATTAAAGGTGCGTTATTCGGAAATTGATGGTCAAAAGATTGTTTTTAATTCGCATTATCTTACGTATATTGATGTGGCCGTCACAGAATATTTCCAGCAGCTACTTCAGCCTGATGAAGAGTTTGACTTTGTGTTAGCAAAATCAACTATCGAGTATAAACGATCGGCTTACTTAAACGATTGGTTGACTATTTGGTGCCGAGTGGAAAAAGTCGGCACCAAAAGCATGACCATGAGCTTCATGATTACGAGAGAAGATGAAGAGGAACCCGTTCTGTTAGCAGAGATTATTTATGTGAGCGTTGACCACGATTCGTTGTCCCCCTGCCAGGTTCCTGACATTGTGCGGGAACGAATCGAACAATTCGAACTTGAGTATCAAAGTATTCCCCATTCTAAAAAATGAGGGATTTTTCATTTTTATTAATTGACCAACACATTAGGCGCTAGATTATATAGACTTACACTTTTCACTGGTGAATCCATCTTTTTACAAAAATGCAGTGATTAAACATATTAGGGTGCATTTTGGAGATAATAACTTCGATTACCTTGAAAGGATGGGATGTTAATGTCGTTAGAATGGTTTGACAGAGTTTGCAGCGAGCTGCAGGATCACCTGGAATCTATTTGTGAAGAGTATAATCAGGTTGGTCAAATGTCGATTGAAAGGGCTTCCAAACACCCGAGGATCGAGTTTTTTGTAGAAACAGAAGATGTTCAAACAGAAGATATCGATAGAGACTATTTTTGCACATTGTTCTTTGACCCAGGGAACGAAGAATTTTACATCGATACCTTTGATGTTGACAGTGGGCATACTGCTAAAATCATCCTTTCGGACATAGAAGAAATCATCGATGAAGTACATATCAGCCTTCATGATTATATGAACGATGATGATCACTACACAGATGACGGTGTGTATCTAACTTCAAACGAAGTGTATGAAGACAGTGATGACTGTTATGAAATGGTTGAGGTTGATGATGACGGTGTGGAGTATTACCAGGCTGAACAAGTAAATAGTGATGATATTTTTGAAGAAATTGATGTGGACTGGAACACACCGGAAGTAACGGCTTTCAAGCACGGGAATGAAGTCGAAGTTACCTATCAATTTGGTGTCGTTTCTGAAACAGGCGACGGTGTTCTAAAACGCATTAACCGGATTTGGACGACAAATGATGAATTAATTAGAGATGAATCCCATTTCATTTTCAGCAAAGAAGAAGCGAGTACCATTATCGCGATGATTGCTAGTCATATGGATCAATTAAGTGAGTTTAATTTTGATGATATGCCATAAAACAAGGAGCATACCAATTTTGGTGTGCTCCTCTCCTTTAATCAACCGTGTAGTCAATTTCTATTAAATCCCACGGAGTGACGATTCCAAGCGGGGTCTCGTCCTTTCTGCCATTTTCAGTAATGATAACTGCTTCTAATTTCTTCTTTACCTTATGTGATTTCTCAAAAATCGTTTCAACATCGAAGATATTCGTGCTTTTTGCGACAAAGTCAATCGGATGTTCTTTTTCGTACTTCATAATATCAAAAATATGAATATCTGCTAGATTCACAGAACTACTCACCATATTTTGTGCCAACCACTTTACAATTGAACCTGCTGTTAACAGCCCAACAAACTCTTTATTTTTATAAATAGGAAATTTGGAGTAATTAAATTGACGAATTCCCTCTGTTACCTTTAGGATACGATCATGGTAATCAAAGTAAACGACATTTTTCGTGGCAATCGATAAAGCATAATTGGGACGGTTAAACATATTTGCGATTTTCTCAATATGTTCAACAACTTTTGCATTCGGTTCGGCAATATAATAGCCAATCTCCATCTTTTCATGGACAATGGCATTCCGCAACTTGGCATATTGCTCTAGGTCTTTTTTAAATGTTTCGATAATTTGATATTTCTTAGCCCCAACCTTAACCAAAACAACAAATCTCTCATCATTAATTTTGACAATATCCTTCATCGCATCATGCACTTGATTGAAGGCTACCTCAAAACGTTCTGATAAGATTTGTCCTTTTTTTATTTGTTTCATCTCTATCCCTGCCAAATGTTTTTCTTTCATTATATATTTATTGTGATTATTTAACTAGTTTTCTATTCATTTTACTGCAGCAAAATTATTTTAACTGAAAAAAGCCCAAGGATATCATTTTATTAATGATAGATTCTTGGGCTCTCCATCTAAACGTTGGAACCTTTCTATTAAAATTGCTCCACTGTTGTTTCTTTTACTGAAATACTGTTTTTCTTTGTTTTTTTATGAATCATGTTCTTAGATTCGCTTTTGCTGTAATATTTCCCTTTTGTGCAAATAGCAATGATTACCGTAAGGACCGAAGCTAAAATGGCCGCAAAGAAAGTGGCAGTATTTTGTAAGAACGTTCCCATATACCCTAAGGCTGCTATCGTTCCAAGAACACTTGATACCACTAATGGAAGAACGCCAACTGGATTCCATTTGTATAATTTCTCTTGTCTTGCTTCATATTCTATCGGTACAATTTTCAATAATTTTTTCACGACTAAGGCATCTGTAACTAAAATGGCCGCCCATGCCATCAATAGGACCCCTTGGAATGTCATCGCACTGCCTAAATAATCAAGAATCCCACCTAACATTAACGCAATCGATAGGACACCAGAGACAACAACCCAAAAACGTCTACTCGGTTTGAAATGAAATACATTTTCAAAAAAATTGGACAAAGACAGGGATGCACTGTAAATATTTGTGACATTGATTCTTATTTGTGTCAACATCGTAAAGACTACGCCACCTAGTCCAATAAGTGTGACAATGTAAACCCCCGGATTAGATTCAGCTAAACGGACACCAAACCATATTCCTAGTAACCCCATGACACCAAAGCAAAAAATCTGTGGAATAAATCCAATCATAATCGAGCCAATTTTAATGTCCTTTGGCTTTAGGAAGCGTGCATAGTCTGACGCTATTAGAGCGGTTAAGCCCATAATCCCGTGTTGCATACCAATACATAACAGTAAGGCTGTTCCACCTGTTTGTACACCGTCTGGTAAGTAAGTCCAAAAATTACCGGCAAATTTTGATGGTGTATTGTAAGCCACAATAATTGTGAGAATTAAAAAAATGCCAAAAATCGGCAACGACCATTTTTGCAGCTTATCCAATTGTTTAATACCAAACCAATTCAATGGAATAACAATGGATCCAAATACAATAATTAGTAGCCATAATGGAATTGCGGGGAAATATGCATGTACTGCTGTTACGAGAATCATCCCTTCAAATGCACAATACATGATAAAATTCGATGCGTAAATTAATGAAGTTAAAGAGGCGCCTATATAGCCAAACCCTTGCCTAGACATGAGATTGACATTCATTCCAGATTTTGCCGATAAATAAGCAATGACTGTACCTAATAAGCCGGCAATAATAATTGCGTAAATCGCTGAAATGATAGCGTTTGTTGCACCAAATTTAAGGGCCATTACACTACCTGTTTGAAAATAAAAAATGGCTGTGGCGATTCCAAAGGTAATATTGGTGACACTAAACCAACCCATATTCCGTTTTGCTTCTGGAACCTGTTCAAATGAATAATCATCTTTCTCTTTTTCTTGGAGACCTGTAGTTTGGTTTACACTCATGCAACCATCCTTTCTTTTCTGTCCCCATTTTCTAAACATAATTTTCACATTCAACTATCCCCTTTCAAGACCGAATGCTTGTTTAGAGGGCAACAAAATGTGTTTTTTATTTGGAAACAAGCCACTGTTTCTGTAGCAAATTCCCATAGCTTATATACTATTATATACACAATCAGTTGACATAATCAAGTTATCGTCAAAAGCGGGTATCAAAAGACCTTTAATATTCAAGAAATTATTTCGAGTCTCTAAATTTAATTATACATTATCTAGTATAAATATCAGCTTTGTAGTTTTCCAAAACCGCTGATTAGGTTGACATAAAAAAGAGGAAGAATAAAAGCACTCAAAAAAAAAAGTCGGTTTTTTTCTTCCAATCCATGCAAATAATAAAATTGTTAAACATTGAATGAAGGAGGACCTAGTATGCAACCTGATCAACAAGCAAAAGTGAATTTGGGTTCTATAATGAAACCAGAATTTGCTGGAACGGATGCACAAAAAGTAAAACAAGAAATTCAAAAAGATCTAAGCGAAGGAGATGGTGCAATGACCTCCCGAGAGGCAGGAGCAATGCGTGATTAAAAAACCACTTTTTCAAGTGGATTTTTATCAATGACTGGCTATGATCGAAATTAGTTTATCTTCAATTTTCTTTCCTTTAGAATCATCTATCAAATTATTTAGCATGATGGAGAAAATTAGTGTTTGTCCGCTTTTGGTTTGAACATAGCCAGATAAAGTACTCACTGTAGAAATCGTTCCAGTTTTTGCAAATACCTTTCCTTTTACATTTTGCGATTTCATCCGACTTCGTAAGGTGCCACCCACCTTTTTTTCACTCTCACCTGCTACCGGTAGTGAATGAAGAAAAGCAGGAAACCATATTTGCTGCTGGACGGCAACTAACAAGTGCGAGAGTTGCGCTGCCGGGACTAAATTGACATGTGAAATTCCGGAACCATCCCGCAAGACCAATGTTTCCGTGTTGATTCCAAATTTGGTTAGCTCGGCTTCCATGACCTTGAGACCCTTTTCCCAGCTGCCTTCTCCTGTTACCACCTTCCCCATTTCTTTCACCAAGGTTTCGGCATGCCCGTTGTTGCTAAGTTTCATAAATGGGACAAGTAACTCCGAAAGTTTTATCGAGCTGTGAGTATGTACAATTTTACTATCAGCTGGAGTCGTGCCGGTTTTTATTTTTCCCATTAGTTGAATGCCTTGTTCTGTGAGCGATTGATTAAAAAGTGTTAACGCATACCGAGTTGGTTCCCAGACACCAATCCATTCCTTTTGACCAGTAGATGTAACAGGTAAAGTACCAGAAATCCTAATCGTGTTTTTGGCGTGCTCCCGTTCAAACGTCAGTTCCTTCTTTCCATCTTTAGTACCCGTTTCGGTTTGATTGATGATTTTTACAAAGTCAGTATTTGGCGTTATTGTTATATCCGCCTTTTCACCTTCATGATTACTCGGTTTGACTTCAATCAACACAGAACCTGAGTCATAGTCTTCGGTTGGTGAAGCAGTTAGGGCAGAAATCTGCGCACCGTAGTATGTTTGTTCATCACTCCACGGCAAATCAACCGAATAGCGGATATCATCGTACCAGGTATCGTCGCCCACTAAATTGCCGGTGATTTTATGTATCCCCATTGTTTTGAGTTCAACAGCCATTTTATCGAAGTCTTCCTTTAAGAGAGTGGGATCGCCCTTTCCCTTTAAATAAAGGTCCCCTAGCAGTGTTTTCTTCTTCACTTCCCCATCAGTGAGCAATTCTGTTTTGAAAGTGTAGTCTTGACCTAACACCGATAATGCAGCGGCAGCTGTTAAAAGCTTCATATTCGATGCAGGGCGCAGACGGATTTCTCCCATATGATCATATACGATCTCGCCGTTTGCGGCATTTCGTATACTCACTCCAGCAATCGCCCCTTGCAAATCAGGTTCTTCATTTAAAAGCTGATTTAATTGTTGAGGTAGATTATCCGCCGCTAGAACTGGTTGTGTTTGTGGTAATACTGTAGCGAAAAATCCTATTATAATGATCGAATTCAATCTTTTCATCAAAATCAATTTCCAACTTTCTCTTTTTTCATTAATTCTTCCCAAAAAACTAACTTTCTGTCGAATTTCAGATAGATTTACAAGTTACTTTTTCGAAAAAAATATATATCTGCGATAATTGAGTTTTATCTGCGTTCATTCAAATATATCTGCGTTTATCAAAATATATCTCGATAACCCAATAACTACTATTTCACAACAGTAATATTCCGCCTCAAATACACCCAATTCTGCGGAGCAGCCAAACTAATCTGCCAATAGGTGGTTCCTGATAAGTTATAGACATCAATTACTCGATATTTTTCAATAAAGCTTCTTATATCCTCAAACCAAACGACATGTTCTACTCCTGACTTCCAATGCCGATACCACGGTGACATTGACCTCTGATCAAATTCAATCGGCGAGCCTGTCGAAATGGCTTGATTTTGTGCTGAAACCACTGACATCGCATGGGTCACATTCGTTCCTACGACTTTATCATAACCATATAGCGGCATCGCAATTTGTAGTTTACGAGGATTCATTTTGGTAAGGGCGTATTGAACCACTTCCTCGATCCACCAGATAGGAGCAATCGGATCAGGCGGTCCGCCAGGGTATCCATAATCAATCGTCATAACGGCCACAATGTCGGCAGCATTCCCTATCGCTGCATAATCGTATGCTCCAACAATTCGATTGGTCGGGAGGTCCGCCGTTTTCGCATGCACATTTACATGTAGAATCAAGTCGCCCAAAGCAACCTTTAATTCTCTTAAAAATAGATTAAAATCATTGCGTTGAGGCGGCGGAATAAATTCAAAGTCGATACTGACACCGCCAAAACCCCTATGTCTTGTTAAGTTCACAATGCTAAGAACTAGATTTCTTCGGAAGGATGGGTTTCCAAGCACATGCCCAGCCAGCTCAGCACTAAAATCTACTCCTGTAAAATTACGAATCATCAGCAAAGGGATGATATTCAATTGTCTGCTCCGCGCTACAATCGCTGTATCCTCAATTAAGTTATAGGCATACCCCTCTGAAGTAAACGAATATGCCACTACCGCTAAATAAGTTAATTGCCCTGCCAATGATTCTAATACCCCAAGAACAGAGCTAGCCCCTGATGGTACCAGAAACCCCAATGTCGATATTTCTAATTTCACCGGGGATGGGATGTTAATCATTTGGCCGATGGAAAGTCTATTCGGTTCAATCCCTGGGTTTGCCCCTAAAATAGTGGAAATGCCAGTGTTGAACTGCTGGGCTAACTGCCAAATTTGATCACCAGGTTTGATTTGATAGGAGCGGATTGGGAGCTGGTTGTCGGGAAGGTACAATGCGAGACCTGGGACAAGGACATTAGCCGATGGCAGACTATTTAGCTCAACAATTGTTTGAATAGGGACACCATATTGATTTGAAATTGCCCACAAATTTTCTCCTGTACCAACCACATGAACCCCCATACGCTCACACTCCTTTTTACCTACATCATATGGGGAAATCACTTGGAATATTGCTCTTTAAATGAAAAAAACGAACTGGACACCAGTTCGTCAACTTACCTATAATCTTGGATCAACGGGTTCAGCTTCTAAAGCGAGTACACCTAACACACATTCATGAACCCGTTCTAGAGATTCTCTTTTTACAAATCGATTAACCGCCTCTACACCTAGAGCGAATTCCTTCAATGCGTTACGCTGCTTTTTGCCTACATTCCGTTTCTTTAACCGATATAAATTTTCAGGCAGCAGATAATCCATGCCATAGATGATATGCAAATACTTTCGGCCTCTCACTTTTATTGCTGGTTGCAGGAGTTTTCCTTTGTGGCGGGTAGTAAACGAATCCGGTTTGACGACAAATCCCTCATGTCCATCCTCGGTTATTTCTTCCCACCAGTCAATCGCTGCTTTCATCGAGGCTTCATCACTTACAACACGGTATTCGGTTTCTACAAATAATCGAGATATTCCGCTGAACTCTTTGTTTTTCTCCAAATGCCATGTGTGCGGCTTATCAAAAAAGGTTTCCGTGCTATGTGCTAACGTGTGAAATGGTGCAATTTGAATTCCCTCTAAGCCTTCAGTTTCCCAGCAGTATTTCTGATACACTGCGTTAAATACACTGGCATTCTCCATTCCAACATCGTTTTCCTCAATCCAGCGGATAACATCCTTTCCACCTTCGAATGCCTGTTGGAGGGAACCTTTTAATTTTATGCGGTCAAGCATCGCCATTTCCCCAACATGAGCATATTGGTTTAAAATCAGGTCCTTTGCCTTTAAATTCCATGGAAGAATTTCAGCGTCTAGTAACACAAAATCTGTATTGTACATTTCGAAATAGCCACTCTTCACTAGATCATTATTCAAAACGCCAACAATTTGTTCTTCTAATTCCTTTTTGAAAAATGCCCTGCCTGTTCGAGTATAAATCGTTCCTAATGTTTCCCTGCCTACATATTCCTTGGCAACTTCCTTATTTTTAAATAAAAATAAAATTCCTCGGCTGCCCATATGTTTTTTCTCAACAACCATGGTTTCAACACCATTCGTTTGATAGTATTCAAATGCCTCCACGGGATGCTCAAGGTATCCCTCAAGATGAGAAGCTTTTGGTGTCGGGCTCATCGTTGGCGGCAGGTAGACGATATCCTCAAGCGGCAGTGTGTAATGGGATAAGTCATCTAAAGCTGGCTTCACACCATCATCATAAATCATGATTTCGCCGTAATGCTCCGTTAACACAGTATATCCTTCTAAGAATTTCATGATATTGGGAGCTGCCAGACGCTTTCGTTCCCATTCCTTCAATGGATTGTTAGGAACATTCGCATAATCCTGCTTCGCCTTCACTGAAACAAATTGTTTTTCTGGGTAACGATAAGCAGTTAAACTGCCTCCGAAGACTACTCCTTGGTCGATATTTAGTGTGTTGTTAACCAGTAAAGGCTGGGGCTTGGGATCATGGCCCCAAAGAATAAGTTCGCTAGACTTATGAGAAATGGACCAGTCTTTCCGAATCGGCTTTCCATTTTCATCTAGTCCCTCACTATCACCATACCGACAAAAGTCAGAAATTCGAGCAGATTGCTTCCCAATATAATGATCCTTGATTCCCGCATGGACGGCGACAACAGCATTTATTCCATTTTTCCGGATGATATAGTGAGATTTCGCTTCTAACAATAACTCTTTTATTTGTTCCTTTAGAACAGTGGCAGCCTCTGTTCCGTAATCTTTTTCATACTCTTCAAATTCAGCGGCCACATTTTCGTCCCCATGTGCCATTTTTACATTTTTTTCATCAAGCCAGCGGGCAATTTTCCAGCTATGGTTGCTGTCAATCATATAGGCAAGGCCTGCTGCTACATGCTTTTGGAAAAATTGTAGAGTTTCGATCGACCTTGGTCCACGGCTCATTACATCTCCAAGGGAAAGAATTTTCCGCCCTTTTGGATGGAAATAATAGCCTTCTTCATTTTCTTGATAGCCAAGTTTTGATAGGATTTCTAGAAATTCTTCATAGCAGCCGTGGATATCACCGATAAAATCGATCCCGTTATCTAGCTCAATGAATAATGGGTTTTCTAATCGGCTTACATTCAATACTTCAAGTTCATCTTCACCAAGCAGGTAAACCCTTCGGTAAGGTTTCTTTTTAATGAAGCGAAGGGTGTTTTTAAAATGTTGATACTGCTGCTTAATTCGGTTTCTACCCCGAGGAAAATCCCGCTCCGCATCTCGTCTAAGTAATTCAGTTTCTGAAATATTCAAAACGATGGCAATGACGGGAACATGATATTTTTTCCCCATTTGCAAGTATTTATCATGTTCTTCCTCACGTAAATGGGTAGCGTCAATAAATGTTAATTTATTAAGTTTACTGCGTTTTGAAATGATATAATCCA
Organism: Bacillus sp. OK048; assembly: GCF_900103525.1. Taxonomy (GTDB): domain Bacteria; phylum Bacillota; class Bacilli; order Bacillales; family Cytobacillaceae; genus Neobacillus. Next base: position 44,756 of record NZ_FNHN01000012.1, read on the forward strand.
TTGCATCAAAGGCAGCACTTGATATTTGCTGGTATTCATGAAACAGCGCGTCACTCTCGTCTTTCGGGCGCCCATTCCAGCTAATAAATTCAATATCGCTGACAAGAACGCGGAATTGATCAGAACTGACCACTTCAGAGGCAAGAATCTGATTTTCTTGGATTAACTGATTTAATAAGGTTGTTTTTCCGGTATTAGAGGGTCCGACTAGTAGGACAATCCCGGCATGTGGTAAATGTAGTGTTGTCATCAGACCTCGCCCTTTCTAAAAATTGCCATTTGGGTTGGATGGCCGTAGATTGGATGTTCTTCGCCAATCCCTTGAATGCTAACTTGGTAAGGATAGTTTTGCGCCCATGCTTCTACATGTTGAGCAAATTCCGCTCGTGTCCATTCAAAACGGTGATCGTCATGACGCATTGCTTCATCCATATCATAGAGGACATTGTATTCCTGGTTTGGAGTTGTCACAATCAGCGACTTAGGTAGATAATCACCAAGAATGGTATCAACTATTTTAGGGAGCCGATCCTCGTCTATATGTTCAATCACTTCACACAAAATGATAATATCTTTATTTTGCAATCGGCTATCAAAATAAAATAACGATCCTGCAAGTGATTGTGGTTGAACATATCCCTCTTTATCAATCACTTGTTCAAATCTTTCTATCGCTTTAATCCGGGATTTGTTCGAGGGCTCAATCGATAAAATTTCTTTGACACCTTCGGCAAAACCCAGCTGTACAGACAGTCTTCCTTCTCCAGCACCCAGGTCGACAATCGTCTCCCTTTGCGGCAGTGTGCGAATAACGTTTAGGATTTCTTCATATCGCAGATCATTTAAGCGAGTTTTCGGGCTCTCTTCCCTGTTACGAATATAATGTTGCTTTTCATGGTATTTAGATTGAGAAATTAACGCATTAAATCGAAGGGCACGTTTGACGATCATTTGCTTTAACGGATGAGTTTCTAGCCAGCCTTCTCCGTAGCGTTCTAGTTTCTCCACTTCTCTTTCATCTAAAAAATAGTGCTTATAGTTATCGATAACAGGGATGAGAATAGAAACATGCTTTAATGCATTTTGGACACTTTGCCTGCCAGATATCGTGACAAAACGTGCTGAGCTTTTTTCACGAATGGCGCTTTCCCCACGCTCAATTTCTACTTTGTAACCCATAGGTTCAAACAAATCAGCAATCTCCTGGTCCTGCAAATCGGTAGAGACAGGACCAAAAGACAGTTCCATATCAAATGTGTGCTCTACCCATGGCAGATACGCTTCATCTGGTTTTCCATTTAACGCTGTTCCTAATGCCTTGCGGATGGTGGTGATAAACAAGCTGCTGACGGCGAACTCGCGATCGTTTATGTAGTGGGTTATATCAAATAAATCCGATGAATTTCGAACTAAATCAATTGGGTCTGGCTTCACATAAATGATAAACTGAACCTCTTCTTTGTTAAAAATAGGATAAACGAGACGAACTTTAAAACCTTTCTCATCCCGCTCATATGGATTATTGGGGTTTTTGGCGATTAGATAAGAGACGACATCCGCACTGGACCCTCTAACGGTTAAAGATAGCTGCATTTTTTACACTCCACTTCTTCTGAAGTATTTTCCTCTTATATACCATAATTGCACATAAATGGAAAATTTAAAAGGACATACCCGCTAGTTCAGTATGTCCTTAATAAAAGTGTAATTTTATTGTGGGTTGGATAGCGTGCATTGACCGAGATGCCTTGTTATTTTTGGTTTCGGTCACTCTAGGCCTCCTGCATTGACCTAAACGCCTTTTTATTATCTACATCGGTCACTCCACAATTAAATCGTTCCAATAAAATTCAATGATGCAATATCTTTTGAATCCACAGCACCATCTAAAATTTTCCTAACGTCATTCAATGTATCTTTCAAACTAACTTCTTCCCCTTTAATCCCAGTAAACTCTTCCGCAACATAAAATGGCTGTGTCAAATAGGCTTCTAATCGTTCTCCTCGATGAAAGGTCTCAATTTCTGAAGCAGGTATCCCGCCAATTCCCTTCACATTTACGAGCGAACGTAATTCGCGATAGCGGCGTAATAGCTTTTGTGCTTTTTGTTGAATAGATAGATGATTTTGGTCTAGATGTGCGCCTTCCAACACAGAGGAAGTAGAATAAATTGGGTTTACCGCAGGATAACGATGTCTAGCAGAAAGATCCATATCAAACTGCCATAGTGTTTCAAGCGGACCGTATGGAAGGTCTTCATCCACAGATGCCCCTTTTAAGTCGAGCAGGAAGGTGGTAACTGTCTTGATATCAACATCATGTAATTTTTCTTGAAGTTCATAAATTTCCCCCGTTAATACATGCGAACGGTCAGCAACAAAAATAATCTCTTTATTTTTTCCAAATACTAACATTTTTAAAAAAGCATTTTCAATCGTTTCAGCAATATATTCTACATCATCGGTTACCTCTTCAATTTCAGGGTGATTTCCTTCTGGTTTCAATAATACGGTTGCATACCCCTCTTTCTTAAACCGATAGAATAATTCCGCTAGTACAACCAGCTGACCCATTCCTGGTCGAGCCACAAGCCCTATGGTTCCTCCCTTTACAACCGGCGCAAACAAATCTAATGTTTTAATTTTTGTTTCAATCATCTCCACATTCTCCCCTCTTAAAATCAGCTCATCAAGACTACATTGTGCTAATTCTGCTAATGCTACGATTGTACGAACTTCAGATCTGCCAACTGGAATTTTCCCCGTGCACAAATTTGATACGGTTGCAGGTCGTAAACCTACATCACGCGCAGCACTTGTCAGGTTTGGCACCCTTCTTCGCAATAATGGAACGTTTAATCTGATATTTTCCATTACTTCCACCTCCTTACTTTAAATAGTAATTTATCTTACTCTAAAACGCAACAAATAATTACGCTAAAGAGTAATTATTTTAATTCTAAACGTAAAAAAAGCAAAGAAAAAAATCCTCTGCTTAATCTTTGTTTTATTTAAATAAGGTAGTAAATACTTGTAACAATCCCTGCAATAAGCATATATCCTATTGCCACATAAAAGGAAGGAGTCGCTTTAAATCGCCTTTCAATCTTTTCTATTTTCGTCCAAACTTCCACTTGAAGGTCATTATCTTCATTTCCACTTTGTAGTTTTGCATTAGCAAATTCTGATGCCATGCCACCAGATGAATTAAAAAACCTTACCAATACGACTGCAGCAAGCCCAGTCAAAAAGGACCAATCAAGAAACTGGTTATTAAAAAGTTTTGCTATCCCCCAATTCGCAAAAAGAATGAGACCTAATGTAATAACCGACCAAATAATTCTCCTCATAGTACCCCCATTTATTTCTATATTCCTTTAGGAAAATTATATCTCATTTAACGTGAATTCTCTGTAAGAATTTCCTATTCTTTTTTTAAGAAAAAAAAAGGTTCAAATCATGAGTGATTTGAACCTTTATTGGTACTTTTAGAAATCTTCTGCAAAGCGTCTTCTATATTTAGCATGATGACAGGCGTCACAAGTTGGAAACGAGTGATCCCAGGGAAGATTCTTTCCACAGTTTTTGCATTTCTTGACGAACTTTTTATTATCGGTTTTTAATTTATCCTGTACCTTGTCACTCATTTCCTCACGTTGCCGCTCCCAATAAATCGCCTCGGTCCGTTCACCTAACCGATACAAAAAGAGTAAATGCAAACCTAGTGCCTTGTAAGCCAATTCGAGATCCTCTAAACTTCGTTCCTTGTAAGGAGGTTCCGGAAGTGGAGTGCCTTGGATAATCGCATACATCGTTTCTTCCCATTGCCTTGTTAAGGTAGATTCATTTTTTGAAAAAGGAAGGTGTAAAAACCCATAAAGGTCCATTAAAGATAATCGGGCTTCAATTTCCGTACCTGCAATTAAATGATAAAGTGAGCGTTCTTCTGCGAGTGAGGCTTTCTTTGTTCCAGGTGGACTGTTAAACTTCCCCCAAAGCTCAAAGAACGTACCTAAATCACGGTAATAACGTTGGAAGCGTTCAAAAACAGAATTCGTTGGGGCAATCGCAAATGTATGAACAGGCTCATCCTCTTGATTTAGCAATCGCTTCATCATTCGAATATCCTTTGTGAAGGCAACCTTTCCAACATCATAAATCCCTTTCCTGCCTGCACGCCCAGCGATTTGTTTCACTTCCTGTGAAGTTAACAGCCGTCTTCTCGTTCCATCGAATTTCTCATTTTCTAAAAAAACAATCCGGCGAATTGGCAGATTTAAACCCATTCCAATCGCATCGGTTGCTACTACTACCTTTGTTTGTCCGCTGTTAAATTGTTCAATTTGCTTTTTTCTTGTTTCTGGCGGCATGCTGCCGTAAATCATACTGACAGAATGACCATCATTTTGCAGTCTAGAAGCCGTTTCAAGCACCCGTCTCCTTGAAAAACAAATTAATGCGTCCCCTTTTTTCACATGTTTAATATGAAATTCCTTCGATTCCACTTCGAGTGGGATCTCACGGCTGTACTCGTGGATTACGATATTGGATTCACCTAACAGCTGCAATAGCATGGGCTTTGAATTTCGGCTGCCGATAATATGTACTTCACGTGCATTCGCTTTCGTGATTGCTTTATACCAGGAAAAGCCACGGTCTTTATCGGTGATCATTTGTGCCTCATCAATGACGACTACCTCATAGTTTTCTTTCTCATGAAACATTTCTACTGTACATGAGAAATGTTTGGCACCGAGAACAATTTTTTCTTCTTCCCCTGTTTTTAAAGAACATGGTGTTCCTTCCGCATTTAATTTATCATAAACCTCTAATGCTAATAATCTTAGAGGAGCTAGATATAAGCCGCTGTTTGCTTGCTTCATTTGCTCGAGTGCATGGTGTGTTTTCCCAGTATTCGTTTCACCAATATGAAGAACATAACGGACGCGTCTCCCAAACGTTGGATTGTATTCCTGACCGAAAATATCCTCCATCATCCGCTCTTCTTCTTCTCTTTTTCGTTGTAATTCAGCTTCTTCTTCCGCCCTTTTTTGCTCTCTATTAGCAAAAACCTTTTTGAAAATTTTCTGATGGACGGAAAGGTCAAAAGGAATTTCAGCAATTTTCAATAAATCTGACAAGTATTCCTCTTGAATATCTTCAATAAAATAGTCTTCCACTTCATAAAGGAGCTCCTGAATACTGCCCTTAATAAAAGACGGAGTCAGCTTTTCACTAAAAGTTTCCTGGAACTGCTCCTTTATCTCGAATGGAAGCTTCTCGACAACTTTTTGTGGAATCAGCTCTGACAGGTAATCAGAGATTAAGCTTTCATATACAAAAAAATACGTTTGATACTCATACAAACTCCGGCCCCAATTCACCGTTTTGTGAATATCACCTGTTAATTCTTCAAAAAATGTTGCAACCGTAGTGTAGCAGGCTGGATTAAAATGTCCCTCATCGACCAATTTTTCTTCAAGTGCAAAGGTATCGACCGATTGAAATTTCACATTGTTCTTGAGGTCTGCTGCTAATTGAATGGCGGTAAAATGGCGAACATATAGAAAAAACTGGGCATAATCCTTTTCGAGCATATCACTCGCAGTTTCTTCAATGGTGTCACGAATATGTTGGCGTTCTTCTTTAAGCCGGGTTATTTCCTGTCTTTTTACAAAATCAGCTTTGGCCTGTTGATATCTTTGTTCCCATTCCTCCTCTTTGCCAGTAAATGTTTCTTTCGTCCATTCGCTTACATTAAATGGCTGATATTCTCTCATTTCGTCGCGAAAAAGTTTATTAATCAGCTTGCGGTCCACTCCTTGGACTTCAAACCCTTTTTCATGTAAAAACTCTTTTTTTTCATTTTTCGAGACGTCATTCGTGACTTTATTTAACCAAACATTGATCCAAATTTGCTCGAGATAGTGACCACGGTCACGTAAATATTCGCTAAAGGACGGCAAACTATCTTTTGTCTCTAAATAGTGGTTCATGTCTTCGATTACTTTATTCCTTGTGTGTTCAACAGCTTGAGGGTATACGGCGGTTAATTTATTCATCTTCTTCCCTCCTTATCCAAAACTATTTAATTTAAGTATAACAAAAAACAAGAAACCGAACAAATATTCGGTCTCTAGATTTGTTTCTGATTGCAGTACTCATTCACTAAATCCTCTATTTGATCCAGTCCAGGAAAATCCCCTGAAAACTCAAACTTGATTTCTTCAATGAAACGCTCTTTATTATTATAAACATGAATAGCTCCGTTTTGGTGGCTGACACTGAATTCTGGTACAAACCGAAACCCGTTTCGTTCAATCGCTCCCATGATGAATCCCCTTTTTAAAAGTTTTTTTTAGTATTTACCATAAATCCATCGTTAACCTCAAAAAAGAGTCCCCATCTCATAATAAAATCAAACTTTATTTCGTTATACTAATGGTCGTCGTCACTTCGATTCTAACCTAAATTTACATGATAGTAGGGAAAATCATAATAAATCTTTACATAAAATCCATCAAAACTTAAAGAAAGGCTTTTACAATATAACTGTAGCTCATTACTATACAGAAAGGAGAAAGATCAAAATGTGGGAATATACTATTTATGTACCATTCAATGGAAAAAAATATCAAACCAAAGTAATTGCGAATAAAAACCAATCCGAAGAAGAAATTTACCAAATAGCAAAAGAACAAGTTCTGAAACAATGGGCAAATTAAACAATGTCGTAATTTGATTAGGGAGCTGAAAAATGATCAAAAGAGCATTTGTGGGAAAGACTTTCTTTTTAAAAATGTGGGAAAATTACCCTAGGACGTGGAAGTTTTTCATTGATTTAGGGGTAATGCTTAAATACAAGACCTTGAATACTAGTAAAATTCCAAATAAAATTGTGCTTCCTTCCTCTAATGCGATTTTTATCAATTCAGAAGAAAATCGTGGTAGAGCGTTGTTGATCAGCAATGGTATGACTCAGAAGCGTTTGACAAGTTTTTGGACGAAAGCTGTGAATGATTATTCACCCGATTTGGTAATCGATGTAGGCGTAAACTATGGAGAATGTATTTTCTCGACCAATTATCCAAACCACACAAAAATTTATGGAATCGAAGCGAATCGAGATTTGTTAACGTATATTCATCAATCAAGAGAGGTTCACCCAAATAAAGCCCAAATGAAGATCTTAAATGTTTTTGCGTCAGATAAAGAAGAAGAAAAAACATTCTATGTTGATAAACATTGGTCTGGTACATCTTCTGCAGCCTATCGTCCAGCACACGAAATGATAGAACAAACAAAAGTTAGTTCTGTTACGATTGATTCAATCATCGAAGAGAATGTTATGAATAAAAATATATTATTTAAAATTGATGTTGAGGGATATGAAGCATTTGTTTTAAGAGGAATGGCTGAACTCATTCTGAAAAGTGGTTCTGCTTTAGGTTTTATTGAGTTTAATAGTGAGTATATGGTTAAATCCGGAGTAGATTTAAATGACTTTTTGCGCTTGTTACAACAAAATTTCTCCATTTACATCTATTACAAAAATGAGCTTGTAAATGGAAGTCAATTCTCTCTCTCCGATTTACACAAACTATTTGGGTCAAATTATGTACATACAGATATGATATTGGTGAAAAATATAAAGAAGCAAATAGATATTTTCCAGCTTGCTTCAGCCTCATAGTGTTAGAATGAGCACTGGTTATGGGTGCTTATTTTGGCTTTTATGGTCAGTGTGGTTATTTGCATAATAATTAAGAGACACGCACTCGGGATAAAAAAAGCGTCTCCACTTATTGTAGAAACGCCATGTTAGTAATGTTCTTTTTCCTTTTTGGTTTAAAAATTTTTACTTTTTAAAATGCTTTATTGTTTTTCTTGAAGTTTGCCGTCTCTTCGATATTCATCCCTCGTATGCTTTCCTCAATTCCACAAGGTCAAATTTCTTCATTTTTAGAAATGCTTGTGTTACACGTGCACGTTGCTCAGGTGTACTCTTGCTCATCATCTCGTCCATTTCACTTGGCACAATTTGCCAAGATACACCAAACTGATCTTTCAGCCAACCGCATTGCTCGGCTTCAGGAACGGCAGAGAGCTTCTCCCAGTAGTAATCAATCTCTTCTTGGCTATCACAGTACACCATAAATGAGATTGCCTCGTTAAAACTAAATTTATGCTCGTGCGCACTATCCATTGCGACAAACCATTGATTTTCTAAGCTAAAATCTGAGAACATGATGGTTCCTTCTTTGTCAGGCTCCATGCCATTCGGGTAACGGGCGATATGCCCCCGCTTTGCGTTCTTAAATACAGATATATAAAAATTAACCGCCTCTTCCGCGTTGCCGCACTGATCGCCGACAAACAAAAGTGAGGGCACGATTGCGGGACGCTCTTCACCTTCTGGATTAGTAAGCATTAACTGCCAAGACAATCCATATTTATCCTGAATCCAGCCATATTTTTCACTGAACGGATACTTATCAAGTGGCATTAAAGCTGTTCCACCTTCGGATAATTTGTTCCAAACCTCAATTATTTTTTCACTCGCATTTTTTTCTCGCGATGGATCAAAATTAACGATGAAAGATTCCGATGGATTGATTTTAAAATATGGTCCTGCGCTGATTGCCATGAACTTCTGCCCCCATAGCTCAAAAGAGACGATGTCAGAGTCCCCAGAGGGCGTGTCATGGATAGATGTTATATTTGTAATTTTTGAATCTGGGAATATGGAGGTGTAAAACTCAGCTGCTTCTTTTGCCTCCTTGTCATACCATAAATGCGGAACAATTTTTTGATTTTTTTTTGACATTGTGTATTCCTCCTAAATTTTCTTTAACATTTATGATTGAGACAGTTGCTTTTATGTAAGTATTCTTGCTATACGCCAGTATTTTTCGTGATCCGCCAGTATTTCTCGCTATACGCCAGTATTTTCCCCCATCCGCAACTATTTCTCGCCATACGCAACTATTTCTCGCCATACGCAACTATTTTCCCCTATCCGCCAGTATTTCTCGCCATCCGCATCTATTTCTCTATTTAGTATAATAACGTGCCTTAACACAATTATCCAATATTTAACTGATTTTGTTGAAAAATAGTTAGCTCAATAACTAAAGAAGTTATTCGGGGACTTTCTATTATCAAGCATTTTTAATGCTTTTTTTACATCATAAAAGTAAGATAAAAGGGTTCACTAAGATATGGAGGTAAATACTTATGGATCTCAAATATACAGCACTATTCCAGCCCATTATCTTGCGCAGCGGAATTCAATTAGATAATCGTATCGTTATGGCACCCATGACGACTTGGTCGAGTAATGATGATTACACCGTTTCAGATGAAGAAGTAGCCTACTATAGCCGCCGATCACAAGGAGTCGGAATGGTTGTTACAGGTTGTGCATATGTCACAGCTAGCGGAAAAGCATTTCATGGTGGATTTGGAAGCGATCACGATGACTTTATTCCAGGTTTACGCCGACTAGCTTCTGCCATTAAAGAACAAGGAGCAAAAGCAGTCCTGCAAATTTTCCATGGCGGCAGGAAGTGTTCACCAGAGTTAGTTCCAAATGGAGAAATTGTTAGTGCCAGCGCTGTTCCTGGAGAACAAGGGACAGGATCCAATCAAGTTCCTCGTGCTTTGACCGAGACAGAAATTGAATCCATTATTCGTGATTTTGGCGAGTCAACCCGGCGAGCAATTCAAGCAGGATTTGATGGGGTTGAATTACATGGAGCGAATGGATATTTAATTCATCAGTTCTTCTCACCATATTCCAACCGCCGTGAAGATCAATATGGCGGCAGTTTGGAAAAAAGATTAACATTTCCAATTGCCGTTATTGATGAAGTGAAAAAGGTAGTAGCTGAACATGCGAAACAACCATTCATCGTTGGATATAGATTCTCCCCAGAGGAACCTGAAACACCCGGAATAACAATGGCTGATACCCTTGCCTTAGTGGATGTTTTAGCAAATAAAGGGCTTGATTATCTGCATGTTTCCACATTGGAGTTCTGGTCAACTCCAAGACGCGGTGCGGAAGATTCACGTTCTCGTCTTGAAATGATTCAGGAGAGAGTTGGGGAAAGTGTTCCAGTGATTGGTGTCGGCTCCATTTATACAGCTGACGATGCGTTAAAAGCAATTCAAACTGGTGTTTCAATGATTGCACTCGGACGAGAGCTTATTATTGACCCTGATTGGGTTGAAAAAGTTAAATTAGGAAAAGAATCTGAAATTGAAACAAAACTAAAAAAAGACGCTCAATCTCGTCTTGTTGTGCCAAATTCTCTTTGGCAAATGATTGTCAATAGACCTGGATGGTTTCCAATGGAAGATTAAAATAACTCCCAAATCAAAACCTAGTGTTTGGATTTGGGAGTTTCTTCTTTATTTTTTGGCAACAACAATTAATGCAGGTGAATTTACGGAATAAGCACCCTTTTCAAAGTTACCGTAAATTTCAATTGTTTGAAACCCATTATCTTTTAGAATAGGAAGTAATCGCTTTGACGTGACAGGATACAAAGAAGTTGTGTTAGAAAAGGATTGTCCAGCTGATGTTAATGTAGTAGTGAATAAAACCTTTTCTCCTGCAAGGTCATAACGGCGTTTAAATTCAAATATTTCCTTTTGAATGATAGGAAATGTAAAATCCTCGTTTTCTAAAACTTTCTCAAAATTAACAATTTGGCAAATAAATACGCCATCCTCATTTAACCTTCTGTATACTTGTTGAAGGAATTCGTTGATTTCCTCTAAATTGTTTAAATGAACAAGCGTGTTTCCAATGCAATAAATACCATCAAACGTTTCTTTAAATTCTTCTAGTTGCTGCATTGACTTCGTAAATACTTTTACTGAATGATTGGTTGCCTTTTCCCGAATTTGATCAGCCATTGCTTCTTCTGGTTCCGTGGCTGTAACTTTAAATCCTTCTTTTGACAAGTGAGTGCCATATTACCAGTACCTGCCCCAACGTCGAGCAGTAATCCTCCCTCTTTAAAATTAGATTTTAAAAAGTTAACGGCTTTCACATTAGTAGGAAAAATTTCGTCATAAAAAGGTGTTAGTGAACTGTAAAAAGTCAATTAAATTTCCAGCCCTTCTTAATTTTTGTGAATTCTCTTCAACAGTATAAACCTTAACTACAATAAAATTAAGCCTTCAAAATGTTTCGATATATAAATAATTCAAATTTTTAAAGTGAAGAATAATAAAAAAAATGTGGTTAAATGAGGGTTCTATTTGAAAAAACTAGCTCTGCTATCTTTAACATGTTTGTTATTTCTCACAGCATTAATAAAGACACAGGAGGTCGTGCCGTTTTTACAACCTGTCGCAAAAGGGCTGATTCAAAATACGAATGTTCCGGTATTATTACCAACATACTGGAGCGAACATCAGAGAAAGTCTAGAAAATATACGTCAGTTAAGGTGACAGCTCATGAAAATAGGTATAGTATTTATTTTTTATCTACAGATAAACCTTATCGAGCAAATGATCCAGCGTTATTTCAACCTCCTGAATCTAGTCGTATCGGAGGACTATCCGGTTATGTTGGAACGATGATGCCGAGCGACCGTCCGTATGATTTTGTTTTTTATAAAAAGAAAGATGGTGTTAAGTTATGGGTCCAACCGTGGATTCGATCATTGATTTATGCAAAGCGTGGACCATGGACAATGCATTTTGATGGTGATAACGGGGATGAGCCGTATCAGCAGGCAGATGAGTTGTTCAAATACATGAAAAAAGTGAATTGGTTAAAAAACAAAGACATAATTGAAGGGCATATCAGCATACTTGGCACGAGACAAGAAGCATACACAAGTTTTTCTTGGGAAACAGGCGATGGATATGTGTATGACTTTAATTATAAAGGTTCCATTAAGGAAGCGGTGAAAATTGTCGATAGGTTGGAATATGTTCAATAAAAAAATTATGTAACGGTTTACTTTAGAGGTGCAATCATCGTTAAAAGCATCTATATCGTTTGACAAAAGCTGAATCTGCCATTATCATCAACTCAAACTTATTTACGGGAGAATAAAAGATGAAAATTTTGGTTGACGCTGATGCTTGTCCGGTAAAAGATATTATTATCTCTGAAGGTACTAAGGCTGGAATTCCTATTACCCTTGTTACTAGCTTTTCGCATTTTTCTACTACGGAACAACCGTCAGGAGTGGAAACCGTTTATGTTGATTCAGGTGCAGACGCCGCGGATTATCGGATCATGAAGTTAGCACAAAAAGGAGATATTATCGTAACCCAAGATTATGGACTTGCTTCGCTCGGTTTAGCAAAAGGGTGTACGGTTCTACACCATACTGGATATAGTTATACAAATGAAAACATTGACCAATTATTACAAACACGTTATTTGAGTGCAATGGCTCGAAAAAGCGGTAAGCGCACAAAGGGACCAAAACCATTTACATCAGAAGATAAGGAGCAATTTAGGGGGCTTTTTAAAAGAGTAATTTCCAATACGAGTTTACTATGATTTTATAGATGAAAGAAAAGCAACGATAGCTGCTTTTTTTTCATCTTGGTGTACCCTATTCCCTATAAAATTTCTCTTGTTTAAGGCTACTCTGTTAACTGATTCTAAATTCTACCATTTTAGCTTTTTTACTCAAAATAAAAACACCCACAAACATCGTAGGTGAATGCTTAAATTTTATTCTCGACAGTTATTTTAATACCAAACCACGTTTAATAATATTACAAATCGGTTCTTCGGTGGTAGTTCTGACTTTCACTTTGGCCGTACTTTCTTGGATTCTTTGGCAAACTTGATTTTTAATGTAGTAATTATGATGGAAAACACCACCTTGAATAATCACATCAAATTCGTCCTGCTGGATTTCAGCTTTTTCAATCGCCGTTTCAATTAGGAGCAGCAGTTCTTCCACTGCAGCATCTAAGATGCGTTTACTTACTGTATCTCCTAACTGAAATGCCTCACCCACTACAGCCGCAAGGGCCCCTACATCATCAACAGAATAAGAATCACTATAGGTCCAATTATATAGATCTTCAATTTTATTAAAATTAAATTTCTCCAAAATAAGCTTGGATAAAAGTGTTTCCTCTCCCCGACCATCCATCATTTTGAGAACAGAAGAGATGGCTTGTTTGCCGATCCAATAGCCGCTTCCTTCATCACCAACCCGGTGCCCCCAGCCTCCTGAACGGACAATTCGATTGTTGCCATCATGAGCAAAGACAATCGAACCTGTTCCAGCAATTAAGAGAATACCAGCTTTGTTTTGAGTAGCACCCAATAAGGCGGAAAGGCAATCATTTTCAACATGTAAACTACCAATCTCAATCGACAAAGCCTCAACTGCTCGCTGAACAATTAATTTTACTTCCTTTTCATCATTACCCGTATCAATTCCAGCTAGGGCAAATACAGCTTTTTCTATGTTCACTGCTTTATTTGCTTCAATTCCTGCATCCTTAACAGCAGCAAGAACAGCTTCTACTAAAGCTTTTTTAGCTCCATCAGCACCAGTTACATGATAATTAGAAGCCCCAGCATGACCTTTACCAATGACGGTTCCATCAGAATCAACAAGGACTGCCAGTGTCTTTGTTCCTCCTCCATCGACTGCCAGCAGTTCGATGGATCTCCTATTCATTAGCTCCAGTCCATTCGGTAAATGTGGCACTAACCTTTAAAGCAGAGGTGGTAAGGTGTTTTTGTCTTTCATCTAACCAGTTAACCAATTGTTTCTGTTCATAGAATCGTGCTTCAATGGTTTTTTCCATTCTGCTCGGGCTAGGACCGCCTTCTAGGTCTCGGATCTGAACGAAATATTCAGGGCTCAAGCATTGGTCTAATTCTTCCTCAGTTAAAACTGATTCCTTCCCCGCTACCATTTTTGATTGTTCGTTTAAAAGTTTCAACGTTAGGGATTCTAATGACGTTTTTCCACTCTGCATGAGTTCCTTCACCGTGGCACTTACGACATGATGTGCTTGGCGGAATGATAGTCCATCCTTACGCACAATAGTATCCGCTAATTCCGTAACGTTGGCAAAGCTTTCCTTCGCTCTTTTTAGAAGGGTTTCTTTCTTGACTTCCATTGTGAGTAAAACACTTGTTAATAAATCATAAATGCCTCCTAATTTTTCAATAGCTTTCCACATATACGGCTGCATATCATCTTCTGTATCTACAATATCTCCAAATGGCGTATTATGGAGCATAAGCAAGACGGTTTGGCAATCTCCTGCTACACTAGAAAGTAGACCTCTCATATGCTCAATGGAAACAGGATTGCGCTTTTGCGGCATAATCGAGCTGATTTGGACGTATGGTGCAGAAAGAAGAAATGCTCCATACTCCTGAGTACCCCATAGTAAAAAGTCTTGGATGGATCTACCTAAATTAAGTGCTGACAACTGAACAGCCGTCGCCGTTTCTGCTATATAATCTGCACCTGCAACCGCATCCCAAGCATTATCAATCATATCTTCAAAGCCAAGTAGCTCTTTCATACGTTCACGGCTAATCCCAAATCCCGAAGTGGTTAGTGCGGCTGCTCCCATACTGCTGCGATTTACGGTTTTATAGGCAGCCTGCAGTCTCGTAATATCACGGGTAAGCATATCCGTCATCGCATTTAAATAATGAGACAAGGTAGTGGGTTGCGCTTGTTGGGTATGGGTATAGCCAATCATCACCGTTTCTTTATGTTCGTCCGTCAAGTCAATTAGTGCCTCACGAAGTGTTAATGCCTTCTCCACCAATAATAAAAGCTTTTTCCTTAGTGTCATGCGGTAAATCGCAATTCCCATATCGTTGCGGCTTCTGGCAATATGAAGATTTCCTGCAATATCGCCTGCGTCTTCAATTAAAGCATGCTCGACTTCAAAAAATAAATCCTCAAACTCACCCGTATATCTTCTGTTATTAATCTCCTGTGCATCCAAATTGGCAACTGCTTTTGCAATTTTCCGGGCCTCTTCGTTTCCAACTAGCCCCTGTTCTACCAGCATAATTAAATGGGCTTTATGAATCTCGACCATAGAGTCAATAAATTGTTGTTTTGCTTCATCATAGGCTGGTTCAAGCACCATCGATGTATAGGTTTTAGAAGGAAAGGTTGTGCCTTCCTTTTTTATGATTTGTTCTCTCAGTGAGGTTTTCACTTTGGTCCATCCCTTCTGTCGCTTAATTTTCAAGCCAGTTTTTAATTAACTCATTCATATTTGTCGTTGCTTTTTCAACGATTTTCTTCCCCTTTTCGTAGGAGGTTTGTTGAATAAGCCCTGTGTAACCATCCCATGCCTTTGGAGTGCCCTCTACAAGAATGTAGGGGTAGGATGAAAGTGGCTGAAACTCATTAAATTCTTCATCCATTAAATCTACATGGACCAAATCCGGACGAAACGCTTTGACAGCAGACATTTCATAAGGTCCGCCATGTCCTCTTCCTTTCGTTCCTTCAAAGCCAATTTCAGTAGCCGCATTGATATCGACCATTTGCCACCAATTTACTAATAAAAAGCTTGCGTCGGTATACTTACCCGTTACATATTCTGCTACTGTTCTAGAAACCCCCATATTGCCGTCATGTGCATTTAAGAGAATAATTTTTTTAATCCCTTGCTCAATAATTCCCATGGTTATATCAATCAAGTATTCCTGAATAATGCTTGGACGAATTGGAATCGTTCCTTTATATTTTTTCGTTTTTCCTGGACAAGCTGTATATGGAACAGTTGGGAACACAACACCACCTAAGCTAGGAGCAATCACGTTCGCAAATCCATCTGCTAACACAATATCCGTACCAAAAGGTGAATGTGGACCGTGATACTCAAAGCTCCCTAACGGAACAACAGCAAATGCTGCCTGCTCAAGCGTTTTTAGGTCTCTTCCATGAATGTCGCTTGCGTTCACCACAATCTCCTCCTTAAATGGCTGATCCTGCTTTCCCATCTGTTATTTTTTGTGAAACGAAAAGAACAGTTATAATCAAAATAATTTGTAGCACACCGTATGCGCAGGCTGTTCCGAATTTGAAAGCATACATTTTTTGGAATATCGCGACAGATAACGGCATCGTTGACGTACTATAAATTAAGATAGAGGCAACGAATTCACCTATCCCTTGAACCATTGCAAGCAAGGTACCTGCAAGAATACCAGAGAACGCCATTGGAACAACGACTCTTCTAAATGTGTACCACCAATTCGCACCTAAGCTTCGAGCCGCTTCCTCTATCGATTCATCCATTTGCATTAATGCGGCAGAAGTAGATCGGAAAATAAGTGGTAAATGCCGTACAAAATACGCTAATGGTAAAATCCAGAACGTCCCAATTAACACCTGGTTAAAGCTGAATACACTCGGTTCGCTGAACGCCGCGATCAAGTTAACCGCTACAACGGTACCAGGCAGGGCCCATGGAACCATGATTAAAATATCAAGTAAGGCTTTTCCTTTAAACTTCATTCGAACCATGGCATAAGCCGCCGCTACACCGAACAAAATATTTCCGGCTGTTGCCACAAAACTCATCTGCAAACTGTTCCAAATTGGACGCCATGTTCGCTCATCGGTAAATAAATCAATATAGTGCTGCAAGGTATAAGCCGTAGGGATTACCTGAACTGTCCATTCCCCGTCGACTGAAAAAGAAATCAGCACAAGAACAAAGATTGGAAGCATTAAAATAATGACCCCGATAAACGAAAGAAACATCGACGTGTATTTTGCAAATTGGGAACGTAATTCGGTGCGATGAACACTAATCCCTTTGCTTTGATTTTGATAGTTCCGTCGTCCTTGGTACCATCTCATCAAAATTAAGAAGGAAATCGAAACAATGGATAGTATGGTAGATTGTGTGGCTGCCATATCGAGACTTCCATTTGTACGTGATAAATAGATTTGCATCGTCATCGTCCGTTCTACACCAAACATCAACGGTGCAGTGTAGGACGCCATGGAAATCATAAACACAAGTAAGGATGCTGCAATTAACGCTGGAGTTAACATTGGAAGGATGACCTTCAACCAAATGCGAATTCTTCCAGACCCAAGGCTCGTCGCTGCTTCTTCTAAGGAAGGATCCAGGCCTTTAATCGCTGCTGCTGCTGTTAAATAAAAGTATGTGTACATGGTAAACGTATGAACGACGATAACACCCATAACACCTTTTAATGAAAAAGGTACTTTTTCAAGGTCAAATAGTACCTGAAGTGCCCGTGGGATGATCCCACTTTCTCCATAGAGAAAGGTAAAAGATAACACACCTACAAGAGGCGGCAATGCCATCGGTACTAGGATTAAGACAGAAAGAAGCTTTCTTCCAGGAAACTCGTAACGCTCCATCAAAAACGCCATTGTGACACCAACTATGGCACAGGTAATCACGCTAATGACCGATATATATACACTTGTCCAAAGCGCTTCAAGGTTGGCTGTACTTGTTAACCCAAAAAAGCGTTGGTAATTTTCGAGTGTTGCCCCTTCTGCACCCACTACACTTTGAACAAAGGTTTGATAAAATGGATAGATAACATACGCTAAAAGAACTAAAAAAAGTGGTGAAATTAAAACATAGATAAAATATTTCGAACGAGAAAGGCGTGCCCACCAGTTTTCTCGCACAGCAGTAGTTTGATTCGCACTCATTCTATCACCTCTATTCTCCAATTAAGTAGATTCCTTTTTCAGGTACGTGAAGGGTAATCGAATCGCCGCGCTTAAGGATTTCATTTCCTTTATTGATAATCATAACCTTCATGATATTTGAGCCTACTTTTACAACATAATTGATGCTAACACCGGTAAATTCCACGAATTGAATGGTGCCTGTCACCTGATTTGGACCTGTACCTTCAAATACCGCTTCAGGACGAATTGAAACTTTAATATATTCACCTACGGCCAGCTTTTTCCCATTTGCAGATTGTGTCATACTCCCTTGAACGAAGATGTCGTCATCCAACTTAACCTTGACATCATCCCCTTTTACTTCAACGACTTCCGCTTCTAGGATGTTTGATTCTCCAATAAAGGACGCAACAAAGTGATTAGTAGGTTGGTTATAAATTTCTTGCGGTGTTCCAATTTGTTGAACGACCCCTTCCTTCATAACCATGATTCGATCTGACATCGTCATTGCTTCTGTTTGATCATGAGTAACATAAATGGTCGTGACACCTAATTCGACTTGAAGTCTCTTAATCTCTAATCTCGTTTCCTCACGCAATTTCGCATCTAAGTTGGACAGCGGTTCATCAAGCAGAAGAATATCAGGTTCAATCACGAGAGCCCTCGCTAAAGCAACACGCTGTTGTTGACCACCTGAAAGTTCATTAATTTTACGAGTCCCATATTTTTCAAGATGAACAAGCTTTTGGGCACGTTCCACTTTTTCTTTAATCACCGTTTTTGACATTTTTCGAACTTCAAGACCGAATGCAATATTTTCAAATACTGTCATATGAGGAAAAAGAGCATAGTTTTGAAAAACCATTCCAATATTTCTTTTATTTGGCTGCAGAGTGGTTACATCCTTGTTATCAAAGAGAATCTTTCCCTTTGACGGATAATAAAATCCTGCTATCATCCGTAATGTCGTTGTTTTTCCACATCCTGATGGACCTAAAAAGGTGAAAAACTCTCCAGGTTTGACATCGATATCAACGTTCTCAACTCCAACTGATGTTCCAAACATTTTACTAACATAATCAAGTCTTACACTTTTCAACACAAACACCTCGCTGTTCTTAAAAATGAGCCAAAAAGAAAAGCCTTTATTAGGGCTTATTCTTTTACAAGGTAAGAAAGTATTTTAATGCCTTCTTACCTTGTAAAAGAGGGTGAAAAAACATCTTCACCCCTTTTATAGTAACCTATTAATTTTTACCTTTAATATTTTCATCCCAATGCTGCATCCACTCAGCTTCTTTTTCAGCCATTACTGACCAGTCAATGTCTAATGACTTCAGGTCAAGCTCTTTATACCAATCTGGCATAGTTGATTTGTCGATATCGGTACGAGTTGGAATTTGGAATAAATCTTTTGCCAAAATTGTACGAGTTTCTGGATCAAATAAGAACTCATAGAATAATTTTGCGTTTTCTAGGTTTTTCGCATCTTTCACAAGTCCAACCGCATCGACTAAAATTGGTGCTCCACTTTTTGGATATACGAAATCAAATGGTTGGTTGTGCTGATTTTTTTGGATAAGAATATCTTGTAAATTCCAAAGCGAAATCGAACCTTCTTGACGGGCAAGCTTTAAGTATAGGTTTGTTGGGTCCTGTGCATATTCTTTTGTATTGGTATCAAGCTTTTTTAGCCACTCATAACCCTTATCAGGAGTATCTGCACCTTGTTCATGAATCATCGCAGAGTAGATGGTTCTCATCGTACCTGATGCTAAGACACCACGGATAATAATTTTGTCCTTCCACTTCGAATCAAGGAGATCATCCCAATCTTGTGGTGCTTCGTCTTTCTTAAGCATGTCAGAGTTGTACATGATTACTTCTGGCAGAAGCATTTCACCATACCAACGGTTTTTAGAATCCTTATGTTCTGGTAAAATACTTGCATCAAAGCTTGGTTTGAACGATTCTAACAGTTCTTCATTTGCTGCTGTCATAAAAGCAGATTGTGTTCCACCCCACCAAAAGTCAGATTGTGGATTGGCTTTTTCTCCACGAACACGTTCAAGAACCTGCTGTGCTCCCATTGTTAACACGTCAACCTTTACATCGGGGTATTTTTCATTAAACATTTCAACCACTTTGTCGACAATCGTTTGGTCACGGGCGGTATAGATAACAAGGTTGCCACTTGCTTCAGCTATTTCTTCTGTTTTTCCTTCGTCTTTTTCTTTTTCCGGTTTTTCCCCGCCTGAAGAACTACTCGAACAGGCTGACACGAAAAGCATCAGAACAGCTATCAAGAATACCAATAAATTTTTCTTCTTAAACATACTTCTCCCCCTATAAATGATTTTATTTATTCTTAAAGCAGGCAAAATTACCTGCAAAGAACCAAAATAGTAAACACCCTAATTCAAAAAACTATCGTATTCACTCAAAAACAAAGAAACCGCACCTAAAACTCCTGCATTTTCCCCTAATTGCGATTGAAATATTTCTACTGAACTAGGCAGGTATTGATGAACAATCTTTTGTATTCTTGGAAGAATGAAATCAGCAGATTTCATCACCCCGCCATCTAGAATAACAACCTCCGGATTTAATAGTGTCGCAGCATTGATGATTCCATAGGCTAAATGTTCAATGGCGTCTTCGACAACCGCAAGGGCAGTCACATCTCCTGCCTTCGCTAACGAGAAAGCCTGCTCACCAGTCAACTCCTTTTTTGCTGCTTCAGCAAATACAGGGTGACTCTTGTTTTGCAGGACAAGCTCTGTGAATCTTCTCCCAATCGCTTTTCCACCAGCAACACTTTCAAGATAACCATAGCGATGAAAGATTGGTTTAAACTCATTTTTCATATCATTTTTATCTGTAACCATATATCCCAGCTCCCCAGAAGCATAAGAGGATCCACGATAAAGTTGATTATGAATAATAATTCCACTGCCTATCCCTGTACCAACAGATATAAACAGTACATTTTCTTTATCTTTAGCCTTGCCTAACCATTGTTCTCCTAGAACGGCTATATTGACATCATTATCGACATAAACAGGGAAGGAAAAGAATCGTTCAGCCTCAGTCAAAAACGGATAACGGACCCATTTTAAGCTTGGAGCTTCTATAACAACCCCCGTTTTCGTTTCTGTGATACCTGGTACTCCTACCCCCATACCGAAAATCAAACTCTCATCTAACTTATTCCGTTGAAGCATCTCTTGCAATTCTTTTAGAATTTGTTTGAGTAAACCATTTTCTAAATGTTTTCTTGTATTAAAACTGCTTACACTGATAATCTTTCCCCCAAGATCAGAAATGGCAATTTTCACTTTGGTGCCACCAATATCCACCCCTATGACATAGGCAACCTTTTCATTAAAATAAAGATGAATCGGTCTTCTGCCACCCTGTGAAGAGGATTCGCCAATGCCTTTTTCATAAACCCATTTCTCTTTGACTAATTCATCAACTAATAATGAAACAGTCGGCTTGCTAAAATGGAGCTTTTCCGCAATTTCTGCCCTAGATATAGGTTGAGAATTTTTAATACATTGTAAAACCATCTTTTTATTTTTTGTCCGTATCTCTGCATTTGATAGTTTCTTATTCATAAACATCACGGCCTTAATTAATTTTGATAGCGTTAGTTAGTAAGTTTAACTAATTTAACTACACTATACCTTAAATTGGAAGCGTTGCCAATATTTAATTTAAAAAATTTAGATAATTGTGATTAGTTTGTAAAAATTATATTTAATTCATTTTCTCTTAATGCGTATGAATACTGACGCTCATAACTTTAGCACTAATACTATAGGCCTTATTTACAAATAGCAGATAGTAATTTAGTAATATTTACAATATTCTGAAAGGTATTATAATCGGACTTGTAAGTATTTTCCTCCAATTAGTTAGTTACATTTACTAACTAAAACCACATAATGATGAAAGGAGAATTGAATCGCTTTATTTCATTCACTATTGAAAGGGGTTACAAGAATTGAAAAAACTTTTTTGTTTATTGATGTCTATTCTTTTAATTACTTCCTTATTACCTCCAATTAGTCTTGCACAAGAACAAAGTGATGCGGATGTTGAGCTTTGGAATGTTGTAAAACCTCTAGATACTACGGTTACTTTCTTAAACACAGGAGCACATCCAGACGATGAACGAAGTGATTTACTTGCCTATTTATCACGTGGATTAGGTGTGAAAACAGCTAGTTTAATTGCCAACCGTGGTGAAGGCGGACAAAATGCGATTGGAAATGAGTTAGGCAATGCCCTTGGAATTATTCGCTCCAATGAAATGATTGAAGCTGCAAAGGTAAATGGTGTTAAAGCCTATCATTTAAGTGAAACCACATCTGATGCCATCTATGATTTTGGTTTTTCAAAATCACCAGATGAAACCCTTGAAAAATGGGGTGAAGATGTAGTGTACGAACGTTTAATCAAATTTATTAGAACCTATCAGCCAGATATTGTCATGCCTTCTTTCGAAAATGTGGTAAGCCAACATGGTCACCATAGATTGATGGCGATTTTATCCGAAAGAGCATTTAAAGATGCAGCCGATCCAAACGTTTTCCCTGAACAGTTGAAAAATGGATTAAAGCCTTGGCAGATCAAAAAGTTTTATTTACCAGTGAATGCTGCAACTGCTGCAACGACCTCTATCGAGATTGGTGACTTGGACCCAATCTACGGTATGAGTTACCCGCAACTTGGTGAAGCATCCCGATATCTGCACAAGAGCCAAGGAATGGGAAATGATATTCCTGTTGCACCTAGAAAATCACATTTAAAATTAATCCACTCTGCAGTAGAAACAGGTTCAACTGACCTTTTTGCAGGGGTTCCGTATGACTTCCATGCATGGGCAGATATCATTCCTGCTGCTAACGTCAGCGCGAAGTTGGATACCTTACAAAACGAATTGGAAGGCATTATTAAACTGTATCCAGACCGGGAAGCGATTTTACCTAAATCACAAAAGGCTTTAGGGGATGTACAAAAATTAATAACTAGTACAAAATCAGCAAAATTGGATGCTGGGATTAAAAATGACTTACTTCATAAGCTTGAACTAAAAGTAGAACAGCTACAACAGGTAAGTTTCGTTGCTTCCGACCTTGCTGTTGATATGGAAATTGGTTCATATGTATTAACTCAAGGTGAACAAACTCAAGTAAAAGTTAAGATTTCAAATGAAGGAAAGCAAAAAATCCAACATATTGAAGCAGCGTTACTGACTTCCGAAAATTGGAAACACGAAGGTGAAACTCAAGTAAAGCATCTAAAGCCAGGTGAATCAAAGACGGTTACCTTCAATGTCACTGTTCCTTCTGATGCAGAATATTACCAGCCATATGGCGACGCTGTGATCAAAGCACAACTAACCTTTAAGGAAAACGGAGTGAAAACAACATCCGTTATTGATTTAGATAATACAGTGAGTGTGCTCCCTGAATTAAGTGTTACTCCAGACCCCGTTAATATCACGGTTAACACTGCCAATGTACAAGATGAAATTCCGGCCACAGTTAAAGTAAAAAACTATGCTAAAGGTGCTAAAAAAGCTACAGTTTCTTTAAATCTTCCTAAAGGCTGGACCAGTAAACCAGCAACATCAGAAGTTACCTTCACTGAAAGATATGAAGAACGAGAAGTATCGTTTACATTAGTTCCGCCGAAAGATATCTCTCAAGGTAATTTCACAATCGCAGCGATTGCCAAAACAGATGGTAAGTCATTAAATACTACTGTACAAGAAATTAAATATGACCATATCAATGACTCATACTTTATGTACCCATCTAACATTAATGGGGTTGCGTTTGAGTTATTAAAACCAGATAATTTGAAGGTTGGCTACATTGATAGCGGCTTTGACACGATTGCCGATTCCTTGCTAAATGCTGGATTTGATATCACAAAGATTACACCGGAAGAGCTAAAAAATGGTAATCTTTCACAATACGATACCATTGTAGCTGGAATCAGGTCGACACTTGGAAGACCAGATGTATTGCAAAATAACACAAGATTGCTTGAATATGTGGAAAATGGCGGACATTTAGTCATGCAATATGTTACATCTGGGGATCCATGGAATAGAGGTGCATTCACACCGCCATATCCATTAACCATCGGATCACCTTCTATTGAATGGCGCGTGACGGACGAAAATGCAAAGGTAACAGTTACTAAACCAGAACATCCGCTGTTTAACTATCCAAATAAAATTGGCGATAGTGACTGGGATAACTGGGTACAAGAAAGAGCTCTTTACTTCCCAAGTGCATGGGATACAAACTATGAAACCTTCGTATCTATGGCAGACCCTGGCGAAGCACCATTTGAGGGCGGAATCCTAATGGCTAACTACGGCAAAGGAACATTCCTCTACACCAACCTAGTATTCTACCGCCAAATCAATGCACAAGTTCCTGGAGGCTACAGAATCTTTACAAACCTAATCAGCTACGGGTCTAATAACTAGGAAGGATTACTTGAGGTCTTTTCAAACACTTATCATTAAAAAGTGTTTGTAGGGCCTCTTTCCTTGTATAAATGAACTTACTTCCTAAAAATTTTCCCTCTATGGCTTCTTTTAGGAACTGCAAATTTTGCTTGATTTTGATAATATTCACCCCAAAATCACTATTTGGAAACTATATTTAGAAATGTAGTTTAGTATTGTTTTGCTTTCCACAATGAGTAAAAAAAGAGATCAGTGAAGTAGTTTTCCCATGTTCTCTGTTCCTCCTTTATTTCAAATGTGTTGTCAGCTATGTCAACACAGTCACCTCCCAATTTAATGGATGGTACCTAGCACTTTAATTGTTATAAATTCAACTGTTGACTGTAAAATAAAAGCCATTCCGCTGCAAGTGTTTGGAATGGCTTTTTCAGATTAACTTTCGTTCTTTGTCGTAAAATTAGGTACGAGCCAATCTTGGTATGTACAAAAATAAAATGACTACCAAATTAGTAATTTGATAGTCATTTTTTCCTACATTATTAATTTTTCATTGTATATGGTACTTGTTAAACAATTTAAGCTGTCGTATAAACTTCCTTCTTATTCGATTCATGACGAATTGTCGCTTGGGCAGCCGCTAATCTTGCCAGCGGCACGCGGTAAGGAGAGCAACTTACATAATCCAGTCCTGTTTTGTAGCAAAAATCAATGGATGTTTTTTCACCGCCATGTTCCCCACAGATACCTGTTTTTAATGATGGCTTTGTTTGACGACCAAGCCTTACGCCCATTTCAACTAATCTGCCAACACCTTCTTGATCAAGCACAGCAAACGGATTTTCTGGAAGTACCTTATTTTCAATATAGTTCTGCAGGAATTTCCCTTCTGCATCGTCACGGCTGTAGCCGAATGTTGTTTGTGTTAAATCGTTGGTTCCAAACGAGAAGAAATCTGCTTCTTCAGCAATTTGATCAGCGGTAATCGCTGCGCGTGGAATTTCAATCATCGTTCCAATCGTATACTCCACTTTCTTACCTGCTTCTTCTTGAACTTTTACAGCAGCATCGATCACGAGCTGGCGCATTTGTTTCAATTCATTCACATGTCCAACAAGTGGGATCATAATTTCTGGCTGCACTTCGATTCCTTTATCTGCTAGTTTAGCAGCAGCATAGAAAATCGCTTTTGCTTGCATTTCATAAATCTCCGGATAAACCATTCCCAAACGGCAGCCGCGGTGGCCGAGCATTGGATTGTATTCATCTAACTGGCGGACCTTTTTCAACAATAATTCTTTTTTCTTCAATTCAGGTGAAGAAGGGTCAAGAATTTGCAGCTTTGTTACTTCGACTAACAGCTCTTCTTTATCAGGTAAGAATTCATGTAGCGGTGGATCCAATAATCGAATCGTAACCGGGAATCCTTGCATTGCTTCAAAAATCCCTTCAAAATCGCCTTGCTGCATTGGCAGCAGCTCATCAAGTGCTTCCTTACGCTCGTTGAAGCTTTCAGCTAAAATCATTTTTTGCACAAAAGGAATTCGCTTTAAATCCATAAACATATGCTCTGTACGGCACAAGCCAATTCCGCCGGCACCAAATTCAAACGCTTTTCGTGCATCCTCTGGGTTATCGGCATTTGCACGAACACCAATGTTTCTTGCTTGATCTGCCCAAGCAAGTAATAGCTGGAATTCATCAGAAAGCTCTGGTTCAATCATTGGAATTTCCCCAAGCATAATTTCACCGGTTGAACCATCAATGGTAATCACATCACCATAGTTAATAACCTGCTCTTCAACGGTAAATTGTTTAGCTTTTACATCAATTTTTAGTGCGTCGCATCCGCAAATACACGCTTTACCCATACCACGTGCCACTACTGCAGCGTGACTTGTCATGCCGCCACGGCTAGTAACAATCGCTTGTGCCGCAACAATTCCATGGATATCATCTGGTGTTGTTTCTGGTCGAACCAGGATAACCTTTTTACCAGCATTCCCTAATTCTTCCGCTTCATCTGCATCAAAGACAACCTGACCCGTAGCCGCTCCAGGTGATGCAGGCAGACCTTTTGCCAACAAAGTACGTTGGTGTTTATCATCAATTCGACGATGGAGTAGTTGATTTAATTGATCAGGATCGACACGAAGTAACGCTGTCTTTTTATCAATAATTCCTTCTTCCACCATTTCAACTGCAATTCGAATAGCAGCTTGTGCCGTCCGCTTGCCGTTACGGGTTTGAAGAATGAATAGTTGTCCCCGTTCCACCGTAAATTCAATGTCCTGCATTTCCTGATAATGCTGCTCCAAACGCTTGCATGTTTCAGCGAATTGCTTATACACAGCCGGCATTTCGTCTTTTAACGTTTGAATGGGCTGTGGTGTACGAATTCCTGCTACTACATCTTCACCTTGTGCATTAATTAAATACTCCCCGTAAAGGACATGCTCACCAGTTGAAGGGTTTCGAGTAAACGCCACGCCTGTCCCTGAATCGTCCCCCATGTTGCCAAACACCATGCTTTGAATATTGACAGCTGTACCGAGGTGATCAGGAATTTTATTCAAGCGGCGGTACACGATGGCACGCTGATTATTCCATGAATCAAATACCGCATTAATCGCTAGAAATAACTGTTCCTTCGGATCCTGCGGAAACTCTTTCCTTGTATGCTTTTTAACGATTCCTTTATAGCCTTCAATAACTTCCTTCCAATCCTCAGCACTCATTTCAGGATCTGTATGATAACCTTTACTTTCGCGTGTTTCTTCTAAAAATTGCTCAAAGTAATACGTATTGATGTCAAGGACAACGTTGCTAAACATTTGGATGAAGCGACGGTAAGAGTCATAGGCAAACCGCGGATTATTGGTTAATTTCCCCATCCCAATGACCGTTTCATCATTCATCCCCAGATTCAAGACCGTATCCATCATCCCAGGCATCGAGAATACAGAACCTGAACGGACAGAAACGAGCAGTGGATTTTCGGCATCGCCAAGTTTTTTCCCCATGTTTTCTTCTAACCGGCGGAGTGCTCCGAGTATTTGGCTTTCTACGATCGATGGAATAGTTTTTCCTTCCACATAATAGGTATTACAAGCTTGTGTAGAAATCGTAAAACCATAAGGAACAGGTAAGCCGATCCGGGTCATTTCCGCTAGATTTGCCCCTTTTCCTCCAAGTGTTTCCTTCATATCTCCATTACCTTCATGAAATAAGTAAACGAATTTTCCCATCATCATAAGCTCCTCTCTTTTTTCAACACTTCTAAAATCAATCCAGCTGTTTCTTCTATTGCTTTATTTGATACATTAATAATTGGACAGCCTACACGCTTCATGATTTTTTCTGCATAATCCAATTCATCAAGAATCCTCTCGAAGCTTGCATAACTTGCTTTGGAACCCAATCCTAACGCCTTCAGTCTTTCAACACGGATTTCGTTTAATTTATTGGGAGAAATAATTAATCCGATACAATTTTTTCTTGGAATTTCAAACAGTTCATCAGGTGCTGGAACCTCTGGAACTAATGGAACATTGGCAACCTTAAAACGTTTATGAGCCAAATACATCGATAATGGTGTCTTTGATGTCCTGGAAACGCCGATGAGAACAATATCTGCCTTGAGGATTCCTCGAGGATCACGGCCATCATCATATTTAACGGCAAACTCAATGGCTTCTATTTTTCTAAAATACTCTTCATCTAGTTTTCTCATTAAACCAGGCTGGTGATGAGGCTTCTTGTTGAAACTAGTGGTAAAGGCATTCATTAACGGACTAAGCAAGTCCACCGCGTTAATGTTCTCTTCTGCTGCGCGGCGGTCTAAATATTCCTTTAAAATCGGCACAACAATCGTATAAGCGATAATCGCCTTACCTGTTTTTGCGAGAACAATAATATCCTCGATGTCTTCTAAATCCTCCACATAGGAATTGCGGCGTATCTCAACATTGCCACCGTTAAATTGTGTTGCTACAGCTTTTACAACAAACTCTGCTGTTTCCCCAACGGAGTCTGAAACCACATAAACAACTTCTTTCTCTACAAAAATCTCTGCCATCCCCTTTATATTGAATTTTGCTCCATGATTTCTAGATATGCTCGTGTAATCGTTGTTTTTGTAATCCGACCGATTAGTAAATATGTATGATTGCCGGGATTGATTTCTTTCACGACAGGTAAGGAGTCAATGCGATTCGTGATCATCCTTTTAGCAGCCTCTAGTAATGTTTCTTCCGGTGTAATGGTCATAATATTAGGCATTCTCGTCATGATGACGCTGCAAGGCAATTCTTGCAAGTCTTGATTTCCAATTGCTGACCTAAGCAAATCTTTTCTTGATATGACGCCTGCTAAATAACCGCTGCTGTCTACCGCATAAAGCGTCCCTACATCTTCTAAAAATAATTGCACAATGGCGTCATATACAGAGGTAGATTTTTCAACTACAATTGGACGTGCTTTATAATCAGCCACTTTTTGGTGCAGAAATTTTTCTGCTTGTAGCCTAACTTCATAATTATGATTGAAAAAGTAACCTACCCGAGGTCTGGCATCCAAATTTCCCGCCATCGTTAAGATCGCTAAGTCTGGTCGTAATGCTGCTCTAGTTAAAGAAAGCTTTTCAGCAATTTGTTGTCCAGTAATCGGTCCGCTTTCTTTCACAATCTTGAGAATTGCATCTTGGCGTTTCGACAGTTTAATCACATTGACCCCCTTTTCAATTTAATTAGCTCTAATGTGTTATACTTTATTTATATATAGTATATAACATTTATACACTATGCGGTACAATTAGTTCAACATATTTTTTACAAAAAAGTAAAAATGCAAAAAGCCGAACTAATTAAAAGTTCGGCTTAAGATGTACCTAATACAGTTTTAATAACTTTTTCTTCTTTAATGATCAAAACACCAATCAATCCCATCAAAGAAAATAGGATAGGTATCGCAAATCCATAATGATAGCCAATATTTATAGATTGTTGAGGAAATAGATCTAGTATATATCCGAATACAATCGGCAATAAAACGGCACTTAAAAACCCCCCCATATTGGCAAATCCTGTAACAACACCTACTTCTTTCTTAGGGAAGGATTCCCTCACCACCGCGAAGGTTAATGAGCTTGCTCCACTACCAAAACCGATGATAAAAAGCAAAGCCACTACGATCATAATTGGAGGTTTCACACCAGATAAAAACAGCACCATCCAATTAATCAACACAATAATATGAATAAGGGTGTAGATTTTTTTAATAGAATTCAGTCTGCTAGTAACCCAGCTGATAAAAGGACCACCAATCATGGCTCCAAAAAGACCATACATGATAAGCTGACTTGCCTCTGAAAGTGATAGTCCCAATACATGAATTCCATATGGAACTCCCCATGAACCAATAAATCCTATATAGGTACCGACCAACCCAAAGTGACAGAGGAAGGTAGCCCAAGCTTGGCGAGTAGAAAAAATACGGCGAAGTATCGCCCATACACTTTCCCGTGCTTTTACAGACCTCTTTTTACTTTCGAAATCATTTTTGAATATTTTTTTAGGCTTTGAAACGAGAACTGTATAAAGTAAATAAGAGAATACCGCTAAAATAATTCCGATGCTAAGGAATGTCGTTCGCCAGCCAGAGTATGAAATCCATATCGAATAAGGGACGGTAGCTACTAATGAACCAAGACCCGCAACCAGTGAAATTAATCCTAACAATCTAATAAATTCGTTTGCCTTAAACCACTGATTTAAGATTAAAACCAAGTTAACAAAAATAGTTGCATCCCCCGTCCCTACTAAAAGTCGAGAGAAAATCATTACATATTCATTGGGGGAAAGACTGTAGAGAAGGGTTCCAAGCCCAGTAAGGAGTGTCCCGATTATAAGAAATTGATTGGGCCCATATCGATCAGATAATAAACCAGCAGGGATTTGAAATCCTGCATAGGCTAAAAATTGTATACTGCTCATAAGGCCGATGATAGAAGCTGAAACGTGAAATTCCTTCATTAATTGGTCGGTAATAAGTCCTGGCGCTGTTCTTTGGCTTACAATTAAAAAGTAAGCGAATAAGGCCGTACCAAATACCACCCAGCGATAACCGCTTTCCTGTTTTTTCATCGTAGTGTAACCTCTTCCCTTTAAAATTTCTACTGTTTAAGGCTACTTTGTTTCTGAATTTAAATTCTACCATGTTTATCCTTTTACTAAAACAAAAACACCCACAAACAACGTTTGTGAATGTTTCAAATTTGATCTTAAACAGTTATTTTAATATGATTAAATTAGTCTTGTACAAGAACAAAGTAATGCTGGTGTTGAGCTTTGGAATGATGGTAAACCTCTAAATACTATCTTATTTTCTTAAAAACAGGAGAAATAATAAAGCCCTCTTTCACTATAGAAGAGGGCTTTACCTTCATTTACAATTAGCACACCTTCTTAATTTTTCATTGAAGTAGTGGCTGAAATTTATAAGATGGGCTACTGTAAAGGTAATTTTACTATTTTACTTGCTTTTCATCATAGATATATATTCTTTAACAACTTCATAAACATAGGCTTGATTGGCTGATGCTGTACCCGGATCGTAAGTACCGCCATTTGTTTTATTATTCGAAAGGATTCGGATACCCAAGAAGGCTACGTCATAAGCATCGGCAATTTGTGCTACTGAGGCACCTTCCATTTCCTCTACATCAGTACCGTAAATCTCATGAATCCATTTAATTCGATCCACTTCACTATTCCAAAAATCTGCTGAACCAATCGTACCTTCGACAATTTTCCCCTTTGTGTAGGTGTCTCTTACTGCATTTGCGGCTGCTAGTAAATCCTTATCGCCGTAGTAGTATCTGACTTTATTCGCACTATCGTCTGATCCGCTTCCTTCCGAAGCCATTAAGTCCATCGGAATCCAGGTAGTGGGATCCATTCCTTGGCCTTCATCCATATTTGTTGTTTTTAATGAACCAATGTTTGTCGTTCTTTCCCCTAACACAATGTCAAATACATTTAGCTCTGGATTATGTCCGCCTGATGTACCTTGGTTGATGATGGCGATAGGATTATATTTTTCAATTGCCAATGCTGTTGCTGCAGCTGCATTTTCCATTCCCTTTCCTGTTTTAGTCACAATAACAGGGTAATTGTTAAGCTTACCTTTATAAAAAACAAATTTACCTGATTTTTCCACTTTTACCTTATCTAATTTTTCTGCAAAATATTCAGCTTCTATAGGCATTGGACCTTGAATGATGATGGGTCTCTGGGCCCCTTCTACTTTTGTTTCATTTAGTAAAGATGAATTACATCCTGCAAGCATAAATAACGTGGCTGAAATAGTTGCTACCGAAGCGAATTTCTTAAACATTTTGTTTTTCATAAATAATATCTCCTCTTTTTCTAGTTGTTTGATATACTCGCTAATTGGTCCAAAAGAAAAAGGCCTAGAAAAACGCAGAATCTCTCCTGCCTTCTAGACCCTCAAAAGTCAAAGTATAAATAATATAGCAAAAAATTGCTAAATCATTAATTGCAGCGGCTAGGTATGCCGAACAGCCCAATACTTTAACTCGTAGTCTAGTTCGTTTATTGGGAACCAGGTAGAGACACTCAGACCATATTACCGAGTATATACGAGTAATGATTACTAAGATTATTACTTTGTTAATATAACAAACTTACAATAGATTTTCAATCAAAATATGAACATTAATTTTAAAAAACTATTTAACGTTCGTGTTTTATGAGTAAAGTACCGAAAAAGCGGATAAATATTACCTATTTATTATTGAAATCTTAAAACACTGTTCCTGACTCCCGGTCTCTTTTTTAAGCACCGATAATAGCAAAAAAACCGAACTTATAAAAGTTCGGTTTTTGTATCATACGTTATGAAGTGGGCCTAAATGGACTCGAACCATCGACCTCACGCTTATCAGGCGTGCGCTCTAACCAGCTGAGCTATAGGCCCTTGAGATAATTTGGAGCGGGTGATGAGAATCGAACTCACAACATCAGCTTGGAAGGCTGAGGTTTTACCACTAAACTACACCCGCAAATAGCATCCATTTTTCAACGCCCTAAGAAATAATACATCAAAAATTATATCACCCTAGAAATAAGTTGTAAACTACTTCTTATCTATTTCAAGTTGTTTAAATTTATCCAATAATTGTCGTGAATCGCCTGCTTCAATAAATTCCCCATTTACAATTGCATAGGGAGATATTTTACATTCCTCACATCTACTTTGACAATTGTACTCTTTAAATTCAATATTTTTTTTACTTAGAAAAGTACTGTATTCATTTTGTAACTCTTCAGGTAGAAACCTGTCGAGGTTTTTTTCACAAAAATCAATTTTCAACTTTCTTTCTTTTGTAAAAAGTTTCGTAATAAAATTCATAGGCTGAACATCTCCACTGCTTGTCATTACCTCTAGTATATCAATTTTTCTTTTTTATTTCTTCTTTTAAACATGATAAAAGAGCATCCTTGGTCATGGTAGGCTGCTCTTTGTTAACTTCTATTCATGAGGTAATTACCTTTTTGAATGTTTATTATCAATTTTTGTCTCAATTCTTGCCATCGCTTTAACATCACTTTTTAATTCTTGCTTATTGTCATTTACTAGTTTCTTAAAGCTTAGAGTACGTTTTCTCATTTTCTCCTCCACCTTTCTATGTTTCTATTATACTAAAGTTAGAAAGGTTAGTATAAGTCCAAATATTACAATTTTTTGAACATTTTTGAAATTATTCAATTATAACATTTAAAGAGGCTAGATTTAGGTTTTGGTAAATATTGTTTATTTTGAAATACTCCCTTATACTAATTCTTGTATCTAGAATAGATTATTAATAGAAGTGAGGTAGTTATAATGAAACTTGGCGCATTTTCTGTGAGTTTAACTGTAAAGGACATTCATTTATCAAAATCATTTTACGAAAACCTAGGATTTCAAGCGTTTGGCGGAGATATAAACCAAAACTGGCTTATTATGAAGAACGAGGATACCATCATTGGCTTATTCCAAGGTATGTTTGAAAAGAACGTCCTAACGTTTAATCCCGGATGGAATCAAAATGCCGAAAATCTCGAATCGTTTACTGACATTCGAGACCTGCAAAAACAGCTAAAAGAAAAAGGGGTAAAAATACTGACTGAAGCCAATGAGGCAAGTGAAGGACCCGCACATTTGACACTAGAAGATCCGGATGGAAATCAGATCCTTTTAGATCAACACAGATGAAATAGGAATAACAGTACACGGTAAAACCTATACCTCTTAGGTCAAAACAATAAAAGGAAGACTGTTCAACAAGTCGCATTCACATTCGACATTTGAAACAGTCTTCATTCTTGATAACTTATTATAACGTGCTAAAATAATTCCTCTTTGTTAAAACTACTTTAATGCAATACAAATATTTTTCGCTTCCGTAAAGAACTCCATGCTGTGATGACCGCCTTCTCGTCCAACTCCGCTCTTCTTAAATCCACCAAATGGTGCGCGAAGATCACGGACAAACCAGCAATTCACCCAAATTGTGCCTGCTCGAACGGAATGAGAAACTCTGTGAGCACGTTGGAGACTTTCCGTCCAAACCACTCCATTCAACCCATAATCGGTATCGTTTGCAATTCGTAGTGCTTCTTCCTCGGTATCAAATGGAATAATGGTCACAATTGGTCCAAAAATTTCTTCTTGGCACAACCGCGAATTTGGATCTTCCTGAACATATACAGTTGGTTCTAAATAATACCCATTATGTAAATATTCAGGCAGATCTGGTCGCTTGCCTCCACAGATCAATGTCGCATTTTCTTCTTTAGCAATTTCAAGATAGCTTGTTACTTTTTTATAATGCTCTTCACTCACGACTGGACCCATTTTTGTGGTTACATCCTGTGGATCGCCCACCTTTAGTTCCATTGCTGCTTTCTTAAATCTTTCTAAAAACTCATCAAAAATGGTGCGTTGAACTAAAATTCGTGAACCTGCAAGACAAATTTGCCCAGAATTCATAAAAGCAGCATGAATCGAAACCGGGATGGCTTTATCAAGATTTGCATCTTCAAACACGATATTCGCTGCCTTCCCACCCAGTTCAAAGGATACTTTTTTCAAGCTATCTGCTCCGCTTTTCATAATTCTTTTTCCTGTAGCCGTAGAGCCTGTAAACGAAACTAAATCCACTTCAGGATGAGTCGTAAGAGCATTTCCGACCACTCCTCCAAGACCATGAACAACGTTTACAACACCATCCGGGATACCTGCTTCTTTGGCAATTTCACCAAGTAAGGACACAGAAAGCGGGGTCATTTCTGCCGGCTTTATTACCGCTGTATTCCCTGCGGCAAGACATGGTCCCAGCTTCCAGGTTGTCAGCATAAAAGGTACATTCCACGGCGTGATGAGCGCTGCAACGCCAACTGGTTCGTAACGAGTATAGTTTAGGTATTCGTCCCCCATTGGATACGTTTCTCCACCCTGGTTTTCCATGAAATCTGCAAAGAACTTAATGTTATTTGCTGCGCGCGGAACTTCATGTTGGAGGGCAGAGTGAAATGGTTTTCCAACATCTGTAGCATCTAGTCGCGCAATTTCTTCTTTACGCTCAAGAATAATCTCAGACATCCGTCGAAGTTTTGCACAACGCTCGGCAACCGTCATCGTCCGCCATGGACCATTTTCAAAAGCATCTCTTGCAACGCGGCAAGCTTTATCAACATCAGCCTCTGTTGCTTCACATACTTTGGCAATGATTTCTTGAGTAGCAGGGTTTTTTACCTCAAAGGTTGCCCCATTAGCTGCTTTCACATATTCACCGTTTATATATAAACCAACTTCTCTTACGCCAGTTTGTACTTTTGTCATTTTGAAACCTCATTTCTCTTCTTTACCGAATCGCCAGCGATCCCCCAATGTTCAGGTTCTACTTCATTGATCATCACACGCACACTTTGAATGGGAGCCTCTAACACATCTGAAACTAAATCGGAAACTTCTCTAATCAAACGTTCTTTTTTTTCAGGCGATCGGCCTTTAAGTATATTAATCTGAATAAATGGCATACTAGCATTCTCCCTTCACCTTGTTGTTTATTCTGTAAATACTGCCTCTACGGAACCGATTCCATCAAAGCTTGCAGAAAAATGGTCACCTGCTTCAATCTTTATAGCAGCAGATAGGGAACCACTTAACACCACTTCACCTGGTTGAATACTTTGCCCAAGCTTATACAATTTATTGGCCATCCACGCAATTGCCCTCGCTGGATGCCCCATCACAGCTGCACCAGCACCTGTAGCAACGACTTCTCCGTTTTGGTTAAATACCATTCCCATTAATTTCAAATCTAAATTTTTTGGTGAATAAAATCTTTCTCCAATAATAAAACGGGATGAAGAGGAATTATCAGCAACAGCATCTGGCAGAGTAAAGCTGAAACCTTGGAATCTGCTATCGATAATTTCGAGCGCAGGAGCTACATATTCTGTTGCAGCTAATACATCTGCGACCGTTACATGTGGCCCCTTTACTTCCTTTTTAAAAATAAAGGCAATTTCTGGTTCCAATTTCGCATGGATAAATGGCGCTATTGAAATGCGTTCCCCTTCGAATAATTGCATGCTTTGTAGTAATACCCCATAAGATGGTTCATGAACACCCATCATGACTTGTTTTGCCTTACTCGTTAATCCAAGCTTTCTTCCGATTCTTTTCGTGTTTTCTTCCTTGCACTTCATTTCAATTAATCGTTCTTGTACCTGATAGGCTAATGCCTCATCCAATTCAGGATAGGCTTCAACAAACTTATTAACCGACTTTTTCTGTTTTTCTGCCTCGTATAGTTCAAAAGCAATTTGATCGATCACATCAGTCTTTATCATGTTATCACCTAGTTTCTATTTTTATCGTTTAAAGGAAGCCGTTACGGAACCTATATGAGCAAACTCAGCTGTAAACGTGTCATTTTCCTTTACTTCGATTGCACTCGTTAACGCCCCCGAGAGAACGATTTCCCCTGCTTTTAAGGCCACATCATACTTACCTAAAGAATTGGCTAGCCATGCAACGGAACGAAGCGGATTTCCAAGTACGGCTCCACCTGCTCCGGAATCAATCATTTCCCCGTTGCGATATGCAACCATGCCAATATGGGTAAGATCCAATCCTTCAAGCTTCGTCGGTTTCCCGCCAATAATCGCACTAGCGGAAGATCCATTGTCTGCGACAGTGTCCTCAAATTTGATCTGCCAATCAGCAATACGACTATCAATCACTTCAATTGCCGGAACGATATATTCCGTAGCATTAATAACATCAAGTACAGAAACATTCGGTCCTTTTAAATCCTTTTTTAAAATAAAGGCAATCTCAAATTCTACTTTTGGTTGAATATATGAATCAAGTGAAATCGTATCACCTTCGACGTACATCATATCTGCCAATAAATGACCATAATCAGGTTGGTTGACGCCAAACATAATTTGAATCGCTTTGCTTGTTGCGCCAATTTTCTTCCCGACAATTATTCCACCATTTTCGACTTTTCTGCGGATAATCTCTAATTGAGTATAGTAGGCTTCATCCACTGTAATCCCTGGATAGGAAACCGTTAACGGTTCAATAACGTTTTTCGTTTCCTCTGCTTCCAATAAGCGGCTTGCAGCTTCTTGAATGATTGTCACCATCGTTTCCTCCTAATCTGCAACTAAACTTTCAAGCCTTTTTTCTCTGCTAATTCGACTGCCACATCTAAGATCCAGTCTTCCTGTCCTGCAACTGCATTTCGTTTTCCCAATTCCTCCATGATTTCTGATACCCCTACACCGAACTTTTCCGCTGCATGTCTCACATGGAATAAGAAACTGTTATATACTCCTGCATATCCACTAGATAAGTTGTCACGATCGATCACGATCGGAGACTGAATCAACGGTGCAACAATTTCCTCGGCTGCATCCATTAAAATGGATAGATTCATTCTTGTATCTAAATTCATTTTATTTAGAACAGCCACAAGAACTTCAGTTGCTGCGTTACCTGCGCCAGCTCCCAGTCCCCTTAGCGTGCCGTCAATTTGATCCGCTCCAGCTTCAAGCGCTGTTATCGTATTGCCAATCGCTAATCCAAGATTATTATGAGCGTGAAATCCGACTTCAATGGACAACGCTTCTTTTAGAGCTGATACCCTTTCCCTGACACCACTTTGAACAAGTGCTCCTGCTGAATCGACTACATAGACACAATCAGCACCATATGATTCCATCAGCTTAGCCTGCTCTACCAACACATTTGCAGGTTGAGTATGAGACATCATTAAAAAGCCAACTGCCTCAAGGCCTAATTCCTTCGCTAGTCGGAAATACTGCTCCGTTACATCTGCTTCCGTACAATGAACGGCAATACGGATGACGGAAATGCCAATTTCTGCTGCCTTTCTTAACTCATCGCTTGTTCCAATTCCAGGAACGAATAAAGAAGCAATTTTTGCTTGTTTCGCTGTTTCCACAGCCACTTTAATCAAATCAAATTCAGAATGAATCGAAAACCCCTGCTGAATCGTCGACCCATTCAAGCCCGAACCATGGCTAACTTCGATTACCGGTACACCTGCTTCATCTAAATTTCGAACAATCGTTCGAACCATTTCTGGAGTATAACTATGGCTTACAGCGTGGTCGCCATCTCTTAGAGTAGTATCTGTAAGTCTAGGAATCTTCATCGGCTTACCTCCTTAGTTCCGAGAAAATGGGCTGCATATAAATCTCCTACTTTATACGCGGATGCTGTCATAATATCCAAATTCCCCGCATAGGTAGGGAAATAGTCTCCCGCTCCGACAACCTCATTCATGATCACGATGGTTGGCAACCGTCCCCAAGGTGTTTCACGATAATCTACAAATGGCTTGCCTTTTAATTTGTACCCGGGAACATAACTTGAAACTTCAGCTACGATCGATTGAATAGATGAAATGACAGCTGCTTCATCAAACTCATCTTTAATCACTGCGTAAACAGAATTAGTCATATTAATTGGTGGTTCTGCTGGATTAAACACGGGAATCGCCCTCGCTAATTTGGCTCCACCCACTTGCCTGACAGCGTTGGCAGTCGTTCGCACAAATTCATCAACATTTTGTCTTGTTCCCGGTCCGATAGATACACTCGCTGCTGTTGCAATGACTTCAGCATAGTGTACAGGTACAACACGGTTAACTGCGTGAACAAGGGGAGTCGTCGCCTGACCTCCACAAGAAATCAAATTGACATTCATGGCTTCAATATGCTCATGTAAGTTAACTGTTGGTACAACAAATTGCCCAATGGCGGCAGGAGTCATATCGATAGCTAATTTCCCCTTCTCGCGCAGTGATGGTGCATTCAGCTTATGTGCTTTTGCACTTGTCGCATCAAAGACAATCTTTATGTCTGGATCTTCCAAGATCGCATCGATACCGTGATGACTTGTACGAATGCCCTTCGCCAAAGCTCTTGCTAGTCCTTCTGATTCTGGGTCAATTCCTGCCAGAAGAGCTAACTCCATATTTCCTTCATTTTTTAATATTTTATACATTAGGTCCGTTCCAATATTTCCTGATCCTAAAATCGCTGCTTTTACTTTAGACAAGACCACTCACCCCGCTTTCTATTCTTCTAAGAATTAAGGTTTTACAACTTCAACAGGCTTGGTCGCTGTAAGCGGTGTACCTTGTGTCCACCAAGAATGTGGGAATTCAGTACCGATCCAGGTATCTCCGTAGCCAGGTACATCCTTCATTTCCCAAATAACCGGTTTCCATGCTGGATCGGTAATGATATACCCTGCATCTCCAAACAATTCGATTCTGTTCCCACCTGGTTCAATCACATACATACAGAAAGCTTGACTGATTCCATGTTTATTCGGAGGCACTTCAACAAAAACACCATGATCTTTTAACAAATCAGCAACATCATAAAGATTTTGTGGTATTCCATACCAGTAGCAAAGATGATGGAGCTTGCCCTTTATGCCATTAGGCTCTTGCATATAAGCGATTTCATGAACGAGATTGGAAACGCTTATCCAGCTTCCAAGTACTTGGCCGTTATTTTGGATTTGCTCTCTTAAACGAAATCCTAATTCATCTATCAAAAATTCTGTGTCCGCTGCTGGGTTAGAAGTCATCAAATTAATATGGTCTAAACGACGTACGGGCACACCACGATCTGGACGTTTTGATGGACGATTTAATAGTTTTGATCTTTGACTCTCGTCAACATTGTAATACTCCACATCCCATAATATTTCCATTAAAT
Organism: Bacillus sp. OK048; assembly: GCF_900103525.1. GTDB lineage: Bacteria > Bacillota > Bacilli > Bacillales > Cytobacillaceae > Neobacillus. Next base: position 84,263 of record NZ_FNHN01000012.1, read on the forward strand.
GACCGTCCGGTGTTGTAAACTGGTAGGCCTTACCATGACCAACGTCCCCTTCAATCCACCCTTTGCCTAATCCAGTTTTTTCAATTTCCTCTACTCGACGTTGAAGAGCTTGCGGGGAAGTGGCACGCCATGCTACATGTCCTACTCCCGCTTCCTTTGCCTCAGTTATTTTTAATGTATTGTGGTAGAAATCCTCATAAGCACGAAGATATACAGATCCACCTGAACGAGCAGTAACTTCCATCCCTAAAAAACGTGTGAAAAATTCAACGGATTGTTCAAGTTTCGGAGAAAGAATCTCCACATGGGCTAATTGTGCAACATCAAAAATTGGTTCTTGAAAATTTGTCATTTTCGTTCCTCCCTGGATTCATCTTTTTTTGTACAACATAAACGAATGACATTGACGAAGTATACCGAATTATGATAACGTTTACATTGTATTGAGTCAGAATTTACTAAATTATCTAAAACACGATGCATACACATATCTTAATTGCCTTTGAACACGCTTACAATACCAATGTCCCTATATAAGGGACACTTTGTGAATTTTTTAAAAACTTTTTTAATTATCGGAGGAAACTATGATTCAAGAAGAAGAAAAACTACTCTCATCCGTAAAAAACGCAATTAAAATATTACGTTCATTTAAAATGGACCATCCTCAAAAAGGGGTACGTGAACTTGCTGCAGAGCTTGGATTAGGGAAAAGCAGCGTGCAAAGAATTCTTGCAACACTTGCATCCGAAGGGTTAGTTCAAAAAAATACTGATACCAATAAATATGAATTGGGCTTGTCCGTAGTAGAATTAAGCTCCATTGTCCTCGGTAACATTGATCTACATACTGAAACAATTCCCATCCTTACAAGTCTAGCGAATAAATGTGGAGAAACTGCACACCTCGCGATCTTGGAAGAAAATCACATTGTCTATTTATGCAAAGTTGAGAGTAAAAACTCTTATAAGTTACAAACGCACTTAGGATTGCAAAATTTTGTTCACTGTACGAGCTCTGGTAAACTACTTCTTGCCCACAGTGACAGCTACTTTGTTGATCTAGTTACCCAAAATGGACTGAATTCTTTAACACCCCATACCATTACAGATCCAGATGTTTTTCGCCAAGAGTTAACAATGATACGTAAGCAAGGATATTCAGTCAGCGTGGAAGAATTCAATCTAGGAGTGACCTCCGTATCTGCTCCAGTAAGAAATCATACAGGGAAAGTCATTGCCGCGATCAATCTCGTAGGACCAAGTAGTCGATTCTCGAAACAACGGATTCACTATTTTACTAGTGAACTAATCCGTTCTGGAGATTTAATTTCAGAGAGACTGGGCTACAGGAAAGGTAGATGATCATTCTCAAACTAGATTTAAAAAAATAAGCTCCCAAAAAAGCCAGGACCATTCCATCATTAGGATGGTTTCTGGCTTTTTGATGTTAAATATATTTCTGGTTAACATAATATTATTATAGATAAATAATAACAGATTCTTTACATCAAAATAGTGCCTGATGTTGATATTCCTCTGAAAAATTCAAATGAAGGACTTTTCTAATTGGAAACTCTCTCGAACTGTCCTTCATCAACCTTATGAAGGACTTTTCTTATCGGGAATTCTCTTGATATGTCTTTCATACACCTTATGAAGGACTTTTCTCATCGGGAATTCTCTTGAAGTGTCCTTCATCAACCTTATGAAGGACTTTTCTCATCGGGAATTCTCTTGAAATGTTCTTCATCAACCTTATGAAGGACTTTTCTCACCGTGAGTTCTCTTGAAATGTTCTTCATCAACCCTATGAAGGACTTTTCTCATCGGGAATTCTCTTGAAATGTTCTTCATCAACATATGAAGGACTTTTCTCACCGGGAGTTCTCCTCCTTCATCGATCTGCTGTTCTATAATCGAAAATTTAATTTATCAAAACTGAAAATCCACTCTATCCCTAAACATTATTTAAAAATCACTATTAAAAAAGCCATCAGAACCGTGCCTATGGTCTTGAAAATATTAGTTCCAATAGATATATTTGATAAAGTAATGGAAGAAAGTGACTGAGGAGACTTATTGATCAGCGCTTTGAATGGAGGATTGAGAATTGTGAAATTAGGACCTCGCGTCATTAAAACTGGACTTGCAGTTACTTTTGCCTTATATATATGTTCCGTATTAAAACTTGAATCCGCAGTCTTTGCGGGAATTGCCGCCATTTTTACGATTCAACCGTCCATATACCGCACATGGAAACAAGTATGGAACCAAGCCCAAACCAATATCATAGGTGCGATATTTGCCTTTTTGGGGTTATACTTTCTTGGCAGTGACCCATTTTCTATTGGACTTGTCATCATTATTCTGATTTCGATTAGTTTAAAGTTAAAAATGGGAGAAACGATTTCGCTAACGGTCGTAACCGTGTTAGCGATTATGAGTGCACCAGGAAACGAAGATTGGCTCTTTGCTTTGAACCGTTTTATCGTTACTTTCATTGGAATGGCAACTGCTTTGTTGGTAAATATTTTTGTCTTCCCACCAAACTACAAGAAAAATTACGTAAAAAAAATCAATGATATTTTCCAGGATTTCTCTATTTTGATGAGAACCGCTATCTCTGACGAAATAACAGAAAAATCACTAAAGGAGCAAATGGAACAATTAGAAAATAATATTTTTCTATTAGAAGAACATTTTCTGTTATTTGATGAAGAACGTGAAAAAATGGCCAAGGTAAATAATATGGATGTACGGGAAATAGTCGTGTTTAAGCAAATGTTTAAATCACTCCAACAGGGGTTTATTGTTTTGGCGGATATTGATTCCTTCTATTTTACGAGCAAGCCGACACCTGAAGAAAATCAGCTCTTTGATCAACACCTAGAATATCTTATCAAGTATCATGAGCTATTTCTTTTGAAATATGATGGAAAAATAAAAATGGATCTGCCTTCATTAGAGGATGAGTTTATGAAACAAACAGAGGTCTTTTTAGAAAAAGTGATGCAATCCTATAACGAAGATCATAAATTCCAAATGGCCGTCATTGGGGCTTCTATTTATCATTATGCCTTTCAATTGGATCGGTTGAACACGCTAATAGAACAATATATGAAGAAATCACAATAGAGTGGGTACCATGGGGACGATTCTCATGGCTTTAATCAACTGTTTTTGAGTGGTTATTTTGTTGTGGAATCTGTTAATTTTTGAGGAATGTTTATTGGGGTGTCTAGCACTACCATTAGATTGATAGATTTTGTCGAAAATTACTATTTGAAACAAAACAAGTCGTGCGACTCCCATTGGATCGCACGACTAAATAATTCGTTCGAGATAATTGGAAAATACACCTTATTTTTCGAGCAAGATATTCTCTAATATCTGTGCATTTCCTTTATCTAACGTTCCAAGTCCTTCTTTTACATTATTACTTAAAATGGTTGCCGTATCATTACTTTGATTAAACCAAATCTGGTAATCAAATAGTCTTTCGGGCATATTTTCATCATATTTGAAAAATAGGGTCGCCTTTACATCTTCTTTTCTTGCCATTTTTGGTTCTGCATTCGGTTCCCATTTAACTTGTTTAAATACTTTTCTTAACACTTTTACTGTTTCTACATCTGTAATCATAAAAGCTTCTTCATAGCTTTCATCTGCCTTAACGACTTCAACATCTACTCTAGTAAGTTGCTTTAAATCATACTCATTCGGGGATTTTTTTGTACAGCCTACTAAAAGTATTACAAAAATAATAAAGATGATCCGGTAAAAATTTGTTTTTTTCGGCAAAAAACCACCCCTAAATGATTCATCCAATCAAGTATATAAATTGTAACATAAATCCAAACAAATCCTCTAATATCTAGTATAACCCTGTTTCAAATCTAAGGACTTGTTCCAATACTTCTTCAGTCTTAACAATGGTCGCAAACTCCTTATGTAACGTAGCAATTTCATGCTTATGTACTTCCTCCGGAAGAAAGATCGTCCCATTATGATCGGTAATTCCGAATGCAGCCGTTGCATCTTCTACAAGGAATGTTTTAAACCCCAAATTCCCACTCATCCTTGTAGTGGTGGACACACAGTGATGCGTAGTTAACCCGGTGATTATCACAGAAGTAGTCTGCTGATCACGTAAATACGTTTCTAATTTCGTGCCGATAAATGCGCTATTAACATTTTTTTGAAAGATCATTTCTTGTGGTAAAGGCTTAATAATTTCCTTGAATTCAATGCCTTGTTTATTTTGATAATGAAGTGGTGATTTAGGCAGCAGTGATAGATGCTGAGAATAAATGACCTCCCAGCCACGTGTCCTCCATTCGGTTAAAAGTTTTAAAATATTTTCCTCGGCATTGGGATTGTTCCGCCTTCCCCAAGAGGGATCATTAAAACCCATTTGGACATCTAAGACTAATAGCGCAGGTGGATTTACTAGTGTTTTCATTTTATCTCCTAAGTAAATATATTTATTTGCATAGGATATGTAACTATTTGGTGTTTATTCTTTAAAAAATCTCCAAATGCAAAATGATCTTTCTATAATAATCTTGCTCTCATTCACCATCACGGTTGTTCCTGATTTTAATTCAAATGTTTTCATAATCTTATCGCCTCCACATTTACTATAATCGTTTGATTTTCCTATTTCAGTGAGAATTATCATTTTAAAATGGGAACCACAAAATGGTTTTTGTTATAGAATGAGTAGAACAAATGTGTTATAATATTTCTATAACAGATTGGAGGGGAAGAAAGTGATTATTCTAATTGAACCCGAATCCGATATCCCTATATACTTACAAATAACCAATCAAATCATTGAAGGAATTGCGAGAGGATTGATTCGGCCTGGTGATTCACTGCCTTCTGTGAGGTCTTTTGCAGCTGACCTAGGCGTCAACATGCATACTGTCAATAAAAGCTATCACCAATTAGAACTAAAGGGAATTATTCGGATTGTTCCAAAATCAGGAGCCATTATCACTAATCTTAACGATTTTAATGAATCATCTTTTGAAAGAATAAAAGAAGAATATAAACCCCTTATTGCTGAATCACTCGTATTAGGAATGTCTGAAAAACAAATTCAAGCACTCGTCTCTTCTATTATAAATGCATTTCACCAAAAGCAATCATGAAGGAGGAATTTCTATGACTCTCGCACTATTTCTTATAATTTCGATTATTTTAGTTGGGATCCAAACCGCCGTCCCTTTTTTAGTCAAGCGAACCGTTATTTTTGGTGTCACTGTTCCTGAAAAACATATAAAAAACGAAAAGCTTACAGCCTTTAAAAAGAAATATGCATTATCTGTAGGGCTGCTCTCATTCATCGTCTTGGCTGGCTATCTTCTTTGGGCACTATTTAATAACCCCGCCGAAGAACAAACCGTACTAATTGGAACACTTATTCAATTTGGTATCATTCTTTTCAGTCTTGCACTCTATTTTTTCTTTCACGGAAAAACGCTGCAATTAAAAAGGGAAAGTAATTGGATGGAGAATTTAACGCAAGTAACAATAACAGATTTATCTGTCCGGGCTAAAGATGAAATGCTTCCTTGGTATGTATACTTGATTCCCCTCATTATTACTGTAGGAGTTATCGGCTATACCGTTTATCAATACGATCTTCTTCCCGAACAGATTCCAACTCACTGGGGTATCAATGGTGAAGCGGATGCCTTTACAGAGAAAACGCCAATGTCGGCCATCATGCTGCCACTAACGCTTTTAGTCCTGCTGCTCATGTATATAGGAATCCAAGTTGGTACGAAAAAATCCGGTATTAAGTTAAGCGCAACCAGTACCAATGCCTCCCGATTACGTCAGCTAACGTTACGGAAATATACAAGCTGGTTTATGTTTCTCGTTAGTTTTTTACTTACCATTATGTTCAGTTTCTTTCAATTAACTATGATTCATCCAAATTTATTTGCGGGAACGATTTTGGTGGCAACACCACTCATTTTCCTTGTTGTTGTTTTAGCAGGAACCATTGCATTTGCTGTAAAAGTAGGGCGTTCCGATAAAGTCTCGATTGCTGGGACGAAAGAGAAAATAACCGACTTCGATGAAGATTCTCATTGGGTAGGTGGTCTTATTTATTTCAACAAAAATGATCCTTCTATCTTTGTGGAAAAACGGTTTGGTGTCGGCTGGACTCTCAACTTTGGCAACCCTATCGGTTATGTAATTTTCTTAGTACCTTTAGTGGCCATCTTATTACTTACTCTTTTATAGATAGTAGGTGAATTTCTCTAAAAAAGCTCCATCTCAAAGTAATATGAGTTTGGAGCTTTTTCTATTTTTGCTGAAATTGTCCAAACACTTGTCTTTTCCTAGTAAGGCTTTTATTCATACATTTTTTTTACAACGGCCATTTCTATCGCTACTTTTTTGCAGCTTGAAGAAATTAACGGTCTCTATGTACCTATTTAAGAGACATCTCCTGATTCTATCAACTTCTGAAACTCAATAAAATAGTGTAATGATTTTGGATTTAGTAATGAATCTGAGTTAACAGCCTGATTGATGGGAATTCCCATTAGTATTTTCTTTATTGGTACCTCAATTTTTTTGCCGTTTAACGTTTTAGGCAGTTCATTTACACTAAAAATTTCATTCGGTACATGCCTAGGGGAGCAGTTTTGTCGAATCGTTTTGTTAATATGCGTTTTCAATTCATCTGAAAATGGAGTACCCTCTCTCACAACGATAAATAATGGCATGTATGATTGCTCACTATTAATTGGTATGTCGACAATTAAACTATCTTGTACTTCAGGAATACTCTCTAAAGCACTGTATATTTCACTTGTACCCATCCGAATTCCGCCCCGATTAATGGTTGCATCTGACCGGCCGTACATGATACCAGATCCTCTAGAGGTAATCTTTACAAAATCACCGTGCCGCCAAATATCAGGAAAAACATCAAAATAACTATTTTTGTAGCGTTCCCCCGTTTCATCATTCCAAAAATAAATCGGCATGGATGGCATCGGTTTTGTAACTACAAGTTCACCAATTTCATCCAATATTTCTTCTCCTGCATCATTAAAGGATTTAACAGCTACTCCTAAAGTTCGAGCTTGTAGTTCTCCGGAGTAAACGGGTAATAACAGGCTTCCTCCTAGAAAACCAGAACAAATATCCGTTCCTCCAGTAGTAGAATAAAGCCAGATATCCTTTTTTACTTGATTATAAACCCATTCAAACCCACTTTCAGGCAAAGGTGAACCTGTTGAACCAATGCTTCTTAAGTGTGAGAGATTAAATTCCTTTGGGTTCACATTTGATTTCATATTGGCCACTATAAAGCTTGCACTAGTACCCATCATCGTCATTTTGGTAGATTCCGCAAACCCCCACAAGGTTTCATCATTCGGATAGCTAGGATTTCCATCATATAATAGGACCGTCGCACCAGTAAGCAAACTACTAACAACAATGTTCCACATCATCCAACCTGTTGTTGTGTACCAAAAAAATCGATCTTCGCTTGTTAAATCCATTTGAAGTCCAAGGAATTTCAATTGTTCTAGCAGGATTCCTCCTTGACTTTGTACAATACCCTTTGGTTTTCCTGTGGTTCCGGATGAATATAAAATCCAAAGCGGATGATTAAATGGAACAGGTTCAAAGGTTAATGGTTCATTATTATGTTCTGTTATAACCTGATTCCAAAGAACGGAATTCTTCAAACCTGATAATTCAGGTTGATCTTGCAGATTAGGTATAATGATGGTTTCTTCCAAAGTAGGTAATTCCGCTTGAATTCTTCCAACTAAGTCAAGGCGATCGTATTGCTTTCCTCCATATTGGTAGCCATCTGATGCAAACATTACTTTCGGTTCGATTTGTTTAAATCTATCAATAACACTCTGGATGCCAAACTCCGGTGCACAGCTTGACCAGACAGCGCCGATACTAGCACATGCCAAAAATGCTGTTACAGTTTCATGTATATTGGGTGCATATGCCACAACCCGGTCACCTGGCTTTACCCCTTTAGACTTTAGATATCCTGCAATAGCTGCTGTATTCTTTTTAAGTCCTGCCCATGAAAGTTCCTGCTGTGTACGTATTTCGGACTTATATATGATAGCAGCTTTTTCTGGAGTTTCATTCCTAAATATATGTTCTGCATAGTTTAATGTTGCACCAGGAAACCAATCGATATTTGGCATTTTGCCTTCAGAAATTACTTCATGATAATCCGTTTCGGCAATAATTTTATAATAATCCCAAATGGCAGACCAAAATCCCTCAAGGTCTGTAACTGACCATTCCCATAATTGATTGTATTGTTCAAACTTTAGCCCACGCGTTTCATCAAGCCAGGTCATAAACTTCTTTTTGTTTGATTTTTCTTGAATCTCACGAGAGGGTTCCCATAGTAAATTTCCACTAACATTTGCGGTCTTCAATCATATCCCCCCTTTAAAAATAAATCCAAGCTTGTGTTAAGCATCATTCACCTAACTTTTCAAAAATCATATTCCCCACTGTTAATAGGTACTTGAAATATATTATTTTGATGAGATGGTTTCCTTTAAAAAATCAGCTTCACGTTTTTCTAGAAAAGCGGTAATCCCTTCTTTTCCCTCACTGCTGCTTGCCCTCTCAGCAAGGACTATAGACTCCTTACTCATTTGAGACTCAAGTGTTTCTTGTAGAGAGTGATAAAATAGTCTTTTTGTTTCTCCAAATGCATTCATTGGTCCATTTGCAAGGTTTTCTGCTAACTCTATGACAACTTCTAATAAACTTTCATCGGCAACAACATGGTTGATTATCCCCCACTCACTTGCCTCTTTTGCATCCAATGGCCGATTTGTATACATTAACTCAAGAGCCCGTTTCATCCCGACAAGTCGAGGTAAAAAATAACTCCCTGATCCATCAGGTGTTAGTCCAACCCGATTATAAGCCATCACAAATTTAGCCTGGTCAGAAGCATAGGCCAAATCACAGGCACATACTAGACTCATTCCGGCACCAGCTGCTACTCCATTCACGGCTCCGATAAAAGGTTTATTCATTCTCGTAAAATATGAAATGGCTTGGTGCATGTAGGCTGTCACACTTTTTAGATGAGAACTAATTTGTTCACCTTCCTCGGCAAAGCTTCTTAAATCTCCACCGACTGAAAATTTATTTCCAGACCCTGTAATAACCACAGCTCTAATTTTTTCGCTCTCCGAACAAAAAATTGCAACATCCATAAGTTCCTTTGCCATTTCTAAATTAATGGCATTTCCAGCTTCCGGACGGTTTAATCTGACGATACCGACATGATTTTGGATCGTTAACTGAACAAGTTTATTTTCCACTTTTAAACCCTCTTTCTTTTTTATAGGCTCTGTTATAGCTGAATGTTGATTTCACTCTGTTTGAAAAATAGACGGAAAAATTCCGTTTTTAATTGGGAAATAACTATATTTTCGTTAAAATAAGGGGAGCTTTTCCGCTTATATTGTCCAAATCGATGGATTTTGGCTTATTTAGAGCAGTTAATCGGAATATCTCCGCTTATATCTGCTTCTAAAGCCTCCACTTTATACAATAGCAGGAAATTCTCCGCCAATGAAATCTCATACCTACACGAAAATCAACAATGAATAATAACAGAGCTTATTTATAAAAGCCTTACGCTCTTTCTAAAATCATGGCAATACCTTGACCCCCGCCAATACATAGAGAGGCCAATCCATATTTTACATTTCTTTTTTTCATTTCAAGTGCTAATGAATATGTAATTCTTGTACCGCTAGCACCAAGAGGATGCCCCAAAGCAATCGCTCCGCCATTGACATTCACTTTTTCCCGATCTACCCCTAACTCTTTTATTACGGCTAGAGATTGCGCAGCAAATGCTTCATTAAACTCAAACAAGTCAATATCACCTATGGATAATCCAGCATTCTTTAGTGCTTTGATACTTGCTGGAACAGGTCCAATCCCCATAATTTTTGGATCAACCCCTGCTACTCCCCAGGAAACAATTTTTGCAAGTGGTTTTAATCCATGTTCAAGGACATAATCCTCTGAAGCTAATAAAACGGCTGCCGCACCATCGTTTATACCACTTGCATTTCCAGGTGTTACGGTTCCGTCCTTCTTAAAAGCTGGCTTTAGCTTAGATAAGATTTCAACGGTTACACCGTCTCTAATATATTCATCAACCTCAATGACAAACTCTTTTCCTTTTCTATCTTTTCTCACTATAGGTACAATCTCTTCCGCGAAACGGCCGTTATTTCTAGCTTTCATCGCCTTTTCCTGGGAATATACCGGAAATTCATCCTGTTCTTTGCGAGATAGCTCATATTTTGCCGAAAGGTTCTCTGCCGTCATTCCCATTCCGCAGCCAACATATTGATCAATAAGCGATTCCCATAGCATATCTACTACCACAGGTGCCTTATTTGGTGAACCAAAGCGGGTACCCTTTAAAATTTGAGGTGCTAAACTCATATTTTCAGTTCCACCGGCAGCAACGACTCTTGCATCTCCTAATGCAATTGACTGTGCACCCGTTACGATCGACTGGAGACCTGAACCGCATAAACGATTTAAGGTTAGGGCGGAAGATGACTCTAGCATTCCGCTTTTCAGACCAATATGTCTTGCCAAATAAGCAGAAGCTTCTCCAGTTTGGATCACATTGCCAAACACAATTTCATCAATATCTGATGCTGGAATCCCACTTCTTTTAATCGCTTCTTTCGTTGCTGCCACGCCTAGATCAATATCGCTGACATCCTTTAATGAACCGCCGAAAGTACCAAAAGCAGTTCTTGCCCCATCTACTATATAAGTTTCCATCTATTCTTCCCCCCACAATTTACAGTTTGATATAAAATCATTGACTATGAAAATATTAATCAAAGTTACTAGTTATTTGTATTTAGACTTTTTACCTACTTATTTGGGACAGAATGAAATTCAGCAGGAATTGGACCGAAATGTCTGCGATGGTAGAGCATCGGTTCTTTTTCATGAAACGTTATATTCGTCACTTCTCCGATTAGTATTGTGTGATCCCCTGCTTCGACTTGCTTATACGTTTTGCACTCCAGAACTGCAAATGTATTCTCGAGAATTGGCAAATTTTGTGATGAAAGGCTCCAATTACAGTTGCCGAAACGATCAGTATTTCTGCTAGCAAATAGTTGACAAAGCTTTTGTTGGTCACCAGCGAGCACATGGACGACAAAACCATCCGCCATTTTAAAAGCATTCAAGGAAGAAACACGATGATCTATCGACCATAAAATAAGCAGCGGATCAAGGGAAACGGATGCAAAAGAATTTACTGTAAGTCCAACGGGATTACCATCTTCATCGCATGTTGTAACAATCGTTACTCCAGTCGGATAATTTCCCATAACTTCTTTAAAAAGGTTTTGCTGATTTTGTTTTTCCATCTCTTTCACTCCTTCTATACTATCGTTCAAATTTTCCCATCCTAACTAATCACAAAAAATTGAAAAGAAGGATCTGATTTCTACCCTTTCTAGGATATAAGTCAGATCCCAATCAAATAGAAAGTTATTTCATGGTATTTGAAAAACTAATTTCTATTAAAATTCTAATAATATCTCGTTTTCATTTAGACTTACGAACAGTTAAACTAGAACCGTATTAGGTTCCTGACCACAAAGGATTCGTCCATATAACTCAAGGTTTGTGGTAGGAACAATAACTCCGTGATTTGTCGCACCGCGTGCATCACGTATAATTTGTGCTAGAAGATTATTTTCCGCAATCAACGATCCACCACTTTCAGATGCTAGAATATCAATGGCTTCCCAGCATAATCTAACCGCATAGCCAGAATCCATTCGAACACGAGCTCTATTATGAAAATCCATATATTCACCACTAGCAGCCCAGCGATCAATATCATCAGCAGCGCGGTATACATGCAGAAGTGCGGAGTCAATTTTCATTGCAGCTTCGGCTACTTTTAAATGGGTAACGGTCGCTTCAGCTTGCGAGTTGTGCCATGTGTATTGAATTTTCCTATTGGGTAGTTTCTCCAAGAAAATCTCCAACGCAGCGCGAGCCATACCAAGCGGAGGCGATAACAGCACTAGCGCTAAGACAGGTACCAAAGCCGAGTGATAAAGAGCTTCTTCCTTGGAATGCCCTGATTGATACTCCCCATTCATTGCCTTTGAAATCGATGCTACCCTTCGGTCGGGAACAAAGATATTCCGAACCTCTAGACTATTGCTTCCGGAGCCACGCAGACCAGTAGTGTACCAATCGTCCTTAATCTCAACATCTTTCATTGGCAGGAGTGCTAGACCATTGTCAATAATATTTCCATTTTCATCAACGATTGGAATACCTAGACCTGCCCACTGTGCATGTAGTGAGCCAGAACCAAATCCCCAAAATCCATACTCAATTACATAGCCTCCCTCAACACGACGAACCTCGCATTTTCTTGGCTCTAGTACTCCACAAGTACGAGCATTTCCATCTCCAAAGACTTCCTGTTGCACATCCTTTGGAAAAAGTGTAGCCACAAGCCAGTTACAAACGTTAGTTAATGTCGTAACCCAGGCGGCCGAACCATTTCCACGTGCTATTTCAGAATTAACATCAATAAATGTCCGAATGTTTACTTGATGACCACCAAAGATTTTAGGAATAGTCAGATTGAACAATCCCGCCTCATTTAGAGCTTCAATTGTTCCTTCTGGAATTCTTCGAATATCATCAATTTCCTTACCTTGTGCACGTAATTGGGGAACAAACTCTGCTGCACGTTTTACTAGCTCCTCAGCCTCATTGGTTCGGTCTTTTACACTATTTTCATTTGTCACTATACTCAATTCCCTTCAGAATAAATTAATTTTGATAAAAATAATAACATTCTTAAAATGAATAATACTGACATTAATTTTGATACTGTTACTTAAGCTGGTCCGTTAGTTGTAGTCATTCATTTTGCTCTATTATACCTTAGCCAAATCCACTACAAATTCTGTTCCCCAAGCACTTAATGATTCCCAAACTTTTGGTTTAAGCGGCAGCTCCTCGTGCCATGGACGTGGTTCGAAAATGCCGAGTTCTGGAATTAATACATCCAGGTCTGTATACAATTCAACCACATTTTGGTCTGGGTCATGATGGTAGGTTGCAATATTATGTCCAGCTGTATGGCGGGATGGGCCCCAAAGGACTGGATGACCATTCTTTGCTAATATGTCCGAACTAGCAAATTGATGACTGGCATCTTTTAATTGGAAAGCAATGTGGTGTAACCGAGTTTCATCCGATGCCACAATATTTAATGTGTGATGATCTGTATTACAAGATAAGAAATTGGCGAAAGCCTCTCCAATTTTATCTGTAAAATTAAACCCTAAAGCATCTCGGTAAAAATCGATGGTTTTTTGAAAATTCTTCGCATAAAAAGCGACATGTCCTAATTTGTGAGGAACAATCCCAGAAGTGCCAAAGCCAACAATTGTTTGGTCTATTTCCGTAAATAATTCCAGGGTATTTCCTGCAGGATCCTGTAATTCTATCAATCTTGAAATACCTGGTTTCGCTTCTCTTTTAATAGTGGAGCTAATACCTTGTTCATGTAATTGTTCCTGTACTTCTTCTATGCTGAAATTTCCATCTAATTGGTATCCATAGCGGCGAATACCTTTTTTATCTGAAGGAGTAATTACGATATTGTGATGGTCGAGAGCGTTGCTTAAATAAGTTACGCCGTCCACTTCTTCTGAAATACGATACCCCATTGTATTCGTATAATATTCCACCATTCTATCCGCATTTTTCGAATAAAAATCAACATACACTAATCTAAATACTTTTACAGTTGACATTTCCCATTCCTCCAGATTATTTAATCAGATACCAACCATTGGTCTTTTGCTGTCTTCCCTTTAAATCCACCTAACCTTGAAACAAATCAAAATCCTGTTTTGTAAACGCATACATTCTTGTGAAATATTAAAACTAATAAATTCATTTTCATGGAAGTTAAATTTATTTATGTAAGACCTATAGGTCGCTGGGATATTTAATCCCAGCGGATAGAATAAATGCACTATTAAGAAATTGCTACTTTACTTGAAACTACTTTATTTACTTGTTCACCTAGGTCAATTTTTCCATCTTTACTTCTAATTTGACAACGAATAACGTCTCCATCTTCCAGATATTTACCGTTATTTATTTGACTTTCAACAAGAAGTTCTACTTTCTCGGCGTAAGAGACCATAGGGCTTGAAATTTTTCCAAGTGTCTCTGGTGTAAGACTTAGCGCTACTCCACCTGTTGTACCTGTAATAACCAAATCACCTTTTGAAAGATCCATGATTTCTGAAAGCTCTGTTAGCGTTTCAGCAGGTTTGAATAATAATTGACTCGTATTTGCTGATTGTCGTAATTCATCGTTTACCCATAAATTTAATTCTAGATCATGAATGAGTGGAACCTCTTCTTTATCAAGTAAGTATAAAAACGGTCCTGTAGGTCCAAAAGTACGGTAGCTCTTCCCTTTTAACCATTGCCCCTCAGTGAGTTGTACATCACGGGCAGAAACATCATCCATAATGACAAGCCCTGCAATATATTGGTAGAGGTTTTCATCTGTCACTTCAACTGAAGAAGAAATCTCCGTTCCAATGACTAGTCCCAGCTCAATTTCATAGTCTAATAGCTTAACATGTGACGGACGAATAATTTCTGTGTAGGGACCAGAAAGTGTGCTATCTGCTTTACTAAAAAACATATTATATGGCGGACGAGCTGCTTCCATTCCAGATTCAGCACGGTGAGATGAGTAATTGGCACCTTGGCAAACAATTCTTGCTGGTTTAGTCACAGGGCTTAAGATGGTTACTTCGTTTAATGAAAGAGATTCACCTTGTCCTTGTTCCTTTGCTTGTCTAGCTGCCTCAACACCTTCTTCTAAAAAATGTGCTAAAGAAGAAAAGGAATCCTTTAATACGAGAATTTTATCATTTGATACAACTCCCCACTGCTCTTGATTTTCATTTTCAAATCTTACTACTTGGATCCCCATAATTAACTCCTCCTAAATTTAATTGGTTCATTAAGTTCAAAGAAACTACGAATATATTTTTTCCAAAATCCTCTTAACCCGTAAGATTAACTCGATCATTTTATCATGTGCCAATTTTTCATCACGGGCCATGACAGCTTCATATATAGAACGATGTCTTTCTAATACTTCATTTGTCGGTGTATCAAAAGGTGATTCTGGAACATTCTTGGCTGCTTTTAACGTTTTTTCTCGGCTAATAACTAGCGCTTTCCGGAGCGTTCTAACAGTGTTAATGATTAGATCGTTGTAAGAAGCCTTTAAAATACTTTCATGGAAATCAAAATCGGCATTTACCCATGCCTTTTCATCTCCGATTGATTGTTCGAGCCGATTGAAAGCATCTTTAATGTTAATCAAATCCTGCTCGGTTGCTCTTTGTGCTGCTAGTGCTGCTGCCATGGGTTCAAGCCCCATTCTAACTTCGGTTAAATGCAGTAGAAAATCTCGATTATTCTCATCTTCCAGCACCCAGTTCATAACTTCAAAATTCCACCATTGCCACTCTGAACGTGGAAGTACAATCGTCCCAGCCCTTTGATTGGACCTAACAAGACCCATAGTAGATAGACTTTTAAAGGATTCACGGACTACCGTTCGACTTACTTTATATATTTCACCTAAATCCTCTACTTTTGGTAAGATTTCTCCTTGTTTTAGCTCGCCAGTGACTATTTTTCGTCCAAGCTCACAAACTAATTGCTCACTTCTATTTTTCATAGAGCGTTTTTCCTCCTATCCTTACAATGTCCTAACCTTACCATAACAGTAATGGTAATCCGATTTTTTGGGATAGAAGTTTTAAAAAATGGGGTACCATTCAACAATGGAAACGCCTCCATTTATTCGTAATCTGTATCACCACCTTTAGATCTAAGAAAGTTTAATAGGTACACATCCAAAATAAATAATATTTATCTGATTATTATAATAAATAATATTTATTTTCCTGTCAACAACTTTTTCAAATATTCAAAAGAGTAAAAAAATGCAAGGTATCTCCAATTTATGGGTTGTTTCTAGCGCTTTAAACTAATTTAATGTTGATAAGTATAGTTAACAGAAAACCGTAGATTGTATAATAATCAACACGAGTCAGTTAACGCTTACACTTCCATTTCCTATGTTTCTATGAACAAACTACAATATCCTTCCGTGGCAAGCCTTTTTTTATTACTTCCGTCGTGACATATAGGACATCCTCTGGATACATTGGTTTGATATCCTATTTATTGCAACATTCATGCCAACTTCCTTTTATCTATCCTATCAACATTTTCATTAACACAAAAAAAACCTGTAAAGCATTCTTAACAATAAATGTTTAGAATGCTTTACAGGTTGTAAATCTATCGTCCTAGGAAGGCCCCTTCGTTATTTTCTTTAAAAACTCATTATTTGGTATGATCCTCTAATTCTTTCAAGGCCAAAGTAAGTTGGTCATTTAAAGAACCCAATGCGTCTTTATCAAGAGTGGCTGCTTCCGAACCTGCAATGGTTGGAGCCAGATATTTTTCTATTTTTTCATATAAATCTTTGTTATCCTTCTTAACACCTTCTTCAAAGGAAGACCATTGATCTTCTAACTGTGGACCAACTTCCTTTACTTTTGCTTGGTCGCCGTTTTCAATAGCTTTTGCCAGCTGTTCTGTTGTCTCTAGCATATTATTTACTCCCACAGAAATTTTACTATCAGTTGAATTACAACCTGCTAGAACGAGTGCACTTCCAAATCCGAATGCTAAAATCACCGCTTGTACTTTTTTCATTCCATTATTCCTCATTTCAAATTTAATTTTGACTGCTTATTGGTTTTTTACTTTTAATGATTTTTAATAGAATCATCATAACGGCCCCAAATACAAGAATAACTTGAGGTATTGTACTTTCCCATGAAGGATAAAGTGCAAAAAATTCGAAACTTGGAATGCCTGGAGAATTAGTGGTTTGGATGAATCCAGCTAATTGTAGGCTGTGTATTCCCATTCCCGTAAACTTAACACAAAGGTAAAATACGATGATACTAGACACCATAAAGAATAGACGCAGCGGCAGCTTTAATCCTGCAAATACCATTAAATACGCTAAGATTCCAAGTATTGCAGCTCCAATTAGAAAACCAATCAATAGGGACTGAAGTTTTATTTGGCTAGCCATACCCATATAGAATAATACGGTTTCTGTTCCTTCTCGGAATACTGCAAGAAAGGCAAGAGCACCTAATGAAACTAGTTTACCTGTTGTTAAAGCTGTTTGGCTTTTTTCACGAATATACTGATTCCAATCAGCGATATTCGTGAAAAAAGCCAATAGCTCATGTACAATAACATTACGGCAGCAAAGACACCTGTCCACCCAGCAATAAGTGCATTATTATTACCAAACGCTCCAGAAGAGATCACAAATTTTACAATAATGGCGAGTATTACACTAACTCCTAGACCAGCTAATACCCCAGTCCAAATCCATCCGATTCCCTTTCCATCTGCTGATTTCTTTACAAATGACATAAGTGCTATCACTACAAGAAGGGCTTCTAAACCTTCTCGAATAAGAATCATGGCAGCATCCCAATAAGTGTATTGAGATTTATTAGCTAAAGGGGTTAAGTATTTTACCATTGTATTAATTGTTTGATTTGCTTCTTTATAATTAGGCGGGTTAGCAGCAAGCATTGCTTGAATCGTCACCAAGTCTCTCTCGGAATCACTGTAAACGGAGGCAGATTGTGCGACCACCGCTCCTTCTACACTCAACCAGCTGCTATTTGCCTTTTTAATGCCCTTTAATGCTTCAGATTGATTGTGTTCATTCACTTCCGCCTTTGTTTCTTGGAGAAGTAAAATAAATTCACCTAATGTAATATCCTCTTTCTTAAAACCTTTCTCTTTTGGATAACCTCCACTTACAAATTTTTCACTAACAGACTTTAAATCCTGTAAAGCCTGAATAACTTGTTCTTGATTTTTAATGGTTAAGGCATAGACTACCTTTCCCATATTCGATTCAATATCTCGATAGGCAGTTGCAGAATCTTCTTTAATCCCCTCTTCTATTTCCCGCCAGGTCTTATTAAATTGATCATAACCTTTCTCACTATCCGAAAGGTTTCCTTTAGAAGCAAAATCAATGGCTTGATCAATAAATTCTCCAGCTTTATTTATATCGTCACTGGAACTCCCTGCCGCAAATACGGGATTATGTAAACCAAATCCTACTACTAATAGAAGTATAGAAAAATTAAGTAATAGATTTTTCCTCATGAAAACCTCCTTAAAAAATTAGTTAACTGATAACGATTTTCATTATCAACCACATATTTATTATATTTTCTATTGATAATGGTTGTCAATTAGAGTTTGTAAAAATATTAAAATAAATTTAAAAAAGGTGCCAGACCCCCGTTGCATTAAAGCAGTAGTTCATCGGGGGACTGACACCTTTTTCTCACATAGTTGAGACTACAAGTGAATGGAATTCATTATCGGGCTCCAAATTGTTCCTTCACTAGGTCCTCTTCTTCTTTTGGACTCAAGATTCCATATGCTTTTCCAACTGTTCCATCTTTAAATTCCCATATTACGTTATGATCAGCTACAATATTACTAAAATTATTCCTTAACCAATTATTGACGATTTCAAGCATATCGATATTTTGGCTATATGCAGGATTCTCCTGAAGGACTTCTTTCACTGCCAGAAGGTTAACTTCGGTCATTTGAACAAATTCCCATTTTTCTTCTGAACGAACTTTTTGATGTGTCATATTATGAAGAATCTCTAATAGAACTTCTTCGGATGGCGATTGATATATTCCTAAAGCGATTTTAGATTGATTGATCTCGGGTTTTAATTTTGCCAAACGGGCTTCTTCATTTATCTTTTGATTTCTGTTAAACTCGTCTTTTACAACAGCTATCCTATCCAAAAGCTTTTGTTTTTCTTCAATATTTGGCAATAAATAGACCGCTTCTTCAGCTGCATCAATATTCTCCTGTGTCGGATTCATTTCTGCACTAATTACCTTCGTTTCTGCCATTCTACCTTCCTTTTGGAAAGCTTCTCTTTCTGCCTTTTGTTGAGATTCGATCGCAGCTTTATCCTTTGCTTCTTGGTAAAACTTGTAACCTATTATTCCTCCACTAGCTAACACTAAACTAGCAAGAAAGATGATTGCAAATTTATGTTTATGTACTACCATTACGCTTCCTCCGTTATCCGTTATGTACTACCAATTTATTTCATTCTTTCCAATTATACTAGAAAAGGCAAAAAATTTTTCAAATAATACTTCAAACTTAGTTAACATAATATAATTATTCAATTAATATTCATTATCCAGCCTAGCTTAGTATCATCATAAACATTTTGCAATTGCCCGTAGAAAGGATGAAACTTGTTTGATACTTTTTCGTATATACCTACATGCAAATTCAAATGAAAACGACGGAGTGGAATATTTTGATAAATGAGGAATCAACAGATTTTTTAATGGAAGAATTAAAAAAGATTGAAGCTTGGGAAAATGAACAGAAGGATTTATGGTTCTGGGAGAAACTTGGCCGTTTGCCATTCCTTTTGCTTGATAAAATAACGCCAAAGTTTATTCAAGAGAAAATTGGTTTGGCAATTGATGAGTTAGGAAGCTACATTCAAACCGGTGACCAATATTTAGTCAACGAAGAAACGATTCTAAAAAAGTTTGTCGCTGATGATCTAGAATGGACAACAGCTGAAATTCGCGAAGCTCTTCGTGAACAGATTCCCCTTACTAAAATGGATGAGGTGGCAAACGATATCGGAAAATCGCGAACAAAATTGGCCACTGTTCAAGGCGCCACAACAGGGATTGGCGGGATTTTTACGCTGGCAGTTGATATCCCTGTTCTATTAGGGTTATCTCTTAAAGTTTTACAGGAAATTTCCTTATGCTATGGGTATGACCCAAAGGAAAAATCAGAGAGAATTTTCATTGTAAAATGTCTTCAGTTTACCTCATCCGATATTGTTGGAAAAAAGGCAATTTCAGAGGACCTCGCTGCCTACCATCAAGGCAATCAGAATCATCAAATCGTTTCACAACTGCAAGGTTGGCGAGAAGTGGTGACGACGTACAGGGATTCGTTCGGCTGGAAAAAACTTTTTCAAATGGTCCCGATTGCTGGTATCATTTTTGGCGCAGTGATCAATCGCTCCTCCATGAGTGATGTAGCAGATGCAGGAAAAATGTTATATCGGAAACGAAGAATCCTGGAACGGTTACAGCAAATGGAATCGATTCAGTAAATTTATAAGTAACTAGATTATCATTTGAATTAAAGGGAAAAATAGGAAAGGTGGAGTTTGAAAGGAGACTAATTATGAAGGCAACAGATTTACTCGTTCAGTGTTTAGAAAATGAGGATGTCGAGTATATTTTTGGCATCATGGGGAAAGAAACCCTTGACCTGATCGATTCCTTGTCAAAATCAAAACAAATAAAGTTTGTGAATGTTCGACATGAACAAGGCGCTGCATTTATGGCTGATGTTTACGGCAGATTAGCAAAAAAGCCCGGTGTTTGTTTAGCGACATTAGGACCAGGTGCTACAAACCTTTTGACCGGAATTTCAAGTGCAAATCTGGACCATTCTCCGGTAGTAGCTATTACAGGACAAGCAGGCCTTGAACGGCAGCATCCTGAATCCCATCAATATTTAGATATCGTAAAAATATTTGAACCTGCTACCAAATGGAGTGTTCAAATTAGAGACTCACAAACCATCTCAACCATCATACGTAAGGCGTTTAGAGTTGCACAAATGGAAAAGCCAGGTGCTGTGTTAATTGAATTACCAGAGAACTTAGCACCACAAATGATTCCTAGTAACCCGTTACTCGTAACACAATTCCCAAAAAGCACACCGAATTCACAAGCTATTGAATATGCTCGTTCGCTAATAGGTCAGAGCAATAAACCACTTGTTATTATAGGAAATGGGGTAATCAGACAAGAAGCTGTGGATGAACTCCTCACATTCATAGAGAACCTAAAATCACCAGCTCTCCATAGTTTTATGGCAAAAGGAGTTTTATCTAAAGACCATCCATCAAACTATTTTACATTTGGCTTTACGAAGCAGGATGAAGGTTTACCGATAATAGAGGAATCAGATTTATTAATTGTTGTTGGATATGATTTTGTTGAAAAACTTCCTAAGGAATGGAATAAAAAGCTGCGACCTGTTCTACATATCGATCCCCTTCCGGCCGAAATGAACGAACATTACCCTGTTAGGGGGGAATTAGTTGGTGATTTAAAGGAAACGTTCCATGCCCTTAATAAACTGGAAATTCCGTCGAAACCATGGGCTCCGAGTGGGAATCTAAAAGCACAGATTAAGTTTGCTTATCAGATTGATTTAGAGTTGCAAGGAAATCAAGCATTAACAATAGAAAATATCTTAACAATTATTGAAAACCTAACAAACGAAAAGACCATCGTCATTTCTGATGTAGGTGCTCACAAAGTATCCATTGCCCGTACATATCAGCCAAAACAAGCCGGTCGGCTCATCATTTCAAATGGATTAGCCTCAATGGGTATTGCTGTTCCAGGTGCCATTGGTGCTAAATTGGCTTGCCCGGACGCACCGGTAATTTGTATTACTGGGGATGGCGGTGCATTAATGAATATTTCCGAATTAGAGACGGCCAAACGATTAGGTCTATCCTTTGTCATCATTGTTTTAAATAATTCTGCATTAAAATTAGAAGAACAAATGATGCAAGACAAATTCACTAACAGCTTTGGTACAAGTTTTGGTAACCCTGACTTTGTAAAGCTTGCTGAAAGCTTTGGAATAAAAGGAGTAAGACCCAACGATTTGGTTGCGTTTGAACAGTTTTTAAAGGATGCTTTGAATCAGACTAATGAACTTACATTGATAGATGTTCAGGGTAAAGATGTTTAAGGAGTTTCGGGTGCCTGTCACCCGATACAAAAAAGCTCCAACCTCAATGAAAGCGGTTGGGGCTTTTACCATGCTAATTTGATACTGTATTTTTGCCCATATCGTTGGTTTGGTGAATGATTAGTGCTGCAATGGCTTGGATGATTGTCTTTACTAACACTTGACCCATGATTGCGAATGGAACAGCTTCCCATGGTAAGAAGTTTGCACCGAGCGGGCTAAGACCGATTACAACGAAAATCGCCGAATCCAATAATCCACCTACGATTCCACTATAAAGAACACGTAAGCTCATTGGCAGGTTTAATCGTGTGTAGATCTCTGTATCAGTTGTTTCTGCAATCACAAACGAAATCGCAGATGCCATTACAATGATTAATGTATCCCCTAACCAAAAGGAAACAATGGCAGATAATAAAAGCGCCAACCCGATAAACAGATACGTTTTCTTTCTTCCATATTTGTTTTGAACCAAGTCACGGAAGATAAACGTTGCTCCAATCAGTAATGTCCCCATTGGAACAATAAAGATTCCTAGCTGTAATGGTGCGAAGGCCGCTGTTACCACGTTTGCTGTGACAATTGAAATTAAGTACAAAAAAATTCTCACGGTTACTCACTCTCCTATGTTTTTTCTACGCCACCCGATAAAATATAAAAAACAGCACCTCTAAGAGAAGTGCTGCTTCGCCTTAGTTTTTTTACCGAGGGGTGCTAGAACCTCCACCGCAGGATGCGGATTAATATTTAAGATTTATTTAGTTTACTATTTTATTAGCTATCTGTCTAGATAGGCTTATCCATGTTTCTTTTCTTGAAGCATTAGATTTTTATAAGTGTTCCAACTCAATTAATTAGTAAATATACTGTATGGTCATGTGTAAATCATTATGAATGAGGTGGAGCGGTGTATTTTTTAAAACCACTTTCCGATGAGATTCGCTTATCGCGAATACTATTTAATCGACATAAAAAAACGAGGAAGCTCATTCTTTGTTCTATTTTTTCCTGTATTGCTGCTATTCTTCAGGCTGCTGGTGGCTTTTTACCAGGGGTAGGGTATTTATTAAGTCCGCTTGCCACTGGACCTATTCTGTTCATTTCGATGTTGACTATTCCATATGGAGTCATGTCCTATCTTCTGACAATTATGTTGTTATTCATCCTTCAGCCTTCTGAACTCATGATATTTCCTTTTACAACAGGATTGTTAGGACTTGGAATCGGGGGTTCTTTTTACTTTTTTAGAAAGAGATTTAGTATTATTGCTACTGGTTCCATTTTGTTAATAGCAGGAATTATGTGTTTACTATTTATTTTTCACTTTCCAGTTTTAGGTCCAGCCGTCTCTGATTCCTTTTCATTTCTTACCACTGGAAGTATTCTTTTATTTTCATTTCTTTATAGCTGGTTATGGGTTGAAATTGCTTTAATCATTTTTAGAAGATTAAAAGTGATTATCATTAAATGATCCTCCAATTCTCAACTGGACCACTTCTGGCAAAAAAAACAACCAAGGGATCCTGATTGCTCCCTTGGTTGTTTTTTTGATCCAATTAAATCTATGCAAAAGATTTTTCATGATTAACAATTTAATAGTTTCATTGAATTATTTCAAAAACAGTACCTTGATTAACATCCGTCACTTTCATAGATCCATAAACCCCTAAAAATAATCTGGTTTGATCTAGATTTGTTCCTAAGCTAACATAAAAAGCTGATTGAGGACCAAAATCATAATCGATTTGAATCACACTAAAATCATTTTGTTTACCATCTGGTTTTACTCGTGTATAAGCTAAAGCCCCTCTAACCTGTGGTTGAGAATCTTTCCGGGCAAGATCTGTAAACACCACGCTTCCCGTTAAGCCGGGTATTCCATTCCCTATATATGCTTGCACTCCTGTAAGTGCAGTACCTCCAAACTTATCGGGCCTTTGATCTCTATGAAAATAACTTGTTAATGGCTGGAGACGCCTCGCTGAAGTATTTAGTGCTTCATTGTAGTAAACAATACTTTTCTCTTCCAAATTCGGATTTGTAGAGCATTCCTTAATAATCGAAGTAGGAAAAGAACCTTCCCACCCTCGCCAGCCAAAGTTAATAAATCCTTCTTGGTCAAGTTTAGAATTCATTAAAGAAGCTTGAATAAGTTGAGTAACCGGTATTGATTTAAACTGACCAAATGAAAAAATTGACTCTACCAAATCCTGTCCGACATTCCCGACATATTTGATATACTGATGATAATATCTTTGAAATGAAATGCCTACTATATTGCGAACCCCTTTGGCCATTACCGTTAGTGTTTCCTGAATCGGTACGGGTAGTTCATTAAATCGTGTAACTACGGGTGGACTATTGATAAAGGTATTCTTCGTGACATCCATTTCAATTATTTTACCGGCTATTTCCATATTATCTTGACATAAATTAAATGGATCATAGCCTGCTCCACCATCTCCGGTTGTTAAAACAAGTTTTCCTGTTTCTGGTGAGAAATTTAAACTATTGATACCATTATGATTCATAAATGGTCTTCTTAAATTAAGTAATGTCCGCCGTTTTTGAGGTTGACCATTTGAGTGTAAAATCCATTCTTCCACTGTATCAATATGATCATATTGAGTTTCTCTATTTGTCCACTTTAGGTTTAAAGTACTGGGATCACATGGGTCAGGCGTAAAAGATTCAGGAAGAGCGCCCGGACCTTGTGTTCCAGCTACTGAATAATGAAGATAAAACAGACCGTTATAATAAAATTCTGGATGAAACGCTAAACCTAGTAATCCTCTTTCATCATAGCCTCCAGAAGCACCTAGTTTTAATATTTGCGGTCGAATATCTAAAAAAGTTTTAATACCTCCATTTCCTATGTAAAAGATCTCTCCCACTAAGGTTGCAATAAATAATCTTTCCATTGAATCACCAGGAAGTATCGCTGTTTTCAAAACAGTAGGTAAATTTATCTTATTGACAATGGGCCGTAAACGAACTTTCACTTTTTCCACCTAACTTAACCTCCATCTCATTGTTTTCTTTTATAAGAATATGATTAGATTGGTTTTATGAGTACCAAATTTGGGCCGAGGGAAATAAACGTCTTAGTAAGAAGTTTTTCCATGTGCATAAATAACATGTAATTACCATAAACATTGTGTTAATATGTCTTTATTAGTAAGAATGTACTAGTACATAAAGAAAGGGAGTAAAGTTTTGAAAAAGTTAATTTTATTTTTACTTTGTACAATTATATTTGTACCTACCATCGTTAGTGCACACACAAGCCTCTCTTCATCAAATCCAGCAGAAGGACAAGTTGTCACAGAGGCGCTCGAACAAATTACACTTACGTATGCCACTACTATTGAAGAATTAAGCACGATGAACTTGTTAAAGGACGGAAATAAACTATCATTCGAAGAAATAAAAATTGATAATAAGCAGATGATTGGAACCATTTCTAAACCATTGGAGAACGGCTCTTACACAATCCAATGGAATATTTTAGGCGAAGATGGTCACCCCATAAAAGGTGAAATTAACTTCGTTGTCCAAATGGATCAAAGTCAAACAGAAATTCCTGTTGCTCCTGATGAAGACAAAGAAAAGCAAGGTGATAACAGTCAAACTACTGAGAATAAACCAAATAAAATTGAACAAGAAACAGCAAATGATACGGTTAAAATAACAGAAAATAATGATACTAAATCTTCATCAAGTATGCTGGTACCGATAGCGATTGGTCTAATTGTTATCTTCGGAATCGTCCTTCTAGTGTTTACAGGAAAGAAAAAACGTTAATCATTTATGGGAATGAAGACAGAACTCGGTTTATTTTACTTTCAGGGAAAGTTGCAGACAATTCTAAAAAGACAAGAGAGTAACTTCTCTTGTCTTTTTGTTGAAAAACGATGGCAGAATTTTATTTTTTTTCATTCAGAATCGATGTAACAATATGCAGAGAGTCCCATTCTCCACCAGAAAATTTTACAATTGGGTATTTTTTTGAATAGAGTTTATTGCGGATCTCTTCAGATGTGTATCCTTCTTCATGTAAAGTTAAAACCTTATCTTGAATGAATAATAAATAGTCCCGCTTCCGTTCAAGTGCTGCGCGACCATCTTCTAACAACCCAGCATGGCTGCAAAAAACATCTTGAAAATCATAGGTTAAAACCCGTTCTAATGATTCAATGATTTCTAGGATACTTTCTTCTGCTAATACAACTTTGGTTCGCTCACTTACAAATAAATCACCTGTAAACAGCTGACCTGTTTCCCGATTATAAAAGGCTTTATGATCAAAAGCATGTCCAGGCGTATCAATGACATCCCATGTTGAATTTCTTGATGTAAACATTTCAGGTATAGGTTTAGCATGAAATGGCTTTCTTTTCCCCCAAAATAGCTGTCGATACAATGGATAATAAGCCCGATTTTTGCAATAATCAATGGTTTTTTCATTTAAATAGATGGGTAGCTTCTTAGTCTTTTCAATATAAGCTGCGCAGCCTGTATGATCTTCATGAAAATGAGAAATCATGACTTGATCAAAATCTGTTTCATCAATGAATGCTTCAAAATATTTATGTAATGACTGTGAGCCTGTATCGATTAAAACACCATCCACGAAATAACAGTAAACATTTAAAGAAACTCCCTGAAATTTGACTTTTCCATTCAAGTAGGAAACTCCATTCTTCTCCCCTACAACTGATGTTTTCTTCAAGAACACACGATTCACCTCCCCTTATTACAACTCCTAGACAAGACTAACTATTGGTTCCTTTATGATTTCCCAATTCTTATCCTGAGCTAATTCCAAAAGACGAGGCTCTGGGTTTACGGCAACAGGATTTCCTACTAATTCCAGAACATTTAAATCCGAGTAACTATCCCCATAGGCAAAGCTATTTTGCCAATCAACATCGGTGTCAGACAAATGTGCATTGATAAATTCCGTTTTCCGTTCACCGTAAATATAGTTTACTGATTCATTTTTGCTCAGTTTTTCATCATGATAAGGAATACTGCTCCCAATGATACAATCAAATTTAACATTTTCAGTGACTGAATATAAGAGTGGCTCATACGCTCCAGAGACAAGCATCGTATAATAGCCATCCATACGATGTTGTTCAAGTCTATCTAACATCGTTTCACGTAGATTTTCGCTCATAATCCCGCCAATTTGAGAGAAAAACTGGTCTATTTCTGTTTTTGGAGAAGAACCGAAAGCGGCAATATAGCTCCTCATTGAATACTCTTTCATTTTTTGTTCGGGGTAAAGTTTACATTTATAAGCAAGGTAAACCGGTAATATTCTAAGGAAGAAATTCCGATATTTCTGAAAATGTATCGGGTGATTCTTCAAATGACCCATCAAAAGAGGAAAAGTCTCTTTTGGAAATAACGTACCATCAAAATCAAAAATAGCCACCTTCATAGGATCATCCCTCCCTTTTATTATAGGATTTAATACTTTCTAAACTTCTAAGCCTGCAATTCCGACACCGCCAGGTCCGGCATGAGTAGATATCATGGCGCCAGCTTGAATCCATTTCACATTTTTGAAACCAGCTTCTTTTGCGATTTCATCCATTCCCTGCTTGATTTTTTCATCAAGTCCAATGGAATAAAGAAGATAGAGCTGTTCTCTATCAATTTCGTATTGATTTAAGTATTCACGTATCAGCTTTTCTGAAACAGCTTCCATATTGCCACGATATTTTTTTGTTGAAACAAGATTACCATCAATTAGTTCAATTCGCGGCTTTATTTTTAACAGTGCCCCGCCGAGATATGCAAGATTGCTAACTCGTCCACCCGCTCTTAAAAAATCTAAGCTTCCGGGAACGAAAGCTAGTCTTGATTTAGGAATGATTGATTCAATTTTCTTTATTAATTCTATAGGTTCAATTGAAGGATCACGTTCTAATAAGGATACCGCATACATCACAATCACAGTTAACCCACCTGTAACATTCAAAGCGTCAATTAGAATTATATCACTCAATTCTTCCGTTGCGATGATTGCATTCTGGAAGGAAGAAGAAGCCTTTGACGTATAACCAATATGTACGATGATGCAATCAGGGTAATCCTTTTTTATCTTCTTGAAAAATTCAAGATATTCATGCGAATTTGTCGATGTTGTCGAGGGTATCTTTTTTGTCCGCTCATAATAATCATATATATCCGTTACAGGTAATGAACCGTCTAAATAATCCTTACCATCCATGACCACATGCATCGGGACAACTTGAACATTATGTTTTTCGGCTAATTCTACTGGTAAATCCGCACCGCTCTCTGTTGTTAAAATAATTCTTCTCATACTATCCCCCGCTTCTATGTAAAAAACCGTTACCATTAATTGTGATTTTTTTGTACCACTCTACTATACATCAAAATGGTATATAGGTTACACAAATCCGAAAGAAATATTAGATCTGTTTAGTTTGGGTTGAGCACTTTTGAAGAAGGGAGATAACCAGTTACTAAAAGTACCCTTTTTTATGTGCGTATTATTCTATTTCACTATTATTTCGGATGGATAAACCTTTTTATAATTCTTAATGTCGTAAAATATTTTTAAAAATTGCTCTGTTATAACTGAATGTTGATTTCACGCTGTTCGAAATATAAGCGGAGAAATTCCGGTTATATTGTGAAATACCCATATTTCCCTTAAAATAGGCGGAGTTTTTCCGGTTATACGATCCAAATCGGTGGATTTTGTCTTATTTAGAGCAGTTAAGCGGAATATCTCCGCTTATTTCTGCTTCTAAAGCCTCCACTATAGACAATAACCGGAAATTCTCCGCCTATGAATTCTTATACCTACACGAAAATCAACAATGGGTAATAACATAGCCTTAAAAATAAATACATAATCATTTTACATCATAACTCTTTTGGAACTTATTTAAAAATGCTAAATGCTGTTCGATAAATCAATAGGAAAAAGCGATCCTTCACTATTGAAGCATCGCCCCCAAAATTGTATAATGATAATCTTCAAATATTTAGGTGGTGAATTTTCACCCCCCTATTCAATAATTCCGTTATCTTCCTTGATACATATGATTCCATTGCTGCCAAGTACCGTGAGGATGCTGCTGATGCCATAGGTGCCAAGGGATGAATGGCAGATGTGGTTGTGGATGCTGCTGGTGTTGTTGCTGGTGGTGCCACTGTTGCCAAGTACCATGAGGATGTTGCTGGTGCCACTGTTGCCAAGAGCCTTGAGGAAACTGTTGCTGGTGATGATGCTGTTGCTGCTGCCACTGTTGCCAATTACCGTGAGGATGTTGCTGGTGCCATTGCGGCCAGGATTGACCAAAATGCATGAAATTCACCTCCCCTTAAAACGAGTCCTTAATAGTTTATGCACAAAAGGTTTTGATGTTTGTACATATACCAAATTTAGACTCGGCTTAGGTGAGAAAAAGCGATCCTTCGTTATTGAAGCATTGAACAAAATAAAGTACCAGGCACCTTACATAATTTTAGCTGGTGCCTGATACTTCTTCACGCTTTTCAACACTCATTATCAAAATGTATCGATGCAGCTTTATTTAATAATAAATCAGATTGCGTACTCGCATATAAATACAACCGATGCATCGGTCTTGTCATCGCTACGTATAACAATTTGATATCTAACTCTCCATCAGAGTAGGATTCTTCCAACGTTACAATCAATACAGCATCAAATTCCAATCCTTTTGAAAGATAAGAAGGTAAGATCACAACGCTGCCTTTTTTCATATCTTCTTTTTCTTCTAATAGCTGGATTGGAAGATTGCTATTTTCTAGCATTTTTTGTATCCGTATGCATTCGTTGTCGGTCCTTCCAATAATCGCAATCGAGTTAAGTTCTTCGTCCTTGAGTACATGGATATCGTTTTCAAGTGTTTCCCTTAGCTTTTGCAAATCGCCAGGATCAATTTTAGTAAAGCGTGGTTTGTCCCCATGACGAATGACTGGTTCTACAGTTGGCAAGTCTTTACCCATAATCGAAAGAATGTCATTGGCTAGTTGCATTATCTCGACAGTAGTCCGATAGCTCTTCTGCAAAGCATGATAATTGGCATTTGGGAAAACGTCCGTTACTAATGGTTCCCAACTGTTTAACCCGCGATAGGAATGAATCCCTTGGGCTAAATCTCCCACAATCGTAAATAGGTCGGTCTCAAACCCTTCTTTCATTGCAGCAAATTGAAAATAGCTATAGTCCTGAGCCTCATCAATGAAAATACTTTTCATTTTAAAAGGTTCTTCGATGCCTTCTAGTTTCGCCTTCATGTAAAATAACGGGGCTAAATCCTCTAGTTCCAGTGCCTTTTTTTCAAAGACTTTTTGACAGTACCGACTCAACTTCTTACATTCTATTTCTGAAAGAATAGGTGAATACTTTTGAATGAGTTCAGGAGAAGTCATCAGGTCCTTGTAAAGAGTAAAGATATCTTTTTTTACAAAAGGATCCATATAATTTTTTATCGCAACCTTTGATTCTTGCTCTACTGTCCGTAATCGTTTCTCTTTTAAATCCATGATGGTTACTACTTTTTCTCTTCTCTTATCTGTATCCATTCTTGTGCTATAAAGGGCCTTTTCTAATGCGTCATCATATTTACTATTAATTTTTGTTAAGATTATTGATTTTTTTAGCCTTAAATCATTGGCCAATAAATTTTTAATTTTATCCAGTCGCTTATAAATCGGTAAGTATTGAAATTCTTTTAAAAATAATCTTTTGATTTTTGCGCCTTTCATGAGAAGGGATTTTTCAACGATAAAATCCTCTGAAGGAGCAAAGTTTATTTCGATTTCCCTCAAATACCGATCTATGACTGCTTTAAATTCGAGAGAACCTTTATAACCAGAAATCCACTGTATCCATTTGGTTTTTTCATCCCCTTTTAAAAGGGCGATTAATTTTGAATTCGGAGATAATAACTTTATTTTTTTGCCCAAACAGTTTCTCATGAAATCACTATAGGTGGTTTGCTTAATTTTCTTTACTCCCAAGTCAGGAAGGACTGCTGAAATATAATCAATAAACAATCGATTTGGTGCAAGGATCATTAATTTTTCTGGAGGAAATCGATATCCAGAAGAGTAGAGAAAGTAGGAAATTCTATGGAGAGCGATGGTTGTTTTTCCACTTCCAGCAGCTCCTTGAACAATGATGGGGTGTTTGAGTGATGCGCGAATGACTTCATTTTGCTCATTTTGAATGGTGGCGACAATTTCGGTTAAGCGATTGTCTGCTTTTCCAGATAAGGTTTTTTGCAATAGTTCATCATGTGTGGTTAAATCGATATCTCGAATCTCTTTTAAAAAGCCTTCTTCAATTTCATACTGTCTTTTTAACGATAAATATCCACTTTGTAATTCACCATAGGCATCATAGGTAACATCCCCTAGCCGACCATCATAGTAAACACTTGCAATCGGAGACCGCCAATCGACAATAATGGGAATTTGATTGACTCGGTCAAATAAGGAAGCTTTTCCAATATACAATATTTCTTCTTCGGTATCACCTGAGTTTTTAAAATTAATTCTTGAAAAGTACGGTTTACCAATAACACTTGCTAACCTTTCCAACTCACTCGCCGCAAGTTCTAAATATTGAGCATTTGTAAGAAGGGTCATATAGCTTAAACTACTATCTGAGGTATCAAGATTAGCAAAGGCTTCCTTCAGATTCTCAACATATTGTTCTTTATTCCCCTTCGACATTTCCAAAACATTTTTTATGTATTCCTTTGTAAACTCCAAACGCTCAATTTCTGTTTGATAATCCTTATGTTCACGAACTGATTTTTGTTTTTTTGTGCTCATTCTCTTTATTCGTCACCTCGCAATATGGTTTTCTAGTAAGAAATTCCGAAACGAAAAGAAACATCTACAATAGGTTTGCAGATGTTATCATTCATATGGAGTTATATTTTACCATTTAGGAAGTGTGAATACAATATATTTGTTTACCCTTGGAAATAGAAAAGTGCAATTAGGAAAATTATTAAGCCAATTAATAGAATCGGTCCCAAACTCGTAGTTAATACAAAGTAAATTCTAATATTGAGAAGTAAATTAATAATAAGGACGACAAGTATGCAAATAAGTAAAAAAATCGTTAATTGGACATTTCTATTTCGATTCAAAGAATTTGCTCCCTTCTAGAAGCTATACAGGGACACTTCTTGTACCAAATACTTTCTTTTTTTATATAAATATTTTACATTAGCTTGAAATATTCCAATCTACCCTTACCTGTACTGATTTCCTTAAAGATATGATAACGTAGAGTCTTAGACTTTCGGGAAGTACTACAAAAAAATAGCGTCAATCCAATTTGGACCAACGCTGTTCCTTACTCTCTTTCTCTTGCCCTTTGTGTATCTCTGATATTCTTTTGAACCGTTATGGCTGCAAATAAACTAAGAACAAATGACATTCCATAAAATCCCTTTTCGCTTAAAACAATACTTCCTGCATTGTATAAACCGATGCCCATTAATGAAATAGAAATAATAAGTGCCAACCAACTAATTCCGTAATAAATATTCGTTACTGGTATTCCCTCATCTTTATCTCTAACTGCTTTTTGTAATGATACCGAGGCATAAAGTCCGAATACTAAAACTGCAAAATAATATCCTTTTTCGTTCAGCTGCATGTCTGCATTAAATAAGCCGATGAGATAGGCTGCAACACCAACCAATAGTGCTGCCCAAGAAGCCCCTATGAAAGCTGGAGTCGGTTCTCCCTCTTTCCTTTCTACTTTTAATTTTGGACCCTTTGGTTTTCCACTATCTAATAAAACCTCATTTTCATTAGACATTGAATATTTCCCCTCCATTTTAAATCTAAAAAAAATTTAGCACTACAATTACACTGAAGTGATCGCACCTAAATTTATTATATAGAAATTTCTGATAAATAAAAGATAAATTTCCCAGTTCGAAAAAAAGCGTCTCCGCAATTTGAAGAAACGCTACATGTTTGATAAGAGCTCTTTGTATGAATTAGTATATTTGTCTAAAATGATCCTTCAATTCTTTTTCTGTAAGAATGATTTTGCCGTCTAAATTCTTTGTTTGCAAAACGAACTCTTTAACACCAATAAACTCAGATTCAGATATTACAAAGAAGGTAGTTCCCTTTTTATATTGATCTCTGAAATTTGAAATTAATTTGTAACGTTTCATTTAAATACCTCAATTTCTGTGATTCATTGCTATTTTATAGCTCAATTATGAATCATACAAGAAATTGATCAATCATAGGATCCCATGTTAACTTTTTGAAAAAAGATATTATATACAACAAGAGTCTTAAATTATTAATTTCCTTAAAAAGAGAAGCCGCCAAAGCAACTTCTTAAATGTAATGATTATAAATTTCTCTTTACAATGGGTGGGAGAATAATCCTAACCGATTATTTTATACATCAAGTCTGATTAATTTATCCTTTGCTTGTACGTTTCCTTCTTTGATTAAAACAACGTCTAAATATTGATCGCTATTGGTGATGACAACAGGAGTTTTTAGATCATAGCCAGCAGCTTTAATGTTTTCAATGTCAAATTGAATCAGCAGGTCACCGCGCTTAACTTTGTCCCATTGTTTTACCACAGAGGTAAAATGTTGACCTTTCAGATTAATGGTATCCACACCAACAAAAATTAATATTTCAGCACCATCTTCTGAGGTAATACCAATTGCATGCTCAGTTGGAAATAAAGTGGTAACCAAACCATCAACTGGTGAAATCACTTCCCCTTTTATTGGTTCAATGGCAATTCCCTTTCCAACTGTTTCCGTAGAAAATAGTGGATCTGTAATTTTACTTAACGGAACAATTTCTCCACTCAATGGGCTAGAAATGGTTTCTCTTTTTACATTTCTTACTGTTTTAACAGGAGCTAAATCATTCTTCCCTTCATATCCCAATAAAATGGTAAGAACCATTGCTATAATAAGTGAAGTTAATGTACCAAGTAAAAATAGTCCAATCGGTGTAAATACAGGGATAGACAAGAAACTCGGGAGAGCAAAACCAGTTCCTTTTACTCCTAGTGCTCCATTAATTGCACCACCAATCGCACCAGCAATCGCTACAATAATCATCGTTCTTTTGAAGCGCACGAGGATACCGTAGGTGATAATTTCAGTTGTACCGGCTAAGGCACTCGGAACAAGTCCAGATGCAGCAAGTGTTTTCAAGTCTTTATCTCTCGTTTTAAAAAAGACCCCTAATCCCATTCCCATTTGGGCAAAAGGAGCTGCAGCTACCATTGCACTTAGCGGATCTAATCCTGTGGCAGCTAGATTGGCTAGGAAAATAGGGATAACTGCCCAGTGAAGTCCCAGTATTGTCAGGAATGACCAGGCGGAACCCATGACTGCCCCTGTCAGAATTCCACTTTTCGCACTTAAAAATTGGATCACCACGGATAAGCCTTCGCCAACATATGTACCAAAGGGGCCAAAGATTAATATGGTCAGTGGAACAATCACCACTAACGAAATAAGGGGATTAATAAACATTTGTAAGTCTTTATAGATTACTTTTTTCAAAGACCTATCTAGTATTGAATAAATAGCAACAGCTATTAAGATTGGAAAAACAGTCGAAGAATAATTCGCTAAAATAATCGGAACCCCTAAGAACGTTACATCTTGTGCCTTTGAGGTTACTAAATCTACATAATGCGGTTCCAAAAGTGCCGCACCAATGCTTCCTCCGACAAATCCATTAGCACCTAGTTTATTCGCCAAAGTAATCCCCAGAAAAACGGGAAAGAAATAAAAAATAGCATGTCCCGCTGCAGAAAGAATGGCATAGGTGCCGCTTTCATTCGAAAGCCATCCAAAGGTTGTTAATATTGTAAGCAAGGCTGAAATTAATCCAGAGCCAGCCAGTACCCCCAAAATAGGTGCAAAACTCCCACTGATAGCTCCTAAAAGTTTATTCATAAAGGTTTCTTTTTTTTCGGTTATAGCCTCACTTGAAGTAGTAACTACTGTCATTTTTTTCTCCTTGTTTGAAGATTTTAGTGGAAGATAATTACGTATATTAGCTTTGTAAAGGAACTTATTTACAACAGTTCTAGTATATGTTGTCTTTTTCTTCATAAAATCATTCAACCACTATCAAGACGATAAAGTGCCAGGCACCATCCAAATTCGGACGGCACCTGGCACTTCTTCACTGCTTTAGCAAATCATTTCTTAACGGGGTGAACGTGTCAATAATGGCACCGGCTTCTAATGCCCTCGCCCCATGCTTTGCCCCACCCGGAATAAAGATCGTTTCTCCAGGTCCGATAATGGTGGTATCACCTTCGATGGTAAATTCAAATTTTCCTCTTAAACAGTAGGTAAACTGCTCGTGGGGATGGCTATGTTCATAACCCACGGCCCCTTCTTCAAAATGAACCTCCATCATCATGATCGAATCCCCTGGAGGAAAAATCTTTCTTTTTACACCTGGTTCTGCCGCTTCCCATGTGAGTTGATTACTCATCTCTATACCTCCCGATCTTAATATGCTTTTGCTACTTCTACTCGGAATGTTTTTCCATTCTCCGTTAAGTATAAATGTACTCCATGATCCTGGTCATCCATAAAATACGAAACGTATTTCTTTTCTCCTTTACGGTTAGGAGTCAACAGTGTCACAATTCGATGACCTTTTGCTTTTTTCGTTGTGGCCTGAAGATGCCATTCTCTTGGTAATCCTTCCACTTCAGAAGGATCGACATCCTTGTACTCATTATTTTGGTCCAAATTCAAATCTCCTGAAGAACTGTAAATAAATCTTCCTTCGAGATCTGCCTTGTCCCCTGCAATCTTAAACACTTGGTCATTGATATCCATTTCATGTAAGGAATGCAGAAGCCAATTAACTCTTCCTGGCTGGTCCAAGTCGACGGAATCGACAATAACAAAATACGATTGATTAACAAAATAGATTTCTCTTACAAATTTATTTAAATAAGGAACAGTATGTTTGTAAGCGTTTGTGGCATCCTCTCGTACATAACTATATTCATCTTTTGATATCACTTCTAGTACAGCACCATTTGCCTGCTTATTAAGGATTTTATTTCCATCCGCATATTGACCAACACCATCGATTAAGAGGGAATTGTGAGAGATAGTCTGCCTTCTCCACTTTTTATGCATGGTACTATTAAAGCCTACATAATGGCCAGACCTGACCACCAGCGGCTCACCAAAAGCATGAAGGAGAAAACTATTCTGATCTCCATGACTATGACTCAATGACCCGTATGAACTGCTCTTTGTCAACAGCATAATGTGTTCCTCGGGTTGGTTCATCTTATCGTGAAAAGCCACCCAGCCGATATCCTTAAACCACTTGACCGGCTCAGCTTCTGCAGGGGGAATGGCTTCTACTTCAGGAAAATCATGAAGGTAAAGCATGTCATCGAACGGGAAATCCCACCAGCCATAATTGAAAAACTTTTGATCAGCTTCTGTATCCCATGCTTTTACCTGCTCGTAATACCATTGATACCAGCCATTACCGGTGACTCCTGCAAACTGGCGGATATTAAATGCGGTCTTCAATCCAGGGCGTTCGCCAAGATTGGATTGATCTCCAAAACTTGCGCGGCGTGTATCCTGACTATAACAATATAGAGGGAAGTCACCTGTACTTTGGAAAAACGGCCGATGATAGAAATCTAGATTCAGATAATTTTTCACCAGATTTAACGCATCTATCAAGTACGCCATCCCAGTTGTCCAATACATTCCACCTTCAGCCCAGCCGCCGTCTTTACCTCCCCATGGTGTGTAAAGACCTGCGTAATATTCAAGCGTGTAATCGAGCCATTCCTGTGCCTCCGGAGTATCATCCAGTAAGGCAATCGAGCAAGGAATGAGAACAGAAGACAATGAACGTACAGCATGACTGTCATATGGAACCTGATGAATCTTGGACCGTTTCATAACATGATCAGCCACTTGTTCAGTTCTTCTTCGTAAACTGTGACGAACGAGACCTTTTTCTTCGGAAGATAAGTGATGGAATAGCCAATCATACCCCCAAGCCAGTGCAGTCACAATCCGGAAGGCAGACTCATCATTGTAATCTCTTGAAGTTGTTCCCTCTGTGTCCCAATTGGCCACATGTAAAAGCCATTCTTTTGCCCGCTTTAGAATCTTTTCATCATCAAGTAAGACACCTGCAACAGTCAAATGACGGATGGCATAAAGTGTTTCCTGGCAATCCATGTACATTTGTCTCCATAGCTTGATTACCCGCTTATTTTCTGGATAAGGGCTTGGTTCAGGCATTAATTCTCGTTTCAGCCAGGGTGTAACTGACTTTTCGTAAAAGGTACTCCAATTACAGTGCTGTGGATTTTCTTTTATTTTCACTTTAAATTGCTCAACCTGGTCAGGTGATAACCACAACCGCGGGTGTGCAAGATTCACTTCTTTGTACCGCTCCTCTCTGCTAGGAAGAGGAGTATTAGGTAGATTTTCAGGAACATCAAATTTCCGTGCTTCACTCCAATCTGTGGAGCCTACTAAGGAATATCGCCAATAGTAAGTGCCTGGTTTTAGCGGGCTGTTTGGTGTATAAAAGTTAAACGGAATGTGTTCAATCGTTTTCGTCAGCTCTGGTGTAAACTCTTTATTTTGTGAAATTTGCATACTATATAGATCATTTTCTAATTGAACCGGCATCCATGTAAACCGAGGCGGGTTCTCAATTAGGATCGTTTGTTCATCTGGAGAATATTTTACATCTAAGATTCCGCTTTCCGGTTGATAGATTGATTGCATCTATATTCCTCCCACTCTATTTTAGGCATTTTATTTCAATTATTTCATGAACATGCCGCCATTGATTTCAATCGTCTCTCCTGTAATAAAAGAAGCATATGGAGATGTTAGATATAGAACCGCCCCACTGATATCCTTTGGAACGCCTCCTCGGCCCAATGGAATTTTTGCAACGGTTGCCTTTCGACCTTCTTCCGTATTGAATGTAGCATGGAATTTTGTTTGATCCACAAAACCAGGTGAAAGTGAATTAACTCGTATTCCTGATGGTGCTAGCTCCTTTGCCAGACCTTTTGTGAAGGTAATAATCGCTCCTTTTGTCGTTGCGTATGGCACTGCACCGGGTCCGCCTCCATCATGTGCAGCGACCGAGCTTAGATTGATAATGGTACCGCTTCCTTTTTCTTTCATGCCAGGAATAACCGCTTTGCTCATAAAAGCAGCCGATGTTAGATTCACATCGATGATCTTGCGCCATAAATCCATTGTCATATCTTCAATCTTTCTTCTCTCGACCAAATGACCTGCATTATTTACCAGAATATCAATTGTTCCTAGCTTTTCCTGCACTTCGGCTGCAAGTGCTTCAATCTGATCGATGTCCGTTACATCGGCTTGAAACATGATTGCTTCTCCGCCCTGCTCTTTTATCATTCGGATGGTCTCTTCTGCACCTTCTCGATTACTTAAATAATTCACGGCTACCTTTGCCCCAATTGCTGCTAAATCAATCGCAATCGCCTGGCCAATACCGCCGCCTGCTCCTGTAACTAGTGCAACTTTTCCGCTAAGATCGAAACTCATATCATTACCCCCTTATTATGATTAAAAACCAAAAATCAATTTGATTACTTCCATCTTATCAATTGCCATGCTACAGTTCTTCGGACTAATTTTAGACCTTGTTGGCTTTTTTTTAGACTTTCATGTTTTTCCTGTTTTACTTTGTGGAGGGTGGTTTGGTAAAACTATTGAAACCACAGTCCCTTCATTTACCTT
The DNA here is from genome assembly GCF_900103525.1 of Bacillus sp. OK048. Taxonomy (GTDB): domain Bacteria; phylum Bacillota; class Bacilli; order Bacillales; family Cytobacillaceae; genus Neobacillus. The sequence continues at coordinate 123,187 of NZ_FNHN01000012.1, forward strand.
ACTACTTAGTTCCAATCCATATTGATCGCCGAAAAGGAGTTGAATCCGTCTATTTACATTGGTGACGCCAATCCCGAGATCGCTTCTGAGTTCCGGCCTGTTTTTTCTATCAGGCGACATAGCCTCCTGAATTTCTATTAATTTTTCATTTGTCATTCCCCTGCCATTGTCGATGACAGAGACATGAAGACTAGAACCAAGTTCGGTTGCTCGAATCGTTATCACAATTTCCGGCATTCCTTTCCGATAGCCATGTTGAATCGCATTCTCAACAAGTGGCTGAAGACTGAGCTTTGCTATGGAGGCATGATATAAAGTAGGATCGATTTCTAATACCAGTTTAATAGGTTTTTTTACTCTGTGGTCGTGAATGGTAAGATAGCTTTTAACATGTTCAATTTCATCCGCTAATGTCACCAATTCAAAATTCCGGACAGAATAACGGAACATATTTGCTAAGGCCTCTGACATTTCTGAAATTTCATCCACTCCATTAATAACGCCATACGCGTTCATTGTTTCAAGGGTGTTGTACAAAAAGTGTGGATTAATTTGTGATTGTAGTGCCTGGATCTCTAACTGTTGTTTTTCAAGCTCTCTTTCCTGCAATTCAATCTTGACCTGATTATTCTTTAACTCCGCCTTATAGACCTGATCAACCAGCGTGGAGAGCCTGTCCACCATGTTGTTATAGCTCCTAAGTAGACTACTTATTTCATCGTTTCTTGAAAGGTTCGGTACCTTTTTCCATGTACCATGCTCCACTGTTTTCATTGCTCGTTCTAACAACCTGATTGGCTTCATGATCTGCATAATAAAATTTAGGGATAATATAAGGGCAATGATGGTGACAACAATGCCCGATATAATACCCGTCAATCGGACACCGGAAATGGGAGCCAACAGCTGTGACTCAGGCACGGCTGCAATCAGTTTCCATCCCGTATAATCGGAAGTTAAAAAATGAAAAAATGTGGATTCATTGTTCCATTGATCAAAAAAAGTACCCTGGTTAAATTGAACAATATTTTTTCTACCCACATCTTTTAAGGTATTACCAATAAATTTTGAGTCAGGATGAAAAATGACTTTTCCATCCTGATCCGAAATCATAAAAAACCCTTCATTACCTAAGTTAGCCTCTTTCCACAATTCTCCTAACTCGGAAGAATTAATTTCAATCATCAAGATTCCATTTGGTGTAAACGACTTCATCCCTCTGATTTTTCGTGCAATCGTTAGGGTAATACTACCGTTTTGATTCGACGGAAAAATGATCATTTTTCCGCTGTCCGGGGTGATCTTTTTTAAATGGTTATATTTTTCTTCGGAAAAAGAACTTCCCTTATCCCGTAAGTCAATATGTCTCCCATTATCACCCATTATGTACATTCTCTTAATTTCAGGCTTCTGCATGATGATCGTATCCATCATGGTCCATAGTTCCTCGTAATATTGATAGCGGACATGTTCTTGCACCGTCACATTCGTTTCTTCCAAATCAAGGAAATGCTTTACGTTTGGGTTGGAAACAAGCGGCAGGGTTACTAACTCATAATTCTTTACAAAACGATCGGTTTGAAAAGATACTGCTGTGACAACTTGTTCAAGATAGTTTTCCGTTTGTTTCTCAAGACTATTAGATGCTTGTATGTAAATGATACTTGCCACAATAATCAAAGGTAGAATCATAACAATGGCAAAGTATAGCATCAATCTTTGAAAAAGGTTCATACTGTGGAGCCATTTCTTCATGCTTTGATCCCTAATGTCTGTCGATATTCTTTCGGCGAGGTGCCAGTATATTTCTTAAATGTTTTGGTGAAATGCGGTGCGTCATCATATCCAATTTCACTAGAAATATCAATAATCCGCATATTACTACGCTCAAGTAGCTGTTTTGCTGCTTCCATTCTTAAATGAATACGATAATCGACAAATGTCTGTCCTGTTTCCCTTTTAAATAATTGACTAAAATAACTACTGTTGAGACCTAATATTTGAGCGACATCCTCTAGGTTTACTTTGGCGCAGACATTTTTCTTCATATATTCCTTGGCTACCTCAATCGGATCTACAAACTTTCCTTTCCTTTGGACTTTTGCCATATCAATCACCTGTAAACAATTTTCCACAAATTGGGTAGTAATATGAATGATTTGCTCTCCCTTCAAATGATATGTAACATCAAGGCTGATGCTTCCTTTTTGGTTAATCCGATCCACTAAGGTTTTTAATAAATGGTTCATTACACTTTGATAGTATGATAGCTTTAAATGTTTTTTCTCTACTTTATCTCCCCACGTCCTCATGATTTCTTTCACAAGATCACCATCTAAGACCCAAATGGCTGATTCCAGGTTTGCTAACATCTCGTCTATCTCATCGATTTCAATGAAATTATTCCGCTCTTTTTTAATGTTTTCTACTAAACGCTGCATCGTTTCATTTAATTTATTCCTTGTAATCGGTTTCAAAAGATAGTCTTTTGCACCATGATAAATCGCCTGCTGTGCATACTGGAACGAATCATGGCCGGATATGATAACCCACTGTGCAGCAGGGTGATAGTGGGCTGATTTCTCCAGCAAGGATAAACCATCCATTTCTGGCATATTAATATCCGTAAAGACAATGTCGAATGCTAGATCCTGTAAGAGTTGATCTGCATCAATTCCATCTTCGGCTTCTTGAATTTCGTCTATGCACATTCCTTCAATTTCTAAATGTTCTAAGAGATGGCGTAATTTTTTTCGAATCATGAATTCATCTTCAATAATTAATATTTTCAATCGTAACAACCCCATTTTTTTGAATTTTAGAACTATTAATTATTATACAATGAATTCTGTAGGAAAAAGTAGAATTATTTCGGAAAACTAAATAAAACGTCGATAGGTTAGGCTGTATGACACGGCCAAATGGAAGAAGGCTATCCTAAAGTAAATTTTAGGACAGCCTAACATGGTTATTTTCTTCTTGATTCTGTAAATTCTTTGTTTTTATATCTTTCAGCAGCTTCTTCTAATGCCTTAGCACCGCCTCTTGTTTTCCATTCCTCAACTACCTTTGGCCAATCGCTGATTGGTTCAGCGCCAGTGATCATCTTAGCCATATGTCCCATCAACACTTTTGGCGGAGTATCCGAACTTGGCTGAAGATCAGGCAGTGTATCCAAAGCCTTCAATGGAGGATCAAAATTTATCCCATCCCGGCCTTCTTTTGCAAGAATGTCATCGTACACCTTAATCAGTTCCTGACCTTCAGGTGTCATTTCTAGTAACCCCTTAATATAAGTGGTATCCTGGACCATCCAAAGGAAAGCGGTTCGGTAACGTTCAATATTCACTTCATCAACAGTTTCAGGAGTCTTGTAGTTTACTTTTCCACTATCCATCGTGAAGTCTTTTCCTTCAATTCCATATGTGAAGTACTTTGCTGCTTCTTCAGATAGCATCCAGTCAAAGAATTTAATAATCCGTTCTGGATTTTTTGTTTCTTTATTGATGGCATAAGCACGCGTTACATCACCATAAAGGTAATATCCACCTTTGCCGTCTGGTCCTACAGGAGATGGAATAATCGCAATTTCAGCATCAGGTACATTTTCCTTTAGCTGCTGCTCCCATTGTAATAATTCATTGGCATTCATGGACCACATTCCAATGTTGCCAGTGATCGCGTCATTTTTATACTGCTTTGAATCGATTGTTAAAAATTCTTTATGCAGCAACCCTTCATCATACATGGTCTTATATGTTTTAAGGGCTTCCTCCATATTTTTTGAATCAAAGAACTTCGGTACAGGTTTTCCATCTTTATCTAGTTCCCACATGCTACTGTAAGGCAAAACATCGTATGCTCCAAAGAAAGTATCTGCATACTTGAAATCTGTACGTCCGCCAAATGGCTGTGCTACACCCATTTTCTTAAATTCACGTAATACATTTAACGTTTCTTCAACGGTTTTTGGTACTTCCAAACCGGCTTTATCGAGTAAGTCTTTACGGACATATGTGGCTCTCCGTGAAGGATTAGATAGGTACTCTGGAATTGAATAAATCTTACCATCCTTATATCTTTGTTTCTTCCAAGCTTCCTCCGGAATATACTTTTTCAAATTTGATCCATACTTTTCAATTAAATCGTCAAGTGGCAAAAACACACCTGCTTCAACAGCCTGTTGTAAAGATTGTCCGCTTCCTTCCCCAAAACCAGCAGATGTCTGGACAACATCTGGAATATCTCCTGAAGCAAACATTAAGTCCATTTTTGTCGAGTATTCATTATGCGGCATAAGACGAATATCTAAATCTGTGTTCGTTAACTTTTCCAACTCTTTTACATACTCATCCTCATTAATATTAGGAGAATTTTCTACATGAGTAAAAGCCAGTGTACGCATGGAGATCGAGAATTTCAATGGTTCCTTTGATTCCTCTTCTGTTTCTTTTTTTTCATCTGTTTTTTCAGATGTTGGCTTACTTTGGCAACCTACTAGTAAAATAAGCGAAAAAAGTGCAACTGCCAAAATCTGTAAGGCTTGTTTGAAATCTTTCATTAATTCTACCCCCTTTATTTTTTAGAAAGCAAGCGTTTTCATTTGCTTGAATTGATTATATTCTTTCAATGAATCTATCAACAATGGACTTTCTTTTAGTCTACTTGGGATTTTTTTATAATTACTCTTTAATTGACCCAATCATGGTTCCTTTTACAAAATGCTTCTGTAAAAATGGATACAACAATAAGATTGGCAGTGTTGCAACTACTACTGTAGCCATTTGAATACCTTCTGGTGAATTTAATGCAATGGTAGAGTACACAGAATTGGCTTCAACAGACATTTCATCATTGACTAACATTTGTCTTAATTTTACCTGCAACGGATACAATTTTGGATCATTTAAGTAATACAAAGCAGTTTGATAGCTATTCCAGTGGCTCACACCATAAAAAATACCAATTGTTGCTAAAACAGGTTTTGATAGTGGTAATACGATGCGGAGTAAGATACCCAGCTCCCCCAGACCGTCTATTCGTGCTGCATCGATTAATGTGCTTGGTATATTTAAGAAGAACGATCTCATTACAAAGAAATTGAATGCACTAATCATACTTGGAATAATTAATGCCCAGAGCGTATCAATCATTCCAAAGCTTTTAACAACTAAATACGAGGGTATTAACGGTGCGGAAAAAATCATTGTGAATAATACCATGAATAAAATGACTTTTTTCCCTTTATATTCCGGTCTTGACAGTGGATAAGCAAGGGATGTTGTCGCTAATAAGTTAATAAATGTCCCGCCTACTGTAATAATCACTGAAACCAGAAATGCCCTCCAAATGGACGCATCGTGAAACACATATTCATAGTTGATTAAAGTAAAATCTACCGGCCAAAAGAAGACCTCTCCTTTCGCAATGGCATTCGAATTACTGAATGATTTAGCAAATACGGATATTAATGGAAGTAACATCGTTAGTGAGAGAAACGCTAAAAATAACATATTTCCGACATCAAATATTTTCGATTTTATGCTTGTACTATATTTCATCTTTTCCCCTCCTAATATAAACTGTTCCCTGATACTTTCTTACTGACAAAATTTGCCACTACCAAGAGTACGAGTCCGACAACTGATTTTAATAGTCCTATTGCAGTCGTAAAACTGTACTGGGCATTCCGTAGACCTACATCGTATATATAAGTATCAAGAATATCTCCATTTGCCTGGTTCAACGGATTGAGGAATACGTAAACCCTTTCAAAACCGAAATCAAGAAAATGTCCAATATGGAGCAGGAATAAAATACTGAACGTTGGAAGAATTGCTGGAACTGTTACATTCCAAATTTGCTGAAGTCTATTGGCCCCGTCTACTTTTGCAGCTTCATAGAGTTCCGGGTTGACGCCTGCAAGTGCTGCTAAGTAAATAATCGTTCCCCAGCCCACACTTTGCCATAAATAAGTGAGCACCAGTATCGGACGGATAAAATCTTCAGAACCCATAAAATAAATCGGCTCATGTCCTAACCATTCAATAAATTTATTTAAAATACCAGTAGTCGGAGAAAGAATTCCAATAAACAAGCCGCTAATAATTACCCAAGAAAGAAAATGCGGCATATAGACAATCGTTTGAATTAACCTTTTATAAAGTACTAACCTTAATTCATTCAATAACAATGCTAAAATCAAAGGTGCAGGAAAAATTAATATATCATAAAAGCTTAGGAGCAGCGTGTTTTTTAATACACGAATAGAATCTGGATTCTCAAAAAGAGCCTGAAAATGTTTGAGACCAACCCAAGTGCTGTCCCATATACCTACAAAAATATTGTAATCCTTGAAAGCTATAATCGATCCCATTAGCGGTGTATATTTAAAGACTAGAAAATATAGGATTCCTGGTAATGATATGAAATAAAGCGCTTTATATTTGTTAAGTCTTCCAAGTGCTTGACGAAAATGAGATTCCTTTTTTATCGTAATGTTTGGTTCTGTACTTAAATTTTGGACGACCGTACTTTTCATCTAGTTTTCCCTCCTAATCTCTTTGTTTACATTGTACTTCGCACTTTGACCTCCTTAATAATCGTTTTCTAAATTTTAAGACTTCTAACTTGAGTTTTTTATTTTCCTATTGATTGCAGTTTAACATTACAAACCAATTAGTACTTTGGAGACATTTTAGCTAGCTATGTGTTTTTTTTAGGTTTTAGATCCATTCCTATAAAAAATAATGGAAATGAAACATCCGAATAGAAACATCGTCATCCATGGTACGAAAGAATAGTGACTTTGAAATGTAAGATCATGAAGATATCCTCCTCCTGTATTACCCAAGAAGCCGCCGAGAGCAAAACTCCAGCCGGTAAATCCAAAATAGGTTGCAAAGGATTGTGAATCAGAGAAATTTGAAATTAAGTGATTCATTGTAGGTACAACTAACATTTGTCCAAGGGTGAAAATTAGCACCGCCCCTAACATCGACCAAAGTCCCGTTGTGAAGCCAAATATCAACAAACTTATTCCTAGCAGGAATGTTCCTACAGCCATAATTTTTAGTTGATGAACTCTCTTCGATAAAATTTGTAACAATGGAATTTGCAACAGAACCATAAATATGGCTCCAGCCATATATAGAAAGGCTATATTTTCAACATTTTCGTGTAACACTTTCATTCTTACGGGTACGGAAAGATACAGCTGAACGTTTAATGCCCAAACACCGATAATCAGCATGCAAAATAGTAGAAAATTCCTATCTCTTACTATTTTTTTGGCGATTGGGATAATTTTCTCTTTTTCTGTCGTTTTACCAGCCATTTCGGGCAGTAGAAACCAAGATAGTAGCAATGCCAGCACAAACATAAATGCGGATGAAAAACACACCAGAGAAAAATCGAACTGAAGAAGAAACATTCCAATAACGGGACCTAAAATAAAGCCAACATTACTGAGAGTCTCACGAATACTAAAGATCTTTGTTTTCATAGCTTCACTTACGTTTTTGGCATAGGCGCCAAAGCTTGCCGGATGGAAGAGCGCACCACCCAAACCGGAAATAAATGCAGCAATTGCAAAACCTGCTGGATGATCAACAATTCCATATAAGGTGAAGCCAACAATGCGAATCCCGACTCCGATTAAAATGGCTTTCTTATATCCAATCCGATCGGCGGCTATCCCACAAAAAAAACGAAATCCATTTTGGGCTATACCACTGACTGCAATAATCGATCCAGAAAGAGCAGTACTCATGCCTAAATGATTAATAAAATATACACTTAAAATGGGAACTAGCATATAAAAACCGATGGCCATGACTAACGTGTCAACGTACAAAGCCAGTAAACCTGGACTAATAGATCTTTGAACGACGGCTTCATCTTCCGTCTTCAATCCCCTAAGAAACATTACGTTCCACCCCTTTTGTCATTACTTGATACTATCACTCATTTTTAGGAATGGAAATTGGAGGATTGTAGATAGAAATGGGTTTTTTTGTGGTGTAAGAAGGTTACCTATCTGACATTCATACCTTTATATTTTTGCAAACAAAAAAAAACCGCAAATTGCGGTTCATTATATTTTACTTTAATGAATATCATGCTTTTTGAATGTACCACCCTTAACTTCTGCTACGTCATATACGATAACAAAGGAATTTGTGTCAATTTCGTTAATGATTTCTTTCATTTTACTTTCTTCTAAACGGTTAACCACACAATTGATTTCTTTGAACGTTTGATTTGAATAACCGCCTTCAACCAGCTTATACGTTGCCCCACGTCCTAGCTGCTCACGAATCCTCTCGACCATTAATTCAGGTTGATTTGTAATGATCTTAAAGGTTTTAGAACCACTTAAACCTTCTTCCACGATATGAATGACCTTAGAAGCAATATAATAAGCGATTGCCGATAGAATGGCTCCTTGGAGTCCGAAGACAGTTGAAACCACAATAAAAACAAACATATTTAAGAAAAGAATCAGATCACTTGTTCCAAAAGGTAATTTGCGAGAAAGAAGAACGGCTAACATATCAATTCCATCTAACGCGCCGCCATTTCGTAATGCTAATCCCATTCCAAAACCGATGATGATACCGCCAACAACAGTTATTAATAATGTATCACCTTGAATAATGGTTGGTACATGGTGCATAACAGTTGTTCCGATTGATAAGGACGCAATACCAATAATCGAATAAATCGCAAAGCTTGTACCAATCTGTTTATACCCCAAAAAGACAAATGGAATATTCAGTACTGCTATTAACAGTCCTAATGGTAAACCAATTAATTTTGAACCAACGATACTCAGACCTGTCACACCACCATCTGATACGTTGTTGGGGATTAATACAGAATCTAGTCCATACGCTGTAATAAAGGCCCCAATAATAACCAATAATGCTCGTAAAACCATTTTCAGCTTATTGGATTTTTGCTTCATCATTGCACTCAAATTATTTTCCTCATTTCATACTTTTTTCCTATCTTTTAATTTAACAAAACCAAAACCATAATGGAATAAATTCGTAAAAAAATTATGCAAATAACGATGCATAATCTTCATTTTTTGCATAAATGGTGCCTGTCACCGCTGTTTGTCACCGCTGTTGTCCGTTGTGCATAGGATAATTTTATGTATTTATGAAAGGAATGAGAAAAATGTACTATGATCCTAATATGTATCGATACCCACATCCGTATTATCCCGTAGCACCCATAGATCCCTATATAAGTCAGCCTGTTTACTGGACATCACCTCATGAGAAGGGTCATTCTAACCAATTTGGTTATGTCCACTCATCCAATGATAACCGAAATGTATTACATGATTACGGAAAGAAGCCATACGTTGTGAATATTAACAAGGCAACCAAGCAAAACAAGAATTATCGAACAGCCATATGGACTGGAAATCATTTACAGGTTACTTTGATGAGTATTAATGTGGGAGAAGACATCGGGTTAGAAGTTCATCCGTTTGTGGATCAGTTCTTGCGCGTCGAAGATGGGCAAGGGATCGTTCGAATGGGGCCTAGAAAAGACCATTTAGATTTTGAGAAAAGAGTTACTGATGATTATGCGATTATGGTCCCTGCTGGAACATGGCATAATGTGATCAATACTGGAAATAAACCACTTAAACTTTATTCGATTTATGCACCACCTAATCATCCTTTTGGGACTGTTCATAAAACTAAAGCAGCGGCCATGGCTGCTGAAGAACATCACGGCTAATCAATTAAACACTTCTAAGAAACATCAAACTAAAAACCGACCTTTCTATTTTTGAAAAAGGTCGGTTTTATTAAGAGTTAATTCGGAATTCACTCTCGGATAGTGAATGAATCAACTGCCTCATATATTCTAGAGTGTATTTGCTTCCAATCGAAATCCTTCCACGACCACTTCTTCATCCACTTCTAACAATAGACATCTTTTTCCTTCATAGGTGATATATTTTACATTTTTCAAGTCTTTCGGATTGATGGTAACATCTGCCAGCCTCGTGCTAATTTTTATTGATTTAGGAACTAAATTGCTTGCTTTAAATTCATGGGTTTCGTCAGCAATGATACTTTTGAAGGCATGTTCCACTTTGGCAGTATCGACATCTTCAACCCCACTTACGGTTAAAATGCGCTCTATGTCTCGAAAATCCAACTTAGGGGCTTCATTTTCTTCTTTTTCTTCACTTGCTTCATACTCCTGGACCACTTTATCAATTTCCTCATAAACATTCGATATGACCCTAGAATCAACCTCGTCCCCTATTACTTCCTTTAAAATAAGCTCGAAGCCATCCTTATCTTCCTGGGCAGTAATAATGTCTTCACAATTGAGAATATCTCCGATAAAGGTGAAATCCGGCTGATTTACTTTTCCAGTATAATAGAGAATATGGTTCACATCAGCAGCATTATCATTAAAAGCAGGGAACAGAAACCCTGACAATGGTGATTCTAAATTGATGATTGGATCCACGACATTATACGATTTGAATTCTTTTTCGATATAATCAAACAGCAAGGCTCTTTTTGGTTGATCGATTTTATTGAGACTGCAAAGGATAAACTCATTGGAATAAACCTCATCATCTCCGCCTTGTTCAGATTCGGCATTACGTTTCTTAGTAACTTTTCGATATTCGCACCTGATAAATGTTACTACTGTATCAAATTCATACACAGTATTTGCAAACATTTTCGCAACGATTTCCAGCATGGATTCATTCCAATCATCCATTGAATCTGCTTGTAAACCTTCAAAGAGAATACTTTGTGCACTGTCCTCAACATCACGTTGGAATTTCAGTTCAAATAGTTTAGCATCAAGAGCACCTGATAAAACTTTTTTAAAATTAGCCAAAAACAGTTCTTGGGGTTCCTGTTCTAACATTTGAAATGGTTGACTAACTTGATGATAAATCTCACCAGATTCTTTCTTTACATAAACATTAAAGATTTCTCGAATATTCATAAGATGATTGTCTAATTTAAATTGTTTTCGGATATTGGCAATGTCTTTTTTATTCATTTGTCTCATCTCCCATTCATGATTATACTGTTCAGACAAAAAAATAGTAATACTTGATATTTTTTAAAAAATAAAGGCAATACCATAATCTATTGAATTGCGTTATTTTATATGGATGGAATCTCCGTTATAATAGAGATATCGATCGGAGAAGTAAAGGAGACATTTATATGACATCTTCAAATAAAAGTTTACGTACCTGTACCGAGGGACACAAATACTACAAAAGTAGCGACTGTCCAACCTGCCCGACTTGTGAGCAAGAACGAAAGCCTGAAAGCGGATTTCTTTCGCAGCTATCCGCCCCCGCTAGACGTGCATTGGAGCACAATGGGATCACTACTGTGGAACAACTATCTACCTTTAGTGAAAAGGAAATTTTGCAATTTCACGGTATGGGGCCGGCTTCGTTACCAAAACTTAGGTCTGCTTTGGAAACAAGTGGGTTATCATTCAGAGCAAAATAGGAGCGATACCTGCAAAGTATCGCCCCTTAGATTTATTTAAAATTTATTCGATTTAAGATTTTTGCTTTTTGATAATGAAAAATGGATTTAGACCATTCAAAGATGGTTCCGTTTGTTAAGCATACTGTGTTTTCGATAATCAATGCGGGATCTTGCGGATTTATTTGCAGCAAGCTCGCAGTTGCTTCATCGATTTTTTCACAGTTAATGACTTTGTCAGCAAACCCAATGTTTAATTTTAAGTCGTTAATCAGGTAACTATAAATTGAACTTATTGCAATTTCTTCATTTAAATAAGGAACAATGTCCTTTTTAAAATAACTTATTTCAATGGAAAAGGACTCTTGATCAACAATACGAAGCCGTTTAACATAATAAAGTTTTGCTCCTGCTTCACAACTCATTTGCCTTGCTTTTTCTTCATCTGCTTCAATCATTCGTAATGAGAGAATTTTCGTCTCAATAAAGCTTGAAGACAAATCTTTTGTTAATCCTCTAAGACTGCCTAAATTGATATAATCCTTGACTGATTTTTCCCGTAAAAACATGCCGCTGCCTTGCACCTGATAGATATAGCCCCGATTGACAAGTTGAGTAATAGCTTTTCGAATCGTATTGCGGCTTACTGCGAACTTTTTTATCAGCTCTTCTTCCGTCGGCAGCTTTTTTGTTTTATCAAATAGTCCGACTTGAATTTCCTGTTCTAAACGATCAGCTATTTCTTTATATTTTACAGCCACCATCTAATCTCCCTATAATACGATTTACTAGCAATTCGTTACAATATTCCAAATGGTGTGACCATATATGCTTTTCATTTTGTTTTTCGGACACTCCAGAACTGCTTTGAGTTACAGCTCTTCTCCTCGCGTCTCAATGACATGCTTATACCAATGATACGACAGTTTTTTCTTACGGTTTAAATTGTCCTTATGATCCACGTAAATAAATCCATATTGCTTTTTATACCCGTTTAGCCAGCTTAATAAATCAATTACCGACCATGCATAATACCCTTTTAAATGAATTCCTTCTTGAATGGCAGTTTTGATCACTTTTAAGTGTTCCTCAATGTATTTAATACGAGGGACGTCCACCACTTCACCATCAATAATCGGGTCTTCATCTCCAAGCCCGTTTTCAGTTACATACATTTTTATTTCACCATAACGCTCTTTTAACATATGCAGGCCGTCTAAAAATCCTTGTGGGGAGATTTCCCAGCCCCATTTTGTATACGTTTTATCCTCCATTTTTACGGTTCGATAAAAGCCATCAAACGATGGGTTTCCAGGAGATAGTGTCGATGTTTCTCTTGAATGTTCCATCGTTGAAACAGGTTCATGATTTTTTTCAACACGAATTGGCTGGTAATAATTAAGTCCAATAAAATCATTTTTTGCCGCATTTCTTTTTAACGTATCCAGTTCTTCATCAGTCCAACTCGGAGTCCAACCTTTCTCAAGTAGTTGCTCCACTACATAAGACGGATATTCCCCTTTCAAAATAGGGTCATAATACCAAAAAGTTTCATACTCATTCGCATGTTTGGCAGCTACCAGATTCTCTTGTTTATCATCTACGCTATAGGCTGGTAAGAAAACATGGGTAATCCCAATCTCTCCGTAATAATTTAGTTCCTTATAGACTTCAACGGCTTTTGCATGCGCATAAAACACGTAATGCGTAGCTTGAAAATATTTTTTCTCATCGTTTTGAATACCAGGCGGATGGGCTCCTTTTAAATAGCCTAGTCCGGTAAACATAACCGTTTCATTAAACGTGATCCAATGCTTGACTCGATCGCCGAATGCCCGAAAACAAATCTCAGCATACTTAACAAAGGCTTCAGCTGTCCGCTTATACGTCCATCCCCCATCTTCTTCAAGCGAAAGAGGTAAATCCCAATGATACAGGGTTACAAATGGAACAATCCCATATTGTAAGCATTCATTAATGACATTATTATAAAATTCCAAACCTTTTTCGTTAACTTCGCCGTCGCCTGTTGGCAAGATCCGTGCCCACGAGATCGAAAATCGGTATGATTCCAGTCCCATTTCGGCCATTAATTTAATATCTTCTTTGTACCAATGATAATGATCAATCGCTAAATCACCATTTGTGCCCAAATACGTTTTCCCTGGAATCTTTGAAAAGACATCCCAATTTGTTTCTCCTTTACCATCTTCATTCCATGCACCTTCTATTTGATAAGAAGCAGATGCTGCTCCAAATAAAAAATCATGTGGAAACTTCATTTTAAAACCTCCATATCTTATACCAACTTATTAAATTCATTCTTATATATAATATTTGTAGGTACATATATATATATTATACACTATTATTAAAATTTGACTATCACACCTTGGCATCATTAAACCCAATTCTATACGCTCTACCTTTATCATTCGCCTGCCATTTTACTATAAAACTTTTAATCACAATCTCATTAATAGGTATCTGCCATGAATTATCATTTGAAAAAGTATACAATATTATTTATAGACTTAAATTTGAAAAAAGGATGTACGCAATGGATTGGAAACCTGATAGAGAATCTAAAATACCTATTTATAAACAACTTGCTATCTATATCGAAAACGGGATTGCTGATGGGAGTTTTCCGCCAGATAAACCTTTGCCATCTGAAAGAAGTATGGCCAAAGAACTTGGAATAAACAGGAGCACCGTAATCGCTGCATACAACGAATTGGAATCTAATGGACTGATTGATAGAAATAGAGGCAGCGGTACAACCGTTAGTAAGGATATTTGGGGCATTGCCAAGAAACGGATTCCCAGTTGGAACAGGTACATTGAGGCCGGTTCTTTTCTGCCTAATTTACCTGTAACCCAGAGAATCCATAAAGAAATGGCATTGCATAAACTAATAAATTTAGCTAGTGGGGAGTTATCCCAGGACCTATTTCCAATGGACTCACTTAGAAAAATTACCTCCAATCGATCCTTTATGGGAACCTTGGGATATGACCATCCACAAGGTAACGCTATCTTGCGTGAAACCCTAACAAACCATGTTAGCCAGTTTCGAGCGATAGAAACCAACCCAGCTAATATACTAATAACATCTGGGGCACAGCAAGCATTGCACCTTGTCGTGCAATGTTTGTTAAAACCTGGGGACGCAGTTGCAATCGAAAATCCTTCCTATCATTTCAATCTGCCGATATTTAAATCAACAGGAATAAAAACCTATTATTTAAAATCTGATAAGGACGGAGTGAACCCGGACGATATAACGGAATTATATAAAAAACATAGAATACGGATGATTTTCTTGAATCCTATTTTTCAAAATCCCACTGGCACGCTACTGTCTTTAGAACGTAGAAAAAAGATACTAGAACTATCATCTGAATATGGGATTCCCGTTGTAGAGGATGATCCGTACAGTTTAACCTCTTTTTCAAAGGAAAAAATTCAAACTCTTAAATCATTAGACATTCATGGGAATGTTTTATATATAAGCTCTTTGACAAAAATTGTTGCCTCCGGTTTGAGAATAGGATGGATTATTGGGCCAAAAGCGGTGATTGAAAGATTATCAGATGCTAAACAGCAAGTCGACTTTGGACATGCAAGTTACTCCCAATGGGTTGCAAACGATTTTTTAGATTCCGCTGATTTCGAAGTTCATATGAAGAAATTAGTTAAGGAATTAGAAAGTCGTAGAGATCAAATGGTGGCAAGTTTGAATGCATTTTTAGAAGATCAAATCGAATTTTACATTCCTCATGGTGGAATTCATTTGTGGTGCCGGATAAAAAGGGAGTTTAATGAAATCCAATTACTAGAAGAATCCATTAAAAAAGGAGTCATTTATGTCCCTGGTACAACATTGGGGACTGAAAATGGATACGTCCGTTTTACCTTCGCTAGGGAGAATCAAGAAATAATCAATAAAGGAATAAAGAGGTTTGCCGAAGCGCTAACGATTGTTTCTAACTGATCTAAAAAACACCCCGTAAATGCTAGATTGGGATCTAACTTTACGGGGCATAACATTATAGACTGTCTTTTAGCTATTTATTGACTATTTCAACCAAATATAGATCCCAAGTGCAACTAAAGATAAGGGAATAATTACTGCGTATATTAATGTTAAGTTTGTAGTATTTCTTTTTGTTGAGCTGGTGTAGTTTTCATCAGGCTTTCCTGTAATAAATAAAGTTGAAACTATAGAAAAAATTAATATCAATATAACCAAACCGATCATAATTTCCATGCTGCACCTCGTATTAAATGCCATTAATATTTTTATTAACTAATAGAATTATTATTCAAATCTATCATAACGCAACTTGAAGATTCTTTAACCATCCAATTCACTGAAAAATAGACCATCCACTTTGAAGGCAGGCTATATTAGGACAATCGTACCAATTTTGTTATCCCCACTTTCATATAGTCCAATATTCACAGGATATTGGCAATTCTTTTATCTTTTACGTTCCGAATTAGATTGATATAATGATGGCTATAGCTACTTAGGAGGATGGACAATGACTACATTTGAAAAGTTAAAGCCAATCATTGCAGACCAACTCGGTGTCAAAATCGAGAATGTCACAAAGGAATCATCATTTAAAGACGACTTCGAAGCTGATTCGCTTGATATGGTGAACCTAACGATGGAAATTGAAGATGAATTCGCGATCGAAATTAGTGACAAAGTTGCTGCGACTCTTCAAACAGTCGGTGATGTTGTAAAATTTATTGAAAACCGTAACAAATAGAAAAAAGGCGGATAGCCATACGCAGAAGGACACTAGAATTTGAGTGAACCTACCGCTACAGGCATCCGCTGAATTTAAAATGACGAAACTATTTCCACCAAGGTATTGAAGTTGGCATGGTTTCTTTTAGGAAAACAGTTTCTCCAATTTTTGGAGTTAGTAAGTTAACTCCTCTTTCCTTGGCCATTTGCATTGCTCGTTCTATTGGGTCTGTCCAGGAATGATAAGCCAGTGTAAATGCACCCCAATGAATCAGCATCATGTTTTTACCTTTTACATCAAGATGAGCTTGGACGGATTCTTCCGGCATCATATGGATTGAGGCCCATCGCTTATCATATTGCCCCCCTTCCATTAATGTAAGATCGAATGGACCGTACTTTTCTCCAATCTCTTTAAAATGAGGACCATAACCCCCATCACCACTTGTATATAACCTGTATTTTTTCCCGATAATTACCCACCCCACCCACAATGTAGAGTCTCGATTAAACATGCCTCTCCCTGAAAAATGTTGTGATGGAACCGCTGCAATCGTTAAACCTTCCCATTTCCGTTCCTCCCACCAATTTAATTCAGTTATTTTTTCTGGATGTACCCCCCACCTGCGTAAATGACCAGTTACGCCCATGGGAACAAAAAAATGGCCGACTTTATCTTTTAATTTTAAAATCGATGGATAATCTAAATGATCATAATGATCATGGGTTATGAAAACCGCATCCATTTGCGGCAGCTCATTAATAACATATAACAGATCCTCACTATAGCGCTTGCTCCCTATAAAAGAAACGGGCGAAGGTGATGGTCCAAACATCGGGTCAATCAATATCTTTTTATTATCTAAGTTCAGTAAGAATGTTGAATGACCAAACCAAGTCAAACTGTCTTTATCACTTCGGATTGTGTTCCAATCAAACGAAATCGGTATCGGGTTCTTGGGTTTACGGTCGTTTTTTGCTGTAATAGAATCTTTCAATAAAGAAACGATCGTTGAAAAATTCATTTGCATATTGGTTGGGCTTTGATTGCTAAATTTCCCATTGGAGAAATTGGTGTATAGATTATATTTCTCTATATCCAATTTACTTGGACTAACTCCAAACGTTGGATGAGTAGTAACAAATAGTATTATTGCAATTACTATTACGGTTAAAAAAATAACAAAATACAACATTTATTTCGGATCTCCCTTCAGACAAAATCTTCTATGTAGCTTCATTTCTATCATATAGGAAGATATGGAATGCTGTAAATTTTCAGGTAAAGGAAATGCTTCAACTGGGTCTGCAGTGACCCAAATCAGAACTAAAAATAAATTTCGGTCATTGCAGACCCGCTGGAGTGACCCTAACCTAGTCCAAAAACAACTTTCGGTCATTGCAGACCCGCTGGAGTGACCCTAACCTGGTCCAAAAACAACTTTCGGTCATTGCAGACCCACTGGAGTGACCCAATCCTGTTCCAAAAACAACTTTCGGTCATTGCAGACCCTCTGGAGTGACCCAATCCTATTCCAAAAACAACTTTCGGTCATTTCCTCAAAATTCATTGATGATAAATAGTAATTGATCATAATACTTCTTAACCATTTCACCAATTACCAAATTTTAATTATTCTTTTTTAGTGTATCGGTTACCAACCAATGAGGTTTTAAACTCACTTTCTATATCACGAACAAGTTCCGATACTAAACCTTCTTGATAACCAGCTTTTTTCCTTAATCGTATTACATTTATGACTTCAACTAGTTCTGGCGAGTTTATTGGATCCATTTTTGATAATCTGCTAGAAATGTCTTCTTCAGAAATCGTTTTTTCATAGGAATCCACGTCCATTCTCCAAATAGTAACACGATCTTGGTACCGTTCTTTTAATCGGTGGGCTATTAAAACTCCCTCAGGATCGAGGTCTCCTGAATAAAATAGTTGCGACCCCGATTCCACTAGTAAATCCAACATCATCCAGCTAGCTGTTCGCAGCTGTCCATGTGTACAGATTATTGGTGCCCTTGGAACCTCATCCACTATGGTTGAACATACACTTGAATTTTCAACCACCCAAACTTTTCCCCCACTTTCAGGCCAAATGCTTTTTAATTTCAACAATTCTTTAAAAGGCACGTTTAACACGGTCCCTATCTCAGCGGCTGCCTTCCAAACAGGGTGAAGCCCCAACTCACCTTCTGCTAGGAACCCGCGACAGGAAACAAAACTCCATAAGTCATCCCTCATCAAACCATAGCTGCTAAGCAATTCGTTTAGTTCTTCTGTTGTTTTTGGCATCCCGGGTTCACGAAGACCCTTTAGTTGTTGATCTACCTGCATACAATTGATGAGTAATTTCCCTGTTACTTGATTAGGATCAAAAAAATGCGGGTTGCCTGTTGTTCTTTGTGCAAAGAGTGGCAGTTTTTCATACTTATGGTTACGAAAGGGCAAATCTTGAAACCCACCAAAAACAGTTTTTAGTTTTTCCTGTAATTCGGTTGAATCCAGCTTGTAAAGAGACCAGATCCATCGTGAATCTGGTGGTTTTGACTCCATCCAGTCCCACCACCATCTTCCTTGAGGGCATGCTTCCAATAACTCTTGGAAAAAATTTCTTTCTTTGATTTCTTCCCTTCCGATTTCCTCACTTTTGGTGAGAATGGTTTCACCTAGAACTTTTTCTAGAAGTTCGATGAGTGAATACTCAGCATAACCAGTCTTCGATAATTCTTTTTCAAAGGAAAGTAATGAAACCGTACCTTTTTCCAGAATTTCTTCAACAGGCTGCCCTAAATAACCTGCAATTGACTCCACTTCTTTGAATGCAAAAGAACGTATACTTACAGAACCACCAATTCTTCCCAGTGAACGATATTTTTCCTTAAACAAGCGAAATAGTTTTAGAAACCCAGGTTCAACTCGAAACACCTGAACTTTATCATTCATTTATAAACAGCTCCTCAACAGGCTGTTCATCAATCACAAACGAACGTTGCTTCCCATCCCATTGGTAGCGAATCACCGTTACGAAATCAGCATTCTTTGGTCTGACTAACTCACAAATTGCTAGACTGGATATAGTGTCATAATCCCCCCATAATGCTTGTGAGTTCATAATATAATTGAAGCCTAGCTGTTCTACCACTTCAAACATATCACGTATATTATTCTCATCAACTCCAGCAAAGGCTTCATCAAGTGAAATGATATACGGTGCCATTTCTCCAGCTTCCTTATAGCGTGAATAGGCAGCCGTAAATAGTGGAATGTACATCGCCATTGCCTTTTCCCCACCGCTAAATTTAAAGAAAGCATTATTCGTCAATTCTCGTTTTGGTTCGTTAACGCGTTTGTAGGAAAGGACAAAGGTAAACCATTTACGATAGTCTAACACTTCCTTTAAAACTTGATGAAGCGTTGATCCTTCATTCCGTAATTGAATCAGCTCCTTCGCTTTTTCAATTCTTGATTGGAAATGCTTTGTAATTGAATTTAAGTCATCTTCATTTAAAAATTTACTATTCCGCTGGAGCAGCTTGACTAAATCTTTTGTGTCTAGTTCTTGTTCAGATTCGGCTGTTAATGGTTTCCAAGCAATTGAAAAAGTCAATCCCGATGAGTTATCACGGCTTTCCATGATTTTGTCCATCTCGTTCACCCATTTTTCAGCACGCTTGATTCGATTTCTTAAGATGACACCTACAGTATTGACAATAATATCTTCATAGAGTCTTCGGTCTTGTTCATCTAGCCAGCCTTTTTGATCTTCCTGCTCTTTTTCTAAGGATGTGTACACAAAATAAGGACTTACCCGTTGACCCTTATATTCCATTAGAATCAAGCGGCGACTTTTGAGCTGGTTCCACTCGTTTATAAATGGTTCATAATAATCGCCCCAGTCCTTTGAAAACCACTCTGGACGATCAGTATCTTCTGGGTATTCAAACATCCTGTATTCAGTAAGGTATGCCTGCTCATTAATGAACACCCTTGTCAGCTGCTCATTTAGTTTGGAACGCTCGTACTTTCCTAGTACATGCTCAAGCTGTTTGATAATTTTTGCAGGATCCCTCTCGTCGCTTTCAACAAAACCACGGTTGATTTCAGCATTGACCATCTTTTCCCATTCATCCACCATATTGGACCAGAATTCAGCGCTTATTTTGGCTGTACCTAATTCCCTTTGACAGGTTTCTTGGTTCGCTTTATTTGTTGGAATGGTTTCTAACAGATAATTGATACCATCATCTACTTCTTTAAGCTGTTGTTGTACCTGTCGAATGCGAAGTCTAACTTCATCAATTCCTTTTAACTTTAACTGTTGCTCAATAGACTCTATTTCCGCTTGTTCTTTTCTACGCTGTGAATCCTTGATATTTTGCTCTCCTTTAAGATCGTCCAGCTCCTCTTCCAATTCCACCAAACGTTTGCTTAATTCCTTCGTTCTTTGTTGAGCGAAAATGCACTTTTGAAACAAATCCTTAAAGCTATAGACATATCTTAGATAACTTTTAGCTGACACTAAAGCTTGCCCTAAGATATCTTTCGTCAGCGTGAGATTTAGCTGACTTCCTTCTTGGTGGAGCCTTAGTTTAATGGCCTTAAGCTGTTCATGTACAAGTTTCCATTGTTCATCCAGCTGGTTAAGGATATTTTTCTCCGCCTCTAATTTATGCCCTGTACTCTCCATTTGACCAAACACGTCACTTAATACGGAATCTTCCGGCATCGACTGCTTCCATTCTTCTGCCTGTTGAAGATTAATCTCATATTCATGCAATTGAACGTTTAATTCCTCTATTTCTAATTGGATTTGACCAATAAGTTCTTCACATTCCTTGATTTTTTCTTGCTGGTAACGCTCGCGGGAGGAGCGGCCTATAAATTTTGAAGGACCCTCATTTGGTGCATGTCCAATTAAACAGCCAAGTGAGTATGACCCGTCCACATCCACATGAAAACCAGTGCCTTCCTGTTCAAGTGGAATACTTCGTAATATTTCATCTACGAGTTTACTTGAAATCAGACTATCATCCTCTAAATCAGGCCGTAAATAATCAGCTAAGGTATATCCTAGAAGTTGCGGTTCCGGTCTAAATACCCGATCATGTTTGGGAGTAAATGACTTCTCAGTGATAAGGCTGTCCAATATTCCCGTTTGTTTTAATGCTGCCTCGATTCGTTCCTTCTGTTCTTCTGTGACATGATCTTGGAATTCTACTGCTGCATAAAACGGGATAAAGTTTTGTCCATCGCCTTTCAACTGCTCTCTGAATACTTCTGTATCTTTGGCACGGTCAGGATTTGGCATTTTCATTGTTTTCCAGAAATGAAGCTCTGTCTTGGCTTTCTCCATTTCTGCCTTTTTATCGTCTATCAATGCTGACGTTAGTTCTCTCATCGTACGAGTATTTGTAATATAATCGTTAATCCCTGCAAATAGTTTTTCTCTTACTCTTTCATAGCGATTATCTTCATATAGACCTTCAATCAATCGGGCAAGTTCTTGACGGCTCTCATTTGAAAAAATAAGCTTGTCGTGCGACTCCACCCAAGAAAATACTTGGTTCTCAAGCTTTTGCTTTTCTTCTGTAAACCAATCATTCAAGTGATCGAGATTTTTTCGCAATTCATCTACATGTTTCTTTTTTTCAGAGGATTGCCGCTGCAGTCGAGTATGCTCTTCCATTAGACGATTCTCGTCATCCGCTAATTCTTTTAATTGAGTAAGTAGTTGTTCATGACTCCCAATCTCCTGAAGCCAGATCGAAAAATCAAACTCATCATCCCGATGCCGTTCAAAATCGTGTACGTTTACTTCATGCTGTGAAAAGGCTGACTCTTGTGCATCATATTGCATTTCCTCAAGTATTTGTTCCATACCACTTTCATGTTCTCGAATCTCATTTTGACATTTCTCACGTTCCTGCCAAACCGTGTTGTATTGACCATTTTTAACATCCCATTTCCGTTGTAATGAGCCAATTTCATCGATCAATGTTTTTGTATTTTCTATCTTCTTACGTCTTTCCTCCTCAAGATTCCAAACCTCATGTTTTTCTAGCCGCTTTTTTTCTTCTACAGCAACCTCTTTTTGCTGGATAAATTGCTGTTTCTGTTTGATCTGTTGGTTTATTTCCAAACCCAGATTTTCATTTTTGGTTGTTAATTCATTTACTACACGTGCAGCCTCATTGTACCTATTTGAAGCTTCCTGCCATTTTACTGACCGTTCCGTTAAAATATATTGATTATACAAATGATAGTGATTCACCAATCTGTTGCTAGAGGAAAACTCACGCTCTAACTGTTCAAGCTGCTGTTGAGTTTGATCCATACTCTCGATTGTATCCGATAGATGTCGTAACTCATCGTCTGTTAACGGAGGTAAGGCTGATTCTAAAATCTCATATATGACTGTTGGTTTAAAATCCTTTGATAGCTTAGGACTACGCAATTGGATTAAAAGCTTGATTAAGTCTTCATATGCTTCATTCGATTGGAAGCCAAAAATATATTTATTAACGAGCTCCATATATTCACGTTGTGAATGAACTACATAACCACCATCAGCGATACGGTTTTCCAGTTCTTTCGCAGAAAAGGGAACCCGATCTCCGAGCTGGGAATGGGCAAGTTCGAAATCATGTCCAATTCTCCTGTTATCGGTTATGATAAAGTACCAAGATTTGATTCCTTTATTTCTTTTTGCCTGCATCCCTATTCCTGTAGTAATGTAGCGCTCTACTCCTGCTTTTTTATATTCCATAAAAAGATAGCCAGTGCGCTCGTCACGATCGACGACTTCTTTTTCTCCAAGCAGGTAATCTTCCATTCTCCGAGCTTTTGAACCAAATGGATCAAGTCGGTCAGGAGACTTTTTCCCATCTAATAACACAGGTAGAAAGCTCTGCATGGTCACCGATTTCCCCGAACCATTTGTTCCCCGAAGAAGAAGTTTTCCATCAGAAAAATGAAAAGTTTCATCATCGTAATACCAAAAATTTAATAATCCCGCTCGGTTCATCACCCATTTTGCTTCTGTCATTTACTGTTCCTCCTGTTTATAATCACTCGGATAGTCTCCAGCCATGACTCCTACTAATGACTTGATCCGAATTAAAGACGTCTCGGGTTCCACTTCTACCATCATCCAATCCTTCATCGAACGGAGCAGCTCGGTTCGAGTTCCACTTGTACTCATATCTCGGAAATACTTCGCCCAGCCACTACCATATTGTTCACGTAAATCATCCATCACTTGTTCAAACTCACCCTCTGTCATCAGGATTTCACCATTCTCATTCGCCTTAAAACGCTCTGGCTGTCCGTGAATATACTTTGATAACTGAAGGATGATATCAGTGGATGCCTTTGTATTTGGGAATATCTGATGATACTGCTTCGGCTCTGCAATCGATAAAAAAGCAGTATTTTTGTAGACATGCAATTTATAATCACTATGTTTTTCAATATCTTCCGCCAATCGGTTGCGATAATTTCGGATATAGAGAAAATCTGGGTCTTGCTGATCTCTACGGTGCAAGCCAGGTGAAAAGAAAAGCTTACGATAAACCCTCTTCCGCCGTTCGTCTTCCTGATTTATTTTCCAGTCTTCTTTTAATAATTCGCTCCAATGTTGATACTTTGAAAAGTCATCTGAATACGTTCTCATGAAATAGCGGCTATAGGTGGTAGCTTCATATAAAACTTCTTGTTCTTCATTTTGATCAAAGCGACTGATATCACCATCGATTGTCACAATCAACTGAAATTCCATTAAGACTTTGACGGCTCTAATCAAGGATTTCCGATGGGTGTATAGAGTCCAGTCAAGCGGAAAATCTCCCGGATAATCTGCCTGAATCTCCTGACATAGTTCCGAGAGAAGGAACTGTTCATCCACTGCTTTGCCTTCTAAAAAAGAAAGGGCACAGCAAAAAACAGCATAGTCCATTGGCTCTTGAAAATCTTGAATTCCCATCCATGCTTCTGGTTCAACTGGGATTTTTTCGAGTTTGATAAAATGTTGGTGAACAATTAGACGCAAACCGAACTTTTCATTCATATAGCGACGGAGTACTTTCTCTCTTTCCCGAATTAGTTGATACCATTCCGGTTGTTCCGCACGTAAAATCCAATAATGATGAAACAAGATGTCCATCCCTTGAATCGCCTTTTCATCGAATACTTGTGTTTGCTCCATATAATCACCTATTCTCCTCAAAAACGAATGTAGCGTCTGGCATTAAAATATTTCCATCTTCTGCCTTTAACACGATTTGTCTCTCATGATCCAGAATTACCTTTACTTGTAATCCGTAATCAGTTTTAACGACACGATGTTTATTGGCCATAGATTTTCCAATCCAGCCTAATAAAACTTTTCTGATAAATGGTTCGACAGTGGAAAGCGAAGAGAGAGTGATTTTTCCTTTGTTTATATATTTTTCTATTAACCTTATCTCTTGTTCACGTTCCTTAAGATATTGCTCTCGCTGCTCTTTTTTCCTAGATTCATTCGAATTAAAGGAACCCGGCTTCGTTTTTTCCCGATAGCGAACGGTCCGCGGCTTAATGGTCAATTCTGTTGGTGCCTCATCCCAGGTGTCCACATGCAGGTTCTCAGTGGTTGCCTCTGCCAACTGTAAATGCTGAATGGTCAACGAGCCGAACACAACAGCTGATAGTTTATGAGCTTCATCATTATCCAGGCATTCTGTAAACCATTTAGATAATTGGAGGTAGTCCTTTTTTCGACTGCGAAAGTGTTGCTGCCTCTCTCCGATACGCTGTACATATCGCGTCATTCTGCGAATCATTTCATTGGTCTGCCACTGGAGGATAACTAGTTCACTTTGTTGACTCGTTGACCCAAGAAACCACTGCCTCAACGAAAACCAATATTCTTCATATTCTATTAACCAGTCGGAGATAGACGTAGAAACGTCCTCAAGACGGGGTATTGCTCCACGGTGCTCGATTAATTTTTGAAAGTATTTCTGCAAGCGTTCGGGAGGTAATTCTGTCAACAAATGCTGAATTTGCAGCGATGTTTTTTGCAAGGAAACGATAAAATCTCGCAAATATGTCGTAAACTGATTTTTATAAACAAGAAATGCCTCTGTCTGCATGCGCTGATCGGTTTGTTCACTATTAATATAAGCTATATAATCGGCTGTACTTGTCCGGATAGTTTGAAAAAAGCGAAATATATCCTCCCAAATCCGCATGTAATCTTCCGCTGATTTGTTTAAATCATTTTCAAGTTCTTTTTGCAGAGTGTTTAAAGCCTGGGATAATCGATCAAACTGTGATCGTTCCAAAGATCCTTGAAACGTATCGCCTAGCTTCTCAAGCTGAACAAGCATTCTCTCAATTTCAACCGTGTACGGTGTACATTGATAACGAAACCGTTTCTTTTTGTATTCTTCAATCGTTTTAGCGTTGGTCATATCTTGCCTGGCAATTAAATTATTCCATTTTACTAGCTGCGCTAACTGTTGATGAAGCTGCTCCTCTTGATAATCTGCAAACCTTGGAATCGAACATATATATTCCAATAATTCTTCCGGTGCAATAAAATCTCTCATTCTCTCGTGTTGATGATAAAAATAGCGGAGAATGGTTCGATAGTGTGCCGCTGAGTCCGCTGTTAAATAGCTAGCTTCTATTATTTTTTTCATCGTTGAATCCACTGTCATCATCCTAATTTAAGTTAATTATTACAATTGTATAATATATATTTTAGGATTTATATGGAAAAAAATACTTTACTAGATAATAAATATATATATTTAATGATGCTAACCGAATTTTATGAGTAGATTACTTAAATGCATTGGTATCATAATTTTTATTACCTCAAACCTAAATTGTCTGAAAAAGAGCGATTTGTGATAAGCTAATAGATGAAAAGGAGGAATTAAATGCAGAAACGTTACCTTTTTGCGCTATTTAGCTTTATTACTATTTTTCTCTTAAGTGGTTGTGGACAAGATCCGGTCAAACCTAACCCTACCAATTTAGCAGAGCAACAAGAAAAGATTACTGACAAGTCATTGCCAGCGGAACAGGAAGAAACTGAAAATAGTGAAGAGAACACAGTAATTCCTTCAGACTTATCAGATCTTAAGGTGCACTTCATTGATGTTGGCCAAGGTGATTCGACTCTACTTCAATTTTCCAAGGACAATGAGGACTATACTATTCTCATTGATGCAGGTAATTGGACCGGAGATGAAGTGGTGAATTATTTAAAGTCGCAAAATGTTACACAGATTGATATAGCGATTGGGACACATCCTGATGCGGATCATATTGGGCAGCTAGATAAAGTAATTAATACCTTTAACGTTGGTGAAGTCTGGTTGTCAGGGAATACTAATCCCTCACAAATCTTTCAAAAACTTTTAAGTGCCATCGAATCGAAAAAAGTCGATTACTATGAACCTAGAATGGGTGACGAGTTTGAAATTGGACCACTAAAAATGGATGTCCTCTACCCAAAAACAATTAGCGAACATGATAATGAAGAATCCATTTCGTTAAAACTAACCTATGGTGAGGTTGTCTTTATTTTAACAGGTGATGCCACCACGGATGCTGAACTTAAAATGCTGCAAAGTGGAATTGATATGAAGGCAGACATCCTTAAACTTGGCCATCATGGCTCCTCTACTTCTACACACCCAACATTCTTGCGGGAAGTGAATCCATCTGTTGCCATTTACAGTGCTGGCTTGAATAATACCTATGGTCATCCCAATGAAGAAGTGGTAAATCTCGTTAAAAATACTGGGGTTCAACTATATGGCACCGATGTTCATGGAACAATTCTCGTAACAAGTGATGGAAAAGACTATAAGGTTTTAACGAAAAAAGATGGTACGATTACACCGTCTAGCAGTGGTAAAACACCAAAAGATGAGGTTAAGGTTGAACCTGCACCGATTGTTGGTAATTGCATTGACATAAATAGTGCATCCATCGAGCAATTACAAGAAATCCAACATATCGGTCCAGCACGTGCGCAGGATGTAATTAACTTACGACCTTTTCGTTCCATTGATGATATAGCACGAATAAGTGGAATTGGACCAGCTAGAATTGCAGATATTAAATCGCAAGGAATTGCTTGTGTAGGAGGTTAGGATGATTAAGGGTTATTTAGACAGAATCGAAGACAACAAATTTGCCGTTATTTTAGTCGATGAAATCAAAAAGGAATTTATTGTTCCGACGGTGCAACTGCCCGAAGGAAGCAAGGTAAACTCCTATTTTGAACTCACCATCGAAAATGAAAAAATCACATCTATCACATTAGACGAACAAACGACTTTTTCTGAACAGAAAAAGATAAATGAAATGATGACAAAGCTACGTTCTAAGAGTAAAGGCAGTAAATTTAAAAAGAACTAACTTTCGGTCTCATAGATATGTTTTAACAAAATCTAATGAAAACGTTGTATATTATCGACTAATATGCAATTAATTAAGCGAACAGCACCAGACTGTTCGCTTTTTATCTGTATCACTGGGCGACTTCAATGCTCCTCATTTTTCATACAAAATTCTGGGTCGTATTATTCCTGCTGAATCGATAAACGGCAATTAAGAAAAAGGCCAATGCAAAAGCGAATAAGATCATGTAATTTAAATATAATCCATTAAATGCGTTTCCTTCCTGGAGTTTTGTTAACGTATCTAAGGTCCAGCGCTGCGGCAGGAAATCTGCAATTTTTTGCAAGGATGCGGGCATCACTTCAATTGGCCAAAAGCAACCAGAGAGCATAACGGTTGGTGTGATGATGAGATTTTGTAATGCGTTTGCTGCACTGCGACTGTTTGAAAAAGAGATAATCACTAACGATAGCCCGACAGCAACCAAGGAGAATAAAAACATGACAAAAGCAGCTTCCCAAAAGGAAATGTTGATGCCAATATGAAAGATGTTTTTCATAATCGTTAAGGTGATTAATACCTGAATGGTCATGATGATCATGTTTACGATGACATTTGAGATCAGGTATTTTCTCGCATTAATTGGAGTCGATAGTAGTCGGAAATAGGTTCGGTTTTCTTTTTCCAAAAGAATGATTTCAGACATACTACATGCAGACAACAGCATGATCATAATCAGGAAGCCGATCGTTTGATTGGTCATATTCTTATTTTTTGTTGTATCTTCTAAATATTGAGTGGACAACTTGAAATCTGATTGTTGATAATCTTTGTACATCTTGTCAAAGATTTGTTGATTCCCTGCTGCTGCAAAACTAATGGTTGCGATATTATTGATATATTGTTGCAAATAGGATTTCACGTACCCCGTTATGGCTGCACCCTTAATAGAGGTAATTTGGATATGGCTAGGGTCCCCGTCTAAAATACTTTTTGAATAGCCTTTTTCAAAGGTAATAACACTGTCCAGTTTGCCAGATGAAATGTTTTCCTGAACATCTTCCACATCAATCTTGGAAATCGCCACATTCTCTAATCCTTTTAAAAATTTGATAGTATCTGATGTGATTTCATTTTTGTCTAAACTCACAATTCCTACATGAAGAACTGTTTGATGGTTACCAGCATATACGAGCAGGGAAATAAAAATTCCAATTAGCGGTAAACAAAGATACATGATGATGTTTTTCTTTTTTCGAAAGGTTACTTGAAGAGTGTTTTGAATGATCCAGAGGATGTCTTTCATTACAGCCCCTCCCGTCTTTGCAAAGTGATAACGGCCACAAGTAAAAATAACAGTGATCCGGTAAGATTAATCGTGATCGCAGGTATGGCTGCAGAAAAGTCATTCGCATAAATTATTTGAGTTATTGCTTTATTCATCCAGGTTAGCGGTGAGAGTTCGGTAATAAGTTTAAAAATTCCTTCCGGGTTCTCAATTTTAAAATATGCTCCCCCAAAAAAGGACGATAACTGTGCAAATAACAAGATGATAATGCTCGGAGCAGCACTTGTTTTCGTAATGAAGCTAACGCCAATTCCCATGCTCACAGCAAACACAACTTCTGTCAGCAAAACAAGAGATACCAATCCAAGATTGTCACCCCAATTGGCTTTAAAAAAGAGCTTGCTAAACAAAATGACGAGTATAATACAGACGCTATTAACAACGAGGCTGCCGAGCACTTTCCCGATAAAGATTTCACTTTTTCTTACCGGCGAAACAATGAGGCGATCCCCGGTCTTTCTCACCCGTTCACTCACTATTAATGAGCTTGACCCCATGGCCCCATAAAGAATAATCATCGTCGTTGTCACAATCGCATAGTAATCCATCGAACCTGGCTGTTTATTAGGAAGTAGTGAAGTTTCTTTAATAAAATCATCAAGCTGTTCACGGGTGAAGGCACTTTCTAACTTATCAGGAGCTGTTTTGATGATTTCTGCAGCAATATTGGATTG
Source organism: Bacillus sp. OK048 (assembly GCF_900103525.1). Lineage (GTDB taxonomy): Bacteria > Bacillota > Bacilli > Bacillales > Cytobacillaceae > Neobacillus. Next base: position 152,894 of record NZ_FNHN01000012.1, read on the forward strand.
ACCCACATAGGAGGAAAGCATTCCTTGAAGGATATTTCCTTCAATACTGCTCCCATTATTTAAAAAAAGCTGGATACCATCTGCAGTCACTTCCACATATCCATCGTACTTCATTTGCTTCACTTCTTGTTTCCCCTCTAAATTTTCTGAAGCTTCCTTATAATGAATTCCTGATTTTTCGGTCTCAGCTATAAAATACTGAAAGTTTTTACTGTTCGAAGTATCTTTATATAACACATGGATATCTTCCACTGGGAGACTGGTCGTAAACGTGTTGGACAAGGCTGTTCCAAGGACGAGCATTAATAAAATCGGGAAAGCCAGCATAAAAAACAAAGTCCGTATATCGCGGAATTCCGTTTTAATTCCCTTCCAGGCAATATTGATTATATTCAAAATAAAAACCTCCCTCTATAAATGTTGATTTATCAACGGTTTGACCCGTTGGTGGGGTGTCAAAAAAATATTTTTCGACACGCTTCCTAACAATACTTTCATA
>NZ_FNHN01000036.1 GCF_900103525.1 Bacillus sp. OK048
AGGCAAGTAGACCACTGGAACCTCCCCAGCAGCCCCTCTTAGAACCGGACGTGAACCTCTCGGCTCATCCGGCTCCCATTATTCAGCCGTTGGCTTAATACCTAATTCCCAATGTTTAAATAACTTGGGATTTTGTTTTGCAATTCTACCTAAGAAATATTCTGCTCTTTTCTTGTGACGAGCTAACCTTTTGTATTTCTTTCTCGCCCACATTATTAAGGCTTTGTTGATGTGCCTTAATGTTGAGTACATTTCGGATTTGTAGAACTTGCCGTAGAAGTTTATCCAGCCAATTATCTTTGAGTTAAACATATTTGATAGGTCCGTAAGGTCCTTTTCAGCTTTCAGCTGAAGTTTCCAGTCCCTCACTTTTTGCCGAATTGATTTCTTTGCTTTGTTACTAATGGCAGGTGTAAAGTTTACAAAATGTTTTCCCCATCTGTTCTTTGACAGCCTGGGTCTAAACGTGTATCCTAGAAAATCAAACGAAGTATTTTCGTAGTTTTCTTTTCTGTCTGCATCCTTACAGTATACAATTCTTGTTTTAATTGGATGCAGTTCAAGTTTACATTCGCTCATCCTCTTGTTTAAAGATTCAAGCAATCTTGTCGCTTCATCTTCTGTCTTACAGTGGATGACTGCGTCATCCGCATATCTCGCAAATGGGTTGTTAGGGTGATTAATAGCCATCCATTTGTCAAATGTGTAATGTAGAAATAAATTTGCTAGAACTGGACTTATGACCCCACCTTGCGGTGTGCCGGATGTACGTTCCTTTATTCCATCTTTCATTTGAAAAGGTGCCTTCAACCATCTCTTGATGTATAGCTTAACCCAACTAATTTGTGTATGCTTTTCGACTGCTCTCATTAGTAAATCATGATCAATATTATCGAATAAGCCTTTAATATCGAACTCAAGAACCCAATTATATCTCCAACATCTTTTACGAGTAATCTCTATTGCTTGGATGGCACTTTTCTTAGGTCTATATCCATAAGAATCTTCATGAAAGAAGGGTTCTACTGACGGCTCAAAATACAATTTCACCACCATTTGTGCAATCCTATCCGTTACTGTTGGGATTCCTAATGTCCTGGTTCCCCCAGCCTTCTTTGGTATTTCTACAGCTTTGACCGCAGGAGGAAAATAACTACCTGAAGACATTCTATTCCATAATTTATAGAGATTATCCGCTAGATTCAGTTCGAATTCTGCTATTGATTCTTCATCAATTCCTGCTGACCCCTTATTTGCTTTTACTCTAAGAAAGGCTTCATAAACTGCCTTTTTAGATATATTGTACGGCTTTGTCTTATTCATAAGTTCCTCCCACTTTAATGGTTGACTTGTTAATAAAACTGAATAACATAACCCCTTTGCTCCACCTCCGTTAGGAGGTTTCATAGCTACTACGGGTTATTCCGCCCCTATACATGGCATTGGTACTCTGATTCTCATGGGGCTTCCACTTGAAATCTCTCCCTTAACATCCATGTCGTAGGTTCCCACGTTCCACACAAAAGCCTATATTAAGTTCACGCCGCCTTTATACCGGTAACCGAACGGACAGTAAATAGGTTCCCTCCGAACTTGTCCCGAGTTAACGACTCCCCCTCGGTTTTGATGACATCTATACGCTTTCGATACTTCTTCAGCGGTTCAATGGTTTTCGTCTCCTTAATATCTACCTGACAGAGTCTTGCTCTGCCTTTTCCCTAACGCTCAATACCATAGCTTTTGACTATAGCACCTTAGGGTGGTTTGCAATCTCTACCTGTATAGCGATTGCGAGAGGCCTACTCTCATCTTTTGTGCAGCATAACTTCCTTGTGTGCTTACGCACACTTTGGTTGTTTTCGTGGCACACA
>NZ_FNHN01000028.1 GCF_900103525.1 Bacillus sp. OK048
CCTGTATAGCGATTGCGAGAGGCCTACTCTCATCTTTTGTGCAGCATAACTTCCTTGTGTGCTTACGCACACTTTGGTTGTTTTCGTGGCACACAATCATCTGCATACCTCACTATGTATGCTTGTCCCTTACACTGTTTCCTTACCCTTTTCTCAAACCATAGGTCGAGGACATAATGGAGGTATACATTGGCTAATATCGGAGATATTACTCCACCTTGCGGTGTGCCATTGTCTGTTTTATATTGCTTACCTTCCTCCATGTATCCACCTTTAAGAAACCTACCAATTATCCTTAGTAGGTTAGGGTCGGCGATTCGCAGTTTTAGGAACTCCATCATCCATGTGTGGTCAACATTGTCGAAGAAACCTTTGATATCTACATCTACTACATAATTTACTGTCCTCTTTTCAATATAGTAGTTCAGTATTTTCAAAGCATCATGGCAGTTGCGATTTGGATGGAATCCAAAGGAACAATCTAGAAAATCATTTTCATAAATGGTATTTAGTATCTTTGTTATGCCTTTTTGAACAATTTTATCTTCATGTTCAGGTATTCCCAATGGTCTTTTCTTGTCTGAATTGAGTTTTGGAATATACATTCTCCTTACTGGAACAGGACGATAACTTTTGCTTTTAAGCCTACATACTAAATCCTCTATGTTTTCTTCCAAACTCTCACCATATTGCTCTTTGGTTGTACCGTTAATCCCAGCTGCCCTCTTATTAGGAAGTTCAAGATGACATTTGACTAATGCTTCCTTATTTAAAAGATGTGCTAGAGATGTAAATTTCATTTTAGGATCAGATTTTGCTAATTCTGCTATCCTTAGTAGTTTTGTTTCCATTTATTATACCTACCTCTGCGTGTAGTAAATGTGTCCCTAGTAAGGGTGATAACTGGTAGCTAGCCTTTCCTCCATCGGCATTACCCAACTTCATTGGTACTACGCTGCTATCCTACTCCCTAACGGCATTTGGTTTCCTTGCTTGTTATCGCTTGTACACCATACTCTTCTAAAAAAAAGAAAAGACCGGTAGGGTCTCCCGAGTTGCCGTATCATTTCAATGTGTAACGTGCCAAGGTCTCTGACTCCAGAGAGGTTTCATCCTTCTTGCCATTAACAAAGGATAAAATGTAGCTTTCTGCTGTGCGAAAGGCATCAGCCCTCTCGATTTACTAACATTATGGAGCTCAATCCCTTCAACCATTTGGCTTTCGGCCCGCCATCTAACTGTCTACGCTTAAAGACTAAAGTTACCTTTAGCCCTCCAAGACTCGCTACGAGCGAATGGCTAGTTCTTACTCGACGGGAATCCCACCCGCTATATGATACGACCTAGGCTCGGCCGCACTCGCCCCCGTTAGCTTAAGTATAATCCTTCACAATCTTCGTTGAAAAACTATACTAAAACTATAAATTACTATTTAACAAAATCCCCACTTGTTCCGCCACGATTTGAGTTGGTTCAGATAATCCATTAGTGAACCACGCTTCTACTATCTCTACAATGGCTGCTCTAAAAAATTTAAGAATGAAATCCTTACTTAATCCTTGATTTTTCCCTTCGGTTACATCTACTTCACCCTACTATATATTATCCTTAAATTATTCATTAGCAGTTTGCTTTCTTTTCTACTTAACGTTCAATTCATTCAAGTTAATTAACAAATAACTGAATGACTTCATACATTATGTTAAAAACTGGAGTGTTCCCTCATGGCGAGATGGATTAACGTATCTACATCGAAACATCAATTAAAACTTTTTGATGGAAATAGGCTGATAAAAACTTACCCAATTGCAGTAGGAAAAATATTGTCACCAACACCTTCTGGGACATACAAGATAATCAATAAACAACGTAATCCCGGTGGACCATTTGGAGTTCTTTGGATGGGATTGTCAAAACCTCATTACGGTATACATGGAACTAATAACCCAGCTTCAATCAGTAAGAATGTCTCCCATGGCTGTATTAGGATGTTTAATCATGATGTTCTAGATTTATCCTCTAGAGTTACGATTGGTACTAGTGTTGTAATTCATAAATAACTATGTTATTTTGCTAGTGGACGCTATCCAATAAAAAATTAGAAGCTTTCAATAAAAATGGAAATTTACTTAATGAGGCGAATTAACTTTTTTTAAAATAAGGACTCCCTTCTAGGAAGTCCACTGCATGCAATAACCCTTCGGTTAAAGGATGACTTTACTTAATTCTAATCTCTTGTTTTGGAGCCATGATTGTCGTGATCAACGGTAACTCCCTCCGCCATGTTGTCCAGCGCTCCGCCAGCAACAGCACTTGCAACACTACCAAATGGATCAAGAGCAGAAGCCATTTTATCACCAGTAAAAGCACCTACACCAGTTCCTACTGCCTCGCCAGCATCATTATCGATACGATTGCGTTGGTTTTTATCAGCCACTCATCTCACTCCTTATCTAAAATAGGCATGTGCTTTCCAGCACAATCCCGTAACATATTTTGCCCTATTAGGACAGATTTACTCGAAGCTTAAATGAGTTCTTAAACCGTTGCAACTCTAACTGATCCTTCACCGTTGTACAAAAAGAAAAGCAGCCACAATGACAGCTTAGGTATTGAACTCTTGCACCCTTTAGTTGAAGAAGAAATTTATTCTATGCGGGGTCTCTACACTCATATTTTTCACTTTGGTCGTACTTTCTAACATAATAATTTTTTACTTCCCATTTACCTTCTGTTTCCCAATCTTTATGTATTGTAACAGTAAATATATCCATAAATTTATGGGAACCTGTAAATGTAACAAATTCTAACTTCACCTCGAAGAGCCACGACCCAGGATGTTGAAGTTTTTTTATTGCTATTACTCTTTGACAAAAAGCTCCGATAGTATAGGTTGTTCCATAGTAATCTTCAATTGCTTCATAGGTAGGCTTTTCTAAAAGGTCAATTACAGCATCCTCCAATAAATTTTCCCTTGTAGCCTTTGTGTTTGTTGGAAGGTCTGCATATACGGTTGTCGTAGTAAAGATAATAATTCCAAATAGTAACTTTGTGACTACTGTTTTCATTCAATCACCCAGTTTTTTTGCCTTTATTTTTCCCTCCAATTTACATTTCATTCTTCAACTAAACTGCTTCGTTAGCTGAATAAGCAAAAATAGAGTTGCTACGGCAACTCCTAATCTTGAACTATAGCACCCGGTAATTGAAGAACGAATAATTAAATCCTAATTACACCTCTGATTGGGGATTATTTTTGATAATTGATTTTTTCACTATGTACTGATAGCCATAAATAAAAATTGCCAAGCATCCACACAAGAATACACAACTAATCATAGCTTATCTAAAAGAGTATTAAAAAGAGGAGGAAGAAGTTGTTGGAGGGTAATGATCATAATCAAAAGCATAAGTCGAATAGAGAAATGGACCCTTTTTCAAGATTAATGTTTGGAAACCGTAAACCTAGAGAAACTTACAAAGAAAGCGAAAATAATTCACAAGAAATTCTGGAACAAAAAGAACAATTATCTTTCGAAACCAGATCAAATCATAACGATGATGATTGGTTTTTTGGACGTAGAAGAAAGGAACCTGTATCGGGTAATCAAAACAGGCAGAAACAGACTCAAAACACTCAGAATCAAATAGAAAATTTCATTAAAAATGTTGATATTGAATTGCTTATGGAAACCTTTGATACCATAGTCACTACATCTAAACAATTTAAACCATTAATGAAAGAAGTAGCACCTTTCTTTAGTAAAATTAATAATAAATTTAAAAAGTAGTTTCTTTCCTTAAGAATAGAGTTTTTTATTTATTGGCTATAATAAATTTTATTGTTGATTTTCGACAAGTCGTGGTGCCAAAATTCTTAAATTACTTTAATCAGCAATTGTCCCATGTAGTTTTATTTTGGGTGCATAGGTTATTATTAACCCCTCCGACGCAAAAAGTGTTTGCGTTTACATTTAGATGTATTGCTGACGTTTTTATTGTGTACAAAAGATAAAATAAAAAAGCACTTTTTAGGGGCTTGGCTTTAACAATAAGCACTTGTCCCATTCAGATTTATTCTGAGTGCATATGATATTATTAAGCCCGCCAGCCTATTTAAAGACCTCCGAAGAGGCGTTTGCATGTATTGCAGACGCTTTTTTATTTTTAGAAATTGTTTAAGGAAATCGCTGATTTTTTTCAGACAAGAAGATATTTGTCCAATCAAGCCTTGTCTTAAGAAAATATATATACATAGTAAAAGTATTTTTCAAATGAATTTTCCAATAAAATGGTGGTGAAAGAATATGTGGGGATCATGTGGATACGGCGGTGGCTACGATGGCGGTGACTACGGCGGCGGTTATGGCGGCGGTAGCAGCTTTGTATTAATCGTTGTATTGTTCATTCTATTGATTATCGTTCTTGCCGTGGTTTAATAAACCATACGGTAGATTTGGGCTAAGTAAAATCCTATGTAAGCAAGGACTGGAGGTGTTATAAATGAGTGAAGGGCATAGACACGAAGAACATAGACACGAAGAACATAGAAACGGTAGGACGTTAGTCGTTGTATTGTTCATTCTACTGATCATTGTAGGAACTTCTTTTATGAGTAGCTACTAAATTGTACGGAACAAAGGGCAGGGTAAGTTAAACTGCCCTTTGTTATAGAGAGAATTCTGAAATGAAAAGAGGGTGAATTAAATGCCATTTTTTGGATTTGACCGAAGAGATCGGTTTTTTCGTGACGACTTTAGACGAAGACGATTTTTCCCCATTGAAATTGAAATCGAGCGAAGAAGACGGAGACGGAGACGGTTTTTCCCTATTGAAATCGAAATCGAAATCGAGAGAAGAAGGCGGTTTGAAATCGAGAGAAGAAGAAGACGCGGATTCTAATTAAGCAAATGATTTAAACCGTGTTTCCATAGGCCTACGGGCCTTTTTTTATAGAGAAAGAACATCTGTTGTGAAAAAAAACCCCACATTTAATTTTTTGCAAATGGTTTATTGCATGAAACTCCCGTTTTATCCTCCGGAATTATAATTAAGAAAAAAGAGCTGCCTATGGTAACGCCACGATCTTTAACTAAAGCTACCCGTTAGTTTAAGTGCAACTTTTCACAAACTTCACAAACCCCAACTGATAATGGCAATGACATCGGAATCGTTAAATTACCTTTGTTTTTTGTCAATTAAAATCGAAATTACTTCTTGGAATTTCTTTTTATCTTTTTCGCTGTTTAGCACTTTTTCAAGATTTACTGCACCAATAACATAGCGAATTTCTCTATTTTCTAAAAAAAGGCTTGTATGTTTAGAAAAGAGTTCCCGAAACCACTGTTCATTTCTAAGTAGCTTTAAATTCTGGTTTGTTTTTTCTTCTGTCACTTGACTATCTTTTCCTCCCAAAAGTATAAGCAAGCTTTCTATCATTTCACTAAGCATTCGAATCATCTCCTAAAAAATTGTACTTTTCTTTAATACGTTTGAGAAAATTAGAAGTTCCAAATAATTGAAAAAATTAAATTCCCCTTATTATAGAAACCTGCCCCGTTACTTGAATAAGAAAAAGGCTTTTCTCCTGTTAAAGTAAAGCACCCCGATAGTTCAGGTAGAAAACTTGACAATTTTTGCTTTATAATGAGACATAGGGCTATGCAATCCACTTATTAAACAAGGTGAGGTGGAAGTCATACAGAGTTTTTCGGGGCACGATAAGGTTACAACTGGATTTATTCCCAACTTAGAGGTTGGTTAAGGCATCCGCTTGTTGAATTAGAATCTTTGCTTCAGGAAATTCTTAAAACAAGGCTATACATTTATTAGAGACAGGATCTATTATTAATTTGATTTCAGATCAGAAATGTTTTTGATGTACTCATAAAGTCATATATATATAGGAGGATACAAATGGATATTCATGATTTCTTAGAGTATTTGAACCAAGGTAAAGTAGTTGAGGGCGGTTCGGAAATACACCAGATGATGCATAAAGTCTCACAAGAAGCATTGAAATTAACTTCCGAGCTAAACGGACAATACCATACCCCTGAAGAAATTCGGGAACTATTTTCTCTGTTGATAGATAAGAACGTAGATAATACTTTTGCTATGTTCCCTCCTTTCTATACGGACTGTGGGAAGAACATCACTGTTGGCAAAAACGTCTTTATCAATTCGGGCTGCCGTTTTCAGGATCAGGGCGGCATTACAATTGGTGATGGAGTTCTTATCGGGCACAATGTCGTGCTGGCGACCCTAAATCATGATATTAATCCGAAAAATCGCAGCACCATGCATCCTGCACCAATTGTAATCGGTAAAAATGTCTGGATTGGAGCAAATGCCACTGTCTTACCTGGTGTGACCATCGGTAATGGGTCCATCATTGCTGCGGGTGCAGTTGTGACCAAGGATGTTCCTGCAAATGTCATTGTCGGTGGAGTGCCTGCTAAAATTATCAAAAATATTGAAACCGATTAAGGGTAATCCTTCGGTTTTTTTAGTCGATTTTTCGTCATCTTCCTACCAAGGAGGATGATTTCCACCTTTGTTAGGAAACTCACATAAACTACCCCCGTTTACTCAAAGTTATGAGGTACGAGAACCCGTTAGCAAGTTCCTTTATATCAGTAGTTAACGCCTTTGCCTAGAGATATTTTTGTTTTAATTCCTTTTTGGAACACTTTTTTTCCCGTTAAAAGAACTTGGTGAAAATAACCGTCCACTTCAATGATCACTTTTATCACGACTGATTGCTAATCAGCCTTATAGCTTCAAGTTTTATTTCTTAAACTAACCTGCACCTTTACTTCAATAAGCAGTAGGAGCTGTCGTCCCAACAACTCCTTATTTCACTATTGCACCCCGTTACTTCAATAAGAATATCAAAAAACTTTGGACATACAAAAGAAAAAATTGACTTGTAAATGTTAGCAATCTAACATCAAGATAATAAATAAAATATTTAAAAGTGGAGGCTATTATGGATAACTTCAGGCTGTTTTCAAATTGGTTAAATCTAGTCTTAGAGCAAGAGATCCCAAAAGGAATAAAAGCATTCAATTTTAACTTATACGAGGGCGAGAAAGACACCTTCGATATACAGTTAATTGGTTCAGATGAATTTGATGAAGACGACTCCGATTGGGCTTGCACTGAATATTTTACTTCTGAAGAAGACATTTGCTATATAAAAAGAACAGATGAAATTGAACATTGGGAACAGGGTCTTAGTTACATTACAAAGTTAGTCAAGCGTTATCTTCAGGAAGGAGAGTATGCAAACATCCTGAAAAATGTCACGGCAATTGGAATTGGCTTTGTAGATGGGGATATTGAAATTCTATACCGTTCTTAAACAAAGAAATATTATTTATGGAAATTTTAAGCCTGTTTCAATTATTTCGCAGTAATGTTTGAAAACAGGCTTAAATTTCACTAACGCCCCAGTTAGCTCAACAAGATATATTGTTTTTCTTTAGTGTTGAACGTATTTCGTAACCAAAATTACTTGGAAAGATTTCAACAAAACCTATTTTACCTTCATAAACTTCGATTGTTCCTATTTCTTCAAATGAAAAACCTTCTAGTTTATCCTCATTTTCTTCATATTCTGCAAGATAAACTGAACCACAATCAGGTTCACCACATTCACAAAGTCCCTTAATTCGAAGATTATCAACTTGGTTTGCTAATTCAAATCGGGATTTACTAATAAAATACTCTTTAATCTTGTTTGCCAATGAGGTAAAACATCTATAAGCAACAGGTAATTCCCCAAAATACCAACACCTTTTTTTACTGATTTATTGTTATTTTAATTGTTATTTTAACAGTTGTTCTTCTTCAACTAAACTGCTTCGTTAGCACAAAAAGAAAAAAGACCGCCGTAGCGATCACTTCTTTAACTCTTGCCCCCGTTAGTTCATTAGTCTTAGAAAATTTTAATTTTTATATCTTTATTGTTTTTTTAGTTGTATCTCAATTCTTTTTGCCAAGTCAGATGATACCTTATTTAAATACTCCATAACTTTCTTTCGAATATGATCGGATATGACTATCAAGTCGCTAGCTAAATTTTCTACAAGATGTTCTTTTTCTATAGGAGATAACATCATATAGAATTCACCAGCCTGCACAAAATCATCATGCTTTGTTATAGAAGTTCTTTCTAGTTTCCCTTCAACATATCTTCCATCACCACTTGTAATTTGTTTAGCTGGTGTCCAATTTTGCTGTTGGTTAACCGGTAATTTACGAAATTCAGCCCCAATTCTTCTTCTTTGAGAATCACTATAAATATTGGCACGGCCCTGCAGTATTTTATCATCAGATAATTCTGCGCCGTCTAGTAAATTTGACGGGGAAAAGCCGACCTTTTCTACTTGTTCCATATAATTATCAGGATTTTTAGTTAATACCATTTTGCCTACTGGTATTATAGGATACTCTTTTTCATCCCATATTTTTGTATCGTCTAATGGATCATAAGAATGATTTGCATCATCCTTTAGGTCCATGAGCTCGACATATAAGCCATATTCAACCGGTTTACCAGCCGCAATCGCATCGTATAAATCTTTACCAGCGTAATCAGGATTTTCAGCGGCTAGTCTATTTGCTTCTTCACGACCAATGTATTGTACACCTTCAAATGGGTACCAATGGTATTTAACGTACTTTCTAATACCTTGAGCATTTATCCAAACATATGTATTTACACTATGTCCTGGAATGTGGCGAAAACTTTTTACCGTACCAGCATCCGAGTATAACCGTACAACAAAGTGAATCGATTCAGGCTCTCTTGCTACAAAGCTCCAAAACCTATCAGGATCAATTAAATTATTTTTTGGTGAAGGTAAAAGTGCTTTAATAAATTCCGGAAATCGTATCGCATCACGAACAGAAAAGACAGGAATGTGATTACACAAAAGGTCAAAAACGCCTTCTTCTGTATAAAATTTTGTAGCAAAACCACGCACATTTCTAGATGTATCTGGTGTTCCTTTCGTACTGACAGCTAACGAAAAGCGAACCATAACAGGAACTTTCTGATTAGAATTTTGTAAAAAGCTCAGTTTTGTATGTTCGGACATCGAATATATCGTTTGAAAATAACCAAATGCACCAGATCCTTTTACATGAACAGGTCTTTCTAAAATCTTTTCATGAATAAACTCTTTTAAGGACTCGTGGAGTACAATATCTTGTTCCAGTACAGGTCCTCTAGAGCCGACTGTCTGTGAATTAAGTTTAGCTGACTCATCATTATTCCATTTGGAGAGGTCTCTATATAACTTTTTTCTTTCATTATAGTCTTCTTCTGATAAAGCTTGCCTCTGTTTAGAATCTTTTTCATTCATTATAATGGCCTCCAAAATTCATTTCCCATCAATTATTACTTAATATGATTTTTAAGCCTCGAATATGTATCTTCACTTTTATTTTCAACATTTAATGCATTGATAAAAACAAAAAAACTACCTCTCTATGCTTCGGTTAGTTTTTGAAATTTCATTATACGGTTTTCTGATGTCCGATAATAAAGGATAGCAGACATTAACACCAGGAATTAAAGATTCTAATGTCCTCTAGGGCTTAACCAAAAAGGATTTTATTATTTCCGCAAAGTTTACATGTAAAAGTTACAAGTATCTTGAGGTTACAGGTTATACAGAATATGGCCCAATTGTTGAACAAAGGTCAAACAGCACTCTTCAACTATCCTGCCCTGTTAGTACAACAAGAAAAAGAGACCGCCGCAGCGATCCCATCTTAAGCTCTTGCACCCGTTAGTTCCATAAGAAAATGAACAAAAAAGGGTAGAATCAGATATTGTATCTGTTTTTCTACCCTTTTATTTTTCAAACTAATTAAAGTTTACTTGGCTATTAATAAAATTGCTTGATTCTAGTTTTTATAGCATTTGTTTTTATTTATTGTTGTTTTGTTTCATGATGTAGTGGTGGTGGAACTAGCCAACCCTTATCTTTCATGATTTGCAATAATGCTGCTCCATCTATTGCTTTTTTTGCACCCATTTGACCAAATAATAATCCAACATCTTCACGAATTGATTGACTGGCACCTTGTCCGCATGCTACAACCCCAGCTGCAATATCAGCAGCTACCATATAAGCTATTTGAGCATCTTGTAATCTTGCTCCAACTGGAATCTGTTCGAGATCAGCTTCAGGTCGTTCTGCTGGTGTAGGTGGAACTGCGATATCGTTTTGTAGTAACACTTCTTCTATATTTTTGATAGAAGGTTTGATGGATGATTCAATTACTTGTTTTAAAAACGCTTTTAATTCTTGATCACCTGTATGGTTTATAAAGACTTGATATCCATCTAGTGCAGCTTTCGCGACTGATAAAGCGCTCCATAAACCAAAGACTTCTCCATAATGCAAAGGTTCATCTTGAGGATTTCCACTTAAAATTCCCATAATTATTTTACTTCCCTTCGTTAATAAATTCATACTATTCTCCTTTTCATAGAATAGGTACAAATGATATTCTTTAACAAAGGAATAGAAATTATGCTAAAAGGTTTTTTATATTATGGGTTTATTTACCTTGGTTCTTAGTTAACTAAACTGCAACGTTAGCACAATAAGCAATAAGAGCTGCCGTATCGACAACTCCCAATTCAGCTATCGGACCCGTTAGCTTAATAAAGATAGCCTAAAAAATCTAGATCTCCTTCGCTCCAACCAGACTTACCAACTTCTTTAATCATTAATCCATCAATTACTTCATAACCTATATCCCTTGTAATTTGACTTATATGGTCAATTTTTAACCATTTACATTTGTTCGTAACTGACTTGTACCCATTTTTTAAATACAACGTTTTGTTGTCAGCAAATAACAATAAAAAATCAATATTTCTATTGCAACAAAACTGTTCAATTTCTAAAAGTAACATCGAACCTATCCCCTGTGAGCGAGTGTTTTGGGTGACACATAAATCAATTAGACCAAGCACTCTTATAGGATTTCCGTTAAGATTCATCACTCTGTAATCTATTCCTACCTGTCCTACAAGTTGATTTTTGTCATTAAAAACTACAAATCTAAAATGAGGTAATTGTTTGAAATAAATTCTGTTTTTTGGAAAGTCTTCTTGAAAACATTCGCTTAACAATTCTTGTATATTTGAAGTTAAATCATTACCTATTTCATAATCAAATACCATATCTATCTTCACATTATCTTCTCCAATTATCTTGATTAGAGCAGCCCCTCTAGTCTTAAACTAACGCCCCCGTTAATGCAATAAGAACCGAGTATATTAGCTAGTTTACCAAAAGTAATAAATCTGTTTAATTTTTTATTCGGCATGGTTGCGGAATCATTTAAGAATAAATGATGTCAGTCAGAAATGGAACGACTACTCCCAAGAGAAGCAAAGCAATGACGACGAAAAGGACCGTTCCAGCTATTGGTAGAATCCATTTTCTTTTCTTGTAGTATTGGTACCAGTAATTAACCCCCCAGATTAGCAGCAGTGTAATAAAAGAAGAGAATTGGACACCGTTAAAGCTGGGTATTGGGCTGATATTTACCACAGAAAAAAATGCGACAAAACCGATACATCCGAGTAAGAGCCAATTGACAGTATGCACGACAATATTATAAATGTCATAATTGTTTTTCATTGAATCTCCACCCTTCCCATCTGAATTTAAATAGCAATGCTTATTGAACAACCCTGCTTCTATAGTTTAAGTGTAATTATTCACAATCAACTTAAATATCCTATGAGTTACTTTGTTACTGAAACCACATTGAATTTTTACTTATTTCCAGATCCGCTTTACTTCTATTAGTTTTGTTCTATTAAAAGTTAGTTTATAAATATCTGGCATATTAAGTGCTTTCCAAAAACTAAAACCATATTTTTTATCAAAATAATTCATTATTAGTACCATGATATTACCGTGTGTTCCTAATACAATGTTTTTTCCTTCATACCTATCTAAAACCTTTATAGTTGCTTCAAAGCCTCGTTTCTGTGCAATAATATTGGATTCTCCTCCTTCCCAAGAAAAGGTAGGTTCTTCCCAAACTTTAGTGATAGCCAAATCAAAATTCTCGATAGGAACTTCAGACAATATCCGTTCCTTAAAATCACTCTCAATAATAACTTCCTTACCTGTAAAATCTGTAACTCCTTCGACTGTTTGAACTGCCCTTTTATATGGACTTGAAATCACATAATCTATATTTTCTTTTTTAAAAATTTGAGTAATTTTTTCTGCGTCAGCCTGACCTTTTTCTGAAAAAGGTCTTTTTAATTCATAAGGTGTATACGTTGAATGAGCGTGTCGTACAAAATACAAGTTAGTTAGCAAATTTGTCCTCTCCCTATACCTTTCTTTCTATAAAAGGATAAATTCAACATCAGTAATGATTTTCCTTCTTCAAGTAACCTGCTCATTAGTTTAAGTGTACCATTTCACAATATATTTCTGAGATCTACTTGATGTTCGGATAAAAAAATAGACCATCGAAATGATGGTCTTGTTGAACTAAAGCACCTGTTAGTTTAAGTACAATTCCTCACAATCTTGCTATTACAAATAAAAAAAGAGTTGCCGTAGCAACTCCTTTCTCAGCACCTGAACCCTTGGTTAATAAGAAAAAAGAATGTCTGATGTAACTTTCATTCAAATTCAAATTTTACAGGTCTTAAAAATAAATCTTTTAATGTTTCTTTTGCATTTTTATTTTCGAATATTATCTCATATAAAGCATTACAAATTGGAAGTTGAACGTCATATTGTATGGATAATTCTCTTAGTGCCTCTACGGTTGCAACACCTTCTGCTAATTTCCCATAGCTTTCTCCTTCAACTAATACTTGTCCAAATTTTCTATTATGACTATGTACTGAGAATAATGTTGCCTCAAAGTCACCTAAATGACTTAATCCATATACAGTTACATCATTTCCTCCCATTGCTCTAACTAATCGAGAAATTTCTCTTGTCCCCCTTGCCATAAGTGATCCTTTTAAACTGCTATAATTTAAGCCATCTAACATTCCTGCTGCTATACCCATAACATTTTTTGCAGCAGCTCCAATTTCATTTCCAATAAGGTCTTGTCCATAGTAAAACCTAATTAAATCACTATTCAACTCTTGTACGATTTTTTTAGTTACTTCAGTATGTTCAGAACCTATAACCATACAATTAGGTATATTATTCATAAAATCTTGTACGTGTCCTGGTCCTACCCATACTGCTGTATTTATATTTTTTCCAACCTCTTCACCAAATACTTGAGAAAGTCTTTTTCCACTATTAGCTTCTAATCCTTTCATACATAAAATGAATGTTTTACCTTGTAATTCATTAATTCTGCTTAATTGATTTGCAAATGAACGTAATTCTTGAGCACTAATAGAAATGATAATCATTTCAGCAAATGATATTGCTTTTTCTAATGAACTACTTAGTTCTATTTCATCTGGTAATTGAAGGTAATCATTTTTTCTGGTTTCTATTAATCCAGCGAAATTCTTTGAATCTTCTCGCCCCCAGAGCATTACATTATGTCCGACATTATTAACATACCAAGCCAAAAAAGTTCCCCAACGTCCACATCCTAAAACTGAAATATTCATTATTTCACCCTCATCTTTTTTCTTCAATCTCTATTTAATATTTGCTCTGTTTAGAAAAAGGTCACCACTATTTTTAAGATGACATCTAGTTTATATTCGACTAACTTAACAAAATAACCTTCCTCTGTTGCAGACCGTAAACATTCCTTATAGAACTATCCTGCCCCTTTAGTTGCATAACAAAAAGGTTGCTTCAGCAACCTCCCTTAATGAACTAAAACCCCCGTTAGTGCAATAAAAAATTCTATTTTAATGCCTTTATCTTTCAGTTTCGTAATCATTAATGATTACTTCTATAATATTACATTGTTCATCTGCGACTGCTTTGTTAGATTGTTTATTATAGTTGTAGGTTATTAAAGCCTTCCATAAAGCCCAACCTCTTGCTCTATTCCAAGTTTCTGCATCAAAATTCAATGCATTCTTAAATGTCTTTCTGCTACTATCATCAAAAAAAGTCCAAGCCATTGCAGCATCGCAAGAAGGGTCTCCTACTCCCAATATCCCAAAATCAATAACCGCACACAATTTACCATTTTCAATTAATATATTTCCTGGGGCTATGTCACCGTGGACCCAAACTGGTTCACCAGCCCACTTTGAAGTTAATGCCAATTCCCAAATTTCTTTCAATAGGTGTTTATTAAAAGTATTTACATTATTATTAATGGCATCTCTACACTCATCATCGTATACAACAATATCCCCGCCTCTATAAAAATTATGTTCGCCAGCTAAGGGACCTTCACTGGCTTCAATAGATTGTAATTCAACTAAAAATTTCCCCAAATCATTTGCAAATTGATTTGAATCATCTATATTTTCTAAAGTTAATGTTTCTCCATCCAACCATTTGTTGACTGACCAAGGATGTGGGTAATCCTCACTTGGTTCTCCTTTAGCTAATGGTTCAGATATTGGTGTAGAAAGATGCTTGGCTAAAATGGGTAACCATTTTTGTTCTTTTTCAACTTGGGGTACATAGGCTTCATCACTTGGTAACCTAACGCTCATACTGTTGCCTAAGTGAAAAGTTTTATTATCATTTCCACTTTTTTTAACAGGCTTTATTTCCAAATTAGACCACTCTGGAAATTGGCTATTTATTAACTTCGATACTAAATCTACGTCGATTTTTATCATTTAATTTCTCCCTATAATTATATTTATTCATCACCCAAAACCCAGTTACAGTCACAAATTTATTTGATAAACGCATCCTTATCAACCCCTTTAATTTGATTACATTTAATGTACCATATACTTACTACTACAATGACTTCTTATTCCACTATCCTGCACCGTTAGCACAATAAGCAGCAGGACATCCTGTTAATTTAATGGACCAATCACCTCAAGGCATTTTCCATTATACGCGTCCATCCTAACGGTTGGTTCTTCTCCATTTTTAGTTTTCAGTGTTACACTCAACTCGCGTTGATTAGTGAATTGATTAAAATAACCACTCTTTGTATTAATAGACAATTTCTCCAATGTAATGTCTTGAAAATTAATATCAACGGCTTTTATTCCCACTTTTTTTGGTGGAACGTTCAAACACAAAACTGCATAACCTGTGGCTTCATCAGTTGTCAATATTGGCTTTTGGTATACATATGCAATCCAAATGATAAGAAAAACTAAAATGCGGAAAACTTCTTTCTTCAAATTTGTGCCCTTTAACACATTTCAATCACCCTATCCAATATCGTATAAAAATGTAATTCGACAACCCCTCCAAAATTCCTGCCTTATTGATGACAGATAGGTAAGGGTTTGAAGTTATCGCCCCCTTTTCCCCCTGCTCGCACCGTAGGTGCAACTTTCATCGCATACGGCGCTCCAACTAGTCCAATTCATTCAATTCTATGTATTTAATGAAGAGAAGTATATTTCCAAATCAGATTGTATCATTTTTGCATTGTTTACGAAGTTCATTGAGCTTTTCTTTTTGCTTATTGTTTAATTGTAAAGCATTAAGTAAAGACTTGATTTTATCAATATCTTTCAGGTGTACGAGTCGGTGAACGCCTTCATGTAACACTATCAAGTTTGAATAGCTATCATCTTTTGAAAGGTGATAGGGATTTTTATGATGACAGTGCCAGTCATTAAAGCCAAGTTCAATTCCTGAAACAGCACATCTTCCATATTGGGCAATGAAACGACTAATGCGATTATCGTTATATTCAATCGTGCGGTTTGGAATAAAGTTTTTCATGACATAACTTAGTACATTTTTGTTAATCGCCTTCAGGGTTTTGTGTATCTTTGCTCTGCCGTTGGCAGTGTAATTACAGATGTCTTGAGAAAAACAAAGATTCGTTTTATGCCGTTGGGCATAGATAGGGACAAAAACCATTTCCCTTATCTTATAAAACCTTGGTTCATAGCCCTTGTAGCGTTTTTGTAATGTAGTAGTCATATCGGAAAATTTCGCTTCTGTTCTAAGATTCTTTAGTCGATTATATAAGGTCTTGCCAAGGTAGGAGGTCAACTTACTTAGATTATTTGTGATTTGTGTAGCTGCTGAATAGTAATTTTGAATACCCATTACAACTGTATTGTAATGCCATACTGTTTCTATACATGGTTTCTTTTGAATCGCTTTAATAGCTTCTTTAATTTTGATGAATGCATTCGATTTTGCTTTCTTGGTCATGTTCGATTGAGCCACGTAACCCATTCTTGTCTTGCCTTTTCTTACGGCTCGAACTGAAAACCCAAGGAACTCTGAAGAGTTCTTCTTTAGATTTAAGACATTTGACTTCTCTTCACTGGTTTCAAGATGTAACCTAGTTTTTAAAAAGTCTTTGATGACGTAATTCATTTTAATCGCTTGTGACCGAGTGCGGCATAAGACTTTGAGGCAAGTAGACCACTGGAACCTCCCCAGCAGCCCCTCTTAGAACCGGACGTGAACCTCTCGGCTCATCCGGCTCCCATTATTCAGCCGTTGGCT
>NZ_FNHN01000018.1 GCF_900103525.1 Bacillus sp. OK048
CTTCTGGGATCAATATATCATAAAGTGCACTGTATGAACTTAGCACTAATTCTTTTTTAGGAAGCATAGTTTCACCCATTTTCTAAATGTTTTCTCTCTAATAATATCATTTTTACTTCAGCAACTAAATCAATGCATACGAAAGAGGAAGAGTTTCCTCTTCCTTTAATCATCACAAGGGTTATATTGAGACTTTTTCAGCAGTCTCTGCAAATAGCAAGTTTTTTTTGTGGAATCAAAAAATAATTATGTTTTGAATATAAAACAATATTTTATTTATAAAACAAAATTCGCTATTTTACATTGACATAATATTCATAAAAATTTAAACTTAATATTAGTTAAACAGCGTTTTTCATACAAAACACAACTGGCAGGGGGGAATTTAATGTTAAATGGTAACAAAAGGTGGCTCTATATTGCAGTCCCAATCTTTTTCTTTTGGTTTTTTGGACAAATTGATAAATTAGGTATTTCAGTTATCCAAACGGATCCATCATTCTTAGAAGATCTTGGTCTAACAGGGGCTGATAAGAACGCAAAAATTGGCTTTATCACTTTCATATTTACTGTTTCCTATGCTTTTTCAAACCTTTTTTGGGGATATATTATTGATAGGTTTGGTGCGAGAAAAACAGCGATAATGGGACTTTGTATTTGGTCCATCACGATGGTTTTTGGCGGACTGGCTACGTCCTATGAAATGTTTCTCGTAAGCCGTGTAATTCTAGGTTTCGGAGAAGGGATGATGATACCTGTTTGTGGTAAGTTTATCTCTAACTGGTTTAACCATCGTGAACTAGGACGTGCTCAATCTTCTTGGCTGGCTGGAAACTACTTTGGACCTGCCTGCGGTGCTATCATTTTAACAATCGTTTTAGCTACCTTTCATTGGGAAGCAGCATTTTTCGTACTAGCAGGTTTTAATCTATTAATAGTACTTCCTATGTTTGTATTTTTAACGAGAGATACCCCAGAAGAACATCCTCGTATTAACAAAAAGGAATTAGCTTACATACGGGAAATTGATGAAAATGAAAAAAATAAACCAAAACAAAATTTTACTCAGGACTACCGTTATTGGATCGTTTGGTTCGGAATGCTCATGTCATCATTTTTGTTTTTTGGAATTAGCATTTGGCTCCCTACCTATTTAGTGGAAGCAAAAAGTTTCTCAAGAGAGGCAATGACAGGTATTACCTCTCTATCTTGGTTGTTTGCGCTAGGCTTTGTGTTAGTTTGTGGATATTTAGCAGACAAAACAAAGCGTCCAAGCCTGCTTGCGACCATATTATTTAGTATGACGGCTATTTTTCTAGCAGCAGCCATTCTTGCACCGCACCCTGTCCTTGCAGGTATTTGTATGGGCCTAGCAATGGGGACTCAAGGAGGAGTTTTCCATTTAAGTAATTTATTTATTGTTAAATATTCAACCCCTGCAACAGCAGGTCGTGCCGCTGGGCTAATGGGGTTCACGAACATACTTGGTGGGTTTTCCAGCTATATTATGGGCTGGATGCGTGATCTTTCTGGTGGTGATTTTGGACCATCGATCATGATGTTGATTGTGGCTGCAGGGTTAGGATTTGCTGCCTATCTATTTACATTAAAAAAAGAAGCTGTTGAGGTTAGAACCTATAAATTGGAGTCTACTAGAGCTATCATTTAAATAAGTTACCTATACAAAACAACGTTTTGAATTTTCCTAATATTTTTAATTGACAATTAAAGGATTGGGATTTAATATTAAATTATATAGAAAACAATGTTTTGTATTTAAAACAAAACAATGAACAAAAAATTATCAATTAAGGGAGCGATTTTAATGGCAGATCAAAAATTTAATGTTGAAGAATTTGAAAAGAAATATGTGGCTAGATTACAAGACCGTAGTTTAGATTGGAATGTTTTAAAGTTTCAGGAAGAAATTGATCCAAAATACAAAAGGGCACAAATGAGATATATTGGTCGTGGAGCAACAGCCAATAATGACTCTAATGTAATCGCTGCTGAACACTTCACATTAAGCACAATGGTGCTACCTGCAGGCTGTATAGGTCCATTACATTTACACGATGATGTGGAAGAAGTTTTCTTCATTTTAAAAGGCAGTGTGAAGGCGCTTATTCAAGAAGTAGGTAAAGATGAAGTTCATGAAATCCGCTTAAATGAAAGGGATTGCATTAGTTCTCCTCCTGGGGTATATCGTGGAATCCACAACGATGGCGATGAAGAAGCATTAATGCTCGTCATGCTTGGAGCAGTTAAACCAAACTTACCAACTTACGTAGAAGGCAGTGCACTAGAAGAACTTCGTATCCAACGTGCGAAAGAAAGAGAAGCAATTATTAACGGAAATAATTAATTTTTCACCAAAATCTTCTTTGATGGGGATGATCCTCTAACTGTACATTGGGATCATCCCTGTTATGTTAATGAGCTATAATTCTGGTAGATTGATAGAAAAGTGGAGGTGTAAATATGGTTGGTATCACACACTTAAGACATATCGGTTTAATTACCCCAGTTCTTCAAGAACAAGCTGATTTTTATGAGAAAATTTGGGGATTGGATAAAGTTGCACAAGATGATAAAACCGTTTATTTTCGAGGTGCGGGTCCGGAAAATCACATATTAAGCTTACATGCTGGAGAAAACAGTGGGCTTCATCACATTGCATTTGGTATGGTTGATAAAAATGCAGTGGATAAAGCGGCAGAAACACTTGCTTCAAAAGGAGTAAAAATCGTATCCGATCCTGGGTATCTAGATGAAGAAGGCAAAGGTTACGGATTGCGGTTTGTTGACCCTGAAAATCGCTGTATCGAGCTTTCTGCGTGGGTGGAAATGCATACTACCATCTGGAATAAGAAAAATGTTGACCCTGTTAAATTAAATCATGTGGTAATGAATACCGCTGACCTTGATATGATAACCGATTTCTATACAAATGTACTTGGCTTTAAAGTGACCGATTGGAGCGAGCACCAAATGTCATTTTTACGTTGTAATCGGAAACACCATTCGATTGCTTTTAATCAGGATCAACATGCTTCCGTCAACCATATTGCATATGAGGTAGATACAGTTGATGAAGTAATGCGGGGAATTGCCAATGTAAGAAAAGGTGGCTATCAAGAGATTTGGGGACCTGGGCGCCATGGACCTGGCGATAATATTTTCTGTTACTTCCAAGATCCTGCCAAGTTTGTCATGGAGTATACCTGCTATTTAGAGACGATTGAAGATGAAGCAGAATGGAAAGCACGGGTTTGGAAACGTGTCCCTCATTTGATGGATCAATGGGGTATAGCTGGACCACCAAAGCCAGAAACTCGAGCCGCCATGGGTGGAAAGCCAGACCCTGGCTGGGTAAATGTGAAAACTTTGCTATAAAGGTTTGAAAATAAGGGGTGTCAATATGGACTTAGGTTTAAAAGGAAAAGTGGCTGTTATTATGGGAGGAACTTCAGGTGTCGGTTTAAAAGCTGCTGAGATGTTCCTTCAAGAAGGCGCCAAGGTATCGATCTGCGGAAGAAGTAAAGAGCGGAAAGAAAAGGCATATGATTACCTATTACAGTTTGGACCCGCAGATTCTATCTATGCGGCAACCTGTGATGTTACAAATAAAGAGGATGTTAACACATTTATCAATGATACTGCTGCTTACTTTGATGGTATAGATGTCTTAGTGAATTCTGCAGGACAAAGTGTAATGGGATATTTTTTCGACGTAACCGATGAACAATGGCAGGAACAAATTCAATTAAAATACTTTGCGATCATTTATGCAATAAAGGCTGTCCATCCATACCTTGTGAAACGGGGCGGTGGAAGAATTATTAATATCAACGCAACACTTGCGAAGGAGCCTGAAAGACATATGATTGCTACAGCTGCTACCAGAGCTGGGCTGTTGAATTTAAGTAAAACGCTCTCACAGGAGCTTGCTTCGGATAATATCTTAGTAAACTCTGTGAGCCTAGGTTTGATTCGTACGGATCAATGGGAGCGCAGAAGGTTGAAAAACGCACCTGATATTGACCCGGAAGAATATTATGCTGATTTAGCAAAAAAACGAAATATTCCGTTAGGACGTGTAGGTGAAGCGGAAGAAGTAGCAGGCGTGATTCTCTTTTTAGCATCCAAGCAAGCAAGTTATGTGTCTGGTTCAACCATTGAAACAGCTGGAGCGCTGGGAAAAGCGCTTTAATATGATTAAAGGCAGGAGTTTATTATGAGTCAACAAGGTCAAATTGAATTTACAACAGCAGATGCGGTTGTACAAGAGTTAGTTAGAGCAGGTGTAACGATAGCTTTTGGTATTGTTAGTATCCATAATATGCCTATCTATGATGCGATTCTTCGCGAAGGAAGCATTCACCTTGTTTGTTCCCGCGGTGAGAGTGGAGCAGTAAATATGGCTGATGGCTATGCAAGAGCTACAGGGAAATTGGGTGTTGTCATCACTAGTACTGGAACTGGTGCCGGGAATGCAGCCGGATCGCTCATTGAAGCATGGGCAGCTGGGGTGCCTGTCCTTCATCTAACCGGTGAGGTTGCTTCTCCTTATTTAGGAACTGGAAGAGGATATATTCACGAATGTAAGGATCAGCTGTCTATAATGGAAGGTTCATGTAAAAAGGCAACTCGATTAAGAAAACCGGAGCAAACCGCGGCTGTGGTCAGACAAGCGATACAAGATGCATTATCAGCACCATCCGGACCCGTTTCACTTGAAATTCCGATTGATTTTCAATCGGCGATCATTCCAAATCATTCACTTGATGAAGTTAGAATCTTAGCTCCAAATAATAATACGGCATTAGAATTACCTGAAGAAGTTGTCTCAAAAATCAGTACTGCCCGTCGTCCGGTTATCTGGGCAGGTGGAGGCGTAATTAGCGCAGGTGCCTCAAAGGAAGTACAGCAATTAGCCGAAATGATTGGAGCAGCTGTTATAACAAGCCAATCGGGTAAAGGAAGCTTACCAGAGGATCATCCACAATGTATTGGACACTTTGCAGCTTATGAGCTAACCAAAAAGTTACTAAAGGATTCAGATTTATTAATTAGCATTGGAGTAAGGTTTAGAGGGAACGAAACGGCAAACTGGAAAGTACCTGTTCCAAAAGAACATATTGCGATAGATGCAGACTGGCAGGCAATTAATCGAAATTACGAGGCAACACATGGATTAATTGGAGATGCAAAGCAGATACTAAGCTCACTTGTTAAAGATTTATCTCAAAAAACAATAAATCCAGATCCATTATATCTTGATGAAGTGCAAACAGTTCGACAGGAATTACGTGCGAGCCTAAGGGAAACACTTGGTCCATATGAACAAATCCTTGACGGTATGCGAAAAGTAATGCCGCGCGAAACAATATTGGTCCGTGATGTAACAGTACAGGCAAATGTATGGGGAAGTCGTCTTTTTGAAATCTATCAACCTCGTACTTCGATTCATGCTTCTGGCGGAGGAATTGGCCAAGGGTTACCAACTGCCATTGGTGCACAAATGGCTTTTAAAGACCGCCAAGTAATATTGATGGCTGGCGATGGCGGGTTTATGGTGAATGTAGGTGAAATGGCTACTGCTGCTCAAGAAAACTTACCATTAATAGTGGTTTTATTCGATGATGCGGGCTACGGTGTGCTTAGAAATATTCAAGACGCCGCTTACGGACGGCAAGTAGCAGTGGACCTATTAAGTCCTGATTTTGTCTTGTTAGGGCAATCTATGGGGTTTGAATCTACTAGAATCGGCTCTTCAGAAGAATTTGTTTCAGCACTTGAGAAAGCAGTTGATTGCCAAAAGCCAACCATGATTGTTGTTGATATGGAGGCAGTTGGGCCAATGGCGAAACCATTTGGTGGACCTCCAGGAGCAGCAGATGCATTTAAACCTAGAAAGATTTAAGGGGGGATTAGGTTGATCTCAACATTTCCAGTTGTTTCAGGTAAATACTTGATTGGTGGGCAGTGGTTACAAGCGGAACAAACAGCTAATGTAATCAATCCAGCTAATCATCAAGAAATTGTTGGTGAAGTCGCTTTATGTTCAAAAGCTGATGTTGACGAGGCGATTACAACTGCTGTAAAGGCATTCGAAACCTGGTCCCGTACTGCGGTAGAGGATCGGGCAAATAGGATGCATTTGGCAGCTGAGGAAATAAAAACGCTAGTTGAAGAGAATGTAACATTACTTGTTCGCGAGAATGGAAAAGTATTAGTCGAAGCAAAAAAGGATTTGCTTCGCTGTGTAGATATTATGCACCACGCCGCAGATGAATTGCTTGAATGGTGGCAGCCTCGAATTTTACCCGGTAATCAAAAGGTACAAATTCGGAAGCGTGCTCGCGGGGTAACTGCTGTTATTTCACCTTGGAATTCCCCGATGATTTTAACTTTTAAGCGAGTGATTCCAGCTGTTTTGACAGGAAATACAGTAGTCGTAAAGCCAGCAACAAATTGTCCATTGACGATTATGTCTTTTTTAAAAGTAGTTGCTTCTTACTTCCCAGATGGAGTTATTAATGTCGTAACGGGTTCTGGCGGTGTCATCGGAAACGCTATTTGCTCCGACCCAAGAGTCAAAACAATTGCTTTTGTGGGCAGTACCGAAACAGGGAAAGAGATTATGCGTGCGGCATCAGGATCGGTTAAAAAACTTTATATGGAGCTTGGTGGGAATGATGCCGCCATTATCCTCGAAGATGCGAACCTTGATGAAGATGCCATTAGCCGCATTCGATTCGGAGTCCTTCGTGCAGCAGGACAGGTTTGTTCCGCGATTAAAAGAATCTATGTACATGAATCGAGATATGAAGAAGTTATAGCAAAGCTAAAGAAAGAATTTTCAAGAATCAGGGTTGGTAATGGGATTCAGCCTGATGTTGAAATGGGCCCATTAAATAATAAAGCACAATATGATTATGTAAATGGCCTGATTGAGCGGGCACAAGAATCTGGTGCTGCGGTCATAACAGGAGGAATACAGTTGGATCCAGATACATGGGACCAAGGATACTTTATTTTACCAACGATTATTACTGGTGCTGCGCAAGACAGTGAAATCGTCCGTGCTGAACAATTTGGTCCGGTCATCCCAGTTCTATCCTTCTCTGATACAAACGAAGCAGTTCGACTTGCGAATGATAGTGAATTTGGCTTAAGGGCTTCTGTATGGACAGAAGATGAAGACACGGCGATTACATTAGCCGATCAGTTGGAAGCCGGAGCAGTTTTCCACAATAACCATACCGTTTTCCAAGACCTTCATCTTGATTTCCCTGGTTTAAAAGAAAGTGGACTGTCTCGAGAAACAAGGCACTGTGGGCTGGAGTATTTTGCAGATTCCTATGGGTTAGCCAACTAAAGAAGGGGGACTCTTCGGATGAATATTGGTTTAATCGGTGGAGGAAATATTGGAAGATTCCTGCTTCAAAGTATAAATATCAATAAACTTCTGGCAAATTCCAAAATTGTTGGTATTTATACCCGCAATCCAAAATCAGCACAGAAGCTAGCCGCTGAATATGATACTGAAATTTTTGAGGATATCTCATCCCTTTTACAATCAAATGTAGATCTCGTCATCGAAGCCGCTACTGTCGAAGTAGTGAAAGAGCATGCGGCATCGATTCTAACAAGCGGGAAAGATATCGTGTTAAGCAGTGTTGGTGCTCTAAGTGATCTGGATTATACACAGTCCTTGGAGGAAATATGTAAGGGAAATGGTACAAAAATATATTTGCCATCCGGGGCCATTGGCGGATTAGATATTCTGAAAGCAGCAAAATCCAATGGTGAACTTGAAAGCGTTTCGATTATTACGAGGAAGCCGCCTCATGCTTTACCAGGGGCACTTTTAGATAGAGAGCAAGTGCTTTTTGAAGGATCTGCTCGTGAAGCTATAGCGTTATTCCCGAAAAACATAAATGTTTCCATTATCTTATCTATAGCTGGGGTAGGACCGGAAAAAACCGGAGTTAAGATCATTTCTGATCCTGCGATTACGAAAAACAGTCATTCGATTGAGGCATTAGGGTCATTTGGAAAACTTACGCTCAAGGTTGAAAATGATCCGATGCCGAATAATCCAAAAACAAGTTATTTGGCTGCACTAAGTGTATTGTCATCATTAATAAATAAAGATGCTGTTATCCAAGTTGGGTAATGCTTTAAGAATAACATACAGGGGTTAGGTTAATGGTTGTTTGCGTATTCCCCTGAAGGAATGATTCAGCACCAATTTAAATTAAGGGGGAGAAGGCAATGTATAAAACGAACGTAAATTTAGAAGAAATGTCTCAAAAGGAAGCAACTGAATTCTTGCATGAAACCGTTCAACCAGATACGGGATCTATCCCTGCCTACCTTCTAGGTGATCCGACGATTTATGACTTAGAGCATAAAAAAGTGTTTTTAAAAACATGGATATTCATCGGGCATGAATCAGAAATTCCAAATAAGAATGATTTCATTACCAGGGATGTTGCTGGCTATTCTGTCATTCTTTCTCGTGGTGCTGATAATGAAATTCGCGGTCTGTATAATATGTGTACACACCGTGGTATGAAGCTTTGCCGGGCAGATGCTGGAAATAAATCATCGTTTTCATGTCCTTATCACGGCTTTAATTTTAAAAATAATGGTGATTGTGTCGGTGTTCCACTGCAAAAAGATATTTACGGCGATACCTTGGATAAGTCCCAGATGGGGCTGCATAAAATCAGAGTAGAGTCCTATAAAGGGTTAATATTTGGTACATGGAATGATGAAGCAGAGTCTTTAGATGCCTTTTTAGGCGAGTTTAAATGGTATATTGATATTTTTGCAGGAAGAGCAGAAATGGAAGTAGTGGGACCGCCGCAAAGATTTGTCATTCATTCGAATTGGAAAATTGGAGCAGATAACTTCGTAGGTGACTCCTATCATACCATGGTTACCCACGGTTCGATTGCTAAATTAGGAATGGTGCCAAGTGCTACTTATTCGAAAAAAGGCTATCAGATTCACACAACAAATGGTCATGGCTTAAACCTTGGTACACCAAATCCTGACTTTGCGTTTCCAGAAGAATTAAAAGACGAATACAAAGCAAATTTAACGGATGACCAATACGAAGTGTTAGCTAATCTAAAAAATATGATTGGGAATATCTTTCCGAATTTATCATTTTTAATTTCTCATACAAAAATAAAAGGACAATTAATCTCTAATACTTCTATGCGTATTTGGAGACCGATAGCGGCTGACAAAATGGAAGTGATTACGTGGTTCTTAGTAGAGAAAAATGCTCCTGTGGATTGGAAAATGCGTTCCCGTGAATCGTTCATATTAACCTTCAGTCCTTCAGGTATTTTTGAACAGGATGATACGGAAGTATTTACAGATATTACCGCTGCAGCATCTGGTACGATGCCATTAATAAAACAGCTGACATTTAACTATACAATGGGCTTGCACCGACAACCAGTACCAAGTTTTGTTGGTCCTGGCGTTGTTTATGATGATAAATTTACTGAAGCCAATCAAAGAAATTTTTACCGTTACTGGCTCGACCTGATGACCAAGTGAGATGACTCTCACACGATTTTTATAAAAATTATTATGAATAGGGGGAGAAGCTTATGTCTATTGAGAAGATGTTAGCAACCTATGAATTTGAACAATGGCTCTATCAGGAAGCAAAACTGATTGATGATATTGATTTTGATGGCTGGTTTAGCTTAATGCACCCAACGTTATCGTACCAAATGCCTGTTCGTGTTAATAAAGAGGGCACAGAACGTCCCGATTACGCCCTAGATATGTTTGCTTTTGATGACGACATTGAATTATTGAAGATCCGTGTGGACCGTTTAAAAACGGATTATGCGTGGGCGGAAATTCCACCATCACGAACTAAAAGGTTTGTCAGCAACGTTAGGCTGATTGAATATGTTCCCAATGAAAAAGCAGTAGTAAACAGTTATTTACTACTTTATCGCAGTCGGAGTACAGATATCCATCACGATTTAATTTCCGGTGAACGTCAAGATGAATTTATTTATGAAAATGGTGAGTGGAAGCTGTCTAAACGTTTTTTCATTGTCGATCAAACGACCATTAATACACGAAATCTGGCTATTTTTGTGTAGTAGCTTTAGGAGTGGGAGGGTGCAGTATTTATGTCTCTGTTAAGCGGAAAATCCATTTATTTAACTGGTGGTGCCTCTGGTATTGGAAAAGCGGTTACAGAAGCTTTTATCAATGAAGGGGCAGTACTAACTATTCTCGATAAATCAGCAGAGGGTCTGAACCAATTAAAACAACAGTTTGGCGAGGCGGTGCAGTGTATCGAGGGAGATGTAACAGATTATCAAGCACATGCTCATGCTGTCCGGATGGCCGTTGAAACATTTGGAAAACTGGATGTTTTTGTGGCGAATGCAGGTGTATTTGATGGGTTTGCTAAATTTCAAAGTGTTACGCCCGAAGCAATGTCAAATGCCTATCAAGTCCTGTTCGATATCAATGTGAAAGGCTATTTCAATGGGGCAAAGGCGTCAGTTGATGAATTGAAGAAAACGGGCGGGAATATGATTTTTACCATGTCTGGAGCAAGTTTTTATCCGGATGGTGGCGGGGTATGGTACACCGCCAGTAAACATGCCCAACTTGGCTTAATGCGCCAGCTTGCGTTTGAATTGGCGCCCGATATACGTGTGAATGCCGTTGCTCCGGGTGGAACATTGACAGCACTCAATGTGATTTCTCCGCTTCAGCCATTTGTAAAAATGGTAGACAACAACACGAAAGAGAAGAGTATCAAATCGCGGAATCCACTTCGAATCGCAATGTCCTCCGAAGACCATGTTGGGGCTTATCTGCTTTTGGCTTCCAATCAGGCAAGAGCCATTACAGGGGAAGTGATCTCAAGTGATGGGGGATTAGCAGTTCGCGGGCTAAGTTGATTAATCTAATAGGGGTGACTTTTTGTGACAGAGTCGATTACAGAAAAAAAACCGTTAGCTGGAAATAATAGAATAAATCAACTTGCATTTGTTGTTCAGGATATTGAGAAGACATCGGAACTATTTGCTAAGCTTCTTGGAATCCCAAAGCCTGCTTGGTTTTTAACAGGGGACAGCGAGGTCTCCAAAGTGGTTTTTCGTGGGAAACCTACGAATTCCAGGAGCAAATTAGTCTTTATGAATACACCAACCATCCAATTCGAATTAATCGAACCTAATAATGAACCAGGTACGATGAGGGAGTTTTTAGATACGGTTGGTGAAGGAATTCATCATATTGCCTTTGACGTCGAGTCTATTAAGGAGCAGCTGCCGGTTTTTGAAGGATATGGCTATCACTTACTTCAAAGTGGTGAATTTACCTCAAGTGATGGCAGGTATGTATATGTTGACACGTTGGATGATCATAAAACGCTTGTAGAACTATTGGAAAGTGCTGAACCACGGGGTACAGCTCCGAGTAAAGCTTCTCATGCTCCGTTACTTGGAACCAATAAGGTAGAACAGCTTGCTATTGTCGTAAAAAATCTTGAGAAGGCTGCAGAGGCATACTGTAAACTGCTTGGTGTTGAAAAGCCTCCAGTGATTCAATCTGGGCCTAGTGATTTGACAAACGTAGTCTTTGAAGGGGAGCCAACCGAAGGTGATTCTAAGTATATGTTTATTAATACACCCTTGCTTCAAATTGAATTAATTGAACCAGGAAAATCTCCAAGTACATGGAAAAAGCACATTGATAAATATGGGGAAGGTGTTCACCATATTTCCTTCGTTATAAAAAATATGGAAGAAAAAATCAAGTTGCTAGAGAGTATGGGCTATCCTGTGATTCAAACGGGCAATTTCTATAATGGAAATGGCCGATATGCATATATGGATACTACTTCAGATTTTAAAGTAATCATTGAGTTACTCGAAAGATATGATATTTGATACTAGTGCTAGACACCCTTGGTGGCTGGCACTTTTTAGCGTATAGTAGAACTATTAAATATCATTGACTTAGATTAAGTGGAGGAACATATGCAGAAGGCACAAATACCAACTTATGAACGGATTGCCATCGATTTAGCCAATCGAATTTACGACGGTAAATTTAAAGTGGGTGAAAAGATACACGGGAGGTCGACATTAGCAAGTGATTATAAAGTTTCACCAGAAACAGTTCGTAGGGCGATCAAGATTTTAGAAGATGTAGAGATTGTTCAATCGACAAAAGGCAGTGGAATTGTTATTTCTTCACGGGAGAATGCCTATAAATATATTCATCGTTTTTCGAATTTGGCAAGTATCAAAGACTTAGAAAAAGAAATAAACACACTCGTGAAAGAGAAAAATAAGATTGAAGGGCAGCTTTTAGATACTGTAAATAAGATCATGGATTATTCTACAAAGCTTCGTCATACTAATCCATTGGCACCGATTGAAGTAGAGGTATTTCCAGGTTGTATACATATAGATAAGACGATTTCTGAAGTGAAATTTTGGCAAAATACAGGAGGAACCGTGATTGGAATGAAAAGAAGGGGTGAATTGATTATTTCTCCGGGACCCTATGCATTGATTCTCGAGGGAGATGTTTTACTCATTATCGGGGATGATGAAACCTATGAGCGAGTGGTACATTTCATGGAAGATTAGAAAAAGCCGGCAGCGCCGGCTTTCTTTTTTACAGTAGACCTTCTTCTTGTAAAAACTCTTTTGCTACTTTAGCTGGGGATTCCTTCAGGCTATCTACTTTGTAATTCAGGTTTCGCATTTTATCATCTGTCAACGTACCAGCAAGTAAATTTAGAGCATCTTTTAATTCAGGATGTTTCGCTAACGTCTCTTCTTTGACAATGGGAACAGCATAGTATGGAGGGAAGAAGTTTTTATCATCCTCTAATACCTTTAATCCAAATTCCTCAATTAATCCATCGGTTGAAAAGGCATCAATGACATCACTTTTATGATTATTAAGAGCGGTATAGCGCAATCCACCGTCAACTGCTTGCACATCTTTAAATTTCATATTATAGGCTGTCTCTAGGCCATTTAATCCATCTTCTCGGTTAGCAAACTCAATCGTTGGCCCCATAATCAAGCCATCGCTTATTTTAGCAAGATCGGAGACAGCCTTCAGATTAAATTGTTCTGCTGTATCCTGACGTACGGCAATAGCATACGTGTTATTAAATCCAAGCGGTTTTAACATGTTAATACCATACTTCTCTTTGAATTCCTTTTTTACGTAGTCATACACTTTATCAGGATCACTTTGTGGACTTTGCTTCAGTATATTTACAAGACCAGTCCCTGTATATTCCACATAGGCATCGATGTCGCCGCTATTTATTGCACCAAAGGCTACCTGTGTCCCGCCTAGGTTCAGTTTTCTCTCAACTACAAGTTCAGTTTTACTTTCTACTAAATCCGCAAGCATATTCCCTAAAATCAGCTGTTCACTGTAATTTTTAGATCCAATGACAATTTTATCTGCGGCATTAACCTTTGAATAAACTGTATAGGCACCGCCTGCAATAATGATCATACTAGCAAACCCAATCACTAGTCTTTTTACTTTCTTACTCACTTTTGATGAGGATGTTCGTTTATTCGTATAAGAGAATGAAGATTCTAGTTTCCCAACGATAAAGTCAATTAGTAGAGCAAGAATACATGCAGGGATGGCTCCTGCTAAAATCATGTAATTATCGACGGTCTGTACACCGGAGAATACGAGATAACCAAGACCGCCTGCACCAACGAAGGCAGCAATTGTCATCAATCCGACAGCAGTTACCGCAGAAATTCTGATACCCGCCATAATCATCGGAAAGGCTAGTGGCAGCTGAACCTTTTTCATTGTTTGACTCTTGGTCAGACCGATACCTTTGGCGGCTTCCAGAATATCAGAATCAATGTTCGTTAATCCTGTATATGTGTTCTTTACGATAGGAAGAAGGGAATACAGAATGACCATGACGATTGCCGGGGCACTGCCAATTCCAATGAAAGGAATGAGGAATCCAAGTAATGCCAAGCTTGGTACAGCTTGAATCACGTTGGTCGTTCCAATGATTGGCTTTGAAAGTTTTGGCTCTTTTGAAATCAAAATTCCAAGTGGAATCCCGATAATGACCGCAATCAATACGGAAATAACACTTAAATATATATGTTGACCTAATAAATTTAGGATTTGTTCGTAGTTCGCACTTAAATATTTAGTAAAATCAGCCATTAAAAGGCCACCTCCAAATCAATTAGTTGGCTGCTTAAAGCCGATAAAATACTACTTCTTGTAATAAGGCCAGTTAATTGCTTTGTTTGATTGATCACAGGAACGTAACCAATTTTATGTTCATTCATGGTCGCTAATATGGAAATTAAGTTATGATCCTCAGAAACAGCTAGAACATTTTTCTCCATTACACTATCAATCTCGGAATTTCGGTTTAATAATTGAATTCCTTTTAATGTCACCAATCCGATTAAAATATTATTTTTATCGGTGACCATTAAGCTATCAACCTTATTAAATTTCATGATTTCAATAGCTTGTAAGACGGTTCGTTTAGCAGTGATCTTAACAGGGTTGGAAATCATAATATCCTCCGCCATAAGTAATTCCGGATTGTTCCAAACTCGTCTTTTCCCAATAAATCCTTCAACAAATTCGTTGGCTGGGTTTTTTAGAATATTTTCAGGGGTGTCAAACTGGAGAATATCGCCGTCTTTTAAAATGCATATCTTATCGGCAATCTTAATCGCTTCGTCCATATCATGAGTGACGAAAATGATCGTCTTATTGAGTTCCTTTTGCATTTGGACCAATTCATCCTGAAGCGAGTTTCTTGTAACAGGATCCAATGCACTGAAGGGTTCATCCATTAAAATGATATCTGAATCAGTGGAGAATGCTCTTGCTACCCCAATCCTTTGCTGTTGCCCGCCACTTAATTCTTTCGGGAAGCGGTGCAAGAATTCAGAAGGGTTTAACCCGACAACATGGAGTAGTTCTTCTGTTTTTTTAGCAATGGAAGCTGGATCTTCACCTTTAAGTTTAGGGATCAGTTCCAAATTCTCCTGAATCGACATATGTGGGAAAAGGCCAGTATTTTGAATCACATAGCCAATATTTCTCCTAAGCTCAATCGCATCTATTGTAGAAATATCTTTTCCGTTAACAATAATTTTCCCTGAAGATGGCTGGATTAATTTATTTATCATTTTTAGCAAAGTGGTTTTCCCACAGCCGCTTGGTCCGATAAAAACAACTAATTGCCCCGCTTCAATATCTATCGAAAATGGCTTAATAATCGTTTTATTTCTATATTTTTTTACAATCTCTTTAAATTCTATCAATATTATACCTCCTTAAAAAATGAGTATTCGTAAAAAGTGACAACTTGATGGTAACATATAAGTTGTTGGTTTGTCGAATCCTTTTTAAAAAAACTGTTGAAACACAACCCATAAGTACGAGTCTATTTTTTTGGTTTTTTAGGAGTTTAAATTTACTGAAAATAAAGAAAAGTGTTAGAATGGAATAAATTAACCAAAGGATAAGAAAAGAGGGGAAGGATCATGAAATCTCTAAAAGAAAGACTAAGTCTTAAGTTTTTCATCTTCCTTGGTACAGCATTCCTTTTAATACAAATCCCGATCATTGGTGATTATTTTAGAATCATAAATACGGTTATCCATGAATCAGGACACGCTTTCATAGCTCTATTCGGAGGGAATGTGGAAACAATATCATTATTCATGAATGCAGATGGTGTTACTCATGGAACACAATCGATTTGGGTCATCGACTTTGTTACATGTATAGCAGGATATATGATTTCTTCACTAATGGCATATGGGTCGTTTTGGTTAATTAAAAAGAAAAAATATACACTTTTCATTGATTTACTATTAGGAGTGATCGTAATTAATTTACTATTATGGGTCCGAAATCCTTATGGTTTATTTTGGCTAGCCTCTTTCGGTTTTTTATTTCTTGCCTTGCTGATCAAAGGAAGTCAAAAGGTGATTCACAATCTCGTTTTGTTAATTGCATCGATATTGTTGGTAGAATCGGTTAGTACAGCATTTGATATTTTTATCATCAGTCTCATTCAGCCGCATTCAGCAGGAGACGCAACAAACTTATCTCAATTAACCGCGATTATCCCTGCGCAAGGATGGGGAATCTTTTTCTTTGCTCAAGCACTATTTCTCATTTTGCTTGGATTCAAAAGAGGTTTGTTCAATATAGGTCAAGGGGAGATACAGCGGATTTATCAGTTAGAAGGTCAAAAAGAATATTAAGTGTATAGGGGAGACAATAAATGAATGTTTTAGAGGCGATCCAAAATCGACGTACAATTAAAAAGTTCAAAACCGATGATGTTTCACTTGAATTAATTTATTCTTGGTTAGAGGCTGCAAAAATGGCACCTAATCATCGAATGACCGAACCTTGGGAAGTGTATTTTGTTGGACCAGAAACAAGGGCTAGGTTGAATCATAAGACGAATTTTGGTAGTGCTCCTGTAGTAATCGCTATTGTATCTAAACACGGTGCTTCAGCGGTAGAGAAAGATGAAAACGCCATGGCGACTGCCTGTTTTGTTCAGAACTTTAATTTAGCAGCATGGGCAGGCGGTGTAGGTACGTTTTGGTCTTCCATTGGAATTACTGCGAAAAATCGAGAAATTCTCGGAGTACCGGACAGTTCTGATCTAATCGGAGTTTTAGCCATTGGCTATCCCGAGGAGATACCAGAACCAAAACCAAGGACATCGATTATCAATAAAATAAAAAAATTACCATAATAAAAGAGCCAACCCATCATTTTTGAGGTTGGCTCATTTCCTATAGATTAAGCAAATTTTACCGCATTTTGATACTCTGCTGTCAGATGATCAATGATTGTTTGAACCGGGAGGATTTCCTTGATTTCACCCACTCTTGCACCAGCGAAGACAAGTCCGTTTTCCACATCACCTTGTGCATCAGCAAAGACATGCCCATTTTCGGTATCCCCTCCAACAGTTCTGAACATGGAATCAAGTGTACAGAAGCGATAAGAACAATTTTTCAAGCAATCATGACATTTTGCAATTTTTAATTTGTCAGACCCACTGATTAATTTAGTAAAGTTATTGGCAATGGCTCTTCCGTGTAAGCCCACCGTTGTTTTGACTAAAATCAAGTCTTCTTTTTGTGCTTCAACATATTTTTGCTTAAATGAAAGAGGAGCATCACATTCTTCACTTGCTGCAAATCTTGTGCCCATCTGTACCCCTGAAGCTCCCATTGAAATGGCTTTTGCAATATCTTCGCCATTCATAATTCCACCCGCAGCAAGAACTGGAATTGAAACAGCCTCGAGTACCTCTGGAAGAATATCAAACATTGGTCTGTCCGTGCCAAGGTGCCCGCCAGCTTCAAAGCCCTCGACGACAACAGCTGCAGCTCCAAGCCTTTCCGAGATTCTTGCCAATTTGGCAGAAGAAACAATGGAAATGACGGGTATACCAGCTTCTCTACCCCAAGCATACATATCCCTTGAAATACCTGCCCCAGAAATAATAAAATCAACCTTTTCTTCAAGTGCTGCTTTCATCTTTTCAGCAAAATCATTCATCGCAAATAGTACGTTTACGCCAATATATCCAGCGCCTTTAACTAGACTTTTTGCTTTTCTGATATGGTCACGCATTTCATCTGTTGAAATACCTGTACCAGAGATAATACCGACACCACCGGCATTGGCTACAGCTGAAGCGAGTTTACTTAATGAAATACCAACTCCCATACCACCTTGAAAAATGGGAACCTTTGGCATAATATGTGCAATTTTTAATTGTGGAAAGTTCAAAATGAATAACCCCGTTTCATTAGTTTAAGATTTGAATTTAGAGCATACTCTGCATCCTACCACTAATTTTCTTTTGTGTATGTGATTTTTATCATCAGGTCATAAAAGCAGGTAATAGTAAAAATGCCCAGTAAGGAATTGAAAATAAGAGATTGAAATGCAAAAGTGCCGAATATGTTGATAAACACATTCGGCACTTATTATTCTTATCCTAAAAATCCAAACCAGGTGCTAACAATATTTTTCTTTTTTCTTTTTATCTTCCCTTCATCTAAGACGAGCGGTTTATCAGGAAGGGAGGATTTATTTGCCTCGAATAGCTGTGACTGCAGCGACTTTACCTGGTTCGTTAATTCCCTGACCTGTCCCTGCAATTCTTCAATCTCGCGGCGATGCTGCAGCAGCTGATAGGAGGCAACAGAGTCTGCTTTTGAATTCACCTTTGCTTCCAATTCAGTAACAATCATATACAATCTTTCCAGTTCAGCATTGTTTTCAGGTGCTTTTACCAGTCCTTTACGAGGTTTCTTCTCTTTGATAGGAACAATTTCTTGAAGTAAGGTACCATTTTGTATTTGCGTTTGAATCGTTTTAAGGAGTTCGATATCCTTGTTATTAAAATGATAATGGCCGCGTTCATTTCGGTCCATGGGCAGTTCTAGCTGTTTTACCCAACGCTGAATCGTGCTTGCCGACACCCCTAATAACTTTGCTACTTCACTTGTGTTCATTGTAATTCCCCCCGCTTGATATATTTGACCAAAGCAAGTGTCATTTGATTCTTATTCCCAGAACTTCCACCATTTCTTATCTTTTGCAACAGCTACGTCTCGAAAGCTTGTTAACAAATTCTGAAAAGCAGCTTCTCTTTGTGTGATTTCATGTCGGAATAATTCCCGTTCTTTGCCGCGGTCACCACGATCCTTTTCAATCGCTTCTGACAGGCTAGTAATTTCTGTATTTGTGATATCTACATAATGAGCTAGTTCCTCGGTGGATTCCGATAATTGCTTAGATAGCGAATAAATATCTTCAGAGGTTTCTTGAGAGGCATTGACAATACTTTTTGATAAATAAAGCAGCCTTTCCGTTGTCTGCTCTGCATTTTTGTCTAAATGAACCGAAAGTTCTCCTAACATGGCTTTTGTAGTGACGGTAGATTGATTAATGGATTCGGACAGTGATTTTACAGTGAAGGCGGCTCCATTTACAATTTCCTTTTTAACTTCATCAACTACCTCTTTGCGAAGGACATTTCGTATTTCTTCTTTTACTTCATTTAAAAAGGTTTGCTTATAGGTATCCATGGCAATGAAAAATTCATTTGCGTTTTTTATTGCAACTTCCTTTTCAAATACCGGGGAAACAAAGGTTAATTCCTGCGAATTGGATTTGGTATTTGCCTCTTTAAAATCAGAAAATTCGTCTTCTTGTTCAAGTTGTTCTTCTTCCAAATCAGAAAGCTCTTCTTCCAATTCGAGAAGCTCTTCTTCATATTCAAAAAGTTCTTCTTCGAGTTCTGGACCACCTTGCAACGTTTGTAAAATCGTTGCGGTACTGAGTTTGTTTTCGTACATTTGCTTAATTTCTAAAAGTAACTCTATTTCTACTTGTGAATATATTCTTGCCCCTTGTTTTGTTCGAGGAATATAAAGATATTCGTCAAGTTCCTTTTCCCATTTTCTCAGTGTAGCGGGTGTG
Source organism: Bacillus sp. OK048 (assembly GCF_900103525.1). Lineage (GTDB taxonomy): Bacteria > Bacillota > Bacilli > Bacillales > Cytobacillaceae > Neobacillus. Next base: position 19,582 of record NZ_FNHN01000018.1, read on the forward strand.
ATATTTATTTTTTTAGAAACTTCTTTTAATGTGAAAGTTTTCATCGTGTTCCAACCCCTTCTATCTAAGTTACGGTAAAACATCTTTAGATAGTAAATTCTCTACAGAGCACCCGATTTTCCTGCAGGGTGACAAAAGCTATCAAAACAAGACGGATATCACGAAATAACAACAAATTCATGCAAAAAAGGATGTAATCGGAATCCGAGAGATAAATTATTCTAGTTGAGGAATACTAGTGGGAAATAAATCGATGAAAAGGTGAGGCCGATGTTTAGGAGTTTATTGATCATTCTGCTTATGGTGTTCCTCCCAGCCCATGTTCAAGCAAAGCAGAAGGTGCCAATTTTAATTTACCACTCAATTGATGAATATAAGGGACTAGGCTCAAAGGAATTATATGTAACACCTGAAAATTTCGAAAAACAAATGACCTTTTTGAAAAAACAAGGATATACGTTATTAACATTTGAAAGATGGCAGGATATGAACAAAATTAACAAACCGATTTTTATTACCTTTGATGATGGGTATAAAAATAATCGAAATGCTTTTGAGATCCTTCAAAAGTTAACAGATGATCACTTTAAACCGACGGCAACTTTCTTCGTTATCTCTGATTTTGTCGGTCAAAGGAATCGCTTGTCCCAATCTGAATTAAAAAAGATGGCCGCCACTGGTGTGATTTCTGTTCAGTCCCACACAGCTACTCACCCAGATTTGACAAAAACAGCGGCTCTTCAAATTGAATTACAGGGCTCGAAGGAGAAAATAGAAAAAATGACAGGAAAACCTGTAATAGCACTGGCTTATCCCTATGGAAATTTTAATGAAAATGTTGCGAAAGAAGCGAAAAAGTATTATTCATTTGGTGTAACAACAACACCAGAAATGTATACAAAAAAAGGAATAAAAGACGAATACTTTTATTTGCCACGACTTTATGTAAAGTATTCGACTACTCTTGAGGAGTTTGCAAATTTGATTTCACATTGAACGTTCTAGCTATGCACCAGTAGTAGGTATACTAAGCGACGAGATTTCGATGTTTCATGAGCAATCAATCGCAAAGTCATAGTTTTTACTTGAATTTGGACATTAAACGCCCAATTTAAGTGAAAATCACTCTTTACAACCAATCGGGTTGAGGATAGAATTAGCGTCAGAATCAAAAGTACAATTAAATATTCGGCCTAAACCCATTATCTAGGGTACGGAGGAACCAATTAAGTGGGGTTAATTCTACAATGTAGAAAGGATGAGATTTTCTTTCGCCATCCTACCCGTCAGCTAACTTCGTCGGCTAATGCGAAGGAGGTCATAGACCGCCAAGTACAGGGCCTTTTTGTTTTTTAACATAAAGTTGCTTGAATACTATTGCTGGTCTTTTATTATGCCTATTTATAGGGAACAGGTGAAGAAAATGACATTAAAAGATTATTTAACAAAACTAAAAATTGGTTTGCCAAAAACAATGGTGCATTTGGATAAGCAAGTATACACAGCCGGAAGTATTATTAACGGTACGATTGAGATAACAGGTGGACTGCTTAAAAATAAAATAAAGCGATACGATATTGATCTTGTTGGTATTGATTCACAGGCATTCGTGGAAGAAACGTTTAATAGTCATTCAGTTTTCTGTTCTCTTGAATCCATTCCCAACCAAACGGGTAAGATTACTTTCTTAATCGATGTACCTAACGAAATTCAACATAGTCAAAACAACTTTCAGTATTCCTTAATGATCAATATCGATTTAGGAAATTCAAATAATATTACACAAAATGTACCTATTAAAATTGGTGCAGTTTCATAGAATGTATCTATTAAACTAGTTTTCTATGTAAATCCGAATTTATACCTATTTTTTGATATAGTATTGTAAACACCTAGAAATTAATATGTAAACAATTACCGCTATAATAAAGTTACATAAGACTTTAATAGGGCGGGTGCAATAATGGAAGCAACAATGGTTAAATCCTATCTGCAAAAATCACTAGAAGAGTGGAAGGATGACATTTCAGTAGTTCTTACAGAAATTGATAAAGAATATGAAGAAGTGGCACAGGAATTAAAGGTATATTCGTACAAATATGGAATTACCAAGCAAGTCATTCAATCGACTGTGAATGAGGAAATTATTGAAAACATACGCCAAAGGTATCATAAACCTTTCGAAGAAAGTTATAATCAATTAAAAGAATATATTAAAGAATTAGAAGAAAAACAACGAGTTTTTCAAATGTTCGTTCAAAAAATCGATGAAGTCAATCGAAAAGAATCTACAAAAAATACAATGTAATAAGTATAAAAATGCTTGGTCATCATATGATCAGGCTTTTTTTATTAGGCTGTGTTAAAGGTAAATGTTGATTTCACTCATATTGAAAAATAGGCGGAGAAATTCCCATATTTCCCTTAAAATAAGCGGAGTTTTTCCGGTTATACGTTCCAAAACGATGGCTTTTGTCTTATTGTGAACAGTTAGTCGGAATATCTCCGCTTATATTTGTTCCTTAAGCCTCCACTATCGACATTAGCCGGAAATTCTCCGCTTAAAACTTTTTCTACACGAAAATCAACAATGAATAATAACAAAGCCTTTCATTAAATAAGAATTGTCGGCAAGCGAATGTCCCTTTGCATATAGTAATTAGTAGGATTAGATGGAGAGGTGTTGAAGTATGATTACGGCAAGGATCGGGAGCAAATGGTATCGGCTGCCGGAAAATCTTGAGGAATATTTTCAAAAGTTTCGGTCTCAAATCATCGGCATCCATCAAGAATTTGAAGCCCCATTTGGAAAAAAAACAATTATTTATGGTGATTGGACTGCAAGTGGAAGATTATTTCGTCCAATCGAGCAAAAAATTTCAGAGATATTTGGGCCATTTATGGCAAATACTCATACTGAATCAAACATTACGAGTTTAATGATGACTGGAATCTATAATCAATCAAGAAAAATCATCAAGGACCATGTAAATGCCAGTGAGGACGACGCCATCATTCTTGACGGTTTTGGGATGACGTCGGTAATGAATAAATTACAGAGGTTACTGGGGCTAAGAGTCCCCGAGCAGTGGAAAGACAGTATAAAAATCGCTGAAAGGGAAAGGCCCATAGTGTTTCTTACACATATGGAACATCATTCTAATCAAACTTCTTGGCTTGAGACAGTGGCAGATGTTGAGATCATTAAGCCCGATTCCTTTGGAAATGTCGATGTGAATCATCTTGAACATCTACTTTCCAACTATCGAGATAGACTTGTTAAGATTGGCTCTTTTACCGCATGCTCGAACGTGACGGGAATACAGACCCCTTATCATCAATTGGCAAAAATCATGCATAAACATGGCGGACTTTGCTTTGTTGATTTTGCTGCCTCTGCACCATATGTGAAAATTGATATGCACCCTGAAGACCCTCTGGAAAAACTAGATGCAATTTCTTTTTCACCACATAAGTTTTTAGGCGGACCTGGCACAAGTGGTGTCTTAATTTTTGATAAAAGAATTTATGCTAACAAAGTGCCGGATCATCCTGGAGGAGGCACGGTTACTTGGACAAATCCCTGGGGCGGATACAAATACATTAATGACATTGAAAATCGGGAGGACGGAGGAACGCCTGGGATCCTTCAAGCAATCCGTGGAGCATTATGTATCAAATTAAAGGAACAAATGGGTGTTGAAAATATTTTAGCCAGAGAAAAGGAACAGCTAGAGCTTCTGCTGACTGGATTAGAAAGTATTCCTAATCTACATTTATTAGAAGGTCATCATAAAAATCGATTGGGCATTGTTTCTTTTTATATGGAGGATATTCACTACAATTTAGTCGTTCGTTTGTTAAATGACCGGTTTGGATTTCAAGTTCGTGGAGGCTGTTCGTGTGCAGGGACCTACGGGCATTATTTATTACAAATTGACCAAAATAAATCGAAGCTAATTGCCGGAAAAATTGATGAAGGGGATTTATCAACAAAACCAGGGTGGGTCCGGTTTTCTTTACATCCCACGATGACGAATGCAGAAATTTTGTTATTTATAGAGGCAATAAAAGAGATAACTAGAAATAGAGAGGAATGGAAAAAGGATTATATCTATGATTCAGCCAGTAATGATTATTTCTATAATCAATACGTTCGGGCGGATATGTCGGCTTTGTTTACTCTGGAGGAAGAATAGGATTTAGGCAACGCTAAATAGATCCCAACATATGCTAGTTAAAAAAGGTGGGATATCATGATTCATATCATAAAGCCTGGTGAGACACTTCATCAGCTTTCATTAGATTATCGGGTAAGCCTAGAGAGGATCTATGCCGCAAATCCAGGAGTCAATCACCAGCAACTATACGTAGGACAAAGAATTCAAATCCCTGGGCTGCCAGATCCAACTACCATTCCATATTCGATACAAATCTCCGTAGGTAAGCGAAGACTTTCGTTATTCAGGAATGGAAAGTTTGAAAAGATCTATCCGATTGCTGTTGGGAAGATGCTCACAAGTACTCCAAATGGAGATTTTGTAATTGTTAACCGCCAAATGAACCCCGGGGGACCGTTTGGTGTGTTGTGGCTCTCATTATCAAAACAAGGCTATGGTATCCATGGGACAAATGATCCGAGTTCGATTGGAAAAGCAGTTTCCCATGGTTGTGTTCGCATGCAAAACAGGGATGTTCTTCAACTAGCTGGTATGGTACCGAATGGGACTAGGGTAAGTATTCGACCATAGTAAAAATGAAAAGGCCGATTTCAGCGAGAATTGGCCGTTTTTATTTTTCTTTAACAAAAAATGAAACAAACAGCTATAATGAATCGTATATACGGAATGAAGAGTTAAGTCGTATGAATTAAGGAGGGTTGCTTGAATGTGGGGACTTTTAATTGTACATGTAAGCTTAATATTGATATTTCTTCTCCTAGGTTGGGCAATTAGGAATAAGGAAGGATATTGGCTTATCTCAGGTTTCGCAAATCGGCCGAAGGAAGAACAAGAGCAGTTAATTAGCAACGGATATCCTCAAAAGGTCGGTGGTTTGCTGATTTTAACGTCTGTCGGCATGTTGATTCTACTCCCGCTTATGTTTACCTCGTTTAAATATGCGACAGAAGTTCAATTTGGCTTTATGACAATATTTTTAATGGCTGGCATTATTTATTTAACAAAATATGAAGTTCCTAAGAAACGCAAACGAGGTTATATCATTAGTATTTCCTTATTTATTCTCATTATTGGCGGAATAGGCGTTGCTTCTTATTTTAGTTATCAGGGGTACGAGCTAGTAACGAAGAAGGACAGCTTCGAGATTACCGGGATGTATGGTGATGAATGGGCATATGAGGATATTGCTTCAATAGAATTAATGGATAATTTACCAGAGGTTACGGTAAGAACAAATGGCGTGGGTCTCCCAACCCTTTCAAAAGGACATTTTAAAGTGACTGGATATGGAAGCAGCCTACTTTTTATTCAGAAAGGTTCTTCACCCTATATATATATTGAAATGAAAGATAAGAAGATTTTTATTAATGATAAAGACCCGGAGCTGACAAGGCTTTGGTATCAGCAACTAACAGAGAAAAAGTGATAATATTGATTTTAACACAAAAGGTCACCGTCCCATGGAACGATGACCTTTTGACTTTATTATTTGAGAAGGAAGTTCGCACCGGCCAGATCAGATTGGCCTTTGTAGGTTGCATAGGCATAGACGTTGTAGTAATTTCCAGCAGGAAGCTTAAATCCATTTGGAATACCGTTAACATCGACAGCAATTTTCCCATCCCAAGCAAACGTAGTGTATCCTGGTGCAACATCCTCGTAAACGGCAATGTCACCTAAATACCCAAGTGGTGCTCCAGCTTCATTTGATAGATAGACGAAAAGCTCCACTGATTCTGCTCCACCAGGAAATAATCCTTCAATCTCGAATTGCCCATTGCCAAGTTGATTCACTCCAACATATTCAGCACGAGGATAATCAGGCTCTTGGACGAACAAAATAGTCGGTACATCGAATGTTGCTGTTCCATCACTAATCGTAATTGTTCCTTCATAATAGCCTTGTGCTAGTTTACCTGCGTCAACTTGAACATTCAAATTAACACTTTGAGATTTACCAGCATTTACTTTTAAGTTGTTGCTAGTAGATACTTTTATTGCATTTGAGTTTCCACCCATGTTCACTTTGAAACTATAAGTCTTGTTTTCTTTAGATAGGTTTTTAATTGTAAACTGCTGCTTTTCCACCTGTTTGCCTTTAATCTTAAAGAAGGTTCCAAAAGAATGGCTTCCAGGTGCAGCAAGAGTTTTCGTTGTAATGGCATCTAATACACGAATACTTCCAGCACCTTGAGTGTTGTGTGGATAGACATTGCCTTTAGCATCTTTGAGTTCTTCTGCTGTATTCATTAATGCAGCTTTGACATTCTGAACATCCCAATCAGGGTGGGCTTGTAAGAGTAAAGCTGCTGTACCGGCAACATGTGGTGAAGCCATACTTGTTCCTTGGTAGGATGCATATCCATATGGATTCGCTGGGTCATGTGTTGGAACAGTACTCGTAATGTTGACACCAGGCGCTGAAACATCTGGCTTGATCATCCATGTTGAGTTTACAGGACCACGAGAAGAGAAGTCAGCCATCGTTTCTCCTACTTCACTAGCCTTATTTATATTAAAAGTTACTTTGTTGTTACCTTTTGCTAATTCAGCTAATAATTTTTGACCATCTTCTTGGGTTGTTCTAATGGTTGGTATTACTGTACCTGGCACCATGACAATTTCACCCGCGACATTATTATAGATAATCGCCGCAACTGCACCAGCTGCTTTTGCTGCTATAGCTTTATCGACGAAGGCAATACCAGCACCACGGCTGATCAAAGCGACTTTATTCTTTAAATCTTTACCAACAAAGTCAGCAGGGGAGCCGAAGCCAACATTGACAAACTCTAACTCTTTACCATTTAGATCCGTTAGAGATTTATCATTTGGGAAGCCCATTACTTTTGCAGAAGAGTAGCTAACGCCTCCTGTAGTTGTAATAGAAGATTTATATTCATTGTATGGAAGCTGTGTCGCACCAACAGAGATTGCATCACGAGAAGTTCCAGGTGATCCAACAGTCCAGCTAGCAGGGCCGCTGTTACCGTTTGATGTTACTGCAACAACACCTTCAGCCATTGCCCAGTCTAATGCGATGCTTGTTGCATAATCAGGATCATTTAACGAGTTTCCTAAAGAAAGGTTCATAACATCTGCGCCATCTTGAACAGCTCTTTCAATACCAGCAATTACGTTTTCAGTTGTTCCGCTACCGCCAGGACCTAATACGCGGTATGCTAGTAGCTTCGCATCGGGAGCAACTCCCTTAATTGTTCCATTAGCTGCAACTGTACCTGAAACATGAGTACCATGGGCAGTTTCTTCTCCGCGTGGATCACCCTTTGGTGTTTCTTGTGGATCATTATCGTTATCAACGAAATCGTATCCTTTATAGTCACCAAATGCATGTTTTAAATCCGGATGAGTGTAATCAGCGCCAGTATCAATAACCGCAACCGTTACTCCTTTACCCGTAAAGCCAGCATCCCAAGCTTTATTTGCACCGATATGTGGAGCACTTGCAAACATATTCGGACTGTACTCGTCTTTAGAAAGTAATTCACCCTTACTTACACTGGTTACTTTGTATGTAACATCCGGATAGACCGCTTTTACTCCTGGCACAGCTAATAGTGCAGGGACTTCATTAGCAGGCAATTCTACTGCAAAGCCAGAAAAAACATAGTCATATTCACGATTTACTTTTGCGCTTTTAACAGCGTTACTAACATCTGCTTTGACTTGATTACGTTTCTTAGATAAATTTGCTTTTGTTTGATTTTTTCCTTTATGTTTCGCTTCCACAAGCGAGGGCTCATCAAGCTCCACAATGACACTAGTCGTTTTGGAAGAGGAGAAATTAATATTGCCAACTAAGTTAGCAAGGTCCACAGCAGGTTTACTTTCAGCTTTATTGGCAGCACTAGCACCTGCCCCCATTGACGATAAAAATAATAAAAATACAAGTGTTACAAGAAAAAATCTACTATACTTTTTGGTCATTTACAGATCAAACTCCTTTTCATCATAAAGTGCGTTGAAAACAAGTATCCCTCCTAAGTAGTCGCACAGCACTAAAAAAGTATTGAACATTATAAATATTCTTTTAATATAGGATTTTTTCCTTGAGACTTTCATACGATTAAATAGAGGGAAATCTTCATAATACGACAAAATCCGCTATGACTTTCGTTGTAGTCTGGCTTTAAGTACACGGCAGCATGGTCTTTTTGAACCAAATTTTTTGGATGAGGGGAAAAAGTTGGAATGAAAAGGGGAGGATTCCAAATACTACTCTTAAAACTAATCTTGAAATGGGTATGTGTATGAAGAATCCAAAACATAATAAAATTCCTTTTATCATATTATTAGTGATCCATGTTTGTTTACTTGGGTACTCATTTTATAAAACAAAAAATAAAAAGCAATTGTTCATCCTGTTAATGTCAAATGTTGCATTAGCCTACTTACTGGAATTTTTTGTATTAAACCTTTATAAAGCATATAAATATAAGCCGAGAGTGCTGAAAAAGAAATATTTTGATAACACATTAGGAGCAATTTTATCCCAGACTATTTTTGTACCATTTACAGCCGTTTTCTTAACATCACGAAAAATCGGTTGGATCGGAAAGATACTAGGTGGAGTATATTTTTCATTAGTGGAAATCGTATTTTTGCGGTTAAAAGTATATAAACATCATTGGTGGAAAACGGTCTATACCTTAGTTTTGATTCCATTTTACTTTAAAATAAGTGATTGGTGGAATTGCTTATTAACTAAACAAATTTCGCTAATTCGGTTTATATCGCTTTTCTTCATGATAATGGTGACGGAGGCTAATTTAATATTTGTATTTGCTACGCTAAGGAAGATTCGGTTCGGTGTTGGAAGAGTTCATTCATTGAATGAGCATTTTATCGTTGTACCGCTGTATGCCATCCTCTATTCACTATTTTCCAGTTTGTCTTTTTTGAAAGAGAATAATTGGATTTCAAAACGAAGGCTACTGATATTTTCCGTTATATTCGAACATTTTTTTAATAAAGTAAAACTGGTAAAGGAAAAATTTTATTTTGTAGATTATCTTACTGTAAGAGTTTTAACGACTCTTTTATATGGTCTATACAGAGATTGGGTTTACGGAAAAAATAATGAGGTTAAAGGAACAGATTCTGAGGAGTATGGAGTAAAATAATTTTTTAGACATAAAAAAAACGCCTTAATGGCGATGGCTTATTATTGTAATCAAAAAGAAATCATGATAAAATAAGGTTTGGTCTAGCGGGATATATTAGATAAATATTAAATATCCTATAATAACAATATCACAAAAGATGTATGGTTGTCAAATATAAAAGACCAAAATTTTTCTGGAGAGTGGTTATATGAGTAATTTACAGAACAAGGACTTGCAATTAGAGCAAGAACGAGTAAATTTTGTTATAAAGGAAATTGAAAAGAAAAAGGTAAAACTCCAGAAAAATACTGGCGGCGTCAGTTCTGACGTACTTGAGCTTAGAAAATCCTTTTGGGAAGATGTCACCGTCAATATGGATGAACCAGACGACGTTATTGAAACAGCAGCAAGTATCAAACAACAGGCAGAATTGTTATCCGAACGTGAACGAACATTTAAACAAATGGATAAACAGATTAGAATACTGGAACGATTAAAATATTCTCCTTATTTTGGGCGGATTGACTTCTTTGAAAAAGGCGAGGCAAATGTCGACCATGTTTATCTCGGAATTGCTTCATTTATGGATGAACAGGATGAAAATTTTTTAATATACGATTGGCGGGCACCGATCTCTAGCTTGTATTATGATTTTGCTCCGGGTCCGGCTGCCTATAACACGCTCGACGGGGAAATTGCCGGGCAAATGGAATTAAAACGTCAATTTATCATTCGATCATCTGAAATTAAAGCGATGTTCGATACTGGAGTTACTATCGGTGATGAAATGCTCCAGGAGGTACTAGGAAATAATGCAAATGCCCAAATGAAAAGCATCGTAGCAACGATTCAACGTGAACAAAATCAAATTATCCGAAACGAACGCAGCAAACTGCTCATTGTTCAAGGTGTGGCAGGCAGCGGGAAAACATCTGCAGCCCTCCAGCGAGTTGCCTATTTGCTTTATCGGTATCGGGATACCTTGAAGTCGGAAAATATCATGCTGTTTTCTCCGAACCCGCTCTTTAACTCCTATGTATCGACGGTACTCCCTGAACTAGGGGAGGAGAATATGGAACAGGCCACCTTTATGGAATATATCAATCACCATATTGGAAAAGAATTTGATGTCGAAGATCCTTTTGATCAAATGGAGTTTTTACTGAATTATGAGGAAAGTCATGACTACGATACAAGGGTTAAAGGGATTCGGTATAAAGCAAGTCTTGAGTTTAAAGATCTTATTGAGCAGTATGCAAAAGATCTATCAAAGAAAGGTCTGCTTTTTAAAGATTTGGTGTTCCGAGGCGAAATAATCATTTCTAAGCTAGAAATCAGTGAGTACTTTTATTCATTGGATTCAAGCTATACTATCCCGAATCGTATGGAGACGGTCAGGGCTTGGCTGTTAAGGGAGTTAAAAAGGAAAGTCAAACAGGAACGCTCAAAGGGCTGGGTAGAGGAAGCGGTTCAATATCTTGAAAAAGATGACTTTCAAGAGGTATACCAGGAATTGCAAGATAGAAACCGGTATAACGATAATAGCTTTGATGATTTTGAGCAGGAGCAAAAGTTTTTAGCTGAACGTGTCGTGAAGGAAAAATTCAAACCGTTATTTTCTAGAGTGAAGAAATTAAATTTTATCGATATGATGGGCTTATATAACCAATTATTTAAAAGTGGTGCTAGTAAAAAAGAAATCCATCTTGATGAATGGACACAAATTTGTTTACAGACGATAGATAGATTAGCAAACAATCAAATTTTCTACGAGGATGCAACACCATTTGTCTACTTACAAGATTTGATCAAAGGCAGAAAGTCATCAACAGGTATTCGTCATATTTTTATTGATGAAGCACAGGACTATACACCCTTTCAGTTTTCGTTTATACAAAAGCTTTTCCCTTATAGCAAGATGACACTTCTAGGAGATTTCAATCAAGCAATCTTTTCAGGTGCGACAGGATCAGCATCTGTACTAGTAGATTATCAAGTAAGCGGGGAAGAAGTCGAAAAAATTACTTTGACAAAAACGTATCGTTCCACTAAAGAAATTGTTGATTTCACCAGCAGTTTAGTGGCAGGTGGTGAGGAGATCGAACCATTTAATCGCCACGGGAGAAAACCATCCATAAAATTCGCAAAAGCTACTGAACTAAATGGCTTGATTCAGGATAAAATAAATGAATTTTTAGTAGAAGGCCATCGGACCATAGCGGTTATTTGTCGTACGGCAGCAGAGAGTAAAAGGTTATATGAAAAACTGAAAGAAGAGGTGCCACTCCATTTAATTGAGAAGGCTACCATTGCATATGAAAAAGGAATATTGGTGATTCCATCCTATTTAGCAAAAGGAATCGAATTTGACGCAGTGATTATCTATGATAGTTCTCCGTATAGGAATGAAAGTGAGCGGAAATTATTCTATACGGTCTGTACACGTGCGATGCATAGGCTCCACATGTTTGCAACCAATGAAATAAGTCCTTTGATGAACGAGACACATGAGAATTTATATGAAATAGAATAAAAAAACAGCGTCCAAAATTGGGCGCTGTTTTAGCGTTGCTCGTAATTTTTCCATTGCTGTTGTACTTGTTCAAACGCAACGCGGTAAATTTCTTCTTCGGATGTGTTCGGATTTGCAATGACATTTGTTAAATAGCTTTTTCCTTCAAACGTAACCGTTACATTAATTTGTACCATAAAAATCACCTTTCTTTGATATAATAATTTTATTGTTTGGACAGGAGGAGAAATAGTCTGTGAATTTTGAAGAGATCACAAAAGAAACGCTATATATTGCGCTTGAAATAATAAATTCAAATCCAACTTATAATGTTTTTGAAAATGGTAATGCCAAAAGGGTCCATGCAGATATGGAAGAGGTGTTTCTAAAACCTATAACAACTAGTGTATTTATCAAGCTGGATGATACCTATATTGGGGTTATGGATTACTTGTTGGAAAATCCGAAAGATCAATGCCCATGGCTGGGACTTTTAATGATCCATGCTGATTACCAAGGGTTTGGTTTTGGTACACAGGCATATTCACTTTTTGAAAGTGAAATGCGTGAACGAAGTCTAGGATGTATTCGCATAGGAGTGATTGAAGAAAATGTAAAAGTTAAGAATTTTTGGGAATCTTTAGGATTTCTTTCTATTAAAACAGGTTTAAGTGAAAATGGCAAGGAAATTTTCGTTTATGAAAAAAAACTTCCCGAAGGAAGCTAAACCTCAAGTAACAAAAATTCTTCGGCAAATTTCTGAACCTTGAGTTTGTCGAGGTTATTTTTTCTTACAGTTGCTTCTGCCAGGATAATATGTGCTTGGATGACGGTATTTCTCTTTAATTCTCGAATAGATACGTCGCCATTTAGTAATTGAATGGCCTTTTCTCTGATGTCTTGACGGTTAGAAGAATGATACAGTAGGTAAGCAATGCAAGTAACTTTATCCACAATTAACACTCCTTCTTCAAGAATCGAACATTTCCTAATCAATTCGACTCGCCTTATCAATAATCCTGCCAATATTCTGAAAAATCTTACAGAATACAGGAAAAATTGTTGAATATTGCTTATTTGTTGTTAGTTTTATATAATATTGAAGGGATAAGGAACAAGATACTATGGAAACTTACCTTCTTCGTCCCATGTGGCGGGAGGATTTTTATTTTTACATAAGAGTTGGAGGTTTAAAAGAATATGAAACAATCCCTAATTAAGGATTTGTACAGAAATACGGAAAGCTACATAGATCAGAAGGTTCAATTATCAGGGTGGATCCGCACCGTTCGCGATTCAAAAACCTTTGGTTTCATTGAATTAAACGATGGCAGCTTTTTTAAAGGTGTGCAGATTGTATTTGACGAGCAATTGGATAATTTTAAAGAGATTGCAAGGCTCCCACTTAGTTCATCCATTAAGGTAGAAGGAGATTTTATCCATACACCGCAAGCAAAACAGCCATTTGAAATCAAAGCGACTACTATTGAGATTGCAGGACTGTCAACGATTGACTATCCTTTGCAAAAGAAAAAACACTCATTTGAATATTTACGAACAATTGCCCATTTAAGACCGCGCACCAACACTTTTTCAGCTGTCTTTCGCATTCGGTCATTGGCATCTTATGCGATTCACAAATTTTTTCAAGACAAGGGGTTTGTTTACGTCCATTCTCCGATCATCACAGGCAGTGATACCGAAGGCGCAGGTGAAATGTTCCGAGTTACCACGCTTGATATTGACAATCCTGCTAAAAATGATGAGGGTAAAACTGATTTGACAAAGGATTTCTTCAACAAAGAAACCAACCTGACTGTTAGTGGACAACTATCCGCAGAAGCATTTGCATTAGCGTTCCGTAATGTTTATACATTTGGACCGACTTTTAGAGCGGAGAACTCAAATACAGCTAGACACGCAGCTGAATTCTGGATGATTGAACCGGAATTAGCATTTGCAGAGCTTCCGGATATCATGGACCTTGCTGAGGATATGGTTAAGTATGTAATTGGCTATGTTCTTGAACAAGCTCCTGAAGAAATGAACTTCTTTAACAGCTTTATTGAAAAAGGGCTATTAGATCGCCTTAATTCTGCACATACGTCTGATTTCGGCCGCGTAACGTATACAGAAGCTATTGAAATCTTAAAAGAATCAGGCGAAAACTTTGGTTATCCTGTTGAATGGGGTCTTGACCTACAAACAGAGCATGAGCGTTACCTATGTGAAAAAGTGTTCAAAAAGCCTGTGTTTGTAACGGATTATCCAAAAGAAATAAAAGCATTTTATATGAGATTAAATGAGGATAATAAGACAGTTGCAGCAACAGACTTATTGGTACCAGGTATTGGGGAATTAATTGGTGGAAGTCAGCGTGAAGAGCGTGAAGACATTCTAGCTGGAAAAATTAACGATCTTGGTATGAACGAAGAAGACTACTGGTGGTATCTAGAGCTACGAAAATATGGCGGCACCAAACACGCAGGCTATGGGTTAGGTTTTGAGCGGTTAATTATGTATCTTACTGGAATGTCTAACATTAGAGATGTTATTCCGTTTCCAAGGACAACTGGAAGCGCAGAATTTTAATATAAAGGCTGTTTTAAAGGATATTGTTGATTTTAAAACCTGTTGATTTGAGCGGAAGGCGCTCGACTCCTGCGGGAGGACGGGGCTGGGGAGACCCCGCAGGCGCTTCAGCGCCGAGGAGGCTCCCCGGACCGCCCGCGGAAAGCGTAGCGCCTGGAGCTCGAATCAACAGTCCAGTTTAACACAGCCAATATAAAAGAAGACCAATCCACTGGATTTGGTCTTTTTTATTAATTAATTTTGAAATTCTTCTTCGAAAAAAAATGTTCCGGGATGCTCCTTAACGATGTAAGAGTACCTTTTCATGTTTTTAACATATTGCCATTTTAAAATGGTAACTTCTTCGCCAGTGTCCTTTAGTTTCACGGTTTGCCCGCTATTGAATCTGTTATTTGAATTTCTCAAATTAAACACCCCTTTTTCTCATCAATTTAATTATAGCACATATTTAGTTTAGCCGCATGTTACGAACAATTTTAAGGTTTTTTACTGGTAAATGAATGTAAAAAAGTGGTAGATGTGCATTTATTTTTCCATTGTGTTACACTAATGGAAAAGCGAGGTGTCATTTTGACTAATTATAAAGCGAAAAAAAGTAACCTCAAAGCCTTATTAACTAAGAACAGCATGAATCTTAAAGGCCTAGAAAAGAATACAAACATCCCTTTAGAACAGCTTAACGGCTACATTTCTAAGAAAGTGATGAATCTAAGTACAGCAATGACGATTTCAAAAGAGTTAAATTGCACAATCGAGGATTTGTACGATTGGGAACTAGAAAAGAAAGTAAAAATAACATGAATGTAAGTCACTAGGACTATTTCGAGACCACTGAAAAACGACTCCTAAAATTCAATAAATGAAACATAATATGCGATGAAGAATATAAATCCCCCAAATTTGGAATTGACAAAAAGCCAAACCAAATGGGGGATTTTCTCATGTTTAAAGACAAAGATATTCAACACAAGAAGTGACCATACTTGAACATTTTTTTGGTAGATATTAGGAAGAAATGATAGACGAGCACTTGCTTAATTTTTCTTTCTCTGGTATGATTAGGTAGAATTATTTTTGTTCGATAGTAAAGGGAAGAATAGTTATGCTTTTCGCCTGGATCACAAAGAGCAAGAATAGTAATACAATGTGTGGATATCACACTAGGAGGCAACAAATATGGAAAACGGTAAAGTAAAATGGTTTAATGCAGAAAAAGGTTTCGGATTCATCGAGCGCGAAGGTGGAGAAGATGTATTCGTACACTTTTCAGCAATCCAAGGCGAAGGCTTTAAAACTCTTGAAGAAGGTCAAGCTGTAACTTTTGATGTTGAAAAAGGCGCTCGTGGACCTCAAGCAGCTAACGTACACAAAGCATAATCACATAGCGTGCCCGAAAACAGACCCAATTGGGTCTGTTTTTTTTTTCAAAAAGGAAGTACGACAAAACAATTTATGTGGTGAATTTTTTGAAGTATGCTTTATTTTTAAATGACTAATAATTCGAAAATTTGTTACAATAGAAAAAGTATCCATTGATGGTTTTCGTTGGATGAATTTTTAGAAAAAAGGGGTAATATGAAAAATGCGTCCAATAATCCTTGGCATTCTGGCAGCATTCTTTTTTGCTTTTACATTTATCATGAACCGATCCATGGAGTTGGATGGAGGCAGCTGGATATGGAGTGCATCACTTCGCTATTTCTTTATGATCCCTTTTCTGTTGCTCCTTGTTTTATGGCGAAAAAATTTAAGGCCATTGATGGCAGAAATGAAAAAAGATCCTAGAGCCTGGTTTGTATGGAGCTTTATAGGTTTTGGACTATTTTACGGTCCGCTTTGTTTTTCAGCAGCCTATGCACCAGGTTGGTTAATCGCATCCACTTGGCAAGTTACGATTATTTCCGGTTCTTTATTGGCTCCGCTTTTTTTTGAAACCGTAATAACTAAAATGGGGCCAGTACAGGTGAAAGGAAAAGTTCCTATCAAGGGAATGGCTATGTCAATGATTATTTTGCTGGGGATTATGTTTATTCAGATAGAACATGCAGGTATGCTTTCACTCAAAGAAGTAATGTTAGGCGTGGTCCCTGTAATCATTGCTTCCTTTGCTTACCCTTTAGGAAATAGGAAAATGATGGATGTCTGTGGGGGAAGACTGGATGTTTTTCAACGCGTTTTAGGAATGACGATTGCAAGCATGCCATTGTGGATTGTTCTAGCTATTTATGGCTTATTCACCGCTGGATCTCCAAGTATCGGACAATCTGTTCAATCGGGACTCGTAGCGATCACTTCAGGGGTAATTGCGACAATTTTATTTTTTCAAGCGACCGATCTGGTGCGGGGGAATATGCAAAAATTAGGAGCCGTTGAAGCTACGCAGTCACTAGAAGTCTTATTTGTTGTATCTGGAGAGCTTCTGTTTTTGAAAGCCGCATTTCCAACAGTTATTTCATGGGCAGGAATGTTCCTTGTAATGGCGGGGATGGTCCTACATAGCTTTGTGTCGCATAAAGGCGATGCACTTAACAAGAAAAATGTAAGTGCATAGATTCATGAAGGACATTTCGGGGTAGGAGAGTAGGAGAAATGTCTTTCATCCTGGTTATGAAGGACAATTTGTGGTAGGAGAGTAGGAAAAATATCTTTCATCCTGGTTATGAAGGACATTTCGGGGTAGGAAAGCATGAGAAATGTCTTTCATCCTGGTTATGAAGTACATTTCGGGGTAGGAAAGCAGGAGAAATGTCTTTCATCCAGCTTATGAAGGACAATTCGGGGTAGGGAAGCATGAGGAATGTCTTTCATCCTGGTTATGAAGGACAAACCTCGGTAGCAGATCAAGAGTTTTGTCCTTCATCATGTTCAATTGCTCAAATATGGGGTCAATTTATCGATTGCATCCTGAACTATTTTTGCATTTTTCTTATACATGTCTTTTGCTTGTTCGTCTTGGGTTTCAAGAGAAAAAATCTCTAAATCTGCCTGCGTTTTTTTTAGCGTCGCCAATAAAAGCGGGCGCTGGGAAGGTAAGGGAACTTGGATTTTATCATCATAAAGATCTAACGTTAATTCTCCATATGAATCCACTTGACCTATAAACACATTATCAAGAGTAACCTCAAGCTTTTCCAATTCCGTGCTAAGCCAACCTCTACTCTTGCCGGCAGACCGTAACGCCTCATCCATGATGCTACCATCCATGATCACGGTCTGTGGTTCTTTTTCCGCCGGCATTTTCATATTCAAATCTTTAGGAGTTAATGGGCGATTTTCCCTCTTTAATAATGCACTTACCGTTCCACTTGGTTCTAGTATTGCAAATTCAACATCAGAGAGCCGAAAAATATCTTTTTGGCGAAGAAGTGAAGATAATTCGTCAATGGTGTATTTTTCTTTTTTTAGATTTTCCTCTAATACCTTACCTTCTTTGATAAAGACAGTCGCTCTTCCTTCAACAATGTCCCGTAACGATTTACTTTTTAATGTTAAAATGTCAGCTAAAAGGGTAACAAAGCCAAAAATGAGAATGGCCATAATCCCATGAAACATATTTTTTTCAAGACCTGTTATTGCTACTCCGGCAACACTGCCGATAGTAATCCCAGATACATATTCAAAGAAAGAAAGCTCAGAGATTTGCTT
Source organism: Bacillus sp. OK048 (assembly GCF_900103525.1). GTDB lineage: Bacteria > Bacillota > Bacilli > Bacillales > Cytobacillaceae > Neobacillus. The sequence goes on from NZ_FNHN01000018.1 coordinate 37,638, forward strand.
CTTTCCCAGTATTTTCGTAATAAAAAATAAAAGTGCTAAGAAGACAAAGGAACGAATAAGGACATCAAGCGAGTCTACCATATTTTCTCACCTCAATTCAGGAACTTTTATACTGTGGCTCAAGGCGTTCAAGTTCTAAAACACGTTTCTGCAAATCCTTTTTAACATCAACAATGGTTAACATTGTTTGGTGGAATACGTCTTTTGCTCCTTCATCTACAGAATTAAGTGCAAGTGACGATAATTGTGCCTCAATTCCTTTTATTGATGAAAGGCATTGTTTTACACTAGCAGCAATAGTCATGAATGATCTTCCTTCCCTAAATGGATATTGTAATGAAATCGAACTAGGTTGGCAGATGTGCCAACCTAGTTATATTATTGATTATTGATTGTATTGAGGCTCTTCGGCTACTATTTCTTGAAGTCGTGGTTCAAGACTATCTAAGACGGTTTGAGTTTGTTGAGCCGCATCCTGATAGAGCTTTTTAGCATTTTGATTATCAGTTGCCAGCGCAAAGGTTTCAAAACTAGCTTGTGCACTTTTTAAGCCTGCTAATGCTTGTTTCACTTGTGTTCCAACTGTCATGGATTTACTCCTTCTTTCTGTTAAAAATGCATTACAGAACTAATATGTGAAGAAACGAAAAAATTATGTTTGGAAGAAGATGTTAGTTAGGATATAAAAAACTCCCCAAAGGGAGTTTTGCGTTACCGGTACATCGTCCACATACCAATGTCTTTAAAACCAAGTCGTTTATAGATACGGCCAGCTTCTGGATTATCAAAAAATAGGCAAAGGACTTTACATTCATTTAAGACATCACTGATAAGATTTTGCATAATGGTTGTTGCTAAGCCTTTTCGACGAAATTCTTTTCTGGTACAGACACCAACAATCATAGCAGACATGGAATTTTCTGCTGCAGTTGATACACAAGCGGTCATTAAGCCATTTTCTTCAGTGAAATATGTTCTTGCTGTCTTGGACATCATGGATGTAAGTAACATTTCGCGCGCATCATCTCTGATATGAAATTCGTCAATGGATCTGCGAAGGGATAAAATTCGGTCAATATCAGCAATGTCAGCCTTTTTAATGTCCAAGTTAGAACGATCAAGGTAATTGGTATTCGTACATTCAGCAAAAAAGGTTTCTTGTTTTTTACCTAGATGCAGCTCTTTATAAGGTTCAAATTTCTCGACGATTTCTGTTTTTCCAGATAACAGGTGAGGCTCTGGAAATGAAGATATAATCGAGACAAAGTCCGAAACATTAAAATCTCCTTTTGCATAAGGAATAAACGACTGATAGAACCTGAGAAGAACGGCAATTATTTCTCCTTGTTCATCAAATTCTGCCCAAATATCTTGAAAATCAGTATCGTAGCCAAACGCTTCTAAGTCCCCGATGATAAATAAATTAATGGAAGGTTCAGCACGTAAAAAGGATAGAACCCGTTCATGGTCAAGTTTCGTTAGTTTCCTCATGAAATTACTCTCCTCCTGTGCTTATAAAAGCTTAAATAAATCATAACAAAATGACAATCAAAAAAACTAATAGTTTAATATAATATAGGAATTTTTAATAGTCTAGTAATTTTGAAAAGTTCACCAATTCGTCACAACACTCTGTGTTAAGGAACGTTTATGGTGATATACTATAAGTGTAAAAGATAAATAAAAAAATTAACTTCTTAGGAGACTCAACCATCCGTGTTCGTTCCGTTTGTGAACGACTAGTAAAGGTTTTGCCTTTGTCATATTTGGCAGGTGGAGCGATGTATCTTGCGTTGGAAGGGTGTAAGACCTAACAAAGCTTTCTTTTTAGTGATAGAGGAAATCACTTCATTCAAATGAAAGGGACAAAAGTTATTGGGAATTGGGAGTAAAGCAAAATTTATCTACCTATGTAAAAAGTACGTAGATAAATTCCTCAAACCAAATGGTCCTTCTTAAAATTATTATGGAAGCTTCCATTAGTGAAGAAACCTAAAGTAATGAAGAAAAGAAGAATCATAAAACCAATAACGAAACAAATAGAAGAAAGTCACTATTTGCTCCTGAAAATTTGAATAAAGATGCTCACCTAAAAAGGTATGCTTCGTTTACAGATAACAATATCTGATAAATGAATAATCTTTATCGTTATTCTTATCAAACCTGAAACCAATACAAATCATACATTGCCAAGAAGCTGATCCAAATAAAAGGATTTGAGTCCATCGGTAATCTATCGGTAAATTTGTTTCTTTAAAGGGATTTGAATTCCATTAATTCTATGTGAATTAATTCCTTCAACGGAACAACACCCATTGGCTAACTGTTTTATCCTTCCAATCATTCATAAAAAATGACTGAAAAGAAGTGGAAAAAACTAATGTGGCTAATGTAATGGTTGGGTCCCCTAAGAGGTTAAAATCCCAAGAAGCTGTCTCTAATTTGAGGCGGCTTCTTTTTATTTTTAGGCTGTGGTAAAGGTAAATGTTGATTTAATAACTATGTTGATTTTTGCGGAAGGCGCGAGACTCCTGCAGGAGGACGGGACAGGGGAGACCCCGCAGGCGCTTTAGCGCCGAGGAGGCTTCCAAAACCGCCTGCGGAAAGCGAAGCGCCTGGAGCACAAATCAACAGCCTAGTTTAACACAGCCTATTTTCGCGAAAGTAGTACTATTTAGGAAACTTGTGAAATAAGATGCATAAAAATTCAAAATACTATAAATTTCCTGTTATAATAAATGTAAAACAGATAATGAAAGGGGCAAGATAATGTCAGGAATTCCAAATATGGGATTAAATAAAAAACAGAATGTGGTTTTAGAGAAAGTTCAACACAGAGGATTACCAACTAGTAAAATTATTCAAAGAATTATGCTCATTACCTTAGGCGCTACCTTAATGGCTGTAGGATTAGAAATTTTTCTTGTACCCAATCATGTTATTGATGGCGGGATTGTAGGAATATCGATTATACTTTCATATCTAACAGGTTGGAAATTAGGAATTTTTATCTTTATTCTTAATATCCCTTTTTTCTTTATCGGTTACAAACAAATTGGAAAAACCTTCGCATTATCCACTCTTTATGGAATTATCATTCTGTCGATTGGTACCGCCGTACTTCATCCAGTACCTGCATTTACCCAAGATATTTTACTTGCAACCGTTTTTGGGGGCATTGTACTCGGTATTGGTGTCGGAATGGTTATCCGTTACGGTGGTTCTTTGGATGGCACAGAAATTCTTGCCATCCTATTTAATAAGAAACTTCCATTTTCTGTTGGTGAAATTATTATGTTTTTTAATTTATTTATCCTCGGAAGTGCAGGTTTTGTTTTCTCTTGGGACCGAGCCATGTATTCTCTAATAGCGTATTTTGTTGCGTATAAAACCATTGATATTACCATTACAGGTCTTGATGAATCTAAGTCAGTATGGATTATTAGTGACAATTCACAGGAAATTGGCGAAGCGATCATGCATCGGCTTGGTCGTGGTGTTACGTATATAAATGGAGAAGGAGCTTACTCTGGTGATCAAAAGAAAGTAATATTTTGTGTCATCAATCGTCTTGAAGAAGCAAAGCTGAAGGAAATTGTAACAGAAAGTGACAAAAATGCATTCTTGGCCGTTGCCGACATTGCTGAGGTACGGGGAGGAAGATTTAAGAAAAGGGACATCCATTAAAAGCTTGCCATTAGGCGGCTTTTTTATATTGCATCATTAATATTAAAGTGATATCATTGTGATAACAAAAAGATATTATTTTTCAAGGGAGTGATTGAATTGAAGGAAAAAGAGATGTTTAAAATTAATGGATTCTTGGGTGTTATCGTTTTTCTTATATTTGCAGTAATAACCGTATTTAGTGTTAGGCAATTTATACTGAGTGAGAATTTATTAATGCTAGTTGGCACTATACTATCCCTTTTAGTAGCGGTACTCCTACTCTCTGGTTTTACCATTATTCAACCCAATCAAGCAAAGGTTTTTACCCTGTTTGGGAGCTATTTGGGGGTAATCAAGCATGAGGGTTTTTGGTTATCAGTCCCTTTAACAATAAGAAAAAACGTTTCTCTTAGAGTAATTAATTTCAATAGTGATAAGTTAAAGGTAAATGATTTGGAAGGAAATCCAATTGAAATTGCAGCAGTAGTGGTTTATAAGGTGTTTGACTCCGCAAAAGCTGTTTTTGACGTAGAGGATTATAAAGAATTCGTGCATACACAAAGCGAAACAGGACTGCGTCATATTGCCAGTCAATATCCTTATGACAATTTTAACAATGATTATGAGATCTCTTTGCGTCAGCATTCTGATGAAGTCGGTGATGAATTAACAAAGGATCTCCAACAAAGACTGGTGCTTGCAGGTGTGGAAATCATTGAAGCAAGAATTATGCATTTAGCTTATTCGAGCGAAATCGCTCATGCAATGTTGCAAAGACAACAGGCTAAAGCAGTGTTGGCGGCTAGAAAAGTAATTGTTGAGGGTGCTGTTTCTATGGTTAAATCTGCGATTGACCAATTAAGCACAGAAGGAATTGTCGAGCTTGACGAAGAAAAGAAAGCTCAAATGGTAAATAATTTAATGGTAGCTTTGGTATCAGATAAGGGAAGCCAACCGATCATCAATACAGGAAGTATCCATTAAGGTTGTGATGTAAGTGGCTGAGAAAAAAAGATTTTTACTGCGCGTTGACCAAGAAATCTATGACTCAATTGAGAAATGGGCCGAAGATGAATTCCGCAGTGTAAATGCGCAGATAGAAATAATTATTAAAAAGGCTTTAAAAGATTCAGGGAGACTAAAAAAATCTAAAAAACCCGGCAGGAAAGATGAGGAATAATTTTTACCAAGCAGTTATTTTGTTAGGTGATAGAAAATTGAAAAAAACTACGCGTTTCCTGTCGACAAGTGAAGAAACTGACCGCATCAAGCTCATCTTTTGTCGTTGTATGCGCTTACCTAGGGAATAATTCTACTTGCTTCTTCAATATTTCCCAAAAAGAGATGTTAGATATTTTCCTAGCATCTCTTTTTTATTTTCTCTTTTCTAGTATAGCAGTTCGAATACTTCATTTAATTCATGTGCTCTTTTTTCATCTTGTTCTTCTTTAGCATAATTAATTTCATTAGGGAGAATTTTATTCAAAAAGTTGATCTCTTTCTGGTTTAAATGCCGGACAAAGTCACCCTCTGACGTAAAATTTCCTTCCGATAACTTGTGATATATTTGCCTGCCCTCATTATGCCCGTCATTGTAATTTGATAAGATTTCACGTAAGTATCCCAATGTTTTATCCATGTATTTAACCCACCTTTCATTTTTTTATCATTTGAAGAAATATTATTTCTATACCTTCATGATAAAAGGGACTCACTTTTTTAATATTGAGCAGAATATAGAAGAAGTAATTTATAAAGCGAAGAATTAATCACAAAAAGGAGGGCTGCTTGATCAACCATATGGTGAAGGTTTTACCTAATTTTTTTACCATTGGAAATTTATTAGCTGGAGTTTTTTCTATTACTTTCAATATGAATGGATATATGCAAATGGCGTCGATGTTTATTTTCTTATCGGTGATATTTGATTTGTTTGATGGTCGACTGGCGAGGAAGTTGAAGGTGAACAGTGAATTTGGAGTTGAACTTGATTCATTAGCAGACATCGTCAGTCTTGGTGTTGCCCCAGCCCTTCTATTTTACTCATTAGAACCTCCATCACTCCTAACAACCTTCGCATTTATGTTATTTCCGACAACAGGTGCGTTGCGGTTGGCGAAATTTAATGTCAAACCAACTAGAGGCTTTTATATGGGACTGCCGATCACAGCTGCGGGGCTAATAATGGCTTGTATGACGATATTTCTGTATAGCAATGCTTTGATTACCATATTATTGTCGATTCTAATGGTAAGCCCCATTCGAATAAAGAAGCTATAAAAATGAATGGGTACTTATTGATTCTGATTTTGTAAACTAATTACTATTTACCTGATGTTTCCCAAACATATTCTTCGCTTATATGTAAAGATTAAGCTAATGGAAGGGTTGATTTCCCTTGCCATTTCATGTTAGATGAAGGAGCGCTTTGGATGAATAATAGGATGAATCCGTTATACAATCTGTTTGGTAAGAAACGAAAGAGTAGAGGAACCATGTGGGCATCTATTCTTGGACTTGGAATAAGTGCCGCCGTTTTCGGAATAACAAGAGGAAAGCGAAAATATAATACACAACCGTTTCAAAATCTACTCCATAGCTTCAAACCCATGACTAACGTAAATCAAATGAATAACGTAGCACTTACAGAGTTTTCTGAAGAGCTATTGGCGAGCGCATTAGAAAATGATAAAAAACACTAAAGAAAGTCCGCATTTTTAAATGCGGACTTTCTCATAATGGTGGGAAGGGGACTTTCTTAGGCTGATATTCAATGACATCGGAAGAAAAAAGCTTAATGACCAAGAGATTTCCCATTGTTCTAGCTTGGATGATGATCGGTTGATTATAGATATTTTTAAATTCAAAGTCGGGTCCATACCAGCTTACGGTTGCATCACGTCCTGGTGGAATATACGATACATGTCTGCTGTGGGAAAAACGCTGGACAATTTTTAGTCCGGCACTATCGACGGCATTGAACAAGGTTGATGAAACCTGACAAATACCACCGCCAATGTCTTCAGCATATTCTCCCCTCACAATCACTTTTGCCTTTTCATAACCCTTTTCGACCGTTCTCTTACCCACTACACGATTAAAAGAAAATGTTTCTCCAGGAAAGACGACATGATTATTGATCGCTTTCACTGCCAATTCAATATTGGTAGAGCGGTTATTGTTTCTAGGATTGAAAGAAGTTATGTAGCGGCCAATTCGAACGCTGCGAATATCGGATAGTAATTCACTATCTATTTTAGGATATACCGGGTAAATGGGAATTTCTATAGTAGCATATCTATTTTCAAAAAAATAGGAATAGAATCTCTCGGTAAATCCCTGACGATTAAACCTTAGTCCGACTTGCTCGGGAATAATATTCTCATACTGATCCAATTTTGCATCGATGGGTTCTACTGAAAACTGTTTATCGAATCGGTCTAACAGACGATCATATTTTTTGGTATCCAAGATTATATAGTTTGGGTCACCGATAGAATATTCATCTTTATTGATAATGGAAATAGGTTTTCCTTCCTTTGTAATTTCCACGCCGGGATGAGGGATTGCTTGGTGAATCAAAAATAATCCAGTAAATAACCATGTTAAAGACATAACCTACAAACCTCCTCACAATAATTTGAGGCAAACTCTGTTTTTTTATGTAAAAGGAGGTTAATTTATTAATCCATTAACAATTAATTAGAAGGAGTGTAACTGTGGAAAATATGTATCCTTCTTTATTTAGCTTTTATTGTTAAAAGGGGAGAATAATAGTATATAATCAAGTAATAACACGAATTAAGCAAAGTGCTAGCAGTATGCTATACAAAAGATAGGAGTGTCCCTTTTGGCTGAAAATGGAAGGATTCAATTAAATGTAAGGATTACAAAAGACACATCAGATAAACTAGACGAGATTGTTGAGTACTATCAAGAAAACCTTAAATTAGGTCGGGTATATAAAGGTGATGTTCTTACCGATATTATCGAAAAATCATTTGAAGTAATGAATAAACAAAAAAGGGGAATAAAGAGATATTAATATTTTTCTGTCTAGCATTCATTCATAATATGTAGAAATAAAATTTGAATTGCTAAAGATGGAGTATTAACAAACTATGAACAAACTATTAAATCCTCGGGAAGATTTCGCGATATAGTTGATATGTAAGAAAAATGTTATAAACTGGAGAAAAGGTGAGTTTTTGCTAGGAGATGAATGAACATTGAAAATACTCGTGATCGAGGATAATACAAGTGTATGTTCGATGATTGAAATGTTTTTTGCCAAGGAAGGAATTAAAGGGACCTTTGTAAATGACGGACTGGAAGGGTATAACACCTTCAAATCAGGAACGTGGGACGCTTTGATTGTCGATTGGATGCTCCCTGGAATGGATGGAGTAAGTATTTGCCGGAAAATCAGAGAAGAGAAATACACCGTTCCGATTATCATGTTGACGGCGAAGGATACAGAATCAGACCAAGTTCTTGGCTTAGAGATGGGAGCAGATGACTATGTGACAAAGCCATTTAGCCCGCTTACCCTGATGGCGAGAATTAAAGCGGTCACACGCAGGTATCAAACACAAGTTCATAATCAGCACGATGATTACCTGCAGACCGAACATTTTAAAATAAGTAAAAATACTCGAGAAGTCCTTGTGGATGGAACTTCTGTTACAAACCTTACGCCGAAAGAGTTTGACCTTTTATATTATATGGTTGAACATCCTCGGCAGGTATTTTCTAGAGAACAACTGCTTGAGCGGGTTTGGGGCTATCAATTCTATGGTGATGAACGAACCGTAGACGTTCACATTAAGCGACTGCGAAAAAAGGTAGAAACCACTGCACAGCCATTCTTCCACACTGTATGGGGAGTAGGTTATAAGTTTGATGAGTCGGCTCAGACAGATAAGAATTAACTATATTTTTCAACAATTTATCAGCCATATTAGTATCATCATTGTCGCTTTTCTCGTCTTAAGTCTTTTGTTTGCCCATTATGTCGGGAATTTAGTGTATGAGAATAAAGCAGACGAATTGATTTCCTATGGAAAAGTGATCATTTCAGATATTGACCGTAATCCACATCTCACGGATCAAATTATCAATCAATATAATAATGTATTACGATCAAGAAAAATTAGCTTTAGTATGTTTGATCAAGAGGCTAATCTTTATACGGTTGGAAGAGGTGGACCGGCTATCGAGTTAAACCCAGCCGAGTGGGAAAAAATTAAAAACGGGAAAACGATTATCGTCCAAAGTGATTATAAACGATTTGACCAGGGGGTTACCTTTGTTGTCTTGCCTTATGTAGACCACGGTAACTTTATTGGAGGAATCTTGTTAACCTCGCCTATCAGTGGTTCAAGTGACATGATCCGTCAGGTGAATCAATTTTTAATCTATACAATTCTGATTGCACTCGGTGTCTCATTTTTCCTTAGCTGGCTTCTATCAAAAATTCATGTTAACCGGATAAAGCGGCTCCGTGAAGCAACATCATTAGTTTCAGCGGGAGATTACCATGTACATGTGCCGTCGTCAAATTTTGACGAAATCGGCGAATTGGCCAATGATTTCAACCATATGGTAAAAAAACTAAATTACTCGATGGAAGAAATTGAAAGCTTAGAAAATCGCAGACGGCAATTCATGGCGGATGTTTCTCATGAAATGCGGACACCTTTAACGACAATAAGTGGAGTAATCGAGGGTTTAAAAAATGACATGATTCCTGAGGAAGATAAGGAACGAGGAATCAATTTAGTGAGTCAGGAAGCAAAAAGGTTAATTCGACTTGTAAATGAAAACCTAGATTATGAAAAAATAAGGTCGAATCAAATTCAATTATATCGAGAAGATATCCAGCTTTTAGAAGTGTTAGAAATTATTCAGGAGCAATTGGCTGCACAAGCAGAGGAGAAAAATGTTCAAATCTATGTGGAGGCTGCTGAAGACGTGATGGTCAATGCGGATTATGACCGCCTTGTTCAAATTCTCATTAATATCACAAAGAATAGTATTCAATTTACTTCAGATGGGACGATTTGGATCCGGGGAAAAAGCGGAAAAAATGAGACCATCATTGAAGTAGAAGATACTGGCATTGGCATCGATCCGAGCGAAGTTGAAAACATCTGGCGCCGCTTTTACAAAGCAGAAATCTCGAGGACTAGTAATCCATATGGGGCTTTTGGACTAGGGTTATCGATTGTAAAGCAGCTCGTCCTTCTTCATAACGGAGAGATTGATGTACAAAGTGAAAAAGGAAAAGGAACTAAATTCACCATAAGATTAAAACACTAAGCAGCAGAGATCTGATATGCCCCGTAAAAGTTAGACACCAATCTAGCATTTACGGGGTGTTTTTTATCATATTTTTCTTAAATATTTCCATTTCCTGATATAGTTTGTTAACAGTTTTTTCATATTTATTGGCTAAAGTATAGATATAAGAATAAATTACACAATTTTAGTGTAAAGGAGTAGAAAGAGTATGAATTACAAAGATGAATTCGAACATGAGAATGAGAATACCAGCCCAAATCCTTTTGAAGAAGGTTCAAATGAAAAGCTGGAAGGGTCCAATATCCACGCCACTGAATCAGAACCATCATACGTTGATGACATCGAACCACAAGAATCAATTGTTCATGATAAGAAACCGGAAGAATCAATCGTCCATGACGACATGCCAGAAGAATCAAACATCCATGATAGCAATCCAGAAGGATCTGAAACTACAACCAAACATGATGAAGAAATCGAGCGGGAATCGATTGTTACTTCAAGTGAACCAGGGCCTGAAAGTAAGGAGGTAGAGGCAACGGATGAATCGCTACCAATTACCAATCGTGTAGAGCTAAAAAACAGTTCAAAGAAAAAGAAGAAAAAGGTAAAAGGTTTTGTCTCGATGGTAGCAGCAGGGGTAGTGGGCTCTGTATTGACGCTGACAGTTCTACCCTTTACAAACTATATGGATCATTTCAGTAATGCTGAAAGTCAGTCAAACGGAATATCTCTGCAAAATACAAACCCAGAGGCAAATACAGTAACAGCACAGCCAACTTCTGCAAAATCATCATCATCGATTGCGGACACCGTGGAGCAACTGTCAAAAACAATTGTAGGGATTGTTAATTACCAGCAGCAGCAAAACCGTGGTTTTTACGGAAGTAATTCTTCTCAAAATGTTGAACGGGGTACTGGATCAGGGGTTATTTTTCAAAAAAATAAAGACATTGCCTATATTGTTACCAATAACCATGTGGTAGAGGGAGCGACAAAACTAGAGGTTTCATTATATAACGGTGAAAAGGTAAGTGCTGAAATTGTGGGTACAGACGCTTTAACCGATTTGGCCGTCATAAAAATTGATAGTCAACACGTTGAGGCGACTGCTCAGTTTGGTGATTCCGCAACGATTAGACCTGGGGATGAAGTGTATGCCATTGGGAACCCACTTGGACTTAATTTTTCAAGAACGGTTACCCAAGGAATCATTAGTGCGGTCAATAGGAGTATTGCCGTTTCTACTTCAGCGGGAAAATGGGAAACAAACGTTATTCAAACCGATGCCGCCATCAACCCTGGAAATAGTGGTGGTGCTTTAATTAACCCTGAAGGATTAGTTATTGGTATTAACAGCTTGAAAATTTCCGAGAGCGGAGTGGAGGGGCTAGGTTTTGCGATCCCAAGTAATGACCTTATTCCCATTGTGAATGAGTTGATTGACAAAGGAAAAGTTGAGCGGCCATATCTTGGCGTCGGACTTGCTGATTTAGCGGAAGTGCCGAAATTGTATTGGGGGAACCTTCCTGAAAATGTGAAAGATGGGGTCATGATTACAGCGGTTGAACCCAATTCAGCCGCAGCTAACGGAGGAATTGAAGCGCAGGATGTGATTGTTTCTATGAATGGCACGAAAATCGCCAACTCCTCAGAGTTAAGAAAATACTTATACGCTGATGTGAAAAACGGCGATGAAATTAAATTTGAAGTTTATCGAGACGGGAAGCTTATTACGGTAAACGTCAAGCTGGCGAAATAATCTAAGGGAGTATTCAAACAAATGGCTTTTATTAATGAAAATAAGAAATTGGTTTCAATTATCGTAGTACTAATCCTCGCAATCGGAGTGTTTCTAAGCTTGGCATTAACAAACGACAAAGCAATTGCAAAAATAAACGGCGAAGCCATTAGTAAAGATGAGCTATACGAAAAAATGGTAAAACAGTATGGTCCAGACACAGTTGAACAAATCATTGCAGAAAAAATTGTTGCTTTAGAAGCAAAAAAGCAAAAAATTATCATTTCAGATGCAGAGTTAAATGGTGAAGTGGATAAATTAAAAACATCTTACGGTGGTGAAGAAGTTTTTACCCAGATGCTTAAAGCAAATAATACTTCGCTGGATGATCTTAAGGCGGATCTGAAAAATTATTTAACATTACGAAAACTACTTGAACCACAAATCAAGATTACCGATGAAGAATTAAAGGCATATTTTGATCAAAATAAAGATTTATTTGGTGAAGTTGAACAAGTAAAAGCAAGCCACATTCTTGTCGAAGATGAAGCCATTGCAAAAGATATCAAACAAAAGTTAACCGATGGAGCCGATTTCGCAGAATTAGCCAAGGAATATTCAACGGATGTGGGTTCTAAGGAAAATGGCGGTCAGCTTGGTTTTTTTCCAAAAGGAACAATGGTTACAGAATTTGAGGATGTAGCCTTTACATTACCAATGAATCAAATTAGTGACCTAGTAAAGTCTGATTATGGGTATCATATTATTAAAGTGGAAGAAAAAAAGGAAGCGAAAGAAGCAAATTTTGATGACAGTAAAGCGGATATTAAAGAAACTTTGATGAATCAAAAAATGCAATCAGAATATTCCATTTGGCTGGAAGGAAAGAAAAAGGATTATGATATTGAAAATTCCCTTGCAAGTATAGTCGGATAATTCTTGGGTAGAGGTGAAAGTGGTGAATCAGGTCGGAAGATATGCAGCAAGTGATGAAGTGGATGATGTCGAACTGATGAAAATGGTCATGGAATTACCTGAAAAAGACAAAATGGTCATGTGGTCACAAGGATATATTGATTTGGTTATTGAAAAATTGCCAGAGTACGCCCGCGACATTTTGGAGAACCGAATGCAAAAATGGGAGGATACGAAGTCCTTCTATCAAGATCAAATTGAGGATATACTCAATGATGATGAATTTAAAAAACAGGCAAAGGGCGAACGGAAGCAGTTCGCCCTATTTGTTATGGAGCATTATCGAGATCTGCAGTCCTTATTGTTTGCAGCCTATGACGGAAAAATAACGGAAGAGGATGTTCGGAAATTTGTCTACCGGAGAAGGTTTGGCGGGAGGAAGAAGTATCTTCATTAATTTATTGTAAGGTAAAAGTTAAAACCTTTCGATTTGTCAGAAAAATAGGCTTGCAATGGTGGCTTGTAATTATTACAATAGAAGTATCTTGAGTTGAAACGGAGGTGTAAAGAGATGGTTCGTTCTATTTTTGTACGTGTACAGTTGCTTGAAGCGCTATATTTGTGCCGTGCAATTTTTCATGATGTAGTTTTCCAAGGGGGGAGTCTGCCCTTTTTTCAAAACTGCAAATTGAAAATAGAACGATAACACATCTCTTTACCCATGATAAAAATAGGTTAGAAGAGGGTGCATTTTTAGCACTCTTTTTTCATGCCATTTTTTCAAAATGCGCGGGTATCTATCGATGCCTGCTTTTTTTATGTTAAAGAGAGTGTTCAAAAAAAGGAGAATGAACATGATCGTATGTAGTGTTAATCATATAGCAAAATCATTTGGGGGAACTAGTATCTTTGAAGATTTATCTTTTGAAGTTCACGAAGGAAATCGGGTCGGTTTGGTTGGCCGGAACGGATGCGGGAAAACAACGTTACTGAAACTCCTGGCCAATCAAGAAAGTGTGGATGGTGGAGTGATCCATTGGAAAAAGGGGCTGAAAATCGGCTACCTTGCCCAAATTCCAGATTATAAAGACTTAACCGTCAAGGAAGTTTTAAAAACAGCATTTGAACAATTGGTTGAGACAGGATCAAAACTTCAGCAATTGGAGGTTGAAATGGGGCAGGAGCTAACCCCTACCCAATTACAAAGACTAATGGATCAATATGGAAAGCTTCAAGATGATTTCATCCTAAATGGCGGTTATGAAATGGATGCAGAAATGGACCGTGTTTCACATGGTTTAAACATAACAGACTTGATAGATAAGCCGTTTTCACTATTAAGCGGCGGTGAAAAGACAAAGGTTGGCCTGGCCTTGAGCTTATTAAAGAAACCTGAACTCCTGCTTTTAGATGAACCGACCAACCATTTAGATTTAATGGCGATTGAGTGGTTAGGTACATTCCTCAAGGAGTATTCAGGCACGATTATTTTGATTTCCCATGATCGGTATTTTTTAGATGAAGTAGTAACAAAGATACTCGATATGGAGGATGGCGAAATAGAGCTGTACCATACAAATTTCAGCGGCTTTGTGAAAGAGAAGGAAGAGCGGTTGTTACGGGAGTTCCAGGAATACCAGGAGCAGCAACGGAAAATTAAAAAAATGAAAGAAGCGATTAAACGGCTTCGGGATTGGGCCAACCGTGCCAATCCACCAAGCGCAGCGCTTCATAAGCGAGCCACGAATATGCAGCGGGCGCTTGACCGAATTGAAAAACTAGAACGTCCGAAGCTTGATGTTAAAAAAATGGCCATTGATTTTGAAGCCAATGACCGGAGCGGAAAAGATGTCATCAAGCTTGAAGATGTCTCGAAAAGCTTTGGCAGCCGGACGCTTTTTGAAAAAGTAAATATGCTTGTTCAGTACAAGGATCGGGCAGCAATTGTCGGTGAAAACGGGACGGGGAAATCAACACTATTAAAGATGATTCTTCGTGAATGCGAAAGTGATCATGGAATCGTTAAGGTTGGTAGTAATGTGAAGATCGGTTACTTATCTCAACATGTGTTTAATGCGATTGGCGATGAAAAAGTGATTGATGTTTTCCGTTCAGAAGTAAGTGTAAGTGAAGGGGAAGCACGACATATTTTAGCGCGGTTCTTATTTTACGGGCCAGCGGTTTTCCGTAAGGTCCAGCAATTGAGCGGTGGCGAAAGAATGCGCCTCCGGCTTGCACAGCTGATGTATCAGGATATTAATCTTCTAATCCTTGATGAACCGACGAATCACCTCGATATTGATTCATGTGAGGTTTTGGAAGAAGCATTAGAGCAATTTAATGGCACGATTTTGGCTGTGTCACATGACCGTTATTTCCTCAATAAACTGTTTACGAAAATTTATTGGCTCCAAGCTGGAACGGTTCATTTCTTTGATGGTAATTATGACTGGGCAAAAGGAAAATTAAATGCTGTAAAGGTGGATCAGCTTGAACAAAAAGTTGCCCCCAAAAAGGATGGTAAGCCAAAAAGCGTTGTCGTCCCTGTCAAGAATGTGGCTGTAGATATCGAACAAAAGCTTGAGGAGTTGGAAGACCAAATTCTCACTTTGAAGCAGCAAATGGAAGCAGAGTTAGAACTTGAAAAGCTTCAAGAACAATTCACCCAATTAGAGCAAATGGAAATGGTCAGAGAAAGTTTATATATGCAGTTGGATGATGTGGTTTAAGCTTTTATCGCCAAGAGAAAAACGCTTGGGGATCTTTATTTTTCACAAAAGGTTTATAATAGAATGTGAGTACAAATAGGGAGGGTTTTTTATGGTGTATCAAGCAGATGATTCTAGATATGGTGCGATGAAATACAATCGAAGCGGTCGTTCTGGTTTACAATTGCCAGCGATATCACTAGGTTTATGGCATAATTTTGGCGGAATAGATACATACGAAAATGGTAGAGAATTGCTTAGAGGTGCGTTTGATTTAGGGATTACTCACTTTGACCTTGCAAATAACTACGGACCACCACCTGGATCGGCTGAAGAGATGTTCGGGAAAATGGTAAAAACGGATTTTGCACCATATCGAGACGAAATGATTATTTCCTCGAAAGCCGGTTATACCATGTGGACAGGACCGTACGGAGATTGGGGTTCTAAAAAATACCTTATTGCTAGTTTAGATCAAAGCTTAAAGAGAATGGGTTTAGATTATGTTGATATCTTTTATTCCCATCGTCCGGACCCCAATACGCCGCTAGAAGAAACGATGGGTGCACTAGATTTAGTTGTGCGCCAAGGTAAAGCCCTGTACGTCGGTATTTCGAACTATAATGCGGAACAAACAGAGGAAGCGGTAAAAATCCTAAATCGATTAGGAACACCACTAGTTATTCATCAGCCAAAATATTCGATGTTTGATCGCTGGATTGAGGATGGTTTACAGGATGTCCTACAGGAAAATGGAGTTGGCTCGATTGTCTTTACTCCGTTAGCTCAAGGTTTGTTAACGAATAAATATCTAAACGGCATTCCAACCGATTCGAGAGCGGCAAAAGCAAAAACCTTTTTAAGTAAGGAGCAAGTCACAGCGGATGTTGTAAATCGGGTGAAAAAGCTAAACGAGGTTGCAGTAGAACGTGGTCAAAACCTGGCGCAAATGGCACTTGCTTGGGTTCTTAGGGGAGGAAGGGTCACGTCCGCTTTAATCGGTGCTAGTCGGGTCAGTCAACTAGAAGAGAATGTTGCTGCCTTAAGAAATCTATCATTCTCTGAAGAAGAATTAAATAGAATAGAAGACATTTTAAAAAGATAAATCGGTTATAACAGCGGGATTGTCCGCAAACCTGGTATGATTAGCCGTTTGTGTCTCGGTTTAAGCGACATTGTTTCTACCAGCCTACCGGGGAAGAATGCGAAAATATTTATAATACATTTTAAAATGAATGGAGCCGGAAAACACGGCTCTATTTATTTTGCTTTCCGAAAGATTCAGCATTCATTATAATTAGGTATATTAAAAATTAAGGTTGGTATCGAATGGATAGATTTTCAGTAAAGCAATTAATTTCGCTACTCACAGTTACCCTAGCGGGTGTTTGTTGGTCGGTACTGTTTCACCAACCGCTCGTCATTGGGTTTCTACCTGGGTATCTTATACTTGTGTTTCTTTCGAAAAAGAATAAGCAAAGTGTTATGCAAATCATGCAGATTAGTATCAGAGGTGTTTATAAGACTAGGATTGTGATTCTTATTTTATTCCTTGTCAGTTTTATACTTCCATCTTGGTATTTGTCAGGGACAATCGATCAAATGGTGAAAATTGCCCTTTATTTTATTCATCCGGACTATTTTTTTGTATTAACATTTGTTACTGCACTGCTTTTTTCAATGCTTCTTGGTACAACAGTAGGTACGCTAAGTGCAATTGGAATTCCTATTTTGGGGACTGCTGTAATACTAGATTTACCGACAGAGGTCGTAGCTGGGGCATTGGTTTCCGGGGCTTTCGTAGGAGACCGAACATCTCCTTTTTCGAGTGCACATCAGCTTTTAGCTCATACATTAGAATTACCAGTGAAAAAACAATGGAATGCGATGTTATTTACCACAGTTATTGCGGTAATTTTGTCATTGCTTTTTTACGGGGCTTTTGATTTCTTTACTGCTTCTAAGATAAATCATGTTGCACCATTGCAATGGGGAGAGCTTTCACTGATAAAATTTATTCCACCCCTTGTGTTGCTGCTTTTTGTTCTGTTCCAATTGAGCATTCTTTATGCCTTTCTATCAAGTATACTTTGTGCGGCTATTATTACGTTGTTTGAGGGAACTGGAATTTCGGAAATAGCCCATGCTTTTTGGTTTGGGATTGAAGGCCTTGGCGGAGGCTTCCTTCATATGTACGAATTATTGCTGTTCCTAGCCCTAGCGGGTGCATATAACGGTTTATTGGAGGAATTGAATGTCCTCCAGCCTTACTTAGATAAATGGCTGCAACGGTCAACTTCGTTACCACGTGACACGTTAAAAACCCTTTCAGCCACTTTATTAATTAGTTTTATTGCAGCAAATCAAACGCTCCCGATTATTTTAACAGGAAGGTCTTTTTTACCGCATTGGACAAGTAAGTATGGGAAAGTAGAGTTAGCTAGAGTGATGGGCGATACGACGATGCTTTTTCCTGGAATGGTGCCATGGAGTGTGCTCGCGATCATGTGCAGTACCATTGTTGGAATTCCAATCTTGGAGTATTTGCCTTATGCACTATTTTTATGGGTTTTACCTTTTTTAACGCTAGGAGTTTCCATGTTCAAACATGTCCGAAAATCAAAAAGAATAGCAGCTGCGATAGGGAACGGGGCTTAATGCGCCGTTTTTTGTTATTGTGAATATACTCCTTTGTTTATACATATAAGTTGTTATATAGAGCTTTGGACAAGGGATGGTAGCATGCTGAAAAAATTGGCTGTAATTGGGTTCGGAAGTACGATGATTGGCATCGGGGTGAACGGATTTATTTTGCCTTTTCATCTAATTAATGGTGGTATGTTCGGAATTAGTTTGGTGTTCAATTATCTATGGCAATTCAGCATTGGAATAACCTTTATTTGTTTGAATATTCCCGTTTATCTCTTAGCTTATAAAACGGATTTTGATTATTTTTTCTATGGAATGATTGGGGCTGTTTTTTCAGGCTTCATGATTGAATTCTTGATGCCACTAAAGGATGTATTTCATTTACCGATTATTAGTTCGGTGATCATTGGAGGGGTCTTGGTCGGTCTTGGAGTAGGAACGATGCTAAGGAATCACATAAGTCCAGGCGGAATGGATCTGCTCGCCTTGTTACTAGCAAAATGGACAAAGATTAATGTGGGAATCATCGCCTATGCGATAGATACGATTATTATTATCTCGAGTCTGTTGCTACTTCAGGAGCCTAGATTACTATATTCGTTGTTAATTGTGTCTATCGTGGGGTTATTAGCAACGGTTATAACCTCATATGAGAGGAGTTAATCGTTTTGAAAAATAATCGACGTTTAGTAATATAGGATGAGAAATGTTTATGGAATTGAGGGTTTGTTTATTTTGTTGAAATTAGTAAATGATCATATAAAAGCGAATTTAAAGATATTATTTGTCGGATTTAATCCTAGCATTCGTTCTAGTGAAACGGGTCATCATTTTGCCAATCCCAATAATCGATTTTGGCGAATACTGCATGATGCAGGGTTGACTCCTCGGAAATTTGACGCAGTTGAAGATGGGAAACTCTTAGAGCTGGGTATGGGGATTACCAATATTGTGGCAAGACCGACGAAAGCAGCGGATGAGATCACTAGGGAAGAATACAAAGAGGGGAAAGAATTACTTCGGAAAAAAATTGAGCAGTTGAAGCCAGAAATAGTCTGTTTCGTCGGTAAGGGAGTGTATCAGGAGTATAGCGGGCTGAAAAAGGTTCCATGGGGGAGGCAGGAGGAAGCGGTCGTTCCGGGAACGATTGATTTTGTTGCTCCATCATCAAGCGGTTTGGTGAGGATGAAAGTGGAGGAAATCGTTGAGATTTATAAGGGGCTAAGTGAAATTTGATGGTTTAGAATTGATTTTGACGGGTTTGCACGTAAAACAATGATTTGGCACATATCGAAAAAGTTCAGCACAAAAGTAGAAATCGGCACATATTAAAGGTTTTACTAAAAAATGGTCACTTATTTTGAACTTGGATGAAAGAAATGTAGAGATAATGACGAGAGCCAGGCAGCTGCCTGGCTTTTTCAGCGTTCGGTGTGGTGGTGGAATTGATTAGGCAGGTAAACAAATGGGATTGGCAGGTGAAATGAAATCTTGGCAGGTAAGAACTCCGAAATGGCAGATTAAAAGATATATTTGGCAGGTAGCCACTTAGCACCCAAATTCCAATTGCACAACATGCCCATTCGCTTATGTTTCAAACTTCCGACGATAATGTGCCAAAGCCAACAACGGGAAGATATTACGGTAGCTATGATAGTGAATATAAAAAGCACCCGCCATTCCTTGTCCTTTCGGGTAGGCGGTCGTCCAATCGTCTTTTTGTAGATTCCGCAATAAATATGAAATACCTTTGCGGATTTCAGAAGTGGATTGATCTGAAACACAAATCAAAGTATCCAATGCCCAGGCGGTGTGGGTCAAAGTGCTCGTCTTAAGTGGAGTATATTTACCGTTACTATCACTATAACAAGATTCACCCCAGCCACCATCCGCGTTTTGAATGGCTCGCAGCCACTTTACAGCATTTTGAATCGAAGAATCGCTGCTAGCTACCCCAACCGCAGCCAATCCAGTTACCGCACCCCAAGTGCCGTATATATAACAAATGCCCCATCTCCCATACCAGGAACCATCCACCTCTTGATGGTCCACCAGCCATTTTATCCCCTTTTTTATTGTCTCATGGTCTTTCGGTACATTTGTAAAGTTCCCAAAGAACTCGAGGGTACGACCCGTGATATCTGCACATGATGGGTCTGTTAAGAGAAACTCGGCATTTTCCATAGGTAAAAATTCAACCAGCCTTGTATCAGTGTTTTTTTCAAAAGCAGCCCAGCCGCCATCATCATTTTGCATCGACAGCAGCCAGTTGATCCCGCGGTTCCAGGCATCTTGGTTGGGTGATGTCATTCTTGAGATCGACCTTAAAGAAGCGGTTGTATCATCGACGTCAGGATGGATGGTATTAACATCGGCGAACCCCCAGCCCCCTGGCAAACTGTTAGGGTTATGAATAACCCAGTCTCCGAATTTATCATGTTGCCTTGCTAATAAATAGTGATTTGCTGACCGTACCATCTTATCCTCGGCTGGAATCCCTGCCTCTTGAAGAGCATAGCCGATCAACGACGTATTCCAAACATTTGCGGTCGTGTATTGCATATGCGGAAGACCGTTAATTTCACTTCGCATCGACTTGATCCCAGCGAGGGCAGCTGTGATTATATGATCATTTTTCTTATACCCCAGTGAGAGGAGAGCGAAAATCATTAAAAAGGTTGAACTGTCGTAGCTGTAGAGCGTACCATCCGCTTCAATATGGTCGAGCATATACTTTTTAGAACGCTCGATGGCCAGCTTATGGAGCCGCTCTGGCACCCCCAGTAAATTTTTCACCCCGTCTTCGATAAAGGAAAATAACGAGCGCATTTCATTAGAACGAATCCAGGTATCAGGATGGCTTAGCCGAACAAATAAATCGGATAGGTCGGGGCTCCTACCCGTTTTCAACGTAAATTTTTTATCGGCGAGAATCATGATTGGCGTTAGATTTGCTCTTCCATAGACAGAAAAGGAATAGAAATTAATAGGAAAATTTAGTGGCAGCAGGATGATTTCAATGGGGAGAGGGGAGAACCTTGGCCAGTTAACTTGCCCTGTTAGCGACAACATGACCTTGGTAAACATACTAACTTCTTCGATTCCGCCCTTGGATAAAATAAACTTTTTCGCTGCCTGAAGCCGTTTATCCATTTTTTCATAGTATCCAGAATACAGAAGTGCGTAATAACATTCGACTGTAGCCGTGAGATTTCCAACATGTTCATCAAAAAAAAGCTTCCAAGCACCATTTTTTTCTTGTCTGGATAAAATCCTGCGAGCCAGACCCTTTATTAATTCCTCATCATTTATTTCCAATGTCCGTAATAAAATAATCATATAGGCATCTGTAGATAATCCAGTTTCGAATGGATAAGTCCAGGAGCCATCGGGAGATTGATCCCTTCTAAGTATCTCAACCAGCCAGTCAATGCCTTTATTTGTATCGATCATCGCAACCGTTCATCCTCTCCCAATTGAATAGTCTCATCTATACATATTCAGCAAGTAGAAGGAGAATTCTTGAGGGAGCTGATTGTGATATTTTTTATCAGAAGTAGGGAGAAACCGGCGATTGAGGCAATCAAGGATGAATTGAAGGAAAAAATGAAAGAGGTGGCAGTCCATTCATTAACAAAAGAGGAGCAAGGCCTTCTAGAAAGGATCAAAAGTGATACACGGGAACTTAACCTGAACAACGTCACTCGGACAAAGGCGTATTTTGATTTTTATCAAAAACATCCCAACATCCATTGGGCATTTTTAGGACATATGGTATCAAGAAATGGCGGCTGGAACATGACCGATTTAAAGGGGGATTTCCTCACTCGCCTGCTAACGAAAAAAGAAAGGAATGCTTATTTTACCTTTTTAGAACGAGGAAATTGGCTGATTTTTCAAGACGCCTATCCTCAATTTCTCCTCTACAGCGAAAGTTTAAAGCGAGGAAAACCACTGTTTTACCTGCTATCTTATTTAGATATTTCAACTTTTATGGAAACGATTTGGAATTATTTTTGGAAGAAGTCCGACCCATATATCCTGACCATCGCTCTCGTCATAAACGAACAAAATTATTTGGAGAAGTGGATCATTCAAAATCCGATTTATCAAAAAGATGTTATAGGTACTTTGGAGTTTAAATTGCAGGATATCCTGTCTTTTAATCATATTTTGTTTCCCTTTCGAAAAAAGAGCCTTGCCGGGCAAACCCTTCATCAGTTTCAATCTTTACATGAACGGATTTTATTAGGGAAGCGGTTGTATGCGGTACTTTTTCAAAATAAAGATCCATTCGTAAAATGGGCAAAAGAACACCCTCATACAGGATCGAGAAAGGATTATTGGCCGCATCTATTCAACAATGTGAACGAAGGAATACCTGGGATTCCATATCAGCTCCGCTTAAATGCCTGCAAACTGAGATGGGGTGCGAGGAGAATTTATAGTCCAGATTTACTGTCTGCATGGAAAAATGTTAACCACCAAGAAGCGGAAACGGGAGATTGGTTTCAAAATTGGCAGGTGGCCGGCTATCTCTCGGAGCTTAATGAAACACAAGTTAATGGGGAGATTGAATATGAATACTGTAAAACACTTGAAAGGCTTGAACTTGCCGCCCTTGCAAAAAAAGTCATTACCCTCTTTGATTAAAGAATTTGGACCTACTGTCTTTTTAGCCATTTTGCTCGGAACGAGTTTGGATCTTTACTTTGTCGGCAAAAAAATGTACATGTTCCCGATACGACCGTTTCCAGAGGTGTTTTCGTTTAACATTGGTTTCACCTTTGTGGCTCTGCCTTTTCTAGCCCTGGTTTATCTAAATATGATGAATCGAGTTTCGAAATGGGGGCGAGTTGGGATCATTCTAATGTTAAGTTTATTAATGCCTATAGTTGAAAGGTTTTCAGAGCTGTTTGGTCTATTTGATCATGCAAATGAGTGGAAGCATATCTATTCCTTTTATGGCTATCTCGTTTTTTTGTCTGTTATTTTTTTATTTTATCGTTTAACGAATAAAGAACATTAAAAAAGCCAAGACCGAAGTCTTGGCTTTACGTTATGCGGCGTCAAGCGACATAACGTACCCCTTCCGTCCGTACAGTGGTTAAGTGTCCCGCAACAAGCGAATGTTCGGAAGGGGTATTGTTATAATACCACAAAATTGAAGATTTGAACCAAGAAACTTTCTTTTCTGCGTTGGAAAGTGTATCATAAAGATGAATTTTTTACATAAGGAGATGGTTGTTGTGGCAAAAAAAGGTTACATACAAATGCAAAACGGTGAAAAAATTGAATTTGAATTATATCCAAATGAAGCACCAGGTACTGTTGCAAACTTTGAAAAGTTAGCAAAAGAAGGTTTTTACAATGGGTTGAATTTCCACCGCGTTATTCCTGGATTCGTTAGCCAAGGAGGGTGCCCGGAGGGCCGCGGGACTGGTGGTCCAGGCTATACAATTAAATGTGAAACACAAGGAAATCCACATACTCATGTACCGGGTTCTCTATCAATGGCACACGCTGGTAAGGACACAGGCGGTAGCCAATTCTTTATCGTTCATGAGTCACAGCCACATCTAAATGGTGTTCACACTGTTTTTGGTCAAGTGACTTCTGGTCTTGAAGCTGCCAAAGCAATGAGAAATGGCGATATCATGGAAAAAGTGGAAGTATACGACGAATAGGAAATACGAAAAGAGCCGGGCAAATGGGCTCTTTTTTCGTACATTCAAAACATAAGAATGAATCGAATCTCCCTGGGCAAATTAACATCAAACATCTACATGGGAGGTTTTTATGAAACGATTTGCTCTGATACTAATTCCAATGTTATTGCTATCCATGCAAAGTCCTACATTTGCAGAAAAAAATAGTGAAAAGCAGCTTAAGGCAGCTATTATTATTGATGATTTTGGTGGTGGAACTGGCGGAGTTAGGGATTTCCTTGAAGGGGATATCCCAATTACCGCAGCGGTTATGCCTTTTACAGAAAATTCAAGGGAACATGCTGAATGGGCACATAAAAATGGGTTCGAGGTAATTGTCCATTTACCGATGCAGCCCAAAAAAGGGAAGCGTTCGTGGCTCGGCCCGAACCCAATTACGGTAGATCTTTCTCCTAAAGAGGTGAAACAAAGAGTGGAGGAGGCATTAAAGTCTGTTCCTCATGCAGTGGGGATGAATAATCATATGGGTTCCCTTGCCGTTGAGGATGAGGAAATCGTAAGAGCGATTGTTGAAGTGGCGAATGAGAAGAAGTTGTATATTATCGATAGCGGTACGAGCCCTAAATCCAAGTTTCCGAAGGTTGCAAAGGAAATGAATGTGCCACTTTTAAAAAGAGATGTTTTCCTTGATGATATATCCTCTTCAAGCCACGTAAGAAAACAGATGAATCGGTTGGCTAAGATTACTGAATTCAATGGAAGAGGAATAGCCATTGGTCATGTGGGCGTAACGGGGAAGGTATGTTCAGTCGGGGTATTTCAATCGATGAAAGAATTTGAAAAAAGAAACATCAAAATCGTTCCAGCCTCCGAGCTATTTTCGACAAAATTAACAGAACAATATCTTGTTCCATAAAAAAGGCAACTTTTCAGTTGTCTTTTTGTATTCTTCATTTTGTTTTTTTCATTAATGAATTGGTGGTATAAAGAAGTCCAGCAATTAATAGTAACTTCAGTCAGAGGATATTTATTTGTATCATTTAGCGTTAAAATGCGAAGTGCTTTCCACGATTCTTTAAAACTGATACAATGTCTCCTATCAATCGGTTGCATAGAGGATGGGATTAGTATGAAATTAGTTTCTTGGAACGTCAATGGTCTTAGGGCCTGTGTCAATAAGGGGTTTTTAGATTACTTTAATGATGTAAATGCTGATATATTTTGTGTACAGGAGACAAAGTTACAAGAAGGTCAAATTAACCTTGAGCTAGAAGGGTACTATCAGTATTGGAATTATGCGGTGAAAAAGGGCTATTCAGGTACGGCCGTTTTCACGAAGGAGGAACCGATTTCCGTTCGTTATGGGTTAGGGGACGAGAATTCACAAGATGAAGGACGAATTCTTACGTTGGAGTTCGAGGGGTTTTATTTAGTCAATGTTTACACACCGAATTCTCAAAGAGATTTAGCGAGATTGGGCTACCGTTTGGAGTGGGAAGAGCAAATTCAGGCTCATTTGACAGAATTAGATCAACATAAGCCTGTGGTTTTATGTGGGGATTTAAATGTAGCCCATCAGGAAATCGACTTGCGAAATCCAAAATCAAATAGAGGTAATTCAGGTTTTACAGTGGAGGAACGTGGAAAGATGACAACACTGCTCGATTCAGGATTTGTTGATAGTTATCGCCATTTTTACCCTGAAAAAGAAGGAGCCTACACATGGTGGTCATACATGGCCAAGGTCCGCGAGCGGAATATTGGCTGGCGTATTGATTATTTTATTGTCTCTGAAAAACTTCGTGATTCCTTAATTAAAGCTGATATTCATTGTGATGTCATGGGCAGTGATCATTGCCCGGTAGTTGTGGAATTTGAAATGTAAATCGTAATAAGTTTTACTTATGATAAATGATAAAAACCTCGTAATTTTATTTATTAACAAGATAGCATAAAGTAAGATTAAGAGGTGATTAGAATGGATATTAAAAAAGATGTTCAACAGCAATTTGGAAAAAATGCTGCTTCTTACGTTTCTAGTCCCATTCATAAAGATGGGAAAGACTTAGTGAAGATGGTCGAAATGGCTATAGTCAATGGACAGGAACATTTGCTTGATATCGCCACTGGCGGCGGGCATACAGCAAATGCGTTTGCACCTTTAGTTAAAAAAGTAACAGCCGTTGATCTGACTGTAGAGATGTTGGCAGCAGCTGAAAACTTTATAAAAGAAAATGGTCATTTAAATGTGAATTTTGTTCAAGGAGATGCTGAAAAGCTGCCTTTTGAAGATAAGTCTTTTGAGATTGTTACTTGTAGGATTGCTCCGCATCATTTTCCGAATGTCGATTTATTCATAAAAGAGGTACAACGAGTTTTAAAGCCGCAGGGACAATTTATTTTGGATGATAATGTTGTCCCAGAGAATGAAGATTTCGACCGTTTTTATAATACCATTGAGAAATTGCGTGATTTTAGTCATTACCGTGCCTGGAAAAAATCTCAATGGATCGAGAAACTTGAGGAAAGCTGTTTGGAAATTTTTGAAATGCATCGGTTTGAGAAGACGTTTCATTTTGAACCATGGTGCGCCAACATGAAGCTGTCAGAACCTAAAAAGAATGATTTAACTAAATACATTCTTGAAACTCCCCAACGGATAAAGGACAAATTCAGGATTGTTATCGAAGACGGAAAAGTTATTTGCTTTGTTGGCGAAGCAATCATTTTAAAAGCGGTAAAAAGGTAAAGAAAAGCCACATGTACAAAGGAGGAAGTTCCACTTTTGTACATATGGCTTTTTAAAATTCAAACGGACTGTGGAGATCATTTAGCGCTGTTCCAAATACATCAAATTCAGGTGATTTCTCACCCGGACTTACGTTTTCTTCCTGATCTAAATGGGTTGCGACTGTTTTTTCAGCATCTTTTTTCTGGTTATGGCTCATGTTAATGGCATCTCCTTGTTGGGTAATGAAGTATATTGTATTTTTTCCCATAAAAAAGGTTCTAAACCATTTTTTTAATCTATTTGGAAAATTCTCTATCACTTCAAGGGATCTGTAAATATGTGTAAATATAGAAGGGTGATTTATATTTCTAAAAAAAATTTTAAATTTGGTGTTGATTTCTGTCGTAATTCATTGTAAGATTATCAATGTCGCTGCTACGACGTAGCGAAGATAGGAACTTAGGTTTCTAGTTAGTTTATTATGCGGGTGTGGCGGAATTGGCAGACGCACCAGACTTAGGATCTGGCGCCGTAAGGCGTGGGGGTTCGACTCCCTTCACCCGCACCAATAATTTTTGTGCTAGCAAACTATCCAAAAAATTTTTTAAAAAAATAATTTACCATATCATGCGGAAGTAGTTCAGTGGTAGAACACCACCTTGCCAAGGTGGGGGTCGCGGGTTCGAATCCCGTCTTCCGCTCCAAAGTTGCCGGGGTGGCGGAACTGGCAGACGCACAGGACTTAAAATCCTGCGGTAGGTGACTACCGTACCGGTTCGATTCCGGTCCTCGGCACCAAGTAT
>NZ_FNHN01000013.1 GCF_900103525.1 Bacillus sp. OK048
GATCAGGTTGATAGGTCAGAGGTGGAAGCGCGGTAACGTGTGGAGCTGACTGATACTAATCGTTCGAGGACTTAACCAATTTTTAAAGCGAACTCGTTTTACAACTTCTTCTGAAATTATCTAGTTTTGAGGGAATGAATTTTTTTCAAAAACCTCTTGAAAAATATTTAAAAGACAGTATAATAAGATATGTCTTTGAAAAAAATAGTCTGGTAATTATGGCAAGAAGGTCACACCCGTTCCCATACCGAACACGGAAGTTAAGCTTCTTTGCGCCGATGGTAGTTGGAACTTTGTTCCTGTGAGAGTAGGACGTTGCCAGGCTGTTTTATTTTTAAAAAGTGTATACTATTTATAAGTTTTAACATATAATATATTAGTGTACAAAATAGTTTCTTTTTTATTGTCGCGGGGTGGAGCAGTCTGGTAGCTCGTCGGGCTCATAACCCGAAGGTCGCAGGTTCAAATCCTGTCCCCGCAATTTGGTCTGGTAGTTCAGTTGGTTAGAATGCCTGCCTGTCACGCAGGAGGTCGCGGGTTCGAGTCCCGTCCAGACCGCCATTATACTTTTAAGAACGCGAAACTTGGTTTCGTTTTTTTTATGTCTTTTTTCTCAAAAGGAAGACAAATTGGTAAAATACATACTAAATAAGGTATCCTTAGGAGTATTCCTAAGGATTTTTTTTGCGAAAATAAGGTAGAATGTAGATAGAGATAAGCTATGTTATAGTAAAAAGGTGATAATATGATTCAATATGAAATGAATACTCAAGATCCCAATGAAACCTTTCAGTATGCAGAAAGGCTCGCAGAGTTATTACAACCAGGAGATGTCATTTGCCTTGAAGGCGATTTAGGCGCTGGAAAAACTACCTTCACAAAAGGATTGGCAAAGGGTTTGGATATTAAGAAAACGGTGAACAGTCCGACCTTCACCATTATCAAAGAATATAGGGGCAGGCTGCCTTTATATCATATGGATGTTTACCGTGTTGCCGATTCCTACGAGGATCTCGGTTTTGATGAATATTTTGAAGGCGAAGGAGTAACGGTGGTAGAATGGGCACATTTAATTGAGGAACAGCTGCCAGTAGAACTGTTAACTATTTATTTGTACCATGAAGGTTCAGAAAAGAGAAAAATGGTGTTCGTTCCAAAAGGGAAAAGATATGAGCAATTATGTAAGGAGATTTTTATAAATGACCATATTAGCGATTGATACTTCTAATTATCCGTTAGGGGTAGCGCTTATTGAAGAGAATCAGGTACTTGGAGAATATATTACCAACCTAAAGAAAAATCATTCCGTCCGAATCATGCCAGCCATTCAGACCTTAATGAAGGATTGTGAAAGAGTTCCAGCACAGCTAACCAAAATAGTGGTCGCTAAAGGTCCAGGCTCATATACGGGGGTTCGGATCGGCGTTACCATCGCGAAATCAATGGCTTGGTCGTTAAAGATCCCTTTAGTAGGAGTTTCTAGTCTTGAAATAATGGCTGCAGGGACAGGGCGATATTTTGATGGCTATATTTCACCCCTAATTGATGCCAGAAGAGGACAAGTTTATACAGGGCTATATGAATACCAAAATGGGGAACTTTTTACCATTAAAGACGATCGTTTAGTTATGTCTTCTGATTGGGCTGTTGCATTAAAGGAAGTAAAGAAGCCTATTTTATTTGTCGGTAATGATTTACCCATTCATCAAGCAATGATAGCAGATACACTAAGCTCACAGGCAGTATTTGCCGCGATTACGGAACATAATCCCCGACCGTCGGAGCTAGCGCAGTTAGGTAAAGGAAAACCGGGGGAAGATATTCATTCCTTTGTCCCTAATTATATTCGTTTAGCTGAGGCAGAAGCGAAATGGTTAGAGGCGAATGGGAAAATCTAAGATGGATAGGATTAGAGAGTTATGGTAGATTCTTTTGTTTTTCGTTATATGAATGAAGAGGATATCGATCAAATTTTAGAAGTTGAACATGCCTCTTTTACAACACCATGGAGCAGAGAGGCTTTTTATAATGAAATTTATAATAACAAATTTGCAGTGTATATCGTCTTAGAAGAAGATCATAAAATTATTGGATATTGCGGTGCTTGGATTGTCATTGATGAGACACATGTAACAAATATCGCCATACTCCCTTCCTATAGGGGCAAAAAGCTTGGGGAAGCATTGCTTGGTAAAATGATGTCCGTGGCGAAGGATATGGGAGCAAGGAGTATGACGCTTGAAGTACGAGTAACGAACCAGGTAGCACAATCTCTTTACAGAAAGTTTGGATTTCAAAATGGCGGCATTCGGAAAAATTATTATTCAGATAATCAAGAAGATGCCTTAGTGATGTGGGTGAATATAGGATGAAAGATCAATGGATTATGGGAATTGAGACAAGCTGTGATGAAACAGCTGTTGCCATTATTAAAAATGGCAGAGAGATTGCGGCCAATGTGGTTGCCTCACAAATTGAAAGTCATAAGCGTTTTGGTGGTGTGGTCCCTGAAATTGCCTCCCGTCATCATGTTGAACAAATGACGATTGTCATCGAAGAGGCTTTGAAAGAAGCAAACCTTACACTTTCAGAGCTGGATGCCATTGCAGTAACGGAAGGACCAGGATTAGTTGGAGCCCTATTAATTGGTGTAAATGCAGCAAAAGCACTTGCGTTTGCACATAACATTCCACTTGTTCCAGTCCATCATATTGCTGGTCATATTTATGCAAACCGGTTAGTGACAGAATTAAGCTTTCCTCTACTTTCTTTGGTGGTGTCGGGGGGGCATACAGAATTAGTGTACATGAAGGAACAGGGACATTTTGAGGTCATTGGTGAAACAAGAGATGATGCAGCTGGTGAAGCATATGATAAAGTTGCACGAACATTAAAACTGCCTTATCCAGGCGGACCACATATTGACAGGCTGGCTCAAGAAGGCAGTGATACCCTTAATTTGCCTAGAGCCTGGCTGGAAGAAGGATCGTATGATTTTAGCTTTAGCGGATTAAAATCAGCGGTTATTAATACTGTCCACAATGCAGAGCAGCGTGGTGAAACGATCGCTCCGGAGGATCTTGCAGCAAGCTTTCAGGCAAGTGTTATTGAGGTGTTGGTAAAAAAGACGTTGAAAGCCACATCAGAATATAAGGTAAAGCAGGTATTGCTCGCTGGCGGGGTTGCTGCTAATAAAGGGCTTAGAAAGGCGCTTCAGGAATCTTTTTCACATAGGACTGGAATTGAATTAGTCATTCCGCCTTTAAACTTGTGTACGGATAATGCAGCGATGATTGCTGCTGCAGGGAGCATTATGTTTGAAAAAGGAATCAGAGCAGATTTATCCTTGAATGCAAATCCAGGATTGGATATAGAATTATACAATTAGAGGTCCTTCTGAATAAGAAGGGCTTTTTTGTGGATAAGTTTTTTAAGAAAAATTGCGTATTGCATGAATAATGTGGGTAAGTCACCTATATCTTGTGGACAATGTGGATAAGTCGAGGCTTTTCTGTGGATAATGTGGAAAAGTCCGTGCATAGCTGAATCAGTCGGATTTGTTATGTGAATAAAGTTGTGGAAAAAGAAGATTCAAAAGAATTTAAGTCGAAGTTTGTAGGATTTTGCCGAACTATAAAAAATATGGGGGAATTTTGAGATCACAATTGAAATGGAGCTATTAACAAACGAAGATGTTTATCATACTGTGCGTATTACCCCTGACTTCAGGCATGGGGATTCACTGCGTTTGAAAAATAAACGGAAGAATTCCGGTTAAAATAAAAAAAAACCATATTTTCATAAAAATAAGGGGAGTTTTTCCGTTTATATGATCCAAATCATTGGATTGTGTCTTATTTAAAGCAGTTAGTCGGAATATCTCCGCTTATATCTGCTTCTTAAGCCTCCTTTATATACATTAGCCGGAAATTCTCCGCCTATGAATTCTCATACCTACACGAAAATCCATAATGAATAATTACAGCTCAAACTAATAAAAGGGGGTTGGATATCGATATCCAAGCCCCAAGCTTAAAGATAAGTATAAGCCTTTGAACCTAGTTTACTGTCCAGCTCCAGCACCCTAGCGGCTAGTGTCCTTCGCTCTCCGCCCTACGATAAGTCAACATCGAATCGCCTACGGCTCTTCGTGTTTCCTTTATCTCGGTTGGAGCGATCCACAAGGAACGCTTCGGCAGCATAAGCTTCGCACGAAGGAAAAGCGTTAGCTTTTTCGAGGAGGCCATACGCCGCTGACCAGGGCGCTTGCGCTTTTCTTATTACTCCGCGAGTTCTGCCCATTCCTCCATTAACTGTTCAAGTTCAGTTTTCGCTTTTTCATTCTTTATATTTATTTCTAAGACCTTTTCATGGTCTTGAAATATTTCTGGCTCGCATAGCTTTTCCTCGTAATCTTGGATGAGTGTCTCAAGCTCTTCTATGCGTATTTCAATTTCTTCTATTTTTCTTTTACGCTGCCGCTCCAGCTTTTTACTTTCTTTATCCTGCTGATAGGAACTTCTTTCTTGCACATCCAATTGAGTCTGTTTGTTATTCAGGCTTGCGTTTTCTAAAGCCTTTAACTCCTCTTGCTCCAGCTTTTTTTCTAAATAATAGTCATAGTCTCCAAGATACTCAACACTGCCGTTTGTGCTAAGCTCCAACACCTTTGTGGCGATTCTATTAATAAAGTATCGATCATGGGATACAAATAGGATAGTTCCTGGATAATCAACTAAGGCATTTTCGAGAACTTCTTTACTGTCTAAGTCCAGATGGTTTGTAGGCTCGTCCAATATTAAAACATTTGCTTTCTCAAGCATTAATTTGGCAAGTGCCAGCCTTGCCTTTTCGCCGCCGCTTAATGTCGAAACAATTTTTAATACGTCATCACCTGAAAATAGGAAATTTCCTAAGACTGTTCGTATTTCCTTTTCATTTTTTAACGGCCATTCATCCCAAAGCTCATTCAAAACGCGCTTATTCGAGGTCAATTCTGCTTGTTCTTGGTCATAGTAACCGATAGCAAGATTCGCGCCATATTGAATCGTACCAGCAAGTGCCGGCAATTTTTTAATGATTGTTTTTAATAGAGTAGACTTACCAATTCCATTTGGTCCGACCAAAGCAACACTCTCACCACGATATGCCCTGAAGGAGATATTTTCTGATACTTTCTGATCCTCATAGCCAACAGCTAGATAATCGACTGCGAGCACGTCGTTTCCGGTTTGTTTCTCAATTTCGAAGGAAAAAGTGGCAGATTTCTCATCGCCTAATGGACGGTCCAACAGGTCCATTTTTTCAAGTTTTTTCCGCCTGCTTTGTGCTCGTTTCGTCGTAGAGGCACGGGCTAAATTGCGATGGATAAAATCTTGAAGATTAGCAACTTCTTGTTGCTGCTTCTCGTATACCCTCAAATCACGCTCATAATTGGCCGCCTTTTGATCGAGATACGAGCTATAGTTTCCAAGGAACTTTTGAATTTGCTTACGTGATACTTCATAAACCTGTGTGACCACTTTATCTAAAAAATAACGGTCATGGGACACGATTAAAATCGCGCCATCATAGCCTTGTAGGTACTGCTCAAGCCAGGAAAGAGTATCGATATCAAGATGATTTGTAGGCTCGTCCAGGATTAAAATATCTGGCTTCGTTAATAGGAGTTTCCCCAAGGCAAGCCTTGTTTTCTGCCCGCCGCTTAATGAAGAGATTATAACGGTACTATCGTGAAAATTTAATCCATGGAGAATGGAGCGAATATCTGCTTCATATTGATACCCACCTTGTTCCTTAAATTCTACTTGAAGCTGGTCATATTCTTTAAGGATTCGCTCATAGCGACTAGAATCCCCTATAGCCGCAGGATCTGACATCTGAACCTCGAGTTGACGTAGTGTTGCTTCCATATTTCTTAATGATTCAAAAACAGTCAACATTTCGTCCCAAATCGACAAATTCGATTCTAATCCAGTATTCTGTGCTAAATAACCAATGCTTACTCCTTTTGGTTTAATGATCTCTCCGCCATCATGTGACAAATGCCCGGCAATGATTTTCAATAATGTCGATTTCCCGGCACCATTACGCCCCACAAGAGCCACACGATCGCGGGTTTGTAATTCAAGTTTTATATTCGATAAAATAAGGTCTGCACCATAGTATTTTGCTAGTTGATTTACTTGTAATAAAATCATTGTTTTCACCTCATTACTAAAATAAGTGTACCTTATTCCAGCAATGTCGGCAATAAAGTGTGATACCATGAGAGAGGATGAAAGTATGAATTGAAAGAAAAAAGTGTAGATTTCCTATCATTCGTTCAAAGTTTCACAGACAAATTGTGAAAAATATAGTATGATTTTCTGGGAGGATTATGAAAATGTCTGATTTTACTCACTTTAACGAAGAAGGAAGAGCTAAGATGGTCGATGTAAGCGATAAGCCAGAAACGACTCGTACGGCTATTGCTCATTCCAGCATTACTGTTAGCAAGGAAATATATGAAAAAATAACAAATAATGAAATGAAAAAAGGCGATGTTCTAGCAGTGGCCCAAGTAGCTGCGGTCATGGGCGCCAAAAAAACCTGGGATTTAATCCCGATGTGTCACCCAATCCCTTTAACAGGGGTAAACATTTCCTTCTCGTGGGAAGAGGTTGAAGATTCTTTCTATCGATTAAATATTGCAGCTGCTGTCAAAACAAAAGGAAATACAGGTGTGGAAATGGAAGCGTTAACAGCTGCTTCTACTTGTGCATTAACGGTTTATGATATGTGTAAAGCAGTGGATAAAGGTATGATTATTGGAAAAACCTATTTAGTTGAAAAAACTGGTGGGAAAAACGGAGATTTCCACAGAACAGAACAAATTAGATAAGGATCAACAAACTATAGGGGGTGGGAAAATATGAGTAATGAGACAATGAAAATACCACAAGCGACAGCAAAACGGCTTCCCTTATATTATCGATTTTTAAAGAATCTACATTCTTCCGGTAAACAAAGGGTTTCGTCAGCAGAATTAAGTGAAGCGGTGAAAGTGGATTCGGCCACCATTCGTAGAGATTTTTCCTATTTTGGTGCATTAGGGAAAAAAGGATATGGCTATAATGTCAATTACCTATTAACTTTCTTTCGAAAAACACTAGACCAGGATGAATTGACAAAAGTAGCATTAATTGGTGTAGGTAATCTCGGTACAGCCTTTTTAAATTATAACTTTTTAAAAAATAATAATACAAAAATAGAATGTGCCTTCGATGTGGACCCAAATAAGATGGGTACATCGATTAAAGATGTTCCAGTGTATCCAATGGATGACCTAGAGAAGTATTTAGGTAACGATGATATTCATGTTGCCATCCTAACTGTACCTGCTCCTGTTGCCCAAATGATCACCGATAGGCTTGTAAAATCCAATATTAAAGCCATTTTGAATTTTACTCCTGCTCGATTAAATGTACCGCCATCCATCCGAGTTCATCATATAGACTTGGCTGTTGAACTACAATCACTTATTTACTTCCTAAAGCATTACCCAACAGAGGAAACAACAGAAGAATAAGAAGAAAGGCCCTTTTCACGAAGTAATGTGAAAGGGGCTTTTTTGTCGAAAAAAAACAATGAGTTCCACTTTACCAGCGTAACAGTGTTATGTTACATTGTATGTGAGAAAGGGGTTTTATATAAATGAATGAGGAGTTAATTTCTAAGAAGGACTTATTGGACTTGGCCGGAATCTCTTATGGGCAGTTGTATAGATGGAAACGAAAAGATTTGATACCCGAGGATTGGTTTATTCGAAAATCAACGTTTACTGGGCAGGAGACGTTTTTTCCAAAGCAAAAGATAGTCGAAAGAATCAATAAAATTCAAACGATGAAAGAAAATCTGTCTTTAGATGAGTTGGCTGAGATGTTTTCTCCGAATATTAGTGACTTACAGCTTGATGCAGATGAATTGGTTCGTCGTAACATTGTTTCAAGGTCTATTATGGATTTCTATCTTGAGCAGGAAAAAGGGGATCTTCATTTTAGTTTACCTAGAATACTCGAAGTATTTGTTTTAGAAAAACTACTTCAATCTGGGGAAATAAACTTGGAGGAAGGAAAAATGCCTTTACAGGTGATGCTCGAAAATAAGAATCAGATCAAGCAAAAAAGTGTGAATTTGCTTATTACAAGAAAATTAGGGATAACACAGTGCCTATTGCTCATTAATACAGAAGGATACCAGTTTGATTCGGGAACGAAGCTGGTTACAGAGATATCGTTACATGCATGTATGGAAGAAATTAAATCGAAATTCGTATAAAGGGGAATGAACAATGGAAACGAAAAGGCGGGGTGACCTGGTTATCAATGGTCTTGGATCATCCAATGGCGGACAATTTAACGAAGTAACCTTAAATGGAAAAGGAACAGTAAATACCGATGTTGAATGTACCCATTTTGACTGTAACGGATCAGGAACGGTTAATGGAAATGTGACTGCGACCACAGCAAAGATTAGCGGTAATGGAAAAATAAATGGAACGATTGCAGGCCAATCCCTTTCAATCGATGGTACAGCAAAGGTTCAAAATAATGTGCTTGTGAAGCATGTTAAGGTAGCTGGAAAAGCTTCTATTGGTGGAAAAATAAAAAGTGATGAAATCAAAATTAGAGGCAGAATCACGGTAGGTGGAGATTGTGAAGCAGAAACCTTTAAAGGAGAATCCCACTTTACGATTGGCGGATTGTTAAATGCCGACCTGATTGACATTACGATTTTTTCGGATTGTAAAGTAAAAGAAATAGGCGGGCAAACCATTCTTATTAGACAAAAGTCGCCACTAATGGGATTTTTAAAACCTTTTATTCAAACCCAATTAGAAACGGAATTAATTGAAGGCGATAAAATTGAAATCGAAAACACGAAGGCTTCCGTTGTCCGAGGAAACAATGTGACAATAGGGCCCAGCTGCATCATTGGTATTGTTGAATATTCGGGAGAATTGTCGATGGATGAAAAAGCAGTTGTAAAAGAAATTAGAAAAACTTAAGGGGGAAGGGCAATGACAAAGGGGCAAAATCTTACCATTAATGGGTCTGGGAGTTATCCTGGCGGACAATATGACAAAATTAGCATTAGGGGAGAGGGTACGATTTCCAATGATGTCGAATGTGCTATCATTCATGTGTATGGAACAAGTGAAGCTTTGGAAAATGTTAAGGCAGGTTCGATAAAAGTTTTCGGCGAGGCTGAAGTAAAAGGGAATTTGCAGTCAGAGGAAATACTGGTTATGGGCACGATGGAGGTTGACGGCCGTGCTGCTTTAAAAAATATGAAAATCCTCGGAATGCTGGAAGTGGGAGCGGGTTTAACGGGTGATGAGGCAAATATAAAAGGCAGTATCTCTGTAAATGGGGACGTCGAATATGAAACCTTCGAATCCACGGGAGGTTTTGAAATCAAGGGTCTGCTTAATGCAGATAAGATTATGATCTCATTACGCTTTGGAGAAAGTTCGGCTGAAGAAATAGGTGGAGGGGTCATTAAGGTTAAGAAGAAAAGCACGTTCCTTCCGTTTGGAAGAGAAACGGGAACACTAACGGCAAAGGTGATTGAAGGGGATGACATCTACCTTGAAAATACAAAAGCTGACATCGTTCGAGGTAAACGAGTCAAAATCGGCACTGGCTGCCAAATTGGGTCAGTGGAGTATACCACAGAATTAACGCATGACCCGGGTTCAACGATTAAAACAAAGACAAAGTGCTAATGTTTGTTTCCCTTCCTTCCGTATCCCTTTATAGTGTTAAGGAAAATTATTCGTATAGAAGGAAAAGAAGCCTTTTCACAATCCAAAGTGAAAAGGCTTCGTGCTTATTTTTTGTTTATGCGTTTGGATTTACTGTAAAGGAAGAAGATCCTTATCCCTGCTCCAAAGTCAAAGGTAGCTAATAAAACGAGCAGATAACTAAAAAAGCCCCAGCCGTTTTGCGTAACATCTTCAATGGCAAAGTAAGTAAATAAAGCGCCTAGCACAAGATAAATAATTCCGGAAACAAAAGGTGAACGTCTCATAGAAAGCCTCCGATAAAGTTTTGAATTCTTTCCGCATCGCGCATGAGTTTTTCGATCTCATCTTTATAAACGGATTGAATGACGACAACGAATGTATTCATGGCGACATGGGCAAAAATCGGCACAAGAATATGTTTTGTTTTTACATAGAGAAAAGCAAATGTAAAGCCCATTGCTGAATAAAGTAGGATATGCTGCGGTTCCATATGGGCTAAGGCAAAGATGACCGAACTGATTAGTGCAGAGAAAAAAAAGTTAAGACGCTTATGAAGAGAACCGAAAATAATTTTCCGAAAAACGATTTCCTCCAAGACGGGTCCAATGACCGAACTGACAAGTATAGCTAGTGGAAAGGATTCAATAATCTTCATAATTTGCTGTGTGTTTTCTGAACCCATATCAACACCAATAAGCCGTTCGATATTCGCAGCAAGTCCTTGAGCGAACAAAGCAAGAAAAACACCCAAAATAGCCCAAGTAGCAGCATAACTAAATGAACTGCCTCTAGTATTCAAGCCCGGTTTCTTCATCTCGCTGCGCAATAGGAAAAGTATAATAATCAAAGCAATTGTAAAACTGAAAATTAACCAGTAGGGGACAACCAATCCTTGATTAATCTCTAGGTATCCAAACAGAAACATCATCCCGGGGATGCCTAGTAGGCTTGATAGCTGCATGGCAATATAAACAATTAAAATAATCCAATATTCTCTTTTCAAATTGATATTTCTCCTTTAGAGGCCTTCATATTATCTTAACCTATTCTTCATTGTACTAATAATAGCAGGGGCGTTTCAATTTAAAAGATTTAACTTTAAAAAGTATGTATATTCATGTACATAAATCACATACTGCTAAGGTTGAAAAAAAATAAAAAAATCATTGCTTCATACTTGCAAATTTTTTTGGTATTTATTATGATAATAAATGTGTTAGCACTCAAGTAAGGAGAGTGCTAATAAGTCAGAATTACATATCTATTTGAGGAGGTTGTTTGATTTGTTAAGACCATTAGGTGATCGTATTGTCATTGAGCTTGTTGAATCAGAAGAAAAAACTGCAAGCGGTATCGTTTTACCGGACTCTGCTAAGGAAAAGCCTCAAGAAGGAAGAGTTGTTGCTGTAGGTACCGGTCGTGTGCTTGAAAGTGGCGAACGTGTTGCTCTTGAAGTTTCTGTAGGCGATCGTATTATCTTCTCAAAATACTCTGGTACAGAAGTGAAGTTTGAAGGAAATGAATATTTAATCTTACGTGAAAACGATATCCTTGCTGTTGTAGGCGAGTAAGGAACATTATACACAATAATAAGTTTAGAAAATTCGAGGAGGTTCTTTGAACATGGCTAAAGAAATTAAATTTAGTGAAGATGCACGCCGCGCGATGCTTCGTGGTGTTGACGCTCTAGCAGATACAGTAAAAGTTACATTAGGACCTAAAGGACGTAACGTCGTTCTTGAGAAGAAATTTGGTTCACCGCTTATCACAAACGATGGTGTAACCATTGCAAAAGAAATCGAATTAGAAGATGCTTTTGAAAACATGGGTGCGAAGCTTGTTGCAGAAGTAGCTAGCAAAACAAATGATGTTGCTGGTGACGGTACAACAACTGCAACGGTTCTTGCTCAAGCGATGATCCGCGAAGGCTTAAAAAACGTAACAGCTGGTGCGAACCCAATGGGTATCCGTAAAGGGATTGAAAAGGCAGTTTCAGTAGCGGTTCAAGAGTTAAAGACTATTTCTAAGCCAATTGAAGGCAAAGAGTCCATTGCACAAGTTGCTGCAATTTCTTCTGATGATAAAGAAGTAGGTCAATTGATCGCTGAAGCAATGGAGCGCGTTGGTAACGACGGCGTTATCACAATCGAAGAATCTAAGGGCTTCACAACTGAATTAGATGTTGTTGAAGGTATGCAATTTGACCGCGGATATACTTCTGCTTACATGGTAACAAACACAGACAAAATGGAAGCTGTTTTAGAAAATCCATATGTCTTAATCACAGACAAAAAAATCTCAAGCATCCAGGAAATCCTTCCTGTTCTTGAGCAAGTGGTTCAACAAGGCAAGCCATTATTGTTAATTGCTGAAGATATCGAAGGTGAAGCACTTTCTACTTTAGTATTGAACAAACTTCGCGGAACATTCAATGCAGTTGCTGTTAAAGCTCCTGGCTTTGGTGACCGTCGTAAGGCAATGCTTGAAGATATCGCTGCATTAACTGGCGCTGAAGTAATCACTGAAGAGCTTGGCCGTGAACTTAAAACTACAACCATCACATCTTTAGGACGCGCTTCTAAGATTGTTGTTACAAAAGAAAACACTACAATCGTTGAAGGTGCAGGAGATACTGCTGCAATTGCTTCACGTGTAAACCAAATCCGCGTTCAATTAGAAGAAACAACTTCTGAATTCGATCGTGAAAAATTACAAGAGCGCTTAGCTAAATTAGCTGGCGGTGTTGCGGTAATCAAAGTTGGTGCTGCAACTGAAACAGAATTAAAAGAGCGCAAGCTTCGCATTGAGGATGCTCTAAACGCAACTCGTGCTGCAGTTGAAGAAGGTATCGTATCCGGTGGTGGTGTTGCCCTTCTAAACGTATACAGCAAAGTTGCAGAAATTCAAGCAGAAGGTGATGTAGCTACAGGTATTAACATCGTATTACGTGCGATGGAAGAGCCTGTACGTACAATCGCTCACAATGCTGGTCTTGAAGGATCTGTTATCGTTGACCGCTTAAAGCGCGAAGAAGTTGGCACAGGCTTCAACGCTGCAACTGGCGAATGGGTAAACATGATCGACGCTGGTATCGTTGACCCAACTAAGGTTACTCGTTCAGCACTTCAAAACGCTGCATCAGTAGCGGCTATGTTCTTAACAACTGAAGCAGTTGTTGCTGACAAACCAGAACCTGCTGGTGGCGGCATGGGCATGCCTGACATGGGCGGTATGGGTGGAATGGGCGGCATGATGTAATAAGCCGCTTCACCCCTTGATATATAAGGGTTTTAAAGTGATTTGCTAACAAATTGCTAACAACAGGTATATAAAAGAGGCTTCTCATTAGTTGATTAAACTTTTGAGAAGCCTTTTTCTTTTGCTTACGAGAGAAGGTGCTGCATAATACATTATCAATTAGATCAGTCTTCTGCAAACAGGCTAGATTAACTGTTGTAGTTGTAGCCTTACATAGCTATAAGTTGGTTAGTTTAAGTGAAATTCTCCACAAAGTGTCATAAAAACATATGCTAAATACTTGAGACGAGAATGTAAGGATTATTTTCCTTTTAATATCCAAAAACCTACTAATATAATTGTTATACCAATTGCAGTGCGCCAACTAGGAACTTCCTTTAGAAATATAAAACCAATTGCAACACTTACTAGAATCTCCAATCCTTTAGGTACAATAATATAGTTACACAAAAGAAAACGGCTTACTTTTACCAACATGTTTGCTCCTAATGTTGAATTTAGATATGAACAAAAGTTTTTATTTAAAAAAGTTTTTTGCATGCAGGAAAGTTTTATGGTGGTGGTGAATATATATAGAGAGAGAAAGGAGGGAGGGGTAGTATGAGAAATAATTCAAGGGTCCAAAAAAAGATTGTCGCATTCTCTTATTTCTGTAAATGTTTAGGGATTATTAATAAAGAAGAATATAAGCAAATAACAGGTAAATCCTTTTTAAATAATCCAACTAAAGACTAGGTTGTCTGTATCCTTTTCTCGAAAAACGAATTTCAATTGTAATGTGATTAAATTAATTTGCTCTATCTATAGTTATTCCTTTTTTTTGACCAAAAAGTTGCATACGTGCAAAATAGATGTCCGTTACCAAGAAATCATAAAGGAAATGAGGTATGTTTTATGTTCCACTATTTGAAAAAATCCTTAATTGTTCTAGCAGTTCTAATTTTGTCACTTGTAGGTTGTTCAAGTACGGAAAAAACAAACAATAGCAGCGATAAATTAATCGTAACAACGACGATAGGAATGATTGCCGATGTAGTCAAAAATGTTGGAGGTGAACATGTAGAGGTGACGGGCCTAATGAAATCTGGTGTTGACCCTCATCTTTATAAAGCATCTCAAGGGGATATAAAAAAGTTGGAGGATGCAGATCTTATTTTCTATAATGGTTTACATTTAGAGGGGAAAATGGTTGACATTTTTGAAAAGATGTCAAAGCAAAAGCCGACTATCGCTGTCACAAAGGATATTCCAGAATCAGAATTACACGCACCAGATGATGGAGCAAACAACCATGACCCTCACGTATGGTTTAATGTTCAGCTTTGGAATACAGCTACTAAAACAATCGCAGACGAACTATCAAAGATTGACCCTGATAACGCAGCGGATTACTCGAAAAATGCTGAAGAATACATTCAACAATTGGAAGAATTAGATCAGTATGCGAAAGAGCAG
Organism: Bacillus sp. OK048; assembly: GCF_900103525.1. Lineage (GTDB taxonomy): Bacteria > Bacillota > Bacilli > Bacillales > Cytobacillaceae > Neobacillus. The sequence continues at coordinate 14,504 of NZ_FNHN01000013.1, forward strand.
ATTGCTACAATTCCGGACCAAACCCGCGTATTAGTGACAGCGCATGATGCTTTCGGTTATTTTGGTGAGGCATATGACATTAAAGTAATGGGGCTACAAGGGATTAGCACAGCTTCTGAATACGGGTCCAAAGATGTTAGTAGCTTAAGAGATTATTTAGTTGAAAACAAGATTAAGGCTGTTTTTGTAGAATCAAGTGTTCCGAAAAAAGCAATTGAGGCTGTTATTGAAGGAGCCAAAGAACAGGGTCATGAAGTGGTTATCGGAGGAGAGTTGTTTTCTGATGCTATGGGGGAAGCAGGCACAGAGGAAGGCACATACTTAGGAATGGTCCGACACAATGTTGATACAATCGTGAATGCATTAAAGTAAAGGAGTCGATGAGAAAGTGACATCACCAGTAACAGTAAATAATTTGACAGTTGCCTATCAAAAAAAGCCTGTTTTAGAAGATATCTCATTTAGTGTACCTGAAGGAAAGCTAATCGGTATTATTGGACCGAATGGGGCAGGGAAATCCACGTTAATTAAAGCCATCCTAGAATTAATCCCAACCATTAGTGGAAAGGTACAAATCTTTGGGAGCAGCTATAAACAAAGTCGAAAAAAAGTGGGGTATGTACCACAGAGGGAATCGGTGGACTGGGATTTTCCAACCGATTCCCTTGATGTTGTCACAATGGGTAGATACGGTCATTTAGGCTGGTTTAAACGTCCAGGTAAGATAGACACAGGCATTGCCATGGAGTGCTTGGAAAAAGTAGGTATGAGCCAATTTGCAAACAGGCAAATAAGTCAGTTATCTGGTGGACAGCAACAGCGGGTATTTTTAGCTCGTGCACTAGCACAAGATGCAGACCTATATTTTATGGATGAACCATTTGTCGGAGTCGATGCAGCAACAGAAAAAGCGATTATTACACTCTTAAATGACCTGAAAAAACAGGGGAAAACCGTTTTAGTTGTTCACCATGACCTTAATACTGTGAAAGAATATTTTGATTGGATTATGCTTTTAAATAAAAAATTGATTGGAATCGGGCCAACAGAGGTGTTGTTTACGAAGGATTATTTACAAACGACGTATGGTGGTAAATTAACGATGCTAGAAAAAGATACTTCCCCGATCATCATAAGCTGAGGTGAGGAATAAACATGAACTGGCTCGAAATATTTCAAGACCCTAATACGCAATGGATATTGCTAGGAACAATGTTGTTAGGATTAAGCAGCGGGGTCATTGGTAGCTTTGCCTATTTACGTAAGCAGTCATTAATGGGGGATGCTTTAGCTCATGCAGCTCTCCCAGGTGTTTGTATTGCTTATATGCTGACAGGAACTAAATCGATTTTCTTCTTTCTAATTGGTGCGATTGTTGCTGGGATTGTCGCGACCTTCATGATTGGTTATATTACGAGAAATTCTCGTATTAAGCAGGATTCTGCCTTAGGGCTTATTTTAACGGTATTTTTTGGGTTTGGGATTGTGCTTTTAACTCAAATTCAGCATAGTGACAGCGGTAATCAGAGCGGGTTGGATAAATTTCTGTTCGGTCAGGCTGCCTCGATGGTGCAATCTGATGTGTACACGATGACAATGATTAGTATCATTCTTGTCACATTGTCGATTTTGTTTTTCAAAGAATTTAAGCTCCTTTCCTTTGACCCAGGTTTTGCAAAGGGGATTGGAATGCCAACGTTAATTTTGGATCAATTTATTATGCTATTAATTGTTACAGCAGTGGTGGTAGGAATTCAGGCGGTTGGGGTGGTACTTATGGCAGCTTTACTTATTACACCAGCAGTCGCCGCTAGGTATTGGACAGAAAAGCTACACATTATGGTGATTATGTCAGGTATTTTTGGGGCGTTGAGTGGGTTCACTGGTACGATCATCAGTACGACGACTAATAATCTTCCGACAGGCCCACTTGCAGTATTATCAGCAACCGTTATATTTTTGTTTTCGGTCGTATTTGCACCAAGAAGAGGTGTTATTGCTAAAATCTTGCTGCAGCTTTCTGCAAGGAGAAACTATAACAAACAATTTACGAGTCAAAAAGTAAAGGAGAAGTCCTTATGAATGATATGTGGATTATCCTCATTGGTGCACTGGTCGCCTGCTCCTGCAGTATCGTAGGTTGTTTTCTTGTTTTGCGAAAGATGTCCATGATCGGTGATGCGATTAGTCACTCGGTTTTACCTGGAATTGTTCTCGCCTTTTTTTTCAGCGGCGGTTCAAGAGACTCCCTTTTCATGATGCTTGGTGCTGCAGCTTTAGGTTTGATAACCGTATTTTTAATTCAAATGTTTCAAAATTCAGGTGTACAATCAGATGCATCAATCGGGGTTGTTTTTACTGCTTTATTTGCAGTAGGAGTTGTGTTGGTGAGTCTTTTTACCCGAGAAGTGGATTTGGATTTAGATTGTGTGCTTTATGGAGAAATCGCCTATGCCCCTTGGGACACTTTTGAGATTGGCGGTAAAAGTCTTGGTCCAAGAGCGGTGTGGGGGGTAGGCGCAAGCTTGCTGTTGAACATAATTGTGATCGGGTTATTTTATAAGCAGTTTAAGCTTTGTTCCTTTGATCCTGCATTAGCAGCTGCTCTTGGTATCCCAGTCGCATTATTTCACTATTTATTGATGGGGTTAGTTTCTGTATCAACGGTAGCATCCTTTGAAAGTGTAGGTGCCATTTTAGTTGTTGGAATGATTATTGTACCTGCTGCCACAGCTTATCTTCTGACGGAAAAATTAAGTATTATGATTGCCATTAGCATGGTTATTGGCATCATCAGTTCGGTAGTTGGTTATTATGTTGCCTATATATTTGATGCTTCTATAGCAGGTTCCATGATTACCGTCGCAGGTGCTATCTTTTTACTTGTATTCTTGTTATCACCAACACATGGTGTTGTGATGAAGAAATGGAGAAGAATGAAAATGGTCTGATTGGAGGGGAATGAAACTTCTATATGACTTCAGCAAATGAAGGGAAATACCTAGAAGAGATTTATTACTCAGTCTGTAAAAACGGTTATGCCCGCGTTTCACATTTGGCCAAATCATTAAATGTTTCCGCCTCTTCTGTCTCTAAGATGCTTGGAAAGCTAACACAGGAGGAATTTGTTGATTACCAGCCTTATGGGATTATTACTTTGACAGAAAAAGGGTTAACAAGCGGAATAAAACTGGCTAAAAATCATCAGATCCTCGTTAATTTGTTCCGTTATATTGGCATGGAAGAAGAGGAAATTGATCAAGAAGTAAGAAATATAGAATACTATATTAGCAATAAGGCTTTAGAATGTATTAAAAATTTTTTGGCGGAAAGAGATTTTACAGTTCGGCAACAGTTAAAATAAATAAGCAGTGGCAAATGGCATAGATCTATGCTCCTGACATGAAGAAGTAGAAAAAGCTTTAATATATAGTTGGTTGAAGAAGTAGTCAACTGCTACCCCTAGGATTAGGTGCCAGACCCCCGATACGTTATTACATAACCGTATCGAGAGTCTGGCACCTTTTATCAGTATAAATAGCGTTATTAACGACCCATCTAACATTAACAAAAGGGCATGAATAATCATAAATGTTAGTCTTCAATTTGCTTATTTCTATAATTTTTGCCTAAATACAAAATATTTATGTGGAGGCACATATACAAATTACCTGAAAGATTCCGTTAAGCAGATCATTGTAATAAACCCAAAGATAAACGTAATGGTAGATGCTCGTTCATGTCCATCCCCATGACTTTCTGGAATTACCTCTTTATACACAACAAATAGCACGGAACCAGCAGCAAAAGCTAAACCATATGGAATTACATATTGAAAGAGTTCTCCTAAAAAATGACCAAAAATCCCAGCACATAATTCTATTAATCCCGTGATAGTAGAGAGAAAAATGGCCTTTAAACGACTTATTCCCTGAGCAACCAAGAATAAAGCAACTAAAAAACCTTCAGGAATGTTTTGTAATCCAATTGCAAAGGCAACAAGAGGCCCCAAATCAAGGTCACTACTTACATTTGAAATTCCTACAGATAATCCTTCAGGAAAATTATGAATCGACATGGCTATCATAAACAAAATGACATTGGCATGTCCAACCGGCTGTTTTGAATGGTCTAAATCAGTATGAGGAATCAGAATCTCAATTAATGTAAGTACAAATGTACCTATTAATATACCTACAACTAAAGTGGTTATATCTGAAAGTTTTAATGCAGATGGAATTAATCCATATGCGGAAGCAGCAACCATTATGCCAGCTGTAAAAGCTAATGTAATATCCTTTCCTTTATGTGATAAGTTTTTAATTAACAATACAGGAATTGCTCCAAGGCTTGTACAAAATGAAGATATTATAATAGGTAAAAGGGACATATATTATCCTCCACAAAGGTAATTGATATATCCTATGACGGCATGTAGAGAATAATGTTAATTCTTACATGATTGATAGAACACTCACAGTAAGATATAAATCCTCTTACATAAAAGTTAATTGAAACCAAGCATATTTTTCTATCTGTAATTTTAGGTAAAGTATGGTATCATGTAAGGAATGGTGTAAAAATAGAGAATATTCCAAATTGATTGAGTAATATTGTTTTAGTTATGTAAATATAAATAACGGAGAATTTACAAAAATACAAAAGTTGGTGTTGAAGAAGAATGCTTGGAAAAGTAACAGTGTTATTGTTTCTAAAACATGTCCGAAATAAGCTATCTAAGTACAACATTAACCTTGTTCATTTTATACAAGGCAGAATTCGGCTTCAATCCGATACCTGGATCGTGAACAAGGACCTAATTCATATGATTGTTAAACTTATGAATCGTGAACTTTTTATTTATCAAGTAAAGTTTACTAGGGAAACAGGGAGCTTGCTAATTACCTATGACACAGCATACTTAACAACACTGGATGAGATGGACAGTTGGTTTTCCATACTAGATGAAGTATATAAAAAGCAATATGGATCTAGGAAAGAAGGATGAGAATGATATCAACCTTTGTCGGCTTGGGAGCTTCCTTACTTGCTCCTAAATTACTTTCACAACTACGTGATCAAAAAATAAAAATTCTCCATGCAATGCCTGGAAGACTAAGGATACAGTGTGACAAGTGGAAAAGTGAGCTTGTTGCCTCTCATTTACAGAAGAAAATTAGTAGCCTACCACTAGTTGCTACCTGCAAAGCTTCAGGAGTAACAGGGAGTATTCTTATTGAGTTTATTGTACCAACTATCACTGAACAAGAATTTGATGAGTTGATGCAATTCATCGTACAAGAAGCATCTGATGCGATACTGGATACAGATGCAAAAATGATGAGAACGATGCAACAATCAATAACGATGATTGATAGGGGGATTAAAAGACAAACGAATGGATTTGCTGATTTTGATAGTTTGTTTGTCCTATTTTTGTTAGGTAAAGGTATTCATAGTTTTAGTACAGCTCCTGCCTTTGCAAGCAATTTACTCTATTGGGCGTATACTATTATTAAAGGGAAGGATCAGAGCGGACCATATGATAAATAGTGTGAAAGTTGCTCATTCGTTGCCTGGTAGAAGTCGTTTAACGATTAAAAGTTCATTGCGGCCAGTCTTAGTTGAGTGTCTATTTCGGGAAATTTCTGGTATATACTCTGCAACCTACAACGAAGTAACAGGCAGTTTAATTTTATATCATAACTGTAAACTTACGCTAAAGAAGATTTTAAAGTACATTAAACTTTACTTATTAAATAGAAAAAGGGAAGAAAAACAGGAATGGTTACATTATCTTAGCATAGTAGTTTGTGCTGGAGTGTTTTTTGCAAGCTGGTATGTAAATCGGAATCCTTTGTTAATGATATGGAGCCCAATCGTTCATAAGGTTGTCATTGCAACTGCTCTTCTTACTTCCCTTGATGTTATGAAGGATGGTGTGTTAAATGTACTTAAGGAACATAAACCTAATGCTAATACATTAACAGCTACTTCCATTTTAGCTGCGATATACATCGGAAATCCTGCCTCTGCTCTTGTTATTACGATGATGTCTACAGTAAGTGAACTTCTTACACAATATACAACAGAGAAAACAAAAAACTATATACGCTCTGTACTTCAATTAAATACAAACTATGCTTGGCGAATAAATAAAAACGGTGAAGAAGAAAAAGTAGAAACCTCAAAAATAATAGCTTCAGATCGTATAAAGGTCTACGTAGGAGAGAGAGTTCCAGTTGATGGAACGGTCCTATCAGGTACGGCTGCTGTAGATGAATCCTCTATAACAGGTGAGTACATGCCAAAAGAGGTAACAACTTCAATGAAGGTGTATGCCGGAAGCATATTACAAAGTGGTGAGTTAACAGTAGTGGCAGAGAAAGTTGGAAATGATACGGCTATATCCAGAATCCTTCAGTTATTAGAAGAAGCACAGGAAAAAAGGGCACCTATACAAAATATGACTGACACACTAGCTGAAAAAATGGTACCAGTTTCCTTTGGGTTGGCACTATTAACGTTCTTGTTAACAAGAAACGTAAATCGAGCGATGAATATGCTTGTCATCGACTTTGTGTGTGGTATTAAATTATCGACTGCAACAGCTCTTTACGCTTCAATTGGGAAAGCCGCAAAGAATGGTGCCATTGTAAAAGGAAGTAACCACATTGAGAGTATGTCAAAGTTGGGGACCGTTATTTTAGACAAGACAGGCACGATTACAGAAGGCTCACCAATTGTAAAGGATGTACTAACATATAATGGCTACTCAAAGGAGCAAGTGGTACAATTTGCGGCTGTAGCTGAGAAGAATTCTTCCCACCCAATTGCCGATGCGATTTTAAAAAAGGCAAAAGAATGGGGAATTAAAATACCGAATCGAGATCAACATTCACAGATGGAAACGATAGTTGGAAAAGGAATAAGTGCAAGCTTAGATGGTAAACAAATTGTTGTGGGTAGTCTTCGATTTATGAGAGAAATGAAGGTCAATATTGAGGAATACCTTCATAAGATTAATCAAGAGGATAATGTAATTTATGTTGCCTATAATCATTCACTTGTTGGTGTAATTAGTATATTTGATAAGATACGAAATGGTATGTACCAAACCGTTCAGCATTTAAGGCATCAGGGAATTAATGAGATTGTAATGATAACAGGAGATAAAAGGGCTGTTGCTAAAGAGACTGCACTACGTCTGGGCTTAGATTGGTATCATGCTGAGACCCTTCCATCAGAGAAAGCAGAATTTGTAAAAAACTATGGTCAGCGTCATACGGTAATGATGGTTGGTGATGGTATTAATGATGCTCCAGCACTAGCGCATGCTCAAATTGGTGTGACGATGGGCTCGAAACGCACAGACATAGCTTCAGAGGCAAGTGATATCATTATCACAGGAGATAACCCAACCATTTTGCCAGAGTTAGTTGGCTTATCCAAATTAACAATGAATAAGATTAAACAAAACTTTATAGCGACCTTCGTCATAAATGGGGCAGCCATCCTTCTTGGAGCTTTAGGTGTTATTACTCCAGTATTAGGGGCAGCTATACATAATGCTGCTACAATTGGTGTAGTGTTGAATAGCGCTACTATTTTATGGAAGGGAGATAAACGAATTGGGACCGAAATTTTACATTTTGCATGATATTCCTGGTAGAATTCGATTGCAAATCCTGGCTCTTCGTGATAAGACCTCTCATGCCGAAATTGAAGGAATGTTTTCATCGCTAAATGGCATCCGACTGGTGAGAATAGAACCGGTAATTAACACTATGTTGGTAGAGTATGACGATGGACATCTTTCTAGAAATAGTCTATTGCGGTATATTTCCTTATTTTTTCAACAAACAAGGTTTGATCCATTTGACTCACTAATGGTTAATCTTAAACCGAGGTTAAGAAGTGAATTATTTCGATCATTAGTAAGTGGACTCTTGTTATTTGCTGCGTATATGAGGAAAGCAACTGTTAAAAGACCAGATGCCTTTGAATATATAGCAGTTATTGCTACTGGTTATACAGTTTTGTCACATGGAACGAACAAATTAAATCACCCAGACGTGCTAACTGGAATTATCAGCCTTGTATCATTGGGAACAGGAAATATGCTTCATATCTCCACGATTACATGGGCCATTAATATTATAGAGATTCTTTATGACATCTATAAGAGTAACAGATTGAATTATGCAATGTATTAAGATAATAGATTCATATTCCAATATGAACTGATTATAAAAAAACTATTAGGAGGAAATTTCTATGGCATTAAACCAAGATTTTTTAATGGGGTTTGTATCTGGAGCAGTAGTAGGAGCAGTTGGTTATCGCTTGTATGAACAAAACAGCGGTCAACTAAATCGTTTAATTCAGCCTGAGGGAGGTGGAGCTAATCCTTTTAGGCAAAATTCAAACTCTTATCGTCCTTCAATGGAAGAATTAATGGCTCAGAAAGAACGATTAGAAGATCTTATTGCAGAAATGCAAGTAAAATAAGAAGAAGAGTACCATCTTTGGTACTCTTTTATCTTAAAGGTGGACAAGTATGAGCAAACCTATCTACATTGGCTACTATAGAAATAATCTTAATTTATTATTTATTTAGCTAAATTTCTTGGGATAATTCCTCTGGGTTAACTATAATGAATTAGAATGATTGTACCTGGGTTTAAACATAATGAATTAACTAGCTTCTGGGACATTACTGAAGAACATGGTGTTGATCATTAATGCGTATCGTAGACATGGCTATGTAGGAAAAGAATATACATTAAAAGAGCGCAACTTGAAATAACTCAAATTGCGCTCTTTGGTTTATAAGCAGTCTTTTTCTTACTGCTAATAGAAATGACGACAGTAATGAATGATAAGATGATGAATATTCCACCTGCAAATGGATTTACTTCGACTGAAAGTGTATCTACAATTCCAGCTCCAATCACTGAACCAACAGCAACACCTAAATGAAGAGCTGAATTATTCAAGCTTTGCTGAATTTCCGATGATTCAGGCGCTATTTCAATCAAATAAGATTGCATGGCCGGTGAAATCGCCCAACTGAGGATCCCCCAAATGATAATGATGGTGAGAAATAATGGAAAGAAATCTGTTGAGAATGGAAATATAAAGAATATAGCACTAAAAAAGACTAGGGCAATAACCATTGTTTTTCTTGATCCCCATAAATCTGCCATTACCCCGCCAAGACCTCCACCGACTACAGCAGAAAAACCAAAAATGAAATAGATGATACTAATCCAAGTAGCATTAAAACCAGTGGTTGCTTCTAAATAAGGCTTAAAATAGGCATACATAATCGTATGGCCTGTCATATAGAGGAATGTCGTTGTCAGCCCTAATGTGATTTTGTGATTTTTAAATGCTGCAAGCTGCTGCCTCAATGGAATTTGAGGTTTCGGTTGTATAGTCCCCATTAATACATGAACACCAATAATAGATAATGCGGTTAAAATAGTTATAAGTACGAATGGTGCTCTCCAGCCATAACTATCTCCGATGATAAGCCCGAGCGGTACCCCTAAAACTAACGAAGCACTTACTCCCACAGAGACAATCCCAATGGCCCTGCCTTTATACTGTTCTCCTACTAAGCTAGGAGCCATAACTAAACACAATATGATTAATAGCGCTCCACTTAACGCTAAAATAATTCTTCCTATAAACAAAATAGAAAAAGTGGGTGCAACTACTGTTACGATACAACCAATTAAAAAGATGTACAAGCAAACTAATGTTAGCCGTTTTCTTTCTATATTAGCTGTCATGACAAGTAAAATTGGCGCTGCAACTGCAAAAATGACAGCAAAAACAGTGATCAGCAAACCGGCTTGGCCGATGCTTACATGTAAATCCTCTGCAATCAAATCTAAAATCCCGCTAATGATCAGTTCAACCAGACCTATAATAAAGGATATGATCATTAAAAAATATATACGCTTATCCATGTTGTCTCCTTCCTAATTATATCCCAAACTATATACTATCTTTTGATGATAGTTTACTCAAGAATAAGATATTAATGTCACAATTACATAATGGTGAAACAGTCTATAAAGAGGTAACTCAACTGTTCCAAAATAAAAGAGATACCACCTACAAGGTTTCCATTGGTAATAAAGTCAATAGAAACAACTGATAATCATCCATTCTGGGTTGAAGGAAAAGGTTTGGTACTAGGCGAAGAGTAAAAAGCAGGTGATAAATTACAACAGGATAATGGAACTACACGAACATCAACAAAAAGACACTCCTTTTAAGAGAATACGTTAGACTTTCATTAGCATCTCTTTATGAGGTGCTTTTTGTATTAGAAAAAGATTGCCGCTCACCATAAAAATCATTAATTCTTCTTTTAAATATTCTCATTCAATATAGCAAATAACTAATGGGTATAGAGTAAATTCAAAATAAGGGGCATAACACCGTGAAACGTTTGTTTAAGATGAGTTCTACTTGGTTTCCTATTTGGTGTATTTTAATACTCATGTTGATTATGGTAGGTGTTTACATACCTGCCTTTGGAGGTGCGAATAAAAATTTAACAGATGTTCCTTTAATTATTGTGAACGAAGATAAGGGCAAGGCGGGAGATAGAATTTTATTAAATCTAATTAAAACGCAAAATGGAAATTCCTTTAAATGGGATGTAGTGAAAACGAAGGAAAAGGCATTGAACGATTTGAAAAATAATCAAGCATATGGTGCATTAGTAATTCCTGCTGATTATTCAAAACAGCTTACCAAAGTACACGATTTGCTTATATCCGGAAATGGGGTTGGCAAACCTGCTAAATTAGACATTTTATTGAATGAGGGGGTTGGCCAATCAGCTTCAATGATTGCAAGCAATACCTTACAAACAGTTGCTTCAGCCACTTCGAATGGGATTAGCGGTCACTTTAAAAGTGAATTAAACGAAAAAGGAATTACTTTATCCCCAATGAATGCCTCTTTATTAGATCGACCTGTACAGTTTACCATGAAAAATGTTCTGGGACTTCCGGTCAATTTGAATAAGGGTATGACTCCGTTCGTGATGAGCATCATTGCTTCTATAACAGGGTTGGTGGGAACCAATATGATTCGTGGGTACCTTGAGAAGAGCAATGGAATTCTTAGAAAGAAAGGCTACCCTTTACCTGAGTCGCAAATTCTACAATCAGCACTGTTATTGGCGATCTTATTAGCGTTTTGTGGCTCCCTTATTTTGCAAATATCGGTATTTGGATTTTTTGGCAGTGTACATGCTTCTAGCATTTGGTATATTTTCCTGTTTTCTTTGTTCTGTTGCTTAACTATGCTCTTCTTATTTAAAGCTGTTGCATTATTACTTGGCGGCTGGGGAATTTTGGTGATGTTCCCTATCAATTTTATGGGAATTTTTTCAAGCGGTGGAGCCATTCCACTCTCGACCTTGCCAACAGTTCATCGCTTTTTTAGTCTCATTTTACCCACTAGATATATGGTAGATGGTATGAGAGCGCTGCTATATTATCAAGGTAGAATGGAAGCAGGGCTTAGGGAAGCATTAGGGGCATTATCAATTTACTTTGTTGTCTCATTGGCTATCATTTTTGCCTTCATAAGCTTTGCGCAAAAAAGAGAGAAACAACATATAGCTGCTAAAAAGGAAGAAAAAGTCGGAATACTAGTGAATAATGAATTTCATTATCTGCTGCCTGCGGAACAGGGCGAACCTGGTTCTTCCCAACAGGTAAAACAGGATCCTAAGAACACTTCGAAAAATGATGAATGATGGCGACTCAGCAACTTTTTCCTTTGTGTTCTAACAATGATTTTTGTTACGGATTTGTCAATCTAACAATGAAATTTAACCTTTATTAATTGGGATTAAACTTGCAAAACGAGTTTAATCCTATTTTTCATTGTTTTTTCATCCCAGTAATCTTTGTTTTTTACAAGTTCCTTTGTACTATATTTTTTTCTATTAAATTACATTTTAATTACATTTTCGACTAATTCATTGTCTTTCCTACTTTTAGAAATTAAACTAGGAATAGATTTAGAAACTTATAAAATGATAGTGTATAAGAGGAGAATTTGAAATGGTAAAAAAGATATTAAAATATACGGTAGCAGCTTTCATCCTCGCCACAACATATCAAGCAACACCTACTTTTGCAGATCCAATTACAAATGGGCAAATTGATGCTACGAAGGAACAAATTAGTGACTTTGAAACGAAGATTCAACAATTAGATAACCGAATTAGCTTAGCAATGGAGAAGAGCCAAAAACTAAACGAAGAAATTAATAATCAACAAGCAAAAATTGTAGAAACAGAGGCTGAAATAGTAGAGGCTGAAACCGCTTTAAAAAGGCATAAAAAGATTTACTCTGAACGCTTAAAAAGCCTTCAATTAAAGGGAAACCAGTCAATCGTTACATACGCTGAACTTTTGCTTTCATCTGGCAGTGTTTCAGAGTTTTTTAATCGTTTTACTGCCATTTCACAAATTATTGAAAATGATACACAATTACTTAATGGTTTAAACGAAAAAGAACTATCGTTAAAAAATGCAGAGGAACAATTAACGAATCAGGTCAACCAATTAAAGCAGAGCCAAGTTGAATTAGCTGCTGAACAACAGCAGATTGAAGAGAGTAAGAAACAAATTGAAGATGATTTAGCTGCTGCTGAGGGGTTTTTACAAAATCAACTTAATCAAATGGCTCAACAAGAGGCACAGTTAGCTGCTGAACAAGCACAACAAGCACAACAAGCACAACAAGTGCAACAAGTACAACAAGCACAACTACAGCCGGAGCCCCAATCTTCAGTAAACCATGCAACAACACCTTCTGCTGTAGAAACGAGTGTAACTAGCTCTGCAACTGCAAGTGTGGTTATTGCCAATGCTAAACAATATTTAGGTGTACCATATGTTTGGGGAGGATCAACGCCAAGCGGATTTGATTGTTCTGGATATGTATCATACGTATATCGTTCTGTTGGTATTAGCCTTCCAAGATCATCACGGGATCAGCAAAATGTTGGAACAAGAATACCATTGAATCAATTGCAGCCAGGAGATTTAGTATTTAGGGGTTCTCCAGCCTATCATGTTGGAATTTATATCGGAGGCGGACAATATATCCATGCACCGCAAACAGGAGATGTTGTGAAAATTGCAGCATTTAACCCATCACAGTTCTCTAGTGCTTCTCGAGTATTGCGTTAATAGTAGCATTAAATTAAATAACAATAAAAAGGCAACAAAGCTTAATGGTTGTTGCCTTCTTTAATAGTGCAGCAAGGGGATTCTTCTATCTTGAAAAATAAAACTTTTGGAAATATACATATTACAAAAATTGAAAAGGAGAAGGTATGGAAATTGAGGCATAAAGTCATGTGGCCAGATAGGGACTTGGACTACGTAAAATTAGAAGATGATCATTTAGGGATTCATTTTGGACTTTTTAAGGAAAACATGCTGATTTCTGTTATCTCACTTTTTATAAATAATGAAGTTTGCCAATTTAGAAAGTTCGCAACACTCCAAACTGAACAAGGTAAGGGGTATGGAAGTACTTTGTTAGACTATGTAATGAATGAAGCAATGGACTGTGGCGTGAAGAGAATTTGGTGTAATGCCAGAAAGAATAAGCTTGGTTTTTATAAAAAATTCGGTTTACAAGATACCAATTACAGTTTTAATAAAGGAGGCAAAGCCTACGTTATAATGGAAAAAAATTTGTAGTACAAGAATAAAGATACTACTTCATGGGAGTATACTTTATAAGGGTTTTTAAGGAGTTTGCTAACAAATTGCTAACATAATTATAAATTAAACGAGGCTTTTCATTAGTTTTCCAAACTTTTGAAAGGCCTCTTTTTTTATGTTCCTTGTTAAAGTATCCCTGTCTTTTTATTTTTTTGCAAAAAGTGCCATCCATGGATAATTAGATATCTGACCTTGTTTCCTAAAGTACAATTTTGGAAATTTTTTCGTGTTCAATCCATTAAGAAAGGTTACATTAATTTGACATCTAAAGTTGAAATCTTAAGGAAAAGTTAAGGAACGAATTTCATAATGGGCTTATCAACATAAAACAAGGAGGAACTTTTTGGGATTTCTTTACACACCTGTTGGTAATAATTTATAATTTAAATGGATAATTAAGATAATTTTGAAATTTTAATAGACATTTGTTCCACCAAAGTGCTTTTATGTCCTGAAGATGTCAAAGTGAAATGAGGAAAAGAAATGAAAATGACGTTACAGGCTTATCGAAAAATGGATCGAAATATTTGGATTCGTTTTATCGGTGAATCGATTAATGGTATTGCGATGATGATGTTAATGCCCTTTTTTGCCTTATATATGAGCGATAAGGTGGATCACTTTTGGCAGGTTGGTGTGGTCATGGCGATGGGGCCGCTTGCCGGAGTGCTTGGTTCATTAATAGGAGGAAGGCTTGCGGATTCATATGGCAGGAAGCCTATTATGATTGTTTCAATGGTTGGAAATGGACTGGTGATGCTTGGTTTTATTTTTTTCGATGGCTTCTATCCATTCTTAGTAATATCGAGTTTTTTTGGCTTGTTTAATTCACTTTTTCATCCTGCGGCGTCAGCCATGGTCGCGGATGTGACGGATGAAGAGGGAAGGACAGAAGCATTTGGTTTGCTGCGAATGGGACACAATATTGGAGCAGCAATTGGTCCGTTGCTTGGTGCATCGATTGTGTTTTTATCAAAATCAGTTATTTTTATCATTGCTGCTTCATCCGTTTTTGTTTATTCCTTTTTTTTAGCGCTCTTGCTTTCAGAAACATTACCGAAAAATAAACGAAAAAAGGATACGAAAGTTCTTGATGAAGAAGAGAAACTGCCATCTATTTTTACGGTGCTCATCAAAGATAAAATTTTATTTTTCTATATTATCACAGGAATTGTGATTTCGATGGGATTTTCACAAACAGAAGGGATGCTTCCATTGCACTTTGATCAACAATTGCCGGGACTTTCCGATGCCCAAAATCCATATCCTTATTTAATGGCTTTTAACGGAGCGCTGGTCGTTTTCTTTCAATTTGCGATATCGAGATGGGCAAGTAAGCGTAAACTTGGTAAGGTCATGTTATTTGGTTCGGTTTTATTTGGTTTTGGGCTGCTTGCGGTAGGATGGCTGCCAATATTTTTTACAAAGTTACAGTTTTCCTTTTGGAGTATCCTTTTAATCCTTCTCATTATCTATGGAATATACACATTAGGGGAAATGCTCTTATCCCCGGTACAAATGACATTTGTAGCGAATATTGCACCTGAACATTTACGTGGTACTTATATGGGGGCAGCCAGTCTTCAGTGGATCGTTGGTAGTGCAGTAGGTCCAATCTTTGCCGGTTTTTTGCTTGATGCTCATCTTGGTCAGGTTCTATTTACGGTTCTCGGAATTGGTTGTATCGTTGCCGGAATTATTTATTTATCACTTGATAGATGGGTATCCGAAGCGAAGGAAAAGAATCAGATTCTTCATGTTAAAAAGGAAGTTACAGCAGTAGAACGAATTTAACATAAATCAGATAATTTAATCACCATTATGATTAAATTAATAATCTGCCTTTGTTTCATAGGATTCCAATAAACCACTATCTTTTGTGGAATATGAATCAGCAGCACAGTTTATTCTTCGACAATATATTTTTCTGGAAATATGGAAAAGCTCGGTTTAAAAGAGTTTACTGCACTTCTAATCAAACGTTTAGTTAGTATAAAAATTAGTTGGTGTTTATAAAAATATGTATTTTACTAGTTTCTATTGTCAGTTTTGGAGTGGATGCCTACCAAACACAACTTTTATCCGACAATTAATTCTCTCTAAACAGCCAAAAGATTGTTGAATTTAAGGACTTAGCCGGTATTTAATCAAGTGATTGATTAGTTGAATTGGCACTAATCAATCGTTTGATTAGAATCGCTTTAAATGCAGACAAACCTGGGTTGAATCCTCCTGGAGTGAAAAGAATATTGTCGATATAGGGACTAGTAAAAAATGGTCCACCTGATGATTATTGGAAATGGTGAATTTTTGTGCGTTGCTCCCGCTATAATTGCAACTTAACCACTCGAGGGGTTACTAACTCAAGTTTCACAGCAGAAATCAGGCATTAATGGCTTGATATAAATAGGCTGCGAGCTAAACCAAAACATCACTTGCTTAAAAACGGATTAACCCGGTTTTTTCGGTACATACTTAAGTTATAAATATTAAAAAATTGATCTAAAAGGGGAATACATCATGAGCGGCTATAACGCAGTATCAGCAAAAAATACGGAAAATGCTCCAAACGGTAACGGTCTGTATTCACAAACTGTGGCTTTCTCACATTACAATAATCTTTCAGCTCAATTACCTATCGAACCCAAAACAGGTAAATTGGTAGCTGGTGGTATAAAAGAGCAGGCTGAACAGTGCTTTAAAAATATCAAGGCAATTGTAGACAGCATCGATCATGTTATGAGCGATATAGTTAGAATCACGGTATTCGTTAAGGATATCAAAGATGTTGACGCTGTAAACGAAGTTTATAAAACATTCTTCCCAACCTATGTTCCTTCACGTACAACAGTTGCAGTTGTAGCTTTGCCTATGGATGCTTTGGTGCAAATTGAAGCACTTGTTTCACACGGTGAAGGTACAATTCCAAACGCACCACAAGCAGGCGACCTCATTAAGCTTACAAATAACACGGCAAATGCACCAACATGTCCTCTATCTACACAAACTGTATCTTTCTCTCATTACAATAATCTTTCAGCTCAATTGCCGATCGATCCAAAAACTGGCCGATTGGTAGCTGGCGGTGTAAAAGAGCAGGCTGGACAGTGCTTGAAAAATATCAAGGCAATTTTAGAAAGTATCGACGTTCCTTTTGATGATATTGTTAAAATAACTATCTTCCTTAAAAACCTGTCGGATACTGAAGCTGTAAATGGAGTTTATAAAACATTCTTCCCAGACTCGGCTATCGCCAGGACCGCAGCCTATGTCCCTGCACGAACAACAGTTGCAGTTTCAGCTCTACCTATGGATGCTTTGGTACAAATCGAAGCAGTGGTGTCACACGGAGATGGTACACCTCCACAAGCTGTTGAAGATAGACATGGAATCGTTATATATGCTAACAACACTGACAATGCACCAAAGAGTTCCCTATCTACACAAACTGTAGCGTTTTCTCATTACAATCACCTATCAGCTCAATTACCTTTGGATCCAAAAACTGGTGAAATGGTAGCTGGTGGTGTAAAAGAGCAGGCTGAACAGTGCTTGAACAATATTAAGGAAATTGTAGAAAGTATCGACCACGTTATGGACGATGTGGTTAAAGTAAATATCTTCCTTAAAAATATCGCGGATATTGATGCTGTAGACGAAGCTTACAAAACATTCTTCCCAAGCGGTGTTCCTGCACGAAGAATAGTTGGCGTATCAGCTTTACCTAATGATGCTTTAATCCAAATCGATGCAGTTGTATCAAATGCTGAAGGAACACCTCCAAAAGCATAACAGGCATTTGTTTGTAAATACAGGAACGATCAAAGTTACTTGTTAATGCCGATGGTGAATGTGGAATCGTATATCCTAGTCATAAAAAAAGAGGCTGTCTCAAATGAAAATTGAGACAGCCTCCTTCTTTTTAGATGAAAAGGGATCGAGATTTTAGTGCAAGGTGCCGAACAGAAATGGTGCCCATTCTGATCTTAAAAAAGCGGAGGATAGGACAAGTTTCTTTATTAGGAATAAAGTAAAATAAGCGGAGAGTTTCCGGTTAAATGCAGAATAGAGCTCGTTTCGGGGTAAATAAGGGGAGGTTTTCCGCTTATGCAAAGCAAAATTTCCTATTTTCGAATTTTTCGAGTCAATAGGCGGAATCTCTCCGTCTATGTAATCCCTTTTTAGTGATAATTACAAATTAAGCGGATTTCCTAGGTCTATTTATCAGCTCGGGTTGATGGCTTTAGAGAGTATATTTTTAAGCCATGGGTGCTAAAATGTTACTTATTCGTGAATATGGATTACAAGGTCTTGGCGCCTGGCAATTAACACTAGGATTCACCAGGATCTTGGCTTTTAACAAAGATTTTTACAATACTAAAAGTGTTAAAATATTCAATCAGGAAAGCCTTGGATCATCTCAGTTCAAGGCTTTTAAACTTGCAAATAAGTGGAAATTTAATATAAAATCTACTGTTTTTGGAGTTAGCAGTTGATATTTTTCCTATCAGTTAGCTTCGCATAATTGCTTCATTGTGGATGAAGTTATTTATGATACTATAAGGGTATATGAATTTGTAATGTTATGAGGTTGAGGACAATGAGTACAATTTTAGATATTGCTAAGCTTGCGGGTGTGGCGAAAAGTACGGTTTCTCGGTATTTAAATGGCGGCTCGGTTGGGGAAGCAACGAAGAAGAAAATTGAACAGGCAATCAAGGAAACCGGGTATACTCCGAATCCATTTGCGCAGAGTTTGAAAGCGAAGAAAACGAATATTATTGGTACGATTGTCCCGCGGCTTGATTCCTTTGCTGCATCACAAACGTTAATTGGCATCGATGAGCAATTAAAGCAAATGAATTATCAAATGCTTATCTCCAATACAAGTCAAAATCTAGAGCGAGAGATCGAAAGCATTTATAGCTTTGCCAATCAAAAGATGGCGGGGATTATATTGCTTGCTACCGAAATCACAGATCAGCATATCCAAGCATTTGAAAGTGTTAAGGTTCCAGTACTGTTAATAGGACAAGAGCATGAGAACTATCATAGTCTGATTCATGATGATTTTAATGCCGGTTATGCGATGGGGCGGTATGTACTAGAAAAGGGATATCGGAAAATTGCTTATTTAGGCGTAACGGAACGGGATATTTCAGTAGGCGTGAAAAGAAAGCAGGGTTTTAAAAAGGCGATACAAGAAGTAAATGATTGTGATGTTCGCTTTTATGAGACATTATTCAAGATTCCAGCTGCACAAGCGAGTGCAAAAGAGATTATCCATGAATTTCAGCCTGCCATCTTTGTTTGTGCAACCGATAATATAGCTCTTGGGGTCTTGAAGGCATCGTATTCAGAAGGGATGGCGATACCGCAGGACTTAGCAGTTACAGGATTTGGCGGCTATGATGTGACAGGAATCATTCATCCGGGAATAACGACAGCGAAGTTTTTTTACAAAGAAGCGGGGGAAACGGCTGCAAAACATATTGTAGAATTAGTTAACGAATTCCCTGTGGAAAAAGTAACACTTTCTAAATTTGAAATTATTGAGCGAGAAAGCGTTGACAATCTCTTTAACTCTACCCTATAATAAAGTCAACGAAACCGGTTCCAATTAAGAGGACCTATTCACTTGGTAACAATTGAATATGGCTTCTCTTTTAACCAATTATTTTTTTAGTTAATTTAGGAACCGGTTCCGCTCATGAAAGAGTTTATTTTTTTGTTCTTGGATGGAACCGGTTCCTTATCCGAATGAAGAGAGGGATTAAGATGGATCATAAAAAAATAGCACGGGAAGTTTTGGAGGCAATTGGTGGTCAGGAGAACGTATCAGCTGCAGCGCATTGCGCCACACGCTTACGGCTTGTTTTACAGGATGAATCAGTAGTTAATCAATCAGCGCTGGATAACATGGATGTCGTGAAAGGGACCTTTTCAACAGGAGGCCAGTTCCAAATTATCTTAGGTTCTGGAACGGTGAACGAGGTCTATAAGCACTTGGCGGAGATGTCTGGGCAAACAGAAATGTCAACGAGTGACGTGAAAGATGTGGCGACGAAGAAACTAAATCCGATCCAGCAATTCGTCAAAATGCTGTCAGACATTTTCGTTCCGATTATTCCAGCGATTGTAGCTGGCGGTTTATTAATGGGGATAAACAATGTCTTAACAGCTCCAGACCTGTTTATTAAAGGACAATCCTTAGTGGATGCTAATCCAGAAATGGCAGATTTAGCGGCACTTATTAATACATTTGCCAATGCTGCCTTTGTCTTTTTACCTATATTAATTGGTTTTTCAGCAACGAAACGGTTTGGAGGGAATCCTTTCCTTGGGGCCACACTTGGAATGCTAATGGTTCATCCGGACTTATTAAATGGGTACGGTTACGGTGCGGCGTTACTGAATAATGAAGTCCCAGTTTGGAATCTTTTTGGCTTAGAAATTGAAAAAGTAGGCTATCAGGGAACAGTACTTCCTGTTCTTGCCGCGTCTTTTATTCTTGCAAAAATTGAAACATCCTTACGGAAGGTTATTCCATCTGCTTTAGACAATCTATTAACACCGTTATTTTCTATATTTATTACTGGGGTTTTAACGTTCATTTTAGTAGGGCCGCTGACACGCTCAGCTGGTAATTTATTAACAGATGGAATTGTGTGGTTATATGATACAACAGGTGTCATTGGCGGTATCATCTTTGGTTTAGCTTATGCGCCAATTGTTATTACAGGTATGCATCATAGCTTTATTGCAGTAGAAACACAATTACTTGCCGATGTTGTGAAAACGGGTGGATCGTTTATCTTCGTTATTGCGGCAATGTCTAACATTGCGCAAGGAGGAGCGACACTTGCGGTGCTAAAGGCAACGAAAAATGCCAAAATTAAAGGAACAGCTTCTGCAGCTGGGATTTCAGCCTTACTAGGTATTACGGAACCAGCAATGTTTGGGGTTAACTTGAAGTTACGTTATCCATTTATCGGTGCCATTATTGGTTCGGCCGTCGGATCTGGCTTTGTTACGCTGTTCAAGGTTAAAGCGACTGCTTTGGGAGCAGCTGGTATTCCAGGAATCATTTCGATTCGCCCAGATACGATTATTTCTTATATTATCGGTATGGCGATCGCATTTGCCGTAGCATTTATCGTCACGATTGTTTTAGCGAAAAGAGACGAAAAAAAAGCAGTTAAACAAACATCTGATCAAGCAGCATAATAAAAAAATGAAAAGGAGAATCCTGTGATTCTCCTTTTGGGCATTAGGAGTGAACAGCATGGAATGGACAAAAGAGCAACGATACAGAAGAATGGATGACGTGTCAGAAGAGGAAGTTCATGGGTTAGCCAGACTAGTGAATCAATGCCCATGGCGCCAGTCC
Organism: Bacillus sp. OK048; assembly: GCF_900103525.1. Lineage (GTDB taxonomy): Bacteria > Bacillota > Bacilli > Bacillales > Cytobacillaceae > Neobacillus. The sequence continues at coordinate 35,675 of NZ_FNHN01000013.1, forward strand.
TTTCATATTCAGCCAGTGACAGGATTGTTAAATGATCCGAATGGATTTAGTTATTATAATGGGGAATATCATTTATTCTACCAATGGTTTCCACTCGGGCCGGTTCATGGGTTGAAGCATTGGTATCATACGAAGTCGAAGGACCTGGTTCATTGGGAGAATGTTGGAATGGGCATTGAACCGTCAAATGAATTTGATCGTCATGGGGCATATTCCGGTAGTGGAATTGAGCATGATGGGAAATTATTTATCATGTATACGGGCAATACGCGCGATGAATATTGGAATCGACACCCCTATCAATGCTTGGCTGTGATGAGTCCTGATGGAAGTATTGTCAAAATGGATGCACCGGTGATTGCAGAAGTTCCAAATGGCTATACTGACCATTTTCGAGATCCAAAGGTTTGGAAAAATGGGGACCTCTTCTATGCGGTGATTGGTGCCCAAAGGGAAAATGAGACTGGAAGTGTAGTTTTATATCGCTCAAGGGATTTAAAAGATTGGCAGTTTGTGGGTGAAGTGAAGACAGGGTTAGGTGAAGAGTTCGGTTATATGTGGGAATGTCCGGATTACTTTGAGCTGGATGGGCAAGGCGTATTCCTTTTCTCCCCACAAGGGTTAAAAGCGGAAGGTGACAGCTATCAAAATATTTATCAATCGGGGTATGTAGTTGGAAGTCCAATAGATTTAGAGAATATCGAATTGAAGCATGGTGTATTTCATGAGTTGGATCGCGGTTTTGATTTTTACGCACCGCAAACGACTGTGGACCACCAGGGGCGCCGGATATTAGTCGGTTGGATGGGACTACCGGAAATTGACTATCCTACTGATAAAAATGGTTGGGCACACTGTTTAACACTTCCTCGTGAGTTAAAGATTAACGACGGAAAACTGATTCAACAGCCAGTTCCTGAGTTGATTTTCCTTCGTGGGAAAAGGGTGGAAAGCAATCAAACCGTTGTGAATGAAAATGTTGGTATGGAAAACTTTGAGGGAAACGTGTATGAGCTTCTTGTGGAATTCTCTGATAGTACTGCTGAGGAGTTTGGATTGGAGCTCCGTGTAGGAAAAGATGAGAAAACCGTGATTAAATATGATGCGGTTGCGAAAAAGGTTGTGTTTGACCGGACTAGGTCGGGTGAATCCTTTGCTGAGGAGTTTGGTGCTGTTCGGAAGTGTACATTGGAAGCTGACAAGATTTCGTTCCGTATCTTTGTTGATGTTTCCTCTATTGAAGTGTTTGTAAATGATGGAGAGGAAGTATTTACTGGAAGGATTTTTCCTGGTAAAAATAGTAATGGAATCCGAGTGTTTTCCCATGGGGGCCAAACGAATGTACAGGCTGTTAAATGGGATATCAAGTAATCTATTAAAGGTACGAGAGGTGACAAAATGGGAAAGCTTTATTCGATTGGTGAAGTGTTAATTGATTTTATTCCTCTTCAAAAAGGAGTAGCCTTAAAGGATGTTGTAGCCTTTGAGAGAGCTCCAGGAGGGGCACCTGCAAATGTCGCTGCTGCTGTTGCTAAATATGGGCAGAAAGCAGCAATGATTTCTAAGTTAGGCAACGATGCGTTTGGCGATTTTTTAGTCGAAAAGCTTATCGAGGCTGGTGTTGAGACGGACAAAGTATATCGGACTGGTGAGGCGAATACGGCCTTGGCTTTTGTCTCTTTAAAAGAAAACGGGGAACGTGATTTTTCGTTTTACCGTAATCCTTCCGCTGATTTGTTGTTAAGCGAAGAGGAAATTGACCCAGCATGGTTCCAAGCGGGGGATATACTACATTTTTGCTCAGTTGATTTAGTGGAAAGCCCGATGAAACAGGCGCATAAGAAAGCAATTGCAGCTGTTTCAGGTGCAGGTGGATTGGTCAGCTTTGATCCAAATGTGCGGCTTCCGCTTTGGGAAGATCCAGAGGACTGTCGTAAGGCAATTCTCGAATTTTTACCAACCGCATATATCGTAAAGGTTTCTGATGAAGAGCTAAATTTTATTACAGGAATAAAAGATGAGTCGGATGCGATAAAATCATTGTTCATTGGAAATGTGAAGGCCGTTGTCTACACAAAGGGAGCTGCTGGAGCGGATTTGTTTTTAAAGGATGAAAAGTTTGAATCGAGCGGATATTCTGTTGAACCTGTGGACACAACCGGAGCGGGTGATGCGTTCATTGGCGGATTTTTATATCAATTACTAGAATTGAATGCAAGTCCGGAAAACATTGAAGAAGTACTGCGAGACCAGCAGGCCGGTATCCTTCAATTTGCCAATGCAAGCGGTGCCCTTACCACAACAGGAAAAGGAGCTATTTCTGCTCTGCCGAATAAGAGGGCAGTTGAGGAGCTTATTGGATATTAATACGTATTTTTTTGTGTGTCACCAAGGGACGATTTAATGGCTTTACTTTGCTAAAAATATGCTAACCTAATGTAAATTAAAAGAGGCTTTCTCATTAGTTGACAAACTTTTGAGGAGCCCTTTTTTTATAAATATATACCATTATTATTAACATCTACTTTGCGGATGGTGTCAGCTACGCTGGTACTACCCCTATTAAAAAATTTTTGTTTAAATTCCGAGTATTCTGATGTACAATTACTTAAATGTAATTTTTTGAGTTTTGAGAATATAGAAGTTTTAGGAAGGGTTGGGCATCATGATTTCTTTATCCACAATTAACGTTACATTTGAAACTAGCTCTCAGTCGGTAACAGCCGTTCAGGATGTCAATTTGCAGGTTGATGCTGGCGATGTTTATGGCATTGTAGGCTACAGCGGGGCCGGAAAGAGTACCTTGGTTCGCGTTATTAACCTGCTGCAACGACCTACATCGGGAAGCGTAAAAGTGAACGGTCAAGATTTGCTCTCCTTGAATCCCAAAGAGCTGCGGGTGGCCAGGAAGAAGATCGGGATGATCTTCCAACATTTTAACCTGATGAGTTCTAGAACGATCTTTGACAATGTAGACTACCCTTTAAAAAGCTCCAAGCTTTCCAAGCGTGAAAGAGCCCAGAAGGTTATGGATTTGCTTGAGTTGGTAGGTTTATCGGATAAACGGGATGCTTATCCCTCTCAATTGTCAGGTGGGCAGAAGCAGAGGGTAGCCATTGCCAGAGCGCTGGCGAATGACCCGGAAATACTCTTATGCGATGAAGCAACCAGTGCGCTGGATCCCAAAACAACGCTATCCATCCTGAAATTGTTGAAGAAGCTGAAACAAGACCTCGGCCTAACGATCGTTATTATTACGCATGAAATGCAAGTGGTGAAAGAAATATGCAACAAAGTGGCAGTGATGGAAGCGGGTCGGATCATCGAGCAAGGCGATATCGTCTCCATCTTCAGCAGTCCGCAAAATGCATTAACCCGTGATTTCATCAATACGGCAACGCAAGTTGATCAAACGTTGGAAAAGCTCGCGCAGCATCCGTCATTGGTTCATCTGAAGGAAAACGATATCTTGTGCAAGATTTCTTTTATTGGCGATAGTACCAGCGAGCCGATCATTTCGGCGCTTTCCGCTAGGTATAGGGTGACAACCAATCTTTTATTCGCTAATGTGGAAATTTTACAGCAGACACCGATCGGCTTCCTGATTGTTGTTATGTCGGGTACCACCAGCGATCTAGAAGCTGCACTAAAGTATTTGCAGTCAGTTCAGGTGGAGGTTGAATTGATCGATTCCCGGCTTTTGCAGAACAGTAAAGTAGGTGATCCAGTATGAGCGATTTCTTTATGAAATATTTTTCAAATATATGGAGTTTTAGAGAGGAAATCCTCTTAAGCACTTATGAAACGATTTATATGGTGGCCGTAACCTCGTTATTTTCGGTAGTATTCGGCATATTGTTTGGCATTACTCTCGTTGTCGTAGATAAAGGAGGGATTCTGGAGAACAGGCTGATTTATAGTGTCGTGGAAAAAGTCATTAACCTGTTTAGATCCATTCCGTTTATTATTCTCATCGCCGTTATCGTTCCTGTTACCCGTATGATCGTAGGGACATCGATCGGTATGCATGCAGCTATCGTGCCTTTGGTCATCGGAATAGTACCTTTCTATGCCAGACAAATACAAAATGCGCTGGTAGAAGTAGATTCAGGGATTATTGAAGCGGCTCAATCCATGGGTTCGGGGCCAATTGAGATTATTTTTCGTGTTTATCTGAAAGAGGGCATGGCAGGCATTATCCGTGCTTCTTCGGTTACGATCATTAACCTAATCGGGCTGACGACGATGGCGGGTGCCATTGGCTCGGGAGGATTAGGCAGTCTGGCGATTAATCAGGGGTATAACCGATTCCAGACGGATATTACACTTGTAGCAACGATTTTGATCCTGATTCTGGTGTTTGCATGCCAATTCATCGGAGATTATTTCACCAAGAAGTCGACGCATTAACAACTAGCACATATCGATTTATACAGTATGCTACCTTCGGGTACGTACTGAAATAAATATACAATACTATAGAAAAAGGACTGAAGTACAATGGCAATAGTAGAAAGCTTCCAATTGGACCATACGATCGTAAAGGCTCCTTATGTCAGAGCAGCGGGGGTAGAGCGCGATGAGAAAGGCAGTACCGTGCAAAAATATGATCTGCGCTTCCTGCAACCGAATCAAGATGCGATTCCGACGGCTGCGCTTCATACACTTGAACATTTGTTGGCGACGTATATGAGAGATGAGATTCAAGGCATCATCGATATATCACCTATGGGATGCAGAACGGGATATTACCTAATTCTCTGGAACGAGCATGATCCGGAAGAAATCGCATCCGCATTGGAAAGAACGTTGAAGCGCGTGCTGGAAACGACGGAGGTTCCGGCCGTATCCGCATTGGAATGCGGCAATTACAAGGATCATTCGCTGTTCTCCGCACAAGAATACGCGAAGATTGTACTACATGCTGGAATTAGCAGAGATCCGTTCGAAAGGGTATTGTAATTGACATGATTACGCTTGATTTATCGCAACTTACGGCGGTTGTAACCGGCGGAAATTCAGGCATTGGACAAGGTATCGTGCAAATCTTGCTTGAGAGCGGGGCTAAGGTGATCTCTGCCGATCTCGCATACGAAGACGATTATAAAGTTATTGACGGGCAGTTGTCCGAGTCCAGGCTGGATTTGTCCCGTTCAGAGGATATCTATCGCTGGTCAGATATTGTATTAGAGCAGTCAGGGGTACCAGATATCGTTGTGAATTGCGCTGGCATTTCCACGATGGATTATGTCATTGACAGCAAGCTGGAAGATTGGGAAAAGGTATTCTCCATCAATTCCACTGGGCTGTACCTGGTATCCAAGATTTTTGCGAAGAAGATGGTCGAGGCCGGGAAGCCGGGTAGAATCATACAGATGGCTTCACAAGCCGGAAAGAACGGGTATCGTGCCATGGGCGGATATTGCGCGTCCAAACATGCCGTTCTTGGGTTAACGAAAGTCATGGCGATTGAACTTGCGCAGCATAAAATTCTGGTCAATGCGGTATGCCCAGGCATTGTCGAGACGCCGATGAAGCATCGAGAACGCATCGAAGGCGGGATAATCCGCAAGATGACCGCCGAGGAGATCTATGCCGAGGATTGCTCACAGGTACCGCTCGGAAGGACCGCCGAGGTTCTAGACGTTGCTAATGTTGTGCTGTTTCTGGCTAGTCCATTATCTTCATATATGACAGGACAGGCCATCAATGTAACCGGCGGTATGACGATGCATTAGGGCAATAATATTTCATTTAGTCTAGGGGGAGAAAGTATATGAATATAAAAAAATTATGGGGCGGATTGGCGATCGGATTGACCTTGACACTGTTGGTAGCTGGCTGCGGAAGCAAGACATCGAGCGACGGCCAGACAATCGTCATTGGTTCAATGGGTTCTGACGCCCAGATTTGGAAGCATATCGCGCAGTCTCAGGAGGCAAAGGATGCCAAACTTACTATCGAAGTCAAGGAGATCAATGGTGGTGTTGTAATGAATAACGCAACCAAAGAAGGAGAGGTTGACGTGAACGCCTTCCAATCTTGGGGTTACTTGGTTAGCTACAATAAAGACAGCAACGCCAACCTTGTTGCGGTATCGACGACTTACCTTGAACCAATGGGAATTTATTCGCAGAAGATCAAGAATATCAATGACGTCCCGGACGGTGCGCTCGTCGCCTTGGCTGATAACCCGGCCAATACATCTAGAGGATTAAAAGTATTGCAAGCGTCCGGACTGATCAAGTTAAAGGACGGCTTCAATGAGGGGACAGGTTCGGTGAACGATATCGCAGAGAATCCTAAAAACCTAAAATTCAAATTGATCGACGACACGACTGGTCCGCGAGTGATTCAAGATGTGGATCTCGTATTGATCGGTAATACGATCGCGATGGAAGGCGGACTTAACGTATTGAAGGACTCCTTGTTCCATGAGGAAGTTTCTGTAGATACAAAAAACAGCATCAACGTGCTTGTAACCACCGCTGATAAAAAGGACGATCCTGGCATCTTGAAATTAGGTGAATTGTATCATAATGACGATACCCAAAAATATATAGAAAAAGAATTCGGTGGCTCGAAGGTGCCTGTAATTAAGCCAATTTCATACCTGAAAGAATAGAGAGGCTTTGATTATGAGAATTGCAATTATCACGGCGATGGAGGAGGAAATGGCTCCTTTTCGCATTGAATCACGAATCACGGCAAGGTTACAGGTAGGCAAGGTTATCGTTGAAGAAGCAATCTATCATGGCCAGCATCTGATTCTAGTAGAAAGTGGTATCGGCAAGGTCAATGCAGCTGTCGCAGTTACGCTGCTTATCGAACGATATAAACCGGATTTGATCATCAATGTAGGTTCGTCGGGTGCATTTGCCGAGGGATTAAAGGTGGGTGACGTCGTTGTCGCTACGCAATATAGGTATGGAGATGTTGATGCTACTTGCTTTGGTTATGAATATGGCCAGGTTCCGCAAATGCCAGCGAAATATGATTTAGACGATAACTGGCTGGAGGTAGCAAGACAAGCTGCTGCCGAAGCAGATGATCTTCCGTATTCACTCGATTTCGGATTAATATTGACGCTAGATTCCTTCATGAGTGAATCCGATCGAGTCGAATGGGTTAAATCGACTTTTCCTTCCGTTAAGGTATCGGATATGGAAGGACTCGCCATCGTGCAAGCTGCTGCCCAATATGGTATTCCGGTGTTAGCTATCAAAGTGGTATCGGATATTGCCGGCCATGGCGGCGATACGGCGGATAGTTTCGATGAAAATCTGGATGACGTTGCCAAGCATGCTGCGCACTTTACTGATCTGCTGGTTCAGCGGATTCTGTCGAGCGCCGTGTAGATCAATTAAGGCGCCCACCAAATGATTGGCGAGTTTCTTTATTAAGAAAAAAGTGAAATAAGCGGAGAGCTTCCGGTTATATGCAGAATGGAGCTCGTTTTGAGGAAAATAAGGGGAGGTTTTCCGGTTATGCAAAGCAAAATCCCTCATTTTCACGTTTTTCAAATCAATAGGCGAAATCTCTCCGTCTATTTAAGCTCTTTTTACTAATAATTACAAATTAAGCGGAGTTTTTCCGTCTTAATCGAAGAGCATGAGAAGCGATGCTAAGAGCTATGAGGTCAGTCCCCCCGTTCGTTAAAGCTTTAGTTCACGGAGGGGATGACCCACTAGCCTAGTTGATGATTAATTCCCGTTCTGTTTATTAAGTCTGATTTTTTCGTGGTTTCGGCTTTATGTACAATCCAAGTTCTTTTCTCTCTTTTGTTAAAGAGCGATAAAGAGATATCATCATTAAGATAATGACAATTGAAAATGGGAATGCTGCTCCAATTAACGCATTTTGAAGGGCTTGTAGGCCACCGCTATATAAAAGGATTAATGCTACAGCAGACTGGGCAATACCCCAAGTTAGTTTTACTGGATTAGATGGGTTTAGTGACCCGTACGTTGTTTGCATACCAAGTACGAATGTTGCGGAGTCTGCTGAAGTGATAAAAAATATTCCTACAAGGATGATTGCTATTATTGAAAGCATTGTAGACCATGGAAATTCACTAAAGACTGCAAATAAAACTTGCTCGGTAGCCAAGCTTGATAAATCAATATTTCCAGCGTGCTGTACTTCAATTGCTGAAGTACCAAAAATAGCAAACCATAAAAAGCTAACGATAGCCGGAAGGAATAAAACACCAATGATAAATTCACGGATGGTCCTTCCCTTTGAGACGCGGGCAATAAAAATTCCAACGAACGGTGACCATGAAATCCACCATGCCCAATAAAAAATCGTCCATCCATTAATCCAAGATCGCTGCTCAACATCAAGTGGTGCTATGCGGAAACTCATTTGAACAAGATTTTGAATATATCCACCAATCGTATCAGTAAAAATATTTAAAATGAGGATGGTTGGTCCAATAATGAACATTAATAACATTAATGCAATGGCTAAAATCATGTTTAGATTGCTTAATATTTGTATCCCTTTGCTTAATCCAGACCAAGCCGACATAATAAAAAGTACCGTCACAACAGCAACAATGATCACTTGAACGGTGAAATTATTCGGTATTCCAAATAAGTAAGATAAGCCCCCATTAATTTGCGCAGCTCCAAATCCTAGTGTCGTTGCAACGCCAATGACTGTTGCAAAAACTGCCAACACATCTATTACGATTCCGAGAGAACCTTCCATGCTTTTTCCTAAGACAGGTTTTAATGTTGCTGAAATAAGTCCTGGTTCACCCTTACGAAATTGAAAATACGCCAAAGCTAATGCCACAATTGCATAGATCGACCATGCATGAATTCCCCAGTGAAAAAACGTGTACCTCATTGCTTCTTTATGGGCAGCTGCTGTTGAGCCCTCTGCTAATGGCGGTTTTACGAAGTGGGAAAGTGGCTCTGCGGCACCCCAGAATACTAACCCAATTCCCATACCAGCGCTAAATAACATTGCAAACCAAGAAGCTTTTGAATACTCCGGTTTTTCATCAGCTTTTCCTAATTTTAGCGACCCAACAGGACTGAAAATAAGAAAAATACAAAAAATAACAATAACTGAAACTAAAATTAAATAATACCAGCCAAAAGCTGATGTGAGAAATGCTTGAATATTGCCTGTTACTTCTTCAAAGCTATTCGGTGCAGTTGCACCAAATATAACTGCTGCAAGCACGATGGCAATAGAAATCCAAAATACGTTGGACATTTTTTTCATCGAATGTTCCTCTCTTTGTAAAAAAATTCCTCCTAAAACAGTAAAAAGTAAATAAATTACCTTAAACTGAGTACTTTAAAACATGATTTCAAAGCAGAGAATATTAAACTTATCAGAACTGGTGTGGAGATTGCAAAAGAAACGAAGTAAATATAACGATATATATTATATATTTCTACATTTACTATTCCTCATTGTCCTGAAATAATGCTAAGCGAAATAATATTAAAATGTCACGATTATCAACACAAACGGTCAGGTTTAAAGGAATGATAAATGTAATCTCCCCAGATAAGCATACAAAAAGCCCCCTTGGCGGGTGATAACCAAGAGGTCTCTTGTGCTTCTTTTAACCTAGGCGCTGGGCGAACCAGAAAAGGCCCATAACAATGATAATGGTGGAGCTGGTTGTGAAGGAAGCGGGAAAACGTTTATACTTTTTGGCCATGGTAAGAAATGGCGGTAAACAAAACGAATAAGCTTAGCTTTTGAAATAATATACAGGATTAGATATACTTGAATAGTAAGGTAATTTTTAATAGTTTTAGACTATAAAAATTAAATTCTAAGACTCATCTAATTTGGAAGGTGGAAGTTAAAAAGTGAATACACTAGTAGCACAAGAAAGAAAAGATGTTAAGAAATCTACTTTGAAAACATTGAGAAATGAAGGGGAAGTTCCTGCAATTGTTTATGGAAGAGAGAGTAATACTGAATCTATTTTTATTAACTACAAAGAATTACGAAATGTAATCAGGAAGGTTGGTAGATATGGTATTATATCACTAAACCTTAATGAAACATCAAAAAATGTTATTTTAAGAGATTACCAAAGTAATCCTGTAACAAAGGATTTACTTCACGTGGATTTTCTTCAAGTTGATAAGCACACTGAAATCGATACAAATGTTAGTGTAATTTTAAAGGGAACATCTAGTGGAGAAAAAGTTGGAGGAATGGTTAAACAGTTTCTTCACGAATTGAATATAACAGCAAATGTGAATGATATCCCTGATAGTATTGAAATTGATATCACAAATTTTGAAATCGGTCATACCGTTCAAATAGCAGATCTTAAAAAAGATTATAGTAACTGTACGTTCAAGCATGAGGATGAAGAAGCCATCATGATGGTGGACTATGTGAAACCTGTAACAGAGGATGAAGAAGTTGAAGTATCAGGAGTTTAGCCCTAAAATATATGTAAATAAGTCCAAGAAATAGGATCAACTTACGAAGATTAGCACTCGACGCTATGCTTCATTAAACTGACCATATTTCATAGTTTTAATGATGTTTGTCTTTTACCATTAAAAGTATAAATAAAACGAAAAACGATGTCAATATTTTTTTTGAGCAAATATTGATTTGTTATTTCTCGCCTATAGTTGAAGCATTTATTGTTCTTCTGCTACCGGTCTTTATGCTAACATAGCGGATTTTTAAAGAAGCTTCTCATAAGTTGAGCAAACTTGTGGGAAGCTTCTTTTTTTGTATCATATAATGAAGACATAAATTTTGTTCGTTCAATCGTATTAGAGGATTAATGAGAGTGAGGGGCGACAAAAAAGAATTCAAGCACGGAAGGTCAGGCACCCTCCATTTTGGAGGATACCTGGCACCTTTAGTCACATATGGACTTTCCTTCTTTTTTTAATATAAATAGAAATGTTCGAATTCGTCTATACAAAAGTTCAACCTGATGAAACGGATTGTTTACAGAAGGTATCATTATATTCGTTTTTTTCCTATCAAAAGCGCCACTTGGGCCATTGTAAAAGGAAGAGAAGATTTTCTTCTGTAAGCCAGATACTTAGAATCCCAGGAATCTGCATATTTTTCTTTGAATTTCCGTAATCCTTGAAAATGATAAAAAAAATGACCATGCAAATATATGTGGGAAGCAATCTTTTCACCAAAAAATGAAAACTTGGAAATCCCTACATTAGAAAGGGGCGCCATTCCTAGATTAAAGTTCTTATATCCTTCTTCTTTTGCCCATTCAAATAATGAGAGAAAAATAAAATCCATTGTTCCAGATGGAGAACTCCGTTTAAATCGCATCAAATCTACTGAAATCGTTTCGTTATTATCATAAACCGGCATCAGGCTTGTAAAGGCGATGATCTGTGTACCGTTATCTTTCAAAATTGCCATTTCAGACTTATTCAAGTAATCTTCATCAAAAAAGCCTAAGGAAAATCCTTTTTCTTTTCTACCTTGAAGCCAATCATCTGATACTGCTTTTAGTTCATTAAACAACTCAGGAGAAAAAGGCGGCTTTATTATTTCAAAATGATAATTCTCTCGTTCAAACTTATTTTTAACCGTTCTTGCCCCTTTCATTTTTTTTCCTGAAAGAGAGAAGTGCGCTAAATCAACAAATGCCTCTTCGCCAAGCTTAAAAAAGTCGAAACCGCTCTCATGGAGATAAGGAAGCATGTGATGACTAACTTCATAAAATGAAGGCGTATATCCATGAAGATCTGAAGTATGCTGAAACTCTTCTAATGCAAGTGGAAAATCAGCTTTCTCTCCGATAGGGTCCCCAAGAATCACGAGCTTGTCAGCATATTTTTGAAAGGAAAATAGGACACTGTTCTTGTTATTCCAGAAAATAAATTTATCATGCAGGAAAATTAAATGGGTTAGAACATTTCCATTATATTTTTTTATGTGTTCTAGTATTTTTTCCTCCTGGCTATTGGATGTTTCCATAAACCGATTCTTTGGCTTCTTAATAACATTTCCAATTTTTAGTACGAATATGGCGATGATTAGTCCAATAAAAGCACTGAAAAACAAATCATGATAATCAGTAATAGCATAAGGGATTAGCTTTGTCGGTATATTGACTTTTGCTGTAGGTAAATTCAAGTAACCGATGATCACATACATAGAAGTAATGAGTATGACCATTAGAACATCAAAAATGGTTTTGCTCCATGTTAAAACATAACTCTCCCGATAAAATCGGGACTTAGACCCTCGAAGGAGTAAGGCGACAATCAGCACTACAATTGTTTCCTCATAGTCAAACCCTTTGAAAAGGGAAAATATCGCAGCAAAGGATAATACGGCTATGGTTAGTTGATAGGCTCGCTTTACTTTATATTCAATTCCTCTTGATAAACCAAGAAGGACAAACCCAGCAGCAACGGAAAGCTGGTGGGATAAGCTAATGATAGGAAAGGTTACAATATCTTCGACAAATTTCAACCTTCCCACGATTCCTGGCACAGCTGCCGACAGAAGTAAGATCAACCCAGAAACAAAAACTAATATGGTTAAAAGCACATGGCTTGCATTCTGCACGAGTGCATTTGGGAGATTGTCCCATGAATCATTCCATTTTTTCCAAAAATCTTTTACGAATAGTACAAATCCAAATATAAATGGAATAAATAAATAGCCAATCCGATATAAAATCAGAAGTACCAGTATCTTTTCATTTTCTATCCCTAAATATTGTGATCCCCAGATGAAAACCAGATCAAATGATCCAAGACCACCAGGGATTAAACTGACAATTCCAGCACATGAAGCAATAATAAAAATAGGGAAAATTTCATTAAAGTGAAAAGGTATGTTTAACACGTTAGCTAATAGCCAAATAGCTAGAAAGATAGCTGACCATTCCATGAAAGAAGTAAACAAAAGTTGGATCTTTGTTCGTGTTTCAATGGTGGGTTCCGTACGTTCTTTGTTTTTTATGAAAGATAGGATCATTAGGACTGGAAGATATAGCCCTACTCCGATCACGGCCAAATATAACCATTTTGTTTTTAATAAAAGCGGAATATCCCTGTAACCGGCAAGAATGAACCAGGCAAGCAATGAAATACCTGTAAGATAAAATAATGATACTGTAGCAATTGTTTTCAGCAGTCTGCTTTTGTCCATTTCATATGTTTGATAGAAGTAAGTTCTTAGCAACACTCCAATTAAACCGGCAAAACCAATTAAATTTGAAAAAGAGTTTACAATAAGTGACTGTTTGATTAACCTTTTTGTCGGTACAGTGATACCTAATATTTTTACAATTGCTGAATCATAAAAGAACATGGGAGTAATTGCTGCCATCGTAATCAATAGAACGATCGCCAATTTTGGATAGTGAATTTGACTTACAACATGTTGGAGCATTGCCATATCTATATTCCCTGTGAATTTTTTGATTTCAATTACGGCGAGAATTAATAAAATTAGTGGAAAAGTAATTTTTAGGAATTGAAATACTTTTGATTTTATAAATTTTTGCATATGCATCCCCTTAATCGTCTTAACTTTTTTATGGATTGTGTTAAAAGCTAAAGATCGAATAATAGATATGGATTAAATTAATGAATTATTCCTTAACAGCTTTAGTTTGTTCATTGTATTTTTTCGTATTCTTAACTAACTACGGAAAAAAAATAATATATTATTTACTGCTTTATAAAATCAGCTTTCAAAAAGGCTGGAATAGTTACCGCTGCAAATGCTTCTGGTATTAACAGAATTATAGTAAAATAAAAATAGATTAATATAATAATGACATAGGAGGGGTACTAATGACTGAAAAAGTTACTGTATTAGGTGCAGGTACAATGGGGCATGGAATTGCACAACTGTATGCACAGGCAGGATATGATGTTTTTTTATATGATATAAAAGCTGAGTTTTTAGCCAATGCGGTCACCAGAATTTCAACGAATTTAAATATGTTAATTCAAGAGGGAGTTATTGGTGAAAAGGAAAAAGAAAGCGCTTTATCCCATGTTTTTACAACGACAAATTTAGAAGAGGCTGTTAAGGATACATCCTTTGTTACTGAAGCTGCTTCAGAGAATTTAGCTATTAAATTTAGCTTGTTCAAACAATTGGAAGAATTGATTTCGGATGATACCGTTATTGCTTCCAATACTTCAACATTTTCACTAAGACAATTATCGGAAGGGTTTCAGAAGAAAGATCGTTTAATGATCACCCACTTCTTTAATCCAGCACAGATTGTTCCGTTAGTGGAAGTGGTGAAAGGGCCAGATACGGCACAAGAAATGATTGATCGAACCATAGAAGTACTGAAAAGTATAGGAAAAAAACCAGTAGTTCTGAAAAAAGATATCCCTGGTTTCATTGCCAATCGCTTGCAAGCAGCACTAGTCCGGGAAGCTTTTTACTTATTAGATGAAGGGATTGCCTCCGCAGAAGATATTGATTCAGCCATTACCGATGGTCCCGGATTCAGATGGTCATTCATTGGTCCTTTAGAAACGGCTGATTTTGGAGGACTTGATATTTGGAAGAGTGTGGTAGAGAATCTTGCTCCAGTATTATCAAAAGAGATCAAGATTCCAGCATTTGTTGAAGAAAAAGTTCAAAGTGGAAATCTAGGAACCAAATCTGGTAGTGGGTTATTTACATATGCAGACGATGAAGAAGTTCAACTGAAAATTAAACAAAGAGATGAAAACTTTGTTAGATTAGCTAAAATAAAGAACAAATAAATTTTTAAAAGAAGGCAACGAACTCATTGGAGTAGTATGGGAGTTAAACGTTGCTGGAAGTATATTACACCAGTAACGCTAACATCATTAGGGACTTGTTCAAGTGCTGCAACTATTCCTAGTAATCTTAAAATTAAGGTGCCAAAAGTGAGTTTGTAAGTTAGGTAGAAAAAGTAGGGTTAGTGCTTGCGCATAGTGTTAAATCATTAAAAGATTACTATAGTGAATATCTGGAGATAAGTGTGTGTATTTGAAGGACCACGGTGACGGTTCTTGTGGCATGAACTAGCTAGATTAAAACCATAAGAACCGTCACGGTGGCTTATAAAAGAGGTCCTTAATATGAATTTCTAGGTTGTGGGTGACCGCTAGTAAGATGGGCATCAAACATATCTATGATTTCAAGGAACCTATCAGCTTCCCGAAAAACATGGTCTGCTAATAGTGGGTGAATGATACTCTTAATTTTACATTGCTCAATTAAATCACGTGCAGTCTTCTTAAAGTCCCGAAGAGATGAGACTGATACACGGTTTTGATCCAAAAATTGATCCAAAAGAGGAATTGTTTGAGATTGTGGTTTCATCGAGTCTAAATCTCTGGCTTGGTACAATAATTGATCAAAATCATTACTAAAATCACGTGCTACATCAATTAATTTCCTTTCGGAAGGATCCAGCAAATGACCAATAAATTTGGCATGGTCAGCCATAATCCTTAAGAAGAAGACATTTTCTTTAATAATGGCGTCTGGAAGGGCATCCAATTTACCTTCATTTAATTGAATTAGTCGTTTTCTAAAGTAATTAGCTTCCCTGCTTGTATGATCAACTAGCAGTGGGAAATTATTGGCTCCCGGCAACTTACATGAAATAATTAAGCCTAATATTTTTCGTTTAAATACATATATATTCGTTGCAGCTTGTTGAACTTCTGAATTAAATCTGCGAATTTGTTCTGGATCTGTTTGATTATTAAATGTATGTGTGGTTTGTTCAATGCGTTCAAATGTTCGGTAAAATTGATTAGCCTCTTGAATTAGTTGGGTATCCTCTGCTCTAAAACCCAATCGCAGAAATAAAGAATGTTCTTTCATGATCCTAGCCCAAAAACGTATTTCATTTAAAGACCGCTCCACAAACAATCCTGATGTTACACCAGTATCAGCATGTAACATGTGTTCATCCCCGTTCATTCTTGAACCCCCCCCCCTTAATAATGCAATTGTTCTAATCTTATTTTCAATTCAATTAAATCCTATTATCAAATTCATCTAAATATACCTAGAACCAAAGTTCAGCTTTTTAAATAAACCTTTTCCTTTGTTCTTCCTAGGTCAATGTCCAAAAATCTTATTCCCACGTTAAAATCGAGAATCGTCACCGTGGCTTTAAATACAAAAGATTTCTTCGACAATAAATTTTTCTAGAAAACAGGGAAAACCCTGATTTAAAAGGGTTTACTGCACTTTCAATCAATCGATTAGTTAGTAATATATTTGTTTCTAATTGTTAAATTGTGTATTTCGTTAGCTTCTATTGTCAGTTTTTAAGTTGATTCCTTACAACCACAACTTTTACACGTCAATTTATTTTCTAGAAAACAGCCCAAAGTTGGTTTGATAAAAGGGTTTACCTGCTATTTAACCAAACGATTAATTAGTTGAATCAATTTTAATTAAACGATTGATTAGAAAAGCTTAAAATGCTGTCAAACCTGTGTTTAAACCTCATTAGTTAGACGGAATTTGTCGAGAGGAAGACTGGTGAAGTAGTAGTAATGTAAATTTATTACTATTGATATTGACTTTTTCATCTTAATTGTATTAACAGAACTATAGTAAAATAAAAAATAGATTAATAAAATAATGACATAGGTGGGGTACTAATGGCTGAAAAAGTTACTGTATTAGGTGCAGGTACAATGGGGCATGGAATTGCACAACTGTATGCACAGGCAGGATATGATGTTTTTTTATATGATATAAAAGCTGAGTTTTTATCCAATGCTGAAGCAGCTTCAGTAACAAAGGATGTATCCTTAACAGCCTCTTCCGAAAAGTATAGGAAAAAAACCAGTAGTTCTGAAAAAAGATATCCCTGGTTTCATTGCCAATCGCTTGCAAGCAGCACTAGTCCGTGAAGCTTTTTACATACTAGATGAAGGGATTGCTTCCCCAGAAGATATTGATTTAGCCATTACAAATGGTCCTGGATTTTGCCCCAGAATTATCCAAAGAGATAAAGATTCCAGCATTTGTTGAGGAAAAAGATCAAAGTGGAAATCTAGGAACCAAAACAGTTAGTGGATCATTTACATATGCAGACGATGAAGAAGTTCAACAGAAAGTTAAACAAAGAGATGAAAATTTTGTTAGATTAGCTAAAATAAAGAACACTTAAAAAGACCTATATATGTTAAGTGATACTCAAAAATTTTATGCTAACATTTTGCTAACGCGATCAAATGAAAAACGGTAAATTCACATTAAAGATATTACAACGCCGATTTAGAAAAAACTTAATTTACCGCACTTTTAGCACACATGATTAAAGATATTACACTCATCTTACGGGCGGCATGATGTAAGGCTTTTAAGCCATACATTTGAGAAATGGTTAAGTCCATTTTCCGACCAAACTGAGAACTGGTCACGGTAATAACTTTTTTCTAAAGTATAGACTACTTCCTAAAAATAAGGAGGTAGTCTTTTTTATGTTGTTGAAAGTTGCTTACCAAGATTTTTTAGATGACAGACGCTTTAAAAACACAACAAAGACAAACATAAAAAATTACGAAATGCTCTTAGGTAAATTTGTAGAGTATTGCATTGAGAATAAGGTTGTAAACGTCGAAAACATCAGCAAGCAATAAACTACTGTCTAAACCAGTGGAAAAAATTAGAGGCATTCTTAAAGGATGGGCAGGATAGAAATAAGCAGATTGCTCATTCCATACCGAAGTCACCAACATATTATTTATAGATTAATTAAACAATTTTATGAGGTGACTTTATGGCTAACAATAATCGACCAGTTAAAGGGTGTTGTCCTCTTTACCCTATTCCAAAACCTCCAAAGCAAAGATGTGTTTGTCCTCCTGGGCCTAGAGGAGCTAGAGGACCACAGGGACCTCAAGGGATACCAGGACCTTCAGGACCCTGTCTTTGTGACTGTTGTGTTTCTCCACTTCAGTCAGTCTTACAACAACTTGTTGGGCAAACTGTAATTCTTGCCACTATTGCAGACGCACCAAATGTACCTCCTCTCTTTTTTTTATTCACTATTATTGAAGTGAATGACTTTTTAGTTACTGTTACAGATGGAGCGACAACCTTTGTAGTCAATATTTCTGATGTAATAGGGATAGGATTTTTACCACCAGGACCTACTATCAGCTTGTTGCCACCTGTTGATTCTGGGTGCGAATGTGATTGTCGTGAACGACCAATTAGACAATTGCTGGATACACTTATTGGTTCTACAGTGACTCTTTTAGTAAGTAATGGTTCTACTGCAGCAGAATTTAACGTGGAACAAACAGGTCTTGGCATAGTGTTAGGTACTTTACCAATAAGTCCTGATACAATCGTTAGATTTGCAATTTCAACTTGCAAAATTACCGCTGTAGGGCAAACTAATTGAATAAGGAATGATGTTAAAAACAAATATTTATACTAATTGAGGAAATGAATCGGCTATTGTTTTTCTTGCTTTCTTATCTCCATTTGTGATTGTATCAATATTTATTAAGCATTTTATTGATTCACTTATTGAACTGGATACGTTTCTGTAATAAGCAGGAACGCTTTTTCCTATTGCGCTAAGGAAAGTTAGCTGAAGCATAGAAAGTCCATAGTACACACAACATAGACGCTTAAAATGGCTTATAGAAGCGTTTTAATTGGTTCTATCCCCTCTTCTTACTTCCTAGTATTCAATTAACATAAGGTTGAATCTGAGGGCATTATGAAGCTTACTGAGAAGTTCCCTGTTTATGTGTAGGTGTGATTCAGAAACCACACACAATGCTTAATATTTTTCCATTTAGCACAAGCAAATATGTCATTGAGGACATATTATTTTAGTGATAAAGGAGATGATATATTTGACGTTTAATGGAAAAAACTTCATAGGATGTTGTCCAACTTTCCCGATTCCAAAACCTCCACAGCAAAGATGCATCTGTCCTCCAGGACGACGTGGACCTATTGGTCCACCAGGACCAGCTGGAGGACCAGTAGGTCCAGTAGGACCAGCAGGACCAACAGGACCAACAGGGTCGCCAGGAATTCCAGGACCAACAGGATCACAGGGGATAGCTGGATTAGCAGGACCAACAGGAGCAACAGGACCAACAGGACCAACAGGGCCACAAGGAATTCCAGGACCTGCAGGGGGATCTGGGGGACCACAGGGGCCACAAGGAATTCAAGGACCTGCAGGACCAACAGGACCAACAGGACCACAAGGAGTTCCAGGGCTAACAGGATCACAAGGACCAGTAGGACCAGCAGGACCTGCTGGAGCAACAGGACCACAAGGAGTTCCAGGACCAACAGGACCACAAGGACCAGCAGGATCAGTATTAGACTTTGCAGATTTTTTTGCGTTGATGCCTGGTGATAATGCTGCAACAGTTGGAGCCGGTGGAGATGTAGATTTTCCGCAAAATGGACCTACTAGTGCGGGTGGTATCTTCCGGGCTACTGCCGATTCATTTACCTTGTCTGCAATTGGCATTTATCAGGTCTTTTTTCAGGTGAGTGTGAGCGAACCGGGCCAACTGATTTTAACTCTCAATGGCATTGACCTAGCCTATACGGTGGTCGGGCGAGCAACCGGTACTTCTCAGATAGTAGGAATGGCTCTTGTGCAAACGTCAGTCATCAATTCAATACTGACTGTACGAAATCCTGCTGGCAATTCCCCGGCACTAACCATCACTCCTCTTGCTGGAGGAACAAGGCCTGTTTCAGCACACCTTGTTATCACGCGACTCCGCTAGATGGGGAAAATAGAATGACCTACTCTATACCGAACCAAGCTGTAGATGTTTTGTTACCAATTGAAGAATAGCTTGGTTCAGATTTCGTATAGCTTCTGGTCTAAGTTCGGGAGCTGGTCTCGTTGTCATTTATTTCCCTCATTTTCTATTCGCTTGTCCTGAAAGAACGTAATAGACGGAATAATGGTTTTATTAGTAAAGTTTTCAACGGAAAATGGGCGTTGATTTGATAAAGGTTTGATAATATTCTGTAGAACTATGCAAGTCTATGATGAACAGTACGAATATGTTGTGTAATAAAATATCTTGTTGAACCGAGATGGAGCTGCCGACGTATAGGCAGCTCTTTGTTGTTTCGCTGGAAAGGGTAACAAAACACGAAGAAGACATATGCATAATATTATGCAGTATTATATATGAATTTGGTAATGGGTCGGAGAGAAAGGAAAACCCACGAAGGGTAATCCTCGAATCGATTAAAGACAACCAACAAAGGTCAAGTTGGGTTGGAGATTCGCAATTCTAATAGTTTCAACAAATCCTGTAATAGAAAACCTGATCAACTTGCTAAATGTAATCTTTTGCTGGTCCATTACCAACTGTTACTTTATCAATTTTCCTGAAGGTAAGTCAAAAATGATTAAAAGCAGAAACCAAAAGAGCTTTTAGTCACTCTCTATGGATTTACTTTTAATCTGGATTGTTACATCTACTCTTTCTTATCTTCAAAATTACATGTATCACAGCAACTACCCAAAGGATTGCAAGCGCAAAATAAGTGAATAGACTTATTGTTTGAGATACATTTAGTGACCCTAATAAAGTTCTGATATTAGTGATAATTATAATTCCACCAACAAGAATTCCTAAAAGGTTGGTGGGTATTATTTTGACTAACCAAGCAGCGATAGGTGCTGCTATAATACCACCAATCATTAATGCTATTACCCATTGAATATTAATTTGTGTCCATCCTAAGGTTAAAAGAAAACCCAGTGTAGATGATACAGCAATTGCAAATTCACTTGTATCTACCGACCCAATTACTTTTCTTGTTTCCATCGTGTTGCTTGTTAGTAATACAGGTGTTGCGATTGGACCCCATCCTCCACCTCCAGTAGAATCAAAAAAGCCAGCAATAAAGCCGAGAGGTATCAACTGCTTTTTTCCCATTTTCTTTTTTGAAAGTTGTTCGGAAGAATTTAATTTAAATAGAAAACGATAAATGACAAAGACACCCAATATTAACAGAAAAAAGGACACATAGGGTTTAACGATATCACCAGGAATGCTGCCTAAAAAACAGGCACCTAGAAAAGCCCCAATAGAACCAGGTATTATTAATCTATAGATAACTTGTTTATCCACGTTTCCAAATCGAATGTGCGAAATTCCCGATGCAGCAGTAGTAACTACTTCTGCCATGTGAACAGAAGCAGAGGCAACAGCAGGTGCAATACCAAACATAAGTAATAATGAGGTTGAGGTAACTCCATAGGCCATACCTAAGGAACCATCTACTAACTGTGCTACCAATCCAATTAAAGCAAGAATTATTAGCCTTCTCAAAAAAACCTCTCCTTTTGAACAATTTCCTGAATAGACAAATAAAGTAATAAATGAGCTATCAAAATGAATAAGACTTTTTGTAATTGTTAACTTATCTAATAAAGTTTCTAACCTACAATATGAGAGGACAAAATAGAGGGTTCCAGTATATGAATATAAGGTGGGCCTTTAAAACCATTATGGGCAGAGTAAGAATTGATGATGTTGCAACTAACTTAGGTGGCTATGCTCAAGGAAACTTAACTCTACCAGGGGTAAAAATAATTGAACCTAAGGTCAATGCAATCTCTAACTCACTATCGGTATTACTTTTATTCGAAAAATTTAAAAAACATCTTCTAGTACAATCGTACAAGCAAAAAAAAGTTAATTCATATAATGTATTATGAAAGTGAGGTGCTCTTATGTGTTTATGCCATGAGTTTAATAAACGATTTTCACCTAATGGCTTGTACCATGGAAGAGTTGTACAATCAACATATGGTAAAAATGCAAAATTAGTTCCACCCCAAGTAATGGTGAAACAAACAACAGAGATTTATAAGAGGTACGGGAAAAACAAGTAAAGAGGTATAAAAAAAGCGATTGTAGTCTACAATCGCTTTTTGCTTTATATCAGTGTATTTGCCCGTTTCAAAGTTCTTGTTTTTTCATTACTATATATAGATAAATGTCCGAAACCAATTTACCCATTGATTCATAACATATTTGTAACGGATAAAAGAGCTGTAAAAATTTTAAAATTATATTGTCCGCTTTTTGGAAACACCTGTTACAGGGGGATTAGCAATGTATATGGACAAATTGGAACGAGGAAAACAGCGAGTCCTTATACAGAAATATAAAGGAATTAATCGAAAACGAGCATCTCCGAATTACAATGGCAACAAGCGCTCAAAAATGGTCAATAGAGAAATGGGGCATAGAGACAATGATAGCTAAGACACTAGCGATTTATAAACAAGTTATTCAAACCCAAAATGGAGATGATGTTGTTGAGACATAACTATAGAAGAGTTGCGCAATATATGAAAATACTTCAATGGCGACGAAATCAACTACTTTCAAGACGACAACAAACAAGGACATATCATTACCCTAGAAGACCGATGCAACAAACAAGGGCATATCCTTACACTGGAAGACCCATACAGCGAGCACAAACCCAACCTTACACTGGAAGACCCATACAGCGAGCACAAACCCAACCTTACACTGGAAGACCCATACAGCGAGCACAAACCCAACCTTATACTGGAAGACCCATACAGCGAGCACAAATCCAACCTTATACTGGAAGACCCATACAGCGAGCACAAACTCAACCTTATACTGGAAGACCCATACAGCGAGCACAAACCCAACCTTATACTGGAAAACCAATACAGCGAGCACAAACCCAACCTTATACTGGAAGACCAATACAGCGAGCACAAGCCCAGCCTTATACTGGAAGACCAATACAGCGAGCGCAAACTCAACCTTATACTGGAAAACCAATACAGCAAGCGCAAACCCAACCTTATCTTCATGCTGGAAGAACGATTCAGCAAAACAAAGCAAACCTTCACACACGGAGGCCAATTCAGAAAGCTAGACCGAACAGGCACCCGAACAATGCAAGTAAACAAAAAAATAAAACAAATCCACGAACGAGCTTTTTCAAACCACATGAACTCTTACAATTTGCTCCAAAAAAAGACAGAGTAATGTGGGAATTGATTATTAGCAGACTACCTTCAGACTATTCTATACCTGATCCAGAATTTATTAAATTATATCAATCTATATGATTTGAAAATATTAAAAGAGTAACGAGAGATTTCATTCTCTTTCGTTACTTATTATTTTATTTTTGCATTTGAAAGTAAGCACATCTTGGAGGGTCACATTCCTAAATAGAAAAATCAGGTCCTCCATTTTAATTTTTTCGTAAATTGTACAAGCAATTGGAACTATCATTTCATTTATTGTAATAAAGGAGGTGAAAGATATGGTTACTGTAAAATCTTTTAGCTTTAATGAAGCAGCTATAGGTAGTTTTTCTCTTCCACTTACGTTGCCTGCAGGACAAGAGTTTTTTTTAACTTCCATAATAGCGAGCAATATTGCACCGGGAGACCAATTAAAATTTGATGGTACAATCGGTTGGTCAGTAAATGCAGTTTTACCAGGATTAGCTGAATTAATTATACGAATACGACGAGGCAGTTCTACCGGACCCGTTGTTTTTGAAACTAGTGACAACCTTTTCCTAAGTGTAAACTTAGGAGGAAGTCTACTAGGAAATATAACTACTTCCGTGAATCATGCTGAAATTGCCCAAGTTGGTACTCCTACCTCTGAAACTTATTTTTTAACGGCAAGATTTCAGAATCTCCTAAATATAGGTACAACATCTATTGTAGGTCCTGTTCATTTTAGTGGTACCGTTTATGGTCCTTAAATCCTCGCATACTTGACTTAGCTAAATAGTATTCGTCGTTCTATGTTAAGGGGCTGACCCAAAAGGCACATTTTGTTCCTTTTGGGTTGAGCTCTTTTTAGTCGGTACAAAAAACAAAAAAATCGGTCCAAACTGGTAGATGGAAGTTCGTCACAAAGAGCCTTCCAACAAAGACTTGAAAAAGGCCCGCCAGCAAATGAAAGAAGACTTGAAGGAATTATTTATTTGTCCCATGCCAAATGAATGATCCATACATATGATGCAGTACCTACAGTTTAAAGCGAGGCTCTAACATGAAAATCCTAATCACATCTAAAACATATCCAGGGGTAATAGGAGTATCAACATACATTGAGCAACTGTTGCAAGGATTAAAACTTCACGGCCATCATGTTGATTTTTTCATCCATAATCCTTTCTTAAAAAATCCTTATAGTAATTATAGGAGGAAAACAACCAATCATTATCTTGATAACTATCAAGCTGCTGCTTCTCATTTACCTTTTGTTCAATATGACATTGTTCATTCACAGGGTATCATTCCAACTGTTGCCGTTTCGCGAATTTTGCCTAATCATATTCCATTAGTGAATTCCCTGCACGGTGCCTTAACTTTTAACTCGCTAATCAACGGAGGATTAAGAAAAAACACACCCTCCTGGCAACAAAGCCTAGCTCTTGAATCTAGGGCAGTTTCGTCCAGTGATATTTGCATTGTTGGTTCAAAATGGTTAAAAAATGTATTGTTACAGGATTATAAAGTACCTGAAACCCAACAATTTTCCATTATTCCATACGGATTAAATATTGAAGAGTTTAATAAAAAAATGCAGATGCCTCCTTCCATTCTCAGACCAATAAATAAGTTTGTTATCGCCTGCACGGCTAGATTAGTTCCGTTAAAAGGACATAAATACCTACTAGACGCTCTAGTAAAATTAAAACGCCATCGACAAGATTGGGTGTGCTGGCTAATTGGGGATGGACCTCTGAGTAATCAACTAAAACAGCTAGCGAATAAACTAGGTCTCCAAGATTATATAAAATTTCTTGGTAATCAAAACAATATCCCCGCTTTATTAAACCAAATAGATTTATTTGTTTTCCCAAGTTTGCAGGATAATTTTCCTTATGGAGTTATGGAAGCACAAATAGCAGGTGTCCCTGTTATAGCGACAGATGCAGGGGGAATACCCGAAATGATCCATAATGGAACGTCTGGACTGATCTCCCCCAAATATAATAGCGATTCACTATTCCAAAATATGAAAACTCTTATTGAAAATGCTAACCTTCGAGGAGTTTTAGCAAATAATGCGAAAAGCTGGGCAATGGAATACTGTTCACAAGAAAAAATGATTACAAACACCATCGCGGTTTATCAAAAAGCCTTACAAATGAAAAATGTATAAATAAAAAACTAGCTCTCAAAGAAACTACGTAGATATGATGAAGTGACCAAAACGAGGGGTCAGATATTTGAAAAATTTATTTATGTGTACAGAATGTGTTTCCCCAAAAGAAGCTCTCCCGCTTAATAATCTTATGATAAAAAATTAATGTACCACAAAGGAATGAGTGATTTAATGAAAATCTTATTGGCGACTTATTGGGCTTTACCGCAACTAGGTGGTGTATGGACATTGATGTGCGAAATCAAAGAGAGATTAGAGTCTTATGGACATGAAGTGGATATTTTAGGAAACTGCCAAGATTCTTCAGGTTATCAAATAATTAATAAAAATTTAGTTATTAAAAAAGAGCAGCTTATTCCTGTACTAAGTACTCCTATAAACCGTCAAAGTTCTCTAGTAGCAAATGTGAATAAAGTAGGATTTGACTTCGAACTTGATCTATACTGTATGGAACTTGCTGTATCTTATTTTGGCTTGGAACAATATGACATTATCCATACTCATGATGTAATATCCTCTAGGTGCATGAGTAGAGTCAAACCAAAACAGACACCTTTATTTACAAGTATTCATGGAGTCTTAGCAAGAGAAATTATTCGATTCAATAAATTTCACAATCCTAATGTATCCATTGAAGAGATACTGAAATCTACAGGTTGGCTACAAGCCTGGGTACTAGATAAATTAGGTTCCCATTCTGCAGATTTAATCCATTTTTCTTCTACATGGACTAAGGACATCTTTATCGAAGATTATGGTCTATCTAATGATCGAATTGTTACTTTTCAATATGGAATGAATATTGATGAATTCTCAAATAAAATGAATCATCCTACTGAGATAAAAAAACCGCAGGATAAGAAAGTAATAATCTATACCGGAAGACTTGTGGACTTAAAAGGTGTACAAATATTATTACCTGCGCTTTCACAGTTAAAAAAAGAGCGAGAAGATTGGGTTTGTTGGATTGCAGGTGATGGTGTCATGAAGTTACCCCTGCAAAAACTATCTGCTCAATTAAATTTAAACGAATTTGTAGAGTTTTTAGGAGCTCGAGATGATATTCCAGCATTATTAAAACAGTCGGATATATTTGTACTGCCAAGTTTACAAGATAACATGCCGCTCTCCCTAATCGAAGCTCAAATTGCTGGTAAAGCTTCCGTCATAAGTGATGCAGGTGGTCTACCAGATATGGTTAAACATGGTGAAACAGGTTTAATTGCTCCGGCGGGTGAAAGCGAACCATTATTTGAACACCTAAAAACTTTGTTAGAAAATGATTCATATCGAAATAAATTAGCCGATAATGCAAAACAATGGGCCTTTAAACACTGGTCAATAGATTTAATGACCGAGAGACTCCTGAAAATTTATAAGAATATGATAGAAAATGATGATAATACAATTGGTCAATTAGATTTATAAACAAATGGACTACACACCTATAAAAAAATAAAAAGGATGAACTCACTTATTGGGGATAGCACAGCAATTTTCACGGAGAATTAGTACGTTAAAGAGGGTTCCTTTAAAAATACAGCGTAATACAAAGGTTTGAAAAATACCCCATACAAAAGAAAACGAAGATAAAAAAGATAATAGTAAATTCTTGATATTATTTTCCGTTTTTACCAATCTGGTTAAACGCGTAGAGCATGTACTCTTTTTTAACATAAGATAGTAAGAAGTTAAAGGGAGGTGGAGATACATTGTTCGAAAACAGCACTGTTTTGGTGACTGGAGGTACGGGATCATGGGGGTATGAACTAGTAAAACAGTTACTTAAATTAAATCCAAAGGAAATTAGAATTTTCTCAAGAAATGAGTCAAATCAGGTTGAAATGAAAAGGGCTATTAATAATCCAAAACTAACCTTTATTATTGGTGATATAAAGGAAATTGATTCATTAATGTCTGCAAGCAAGGGAGTGGAATATATCTTTCATCTGGCGGCATTGAAGCATGTTCCTATTTGCGAGGTACAACCCTATGAAGCTCTAAAAATAAACATAATAGGGACACAGAATGTAATTGATGCAGCTATCTATAATAATATAAAAAAGGTTATCTATGTTTCTACCGATAAGGTTGCCGATCCATCGAATTTTTACGGTCTTAGCAAGGCAATGGGAGAAAAATTGACAATTCACGCCAATATACTGGGGTCGAAAACAAAGTTTGTCAGTTTAAGAGGAGGAAATCTTCTTGGTTCGAGCGGGAGTGTAGTCCCACTTTTTCAAAAACAGATCAAAGAAAAATCAAAAATCAGCATTACTGACCCTAATATGACGCGTTTTTTCCTAACAGTTGAAGATGCAATAAAGTTGCTTTTTAGAGCAGCTATAGACAGTGTTGGCGGTGAGATATTTGTCATGAAAATGCCATCATGTAGGATTGAGGATCTAGCACATGTCCTTATTGAATCTTCCGGTGGAAAAAATGTGGAAATTGAGTTAACGGGTATACGGGCAGGTGAAAAACTGCATGAAATTCTGTTTTCTGAATATGAAAGCAAATATACGATTGATTACGATGACCAGTATTACGTGATTCTTCCTTCATTACCAATAGAGAAATTAGATAAGCACTATTCAAAATATCCAAAGGCGGCGCTTAAAGTATACAGATCCGACCAATCATTTATGACCAAAGATCAAATAAGACAAATGTTATTTAATGGCGGTTTTTTAGCGTGAAATCTTCAAAGATTCTAATTACTGGTGCTGCGGGATTTACAGGCAGACATGCTTGTGAGCACTTTTCAAAAGCTGGTTTTCAAGTTATTCCAGTAGTAAGAACTAAAAAAGATTCCGACTTCGAGTTAACATATAATGTCATTGAATGTGATCTTACTAATAAGACTGGTGTAATGACGCTCATAAACAGTTATGAACCTGATTATGTTTTACATCTGGCAGGACAAAATTCTGTTGAACAATCATGGAAAGAGTCCTTAATAACTTTCGAAAGCAATGTGATGACAACAATTAATCTTTTAGAGGCGATTCGTAATTCAGGGAAAAATAGTAAAGTGATGATTGTAGGTTCAGCTTTAGAAATGGACCTAGCAAATGCAAATTTTCCCCAACATCCCTATAGTCTAAGCAAGACTATTCAGACGCTATGTTCTCGGTCATGGGCCCATTTGTTCAACATGGATATTATGATTGTGAAGCCTAGTAATTTAATTGGACCCGGTTTTTCAAACGGGATTTGTTCAATTATAGGAAGACAAGTTGCCTCTATGATTAAAGGGCATAGTGAAAAAGTTATCGAAGTCAATGATTTGTCTGCTCATAGAGATTTTCTCGATGTAAGGGATGCTGTTGCAGCTTACCATATTATACTTGAAAAGGGAGAATCGGGTAAGATATACGACATCGCGATAGGAGAAACACATTCAATCGAAGAAGTTGTTCTTGGCTTTGGTAAAATAGCTGACATTAAAATTACGATTCGCTCAAAATTGCCTTTTCAAGAAAGATTTATTTTTACTATTGATAATTCAGAGTTGAAAAACTTAGGATGGAAGCCAAATATCCCTTTTAATGTTTCACTAAAAGATGTTCTTACTTTTTATTTACAAATATAAAAAGGAGAATAATTGGCTTTTAAATATGTTTAATTTATTCTATCAATGTATCAGTATGTCATAAATTTAAAAGTAACGAAGAAAAGAGCTTCGTTACTTTTTTTCTTCTGTTATAACGGAAATTCAATTTGTACAAATTTACAGTTTTTGAAGAAATAAGCTCAATAGTTAGTAAGTTGAAGAAAATTTTGGGGAAATTTTAATATAATACATGCTTTCTTTTTCGAAGCTGAGGGTTTGGCAGCTGCTTAAATGGTCTTCCAAACTGATTGAAAGGAGGAAATTGTTAAATCGGGTCTGTTAGTCAGAGGACTTTGCTTCGGCCAATGCTTATTTATATTCACCAACATCCTCCCCTTTTTTGATTTTAATAACTTGCTCATAGATCTCTAATGTTTGGTTAATCATTGTCTTTAATGCCCATTTTTCCATACCCCACTTTAATGCGTTTGAAGCCATGGTATTTCGAAGATCCTCGTTTTCTAACAATTCTTTTATATTATGAAATAAGGAGTCGCTATTCCCTCTTGGCGAGATTAACCCGTTTTGACCATGGACAACAGCCTCAGGCATTCCGCCAGCATCTGTAACCACTACAGGTTTGCCGGCTATTTGTGCTTCCATAATGGCGTAAGGAAAGGATTCTTGTAAGCTTGAAAGCACACAGATATCTGCTTGGTTTAAGATAGCTGGAATATTCTTTTGCGAGCCTAGAAACTTTACGTTTTGATCTAGGTTTAACTTTCTGGTTGTGTTTATTAATTGAGTTTGTAAATTCCCGTCTCCCACCAGCCAGCAAACCCAATCAGTACGATGCTGTCGGAGTTTGGCAAGAGCCTCTAATAGAAATTTATGCCCTTTAATAAATACTAAACGAGCCGGGCAAACAATAACTGTTTTACCAGGAGGAGCAATTATAGGGGGAG
This sequence comes from Bacillus sp. OK048, assembly GCF_900103525.1. Classification (GTDB taxonomy): domain Bacteria; phylum Bacillota; class Bacilli; order Bacillales; family Cytobacillaceae; genus Neobacillus. Next base: position 65,362 of record NZ_FNHN01000013.1, read on the forward strand.
GTTCGTTCATTCTTTTTCGAAATTCTTTTATATCTTGTGCATATGGAATAATTATTAATTGATTGGCATCTACATTGAACTCGTTTGTTAATAAATCCTTTAGCCATGTGGTTGCAACAATGGTAATATCACTTGATAAAGAACCGGTATACTCTTGCCAATGTATATACCTCCAATCAAAATCTTTTGAATTTGAACCTCGATTTTTAGCAACCGTATTTCTTTTGTGTAAAAGATATTCGGTCGCTATACAACCGTGAATACTTGCAACAAGTGGAGTGTTTTTCGGTTTTACACGTGTTAATAATCTTGATGAAAAAATATCTTGGGTATGGATTAAATCATAAGTCTCTAGATTAAAATAACTAGCGGCCAATTCAAAACAGAGATGGTCTATTTCTTTATTTTTATAAATGGGATCAAGATTGGGGAAATGATAATGAAAACATTTATTTATTACCTTTTTTAAATTAGTAAGGTCAATAAATTTGTCAGTATTCACCATATAGTATCCATTTAAAGTTGGATGTTTAGCGAAAATATCAACCTGATGTCCTTCCCTTTCCAGGCCTTGTTTTAATTGTTCGATGTACATGGCGGATCCCCCTATTACAGGGTGTCCCCAATAAGTGGATAATAAAATTTTCAAGTCTGACACCTCTTTTACGCGTTACGATATGGTATGGCACTTACGTAAATAAGACTGGGCGAATACAGTTTTTCTTATCAAACAGAATATATATGTTAGTCATATTTAAGAAACGAATGAGCAATGCTAAAGGGATTTCTGTTTTCTGTAAGAGTGTATGTTCTTTCGGATTCGTTACTCAAACCAAAAGAACGTAAAACAAATATAATGAAGGAATAAGTAAAACTCACCAATAAGAACCAAAAGGTGGTGTATACAATATATTAACAGTAACTGTTTGGGAGGGGTTTGGGGATGTGGAATCAATATTATGATTTAAAACTTACAGAACTGGAAATTCAAAAAGGGCTCCATCGCAGTTTGGTAGGCGGAATGTGGAGAGAACTGGGAGAGAAGCAGTTCAGTTTTTTGAAAGATAATGGATTGGAGCCCCATCACTCACTCCTTGATGTAGGATGCGGAAGTTTACGAGGAGGAATTTTTTTTATTAAGTATTTAAATGAAGGGAAGTACAGTGGCCTAGATATCAATCACTCTCTCATCCGAGGTGGGGAGGCAGAACTTAAGAAAGCGAATTTATTAAAGAAAAAACCAATGCTTTTGGTGAATGACAGCTTTCATTTCCAGCTTTTTAAGAATAAGTTTGATTTTGCCATCGCTCAATCGGTGTTTAGCCATTTACCGTTAAATGTGATTCAAAAATGCTTGGTGAATATGGAAAAAGTTCTTAATCCGGGCGGGAAATTTTATGCCACATTTTTTGAAACGAAAGAGAAGTTCAACGATCATCCTGTCAAGCATTCGGGAGGTCTTACTACTTATCTCGACAAAGATCCCTACCATTATCACCTTTCACTGTTTGAGTATTTAATTAAGGATTCTTTCTTAGAATTGGAGTATATAGGTGAGTGGGGACACCCACGGAATCAAAGAATGATATGCTTTCATAAAATGGAAACACCACCGAGCACCCAGGTTTAAATAGACGATTTTTTGGGGAAAGGGGAGTATGTGTTGAATCTGAGTAAATTTATTGAATCCATTATCCCAAATGTTGAGGAAGATCAAGTGTTAAATTGCTATCAGGTTAAAGATTTAAATAGCAGCAACCTCTATAAAATTATCATTCTATCTAATCATTTGGAATATATCCCTCCCTTTGAAATGAAGACGGTATGGGAAAAAATAAAAAATGCTCTTTGTCCAGGCGGTTTGATTATCATTAAAACGGTCTTAACCGACCACCCGAATGAACTTGCTGAGGGAGAATTAGTTTCAAATTCTTTCCGCTGCAACAAACAAACAGGGGATACCTTGTTAAGGAGTTGCCTCAAACAGGATTTGATTATGGCAGAATCGGAAGAGGAGTATTTTGCTTTAATGCGAAAAGAAGACCTTTCCTTCTTGAGCGAAGAACAAAAAGGAAGATTCGAGTTTCATCATCAAAATTGGTTAATCAAATACGGTCTTGAAGTAAAAGGGAATTACCTAGAAGAAGATGTACGCCAAATTGTACCGGGTCCAGGCCGAGTGATGATCGGATGTGTGGCAGAAAATAATAAGAAATATCAAACTCAGGCCCTTAGGCTTGTACAATCTATTCGTTGGTTCGGAGAATCGATGGCAGGGGCGAATATTTTCGTATGCATGGTTGATAAAGCAGATCCTGATTTTGTAAAGGAATTAGAAAAATGGGGTGTGTTCGTTCGGATCGTACACCGTTTTAGTGTATCTCATCCTCCTTCTAACAAGCTCCGGCTATTTGAATTGCCTGAAGTTTCATCTTACGACACTGTCATGCTTTTGGATTGTGATACGGTAATTGTCCAAGATCCTTCTCCTTTTATGGATGGTAATCATTTTCAGGCAGAAATGGCTGCAGGCTTAACTGTACCCAATAATATTTTTAGAAATCTCTTCTCTCATTACGGTCTTCCAATGCCAAAGGAAAATTACTTAACAGCATTCTCCAAACAGAAAACAATCTGGTATTGTAATGCAGGCGTGTTAATTTTCCCAAGCACATTGATACAGTCTTTTTTTCCGATTTGGAAAAAGTACACGACCGATTTGTCTGGTAAAAAGACCTTATTGGGAAAATATTACTTTTTCTGTGAGCAGGCTTCCTTATCAATCGCCTTTGCAGCACATCCTTTACCATTTGCAAGATTGCCTCTGATAATGAACTTTCATTTAACACCTAACATAAGCAGTGAGATGAAAAAATCCGATCCTGTAATCATCCATTACCACAAAATGAATGATGAAACAGGATTTTTAAAACATATATCTAAAAACCCTTTCACAAACAACCGGATTAAGCTCTTTAATCAACGATTAAAAAGATATTTAGAAAATGACATATAGAAAAACCCGAAAAATGGCCATTTTTATAATCGTGTCCATTATTCGGGTTTTTGTTTATTGTAAGAAATCTAAAAGGGTTATGTTTCATTAAAAAGTTTGTAATCTTTTATCTAAAAATGCTTTAGTTTCGTTGAGTCGATAATCGGGAGGGTTACCGTTCTTGTTATTTATTTGGCTGACAAATTCTTCTGGATCATTAAGGATATCTTGAAAAGAAACATCAATTATCTTTTCAGGTGGAAGACCGAAATTGTGACGATAATGATAAAGCTTTTTTAGATAAGGTGTTAAAATTAGATTTGCAGCTCCAATTGTGTTTCGATCCCGGTTTGCAAGGGATCGGACGGAGGCTTCGAAAGGCCTGTGTACAAAAACATAATGGATATCTGCTACCTCTTCTAAATATGGTTTCCAGAGTTCAAACGTTATTAATGTACGCGGATCTTTAAGACCCCATATAGGCTTCTTGTTTTTGTTAATAAATGTACGAATTTTTGTAACTAACATTTTGGTTTCTGGGATTTTTTCTAGATTTGGTAGTTTGTTCCATGTACTGTTTACACTTTTTAATATCTCTTGATTTAATTGGACAAATTCGACATTTTCAAAATGGCCTTTTTGATTATGTTTCGTTGCTTGGATAAGTCTGTCCCCCATGTGAACACCTAAAAGTTGCATAACACCAGCAGTAGCGCTCGAGCCAGAACGGTGAAGGCATAAAATAAGGAAAAGCTTGCTTTTTTCTTCCAAATGTAACAGCTCCTTCTACCTATATATTAGAGTTTTCAGCCTTTACTTATTTGGTATGACTAAAAAGAGCTATCCTGCTGAACAGCCTTTTTATTTGGTTAAATCCTTAATCAATTCCAACATTTTCTCAAGCCTATGCTCAAAAGTATGTTCTTTCAATACACGATTTCTAGCATTGTCAGAAATCCATTGGCGTTCCTTTTCAGATTTCAGATAATAATCAATCTTTTGGAAAAGCTCCTCGTTATTTTTGAATGAAACGATTTCCTCATTTTCTATAAAATGGTTTGGTAAATCCTCTTTGAATTGAATCAGTTGAAATGAGCCGCACGCCGCGACATCGAAGGTTCTGTTGTTTATACTTTTGCCGTTAATACCTAGCCTATTTTGATTATGCTTCAAGTTAAATGGCCGATGAGTATTTAACACGATCTTTGCACCGTTATAAAAATTAGCGACCACTGAAGGATCCATCCATCCTTCATGAATCATTAATTTAGGGTTGGTTCGAAAGCGAGATAAAGGATTTGACCATTTACCCACAACATTAATATTGTGGGCTGTATTCTGTAAAAGGGACTGAATTAATTGTATACGATCCGGATAGGGAAACCCGACGAGGCAAATATCGCTTCTGTATTTTGCTTCCACAAGCTTAGGTTTAAAGACTTGTGGTTCTGTACCAAGTGGTAATTGGTAAGCATGCAAATGCCCATTGTTTTTATAATATTCGAGTGCTGCAGAATCAATAGTAAAAGCAAAATCAAAATATTGAGAAAGTACTTGTGTTCGATCCATAAAATAAGGATCTTCTGTAAACCACACCGCTGTTTTAACTTGCTGTTTCTTTAAATATTGAACCATCTGGATGGGTAATTTAAAACCTACTAACGTAAGGGCCATTTCTGGATTGAATTCACTTGTTAGTGACTGCAAATTAGAATATCCATCATTAAAATGAAAAAATTTAACCTCATGTTTTTTAGATAGCTCATCTATGATCCATGCTTCAAAATAATCATAAATGCCTTTATAACCGGATGTAATAAATAAAATTTTCAAGATTCCATCACCTAATAGTTTACTGAAATATTATTTAATGCTGGGAGTCCGTTTTGAATTTCATCACAGTAAAAAAATCCTTCAATCACGGCAAACTTTGGATCACTTATGGTTGAAATACACAGCTCATTTGCAAATGTTAGATTTCCGCCAGGTTCTATAAAACTGCAATTGTTGGGTTTTAGTATGTGTTCCCCCGTTTCCATAGTTTTTTCTTTCCAATTATCATAGATGTAATGCCATGCTTCAGTATTAGTTCCATCAATCATTAGGGCAGTATGGGAAACAGAACCGATTTTTCCGCCTAGACGAACATTTTGTTGAGGCTTGGTTCGTATACATATGATAGGATTATTCAGTGTTTTTCCTCCGGTATTTTTTATGATGAAGTTTCCAATGATGGTCATTTCCTTTTCTTCTTCATCCATATCCGGAAGCATTACAGCATAGCTGAACCATGCCAGCGCCTCTGCATGAACCTGTTCTCTTTTTTTCCAGAACAAGCAGATCTCCTCCTCTGATTACAGGAATATTCCTAATATTCTATTCGTTCATCTCTCATTTAATGTTAGTAAAGCTTATTCAATAAAAATACGCGAATCTTTTTTGTTATGTTTTTTCGGCTTAACTGAACAAAAAAAAGAGGAGATTGAACTCCTCTGAAAACTTAGTCCTTTGACCCATCTCTATAAAGGAGTGGGAATTGGTCCTCCTCCTGGGAAGATTGTAGGACATTGTGGTGGGAATGCAAGTGGAGGACATACAAGAGGCATATCCGTCCGTGGCTGACAGAAGTCAGCTGTAATTTCAAGCTTCACCAGTGCCTCCATCTGAACATTTTGGCAAAGATTGATGGAGATATCGAGTTGTTGGAATTCGAAAGTTCCAGGTGTAGCTAATGGTCGACAAATTAAGTTAGCATCACATTCAAAGTCAGTAATTTCACATTGAAGGAACGTGCCAGGAGGTGCACAAAGGAAAAACTTCTCTGATACAGCCCATGGAATTGGTAAGGATGTACAAACATCACCTACAGGGTTTGTTACACGAACAACAATAAACCCTTTTTTTAATACCTTTACCTTTTGAAGAGTAACTGTAGATCCATCAGGCAGTTGAAACTGTCCGCTTGCACGGCCTTCTGACTGCGGGATTTCTGCACATAGAATAGCACCAGGTGCTAAAGGATCAATTGGGGTTCCGTCTTCATCTGAAGGGAAACATTCTACCGTGAAGTTACCGCCGAGAACAGCACAAGGGTCATCAGAACCTGATGTTGGTGTGGTTCCCACCGGGCAATCAAAGAACACTGTTGTTCCAAGGTCACCTCTACCAAACGCCAATAGAGGAACATCTACCTGACGCGTTACCCAGTCGTAGACTTTGTTCACTTTGATACAAAGAGTCTCCTGACCGCCGCTTATAGCTTTAAAATCCATGAAAAAATCATCCTCTCTTTTTCTTATATATTTCTTTTTTGGGTTGAGCCTATTGTATCCTATGCAGCTATCCTGAAAAGTGTTTAAATTTTTTAGTTTTTCATACCTGAATCAGGAACATACAAAAAGGGAAAGCAATAGTTCACCCATTACAATATATTCCCGAGGTGCTTGGATGTTCTCTTAAATTCCTGAAAAACAAGCCTGAAATATCTTTTCTCTTCTCTTTTGATACCCTCTAAGTTGAAAAATAAGCAAAAGCGAGTTGTTTTGGTAAAGGTTAGACGAGAACTTGCATACAATGAGTAGAGCCAAGAGGGCTTTTGCCTAGGGGAGGAAAACGTATGTTAAAAAGACATCGCTTTGAAAAACTAACCCAAATGCAGCTACAGCAGAAAGTAATCCATTTGGAATCAGAACTTGTGCAATGCCAGTCGTTAAGTGAAACAAAGGATCGAAGTTACCGTGAGCAAATGATTAGGCTGCGACAAGATAACGATATTTTAAGAAGGGAAATGCAAGGGATTCTCAATGAGCAAAAAACGTATTTACAGGAGAGAGATGGCCTCATTTTGGAATATAATAAGATAATCCAAAAAAATCGGGCTTATCAAACAAAAATAGCTCAACTTAAGGAGAGCAACATGGTAACCCAATCGGTTGAAAAAACTGACCGGGTCGCAGAAGAAAATGATAATCTTGTCAAATTGGCAGAAGAGTTAAGAAGAGAAGCGCAGGTGCATAAGGAAAACTCTGAAAAACTATTTAAAGAAAAACAAATTAAGGAAGTCCAATTGGAGCAGTTAAAAAAGGAAATGTCTCTGTTGAGAAAAGAGTATAAAGAATCTCATCAGAACCATTTAAGAGGACAAGAATTGGAAGGTGAACTCCAAAAACTTGATCCTTTATTGAAAAAGTTGATTCATGAGAGAGAAGAAGTCTTTGAAGTTAACAAAACATTAGAGGCAAGTCTTAATGATTTGCTTCAAAAAATAACTGAAAAAGATGAAAAGATTGAAAGTTTACAACAGGGGATTGTACGGCTTAAAGAGGACAGCGAAGAATATAAAAACATGGTCGAGAGGCTGGAGAACAGTGAAAAATCCTTAATCCAACAAAATAAGGAACTGGTTACGAATTTATCTGAGGTACAAAAATTAATAAACCAGTTGAATAAGGAAAAAAGTAATTTCCAAAATGAGTTGCAATTGAATGAAAAGGTTATAGACGATATAACTACACAGAATAAGAATTTTATTCAGCAATTGGAATTTTTAAAAGAAAATATGGAACAAAAAACTCAGAAAAACGTAATCTATCTACAGAAGATTACCCAATTGGACTCAGAGAAGCAGGCCGTACTTGATGGCTTTGGTAAACATCAAACAGAATTGGCAAATGCAAAAACACAAATAATGGAACTAGAAACGTTAAAAAGAAAAATATTAATTCGTCTGAAAAATAGGCTAAAAGAGGTCAGGTGGCTAGAAAAAGAAAATCATCAGTTAAAAGAAGAAAGAGTCGGCCATCTTAAAAGAATAACAATTCTCGATGAGGAAAACACTTCAATTCGAGAGAGCGTTATACAATTCTATATGAAAAGGGAGTCGGACGAAAAGAGACTTGATAATATAACGTCCCAATTAAATGAAGTTTTTACTCAAACAAAGACAATCATTAGGACGGCATCTTCACTGCAAGACCAATTGGAAGCAAAAAATAGAGAAATTAATCAAATGAAAAAGGAGAATGAGAAACTTATGCAAGAGATTACTCAGCTTAATGATGACTTTGAGAAGTCAGAGGCTCGAAAAAGTGAGCTTGAAAATCAGATTGAGGTGATGAAAAATGAGTTACTGAAAGCTCAGGATTCCTTGACTCGCCTCGAACTATTTGAATCGGAAAAACTCAAGTTGAAAGATGAATTGGAAACAAAAATTGAAGAATTTAATAATCTAACTCATAACTATCAGCGCGAAAAAGATTCCTATCTGCAGGTACTAGACCTCGTCCAGGATCAGGTGAACGTGTATAAAGAAAAATCAGAGTCTTTTGGTGCTGAAAATGGATCATGGTCCAAACAAATTGATGAATTAAAATCTGAATTAGCTAAAACAAAGGCTACCCTCGTAAAAATGGAGGAGCTGGAACAGAAAAAAGAAATGTTAGCGGCAGAACTGGAGGCAAAAAAAATAGAACTTTATCAAATTCAAAAGCAAAGTGAACGGGCCCTCCAGAATCAGATGATACAATTTAATTCTGAGCTTAAAACGTATCAAGAAAAAATTGAGCAATATGAAAAAGACAAAGTGAATGCAGAAAAACAAATGAATGAAATGAAAGCTAGGTTTGCCGTTTTAGAATCAAGCTTGAAAGAAAAGGAAAATTTTATTAGGCAGTTTATCACACAACCGCCTTTGACATCCGGAATCCAAAAGGCAGTACAGCCAACTATGGAAACCATAACTAGATCAGAGCAGCCATTACAGACAGAAACCATAACGAGATCGGAGCAGCCATTACAGACAGAAACCAATCCATCCTTATCGCAGGGGCAACAATCAGGAGATTGGTTTCAACGAAACATTACACAACAGCAAGGACTATATCAGAATGCACAAAAAAGTATGAACTATAGTCCCCCAGCGGTGGATTTTTTCACATTACGAAGTAAAACAACCCAACCCTCGTCTCCCTGATGGAAATATTGAAACCAAAGGAAATAAGAACAAGAAAGAGCATAATCAAGGTTTTTATATTAAGAAGTCTGTATATGAGGAAATGATTGCTTATTGCAAACAAGCATTACCCTATGAAGAATGTGGATTACTATCGGGTTTAAATGAAGCAGGCAACACTTTATGGAAAATAAAAAATGAATCTCTCCGTCTTAATCGATTTTATATGTCCAAAGAGGCTATTAAACATGCAGTTATGGAAATGAATGAGAAGGATGAAAAACTTACAGGCATATTCCATTCGCATCCTACATCACCAGCCTTGCCTTCATCACAAGATATTGAAAATAACCCTTATGACCAGATTGCTTACCTTATTGTTTCGTTCTATAAAGGAAAAGTAGACGTGGGTTGTTTTAAAATGACCCACAAAAGAGTCATCCCTTTGAATTTAATTATAATTGATGAGTGAACTTTAACGGCGTCCCTGCAGAACGCCGTTTTTTGTTGTTCTATTAAACTTATTTTTTTATCATCTTCTACCCTATAAATGGGAACACATCGTAATTCATAGATACATATAATTTAAGGAAACCTAATTAGCAAGGAGGTAGTTTAATTGAAAAACAAACGGGGTGGACAAATCGTAAACGGATCTCTTTCTCCCAAAATTTTATCGCAATCAAAAGTTTATATGGGACGTAAAATAGCTGACAGTAATGTATCACAAGGAGCGGTCTCCAATAAAAGGGTGAAATCTGATTCTGGGGGATGCGGGTGCGGAAAATCTAAACAGCTGGGAGTAAAAAAAAAATAAAACCCAATAAAAATCCGTTAGTTTTTTCTTAAAAAAATAAGACCATTCTAAAAAGACCGCTTCTTGCGGTCTGAATTATTTTATCTACATTTCTCTTTACAAACCCTTTATTATATAAACAATTACTAAAAGGTATTCCAAGAAGTTTAGGGAAAAGTATAGTTCAAATCTGGTTAACACAGTGTCCCTTTTACAAAAAAGTCCTCCAACAGGAAGACAGTTACTTTATAGCTTTATATCAACTTCTTTTTGGTAACAGCAAAACTTAAACTTCATTCCTTTACCGCACGGACATGGTTCGTATAATTTTTCTTTCATCTTAGCCTTTACAGTTTTTTTTAGGATGGAAATATCAACAAAAGGCTTAATTTGGATTATGGCTTGAATGCCATAGTTCTCGCATAATTTGGCAACTTGTGCTGCCTGTAATTCTGTAACAACGGAACAGACTATTGGCTTTTCTTTTGGAAGCTTATCGTTCTCCATAAAAAATCCCCTCCAGTTGAAATACATTTATATGTCACTTCACTTTATTCGTTACCCGCTGGATTCATTCAATAATCGAGAAAATAATAGCGATTTTATGTAAACACGTTTTCCCACCTTTACTTCTTCGGTATCCATTATTTTTAGCCCATATGGAGAAAAAAGTAGGGCGAAATCTGTAGTTTTGCTCCCTCCTTTGATAATGGTAACTAAGGAACGTTTGAAGTGGCTACACATACAATGTATCAAATTTATCTAAGAAATGAGGTGAACGTATGTACAGTTTGGATTTTATTGATTTATTTATTGTCATTTTTGCTTCCTTTCGTTTAACCCATTTAATTGTCTATGATAAAATTACTTCTTTTATCAGACGCCCATTCTTTACTGTGAACATTGTAGAAAATAATCTCGGTCAACTAGAAGAGACTGTCGAAATAAAGGGAACGGGGATACGTCATTTTATCGGTACACTTTTAAGTTGTTTTTGGTGTGTAGGATTTTGGTCCTCTTTGACTGTAGTGGTTATCTATATCTATTTTCCTGTTACTTATCCATTTATTGTTGTTCTAGCTGTTGCAGGAGCTGCTGCCGTTATAGAATCGAAAATTTAACTTGTGTGCATCTCCTTTTCCATCTTTATTTTTAAAAATGGTGTTTCCCGAAAAAAGAAAGTGGGGGAGACCACTTTCCTAAATGAAATTTTCATGGATTATTACAGTATATTCAAAGTCTAGTAATTGATTGTAGTGAACTTGTCCTAATGCGAATGAAATATTTCAGGAAAATGTCGAAAGTCAACCCTAAAACTAAAAAGGGTACTTGTCTATACCTATTTATATTATCCAGCATAAGATGGTAATAAAAAAAGAGGTGAAATATTTTTATGAAGGCAATCATCACTGGAGGTGCTGGTTTCATTGGTTCCTATTTAGTTGAGGAGCTTTATAAAAGAGGATTTGAAGTTCATGTACTCGATAACCTTATAACTGGCAGGTTGGAAAATGTCCATCCATCTGCCATTATCCATGTAGAGGATATTAGGGGTACAAAAGCTAAACAAATTATTATCAAGGAAAAACCAGATATAGTATTCCATTTAGCTGCCCAGGCTGATGTTGGAAAATCTATCAGTGAACCAAATTACGATGCAAGTGTCAATATAAATGGAACAATAAATATTCTGGAAGCCTGTCATGAAGCTGGCGTGAGGAAAATCATCTTTGCTTCGACATCAGCTGTTTATGGAGATTTGGAGACCGATTTATTATCAGAAGCCGATTTGACTGTACCAATTTCGTATTACGGATTATCAAAATTAAATGCGGAGTCGTATATCCGTTTATTTTGTCAACTTAATAGACTTCCATTTACTATTCTCCGATATGGAAACGTATACGGTCCAAGGCAATTACCAAAGGGAGAAGGAGGGGTAATAGCAGTATTTCTAGATCGTATAAAGAGGCATGAGATTTTATCGATACATGGGGATGGTGAACAAACTAGGGACTTTATTTATGTAAAGGATATTGTTCTGGCCAATATCGCTGCAATCGACCGTGGCAACTACGAAACATTCAATATCAGCACCTCAAAGACAACGTCCATTAACCAATTGATTGGCTACTTAAATAAAATACACAGTTCCCCTATTGAATACGTTCTTGTCGATGGTAAAAAAGGTGATATTAAACATAGCTGCCTTACTAATCGAAAGGCTCTTCAGTCACTTCAATGGCATCCTGCTTTTGATATTCTTCAAGGTTTAGAGGAAACCTATGCTTATGTATGTGCAGAGGGATAAATAGTAATCAAAAATTCCACAAAATGCTGTTAATTAAAAGAAAAAGTGATAGGAAGTGTAGTGATTGCCAGAACCTAGTCATAATAACCACCAATTATTTACATTTCTCTTTATTTGCTATTATCTTGGTGACAATTTGGATCTATTACTAAAAGAATATATATATATTTTTATCATTATTTTTCATATTTATCTCGGATAAAAATTGGAGAAATCCCTTATTTAAAATTCCGCGAGAATTTCCAAAATTTAAAATGTACAAGCTGGTATTGTTTACCTAAATTAACGACATTCCTTACAAATTAGGTAACTTCTATCAAAATAATAAACGTAAAGGAATATGTTGGTGACGAGTCAGAGTATTTCGCATGGAGGATCACTGGTTAATTTATTTGATCCAAGTTGAACTATAAATCTCTAAAAAATTGCAAAAAGATCAAGAGCAAAATAAAAAGTGGTCAACCAGAAATTAAACTGTACCGATAGAGTAGACACTTACAAAAGGTCTGCTTTATCGGGCACTTTTATGTATAATGAATAAAAAATGTGAGAATCTGAGAATTTGACGGTTTTACTTCGTAGGTAACTGGGAACGTTCACTACGTCGATCCAATAACGAAGCAGCTTCGAATTGAGGTAATGCCTGGCGAATTCGAGAGCGTGGCATTCGATGATGTGCCCCCGAGTAAAGGTCGTTGATTCAGCAGAAAAAAAGGAATACCCACGAAGGGTAAACCCGGAATCAATTAAAGACAACCAATAAAGGTTAAGTCAGGATGGAGATTTGCAATTCTAGTAAGATCAACAAAATCCGTAATAGAAAATCTAATGAGTTGATCGATTGCTGGATCAGGATTGTTTCTGAATGCAATGATAAATTGTCTTGGAGTTGTTTCACCAGATACTAAGCCCATACCTGCTAGTCGGACTATACATGATGTATTTTCTTTGGTACAGGAAACAACCTGAATGCTTGTCGAACTAAACGAGAAACGCCTATTAGGAGTCCTGCCACTTTGATCAACAAATGTTGCTGAAACTGTAGATAATGCAAGTCTATTTGCACATGCATCAACAGTAATAGTTAAAGGTCCGTTCCTTCGACAATCGGTTGTTTTTAGATTAATAATAACAACTGTTTTTGAGCTAACTCCGCATGAACAGTTTATTCCCATCGTTTTACCTCCTTTACACTGTCGCTACTAATATCATATTTTCTATTAGCCAAGCCCGTGTGTGTTAACGTTTGTTTTTCGAACATTATGTATATAACTAAACCAGCTAATAGTTTGTCAACATTTTTCAATAAAAAGTTTAATAACCTCATGATATTCTAAAAATGTTCATGCCAAATAACCTACCGGTATAAATTAGCACGGAATATGGTTTTCAAAGCAGTTTGCTAACAAATTGCTAACATAATGTAAAAATTAAAAGAGGCTTTTCATTAGTTTTTTTCAAACTTTTGAAAAGCCTCTTTTTTTTATATGTTCCTTGTTAAAGTATCCCTGTCTTCTATTTTTTTGCAAAAAGTGCCATGCATTGATAAATAGATATCTGACCTTGTTTCATAAAGTACAATTTTGCAACTTGCTTCGCTTATCTAAACTATAGTGACCTTATCAGTGCCCTCATGTAGCCTTCAGTTTTTTTGGGAATATTCGTAAGAAAGATTACATTAATTTGACATGTAAGGGAGAAATGTTAAGGAAAAGTTAAGGAACGAATTTCATAATGGGCTTATCAACATAAAACAAGGAGGAACAAAAATGGAACAGTCCAAACAAAATCTAATGAAAATTTTGCTCATCGTAAATTTGATGATAAGTACGTGTGCAGCTATTGGGGTGGGATATTTAGTTTATAAACAAAGTAAAAGCCCTAATTTTTCAGAAATGGGACCAAGAGGGAATGGTCAAATGTTCCCAGGTAATGGCCAATTCCAGCCTGGTCAAGGTCAATCAGGTCAAAATCAGTGATGAAAAGGGGATAGAATTTTGAAAAAGTGGATAATAATTTCAGCGATTATTGTTGTAATCGGAGGAGCAAGCGCCTGGTTCCTTTTAGGGGAAAAAGATCAAACTCAAAATGTTGCGGCTGCTGCACAAACAACACAAGTACAAAAAGGGAAATTAGAGGTTGCGGTGAGCGGTTCAGGTTCGGTTACAGCCATTACCGATTATGATGTAACAGCCGAAAATACAATCCTTATTGTAGATAGCGTCAGTGTAGCAACGGGTGATTCCGTCTATAAAGGTGAAAAACTCGTAACATTTAAAAACGGTGTTGTTGTCAAGGCACCATATGCTGGAGAAATCACAGCTGTTAATGTAGAAAGCGGTAGCGGAGCTTTAAAAGGAACAATCCTTCTTCGAATTGAAAATAGTGATGATGTCATTTCCCCTATAACAAGAGGAGACAATAATGGTTCCGATAGCTTAAGTGGTGGAGGTAGCTTGACAGCAGATACTGTCAATGTAAAGGAAGGGGATGTTGTCAAAGCAGGTGACACACTCATCACGTTTACAGATGGAAGTATTCTAAAATCCCCAGTTGATGGGACCATCACAAGCCTTTCTGTTGCAAGCGGGGACTCTGTGCAAGTTTCGGGAACCGTTGCACATATAACAAATTACAGCTCATTGCAAACAACTATTAGTGTTGATGAGTTAGATATTACAAAAGTCCAAGTAGGACAGGCAGTAAAAATAACCGCAACTGCATTTGAAGAAGAAGCATTCGAAGGAACTGTAACGAATGTAGCAAATGTGGGAACATCGTCAAATGGAGTGTCTACATTTGATGTTGCAATCCAAATCACTGATCCAAAAAACTTAAAAATTGGAATGTCAACGGAAGCAAGTATCACAATCGAGAATAAAGAAAACGCCCTATACGTTCCAGTAGAAGCCGTATATAAAAGCGGAGATGAAAAATATGTATTAGTTCCTGTAACTGCTGGCAATTCCACACAATCTACAAAGAAAGTAACAGTAGAAACGGGTATTGCGAATGATACGTATGTTGAAATTACAAGTGGTTTGAAAGAAGGAGAAACGATTCAAATTCCGAACGTACAATCCAGTGGTAATTCTATGCGCGGAGGAATGATGATGCCAAGCGGCGGCTTCCCTGGCGGAGGCAGCTTCCCAGGTGGTGACTTTGGAGGAAGAAATGGAGGAGGAGCCCCATTTGGCGGCGGTGCTCCATCAGGCGGACGAGGTGGAAACTAATGACTATTCATGAGCCGATTATTCATATTAAAAACATGCAGAAAGAGTATGTACTTGGCGGCGAAACGGTGTTGGCTCTTCAAAGTGTTTCCATCGATATACAAAAGGGCGATTTTATCTCTATTATAGGTCCATCGGGATCCGGAAAATCAACATTTATGAATATGATTGGATGTTTAGATCGACCTGATTCTGGTGAATACTTTTTAGATAATGAAGAAATAGGAAAAATGAAGAGTTCACAGCTTGCAACCATTCGAAATGAAAAAATAGGTTTTATTTTTCAAAACTTCAATCTTATATCGAAGCTTACAGCGGTTGAGAATGTCGAACTCCCACTCATTTACCGAGGAATGAAAGCAGCGAAACGAAGAGAAACGGCATTAGAAGCATTAGAAAAAGTAGGATTGGCAGATAGAGCGAATCATTTGCCTTCTCAATTGTCTGGCGGCCAGCAGCAACGTGTTGCAATTGCGCGTGCGTTGGCCGGCCATCCGCCTATATTACTAGCAGATGAACCTACAGGTGCACTTGATAGTAAAACAAGTAAGGGAATTTTGGGGATTTTACATTCATTAAATGAGCAGGGACATACCATTATTCTCATTACCCATGATTTAGACGTTGCAAAAAAAGCAAACCGTGTTGTTCGTATTCATGATGGACAACTCTATGAAAATGGAGGTGAATGGTTTGCAGACACTCAATATGGCACTGAAAAGTATCAAATCAAATAAAATTAGAGCATTTCTAACGATGTTAGGGATTATTATCGGTGTATCCTCGGTGATCGTCATGGTTGCGATAGGACAGGGATCAACAAAAGAAGTACAAGATCAAATTGGAAGCCTGGGTACAAATGTATTAACTGTATCGGTTACGGGTTCAGATGTTACATTTAAAGAAGAGGATGCTAAACAGATTCAAGTTGTCGATGGTGTTGAAGAAATTGCCCCAACAGTGTCTGGTAGGGTAACAGTAAAAAACGGAAAAACGAACACACAAGTGTCAATGATTGGAACAACTTCTTCCTACTTAGATGTCCGTGATTTACAGCTGCAATCAGGACGTTTCATTGCAGACTTGGATCATGATAATCATTCAAAAATTGCCGTACTGGGTTCAGACACAGCCCAAACATTATTCGGTTTAGGAGACCCAGTTGGTGAATCAGTAAAGGTGAACGGAACATCCTACAAAGTTGTGGGCGTTCTTGAATCAGTTGGAAGTTCCTTAGGAACAAGTGGAGATAATACGATCCTTGTCCCTCTTAGCACAGGACAACGTTTAGCTTCTACTACCACTATTGGGACAGTATATGTAAAGGTAGAGAATGAAGATATGATGAATTTCATATCCAACCTTATTGAAAGAACGATGTATTCAATTGTGGGTGATGCGGATAGTTATAGTGTATCAAGTCCCCAAGATTTAATGGAAACTGCATCATCTGTTAATGAAACGATGACATTAATGTTAGGTGGAAGTGCAGCAATTTCTCTGATTGTTGGTGGAATTGGTATAATGAACATTATGCTTGTATCCGTTTCAGAACGTACAAAAGAAATTGGCATTAGAAAAGCTATTGGAGCAAAACGTAAAAATATTCTGCTTCAATTCCTTATTGAAGCAGTTGTCTTAAGTTCACTCGGTGGGATCATTGGAATAGGAATAGGGGTAATCAGTACTCACATATTTACGTTAGCAACAGGTACAGCAACAGTTTATTCTATACCTGTTATGCTGCTATCATTTGTTTTCTCTTTATTAGTTGGAGTTGTATTCGGTGTGTTTCCGGCGAATAAAGCTTCTAAGCTTGACCCGATCCAGGCTCTTCGATATGAATAGAACAAAAACAAAGCGATTCGTTTCTACGAACGCTTTGTTTTGTTACTATGTAAGAAAGGAGTGACACATGATGCGTATATTAGTAGTAGAAGATAATGTGGCCTTGCTAGAGTCTATTAACCAAATTTTATCTGAAGAATTTGAAGTAGATTGCGCAGAAAATGGAGAAGAAGGGCTATTTATGGCCATGCAAAATATACATGATTTGATTGTCCTTGATGTGATGCTTCCGGAAATGGATGGATTTGAGGTTATACAAAAGATACGTGGGGAACATATTGAGATTCCTGTTTTGTTTTTGACTGCCAAAGATTCATTAGGAGACCGGGTCAGAGGATTGGACTTTGGAGGAGATGATTATCTGACCAAGCCATTTCAAGCACCGGAACTGCAAGCGCGTATTCGAGCGTTATTGAGAAGAAGCGGCAGTCTAACGACAAATCAAACGATTCAATATCGAGGGATTGAATTATTTGGAAAAGAAAAAGCCATTTTAGTAGATGGCCATCCTATAAAATTAACGTTAAAACAGTATGAAATGCTGGAATTTATGATTCAGAACAAAGGTGCCATTTTGACGAAAGAACAGCTTTATGACCGAGTATGGGGATTCGATTCCGATACAACAATCGGCATAGTAGAAGTATTTGTCCATTATCTTCGCAAAAAGATGGAACCGTTCGGGTATCATAAAGACATTCAAACGGTACGTGGCATCGGATATATGCTGAAGGTACAGTAGGAGAGAAGGGCATGTTTCAACGAACTCGTATTAGACTCACTATTTTAAATTCATTAGTCTTCATCATTTTAATCGGAGTTCTTGCAGCCGTTATTTATTCTTATGCCGGGTCGCGTTTATATCGGGATGTTAACAATGACTTGCTTGAGGCGGTAGAACATGTAGCTGGGCCAGGACAACGCAGGCCGCTGATACAGCCACAGCCGAATGGATTGCCGATAGGGCCCAGAGACCCCCGTATTGCTTTACTGATATGGAACGAAAAAAATGAACTGATTACCTTAAATGAGGGTGGAACAATTTTTGCCGACAATGAATCAAAATTTCGCCCTAAAGAGTTAGGAATACATCAAGACACAGAAGCAGAAGGGTTCCACTTTAGAACCATCGCAATAAAAGCGCATCATCCAAATTTTGGAGTAATAACGGTGCAATTTGCAAGAAACATTACTTCCGAAAAAGACATGCTTCAGACATTGCTATTAATTTTAGTTATCGGTTCTAGTATTGGAAGTGTGTGTGCGGTTGGTGCGGGATTCTTTTTGGCTGGAAGGGCGCTCGTTCCAATTAAAAAAGCATGGCAAAAGCAGCATCAGTTTGTGTCAGACGCTTCTCACGAATTAAGAACACCTTTAGCTGTTATCCAGACTAAGACAGATCTATTATGGCGTTCCCCGAATTCTACTATACAAGATAAGGCAATAGATATATCTGTCATATCAAAAGAGGCGCGACGATTGTCTAAGCTGGTTGCCAATTTGCTTACATTGGCGCGTTCTGATTCAGATCAGCTAGAAATGGAAAAGAAAGAGTTTTTATTAAGTCAATTATTGAAGGAATTAATCGAACATTACTCAGAAATAGCTTTATATCAAGAAAAAGAACTAGTACTAGATGCCCCATCTTCTGTCATTCTTATCGGAGACAAGGAGAGAATCCATCAATTAATGGTCATTTTATTAGATAATGCTATGAAGAATACGAAAGAGGGAGGAAAAATTTTTATTTCTTGTTCCCATTCCTCTCATACCGTTTTGATTAAAGTAAAGGATAATGGCATCGGTATAGACGAAGAGAATATGCCCAAAATATTTGATCGATTTTTTCAAGTGGACAAATCCAGGACTGAAGAAGCGGGAGCTGGTCTTGGGCTTGCAATTGCAAAATGGATTATTGACAAACATCATGGCAAAGTAAAAGTGCAAAGCAAAGTTGGAGTGGGAACATGTTTTGAAATTACTCTTCCAAAGAATCAAAAGATTTAAAGGAGTTAGCGGCTCTGTAATAAAGACCTTTAAACCTTGATATATAAGAGTTTATAAGCCTTTATGCAATCTGTATTGTCCGAAAAGTGATCGATATTAGTTAATGAGATATTTATAGAGGTCTTTCATTAAGTCAGTGAACTTAATGAAAGACCTCTTTTTTATTATATAAGAATTTATATCGTTGAACTTGGTTTCCTGTCTAATTCCAGCGCTAAACTGGCGCTTGCACTTTTCTTATCTAAAATCATGTTCGATTTCTTCCCAAGTCATGTGGATACGGACAATGTCTTCCTCAATCAATTCACTGCCCATTTGTACTTCAATGAACTCAAGGTCGGAGATCGCTCTTGCACCGTGTTTAGCTTTGGCAGGTATTTGAATGACATCGCCAGGCTTTACGTTTTGAAATACCCCATCTATTATGAGCTCACCTTCTCCTGAAATAATAGTCCAAACTTCTTGGCGTTTAACATGCATTTGATAGCTTAAGTTTCTTCCTGCCACTATTTTTATTCTTTTTGTCAATACCTCATTTCCGTCTTCAAGTTTCTGGTAGTCTAAAACACGGTAACATCCCCAGCGCTTTTCTTCGTACATAGGTCTTTGTTCAACAGACTGAACAAAATTTTTAATTTGTCTGCTTTCCATCTTATCGGCTATTAAGATGCCGTCAGGACTTGTTACAATAATGCTGTCGCAGATGCCTGTCACAATGACAGGAAGTTCCAACTCATTAATGATATGTGTGTTAATAGCACTTTGGCTCATTGTAGCTTTTCCGATAAGTTGGGTATTCATAATTTCTGTAAGTGTGCCCCAAGTCCCTAAGTCACGCCAAGTGCCTGTATAGGGAATCGCTACAATATGGTCACATTTCTCGACAATTTCATAATCAAAGCTTTTTTTAGGAAGATGGATATACTGGTCCAATAGATTTTCATATTGAATGGGCATACCTATATCAGATAAATATTGAATTAAGAATTGCAGTTTAAAAGCAAACACGCCGCAATTCCAGAGAGCATTCTGATTTATTAGCTTTTGGGCCGTATCTTGATCTGGTTTTTCCAAGAAGTGGCTGACCCTTATATATGATGAGGGCTGTGCAAGATTGTTCGGTGCAGGAACAATATAACCGAATTGTTCAGAGGGGAATGTAGGCTGAACGCCCATCAAAGCTATTAAAGCATTGGAATTCTTTGCTACATTTTCAAGCTCAGATAGAGATTCAAAAAAGGAATCTTCTACGTAAGCATCGACAGGCAAAATACAGATTGTTTCATCAAGGCTTACATGGTGAACAGAATCGAGATAAACAGCTGCTAGGGCGATGGCAGAAAAAGTATCTTGCCGGAGGGGCTCGACGATAAGGGGAAGTTCATTGCCTAATTGATTTTGAATAATGTCTACCTGAGCTTTACTTGTAGTGATATAAGTGGAGTCTTCTAATCCGATGGCATGTATTTGTCTCCATATTCTTTGAATCATTGACTCTTGCACATTGTCTTCATTATGAAGAATTTTTAGAAACTGTTTTGACCTGGAGTTATTTGAAAGCGGCCATAAGCGTTTCCCTGAACCGCCGGATAATAAAATAAGCTTCATGTTTCATCAACTTTCTAAATGGTATTGTGGATAGGCAAATAACCTTTTCTATAGTTCTTATTGGATTCGCATCCGCCAAAAGTGTAATGTATCCAATAAACTTGTTTGAAAAGGAATTTGCGGTGTCCAACCGGTTGCCTTATTTAATTTTTCCATAGACCCTGAAAATAAAGGGACCTCTGAGGGACGAAAACGTCCTTGATCGATCTCGACTTGAATTGGCTTTGCGGACATGTTCAATAAGTCATCTAATATACTGTTAATGCTGTGGGTGATACCGGAGCATATATTATAGATTCCTGTATTTATTTCTTTTTCAAGCAATAGAATATATGCTTTTATTACATCTCTGACGTCTGTGAAGTCGCGTATAGCGCTCAAATCTCCTACCTTCAGGATTGGAGAGGAGAAGTTGTTTTCAATATTTGCAATTTGTGAGGCGAAGTCACTGATGACAAATCCTGGCTCCTGTCCTGGACCAAAATGATTGAATGGACGGACGTGGATTACATGTAGATTGTTTTTTTTCGCTAGTTGCAAAGCGATTTGCCCCATAGCAAGCTTGCTGGAGGCATACGGGTTTTGAGGCTGGCAAGGATGCTCCTCCGTTAATGGCTGAATCGATTTCCCTGTCAATCCATATTCTTCACTGGAACCTACGGTAATGATCTTTGCCTTTGGTACAGCCTGTTTGGCCGCTTGCATGAGACGAATGGTGCCGAAAGTATTGACAGTAAATGTTGCTACCGGGTCTTTCCACGAATCGCTCACTTTACTTTGGGAGGCCAAATGGATAATACCGTCCGGTTGGATATCTTTTAGTAGTCTATATAACTCTTCATCATGCAAAAGATTATATTGATAGACTTTTACCGAGGGAGGTACATCACACATCGTTTGGCGCACCCCTGCAAAGACTTCATGTCCTCTTTGTGACAATGCGGCGATTAAATGTTTTCCTACAAAACCGTTGGCACCTGTTACGAAGACCTTCATAGCTTTATTCCTTTCTGATTCTTTCCAAATCTGCATCGACCATCATGGAAACCAATTCTTGCAAACTCGTTTTGGCTTCCCATCCTAATATTTCCTTTGCCTTAGTAGGATTGCCCAACAATACATCGACTTCTGCAGGCCTATAAAACTTTGGATCGCTGCATACGTAATCTTGATAATTCAATCCGACATAATCAAAGGCAAGTTGACAGAAGTCCCGCACAGTAGTGGTTTGACCTGTGGCGATGATATAATCATCCGGCTTATCTTGCTGCAGCATCAGCCACATTGCTTCCACATAATCACCGGCAAATCCCCAGTCCCGTTTGGCATCGAGATTTCCTAGTCTAAGCTCCTTTTGTTTTCCGAGTGCAATTCTCGAAACAGCATCGGTAATCTTTCTAGTGACAAACTCCAAACCCCGAATCGGTGACTCATGGTTGAACAAAATGCCGCTGCAGGAAAACAGTTGAAAACTTTCTCGATAATTCACTGTCATCCAGTGACCGAACAATTTGGCCACACCATAAGGGCTACGGGGATAAAACATCGTCTTTTCTGACTGCATACGCTCTTGAATCAATCCAAACATTTCACTTGTGGAAGCCTGATAAAACTTGATAGAAGGATTTATCAGGCGAATGGCCTCCAATATGTTAAGAACCCCGACACCTGTTACATTGGCTGTTAGGATTGGCTGCTCCCAGGAGGTTCCTACAAAGCTTTGGGCTGCCAAATTGTATACTTCATCTGGCTTTGTTTTCTCTATTACTCGGATAAGAGAAGATAGATCGGTAATATCTCCTTCTACAAATTCGACATCATGCTCTATGCGTAAGAACGCTAAACGCCAATACGTGTTTGAACTTCTCCGTGGTACGAGGCCAAATACCTTATAGCCTTTTTCCAATAAAAGTTTGGCTAGATATGCTCCATCCTGACCGGTAATACCAGTAATTAAAGCTATTTTCATTCATACACCCCCTTTAACCATAAAAACGGTTCACTAACTCTTCCATACGTTGATACATGAGTTTCGCTATTTTTTCCTTAGAAAACCGGATTAACATATCTTGTCTTGCTTTTTCTCCAACCTTCTTCGCTTCGTGCTTCGTTTCATAGACATGTCGCATGAGGGTCCGTAAATGCGCTTCATTTGGTTCAGCCCACTTGTGCCCTTGGAATTGCCCAAAGTAAGGAATGCTGTGTTCTATAGGAAAGAGCCCATTTATATCAACCAAATAGCTGTTTTTATCGTCCATAAATGAAGTTTGACCGCTCCAGCGCGTTCCGATGGTTGGAAGGGCCATCGCCATCGCTTCCATATAAGGACGGCCGTATCCCTCTCCACGTGACGGGAGAACAAAAGCATCAACACTTGCGTATAATTGCACCATCTCATCTTCAGTAAAAGGGTCATTAATAACTTCGATTTGAGGTATAGCTGTTAAACCGAGCTTCCTTACTTCTATTATGATGTCTTCTCTTGGATCGGCATTGCTTTCAAGATGATTGCTTACCTTCAAAATCAAACAAACATCTTCCTTATCATGAAATTCCTGTATATAAGCCCTGACTAATACATCCCATCCCTTGCGTTTATTCCAATCAAAAACAGATAGAAATTGGAATGATTTCGCATCTACCACTCTATAAGGCTTCGCCCGTTTGGGATTATAGATTTGGCAATCAATTACAGGCGGCACAATAAAGATTTTATCCTTTTTTACCCCCGCCGCTATGAATGTTTCCTTATTGAACTCGGAAGGAACCCAAATTTCCGTTAAATGATTCATTTTTTCAACCCATCCAGGGGGAAGCCTATCGGTTTCAAACATCGTACGGCCAATGGAAATCGGGGCACTAGGTTGGCTAAATTGATAGGCAGGTGCGGCTTGGTAGTGAATTAACGGGAACGTTAGGTCATTGTTTTGAAGATTTGTTAAGTAATCAATTAATTCGATATCTGTTCCTGTCTCTTTTTGCTGGATGTCTGTAGCATCCAGCCTTATTTTTAGAGGAAATGGCCTTAAGGCATCCATATACGATTTTTGTTCATTGGCATATCCAATTGATTGAAATACAGATGATTGCCATAGTACCTCGTAAGCTTTTTTCTGTGCAATGACAAATAAATCATAGTTGTGATTACGATAACCGAACTCTTTTACCGTTAGGCCCAGTGATTGTAGTATGGATTCCACCAGTTTCCTTGGATAAGGCCGAACGTTGGTGATATCAAGCCAGAAATCCTCTAAAACAGGGGGATGTGCAATGTTTGGCGTTAAAATAATCATTTTTCCATTCGGTTTCAAGGCTTTCGTACACTGAATAAGGAGGTTTAATATGTCTTGAGTGGGAAGATGTTCTATGATATGCCCCATAAAAATGCCGTCATAAAAGCCTTCTTTATCTGACAGAAAATCCTCCGCCTTCTTCACTAGGATGTTTAACCCTTTTGCCTTGCCCAGTGCCACCTTTTCTGGGTTGAAATCAAGTCCATCTGTTTCCACACCCAGTTGTTGTAACATTTCCATAAACAGCCCATTTCCACAACCAATATCCAACACACGCTCGCTAGGTAGGAAGTAAGCAGTCCATTTTTGGTAAAGTTGACGTCTGGATGTTTCATCCCCTTCAAAATAATTTATAATCCGCTGATACAATTCTTTGGCATCTTTCACGCCCTTGTCTGGAGAGGGATTTACATAGGTTTCTTTCACAAACATCATTCGTTTTTTTACGGCATCCAATTTTTCTTGTACGTCTAAGCGGTGAGCATCGAGTTCCAACGCTTTTTCATAGATAGCTTTAGCGCTAAAATCATTTCCTATTTGAAAGTAAAGCGTACCAAGCACTTGGTATAAATCTACTAAATCAACTGAGTCTTTATCTTCAGAAAATTGATGTATTATCTTCTGATACAATTCGATAACCTTTCCCATGTTTCGAGGATTCGACCCTATTCCTTTTTGAAAAGCCTCTGTTGCTTTCTTCCATTCTTTGAGATTTGTATAACATATCCCAATATGATTCCAGACCTCAGATTGAAACCTTTCAGGATTTTCTTCGATAACGTTCATAATTTCTGATTTCATTCCTTCAGGCTGTTTTTGCATAATATCCGTAATAACAAGCAAGTGGTTAAGCGCAGATGGAAAGTCATTTGCTTTCAGATAGAAAAGGGCCGAAAAATACCTTGCAGAAATGGAATGTGGATAGACATCAAGCAAACTTTTTAGAATTTCGAATGACTGTTCTAGGGACATTTGTTGAGAAACGACTAATTTTGCCGATTCCATTATTTCTAATTGGATAATCTTTTGCCGATCTGTCATAGATGTATGATCTTTTGTGAGTATCTGTTGCAATAGGTTGGAAACCTGATTGGAAGTATGCCTCCATGTAAAAGTGGAGAGAACCTCCCGGCTCGCCTTTTGGCCCTTTTTCTTGACAAGTTTTCGATTCGCATAAGCAAATCTCATTTTTTTCTGTAATTCGTTTTTATTAATTTGTATCCACCATGGATTCGTAATCGTTTCTATTTCGCCGAGATTATGAACAGGATGGGTTTCTTCCTGACTTGAAATAAAGAATGCGGTATCCTCATTACAAAAATCTGCCGCTGGACCTAAGGAGGGAACAATCGCAGGTGTGCCGCAGGCCATTGATTCAATAATCGGCAACCCGAAGCCCTCACCGCGATACGGGTGTACAAGGCAATCGCATGACTTGTATAACCCTGCCAAATCTTCTGCAGATAACTCTTCATTCAAGTATAGGATGGCAGGATTGTTTGGATTCTTTTTGATTTCTTCTATGGTTTGTTCAGCAGTCTGACCTTGATAAAATGAATTTGCCCCAAAATCTTTTATGACTAAACAAACATCGTCTGTGGCAGAAAATTCATCGAGGTATGCTTGTAATAAAGTATCGATTCCTTTTCTGAAAATGGTTCCACCGACAAATAAAAAGTGGAATGATTTTTTCGTTTTTAACTCGAACGTTTTTACATTAAAATGGAATATAGTTTCATCAACACCTAAAGGGACCACTTTGATCTTGTGCTCAGGAATGCCAGATCTCACGTAGCACTCTTTATTGTACGTACTATACACCCATACTTCATCTATCCAATGTTTCATGGGAATATACCATTTTCTTGGGATAGCACCGTACTCCCACGGTTGAAACAATATCCACTTGTCACTCATCGGTTTATTGAAATTTGGGGGCCATTGATGTCGTATGGTTATATTTGCTGGACTGTTCGGTGAAACATAGTGATCTCTAATACGATTATCAACAATAAAGGTAGGATCTTCTTCATACGGTATAATGCCAATATCGTATCGATGCAAGTTAATTAATTGCTTGCATATTTCTCTATTGACTAGAGCGAGGCTATGATTAACAAAATAGGATCCTTCCCAATTGATCTTTATTTTAGGTAAATCCAACTATATCACTCCTCTTGTTTTTGAAAAAAATCTTTTTGTGATGCCTTAAACTTTTCATACTGTTCTTTGTAGTTTAATAGAATCGGTTCGTTGGGAGCCGCTTCATTTGCTTTTTGAAAATGATAATCAGCTTGGTCATGATCATTCAGAGTTGAATAACAAGAACATAGGGTCAAATGCGGCTGCCATGTATAGGAAGAATGTAAGATAGGACTTCCGCCTTTCGGTAAAGGCAATTGTAGGGACATTGAGCTCCAAAATATAGAGTTTTCAAATTTCTTCTGTTCAAAAAAAAGTTGGCCGAGCCGGGAGGTAATCTCAGCCCGCGGGAGATCAAATTCAAAAGATTTAAGACAATAAAACATACATTGATCTTTGTTTTCCAATTTATAATGACAGTCTACAAGATCTATACAGATTGCCGAATGAAAGGATGGATCAATAAATGGGGTTTTTAAAAAATCTTCAAATACATCAATTGCTTTTTCTATATAACCGTGTGCCATAAGTTCTTTTCCGTAGTGGTACAAATCTCTTGGTGCAAGTTTTTCCCCGTTCTCCATTATTTTTTCATAAATTTTTATGTTTCGATTTGAAAATTCCTTCTCTTTTTTATGGGTGATAGCAATTTCAACTAATATCTTGGTTGCCTTTGAGTCATAGTCTAGAACTTCATGGACTGCGCCAATCCATTTACAGTTTATCGAGCGTTTAATAAGGCGCTCTCTTCTTGTACTGATAGAGGTGTTTTCTGAGGAATAAGCTGTCGAATACTGCATGAAAATGATATCTATCTCCACAGGAAATAGTTCTTTAAATCTTTCGAATTTTTTTCGTTCACGTTCACTTATTACGTCATCTGCGTCAAGCCAGAGAATGTAATCCATTGACGCTTTCTCAAAAGAAAAATTTCTAGCGGCTGCAAAATTGTCGATCCATGTAAAATCGTAAATCTTATCCGTATAGGTTCTTGCAATTTCTTTTGTCTTATCTACTGAACCTGTATCAACGATAATAATTTCGTCGACCAGATCTTTTACAGAATCTAAACACCTTCCTAACGTGCTTTCCTCATCTTTTACAATCATGCACAGGCTAATTGTTGGAATATACTGAATTCCTTCCATAAATTTCACCCCTTTCGTATAAAAATATGCTTATCAAAAAGAATGGTGACTAGCCTCTCAAAGTTGTTTCTGAGCCCATGCTATTCGGATTCTTACTAGACATTTAGACATTACCGAATCAAATGATCAAGAAGAATTTGCTAAAATCCGCTCTTGTACTAAACAAAATTGAACCATCCGCATTTACTAAGAGTGTACAACTAGTACGAATTAATAGAAAAGGAGAAATGGATAATGAGTTGTAGTAGTTCGAATCAAAATGGAGGTAATTGTTGCCCAGCACCTCAGGTTTTTACAGAAAACCTTTGCGGTAACCTTCTTGGTCCCCTCTCGGCAGCAGTATGGAGTACTGTTGGAGTTAGTGACTTTGCTCAAGGAACGTTTGAGATCTTTAACTCTGCTCAAAGTTTAGCGGTAATGACTGGGGCTGTCGGAAACGGAGTTAATACTGCAATATTTACAGTACCAGCAGGGACAACAGGTTCTGTTTCTATTAGAAAACCAGCAATCTTTACCGTTTCAGTAGCAACAGGAGATAACGGCACATATTGTATTAACTTATATAAGCGTCTTTTAGCTTAATGTAGTAAACCAATCAAAACAGAGGCCAATAGTTTAAATGTATAGCTTGGAGACTGGGCAGAAGTAATAAGATGAAAGGAAATAGAATATTTTTCATTTTCACCGGAGCAATTCCATGAAGATATCGCTCTGGTTTCTTGATGGTGCTGAAAAATCTTCTGTTTTCAAAGGGCTTAAATAGCTGCATTAAAAAAAGACGACTTAAATTCATTTTTTGAATTTAGAGCCGTCTTTTTTCTTTAATATGGATTTGGATAAGTGAATTGACATGAGAAGTGGATTTATTTTTATTCATTATTTTGACAACCATAGACAAGCATACAAACAAAAATAAACAATTTAAATACTCTATATTAATAACGGTGTGTTTTCCAGCATTAGCTCTCTGCCACGCCATGGCTATCAGTATAAAGCAGGTTTATATGTCGGAAAATCGAACTGGAATTATAATTTAGTTGAATAGGGGTGAAAGATTTGATAAATAGTAGCGGGTGCTCTTGTGGGAAATGTAGCATTATGAACTTAAATTGCTGCCCGCAAGCTGTGCCGACGAGCTCTGTTGAAGTTGCGAATTTACCGCTTACGGCTTTTAAGGATTTGCGCTCTACTGAACTTTTGCCGGTTGCGGGATGGACGTTTAATTACAACATTAATAGCGACTTAATCAGGACCACATTGACGGGAAGTGGTACAGCAACGGCCAGCAATTCAATGGCAGTTCTTCAAACAGGAGCAGCGGCAGCTTCTTCAGCAAAAATTGAAACGATTAAGGCGCTTAGATATACCCCAGGGTTAGGTGGACTAGTCCGTTGTACAGCAATTTTTACAACCGGTGTAGCAAACAGTACACAAATCATTGGAGTGGGCGACAGTGTAGACGGTTTCTTCTTTGGATTTAACGGGGCAGCCTTTGGAGTCTTAAGGCGCCAAAATGGAACGGATAACTGGATTCCGCAAACGTCATGGAATATGGATAAATTTAACAGAACGGGTCTTAGTGGTGTGACATTAGACCCAACCAAAGGAAATGTATATACAATTGAGTATCAATGGCTTGGGTTTGGAGCCATCTCTTTCTTTATTGAAAATCCTGCAACAGGATTTCCAACATTAGTTCATATTATTCAATATGCCAATGCCAATACCATTCCATCTATTTTTAACCCTACACTTCCAGTTATGGCACAAGTAATAAATACAACAAATGCTAGTAATCTTACCCTTCGTACCTCTTCAGCGATGGGGATGATAGAGGGGAATGGGGACACAAATAGTCTTGTAACAGTCAACTCCTTCAGTAATAGTAAGCAGGTTAGCGCTGAAACGTCTATTCTTACATTGAGAAATAACGCAACCTTTCAAGGAAAGACAAACAGAGTACGTGTTCAATTTTCGTATCTCTCTATTAATTGTTCTGGCGGTAATACCGCGACTGTACGTCTCGTTGTAAATGCTACATTGGGCGGTACTCCAACATATATTAATATTTCACCCACTACCAGTGTGGTGGCAGCAGATATTGCTGGCACTACCGTGACGGGCGGTTCGAGAAAAATGACCACAGTTGTGAATAGTCCAGGCGATGCACAAATATCTATCATTGATCAAGATCTTGAAATTGGTCCTGGGGACACCTTGACAGTATCAGGAGCGTCTTCTGCTAATACAACTGTAACGGTGGGAATAACGTGGAATGAAATGTGGTAAAGAACTTCTCTACCCATGACAGGTTAATCAGCTAGCCAAAGGCAAAATTCATGGTCTTGTAAGATTGCGTAGCATATTGTGGGAATATGTTAACTATTTCATCCGTGTTTGCATAGCATACAAAATACATGCAGGCTTTGTATTAGAATGCTGCATATAGGGAGGTTGAAAAAGATGTCAAACAGGACCTGCCGGTTTTGTCATGCTGATTTAACGCATACGTTTATAGATCTTGGGGTTTCTCCATTGGCGAATTCTTTCATACAAGAAACAGAACTTCATAAAATGGAGCCTTTTTATCCATTGCATACGTATGTCTGTCATCATTGCTTTTTAGTGCAATTGGAGGAGTTCGAGGCACCTGAACATATATTTAAGGATTATGTATATTTTAGTTCATTCTCTGACAGTTGGTTAGCGCATGCTAAAGCTTATGTAGAGACGATCGTACAGCGGTTTGATATCAATACACATTCTAAGGTGATTGAAATTGCGAGTAATGATGGGTACTTACTGCAATATTTTAAAGAGAAAAAAATTCCTGTGCTAGGAGTGGAACCGGCTGAAAATGTTGCCGTTAAAGCATTGCAGAAAGGAATCCCGACAAAAGTTGATTTTTTCAGTGAATCATTCGCCAATGAATTATTGGAGGAAGGGCATAAAGGGGATTTAATTATTGCGAATAATGTTCTAGCTCACGTCCCTGATTTACATGATTTTATCAAAGGGTTCAAACGATTATTGACCTCCCAAGGGACCATTACTGTAGAATTCCCTCATTTATTAAACCTCATTAGTCAAAATCAGTTCGATACGATATATCATGAACATTTCTCGTATTTTTCTCTGCTAACGGTTCAGGAGATATTTAAAGCACATGAACTAGAACTATTCGATGTAGAGGAAATTCCAACACATGGCGGCTCTCTTAGAATCTATGTAAAACATATAGAGGATCAGTCGAAATCGATTCATTCGAACGTAAGAAAAATGATGGAAAAGGAAAAAAAAAATGCAATGCAGTGTCTTGAAACATATGAACAATATGCGGATAAGGTTAAGCAAACTAAATTAAAGATTTTAGACTTTTTTATTCAAATAAAAAAAGACGAAAAAACAATTGTTGGATATGGAGCACCTGCGAAAGGGAATACGTTATTAAATTATTGTGGAATTGGAAGGGAATTTCTTCCCTATACAGTAGACAGAAGCCCGTTTAAACAAGGTCTTTATTTACCGGGTACGCACATCCCTGTAAAATCACCGGACATGATTCGTGAAACAAAACCGGATTATGTTTTTATCTTGCCTTGGAACGTGAAAGAGGAAATTATGGAACAACTATCTTTCATAAGAGAATGGGGAGGGAAATTTCTGATAACGTCTCCTGATGTAGAGGTGGTATAAAGTGATTTTTACCGAAACGCGACTAAAAGGCGCCTATGTCATTGAATTGAAGCCGATATATGATGAACGAGGTTTTTTTGTCCGGACCTGGTGCCAAAAGAAGTTTGCCGATCATGGCTTGAATACTTCATTTGTGCAAAGCAACCTCTCATTTAATAAGAAAAAGGGAACTGTTCGGGGGATGCATTATCAAGCCCCACCTTTTGAAGAGGCTAAATTGGTTAGCTGTTTAAGGGGCTCTATATATGATGTCATTATTGATTTACGGCCTAAATCTGCAACGTTTAAACAATGGAATTCCGTTATATTAAGTGAAAAGAATCAGAAAATGTTATATGTCCCTGAAGGGTTTGCTCATGGATTTCAAACTTTGGAGGATCAGACAGAAGTATGGTATCAAATGAGTGAATTTTATCAATCAGAATGCGCGGCAGGTGTGAGATATGACGATCCTGCTTTCGGTGTTACATGGCCAATTATGGATGGGGTTATCATTTCTACAAAAGATCAGGCGTACCGGGACTTTGAAATATGAAGCGAGTCCTTGTTACAGGTGCAAATGGATGGATTGGTCGTCATGTCATAAAGACATTAATGGAGAAAAACTATGAAGTTCATGCAGTGAGCAGGAGAAAAGTAGAAAATGGCAGTTCGAAATGCAAGTGGTACGAAGTCGATATACTACAAGTACAGGAAACTAGGAATCTGATAAAAACCGTTAAACCTACCCATTTACTCCATCTTGCATGGGAATCGACACCGGGACAATATTGGGGCTCACTAAATAACTATCTTTGGGTTCAAGCTAGCATGGAGTTGATTTATCATTTCGTGAAATATGGCGGGAAAAGAGCGGTGCTAGCAGGTACTTGCGCTGAATATGATTGGAAATACGGATATCTTTCAGAAGACCTGACGCCATGTTCCACCCAAACTCCGTATGCAGCTGCTAAAAATGCAGTCCAAAGTCTTATTCAATCCTTTTCGGAAACGGTCGGGCTAAGCAGTGCTTGGGGGAGAATATTTTTTTTATATGGACCAGAGGAGAACCCTACTAGACTTGTGTCCTCTGTCATTACCTCTTTATTGAAAAATAAAGAAGCTCTATGTACACATGGACAGCAATATCGGGATTTCTTACATGTCCAAGATGTTGCAGATGCATTTGTTGCATTGTTGGAAAGTAATATTCAAGGTCGGGTCAATATTGCTTCGGGACATTCCATTCAAGTAAAAGAACTGATTGATAAAATTGCCAATAAAGTAGGCAAACCTGAATTAGTTAAACTCGGGGCTATTCCTTTCTCAGAGCAAGAACCATTGTTTATCGGAGCAAATACGAAACTGCTAAGAGAAGAAGTAAAATGGAGCCCCAAATTCGACTTAGATACAGGGATAGACCAGACCATAGCCTGGTGGGAAAAGAATGGAGTGTAGAAAGGAGTTAGCCAAAATTTTGAACCATTTATTAAACGCAATGAAATTGAATGGGGAGTTATCATGACTGAACATATACCGTTAGTAAGTATAGGCTTGCCAGTTTATAACGGTGAAAGATACCTTGCAGAAGCAATCGAATCGTTGTTGGCGCAGGATTATAAAAACATGGAAATCATCATATGCGATAATGCATCAATTGACACTACACCACAAATTTGTCAACAGTTTCAGCAACAGGATTCACGGATTCAATATTTCCAAAATAAAACAAATATTGGTGCTTCAAATAACTTTAATCGAACCTTTACATTGGCTAAGGGTGAATTTTTTATGTGGGCGGCCTATGACGATTTGTGGGATCAATCCTACATTCGTAAATGTGTCCAAAAATTAGAACAGCATCCTGAAGCAATACTGTGTGTGACTGAATCTGTCATGATAGACGAAGAGGGAAAGGTTATTGGAAATGGTAATGAAGCGATTGAGACAATAAACCTTTCTTTTTCTGAACGGCTGCATCAATTTTTTTTAAACGTAGGTTGGATTGGTTCGAATGTCTACGGCTTATACCGTGTAGAATATTTAAAACGTACGAGACTATTTTTGGAAGAGTATGGACCAGATGTCATTTTAGGGTTAGAGATGTACTTGCTTGGCGATGTTGTAAAAGTAGAGGAAAGGTTATTTTCTTACCGTCACTTCCGAGACAAGACTCATTATGACCAAATAGCGTCTATTTCTGCTAATGCCGATAAACAAAGTAATATAGCCCAAGCATCTCATACACAGTTAATAAAAAATCTATATCAAGTTCTCAAGGAAGGGAATGTGTCCTCAGCCATTTTACAAGATTTTTTTGATGTTCTCGTTTTTCAGCAAAGGAATTGGGTGAGAATGAGCTGTATGGAACACACGGCTTTATTCCAAGACCGAATGATTGACCCTGATTATATGTACGATTTTTTGAAAACAGTAGCTACTACAGAGAAGTCTCCTGAACAAATCGTCAACAATTTAGAAAGTCCAGCCCTTAGATTCCAGCAATTATCTGCTAAGCGCCCCATCATTATTCTAGGATCATTTGAAGTAGGTGTCATGATCTGGTGGAAATATTTAAAGGAATATCATATACCTGTTCAAGCGCTCGTTGAAGAATCTACTGCATTCTCACAATCAAAACTCTACGAGACATTAGTCAATACGGCTGAACTGCCAGTTCGTCCGTTTGTCATTATTGCCTCTCAACAGCCCTCTATCATAGAACAACAATTAGAACAAAGAGGCTATAAGCAGAGAGTGGACTTTTTACAAGTAAATATGAATATCCCATATTTATATTTAATATAATGAAGGATTAAAGCTTGGCAGTTGAAGCAAAGCTTTTCTCTTTCTAGTATTTTAGGAGGTTATGATGAATAACAATTGCCCAACTTGTGGCTCTAAAAATACTTATCTATTTCTAAAGCGTAAAAATGTGCCTGTCCACCAAAATTTCCCGTTGACAACTCAATCTTCAGCTGAAAATATGACAACAGGAAATCTTGATTTAACTATATGTCAAGATTGTCATTTCATTTTTAATCGTAGTTTTGATGATAAAAGGATGAAATATAATGAAAATTATAACAACGATCAACTATATTCTC
Organism: Bacillus sp. OK048; assembly: GCF_900103525.1. Taxonomy (GTDB): domain Bacteria; phylum Bacillota; class Bacilli; order Bacillales; family Cytobacillaceae; genus Neobacillus. The sequence goes on from NZ_FNHN01000013.1 coordinate 99,475, forward strand.
CTTCGTTTAGGCAGTATATTGATGATAGTATTGGCTACTTACTGTCAGAACATAACATTCAAAATAGCACAATCTTAGAAGTTGGTTGTGGTAAAGGTGATTTTATTAAGGAGCTTATTTCAAAAGGACAAGGAAATAAAGGAATAGGTTTTGATCCAAGTTATATTGGTTCAGAAGAGATGTTTGACGGTAGGTTAAAATTTATTAAAGACTTTTTTGATTCAAGATATAATACGGTTCAAGCAGAGGTTGTGATTTGTAGACACGTCATTGAACACATTTCCAATCCTTTAGCCTTTTTGGAGAATTTAAGAAAATCGCTTCGGCATAATCGTAAGGCAAAAGTCTTCTTTGAAACCCCTTGTGTAGAATGGGTCCTAAAAAATAATGTCTTTTGGGATTTTTTTTATGAGCATTGTTCCTATTTTACTACGAATTCTTTATCAAAAGTATTTGAATTAGCAGGTTTCAAAGTGGAAAGGGTTAAACATATTTTTCATGGTCAATACCTTTGGTTAGAGGCTTCTATAAATGAACCAAAAGGGAATGAAGCAGCAGAAAGTAATCTGATTGAATCTGTCAGTCAGTATATCGAAAATGAAACACATCTAATTAATACTTGGCAGCATAAGCTGCAAACTTTAGATAACGTTGCGGTTTGGGGTGCAGGGGCGAAAGGAGCTACTTTTGCAAATTTATTAGACCCAGATAGAAAATTTATAAATGGAATTGTCGATTTAAATCCTAATAAACAGGGGAGATTCATACCCGGTTCAGGCCATCAAATCATTAATTATACCCAGTTAGTCGAGCGAAAAATAACCTCTGTTATAGTCATGAACCCCAATTATAAGGATGAAATTAGTGAGTTAATTTCTAAATTAGAATGGAAAATAAAGTTATTGGGAGTGGAATGATGAAAATAATGATAGATACGGTAAAGAATACGCTTATTCAAGTAGAGGATGACCAAAAAATTGAAACGGAACTTTATTCCAAGCTAGGATTTGAAACCATTTCTAAATTATGGAATAAGGTTGGCTGGAACGAAAAGTATGCTTATACATTTACTTGGCAAGGACGGCCTATAATTCAGCTTCCTGAAGATATGATAAGGATTCAAGAAGTGATTTACACATTAAAACCAGATGTGATTGTTGAAACGGGTGTTGCTCACGGGGGGTCATTAATATATTACGCTAGTCTATGCAAATTAGTAGGTAAAGGTAAAGTCGTTGGTGTAGATATTGAAATAAGACCACATAATCGAGTAGCCATTCAAGAGCATGAATTAGGTTCCTATATTACGTTAATAGAGGGCAGTTCTACTGAGGACAAGGTACTCAAAGAGGTTGCCCAACTTATTGCTGAAAATGAGAAAGTGCTTGTTATTCTTGACTCAAATCATACAAAAGAGCATGTACTTTCTGAGTTGGAGTGTTATAAGAATTTTGTATCGGTTGGTTCTTATATGGTTGCAACGGATGGGGTAATGCAAGATTTATACAATGTACCAAGAGGAAGCAGAGAATGGAAGGAAAATAATCCAGTTTCTGCTGTAGAAGAGTTTGTAAGTAAAAACGCTAATTTTATTGTTGAACAGCCAAAATGGTTATTTAATGAAAGTATTCTTACAGAAAATATAACCCATTGGCCGATGGCGTTTCTGAAGAAAATGAAGTAGAAACAAAATATCCAACGTCTTGAGTAATTTCTTAAAAGACTTGTTTTAGGGAACAAAACAAGGAAAACAACTTCTATAATAGGAGTTGTTTTCTATTTTGTAAATCCTTTATTTACCTGCTATCTTTTACTTATCTATTTTCCATATATTCTTTTATTTGATTTAAGGTTATGTCCTTCATATCTTTTTTTTCTATATAGGCTTTGTTCCACTCAACGATTTTGCTTAAAGCAGTATGGACATTCCAGATTGGATACCAATTCAGTCTTGTCTTTGCTTTGGAACAGTCCAATTTTAAATATTGTGCTTCATGCAGCGTTATTTCTTGGTGAACGTTAAGAGTGACATCAGTTCCCCAATCCTTCATTAGTTTCCTCACGATCCACTCCACTTTTTTAACATCATGATCATCAGGTCCGAAGTTCCAGGCTTCAGCAAATTCTGGTCCTTTTTCATATAAACGTTCAGCTAGCATTAAGTACCCTCTTAACGGCTCTAAAACATGCTGCCAGGGCCTAACCGCTTCTGGATTCCGAATGACCATATTCCTATGATGGATGAGTGCGTCAACACAGTCCGGTATTAAACGGTTTTGAGCCCAATCCCCACCTCCAATGACATTTCCTGCCCTTGCAGATGCTAAGGCAACACCATGTTTATCAAAATGTTTGTGGTTGAAATAAGAATCACGGTAGCAGGAGGTAACCAATTCGGAGCAACCTTTGCTATTAGAATAGGGATCATATCCTCCCAATATCTCATTCTCCCGGTAGCCCCAATGCCACTCTCGATTTTCATAACATTTATCAGAGGTAATGTTGACGACGGCTTTTAATCGCTTACTCTTCATCGCAGCGTTTCGTACCGCTTCGAGCAAATGAACGGTCCCCATTACATTAACTTCATAGGTTTCTACTGGAATTTGATAGGATTCTCTTACAAGAGGCTGTGCTGCCATATGAAATACAATATCTGGATCAGCTCCAGAAAGGGCACTATCTAACAATACTCGATCCCGTATATCTCCGGTGATAGTGTTTACAAATTGATTTACACTGCATATTTCAAAGAGGCTTGGATTCGTTGGGGGTTCTAGCGAAAAACCTGTTATCTCTGCACCCAATGAATGCAGCCATAAACAAAGCCAGGAGGCCTTAAAACCTGTATGGCCTGTAATGAATACTCTCTTACCATTCCAAAACTCTTTATTTATCATAATTACTCCTGTTTATTCCCATATTTTCCATGGGGCCTTTTTGGACTTCCATAATTCCTCTAAGTAATTCTTGTCACGTAAAGTATCCATTGGCTGCCAAAAGGAATCATGTTTATAAGCCATTAGTTCGCCAGACTTTGACAAGTTCTCTAAGGGTTCATTTTCCAAAATGGTACTTTCATCACTCAGATAATCAAAAATCTCTGGCTGAAGGACAAAGAAGCCACCATTGATCCATCCTCCATCACCTTTAACTTTTTCTTGGAATCTATTAACCCTTTGATTTTCGGCTATTTTTATTGCCCCGAACCTTCCTTTAGGCTGTGTGGCAGTAAGGGTAGCCAACTTTCCGTGTCCCTTATGAAACTCTAGTAACTTATGAATATTTACATCAGCTAAGCCGTCTCCATACGTTAGCATAAAGGGTTCATTTCCAATATATTTTTGGATTTTTTGCACACGTCCGCCAGTCATCGTACGCAACCCCGTTTCTGCTAATGTTACCTTCCAGGGTTCGGCACCATGATTGTGAATGGTTTTTTTATTATTGTCATTAAAATCAACTGTGACATCAGACATATAAAGAAAATAGTTGAAGAAATAGTCTTTAATTTGATATCCTTTATATCCTAAACAAATAATAAAGTCATTGAATCCATAAGCCGAAAAGATTTTCATAATGTGCCAGATGATGGGGTATTCCCCTATTTCAATCATTGGTTTAGGTTTCAAGTGGGATTCTTCACTGATCCGTGTTCCTAAACCTCCCGCCAGAATAACAACTTTCATGCTATACCTCTCTTCCAAATGCTTTGTACTTGGTTGTAACCGCATAATCAAGCATATCTTTTATTAATCCGGGACGGACACCTATTCCGAAGGTGTACTTCATAATGCGGATTTACTCGTGTATTCCCTGCCCATCGTTCGTATATACTATATGTTCAATTCTGATCTGTTGTTCCTAATTACACTGACTGGTCAGCAGTTTTTGATAATGCCTCAGATTCGTCTTCAAACCTTAGTCGAAAAAGAATTAAGTTTGCAAGTCAGAGCAAAAAACATGTAACTATGTTAGGACAACAAATTTGTCCCAATCATATAATATTCTGAATCAAAATAGGTGGTGATAAATAAGTATGAATTGTGGTGATTGTTGTCCAGATTCTTCTTTTGTGACAGACGATATTTGTGGAAATTTTATTACAAACCATCCAACCCTTACTCCCTTGACTATTTTTGATACGAATGGAACCATTTTTCCGTTTGGAACGATAAGTATTTTTTATAATCAAGGAGTTCTTCCCACTATTACAGCTACTGTACACCATACAGGTGGAGGATCAACCCCGTTGATAGTACCAGAGGGGAATACCATTTCAGCAACTTTAAGTGATATCGCTTCAGTTTCAATTGATACACCAGAAGCCTTTGGTAAATATTGTCTATATTTACACTTTCAAGCGTGATGTTTTTGCATGAAAGAAAAGAGAGAAAATAATCCTTGATTACCTAATTAAAAAAGCACATAAAGGTTACCTGATCTTAAACAGTTTTACATTCAGTAGATATTCAATTAACAGTTAGTGTCAACAAACAGTTTGAAATATTAAAAACGCAAAAACACTTCTTTCTTTATATCAAAAGGATGAAGTGTTTTTTTGATTTGAGATTTAGTTTTTATAAAAATAGGCACCTGCTATTCACAAGTTAAATTTAGATCTTCACGAGGTGAACAAATCGTCCCATCGAAAGTGATTATTACATCCGCAATGCTTTCGATACTTTGACAAATAGTAACAAAAATTTCTATACAGGTGCAATTTCCTTGTGTCCGTACAATGGGAAAACATCGGAAAGCAGTGATTTCACATTCTATCCTTGTACCATTTGGAGCGCATAATAACACCGTTTCAATAAACTCAAAGGGTATTACTTGCTTGCATAATTTTCCGTTTTCTTTGAATTCGATTGAGATATAGCCTTTTTTCAATAATATAACTTCTTGAAGGGTAACAATGACACCATTTAGAGAAGAAATAGTTTCTTTGCGTCTTCCGTTTTCTTGAGGGACTTCCATGCACTCAATTTCTGTTAGATGGCATTCTATGATGCTTTTTTGATTTGGTATACAAATTTCTTTGAATTGATAATGAATGTTTAGACAGTATCTACCTATACAAAAACCTGTTCCATTACCACATCTCACTTCCAAGGATCGTAGGGAATCCACAGTACGCGACCTTGTTTCCCCTTCACCAACCGAAAATGCAAAGCTTCCATTTACGAATATATCTACAGATTTACTACATCCTTGTTCTAAAAAAATGGAAATAGTACCTGAAACGTTAACAATATCAGTATGCCATAGCCTATTAATATTTGAAGAACATTCTAACATGAAATTTCCACAGAGTTGATCTGTTGCCACAAAAGGTTTTCCAAGATTTAGACAAACTTGAAATTTTGACTCCCTTGTTACCCAGTCAAATACCTTTGGCACTTTTAAGCATAGTTCTTCATTTTTTATTTGAACCTGTTTATTCATATTTTTCGTTCCCTTTAAGTTTAGTAGTTTTATTTTATGAAATTAAAAGGAAATCTGTGTAGGCAATGAAAACCTTATATTCAAAACCATACACCCAACTAAGGAGAAGTATCCTCATTCATAACAGATAGCAAAGATAGGATTTATTGAAACGAATGCTTGTGGTTCATCTCCTAGTCCAAACTAATCGCTCAAAACACGTATATTAAATGTTGTTTTTTAATAAATATACGTGTTTTGTTGACAGTGTGAATTTCTGATGTTACTATGAGTTAGTAAAAATTAAATATTATTCTCGTATAATATTGGGGATATGGCCCTAAAGTTTCTACCAAGCTACCATTAATAGCTTGACTACGAGGTTGTGTATATAAAAATGGATAAACTTATTTGTTATTCCATTATTTACCTTCCTGAAGTCAAGCACCGGTGTAACTCGGTGCTTTTTTTAATTTTTACACATACGACAATTCAACATGATTTACAGAGGAGGATATTTTCAATGAAAAAAAGTACAAAGAAAATAGTAATGGTATTATTCATTGCTTTAATGACTGCTGTTATGGCAGCGTGCGGGACTGACTCAGCTAATGAAAAAGAAGCTAAGGCTGGAGCAGGTAAAGACGGATTAAAAATTGCTATTGTAACCAGCCCTTCAGGCGTTGATGATGGCAACTTTAATGAAGATAACTATAACGGTATTTTGAGCTTTATTGAAAAGCATCCAACAGCGACAGTAAAGGCTGTTAAAGAAGAAACTGGTGAACCTGCTGCGGCTGTACAAGCTGTTGCTGATATTGTGGCAGATTACGATGTGATTGTAACACCTGGGTTCCAATTTGCTGGAGTTTCTAGTATTGCTGTAGAAAACCCTGATAAAATATTTATTTTAAACGACTCTGAGCCAGCACCTGTAGGTGACCAGAAAAAATTTGATAATATATATGCCATGAATTTTGCTGAACAAGAAAGTGGCTTTTTTGCAGGAATGGCTGCAGCACTTGAAACAAAATCAAATAAAGTAGCGGTTGTAAATGGTATAGCTTATCCTTCAAATGTAAATTATCAATTTGGATTTGAATCGGGTGTAAATTATGCTAATAAGGTTTTCGGGAAGAATATTGAACTTGTTGAATTATCAGGTTATGCAGGGATTGATGTAGAAGGTGCTGATGTTGGCGGTAACTATGCAGGATCTTTTGCAGATGAAGCAACTGGAAAAGTAATCGGAAATGCGTTAATTAAACAAGGTGTAGATATCATCTTTGTTGCAGCGGGTGGTACTGGCAATGGTGTATTCACAGCAGTTAAAGAAGCTAAAGGTGACGTAAAGGTAATTGGTGTGGATGTTGACCAATTCGATGAAGGTGTTAATGGTTCAGAAAATATCGTATTAACATCTGGAGTAAAATTCATGGGTATGAATATTGAAAAGGCATTAAATTCTGTTGTTGATGGAAGCTTTAAAGGTGGAAATGTCGTCCTTTATGCAGATACAGATTCAACCGGTTTTATAAAAGAAGAAGGCCGTCATCAATTATCAGAGGATACATTGAACAAGCTTAATGAAACATATCAATTAGTTAAAGAAGGAAAAATTGTGCCTGCATCTAATTTTAATGGCCATACTCCAGAAAAGTTTCCTGGGTTGTAACATTAACTAGAAACACAATCATGAACTGAATGATTAGAAGTTTATCATTTCCTACCTTAAGAACAACCGGGGAATGATGAACTTCTTTTAAATTATTTTTCCTGATAAGGAGACGGATGATGTCTGATTATATTGTAGAAATGAAACATATAACCAAGCGATTTCCTGGAATAGTGGCAAACGATGATGTATCCATTCGTATTAAAAAAGGAGAAATTTTTGCCTTGCTAGGAGAAAATGGTGCGGGTAAATCAACTCTAATGAGTATTCTAGATGGCATGTACGAACCAGACGAAGGAGAAATTTATATTCGGGGTGAGAAAGTTCAAATTAGCTCACCCAATCATGCGGCAAAGCTTAACATAGGAATGGTCCACCAGCATTTCAAGCTTGTCTCAGATTATACGATTACTGAAAATATTATCTTAGGCGTAGAGCCTATGAAAAAATTCGCAGGTCTCTTTCCATACGTAGATATTCGAAATGCTAATCGTAAAATTGAAGAACTGTCTAAAAACTTTGGCTTAGAAGTGGATCCTACGAAAAAAATAGCGGATCTTACTGTTTCCATGCAGCAACGGGTGGAAATTTTAAAGGTACTTTATCGTGAAGCGGAAATCCTTATTTTTGATGAACCAACGGCAGTCTTAACACCACAAGAAATTGAATTCTTACTTGGTATTATCGAAGGGCTGCGAAACGGTGGAAAAACGATTATCTTAATAACACATAAGCTAGAAGAAATTAAGAAAGTGGCCGATCGATGTGCTGTATTGACCAAAGGGAAATTAGTTGATGTGTTGGATGTAAAGGAAACATCTACCAAGCAAATGGCCCAGCTCATGGTCGGAAGAGAAGTAAACTTCGAATCTGATAAAGCCCCTGCTGTAATGAAAGAGGAAGTATTGAAGGTAGAGCATCTAACCGTAAAAAATGATGATGGGTTTGAAGTAGTTAAAGATGTATCCTTTACCATCCATAGTGGCGAAATATTTGCCATTGCTGGAGTTGCAGATAATGGCCAAGTTGAAATAGCAGATGCCATTGCTGGATTAACAAAGGTTAGTGGCGGGAAAATATTCCTCCAAGGTAGGGACATTACGAATGAAAATATAAGAAACAGAACAGAAGCTGGAATATCGTATATACCTGAAGATCGACAAAGTTTTGGACTCGTATTGGATTTTGATTTATCAACAAATTTAGCCTTGAAGCAGTACTATAGGGAGCCGTTTGCTAGTAAAGGAATTTTAAGTAAAGAGGAATTTGAGCAATTTGGCAGTAAGCTGATTGATAAATATGATATTAGAAGTGGACAAGGCATTAAGACACAAGTTCGTTCGATGAGTGGCGGTAACCAGCAAAAAGCAATTATTGCTCGCGAAATCGAATTACAATCACCGCTCATGATTTTCGTTCAGCCAACACGAGGAGTAGATATTGGTGCGATTGAAAATATTCATAAAATGATGATTGAACAACGGGATCAAGGAAAAGCGATCTTACTTGTTTCATTGGAGTTAGATGAAATTATGAATGTAGCGGATACCATTGGAGTTATATATAATGGCCAACTTCAAAAAATCGCTAGTAGTGAATCATTAACGACGAATGAAGTAGGCGAATATATGATGGGGGCAAAGCATGAGTAAAGATAAAAAGAAAAAAAGCTTAAGTTACAGTCTTATTCAACCAATAAGTAATGAGAAATGGCAGCCTATCTCCATTCCATTTGTCTCCATAATCGTAAGCTTTATTGCTGCGGCTATTGTTATTCTTATAATTGGCAAAAATCCCTTACAGGCATTTTACAACTTATTTCAAGGGGCAGGAATTTTGCCCAAGCCTTCTTATGCTGGCTATAAGAGCATGTTGACTGATTTTTTGAGTTTGCTAAACGCCATGACGCCGCTTGTGTTTGCAAGCTTGGCAGTTGCTGTTGCCTTTAGAGCAGGTCTATTTAATATTGGGGTTTCCGGTCAAATGCTCGTCTCTGGCTTTTTAGCGACGATTATCGTTGGTTACAGTGGTTTAGATGCCGTGATGGCAAAGCCGCTTGTGTTGTTAATCGGAATGGTCGCTGGAGGATTAATGGGAGGATTAGTAGGGTGGCTAAAATATAAATTTAACATTAATGAAGTAGTATCAACGATTATGTTAAATTATATTGCACAATATGTCATAAGCTTTTTTATTCAAATGTATTATATTGATCCTGTTTCAAGACAATCCAAATATATTTCAGAAGCAGCAAGATTAACGTTAGTAAATGTCGAAATAGCCAACTTGAAAATGAATATTCCATTGGGTTTTATTTTAGCCATCATCATCGCTATTTTAATTAAGTTTGTCATGGATAAAACAGTGGTTGGTTTTGAGATTAAAGCAGTAGGGAACAACCGCAATGCAGCAAAATATGCAGGAATTAATGTCGGAAGAAATACCGTCTTAGCCATGGTTATTTCAGGAGGTTTGGCTGGTCTTGCTGGTGTCACTTATTATTTAGGTTATTTTTCTTCCATCCAACCCAAGGTATTATCAAGTATCGGTTTTGACTCCATTGCTGTATCACTATTAGGAAACTCTCATCCTATTGGTGTTATTTTTTCATCATTTTTAATATCGATTATTGATCAGGGAAGTACGTATATGAGTTCACAGGCTGGAATTAGACAAGAAATTTCTTCTGTTATTATCGGGTTAATCCTATTGTTTAGTGCCTGTGGTGCATACTTGAAACATAAAGTCAGCCGCTTGAAGGAAAAAGAAGTGGATCAAAAGGAGAGTGAATCATAATGGATACTATAATTATTGATGGATTATCCTTTGCTCTGCCTCTTTTTATTATCGCAATAGGCGGTATATATAGTGAAAAGAGTGGAATTACCAATTTAGCACTTGAAGGATTTCAAGGGTTTGGTGCCTTCATCGGAGCGATGTCAGCTGTTTTAATCGCAAATGCTTCTGGCACAGATATTCAAAATCTATTTTACGTGGCGTTGCTATTTGCGATGATTGGCGGGATGGGTTTTTCCATTATTCATGCTGTACTAAGTATAAAGTTTAAGGCAGATCAAGTGATCAGTGGTGTTGTAATTAATATTTTAGCATTGGCCCTGACGACTTTCTTAACGACACAAATAAATGCACTTGTATTTGGAGCGGCTTCGGACAAGTTTCGATTGGGAGTATCGGAGCGGTTTACGATTGAAGGTTTAGCCAATATACCAGTGATTGGTGCTGTCTTTACGAATGTTTATCCGTTTGAAGTGATTATCATCGTGATTGCCTTTTTTGCTTGGTATCTTTTATATAAAACAAAGTTTGGCATGCGCTTAAGAGCGAGCGGGGAAAATCCTCACTCGGTAGATGCAGCAGGTGTAAATGTAGCGAAAATTAGATTTTCTGCGGTGTTAATATCGGGTCTATTATCAGGCCTAGGCGGCATGTGTTTTGCCTATTCCATTTCAGCTAACTTTTCTTCAAATATTTATATGGGATATGGATTCTTAGCCATTGCTGCTTTAATTTTCGGTAATTGGAGAATTCTCCCTACGTTAGCTGCTTGTCTTTTATTTGGTTTTGCAAAATCTGGGGGAGCTTATATTTCTCAATCCATGGCATTACCAAGTAGTTTCACCGATTTATTCATGATTTTACCGTATGTATTAACGTTATTGTTATTAATCTTTTTCTCTAAATCAAATCGCGCTCCGAGAGCATTAGGTGAAATTTATGACAAAGGAAAAAGGTAGATAAATTTTCTAAGACCACATAACCGGGAGCGAAATCTACATTGACGGTGCGGAATCCCTTTTATAATAAAACAATAATAGAGGCTTCTCATAAGTTCACTGAACTTATGGGAAGCCTCTTTTTTTATTTCTTGCGTGACGTGAAGCCATGATTTGTTCGAGTGAAACACCAAGAAATAACTTATATGTATGGGGTAAGGAATGAATGTGTGAGGTGGGAAAACATGGTCTTTTGTAGATTTGATTGGTTCAGTTGGGGTACTTCGTGCAAGGAAATAACAACCTAAATATTAAAAACAGACCAACCATTTATCATGTTTTTTAATTTTGGGTAGACGGTCAAGATTTTATTATATCATAGTATTCATTTAAACTGAACATTAAATTCACAAATACTTAATAAATCTTCGGTACTATTAGGGAGTAAACAAACCTAATCACGAGGAGGAATCCTGTTGAAAATACAGCTAAGAGATATCACCATGAGATTTGATAATGTTACCGCTGTTGATCGTTTAAATGTGACGATAGAAGAAGGTACTCTTGTATCTTTATTAGGGCCAAGCGGATGTGGAAAAAGTACTACTTTATTTATGTTAGCAGGCCTTTATCAACCAACCGAAGGTGAACTATATTTTGGTGAACGTCTCGTAAATAAAGTGGAACCAGAAAACCGTGAAATTGGAATGGTGTTTCAAAACTACGCCTTATATCCTCATTTGACTGTTCTTAAGAATATCATGTTTCCGTTAAAAATGGCGAAAGTACCAAAAAAGGAAGCAGAAGACAGAGCTAGAGAAATGGCCGCTCTCGTTCAAATAGATCACTTATTAGATCGTAAGCCAAGTCAATTATCAGGTGGACAGCAGCAACGTGTAGCAATTGCTCGAGCTTTGGTTAAAAAGCCAAAACTCCTCTTGTTAGATGAGCCATTGTCCAATTTAGATGCCAGACTACGTTTAGAAATGAGAGAAGAAATTAGACGTATTCAGCAAGAAGTTGGAATTACAACCATTTTTGTTACTCATGATCAAGAAGAAGCCATGAGTATTTCAGATAAAGTTTTATTAATGAAGGATGGAAAAGGACAGCAATTTAGTCCTCCGCAAGATATGTATGACTATCCTGAAAATCTGTTTGTCGCTCAATTTATGGGGAATCCGCCTATCAATATACTATCGGTTAAACTCCGCAATGACTTGCAAACGATCGTTTTATCCGATATTGAGGATACCTATCGATTAGAATCAGTTGTAAAAAACCATGTAGATATTAATGGGGAATTTGAGCTTGGTGTTAGACCAGAAGACTTTTACATTGAATCGGATTTAGCAAAAGCTGGGATCACGGTGGAGGTCATGATGGTTGAGCGAATTGGAAGAGATAATTTATTGTATGCAAGATTGGGACAAACAAACCTGCGTGCCATTGTTTCTCCAGATGTAAAGGTCAATCGTGGAGATAGGGTGAAATTAGCTATTCGTCCTGGACGAACTCATTTATTTGATAGGAGCAATGGAGAAAACTTGCTGCATTAAAAGGATAGGAGGTACTTATTTTGAATGATAAACCAACAATGAAAAAAACAATCAAGGCGATTCTTTATCTTATTCCTGCATTGTTAATCATTGGAACTTTTAGTTTTTATCCTATTATAAAGTCCTTTTTTATGAGTTTTTATACGGATTATGACTATTTTAAAGACCTTGTTTTTGCAAGAGGGTTGGATAACTATACATTTATATTCCAGGATCCTGAATTTTGGAAGTCGTTACAAAATACAATGATTTTTGTCATCGGTGTTGTTCCGCTTTCTATTATCATTTCATTGGTCATTGCTACATTCTTAAATCAAAAGATAAAGTTTCGCGGGTTGTTTCGTACCATTTACTTCATCCCGTTTGTTACATCTGTTGTGGCAGTATCAATTGTCTGGCGCTGGATTTTCCACAGCCAATATGGGGTGCTGAATTATGCTCTTGGTTTTTTGGGGATATCACCGATTAAATGGTTATCGGACCCTGATTGGGCCATGCCTTCCCTTATTATTTTAGCGGTGTGGAAAGGTCTTGGCTACAATATCATTATTTTTTTATCAGGATTACAAAATATTGATAAGCAATACTATTTAGCCGCTAGAATCGATGGTGCAGGGGCTTGGGAACGATTTAAGAATATTACAGTCCCATTACTTTCGTCGACGACATTTTTTATTTCGATTGTTTCTATTATCAACTCCTTTAAGGTGTTTGATGAAGTCTTTGCTCTCTTTGGTGGACAACCAGGACCTGCAGGAAGTGCAGAGACGATAGTTTACTATATTTATAATAAGTTTTACGGAGAATGGAACTTTGGGGTTGCCTCAGCAGCGGCCTATGTCTTGTTATTTATTATTTTTATTTTTACGCTGATTCAACTCTATGTTGGGAAGAAGAAGGTAAATTATTAACACAAGGGGGGGAGAAAATTGCAAAAAGAAGCACTTTCTAAAGGTTTTATTTATCTTTTGTTAATCCTAGGCAGCCTATTGATGCTCTTGCCTTTTATATGGATGTTAAGTACTTCCTTAAAAGCAGCAAACGAAGTGATGATTATGCCTCCAAAGTGGATTCCTTCTGATATTCAATGGGGCAATTATATAAAAGCGTGGTTCTCAGCTCCTTTTGCTACGTATTCGGTTAATAGTGTGATTGTTCTAGTCGCTAGTACTATAGGTGAGCTAATCACTACTATTCTCGCTGCCTATGCATTTTCAAGAATTAATTTTTATGGCCGCGATATTATTTTTTCTATTTTGCTTGGAACTATGATGGTCCCTGGTGAAGTCCTATTGATTCCTAATTTTGTCACCTTATCGAATTTAGGATGGATTGATCATTACCAGGCATTAATCGTTCCCTGGTTAGCAAGTGTTTTTTCCATCTTTTTATTGCGCCAATTCTTCCTTTCGATTCCAAAGGAACTTTCTTTTGCTGCAAAAATCGATGGCTGCAGTGATTTTCGTTTTCTTTGGTCTGTCATGGTTCCACTTGCAAAACCAGCATTAATAACGATTGCCATACTAAAAGCGATCGGCAGCTGGAACGCTTTTATGTGGCCATTAATCGTAACTAGTTCTGAAAATATGCGAACTTTACCAGTGGGATTAATCGCATTTAGTACAGATACCGGTACGAAATATGAATTGTTAATGGCAGCGTCATCGATGATTATCTTACCAATGATTATTCTGTATATCGTTTTACAAAAATATATCATTGAAGGTGTTGCTAGAGCGGGAATTAAAGGTTAAGTCAAAAATTATTGAAGGGGGGTGAATGTCACTAAGTGATCCTGTTCAAATAAAACGCTAATATCATTTTTTAATAAAAAAATTGGAGGTTAGACACCATGAAAAAAATCGTACACGTTTTATTCGTTTGTTTGTTGGCTATTAGTCTTGCTGCATGTACAACAGCAACAAAACCATCTAGTCCTGAGGTGCAAAAAACAGCAGATATCCCAACGAAAATTGATAAGCCTGTAACCATTGAATTTTGGCATGCTATGACCGGTAACTTAGAGAAGACGTTACAAACGATGACACAGAAATTTAATGATTCACAATCAAACATCACGGTTAAACTAGTCAATCAAGGAACATATGATGATTTAAACAAAAAGTTAATGGCCGCAGCTAAATCACATACTTCACCTGTAATGGCACAAGCTTATGAAGATTGGATGCAAGAATATATTAATAATGATTTAATCACGGATCTAACCCCATATATTCAAAATAAGACAGTAGGTTGGTCTGATTCTGAACTTAATGACATTGTAAAAGTATTCCGTGACGAGAATACTTGGAATAATAAATTCTATGGTGTTCCATTTAACAAAAGTACAGAAGTTCTTTACTATAATACAGATATGTTCAATGAAAATAATTTAAAAGCTCCAACCACTTGGGAAGAACTTGAAAATGCCGCTCAAACATTAACAAAAGGAAATGTAATTGGGATGGGCTTTGAAAATGCAATTGGTCTCAATTTCCCAACTTGGGTTCAACAAGCGGGCGGCCAATTTGTAGATGTTGACAGCAAAAAGGTAACCTTTGATTCAGAAGAGGGTAAAAAGGCACTTACTTTCTTAAATGATATGGTTAACAATAAAAAGATTGCAAGACTAGCTGGTGAAGATAACTATATGTCTGATCCATTTAGCCGTGGTGATGTAGCTATGTATATCGGATCATCAGCAGGAATCTCTTTCGTAGAAGCTGGAGCGAAAGATAAAATTAATTGGGCAACTGCTCCACTTCCTGCAGGCGAGAAAGCATCTACACAATTCCAAGGTACAAATTTAGTGACTTTCAATTCAGCAGACGATCAACAGAAACTGGCAGCATGGGAGTTTATGAAATTTCTTTCTAGTAAAGATCAGACTATTTTTTGGGCTCAAAACACTGGATATGTACCAGTTCGTGAATCAGCTTTAAATGACTCTGTATGGTTAAAATATATTGAAGAGAATCCAAAATACGCTGCAGCAGAAAAACAATTTGATGCTGGTTACTTCTTCCCGCATCTTGACGGTGCATTTGCAATGAAATCAGCGTATTCTACTGAAATTCAAGCAGTATTAGTTGGGAAAAAATCAGTTGATCAAGGACTCCAAGATGCAGCTAAGAATACGCAAGATGCTTTAGACAAGGCTAGTAAATAAATAGAAAAAGGAAGAAATGGGGGGCCAGTCAATGGTTCCCTTCTTCTTTCAAATAGACAGTTCAATCGTTGAAAATACTTTACGAGGTGAAAAATTAAATGGCAAAAGATTTACATCATACCAATATACGATTTTGGGGCGGCTTAAAAACGATTGGTGGAACAGTTGTTTCTGTAGAATACAAAAATTCCCGTGTTATTTTTGACTTTGGTCTTTCGTATGATCCGGCAACGAATATTTTCGATGGGCAAATTAACAGGCGGTCTCAGGGGATGGTCCGTGATAACCTCAGACTAAATTTGATTCCACCTATTGATGGCTTATACGCAGCCGAGAGTCTAGGTTCCTACCAGAGGGAGCTAATCCCTGCGGAAGAATATGCTCAAGAAACAGCAGTCATCATTTCTCATTTACATCTTGATCATATAGGTGCAATGGGATTAATTGCTCCTTCTATTCCTGTTTATGTCACGAAAGAAAGCCATGAACTTTATCAAGCATTAGAAGTCATAGGGGAAGGAGTTCCGGGTAACCGTGACTATCAATTCTGTGACTATGGTGTATCTTTCTCAATAGGAGAAATTAATATTACTCCTATACAGGTTGACCATGATATTCTGGGGGCTTGTGCTTACCATATCCAAACACCAGATGGAGTCATTCTTTATACGGGAGACCTCAGGATGCATGGGAAGCACCCAGAACAAATAGACCATTTTATTAATGAAGTAAATCGGCTTGGTTTAGATGCCCTTATCATGGAAGGAACCACATTGGGCAGTGTGGAAGAAATGCGAGATGCAATTATTGGGAATCATGTCATTCCAGAGGGGATGATAACAGAAGGAAATATTCCTGAAAAAATGAGTGACAGGTTAAAAGTGACAAGAGGGTTAGGAATATTTAACGTTTATCATCGTAATATTGATAGATTAACTGGAATAATAAGAGCAGCACAAGACTCTTCTAGGAAAGCTGTTTTTGAACCAGAAACCGCTTATTTACTAGACAAGTTAACAGATGAGCATGACTTTCTAGTTTATAAGTCTATTGAAACTATATTTGAAGAACAAGCAGGGACATTACCAGAATGGAAATTGAACTTGTTCAATAAGCATGACACCATTCGTGCAGAAATGATTAATAACAATCCTGGTGAATATTATGTGCAAAATACGTATGGAAATGTCCTCGAGTTATTTGATTTAAATGTTGGTGAGGGGATATACATCCATTCAAACGGTGTGCCTTTGGGAGACTTTGATCCCGCTTTTGAAAATCTAAAAAACATCTTAACGAAATTGAAAGTCGACTATGCATATATTGGTGCAGGGGGACATGCTATTCCTTCACATTTAAAATATATTGTAGATCGAATCGATCCCAAAATCTTAATTCCATTACACAGCTTTAATCCAGAAAGGTTAAAACCTAAATCTGGAATTCAATTGCTAGTGGATTATGGTGTAGATTATGTTTTAAAACATCATCAAATAACTGCAAATTAAGGAGAGGAGTTCACTAATGGAAAAAATGGATCTGGTCATCCTTGAAACAAGTGATGTTCATGGCAGTGTTTTCCCGATTAACTATGGTAGTAATCAATCATCCGATGTTGGTTTAGGTAAAATCGCTTCTTTAATCAAAAAGGAGAGAGTAAAAAACCCACATTTATTATTGATTGACAATGGTGATCTAATTCAAGGAACTCCTTTAACCTATCATTATGCCAAAATTCAATGCAATCGCCCCAATCCAATGATTGTTTTAGCAAATGAATTGAAATATGATGCGGCTGTTTTTGGAAACCATGAATTCAACTATGGTAAAGGCATCCTAGCTTCCACTGTAAATGAATCTAATTTCCCTTGGCTGTCGGCTAATATTGTTAGTAAAGAAACGGGTGAACCCTATTTTGGAAAACCTTATATAGTAAAAAAGGTAGAGGACATAAAAGTAGGCATTCTTGGTTTAACAACCCATTATATACCTAACTGGGAACAGCCACAGCATATTGAAGGTTTGAGGTTTGAGGATGCTATTTTAACGGCCAAAAAGTGGGTTAAGATATTAAAGGATGATGAAAAAGTAGATATTGTCGTGGTTTCCTACCATGGAGGGTTTGAACGAGATTTAGAAACGGGAGAGCCAACTGAAACATTGACAGGTGAAAATCAAGGATACCAAATTTGCATGGAAGTAGAAGGTATTGACGTGCTATTAACTGGTCACCAGCATCGTCAAATTGCTGGAAATAGGATTAATGGCGTGATCGTTGTTCAGCCTGGAAAAGATGGGAGTACCTTAGGAAAAGTAACTTTACAGCTAGAAAAGGATGAGGTTGGCTGGAAATGTGTGGAAAAGTACTCTGAATTGCTATCCGTAACTGCTGTCGAAGAAGATATCAGCTTACTACAAAAAGTGAAGATGTACGAAGACATTACACAGGAATGGTTAGATCAACCGATTGGAAAAATCGAAGGAAATATGATCTTTCATGACCCAATGGAAATTAGAACAAAGGATAATACCTTAATTGAATTTATCAATCGTGTCCAAATGGAGGTCGCTGGGGTTGATATTTCTAATTCAGCTTTATTTGATAGCATATCACTTGGGTTTCCAGAGAATGTAACAATGAGAGCCGTTGTTTCAAACTATATCTATCCGAATACCTTAAAGGTAATTCGGATTACGGGACAAGATATGAAAGAGGCATTGGAGCAGTCAGCCTCTTATTTTGAACAATATGACGGTAAGGAAATAAAAGTGAATCCTTCATTTATTACCCCAAAACCGCAACATTATAATTATGATATGTGGGAGGGCATTGATTATTTGATCGATATCTCAAAGTCTAGTGGCGAACGAATTGTAAAGCTGGAGTACAAAGGGAAACCCGTTGAACCTGAAAAAGAATATGATGTCGTCATGAATAACTATCGCTCTGGAGGCGGCGGTAATTATTTCATGTATAAAAACAAGCAGGTTATTAAAGATATCCCAACAGATATTTCAGAAATCATAGCAAACTATATACTTGATAGAAAAGTAGTAAAAGCAACCGTAAATCAAAATTGGAAGGTCATTTATTAAATATTGATGAAATCAGTCAATAGAGCTGATTACTTTTTATATTACTTCACTTACTCGGTAATAAAGGATACAATTGAAGCTTCCCACAGGTTTTAAACTTGTGGGAAGCTTTTTTGCAAATGAAGCAATCATTACTTCGTATCGCATGGCGATATAACTTGAAAATAAATCTAAAAACAGTCATATTTAATAGAAAAAGGGGGGGCCGCTATGCGACGTGATATACAACCGAATGAACGAGCTTTTTCTTCCAAGGAAGTGGCAGAAGAAGTAGGGATTGCAACCCCTACTGTTCGAAAGTATGGCCAAATCTTAGAGAGGAATGGATATGTATTCTTGAAAGATGGCGATCGACGTATCTTTGTTCAATCTGACATCGGAGCGCTTATAGCGCTACGCGATACATCCAAGCCTCTAGACGATACAGCTAAAGACCTTGTGGATCAACAAAAAGAAAGATTAGAAGAACCCAATGAAATAGAGATTGCGATAACCGATACATATGAAAATTTACCGTATGACCCGAATCAATTAAAAGAGTTCTTTACGTTTTTAGTCAATGAACTCGCAGCCACACGTGAAATGAACGTCCAACTGAAAAGCGATATGTCAGAGCTTAAAACAAAGGTTTCTCGACTCCAGCAAGATCATCATGTTATAAGTTCTAGTATTGGAAATTCAGCGCAAAAAACTAGTGCTAAAATTGAAAAATTATCTGAACAACAAAATATCCATTACGAAACATTGCTGCAACAAGAAAAGAAAAAGAGTGAACTCTTACAAAAAGAGATACAAAATTTACGGGACGAACAGACAAAAGAATGGAGTTCACAAAATGATTTTAATAAACGTTTAGAAGAAGCGATACAAAAACCTAAAGGAAAATGGGGAGGGATTTTCTCCATGTTTCGTAAATAAGGTAAGGTGCCTGTTTAAGGTTCTCATGCTTAATAGTGTTCCTCAAGAAGGGGGCTGGGGGATCAGCTCTTTTTTTGATTCGTATCGCAGGGCGATATACCTTGCTATTAATAGCTTTGTTCAATCCGACATTAGAGCGCATATCGTTACCCGATATGGACAAGAACTTAGATGATACAGCTAAAGAACTTGTGTATCAACAAAAAGAAGGATTAGAAGTAACCAAGGGAATTGCGATACCGGATACATTTGAAAATCTACCCCTCGACCCCTTCGGTGAAAGAAATCATTATTTTTCAAATTTCAACAATTCCCGGGAAATATATACAAATTATGAGTATTTATTAATAATATCTTAACTATTCAGTTTAAGTATTTCCTCCCCTTTTGTGGATAGATTCCTTCGGTTTGATACCACTCCCAAAGCATGGTTCCGCTTTTTCGGCCAATGCAGCCACTCATAATAAGTTCAGGAACGATTAAATGGGTGGGCAAGCCTTTTACATAATAGGTGATATTGGTATTAAATTCTTTTAATACAGTAATTTGGTCAATGATACTTTTAACCTCAAAAAGGCTATCCCATCTTTTCGTACATTGCTTGAAACTCTGGTTAGCTATTTCAATCTGTTGCTCGGGGCTAAACCCTTTCTGATGGAGTTGTGGAAAGTGTCCCAATGGCTCGAGTCTTCTTCGACAATAAACTTTTCTAGAAAACAGATAAAAGCTCGATTCAAAAGAGTTTACAGCATTTTTAATCAAACGATTAGTTGGTATAACACCTTGTTTGAAATTATCAGAATATGTATTTTTTTAGTTTCTATTGTCAGTTTTGAAGATAATTCCTAACAAGCAGGGATTTTATACGACAATTAATTCTCTTGAAAACAGGCAAAAGTTCGTTTGATAAAAGGGTTTACCCGTAATTTAATCAAACGATTAATTGAATGAATTTACGTTAATCAAACGATTGATTAGAATTACTTTAAATCCTGTCAAAACTGTGTTTAATCCTCATTAGTACAGAGGATTTTGTCGAAAAGAAGATCTAGTAATAATGGTTCTTAAATTCCAGGTGCCAGGTACCATCCACTTTTTGGAGGGTGCATGGTACTTTTTATTTGGCTTCAAAGGAGGATTTGGTAAATAAAATAACTTTTTCAAATTTTGTGAATAAATGGTAGTAAAGTACTTGACGTGGTAATGTTTCTCTAGGATAATACTCATGAGTAATATAACTTCATAGAGACAAGAGGCGGCATAATGGGACAACGACGAGGCAGACAGAAAGGGTCCATCGGGATTAAAAGCAAAGAGGCAATCCTTGTGATTGCTGCAGAAGAATTCGCAGAACATGGATTTCATCAAACCAAGGTTAGCAACATAGTCAAAAGGGCTGGTCTAACGCAACCGAGTTTTTACCTCTACTTCCCCAGTAAGGAAGCTATTTTTCAAGAGCTCATACATACATTCCGCAACAACTTAATTAATTTGACGAAAGAAAGCAGACTTGAACCTAATCTGGATAAAAGTATACTTTCGTCAAAAATAAGTAGAGGTCTAAGTGCAATTTTTCAGTTCTTTGACGAACATAGGCACTTAACGAGAATTGGCTTTTTCATAGCAGACGAATCGAAGGAAATTAAGCAATTGATGGTAATGCATATTACCGAGAATCTACTAGCGGAGCAACAAGATAACTACTTTCGACAAGACCTGGACATGCAAACAGTTGCAGAGTGTATCATCGGCGCTATTGAGCGGCTCACCATTACGAAGCTATTCACAGATGAAAAAAGTCCACAACAACTAGTAAACGAAATAGTGGACATTTATTTATATGGCTTGCAAAACACGAAATCAAATAGTAGTTCATTTGGGGACGAGGGAGATTAAAATGGCGAACACGGTCGATCTGTTGGAACTTGACGAGGAATGGGTAGAGTTAATCATCGAAGCTAAAAACATGGGAATGCAACTTGAAGAAGTGAGGCGTTTTTTTGAAAACGGACTGAAAGATGAGAAAGTAGAGAAAGATCGAGTGACAAAATAAAGCGGCAGGCACCTCATTGTTTGATGGTGCCTGGCGCTTTGTTTTGTTGTCAATATACAAAATAGGGCTGAGGACTTAGAAAATAATTAGGCTCTAGCAGGTTAATCTAAAAAGGATCGTTTTGTATGATTACTTTAGGATGTTCAATGATTTTTTATTAATTTTGGATCTGTTATGATTCATTGTTGATTTTACGGTAAGGGTGCTAAGGTTTTATTCATACCTTAACAAATCAGTTTAAGGTATTTCCTCCCCTTTTGTGGATAGATTCCCTCGGTTTGATACCACTCCCAAAGCAAGGTTCCGCTTTTTCGGCCAATGCAGCCACTCATAATAAGTTCAGGAACGATTAAATGGGTGGGCAAGCCTTTTACATAATAGGTGATATTGGTATTAAATTCTGTTAATACAGTAATTTGGTCAATGATACTTTTAACCTCAAAAAGGCTATCCCATCTTTTGGTACATTGCTTGAAACTCTGGTTAGCTATTTCGATTTGTTGATCGGGGCTAAAGTCTTTCTGATGGAGTTGTGGAAAGTCTCTCAAAAAAATAGCATTCAACAATTGCTCACATACTTTCAGGTCGGAAATTGCCTCTTTTGAATACTTATCAACGACTGTGAACCATGTTGTGCCAACACGCTTATCAAGCCACTGAATAAACATCCTTAATTGGGAAAGGAAGGTTTCTACTTGTTTTTGATCGGGGGTAATTCTCATAACATGAGGAAAGTGGGTGAAAATCAGTTCCTCCCAGAACGGCCGCTTGCATTTTTTCCATGAGGGTGGACAGTCATCTTCCAAAACGGTGGTCATAAAGTTTGAGAGAATACGTAGAAACTCATTGCGGTCTTTGTCATAGGGGCGTTCAAGTTTATAGGTAATAAAATCCTTCCCATAAAATAAAAAGTGTCCTCGGTGCCTCATCTCAAATTCAGCACATATTCGCAAATTTTTTAATAGCTCTTCACGTTCTTTTGGGGTTTCAAAGTGTTTCATTAATACTTTCATCTGTGGTTCTTTCTCGTCACAAATATCCTTCGTATTGTTGCTGCTCTTCATACAATCAGCCTGCTTTCATTGTGAATTGTTTTTTGGAAAAGAAAAGAGAAGGGTTAAAGGAGAATTTTGCTGGGACTACTCATAGTATATCGTTTTTTCGAACCGTTTAAATGGTTGAATTATGTTACTTTTGTGAATAGCTGCTAGCATTTTGCTAACGCAATCCATTTAAAATAAAAACCCTCCCTTGCATAATAAAATTATTGCATTCCGTCAACAACTCATTAGATAGTTTTATTCGATTGAAGGAATATTACTAAGGGTACAAAGAGGCATAATTAAGCCTTTTTGTACCCTTTTTAAATAAGCATATTATTCTGGGAAGAGGATCTTGTAAAAAATCCTGCCATCATTGTGTTCTACATAAAAATATGGTTCATAAAATAAAAGGAAATACTGGTAAAGTCAATTCTGCCTAAAAACCTGAGTGAGGGGTGAATTTTGGACCCTTAAGTGGAGGGACAAATATGTTTTTTCATGAGGTTCAAGCTGGTGATTCCTTATTTACGATCAGCAGCAGGTATGGAATTTCTATAGATGAGATTCGCCGTGTGAATGGTTTAGTGCAATCCAATATTGTTCCAGGTCAGGCCTTGCTCATTCCTTTATATACGTACATTGTTCAACCTGGAGATACATTTACAGCGATTGCTAGAAAATCTTTCTTATCTTTAGACCAACTAACAGCTGCCAATGCTGCTGTTAATCCGGCTGCACTACAACCAGGTATGAGGCTTACGATTCCTAATATATCGAATTATCATGCATCAACACTAAGCTTCTATGTTGTTCGAAGTCCGGAGTTGGACCGTGCGTTAATTAGTGATTTTGCCCCTTATAGTACATCCATATCCATTTTTGAATATCACATTGCAAGTAATGGCGATATTGCAAATACCTTAAATGATTTGACAGCTATTCAAACAACTTGGACTTATCGGGTTAGACCTCTTGTGACTGTCACGAACTTAACAACTAAAGGTTTTAGTCCCGAACTTGTTCATCAAGTATTAAACAATCCTGCTGCAAGAACGAACCTTGTTAATAATATTTCCTATTTAGTAACCAATAGGGGGTATGGAGGAGTAAATATTGACTTTGAGCGTGTTATGGCTGAAGATAGAGATCTTTTCACGGGCTTTTTACGTGAATTACGAGATCGTTTGCAGCCATTAGGACGCACTCTAACAATTGCGCTTCCTGCAAAAACAAATGAAGAAATACCTTGGCTTAAGGGATATGATTATGGAGGAATCGGTTCAGTTGTGGACTTTATGTTTATCATGGCTTATGACTGGCACCATGCAGGAAGTGAGCCAGGACCTGTTGCTCCCATTACTGAAGTAATAAGAACCGTTGAATTTGCGATACAATATGTTCCTCGTCGAAAAATTATTATCGGTATGCCCTTATATGGATATGACTGGATCATTCCGTACAGTCCAGGCAGAGTTGCCCCAGCGATTTCAAATCAGGCTGCTATTGAAACAGCCATGAGGTACCAATCACCGATACAGTATTCAACTGAATTTGAGTCACCTTTTTTTCATTATAAAGATCAACAGGGATTAACACATGAAGTTTGGTTTGAAGATGTAAGAAGCATGGGTGCTAAAATGTTACTTATTCATGAATATGGATTAGATGGCTTAGGTGCATGGCAATTAACACTGGGATTCACACAAGGTCCTTGGCTTATAACAAAGTTTTTTACAATAATAAAGGTGTAAATCAGGAAGGCCTTGGATCATCTAATCCAAGGCTTTTAAATTTGGGGACTGTTAGACGGCTCTTATTCAAGTCTAGTATTTTGACAATAAATTTTTCTGGAAAACAACTGTCCAGGGCGCTTGCGCTTTTCCTGTCAGCAATACTAGGTTATGCCAAGGAAGATATGGAAGTGTAGGTCAACCTTGGACAAGGAAACTATAAACTGAAAATAAAAACATAACCAATGCGTAAGAACCCTATAATGTTGAGAAAATTGCGAGTTAAAAAAACTAAAGTAGTTGACCCAATACTACTACATTAGTAATATTTAAAGAAAGGTGAAAGCACTTACAAAAAGTACCGCACTTTTTCTTGTATAAAAGGAGGAGCCCCGATTATGAATCAAACAATTATCTGTAGATGTGAAGAAGTATATTTAGAAGACATTCATAATACCGCAATCACATATAACTGCTCTGCCCGTGAAGTAAAATTACGAACAAGGGCTGGTATGGGGTATTGTGGAGGGCGTACGTGCAGGCCGGCAGTCGATGCTATATTGGAAACAATTACGGGAGAAAAGGCAGGACATGCCATACCGATGAAAGTCCAACCACCCGTTAGACCTGTACCACTAGCTGTTTTAGGAGGTAAAATAAGGTGATTAAAAACCGTATAGTAGATCATCCTGTTCTTGGGAAACTACCAGACAAAACCCCAGTCACTTTTACTTTTGACGGGAATACATATGAAGGTTTTGAAGGAGATACGATTGCATCGGCACTTCTCGCTAATGGTGTCAGGCAACTGCGTGTTCATGAAGAAACCGGTGCACCACGGGCTATTTACTGTAATATTGGTCATTGCTTTGAATGCCGTGTCACAGTCAATCAAGTCCAGGGTATTCGTGCATGCATGACATCTATTAAAGACAATATGGCTATCGAAAGTGGAAAATTACAAGCAACTCCATTTGAATCTACACCAGAGGAATGGCCACGTACATATGCTGAATTTGAACAAAAGAACAAAGGTAAAAAGGTCGGTGATACGCATGTATGATGTCGTAATAATAGGTGCGGGCCCCGCTGGTTTATCAGCCGCAATTGCATGCCGTGAATCAGATTTAAACGTCATTGTTATCGATGAATTTCCAAAGCCAGGTGGTAGACTACTCGGACAACTTCACCAAGAACCAAATGGCGAGTGGTGGAATGGAGTGGAAGAAACACAAAATTTAATAGATAAGGCAGAAAAACTAAACGCAGAAATTAAATGTGGTGTTTCTGCCCATCATATCGAAAAAGTAGAACACGGCTATAGTATACATACAAGTATAGGCATTCTAAATACGACAAATCTATTGCTTGCAACAGGCGCCGCGGAAACAGCTCTCCCACTTCCAGGCTGGACACTTCCAGGTGTGATGTCTATTGGTGCAGCACAAGTGATGACAAACGTACACCGTGTTCGGGTTGGGAATAAAGGGATAGTCGTTGGCGTCAACGTATTGTCTGCGGCAATTGCCCGTGAACTTCAAATTGCTGGAATTGAACTGCATAGTATGGCTCTGCCGATTTCTAACCCTGTCACAAAAAACCATGCCAATCCAAGACATGTAATGGATGGATTAGTACGCATTGCCCATTTGGCACCTTCTACTTTCCTTCGGTTAGGAAGTAAATTTGCCAAAGCAGCTTGGGTACGAAATTTGGCTGTAAAATTTTATCCTAAAGGTGGCGTGAAAATGTGGGGAATGCCTATCCATATTCGCAAAGCCATCGTTCAAATAAACGGTACAGAAAAAGTAGAATCCATTACAATGTGCGATATTACCTCTGATGGAGAAATGATTGCAGGCAGCGAAGAAATAATTGATGTCGATTTTGTTTGTATAGCTGGAGGGCTGTATCCACTTGCAGAGCTTGCTGCTGTAATCGGTTGTCCATTCCAGTATGTTGAAGAGTTGGGCGGCCATATTCCGATTCATAATGAACAAATGGAAACACCACTTAAAGGATTATACGTCGCTGGTAATATTACAGGCATTGAAAGTGCAAAAGTCGCCCGTGCGCAAGGAACACTTGCGGGTTACTCTATCGCGAAGAATAAAGTTAAAATAGCACAAGCAATGAATGATGTAAAATTAACACGTGAATCAGCATCGATTCAATTCCATCCTGATATTGTTGAAGGCCGGGAAAGGATCCAAAAATCTTTTAAAGAGTATCAAAAAGCTCAATAAAGTTACAAGTAAGACACTTTTTAAATTAAACCACGAGTATTGCTATAGGAGGATTTTGGAATGTCGATGAAAAATCATACGGAAGTGGCCATTATTGGCGGTGGCATTGTCGGTTGCGCCATTGCATATTATGTTGCAAAATCTGGTATCGATTGTGTGTTAATTGAAAAAAACGATATTGCGAGCGGCACCTCGTCCCGTTGTGATGGAAACGTTACAATCGTCGATAAGGATCCAGGATTTGATAGTTTGATGTCTTTGAAAAGTCAGGAACTTACGGTGGATTTGAATGAAGAACTAGATTTAGGATTTGAATATCGTGCACTCGGCAGTCTCCTAGTTTGCGAGAATGATACAGAAATGGAAGCAGCAAAAAATTGGGTAGACATACAAAATGCTGCAGGGTTGGATTTCAAACTACTAGACCGGGCAGATCTTCGGGCGGAGTCTCCCTATTTTGCGGATAATATTCCTGGGGGGTTGGAGTGTAGAACGGACTCACTTATAAACCCTTATCTATTTTGTTACTCGCTTATCGATAAAGCGAAGCAATATGGACTTAAAGTACATAAACAGTCGGAAGTTACTTCTATTACAAAGAAAGAAAAATTTACAATTGAAACGAAAAACGCTACATTTACGGCAAATAAGGTCGTCAATGCTGCGGGCGTGTGGGCACCCTTTATAGGTAAGATGCTTGATCTTGATATACCGATTATCCCAAGAAAAGGCCATATCATCGTTGGTGCAAGGCAAAGGCCAGTAATGATGCGAAATGTCATGGAATTTGGTTATTTAATGAATAAATTTGGTCGTGATCGCATCGTGGATCCAGTAACAGAGAAGCACGGTGTCGCGTTGGTATTTGAACCAACAGAAAGTCAGAATTTCTTGCTTGGTAGTAGTCGTGAATTTGTTGGGTATGATGGCAGAATTGATATGAATGTTGTTCGCACAATGGCAAGAAGAGCACTACGTTTTTATCCGAAACTAGATGATTTCACGATGATTCGTACATATACGGGTTTCAGACCATGGACAGCTGATCATTTGCCAATCGTTTCGGAAGTTGATAGCATACCCGGATTTTTCATAGCAGCCGGACATGAAGGTGATGGAATAAGTTTAGCGACAGTTACTGGAAAGTTAATTGATGAATTAATTCGCGGTATATCTGACACTGTTATTCCAACAAATCCATTACGATTTGATCGTTTTAATAAAGTGCCAGTTTCATAATGGCTCTTTTCTTAAACTTTGTTGCTCCTTGGAACAAATTTTAAGAAAAGAGCCTTTCCTGTTATTTTTGAATATTGTGTGATCTTTTTACAGGAGTTTTACAGAATTAACTAGAATAGTAAGATATAATGTGTCATAAATCGGAAAAGCCCTGAGGAGGATGTAACGTGACCCGTGATCAAATGAACCCAACGATAGAGAAAATCCTTTTAAGCATTGAAAAAGTCATGATTGGCAAGAGAAATGTCGTAGAGCTGAGTCTTGTTGCCTTATTAGCTGAAGGTCATGTGCTCTTAGAAGACGTCCCAGGTGTCGGAAAGACGATGATGGTCCGTGCTCTTGCCAAGTCTGTGAATGCAAACTTCCGGAGAATTCAATTTACACCTGACCTATTGCCATCAGATGTAACGGGAATATCGATATATAATCCAAAAGAAATGGAATTTGAATTTCGACCAGGACCGTTGATGGGGAACATTATCCTTGCCGATGAAATTAACCGGACATCTCCAAAAACCCAGTCCGCTCTTCTTGAAGGGATGGAGGAGGCAAGTGTAACCATTGATGGTGTTACGCATCGCCTGCAAAAGCCATTCTTTGTCATGGCAACACAAAATCCAATTGAATACGAAGGTACATATCCACTGCCAGAAGCACAGCTGGATCGGTTTTTATTGAAAATGAAAATGGGTTATCCAGAACTTCATGAAGAGATAGAAGTACTAAATAGGGCACAAAAGGTGCCACCTATTGAAGATCTTTATCCAGTGATTGACCTCGAAGGATTAAGAGCCCTGCAGCAAGATATTAAAGAAGTATATGTGGACCAAACGATTAAACAATATATTGTTGATATCACCAGTATGACTAGGAGCTTTAGAGGAGTTTACCTTGGCGCAAGTCCAAGGGGATCGATTGCGTTGATGAAAGCGGCACAAGCTTATGCATATATGTACGGCCGTGATTATGTGCTTCCTGATGATATTCAGTATTTGGCACCATTTGTATTATCACACCGGATTATCTTGAAATCTGAGGCCAAGTTTGAAGGTCTTTCTGCAGAAGAAATTGTAAATCGAGTGATAGCACGAATTCCTGTTCCTGTCCAAAGGCTAGTGAAGTAGCATGAAGAAATTATGGAATCCATTCAAAAAAGTATGGAAGTTTGTTATCTTACTATTTTTGATTATCCTGACCTTTTCCTATGCAATGTTTCAAGGTGGATTTGTAAGTTGGTTTTTATTTTATAGCTTTTTACCCTTTGCCCTCTATTGTATTGGTTTATCATTCTATTCTTTGAACGAGTTGGAGATTAGTCGCCATATACCTAAAACAGATTACAACGCAGGGGAACCATTAAAGGTAGTTGTCAATGTGAAGAGAAACTCAAAATTCCCGATCTTTTATTTTTTTATTGAGGACCAATTGGATGAAAACCTGACGTATTCTCAACAGAAAGAGAAAGCGAAGGTATTAATTTTGCCTGGTTTTCGGAAGGAATTTTCCTATGAATATATCGTTGATGAGCTGCCGCGCGGAGAGCATCTCTTTCATAGCCTTCTCGTTCGTACTGGGGATATTCTTGGCTTAGTCGAAAAAGAAATCGTTCATAGGAATGAAAGTAAAATCATCGTGTATCCAGCATATACGGAGCTGCTTTACCGCTCATTTGAAAACCATTTTGATCAAGGGATGACTGCCTCAAGAGAACGGGTACAGCGTGATACGTCATTAGCGATTGGAGTCAGGGATTACCAGCCTGGCGACCGGTTCTCATGGATTAACTGGAAAGCATCTGCAAAACGAAACGAAATCATGACGAAAGAATTTGAACAGCGTCAATCCCATGATGTTTTTGTTGTGATGGACTGTGTGCCTGATATGCACTTTGAAGCAATAGTTTCCTTTACAGCCACATTGGTGCGGGCTGTTCTGAAAAAAGGAGCACAAACCGGCCTCTTAACCATTAGTCGTGAAAGAGCATCATTTCCTATCAGAGGCGGGGAAAATCAACTACAACAGCTCTTTTATCATCTTGCTAGGATAGAAGCATATAGTCCTACCTCATTTGAGAAGGTGCTAGAAACAGAGGGATTGTTTGTCCAACAAACCGCTTCCTTCTTACTCGTTACCGGACAATTAACGAAGCCTTTAATCCAAAAAGCTGGCTTACTTGGGCAAAGAAAAGGGAAGATTACTCTTTTTTTAATAAAAGGAAAAGCAGAAGCACCCACGGAAAACGAAAGATCACTTATTGCCCTTTCTAATGCACGAAATGTTCGGGTGCTTATGGTTCATGAAGGTGAATTTGAATCAGCCTTTTCGGAGGTGAATGTTCAATGAAAAGAGATTTCCAGACTTTTCTTTTATACGCATTCAGCTTTTTACTTTTATGGGAATGGTTACGTCCGGTGGAGCAAGTAACCTCGACAGATCATATTGAACTGTTTGTTATTTTTATCCTGCTATCTTTTGCAGTATCATTCTTAAAGCTAAAATGGATATGGAAAACCATATTGAAAGGTTGGTTCGTCCTCTTTTCACTGAATAAGGTTCATTATGATACTGGGTTCTTTGATTTCAGTTGGTTATCTTCCTTTTTTAGCAATTTAATCCCTAATTTTGGCTTGATTCTAACGCGCGATTTGTTAGCCATAACCAATGAATTTCGAACATTTTTGTTTTTCATTCTTCTTTGGTTAATGGTTTACTTAGTACACTATTGGCTTTTGAATCGGAAAAGAATTTTTATTTTCTTTTTCATGACGCTTATTTACATAACGGTTTTGGATACTTTTACACTTTATAGTGCGAATTTGGCGATTGTTCGAACCGTTGTAATTGGGTTTGCAGTCATGGGGATGTTAACCTATTATCGGATTTTGGCTAAAGAACAGGTAAACAGTGATTCTTTTATTACGCGAAAATGGATGAGACCATTAGTGTTAATGATAGCTTTTAGCGTTATAGTAGGAATTATTTCACCAAAGTTTGAACCGATTTGGCCAGATCCTGTTCCTTACCTTAAGGCGGCTGGCAATAAAGGCGGGGACGATGTAAATGGAAGTGGAGTTTCTAAAGTTGGGTACGGTACCGATGATTCTCGCCTAGGCGGTCCTTTTATTGGGGACGACAGTATTGTGTTCCAGAGTGAAGCTGCTCAAAAGAATTACTGGAAGGTAGAAACAAAGGATCATTATTCGGGCAAAGGCTGGATTCCTTCTGATACAAACCCCTACCATATAGCTGGAGATACTATAATACCTGTTAGTTCCATCCCTTCAAATGTAGAAGCCAGGGATGAAACGGCTTCCCTATCTTTGTTTATGGATTATACTCATCTTATTTATCCAGCGGGGATTCAAAGGGCTCAATTTAAACGTAATTATACTTTAGAAATCGACTCAACAAAGGAAAAGATTACAATTTTAGACTTTAACTCTACTCCTATTGCTCCTGATTCCTATTCAGTTCAGTATAAAATTCCAGTGTATGCGGCAACTGATTTACGGCAGACAAGTGAACCAGGGCAAATTGGTGAGGAGTTTCTTGAAAAATACACGCAATTGCCTGAAAACCTTCCTGAAAGAGTAAAAGAACTAGCAGAAAGAATTACCGAAGGAAAGACAAATTGGTTCGATAAAGCGAAAGCGGTGGAGAGTTATTTCAGTGGGTCTGGATTCATCTATGATCAGAAGAATGTCGCGGTGCCAGGAGAAAATGAAGATTATGTCGATCAATTTTTATTTGATACAAAAATCGGCTATTGCGATAATTTTTCTACTTCGATGGCAGTCCTGCTTCGTTCGATAGGTATTCCTACGCGCTGGGTAAAGGGATATACGGGTGGGGATTTTCTAAAATTTAGTGAATCCGATACGTCGAAACAAATTTATCAAATTACCAATAATAATGCGCATTCCTGGGTTGAAGTGTATTTTCCAAACCAAGGATGGGTACCGTTTGAACCAACAAAAGGATTTTCGAATAATATTGCTATTGATTTTACAAGTGAAGCGGGAACACCTGCCGCTACGGAGACTACTGTTCCCCCTGAGCAAAAACCACAGCAGGACTTGGAGAAAGATAGCAGCAGTTCAAAGAAAAATAATCAGTCATTTACATTTAATAATATTTGGCTCAGCATTAAAACATTTATGAGTAAAAATTGGAAATGGATATTGCTTTCGCTTGTGATCGTCGGCGGGGCAGCCGGCTTAACTTACAGGGGTCGTGGTAAATGGATTCCGTATTTGTATTTACTTCAATTCCGGTTAAGAACAAAGGATGAAAATATCGGGAAAGCCTATCTCGTTCTGTTAGACCAATTAGAACGGTATGGCTTAAAGCGTAATGAGGATCAAACACTGAGAAATTATGCCCGCTACATTGATACCTTCTTTGCCTCGAGAGAGATGTCTAGGCTGACTGATCGATATGAGCAATATTTATACCATCAGAAACTGCCAGAGGGAAGCTGGAAGGATTCACGGGAATTATGGGAAAATTTAATTAAAAAGACAATTGCTTGACCGGAAAAACAACCTATTGTTACAATAAGCTAGAATTTAATAGGTTAATTTATTTTCTTCATATATCCTCGAAAATAAGGTTCGAGAGTCTCTACCGGGTTACCGTAAACAACCTGACTATGAAGGCGGAAACTTCTGTGATTGCCATTACGAAAAAGCTAGAATTCTGCCTTCCTAGTTACTTTTAGGGGGAGAATTCTAGTTTTTTTTGTATGTAAAAGTAAATACTAACTATATTATTGGGAAAGAGGTGGCCATTTTGACAGGTACGCAGGATATGATTGTAGTTTTGGACTTTGGAAGTCAATATAACCAGTTGATTACGCGCCGTATACGTGAGTTTGGTGTCTATAGTGAACTCCATCCGCATACGATTACTGCTGAGGAAATTAGAAAAATGAATCCAAAGGGGATCATTTTTTCTGGTGGCCCTAATAGCGTCTATGATGAAAATTCCTTCCGATGTGATGAAGAAATTTTTGGAATGGGTCTTCCAATTTTAGGAATTTGTTATGGCATGCAGTTAATGACTGTTCATTTTAACGGTAAGGTTGAAAAGGCGAAAAACCGTGAGTACGGTAAGGCTGAAATGAAAATAGAAAATCAAACGAAATTATTCCACGATATGCCTGAAAAGCAAGTGGTTTGGATGAGTCATGGAGATTTGGTTGTAGAGGCTCCGGCGGGCTTTACGGTTGATGGAACAAACCCTTCATGTCCAATATCTGCAATGAGCAATGAGGACCAAAAGCTTTATGCGGTACAATTTCACCCAGAGGTTCGTCATTCCGTATATGGAAACGAACTGCTTAAGAATTTTGTCTTTAATGTCTGCGACTGTAAAGGCGACTGGTCGATGGGGAATTTTATTGAAGTCGAAATCGCCAAGATTCGTGAGCAGGTTGGCGATAAGAAAGTACTTTGTGCCCTTAGCGGCGGTGTAGACTCGTCTGTTGTGGCTGTTCTTATTCACAAGGCGATAGGAGATCAACTAACGTGTATTTTTGTTGATCATGGTTTACTTCGTAAGAATGAAGCAGAAAGTGTGATGAAGACCTTTGCTGATGGCTTCCATATGAATGTAATTAAAGTCGATGCAAAAGAACGTTTCATGTCAAAATTAGAAGGCGTCTCTGATCCAGAGAAAAAACGCAAAATCATTGGCAATGAGTTCATTTATGTATTTGATGATGAAGCGACAAAACTTGAAGGAATTGAGTTTTTAGCGCAAGGAACGCTATATACCGATATCATTGAAAGTGGTACAGCTACGGCACAAACAATTAAATCACATCATAATGTCGGCGGATTGCCTGAAGACATGCAGTTTACATTAATTGAACCATTGAATACTTTATTTAAAGATGAAGTCCGTGCTTTAGGTACAGAGCTTGGAATTCCTGATGATATTGTCTGGAGACAGCCATTCCCAGGACCAGGACTTGGCATTCGTGTCTTAGGGGCAATTTCTGAAGATAAACTTGAAATAGTCCGTGATTCTGATTGGATTCTACGTGAAGAAATTAAAAAGGCTGGGCTTGATCGCGAGATTTGGCAATACTTTACGGTACTTCCAGACATCCGCAGTGTAGGAGTCATGGGCGATGCGCGCACATATGATTATACTATTGGTATTCGCGCTGTTACTTCAATTGATGGAATGACATCTGACTGGGCACGAATCCCGTGGGATGTACTAGAAGTCATCTCTACACGGATTGTAAATGAAGTTTCACACGTCAACCGAGTGGTATATGACATAACCAGTAAACCGCCTGCAACAATTGAGTGGGAATAATCGAATAAACACCTTAGAAGCGAACGTTAATAAAATTTATTTTAATAACGTTCGCTTTTTGTATTTACAAAAAGTGAAATTCTTGATAAACTGATGAAGAAATAAGGATTTTGTCGAATTTACTCGTATAATGTTGGGGATATGGCCCAAAAGTTTCTACCGAGCCACCGTAAATGGCTTGACTACGAGGCAGTGTTTAAAACAGAGGTTATTCCCTCTATTTATTTACACTTGCCCCAAGTCAGCGTTCCGGTAGATGTCGGAGCGTTTTTTGTTTTTATAAAAGAAAGATTTTAGGGGGAAAACAGATGCAGAAGTATTTTATGTTTAAGGAATTAGGAACAAATTATCGCCGTGAAACGATTGGCGGTATAACCACTTTCTTGGCAATGGCTTATATATTAGTGGTTAACCCACTAACATTGACATTATCAAGTGTCCCTGATTTCCCAGATGCACTTCGAATGGATTATGGAGCCGTTTTTGTCGCAACGGCATTGGCTGCAGCGATTGGATCCATTATTATGGGTCTTCTAGGAAAGTACCCGTTAGCCTTAGCACCTGGTATGGGATTGAATGCCTTTTTTGCTTATTCAGTTGTATTAGGAAGTGGCATTCCATGGCAACATGCGCTAGGAGCAGTCTTCATTTCCGGTGTGTTTTTCTTTCTATTAACGCTAACAGGATTACGGGAGAAATTAATCAATGCGATTCCGATCGAATTAAAGCATGCGGTGGGAGCAGGTATTGGTTTATATATTACCTTTATTGGATTGCAGAGTGCAGGAATTGTAGTAAATAATGATGCGACCCTTGTTGGATTAGGTGATTTGACAGCAGGACCAACTTTACTAGCCATTTTCGGGATCATTGTGACGGTTATTCTGATGACAAGAGGAATTAATGGAGCAGTATTTTTCGGAATAATTATTACCGTTATCGTAGGAATGATCTTTAACTTAATTGACGCACCGGAGAAAATTGTTGATACCGTTCCAAGTATAGCACCTACATTTGGAGCTGCGTTTTCTTCATTAACGGAAAGTTCATTTTACACTATGACCATGCTTGGAGTTATCTTAACCCTTTTGTTTGTCGATTTCTTTGATAATGCTGGAACACTAGTTGCAGTGGCGAATCAAGCTGGAATGATCAAAGACAATAAATTACCACGAGCAGGCAGAGCGTTAATTGCTGACTCAGTAGCAACTACTGTCGGTGCCGTTCTTGGTACTTCAACGACAACATCTTATATTGAATCATCTGCTGGGGTAGCAGCAGGTGCGAGGACAGGTTTTGCTTCACTTGTTACGGCAGCATTGTTTATTCTATCACTGTTTTTCTTCCCATTATTATCAGTTGTTACCGCAGCAGTTACAGCACCAGCATTAATCATAGTTGGGGCGTTGATGGTTTCTTCGTTAGGGAAAATTGAATGGACGAAATTTGAAGTGGCTGTACCAGCCTTCCTTACGATGATTGCGATGCCTTTGACTTATAGCATTGCTACAGGGATTGCCATTGGATTTATCTTTTACCCAATTACAATGATTGTTAAAGGGCGGATGAAGGAGATCCATCCAATTATGTACTTCTTCTTTGTTATTTTCGTTCTATACTTCCTATTTTTATAATGAGTTGCAAGAGTCTGTGAAATTTACAGGCTCTTTTTCTTGCTGTGAAATACTTCACAAAATATTCTTATTTTTCATAATAAAATATAAATACTTTCATTTAATTTCTGTATGATAGGTGTATAAGAAATTGAATGGAATGGAGAGTGATAATGGTGAACATACTAACAGTTCAGGGACTGAAAAAGAGCTTTGGGAAATTTGAGGCTGTTAAGGGAGTGTCATTTTCGATAGAAAAAGGGGAGTCGTTTAGTTTACTAGGTCCAAATGGTGCTGGAAAATCTACTATTATCAACATGCTGACCGGTTTATATCCTCCCATATCAGGCGAGATTCATATAAAGGGGATTGATGTCATCAAAAATCCTAAACAAGCTCAAAAAATGATCGGGGTAGTGCCACAGGAAATTGCTCTCTATGAGACGTTATCGGCAAGGGAGAATTTGAAGTTTTGGGGAAGAATGTATGATCTATCTGGAAAAAATCTCGATAAATCTGTTGATGAGGTTCTCGAAATGATTGGCTTAACCGATCGGGCAAAGGATAAGGTTAACACCTTTTCAGGCGGAATGAAGCGGCGGGTAAATATTGGCGCTGCGATATTACATCAACCAGAGGTTCTAATAATGGATGAACCGACAGTCGGAATTGACCCACAGTCAAGAAATCATATTTTGGAGACGGTAAAAAGGTTAAATAATGAAGGAATGACGATTATTTATACCAGCCATTATATGGAGGAGGTTGAGTACCTTTGTGAACGGATTGGGATTATTGATCATGGAGAATTAATTGTCTGCGGTACATTAAAGGAGTTAAGGGAAACCATTGGCGACCGCTCAAGAATTCTTGTGTCAATGGAAGTTGATAGATTGCATAACTTAGAGATTATGACCTTACTAACAACCTTAGTTTCGGAAAAAGATATCCTGATCGATGCAAATCAGCTTACGGTCTTTCATAAAGAACCACAATTAATATTAAGCGATTTAATCCAGTTACTAACAAAAGTGGGAACAAAGGTTACTTCTGTAGAAATTATCGAACCAAACCTAGAAAGTGTCTTTTTGCATTTAACTGGACGAAGCTTAAGAGAATAGGGGTGAAGAGGATGACTTCCTGGTGGGTCGCATGGAAAGATCTATTAATTATATTCCGTGATAAGCAGGCTTTTTTAACTTTAATAGCGATGCCTCTATTGTTAATTGCCATTTTGGGTGCAGCATTTGGAGATATGATGGATGGCAATGATGATGTGACAATCAAGAAATTTACATTAGGAATAGTGAATTTAGATAAAGGTCAGTTAGGTGAAGTGCTTTCAGAAGAGATTTTTAAAAAGGAGTTACCAGATCAAATTCAAGTTACATACTATCAGGAAGAAGATCTGTATAAAAAAATCAAAGATCACAAGTTAGAAGTGGGAATTGTTATTGATGAGGAGTTTACTGCTTCGTTAATGACAGGCGAACAAGCGCAGACAAAGCTAATAACAGTTCCGGACCCCGGAATTAAGGCGACAATCGTCTCAACTGTAATTGAACAATTTGCTCAAACGATACCACTTGAAGTGATGTCTGTTACTAAGACACAGCCCGTTCAAGGTAAGGCCTCCACAGATGAACCCACCCAAGACCTCCTACATGAAACAGCAATCGATACAAATACAAATCCAGTCAGTTCTTTTCAGTATTATGCAGCAGCAATGGGGGTCATGTTTTTATTGATGACCGTAGTACAAGGTGTTTCAACGATGATTCTTGAAAAAGGGCAGGAAGTTTTTAAACGTTTGTTAGTATCAAACTTAACCTACCTAAATTATTTAACGGGGAAAATGGTTGGCTTAATTGTCATTTCCTTAACACAGGCATTTGTGATTATTATAGGGACAAAGGTCTTATTTGGCGTTGATTGGGGAGATTCAATTTCAGGTATTATGTTGATGACA
Source organism: Bacillus sp. OK048 (assembly GCF_900103525.1). Taxonomy (GTDB): domain Bacteria; phylum Bacillota; class Bacilli; order Bacillales; family Cytobacillaceae; genus Neobacillus. Next base: position 137,276 of record NZ_FNHN01000013.1, read on the forward strand.
TTTGCATTTGTTATAAGTGCATGTGGGTTAGGGGTATTAGCAGGCTCCTTTATTAAGACAGAAAAAGCGTTTAATGCAGCTGGGATGCTAGGCACACAGATATTTGCTGCCTTAGGCGGGAGCATGGCTCCATTGTATATATTCCCTGATTGGTTTGTATCAGCTGGGAAAATATTGCCGAACGGGCTTGCTCTCCAAACCTATCTAGACCTTATGTCTGGGGCATCGCTTGTAGAGGTTATTCCTGCAGTGCTTGGCTCGATTGTTTTAGGAATATTCTTTTTTGCGATTGGCCTATTTCGTCTTTCAACTGAAAGGAGGGGGAAATATGCGTAAAATCTGGACTGTTGCATGGCTGCACTTAAAGGAACTTTTTAAATCACCTGGGGCATTGGTTTTGATGTTCATTTTACCAGGGTTATTTAGCTGGATTTTTGGGGGAATTGCGGTTGAATCGGAACAAAATAAACCAATTGTTGATGTTGTAATGAAAGAAGAAGGACTAGGTGCTGAAATGTTCAATCTACTGAAGAAGAATGAACATTACCAATGGAACAAAGTGACCTTAAAACAGGCAAAGGAAAATGTTGAAAAACAGGATACCGTAGCTGCAATTGTCTTTCCAGCAGACCTTCAAGGGAGGATAACGGATAAACAACCATTGTTTGATGTCATTTTACGCAGTAGAACTGAGGATTATCTTGCTCTAGCTCCGCATTTGCAAGGGACGGCAAATATAATCAGTCGTTCCTATCAGACGGTAGAGGAATTGGATTCAAATGCAGTTTCAGATGTACTAGAGGCAGTAGCAATGAGTAAAGGCGTTAAAGTAGAAAAACAAACCATACAGAAGGAAGACAATAACCTAGTTGAAGTAGATTTGATGTTTGTGGGTTTTGCTATTATGTTTATGTTGTTTGGCATTTCTGGAGCCGCTTCAACCATTCTAGATGAACGAATCGGAGGCACATGGAGCAGGCTGATGATTACTCCGGCTAAGAAGTTTCAGATTGGTTTAGGGTATCTACTTGCTTATTTTTTAATGGGTTGGATTCAGTTTGCAGTATTAATGGCAGCGATGAACATCATGTTTGATTCGAAGTGGGGAAACTTAACCTATATGATTCCTTTTGCTTCATTGGTGATCTTATGTGTCGTTGGTTTTGGTCTTATGATTGCAGGGATTGTTAAAACAAAACAACAAGCGGGTGCGATTGGGGCGGTATTAGTCGTAAGTACCTGTATGCTGGGCGGTGTATATTGGTCAATTGAACTAGTTCCAGAATTTATGCAAAAAATAGCTTTGGCCGTGCCCCAAAGCTGGGCTATGTCTGGGTTTAAAGAAATTATCAGTGGCAGCCTTCATACCAGTACTCTTATTAAGGACACACTAGCATTGCTCGGATTTACCGCAGGGTTCTTTTTAATTGCCATAAGGGGAATAACCTATGAGTAGGGATTGTCGGTTTTTGTCGTTGACTTCTTGTTTTGTCTCTTTTAACATGATAAATAAGGTAATGGGACGAAATGGAGAAGATGGGTATGGCAAGGCTGTTACTAAAAAAGGTGCTAAATAACAATGTTTTAATTGCGGAACACCCTTCCTACGAGGAAGTCGTTTTAATCGGTAAAGGGATAGGTTTCAATCGGAAACCTGGAGATTCTATTGAAACGGATTCAGTTGAAAAACTTTTTGTTTTGAAAAATGAAAAGGAGCAGCAGAATTATATTAAATTACTACCTTTTATTGATAATGATTTACAAGAAGTAATTATTTCTGCCATTAGCTTAATCAAGCAAAGGACAAATACCATTCTAGATGAACATATTCATGTTGCCTTAACCGATCACTTAATGTTCACGATTACTAGAATATCTAATGGTATGGAGGTTAGTAATCCGTTTCTCATCGAAACAAAGACTCTTTATCGGCATGAATATGAAATAGCAAAAGAGGTCGTTGAATTAATAAGCACAAAGACAGGGATTTCACTCCCTGTCGGTGAAATCGGATTTATAGCTTTGCATATTCATAGTGCTATGACGAGCAGAAAATTATCAGAGGTAAATCAACATTCACAGCTTGTCAGCAGGCTGGTAAGGATGGTCGAAGAGCAATTTGATATCGTCATTGATAATGAAGGCATTGATTATATGCGGCTTGTCCGCCACCTGCGTTTCACCATTGAGAGGGTTGTCAAAGGGGAAAAAGTAGAGGAGCCAGAAAAAATATCCTTACTATTGAAACAAGAATATCCCGTATGCTATAATCTCTCATGGAAGCTCATTAAGGTAATGCAACAAACATTAAAATTAAAAGTATTTGATGCGGAAGCAGTGTACTTAACCATGCATATGCAGCGAATACAGAAAAAATTTAAATAGCTATTATTTTTTAACGTGTTACTGATTCGATCAGGCATGAGTGAAAAGTATTAATTGAAACCAAGGCTTTTGGGTAGTCTATACCTGATGTCTTATTCAATTGAACTTTTACTCATGCCTTTTTTGTTTTTTTGTCAAATGAAATCGCTTAATGAGCAAAAAAAATAATTGGAGGTATGATCTATGTTTAAAAAATCTTTTGGCGTCTTGCAAAAAGTGGGTAAAGCATTAATGCTGCCGGTAGCATTATTGCCGGCTGCGGGGATATTGCTTGCTTTAGGAGCGGCGCTCTTAAACCCAGCACTTTTAGAATTAGCACCATTTCTAGATAACAGTACGGTTAAAATGATTGCTTCTGTTATGCAAAATGCAGGGAACATAATCTTTGGGAACTTACCGCTCTTGTTTGCGGTGGGTGTTGCTGTAGGATTAGCTGGCGGTGAAGGAACTGCGGGACTGGCCGCAATTATCGGATACCTAGTCATGAATGTAACAATGGGGACAGTACTTGGTATTTCAGCAGAGGATGTTAATGGTTTAAGTTATGCAAATGTATTAGGAATTCCAACACTGCAAACTGGAGTGTTTGGAGGGATTATCGTCGGTATACTTGCTGCTGCAATGTATAATAAGTTTTATGAAATTGAATTACCATCTTATTTAGGGTTCTTCGCGGGAAAACGCTTTGTACCAATTATTACAGCAGCCTCTGCGCTTATTTTAGGATTGTTGATGATATTCATTTGGCCGCCAATTCAAAATGGTCTAAATGCATTCTCACAAAACATGGTACACGCAAACTTAACGATATCTGCATTTATCTTCGGTGTAATTGAACGATCATTAATTCCATTTGGATTACACCATATTTTCTATTCTCCTTTCTGGTATGAATTTGGAGAGTACGCTACAAAGGCTGGAGAAGTAGTTCGTGGAGATCAACGTATCTTCATGGCGCAAATCACAGATAATGTTCAAAATTTAACGGCTGGTACATTTATGACAGGTAAATTCCCATTCATGATGTTTGGTTTACCTGCTGCAGCGTTAGCGATCTATCACGAAGCAAAGCCTGAAAAGAAAGTAATTGTTGGTGGTTTAATGGCATCAGCTGCGCTAACTTCTTTCTTAACAGGTATTACAGAACCAATTGAATTCTCATTTTTATTCGTTGCACCAATATTATTCGGTATCCATGCCATTTTCGCAGGATTCTCGTTTATGGTTATGCACTTGTTAGATGTGAAAATCGGAATGACTTTCTCGGGTGGTTTAATTGACTATATCCTTTTTGGATTGATTAACCCACAAACCAATGCTTGGATTGTTATTCCTGTAGGTTTAGTGTTTGCGGTTGTTTATTATTTTGGCTTCCGTTTTGCAATTCGTAAATTCAATTTAAAAACCCCGGGGCGTGAGTTGGAAGAAGAGGAAAATCAATCACCAACTGGCAAAGCAGGTTCAGCTGATTTAGCAACTAATATACTAAATGCGATGGGTGGTAAAGAAAACATCTCTCATTTAGATGCATGTATTACACGCCTTCGTGTTTCTGTTAATGATAGTAAAGATGTAGATAAGGCCCAGTTGAAAAGGTTGGGAGCGGCGGGTGTTTTAGAAGTTGGAAACAACATTCAGGCAATCTTTGGACCTCGATCTGAAACGATTAAGGGACAAATGAAAGATATAATGGAAGGTAAAAAACCTAGTACAAGGGTTAAATCACCAGAAAAAGGTGTTGAGCAACAAATAGAGGAGATTAATCCAGAAGCACTTCAAACTGCTCGTAAAAGTGAAGATGAGGGTTTTATGGCACCACTTAAGGGGGAGATAAAACCAATTACGGCAGTCCCGGACCAAGTGTTTGCGGGGAAAATGATGGGTGACGGCTTTGCAATCGTTCCATCTGAAGGAACTGTTGTTTCACCAGTGAATGGAAAAATCGTAAACCTATTCCCTACCAAGCATGCGATTGGCATCCTTTCCGATACGGGTCGCGAGATTCTTATACATGTTGGAATTGACACCGTTAACCTCAAGGGACAAGGATTTGAAACATTAGTTTCGGAAAATGATCTTGTCAGTCAAGGTCAGCCGTTACTAAAAGTTGATTTGGACTATATTAAGGAACATGCAACATCTACTATTACACCGATCGTCTTTACGAATTTGGCTGAAGGCGAAAAGATTGTAATCGAAAAAGAAGGACAGGTCGACTTAAAGCAAGAAGGAATAATTAAGATTACGAAATAAAAGCAAAAGCCGGCCAGCCTTAGAAAATGAGGCTGGCTTTTTTATATTATATGAAGATAAACAATCGACTATAAATTAGTTTTGATATTTAGTTGACGATATGAATTAAAGGTGTTATTATATTTTAGCAGTCGTTAATGACGCGTTAACAACACGTTGATATTAAAAAAGTTTTAAAAAAGTGTTGACGACAAGTTAACGAAATGATATAGTAATAGAGTTGCTTCTGACGGAGACGTTGCGAAGCGAAATATTGTTCTTTGAAAACTAAACAAACAAGAACGTCAACAAACAATTTTTTAGCTTTTTATAAAAGCTAAGCCAACGTAACAAAATGAGCTATATCAACTTTCTTGGAGAGTTTGATCCTGGCTCAGGACGAACGCTGGCGGCGTGCCTAATACATGCAAGTCGAGCGAATCTTGAG
>NZ_FNHN01000042.1 GCF_900103525.1 Bacillus sp. OK048
CTATTAATATGACCTTGGCATTCCCAAACAGTGTTGGGCAACATAAGCTTTAACCATTTCATTGTTAATCGGCGCAACTCTTGGTAAATGAATTTGACGATAAAATCTCTCAATATTATATTCTGTTGCATAGGAATATCCGCCAAATGTTTGCATTGCAGCATTTACGGCAGCGAATCCTGCTTCTGACGCTCGAAGCTTGGCCATATTTGCCTCCGGACCGCATGGACGGCCATTGTCATATAACCATGCCGCACGATAAGCCAATGCCTCGGCAGCTTTTAAATGTGAATATGCATCTGCCAGCGGAAATTGTACGCCTTGATTTTTTCCAATTGGTCGACCAAACACTACGCGTTCATTTGCATATTTAGAAGCCCGTTCAATCGCAGAATATCCGATACCAATGGCTTCAAAAGCAACAAGAATTCTTTCTGGATTTAATCCATCTAATAAATATTTAAAGCCTTTCCCTTCTTTTCCAATCAAATCGGAGGCATCAACTTCCAATCCCTCTATAAAAAGCTCATTGGTATCGATTGCATTCCGACCCATTTTTTCAATTTCTTTGATTGTAATGGCTGATCGATCATTCGGTGCAAAAAACAATGACATACCATCAGTTTTCTTTGTAACTTGATCATATGGTGTTGTTCTGGCAACTAGCAGAATTCTTTCGGACTTTTGCGCCTTTGTAATAAACACTTTATGTCCATTAATAATATACTTATCGCCCTCACGTTTGGCGAAAGTCGTAATTCTTGTTGTATCTGTTCCGGCATTAGGTTCTGTAACTCCGAAACAAACCTGGAGTTCCCCGTTTGCAATGCTAGGCATGTATTTTTCTTTCTGTTCTTTATTTCCATGGAAAAATAATGGGTTCGGGCCAAAGAGTGATGCATGGATAGTTGAAGCGCCATCAAATCCTGCCGGCGATTTTGCAATTTCATGCAAAATGAGCGCTGCCTCAGTTACCCCTAATCCTCCACCTCCATACTCTTCCGAAATCATGACACCGATTAATCCCGCATCTGCATACGCATCATAGAATTCCTGTGGAAATCGATGTTCTTTATCAGCTTTCCTCCAATATTCATCATCAAATTGACTTGCGATGTCCCGGGCTGTTTTTCTTATCATTTCTTGTTCTTG
>NZ_FNHN01000015.1 GCF_900103525.1 Bacillus sp. OK048
TATCTTCTAACCTCATTTAATTAGAAAGGTAATTATCTTAGTTATTAGCACCTATTTTAGCACCTAAATTTCAAGAGTGACAATAACCATTGTCAATCTGTTAGTTAGCACGCTAACGGTTACCTTGTTACATATTTGTGAATAAAGAAGCTACAACTTCTTCAATTAAAGCACCCAATTACTTTAAGTACAATACTTCACAATCATTTTTACGCCTTTATAAACTTAATTTCTTAAATGCGTTATCAATGCAAAATTACACCATCTTAAAGACGAATAGAGCCATAATGATGTCGACCCTCAAAAAGAAACGCAATGATACTCTCATAATAAGGTATAAATTTTTTTAGTTCGATTAGCTTTAAGATTTCCTCTTTTGAAGCCCATTTGGCTGCTTGTACCTCTTCAGTCTGTAATTTCAATTCATTCAAATCAAAGTCATATTCAATTAAATAAAAATCATCAAAGCCACGTTCAAAGTTAATAGTAAATTGTGGACGTATCTTTTCAAAATTATAATGAATCCCCAACTCCTCGAACAACTCTCTTGAAGCAGCCTGCTGACTTGTATCGCCTGCAACCGCACTACCACCACAAGTGATATCCCAAAGGTTCGACCATCCTTGCTTAAAGGGCTGACGCTGCTGAATGAGCATCTCTCCTTTTGAATTAAATATACATACGTGTACTACTAAATGAAACTCGTCTGATGTCATTTCATCTCCACGAGTTATTTGTTTCTCTATTTTATTACGATGCTTATCATATAAATCCCACTTTTCCATTGCTAAACTCCTTATGTATATTTTGATATCAAGATTCTCAGTATACAATAAAATAAATTTATAATAATGAATTTTACAAAAATATTTAACGATTTGGAATAAAGTAGATAAACGTTCCCAAAGCGTCGTTTGGGAACGTTTTTTTACTTAGAGTTAAAAGTCCGCAAAAACTGACTGTACTCCTTGTTAAACTAAACTGCTCGTTACTTCAATAAGAAAAAAGCATTACCGTTGTTCCAGTAATGCACCTCGTTAGTGACATAACGCTGCTACGCAAAAACTCGTAGTTTTAATTAACATCACTTGATTTCAATTTTATCAATCGGTTTATTTTGTAAATAATTACAGATAAATAAGCAACTATTAGTGTGATTAAATAAACAGTTGGCATATCGTTTTTTAAATCAAGATAAATAAAAGTTACTAATAATAACGAGTATACAAAAATCTCAATCCACAATTTTTTCTGCATATAAATTCTCCATTTCCAAATAATATTATTAAACATACCTGCATCTTTAGCTTAAGTACATTCTTTCACAAAGTCTTCTAATAATGAGATCTTTACTACGCAGTATGAGTCTACTACGTAATACAAGAGTTAATCTCACGGGTTTGCATAGCATATGACTGACCTAATTGAAAATCAATCGAATTTTTACAACACTTTTGATTCTAAAAAATACGGTTTATATCTTTTATCACCACAAGGATGGGCAGTGGTAACAGTCTGTCATTCTTTGGTTCACCATTTTGCCATTTGATGGTAAATGCTATATATCAAAGGTGGCACATTTCAATGAGATGTTAAAATGAGATAATTGAAGTATATGACAGATACATTGCAGAAAAACACTTTGTCCATTTTGAAAATTTCAAACTTTAAAATGGTCAAAAATAAACAAGCCTTTTAACATAGTTAGGCTTGTTTATTTTATATTATTGATTCTCTCTATTCCCGGTTTGATTTGTTTTCTCTCTTTCATAATAATATCAAGATATTGTGTAAATTCAGATTCTCCAGAATAGGAAAGACATAAGTATTCTTTTGCTCTCGTCATTCCTATGTACAACAGTGAAACTTCCCTTTCCTTATTCTCCTCAAGCGGAAACGGCATGGAGTCCACATTAACTATAAATACAGCACGGAAATCTAATCCTTTACTGCTATCGATGGTACTAATTTTAACTTTACCATCATCTTTTGCATATGAACGTTTTGAAACGTCGTTCTCCGTGATCCAATAGTAAGGTAATCCTTCATCCTTCAAATTACGCTTGATAATATCAATTATAGGATATTTATGAGTCCGTTTAACACGGTAAAGAATTAAGATGTCCTCTAGCGGGACTTTTTTCTCCATATGTAATTTCTTGATGGAGCGAGCAACAATTCTCATTTCGTCAAAAAAATTAGCTGCCTTTACGATGCCAGGCTCTGGACCTTTTCGTTTTGTGCTCTGGGGGGCAATAATCTCACCTTCGAGTTCACGATTGACCACTTTATTTTTAAACATCGAATGCTTGCGGTAAAAGTCCCAAGCAAATTTTACAATCTGTTGGGTGTTGCGATAATTGATGGACAGAACCTTTGATCTCCCTTGAAAACTTAAGCCCGTATCCTGCACATAGGAACGCTTCCGCTGATAAATTGTTTGAGCGCGGTCCTCGACTAATAATAAAGACTGTGTATCTGCATTAATCAGTAAACTTACTAGTCGGAGCCAGTCCGCTTCAAAGTCCTGCCCTTCGTCAATCAAAACGGCGTCATATGTAGGTAGAATCGCTTCTTTTCTATCTAGTTTTTCTATGATATCTGGAAGCTGCTGCTCCCTTATCCTTAAATCATTCTTTAACCAGGAGTGAAAATTTCTTACAATAATATTCTCATTTTGCACAGACTTAGCATTTGGATCAAAATCAAATAAATCCTCAGGTTCATTGAGCATATGATGGATCATTTGCTGGATCGCATTTGAAAGCGATATATTGTAACAGAGAATGAGAATCTTCCAGTCTGGATTCTGTTTTGATAACATTTTTGCTCGACTTGCTAAGATAATCGTTTTGCCACTTCCCGCAACTCCACGTATTAAGCGATTCTTATCCCCTATCTGTTTAGCTAAATTCTCCTGGTGCAGATCCATGGTCTTAATATCATGCAAGGATAATAGAAGCTGGTCCTGATAAGGTACAGGCGATTTGTATTCAGCACTAATCCGTACCTCTGGAAATAAGTGATATCGAATAGCATTAATATCTTCAAAGGATAGTGGTTCCTTTAATCGAAATGGTACAACAAACATATTCAGGATCTTTTCCATTAGGACTTCTTCAGAAAATGCTTCTTTTTCAGGATCGATTTCATCCCTAGTTAAACAAAGAGTCGGTTCAATAACTGAATATAAACCCTCTTCTATAAAATCCTTCGAATACAATCTAGTAAAAACAACACCATGACCGTAAGGAAACTTTAATTGAAATTTATATTTTCCGTCTAATTGAATCAAACTTTTATCTTTTTTCAACGTATCAACCACATGAAACATATTGTCCCTTGCCTGCTTCATCGGACTTTTTATGACCGCTTGATCTCTAGAGGTAGTAATAATATGCCATTCATCATGGTTAATTTGAAACAGGGTATTCTTGGTATAGTCCTTTACTTCTAACACGACAATGCCAAGGTCAGGCCCGATAATCACAAAATCAGGTCTTCGTCCTTGAATATCAGGTTCAAAATAAACAATGTAATCATCCGGTAAAAAGGTCTTAAGGGTTCGAAAAAACAGCCTCTCCCCTGTTGTCGCAGATGTCCGAATGGTCTCGGGAATCGTAATTGCCATAACAATCGCTCCAAAAATTGTAATTTCCTCCATTATACTACAATTAGGACATTTCACCCATGATATTACAAAAACTTCTAATTACGGAAGAAACAACTGCTATGCTTTGACTACTTTCTACCAAAATTAACAAAATTCTCCCAAAAGTATTGTTTTTTACTATATCTTATTCTATTAATAGTATTATAGGAAAATATGACCAGGCATAAAATGTTAGGACTCACAGAAAGCGGAGTGAATGAATTGTTAAAAGGAATAATAGAAAAGTTTTTCAAATCAACTCAACCTACTAGTACTCCTCAAACTCAATCAATAAGTCAAGCAGACGTGGAGGCATTAGTGGACGCAAAGCTAAAAGAACATGCTGCTGCATTAGAAACCACTCTCGCTGAAAAGGGAAACCAAGTTCTCAGCCAGGATGAGGATTATACGTTATCAGCAAAGCAAATCGAGTATGCGCTTTCGTTGATTGAAAAAGTAAAAGATGAATTTGAACTGGCAATAGAACCGTCCAATCTGACAATTAAAGATTTAAATAGATTAGTTGCCTATAATCGTTATAAGAATAAGGGTACGCTTATTAATCTTGTGAAAAAAGGAGTTTTAACTAGAAAATAGAAAAATTCCTTGGTTACTATAACGAACCAAGGAATTTTTCGATTATCTTTTGCTCAGTTAATAATGTTGAGAGTTAGATATGGTTCGTTTATCACACAACCATACATTTGACGAGCAACATTAGAGTTACTTATACTTTACCGCAATAGCAGAGTTGCTTATATTCAGGGAGCTCGAAACAGTCAGTGAAAAATCGTAACAAAAAGATCTAAATCAAACCAAATGAAACCCAATCATTTTGTATGAGACAGGTTCGTGCTTTCAAGCCTCAGTGAGTGTAGTTTCCTGAAAAGGAAATAGCACGATGAACTACGTTAGTGGATAAGGTAAAGAAACACCTGCGGATGTGTACACCAGTCTGCTGCTCTGTTAGCTACGAGGAAGACCGTTTCCTAGGGTTTGGAAACCAAACACCGAAATAGCATGTCCTGTCCATTGACTTTGGCAAGGAGGAAAATACCCGTAATGGAGGTTGGTCAGAAATGACCCATTGTTTTGTGTTAGATGCGCAAGGCAACAAGTTGTCTCCAACAAGAGAAAATCGTGCATGGTATTTAATTCGGAAACAGAAAGCCACTTTGAAAAGTAAATTTCCAATGGTGATTCAACTAAAAAAGGAAATCTCCGTAGAAGAAATTGACACTACACCGATTCTTCTAGGAATTGATGATGGTTCAAAGTTTGTTGGAATTGCTTTAGTACAAAAATGTAAAACCAAAAATAAACCTGTGTTCAAAGGAACCATTGAACAACGAACAGATGTAAAAGAAAAAATCGCCATAAGACGAGGATATCGTCGATACAGAAGGCAGCATAAAAGATACAGACCTGCTCGATATGATAATCGATCATCTTCCAATCGTGAAGAGCGAATTCCGCCAAGTATTAAACAAAAGAAGGATTCTATTTTAAGAGTGATTAATCCACTGCATAAGTGGATACGAATCGACGGTATTTTCTTAGAAGATGTCTTAATTGATATTCGAGCATTGGAGAAAGGCTATAAACCATACAAATGGGAATATCAACAAAGTAATCGACTAGATGAAAACATTCGAAAAGCAGTAGTGCTTCGTGATCATAATACCTGTCAGGATTGTGGATTGGCAAATGCCCGAATGGAAGTTCACCACATTACCCCAAGACGACTAAATGGCAGTGATTCCATTCATAACTTAATCACGCTATGTTCCACATGCCATCAAAAGGTAACGGGAGATGAGTTAAACCATTGTGAGAGATTCTATCAAAAAGTAAATGGCAGAAGGATCTATTACATTGATGCCATGCATGTGATGCAAGGGAAGACCTATCTTCAAAATGAATTAAAGAAAATTGCCCCATTATCCATAACCACTGGAGGCGATACTGCAAACAAACGCATTGATTGGGGAATTGAGAAGACACACGCCAATGATGCGATTGTTATTTGTCATTCAAAAGTTAGACCTGAACAATGTGAAATCAATAATTGGGTGATAAAACCAATGAGAAAACACTCTAATAAGAAAATAGAGTCGGTAAATGGTTTTCATCACAGGGATTATGTTCAATATACCAAACGCAATGGAGAAAGTTATTTGGCATATATCACCGCTCTTTATCCAGAAAAAAATCAATGTAACATGACCACAATAGAGGGGAAAGTTTTGAAAAGATATGGTCTTTCAAGGTTAACTTTATTATGGCGATTTAACAAAATCTATTGGTTATAAAATCCTAAATATGGAGGTGAAGCCTGGTAATAAAAAAGGAAAATGGTACGCTTTTGTACGTTTTTTGTTACCAGGTATAACATGGATGACAATTCTCCGAAAGATGCGGTGTTAAAGGCGAAACGGTGGCCTAAAGTTAGTATCGCGGCGGGTCCTCGTCATACCGTTGGGCTAAGATCTGGCGGTACAGTTACGGCTATAGGTGATAATAAATATGGCCAATGTGAGGTAAGCGGCTGGCGTGATATGGTGGCAGTCGCGACTGGCAATGTTCATATGGCACCGAACACGGGTAATGCTCATACCATCGGACTTAAATCGAACGGCACGGTGACTGCTGTGGGCTGGAATAAGCATGACCAATGCGAGGTAAGCGAATGGCGCGATATTGTCGCGATTGCTGCAGGGTGGCGTCGTACCGTTGGGGTTAGATCGGATGGAACGGTGGTGGCTGTGGGTCGAGATAAAGAAGGACAATGCAATGTAAGCGAATGGCGTGATATAGTGGGTGTTGCGGCGGGTGATTGGCATACCGTCGGGCTTAAATCGGACGGCATCGTGTTGGCTACAGGTAATAATCGGTATGGCCAATGCAATGTGAGCGGTTGGCACGACATGGTGGCGATCGAGGCGGGTTACCTTCATACCGTTGGGCTTAAATCAGATGGGACGGTGGCACCTGTAGGTTTGAATAAGCACGACCAATGCGAGGTAAGCAGTTGGGGCGGTATTGTGGAGATTGCGGCGGGTAGTTATCATACAGTCGGACTTAAATCAGACGGGACCGTGGTGGCTGTGGGATTGAATAAGCATGGTCAATGTGAAGTAAGCGAATGGCGCGATATTGTCGCGGTTGCAACGGGTTGCGCTCATACCGTCGGGCTTAAATCGGATGGCAACGTGGTGGCTGTGGGTGATAATGAATATGGCCAATGCGATGTAAGTAGCTGGCGTGGCATTCAACTGCCCCACATTAATATTTAAAAACACCGAACCATAAAATGGTTGAATGAGTTAATATGAAGTTTCTGCTCTTAAAATATACGGAGGTTTATTATCGGTAACTTCGCAAAGTAAGGAGTATTAAGGAAAAAGAGTGAATTTGCTTAAATAATTTACTTTCAACCCAAAAATCCTCGCGTCCACTATTGGACCCGAGGATTTTTAGCCTTCCGCTCAAAATGATAATGAAGGCGGTATTCACATATTTCTTTTGTCCATTTGAATAGTATATCTTCACTTTCTTTATCGACATCTAAATTTAATCTAAATAGGTCATTTTCATAAGAAACCAATCCCTTTGAGCTGCCACTCCATTTTGTCATCGGCATTGTAGCGATTAGTTTGCTTACGCCTTTTTCATCATAATTCCATAATTTTTTGGCACCTTTATCGGAGAAATCAATTCTTTTACGGTGCTCTTTCTCCATAAGGTAATGATGAAAAAACGGTGCTACTTCTTTTGATATAACAGGCTTATTCCAATCAGAGCTACCCCGCTCCAGCATTGCTAGCAAAACAACCATTTTATAGCTTTTAGCCATGCCTGTTTTTTCTACTTCCACCAGCCATTTTTCATATCGTTCAAACACTTCCACTTCGTGTTGAGTTAATTCCTCTGCCCACATAAGAAAACCAAAGTATGAATGAAATTCCTGCTTGTACTGCAGAGAATCAGACGCACCTTTTAAATGCAACTCTAAATAAGTGGGTCTCCTTCCAATTTCTCGTTTTAAATCCATGTAATCATGGAACAGCTTCTCACGTCTTGGCTGCCTCTTCCGGAACATTTCTTTGAGAAGATCGATGACATTCACATCAAGATTGATTTCACAGAAATTTGGCAATGTAGGCTGTATATTTCTAGTTTTCCCTTCGCTAGGTTCAGTATCGAATAAGCTTAGCTTAACATCGGCATTTCTATAATTACCAATTAAATCGATGATCACACACGTTTCTTTATCTGGATGTAAACGAAGCCCACGCCCTATTTGTTGGGTGAATACGGTCAATGACTCTGTCGGTCGGACAAATAATAATGTATCTATAGCTGGGATATCCACGCCTTCGTTAAAGAGATCAACGGTCAAAATAATATCAATCTCTCTTCTAGAAAGCTGGGAAATTGCCTCGTTTCTACTAACACCTGTCTGCTGAGAATGAAGACTTACTGTGTGATAGCCGTGATCATTAAAATAATTGGATAAAAAGTCTGCTTGCCTAATGGAAGAACAAAATCCTAAAGTTCTGGTTTGTTTTTTATTCTCCCATGCTCGAAGTACCTTGTGAGCCAACTCTTCTCTTAGTTGTGCCTGAAGTAATTCCTCTTCATCATAGCGATTTCCCAGACAAGTAATCTGACTATAATCTGTATCATCATAAACACCAAAGTATGTAAATGGCGCCAGCCATTTTCGATTAATCGCCTCTAAGAAATCTAATCTAAAGGCAACGTTACCATCACAAATCGCATAAACATCCTTGTTATCATTCCGATCAGGCGTAGCAGTAATCCCTAATAAAAAGCGTGGTTGGAAATAATCTAGTGCCCGCTGGTAGGAATCAGCTGCAGCATGATGGAATTCATCTACAATGATTAAATCAAATTCATCCGGGCGAAATTGCTCAAGATGCTTTTTGATACTAAGTGTATATATCGACGCAAAAATGGCATCAGCTTGACTCTCTTTATATTTTCCATTGTAAATACCATACTGTTTATCGGGCATAATTCTATTAAACGAATCTCTTGCTTGATAGAGAATTTCTTCCCGATGAGCAATAAAGAGTATCTTTTTAAAATTTTGAGCAAAAAATCCAGCCAAATAGGTTTTACCTAGACCGGTAGCCATCACGACAAGGGCTTTAGTATACTCTTCTTCCAGTGTTTTGTTTAACTCCTCCAGCGCTTCAATCTGTGCAAATCTAGGTAGAATCTCTCCATATGAGACCGGTGGATCGAGTACTAAGTCTGGCTGTTCTGGGATTTCCTTTTTTGTTGGAAGCATTAAATCTAATTCCTCAAGCTCTGTCCATTTTCGAGCTAGATTAGGGTGCTTATGTTGATACTCATAATAATTTTTTCGATATTCCTCAAGTGTTTCCTTATTTAACGGGACTGTTTGATCGGCATAATAGATAGTTAGAAACTCCGTTATAGCTTCATCAAAGACTTCCTTTTCGTCACTAACCGCTACGTTCCATTCAACACCATGATTTAACGCTGATTTCGAAAGATTAGACGAACCAATAAACAGAACATCATGTTCATTAGATTGAAACAGATAAGCCTTTGGATGAAAGGAGACACCATTATTTTTCCAAATTCGAATACAAATCCGTTCATCGATGGAAAGTAACTCTTCCAAAGCCTCGGGTTGTGTGATGTACAAATAATCGCCCGTACATATTTTTATATCTGCACCATTATGGGCTGCCTTTTTTAATGCCTCCTTTAAATACCTCACTCCCGACTTCATGACAAAGGAAGATAGCACACAAATAGTAAATGCTCCTTCCATCTTCTCTAATAAATGATTTCCGAGATCTGTGGTAATCAGTTGAACCTTACTCATCCTCAACCTCTATTAAAAAGATTTTCTCTTTGAATCCACCACGCCTTTGCACCTTTTTTTGCCGTACTTCATCCACCTTCTCAAAAGATGCACCATGACATTCAGCAAGCGCATGGATAATTTCCAATAGGTCTGCCAGCTCTTCAATTGCTTCATTATCATTTTCAGCGTTTATGTATTCTTCAAGTTCTTCAAAACTTTTATTTTTAAGTTCTTGTATGTATTCAACATTCTCTAATATCCTTGTAGAGAACTGTTTTCCAGTACTTTCAATTACTTCAGGTATGCGATCACGGACAAGTTTGTTATATACAGGCATTAAATTTACCTCCTAATAAGAATGGGAATATACCTATATTATAGCGAATGAAATAATAAACTTACATTTTTTAAACACTTGTTTGAGTAATAACTGGGACATTGGGTTCAGTCCCCGGTGAGTTAAACCTTTATTTTATCGGGGGACTGATCCGGATGTCGTGACTCAAAAATACAATAAAAAGGCTACTTAATAAGTAGCCTCGGTCCCGATTATCTAATTATGCTAGTACAATCCTCATGATTTCTTACAGCTTCCAACCTATAATACTTAATCAAATACTGATCTATCATTTCCTCTACCTCAGCCATCGTTAGCATATCTAGAATCATGGCACCACCCACGACATTTAGATATTTATTCGCCTGAACAAAGTGATCTCGTTTGATTTGTATGCCTCTTTTCTCCATCTTGATAATAGATTTTAGAATGCCTTTTGTTATATTCCGATTAGAGGTAAAGTTACTAGAGAAAAAGACCACAGCTCTTGCAGAGTAGTCCTTTTCAGTAAAGAAGTCTGTTAACCAATAGGGATTACTAGGGTTAGACTCATCGTAGGTCATATATCCTACCCACCATAAACGGGAAAGGATGTGGACAAATAAAGAGCGTTTACTCCCGTTTTTAAAGAAGAGTGCGGTATTGATTCTCTGATCTTTCTTATCTTTTAATTCATTATTTAAGCGATAATAGGTAAAGTCTCTAAACTGAAGATGTGCTAATCCTGACCAAAGCTTTTCTTGTGTGGCTTGAGAGACAGTCAAGTGCTTCATTGCGTCATAGATGATTTTTACGTTCATTCGGTCACTTACCGCATAATCATTATCAAAATTAAACTCGGGCATATCAAAGTCAATTTTTGACTCTATCACTCTACCCTCTTCACGAAAATACTCGTTAAACCAATCGTTATTTTTGTTATGGTAATGCTCTTTATAAAATTCATAGTTCGTCCGTAAATCCATTAGCGTTTCATCAGAAATAAATGATAACTTCACTTTAATCCTCCAATGTAGTTAGTTTCGCGATTTCTTCGAAACTCGTTCTTAATGGTTTTCTTAATACCATCTGTGCTGCTTTTAAGGCGGATAAGGAATCTGTACCGACATCTTGAATGTTCAAATTATTATCCGCAAAGATCTTCTCCAATACTTGGTACCAAGTGTATCCTTCTAAATCTTCACGGTTATCCTGAAGTTTCGAAAAGACGTATACTAAACTTGGAACAATGACTGTGGATAAAATGGAATTTTTCAATCTTGAATTGGCATTCGATGCATACTGCTTATATTCATATTCCGGTAGTGAAATCGTAATAAAATCAGAATGAATATCCACTTCCATGAATTCATTTTTATTTGATTTCGTGACCTTAGCAATCGAAGGAAGATTTAACTGGTCTAAGTTTTCTTCGAATAACGTCGTTTCAATTGCATCTCCAATTGCGAGTAAATTCCCCTTTTCAAAAGATATAGGAACATCTTTAAACCACTCATTTAAAAGTTCACTTTGATAGTTTTCAATTTTCCCTCTTGCAATAATAAAGGAATGAATGGATATTTTCCCCCGAAGTTCACTAGTTGGAATTGAGATATCCAGCGTCATGTTACTCGTATGATAGGCCTGGCGAAAACTAGTCTGGCCACATTCGATGTGAATCAGATAATGGGTTAACTGTTTTTGAATCAAGTCTTGGATTCCTTGGTTATCCAACGCAAAGTCGGCATGAATCTTTACTTCTCCAAAAGACTCATAGACTTGTATTTTTGTGTTAAAGCTCGAATTCAAATAATCATCGTTATTCATATATAACACTGGGTAAGGATAGGAGGTATTAATCTTCATATAGTTCTACCTCCATTACACAATAATTGGAATAATCAATTTCAACTACAACCATAAAACCCTTATTTTTCTGAAGTGAGTTGAGGTAGATGGTATTGGAATTTACTTTTTCAATCGCTACATTCTGATCATCAGTAGCTGCAGCTTTTATCGGTAAATCATAATCACTTTGCTCCCCAACTACACTAAAAACTAAACGACCTCTTGATAACGTCTTTTCCGGAACAATATTAAACCTATATTTTCCGTTATTTCGATCAACACAAACATATCTCTGTTTAATCTGTACAGGATGTTTACTCGGTTTCCGCTCTTTACGATTTCCCTTATCTCCAGGCTGTTTTTCATCCATCTCATTATTCCCACCAGGATTTGTTGTGCCGGCACCTTCTGTTCCACCACCGCTGTGTTCACCTGTGCCATTGCCACCCTCTTCACCTGTTGGAGAGATACCAAATTCTCCAGCTAACTGCTGTTCGAAGTCCTTTGTGTCTTTCCCTTTTTTCTTCGTTTTTTTAGGTGTCGCTTTTTCCATTTGTTTCGTGATAATCGCTTTTATTGATGAATTTAGAGACTCAGTTTTACTGATAGAAGAAGACTCACTTAGATCCTTATTCGGTAAAAAGTCACTTAACCCAACGGCATCCATTTCATCTGTCACTTTTTCCTGAAAGGTACTTTTAACAGTGTCACGGATGAATTTTCTTAAATCAGCATATACCTTTTTAGCTAACTTTGGGTCCTTTTCATAACGGTCAGGTGCCCACTCATTATGAGCAGGATTCTCCATTTGTTTGAAGATATTATTCATTTGCGTTCCTGTTATCGACACGAGTCCAGTAAAGGAAATACTACCGCTAATATTTTTTTGCTCAAAAATACGCATACCTGTCTTCCGCGTCATCAATACTCTTCTGTTCAAATCTTCTCCATTAAGCAAGAATAGTTCTGCTTCTCCCTCTTCGAAGCGAAAGCCTTTTGGATAGGTCATCGTAGGATATGGGACTCTAATCGTTTTATTTGAGATTAAAAGACTATAGTAATTTTTCAAAATCCGATTTTCTTCATTGTCCTCAAGCTCATATATGAATTGGCCGATATTTTGTTCATTGATTTCAAAATCATTGATTTTAACAACCAATTTCCCCTTAAAGACGGTAATGAAAAAGTTAAAGAGTACGGATTTTTTCACTTCAATTTCCCAATCATCCTTTGGTTCAAAGGCTGTGACATAGATGTCCGTTCCCGTTTCTGTTCTTTGGAAGTTCTCATCTAGATGTAAAAAACCAGGAATCGCTGAAGATTGATTATTTTGTGTATAGTAGCCATTACCTAAAGTAATTTGATTATCGTTTTTCATAAATGACATGATATTGGCCACACCAATATGCGATTGATATCCTGAGGTATCAAAGGAGGAATAGAAAAGCGTTCTCAAATTTGAATTGAGGAATGGTGCTGATTTTCCAATTCCAAAGCTTCCTCCAGAATCTCCTTCTTTATTGGAGGATCCTGCTTCCTTGATCAAGGAAGACCATGGTGAACCTAACTCGCCTTCCTTTGCCCCTTCTAATCCTTTTGTATTAAAATCGCTTATTCTTAAGACTTTCATTTCACTTCGACCTAAGATTGATAATGCATGATCAATAAAATCTTCACTTTTCCGATTGTGGCCTTCCCAGGTATGTTTACAAAGTTTAAAAACATTAATTAGTTCATATCTTCTAGGAAAATTATTGATTGGCATGGAGAAACTATTAAACTCAACCACTACTGGTTTATTCTTATCTTTCACTGCATCCAGTGAGTTTTGACATATCTCTCTTGTTAAAGAGTCTATGGCATTTCCTCTAAATGTCTCCAAACCGGCATTATTGATTGAATTAATCATACCTCCAACAGCAGCCGGGAAATTCCAAAAGGTACTCATGTTTCATCCCCCACAGAAAAATCATTGTATTAAAATACCAATATTAAACAACCATATTTACGTTTCATCCATTTAAATAATATATACACTGATATTAAAATATTAAAATAATAGTACTTTATTCACATTATAACATCTAGCAATATACAATGACAGGTTATGCCAATGTATATCAAAACCTCCCGTTCTAATGAACAGGAGGATTAATTGCCTTCCTCTCTAAATGATAATGAAGGCGATATTCACATATATCTTTATTCCAATGATAGAGGATTTCTTCATCATCCTGAACGACATCAAGGTTTAATTGAAACACATAGTTATCGGATGAAATCAATCCTTTTGTGCTGCCACTCCATTTATTCATCGGCATAGTAGCAATCAGTTTCCTGACTCACTTTCATCATAGTCCCAGAGCTTCTTTGCTCCTTTATCGAAAAAATCAATTCGTTTTCTATGCTCATTTCCATTAGGTAGTGATGGAAAAATGGTGCTGTTTCCTTACGTGTTATGTGTAAAAGCCAGCTTTTAAGCTGGCTTTTGTTGTTTCCTGAAATTTTGGGAAGGTGTTGAAGTTATCCTTTGCCATTTGAATTATAAACTGCCTTTTGTTTTCAACAAAAAATGCGTTAATACTGGGAGGATTAACGCACCATAAGTAAAATGATCTTTTATTCAATTTATGTAAATTCCCACTATACTCTTTTTGGAAACAAATAAATTAACTTATTAATTCATTTTACCAAATTTTGATAATCGCACATAATACATTTAAGTGTCTAAGAATAGCCAAATAAAACGAGCTTTGGGAGCTCGCGTACTTAATATTGTTGATAATCTATTAGAATTACCAAGCTTCAACTTTTATTAAGAAAATATTTCCCAATGATGGAAACAAGGCTATGTATTTTACTTTTTGAAAACTACAAAGCCTTTTTTCAAATTATTTAAGCTCCCTCAGTTAGATACGATTATGTCTCGAATACTCACTTATTCGTAGGATTTCAAAGCACTTAAATAAAAATTTGGGGACCGATGAAATGAGTTGTTCACAGTTTGGCTACATGGAGGGGCTCTATTTTTTTCAAACGGTAAAAATAGCTACCTACAGGAATTCTATTTTAAAAACACAACTTCGATTCCATCTACGAATGTATCTGAAGCAACCATTGAGTCTATTGCCCCAACAAAGTGTTGACCTAGTCTCATAATTTTGTTATTTACTGCATCTGCCTTAACATGCACCATTTTTTTTAGATCCTCAATACTTGTATTGATTATGACATATCCATCAACAATTTCAGTACGTTTTTGTAGGACCCCTGCTAAAATAAAGAATGCAACACCTTTATACATTTGATCCCCTTCGTAAATCATAGGCATAAAACGTTCCTTTAAATCTTGATCATTTCGAATATAATTATATAATTCCCACATTTCTTCGATATGATTTCTAGTACGAACAATAGAAGCATTCATTTTATGATTCTTTAAAGAACCTAAAATTGCACCTTTTGAATTGTACGACCTTTTAGCGTTCTCTATTGTACTTTTATTTGGGCTAATAATATTTACAACCTGAAGAAGTTCACCAACTTCTATACTTCCATCATCTCCCTCATGAAAACTAATATCAGACCTTAGTTCCGGTGAAACACTTTCTTTTATCCACTCGAACATACCAATATGATTTAATTCAGATTCAGAAGACAACTTTTTTGAAGAATTTCTTGATGAAGCAATTTCAGCGGTAAGTTCATCTGGAACACCTGTGTTAATTTCAATTCTAACTGTTGCATCTGCAACTCCATGTTGATTTAACACAAAATAAGTATGCCCACCATTAATGATACCTTGTCGTTCATTAACCTCAAATATTACTTTTCTAGTTTCTTTATCGATTACAGCCTTATATGCAATGATTGATATCCCTTCATTTTTCTTTCTAAAATTTGAAGGGTCATTTTCTAACTGTGTAATCATCGATTTTACATTTTTATTTTTTTTCGAGGGTTTTCGGGGATTGGCACCCAAAGGGATCACAACATCTTTTAATGCACTAGTTTTTGTGGTCATTACAATATACCCATTTTCTAATTCCACTGCATTAAGGTAATCTAAACTAATTGTTTTCCAACTCATTTTAAATATCCCCCTTGTAATAAAAAGTTGATTTAACCTAGATAAATAATCTATACACGTTATACGTCACAACTTTCTAAATTATTTTTTAATACCCAAAAATCATGTCTTCCGGTTTTCAGCATAAACTCCCGAGCTTCCACTGGTGTGTATTCATTAATTTTTGTTATTTTATAAGTATCATAGTATCCATGTTTATCATAAAATTGTTGAAGAACACCATCGAAGATAATGTTATTTGGTAGTTCAATCCATGCATGCGGAAATTGAAAATCCAAGTATAATCCATGTACTAATTTTATATCAGATAATTGTGGATTATTTAATATATACTCATCAGCTTTTTGATAGCATTAATTTGGATAATATTCCTTTGTAACACCTCCTAAATATTTATTTGGAACTTTTACTTCACAATGGGCCAGTTCATCAATAAATTTTCTATGCATTTCCTTTTCTTTACTTGTCAACTACTTCAGCCTCCTAGAATATTCTTACTGTTTTTTTAAAATTTTACATTTCTGCAAAAATAAACACATGTCTAAATGCCCCTACAGCCTCTATCCCATGTAAAAGTGGCATAGATAGTCATAAATGAGAGCAAAATATATGTTGAAGTTAAAGAATAGGTTGTGCGTTTTTCATAGCAAACATTAAAAAGATTTCATTAACAAGGAAGCTTTTTCGGGATAATCATGATTAAATCTAAGTCATTTGTATTTCCAGCTAAATCTTCTTAAAGCGACAAAGTAGACACAGGACGATTATTTTCAATTAAAGCATTTCTGACTCCATTTATACCGCCGCCAGTTCCTCCAAATACAAATCTTCCTTTTTCTAAGTCAAAACTTCCTCCATAGCCATTCCACATCTTATTTTCATGTCTCCAGTTGATATTCTGTAAACCAGAAATATATAACTTCCAGTTAACAACTTCCTCGCTATTAAGGAGATTATTAACATACTTACCAATGCCTTGAAGAGTAACAGCTGTACCAATGATATACTTTTTACGGTCATTACAATCAGCAGGAAGTGCTTTAAATATCTCGTTAAATACATCATTAACAGTTACTTTTAGGTCATTGTAATTTTCAAAATTTAAAGTATTATTTTTATCATTATCGCTTCCTGAAATCATAAAAGAAATTGTATTACGTAGAGTGGAAAGCAACATTAAGTTAGTATTATTTTCGCGTAGTTGTGTCTTTTCTGATTCTACTCCATATTTAACTAAGTATTCATTTTCCCTTGCTAACTCTTTAGCCATAGTTGTATATGGATCGTTATTATCAAATTTTAATGAAGTTGACTTCGTTGGCGTTTTAGCCAAGTTATTTAAATCATGAAATAATTGTTGTTCATATTCAGTATCCATGCTTTCGAAAATAACAACAGGGATGCACATATTTTCTAAGTATTCAAGCTTTTGTTTTAAGCTTACCTTTTCTTCTTCTGATTTCGCGTTTTTAACTTGTTTTCGCATATTATTTAAGGCAAGTTTAATTCCTTCGATCCTGTGCTGACCATCATTAATACTTAATACAGAATTTATATCAATGGTCACTGCCTTTGATTGATCATCATACTGAATTTCTCCACGGCAAGTTGCTGTCACAGCACTTAAAAAACAATAGTTTCTTTTATTAACACCTTTAAGTACATATTCAGCTATTTCTTTTACTCTTGCCTTGTTAACGTTACGTTGTACATCCTGAAATACAACTAGAAATCTTTCAATTGATTTGTAAGGAATCATTGTTGTATATATTCTTTTTCCGAATTGATTACCAGCCGCACCTGAAAAACTAATTCCAATTTCAATATTTGATGTATTCATACCCAACCGCCTCGCTTTTATATTGTTAATTACAATATACAGCGCGCTGGTCATCGCCGTCAATAAAAATTATTTGTTTTTTTCAAAAAAATTTAATTATGCAGTTAAAAACACGCCAATTTAATATTAATACTTGTACTTTTGATAAAATTCCACAAGCATGCTAAAAAATAAAATAAATTAAGATTAAATAAAAACAATAACCGCTTTGTTTTTCATTCAGCGCGCTGAATGAAAAATATCCATATTATTAATTAATTTATTTACAACATTAATAAAACTCCTGAAAAAATAATTTCAAGAGTTTCATTAAGATTATTACCAAAATAATTTTCAGCACGCTGAATTATTTTTGATTAATTGTAGTAAATCCCTATCCTCGTGTCTCTTATTAGAGTTTTCTGATAGGTTTACAACAAAGTCCCTTGTAAAAGCAATTTCCAAGGCATATCTCAATTTTAGATTTCAAAACAACCAAAATAAAAGTCTATTGCCGCAAATATACACACGTAATTCAAATGATTATTGAAGAATCATAGCCATTAAGGGGATGCTTGTAAAAGTTCCACTGGCGCGAATCCTTTTGTCTTACGGAGATTCATTCTATGTTCAAAGTTTACCATCGAATCAGAACAATCAATGCTATCAAAATTTAATCGGTTTAATGTTAGCTTATCTATCTTAACCGAAAGTACAACTACTTTTTTAAGATGTCCAGTTGTAGTGTCCAATTGATTATCGAGTGCGTGAATATAAATTGTATCAAGAGGACGTAGCGCAAACATATCCCTAGCTATCTGATGCACACAACTAAAAACATAATCTTGTTGTATATCATAAATTCCGAAACAGGCATGCTCTTGATAATGACCTTACCTGTGCTTGTCAAGGTCTTCATCTCGTTAGGTACTACATTCTTAGAATTAATGTCAAATTCAACTTCCATGTAATTTGGTGCTTCAAGGAAAAACTCAAAACCACTACCGAACTCACTTAGATCATCAAGAGGAGCAAAATCTTCAATTGCTTCGAAGTAGGCATCCAAGTCCCCATCCAAAATTCTCGTTGCAATTTGTACTAAGGTATGCCATTCCTGATACTCTTCTTCATCTTTCTTTCTCGCTTCTAATACACTATTTCGCAATTCATCTAATTTCTTTTCTTCCTGCTTAAACATTTTCGTAAATAAACCTGGTTTATAGTTTTGTAAAATTTCTAATGCTACTCTTTCATTAGGTCCCGGGTTTCTAATTATAAAAGGTGGTTCTGTATTCTTTATATCTGCCCAATCAACAAAATCCCACATTCTTTATGAATGGACTTTATCATTTCTAATTTGTTTTCAAACATTTCTACTTCAAATCTGTTACGTTGTAATTCCTCAAGCTTTTCTCTTTCTTTTTGATGAGTTCTAGTTCTCTTTGTCGTTGGTAGGAAGCACTTTTATAACTTCTTGAACTGTTGCCTCTTCTTGTTTTGCCACCAGAAGTTGATGTATGCGAAAGATCAGTCTCCGGCAAGGATACTGTTGTTCGTCTTTGACCTCTGGAATTAACAGAATATCTTAATCCTTTCACACCTACACTTGCACCTACACCTCTACTGCTTACATTTAATCGTACTCCAGGAGCAATTTTAAAGCTTTTCCTAAATCCAAAACCCATGACTTGGGCCCCCTGCTATATATTAATATTTTAAAATTACATTAATTTTCCAGAAAACAAGAGAAAATGTTTTAAGTGATCAATAATGATTACACATTATTTATTCTTTAAATTCTTGAATTGAAAAATGGGGACAGTTTGATTAATTGAGAAAAAGCCACCAATTAAATCATTCTCAATTTCTTTTAATTGAAAGTCCTTTGCGTCTTTAATTAAAGTAAAAGAATAACCTATTGTCTGACCCCAATCCTTTTTAGCATGTTCTCTTAATCGATTTCTTAATTTTTGAGATTGCCCAATGTAAAGAATAGTATTTGTTTCAAGTCCTTTTATACGATATACACCTGGATTATTAGGCATTTGAGACAAACTTTCTTCTCCTAAATAGTCTGACCATGAAAGTCCCATAAAAGTGGAAGAAGTAGGAGTGCCTTGAAAATTTAATGGTTTACAGCTATTTCCCCATGCAATGTTACGGTTTTCAGACTCAAGTAATTTTCTTCCGCGAAAACGACTTGTGCTACCCCTTGATTTAATATAATCTTGATGAAAACGTCCATGATTACAATATGTTGACTCTCCATATTGCACTCGATAATCCCATAATAGAAAGCTTTCTAATCCTTCACGATCCTCTTTTGAAAGTTCTATTGTGGATACTGAAATCTCAAAATCCCATCCTTTAGAATCTTTCCAAGCCCATAATGAGGGTGATGCAGTATGTGGATCATTAAAGGGCATTTGTTCTTTAAGTGCATTTCTTATAAGATCAGTAAGCCTCTCACGTAAGTTTCTACCTGTTTGTCCTATGTACATGAGGTGAGTATGACCTACTGGTTTAATACGATACATTCCAGGAAAAGTAGGTAATATCCTCTTTGTCTCCATTATTTTCGCAAATGAATACCAAGGAGTCCAATTCAACCCAGCCCAATTTTCATCTAAATATGTTGCATTCATTTCTACACCTTCGTATCTAATATCTGTTTTTCAAATATTGAATTTGCTCTCCAAACCCCGTTCCTTTTAATGGCACGTTGCAAGTAAATCCGGCCTCTTCCAGATTAGGAAGTAAGTATTGTCTGTACTTTTCACTAGCAAAAATGTAAATGTGGCTTTCATATGGAAGTTCTCTCTGAATTTCATCAAATACATTTTCTGACCAATTCTTCCTTTCTGCAACTTTCATATTATTTAAAGTTACATCGTATGGAGAAATTATTGTATCTTTCTTCAATAATCCATATTTTGTAGATAAAATATACCAATCATCAAATCGAAATTTTTGTATACATAAGTTTGTTTTACTAAACAAATCAAAGGGTTTGTACATTTCTTATGCTTCATAAGAGTAATTTTGTTTACTCTTTGTACAACTTACCAATGCAATCTTTTTAGTCACTATTTATCACTACACTTTCAACTAAAGTAGAACTCCCTTAAAATATTCATCAACTGTCCATTCATGTGAAGGATTATTTTTTCTACCTGGTTTAATACATTGATGTTGAAAAATTTTATCTATTTGATGACAACTTCTCTTTAAATATTCACCGATAATTTGTCTCGCTTATTTGAATCCTCCGTAATGTCTTCCACTAATTTCAGATATTAAATTGAAATTCCCATCTTTCCATTCACTAACAATATACCTTCCTGATATTCTATCCCCTTCTATTGTAAAAAAATGATTTTTCATTAAATATCATCCTTTGATAGAAAATTCAAAACACAAATAGCTAAACATATATGGATTTTGTCCGTAGCTCAAGTTAACATCAGCCTTTTAGAAAATGGGTAAGCGCTACTTCATGCTCATTAGGTATTTCAACAAACTTTGTACTTCGAATATGGAATCTTTTTGCTTTATTGATATTTTTACCACCTAGAGGATTAATATGGTATGACAAATTACCAGTTCCAAAGAATTTCTTATTATGTTCTCCTTTGCATAGGTATACAATCTTATCATTTTCTTCTAAATAATCGTGTATTGATCTAATTAATCGTCGGTAACAAGCTTTATCTTCAATTTTTTTTGGCACTAATCCAGTACACAAAAATACATAATTAGCATTATCTATTTCTTGTAGAATTGTTCTCTTGTTTTCTTTCATAGTACTTTCATATTGAATTTGATGATTGTTTTTTAAGTCATCAAGAATTGTTTGTAATTTAGATGACTTTGGCTCGTAGTATGGATGTATGTTTACAATTGTTATTGACCCTATTTTTATTTTTTTTAAATCCTTAAATGCGATATGAGCACAATAGTTAATAGTTTCATCTGAAACTGTTTTACTTGCATGACTTGGATTCATTAAAATAAATAGCAATTTATTCTTATAATTATTATCTAGCTCTGCGGATAAATAATATCTAACTTTATATTGAGTATTAGGTATCGGTTGTGGATCACATTCAGTCGGTACCTTAACATAATCTGGGTATTTCTTAGACATTAGAGTCATTCCTTTCGAAATCTTTTTGAAGCTCTGCTAAAGTTTCCTTTGTTTTTTTCGATTTTTCTTCAAAATTCCCTTGCCTACCTCGGCCTGTAAAAAATGGTGCTCGTACAACGGGAATGTTCTCTACATAGAAAACACCTCTCCATTGTTTTTTGAATTTTCATTTTCTTTAAGTTCCCGTAAGAATTCATATGCAACATCCCCTGCTGGAACAAGTATGTCTGGTGACACTGCCTTGATTTCATTATGGATCATTTCAATTGACAATTGTTCGTTATATCCATCGCCATTAAGAAGATGGATTTTTCTTGCATCAGTAAGGTACATTAATGAAATATCAATATGCCATAACGCAAGAGTTTCTACTGCATGACGGTAGCTACCTGCATGAAATTGGCTTGGTTTAAGAAATTTGTTGCACTTATTCTTAATTAAACGATACTCTACATCTGTGTAATTTTCAGCAAGGAGCAATACTTCCCGCACGAAGAGCATCCGAGTCTTGTGTTACCATCATAATCCTTATTCCTTTTCTGTCTGTAAAAATCCCTCTCCTATAAAAGGAAGATCTGCACCTCTTCGTTTGCTAGTTTTTTCTTGTTTATTTATGAAACTTTCCATAATGGAAAAATACGAGAGATTTTTGTTTCTTAATTCCTTCTTTATAACATGATATGGAGTCTTGTAATCTGGTTTTTCAAATTTCTCATCAATAAAATAATTGCCTTTGGGATATATTGTTTCATCAATTGTTAATGCTTTTTCCCATTCTTTAATATTTCTCAATATTACACCCCCATTTTACAGTACGATTTTAGAGTCAAAAAAACTCTTAATTGTTTCTTAACAAATAAGAGTTTCTTCTGATTGTCCTTTTAAGTAGATTTCATCCTAAAAACTAACTCTAGCTTTTTCCAAATTCAAATTGATTACTATTTCATGAAATATAAACCAACCCATAAATTTCACCTTTTTGATTTTAGTAACATTTTATCATATTTTTGGAAAATTTAGATGAATATTTTTACATTTTTGATATAATTATAGGAAAAAAGTTAGGGGCAGTATGAATGAGAATAGGGATTTTAGTAGCAGCAGTCATAATATCATTCACTTTATCGGCTTGTGGTAAGGAGGTAGGTGTTGGTACTCCTTGTGATATTAAAGGGAATATTAGCTACAACACTGGGGAAAAAATTTATCACTTGCCGGAGGATCAGTACTATGATGTTACTGAAATTAATCAATCAGGTGAGAAATGGTTCTGTTCAGAGGAAGAGGCTGAGGAAGCTGGGTTTAGGAGATCTCTTAGATAAAGCACAGTTTAATAGTTGAACGGTTTGCTCAGTTATTTGACCGATAAACATTAGTAATATAATGAGAATTTTATTTTAAAAGTACAACAATACAACAATAGAAGAATTTGCGAAAGAAAAATATGGTAAAATAATATAATCAGTAAGTCTTTTAGGAGGAGATTAATGAATAATCAATATTACAGGAATTTTACCATACTAACGGGTACAGCTATAATAATTCTAGCTATTCTTAGAGCCGTTGGAGCTTTTTCTCCTAGTATACTAGTAATGCTTTGTGTATCGGTTGCTGCTTTAATGTATTCTCTTGTTGATTTTAGTTTGGAATTAAAAAGAGGTAAAAAAATTATACTTACACTTGATATCATAGCAATAGTTTTCCTCATTTTGTCTTTTACAACTAAAGGTATGAAGAAGTTATTCAGTATCGATATACTGACCGTCCCTTCCGAGGTTGTTACATTATTAGCTTTTGGAGTAGTTATCCTAACTATTGGAATCAAAGACAGAAAAGTAATTTTTGAAACTATTGAAACTATTAAGAGTAAAATCTATGTAGATACAAAGAAAAAGCTTTCCACATTAGATAGCGATGTTGCTAAGCAAACTATGCAAGAATTAGCAAACTATGAATATAACACTGTATTTAACCTGAACAAGATAATTCTTGAATTAAAAAAATATGATGGATATGTTAAGCAATCAAACACAATTCACGATGGCTGGTCAATATTTTCTGATTGCTTTGAATATTACAGAATAACAAATGAAGGTCCTTTTTATGACTATGGGCTTAATTCGCTTTTCTGGAATTTCGAAGAACACCTCAACTCTGCTGCTCATATTTTTTCTCAACTTTCAAATCCCGATATACCCCTTAAAATAGCTAATATAGTAATATTTAAAGAAAGCTTCGATGTACACAGATATTCAAGAATTAGAAGTAGTAACTCTTCACAAGAATATGTCAAAGCATACCAACATATTGCTGAGGCTCTAAAAAGTTGGGATGAACTTAAATCAATCGCGGTAACCAAATATGAATATCATGGCACCATTGACTTCTCTCATAATGATTGAGAAATAATTCTTGATTAAGCTACCAGTGCTTTAGTTTTAAAAATCAGACCACAATCAGTGGTCTTTTTCTTTTTGAAAAAGTATCTATATAATTCGTACACAATATAAAAAATTGATTTTAATCCAAGAAAAAACCTAGCATTATAGCTAGGCTCCGGTGATACCAGGAGAATGTTTGAAAGTTCTTACAAAATCTACGATACAAGTTTCGCATACATCAAATTTCCATCTTTCTTCATCATACATGGAGCCATATCCAAAAGATATGTTGAACGAATGAAATTTATCTTCCTCAAAACCATATTCAGTTATTTTTTCCGTCTTGCCACATTTGTTGCATGTAATTGATGTGGGTATTTTTTTCGTTACTTGTATTTCTTTAAATTCTTTCATAATTTCAATCTCTCCCCCGATTATTCAATATGAACATGATAATCCATCATACTTCTAGAATATCTCCTGAATCTCATTTTTGGCAATACCAATGTTCGATTATTATAAGCGGAGAATTTTATACTACATAACTAAGAACAAGTTAATGAAAAAATGCATGTTAGGTGCGCCTTTATAAAGTAAAATAAAGGATATAATTATAAATGGAGGCATTTAAATGGCTACCCCAATAACTATTATGAAAAATGATGAGCTATTAATTGAAGCAACAAATATTCAAGAAGCTGCAAGATTCCTAGCGGAGCACCTCAATACAACAATATCTAGGTGCTATGATCCAATCGAACGTGGCTATGTATATAACATTCCTTACTATGTGAATGAAGACGAGTTTTGTTTTGTTGCACCAGAAGAAATTGCAGCCAATCGACGGAAAGAACTTGAGGAAACAGACCATCATAATGCTCGTCGTTTTTGGTTTGTTCCATCTAATCCAGAAGAATTTGACTTAGCGGGTGCATTTAGTCGTTTTGATACAATACACTGGAGAAGGTCCGGTAATTATGAAAATGGCGATATTATATTTATTTACGTTTCTAACAACGTACAAAAAGTACGTTATAAAGTTGAAGTAGTCAAATGATAAGTACTACCTCATGAAGTCCAATACAATAAAATGTTTTGGAAAGATGAAGAGAAATTTAAGCAATCAAAAACATGGAATTGGTCACGTTTTCGCTTAATAGATCAGGTTGATACTACTGAATTATCGTTAGCCCACTTACGTGAACATGGTGTGAAAGGAAATATACAAGGCCCACAGAAAGTTACTGGCGAACTCCGAGATTATATCATGTTGTTCTTTGATCATGATTTAACAAAAGATTATTATCCTGACGAAGTCCCTGAATCGTTAGAAGAAGGGAAGCGTAAATCTGTTATAGTCAACGTATATGAGCGTAACCCTATTGCTCGCAAGCAATCTATAAAACATTATGGTGTTCAATTTAAAGTATGTGATTTATATTTTGAAAACCTATATGGAGAAGTGGGGAAAGATTTTATTCATGTCCATCACATAGTACCTCTTCACGATATACAACAAGGATATGAAGTAGATCCCATTCGAGACCTCATTCCTGTTTGTCCTAACTGCCATGCAATGCTTCATCGAAAAGAAAATGGTGACTACTTAACGCTAGAACAACTAAGAGAACGTATTTTGAAAAGGACCTAAATGGTCCTTTTTTGATAATAAAACAGGAATTTTATTCCCTAATGTTTTTTAAAATTGACAGAGTAAACAAACAAAATGCCGAAGATTTCGTCTTAGTTTAATTTGTTATTTATTTGTTTTTGCATATTGTTCCATATTTCATCTTCTTCTTTTCTTATTGCTTCAGTTTCTTTCCTAATTTCTTTATTATCCTTATCAATAATCGCTACCAATTCCTTATCTTCGCTCCAATGATTTATAAAATGCTTAACTAAATCCATATTAGAAACATCTTTTAACAAATTTCTTTCTGGAGAAAGGTTTCTCATTAATTCTCCAATTTCATTGAGATATAAAGCGAAAACTTTCCCTTCAATAGCAAAATCTCCATTATCCCTGGCAAAATCAATACCATGTGTGTTACTAATAAGAGTTTTTACAGATTTAATATGTAAATCTAATCCACCGAAGTGGGCTAGTTCGTTATCATCGACACCATTTACTGAAATGAGGATATCATTCCCTATACGATCTTGAGCTGAAAGTTCAAATTTACTATACCCGTCTTCATTGCTTTCCACTTCATAGAAATCATCGTCTTCATCATCTAAATACATACCATCATGTGCAGCCATGCTTTTTAGGTTTCCCAGAATAAGTTCTTTACCCTGCTCAATTAAAGCAAACACGAGTTTATTATCTTTATATTTCTCTATTTTATCATCATCCCATTTAACAACAATTTCAATTTTGGCATTCAAGTAACCAGTAATGGTCGCAATGGTCTTTATTTCACATTGATCCCCAATCCAAGTTACTTCATCAACTTCAATTTCTTCAAAGTTAGATTCAATCCCTCTAGGTGATATTCCAATTCCCCCACCATAATGATCGCTTAATTTTATAACCACTTCTTTTTCTTTCATTGTCATTTCTCCTCTTTATCATTTTGTATAGAATTTTTTTTATAGTTGATTTCATCCTCACTATCGGTATCTACAACCTTAATTTTTTCTCCACTGGAAGTAACACGATAATACCCAGTGTCATCATGAATAAAAGCGCCACCACAGCTTTCCATTAAAGCTTTGCTATATTCACTTTCAAAATCAAAAGGATTTAATCCAAGTGCCTTTTCAGCATCAACTATGGCCATTTGAATGAAATCCGCTGATAAAGTAGCCCTACTAGTTTCTAAAATTTTGGCTATGTATTGCAACCTAAAATTAGTATCATTATCTATTGAGACAGAAAACTTAATAGGTTTTGGGATTTTTGCGTAATCAAGTTCAGCAATTCGATCTTTAACATATTTTTCAACCAAACCCATATAATCCTCCTTTAAATAATCTCTTAAAGATTCCCTTAAGTATTATGTAAAATATTCTATAATGTAATTTTTTCATAGATATACATTCTATGTCAAGAATAAATTACAATTTTCGATATAATTTCACATTTTTTCCAACTTATTGAATAATAATGGTTCATATTTCAAGGTAAAAGAAGTTAAGTCTCCTAATTAAAACAGAGCCGCAAAATTAAATAGCAGCCCCTTTTAGTTTATCTATAAATTCCTTTGGATGAAAATGTTTCCACCAATTCTTCACTTTTTTGATCTAGCTATCATCTGTAACAAAAGACTTTAATTCAATTCCAAGGAGATGTTTATGATACGCTTTAAACTGTTCAGTTCCTCGTATAAGGTCAATTGCAGTATCTCTACTCATTCTTGGTGTTGTTGCGGCGACTCGGCGAGTAGTCCATTTCATCGGGCATAAACGTAATCCATCCCATAAATAACTCCGTCGTCATTTCATCCGCTAGTAGCTCGCGGTTTAAAATAATCCTTAAAAAATCCGAAGTTATTATTATGCTCGGTGATCGTCCGTTTTGATAGACCTTCACCCTTCTTAATCAGCATAAATTCCTCAAACATTTCACACCGTCATGCTTAGCAGTAATTCAGTCGTTTATGTCCGCTTCCGTGTTGTTAAATTTTTTCCGCAAAATAAAAATCCCCTTACGCAAGTCAAAATTAGCGTAAGAGGACGAATGAATAACTTAAACAGTTTCCGCGCGACTATCGACACAGTCTTACGTCTCACCCTTATACAGTCTTGCATTAGACTGCCGAAAACTGTGTATGTAATCCGTCACAATCTCCGGTCAATCAGCGTCAACCCTCGCGGGAGTAAGAACGTTGGCGGGACTGCGTGGGAATCAAATCCACCAGACCTGGCACACGGGTCTCAAGCAGTTTTGAAGACTGTGTATGGGACCAGTGGTCAAATCAGCTACAAATTTCCCCGTAATATCAAGGGGTCTCGGCAGTCTCTTGTTAGTTTTTTAGACCATTACCCCTCAACCTCTACAGTCTCCATTCTAGAATAAATATTTACTTATGACAATTTATTATATTATCCAATAGCAGTAACGGAGAACCAAGAACATAAAAGAAACGGTAGATTGAAATTATTTAATGTAGGTAAAAGTTTTTTGCTCGATAGAAACTTTTATCAGGTCAACGCTTTTAGCCAATGTAAAAAACAATTCTAAACTTATAGTTCAAATTTTTGTGCTTTTAAGCTATTTACAACAATGTCTGAAATATACTGTTCAGATTCCGAGACACTCTTCGTAACATAGTTGTAGAGAACATCACATTTTTTTCTTATTTCACGCTGAATCTCTTCCGGTATTTCGGGGTATTTATATTTTTTTATGTGACTCTCTATTTTTTCTAATCGAAGGTGATACAAATTAAAATCTCCGGCACATTGTTCAAAAAGGTGTTCTTTCCAACCTAGTTTTCGATTATTAACGTTACACGGGCCACACGATGGAACTATATTTCCAGGATGATCTAATCCACATTCGTCTTTATTTGTCATAAGAAGATGTTCTCTTTCAAGCTTAATGACTACTTCTTCTAATGTACCTGTTTTCTTATTTTTAACTGATTTCTTATCACCTACTTTTAGTCCGCAATAAGCGCAACAGTGCCCAAATTCTTTCTTTATTTTCTCCCAAAAATTTTTTCTTTTATTTTTATTGAACATTTGTTTTAATTCTGGTTCTTCAGTGAGATAAATCTCCCCTATTTTTTTTAAAAGAGCACGAATCGCACTGTTCGCGGCATCAGAACCTTTATATACATTTGCCATTGTATTTCCCCTATCTCCCAATAGATTTTCTATTTACCTTCTTCAACTTCCAATAACAATAACTTATCTTTGAATCCCCCTCTTTTGGCCCCGGAAATCTACCTTTATTTATTCAAAAATTTCTCTCTATGCCACTTCATATAATTTTGTTGCCGCTCATTCATGCCAATTCGCATTGTTTCATTGATATTAAGAAGAATTTTCGTTGTATCATCTAAACTTTTCTTAATCATCACTTGTCCTGTTTCATCAAAACTAATATACCTCTTGTCAAATAAAGCATCATGATTTGGACATAATAACAATCCATTATTCACATCTAGCCTCTCAAGGTTATTTGATTCACTCCACGGCTTGATATGGCTTGCAACTAGGAAACGCTCATCTGTTACACCACATATTCTACATTTCTTTTCAATTACTAGAAGTGCTTTTTTAAAAGCCGAATGTCCAATTCTGGACTTAATGATTGTTTCTTTTTCTGTTTTGTCTAAAATAATAGCAGAATCTAAATCATTCTCAATTTGTTTTATGATTTCTTCTTTAAGATTGTTTTCAATTTGAAACCTCTCCCTTGAAACGCCATTTGTCCTTTCAATTATTTCAAAGAGGAAGTTTGCCAGTTCTTCAGACACCCTGAAAAGATAACCTGTATTCCCCCTGCCTGATTTATTAAAAGGAGCATATTTATTATCTTGGAGCTTTAAAATATCCTCCATGTAATCCTTATATGTAATAGGTGCCTTTAAATCAATGTATTCAGCATTAACTAACCAACCATCTTTTTCCCAAAGGTCTAATTGGTCTAATCCAGTCGGCCTTTCATGCTCTGTACAATTCTCTTTTGCAATTAAAACAGAAACTAAGTTCCCATTATAACTATTAAAAACAATATCCTCTTTTTTAATCATTTTCATATCAGTCCAATGATGAAACGTTTGACCGGTATTATTTTTTTGAGGTGCCCATAAATACCCACCATTACGTTCTTCTTTATAACTTTTGTTTTGGAAAACAAGAAAATAGTTCATTTTAAATTACTCCAGTCCCTATTGATTCAAACTTTTCACAATAATAAATAGATTTACTTTTTTATTATACATGATGTAAATTTTCGAGAGAATCAATTAAAGCAGATATTTCGTTCATAAATTTGTCGAAAGGAATAAAATGAACATTGTCGAAATTAATCTAATAAGGAGGTGAATTTATGGCATCAAAACTAATTACTGTTCCAAGAGCTGAAGCAGAAATAAGAAGGCTGCAACACTACACAACTTTGGTAGAGGAATATCGAGCAGATACCTTAGAAAAATGGATTATCAAGGAGTATGCTTACACGAACAGCATTACAAAAGTTGTTAAGAAAGCAAATGCCAAAGGAATCACCCTGGATCAATCTTATGCAAAATCAGTCTTAAAAGGAAAAGCAATTGACGAGCTGCATAGAATGTTGAGGTCTGGCTATCTCGCACGCTTGAAACCTAAAAAAGAGAGACTTTACTGACCTTTATTTAATTTAAATCATTCTAGGCAAAGAGGTTGCTCTTTGCTTTTTTTGACCATAAAAGGCTGACTCAATAAATATTGTCCGATTAATTCAAAACCTTCACTCCAACTACACTCTCGAATGCTACTCGTTCAAATTCGCCATGCTTTAGTTTAAGCCGTAGCTCATGAGTTATTGGATCCGCATAATGAACAAGACCAGTAATGTCGTGAGTAAATCCATCATCCCAAACCGTTAGCTTTACCCCATAGTTGTATTCTGTGGCGTATGCTATACGCAGATCGAACTCTTCCTTCTGATATTCGTCTAATATTGGCTTAGCAATCCGAGCTTGATCCTTGAACATATCGCTTGTCATTTCGAATGCTAACGGCAAAAAAGAAGCAGACTGCCATTTCATTTTACCACGGTCACGAATCACCATTTCGAATCATCCCCTTCGTTATCACTATACAAACAAATGTTCTATTTTTAAATAAAAAAATAAGAACAACTTCAGTGGTCTTATTTTCTTTTTGAATGAACAAAAAAGGAAAAATTATAAATCCTCTCTTTTTCTATATTCTTTCTCTGTGTGTAAAAATATTTTTCCTCCCTTTTCATTGAAATAAAAGGCATCTTCTGGCATTTCTTGTTCCCCAATATATTTGTCATTATTTAAATATCCAGCATTGATTGCATAGTCTAAGATGTTAGGGAAGGAGACTGATTGATGTTTTAAGCCAGCCAACATAGCTAAATAAAAAGTAATAAAATTTTCACCTTCTGTTCCAAGCATTGAACATTCGAAATAATCTTCTAGTGGTCTTACTGACATCTTATTAAATCCATCTTTTCCAAAATAAGCTATAATCCCTTGATCAAGAATACACACTGCATTTACTTTGCTTTCTCTGGATGAGCTTTTGTTTATTTCAATAAAACGCTGAGCTAGTGTGTCTATTTTTGTATTTGCAGAATATGAAAATACAAATCCAAGTGGAATTGAAAATAGTTGGTCACCATTAGTTGAAGGCGTTCTGTATAAATTTTTTACACTCTTAATATTTTCGTACGCTTCAGATAGTATTGTTGAATCTAATGATGATTTTACCTCAATAGTTGCATATACACTTTCGACTGGTATCATTCTAAGTTCTTCTTCGTTTACTAATACAGGACAAGTAGCAATATCATATAGAATAATATCCTGTTGGTTACTTTGTGTCCCTTTAGAGTCTACAATAACTCCTGTTGTAACACCATATTTCTTTGGTAAATACTTTATAAGAACTTCTCTAAGGGCTCCTTCACGGATTGCACCTTTTTGTCCGTTGTGTTTTATAGCTTTAGCAGCTTCGTGATCTGATAACATTTTTTCCCCTGCTGCCTTTAAAAAATTAAAAGACATAAAATCCCCTCCTTACTGACTACATACTTAATATATACGAGTTACTGCTTTAATTAAATCAAACAATTCTATTGTCTTCATGCTCTCTTGCGAAACATCTAATAATTTGCTGAGCAATTATGTCTAAGCATTTTGCAAAATCATCTAACTGGTCTTCTGGACATTCTTTCCCTTTTTTTTCGTAATTTGTTTTTGCGTGAGCAAACATGTTTCTTGTGTTACTAATAGCATTAGCTACTTCATCAAAGGCTTTTTGTAATTCTTCTGGCTTACTATCCATTGTAAGTTTCTTAGTAAAGTTTAAAAATTGTGGGGCAATAGAAACAATTTCAAGAAGGTCACAACATGTCTCAACTGTTAATTTTATTGCTAAATGGTCTTTTTTGTGATTTCTATTTCCCTCAAAAGTTTTACTTAATTCAAGTATGTAATTTGCATCAGGGGTAAGAGCTTTAGGACTTGATAGTTTCTTGGAAACAGAACGAATAAGATCTTGCTGAATAACTGTTTGAGAAACATATTCTATTACCTTTGTATAAGTCAAAATAAGAATTTCGGCATTTTGAGTGGCTAAAGATGAGTTATACAATTTAAGTAATTCAGGCACACCTTTTCCCAACAACAAAGGTCTTAATCTTGAGGGTTTTGCCTTTAATTGAAATTCCTCTTCTTCCCATGGATCAGAGAATATTCTTGGAGAAGGATGAACTTCTATACCTAATGTAGATTTTATTTCAAACAAATACGCTTCTACTAAGCTTTCAAGTACCTCTTCATCTAACTTATCTTCGGAAGAGACTTCTATAAAGACGTCATCAAAAACGACAGGTGGCACATACTTACTATACATTTTATCCATGACAAGCTTAATACCATAGCTAGTTAAGCCTGAAATGATATTAAGCTCATACTCCTGGTCTTCTATAGTCTCTGTTACAGTAGGTATTTCATATGCAGCTCTATTTAACAATTCTCTACTATAACTGTCAATACGAAATAAAGCCAACCTGTTCCCAATGAACTTATATTCATCCATTTTTCGTGGTTTTAAAGCTTCCCCTACCATCTCAATTACGTCGCCTATAGCAATTGAACTGTCTTCATATTCTCCACGCGGTAGCCAAACCTGAATTTCTGTATCTTCGTCTATGAAAGTATCTTCCTCTTCTTCTTTCTCTTCATAATCATTTGACAAATATTCAAAGTCATGCGCTATTTCATGTTCATCAAAGAAATCCAACAATTGATTTATTTCTTCTTTTAGCTCTACCGGAACAAATTTAACAGCCATATTTTCTACTCCTTAATTAAGACGGAAAAATATTATATTTTCTTCCTGCATATTGTTATTGCAAAATTTTCAAGCATTCTTCCAGAATTACTCGTTATTAATGATAATTATGTTAGGTTTCTTTCTAGCTCTTGTTACAATTTGAAATAGCATTTTTGTTGGATAATAATATGAAATGGTATTCCATCCTTTAGTCGACAGCTTACCATTGTCTGCATAGTAAAAGTGTTCATCTATAACAGCAGCTACATTATCAAATTCCTGTCCAATAACACTATGAGCACTAGAATCAATGCTATTTTGATAACTGTCATATGGATATCTATCATACATGGAGGGTGTATCATTTATTATTTTCCATCTATCGTCTTTAAGTACTTCTAAATATTTTTTTGCATCATTTGTAGTCGAAAAATATTGAACAAAAACATTTGAGTATTTTTGATTTCGATTTATTTTAGATAAATCAAACAGATTCTTTATAAATGATGTAATTTCTTTATTAGATCTAATTTTGTCAGTTAATTTGAAATGTTTAGGAGAAACTTGCGTCATAATGTAATCAGGGATGTTGTTCTTAATCTCCCTACTTGCAAGGCATTGTTTAGGATCGTAAGAGAAAATACATTTTACGTCCGTTTCCTTAACTCTCAATAAAAATAAATCTAATTGCATTTTTCTTATATATTATGCTTCATCTAGTATGACAAGTTCATAATCGCTTAACTCATAGGAATCAAGGTATTTTACAGATGAAATTTGCCAAGAGTAATTATTCTTTAGTCTAAGATGACCATCGTTTAAAGACCCACAGTGAAAAATTACAACTTCTTGGAGTTATTCATATGTTCTTTTGCAATATCACAGGTTAAAAATGTTTTACCCGTTAAAAATTGATTGATACTATAATTATACAGCAAAAAAGGTATAATTCCCTCAAAACTGAGGTATTATACCTTTTTTACATTTATTGAGGACTTTTTCAGTGCCCTCAGTTTAGCAGTGGCTTTTTTGGATTATTAAGTTTGCTGTCTATTTATGGTCCTACTTCAACTACATAATGTGCATAAATGATTCCTTCAATTAAATCTTCAATACTTGAATTGATTCCATCATCAGCTTTATAAAAATTGTTGATTTCTTC
This sequence comes from Bacillus sp. OK048, assembly GCF_900103525.1. Taxonomy (GTDB): domain Bacteria; phylum Bacillota; class Bacilli; order Bacillales; family Cytobacillaceae; genus Neobacillus. Next base: position 34,255 of record NZ_FNHN01000015.1, read on the forward strand.
TAGCATTTATAATGTATTTTCATTTAGTTCTATTGTAAGTTTTTTCATATTCATTTCATTTCTTTTCAGTTGGTTTGTTTCTTACATTTATACAGTGTTTAATCTTTAGTTACCAGACCAAGAATTAGTATACAAAACTGTAATTAGTCAGCGGTTTCTTTTTAATCTACATCTTCTTCTTCTATATTAGATTCACAGAGAACTCCGTCCTTTAAAATAATATCATCTTCATCAATTTCTGTTTCAGCACCAAAGAATGTATAAAACTAAATTGACTAACATCAATTACTAAACTAGTAACGACTCCATTTTCATCCGTTTCAGCTATTACCGGAATTAACAAAGGTTGGAGGGACTTTGAAGAACCATCCGAAGTTATCACTTATAGCATAGAGGAGTTACATAAGAATAAGGAGAAGGGAGATAAAATTGCATAAGCTAAAGACACATTGAGAGTACAAAGTTTCTATGAGGTTTCACCCTTAAATTAGAGGAAATTACTTTATTAATATATTTATTAAAAAAGAAACCACCTGTCAAAAGACAAGTGGTTCAAGCTGAATATAATTATTCAATTATTTCTAAGTCAGGCAAAATATTTACAATCTTATTTGTTTCCATTGAAACTGCAACTACACGCTTTAATAAATCCAAAATATAGCGTTGATTATCCGACCAATCATTTGGATTCTTTTTAATTTGGCTTGCAGTATCTGTTTTTATTTGATATTGGTCAAATAACCATTCTATAGCAGATTTTCCATTCACTACGTAATTATATGCATCAAGAGGTATACCCGAAAGGGCAACACCATTATTGTAAATAACAATGGACTTATCAGTTACTTTGTTGGTTTTACCAAATCGCATTTTAGTAACCTTTAAATCATTTTGACCAGTTATTGTTTCATTCAAAGGATAAGGTTCTACTGATTCATAATTTAAATGTAATTCAGCTAAACTTCTTCCAGCGTTACTAAAAGCCCAGAAATCTTTTACAAAAGGTATCCTTGGTAATTCCTTTTTTAAATTTGCTTGATATTTACTTTTATATTCCTCTGAATAAAGTATCCCATATACATAGTAAAATATATCTTCTTTTTCAACGTCTTCTCCATACTTTTCTTTAAATTGGTTTAGAGTCAAATTTGAAATATTATCTTTTTGTACAAATTTAGTTTGTTTTTCATCTATTTCAAATAACGTATTTGTATTATCTACTTTCTCTAATGTATAAAGAGGGAAACACTGACCCTTTTCAATCAAATCGTAACTTGGTATACAATCTAATATTAAAGCAGAAAAATCTTTACTAGAAGAAGCACCAGTAATATAAATAGCTAAATTATTGGTTTTTTCTCCAATTGGAAATATTTTCGGAATCTGGCTAGTTCGATGGTTTAAATATTTGTCAAAATAAAGCCATTGTTTACTAAAAGGGCGATACATTGATTCAACAATAAAGTTTTGATCAAATTCAAATTCCATCCCTCTACTTAGATAATTCCGTAAACTGCTAGACCAACTAATTTTCGTAGGATCATTATCAACAATATCCAATACATTATCTGCACCAGTTCTACTAATTAACTCAACCTGATTATTATAATTATCAATCATGGTTTTCATGTTTTCTTCTAACTTCTCAAATGAGTAGTTATGTGCCCATGCATCTCTAGATGTTTGGACTCCTGATGAATAATTCACAAAAACGGAATTAATTCCTTTTTTAGTTTTTTCTCCAATAGGCATGAAAGTATCAAAATTGGTATCTCTTTGATTTATCCAGTCATTATGTTCATCAGGTGTAATTATTTCCCAATCTATATTGGAGTAAGATCTCTTTTCAGATATAATGTGTAGTTTGTCTTCCCTTGATAAATAATCACCAATATCATAATAATGGATTTTATTTTCATTTTTTCTATCTGGATTTTTAATAAGCATTGTAATTGAAATACCGGCCCTACTTCCTGACCCAAATATTTTACCGCCTTCTTTCCTTGAGGTTTCTCCAGATGTACGTTGATTTCCTCTCAAGTTAAAACAATAAACTGAAGTATATTCATCTAAAATGCATTTCCTAAATCCATCCATTGAATTGTTATCTATAAATGCACCATTTGTTACAAAACAAACTATCCCTTTATCCTTAATTCGATTGGTAGACCACCGTATAGCACGAATATATGCATCATATAGACTGTTCTTATTCTGGGAAGTGGAATATTTTACATAGGATTCTTTTATCGATCTATCCAATTCAAGATATTTGACGTTTTGATTTGCATCATTTTCACTTTTTTGACCAACAGAATATGGTGGATTTCCTATTATTACTTGTATTCCTGTATTATTCTGTTTTACTACTCGGCTGTTATTTTCAGGAAACATCATACTTTCGAATGATTTCGTGCCTTCAGTCATTTGAAATGTATCTGTTAATACAATACCTTCAAATGGAACATAATCCCCGTTTGTTATATCATGAAATGCTTCTTCAATATTAATAGTGGCTATATAATATGCTAATAATACAATCTCATTAGCATGAAGTTCCTGAGTATATTTACGTAATAAGTCTTCTGGACGAATTGATCCACTTTGTATTAATCGTACAATAAATGTACCTGTCCCTGTAAAAGGATCAAGAATATGGACATTTTTATCACTTAGGCTTGTCCCAAATTCCTTTTTAAGTGCTTCATTAACACTATTAATAATAAAATCTACAACTTCTACTGGTGTGTAAACAATCCCCAAGCGTTCCGTAGTTTTCTTAAAGGCTGTACCAAAGAATTTATCGTACAATTCTATAATTACTTTCTGTTTTCCAGCTAAATTATCTATCTTACTCGCACGAGTTTTTACACTTTCATAGAATTTATCAAGTGACCGGGTTTCCTTTTCAAGATTTTCCTCTTCTAATAAGCTAAGCATTTTCTCCATTGCTTGTGATACTGGGTTATATTTTACAAAACTGTACTCCTCAAACAAAGCTTTAAAGACAGGTTTAGTGATAAGGTGCTGCGATAACATTTCAATCGCTTCATCCGCTTCAATGGAATTGTTTAAGTTATTCCGCAAATCGGAAAGAAATTGTTGAAAAGCTTGATATGGTTCACTTTTTTTATCACGAAGCATTAACTTAATGCGATCAAAATGTCTCCTTGCAATTTCAGCAACATCATTTGACCAGTTTTCCCAATATCTTTTATCTCCAACTTTATCAACAATTTGTCCATAAATAGCGTCTTGCAATTCTTCCAAATCAGGAAACGTCATGAATATTTGTTCGGATTTCTTTGTGATTTCTCCTGATTTTGTTGTGTTAACTGAATCGTTTTCGTTTCCATCTGTATCATTTTTTTCACCGGTATGACCGATTATTTCAACATTTGCAGGTTTGTTCATGTTCAATTCCATTTGATTAATCATAGCGTTAAAACGTTCATCATGGGAACGTAACGCTTGAAGCACTTGCCACACAACTTTGTATTCTTTGTTGTTATTAAGTTCTGTTTCGATGTCGTCACTCTTGTTAATCGTGATAGGTAAAATAATATACCCATATTCTTTTTCATCCGCTTTACGCATAACTCGACCTACAGCTTGTATAACATCAATTACTGAGTTACGAGGGTTAAAGAAAATAACAGAATCTAAATCAGGTACATCTACGCCTTCTGTTAGACAACGAGCATTAGATAAAATACGACAAACGTTATCATCATCTGTTTCTTCTTTTAACCAGTCTAATTTTCTATTCCGTTCTAGTGTGTTCATTGTTCCATCTACATGCTGAATCTCTACTTTTGCACCTGTACTTATGTCACTATTATATGCATACGTATCGACAACATCTTGGAAGTTTTGTGTAATTTGTTTAGAGGTTTCAATGGTAGACGTAAATGCCACAGCACGTTTCATAGGTTTTCCTACAACTTCATCCGAATGACTTTTACGTTTGGATAGTCCGTTCCATGTACCAACGATGCGGGCAAAGTCTTTACTATTAAGTGTGTTAGACTCGCTTTTTATTTCATTAGCAAGAGCGATATCGACATAGTTTTGGTCCGTTACTAAAACCATTACTTTGTAGTCAGTCAATAATCCGCGTTCCACGGCTTCTCCAAACCCTAGATTATGAAATTCTTCTCCAAATAACGATACATCATCCATTGATGATAGTAACGCTTCCTTCTCATCAGCCTTATTCTTGGTCTTTTCTCCAAATACTTTAGGTGTTGCAGTCTGGTATAATCGTTTATTAGCTTTAATATATTCATTGTCATGAACACGTACAAAATGACTTTCTTGTCCCTCGCTTAGTGTCACCCCTGTTGTGCGGTGAGCTTCGTCTGAAATGATTAAATCAAATTCTGGGAAACCTTTTTGCTGTGCTTCATGAAGTACTTCAATAGACTGATACGTAGAGAAAACAACTGTCATTTTACTTGTGTTTGAAAGTGATTTAAAATTCTCTACTATCTTTTCAGAATCAGTTGTAGCTGGAAAGCCCAAATCAATTGCTGTAATATCTTCAGAAGTCCGTGACACCTTTCTGTCTGAACAAACTGCAAATGAATGAAAAGGCGTAGTCGTCTGGTTATTCCATTCTCTTAATGTTTGTGATAATAACGAAATGGAAGGCACAAGATATAAAATTATACTATTCCCTTGCTTATGAGTTACAACACTCTCTGCAATTTTTAAAGAAGTAAATGTTTTACCTGTACCACAAGCCATAATGAGTTTCCCACGGTCAGCATTTGCTAAGCCCTCTAAAACATGGTCGTGTGCTTCTTGTTGATGTGGTAGTAATGTATGTCTTTTCTTTAATCCCATGCTATCTATTTTATCAATCATGAAAGTAGACCAATCAATCGCCGATTTATCTAAATCATGTAATCGAATACGAGCAACAGGCTTCGATTGGTTTTCTAGTGATAATTCTGCATTGTTACTCCACTTATCAGTTGAAGATACAATGATCCGGTTTTCGTAGATTTTCTTTCCCGATTCGGTGAAAAAAGAATCAATATCTTTTTTCTGAATCGAATAGTTTTCATCATAAAACTTACATTGAATAGCACAGTAATTTCCTGAAATTCGTTCTTTTGCAACCAGGTCAATTCCAGTATCATGCTTCCCACCGTTTAATGGGAATTCATTCCAAGTCCATACAGTTTCAAACATATCTGCATAGATTGGATCTGTTTCAAAGTATTTTTTCATCAATAATTCAAATCGTGTACCTTTATCTGATTCTGATGTTGAGATTGATCGTAAATATTCAAGAACATCTTTAAATGATTTAATTGCAACTTTTGGCATGAAATAATCTCCTTACCTTATATTCAACATTATTTCCATCTCCATAATACCATAATAAAGTAATATTGTTTTTACAAAAACATACAAAAATCAGCTTGTTTTGCAAGTTTTTATCAGTATAAAAACAAAAAAAAGACACAGCTGCAAGTGGGCTGTATCTTTCGGTTGTTATTTTTTTATAGAACTATGTTCCTTCCACTTTCTTTTGTTTTCATCTTGTTGTTCTCTTAGTTTTTTTAGTTTATTTTTAATTATTTGTTTCGCTACGAATAACTCCTGGGATTCCTCCAATAATCTATCTTCTGTATTCATATTTTCAGGCTGAATATCTATTTTTGTTCTTGGCATTAATCCATATTTCAAGTAGTTCTCGGGTTCTATCAAAGAGGATATGTGTAGTCCCCCCTGTCCATCAAAAGCGTTATATCCTTTATCATAAAGTGCATCATGGTTAGAGCAAAGCAGTATCCCATTATACGGATTTAACCGTTCTTCGTTCGTACTATACTTCCACGGCTTTGAGTGGCTCGCTCGAAGTAATCCAAGTAGGTCATACTACAAAGTGCGCATTTAGAATTCCACAATGGCATAAGTGCCTTGCGAAATTTCTGTTGACCTATACGAACCTTAGTTTTCATTTCTGATTCTGTTTCAGCAATAACAGGTATTAAGGTATTTCGTTCAATTCTTCTAACATTATCGATCGATAGTTCAAGTTGTTCTTGGTTTACTTGATAGATATTTAACTCACTAATCAGTTCAAGCAGTTTTATCGCGAGTTCCTCATTACAAAGGTATAAATAGCCTTGGTTCCCATCCCCGTTTTGTTGGAATGGGGAATATTTTATTGGAAGAAGAGAAAGTATTTCACTTAGATTCGCTTTCAAATATAAAGCTACGTCTAACTCATGGTAATCCAATTTCACAATATAGCCCTCATCATTCCAATTGCTATGATTTTGCAAAATGGAAGGTTTAGGCGCCGTTTTATAATCTTCCGTTGCAATACTTATGGCAACAATAAACTCTTTTACATAATGAAAAATTCGGTCTCCTTTTTGCACCTCTTTCATACGGTGCCAAGAGTGTGGAACATTCCCACCTTTATCTTGTTGCGGTGACCAAATGATTCCTAATTCTTTTTCCTCGTGATACGTGTGACCTTGCATGACAATGTAGTTATTCATTTCTCCTCCTTTAGTCAGTACCATTCTTATGTTAATGAAAGTTCTAAACTTTAATAAATAACAAGCCACTTTGTTCATTTACCCAATTATATCACTAATAATTTCATTCTTCATACTAGCCAACAGTCCGAAATTTAAGATACTTCCATGATAAAGACCAAAAACATGCTAGGTACCAACCGAAAAATGGATGGTGCTTGGCACAAGAAAAAGCCGTAGCAATGGATATATTCCCAGATTTGAACTGTTACTTTTTTGTTTTAAACCCTTGTTACATTTCTATGAAATCCCCTGCTTTCTTCCTTGAGGCATGCAGCCCCCCCTAAAATAATTAATAATTATAGAGACGAATCCTTTCTTTGCTTACATGATTATGTCTCATCTTATTACTGTTACTTTCTATTAATTTATGGTATACAAAAAGAAGGAATATTTATAATATTTATTATATAGTGATAAATCTTCAATTGGGGGAAACCATTTATGGCAAAAAAAAAGAAAGATATACCTAAAGATAGTGAAGAGCAATTAGAAAATAAAACGGTACTTCAAATTAACAATTTAATTGCTGGGAATGTCAAAGAAAGTACCCAAGTAATGAATGGTTCAAAGGATTACACCTTTGAAGAAATTTCCAAGTGTAATAACTTAAAAGAGAAATTTGATTTTTATTTTAATAAATATACGGAACATAAAGATAAAGAATATTCTGGAGCAATATATAATATTTTAAAGGGTGACCTAGATAAATTTAAATTGAATAATCATAAATCTGTTTTTGCTAAGCAGGGACATCCACCACTTCCGTTTTACTTTATTTTCAAACTTAACAGTCATAAAAATATATTATCTAAAGATATATACATAGGCTTTTTTCCTATTCGTAGACCGGATGACCTTAGTGAGGATAGTAATTTTTTTGCGGGGTTGTTTTTTGGTAGCGATCAAAAGTCTTCAAATCAGAAGAATATTGCCACAGATATTCTTAAACAAGCTACAATGTCAGCAATCATTAAAAATCAAAGCCCACTTGAAAAAAAATTCAAAAAAATTATTGGATATATCAATAAAAACTTTAATTCATCTCAGGATATAAACATGTTTCTTTTCCCTGAGTTCGATTTAAATAAACATCCAGACTCAGAAAAGCACAACAACAAATATTTCTTAAATAGTCCTTTTTTAATCCCTCTTTCCTATGAAAAAATGAGTAAAATAGAATCAAACTTTGAGAAAATCATCAAAGATACGATAGATCTACTGCATACATTATTAATTTTAATCTATAAAGAAATCGGTTGTGATTTTGAATTACTTGTTGATGTTATTGATACACTACGAGATAACCGACAAGTTATTTTAACTGGTCCTCCAGGATCTGGTAAAACATATCTAGCGCAGAAGGTAGTTAAGTTTTCAAAAGATATTGGTGCTCATAAAACAGTTCAGTTTCATCCTAGTTTCGGATACGAGGAATTCATATATGGTATCAAGCCTGACATGGCTATGAAACCAACTACTTCAAAAGGAGGAAGACACGTAAATAAAAAGAATAATATTAGTTTTAGAGTTACACCTGGTATATTAACCGAATTTATTGAAGAAATTCTTAGCCCAAAAAATAAGGATGAAAATAAGAATTACATAATGATCATAGATGAGATTAATCGAGCAAACCTTCCAACTATTTTTGGAGAGCTTTATTATTTACTGGAATACCGTGGAGAGTCTATTAATACGCAATATAGACCTAATTATTCTATTCCCAAAAATTTATTCTTTATTGGAACTATGAATCCACTTGATAAATCTACAGTTGAAATAGACTTTGCATTGAGAAGAAGGTTTGACTTTATCGAATGCAAACCGTCAAAGGAACAATTAGAAACCTACTTGATTATTAACGAACTTCGTACTGATTCTAAATTGGACATAAATTTACTTGATGATTTAAATGGAATTATAGCCAATGAGCAAGGAGAGGAGATAGGAATTGGACATAGCTTTTTTATGAAACCTGAATATCACAAGGGTCCAGATTCTAAATTTTTACTACAAAGACTAATCAAAAACCAAATTAGACCCCTATTGAAGGAATATGTGTCTCGATTTGGGATTGATTTTAGCAAAGTAATCAATAATATCGACAAAGATGATTTACTAATTTATGGAAAAAATAAAAGTGATAACAATGAATGATCTATTCTTAATAGAAAATAAGTTTGGTGAATTATCACTTTCTGATGATGAAATAAGACATATTCAACAAATTAACTATTATTTGGGTTCTAATAAACAGATTATTAATTCTACCAATTTCTTTAGTAAAAATAAATTTAATACTGATACTTCAAACTTTATCATAATAAAAAATATTAGGAGACATGATGGCACTCCTTATATAGAACTTAAAACTGAAAATAAAGTTGGAATATTACACACTGGTGAACAACCCATCTCCATTCGCCCTAAAATAAATGAAACACATTTTATGTTTATTATTGATCGATCATTACAAATTCGTCTGAGAAGTAAAAATGAAAAGGTACAATATACTGACCATAATCAAAATAGCCTTCTCCTGAATTATTTAATAAAAGTATATTTAAATTCCGTAAATGAATATATCAGGTCATGGGGCATTCATACAAAATATGAGAAAGTTTATAAAAAAAGTCATTTTCTTAAGGGAAAGATTAATTATGTAGATACCTATTTAGATATACTAGGAGGTCAAACAAAATTTAATGTAAGTTTTTTTGAATTAACCGGTAATACTCCCGTAAACAGATTAATAAGGCAAGTCCTTTTCAAACTTAGGAAATCAGAGTTTGTGCAAACAGCTATCCAGAAATTGTTTACAACCAGAATATTGCAGCATTTTAATGATGTTGATGATAAGTTAGAGATTTCCGATTTTTCGGAAGCAACAACACTTGCAAGAAAGTCAAATAACATACTATTAAAAAATATTATTGATATATCGATTATTATCCTAAAACATACATATTTTTATCCTCATCATTCTGGAAATAATACGTTTGTATCTTTCTTGATTGATAGTCCTATCCTAATCGAAGACGGGCTAAGAGAAATGATTAAGGAATCCTTTAAAACTACAAAAACCCTAAAAGTTTCAAAATCAACAAAACAAATAAATGCCATAATAGATGACAAAATAGATACTAAAGCAAGCAAAAATGCGACCCCTGATATTTTAATTGAGTACAAGAATAAAAAATTTGTCCTTGATGTTAAATATAAATTATATGACATCAATACCAATCAAATAGTAGCCGAATCTGATTTGTATCAGCTTTCTGCGTATATTGATATCTTTCATGCCGAACTAGGGATTATTATTGCATTTAGTAAAACAACCATTGATAAAGAAATTAAATTTACCATTGGAAAAAAAACTATCTATCTACTATTTTGGTCCCTAGCGGAAAAGGACCCGAAAAAAGCCAAAAAGCTAGTAATTAAGGAAATAGATAATCTGATAAAAAATAAACTAATGTAAAACCGGTTTCTCAAGATAGGAAGTGGCAGGAGGTATCCTGCCACTTCTAGACTGTAAGCATTTCTTAAAAAACACTCCAATTTTTCAACTGACGATATTGAACTAGGAATTTATCTTAACTGATCAACAACTAATTTATCATTAATATCTTGACTAATAATAAAATGGGAATAATCAATATTTACAAGCTCGTCATTAATATTTTCTCTAATTTCATGAACCAATCTTGTATTTAGTGCTTCTTCAATTGATATTGTCTCACTATTATAGAATTTATTCTCTATATCAAAATTCACTAAATCATTGCGAATTTTGAAGATTCGCATGATTGTTTCATCAAAAGCCATGAATCGATTACAATCTTCCACCAATTCATCCACATCTCTATTTTCAGATGACCATTGATTAAAACCTATATGAAAACTAGATGTACTAGCAGCATATCTTTTATTTCCTGCATAATAAATTGGCAATGCAGATGCTGAAATAGAGCTAGAATTATAGGTCACAAGTTCAATGTTATGTGAAATAGCATTAAGTTTATTAAAGGCCAGAATACCTGCAAAACAGTTGCCTATTATACTACTAATTCTAAGAACGATCTTAGTGGAAGGATTTTTATTTATTATTTCAAAAAGTTTATAAATAGAATTTAATTCACAATTTGCATTGAAATCAATAAAAAGATCTTTCATTTTGTATCCTCCAGACTATTTGTATAGACTAAAATATTCGTAGTTGGAACCAATAGCTTTAAAGTAATTATCATCTATCCCATTCGTTTGCGCATTGATCAATCCCCAATTTTCAGCCTCTTTAGGGGATAAAGTTGTTCCAGCATAATATGCTTCCAAAACTTTACGATTACTTTGTACTACATTGTCTTTTATGACCGAAATACTTCTTTTATTATTTTCCTTGATAAGTTTAATTTCATTTTTTATTTTATTTACTGTGTAACTAGAGTAATTCTGTCTAGCTTGATGAATGAGAAAATGAGAGGTTGGTACCGCGTATCTCTCTTCCCCCCCACAGTATAAGGAGATAGCTGCAGATTCAACAAATCCAACGTTAAAAGTAATGATCTGAATTTTATCTATCATCGATTTAAGGTAATTATATCCTTTTATGCCAGCATCTGTATCGCCACCAGTAGAAGCAATTAATAGAACAACCCTTTCAAATCCATTTACTGCTGCCTTCTCTATTTCCAAAATTACTTGATTGATTAAGGTATCTTCTATTTTACTGAAGTATTCAACTACAAGGGTTTTTTTCATGAAAATTCACCGCCATTTTTTTATAGAACCTTATCGAAGCACTTTAATAATTAGAAACAATAGATGCATCCACAAGAGCTTCTAATCTAATTTTGTATTACTTTTGAAAACTTTGTGGTTAATTCCCTACGCTTACCTTCTTTATTTCTCCATTTTCTTCAACTAATTGTGATATTTTTTTTTCTGCTTCCTTGAGTTTTTGATTACATACTTTAAATAGTTCCATTCCTTTTTGATATAAATCAATCGAGTCCTCTAGAGTAACATTTTCTTCCTCTAGTTTTTCCACTACCTTTTCCATGTCCCTTAATGCTTCTTCAAACGTTAAACTACTAATATCACTATTCATCCGTTTCTCCTCCTTCTACCTTTTCAACCTTACATATTGCATAATTATTTTCGAATGATATTTTTATTCGATCTCCAGATTTTAATCCTGAAGCATTGTTAATAATAGATTCATCTTTCTGTACAAAAGCGTAGCCTTTACTTAATATCTTAAATGGACTGAGGCCATCAAATTTTAAACCTAATTCTTTGAGATTTTGTTCTTTTTCTTTCATTACATGATTGTATGTCACTTCCAAAAAGTCGTTTAATATTTTAAGTTTCTCGTATTCATTTGAGAGCTTTTTTTCAGGATGTGATAATGCTACTTTTTTTAACGTCTCATGTTTTTTTACTTGAGAATGGTTTATTCTTTGGTGGATTGTTATGTTTAACGTTTTAGCTATTTGTTGCATTTTTTCTTGCGAGGAATGTATTTGGGTTTTCAAATTTACTAGTTTAAAATTATGGTTTAATAAACTTACATTAGCCTGTTTCTTTTGGATGATTTGTTTCTTTTGATTGTTCAATTTGTTTAAGGTATTCTGCAGGGACTTCTCACCATTATTCACTATCATTTTAGGATGAGAGATTTTTAACATTCGATTAAAACTTGTTAATTGGTTTTCTTTTGCTTTTAGTATTCTATTTTTTCCATTGTTCATTTTAGAAAAAAGAGTCTTTACTTGCCCGGTTAAATCATTATATGTTATGGGTGTGGCAAGTTCTCCAGCAGCCGTTGGTGTAGATGCCCTAATATCTGCAACAAAATCAGATATTGTATAGTCCGATTCATGACCAACTGCAGAAATTACTGGCCAAAGTGATTCTGAAATTTCTCTTGCAACTTCTTCACTGTTAAATGCCCATAAATCTTCTATAGAACCACCACCACGTCCCAAAATAAGAAGGTCAATGTCATTGTATTGTTTCATTATCTTAAGACCACCAATAATCGATGCTGGAGCTGAACTCCCTTGTACGGTTATAGGGAAAAGGATAATTTCTGCCATCTTATTTCTTCTTAGAATTGTCTTGACAATATCACTAACCGCATCGCCTTTTGGTGATGTTAATACCCCAATTTTCTTTGGGAAGTTCGGAATGGCTCGTTTTCTATTTTCATCAAATAATCCCTCATTTTTTAGCTTTTCCTTTAAATCTAAATACTCCTTAAATAATTTACCATTACCTGTACTAGACATTTTATTAACGAGGATCTGGTAATTTCCTGTTGGTTTATAAACCGTAATTTTCCCTTCCACTATTACCTCTTGGCCATCCTTTGGGTCAAATGTTAAGTGTTTATTTTTCCCACTAAACATTACTGCACTAAGTTTGCTATTTTTGTCTTTTAATGTAAAGTACATGTGGCCGGAATGGGTATTTAGGTTCGAGATTTCACCCTGAATACTTACTTCATGAAATTCCTTTTTTTTATCAATTACATTTTTTATTGCCTCAGTAATTGAACTCACGGTATAGATCGTTCCATTAATTGAAGTTGCCAAGTTAGCACTCTCTTTCCAAAAAAGTATTATGATCAATATATATCACTAAAAATATATATCACTCATCGTGTCTGATTTCGGCTAATTTTTGCCATAATCGCACCATAGCTATAGTATCGAGTTTACAATATGAAAGCAGGTCTGTGCGTATTGTTTCAATCTCTTCTGGAGTTCGCAAATGTAATGTTTCATAAACCTCCATTGCCATCGAACCATTTTGTATAGTTAACTTATGATAATCGAGCTCTGCAATTCCAGGAAGTAGTGCCGGTAGAACATTTTTAATAGAAGAACTCCCCTTCATTTCGTTCCTATAGACCCACTTCTTCTCAAATGGAATCATTAAATCTACGATATTATCATGAATGTTCATCAAATGATCGGCCAAATCTGGAAAGGATTCCGCCAAGTTTTTTAGAACCATTTTTTCAAATTTCTGATTATAGACAATAGAACAAACATCAAGTGGAATATCTTCTACTAATCTTTCAGCAAGGTCTCTCCTTGGATCTTTCCCAGCTGTTGCAAGAAATTCTCTATGTTCTTCAAGAGAATTTTCATCTTCCAATATATGTAGACTATATTGAAAAGGTATTTGTTGATAGGGTTTGACTCCTTTAAATAATGGGATGGGCTGCTGAAAGGTCTCAAAATCCAGAAAATATAATGGAAAGTGAAATTGCGACATAAATTCTGTGATTACCGCTTTATTAATTATGTCTTTATTTTCTTTTAGAGCAGTTACTTGAATTTGTTGTGTTTTAGTTAATTTGTATTCATCTGGGATATCTTCAATTTTTAATATTCCGCTTTGATACAAATCAAATTTTTTCTTGCCGATTCTGGCAAGGTTAAATACAGAATAACTAGGGATGTGACTCCAGCATAGGTCTATAAAAATGCATGGATTATCATCTTTCGCATATTTCTCGCAGTGGTTACCAATATCATATTTATAGCTGCGCTGGCCTACGATGCTTTTCATCGTAACAATATCTTTGTCTACTGTTGGTAGTAGTGCCGCAGTTTCATCTGTAACGTCAGCAATGGTAAATAGTGAATTTAAATCAAGTTTACCTTCTCTAGCATATTCCTTGTTGAGGTAGACTAAATTGACACTTTTAATCGGAAGATTGTTTTGAAGAACAAAAGTTTGAATTGCAAGATCATCCAGGAACTTTGCCTTCATTCGGGTAGAAGATTTGACTTCATACAAGTGCCAACCATCACTATTACGAGTTAAAATATCACATCTTACCAGTAAGCCATTATAGACGAAAGTTCCCTCGTAGATAATTGACACACCCTTACTAATAAGTTCATTTGTTTCTTGCATCATTTTTTGATGACTTTGATAATTAACAAGATTCCCACCCGGAAATAAACCTCGTGCAACTCTATTAACCATATTCCCTTTATCTATAGTAGTAGAATTAGAAGAATTGTTTTTGGATATGCATTGATCGGGATTATTCTTTAACCAATAGGCTTTGGGGCATTGCTTAAACGCTAGATAATCTGTTTTTGTTAGCATATATTCTCCTTATTTTCCATTGATTTCTTTGGAAGACCAACTTAAACCTTTGCAGTAACAAGTTCATCATATCTATTCAATACATCGGCAATTACCTCATTCACGATCTCTTCGGCATTTTGTTTATTCCAACTTCTTACAATGCGGATATTATCCGTAGCGAAATCATCCTTTATATTTGATATTAATAACTCATGAATTGATTGTGGAATATTTCCAATATACCTTTTTATTTCCTTTTCACATTGTTCATAAAACGGTTGTGGGATTTGGAGATAAAAGTTATCCTCATTGCAAATAACTTCCACCAAATCATTAGTCTGATAAGAAATTGCATGTTGTTCTAATGCATAACAAATATCTTTAATTGTCATTGGAACGCTCTCCACACGAAGTAAAGCCGTTCTACAATAATATTTCTTTTCAATTATTACTCCACTATTTGAATAGTAGGTGATTTGCTTTTCACAATTACAATCATTACCACACTTTAATCCTATTAATATTTCCATAACAGACCTCCTTGACTTAATACTCCTACAAATGGACTATTAAGAATATATGCTGGTCTACCTAATTTAGTATCTATTTTTCAGTTATTTCCAGTTTTCCTCCAATAATCTTCGTTAATACAATTAATACAGACCCAAAAAACAAAGATAGCAGTCAATTTGACTACTATCATTTTCTTAAGAGGAAAATAATAGATGATCAGCCAGACAGCTATTATTCCTCCCTATTGTATAAATAATAACTACAAGGAAGCATTTGCCAACCGGCAGATGCTTCCTTGTAAAGAAATTATGCCAATCGTACTTGTACAGTACACACTAGACGGTTACAACGTTTAGTTCTTTTAACTAATAAAAGGAACTATCAGTCGTTACTGCTATCATTAGTTTTATCAAGCGATAATGATGCGTGAAGAATATGATTTGCGTGTGTTTTGATAGTTCCAGTAATACTTTTAATGTTTATTTTGATCTTTCGTCGTCAAAGTGGACGAGGATATCATCCACGATGAATGGGATTTGTTCATTGTCTTTTACATAATGTTCGATGCTTGCAATCCGTAAGCAGGGTATAATTGATCGGTAGTCTAATTACGAACTGTTTTGCGAAATTTCATATCAAAAAGTAATAAATATAGTTAATTGGAAGCATCTAAATTTTGGATGCTTCCTCCATGCTAGAATGATTATTGCAGGAGTATGCGAAACAGAACCTCCCTTTCAGTAGCTCTATCATCGGAAAATAGGAGTGAATCTTGAAAAAGTATTTTTTACATGGCTAAGCTTCTCTGCAATTCAAGCATATTACCCGCACACAGGTCACTAAAATTACATATAAGATAACATTCCTGTTCTTTAGCTTCATCAGCCTCATTAATTGCTGTTGTGTTGGATCAGTTCTAACTGGTACATAAGGTACATTTCTAACATTATCTTGATTAATCTGAGAGGTATAAGCTAGGATATTGGGGCTGCAGCTGCCGGGATTAGCCATAACAACCAAGGCATTAGAAAGATTTTGTACATTCCGAAATTAAATGAAAAAATAGCACAATATTATTTCAGATTTCCTCACGAATTAAATTGGAAAAGAGTATCTGGAATATTGTGCTCGTTTACAATCAACATCTAATAATTTTTATTTTAATGTATTAGTTTACTACTATCTAATAATTCGTATAACTTAAAATATGTATGGCTTTGACGCCTTGGTGCTTTAGGTTTATGACTCAAGATTACTTTCTCGTCATTTGATAATATATAAAAGTGTAGCTTTACCCTAGCCCATTTTTCCTTTTTTATCATTTCATAATAATCAATTATTCTATCGGCATACATGGGATATGTTCTTTTTACTATAGTACTAAATGAAGGTAAATCTACATCAATTATAAGAATATCATCAATCTTATAAAGGGTGTCCATTACACCTCCTCTTGCTCTGAAAGTAATAAACATAGCATCCTTATAACTATAAGAGTCTGGACATGAGTGAATATTATACTTCAGTATTGCTTTTATTGTATTCTTTGCACCAACAGAAAGTACTTCTTCTTCATAAAAAAACATGATCTTTTTCACTCCAATAATCGATTTTAGAAACTCATCCAAAAGAGTATATTCATGTATAGATTCTACTTTGTTTTTAATCTTATTTTTAGTTTCCACTAAAACCTTTACAATTTCAGTCCAGGTTAAACTTAGAAAGTTTTTTTTGAGTAATAATTTATTTTTAGTTAAAGCAATCACGATTTTGGGCTTACTTGCAAAGTCTGGAAAGTTTTTTTAGTTAGATATTTTGAGAGTTGTTTTTCAATAGTTTTTCCCTTCGCAGTAACATCTAAGCCTTTAGCTTCAATAACAATTGTTAGTTGGGGCTGATCAGATCTATAGAAGGTGATTGTAATGTCTCTCCTATATTTTCCATCAATAGACAACATCTCCCCATCAATTCTAATATAATCGCAATCTTTAATATATTTTCCTATTTTCCCCTTTATTTGTGGTAGTGAAAATAACTGTTGCCGAAATTCCGGACAGTGAGTAAGTATATAAGCTAAACTTTTAGTTTGTTTTGTTTCAGTATTCTTACCAGACACCATTTCAAAGAAACTAGTGTCTCCACCTAGACTTGCTCCTTTTTTATACAGTTTAAAACCAGCTGACATATTCTTAACTTTCATAAATTTTCTCCCTATTAATTAAAAGTAGTTATAGTGCTATTTGAAGTAAATTGTCTTTTTAACAAAATTTATGTTTACTAGAAATTCTTCTGTAATATAAGTCTTAGTCTTTAATCTTTTTATTAAGCTTAAAAGTTTCAACCCATACTTACTAAATAATTTAGCCTAGTGTTTTTTAAAAATGATATGATATGAAAATAATCTATTATATTATGATAGCAAACATTCATCAGTTATTGGAATTCTTTTCAAAAAGAATGGTAGAAATATGAAAAAGATGAGGATTTTGTAATATGATAAACTTTGGTTAATAAAGAACGATAATTTTAATGAGCAATATCTCCTTCTTACTTTAGTATCAAGACTTCAAGTTGCCGAAATCAAGTGTCAAGCACCATCCATTTGGTGCCTATCACTCGTCATTTTTAAAAATGCTATGATATGTTGTTCAACCTAATTGCCTATATCTTCAATTAGTTTACTTAAGCTGTCTTTCTGCATTTCCTCTTCAAAATCCAAACCAAAATTCTTATACTCTTCTTCTGTTTCCTTTTTATGTATTTTAAACCAAAGGAATCTCTCATAGTTTTCTAAACTAATAAATTTTTGAAGGGTATGTCCACTAATCCTCAAATTATTACTTCCTCCCTCTATAAATGTTGATTTATCAACGGTTTGACCCGTTCGTGGGGTGTCAAAAAAATATTTTTCGACACGCTTCCTAACAATACTTTCATATTATGTGAATCTATTCCAACATCTGGGTACGCTTCGTGGTCACTACTGGAAAAAGATGGTAAGTAGTGCTAGTGAATTATGCGATGCACAATGGATCTCTGCGTAACTTATGATGACGTACCCTCCCATGTCTCTGGGCATCTAAGTGCCTACATTCCTTCGTTCGGTCTAGTCATAAGGCAGAGGCTAGCGAAGCTCCTTTAGGGACTCAAGGTCGAATGGAAATAATAGTGCCAGCTTCTCCGTGTCATCCTGTTGTCTAGGTCATTTAAGGGGATGTAGAACTTACATAGCCTCTGCGAGACTAGGAATATCCCTCATCATTCGCTGTGCGTCAAACGCTTTGTGCTTAGTGCTAATTCCATGTAATACTTTTAATAGCTTACCGCATAGAACCACGATGGATTGCTTCTTGCGTAACGGATTAACCTGACGGTTTGTGTAATACTCGTGTAGCTTTCTAAAGGCTTCATTGTGACGGATCATCGGCATCATTACTCGGAACAGGAGGGCACGTAGCTTTCTTCTGCCCCGTTTAGAGATGCGTTTTTGCCCCTTGTGCAGACCGGAGGAATTTTCTCGTAACGTTAATCCCGCAAGTTTGATTAGTTGGCGTGGATCTTCGTAGTGTGAAAAGCTTCCGATTTCAGCTAATAGGTCAACAATCGTAGTATCTCCAAGCCCTGGAACCGTTGATAGCCATTCGTACTCTACAGACGTTTTTACCAGCCCAACTAAGTGCTGTGTAATGCTTTCGATTTCTTGTTCTAACTGATTGAAACGACGAACGCGTGTGGCGATTTCAAAACGGGCCATCTCTCGTCCTTCTGTTACTCCGATGGAGTCAGCTGCAACTTCAATCAAACGTGTAGCTTTCGGTTTCTGTGGAGATTTCATCCCCTCTACTTGGCGGTACCTAATGAGCACTTCCTCGGGCTGTTTCTGATGAAGATCACTCGGAAAAGGGGTACATTCGAGTGCAGCCAGTGCCATTTTACCGAACTTCGGAAATACCTGAGTAAATTCAGGAAAATAGCGATCTAACCATCGAATCATCATGTTTTTGACAGAACCTAGTTCCTCAGTTAACTTGCCTCGAAACGTGGATCCAACGCGCAACTCTGCTTCCACATCTTTTAAAATCCGTGGATAGCTGAAGCGTCCGTCTTTTATAAGACGAGCAATTACCAACGCATCTTTACGGTCATGTTTGGTTGGTAGATTATCGTCCAACTCCTTTGACCGTTTGACGTGCATCGGATTCGCCATGACAAGTGGAATGCCTCGTTCCTCAAGAAAATAGGCTAAATTGAGCCAATAATGTCCAGTAGGTTCAATTCCAACGATGACTTCTGTTTTCTCATCTTCCTTCATCGCTGTCAGAATCCGTTGATAGAAAAGTTCAAAGCCATCACGAGATTGAGAAACAGAGAATGATTTTTGGAGCACCCGTCCTCGTTCATCCACAAAACAAGCAAAATGTGTACGCTTCGCAATGTCGATACCGACTACGAGTGTTTTTTCGGTGACTTGATTTATTTTTTGATTTTGTTTAAAATCCATTATGGAGTCCTCCTTGGTTAACAAATTAGGGGTCATTTCGCCACGATTTGACACCCCATATCATACCAAGAGGGCTCTTTTTTGTTCAAGTCCCCGAAAATCCTTCTAACAGGAATGCTCCTTATATAACATATATATTTTATTTTATTGCAAACTATCAGGTAATATTACTCATAAAAATTCATTAATGTAATAGAGATAAATAATAAAGAAATCATTTTATTAATAGGAGTTGAGTTGTAGTATGCCAGATAAAGTGTTAAATGAAGATGGATTAATGGATGAACTGATTTTAAAGTTGAATGAAGTTTTTGAAGATAGTAACCCATTGAATCCAAAAGGGGTATTTGTTCAGAATTTTGAAAAACTTATACTTGATGAAAATATTTTAGATTACCTAATTCTCAAGTATGATGGGGTGTATCTGTTCTTACTTTATAACCAATATCTAAATTTGATAACATTAAATTCAAAGCTAGATAACGAAGGGACAATATATCAAGAATATAGTTTGAATAGGATTCCGTTAACTGACATATCTAAAGCCCAAATAACTTCTATTGAGCACGAGGATGACCAGTTTGATACAACTAAACATAATCTATTAATAGAGTACATTGACTTCTCCTCAAAGGGACGTTCAAGCCAAATTAACATCATGGATATTAACAATGAAAACGTGGTACCATTCTTAGCTGGATTAAACGAATTCTTAATAAAAGGAACCAGTGCTAAACGTCCCGACGTCGAAAAAAAAAACTAAAGTTAAAGCTTAAAATAGCTTTAGAACAGAGGGAATACGAAGAAGACCAAGTTTATGAAGCTTATATGACAAGTAAAAGGCGAAATGGGAGCTACGAGTATTAATAATCATCGATATTGAAGTATTCTAGTTTTAAAATTTGGGCGTGCCTCCGGAGTGTTAAAGTTTTTAACGCAACAGGGGACACGTTCACCAAATTTTGAACATCTAAATCGTATTTATTCCGAAAACGACTCCACTTATTACTCACCTTTCACGAACCAACAACCTTTCATGGGAAAAAATATGTGAATCAAATTCAAATCTTATCTTTTAGCTTGTTTCTGGTAAACAAAAAACACCCATAAATATTGTTATATCAACATTTTTCAAGTGTTTTTCATTTCATAAATTATCTCATATTAAACTAAAAATACCGGTGGTCGGGGTCGAACCGATACTTTAGCAAGAACAGGATTTTAGTTTTAATATTTTTTTATTAAGGTGAGTATATCCAAATTTCCTTTTTTCACTCTTTCAATCTATCCAATTATTGATATTATTTATTGTCTACTTCCTCCAACATCATCCTTCACTTCACCCCACCAACAGTTTCCCTTTTTAAGAAAATCCACTAATATTATTAATCCAAGAATTGGTCCTTAGTGAAAAAACATCCTTCCAGTTTTTGTATAAACACCTTTATATTCCATTGCGTCTAGATTCCCACTGCAGGCTGCATCAACGCAAATACTTTCCTCAATAAACGTTGTATCCTTTAATAGATTCAAAGCTTGCTGATCTTTTTCTACGACCTTTCCCTAGGTTGCAGAATTACTCTACCACCCATTTTCGAAAGCTAGTGTTGAAAATGATTTAAATTATGCACCTAGGACACCATGTGTATGTTTTTTACATTCATCCCAAGTTGTGAATATCCCCTCTTTAATACCTTTCCACACTACATAATATTTCGTCTTTTTCCCCATAATTATATCTCATGGTCCACTCATTATTTGGCATTTCTTGGATATTGGTCCCATTATTAACTCTTCCGGTTCATCCAAGTTTTGATTCCTATAAAATATCTTTTCAACCTCTTCGAGAAACGATTTAAATACAAAGTTACTCATAAGACAACCCCTGCAAGTGTCAAAAGTATATTTTTTATTCGACAAATAATGCCAATAATCGTGTTTTATTGAAAAAATGACTGAGAAGAAATAATCGTGTTTTTCTAATTCAGCAAGGAACGATCAATGTTCTTACAAAAGATACTTCTATGTTTATTTCATTTATTAATTGATACCTTAGTCATGATCGTAGTTGATATATTCCTGTATGTGTTCCGACATTTTCATGTCTCCACCGTGGCGTATTCCCCTTTTTCAGGTAATACAAAAATTGTAACTTTCCTCCATATTTTTATAATCAAAATGCTGTCTAGGGTCATGTGAAATATTGGTTCCATGTATTAATTGGAACAGTGAGGAGCAAAAACATCATGATATTTGTTTGGGCAATTTTAGGAAGTTTAGTAGCAACCTTATTATTTGATTTTGTATATTTTAAAATTGAAGAAAAGTGAGAATTAGAAGCATCCTGGCGAGCGTTAAATGAAATGCTTGAGTCTGAAGGTAAGCCTCGTTGGGATCAAATGGATCGAGATAATAAAGAGAAATAAAAACTAGTAGGCCCATAGGATTTTCTTCCTCATTGGGCCACTTTTCCTACGGTACTCTTTATATATGTAAAGCCTTCTTACCACACCTTTTGCGGAGACCAGAAGCCCACATTACAAATATATTTAGCATGGGTAGATTTCTTCCGGTGCCACGTCAAGCGATTTACTGTGCTTCAAAAGCTGCAGTAAAGATGTTTACAGAAGGACTTCACTCTAAACTTAAACATTCGAAAGTTGGCGTAACCGCCGTTATTCCTGGTGGGGTACACACAAACATTGTAGAAAATACTGGCGCTGAAAGAGAAAGAGATGAAAGTCAAAATCGTTATTATAAACTGCTGAGCCCAAAAGAAGAAGCTGAGATCATTATTAGAGGAATGGAAAATAAAGAGTTCCGAGTATTAGCAGGAACAGATGCTAAACTAATGGACTTTTTATACCGTTTTAATCCAAAAAAACCAGCAGAATTAATTGCAAAAAAATTAGGAAAACCATAGCGATGGTTCCTATAATTTCTTTTAGTCCCCCTAGAATCTATCTAATAGTGGGAAGGTCTCATGGAATAGAAATTATTTAACATTAAGTTGAGTCCAAGAGAACCGTCCCCTCGGTCCTCAGATCCACCCATCAGTGTTACTGAAAGAGGAATAAATTGATTTCTAAGTAATATATTTTACCTATAAAAGGAGTGATGGGATATGGCAAAAATGGTGATTATGTATGAGGAACCAAAGGATAAGGAAAAATTTGACGAGCATTATTTTAATGTGCATGTTCCACTTGGCAGGAATATCCCAAATATTATTAAAGATTCTGTGCATCGAGTAGTTGGCTCGCAAAATACTCAGTTAAACTTATACCTTATAACTATTTTAGAATTTGAAAATATGGAGAAGCTACAAAAAGCATTTGCAAGCCCAGAAGCAAAACTAGCAGAAGAAGATGGGCAGAACTTTTTTCAATACTTAGAAAAGCCGCCGATTATTTCGATTATTGATTAGGAAACTATGACGACGCTTCCTTTGCCTTTGATTTCATATTGTTAGTATTGAATTTTGCGTTCATTAATGAAAATGCATCAAGAGAAAAGGCTCCTTCCCCGGTAAACGAACTCTTTACTCTACCGGGGGTTTCAGGAACCACAATTATTTTTTCCACTTATGTATCCCAGTGCATTTTCGGATATCTTATTCAAACTGTATCAATGACCATAAGAAATACACCCAACAAACCCCCTATTCGTTACATACCCCGTGCGGCTCCATATATTCACTTGGCTCCTTTTTGCTAGACTCTCATCTTCCTTATATTGATTTAGAAATTTATAAGGTGGATTCATGATATAAGCCACTCGTGCGTACCCTTCTTTTAACAGCGTTCCTTGAACCGATTTCCCATCCACATACACATAGGCTAACAGTCGTCCGTAGGAATCTTTTGTGTTTTCTTGTTCTAATTCCAATGTTAGCTTGCCACTCTTAACTAACTCGCTATTCCTCCTTGAGGCTTCTTTAGCATAGAGTTGAACACATTTGGTTGGACTTTTTGACTCCGGTGTATCGATCAATAAATAGCGGACTGTTTCGATTTTTCCGTTTACCCATACTTTTATCGTATCGCCATCGATGGTTTCGACTAACGTTACTGGTACTTGTTCATCTGGATAGACAAAGTTCTTCCCCTTCATTCCTTCACTTTCTGGATTCTCCATTACTTGGAGGCTGTCCTCTTTTACCATTTGTTCTTTCAGTTCCGTTAATGGATAGAATGTTAGAAGGGTAGCTGCTGTAATGACGGCTGCACCACCCATCCGTTTTTTCATAATATCACCCCTTTATTATCAAACAATCATCACCTCGTGTATAATATCCCGCAATTGCTGGAAAACTCTCGCATTCCCTCCTTATGTCCCAAAACGAAATCCCCTCATTACCTCTATAAAACTGATAATCTAGTAAATGTTCATGGCAGTTCCATGGTCTTTTATGAAATGTTTTTGTATAATACTGGATTGCCTCTTCCTCGCTGAGTGCAAAGATAAAAACGAAATCTTTCTGATTCATCTTTAGTGAGTAGACTCGAACCTTATATATACCTAAGACATTGTTTCGAATCATTTCAGCAACTTCCTCGTGATTTGCTAGATCAAAATTTAATTTTGTTATGTTATCTTCCAATGAAATTTTCTTCTCTGCCAGTAAATGATGTATATAATGTGCCAATGAAGATTCTTCATATCGTAAACTATCAAGGTAAGCTTCTTTTATTAACATGTCCTAACACCCTTTTCTATGTTTTTTATCCTATTTGGTCTATGCTGATGAAAGATTATACACGTGTATGACTGCCTTCCTTTTGGTCCTCGATCTTACCTGTATGGACGTTGTACTGGACATCGACTGATCCAGTAGGACCATTTCGGTTTTTCGAAATGATGATTTCCAATGAAGGATTTTCCGTTTCCTTGTTATAATACTGTTCACGATATAAGAACAAAATGACATCAGCATCCTGTTCCACACTGCCCGATTCCCGAATATCAGACATCATTGGCCGTTTATCTGCTCTTGATTCAACAGATCGATTAAGCTGCGCCAAACAAACGACCGGGCAATCAAAATCCTTCGCCATTGTTTTAAGCGATTTGGAAATTTCCGTTACTTGTTGATGGGAATTCCCTCCGTAAACTTCGCTTGAACGGATTAATGTTAGGTAATCGATAAAAATGATCGGTTTTTTGTTTGGAAATTGATGCATCATCTTTCGCGTTTTCGCTCTCATTTCAGCAATCGTTTGTCCTGCTCCATCAAAAATTTGCATCTTGGTTTCCGATAGTTGACCAAGCACATCTGACCAGGTATTCTTTTGGCCTTCCGTAAGCTCTCTTTTCGGATCCCGCATTTTTCTCCGGTTAAAGTTCCCGACTGAAGCAATGAGTCGAGAGGTAATCAGCTTTTCAGGCATTTCTAAAGAAAATACCAGCGGCAGATACCCGGCCCAGCCCGCCATTTTTGCAAAATGAAGCATGACATCGGTTTTCCCCATTGAGGGTCTCGCAGCTAGAATGGTTACTTCTCCACTTTGAAAGCCTCCGGTTATGACATCGAGCTTTTGGATACCCGTAGTTGCAGTTTTCAGTTCGATTTGATCTTCCCAGGGTGCCTCATATATGTCTGCCAATGCCTGTATTAAAGGAGTATGATCCTCCATTTTTACTAGGTTAATTTTATCCAAGAGCGTAATAACTTTAGTAATCTCCCAATCATTCACAGCTGCCAAGGTTAAGATGTTCCTTTTTTCTCGTTCCTTCCACTGATTAAGTATGAGCTTTTCCGTATTTTCGAATTTCTCAACATCGGCATACGATAACAGTTCTGAGAGATAGGACATTCCACCGAAGTATTCAAGATCGGTCAAGGTTGTTAAAGAGATTAAATCAATATTCATGCCTGACTGGGTTAACTCTACCATTCTCCGCATTAATTCTTGGTGCCGTATACTTTCCAGCTGTTCAGGCTTAATCTCGGTATCCTTGAGTAAGTACTCTGCTTTTATCAAGCTGCCTAAAAACGCTTTTTCCGCCATATTCACCAGTCTTCACCTGCCGTAATATCAAGGTCAAATCCACGTGGAATTGCTCTTCCGCTAGAGACCGATTCCGATTGTTTCCCATACTTTGAACCAGACTTTTGGTTCTCTTGATACGAATCAATTTCTTCTACCGACAGTAAAGATTCGTTTTCCCAATTCCTTAGGATCCCAACTACATAATTTAGTCTTCGCTTGTTATTGGCACATGCGATATTCAACGCCTTTAAGATCACGGCTGCGGGCTGCAAAAAGCGAGAATCATCTAACCAGGATAACAGCTGATCTTTTGCATTCTCGTTCGTAAAACCAAATCCATTGTTGTCCCAAAATTCAACAATCTCTTTAACACCAACAAGTTTTTGGTTATTTAGCAAGTGATGCTTACTATTTGGATTACGATCTATTATTGGCTGTAAACCGTCTTGTTGTTTTTCTTTTTCTTTTTCTTCTTCTTTTTCTTCTTCTTGTCCACGTATCGTATTACGATTCGTTAACGTATCGTCTGTTTCTTCCCATTTAGGTGCTAGATATGTATCATTTTCATCCCGGCCACTTACTTCCTTGTCTTTTTTTAAAAAAGATTCATATAGGCTGCGGAATTCATGTTTTTTAATTGATTCCAAAACAAATTGAAGCAATGAGGTATCTTTGACATCTTTTAATTCAGAAACAATACAATCTATCATTGGTTTCCCGGCTTTATCAAAGTTAGTTTCTCCCCAGTTTTTTATCGCAAGCTCTCTCGTTTCAGGATTGTAGCGAATCAACTGGTGATGCTGGATAAATCGTTCCATTAATGAATGAACACTTTCAATCGAATAGCCCATATCAAAAGCTATTTGCCTTTTGGTAATCTTATAGATTCCAATTTGAGTCGTACATTGATTCGTTAAAAGATATAAATAAAAATACCTGTCCTCCGGTGTCATCTCAGAAATAATCGGATCCACCCAAAAATCAAAACGCACTTTTCTAAACTTAGCCATCAACACCACTGCCCTTCTCCTTGTAAAATACTTTCATCCTCTATATATTGAAAAAAGTAGGAAAAGGTCATAGTTATTTCATAAAATTGTGAATGCTTTATGACAATGGAATTTCAGGATACCTGTCAATACCCTGTTAAGCTATTAAATAATCTAGTCATTAGCCAAAATAAAAAACACTCACAAATATTGAATGATCCAACCTTTGAAGAGTGTTTTTTGGTTATAAAATAAACTATCTATTAAAGTTTGAGACCTTTATTTTCCTGGTGGCGTTATTCTCTCCGTACCAATCCAAACTAATCCAAGAACAATGACCACTCCACCAACTATCTGTGCTGCCCAAATCGGTTCATTAAAGAATAACGCACCCGCCACAGTAGCAGCCGCTGGAACAATAACGGAAGAAGTTCGCTTTTGCTGCACCAACATGTTTCATCGATACATTCCAAATAACAATGAATGACTGTGCACATTAGCATATTGTAGGCAACGGCTCTCCATGTGGCGATAGATAGTTTGATTATCTACCTAGATGAAGAACGAAGATTGTTTGTCTTTATTTTTTAATGCTTCTATCAGTAATTCATTGGTCCATGCTTCTGGGACATGCGGATAATCATGCAGAGCATGCAGGACTACCTCCTGGATTAAAATAACATCGCTTATCAAATAAGGTTTAATTTTTTCTAAAAATGTCATTATCTATCCTCTCGTTCTCCCATATATCAGTACAATTCATTGTACTTTTATGCCCAGTAAAAGTAAAAAACGAGTAGAATCCGCCCGTTTTTGTTTTATAACAATAATTGGGCTTATTTAGTCGAATCGAAACGGTAATTACCCCGTCAAAATAAATGAGGTGATTAAATAACATGAAAAAATTAAAACGTTTCATGCAAGTTGTTCTCTGTACCATGTTGATGGGGACCTTTTTTTATTTCGGTAATGGGAAGGCATTTGCCGAGGAGCAATCTATTACGATAAAGAAAGGTGATACATTATATAGCCTTTCAAAGAAATACAATATTTCCATCGAAGATTTAATGGAATACAACCAATTAAAAAGCAATAAGATAATTGCTGGTCAAACGGTAATCATTCCAGATTTTGAGCAAACCAAACCCATGTATGTTGTTGTCGCAGGTTCTTTTAGCAAGAAAAGTAATGCCGATAAGCGAGTATCTTTTTTGAAAAAGAATGGGATTGAATCGATTGTTGTTAACAAAGTAATAAATGGTAAAACGTATTATCGCGTTCAGGCAGGTGCCTTTTCGGAAAAATCCAAAGCGGAGAAAATGGTCAATAAGTTAAAGAATAACAGTATAAAAGATGCTTTCTTTTTAACTGAAAAGCCTCTTCATATTAATGGATTTACAATAGGGACATCATACAATCTGCTTGTTCAAAAATTCGGGCAACCACTCAAAACAGAGGATGATAAGAATACTAAGTCTCTTTATTATAAAAATGAAGGTGCCGGAGTTCGTGTAACCATTAATTCCGCCAATAATTCCATTGAGCAGTTGCAAGTCTACCCAGAATTTTTGAAAACAACTTCGATCCCAACTGTGAAAAACAAAATCCTCAATGTCTATGGAAACCCGAATGAAGTTAAAATCGTCAGCTGCTATGAAAGTGCCACTTGTGAACAAATCATTTATAGCTTTAATAAAAACCAATTAACCGTTCAGATTGATCGAAATGGAAAGACCGTTCAGTATTTGGATTTACGAAAAACGAAATAATATAAATAAGACTTTAATAGGGGCTGTCTGATAGGTTCCTAAAAAAGCAAGTGTAGAAAAAGGGACCATTTTTCTACACTTGCTTTTTGTATTTCTGGATATTCATGATCGGTTCTTTTTAACAGTACTTGCGAAATAAAATGTCCTCTCTTCTTAATTGAGTAATTTTGTTTTTTTCCCTACTTTTTTAACGATTCTATCAATGCGTTGGATATCCAACACATTGATGGAACTATTGGTTTTGCTTTCTTTTGTTATCTTTTAAAATACAATTATAAGGAAAATAAATATGGCTTTACTAGAAAGCAGCAAAATAATAGGAGGAATTAAAAATGATTAAAATCGGTATTCTTACAGGAAGCACTCGTGACTCTCGAGTAAATATTCAAGTAGCAGAATGGGTAAAATTAATCGCTGATAAACGTGGAGATGCAGAATATGAATTAGTAGATATTAAAGATTATAATTTACCAAGATTCAATGAGCCTATACCTGCAATTATGTCTCAAGATTACACAGCGCCTGAAGCACATGCATGGTCCAAAAAAATTAATGAACTTGATGGGTTCATCTTTGTTACACCTGAATACAACAAAGGTGTTACTTCTGGATTAAAAGATGCGATAGATTATTTATATGTTGAGTGGAACAACAAAGTAGCTGGTGTAGTAAGTTATGGTTCTACTCTAGGTGTGACAGCAACAAATGACTTACGTTTGATTCTAAGTGTTCCAAAAGTAGCTGTAGTTGGACCAAGTGTTGCAATGAGTTTGTTTACTGATTTCCAAGATATGCGCGTATTTACCCCCGCGCCGTACCATGAAGATTCACTAAACAAAGTCCTAGACGATGTTGTGACATGGTCAACTGCATTAAAAACCGTTAGAAATTAATACAAAAATTATTTTATAAAGCAGAATAAAGAACCGTATACATGCATTTCCATATGATTGTACGGTTCTTTATATTAAACTGCCAGTTAGCTGAATAACAAAATAGGATCGTGGCGAAATACCTTGGGGACGGTTCTCATGGTCACATCGAGAAAGCCCCTTCTTCACCCTTGATTCTTCGTATACCAAGCAGGTTTATTCCCAGTTGCACGGCTGCCTTTATTTGTGAACTTAAAGGTAATCCCCTTTTCTTTTAGCTTGTTCATTTCCGATTCTATTTCTATACCACCAACGACCCAAAGGTTTCCTCGGTTAGGTCTCTTATCAATCACCTCATACTTTTTTGAGATAAAATAATCATAAAGACTTTCAGGCTCTTCTTCTAACAAATCCATTAAATCCACTTGTTTGTTGTATCCTTCTAATTCAGGTGAAAAAAGCATTGTTTGTTCCGAACTGTTTTTTTCATAATTTGCAGGTATTTTAATTGCCCTTTCCCCTTTAGAAGGCACTTTAACTTTTACCTCTCCTTTATGTGATTTTTTCAGGGTGCTTTTTTCTATAATGATTTTTTCAGAAAAATCTTGCGTCATAGTTTCTTCTTGATGGGTAAATGGAAAAATTCCAATTTCGTTTAGCTTTGCCCATAATGGTTTCATAGCTATTTCAGGATTTGAATAAAACACACTGCCGCGTATTCGCAAAAATGTCCAACCGACTCTTTCTAGAACACGCTGGCGATCAATTTCTGCTTCCCATTTATCTACACCCTGCCATTCAACATCACCGTCACATTCGATGGCTAGCCGTGTACGTTCGCCTTCTATTACCATATCAATCGGTTTTCCTATGCTGCCTACTTTAACTTGTGGAACGACATGATATCCCTTTTTAGTGATATGCGTAAAAATATCTTTTTCAAAACCTGAATTGAACTCGCTTTCATTTATAGCAGGTTGTACCTTTTTCTCTTTATAGTTGCTGCAGTGTAGTAATAGTTTATGACGAACATCATTTGGATTTAAGTCATTCAAATCGACAGAGTGAAATAATATCATTTGGTCTCTGGCCCGGCTGGCTGCTACGTTAAACCTTTGCATTGCATCTTTTTTACTAAGTGAGGCGTAGCGAACATTTGGTGCAATAACCAATGAAAGTAAAATGATATCACGTTCGTCGCCCTGAAAGGCATAGGCATCTCCGACTACTATATTTCTTTTTACCATTTCTTCTTCACCGATTTTTTCACGGATTAATGTTTCTAAAATTCTTGGTTGGTCATTTCCTAGTAACGTAATTACCCCAATTGTCTTGTCCTTATATCTTGGATCATTTATGCAATTTGAAGTATAGTCAGCAATTGCCATTGCCTCGGGCATGTTTATTACTTTAGATGTATTCATTAAACGAGAACCACCTTTTACCCTTATAGAAATTACAGGTGGAGTAATCAAATCCTTGATTAAGGGTAGTCTTAACGGGTCAATCTTTCCATTATACATAAGGTTATCACTAAACTTTATGATTTCTGGAACACACCGAAAGTGCTCCTTCAAGACTATTTTACTTTCAAAAACCCTGTTTGCTGTGTCATATAAACTAGTGCGAATATCAAATTGCATAGGATTTGGAACATCATAGAGAAATCTTTCAATTAATTCATGGATATCACTTATATCAGTAAATGCATTCTCAGGACTTATTTGATTTTCATCTCCAACAACAATTGCCTTTTTAGCCCGTAAAAGGGCAGTTAGTGAAAATAAATTACTTTGACTACTTTCATCAATAATGATTACGTCAAATAAATCTTCGGTTAAATCGAAATTCTCAATTACTCGGTGAATTGGCATAATCCAAACGGGGATGGCATCCTTAGCAACTTTCATTTCCCTGCTTGCATCCTTCCGGTATTTGATTGAATATCTGCTCTGGCCTTTAGCACGCTGGAATACTTTTAACCAGGCAATCAGACTCATCTTTTGCTTTCTGGATGTCCGCGAGATTTGTTCCTTCCAGGTGGACTCCGCAATCAGTTCCTTTATGATCTTTTGTTCTTTATGCTTGGCCATTTTCCGCTGACTTTCTAGCATTTCTATTTTGGTTTTTGCGTGTATTTCTCCTATCCAACTATCTACCTGTCTCCAGAACCATGCATGAGCTAAATCAATTGGTGGCATTAACGGCATTCCTTGCCCGCCTTTTTCCAATAACGCTATCGTCCAATTAGGCGTTACTTTATTCAATGATTCTTTTAATTTCAAAAATTGTTCATAATCTTCTACCAAACTTTCAATCCTTGCAAGTTCTCCTATACTTGTTTCCCAAAGTGATTTATCCCGTTTTTGGAGTGCTGCAGATAATTGATTCCAAATGGGATACGAAGAAGATTGGTCTATTCCATCGTTTACATAAGTACGAAGTAAATCAAAATACTCTTCGGCTTCATTTAGCAATTTTTTGTAGTTAAACGCTAGAAGACCATTGTGTAGATCATTCAACCATTGTTCATCATAGAATGCTGGGTTTTCTTGTTTCCCGATTAGTGGTAGCAAATCCTGAAAGTCCTGTTCTGTATTTTTAACAAAATTGGCAGCCTTGCGGATGGAACTGCATTTATCTTTAATTATGAGAACGAATCGCTTTTGACTTTCTTCCATTATGGTTCCTCCAATTTCATCCAAAACTTTGTTCCATTTTATAGATAACATTTGTTTCCTTGTGATTAACTCAATTTGTTTAATTACAAGATCAACATCTTCAAGTTTTCTTAGGGGAAAATTATCCACCTTAATCTCGTCAAAGAGATATCTTATTTTTCTACCGGATATGTTTTTATACATCCAGCCAATTTTCGGGTTTGTAGTTAGCTTTTCTTTTAGAAGTAATAGGTCTTCCTTTATATCAGGAAGGATTCTCTTGTTAGTTAGAACGATTTTATGCTCAATTAGTTCATTTTCAAGTGCTTGAATATCGGTTAACTTATTTTCTACTTCATCGATAAATTGATTCCAATAGGTTGTTTGGCCGTTATCACGTACACAATCCTTTATTATTGTAAATAACCATTTTGGATTTTGAAGCTGCTTTAAATTCTCAATTGTATTGATGGTTTTTTTAATCCACTTTTCATAATTAAGATTTAAATAATCATCAAGTTTCCAACCTACAATATGCTTCTCTGTTTGATTGACATAGCCTTCTAACTTTTGAATCTCATCAATTTTCTCTGAAAGAACCTGTGGTTGCGGTAAAAGAGTTAAATTGGGACGTTTTAAGGAAAGAGCCTCTAAGTCAGCTTTAGTTAAAATACCTAATAGTTCAAAAAATCTTGTTAATTCTTCATCTGAAAGTGGAAACTCTTTATCCGGTTTAATTTTATCGGGCAACCAGGAGTACGCTTTATGCTCGTTAAGCCATTTGGCTGCTTCTAATGGAGTTAATTGTAAATCGCCAAACTTTCTGGCTGTATTTTCCCTTGCTGCTGCTTCATTGATTAGCTTATCGATTCGTGCAATACTATTTTTTGTAGTTTTTAAATCAGTGGTTAATCTATCAATATTCTCTTGCAATAGTTCTGGTTGTTTTGTGTCAATATTTTCAGCAATAACACGGATGGACTCTTCAATTTCTTTTACAGATTTTGAATCGCCTCCTAATACACTTACACAGAGAGGGCGAATTTCTTCTGGTATCTTGTTTTTCAAGACCTTTAGTGCTCGTTCTTTTTCGCTTGTAACTAGAACCCTTTTACCGTGAGCGAGTAAATGACTAATTAAATTGGCAATCGTATGGCTCTTCCCGGTTCCGGGTGGCCCTTGAATAACTACTGCACTATTCGTTGCTAATTTCTGGGCGATCAATTGCTGCTCTTTATTAGTCTCCAACGGAAAAAGCAAATTTTCACCAATAGCTTCCCACTCCTTTGAGATGGCTTGGGAATCAATATCAGTGGTATTTTTCGTGGTAATCAGTTTTTTTATTGTTTCTGGAACTGGAAAGCCTTCTTTAATTTTTTCAATCGCATTCGTTAACTCCTGCTGCCATAACCTGCCTCCGGTGTTTCTTAAAAAGAGAGCTGGACTAAATGATATAATAGGAGTTTTTACATTCTTACTACTATCCTTTTTATCTGTAATTAATGACCCTGAAGGACTAATGGTTTGAACAATTTCCATCATAAAAGTCCTAATCTGATTCGTTTCATTTGGCGAAAAATCCAGGTTCAGAATCTGACTCTCCATCTGCATAAACCGAGTTGCATTTGGAAAATCAATATGTAATAACATATCTGTTTCCATGGCAGTCCCTTTACTGGTTGGAACGAGGTGGAATATCCCCTTTTTCGCATCAAAAATTATCTCTAATTTCGTAACCAATACATGCTGGGAGATTTGCTTACCATCAATATCCCATTGTAAAAGACCATGTCCGCAGGCAAGTTCTAATTCCTCACCTTCTCGTTGAAAACGTTGGAATAAGGTAAATAACTCTGTATAAAGTTGCTGGATTTTCCGTTTCTGGGATGCTATCCCCGCCCATACTGTCCATTCGTGATTCAACCAACTACGATATAGGTTCACTCGTTTGTAATCATCTTCAAAATACTCAACGATTTCATTTCCATCAACATCAATTCTGGTAACTAAAAGTGGATGTGTTATGGGAGTTATGTCAGGATCATCATACTTAACAATCCAATTTTTCAGTTTAGGTGGAACCGGTGGGGCAGAGGGAATCTCTTGCTTATGGACTTCGAACCAGGCATCATCATTTGTACCCTTTCCCCCAACAAAAAAACCATCGACATGGGGAATATCCTTTTGCCAGAAAACCTTCTCATACTCATTGACATTGCGATAAATTTTCTCATTCAAATTTTTTACAGCAAGCAAATATTCAAAAATCCTCGATACTTTAGACGTATCAACAGCCATGATATCCCACCTAACCTAGTCAATCGTTCCTATTATTATATTAACAGAATATGGGTATTATGAGTATGGAAATCAAATAGAAAGGCAGCATCCTACAAATCGGTATTAATTGACCTTTTGAGACCAAGGAGACGGTTCTAATGGCTTTTTTATTGAGAGTGCAAGCTGGGGCCAAAGGGATGGTTCTTGTGGTTTCTAAAATAAATAAAGTGGATATAATCATATTAATTTTAGGGGAGAGTAGATATAAAAAATAAAGCGATTTTTCTGAGGCAAAACTTAATGAGACGAAAATTAGATTGAAAAAGATACTCTGCTTAGCTGCGTTTTTATACCTGTGGGTACTCCAAATTAAACGGATTACCTTTCCTGAAGGGTTGCTTTTATATTTTTCTGGCTACACTATTGATGAAATGATTCTACTTATCATTTAATTATTTATTTCATATCATTTGAAAGTTAAACATAGCTTATATTAACAATTCAATTATGAGGAGGATATCAAATGACACATGTTAATAACCAAAGACCTCAAATAACTTCCTATACAACGAAAAAGTTTTTAGCTGAAATACGGATGGAGGAAAATACTAAAGATGCGAAACGTCTTAAGGAGATCAATGAACGGATTAAAAAATTAAAAAAAGACGAGTAAATTACATTTACCCGCCCCAGCGTCTATAATTAAGTTTAGCTAAATGCTTTTTTATCTCATCTTCTCTTTTTTTGTCTTTTTCTTCTTCCTCTTTTTTGAGTTCATCTAGGAAGCTTTTAGAAGAATACTGTCTTCTTATTTTCACTAATTCAGTCGTTTGTCCAGGCATAGCATCTGCCTCCTTATGAGATATTTGCCTCTATGATTTTTTCCTTCAGCTCTTTATATCTCTTAAAATAGTAACAATACGCCATCAGAGTTCCATATAACGTATTTAAATTCATCATACCATAATTTGACTTAGGATTGTACATTTCAATTTTGTCCCCTGTTAAATACAAAGCGAACACCCAAGCTTCTCCTGCAATATCAAATTTCATTGTGACCATATCCTCATTATGCGCCAGATACTGTTCATCTTGTAAAACGCTAATACGAGGATCTTCCTGTAAAGTATTGTCATCGACCTTCAAATCCCTGCTCTGCATTCCAGTTTTCCAGAGGGAATCTTTATTACAAAGTACCCCTTCCTTCAGGCAATAAACATCATATCCATATGGAAAGTGGAGCAACCTTGGTGAGAATTCTTCTTTTAATTCTGAAATTACAATTTTCTCTAGGTACCCAAAAATCTCTTCTAGGTCATTAATTTTCCTTTCTAATTTAGAAATGACATCTTTTTTATCCTCCGTCACTTCATGTACTTGAGTCCTCAAATAATCAATAGTCGTATTATACTGACTTCTCTCATCTTCCCATTTTAAAAACTTCTCAATGTATGTGTCTTTGCCAAGATTCTCTTTTAATTCATCTAAAGTCTTAATAATGAACTCTGGCTCTTTTCCTTCCCCATTGTTTGCAGATTCCTTCATAAAAGGTCCAAATACCTCAAATTCCCTACTTCTCCGTTTTACATACATATCATAATGAAACTTAGTGTTTCTCATATCCGTCATGTCCATTATGGTTTTTAATGCAACATTCCCGATAATTGATAAAAACAGAAGCACTGATAATACCAATACTGAATTATTTACAAATGCATCGATAATATTTTTCTTAAAATCAGCTATTGTAGTATCCAACAAGAAAAATAGTGCAATGGAAAATAATAACAGGAACAGCGTTCTCCATTTTACTAGCATTTGTAACCATTCCCAAATTGTTCGAAACATATTTTCTGGAAGCACCATATTAGCAGTTTGTTTGTTTGCTGCATGTTTTTTTAGGTTTAGTTCATTTACATATTCCTCAACCTTTTCGATGACTTTGGACAAAACTGACAATGCCTTTTGTTCATCCTCTAAGCTTCTTTCTTTACCTCTTGTCTTGATCGAACCTGTCTCCTCATTTTCATTTTGTTGTGTTTCATTATGTAATTTGGATCCACCGACTACCATGGTGTTTTCCGTTTCTTCCTTTAATTTATTTTGCTGGTTCGACACTTCCTCACTCTCCCGCTCTTTATTACCCAAAACTTTAATACATATCTTTTCCAGAGTTCACAATCATTCTATTAAATTGAAAAATATCATTTATTGTCACTTCCTCCCAAAATCTATCATCACTTTACGCCACCGGTCTGCTTTTCCTTCGTTACAGTACTATTCATTTTGCCTAAATATTTAAAATGTGAAGTAACTCATAAAAAACCCTGTTAAAGGTATGTTTTTTATTCGACAAACACTGCCAAAACTCCTCTATTAAATGGAATAAGTCTCACCGTTTGCGCTCGTTCTTAATGAGTCCAAATTTGTATATCACGTTCTTTATTTTTGGTAAGAGAGTTATCACCTTTAAGATACTCACCTGTTACTATGTTGATTCTCGTTTTTTCCTGACCTCTGATATGAAAATGTGGCGGTTCATGATCATCGAAATAGATGTAAATTGCCATCCCCAAGTGGAATATATTGATTGTTCAGTAATATATTTTAATAGGTATTCAATTGAAGGAGTGATATGATTTGGCAAAAATGGTGATTATGTATGAGGAACCGAAGGATAAGGAAAAATTTGACGAGCATTATTTTAATGTGCATGTACCACTTGGCAGGAATATCCCAAATATTATTAAAGATTCTGTGCATCGAGTAGTTGGCTCGCAAAATACTCACTTAAACTTATACCTTATAACTATTTTAGAATTTGAAAATATGGAGAAGCTACAAGAAGCATTTGCAAGTCCAGAAGCAAAACTAGCAGAAGAAGATGGGCAGAACTTTTTTCAATACTTAGAAAGGCCACCGATAATTACGATTATCGATTAGCAAATTATAACGACGCTTTCTTTGCCTTCAATATTAAATTTTCGATATTGCATTTCATTAATGAAATGCATTGAGAGATAAGGCTCCTGACCCCGGAAATGAACTCCTTACTCGACCGGGGGTTTCAGGAACCACAATTGTTTTTTTCACTTATGTATCCCAGTGCATTTTCGGATATCTTATTCAAACTGTATCAACCACCAAAAGAAACACACCCAACAAATCCCCTATTCGTTACATACCCCGTGCGGCTCCATATATTCACTTGGCTCCTTTTTGCTAGACTCTCATCTTCCTTATATTGATTTAGAAATTTATATGGAGGATCCATAATATAAGCCACTCGTGCGTACCCCTCTTTTAGCAGCGTTCCTTGAATCGATTCTCCATCGACATACACATAGGCTAACAGTCGTCCGTAGGAGTCTCTTTTGTTTCCCTGTTCAAACTCCAATGTTAACCTTTCGCTTTTTACTAGCTCGCTATTCCGTAAGATTGCTTCCTTTGCATAGAGTTGGACACATGTTTTTGGATTTTTCGACTCTGGTGTATCAATTAATAAATTGCGTACTGTTTCCATGTTACCGTTTACCAGGTTTCCCGGCTTTATCAAAGTTATTTTCCCCACAGTTTCCTATCGCAAGCTCTCTCGTTTCAGGATTGTAGCGAATCAGCTGGTGATGCAGGATAAATCGTTCCATTAATGAATGAACGCTTTCAATGGAATAGCCCGAATCAAAAGCCATTTGCTTTTTCGTAATCTTATAGATTCCAATTTGAGTCGTACGTTGATTCGTTAAAAGATATAAATAAAAATATCTGTCCTATGGTGTCATCTCCTCTGAAACAATCGGATCCATCCAAAAATTAAAACGTACTTTTCTAAAATTTGCCATCCACAACACTGCCCTTCCCCTAGTAAAATACATTCATCCTCTATATATTGAAAAAGGTAGGAAAAGGTCATAGTTATTTCATAAAATTGTGAATGTTTTATGACAAAGGAATTTTGGGGTACCCATGGGGACGGTTCCGATAACACATTTTGGAATATTTTGATTTAAAAAAGGTCACTACCACTCTTAAATATCCGCAAAAAAGTTAGTTGGCAATAAAAAAGTGCCAGTGACCAACCAAAGAATGAGGTGCACCCCGAAAGTTAGAGTGAAATCTAACCTTTGGGGTGCACCTCAAATGCGCCTGGCACTTTTATTTCTGTTCTTACATTTAGGACGAGAGTAGAATTTCGATCATTGCTGTACATATCAACTATAGAAAAATGACTACGATCCAAAGGCATGGTTGTTCATTCTAATTAACCCAAGTATTTATGGTATAGCGACTTTGCTTCAGTAATATCCTTTGTTCCGTGCACTAAAACCCTTCCGTCTTTAAAAATGACTAATCGGTGAGTATCCACTGTATAAGATAATAGGTAAGGATTTCGCTGTACCGTTCCCCCTTGATTTATGAATAGTTTTTCTAAAGCTTCCAAATTACGTACAACAGGAACGGAAGGTCGTATCTGGACAGAATCTCTTCCACAAAGTACAGCTGACTTTGTTTGATTTTCAAAGGATAAAAATGGATAAGAGCGTTTTACTCCACAAGTAGGGCAATCCTCATTTTTCAGTTTATCTACATTTATGGAAGTATAATGGTTTTTCCATAAATCAAAAGAAACTAGTTTGTCTCTTAATGAATCCCAATCACCGACCAAAATTTTTAATGCTTCACTTATTTGATGAGAAACAACCATGCTAACCGCTGGATTAATAATTCCTGCTGTATCACACGTTAATCCTCCTAGCGGAACTGTTTCTAGTATACAAGATAGGCAAGGGGTTTTTTCTGGAATAATGGTGTAGGATATTCCGTAGCTTCCAACGCAAGCACCGTAGATCCATGGGACTCCATACTTTTGTGAAACATCGTTAATGATCATTCTTGTTTCGAAATTATCAGTAGCATCAATGATAAGATTCACTTTTTCAGCCAAAGTTTCAAGCTCTACGACTGAGGCATCCGCAATGATTGCCTCAATGTCCACAGTAGAGTTAATGTCTGTTAAACGATTTTTAGCAGCGATTACTTTTGGAATTCGATTATTTGCATCATTCTCTGTATATAATTGCTGCCGCTGTAAATTAGACCATTCTACATAATCACGATCAACAATGGTTAGTTTACCAATTCCAGCACGGACGAGTGCTTCGGCACTTGCTGTTCCAAGTGCCCCAGCTCCTATTATGAGTACATGCTTATTGAAAATTCGTTGTTGCCCCTCTTTTCCAATAGGTGAAAATAGTTCTTGTCGTGAGTACCGATTATTCACCCGATACTCATTCCTTCCTTTGGACTGCTTGCTGCAGCATATCTCTTTTTCTCGATTCGACCGGCTTCATAGCCCAATCGTCCAGCTTCAATCGCTAATCTCATTGCTTTTGCCATTTTTACCGGATCCTTGGCTGCTGATACAGCCGTATTTAATAACACACCATCAGCTCCTATTTCCATAGCCAATGCAGCATCAGCTGGTGAGCCAATACCAGCGTCCACGATAACTGGTACAACCGCTTGTTCGATAATAAAGCTAAGGTTGACAGGATTGATGATACCTTGACCCGAACCTATCGGTGAGGCCCCTGGCATGATAGCATGACAGCCTGCTTCTTGAAGTTTCCTGGTTAAAACTACATCGTCGGAGGTATAGGGAAGGACAATAAAGCCTTCCTTCACCAATTCTTCCGTTGCCTTTAGGGTTTCAATCGGGTCAGGAAGTAAGGTTTTATCACAGCCAATCACTTCCACTTTAATCATATCGCATAGGCCTGAAGCTTTCGCTAGTTTTGCGATCCGGACAGCCTCTGCTGCTGTTTTCGCTCCTGCAGTATTTGGCAGCAGCCTATATTTATTGGTATCTAGCTGTTCTAAAAAATTCGGCTGGCTTGCTTCAAAAATATTCATTCGTCTAACCGCAAACGTGAGAATTTCTGCTTCGGAAACTTCCACCGCTTCCTTTTGGATTTCAAAGCTTGGATACTTTCCCGTTCCAAGTAACAAACGAGATTGAATGGATAATGAACCTATTTTTAACATATCAACCGCCTCCTACAAAATGGACTATTTCGATTCGATCTTTATCTGATAATCTAGTACTTTGGTGCTCTACCTTGTTTACGATTTCACCGTTTACTTCCACAATAACGACCCTATTATGGATTTCATAATGTTCCAGAACATCTGAAATATATACTACATGTTCTGGTAATTGGATTAACTCCCCATTTAATATTACCCTCATGTTATACCTCCTCGTACTGTTTCTTTGTGTCTTTCTAAGTGAAAAGCTGAGAGTAGATCATCATTTAGCAAATTGCCTTCTACTAAATCAGCTACTAGTTTCCCTGTAATAGGGCTTAATAAAATCCCATTTCTAAAATGCCCAGCAGCCAGAAATAACCCCTGCCATCTTGGATGCTCACCAATATAAGGAAGCCCATCTCCTGTCTGAGGTCGAATTCCAGACCACACTCGCTCCCATGCAGCATCCTTGATCTGCGGAACCAGTTGAGTGGCTCTTTCTATCAATCTTGCGATACCCTTAGGTGTAACGGAGTTATCATATGTATTTTCAATCATGGTTGCACCGATATAAATTTCCCCATTACGTTTTGGTACGAGGTAACATCGTTTATCTGAAAAAATCGTAGTGTTGATAATCGGCTTTTCCGTCCTAACGGAAAAGCACTCGCCTTTCACTGGATACACACGAATATCAATTCCTGATTCACGCATTAATTTTGCAGACCAAGCTCCAGTGGCAACGACAGCTTGATCACAGTTTACGATGCCATTGGAGGTTATAACGCCTTTCACCTGACTGTTTTCAAATTTAAAAGAAAGGACCTCCGTATTTTGACGTATTTCCGCGCCAAAATTGACAGCCGCTTTTGCAAAAGCTTGTGTTAACTTTGCTGGCTGCACATGACCATCATTAGGGAGATACATACCACCAGCTAAACTCGGTGACAGGGATGGCTCCATTTCTATTAATTCTTTTGTATCCAGCCATTTTATTGCTGGATTCCAATTCCTTTGAAAGGTTACCTGTTTTTTCACTTCTAATGCGATTTCTTCGGATTCTGCAATTTTTAACAATCCTTTATTCACATACTCGATATCGACTCCGCTGTATTCCAATAACTCACTAGAGAGATCAGAAAACATCTTCTGACTTTTTAAAGCCATCTGGTATAAGGGACCGTCTTGTTCCAGCTCCGCTTGTGCTGCCAGCATTCCCGCAGCTGCACTTGAAGCTTGGCAAGCCAATTGATTCTTCTCAATAATGATTACTTTTCTTCCTATTTTTGATAGCTGATAGGCAATCGAGGCTCCGTTAATTCCTCCTCCGATTATGGCAACATCAAATGAATTTCCCAATTTATCCACCTCCATTATTTAATGCCTTACTATAAGCCTTTACTGCCAATGATGGGTCACGCGCTTCTAAAACACCTGACATGACAGCAATCCCATTTGCCCCTTCTTGTAGAACCTGCTCCGTATTATCAGGTGTTATCCCACCAATGGCAATAACATCAATATCTAAATTTGATAGCTTTTTTAATTCCTCAAGACCTTTTGGAATCTTATCTGGTTTTGATTGAGAATGGAAAACATGTCCGTATAGAACGTAATCTGCACCCTTCTCTTTTGCTTTTAGACCTTCCGGATAGGAATGGATAGAACTCCCTATCCTAAGCTGAGGAAAGTTTTCTTTTACACTTGCTGCACCTAAACTATGAAAGGCTAATTGAACGCCTCTGGCCCCTGTTACGAATGCAACATCTACCCGGTCATTAATCATGATTTTTGACAATGGTATGTTATTTTTTGTTAAAAGTTCGACTGTTTGAAATAGTTCCCTAGCCGTTTTTTGTTTTTCTCGTAAATGAATTGCAGTTATATATGGATGAATATCCTTAACAATTTCCCCTAACTGTTCGATTGCCATTTTACCATTGGATATAATATGTAACTCTTTCCCTTTAACACTCGTTAAAATATAAGTCCCCCCCTATTTGAAGATTCTACTTATCTTTGAAATCAAGTAACTACAAAAAACCACTTCCTATAGTAAGAAAGTGGTCGAAAAATTTGAAATAACGCATTTGCTCTCCAAATATCGAATTTCCCACTTCCCTACGCTGGTATTACCCAGATCAGGTTCATAGAGTCCCGAAGTAGCACTTCAATCTCAGCCTTTTAAAAAGGCACCTCTAGCGGATTTGATTCATCTATTCATTTGAAATAATTACCTTACATGGTTAATATTAGCACGTTAATTAGAAATGTCAATTTTCTGATTTTTGTTATTGGTGGGAATAATAAGAAAAAAATAGTGCAAGTGACCATCATCAAAGGGATACCCCTAGCACTTTTCTTGTAAAAATCTTTTGATATTATTCTTATTTACTTTTTCAAAGTAAATAAGAATTAGTTGGGTTATTTTAGTTTAGCTTCTCTCTGGAACTTTATTTAGCATCTGCTGACCTCTTGTTTCATTCATCTCCATACCATCTCCTTCACCAATTCCATTGATGTTACAGCCTAATAGTAAACCAGCAAACTTAAAATTGAATGAATAAAAGATTAAAAAATTAAATAGCATCCTAAAAAAACAATGAAATCTTCTATTTCTTTTTTGTTTTTTTCCATTTCCTTTATAGAAACGAATAACACAGACTTATTTACCTAGATCTAATGTCTGCAAAACGATAATTGTCTCTACCTTATTGCAAACACCCATTAAATCCCCAGTTCGTTACAAAATTAAATCTGCTCCAAATATTGATTTTTTTCCTTTTTGCTAGATTTTCCTCATTCCTAAATGATTCAAGGTATTTATAAGGTGGATTCATAATATAAGCCACTCGTGCGTATCCCTCTTTTAGCAGCGTTCCTTGAATCGATTCTCCATCGACATACACATAGGCTAACAGTCGTCCGTACGAATCTCTTGTGTTTCCCTGTTCAAACTCCAATGTTAACCTTCCGCTTTTTACTAGCTCGCTATTCCGTAAGAACGCTTCCGTTGCATAGAGTTGAACACACATGTTTGGATTTTTTGACTCTGGTGTATCGATCAATAAATAGGACTGTTTCCATTTTTCCGTTTACCCATACTTTTATCGTATCGCCATCGATGGTTTCGACTAACATAACTGGTACATGTTCATCTGGATAGACAAAGTTCTTCCCCTTCATTCCTTCACTTTCTGGATTCTCCATTACTAGGAGGCTGCTCTCTTTTACCAGTTGTTCATTCAGTTCCGATAATGGATAGAATGCTAGAAGGGTAGCTGCTGTAATGACGGCTACACCACCCGGTTTTTTCATGAATATCACCCCTTTACTATCAAATAATCATCACCCCGTGTATAATATCCCGCAATTGCTGGAAAACACTCGCATTCCCTTCTCAAATCCCAAAACGAAATCCCCTCATTTCCTCTATAAAACTGATAATCTAGTAATTGTTCATGGCAGTTCCATGGTCTTTGAAGAAATATTTTTGTATAATACTGGATTGCCTCTTCGTCGCAGAGTGCAAAGATAAAAACAAAATCTTTCTGGTTCATCTTTAGTGAGTAGACTCGAACCTTATTAATACCTAAGACATTGTTTCGAATCATTTCAGCCACTTTCTCGTGATTTGCTAGATCAAAATTTAGTTTGGTTATGTCATCATCCAATGAAATTTTCTTCTCTTGCAGTAAATGATGTATATAATGGGCCAATGAAGATTCTTCATACCGTAAACTATCAAGGTAAGCGTCTCTTATTAACATGTCATAACACCCTTTTCTCTGTTTTTTTATCCTATTTGGTCTTTGCTGATGAAAGACTATACACGTAGGAGATTGCCTTCCTTTTGGCCATCGATCCTCCCTGTATGGACGTTGTACTGGACAAGAACTGATCCGGTAGGTCCATTTCGGTTTTTCGAGATGATGATTTCCAGGGAAGGATTCTCCGATTCCTTTTGATAATACTGTTCACGATATAAGAACAAAATGACGTCAGCATCCTGCTCCACACTGCCCGATTCCCGTATATCAGACATCATCGGCCGTTTATCTGCTCTTGATTCCACCGATCGGTTAAGCTGCGCCAAACAAATCACAGGACAATCAAAATCCTTCGCCATCGTTTTAAGAGATTTGGATATTTCTGTTACCTGTTGATGGGAATTCCCTCCGTAAACTTGACTTGAATGGATTAATGTTAAGTAATCGATAAAAATGATCGGTTTTTTGTTTGGAAATTGATGCATCATTTTTCGCGTTTTCGCTCTCATTTCAGCAATTGTTTGTCCAGCTCCATCAAAAATTTGCA
This sequence comes from Bacillus sp. OK048, assembly GCF_900103525.1. GTDB lineage: Bacteria > Bacillota > Bacilli > Bacillales > Cytobacillaceae > Neobacillus. Next base: position 78,857 of record NZ_FNHN01000015.1, read on the forward strand.
TTTTGGTTTCAGATAATTGTCCTATCACATCTGACCAGGTATTCTTTTGGTCTTCAGTAAGCATTCTTTTCGGATCGCGCATTTTTCTCCGGTTAATGTTCCCGACCGAAGCAATGAGTCGAGAGGTAATCAGCTTTTCAGGCATTTCTAAAGAAAATACCAGCGACAGATACCCAGTCCACCCCGCCATTTTTGCAAAATGAAGCATGACATCGGTTTTCCCCATTGAGGGTCTCGCAGCTAGAATAATTACTTCTCCATTCTGAAAGCCTCCGGTTATCTCATCGAGCTTTTGGATCCCCGTGGTTGCCGTTTTCCGTTCGATTTGATCTTCCCACGGGGCCTCATATATATCTGCCAATGCCTGTGTTAAAGGAGTATAATCCTCCATTTTTACTAGATTAATTTTATCCAAGTGTGTAATAACTTTAGTAATCTCCCAATCATTAACAGCTGCCACTGTTAAGATGTTCCTTTTTTCCCGTTCCTTCCACTGATTAAGAATGAGCTTTTCCGAACTTTCGAATTTCTCAAGATCTGCATACGATAACAGTTCAGAGAGATAGGACATTCCACCGAAGTTTTCAAGATCGGTCAAGGTTGTTAACGAGATCAAATCTATATTCATGCCTGACCGGGTTAACTCTACCATTTTCCGCATTAATTCTTGATGCCGGATACTTTCTAGCTGTTCAGGCTTAATCTCGGTATCCTTGAGTAAGTACTCTGCTTTCATCAGGCTGCCTAAAAACGCTTTTTCCGCCATGCTCACCAATCTTCACCTGCTGAAATATCAAGGTCAAATCCACGTGGAATTGCTCTTCCACTAGGAACCGATTCCGTTGGTTTCCCATACTTTGATCCAGACTTTTGGTTCTCTTGATACGAATTAATTTCTTCTACCGACAGTAAAGATTCATTTTCCCAATTCCTTAGGATCCCAACTACATAATTTAGTCTTCGCTTGTTATTGGCACATGCGATATTCAACGCCTTTAAGATCACGGCTTTGGGTTGTAAAAAGCGAGAATCATCTAACCAGGCTAACAGCTGCTCTTTTGCATTCTCGTTTGTAAAACCAAATCCATTGTTGTCCCAAAATTCAACAATTTCTTTAACACCAACAAGTTTTTGGTTATTCATCAAGTGTTGCTCACTATTTGGATTACGATCTATTATTGGATGAGAAACTTCTTGTTGTTTTTCTTTTTCTTTATCTTCTTCTTTATCTTCTTCTTTATCTTCTTCTTTATCTTCTTCTTGTCCACGTATCGTATTACGATTCGTTAACGTATCGTCGGGTTCTTCCCATTTAGGTGCTAGATATGTATCATTTTCATCCCGGCCACTGACTCCCTTGTCTTTTTTAAAAAAAGATTCATATAGGCTGCGAAATTCATGTTTTTTAATTGATTCCAAAACAAATTGAAGCAATGAGGTATCTTTGACTTCTTTTAATTCAGAAACAATACAATCTATCATTGGTTTCCCGGCTTTATCAAAGTTAGTTTCTCCCCAGTTTTTTATCGCAAGCTCTCTCGTTTCAGGATTGTAGCGAATCAACTGGTGATGATGGATAAATCGTTCCATTAATGAATGAACACTTTCAATCGAATAGCCCATATCAAAAGCTATTTGCCTCTTGGTAATCTTATAGATTCCAATTTGAGTCGTACATTGATTCGTTAAAAGATATAAATAAAAATACCTGTCCTCCGGTGTCATCTCAGAAATAATCGGATCCACCCAAAAATCAAAACGCACCTTTCTAAACTTTGCCATCAACAACACAGCCCTTCTCCTAAAAAATGTTTTCATAGACTATATATAGAAAAATGATAAAAAAGGACATGTATGGGGATGGTTTTCATGGATTTTTTTAGAAATTTTTGATAAGTAAAGATGTCTAACACTCGTTGGGAACAAAAAAGTGCCAGTGACCAACCAAAAATGAGGAGCACCCCGAAAGTTAGAGTGAAATCTAACCTTTGGGGTGCTCCTCAAAGTTTGGGAGATACCATGCACTTTTATCGCTGTTTAAACCCTTTTTGACGTTTTATCAACTCTTTATTTTTAGTAATTCACAGAAAAGGAATTACAGGGGATAGTTTTAGAGTAACACACGCACTTTCTAGACAAAAATGAATATTCAGATGAAGGCTGGCAAGCTTGTGTATTTTTCCTAGCATTCTTCTATACTTTATCTTCCAAAATACATCTTGATTTATCATTAGAAAAAAGAGCCTTTTGGGCTCTTTTTATATGAGTACTAGATTCCGTTAATAGGAAATAAACAACTGTTTACTATCATTTTGGTTGTCGGGATCCATTGGTTCATCACCGATTGGGGCCGCAAACATCCCTTTCAGTCTTAATCCATTTGAATGGTAGGTAATTTCCTTTAATTTTACACTTGGGTTAGGAGAGGGGAACGTTTAACCTCTAGAATTTTTCCATTGTTTTTGTTCATATGTATCGATCCTTTTATAGTTAAATTTCAAATGAAGACAGTTCTTATACTTACCTTAAATCAAAGAAAATCTTCACGCTGGGGTGTAAAAACATCCAATATAATCGAGTTATCTTCAAGCGATTTTACCCCATGCAAGGTGTTTGATGGGATGTAAATGCTGTCCCCTTTTACCACTCGTTGTACTTTTCCATCCAATTGAAACTCAAAACTTCCTTGAACAATATAACTAACCTGTTCATGTGGGTGAGAGTGAATAGCACCAATTGCATCCTTTTGGAAGCTTACTTCTGCCATCATTAGGCTCCCACCCCTTCCCAAAAGTTTCCTCTTGGCACCTTCTCCTGTACTAACAAATTCTTCATTATTTCCAAAGAAAAACAAATCATTCACCTCATTTTTGAATTCTCTATCATGTATATGGGAGTATTTCGCTCCCAATTTAATTTGTCCGGACGCGTTTTCGATATTCGGATGGGGTCACTCCAGTTTTACGCTTAAATACGTTACTAAAATACGTAATATCGGAATAGCCTAGTCGGTCAGCTATTTCAGTAACCCTTAAGGAGGTCCGCTCAAGCAGTTTCTTTGCTTCGTTCATGCGAATATCTAAAACGAAGTCTACGAAGTTTTGTTCCGTTTTGTCTTTAAAAAGCTTACTTAGATAACTTGGATTCAAATGCACTATGGATGCTGCTTCTGATAAAGTGACTTCTCCCGGAACTTTGCTCTTGACATACTTAATCACTTTCTCGACAGTAGATAATTCGGATGGATCTGCTTCTTTCACGAAAGCCTCTGCCGAATGATTATTTTGTTCCTCTTTCCTGCGCTGCTGCGTCCATTTTTCCAGGGATTCCTTCATATCCTCCACCTCGACAGGCTTAAGAAGATAGTCAAACACTCCTGAACGCAAGGCATGCTGTACATACTTAAAATCATCGTAGCCGCTGATCATAATACAGTCACAGCGGTGTTCTTCATTTTCCAATGACGTTACGAAGGATAACCCGTCTAATACGGGCATCCGTACATCTGTCATTACCAAATCAATAGGATGTTCTTTTAAAATATCCAGAGCCTCTAAGCCATTGGTGCATTCGGCAATAACCTTAAAGGGTAGCCCTGTCTTAGCAATTGTATGCCGAAGTGCAATTCGAACCCATTTCTCGTCATCGATTAGAAGTATCTTGTACATGGTATCACCTCCCCAAAAAAATGAAAAACATATTGGTTAGCGTACAGCCACTAAAATAAATTGGTTAACCAGTGTGCTAGTACATTGGTAAACGTATACTTAAAGTAGCACCGTTCCCTTTACTGCTATGGATACTAATCCCATATTTATCTCCAAAAAGGTGTACAATTCTTCGGTGTACGTTCACCATACCAATCCCTTGCCCTTCATCTATTACATCCTTTTGTCTTAAATTTCGGCGAATTTCCTCCAACCTCTCCTGAGAAATCCCTATCCCATTGTCCTTAATCCTGATTACATAAGTATCATCCGATTCTTGCAAAGCCGTTATGCTGATTCTTGATATTCCGCCTGACAGTTCAATCCCATGCTTAAACGAATTTTCGACAATTGGCTGAATAGAGAATTTAGCAATCGTTTGGTTTTTTGCCCATTCCGGGATGAAGAATTCATACTCCAATTTTTCATCAAAACGGTATTTCTGAATTCTAAGGTATACTTTCGTTTGGAGAATTTCTTCCGCCAATGTAACTGTTTTCGAATTATTATTTATATTATAACGCAATAATTTAGCCAATGACGCAGAAATATCCGATATGTCTTCCATTCCGTATTCCAACGCCATTCCACGAATGGTCTCCAGGGAATTAAACAAGAAATGAGGATTTATTTGCGCCTGAAGTGCATTTAATTCCATTTCTTTTTGCCGGAACATCATTTCGGTTTCCCGAATTTTAGAAAGATAAACTTCATTGACAAGTTCATTTAAACGGATGAGCATTTTATTAAACCCATTTGTCAGGTCACCAATCTCATCTTTCGATAAGACCTTAACTTGTCCGCTGAAATCACCTTTTTCCACTCGCTTCATCGTCTTTTGCAGTCCTCTTACTGGCTTAATGATACTGCTCGCCAAACCTACTCCGAGAATGGCGGCAGCCAGTAAGGTAAGAAGAGTCGTAATAAAAATGGTATTTCTGATATAGACGGAACTTTTAATTAGTTCTTTATAGGGAATGGATGTAATGACGGTCCAACCAAGAAATCCGGAATGACTATATGTAAGTAAATCTTTCTCCTTACCACTTGTGACAAATGATCCGCTTTCCCCTTGAAGAATTTCCCTCATACCTTGAAGAGAAGCCTTTTTCCCAAGTTCGGAGAAACTTGGGTTATAGACGTAATTCCCCTGTGCATCAACGATATACATAACCCCCGAATGCCCGATATTGACTTGGCTGGCAATTTCCTTAAATCGCTTAAAGTTCACATCCATCACAATAAAACCGATTGGTTTCAGTGTCTTCTGACTAAACAACCTTCTCGCAATGGAAATAACATACTCTTTATTCTCACCATCCGTAAGTGTCCGTGGAACAATAACAGTTTCACCAGTGTTCGGAAGAATTTTTTGAAAAAGCTCTGTCTGAAAAGACTCAATCGGATGGAAACGATTGAAGCGGACATCCAGTGCATCCTCCGTAGCGACATTATTTAAGGATATCGTAATATTGGTTATGTCTGATCTCGAGTAGGCTTCATTTTGCAGGATTCGCTTGACATTACTTTCCATTCCACTTGACTCAAATTCTTCTTGGCTATCCATTTGAAGAAAATGAGTAATCGTCTGGTTGTTTAAAATTTTTAATACCTCAATCTCAAAATCGCCCACATAATACTCAATATGCGTATTTACCTGTCTTATGATTTGCCAGCTATTAGATCGCGCTTCATTCTCAAACACTTCAACGGAATTCTCGTAAGTAAAAAAACCAATAAAACCAATCGGAACAACAACAAGCAGCGCACAAAAAACAAACAGCTTGCGAACTAGTGACTGATCTTTCATAAGCATGACATGCATCAGCCGCTTAAACACATTTCTTTTATAACGTTGCATAACACACCTTGTTTCTTTAAAAGATGAAAAAAGAAAGACTATGCATAATAGTAGCACAGTCTTTCCTGTTATTTTTACCTATTTCAAGAAAAGAATGATTTTATTTTCTTGCTTTATCGATTGCATCAAGAACGTCTTTATAATCTGCACGATACTTGTCGATTACAGGTTTAACTTTATCCTGCCAAGGTTTAACATCATCTACCTTAACAATGGTTACCCCAGCCTCTTTCATTTTTGCTTCAGAATCTTTTTCCATCTTAGTCCATTCCTCGCGTTCAGTGGCTACAGATTCAGTTGCTGCTTCCTGGATAATCTTTTGATCCTTATCACTTAATTTATCCCAAATAACCTTACTCACCATCACAACTTCAGGTACCCGTTGGTGGCCGTCAAGAATGATATTTTTCGCTGCTTGGTAGTGGTTAGCAGATACGTAACTTGGTAAATTGTTCTCTGCACCATCAATAACGCCAGTTTGCAAGGAACTGAATACTTCTCCGTAAGGCATTGGAGTGGCACTGCCACCAAGTGCATCGATTAGATCAATGTTAATCTGACTTTGTTGTACACGAATTTTATGACCTTTTAAGTCTTCGACACTCTTGACTGGTTTATTTGTATAGAAGTTTCGGGAACCGGAATCATAATAAGCAAGTCCCAACAGTTTAGACGCTTCTAAACCTTTTAACAATTCCTTCCCCTTATCACTGTTTAAGAAATTCCATTGGTGTTCAGAATTGTCAAAGATATATGGAAGAGCGAAAACGCCAAGCGGCTTACTGAACTCGGCCAATGGACCTGTACTTACGCGAGTAAATTCAACAGCCCCTAATTGAACTTGTTCAATGACCGATTTTTCATCCCCAAGCTGCCCATTCGGGAAAACACTAATTTTGATACGGCCATCAGATTTTTTCTCAACAAGCTCGGCAAATTTCTTATCCCCCAATACTGTTGGGTAGTTATCTGGCTGATTATCAGCCAAACGGAAATTATAAGTTTTTTCTTCTGTGGCCGATTTTGACCCATCAGTTTTTTTGGTAGTATCTCCCGCTCCACCACATGCGGAAAGAACCAAACTTGTCCCAAGAATTGCACTTAGCATGACGGATAAACGTTTTGTTGACTTCTTCATAGTAAATCCCCTTTCAAATTTTAAAATTTGTTTTGTTATATAAATTTTAACAATACCCTTTTTAATGGCCTAACAAATGTGGCAGCCACAACGTGATTTGTGGTACATAAGTTAAAAGCATCAAAGCTGCAACAAGTATCAATCCAAACGGCGCCATTGCCTTGGCGGCCGTCATTATCGGTATTTCGCCGATGGCGGAACCAATGAATAAGACCGTTCCAACCGGAGGTGTCAAAAGCCCAATCCCTAAGTTCAACATTAAAATGATACCGAAATGCACCGGATCCATTCCCAATGATGTGACAACAGGAAGCAGAATAGGAGTCATAATCAGGATAAGCGGTGCCATATCCATTCCACATCCAAGGACAAGAAGCAAAACGTTGATTATTAATAGAATAATAACCGGATTATTAGAGATATTTAACAAGGCATCTGTTACCATCGAAGGTATTTGCAGGAATGCAAGTAAATAACCTAAAGCACTTGAAGACGCAATCAAAAACAATACCATGGAAACCGTCCGGAATGTTCGGATTAGGATCATCCCCATCCGGCTGAACGGAATTTCCTTGAAGACAAAGAAAGTAACAATAATAGCATACAGAACAGCGATAGCGCCTGATTCCGAAGCAGTAAACCAGCCCGAGAATATCCCGCCCAGGATGATAACAATTGGCATAAGCGAAATCAGCCCATCTTTAACAACCTTTGGAACATCTTTTTTGTCAATGACTTGTGTTTGTGTGAAGCCTTTGCGAATGGCCAAAAAGCGTGCAAAAATCATAAGAGTTACACAAAGTAAGATTCCCGGTACGACACCAGCCATAAACAAGGTTGCAATCGATACGCCGCCTGAAGCCAGAGAGTACAAAATTAAGTTATGGCTTGGAGGGACGACAACACCCTGAATCGCAGCGGCCGAAGTTAAACCAGTTGCAAATTCCTTACTATATCCCTTTTTCTTCATCATCGGAATCATAACTGATCCGATTGACGATACATCCGCAGCAGCAGATCCAGAGATATTCCCGAACAATAGACAGGCAAGGACGTTCACCATTGCCAAACCGCCACGGACCCGGCCGACCGCAAGCATAGCGAAGTTGATTAAACGTGCGGCCAAGCCCCCCTCATTCATTAACTGGCCCGCCAGAATGAAGAACGGGATTGTTAACAATGCGAAGGAATTAACTCCTTGAATCATCCTTTGCCCAATAACCTCAAGCGGGATGCTTAAATATATCATTGTGAGAATGGTGGAACCCGCCAAGGTAAGTGCCACTGGAAAACGCAGCACCAGCATGAGAACAAAGCTTGTAAGCAAAATAATTATGGCAACCGTTGTTTGATCCATCGTTAGTGGCCACCTCCTTTAACATTATGTCTCCTCGTATCAATACCAATCAATTGTAAGAAAGCGTAAATAATCATCATAAAACCTGTAATCGGCATGACAGCATATGCCCAGGCGTTGGATAATTTTGTTGCCGGCAGTGTTGAATCGATCATTAATACCGTAAAATCCCAACCATATTTTATTAGGTACACCGCAAAAGCCATGGAACCAAGTGCAACCACTTTATCAAGGACACGAATTGCTGCCGGAGGCAGTTTTGCGGTAAAAGATTCAATGGCTAAATGCAGTTTTTCTCGAACGCCAATGGCAATTCCCATAAACGAAAACCAGCATAACAATAAAAGAGTAACTTCTTCTGACCAAAATAAAACAAAATTAAACAATTTCCGAGTAAAAACTTGAAGCGTTACAATAATAATCATGATTACAAGCGAGCCAAGCGCCACTTTTTCAAAAAGACTATCCAAAAATAGAAATCCCCGTTTAAGCCCATTCATAAATAGCTCCCCCTTCCTTCTTTGTGCTTACCATTTAGAAAATGAAAGTGCTTACTTAACTAATTGTAAATGCTTTCATCGATTTAGGAAACCGTGCTAATTTTAGATTTTTTTATACTTTTTTTAGGTATTTTCTAAATTTGTCGAAAAATCAATACTTTAACTGTATCAAGTTTGATTATTTTACTTTCTGGGCATTCACACATTTTTACTAACTTCATACGATATCTTAGGTAAACAGCCCAGATAAAAACTAACAAAAAGAAAATGGGCATAAACAAATTTCTGTGTTTGACTAGGATGTTCTAAACCCATTCTTTACTTTAAATTAAAAGCCGTGGGCAGGTTTAACTTGCTCACGGCTTTTTTGCCCTTGTGATGTCAGAGAGAAATGAGGAAAAGGAATGAAAATGAGTTTACAGACTTTTCTAAACTCGTAAAATGTCGACAATAGCCCTATCTGACACGCCTAGGACTATGCAACAGTTACCTGTGTATTTAGAGAACTTCCCTTTTCTGAGCACTTTTAATCAGCTTAATCTCTCCATTTTTAGGGATTAATTCACTGATGTTTTCAAATTTTTCTTCCCTTTTTGACTGGTTTAAGTCCGCCGCTACATATTCCTTAAAGGAGTAGCAAAAGAGTTTACGGGCCACTCTTCCTTTATCACGAATTAAGTTGAACCAACTTTGTCCAACATAAAAAGGATTCGTTAGTATTTTATCCATAACATATGCTATACGGTCATCTTCTTCCCCTGGATTAAATCTTGTTTTAGTAGAAAGGGCCAAGATAAAATAGTTTTTAAACTTATCTAATTCTAGTAATTGAAGATGGTACTTCTCACGCTGCATTTGATTAAAATCCCTTAGAACCGTTTTGATACTTTTCTCAATATCAATTTCAAATTTACTTGCATCTTTCCAGGTTGATAAACGGGAATCAAAAATGGACAATGTTAGTATATAATATCCAGCATACTTTTTGGGATCAAATACTTCATTATTAACTTGGCTTTCATCTTCCGGTATAACAACAAATTTTTTATAGTCAGCAAAGAAATTTTCAATCATATCTTATCCCTTCTTCCATACCTTGATAAATTTGCTGAATAAAATGGCTTAATCTAAATCTATCTGCAGCTATTTTCATTATGGAAAAACAACCAGGGTGATCTACTCATTATCTTTTTTATAGCGCAGTTCTTCTCGTAATCTGTCAAAATAACTTCTATGGTCCATTGACTCGTAATTTGTATATAATATATTTCTTTATTCATGCTAAAAATCCTGCTAATTCTTTCAAAAATCCTTATCTTTCATGGTTTTTAATTAAAAAGTCCCATGAGAGAATTGGTAATTTGTCGTAACAGGTCTTTTGGCCGAGCTGGTTCCAATACACCGTCGGGATTATTGTAATAAAACAACAAAAAATAGAGTGCTAAAACCTTTGAAGTTTAGCACTCTATTATTAATGTTATGTTATTTTCTTCTCAAAAATTGAACTACTTATGTTTCAAGAGTCTGATCAAAAATTGTTTCTATGCCAAAATCCCCTCAATTTTTTCAATAACTTCACCCGTAAGTTCAATTACAATGGCTTTGACATTTTCTTCTACTTTCCTCCATATTTTTTTAATACATTCATTGTTTTCATTATAATTCACTTATATCTTTTCGACTAACCAAAAATTTTTATTACAATAAGGAATACAATCAATTACTAGGCTACATTCTTACTAATTTGCCTAGAAAAAACAAAAAAACTAACCGGAAATTTCCGATTAGTTTCTTACTTAATAACCCACATTAAAATTGATTGATTTCCACGTTCAATTTTAGTTTCACCTTGTAATTTACTTAAAGCCTGTAGAGGTTTTTACACCTAACACATCTCCCCCCGGATAAAACTTACTGCAAGAACGATTTCGGTCTTTTCCGACGTATGACCGCAACACATAGGAGTAAAATGGGAATGATCAGCTGAACGGTTAAGAAATAAAAAGGCACAGTTGTACCCATTCCTCGAATCATGTCCTCAAATGAAGGGATGGACCAGGCCGAAAAGAGAATAATTAAAAAACCAATTGGTAACACAATTGGTTTATAACTTGGCAATTTCAGCCATTGTGACGTACCAAGAACAAGCATATAAAAAAAGGCGGATAGCTGGATGAAGCCGCCAAGAACCCAAACTGCGATGATGATGGACTCAATATGTTCAAAGAAAGATCCGATACTAACATATCTTGCTGCCTCAAACACTGGAAATTGTATATTGATAATAATGTCCCCAAATAAAAATAGGTTCCCAAGGTTCATAAAGACCATCGTTAAAACACTCGCAATGACTGAAAACATTCCCCATTTCATCACCTTTTGTTGATTCGTTACTAACGGCAGTAGAAGCGACATCAATGAAAATTGACTTAACCAGGCGTGTGGTGCCAGTGACCCTTTAATCGAGGGCATTACTCCATCTGACAGAATCGGCAGCATATTTTTCACATTCAAATCAGGAATAAGAAAGAAATAAATCAATCCATAGAACGTTAAAGCAATCGGCAAAAAAAGCACAGCACATCGTCCAATCGTTTGAATGCCCCCATGGACAGCAACGGCGCAAGATATGGCAATACTTCCGGTCACAAAAAGCATAGGTGTTTTATACAAAAAAGCACTTTCGACAAACTCACCGTACTCTCTAAATGCAATGGCTGTATCATGTAAAATAAAAAATAGGTAAATGAACGCGATTATCTTTCCAATGGCCCGGCCAAGTATAAGTTCACAATATTCGATTAGAGTTTTCCCTGGAAAAAACCTAGAGAGTATGACAATAATAACGACGATCAGAAAGCCGCTCAAAGAACCCCATATGGGAGACAGCCACAAATCACGCTTGGCATGCTGTGCTGTGACATATGGAATATAAAGAATCGCTGTTGCGGTAACTGTTGCATACATAATGAGGGCAAGCTCCAAACCAGAAATTCTACCTTTTTCAATCATGTTTGTTCCTTCCTTTACTAACAGGAGTTTCTTTACCAAAACGGCTTAAATGACTGATAGATGAAATCGACCATTTGCCCAGGGCCCGACATTTCTGGAAACATCACAAGTAAAACAGCAAGGATCCAATTCACCATCATGATCGAAAAAAATGCCATCTTTACCCTTTTGCCACTTCTCTTCAATCCCGGCCCCTGGATCAAAAAAATAAACACCAATATAACCGTTATCCCTAAGATTCCAACAACCTTCATCGCTCGACACCTCGCTTAGGTTTTCCATCTGCTAAACCGGTTCTTTGGATATTCACCTTCGTTTCAAAAGAAACGGCTACATCCGGAAAAACTTCATTCCACTGGTCTTTTTTTTGTTTCCATATTTGTGGATATTTTTTCTCGAATTCATCCGCAAAGCCGAAAATATCAGCATGTAACTTTTTCTGTACTTCCGTAAAAACGAACCGTTCCCTTTGTTCAATTTCATATTCAACCTTTTGCTCAACTTTTTTTATGACGTTTGGATCGAATAAGTTGAATTTTGTCGTATTTTGAATGACTTCTAGATCTGCGTTTGTTTTGATGTGCATGCCCCATTTGCCGTTTTTAATGGAAGGAATCAATTCATTATGACTCCTTAACAGATTTAAGGAGATATAGCCTGTTTCATCTTTAAACGAAATCGTAAACACCCCGGATTTAATCTCATTTCTTGGCCAAAGAATTCCCCTTGTTTCTTTATCACTTAATCTTCCTACCATTTTTCCATCCTTAAAAATCGCTGCTCCGTTAATGGTTGGAATCGCCTTTTTTTTATCCATATGTGTTGGGGATAGGTTTTCCACCCATGGCAATACGGCTGCAATAGATTCACCAGATAGCATTTGCAATAAATCCTTCACCGTTATTTTTACCCCAATATTTGTTTTAACTATTTTACGAAGTTGTTGTGAGGCGTCTTTTTCTAATTCCGGCATGGCCTTCAAAACAGTCTTTGCCTTTCCCCTCGAAACAAATACATCGGCATGTATCCGAGGTTCCGAATGCCGCATCCAAAAATCAATTTGTTCGCTTATTCCTTTCTTGGCTAATTTATCCCCAATAAGGAGCACTTCATTTTGCCCCCAAAAAATCTTCCTGGTAAGTGCTTCCTGAAGCCGTGCCATCGCATCCGCAACGGTTTCTCCCTCAGCTGATCTCACAAAGGATTGGCCGCTGCTATTACCACCTGACATCCCAGATCCTTGTCCACTTTGCTGGGATTGTGGTATATAGATAAGGACTGAGAGTTCGATATTATTATTTTTCCCTTTATCCATACCTGCCGCGAGAATAAAAGCTAAGTCATTTATTTCGGTTCGATCCCAACATCCTGTAAGGACGATCAAGGTTAGGCAAATCAAAAGGAATAAAGTGAAAGTCCTCTTTATAGATCGAATCTTACACATCAACTTCCACCATCACCTTTGCTTGGACTGGGCCTTTGATTCTCGGCTTCACGTCTTAGGTTACTAGTATCTTTTGAATAAAAATCAGGACGTGTATCCATGGCCCACCACGGGGCACGAACCAAGACATCCTTTAAATTACTAAGCTTTAGTACGGCTGCCGGATTGAGATAGGGTACACCAAAGGAGTTAAGTGTACACAGGTGCGCAACAATGGTAGTAATTCCAAGCATGACGCCCAATAGTCCCAACATTCCGGATAAAATCATGATCGGAAAGCGGAGTAGTCGAATCGAGATGCCGGCCGCATATCTTGGCATTAGAAATGAGGCAATACCTGTAATGGCGACCACCATAACCATCGGTGATGAAACCAATCCCGCCGCCGTCGCTGCTTGTCCGATCACGAGGGCACCGACAATACTAACAGCAGCTCCAACTTGTTTTGGTAGTCTCACACCTGCTTCTCTTAGTGCCTCAAAAGTGATTTCCATCATAAAGGCCTCAACCAAAGCTGGAAAGGGAATTTGTTCACGACTTTGGGCAATCGTTAAAAGCAGTGAGGTTGGAAGCATTTCTTGATGAAATGTTAAAATCGCCACATACGCTGATGGTGCAAGCAAAGCGATAAAAAAGAATAGATAGCGCAGCCAACGGATCAATGTGCTGACGTAAAATGGATTATAGTAATCCTCAGGTGCCTGTAATAAACTTGTAAACGTACAGGGAGCAATAAGGCTAAAAGGGGTGCCGTCAATCAAAATGATCACACGGCCTTCTAATAAACAGGCCGCAGCGACATCCGGACGTTCTGTGTTTAATACCTGCGGGAAAGGAGAAAATGGGCTATCTTGAATCATTTCCTCAATATAGCCACTTTCTAAAATACCATCCATCTTAATTCGCTTTAGTCGATGAGTAACCTCATCCACTAAAGCGGTATCGGCTACTCCTTCGATATACGCCACGATGACTTGCGTTTCAGTGTAATCACCAATATTGATTGGTTTCATTTTTAATAATGGATGACGAATTTTCCTGCGTAAAAGGGAGGTGTTCACTCGTAATGTTTCAACAAAGCCTTCCCTGGGACCGCGAATGACGGATTCCGCGTCAGGTTCCTTAATACTGCGTTTTTCCCACTTCGGCAGGCCCACCGAAATTCCCTTTGCTTGTTCTTCAATTAAAATGATGGGGTTGCCCATGGAAATCTGTTTGAAAATATCAGGTATCGTGTAGATTTCCTTGATATCTGATACCGATATTTCCTTTTTCGCTCGCTCAAATATCGGACCGTTTTCCGGGCTTTTCAGCTGGATAAGCGGCATAAGCACGTGCTGGTCGACTTCTTCGGTATTTGACAGGCCATCTATGTAAAGAAGAACAGCATTGATCTCGTTGCCAATACTAAAGTCACGAAATACCACGTCGGAGCAATCTTTATAGGCAGATTTCAGTATGTCTATATTTTTATTTAATCTTGGATTTAGAGGAATTTCCGGCATTGAATTCAACGATTCATTCAATTGTATATTTGGAATATCCCCCCCTTTTTTCCTAAACCCCATATATTTCATCACTGGACCCCTTGAAATGTGTTAAACATATTCTTTGTAAATTCTGTAAAAATAATGCTACTCTTTTCAAAGTAATTAAGGCCTTACAGAAATTGGAGACCATGGGGACGGTTCGAAGCCACTGAAAAAGACCATCTAATGAGAAAAAGAAGCTAACCATCTACAATATGTAGATGGTTAGCTTCTTACTATTGTCTGCACATAAGATATTAGGATTCATAGGCGGAGAATTTCCGGCTATTGTGTGTAGTGGAGGCTTTAGAAGCAAATATAAACGGAGATTTTCCGCTTAGCTGCTCTAAATAAGACAAAATCCTTCGGTTTGGAACGTATAACCGGAAAAACTCCCCTTATTTTATGGGAAATATGAGTATTTCCCAAAATAAACGGAATTTCTCCGCTTATTTTTCAAACTGAGTGTAATCAACATTCAGTTTGAAAAATAAGACCAGCTATTATGATAATTCTTTCATATACCATACATCCATTACGTTATGTTCTGAACCATCTAGCGCTCTATCAAGTTGCTGGAAACCTAATTTGCTATAAAGGAGATTGGCAGTTTGGAGAATCTTCACGGTTTCTAAGTAACAGTGTGTATAATGTTCCTTGGCAAAGTCGAGTGCTACTTTCATGAGTTCCTTCGACAAACCCATACCTTGGACTTCAGGTGTAAGATATAGCTATTGCAACTCACAAAACCCCGTCTGCTGACCAAATGGTGCAATCCCCACACCACCTACCACTTCATCTCGTTCATTCACCACAACCCAATACTTTGCATTTTATTGTTCCGTGTAAAATTGTGCTAGATTGCTTAGTTGGGGATCAAAATAGGCAGTTCCTGGAATGTCTAACTTAAAAGATACTAATGAGCGTTTGATAATTTGCTCCATTCTTTGATTGTCCCTCTCCTCTATTTCACGAACCCGTATTGTTTTCTTCATCCTCCAAATCTATGTACTTTTTTTTATTATAATATGGGAGATGCATATACTTGAAAAGTTTTTCGTAAAACTGTTAAGATTTCCCTTATATCCGCTCCTCCCATAGAAAAAAGTGCCAGGTACCAACCAAATTTGGAAGGTGCTTGACACTCTTATTGGTATAAGCTTTGATAAATAATAAGTTGAAACATGACCTTAAATCAAGGATTCTAGTCGGGATCCTTAGTAACTTTAAAATAAGTAGGTACACTCATAAAGCCCCTTACGGCTATTAAATCTTTATTTCCTTTCACCGCAAAAACTCTCTCCATCTCGTTCCCGGTCTTCCCGATCTGTTTACTTAGAGGATAATCATCAATATAAAGGAATGGGTTTACTCATATTATAGAGTTTGAAAATTCCTTCAATAAAAGCTAGCTGCAAACCGCCAGTAATCATCCCACCCGCTAGCCAATCGCATAGAAATTTGGATGATTATTGTATGTAGTTTTACCGATTAGTTATTGATATTTGTTGACTTTTTTTCAGAAAAAAGGTCAGACCCCAGCGCGCTAAAGCGTTAGCACGCCTGGGGGCTGACCCACTGGCCTAAATAAGTTTTTCCCCACAATTAGGGCAGAAGTTGGCTGCGCCGGTTTTTTCACCGCAATTTGGGCAAAAGTTTGGCCTCTTTTGGCCACTCCCATTTGGTTGGACAGGAGGTTGTGTATTTTGCGGAGATGCAGGTTGATTTTGCGTCTCTTGATTCATTTGATTCATCAATTTGCCCGCAATATTCATCCCCATCATCATTCCGGCCATATCGGATGCCGTTCCGCCTCCGCTCATTTTTCCAGAAGCCATGCCATCTGTGATCGAGATTTGCTGGTACCTGCCAACATCACTTACCATACCGTGTGAAGCATTTTTGGTGATCATGTCTTGTATCTCTTTTGGATAGCTGAAGCTCATCACATTAAAACCCGTGATGGTGATACCGCTCTTGATCATCTGCATATCTAAATCCTCTTGAATTCCTTTTGAAATGTCGAAGGAGTTAGCCTGCAAATTGTACATATCCTTTCCTTCCTGTGTAATCCATTTCATCAGGAGCTGATCAAGGATCGACGTGATGCGAATTTTGACATCCTCCACGAAATATTGGTCCTTCACTCCGGCAATTTGATCAATTAAAGCAATATAATCCTGTACTTTAAAATTAAAGGTTCCGTTCGCACGAATCGGCATGCCGCCAGGGAGTCCAAGGGTCGGGATATTAATCGCATTTTGCGTGCCCCATTTCACCACAAATTCTTTCGTATTCACAAACAGCACTTCTACGCGCATGCCGCTATTGAAGCCAAATTTGAATCCCTTTAAGGTCGATAAGAAAGGAATGATCTGAGACTCGATATCGTACTCGCCATCATCACGAAACACCCCTTCAATTTTTCCATTGTTAAAAAAGATCGCATCTTGACCAGGACGAATGATCAGTTTGCTCCCCTTTTTGATTTCACGATTGCTCCATTTATAGAAAATCATATCATCTCTAAATTCTTGCCATTCGACTACATTTGCAAATTGATTTTTAAAAAAAGACATCGCTTAGCTGCTCCCTTCCTCTATTAAAATTTACCTCTACTACCGCTATGTGAGTGACCGCCACCAGTGATTCCTCCACCACCGCCGCTTTTTGTATCATTAGACGGTTTCCTCTGTCTCGTCACAGTTTGTCTGACATAGTTATCATATTGGTTTAGTACTTTTGATCGCTCATTATTCATATATGTTTGCTCATTAACCGTAACCCTGCCCCCAGAACGATAGGCCATCATCCCGACAACCACAGCCGCTACAAGGAGCGAAGCAATTAATTGGAACCACCATTGAAAAAATAGATTCTCATGACCAACCCCTGATTCATAGCGATTATACCCTTCCGAACTTCCACCGGGACCATAGCCCGAATACCCATCCGAGCTGTTGCCGTCAGTCGGCTCATAGCCCATATACTCATAAGAAGTTGTTAAAAAAAGTGAAAATGCTTGAAAATAACGGCTCTCTGATAAATCGGGGGTAATATTATCGCGAATCTGATCAAGCCTGCCATCATCCAAATACTGCTCCGCTTTTTTAAAGCCCGCTAAATAAATATCCCGTTCTTGCATGTCGATGGCGAGGATCGCGGTATTTCCATGCGACTGGTCATAGCCGGGAGCCTTATCATCATAGAAATCCTCCACATATTGAACAATATCCTTTCCATCCGTACCATTTAGCGTGATGATAATAAAAGCGGTCTCCCTCTCTTCGCCCAGTTCCTTTGCCAAATTTTGCAGATTTGCCGCCTCTTGATCCGTTAGTAAATGGGCATAATCATAAATATACTGGGCCTGGTCAAAGCTTTCTGCTTTAGCCGGCATTCCCCATGGCAGCAACAGTAGCGCGATCATAAAGACAATGATTCCTCGTCTTTGCAGATAGTTCCCTCTCACCAGAAACCTCCTCCCATCAGATAAGAGACACATTTTAACGCAAAGAAGGATCCTGCAGCGATGCCGCTAAACCACATCGCTACTTTAGAGGCACTGATTGGTGGTTTGCCGACAATTTTTCCCGTTTCACCATTCATCGCAAACGTATACACCGTATTGTTATAATCGTAGTTGACCATCCATACCGGCAATAAAACATAATCAGTGTTAACATTTCTCGTATCAATAAATTTATTTGTATAATTGACAGAATGATAGCCTGTTAATGTAGAACGAATATAGGAATCAATATAGCCGCTGATTTTGTCTTTCGCCCGTGGAAGCAGTTCTTCGTCAGTATAATTGTATTTCTCGGCAATAAATCCTGCCAAATACGGTGTTTTAAAATCTTTTAATTGATCGTATGGGTATGGTTCCAATTTATCCATTAATCCATCGTTCATTTTTGCGGATGCATCAACCGGGATCTTGACATAATCGAGATTGATATCACGGAAGGCATCAAAATATTTCGTTTCCGTATAAATATAATCACCCTGTGTATAGGTTCTAACCTTTGTGCACGTAGCATTTACTTGAACTTTACTATTTAAATCAAATAACCAAAACGGGACATACATCCCAGTAATACTCTTAATCCGGTCCGCCGTCATGAATCCTTTCGGGGTAAGCAGCCCTTTTCTGCACCATTTTTGAAACGCCTTCCTCGCCTCTTCCTTACTGATCATAAATGGAATGACTTTTGCCGGCGCAAGAATTCCCGATAATCTGTCGGCAATGACAACACCCGCTCCGCAGAAACTACAGTTTGTTGCGGCCGTGTCTGCATCTGTCATCAGAACAGCCCCGCAATTCTCACAATGGTATTCGTTCGCCTCGTTCTCCGAAAATCTTACCGACTTCAATTCTTCAGGATAATTTTCAATCCTATCGTGTCTGCCGCAGGCTTGACACGATAACTCGCCTGACTCAGCATCAAAGCTCATATCATTCCCACAACCGGGACACTTATAATGAAGAATCATACTTTCATCTCCTCTTTTTGGGACATGGGGTCAAGAACCTTGTCCGACTTTCTTTCTATTTATCGAATTGGGACAGGCACCTTGTCCACTAGTCCGCGGCTAGTTGATTAATCTCCACGGTCAGTTTGTCATGCATTTGTTTCATTTGCTGAGCCTTTGATGATGCCAACTGGTATGAGACTTCAAATTGCGATAATTCTACCGCCAAAGAAGCCTTCTTTTCGAGAAACCTCCTCGCATCCCTTTCATTACCTGTTTCTAATGCTTTGAGGCGATAGCGCTCCATTTTTTCCATATCATCGCGGCACTCATTTAATGCTCTTTGTGTCCGCTGCTCTTCAGCCATCACTGCTGCTGTTTCCGCTTTGATTTTTCCCAAATCGCTGTTAAGTTCTTTTAAATACTGCTTAATTATTTTCTCCGGATCTTCAGCCTTATCTAATAATGAGTTGATTTTACGTTCCATAATATCAGTAAATTTTGAAAGAATACTCAAGTTCAATCCCCCTTATATACCTCTACATATATACTGTTTATTTTAATAATAGTTTCATCTTTTGCAACATTTGTTGGATCCAGGAATGGTAGGTTTATGGAGTAAACCATTTGTCAGCATACGGACTATTTGACCTGTTGCACCTAAAATCAAAATTTTCATACTATCTACTACTCAGATAATAAATAAAGAGACATTGATTTTTAAGATCAATGTCTCTTGTTTAATTGAACTACTTACTTTTCAAGGGTCTGATCTAAAATTGTTTCTATGCCAAAATCCCCTCAATTTTTTCAATAACTTCACCCGTAAGTTCAATTTCAATGGCTTTGACATTTTCTTCTACTTGGCTTGGTCTACTTGCACCAATTAATGCGCTTGAAACATTTGGCTGACGTAAAATCCATGCTAACGCAAGGCTAGGTAGAGTGATTTCTAATTCCTTGGCGATCTTCTCTAACTGTTCCACCTTCGTAAAGGTAGTCTCAGTCAACATACCCTTTATGAAGTTGTTGATTTCTGTATTTGAGGCACGGCTATCCTCTGGAATGGTATTTCCTTTATATTTTCCTGTTAAAATCCCCTGAGCAAGTGGAGAAAAAACCACTTGTCCGATCCCATGCTTTGAACTCACCGGAATTACTTCCTTTTCAATATAGCGGTTTAACATGTTATATACAGGCTGGTTCACGACAATTCGATCTAAAAGGAATTTATCCGCCACACGGACTGCCTCTTCAATCTGAGCCGCACTCCATTCACTTACGCCCGCATAAAGAATCTTCCCTTGACGAATTAAATCATCAATGGCTCTCAACGTTTCTTCCACTGGCGTTTGTGGATCATAACGGTGACAGTAAAAAATATCAACATAATCTAAGTTCATTCGCTTCAAGCTCGCATTGGCTTGTTCAATCACATGCTTCCTCGATAATCCGCGATCATTCGGACCTTCACCCATTGGCCAGAACGCTTTTGTCGTAATGACATAGGATTCACGCGGATATTCCTTTAAAGCTCCAGCCATAACTCGTTCACCTTCACCACGCTCGTAAACATTGGCAGAATCAAAGAAGTTAATCCCCAGTTCATATGCTTTATGTATTGTTTTCTCAGCCGTGTTATCTTCAACCGTTTTCCCGTAGGTTAACCAGCTGCCTAAACTTATTTCACTTACCTTTAACCCACTATTCCCTAAACGTCTGTATTTCATCGAAATCATACCTCCCTGGTTAATTAGAAAAGAACCTTCAGATTAACTATATTAAATTTTGACTATTTTTACAATTATGACATACTTCAGGATTGGATTAATAATAAATTCATCTGCTTCTTTTCCTAGGGCAGCAACCGAATGCGTTGGATGCCATGAGCGAACAACACCCGGACGTTTTCGAAACAGTTCCGTTAATAATCCAACACAAGATGGTGAGTCATTGACATAAAATCGAGGATTCTCCGCATTAATAAACGACCATGTATGGGTCGGAAAAACCAATTTTGATAAAATACTTACTTTTTGTAACAAAAACTGACAGGTGTAAATTAATACCTGTCAGCTTTTATTAGCAATATTTTTTTATCTAATTTTTGTCTTATACCATGCTTATTCAGATGGCAATTCGTTAAAGAATGCTACATCTTCAATAGGAAGACGTGTAGTAGGATGTCCTGGTTTCGTTGCTTTACCGATAGCAATGAGCATAACCGGGACAAACTGCTCGGAAATTCCGAAAGCTTCAATGAACTTCGCTTTATCGTATCCTCCCATTGGAACAGTGTCATAACCTTTGGAGCGAGCGACTAACATGAACTGCATCGAGATTAGTCCGCCATCCGTAAATACGATTTGGCGAGCCACTTCAGGCGGCAGGTTTGAGTACATGCCCACTGTTCGTTCGATGAATGATTTAGCCGTATCAGTTGGCATAAAGCCAGCTTCAACAGCCTGTCCATAAATTTTTTCAGCTTTCTTGTAGCTTTCCACATCGCCAAGCACAGCAATAACCGCAGATGCTTTGACTACTTGTTGTTGATTAAATGCAATTGGCAAAAGCTTTTCCTTCAACTCCGGTTTATCGATGACTAGAAAACGCCATGGCTGCAGATTCGAAGACGAAGGAGCTAACGTTGCTAGCTCCAGCATTTCGGTCATTTCTTCGCGTGAAATCTGCACTGTTGGATCATATTCACGAACTGATCGACGATCACGAATAACATCTAGGAACATTTGCTGTTCAAGTTTTTCTAAAGTTTGTAAGTTTGCCATAACAATTCCTCCTAATAATGCTAGAATACTATATCTCAAAAATTCTTATAGTAAAAGTTTTTAACCCTATCATGAAAAATGTAATAAAAGAGACTACCACACTATTTTTCCAGTACCTAAGTTAACTTAACCAAATCAAACCGAATTGTCAAAAATAATATACTAGTAACTTTAACCATAACACTAAAAAACAAAAGCGAATGTTACAATCCAAATAAATGGAGAATAACATTCGCTCACACAACCTAGCTGGTTTGTTTATTGGGGAGAAAACTCAAATTAACAACTTAATTAGTACCTTAATCAGAACATCTTTTAACAGTAAAAAAGCATATAAAAAGCAACTGAATTCGCTCAGTTGCTTTTTTTTTATTAGCTCTGTTATTATTCATTGTTGATTTTCGTGTAGAAAAATTTTTAAGCGGAGAATTTCCGGCTAATGTCGATAATGGAGGCTTAAGGAGCAGATATAAGCGGAGATATTCCGACTAACTGTTCACAATAAGACAAAAGCCATCGTTTTGGAACGTATAACCGGAAAAACTCCGCTTATTTTAAGGGAAATATGGGAATTTCCTGAAATAAACGGAATTTCTCCGCCTATTTTTCAAATTGAGTGAAATCTAAAATCTACATTTACCTTTAACACAGCCTTTTTATTAAAAATATGGAAACACACTGATTATTCTTTAACAGCTAAAACAACATCAGCATAAAATTCGCCATCTACTACCACTTCATAACGCCACAAGCCGCTTTTTGGAACCGCAAAGGTAGCAGTGAAGCGTTCTAAAGTGGAATAGCCTGTTGACGGCTCTTTAATTGTTTCCGGGGACAATCCTGTAATTTTTTCTCCGGTTTCTTTATGGTAAGCATAAATAGCTAATTCTTTCCCTTTAAAAGTCTCAAATGGTGCCGTGAAATCAAATAGGTATCCATAAGGTTTTCCTGCTGAAAGAGATGGGTCTGGGGCAACTAACAATAACACTTCCCCATCTTTTACATATATATCTCTAATTTCTTTAATTTCTTTACTCCTTGAGCTCCAAAAATCTTTAGTGCGAATTATCATTCCTTCTATTTTGTGCTCTTCAGTTAAATTCGCTTGCCCAGTTACGATCCCAGCTTCTGATTTTTCGCTGCCTTCTTTTTGGAACTGCAATTCTACTGTGAAATTATAAACGCTATCTTTTGCATCTACTTCTTCATATTCAATTTTCTTTATCTTAAAATTGTAATAATCACTATTCGGATGATTCATTACTAACGAACCGTAGCTATTAACAAAATCTCTGTAGGACGTTTCATTTGCAAAATAATCTTTAAATAGCTTTTCTTCATATTGATTTAACGCTTCAAACTTTTCTTCACTTTCTTTATCCAATATTTGTATTAATTCATCACTTGGACCTGTAAGGCTATTCTGTAATACAGCTTCAATGGTCTTTATATTCTCATCTTGAGTTTCCTTTTTTTCGGTACATCCAAATAACATTAATAGAAGTAAATTAAAGAAAGTAGTTGCAAAAAATTTCTTCGTTCTTTTTCTCAGGTAAATCCCCCCTTAAATTAAGGATATCATATTTTTTCCAATTATCCCCTAAAATAATAGTTCACTTGTTTACAAGCGAACTACCTGGATTAGCCGCAATTTTTTCCCAAACTCTGTGTGCTAATAGCGAATATGATCTCCTGGCTGATTCCGATTGGTAAATCCCCTATTTTTCTATCAAATCACAAAAAATACGAATAATGATAGCCTTTGATTACTTGTTTAAGTCTATGATTAATCTTTTCCTGGCTTATGTTTCTTTCCTTTTGATTATCAGCCCATGTATTCATGTCCTCATGTTCTGGATGGTTTGCATCTGCTATAATTCGCAGATATTCCTCATAACCCCCTTCTCCTCCTACATCTTCAGGAGGTCTCTCTCCGATTCCTTCAACAAATGTTGCACGAAACTCATTTGATTTTACGACTTTTTCCAATGTTATCGTATGTTCCCAGGAATCGCCAAAATCATATTCATATACGACTTCACCATAGGTTGTAAAAATTTCTTCAAGACCAACAAATCGTTCCTGACGAATCTCAAATGCATCAAAATCCAAATATTCCATCGTCTCGGGGTCGTCATCCATTACAATTTTGAGGTCCTTCCTATCCTCTCTTTCCACAACAAATTCATGTAAATGAGCGTTATGCCAATCAAAAACGGTTTGAATAATATTATGTAGATGTCTAAAGGAATAAGTCGAAGGCACTAAAACCCGTCGCCAAATTTCATGACCCTTTAGATTGATGTTTATTTTCAGTTGATACAGCTCGATTTCAAGAACATCTTCCACAATTTCATGATCTTCCTGACCCAAAATAAGGCTGAGGCATTTGAGCATTTTTTCAATCGGATAAAACCCTGGATCGTTACCAGACAATTGGATAAATCTACCGGTAATAATGCTGATATATCGCTGAATTCTTATCTTTTCATCTAAATATTCTTGCATAAACTCAATTTCACGCACCGCATTATTCATCTTTGCGACCATGCTTCTACTTGCCGTTTTCGAAAATGTGATTTCACCCGCAGTTTCCATATATGCTTCAATGACTTCTTTACGGACACCTTCCATACGTAAAGCCGTACTGATTGCCTCACGAATTAATTCATTTATTTTGGAATAATCCTTTTTACTTGGTCTGTAGATAACGATCGAATACCTTGTTTCATTATTCATCAAAACAATCGCTTTTTTTCTATCAATCGTGGCAATATTAGCATGCCATGCCATGAAGCTATTAGGGAACTGCTCATGTCCTTCTGGAGAATACAGCTCACTATTCTTTATTCCAAGCTGATCAAGCAAGGATTTCGTACATTGGATTAACATTTTTCTCACCCTCTTAAGTTCATTCATAAATATGACTACCCTCATGAAATAACGATTTATAGAATAAGAGCAACAGGGAAAGTTAGTTTCATAAAAAATAGACACCATATTAACTACTTGTGGTGTCTATTAACTTTTTATACTTTTTCTATTTTAGGGAATGGTTGAAATCCGATACAAGTTGCACTTCTGCATTGCCCTATCCTTTTTTATGTTAGAAGCAATTATTATTTTTAAAAGATGATGATTCTTTATATCTATAATTTCTTGCCTTCCGAAGATTGTCGAAAGTGTTATTACTTATCGATCTGCGGGAAACACTACCCCCATTTGGTTTCGGGCTTCATCAAGAATTTCCATAACCGAAATCGAGTTTTCATATGTATTTACATTTGATTCTAAGGAACCACTTTTAATAAGTTCTATAAATTCCTTTGCCTCGTAATACATCGTGTGGTGCTCAGGATAAATGGAGATATCTTCTACTGTCCCATCCCGATAGTGAATTTCTACTTTTTCAGGTACTGAGATTCTATCAATAAGTATACTGCCATTTTCCCCTTGAATTTCAGACGGGATATAGGAGTCTGTAATCTTCGAAAACATAACCATTCCCTCCATATCCTTGTAGTGGGCAAGAATACTACCTTCACCATCTGCTCCTGATTCAAGCATCAGTCCACTTGCTTTGATTAGATCTGGCTTTCCAAATAGTTGCACCATTGGATAAACACAATACACTCCAATATCCATTATCGAGCCATTTGAAAATTCAGGTTTGAAGGCATTTAAAATAGTTCCTTCCTTATAAGCATCGTAGCGGGATGAATATTGGCAATAACTCGCAAAATAGCGGCGTACTAAACCAATTTTATGTAAATTCTCACGAATACTTGAGAAGGAAGGTAGAAATCCTGACTTCAAAGCCTCCATTAGGAGCACCTTATTATCTTTTGCGGCTTGAATCATTTCTTTAAGTTCCCTCGAATTTGAGGCAATCGGCTTTTCACAAAGAACATGTTTGCCATGATTTAATAAAATGATTGCTTGAGAAGCGTGAAAGGAAGTGGGGCTTGCTATATATACAGCATCCAATTCATTAGATTGAGCTAATTCTTCAATTGAAGTAAAGGTAAATGGTACTTGATATTTCTCAGAAAATTCCTTTGCGCGTTCCTCAGTACGTGAATAAACAGCAGTTAATGAAAAATCTTCAATCCCATTTGTTGCTTCTAAAAATGCATCTGTAATAAAGTTGGTACCGATAACTCCAAAACGAATCACAAATTTCCCTCCATTTGCCAAAATTAAAGTATATGCTTATTATAACAAGCAATCACTACCACAAGGATTTATCAGCTTCAGAGTCTAAGCAGCTTATCCCATTAACCTTGTTCAACCATTTGCGCTACTTCTCCTTCAATTGCTGCAAAGGTTTTAGTACTTGATCGATTGTTAATTTTATTCTCCGATAAGAAGTCGGAGACGTCTTTTTGATTCCCTTCAATCCTTTTATTCTACAAAAACGCCCCAACCGTCAGAATAACCACCATGTGGTTTACTTAAGTTATTTAATTTATTCTGTATTTTAATTAATTCATTATAATTTAATAACATTCTTTTAGAGCAGCAACATGCCCACTCTTCCGTTTCGTCGTCTTGCTCTAAGAAACAATTGAATCCTTCTTTCTTTAGTACTTGCGATAATACTTCACCTATTGCTTTATCAGGCACGGCAACAAAAAAGTCCACTGAGTGTTGTTTTTTTAAATTTAATCCATCTTTATATAGACTATGTAAGGCATCTCCATCAGCATCATTTGGGAATTTCATTCGTTTTTCCTCCATATTCTAATACATTCATTGTTTTCATTATAATTCACTTATATCTTTTCGACTAACCAAAAATTTTTATTGATCAAAAAGATATAAAGACTATGTGTGTTTACCCCATTAATAAAAAAATAACAGCCACTCTTAAACATTGATATATCAACGTTTAAGAGTGGCTTATCAATTAATTTCGGTGTGATTAAAAAATCGATTTCAGTATTGGGTATTTATTGGAAATGAAACAATTAATAAGTGGGGACTGTGTACTGATTATTTAACTTTAATTACAATTTTCCCTTTGGCATGATGTGTCTCACTTAATTCATGTGCTTTTTGTAACGCCTCTGCTGAAAAACCAAATATACTTCCCACTTGAGGCTTAAGTATACCTTTCTCAAGTAATTCGCCTAATTCACCTAGCTGTTTACCATTTGGCGTTAACCAATAGGAGCTTACCGTTACTTGATACTTTTCTGCTAATGCGGAATCGGGCTGTCCGGCAATCGTTACTAGTCTGCCACCAGGCTTTAATACCTGGAAGTTTTTATTTAAAATATCGCCGCCCATTGTATCAATAACTACATCATAATCACTTAATTCTTCTTCAAATTGTTGTGTACGGTAATTTATAACTTCATCTGCACCTAGCTCTTTTACATATGCTTCATTTTGTTCACTCGCTGTTGTAGCAACATAGGCACCTAAATGTTTTGCCATTTGAATGGCCAAACTTCCTACACCACCAGCTCCAGCATGGATGAGCACTTTATCTCCTTGGTTAACTTTTGCATTATCCACAAGACACTGCCAAGCTGTTAAACCTGCTAATGGAATAGAGGCAGCTTCTTCAAATGTCAGGTTGCTAGGCTTTTTCGCAAGCAATTCCTCATCAACAGCTGTAAATTCCGCATAAGTACCTTTAGCGGTAGTATCCGGTCGCGCAAAAACCTCATCCCCGACATGATATTCCTTCACTTCACTCCCCACTTCAACGATTTTACCAGCAACATCCCAGCCAAGGATTATGGGGAATTTCCAATCAAGCATCTGCTTTAAGTAACCTACACGAAGCTTCCAATCAATCGGATTAATGGAGGTTGCATAAACCTCAACAAGTACTTGGTTTGCTTTTATTTCTGGTTTTGGCAGCTCCTGCTCTACCAACACATCTTTATTGCCATATTCATTGATGACAACTGCACGCATGAATAGCACTCCCTTTTCCGAAATATATATGCAAGTTCTAGTATTCGTTTCTTCCTGTGAGGTCATTCCTTTTCGTAAGAGCTTAATAAAAAACTAGGACCCTTAGTCACTTTAAAATAAGTAGGTACACTCATAAGCCCTTTTCGGCTATTAAATCTTTATTTCCTTTCACCGCAAAAACTTTCTCCATCTCGTTCCCTGTCTTTCCAATCTATTTACCTAGAGGATAATCATCAATATAAAGGAATGGGTTTACTGATTTATATTGATGATTTTTGAAATAAACGTAATGGAGTGCATAATTTTTACAATTATGCACTCTTACAGGATTGGATTTGACGTTGTCCCCAATAAATCAAGAAAATAAATCTGGTTTTTCTATTAGTAAGTGATTTAGCAAGTCTGTCATATTTACTGTGTCACATACTCTTACTGTTGCATCACCAAATTGTCCTTTGTACATAACTTGGTTATTTAGAAAAATATCTTCCACTCGATTGTATTTTTCAGAGGTATGACCAATATGCCTTCTTTGCGGTATGGAAATTTCCGTTTTATCCGGTAAGATTGTGTAAAGCATTTCGTGATCATCAGTCAATCGACCTGGTATATCAAGCCATTCCTCGACTCCATGAATATATGTACATCTTCGTAAATCGACTCCGATTAACAAGATGGTTGCCTTCTGATCGAGTAATTTCCCCCAGCTCGATTCGCGTGCACAAGGTGTGTCGAATTGTTCATTTCCCGCAATAAATTCATCTGCTTCTTTCCCCAGGGCAGCTACCGAATGCGTTGGATGCCATGAGCGAACAACACCCGGACGTTTTCGAAACAGTTCCGTTAATAATCCAACACATGATGGTGAGTCATTGACATTAAATCGAGGATTCTCCGCATTAATATACGACCATGTATGGGTAGGAAAAACCAAAAGACCATTTTTCATATATTCTGAAAGTGCATCAAGGACAGTATCCGCCCCACCCTCTACTTGTCCCATACTTTTCATGG
Source organism: Bacillus sp. OK048 (assembly GCF_900103525.1). GTDB lineage: Bacteria > Bacillota > Bacilli > Bacillales > Cytobacillaceae > Neobacillus. The sequence continues at coordinate 107,612 of NZ_FNHN01000015.1, forward strand.
ATGAATGAACAAGTAATGATCCATTTTCGTCGATCCCCAATTCTTTAAGTTGCTTTAATAAATCTTGTTTCTTGTACATCACATTCAACCTTTCAATCTTTCAATATACCAAAAGAATACCATATTTGGATTATTTGTCTATGTTACTGGTGATTTGCAATACGCTGCCTTTTCACCAATGCCCCCCGTTAAATACTGAAAAATAATTTTTTATTTTTGATGAAACCGCCGTTTCTTTCCTTCTCTTACTGCATGTACTATATAGTGAACACAATAATAATATATAGAATCGAGGTGAATGATGTGGGAATAAGAAAAATGCGTTGTTGCGAATATGAAATTTGCGGTATAACAATAAGACGATGCATTCCAGCAGATCAAACATGTGAGGATCTTGTTATTCCATCAACTGGCTCAACCCTGGTTGATGATTGTGAAGATTGTCCAGAATGTCCTGAAAGTTAACTACTCAAATTACATCAAAACAAACACCAATCTAACTAGATAGAAGTGTCAAGAGACGCTTCTATTTTTCTTCTGTTGTGACGCAATTTAGGTTTAGTTCAATAAAAAAGGGTTGCCACAACAACCCCGCTGTTTTACTATGCTCTCGTTACTAGGCTATTTCAATTAAAGACAATGTTAAAGTTGTGAATGTCTATAATATCCCTTTACTAGATCCATAAAATTTTTGGCTGGTGTTGAGACATAATGATGTTCAAGCAAAATGACTCCTAAAGAAGATGTCATATTGGCATTGCTTAAAGGTGCCGAGTAAAGACTTTTTGTCCCGTAGACATCAAAAACAGATTTTGGCACAATTGTTACCCCTGTTCCCCCCTTCACCAATTCCATTAATACATGCATATCAGAGCATTCCGCAATATTTTTTAGTTGAAGCTTTTGACTAGTAAATGCTTCAAGAATCGTATTATATATACCCAGCCCCTCTGTACTAGGTAAAATAAGGGGCATTTGTGCAACCTCTTCTAAGGATATAGTGTGAACTTCCCTATTACTGACGAAAATAAAAGGCTCATTTATAAGATGATGGTAAACCAAACCTCGATGTTCAAGCGGAAGACGTACAAATGCCATTTCAATCGCTCTGGTTTTAACCATTTCTGCTAAATAAAATGAATCATTTTGGACAATTTTTAACGATACATGGGGATAGTTTCTGTGGAAGGTTTGGAGCATTTCTGAAAATCCCGAAACAGATAAGGTATTTATTCCTATATTGAGTGCGCCCTTTTTTCCCTCCTCCGTATCCTGTATTTCATTTTTCATTTCTTCAAAACTATTGACGAGATGCAAAGCCCGTTGATAGAGTAGCTTTCCCTTATCGGTTAACTCCATACTCTTCCCATTTCTCTCGATTAATTTAACACCTAATTCATCCTCCATTTGTTTCAATTGTATGCTTAGAGGTGGCTGCGACAAATGAAGCCTATTAGCAGCGGCAGTTATATTCTTTTCTTCAGCAATAGCGATAAAATACCGCAATTTTTTAATGTCCATAAATTTCTCCTTCTATTTAAAAAATATATGGTTTTTATATAAATTATATATTTCTAATATACCCCTTGTCCATGATACGATAACGAACGAACTAGAAGGGAGACTGACATGGATCGTCTATTTAAGTTAACGCAACATGGTACGACACTTACAAAAGAATTTTCTGCAGGTTTTATTTCTTACATAACCGTGGTCTACATTATTATTGTCAATGCTACGATTTTGGCTGCAGCTGGTATTCCCTTGGAGGCAGGAATCATTGCAACCATATTAACTAGTTTTATGGGATGTTTAATAATTGGCTTTTGGAGTAATACCCCTATACTCCTTATTCCAGGTATGGGGCTCAATGCGATGTTCACTTATACAATCGTTCAATCTGGGGGATTTACTTGGCAGGAGGCGTTGGCGATGGTTTTCGTTGCAGGGCTGATTTTCATTGTAATTGCCTTTACACCCCTTGCAAAAGTGATTACGTCCTCGATTCCTAATTCCTTAAAGGAAGCCATAACCATTGGGATCGGAATCTTATTGATATTAATTGGGTTTGACAATGCTGGTATTATTACGGGTTCTGAGCACACCTTGCTTGCAATCGGAGATTTAAGCAGTCCCCAAGCTGTCACTACATTTATTGGTTTGATCATTACGGTTATATTATTTGTTAAAAATATACCGGGAAACCTTCTTCTAAGTATTTTAATTACATCGTTGCTATCGATTTGGTTTGGAGGAGCTACCTTCGAAGGGATATCTCTTACGATTCCATCTTTACAAGAATACATTGGCGTTTTTGGACAATTATCGTGGGCACAAGCAGGGAACTTGGTCTTCTGGCTGACTTCCATCTCTTTTGCAATGGTGATTGTCTTTGAAAATATTGGTTTGATTCATGGTCATAGCAAGATGTTAAATCGTTATGAGAGTGATAAGACATCACTACAGGCTACAGCGATTTCGGTATTATCATCAGGAATATTTGGTACGAGTCCCACTGTAGCATCTGTGGAATCAGCAGCTGGAATAACAGCCGGCGGAAGAACAGGGTTAACCAGCATCGTGACAGGACTATTGTTTCTTGTTTCGATATTGTTCATTCCAGTTATTAAAATGGTTCCGACAAGTGCGGTTTCGCCTATTCTGATATTAATAGGGGTTCTTATGTTGCAAAACATTGTTAATATTTCCATCGATGATCTGACAGAGAGCTTACCAGCACTTCTCATTATTGTATTAATTCCTTTAACCTATAGCATTGCAGATGGTATGGCAATCGGCTTTGTTCTATATCCATTGTTGAAGCTTTTAATGGGGAAAGGAAGGGAAGTTCACCCTGCACTTTATTTGATTGCCCTTCTGTTTTTTAGCAATTTTGTTATTCAATACGCATTTTAAGTATACAGAATAGAAGCGGGCTAAACCATAAAGTGTTTTTGCGGAATACATTGGACGCTCGGTGAATGGTTGATAAAAAGTAATGATTAAAGGGTGTATCATTTCAAACAAATCAATTCCCAACTCATTTGTTAATTTTCCGGACTATTACCTAAATTTAATATCACTTTAATAACTATTATTCTGAAAATGGAGGTTTGAATTATGTACGAATATAAATTTGTTCAAATTAAACTTAGTAAATGGAACAACGCACCGAAAGAAAATTATCATGAAATCATTGCCAACCATGCGAAGGATGGTTGGAGATTCGTCCAATTATTTGCCCCTGTTACATCTGGAAACGGTTCATCTTCATTTTTTGAGATTATTTTTGAAAGACCCCTTCATTAATGAGGGGGCATTTAAAGTTCTCTATTATATAAAAGAAAGCATGATAAGAACAGTGTTAACCAATAAATTTTCTTATGAGCTAAGTTCAATTCGAGAGGAGCTCCCGTTAATTTAGAACTTTGGGAAGGTCAGAAGCCTTATAAACAAACAACTAAGGAACTTTTCCTCGGCTGTCTCTTTTTAATCAACATATTTCAATTCAGTACCATTATTAAAAATTATTTCACACATGAATTGGGTATAGTCTGCAGGGAGGTCAAATGAGTTTAGAATTTGATTTATAGCATCCTTTTTGTTCGTGTCTTTAGAAATAGTCAGTTTTTTAACTTTTGGATAAATACTATCGAATGCAGCTTCCCCGCTCAGGTGTTCATTATTTATTTCATCATCAACTTCTCCTCCAATAAAACCTGAGTTGTCGTGATTAATCTTCGCTTCATACTCTTTTTGCTCGCCGTAAGATACCTTTAAATCAATTTCAGTGAAATCCAATTTTTCCAGTTGCGACTTCATTTCATATTGAACTTGTATATTTTGAAGATTATTGGAATAATTAACATTGGTTGTTTTACCAATATTATTCTGTGTAACATTTTTTTGATCTGTATTATTATCTGTTTCATTTGTTTGGTCGCCACAAGCGGTTAATAAGACGATACAAAATACAGATAAGAAGATATACAAAATTCGTTTCATTTTTCGCCTCCATCCGAGTGCCAGTATGCTGTAATCCTAAAAATAGATAGTATAACTTCTGGTTACTCTTCATTTTCTTTCGTCATCGTCTTTCCTCCTTAGTAATCTACATACTAAGAGGTTGTCCAAAATCTTAGAAAAAATGACGAACGAACATTTTGCACCCTACCAATTAAATTTGTTCTAGTTAAATTAGAACAATCCATAGTCCTTCTTCACCTATCTACATGAGTTTAGTAAATCCTTTCATAATTGATATTCCTTTAAAATTTTCTGTTCGCTCTATTCAATGGCCCTATTACTGACCCTTGCTTACTTTCATGGGTCTTGATCCAAGTAGGATTTACGATACTTTCGGAACACCTACTTGTTCACTTCACTTGCTTAGATCATTTAAAGATTCCTTATTAAGTTAACGCTCCGTTCCTTCAATAAGAAAAGTGCGTCTCCACTTAAACTAGAAACGCTTCTTTTTCTGAAAATATATTAGATTAGTTAATCAATCAGAGGAAATGTTAAGAATGCCATTTGGAATAATGCCTTATTGGTTGGTTTAATTTTAAAGAAATAAGGACCTTTATGTGGGTCCTTTGCTTTTTGATAAATTATCAAACATAATTCTTTAACCCAGCCTTAAATATAACTTAGGATTTAGGCAATGTGATGGATTGTTTCACTTTATTCTGGATCGAATTGAACGTATCTCTTCCAAAAAAAGCATCCGCTTTACTTTTTATTTCTTTTAGCATTACATCATTTTCAGCTAACGTTTCTCTAATTTTTTGTATAAGTAGTAAGGCATTTTGACCAGAAATTTGTTGGGCTACCCTTTCGAGTAGAACCTTGGTATCAACTGAGAATCTTTCCGCAAAACTATGACACATTGCCATATTAATCCGAAGCGCCTCACGATATTCGTTTGCAAATGCTCTCCTTATACACCCTCTAACACCTGCGTATCCATATGAAATCTCCGATGCAGCTCTGTAAAATAAGATCATTCCATCTGCATGACTTGATTCTGGATTTAATCGTAGTTCGGTTATTAATGACATTAATCTTCGTACCATTGGTTTTGCCGCATCCATTGTATGCCACCATTCCAGCAACCGCTGCCTCTCGTCCGTATCCATTACCAATGGTTTATTTAGCACTTTTCCCTCTCCTCTCAAAGTCGTGGGATTGCTTGAATATTTTCGATACGAGAATGTATTTCATACCATTTATCACCCAGTAACTCTTGACTTAATCTAATTGCTTCTCCTATCGTTTCACCTATTTGTTTGTTGAAATATCGGCTTTGCTCGACTAAATAATATACATCTTGCGATGCCCCATTTACTGCTAATTCAAAATTCGGACTTAATTGTTTTTCACTAATTCTCAATGTATCAAGATCAAAAACAAGCATTTCATATGCAAGGGAAATAAATTCTCCCATTCGTAGCCGATTAATGGTTCCCTGTACTGAATCAAAACCATAACCAATATCAGCAACTGATGCATGGTAAGGATTAAGACCAGGTTTTGTTCTCAAGGAGGGGATGGATCGAAAACCTGTGGTAATCGAGCAGACCACCTCTTTTGCAGCCATTCCTCTTTCTAATACAGTAGATATGGCTTCAAGATAAGATTCTCTTTGATAGAAGTTATGCTCTTTAAAAGTATATGTCATAATTTTCTCTCCTAATAAATTCTTAACTTTTAAATACATCTCTATTAGGTAATATGAGGGCATGCCAGTTTAAATTAATTTCAATTTTGCATTATGTTTTTCGGGCTAATGCTAAGATCACTATTGTAATTGCTTTTCCTTAAATTTATTGTTTGAGTGATTTAATTAGGTCTAGCCCTGCTTGCTTAAATGCACGAATTTCTTTAGCTGCACTTTCACTATCTTTGTTCATTTTCCCTAAAATTGGGGAGGTGGGTTGTTTGTGATATAACATCGATTCTACATCTCTTGCTTGATTTAAATGTGTTTCAAAATCATCACCAAATTTTAAAGCTGTTTTTATAAGCGACTCAGTCTATCGGCAAACCATTCGGGTGCAGCTAACATTTTATTATACAGCTCATACTTACATGACCAGGTAATTGAGGCTGATTTTGAATGGTTAACCTCCTTCATGGTGACTTTATTACTAATGATATTTACATAATAATGAGATTATGCTTTGGACAGGAACAGTTCTCCTATGTATTTCATTGAGGAATACAAAAAAATAGGGTAGCAAAAAATTGGAGGGAGGAAATTTTATCAACTATTATATTATATTAGATTCTATCCGAAATTGGGACTGATGATAAAAAAACAGTTCCCAAGTGCAACTCATATGTGTTCCTGGGCTGGTTTGGTTCCTGGACAAAACGAAAGTGCTGGCAAAAGGAAATCAGCGAAAACAAAAAAAGGTTGACTATTTGGAGCATTGATAAGGTATTTAAGGACTTGACTTGGAGCCTCTGGGGGTACGATTTGTCTTGAAAGGCTGAAGCAGTTGTTTCATCAGATAAAAGAGCTATTCTATCAACCTTGTTATAAGGATACTGTAGATAAGCCCTCTTTAGTTAAAGAAGAAAAGGTCTTTAACTCTTTATTAAAGTAAAGCACCCGTTAGCTTGAGTGAAACTCTTCACAATATTATAATTTTAAGAGAGATTAAAAATTATTTCCTATTATCCCTCTTTGGAAAGTAAATGAATAGCCCTAATATACTGGCAAGTAAAAACAAAATAACGGAAGGAAGTCTTGCTAAAGAATAGCTCCAATCAGTTGAAAAAAGTTCCCAACAATAAATAATAAGAATCACCAATAAAACTAAGAGAACTATCCATCTAGGCAGTAGTTTCTTCCTCATACGTCCCCCCCCACAATCCAATTTGTTTATTAGTTAATTCTCCATTATCTGGATTTATTCCTTCTTTCACTATCCTGCTTCGTTAGTGGAACAAGAAAAAGCCGCCGAAGCAGCTTAACGGGTTCGGTTGATGGGGAGAAAAATGCTAATAACATTGCAAATAGCAACATAATTAGCATATATTCCAACAGCATTTTATCAATATAAATAGCAAGTAAAAACGCTCAGATATAAAAATCCGAGCGTTTTTTTAATTTAAATTATTATCCTTGCGGAACCAGCACTGCATTAAAAATGACGGTCTTTAGAATTTACCTTTAACTAATCCATAGAATTCAATAAATCTCTATCACGGATTACCATTCCCTCAATTTTGTGCTCTTCAGTTAAATTCGCTTGCCCCTTGACAATATCAACTTTTATTTCTTCACTGCCTTCTTTTTGGAGCTGTAATTCTACTGAGAAATTATAAACGCTATCTTTTGCATCTATCTTTTCGTATTCAATGTTTTTTATCTTAAAATTGTAATAATTGAGCTGTTCACCATTCACGGAAGATTGAATCATTAATGTTGAACCGAAGTTATTAACGAAATCTCTGTAAGACGTTTCATTTGCAAAATAATCTTTAAATAACTTTTCTTCATATTGATTTAACTCTTCATACTTTTCTTCACTTTCTTTATCCAATATTTGAATCAATTCATCACTTGGACCTGTAAGACTATTCTGCAATACAAATTCAATGGTTTTTATATTTTCATCTTGAGTTTGCGTTTCCTTTTTTTCGGTACAACCAGCTAACATTAAAAGAAATGAAGCAAATAAAGCGATTGCAAAAAAATTGTTCATTCGTTTTTTCAAGTAAATCTCCCCCTTAAATTAACTATGTTACTGTTTTCTCCCCAATAACCGAACCCGTTAGAAGCAGCTGCACACCCTTTTACTTTAGGAAGATTGACGCAATTATAACCCCAATTATGAGTACAAGAATAAGTATCCCCGTACCTTTCCAACCTAAGCTGCCGACTAAATCCGCAAGACCGCCACTTTGAGCTCTATTAAAAGCATCGTTCAGAGTACCTGTCGGATTTCTTATTAATTCTTCTTGTCGTAATCTCTCTCTTTTTCGTTCGGGAGTTTCTTTGTTTTCTTGCACTTAAACACCCCCTATAAATTTAACAACCATTCTTTATATATTTTACCACAAATAACCATTATACTGTTTGAACTATCCTGCCCCGTTACTTCAATAAAGTTCAACAAAAAGAAGCGTTAATCCTCCTTGGACCAACGCTACCCTTTAGTTCAACGAGCATTATTTCTTTTCAGAAGATTTATACCCAATAATAATAACAACAGCAACAATTACTGCGAACCATATAAACCAATCCATTTGATTTCCTCCTTAACTGACGAAAAATCAAAATGATGATTTGTTAAATAGCAGCGACATTTCAGAAAACAGCCATATACTAAAAGTTATGCTCTTTACACCAGGATATTCCCTATTCCAATACCTACCCCTTTAGCACAAAAAGAAAAGCCACCATAATGGTAGCTCGATCTTGAACTCTTGCACCCCGTTACTTTAAGTGCATTTTTTCACAATCTAATATTTCTTATTATAATAATATTTTACAAATGCCGTAATTATAAAGAGAAAAAGCAAAGTTGACAGAAGTGTGATTAAAACGACAAAGTTATAGAAGCCTGCAATAACTATCGCTATTGCCATACTAAATGCAACGATTATTGTTGTTGTTTTACCAGTCTTTTGTTGTATCAATCTCCTACGTTCATCATTTTCTTCAATATACAGTTTCTTCAATTTATCTTCATACTTTAATGCGTTTCTTAATTTCCCTATAAAATATAGTGTAATTAAACTGATTCCAATAAAAATTCCAATTTGAACTCCCAGACTAAAATCTCCAGTATTTGCGTGACTGGAACGATTCAAAGCTGAAATTACAATACATAAGCCCGTAAATCCACTTATGATTTGGTACATTAAAATTTTTTTCTAATCTCATTTCTAAAGTTCTCCATTTAAATCTCCTCCACTTCCGAAAAATCAAAGACATCTTCAATTTGCAAATTGAAAAATTTTGCAATTTTGTAAGCCAAAACTAAAGAAGCGACATACTTCTCGTTCTCCAAAGATGTAATTGTTTGACGTGTCACACCAACTGCTTCAGCTAAATCACCTTGGCTCAATTTCTGACTCTTTCTTAATTCCGCTATACGTGACTTCATATAATTCTCCTTTAAAGGGTAACTCCTAACTGCAAAGTAAACTTTACAAAAAAAGTATAGTTGACTTTGCATATAATGTCAAGCTAACTATACATAAAAACTGTAATAATCAGAATATACATAAAAAATGCAACCCCATTTAGTGTTGAATTTTCCTTAAAAATTGTAAAGAAGAAATTTTTCCTTCTTAAAGCAACCTGCACCGTTACTTTAAGTACATTCCTTCACAATATTGTACGTGGAGTAAACATTTGGGAGTTTTTGTTTACTCTTGAAAAAAGGATCGTCTTTTGACGATCCTTTCTCAATTAAAGCACCTCGTTAGTGACATAACGCTGCTACGCAAAAACTCGTAGTTTTAATTAACATCACTTGATTTCAATTTTATCAATCGGTTTATTTTGTAAATAATTACAGATAAATAAGCAACTATTAGTGTGATTAAATAAACAGTTGGCATATCGTTTTTTAAATCAAGATAAATAAAAGTTACTAATAATAACGAGTATACAAAAATCTCAATCCACAATTTTTTCTGCATATAAATTCTCCATTTCCAAATAATATTATTAAACAAACCTGCTCTTTACTTGAAGAAGAAAGGAGCATTACCATTTTTTAAGTAATGCCCCTGTTAGCTCAATAACGAAAAGGTCGCCCTATTTCAGTAGCATAATCGGAAGTCTCAAACTCTAGGTAGTTAAATAATAAAGTAAAACGGCTGTTAAAACGCTGGGTAAACCGATAAGCAACGAGTTTGATGTTAATCTGTTTCGTTCCTTTCTGTCTTCTGCTGACTCAGTAGCGAAATTCGCCCTCATTCTGTCTCCACTTGCAATTGAACCTGACATTACCATCGAAATACCAATAAAGATGAAACCTATACTTCCCGTAACCAAATATGCTTTATCAATTCCCCAAAAAATTATTGATATTAAAATTCCGATTAGTGATAAACCTATTCCAAATAGAAAATACTTCAAGATTACCCCCCTCTACTAATTTTTTATACGGTTAGACATCTGTTTCGTTTCATTCTTCTTCTTCTAACCTGCTTCGTTAGCATAATGAGGAATTCACCAAAAAGGGAGTTAATGCAGGAAGAATCCCTGTATGGCAAAATAAAAAACAAATAAGGAACTTTTTTATAAGTTGCTCTTTTATTTGATTCTTTCTTCTAAAAAATCTTTAAATGTATTTGCTTCTTCTACATTATTATTTCTATTTTTTATAGGTTTTTTTTAATTGTATTACTCCGACCGCTAACACACAAAGGCTCAAAGGAATAAATAGAATGACAAAAGTTGTTTGTTTAATCATATCCGAACCAAATAAAATTAAAAGAAAGATTGTTAATATGGTGGTGTAATTAAAAAGTTTATTGATATTTATCACCTTCCCTAAAATCTTACATAAGTCTAATTAATCATATCATTTTTAACATTTTTTGTGTAAAACTCACAATTCCTTGTTGTCTAAACTGTCCGTTAGTACAACAAGAAAAAAGACCGCCGCAGCGATCTCCATCTTTAACTCTTGCACCTGTTAGTTGAAGATGAACCATTGTATGAGTCATTTCGCAAAAATTGCGTAGTAGTTAATATCTTAAAATAAGTTATCAATGGGTGATTCTGCTAGCCCCAAAGCTGGAACAGGGTTCAACAAAGTATACAACACTTACATAATAGAATAGTATCATCTTTAATTTAATCTTTATGTTTGGTTTGAAAACCGCTTCTCTTTTTGAAAACTTTGCTAAATAACTCTATATATATTTTTATCTATTAAGTCAACAGGGTTACTATTTTTAACCATTATGTAGACCTCATTGGTGTTAAAAGGAAGTTCTCGAATTCTTTCAATAGCTTTTTCAATAAATTGTTTTGTGTCTAAATTCCATATTTCTAAGTAATAAAAAACATCCAATAAAATAATGATTGCTACGCCCTGGTAATTCTTATTTGCTTTTTTCTTTGCATTAAGTATTACTTCTTCAAGATAATCATACGCCTTTGATTCTAGGTCTCTTGTGTCTCCTATTCTAATCTTACTATATCCCCGTTGATTAATTGAAATTGCATCTTCACTCTCGTATTGACCATATAAAAAGCCAGTTATTTCATATTTTTTCTCTAAACCTGAAGCAAACTTAACAATAGCATCAAAACTTTGATTGCCAAGTACAATTCTAACTAGAGCATTGTCAGGAACATATTTTGATTGACTAAAAAGAAATAATGGATAAAATTCCTCCAGAAATTCTTTATACTTACCAGTCTTAAGTCGAGCTAAATCATTTAGAGTTTTACTTGAAATAATTTCTATTTTTTTATTTTCAAAATAAGTCTTCATTTGTCTTGGTGTACGAAATTCATCCAAGTCCTTGAAAAATTCATTTGAATTAATCTTTTTCTCAGTCATAAGTAACTCCTTTACTGTATTGAAAAATCATTTCAAACAAGGTCCGATAATCAATGTTTTGAGTGTTGAGTAATACATATTTCAACATACTATTGTAAAATCCCTCCAATATAAAACATTATAAAAACTGGACTGCTTTCGTTAAGAACGTTGCTCATTAATTAATTAATAAGGTTTACATTGGAATTCTAAGAAATTTGAATTATGTATAAATCGTATTTTAAATAACAAAAAAACATAGAATGAATATAATCCAAGTTTTCGAACTAGATTTATAGGTTTGTTCAACTAAAGCACCCGATAGTTGAATAAGAATTCCTTATATTGCTGGTTCAGTTTTCATCACTAACACTGATGGTGGGTTTAATTCTTCATCTGCTTTGATAATATTTGCCTTGGGATTATTATTTTTTATGAAATTGAATGAATAATGACCCAAACCATTTTCTAATCGCTTTACAGTAAAAAGTAACTCGTACATTCCTTCTTCGAAATCGATAGCTGTTGTTTCCATAACAGAACCAACTTCAATTCCTTTATTACCTATATGAAAAGGTACAACTATTGCCCTAATTACATCAGTATCCACTTCTTTTTTATCCGTAACTCTTACAGTAATTTTACACTCTTCATCATCGGAAAGAGTACCAAAAGATACAGAACCTTCTCTCCAAGCAAAACCTTGGTTTATATGAATGTCATTCCAATCATTAAATGGATTTTCTAAACCATATTGAAATATTGCTAATTGGGAATAGAAAATATCACTTTTAAAGGTTATCTCGTTCATATTATTCTTCAATCCTTTTATTAATATTAAGACCATTATACTGTATCTTATTAGCAAACACTTCTTGCACTAAACTGCATCGTTAGCACAAGAAGCGACTTCCCTCGTTAATGCAATAAGAAGTAGTTAATTTAATGGACCAGATATCCCTATACATTTCCCACTATAAGCATCCATTTTGACAGTTGGTTCCTTATCTTTAAATACCAAAGTAACACTCACTTCTCTTTGATTTGTTAGGTGATTTAAATAACCACTTTTAGCATCAATAAACGTATGTACTGTTTGAAGGTCTTCTAAAGTGTAGTTAATAGGCTTTATAGCCAATTGAATTGGTGGATTATTCACACAATCTATCGCTTGTATTGTTGCCTCACCAGTTGTCATTATTGGTTTTTGATATTCATATGCAATGAGGACAATTAATACTAAAATAATACCTATAATAACTTTTTTCATTATATCCCCATCCTAACCATCAATTTAATCGCCACTATTTTTTCTTTCTTAAAGTAAACTGCTTCGTTAGTTTAAGTGTAACATTTCACACAGTATCGCCGAAATCAATCTTGATGTTTTGGACGTAAAAATAGACCATCGAAATGATGGTCATGTTTAACTAAAGCAGCCGTTAACGGAACTAAAACGGCAGGCTTTGAAAAAGCGAAATAGTTATAACTAATGCCGATAAAGATCCTGCAAACAGTAAGGTTATCATTTTTCGCCAATTTATCTCTTTTGAAGGTTTTACAGCTTCTCGGGAAACCGCAATCCATATCACAAAAGAAACTATGGCTACTATGGCAATAATATCTTTAGACATATTTAACACCCCTTGATTTATATTTTGTTTAAATTTTAACAGGTATTATTCGTTAAATGCCCTTTAGTACATTCTCTTTAACCAAATAATAACATAATAACTAAAACTTTAATTGTAAATTTCTGAGTTTAATAACAAAAGAAACAGAACATCAATTGATGATCTTATTCAACTCTTCTGCCGCTTTAGTTGAATAAGAAAAAGCCTATAATCCTTCTTGAAGTAAAGCACCCCGTTACTTTAAGTGTATCTTTTCACATATCCATTATTAATGTTGCGTTACTATGCCTAGTTGATGTGGATGTATAGACTTATTTGACTTTCCGTTATCTGTACAATATCTCATTTATACAACACTCATTAGGTGTGGATTTCGAAAGGTGACGATATGGCTTTTTCACTACTTTTTCGATCCTCTATATATCTTTTTTGCAAATAATACATCTTTTATTAAAAGGGGGCATTTTATACAATTTTCAAATTACTGTTGCAATCCATCATTTAAACTTCTATTGTTATATATTATGTAGAAATTTTTAACAATTACTAATGATTGAAATATTATAAATTACAGTTAATAACTAAGAAGGGATTTTTATGGACTATAAAATTGTATTCTTCGATATTGATGGAACAATTACAAATCATGAAGATGGTAGTATTTCTAATAATACTAAAGCAGTCATTAATGAATTAAAGAAAAAAGGACTAAAGATTGTTGCTGCAACTGGAAGACCGTTTTCCATGTGTGAGGATATTAGAGCGTTGGGAATAGATACTTTCATTACCGCCAACGGAGGTTATGTGAAGCATAAAAAACAGGTTATTCACAAAGTACCGATTGATAAAAACATCATAGAAGAAGTGGTTAAATTTGCCCAAATTCAGAACAACGGTCTTTCATTTTATACAGAGGATTTTAGCATGAACGGGGTGAAAAATCCTCATATTTTTAATGCTCTAAGGGAAACTTTATCTTTGAATGATTATCCTTCAGTAAATAAAATGATTCATCATCAAGAGGTATTTTTATTGTGTTTATTTGCTGATAATGTAATACTTGAAAAATATATAACTAGATTTCCACATTTATCTTTTAGAAGATGGCATCCCTATGTATTAAATGTACTACAAGAAGACGTATCTAAGTCTTTGGCTATCAAAAAAGTCTTACAGTATTTCGCTATTGATAGTAGCGAAGCTATTGCTTTTGGGGATGGGAATAATGACATAGATATGTTGGAATTGGTAGGACTGGGGGTAGCTATGGGTAATGGAAGTGAAAAATTGAAGGCAGTAGCTGATTTTGTTACAAGAAAATCTAGCGAAAACGGAATAGAATTTGCGTTAAAACAGTATAAAATAATTTGATTTTTAATAGAAAATACTTAATCTAGAATGCTTGGAGTAATTAAAATGATAGAAAATTTTTTGTATAATTGGCAGATAAGAAGATTGGTTTAATTGGTGTGAAACTATCTCAAACAAAGAGCTGACGAAGAAGAGATTTGGTGGTTTGGGTAGTATAATACATAATTTATTTCATGTTATTGATTGTGAACAATTATGGGTGAATCAAATGCAAGGTACTCCTGTGATAATTAAAGATATTCAAGAAGTAACTACTCTTGATGATGTTAAGACATTTTCTAACCTTACTAGACCTGTAACACAAAATTTTATAGAATCATACACTTCTCAAGCAAAAGATAAAGTTCTAGAAATCAGGAGAAATAATGGATCGATTCATTTATTATCATATGATAAAGTATTACATCATATTTTCATTCATGAAATTCATCATATTGGGCAGTTATCTGTCTGGGCTAGAGAGATAGGTGTGAAACCTATTTCTTCAGATATTATATTTAGAGAATTATAACTGCCACTTCTTAAATTAAGAAGTGGTTTTTCAATTTTCCTTTTCCCACTAACCTGCTTCGTTAGTGGAATAAGAAAAAAAGCCGCCGAAGCAGCTGGTGATCTTAAACTCTTGCCCCCCGTTACTTGAATAACAGTTTAACCTTTTAATTTTAAAGTCAACTTTAAAGTCGGAATTAATAAAAACATAAACCCGACAAAAGAAATCGTTGCAAGTGACTTAGCAATGATTGAATCTTGATTAATAAAAACGTATATATCTACAATTAAAATCGCTGTGATTATTATTTGAGATATTATAAAGCCAATTTTTTCATCACTTTTATTCGACTTTTTTTGTGCCATAAACTATTCCCCCTTCAAATATGTAAGAGAATATCGTTCTTACATGGTAGTTGGACAAAGGAAATTTATATTTTTTCTTTTATAAGTAGTTGTTGAAGTTCTTCTTGAAATGTTTGATTTTCATTTTTGTCTTTTAGAATGTAATCAATATCTTTTTGATACAAGAAGTTTCGAAAAGTTTGATTGTAGATAATTAAGTTTCCATATCTATCTACAACCTCAATGTACCAAGGTATTAGATTAAGTAATTTAATCTTTTTATTGATTATTCTATTTTTCTTAGATGGCAAACCAAAAATGATTGCCTGTAAGGTACTACTGATTAATTCGGCACTCACTACCAAAACCTCCATAACATAAATACAAACACACTAGAAATTTTACCATAAAAATCTAATACCTTGTTAAACTAATCTGCCACGTTAGTGGAACAACAAAAAAGGCTTTACCTTTGTTAAAGTAAAGCACCCGTTACTTTAAGTACAATCCTTCACAAATTATAAGAAAAATGCACCAAAAGGGAGTCTTTTCAAGAGGAATTTATTTTTTTCCTTA
>NZ_FNHN01000004.1 GCF_900103525.1 Bacillus sp. OK048
TGGCCGATCACCCTCTCAGGTCGGCTACGCATCGTCGCCTTGGTGAGCCGTTACCTCACCAACTAGCTAATGCGCCGCGGGCCCATCTGTAAGTGTCAGCCGAAACCGACTTTCAGCTTTTCCCCATGAGAGGAAAAGAGTTATCCGGTATTAGCACCGGTTTCCCGGTGTTATCCCAGTCTTACAGGCAGGTTGCCCACGTGTTACTCACCCGTCCGCCGCTAATCAAGAGGTGCAAGCACCTCAAGATTCGCTCGACTTGCATGTATTAGGCACGCCGCCAGCGTTCGTCCTGAGCCAGGATCAAACTCTCCAAGAAAGTTGATATAGCTCATTTGTTACGTTGGCTTAGCTTTTATAAAAAGCTAAAAAATTGTTTGTTGACGTTCTTGTTTGTTTAGTTTTCAAAGAACAAGGCTACTACATTTTGCTAATCATCGCTCACAAGCGACTTTATTAATATAGCACAGTTCAATTTACAATGTCAATAGTATTTTTAAAAGAAAACCGTCACTTACGAAAGTTTTCATTTCCTCGTTCGCAGCGACGGTTATTAATATATCAAGTATCTCACGAAAGGTCAATAGGGTTTATTGTTTTTTTACAATAATTTTTTGCTTACTTGGTAACATCGATGAAATATTCCCTGGCCCTTTGTATCAAGACTAACAACATCAATTAACCCTTTTTCATTTAGATACTCAATCAGCACAGCAAGATCAACAGAATAATGGATTAGCTCCTTTTCGATCTGCATCTCATTAAACGTCCAATATTCTTTTGTACTTAGAACATCTAAAAGATGAGCACATCCCATTTTTGTTCGAGAATGAATCATAAATTCACTAGCTAAGAACAATAACTCCAGTCTCTTTTCAATCGGCTCATCACTGTTTACGAGTTCTTCATATAACTTTACAATTTCAGGTTCTAGTTGTTTAACCTGCTGCCAGACAGTTAATTCTGGATGAAGACCATTTTCAATCACTGCAAGTCTCGCCAAATGGTGCAATGAATGCACAACATAATTATAAGCATCTAGGTATTGTTTGTTATCAAAAAGAGCTTTCCCGTCTACATACCTTCTTATTAATTTTGCAAATTCTAAGCCCATTTTTATCTTCCGTCCATTAAAAGGAAAATCACGTAACTCTGTTTTTAGATTGGCAATATATTCATTTCGATCAAATAATATTTTTGCGCTCTGGAGCCATTCAAATATTTTTCGATTCGTTCCTAATAATAGCCAATCTTTCAGTTGTTCCTCAGTAACAATATGCATAGCAGCTTTGTTTTCGTTATAGGTATAATGTTTTATTAATACCGACTGTTCTGCCTCTTTTACAATAATCAACAGTATAACATCAAACGTATCTGTTGTATGACCTGATTTATGTCTTTTTTCTACCATTAATACCCCAAGAGTATTAGATTGACTAGCCCGTTCCTGATAAATAGGCCGAAGAATGTCTTTCATGCATCATTCCTCCATTATTCTGGATAACTATATGTTCGACAGTAATAACAAATCTCCTTCTTATAAAAGAGACAAATTTCGACATTCATTAACATAACATTTTTTCACAAGAAATAAATATGGTATAGTTTGTCTAGGAGGGGAAACATGGCTAAATATTCAAGTAAGATTAATAAAATTCGTAGTTTTGCATTATCCTTAATATTTATCGGATTTATCGTTATGTATGGTGGAATATACTTTCGTAACTCTCCACTTATTATGACCATTTTCATGCTTTTTGGTCTTTTATTTATTATTGCAAGCACAGTAGTTTATTTTTGGATTGGGATGTTATCCACAAAAACAATACAAGTAAAGTGTCCAAGTTGTGGTAAACATACAAAAATGCTTGGAAAAGTGGATATGTGTATGTATTGTCGCGAACCTTTAACCCTTGACCCAAATCTTGTCGGCAAAGAGTTTGATGAATCATATAATAAAAAACCTCAAAAATAAAAGCCGATTTTAAATAATCGGCTTTTATTTCTATTCATCAATGTACTTCTTTACTTGTACACTCTGGACATGTTCCGTAAATTTCCATGCGGTGATTATTTACCTTGAATCCCGTAACATGGGAAGCAAGATGTTCCACTTCATCTAACCCTGGGTAATGAAAGTCCACTATTTTTCCGCAAGACTCACAAATCACATGATAATGATGGGTTGTTACAAAATCAAATCTAGCTGAAGCATCACCATAAGTTAATTCCTTTACTAATCCCACTTCACGAAATACTCGTAAATTATTGTAAACAGTTGCCACACTCATATTTGGGAATTTTCCCTCTAAGGCTTTATAAATTTCATCTGCTGTAGGATGTGACATTGAGTTTATTAAATATTCAAGTATCGCATGACGTTGCGGAGTGATCCGTACTCCTGTTTCTTTTAAAGTTTCCAAAGCCTCTTTCAACTGATTCATCGCCATGCACCTCTATTCCAAAAATATTCTTAAATTATAATTGTTATAAATAGTTTACTAAGGAATTAATACTTTTGTCAATATTGTAATAGCATAATTAAGCAATTGTTTACTATTAATCTTTGTGTAATGTTTGCTCTTTACTCCCTAGTGCATGATTAACAAATCTAGCTGTTACGAATAAAAGGTCAGATAGCCTATTTAAATAGGCTAAAACAAGAGGGTTTACGTTATCCCCCAAAGAAACCGCACATCTTTCCGCTCTTCTTGCAGTTGTACGTGCAACATGAAACGCCGCGCCGGCTGAATGTCCTCCAGGCAGGATAAAATTAGTTAATTCAGGAAGTGATTCATTTAAATCGTCAATTTGCTTTTCCAATTCCTCAATATCACTGGATTTAAGTGACCACTTTACTTCTTTTCCTTTCGGGGTAGCCAACTCTGCTCCAACGTGAAAAAGATTTGTTTGTATTTTATGATACATATTCTCTATTAATTCTTTTTGTTGAAAAGATTCATTGGTCAAATAACTCAACGCTAATCCAATCATTGAATTCGTTTCATCACAGGTTCCATATGCTTCTACACGCAGATCGTTTTTCGCAACCCTTTGCCCATAAATTAAAGATGTAGTTCCTTTATCACCGGTTTTCGTATAAATCTTCATATTTCATCCCCCATTAGAAATATATGTACAGAATCAATAGTAATAAATCTAGTTGAATGTATTTTTTTCATCATATCACCTATTTAAGCCGCAATGAAGTAAGAAGGATTAAACTCCATTAAAAAAAGGGTCGATAATCGACCCAACAAGTTTTATCTGAGGAGGTATGCCCTAATAAAATGATATTCAAACCACATTCACTTGCATTGGACAAATGCCTCTTCTATGGAAAATAGGCTGTTAAATAAGGTTTTCTTTAATGTATGTTAACGCATCTTCAACATGTCCTTTAACCTTAACCTTTCTCCATTCCTTTACTAAGGTTCCAGTTTTATCAATGATAAATGTTGACCTTTCAATCCCCATATATTCCTTGCCAAAGTTTTTCTTTAATTTCCAAACTCCATACTCTTCTGCTACTTGGTGTTCAGGATCAGCTAGCAACAAGAATGGCAAGCCATATTTCTCCGCAAATTTCTGATGACGGTCAACTGGATCAGGACTAATTCCCAGGATAACCGCATCTACTTCAGTAAACTGGACCACTTGATCACGAAAATCACATGCCTCTGTCGTACAACCCGGTGTCATATCTTTAGGATAAAAATACAAAACGATAGTTGTTCCTTTTAAGCTTGATAGCTTAATGGTCTCACCATTATGAGCCTGTAATGTAAAATCAGGAGCTTGCTTTCCTATTTCAATTGTCATGATTACCATCACCTCATGGAAAATATTCTCTTCCATTAGCCTAACCAAACATAATCAACAATACAACTATTTGATTTCCTTCACTTCACGATCCATCAATGCACGCGCAACAAATGCAGCTGGTAATGTATAGCCAATTAACGCTTCAACCACAGCAACCATCCTACCTACGCCATGAGGAATTACATCGCCATTCCCTACAGAAAATAATGTCATGGCACTGAAATAAAAACTAGTTTCAAACATGTTATAGTTGTTTTCATGATTTGTTTCTACCAGCATTGATATCCCCTTTAATTCGAACAACAAATAGATGAGTCCAAATCCGAGAATAACTGTCAGATAGATAGATCCTAAAAATAGCGCATTTTCAATAGAAACAAACTTTCCTTTTATGGTGTTTGGAATAAACAAAGTTCTTATACTCATAAATATACAAAAAATAACGATTGGAAATAGAAAATAGAACAACAGCAGCCACCTCAATTGAGTCAGTTACTCTATTTCTATGCAAGCTTGGACGAAATATTATGTAGCGATTGAAAATTTTTCAAAAGTAAAACAAATAGAAGTCCAGCAAAAAAGTGCTAAAATAGGAAGGAAATCATCACAGGGAGGAAAAATAATGCAATTTACCAATTCAGAACGGATACATAATGAAGCTTTAGAACATATTGTCGGCGGGGTTAACAGTCCGTCCCGCTCGTATAAAGCTGTTGGCGGCGGGGCTCCGGTCGTGATGGAGCGAGCACAAGGTGCCTATTTTTTTGATGTCGATGGCAATCAATATATTGACTATCTGGCTGCTTACGGTCCGATTATTACCGGGCATGCACACCCACATATTACAGAAGCGATAAAAAGAGCCGCAGAAAGTGGTGTTCTATTTGGAACACCAACACCACATGAGGTAAAGTTTGCGAAAATGCTAAAGGAAGCTATCCCTTCCTTAGAAAAAGTTCGTTTTGTAAACTCAGGTACAGAAGCAGTAATGACAACCATTCGTGTTGCACGAGCTTATACTGGCCGAGATAAAATTATTAAGTTTGCCGGCTGTTATCACGGGCATTCTGACCTCGTCCTTGTTGCAGCTGGGTCAGGACCGGCTACACTTGGAACTCCAGATTCTGCCGGTGTTCCAAAAAGTATTGCACAGGAAGTTATTACTGTACCATTTAATGATATTGAACCATTTAAAGAAGCTTTAGAAAAATGGGGTGATCAAATCGCTGCCGTTCTTGTTGAGCCTATCGTTGGCAACTTCGGAATTGTTGAGCCAAACCCGGGCTTTTTACAAGAAGTGAATGATTTAACCCATGCTGCCGGTGCACTCGTAATTTATGATGAGGTTATTACAGCTTTCCGGTTTATGTATGGCGGAGCACAGGATTTATTGGGTATACAGCCGGATCTAACTGTCCTCGGAAAAATTATTGGCGGTGGTCTGCCCATTGGTGCCTATGGCGGGCGTAAAGACATTATGGAAAAAGTTGCACCGCTTGGACCTGCCTATCAAGCTGGTACAATGGCTGGAAATCCAGCATCAATCCTTTCTGGAATTGCCTGTTTGGAAGTTTTAAAGCAAGAAGGAATCTATGATTATCTAGACCGCTTGGGTGCAATGCTTGAGGAAGGAATAGTGGAAGCAGCTAAGGAACACGATATTCAAATTACCATCAATCGCTTGAAGGGAGCTCTCACCGTTTATTTTACAAATGAAAAAATTGAGAACTACGAGCAGGCAGAAAATACCGATGGCGAGACGTTTGCAAGATTCTTCAAACTTATGCTTCACCAAGGCATTAACTTGGCACCATCGAAATACGAAGCATGGTTTCTAACCATTGCGCATACTGAAGAGGACATTGAAGCAACACTTCATGCAGTAAATCATGCATTTTCTCTTCTTAAGGGCGAATAAATATACATTTTTTATGCAGATATAGAGAGTGTTTATCACTCTCTATTTTTTATTCACTATTTTGAAAACGTTTACATCTCAATCCTTACACATCTAAACAAACTCAAAATTTATCCATTTTCATATCCATATTCTTGTATATTTATTTGATTTCTGAAAATTCGTATGATATTATAAATATTATTATTTTTTACCTTTTTTTTCTAATCTCCCCACTTTTAAGACAACAAATCTTACATTAAAAAGCTAATAGGAGGTGAAGCGGCTTTAGAGGAATATCCGCTAAAAGCCCAATGTATATGACAGAAAGATGGAACCCTTCCCTTTTTAAAGATTTCCATAAACATGAACACGATGCCTGCGGAATTGTTGCCTGTCTAGAAAAAAACAAGCAAGCTACTAGAAAAAACATTTTTGATTGTATTGATGCCCTTGTAACGATGAATCACCGTGCTGGCTTCATTAATGGTGAAGGTGATGGAGTTGGGATTCATGTAGATATTCCTACTGATTTATGGAAGGAAAAACTACTACATGCTGGAGTTGACCCTTCCCATGTAGACAAAGAAAACTTTGCTGTTGGCCATATTTTTATTAGCCAAAAAGCTGACTGGGATTCTATTAAACATGAATTACTTCAGAAACTAAAAAACTATAATTTAGATATCATTTTTGAAACGATTCAAGTAACAGATTCTAGTGCTCTAGGTCCCATTGCGATTCAAGAGAACCCCGTTTTCTGGCAATTCGCCTGTCTGTCCAACAAAGCAGGGCAAGAATTAACGAAGGTCTTATTTGACGCGATCATTGATTTAGAAGTTAATGAACATGTTCATGTAGCGTCTTTAAGCCAAAATCATGCTGTTTATAAAGTAATGGGTGCAGGAGATATCCTCCCACGCTTCTACAAAGATTTAGCCAACCCAATCGTTGCCTCCTCTGTAACGCTCGGCCATAATCGATATTCTACAAATACACTTTCAAGCTTTTTCCGAGTACAGCCATTTAGTGTACTTGGACACAACGGAGAAATCAATACAATTGCAAAGCTTCGTGATGAAGCAAGAATGATTGGTGTTCCCCTTGTAAAAGACGGCAGTGACTCACAAGATTTAAGCCGGACAATGGAAACAATAATATGCCGTGAAGGTTATACCTTATTCGAAGCGATTGATCTGTTATTCCCACCCATTATCAATGAAATAAAATCCTACTCTGAAAATCTACAAGACTTATATACTTATATTCGCGAGGCATGGGGCCATTTTGCTCAAGGTCCAGCTGGCATTATTTCCAGATACGGCGACGAAGCCGTTTTTAGTGTCGATGCTTTAGGATTGCGGCCACTCTGGATGCTTGAAACCGAAACCTCCTATCTATTTTCATCTGAACCAGGAATCATTCCTTCCAGTGAGTATGTAAACGATCCTAAGCCATTAGCCCCTGGAGAAAAAGTCGGCTTTAAGTGGAGCGATGGTATATTAAACGTTTACGAGCAAAATCACTTCCAACAAGAGGTTTATTCCCGTTTTTCTAAGCGTTTAAGCCTTCAAGATTCAAGAGTCCGTTTACAAATTCCCACTCTTGAAAAAAACATTACCATGAATTATCCTGATAAAATTCATAATGGACAATATAAAGCGTTTGGCTGGGAAAGGGACCACATCCAATTGATCGAGCAAATGGCTGAAAAGGGTGTTGAACCTATTCGTTCCCTTGGCCATGATGCACCACTTGCTGCCCTTAATCCTGAACGTAAAAATATTGCGGACTATATTAAAGAAAGCGTTGCAGTTGTAACCAATCCAGCTATAGACCGCGACCGTGAAACAGAGCATTTTTCAACACGCGTTATTATTGGAAAACGCCCTGCCTTATTCACGAATGAAAAGACAGACACTGTTCTTGAATTAACTTCCCCTCTTCTATTAGAAGGTAAAGCAGGTTATAGCTGTTTAGAGTCCATTGGTCAACCTAGCTTTGACCAAGTTGTTGGACATTTCCAAAAACAAAAACTTGTTTCGTTTATTTCGGCTACTTTTAGGATAGAAGAGACTATTGATACTGCCCTAACCAGAATTTCTGATGAAGCCATCCAAGCTGTCCAATCCGGAAAGTGTTTACTTGTCCTCGATGACGCAAACGCTCATCAGGATAATTTTTACTGGATTGATCCACATTTAGTCACATCTGCCATTGACCAGGCATTGGTCAAAACAGGACTACGAAGAGATTGTTCTATAGTATTACGCTCTGCAGCGATTCGATCACTTCATGACATCGTTACTGTTTTTGGATTAGGTGCTGATTTAATTAGTCCATATTACATGTTCATGACGGTTCTTGAGGAGGAAACTAAACCTCTAATAAACCTTTACAGCGCGTTAACAAAAGGCATTGAAAAAGTAATTTCAACTATCGGTATTCATGAATTACGTGGATATGGCAGATTGTACTCAAGCATTGGTTTACATGAAGATATTGCTAATGTGTTAAATATCGTTAACTTCTTTGGCTCGAAGGAAATAGAGAATGATTTTGAAGCAATGAAGAATGACTCTTTTTCAAGAGCAGCAGATTACCAGAACGAAAAAGAAAGAGTCGGAAAAACTTTCCACCTCTTCCCTCGTATTTGGAAGGCTATTGGTGAAGTTGCAGCAACTGGTGACTACAGTGCCTATCGGGATAAGATCAGTGAACAGGAAGAGCAGAATCCTACGACCATTCGTCACTTAGTTCAATTAAAGAAAAGCAGTCAGGCTATTTCTCCAGCGGACGTTGATATTACTGTTGGTGAGCATGATTTACCATTTATTATTTCTTCCATGTCGTTTGGGTCACAAAATGAGATCGCATTTAGAGCGTACGCTGAAGGTGCCGACCGCCTAAACATGGTCAGTCTAAATGGCGAGGGCGGTGAAATCAAGGATATGCTGGGGAAATATCCAAAAACACGAGGACAACAAATTGCTTCTGGCCGTTTTGGAGTAAATGCTGAGCTTCTAAACTCTTCTAATCTATTAGAAATAAAAATCGGTCAAGGCGCGAAGCCAGGCGAAGGGGGACACCTGCCTGGTTCAAAGGTAACTGCTAAGGTTGCGGCAGCACGTAATGCTACGCTTGGTTCAGATTTAATTTCGCCATCAAACAACCACGATATCTATTCAATAGAAGATTTAGCTCAAATGATTCTCGAATTAAAAACGGGTAACGACCAAGCGAGAATTGCTGTAAAAGTCCCTGTCGTCCCTAATATCGGAACGATTGCTGTTGGGATCGCGAAAGCCGGCGCTGATATTATTACTTTAAGCGGATTTGACGGCGGTACTGGTGCCGCCAGAATACATGCTCTTCAGTATGTTGGACTCCCAGTGGAGATTGGCGTTAAAGCAGCAAATAATGCATTGCTCGAAAGCGGACTCCGTAATAAAGTAGAAATATGGGCTGACGGTGGAATGAAGAGTGCTATGGATGTCATGAAGATCATGCTCCTAGGTGCAAACCGTGTGGGCTTTGGAACTCTTTCCATGCTGGCAATCGGCTGTACTACTTGTCGTGGATGCCATCTAGATACATGTCACGTTGGAATTGCTACCCAAATTGAGTCTGAAGTTCAAGCGAAGGAACATGGACTTCGCCGCTTTGTACCACGTCAGCTTGACTTAGCGGTTAATGGAATCATGAATCTATTTTCTTCCTTTGGTGGTGAATTAAAGTCATTGGCTGCTTCTGTCGGTATTACGAATTTACAAGATGCAGTTGGACGTTCTGATTTACTTGAGCAAGTTAAAGGGAGAAATCAACTTAGCTTATCTTATTTATTAATGCCGCTAGAAATTAGCCAATTCACAAAAACAGAAGAATCAAAGGCTTTCCAAGAAGTCCAAATGCAAGTGGCTGTGGGTGCTGAATATTTAGACGCCAGCGTGGAGCAATTACA
Source organism: Bacillus sp. OK048 (assembly GCF_900103525.1). GTDB lineage: Bacteria > Bacillota > Bacilli > Bacillales > Cytobacillaceae > Neobacillus. The sequence goes on from NZ_FNHN01000004.1 coordinate 9,684, forward strand.
TTCTTCTCGTGAGTTTGAAAGTGTTACCTCTGATCAGCGCGTGTTAGGAAGCAGAGTTTCTTGTCACCGTGTTCGCGGACGCCTTGATGGGTCATACCAGCAGCTCCCTCCTGTACAGCTTAAGTATAAGTATGGTTCCATTCCTGGTAATGGCTTAGGTGCCTATAATAGTGGCGGAATTGAAATCACGGTTAATGGCGGCGGTCAAGATGGTGTTGGAAAAACTTCATTTGGCGGAAATATTTATATCCTTAAATCAAAAGGAAAAAATGGCAACTATTATAATGGTTCCGTTGGAAAGGGATTCGGATATGGTGCACAAAAAGGTCTTTTAGTTGCCCAGGGTAATGCCGACGCCCGTGCCGGGATCCGTCTATCTGGTGCTGATATCATCATCGGTGGTTTTGTGAGGAAGCCAATTCCTGAAAAAGAGGCTGGTAATATTGGAGCCAATGCAAACATTAAAGGATTTGCTTTTGAATATATGACCAACGGTCGTGGATTAGTTTTGGGAGACCCAGGTCCATGGATTTGCGCCGGAATGACAGGTGGAGTCGTGTATGTTCGGAAGCAGCCTGAAATGGGATTGACCGTTGAAGCGATAAAGAGAAGGATTGCAAAAGGTGCTAAGGTTTCGGTCATGAGTTTGACCGAAAATGGCAAAAAAGATGTGACAGAGCTATTAGGTAAATATACAGATTTACTTGCAGACGACGGGCAGATAGAAGAAGCCAATCTGCTTCGTTCATTACTCTCTAACCCAGAAGATCACTTTATTCAAATTGTTCCAGTAAAAGAACAAGCTGATCCAGCTGTATCTACGGAATGATTAATAGGAGAACGTCCGCTTATTAAGTGGACGTTCTTTTTTTCGTTTTAGAAAATATCTGTAACTATAACTTGAATAAATTCATATAATATCTCTTGATAAAATGTTTTAATCCATGTATAGTACCTAGTTGTTCATTATAAGGTAAACTATATACAAATCATTTAAATTTGAAAGGAAACCATTTGGAATGAAGTTAGGTGCCCGCATTTTTAAAACGGGAATTGCTATTGTCTTATCCCTTTACTTAGCACAGCTGCTGCACTCGCCCTCTCCTGTATTGGCAGGCATTGCTGCCATATTTGCAATCCAACCAACGATTTATCGTTCCTTTTTATCGATTGTTGAACAAATACAAGGTAATCTAATTGGTGCTATACTCGCAGTCATTTTTGTCCTTTTATTAGGAAATCACATTATCATCATTGGTTTAGCTGCCATTATTGTAATTGTTATCAACCTTAAATTGAAAATTGGAAATACAATCGGGCTTTCACTCGTTACACTGCTTTCGATTATGGAAACCCCGGGCACTGATTTTATTCCGTTCGCAGGAATTCGTTTTTCAACGATTATGATTGGGGTATTTTCCGCATTTGTCGTCAACCTTGTCTTCCTGCCGCCAAAATATGAAAAGAAGCTTTATTTTAAAATATCTGATACCACTGAGGAAATTATCCGCTGGATACGGCTAAGTACCCGCCATGACTTCGATCATAATCTTTTAAAAGCAGATATTGAAAAATTAAAAGATAACTTGATAAAAATCGGGCAGTTCTACTTAATGTATAAAGAAGAAAGAAGTTATTTTAAAAAGATTAGCTTGGAAAAGTCAAGAAAACTAGTGATTTTTAGGCAAATGACCTCGGCTGCTAAAAGAGCACTTGATACCCTAAAAAAGCTTCATCGATATGAAAATGAAATGCTTCACCTGCCCGAAGGCTTTAAACAGTCGATACAAGAGCAGCTTGACAGTGTCATTTACCATCATGAGCAATTAATGCTACGGTTTATCGGCAAAGTGCCAACACCCTTGGATAGTGAGACGAATACTTGTATTAATAAAAAAGAACTATTCAACTTGTTCTTGACCCATCAAAAGCTTTACAGTGATCAAGACGATCCACATTTATATCATACCATGCAAATTATTTCTTCCATTATTGATTATGGGGAACAAGTTGAACATCTTGATACGTTGATAACAAGCTTTCATGCCTTTCATCATAATGAGGTATCCATTGAACAGAAGGAAATCGAATAAAAAAGAAAACTTACCACAGTTTTGGTAAGTTTTTTTTATTACACCAAAATTATAACTAATAAGTGATTGATCTATATATTTAAAATTCCATGTTTGTCCATTTCAGATTTACCATCATTCCATATATTATATAGATTCTATAAAGAGGTGGTGATACATTATGTCAAACCAAGGTGGATATAGTGGTGGATCTAGAATGAACTTCGCGCTTATCGTGGTTCTATTCGTTCTTTTAGTTATTGTTGGCACAAGTTTCATGAGTGGGTACTAACCTGTAAAGGTAACACAGAACCAAATACTACTTCTTTAAAGGAAAGAAGCGTCAACCGACGCTTCTTTTTCTAATTAATTTTTTAATCAGGATTGGATTTGAACTTGTTAAAAAATTGATTATTTTTAGCTCTTGCATCTGCTCAATTGTTGAAAAACCTTTGTATATACTATTCCAGAGCGAAACCCCTCCATTAATGGAGGGTAAGACTTTCTAATTACAATTAAATACAAAAATAACGTATGCCAAATTGAACATACGTCATTTCTTGTTGCTTATATCTATGCTTGCAGCGGCGTTTTTTCTTTATGATGTTCAAGCTGCTGCACTTGAAATAATCTAAAATAATTGCCCTGTTTCGCCATTAATTCATCATGTGTGCCTACTTCAACTATTTGCCCATGTTCAATTAAAATAATCCGATCAGCATGGGTGATGGTCGATAACCGGTGGGCTACAACAAATGTCGTCCTGTCCCTTGCTAGCTCATCAAGTGCTCCCTGAATCAGGTGTTCACTTTCTAAATCAAGGGCTGATGTTGCTTCATCTAGTATTAAAATGGGTGGATTTCGTAAAAATACGCGAGCGATAGCAACTCTTTGCTTTTGTCCGCCCGAAAGCTTTACTCCTCGTTCTCCCACCTTGGTATCATAACCATTTGCTAGATTCACGATAAAATCGTGAGCATTGGCCGCTTTAGCAGCTTGATAAACCTCTTCATCCGTTGCTCCGGGTTTACCTAGTAAGATATTGTTCTTAACAGAGTCACTAAATAAGATATTATCTTGGAAAACTACCCCAATTTTGTCTCTTAGAGATTGAACATTAAAATTACGTATATCTACTCCATCTAAAAGGATTCTTCCTTCGGTAACATCATAGAAACGAGGAATTAAGGTGACGAGTGTCGACTTTCCTCCGCCACTCATCCCAACAAGGGCAATCGTCTCCCCTTTTTTCACATTAAGGTTGATGTTTTTAAGGATCATCTCTTCTGATTCATTGTATGTAAATTGAACATGATCAAAGATAATGTCCCCCTTTACATCCTTACACTCAATTGCATTAGGAGAGTCGACGATATCATACTTTACATCCAAGAATTCAAATACCCGATCCATTGAAGCAAAAGATTGTGTGAGCGTCGTTGATGAATTCACTAGTCTTCTTAAAGGACTGTACAATTTATCAATATAAGCAAAAAACGCAATCATTGTTCCTAGCGATAAACTTCCTTGAATAACAAGGTAAGCAGAGTAGCCTATAACTAGCAGCGGTGCAATATCGGTAATCGTATTAACGGCAGCAAAGGACTTAGCATTCCAACTAGTATGCTCTAAGGCCTTTTCTAAAAAGTTTTTATTTTGTTTGTCAAACTGCTTTTGTTCAAACTCCTCAATCGCGAAGCTTTTAATCACCGGCATTCCTTGTACACGTTCATGTAAATAGCTTTGTACCTCTGAAAGTGCTTGGGAGCGTGTCCGAGTAAGCTTTCGAAGATTTCCAAAAAAATACTTTATCGAAATAGCATAGAGTGGAAACAACAAAATAGAAACAAGAGTAAGACTAACATTCATGTAAAACATAATGATAATCGCAATAACAATCGTTGCCATATCAAGCCAAAGATTCATTAAACCGGTTATTACAAATGTTTTTGTTTGCTCAACATCATTAATGACACGTGAAATAATTTCTCCTGAACGAGTATTGGCATAATATTTAAAGCTAAGTTTCTGTATATGTGAATACATCCGGTCCCGGATATCATACAGAATTTTACTTGAAGTCCATTGGGCAAAATATTGACGATAATACTCGATGGGCGGTCTAAGGACGACAAAAACTAAAATCATAATCCCCATAATGATGAGCAATTTATTTATTTTTTCATCACTACTTAAGCCGCTTTTCCCAATAATATCATCAACCACATACTTAATTAACATTGGAATCATTAGTGGTATGGCAAATTTTAATACTCCAATAAAAATGGTTCCTATGATTTGAATTCGATATGGTTTTACAAATTCAAGATACCTGCGTACACTACTCAAAATAGCCCCCCCTTCCTGGTTTTCCTGTTAATCGTAATCAAAACCAGCATTAGACCGTCAACACAGGAAAGATGATGAAGGCAGCTACTACCTATAGTTGTAGGTACCTTCATCATCTTTCCTAGGCGGTGAAACATTATTTCCATTATCGTCTGTATGTTAAATACCGCTCATACCAGATATCAATAAAATCTGGGGCAAAAGGCCCTTTGCGCTGCCGAATCCAGTGAATGAGCTTCTCAACATTCCGTTTCAAAATTTGATCGATCACTTCGGGATATTTCATCTCACGACGATGCCGTTCATATTCATCTTCGTCTAACAGATTAAACGTCATATCAGGAAAAACCTTAATATCAAGGTCATAGTCAATATATTTAACTGCTTCTCCATCAAAAATAAATGGTGAGCTTAGATTACAATAGTAATAAATACCATCTTCACGAATCATTCCAATAATATTAAACCAATACTGTGAATGAAAATAACATATAGCAGGTTCTCTTGTAATCCATGTTCTTCCATCCGATTCCGTTACAATTGTGCGATCATTCCCGCCGATCACTAAATTTTGCGACCCTTTTAATACGGTCGTTTCCTCCCAGACGCGATGGATGTGCCCATTGTGTTTATAGCTATGTATTTGTATTGGTACACCTTCGATGGGTACGCCCATGATTCTCCCCTTCTTTCCTTCCTAAACGCTTTGTAACCGATCCTCCTGCAAATAAACGACAAATGGTAACAAAGTTATTTACTATTTCTTATTATTATAACGGTTGAATACAGAATTTAAAACAAAAGAGCCATTGATTTCAATGACTCTTTGAAAAAAATTGCCTATTTTTCATTCAAATTTCGATTTTCGACCTAAATAGAAGGCTCTAAGTCCGTTTCACGATATGATTGAATGACTTCTTCCGTTTGTTTTTCGAAGATTTCCTGAATCTCTTTTAATTCCTTTTTCATTTGATTGATATCAAATTGAACACTCTCTAATTCCGTTTCATTTTGTAAAGTCTGTAGTTGTTCTTCGATTTCTTGACAACGTTCAAGTTCTCCTTGAAGGTATAGTAATTTTTCCATTGTCATCATCTGTTCAGATACTAAACGGTTAAAATGATCCATTTACCACACCGCCTTATATTTTCTTCCTACTATGTATTCTTTAACAAACAGATATAATCCTTTGACAACTTATGTAGACTCAAGAGAACTTTTGTCGATTTAACGAAAAGCGGAAGCGCCTTGACCAGGGGCGACAGGCATAAGACGAGCCGGCGGGAAGGTTGTTCTTTAACCTTTCTGACGGATTGGCTTATGACCCCGAGCCCCTAGGCGCTGTAGCTAGACAATTATCTATTTTTTTCACATAAAGAAGGCACTCTATACGAATAAGAGTGCCTTCTCTTTACTAATTATTATTAGCTTTGGCCATATTGACCAGAATTGCCTTGGCCTTTGTTAGCTTGAGATTGCTGATTTTGCTTTTTTACTTCTGCAGCATCTGTTTGGCTAGCGAATTCAGTTCCGTATTGACCAGCTGAACCTGCACCGCCTTGAGATTGAGCATTTTGCTGTCTAACTTCTTGAACGTTAGTTCCAGCAGTTGTTTTGTTTGGTTGTTGATTGAATTTTGCCATTGGTATCACCTCCACAAAAATTAAGATACCCAGGTGATGTGGAGACTATCCAAAGTTTTTTTATGAAAATTTGGTTACACGAGCAATGAAATACCACCATCAACAATAATTGTTTGCCCTCTGATCATGCTAGATTCTTCAGATAAAAGGAACATAATACAATTTACCATATCATCAATTTCAACCATCCGGCCAGCTGGTGTTTTCTTCTTTGCTTCTTGAAGAAGCTCCTCACGGTTTGGAAAATGAGTTAATGCTTCTGTATCAATGGCACCACCAGAGACCGCATTCACAACTATATTCTTCGCCGCTAATTCTACCGCCAAATATCTTGTCAACGCCTCAAGAGCAGCTTTAGATACACCTACTACTGTGTAATTCTCTAAGTACCGAATAGAACCTAAAGAACTAATACTAACAATCTTACCGCCACCATTTTTCTCCATTAACTTCGCTGCTTCCTGCGCACAGAATAATAATGCCTTACTATTAATATTTAATGTCCAATCCCAGTGATTTTCTTCAAGTTCCATAATCGGGCGTTGAACTCCAGAGGCAGCATTATTAACAAAAATATCTAACCTGCCGAATTCTTGATCGATTTGACTGAACATATCCTTAATTTTACTAACATCACCGACATTCGCTTTCACTACTAATACCTTTCTACCCAAAGCTTCTATTTCTTCTGCTACTTGAAGTGCAGACTTTTTACTTCTTGCATAGTTTATGACGATGTCATACCCCGATTGAGCAAGCCTCAAGGCTGTGGCCTTCCCTATTCCCCTGCTACTTCCTGTTATAAGTGCTACTCTTTGTGTCATAAATTATATCCCCTTAAATTTTAGTATTGTTTTTATTTTAGCCTTTTCATGAATAGAAGACAATTGATTACAAAACCTATAGCTATAAAACAGAGAGGAAGAAGCATATGTACGTAGGACGTGATATGACAGAACTTTCAATGGTTGCTAAATCGGAATGGGAAAAAAGCGAGTTGGCTTTTTTTCATCATTCTCTCCAACAAATAGCTCCTTATTTAAATAGTGAAGGTGTTACTATACATCGGGAAATCATTGAAGAGATAGAAAATAGAGGCGGATTGGAGCGTCAAGAAGCGGATTATACTCATGGTACGCAAACTGGATATGACTGAAGCAAAATGAACGCCAACATCTGGCGTTCATATCCATGAATTCTGGTCATCATCTTTGTAATGATGACCATTTGCTTTATTTTTCCGATCAGTTTTGGTCTTCATCAGTATAATGATGACCATTTCCTTGATTTTTTCGATCGGTTTTGGTCGTCATCAGTGTCATGATAACCATTTCTATGAGTTTTTCAATGAGTTTTGGTCGTCATCAGTGTCATGATAACCATTTCTATGAGTTTTCCCATGAGTTTTGGTCGTCATCAGTGTCATGATAACCATTTCCTTAATTTTTTCGATGAGTTTTGGTCATCATCAGTCTCATGATAACCAGTTCTATGAGTTTTCCCATGAGTTTTGGTCATCATCATCGGCTTAATAACAATCACCTAGACCTGAGAACGGCAACAAACATCTGGCGTTCTTTATTTGCTATGTTCCTGATAGAGCTTTAAGATTTTATGATAAGAAACTGGAAAGGCATACTCTTCCATGTCAGCTAATGTGATAAATTTCCAATCAATGCTTTCCTGGAAATCTGTGCTAATCGTGCCAGTATAGACGCGAATATTCCAAATCAGATGTGAAAAAATGTGTTCAATTTGGCCAATACCCTTTTCTAGTTGAATATCCATATCAAATGAATCGTGGAAAAGGTCAGCTATTTGGGCACGTTCGAGCACAAAAGGTTGATGAATCTCAACATTTGGAAATTCCCATAAATTTGCTAATAGGCCACTTCCAGGTCGCTTATGAATTAAGATTCTTCCACTGTCGTCCTTTAGAATAACTGCCGCAAGTTCTACTGTTCTTTGTGAGTTCTTTTTTGACTTTACTGGAAGGTCAGTCTCGACTCCCTCATGAAAGCCTTGGCAATGCTCCCGAACGGGGCAGAGTAAACAAGAAGGAGATGTTGGTGTACAGATTAACGCACCTAGTTCCATTAATGCCTGATTAAATTCTGAAGGTTCATCATGGGAGATCAGCTGCCTAACAGCGTTTTCAAACACCTTCCTCGTAGATGGCTTGGCAATATCCTCCCAAATCGAAAGAATTCTTGATAAAACCCTCATCACGTTGCCATCCACAGCCGGTTCAGGAATGCCATAGGCAATACTCAAAATGGCGCCAGCCGTGTAAGGACCTACACCTTTAAGGCTTGAAATTTCTTTTGGTGTATTCGGTACCTGACCATTGTATTTCTCATTTACTTCCTTAACGGCTGAATGTAAATTTCTTACCCGCGAATAATAACCTAGTCCTTCCCAAGCTTTTAGTACTTTATCATCATTTGCTTCTGCAAGGTCTTCTATCGTTGGAAACCATTCGATAAATCGATTAAAATAAGGGATAACCGTATCGACTCTAGTTTGTTGGAGCATGATTTCTGAAACCCAAACTTTATATGGATCCTGGTCTTTTCTCCATGGTAATTCTCGTTGTTCAGCTTTAAACCAGGAGATTAAATCATCTTGAAATTTTTTTATTGAGATTTTTTCTATATTTTTCAGCTCATTCACCATTTCAAAAGTGCCTCCTGACTGTTAAACTAAACAAAATAAGGGAATATAATAATAAGCATTTTTTAACGATAAGCCAATTTGTTCATTTTGACAAGAAAAAAGAAAAGCAGAGGTGCCTTGATAGGTGCTAAGTTAGATAATTATTGAAGGAGGATTTTTCCTTTTGGATACTGGAACTCACGTTGTAATGGGAATTGCTCTAGGTGGTCTGGCAACTCTAGACCCTGTGGTGGCTGGCAGCTCTGTAACAGCAACCAGTGTATTAATTGCTACAATTGTTGGCTCACAAATACCCGATATTGATACCGTGTTAAAGTTAAGAAATAATGCTATCTATATCCGAAATCATCGTGGTGTCACCCATTCTATTCCGGCTGTACTATTATGGCCGCTTATCCTATTAGCGGTCATTTATCCTTTTTTTCCAGAAGCAAATCTTTTACACCTGTGGGGATGGACATTTGCTGCAGTCTTCATCCATGTATTTGTAGACATTTTTAACGCATATGGTACACAAGCTCTTAGACCTTTTACATCTAAATGGGTTGCACTTGGGGTAATTAATACCTTTGACCCGATTATCTTTGGTATACACATAGTAGCAATACTTATATGGGTCATAGGCGCTGATCCTGGTTATACTTTTTTATCGATGTTTGTAGTATTAATTGGATATTATGTCCTTCGCTTTCATGTCCAGCGAAAAGTAAGGGCTGAAGTTTTAAAAATAATTCCTGATGCTACAGATATCATTATTGCTCCGACCATGAAGTTTCATCAATGGAGAATTGCCGCCATGAACGAAAGTGAGTTTTTTGTTGGCAAAGCTTTAGGAACGAATGTCGATATAGTAGATCGATTCAAACGAATACCAGTTCCAAAGACGCCCGTTCTTGAAGCTGCAAAGAAGGATAAAAATCTAGCTGCCTTTCTATCCTTTTCCCCTGTCTACCGCTGGGAATTAGATGAGTACAATGACTTTTACGAAGTCCGGTTTATTGATCTGCGCTATCGAAGCAATGGTCACTATCCATTCGTGGCGGTGGTACAACTAGATGTAAATTTAAATCCAATCAGCTCTTATACTGGCTGGGTGTTCAGTGAAAAGAAATTAAGGAAAAAACTAAGTATATTACCAGCAGATTAAGAAAAGCGCAAGCGCCCTGGTCAGCGGCGTATGGCCTCCTCGTAAAAGCTAACGCTTTTCCTACGTGCGAAGCCTATGCTGCCGAAGCGTTCCTTGTGGAGCGCTCCAACCGAGATAAAGGAAACACGAAGAGCCGGAGGTGATTCGATGTTGACTTATCGTAGGGCGGAGAGCGAAGGACACTAGCCGCTAGGGCGCTGGAGCTGGACAGCAACCTAAGTTAAAAAAATTATCCTTATCTTATAAGAAAAGCGATGACTTTTGTCATCGCTTTTCTTATAACGAGTTTTTATCTTGATTTAGGAAGTGTTGATATTTGGGATTCTTGGCTATAAAGTCATGGAGCCTATCCCCATAATTTTCAATCCACTGTCTAACAATTCTTTCCGTCATTTCACTGCCGAGGTAATCCCTCCCAGCCTTCGCAGCGGTAGTTTCAAAATCATCCCACATTAACTCCACCCATGTTAGCGCCTGATTGGGAGAAATCTGTTCATTTTTTTCTAGTAATAATTTTACTAATCTTTCGTGGTAATCCTTCATACACTCACCTCATTGCCAATTTCTTATAACATAACCTGAACCATAAATTCAAATACTATCATCACGTGGTAAGCACTGGTGTGACAACACTTTGCTATTCACGGTGTTTCTCATTCCCTTTAGATGGAGGTACCAACATGGTGAGAAATAAAGCAAGAAATTTCCCGAACCAAAATAATAACAAGTTAGAGGGAGAGCCTAGGGCCAAAGCTGAATACGCCTCAAAACGAGCGGACGGCACTATTAACACACATCCCCAAGAGCGGATGCGTGCTTCTGGTCAGCGTGCAAATGATACACCTGAGTATTTTTAATATTTGCTCTCGCACATGGACAAACCTAGAGATTTCCTCTCTGGTTTGTCCATAATTATTTTAACCATTTCAACATCGAAATTGGCAGTGCTTCCTCTTTCCCATCCCCTTTAAGACGATATCCCCAAGCAAATACTCCATTTATGTAGTCGATTTTAAAATATTCACCAGGGTCACCTTCAAGTTCATAAATTTCACCTGGTTTAAAGGATGTTGGATCCATCAAGTATGCTCTAGCCATAGTCGCTTTTCTTTCTAGTACAGCATATTCACTAACCATTCCCATTTGCTCGGCTTTTCTCCCCTTTTCTAAAAGCTGTGCAATTTCTTGTTTTAATTCCTGTTCTGTCATCGTACTGTATCGTTTCTCCTGATGCATCCTTTCCACTCCCATTTTCGTTTTTTCTTTTATTTTAGTATCGTTATTTTTAAGGTGTTATGATTTTTTACTTTCTTCTAAGTATTTTTCAATTACATCCATTGAAAATCCTTTTCGGTATAAGGCCTCTTTCATTTTTTGGATATATTCAAAACCACTGTATTTATTATACTTTCTCTGAGCTTTTTCGCCTTGGTACTTAATAGCTTCCATTTCTTCATCTTCTTCTTTTTCCATATCGGCTTCATTTAATGCTAAATGGATAATATCAAACGGGTATCCTTTTCTTAATAGCAATTGCTCCGCCTTTTGCTTAGCAATTCTTTGCGATTCCTTGACACTCTTTTTGTTTAACTTTTCTGATACCTTGATCGCTTTTTCAACTTGTTCCTCTAAAGGATATTCCTTTATGGCAGCTTTAATTATTGCCTCATTTATCCCTTTTTCCTTTAATTCGATCCGAATTAAATCTGGACCTTTATCTGTTGTATTTTTTTGTGTCCTTACAAACGAGAAAGCAAATTCCTCATCGTTTGTATATCTTTGTGCAGCCAATTTATGGAGAACTTCATTAGCAATAGGTTCCTCCACTTCCTTTTTTGCAAGATACTCCCTAATTTCCTTTTCAGATCTCATTCTTCTCGCCAAATAATTAATGGCCAGATTATATGCCTTACGTATGTCGTCTTGCAATTGAATTTCCAAAATCGAAAATTCATCAATTGCCATACCTTTTTTCAATTGAAATCTTATCAAGACATTACTATCGACACTAAAGGCATATTCTTCCCCTTTACCTTTGTCCAAAAAAATATTAAAGCGATCTTTATTCTTTTGTTGAGTGGTGATTTTTGTAATAATAGCCACCTTATTCACCTCACCACTACTTTACCATATTTCTTTTTTACGGGATGTTTTGAAAATATATTTCCTAAAAAAAGTATCTTTTTTCCCATATAGGTAAAAATGGAAAATGTGCTTAATTTTTTACCATAAGCTTCGTAACCATTAACAAATAAATATGTTGAAAGGAATGGGCAAAATGGCTGAAAAAAAGAAAAAAGATAAGGATAAGGGCAAATATTCACTAACAAGTATGCAGGAAGTATCCTATCAACGCGAATTTAAAATGGCTGACCGTGCCGGCGGTTTTCATGACAAAAAAACTCGTTTATAAGAAAAGCGGAATACGCCTGCTTAACGGTGACTGGAGCTCGGCAAGTTGGAGTTTTTTCCATTCATGAACTCTTTCAAATAGGAAAGTCTAATTAAGGGAACCATTTTAAGTTCCTAAATGCTAACTTTGAAAGGGGTTTTTGTAATGGGTCGTGCTCAAGGACATAAAACTCGTGATAAGAACAAAGGGTCACTTCCACAGGTACCTAAGAACATGAAATCTGATGGAAATGATGTGGAGTATTCGGCAGAATTTGCTGATCATGCAGATCTTGAGGCAATGGCACGTGCAAATGCAGCCAACCAGCGCGTTACAAATAAACGAAGAAAGTAACCCTTTTTAAAGATAGACAGCATAAAAGAAAAGCGTAAGCGCCCTGTTCAGCGGCGTATGGCCTCCTCGGAAAAGCTAACGCTTTTCCTTCGTGCGAAGCTTATGCTGCCGAAGCGTTCCTTGTGGAGCGCTCCAACCAAGATAAAGGAAACACGAAGAGCCGGAGGCGATTCGATGTTGACTTATCGAAGGGCGGAGAGCGAAGGACACTAGCCGCTAGGGCGCTGGAGCTAGACAGTATTCTAAGTTCAAAAACGTACATTTTCTTATCAAAAAAAGAGAAGCAGGAATTCCTGCTTCTTTAAAAGTTTAGAGGGGGAAAAAATGATTAAATTATCGAGTCCTATAGAGAGATTTTGCCACTTAAAAACAGCATAGGACCCGGTAACGATACTAGGAGATTGTGAATGGAATCACTATCTCCTTTACATCTTCACTATACTCTCCTTCAAAACCAATAACAACGGCTTTCACAGTTTCTTAACATATTAACGTTAGAAATATGAATAGTATGTGAACTTATTAAGTTGACTGTGTTAGAAACATCTATAGTGGTAATAAAGTGATCGTTTCCTTTTGCCTTAAGGCCTCTATCATATCTAACCATTCCTTTGGCTTATTGGAAAGAATGGAGTAATAGGTGGACAGAAAATCAGCCACAAAGGACGCAGGAATAGCATCTAGCTCATCGTTCATTGGCATGAAGCAGAAATCAAGTCCCTTAACAGCTTCACCATTATTTTCCCAAGAAGGGTGTACATAGTCTAAATCAATTCGTTTATAGCCTAAATGAGAAAGAACCTCGCGCCGGACATAAGGGTCCATTACCTTTACATCTCCAAATTCGTGTCCCACACGATATGGATCGTAGATTTCAGCAAACATACCAAAAAGTTCTTTACCGTTATTAACAGCTAGCTGCTGCAAATCTTTTAAGCGGTTTTGCGCTAAAAACCTTCCTAGGCTAAGACCTGGTCGGCTAATAATAGTGAAATCTGTCATCGCTATATTCCAATCAGGGTAATATCGGTACTCAGTTGCCCCTACAACCTCATCTCCATTAATTGCAACAAAAACACGGATACTTGGATCCTCTAAAGGCTCCTTCCATAACTCATACTCTAAAACTTCCTCTGGAGGGAAAATTCCTCTCATTAAGTCATGAAGTTTTTTAAAATTTGGATCAGTAATACTCGTAATACGTTTATATTCCATTATTCAATACTCCCTTACTATTTTATAAATGGATTTTTCCATTCCATTAATGCAGCATAATTGCAGGATTCCACATCATCAAGGTAATTTTCTACAATACCGATTGGCAGCCTTCCACAGCGGAGTAAAAAGGTAATCACAGGATCTTTCAATTTTCCCGTTATCACTTCTTGTAAATATTGATCGGGTGTCATCGTATCTGCTTTCTTTTGATAGCCAGGCATTCTGCCTCCGCCAAGCAGCCGTACTAGTTTTTTCTGAATCACGACATGATACATTGCCTGCATCATCAGTTTTCCAAGACCCAGTTTTCGGAAACTTGGTCGGACACTAATATCTACAATATAGAGTGTGTCACCACTTGGATTATGGTTTGTAATGTAGCCATTGTCCGTTATATCCTCCCATTTATGCTCCATGTGGTTTGGATCAAAATTGACACACAGAGCTGTCAGGGAACCAGCTAATACACCATCTACCTCAATACATAGTGCCCCCTCTGGAAAATACGTGACATGATTGGTTAATTGCTCTATGTTCCACCAAAGCTCTGAAGGAAAAGGCGGTGGAAAGCATTCAGACTGAATTTGAATGAGTTCGTCAAAATCTTTTGAAGTGTAATTACGAACAACTACTGGAACTGGCATATTCCCGTCAAAAACGTAAAATTGACTATGATACATGACAGCTCCTCCCTTATTCCCAATCTGGATATAAATCTGTTCTACGGTCTCGCCAGGTTGTGACCGATCCTCGTTCTCTTACTTCATATAATAGGTCTAAATCTAGGTCCGCTGTAACAACCATATCGTTGTTCAACTCCCCTTCGACTAGAATACCTTTAGGAGGAAATGGAATATCATTTGGCGTAATAATAACGGCCTGACCAAAGTTTGCTCGCATGAAATCAACCGTTGGTAATGCCCCAACAGTACCAGTTAGGACCACATAAACCTGGTTCTCAACCGCACGTGCATGGCTTGTGTAACGAACTCTATGAAAGCCATGGCGGTCATCGGTACAAGAAGGACAGAAAATCACATCTGCACCTTTTGCTTTTGCCATGCGGACGATTTCAGGGAATTCAATGTCATAACAGGTGAGCATGGCAATTTTCCCTTTGTCTGTTTCAAAAATTTGAAAGCCGTCACCTTTCTCCATGTTCCACTCGTTCACTTCTGTAGGGGTAATATGAAGCTTTGCCTGCTCGCCAATCCTGCCATCAGGGTAAAATAAATGAGCTGTATTATAAAGCTTTCCGTCATTTTCAATCACATGTGTACCGGCGATGATGTGCATGTTGGTTTGTTTGGAAAAGTTCTGAAATAATTTTTTGTATTGCTCGGTGAAGCCAGGCAGGTCATTTATTGTTAGGCTCTGCCCCTGTCCATTTCCTATCGATAATAGCTGTGTCGTGAAGAACTCTGGAAACAGAACAAACTCCGCACCAAATTCTTCAGCCGTTTTTATATAATGCTCACATTGTGCAGCAAATTCTTCAAAAGAATGAATCGTATGTAAATGATACTGAACAACAGACACGCGTAATTTCATTATTTTCCTCCTCTTAGTTTATCCGTATGAGGAAATTATCTAATAATTTAGGTATTAATACAAATGAAAACCACCCTTAGGTGGTTTTCGATTATTTTCTTAGTTTTCCTTCGGCAAGCTCAATTTGTTTTACCACTTGTTCCGGTGATGTCCCCCCGAAGCTATTTCGAACAGCAACAACGTGTTCTGGTGCTAAAACCTTATATATATCCTCTTCAAATAACGAACTGAACTCTTGGTATTCTGCAAAGCTTAAATCAAGCAGGAATTTTCCTTGCTGAATCGCATATAAAACAATTTTTCCAATAACTTCATGTGCATCCCTAAATGGCAGACCTTTTCTCACCAAATAATCAGCTATATCCGTCGCATTAGAGAAGTCATTATTAATCGCTTTTCGCATAATATCTTTATTTACCGTCATCGATTCAATCATCGGTGCTAACAGCATAAGGGATCCTTCAAGTGTCTCTACGGTATCGAACATTCCCTCTTTGTCCTCTTGAAGATCCTTATTATACGCAAGCGGTAACCCCTTTAGGACCGTCAGCAAGCCAATCAAGTTCCCATAAGTACGGCCCGTTTTTCCTCTTAACAACTCAGGAACATCTGGGTTCTTCTTTTGCGGCATAATGCTGGACCCTGTGCAAAAAGAGTCATCAAGCTCAACAAATTGAAACTCTTGGCTTGACCAAATCACTAGTTCCTCAGAAAATCTTGAAATATGTGTCATAATGATCGATCCAATTGAAAGGAATTCTAAAATAAAATCCCTGTCACTAACTGCATCCATACTATTTGGATAAATCGTTTCAAAGCCTAGAATCTCTGCAACACGTTCGCGATTGATAGGAAAGGTTGTCCCTGCTAACGCACCAGAACCTAGCGGCAGCCAATTCACACGCTTTAAACTATCAATTAGTCTTTCTTTATCGCGTTCAAACATCCAAAAATAAGCCATCACATGATGAGCGAATGAAACCGGCTGAGCACGCTGAAGATGCGTGTAACCTGGGATTAGTGTGGTTACATTCTCTTTTGCCTGTACAAGCAGAGATTCTTGAACATCCTCAAGTAACTTAATGATTTCCGTTGTCTTTGTTCTTAAGTACAAATGCATATCGGTAGCAACCTGGTCATTTCTACTGCGGCCCGTATGAAGCTTGCCGCCAACGGGGCCAATTTTTTCAATCAATAGCTTTTCAATATTCATATGAATATCTTCATCTTCTACTAAAAACTCGACCTCATCTTGGTCCACCATTTTTTTTATTTCAAGCAGTCCAGCTTTAATTTTTTCCGAATCCTCTAATGGAATGATGCCGCATTCACCAAGCATTTGAACATGTGCCATGCTGCCGGCAATATCTTCTTTTGCAAGCTTTTGATCAAACGAAATGGAAGCTGTAAACTCTTCCACTAATTTATTTGTTTCTTTTGTAAAGCGTCCGCCCCATAATTTGGACATCGATGGTCCCTCCTCGAATCTAACAAGTTTGCCCTCGAAAATGGTTTCGAGGGCACCCATATTATTTCATAATCGTTTCTTTATTATTTACCTCTGAATATACCTTTGTTGGCAGTCCCCATAGTTTGATAAAACCAACCGCTGCATTATGGTCGAAGGCATCACCTTTTGAATAAGTGGCCAATTCTTCATTATAAAGGCTGTGTGGCGACTTACGTCCAACCACTGTATGGTTTCCTTTATGGAGTTTTACGCGAATAGTACCCGTAACTACCTTTTGCGTTTCATCAATAAAGGCATCGAGAGCTGGTTTTATTGGCGAGTACCAAAGTCCTTCATAGATGATTTTCGCCATTTGCTGTTCCACTTGCGTTTTAAACTGGGTTACTTCACGCGTTAGTGTTAAAAATTCTAATTCTTTATGTGCATTAATTAAAATTAACGCAGCAGGATTTTCATAAACTTCTCTAGATTTAATTCCAACTAAACGGTTTTCAATATGGTCGATACGGCCAACACCATTCTTACCGCCAAGTTCGTTTAAGGTTTCAATAAGCTGTACCAATGGCAGCTTTTCACCATTCAAGGCAACAGGAACTCCTTGCTCAAATTCAATTTCCAGATATTCCGCTTGGTCTGGCGTTAATTCAATTGGTGCTGTCCAGTCAAAAGCCGCTTCAGGCGCCTCTGCCCATGGATCTTCTAAGACACCAGCTTCACAGGCACGTCCCCAAATATTCGCGTCAATGGAGAAAGGATTGTCTAAATCTACAGGAATTGGAATACCATTTTCCTCTGCATACTTAATTTCTTCATCACGAGTCATGCCCCATTCACGAACAGGTGCAACCACCTTTAAACTTGGATTTAACGCCTGAATAGAGACCTCGAAACGAACCTGGTCATTCCCTTTTCCTGTACAGCCATGAGCAACAGCTGCTGCCCCTTCTTTTTCAGCCACTTCTACCAATAATTTTGAAATTAATGGTCGGGATAGCGCAGATGATAGAGGGTATTTCCCTTCATATAAACAATTCGCCTTTAAAGCTGGTAAAATATATTCCTTTGCTAATAATTCTTTTGCATCAATCATATAAGCTTTAACAGCCCCAACGTTCAACGCCTTTTGCTTAATTGCTTCTAGATCTTTCCCCTCACCTACATCTAGACCTAAAGCTATGACATCATAGCCATATTTCTCCTGAATCCATTTAACTGAAACCGAAGTATCTAATCCGCCTGAATACGCTAAAACAATTTTTTCCTTAGCCATTTATATTCTCCTCGCATTTACATGAATTAATATTCAACCAATAGAATTATTATACAATAAAATTCAAAAAAATCTACTATTCTAGCAAAAGTTTTAAAATTGCTTTTTGAGCATGAAGTCGGTTCTCAGCTTCGTCAAACACAACCGATTGCGGTCCATCGATAATTTCTGCCGTAACCTCTTCCCCACGGTGTGCTGGTAAACAGTGCAAAAAGATATAATCTGATTTTGCATGTTTGCATAGTTCAGCATTTACTTGATAGTCGGCAAGATCCTTTAATCTTTTTTCCGTTTCTTCCTCTTGACCCATACTGGTCCACACATCTGTGACGACAATATCAGCATCCTTGATCGCATCCACTGGATTATGAGTAATCATAATTTTGCTTCCTGTTAATTTGCCGGCTTCTATCGCCTTCTCTGTGATCTTCCCATCAGGTAAATAGCCAGGAGGGCTTGCAATACTAATATCCAGTCCGACCTTGGCTGCACCTTCCATTAATGAATGAGCCATATTATTGTTTCCGTCCCCTAAATAGCACATCTTTAATCCAGCCAATTTGCCTTTATGCTCTTGAATCGTTAATAAATCAGCCAACACTTGAGTCGGGTGATGCAAATCGGTTAAACCATTTATAACCGGAACGGTCGCATGCTCTGCCAGCTCTTCCACCGTGTTGTGCGAAAACGTTCTAATCATCATACAATCAATATAACGTGATAACACTTTTGCCGTATCCGAAATACTTTCTCCTCTGCCAATCTGAATATCCCTTGAACTCAAGAAAATTGGATGGCCTCCTAATTGGAGCATCCCTACCTCAAAGGAAACTCTAGTACGAGTAGAAGCCTTCTCAAAAATCATCCCTAGAACCTTTCCGCTCAAGTAAGGATGTGGCTTTCCTTGCTTTTGGAGGCTTTTCAGTTCCTTTGCTTCCTCAAGAAGATAGAGAATTTCATCTGATTGAAAATCGGACAAGGTTAAAAAATCCTTGCCCTTAAATTGTAGCTGCCCAGATACACCTTTCGTGTTCCATTTAATTACTTTTGACATGTTCCACACCGCTCTCTTCAATTTGATAATACTCTGTTACAGTTCGAACGTTTGAAGGTGCACTCGATTGAGCCTGAAGGTCAATCATTGCCTCCACTGTATCTAGATGGGTAAACACAGGTACATTATAGCGAGTTGCTTGTTCACGAATGTAAAATCCGAACTTTATTTTATTTCTTCCTTGGTTTGGTATATTAATGACTGCCTGAATGGTATTGTTTCGGAAAAGTTCATTTACATCTAGGTTATCTTTTACGATCTTTTCAATTGAAATCCCATTTTTCTTAAGGAAATTTGCCGTTCCTTCCGTTGCCGCTAACTTGTAATTTTGATCCACAAATTGTTGAAGAATTGATAGACTGGCTTGTTTTTCCCGATCAGATATCGAGCAGAAAAGATAGTTTTCTGTTTCTCCAGCTGTGGTTGGAAAAGCCTTTTCTAGCGCTTCATGGAAGGTTGCTCCTAGACCTAACACTTCACCGGTTGATTTCATTTCCGGTCCTAGTACATGGTCGACTCCCTTTAATTTGCTTCTTGAAAAAACAGGTGCTTTTACTGAATAATAATTTGGCTCTGCTAATAAACCATTTTCATTCGATAAAGAGTTCAAGGATACTCCCAATTGAACCATTACGGCCCACTCAATCATCGGAATTCCTGTAACCTTACTCATGATTGGAACGGTTCGTGAAGAACGCGGATTTACTTCTAAAACAAGGACCTGGTTCTGAAAAATAACAAATTGGATATTCATGATGCCTATAATAGGTGCAGATTGAGCAATTTTTTCAGCATAATCAATTAATGTTTCTTTTATCTCTTTCGCTAATGAAATGGGTGGAAAAACACTAATACTGTCTCCGGAATGTACGCCTGCTCTTTCAATATGCTCAAAAATACCTGGGACAACTACATTCGTTCCATCACTAATCGCATCTACTTCACATTCAAGACCTGGCATATAGCGATCCACTAATAAAGGCCACATTTTTTCCTGTGAGTTGTTTTCCTCAAGCTGCTGGATATAATAGTTCAATTCTTCCTCTGAAAAAATCGTAAACATCGATTGTCCGCCAATGACATAGGATGGACGAACCAACACTGGATAGCCTAAATTTGCTGCTGCTTCAAACAATTCATCTTTATGATTTACGGTTTTGCCTACAATATGTGGGATATTCAAATCTTCTAGCAGCTGATAAAATTCCTCCCGATCCTCAAAGCGATCGACGTTTTCAACTGTTGTCCCAAGAATTTTCACTCCCTCTTCTTCTAAATCATGTGCTAAATTAATCGCTGTTTGTCCACCAAATTGAATTAACACGCCTTCAATCTTCTCTTTTTCAATGACGGTAAGAACGTCTTCGGCGGTTAACGGTTCAAAATATAGACGGTCAGCGACAGAATAATCGGTACTAACTGTTTCTGGATTATTATTGATTACTACTGCTTCATAGCCCATTTTCTTAATTGCCTTTGCTGCATGTACAGAACAGTAATCAAATTCAATTCCTTGACCAATTCTGATTGGCCCCGATCCGAGTACAAGAATTTTCTTGGTGCCTGTCACCTCTACTTCATCTGCTCCAAGCCAAGTTGAATAGTAATACGGGGTAACCGCGTCAAATTCTGCTGAACAGGTATCGACCATTTTGTATCCCGGTTTCCAATTAAGTTCTTTCCATTTCCTTCTGATTTGCTTTTCATCTATTTGGAAAATCTGCGATAGCAGCTTATCGGAAATATTGTGACGCTTCGCTGTTTTTAAAAGCTCTGTTGGAACACCACTCCAGCTATATGAAGCTAATTCCATTTCTAAGGCTACAACTGAATTAATTTTATATAAAAACCATGAATCAATTTCCGTCAATTGCTTAATTTTTTCTAAAGAAATGCCTCTTCTAAAAGCTTCTGCTATCATAAAGAGTCTTTGGTCATTTGGTCTTTCAAGTTTTTCTAATAAGACCTCATTATCTACATTTTTATTTGATTCCAGACAAAGTCCAAATGTATTTGATTCCATCGAACGGATCGCCTTATTTAGTGCCCCTTCAAAGGTCCGGTCTATCGCCATTACTTCCCCGGTTGCTTTCATTTGTGTTCCTAATGTACGGTCTGCTTCAGGAAATTTGTCAAATGGAAAGCGTGGAAGCTTAACCACTATATAATCAATCGCTGGTTCAAAGGATGCATATGTGTTACCTGTTATTGGGTTCACAATCTCATCTAAATGATAACCAACCGCACATTTAGCTGCCGTCCTAGCAATCGGATAACCGGTAGCCTTTGACGCTAATGCAGATGAACGACTTACCCTTGGATTAACTTCAATAATGCAATATTGATTGGATTCTGGATTAAGAGCAAACTGGATGTTACAGCCGCCAATAATCTCTAATTCTCTTATTACTTTTAGAGAAGAATTACGTAGCATTTGGTATTGAACATCGTTTAATGTTTGTGAAGGAGCGACAACGATCGAATCACCTGTATGAACGCCGACAGGGTCCATATTCTCCATATTGCAAACAATAATACAGGTGTCATTTGCATCCCTTATTACCTCATATTCAATTTCCTTCCAGCCTTTAATGCTTCTTTCCACAAGGACCTGATGAATCGGGCTTGCTGCTAATCCCTTCTTCAGAACATTTTCAAGTTCCTCATCAGTATGGGCAAAGCCGCCACCATGTCCACCTAGTGTATAGGCTGGACGGATAATAACGGGAAAATCTATTTCCTTGACGAACGCTACCCCCTCTTCATAGGTATGAATAATCGCTGATTCCGGAATTGGCTCGTCAATCTTTATCATTAAACTGCGGAACCTGTCGCGGTCCTCGCCATTTTTTATCGATTCTACAGAGGTACCTAATAGCGCTACATTGTATTTTTGGAGAATATTTTTTTCATATAGTTCTACTGTAAGATTTAAACCAGTTTGACCACCTAACGTTCCAATAATTCCATCAGGCTTTTCTTTTTGAATGATTTTTTCTATTGTTTCAACGTTTAATGGTTCGATATATACTTTATCGGCAACGGATTCATCTGTCATAATCGTTGCTGGATTATTATTAATTAAAACCACCTGTATTCCCTCTTCTTTAAGAGCGATACAAGCTTGTGTTCCGGCATAGTCAAATTCTGCAGCCTGCCCGATGACAATCGGACCTGATCCAATTACTACTACTTTTCTTAGGTTTTTATTTAATGGCATATTGTTTCTCTCCTGCTGACATGATCTGTCTTACAAATTCTGTGAGAATATATTCCGTGTCGCTTGGCCCTGGGTGAGCTTCAGGATGAAATTGAACCGTTTGGATTGGATAACGACGGTGTTTTAATCCTTCGATTGATCGATCATTAACGTTACGGTATGTGATTTGGAATACTTGTGCGTCAATACTTTCATCGACTACTACATATCCATGATTCTGTGCGGTAATTTTCACTTTGCCCGTTGTTAATTCTTTAACGGGATGATTGCCGCCACGATGTCCGTAAGCGAGTTTTTCTGTTTTCGCCCCATAAGCGAGGGCAATTAATTGATGACCAAGGCAAATTCCTAAAGTTGGATAATGCTGGGTAATCTTTTTGATTTCTGGAAACCATTGTTTTAATGCCATTGGGTCTCCAGGTCCGTTACTCAATAACACTCCATCCGGATTTAAGGATTTAATTTTTTCAAAAGATGTGTTGTATGGAACGATGGTTACCGAACAATTCTCATCTAGAAGCGCATTGAGGATTGATTTTTTATATCCAAAATCTAGCAGGACTACATGAGGTCCTTCGTTATGAAAATTTTGAATTTTATTTGTAGAGACCTTTTCTACCCAAAGTGGTGTTATATTGGTTTCAGAAAAAGACTGTTGCTTCGTCTTACTTAAATAACCCTTTACCGTCCCACGGCTGCGGATTGTTTTTACTAGTAATCGAGTATCCACACCAGCAATCCCCGGAACTCCTGCCTGCTTAAGTTTTTCAGAGAATTTATTAATCGATTGGTAATGGCTTGGTGTTTCACATAGATCACCAATAACCACTCCAGCTAATGATGGTGAAATACATTCATCGTCCATTGCATTGATTCCGTAACTACCGATTATCGGATAACAAAAAGTAATCAGCTGGCCTGCATAGGAAGGATCTGTAATGATTTCCTGGTAGCCAGTCATACTTGTATTAAAAACAACTTCTCCTAATGAGCCCTTGTTCGCACCTATTAATATTCCTTCAAATACTTCTCCGGTTTCCAAAGTAAGGTAACCATTTTCCAAAACACTCACGCGCCTTTCTCTATATACTTTGGAAAGCCTTTTCCAACTTTTGTATAAATTCGTTTATTTCTTCTTTCGTTGCTGTTAATGGCGGAAGCAGTCTAACAACATTTGGCCCCGCTGTTAAAATCAACAGTTGATTTTCAATTGCCTTTTGAACGATTTGAGGAGCCTTATCTCCAACTACGATCCCTTTTAGGAGACCTTTTCCTCTAATATCTTCTATAAAAGTGTACTTTTCTTTAAACTTTGTTAACAGTTCATCTAAGTGCACTGAAATTTCATTCACATATTGTAACAAATTGCTTTCAATGATATGGGATATAGTTGCAACTCCAGCAGCAGTTGCTAATGGATTTCCGCCAAACGTACTTCCATGCGTACCTGGTTCGAACGCTTTTGCTGCCTTTTCCTTTGCAATGATGGCACCAATCGGAAACCCTGAACCAAGACCTTTTGCTACACTAATGACATCTGGCTCAATGCCGTATTGTTCATAGGCAAACAGTGTACCTGTTCTTCCGATTCCCGTTTGAATTTCATCAACCATTAATAGGATGTCATTTTTCTCGCAAATTTCAGCGATTTTCTTTACCCAGTCTGGATTTGCTGGAATGACTCCACCTTCCCCCTGGACAAGTTCCAGTAGAATGGCTGCTGGCTGGAGAGTTTTTAACTGCTCAAGTGCTTCGATATCGTTAAATGGCAGGTAACTAAACCCTTTGACTAATGGAGCAAAACCCTGTTGGATTTTTTCCTGCCCTGTCGCAGATAATGTTGCCAATGTTCTGCCATGAAAGGATTGTTGGAAGGTAATAACTTCAAAGGAATCTGTTCCTTTAACTTTCTGTGCGAATCTTCTTGCAAGCTTTATGGCCGCCTCATTTGCTTCTGCTCCGCTGTTGCAAAAGAAGACCTGATCGCCACAGCTATTGGCTGTCAGCAGTGCAGCTAGCTCCTGCTGATTTGGAATATTATACAGGTTTGAGCAATGCCACAGATTCTGCAATTGTTCTTCTACCTTCTCTTTCACAACATCAGGTACATGGCCCAAGTTACATGTTGCAATGCCAGAAGTAAAATCTAAATATTTTTTTCCTTGATCATCCCATACATAGCTTCCTTTCCCCTTAACCAACGTGATAGGAAAGCGGCTATACGTAGCCATTACTGGCGAAATTGGGGAAACAGAAGTTTTTATGGTCATTTTACAAGCTCCTCATCTAAAACAATTTTTGTTCCAATATTTTTGCCGTTCACGTAATCTATTAGACTGTTTTTCGTAAAACCGTCGATGATACCTACTTCAGGTATTTTGTGTACGAGACCATCGATTGCTGCTTTCACCTTTGGGATCATCCCGCCATAGATGGTTTTATTTTCAATTAGTTCTTCAACTGTTGATTTGGTAACTATATCTAGTTTGGATTTTTCACCACTTTTTTCAACTAAGATACCTGGAATATCGCTGATAAAGCAAAGGTTCGCCCCCAGTGCCTTGGCAACGGCGCTTGCGGCAACATCTCCGTTAATGTTGTACCGCTGTCCATCTGCTCCAATCCCAACTGGTGAAATGATAGGTATATGTCCTTGATTTACGATACTTTCAATGACTGAAGTATTTACTTCTACGACTTCTCCTACAAAACCTAAACTTTCATTTGAAGTTGGAATGGCTTTTAACAAACTGCCATCCACTCCACTTACACCAAATGAACTTCCGCCTGCTTCTATGATGTTCCGTACAACTTGTTTATTCACCGTTCCGCTTAACACCATTTCTACAATATCTAATACCTCGTTATTGGTGACTCTTAAACCATTTACAAAGGTAGTTTCTACGTTTAGGCTTTTTAACAATTTATTAATTAGAGGTCCACCGCCATGGACAATAATCGGTGTCCATTCTCCTGTTTGTTGAAGAGCTATAACATCTTTATAAAAGGACTTTGGCAGATTTTCTAACACACTTCCGCCACACTTAATGACAATATATTTCATTTTTAGCCACTCCTTATGTGCGGTAGGAAGCGTTGATTTTTACATAATCGTATGTTAAGTCGCAGCCCCAAGCTGTTGCATTTTCATTACCTTGGTTGAGTTCAACAAGAATTTTAACTGTTTCCATTTCTAAGTACTCTTTTACTTCTTCTTCCACAATCGGACTAGGTAAGCCATTTTCGAAAACTTTGTAAGGGCCAATTGCTACTACTAATGCATTAGGCTCAACAGCTATTCCCGAATAACCAATTGCTGTAATGATTCTTCCCCAGTTCGGGTCAGTTCCGTAGATGGCTGTTTTTACAAGATTTGAAGATATGATGGATTTTCCAACAGCTCTTGCTGCTTCATGACTGTAGGCTCCGTTAACTTGAACTTCAACAAGCTTCGTAGCTCCTTCACCATCTCTGGCAATTTTTTTAGCAAGCTCTTCACTCACTAGTTTTAAGCCTGATTTGAAGAGGTCCCAATCCGGATGGTCTTTTGTTAACTGGTCATTCCCGGCTAACCCGTTTGCCAAGACTAAAACCATATCGTTCGTACTTGTATCGCCATCAACGGTAATCATGTTGAAGGTCTGATTTGTTATATCTTTTAGTGCACCATGCAAATCCTCGTGGGCGATATTTGCGTCAGTTGTTATAAAACCAAGCATTGTCGCCATATTTGGATGAATCATCCCTGAACCTTTGGCTGCTCCACCAATTGAAATTGTTTTTCCATCTATTTTTATTTGAACGGCGACTTGCTTAATGCAAGTGTCCGTTGTTAAGATTGCATTTTTAAAATTTTCTTCTGTTGCGTATTTTATCTGAAGAACTTGACTTATTCCTGCTTTCACCTTTTCCATCGGCAGGAGTTCACCAATTACTCCAGTAGAGGTAACAGCAACAAGATGCTCCTTGATCCCTAACTCATTGGCAAATCCTTTTTGCATCTCATTGGCGTCCATCAATCCTTGCTCTCCAGTACATGCATTTGCGTTACCAGAGTTTACGATGACCGCTTGAATCTTATTTTCTTTCGCTATACTCTCTTGAGTAAGTAAAAGTGGTGCTGCTTGAAAAATATTCGTTGTATAAACGCCAGCAACTGTTGCCGGAACTTCGGACACGATATACCCTAGATCAAGACGCTTCTTTTTAATCCCGCAATGCATGCCGCCTGCTGTAAAGCCTTTTGGCAGGGTAACACTTCCTTCTTCTAGTACAATGATTTCTTTATTTGAAATGGCTGGCATCAATTTAATTTCCCCCTTGTTACTAAACTAGTTACCTCGAAATTTATCATTATGGATACATTGGGATACTATCTAGACCCGTCCTGATATCCCAATTGTTCATTAAGTTTGCATTTTGAATTGCTTGCCCTGCTGCGCCTTTAACTAAATTATCGATTACTGAAATGATCGTAAGTCGATTGGTTCGTGGGTCAACATGTAAGCCGATGTCACAGTAGTTGCTTCCTTGAACTTCTTTTGTTGCTGGGTAGGTCCCCTCTGGCCTAATCCGTACAAAAGGATGATCTTTGTAAAATTCACTATATAAATCATGTACCTCACTTGTCGAAATCTTCCCCGTTAAATTTACATATGCTGTAATCATGATTCCTCTATTCATCGGTACTAAGTGGGTTGTGAAAGAAATGGTTATTAAACTACCTGTCTCATCTTTAAGTACTTGCTCAATTTCCGGAATATGTTGATGAGCACCAAGTTTATAGGCTTTAAGGTTTTCATTTATTTCTGCATAATGCGATGTTAATGAAAGTCCTCTGCCTGCACCGGAGACGCCAGATTTGGCGTCAATAATAATAGATTTTGAGTCAGCAAGATTTGCTTTCAAGATTGGCAACAAACCTAGGCTGGTTGCTGTTGGGTAGCATCCCGGATTGGCAATAAGTGTTGCACCTTTAATTTCTTCTGCGTAAATCTCACTTAAACCGTAGGTTGCCTGACTCAAATATTCCTCTGCTGGAGCGGAATGCTTATACCATGTTTCATATTCAGTTTGCGACCTTAGCCGGAAATCTCCTGAAAGATCGATCACTTTAATACCCTTATCTATTAGTTGAGGAGCTAACAAGCTGCTAACACCCGAAGGCGTTGCCAGAAACACAATTTCATTTTCCTTGCTTATCTTTTCAGCATTAAATTTTTCAAGTGTTAGATTAACAATGTTAGACAGGTGTGGATAACTGTCACTAAAATCGGAACCTGCTTGCGAGTTTGAAACAACCGTACCAACCTCTAAATAAGGATGATTTTGTATTAATCGAATTAATTCAATTGCTCCGTACCCAGTCCCACCAATAATCGCTGCCTTCATACATTTCATCTCCTGCGATTTCTTTATACTGAATTATTATACATACGATATAATAATTATTCAATAATAAAATTGCCTAATTTTCAGTTTTTATTTAATTTTATTAGTTAATTATTTGTAAACGCTTACAATTAGTGATACATGATTATTCAAAAAGTATACAGGAAATTGCATAAGCATAAGCTTAAACTTCCAAAAAAGTTAGGTTTATATGGGTAAAAATGGTGAATAGCGCTATAGAAGGATTTTTGAGAACATGTCCTATTTTCAGCCTGCAGACCTCGATTAAAAGTATAAGGACTCAATTTAAATTGCCTATATTTTTTGGGATTGTGGGGATGAAAGACAATTCTTTATGTATTGCCACTAATTTTGCAATGAAGGACATTTTCACGGCATTTTTAATAGACTTTGTCCTTCATCGAGGTTATGAAGGACATTTCTACGGCATTTTTAATAGGCTTTGTCCTTCATCGGGGTTATGAAAGACATTTCTACGGCATTTTTAATAGACTTTGTCCTTCATCGCTTGTATGAAGCCCAGTTCCCCTGTAATTCACCAAACTTTCGGTCTCCAAAAATTCCTAATAAACTAGCATAGTTTGGCAGGAGAAATATCTATGAACACTTGTAATACTTCTTGGAATTTGCTTTAACTTACTCACTCTTAACATGGAAAACTATGGTAGAATATAAGAGGTTTACTATATTTGTTGAGAATTGGTTGGGTGCCATGAAAAAGCGAAAATCTATCCTTATCTATATAAGACTGGCAATACTGATAATCTTTATTTACTTTGCTTTTTTACATTTTAAGATTAGAGAACATACGAATATTGATGTAGCTAATCATGCAGACTATATCATTATTCTTGGGGCTCGAGTTAAAGGGGAAGTACCTTCGCTCTCCCTTCAATATCGTATAGACACTGCAGCAAGCTATATGAAGAAAAATAAGAAGACGATTGCCATAGCTTCAGGTGGACAAGGGACAGGCGAGGATATTAGTGAGGCTGAATCCATAAAAAGAGGATTACTGCAACAAGGAATCGATGAGTCAAGGATTCTTTTAGAAGATAAATCAACTGACACGGTTGAAAATATTAGATACTCAAAAATACTCATTCCTAAACATCTCCGTACAGGACTATTAGTAACAAATGATTTTCACCTTTATCGCGCCAAGTCTATTGCGCGAGATCAAGGGTTAAATTTAGAAGGCCTTCCCGCTGATACTCCAGCCATAGCCATTCCTAAATCGTATAGCAGGGAATATCTTGCTGTAACTAAATATTATCTTGTTAAACTTTTTCAAAATTAAAACCGGCTTATTTATCTTTAGCCGGTTTCTCTTCGTAATAATCTTCTCTGCAAAAACTTACCCTAACCATCAGGCGGGTGAATCTTAAGCTAATTTTTCATGCCTGTATAAATATGAATGGCATCTCTTAAGAACTCTGCTGTACCTGGCTGTTCTTTATCATAGTAGGCTGTAAATCGTTCATCGTCCACATACATTTGCGCTAAACCTGCATGTGCTTCCTTGCTATATTCTTTCCAATAATAGGTTAGCCATTGCTTGTGTAGATCGGCTGCTTTTTGGGCTAATTCACCAGCAGGATTACCTGTTTTGAATGCTTCCGCAAGTGTAAGATGAAGCTCTTCTCCTAAAGCTGTGACCTCGTCATATTGTTCCTGCGTCATGTTCATTACTTTTGCATTAGACGCTTCAACCGTATCCTTGCCATATTTTTCACGAATTTCTTTTCCATACTTTTTCTCATTATCCTCAATCATTTTTTTCTTAAAGCCATCAAACTTTTCTTTATTTGACATGGTACTTCTCCCTTCCGTAACGGCTATCGTTTTATCGACATTGGCGATTAATTTATCTAGTTGATCTCTTTTATCGAGGAGTTTTTTACGATGGTCCCGCAGTGCTTTTGCACCCTCAAAGGAAGCTGCGGTTACAATTTCTTTGATGCGGTCTAGACCGACTCCTAATTCTCTATAGAATAGAATTTGCTGAAGACGATTCACCTGCTCCTGACCATAGATCCGATATCCTGATGAATTGATTCTTGCCGGCTTAAGAATTCCAATTTCATCATAATACCTGAGTGTTCGGGTGCTGACACCTGCGAGACTGGCTAACTTTTGTATGGTATATTCCATGCGTTCACCTCCTCATAAGTAAACGATACACCTTTACGCAACGTTAAGGTCAATACCTAGTTTGCCAATTTTTTATAAAAATAGGCTCTATTATAATTGGATGTTGATTTCACTGCGCTTGAAAAATAAACGGAGAAATTCCGGTTATTTTGGAAAACATCCCTATATCCTTTAAAATAAAGGTAGCTTTTCCGCTTATATGATCCAAATCCTTGGATTTTGTCTTATTTAGAGCAGTTAGTCGGAATATCTCCGCCTATTTTTGCTTCTAAAGCTTCCTCTATATACATTAACCGGAAATTCTCCGTCTATGAATTATCATACCTTCTCGAAAAGCAACTATGAATAATAACAGGGCCTATAAATAAAAAAAGGCATTACCAAAGTGTTCCCCACCAAGGAAATGCCCCCATTTTATTTTTCTATTTCAGCTAGAGCAACTTCCTGATAAGCTTTAAAGAAGGAATCACAAAATGTGTCCCATTCCTCCGCCGCTTTCATCGAAGCCTCATTTACTTCTCCTAGAACTGGTCTTTGAAGTAAATCCTCAAGTTGATTTGAAAATTGCTCAATTGTTTCTTGTGATGCCCCAGTTAATAGAGTGTGAACAAAATCAGTTGGCGCATACCAGTCTGCCACTCTATGAAGATCTCGATAAATTTGGGTAAGCAACAGATTTCGGGGTCCTTCCCATTGCTCATTGACGACAACATCACGGAAAATCCTTGGCAGAGCAGAGAACTCCTCCATTACCCCGTGACCAGCAAGGACTGAAATCGCATCTCGAAGCACTTCCGCTCCCTCATTTGTCGCACATATTTTTTGGAATAATACGAGTTCTCGTAAGTTAAATAGCTGCTTTCGTACTTCTATAGGATGGTCTGAATTAATTCCTGGATTTAAAGGCTTCTCCAAGCGTAAAAAGAGATCATAAATTTTAAAAGCACCAGCAGTCGTCCGTTTGGCAGCATACTCAATTTTTCTCAGTTTACTAGCAGTCAGTGGGAAATCCTTAACTTTTTTACCAAAAACGGTTCGGAAGTCACCATATAGGTTTGCCTCTCTTGAAGCACGGAGCATGAAACCTGCACATGCAATTCCAATTTCCAGTCTGGATAATGTTAGAACAATCCCGACTGCGACAGCAATTCCTTTATCCTTAGGACCGATAGGATAGGCGAGTGCCCCGTTATATTGAATTTCGGCAGTTGGTAATTCGGACGTTCCAAGCTTCCATTTTATCCGGTTGATGTCATAGCTGTTTCGCTATTCCTTCTCTTTATCTCCCGGGAGCCATGCCGGAACAATAAAGGTCGATACTTTGTTTGAACCGGTAATTTTTGCTGTTACCACTGAATAATCAGCGTGGGCAGAGAACAGAAAAACTTATTTCCGTATAAGCGGTAATATTTACCCTCGGGTACTGCCTCTAGAAGATTTGCCGGCAGGTCTGAACCGCCTTGAATCTCACTCATAAATTGAGCACCAATCGCAAATTCACCGTTTAGGCCTTCTTTTGTATGTAGTAAAATTTCTTGGAGTTCTGGTATTTCATGATTAGGGAATTGGTCTAGAAGTGCAATTAATCCATGCGTACAGGTCAATGGACAAGTCACTCCGCCTTCACCGATTTGGTGTGTCAACATTCGTTTAACAAAGCTTTCCCATGGCGGCATCTTACTCGAAAAAAGCCCTTCACCAAATACTTCGCTCTCTAACTGATGTACCTCAAGCGGCCGGACAATACGATCAATTCTGTGATTAAAAGCGTCATAATGAAGCATATAAGGACGAGCCTCGGGTCTGGCATTTCGTTCGGCTAATTGATTCCATTTCGAAGATACCCTTGGTGAAAAAGCTTGGATTTTCTCATGGACTTCTTCAAACTGTGCACCAGTATATTTCCTCACAGCCTGCTGCAAAAATGGATCATCTCCATACCAATCCAAATTCTCACGTCTCAAAACAAATTCGTCGAAACTATAAGTATTCTTACCCCTGGTCCCCGTTTCATGCGAAGTTAATCTCATCCTAAGCTCACTCCCTTTATCGTTATAATTATTCATAATATTCAGTCTAATTATGACATAAGCACCCAACCAAAAAAAAACAGGACCCTCATCCTGCTTCAAATATTTGAAAAAGTGTCCATATGGGGTGGACACTGTCCACGAGTGGTGCCTGTCACCGCTTCATTTGAACCAGCCTTTTTCTTTGGATTGTTTGATGGCTTCGATTCGATTTTTTACGTCTAGTTTGTCTAGTATGGTTGAGATGTAGTTACGGACGGTTCCTGTTTTGATGCTGAGTTGTTCTGCGATTTCTTGCGTGTTTTTTCCATCTGCGACAAGTTCAAGTACTTCTTTTTCGCGGTCGGTAAGTGGATTTTCCTCGCTGTAGACATCGTCCATAAGTTCGGGTGCGTAAATGCGTTTTCCTTCCATCACACGACGGATGGAGCTTGCTAGCTCTTCACTTGGACTGTCCTTTAACAAATAGCCTCGCACTCCTGCTTTTAGGGCACGCTGAAAATAACCAGTTCGGGCAAATGTTGTTAAGATAATTACTTTGCAATTTAACCCTTTTAACTCTTCTGCCGCTTCAAGGCCTGTCTTTCCTGGCATTTCAATATCCATGATACAAATATCCGGCTGATGCTTCTGGACCAATGCAACAGCTTCCTCCCCATTCGAAGCCTTCCCCACTACTTCCATGTCCTCTTCCAAATTTAGCAGGGAACCGAAGGCGCCCAACAACATTTGCTGGTCTTCTGCTATTACAATTTTAATCATTTTTACGCCTCCTCTTTATTTGATGGCTTTACATCATTGGGTACTCTGATTACTAAAGTTGTACCTTCTTTTGTCAGAAGCTCTAAGCTGCCATTTATAAACTCAAGGCGTTCCCTCATTCCTAAAAGACCGCTGCCCTTTGTTTCTTTATCACCATTACTTTTAAATACACCATTATCATGAATGGTCATCACCAGTTCCTTCCACGATTGCTCAATTGAGATTGAGCAAGAGCTGGCACCACTATGTTTAACAACATTATTCACTGCCTCTTTCAAGCACATACTGAGAATGTTCTCTGTTAATAAAGGAACACTTTTAATTGAAATATCTTGGTTTCCCTCGAAGGTGATTTCTGCGGCTTTCAATATTTGTTTCACACGGACAATTTCGTCCTTTAAACGAATCCCACGCATTGACGACACCATTTTTCTTACTTCACTTAACGCCGTCCGTGCTGTTTGCTGTACATCTTTTAATTCATTTCGCGCCTGATCGGGATCTTTTGTAATTAATCTTCTTGCCAAATCACTTTTTAATCCAATAAGGGATAGTTTTTGACCTAATGTATCATGAAGATCACGAGCAATTCTCTGTCTCTCCTCTAACTTTACCAACTCGGAAATTCGCTTATTGGCGTCCTCAAGTTTCTCCTCCAGCTGCCCCATTTCATTCTTATTATGAATATTAAAGGGAAGCAAAATGACACTTATCCAAATGATGATGACAAATGGCAATTGTTTAAGAAAAAATTCATCCTGCTGAACAATGCTAAAGTTAATAGAAGCAGAGGTACTAATCAAATGAATAAAATATAAGGTTAAAAACGTTACCCTATCCTTGATATTGCCGATAAAATAAGAAAGGAAAAAGGCAAAATAAACATAGCTGAAAAGGCTTGTTGATGTAATAGAAATACCGATTAAGATGAAGGTCCAGAGATATACTGGCCACCCTTTCGAAATAAATGCAATTCGATAGAAAATAAAAAAGAGAATCGTAAGGATAATTCCGACGACGATTTTAATAGGCGAGGCCGTCTGGAAAATAAAATAGAATGGCAATATGCAAAGAACAGTCCAAATATAGGGCGATATACCACTATTTTTTTGGAAGGTTATATACCTTTTCAACATAAAAGAACCTCATTTTCAGCATAAAATAGTTAATTAACTTAATCTTACCACAATTGCCCTTTTTCTTCATTTACTACTATGTATTCGAACACTACCTTCATTTAGTACAGAAATAACGACAAGCCCTTTTTTAGTGGGCTTGTCGTTTCTACGCTTTCTCTGGTCTAAAGTACTCTTTTTGTTTTTTTACAAGGGCCTTTATTTCTTTAAAACCAACAAACTTCTTCGTCTGCTCATCCCAAAGCCGAAATTTAAGCGAACTTATGCTTGTTGCTAACGAAATCGTTGGAACATTTTGCAAAGGGGGTATATGATTATGTACCGCTTCAAGCTTATAATTAGGGACCCTTGGACTTAAATGGTGAACATGATGGTAGCCAATATTTCCTGTCAACCATTGCAAGATCTTTGGAAGCTTATAAAAGGAACTGCCTTCTACCGCCGCTTTTACATATTCCCAATGCTTATCTTCCTCAAAGTACGAATCCTCAAAGGTGTGCTGCACATAAAAGAGCCATATCCCCAATGATCCTGAAATTAGAAAAATGGGGGCTTGCACGAATAGGAATTGCTCCCAGCCTAAAGTCAAACAAAGAATAGCAGATATAGTCACTATAGCTACATTTGTTATATACGTGTTCAACCGTTCATTTAATCGTGCACCTTTTCGATTAAAACGGTTTTTAAGCAAAAAAACGTAAATCGGTCCAAGTCCAAACATAACGAGTGGATTCCGATACATCCGATATTTCAATCTTTTCCATGTTGAAGCTGCTAAGTATTCATCTACTGTGAGGACCCAGATATCTCCTGTTCCTCGCTTATCCAAATTACTACTCGTAGCGTGATGGATTGAATGATCATGCTGCCATTGATGGTAGGGGAAAACCGTTAAAATACCCGTTATCGTTCCTAGAATCATATTTGCCTTTCTATTTTTAAAAAAGGAGTGATGACAGCAATCATGAAAAATAATGAATGTCCTCACCAAAAATCCAGCTGCTATGACTGCGATCCCCAAAGTAAGTATGTATGATAGTGAAAGACTATGATAAGCAAGAATCCACAATAAAACGAAAGGTACTAGAGTGTTTACCAGTTGCCAAATACTTGCTCGTAAATTGGATTTTTCATACACTGCGACTTGTTTCCGTAAACTCTTTTGATTTGGTTCCATTATTTCTTTAATCCCTTCTTTCATTTTCATCCATATCTGTCATTGTTAAGACATGACAAATGTCATATTCCCCTTTTACGCAACAGAGGAGAAGCTCGAACTTCGAGCCTCTCCTCCCCTTTTGGGCATGTTTATTTTCTGCTTTCCAAGAAATAATTAACCGTAGTTTTTTAAATTTTTTTATTTTACTCATGGGATGTCCCACCTATTGAATACAAATTACAAAGGAGGAATGGACATGAATCATTCGTTAACAACATTCAGTTTAGTCCGATTTGCTGTAGCCTATGTCTTTATCACATCTGGTGTAATGAAATTATTTAGTGTAGAACTAGCAGAAGTGTTTATCGGTTTAGGTCTGCCTTTTCCAGATATGCTGCTGCATGTTACAGCTTTTTTGGAAATAATCTGTGGGATACTCATATTGCTAAATCGCAATGTAAAACATGCAGTCATCCCCTTAATTGGAATCATGATTGCAGCCATCTTACTAACAAAGCTGCCACTGCTAAATAGTGGAATTTTATCATTTGCTTTCAAAGCAAGATTGGATATTGTCATGCTACTGCTGCTGATTACCTTATATTCCAAATCACCATCATAGGTTTTAACCAGATTGGTTGCAATCAATCTGGTTTATTTTTATGATAAAATAAGTGGAGGAAGGGAGTGATCATTATTTTGCTAAAAGAAAAGGTACGTTCGCTTCCCTCCACCCCAGGGGTTTATTTAATGAAAGATTCCCAAGGTTTGATTATTTACGTAGGAAAAGCCAAAAATCTGAAGCGGCGAGTTCAATCCTACTTTCAACAGTCCAAGAACCATCCTCAAAAGATTATCAAGCTTGTTCACAATATAAAGGATTTTGATTACATTTTGACCGATACCGAATTTGAGGCATTTATGCTGGAATGTAAATTAATCAGGGAAAGAAAACCATTATTTAATAAAATGATGAAAAGCCCACAAGCCTACAATTATATCGTCTTTGAAATGAATCAATCATTTCGAACCTTTGAAATAACAAGTACCAAACATGAACGGGATGGAAGGATTTATTTTGGTCCATATCCAAGTAAGAATAGAGTTGAACAAGCGATTTTTGGAATCAAAGAATCCTTTAATATACTTTGTAGCACCAACAAGAAAAGCAATTCTCCTTGCTTAAACTATTCCTTAGGTTTGTGTATGGGCATGTGTCGAGGCGGTCCTGCAATTAAGGAGTATAATAAAATACTAGACAACATCATCTCCTTACTTTCAGGCGGGGATATGAGCATTCTCGAAGAAATGAAGAAGCGAATGGCAGCTGCTTCTGAAAATTTTGATTTCGAGACCGCTGCAAAGTATCGGGATAGGATTGAGGCGATTTCCTTTTTGATTAAAAAAGGTAAGGTCCTTGATTTTACAGAGAAGAATAAAAACATCGTAGTTCTTGAAAATTTAAGTGAGGAAACCTACAAGCTATTTCTCATAAAACGAAACCAAATCCTTTTTAGTGAAAAATTCACCCCAGAGAATGTAGCAGTCGAAGAACATGCTACTCGAATTAAGAATTATTTTAAGCAGGATGCCCTCTCTCCCAACCGTGAAGTGAGCAAAGATGAAATCGATCAAGCACAAATTATTTATCGCTACTTAAAAGGCAGTCATTGCAGCTATTTTGTGATTCCTGATAAATGGCTTCAGAAAAAGACGAATGCCAGCCTTGAAAAGGCAGTTATCAAGTTATTTAATCATAAAAGCCCTCAATTGTCATATTAGACATTGAGGGCTTTCTTAATAAGCCAGCCGATAAATTAAAAATCGTTCATTGGGATTATGTTCGTATAAACCGGGAAGCTGAATTTCCTCGATTAGTTCAAAGACGGTATGGTTTTCTAAAAAATAGATATAATCTTCAGATGGATAATATAGTATTACGTCTACTTCTCGTTTGAAATTTTCTACCGAAGCTAAAATATGATCAATGACTTTCCAAAAGATCGGGATTGTAAATGGGTTAAAAAAATAAAAACGATTATCTAAAGGAGTAATTTCATATTTTTCTGCTAAGCAGCAGTGAAATTGAATTTTGTCCTTGCCATTTTTATATTTCTTTACATAACTATTCTGGTTTTCAATTGCTTCCTGATAGAGAGTCTCGTTCATCTCTACTCCGGCAACAGAAGCTTGGAAGAAGCGATGAATGTAGAAGTTTAATCTTCCTTTTCCACAGCCAAAATCAACAATATGATCGCTGCTAGTCAATTGATAACGAGCAAATAGTAGTTCAAGTGCACTATAGGGAGTGGCCTCATACCGGTGATAATGGAAAGACTTATTATATCCCCTATGGTCTCCGCCAGTTTTTATGTTCAACAATTCATCGTAATTAAGTACTCTCATTTATAATCTCCTGCCTGCCCTCTCATTCATAAGCCGAAGGGTCAATAAAAAAGTTATAGCCCAAATAGACGATCATACCGATTGCAGTCAGTAAAAATGCCCATCCAAGTGTTACTTGTTCTATTACTAGATAGTTATTACATAATTGTACAGGTGACCAAATATATAACCATCCCAAGCCAATAAATAGAATGGTAAAACTAATAATAATCGCATTTTTCCCAACAGGTTTGAGTTTTTTCCAACTGTCCCTTAAAGGTATTCCAGCTAAAAATGGTATACTGATAAATTTAAATCCTTCTACAATCTGAGAAGTTAATGCTTCATCCATTGATCGCGGTAACATCCAGTATACCATGATGATGACAAATAATGTAATTCCTGGAACCCCATTACGATTCCACTTCTCAAAAAATCCCGGAAATTTGGTTTGAAAAAATTTTGCCATTAAGAACCCTGAAATCACCAGCATCGGCATTTGCATATGCATATGAATGACCATTAAGGATTCCATGAAATCTGCAACAGGGGGAATAACTAAGAAAATGAATAAAAGTAAGCCATAAAATGACTGATTCATAGTCTATTCCTCCCCTTTGTTTTCTAAGATTTTAGCAACCTTTTGAGCAGCTTCATCGATTTTTTTATAGTCCATTACATCAGCCAGTCTACCTTTTTTATCTACTAAATAAAAAGCAGAATTATGGGCAAAATTTCCGTTATCATCTGGGATTACAATGACCCCAAATGCTTTTAATAAAGAATCTAACTCATCCTGGTTTGGAATCCTGGCCATCCGCCAGGTTTCACCATCGCTTTTAAAAAAGTCTTTGTATTTGTTTAAAACAGCCGGTGTATCTCTTTCAGGATCGAAGCTTATGCTTAGAAAAACAATTTCTTCACCTTTAACTCCACTCGGCAGTTTATCGTACACTTGCTTCATGTTATATTCTAATTCGGGACAAACAGTGGTACAGGATGTATAGAGAAATGTAATAAATACATATTTATCTTCAAATTCAGTTATAGAATATTTTTTTCCCATACTGTCCTCAAGGGTAACTTCAGGGAAATTAGGTTGATCCTCTTTTAGCTGCTGTACTCTGGCAGTTTCAGCAGTAAATGCCGTGAATCCATCGGTTCCGATATAAAACAATCCAATTCCAAATACTATTACAAGAAAAAATGAGATTTTCGTATACCTATTCTTGATCATAGTGATCACTTCCAAATTTGTTTTAGTAGAATAAAAAGATAGCCCAAGCACTTTGAGCTATCTCCTTTCGTCAAATCACCAAGTTTTAAATGGTGGTGATCCTGGAGGTGCATTTACGATAAATTCTGTAAGCGGGATTACATATGCCATTGCTACTACGATTAACATGATAACAATCCATATACCCCAACGCTCTGTCCAATAAGGAGTTTTTGATGCGTTCTCTTCTTCTTCGGCAATTGGGAATTCTGTATCACCTTTTGGTGCAAAGAACATCATATTGAATACGGCGTACACTTGAAGAATAACACCGATAATTAACAACGTACCGCCAACTGCTAATAACATCAAATATGGGTCCCAGCCTAATGCTGTTGCATGATCGCCATAAGTTGTGTAAGAGGTTCTTCTTGGTGAACCAAGTAATCCAACGTAGTGCATAGCACCAGACATACAGATCATACCAACTGTCCAAATCCATGTTTGGATAACACCTAATCGATTGATTTGTGGTGTTAATACGCGATTTGAAATATAAGGAACCAACCAATAACTAATTCCAAAAAATGTCATTACGACTGACATACCTAATGTTAAGTGGAAATGTCCAACCACCCACATGGTATTATGGACGACTTGGTTGAGTTGATTGGTACTTTGAACAATACCACCTGCACCAGCAGGAATAAAGGCAAGCATTGCAATAAATGGTGCTAGGAAACGAACATCGCCCCAAGGCATTTTCTTATACCAGCCGATTAATCCTTTTCCGCCTTTTCTTCTAGCCGTACGCTCAAATACGGCGAATAGTGCAAATGCTGTCATAAGTGATGGGAAGCCAATGGCCAAACTCATAAATACGTGCATAAATTTAACGACTGCATTAATACCCGGGTCAATGATTTGGTGATGGAATCCACCAGTGATGTTCATAATGACTAAAGCGATAATAACCACACGTGTTAATGTATCACTCCAGCGCTTACCGCCGATCACTTTTGGTACCACTACGTACCAGGCAGAAACAGCTGTTAAATACCAGATATTAACCAATGTGTGTCCAAAAGCCCAGAACAGTGTACGAGCGACCATTACATTGATTGTGTCGACCCAGCCAAATACCCATGGAAGAATCATAAATAATACTTCAACTGCTACGAACATTAGAGCGAAAAATAATAGAACGAATACACCAGTTGCAAAGTAAGATAGGATTGGAACATGTTGCCCTTTATGATTTTTTCTCCAATTCGCTACTTGGATAAATGCTCCAATACAGCACAACCAAACACCAACTACGATTAATGCTAAACCAATATAGAATACTGGATGTGCAGCCATCGGCGGATAGAAGGTGTACATAACCGATGCTTCATTCATTAAGATTGGAATGATGGCTAAAACAAACCCGACCAACTTCACAAAGAAACCTACCCAAGCGAGCTTTCTTACTTTTGGAAGAAGTCCCCCTAAATTATGTGAAAGTGCTGCATAAAAGTATCCAATGGTAAAGAAGGCTGTTAACACGAGGATTAGCAATAATCCATGTGCCGTTAGTACTTGGTAATAATTAAACCAAGTTGGCAATTCTAACAATCCTGCTCTATTTAATCCTTGTAATAATCCTAAAAATCCACCAACTAGTAATGCGATAAATGCAACAGCTATATATGATTTCGATAATTTTGCATCCTCTGGGTAAAATCCTAGCAGTTTATTCGCTTTATCTTTGAAACCTGTTTTTAAATCTGCTTCCATTTTCATCTATTATCCCCCCTTATTTTACCGTAATCGTTGTGCTCATTACTTGGTGACCAGCACCACAATATTCATTACAGATAACTAAATAATTTCCTGCATTAGCAAATGTTTGTGTAATTTTTTGAATATGACCTGGCATAACCATTGCATTGATATTTGTTCCAGCAACTTCAAATCCGTGAACGACATCTTTTGACGTTAAGATGAACGTAACCTTTGCTCCAGCAGGGATTTCAATCTTGTTTGGAGTGAAACCAAACGCTTGTAACGTCATGACGACTTCATATTCATTGTCGCCTATTTCTTTTATACCAGGGTGATCGAATGGTGCTGTTTGATCCACCTTCTGCGGGTCAATCGTTTCCATATTACTTGGCGGTCCCATTCCCAAGGCAAATGCTTGGTATCCAGTAATTAGCATGAATCCCATAATGATTCCAAAACTTATCGTAAGCCAGATTTTTTCATCTAAGTGCATTTTCATCTTTATCCCCCCTTAAAATCTTGCCATATATAGTCCATATAGTACTGCATAAGTTGCAACAATAACGACTCCAACCACGGTTACGGAAATCCAAGTTCCCTTTAATGGTGCTTCGACTTCCTTACTCTCTTTTTTATTGGAATTATCTTTTGTAGCTCCCATTGAAACATCTACCCCCTTAATTTGTTCTTACTTATATAATAATTGCGAAGCATTCTCACTGAAGTGAACTGAATCACATAATTGAGAACGGAATAACATGAAAATCAACCGAAACTTTTATTTCAGTCTTCTATTTAACGAGCCGCCAATAAACTAAAATCAACTTTTTCAAGCCTTGTAGAATTAAAATTTAAAATTGCAAAATAGTAATTATTTAGATTAGAAAAAGTGACGAAATTATGAACGATGATAAAATGCGTCTAAGAATTTTCAAAAAAAATAGCTGCCCCCACTACACAGGGACAGCTAACTTAAATTCTATTTCAGACTAATTATATAGGCAATGTGACAATTATCATCAAGACGAACAAAATCGTTACATAATTTACAGAATAAAGAAAAATTACATGAGCCCACTTTAGATCGTCTTTCGTAAAAAACCCATAAATACTGGCAACTAACCAGCCAATATTTAGTAATGTTGCAATGACAATAAATGGTGTACCCAGCGGTGATAAGAAAAAAGGTAAAGGAAGCAGGCATGCCACATAGACAACAATTTGCCTTTTCGTTATTTTAAATCCGCGGACAACTGGCAGCATCGCAACACCTGCTGCTTTATATTCTTTACACTTCTTCATAGCAATCGCAAAGGTGTGCGGCATTTGAAAAATAAAGATGATTAGAAATAATATAATCGGGATTAAATGGAAACCTGATTCAATGGCAGTCCACCCGATTAATGGAGTAACGGCACCTGAAACACTGCCAATGAGTGTATTAAAAGTGTATCTTCTTTTAGACCACATCGTATACAGGAATACATAGGTGAACCAACCAATGAATCCATAAATGGCTGCTTCAAGAGTCGTAAACAGAAGAAGAATAAATCCAATGATCGTAAAAACAATCCCCATTGTTAAAACAACTTTTAATGGTATATTTCCTGTTACAGTTGGTCGTTTTTTGGTTCTCTCCATTATTGTATCTATATCAACATCATACCAATTATTAAGGATAAGTGCTCCTGCCATAACCATTGTACTTCCTACTATCGTTAACAAAAAAACTCCCCAGTGGGTGCTAAAGGATGTTTCCGTAAAATAAAGAGCTAGCCAAAACCCTGTAAACACAGGCAGAACATTTGCAACCAAGACCCTAGCTTTAAAAAGTGATATTAAATCAGCTATGATGGTAGAGGTATTCTGTTTGTCTAAGAAAGCCTTCTGAATAGAAGATGCCTCATTTTTATTCATTAAAAAATACCCCCAAGTTTAAACCCTTTTGAACCATTAAACCATAAACCTAAGGCTTATTACATTGATTTGCATCACTTGAGAATATTTACCAGCCTCGCCCTGCACCGCCACCACCTGATGAGCCACCGCCTCCACCTCTAGAGCCTCCGCCGCCTCCACCTCTGCCACGTGAAATAATAGACAGCAACAGATACGTGAGGGTACCTCCAAAAAATTTAAAATCAAGCACCACAACCACTACCACAATAATAATCAATAGCCAAGAAGGTATACCAAGCCCCTTATCACTAGTATTCGGTTGAACCTGCTTTTCAGGACTCGACAGCCCACCTTCTTGACCGTATTCAGCTAACACTTCATTTGCCAAAACCTTATATGTTTCTACTATCGCCTTGTTTGGCTCATCATTTTGAAGGAAAGGGATGGCATATTGATCTAGAATCCGGCCAGCTTTTCCGTCAGGAATCCTCCCCTCGAGTCCATAGCCTACTTCGATTTTGATTAAGCGGTCTGTAGCGGCTATAACTAACAATACTCCATTATTTTCCTGTTCATTTCCAATTCCATATTGTCTAAAAGCTTCATTCGCATATTCCTCAATCGTGTTTTCCCCAATGGTATCAACTGTTAAAACAGA
Source organism: Bacillus sp. OK048 (assembly GCF_900103525.1). Classification (GTDB taxonomy): domain Bacteria; phylum Bacillota; class Bacilli; order Bacillales; family Cytobacillaceae; genus Neobacillus. Next base: position 52,679 of record NZ_FNHN01000004.1, read on the forward strand.
AATTTGCGCAGTAGTTCGATCTTCAACTGATCTGCCCATACTTCTTATTTCCGTTATTTCATCCTCAGTTAATATCTTAGCAAAATCTTGTACATAAATATCCCCGATAGGCGCTGGCACTTTAATAGTCTCTGCTAGTGCACTGCTTTGTAAAAGCAAAAAAGAAAGGAATACAAAAAGAAGGCTGTAGACCCTTTTCGGTTTCATTCGCCATTGCCTCCAAAGTCAACCTGTGGAGCTTCAGCCGCTTTAGGATTTGCTGTAAAATATTCTTTTTGATCAAAACCAGTCATTCCTGCGATTAGTGCCCCAGGAAACTGCTTTACTTTTTTATTATAAACCGCGACCTGATCATTATAATCTTTTCGTGCCACTGAAATTCTATTTTCAGTTCCAGATAATTCATCCATTAATTGTGTAAATTGCTGGTCTGCTTTTAAATTCGGATAATTTTCAACCACTACAAGTAATCGGCTTAGTGCACCCGTTAATTCAGTATTGGCAGTTGCTTCTTCTTCCACTGTATTTGCTCCTGCCAATCTTGCCCGTGCATCTGATATCGATGCAATCACTTCTTTTTCATGTGATGCATACCCTTTAACGGTATTCACTAAGTTTGGGATTAAATCCAGCCTTCTTTGTAGCTGATTCTCAATTTGGGCATAGGATTGGTCTACATTTTCTTCCAGGTTAACAAAATTGTTATAGCTCGACATTAACATGACACCCAATATTACAACTACAGCAACAATAATTCCAATGATCATATAACCTTTTTTCATTTTGAACACATCTCCTTTCCTTTTGGCTATGTTAAACTTGGCTGTTGATTTGAGCTCCACTAAGGAAAGCTTCTTTGAATAATCACCGCAGTGACAGGCGTTCTTTTCCTGTCACGAGGCACTTCGCTTTCCGCGGGCGGTCGGTGAGCCTCCTCGCCGCTGCGCGACTGCGGGGTCTCACCCTGACCTGCTAGTCCCGCAGGAGTCTCGTGCCTTCCGCTCAAATCAACAGGTAATAAAATCAACAGTATCACTTAACACAGCTTTCCTTTTAATTATATTCCAATTTGAAAAGCTGTGTGGATTAATTGAATCCGCACAGCTTTCTATTATTTTTCTTCTTTCGTTTCATTTAATTCATCGATGAGCTGTTTGGTTCTTTTAGCATTTCCTTCTGCAAAATTTTCTAAGCGATCCTTGAGTTCAGCATCATCGTGAATGCGCTCAGCTGTTATTAAATATGTCCGCATTAAATCTTCTTCGATTTCAATTGCATTTTCCAGAATTTCTTCTAGATTATTTTTTTCTTCTTCCTCTTTTCCTTTAAAAATATTTGCAGTCAAAGCATCCAGCCTCCTTCAACATTTGCTAACTAATACTCCTCCACTGTCGCAATATAAGGTAAGTTTCTATACTTTTGAGCATAGTCAATACCATAGCCGACAATGAATTCATCCGGGATCACAAAGCCGACATAATCAACTGGCAGTTCAACTTTCCTTCGTTCAGGCTTATCCAGGAGTGTGCATATTTTCATTTTTTTTGGTTTATGCATGTTTAAATGGTCCCGTAAAAAATGCAGTGTTAGACCGCTGTCTATGATATCTTCAACCACCAAAACATTTTTATTCGTAATATCAGCATCAAGGTCCTTAAGAAGCTTTACTTTACCTGTTGTTTCGGTTTGGTCACTATAGCTGGATACTGAAATGAAATCCACATTACAATCGCCTTTCATCCCACGAATCAGGTCTGCTGCGAACACAAACGACCCTTTAAGCACAACGATAAGCATGATTGGCTCATTATTAAAATCACTTTCGATTTCCGCTGCTAATTCCTTCACTCTTAGTTTAATCTCTTCTTCTGAAATCATCGTATCTTTTACTCGATATGGCAAGAATTATTCCTTCTTTCTATTTAGTCCAAACTGGACATCATTATTATTCCCGATTTATAGCATCTTGAAACAAATTTTCTACTTGGACTATTTTAGTTTAAATCCATTGATATAAAAAAGTAAAGAAAGTAGATTATTATTGAATTAATCGGTTAGAATGGAATTTGTACATAGATATTTTCGAGGAGTGAAGAAAAATGCCAGTTAATGTTTACCTTGTTTTTAATGGTAACACCCGTGAAGCAGTAGAATTTTATGCAAAGGTTTTTAAAACAGAAGCACCGAACATCATGACCTTTGGCGAAGGACCGAAACACCCCGATTACGAGATGCCAGAGGAAGTAAAAGATTTAGTGATGCATACAAGACTTAACGTCGACGGAAGTACTATTATGTTTTCTGACAACTATCCTGGTTCGCCATTTGTCGAAGGAAACAACGTAACACTTGCCTTAGTCAGCCAAAATTTGGATGATATTCAATCTTGGTATGATCAATTAAAAGAAGGCGGCACTGTTACGATGGAGCTCCAAGAAACCTTTTGGGCTAAACTCTATGGCCAGATAACAGATAAATTCGGTATTCACTGGCAGATAAGTCATGATAGTGGAGAATATGGAAATTAATTTCACATACAAAAAGGATACAGCCGTTTAATGACTGTATCCTTTTTGAATTCTACTTATTTCAAGCTTCTGCTTAGGAACGCTTTTGTCCGTTCGTTCCGAGGATTTGTAAACAATTCTGCAGGGTTTCCGGATTCAATAATTTCTCCGTTATCCATGAAAATAACCCGGTTTGCCACTTCCCTTGCAAAGCCCATTTCATGTGTCACAACCATCATCGTCATTTGCTCTTCGGCAAGTGCCTTGATTACCTCAAGGACTTCACCAGTCAATTCAGGGTCAAGTGCAGAAGTAGGTTCATCAAACAAAAGAATTTCAGGGTTCATCATCAACGCTCTAGCAATAGCTACCCGTTGTTTTTGACCGCCTGATAAATTGGCAGGGTAAGCATCCGCTCTCTCTGTAAGCCCAACCTTTCTCAATAGTTCCGTACTTCTTTGCTGGATCGATGCAATCGGCTCGTTCTTTACCAATCTAGGAGGCAGTTCTAAATTTTCTTTAACCGTCAGGTGCGGGAATAAATTAAAATGCTGGAAGACCATACCCATTTTTGAAGTAATCTTTTTGATTTCCTGTGGATTCGCGTAAACTCCATCCTTAACAAAAGCTTCACCAGAAATCGTAATGCTTCCTGCATTTATTTCCTCTAAATGGACTAAACTGCGAAGCATGGTACTTTTCCCCGATCCAGATGGACCAATTACTGCGATTACATCATTTTTATTAACATCAAAGGTTATCTGTTTTAGTACTTCCAGCTTGCCAAACGATTTCTTCAGGTTGGAAACCTCAATGATAGCCACATTTACCAATCCTTTTTATTCAAATTTGTATCTTCGTTCAATTCCTTTGAAAACAAATGTTAAAAAGAGTGTCATAATCAGATAAATCACACCGGCAACGAAAAATGGCACAATCGTAAAGTCTCGGTTAACAGCTGTTTGAGCATAGTGTAGGAGTTCCGGTACTGCAACGGCATAGAGCAAGGCCGTGTCCTTGACAAGTGTCACCGATTCATTGGCAAGAGCGGGAAGAGTGACCCGAAACATTTGCGGTAAAATGATCCTTGTAGTTGTCTGCCACTTACTCAACCCAAGAACCTGTGAGGCTTCATATTGCCCTTTATCAATCGCCAGGAGACCGCCGCGGAATATTTCAGCAAAGTAAGCTGCGTAATTTAATATAAACCCTAAACAAGCTGCAACGAATCGATCTAAGACTAAATATTCTCCGACAACTGGCAGCATAGGAAGGCCGAAGCAAATTAATAGTAATTGCAGTAATAGCGGAGTTCCTCTCATCACGTAAATATAGCCCTGTGCTAGTAAGGATACAGGCTTTACGCTGCTTTTAACAGCTAGTGTTAGTAAAAAACCAAGTGGAATAGAGACAATTATCGCAATGAAAAACAATAGAATGGTCATCTGGGCGCCTTCAAGCATAGGCATAACAATCGACTTAAAATATTCCAATGACATGGTAAACTCCTCCAAAAACAAAACAGGTTTCCCCAAGGAAATCCTGTTTCACCCTATTTCCAGACTATACTACTTTAGTACTTTATTCTCTCCAAACCACTTATCGGAAATACTAGCAGCTGTTCCGTCCTCATTCATTTCATCAAGTGCCTTTTGGAGTTTTTCAAGCAACGCTTCATTTCCCTTTTTCACGCCAATTCCGTATTCCTCTGGAGCAAGCGATTCATCAAGCACCTTAAATGTACCTTCCTCTTTCGCCATATAATAATTGATAACAACCTCATCAATCACCACAGCATCCAAACGCCCACTCTTTAAGTCTGTTAAGGCTTGTACATTGTCAGCAAATTCAGTGACGGTCTTAAGTTTTCCTTTTACTGGCGAAGCATCCAGGGCGTCGGATGCTGAAGAAAGTGACTGAAGTCCCACTACTTTCCCTTCTAAATCATCTAGCTTGGAAATCTTAGAATCAGCCAGGGTAACAAGGACCTGTGCATTTTTAAGATATGGTTTTGTGAAAAGGACTTTCTCTTTTCGTTCATCTGTGATCGTATATCCGTTCCAGATTAAGTCAATTCGTCCGCTGCTAAGCTCTGCTTCTTTTGTTTTCCAGTCAATTGGCTGGAATTTAGCCTCGGTCCCCATCTTTTTCGCAGCCGCCTTAGCAAAATCAATATCAAATCCAACGATATTGTTATCCTTATCACGGAATCCCATTGGGGCAAATTTATCATCGATACCGATAACTAGAGTATTTTCTTCTTTTCCAGCAGAATTTGAGCATCCAGTTACGATCGCAAACACAGAAGTTAAAATAAGAATCATAATAGCTAATCGTTTTTTCATTTTATGTACCACCTTTAATTAAATTTAAATTCACTTTAGTGCGTTACCACATTATCACGATACCACATTATAACACTATAACATTATCGAACTCAATAGCTAAAAAAAATAATAATAAAAAGGAGCCTATTTAATAGACTCCCTTCGTTGATCGTTTCCAAATCATATGATCTTGACCTTGGACCCAATAATCCTTTACTAAATAATCAGGTTCTACAATTTTCGACACCTACTGCGTCATGCTGAAATATTCTTTTGTACACGAATTTTATTTGCAACAAAAAGTCCACTATATAGCAGGAATGTCCCAGCCATTAAAATAATCCCTACGAAAACAGACATCATGGTTGGTACCAAAAAAGCCCCCAATATGATCGCACCACGTGCGATTAAATCTGCGCCGCTAAAGCTTAAGTTAGAAAAGGCCGAGTAGGAGCCACGCTTGTCCTCCGGCATCATATTTGCTTTTTCTGCATTCATAATTGGAGAGTAAATCAGCTCTCCAATAGTGGCCAGCGCATTAAATAAAACAAGAACATACCAAATATTCGCCGAAGTGACAATCGTGTATCCTGCACTATATAGCAATAATCCTAGCAAAAGCATCTTCCGTTTTGAGAATTTATCCGTTATTTTTGTAATAAAAAAGGTAAGCGCTACTACCATCAGCATATTTTCGATATTTAGAAAACTCAACATCCTTACCCCTGCGATTTCAAAATTCCCAACAAATACCGATTTGAATTCCTCTGCTAATCGTACTCCGATATAACTATTTAGTGAAAATTCGGCCGCAAAAATAAACATTGACCCAGCAACTGCCATGACGAATGGTTTATCTTGAAATGCGACTTTGTAGTTTTGAATGAGATCCACAAAAAGGTTTTCATGCTTTTTTTCCAATAGCTTAACACGTGTATCTTGCAGCCATATGCCATAGGCGATTGGCAAGCTAATAGAAACAATCGTTAACGCAATGAAAAGTTCTATTTGATGGTTCACATACAAAAGTCCACCTAAAGCTGCACCGATTGCCATCGATAAATTAGTAAACCAATATTCAAGTGCATAGACACTCTTGCGATTTTCCGGTGTGGTGGAGTCGATAATCACGGCATGAATCGCGGGCCTTCCTAGACTGCTCGTTATCGTGAATACTACATAACTGATGGCAAATAATACAATCCATTTTTGGTCAGGCAATAAGCTTACAGTCATAAGAGCAAACATAAGCGCACTTGCCGCTGATGAAAGAATAATAATCTTTTTCCGAGGAAAGCGGTCTGAAATATAGCCACCGATAAAGTTAATAAAAAAGCCTATTATTACCGTAATCGCTAAGAAAATACCTGCCCAAACCGCACCTTTGTGCTGTGCAAAAAAGAGCGCCATAAACGGCATGACAGAGCTGAAAATCGCCCGGCTAAAAAACGAGGTGATCAGTCGAACCTTAATATTTTGAGGATAGTCTTTCCATGCCATATTTAACAACACCTTTCATACTATCTATAGTAAACTAGACGTAATAATAAAAAAATGACCAATTTTCAAAAATATGTCTACTTTTAAAGGGGAATGAGCAGATGGACCACTATTTATTAGCATTATGGAATACAACCTCTTCTGGGGAGGTTAAAGTTAAACAGCTGGCAGAAAAATTAGCTCTTAGTACAAAGCAAACCCGCCGGAAACTGAATCAATGGCAGGAAGAAGGCTGGCTGAACTTTCAGGCTGGAAGAGGCAGAGGAAATGATTCTAAACTGTGCTGGATTAAGGAAGTGGAAACAGAGTATGAACAACAATTTTTATCTCATTTAGAAAAATACTCCATTGAACAAGTTAGTAAACTACTATTATATAAATGGTCAGCGGAAACCAAACAGCGGTTAATGACCAAGTTTCAATCCAAATTTGGGTTTCATCAAGAAGGGCAGGACCGGTTAATTATTCCGAGATTTTACCGTTTCTTAACATATCACCCATTAAAGGCTGCGGACGTCCATAGCGCAAACTTAATAGCAAACTTATATAACAGGGTTGTTGCATTGAAGGAAGATAATACAGTCATGCCTGAACTTGCACATAGCTGGGAAGTAAACGATAAGCGGTTAACCTTGTATCTAAGAAAAGATGTTACCTTTCATGATGGTTCAATTTTAAAGTCGGAGGACGTCGTTCAAACTTTTTTGCGTATGAAGCAGGATGAAATCTATGCTGAACTCTGGAAACCTATTAACAGAATATCTTCTCCTGCACCACTAATCGTAGAACTTGAATTTCCACATGGCTGTACCTATATTTTACCGCTTCTTAGTATGATCTCCGCGAGTATTTATAAGGAAACAACAAACGGATCAATTATCGGAACAGGCAGCTTTTATTTGGAAAAAGATACGGAAGAAAAAACGATTTTACATGCTTTTAAACATTATTACGGTGAGCGTCCGCTGTTGGATACGGTGGAATTTATTCAGGTTTCAAGAGAATTTGGAAATGTCTATTATGGCGCTCATGAATCTAAAGAAGTCGGAACCTTTGAAGTGGAGAGTGATTCAGGCTTTGGTATCGTCGTGATGAATGCTTTTCGTCAGACCGATATTGCTAGAAAGGAAGTAAGAGATTACATTCATATGCTGATAGATAAACATCGCACAGAAATTTCAACAATTGATGCGCGAATATCGGAAAATTCCAATGGCTGTTTAATTGGTTATTCGAAGACTTACTCGATGCCTAACATACCAAAACCGACCCTTACAAAGCCATTACGGATGAAGTATACTGGTTATTCAAAGGACGCATCCTTTTGGTTAAAAAACATCCTTGATGATGCTGGACTCAGTATAGAATTAGAAGAAGTCTCGTTTCACGATGCCCTGTATCATGACCATTTAAAAGGTGCGGCAGATTTATTTATTCATGGAGAAATTTTTGAGATGAACCAATGCTTTTCCTATTTTAATTTTATGAAAAACACCGTTTCACCACTCCGTAAATTAACACAAAGTGATGACCGATTGCAAAAATTAATCCAAAACTACGATTTAATCCCCTTTGAAAAATGGATGGATCAGCATTTAAAAATAGAGGATTATTTGATAAAAAATTCTCTCTGTATTCCACTCTATTACTCAAAACGGCAGATACCGTTTTCCATTAATCTAATGAACGTCGAAATAAAGCATTTTGGTTATGTTGATTTATCGAAATTATGGATGAAGCCAAAAAAGGAAGCCTGACTTTGCTCGTCAGGCTTCCTTGCCATTATATAAAATTAATCCTGATATCCAGTGAGTTGGTCCTGCGCGGAGTTAAGCGAATTAATAGCTTGTTGGATTTTGTTTTTGTTCTCTGGTTTTTCAGCATTGCTTAGGGCTTGCTGCAGGGTGTTAACTGTATTTTGTACAGAAGACATACTTTGATGTACGTAATCTTTTGCGTTTGGCATCATTTAGCACCTCCTTGTTAATGTCAAGGATAGTATCTACATATATTGGAAAAATATGAGCAAGATTTATCTCGCATGAATACTAGAATTACTAATTGTTTCTTCACCCATTTCGGCTTCTCTTCCAAACAATCTTGCATAGACACCATTGTTATTCTCGAGCAAATCAGCGTGCCTACCTGTTTCTACAATTGTTCCATTTTCAAGAACAATGATTTTATCTGCAGAAAGTACCGTAGATAAGCGGTGAGATATAATTAATATCGTTTGTTTTTTTCCTGTTTTTAAAACCGCATCATTGATTTGCGTTTCCGTAATTGGGTCGAGAGCGGAACTTGCTTCATCAAGAATAAGGATAGGTGCGTCTTTTAAAATAGCCCTTGCCAGCGATAACCGCTGCTTTTGTCCCCCAGAAAGCAGGCTTCCTCTTTCTCCAACCTTTGTATTCAAACCTTCCGGCAGACTTTCAACCAATTCATCCAGCCCGCTATCGTGTAACGCCTTTCGTAACTCTTCCTCTGTGGCGTTAGGTTTTCCAATTCTTAAATTATCTGCAAGAGAACCATTTCTCAATTGAACATCTTGGGTCACGATCGCCATTTGCGAACGAAGCCAGCCTGTATCCCACTTTGTTATGTCTCTGCCATCGACTTCAATCAAACCATTATTCGTATCATAAAGTTTAAACAGCAGATCGACAATCGTTGATTTACCAGAACCACTTGGTCCGACTAAGGCCACTTTCTCCCCAGCATGAATGGCAAAAGAAACACCTGACAAAACATTCTCTTCTTTTTCTGGATACGCAAATGTTACTTCTTTTAGGCTTACATCCCCCCTAGCTCTACCGCCGCGAATCCCCTCCACTGTTTCCGCCTTGGATGGCAGATAGGCGAGAAGAATATCTGAGCGATCAAGTGCCGGTCCTGTTCTTCTAACAGAAAGCCAATTCCGCAAGAGTCTTTGCATTTCGTTCGCAGCTATCGTTACTAAGCCCCCAGCGGTAAGCATTTGTCCGCTAGTCAAACTATCGTTCCAAATTAATAACGTACTAATAAAATAGACTATCCCTAATGCAAATCCATTATAGCTGGCAATGACGACAACAGACTGCATTCTTGCCTTTAGTTCCTTAATTGAATGCTTTACAAAGGAATTTCGGATGGCAATAACACTTTCCACTTCATTTTCAGAAACACCCATGACTCGTGACAAATGAATTCCCGTAACCGATTCCCTTAGCCTTTCAAGATAGCGGGAAGCCTCCATCCTCGCGTCAGCGGAAGCAGCTCTCGTTCTTGCTCCCAAATAATTGGAGGCCCAGTAAAAAATAACACCCAAAATAACACTCGTAATCATCAAATAAGGATGAATCCATAGCAACACCAAACTATAAATGATAACCCCCTGGACACTTGCCATGAATGTCGATCCTTCCCACGCCAGGAAATTATGGAGTGTATCCGGGTCATCCGAGACTCTTGCCAAAAGTTCTCCAGATGAATTGTTATGGTAAAAGGAATAGGGCAGCACTTGTAAATGACTAAACAGCCGGAGCTTTTGCCAATTGGTTACTGTCTTTGCTGTTTGATGGCAAAAATATTCGTCAATGACCATCATGACTAAATCAAAGACGGCAGAAAAGACTAGCAGCCACATTAACCCCCATAACCAAGAGTGATTTTCATTCGGAATGATCGTATCAACGAGCCAGCTAAAAGCTAAGGTTGGGATTAATGCTGAAAATACCTGACTAATCGCAATGACAAATGAGTCAGCAAAAACCCACTTTTTATAGGGTCTTAAAAATGCGAGGACCCTTCTACCATCACGATTCTTTTTTGGCTGGGAGACAGTATTTACATTCATCCAATCATCTCCTTTTCCAACTCGCTATATTGCGCTTTGTATAATTCATAATACTGACCTTTTAATGAGAGAAGTTCTTCATGTGTCCCCGCTTCCGCCACCATCCCCTGGTCTAAAAGGAGAATTTTGTCTGCATTTCTGACCGTCACAAGCCGGTGAGCAATCGTTATCGTCGTTCTTCCTGGAATTAGTTGTTCCAGGGATTCCTGGACTTTTTCCTCTGTTTCCCCATCTAAGGATGAAGTAGCTTCATCAAAAATCAGGACTGGCGGCTGGCGCAGAATCGCCCTAGCAAGTGCCACCCTTTGCCTTTGTCCTCCGGAGAGCTTTAAACCGCGTTCGCCGACAATCGTTTCATACTTTTCTTCCAGTGACTCGATGAGCTCTTTTAAGCCAGCTGCATCCACTGCTCGATGTAACTCTTCATCGGTAGCATTAGGCTTTCCATATAAAAGATTATTCCGAAGTGTACTATTTAATAGAAATGTTTCTTGGGAAACAACCCCTACCTGCTGTCTAAAGCTATTTCGATTGTAGGAGAAAAGGTTCTTTCCATCGATAAGCACAGACCCTTTTTCAGGTTCATATAAGCCTAGTAGAATTTGGATAAGTGTACTTTTCCCGCCTCCACTTGTGCCAACAATCCCAATGTGGTTCCCTTGTTCCATTGAGAGCGAAACGCCTTTAAGGATTTTTTTATCGCTATTAGGGTACGTAAACCAGATGTTCTCTAAATCTATTTTTCCTGCTATCTTTCCAAACGAAGGCAGATTTTCTTCATGTTCTTCCGGTAAATCAAAATATTCGTAGATTCTCTGCAAAGCCGGTATTGCCTGTTGGATGGTCAGCGCATTTTCAGCCAACGAGCGGACAGGTAAAAACATAATAGGGATAAAGTTTAGACAGGCAATCAGGGTTCCAATCGTAATCGTCCCTTCCCATATGGAAAAGCCTCCGACCAGCATGACAACGCCAGGAGTTGCGATATTAAATAAATTCCCTAGGCGCCAATTTACCTTTCCAATCAGGGCTGCACGAATCGAGTAGTTTTTCCATTCTGTTTGTTTTTTGCGCTGTGTTTCAATTTCCTTTTCTTGTGTCTGGAACGTCCTAACGAGCCTAGTGCTTTCAATACTTTCTTGCAGATGCTGGTACATATCTGCACTCATATCCCGTTGGACGGCACTCATTTTCCGCATCGTTTTACCGAGCTTAAATGATGGAAGTATGTAAATAGCGAATACAGCAAACATGACAATGGCTGCTGGCCAGTATAACGCAAATACTGCTGTAAATGCGGCGACTGCACCAATCACTTGCTGTAATATACGTGGAACAACCGTATTATTTAAGTTTTGAACAGACTCGACATCATGCGTTAACCGATACAACATATCCCCTCTAGGTGTCGTTGTAAAAAATGACATTGGGGTCCGATGGAGCTTTTTAAAGGCCCGAATCTGCATATCGGTTATAACATCGAGCCCGATTTTCACCTGCACATATTCCTGTAACGTCTCAAATAGTGACTTCCCTAGAAAAGCGACAAGAACACCGGCGACAAGCCATAGCAAAAGGGTCGTCTCTCTAGCCCCAATTACTTCGTCCACTAATTTCCCTGCCAGTATCGGAGGCACAATCGTTAATGCACCACCTAATAGTGAAAATAACAAAGCTAACAGCAATTTCCTCCAATATGGTTTAAAATGCAATAATGTAGTTTTTAATAAGTTCATAAATATCCCCCTCGCAAAAGTTTATTTTATTACAAATAATAGAAATATTCATTACTATTTGAAAAATTTTTTTCTATTTACCTCTTGCAAAATAGAAATGCCTCAATTCCATATAGGAATTGAGGCATTTCTACTTTATATTCTTGAATTTTTCTCTATTAAAGCTAGTAGGAACATTCAACTGGCCAAGCATAATACTATCATTACATATCGCCTCAACATCATTTCGGTCATGTGTGACTATGATACAAGTCATGTTGGCTTTTTTTAAAATCACTCCTAGTTCCTCTCGAATCGACGCTTTTAAATCAGTGTCTAAATTGCTAAATGGTTCATCCATTAGCAACAAATTCGGTTTTGGTGCCAGCGCTCTAGCAAGTGCAATCCTTTGTTGCTGCCCACCACTTAATTCATGCGGGTATCTTTTGTGAAAATCCTCCATTTGAACAAGCTGCAGCATCTCATCTACACGGGATTTCCGCTCTTTTCTAGGTAAACGTGATAAACCAAAAAGAATATTATCCTTTACCGTCATATGAGGGAAAAGGGCATAGTCTTGAAAAACCATCCCCACTCCCCTTTGCTCCGGCTGAATAAATACACCTTCACTTACAACTGTAGTACCAGCAATTTTAATGGTTCCTTTTTTCGGCATTTCCAGTCCCGATATCAAACGGAGTAATGTACTTTTTCCACTTCCACTTTGTCCTAAAATGCCGACAATTTCCCCTTTATTCGCAGAAAAAGAAAAATCATTAATTACTGGTTTCTCTTTTCGAGAAAATGAAAAAGTAAGACCCTTAATTTCGACAAAATTCATTATTTCACCCTCTTACCTACTGTCTGAAAAATGATTACAGATAAAATACTTATTACAATTATTAGAAGCGAAGAAATAGAAGCCTCATGTATTTGCTCATCGTTTGCATATTGAAAGGTCTTTGTTGCTAATGTTTCAAAATTAAAAGGTCTCAACAACAAGGCCAATGGTAATTCCTTGCAAATTTCAACAAACGTTAAAATAAATCCACTAATTAAAGAGCCTTTTATTAAAGGAAGGTCCACTTTAAAGAACGTTTTTGTCACACCCAACCCAAGCATTCTTGAAGCTTCCATATATTTTGTTCCCACTTTCTCAAATCCCACTTCAGTAGCATTAAAACCAGTCGCCATAAAACGAATAAAATAGCCAACAATTAACATTATTAAAGATAGACTTAGGATGAGAGGTGAATCACCCATCCCCATAAAAGAGTATACAGGAGCGAGCCAATTATCAAATGTAATAAACATTGCCAGTACACCAATTGCAATAATTGGGCCAGGAATGGAATAACCTGCGGTTACGAATTTTGATAAGATGAAAGAAAATGTTGAATGAGATCGGCAAACGTTTGCGACAACAACTGCAAGAACAAGAATAAGCAAAGTAGCTATTACGCCTACATAGACCGTTTGGTAAATCAAAGTAAAAAATGAAGCATCCCAAACTTTATGAAACGTCATTTTTGCCCATGCCATCAACTGAATGAATGGAATGAGAAATCCGAGCAGAAATATGATTCCACAATACATGAAAGCGGCTGTTCCAGCTATTCCTGTCAATTTCATCGGTACAAGGGTACGCGATTTATTGCTTAAATGATATCGTCGCCGGTGCCTAAGAAATCTTTCTAAAAAAAACATACCAATGATGATAACCATCAACCAAGATGCGAGTCTCATGGCTGAATTCACATCGTACATCCCGAACCAGGTTTGAAAAATAGCTGTTGAAATGGTATGAATGCCAAAAAAGCTAGTGACTCCATAGTCACCCAGCACTTCATAAATTACTAATATGGTCCCCCCAACAATAGCTGGCCTTGAAAGAGGAAGTACTACTTTAAAAAACACTGCTAATGGTTTCCGTCCTAACAGTCTTGCATTTTCTATATAGGATGTACTTTGACTTTCAAGGAAAGCTCTCGTTATGATATACACATACGGGAATAGAAATAGAGTGAAAATAAAAACTGCACCTCGTATTCCTGAAATCGTTAACCATTCAGCATTAATATGATAATTAAAATGATTCCTTAACGTTGATTGTACGACCCCAGTAAAGCCTAACATCGTTCGATAGGTGTAGGCAGCGATAAAAGTCGGGATCGATAGTGGCAAAATTAATCCCCAACGAAAAAAACGTTTCAGTGGAAAATCGTAAGCTGCAATCAGCCACGCCAAGGTTACACCTAAAAAGGATGTAAAAATAGCTGTTAGAACCACAAGGATGATGGTGTTTGAAACATAATTTTTCAGCAAGTACTGGCGAATATGAAGCCAGTTTTCAGTTGGCTCTTGGAAAATGGAAGAGAAAACAAAAAGGATAGGCAGTAGAATAACTACTGCCCCAATTAAACTAATGATCCACCAACCGTTAATTTCCTTTTTGAAATTACGTTTAATTAAATTTGCCTTCATTTTACTTCCAGCCTGTTTTATTAAAGATTTCGATAGCCTTTTTATTATTCTTTCCTAAAGTATCAAAATTTAGTTCTTGCATTTTGAAGTCGCCCCAGCTCTCTAGCAATTCTGGTTTTGAAGCCTTAGGGTTTACTGGAAATTCATAATTTTTGGCTGACAACAACTCTTGAGATTTAACATCAGTCATATACTCAATTAGCTTAATCGCATTTTCTTTATTCTTGCTGTGCTTCGTCAAACCAATTCCACTAATATTCACATGAGTTCCATTTGTTTTTTGGTTAGGGAAAAAGACTCCGATACTTTCAGCAACTTTTACTTCTTCAGGATCTTCCGAATTTGCTAGGAGACCAACATAGTAGGTGTTCATAATGGCTACATCGCCAGTGCCTGCAGCAATGGCTTTTGCCTGGTCACGGTCACCGCCATCTGGCTGGCGGGCAAAATTATTTACTATTCCTTTGGCCCATTTTTCCGCTTGTTCTTCTCCGTTTAATTCAATAAAGGAAGCAAGTAATGATTGGTTATATAGACTAGTGGAAGAACGAACTAACAATTTCCCATTCCATTTTTCACTTGTCAAATCCTCATAAGTAGACAATTCATCAGGTGTTACTCTGTCTTTTGAGTATGCAATTATACGTGCTCTTGTTGCCAGTCCAATCCAGTTATTATCAACATCACGAAGGTTCTCCGGCACGTTTTTATCAATAATTTTTGATGTAACGGGTTGTAGGATATCATTTTGCTTAGCGTTAGTAAGGACTCCACCATCTACTGTAACAAATAAATCAGCTTGTGTACTTTTACCTTCACGTTTTAATCTCTCAATGAGTTCTTCTGCTTCCCCTTTTACAACATTTACTTTAATGCCTGTATCTTCTGTAAAATTCTTATAGATCTCATCATCAACCTCGTAATGTCTTGCTGTGTAAATATTTACTTCTTGGTTTTCTGTTGTTTTAGGCTTTGAAGCAACTTTATTTTCTGTTTCAGTTTGATTTGTACCACAACCTGCTAGGACAAGTGTCAGCATCGCACTCGCCATTAAAGGTTTAAATAAATTTGATAAAGTCATGATATGTAACCGCCTCTTCGAAATTTTAAATGATAATGATAATTGTTATCATTTGATATATTTTTATTCTACTTACCTCTATTTCTTTTGTCAACAATATTTTAAAGCCTTCAGAAAATTTTCATAAAACTACTGGTGGAAATAAAAAAGGTGAGCGAAATTTATTCGATCACCACTTCCATTATATTTTTGCTTTATACATTTAACTTCCATTTGATAGTACCTGCTTAATGATCCCGATGAACAATATAATTTAATAAATGCTTCAAAAAAGTAGTATTGAGGGTAACCTCTTTGAGTGAATCCATCGCAAGACAGTAGTGATTCCACATTGCTTTCTTTGCTCCATCCTGTCCCAAGATAGACACAAATGTCGAGGTTTTGTTTTCCAAATCTTTACCAATTTGTTTTCCTATTAAAGCCTGTTCCCCTTCAATATCGAGCAGGTCATCCTTTATTTGAAACGCTATTCCAGCATGATAGGCAAATTTTTTCAATGCTAGTAGTTCGATTTCATTTGTATTTGCGAGAATGGCAGGCATGATTAAGGCAGCTTCGAAAGCAATCCCGGTTTTATAAAAACATAACAAATTCAATTGTTCTAGTGTTAGTTCTTTCCCTCTAGAATCCAAATCCATCGCCTGTCCCTTACACATCTCCCCTGTCATTTGGGCAGAATAGTGAATCACGCTTAGTACAGTTTTTGATTCAAACTGGTCAAGTGACGCCTGCTCTTCAATTGCCTTCTGAGTTAGGAAGAGACCTGTTAATTCAGCTATAGAATTATTGTAAATCACGTGCAGGGTAGAACGGCCTCTCCTTATCGAGGCATTATCTTGAGAAGGTAGGTCATCAAAAATGAGGGAAGCAGTATGCATATATTCCAATGATCGTAGGAGCGGCACAATGGCTGATTTTTTTAATCCATATTCGTTAATTCCCATGATCCAGGTTATGATTGGCCGTAGCCGCTTACCATCGCCCTCTAGGCTATAATTTGCCGCCTCTGTAATCGGTTCTTTCAAAAAGGAATCATTTTTATGGATTGGTAACAGGGTATTAATCTCTGATCGTACTGTTTCGATTGTATCTAAAAATTCTTCCTGTTTTTTTCGATCTTTTTTTAGATTTGAAATCATCTGATCCCGTAGCAGCTTATCAAAAAAATCAACATCATTCGCTTTTGCCACCATTTTTTGTATAAGCGTATTGAATTTAGGGTTTCCAGACGAAAATAATTCCATCACTTCATTGTATTTTTTTGTTCCCATTCGTTCTTTATACCTTTTTAAACCGTTGATCGCCCTGTCTAAAATCACCTCACATGCTTTCGAATCAGAGTGGTATACATTATGAATCAAATGGCTGATGACACTCCAATACAACTCAAAAGGGTTAATGAGGTCGTTGCGTTTTTGATGATAGGTTAGATAGTAGGTATAGGGTGTAACTGCACCATTCTCCAAGTCATCAAACATATCTGCAAAATCATCGGCAAGCTGATTGTATATGCCATAGTAGAAGGTACGGTTGTCAAAGCCCTGATCTTCAGGAACACCACGAACAGAATGAACAATCAATCGTGAAGAAGAGGATTTTAAGATAATCGGTATATAAATATCTTCATTGCTATAGTTGTCATGGGATAGTTGCTTTACACGATCAACTTCCTGAGAGTGAAAAAATACATAGGATTGCTCAAAAAATGAATTCAATGTCTCAGAGCGCTGATTGGACCTAATGAACTCAAAGGCTTCACGAAGTTCTGAATGGATATTTGCTAGCAATTCTACGTTATCTTTAGCCCAATCACCTAATGCCGGAACAGTTCCTGTTATAAGTGTGGTACGAATCAAATCGGAATAGTGTTTTTTCTCGGTAATAGATAAAACATTGGCGTCGAGTAAATCGTCAATAAAGGGATAAGTCAAACCATAGAAATAGCCTAGTCTAATCGCTTTTGCAAGTTTAAAAGAACGCTCTTCGGAGGATATTTCCACACCCATTTCTTCGATTTCTTGCATCACTACCCCAGCAATGATTTTAATGAGTTTTCGCTTGGCATGGTCCTCATCCATCCCTTTGGGAATATAAGCGGATACGGTCTTTAGTTTTTCTAACAGCCAAATTATCGTCGATTCTATGCCCTCTTTTTGAGCCCATTTGTACATCTCAACTACGCCAAACATATCTGTATCTGATGAGTTGGAAGTTGTCAGCCGTTTCTTTAAACTAGCCACGACATTCTGGATTCTTATCTGTGTGCCCTTTGAATCAAGTGCTTTACCTAAGTCACGCATAAAGATGTATGAAATGCTTCGATCCAAGTAAGGAACTAGTTTACCAGTGTAATCGAGATACTTAATATGATTATTAAAATCACGGGTATCTGGTTTTCGCTTACCACTTGAAAATAAAGAGAACAAGGAGTGATGATGAATATGATTGTGTTTCCAGGACTGGAAATCCTTTGTTAAGTTATGGACATACGTCTTTTGGCTGAGCTGAACCTGAAGTGTTTTAAAATAGGTAAGAGCCCTCTCCTCTGCCATCCGGTAACATCTATCTGCGTTTATTACTAACTCCACACTCATCTATACATTACCCCATCTTCGTTTTCTCTTTTTTATCTATGTATTATTAATAATAATACACTTTAGCGGTATCTTTATAACTAGAAAACTCAAATTATTAGACAAAATAAAAATTACCCACAGATTTTTTATCTGCGGGTAATAGAAAGTTGAAATTTTTGTTATTCATATCTCAGTGCATCAATCGGACTAAGTTTCGAGGCTTTGTTCGCAGGAAGTAATCCAAATATAATACCAATCAACGCAGAAAAGCTAACTCCAATTAAAACGATTAATGGACTAATCGTAGCCGTAATGGGTGAGAATTGTGAAACAGCAATACTTCCAATCGAAGCTAGACCGATACCTATCAACCCGCCGATCGAGGTTAAGGTAATAGACTCAATTAAAAACTGTAGAAGGATTTTCCTTCTTGTCGCACCAATGGCTTTTCGGAGTCCAATTTCTCTTGTTCTTTCCGTTACTGATACGAGCATGATATTCATAACACCAATCCCTCCGACCAAGAGAGAAATACCGGCAATACTCCCGATGAGTAACGTGAGTAAAGAAATAACTGTATTTAATTCTTTTTCATAATCCGCAAAACTATTGGTTCTATACTGCCCATCCTCTAGCTTTTTGGTCTCCGTCAATGTTTCAGCAGCCAGTCTTCCTGTTTCAGAAATGTTTTCAGAGTCACTAGCAATGACCGACAATTGTTCGATTTCTCGATTACCAAACATCATTGAAATAACAGAACGCGGCATCAGCATTTCACCCGTTTCCTTATTTCGAAATTGTTCAGGGAGCGGTGATTCATACACGCCCACAATCTTGTAAGGATTATCATTTAAATCTATAATTTCACCAATTGGATTTTCAGTTTCCTTAAAGAACTTTTTCCTGGCGATGGTATCAATAAGGACTACCCGATTCAAACCATCATTATCTGCGACGTATAATGCCCTTCCTTCTACTACTTGAATGTCTCTTGCAGGAAAGAATTCCGCACCCACACCTGTAATTTGCATATCTCCTTGTACTTCATCATGCCTCATCATTCCCCAGCCTTGATTCGTTGCAAGCACAGCTTTAACACCCGGAACCTCTGCGAGCACTTGAACATCATCTGTGGTTAATTCAGGCTCCTGCCAAAACATTCCTTCCTCACCTTCAGGTGGCATGTATTCATAATAAATTTGGATGGCATTCTTATCGGTTGCAAACAATTCATCGGTCATTTGTTTCTTCGTACCTTGTCCAATCGCAACAATAATGATGACAGCGGCCACACCAATAATAATCCCCAGCATGGTTAAAATCGATCTAATCTTATGATTCCAGATGGACGAAAGGGCGATTTTAAAACTCTCCCAAATATTCATGTCGTCACCCTCCGATCATTCGTTATCCTGCCATCTTTTATCGTAATAATCCTTTTAGCATATGCCGCAATTTCTTCTTCGTGGGTAATAATAATAACGGTTTTTCCTTCTTCATTGAGCTGTGAAAATAGTTTCATAATTTGACCGCTTGTTTGTGAATCAAGGGCTCCAGTCGGTTCATCTGCTAATAGAATGGTTGGGTTATTAACCATTGCCCTAGCGATGGCAACACGCTGCTTCTGCCCTCCGGATAATTGATTAGGCAAATGCTTCATCCGGTCTCCTAAACCGACCTTTGTCAGCATGTTTTTCGCCCTCTCCGTTCTTTCCCGTTTGGAAACTCCAGCATATACAAGTGGAGCAGCCACATTTTTTATGGCATTGTCTCTTGGAAACATAAAGAATTGTTGAAAAACAAAACCAATGTGTTCATTCCTAAGCCGTGCAAGGGCACTTTCTTTTGCAGAGTCAATGTGTTGCCCGTTTAATTCAAATGTTCCCGAGGTTGGGTAATCTAAAAACCCGATAATATTCATCAAAGTGGATTTTCCTGATCCGGATGGACCCATGATGGCAACAAACTCTCCATCTTCTATCGTCAAATCAATCCCATGAAGGACAGGCACTTCTAATGGACCTTTCCCGTAAACTTTGGTAATGTTACTCAACTTCATCAAATGAAGTCACTTCCATTCCATCATGCATTTCTGGTGTTGGTGTAATAACAACAAGCTCCTCTGGCTTTACCCCATCCGTTACTTCTATGTAGGCATCGTTCATAACTCCAGTTTGAACTTCTCGTCTTTCAAGCTTCCCATCTATTAAAATATAAACAAATTTGATACCAGCTTCGTCTATTAACGCAGGATGTGGAATCGCAAGCTTTTTATCAGAACTGCCAGCTTTAATTTCTAAAGAAACATGGAAGCCTTGGCGCAACTCAGTGGTATCATCGGTAATGGTAACTTTAAATGGATACATGGTTACATTGCCGCCTCCACCGCCTCCGAATTCTTCGCCACCGCCACCTTCGTTCGGGAATTGTGAAATAGATTCAACTGTACCGTTCCATTCACGATCTTTAAAGACTTTCGGCCGGATAATCACCTGCTGCCCTTGTTGGATTTTGACCGTATCAAATTCACTCATTGTCCCAATCACTTTAAATGGTTGACTGGAAATAATATGGATGATAGGTTCAGAGGCTCCTGTTTCCGTTTTTGCTACATTCTGATTAACCTTTACAATTATTCCATCCATTTTGCTAACAATCGTCATTTCTTTTTTTTGTACATTTAATTCTTTTATATGGTCGTCAGAGGAAGCAATTTCAGATTTAGTACTCTCATATTGCATCTCTAGTTGTACCTTTTCGTTCGAAAGCTGGTTAACGTCTTCTTGTGAAACAAGTTCTTCTGTGACACCTTCTGTTACAGGAGCCTGTGTGCCCAATTTCTTTTTCGCTTCAGCTAATCTCTTGGTAATATCAGCAATTTGGTTTTGTTCCGTTTTGCCTCTACTTTGTAACAAGTCTTTTTGACGAACTGCCTTATTAAGTTCATTATCTATTTTTGAAGAATCATAGACTACTAGAGGATCACCAGCTTTGACGGCTTGGTTTTCTACCACTTTAAATTCATTTATTTCCCCTTTTTCCGGTTCTAAAAAGACCTTCTGCTCACTTTCGGGGACAATTTTGCCCGTTACTAGTATCGATTCTACCAATTCCTGTTCACTAACCTTTTGAACACTTATCCCCATTTCAACATTTTCATTCCCTGCAGTTTTTACATTTGTTTTTCCCAAAAAATAATAACTACCCGTGCTGGCTATAATCAGTATTCCAACAATTGCTGCAACCCAAATCAAGATCTTTTTCTTCACGATATACCCCCATAAATCTATTATTTTATCATCTCTAACTATAACAATAATGGAAATATTTTCAACAAATATACTTTTATATTTCTAGTTTCTAATCGAATTGACACGCGACAAAAGACCTTCCTAAACGAAAGGTCTTTTGTGGTGTGTTATTATTTCTAAATTATAATTAAGTCTAATTTCACCAGATCAAGTACCACAAAAGGTCTGATATGGACGAATAGAAGGTGCAGGCAACGAGCAGTATTCACTCTGTTCCGGAGCGTATGAATAGGGATTTGATAGAACTTTCAGGAGACGCTCCATCACGCTGTAATCTCCACTATTTACTGCCGCCTCCAGTGCCTCTTCTACTCGGTGATTTCGAGGGATTACCCCAGGATTGCTGTTCTTCATTAACTGGATTCGTGCTTCCTTCGATTCCAGCTGTCTGCTAAGTCTTGTCTGCCATAGCTGATGCCACTCTGTGAATTCCGATATTCCATGCAGAACTAATTCTCTTGTTGAATCAGTCGTTAACGCTCTGAATGTATTGGTATAGTCGGCACCATGCTTCTCCATTATTTTGAGTAGGCTTTCAACAAGAGATGCATCCTCTTCCTCTTCATTAAAAAATCCTAGTTTCGCTCTCATTCCCTTAAGGAAGTTCGATTTAAATAAACCAGCAAATTCAGAAAGCTTTTCCTGTGCAAGCGTGACAGCCTGTTCTTGATCCACATGGAGCAGCGGCAACAGGGATTCTGCTAACCGTGCAAGATTCCAAACGCCAATATTCGGTTGATTTCCAAAAGCATATCGTCCTTGTCTATCAATGGAACTGAACACTGTGGCTGGATTATAGGTATCCATGAAAGCACAAGGTCCATAATCAATGGTTTCTCCACTTATCGTCATGTTATCAGTGTTCATCACTCCGTGAATAAAGCCAACCAGCTGCCATTTTGCAATCAGCGCCGCCTGGCTTTTGATCACTTCCCGAAGCAGGGAAAGATATCGATTTTCATCCTCTTCAATTTCAGGATAATGGCGTTTTATCGCATAGTCTGCAAGTTCCTTTAGTTCTTCAGCGGTCCCCCCGCCTGCAGCATATTGGAAGGTTCCGACACGCAGATGGCTGGCAGCCACACGAGTTAGTATGGCACCGGAAAGTTTGGTTTCACGGATAATAGGCTCACCGGTAGTTACTACTGCTAAACTTCGGGTGGTAGGGATACCAAGTGCATACATTGCTTCACTGATAATGTATTCTCGCAGCATCGGACCCAGTGCAGCTCGGCCATCGCCACCGCGGGAGTATGGCGTTCTCCCAGGACCCTTTAGCTGAATATCAAAACGCTCACCTTTTGGTGTAATCTGCTCCCCAAGCAATATAGCTCGACCATCACCTAACATCGTAAAATGCCCAAATTGATGTCCCGCATATGCTTGAGCTAAAGGAGAGGCACCATCTGGTATTTTATTACCAGCAAATACCGCTGTACCATCTTCGCTTTGCAAATCCTTTAACTTCAGCCCTAATGACGTTGCCAATGGTTCGTTGAGAATGATTAATTTGGGTGAACGAACAGGCGTTGGATTCTGACTTGTAAAAAATGTTTTCGGCAGACGAGCATAGCTGTTATCAAGGTTCCAACCCGTTTCGATGAATTCTTTTGTCATTGTATCCTCTTTTCTCTTTTTGTCTTTTTACTTACTAGATTATCCATTTACTATAACTTTATCTTCATACCGTTTTTTTAAAAATAAGGCTGTGTTAAAGGTAAATGTTGATTTCACTCAATTTGAAAAATAGGCGGGGAATTCCGCTTATTTCGGGAAATTCCCATATTTCCCTTAAAATAAGCGGAGTTTTTCCGGTTATACGTTCCAAATCGATGGCTTTTGTCTTATTGTGAACAGTTAGTCGGAATATCTCCGCTTATATCTGCTCCTTAAGCCTCCACTATCGACATTAGCCGGAAATTCTCCGCTTAAAAATTTTACTACACGAAAATCAACAATGAATAATAACAGAGCCTAAAATAAAAAGACCATAAGAAGATGTTCACTTCTCCCCTTCCCCAAGTTGTAGGACTCTCATCTGTCCTTTTATATCATTTTTTGTCAGACTTTTGTGGGGTTTTTATTGTCCGTTTCTTTAACAGTGCAGCGAACTCGTTGGCAGGGACCGGTTTAGAATATAAATATCCTTGAATAGTGTCGCATTTATATTCCTTTAATATTTCCTGTTGTTCGACTGTTTCTACACCTTCAGCAACTACATCCATATTCAGATGATGGGCTAATTCGATAATCGTCTTTGTAATAAAATTTGAACCTTCACTATCTGTTAGCCGTAAACCATTAATAAAGGATTGATCCATTTTTAAAGTATCTATCTTCCCTTTAAATTTCATCAAATAGGAGAGAGAGGAATAGCCTGTACCAAAATCATCAAGCGAGATTCGGATTCCAATATTTCTCAATTCATCTAAAACAGAGAGTACCACTTCTTCATTCGCTAGGAGAAAGGATTCAGTTATTTCAATTTCTAAGTATTTGGGATCGAGCGCAGTTTTCGCTAATATTCTCCCAATATTTACAAGTAAGTCCTTTTCTAGAAAACGATGGGCTGATGCGTTAACGGATATTGGTATCGCTGGTAAGCCAGCATCTTGCCATTCTTTATTTTGGATGCATGCTTTTTCTTTTACCCATTTTCCAATATCTTTAATAATCCCTGTCTCTTCTGCCAAAGGAATAAACTCTCTAGGGGAAATCAACCCCAACTTTGGATGATTCCAACGAACAAGAGCTTCTGCACCCACAATCTGGTTCGTCCTAACATGAATTTTAGGCTGATAATATAATTCCAATTGATTTAATTCCAACACTTTTCGCAAATCTGACTCTAGTGTCAATAGTTTATAGGAGTCTGCATCCATGGAAGAAGTATAGATATGATAGGTATTCCGTCCTTTATCTTTTGCTTTATAGAGGGCTGAATCAGCGTGCATTAAAATTGTTTTAGAATCCTCTCCATCATTTGGAAAGATACTGATCCCAATGCTTGCTGTAACAAATAGCTCATACTTCTGAATAAAAAATGGATCTTCCAAAGACTTTATCATATTTTTGGAATACTCGATAACCCGGTTTATATCGTTGATATTAGGTAATAGAACAGCAAATTCGTCTCCGCCTAATCTGGCAAGTACATCATTTTCTCCAAGAAGTTCTTTTATTCTAGTTGATATTTTTTTTAATAATAGGTCCCCAACAGAATGACCTAGTGTATCATTAATATACTTAAACCGATCCAAATCTATATACATGACAGCTAATTTCGACTGTAAAGTTTTGCTAACATCTAAGGATCGTTCTAATTTTTCCTGGAATAACCTTCTGTTTGGAAGGTCGGTCAAAGGATCATGATAGGCCAAAAATTTATTTAAATCCTCTGTTTTTTTCCGTTCAGTAACATCTTGAAGTGTCCCTACAATTGTTGGTCGGTTATTTTCAAAATAAACCTTTTTTGAATGGGCTTCTATATCGATTAGTACCCCATCTTTCCGTACCATTCTAAAAGAATGATCAACCCCGTCTTCTCCATTTTTCAAGTGATCAAAAATAGATTTCTGACTACGTTGGTCATCTGGATGAATATAATTCCAAATACGTAATTTCTCAGTAAACCCTTCACCCAAAATTTGATAAAATTTACGATTGCCATAACTAATATGACCATCTTCTTCAATAATATAGAGTCCAATGAAGGCCTGCTCTACCATACTTTTAAATTTTAACTCAGTCCGAGTTAGCTCTACTTCAATTTTCTTTGCTTCTGTTACGTCTGTAGCGATTAGGAACATTCCTATCACTCTGCCATTAACGAATGCTGGTATACCTTCGATAAGAATTTGAATGGGTATTCCTGTTTTATGTAAAAATACTGTATTCTCCTGTTTTTGGTCACCAGAAAGAACGGTTTTTATAAATGACTTAAATTTTGAAATCTCACTTGAAGGAATAAATCGTTCCACTGAACTCAAAACGATTTCTTTATTTGAATATCCAAGAGCTTCTAAAAATTGATCATTCGTCTTTACTATGTCCCCATTCGTATCAACAAAGAAAACCATACCGAGGTTATTTTCAAACAGTGAACGGTAAAATTGATCAGAGTCAACTAATTGATGTGCTAATATAAGATCCGAGATTTTCCGATTTTTAATATCTTGAATCATACCAAAAAAGCCTTCTGGAAATCCGTTTTGATCAAGAATAATCTCTGCCGTTTCGTATACGTAACGGATCGTTTGATCACTTCTAAGTATTTTATATTCTAATTCATATCCAGATTTAGTCTTAATGGCATTTTGAATCGTATTATTTACTACATCACGATCGGAAGGATGAACGTAATGTAATAATTCATCAAGTGTAATTGGCTTATTTTTTGCTTCATTCATTTCAAAAAAGTGAGGTAATTGCTTAGAAGCCTGATGTTGATCATTAACGACATCATAGTAAAAATGACAAATATCATTCATGTCATCGAACGTGGCCAGGTTCTTTTTTAACAGTGCTTCTTCTTTTTCCTGTCTTTTTAATTCTGTAATATCTTTTACTATTACAATTATATTAGTTTCAACAGGAAATAATGTTACGTTAATGTCAATGATCCTCTCGTCCTTACATCTGCCTAAGGTATCGAATGATTGCATCTTGCCTAAGATGGCTTTAGATAAAAATTGTTTTTGTTCAGAGGATTCATATTGTATAAAAACATCTAAAAAGGGTTTATCAAAATCGTCCTTATTATATCCAAATTGTTTAGCGAATGCTTGGTTATATGTAATAAGGTTACCGTTCCGATCTAATTTGATAATCGAGTTTAAATGGTCATAAATTTCCGAATTCAAGTTTATTTCATCCATAAATTGTTCCTCTGTCCTCTCAGGATATCTTTTCATTCTATAGATTATCTCCTAACTTATAATAGAATATAGTTATTCTTCAGTTAGATAAAAAATCATCGTATATATTCTTGTTAGCCCATCAGGCTTCCTCGTCGTTTGATAGGGTTTTTCCTACAGTCTCAAAAGTTTTTGTGCACCTTACATATTTCGACATTTTGAGGAGGTATTCCTTTATTTTATAGGAAATTACAGTGAATTTGAAACCAGGGCTAATTTTTCTAAATAGATAGAAAATGCTATGATACCAGTGATTACGTTTTTGTTACGTTAACCAATGAAGTTATAATACCAACCCCTCCTGAGGTGATGTTATGTGGAATCTATCGAAAGAAGTGAAAGAAAAATTCCTAAAATGTACTACTCTACCCATTCATGAATCAGATGAAGACTGGGAATATGCATTAAGGGATGCAAAAGAAGAAGGTGAAGATCTCATTGCGCGTTTAAAAGAGGAGCTTGAAGAAGTAAAAGACGAATTGTTACGCATCTTGCCTAACCGTTTCATTCATTACGTAGATAATGGAACATTAAATCAACCGACATTACCAAAAACAGTGCGGGAAGATTACTTACAATGGGTGCAAGAAGCATACAAGAAATTCGAGCAAATTTTAGATGCTGCATATGAAAATACGAAGCAGAGCGTTACATTTTTATCCTCTGCGGTTCAGGATGTCTTTGCGGAAAGTTTGCATGATTCAACGATTGAGCGAATTGAACGAGAAGGGGATACGCTTCATCTTTACATTAATACAGATGGCGGTTTTTCATCGAAGTCACATGTTCACTTCATTTTTCAAAATGTTAAAGCGGAACAAGTTGATGAACCAATACAAGTTGGCCAATGGTTAATTTACTACGAGTTACAGAAAACGGTTGATGGGTTTGCGTTCCGCGTGTTGTTTGATTGTCCGGATTCAGAGTGGACAATTACACTGAAGAGCATGGATGCCGAGTATTATTATCGTCCTGTTACATATGCGACAATGAATGATGAAGGAAAGGTTGAAGAGACATCATTTGCAGACTATGTTTCACAGTTAAATCCAGATTATCGTTATTGGTTGATAACACCGCATGTGACCTGTGCCATCAAAACATTATCAGAGAATATGACATTAGAAAACGGAAAGATTGAATTCGGACAAAATGAAATGGTTGTTATCACAGGGAATGAACGTTTTACCTATAAATTAGAAGAATACAATCCAATTAAGTTCATTTATACGGACGTATACGAAGATCCTTATGCACATTTTAGTGAACCTGTGCCAAGAGAAGAAATCGAAGCTGCTGCCTTTAGTGATGAGTTAGAATTACAAGTGCGGGCCTGGAATACCATGTATGCAAATCCCGAAGAACTAGCAGAGATTATCAATCGCGTATTATCGAAAATGGAGATTACGGACGAAAATGAAATGATAGTTAGCGTTTATGCTAATCATTTTTATAAAAGGGGGATTTTGACAGAAGAAGTCGTCGAACTGTATCACAAGTTTATTGATTAGCTACATATTTTACGGATGAATAATCTGATTGAATAGAAGCCCTTCGAACCAACCGGAACGAAGGGCTTCATTCTAAAAAGCTTCAAATCTCTCTATACTTAAAGCCTTAATAAACATCGCGTTGATAACGCCCTTGCTTCTGCATATCCTTTAGGTATGCTTCGGCTGCTTCGCGGTCCAAAGCACCTTCTTTTTCAATCACGCAAATAAGTGCTTCGTTAACGTCCTTCGCCATGCGTTCTTTATCTCCACAAACGTAGAAATAAGCTCCATTTTCAAACCACTCAAATAATTCCTTGCTGTTTTCAAGCATTTTATGTTGAACGTAAACTTTTTGATCCGAATCACGGGAGAAAGCAGTATCAATCCTTGTCAATACCCCATCCTGTTGATATTTTTCTAATTCATTTTGATAGAGGAAATCTGACGCTGCATGCTGGTCACCAAAAAATAGCCATGACTGCCCAGTTGCTTCCGTTACTGCACGTTCCTGGATAAATGAACGGAATGGCGCAATGCCTGTTCCCGGACCAACCATTATAATATCTGTTTCCGGTGATTCTGGCATATAGAAATGTTTATTCGGTTGTACAAAGACCGGAAGCGTATCTCCCTCTTGAACACGTTCTGCACATAAGACAGAACAAACACCATTTCGGTCTCGTTCGTTCGCCGTATAGCGTACTGCACCAATGGTTAGATGAACTTCGTCAGGGTTAGCAGTAATGCTGCTTGCGATAGAATAAAGTCGCGGTGTCATTTTCCTTAATAACGAAACGATTTCCTGTGCAGAAGCCTTCCATGGCCCAAAATCACGTAACATATCAAGCAAATCCCGCCCATAGCAATACTCTTTTAGCTGAGTTGCATTTTCAACTAATACAAGTGTTTGTAACTCCTCGTTTTCAGTAAAAGCTGCTGCCTGTTGTAAAATCTTCTTCGTCAATAGTGTAATTTCAAAATAGGTTGTCAGCGCTTCCTTAAGCATTAGTGTTTCACTTTGCTTATTAATCAGTACTGCTGTTTCTTCATCCCATCCCATTTCCTCAAGCAGAGTGGCCACAAGCTCTGGATCATTTGCAGGGACAATCCCTAGTGCATCTCCAGGAACATAAGAAAGTCCTGAACCTTTTAAAGATAGTTCAATATGTCTCGTTTCTTTACTAGAGCCTGTTCCATTTAAATTTATATTTTTAAGAACCTTTGCTTGAAATGGATGGTTCCTAGAGAATGATAGATTGTCACTTTTGGTATTTTTAGGATTTTCCATAGTAAGTTGCATAGCTCTCGACCTCCAAAAGTTAATATAGTTTAAGAATAGCACAGCTATTATCATATCAGATGTATATTTTGACACACAATGTCTAAATTGCTAAATTAAATTGTTCCATTATTGAGAAAAATACCCACCTCTCAATGAATAGTGACCATAAAAAAGGAACAGGTTAATATCCCATTCCCAATTGAAAAATTATTTACAAGTCTCGACGATGAAGACGGCTGACGTCCGCATAGTCACATTATAAAAAAAAAGACGATCATGCCTCTTTTGAATGTTTTTGTTCCATTAACAAACTACCGCCATAGGTAATTTCCTTAATTATCACAGGCACTTCTCCAGTTGGAATTTTTAACAACAACTTTTCATTGATATTCTTTAAGAGAAGCTGCTTGCCTACCGGAGATAAAAACGAAATAAAACCTGTATCAGGATCTGATTGTTCTGGGTAACAAATTACATAATCCTCTGCTTCCTGATCCTCTTCATACCACACTGTTACCTTTGTCCCAATATATACTTTTGGAAAAGATGAAATAATCTTTTTCTTGTTATTGTCTTTTAATAGCTCTTCCACTTCTAGGATGTATAAATTAAAAAAGTGTTTTATGCGTTCTGGCACCGGGGTTGATGAGATATAGAGGTTCGTTAGCTCTTTGATATTTTCATCAATATAGTCAAACTGCTGTACGAAATATTCCTTATTTTGTTCTATACTATGGTTCATAATAGATAACCCCCAAACTTGGATTAATCCTTTTGAAAATCTTTGGAAACCCTTTCATTTTAAATTCCTCCCTATAAAAAAATAAGACCTCCTGAAATAATGGCGGTACATCATTCCTGTTCAGGAATGAAGCAATGGCCTTTTAACCAAGAAAAAGTCTTATGTTAATAGTATCATATTTAGGTTAATAAGTCCTATTTACTACTGATGCAGGTCTATTATAGGTGACTATTTGTGATTATATACTTCTTCCTGCAACACTTCTTTCAAGTCATCTCTAACACTTTCTTTTGCAAGAGGAACATTTGAACGGTAAGCGGCACGGACGATCACATGTGCTGAAACAGGTGCGGTAAGAAAGACAAAGAGAATTCCAAGAAATAATCGGATGCTAAAATATCCATCTATGAAAAAAAAGAAAAATGTCCCTACCAGAATAAACAGAACACCCATCGTTGAACCTTTTGAAAGTGCGTGAGCACGGGTATACAGATCAGGAAGACGAATAAACCCAATTGCACTTAAAAAACTAGCGATTGTCCCAACTAAGATTAAAAAAACGGCAGCCAGTTCAATCTGATTGATTACGTTCAATGACCACACCTCTTTCAATAAATCTCGCAAAGGCAATTGTCCCGATAAAGGAGAGAATTCCTATTAATAAAATCACTTCAAAAAATCCCGTACTTCTTATGAAAACTGAAAATATTGCTACTCCTGATATTAAATTAATTCCTAATGCATCCAGAGCCTGAACCCTATCCAGCGCAGTTGGCCCCTTCACTAAACGGAAGACAGTAACAAAAATCGCAAAACTTAGAAAGGTTAAGGAACATAGTAATATACCTTGTATCATGATCGGGTCACCTTCTTTATCGCTTTTTCAAATTTAATTGTAGATAGAAGAACTGAGTCACTTGATTCCGGAATATCCATCGCATGGATATAAAACTTTTTACTGTTTGAAGCCACTTCAACGACAACCGATCCTGGTGTCAACGTTAACAGTAAAGCGAGTAAAGTTACCTCCAAATCCCCTTCTAACTCCGTTTCGAGTGTAAAGATACCTGGAGTGATATTGATTCTAGGGCGTAGCACCTGACGAATAACTAAAATGCTGGACGTAAATAATTCATAAATAAAAACGAGAATTAGTTGAATAATGGCCAGTAAGGTAACTAAATAAAATTTAGTAGGAAGATATCTTCTCAGGATAAAAAGAACCAATAATCCAAATAGATAACCGCTAAAAAACGTTAATCCACTCCAATCATCCTGAAGAAACATCCAAATAATACCGATAAATAAATTAACTAATACTTGCATGGGCATTGCTACCACCTCTTTCCATCATGCATACTGATTAGTCCATTGCCCTAAACTCGTTACCCAATACCGCCTCAATATAAATACTCGGATTCATTAAGCCCTCAACAGCATGATCAACATAGGTATGAATTCCTTCTGCCCCTAATCCCAGGGCAATCGTTAACATGGTAAGAATTCCAATAGGTAACAATAATCCCTTGGTTGTTCCCTTCTCCATCTCCTCCGTTAAATACGTATAACCCCAAAAGCTATTCATAAAGACTTTCATAATCGAATACAAGACCATAAGGCTGGTAATTAGTCCAATTCCCCCCAACCAAAAGTATCCAGCTACAAAGGTTCCTTTTGAAATGAGTATCTTTCCTAGAAAGCCGCTTAATGGCGGAATTCCTGATAACGATAAAGCAGCTATAAAAAACATCCAGCCTAATCCAGGGTGTAATCGGATAAGCCCACTTATTTCAGAAAGTTTACTCGTTCCTGTAAGGTGGATAATCGTCCCGCCTAATAGGAAAATAAGCGCTTTGACAATCATATCATGGATCAAATAATACATGGCACCTGTCATCCCTTCCGGTGTAAAAGAAGCGACGCCGGCTAAAATAAATCCCACACCTACAATTACGTTATAGGTTAAAATCTTTTTAATATCCCCATACCCGACCGCACCAATTGCTCCTAATAGCATGGTGACAGCAGCCATAATCCCGATTAACAAATGGGTTACTCCTGGATCATGATAAAAGATAAGCGTGAAAACTCTAATAATCGCATAGATTCCTACCTTTGTTAATAATGCAGCAAAAACCGCTGCAATGGCAGGGGGCGGCGCACTATAGGAACCAGGAAGCCAAAAGAATAGAAATAAACCAGCTTTTAAACTAAACACAATTAAAAATAAAATCGCAACTGTATTCATAAGCCCCTCTTGCCCAACCTCTGCCACGCGTATGGATAGATGAGCAAAATTCAACGTTCCAGTCATTGCATATAAAAAGGCAATGGCAACAAGAAAAAGAAAAGAGGAGATAATATTAATCAAAATATATTTAATGGACTCCCTAAGTTGAATTTTAGTCCCACCAAGGGAAATTAACACATAGGAAGAGACGAGCATAACTTCAAAACAAACAAATAAATTAAAAATATCTCCTGTGAGGAATGAGCCATTTACTCCCGCAACAAGGCATAAGAACAACGGGTAAAAGTAGTAAGATTCTCGTTCACTCCCAATAGAGTGAAAAGCAAATAATAAACAGCACACGGAAACGATACAGGTCACGAGAACAAGTACAATTGAAAACATATCCGCCACCAAACTTACACCAAATGGAGCTTCCCATCCTCCTAAATAAAGGATTTGAATCCCCTCTTGGTCAATTTGGACCATCAAGGACATAGCTATGGCACCGACCAACACGGTAGAAAAAATACTAAGAAACCTTTGAACTTTAATCTTCTTTTTCAAAATCACCATGAGCATTCCCATTAGAATTGGAATGATGATGGGCAATATTACTAAATTATTCATCCTCTATACCTCTCAGTTGCTCTGTATCATCTGTGCCTAAGACTTTATAAGCACGGTAACTCAGTACTAGAAAAAGAGCTGTTGTAGCAAAATTTATTACAATCGCTGTTAAAAGAAGAGCTTGTGGCAATGAATCAGCATAGGTTAAATTCTTTATTCCAAGGAGCGGCGGACCACCTTTTTTTAACCCTCCCATCGTGATGATGAGCAAATTAACCCCATGTCCAAGAACTGATGTTCCTAAAATGATACGTAATAAAGTTTTACTCAAGATCAAATACACACCAATGGCAAAAAATATTCCAACAAGGAAAGACATTAAGGTTTCCATTATCGATCATCACCTATAGTCAAAATGATCGTGATAGAAGTTCCAATTACCGCCAATGCTACTCCAATATCAAAGATGACTGCTGTCGCCAGCTCAGTCTTTCCGAAAATAGGAAGGTTAAAATACCCGTAAGCTTGAGTTAAGAAAGGGACATCAAACAACATCGACCCGCCCCCTGTAGAAACAGATATCAATACCCCTACAGCCGCTAGAAT
This sequence comes from Bacillus sp. OK048, assembly GCF_900103525.1. Lineage (GTDB taxonomy): Bacteria > Bacillota > Bacilli > Bacillales > Cytobacillaceae > Neobacillus. The sequence goes on from NZ_FNHN01000004.1 coordinate 85,854, forward strand.
TTTAAAATCTAACGGAATATTCTTCCGAACGGTTTCAATATCAAATGAAAGAAATAATAGGATTAAGGCAGAAGAAAAGGCAAGTCCGCCGATAAAACCACCTCCGGGATTATGGTGACCAGAAATAAAGAGATTAATGGCAAACGTAAGGATGATTACCACCGCAACTTTTGACACGCTTCTTATAATTACGTCATTTGGTTTCTTCATTTTGATCCCTCCCTGCTATTCTTAGCTTGATTAAGGTATAAACCCCTAGTCCAGCAATGGTTAAAACGAGAATTTCTAGCATCGTATCAAACCCTCTAAAGTCAACAAGAATGGCATTTACAATATTTTTCGCACCCGCCAGCTCATAAGAGTTTTCATAATAACCCGAAATCGATTCAAATACGCGATTTCCATTTGCAGATAATGCAACGATGGTAACGACCATTCCAACACCAATCGAGATAATAGCATTAACCGCCTTAAATCTTACTGTGCTGATTTCCTTCCGCAGCTGCGGTAAGTGGTAAAAACATAATAGAAATAGGGCAGTTGTTACGGTCTCAACTACTAATTGAGTTAAAGCCAAATCCGGAGCCCTGAATAACACGAAGAAAAATGAAACAAGAAAACCTAGGCCCCCAACTGTAACGATGCTTGTAAGTCTATTTTTTGAAAAAAGAACGGATAATGCTGTAATAACCATGGCAATCATCAATCCTGCTTCAAATAAATTTACAGGTGCGTCATTAGAAGGATCAAAATAAAACCCATCAAAGACCCACATCGTTCCACACGTAAGAAGGATGATAAATAAGAAAATATATACTAAGTAATCACGAATAAATCCTGTCATATAACGATTTGTAAAGAGTCGAGACATATTCTCTACCGTCTCTAAACTTAGATTATAAAAATTATTTAATGTTAGCTCATCTGGATAAATACGATAGATTCTATACCACTTTTTCAAATAAACATACATAAGGGTTCCGATCCCTATTACCCCGATTGTCATAAAAAGCTCTGCATTCCAACCATGCCAAGCACTTACTTTCACATTGAGTTCGCCCGCTTGAGCAAGAGTTGGCAAAACAGCAGCTAAAGCTGGTTTTAACAGATATTGGGACAGGACATTTGGAAAAAAGAATATCACAATAACAAGGGAACCGAGAACAAGCGGGGGAATTAACATCCCAATCGGAGCCTCATGCACTTCCCTGCCCAGTTTTTCGGGCTTATTTTTACCTCTAAAGGTTTTAAATACCAATATCATGCTATACACAAACGTAAATACACTGGCAATCCATGCTACGATAGGAATGAACAGCATAACGTAGTCCACGTTAAAAACAGTCATTTTTGAAGCATTTAGTACTGCTGTAAAGAACATTTCTTTACTTAGAAAACCATTAAACGGAGGAATGCCTGCCATTGCAAAACTGCCAATGACCGTAAGCGTAAAGGAGATTGGCATAAGATGCATTAACCCGCCTAACCTTCGAATGTCGCGCGTTCCCGTCTCATGGTCAATAATTCCGACAACCATAAAAAGACATCCTTTAAATGTTGAATGGTTTACTAAGTGAAAAATGGCAGCAAAAATCGCTATAGCATAAACAGATGAATCATCGCCAATCTTGTAATACAAGGACGCTGATCCTAAACCAAGCAGGCTCATGATTAGTCCGAGCTGACTTATGGTTGAGTATGCTAATAACGCTTTAAGATCCGTTTGCCGTACAGCATTGACAGAGCCATATAATAGAGTGATAATCCCCACACCTGATACCACCCAGAACCATTCTGAGGATCCACCAAAAATTGGTGTTAGTCGGGCAACTAGGTAGATACCTGCTTTTACCATCGTTGCGGAATGTAGGTAAGCACTAATTGGCGTAGGAGCCTCCATTGCGTCTGGTAACCAAATACTGAATGGAAACTGTGCTGACTTTGTAAACGCACCAATAAGAATCAAAATCATTGCCGGAATAAATAAAGGTTGTGATGGAAATATAGCTGCATTGCTCACCATTTCACGGATACTATACGTATCAGACATCATCGCAAGCATAATAAAACCTGCCAGCATTGCCAGTCCGCCAAAAATCGTAATTAACATTGACTTTTGGGCTCCATAACGTGATTTTTCTCGTTCATACCAATAGGCAATTAATAAGAAGGAAGATACACTGGTCAATTCCCAGAATACGTATAAAACAAATATATTATCCGAAAACACCACTCCGAGCATGGCTCCCATAAATAACAGCAGATAAACATAGAAATTATGAAGCGCCTCTCGATGTTTTGACATATAGTAAATAGAATAGAGGATAACCAAAGCGCCGATGCCGGAAATTAACAATCCAAACACGAGACTTAAACCATCCACATGAGTGGTAAAGTTAATATTATATGATGGCATCCAAGGAACACTTTCAGATACTGTATTCCCACTTGATATTTTGGGAATAAAGGTTATTAAATAAGCAACGATCAATAACGGTATGATGAGCACAAACCATCCCGTATGAATCCTTGGAGTAAATTTCTTATAGATGTACGGCACTGCCATAGCAAAAATAAATGGTAGCAATATTGTTATATGTAACCAAGACATCGTAACCCTCCCTTAAAGATGAATATAAAAATGACATTTAATTTAATTGATTGACTGAAACGAAAGCATGCGTTATAGTCATACATAATTATGGTAAGTGGTAGATTACTGGATTTTATTCATATCCAGCCTGAGGTGAACAAATAATGAAAAAGATTAAAGGACGCATGGATGAAAGTATCCTCGTCTGTGTATATTATGGTCCTAATGGTGAGCGTCTCATTCAACGGGGCTGTAAGATTGCTAATATGCTTGATTGTCCTCTTTACATCCTTACCATTGATCCTAAACCGTTTGATGATTTGGATGCTGAAAAGACAAGTTATATTACAAGATGGAAACAATTAGCAGATCAGCATAGTGCTGAAGCCTTTATTATGAAAGATGATGAACACAGACCAATATCAAAGGTAATTGCAGAGGTTGCGAGAGAAAAGAATATTACTCAAATCATTCTTGGGCAAACAGCACAAAGCCGTTGGGAACAAATTGCTAAGGGGTCTATTATTAACTCTTTACTCCGTGAAATTCCCTTTGTTGACCTGCACATTATTTCAGTATCACGGTATCTTAAAAATCCTGATAGACATTTTGAAAAAGGAGTACGTGCTTATCTAATAAAGGAGCACGACCAATACTGCCTTATTTTTAAACATACAAAGGATATTGAATTTGAAGGAATTTTCTTTAAGGAATTTGGAACTGATTTTAATAACGGCATTTTCAAATTTATGAAAGACAAGGAAACATTACAAGTCCAAGTGCATGAGGACATCGTTTCAGACTTAACAAATGTCGAAATGAATACAGACGCAGATACTGATGACAATTACTTATAATAGCTTCCCCCACTTTGGGTGGAAGTTTTTTTGTACTTTTCTTTAGCGATGGGGAGATTCATAAGTTAATATCTACTTTAATAATATATTGGTCATGCTTATCTATCCCTATATAGCGTAATGTTTCTGCGGGGGAAGTATGGTGATAAATATCCTTAATAATTGAAATAGCAATCCCCTTGCGATAGGCATGATATCCAAATGTTTTACGAAGTGTGTGCATTCCTATCTTTTCTTTTATTCCAACCTCTTCTGCCGCATTATGGATAATTCGATAAGCTTGCTGTCGCGTAATGGGTTGATTGTTTTTTTTCGACTTAAATAAATAATCATTTTCAGTAAATGCTAGGTTCCTCAAATACTTTTCTAGCTCGATTCGTATAGCATTACTTAAATAATGCGCACTCGTGTATCCACTTTTTTCATCTTTTAAATATAAAAATTCCTTATTTTGTTCCCCGTCCCATACATCGATAATTTTTAAAGAGAGTAAATCACTAACCCTTATTCCTGTATTGATACCAAATACAAAAAGCAATAAATCTCTTTGTGATTGTTTCCTTAGTATGTTCTTTATGGCATTAATACTTTCTATATCTCTTATGGGATTAACATACTCCATCAGTGTTCCTCCTAGAACAGGTTACATAACTAAATACTAACATAGGTTAAGTAACATTAGCAACGAATAAACATAGCATACTATTCAAAGAATTTATCCAAAAAGGAGCATATCTATGCGCTGACTGCAATCTGGAAATAAAAAAAATGTGGCTGTCCAATATAACCTAAAAAAAAACACGTGGAGAAAAACGAATCGTTTTTCTCCACGTGCTTTTATTTTTCGCAAACAACTTCCTCAATTAAACCCTACTCTCATGATATCAGGATTGGATCCTGAGCGGCTGTTTTGGTTGAGTCCGTCGATTTTCACCATATCTTCTGCAGTTAGTTCAAAATCGAATACGTTGGCATTTTCAATGATGCGGTGTTCTTTGATGGATTTTGGAATGGTAACAACGCCATGTTGCAAATCCCAGCGCAGGATTACTTGTGCAACGGATTTATTATGTTTAGAAGCAATATCTTCAAGAACTGGTTCACTTAACAGTTCTCCTTTTTTTAATGGCGACCATGCTTCTAGTTGAATTCCTTCATTTTTACAATAAGTACGAAGCTCTTGTTGCGTTAAATGGGGATGGAATTCAACTTGGTTAACCATTGGTTTAATTTCAGCATCCCGAATCAAATCTTCTAAATGATGAACGTGGAAGTTACTGACGCCAATGGCACGGACACGACCGTCTTTGTAAAGCTTTTCGAATGCCTTCCACGTTTCTTTATATTTATCAACACCTGGCCAGTGAATTAAATATAGATCTAAATAGTCGACTCCAAGCTTGTTAAGACTTGTTTCAAACGCTTTTAATGTGGAATCATATCCTTGATCGGCATTCCACAGCTTTGTTGTAATAAACAAATCCTCACGAGGAACACCGGATTCACGAATCGCCTGCCCCACACCTTCTTCATTTAAATATATCGCAGCGGTGTCGATGCTGATGTATCCATTCCGAATGGCCGCCTTCACAGACTGGATAACCTCTTCCCCATCGTTCACTTTAAAAACACCTAAACCTAACCATGGCATTTGCACTCCATTTGATAATGTAACCGTATCTTTTAAACTTGATGGCATACTGTACCCTCCTAAAGGACAAATTTATCATTAAATAATTGGCTGCATTGTATTTCTTGCTTCTTGGACTTTCGTAACGTATTGTTTTGCATATTCCGTAATTTGGTCAAAATCTCCGGTTTTAGCTGGTGCAACTAAATTACCGCCTACTCCAACAGCCACGCATCCATTTTTAATCCATTGTCCAACATTTTCAAGATTTACGCCTCCAGTTGGCATAATGTTTACTTGTGGCAGTGGTGCCTTAACAGCCTTCACAAAATCAGGACCAAATACACTTCCAGGGAACAATTTTACAACATCCACTCCTAATTCCAATGCACGTTTAATTTCTGTGATCGTCATGCAGCCTGGCATATAAGGAATTTGATATAGATTACATAGTTTGGCAGTTTCTTCATCAAATGCAGGGCTGACAACGAAATCGGCCCCAGCTAAAATGGCAATTCTTGCTGTTGTCGCATCAAGCACTGTTCCTGCCCCAATCACCACATTGTTATCATTTTCATAAAGGGATGACAACTCTTTAATCACTTCGTCTGCACCTTCCACAGTAAAAGTAACTTCAATTCCGTAAACGCCCCCTTCTACACACGCTTCGGATATTTTAACAGCCTCTTCCTTTGAATCTGCCCTTACAACGGCAACGACTCCACATTCAGCAATTTTCGTTAGTACTTTTACTTTTTTCATTACGTCTCATCTCCATAGTCATTTTTAAATTACTTTATTTCTTTTTATTAATTTTACAATAGTTTGATTTAATGCTACCATATTGTGGAACGGTGTTTCAAAATAAATGTTTCACTACCATTACTATACTCATTAAAGGAGGTAGATTACTCTGTCTAATGTTCAATCAATTGAAAGGGCTTTAACGATCTTAAGTAAACTCTCTGAATATCCAGATGGCCTCCAGATTGCTAGACTATCAGAACAGGTGGGACTATCCAAAAGTACCACTCACAGACTCCTGGCGACTTTATCCAATTTTAATTATGTGATCAAAGACGAGGAAACAGATAAGTACAAACTCGGATTACAAATCCTCTTCCTTTCTAGAAACCTGTTAAACAACTCCAATATTGTGTCAACAGCAAAACCCTATCTCCAAAAATTATCAAAGGAAGTTAATGAAACTATCCATTTATGCATCGAAGATCAAGGAGAAATTGTTTACATTGATAAAATTGAAAGTAATCAATCCATCCAAATGTATTCAAGAATTGGAAGCCGGGCTCCTATGCATAGTACAGGAGTAGGGAAAGTAATCCTATCTGACAAAAATCAGCAGGATTTTGAAAAATTACTTTCAAAGATGAAATTCGTTCGCAGGACCCCCACCACCATCACTTCTAAAGAAGAATTTGTCAAAGAAATCGAAAAGGTAAAGGTGCAGGGATATGCCTTAGACAATGTCGAAAATGAAGAAGTCATTCGTTGTATTGCTTCTCCCATCTTTGACCATAAAGGAAAAATCATTGCCAGCTTTAGTATCTCGGGACCAAGTAATCGAGTGACCATGGAATACATTGAAAGTACATTGATTGATAAAGTTAAAACCTATACAAAAGAAATCTCGAGAAACCTTGGGTATACAGGTTCACGAATCTAATTGGTATTTACTCACAGAGAGTAAATACTTTTTTCCATTGTAGAAACAAAAAGCAAAAGTAAAGAAAACGAAAGGAATTGTTTTCTTTACTTTTGACAAGTTATCTAGTGGTCAGTGATTGTTTCATATACTTTTCTAGACCATCTCGATCTGGTAATCCGTCATTATCTCCCGGCGACATAACTGCAAGTGCACCAATAGCAGCCCCGCGGCTTACCGCTTCTTTCAAAGGCAGACCTTCTAGGATGCCGCTCACTACTCCAACAGCAAAGCCATCGCCTGCACCGACTGTGTCGACGACTTCATTTACAGGGAAACCTTCAGTGTAGAATTGTTCCCCTTCAGAGCTTGTAAACGCACCTTTAGCCCCGAGCTTAATGACAACGGTTTTGACTCCTGCAGCATGGTAGTATTCAGCAATTTCATGAACACCTTCTTTACCTGTTAACAGCTTGGCCTCTGATATGCCAGGAAGAACGATATCAGCCCGACACGCAAGGTCGTTAATAACTTGCACCATCTCTTGTTTATCTGCCCAAAGCCCTGGGCGCAAGTTAGGATCGTAAGAAATTTGCACCCCTCTTGCCCGTGCCTGTTTCACCAATTCATAAACCATCTCACGGCAGCCTGCAGATAATGCTGGTGGAATGCCTGTCAAATGGATATGGTCAAAGCCATCCCAATTTAAATTAGCTATTGTTTCTAAATTCATATGCGATGCAGCGGAATTTTTGCGGGCTGAGAACACTTCTGGATCCCCACTTGATACCTTTTGCTTCCATTGCATACCAGTTACATACCCCGGTGCATACGCTGCATATCTCGTATCAAGCCCATTCTGCTGAAGAAATTTTTCAATGTATTTACCAAAAGGGTCATTTCCCAATTGCGTAATATAGGTAACCGAATGTCCTAAACGAGACATCCCGATTGAAAAATTAACCTCCGCTCCGGCAACAAATCGACTAAATTCTTTAACTTCTTCTAATACCCCTTCTTGCTTGGCTACAAAAAGTGCCATCGGTTCACCAACAGTAAGAATTTTACTCATGATCTCCTTATCCTCCTTTGAAAGAAAAGGAGACATAACCACTTGCATATGTCTCCTTTGTTTTAATGATTAAGCAGCTGCATTTGTATCGTTCGGCGTACCTGAAACATTGCCCTTCTTTAGCTGCCATTTATTGTTTTGATTCATATTTTAAATCGTTCCACATTACGGAACTAGGTTTCATAAATTAATTATAACGCTTTCATTTATTAATTACTAGCAAAAAATCTTAAAAAAATAATTGACAAAAAAACCTTTTATTAATCGGCTACTATAATTGAAGGTAAGAACTACAAGAAACGGATAAAGGCGTGCCTCAAATTGGCACGCCTTCCCTTTTTTAATTTACCTATGAATTTCTAATAATTTGATTTAGCATTTCTTCTGTTAAAGATGTATAAGACACTACCAGCTAAAGCTAATATTAACCCTGCCAGTAAAATGTTAAAGCTGTTTGTTGCTGTGTTCGGAAGTTCATGATTAGCTTGAGTTGGAAGCTTAGTAGAATCTGGATTACCTTCGAATACACCAAACGTACTGAAGTGATCGGTATAAGCTGTGACTTCACCATTATTGTATTCTCCACCGATTAATTCCCATTTTCCTTCCTTTTCATTCCAATAATAAACTTTTACATTTTTTGCATTTTTAATTTGTTTTGGTTCAACTTTGAATGTAAGTTTAACCTTTTCAGCAAACTCATGATACAATTTGCCATCAGCTTCAATTGTAAAGTCATAGACTGCTAGTGCACCATTTGCTTTCATTTTCTTCACTTTAATATCTAGATTTTTTGCTAATGGCAGGATAGAAGCAGGAATTTGTACATCTACATTTCCATTTCTAACCACAATTACTGCACTTGCATCTTTTAAAGCTTGAATTTGTGCTTTAGTAAGTGTAATGGTTGCATTTATTTTATTATCAACTTCAACAACAACCATTGCCTTTTCTTCAAGATTTTTAAGTGTATCTTCACTTATTGTATACTTGTTACCTTCTTTAGCTACTGACGGTTTAATTACTTTTGGCTTATCTGATTTGCCTGGGTCTTTACCTGGGTTTTCACCTGGCTCTTTACCTGGCTCTTTACCTGGCTCTTTACCTGGTTCTTCACCTGGCTCTTTACCTGGCTCTTTACCTGGCTCTTTACCTGGTTCTTCACCCGGCTCTTTACCTGGTTCTTCACCTGGTTCTTCACCCGGCTCTTTACCTGGTTCTTCACCTGGTGCCTGGGTCACATCTACAATTCGACCTTCAACTTTGGTAGGGATTCCTTCACTACCAATGCTTACTAAATGGTCACGGAAATTTTCCCAATCTGATAGACCTAAGTCTGTTACACGGCCTTCTCCATAAGCTTTCGCAAACACACCATAGCCGTCTCCACCTTTAGCTGTAAAGGCATTTGTTGCAACAGTGTACATTACGTCGTCTTTAACTTCTACGTATTTCCCATTATCATCTAAATATGAAATGGAAACGATACGTTCTTTAGCTGGTTTCGTAGCATCATACACGACTTTACCACCAGCCATATGAAGGAATCCACCATTTTCTGCTGGGTATTGAGATAGAGAAATTTCAAATGCTTCTCTTAACTCAGCACCTGTTACATCCATCGTTGCAAGAGTGTTATTAAATGGAAGAACAGTAATTACTTCACCAACAGTGATTGGACCAGCATCGATTGATGCACGGATACCACCACCGTTTTGTAATGCCATTATAACTTTCTTACCAGTAAATGATTTTGCCTTTTCAAGCATTGCATCTGTAATTAAGTTACCTAAAATTGTTTCATTTTTACGTACACTTGGTTTTGTATTATCACCGTTTGTACGTGGAGATTCCAATGCAATTGAAGTAGATACACCAATTTCAGCTTTAGATACAGCATCTACTTGTGCTTGATAAGGTTTCAATACTTCCACTGCTTCAGGGTCCTCAGCGATTGTTTTATCGATTGCTATTAATTTGCCATTATGAGCGATTACAACTCCATTATCATCAAACTCAACATTTAAGACACCTAGGTTGCTGTTTGAGTTACCAGTTTGAACAATGATTGTTGGAGTTGTATCTTTATTAACAACAACTGGTTTTGTTAATGTAGTATGGCTATGTCCGCCTACGATAACGTCAATGCCCTTTACTTGTTCAGCTAAGATTAAGTCATTATCGATTGCTGCATTGTCGTCATAACCAATATGAGTCAATGCGACAATCCGGTTGACACCTTGAGCTTCCAAAGACTTTACTGACTTTTTCGCTTCCGCGATATAGTTTTCGAATACAATCGAACCTGGGCTTGAAATATCCTTTGTTTCCTCAGTTGTTAAACCAAAGATACCGACTTTCTCACCGTTTACTTCTTTGATGATTCCATTGTAGATTTTACCACTTTCAATTTCAGTTGCGATGGAGTCATTGAATAAGCCATCAAATTTAGCATCTTTTGAAAAATCAACGTTTGCACTCACGAATGGGAATTTAGCTCCCTTAATAAAGTCAACCAATTTTTGATGGCCTTGAGCTGAAGAACCTAAGTCAAATTCATGGTTACCAAAGGTCATCGCGTCAAATTGCATCAAGTTCATCATATCTAAGTCTGCTTTTCCTTGGAATTCATTAAAGAATAATGTTCCAGTAAATGCATCCCCAGCATGAAGAAGAAGTGATCCAGGATTTGTGCCTCTTACATCCTTCAGTGCTGTTACAGTTCTTGGCATATTTTCTAAAGCTGCGTGTGTATCATTCGTATGAATGATTGTTAAGTCAGGTAGATCAGGTAATTCCGGGAAATCAAGTTGAACCAAGACAGGGTCATGGTCAGATGCTTGTCCCTGTTCTACTGTGAAATTCGCATTGATATGAATCATATCAACTGTAGTATTTGATACTAGATTATTTGTAACTAGAATATGGTCTAATACTTGATTGTTTCCTTGGAAGAAGTAAGAGAAACGATCTTCAGCTGGAACCAGATCAACCATATTTGTTAAAACATCGCCTTTAAGTGCCTCTAGTGCTGGTGTGAATTCGAAATCATTCATATCTCCAGCAACAATTACATTGAGCTTAGGGTTTTTCGCCATTCCTGCTTTAACAAAGCTATTAATTTCTTGAGCTAGAGCAATACGTTGAACTTCAGACCCTAATTTAGGAGGTTGACTTGAACCCCATAGAGATTCGTCTCCGCCTTTAGAATTTAAGTGAGCTCCAATTACTACTACGCGCTCACCTCTGAATTCAAATTCCGCAGCGATTGGTTTACGTGTTCCAGCAAATTTTTCAGGGTTAATAACACCTGGGTTAAGTGTTAAGTTACCTTTTTCTGTCCAAGCGTTTGCGTCTGTTCCTGCACCCTTAGTTCCATGTACCAATGAAACTCTTTTTGGGTTATACAGGTAACCAACACGGATATTACCGCCTGGAGCACCACCGTTTGTATTGTTTAAAGGTTCAACATCTGTCCATTTATATGTTGGACCACCAGCAACTTCGATTGCTTTAATTAAACGATTGTAACTTTCAGATGCGTCTGCATTTCCTGAATCAGTTTCACCGTCATTATCCTGAACCTCAACTAGCGTAATGATGTCAGGGTTTTTCATATTTTTCACAAATGATTTTGCAATTCTAGCAACTTTTTCATCTGGTGTGTTAGCTGTGTTATTTGAGAAGTTTTCAATATTGTAAGATGCAACAGTTAATTTGTCCTTTGCAGGTTCAATATGAGTAACTTCTGCTTTTAAGTCTGCTTTGATTAAAGAAGGTAATTTTGTCGTCGGATCCACTTGATATCCGTTACTTGAATAAGTAATAATACCGATTACATCACCATCAAATTTATCACCGGAACGGAAATCAGCACCAACATTATTCAGGAAAATCTTCTCAGGATTGTAGTCGTCTTTTGCAATATTCATTCCGCCCATTACATTCAATTCATTATTAGTAGTCCCTGGAACAACGATAGGAACATCGTTATTATAAGGAGGTCCAACTACAAGGGCATTTGGGAAAGAAACAAGCATAAATTCAAGAGATTCCCAGAAATCAATACCATCTTCTTCTGGATCAAAAGATTTCATTTCATCATTATCAATTATTTTGTTTGGAGGAAAAACATCTACGCCTACAACAAGTGCTTTAGGTAGATCTGCTGATCCTTTTGAAGTACCGGCAGTTGCCTTAATGGTTGTTTTAGAAATGTTAGTATTAACTTCTGTAACGGTTCCGTCAACAGATACTTTAGTACCAACAGTAAAGCCGTGATCTGTTAAGGATACTTCAATCGCTTCTGATGTTGCAGGATCATCGTCTGAAGTATCAACATCTTGCATTACAAAGCTATTTTTATTGAAAACATGTGTTACAACACCTGTAATGTTTTTAACTGAAGCTCCATTAAATTCGGAAACATGTCCCTTCCCTTGAATATCATGGATTTTTACGCCTTCAGTATTTAGAATTTTGTAAGTAAAGCTGAACACTTCACTTACTACACCGTCATTTACCGCAATAGCTTTAATTGTTGTTTCACCAGTTTCTAATGCAATTGGTGCAACATATTTTGTGCTTGTTGTTTTTGGTGCAGAGCCATCAGTTGTGTAATAGATTTCTGCGCCCTCATTGCCTGATTTCAATTCGATTTTTGTACCAGTTGGAACAACACCTTGTGTTTGAGTTGCATAAACAGCTGGTTTGTTAACTAATTCATAGCTATCTAGACCAGTAGTTTTTAAGTGGAATCCAGTGGTATCAATAGAACCAAATCCAATTATATGAACGAGGTCGCCTTCTTTATAATGCTTTACTAAATCATCATAAGTAGCGCCTGCACGATTATCCTGAATAACCCTTACTTTTTCGCCACTTTCAAACACAGCTTGGAAGATAGCAGATCCGTAGTTGTCTTTAGTCAATTCAGAGATTGTAACCTTTTCCAATTTGAGTAATTCAGCCTGTGTTGCTTCATCAACTTTCTTTACAGACTGTACTGCAGGAAGCATATTTCCACCGGAAACGATTTCAACATTCGTTGGTACAATCTGTTTTTGAGCTTGGTATTCTGCTGTTTTACCAGTTATTTTTACTTTATCACCCTTGGTTACATTTTGTGGGCTTCTATAGACGTATAAACCGCCAGTTTCATCTTGTACAAATAACTCTCCACTGCCCAAAAGACCTGAATTGGTTGTTGCGATACCTTCAATTGTTACAGTATCACCTAGAGGAGCTTTTCGAGCATCTGCAATCGAAATCAATTCTGGAGCGGGAGCAGGTGGTTCGCTTGGTGCTACGTTGCCAAACTCATGTTTTCCAAGGTCAGTTGATACATTTGTACCTTTATCCGTCCATTCCGTCTTCCAATCAAACTCATCTGTAATGTTTGTATCACCAGATACAATAGTACCTTTTCTGACAAGAGATACGTCAGCTAAAACATTTGCTACTGATCCCACTTGTCCAATGGAATCAATAACTTGTCCATTTTTCCTTAAAACGATTTGATCATTACCGTTGAAATTAATGACACTTTTAGCTTCGTCAAACTTATCTGTTACTGCAATAATGTCTGCATTTGCATCTTTACGGCTAATAACATAGGTGTCACCAGGAGCAATTTCCCCATCTAATTGTAAAATTAAATTCGTGGTTGTAGCACCGGTGGTAACTGTTGAATTATTACTATAAAGTTCTAGCGTATAACCCGTTAGGTTAATCGGTGCACCCGTACCATTGTAAAGTTCAATTGCTTTATTAAAACTAGTTCCCTCAATATATTCTGAGATAATCAAATCCGTTGCTACAGCCGTTTCAGCCTTTGCGCTAATATTGGCCACAGGTGCGAATAAGCTAAAAAGCAAAGCTAGTACCGTGACAATATTCAGACTCTTTTTATGTCTTCTTCTCATGTTTCTCCCCCTAGATAAAAATCAATAAGATCTTGTGTAAACTTGTTCGTAATAGTAGTTTCTTGCTAGGTAATTTCTTATGAAGCTTTAAGAATGCTTGTTATTCAAAAACATGATATTGCAATTTTTCAGGGAAATTTGCTGTTTATCATGGCATGTTAGAACACTTGGGTCAAAAGGCACCGCTTCGCACACATGATTTTACATTTCATGGCATTGTTCTGCATGACCACTCTAAATTTACAAGTCTAGCTATATCTAAAAGTCACATCCTTTTATTAAGTAAGTAGTGTGATGTAGCGCAGAATTATTTATAAATCTACTTAGGTATCTTAAAATCAATAGTTACAATAGAATAGAAGGAATCTAACAAATCCCCTACTTTTCTATTGTTAAAATACCAGCAAACGCTTCCCTTTGATTATTATATAATTATATAATTCTATTAACAAGAAAAATTAAGAAAATTGTCGATTTTAACACTAACGCAAAAATGCCTAATTAATATCAGTAGATTTATCATTAGAACTTCATTCGACAAAATCCTTTCCCTATGCATCTCTCCAAAGATAACAAAGGACATCAAAGCGAAAAATGTTATACTGATCGGTTAAGTTTTAATCAAAAATATTTATACTCGAAATCCCTATATTCATATATTTAAAAAGGACAGTTTCACGAATTGTGAAATCTGTCCAAGGAAAAAGATATTTGAATAGAGTTGAAATTTTCTTCATTAGTTAATACTTATCGATTAATATTTGACTAAATGAGTGGAGACAAAACTCCACTCATTTACAAGTATTTTGCCGTAATAGACTCCTTGCAGTTTTTCAAATCTGCAGGTGGTCCTTCAAAAAGAATCTGTCCGCCTCTGCTGCCACCCTCAACTCCTACATCAATAATCCAATCGGCATTACGAATGACATCGAGGTTGTGTTCGATGACAATAACGGTGTTGCCTTTGTCAACAAGACGGTTAATAATGGCCAAAATGCCAGTAATATCGGACATATGCAAGCCAGTTGTGGGCTCGTCCATTATATAGATATTGCCCTTTTTACTTAATTCCTTGGCAAGCTTTAAGCGTTGACATTCTCCACCGGATAGGGTGTCTAACGGCTGTCCAAGTGTCATATAATGCAGACCGACATCGACGATATTCTTCAGTTTGTTTTTTATTTCCTTTTGAGTAAAGAACTCAACAGCTTCTGCGATTGTCATTTCAAGCACGTGGACAATGGTCTTGCCATTATACTTATACTCCAAAACATCATGTTTAAATCGTTTGCCGCCACATTCCTCACAGATCGTTTCAACCGAATCCATAAAAGAAAGATCTGTTTCTATATAACCTCGCCCTTTACAAGACTCGCAGGCACCCTCGGAATTGTAACTGAATAAGCCGGCACTTACCTTGTTTTCTTCAGCAAATAATTTACGAATTTGATCCATAATTCCAGTATAGGTCGCCGGATTTGATCGTAAATTTGCGCTGACTGCGGACTGGTCAATCATGATGGCATCATTAAATTCTTTCGCAAAGACACCATTAACGAGTGTAGATTTGCCGGAACCGGCGACACCTGTAACAACCGTGAATATACCTTTAGGTATTCTTAAACTGACATTTTTCAAATTGTGTAAACTACTCTTTTTCGTTTCATAGAAATCTTTGCTTGTCCTTGGATCACTATTTATTGGCAGGCTCTTTCCAATAAATTCTCCTGTAAGTGTCTTGGAGTCTAGAAGGTCGGTATAGCCACCCTCAAACATGATCCTTCCGCCGTTTTTACCAGCTTGCGGCCCCACATCAACAATATAATCCGCAACCTTTATCACATCTGGGTCATGCTCAACCACAATCACCGTATTGCCTTTATCCCGTAATTTTATCAATAGTTCGTTAAGCCTGTGAACATCTCTGGGGTGTAATCCGATGCTTGGCTCGTCGAAAATATACATGACATCCGTCAAGCTGCTTGTGAGGTGCTTGACCATTTTAACACGTTGTGATTCGCCACCCGATAATGTAGAGGTTTCCCTATCCAAGCTCACATAATCAAGCCCAATTTGAATTAAATCATTCAATCGCTCAGTTAGATTTTTGATAATAGGATGTACGTTTTGATCATTAATTTTTTTGATTAATTCCAGTAGCTCATCCACCTGCAGAGCCATAAAATCGGCAATTGAATACCCCGTGATTTTCGACGATAATATACGATCGTTAAATCGTTTGCCCCCGCAATCATGGCACTGTTTTTCAGTAGTAAAGGGAGCAATTTTCTTCTTTGACGACTCCGACTTTTCAAACTCTGTTTTGATGTACTGACTTATGAATTTCTCAACGAGACCTGCATAGGTGGTGTTCATTCCTTCAACGATGGCCGAATTGATTTTCTCTGGTTTACAGTATACAAGTTTGTCATATTCCTCTTCCGAATAATCCTTGATTTTCTTGTCACAATCGAAAAAGCCTGATCCAGCATACATCTTCCACTGCCAATTACCAGGTTTATAGCCCGGCAACAAAATCGCCCCTTCGTTTAACGACTTTTCTTTATCCAACGCTTTGTCAAGATCAAGTGTTACGATCCTTCCGATCCCCTCACAGGTCTTGCACATTCCATGTGGGTTATTAAACGAAAAATAGGAGGATGGACCAACATGCGGCTCTCCGATTCGTGAAAACAACAGCCGGAGTAATGGATTAATATCCGTTATAGTGCCGAGAGTTGAACGAGAGTTACCGCCAATCCTTTTTTGATCAACAATAATCGCGAGCGACAGGTTTTCAATGGCATCCACATCCGGATGACCATACTTAGGTAAGTATATTTGTACAAATTTGCTAAAGGTTTCATTCAATTGCCGTCCAGCCTCCTGGGCAATTGTTTCAAATACAATCGATGACTTGCCTGACCCGGACACTCCAGTAAAAATGGTTATTCTCTTCTTCGGAATGTTCAAACTGATATTCTTTAGGTTATTCGCACGTGCACCTACTATCTCGATATACTCATGGTTCATAGTTAGCCTCCTTATACAGAAAAAAATTTTGTCTCACTTTATTTTTAATGTTAGCAAAAAAGCGTCTCCACTTATAGTAGAAACGCTATTCTTAAGTGATTTTTTGGAAAATGCCCTTTGTAACTCTTTGCAATAGACTATTTAAAATTATTTCAATAGCTTTTTTCTCCAATCAAGGCTTTATTGCTCGATTCTTCTACCATGTTTCTTAAATCTGCCCCAGACGGGTTCTGGAATACTCTTAGTCCAAACTCTGGTGCAACGGCAAATAGATGGTCAAAGATATCAGATTGTACCGTTTCATACACTGCCCACTGTACGGAATTTGTAAATCCATAAATTTCTATCGGCACCCCGTGTTCATTATGTGCAAGTTGTCTTACCATTAAGGTCATATTCTGATTGATTCCATCGTGATTTTTGAGGTAATTGCTGATATATGCCCTAAAAACACCGATATTGGTAAGCGCCCTCCCATTCACAGGATTATTTCGATCGATTTGATTTTTCGCATTGTACTCCGAAATTTCCCTTTCTTTATGAATAATGTAGTCCGAAAGGTAATCAACATTTACAAATTTCTCAATCATCTCTTCGGTGCAAAACGTGATACTACTTGTATCGATATTTAAAGAGCGCTTAAGTCGTCGGCCTCCTGAGCTTTGCATCCCTCTCCAATTGATAAAAGAATCGGAAATAAGGGCATAACTTGGAATCATCGTAATCGTTTTATCAAAGTTTTGAACCTTAACCGTATTTAAAGAAATATCAATAACGTCTCCATCCGCTCCATATTTTGGCATTTCAATCCAATCACCAACCCGAACCATATCATTGGACGTTAACTGAATTCCGGCAACTAATCCTAATAACGAATCTTTAAAGACTAACATCAAAACGGCCGAGAGAGCACCAATCCCACTTAATAGAAGAAGAGGACTCTTACCGATTAAGTTGGAAATCACTAAAATGATCCCTACAGTCATAATTATAATGTTAACCACCTGAATATATCCTTTGATCGGCTTAACCTTGGATATATCAAAGGTTTGATAAATATCATTAAATGCATTAAGTAAGCTTTGAATAAACACTAAACCGACAATAATGAAATAGGCAATGGCCAATTTTTCAATAATTGATTGATAGGTTGGAAAGGTTGAAGAAAACGAATAAATAATAATCGCAGGAACAATATGGGATAACTTTCGAAAAACTTGTCTTTCCAAAATGATTTTACCCCACTTGACTTTGGAGTTTGTCACGACACGAGTAATGATCCGAATCACGATTTTCTTTGAAATAAAATTTGCTGCAATACAGATAAGCCCTATTAGTAGAATCTTGATGATAATCGAAAGATATTCTACTAATCTAGGATCTAGTTCCATATCCAGAAGTAGATTATTAATGAATTGCATCTGTTCTCCTCCGTTTTAATTTGAGTCATAAGCAACTTTACGGGTAAAGTATCTAAACTGTCAATTCCTCTTTATCAGTAACGAAAAAATGGTTCCTTAGACCTCGGCCAAATGGATTTGTTCATTTGTTGTTGGAAACAAATGACTAAGGACAAAGAATGAAATTGCAAGGATTATCAAGGCTTTGAATACGAAAATACCCTGATTTCATTAATGAAATCAGGGTCGGAGTAGTAGTGGATTACACCTTCCAAATAAGTTGCGCAACACATACAACGTGCATCATCACAATATTCCAATACAATTACGCAGAATTATGCTCGTTAGCTCCACTTTTATTTTCCACAAAATTCCACACCATAAAACTATGGGAGCACAATATAACACCATGTAAAACAATCAACGATAGTAATGTGCAATTTTTGATTTTTTCTCGAAGCATACAAAAAAAAAAGCCAATTATTGCATCAACTTCTGAATCAATTCTTTTCCCCGCTCGGAACTTATCACTTTTTTATATAGATCATCTTTTGTGATATTTCCGTAGTCCGTTTTAACAAGTACCTGGCTCCCTTCAACCAGAGGTTAGAGCCGAACAGGCATTAAGTAAAAATACCAATGATATACTGGCTAAAACGGTGATCATTTTCTTCAATTATCTTCACTCCTACTTTTGACAACTTTCCAAAGTCATTGTTGCTGATGGATCTGACTTGGGTTTACCATCCAAATCAAATGCTGAATAAGCTTTAATAATCTTATAGGTCTCTGCCATGGCCTTGTGTGGCCTTAAAAGTCCATGTTAGTTGGAGCTTATCCCCCTGGAATTGGTTTTGATCTTTATCGTTATTAAGGAAATTGAACCTCACTACCAAATTAACGACATAATTCCCATACCTAATTTCTGTTTCAATCCTATGTTTACTCCTCCTTAAGTTTTTCCCCATTTACTGGGCGTTTATTTTTGAACGCCTTATAAGTTGGAGTTTTATAAACTGATTCGAACAGGATAATAGGCTAAAAAACTTTTGTTCCTTCATTTTTTTCTTTACTTTCAATACCCCTTAGGGCCTGCCAAATAGTAAAACCTGCATGGCAGAGTAACAACACTCCCGGTAGAATAAGAAGTAAGGCGCTACCCTCACGTGAATTGGCAGATTGAGCGATATAACCGATATAGGGAATTGTAAACCCCGTATAGATGCCCACGATATTTTGGGGAAGAACGGGTTCCATATCCGGTGCATTGTTGTTATCGCCTTTTGTAATATATTGCTTCTCCGCCCCTTTTACCTTGAAAATTCGGTGGGTAATCAGTATTCCGTCACTTGTTTGATAAGTAACGATCTCCCCTTTATTAAAATGGATTTGTCCACTAACCGGCTTAATAGCGATAATGGAGCCCGTTTTTATCTTTGGTTCCATAGATCCGGACAGAACCGTCTTGAGCTGATAACCGAAAATTCCCGATCCTTCACCCGATGCTTTCGAAGAAATGAAGACAAATATTGTCGTGATTAACACAATGAACAACAGTGCTGTTATTGTGTTACTGATCACTTTCAAAACCTTTTTTCCATACATTGTTTTACACCCTTTTGTCCGTATTTGATTACTGTAGATCTTTTCGCACAGCTTTGATAATTACTCACCTATTCCTTCTTCATTGCATCATCTGTGTTGGACTTGCGTATGTAGAACCTAGATTGACAATTCTAATTTCGGTGCGCCTCGGTTTCGGAGATTTTGTCTTTTTCCAAAGAAATTGAATTCTCTGGATCCGAGTGCTTTACGTCCATTTCCCCTTGCGACGATCTAAACGTATCGCTTGATCCGGAACCCTCCATGCTTGTTTCTATTTGCTCAGCTTCTAAGTTCGTTTGGCGGGCCTGCTTATCGGCATCTTGATTTTTATCCGGCTGAATATCAACATACTCATTTGACTGTTTCTGATTGTTATTAAACCGCTTAGCGGCAGAAATGGTTCCTTGTATCTTTTCTTCATCTTTGAAATACGCCGTTGTAGGTGTCGTTAGGAAACATACCATAAAAAAAAGTAGATAGGTGATGATAAGAAGTTGGATTGATAAAGTGATACACCATTTCTTAACTTTTGAAAACTGGCAATATTGCTTCATCAAAACGGGCGCTTTTCTCTTCATTAAATTGCCACCTTCACGTTTAAAAAGTTTTTATATTTGTTCCCCCCCCTGTGCCAGGCCACCCCCCGCACAGAAGGTATATCCGGAAATCTTACTTATTTCCAGACCTCAATCATTGCATCGGCATATGCTTTTAACTGTTATACGCCTTCGGAGAGATCACACTCGTATCTTTTTCATGAAATCTACTGATTGGTTAGCTTGGCAACTCACAAATAGAAGAATCTTCCATCAGAAGTTTACAAGATGCGTAAATATGATGATGCCTCTATTAAATATGTAATAAATTCTTTTAGACCTTGGTGTTAATTCTATGCATTCCTAAATAAATATTTTGCCAATTATTGCTGTTATAAAAAAAATTTTATCGACAATCCCCTTCATGCAACTTGTTTAATAGATAGGATTCGACGTATTTAATGGTTACCTTTCAAAGCATTTGTCAATTGTTCTTGGATTTTGACCTGTTTTGTAGTGATATTTTAGTATAAATAACTTGCCAATGTCTTTAATGATCAAGAAATTTAGAGCCTAATATTTTATGCTCTGGGAAATGGCAAGCTATGGAATAGTTAGGAAAGTCGATTGTTACTGAATGTGAAATGAAATACTAATCTAAGAATGTCTGAAATTGCAGAGTCGGAGGATAAAGGACATAATTTTACCAAGGAGAATATTGCTCATATGATGTCACTATGATCATTGCCACTTTTTATTGATTCGAATTGAGCTATTATTGGTAAGGATGCCTAGTGCACCCCGAATTATCTTGGTTCACAGAATATTCCACAGACACAAAAAGTTTCTCAGAAGCAAAAACAATATCTTTCGAAATTTACCAACACCTGACATGTAGCACCGCATAATTGATAGAATTGAAAAAAGTTCTTCCATATTCGTTTTTTTATAATAACCTCCAAAAATATAAATAGATTAAACATATATTCTATCTATACACCGTATTTGAGAGTCTTCCCAGGTACGGATAAACTTTTTGAATTATGTGGTGTGTGAATACACAAGAATAAAAAATTGCCTTTTACTTTTGAATTTGTAGACTTCTCCATAGATTCCTTTCAACCCCTTTTTACAGCCAGCATTTTGGTATCAAAACAATAACGTTAAACATTAACCAATAAAATTAAACTACATCACATAAAATCGTAAGCGGTGAGATATTAGGTTAATTATCATAACTTGTTCAATGAAGGAAAAAAAGCAATTGAACACTTAGAAACAGAGTTGCCATGCAAGCCATGGGATCGAATCTAGTTGGTATTGATGTAAATGAGCACATATTTCAGATTCTAATTTTTACATTCATCCGGCATGACTTAAGAAAAGTACTAATAATGTTTATTTATTTTTATGACTGAATCCTCTATTATTCTTTTTTTTTCGATAAAAAATATTTAATAAGTACAAAAATAAAGAAATTCAAATTATTTCAGTAAAAGATATCTTGTTGGTTTTCTTTATAAAGAAAATTGAATTCTCTCGTTGAGAGGTACTTTATTCTTAAAGATTAAAGTATTCACAAATATTATACTAAATCCCAATATTTCAATTTTATGTAGGTATTTGTAAAACTGTTCTGTGGTTTCGTGACATAATATGACTGAAAATTCCCAATTTTACACTTATACTAAGACTTGCTTTACCAAATCTATTAGGGGGTGTAAATAGTTGAGGAAAAGGACTTTGAAAGACAAATTAGTAGTTTTAGCGACCGGTACAGCACTTGTAGCATCAACCTTGTTCACTGGTCTAGGCTCGCCTATCTTTGCTGAAACTGTAAACGAAGAGTTAATCCAGCAAGAAGAAAGCTTCTCAGTTGTCACACTTGAAATTCCTAACGAAGCAGCAGCAAAAAAAATCAGGGAACTCGAAATCGATTTTGATCACGGGATCCATGAGCACAATGGAGTGTGGGAAGTAGAAGCAGTCGTTACTCCATCGGAAGTTAAGCTGCTAGAGAAACTTGGAATTAAAGTGACGGAAACATTAATGACTGAGCAGGTATGGGAAAAAAGAGTAGATGAAAGAAACAGAACGGTTCAACGGAATGCAGGTCTAGCTGCTCAGGAAGAAACGATGCAAATTCTTCGTGCAAATCATTACACGAACCAATCAGCAACCTTCCTTTACGTTGAAGCGAAATCCAGTGTTGGAGAAGTAGCGGGAACAGTACTAACCGCTCGCTGGACAGAGAATGGCGTAGAAAAATCGGCAACATTAGCAAAAAGAAGTGATTATGGGGCGTATCTATACCACTATTTAGAACTGCCTATAACAGGCATTCCATCAACTGTTACAATTGTTAGTAATAAAGGAGCAACTGGGACAAGTAATGTAACAGAATGGCTTGGCGGGGAAAGGCCTGAGCCAGGTGAGCACTATGTAACTGGGTTTGTTGATCATTATATGACGCCTGCAGAAATGAATGCCAAAATGGATCAATTGGCGGCAGAATTCCCTGAGCTTGTAGAGATCGTTGTAATGCCAAATAAATCAAATGGCTACAGACGTCATGCACAGGCATTAATGGGAACTCTTACAAATGCTTCCGTTTCTGTTACATCGAAAGCTTGGGGACATGAAGGCGGTAACGGTGTTGAAGTCAGCTTCGTGAACCCTAATGCAGCAAATCGCACTATAAATGTAATCAAGACAGATAAAAAGATTGTTGTTCAATTGGCAACAGATTCTTCTGGCAAGATTACAAGTACTGCTAAACAAGTTGTTGATGCTCTAAACAAGGATGCCAGCGACCTTGTTTCGGCAACGACATACCGTGGAAACAGCGGAACTGGAGTTGTTGGGGCACTAACGGCAAAATTAACTGATGGCCTAAAAGCTCCTGCAGAGGTTTCCCGTGAGCCTATGACGGTAAGAGCATTCCGTATAGGTAAAGTTCGAGATGGTTCTAAACCGGGTGTACTTGGTTACTCACAAGAACATGCTCGTGAATGGGTTACACCGCTTGTTTCTATGGAATCGGCAGAGCGTTTGCTGAGAAACTATGCTCATGACGAAGAAACAAGAAAACTGGTCGATAATCTTGATATTTTCATCGTTCCAACGGTTAACCCTGATGGTGCCAATTACAGCGTCTACGACTACAATATGCAGCGCAGAAACATGACAAATCACTGTGGACCAGAAGGATCTTCAGATTATAATGCCCGCAACAGCTGGGGTGTCGACCTTAACCGAAATCACTCTATCGGGTCATTATTCGATGGTTTTATCGGTGCTTCAACAAGCTGTACAAGTGACACATTTGCAGGGCCTTCTGAAAACTCTGAGCCTGAAGCAAAGAATCTCGTATGGTTAGCGGATCAATTTGATAACCTTAAATTCTCTATGAATATCCATAGCCATGGCGGCTACTTTATGTGGTCTCCAGGTGCATATGATGCAAACCGTGTAATGCTCCCTCGTCCAACAGCTGGGGAAGAAGCATTTTATTGGAAAGCATCTGAACATATCCTAAAGGTTATTCAGGATCACCGCGGAACGGTCATTCAACCAACACGGACAGGCCCAATTCCTGATGTATTGTATTCCGCTGCAGGTAACTCAGCTGATTATTTATGGTATGCAAAAGGCATCTATGCTTGGAACTTTGAAGTAGGTGCACCATTATGGAATGGTAGAAGTTGGGTTTCTGTCGGATTCCAGCCTGTTTATACAGAAGGTCATGAAGAGGCGATGGAATTTGCAAATGGATTTATCGGAATGCTTGAAGTGGCGTTAGAACAAGCTGGGGATAAGACAAACCCTGAATCAAAGGCTGTACCTGGAAGTGGAAGATATGCTAAACCAGTTGAGGTGGATATTGAAACAAGTGAACCGGCTACTGTTTATTACACATTAGACGGAAGCCGCCCAACGTTTGATTCAGCTAAAATTCAGCTTTCTGGAATTCGTGAGGGTGCAGAAAAACTAAAAATTGATGCCACTACAACGATTAAATACTTCTCCGTCGATGCGGCAAGGAATGTTGAAAATAATTACGATCCAAAAGGTAAAGATAATAACTATAATTCTGTAACACTTACAATTGGCGGCGACCAAACTAAAGAGCCTGGAGCTGCAGACTTAATAGCCCTTGTAAACCGCTTTGACAAAGAAGGCGGATTCACAAATACTCCGGCTGTTCGTCAGCTAACAACACATTTAAGTGCATTAGAGGTTTATGAAAAACAAGGGGCTACTGAAAAAATTCTAAAGCATTTGGGAACCTTTAAGACATTGCTTGACAGCCAAAAGAAAACTGGCGTGATTTCAGAAAAGGCATATAATTCTATCCTTGCCTACGCTGACTATTTAACTGTGAAGTGAGACACTAGTTTTGAAATTGATAGAGTAATGGCCCACAACTAAAAATGGTGCCACTGCTAAAGCATCCTAGCTTTATCCGCTAGTGGACAAGCTATCTCCTTGTGACAGTTCACCTTGTCACAAGGGGATAGAATCAATAATTTAAGGAATTACGGATTTAACTCCTCAAATGGAATCTCAACCATGATGAGGGGACAAAAATACGCAAAAATTATGAGGGGGAATTATTAATGGGTTTTAAGAAAAGTTTAGGAATGGGCATTATGTCTGGAATGTTGGGTCTAGCACTAGTAGGTGGAGCTACATATGCTTACTTTAGCGATACCGAAACATCAACTTATACATTTGCTGCGGGAACATTGGATTTATCTGTTAACCCTACTGAGTTCGTTAATCTGGATAATCTTAAGCCTGGAGATTCTATGTCTCGTACTTTTGAACTTATTAACAAAGGTTCCCTTAATATCAAGGACGTGACATTGAAAACAGATTATACATTGATTGATGCAAAAGGGGATAACACTGAAGACTTTGCTAAGCATATCCAAGTGGAGTTCTTATATAACATGGATAAGTTAAATGAAGTAGTTTATGAAACAACATTAGCTGACTTAAAAAACATGACCCCGGATGCAGTTGCGGATAATATTTTCGGTAACAATGGACTTGCTGTTGGTGATTTGAATGATCTGGTTGTTAAATTCAACTTTGTTGATAATGGTAATGATCAAAATCAATTCCAAGGTGACTCTTTAAAACTTACTTGGACATTTGTAGCTAACCAAATGGGTGGCGAGGAGAAATAAGGTTTAAATTAAAGGAAGGGTATTCACCGAAAGACTTGCCTTTTGGTGGGACCCTTCTCTTATGAATTTAAGTTTAAGAGATAGATTACTAGACTTGTATTGTTTGACCAAATTGGAATTCGAGCCTCATTATGATGTGTTTGCAATTTTATAGTATCTCTCTATGGAATGATTACACCACTCTTGAATCTTGAGAAGAGGGACGTAGGAAAATGGATCATAAAAAAATGAAGGGAGGTGATTTGCAAGCGCTTTCCCATTAGGTTGCTTAAGAGGCACTTCCCTTTAGTTACATAGGAATTGAGGTTAAATAAAAGGTTCTTGGATTTCTTTGTAAAATGATACGGGTATGGCTGCCTTAAGAGCCTTGTTAAGAATTTGGGAAGAGTGGAAAGTTTACCACGCTGCTAATGTTTTCAACTTAAAGGCGCGGAATGTTACAAAAAGGCAAGTATTAGACTGAAAAAAAAAACAAAGGGAGGATTATGATGAAAAGGTTTGGTTTGAAAAAAAGTTTTGTCATGGCGATCATAATGGCACTTCTGCTTGGTACGAACCTAATGAGTTCTACGGCTGCGGAAAATCGAATTTTCAATGATATGCCACATACAGGAAATGTTTTCGCGGACATGGAAAAACAAATTGATTATTTTAAAGAAGATGGGAATATCCGGAATGATATCGCGGTCCGTACCTTAAAAATGCACCTTAGCGGAGTAGCTCTTTTTCAAAAACAAGGACAGACTGACAAGGTAATTAAGCAAATGCAGAGTTTTAAACGCCTGCTTGATAATCAGAAAAGCAACGGAGGCATTTCCGGAATAGCGCATGATGTTCTGAATACGTACACGCAATACGTGATTGGAAAAATTAATGGTCCATTTAACTCTGATAATGTTATGCAGCATATCAAACATCTAAGTGTTGATATTGGGCCAAGGGAGGCAGGCAGCGACGGAGAGAGAGCAGGTGCTGAATACATTGAAAGTGTGTTGAAAAGTTACGGCTATGAGACCAAAATCGAGGAAGCCCCAAGAAGCAATCGGACAGAATTGCTGCTTAAGGTACTCTCTGATAATAACAAGATCATTCCATTAAGGGCAGTTAGCAATGCCCCGCAAACGACCGGAAACGGGATCACTGGAAATCTATATAATGCGGGTACAGGCCAACCGGGTGATTTCACTGCGGCAGCGAGTGGCAAAATCGCTTTAATACAAAATGGTGGAATCACTGCCGGGGCCAAGGCGACCAACGCAATGGCTGCAGGTGCGATAGGTGTCCTTATATATGACAACCAGGATCGTTTTACCCTTCCATCTGTATCCCTAGGCACCGTACGCCCTAACATTCCGGTTGGGGCAATTACCAAGAAGGATGGGGAAGCATTTGTTTCTCAACTGTCAAAGGGAAATGTGGAAGTCCAACTTTCAATTAAAACACTTACGAATCAAAAAACAGTCAATGTAATCGCTGTTAAAAAGCCAAAAGGCGTTGCAAATCCTGAAATATATTACATTGGCTCACATTTGGACAGTGTTCCATTCGCGCCAGGTGCCAATGATGACGCCTCTGGAACGTCTACACTAATGGAGTTGGCAAGGATCTTTAAGGACTATGATGGCGATAAAGAATTACGCTTCGCTGCATTTGGGGGCGAAGAACTTGGATTTGTCGGCTCGCGATACCATATCGGTAATTTGTCACAAGATGAAGTTAACAGAACAAAAGCTCAGTTTCAGATGGATATGACTGGTACCGCTTGGGTTCCTGCCTCGCAACTTTTTATTAATACTGTAGATGGGAAATCGAATCTTGTTTCGCAATCAACACACCAGGCTGCTGAAAAACTAGATATTAATAAAGATTTATTGCCTGTTCATATGTTGAGTAGGTCTGATCATGTTCCATTCCACGAGAAAGGGGTATCTTCAGCACTGTTCATATGGATGGAACCTGGAACACCACCTGGGGGAGCTAATATCGAGCCTTATTATCACTCGTTAGAGGATAAAATAGAGCATGTTAGCCCTGAAAGATTACAACTTACCGGGGATGTAGTTTTTAAAGCCATTTCTGATCTAATTGGTTTCCAGAAAAATAGTGGTAAGAATGAAGATGCATCACTAAATAAAGCTTCATAGATTCATAGTCAAACAGATGAATGCCTGGCGAACAGCGTGATTCCTAAGGAATCTCCAGATAAGCAACCAAATATCCTTGGGAAGCCCCAAGGATATTTGATATTTTAATAACTTGATTTCAATTGCCAGCATGGGTTTAATAATTAAAGAATCTAATTGTTGTATTTGCTTCGGTTACATTATTTAATGCTTTCGCTATGTCCCTTTTTCATTAAATGGCTCAACGTAGTTCTTGAATATTTTCTTCATAACAT
Source organism: Bacillus sp. OK048 (assembly GCF_900103525.1). Lineage (GTDB taxonomy): Bacteria > Bacillota > Bacilli > Bacillales > Cytobacillaceae > Neobacillus. The sequence continues at coordinate 113,760 of NZ_FNHN01000004.1, forward strand.
CTTCCACAATCGAGCCGAATAAGAGGAAGATTGAAGAATGTAAAATAGCTATAAAAATCAACTTGATTTTTATAGCTATTTGTCTTGCTTTAATATCTTTTACTCAAGCTGCCGTTTCTAATCTCCAGTACAATATCAGCATATTCCGAAACAGAAGCCGAGTGAGTAACAATATTATTCTTTTCTCCAATAAATATTTTCCGCCTTGTGATTGATTCCATCTATCCAAACAGAAGCTAAGGGTTAGTTGCCTTCTTTTAAAATGAGCTGCGAGATACACTCGACGTGCGCCGTCTGCGGAAACATATCCACAGGCTGTATATATTTGACTTCATATTTGGCACTTAACATTTGAATATCTTTTGCCAACGTGGATGGGTTGCATGAAATATAAATAAGCTTTTCTGCTTCTGACTGCAAGATGGTTTGGATTAATTGTCCGTCAAGGCCTGTCCTAGGTGGATCGACGATGATGACATCTGGCTTCCAACCCTTTTTTACCCATTTAGGCAGGACTTCTTCTGCTTTTCCTGGTACATACTTTGTATTGGTGAACCCGTGGCGCTTTGCATTTTTCTTAGCGTCCTCAATCGATTCCGGAATTACATCCATTCCACGCACTTCTGCCGCCTGATCTGCCAGCCATAAGCCAATCGTTCCCACTCCACAATAAGCATCGATTATCTTTTCCTTACCTGTCAGTGCCGCAGCATTTTTCACTTCATTATAAAGCTTAATAGTTTGCACAGGATTCAACTGAAAGAACGTTCTTGCTGAAAGCTCAAATTGCAGGTCACCCAATGTTTCTTGGATAAACTCTTCTCCTGCTAACGGCATGGTTTCCTCGCCAAAAATCAGCGACGTTTTTTGCTCATTGACGTTTTGGACGATTGATTTCACATTTGGAAGACGTTTTTGAATTTCCTTGATAATCTGCTCTTTCTTCGGTAATTCTTTTTGATTCGTAATGAGCACAACCTGTAGCTCGCCACTTTGCACTCCTACGCGGGTAACTATCGTTCTAACAATGCCTTTGCGTGACTTTTCATTATAAATCGTTATTTTTAGCTCTTCGAGAATTTTTTTAACTGCATTAACCGCTTCATTCGTTTGGGAATGCTGGACAGCACAATGTTCAATATCGATGAGTTGATGCGAGTTCAGACCATACAATCCCGCCAACACCTTGCCGTCCCTTCCTGCAAGTTGAAAACTGCTCTTGTTGCGATAGCCCCATGGGTCATCCATACCAATGGTTTCACGGATATCGAGTTGATCAACGGCAAGTCTCGTATGCCGTTCAAGTGATTGGATGACAATATCACGTTTTTCTTTCAATTGCTGGTCATATTTTAAATGCTGCAACTGGCAGCCTCCGCATTGTTCATATACCGGACATGGCGGCTGAACGCGATGCGGTGATTGGATGCGAATCTTTTTTATTTTTGCCTCTGCAAATTTAGGATTGATCTTAGTTGCCTCGACCACTACCTCTTCACCTGGCAGTGCACCAGGCACAAATACTACCTGCTTTTTAAAATAACCGACCCCTTCACCATTAATACCAAGTCGTTTGATGGTAAGTGGAAATGTTTGATTTAGTTGGATTTTTATTGATTGATCTGTTTTCATATTGTTCTCACTCCAAATTTCGCTACCGTTTGATTTCACCGTATTATAGCATTATTTACAGAGAAAAGCCGAATTCATTCGAATCCGGCATCCCTTTTTATCATTTTTACTTTCTCCAGAAACTTGGAATGAGATGGGAAAGCCCTTTCTTTTTCTGGGGAAACTCATCAAGGCTTTTAAATTTATAGCCTTTCTTTTTCAAATCTATTATTACTTTTTCAAGGGCATCGGCATTATCCTTCGAAACGGTGTGCAGGAGTAAAATACACCCTGGGTGGATTTGTCTCATGATGTTGTCATAGGAATATTGCCACCCCCTTTGCGCATTGGTATTCCAATCCACAAATGCCAACGACCAGAAAACATGAGTATAACCTTCTTCTTTGGCAATCTGCATCGTGTGCTCACTAAAAACACCTCTTGGCGGACGCAAATAACTCATGTTCTTTTGACTGGTAATTTCTTTTGTTTTATCCTTCACTTTTTGAAGTTCTTCACGAATTCGCTCATCACTGATTTGTGTCATATTCGGATGGTGCCATGAATGGTTTCCGATGATATGTCCTTCATCGACCATTCGCTTCGACAATTCAGGTTGAGATTCTAAATAATGCCCAGTTACAAAAAAGGTTGCCGGTACTTTTTCCTTTTTTAGTACATCCAAAACTTTACCTGTATAGCCTGCCTCATACCCATTATCGAAGGTAAGATATAAGGTCTTTGAATTTGGATCGCCCTTATAAAAGGCTCCATATTTTTCAAGTGTTTTTTCATACTCTGCCCCTGCATCAGGCTGCTGTTCATTAACAGCTTTCTTAAATCCCCAGCTTATCGGCTTATTGGGAGCATTACCATATGTAACCTGTGGCACCATTAACAACAGCAAACTAAGGATGCATAGTAATTTTTTCATCCATGTTCCCCCTATTTGTTTTTTATAGTGTTTGTTTCAAGTTGGGAAACATGATTAGTATATTAAGGAAAAAGGATGGGCTGCACCTGATTCGGATACAACCCCCCCAACAAAAAAAGAACAGACCCCCAATTAAATGGAGCCTGCCCGCCAAACCTATTTATACACTCGATCTTTAAACTGTGTTAATTTTTCTAACGAGGATTTGTCCACATCTGCATGTAGGCTGTTTCCGTGTGAGTCCATGGTGACGACGGCTGTGAAGCCCTCCACTCGCAGGTGCCACATCGCTTCAGGAATACCAAATTGCATCAGGTCTACGCCTTCGACTCCCTTGATACAATCTGCATAATACTGTGCTGCTCCGCCGATCGCATTCAGATAAACGCCGCCGTGCTCTTTAAGAGCAGCTAATGTCTTAGGACCCATTCCGCCTTTTCCAATAACAGCACGAATACCAAATCTCTTCATAATGTCGCCTTGGTAAGGCTCCTCACGAATACTTGTTGTCGGACCGGCTGCTTTTACATGCCAGATGCCTTCCTTATCTTTTAACATAACAGGGCCGCAGTGGTAAATAACTTGGCCATTCAAATCAACGGGTGAATCGTGATCAGATAAGTATTTATGAATTGCATCACGGCCGGTATACATCATACCGTTAACTTGGACAACATCGCCGACCTTTAATTCACGAATTTGTTCTTCAGTGATTGGTGCTTGAAGGCTGATGACCTTCTCTGAAATAGCAGCTGCCGCTTCTTTTTCAGCTTCTGTTTGGGCAAAGTCAATGAACTCACCATCTTGGTACATCCACTCATTAATTTCTCCTGACACTGGATCCACACTTACGCCTAAACGACGGAAAGCCCAGCAATTGTACGCAACGGATACATAAAAGCTCGCTGGAATCCGGTTCATAACTCCAACCTTACATCCTAACAAAGTTGCTTCTCCACCAAAGCCCATTGTTCCAATACCCAATTTATTAGCATTTTCTAATACGTACTCTTCTAACTTGCGCAAGTCTTCGTTTGGATTCACGTCATCTAAAGAACGGAATAACTGCTCCTTTGCTAAATCATAGCCAGATGAACGGTCACCGCCAATACCTACGCCAATGAAGCCGGCACTACAGCCTTGTCCTTGAGCCTGGTAAACGGAGTGCATCACACATTTACGAATGCCGTCAAGGTCACGCCCTGCTCTGCCTAGTCCTTCTAGTTCACATGGCAAACTATACTGGATGTTTTTATTTTCACAGCCGCCGCCTTTTAAAATCAGACGAACGTCGATATAATCTTTTTCCCATTGATCAAATTTAATAACCGGTAAACCTGCTCCAAGATTGTCTCCACTGTTCTCTCCTGTAAGTGAATCTACAGAGTTAGGACGAAGTTTACCTTCTTTGGTTGCGATTACAATTGCATTTTTAATGGCTTCTTTTAATTCCAATTGATTCACACCAACAGGAGTTTTAATTTTAAATGTTGGTAATCCTGTGTCCTGACAAATAGGTGATACTTGATCATCTGCCATTTTTATATTATTGGTAATGGTAGCGAGGCTCATCGCTGCGCTTGTTCCTGCGTTTTCCTGCTCCTTTGCCGCTTTAACTGCACGGCGGACATCCTTTGGAAGCTTCGTAGACGTTTCCACGACTAACGTGTACATGCTCTCCTGAAATTTCTCGATATTCACCTAAAGTACCCCTTTCCCCTTGCCCGATTCGTAATCTATTTAAAAATTACAACTATTTGACAAATATTATTATACTCCTATAAACGACCGATTTAAAGTTAAAGGTTTCACTCATAAAAAAGAGCCTGTAGTTAAACAGACTCTGGCGTTTCACGATGGTTAAATTCCTTGCACTTTGATTCTAACTCATCAATCATTTTGATTAAGTTGTCGATATCATCAAGATCCGTATTCTCTGGATCAATTGCATCCAATACATCTAGAAACATGTTCAATCGTTGCTTTAAAAAATCTACTTGTGAATTTTTATCATGTGTCGGACTACCCAAATTGTATCTCCCCCTTCCATCCCAATATCCTAGCACTTTCCGCCAATCATTTCAAAAAAAGAACTCCCTATAAGGAGTTCTTTCCCCTAAATCATCTTGGTCTTTCTGAAGCAGCAAAGCCAAATGATACGTAATCTTGTACTGGAATCCAGGCACCGATTCCTTGTGAGGTTACATTTTTAATGACGATGATTTTCTTATTCCCCTTAAGCATTAAGTAAACTTCCCCATAGGTTACTTTGCCTTTTTCATTTACTGCAGGTGCGTATGCGTATAAGTATCCTAAGCGATTAACAGGGATATTGTAGACGTGATCATTCTTCGTTCCGCCGCCTATTATGGTATCAAAGGAAAGCGGGAGGCGTGTTTTTTCCATAGCCTTTAACAGCATCATTTTTTTAACATCTTCGGCGTTGGCAATTTTAGCCGTCAACCCGCCGCGAATAATCTTTTGTGCTTCTTGAACATAATGAATTTGGTAGGGAACGTTCCCACCGCGGTTGTCGTAATAATTGGTATTAATTTTTTGATATTCCCAGTTAGGAGATGTTTCTGTGGATTCATAATTTAATGGCCACTGACCTAGATAGACGATGGCTCGATAACCAAGTGCAAAAGGGGTGCTGTTGATGCTCGACTCATTTAGCATCCGGATTAAATCTGGGTTTTCAATTTTAACCTTTGACGAGTCAATCAGCTTCTTTGTTAGCTCACTTGGCTGCAGGGTCGGTAAGTCCTGTGTTGAATTGGGATAGGTATTTTCCTTGGTAATATTGCGAACCGAAGGAGGAACTTGATAGGTTGCAGGTTCCTTTTTAGCATTTGCATTTTCAGCCGATGCCGTAGGAAGAAACACGAACAGTAAAAGCAGTGTTGTGATCACAGGGATAAATTTTTTCACAAAGAAAAACTCCTTTCGCACTATAGCAGTAATAAGTCTGCTCATAGTGTTTTCGGAGTTGAAAATTTTTATCCATTTCAGTGAAAAGTTTCAAAATTTCTCCTGAAAAAATGAAAAAATCTTAAAACTTTTCCCGAAAAATTCATCTAATAATTTTCCTGATAACTGCTTTCGATTAGTTTTTTCAGTAATTTTTCAAAATAAGGAAAGCAAAGTTGGACAAATGGTCCAATCAAAAGGGTAATGATGATGGTACCAAATCCAATCGGGCCTTTAAGAAATAGGGCTGGAATTAAAGCGATGATTTCCGCTATAGTTTTTGCCGTCATTAAATTTACTCCAAGACGTGTCCTAATCGCCATCATAAAAGTATCAATTGGACTTGATGGGAACTTGGCCTGCAAGTATATAGCTGCTCCAACCCCAATTATGAAAAGCCCCACAATTAAGGTGACTAATTGTATAATAAATCCATTAAATTCCCATGATTCAAATACAATTAGAATCCAAAAGTCGACCAATGAACCAATAAAGATAATCGTTAGAAGCGATAATATTTCCGGTCTTTTTTTTAGCAAAAGAGCATTAACAAACAGTAAAACAGCTCCATCAATAATGACCCATGTTCCAATCGTTAAGCCAATCCATTCCGTCAAAGCCACATTCAAAGCATCCCAGGCACCAACTCCAAGCTCTGCTTTGATGGTTAAACATATACCAAAGGTCATAATAAATAATCCAAAAACAAAGAATAAAGAACGATAAAATAATGCCATTTTTTTCTCCTTAAAAAATAATAATCAGAACATTTACAAAATTGAAATAATAAGTTATACTAAACTTACCTTTAAAAAAGGAGGGCAGTAATCAATCGACCCACCATTTACCAGTAAGGAGGTTGGGATTCCACTCAGATATGATATTCAACACTCGTGTTTTTCATTTATAAAATAACATGAAGGTTGGTGATTGATGGTCCCAAGAAATGCGATTGGTTTTACCCATATAGAATAATGTTTACTATTATAGCACAGTTAAATGCCTTACTCTTACATCGAAAAAAATAATAAAAAAGACTCCGAGCCTATATTGGCTTAGAGTCTTTTTTTATCGTTCATAGTAGGAAGAATCCTATCCCCATTATGAAATAGGCAGCAAGTAACGTCAGTCCCTCAAACCAATTCGATTCACCGTCATTGGAGATAACCACTATGAGCAGGACTGAGGTTACCATTGCAATTAATTCAGGCATCGTAAATACGAGCGGCATCGTTTTGGTAAAGAAGAGTGACAGGAGAACTAGAACAGGTGCAACAAACATGGCTACTTGCAGAGTCGATCCTATCGCAATCTCAACCGCAATTTCCATTTTATTTTTAATGGCCATGAGAACCGCTGAAGCATGCTCGGCTGCATTACCAACTATCGCTACAATTATTACCCCAATAAACAACTCAGTCCATCCAAAGGATTCTGCTACGTATTCAAACGTATGAACAAGATTTTCAGAAATATAAGCAACGGCTAAAGTAGCAGCCAATAGAACGCCAATTGCCTTGCCCTTGCCCCATTCAGGTTCTTCCTCGTGATGTTTTTCTGCTTTCTCACTTTGATAGACTCCGCGATGGGTAACCAATTTAAAGAATAGCGCTGCAAGATAAAGCAGAATTAAAATAATGGAAATCCCAATACTTAGTGTTAATGTCTTGGACTCATTCATTTCCATCGAAAAAACTTCTGGAATGACAAATGCAACGATGACAGCGAACATGAGCAGACCCGAGTTATGCCGGGCATCATGTACGTTAAAAGTCTGCCTTTTAAATTTCAAGCCGCCGATAAAGAAAGATAATCCCGCAACAAGGAGCAGGTTACCAAGTACAGATCCCGTTAATGATGCAAGAACTACCCCTACTAATCCTTCTCGTAATGCAAAGATAGAAATGATAAGTTCCACTGCATTCCCAAAAGTAGCATTTAACAGTCCACCGACTCTTGGTCCTGCAACAATGGCAAGACTTTCAGTCGCTCTCCCCATATAACTGGCAAGGGCAATGATGGAAACACAATAAATGATAAAGAGTATCATGGTTGGCCAATGCATGAGCGTCCCAATAACGGAAAGTGGAACACCAATAATAGTAAGGAGCATAAATACTTTTCCCAAATTATTCCCTCCTAAAGATAAAAATTGTGAAAATATTAGGCTACGTTAAAGAGATTGTTGATTTTAAAACCTGTTGATTTGAGCGGAAGGCGCTCGACTCCTCGAAAATGCTACGCATTTTCTTCGTGCGGTGATTATTCGAGGGAGTAAATTCAAAGTCCTGCGGGAGGACGGGGCTGGGGAGACCCCGCAGGCGCTTCAGCGCCGAGGAGGCTCCCCGGACCGCCCGCGGAAAGCGTAGCGCCTGGAGCTCAAATCAACTGCCAAGTTTAAAAAAGAACAGATTTTTTTACTTGCAAATGCTTTGTTTTCTCGTTACCATCTTCAATGTAGCCATTTTATGGTGTTACCAATCAATAAATAACGAGGAATCTATTATGAATAAAAATAATTCTCGACTCTGGATTTTAGTAACGATTGTTGCCATTTCTGGTTTTTCACAAGGAATGCTTTTGCCCCTTATCGCGGTTATTTTTGAAAAAGGCGGAGTATCGTCATCCCTTAACGGGTTAAACGCAACTGCACTCTATATCGGGATTCTGCTTGTTTCACCTTTTATGGAAACACCTCTTCGAAAATATGGATATAAACCAACGATTATTCTTGGAGGCGGGCTTGTGGTCCTTGCCCTGGCAATGTTTCCTTTGTGGAAATCCTTTTGGTTTTGGTTCTGTTTACGGGCGCTGATTGGTATTGGTGACCACGCCTTGCACTTTGCCACTCAAACTTGGATTACTTCCTCCTCCCCAACTGAAAAAAGAGGCCGGAATATTTCACTGTATGGATTATTTTTTGGTATTGGCTTTGCGAGCGGACCATTGATGACACCTCTTGTAAACGTCAATGAATCACTGCCCTTTATTGTTTCTTCCATCTTCTGCTTAATCGGCTGGCTATTTGTTTTTGTACTTAAGAACGAGTTTCCAGAACAGGAAGTTGGGATTAATTCATTTTTCAACACCCTGAAGCGCTTTAGTAAAACGATGAAATATGGCTGGGTAGCCTTCCTCCCGCCTTTCTGCTACGGTTTCTTAGAATCCTCTTTAAATGGCAGTTTTCCGGTTTATGCGTTACGAATGGATATTGACGTAGCAAGTGTTTCACTCGTGTTAACAGCCTTTGCGGTTGGTGCTGTCATCACACAGCTGCCATTAGGTGTTTTAAGCGATCAATATGGACGAAGAAAAATCTTAATGATTATTCTTTTACTTGGATTCTTAACTTTTACGTCTGCAAGTATTTTTGAACATTCATTTATCGGGTTATTCGTTTCCTTCCTATTATCAGGAATGGTTGTAGGCTCCACCTTTTCACTCGGTATCAGCTATATGACGGATTTAGTACCACGGAATCTATTACCTACTGGGAATTTATTATGCGGAATCTTTTTTAGTTTAGGCAGCTTAAGCGGACCGATAATCGGTGGGGTATTTATACAGTTTTCCAAAGGAATCAGTTTCTTTTATATTATCAGTACCATGCTGCTACTTTTATCCATCGTTATTTATGTTTTTGGCAAAAAAACTTTCCCGATGGTAGAGCAGCATAACTCCTAAGCTTTTATGGAGAAAATTTATATTCTTAACATAAAATGTATGATAAAATTAAGGTAATAAAATAAACCTTTGAAAGTCCGCTGTCATCACTTTGATGATAGCTCCACAGTCTGTGCTGTCATCTCCTTGATGACAGCTTTCGTGTTTTTTAAGGGTAGTGAAGATGATTATTTTTCTCAATTAGAATAGTACACTTGTCTCTAGACATATCGATAATTCGGGGAGGGAACATAAAATGAGTGCGGATGCGAAGAGATTATCCAAAGGGCTACCAAATGTAGGTATATTTGAAAAAATAAAACCACATGCAGAACTAATTGCAGCTGGTTTAAGCGGAGTATTCATTGCAGCAGGTTGGATAACGGACAAAATGGGGGATCATGTTACTTCGATCATCTTTTATTTATTGGCTTTTGTAATCGGCGGATTCGCTAAAGCCAAGGAAGGAATTGAAGCCACTTACGAAAACAAAGAGCTAAACGTTGAAATGCTCATGATCTTTGCTGCCATAGGTTCTGCGATTATTGGCTACTGGACAGAAGGCGCGATTCTGATTTTTATCTTTGCTGTAAGTGGTGCATTAGAAACCTATACAATGAATAAAAGTCATAAAGAGATCTCCTCGTTAATGAAGCTGCAGCCTGAAGAAGCCCTGCTAATTAATAATGGGATTGAACGGCGCGTGCCTGTTTCCGAGCTAAAGGTAGGAAATCAAATCCTTGTAAAACCAGGGGAAAGAATTCCTTCAGATGGAGTCATTAAGAATGGCTATACAAACATTGACGAAGCTGCTATCACTGGAGAATCTATGCCTGTTTCGAAAGGGCTGGATACAGAAGTGTTTGCTGGTACTGTAAATTTAACAGGCGCCATCACCGTGCAAACAACCAAAGCAAGCAATGAAACACTCTTTCATAAAATTATTGAACTCGTCCAATCGGCTCAAAGTGAAAAATCTCCATCACAGCAGTTTATCGAACGTTTTGAAGGAACCTATGTGAAAACAGTATTAGCTGTTGTTGTTATGATGATGTTCTTACCCTATTTCTTACTTGATTGGAGCTGGAATGAGTCGTTTTATCGGGCAATGATATTGTTGGTTGTCGCCTCCCCTTGTGCCCTTGTTGCTTCCATCATGCCAGCAACACTCTCTACCATTTCAAATGGAGCAAAAAGAGGGATTTTAGTAAAAGGCGGTGTCCATTTAGAGAACCTAAGCCACTTAAAAGCAATCGCCTTTGACAAGACCGGGACACTTACAAAAGGGAAACCTGAAGTTACCGATGTCATTGTAGATGAAACATTCGATAAAGATGAGTTATTATGGAAAGCTGCTTCCATAGAAAATCAGTCGAATCATCCTTTAGCACAATCGATTGTTAAATATGTGAAAGAACATAATAAGCAGGACCTTATTCAACCAGAGAATTTAGAAGATGTAGCTGGTTGGGGTGTAAAAGCGGAAATAAACGGAGAGCAGTGGAAAATTGGAAAAGCGGATTTCGTCGGGAAAGAAGCTGCCGTAGCTTTTGCTGATGGAAAAGCCGCTGAACTTGCCAGCAAGGGGAATACTCTTGTTTATGTCCAAGTTAATGGTGTTCTTGCTGCAATGATGGCTTTAAAAGATGTTGTGAGAGAAGAAACAAAAACTGCGATCGAACATCTAAGAAAACAGGGAATTTACACGGTTATGCTGACTGGTGATAGTGAGAAAACAGCACAGGCAATTGCTGATGAAAGCCATGTAGATCAGTTCTTTGCTGAATGTCTCCCTGAAGAAAAAGTGGAGCAGCTTAAAAAGTTGATGGAAAAATACGAAACGATCGCAATGGTTGGAGATGGAATAAACGATGCACCCGCATTAGCGATTGCAAATGTAGGGATTGCAATGGGGGAAGGCACGGATGTTGCCCTTGAAACAGCAGATGTCGTGTTAATGAAAAATGATTTACCAAGGATTGCTGAAGCTATTAATCTTTCAAAACGGATGAATCGGATCATCAAACAAAATGTTATTTTCTCGATAACCGTGATCATGCTGTTAATTTCATCTAACTTTTTTCAATTGCTTGATTTACCATTTGGGGTAATTGGGCATGAAGGCAGTACTATCCTTGTGATTCTTAATAGCTTAAGACTACTTAAAAATTAACAAACCGGGCTGTAAAAGCCCGGTTTTATTTAATGGTATCCGTTACTGCCGTTTGCAGAACTAGAGGTTTTATTTCCTTTACTTCCTTTACCTTTTTGCTTAGTGCCGCCATCTTTTTTTGTATGTTTTGCCATGATGAACCCCCTAATGATTGTAGTGTTCCCCATCTATATTATTGGCAAATACCTTCATGAAAAAGTCGAGTCATTTTTTAACAATTTGATTTGTTCTTTTCACTATAAAAGGCGTTAATTTCGCCGCCAATGATGATGATAAAACCAGATATGTATAACCAAATCAATAAAACAATAATGGCTCCAATACTTCCGTATGTTAGTGAAAAGTTACCGAAATTGCCAACGTAGAAGGATAACGCATAGGATGAAAGAATCCAACCGATTGTTGCAAATGCTGCACCAGGAAAAGCACTTTTGCAGCGTAATTTTACATTTGGGGCAATCCAATATAAACCGGTGAAAATAACAAATAATATAAGGGCGCTAACCACCAATCTTAACATATCCCAAATCTGAAGAAATTCACTTTTAAACCCTAAATAAGAAAAGAGAAATACCCCAATCTCCCTTCCAAATATCGGTAGCAACACAGCGACGATAAATACTAAGATCATCCCAAATGTCAGCAGGATGGCCATCCCTCTAGAAACGATAAAGGAACGACTTTCTTTCACATTGTATGCCTTGTTAAAAGCCCTAACTAAGGCATGAATTCCATTAGAAGCCGACCACATCGTCCCAATAATCCCAATGGAAAGCAATCCGCCATTTCGATTATTCATCACATAATTTACATTCTTTTCAATTAATTCCATTGTCTGCGGGGGTGCAAACTCGCGAATACTCCCAAGAATGTCATGATAGGGAATCTGCAAATAGGGCATTAACGTAAAAATGAATATAAGGAGTGGGAATAAAGAAAGCAGAAAAAAATAGGCAAGTTGGGCAGATTGCCCTGAAATATCATCTTCTTCAATTCGGTGCCATAGCAATTTCACTAAAGATTTTCGAACATTCACGGCCTTCTCCATTTCTTTACCTCTCCTTTACATGGAAACGAATCATCGAACCTTACTTCACGGCTGGTTCGTCCTCTACTTCGACCTCTTTCAATAAATCTTCCTCGAGTGTTGTTTCGGGATGTTCATAAAAGGTGCTTTGCGTCTCTTTAACCATCTCTTTTACCTGTGGGGTTAACTCACGAAGTTCGTCCACTTTATCAGTAATAAAAGAAATATCCTCGCTCACTTGTTCAATTGTGTTCCTAATTTTTTCAGTCGTTTCTTTTACATTTTCCGTGATTTCTCCAGGGTGCTTAACAACATAAGAAACTTGCTCATATGCTTTTTTCACATTTACCTTCATTGCCTGACGGGTTTGTTTATCCATTAAGCTTATTGCCCCACCCGCAATTGCTCCATATACTATACCCTTTAAAAATAGATTTCTAACCATTTTTTTACCCTTTCCTTTCAATTTGTTTTTATCATTCATTTCACTATGAAAAAAATACCAACATCCGTTCCTTTATATTTTGCTTTAAGCATACTGGTAAATGCAAGTTTAGATTGACATCTATAAGGGAAAATGAAAAGATAAAGTTACCAATTGGGAAAGGGTGACGAGATGAATTTATCAGAAAAGACAACTGAAAATGTAGAATACATGATTGAGCAAATAAAAGAAAAATTAAAGGTATTAAATCTTGGAGCCATTAAACCTTCACATTTTGATGAAGAAATGTACGAGGAATTAAAAGAAATTTATGAAATGGTCATGAAAAAACCTTCTTTTAGTCCAAATGAAATGCAAGCCTTAGTAGAAGAGTTAGGGAACCTTCGCAAAAAATAAGTAAAACAGATCTCGAGGATCTGTTTTTTTTTATTTTACCTGGTCGGTTAGAATGATTGGACCTTCTTTGGTGATCGCAATGGTGTGTTCGTATTGGGCTGAGTATTTCCCATCAATGGTTCGTGCAGTCCAGCCATTATTGTCCATTTTCGTTTGATACTTGCCGACATTGACCATGGGCTCAATCGTAAATACCATCCCTTCTTTAATTCTAGGACCTTTTCCAGGCAGCCCATAATGGGGTACATCTGGTTTTTCATGAATAATAGCGCCAATTCCATGCCCAATAAAGTCACGGACTACCGAGAGGCCTTCGCCTTCGACATACGTTTGTATCGCGTGGCCGATATCTCCGATTCTATTGCCAGGGACAGCCTGTTCAATACCCTTATAGAGTGCTTCCTTGGTTACTTTTAATAAATGTTCTGTCTCCTTAGAAACATTTCCTACTGAATAAGACCAGGCGGAATCCGCCAAACCTCCATTATAATTGACAACCATGTCTACGGTGACAATATCGCCATCCTTTAAAGGTTCCTTTCGTGGAAACCCATGACATACTTCGTCATTAATACTTGCACATGTAGCATATTTATAGCCCTTATATCCCTTTTGCTGTGGGATTGCCTTGTGTTTACTTAGAAACTCATCAACAAATTGATCAATCTCCCAAGTGGTAATACCTGGTTTAATCATTTTTGCAATTTCTTTATGGCATGAGGCAAGAATTTCTCCTGCTTTTTTCATCGCATCTATCTCTCGCTGTGATTTAAGAACAATCATGAACTTCCCACCCTTTATTTTTCATTTTATGTATTCAAATTGGAAATACTCTTTTATATTATCGTTATAATAGCTTTTTTTCAAAAAATATTTGATATTGCTAAATATTTTTTATATAATAGGTCGTTCTTAATATGGAACTTTCCCATTATTTCTGATAAGATTATGATAGTAATTAATATTAGTAGGTGTGTGAGCCCAATGATAGGTGATCGTGTTAAAAAACTACGTTTAGAGAAAAAAATGTCATTATCAGAACTTGCTGAACAAGCAGGAGTTGCAAAATCTTATCTAAGTTCTCTTGAAAGAAACCTGCAAAGTAACCCCTCAATTCAGTTTCTTGAGAAAATTTCATCGGTATTACATGTTCCAGTAGATCATTTAATCAATGAACAGACGAATAAAGAGGAATTAGATAATGATTGGATGAGCATTGTAAAAGAAGCGATGGATTCTGGTGTCTCGAAAGAACAATTTCGTGATTTTCTTGAATTCAATAAATGGCGAATCAATCAAAATAATACCGACGAATAAGAAAAGCGCAAGCGCCCTGGTCAGCGGCGTATGGCCTGGAGCGCTCCAACCGAGATAAAGGAAACACCAAGAGCCGGAGGCGATTCGATGTTGACTTATCGTAGGGCGGAGAGCGAAGGACACTAGCCGTTAGGGCGCTGGAGCTAGACAGTAAACTAATTTCAAAAACTTATACTTTTTTGTCTTTTAAAAGAACAAAGCATACTACCGTTACTTTTGTAGTATGCTTTGTTTTTTTATGTATCTTAGAGATTCTTAACAAATTCAGCACTAATCTCATTTTGATGAAGAAAATCAAGGATTGTTTCCTTTGAAAGACCTAGTTCCTTTGCCTCTACTATAAGAGCAAACCATTCCGCGTCTATTCCATTCATCCTATTATCAGTCATTACCACTTTCCATCACCCCTAAAATACATAGTGTATTCCAGGTAACCCGGCCATCATAGTAAAATCTCATACCTTAGACCCTCGGCTTTGCGTCCCTATTTTTCAATAGGTTTGCCTTTTTCTGTATCCAATTACCCATAAATCATTGATTATTCAGTATATTTAATGGACTCATATTCCTATTTCCACTTTTTATTATATATAGTACTTATTTTAGAGCGTGTAGTTTTTTGTCAGATATTTTTATGTTTTGAACTCCTTTTTCACACAGTTTCTTCCAAAATCCTACAAAAAACTGTTTTCTGCTGTCTTTAATTACTAGGAATTTGGAAGTTAATTGGGTAATAAAGGAATATTTAGTCGAAAATGTATAATTTTACAACAGGCGAACTTTTGTAAAAAGGGATGAAAAATGAATAAAATTTGTTTGTTTTGTGAGAATTGACATATACTATATACAACATTACAATATACTAAAAATTAATAATATTCAAATAATGGTGGTGGACTCAAAATATGACATGGATTCATGTGTTGAATTACGCAATTCCTATTTCCTTTATGGTGTTTTTTGGATTTTTACTTGACCGTATGTGCACCCCAGCCAAATCTGAAGAAAAAATCAATGAAGAATAATCACTCTGCCCCCTACAAATAAATTTCTTTCATTAGGGGAATGATACATTCGTAGACGAAAGGAGTGTTTAATTTGGCACGTGGAGAACATTTTAATCATAAAAAGAAAGGTCATCCTGGAAATTTGCCAAAGGATAACCAAACTGAAAAACATTCAAAGAATGCTATTGGTGATGAAGAGTTCCTTGTAGTCCGTGAAGCATTTAAGAATAGAGTAGAAACCGAAGAAACTGAATGAAAGGTGTGATCATTCACGCCTCTGATTGTCGAGAAAGGGTGTTTCTCGGCAATTTTTTATTTTCTGAATGTATTTTTTGTTTCTGCGAATAGGCTTGTTGATTAGACGAGGAAAAATCACCGAACTGGTCATCATAACCTCAATGATGACCTAAACTCATGGAAAAATCACCGAAATGGTCATCATAACCTCGATGATGACCTAAACTCATGGAAAAATCACCGGAATGGTCATCATAATCTCGATGATGACCAAAGCTCATGGAAAAATTACCGAAATGGTCATCATAACCTCGATGATGACCAAAACTCATGGAAAAATCACCGAAATGGTCATCATAACCTCGATGATGACCACTACTCATGAAAAAATCACCGAAATGGTCATCATAACAACAAGGTGCATTACGCAATGCATTATTAAAAGATAAAAACTGTCGAGACTTTATCGACAGCCTAAGGCGTGATTATTGGCTACGAAAACAGCCCTTGTTTATTTTACAAAGTGTTTTATAAGTTTTTTTAAGTCCATCTCTTTTAGTCCTATTGCTGCTTTCTCGATATCTTTAGAAAAGATTCGATCTTTTTTTATGGAAGGGACAAGTTCTCTTCCTTTCTCATACAGTGCCCTCGTTTGGCCCGCCATTTTTTCGATCCCGCGAATTTCAACTGCTTGCATCGCACATATCAGTTCAATGGCTAGGACTCTGCGAGCATTTTGGATAATCTGGTAAGCATGCCTTGCTGCAATCGTTCCCATACTCACATGATCCTCCTGATTGGTTGATGAAGGAATGGAATCGACACTTGCTGGGTGGGCGAGCGTCTTGTTTTCCGAAACTAGTGACGCCGCAGCATACTGCATAATCATCGCCCCTGATTGTAACCCAGGTTCAGGGCTTAAGAACGGAGGCAAATCATTTAACTGTGGATTCACTAATCTTTCAATTCGTCTTTCAGAGATATTCGCAAGTTCTGCCACTGCAACTTTCATAAAATCCATTGCAAATGCAATCGGCTGACCGTGAAAATTCCCCCCTGATATAACCTTTTCACCATCGTCAAAGATTAATGGATTGTCTGTTGCGGCGTTCATTTCAATTTCTAATTTTTCCTTTACATAATCCAATACTTGCCAGGAAGCACCATGGACTTGGGGTATGCACCGAATCGAGTAAGCATCCTGAACACAGTATTCACCCTGCAACGTAGTTAATAAACTGTCACATAAATAATGACGAATCCTTGCTGCCGTATCAATCTGCTGCTGATAGCCCCTTGCTACATGAACCTCCTCTGCAAAGGCATCAATGATTCCGTTCAATCCTTCCATCGTCATCGCAGCGATGAGTTCACTTTCAAATGCCAACTGCTCAGCCTCTAGATAACCGACAACACCCATTGCTGTCATTGCTTGGGTACCATTTATCAGTGCAAGGCCCTCTTTTGCCTCTAATGTTATGGGATTAATCCCTTCTATTTGCAGTGCATGAATCGAATCCATTCGATTTCCCTTATAAAAAACCTCTCCTTCCCCAATCAACACTAACGCTAAATGGGAAAGTGGTGCTAAATCACCGCTTGCACCAAGTGAACCTTGCTGTGGGATGATCGGAGTGATTTCTTTATTGACCAGCTCTATTAATCGCTCAATAACTACTGGCCTGACTCCTGAATAACCTTTTAAAAGAGCATTTGCACGTAAAAGAACCATTGCTTTTGAAACAACTTCAGGAAAGGGGTCACCGACCCCACAAGCATGTGAGCGAATTAAATTAAGCTGTAGATCCCTAACATCTTCTTTATTTATTAACACATCACTGAACTTTCCAAAACCAGTATTGATACCATAGACTACCTTGTGCTCGGAAACGATTTTTTCAACGGCTTCGCGGCTCTTCTTTACAAGCTCCATGCTTTTTTCAGAAGCAAAAACCTTTTCTTTTCGATATAGAATCCCTTTCATTTGTTCCAATGTTAAACTTTGACCTGTTAGCATAATCACATTTCTCACCTCTACCACTTTATTAGAATAAAGAAAGAGGCTGGATTCCATATCAGATTAGATTTGGAGTCCAGCCTCTTTTATAAATAATTGATTGATTTTTTGATGTCTCATTGGTAATCATCCCATTCAAAAATTCTATTAATTTAATAATTATTGTATGTGATGAAAAGCTTGTTTGTCAATGAAATTATCAGAATTTTAACACAATAAAGCTTTAGCACAATAATAAAGAAGAGTGAGTCTGGTGTTTAAAAAACCTTACTTCAAGTTTAGCTTCTTTAAGGCATCTGCCAAAGCTGTGTTAATAGGCTCCTCTTCCTTGCTTTGGTTCTGCAGGTACTTTTGCACCGTACGTTTATCTACTTTACCACCAGATTCTTTTTTACGGCGTGCTTCGAAAGCAGATAGTTTCTCACGATACCCGCATTTACAAGCGAAAATTTGTCCTTCCCCTTCGCCGCGAAGCTCTAGCTTTTTTTTGCATTGCGGGCAGCGGGCATTGGTGACGCGCGAAACATTTTTGCGATATCCGCATTCACGGTCTTGGCACACAAGCATTTTACCCTTTTTCCCATTTACTTCAAGCATCGGTTTTCCACAGTCCGGACAATTTTTTGTAGAGATATTGTCGTGTTTATACTTCTTATTACTCGCTTTAATTTCAGCTACAATTTCTTTTGTATAGTTTTTCATTTCGCCGATAAACATATCTTTTTTTAACTTTCCTTGGGCAATTTGTTCAAGCTTTTGTTCCCACACTGCTGTTAAGGATGGTGATTTTAGTCCTTCAGGCACTAAATCCAGCACTTGACGTCCTTTCGAAGTAAGGTGAATGTCTTTGCCACGCTTTTCGAGTAAAAAGGAATTGAAAAGCTTGTCAATAATATCAGCTCGGGTAGCGACCGTTCCTAATCCACCAGTCGATTTTAATGTTTCTGCCAATTGTTTATTATTGGTTTCCATATACTTCGCAGGGTTTTCCATTGCTGACAGTAAGGTTGCCTCATTAAATCGGGCAGGCGGACTGGTTTGGCCAGATGTTTGGGCGATCAAATTCAAGGTAAGGGTATCGCCTTTTTCGATGCGAGGCAAAATCTGTTCCTTCAGGTCGTCTGCTGCTTCCTCGTCTTCAAAGCGATTCTCATATACTTCTTTCCACCCCGCGGATAGGATGGTTTTTCCTCTTGCAACAAAGTTCTCTTCACCGATTTTTGCACGGAGAGTTAACTGCTCATACTCAAATGCCGGGAATAACACGGCTAAGAATCGTTTCACCACTAAGTCATAAATTTTCCGCTCTTTATCTGTGAAGGCTGAGAAGTTTACATAACTTTCTGTTGGTATTATCGCGTGATGATCGGATACTTTGCTGTCATCTACAAATGCTTTTGATCCTTTTATCGGCTTACTTAAGATCTTATTGGTTAACGGACGATACTCTCCTACTCCACATGCTCGCAGTCGTTCAGGAAGCGTCCCTACAATATCTGATGAAAGGTAACGAGAGTCTGTACGAGGATAAGTTAGGACTTTATGCTGCTCATACAGTTTCTGCATAATATTTAATGTTTCCTTTGCAGAGTACCCAAAGATTTTATTCGCATCGCGCTGCAATTCGGTTAAATCATAAAGCCCAGGAGAAAAGGACTTTTTCTGTTTTTTCTCAATTTCCTTTACTACTGCATTTTGTTTACCTAGTTTTTTCACAATTACATCGATTTTTTCTTTATCAAAGCTGCGACTATTCCCTTTTGCATCCTGCCAGGTCAATTTTAGATTGCCTGAGGCTTGCGCTTCGATTCCGTAATAGGTTTGAGGTTTGAAGTTTTTAATTTCATCCTCCCGTGCTGCAATCATAGCAACTGTTGGGGTTTGAACCCGGCCACAGTTTAGCTGGGCGTTAAAACGGGTGGTTAATGCACGTGTTGCATTCAGACCGATGTACCAATCGGCTTCTGACCGTGCAACAGCAGAAGCAAATAAATTTTCATAGGCTTTACCTGGCTTCAAGTTCGCAAAGCCATCTTTAATGGCTTTATCCGTTACAGATGAAATCCATAGCCGTTTTGTAGGTTTATTAACCTTTGCCTTAAGTAGGATCCATCGTGCAACTAATTCCCCCTCACGACCACTGTCTGTTGCAATCACAATCTCCCCGACATCCGAGCGTTGCAGCTGGCTTTTCACAGCATGAAACTGCTTACTCGTTTGTTTAATAACCACGAGCTTTAACTCATTCGGCATCATTGGTAAATCTTCTAATTTCCACGTTTTATATTTATCGTCATACACTTCTGGGTCAGCAAGCGTAACTAAATGACCTAATGCCCATGTAACAATATATTTGTCACCCTCTAAAAAACCATTACCTTTTTTATTGCAATTCAGTACGCGGGCAATGTCTCGTGCAACAGATGGTTTTTCAGCTATTACAACACTTTTCTTCACTTTATAAACACCCTTTCTGTAAAACCATTGAATGATAAATATAGCATATAATCCGTTTAATTGCAGACTAGCAGGCAATATTGGTTTAATGGTTTTTCAACATATGTTATATTTCTCGGACCTCTCGGACTGCCCTATCTTTTTTCTTGTATTTTCCTATTTGAGGATAGTATGATGTATTAGCTATCATACATACTGGACTAGGAGGTACAACGTGAGGATTAGAGATTGGGATCCTAATTTAAAGGTTCGGCTATTCAGCGAAGCCATGATGAACATTACCTTTTGGATGTTCTTTCCGTTCTTAACGATCTATTTCGCAGACGCTTTTGGCAAAAATAAAGCTGGGTTTTTATTGGTGTTTTCACAGGTTTTTTCTGTCATCGCCAATCTAATGGGCGGATACTGTGCGGATCGCTTCGGGCGTAAACGAATGATGGTTCTATCAGCCATCGGTCAAGGACTTTCATTTTTACTTTTTGCTGCCGCAAGTTCACCTTGGCTTCAATCACCTTGGATAGGATTTATTGCTTTTGCCATTGCTGGCGTATTTGGTTCATTTTATTGGCCAGCCAGTCAAGCAATGGTTGCAGACGTTGTGGATGAAAAGGATAGAAACAGTGTATTTGCCATTTTTTACACCTCCATTAATATCGCTGTGGTAATTGGGCCTATTTTAGGTGCTATTTTTTATGTGAATTATCGTTTTCAACTATTGCTCGTGGCAGGGATTATTTGTATTTTGTTAGGTTTGATTCTTGCAAAATGGACCAGGGAAACTGCACCGATTCAAAAAGTTGAATCTGTGGAAGCGGATCGGAAATGGTATTATTTCTTACAAAATCAATTAAAGGACTATACATTGATTATTAAAGATAAGACCTTTCTACTTTTTATTATTGCAGGTATATTGGCTGGTCAGACATTTATGCAATTGGACTTATTATTCCCTGTGTATATGAAGGAAGTAATTGATCTTCAAACGCTTTTCTCAATTGGTGATTGGTCATTTACGATTAAAGGAGAGCAAGCCTTTGGAATTGTACTTGCAGAAAATGGACTACTTGTAGCTTTGTTAACGGTTGTGATAACCAAATGGATGGGGAACTTTAAAGAACGGAATGTATTTGTTCTTTCCTCTGTTGTATATGCCATCTCCATACTTATGTTCAGCCAAACCCATTGGATTTGGGGATTTATTATTGCAATGGCTGTCTTCACCTTTGCGGAGTTAATGGGGGCAGGAATTCAACAAAGCTTTGTTTCTAAGCTTGCCCCGGAACATATGAGAGGACAATATTTTGCTGCTGCGAGTCTTAGATTCACAATCAGTCGAACGATTGCCCCATTATCGATTCCGTTGACGGTTTGGATAGGGTATGAGTGGACATTTTTTGTACTATGCCTGCTTGCACTTGCTAGTGCTGGCTTATATTGGTTAATGTTTTATTCTTACGAAAAGGGAACGGCTGTAGGATCCTAAATAGGATCCTTTTTTATTGTCAAAAACTTTCGATTAATTGTACTAAAATGTTCACATTTACCTCTTTTACTATTATAATTAAGGTGTAAACGTTTCCAGCTTATAAGGATGGTGATTTTGGTGGAATTATCCCAATTTATGTCTCCTACTTCATGGTCTGGTATTATTACATTTTTAGTACTGTTTTCTGCAGGTGTTTATCTTAATATCAAAATATATGGAAGCAAATTACAGTAGAGATGAACATCCCTACTATTTTTTTGCCCTTCAACCTACACTGTTATCTGTTTCTTTTTCACAGTAGAAAAGTTAAACTATACATGGAAGATTTTGAAAAAGGGAGACGAAAATATGAGTGATTTTCAAACTAATCTTAAAAAATATGCCGAGCTTGCTGTTAAAGTAGGTGTAAATATTCAAAAAGGGCAAACTTTGGTTGTAATTGCAACACTAGATTCTGCTGAATTTGTTCGCCTAGTTGTAAAAAGCGCATATGAAACAGGTGCCCATAACGTAATTGTAAACTGGAATGACGATGTGGTATCTAGAACAAAATACGAACTTGCACCAGATGATGCATTTACTACATACCCCGTTTGGCGTGCAAAAGAAATGGAAGACTTAGTTGAGCAAGGTGCTGCGTTCATGTCGATTGTTTCTTCTAGTCCCGACTTATTAAAAGGAGTGAACCCTGAACGAATTGCTAACTTCCAAAAAGCTGCAGGAACGGCGTTGTCAAACTATCGCCAAGCGATTCAGTCTGATAAAGTCAGTTGGAGCGTTATTGCTGCTCCATCTCCAGCATGGGCTGCAATGGTTTTTCCAGATGCTCCAAGCGACCAACAAGTTTCATTACTTTGGGACGCCATCTTTAAGGCGGTTCGCGTAGATACGGAAAATCCAGTTGAAGCTTGGAAAAAGCATGATGCAACGTTGCATGAAAAGGTTAGCTACTTAAACGAACGGCGCTATCAAAAACTTCACTATACAGCACCTGGTACGGATTTAACAATCGAACTTCCGGGTAACCACATTTGGGTTGGAGCAGGCAGTGTCAATGAAAGCGGTTTTGAATTCATGGCAAATATGCCAACCGAGGAAGTATTCACTGTTCCACATCGACAAGGTGTAAATGGAACAGTTGCAAGTACTAAACCATTAAGCTACGGTGGAAATATTATTGACCGTTTCTCGATTACCTTTAAAAATGGAAGAATTGTTGATTATCAAGCTGAAGAAGGTGAAGAAGTTCTTAAGCGTCTAATCGAAACAGACGAAGGATCACATTATCTTGGTGAAGTTGCCCTGGTTCCTTTTAACTCACCGATTTCACAATCTAATGTATTGTTCTACAATACTTTGTTTGATGAAAATGCTTCAAACCACTTAGCAATCGGCAGTGCTTATGCTTTCTGTATTGAAGGCGGTAAGAAAATGTCACGTGAAGAACTTGATGCAAATGGCCTTAACGAAAGTATCACCCATGTTGATTTCATGATTGGTTCACAAGAAATGGATATTGACGGTATTACGGCTGATGGCGTAGCAGAACCAGTATTTAGAAAAGGTAATTGGGCCTTTTAAATGGTATAATAACGAGAGCGGCTCCGTTTCGGCAGCTGCTCTTTAGTGATTCTTTAGAATGAACAAGTGGAGGTTTTTTGTATGTTAAATGAATTTAAGAAGTTTGCGATGCGAGGGAACGTAATTGATCTCGCTGTCGGTGTTATTATTGGTGGGGCATTCGGAAAGATTGTTTCCTCCCTAGTGGCTGATATTATTATGCCTTTAATTACAATTCTCGTTGGAGCGGTTGATGTTAAAGATTTGGCATGGGGTCCATTAAAATATGGAGTGTTTTTTCAGTCAATTATCGATTTCTTAATCATTGCGTTTTCAATCTTTTTGTTTATTAAATTCCTAACTCGTTTTAAAAAGAAAGAAGAAGTCAAAGTAGAAGTTAAAATTGACAAGCAAGAAGAACTTCTAACTGAAATAAGAGATTTATTAAAAGCAGAAAAAGAATTTTCTAGAAAAAATGAAACATCTTGACCTTTTGTTCGTATATTCTAGATATAAATAAACTTTTGAGGTGAAGAAAATTGTACGCACAAACATCTACTGAATTTTTACCTTCTGTTATTAGGACGTTTGCTCTTTCACTTGCCATCGCCTTTGTCGGGACCATGGCAGGTACTTTTGTACCACCGGCATTATTTTTACCATTAGCGATCCTTGAATTTGTTATATTGATAATCGCCTTTTTCTTTAGACGTAAAAAAGCCATTTCCTATACTTTCCTGTATATTTTCACCTTTATTTCAGGGATTACCTTATATCCAATTGTTTCTTATTATGCACTGACGGCTGGAGCCAATGTGGTAATAATGGCTTTTGGTACTACCACTGTCGTATTTACGGGTGTAGCGATTTATGCAACCAAATCCAAACGTAATTTCTCCTTTTTAGGTGGATTCCTACTTGCAGCCCTGCTTGCTTTAGTTGTCATTTCCATTTGGAATATTTTCATGCCGTTAGGTTCTACAGCAATGTTGGCCTTCTCATTCATCGGAGTAGTGGTTTTCAGCGGATTTGTATTGTATGACTTTAATCGGATGAAGCATTACGGTGTAAGTGCCGAGGAAGTTCCATTGATGGCGTTGAATTTATACTTAGACTTTATTAACCTTTTTGTAAGTATTTTACGGATCTTTGGTATTCTTTCAAGTAAAGATTAAACAGCAAGCAAAGAGCCGGGCAATGGCTGCCCGGCTTTTTTTATGCCAAAGATTGAAGTTTCGGCCTTAGATGTTCCTTCCCCCTTTTCATTCTTGTTTTCACTGTAGAAATTGGGATATTATTTCTTTTTGATATTTCTATTAAAGTAAGGTCTTTAAAGTAATAGAGAAAAATAGCAGACTTATATATTTCCGGTAACAGCATGACGGTTTCTTCCATTTTCTCTGCTGTGTATTTATCTAATACTTCTTCTTCAGGGAGAGGGGAGGCTTCTACGATGGACGAATAGGAATACACCTCTTCCTTCCAAAATTGCTTTGCTTTATTTTCTTTACGCCAATAATCACGGCATTTATTTCCTGCTATGGTAAATAACCAGTTTTTTATCTTGGCTGGTTCCTTTATTGTGTGGAAAGCCGAATAAGCAGAAATTTGAACCTCTTGGTACAGGTCTTCAGCAAGTTCTTTATGTTTAACTAAAGAAAAAATATAATTAAAAATGGCTTTCCCATGTTCTCTAACTATTTCTTCAAACGAATCGATCATTCTGTCCCGCATCTTTTCCGACCTTCTTTCCTATTAACGCTTCTTACACTAATAGACGGAATATCATGCCTGAACCCCTACACTTGCCAACATTTTTTTAATTATTCTTTTGTATAACACCTTTCATAAAAATAGAAACGCCTATCTTTTTACAAATACTTAAATAATGCAGTAATGCCAGTAACACTGATCCTGTGTTCATGGCTATAATTACCCCTTCCATTCTCCATTCAGGGCGGGGTGCAAGGATAATGATAATAGAAAAGGTAACAATTGTTGACCAAATGCCATGTACAAACGTTTCCTTGATGAGACCTAATCCAATTAAAATAGCCTGCATCGGCATGACAAAAAAGTGAAATAGAAAAAACGGCCATAGCATTTGTAAATAAACGGCTGCTGTAGAAGATTCAAAAAATATCGATGTAAGCTGGGGAGCAAAAACATAGAAAGCAACTATTGCTGGAACCCCATAAAGAAAGGTAAGCATCATTACTTGTGAAAGCATTTTTTGCAAGGTGGGGTAATCTCTTAACGAATACGTCTTTGAAACAGCTGGTATTAGGACCGTCATTAAGGAATGAGCGATAAACGCCGGGAAAAATCCAATTGATACGGCAACACCCATTAGCATGCCAAAATGCTCAGTAGCTATTGTATCAGAGAGTCCAGACCTGACCAATGCTGCCTTAATTAAGAATGGTTGAACGGCACCTGTTAATGCTGAAAATAATCGCAAACCTGTTGTTGGTACCGAGACAGCCATCAAATTTTTACGGACAGCCTTTCGATTTAAATTGGAAAAAGGCACGCGTTTTAGCTGCTGGAATTGAATGATTAGCGTATAGCATAAATAGAGAAACACAGCAATTTCACTGCCAATAAAGGATGCAATCGCAATTAATAGGGAGGTTTCCGCGTCAAAATCAAAGAAGCGAAACAACACAAACAACAGCACGAGCTGGATTGATTTTCTAACGAAGTTGGCAATCGCTATTTTCCCCATCTGGTGCCTTCCCATAAAATATCCCCGTGCGACAGAGGTAAATGAAATGACGGGAATTAACAGAATTACTAACCATCTGGTATAAGGATGGAAACCATCAAAAACAGAGATGAAAGGCATGAGTATGACCGCCAGCACCAACAGGATACTGGTGAAAATGATGGTAATCGTAATCGCATGATAAAGGATATTGCGATGAAACTTTTCCTCTTTTTCAGCAACAAATTTAGAAATCGAAACTGGCAGTTCAAAACTAGACAGAAGAACAAGTAAATAAATAGATGGCAGGATAGACATGTATAAACCTAATCCATGCTTGCCTAATTCTTTTGCAAGAATCAAATTAACTAATAACTCTACACCTTCTCCTAAAAATGCAGAAAGTGCCAAAAATAAAATCCCTTTGTAAAAGATAGCCATTCCGAACTCCCCTTTAAAACAATCTCACTTTTATAAACCTATGAGACAAGTTCTAAGATTAGTAGGGAATTTTTTTTTAGATATATACTATATGTGGAGAGTTTGAGAATGATAGGATACCAGCAGGATGCAGCTGATTAGGAAAACCCAGCCCTTCTTTAGTATCTTTTTGACTAATATCAAAATTATTTTTACATCTTTTTTCCATATCAGGGCTGGAATAAAAAAGACTCTGCCGCTATGCTTAAAGGCGATAGAGTCTTCCTCCCATTCTCAATAAATTCAACTTTTTCTTAAGAAAAAGTCTGTTTATCATTTCACCTATCCGAGCTCCACCAGATTGATGGCAACCCACATTTGTTCTAGTTTTATTTATTTCTATAAAACTCCTGCATGACGTAAAAAGCTGGCTTTTTATAGCTCTTGTCTTCGGAAAGCAGTCCCTTTGTATTGTAATAGTTTTGGGTGGTTGGATGCAGTCTTCGTGGACAGCGAAAATCATAAAGAATCCATGGGCTAGTTCCTTTGACATAAGAAATTTTTCCGAGCACTTCTACCTGTTTCTTATAAATGTTAAGCTGGCAATCCTCGGTCCCCTTGTCATCAATTGTCCCTCGATGTCCTGCCTTAGCGTCAGCACCGAACTCAGTCATGACAACGGGTTTGTCCAGCTTGCTGTTCTCGAATAGCCTGATCAAATCATCGAAATTTGTCTGATACCAACCGTAATATTGATTCGCCCCTATGACATCCAAGTAATCGGCAAGTCTGTCATCAATAATATGGTTGACATGGTCGAGCATGCACGCTGCGGACACAAGCCTGGTCGGATCCAATTCCTTTGCCTTTATGGCAAGCGAACTCATGAACTTAAGCCTTGCCTCCGAATCGGCATTCTCGTTGCCAACTGACCATATGATGACGCTGGCTCTGTTGCGATCCCGTTTAATTAGCTCTGTTAATTGATTCTCGGCATCCTTATACGTTTCCTCATTATGAAATTGGATAGCCCAATAGACGGGAATTTCCTCCCACAGCATGATTCCCATTTCATCTGCCAATTTGGCTGCTTTTTCTGTATGAGGATAATGGGCAAGTCTCATGTAATTACAGTTCATTTCTTTGGCCAGTTTGAAGTTTTCAATAATTTCTTCATCCGTAATGGCCTTTCCGTTCAGCACACTTTCTTCATGCGCGCTGATTCCCTTAAGGAAGATCTTTTCTCCATTCAAAAGAATGTCAGTGCCCTCAACACGAATTTCCCTAAATCCGATTTTTTCGCGGATGATATCGTCCTTAAAAGCTACTGTCACATCATAGAGCTTTGGATTCTCTGGATTCCATAATTCCGGTTGTGCATCAAATACGGCAACTCCTTTTCCGCCAGTCACCTCGAACGCGAAATGAATCCCAAGTTCGTCTATTGACAATACTCCATGACCGTCCCGTTCCGTTCCATTAACAGAGAGTTCCACT
Organism: Bacillus sp. OK048; assembly: GCF_900103525.1. Lineage (GTDB taxonomy): Bacteria > Bacillota > Bacilli > Bacillales > Cytobacillaceae > Neobacillus. The sequence continues at coordinate 141,684 of NZ_FNHN01000004.1, forward strand.
TTGATCTTCGAAAACATGCTGCCCGGCACCAAGCTAATGATGAAGTCTTTAATAAACGTTTCGGGAAGCCGGATTAATTCCACATCGCGATAAATTCCGCCGTAGTTAAACCAATCCGTATTCTCTGTAGGAACATTGCTAGGTTTGCGCGTATTGTTTGCTACTACAAGGATTCGGTTGGATTCCTCCAATTGGCCAGTAACTTCTATAAAAAAGGGAGTAGAACCGCCTTTGTGAAAGCCGAGATATTTCCTGTTCAAAAAGATTTTAGCGTCATAATTGACGGCCCCAAATTTAATAAACACCCGTTCTTCACCATTGTTGGCATATAAGAAGGTTCGGGTGTACACCGCGCTTCCTTCGTAGTAAAAAAACTTCTCTTTTTGTGTATTCCAGCAAGAAGGAACCTTGATTTTCTCCCATTCATCAAAGCTGAAATCCATTGGATGCCTTCGACCTTCATCATCCATGTAAATTTCTTCAAACCATTTAGCCCTTAGGCAAGTATCATACTGATCGATTCCAAAATTCCAAAAACCGCTTAGAGATTCTTTCTCCCTTCCGTTATCGTAGACCATGCTATGATGAGTAATACTTTTTGATAGATACGGCTGTTCAAAATTTTCATTATGAAGATGATCTACAAAGTTTGGAGCCTTTTCCACCGAAAACACCTCTTTCTGTTATCATACACTATTAATTAAATCTCATAGGAAAACTAAGAACAAGAAAGAGAATTGACCAAAAATCAAAATATTTTTACTTTCTTATATTTTTTAGGTGGTCCAATGATAGAAGTCAAATTATAATTCAAAATAGTCAAATAAATTCTATTGTTAAGCAGTTACAATAACAATGGAGTATATATGAATATACTCTAAAAAATTCTAAGTGCTGCCCTCTGAAGAAAGCGCTTGCATAAAAAAAGAAAACAAATGTAAAGGTGGTGGATTATTCAATTTAGTGCTTTATGAAGAGTAATTCTATTTGTACGTAGAAATCAGTTGGGAAAATTACACATTCAGGAGGTTGGAAATGCTAAAAAGAAGTTTATCAATCGTTCTATTATTTTCTATGTTCATAAGTCTTTTCACAACTGCACCAGGGATTACCAATGCGGAGTATTCACAAGAAACATCCAAATCAAGGGTTTCAAATTCAGAAGTTACACTAGAAGCATCCACTGGGCCTTTTGGTCCCAATGTTTATGTTTTTGATGATTCAACGCCAGATTCAGAAATTCAAAGAATTAGTAATGAAGTGTTTAAAAAACAAGAATCAAATGAATTTGGAAATGAAAGATATGCCCTTCTCTTCAAGCCCGGTACATACAACACTAACATCAGAGTGGGCTTTTACACTCACGTAGCAGGTCTGGGACAAATGCCCGATGATGTCACCATAAATGGTGGAGTAACGGTTGATGCAGAATGGTGGAATACACCGCCTGGGAATGCTACCAAAAACTTTTGGCGTGCAGCCGAAAATTTCGCCATAAAGCCAACATCAGGCACCAATAAATGGGCTGTTTCGCAAGCAGTACCTTTTAGACGGATGCACGTTCAGGGCAATCTGCAGCTGCATGACGGAGGATGGGCAAGCGGCGGGTTCCTGGCAGATTCCAAGATTGATAATCAAATTACTTCCGGAGGACAACAGCAATGGTTTACTAGAAATAGTGAATTAAAAAACTGGTCTGGTGGACTTTGGAACACTTTTTTTCTTGGGGTAGACAATCCACCTGAATCTACCTGGCCTACGAATTCAAATACAGTCATTAATGAAGCACCAATTATGCGGGAAAAACCTTTTCTTACCATTGACGAAAATAATCACTATCATGTTTTTGTTCCGAATCTTCATACTGACACGAAGGGAACCACATGGGCAAACGGAACAACCGCTGGAAAATCAATACCAATTGAAGAGTTCTATATCGCAAAACCGGAAACATCTGATGCTGCAAGTATAAATGCTGCGCTTGATCAGGGGAAAAATCTTCTATTTACTCCAGGTATATACCATCTCAATGATACGATTCGAGTAACAAGACCTGACACTGTTGTGCTTGGCATTGGGTTTGCTACTCTGATGCCGCACGGCGGCGTTGCCGCTTTATCGGTCGCAGATGTAGATGGCGTAAAAGTTGCTGGACTCCTATTCGATGCCGGCTCAGAAAGTTCGCCCACTTTAATGGAAGTTGGCCCGAAAGGAAGTTCGGCAGATCACTCTGCTAATCCTACGTCTCTTCACGATCTATTCTTTAGAGTCGGGGGGGGAGATGCTGTCGGTAGAGCTGACGTCAGTCTTAAAATAAACAGCAACAATGTCATTGGCGACCATTTCTGGGTATGGCGTGCCGATCATGGCAAAGATGTTGCTTGGGATTTAAACACGACCACAAATGGCTTGGTTGTAAATGGAAACAATGTAACGATATATGGTTTGTTTGTTGAACACTTTCATGAATACCAAACGTTATGGAATGGCGAATATGGCCGGATGTACTTCTATCAATCTGAAATCCCGTATGATGTTCCTGACCAAGCTAGTTGGATGAGCAATAACGGCACTGTGAATGGCTACGCCTCCTATAAAGTAGCAGATTCCGTGACCACACACGAAGCTTATGGGCTTGGCATCTATTCATTTTTTAGGGATGCGGCTGTGAAGCTGAATAGCGCGATAGAGGCCCCATATACCCCAGGTGTTAAAATTAAACATGCGACTAGTGTTTTTCTAGCTGGTATGGCAGGAAGTGAAATCACCCATATTGTTAACAATTTTGGGGAAGCTGTAACCTATGCCGGCCATAGGAAGACAATTACAGAATACAGCGGTCGAATTGTCAATGTTTCTGACATCACCGTAACGGGAGAAGGCGGAGCAACCAATATCACAACGAAAGGCGGCACGCTGCAAATGTCTGCAGCAGTGAACCCTGCTAATGCGGATGTTACAACAGTCTCTTGGTCTGTTGAAAACGGAACAGGCAAAGCAGCTATTGATTCTTCTGGATTGTTAAGAGCACAAAGTGACGGTACAGTAAAAGTCATCGCGACAGCCCAGGACGGTTCCGGTATCACAGGGAATCGGACAATCACCATTAGCGGCCAAACGATGAGTTTGGGCAATGACTGGACATGGGTAAGAGAAAACAAAGATAATTGGGCAATTGACACCAAAAATGCGAACGTAATGAAATTAACAACACAAGAAGGAAGCTGGGGCGGATCGAAACCAAGTCTCCTTTTGAGGGAAACCGGCACAACTGGCGATTTCTCCATTTCCACTAAACTGAAGTTCGATGCAACCATGGGCTTCGAATGGGCGGGATTGATTGTTTATCAGGATGACGGCAACTTTATCTCCTTGGGACGACAAGCAAACGGATCAAACCCTGGTGCTGCCAAACAGATCAGGTTCTCGCAAGGAAAAAGCAGTCCGAACCTTGTTCAAACGGATAAAAATTACCCAGACGCGGTGACACCTGGAGATATCTATTTGAAAATCAAAAAAACAAGCGATACTTACACTGGTCATTATAGCAGCGATGGAATCACTTGGACTCAATTGGCCGATACCTTTACGATTCCACTAACGAATCCCAAAGTCGGAATGTTTGTACGGAAATTAAATACTGGTATTCCTGTTAAGACTGCGGAATTTACGAATTTCACCTTAAACGGTCATATTATTCCGTTCTGGAATCTTGTTGCTTCGATAACTGTTAAGGGTGAAGGCGGAGCTGCAGCCATCACGGCTAAAGACGGTACACTGCAAATGTCTGCTGCTGTGCTGCCTGCAAATGCTGATAATAAAACAGTCATTTGGTCCGTCCAAAATCCGGACGGTACGGAAACGGACAAAGCGACCATTGATGCTGACGGACTTTTAACCGCCGTGAAAGATGGACAGGTGAAAGTCGTAGCAACTGCCATAGACGGTTCCGGTGTCACCGGCAGCAAAACGATTGATATCAGCGGGCAAACAGTACGAGATTATGGGAAGGTAACGCTCACATTGGATAAGACGGAACTGTGGCCTGCAAACAATAAGATGGTTCCGGTTCGTGCAACACTGCAATACGATGGCGACCCGAAAGATATTGCCGGTGTTTCCTTAACATCAATTACAAGCAATGAACCAGCAAAGAACGACATTAGCGGCGCTAAATTTGGCACAGTCGATTACGACTTCGAGTTGCGCGCCACACGTTTAGGGAATGGAAAAGGAAGAGTTTATACGATTGAGTATACGATTACCTTTACATCCGGTGAAGTAACAACGGCAACAGGAATCGTGACTGTCCCGCACGATAAAGGTAAAGGTAAACCTGGCAAAAACGAAGAAGGGTCTGATCCAGGTGACAATGAGGGCGTTATTAATCCCGGAGATCCGATTTACCCACTATGGAAGCTTGTGTGGAGCGATGAGTTCGATCGCAGTACATTATTTTGAGATGAACGGCAATCGAATTTCGTTTTAAAACTAATGAAATGGAGGCTATGATCAATATGATCATGGCCTCTTGTAATAAGAGACCTTTTCTATAAAAATCTCCTATTCGAACCAAATGTGTGATCATTATCCAAGGATTCCAAAAATACTTTACTTAGTTCGTTCTGTTTTTGTTTTGCGCTAGGACCGGAATCCGTTACTGAAAAAGTCCCTTTTTCTTTTATTTTATTAGCGAGTGTTTAAAGGCATAAATGACTGCTTGTGTTCGGTCTTGGACGTTTAGTTTACTTAAGATATTGCTCACGTGGGTTTTAACCGTTTTCAAGGCGATAAATAGTTCGTCGGCAATTTCTTGATTTGCCTTCCCCTCAGCCATTAACAGGAGGATTTCCATTTCACGGGTGGTGAGCTCTTCATGTGGTAAGTTCTGATGTTTTTGACGCATTTTCACCATCATTTTTCCGGTTACTTCTGGTTCGAGAACGGACTGGCCATGGTATGTAGCTCGGACAGCATTGGCAATTTCATCTGCTTTAGAAGTTTTCAGCATATAACTGGTTGCACCCGCTTCTAATGCTGGATAAACTTTTTCATCGTCTAAGAAGCTGGTAACAATGATTACTTTTGCTTCTGGCCATTTTTCAATAATTTGTCTTGTTGCTTCAATCCCATCCATTTCCTTCATCACTAAATCCATTAAAATGATATCTGGTCTGAGCTCAAGTGCAAGTTCTACGCCTTTTTTTCCATCAGCAGCCTCACCAACCACTTCAATGTCTGGCTGGGCTGATAAATAAGCGGATACTCCAATTCTCACCATCTCATGGTCATCGACAAATACTACTCTAATCATTAACACCATCTCCATTTATCATAACGGGTACCTTCACTTCCAGCCGCGTACCTTTACTTTTTACACTAACCACCTTTAACGTGCCTCCAACTTCAACCGCCCGCTCATGCATATTCTGCATCCCATATGAACCAGCATTCATTTTATCGACTTCAAAGCCAATACCGTCATCGACAATTCTTAAGATGACAAGCTCATCCCTCCTTATCAATAAAACTTCAAGTTTGTTTGCTTTTGAGTGTCGTAGGGTGTTTGAAACAGATTCTTGGAGGATACGGAAAAGATGATCCTCAATTCCCTTATCAAGTGGAAACTCTTCCACTTTCCACCTAATTTCCATGGTGACTTTCTGTGATAATTCGATTAATAACTCTTCAATTCCTTCTTGAAGCGTTTTATTTTTTAACGCAACTGGACGTAAATGAAGCAGCAGGGCACGCATTTCAAGTTGTGATTGATGAATCATTTCTTCCACCATTTTCAACTGCTTAGCTTCCCTATCATCTTCACTTGTCCCTTGTTTTGTTGTATTGATCGCAGACATCATCATCGAAGCAGCAAATAATTGCTGACTGACTGAATCATGCAATTCACGGGCGAGTCGATTGCGTTCCTGTTCAATTATTTCTTGAATTCTCGCTTCCTGGTCCTCGACTTTTTCGGTCGCTAATCTTTGTGAAAGCTTGGCTTGTTCCGACATTTGCCTGCCAATCCGCTCTATTTGTACAGCAATACTTTGCATTTCCGAGATGGAAGTTTTTTCATATTGTGGTGTTTGTCTTCCCTGCTCTAACTGGTGCAAAGAATGTTCAACATGCTGAAGCTGTCGTCTCCAATAGATTCCAGAAATAAGTCCCAATAAAATCCCAACGGCGATACTGAAGGCTGGAATAAAAATCACAAATGGAATATCCATAAAATGACGATTCCATAATTCCTCCCATTCAGAAATAGGAAATACAACGATAAAGGTAGCTGTTACACCTATAGCAAGGATGACGGAAAAGCAGACATTCCAGACAATCTGCCTTTGAATGGTGCTCATATCCTAGTCACCTCTAAATTCCCCACCAGCAAGGATGTAAAGATTTTCACCTTTTGTACAGCCTGATCATAGCCTGCTGTCTTAAGGTGGAAAGATTGGTTAAAAACCTGGGACTGTTGATTTTCAAAAACGGTTGTAGAACCAACAATACAAGAGTGATGAACACTTACTTCTACTTCATAAGGTACTTGAATATTTATATTTCCTATAATGTTACGCACGAAAATGACTGTTTCGCCGTTTGGAAGGACCGTGTAACTTAGGTCAATGATCGTATCACCAATTCCAGATTGGATGTTAATGTCATTCCATTCATAAACATCATTAGGTGTTTTTTGCATCCCAAAAAATATATTCTCAAAGAGCGGCTTGCTCTTGATAAGCGTTTCTTCCTGCGGAACTTGTTCGGACTCTTTAATATTCAAAGCAATTTTAGCAGGATTCTTTTTTGAATTAGAATATTGAATAATTAAATGAATTAAGATTGCCAACAATAAAAACTTAAAGGTCATCATACTAAACACACTGATGACTAAGAAAATAATTCCGGCAAAAAAGAGAAATTTCCTGCTTTTTTTCCCTGCCTTTTTTCGTCCATAATAAATCATGGCACCAGAAAAGAAAAGGGAGAATATTAGACCACTGTTGAAAAATAGAATTTCGAGCAGCAGAACGACAATCCCGATGACAACCAGCCATCCCGTGTAATCATTTTTCGCATTTTTTAACATATGGCCCCCCCTCCCTCGAAAAGTTTTATGTCCAAAAAGGTGCAGCAGTTGCGCACCTTTATAGAATACCATGTTTTGGCTATTAAATGGACTTGCTTTCTTCTAATTTCATTTGTTTTTCCAATTGGGCAATTCTTGCATCAATGGTATCACGATAATAGGAGCTATTTACTTGATGTTCTAAACGGTCTAAGTAATTGTCGATTTCTTGAAAACGCTTGGATGCTCCGTTAGAATCATTGTTTGAATCTAAGACCTGATTCATTCTATTATTAGCCCGAGTTACATTCTCACGGCCCATTAATTCCAAACGGCGGATTTGCATATCTTTTAGCTTGTGCTTCATTTCCTCATATTTTCTTTCTAATTCCGCTAACTGACCATTAACTTGCTCGATAGAAACTTTAAGGCGTTCTACTCGGCTTGAATACTGTTGCTGTTCGGCTGCAGCGAACTGATAAAGTTCCATTTCACCTGCTTTAGAAGCTACTTCTGCTTGATATTTCCTTTTATCTGCCAATTCAACTGCTTGGGAATATTCTCTCGTGAATTCTTCTTTCAGTGAATATTGACGTTCCAATAGTGTTCTGACCTTTTCTGTCTCTTGCTCACATTGACGAAGATATTGATTAAGAAGCGCAATTGGATTACTCTTTTCCTTTTGATCAACTGCAGCATGCAAATCAGCCATAATGGTATCCTTAATTCTGGTAAGTAAGTTTGTCATTTTTTCTCGCTCCTTCGAGTTCTATTTATTTATTAATTTCATTCCACTGTTTTTCAAAATTTACAAACGGGTCAGAATCCTCTTTTACAAAAGCTTTTTTGCTGCTATTCCAATTTTTATATACAAGATACAGTACGTAAGCTGCAAGAACACCAATTATCGCAGGCGCGTTATGAATAGAGGCCATTAGAACAAAAAATCCAATAATCCCTAGTACAATCTTGCCTCCAGTTGAATCAGTCTTTAAGAACTGTTTAAAAATGAAGTACAAGATAGCAAGACCCACCACCAATCCTACCATCGGACCTATCGATGAGAGTACTATGATGGCAGCAATTCCACCAGCCACTAGTAAACCAAATTTTTTCATTTTGTTTTTCCTCCTTTCTTTATCTTGATTTCATCTTACCTCTATTCTAAATTTCCCATAACGAACCTGCGCTTTATTTTCATATCGGTCTTAAGACGTAGAAAGGGTCAGTCCCTTGAGTGTGGGCTGACCCGTTGCGCATTTATTTGGAGATAAACATCTGTGTCCAATAATGTCTTTGCGATCCACCTTTGGTATAACCAACGCCGATATAGGTGTAATTACTGCTTAAAATATTTGCTCGATGACCTGGACTGTTCATCCAAGCTTGAACAACTTCCTGTGCTGTAGTTTGCCCTGCAGCAATATTTTCTGCAGCTGAACGGTAGGAGATTCCGAAGTTCTTCATCATGGAAAATGGACTTCCATAGGTCGGGCTATCGTGGCTGAAGTAGTTCTTATCCCGCATATCCACTGATTTATAGCGGGCAACCCTGGAGAGCTCCCAATCTTGCGTCAAAGCTCTTAATCCATGTTTTGCACGTTCCTGATTGGTTAATTGGACAACCTGGCTTTCAATACTTTTGGTTGCATCAAAACTAGGAATCGTAACCTTATCTCCTGGATAAATCAGGTTTGGATTTCTAAATTGCGGGTTCGCAGAAATGATTTCAGAAATCCCTACTTGGTAACGAACTGCTATCTTCCAAAGTGTATCCCCTGGCTGAACGGTGTAAATCTGTTGAGCAAATGAAATGCTTGGTATACAGATAAGTGACAGCAAAAACAGTAAACTAAACCAAAATGATTTTTTCATTTTAACGCCTCCTCCGATATATATTTTTGATTTAAGGCTCAAAATATACAGATGGTAATCATTTTATTTTTCAACTGAAATTTCGGAGGAGAAAATGTGAGAGATATTTCATGGATAACGTATGTGATGTTAATTTTGGCCAGTTATCGTTTAACTCATTTAATTGTTTTTGATAAAATTACTGAATTTATCCGTAAACCGTTTATGAAAAAGGTTCAAGTGGAAACTAATCATGGCATGGTTACAAAGGAAATACCGAAATCAATGATTGGGTATTTATTGAAATGTTATTGGTGTGCAGGGGTATGGAGTGCGATCTTTCTAGGAGGAGGATACTTACTTTTCCCACGGGTAACCTTTGTCATCATTTTGATCTTCTCAATTGCTGGCGGACAGTCGATTATTGAAACGTTTGTTGGAGTAAATATCAAAAAAGTAGATTATTATGCTGATTTGGAAAAGAAAGAATAATAAAGAAAAAATGTCCCCCCTTTTGCATATAAATTACAAAGGGGGGATTGGATGGCTATATGGTGGATTACTTCCATTGGGTTTGTTATATGTCTCGGATTTGTTGGCGGTACTATCTTTTATTTTTTAAGAGGAACACTTCACTCGGAAGACGCCAACCGTATTGATCCAGTAAAAAAAGAAATAGACTAAAAATTTTTTATAACCAAAAAGAACCCATTAAGCCAGGGTTCTTTTCATTATTAAAGAGACTTTTCAATTGCCTGTTCAAACTGTGCAATCATATCTTCTACATGTTCGATTCCTACTGAAATTCGAACAAGCTCACTCGTAATCCCTAACGCCTCACATGCTTCTTGTGGAAGTGCACGGTGAGAAGTCGTTAACGGATGGGAAACAGTTGTTTCAACTCCGGCTAAGGTTGGAGCAATTTTAATCCATCCTAATGAGCGAAAAAACTGATTAATATCAACCTTTTTCGAAAGCACGATCGTTACCATTGCACCATAACCGTTTTTTTCTTGCTCAAATGGGTAATATACTTTTTCAACAAAAGGGTTACTTGATAACGCTTCTGCTAATTTTTTGGCATTACAGGATTGAGCTTTCATTCTTAAAGCTAATGTTTTTAATCCACGGCAAGTCAGCCAGGCTTCAAACGGACTGACATTCATACCAAGGTTAACGATTTTCGCGCGTGCTCTGGCAACTAAATCCTCCCTGCCCGTAAGCACGCCTATTGTTACATCGCTATGACCACCAATGTATTTGGTTGCACTATGAACCACTAAATCAATCCCCATTGCATAGGGCTGACAATGGTATGGAGTGGCAAATGTATTATCAACTATTGTATTTAGCTGATGCTTACGGGCTAATTCCACTACGCCTTTAATATCTTCCACTCTTAATAATGGATTGGTAATTGATTCTGTATAAAGAAGTTTCGTATTTTCTTTAATTTCTTTTTCTACCTCAACTAGATTTTTAAAGGAAACAAAAGTAGTTTCAATCCCATATTGATTTAATTCTTCTTTTAGTAAATGGTAACTGCCGCCATATACATCATCTGCTGCAATAATATGGTCTCCGTTTTTCACCACGGCTAATACACCCGCTAAAATGGCAGACAAACCCGATGACGATGCCACACCTGCTGGAGCACATTCAAGTCTTGCAACCGCCTCCCCAAGCTCATCTGTATTCGGATTGCCAACCCGTGAATAGAGATACTGACCATTCCCTTGATAATACCCTTCTAGTTCATCTAAATCTTTAAAGGAAAAAGCAGAAGTCTGATAAATTGGCGTAACCTTGCTCGAAATTTTACTGTTACTTTTTTTACTGCCATGTAATATTTCTGTCTCAAATCTCTTCCCCATACCTTCCCCTCACCCTCTTTGTTAACAAAATAGTTATTATAGTAAAAAATATCAATACCAAAGTCTTTCGTCAATCAAATTTATTTCCATATGATATTTTCGTACATGACGCTATTACATTTTTTCAGTTAATTTGGAAATACTTAACCTATGAAAATATTACCTGGAGGAATATAAATGAACCCATCTGAAAGTACACATCATTTTCCACGGACATATTGGCGCGAAATAGAATTACCAACTTTTGAGCAACTGAATGAAGATTTAACCATTGATGTTGCGATTGTTGGTGCCGGGATTACTGGCATTACGGCTGCCTATTTACTTGCAAAGGAAGGGGTAAAAGTCGCACTGATTGAAGCAGGCGGAGTGTTAAATGGGACTACTGGACATACAACCGCTAAACTTACCGCACAGCATGAATTGATTTACGATGAATTAATCAATCATTTCGGTGAGGAAAAAGCTAAGCAATATTTTGAATCCGCATCCAATGCCATTAAATTTGTAGAAACCACCGTCAATGAAAAAGGGATTGATTGTGATTTTAGCAAACAGGATGCCTATGCTTATGCCACAACCGATCAATATAATAAGAAGCTTGAAACAGAGTGGACTGCCTATCAAAGGCTGGGGATTGATGGTGATTTAGTTGGGAATATTCCATTTGATATTCAAGTTAAATCGGCCCTGTTAATGCGAAATCAAGCGCAATATCATCCCCTGAAATTTTTAAAAGGGCTGTTAAATGAGGCCGTTAGTGCAGGTTGTGTTGTTTATGAAAATACGGTTGCAGATGGAATTGAGGATGCAGATTCGACCCAGCCAAAGGTTAAGATCAAAGGTGGGCATTGGGTAAGCTGTCGACATGTCCTTATTGCCTCCCATTTTCCATTTTATGATATTCCGGGACTTTATTTTGCCAGGATGTATGCGGATCGATCATACGCTATTGGGATAAAAACAGATCAAAAGTATCCTGGCGGTATGTATATTAGTGTTGACAGCCCAGCACGATCGATTCGCTCGACACCATTGGAGACCGGGAACCTCCTCATTCTAGGTGGTGAAAACCATAAAACGGGACAGGGAGTAGATACCCTTACACATTATCTAGCGCTAGAGTCCTTTGCAAAAGACGTGTTTGATTTATCGGAGTATCATTATCGCTGGTCTGCTCAGGATTTGGTTACCTTAGATAACGTGCCTTATATCGGTCCGATTACGAAAAATAAACAGCATATTTTAGTGGCCACAGGTTATAAAAAATGGGGCATGACAACGGGAATTCTCGCCGCCCATTTACTAACGGATTACGTGTTGAATCGTGATAATCCATATAAGGAATTGTATTCCCCTTCTCGATTTGACGCTGATCCTGATCTTAAATCGATCGTCACCACCAATGCAGACGTTGCCAAACATTTACTTAAAGGGAAACTCGAGTTTGTCCCTAAGGATCCTGGGGATTTAAAAAATGGCGAAGGCTCAGTCGTCATGCATAATGGACAACGTGCAGGTGCATATAAGGATGAAAACGGCAAGCTATACATCGTGGATACCACTTGCACCCATATCGGCTGTGAAACGGAATGGAACCATGCAGAAAAATCATGGGATTGCCCATGTCACGGTTCACGGTTCTCCTATGCTGGTGATGTCATTGAAGGACCAGCTAAGAAGCCACTGAAAAACGTCGGCGACCAGTGAAAAGTTTTTAAAAATGGGTCTTCATATCGTAGATGATGACCAAAACTTATGGGATAATCATGAATTCTGGTCTTCATAACATCAATGATGACCAAAACTTATGGGGAAATCATGAATTTTGGTCTTCATAACATCAATGAGGACCAAAACTTATGGGATAATCATGAATTCTGGTCTTCATAACATCAATGAGGACCAAAACTTATGGGGAAATCATGAATTTTGGTCTTCATAACATCAATGAGGACCAAAACTTATGGGAAAATCATGAATTTTGGTCTTCATAAAATCGATGATGACCAAAACTTATAGGAAAATCATGAATTTTGGTCTTCATAACATCAATGATGACCAAAACTTATGGGATAATCATGAATTCTGGTCTTCATAACATCGATGATGACCAAAACTTATGGGAAAATCATGAATTCTGGTCTTCATAACATCAATGAGGACCAAAGCTTATGGGAAAATCATGAATTCTGGTCTTCATAACATCGATGATGGGAAAAATCATGAAACAGCCTTCATAACAAACTTGAGGACAATTCACACGTATCGCCAGAAGACTTCACGACAGCCTAAAAACGCCCCCTATTTCAGGGGGCGTTTACTTTATTTACCATGTGGACGGTTGCGTTTTAAATCTTCGCCTGTTGAAAACTCAACAAGTTCAGCGCTGTTTTTCATTCCCTTTTTACGATTGTTATTTCGCTGGGCATTGGCATTACCGAGTTTCGTTCTTCCCATACTATCATCTCCTTTTAGAGAAATTCATAAATAGTATGAGTGTAATTATTTAAAGTTATTCTATCCAAGAACGGGTGGTTTTCTAAACCAGGTTAATTGTTCAAAAGCATAAGCTGCCTCGATTAACTGTGGCTCACTATAGGCGGTTCCAGCAAAAGAGATCCCTACTGGTTCTCCTTCCGACGTATAGCCGGCAGGAACAGCTATTGTTGGGTAACCTGCTTTTGCACTAATAATTGAACCCGTATCTCCTGGAAAAAGAATTACATCTAAATCATACTCATCAAGTGCATAATCAATTCCCCTATGAGTCGCATGATATTGATCGAATTCCAATGCCTTTATATATTTTTCCTCAGTTAATGAACCGCTTGTTTTCTCGGATTGGATTAAAACTGCCTGTCCATATTTGAGCATTTTTTCTTCATCCTGCTGATTAAATTCAATTAGATCTTTCAGCGTCCGAACAGGTATGGACGGATGAAGTTTGTTTAAATAGGCATTTAAATCCGGTTTAAATTCATAAGTCAAAACATCATACGACCATTTCTCTTTTGCAGATGGAATTTCGATTTGTTCAATAATCTCTGCACCTGCTGCCTCTAAAATAGCAACAGCATCATGGAAGATCTTTTGCTTCTCTTCCGTTAGCTGTTCAATAAAACCTTCGGTAGCTATTCCGATTCTTTTCCCTTTCAATCCGTCTTTATGCAGATGTTCTGTAAAGTCCCTTTCACAAAGTGGATTTGTTCGTGTAATTGGGTCTTTTTCATCTATTCCCGTTAAAGCATTCAAGAGAATGGCAGCATCTTTAACGGTTCGTGCCATTGGACCTGCTGTGTCTTGTGTATGGGCAATGGGAATGATTCCTCTTCTACTAATTAACCCCACTGTTGGTTTGATTCCTACTAGTGAGTTTCGGCAGGACGGATTCAAAATCGACCCTGACGTTTCCGTGCCAATTGCCGCGGCAGCTAAATTCGCAGCGACCGCTGCACCAGAACCTGAACTGGAACCGCCTACATCATATTTACCAGGGCCATATGGATTTAACACTTGACCGCCACGTGAGCTATACCCGTTTTTCATATCAAAAGCCATAAAGTTTGCCCACTCAGTCATATTTGTTTTACCAATGATGACGGCTCCCGCTTTTCGCAGCCTTTTAGCCACATAGGAATCTTTTAAAGCGATGGAATCCTTTAATGCTAAAGATCCAGCACTGGTATGCATTTTATCGGCCGTATCAATATTATCTTTTATCAAAATTGGAATACCATGCAACTCACTGCGTGGTCCTGTTTCCTTTCGCTCGGCATCAAGGGCTGCAGCGATTTGTAAAGCATCGGGATTGACTTCAAGGATAGAGTTAATGCTTTTATCAAAAATGGAAATTCTATGTAGATACATTGTTACAAGATCTTTTGATGTGAGTTCACCGCTAGACATCTTTTCCTGCATTTTTGTGATGGTTGCTTCTTCCAACCATTCATCCAAGAATTTTTTTAATTTTGGGTTTTCCATTCTCCCCCGCCTCCTATCATTCTAAATTTTATAATAATTATAAAAATTGAGCAATTCTAAAAGGCAGTAGGGTGGAAAATGTCTTGTCCTTAATTGAGTAACACGAGCTAAAGTAAAATAAGCGGAGAGTTTCCGGTTAAATGCAGAATAGAACTCATTTTCGGGAAAATAAGCGGAGGTTTTCCGGTTATGCAAAGCAAAATTCCTCATTTTCACGTTTTTCGAACCAATAGGCGGAATCTCTCCGTCTATATAAGCCTTTTTAAATAATAATTACCAATTAGGCGGAAATTTTCCGTCTATTTACAGATTGGGTGCATACCGTGATCCGCCAATCGTAAGAAAAAGACGTATGCCATTTCATACGTCAATTCTTGTGTCTTTTAATAAGAAGGGACCCTAAAACGGAACCCTATATGTTTTATCCCCCACTGCCTTTCTAACAGATAAGAAAAAGTTTCTGAACTTAGTTTACTGTCCAGCTCCAGTGCCCTAACGGCTAGTGTCCTTCGCTCTCCGCCTTACGATAAGTCAACATCGAATCGCCTACGGCTCTTCGTGTTTCCTTTATCTCGGTTGGAGCGCTCCAGGACATACGCCGCTGACCAGGGCACTTGCGCTTTTCTTATCGGAGAACCTTTTGTTCTGGTTCTGCAATTTGCCCTTTGTAAAAAATTCTTTTTTGAGGCGTTACATTTAACTCGTTGCAATAAAGTTTTAATTCTCTTTCTTCTCGTTCCGTTACTAAAGAAATAACGATACCATCCGCACCCATTCTTCCGGTTCTTCCGGCCCTGTGTACATACTGGGCAATATCCTTAGGGAAATCCACATGGACCACATGGGTGACTCCTTGAATATCCAATCCCCGAGCTGCTACATCGGTGGCAATCAGCATTTTCGTTTTGCCATCTCGGAATGCTTTAAGCTCTGCCTGCCGTTCTAGCTTCTTCATATCACTATGTAGTACTCCCGCTGATAACTCTTTAAAATGGAACTTTTCTTTGAAGACTTGAATCTCACCGATATCATTAATGAACGCCAGGGCTTTGATATCATCCATGCGGACGATTTTTTCAAGCAGCTTGATCTTATCTCTCGGTTCAGCAAGAAAATAGATATGCTCCACTTTTCCAGAAGAAGCAAGCTCATCCTTTTCGATTCGAAGTACTTCAGGATCCTTCGTCATTTCCTTTGCCAATTTCTCTGTTCCAGCTTTCATTGTAGCTGAAAATAAAACAACTTGGCGATCGCCCATCGTTGATTTAACAATATTTTGAACGGTGTTAAGGTGCTCCGGTATCAGCAATTGATCACCTTCATCCAAAACCACCAGCTTTACCTCATGCATTTTTACTTTTTTCTGTTTAATTAATTCAAATAGACGACCCGGTGTTGCAAAAATAACATGGGGACGCTTTTTTAATTTTTCGAGCTGACGTTTTACGTTGGCCCCGCCAATAATAGAGGTCCCTCTAACTCCACTGCCTTCAGACCATTTTTGGAATTCCTGATAAACCTGCATAACCAATTCCTGTGATGATGCTAGAACAACTGCTTGTAATGATTGCGAATTAGGTTCAACTTTATTTAATAATGGCAGCAAATAAGCCAGTGTCTTGCCCGTACCTGTTGGTGATTCAGCGATTAGGTCTTTTCCTTCAAGGATCATTGGAATGGCAGCTTCCTGAATAGAAGTTGCCTGTTGAAACCCAGACTTTTCCCATGCTTCTTGTAAAAAAGGGTTTAAGGTATTTATCATATTCGACTCCTCTTTTTATCTCATTTCTTCATATTATATCCGAACATCTGTCTGATAGTAACTTATTTAAGGAACTGTGTCCATAAAAAGCCCATTCCTTACAAAGGAATGGGTTCACTATCAATTCACTTATCGACTATTATTATTTAACAGGAAGGAAGAATATATTAATCAAATGTACGTCTAACTAATTTATGAATGCTGCGGTTTAATTCCTCACACTGTATTATCGCTGAATCATAGTTAATTTCAATTTTGCCAGTTCCAGATAAAATTTTTACTTTTTCTACACCCCGGAATCTTTTGACTTTCCTTTTTATACTGCCAATACAACCAGTGCAAGCTACTTCGTTTAATGCTAGCAGTATCATACTCATTTAGAAAACCCCTTTCAATTTCGAGTGTTCAGCGCCAAATCCAGATTCTAGTGTTGGACCAACTAAAAAATATCTGAAATGCATTAGATTTCATTGAGTTTGATCGCCATAAGTCGGTAGTGACCAGGTTCGATTTCATTTACGATTGCATTCATCCCCAATGATTGGAAATTTGCAACGAGCGGTTCACCCGGGTGGGGTAAATGAATTTCAAAGATGGTTCCTACTGGTGCTGATTTGACAAAGTTTAAAATTTCCCGTCGTGGATGTTCGCCCTTTAGTACCCTCTCGCGCATATCCATGACGACTCTTTTGTCTTCTATTTTAAAAGTTTGCATCGTTCTATCTCTCCTTTTTTCCATCGAATACTACTTCTTTTAAAATGCTCCTTTCTAGGTGCATTTGTTTAAGTTTACTGCTAATTCGCTTGTAAAGAATTGATATAAATCAAAGGTTTCAGAGAGAATTTTGAACACATTGTGAACATTATCTTGAAATTGATATAACTACTGAATTGATGGTAGAATGAACAACAGTAAGTTTACAATATATCGGAGTTGAATATGATGTTGAACATGAAAATAGGAGGAAACCAATCTAGATGTTTATTGCAGGTATCGTAAGTGAAGCATTGCTGTATAGTTGTTTTTCAGTGTTACTAGGGAGTTTTATTATTTGTCTTATTCCCAAAACGGTACGACCAGAGATTAAAATTCCAAAAAGTGTCCTATTAGGTGCCACTCTAGGTATCGCTGTATTTTCATTTTTACCAGTTTTAAAAATTGTTCTCTATTTATATGAGGATTTTGGTTTGGCTCATACACTTAAGTCGGTGCTAACCAATTTCGAGGTTGGAAAGACATGGATTAGTACTGGGCTTATTTCGCTGATATTATTCATTTATCTTATTCCCATTAGACTCGAACAAAAACCTATATTTGCACTGACAGGTCTAGCATTCACACTAATCTTGGTTGCTACCCTTGGCTTGTCCAGTCACGCTGCCACTTTATCCAAATTGGCAGGTTTTCTAACACACACAGCCCATTTTTTAGCTGTTACAATCTGGGTTGGAATCTTGATGGTGGTAAGCTGGTTTTCTAGGAATCATGACAATTGGCTGAAATTCTTGAATTGGTTTTCCCCTCTAGCGTTTTTATGTTTGGTTATTATTGGGATTACGGGAATATCATTAATGAATTTTCACATGAATGTAACCGATTATGTTAATGTTACAACCGTTTCTTATGGTCAATCGCTGCTAATTAAACATTTGGCGATTATTCCATTACTTGTTTTTGCCTTTGTTAACAGTGTTCTGATTCGGAAAAAACTTCAAAAAAATCCTTCTTATAATCCCCTTCCATGGGCGAGGCTGGAAAGTGTCATTATTTTAGTCGTATTTTCCATCACAGGTGCACTTGGACAAGTTTCACCACCACATGAACTTAGCAGGATGATACTAGCAGAAGGTACCTCAAAGCTATTTAGCTATTTCCATCCTGGTGAAATAAACCTTCCGTTACATTTTTCTCCAGGGATTATTTCTATAAGCTTATTTATATTGGCTTTCCTTTTTCTTGCTTTAATCATTATGACATTTATTAAAAAAGCTCCAAAAGCTTTGTCGTTATTCATGAGCTTACTATTTTTACTTTCAGGCTATATTGCATTTATGTTAAGCATTTCTTAAAAAATAACAGCGAGACATTCCCGCTGTTATTTTTTTTGATATGAACGTAATATAGCTCGAACTGGGCTTCCATCACCTTCGACCAATGGCAGTGGCAGGGCAATTAACTCATAATCACCTGGTTCCACTTCATCCAATACAACCGATTCAAGGATATGAATCCCGTTATGATTAAGACTATGATGGGCATAAAGATCTTCGCTGTCAATTGGGTCAACGGATGGAACATCGACTCCAATGAGACGGATCCCCTTCTCCGCTAAAAATGGTCCGATGTCGGCTTCCAAATGAGGAATCTTCGCAGGAAATTCTGCGGAATTCTGCCATGATAGTGTCCGCAACAACACTCTTTTACAGCCTTCTAAATCTAGATTTTTTAGATCCTTAGCTCCGATACTTTCCTTTCCGGTCATCTCGAGTACCCTTACAGGACCAATGTACAAGTCGAGGTCCAATTCAATGATCCTTTTTCCATTATCATCAAAATGAAAAGGAGCGTCTACATGTGTCCCTGTATGGGTACTCATCGTTAGACTGCCAACATTTGCTGAACCACTTTCCGCTTTGGACCATGACACTTCATAATGAAATGGTGTATCACCTGGCCAAACCGGCATCCCGTTAACTAGTCTTCTTGAAATATCAATTATCTTCATTCATTTCACCCCTAAAGACACGTTTGTTTAATTTAAAAATATATTGCTGTCCAAGCGTTGTCAATTAATGAAAGGAACGCCAAAAGGCTCCATACTTATTCAAGATGCTGTTAATTTCTTCAAATGGGATGGTGAAGGTTGGAAAACCAGCCGCATACGGAGCAATATCATAAGGTTCAAAGTAAAGATTCACTCCGTTATCGCTAATGAAAAAGGGCTGACTCGGTTTTATTCCTTTGTAGGTATTAGGGAAAATATAAGCATATTGATCATCGTTTTTGATTTGTTCCCCGATGATTTCACTGATTACTTTTACATAATCTGCCTTCGGATTAAACAAATCTGTTAATTGGTAAAACTCGCCTGATTTGAGGTTTATATGAGCATGTTTTTTAATAGGCATCCCATGTGCCGCACCAAAAGGGTAATCATATCCTTTTATCGCAATGACTAGCAGGTTCTTTTTATAAAAACTTACATCAAAATCACCGATATAGCTTGAATCCATTTGTTTGTTCTCGGGAATCGGCTTCACTCCAGAAAGGTCCTTTAAGGCTTGATTCACTTTCACCTGATTTTCAATACCCTTTAATTGTAGATAATAGACCCAATAGTCCTTGTTTGGTTTAAATTTGTTTTCAATAACAGAAATATCATCATTTATAGGAATGACCGTATTTTGTTTCCAAACCAGCTTGCCTTTTTTATCAAAATAGAGTCTACGGAGATCAATATCTCCGTTAATTAACGATTTATCAAAGGCGAGTGACCCATTGCCGCTAACCTTTGGAAGATGAGCGATTCTCTGACTATGCTTGTCGATGAAAAAAGTATATTCATCATTATAGGCAGAGGCAATTCCATCCTTGTACTTTGAAACACCATTATAGATAAACCCAGTATATAGTTGACCGCTAGAATCGGCGATTGCATACTTTGGAAAAAGATAAGGCTTTTCTAGGTCAGGCGATTGCCCCAGCGCATATCGGTTCTCATCCAAATTTAGCAAGCTACTATATTTTGGTTTAATGATGAATTTTCCTTGCTTGTCTATCAAACCATAATTATTTTCAACCTTAACAATCGCCTTTCCCTCGATAAACGACTGCGTTTCAGTAAATTGGGGCTCAATAACCATCTTTCCTGATTCGTCCATATACCCCCATTTTTCTTGATTACTTTTACGGAATGACAGCATGCCTTCTCGGAAATCATCGACCATTTCATAATGGTAGGATTTCACTATCTTTCCGGTAAGATCAATAAGAGCATAGCTGCCCTCTTTGATTTTGACTATCGCTATTCCGTCTTTAAAATCACTCGCAAGCTCATAGGATAATGGAATGACTATATTACCCCTCCTATTCAAGTAGCCATATAAATACTCTCCATGCTCATTCGTATTGGCAACTACTGCTCTACCTTCTTTATAATCTCCAATAAAGGAATACGCCTTTCGTGTTATTACCTTTCCGATTTCATCAATAACTTTAAATCCCTCATTGTCGATAACCGTCGCTCGCCCTTCCGAAAACGAATTGATCGTATCATATTTTGGTTTGACAATAAAATAGCCGTCACTGTTGATAATCCCTGTTAGATTATTTACTTGCACAATGGCTAAGCCATTTTCTTGAAAGTCACGTGCCGTTTCATAGTTTGGTGGAAGTACAAAAATGCCTTTTTCGTTGATATAGCCCCACTTGCTCCCGCCTGTCCCCTTTACCGTTGCCGGAAAAAGATACACCATTCTGGATAAGTTTAGGAGGTAGGACATCCAATTTTCATTTTCAAAATTCCTTTTCGTCATCCGTATTACCCCATTTATTTTTTTAAATATATATATGAATAAATGGGCTTGATGTAGCTTATCTTCTAATACAAAAAGAATCTATTTTGGACAAAAAATGTCCAAAATAGATTCTTTTTAGATAAACACATAATTCTGTTGTAATTCTCTCAAGATATTTTCCTTTGTCTTCAAAATAGCTTGAACGATTTCATCTGTTACAGCTGGTGAAATTCGGTAGGATGGGACACTCACACTAAAAGCGCCATATGTTTGGTTATTCATTCTTAGGGATACACCTAAACAGTAAACATCATTTTCACCTTCACTGTCGTCGACTGCATAACCATTTCTTTTTACATCCTGAACCTGTTTTAACAATGTATCATGATCGGTAATGGTTGTTTTGGTTAACGGCTTTAGTTCCACCCGGTTCAAATATGCTGCTACGTCATCCTCCGACATTTCGGCAAGCACGGCTTTCCCCATTGCTGAACAATAAAGCGGCTTGGATAAACCGATTCTAGAATTCAAACAAACAATCGGCTTATTTGTTTCCAGCTTGTTAACTGTTAGAATTTCATCGCCTTCTAAAATACCCAAGTGAATCGTTTCATCTAAACTATTTTGCAATTCTTTTAAGTAGGGATAAGAAATTTTTGAAATGTCTAGATTAGCAAGATACTTATTGGCGTATTTTATGAGAGAACTTCCGAGCTCAAATTTCTTCGTTTCCGGATGTTTTTTTACATAACCAATCAACTGAAGTGTATCTAATATTTTCAAAGCTGTTGAACTAGTTAAGCCTGTTTCCTGCGCAATGATGTTTAATGGCTGCGCGTCTTTTTTTGCCGATAAAAAATCAAGGATACCAGCAGCTTTTATTAGGACCGTTCCATATGGCTGTTTTGCATTCTCCATTACATTACCTCCTTTCATTTTCTAAATTACTTGATAAATTTCTATTTTTGCTTCAGCATTCGCTAAGTATATTTACATATTATACACCAGTATGTTGGTGTTTCCCTCCAGAAAAGAAAAAGAATATAGCTATTACGAATAGCTATATTCTTACTAAATTAATCTCTATATAACCTTTTGAATTAGCGAACTAACCAGCCGCCATCTACTGGGACAATGGCTCCATTCATATAATCAGATGCCTTACTAGCAAGGAAAACAACTACACTTTGTAAATCCGCAGGTGTTGCCCAACGTCCGGCTGGAATACGAGCTGTAATTTCTGCATGGCGCTCTTCATCCGCGCGAATTGGTGCAGTGTTTGCTGTCTCAACATATCCAGGTGCAATCGCATTAGTTTGTACACCATGAATAGCTAACTCGTTAGCAAAGATTTTAGTTAATCCCGCCACACCATGTTTACTTGCTGTATATCCTGGTACGAATTTACCTCCTTGGAATGAAAGCATAGAGGCAATATTGATGATTTTTCCACTTTTTTGTTCGACCATTACTTTCGCAACTTCTTGGCTTAGGAAGTAAACAGCATTCAAGTTAATGTTGATAACCGCTTCCCAGTCTGCTACTGGATGCTCAATAAGTGGAGCGCGTTTAATCGTTCCTGCATTGTTAACCAATACATCAATTTTTCCATATGTTTCTAGGCATTTTGCGACAACATCTTTAATGGTGTCGTGGTTCGTTAAATCACCTTGATAAAATTCAACTTTGCGGCCTTCTGCTTCAATAAGTTCTTTTGTTTCAGCCCACTCATTGTTGTAAGTAGTAATAAAAAGATCTGCACCAGCTTTAGCAAGTGCCACGGCATATCCTTGTCCAAGACCTGTATTTCCACCGGTTACGATCGCAACCTTGCCAGCTAAATTGAAATAATCTAAAGAGAATTGTTGTAATTCATTCGTCATGATTTATTCCTCCATTTATAAGTAGAATAATGTCTAAAATCAAAATAGTTATTTTAAGTCCTTCATTGGAACCATGTCCATATCGGTATAAGTAATGTTTTCTCCGCACATTGCCCAAATAAACGTATAGTCACTTGTTCCCACGCCAGTATGGATCGACCAGCTTGGAGAAATAGCAGCTTGCTCATTGGCAATCACTAAGTGTTTTGTTTCATCCGGTTTGCCCATGAAATGGAATACACGTGTATCTTCCTTCATATCGAAATACAGGTATGTTTCCATACGGCGTTCGTGTGTATGAGATGGCATTGTGTTCCAAGCGCTTCCAGGTGTTAGGATCGTGTATCCTAATTGAAGCTGACAGCTTTCACAGACGTTTGGATGAATATATTGATAAATAGAACGATGATTTAACGTTGCGGTATCACCTGTCACCATTGGTTCAATCTTATCAATACTGATTTTTACATTTGGATATTTATGATGAGCAGGTACAGAAACAGTATAGAATTTAGCTGGATTAGCCGGATCATCTGATTTAAACTGGAGATCCTTTGTTTCTTTTCCAATGTAAAAGCCATCTTGCTTTTTCATTGGCTCTTCCGTACCTTCAATCACGATTGAACCAGGTCCGCCAATATTAATTACACCAAGTTCGCGGCGCTCTAAGAAATAAGTAACTCCTAATTCTGTAGAAAGCTCAATGGTTAAAGGCTTGTCTGTTGGTGTAACACCGCCAAAGATCATTCTGTCGTTATGTGTGTAGGTTAATCTTACTTCTCCTGGAACAAAAATACTTTCAACTAAAAATTCCTTGCGTAGTTGTTCTGTAGAATAATTACGAATATCCTCTGGGCTATGTGTATAACGAGTTTCCATTTTATTCACTCCTATTATTTTTTACGGAACCGCTTTCGGATTTCCAAATAGGAAATCGTATTGTTTATTTGGAAATCTATAAGCCTATTATAGGCGATGATTTTTTGTTTTTCAACTCTTAATTTAAGAAAATAATTTGAAAGTTTTAAATAAAAAAAGTAACCTGCCAGCTTGACAGATTACTTCTTCCTTTTAATCTATAAATTTTGCTTCAGGGATTAATACTTTCCATTCCTCATAGCTGATGATCGTATCCCAATGACCAGTCATCTTTGCGTAGCCAACTATAAAGAAAAATGCTACAAAGAATGATACTGGAATAAACCATTTACTAACCTTTTTATTTGCTACCGTCATATTCAAAGTATCTTTCACAGGGCATGCTTCCACACAGGCCATACAAGCCGTACAATTTAAGTTATTTACGGTTTCTACCTTGTGCACTTTAACCCTTGAAGGACATACCTTTGTACACATTTCACAGTTTGTGCACGTCTCTTCATTTCTACTAATCTTTGATATTCTAAAAATGGAACCAAGACCAATGAAAGCACCATATGGGCAAAGGAAACGGCACCAGAAATTTTTATAGAATAAGGATAGTACGAACATAACAATAAGAAAACCAAGACCAAAACCGCTAATATCTAAGAAAAATGTCAGCATTTTTACATCTGATATGATATTATATGGTTCATTTAGGAATGAAATAGCAGAGTATGTCGGCATTACGATCACCATTCCCAAGAAGAAAAGCAATAGTAGATATTTTATTGGAGTAAGAAGCCAAACGAGCCAGGTTGGAACTTCAAAATTTCTTTTAAACAATTTCTTTCCTAATCGTGCGACCCATTCACCAACTGTTCCAATGGGACAAATCCAACTGCAAAACGATCTTTTGAAAATAATTGCACCACCAACAAAAAAGCTTAACAATACAAGACCTGCTGGGTGAATGACATCAAAATCGCCTGTAGCAAGCCAAACCTTTAATGCCATTAAGGCACTAATAGGAAGGAATCCTTCAACCGCAGACGGTCTTTCAACAAATGTTGTTTCCCCAAGTGTATCAAAATGCATATAAAATTGATAAAACCGTACACCGACGTATAGTAAAAACAACAGAAATAACGCTTGAACAACGTATCTTGTTAGTTGAACCGGCTTTCTTTTCAACTGTTTCTTATACCAGCTCATTGACTTCATTTTGACTCCTCCAATCTTCTTCACCTTTAATATAAGGAACGAAGTAAATCAGGGGATGTGATAAAAGTCATCGTTTATCTCGTTTTCATAAAGATTTCACAACCATATACTTAAAACAGACAAAATTAAAAAGCATTGTAAAAAATCTTGTTGCCATTTTCAGTATCTTTTATCCATTTTACATTTTCATAGGTTATTTGATAAAATTATACTTAGGCTTATTTTTCAAATGAATACATGGATAATTGTCGGCATTTATGATATTTATAATAAATAGATATATGAGAGAGGTTGAATAGAGTGGAAAATCTAGGTTCTAATTTTATAAAAGATGTGATGATTAAGGATTTGGAATCAGGTAAGCATGATAAAATTATCACTCGTTTCCCTCCAGAGCCAAATGGATATTTACATATTGGTCATGCTAAATCCATCATTATTAACTTTGGTTTAGCAGATGAATTTAACGGAAAAACCAATTTACGTTTTGATGACACCAATCCGTTAAAGGAAGATGTCGAATATGTAAATTCTATTAAAGAAGATGTGAAATGGCTTGGATTTGAATGGGATAACTTATACTTTGCTTCAGATTATTTTGAAGAAATGTACAAACGGGCTGTGCTTTTAATAAACAAGGGACTTGCCTATGTAGATGACTTATCCGCTGACGAAATTCGTGAATATCGCGGCACGTTGACATCACCTGGAAAAGATAGTCCATATCGTGAACGTTCAATCGAGGAAAATCTTGATTTGTTCGAACGAATGCGCAATGGAGAATATGATAATGGTCAAAAGGTTCTTCGGGCAAAGATTGATATGAAGTCTCCCAATATCAATTTACGTGATCCAGTTATTTACCGAATTGCACACGCTACACACCACAACACGGGTGATAAATGGTGTATTTATCCGATGTATGCTTTTGCTCATCCACTTGAGGACGCAATTGAAGATGTTACCCATTCGATTTGTACTGTTGAGTTTGAGGATCAACGCCCGCTTTATAATTGGATAGTGGAACAGTGTGAAATGGATAGTCAGCCGCAGCAAATTGAATTTGGGCGGTTAAACGTGACCAATACCGTCATGAGTAAAAGAAAGCTCAAACAGCTAGTTGATGAAGGATTCGTCGATGGCTGGGATGATCCTCGGATGCCAACGATTTCAGGGATGAGACGAAAAGGATTTACCCCAGAATCGATTCGTAATTTTGTGCGTGAAACAGGTGTAGGGAAAGGTTCAGGAGCCGTTGATTCACAAATGCTTGAACACTTTGTCAGAGAAGACTTAAAATTAAAAGTTCCACGGACTATGGGGATCCTAAATCCTTTAAAAATAGTGATCACGAACTATCCAGAAGGACAAATCGAGTTACTTGACGCTGAGATTAATCCTGAAGTTCCAGAAATGGGAATGAGGAAAATTCCTTTTTCTCGTGAAATTTACATTGAGAAAGATGATTTTATGGAAAATCCGCCAAGTAAATATTTCCGCCTCTTCCCTGGCAATGAAGTCCGCCTTAAACATGCTTATTTCATTAAGTGTGAAGAAGTTATTAAGGATATCAATGGAGAAGTCGTTGAACTGCGTTGTACCTATGATCCACTAACCAAGAGTGGGACTGGCTTTACTGGACGGAAGGTAAAAGGAACGATTCATTGGGTGGAAGCAACCAATTCTGTTCCAGCGGAATTCAGGTTATACGAACCACTAATCCTCGATAAAACTGAAGATGAAAATGAAGAGGAAGAAAAAACATTCCTTGATAAAGTTAATCCGGAATCACTCGTGATATTACAGGGATTTGTTGAGCCAAACATGAGAGAAAGCAGGCCACACGATAAATTCCAGTTCTTTAGACACGGATATTTCAACGTCGATCCAAAACATACGACGGTTGATAAGCTCGTCTTTAACCGAATTGTATCCTTAAAAAGCTCGTTTAAAATATAAAAAAATAGAACCAGGCGCCCATGCCTGGTTCTATTTTTCTGCTTTCATATTCATTGTGGCAGGGACTTCTAGAATAACCCTTGTTCCTTTACCAGGAGAGGAATTAATCGTTAGGTCGCCTCCAACAGCCCGTGCCCTTTCATCCATACTGAAGAGACCTACACCACGTGACCCAGTACCAGGTTCAAATCCTTTGCCTTTATCTTCAATCATGACCCGAACTCTCTGTTCATCCTCTCTAATTGTGACAGCAGCCTCTATCACGTCAGCATACTTTCGAATGTTTGTTAATGCTTCTTGAATGATTCTGTATATAGTTATTTCGATACTAATATCCAGACGACAACTTAACATACAATCAAAATAAACATCAATATGATAGTTCTCGGAAAAACGAGAAAGGAAGGATCGAACGGCTGGAACGAGTCCAAGGTCATCCAAGACAGATGGACGCAGTTCCCATGAAATATCGCGGATTTCTTCAATCACTTGGGTTGCTTCCTGTTGCATTTGATCTAGCAGGGGATGGTCGATCTCTGAAAGTAAACGATTGATCGTAATAAGATGACTGTATAAATTCTGACCGATGCCATCATGTAAATTTCGTGATAAGCGCTTACGTTCTTCTTCTTGAACATCAATAATCGTTGTCATCATTTTTTGAAGCTGTTGTTCCACTCGTTTTCGTTCGGTTATTTCGTGCCGGATAGCCAAATATTGATAGGGTTTCCCTGAATCATCTAAGAACGGGACAATCGTAGTATCTACCCAATAGTATGTTCCATCCTTAGCACGATTACGGATTTCACCCTTCCAGACCTTACCTGTACTAATTGTTTTCCACATTTGTTTAAAAAAATCTTTGGAGTGGAGATCGGAATTTAAAATTCGATGATCCTCTCCTATAAGGTCATCTTTAGGATATTTAGAAATTTTGATAAATTGATCGTTCACATATGTAATTTTTCCTCTTGAATCGGTAATAGCCACAATAGAAGATTCATCGAGAGCAAACTTAAAATCCATCAATTCTTGAATTGACTTTTTTAATTCCAATTCAATGCCGGTGAGCTCGCTTGTAGACTGCTTCTTATTTATTTCCACGACTTAAGCTCCTCCACCTAAGATATGACTTCGTAAAAGCTGTTCGAGGGACTCAGCCGAATCCTTCACCATTCGCTGATAGCTTTCAGGAAAAGTATAGGGACTTCTTTTTCCAACAAGCAATACACCTTTTGGGGAGCCGTTAAAAAATAATGGCACAGCATAACAGGAAACAAGTTTTTCAGCGAGCATAATAGGATGGTCGGTTACTTTTCCAAAAATATCATTCGGAAATTCACTCACCATCATTGGACTCCCAGTTGAAATGATTTTTCCAGCGATTCCTTTTCCAAACCGGACGCTTATTCTTTGATATTTATCATTCAAGTTTCCTGTTGCATAATGCCAGCGAACATCCGGTCCCACTTCATTCTGAAAAGCAAGTGCCACAAACTCACAGCCTGCTTTCTTCAGTAATCCATCACAAATCTCCGTAACCGCTGGCAGTTCTCTTATTTCTGTCATAGGCTGGTATTCTCCTTATAGTCCATAACCTAATAACCCCTTCTTAACGGCGTACTCCACCAACTCTGGTCTTGTCTTCATTTTCAGCTTTTCCATTATATTTCCTTTATGGGTTTCAACCGTTTTTACACTAATGACTAACTGCTCAGCTATTTCTTTATTTGCATACCCTTTTGCAACGAGAGTGAGAACTTCTTTTTCGCGATCTGATAAAAGATGGAACGTATCCTGGCTGTCCAGTTTAATGCTTCCTAAATATTCTTCCATTAACCGTTTCGTGGCGGCTGGATGCAGATACGCATTTCCTAAGGAAACAGATTCAATGGCTGACATTAGCTCATCATGTGGAGCACTTTTTAGAATACAGCCTGAAGCCCCCGCCTGGATGGCTCTGAAAAGATATTCCTCATCATTGTGCATGGTTAAGATTAAGATATTCACTTCGGGCATTAGCTTTTTTAATTCAGATGTCGCAGATAACCCATCTTTTCCATGGGGCATACTTAAATCCATCACCACTACATCAGGTTTAAGCTTCATCGCCTTTTTAATGCCCTCATTTCCCTCCGAAGCTTCACCAATCACTTGCATGTCAGGATTTGAATTCAACAGCATCGTCAGACCCATTCTCACTACGGCATGATCATCAACTAAGAGAATTTTAATCAAGTTTTAACTCTCCTTCCCTTCCTAGATAGGAAGAGATATTTCAACCGACGTTCCTCCTCCTATTTTAGAGGATATTAGGCAATGTCCGCCAGTTAAAAGCATTCTTTCCTTCATTGCAGCAATTCCTAAAGAAACAGTATTCATTTCTATTTCATCTGCTGCAAATCCTCCGCCGAAATCAACAATTGAGATTTTCAATCCCGCTTCATTCCAAAGCAAACTCATTTTCACATCCGAAGTATCCGCATGTTTAGCAATATTTGTAAGCGCCTCCTGACAAACACGAAAAACAGCAACACTACTTTGCTCTGGTAATTGTTTTTCTACCCCAGTTGTTTCTAACTCTACCTGTACGCCAAAGGTTGAGGTATATAGTTTAAGATAGCTCTTTAGTGCTGGGACTAATCCAAGTGTTGTAAGAGCAGGGGGGTGAAGCTCTACCGAGAGCAATCGTATCTCAGTAATCGTCTTTTCAATCAACTGCGTCATTTCATGTAAATAGTTTTTCAGATGGTGCTGACCTAAACCTGATTCAACTAACTGTAACCCGGTATAAATACTGTATAGATTCTGGCCGACACCTTCATGAAGCTCCAAAGAAATCCGTTTAATTTCCTCTTCTTGTGCCTGAATAATATACGAACGAATTTGATGCTGTGATACAGAATTCACCATTACATTCCCCCCTGCCATTTCAGATTGCCAATGACTATATTTTTTTAAAAGTGTAAATTAAGCCGCTAATATGATCTAAAGCTGAAAACGATGCTTCTGTCTGAAGGATTTCGCTGTTAAGCGGCACTGCTAAGAAATAGATGGCATCAAAATAAAAACGGATATGTGTACCATCAGGGCAGTACTGAATCTTTTTAATTTTTTTTTGGAGTACTGGGGCCTGATCTCCACCTTTCACATCTTTAATTGCCATTTCAACGGTTGCGCCAATAAAGTGCTCTAGGTCTAGTAAATTAATGGGTTCCACAACTGTTACATCCCTTCGTTACGGGATAAATTAACATTCTGTACCCTTGCAAATACTCCCAAAATTTTGGGTCTGCATTCGTTTCAAGGAAAAGGAGAGTGTCTTCTTCGGAAGACCAGTCACTCATCCCCTTCACTTCGGCAATTACCATGTCAGCACCATCAATAGTCTTTTCTTCTAAAAACCAATTTAACCGCTTTTTACCGAACGTGTTTTTCAATACTTCATCGATCACGAAAGCAAATTCACCAGCTTGTTCACGGATAAAACAAAAGTCGAGATAGGTTTCACTAATCATTGATATTCACACCTTTTTTATAAATAAAGAATGCGGTTGGAAATAAAATGACATTGATGACTGCTGCAATAATCGTATTTGTATAATGTTCATAAAAATACTGATGAACCATATATTGTGTGGCAATAATATTTAACATTAATATAGCTAAAAGAAGAGCAACACTTACGTAACTACGCTTCATAACGCTTCACCCCTACTGCATAAACGGATCCGTTTTCTACTTTCACATAGATTTCAGGAAGCGGGCGTCTAGGAGGACCTGCTGTCGGTGCACCTGTTTCAACGTCAAATTTCCCGTGATGACATGGACAAAGCATTTCCTGCTCTTCCTTTTTCCAAAATACAGGACAACGAAGATGGGTACAAGCATTTTGGTAGGCCACATATTTCTCATCGGAAAGTCTTATTAAAATGGCGCTGTCATGCTCACCAGGAAAGGCAAATTCTACTGCATCCCCGACTGGTATCAACTTTACATCGGTTATTTTTTGCTTTGGATACTTTTTATCTCCCAGGCCGTTCAGCTCTTTTGCCGCCAATACACCCCAAGGGAGGGAGGAAACAGCGAACACCCCTGCAGCACCGACGAGCGTTTTCATAAACCCACGGCGGTCCAATTTTCGTTCATTATTGCGGTTTATATTATGTGTATAGTTATCTTCATTAAATGGGATTTTATTATTTTTATCTGTCATGGTTAATCCCTCCTAAAACAGTTTCGTGACGCCCTGAAGGATACCAGGGAGATTCACTCTAACGTTTGTTTCGCCTTCTAAGTAAGGCAAACTTGTTACCCATTTACCATTATCTAAATTAAATTGCTGTTGTTTTGCTTCAATTTCTTCATCTGTTAACCATTGCAAGGTATTTGACGGACATACGCTTGCACACATCGGAGGAATTCCGTCCTTGGTGCGGTCGATACAAAGGTCGCACTTGTACATTAGATTTTGTTCTGTATCAAACTTAGGAATTCCGTACGGACAAGCAATTGTACAGTTTTGACAACCAATGCACTTTTCAACAAGAGCCGAAAGAACAGCCCCTGTTTCATGAATTTGGATTGCTTGCGCCGGACAGCTTCTGGCACATGCTGGATCCACACAGTGAAGGCACATTAAAGGCATTGTTTGACGGTTAACTAGCGGGTTAACATCGTATACGTAGTTACGGTTACGCTCCTCATGACCACCACACTGCGTGCATGCCGCTAAACAAGAGCGGCAGCCAATACAGTTTTCAAGTTCTAGATATAACCTCTTTTTCATTTACTGCACCTTCTTTATTTCTAGTTTTTCAATCTGTGCGGCACATGCTTTAAATTCTGGCATCCGGGACATTGGATCAAGAGCGCCAATTGTTAGGAGATTAATAGATTTATCATGACCCCAGTGGTAAGGAACAAACACGGTATCCTTACGAATGGCCTCAGTTATTTTTACCTGATAATATGCCTCTCCCCTTCTGGTGAATAGGCGGACGTTTTCTTCGTGGTTAATCCCATATTTTTCTGCTGTTTCTGGATGAACTTCTACAAACGGCTCCGGGCTCATATCGCGTAAGAAGTTGATTCTTCTTGTTTGGTTCCCTGATAGATAGTGATAAACAACGCGTCCTGTTGTTAAGCGTAATGGATATTCTTCATCTGGTTCTTCTGCAGGTGGACGGTATGGAAGTGCACAAATTTTTGCTTTTCCATCTGGATGATAAAACTTTTTATCTAAGAACATATGCGGAGTTCCTGGATCATTCTCATCTTTACAAGGCCAGAATACACCATCTTGCTTTTCGATTTTATCCCAAGTAATTCCGTAATAATCAGCATAGCCGCCTTTTGAAGCTAAGCGGAATTCATCGCCAACATCTTTTGCGGTTTTTAAATGAGAGAAATATTTCCCTCTGCCCAGACGTTCACATAACTCAACATGAATTTGCCAATCTGGTTTCGATTCACCTAGCGGTTCTTGTGCCTTGTTTATTTTTATACAACGGCCTTCAAGATTTGTAACGGTTCCTTCATCTTCAGCCCAAGTAGTGGTTGGCAGGATTACATCAGCAAATTCTGCAGATTCCGATAAGTAAAAGTCAGAGCAAACCATAAAATCAAGGTTTTTTAACTGCTCACGTACGTAATTTAAGTTTGGAGCGGATACTGCTGGGTTGGAGCAAAGTAAGTACAATCCTCGAATGACTTTTTGTTCCATTAATCCAAACATTTCATACGCTGAAACGCCCTCTTTCGGCATCTCTTCTGGTTCAATCCCCCACACCTTTGCTACTGCCTTTACGTGCTCTGGGTTGGCAATTTTCCGGTAACCAGGTAGTGCATCGGCTTTTTGACCATGCTCACGTCCACCTTGGCCATTTCCTTGACCAGTAAACGTAGCAACACCTGCTTTAGGGCGGCCAATTTTACCTGTCACTAACGCCATGTTGGTGTATCCAGAAACATTATCTACACCCTTAACCTGCTGCTCAATTCCACGCGCAAACATAACGATGGCATTGGGTGCTTTTCCATAAATTTCAGCAGCACGAATGATTTTCTCTGGAGCAACGCCTGTAAGCTCACTCGTATATTCTGGTGTAAATTCCTTCACTAATTCCTTCGTCTCTTCAAAACCGTTTGTATGTTTGTTCACGAAATCTTCATCGGCATAGCCGTTTTGGATTAATAAGTTTAAAATTCCGTTTGCTAAGGCAAGGTCGGTACCTGGTCTTAAATCTAAGTGAACATCCGCCCTTCTTGCAATTGGCGTTTCCCTTGGATCGGCAACAATTAAATATCCACCGCGTTCTTGAACTGCCCATATGCGGAACATGGATGTTGGGTGACATTCTGCTGTGTTACTTCCAGCAATGAACAAACAATCTGTTTCATGAAGATCTGTCCAAGGAAGTGTTGACCCTCGATCGACTCCAAAGGATCTCATAAATCCACCAGCAGCACTTGCCATACAGAAACGACCATTGTAATCAATGTAGCGCGTTTGTAAGCCAACACGTGCGAATTTTCCAGTTAAATAGCATTTTTCATTGGTCATCGATACACCGCTATAAACACTTAGTGAATCCTTACCGAAATCATGTTGAAGCTCTTGAAACCTTTTCACGATCAAGTCATATGCTTCATCCCACGTTGCTTCACGGAAGCCTTCTTTCGTTCCTTTTAATGAAGCATCATCTCGAATTAACGGTTTTAAGATACGATCATCATGGTTAGTCTGCTGATAGGCCGTAACACCTTTAGGGCACATTTTACCCACTGTTACCGGCCAATCATAACGAGGCTCAACACCGATAATTTTATTGGTTTTTGTATTTACCCGTAAATTCATCCCGCATTGCATTCCGCAATAGCTGCAGTGTGTTTTTACGAGCGTTTCATTTGGATGAATGACATTTTCGATTTCTTTAAAAAATTTATCCCTTTGCATTCTGGTTTGCCTCCTTGACCTTCACTTGATGAGTTGCGAATCCCGAAAACCTTGAAATACGATATTTCCTACGACATGGGAGGCATAATTCAGCCAGATTAAAGCCATCTTCCATATTAAATTCGATCGCATTTACTCCCAATACATCTATAACATCACTTGACTGTTCAACAGATACAAATTGGTCGCCGCATACTTTACATTCCTTCATTGCTTGCTCACCGTAATGCTCGCGATAATTTCTTGCAAATACACTCACCGGACGGAAAGGAATATGGGCAAGTTTTCCAAAAGGTAAATAGATTAATGTTACAATGACCGAAAACTGATGAATCAGAGACATTTGTGGCTGCATCCAACCATGTAAAAATACGTTTTGAAAGGTTAATAAAAGCCCTGTAACTGATATAAATAACAATAAATAAAGTGGCAGGAAGTCGTAAATAAACTTTTGCTCTGCTCTTGCCTGCATGTTTTTTAAGCGGCGGTGCAAGGCCATACATACACCAGCTGTAACCATAATCGCTGCTATATTTAATGCATTATAGGAGAACCAAGCAATGAGTCCATCTGCTTTTACTACCATTAGGTTCATTCCCATTAACACAATGGTGTAGTAGCCGTTATCACCCATCGTGAAGTACATCCAGCCAAATACAAGCGGGAATGTTACTAAACAGGCAAGGACACACCCCCAGCCGATTAATATGTGTTGAATCCAGCGATACAAACCGCGGTTTTTAATAAAATCATAGATTGCTAAGTGATTAACGGCTGTTTTTGGGGTACTTTTTCTTTTTAATAACTTCATGCCTTTTTTTATAAAAATTTTGGTTGGCGGTCTTTCTCCCCATGCAATAAAGCGATAGAAAAATCCTCCGATAAATACGATCGTCCCCACCATATATCCGTACAGATTTAAATCTACATGTGTGAACATTCTAGTTCCGATAAAAGATAAAACAACAAGCGCGGTTACAGATAAAAACATAGATTTAGCAAATTTTGATGCAAAAGCATCATTAATGGAATGTCCTGCTTTTTTAGTTGTTGACGTATTTGCCTGCATTCTGAGTTCCTCCTCAAAAAAAATAACACTAACGATTTTCTTACTCTTATTGTAAGAAAATCATTAGTGTTCCAAATATCAGGGAACTCCCCCATCTATGGGGAAAAAAACCCTTAGAAATTCAATTTTAGACAAATCTCTGTCACATATTATTTTTCAAGTACTTTTTTCGCCATGAATTTAGGAGCAGGATACATATAACTAAAAATTGTGATAAAAACAGGACTGCATCCCAAAATACAAAACTTGTGGCCGGTTCTATTAAATTGGGGAGTGCTAACTCTAAAGCATAGAGTAATACCGGTATATAATATATTGAAATGAGCAGCAGGGTAATGGACACCCCAAGGACATAAAAGATGGAATAACCGTAGACGACATATTTTTCACCTACGAAAACTTCATCCTTATGAGATGCTGATTTTAGGAATGGAATACGATTTCGAATTTTTTGCTTCGCATTTTCCATGAGATTGTAATAGCCGGTTACATTTTCAATAACATAATATAAATCCGTCTTCATATATACACAGCACTGGTAGATCACTCTAATAAACACATCATATACGACTAAGGATATTAAACTCAGAAAAATCCCTGATGCATTTGGAAATATTAGCTTACTCATAAGCGCAGCAAACAGAATAACAGTATCAAAACAAAGACCTGCTAGATATAATACATTTCGATCTTTTCCAGGGAGTCTCCATACAGATGCCATATCAGTTTCCAGGACAACCAGGAGGAGCCGATGTCCTATTCCAAGCTTCGTGGGGAGATCGTATGCTCTCATCGCCAAAATATGACCGAACTCATGGACTAATACAAGCGAAAACGTTACACCCAAATATGCAATCATATTTATTACCATTACATCAGAAATAAACACATCTTCATAGCTAGGAATTAAGGATGGTTTAGTAATTAAAAGAATGAGGTTTACCAAGAATAAACTTACATAAATCAGTAGCGAAATCTTATTAAAAAAGAATTTTCCTATCTTTGAAGAAATCCATTGGAAGCCTAAATTCTCTTTTTCTTTGACCATTTTTTTGACCTTAACACCATCTATCTCCTCAATCAGCTCCAGCTCAAGAAGCTGTTGAGAAAAATCTAAAAGATCGACTTCTTCATCGGGAAAATTTAATTTCAGAGTCTCCTCTATCTCTCCTAGTTTTTCACCTTCCTCAATTAATTTGATGGCTTCTATACATACTTCTGGCATTTCAAAAAATTCACCAGAGGTTATATCTTCAACAATATAATGTTTTTTATCTCTGCGAATATCAATAGGAGTGATAGAAAGTCGCGATTGGAGTGTTATGTTCAACAAAAAACACCGCTCTCCTTACCAAATTAGTAATAAATAAAAGGATGCATAGCTTTCGCTTGCATCCCGCTTTATTATCGACCTACATAAACGCACCACCAGCAAGTTGTTTTAACCTTCTTAAGTTTGCGAATTTTCATTATTCCACCTCCCTAAGTAATTCCCATTTTTCTGTCCAAGGATAATTTTGATGAAATTTAATCCACTCAGGATAAATTTGTTTAAACTTATCAACTAGTACTGGATCAAATTGTGAACCCCTACCTTCAATAATTCGGTTATAAGCTTCTTCAAATGGCATCGCATCTCGATATGATCTAGATGAAGTCATCGCATCAAAAGCATCGGCAATTGCAGAAACTCTTGCAAGTAAAGGTATTTCTTCTCCCTTTAATTGATCAGGATAACCATTACCATCCCAACGTTCATGATGTGAGCGGATAACGTAAATACTATTCTGTATTCCTTCCACATTCTTAACGGCTTCTGCACCCACAACTGGATGAGACTTTATGATTTCAAATTCTTCATTGGTAAGTTTACCAGGCTTCATTAAAATTTGGTCAGGAATATTCACTTTACCAATATCATGAAGCAAACAGGCATAATAGAATGACTTTTGTTCTTCTTTTGAAAATTTTCCAATTTCATTGGCAAACATTAATGCATATTTAGCTACACGTTCACTATGTCCTCTTGTATAAGGATCCTTGAGCTCTAGAGTAGCGATAACTCCTTTTACAATTCCCTCTAATTGGTTATCGTACGAAGTGCTGATAGCACGAACATAACCTTGGAAGCGGACTAATAAAAAGAAAGACAATCCAGATAAAATTACCAGCAAGACTATTGGCACGACAACTAAAGATGTTTTTAATAATACACCGGTAGCGATGTATTTTAGTGTAAATCCAAGAGTAACTGACCAAAAGTATTTGGAATTTAAGAAAATAGGCAATGATAGAATTAGAAATATCTCTACCACATTTCCACTCTTGTATCCGTGAGTATTACCAAGAAATGAAACAATATCAACAAGGAAGGAAATAACTAAATAACTGAATATAAATACATATTTTATCCAATCTTGTTTATTTACTTTACTAAAATAATACCCAATGGGGAGTATTACCAATAACACGATATAGTTGAGATACCATATATTATTAGGGAGCCCTATGGCTTCATTCGTTTCGATATACTCTGGACTAATGTAATAGTAGAATAGATCCCAACCAACTATTAAAATATATGATATTAATAAATACCATTTAACGGTTCGTTTTTCTTCATGTGGTATCATATAATCCTCCGTATTTCTCATACATGTTTATTTATATTTCTCCATTTTTTTGCATAAAACACGATAGAATAGTATTCTTCTACATTATATCTCATTGCAGATAGGGTTGTAACCATATTATAATGCTGATTTTTGTATAATTATAGAATTTTTTTTTTCAAATTTGCGATATTGGCAGAGTTACTATAACTTTTGTCCCATGACCAAGTTTACTTTCAATTTTTAAATCACCCTTATGATCACCAATAATTTGTTTTGTTACCATTAATCCAAGACCTGTACCATCTTTTTTTGTTGTGAAAAATGGTTCCCCCAGATTTAGAATACTTTTGTCATCAATTCCGGAACCTTCATCCTGAATAGAGATATTCATCTTATTAAGGTCTACAACTTTTACCTTTATCTTTATTTTCCCGCCACTCGGCATTGATTCAATTGCATTTTTTATTAGATTTATAAGAACCTGTTTGAGCTGCTTCCTGTCACAATCAATTGGTGGTAATGGGCCTGCCATCGTTGTTTCGACTGAAACTCCCATCTTCTCAGCCTGCTGTTGAGTTATCGATAATGTATACTCAATAATTTTTTCAATACTCGCCTTTGAAAAATTAATCTCTTTAGGTTTTCCTAGATACATCAAATCATTAACAATGGAATTGATTCGATCAATTTCTTTGATCATAATTGGATAAAAATCATTTGTATTGGGATAACTTTCCTGCTGTAGCTGTGTGAAACCCTTTAATGATGAAAGAGGATTGCGTATTTCATGACCAATACCTGCTGCCATCTGACCAATCACGGCAAGTTTCTCATTTTGTCTAAGCTCTAAATGAACTGAAGTTAAAGCATTAATATATGAAGTAAACCGAGTTAATAGAAAAAAGGCTATAACAGAAAGTATACAGAAAACAATAATTGCAATTACAACAGTAGATGTTTGCAAGATTCCACCAATGATTATGTATTTTCCTATCATACATATTGAAGCAGTCCAAAAGTACTTTTTATTTACAAAGATTGGTGAGAAAAAAACAAATAACAATTCAACAATATTTCCTGATCCAAAGGGTTTGTCCGAACCCAAATAAATAACCAGACTATTTACCGTTTCGATAGCCGCATAACTAAAGAGATAAATATATTTAACAATATAAGGATTTCCCTTTTTGATAAAATAAAGCGCTACAGGAAGAAGTAGTAGAACAGCTAAATGAAAGAACAATCCAAAACCTTCATTAGGTGCACCGATCTCTCCCTCTTTGGTATAAGAAGGCATCAGATAGTAATAATAAAAATCATATGCAAAGAAAAAAATATAAAAAAGTACTAGAAAAAATTTTATTGTTTTTGTTTCTTCCAAAATTAAATTAGGATTTATAATGGTTTCTTTCATTCCTGTTTCCTCTCTTAGGACATACATTTAATATAAATTCAAATTATCTCCTACTATTCTACCACCTTTTTTAAAATATGCTTCCAGTTTTTTTGGAAATTCGATGAAATTCGACAAATTTCATCCAAATAGAATGGACTTGCAAGCTAGGCAAGTCCTTCTAATGATTCAAACCACTCCCCAGAGCGTGAAGCGATTAGAATTAATTTGCGAAAAACAGCATTCCCTGTTACTCCTATCTAAAAAACGGGTTGTTTTGCACTGGGACCCACCATTCAGATTGTTCTAGTATCCCTGCTAGCGAATATAACAGATTTTCCCTTCCTCTTGCTGCCATGAACTGTACACCTACTGGCAGACCAGATTGCGAGTGGTGTAAAGGTACTGTCATTGCGGGTTGACCGGTTAAATTTGCTAGCTGTGTAAACGGAGTTCTTTTTAAGTTGTTTTCAGCTACCTGTTCAACAATTCCAAGTTTTTTCAAGGCTCCTCCAACACCGAGTTTTCCTGCAGCATGCATAGCAAGTTTCTCTGTTTTACTTGGTTCAAGCTCGCCAATTTCAGCTGGCGGCATGGCAGTCGTAGGTGTTAAATATAAATCATAGGTCTCATGAAAGCTTTCCATCGCCATCGCTGCTTTATCCCATTCTCTTATACTTAAGACGAATTCCTCAGCAGATGTAGCCTTACCCACTAACCCGATAATCCAAGTGGTCAATTCTACATCATTCATTGTCACTTTTTTGCCAAGGATATCATCAAGGGACGCCAATTGCGCAGCAACCTCACCGAAATACATCGTTAAGTAACTATGGGCAAGGCTTTTTCCGTCAGTTGGTGCAGCCATTTCCACAACGTTATGTCCTAGTCCATCTAAATATTTTGCCGTTTTATACACTGCCTCCTTACATTCGGGGTGAACCTCTGTTCCGAGGGGTGACTGAACAGTAAAAGCGATCTTTAATTTTTGATTTATTCCTTTGTTTACTTGCTCGAGATAGTTCCCATCGAAAGGGAGAACATGAAAAGCTGCTCCTTTCTCATAAACACTTATAGCATCTAGCATGGCTGCACTGTCCCTAACGGATCTTGATAGGATTAAATCAACGGACGCACCTCGCCAGTATCTTCCATAAAATGGACCCACTGGCGTTCTGCCTCTCGTTGGTTTCATGCCAAATAACCCACAATAAGCTCCAGGAATACGGATTGAACCTCCACCATCATTTGCTCCAGCAATCGGAACCATTCCACTGGCTACGGCTGCAGCGGAACCGCCACTCGAACCACCAGGAGTATAGTTGAGATTCCAAGGGTTTCTTGCTGGTCCATAAATAGCAGGTTCGGTAATTCCCATCAAAGCAAATTCTGGGATATTCGTCTGTCCAAGAAAAACCGCACCGGTCTTCCTCACATTCTTAATGTAATTGGAATCTGCTTTTGCTCGATAGTTTTGATACGCTTTTGACCCTAACGTAATCCTTTCTCCCTCAATTTCCTGTGCTATGTCTTTTACCAGCATCGGTACCCCGGCAAAGCATCCTTCGAGATCTACATTCTCTGCCATTTTTTCTGCTGATAGGTACAATTTATTAATTACAGCGTTTAGTTTAGGGTTATCCTCTTCGATGGTTTTTATCGCTTCTGCTAAAACTTCCTTAGGATGTAGTTCTTTCATTTTTATTAATTGTGCCAGGCCAAGACCATCATAGTCTTTATAGTTAAAACCTTCCACTTTCCCTACACCTCACTTTTTAACTCTTCATTGATTATATTTCTACTAACTATTCTCTTATTCCTTCAAAGTAATATGCATCTCTATCAAAACAACCACTTGACATCTTTTAAAAATACGTGTATTATAAATGTTTGTGCTTAACATACATGTAACTTGTAATAGACGAGATAACGCAATGTAAGAATTTAATTCTGGCATTCTGCTTATGTTTTAAAAGTAACACTATTCACACTGGATCGGCTTCGGAGCCGTAAGGATGTAAGAGAGGTAGGGCTTACGTCGTTTAGGTATAAAACCATCAGGTGGAACAGTAACCGCGGCAAATTGGTCTTTTAATACCATTTATTATATATTAATTTTTACCTTGCAATGGCTGATCATCGAAACAACCATTCACAAGTTACATTTGTGATCTACATGGATCATAAGCAAAAGAAGGCAGAGGAAAATTTCCTCTGCCTTCGTCCAATTTTATACCTTAAAAGTCAAGCTTCCTTTCACTTTTCGAACCACTTGATTGATTACTTCTGAAAAAACAAGCCCAAAGGCAATGGAGCCGGAAAGCAATGTTACCTTTGCACCTAATGCCATTGCTTGTAAAAAATCATCCTCTACAAAATTCCTCATCGTATCATAGGATAGTCCACCTGGCACTAAAGGAATAATTCCTGCAACACTAAAAATAATTACAGGTGTTTTATAAAACTTAGCTAATTCCTGACTTACAATTCCTACAAAAAGAGTAGCTCCTAGTGTTGCTAAAACAGCATCTCCTGTATATTTTTCTAATATAAAATAAATAATCCAGCCGCCCATCCCAACAAATCCGCATTTTACTAATGTTTCCTTCGGTGCATTAAAGATCACTCCAA
Source organism: Bacillus sp. OK048 (assembly GCF_900103525.1). Lineage (GTDB taxonomy): Bacteria > Bacillota > Bacilli > Bacillales > Cytobacillaceae > Neobacillus. Next base: position 183,338 of record NZ_FNHN01000004.1, read on the forward strand.
AAGCTGCTGTTGCAATAAAGCTAGTTATTAACTGTCCAATAATATCCACTTTAAACCTTCTTTCATAAAAAGGATAACACTACGGCTATTCCTGACCCAATCGCGAAGGCTGTCAGGAGGGCTTCCGCTCCTTTTGATAACCCTGACACCAAATGTCCAGCCATCAAATCCCTTACAGCATTGGTGACCAATAGTCCAGGAACTAGTGTCATAACCGAGCCGATAATGATCTTATCTAAAAGCTGACCTATCCCTATTTTTACAAAAATTAACGAAAGTAATCCAATAATGAATGAGGCCAAAAATTCAGAGAAAAACTTCACCGGGATGTAACGGTGAAAGTATAAAAAGCCAAAATATCCTACTCCCCCGGTTAACATGGCAGGGATAAAGTCACTCCACACACCCTTAAACATAATCATAAAGCAGCCGCTGGCGATTGAGGCAGCTGCAACCTGAACCATGAATGGAAAGGTTACATTTAATGCTTCAAGTTCCTTTAAATGAGTTAAAGCCTGCTCCAGATTGATCTCACCACTAGTTATCTTGCGCGATATACTATTTACCATGGCCACCTTTTTCAAATCGGTCGATCGTGTTGATATTCTAATTAGCTTTGTCTTAGCAGGCTCATCACTTTCAGCTGAGAAGATGATTCCCGTTGGTGTTACATAACTATGGGTCTTGTCAATTCCATAGGCTGCAGCAATTCTCATCATCGTATCCTCAACACGATACGTTTCTCCGCCGCTTTGGAGCATGATTTTCCCCGCAAGTAAACAAACTTCCATTATTTCATATGTAAGCTTTCTTTCGTTATCCATCTCTTCTTTCACCACAACAATTCTTTCTTTTTATGATTCCTAAGTCTAATCAAAACACCGCTGTTTATCAATCAAAAAAAGCCATTTCGCTACTCTTATATTTCGGAAAACCAAATAACACCTGAAGGATTTATGGAAAAATACATTTAGAATTAGTAAAAAGCAGAGTTCCCTCTGCCTTTTTATTCAACTATTTTATTTTGAAGTTTAGAAAAGTCAGCGTTCGGATAATAGCTGTTTTTCACTAACATATTGGGGCCTAGGCAGGAGACAGCTGGACAATGACAGCTTAATTCCTTAGCAGTTACGGTGGATTGCCAATTATTATAGGCATCTGTCAGCTTGGTATTTATGACATTTCCTAGTGGTGGGGTATCACCAAAGTCCGTGACAATAATCTCTCCATTAAAAATGTTGACATTCAAACGAGAACGGCCATCGGGATCATTTCTAACTGTTACATTTTTACTTATAAAGAGTCTCTTTAAAAGTCTTAAATCCTCTGGTTCATCGCTGCATGCATAAAAAGGAAGCGTACCAAAAAGCATCCAAACGTTTTCATCGCGGATATCTAATAAGTGGTGAATCGCATCTCTTATTTCATTTAACGTTAACGATTCGAGATTACTAGCAAAATTACTTGGATACATTGGGTGAATCTCATGGCGCTGACAGAGCATCTCATCAACAATTTGGCGATGTATTTTTTCCAGATGAGGCAGTGTTCGTTTGTTAAGCATAGTTTCCGCAGATACCATCACACCTGCCTTCACTAGTTCCCTGCTATTTTCTATCATTCTGGTAAAATATTTTTCACGTTGTTTGTAATCAGGTTTGTTTGCCATCCTTGCGAATCCGCCCTCGACAAAATCATCAACAGTTCCCCAGTTATGCGAGATATGTAAAACATCCAAATAAGGAATAATTAATTCATAGCGTGCTAAATCAAGTGTCAAATTCGAGTTGATTTGCGTCCGAACGCCTCGTTCATGAGCATACCTTAAAATAGGCACCACATAGTTTTTGATAGCTGACAGAGAAAGCATTGGTTCTCCCCCTGTGATACTTAGAGATCGTAAGAATGGAATTTCATCTAACCTACGCAAAAGCAAATCTAGCGGAAGTGCTCTGGGGTCTTTTGATTGAAGAGTGTAACCTACTGCACAATGCTCACAGCGCATATTACATAAGGTTGTTGTCGTGAATTCGATGTTTGTAAGCAGCGACTTTCCATATTGTTTTATATCATTATAAGCTTCCCACGGGTCATGTTCAGGGGTAATTTTTTTCAAATAGGACATAATAAACTCCTTAAAATTATTATAGAAAAACCACTTCATTATAGCTGAAATAATGTTTTTATGGTTAATATTAAGCTTTAATAAAAATCTTATGTTATTATTTAATCTATTATTCTATATATGCATAATTAAAAGCTCCTCGATTGAAACTAAAAAGATAGAAATTGTTAAACAGTGGATGGTGATGAATAAGATGGAAATGCAACTTTTAAGTGAAGTCGAAAAGCTGGCTTTAAAGAAAGTAAAAATCTTTAGACAAAGCCTGTTACGGTATATTTTAAGAGCTATGCTTGCAAGTATGTTTATCGGTTTCGGTGTAATTGTTGCATTTAAGACTGGTAACTACTTTTATTTAGAACATTCCCCTTTTGCCTACCCGATGGCCGCTCTTACTTTTGGCTCAGCGATTATTCTAATTGCCTACGGCGGAGGAGATTTGTTTACCGGTAATACCTTTTATTATACCTACACAGCGCTGCGAAAAAAGATGGCTTGGGGCGAAGTAACCAAGTTATGGATTAGCAGTTATGTAGGCAATATTTTAGGGGCCGTTCTCTTTGCCTTTATTATTTATACTACTGGTCTTTATGATGAATCATCCGTAAATGGTTTTCTATTGAGCGTCGTGGAAAAGAAAATGCAAGTACCAACAGTAGAGTTATTTTTTAGAGCGATTCTTTGTAATTGGCTTGTTTGCCTGGCTTTTTTTATTCCACTCGGACTACAAGGTGATGGACCGAAAATGTTTTCAATGATCCTGTTCGTATTCTGCTTTTTCATTTCAGGCTATGAACACAGTATTGCCAATATGTGTACCTTCGCTATCGCTCTAGTCCTAGATCACCCAGGTACAATCTCATGGGGAGGAGTGATTCATAATCTAATTCCTGTGACAATTGGTAATTTATTCGGTGGCAGTTTACTCATGGCATGGATGTATTACTTTGTTAACAAACCCTTTCTGGACGACTATGAAAAATAGAATAAACAAGAGCCGTATTTATGATACGGCTCTTGTTTTATCGACAAATTCCCGGGAAATAAGTCGGCAGATGACAGAAGTAGTTTGAATATTCTAAAAACACAGGAATATTACTCTTATTTCTTTTTACTAAGAAAGTAGAGATATCCCTTAATCATGAAATAGCTTACCTCTTCTGGTAGCTGCTCTTTAATAGGCTTCAATCGATCTCTGCCAATCACATTTACTACTTCTTCCAATAATACCATGTACTCTTCAGGAATGAGCCGATTGAAATCTACTTCCATTCCTTGTTGAGCACACTGAAGTAAATGACTTTCAACGGTGCTTATAGCTAACTCGCGTTTTTCTGCAATTTCCTTTATGGATAAGTTTTGCTGGTGTAACTGTAAGGTCTCCAAATGAGAATCTCCAACAGCCTTTTTGGCTGCCTTTTTCGGAGCAGTCGCTGTCAGTAGCTCTGGCTGCCGGTCAGGGTGGGTTTCGCAGAACTGTCGTATGGGTTGAATAAAATCAAGACCATATTTCTTTAGCTTGAGTTCCCCTACACCACTCACATTTAAAAATTCTTCACTTGTCTTTGGCAGTTTGGCACACATGTCCTTCAGCGCTGCATCAGAAAAAATGACAAATGGCGGCACATTCTCAGTTTCTGCAATCGTCCTTCTTACCTCTCTTAACACCTCAAATAGTGGGTCATCCTTTGAAATTTCTCTTACTTTCACCGTTTCTCTTCGCTGCACTTGTACCTTTCCAAGTAGCACGTCTTTTCCTTTTGGAGAAACATACATTGTTGGAAATTGTCCTTGTTCAATCGCGATTAAATCCTGTGAGATTAAGAACTCAATAAAATCGGTGACTTCTTTCAACCCTTTGTCCTTCAGGATTCCATAAGTCGTAAGCTTGTCAAAGCCCATTTCCATTACTTTCTTATTTTTCGAACCTGTTAGGACTTGCGCCGTTATGGTTTTACCGAATCGCTGCCCCATCCGAATTACACACGACATCACCATTTGTGCTTCTGTTGTTACATCGATGCTAGATCGTGAATCAAGGCAATTACCGCAATGTCCGCACGACTCCGTTTCTATTTCTCCAAAATATTTTAAAATAAATTCTTGCAGACAGCTTTCTGTATGACAATAATCGACCATCTGCTGTAACTTTTCGAGTTCTTGAGTCATTCGTGTACGGTCGCTTGATTGGTCAATTAAAAAACGTTGAACTTGCACATCCTGGGAGGAATAAAGAAGAATACATTCACTCTCAAGTCCGTCTCGGCCAGCACGCCCAGCCTCTTGATAATAGCTCTCCATATTTTTCGGCAGTTGAAAATGGAGGACATATCGGATGTTGGACTTATCAATCCCCATCCCAAAGGCGGAAGTGGCCACCATTACAGAGGCCTCATCTTTTAAAAATCGATCCTGCTCGCGGATGCGCTCGGCATCTCCCATCCCAGCATGATACCGGGCTACATTGATATTTTGCTTTTTCAGTCTTTCGTAAAGTTGGTCAACATTTTTCCTTGTGGCTGCATATATTATGCCCGCCTCTTTTTCATTCTTTTTTAAATAATCTCTTATAAAAAGCTGCCTGTCTTGGCCTTTAATAACAGAAAAAGTAAGATTCTCCCGTTCAAAACCTGTAATAATTGAATTTTCTTCGTCAATAGCGAGTGTTTCGCAGATATCTTCTCTAACCCTTGGTGTTGCTGTTGCAGTAAGTGCTAGTACATTGGGCTGCTGTGGAAGACTGAAGACCATTTGCTGAATATGCCGGTAGCTTGGGCGAAAATCGTGACCCCATTGAGAGATACAATGGGCTTCATCGACCGCAACCAATGGGATATCCATTTGTTTCAGATCGTCAATAAATTCGCGTGATTCTAAGCGCTCGGGGGCTATGTATAGGAGCTTGTACATGCCTTGCTTCGCTTCCCTGATTCGTTCATTTGCTTCACTGTAGCTTAGTGAGCTGTTAATAAAAGTTGCAGGAATTCCTACCTGTACGAGGGCATCGACTTGATCCTTCATAAGTGAGATTAACGGGGATATAACAATCGTGGTACCTGGTAGAACAAGTGCAGGAATTTGGTAACAAATCGATTTCCCTCCGCCAGTTGGCATCACACAAATCGTATTTTCACCAGCTAATACGGATTGAATTGCGCTCTCCTGCCCATTTCGAAACGATGAATAACCAAAATGAGATTCTAATAACTGTTGAGCTTTTTCAAACAACAAGTACTTCTCCCCCTTCTAGTAATATACTTCTATCATTATACCCCTTTTTAGTTGTATCCGAGAGTATTTTCTGCTATGCGAGAGTATTTTTGCTATCCGCCAGTATTTCCGCCATTTGCAACTAAAGGCTGCCGAGTCTTCCCCGGCAGCCTTCTAAGTACAGTATCACGGTGTAAACAGCTCTTCTAATTGTTTCCGTAGGACAAATTTTTGTATCTTTCCGCTCGCATTCCTCGGCAATGCTTCACAGAAAACATATTTACGTGGACGCTTGTAATTTGCAAGACTATCACTGTTTTTGCAGTAGTCATCTAGCTCTTGTTCGGTCAACAGAGGATTCTTTTTTACGACAAAAGCTGTAACGGTTTCACCCCAGCGGTCATCCGGCTGACCAACGATAGCAACATCGAGGACTCCATCATGTGCATGTAAAACATCCTCGACCTCACGCGGATAAATATTCTCCCCGCCGCTGATAATCATATCGTCCACGCGGTCATTGACAAAAAGAAATCCTTCCGCATCTAAATATCCAATATCTCCTGAATGATACCAGCCTTTATACATTGCTTTCTCAGTTACTTCTTCCCGATTATAGTAACCAACCATCATACAAGGTCCTTTAACAATAATTTCCCCTGTTTCACCAACTGGAACGACATCGTCTGGATTTGATGGCCCATCTTCTCGCGTACGTACCACACGTATGTCGTGATTCAAAGCTGCTTGCCCGGCTGATCCTGCTTTTCTAAGCTGATCATTCTGCGATAGGAATGTAATGGCTGGTCCCATTTCAGTCATCCCATACGCTTGAACTAACCCAATACCGAAGCGATTGTGGAGAGCATGAACAAGTGACGGTGCCATTGGAGCAGCACCATACAAGCCAAGTTTAAGACTTTCTGTATTAAATTGGCTTAGATCTTCTTGTAGCAGCATATTCCACATGGTTGGGGCTGCAAAAAATTTCGTAATTTTTTCCTGCCCAATTAATTGGAGAATTGCTTTAGGATTAAATTGATGAAGAATCACGTTCCGTCCACCTACATGAATCCTTGGTAAAAAGGCACAATGAAGCTCTGCACAATGGAACATAGGGGCAGTAACAAGGCCAACATCCTCTGCTTCAAGCTTTTGCGCAGCAATACAGAGTAGACTTTGATCGACCATGTTGCGATGACTATGCATCACTCCTTTAGGTCTACCTGTCGTTCCGCTAGTATATATAAATGCATAAATGTCATTTTCATTTACTTCTGCCTGAATAGCTTCACTGGAAGCAGCCGTTACTTTTTCCTGATAGCTTGAAGCATAGGCAGGTGTTTCCTCATCAATAAACCAAAATGACGTTGAATCAAAGCGATTTTGAATAGCTGAAATGACAGGCTCTAACGCTTTTTCAAAAATAACCACCTTTGGCGTTGCATCAGTTAGGATAAACGCCACTTCTTCAGGTGTTAAACGGAAATTAATTGGATTGAAAATGGCCCCCAGTTTTGCACAGGCAAAAAAGGCAGTTGCCAATTCTTCGGTATTAAACATAAAGGTGGAAACACGGTCCCCTTTCTTCACACCTTCCAGTGCCAGCGAATTCGCAAGGCGGTTAACCTGTTCACTCCATTCTTTATACGTAAAACGGACATTTTTCCTAACATCATAGATGGCCTCTTTGTTCGGGTATCTTTTCACTGTTAACTCAAAAATTTGTCCAATTGTAGTCGTCATTAAATCTCCTCCAATTTATAATCCTAGATTTTTTGCAATAATCGTTTTCATAATTTCATTTGTACCAGCGTAAATACTTGAAACCTGAATATCGCGAAATCTTCTCGCAATCTCGTATTCTTCCATATATCCATAGCCGCCATGAAGCTGCAGGCATTCTCCCGCAATTTTCTTTGCAGTATCTGTCAGCTTCCATTTCGCCATTGAAACCTTTGTTACCACATTTTGTCCATCGATATGTTCAGCGATTAATTGGTCTAAAAATGCTCTTCCCATCTCAATCTCTGTTGCCATTTCGGCAATCTTAAATTGTGTGTTTTGGAACTGACTGATTGGTTTTCCAAATGCCTCACGACTTTTCACATAGTCAATCGTCGCTCGAATCATAACCTCAGCTGCGGTTTGTGCTGCTATAGCCACAAGCAGTCGTTCCTGCTGGAGTTTATCCATCATGTATAAGAAGCCTTTACCTTCCTCGCCAAGTAAATTTTCCTTTGGTACTCTGCAATCCTCAAAGATTAACTCTGCAGTATCCTGACTATGAAGGCCGACTTTGTTCAACTTTCTTCCCCGTGAAAAACCAGGGGTATCGCGCTCGATTAACAGCAAGCTGACACCTTTATGTTTTGGTACAGCATTAGGGTCTGTTTTACAGGCGACAAGGATCAAATCAGATTGAATCCCGTTTGTAATAAAGGTCTTTTGGCCATTCACGATATAATGGTCACCATCAAGCCTAGCAGTGGTTTTAATATTGGCTAGGTCTGACCCTGTACCCGGCTCTGTCATCGCAATGGCCGTAATCATTTCACCCGTCACACAACGAGGCAGCCAGCGCTGCTTTTGTTCTTCTGAACCAAATGTATTGATATAAGGGACTACAATATCATTATGGAGTCCCACTCCCACCAACCCCGAACCAACTCTTTCTAACTCTTCATTAATGACAACAGAAAAACCCCAATCCACACCGCTGCCGCCATATTTCTCATCTAGATCTGGACACAAGAAGCCCTGCTCGCCCATCTTTCTCCATATGGAACGGGGAATCATTCTATCCTCTTCCCATTGATCATAGAAAGGGACGGCCTCTTTCTCTAAAAACTTCCTCAATGACTTTCGAAATATTTCATGGTCTTCTGTTAAATAAGGATGTTTCACTATCAACGCCTCCTACTCAGCTGCCTTATACTTTCCTAAGCATTTACTTGATTCATTTTTTGACGGAGCTGCCTTGCCAAGGTTTAGTTTATGTCCCTCTGGATCAAGCAGAATGCCATGTTGTCCAGAGGTATACAAGATTTCCAAATCATCTTGTTCAGAAATCTCAATTTTGGGTTCATCCTTTTCTATAAATAAAGCGCTTTCATAAACTCAGAAACCGAAAGTCTGCGGTTCACCAATGATAATTACCGTCCAGACATCACTTCCCTTTTTTTGCGACAGATATTGTCTCCTCAAACTCTAAGTCACAAACCACATGACCTATCACTCCACATTCTATTGTAACAAGGTTATAGAATTTTTTGAATATTTAAATGAAATTCTTCCATATTTCCTTTCTACTAAATTCTACTTTATACCTAGGGCTAATAGGCCTTTTTGCGTAATTTGTAGAATGATATATATTGAATATTCAAAAAATAGAGGATTATAATAGAATTTGGCAATAGAAAATTTATCAATTGGAGGAAATAAAATGAAGTTTAAAAAACTATCGGTTCTATTAACACTCATGCTCGCCTTTAGTACCTTCTTTGCATCATTTGCTTTTGCAGCAGAAGAAAACATGTACAAGCCTAAACTTGTTGCATTAGGAGATTCAATCACATTTGGTTTTAAGCTAGAGGATAATCAAATTCAACCATCACCAAATGCATTTCCTAGTTTAATAGCTGATAGAGCATTTGATGTTACCAACTTGGGTTTCCCAGGCTGGACATCATCGGATTTATTCAATGCAATGAATACCGATGCTAAATTCTCCCCAGCCATCAAAGCCGCTGATATTATTACTTTGAATATCGGAAGTAATGATTTATTAGGAGCAGTGGGAATTAACCAAATTATTGCAAATCCAGGTGCTGTTGACCAAAACGCGCTTCTCCAACAAGTAGTACCAGCTGCAGGAATCTTAAAACAAAATTTAACATCGATTATTACAAAAATAAGAACTGAAAATCCAACTGCACCAATTGTTCTTTACAATATATATAACCCATTTGGCGAAAGCACTGACCCAACCTTTGCTTTGCTACATAACATTGGTAAACAGATTATTAATGATGGCGTGCCAAATGTATTACCTGGTATTAACCAACTATACGCAGCAGCTGGCCAAGTTCCAGGCATTTTTGTAGCTGATGCCTACAAAGCCTTTAATGGAAACCAAGCAAATTATATTTTTGGTTTACCGAAAGATTTAATACATCCAAATGCATCTGGTCATACTGCACTTGCTGGACTTGCTGATGTCATTTTGGATTCTATTTTATCAAAGGAAATTTCGTTCGAATTATCTTCACCTACTGCCGAAACAACTGATCCAGTTACAATTGAAGTGTTAACAGGTTTTCATAAAGTCCTTTCTATGAGATGGTTAGAAGGAACACACACAGCCAAATCCTTCTACGATAATAATGGCGCATTACTTGGGGATGTTATTAATGGAAATGAGTTTAAAGTCCAGAAAAACGGAACATACACAGTCTATATTCTAGATAGCTTATATCGTGAAGCGGTAAGAACAATTGAAGTAAAAAATATTAAAGATAAACCAGAACCTGCACCTACACCTGCACCGACGCCTACACCAGCACCTGCGCCAGCACCAGCACCAGCACCTGTACCAACGCCTACACCAGTTAAAACTACTTCACCTGCACCACAAGCAGTTGTAAAGGGATATGCTCTTCCAAATACAGCGTCTCCTGCTTACAACTTTGTTGCCATTGGTTCAATCGTTCTTTTAGCAGGATTTGTTACTTTACAGGTACAAAAAAGGCGCAGGCAAGATGTTTAGTTTATTATGAAAAAAGGTCAGCCACCTATTTAGGTGCCTGGCCTTTTTTATGGAAATACCCTTAATTCATTTCCTCAAAATTTCCCATACCTATAAATAATGTTTATCATTTTCAGCGTTATCCGTTATCATGAAAATAAGAATTTTTTTTCAAAAGGGGTAAATAGAATGGATTTTACGACTATAAGTATTTTCGCCATTATTTTAGCAGTTGTTGCAAACATGGTAATTGGGGCACTCTGGTATTCTCCTGTACTTTTTTCTACCATTTGGGTGAAAGCGTTAGGGAAAAAAATGGAGGATATCGATCCGAAGGGCGCATATGTGGGGTATGGATTAACCACTCTCGGAGGGATTTTCACCGCAGTTGTTCTTTCCTTACTTATAAATTTATTAGATACTGTGACCATCTTAGATGGAGCATTATTTGGCTTTCTAATTGGTCTGATTGCCGCTTTTAGAGAATTATCACCTACATTTTTTGAAAGACGTAACTATACTCTATTTTTCATAAGTGCAGGCTATCACATTGTAGCCTTAACGATCATGGGAATCATTATTGCCGCTTTCGTGTAAAAGATAAAGGGTGCCTCCTATTATGGAGCACCCCTTTTCTATTAATAAATCGTTTGAATACCCTTGCCTGCAATGGTGGTCCATTCAAATTGACGAAGCCTGACTTCGAATAATGTCAACGGATCGCGGAACATTTCTGGATTTGTATTCATTTTTTTCAAGATATCTTGTTTGGTCGATATTTGGGATAATGATTCGTCAATTGCTTCATTTAATACTTTCAACGGCTGTCTATAAAACATGGTAATGTCTCGTTCCAATGATTTTTCAAATAGCTCAAATTGCTGGAAAAAATGTTGGATGATAACGGCCGTTGTTTCTGAATAGTTATCATTTTTTACAAATGCTTGGTATTTGTTATAAAGCATCGCTTTATTTTGAGATAAAGCTCCAAAAAGTTTTCCTGCACTTTTTAGTAAAAATTGTGAAGGCGTATTGCGAAGTAAAATATTGACCTTCTCTAATTGAAACCTACTCGTCATTCTATCAGTATCACGGCGCCAATCATCAAGCACTTTAAAGTCGCATTCGATCTGAATTCGCTCTTCCCCATACAAGCTATTTAAGCCTTCAGCCATTTCATTTAAAAATTCCCGGCCTTGCTCAAATTCTTCTTTCCCCCTAATAATCCATTCTTGAAGGCATGCATAATACTTGGGCATGATTTCTTGCTCCAAGTAATCTTGTACTCTACGATTCATCACATCATTAAGCTCCAGATGGATCGTACTAAAATCGCTGTCTTCCCTGATTAACTCGGAACTTTCTTGAAGTATTTTCGGGATAGCAATAGAGAGTTCGTTTTGGATGGATTCTTTACTAGCACGATAAGACTTTGTAATGGCCTTAATTTTTTGCGACTCGGCATCCTTGAATTGATTAAGAGCACCATTTAACTTCATGACCACTTCTTCGTTCCAGCGAACAGATTCAATTAGTTGATTCTCAACATCAATTCTCTTTTGCAACAGTCTGGAAATAGTTGTTCTTATGAAAAATAAAAGCTTCGCCAAACGTTTGTCTGCTAAGTTTCTTGTATCTCGTATCGAATGAATAAACCCCTTTAAATCGACTAATTGCTGTCCCCGATCATATTGAGAGGAAAAGGCAAATACTTGTGCCGCTGGCAAATAGGACTGAATCTTTGAACTTGTTTCCTCAAAAATTCTGATTGCCTCTTGCTCATTCACAATTGTATCCATTTTATTCAAGAGAAAATGGACGGGAATATCGGGAGCAAGTTCATGAATTTGTGAAAGTATTGTCTTTTCTTTATCCGCAAACGGTGCATTTGCATCTAAGACAAATAATAATGTATCAGCCATTTGCAGATACTGAAGTACTTCATAACGGTCTTGATGGCTTCCATTTAGACCAGGTGTTTCAATGAGTGCCAGTTTCTGCTCATATAAAAATGGAAACGGCTGTTGAAATTCAATGATTGATTCTAGCGCATTGCGACGTCGGTCCATTCGCTCTTGAAATTGCGCAAAATCTTCAAGTGAAACTGTTTCTTCATCTGTAATTTCAACGATAGTTAAATCCTCGTTGTCTTTAAACATCACGAGTGAAGAGGTAGGACTATCCTGAATCTCATCTCCAAGAATAGTATTAATAAAACCAGACTTCCCGCTGCCGCTAAAACCGGTAATGAACAGGTGATGGGTATCAAAATCATTCAATTGTTCTACCACCCAATTTAAACGGTTATTCTCACCCATATCATGGATTTTAGCCCAACCGATAATTCCCTTAAAGAGATCTAAACACTCTTCCCATTCATCGATGTGGCAATCTGTTTCGCTAATAAGATTTTCAGCTTCACTGACCACTGACATACTAATGCTTGTAGGAAAGAGTTCATTCCATGATAAAACGGCGGCTGATACTATGACAGTCTGCTTTGGGGCAGATAAATGAAGCCAATTCGTCAAAAGGTCTGGAACTAGGTCTTCAAGTGTTTTTATAGAATAGTTTCCATTAATCAAAGCAAAATAGGTTTCATAATGGAGGTCAGAGAGCAATTCCAAATGATTGTTTCGACTAATTTCAAGATTGAGCAGCAGATGATTAACCTCTTTTAGCCAGGTAAAATAGGAATCCTCCCTTTTATACGAGTTCCAAATAGATGTTGTAAGCTCTTCGAACTTTTTCTGATCGATGCTATACAATTCAAATAGTGCTTGCATGAAATAGTTGGGATATAGGTTCCTAGTAACCCCTTTTTGGACATATTCGTTCACTGTTTCAAACCATTCAAGTGAACTAGTTCGTTTTGCTTCGTTTACCGCCAGTTCAATGGCATTTCCCCAATCCAGCTGTTCCTCAAAATAAGCACGGGCAATTGTTGTCACATTAGGATAATCTGGGTTCGAGTCGATTGTTTTTTTAATAATCGCTACAGCTTCCTCAAGCTTTCCTCGTTCAATAAAAAGAGAAAACAACTGAAGTGCCACTTCTGTTTTTAAAGTAAGATTGTTTGTATCGATGGAAAGATAAAGGTCCTCTGCATTAGAAAGAAGACCTGATTCATAGTAGGCATCGGCTATATTTTTCCGTGCCCAACGTTCAAGCTCCCCTGCGATGTTTTCCCATTTAAATATAGCTGCTTCATAATCTCGATTATGAAAATAAATTTCTCCTTGGGCAAAACGAATAGATGTTAAATCCGGTAAATCCTTCTGAAGCTCTTCCTGATACGCGTCCCCTAACACTCGTAAGGGCTGCACATTTTCATGTTCATTTATGTACATGTGATAATATGTTTTTGTTATTAACTGACTTTCCAACGTCATGTCTGTTACCCTCCTATTACCATTACCACCACTTCTATGCATTCATATGGAAAAGAGGCAGATTTATTCCTCTATACAATTCGGACAATGTACTCATTTTTAGTCCCTATTATATCGATTCTACCAAACGATTTTTTTATTCTCATTTCAATTATATGTCAATTTGAATACAAAGGCTTCATTTAGCCCTTCTACTTTTATATGAATTCCAAGTATAATGAATTCAAGCTACTTAAAGGAGAAATCACGTTGAAAAAGGATGAAGCTGCTTATTTGGCAGGTTTGATCGATCAATCAAAACCTGCCCCTTTTGCGATAAATAAAATAGAAACCATTAACGGAACATTGCCTCGATTTCATCAATGGACAAACGGTAAGCAAACTTTAGCCGGCTATGAAGTGACTAGGGTCGAGAGCGATACAAGCTATTACTTCCTTTTCATTGATTGGCACAGGAATGACAACTATTATTTAGTTATTTACCTGCAGAATAAATCAAGCACAGCCGCAGAGATTAGAGTAATCGAGGAAATCGACGGAATTCCTCATATCATTTGGAGGTACACGCCGTTAAAACGCGACGGGAAAAACGATCAAAGGAAAGCTTATTTTAAGCAAATGTTTGGTTCAACAACCGTACAAATCAAAATTCCTAAAACACCTTTAGAAGTGGAAGGATTCTTGAACCAATTATTTCGACTCTGCCAAAACCGGATGAAAGCAGATAAAATCGTAGATGTTTTTGATTTTAATTTAAAAGAATAGGGAGGCTACCAGCTCCCTATTCCTATAAAACTTTACTCAAAAATGCTTTTGTTCGATCTCCTTTTGGATGATCAAATAATTCACTAGGAGTATTTTCTTCAACGATGAATCCGCCATCCATAAAAATTACGCGGTCCCCTACTTCCTTGGCAAAGCCCATTTCATGGGTTACTACCACCATCGTCATGCCCTCTTTAGCAAGCTGTTTCATTACCTCCAAAACTTCGCCGACCATTTCAGGGTCGAGTGCCGAAGTCGGTTCATCAAACAGCATGATTTTTGGTTCCATTGCTAGCGCTCTTGCAATCGCAACACGCTGCTTCTGTCCTCCTGACAAGGAATCTGGAAACGCCTCTGCTTTATCCTCTAATCCTACTTTCTTTAACAATGCCAGCCCTTTTTTTCTTGCTTCTCCTGCAGAAATATTTCTTACCTTCATGGGCGCTAGCATGATATTTTCGATAACCTTTTTATGTGGGAAAAGATTAAACTGCTGAAAGACCATTCCCACTTCTGTTCGAACTTTATTAATATCTGACTTCTTGTCGGTAATATCAATTCCTTCAATATAGACATGACCATCAGTAATCGATTCTAAGAGATTAATACAGCGCAAGAATGTAGATTTCCCTGAACCTGATGGACCAATAACCACGACTACCTCTTGCGGTTTAACAGTAACATTTATGTCTCTTAACACTTCATTTGTTCCAAACGACTTTTTTAAATTTTTCACTTCGATCATTCTGTTGACAGCCTCCTTTCAAGACGACTCAATAAGAAGCTTAAGGATACAGTTAATAATAGATAAATAATTGCTGCTGTGATATATGGCTCCCATACGCGGAAATATTGACCTTGCATGGCTCGTCCCCAATACATAAGTTCGGGAGCTGCGACGATCGAAGCGAGTGAAGATTCTTTTATTAAGACAATAAATTCATTGCCTAATGGTGGAATCATTCGTTTAAACGCTTGTGGAAGAATAACATAACGCATAGCTTGGACATGAGTCATTCCGAGAGAACGGGAAGCTTCCATTTGCCCCTTATCAATCGATTGAATACCTGCACGGAAAATTTCAGCTATGTAGGCTGCAGAATTTAATGACAGCGTCAAAATGGTTGCCGCAATCGCATTCGTCCCTCCAGTAAACAGGGGTACTACCGCAAAATGAATTAACATAATTTGTACGAGCATTGGTGTACCACGGAAAATAGTAATATAAATGCCAAACGGCAAGGATATGAATTTATTTTTCATCATTTTTCCTAATCCGATAAACAATCCAAGTACTGTTCCTATTAATATACCAGCCAACGAAAGTCCAATTGTCAGCAGTGTCCCCTTTAGAAAAAAGGGTGCGTATTCTGCTAAAATATCCCATTGTATCCCCATAAAAATCCCCCTATTACTACGTGTCCCTCTGTATTAATTTTGTAAGATTAATATAAAACCAAAAATTGCGTAACTGCAGGTTTTATGAGTTACGCAATTTTTTCACTTATTGTTGGTCTTTTAAGATTTGGATATTTGGATCAACCTTAAACCATTTTTTATAGATTTCAGCATATGTGCCATTATCCAATATCTCATTTAATGCCTTATTAAAATCAGCTCTTATCTTGCTTCCTTTTACAAACATCATTCCATAAAATTCCTGGTCAAATGCACCCTTATCTTCAATGATGATAAATTTATCATTCGGATTATTTTTTGCATATTCTTCGATAACAGTATTATCTGCGACAACAGCGTCTGCTCCACCAGCCTTAAGCTCAAGAATAGCTAAATTATTGTTTTCAAACTTTTTTATCTGGTCACTATTTTTACCAAGAAGACCTTCGACTGCTTCCTGTCCAGTTGTTGCATTTTGAACAGCCACTTTTTTGTCTTTTAAATCTTCAGCAGTTTTGATAGCGCTTCCTTCTGGTACCATGATTTTATTTGTAGATAAAAAATATGGCACAGAGAATTCATAGGTTTTCTTACGCTCGTCATTAATCGTAATGGATGAAATACCGATATCGGCAATTTTCTTATCTAACTCTACGAAAATTGGATCCCAGCCAGTATGAGCAATATCAACTTCATATCCAGCTTCTTTCGCTACTGCTTTAACTAAATCAATATCAAATCCAACAATTTCTCCTTTATCCTGATACTCAAAAGGTGCATATGCTGCGTCCGTTACAACGCGGAGTTTTTTCTCCTTGTCAGAATTTGATCCATTACCACTCGTTTCACTTGAACCACAGGCAGTGAGAATTAACATGAATGCCATGACCATGAGCGTTGTTAAAAGTTTAATCTTCTTCATTTTTATCCCCCTAATGTTTTTGTAAAAAAATTAATCTTTAAAACATTTGTAATTTTTAGAATATAAATGATTATAACTTTTTTTGATTACTTATTCAATCTTTTATTAAGATAACTTTACTAATTTACTATATTAGAGTGACTAAAAAACAATATAGAAATAATGACTCAATCGAGTCTGAATTGAAGAGATAAAAAATGTTTGTCGTCATTATTCTTCTTTATACACAGATGATCCAAAGGTTGACGAACAAGAAATTCCTATGCGACTTTTTTCCCCGAGTAAAGAGCTGTCTAGGCAGCTGCCCACACTCTCCGCTCATACCTACATAATCTATAGGGTATTAAATCAAAAGGGAGAGTTGCCCCATGTATCCTTATGGCCATTATCAAGCACCGCCAGTACAGTATGATTACAATATGTATGATCCTTATGCCCAGCAAGACCTGTATTCACCACAAGATCAGTTTGACCCGTATGATCCAGATAGACAGCCACAACAACTGGAGCGCAGAGTCAATCAGCTTGAAAGACAAAATCAACTGCAAGAAAGAGAAATCAATCAACTTCAACGTCGCCTTCAACGTGTCAATCAACGCCTGCGCCAAGTCGAAAGAAGACTTAACATCGCATTCACTCCATTTGATGGAGAATTTTAAGATAACCAAAGAACCGGGCCATGCGCTCGGTTCTTTTTATATAAAAAGGCAGGCTAAAATCTAAATCGATGTCAGATAATCTGACATATAGTATTGTAAATATTCTAAATTCTAATAAAATAAATAAAAGAGGAGTGAGAGCAATAATGACAAACGATTTTTCCTATAAAGATAAGAAAGTGATAACCATTGGGATTGTCAGGGATCTCACTGGGCTTTCAGAGAGGCAAATACGCTATTATGAAGAACGCAAACTAATTTTCCCCGAAAGATCTTCAGGTGGAAGCCGAAAATATTCATTCGCAGATGTTGAGTTATTAGTTGAAATTGCCAACAAGATCGAAGATGGGGTTCAGACCCACGAAATTAGAAAAGAAATGCTACGGGCTCAGAAGAAACATAATCAAGAGGATATTCGAAGAAAGATGATCCAAGGACAATTGAATGCACAATTTGGTATACGAAAAGGCCCATCTTCTTAATTAGGAGGATGGATTTTTTTGTTTAGGCTGCGTTAAAGGTGCATGTTGGACCGTTATTGAGGACAAATCCTCCTTGATGCTTCATTTGTTTTGTCCTCAAGCGCTCTTCTTAAGAACAAATCCTCCAGCTCCTAATTGAGTTTTCAAATACTATGTCAGGAAACCTCACTCAATTGTAGAATCCTCACTAAATCCATGTAAAAATACAAATACACAGAATCTCAAGAAGATTATCACAAACTAAAAGGGGGAGAAATGATGGATACTTTATTCTTAATGAATAGCTTATGGGTAATGGTTGGGGCAGTACTTGTCATTCTAATGATTGGAGGTTTTATCCTTCTAGAAACGGGATCAACCCGAATGAAAAATGCCGGACATATCGCCGGGAAAACAATCCTTACCTTTGGCATCTCTTCTATCGTATTTTGGGCAGTAGGTTATGGGTTAATCTTCGGCAAAGGAAATCCACTTATCGGACTTTCGGACTTCTTTTACTCTGGGTATGACATCGATGGTCTAGCACTTTCCGGTTCCGTATACTTTTTATTCCAATTAGCCTTTGCTGGTATATCCTTAACGATTGCATTTGGAGGTTTTGCAGAAAGAGCAAAATTAGGAGCATACCTTGTATTCGCCGTACTATTCTCCGTGATTGTTTATCCGCCTATCGCCCACTGGATTTGGGGCGGCGGCTGGTTAGCAGAACATGGGAAGCAGGACTTTGCTGGTTCTACAGTTGTCCATTTAACAGGAGCGATGGCAGCTCTTGCAGCTACTTTAGTCCTTAAGCCTCGGATTGGAAAATACAATAAAGATGGTTCCGCAAACAATCTAGCAGGTCATAACCAAGTATTTACTGCACTTAGCGTGTTAATTTTATGGGTTGGCTGGTTTGGATTTAATGCAGGCAGTACGGTTTCTGTTGACGCTGCATTCTTCGGCTTCGTAGCACTAAATACCAACTTAGCTGCCGGAGCCGGCGTTATCGCAGCGATGATAATTACTTGGATGGTAATGGGGAAAGCGGATGTTCCAATGATGCTTAACGGTGCGTTAGCAGGTTTAGTAGCGATTACCGCTTCCTGCGCCTTTGTCGACACATGGGCTGCAGTTCTAATTGGGTTCATCTCTGGTATCCTGGTATTTTATAGCATTCGTTTCTTCGAAAGTAGAAAAATTGATGATCCAATTGCTGCCTTGTCCGTTCACGGAACGGCTGGTATATGGGGAACGCTGTCTACTGGATTTTTTGCAACACCAGAATTAGCAACCGTTGGGCAGCCAGGATTATTCTATGGCGGCGGCCTGCACCAGCTTGGAGTTCAAGCATTAGGTGTAGTCAGCAGTGGCGTATTTGCTTTTATTGTATCCTTCATCCTATTAACAATTATGAAGGCAGTGATGAATGGCTTGCGTGTGACCGAAGAAGAAGAAATTATCGGTCTTGATATGAGCGAGCACGGAAGCTATGGTTACCCTGAAATGGTGAAAATGGAAAAAACGATACTAAATCCAAAGACAAAGCTAAATGCTTAATTTCACCTTTCACTCCCCTTTTCAAAGTAGAAAAGGGGTATCGGGGTACTTCGCCAACTACTTGTAGAATCACACGGGTCACATACAGGTTCCTTATATTTGAAGGAAAAAGCTCAATTTCCATTTGTGAATGCAATCTGTCTATTGGCGATAAATGCGAGGATGCTCGAAACCTCTACTCTTTCCCGGCTAGAGATGCTACCTGAAAGTAGACTTCCTTCTATAAAGAAAGAAGTATATAAAAACCAGTTTTTAAAATTACTAGTTTTCCACCTATCGTATTCAAAACCTGACAATTATGAAGATAGCCATTATCTACTTATGAATTCGCTCTCAAAAAAACAATAGGTAGTAGTGATAGATATTGTAGAAAACTAATTGTCTTTTCTTTTGTATGGATTCTCTAATAAAACCAAGCTATTTATCAGTCCACTATAGTAGAAACCGCGCGTAAAATACCTCCTTTTCACCCTTCTTTTGAAACTTAAAAAAAAATTTTTTCACTATTTTTATTCACCCCCAACCTTAATATGACAGGAATGGAAACGCTAACAATAAACTCAATTTATTTGAATTGTCAGATTTTATTGTTGACCCAAATTTGGATTGGGTGTAAGATTACTGAAAATATAATTTGCATTAAATATTCTTACAATTAAACATGCCTTCTGTCATCCATACATAGGAGATATGGCATAGATGTTATTTACATTTAATTTTCGACTATCTAAAGTGTTTTATGACTAAAAGGAGTGGTTAGGTTGGGAAGTCAATGGATATTCCTTGGCGGAGAATACGTCAGGAAAGAGGATGCTGTAGTTTCAGTTTTTGACCATGGTTTTTTATATGGAGATGGAGTATTTGAAGGCATTCGTGTTTATAGCGGAAACGTCTTTCGACTCGATGCCCACCTAAAAAGACTGTACGAATCAGCACAATCCATTATGCTGAAAATTCCTTATTCAAAGGAAGAAATGACGCAATTGATTGTCGATACGATCAGAAAAAATGAACTGGACAGCGCCTATATTCGTGTTGTTGTCTCACGAGGTAAAGGAAACCTCGGACTGGACCCTTCCTCCTGCTCGAAACCAAGCGTTATTATAATCGCTGAGGAGTTGAAAATGTTTCCTCAGGAATATTACGATCGAGGAATCAAAATTGCATCTGTACCAAGTAGAAGAAATCGCCCAGATGTTCTAAGTCCTCAAATTAAATCACTTAATTATTTAAATAATATTCTAGTTAAATTAGAAGCTACTCAAGCTGGTGTAGAAGAAGCACTAATGCTAAACGATCAAGGCTATGTAACAGAAGGTTCAGCAGATAATATTTTCATCGTGAAAAGTGGGGTAATCTATACTCCCCCCGTTTACTTGGGGGCGTTAGAAGGAATTACTCGAAATGCTATCATTGATGTGGCAAGCGCGAAAGGCTACGAAGTTAAAGAATCTCCATTCACTCGTCACGATGTTTATGTTGCTGATGAGGTGTTCTTAACTGGAACAGCAGTTGAAGTCATTGCAGTTATTAATGTCGATGGACGTCAAATTAGTGATGGTAAACCAGGAAACGTTACAAACGACCTATTAGAAGAATTTAGAAAAATCGTAACAACAGACGGAGTGGCTTGTTATCCTGAATCTACAAACCACGCAATTGTCAGTTAGGAGATTAAAAAATGCGAAGCGATATGATTAAAAAGGGAATTGATCGTGCTCCCCACCGAAGTCTATTATATGCAACAGGGGTAACAGTGAAGGACTTAGAAAAACCATTTATCGGTGTCTGCAACTCTTTTATTGAAATTATCCCAGGACATAAACACCTTAATCATTTCGGTGAAATCGTAAAAGCAGCGATACGTGAAGCTGGCGGAATACCATTTGAATTTAACACGATTGGTGTCGATGACGGTATTGCGATGGGACATATTGGTATGCGTTACTCGCTCCCAAGCCGTGAAATTATTGCTGATAGTGCAGAAACCGTTATTAATGCTCACTGGTTCGATGGTGTATTCTACATTCCCAACTGTGACAAAATCACACCGGGTATGTTAATGGCAGCAGCCAGAACCAATGTCCCTTCTGTTTTTGTATCAGGAGGACCAATGGAAGCAGGTGTTTCACCAACAACTGGAAAGAATCTTTCCCTTACCTCTGTATTTGAAGGGGTCGGTGCTTACCATAGTGGTACGATGTCAGAAAAGGAATTACTCGATATTGAAACAAATGCCTGCCCTACTTGTGGATCATGCTCTGGAATGTTCACAGCAAACTCAATGAATTGTCTAATGGAAGTTTTAGGAATGACCGTTCCAGGTAACGGAACGATTGTAGCTACATCTGATGAAAGACACGAGCTCATCCGTCAAGCAGCCAGACATTTGGTTGAATTAGTAAAAAATGATATTCGTCCACGAGATATTATTACTCGCGAAGCAATCGATAACGCCTTTGCACTTGATATGGCGATGGGTGGCTCAACGAATACAGTCCTTCATACATTGGCGATTGCCCATGAAGCTGGAATTGAATATGATTTACGTGAAATTAATAAGATTGCCGAAAGAGTCCCATACCTTGCAAAAATTATGCCTGCTTCCGATTATTCTATGTCGGATGTTCATAATGCTGGTGGTGTCAGTGCTATTCTTAACGAACTTTTCAAGGTAGATGGCGCACTCCATAGAGATTGCATGACGATTACAGGAAAAACTCTTGAAGAAAATGTGAAAGAAGCAACAATCACAGATGAAAGAGTCATTCGTCCAAAAGATAACCCGTATAGCCCTGTTGGTGGACTATCCATCCTATATGGGAACATTGCTCCAGATGGCGGTGTTATCAAAGTTGGTGCTGTAGATCCATCGATTACAACCTTTCTTGGTGAAGCAATTGTTTTTGAATCACAAGAGGAAGCACAAGAAAACATTAATAACGGCACAGTTAAAGCGGGTCACGTCGTTGTAATCCGATATGAGGGCCCAAAAGGCGGACCTGGAATGCCAGAAATGCTGGCCCCTACCTCTGCAATTATGGGTCGTGGCTTAGGTAAAGAAGTTGCATTAATCACGGATGGCCGCTTCTCAGGTGCCAGCCGCGGAATATCAATTGGACACATTTCACCAGAAGCTGCTGAAGGCGGACCGATTGCTCTCGTTGAAAATGGTGATAAGATCCTAATTGACCTTCTGGCCCGAACAATTGAATTGCTCGTTGATGACGAGGTTCTCACAGAAAGACGTCGACTCTGGCAAAAACCAGAGCCAAAAATCAAAACTGGCTATCTAGCAAAATATGCAAAGTTAGTTACCTCCGCTAATACTGGCGGGATAATGAAATTTTAAAATTAATCTATATAATTAATTGCTGTTACTTTAACCTACCTAGGGTTTAGGCTCCCTTTTAATCGCCGAGGTTAAAGACCTTGCAGTAGATTTGAAAAATTAATAGTAAAAATCGATGACGGGAATAAAGGAATAAGATCATGTATTTTCAGAGAGCTGGGGTTGCTGGAAGCCCAGTAATACACCTTATTCCGACATCCTCCCTGAGTATTGAGCTGAACAGTCATTCTTATTAGGCTCAATCAGGTGTTCTCTTTGAGCACCTGTTACCAAAAGAAGCGGTTAGGTATCTTTTAGTCGCTTCAAGAGACAGTATTCGTGAGGATACTGTAAAAACGGGTGGTACCGAGAAATGGAAGGCCATTTCTCCCCGATATATTCTGCTTTTGATTTTGTGACTGCAGTTTATTCGGAGAGGGATAGGCCTTTTTTTACTATTCCCAGACTATATCTTGGTTTATTTTTTAAAAAATTAAAATACCTACAAGGAGGGATTACAAGGTGAAAGTAGAAGCAAAGCCAAACTTCCAAACCAGTACGGCGCCAAAAACAGGTGCAGACCTGCTCATTGATTTGTTAATTAATGAAGGAGTGGATACGCTGTTTGGGTATCCAGGAGGTGCGGTTCTACCAATATATGACGCGATTTATCGTGCCAGAGACACCATTAAGCACGTCCTTTTCCGTCACGAGCAAGGAAGTATCCATGCGGCTGAAGGTTATGCCCGTATCACTGGTAAACCTGGTGTCGTGATAGCAACTTCAGGTCCTGGAGCTACCAACTTGGTTACTGGAATTACAGATGCAATGATGGATTCTTTACCACTAGTGATCTTCACTGGTCAGGTTGCACGAGGTGTCATCGGAACAGATGCATTTCAGGAAGCAGACGTTATGGCCATTACTACACCCATCACGAAACATAATTACCAAGTGCAAGACATTTCCGATTTACCTAGGATTGTAAAAGAAGCCTTTCATATAGCTTCTACAGGCCGACCAGGTCCGGTGCTAATCGATGTTCCAAAAGATATTTCTGCTGGAGAATTATTCGATACCCCTGAAGAAGGAACGATCGATCTTCCAGGATATCAGCCGACAACAAAACCAAATCCGCTTCAGATTAAGAAACTAGCTGACGCAATAACAAAATCAAAAAAGCCGGTTATTCTTGCTGGTGCTGGAATTTTACACGGAAAAGCGTCTACAGAATTAACGGCATTTGCCGAGAAACACAAGATTCCAGTTGTAACCACTCTACTTGGGTTAGGAACATTTCCAGCAAACAATCCTCTCTCTCTTGGGATGGGCGGTATGCATGGAACATATACAGCCAACATGGCTATATATAACGCAGATTTACTTATTAATATTGGAGCCCGTTTTGATGATCGTCTCACAGGGAATTTAAAGCACTTTGCACCAACAGCTAAGGTTGCCCATATTGATATTGACCCTGCTGAAATAGGAAAAAATGTACCTACTCAAATTCCAATTGTTTCAGATTCAAAAGAAGCATTGGTTGAATTAATGAATCAGACCGTAGAATCACCTGAAACTGCAGTTTGGTTAGAGACACTAAATAAGTATAAAGATGAATTCCCATTATGGTATAAGCACGATCCAAATGGAATGTCTCCACAATGGCTGATTGAAGCCATTCATAAAGTAACAAATGGAGATGCTGTTGTTACAACGGACGTTGGTCAGCATCAAATGTGGGCAGCTCAGTATTACAATTTTGAAAAACCACATCGCTGGGTTACTTCCGGTGGGCTTGGAACAATGGGCTTCGGCTTCCCTGCTGCGATTGGAGCACAAATGGCTTCTCCTAGTAGCACAGTGGTAGCTATTGTCGGTGACGCTGGTTTCCAGATGACTTTACAAGAGTTATCCGTCATCTATGAACAGAAACTTCCAGTCAAGATCATCATTGTCAATAACGGTGCCCTAGGTATGGTTCGACAATGGCAGGAATTATTACATGGCAACCGTATTTCGGAGTCGATCCTGCATACGCAGCCAGATTTTGTGAAGCTTGCTGAGGCCTATCATATCAGAGGATTAAAGATTGAAAGCCAAGAAGAATTAATCACAAAGCTTCCTGAAGTATTTGCTTATGATGGTCCTGTTTTACTAGATTGCCGCGTGCTTCAGCAGGAAAAAGTCTTCCCAATGATTGCTCCAGGCAAAGGTATACACGAAATGATTGGGGTGAAACCATCATGAAACGCATTATTTCTTTAACTGTGCAAGACCGAAGTGGTGTCTTAAATCGAGTCACTGGTTTATTGCAAAGAAGACAATTCAATATTTCAAGCATCTCAGTTGGTCCAACTGAAACGGATGGAATTTCAAAAATGACCCTAGTGGTTGAAGTCGAGGATGAGCAGCGGCTCGAGCAAGTTACCAAGCAACTAAACAAACAAATTGATGTTTTAAAGGTTTCCGATATTACGGATAAAGCCATTGTCGCACGTGAGCTTGCTTTAATTAAAGTGGCGGGCAGCTCACAGCTTCGCAGCGAAATTAGCGGCATTATCGACCCATTCCGCGCCCTGATTATTGATGTAAGCAAAGACAGCTTAACCATTCAGATTACAGGCCGCCCAGACAAAATTGATGCATTGATTGAACTGCTTCGACCTTATGGAATTAAAGAAATTGCTAGAACAGGATTAACCGCCTTTTTACGAGGGCATCAACCACAAGTTAACGAGTTAACTACCTACTCTCAAATAAAATAAACATTTTCGAAGGGATGATTATAATGGCTAAAGTATTATATAACGGGGATATTCAAGAGGCAGTTTTACAAGGAAAGAAGATTGCAGTAATTGGTTATGGATCACAAGGTCATGCACATGCTCTTAACTTAAAAGAAAGTGGCTTTGATGTTGTTGTTGGTTTAAGAGGCGGAAAGTCTTGGGATAAAGCAGTTGAAGATGGTGTTGAAGTTACATCTGTTGCAGAAGCAACTGCACAAGCTGACGTTGTTATGGTTCTACTTCCTGATGAAATGCAGCCAAAGGTATATGAAGAAAGCATCAAACCTAACCTAGAAGCTGGTAACTCACTAGTTTTTGCTCATGGCTTTAACGTTCACTTTACACAAATCGTTCCTCCAGCTGACGTAGACGTATTCCTAGTTGCTCCTAAAGGACCAGGACATTTAGTTCGACGCACCTATACTGAAGGCGCAGGTGTTCCAGCATTATATGCAGTTTACCAAGACTACACTGGTCAAGCGCGTGACTTAGCACTAGCTTATGCAAAAGGCATCGGTTCTGCCCGTGCAGGTGTATTGGAAACTTCATTCCAAGAAGAAACAGAAACAGATTTATTCGGAGAACAGGCAGTTCTTTGCGGTGGTACTACTGCACTAATCAAAGCTGGTTTCGAAACGCTTGTAGAAGCTGGTTATCAGCCTGAAGTTGCTTACTTTGAGTGTTTACATGAATTAAAATTAATCGTTGACCTTCTATATGAAGGAGGATTAGAAAACATGCGCTATTCTATCTCTGATACAGCTCAATGGGGAGATTTCGTTTCTGGACCACGTGTTGTCAACGAAGATACAAAATCACGTATGAAAGACATTTTAAAGGATATTCAAACAGGTTCATTTGCAAAGGGCTGGATTTTGGAAAACCAAGCAAACCGTCCACAATTTAACGCAATCAACCGCAGCGAAAACAATCACCAAATTGAAGTAGTTGGCCGTGAGCTTCGTGCGTTAATGCCATTTATTAAAAAGCCAGTAGATCAAAAGAAAGAAGTGGTGGTAAATGGTTCACGTTAACATCTTTGATACGACACTACGCGATGGAGAACAATCTCCTGGTGTTAATTTAAACCAGTTGGAAAAATTGGAAATTGCCAGACAGCTTGAACGGTTTGGCGTTGACATTATGGAGGCCGGCTTTCCGGCTTCCTCCAAAGGAGATTTCGAGGCAGTAAGAGCAATTGCCAGGGCGATTAAAAATAGTTCTGTTACTGGTCTGGCAAGAGCAACAAAATCGGACATTGACATTGCGTGGGACGCTTTAAAAGATGCGGCAGAACCAAGGTTGCACGTTTTTCTTGCCACCTCCCCTATTCATATGAAATACAAATTGTTCAAAACACCAGAGGAAGTCATACAAACGTCTGTCGATATGGTGAGCTATGCTAAACAAAGATTCCCTCATATCGAATGGTCTGCTGAAGACGCATCACGATCAGATCTTGATTTTCTTGTAAAAATTATTACAAAGGTCATTGACGCTGGAGCAACCGTCATTAATCTACCTGACACTGTAGGATATGCAACTCCTGCAGAATATGGTTACATGTTCCGGTATATCAGAGAAAACGTTCCAAATATCCACAAGGTTTCATTATCGTGCCATTGTCATGATGATTTAGGAATGGCCGTTGCCAATTCACTTGCAGCCATCGAAAACGGTGTTACCCAGGTCGAAGGTACGATCAACGGAATTGGTGAACGTGCTGGGAATGCCTCACTTGAGGAAGTAGCTGTCGCTCTAAATATTAGAAAAGATAAATACCCTTTTACTACGAATCTTGTTTTAAAAGAAATCAAGCGTACGAGCGATCTTGTCAGCCGCTTTACAGGAATGATGGTTCCTGGAAATAAAGCTGTCGTAGGAAAAAATGCCTTCGCTCATGAGTCGGGAATTCATCAAGATGGTGTATTAAAAAATACCTTAACCTATGAAATTATTACTCCTGAAATGGTCGGTATTCAATCAAATGATTTAGTCCTTGGTAAGCATTCCGGACGTCATGCATTTAAAGATAAGATCGAAAATATGGGCTTTATCTTATCTTCTGAAAAACTGCAAGAAGCCTTTACTGCTTTTAAACAGCTTACCGATCGTAAAAAAGAAGTGACCGATGAAGATTTATTCACCATTTTAACGGATATCCAAACGGCCGTTGTTGATGTGAAAAAATATGAACTTCTTGCTTTCCAAGTTCATTATGGTTCATCTAACCTCCCTACTGCTACGGTTGCGCTCAACACGCCTGAAGGTGTTCGAGTAGAAACAGCACGTACCGGTTCAGGTAGCGTTGAGGCATTAATGAACACATTAGAAGCGCTAATTAAGGAAGAAATCCATCTGACTGATTTTAAATTAAACTCAGTTGGTCAAGGTCGAGATGCATTAGCTGAAGTCCATGTAAAAATGACAGTCGATGGCGTACAGGTAAGCGGCCGCGGATCGGCACAGGATGTATTAGAGGCTTCTGCTAAAGCATTCTTGAATACTGTTAATCGAGTATTTTTTAACCAAACAGCTGTTGTTCAAGTAGAAACAGCTCAAGCTTAAGAAACTTTTAAGGCGATTTAAAAAATGATGAGGAGGTTGCTTCGAATGAAAAAACGTATTGTATTACTACCTGGTGATGGGATCGGCAAAGAAGTTATTAATTCTGCAAAAGATGTATTGAATGCAATTGCTGAAGAATTTAACCATAGTTTTAGCTTCGAATCCCATGAGATCGGAGGGGCAGCCATTGACCTATACGGCACTCCACTGCCGGAAACAACAGTTGACGCCTGTAAGCAGGCAGATGCTGTACTATTAGGTGCAGTTGGCGGCCCGAAATGGGATAACAACCCCTCCCATTTGCGCCCTGAAAGAGGATTACTCGGTATTCGCAAAGCCCTTGATTTATATGCAAATCTAAGACCCATTAAAGGTTTTAAAAACCTACTGCATGCTTCTCCACTAAAAGAGGAAATTGTTGCAGGAAGCGATTTATTGATTGTCCGGGAGCTAACAGGCGGGATTTACTTCGGTGCCCCAAGTGAACGCCGTGACAATGGCCAAACGGTGGTTGATACCCTTGCGTATACCCGTAAAGAGATTGAAAGAATTGTAGACAAAGGATTCCAAGCGGCACAAGGACGGCGAGGACACCTAACCTCTGTTGATAAAGCAAATGTCTTGGAATCAAGTAAGATGTGGCGCGAAATTGTTGAAGAGAAGAAAGCTCAGTATCCAGATGTAGTTGTTGAACATGTCTTGGTTGATGCCGCTGCCATGAAATTGATTACAAATCCTACTAAGTTCGATGTAATTGTCACAGAGAACATGTTCGGTGACATTCTTAGCGATGAAGCATCCGTTCTAACAGGTTCACTGGGAATGCTTGCATCAGCCAGTCTGAGTGAAGATGGCGTTGGTTTATATGAACCTGTCCACGGCTCTGCACCAGACATCGCCGGTAAAGGTATTGCCAATCCAACTGCAATGATCTTATCAACAGCGCTAATGCTGCGTTACTCATTCCAATTAAAGGATGAGGCACAATTAATTGAAGATGCTGTCCAGTCTGTGTTAGATGCTGGGTTCTATACCGCAGATCTTCATATTCCCGAAGGAAGACAAGTAGGCACAGTAGAAATGACTCGTCTCATTGTCGATTATATTAAGTCACAAAACGCGTCAAAATGTATCATGAACTGTTACGTATAATTTCACGGGGCGATTAAGAAGCCGCTGGGCTTACCGGTCCAGCGGCTTCTCCTCCCACTTTTTACTAAATCTATAAACGTGAGGAAGGACATTATGCAAAAACCAAAAAATATTATTCAAAAAGTTTGGGAGCAGCATGTTGTACATCAAGAAGAAGGAAAACCTGATTTACTTTATATTGATTTGCACCTTGTTCATGAAGTAACCTCACCTCAAGCATTTGAAGGATTACGAATGAACGGAAGAAAAGTACGCCGACCTGACCTTACTTATGCGACGATGGATCACAACGTTTCAACACGTGACCGAAATGTTATTAAAGATCCTGTCTCAAAGAAACAAATTGATACATTAAAAGAAAACTGTCAGGAATTTGGTGTTGAACTCTCTGATCGTCAGCATCCAGATAATGGGATTGTGCACGTCATTGGTCCAGAGCTTGGTCTGACACAACCTGGAAAGACAATCGTTTGTGGTGATAGTCATACTTCTACACATGGTGCATTTGGTGCTCTAGCGTTTGGAATTGGGACAAGTGAAGTAGAACATGTCTTAGCAACACAAACACTTTGGCAAGCTCCTCCAAAAACGATGAATGTAAAAGTAAATGGCAAGCTTGGAACTGGCGTAACGGCAAAGGATTTAATCTTAGCGATTATCGGTAAATTCGGCGTTCAATTTGGAACTGGTTATGTTATGGAATATACAGGTGAGGCGATTCGCTCCCTTTCAATGGAAGAGCGTATGACCGTTTGTAATATGTCCATTGAGGCTGGTGCAAGAGCAGGCTTGATTTCTCCGGATGAAACTACTTTTGAATATATGAAAGGCCGTCGTCATGTACCAAATGGTGAGGAATTCGAGGAAGCAATTGCAAAATGGCGTTCCCTTGCTACCGATGAAGGTGCCGACTATGATGCCGTGGTTGAGATTGAAGCATCTGAAGTGGAACCACAAGTCACTTGGGGAACCAATCCAGGCATGTGTATCCCAATTACTGCCTCTGTTCCAAATCCAGAAGATGAAGAAAAAGCGAATAAAAAGGATGAAATTTCCCGCGCGCTTCAATATATGGGTCTTGAAGCTGGCCAGCCGATTTCAAGTGTAGAAATTGACCATGTATTTATCGGTTCTTGTACAAATTCTCGCTTGAGTGATTTACGCAAAGCAGCAGATGTTATTCGTGGGCACAAAGTTAATCCTAAGGTAAAAGCAATAGTTGTCCCAGGCTCTTTTAGCGTTAAATTGGCTGCAGAAAAAGAAGGTATTGATCAAATCTTTATAGAAGCAGGTTTTGAATGGCGTGAGGCTGGCTGCAGTATGTGTCTAGCGATGAATGACGATATTGTTCCTCCAGGCGGACGCTGTGCTTCCACTTCTAACCGGAATTTTGAAGGCCGTCAAGGAAACGGTTCACGTACCCACCTTGTCAGCCCTGAAATGGCAGCTGCTGCAGCTGTTGCAGGTCACTTCGTTGATGTTCGTCAGTTCACTGCTCAGGGGGTAATATAAATGGAACCATTACGTATTCATACAGGAATTGTTTGTCCGTTAAATCGGAGTAATGTTGATACAGACCAAATTATTCCGAAGCAATTCCTTAAAAGGATTGAACGAAGCGGTTTTGGGCAATTTTTATTTTATCACTGGCGCTTTGATGATGTGGGAAATCTTCGCAAGGATTTTCCCATGAATGATCCAAAATATCAGGGGGCCTCTATTTTAGTAGCTGGTGAAAACTTTGGCTGCGGCTCCTCTCGTGAACATGCCCCGTGGGCGATTCAAGATTTTGGCTTCAAAGTCGTTATTGCCCAAAGCTATGCGGATATTTTTAAAAATAACTGCGTGAAAAATGGCATCCTTACCGTTCAAGCAAGTGAAGAACAGATTCAAAGTATTATGCAGAAAGCTGAATCAGAGGAGTACACGCTTACTGTGAATCTAGAAGACCAAGTGGTTACAGATAATCAAGGGTTAGAGTTTACTTTTGATATTGCTCCATATCCAAAAGAAATGCTGCTAAACGGCTGGGATGAAATCGGCGTTACCTTAAACTATGAGGATAAGATTTCACAGTATGAGCTTGCACATAAATAAGATGTAAAAAATGAGCTTGGATTCCAAGCTCATTTTTTATAGGCCTTTTTACGAAAATGCCTTTTCTGAATGCTCTTCGGTCACTCTAGCTCCGTTGCATTGACCCAAATGCCTTCTCTGAATGCTCTTCGGTCACTCCAGCCCCGCTGCATTGACCCAAATGCCTTTTCTGAATGCTCTTCGGTCACTCCAGCACCGCTGCATTGACCCTAATGCCTATTCTGAATGCTCTTCGGTCACTCCAGCTCCTCTGCATTGACCCAAATGCCTTTTCTGAATGCTCTTCGGTCACTCCAGCTCCTCTGCATTGACCCAAATGCCTTTTCTGAATGCTCTTCGGTCACTCCAGCACCGCTGCATTGACCCTAATGCCTTTTCTGAATGCTCTTCGGTCACTCCAGCCACCCGACAATCCTAATAAAACACGCTTGGATTCCAAGCTCATTTTTTTAATGCCTTGGTGCTAATAACATGACCAAGACACCAACAATACATATACCAGCACCAACCCAGTCATATAAATCTGGGGTCTTTTTATCAATCCCCCATCCCCATAAGACCGAAAGCACGATAAATACTCCCCCATAGGCTGCGTACACTCTTCCAAATGATGGAAAAGATTGGAAAGTCGCAATTACACCGTACAAGGCCAAAACTAGCCCTCCAATGAGTCCCCAATAGGATGGTTTTCCTTCACGTAACCATTGCCAAATCAAATAGCCCCCTCCTATTTCCGCAATCCCTGCAAGAATAAATAAAAGAGTTGCTTGAATCATAATAATCACATCCTTGAATCTTTTTAAAAGAGTATAAATAATTTTATGCTTCATAGAATTTTATAACGGACAAGGTGAGGAGTGTTTATTTGATTAAATTAATTATAGTAATTTTATTTGTCCTACTTTCCATTACTATACTTTTCTTTATCTTAACAAAAAATAAGCAGCAAATGATTCAAACTTATTCTCTTTCAACTTTTTTAGGAGTAAGTTCTAAAGATGAAATGCAGGAACCACAACAATCGTTGATTGAAAAAATTAATGATTATTTTGGTAATAGTGTTGAGGAAACGAATGATGGGGATGAGGATAGCGGTGGTGGGGATGATGCTGGAGAATGAACTAAACCGTTCTGATTAATAATAGATACCAAAAGGAGGTAATCTAATGGATGGAAAGTATAATACAAACAATGATGCAAGTGTGGAAATGAAAAAGGCACTCAGCAAAAGTACACCTAGAAAGAATCCAAATATGAGTGAAGCAGAGTTTAAGATGAAACACCAAGGGAAAGAAATCAAACTCTAACTAGTACAATAAAACAGCAGTGATTTCGAGTGGGTGAAGAGTTCTTTTTTTTGGCGCTTTCTTATTAAAAGACACAAGAATTGACGTGTGAATTAGCATACGTCTTTTCTTTATTTATCAAGGTTTCTACTAAATTCCATTACCTGTTAAGAACCCGAGCTGATAAATAGACGGACAAATTCCGCTTAATTGGTAAATATTATTAAAAAGGGCTAAAATAGACGGAGAGATTCCGCCTATTGATTTAAAAAATTCAAAAATGGGGGATTTTTCTTTGCATAATCGGAAAACCTCCGCTTATTTACCCTAAAACGAGCCCCATTCTGCATTTAACCGGAAAGTCTCCGCTTATATATACCTATAACGATGTCAATACGACTACTGTCATTTCGGCACGTATTTTAAGAAAGCCACCTGAAAACGGAGCCCTTTATCGAGTGGGATTGCACTGCTTTTTTATGTTAACAGGGAAATACTATGTTGAAACTTTTTAAAAGTCATTACATCTCAAAAGGGCCATTATTTGCTACTATTGATTAATAGTACTTAATCCAAGAGGAGATTGTATGTGATGTCTGTAAAAAAAAATGTTCCATTAATTAAAAATCAAAATTTTCTTATCGTTGCTATTGCGTTAGGGGTAATATTAAACCCACTAAATACAACGATGATTACAGTTGCATTGCCAGAGATAAAAAATGAGTTTTTGCTTTCCTCAAAAGATATTGCATGGTTGATTGCATCCTATTTTATAGTAAGTGCTGTTTTTCTACCACTTATCGGAAAATTCAGTGATTATTACGGAAGAAAAAAAATCTTTCTGTTTGGACTACTATTGGTAGGTATTTCTTCCTTTACCGCTCCATTATCACCGAATATGCCGTTTCTATTAGGAATGCGAACAATACAAGCAATCGGAACATCCGCTTTATATCCTGCTGGAATTGGAATTGTTCGTTCATATATTAAGAGAAATCAAAATAGAGTAATCGGTACTCTATCGGTATTTGCTACCACCTCGGCAGCATTTGGACCGACAATCAGTGGGCTGTTAATTCAACAGGGCGGCTGGCATGTTATCTTTTATGTTAATTTTCCAATTATCATTATTTCTGCCATTTTGGCTGCTCTTTCTATTCCGAATGATGAAAAGAGTACAAACAAAATTTTCAAGTGGGATGGCATTGGGATAATTTTGTTTGGTCTTTTAATCTCTTTTTGGATGTATTTTTTCCAAACACTAGAAAGCGGTATAAATTTATGGGCATTAATCGGTTCTTCCGCGTTGACCTTTTTATTTTACTTCTTTGAAAAAAAGAAAGAAGAACCTTTTATCAATGTTATTTTCTTAAAGAAAAACCTCAATATTTCATCAGTGTATATTCAATATATTTTTTCAACCGTGATATTTTTTTCCCTGCTGCTTTCAATGCCAATTTATTTACAGTCTGTATTAATGCTTAGTTCCAAACAAACGGGTATCATTATGCTCTCTATTTCCATATTTGCCATGATTATTACGCCACTTGCAACGCGTTGGATTGAAAAGTCAGGATATAGAATCCCTTTACTAACAGGGGTGTTGATTGGAGTAGTTGGGGTTGCTTTATTACTGACAGTCAATTATAACTCTCCACTTTACTGGATATTTATTGTGTTATCGACCATCGGATTGAGTAATGGTATTCTAAACATAGGGTTACAAACTCTGCTCTATTCATTTGTTTCTGTATCGGAAAGTGGAACGGCTTCAGGTCTATTTATGACATCAAGATTCATAGGTAATATCCTTGCTTCCAGCATATTTGGTGTCATGTTTGCCACAGGAGTCAATGATACTAACCAAAATTGGATAACCATCATTTTAATCGTTGTGTCAATTATTTTACTGCCAGGAATACTGTTCGTAACAAAAAACAAACCTGCAACAAATACTCCATAGCTTATTAAAAAGCAATGCGAATTCGCATTGCTTTTTTGTTTTAATAGCTCCAAAAGGATAGCTTAAGGATCCGCAAATCAGTTCATCCATTTGGCTTAATGTTTCCCCTTTCTCCTAATCCAAATGGAATACAATTTCAAGACCAGTTGATTTACCCTTATAAAAGTCATGAAATTCTTTAAAAACTAGCTTAAGTCCAGAAGGGTCATCTGGAATGGGAGGAGATACAATATAATTTTGACGGAAGTGTCCATCAGAACCGCTTCCACTGTCTTGTCGACATTCGTAGTTTTCTCCTAAACTTAGCTCTAGAAATGGGTGATGACTCATGTGCCGCAAGTGGCGATGATTATCTATATCATCAGTCTTTTCTTCCCAATCAATATTTAATTGGACTATGCTGGCATTTTCAAATTGACGAATAAAAGTTATCGTGTACAACCTATCATTTTTTTCAATCGATTTTAGGATGGGTAAATGCTTAATAAAATTCTCTGGTTCAACCCGAGGTTTAAATTCCTCTTCCATTCTTAATGTCGAAAATATCGAATTTAATACATCCTCATATTGATCGTACTTTTTTGCCCATTTCGCGATTTGTTCTGTCGGAGGAAATCCTGGATTATTGTTTGCTATATCCTTTCTCTCCTTCAGTAATGCACAGATTTGTTCATCAATTGGAAGGACCCGTTCATCATAATGTTCAGTTGGCCGTTCAAAAGGCATTCGCTTCATTAATAACCCCTCCATCTTAAAAAATGTCCTAATACCGTTTTCTCATTTATTTATTCTTTTTACTTTTTGCTTCTGTTTTCTTCTTATTTTCAGCAACACGAAATTTAACGATTTCACTAATTACTCCATATGGTATCGGTTTATCTTTAGGAAACTGAACCGCCCCTTTTGAACTTTTATATTCAGATAATTCCTGTTTAAATGCCTCAATCCCACTTGGAGCAGGATAAAATCCTATATGATTTTTATTGGCTGCGAAATGCACTAGATTTCCATGTAGATAAAAAGTAGGCATTTGATAACTTATTTTTTCTACCGCCTCTGGTGCCGACTCCTTTATTACACTCCTTACCTTTTGTAGGACTTCTTGAACTTCAATTGGAAATTGGACTATGTATTCATCGATTGAATTAATTGTTTTGTTAGTTTCCATGATTGCTCCTTTCGTATTCAAATTTCACCACTTACTATATTATTGCTCAATCCAAAATCTCTTAATAATATTTCCATCATCTTCGATAAAGTCTGAATCTGGAATACCTCCGTTATTAATAATCGTTTTAAAGGAGCCAGTATTATCTTCATTACACACCACAAGAGCTTTTCTAATTCCTAACTCTTTAGCTTTTTCAAGTGATAGTGACAATAATTTGGTCGCATAACCTTTCCTTCGCTCTGAAGGACGAATACCATAACCAATATGTCCACCACTATTTAATAAAAACTCCGTTAATTGATGTCTAATATTCACCACACCTAGTATTCTCTTATCTTGGTTTATTAGCCAAAATGTCGAATCTGGAACCCATCCTTGAGGAAGGTTCTCGCCTTGCTCATTATCATTTAAAAATTGGACCATTGCTTCAAAGTTTGATGGATCTTTTTTAATAACCCAAGGTACCATACTCTCTTTGCTTTCTACCCATTCGTTATAGAATGAGAGGTATTCATCCTTTAACGCGGCCGTTGGTTTAATCAAGGATAGTTGATATTCCATTAACACTCTTTCATAGGAAACCGTTTCGTTCTCTATTTTTAAAAGAAAGACATCCGGATTACGTAAACTTCTCCAATCTTCGAAACCGAATTGATTATTATAATGATTTAAAAGTAATGACAATAAATTTCCATGAGTAACAATAATCGTATTTTGAGTTGCAGACTCCCTAACATCCTCTACAACTTCTACAATTCGTTTCATCGCTTCCTTACTTGACTCCCCGCCCTCGAATTTCAAATCCTGATTATCAAAGGTGTCTTTTAGTTTTTCAAGCCAATCGTCAAGGTTCTGATTACTTAATACTCGTTCTGTTAAGAGCTCATTTTTTTCAATCTCAAGATTCATTCTTTTTGCAAGTGGTTCAACCGTTTGAACAGCGCGCTTATAAGGACTAGAGATAATGCGGTCTATTGAAATATCTCTAAAAAATTCGGATAAATGGGTAGCTTGTTTGAAACCATTGTCTGTTAGTGTTGCCTCCGCTGGCTGCCCTCCAGCCTCACAATGCCTGATAAGATAAATGTTCTTCATCACACTTCTCTCCTATTCTTCAAATGTCTTTCTGAACCCGTAAAATGGACGATAGCCCTGATCTTCATAAAATGTATGTGAGGTACTAGAAGCAAGAAGTTCCATTCTAGTTTTGGGATACAGACCATGGACGTGCTGAAGTAACTCTTTCCCAAGACCTAATCCCCGATACTTCTTATCTATTAATAATTCACAAATAAATAGAGTGATATGCCTGTCGGTAAGACCTCTAATATAACCCACTATTTCGCCACCTTCGACTTCAACAACGAAGGATACATTTGAATTTTCCCATGCTTCCTTCGTATCTTCGATCTTTTCTACTAAGTTATTCCATCCCTCTTCCTGGTTTAACTCTTGAATTCTAGGAAAATCACTTTCCTGATACCGACGAATATGTATTGATGTTTTATTTTGTATGTTTAGATTCATTTGATGACACCTCGTTAAAATGGTTACCATTTAATATCAGCCACGGAACGACTTTCATTCTAAAAAGCCTCACCTCCTTTGGAAGTAAGGCTCTCTATCATTTATTCTATGATTAACATATCATTTTCATCAAATTTCCAGCTTTCAGCATAAGCAACTTCCCAATAGTACCCATCTGGATCTGAAAAATAGCCGCTATATCCTCCCCAAAAAACCCGTTGAGGAGCTTTTTTTATTGTTCCTCCTGCTTGTTCTACCTTTTCAAAAATTTGATCAACCTCTTGTGCCGATTTTGCATTATAAGCGAGAGTAATACCAGAAAAACCTTTTCCTACAGGAGGCTCATGTTCATTGATATCCTTTGCTAATTCCTCTAATGGATATAAAGCTAATTTTGTTCCCCCATTTTTAAAGAACACAATTCCTGGATTTTCTTCATTTACTGATGTTTCAAAACCAAGTCCATCTCGATAAAATTTAAGTGAATGAGAGATGTCTTTTACTCCCATAGTAATTAAATTAATTCTGTTCATATTTAAATCCTCCTATTTAATCTATTGTTGCTGCTTCTTTCTTTATTAATTCTTGAATTTCCTCACTCCCAATTTTCTCATTTTTCTTTTTGTCTGCTATATACACTTTATCGTTTGCAACAACCATGAGGGAGGACGGGTAGCCTTTTACTGCATATACAATCGTATTCTTTTCTAAATAAGCTGCATCGCCATTTCTCATCTTATGATCACTGCAGGCATTGTCCGCCATTTTATACGTTACTTTTCCGACTTGCTCTCCTTTTTCAATGCTCGTGCTTAATGGTTCATCTGGTGCTTCTTCGAAATGGTGTTGATAGGTGACGTCATCAATCTTTAACAAATCAACCCACTCAATGGCTCCATCTGGGCAGCCTATATCAAGCGGTGAATTACAGGAGGTTAAAAATGTTAAAAAGAATATCAGTACAGTTAACTTATTCATCCAACCATCACACCTCTTTGTGTAACAAATTCAGCATTTTATCCTGTTAATCCTTCCCGTAAAAAACGTATTTACCATATTTCTTACAGAACATTTGTATTGTATGGTACAATCGTTTTTAATATCAATTAAACGAGGAGCCCAACAATGAAAACTGAAAAAGAAAAAATGATCGCTGGTGAACTTTATCTGGCAGCAGATCCACAATTACTAGAAGAACGATTAAACGCTAGAAGACTAACTAGGTTATACAATCAAACTATTGAAACGGACGAAACAAAAAGGACAGAACTTTTAAAAGAACTGTTCGGCTCCACTGGAGAAAATCTTTACATAGAGCCAACATTCCGCTGTGATTATGGGTACAACATTCATGTTGGCGAGAATTTTTATGCTAATTTTGATTGTGTATTATTAGATGTTTGTGAAATCCGCATCGGCGATAACTGCTTTATTGCCCCTGGTGTACATATCTATACAGCAACACATCCGCTACATCCAACCGAAAGAATATCTGGAGCTGAATATGGAATTCCGGTACATATCGGTGACAACGTCTGGATAGGTGGTAGTGCGGTTCTTAATCCTGGAGTTAAAATAGGTAACAATGTAGTGATTGCATCAGGTGCAGTCGTAACAAAAGATGTGCCGGATAATGTGGTCGTCGGAGGAAACCCTGCAAAAATTATTAAAGAAATTAAGGTATAGATAGCTGTTACTTTAATTCACTCTCTACCTAAAGAAAAACCATCAAAAAGCCGTCCTCCATGTGGTTTCAGGATATTATCTACCAATTGAATAATTTTACTTTTATCACCGGTTTTATAAAAAATATCAAAAACCTCGACTAAAAGTTCTGCAAACTTTTCGTCGTATTGTCTTAATGATCTTATTACCCATTTAGAGGTACCAACCCATTTACAATTTGTTCTTAAAACAAATTCACTTACCAATTCAACAAGTGCATTAGCAATAAATATTTCTTCTGCCCTATTTGAACAGCCAATGAAATCATCAAGTACATCTGTAATGAAGTATCTCTTTATGTTAATCGTTTCTTGGGTCCATTTTGCTGGACCCTTTTGTAATAACTCTCTAGCCTCATGTTTTATAAAGTCAATTATTCCATTGTCTTTCAAGACAACCCCTTCGGAAACCATCCTCGGCATCGAAGGTCTTGCTCTTTCATAGTCACTTTCAAAAAAATGCTTATAAGAGATTAAGTTATGTACAAAAACTTCTATATTCCAACCAAAATCAAAGATTGACTCTCTATATGACGATTTGACATTCTTATCAAAAATAACAATATCAAGATCAGATGTTTCTGTCGCTTGTCCTCGAACAACACTTCCAGCTAAAAGTGCTCCATCACAGTTCGGGAATTGCTTTTGAATAAACAATTTTGCAGATTCCTTTGGATTCAGCTTTTCCATCCTTCTCATTCCATCACCTTTGACATAATTTTTTTGAAAAATATTAAAGTTGTATTTTCATTTAACTTCTTTTTAACATCTGTTTTAATATAACCCATTTTTTCATACAAATAGCAGTTACGCTCTTCCTCTAAGATGGTTGCTAATTCCCAACTAGTTGCTTGTGGAAACATCTCTTCAAGTAACGTTATTGCCTTCTGGGCAATCCCTTTCCTTTGAAAGTCTGGAAGAATAAACATGGGACTTATCCAAAATTGTACGCCCTCTTTCCAGAGAATACTGATAGCACCCACCAGTTTGTTATCCACTATAATTCTATAAAATCCACCATTAGGATTATTAATTCTAGTAATTACACGTTCAATAGTTTCGTTAGCCGGATTTGTATGGTAATCCTGATATTTCTCCAATAAGGGCATAAAAGCCATGACCTGTATATCAAAAATAGCCTGTGCATCTGAATTTGTTGCTTTCACTAATTTAATGTCCATTGCCTCCACATCCTGTTCTATGTAAAATTAACAGATTCCCGATGAGAAATATCTCCTTCTAACACCATTCTGAATCCGTTTTCAGTCAATTCTACAACTGTAAGACTCGTATCGTGTATATAAGGTGGCCCCCATAAAGTATCAATTGATGTATCCTTAAATATGGAAAATAAACATTTTATAACGATTGAATGCGTTACAATCAATATATTACCAGATTGGTACTCTTTTTTTATCCTATTTAACACCTTACGTACTCTTTCTCTCGTTTGTTCAAACGTCTCGGCACCATCACGCAAAAATAAATGTGGAGCATTCCAGAAGGCATCATATTCTAATGGATACTTTTCTTTAATGGATGTATGAGTACTCCCTTCCCAGTCACCCATATTAATTTCCTTTAGATTTTCATCATTAATGATTGGAATATCTCTATCCCCACAAATCAACTCTGTGGTAGCTTTTGTCCTTCCACTGGGACTTGAAAAAATGGCTACAAACTCTGTTTCCTTCAGTCTTTCACCTAAAGAAATAGCATTATTTATTCCATTTTCCGTTAGACTAGAATCCAACCAGCCTTGTATTCTTCTTTCATTGTTCCACTCTGTTTCCCCATGCCTTGTTATGTATAATGTGATCATTAACATCCCTACTTTTTTTTACTTTTTTAAGAAAGATATTCGTTTATGGTTTCTCTAAGTTTTCTTTCCGTCTCTTTTAACTTCGTTTCATCTTCTATGTATTCTGCTTCATCATTTGAATAGAAAGTAGCAAATGATTGATCTTTATATCTAGGTACTACGTGCATATGATAATGCGTTAATTCATTAAAAATTCCGCCATTTTGACATATAGTGATTCCATCCGGATTAAACAATTTTTTTATTGCTTTAGATAAAAGAATCGACGCCTTCATAATTGATTTTGCAGTGACTTCATCAAGTTCATCATGGTCATAAAGATGTTTCTTAGGCAAAATTAACACATGATCCTCGTTGTATGGTTCATGATCTAAAAAACAGCAAACAAAATCATCTTCGAAAACTATATGAACTGGCAGCTTTTTATTAGCCAAATTACATCCTAAGCATTCCATATTTTCACAACCTTTAAATTCTACTATTTCCACTTTAACAAAAAAAAGGCCGATACTCTCGACATTTATAATAAATTTTGTAGCATTTCTAAAATGTATATAATAAATTGATAAATCAGAGTAAATAACTGTTTAATAAATTCAAACAATGAATCAAGCATCAAGCACACTTCCTTCCAAATAGGAAAAAGCGTTTTTACTTTTTCCTCGTCCTATATTATTTAATGCGTTTTAGGACGAGTTTGAAATGGATGAAAGTGTACTTTTTTACAACAAAATCGAAATAATAAATTGGCTGATACTAACGATCATTAAATAAAAAACTTAAAAGGATACTGAAATTGTTACCTATGACCATTAATTCTTTCTGCCGCTAAAATTCGCATTCCGCAACTTCTATGTATTAAAAAAACTAATCGAAAGATCCCGATTAGCTTTTTTACGTTTATTTTGTAGTTCGTTTCATGAACCAATTCTATTTCAAGCTTTATGACGCTTCATGATTAGATGTCATAAAATCCTCAAATGCGGATGGCTTCAATGGTCTGCTGTAGTAGTAACCTTGTCCTTGTACGTAACCATCATTGCTTAGTTCATCAACATGTTCCTTTCGTTCGATTCCCTCTGCAATGACCGTTAATCCAATAGATTTTGCTAAGTTTATGATAGCCTTTGCAATTTCCTTACTTTCTTTATTCGTATGAATATCTTTTACAAACGATTGGTCGATTTTTAATGTATCAATCGGCAGTTCTTTAATATAACTAAGAGAACTATATCCTGTTCCAAAATCATCGACAGAAATGTGAATACCTAGATTTCGAATTTCCTTTAAAATCGATACCGTACTTTTGACATTTGCCAAGACACTTTCAGTTATCTCAAATTCAAGCCATTTTGGATCTAGTCCTGTTTCATGTAAAATCGTTTTCACCTTATCAACAAAATTAATGTCCTCCAGCTGACGTACCGAAACATTTACAGATAAGAGTAAAGGTGGATAACCTTGGTCTTGCCATGCGGATGCTTGCCGGCAACTTTCTCTAAGGATCCATTCTCCCAAGGGGACAATTAATCCCGTTTCTTCTGCTAATGGAATAAATTTTCCTGGAGGAATGATTCCTAAATCAGGGTGATTCCATCTGACCAATGCTTCCATACCGATTAACTCATTAGTAGACAGGTTAACTTTCGGTTGATATTCCAAGTAGAATTGGTGCTCATTGATCCCTTGTCTTAATGCATTTTCAAGTAACCGTCGCTCTA
Organism: Bacillus sp. OK048; assembly: GCF_900103525.1. GTDB lineage: Bacteria > Bacillota > Bacilli > Bacillales > Cytobacillaceae > Neobacillus. Next base: position 225,725 of record NZ_FNHN01000004.1, read on the forward strand.
ATGATTGATGTTCCATGAGTTGATTGAATACCATAAAATCATTCTTACCACGTTCTTTCACATAATATAGTGCAGTGTCCGCATTCTTGATCAGGTCTTCAGGAGATTCTCCATGGTCAGGATAGTGCGCCACACCAATACTACATGTGAGTGTATATTCTTGTTCACCATCTTTTATTGGGGTTTGAAACTGCTCTATCATCCTTTGGACAATTGTTGTTGCATACTGTTCATCCTGCACATCTTTTAACATGACGACAAATTCATCTCCGCCAATTCTAGCTGCTATATCTGCTGGACGAATAACAGATTGAATTCTTTTAGCAGCTTCCTTAAGCACAAGGTCTCCTGCATCATGCCCCCATTGGTCATTAATTTGCTTAAAATTATCGAGATCAATAAAAAATATTGATAGTTTAGATTTGGGTAATTTTCGGTCCATGACTTCACTGCACAGTTGATTCATAAACGACCTTCGATTTGGTAGATTTGTCAAAGAATCATGGAATGCTAATTGATAAATGGCTTTTTGTACTTCTTTTCGTTCACTAATATCCCGCATAACGACTAACATTAATTCATTTTTTGAAAAAGAAGGTTCGTTAATACCAACAATATCTGCCTCGACATCGATATAATATCCTTCTTCATGAAGGAGACGAAATTCGCTTTTCAATGCCCTTTTTAGGGTTCTTCCACAATAAGATAGTATCTCATTTTTAACGGTTTTCTGGTCATCCTCTTGAATCTTTTCAAAAATATTGGTCTTTTCCAGTAAAGGAAGGTCATAGTTTAACACTGTTTTGAATGATGGAGAGACATAGTGAATGACGCCATTCCTATCTATAATCGAAACCAGGTCCGTTACGTTTTCGGCAATCATCCGGTGAATTTCATTGCTTGTTATTTCTTGTTTCAATAGCTTATTTTCAAATAGAGATTTCTTCTCTAGACTGGAGGTTTTCGAAAAAGCACTATATTGCTGGTTTAATTCTAATTCAACTTTAATTTTAACTTCTTTCCCAACCAGTACGCCGCCAGTTTCCAGTGCTGCATTCCAGGTGAGACCAAATTCTTCACGGTTAATCGTTGCTTCTGCTTCATAACCGTAAACTTCCACTCCCTCTGGGTCGGTACCTTTACCGCCGAACGCAACATCAAATGTTACTAGTTTTGTTATCCCTTTAATCGTTACATCACCAGTAACTTTATAACGATCACGACTTTTTGTAATTTTAGTAGATTTGAAATCGATCGTTGGATAATTTTGAATATCAAAGAAGTCAACTGATTTTAAGTGTTTATCGCGTTCTAGGTTACGAGTATTTATACTATCTACATCAAACTTGAATACAATTTTTGCAGTTGTTAAATCTGTTAAATCTTCAGCCTCTACATCGGCTGTAAAAGAATCAAATTGGCCCCTTACCTTTGATACCATCATATGTTTCACTTCAAATCCTACTGTGGAATGCGCTTGATCTACAAACCAGTTTCTCATCTATAATCTCTCCCAGTGATTTACATTTTGCAAATAACCTCATAAAATTAATCTTGAATTAAAATATCTCGACTTAAGAATATATGTTTTTACTTTTTTCGTCAATACCTTGAATAGTAAGGTTAGGTTGCCTAAACGATAAAAATGACTATCAAATGTATACATTTTGATAGTCATTTTCCCTTGCATTTTAAATGCTTTCGATAGGTAATCCAAACCGTTGATTTCTTGTGCCACTCTCTTTGCTAAACTAAAATTCAGGAAGTTGATCAAGATTGTTTTCTTTAATCCCATCTGGTTCACTGCGAATGATGTCTCTGCCGTATTTATGGAAAACATCAACACGGGCAATTTGACCTGATTTGGCTTCCGTTAACGCAGTGATATAGTCCAGTTCTCTGCCAGTACTGGTTTTGAAGGCAATAATATCCCCATCATTGTTCTTTTTCACAGCAATAAATTCTTCTTTTCCATCTGGGTTGCTTTGACCAGCCTCAAACTGTGCTTGCTGCTCACTTTGCTGCTTGTATTCTTCATATATTTTTTCGAAATTCTGCTCTTCCATCTTTCCACCTCCGAACGTACGTTAGTATTTTTAGGATAATGGTAAAATAATATACAAATTACACAAAAAAGACAAAAAATGCTGATTACCTATCGTGGTATAATTTACCTAATTAGTGGCGATAAATGGAAGCAAATAAGGGAATTGTTTGGTTTTTTATTAAAGATTCTCAGCAACACTCCATTACTGCCTAGACTTTGTATTGCATGCTGCTTTCCTGTTCTGATGTTGGCTGCCGGGATTACTGTTTAAATAAGAAGCTGCTTATCGTTGTCTTAATCAACAATAAGCAGCTTTTTTTGATTGTTAATTTATTGTCACATCAGGGCGTTCTACCAATTGGCGTTCTGAATATAAATTAAAAGAGTCAGGTTACTAGAGCTTTTACTTCAAATTAGGGATAATAACTTTATAAAATTTTTTCTTGGAGTGTGAACGGATGCTGTTTTTGGATAAATACCATGACCCTCGAAAAAATGCACAGCTCCTCTCGCAAATTACAGAGAATCGACTAGATTATAAACAGGCACTCCATGAAACAGATGAGCTTTTTCAACAATGTCTGGATAAAGTGCCAGTTCCACAACCAAATAATAGCCCCACACCGCTATCTTTTTCAAATAAAGTCAGTGAGAGTTTGTTTAGACTGTTTGCTAAACCTTTCTCGTTATTGGAACCGACAAAAGCATATGTGGATGCTGAAGGACACGTAGTGCCTGAATGGAAAACAATGTTGGATCATGAATACAGTCACTTACTCAATACTATTACGAGAGAGGTAAATATTGAAGATTTCGGCGGAATTGGTGATGGAAAAACGGACAACACTGTTGCATTTAAAAAAGCAATAGGTAACGGCCGGGTAAAGGTAATTGTTCCTGAAGGCGTATTTATTACGAAAGGAATTCGTCTGCCATCTTGGACCTATCTAGTGGGGGCTGGAAAATGGAAAACAACGATTAAACTGCATGACCATGCTTCAAAAGAATCAAGATTAATCACTAACGCCGACCATTGGCAAGGAAATCATCATGTTTTTGTTCAAGGGTTAAGTTTAGACTGGAATGTCGAAAGGCTCGGTATTGTAACAAAGACAAGTACCTGGGGCAATTATTCAAGCTGCTTAACTTATGCAAATGTTACATTTGGCTGGGTAAAGGATGTGGAAGGCATCAATCCTGGTCTCCATTGCTTTGATATTTCCTCTACCTTGTACAATTATGCTGGCGATGGATATCTTGGTAGAGGTGGAAGCAAATACGTTTGGCTGGATAATTTGAGTGGACATGGTTTCGGAGATGATGGGATTACCACCCATCATAGTGATTACATTTTTATTTCTCGCTGTCATATGTGTGATCCAAGCGGCCGTGCCCACCAGAGAGATTTTTCCAATTCTAATGGGTTTGAAGTTGATGATGGTTCAAGGAATGTGCTATTAGTCCATAATTCATCTGCAAGGTGTTTTGGTGGAGTTGAAATTAAGGCGCATCAAAATTCATCTGCCGCCTCTAATGTTAAAATCGTTGGGCATATTTCTGTTAACGATAACCGCAGCTATAACTTCCGCCATATCGGACATCACAAAAGCACGGATACCGAATCAAAATCTGCCTATAATATTACAGCGGTCAATCTTGTAGCGATTGCACCCATTTTTACAGATCTATATAAATATTCCACACCGCGCGGATTGGTTGTTTCCGCTTATAAAAATGTCGTTATTAATCACTTCACTTTAATTGGGGACCCGAATTATGACTATAATGGAAATCCCGTATTGGCTGTTCAGTATCGTGCGAGGAATGTTGTACTAAAAAACATTCTAATCAAGGATTTTAAAAGTGGTAGTGCAGGTATTAAAGTTTATGGTGGGAAAAACAAGGCTGATTCTGTCACAATATGCAACCTTGAGATACGAGATTCAACCCTAAAAGCGATTGATGTAGGTGCATGTGTTCAGGATATTATAGTTGAAAAGGTGATAGCAACAGAAAAGGCGTCAAAGAAATAATCATCTATGACGCTTTTCATCTTTTTCAATCACGATTTCATCGACCAGCTTTTCTGCGACTTTTCGATATAAATTACTCATATGTACGAGCGAGGAAATCATTAACACTTGCTCTAAGTACGGTGAATGCCGATCCTCCATTTTCGTCACTTCATCCATAACATCCTTAACCCTTTCATCAATATCCTCATTGAAATCAGCTACATTCTTTTTAGAAAGAGATAAATAACTAGTATAAAAAGAATCTAACTCGATATCCTCTTTGATGATCCTTTTGTTAATCCCATCAAGCGTTACCTGGATATCGTTAATCGACAGAGATCCTTTTAGCTGATAGATCAAGCTCATCAAAATTAAATGCTCTTTGGAGTATTTCTTATTTTTTATTGGGAAGATCAGCTTCCCTTTTGCGTAGTTATTGATCATTGTTTTGGTAAGAACTTTTTCATCTTCGTTTCGCTTTGAATCAGCAAATTTGCTCTCAAATAGCTGAATAACCTGGTCCATATATAAATCGATAGCTGGTATTTCATTTAGTTTAAGATTGGATTCTAGCCCTAGTTCTTCAATAATTGCATGAATCTTTTCCATTAAAAATAACCCCGTTCCTAGTGGTATCTATAAAACATTATATCGTAACAATTTCACATTGACTAGATTATGTTTTACTAGTATGATTACAAGTAGTTATCAAAACTACTTGTTGTTTTAGGAGGGTTATTATATTGAGCAATTTTATTCGTGAACCAATTAATGGACTTACTCATTTAACAGGGGCACTCTTGTCGTTTGTCGGACTTCTCGCGATGGTGATTAAAGTGTCGAGCACCACCTCGTCTACGATGGCAATAACGGCAGTCATCATTTTTGGCGTCAGCATGATCCTCCTTTATTCTGCATCTGCTACCTATCATATGGTAATAGCGAGAGATCATGTCATTGCGTTTCTAAGACGACTCGACCATTCAATGATATTTATATTAATCGCAGGCACGTACACACCTTTTTGCTTTATTAGTTTGAATGGAACAACAGGCAATATTCTATTTTCTATTATTGCCGCGGTAGCTTTAGGCGGAGTTGTTTTTAAGATGTTTTGGTTTAATTGTCCACGTTGGATTTCAACAGCATTGTATCTTGTAATGGGCTGGATGATTGTGTTTGTCTTCTCTCCATTAGCAGGGAGCATGGACTCGAAGGGTTTATTTTTATTAATACTCGGAGGTATCTTTTATACAATCGGTGGTGTCATTTACGGGGCTAAGCCAAAATTCCTCCAATCAAAATACATGGGTTTTCATGAAATTTTTCACATCTTCATTATGTTAGGAAGTTTATCTCACTTTTTATGTGTATTCTTTTTTGTAATCTAATATGGAAAATGCCTTCTGCAACACCAGAGGCATTTTCCATTTTTTTATGAGTTCTTTTTATTATCTCTCGCAGCTTGTTTCCTAGCCTTTTTACTTAGCCCTTGTTCTGCACCAAATTCCGTATCACTAGCTTTGCTTCCACCTGTATGCGGTTGGTTACGATTGTTATTGCGGTTCGTCAATTTACTTCCTCCTCTTAAGTATTGTTGTAGCAACATCTTTATCCTGCATTACTTAATAGGGAAATATACCCAATTTATCTTTATTCTTTTATCAGAGTGAATCATTGTCATTAAAACTACATAATTATTCTCCTGAAATTAAATACTAAAAATAAAAAACAAAGAGGGTAAATAAAATGAAAAAGCTTTGTATATGCATATTTTTAATATTAATCTTTCCCCAAAATTCTCTTTTTCCAATAAATTCAATTCAAACTGCATTTGCACAACAAAAGCCAATCCCTCCATATGCTAAGTGGGGGCAAGTGGCCGTCAAAGAAACACAAAAAAAGTATCCGGATGCTCGAGTCGTCGATTATCTCCATATTGGAAAAGTAAGTGGCGAGCATTCATCAACGGAAAAATTCAAATTATGGTTAAAAGGATCCCAAAAGGAATTCGGCGTTTTTGTAGATATTGAATTTAACAATCAAACCGAAAAAATCATGAAAATTACATATCGAGAAACACCTAGATAAATCCGTCAACGATGGCATCCGGTGCTTTATCGGACACAAGATTCAAAACGACTTTATGCTCAAGCAGCGCCTTTAACCCACAGAGCACCATCGTATATCCTCCCATTGAATCAATAGCCCGAGCAACCATTTCATCGCCACTCCCTGAAAAACCTGTGTTCGTTATCGATACAAATGTTTCATTGTCTTTTCGGGAAGTGAAAACCCACTCTGTCTCGGTGCCGTCAGACCAAACGATCCTAATTTCTTTGTTTGGATCTAGTTTCTTTACATTTAAATCATCCCCAACACCGTACATCTCCCAATCCCACCTGATACGCTTACCCTCTTCTAATCTCCCGCTGCTTTTGGTAAACCAGAATTTTGTTGTTATGGCTGGGTCGATAAATGCTTCAAATACTTCTTCAACCGGTCTGCGAATGAGCATTTCTGCTGTTACTACTGGTATTTGTGTCAAAGTTTCCATCTTGATTTCTCCTTCTTTAAGAAAAATGCAAAAATAACCGCATGTGAACTTTGGATGTTATTCTATTAGTTTGTTAAGCTCTTCTTGCAACACGATCGCATGATTAAATACAGGATCCTTTGCTCCATATAAGAGTGTAACCATTCCTGTGGCTGCCATAGTTTTTATTTCATCAATAATCTTTAACTTTTGTTCATCCGTACGTAATTCCTCTAGATATTTCCTTCTAAATTCCTCAAACAACTCTGGCTTGTGACAAAACCACTTACGAAGTTCGGGACTCGGGGCAATATCCTTTTGCCAAGCCGTCAATTTTGCAACATCCTTCGAAATTCCACGTGGCCAAAGACGATCAACCAAAATCCGAAAACCATCAGATTCTTCATACGGTTCATAAACCCTCTTCAAGAAAAACTCACCCATTTAACCCCCTCCTTATCATTCTATTGAGAAAATTGTCCATACCAGGTGGACACTGTCCACGAGCGGTGACAGGCACCAAAATTAATCTAGTCTTCGTCCTTGATGTCGAGGTCTTCGGGGACGGGTTCGTTTAGGATTTCTTCGACTAGGTGTTTGTATTTTTCGATTTGTTTTAGGTGGGTGTTGAATTGTTCTTTGTTGATGATCCAGGTTTCGCCGTCATGGATGGCGCGGATTTTCTTTTGTTTAATTAGGTCTTCAATTGTTGAAACAGGCATGGATAAGTATTCTGCTGTTTCTTTAATGGTTAGGTACATATTTTTCATTCCTCGTCCGTTATGGTGATTTGATTTACTAATGTTAACCCATGTTTCTTTCCTTTATCTTAACACTCCTGGCCGGTGGTCGAGGAAGTTCTGATAAGCGAATCCTCTCACTTCATTCTCTTTGAAGTGCTTTAGTAATTCATTAATGAGATTTTGTGATTTAGAAGCGTCCTCTAAATTTTTGATAAAAACAGAAATACCATCAAAATCTGAACCTAGCCCAATATGGTTTACACCGCCTAATGTACAGAAGTGATCGATATGTCTCACAAGATCATTGATGGTGACTACTCCGGACTCTTTTACAAAAGGTGGATAATAGACCACATGAATCATCGCATTTCTCTTAAACATCGCCATCGCTTGTTCATCCGTTACATTACGTAGATGATTACAGAGAGTACGTGAATTAGAGTGGCTGGCAATAGGGTATTTAGCTAATTCAATTACTTCCCAGATTCCCTTATCACTTAGATGAGATATATCCGTTAAGATTTGGTGCTCGTTATTAAACTTTACAATCTCTTTTCCAAAAAGCGTCAACCCGCCACCGCGCGGTTCGCCAGCCCCATCGGCAGCTAAATTGGCATTATTCCAGGTCAATCCAACCGAACGAACTCCTAACTGGTAAAGTATATGAAGTTTGGTTATATCGTTTCCAATGGCATCTACACCCTCAAGCGTTAACATGGCGCCGATTTGTCCGATATTGATCTTTTCAAAATCGGACCATTCTTTAATATGAACCATATCGGGATTCTTCCCGAGGACTTCCTTGTAAAAATAATCAATTTGTTGAAGAGCTACCTGGAACTTCTGGTCTGATGGTATGTCTGGTTCAATAAATATCGCAAAGCACTGGACCTTGACTTGCCCTTTATGCAAACGAGCTTTGTTCGTTTGCAATTCTTTTGAATCCGCAAAACGGAGGGTGCCTTCTCCTTCAGAGAGTTTAAGTAATGCATCACAATGCAGATCAATTATTTTCATTTAAGCGACTCCTTTTTTTACAAATTTTATCATAAATACGATAGAAAGATTAAATTTTGCTCTTATTAGAAACACTAACATTCGTAGGAATCGAAAAACAGTTGCTTTCAATGGACTTACCTGTCAAACTTAGAGAATATTGACTTCAAAGAAAGTAAATGTAGGTGACGAACATGATAGAAGTAAAATCTTCAAAACTCAGCGATGGAGAGTTCAATAGAGGCATATTTGCAACACGTGATATAAAAAAAGGTGAACTTATTCATGAAGCACCTGTAATCGCTTATCCAAATGCGGAGCATGAGCATATTGAAAAAACATTGCTAGCCGATTATGCGTTTGAATATGGCATCAACCATACATGTCTTCTCTTAGGTTATGGCATGCTATTTAATCATTCCTATCAGCCAAATGCCACCTATGAAATAAATTTTCCAAACCATACCTTTGACTTTTTTGCTTACAAAGATATAAAAGCTGGAGAAGAGATACTTATCAACTATAACGGCGATGAAGAGGATCAAGAACTGCTTTGGTTTGATAAAGAAAAGCAAGACAAATAGCAGCCCTACTTGGGTTGTTATTTTTTTGTATTCCAATCATCTTTTTAGGTAAAAAGAACCATCTTTGGTATTTTTGTAAATATTTCAAAGTTTGTTCAATATTTCACAAACTTTCAATAAAAATCAATGTTATTATTAGTTTATCAAAGGCACAAGGAGTGATATGGCATGATGTTATGTGAATGGAGATCTTTTTCTACAGATTCTGAGACTTATACAAAAGAAGCATTTGAGAAAATTGTTGGCGACGAATTTGAGGCAATGATGATAAAGGATAATGAAAACATCCCATGTTATATTTGGACAGTAAATTTCGTCATCATTGTTAAAAGATTTTCAAAAGTCCTTACAGATATATCCTTTGAAAAAATACCACGAAATCCAGTTTGTGAATAACACTGTAAGATCCTCATAATTAGTTTGTTATTATTTTTTTATCTTTATTTGTGAAATATTTCACAAACTATCAAGTTATTGGAGGAATTAAAATGGCAGTGGCAGAAAAAACAGGCAAGGAAATGCACAGTGTAACATCCATGATTGATGTCTTGGTGGAAAACGGTCTAAATGCCTTAGAAGAATTCCGCAGCTTTGACCAAGAAATGATCGATACGATTGTGAAGCAAATGGCCTTAGCTGGTCTTGATCAGCATATGCAGCTTGCAAAACTTGCTGTTGAGGAAACCAAACGAGGTGTTTATGAAGATAAAATCATTAAAAATATGTTTGCAACTGAATATGTCTATCATAATATCAAATATGATAAAACCGTAGGCATCATTAACGAAAACGAACACGAAGGAATCATTGAAATTGCCGAACCGATTGGTGTGATCGCTGGTGTTACACCTGTAACCAATCCAACATCTACAACGATGTTTAAAGCACTGATATCCATCAAAACGAGAAATCCAATTATATTTGCCTTCCATCCCTCCGCCCAAAAATGCAGCAGTGAAGCGGCAAGAATCCTTAGGGATGCGGCTATAATCGCAGGTGCTCCTGAAAATTGCATCCAATGGATTGAAACGCCTTCAATTGAGGCTACACAAGCACTGATGAATCATTCAAAGGTATCGATGATTCTTGCAACTGGCGGCGCAGGAATGGTCAAATCTGCTTATAGCTCCGGTAAACCAGCCCTCGGCGTTGGACCTGGAAATGTCCCATGCTATATGGAGAAATCAGCCAACATTCAGCAAGCCGTGAATGACTTAATTTTATCAAAGACTTTTGACAACGGAATGATATGTGCTTCTGAACAGGCGGTTATTATTGATCAAGAGATTTATACAGCTGTCAAAAATGAGATGATTGCAAATAATTGTTATTTTTTAAATGAGGAAGAAAAAGAAAAAGTTGAAAAATTAGTGATTAACGAAAAGTCATGTGCAGTTAACCCGAATATTGTTGGGATGGCTGCAAGCAAAATTGCCTCTTTGGCAGGAGTAACGGTTCCTGAAAACACAAAAATTCTTGTGGCTGAATTAAATGGCGTCGGACCAGGGTACCCGCTTTCAAGAGAAAAATTAAGCCCTGTCCTAGCCTGTTACAAGGCAAGCAATCTTGAAGAAGGCTTAAAAAGAGCAGAAGAAATGCTAGAGTTTGGCGGTTTAGGACATTCAGCAGTAATTCATTCCCAGGACCAAAATGTAATTAAACAGTATGGCTACCGGATGAAAGCTGGAAGAATCATAGTCAATGCCCCATCTTCACAGGGTGCCATCGGTGATATTTACAATGCTTATATGCCATCTCTTACACTTGGCTGTGGTTCATATGGAGGAAATTCAGTTTCCACTAACGTTGGTGCGATTCACTTAATCAATATTAAAAAAGTAGCCCAAAGGAATGTTAATATGCAATGGTTTAAAGTTCCTTCCAAAATCTATTTCGAGAAAAATTCAACTCAGTATTTAGCTAAAATGCCGAAGATTTCTAAAGCATTCATTGTAACCGATCCTGGAATGGTGAAACTAGGCTATGTTGATAAAGTACTTTATTATTTAAGGAAACGTCCTGATTACGTACATTGTGAAATTTTTTCAGAGGTGGAACCAGATCCATCCATTGATACAGTAATGAAGGGTACCGAAATGATGGCTAAATTCCATCCAGATGTAATCATTGCCCTTGGCGGCGGTTCAGCGATGGATGCTGCCAAAGGTATGTGGCTTTTCTATGAGAATCCAGAAACAGATTTCTTTGGTTTAAAACAGAAATTTCTTGATATCCGAAAACGAATTGTGAAATATCCTAAGTTAGGAGAAAAAGCTCAATTTGTAGCGATTCCAACAACATCAGGAACAGGGTCAGAAGTAACGTCATTCTCGGTTATTACCGATAAAGAAGCAAATTTGAAATATCCACTTGCCGATTATGAATTAACACCAGACGTAGCGATTATTGACCCACAGTTTGTTATGACTGTTCCGAAACATATTACAGCTGATACCGGAATGGACGTATTGACTCATGCCATTGAGGCCTATGTGTCCTGTATGGCTAATGATTACACAGATGGGCTTGCGATAAAAGCAATCCAGCTTGTATTCGAATATCTGCCTAGAGCTTATCGAAATGGCAATGACGAACTAGCACGTGAAAAAGTCCATAATGCTTCAACCATTGCTGGTATGGCCTTTGCGAATGCTTTCCTTGGAATCAACCATAGCCTTGCCCATAAGCTAGGCTCAGAATTCCATATCGCTCACGGACGTGCAAATACAATCTTAATGCCACATGTTATCCGTTATAATGCGGCTAAACCAAATAAATTTACTGCATTCCCGAAATATGCACACTTTGTGGCAGATAAGCGTTATGCAGAAATTGCAAGAACCCTTGGACTGCCTGCGAATACAACGGAAGAAGGAGTGGAAAGCCTTGTTCAAGCAATCATTCGCCTTGCAAAAGAGCTTGAGATTCCGATGAGTATCGAGGCAAATGGTGTTGATGCAGCACTTTTCGAAAGCAAGGTTGACTACCTCGCAGATAAAGCATTTGAAGACCAGTGTACTACTGCTAATCCTAAACTTCCTTTAGTAACAGAATTAGCTGAAATTTATCGTAAAGCATATAAGGGAGTTTAAAATCGTTTAATGAAATCAATAAAAAAATAACAGCCAAATCGGGCTGTTATTTTTTTATGCCTTATGATGGGTTGTCCCCCTTCTAACAGAAGGGGGTCTCCTGCCCGTCAAGAGTGAGATGTAAGTCTTTGCTCCTGTTTGAGCAGGGTTCTGTTCTCTTCGTACTGTAATTGGATACTTTTCGTAAAACAGATGTCTTCACATAATGAACAATCTAAACATTTGGCTGGTTGGAGTGTAATGGATTGACAATTATTTTCGGTTTTCATTTTCAATGCATCTGTTGGACACAAAATCGTACAAGCACCACAAAAATTGCAATCAGCCGTAATAGTTGGAAGCCTGATATCCTTTTGTATTTGTAAGGCTTCATTTTCCTGCAATTGAGTCAAAAGAAAAGCTCGTTTATTCATATAAGGAAGAGCAGATTCATTTGTCACTTTCTCATATAAATGATGGGACACTTCCTCCAACTCTCTTTTAACCTTTGAAAGTGTAGTCTCCTGCCTTTTTTCTTGGTAGGATAAAACTTCAGAACTTCCTAATAGTTCTTTAAATGCTAACTTATTCGTTGCTTTGATTTCATTAAAAAAGCTGGATAGGAAAGCCCGTCGATCTTTATCAAACGGTTTTTGTTTCGTTGAATGAGTGATAGTAGAAGTGATGTTCATAGAAGAACCTGTCATCGTTTCTCCAACATGAAGCTCCTTTTTCCACACTTTTTCACCAGTTGTGATCTCACAGCCGGTACAACCCGAATCTGAATGGTAGATGGTAAGATTTTTACACTTACTTAGCATGGTCACCCACGCTTCTCTTGGAATCATCCCTAAGCAAGGCACCGTTACAGATATTACATCCTTATCTGAAACAGGCATTTTTTTACAATGCAGGTACACTTTTTCATTTTCATTTTGTTCGCACTTATGCACAAGTTCTGAAATGACTTGTTTGAGAGGGGGGCGATTAAATAGAATGGCATTGGTTGGACAAACAGTTGAACAAAGCCCGCATTCCAAACAATTTTCATCTATCTCAATCTGTTTTTTTGTTAGTGAAATACTCTTTGTTGGGCAATTTTCAACGCAGCTATGACACGAGCTTTTTGGTGAAATCAAATGCACACATAGATTGGGTTCCACATTCAATGACGTTACTTTTTGATCAATCACCCTAACCAATTTGAACAAATCCATTTTGTATCCCCCCTCTCATCTATCTTCCTACAAATGAATCGCTGTTACATAAAATAGAAATCTGCCTAAAAATTCACTGACGAGTAATACCGTAAAAGCTGCTGAATAGATGATTACATTTCTCCATTTGCTATTTTTATAGGATAAAAATAATAACGTAAAGCCTGCCACAAACGTCACAATCCTGATCCAAAAGAATACATGTTTGAACGTTAATGTAGCTGTTTCAACGGCCTCTGGCAGACCAGCAAGCAGTGATGAAAAATAACCAACCATCACAATCGCTGTGACAGCCAGCGTTAAAACCAAAAGACCAGAAATATTAACATTTAGTTCTCCTCTAATCGCTAAAATCGCAGCCACGAATAGTGGACCTAATAAAATTGATGTTAGAAAGAAAGCGAAAAGAGTACTAACTCCAGCCCAAGCAGGAATGGCCGGGATCATGTAGATTTTGGCGGATGAAAAGATCGCGATAACTCCGATAATAGAAGCGATCCCGCCAATCATGCTGCGCTTTGTGCGATCTTCCTTATACCAAAACCATGTATATAATAAAATCAACCCTACAAATGTTCCATAAAATGCTACCTCACGACTTAGCCATGAGACTCCAATATTTAATATTGCACGATATGCGAAGAAAGGTTGACCTAAGTGGAGCATGGAAACTACTAGTGAAAGACCACCAAGAATAAGGAAAGAAATTAATATCAGTAATCCTGTTTTTCGTGATATACCAGCTTTTTTTCGATCTATCCACCATAGTGTCACAAATCCGCCTAATATAAGCTGTGACAAAATGGTAAAGATCACAAGTGGAAGATCATGCATCATTATGCCCTCCTAAACTGTTTGCCTGGTTTTGGCAAAATGAATTGAGTAGTTGGATGAGTAATAGATGGATCGGCAAAAGTCGGCACCACGTTCACCGCACCAGAAAGTTTTGCTTCATTGTAATCCACAATTTCAATGGCCTCCATTGGACATTTCGATACACAAATGGGTGATTCCCCTACATCCAGCCTGTCATAACACATACTGCATTTGTCCATTTTCTTCTTAACAGGATTGTATTGTGGAACACCATATGGACAGGCCTTTCCGCACATTTGACATCCGATACAAAGATCTTGATTATGAACAACAATTCCATCCTCGTCACGTTTCGTATAAGCCCCAACTGGACAAGCCTTTTTACAGGCAGGCTCATCACAATGGTTACAAGCAGTTGATACAAAAGCACGGACGGGAGAACCTACAAGATCCTCCGGCAGCTCCCGTACCGTTCTCCTTCTCATAGATGGTTCAAGCTGATAAAAGCTTTTACAAGAAATTTCACAAGCATGACAGCCAATACAACGTTCAATATTTACTAAAAAACCTAGTTTTTTCGCCATTGTTTCTCCCTCCTCTTTACGCCTTTTCTATTTTGACAAAATTATCATGGAAGGCGATTCCGCGCTGGCCTTTTTTATAGTCACCCATATCGGAAGGCAATGCCTTTACATTAAAGTTCTCGGTATAATTCACATCTTTCCACCAGCCCTCATACATGACAACCGTATCCGTTGGAATGGTTTTTGTTAATTTGGCCGGCAGCGTCAAATACCCTGCTTCATTTCGGACGTTGACCATATCATTCTCGCGAATAGCATATTTCTTTGCCAAGTCTGGATGCATTTCAACAAACGGATGCTCATGGATCGCACCTAACCAATCGATATGTTGAAATTGACTATGAATGCCTAATTTCCAATGTGGTGACATGCAACGAATCGGATATTCTTTTGTTGTTTTATACTCCTCAACAAATACCGGAAGTGGATGGTGACCATATTCGACTGCCTTTGTAGAGAAAAATTCATACTTACCCGATGGTGTTCGGAACTTCAGGTCCTCCCAGGCAACAGTGACTTTCTCATTGGCCTTAACGGTTCCACCATTTCTTCGTAATTCGTCCCAACTTTTGACCCCGAATAACTCTCGAATGTCATCGTTAAATTCTTTTTCAACCCATTCAACTAGATTACCTGAAACTGGGAATGTACAAGAACCTGATTCTAACTCATTCAATTTCTTCGATAGCCCCATGGCAATCTCTAAATCACTTTTCGTTTCATATAACGGCTTGATTGCCTGCTCATTCACATTCATCCAATAATGCCAATAGCTCACGTTGATTCCAACTGTCTCAAATGGTGTAGTGACAGGCAGTACAATATCCGAATATTCCACTGTTTGATTCATATATAGATCAGCTGTTACAATCAAATCCATTTGATCAAATGCCTTCTTGACTACATTTGGCTCTGGGTCCTGAGCAATTGGATTACGGCAGGCAATCCACATCATCTTAATCGGAGGATCATTGGCATCAAGTACTTGCGCACCAAAATTATTCATATTAACAAATCGATCAGCTTCGCCTACGGTTCCTTCAGGTACTCCAAAGCTCATCGTGTGGTAATTAAATCCCCAGGTTTCTCCCCCGATATAATTAACACCGCCGCCTCTTTTACCGACATTGCCGGTCATGGCAGCAAGTGCATCGATGGCACGAACCATCGAACCTCCATTTGTATGGCGCTGCATCCCAAACCCAATCCAAATATTGGCTGGTTTCGCTGTGGCGTATTCACGAGCAATCCGTTCAATCAAGGGTTGTGGCACACCTGTTTTTTCAGAAGCCCATTCAACTGTAATATTCTTTTTTACATAAGACACAAATTCATGAAACCCTATGGAATGGTTATTTACCCATTCCTCATCAAATAAGTGTTGGTCGATAATATAACGAATCATTCCAAGTGCTAAGGCACCATCTGTACTTGGTTTAATTTGAATATACTCATCTGCCTTCGATGCGGTTTGTGTAATCAAAGGGTCAATAACAACAAGCTTTGTCCCTTTCTCTTTCGCCTGCTCAATAAAGTACATCGAGTGGGCAGACGTCCAAGCAGGATTGGCTCCCCAAAGAACAATATACTCAGCATCCATAAATTGCTCCGGATCATTGTTATAAGCCGTCCCCATATCAAAGGCTTGGGCATCCGAACCGGCTGGATCACAAGGTGTTCCTTGAGCACGTGTGGTATACCCGATACTTGACAGCATTCCTTCGGTTGCGTAGTTCAAAATATTGAAGTTTCCAGAATATTTATTCAAGCAAATTGGCAGCGTGTTTCCATACTCTTTTTTGATGGAGAGAATTTTCTTGGCAATGATTGTATAGGCTTCATCCCAACTAATTCTTTCCCAATTTCCAGTTCCACGCCCTTTTTGCCTCATAGGATATTTAATTCTGTCTGGAGAATAGACAACTCTTGGATACGTATTGCCCTTTACACAAAGTCTTCCTTTTGTGTATTGGTTTTTTTCGTTTCCAGTAATAAACGTAATCCTGCCGTCTTCTACCGTTGTGACAATCGAACATGTGTCATAACAATTTCGAGGACAGGCATTGTAAAATTGTTGTTTTTGACTATTAGACTGCGCAGAGACGTGCGGAACAAGTCCTTTCGTGGCTTTACTACCGATTGTCCCAAGTCCTAAAAGTGTACTTAATGCAGCAGAACCCTTTATAAAAGTTCGGCGAGAAAAATTTTCAGTTAACATCTTCATTCCCACCTTCCATCATTATTCTTTCAAGTTGTAAAAATTCTTTTAATAAAACAGCCATCGCGTGTGTGATGGGATTTTGACTATTTTCTATGATTTTTTTACAATGCTTGAATATCCATTGCATGAGATGCTTTTCTAAAAACATCTTGTAAATTTGTCTATTTTCTTGAATCGTTTGATCACTTAATACATGTAGAATGAATTCCAATTCAAATTGAATGTGATCATCGGGAATCTGCCCTTCATTCGCAACTTTAACTCCAACAAAATGGTAAAAGTTTCGTACGTTCAATGTTTCCTGTTGCAAAACGTTTCCTTCATAGTTCCGATAACTAGATTCAAATGGTGACGCTAATAACTTATTGGGACCCACAAATAACCGATTGTAATCATGTTCAAAAGTTTGAATCGTGTTCTCTTTTACTTCTTCTAATACTCGTAAGCTTTTCGCCACTTCGTCTATTAAACTAGTATTTTGATATTCTTTTATAATACGGACTACCTGTCCCCATTTTTCTGGGGGCAGTTGAAGTAAATCGCCCCGATAGTAATGACAAAACAACTGATAATAGAACAATCGTTCTTCTTGTTTCATTACGGTTTCTTGGATGATCGTCATATTATTCAACCTCGTTTTTTAACTGGATTTCCTTTTGAAGCTTCTCGAATTCTATTTTTTCTTCATACGTTAATTTCATTTCTTTCTTTACGGTAGGATTCGGGTTCCCCACATATTCTTCATTTGGAACCATTTGAATTTTTTCTTTTATGCTTTCTTCTGCTTGCTGTTCACAGCCTAACAGGGATACGGCAATCATTAAATTTATTAATAGGAAAAGAATAGTTTTCATATATCTTTAACTCCCTTCTAATTTCTAATTTAGAATACCATGTGAAATAGTGAGCAAGCATATAGGTGTAAACAGACTTTAAGCTTCACTGGTGTAGAAAAATGAAATCAGGACTTCTAGAAAAACAACATTATCCATAATTTCACAATGCATACAGTACATATTCCTATAAAACGAGTATATAGTAAAAGTCTTAATTCTAAGGACGAAATAATGGCAAAAAGGTGAAGATATTATGAAATAATTATGTATTTAGTTTAAGGATCTGTTGATTTTCGTGTAGATAAATTTTTAAGCGGAGAATTTCCGGCTAATGACGATAGTGGAGGCTTAAGGAGCAGATATAAGCGGAGATATTCCGACTAACTGTTCACAATAAGACAAAAGCCATCGTTTTGGAACGTATAACCGGAAAAACTCCGCTTATTTTAAGGGAAATATGGGGATTTCCCGAAATAAACGGAATTTCTCCGCCTATTTTTCAAATTGAGTGAAATCAACATTTACCTTTAACACAGCCTAGTTTAAAAAACCGCCCTCATTTTAAAAATGAGAACGGCAAAGTTGTTACTCTGAGTTTCCAGCCAACTGATTATAGTCAAATATCTAAGTTATACCATTATTTTACAAATATCATTTGTAAATTCTACTGGATCTTGGATTGGCAGGCCTTCAATTAGCAGTGCTTGATTGTATAGTAATTTTGTATAAAGATCTAATTTTTCCTTATCGTTTTCAAATGCTTCTTTTAACGATTGGAATACTTCATGATTTTTGTTGATTTCTAAAACCTTGTCCGCTTTGATATTTTGGTTATCAGGCATAGCAGCAAGAATTTTTTCCATTTCGATCGAGATATCACCTTCTGTAGCTAAGCAGACAGGATGAGACTTTAACCGTTTTGAAACCCTAACATCCTTAACTTTTCCAGCTAAAATATCTTTCATATAGTCAAAGATTTCTTTGTTTTCCTTCTCGTCAGATTCAGAATCGTCCTTGTTTTCTTCCCCTTCGATTCCTAAATCACCTGAGGAGATTGATTTGAATTCTTTCTCCTTGTAAGTCATTAACATTTTGATGGCAAATTCATCGATATCTTCAGTGAAATAAAGAATCTCAAATCCATTTTCAGTAACGAACTCTGCTTGTGGTAGCTTATCAATTCTGTCAATGGACTCACCGGAAGCGTAATAAATATATTTTTGGCTTTCAGGCATTCTTGAAACATATTCATCTAGAGAAACTAGCTTCCTCTCCTTTGAAGAATAGAACATAATGAGGTCCTGTAAAGCTTCTTTATTTGCACCAAATTCACTATAAACCCCGTATTTTAACTGACGGCCAAAAGATTGATAGAATTCCTCATACTTTTCACGTTCATTTTTTAACAGGTTTTGCAATTCGCTTTTGATCTTTTTGTTAATGTTTTTAGAGATTAGCTTTAATTGGCGATCATGCTGAAGCATTTCTCTTGAAATGTTAAGAGAAAGGTCCTCTGAATCAACCATCCCTTTGACGAAGCTAAAATGGTCTGGCAGCAGGTCTGCACACTTGTCCATAATTAACACGCCATTGGAATAGAGTTCTAGGCCTTTTTCAAATTCCTTTGAATAGAAGTCAAATGGTGTTTTTTCTGGAATATATAAAATCGCATTATAGCGGATTGCCCCGTCGACGCTGATATGGATATGTTTAATTGGCTTGTCAAAACCATAACGTTTTTCTGCATAGAAGTTCTCATAGTCAGCATCAGTTAGTTCACTTCTATTTTTTCTCCAGATTGGAACCATGCTATTGATAATTTGTTCTTCTACATAGTCCTCAAACTCATTTTCGCTGCCTTCTTTTGGTCTGCTGCTCGAAACATCCATTTTAATTGGATAGCGAATAAAGTCGGAGTATTTCTTAATAATTGACTTTAAACGATACTCTTCTAAAAACTCATCATAATTTTCATCTTCGGTATTTTCTTTGATTTTTAAGACAATTTCAGTTCCAACCGAATCTTTTTCGGTAGGGTCGATGGTATAACCGTCTGCTCCATTCGATTCCCACCTGTAAGCTTCTTCACTGCCTAATGCTTTACTGCTAACAGTCACCACATCAGCAACCATAAACGCAGCATAGAATCCTACACCAAACTGACCAATGATATCGTAGCCATCTTTTAATTCCGTTTCCTTTTTAAAGGCTAGCGATCCGCTTTTAGCAATGGTACCAAGGTTATTCTCGAGTTCTTCCTTCGTCATACCAATACCAGAATCAATAATTTTCAAGGTTCTAGTTTCTTTGTTGGGGATTACTTTAATAAAGTAACTTTCCTTGTCGAAGTTTAACGTGTCATCCGTTAATGCTTTGTAATAAATTTTGTCAATCGCATCACTTGCATTTGAAATTAACTCTCGTAAAAATACCTCACGGTGGGTATAAATAGAGTTAATCATCATTTCTAACAGCCTTTTAGATTCAGCCTTAAACTGTTTTTTTGCCATAGAAACCTCTCCTTACTCATATTGTATAAATAGCTTTTTGAGTCATTAGCACTCTCGACTTCAGAGTGCTAACATCAACATAATTTAAATAACATAAATCCTGTTACGATGTCAATAAAATAGCGACACACTTTTTGGTGTGCCGCCTACTCTTATTTTTGGCTTTGAAAGTCCAATTGTAAACCTAAACCAATATAAATGAATCCCACGACTTTTCCCTGCCAACGCGCCATCTTGTTATTTTTTACAAATAGCTTATTACCTAATGAACTAGCAAGAAAGGCTAAGGTCGAGGTGTACAAAATACTCATTAATACGAAAACTAGCCCAAGGCTTAAAAGTTGAAAGACCACTGGGGGACCATCTGTTTTTACAAATTGCGGAAGAAACGCTAGGAAAAATAATGCCGTTTTTGGGTTAAGTAATTCAATTAGTAATGCTTGGCGAAAGGATACTGCGGGATTCTCTTTTTTGGCTATAGGCTGTTCCTGTTCTTTTGTTTTTTCAAGCAAGGCCTTAATTCCTAAAAATATCAAATAGGCTGCTCCTAAATATTTTACGACTTCAAAGGCTAGTGCTGAGGTCATTAGGATGGCAGAAAGTCCAAGAACGGCTGCAAACGTATGAAGTAAGTCCCCTACCGCAATACCAACACCGGTAATAATTCCCGCCTTTAATCCGCCTTTAACGGTTTGAGTTAAGGTTAAAAAAACAGCTGGACCCGGGATAATAAATAAAACCAATACCACTAGAACAAAAGCCCACATATCCCTCTCTCCTATACAAGTGTTTACCAATATCTTATCACATTATTCTTAAATTTGGCTTTTTAATATTATTGAAGAAAGAATGTCCGAGAGCTAAATGCTCACCGGGCATACCAGACTTTCCGCATTGACCCATATGCCTTTTCTACATGCTCTTCGGTCGCTCCAGGCTCCCGGCATTGACCCGTATGCTTTTTCTATATGCTCTTCGGTCACTCCAGACCTCCTGCATTGACCCAAATGCTTTTTCTACATGCTCTTCGGTCACTCCAGACCTCCTGCATTGACCCATATGCCTTTTTCACATGCTCTTCGGGCACTCCAGACCCCCTGCATTGACCCATATGCTTTTTCTGAATGCTCTTCGGTCACTCCAGGCTTCCTGCATTGACCCATATGCCTTTTTTTCATGCTCTTCGGTCACTCCAGGCTCCCTGCTTTGACCTATATGCCTTTTTTTCATGCTCTTCGGTCACTCCAGGCTCCCTGCTTTGACCTATATGCTTTTTTTTCATGCTCTTCGGTAACTATGAACCTCTCATAGTTTCCCAAACTACTTATTATTCCATCTCGCGGTCACTATAAACCTCTTATAGTTACCCAAATACCTTATTTCTCCATCTTTTGGTCACTATAAACCTCTTATAGTTACCTAAACACCTTATTTTTCCATCTTTCGGTAACTATGAACCTCTCATAGTTACCCAAACTACTTATTATTCCATCTCGCGGTCACTATGGACCTCTTATAGTTACCCAAACCCTTTCATTTCCTATCTTGCGGTCACTATAAACCTACAGCAAAGAAACCGACGTTAACTATTGTCGGTTTCTTCTGTTTTTATGACGCTCAAACTATTTTCACTAGGGTTTTCAACAATATGCTTAAGGATCGAAAGTTTATTTGCCCAGAATTTTTCGTAAAAGGAGAGCCATTGTTTAAGTTCTGTTAACGGCTCTGGCTGCAAACGATAAATTTTTTCTCTCCCAACCTTTCGTCCGATTACTAATTCAGCTTCCGAAAGGACTTGCAGATGTTTGGCAATGGCCGTACGGCTCATCGGAAAATGAGATGTAATTTCTGAAATCGGTCGGTCTTTTTCCGCGAGCAATTTCAGTACTTCTCTCCGAGTGGGGTCAGCAATCGCTTGAAATACATCATGCTTTTGTGCTTCCGCTGTCACTTAGTTCTCCAAAAGCGTACGCAGTTTTTGAACGATACCAGCCCATCCCTGCGACATATTCTCGCGAATAGCCGATGCCTTTTGGTTGGCCTTGCCAATAATCGCATCAGATTGTGGCCAGCCGCCATGGATAAGAGTAAATTCTGTTTGACCGTCGCCTACCTCTTTTAAGCTAAAGGATAAAAACCAGCCATCCGTATCCCATATAAATGAAAGCCCATTAGGGGGATTAAATTCTGTTACTTTACAAGGAGATGGCCCGAATGGAGATTGGATATGGAATTCAGCTCCTACTTCTGGTTTAAAATCATTTGGCATGAGCCATGCAGCAATCCCTTCTGAAGTAGACACCTGATCCCATACCTTTTGAATGGGTGCGTTAATGACAACTGTTTGCTTAATATCTTGTAATATATTTTCCAATGATTTCTCCTACTTTCACTTTTTAATACAAAACCATTTGGTTTCACTTCTTAAATTATATAAAACCATTTGGTTTCATGTCAACGAATAAATTTCTTCATCTACTTTTCCCGTTACTGCCTGATTGCATCCAAAAAGACTTTTTACTATTTCGGCATTCAAAACAGATTCCATAGAACTTTCACTGTAATGAGGTATAAAAGTTACATTAAAATCTGCATTATTTCGGGCTTATTAGGGGTGTCCTTTATTGTTGTTATCGAAAATGGAGGAATTAGTGATATTTCAATCGGTGATATCTATGTGTTTCTTTCGATTCTAACGCAATCCTTCAGCTTTGTGATGATTAAAAAATTTCCAAAACCTTGGATCCCCGCTTAATGACTGGATATATGCTGCTGATAGGATCTTTTATTCTTTTTATCATTGGCCTATTTAAGGAGCCGCAAGGATTAAGCACGCTCACAAACGGGTCTCTAAGTGTCTGGCTGATTTTTTTAGGCTCCGCAATTATTGGAACCGCGTTCGGTCATACGATATATAACGATTCAATTGGAAAAGTCGGGGTGTCCGAAGCTGCTATATTCATTAACCTGAACCCCTTTTTTGCACTGATTAGCGCTGTACTTTTCCTCGGAGAGGTCATTATTCCTACTCAAATCATTGGGTTCGTATTCATATTATTTGGAGTCTTACTTGGATCAGGTGCAGTAGATGAGTTTATACGGCAGACAAAGCAGAAAAAGAAAATCCCATACAGCTCGGTTTAAGCAGTGATAACACACTGCTTTTTTTCACTGCCTAATACGTCTCAAGTCTTAGAAATAAATAAATCTTTAGTACATTGGTAGTTAATCAGGAAATCGCATATTATTAAACTATAAGAAGTGAAGGGCAGGGATTTAAAATGAAAAAAATTGTGATTCTTCTATTGATTATTACTGGGCTATATATTGTTTTTAATCAGTCGGTCCAGTTTGATGGTTTTACGGTGGGCGGCAGTAAAGAAGGCAGGGCTACTCTATCAAAAACAATAGACACCATAGAGATAAATGTGGGTTCCGTTCAGACCACGATAATTCCCGAGGACCGAAATGATGTAGAAGCGGTGTTATCTGGCAAAGGATCGCTTATTGTTAAAGAAACCGATAACAGGCTCTTAGTTGAGACGAAAAGCAAAATGTTTAATTGGTTCTCTTTTTCCGAAAAAAGACAACTAAAAATCTATATTCCTGAAGATTATAATCGGAATATGAACATTCAAATTGGATCAGGCAGCTTGAATTTCTCCGGAGAATCAATGAAATTAAATAAACTTTCTTTAGATATTGGTTCAGGAAATGTAAATCTCGATCATTTAGAAGTGGCAGAATTTACACATGATGGTTCTTCTGGCAATGTTAAAATTGACACTTTAACCACAAAAACAGGTACCTTTGACCTTAGTTCTGGAAATTTAGATATTAAACATTATTCCGGCGCCATTAATGCAGATGTATCATCAGGAAAGTTTTCTGTACAAATGGATAATTTAGAGGGTTCAATTGAAATTGACCTTAGTTCTGGTAATGTAAACCTTGATTTGCCTGATAACGCTGATTTCAGCTTAAATGGCCATGTAAGCAGTGGAGATATAAAGAGTGAGTTTCCTTTAACCACTACTAGTAGCGATAAGAAAAGTCTTAATGGAACCCATGGTTCAGGTAAACATAAGATTGATATTTCCGTTTCAAGCGGCGATGTAGATATTTTTTAGTACTAAAAGAGCGCAAGGATTCTAAATCCATGCGCTCTTTACATGTAACCAATGTAGTTCCACTATCATACCGTATATTGCCTTGTGTTTTAACTAAGGAAGGAGCGTTATGATGTATTATTACCATTATCCTTACCCACTACATCCTCGGCCACCTGTTTACTCGGATTATCAATATTATCATCCCCTGCCTCGGCAATATCCCCAGGTAGATGTAAAAATTTTCAAGAAGTCCATTAAATCCTATCGGTTATTAATGAACCAAGGGAGCATCCTTTTGGACAGATTAGGAGATTCAGATTTTGATGTTAAGTTAATGTCAGCTGCACAGCAGGGAAATAAAGCAGAAGTAGATTCCCTTATAAAATCAATTGGACTTAGCGTGCCTGTGAATACAAAATTTACGCCAACCGGTGTGACTTTTGAACTTACAGTACACACAGACCAAAATGCACCCATGAACTGCTGTACATTAAAAGTACAATTACAATGGGGAAACTAACAGACCTTTTCATCGAGGTCTCCTTTTTGGAACAAAAAAGGACGGCGAGTTCCGCCCTTTATCACCCCAATTGAGTAGGGAAATTACCTTTTAACAGAAATTCTTCCATCTTCTCTGCAGATAATGGTTTGCTATAGTAGTAGCCTTGTCCGATTTGGCATGCATTCCTAGTTAGAAACTTAACCTGCTCTTCTGTTTCGATCCCTTCTGCAATGACGGAAAATTTCAAATTCATACCCATATCAATGATGGTTTTCACCATCATTCCTTGATTCGAATGAGAGATAATGTCATCGACAAAGGATTTATCAATCTTAATTTTATCAATTGGAAGATGTTTCAAGTAGCTTAATGAGGAATAGCCAGTCCCAAAGTCATCCACCGATAACTGTACACCTAAATCCTTGAGTCGATTTAGAATAATGGTTGAGTTTTCTAGGTTCTGCATAAGACTTTCTGTAATTTCGAGTTCCAGATAATTTGCCTCTAGTCCAACCTCTTCGATCATCTCGGAAATGAATGGGATAATATTTTCATCTTGAAATTGCCGTACAGAAACGTTCACTGCTATTGGAAAATCCTCATATCCGGCATCCTTCCACGCCTTCCTTCGTTCAAATGCCTCTCTTAATATCCACTTTCCAAGTGGAACGATGAGGCCAGTCTCTTCTGCGAGTGGTATAAATTCAGACGGAGCAATATATCCATATTCCGGATGATTCCAACGAATTAATGCTTCCACCCCAACAATTTCACCTGTACCAAGATCAAACTGCGGCTGATAGTGAAGTGCCATCTGATTCTGTTCTATCGCTCTACGTAACCAGTTCTCTAATTTCATTTTCCATGTTGAAATGCCGTCAAGATTATTTGAATAAAATTGATAGTTATTCTTTCCACGGTCTTTCGCTTGATACATTGCTGTATCAGCATTTTTAATAAGTGCTTCCTCATCTCTTCCATCTTTTGGATAGATACTAATGCCGATGCTTGGAGTGACATAAAATTCATCTCCATTCACTTCAAATGGGTTGGAAAATTCATTTAGAATTCGTTTCGCCACTTGTGAAGCATTTTCTTTGTCAATATCTTCTAATAAAATAATAAATTCGTCCCCACCCTGTCGGGATACTAGTCCTTCATTTTGTACGGCATTCTCTAATCGTCCTGCCACCTTTTGAAGAATAATGTCGCCAACGGTGTGACCTTTCGTATCATTGATGATTTTAAACCGATCTAAATCTAAGAAAAAAACCGCGTGGGTTTTATTCACTTGATTGCGTAATACTTCATTTAGATGGTTTCTAAATTGATTTCGATTCGACAAACCCGTTAATGTATCATAATAGGCCATAAATTTGATCGTTTGCTCCGATTTCTTCCGTTGAGTGATATCCCTACCCACTACTTGAACAGCAAAGCGACCTTCATAGAGAATAGTTCTTGCTGCCATCTCGACATCAATACTTTCACCATCGATTCTTCTTACCTGAAACTCAAACATAAATCGCTCATTTTCCAATTTATCTGTAGAAAATACTTTACTCTTAATTAAATCTGTAATTTGTGAAGTAACAAACGTTTTAGCCGATTGGCCAATCACTTCCTCCAGGCTATCCGCCCCAATTAATTTACAGCCTGCTTCATTTATATATTCAATTTTTCCATTATATACAACTGCAATGATATCCGGTGACATCTCTACTAAACTTTGATAGAGTCCTTCACTTTCTTTCCGGTCAGTAATATCGAATAACACACTATTAAAGTCTATAAAATCTCCTTTTTGGTCAACAGTTGGAATCCCTCTATCCTGAATCCAGCGGA
Organism: Bacillus sp. OK048; assembly: GCF_900103525.1. Classification (GTDB taxonomy): domain Bacteria; phylum Bacillota; class Bacilli; order Bacillales; family Cytobacillaceae; genus Neobacillus. Next base: position 252,360 of record NZ_FNHN01000004.1, read on the forward strand.
CTTCCCCATCTGGTCGAATGATTCGATATTGGCTAGTAACTGCTTGTCCCATTGCAAGCTTCTGTGCTCTTTCCTCTAAAACATGTAAATCCTCTGGAAAAATCACTTCTTTCCAAAGATTTTTATCTTCGTAGAAATTTTCCATCTTATAACCATATAACTTTTCAATTCCTGGAGTAATGAGTAATCTGTCCGTCTTTAAATCATGTGACCAAATGGCAACATCGAGGGTATCAAAGATATTTTTCATTTTTTGTTGGCTTTTTTGATATTCATCCGCTTTCTTATCATATTGCTTTAATAGGTAGAAAATAATGAATAGCGTAGCTATATAAATGGCAATTGTAACGTAACTAACTATTTTGATAGAATGAATGACTTCAGGAAATACACTATCTGCTGCTTCAAAAGCAATTAATAAACAAAAAATGAGGATAAATATAAACCTATTTACATTTCCTTTTTTTATCATCTTTGTCTCCAATTTTTAGTATGTTATAAATTAAAAATAACAAATTACTTACTAGATAACAATTCAATTATTTTTCCATACAGTTTTTTATAATTTGGGAAAAGTCTATCATTGATAGAGCAGCTTTTAGGTTTGTGCTCTATTATATTTATACCCAGCTTATAGTAGCACGTTAAATTAGTGGTCAGCAATTTGACCTTGCCTTAAAACGTGGAATTAGCACATTAAAGATATCTATGCTTGCTTCAACCATTGCATCACTAGTCCTAGCCTATGGCGGGGAAACCATTTTAGCTTTATTTACTGAGGACCCATCCATCATTATGATCGGACTTCCAGTGTTATGGGCCATTGTCTTTGTTGAACCCGGAAGAGCAATGAATATTGTCTTAATGAGTTCGTTAAAGTCTACAGGGGATGTTCAATTTCCATTTATTATTGGAATTATTTCCATGTGGGGAATTGCAGTAACGCTAAGTTATATCCTTGGGATTCATTTTGGCCTGGGACTTTTAGGCGTATGGCTTGCTCAAGGTATAGATGAATGGTTGCGTGGCTGCTTTGCTTTAAATCGCTGGCTGAGCAAACCTTGGGAAAGGTTTACTAAAGCAGTACTAAATTAATTCCTGAAAAAGCAAGAGAAACCATAAGGTTATCCCTTATGGTTTTATTTAAATAGGTACACCCTTGTTTCATATGGCTTAAGAGTAACATCCTTCTTCAGCTTCTGATGGGCACCACTATAATTATGAAGTACAAGTTTAGAAGTTGAATAAGGCATACTGCCTGGAACACTGAATCTAGTTGGTTTTTCACTAAAATTATTAATGACAATTGCCTTGCGGCTTCCTAATTTACGCGCATAGACAAAAAGATTTGGATGGTTTGCTAATAACAATTCGTAAGATCCATAGACAAATAAAGGATGATCTTTTCTTAATTGAATTAACTTTTTATAGAAAGTTAAAATCGAGTCTGGATCATTCACCTGATTTTCTACATTGATTTCACGATAATTAGGGTTTACACCCAGCCAAGTTTGGTTTGAAATTGTAAAACCACCATTGGTGGTGGAATCCCATTGCATAGGTGTCCGTGCATTATCGCGACATTGATCCCAAATAATTTCCATGATTTTATCATGAGGTCGGCCTTTTGCAGTTTCAACCTTATAGTAGTTAACCATACCAACATCATTGTAATATTCTATAGAAGGAAATTGAACGTTGGTCATGCCTATCTCCTGACCTTGATAGATAAACGGAGTGCCTTTCATAAGGAAATACATGGCACCAAGCATTTTCGCACTTTCTTTCCAATATCTCTTGTCATTTCCCCAGCTTGAAACACGACGAGGCTGGTCGTGGTTTTCGATAAACAATGCATTCCAGCCCTTACCTTCTAATCCATTTTGCCATTTGGTTAAGTTCTTTTTCAACGCAGTGATATCGACTTTTCCCTCTGCATTTTTATCCCAAAGGCCTAAAAATTCAAATTGAAAGATCATGTTAAAATAGCCGTTTTCTTCACCGACCCATTTATCGGCATCATCTAGTCCCACACCATTAGCCTCGCCAACGGTCATGATATCATAGTTTTTTATTGTATTTTTGGAGAGTTCTGTTAACCATTCATCAATTCCATCGACATTCATCATGTAAGGAAAGCAAGGTACATAATCTAAATTTTCCGGATTAGGCATATCTGGGAAACTTGGTTTTTTTCTGATATGAGAAATCGCATCGACACGAAAACCGTCGATTCCTTTATCCAGCCACCAGTTCACCATATCGTATAAAGCATTTCGAACCTCAGGGTTTTCCCAATTTAAATCAGGCTGCCTTTCAGAAAAAATGTGCATGAAATATTCTTCAGTCATTTCATCATATTTCCATGCAGAACCACTGAAAATGGATTCCCAGTTATTCGGTTCCTTCCCATCCTCGCCCTCACTCCAAATGTACCAATTCCGTTTTGGATTGTTTTTTGAAGAGCGGGACTCAATAAACCAGGGATGTTCATCACTCGTGTGATTGATGACCAAATCGAGAATTAATTTCATACCACGTCTGTGAACTCCATCAAGCAGTTCATCAAAATCTTCCATTGTTCCGAATTCATCCATAATATCCTGATAATCTGATATATCGTACCCATTATCGTCATTAGGAGATTTGTACATTGGCGACAGCCAAATAACATCAATGCCTAAATCCTTTAAGTAATCTAACCTTGAAGTTACTCCCTTTAGATCACCAATTCCGTCACCATTGCTATCCATGAAGCTTCTAGGATACACCTGATAGGCGACGCTTTCTTTCCACCATTTTTTGTTCATGTCTGCACCTCTATGTTCTTGATGTTTACACCCACCACATTTGTGATACTGGTTGCTCAATCAAAACTGATTTCAAATTGGTTACGGCTCGTTTGAAGCCTTCATCAATTGACATTATTGGATCCTCATGCTCGATGCTGACCACATAATCGTAGCCATAGGTGCGTAGCGCACTCATCATGTCTGACCACTCTTTTAGGCCATGCCCGCAACCAACAGAACGGAATGACCATGCCCGCGTTCTTACTTCCCCATATGGCTGCATATCCGTTAATCCATACATATTCACATTTTCCTGATCAATGTATGTGTCTTTCGCATGAAAATGATGAATCGCATTTTCTTTTGCCAGAATTTTGATTGCCGCAACAGGGTCAATACCCTGCCACCATAGATGGCTTGGGTCTAAGTTGGCACCAATCGCATCACATGTTTCTTCACGCAATTTTAATAGTGTATAAGGCGTATGTACTAAAAAGCCGCCGTGAAGTTCAAGACCTATTTTTACATTATGCTCTTTTGCATACAGTCCAACTTCTCTCCAGTATGGAATCAACTTTTCTTCCCATTGCCACTTTAACACATCGCCATATTCGTTTGGCCACGGTGTAACCGGCCAGTTTGGATATTTTGCACCTTCATGATCTCCCGCCGTTCCAGAAAAACAGTTTACAACCTTTACACCTAGTAGGGATGCAAGTTGAATTGTTTTTAATAATGTTTCGTGAGAGTTTTTTGCAAATTCCACTTCAGGGGAAATAGGATTTCCATGACAACTGAAAGCACTTATGATTAAATCTCGTTCCTCGACTTTTTGAATGAATTGTTTACGGGCTTCTTCACTCTCTAGTAAAGCGTCCAAATCACAATGGCTATTCCCCGGATAACAGCCAGTACCGATTTCAACTGCATGGAGTCCAGCTTCTTTTACAGTGTCGAGCATTTCCTCAAAAGATTTCTCAGCAAATAAAACAGTAAATACACCTAGTTTCATAATAATCCCCTCACTTACCTATATTTGTAACGGAAACGTTCAATTCCGCTGGTTCCTTAAAAGTTTTATTAGTTTCTCACTCTTACAATCTGCTTCTTTTCATTCGATTCAAGCGCAGCCAAAATTACCTCCAAGGATTTCATGCCTTCATCACCGGTGACAGGCACCTCTTTATCCTGAATTACAGAATCAACAAAGTAGTCAATCACATGTGAGGTACGCTGCCCACCCTCTTCATTGGACTGAATTTTGCCGAGCTGATAATTGACCACGTCACCGTTTGCATATTGTACGACAAGAGAATTGGCCGGGTCATCCTCTAAACGAAGAATAGCTTTTTCCCCGTAAATAATCGTAGAGTTATCTTCCTTACCTACGTAAGTCCAGCTCGCAGCCAGTGTACCAATGATGCCGCTTTCGGTTTTTAGTACACAAACCGCATTGTCATCGACATCGGCGAAGTCCTTTGCACTTGTTGCCACAAAGGAGCCCACTTCAACAATTTCTTCTCCTAATACATATCGTAATAAATCTGTTTTATGAACACCTAAATCACCCATTGCACCGACAAATGCTTTCTCCTTTTGGAAAAACCAGCCCTCTTTCCCTTCAACGCTCCAGCCTTCTGGTCCACCATGTCCAAAAGCTGTGCGGAAGCTATAAATCTTCCCAATTTCTCCACTTTGAATTAACTTGCGAGCCTTTTGGTGAGAAGATACAAACCGCTGGTTATGCCCAATCATTAATTTCTTGTCGCTATCATTGGCTGCAGCAATCATTGCTTCCGCTTCTTCTTTTGAAGTAGCCATTGGCTTTTCACATAAAACATGAATCCCAGCTTTTAAGGCTGCAATCGAAATCGGCGCATGAAGATAGTTAGGTGTACAAACGCTGACAGCTTCCACCTCACCACTATCTAATAAATCTTGATAATCAGTATAGGAGAGAACTCCATATTTTTCAGCTACTTCTAATGCTCGTTCTTTATTAATATCACATACTGCAACTAGTTCAACATTTAGATTCCCTTGATATTCTGGTAAATGACGATGCTGGGCAATACTCCCGCAACCGATTACTCCAATTTTTAATTTCCCCATTGTTATTTCGCTCCTTTAATGGTTTCTAATGGTTTTGCATTCCCATATACTGGACGATCACGCTTCACTGGCTGCGCCCATTTTACTGCATTGGTTATCACACGCTGAATTTGTTTGTTGTGATAGGTCGGATAGGTTTCATGTCCTGGTCGGAAGTAGAATACCTTTCCATTACCGCGGATGAATGTACACCCGCTGCGGAATACTTCACCGCCTTCAAACCAGCTTGTAAAAATCACCTCGTCAGGCTGTGGAATATCAAAATGCTCCCCATACATTTCTTCTTGCTCTAATTCAATATATTCAGAAATACCTTCTGCAATTGGATGGCTCGGACTCACAACCCAAAGACGTTCCTTTTCATTTGCTTCCCGCCACTTTAAATCACAGCTTGTACCCATTAATGTTTTAAAGATTTTTGAGAAATGACCTGAGTGTAGAATAATTAGTCCCATTCCATCAAGAACACGCTGCTGCACCTTTTGCACAATTTCATCTTTTACTTCTCCATGTGCGAGATGGCCCCACCACACTAAAACCTCTGTATTCGCTAGTACTTCGTCTGTTAAGCCATGCTCTGGCTCATCAAGAGTAGCACTACCTGCTTCAAACCCTTCATTTTGAAGAAATTCAGCAATTGCACCATGAATTCCATTAGGATATATGTCCCTTACAATCGGATTTTTTTGTTCGTGACGATTTTCATTCCATACTGTTACTTTTACCAAAATCAGTCCACTCCTTTTTCTAACTTTTACTTTACCTTTTATTTTAAAGAATAAGAATTTTAATGAAACTGCTTACATTGACAACCAGGGTGTAAAATATTGAACTTACTTGGTGTCTTTCCCTTTTTCTGTCAACTGCCAATAAGTTACTTAACAGTGCTTTATTGAGATAACTGACAAATCCAACGCGCCATGATAACCAAGCTCTGCCACTTTCTTCAATGTGCCTGCAGAATCTTCCTGTGATTCTTTTCTTAAAGTGAACATTTGTACAGCTACTGGTATTTCTATCATCCATATCCCCATTCCTATAACATTAGGTTTTTGATTACATCTTATATTGTATTTTTGTAATTAAACATAGATGATATAATTAAAACATCTACTATTTTGCTATTTTTAGAAAAGGAAGATGGACGTTGACGAATATATTTTTTTGCGGCTATTCTTATCACTTAAACGGATATCATTCCCAACACAAATCGGGGTATCCGTACTATCTTTTTAGACTACAAATTGAAGGGCTTTGTGAAGTCGTGGTGAGAGGGAGAAAAATGGAGCTTGGGATAGGAGACCTTCTGCTCATTAAGCCGGGTGATCACTATGAATTGCTCGTTAAGGAAGGACAAAGTAGTGGAGACTATCACTTAGTCTGTGATGGAGCTTGGATAGGCGAATGGTGGAATCGTTCAGAGAAGCCAGCTGTCCACCGAATCGACCTTGATGAAAAGCTGATTTCCTTATGGCGCCATATCATGATTGAAAAACGCCGTCCAGCTTCTAGTGAAAATGTAGAACTTACGGGCTATTTGCTTAAAGCACTCTGTTTATCCTTGGAAAGGGCAGTCAGTGAAACCGTCGCCGCCTTCCATCACCCCTATCCTGTAACTAGGATGCTGCGCTACATTGAAGAGCATGCGACGGTAGCATTTAAAGTGGAGGAAGTGGCACAGCATGCAGGACTTAGCGTCTCTAGATCTGTTCATCTTTTCAAAAGCAGCGTTGGGAAAACCATAATGGAATACGCACATCAAATTCGCTTATCAGTAGCCCTCGAACGAATGAAATATACGAACATGAATCTCGAGCAGATTGCCGAAGAGTGCGGATTCAGTACCTATCCCTATTTTCACAGGGTTTTTAAAAAAAATTTCGGCGTAGCTCCTGGTGCCTACAGACGGCTGGAATAGATATTTTCTTTTTATAAACAAAAGGCTAGCAACACTTTTTTAGTGTTGCTAGCTGTTTTCAAATAGTAAATTTTCCTGCCAAATCAACTATGACTTCTTGTTTTATCAAATTCTTTGATGACTTCGTTCGTTTCTGCTGCTTTGAAAATCGTTTCAATTAATTGTAAGACACGTAACACTTCCTCATTTTTCACGATTGGTTCCGCATTTCCTTCCACCACTGAAACCACATTTTCATAAAAGCTTTCCATTGTCTTTTCTACTTTCGGTAATTCTGATGTGCTGACAGCTTTTTCTGAAGGGGGAGCCATTGTTTTCGTCAGCCCTTGCCCAGCTTTAATTGGTTTTGGAGCTTCAACATTCTCATCTAGATTATGAATCACGATTTTACCATTGATATCCCAATCATTGATGACAGCTGTTCCTTTCGTCCCTTTTGTGTACCATCGCGGCAGTTGAACAAAGTTTGTTGTTCCAACTTCCACTAAAGAAGTGACGCCGTTTTCAAAAGTGATAAATGCTTGAAATCCATCGTCTACCTCGTCTCCTAAAACATAACTTAAATGGGCATAGACACTCGTAATCTTACTATCAATCAAAAATAGTAATTGATCCAATAAATGCACACCCCAGTCTAGCAGCATCCCTCCGCCAAACTCTTTCAGGTGGCGCCAGTCTCCAGGAATTCCATTGGCACCTTGGACCCGTGATTCAATGTGAAAGACATCGCCAATAATCTGTTCATCGTGTATTTTTTTTATGGTAAGAAAATCTTCATCCCATCTGCGGTTTTGATGCACAATAAAATGACGGTTATTCAATTTTGCAGCCTGAATAATTTCTACTAACTCTTCACTATAAATGGTGACAGGTTTTTCACAAATGACATGTTTTTTAGCGTTTAGGGCCGCAATTGCGATTTCTTTATGCACATCATTAGGAGTAGCAATGAGAATAAAATCTACTTCATCATCGGCTAAAACGGCAGATAAATTTTCATATACCTTATAGCCATCCTTCACGGAAGCCTCTCTTCTTTCCTCCAATACATCATAGGTTCCAACAACAGTTATATGTTGGTTTTCTTTGAGCAAATGCTTCGCATGATAGCTTCCCATTCCGCCATAACCAATAATAACTAACTTATAGTCTTTATTTGTCATTATTTATTCTCCTTTTGTCTTCCTGCTTTTAAAAAATCCTTAATTGAATCCATTTTATAATGAAAATATGTTATAAAATATAGATGATATAATTAAAACATATACTATTTTGCTATTTTATTCTAAAAACTATTTCATAAATTTGGCACGATATTCATTCGGGGTAATACCTTCAACTTTTTTAAAAACCTTACGAAAATACTTGTCATCCTGATAGCCAATCATGCCCGCAATCTCATAGATTTTCAACTGACTATTCTTCAATAAAGTCTTTGCCTTATCCATTCTGATTCTTACAATGTAATCTGAAATGTTCTCATTGAATTCCTGTTTAAATTTCCTAGAGATATATTCTCTGCTGATATAAAAATTGTCTGAAATCTCCTGCAGCTTTACATCCCGGTCAAAATTTTCCTGAAGGTACTTTTCAATATCAGTAATGATATTATTGCTTTTAATAAGTGTGCTTTTCTTTACTTTTTTCATAAAAACAGCAATTTCACGCCTTTTTCTTTCTTTATACTCTTTAAGTCTAAACATTCCGTTTGAATCAAAGAATAAATCAACCCGCTGCTCAATATCTTCTGGTGCCCTAAATGAAAGATTGTAATGTTTAAACCACTTATTGCTAATGACCAAATACTCAGTTTCTAAATTCATCACCTGTTTTACTGATAAGTATTCCATTTCTGTAATGTCCTTTTCGATTCGATCCATTAATTCTTCAAAAGCCCAAATTTCTCCCGTTTGGATAGCAAATTCAATATCTGAAGAATATACAATCAAACTCTTTAATGAGGGAGCTTCCTCTATATTCGACATATAGACTCTATTTACACTATCATTCAATATATTTCTATTTAATAAAACTTTTCTCGCATGGTGATAAGAATCTATCAACTTGGAACTATTATTTACAGGTTTCCCGACAGCAATCGGGCAAGAGATATCTAACATATTTTTTAGTGTTTTATAGATACTTACTAAAATCTCTTCTACTAACTCGAACTTGTCCCAAAAAATTAGTACAATTTCAAGTTTTTTTGATAAGTAACGAAACCCAATTCCACTTCCATTTTCCTTCATGATTTCGTTAATAATATTCAAAATCGTAAAGTAGGTTAAATCTCGATCCCCTTCAAATGCATCCATTGTTTTTCCGTTAACTCGGACTAGGGCGACTATGTAATCTCGTGACTGTTTTAACCAGCCGAGTTCTTCAAATAAATCTTTCTGGAAATGATCGCTATTCACTAGCTGTGTTAGTTTGCGATCTCGATAAACAGGAGTCATTTCATTAAGCAGCAGTGAGCTATTTTCTTTCCTCTGCCTGTCAGCTTCTTCTTTCTTCCATTCATTAACCGCTTTTTCCAAGGTTTGATTTAAAATTTCCGGTTCGATAGGCTTTAAGAGATAGTCTGAACTGCCAAAATGGATCGCCTTTCTCATATAATGATAGTCATCGTAACCTGTCACCACAATACTCTTACTGTTTGGCTGATTTTCTTTAATCCACTCTAAAAGCTGAGTTCCATCCATTTTTGGCATCTTCATATCAGAAAAAATAATCTCAGGACGAATGGTTTGAATAAGCTCAATAGCTTCTTCACCGTTTCCTGCCTCATATATTTCTGTAATTCCATTTTGCTCCCACTGTGCGAGTATCTTAATTCCATCCCGGACATGCTTTTCATCATCAACAATTAACGCCTTCATGACTGTTCCACCTCTTTCGGCATTACCTTCGGGATTTGGATGGTAACCGTACAACCACCTTCCTTATTCCGGTTAACTGATAGGTTTGCCTGGTTATGGTAATAAATCTGTAATCGGTCATAAATATTTTTTAATCCAATCGCTTCTCTTTGCGTATCTGTTTTTGAAATGCCATGAAACAATTCCAAGCGGATTTTTTCAAGGTGATCATCGCTAGGACCCGTTCCATTATCCTTTATATTGATTTTGACCATAGTGTCATTCTCGAGAAATGCTTCAATTTTTATCCATGCTTTTTCAATGTGCTGATCAAAGCCATGCTTAAAACAATTCTCCACTACCGGCTGTAAAATCATTTTGGGGACGAATATCGCTTTGACCTCCTCTTCGATATACAGTTCAAATTCAAACTGCTCTTCAAACCGATGTTTTTGCAGTAATAAGTAGGATTTCAGATGGTTCAACTCGGATGTAAATGGAACAATATCATCCTTCATATTCATACTGTATCTCATAATCGTTGATAAGGAGGTCAGCAATGAATACACCGGAACCGCGTTTAACTTTAGTGCCAATGTACCAATAGACTGAAAGGCGTTATAAAGGAAATGCGGATTAATTTGCGATTGCAGCACCCGGAGTTGTGATGCTTTATTTTCTATCTCTAATTTATATTCACTCTCAATCAATTCATCTATTTTAGCAATCATTCTTTTAAAATGCCTTCCCAACATGCCAATTTCATCCGTACCTAATGATTCGAAATCAGCCTTCAATTCACCTTTCTCGACTTTCTTCATATTGTCGATTAACACTTTTATGGGTGCCGTTAACTTAAAGGAAACAAACATGGTCCCCAGTAATGCAAATAAAAGTGTAGCCAAACCAATCAAAATATTGATTATGACAGTTTCTCTTGCACCCTGATAAAGAACATCATAAGGGATTCGTTTTACGATAGACCAGTCCTTAAAGGAATCTGTGAATTTTTCATGAACGATGACACCCGTAAACTGCTTGTCCTTCCATTCGATACTTTTCTTGCCTTTCGGTTCCTTTCTCACCTGTTCAAACCACTTTTCTTTATTTTCCTTTCCAATCTCTTTTTCATTTGGAGAGTAAATAATCATTCCCTTTTCATTCATAATATAAAGGTCTTCGACGTCTTTCGTATATAATCTTTCGGAGATTGCACTAATTCTAGAAAGATTAATATCTATCGATAAAAAGCCTAAAACATCCGCTAATGGGACATCCCGAATTACATTATGGAAGCTTAATACATTCAACTTCTGCGAATTAGGAATAACCGAAATATTGTTATAGCTATAAATCTCGTGCGGAGGTTCAATAAGGGAATAGCCCTCTATGGCTGTTAACACCCCATAGTAAGGGTGTGAAAATATATTTTCATAAGATGCCCTTCCGCTGATTCTCGAATGATAATTGGTGTATGACTCCTTTCCTTCATGAATATATAAATGCATTTGTTCAATTTCGGGACGTGTATTAAATAAATATGCAAGCACTCTGCGCACTTCTTCTTGATTAACAGCCAAGTCGGAGGAGACCCCATTCCGCATTACATTCATAAAAGGGGTATATCGATAAGGGACCGATGACATTTGGGCAACATCGTTTAAATAAACAGTGATCTCTTCCTTGCCTTTTAATATCAAATCATGATTCGTTGAAACAGATTGCTCATTTAGTGACTTGGTCGTATAAAAATAAGTAACGGTGATGGCTGTCCCAAAAGGGAGAACTGTTACAAGCATTAAAAAGATAATAAGCTTTTTCCGAATACCCCATCCCATATAATATTGGTTAGCCTTGTTTTATTTAAAAAAACTAACCTGTCCTCCCTTGCAACATTTTTAGAACATTGTAGCACAACTTTAAGCAGCCTTTAAGAGTTCATTATTTTGACCTGTTCAATATTTTCCACCCTAGTGGTCAATGTAAGCCGTTTCATAATTTTCCACAATCACTAAAATAAAGTTATGGAGGTGCAGGGAATGAATAACGAAAGTAAACTGGATACAGGTAATGGGCCACCCCTCACAAATCAGAAAAGCACGAAAGTTTCTCATTCTGTTTCGTTTCTAAATAAGAAGAAATGGAAAGACGCTGGGTTATTTACCCTATTTGTTGGGCCAGTCCTATTAGCATTTATACTTATTGTTTTAATCCCCTTCTTTACAGGTATTTATTATGCATTTACCGATTGGAACGGGGTAACAGGATCCGTTAAATGGGTGGGACTAGATAATTTCAAATACTTATTTACGGAGGACAAGCAATTTCAACAGTCCTTCATTCTTACAACAAAATATACAGTTGTTGCCATCATCTTAACAAACCTAATCGGGTTTGGATTAGCTTTACTTGTGGCCCAGAAGTTGAAATCAAAAAACGTCTTACGTACCGTTTTCTTCATGCCAAACTTAATTGGTGGATTGATTTTAGGATTTATCTGGCAGTTTATTTTTGTAAAAGGATTTGCATCCATTGGAGAGTTAACCGGGATTCCTCTTTTTGAGCTAGCTTGGCTAGGAGATGCGAAGACCGCATTCTGGGGAATTGTCATTGTCAGTGTTTGGCAGGGTGCAGGTTATATTATGATTATCTATATTGCTGCCCTGCAGAACGTACCGCAGGAATTAATTGAGGCAGCAAGAATCGACGGAGCGAATCGATTCCAAATCCTCCGTCACATCACAATGCCGCTTGTTGCACCAGCCGTAACAATTTGTTTATTTTTAACAACCGCGTCATCCTTTAAAGTCTTTGATGCAAACCTCTCATTGACAAACGGCGGTCCATTTAAATCAACAGAGATGTTAGCGCTTAATATTTATACAGAAGCATTCGTTAATAACCGCTACGGAATTGGTGAAGCAAAAGCATTGATTTTCTTTATAGTTGTAGCAGCGATTACCGTCCTTCAAGTTTCGATTACAAAGAAAAGGGAGGTTGAATCCTAATGGGCAACAGGTATACATGGAGAACATCTATTGTTGAAATCCTTGCGATCCTGCTGGGTCTCGTCTTTTTAGTCCCATTCTATTATGTGTTTTCAAACTCCTTGAAACCATTTGCCGAGATTTTAACCAACACATCAGCCCTGCCAAAGGTGTTGATGTTCGATAACTATGTTAACGCATTCGAAAAATTGGAGTTTTTAACTGTATTTAAAAACTCGTTAATTATTACCATTGGGAGTAATATCGTTCTCGTTATCTTTTGTTCGATGGCTGCGTACATGCTCGTTCGAACCAAAAAGAAAATCAGCAATATCATTTTCATGACATTTGTTGCTGCAATGATTATTCCGTTCCAATCCTTGATGATTCCGCTTATTAAAACGGCGGGTAACTTAGGACTATTAAACAGCATATGGGGACTTGTCTTCATGTACCTTGGCTTTGGCTCTGGAATGACCATCTTCTTGTATCACGGTTTTATTAAAGGAATTCCATTAGAGCTTGAAGAAGCAGCAATAATCGACGGCTGTACTCGGTTTGGAGTTTTCTGGAGAATTGTTTTTCCACTATTAAAACCAATTACTGTGACCATCGTCATCTTAAACAGCCTATGGATTTGGAATGATTTCTTATTACCATCATTAGTGCTTCAAGATCCAGAGTTAAGAACGATTCCATTGGCAACTTTCTTCTTCTTTGGGCAGTATACAAAGCAATGGGATTTAGCACTTGCAGCTTTAGTAATTGGAATTATTCCATTATTAATCTTCTTCTTTACCATGCAAAAACACATTATTCAAGGAATTACCAGCGGTTCTATTAAATAGGAGTACCCTCTGCTGTCTGAATATCAGGCATTAGGGATATATATAATAAAATTTTACTAGGGGGATAACGAAATGGCATTTAAAAAGTATTCATTAGTAGCAGGTTTACTATCCGCATCACTTCTTTTAGGCGCATGTTCTAGCGACAGTACATCTGGAGATAAAGAAAGCACCGGTGGGAAGAGCGATAAAGTAGTTATTGATATTTTCCAAGGAAAAGTTGAAATCGCCGATCAATTTAAGGCGTTAACAGATGAGTATACAAAACAGCATCCGAATGTTACTTTTAACATTGAAACAGTCGGAGGCGGTGCGGATGGCGCTGCAGCTCTTAAAGCTAAATTTGCTTCCAATAAAGCTCCTGATATTTTTACAAATGACGGTGACCAGGCTGCTCAAGTATGGAAAGATAAATTTGAAGACCTATCTGATCAGCCTTGGATTAAAGATGCCTTTGAAGGTACTTTAGACGGTATGACAATCGATGGAAGAGTATACGGAATGCCTTTGAATATGGAAGGTTATGGGTTTGCCTATAATAAAGAATTATTTAAAAAAGCAGGGATTACAGAACTTCCAAAAACATTTTCTGAATTAGAAGAAGCAGCGAAAAAGCTCGATGCGGCTGGCATTACACCATTCTCAATAGGATATGCTGAGTGGTGGGTATTAGCTAACCACGGGATGAATGTTCCCTTCGCATACCAAGAAGATCCAGATGCTTTTTTCAAAGGTTTAAATGAAGGCAAAGCTAAAATTGAAGGAAATAAAGAATTCGATAATTTCTTCAAGCTATTAGATTTAACAATGAAATACGGAAACAAAAATCCTTTAACAACAGACTACAACACTCAAGTAACACTATTTGCTACAGGTAAAGCGGCAATGATTCAGCAAGGTAACTGGATACAGCCAATGCTTGATAAATTAGATCCAAACTTAGAAGTTGGTTTCATTCCATTAGCCCTTAGCGATGATCCAGCGCAGTCCGATAAATTAATGATAGACGTACCAAGCAACTGGGTGATTCACAATAAAGCACCTGAAGCAGACAAAGAAGCCGCTAAAGATTTCTTAAATTGGATGGTTACATCTGAAGAAGGTAAAACAGCATTAACAAAGGAATTCAAATACATTCCTGCCTTTAAAACAATTGATGCAACTCCAGAAGATATTGGGGCTCTAGGTGCGGACCTTCTTAAATATTCTAAAGAAGGCAAAGCATACCAATGGCAGTTCATGAAATATCCTGATGGAGCAGGCCAAGAATTTGGCGCAACTCTGCAGGCATATGTAGGCGGCCAAAAATCTAAAGAAGAAGCCATGAAAGCACTCGATGCAACATGGGCTAAATTCAAAAAGTAAGAATACTAAAAAGCACATCATTAAAACTTGATGTGCTTTTTTTTCAAGCTATCCGCAATTAAAATCATGCATCCGAAACTTAATTTAGCTATGCGCAACGAAATTCATCAAACTTTCAGGGAGGGATCTTTATCTATTATCTAAATGGCAGTATTGCATTAATTACAGGTGTAAGTCATGAAAATGGAATTGGAGCTGCTATTTGCAATAAACTAGCCTCAGTTGGTGCAGATATTTTCTTTACCCATTGGGGTTCAAATACCGTTTGGGTTAAAAATTTCGAAGACAATATCCGGGAACATGGTGTTCGTTGTGCAAACTATGAAGTTGATTTGGCTGACCCCAACGCACCATTTAATTTGATGGATGCCGTGACTGCCGAATTGGGTACTCCTGCCATTCTTATTAATAATGCAGCACATTCCACAAGAGATGGATATTTGAATTTAGCTGCAAAAACACTTGATGACCATTATGCAGTAAATATGAGAGCTACTTTCCTGCTATCTGTAGAATTTGCACGTCGGTTTAGAAAATCTAAAAATACAAATGGCCGAATAATTAACCTTACATCCGGGCAAGGGCTTGGACCAATGCCTGGTGAATTAGCTTATGCGGCAACGAAGGGGGCTATTTCTGCCTTTACCCTTTCCATATCCGCAGAGCTTGCACCACTTGGAATTACAGTTAATGCCGTTAATCCTGGTCCTACGGACACGGGATGGATGAACGAAGAAATTAGACAAGAATTGCTGCCTAAATTTCCATTAGGGCGTATTGGAATTCCAGACGATGCAGCTCGCCTCGTTGCATTCCTTGTCAGCGAAGAGGCACAGTGGATTACAGGGCAGATATTGAATTCAGAAGGTGGCTTTCTAAGAAGCTAAAGGATTTTTTATTCACCAAAAAAGGGTGCTTAATTTTTGGAAGGTACTTAAAACCTGTACAAGATCTGATGAGATCCCGATAATTGCTAAAAGAAGAGAGAGTGGTCACTCATAGGCTAGATGAGTAATCAAAGACTGGTAACCAAAAAGGTAGAAAACTAGAATTGTTTAAGATTTCTGGTGTTGAACTTTTAAGTACCCTCTAATTTTTGTGGATACCCTTTTGATCCTTTATTCTCTATCGGGGCTATTCACCATAATACCAGCAACTTGGGTTAAACGATCATAAAACGCAAGTCCAGCAGGTTGATCATAAAGCCCTATTTCTTGAAAGGCTTCTTTCATGCAACGAAGCCAGCACTGTGCTCTTCTTGGTGTGACTTCAAAAGGAAGATGACGATGTCTCATCGCCGGCGGTCCAAACTCCTGGCTGTATAGAGCAGGACCGCCTAAGAATTGTGGAAGAAACATCCGTTGCTTCCTCATAATTTCCTCCATATCCCCTTCGAATAATGGTCTCAATTCAGGATCTGCATATACCCGTGGGTAAAAAGCAGCTACAAGCTTATCAATCGTTTCCTGCCCGCCAATTTCACTATAAAGTGATTTAAAATTATATTCCATACCCACACCCCTTTACTTCATTGCCTTCTTTAGATTATAAAGATAAGCGTGATGGTAATTCGTGATTTATATCACACTTTTCAAAAGAAATACCCTAATTCAAGTTGGTGCAACTAGTTCTACTTTGATACGGTCTGGATCTTCAAAAAATGCAGCGTAATAATCATTTCCTCCGGCATATGGGTGCTTGTCTTGGTATAGGATAGGAATTCCTTTTTCTTTTAGTATCAAGGTAATTTCATCGACATGTTCCTTTGACTTTGCATGGAATGCAAGATGATTAAGCCCTACTCTGCAGCGGTGGTAAGCTATATCCATGAACCTCTCTTCGGTTTGAACAAATACTATATAGGCTTCCCCAAACTTCCAGCTAATACCGTGATCCCACTTCTGATATTGCATATAACCTAATTCCTTTAGAAACCATCCCCAGAATTCGATGGTTTTACTAAGATTTGAAACATAAATTTCAATGTGATGTAGCATACTTTGACTCCCCTTTAGTAAAAACACCGGCAGCCAATGGCTAACCGGTGCTTTTACTATATCTTATAGTTGTTCCCCATTTGTCGCAATAACATTTTTATACCAGTCAAAGCTTTTCTTTTTCATTCTGTTTAATGACCCGTTGCCTTCATTATCTTTATCTACATATATATAGCCATAGCGCTTTTTCATTTCACCTGTTGAAGCACTAATAAGGTCAATTGGTCCCCAACTTGTATACCCAAGGATTTCAACCCCATCTTTAATTGCTTCCGACATGGCTGCGATATGTTTTCTTAAGTAGTCAATTCGATAGTCATCATTGATTTTGCCTTCTGTAGTGACTTCGTCAACAGCACCAAGTCCATTTTCAACAACAAATAATGGCTTTTGATAACGATCATATAACTGATTCGCAGTAATTCGGAAGCCTTTTGCATCAATCGGCCATCCCCATTCTGATTTCTCTAAATAAGGGTTTTCAACAGACGCAAACACATTTCCACTTCCTATTTGTTTTAAAATTTTAGGATTTGTACTAGTTGCACGGCTTCCATAATAACTAAACCCAATATAATCAACTGTATGATTCTTTAAAAGGTCTGCATCCCCATCTTCCATCTCAATGGTTAGATTGTTGTCTTTAAAGAATCGCTTTGCATAGCCTGGATATTCACCACGTGACTGTACATCAATAAAGAAGAAGGACTCCCGATCTTTATCCATAGCTTCAAATACATCATCTGGATTACATGTGTATGGATATGTCATACCTGCCGCGAGCATACATCCAATCATGGCATCTGGGATAGTTTCATGGCAGGCTTTAACCGCTAATGCACTTGCTACAAGCTGATGGTGTGCCGCTTGATATTGAATTTGCATTTTGTTGTCGCCTTCTTTAAATACAAGCCCAGCACCAATAAAAGGCAGGTGTAAGAGCATATTTATTTCATTAAACGTCATCCAGTATTTCACCTTATCTTTATAACGGTTGAAAAGGGTTGTTGCATATTTTTCAAAAAGTCCTACAAGCTTGCGGTTTCTCCAGCTTCCGTACTTCTCAACCAAATGAACAGGTACATCAAAATGAGCAATCGTTACTACCGGTTGAATGCCGTGTTTTAATAATTCATCAAACACATCATCATAAAACTTTAAGCCCGCTTCATTTGGCTGCTCATCGTCTCCATTCGGAAAAATCCGCGCCCAGGAAATCGAAAGACGGAATGATTTAAAACCCATCTCCGCAAAAAGTGCAATATCCTCTTTATAATGGTGGTAAAAGTCAATCGCTTCATGAGAAGGATAAAATTCTCCTTCAAGCGGTTTAAAGGAATCCACATTCCCTGTTAAAACATCCCATCTATTTTTGCCTGTCGGCATAAGGTCAACTGTTGTCAACCCCTTTCCATCTTCTAAATAGGCGCCTTCAATTTGGTTGGCAGCGGTAGCACCGCCCCATAAGAAACCTTCAGGAAAACCATTCGTATTCTTTACCAAAACAATCTCCTCCTTTTATAATAAATCAGTGAGGAAAAATTCCTCACTGATCAATAATTTTTCTTATAAATTTTCTCCATTTGAAGAAATAACATCTTTATACCAGTAAAATGACTTTTTACGTTTACGTTCCAATGTGCCTGTTCCATCGTCATGCTTATCTACGTAGATAAATCCATAACGTTTTGAATATTCACCAGAAGATGCACTTACTAAATCAATACATCCCCAGCTGGTGTAACCCATTAATTCAACACCATCTTCAATTGCTTCGCTCATTTGTTCAATGTGTTCACGAAAGTAATCGATTCGGTAATCATCATTAATAGATCCATCTTCTTCTACTTTGTCATAAGCGCCTAGCCCGTTTTCAACAACCATTAGAGGTTTTTCGTAACGACCATACAGTTCATTTAAGGCAATTCTTAAACCTACTGGATCTATTTCCCATCCCCAATCACTTGCTTTTAAGAATGGGTTTTTAACTCCACCGATTAAATTTCCAGCACCCATCTCTTCAGGTGTTTTTTCTTTTTTATCAGTACGTGACATATAGTAACTAAATGAGATGAAGTCAACTGTTCCTTCTTTAATCGTTTCAAGATCTCCTTCTTGAATTTCAAGCTCAATATTATTCTCTTTGAAATATCTTTTTGCAAAGTAAGGATATTCTCCACGAACTTGCACATCCCCACAAAGGAAATTAAAGATATCTGCTTCCTGTCTAGCATGCATTACATTTTCAGGATTTGAATCATACGAATAAACTGGAGCATAAATCAACATACAACCAATTTGTGAACCAGGAATAATCTCATGCCCTATCTTAACCGCTTGTGCACTAGCAACGAATTGGTGATGTAAGCCTTGGAAACTATCTGGCAAACGCGTTTCCTCATTTTCAGGTGAAAATCCGAGTCCTAATAATGGCATATGAGTTGCACCGTTTATCTCATTAAAAGTAAGCCAATATTTAACCTTATCTTTATATCGTGTAAAAATTGTTCTTACATAACGCTCAAAGAAACCAACCAATTCACGATTTCTCCAACCACCATATTCTTTGATTAAGTGTAGTGGTGTTTCATAATGAGCTATTGTTACTAACGGCTCAATTCCATGTTTATGTAGCTCGTCAAATACACGATCATAAAAAGCCAAACCTTCCTCACTAGGCTCATGTTCATCACCATTAGGGAAAATACGACTCCATGCTATACTCAAACGGAATACTTTAAAGCCCATTTCTGCAAATAGTGCAATATCTTCTTTGTAACGATGATAGAAGTCAATCCCCTCATGATTCGGATAATTATATTTTGTTTTATCAATTTCGAAATCAAAACCAGTTTGTTTTAGTAGTTGGAGTCTTGCTTTTCCACCAGGTAAAACATCTGCTAGATTAAGACCTTTTCCACCTTCGAGGTAAGCTCCTTCAAGTTGGTTAGCAGCAGTTGCGCCACCCCATAAAAATCCTTCTGAGAATCGTTTTGTCATTATATATTCCTCCTAGATATTTGATAAGCCTGGCATTCGTCTTCTAAAGGCGAATGCCAGATTTACTTTTAGCGGAAAATAAATCTTATTTAATCTTTAATTCCAATAATGCGTCCTGAGACTTAACCACTGATACACTTGTTGGTGCAATCTCATAATTATCAGTGTTTGTTACCACTACAGGAGTTGTTAATGAGTAACCAGCCTCTTTAATTGCATTAATATCAAATTCAATTAATAGTTGTCCTTTTTCCACACTACTTCCTTGTGCAGTATGAGCAGTGAAATATTTACCTTCCAATTGAACAGTATCCAAACCAATGTGAACTAATATTTCTGCTCCATCATCGGATGTAATACCAATCGCATGATTAGTTGGGAATAATACTGAAACCGCTCCTGAAACAGGTGCATATAATTTTCCTTCTGTCGGTTCAATTGCAACACCTTTTCCTAGTGCTCCAGAAGCAAACGCTGCATCTTCAATAGTCGCTAATTTTTTTACTTCCCCATTTAACGGGCTGACGATTGTTTCAACTTTTAAGTTTTGTTTCGTTGAAGATTGTTTTATTTCAGATATGTCTTCTTGATTTTTGTTAATTCCACCGAAGAAGTAAGTCAATACAAAAGCTAGAACTGACCCAACTACAACAGCAATAATTGAACCGAAGAATGCTGTATTTAATCCTTCTTCAGGATGAATAAAGCTTGGCCACTGGAATACTCCAAGACCTGCCATTGTATAACCTTTCGTACCGAATATCCCTAGTAATGCACCACCGATTGCTGATGAAATAAGTGTGAAAATAAATGGTTTCTTTAATGGTAAGGCGATTCCGTACATACCAGGCTCAGTTACACCAAAGATAGCTGAAATAAATGCTGGTGCACTAAGTGATTTCATTTTTGTACTCTTTGTTTTAATCCAAATAGCTAGAATAGAAGCAGCTAATGCAAATGAATGAACAAAAATTAAAGCTAATATTGGGTCAAAACCACCAACTGCAAAGTTATTAATTGCAACTGGAACAAGTCCCCAATGTAATCCAAACATTACAAACACTAACCAGAATCCACCTAGGAATGCCCCCGCAATGACAGGACTTAAATCATATACCCAAACAGTTGCTTGACCTAATAACTGACTTGCCCAAGTTGCAATTGGACCAATAATAATAAATGTTAAAGGAACGATAATTAGCATTGTTAACATTGGAACGAAGAATGTTTTTATGACATCTGGTATAACTTTGGATAAACCTTTTTCTAATTTCGCAGCAAAATACGCAGCAACAATAATAGGAATAACAGACATGGCATATGTCATTAGAATCACAGGAATACCAAAGAACTCAATGTACACAGGAGATTCAAACATTGTTCCCTTAAATAAGGTGTATAGTGGTTCATATGTTCCTGGAATCCCTCCAAGCGCAGGATAAACTAGAGCCATAGCTATAACTACACCTAAGAATGGAGTTCCACCAAACTTCTTCATAGCCGTATAACCTAATAGAATCGGTAAGAAGTAGAATAGGCCGTCTCCAATTGCATTTAAAATTTGATACGTTCCACCTTGTTGATCAAGCCATTTTATTGCAACAAACAAAGCAGTAAATCCTTTAAGCATACCAGCTGCTACTAATACTCCTAGTATTGGAGTAAAGATACCGGAAATCATATCTATAAAGCGGTTTAATAAATTCCCTTTTTTACTGTTATCTTCAGCATCAACTGGGCTTGAAGACTGGAATCCACCTTCTGCTGCAACAGCTTTATAAACATCTGGGACATGGTTCCCGATAACTACTTGATATTGACCGCCACTTTTCATTACGGTGACGACGCCATCCATATTTTTTAATACATCTGTATTCGCCTTGCCTTCATCCTTTAACTTAAACCGCAGACGAGTAATACAATGAACAACACTGTTAACATTTTCTTTACCGCCGACATTTTCAATAATGTCTTTCGCCAATTGTTCGTATTTCATTTATTGACCCTTCTTTCTTTTAAAGTTTTTTATCAAATAAAAAACCTGAACCGATCTCAAACACACAGCAATAGCGTGTTGAAAGTCAATTCAGGTTATGCCCAGTAAGGTAACATTCCTTCACATTACTATTAAATTGATGAATATCGATCAAAGATCCACCTCCTAAAAAACAAAAAACCTAAATTGCACATCATAAGAAATGAAGGTGCAATTTAGGTTTTGCCTGCAAAATCAGTAACAATCCTAATGGAAATTTAATTATTAAGTTTATATTAATAGTTTAGCATACGCTTTCATAAAGTGTCAACGTTTTCACTATGGAATTTATTTCATCTTATGGCGATTTGTTACGCGATGAATATGTACGGTTAAATAAATTTCTTCATCCTTGGTTAGACTCCAATTAAATTGATGCTCCAAATAATTAGCAATCTTTTCAGTACAAGTATTTGCCTCTGGATATTTTAGTTTAATCTGCTCGGAAAAGAATTCATCCACCGTTTCTACCAATTTCTCTTTACGGGCAAAACGGATGGCAAAAAAGCGAAGATGTGTTAAAAACCGTTCATAATTAATGGATTTCTCGTCCAATTCCATTTTGAAATGGTATTTTACAATGTTCAGGATCGTATTGACCATCTCGGTAATTTGCACGGCCGCTGCCATATTCTCACCTGATAATTGACTATTGACTAAATGCAGTGCAATGGATGCTGCTTCATCCTCCCCTAGTGCAATAGCTGTTTCTTTTTCAATAATTTCGAGGGCCATTAAGGCAATTTGAAACTCCTGCTTATAGTATTTACGAATTTCCCAGAGCATTGGATTTTTCAAATGAATTCCTTGGTTATGCCTGCTTATCGCAAAGCTGATGTGATCGGTTAGCGCAACATATAAATATTCATCCAATTTGTAAGGAAGATGGGACTGCGCATATTCCAAAATTTTCGCAGAAATGTTTAAGTATTTCTCTGAGGTATCACGCAATAACTTTGCCAGTTTTTCAGACATTCCATGGGTCTCCAAAACGAATGTCTTCTCAATATTAGAAGGATCGATGGTCCCTCCTACTTTTTTCTGAAAAGCCAATCCCCTCCCCATCACGACAATTTCCTGATTCAATTCATTATGCGATACAATTACATTATTGTTTAAAATTTTCAGTATTTCCATTTCCACTCGCCCTTGATTGAATTATTTTGTAAACCAACCTTAAACATAAAAAACCTAAATTTGCCAGTAGAATACCATTAAAGATATTCTATCACAAATTTAGGTTTTGCCTGCCGAACAGTAACAACCCATTTATTATAAAACTAGTTACTATTATTTTTACTATTACATAATATACTTGTCAATAGGTGAGTTATGACCTAGGGTAATAGGATTGGAATAAATATGGAGACTCTTCTATAGATCCTCTGAAATTTTAGATTTCTTCCCCTTACCAATTTGCTTCCACGCCAAGACGACAGCTAGCGTTACAATCGTGCCAACAATCGCTTCAGGGATTCCACTTGTGATGGCAACCGTCCATGCCACTCCAGCTGCCATATAGCCTCTCACGACGGCCATAGTTAAAACAAGTACGGTATTGGTCAAGGTCCCTAAAAATGCAGCCGTACCAATAGCAACATATTCACTTTTTTTGCGAAGTCCAACATAGACAAGCCAGGCAATAACCCCAATAAAAAGACGTGGCAGAATGGCCACTAACGGATCTTTAAATAGGGGGACCGTTGCATTTAAGAAAGACGAAACACCAAAGATGAGTCCAACAATTGCCCCAACAACTGGTCCCTGCATAATCCCCCCAATAATTGCAGGAATATGCATGATGGTTGCATTTCCAGCTGCTGTTGGTACAGGAATATATCCGATTCGGGTTACTCCTAAAAGAATGGCAATCGCCCCAAGGACACCAGCAATAACAATATTTCTAACCGTTAAGGAACCCTTCATTAAATTTCTCCCCTTTTACTATTTCTAATAGGCTATTTTCTTGAACTTTGTTACTCCTTGTAGCCTTCTAATATGGAAACGGATAAAAAAGTAATAGAATTGATACGATCAACCCAATCACTAAAACGATATAATCCCGTCCGAGCGCTTTGTAAACAGAATAGGCACTTCTTTCATTCCCCGGTGTATAGCAGCGCGATTCCATGGCTAAGATAAGATCCTCTGCCCTTGATAATGCGATTGTAAATAAAGGAATAATAATGGGAAACATATCCTTTGTCCTCTGAATGATTCTCCACCATTCCCCTGAACCGAAGTCAGCCCCTCTTGAGGCTTGCGCCTTCATCATTTTTTCCATCTCAATCGCAAAGGTTGGCACAAAACGAATCGCAATCGTAATAATTAATGATAGTTCATGGACAGGAAATCTCACTTTCTTCAATGGGCTTAAGAGACTTTGGATGGCATGGGTTAATTCAGTTGTTGAAGTTGATAAAGTTAGAACACTGCTTAATAAAATGATTTCTACAAAACGCACAGCTGACACAATCACTAATCGAATACTTTCACTCGTGATCAAGATGAACCCAAACTTAAAGAATACAGTCCCGCCCGAAAAGACATTACCTTGAAAGATAAGTTGTAGCACACCTAAAATAATGATAAAGGGAATAGCCGGCTTGATGCCAGATAACCCATAACTGATTGGTATTTTGGATGCCCAGAATAAATAGATAGATAATAGCAGACCGAAAGCATTTCCTAAATAACTAGTGTTAAGTGCTATCGCTATAACCAGAATCGTGAACAGTAACAGCTTTATTCTCGGGTCTAGCCGATGAATAAAAGAAGCAGTCGGCACGTATTGACCAATCGTAATATTTCGTGATAAATCAAATTCACTAGCCATGATTCTCCACCTCTCCATTGGCGAGAACCTTTATGATTTCGTTCGCTGCTTCCGAAACCGTAAAGGCAGCAGTATTTACATTGTATCCCAGGTCTTTTAGCCGGTATAAAACCTGAACAGTCTCAGGTGTTCCAATTTGGAAACGCTGTAATTGATCCTTGTCCGTAAAAATAGTTTCTGGCGTACCTGATAATACATCAGAACCATCGGCCATTACATACACTCTGTCAGCTAAATATGCGACTTCTTCCATATTGTGCGAAACAAAAATAACTGTTAGGTTTTCCATTTTATTTAAGAACTTAATCTTATCAAGCAGCTCATTTCGAGACCTTGGATCTAGACCTGCTGTCGGTTCATCGAGAACTAAAATCTTAGGCTTTAGCGCTAGGATTCCTGCCAGTGCAACTTTACGCTTCTGCCCGCCGCTTAAGGCAAATGTTTGCCTATCTTTCATTTCCTCAAAATTTAAGCCAACCATATCCATCGCCCATTTAACCCGTTCCCTCACTTCCTTTAAAGGCAAACCAAGTTTAAAGGGACCATAGGCAATGTCATCGCCAATTAATTTTTCAAAAATTTGGTCCTCTGGATTTTGAAAAACAAGTCCAACTTTTCTCCGTAACGTCTTTATGTCAATTCGTTTTTTCGATAAATCGATGCCATCGATGATGACTTTCCCTGAATCAGGGCGAATGAGGCCATTAAAATGCTGGATTAGAGTAGATTTCCCTGAACCGGTGTGGCCAATAATGGCAATACATTCCCCCTCATTAACCACCATGCTTGTCCCCTTCAGGGCTTTATGCTCCATCGGGGTTCCTTTCATGTAGGTGTGAGATAAATTTTCTATTTCTATAACCGGATGCCTAGGCATCAGACCATCTCCCCGCTCCTTGCTTGTGATACTCTATTTACTTCATTAATAAGTTCATCCTCCTGGATTAACTCTTTTGAAAATGACGGAATTTGATTATGGATGATATCAGCCATCTGGCTAATGGCTGGTACATCTAATTGCAGATCCATAAGTACTTGTTTATGTTTAAAAATTTCTTGAGGTGTTCCGTCCATAACAATTTTCCCATCTTCAACCACAATAATCCGATCTGCTTCTGCTGCCTCTGACATCCGATGGGTTACGGTAATAATTGTCATCCCCATCTTATTCATTTTTCGCATTGCCTGTAGGACTTCATTTCTGCCAAAGGTATCAAGCATGCTTGTAGATTCGTCGAATACGATGCAATCCGGCTGCATCGCCAGGACTCCAGCGATTGCGACTCTTTGTTTTTGTCCACCAGATAAGTGGTGTGGCGGCCTTTTTCTAAACTCCGTCATTTTCACAACCTCTAACGCTTCGTCAATTCTTTGTTTCATCTCTGCTCTTGGTACACCAATATTTTCTAGCCCAAACGCTACGTCCTCCTCCACAATGGTCGCAACGATTTGATTATCAGGATGTTGAAAGACCATTCCAACCGCTTTCCGAATGGCTAGTTTCTTGCTCTCGTCCTTCGTATTGTGACCCTGCACCCAAACATCCCCTGAACCTGGTGTTAACAGCCCATTTAAATGCTTGGATAATGTTGATTTCCCAGAACCATTGTGACCGATAATCGCCACATATTCACCTGGATAAATTGAGAAAGAGACATTTTTCAGAACAGATACGGAAGAGTTTTCATTGATTTTATATGTAAATGATACATCTTTTAACGCAATAATGGGTTCCATCTAGTCCCCCTCACTTCTACTTTATTAATATTCTGAATATTATTCAATCATAGTAATGATTCATAAGAAATATAATAGCATGAAGTCTTAAGCGGGGGTATCCTGAAGTATAAATTTATTATAACATTGTATGAGTCTGGCGAGATTTCATTTTTACTTTTAGATTGTACAAAGGTAGGAAATTTATCCAATACCCTTCCATAAAGTAAACTTTATGGATATATTTGTGTAATACAATCTTTCCATTGACTAGTAGATTCATATATATTACTATAATATCTTGCCGATAAAACGTGGTTCGAGAACCTCCCACGTAAAAAAACTAAGGAGATACTAAATATGAAAATAAAAACACTTGTCGTAAACGCGATTTTGGCTGCTTTATATATTGCTGTATCCGGGCTAATCGCACCCTTCGGCTTCACAAATATTCAATTCCGTGTATCCGAAATGTTTAACCATCTAGTCGTGTTCAATAAAAAGTACATTCTCGGAATCATTTTAGGAGTATTTTTCAGCAATCTTTTCTTTTCGCCACTAGTCGCTTATGACCTAGTTTTTGGAGTTGGTCAATCCGTATTAGCGTTATCCATCACGATCATTTCTGCACGCTTTATTAAAGGTATTTGGGCTCGAATGATTGTGAATACGGTAGTTTTCACCATAACGATGTTCATCATTGCCTTTGAATTAAACCTGGCATTTGAATGGCCATTCTTATTTACTTGGCTGACTGTAGCTACAGGGGAATTTGTCGTAATGGCTATAGGTATGCCGATTATGTATTTTATTAACAAACGTGTTAATTTCGAAAAAAGAGTGTAGATAAATAAAAAGAAGAGCTGGGGCATGTGGGTAACCTTGTTCCAGCTCTTTTTAGATTCCTGAATCCACCGTTGAACCTCTATTTGTTTTACTTTCCCCCTTTTTCATATGGTTATTTCGAAACTCGGATGGTGAGCATCCCACTACTTTCTTAAAATTATTACTAAAGTAGGCTAGATCAGAATATCCAACTCTTTCTGCAATTTCAGACATTCTTAAGCTTGTATTTTGCAATAACCGTTTACCTTCTTCAATACGCAGTTCTGTAATATAATCTACAAACTTTTTATTAAGCTGTTGTTTAAACAGTTGGCTAAGGTAACTTGGATTAATATGAATACTCTCTGCTGCTTCTTTTAAAGTAATTTGATCGAGCGGTGTTTTCTTTATATAGTCCATGACTCTTTCAATCGTTGATAAAGGAAGGGTTTCTTTTTCAGGAATCGAAGTCTCGCTCATTTTAACTTGATTACCTTTTTTATTTAACCATTTCTCCAGACAAACTTTTATTTCTGTCTCTTCAATCGGTTTAAGAAGGTAGTCGGTGACACCGCTCCGCATGGCTTGTTGAATAAATTGAAACTCATCATGGACCGATATGACAATAACATCAAATTCACCATTTAAACCACTAAGTTCCTTAACCAAAGCAATACCGTCCATAATTGGCATTCGAATATCCGTTAGGATCAAATCTACTTCATTTATTTTAATCCAATCCAATGCTTCCAACCCATTATTGCATTCATGAACAACCTGTAAAGGAAGATTCAATTTATTTATTGTCCACTTTAAAGCAGTACGAACCCATCTCTCATCGTCCACTAACAAGATTTTTTTCATCCAATCACCCCTTCTGCGTTTATTTTTCCGTTATCGGCAGATACATCTCGACCACTGTTCCCCTACCCTCTTGACTCTTAATTCTTAAGCCATAATCCGCTCCAAACACATAATGAATCCTTTGATGGACATTTAAAATACCAATTTTATTCCCATCAGAGTTTGTAACTTTTTGGTCAGTCTTTTTTGTAAGTGCCGCTAAAGTATGGTTAGGAATTCCAGCACCAGTATCTTCTACTAAGATTGCATAAGTCGACTCTGAATGGAGAATAGCTGTTATCTTAATCTTGAACTTTTGGATCATTTGGCCATAGGCATGAACAAAGCAATTTTCCACTAAAGGTTGCAATGAAAATTTTACAATTTGAAAATCCATTGCCCACTCCGGTATATCAATCTCATACTCAAATCGGTCATCAAACCGAAATTTCTGTATCTGGAGATAGGTCTGACAAAACTTAATTTCTTCTCTTAAGCTAACGGTTGATGAATTATTTTTAAGATTGTAACGGAGAAGCTTTGCAAGGGAAAAAGACATGGTTGCAATATCTTCCTGACCTTCTTCTAAGGCCATTCCTCTAATGGAAATGCTGTTTTTTTAGAAGAATTTGTGATTTTTTTAGGGTTTTGATTTAAAGAAAGCCCTTTCTTTTATTTAGAAGTGTGGGAAATGAGGTAATCTCGTGTTTGTTTGTTTAATGAACTAATTTAAAAATCAGTTTAGCATTCCTGTTCGTTTTGGTCAATATTGCTTCAAGTTGATAAAAATAAAACGAGATTGCCCAAATTTGGACAGTCTCGTTTTATTTTGAAATATATAAGTGGACGTTTATTTTTTGTTATCTAAAGCCTTCCAAACCTGTTCATAAACCTTCTTTAACGGTACATCCTGGTGCTGTGCTATGCTCTTACATTCCTCATACTCTGGTGACCGTTGCACGACTTGTCCATTTAGGATTCCTTCTTTTACGGTGATCGGTCCCCACTCTGTGTTAGCTTGTGTAAATACTCTTTCCAAGCGGTGCACAGTTAACGGATAATAACGTACCCCCAGTGTTGTTGTCTCTTTAAAAAGGATTTCTTTCATCTTAGGTACATTTTCAAGGGAGCAGAGTAATTGAAGCAAAATTGCAGGTCGGTTTTTTTTCATATAAATTGGGGTGTAAAAGACATCATTAGCCCCCGCCTCGAAAAGTAAGTCCATCACATAACCCAGCCATTCTCCTGGGATATTATCAAGGTTTACTTCCATCTTGATCATTTGGTCATCTATGTGTTCATGATTAGGAGGGTGAGAATTCATTCGAGTAACTCCTCTCACTTGAGATTTTTCAAATGGATTTGGGTCACTATAAGGGGTCTATAGTTACCGAGTGCTTGATTCGAAATGGATTTGGGTCACTATAACAGGCCTATAGTGATCCAAATCTAAATGCGTTATTGAAAACGGCATTAAGTAGAGGCAACCAGTATGTAACCTTATTCACCGATAATAATCCGCACAACATTAGGATGGTCCTTAAATGTTTTGGTTCCTGCCCCATACCCAATTGAGCTTACTTTCATTGAAGGGATAGAGCAAAATTCTTCTGCTAGGACTGCGACGATCGCTGCACCAGTTGGCGTTGTAAGCTCAAATCTAACCTCCGAATGTTCAATCGGAACCCCCTTCAATATTTCGAGTGTTGCAGGGGCTGGTACTGGATAGATCCCATGGTCGATTTGAATTTTTCCCGTTCCAACTGGAATCGGAGATGATTTGATTACTGATATTTTTAATTGATCAATTAGAATCGCTGTTCCAATAATATCAATAATTGAATCTACCGCACCCACCTCATGGAAATGAACTTGTTCCAAAGGAACTCCATGTATAAGTCCTTCAGCTTCACCAATTTTTTTAAAAATCTTCAAGGAGGTTTCTTTTACTTGTTGAGAAAAGTCAGCCTCTTCAATTAATCTTACAATATCCTGATAGGAGCGGTGATCATGGTGATGATCATGGGTATGCGTGTGTCCATGGTCATGATCGTGGTCATGGGTATGTCCGTGTCCATGGTCATGATCGTGGTCATGGGTATGTCCGTGTTCATGGTCATGTCCGTGTCCATGGTCATGATCGTGGTCATGGGTATGCGTGTGTCCATGGTCATGGTCGTGGTCATGGGTATGTCCGTGTACATGATCATGATCGTGGTCATAGTGGTTATGCTGAAGTTGATTCAACAGCACCACATCAAACTTTGTACTTGTTATCCCGTTCTTTACAACCTTTTTCCATTTCAATTCATATTCATCTTCAATATGCAGCTTCTTTAATTCCTCTACCAATTTTACTGGGTCGGCACCAGCGTCAATGAGCGCGCCAATGACCATATCCCCGCTGACTCCTGAAAAACAATCAAAATAAAGTGTCTTCATTTCTTTCCCCTTTGTGCGCAAGTTGATGAATTAATACCGCGTTATATCCCCCGCCAAAGCCATTATCAATATTGACAACACTAATTCCGGAAGCGCATGAATTCAGCATCGTTAACAATGCTGATAGCCCGTTAAAATTTGCCCCATAGCCGACACTTGTCGGAACGGCAATTACAGGATGAGATACGAGTCCGCCAACAACACTCGGAAGCGCCCCTTCCATCCCAGCAACAACTACTGAAACGGTAGCATTTTGAATTTCTTCAGCATGATTCAATAGACGATGAATTCCCGCTACGCCCACATCATAGATACGATGGACGTTGCTTCCTAATATCTCTGCGGTAACAGCTGCCTCTTCTGCCACTCTTAAATCAGAAGTGCCTGCTGCGATTACAGCTATGTATCCATGAGAGTTAACTTTGGTGTTTTCTTGGTTTTTCCAAAAAAGTATTTGGGCAACTTCATGATAGGTAAAATCAGGACATTCAAGTTGAACAGCTGCTGCCTTTTCTTTCGAAATTCTTGTTACCATGACCTGATTATTTCTTGCCCTTAATGCCTGAATAATCGATATGATTTGTTCAGTTGTTTTCCCTTCACCATAGACAACTTCCGGAAAACCCTGGCGTTTCTTCCGGTGATGATCAACCTTTGCAAATCCCAGATTTTCAAAAGTTGCTAATTGCTCTTTTGCTTCCGCAATACTGAGGGCCCCTTTTTGAACTTGTTTTAAAATTTCTTCAAGCACAGTACTCCCCCTTTATTAATCTAGTTAGTGGTCTCACAGTTTACGTTTCCATTCACGGTTTAAGATTCAAAAACACCTCATGAGACCCATTTTCACTTTTTCATCAGCGTCTTAGGCTTCATGAACTCTTCATGAGGCCGGAAACACTTTGTAAACTCAGTTCACACGTACATCTTTAAAAAAACTTCACCATGTCCTTAACCAGCTTTTCATAGTTATCGTAGATAGCTTTGTATACTTTACTGTTTTCTTTATTTGGTAATACTGCATTTCCCATCGGAATGTTCTTCTTTATCTCTTCAAATGAATCCACTTTACCAATTCCCACTAAAGCAGTCCACGCAGCGCCCCATGCGGCACTATGATGGCTTTCAGAAACATAAATTTCTGCTTCAAAGATATCTGCCATCATTTGCAGCCAAAGTGGAGATCTAGCCAATCCACCGTTCACGTAGATTTTTTCCGGCTCACCGGCTAACCTTTCCAGCGCCTTACCGATTTGATAGAGATTTAACGTGATACCCTCAAGTACAGCTCGGATAAAATGTTCTTTTTTATGAGTAATCGAAACCCCATAAAAATTGCCCTTTGCCCGCTGATTCCAAATAGGAGCTCTCTCGCCATTTAAATATGGTAGAAATAGAATTCCGTCAGCTCCTGGAGCAACTTTTTCTGCGTCAGCCAGGAAATCCGTAAAACTTCTACTATCATTTAATAGATCCTTCAACCATTGTAAGACAATACCGCCATTGTTTGTTGGACCACCTACAATCGAGGTATCAGCTGTAAAGGAGTAACAAAATGTTTCTTGATTTTCATCAATTTTTACTCCTTTGTTAAATTGCCTAATCGCTCCGCTTGTACCAACGGATACGGCAACTTCCCCAGGAAGGATAGCGCCAATTCCTAGATTTGATAACTGACCATCCGCTGCACCCATAACAAACGGCATTTCTTGATTAATTCCCATTTCATCGGCAACTTCTCTTTTAAGACCTGATAGCACTTTGGTAGGGGGAACAATTTCAGAAAGCTGTTCTTTGGAAATTCCCGTCATCTCCAATACCTCTGGCTCCCAATCAAGTGTAGCGGGATTAAATAAGCCTGTAGCGGACGCCATCGAATAATCAATCATTCTTACACCAAACCAGGACAGGATCAAATATTCCTTGATTGACATAAAATAAACAGCTTCTTTGTAGGGCTTATAGCTTGTCTCTTTCATCCATAATAACTTACTAAATGGGGTCATCGGATGAATAGGTGTTCCTGTTTTAGAATAAATGCTGCTGCCAATAGTTTTTTTCACAGCTTCTGCCTGGGCATAACTTCTCCCATCTGCCCATATGATCGCTGGGGAAATTGGACTGCCATCCCCATTCACACATAAAAGTGAATGCATGGCTGCTGAAAATCCTAGTGTAATTAGTTCATCCTTACCAATGGAGGCTTTTTCAACAGCTTCCTTAATTGCCACAACGGCAGACCGCTCTATTTCAACTGGATCTTGTTCGGACCAGCCCTGTTCTGGATAATGAAAGCTGTTCATTTTTTCAACTTCAGAAATTAATTTTCCATTTATGTCAAAAATACACGCTTTCACACTTGTAGTCCCAATATCAAGTCCCATTACAAACTCTCTTGACATACTCATCTTCCTTTTCAACTTTCATTTATGCGAAAACAGCCTTAGTAGAAAAGGCTTTGGAAATTTCCAAAGCCTCCTGTTTTAAGTAATTACGTTAATACCTTGTTCATACTTCCGCTCTGATATCCAAGTAAATCTAAAGTAATATATTTGTATCCATACTCTTGAAGCTTTCGAACAATCAAATCATGATTTTCTAAAACAGTCTTCATGTCGTTTGGTTCTACCTCAATCCGAGCAATTTCATCATGGGTTCGAACACGCACTTGGCGGATTTGCAGGCTTTTTAAAAAGCTTTCCGCTTTTTCAACCTTCGTTAACTTTTCTTTCGTAATGTACTCACCGTAGGCAATCCTTGAAGATAAACAAGCAAAGGAAGGTTTATCCCATGTTGGTAAATCAAACTGCTGGGAAAGCTCTCTGATTTCCTGTTTAAATAAATTCGCCTCTAAAAGAGGACCGCGAATTCCCTTTTCCTTAGCTGCTTGCATGCCTGGTCGATGTTCATTCATATCATCAGCAATGACTCCATAAACGACATTTCGGAATCCCTTTTCTTCCATTACCGGAAGTAGATGATCGAATAAGCTACTCTTACAAAAGTAACAACGGTTTCTGTTATTCTCGGCATATCCAGGAATCGCTAATTCAGATGTCTCAATAACTTGGTGCCTGACGCCGATTTTTTCAGCTAGTACTCTTGCTTCTTCAAGTTCACTAGATGGATAGGTTTCTGAATCTGCAGTGACCGCAAGGACTCGTTCTGTACCTAATGTTTCAACTGCAGCCTTTAGTAAAAACGTACTATCCACACCGCCTGAGAATGCGACAACGACTGTTTCCATTTCACGGAGAATAGACTGTAATTTATTATATTTGTCTGTAAGCATTGTCTCATCTCCCTTACAACATTTCTATCTATATTCACTATTTAACATATTATATGGACAACTTTCATATGTCCAAGAATTAAATTGTCATGCTGCCAAATCCGCCATCTACGCGAATAAGGGAGCCAGTTACAAAGCTAGAAGCTTTATCAGAAGCGAGCCAAACAGTAGCTCCTTGAAGCTCCTCCGCTTCCCCAAAGCGGTTCATTGGCGTATGTCTCATAATAGATTCAATACGTTCTTTATCTAAAATTTTACGATTTTGTTCTGCAGGGAAGAATCCAGGGATAATTGCATTTACACGAATTCCGTTAGGAGCAAATTCCCGCGCTAAAAATTGTGTTACACTGTTGAGCCCTGCTTTTGATACGGAGTAAGTAAATACTCTTGAAAGTGGTGTAGTGGATGATACAGACGAAATATTTATGATACTGCCTTTTCGATCCTGTTCAATCATTTTCTTTGCAAAAATCTGACAAGTTAAAATGATGCCCTTTAAGTTAATATCCATGATTTTATCGTATTCATCCATACCCAGGTCAAAAAATGGTGTGGCGCTATTGGTTCCAGGAGCATTCAAAAGGATATCCCAGCCGCCAGACCATTGTTCAATTTCATTTGCAGCCTGTTCCAAAGAATCCTTAGAACTAACATCTGCTTGGAATGCCTTAGCTTCTCCACCATTCTCCTTAATTTCTTTTACGACTGCTTCAGCTGTTTCTAAATTACGACCAACAATCGCAACCTTGGCACCATGTGCAGCCAAGCCTTTTGCCATCGCTGACCCTAAAACTCCATTTCCCCCAACTGCTACCGCTGTTTTTCCCGCTAAATCAAATAAATTTGTCATGTTCAACTCTCCCTATTTTTAATATAAATTTCCGTTCTCATCAAACGGTAAATCATAAAGATCTGAAATTAGTTCCATATTTGGATGTTGTTTAACATATTCGACTAAGGCCTCTGATACTTCAATCTCGCTTAGCTCTAGCGTATTTTTAATCCGGACCATTTTTACTTTTGTAAAGTCCAAAATATTACTTGTTTTAACCGCCGCTTGGATGGCTTCACGATCATTCGGTAATGTTGTAGCGATTTTGGTTGGTGCTACAACCGTTGAGGTCAGGCCGTTAGCATAGGTTACTTCAAGGTCCATTCTGTCTACTAACCGATTAGTCGTAAAATCAGCCGTTCCAACGCCATTGGCATTTCCCTCCGTTTGTGGAGTGAGACCTAGAACAACCATTTTGTTAACATCTGGTCCGCCATGTGCATATGGAGTAGGATAACGTCCAGTTATATTCGGATCCATCCCATCACCAGAGATATTCTTGCCGATTTGATCAATGACTAGGACTTCTAGTTGTTCAAAAAATAGTTTTGGTAAAAGTTCTTTCGCTTTTGTCTGCAGATCAGCTTCTTTTTCAATAATTTCTTCTGGAGAAAGGACATCGACGGCTGCAATTTTATCAAATGCATTTTCAATTGTTGCCACTCCAAATAGCAATGGTTTTTTCTCCATAATCATTTTAGCCATTGCGGGAACATTCTCTGCCATATACTTAAAGCCCAGTTGATGACAGGCCTCTGCTCCTCGTTGCTTACCTAAACCAATACTAATCATTTTCATAATGCCGCTCTCTACTGGCCCACGGAATGCAGTATGCGGCTTCACACGATTAATCACCACAATACCATCTGCTTCTGAAGCAAACTTATCGACATAAACAGGTAGACCGTTTGGTAATTCCCCGAGTTTCACCACTTCCATCGACGAGCGGATCTCACAGCCGGCACTTTCTTCTGTCACACCAAGATGAGCCAGTACTTCTCGTTGCCCTTCCGCAGTCGCACCGCCATGACTTCCCATACTCGGTACAATGAACGGTTTAGCTCCAAGATCCTTTAAGAACTTAACGGTTACGGCAGTTAATTCAACAAGACGGTCAAGGCCACGACTTCCAACTGCAACAGCAATTTCCATTCCAGGTTTGACTGTTGATTTAATATGTTCTTGCTGTAACTTTTCTAACAATGCTGGTTCTAAATCATCAATTTTCGTATTATCAAACTTCACCTTCACTTTTGCCATCTTTGGTACTGGAATATCTTTTAACAAGTCTTGAAGAATGCCCATTTCATTACCTCACTTCTTTTTATACTTTTAAGTGTTCCACAAGGTAGTTTATTCCATGTATGGAAACAAATCTAGTTCCAAACTATTGTCCCCTTGTAATCCCTTTCATAATTCCTTATGTAATGAAAATTATTATCGCAAAACACTTTAATTTGTTTACCAAACAAACTAATTAATAGTATAATATCACTATGATAATATTTTCGTCAAATATTATCTATCGTGAAAAACAATTTTTTTAAAAATAAACAAGGAGGTACAATGTGGTTACTGGAGATGCATCTTTTATAAAAAAGATAAATAAATCGTTAATAATAAGTAAGATTATTGAACATGGCATGATCTCTCGAGCTGATTTAGCCAAAATTACAGGATTAAATAAGGCAACTATTTCTGTACAGGCAGCTGAATTATTAGCGGATGAATTAATTATTGAATCACAGCAAGAGCATAAAAATCTGGGGAGAAGACCCATCATGCTCTCTCTTAACCATCAGGCAGGATTTGCTTTAGGTATTGACCTCGACAAGAAAAATATAACCTTTACCTTATCTGATCTAAATGGTCATCCAGTTAGCATCGATGTGATGGAAATCCAAACATCCGACTACACCGATATTCTCGATTTATTAATAAATCAAATAGAAATATATCAGGAACGTTCGTCTAACACCCGTTACGGTCTTGTAGGAGCAGTGGTGGGCATTCACGGGATTGTAAATAACGATGAAATGATCTATTTTGTCCCCTATCATAAGTGGCATAATAAAAACTTAAAAGAGGATTTACAAAATGGTACCGGTATCAATATCTATGTAGAAAATAATGCGAATCTGTGTTCAGTAGCTGAACGTGTCTACAAACACCATCAAAGCGAGAACCTGCTGTCTGTGAGTTTGTATTCTGGAATTGGGCTTGGGATTATGGTAAAAGGCGAACTGCTCAAGGGATACCATGGATATGCAGGCGAGATTGGTCATATGATTGTAGTCCCTGATGGCGAACCATGCGGCTGTGGTAATTTAGGGTGCTGGGAGCAATATGCTTCAGAATATAGTTTTGTTACACATTTATCTGCGAAAAAAAATAACACCCTGCTGACGTACAGTGACATCTCAAAATGGTTGCTTGAAGCCGAACCTCTTACTTGCATGCAGATGGAACACTATATTAAACACCTATCCATTGGTCTTAATAACATTATTAACCTTTATAATCCGGAAATATTAGTATTGAATAGTGAATTACTGCGTTTATACCCAAATGCACTGAAAGAAATAAAAGCACATATTACCTCTACAGTCGGACATTATAGCGAACTTCTCATTTCTGAATTCGGAAAGAAGGCCTGCAGCATGGGGGCATGTGCACTTGCGATAAAAAACTTTTTAGATATCTCGGACCTTAGATTAACGGACAGTGAAGGACAAAGAGAAGCTTAAAATAGCTGAATCATCGTTTAGCCCTTACCATGATAAGGGCTATTTTTATTTTAAAACTAGGAAAAAAGTGACATTAGGCGAAAAATCGAGAAAAACGTTGAAATACTAAGAAAAAGGCGTATGATATTCGCTTTCATCTTAATTGTTCTCGTTTTCTTGCAGTTTGTTTCCGTTTTCAGCGGCTTTGTGAAAATTTCTCCTTTGCTGGATAATAAAGGTATCAAATAAGAGGAGGAAATTATAATGAAAAAGATACTTGCAGCAATTATTAACAGCATTGAGAAAAACGGAAAGTACATCCCATACGATATAGCTGAACCAATAATGACCAATTCACAAAAATAAAAGTGAATTGGTTTTTTATTTGTAAAAGAATCTTCGTCATTATCCCAATACTTTCTCATCCACAAAAAACCCCAGCAAATAAATGCCAGGGTTCTCCATTCAGATTATTCCATCCAGTTTGTATGGAAAATTCCTTCTTTATCAATCCTTTGGTACGTATGAGCTCCAAAGTAGTCACGTTGTGCCTGCAGGAGATTAGCAGGAAGTGTTTCAGTACGATAGCTGTCATAGTAAGCAATAGCACTTGCAAATGACGGTACAGGAATACCGCGCTCGATCGCTACAGCAAGAACTTGACGTAATGGCTGCTGATAGTTTTCAACGATTTCTTTAAAGTATGGGTCTAATAATAGGTTCCTTAATTCTGGGTCACGATCATACGCATCTTTAATTTTTTGTAGGAATTGAGCACGAATGATACAACCGCCGCGGAAAATCATCGCAATGTCGCCGTAACGAAGATTCCAATCGTATTCCTCTGACGCAGCACGCATTTGGGCAAAACCTTGTGCATAAGAAACAAGTTTGCTCATATACAAAGCTTTACGAACAGCTTCAATTAGTTCTTCTTTGTTGCCATCAAAAGCCTTAACTTCAGGTCCATTAAGAACCTTGCTTGCCTTAACGCGCTCATCCTTCAAAGCAGAAATAAAGCGGGCAAATACGGATTCTGTGATAATTGGAAGTGGAACACCTAAGTCTAAAGCATTTTGGCTTGTCCACTTACCTGTACCCTTTTGACCAGCAGTATCGAGGATTAGGTCAACCATTGGCTTACCTGTTTCTTCATCCACTTTTGTAAAGATATCTGCAGTAATTTCAATTAAATAGCTGTCTAGTTCACCTTTATTCCATTCAGCAAAAACCTCATGAAGCTCTTTCGCATCTAGACCAAGGACATTTTTCAAAATAAAATAAGCCTCACAAATTAATTGCATATCACCATATTCAATTCCGTTATGGACCATTTTTACATAGTGACCTGCACCATTTGGACCAATGTACGTACAGCAAGGGTCGCCTTCTACTTTTGCAGAGATGGCTTCAAGAATAGGCTGAACAAGCTCATAAGCTTCTTTTTTACCGCCAGGCATGATAGAAGGACCTTTTAACGCGCCTTCCTCTCCGCCTGAAACGCCAGTTCCGATGAAATGGAATCCTGCTGTTTCTAGTTCCTTATTACGTCTGATTGTATCCTGGAAGAAAGTATTTCCGCCATCGATTAGGATATCGCCTTCCTCAAGAAATGGCTTTAAAGAATCGATCGTTGCATCTGTTGCAGTACCTGCTTTAACCATTAATAAAATTTTGCGAGGCTTTTCTAAAGAATGAACGAATTCTTCTACTGTTTTAGAACCAACAAAGTTTTTTCCTTCTGCTTCGTTCTTTAAAAATTCTTCGGTCTTTTCATATGAACGATTGAAAACTGCTACAGAATAACCTCTGCTTTCAATATTTAAGGCAAGGTTCTTCCCCATTACAGCTAAACCGACTACACCAATTTGTTGTTTCGTCATTTTTTTCTCTCCTTTATTAGTTTAACAAGAATATTTCGTATTTGAGACAGCCCTTTAACATAACCATAAAATTTAGTTGAAGTCTACCATTAACGGTTACGTAAAATTTAGTCTACTACGCACTAGTGCTAGTTTGCTTCTACGTTATCTTGCTCTTTTTAAAAGAATTTTATATGTAAAAAGGATTGGGGCTATTGGAAACCCCTCCTTTTTTTACTTCTATCTCTGCAAAAAGTACTTTTCTGCATTGTAATAACCAATATTTCTAACCATTTGTTCCATAAACACCATGTCATTAGGTGCCTGCCCTTTTTCCACCCATTCACCTAAAAGGTTACAAAGGATACGACGGAAATAGTCATGACGAGCATAAGATAAGAAGCTTCGTGAATCCGTCAACATACCAATGAAGTGGCTTAATAATCCCACATTTGCAAAATCCTTCATTTGTCTTTCCATCCCATCGATATGGTCAAGGAACCACCAGCCAGAACCTAATTGAACTTTTCCTGGAACACCTTCCTCATAGAAGTTTGCCATCATTCCAGCGAGAACAACATTATCCTTTTGATTTAGGTTAAACAAAATCGTTCTCGGCAAAGCATCCTGTTGATCTAATCCATCTAAGAAACGCGCTATCCCTTCGGCGAAATTAGATTCACCTACTGAGTCAAAGCCAGTATCAGGACCAAGTAAGTTTTTCATTTTCGTATTCGTGCTTCGAAGGGCGCCCATATGAAGCTGCATGACCCATTGTTTTTCTGCATACATTTTGCCAAGCTCTGTTAATAAGAACCACTTATAAGCAGCCACTTCATCATTTGTAAGCTCTTCTCCGCTTAAACGTTTCGCATATAACGCTGCTATTTCTTCTTTTGAGGTTTCAACGTATTCGATTTTTGGAATATCATGGTCCGAAGCGCGTCCACCATTTTCATGGAAGAAATCTACCCGCTGCTTAAGAGCTGCTAAGTATCCATCTAAAGAATCTGTTTTTACTCCAGAAACTTGTTCAAGTTTTTCTGTCCATTCTCGATAACCAGGACGTTCAATGAATAGTGCCCCATCTGGACGGAAGGTTGGCGCAATGATGGTTTGGAATGTTTCATCATTTTTTAGTAATTGATGGAACTCTAAAGTAGAAATAGGATCATCTGTCGTTCCAATAAATTTTACATTTGATTTTTCAATAAATGCTCTTGATCTGTATTCAGGTTGTTGCAGCTTCTGATTACATTCATCAAAGATTTCACGGGCCGTTTCAGGGCTAAGTACTTTATCGATCCCGAAATACATTTTTAGTTCTAAATGTGTCCAATGATAAAGTGGATTTCCAATTAAATGGGGAACCGTTTCTGCCCATGCAGCGAATTTTTCCCAATCTGACGCATCGCCTGTTATAAAGCGCTCACCGATACCATGCATCCTCATCGTACGCCATTTGTAATGGTCTCCACCTAGCCAGATTTCGGTAATACTATTATAGGATTTGTTCTCCCAAACCTCTTGTGGGTTTAGGTGACAATGGAAATCAAAAATTGGTAAGCCTTTGATGGCATGATTGTAAAGATGAACAGCGGTGTCCGAATTTAATAAAAATTGGTCATCTAAGAATGTTTTCATTCAATATCCTCCTAAAATGATATAATATACCTGTAAACCCTTTCAATTGCCCAAAAAGCAAAAAATAAATAAACATTATATTAATTTGTTTATTAAACAAATTAATTACATCATTAACTTATCATGTTTAATATGTTTCGTCAATTAGCAGTTTATGAAAAAAATAAAACAATTACGAACATGCTTTTATTACCTGTTAGTATAGGATTATACATCTAGCATTGGTTCTGAATGGAGGATTTGAATGATTACTGGTGACTCATCTTATATCAAAAGTATTAATCGTGCCATCATATTAAGAGAAATTGTCAAGTCTGGGATGATTTCCAGAGCAGACATATCAAAAGTAACTGAATTGACAAGAGCAACAGTATCGGCACAGGCAGCCGTGCTCTTGGAAGAAGAGTTGATTGTTGAGACTCAGCTGGATCACTATACAGTTGGCAGAAAACCAATTATGCTTTCTTTAAATAAAGATGCAGGATATGCATTAGGGATTGACCTTGATTATGGACAAATCAATTTCACACTTTCAAATCTATTAGGTTGTCCCATCACAAGTTGTACGATTGAAATAGACACAAATGAATATTCAGAAATTCTCGCTATATTAATAGAACAAATAAAAAAATACCAGGCAGAATACACGGATACCCGCTATGGAATTGTTGGAGTAGTGATAGCTATCCATGGCCTTGTTTCGAAGGATGAAATGATTCACTTTGTACCTCGTTTAGGTTGGAATGGTATTAATTTGAAAAATGATATTGAAAAAGAAATTGAATTAGATATATATATAGAAAATAATGCGAATTTAAGCTCCTTTGCAGAGAGGGTCTTTTCCTATCATGAGACAGATAACTTATTATGTGCCACCCTTTATTCTGGTATCGGTTTGGGTATGATGATGAAAAATGATTTTTTTCGTGGACATAGTGGTTATGCTGGAGAGATTGGACATATGATTGTTGTTCCTGAGGGGAAGCCATGTAATTGTGGAAACAAAGGCTGTTGGGAAAAATACTCTTCGGAATCAAGTATTTTTCTTTATTTATCTGAGAAAAGACAAATTAAAAACCTTACATATGAACATATTCAATCGTGGCTGGATGAAGGCGATGAAGAAGTTCACCAACTAATGGAACAATTTATCTACTATCTAGCAATTGGGTTAAACAATATGATTAATATGTATAACCCTGATGTGCTTGTCCTTGATAGTAAGCTGCTCCATATGTATCCAGGTGCGCTTGATAAAATTAAAGAAAACTTAAATTCCTCGATTAGTCATTATCGGGAATTATCACTCTCTTCCCTTGGTAAAAAGTCATCCATCCTAGGTGCCTGTGCACTTGCCATCAAACATTTCTTAAATGTTTCGATGTTAAATTTGCCCATTGAGAGCAGATAAACTTGCAATCGTTTTCTATTTTACATCGAAGAGTTATCGCAAAAAAGGTTGTTAGGCCGGAGCTTAACAACCTTTTTTATTTATGATTTTATGCTTTTCTTTTTTCTGCAAGATCAATTGCAAGTTGTGTAGTACGCTTTTTGTTTAATGGATATAGGAATACAAGGATTAAGAACACTGTGCCAAGTACAACTGCGGGTACTAAAGTACCAAGGGTATGAATTCCTTGTAACGTTTCCGCTGATTGTGCTTCTGCACCTGCTTTGTAACCTACTGCTGCGATAACCGCACCACCAACACCACCAGCAACAGCTTGTCCGATTTTACGAGCCATTGAGTAAATGGAGTAAACGGTACCATCTTCACGTAAACCAGTTAAATACTCATGGTAATCGATTACATCAGTAACAAATGCCCAAACAACAAGGTTGAAAACACCATAACCAACCATGGCTACTGTTAAAATACCGATAAATTGCATTGATGATAAATTTGGAAGGCAATATAGAGCCGTGTAAACTACAGTCGCTAATAATAAGCCGCCTGATGCCACTTCTTTTTTACCAAATTTCTTAACTAATGGTTGAATGAATGGCATAGCCACAAATACCGCTACTGATTGAAGTAAACCAACCATACTTAACGCTTTGGCATTTCCAAAATAATCCTTAAATAGAAATACGTTTACTGTTCCAATTAACATAAAGACAATCATGAAGGTTAATGCAGCTACAAGGAACACCATTAATGGTTTGTTTTTAACAAGACCCTTCAGCGTTGTACCTATGTTCACCTTTGGTTTAGCTGTTTCATCCATAGTAATACGTTCGACAGATAATTTATAACAAGCCATGTAACAAACGATTGCTAGCCCGCCGAAAAGTAATGCAGCGATTAAGAAGCGATTTGCATCTGGTCTATTGTTAACAAACAAAATCATTGGACCAACTACGTTGATAATTAAGCCAGCTAGGTTAGCACCTAATGTTCTCCAGCTTGATAATGCGGTACGTTCAACTGGATTAGCCGTGATAACAGAAGCCATTGAGCCATAAGGAATATTAACAGTAGAATATAATGTTCCCCAAATAATATACGTTATATAGGCATAAGCAAGGTAAAATCCATCAGACATGCCAGGTATTGTCACGAACATCAAGATACCAGAGATAACTAGCGGGAAAGACATTCTAAAAATCCATGGTCTAAATTTCCCTTGAGCCGTTGCCTTTCTAGTATCAATGAAACGACCCCATGTTACGTCAGCAAAAGCATCCCAAAGGCGGGCGATCATAAATAATAGACCTACTTGAGCTGGATTGATATGGAAGACATCTGTATAGAATACCATCAAAAATGCTGCTACTAGAATAAAGAAGAAATCGTTTCCAAAATCACCAAACAAATAACCTAACTTATCTTTCATCCCAAATGGACGAACTTCTTTTCCTACTGTCTGTGGGGAATCTACTTTCTTTTGTAATGCTTGTGCCATTGTTAACCCTCCCATAAAATCAATCTAAAATAAGAAATGTAAGCCCTTAAATAATTGCAAAAACGTTGTGACGCTATTTTGTGAAGCTGGGTACCAAAATAATAATTAATCTTTATCACTCGCGATTGGATTTATTAACCAGTTAGTTTGTTTAATGAACTTACAAATTAACTGTAAACATAGAATATCACCGCCGACATTTTTCGTCAACAATTTTTTGTAAGCGTTATTAAAATTTTTTTTCGACATTTTAAGAATTTTCCATCTTTAAACAATCCCTGCATTTGATTAACCATTTTACCAGCATGATTATTGTGATAGGATAAATTAACAAGAGAAAATGTTACCAAGTTTATTTTGAGAGGAGAGTAATTTATGCTTCATCACCCAGCAGAAAATGAATACCCTGTATATTATAAGCCATATATTAACCTAGTCCCAAAAGGTAATCTCGTACAACTTTTAAGGGAGAATCTTAATGAGGTTGTAAATCTTTTTGCAGGTATTTCCGAGGAGAAAGCTCACTATCGTTATGCTCCAGGGAAATGGAGTGTGAAAGAGCTTCTAGGACATATTACCGATACCGAGAGAATCATGTGTTATCGGCTATTACGGGTTGGACGCGATGATCAAACACCTCTTGCAGGATTTAACGAGAACGACTATGTCCAGGCTGCAGAAACAAACAACCTGCCGATTGAAGCGATAATAGAAGACTTTAAAGCAGCACGTAACGCCACCATCACCCTAATCCAAAACCTCCCTGCCGAAGCATGGACAAACAAA
Source organism: Bacillus sp. OK048 (assembly GCF_900103525.1). Taxonomy (GTDB): domain Bacteria; phylum Bacillota; class Bacilli; order Bacillales; family Cytobacillaceae; genus Neobacillus. The sequence continues at coordinate 296,979 of NZ_FNHN01000004.1, forward strand.
GGAAACGCAAATGGTACAGAAATCACCACAAGAGCCATCGCCTATATCATCGCAGGCCACCAAATCCACCACTGCAAAATCGTCAAAGACAGGTATTTATAATACGGTGCCTGTCACCGCTCGTGGACACTGTCCACCCCAGGTGGACAGTGTCTTAGAAAACCTACTTCAAGTAAAGTAAAAAACCGCTGAATTCAGCGGTTTTTTGTACTTTATCCCAATCTTGTTCGTGTAGCAGCTGGCTGGTATTTTCTCATGGGACCATTTTCAAGTACTTCTTGAAGATAGAGGTTTCCATTTGGGCTTGTTTTTTTGAGCAGGTCCAATAGGTATGTAATATCGTCAAGTGCTCTATGTGTTTGGTGGTTTGTAATTTGATGAGCTTGTAAAAGTGTTAGTAGTTTACCATTAGGAAAGCCATAGTTTTTCCATTTGACCCCGCGCATTGTACAATACCACTTGAGATCATTAACTTCTGGGTACATATGGTAAAGAAAGCTTCTGTCAAAGGAGGCGTTATGGGCAAAAACCGAATCCGCTCGATGAAAGTAGGTCTTGATCTTTATATCAGTGAAACTCTTCCCTTCAACTAATTCATAGGGAATACCGTGGATTTGGTAGGCCCGCTCATAATTTCTTCTGGCTGAACTGGTAAGGGGTTCTCTCAAAAAAGAATCTTCTTCAATAATTTCTTGGATTTCACCGGTATCTGTCCGGTAAGAAAACAATTTCAGCGCAAGTTCGATCACTTCATCGGTAGTCGGTCCTAACCCTGTTGTTTCAACGTCCACTACTAAACCTAATTTCTCAAGTTTCCGCATATATTTCATTCCTTTGATCGAGATAATACTAACATTATACCATCTAATCAAAAAAAGAGACTTGCCAAATGGGAAGTCCCTTACCAAAAATCCAACAAAAAACTAGCCATCACGCATCCCTTTAATAAACGCTTTGATAATAATCTCTAGACTCTCATCCAAATCCAATGCCATTTTAAAGCCTCCGCTCTGCTCCAAAGAGGAAAAGCCATGTAAAATGCTGCGGATTCCTCTTACCGCATGCAGGGCTCGCTCTCCTTGCAAATCAAATGCTTGTAAAACACGTACGGAAAGTTCTACAATTTTTGCCCCTGCTTGCTGCACGTCCTCATCTTCCATATCTGGTGCCAATAAGGTCGCTTCATACAAACCTGGATGTTTCCGAGCAAATTCTACATAAGCTTTACTAATCGCTAATACAGCCGCTTCTCCCGAAACTCCGATAGCCTCATAAGCCATTTCCTGATAAAGCAAATCAATCCCATATATCGCCATTTTCTTCCTTAACCCACCTAACCCCTCAAAATGGTTATATAAGGAAGGCGGCCGGATATTCAGTCTTTTTGCAAGGTTTGCTAGCGTTACCTCGCGCATTCCATGGACATCGGCAATCTCACCAGCTGCTTCAAGAATCTCATTTATTTCAAGTCCTACTTTAGGTCTTGGTGACATCTAATAAAAACTCCTCTATTTTAATTTCTGCTCTAAATTTCGAATTGCCTCTTCCATTGCCCCAATAGGATTTCCCAACATTTCCCCATGTCCAACAGCCAGGAGACGAGGTTGATAGCCAACGATTTTCTTAGCACTGACAACCGCTGTTTGTTTACTCCATGTACCAAAAGCCGGAAATGGAAACCATGGCTTTACGTCTCCTGCCACGGCAATCCCACCTCTTGTCTGAAACGTATCCCCAGCAATTAAAGCATGAGTGCGAATATCAAAAAAGGACATTGATCCTGGTGTATGACCAGGAGTTTCAATTGCTGCTAGTGATCCGACTAGATCTCCCTCTTTCAAAAGGACATTCGCTCTCGTTTTCATCTTTTTAGGTACCCCGCCTTTAATCGGGGTTTGGTGCTCATGCACGTCAAGTGAAGTGTCCCCTTGCATGATTCTGTTATCTCGTACTGATATATACACGGGTACATCCGGAAGAGCCTCTTTTATCTTATCAAGGGCACCGACATGATCCTCATGAGCGTGAGTCAAAACAATTTTAGTAATTGGTTTCCCAATACTCTTTGCTGCCTTAAATATCCCCGTCATACTATATGGTAGAGCTGCATCAATCAAAGTTAACCCTTCTTCTTCTTCAACCAAATAACAATTCACCGGGAACACACTAGCCATAAAGGTAACCTGAAATAAAAACCCATTCTTAATTAATCTCACTTTTACCACCCCTCTTTTAACTACTATCATTAGTTTTATTTTAACTAATAATAGTAGTTTTATCAAGTAAAAAATACTTAAATTTCAGGTCCCAATTAACAGTTTCATAAACCTAATACTTATTCCTCTGATTAAGTCCTAGATAAAAAATAAACCCACTTTTTTTGTTGTTCACCTTTTGTTCAAAACTTTTTTACAAACATGTGAAATAGTGAACAATTTACACTCAATTCAAGATTGATTTGTTATATTAGCAATGTAGCAATTATATAAAACTTATTAACGAGGAGATGCTTCAAAATGTTTATGAACTTATTAAGAGAAAATAAAATCGTAGCAGGTATTTTGACAATCTTACGTTTATATCTTGGTTATGCTTGGTTTACTGCAGGACTAGGAAAAATACAAAGTGGTGCTTTTAATGCTTCTGGTTTCTTAGGAAATGCTGTGGCAAATCCAGTTAAAGGGCCAGATGGCTCTGTGGTTTACGCTTGGTATGTGAAATTTCTAGAAAGCTTTGCGATACCAAACGTGGATATCTTCAACTTTATTGTTCCTTGGGGCGAAACATTAGTTGGTTTAGGACTTATGTTAGGATGTTTAACAACAGCTGCCGCGTTCTTTGGTTTAGTGATGAACTTCTCTTTCTTCTTAGCAGGAACAGTTTCACATATTCCAACTGACCTTTTCTTAGGCTTTATCATATTAGCAGCAGGTTACAACGCAGGCCGCATTGGTCTTGACCGCTGGGTGGTTCCATTCATCCGTAAAACAGTTCTCAAAGGTAAAGAACCAGCAAAACAACATGCGTAAAAAGAAAAGCGCAAGCGCCCTGGTCAGCGGCGTATGGCCTGGAGCGCTCCAATCAAGATAAAGGAAACACGAAGAGCCGGAGGCGATTCGATGTTGACTTATCGAAGTGCGGAGAGCGAAGGACACTAGCCGCTAGGGCGCTGGAGCTAGACAGTAATCTAAGTTTAAAAACTTATACCTTTTAAAATAGAAATGCCTCAGTCACAGTGTGATTGAGGCATTTTTATTTTAATAGATATCTTCTTCACCGTGTTCAAAACCGACTCGATCTTGATACCAATTTGTAATTTGAGTTAGGATAGCAAATACAAAAAAGAAATTCATAGCCCATACGTTAATAAAAGGTGCTAAACCTCCAAATTCAATTCCATGGTACCCTTTAATTTTCATGACAATCATCGATTCTATAAAAATTAGAATAAAACCCAAAACCCCAGCAACAGCCATTCTAATCATTTTGGTTCCCCTCCCAATTCTGTCCATTATGTTTATTCTATTTCCATTATTTCCAAGGTATAAATTTGTCTATTTTGTGAACATCTATACTCCTATTATAGGGCAAAGCTAACGTAAACAACAAATAAAAAAGGTTATATTTTAAAAAGATTTTTTTAAAAATGAAATCCTGAATGAAGGTTTGGACTTGAAATTTTAGAAACAGTCAATAATCGTAACCAGACCATAAAAATCGGCATACAAATTCAGTATTTTTACAAAAAAACTTGAAATAACCTCAGAAAACGAATATTATAATAAGGTTGCAAAAATAACGTTCGTGTTTTGGAGGAACCCTAATGTTTAAGCTTAAAGAAAATCAAACCAATACAAAAACAGAATTACTCGCTGGGATAACAACTTTTTTTACAATGGTTTATATAGTTGTGGTAAACCCGGTGATCCTCGCTGATGCAGGAGTACCATTTGAACAAGTCTTCACGGCAACGATCATATCTGCCGTTGTCGGGACACTTTGGATGGCTTTATTTGCTAATTATCCCATCGCTATTGCACCAGGAATGGGTCTTAATGCTTACTTTGCTTATTCTGTTGTCGGTGGTCATCAAAATATTAACTATGAGACAGCCTTTGCCGCTGTGTTTATTGCCGGAATCATATTCGTCATCTTGTCTTTAACACCCTTTAGAGAAAAATTAATAGATGCAATTCCAGATAACCTGAAGCATGGAATTTCTGCAGGGATTGGCTTATTTATTGCTTTTATTGGAATGCGGATGACTGGGATTATTACTGCTCATCCTTCTAATCTTGTTGGTCTAGGTGATCTTCAATCGCCTTCCGCCCTGTTAGCGATTGTTGGGCTTGCTGTCACACTAATCTTAATGGTACTTCGCGTAAATGGAGCTTTATTTTTGGGAATGATTATTACCGGACTCATTGCCTTTTTTACCAACCAACTTTCGTTTGATCAAGGCTTTATTTCGCTTCCTTCTCTACCTGATGGATTAATAATAGACAACCCAATTACAGCGTTGACAGACGTCATTCAGCACAGTCTTTATGCTGTTGTGTTTTCATTCATATTAGTAACAATTTTTGATACCACTGGTACAATGATTGGCGTTGCTAATCAGGCTAGCTTAATGAAAAACGGCAAATTGCCGCGTGCACGTCAAGCCTTGCTTTCCGACTCTGTTGCAACCTCAATCGGTGCTATGTTTGGTACAAGTCCAACAACTGCCTATATTGAATCCACATCAGGAGTTGCAGCGGGAGGCCGTACAGGATTAACTTCCCTTACAGTGGCTGCCTTGTTTATTCTTTCAGCATTTTTCGGACCTTTGGTCAGTGCTGTGTCAGGGATTTCTGCGATTACCGCTCCTGCCCTTATTATTGTAGGCAGCATGATGATGGGGAGCATTGCGAAAATTAAATGGGACGAATTGGATGAAGCCTTTCCCGCATTCCTTGTTATTTTGAGTATGCCGTTAACCTCTAGCATTGCTACCGGAATTGCACTGGGTTTCATCAGCTATCCGATTTTAAAAATTGTAAAAGGAAAATGGCGTGACGTACACCCGCTTCTCTATGTATTCGCGGTATTGTTCTTTTATCAACTTGCATTTTTACCACATTAATAAAAATGGAGCCCAACCACTAAGTTGGGCTCCATTTTTTAGGGCTCTTTTCTTAAACCTTGATGTTTTTTTATATCAAAATTTTAATAAGAAAAGAGCTTGCAAACTAAATTCCAAGGAGCAAAATAACTATTGCCACGTTAAAATCGGCTTTAAGATTTTAACAACAATTGTTACAAAAACAGCCTTTGTTAAAACTTATTAGGGAACTGCTTGATGATTCCGTTTGAAAGGAAATCTGCCATATGCAGTAAATGTGCCTCATTTTTATCAAAAGCTGCAATATCCGCATCCCAATCCTTTTTAAGCCTTGCAACCGCTATTTCTGTGACTAATTTTAAATGCGTGTACATCATTTCATTTAATTCTTTTTTATTGTAATGTGGATTTGCAGCAGTTAAAAAATTGGTAATATCATCTGCGTTTTTAAACCACTCTGCATTGTATTTTTTTAAATCGGCCTGATTTCCACTTTTGGCTGCAGCTACCACTTTTCCAGCAAGAAGGATATGTTCCCTTAACAGCTGACCTAGCTTGTTGCCTGCAACCTCCCCATAATAGGGCTTAATCGCATTTCCTGTATCATCCTGGTTTCTCAATAATCTAGCCAATACCTTTTCTTGATCTTCCAGTCCGGCTAAGGTACTAACTATATACTTATCAGTCCATAATGAATGCTCCATCCATAGCACCCTCATGTCTGCCTTAAATTGAGCTGCTTTTTGGCTTATTTGCTGCGTTTGGTGGACTGCCTGTTTGTTCTCCTCCGCATTTGTGAAAGCTGGGAAGATTAATACAAATGTAAGAAACACAAGTATGTATCTGAAAAAATATTTGTTCAAAAAATCATCTCCTAATAATAAATTAAATCTGACAGATTTATTATTGGATTTTTTATCCATTTTCACTCTTAGAAAGAAAAATTCATCTTCATAAATTCCACATAACTTCTCTATAACTTCTACAAATGTTTATCTTATGATAAAGATAACTTATTTGAGACTTAGGTTTTTGGAACCTTATTTCTTAAAAACTTCCCATAATTTGATCGGTACTTCGCGTACCGATCCTTTTTTTGTCTATTTTTATAGAGCTCGTCATCTTCATAACTTCCACACAACTTCTCTACAACTTCTACAAATGTTTATCTTATGATAAAGGTAACTTATTTAAGACTTAGGTTTTAGGAACCTTATTTCTTAAAAACTTCCCATAATTTAGCTTGGTACACGGGTACCAGGCTCTTTTTTATTCTCCAGAAGAATCTAAAAAAAGGCTGGTGCGAGTCGCACGAACCCTTTACTTAATAAAACTAACTTGGTTCCTTCCTTGGTCTTCTTCCTGATCCATTGGGATATTTTCATTATGGCTGGTGGAAGCTGTTGCATGCGGCAATACTCGATCCTCTCCTTCTCCTTATATTGTTAGGCTTTTATAAGTGGATTTGTAATTTAGAAAAAACTGCTTGTTTAAAAAGAAGTGGATAACTCAACGTGTTCTTTCTAATAGCGTTTTTGATGACTACAGGTAAACATTGTTTTGACTTTCATGAATTTATACATGATATTTGCGTGCCTGCCTTTTTGAGTTCGCGGATTTATCTTGGAGTAAAGGCATTCCATAAATCGCTTATCACAGTAACAAGGTGAGTTGCCACGTTTAAGACATATATCATGTTTATTACAACAGGAATCCACATCATTTATCGGGGCCCCAGGTCCGCTGCACCCAGGTCCACACCATTTGTATCCTGGAAAAATACAGAAAGAAGGACGACTTTTTCGACATCTCATATTTTCTCATCTCCTTTATATAAAATATGAAGATGTTGGAAAACGGAGACAGCTCGTACATAAAAAAACTACTATAGCTTAAATATTTTATTAATTACTCTCATCGTTTCTGGGCTGCAAAAACCAGTAAAATGATCTTTATCATCATATGTATGCACTTTATAATCCAGCATCCTAAGCCAGCTCCCAAAAAAGTCTATCGACTTCATCTTGTAACTCTGTTAGTAAATCAAAAGTGGATTGGGTTCCCAAACTATCTACTACATTGGTGTAATACCACTTTTGCTGTTCTTTCCCGGCATTAAATCTCGTCCAAACTTCCTCACCAATTTTTTCATAATCGCGAATGATAGAACGGATGTTGTGTAGTTTATCGGCACAGACAACAGCACGAATTTCTTCTGAAGCTGTTTTTAAAAATTCAATCGTATGCTCCTTCCTATCCTTCCATGGAAGTGATTTATCAGGTTCAGAACTACCTTCAACCATTTTGGCTATGTTAGCTCCAAAATCCTTTTTTATATCTTCAAGTGTAAGCGGCGTATCCTCAACCGTATCATGAAGAATTCCTGCCGCAACGATTTCCTCGCTGTATCCTGCTTCTAATAACATCATCCCCACAGCAACAGGATGCGTAATATACGGAATATCAGTGTTCTTCCGATATTGACCTTCATGACTTTTACTTGCTGTTTGCAGTGCCTTTTCAATTATATCCATAGCTTAATCCCCTCCAAACTGTTTGTTCTATTTTTAACTTAATTCAACATAATAGATCAAATCTCCTTGGCAGGTGAAATATTAATTTGATACAAATTTGTGTAATTGTCCAATCACTTATTTTGGTACAAGCATATTTTATTGTATAAGAGTGAAAGGGGGGATATGGAATGAGTAATGAAAGAAGACACGAAGAAGAAGATCGCAGAAGAGTCAGAAGAGTCTTTATTGATGCAGAAGAAGTTATTATCCGCACTGAAAGAGTAAGAATTGAAGGCGAAAATAACAGAAATGAGCACAGACATGATGACAGACATGATGACAGAAGACGACCATTCTCGTGGATCTAATTGATTCGACAAGGGAATAAGTAATATTCCCACAGGCTGGTGAGACAAGCAATTCTCACCGGCCTGTTTTTGATTTAACATTCAGACAAAATATGGTAAATTAGTGAGATAGAAACTAGAGATTAGTAGGTGAAAAAATGCTAGAAAAATTTAATGTTTTTATGTCATCCTTTGAACAAGAAAGAATGATAAGAGTATATCTGCCTGTAAATTATACAGAATCCGACAAACGCTACCCAGTACTTTATATGCATGATGGACAAAATGTTTTTGAAGATGAAGGTGCTATTAAAGGAGTATCTTTAGGATTGAAGGATTACTTAGATAAAAACAGACTAGAAATAATCGTAGTGGCGATCGATTTAAACCCTGAAGGGGAAGAGCGCGATAATGAATACTGCCCTTGGGTAACAGGTGCCACCGCAGAAAAAATAATCGGACACTCAAGCTCCTCCGGCGGTAAAGGTGAACAATACTTAGACTTTATTGTCAATGAACTTAAGCCACTGATAGACAGTAAATACCGAACGCTTAAGAATCAGACTTCGATGGCCGGAATCTCGTTAGGAGGCCTTATTTCTACATATGCTGTCTGCCGGTATCCTCATATATTCAAGCGAGTTGCAGCAATTTCTCCAGGATATTATCGGAACCAAGAGGAACTCGAAGTATTCATAAGAAATTCCGACTTATCAGGGGTCGAGAAGTTTTATATGGATTTTGGTACCAATGAAATCGCTAATGATAAAGAACTTAATGATGAATTCATGGAAATGATTCTATGTATCTATGAAATCTTAGACAGCAAAATAGTCGATAGCCACTTTCAAATGATTGAAAATGGCGAGCATAACTATACATCGTTTAAAAAAAGACTTCCTACTGTATTAGCTTATCTCTACTCTGATTTTTGAGCTGATTGGGAAGATAGAAACAGTGTGTATGGTGGTCCTTGTGGGATATTACTTTCAAGTAGGTGAACTCTGATTAGAATTGCCGAGGATTTATCCAATGAAGGACATTTCGGGCTGAGTGAACAAGTCAATTGTCTTTCATCAAGGGGTTGAAGGATATTTCGGGCCGGGTGAACAAGTGAATTGTCTTTCATCAAGGGGATGAAGGACATTTCGGGCCGGGTGAACAAGTGAATTGTCTTTCATCAGGGGGATGAAGGACATTTCGGGCCGGGTGAACAAGTGAATTGTCCTTCATCAAGGGGATGAAGGACATTTCGGGCCGGGTGAACAAGTCAATTGTCTTTCATCAGGGGGATGAAGGACATTTCGGGCTGGGTGAACAAGTCAATTGTCTTTCATCAAGGGGTTGAAGGACATCTCGGGCCGGGTGAACAAGTGAATTGTCTTTCATCAAGGGGATGAAGGACATTTCGGGCCGGGTGAACAAGTGAATTGTCTTTCATCAGGGGGATGAAGGACATTTCGGGCCGAGTGATCAAGTCAAATGTCTTTCATCAAGGGGATGAAGGACATTTCGGGCCGGGTGAACAAGTGAATTGTCTTTCATCAAGGGGATGAAGGACATTTCGGGCTGGGTGATCAAGTCAAATGTCTTTCATCAAGGGGATGAAGGACATTTCTCCTCTCTAACGACAAAGTTCTGTCCTTCACACCCAACTTTTAAAATTTAAAATGGTTTTAAAATCATCAAGGCAATGATAATGATGAAAATGACGTTTGCTAGGTGTTCATAACGAAACAGAATTCGTGATAATCGGAAATATTCTTCTGGAATTTCCTCGCCCGTATGAGATGCTAGCAATTCCTTTACCGGTTTGGACCTTGGTGATAATAAAATCGGTCCACTCGCAAGTGCTACTAAAAATAATACCAGGCTTACTACATACCAGCCCATCCGAAATAGACTTGGATTCATTAAGCCCATTAGTAATCCCGTGACGAGCAAAAGTGTCCCGCCAACCATAACAAAGATATGCAGCTTATGTCTAAGAGCGTAAGAATGTCTTAACTCTGTCATTGTTTTTCCGGATTTTACAACAGTTGTTAGGATAAAACCTGGTCCCATTCCTAAAATTGCTGAGAAAATATGAATAACTACAATAATCTTATAAAAAGTAATCATTTTTACGATCAACTCCTATCTTCTAGACACCAGTATTTTAACATAATGGTGGTTGAAACGGTTTTTATGTACTTAATTTGTCACCAAACTTCCTTTTTCTTTAATGTTATAATAAAGAAAAAACCTACCGAAGGAGGCAAACAAATTGAGTAAAATTGTTAAATTTCTATATATTATTATTGGATTCATTGCCCTCGGTTTAGGTGTTTTAGGCATAATTCTACCTGTACTACCGACAACTCCATTTTTACTTTTAGCTTCCTACTGCTTTGTAAAGGGGTCAAAAAAGTTTGAACATTGGTTTAAGGGGACAAGACTCTATAAACGTCATTTGGAGACATTCGTAAAAGAGAGGTCGATGACGTTAAAACAGAAACTAGCAATCTTGTTATTTGCCGATGTGATGATTGCCATTCCCTTCTTCATACTAGATAGCTTTATCGTCAAGGTTTTGCTCGTATTGATTGTAATTTATAAATATTATTATTTCATTAATAAAATAAAGACTGTTCCTGAAGCGGCGGTTACGAACGATTAAAAAACACTTGTCATGCAATCATGAAAGGTTAGGTTTTGAGGTGCTCTTCTAAAAATATGTGCAGAAATGACTGTAGTATTGGCAGCGTTATTCGTATATAACAAAGCAAAACTCACTCTCTTTTAAATTAGATGTCTTGTCCTTAATCGGGTAACCAGCAACAGAAAAATAAGCGGAGGGTTTCCGGTTAGTTGCAGAGTAGAGCTCGTTTTTGGGGAAATAAGGGGAGGTTTTCCGGTTATGCAAATCAAAATCTCCTATTTTCGAATTTTTCGAGTCAATAGACGGAATCTCTCCGTCTATTTAAGCCTTTTATACTAAGAATTACTAAATAAGCGGATTTCCTCCGGCTATTTATCAGCTCAGGTACTTTACCTGATCCCTCAACCGTTAAGCGTGGACCCTCTTAATTTTAAATGCCGGAATCAGCAGCTTGTTATCGACCAGCTTATAAAGATCAATATAATTGGTACTCAAAACGGTACTGAAATTGTCAGAAGTTTTGGCCCTCATTTTTAATAATAATAAAAATTGTCCATCACAATAATGATGTCAATTGCTAGGTCAAAGGTATGGAATTTCGTAGAACCCTTGATTAATAAAGAAAAGACGTATGCCAATTCATACCCCTTTTCTTGTGTCTTTTAATAAGAAACACCCGATAACGGAACCCTTTAATACAATCATGACAAGTGTTTTTATTTCAATTAAATTGAACGACAATACCTCAAAGATAAATAGTTTTCACCCTCTTCATTACTGTACCCATGTTGTTCATGTTGAAAAGTAAATCCTCTTGCTTCATAAAAAGGAATACCTTTGTTATTCCCTTTTTGAATAGAAACCCACTGCTCTCTGGCATGAAATTCATCTTTCTGTTGTTTCGTAATTGCAACTAACAGTTTGGTTCCAATCCCGCAATTACGCCGGTTAGGATCCAAATACAACACAAAAACTTCACCTACTGAATCGCTAATCATACCTCCACCGCCGGCACCGATTACTTCGCCATTTTCAACTGCGACAAAGTAACCTCCCCAATGCCTGCTTGTGTTTACTACTTCATTTCGTATTCTTTCTGTGTTATAAAACTCTTTGATGATTCTCTCAATATATTCTTGTGTATGTGTTACACCATATGTAGCCCGGTAACCATCCGAACAAACCTTGGCTATCCCTTGCACATGTTCTGGATTTGCTTTACAAATTTCGATCATACCATACCCCTACTTATTTAAAAGTGAGCCGATAAGCTTTAACAATTAGTCCATCGTCAGCAGGTTCAAAGTCGTATTGTGGTAATCGTTCAAAACCAAACCGCTCATATAATCTCATTGCATTTTTCATAAAATCGCCTGTATGAAGACCAATTTCGTTATGCCCTTGCTCCTTTGCCCGGTTAATACATTCTGAAATCAAAGCAGCAGCTACCCCTTTACCTCGTGCTGAAGGAGATACTGCCAGCATTCTTATTTCTGGATAATCCAGCTCTTCAACTTGCCCTTCATAGGCATCGGTTTTTGCTGGAAACAAAGTGACACTTCCTAGAATCCTTCCGTCGACTTCTGCTACGAGTAGCACAACACCTGCCTGTGTATCTGCCTTTGAAGAAATCCCCTGCTTCAGAGCCTGCCAATGTCCTTCTGGGATTTTTGCCGCATGCTCTTCATAAGAGCTTACTCTTTGTTCACGAATAAAAGCTAATTCACTTTCCACAGCTTCACGAATAACCATCAACTATTCTCCTTTGAGGATAAATTTTTCTGCCTTCTTACTTATTTCTTGGCGGTTATGTTGAGAATGAAGTCCGGATAAATCTGGCCCCTTTGGTAGAATGCTATTGTGTCCCTTTTGATCATTACTTGCGATATGATTTGAAAGATGATAATGCCTTTTAATGGCATCAAAATCAGTAGTATCACCAAAACCAGGTGTTTGATATAAATCTCGTAAATACCCCCATAAATTTGGAAAATCAACGATCCGGTTTCTATTTGTTTTAAAAGCTGCGTAATAAGCAGCGTCAAACCGAATTAATGTAGCATAGAGCCGTACATCTGCATCTGTAATGTAATCCCCAAATAAAAACCGTTTTTTCGATAAGCGCTCATCCAATTCATCTAATCTTGCAAATAAGGTATCATACGCCATCTCATAAGCTTCCTGTGATTGAGCAAATCCACATTTATATACGCCATTGTTCACATCATGAAAGATAACATCATTAAGAGCGTCAATCTCTTCTCGCAAGGATTCAGGATACAACTCTGGTGCATTTTCCTTGTGAAACGGACTCCAAACAGTTTCAAGATAGTTTGTTAGTTTAAAATAATCATTATTCACTGCCTTTTCCCCCTTCACATCTACCATGACAGGGACCGTGGGTCTACCAGAATAATCGGGATCCGCATTCTTATATATTTCACTCATATAGCGAATACCTAATACGGGGTCTACCCCATTTTCATCTAATGAAAATTCCCAATCTACGTGCGGAAGCTTTGGTCGCATGGGACTGGCAGTGCCTAAACTGATTACTTCCTCTAATCCAAGAATTCTTCGGACGATGACGGAACGATGTGCCCACGGGCAGACTGCAGACCATAACAGGCGATATCTTCCTGTTTCAACTGGCAGCTCCCCTTCACCAAATCCAAATGGAGTGTCAAATCTATTTTTCTGGCGCTTAAATGAACCATCTGCTTTGATTTCTGCTGCAACGCTTCCTTGCTTATTTTTTGTCATTATATTTACACCTCACCTTTTTTTAGCTTCATTTTATATGTAATACCCGATGTTCATCATCCAAATAGACACCCTTTAGTTTCATGGCTTTTTCTTCAAGTCCATATACTTTAAAGCCTAGACTTGTATATAGCTTTTTTGCAGCCTCATTCGTTGCAACCACCGATAAGTTAATTTTCTCAATCACTTCAATTGATTTTGCTTTATTAATCGCTTCTGTAAGCAAGGCCTTGCCCACACCTAATCCCTGTTTCCTTGGTGTGACATACATGGCATAAATGTTCGCCCGGTGCTGTATTTTTTCCGCCTTTTCTTGCAAGAGGGTTACAACACCTATTAGCTCGTCACCCTCGAAAGCCCCAAACGTATAATTCCCTTCCTCTGTGAAGTTCCGTGCAACCTGGGAGATAGGATTTTCTCTCTTTATAGCGTCTTCATAGCTAGTTAAAAATGCTTCCGGGCTTTTCTTTAAGGCTTCTAATCTTAATGCCCAATAGCTTTCAGCATCCGATGGGAGCAAAAGTTTAATTTTCATAACTATCCAACCTTCTTTTCAAATGTCTTCCTTCTATATTACTAAAATTTCAAAAAATTTGACAATAATATAAATCAGCTCAACTTGAGCAAAGAAAAAAGAGGCCTCAAGCTTTTTGACGAGTTCACTTTTGGGGTGCAAAACAATAAATCACAGGTAAAACCTCATCACTATTCACAAATTTTCCGCTAATGAATTCATAGTATATTTCACATAAAAAATAGCTCGGAGTTTCTCACCGAGCCGTTTTTTTATTAAATTTCTGGTTTTTTGCTAAAGTACCCGATTAAGGAAAATAGTAATTTATGAATAATTTTCTTCTTTATTGCTGTAAATTTCATAAGCAAAATATCCAAATAATAAACCTATTCCAGCTCCCAAACAAATTGTAGATAATAAAGTGATTGGGAAAAATATGCTAAGAAGTATAGCAACAGCACAACCAATCATCATTCCAAGTGGTATTAGACTATCTAATAAATTTTGAGCACCTTTTGACTTTTTCTTACCCAGGGTGCCTTTCTTGTATTTATGTTTCATTCTTATAACTACAAAAACTGCAATCCCGCCCACTAGTACAACAGGTAGTAAAATACGAACAATTTCCAAAACTAAGCCCATATTAGAACATTCCTTTCTTTCGCTTCATTAACATCTTATAAATAACTAACCTCCTTCGTTCGTTTAATAACTTCAACAAAAAGGTACGTAATCCTTTTCGGATCTACACACCCTTTAATGAAAAATTGAAAAGATTATCCCCTTATTCCTCGATATTTTCATCTTGTCGTTTTGTTCGTAGATTATAAATATAAACTATTGGAATAAGACCGCAAATAAATAGTATTCCACCTATAATTACCCCATTGATTATTGTAAAGCCATCAGTAATAGATACAAAAAATCCGACAACTGTTGAAATTAAAATAAGCACAACCAGTGAAATTCTTAGACTCTTTTGCGGGTTAATTTTATTACTTTCATGGTCTGCACCAATACTCATTGATAAATATGCAGAAATAACTGTGGTTATCATAAATACAATCCATAGGGGATTTTCTCTCATTCCGTCTAACCCTTTTGTAACTAAGTCATATCCTAAAATTCCAAGAATACCAACAGTTTGAACGATATACGCAATGCGGATGTTTTTTAAATTTTGTAATATTAAACGTTCATCTGTAATTTTTTTCATTTTTAATCATTCTCCTTTCCTACCCAAAATACTTCATCTAATGTTTTATTAACTGCATAGCAAATATCCAGACACAACTTGAGGGTTGGATTATATTTTCCCTTCTCAATCAAACTAATAGTTTGCCGAGTGACACCTATCTTTTCTGCCAGTTGTTGTTGTGTCAAACTTACTTGAGTACGAGCAATCTTAACTTTATTCTCCAAATGTTGTATCCCTCCTTAAATGAATTGTAACATATACATTACATAATTCAATGTATATGTTACATTTAGAGCGAAGTTCTTATGCAACTCCCTGACCGTTAGCTCAATAAGAAATGCTGCTAAAAATGGGGCTCGAAAATCTTGCAACCATTAGTTAAAAAATCACGTTCTTTGTTGTTCCATAATTGAATCGAAAGCTGACGTAATTCCGTAATTGTTACACCAAAATTATAACTAAAGAGTGATTGATTTAATATTTTCAAAATTCCATACTTGTCCATTTCAGATTTATCATCATTCCATAATATATATAGAATCTATAAAGAGGTGGTGATACATTATGTCAAACCAAGGCGGATATAGCGGTGGATCTAGAATGAATTTCGTTCTAATCGTGGTTCTATTCATTCTTTTAGTTATTGTTGGTGCAAGTTTCATGAGCGGGTACTAACCTTGTAAAAGAATCACAGAACAAAACACACTACTTCTTTAGTGTATAGAAGCGTCAACCGACGCTTCTATTTTCTTTTTTAATCTCTTTATCCACATTAAGTTTTTATTAAGAAGAAAAAAGCGACTCATTCTGATTTTTCAATCAGCATTGGATTTGAGCTTTTTAAAAAAGCGATTAAAAAAAGGGCTGATTTCTTTAATTATTGGTTTAAATTGTTTAGATGTTGTAGCAAACATATCAATCGTTTCCATAAGCAATTCAAGATCGACTTTTTGTAGAGTATTTTCTATCTGGTTTACAGTGGTGTGAGATTTCTTTTCTGGCACTTTTCTCCTATTCCCCAATAGCCAATCATCGAACCCATATGATTTCCTAACGAAATTGGAATTGTTTTTTTGTTCGGACCTGACTTGTGAATGATCGTCGTTTTCATCTAAGAGGTCTCCCTGTTTACTGTTTCTAAACATTAATCTTGTAAATCGGTCATTTTCTCCATTCGGTTTATGATCTTTAACGTTCTCTGCCAATAACTTCACCCTCCTAATTTCTTTACCATAAACTATGAATGGAGTTTTCCCAGGGTGTGGACAATATTATGAATAAAAATAAAGACGTTTTGGTTAATTGTCTAAGCTATTTCTTAAATTTTTCATATTATTATTTAGACTGTTGGATATTCATAATTTGCCTTCCTCTTTTGAAGCATCTTTTAGATGCTTCCTTTTTTTTCGCAATATAAGTCAAATGCAAAATAAAGCGGAATGAATAAGCCCTCTCCTACAACAAACCTCACCCGTTACTTCAATAAAAATGCTTTACTCTTTATTCATGTAACGCACCCGTGTAGTCGGGGTATGTTTTTTAATGTTTAAACTCCAAACTGTTTAAAATGATGGTCAAGGTGCTTGTATATTCCTTTACCCCATTGCTCAGAAGTAAGCTTTCCAAAAAAAGGATGCGGATGAGTTGTGCACTTCTCTGGTCCGTTATTTTGGAATGTGATAATTTTTTGTTTAAGCTTTTCTTTTTCTGCGTCAAATTCTCTATCATCTGCAATCAAAATGGTTGGAATAGTAGACATATTATGGGGCAATGTCTTGTCATTGTAAATGATTTGTTTTGCAAACCTCCCTACTATTATTCCTAACCAACTCCTTGGTGGAAAAGAATTTCCCATTGCAATGTCTTGGAAAGATGAACAGTGCGCTAGCATTTGGGCAACATCCATTTTTCCCCATTGCGGTTGTGAATTTGGACTCAATTTGTCAATACGCTTTAAAACTTCTGCTGTATGCATATGATTAAAAATATTTTTCATTAGTGCATATCCCCTTTAATTATAATGAGTCAACCTTCTTAACTTATTTGGTCCGATTACTGAACAAGCATGGATGGAGAACACCGATTTAGCCACAAACTTAACTTTTTTATATACCATCTCCCGTCTCCTGGTCAATCTCGAAGGGATAGGTTACTTTTGGCGCACTAAAAAAGCCATGACTTTACATCATGACTTTGACTAACTTTACTTTTCAATTGTTTCTAGAAGTTCTTTTAATTCGGGATTAAAGCCTTTAATTGCTTTATCTCCAACTACGGTAACAGGTACACCCATAAAGCCAAATTTTTCGACTTCCTGTTGATATTCCACACTTGACATTACGTCTCTTACTTCAAATGGAATTTTTTCCTCTTCTAGCATTTGTTTAACATAGTTGCATTCTACACAACCAGGCGTGGAATAAACGATGACTTGTTTGCTCATGCGTTCAGAGCCTCCTTGATCGAATCTCTTGTAATTTTCCAATGAGAAGTATTCCAAGAAACTTTTCCATCATCAAATAGCAAGATTTGTGGAGATTCATGTTTAATTTCAAATTCTTCAGCAATATGATTTGATACAGGCCGATCTTCTATTACCAAGACCATTGCAGCAGAAGTCGTTTCATTTTCATTAACAAATGAATGAAATTCTTCATTCGCTTTGGCACTGATTGGGCAAGTTGTACTATGTTTTAATAGCAAATGTTTCCCAGGTTGTTGAACAAATTCATTTAATTCTTCAATACTTTTAAGTTGTTTTATTGACATCATCTACACCATCCTGCTTTTCAATATAATATTTTCGTTCATAAATTTATCATAAAGGAAGATACTTTACTAATGATGTGACTCGTCCACATAGGAACAACCCTATTAACAAAAACATATGTCTATTGTAAAACACTGCTATTAAAAGGATTATGAGTTGATGACAAAATTACAATTACGAAAAATTTCCATTTTAGTACTTTCTTTAAGGCTTGTTTCTAAGAGATTGTTGCTTTGAAAACGAAAACTGTTGAAGGTTGATTGGAACGGATTGCGAGACCCCTTTAATTATTGTACTAGTGTTAATGCATTTTTATATCGTGGGTTTTATTTACTATTTCTTTATATGTACCTATGCGTACAAAAGATAAAAATAAAAAAGCCCTTTTTAGGGGCTTGACTTTAATAATCAGCACTTGTCCCATTCAGTTTTATTCTGAGTGCATATGTTATTATTAAGCCAGCCAGACATATATAATTACCTCCGAAAAGGCGTTTGCATGTATTGCAGACGCTTTTTTATTTTTAGAAATTGTTTAAGCAAAGTCAATTGACATAAGAATAGTTGGGGGTGCTATATATGGGTGATGGAATGGGAAGTGGTTTTGCGTTAATCGTTGTATTGTTCATTCTACTGATCATTGTCGGAACTTCTTTCATGAGCTACTAAAATGCACAGAACAAAGGGCCAGGTTAAGTTAATCTGCCCTTTGTTCTAGAGACTTCTGAAATGAAAGGAGGATGAAGCAAATGCCATTTAATCGAAGAGATCAGTTTTTACTGACGACTTTAGAAGAAGAAGGTTTTTCCCCTTTTTTCCATTCCCCCCTTTTTCCCTTTTGAATTCGAAAGAAAAAAGCGATCTTCGTTATTAATGTATCGCACCCTTTTAGCTTAAGTACATCGCTTCACAAACTTTGCTCTGTTACTGGAGTCCTGCCCTAATTTGCAATAGGGTTGGGTATCAGAAAATAAGAGTCAATTAGTATTATCAAGGATGAAAAAAGGTGCACTATCCTTCTTGATTAGATGCACCCTTAAAGCAAGAAAGATATTTGCTAGATAAAGTCATTTTTTTATAATTTTAATTTCATTTATCGGATAGTAAACAATTTTCGTTGTTCCTATTACCTTCTCTAACGGAATAGCTCCAATACGACGGCTATCGTTACTATGCCTTCTGTTATCGCCTAACACGAACAGTTGACCTTTAGGAACCGTTTCACTACCTACTGCCGTTTCCTTTAATGTAAAGGAATATGTTAGGGACCCTTGACTGATTTTTTCCTTATAACTTTTTAGATAAGGTTCATCATATGCTTTGCCATTTACATACAAAATATCATTTTTATACTCTATCCTGTCGCCTGGAAGTCCAATTACACGTTTGATGTAATCCTTGCCGTCTGGGGCGTGAAACACAACAATATCAAATCTATTCGGTTCCCCGATTTTTGTTACAATCATACGGTCCCGGTCCTGAAGAGTAGGGTTCATTGAAGCACCATCAACAACAATGGGAGTAAAGAAAAAAGAGCGAATAATAAATGCTAATACAAGTGCACCTATTAATGATTTAATCCATTCATACGTTTCATTTTTCTTCTTTACCATTTCTCAGCCTCCATTAATATTCTTCCAAATTATACCCTCATTTTACCATATGTAAGTAGAATATTTATCACTTTTTCTTCAGCTAACCTTCCCCGATAGTTCAATAACAAAAAAGCGTTACCTATTCACCCAAGAGCTTTATAATGCTAACTTTTTTCTAAAAGCCCAAATAACATTATTTTTTGGAAATCCATTCATATTGAATATCTGGTAAATTTTCTTCATTTTCATGTCCTCTACTTATGATTTCAAACCCATGGTTTTCATAAAACCGTTGTGCTTTTTCATTTACTTCAAATGTGTACAATGTCAATTTCCCACTTGATTGTGCTTTTGCTTTTTCTAGTAATGTCCGACCTATACTGATCCCTTGGTACTCTAGATGAATATATAGTTGGCTTATTTCCCTATCGTTATAGGCAATCATTCCAACAACTTCTTCACCAATTAACGCTAAATCTATTTGAAACTGTTCAGGTAATATATGATTTAAAAAATATAAGTGATTTTCAAAGTCGTGAATTTCTTTTTGGCCAATAGCCTGTTCCTTACTATCTCGCCACATATCCACTGTTTGTTCTGCGTATTTAGAGCTATACGGAGTAATTCTGATGTTATATTGTTTCATGCTATGCCTCCTAAGAATTCGTTACTATACCCTTGCAATGATAGTCGCCAAGACTACCCATTTACCTATATTAGGATTTTCTTCCACACAATTAGCCACTTTATTTTTTTCTATTACGGACGCTCGAAGTGATAAACAACAATATAAATATAAATGCCAATATTAGTGGGAATAAGGTTAAAATCCAAGATACTGTAGATATTTCGCCACTTCCTATTGGACCAACCTTTGGGCGATTCAATTGATAAATATTAAAAATAAATAACGCTATAAGGAAAATTGAACCTAAAAAAAATACATTTTTTCTCACTATTTCCCACCTCTAATCATTTATCTATTTAGGTAATTCTCCAAAACAGATTAGTTTTCCTTTAACATCTTATTAACCTGCTCCCATAGTTTAAGTACAAATCTTCACAATCCATTAGTTATTTTTAACATAAATATCCAATTTACTTAAAATAAGCATCAATATTTTAAATTTCAGACTTAAATTCACAACGTAAAAATAATTATTTCCACCTTGCGATTTGGCAAGCGATTTACATTGAAATTCACTTGCTAAATTACCATAAACTTGATATAACAACAAAAAAATGGGATGCGAAACCGATTGCGATTTCACATCCCATTTAGCGTACCTATTAGGTTATTTGAACCTCAAAAGAGAACCCGTTAGCCTCTTTATTAAACACTATTCAAATCTTCAACGACCTACCGATCATCATTTTTTTCATGAGTAGAATGGTTACTTTTCTCTTCTGTAATAACACGGTCAATATCAAGATACGGTTTACCGCGCAATACATCATTTGAAATGATCGTTGAAGTTTCATTATTTTTATTCACTTTGACTACCTCCAGATTTTTTCTCTCAAGAGGTAGTTTGTGCAATTATAGTGAAAAATAGTAAAAAAAATTGGATTCTCTCTTAAAACCTATTTTTTCATACAGACTCTGTGCAGTCACATTATCGTGACCTGTCTCTAATAAAATTCCTTTTGCACCTGTATCCTCTGCATATTCAATTGCTTTTTTAATTAATTTTTCCCCAAAACCTTTTTTACGTGCAGTCACATTTACAAATAAATCGTTTAAAACCCAGGATCTTTTCATACCTACAGATGAAAAGGAAGGATATAACTGAACAAAGCCAATCGGATTACCCTCATCATAGGCAATAAAAACGACTGAATCTTCGTTTACTAATCTATCTTTTAAAAATTTCCTCGCACCTTCAAGATTCGATTCCTGATGATAAAACACACGATAGGAATCAAAAAGTTCTATTAAGGAATTAAGTTCATTTATAGTTGCCTTTTGAATACTCATGGTCTCCCCCATTTTTGTTAGCTATGAATAGTAACGGATTTAGTATTAATGCGGATTTCATGCGCATCTCCCCTTTTATCATCCTATTATCAAGAATAACTTAATTTACCAATTTAATGATACTCAGAACACTTCCGTCGAAAAAAAATTCCAAAATACCAATAGGGCTTCGCTTACAACACAGTGTAAGTAAAGCCCTATATTAACATCGATTATAAAGCGCCTAACATGATTAATAATTGACGCAGCCCCTCAAGTGCAAATCTCCCTATATAGCTATAAGCGATGATCGCAATGATTGGTGAGAAATCAATCATTCCTAGTGGCGGGATAAATTTCCTAAAGACAGATAAATAAGGGTTGACGAGTCTGCCCACCAGCATTCCAATCTTAGATGCTTGGAATTGCGGGAACCAGGAACCGAAAATATTAATCAAGATTAACCAATAATAAATATCATAGATATACTTTCCTATTACTAAAATAATTGCGCCCAATTTTCTTCTCCCTATTAATAAATAATTTTTTCAACTTCACTATTTACATATACGTATTATACTCAATTTGGTTTCAAATATATCACTATTTTTAACTAAATCAAATTTATTTCAAAGAAGCGTGAAAAGTCTAAAAGGTTCGAAAAATGTTCACCGCCTTTCTACTGACTTATTAGTATTATTAAACTATGAAATATGCTTAAGTTTTATTAATTTTCTAGGAGGAATTACCTGATGGTGAAAGCAATTAAAGAGTATTCTTTAGCAGACCTTATGGAAAGAATCGAGGAGATTTTCAATCAAAACCCTGGACCTATTAATGGATTTAACGCTGTCGTTCAGTATGACGTTTACGGTGAGGAAAAAGGTACCTATCAGCATTTTTTCAAAAATGGTAATTTAACCATAAAAAAAGGTGTAGAGACAACCCCAACTTGTACGATGCAGCTATCGTATGATAATTTCAAAAAATTTGTCTTAGGAAAACAAAGTGGTACCATGGCACTCCTCACTGGCAGAGTAAGAGTTTTAGGTAATTTAAGTACTGCCATGAGGATTGAAACCATTTTACGCCGATACAATATTAGAGAACCTTTTTAAATTCCTTTTGGGAATACTATCTGATAATCATGATGCCTACTTGGCATCTTTTTTATTTGAAGTTTTTTGAATGAAAAAGAATGTTTTTGAATTTTTATGATTGATTTATTTGGTTTGTAGTTGTAAAATGAAAATAGAAGAAAATGAAAGCGTTTTAGGAGGCGGTAATCATGTTAGAGCCAGAACGCCATCAAATTATTTTAGATGCATTAAAAGTTAAAAATTCAGTAAAACTTCAAGAACTCGTGGAATTAACAAATTCCTCTGAGTCCACAATTCGACGAGATCTTATACAGCTAGAAGAAGGAAAATTTCTCAAGAGAGTTCATGGAGGTGCTGCAAGACTGCAAGGAAAGCTCCAGGAACCAAGCATGATTGAGAAATCCTCCAAAAACCTTCAACCAAAACGTCAAATCGCACAGTACGCTGGAAGCTTAGTGGAGGAAGGCGATTGTATCTATTTGGATGCAGGTTCCACTATTTTCGAAATGATTCCTTACCTTCCAGAGAACATCGTGGTAGTAACAAACGGATTAACACACGTAAATGAACTACTTGAAAAAAATATAAAAACTTTTTTAGTAGGTGGATATGCTAAGCCAACAACAAAAGCATTAATCGGACGCGGGGCATTAGATAGTCTAGAACATTATCGTTTTGATAAGTGCTTTATGGGAGTGAACGGAATCCACTCACAATTTGGCTATACCACACCCGACCCTGAAGAAGCAATGGTCAAAAAATTAGCGATTTCATTATCACGTGAAGCATTTGTGGTTTCGGATGAATCAAAGTTCTCGGAAATTGCTTTTGCAAAAATTGCTGACTTACATCTGGCAACGATTATTACAAATGAGTTAGACCCTGATACACAGGAGCATTATCACAGCAAGACAAAAATAAAGGTGGTTACATCATGATTTATACTGTTACTTTAAATCCATCACTTGATTACATCATAGAAGTAGAACAGGTAGCGCTCGGTGAGTTAAACCGAACAAAAAACGAAACCAAATTTCCAGGCGGAAAAGGAATTAATGTTTCTCAAGTTTTAAAAAGATTAGACGTAGACAGTCATGCTCTCGGATTTTTAGGCGGATTTACTGGTGATTATATTGAAGGCTTCTTAACCTCACACGGTATACACACCGACTTTGTGAGAGTCGAAGAAGATACAAGAATAAATGTAAAAATCAAGTCTGACAAAGAAACTGAAATTAATGCTAAAGGACCTAACATTACAGAAGAAAACTTGAATGCCTTGAAAGGGAAAATTAGCGAATTAACAAGTGAGGATATCCTTGTGCTTGCTGGCAGCATTCCATCCACTATGCCAGAAAATACCTATGAAGAGCTTGTAAAACTATGTAATGAAAATGGCACAAAATTTGTGGTTGATGCGGAAGGAGAATTACTGAAAAAAGTTCTTCCTTTACATCCCTTCTTAATAAAACCAAATCATCATGAGCTTGGCGACTTATTCAATACTGTTATCAATTCTTGTGAAGGTGTTATTCCATATGGTAGAGAGCTTGTTAAACAAGGTGCCCAAAACGTGATTGTATCTCTTGCCGAAAAAGGAGCAGTCCTCATCAATAAGGACATAGCCCTAATCGCCACGAGCCCTAAAGGTGATGTAAAAAGCTCAGTAGGTGCAGGAGATTCCATGGTGGCCGGTTTTATCGCAACCTATGAAAAAACAAAATCGATAGAAGAAGCTTTTCGGTTTAGTGTGGCAGCTGGCAGTGCGACAGCCTTTTCCATCGGATTATGCACACGCGAAAAAATGGAAGGCTTGCTCCCTCAAGTAATAATAGAAAAGTCAAACCTAAGAGGAGAATGATGATGAGGATTACAGAACTATTAACAAAAGAAACCATCAACCTTTCATTAACTAGTTCAACAAAAACCGGTGCTATTGAAGAGTTAGTAAGTGTTTTAGATCATGCGGGCAAATTAAATGATCGTGCAGAATATAAAAATGCCATTATTAAAAGGGAAGAACAAAGCACAACTGGAATTGGTGAAGGTATTGCCATTCCCCATGCTAAAACAAACGCGGTTAAACATGCAGCCATTGCATTTGGAAGATCAAAGACTGGTGTAAACTATGAATCTCTTGATGGCCAGCCTTCCCACCTCTTCTTTATGATTGCTGCCACAGAAGGAGCAAACAATACACATTTAGAAGCACTTTCTCGACTTTCAACGATTCTATTAAAAGATGAAGTACGCAAACAGCTTTTAGAAGCTAGTAACGCGGATGAAGTATTAACTATTATTAATTCTTATGACCAAGAGGAAAAAGAAGAAGAACAATCCATGGCTGGCAAGAAACAATTTATTGTTGCTGTAACAGCTTGTCCTACTGGTATTGCTCACACGTATATGTCTGCAGATTCGCTAAAAGCCAAAGCGGCAGAAATGGGTGTTGATATTAAGGTTGAGACAAATGGTTCCGGTGGTGCCAAAAATGTTTTAACAGCGGAAGAAATCAAAAATGCTGTTGCTGTGATTGTGGCAGCTGACACAAAGGTTGAAATGAACCGCTTTAATGGCAAACATGTAATCGAAACTGCTGTAGCGGAAGGGATTCGTAAACCAAAGGAACTAATCGAAAGAGCCTTGAAGCAAGATGCTCCTATCTATAGCGGCAGCGGAAAATCCAGCCAGGAAAGCGAACAAACCGGCGGAAGAGGAATTGGCGCAACCATTTATAAGCACTTAATGAATGGTGTATCCAACATGCTTCCGTTCGTTGTCGGCGGCGGTATCTTAATCGCAATCAGCTTTATGTTCGGAATTAATTCAGCAAATCCTAATGATCCAACCTATCATCCTATTGCTGAAGCATTGATGACAATTGGCGGTGGAAATGCTTTTGCCTTAATGGTTCCTATTTTAGCAGGATTTATTGCCATGAGCATTGCGGACCGCCCAGGTTTTGCTGCCGGTATGGTCGGCGGTATGCTGGCTACCAGTGGCGGCGCTGGATTTTTAGGCGGATTAGTTGCAGGTTTCTTAGCAGGTTATTTAGTAGTTGGTTTGAAAAAATTACTTGCTGGAATGCCTTCATCCTTAGAAGGAATTAAAACTATCCTTTTATACCCACTATTAGGGATCACTTTTACCGGATTTATTATGTTGTTTGTTATCAATAAGCCGGTTGGTGCGTTAAATACAGCCATTTCTGAGTGGTTATCTGGTTTAGGTACAGGAAATGCCGTTTTACTTGGAATTATTTTAGGATTAATGATGTCATTTGATATGGGTGGACCAGTTAACAAAGCAGCCTATGTTTTTGGTACAGGTTTGTTAGCCAATGGAGTTTATGAGCCTATGGCTGCGATCATGGCTGCCGGAATGGTACCTCCATTAGGGATTGCGCTTGCCACTACTCTATTTAAGAAAAAATTCAGCATGCAAGATCGAGAAGCTGGTAAAGTAAACTATATTATGGGATTATCCTTTATCACGGAAGGAGCGATTCCATTTGCCGCAGCAGATCCACTTCGTGTTATTCCTTCTGTCATGGCAGGTTCAGCCGTTGCCGGTGCTTTATCGATGATGTTCAGCATTGGACTCCGTGCCCCACACGGTGGAGTATTTGTCATTCCACTTGTTGACGGCAGTTGGTTGATGTATTTACTAGCAGTTGTGATTGGAGCAATTGTTTCTGCATTATTAATGGGATTCTTGAAAAAGCCCGTAACCAGTTAAAGGATAAAAGCCCAATTTCCTTAAATTAATCGGAAATTGGGCTTTTTTTATTTGGCTGTGTTAAACAAGACTGTTGATTTGCGCTCCACTAAGGAAAGCTTCATTGAATAATCACCGCAGGGACAGGCGTTCTTTGCCTGTCACGAGGCACTTCGCTTTCCGCGGGCGGTCGGTGAGCCTCCTCGCCGCTGCGCGCCTGCGGGGTCTCACCCTGACCTGCTAGTCCCGCAGGAGTCTCGTGCCTTCCGCGCAAAACAACAGGCTATAAAATCAACAATAACCCTTAACACAGCCTTTTATTTTACGATTGCTTCTGTTTGAAGATTTAGCAAATGACGGACCGCATGGGCAAATCCATCTTCATCATTTGACTTTGTAATGATGTTAGCTTTCTCCTGCACATGGAGCGGTGCATTTGCCATAGCAACAGAAGTCGTTGCCACCTCGAACATAGCAAGATCATTTCCGCCGTCCCCAAAAGCAATAATCTCTTCAAAATCAAGATTCATCATTTTCTGGTATCGCAATAATGCTTTTCCTTTATGCGCTTCGTTAGAAGTGATTTCTACATTATTAGGGAATGAAGATGCCATTGAAATATCAAACTTACCCTCAAGAGCGTTCTTAACCTCTTCGACTTTTTCTAATTCATCATGGTGAGTTAAAGCGATTAATTTATAGATTTTCAACTGATCTTTTTCAAGAATTTCATCATAGTTAAATTTTTGAAAAAGAGTATTGAGTTCTTCTTTAGTTTTTTTATGCAGCGGTGGTAAAGTGGATGGAAAGCCTCCATAATTGGTATAGACGAGAATTCCTACACCTAGGTCCCTTAGGATCGGAAAAATTTCTTTATAGGTGGAGAGCGGAATGGTCGCTTCATACAAAAGTTCTTTAGATTTTGAAAATAAAACAGAACCGTTCACACAAAAAATAGGAATCTCTAAATTTTGTAATGCGTTTATTTTAACAACATCGGCATAAGCCCGCCCTGTGTTTAAAATAACCGCATGACCTTGCTCATGCAATTCATTGATGGTTTGTAAGTTTACCTCTGAAATTTCATGTTCAGAATTTAATAGCGTACCGTCTAAATCTATTGAATAACATTTCATTGTATAGTCTTCATTCCTTTCTCAAAGACTACTATATCAGATATTCTACGAATAAAAAAAGTTTAATTTTGGGAGTAATGCTAATTACCCCCTAGCTTTAGCTAGGGGGATACTCATAAAAAAGAATGAATTAAAAATAGAATTGCAAAAGCAACGCCAGACCGCAAATGCCACTTCCGGTCCATCCGCTGATATCGAAATAGTCCTGATATAGGAACTGGAAGTAGGACTAGCAAGGAAAGCAATCCACTTATATTACTAAAATCAAATTTGAAGCCGTACATAAAGACAGCTACCGTATGAACGATAATAAAAGCGATGGCGATAATCGCTGCTGGAGTATGCCATTTTCGGGTAAAGCGCAGCAAAGTGGACAACCATTTTTTCACCTTGGCTTGACCTTTCAATTTACGAAGCCTAATAACACGAAGAAGCACATAATAAGCAAGTACAAAAAATAAGGCAAGTCTTGCATTGGAGCCAAAACCTTTAAATGTATGTTCGAACTGCTTGCTGTGCAGAGTGGTTAATGAAAGCTGTAATAGTCCCTTAATTTCCCAAAGCATTATCGAAGCACCGATAATAATCGCCACTATTACCCATATACGTTCCTTCTTAGGAATCCAGCCTTGTTTTTGGACCTTGATTTCCCGTGTATTCATGGATCTGTCCTCCTATAAATAACAGTAGTGTATACACTTTTATTATTGAAAACACCTAAGGCTTGAAGCATTAAGAATGGTGTAACTTTTTCCTTTAAAAATCATCTCCTTTAGTCACTTCATTAAAGCCTACATTAATTAATTTTAATGAATATACATAAGGTGAATTTAATTTAATTTAATTTAATAATGACATTACATAAAAAAAAATTCAAATTGAGGCATGCTTTTTCTTCAACTAACCTGACCATTTCGTTCAAATAAAAAAAGATCGCCACAGCGATCGATCCCATCTATTCAAGGACTTTACTGTTACTATTTCATTAACCTGCCAAAAAAACCTCTTTATTGAACTAAAGTGGCCCAGTTTAGTTCAATAAGAAAACTGCTACCGAGAGCAACCCTTTGTATAGCTCAAGCTACAGGTAGTTGAAGAAGGAACTGATCCCTAAAAACTTTATTGTTCAATATATAGATGGTAACTAGGGTTACAGTCCACCACCTATATATTGAAAACTATTAATGGGGGTCCACTATAGTTTTTTAGTTAATGGAAATAAAACACAATCCTTAATTGAATCACTATTCGTTAGTACCATTAATAAGCGTTCAATGCCAAATCCCCATCCAGAAATGGGTGGCATTCCATATTCCATAGCTGTCAGATAATCTTCATCCATCTCCATAGCTTCTAAATCTCCATTACTTTTAAGCTGGGCTTGGGTCTCCAATCTTCTTCTTTGTTCAAGCGGGTCAACCAGTTCCGAATAGGCATTGATGATTTCCGCACCATTGACCACTAATTGGAACCTGTCTGTAAGAGCAGGATTTTGATCATTGGCTCTAGCTAATGGGGATAAATCTATCGGGTGCTTGATTAAAAATGTCGGTTTAACTAGTTGTGGTCGACACATTTTCTTGTAAAGAAGATCAATAAAATTACCTCTCCCTAAAGATTCAATGTCGGAATGTTCTAAGTTGATATTTTTCCTCAACGTTTCTTGATATAAATCTTTAACATCAGGATAAAGGTCTATATCAATCCCTGTGTCTTTTAAGATTAAATCCCTGAAAGAGGTAATGTCCCATTCTTGTGAGAAGTTTATCGTTTGACCCTGGATGGTGATGGTAGTTGTATGAAAGGTTTGATCGAGAACAAACAGAACCATTTCCCGCATTAATTTCATTGTATCCTGATAATTCCAGTAGGCTGCATACCCTTCAACCATTGTAAATTCTTGAAGGTGCTGAGGACTAATCCCCTCGTTTCTAAAACACTTTGCAAATTCAAATACTTTGGTAAAACCACCTACAATTAACCTTTTTAAATAGGTTTCCGGTGCGATTCGTAAATTTAATTCAGTATCTAAGGAGTTATGATAAGTTCTAAACGGTTTAGCTATAGCCCCCGATGAAGTATGCTGTAAAACTGGTGTTTCTACTTCTAAGAATTCCTGGTCCTCAAAGAATCTGCGAATGGCACGTGCCATTTTGGTTCTGGCTAGTAAACGACTTTGTGTGTCTTTTGTCATCATTAAATCTAAATATCGCTGTCTATATCGAAGTTCAACATTACTTAAACCGTGCCATTTTTCTGGAAGAGTCCGCAACGCCTTCCCAAGAAACACAAAGCTTTCGATTCGAAGTGTTTTCTCATTCGTTTTAGTCGAATACATACTCCCTTCCGCACCGATAAAATCACCAATATCCACTAAATTATGAAATTGATTAAAAGGTTCCTCGCCAATCTCATCCTTTTTCAAAAGAAGTTGTAAGCTTCCTTGTATGTTTGAAATGGTAATAAAGCTTAATTTGCTGAAGTTTCTTATACTCATAATTCTTCCGGCAACTCGAACTCCAGAAGTTCCGTCTTCCAGTTGAGAGGCTTCAAAAAGTTCATAATTTGTTGAAAACCTTTCAGGATATACTGGAATCCCCTGCAATTTTAATGTCTCTAATTTCTCTATTCTAAGCTCTCTTTGTTCATTACTCATACTTTTCACTCCAGTCATCTATTTGGATTTCTTTACTACTTCAAAACAACAAAAAAACTCCCACCCCCAAGATTATTCATCTTGAGGACGAGAGTTTATAGCTCCGCGGTACCACCCCAGTTTATTGATATGTCACCATATCAACCTCTTCGGGTACGGCAATTTTTTAATAATTGATGATACCCTATCTCTTTAACGGGAGATCCCGTCGCAGTATCACTAAGAACGCTCTTAGATCCGTGCGAAGCTCCGAGCCTTTTTTCATTAGGATCATTATTACTCCTTCCCACCTACCGGAGCTCTCTGGAAATAATTAATCAAAATTACTCTTCTCTTCATAGCCGTTTATGCCGTATTAATTGAAAATATCTTAGCCTAAATAAATGGCTTAGTCAATTGCTAGATGCAGAATTAATTAGCTTGTTCGACTATTCTGACCCTTAACGAAACAAGGCAAGCGATGCCTAACGTGTTAGGATCACCAAGCATCTTGCTTATAGAATAACTATTTACTCTCCTTCATTAACGCTGATTTTATATCCTTCTTGTTGGGGACCAGCTTCGAAAACTTCCCTTGATACAATATAATAAGTTTCCTCATTCTTGTCAGTGATAACCATTTCACTTGGGCTCTTATCAACTGCGGCAGCCTCCAGGCTAAAATACCCCATACCTAGCATTGAAATATCAAATTGCACGTGTACATCCCTCTTTCCTAGTTTTATTGAATTTTACCTTTTTTCTGAAGTGGCGACAAGCTTTAGTATTTGATTATTTTGAAACCTTTTGAATCCTCTTCCGTAAGTATATCGAGGAGTCTTTAACTGGAGGGATAATAATGAGCGAAAAAGGTTGTATAAAATGCGGCGCTAGAGATACTGGGCAAAAAGAAGTGGCGATGACTGGAACAGGCATATCGAAAATACTTGATATCCAGCATAATACGTTTATCGTTGTCTTTTGTAAAAAATGCGGTTATTCCGAATTCTATAATAAAAAATCATCCAAAACATCCAATATCCTTGATTTATTTTTTGGTTGATAATTCTAAAAAATAATCTGTACTAAAAAAACGAAATGAGTAAATTTTTGACATAAAAATTGTTCTATTAGCATGCAAAAACTCGCCGATTGGTGAGTTTTATTTATTTGGCCGTTGAATCCCAAATCCCTTCGGTAATCAGGGGAAATGGTTATCATAAGCGGGAGGATGACCAAGTCCCTTCGGAAATTCGGGGGAAATGGTTATCATAAGCGGGATGATGACCAAATCCCTTCGAAAATCAGGGGAAAGGGGTTATCATGAGCGGAATGATGACCATTTCCCTTCGAAAATAAGGGGAAAGGGGTTATCATGAGCGGGATGATGACCAAACCCATTCGAAAATTCGGGGAAAGTGGTCATCATAAGCGGGATGATGACCAAACCCATTCGAAAATTCGGGGAAAGTGGTTATCATAAGTGTGATGATGACCAAGTCCCTTCGAAAATAAGGGGAAAGTGGTTATCATAAGCGGAATGATGACCATTTCCCTTCGAAAATAAGGGGAAAGTGGTTATCATGAGCGGGATGATGACCATTTCCCTTCCAAAAATCAGGGGAAAGTGGTTATCATAAGTGTGATGATGACCAAATCCCTTCGGAAATTCGGGGGAAATGGTTATCATAAGCGGGAGGATGACCAAACCCCTTCGGAAATTAGGGGAAAGTGGTTATCATAAGCGGGATGATGACCAAACCCCTTCGAAAATTAGGGGAAAGTGGTTATCATCGCAAAATGGTGCTGACATTGCTTCTACCGACGTCTGTCTCTCACATATGCTCAATGAATGGTCATTTGCTTTTCAAGCATACTATTACTTGGAGGTGGAAAAAATGTCAAAAAATAATCCTATCGAATATACAGGGAAAGTTCTAAATGAAAGGAACCAGCTTACTGGTCCAGATGATTCAGGTAAGGCATCCTATCCAGAACGTCCAAAGAATGTTTCAATTCAGGATCCAGGCACTAAAAAGTAGTAGTAGCGAATAATGCAATCACAAATTCAGCTGGCTGCCATTACGGCAGCTTTTATTTTACAATTGTTGCCATTTACCCAACGTCGTTCTTTTGGTACTTTTAGTATGATGCTAGATTCATAGGTTGAGTGGAAGTATGCTTTTTAGTTCTTTTTGGAAAGAAGGATTTTTATGAAAGTGCAATGGAAATTGCTGTTTCAAATTTTTTGGACTTTTTTTAAGATTAGTCCGGTAACCTTTGGTGGTGGCTTTGCCATGATTCCATTAATGGTAAAAGAAATAGTAGAAAAGAGAAAATGGTTAACACATGAAGACATTACTGAAGTAATTGCTTTATCTCAAACCGTTCCAGGAGCGGTTGCGGTAAATTCAGCAACATTTATTGGACACAGAATTAGCGGGATTAGAGGGGCACTAGCCGCTATGATTGGGGTTTCGCTGCCTACATTTATCATTGTCCTATTACTAGGGGCTTCCTATTTTTTCGTTCATGATAATCCAAAATTAGAAGCTGCGTTTGTGTCAATACGAGTTACCATTGTAGCGATCATTGTGTATGCTGCAATTAAAATAGGCCAAACCGCCATTTACGACACGACTACATTCTTCATTATGGTGGTCGGTGTCCCAGCACTTTTTTTTATCCATCCCATTGTTGCCATTATTTTTGGAGCCATTGCTGGATTAATCGCAATCCCAATTAAAAGAAAATTAGGCTACACGATTAAAATGAAAACAAGTAAGGCAGAAGATCCAACTACTAACCCCGATTATTACATGGGTTCTGGTATTTAAGCGCTAGGAGGTTTATCGGAATGGTATTGTGGGAACTTTTTCAAACATTTTTTTTAATGGGCTTTGTCTCCTTCGGTGGGGGCTATGCGATGATCCCTATTATTGAAACCGCCGTGACGGCATACGGCTGGATGCCTGCAGAACAGTTGACCAATATGATCGCGATTGCCGGAATGTCACCCGGTCCTGTTGCTGTGAATAGTGCAATTCTAATAGGATATTCAGCGGCAGGCATAGGTGGGGCCAGTGTATCTGCCTTTGCTATTTTGCTTCCTTCTCTTATCTTGGTCATCACAGTAGCAGCCTTTTTTAGCAAACTTCACCATAATCCAGTAGTTGAACGTATGTTTTATGGACTAAAGCCTATCATTATTAGTTTAATCATTTTTGCGGCAATTAAATTTGCACTAAACAATCACATGCTTAGTGTACATATATCATTTCGATCCATAAGCATATTCTTCATTTTTTTCCTATCCTTATTCGCCTTACTAAAACTACGTTGGAATCCTGTCTATGTTATTTTGCTATCCGGGTTGGTGGGTGTAGCCCTCTATTCTTAGCCGACTTTCGTTACCCTTTTCTAACATAACCTAAGATAACCAATAATCGGTTATCCTAGGTTTTTTTTATTAAATTTTAGTATTAACAAATTCTTTTTTAGTAATCGTTATCTGAATCTCTATTCAACATGCCTATAGCAGCATTAAATGAAAAGGCATCCCTCATATTCCCTTCCGGTGCAATTTATCAATCAATAAATGAAACGTTAAAAAAAGAAGAGCATGAGGCCAAAATCCAAAAGAGGCACCAAATCTTCCCATGCATTTGCATTGGAGATTAGGCACCTCGTTTTTTCTGCTTCTTTTCATTGGATGTTTGTTCTAGGGATCAAAAATAATTAGTGGGCTTCTGCCTTTTTAATTTGTTTGCTTCTTAACTGTCCGCACGCGGCATCAATATCGGTCCCATGTTCTTGGCGGATTTTGCAATTGATCCCCCGCTTTTTCAAGGTATCATAAAAAGTCAGGACCGATTCATGCTCACTTCTTTGATATTGACTATGTTCATCTACAGGATTATAGGGAATTAAATTAACATAAACTTGTGGACTCAGATCACTTAGAAGATCACCAAGTTGCTCGGCTTCCTCCTTATGATCATTGACATCCTTCAAGAGAATATATTCAATAGTAATTCTACGGTTTGTTTTTTCTACATAGTACTTCATCGATTCCATTAGCTTTTCAATCGGAATCGCGCGGTTTATTTTCATAATCCGCGTCCGCAGTTCATTATTTGGCGCATGCAAGGAAATGGCCAAGTTTACCTGCAATTGGGTATCAGTAAATTCATAAATTTTGTTGGCAAGACCGCTGGTTGATACGGTAATGCGTCTAGCAGCAATCGCAAGTCCTTTATGATCGATGATTACCTTTAAAAAGTTTAACAGATTTTCAAAATTATCGAATGGTTCACCAATTCCCATTACCACAACATGACTCACGGTTTCGCCTTGACCCATTTGATCGAGATGAAGTTGAACATTCATAATCTGCTCGACAATTTCCCCACTTGATAAATCCCTGCTTTTCGCTAATAATCCACTCGCACAAAAACTGCAGCCGATGTTACAGCCTACTTGGGTGGTGACACAAACTGATAGACCATATTTATGTCTCATCATCACCGTTTCAATTAAATTACCATCCTGTAATTTAAATAAAAACTTTATGGTTCCATCCGCTGATTCCTGCTTTATATGCTGGGATAAGGTTTGGATGGAAAAGTGTTCTTCTAGTAATTGCACACAGTCTTGATTCAAACCGGTCATGTCAGCGAAATTTGTGACACGCTTGCGATAAAGCCAATCCCAGACTTGTGATGCCCTAGACTTTTTATGACCATGATCTAAAAGCCATGCAGTCAATTGCTCTATAGTTAATCCATATATGGACTCTTTATTCATAGGTTTCAACTCACTTTTTATGATAAAATTAATTTTTCACTACCGTGTAGCTTTATTCATACACGTTATTTGTAGTCATCTTACCATTTTACCATGAATCCTTGGTTCCTCATAACCTGCAGTGTCACCATGGTAAGAATTTCCTCTAGAACTTTACAGCCTCTCGACCAGAATTAGCAACACATGTTGATTAGTCTAATCCATAATTATAGGAAATTTGTTAAAACAAAGCAGAAAATAAGATAGAATTACAAATAAGAATTCAGCTAAAGTTGAAAGGAGCAGAACCGATGAACTACAAAATTATCGAAAAAGAAAGCTTTAAAATCGTTGGTGTAAAGCGTGAGTTTTCATGCGTCAATGGACAAAATCAAGTTGAGATACCAAAAATGTGGAATGATGTTCATGCAGATGGAACCAACGATTTATTATTCCAATTGAATACTGGCCAAATTAAAGGGGTACTTGGCGTATGTGTGGATAAACGAGATTCACAATCTCAATTAATGGATTACTGGATTGCAACAGATCATACCGGCAACACACCTGAAGGTCTTTTGGAGCTAAAGATCCCTGCTTCCAAGTGGGGAGTTTTTGAAGTTCACGGAGCCATGCCTGATGCGATGCAAACCGCATGGAAACAAATATTCTCAGAATGGTTTCCATCCAGTCAATACAAGCATGCGGGTACCCCTGACTTGGAAGTATATACAAACGGAAATCCATCAAGCCCAGACTACTATTCTGAAATTTGGATCCCATTAAAATAAGAAAAAGAGAGGGAGAAATCAAGTTGATTTCTTCCTCTCTTTGGTTAACTAATTTCTTGATGATCTTTCAATTGCTCATAAATTTTTTGATAGGTCACTGCTTCCTTCACCATTCCTTTAAATTGATACATTTTACTGATTTTCCAAACAGGCGAAGGATTCAGGGGCTGGAGCTCCATTTCCCAGAAGAAGCAATCGATGGCCTGATCATACTGTTTAAATTCCGCATAATAATCGCCTAACTCCATCATCCGATCAGGATCCTCTAGCAATTCAACCATTTTACCGATTTTTCTAATGACGTCTAAATTAAAGTTTTGAATAGGTAACAGTTTTTCGTATACGGATTTTAGTCCATGCCTTTCGAGCAGGACTACCACAATTTGAAAAATCTTTTGATCTAATTCCTTTGGCGTTTCACCCTCTGGCAACTGTTTTAGCAATGAAATGAATTCTTCTAAGTGCGCAATGACAAATCTAGAATCGGAATTTCTCCATATTTTACTTAGAATTTCATCATAAGATGCCGGTAGATCAGCTATAAAGTTCAACAAAGTCAAGGCTGCCCGTTCATAATGACCATTTTTAATCATTTTTTCCAATATCCCTTTTGATTCAGGTAACTCCAGAAATGGATTGATTTTTACCTGGGCTAAGATTTGCACCCATTCCTCCATCGTGACAAATCGTAATGCACTAGCCGTGTACTTTTTAATGGATTGAACTTTCTGAAGCCTTGCTGCATCTTCTAACCAAAGTAATAACTCAACTAGACTATCTTGCTTACTTAAGATATCTTCTAAAATGATTCTTTTTTCAGGATTAAATCGATCCTTGAAGCATTGTATTTCAACAAAAAGTGGATCTTTGTCAAGGATGGAAGGTAAATGTGAGGTTTGATAAAAATCGCGGTACTTGTGGAAATCATGTAAGTTTAATCGTTCCTGCGCTGATTTCAAGACTGGAGAAAAATCATGTAAAATTTGAATGACCTGAAAAGACTTCATAAAACTGCCGTTTCTTCTAAAGTGAAAATAGAAATTGTCAATGATCTTAATTAGCTGATCTTTTTCAAAAAATGAGTCAAGTGTGGTGGCGATATAGGCGATTTCCTCGAGAGAATGATGAGTTTCGAGCTGGGAGAAGAGTTTATTTTTATTCGGAATTGAAAGTGATAGATTGGGGATTAATGCAGTTACTAATGGATGTGGAGCGTTGATAACCAAGCCTTCGTTAAAAGCCTTGTTGATAAATGTGCCATTCTCCACCTTTTCAAGCTTGTTACCATAAACAAGGGAATTTTTATAGTAAATGAAATAATAGCTATCGTGGTCCTCAGTTACAACATCTACTACCTTGCTTTTTGCAAATATGGCGGCACGAACGACCTTCCCTTTAATGGTCCTATTTTTATCTTTTATTGAAAGTTCGGTTGGCATAAAAAGTTCAATATCCATATCATTTAGCCCCCTGTCATATTTTCAGCAATCCGTATGATTTTTTCAAGCTTTTACAAGTTAATTATATCATACCTTCTAAAAAAGCGTGCTTTGACAAGGAAAAGAACTCTGGTTAACAGGATTAGGCTGTTGTCAGAGTTCCTTCTATGTTCAGCTAACGTACACATACCAAATCTTTACGGCGATAAACACTTAACACAACACCTATGATCACGGCATTCAGAACCGTTGGCATCAAACCGTAACTCATGAATGGCAAAGACATCGATGTTAATGGGAATAATCCCAAAGCCATACCAATATTGCTAACTAGCTGCACACCATAAAGGGCCAATCCGCCAATCAGAAGAAGCCTTCCATAGGAATCCTTTACCTTTGGAAGGATAACCACCATTCTAGCCACAAAAAGGGATAGGATTGCCACTAGTACGATCGCAAAAAGCCAGCCATAGTAATAGGTAAAGCTCACAAAAACCAAATTTGTATGTGCTTCAGGAATAAACTCCCCCGATGTAGTACTTCCAAACCACCCAGCTTTTGACAGGAATTCCTGGATCTTTAGAATGGTGAATCCAGCACCATCAGCATAGTTTTCTGGGTCCAAAAAGGCAAGAATTCTTACCATCTGATATGGTTGTACCAATTGCCAAACGAGAAAACTAGCAAGTACGATTGATCCCACTATTGCCGTCGAGATTGTTATAATCACTTTCCTGCTGAATTTACTCCACCAAAGCATTATAAATACCATCACAAAGTAAATATAAGATATGGGTATACTCCGTAATGAAAAGAATAAAAACATTGGGATACAAAGCAATAGAACAAACTGCCAAATTTTAAACTTTTCATTATTAAAAAACGCCGCCCATGCAAGAAAAAATAGCGGTACAGCCATCATGCTTTCGATGGTAACAGGTCCAAGCTTAAAAAGCGGCAGACCATTAATTACGACATTTGGGAATTGTAAGATAAGCAGCAAGAAAATACCCAATATATAAAACAACCAACCATGTTTTTCCCATTTTCGATAATCAATCAACATCAAGATGGCCACTGCAGCAATCCCAACAATGACTATAAGTATCTTAAAAATTAAAAAGTGACGACTTTCCATATAACCCAGAGATATCATAGGTAAGAAACTAAGTCCTAAAGCGACGGCTAATAGAATAACCAGCCACCAATCCACCTTTGGGCGATGAAGCTTATTCATCTGGATACCCAGTTTGGTCGGACTGCCCATTTGCTCGACCGCTTTTTCTTCCGCCTCACCCTCGGGTAATCCTTTCTCCACCCATATCCTTTTTGCTTCCTTTAAATGATAATTTAATTCGTTCGCCACATAATTTTTGGCTTCCTTTGACCGTATTTGGTCAGTGACCTCATTTAAGAAAATCTGTTTTTTATTATTCGTCAATGATCGCTCACCCCTCAAATAATTCCTTAAATACAAATCGTCGTTTTGTTCGCTTTTGTTCGGCTTTGTTTAATAACTTCCTACCTTTATCTTTTAACCAATAATATTTGGCTCCAGTTTTATCCCATTTAGTTTCGATGCAGCCAGAATGCTCTAAGCGATGTAACAAGGTATACAAGAAACCTTCATTATTTTCAAATTTTTGAATCCCCCGCCCTCGAAGAAGCCCGGTTAATTCATGCCCTGTTTTTTCTTGAACAAGAAGCTGCATAACGGCTAACAAAATTTCCTCATCGCTTACTTCCAATTGGCTTATTTTTTTTCGTATTGCCTTTTGGTGCTGCTCTGAAAAACTCAAGCCATCGAATGTCCTTTTATCCATTTCTTTCTTTAAATTCTTTAAACGTTCCTCCACACCTATTCCTCCAATTCTGCTTTCAGAAGTTCTTTGGCCCGTCTTAGTCTGGTTTTAACGGTATTCACCCCTGCATCAATTACCAGTGCGATTTCTTTGAGCGGCAGTTCTTCATAATAAAAGAGATAGATCACTTCCCGATATTTAATCGGAAGTGTCATAATCGCCGTTATTAATTCATCATCATCTTCCTTTTGAATCACTGCCTGCTCTACTAGTTCTCTTTTGGTACCATTACTAGGTAACTCTTCACCCGCTATCACGACATTCCTGTTGTACCAGCTTCTGTGAAAATCCTTGCAATGATTGATGGCAATCCGCCACAGCCATGTTCTTAATTTAGATTTCCCACTATATGTATGGAGGCCTTTATAGCATTTAACGAAGATATCCTGCGTTAAATCCTCCGCAATCGCTCTATTATTCACATAGGAATATGTCAGCTGTAAGATCTCTTGTCCATATTGATGCATAATCTCATCCATTAAGAGTTCTTTATCCTCTGATAAAAATCCATGTATACTCAATTCTTCCACTTCTTTCACTCCTTCCTATAATTAGACGATGTATCCGTTTAGGAAGTTTTTAAGATCTTCTTTTTTTCAAAAAAAAGAAGCCTAGCATAAGTTAACCTTAAAAAATTATCAAGACCTAACCTTTCGTACTAAAAGGTAAATAAGTGTTAATATGGAAATATCTATATTTTTTAGGAGTGTATAATTTTGGACAGTGAGGATAAGTCGTTTAAAGAAGAAACAGTAGGTAAGAAGTTTTTGATCGTGACTGTTATTTCAGTATTAATTATTTTTCCAATTGCGTTTGTATTTGGTATCTATTATTTTGGTATTTTAGGTGTTTTTAATTTATTGGGAGTGGAATACGAGTCTTTATACTCTTTATTTCTATTTGTAATCTTTTATTTTCTTCTTGGTTTAATTGGTGAGATTGTGATAAAAGCCTTAATGATATTGGTTTCAGCATTTTCTATTAATAATATTGCTACTATGTTAGTTGAGTTTTTGATAAACTTTTTAGTCAATTGGTCCATAATTTCTTTTTTAAATCTCTTGATGCAATCAATTCATATTAGCATGGTAACCCAAGTTATAGCAGCGTCTATAATCGCAGTGATTGAGATTACCTTAGAAAATTACACTAAGAAGAAACCTAGTTAATTAGTCTTATTCCATTAAATACCCAAAGGACGCTTTCTAATTAAAGAATGGCGCCCGTTTGCCCATTTTACGATATTTCTTTACCCTTCAGGATCTTTGTTGAAAGATAGTACGATAAACCGAATAAGATAACCGAAATGAATAAACTCGGGTGAAAATGGATCTCTAAGAACCCTGATGTCTCCCGAATGGTGATGATGAAAATGATCAAGGCAACGGGAATAATCATTCCTGCTTGTTTAAAAAATATTCCAACCGGCAAATAAATCGCGCTAAAAAATAGGAACAGAAAAAATATGGTCATCAATAATTCAAATGTAAAAAATCCCATTCCTTGATCCATAATAAAGGCAAGGAATGTTGTAACTATCGTTGCGAAGAAAAACCAGATAACCACAAGAAGATATATTGCCCTAATATATTCGTTCTTCGTAATGGGTAAGCTAAAGATGGTCCGCTTTACTTTTTCGTGTTTTTTAGGATCGATGGAAATTCTAGTTAGGCCAAATGTTAAATAAAATATCCACATATAATAAGGATGAATGAAATTCGGGCTTGCTATAAATGCAAGGAAAAACATTGCTGGGGTGATCATCATCACTTCCCAAATTTGGATACTCCTTATGTTCATCTTTATTACATTAAGCATATGTTAGTCCCCCTTACAAATCCTTTTTCTCAAAAATAACAACTGACAACTTATAAGAAGCGATTGTAATCATCATGCTCACAAGAATAAATAATAAGTAGAACAAAAGATTCTCCGTAAGAAATTGATCTAACTGTAAAATCCTGTCATTTTCGTCATACATTACCGTCGAGAAAGTTATCCCGAAAAAAGCCAACGCGGGAATACCCATCGTGATTCCTGCCGCCACTTGATAACCAAATACAAAATATAGAGGATAGAAGACAGAGATGATGATGAAGGATGAACAAAGCGATAAGACCAAACTAACGATCGTTCCCCAACCAAGAGTATTATTTGTCCATATAAAAATAAGAAAAGCAATCGTACCGTAACTGATTAGGCTAATCCCCCACCACATGAATGCAGCATAGTATTTCGCTTGAATTAGGTTTTTTCTTGTAACCGGAAGGCTCAATATCAGCTTTAGCCCCTGTCTGTTTGAAGCAGCCGCGCCAAAGTTGGAATATACAGAAAGCCAAATGGAAACATACGTAACATAAATAACGATATAGTTAACACTATTTAAAGAACTCACATAAAAAGGCATAATAAATAACAATGGAAATAGATAACCAAATAACCTTTGCGTTTGTAGATCTTTTAACAGTAACTGCTTCATAAGGTAATCCCCTTTACCGTGTAATACATGATGTCTTCGAGCGTAGGTCGCTCGACATGGACGCCTTCGGGAAGTAAGGGCTTAGCATTACGTACGTCGGTAATGAGCGCTTCAATACTTACATCGCTTTTTCTCATACCCACTGGATTGAGGCTTTGGATCTTCTCGGCAAGTTCTCTAGGTCCCTTCACAATCAGATAATCTTCAAAAATAGCTTCCTTTTCCTTACTAAAAATGATTTCTCCATTATTAATAAACGTTATGAAATCAGCAACCTGCTCTAAATCAGTCGTAATATGGGTCGAAAAGAAAACCGATTTCTTTTCGTCCTGGATGACTTCAAGGAGAATATCAAGCAATTCTCTTCTGAAAATGGGGTCAAGACCAGCCGTCGGTTCATCC
Source organism: Bacillus sp. OK048 (assembly GCF_900103525.1). GTDB lineage: Bacteria > Bacillota > Bacilli > Bacillales > Cytobacillaceae > Neobacillus. The sequence goes on from NZ_FNHN01000004.1 coordinate 338,730, forward strand.
AAAATAATCAGTTCGGGATGATGGGCCAGAGCAATCGCGATTGCAAACTTCATTTTCATACCTTTCGATAATTGTTTAACTTTCTTCTTTAGTGGCAGATCAAATTTTTTTGTATAGGTATAAAATGTTTCGTCATCCCAGTTATTATAAAAAGGCGCAAAAATCCGCTTGTTTTTCTCCAGCGAAAACTCTTCATAAAAATGACTTTCATCATAAACGAAGCCAATTCGTTGCTTAATTTCTTTCGTGTTTTCCCTGTGCGTCATTCCAAACAAGTTTATTTCCCCTGAATCGATCTTGGCTAAGTCCATCAAGCAGCGAATCAACGTGCTTTTTCCAGCTCCGTTTGGACCAATCAATCCCATAATATAGCCTTTTTTGAAATCAAATGAAATATTGCTCAGTTGAAAATCTTTGAGCCTCTTGGAGACACCGTTTACTTCCATGATATTTTCCATATTTTGATCACTCCTCGTACAGCAGCTTAAGTATTTGAATTAATTCATCCCCACTAATATTAAAAGCCTTGCTATGTTCGATAATTTCACTTAACTTCTCTTCAATTAGCTTTAGTTGTTTTTCTTTTAGCAACTCGTGATTTTGGGATGCAACAAAGGAACCTTTTCCAGGAAAGGTTTCAATAAACCCTTCCTTTTCCAATTCATCGTACGCCCTTTTTGTTGTAATTACACTGATTTGTAAATCCTTTGCTAGTTTGCGGATAGAAGGCAGGGGCGTTTTCTCTGCCAGATCTCCCCGCAAAATCTGCTCCTTAATCTGTTCTTTGATTTGGTTATAAATTGGCTGATCATTACTGTTAGAAATGATGATATTCATCTAAACACCTACATTTTCCCATTAACTTAACTGTTAATAACGATTATATACGGTATGAACACACTTGTCAATTGGTGCAAGAAATGGATAGTGGTTTATATCCCTGATTCGAGTAAAGGAGTTTTAATCAACAATAAAAAGAGCTGCCAAAATGACAGCCCCGAACTTACGCTAACACACCAATTAGCTTAATAGGATTAGATTATCTCCCTAATTATTCGTGTTATCCCCCAAAATACAAAACGGTATACAAATGCAAGGACAGCAAACAAATAAGCAAATTCGAAAAGAGAGAAGGGTTCATAATCGATTAAATAAGAATTAACAAAAATTAACATTAAAGACAACAGCTCCATTAAAGAGTCTTTAAATCCGTTTTTTTCGTACAAGTACTTCGTTTTGTTGAAATTAAAGACATCTTTAATTCCATCGCTTAAAAATCCTTTGACAATGCCTAAAACTATTAAATAAATTCCCATGGCAGGTCCATAGTCTATATTCACAATCTGTGTTATTAAACAATAAATCATGGTGAATAGAAGTAAATACACTTTGCTCTTCCCCTCTCTTCATAGAATAAGTAAGGTAAAAAAGTGAGTCACACCCATTTTATAGGGGGGTTACGCTGCTTTTTGATAATTATGACAAACCCTAACATATTGTCCTAGCTGTACTTCATATCTTTAAAATGGAATAAAGTTCATGTACAGAGGAGGGATGATTTTGGTCGTTAAGTATAAGGGGAATTGGATCCCAACAAAAACGGTGGAAGAAATGGCCAAGACTGATTACGATGTCCTTATCGTAGGATCAGGGCCAGGAGGGGGAGCAGCACTATACCGATTGTGTGAACTTTGGAAAAATCAAGGGGCAAAAAAAATTGGGATTATTGAGAAGGGAGATAAACTATTCCATTCACACGCGCTCAATATTCCTACCCAAAATTCTAGTACCGAAAGAGACCAGCTGCTTCCTGACAATTCAACCCCACTTGGCAAGCGCTTGCCACAATTTTCCGGAGCGACCATGGTATATGCCCTTGGTGGGAGGTCCTTATTTTGGAATGCGGCGACTCCTAGGCCTATTCAATCTGAACTGAATAAATGGCCGATACATCGCAGGGAATTAAATGTCTATTATGGCATGGCAGAGAAATTATTACATGTTACAAGGGACTATGCAAAAGGTTCATCGATGCAAAATAAACTTATGAAACAGCTTCATGGCGAAGGTATTCTAGAAGCAGATGATATGCCGCTCGCTTTCGATATGACACCGTCCCGGCAAGGAGAAGTCCATTCAAATCCATGGTATAGTTCAATCAATGCACTCGCGGCTGCCATGTTCGACCGGCCTTATGACCTGGCGGTAAACGCTTATGCATCCCGCGTACTTACATCAAATGGGAGAGTATCTGGCGTCGAAGTCTTTACAGCAGACAAGAAAGCCCACACAATACGTGCAAAAAATGTGATTGTATCAGCGAGTACTTTAGAAACTCCACGTTTACTGCTCAATTCCGGAATTCAGGGGCCTGCAATAGGTCATTATTTAACCGGACATGTCTCGATTATTGCTGTAGGTACAATTAGTAGAAGAAAATTTTCTGATAAACTTGGCAATTTAGCGATTTTGAAATTTGAGACCAGCGATTCGCCTTATCAAATTCAAATTCTTGGGCCTGATCAATATTTTTCATACCAGCAATTCGAAGATAAGGAATTAAAAGATCAGCTCATAATAGCCTTTGCTTCCTTCGGTAGAGTTGAACCTCGTGCTGAAAATAGAGTATTTATTGATCCGTCTGCAAAAGATGAATTTGGTGTACCATTACAGCAAGTTCAGTATTCTTTAAGTAACAAAGACCGGCAAACAGCAGACCTAGTAGCAAAAGGAATTCGAGAATCCGCAGATGCAATGGGTGTGACTCTGATGGAGGAAACTATGGCTGTGAGGCCGCCTGGTGCTGACATGCACGAAGCGTGTACATGTAGAATGGGTGAAGATCCTGCTACTTCGGTGACAAACCGTCATGGTAAAGTACATGGTGTTGAAGGTTTATTTATAGCCGATAATAGTGTCCTTCCTAGCCTAACATCAGCGGGCCCAGTTCTCTCAAATACTGCTTTAGCTATAAGACTAGCCGATCACATTGTCCGGCAGTCCGGATGAGCTTTTGCTGCCTAAGTTCTTTAGAAAAATGAACAGATTAATGGTGTTTTCCATTTAGTTTTTCTTTAGAATTAGTAAAGTATAAAGCTGGAAAAATTCATATTTTACTATCAGCTAAAAAACTCGCACTTGGGGTGCTTATAGACAGCCCAAGATCCGAGTTTTTTTAATTAATTTCATAGCGTCATGATGATAGGAAGAAAAATCCCACCACAAATCTACTATTTACTTCTTCCCATTTTTCAAATAATCATGAATGATTTCTTTCTGGATAGCAGGATGGCATGTTAAAGTTGCTTCATTCATCAACATATTGACGGGATTCCCATCCAATTTGGTTGTAACAGCCCCCACTTCATTGGCAATAATCATTCCTCCTGCTATATCCCATGGCGCAAGTTTCTTGGTCAAATAACCATCGACAATCCCTTCTGCAACATATGCAAGTGCTAAAGCGGCACAGCAATACGATCTTGCTCCGCGAATTTTTTCCACTAACAATTGCATGACACGCTCATCAATTACTTCATTTTCACATAACAAATAATGATTAAAATCAAGAATTGATTCTTCAAGCGTAAGATTTGGGACTAAATCAGGTAATCTTTCACCATTTTTATACGCTCCATTGCCCCTCAAAGCTGTGTAAAGATTACCAGCCATACAATCATAGACCAAACCAATTTCACCAATTCCGTTTTCAAAAATCCCAATCGAGATAGCGAAATTTCTTTTTTGCTTTACAAAATTCATCGTGCCATCGATAGGATCCACAATCCAGACGACGCCGTCTAATGTTTTTAAATCCTCGCCATAGCCTTCTTCACTAAATAAAAAATGATCTGGGAACGTGCTCTTGATATTTTTTGCCAGAAAATATTCTGTTTCTCTATCAATTGCTGTAACGAGATCCTTCGGATTTGATTTTGTCTCAACTATCAATGGATCATTTATTTTCTTGCGGATTAATTCTCCCGCCTCTAAAATCCATTTTTTAGCATGACGGTAGATCACTTCACGTCTTTCTTCTTTCATATTATACCTCGCAAATAATACTCTTTTTAACTAACCTTCTCTTCTTGCTCAGACTCTTTCCAACCTTTACAAACATCTACCCATTCTTTTGCATATGAATAACGATAAAGTTCCTCATTCGTTAGTTCAATCGCTGAATTGGCGCTGCCACATGCTGGGAAAAGAGTATCGAACCTTTTCATTGAAACATCTAAGTAAACATCTAGCTCATTTTGTAATCCAAATGGGCAAACTCCACCGATTGCATGGCCGGTCTGCTCCAGCACTTCTTCCGGAGTCAGCATTCTGGCCTTGAACCCAAAGGTATGACGAAATTTCTTGTTATCAATTTTCACATCTCCGGCAGCGACAATCAAAAGGGCTTTTTCCCCTTCACCTCTAAAAGATAATGTTTTTGCAATGCGGGCCGGGATAACCCCAATTGTTTCGGCTGCTAAATCCACTGTTGCACTTGAAGTGTCAAATTCCATCACATCTTGTTCTTTGTCCCATTGCCTGAAATGGGCTTTTACACTTTCGATTGACATCCTGTCCATCCTTTCCTAATTGATATTATGGAAAATAATAACACACTTTAGTTAGGAAAAGCGAAAAAATGCTTACTACTCCATTTCTTGTGTAGCGGCTGCATCTGCTTCTTCTTGTCACCACACAACCTAGTTTTATCTACTCAAGTATTAAAATCCCTATGGTATTTTTGTTACTAGGTAACTTAATATAACCATATTAACTTTTTTAAATATAGCTATCAATTTATATGTGTCAAATTCGTGAACGAATAAGAACAGATTCTATTTAATTTGGTAATTTTGTCCCAGTAATACTTTATTTTTATATTTGGTTTTGCTAATATTAAAATAAAGTTATTAATAATAACCAAGTAACCTTAGGGGTGTTTATAGATGGATACAGAAAACAAATTATGCAGCAAAGTTGAAGAGTGCTATCACATTATGGGTAAGAAATGGATTGGCCTCATCATTCATACATTAATGGAGGAGCCAAAACGGTTTAGTGAAATTCATTCCTTTATACCAGATTTAAGTAAAAGAGTATTAAATGAACGGATGAAAGAGCTTGAGGAAAATGGAATTGTGTTAAGAAATGTCATTGCAGACCGTCCGGTACGGACCGAATATTCGTTAACAAAAAAGGGTACAGAACTTGGCCGATCACTCAAAACTTTAGAGGAATGGGCAGATAAATGGTTATGATTAAAAGACCTCTCTACTTTTCATAGAGAGGTCTTTCATTTCATTTTTTAAACCTTTTCGTTATTCACCATAGCTTTGAATTAAATTTGCAAGATGAGCATATGCTCCACCGGCAAGCAAAGCGGACGTAACCAGTACTGCTTCACCAAGCTCCTCATTTGTACTTCCAAGCTTTATTGCATTTTTCGTATGGACATCTATACAATATGGACATTGAGTTGCATGAGCAACGGCCACAGCAATGATTTCTTTAAACTTTCCGCTCAACGTACCTTCCTTCATCGCGGTTCTACTAAAAGCAGAATAACTCCTAAAACCCTCGGGGGCGAATTTATTTAATTGAATAAGATTTTTAAGATTTGATCGTCGATAAAGGGAATCATCTGCTTCCGGGTCCATCGCATTATGTATATGTGTACTATGAGTTACAACTCCACCAGCTTCTATACCAGCTACGACAAAGACTGCTTCCACTAATTCTTCTAGTGATGCTCCTTCTGCTTTTGCACGACGAGTATGTGAATCAATACAATAAGGGCATTCTGTTACATGGGCAATGGCAACCGCTATGATTTCTTTTTCCTTTTTACTAAGTACGCCTTCTTTCATCACTGCGTTATTAAATTCAGAGAAAGCTTGCAGCTGCTCTGGCGCTAATTCTTTAAGTTTACTAAGATTTTTTAGATTTTCTTTGTCATATAAATGGTTGGTCACAATAAACACCCTTTCATTCTAGTCCAAAACATAAACTAAAGGAGCTTGGTATCCAAGCTCCTTTAGTTTTATCTATTATTGTTTATTTCATTAAAATTAAACAGCTACCGGTGCTAATTTTTTTGCAACTTCTTTTACTTTTTCTAAACCTTCAGCAATAATCGTTTCAGCTTGAGCTGGCATCATAGCATGACCTTCAATAATCACTTCGTCTACGATTTCCATACCGAATACGTGGCCAACTACGTTTTTAATATAAGTAGCAGACATTTCCATTGGTGCTGCTTCTGGTGTTGAGTAAACGCCGCCGCGAGCACTTAGAATGATTGCTTTTTTATGTGTCATTAATTGGACTGCTTGACCATTTTCATCGTACTTGAAAGTGAAACCAGCTTGGTATACATAATCAATGAACGTTTGTAATGGTGCTGGAATTGTTAAGTTCCATAATGGGAATGCGAATACAACTAAGTCAGCAGCTGTAAGAGCATCCATTGCTTTTTGTTTTGCTGCAAGAAGACGTTTTTCTAAATCAGTCATTTCCTCGCCAGATTCTAATTTACCAAAAGCGTTGAATATATCTTGACCAAAGTAAGGCATATCTTCAGCGAAAACATCAAAAGTTGTTACATTTACACCTTCTAAGTTTTCCATAAAAGTTTCATACATTTTACTTGAAACAGCTTCGGAAGCTGGACGATTATTTGCTTTAACTACTAATACATTCATTTATATAAATCTCCTTTTTATCTTAGGTTTTAATATCTCTAAATAAGATATCTTTAATTAATAATATATTAATCTAGTATTATTGTCAATGAAACACTCTTAGTAGTTATTTCCTAGTTTTCCTTTTTGTTATGAAAAAACTCTCTTATAATTCATTGTTGATTTTCGTGTAGAAAAATTTTTAAGCGGAGAATTTCCGGCTAATGTCGATAGTGAAGGCTTAAGGAGCAGATATAAGCGGAGATATTCCGACTAACTGTTCACAAAAAGACAAAAAGCCATCGTTTTGGAGCGTATAACCGGAAAAACTCCGCTTATTTTAAGGGAAATATGGGAATTTCCCGAAATAAACGGAATTTCTCCGCCTATTTTTCAAATTGAGTGAAATCAACATTTACCTTTAACACAGCCTAACTTTAAAATGGACGTTTTTAAATAACTTTATTATCAGTCAACACTCCTATCATTGTGTTGATTATTAACAGGTTGCACTAAAATGGACATACAAAAAAACCGAATAACGGACTTTTTTGTATGTCCATTATTCGGGTTATCGTTCATTTCCCACTTTTTATATTCATTCCAGTGGGTAATCACTGTATCGGATAGACCGTTTTATTATCTGCAAGGATTACCAATAGTTTTTCCTCGGGTTTAAAACTTACTTTTGCATCAGAGGAGTAATACCAAGTCTTTTCTTTTTCCCTTGCTTCAAATATGTTTAATTCATCCTGAAAATTTAAAACTGTCAAAGCAGTTTCTTTATCAACAGGTAAGGAGATTCGCCAACAATCGTCCTGCTTTTCAATCGTGTAATTAGTAGTTTGGCATAGCAATCGGCTTCCTATAGAGTGACGAATCATTAACATTAAAATTCACCCCCAGGCAAATCAATTAATAAAAAGAAACTATCCTGATTCCCCTGAATCGTAATGTCATGAATTTCAGTGATCCGGGCCGCATCCTGGGATTTTAAAATCAAATCCTGATTAATTGAAATTTCCCCTTCTATGGTAAAGATGTAAATCTTCCTGCCTTCTTCCTGTTGAAAGTTTAACGTCTTATTACCGTCTAACTTTGATAAATAAAGGGTTAAGTCTTGATGAATTCCTGCCACTCGCTCAGAGGCAGTGTGAGATATTACAGGTAATAAGTTATTTTGTAATTGTTCAACATCATATGAGATATCTTCATAGGAGGGTGTTAACTTTTTTTCATTAGGTGAAAACCAAAGCTGTAAAAATCGGACTTCTTCATCATTGGAAGCATTGAATTCAGAATGAAGGACTCCCGTTCCAGCACTTATTCGCTGTATATTTCCATAGCTAATAATTCCAGAGTTCCCCAAGTTATCTTCATGTTTAAGCTGCCCCTTTAATACGATAGAAACAATTTCTGCTTCGCGATGCGGATGAATGCCAAAGCCGCGTCCACCTTCGACGGTGTCGTCGTTAAAGACACGCAGTGGACCAAATCGGATATTAGAAGTGTCATAATATTCACCAAAAGAAAAACTTAAATTACTCTCTAGCCAATCATTTTTTACTGTGTATCGTGTACCTGCGGGATAAAGTTGAATCAAATTCTGTCACTCCTTAGTCATGAATATCGGGCTTTATTACTTTCTTCCAAAACAAAAAGTTGGAAGATATAACAGGATTTCTTCTGCTATATGCTCCAACTCTTTCTTACCTAAAATTTCCTTATGCTTGATATTTTTTAGTTAACTCAACAAACGCATTGACGAATGTTTGTAAGAATTGGACCGTTCCGTCATCTTTAATTTTACCGTTTTCATCAAATAAAGCTGATACATTGCCAATATAAGCTTCCGGCTGTTGAACGATTGGCATATTTAAAAATACAAGTGATTGTCGTAAATGGTGGTTTGCACCAAATCCACTTAAGTTACCAGGGGATTGGCTGATTATGGCTGCGGGTTTGCCGTTCCATACACTTGCTCCATATGGACGCGATCCCACATCTAGTGAATTCTTAATTACAGCTGGTACTGAACGGTTATATTCAGGAGTTACGAATAATATAGCGTCCAGTTCCTTAACAGTATTACGGAAAGTAGTATAAGCTTCCGGTACATTGTTTTCATCATCATAGTCCTGATTATACAAAGGCAAATTTCCAATTTCGATAATTTCTGCTTTATATCCTTCAGGGAATAGAGTTGCAACATTAGCGGCAATTTTTTTAGAAAAAGAATCTTTCCGTAGTGAGCCAAGTAAAATACCAATTTTCGTCATATTGAATCAACCTTTCCTAACGCTTATATTTTTAATTCGAGATAATTGTATTCGAAGTATTTTTTTGTCAAAATATCATCTTCAAACATGCTGCCACTAAAAAACTAATCGAGAAGTAAAATTAATATTTATATTAAAGTGCTTTTGCGTTCGTTGAATCCCTGTGAAAGATTAGTTGACTTAAAGAGAATAGCTTGCTTCCATGAATTACAAGAAATGCTGCAATAGCTAAGAAAGCTAAGTCTAATTCATAACCGGCCATTTGACCATTTCCTAAAAATCCAATTGCTAATTTTACTTTTACTGTTGCTCCGATCATTAATAATGCAAATAAAGCAGATACAAGTCTTGTTGCCAATCCAATGATTAATAGGATACCCCCAATAATTTCGATTAATGCAACTCCATATGCCGCAGCTCCTGGTAAGCCAAGGCTTTCAAACCAGCCAGCCGTGTTCTCTATTCCACCTTGAAACTTAACAACTCCATGAATAAAAAATATTGCTCCTAATGTAACGCGTAAAATAAGTGCTCCAATTTCATTTTTTAACATTTTCGTATTTCCCCTTAAGTTTTATTATTTTGTTATAAAATTCTCTCGATACCAATTTGTTGCTGCTTCTACTTCTTGACTGGTTAATTGATGCCCTCTGTTTTCCCAATGAAGTTCTACCTTGGCATTTGCCTTTTCTAATAAAGACAGAAGCTCTGTAGATTCCATAGGAGAACAAATCGGGTCATTTGTCCCCGCCGCAATAAATACTGATTTCCCTGTTAAATCAGGAAGGTCCATTCCTTTTCGCGGCACCATTGGATGATGAAGAATCGCACCCTTTAATGCATGTTGATAGTGAAATAATAAACTAGCAGCTATATTTGCTCCATTTGAGTAGCCGATTGCTAGAATATTATTGCGATCAAAATCATACTTTTCGGCAGCTTCATCTAAAAACTCATTCAATTCTTTTGTACGAAAAATAAGATCTTCCTCATCAAAGATACCTTCTGCCAATCTGCGGAAAAACCGAGGCATTCCATTTTCTAATACATTCCCACGAACACTTAGTACATTTGCCTCATCATCAATCATTCCTGCAAGTGGCAGCAGGTCTAGTTCATTGCCTCCAGTACCATGAAGCAGTAATAACGTTGGTTTTGACGTATTTTGTCCCTTATTGAAAATATGTTTCATTATTTATCTCCCTCCAGAACTCGAACCGCTACAGGTGGTAAGGTCTCTTCTAGTTCTTCTCTTTTTGACTCTAGCCAAGATGGTAACATCAGTTTTTTACCGAGTTCAGCGACAGGTTCATCAACAGAAAAGCCCGGTGGATCGGTAGCTATTTCGAAGAGGATGCCTCCCTCTTCATGAAAATACACTGCTTTAAAATAGTTTCGATCTCGAATTTCTGTTGGATAGTAGCCTTTGTCTTGAAGAAGTGATCTCCATCTGAGTAAATCCTCTTCATCCTTTGCTCTCCAAGCTATATGGTGAACAGTACCTGCCCCCATTAAACCGCGGACAGATGGATTAAGCTGAATATCAATGGTGTTTCCAAGATGTCCTTCTGCCTTAAATCTTAGATAATCCCCTTCTTGACCAATGCATTCTAAACCCATCACATTTTCGAGTACATCTGTTGTTTTATGTGGCTGAGCAGAGTAAAGAATCGCACCGCCAAACCCTTTAATCGCATTTTCTGCTTGAATCCCACCAATACTCCAATGATTGATAGGTCCTTCATCTCTTTCAATTAGTTCAAGTAACAATCCGTCTGGGTCATTAAATTGGATATATTTTTCTCCAAACCGAATGGATGAGTTGGATTCAATATTAAACTTTCCTAAACGATTCTCCCAAAATGAAGTCGTACCCTTTGGAATAAGGCAACTTATTACACCTACCTGTCCAGTTCCCATTCTGCCTTTTAATTGTTTTGCCCAAGGGAAGAAGGTAATGACCGTTCCTGGGTCACCCGCTCCATTTCCAAAATATAGATGATACACTTCTGGGCGATCAAAGTTGATTGTTTTTTTAATTAGCCTTAAACCCAGAACACCAGCATAAAGTCGATATTCCGTTGGGCATCATTGACCATCGCGGTGATATGATGGATGCCTGACGTTTTTAGCATGCTGATTCACTCCACTTCACAAATAGGATTTAATCTAATTCTCTTACTGTAATTGGAATCAATCCGCGTTCAATTTGGTCTCTATGTGGTTCATACTGTGCAGGAAGCATTAATTTCTCTCCCATTGTTTCTTGTGATTCATCATGGGCAAAGCCTGGAGGATCTGTTGCAATTTCAAATAAGATTTCACCGTGTTCTCTAAAATAAATCGCATTGAAATAGTTTCGATCCTGTACCGGAGTGACACCGTACCCATTCGCCGCCACATACTTTTGCCAATCCAATTGATCTTGGTCATCAATTGCACGCCAAGCAATGTGGTGTACTGTACCTACACCCATTCGACCGCGTCCAGTTGAAGTTAGTTTTAGATCAATAACATTTCCAATATCAGCCGATGAACGGTAACGGGCAAAATCTCCTTCTTTTCCTACAAGTTCAAGACCCATAACATTTTCTAACAAATCTGCCGTTTTTTGAGGCTGACTTGATAATAGAGTTGCTCCGCCAAATCCTTTGATGGCAACCTCTGGTGTTACCCCACTAAAGTTCCAATTATTGACCTCGCCTTCCTCCCTTTCAACAATTTCAAGGTGAAGGCCATGTGGATCATCGAATTCCAAATATTGCTCGCCGAATCGTTCCTTTTTTGTAAAAGGTACTTTGAACTTTTCTAATCTATTTTCCCAAAATACCATGGCACCTTTAGGAACAACATATGAGGTTACTCCTACCTGACCGTCACCGATCGTTCCTTGACGCGCTCCTGCCCAAGGGAAGAATGTGATGATGGTTCCAGGTTTTCCTCCTCCATCACCGAAATACAGGTGATACGTTCCAGGGTCATCAAAGTTTACCGTTTGTTTAACTAGGCGCAATCCTAATACACCTGCATAAAAATCAACATTCTCCTGTGGATGACCTGCAATTGCAGTAATATGATGAATACCCATTGTTTTCTTACTCATTTTAAAAACACTCCTTTTAAATGATGATGTCTTTTATTTAATTAAATATCGATAATATTTAAAAGTTGAGATTCTCAAGTTCGAGATACTTTAGAATAAAAATGCATCTAATCCCTTTATCTGAACTGTGTGTATCTTTAATTACAATATCTCGAATTAAAGATATTATTATTATAAATCATCTTCTCTAAATGTCAACAGCAATTATTAAATTATCATCTTTTGAATCCTTTGCCATTAAGAAAAAATCGGGTTTCTAGTGTTTATTGGATATAGTTTCCCATCCAACGCAAAAGAAATTTTACCCGTTTCTTCAGAAACAACAAGAGCAAGTGCATCGCTTTTTTCGGATATTCCTAGGGCTGCACGGTGGCGTGTTCCAACTTTCTTATCACCAGTTACTGCAGTTGTCAGAGGAAGCACATTTGCTGCCGAAACAACTTGATTTCCCTTTATTAAAACAGCTCCATCATGTAATGGGTTTCCTGGATAAAAAATTGATCCCAATAATTTTGGTGTTACAAGAGCTCCTATTGTGGTTCCCTTTTGGATAATGGTGTCAACAGAATCACTACGTTCAACAACAATAAGTGCACCATGTCGGTTTTTCGATAGGATTTGAGCTGCAATAGATAACTCATCATATGTATCTGTAAAGGACGATAAGTAACAATTTAAATAAAAAGAAGCCGCCATGGATTCAATTTTTATTAGATGTTCTTTTACATCTTCTAATCCCCCTAATACACAGTGGTTTTCTTTACCGAGGATATTTAGATTGGTTTCGAGTAAATCAATTATATTTTTAATGCCATCCTCCAAATTTTGCTTTAATGGTGAAAAATCACAATTACTCTCCATTTAGGTATTCCTCCAACTATCAGCTAAAAGCCGTTAATTTCAACATCATTTTTATTTACGGTACTTGTTAGAAATAGTATTCGTTTGGTGTTTAAAAAATATGAATGAGCAATCCGACAAAATCTCACGCGACTTTATTTGATTTATTTTCTTATGTTTACTATAATATATTTAGGTTACTAAAAGTATACATGTTACTTTTTATATAATATTATTTTAGAAGCGAGGTATGGAAAATGAATATGTTAGATTCAAAAGTAATTCAAACAAGATTTGAAAGAGAAATTTTTATTGAAGAAAAATCAACTATTAACATTAATGGGTTTCGTTCTCTAGATAAGAACACTCCTTTTTATGAATTTATGATAGGTTTGGATCTAATTCGGATTAGGGATAATGAATATTATGGAACGAAGAAAAGTTACGTGAATATAAGAATCTCTGAAGATTTACAATCTCTTTTCGTAGTAGAGCCTGATGTTCAAAGTATTTTTGCCATCAAAAATAAACAAGAAAAAGAAGCAACCATTGAATTAATTCATTATTTATTAGTTGATTCACAAACTTTTAAACAAGTGGTTTCAGAAATGATAGGTAACTTAAAGAAAGAAAATGTCGTTAATGGATTTGAAGTCAAGGAAGCAAAGACTAAACTGGCTGTGCTTGAACGATTATTAACCGTCAGAGAAGAAGATGTTACATTTACCATTCGAATGGAGAATATAGCTTAGTATTAAAAAGGAGAGAAGCCCCATGGCTTTTCTCCTTTTCTTGGTTACTTAAACAATGGAACTTCCCATTTATCGCTTGCTTTTTCATAATGTGTTACGGAAAGCAGGTGTAAGGTTAATTCCTCAGGAACCTCATCGATATCATAGGCCCTGAGATCAAGGGTTGTCTTGTAGCGGCCATTTTTATCTTTTTCATCGAGAATCGATCCGCTATGATACGCAAGGAATGCTTTACCTTGGTCATCCACGATAGACCATGCTCCGAAATCAGAACTCCCAGCTTCCTTTCCACCTTCCATCTCAATGGTAAAAATATTATCGATCTCGACAGGGTTAAGTGACTTTCGGAGCGAAAACTTAAGCTTCTTTTCCGCGTCCTTTATCGTGATAAAATTCCCTTCATATTCAAACGAGACCGGGTTCTTCTTTAATTCTTTCGGTTTAAACTTTATCGAGAAATAGGAAGGTACTGTTTTAACAACACCATCCAATACAAATGTTAGTTTGCCGTCCTTATTTTGCGGGATAAAGGATTCATTCCAGGCCACCTGCCCGATTTGCCCCATATCAGCACCTGAACCTTGAATCATTCCTGTGTCACTCGGGTGCCCTTTCCCTTCAAAAAAACTATTGTGATGGTAAACAGCACTCTTTTCCTCGTTCTCAATATGATATTGAATGGCAGTGCCATAATTCGCGAAAGAGTTGACGATCCCCCCACCAAACCTCTCTTTTAGATTGTTAATTTCCGCTTCCACCTTTGCCTGTTCTTCTTTTGCAAAAGACGTTTCATATAATAGTTCACTAGAGGATGGAGCAAATCGAACTTCTTTCATCTTTATATTCACGCCATTCATACTTGTTAACGCACCATCTAATGAGAGAGTGGTCGTAAATTTATTCCGTTCTTTTAAATCAATAGGAATTTCCATCTTCCAATTGCCCTTTACACCGTTTAGCTCAACCAAATCAAATTTAACGTTAACTTCCTCTAAGTCCTCTTGTTCCCGCAGCGAAAATTCGATTAAACCGTACTCACTTCCCTTCTGCCAGCTCATACCTACCCCATTAAGAATTTTTCCATTTTGATCGCTTGCAGAGATTTTATTTTTTAAATCATCCAGCTCGATATAGGAATCCTGTATTTTCCCGGTTTTGTTTACGATTTGATAGGATAATGCAACCCTTGAAGAATCGGCTACCACATCTTCTACTCTAAATGTAAGCCCTTGATCTGTCACTTCACGATTGACCCGCTCTGCCATCCCTGCATTCGACGCTATTTTTAATCCTTCATCTACTTGATCGGTAGCAAACAAACCTCCCACCCACTTTGCAAAACTAGGATTTAGTGTAGTGCTTAATCCAAAAGCTAACACCACTCCTGCTGCAACAAGCATGCTTCGTTTCCAAGCAGGCTTTTTCGGTTGTTTTCCATATGGCTCAAGTTGGGCAAGAATGGTGGAAGCAAAATCATCTGGCAGCTCTGGCGTTTGTAAGGTTTCTTTTAATAATTTCTGCTCTTCGTAAAGTTCTTCAACCAAGTGTTTGCAATCATTGCAGCCTTTTAAATGAGTGCTGAGCTCAACAAGCTCCTGTTCCGTCAGCAGGTTATCAACATATTGTAAAAGTTTATCGATCGTTGGACAATTCATGGAAATAGCCTCCTTCTCGTTTGACCGCAGCTCTCATTTTTTGCTTAGCGCGATGAAGTTTATTCCGAACACTTGAAACAGGGAGTTCACTCAACTCACTAATTTCGCTATAGCTCAATTCATTTACATAGCGCAAAAGAATAATCATTCGCTCATCTTCAGGCAGGGCTGCAATTAGCCGCTCAAGCTGGCGATTTTTCTCCTTTTTCAAAAAAATGACTTCTGGATGATTGGGATTTACTACTTTTTCTTCATTTATTTCTACTGGTTTCATTTTATAACTCTTCTTGCGGAACTCATCCATACAATGATTAATCGCGACGCGGTACATCCAATTAGAAAACGATCCCTTATTATCGTATTTCCCCAGCTGTTGATACACCTTTATAAAGGCTTCCTGTACCAAGTCTTGTGCATTCTGCGGATTTCTTGTCATTCGTAAAATGGTGGCATATAACTGGTTTTTGTATTTATTAATAATGTGTGCGTAGGCTTGCTTATTGCCAGATAACACTTCTTGAATCCATTGCCATTCTTCCTCCATAAAAACCCTCCTGCTAAAACGATCATGCGCATGTCTCGTTTTTTCTATCATCTATTATAACGAGTTTATCTGCTGGAAAATTTCATATAAAAAAAATCTTTGTTAAATTTCATTGTTGATTATAAGTACAACCGTATGAAAGTTCGCTGATAGACAAATCAGGAGATTCTTCAATGAAATTAGTCCTTCATAAGGATTTTCGTAACAAATCAACACCTGTATGTAACAAAGCCTAATAAAAGAGACTCAGTCCACTAGTGAACTGAGCCAATTTTTATATTTATTTTCAAACCTATAAAACTATGGATCCATTTCGTAGCGTTATCCGGGTATTTCCAATTTTCCTCATTAAAAAGGCAAAATGCCTTACATCAATGAATAGTGGTTACCTTTTTTCAACTCTTCCATCCGCATGACGTGCGAATCTTCCTGACTCACGCTCATTAACAGGATCTGGACGGTCCCACGGCCAGCCACCAAATTGAGTAGTTTGAAAATCCTTGAACGCATCGCGAATTTCCTGCTCAGTATTCATGACAAACGGTCCATAGGACACGACAGGTTCTTGTATCGGCTCACCCTCTAGGAGCAGCATATAACTCTCAGATGATCCATTTATAATCATGATTTCCTCATCACCAGCAAGCTTTACACGATGGTACGCTTCGATCGCTGTTTCGTCTATATTTAGTTTATCACCCTGATAATAGTATAGATTTCTCGTCATTGTCGCTGAAACTGACGGCAGGGCGAAGACTGCTTCCGGCTCCATATGAATAACGTAGATTCCCACATGATGATTTTTGTCGTTTGCCCAAGAAGCATCGTTTGGTTCTAAACTAGACTTGCCCATCACACTTCCGGCGATCAGTCTTACGGTCGTTTTCTGTCCATTCGCAGCCGCTGATTGTACTTCCGGTATATCTTCGGCCCATAACATTTTATATTCAGGATTAGCGAATTTATCTTTTGCAGGCAGATTCAGCCATATCTGAAAGAATTCAAGTGGATTGCCTTTGTCCTGATGGACGAGAGGAAACATTTCAGTATGCTGGGCGCCCTTTCCTGCTGTCATCCACTGAACATCCCCATTCCCAAATCGTCCTACAGACCCATATGAATCAAAATGATCAATAAGACCTTCAAGAACCACTGTTACCGTTTCAAAACCTCTGTGGGGATGTACAGGAAATCCTGGAACCGTCGTGCCATGATACATTCTAAAACCATCACGCAACGTAAAATCCTCGCCAAGATTTCTGCCTTCTAATGAAACGTTAGGACCCTGCTCTTTATTTCCTGATGGATACGCATCTTTATGATGGACGGTCATTAGGAACGGATCTTCAGTCTCCCATGGAAATCCTAATTTTTGTATTTTCAAGATTTTGCTATTCACTTGGTTTCCTCTCCTATTCTTTGACGAATTCCTTTGTACTTCTAACTGTATCAATTGGACGTACTAATTTTTCTATTTCTTCACGTTTAGGCTCTAAGAATGGAGGTAACGATAATTTTTCCCCAAGTGTTTCATAAGGTTCGTCACCCATAAAACCAGGACCATCTGTAGCGAACTCAAATAATATTTGTGGTGCCACTCTTGCGTATAATGACTCAAAAAAGTGACGATTTACATAACCAGATGTTTGGAATCCAAAACTACTCAACCTTCCAATCCATTCTTCTAATACGGCGCGATCCTCTACTCGGAATGCCGCATGGTGAACCGTACCAAAACCTTGTCGGGCTTGAGGAAGTACCGCATTATATTCTACAATGACCGATGCACCATTCCCGCCTTCGCCCACTTCAAATAAATGGAATGACCCGTCTTGTGCAGTCTCTTTAAATAATAGAACTTTTTCCAGCATTTCTTTAAAATAATCAAAGTTCGCAATACGAACAAATACAGGACCTAAACCAGTAATGGCATATTCTAATGGAATGGGACCTTTTTGCCATGGTGTGCCAGATTCCACACCTTTATTAAATTCATCTGAAATCAATTGATAGTGCTGATCATCAAAATCAACGAAAGAGAGAGTCTTCTTGCCAAATTGTTCTTTGATTCCAGTATGTTTGACTTCTAAACGATCAAAACGTTTTACCCAATAGTCTAATGCTGCATCACTCGGGACACGGAACGATGTTTTTGAAATCTCGTTTGTACCATGTACACCTTTCGGAATGCCTGGGAAGTCAAAGAATGTCATGTCTGTGCCTGCGCTGCCTTTATCATCGGCAAAAAATAAATGATAGGTTTGAATATCATCTTGGTTGACTGTTTTTTTAACTAAACGCATACCTAAAACATAGGTAAAAAATTCATAGTTCTTTTCTGCACTGCTTGTAATCGCTGTTATGTGGTGTATTCCTTTTAATTCGTTCATTTTAACTTCCTCCTAAGATTTTCAAATTTTTATAGTTCGTACATTAAAACTTCTCAATGGGTGTTAGGTTTTTTTCAATTTCATCCCTGCGGTCTTCTAAAAATGGCGGTAAATCTAATTTTTCTCCAAGTGTTTCAATATCCCCATCAATCGTGAACCCTGGCCCATCGGTTGCAATTTCAAATAGAATTCCATTTGATTCACGGAAATACAGGCTCTTAAAGTAGAAGCGATCCACGATGCCAGATGAATGGAAGCCGCGTGCTCGTACTTGTTCGTCCCAATATTCGAGTTCTTCATCGTCTTTTACACGAATCGCTAAATGATGAATACTGCCGCGACCTGGTTTTTCAGAAGGGCCGTCTAAATATTTCACGACGATTTCTCCAAAAACCTCTCCTTTGATGGATTGAAAAATCGCTTCGTCATCTGTTCGGCTTATCTCTGTATAACCAAACATGTCTGTAAGTGTGTTTGCTAGTTTATCAAGTCTTCGTACCGTTATTTCCACAGAGCCCATTCCTTGAATCTGGTGCTCGTTGGGAACATCGGATTTTTCCCACGTTTCCCAGTGTTGTACTTTTGCACCGTTTGAGACAAGAAGTACCATACGTAAACCTTCAGAGTCTTCAAAGTGTAAAGCTGGATGATTGGCATACGTTGTAATGTCACTATTGGTAACACCGTGTTCCTCGAAACGTGCTTTCCAATAGGCTAAACTTGCTTCTGATGGTACAAGTAAACCAATTTTTGTGATGGCATTTGTACCACGATGTGTATGTCCAACTAGTGGAATTTCAAAAAACGATAATTCAGTACCTGGGCTGCCTGTTTTATCCCCGAAAAATAAGTGATACATGGATGGATCATCTTGGTTCACGGTCACTTTCACACGCCGTAAACCAAGCACATGACAGTAAAAGTGATTATTTTTACTTGCATTTTTTGTAATCATTGAAATGTGATGATGTCCTGGAATTTTATACATAAAATTATTCCTCCTCTTCCAGTTAACTAGTCAAGTGATAATGAAAAAATAAAAATTTACCACAAGTAAAAGGATCGTTATTTTTCTAATTTAATCTCAGTATGCTTTTGGAGCTTAGTCATCAGTTTGTATAGTGTTTTTTGCTCATCCTCTGTTAAGCACTCACTGAAAATGGACGTTTGGTAAGTAAGTTGATGGTCAAAAACTTCATGCATTTTACCTTCTCCTTTCGAAGTAAGGGTTATCCATTTGGTTTTCCAGTCCTGCTTACGCTGTATATATCCCTCTTGTTCAAGTCGAGTGAGCATACGGGAAATTCCACCCTCAGATACCGTTACTTTCGTGGCAAGTTGACTTTGTGTAATCGGCTGATAAGTCGCAACCTGGTTTAATACATCAAACTGTGCAGCTGTGATCCCAAACTGTTTCAAGAAATCATTTGACAATAAATTACTTTGATGTGTAAAGCGAGCAATACGCAACCAAATTAGTGAACCAAGTGTATTATTTCTCAATATGACTCATTTCCTTTCGTTACTATCACTTTACACCTCAAGTGAATAAAACGCAAGAAAAATATCTTGGATTCGAGATATTTCTCCATCGCAGAATTTCAATTACATAATAGCGCTATTGTTGAAGATCATAGGTAGAAAATGATCAAATTTTTTTATAAAAGCCAAACTTAAATCTGGTGAAAAAGAATCCATTTTGATCAATCTCTTTTCAAAATGGATTCTTCGGGTTGTATCCTATTTCCTAGTGGTCAATTTAGTTTTCTAATGATGGTTGTTTTTGTTTTGATTTTTTAAGAGAGAAGGCAAATAGTAGCCCAACTAATACCATAATTCCCGCATTTTTTTACTAATTCAAGTTAAAATTCGGGTGAATTTTTGATAAAAATACCTGCTTAGTGAAGAAGAAAATTAGCCGATACTATCCTATAAGATGCTAATAGAGGATGTTCATGTTTAAAAAATGGAGTTGTGGAGTCCTCTAAAAAAGAGCCTAATTTGTAGGCTCTTTTTTCCTTTTTTTCAATAACTTACTTGTGAAAACCATTTAAATGAATTTTCCTTCTTACTGTTAAAATCCGCATGATCGCTTCTGACAACACCAGTCCAACAGCAATGGCACCTGCTGTCATAATGGCTTTTACGCCAATCTGAATTCCTAAGTTATAATGGTCTTCAACAAAGTTTCTTGTTGCATCATAGGCTAAGCCACCAGGTACTAATGGAAGGATACCTGAAATACTAAATACAATAACGGGAGTCTTGTAGATCTTCGCAAATATTCGGCTAATTACGCCAATGGAAAAAGAGGCGATTAAAGTAGCTTGCACTGTATCATAATCATGGTTCATCAACGAACTGTGTAAAAGTCTGCCTGCCATACCAACAATGCAACATTGCAGGATATTCTTTTCTGGTACATTAAATATTACAGCAAAGGCCCCTGAAACAATGAAAGTAGTCAATAGATGTATAATCATGTCCATGTATTCCTCGTTCTATTTAAAGAGTGAAAAAACAGTCGCTACACCAGCCCCAATGGCAAATGCAGTCAAGGCTGCATCTGCACCTTTTGATAATCCAGAAACAAGATGCCCTGCCATTAAATCTCTTACAGCGCTCGTAATCAGAAGGCCAGGTACTAGTGGCATAATACTTGCGACTATAATATTAGAAAGGTCTTGTCCCAAACCAACATATTTGAAGAAATAGGACATTAGACTCACAATTAGAGCTGCTAAAAATTCTGTGAAAAATTTAATATCTACTACACGATGAATATAACTCACACATAAAAAACCTGCACCACCGGCGAGGAATGCGGAAAAAAAGTCATTCCATTCCCCATTAAACATGACGAGGGAGAAGCCGCTTACGATAGAAGCTGAAATAATCTTTACATATGTAGGATATTTTAGATTTCCTTTCTCGATTTTTCTTAAAGTAAAGTAGGCCTCCTCTGCTGAGATTTCCCCGCTACTAATTTTCCTGGATATACTATTTACGATAATGACTTTGTATAAATCCGTAGACCGATTTGAAATTTGTACTAATTTGGTTTGTTCAGTTCCACATAATGAAAATATAATTCCAGTCGGTGTCACATAACTGTTTGGGTAGTTTATCCCAAAAGAACCTGCAATTCTCATCATTGTATCTTGAACTCGGTATGTCTCTGCTCCGCTTTCTAACATAATTTTCCCAGCAAGTAAACACAATTCTCCTAATTCGTTAGTATTCATTCTTTTATCCAACTGTTACCCACTCCATTAAATGACATAAGGCTATTGTTATCTTTCAACTTATTTGGGATTATATACATTTCAAGAAAATAAAGAATATATATGTAAACACATGTTTGATTTGGTGAATATTTGGTGAGGCTTTCGTAGAAATAGCTATTTTATGCCATTGAAGTTAGTTTGCAAGCTCTTTTCTTATTAAATATTTGCTTTTTTTCTGCGAAAACACAGCACAATCATTAATTATTGTTACAAAAAGCAACAAAGTTTAAGAAAAGAGCCATAAATAAAGAAAAGACGTATGCCCATTCATACGTCAATTCTTGTGTCTATTATTAAGGAAGCACTCGAAAACGGAACCCTTTGGTCGGTGTTGTTAGCTGTGGCTATACCTAACGTTTTATATCTTTGGTATGTATTCATCTAATTGATAAAAGGTTCCGGTATATCCTTCTTGAGCCATCTCTTTTGAATCCTCGAAGGTTTTGATCTCTTCCGCTGTCGGGGATAGGGGAACCACAGCCATTGTTAGGTTTGTTTTTCCTTCATCCTTGGTGAGTGTAATGGTATTCAGGGTTTCCATGGGCCAATTTGCGTGAAAGGGTGCACGTACAATGTTACCTTCTTCATCAGAAAAAAAACTAGTGTAAACGATTTTTTCTGGTGCAATAATTTCACTGTATACAAATTTAACCCACATTACGTTGCCGTCAGCAGGTTTCTGGCTGTAGTGAAATACACCGCCCGGACGGAAATCTGATTTAGAAACCTCGAACGTCCACCCTTTTGGTCCCCACCAGTTCTTTAGATGTTCTGATTCCGTTAATGCCTTAAACACAAGTTCACGTGAAGCATTGAAAGTATGAGTGATTTTGATTTGAGTTGACATGGTAATTCCTCCAGTATGTTTAAAGTCATATACATAGTATGGTTTAAGCTCAATCAATTCTTTCATTTTTTCAAACGCCTCTTCTTTATTAACTGTTACTTTTTCAGGTGCTTGGAATTGGCCTGAATATGTATTTCAAGTAAGTACAAAAACGCAAGGAGATTTACATGTTTAATCGTGCAAGAATGCAAATAAACTTTTTCAATCATGTGATTTTAGACGAAGAATGTAGGGCTTCAAATTTTCGAAGCCCTTTATTTGGTTATAAGAATATCAAAAGCCTTATAAAAAGGTTACTAAGAACCTATATCGCACATGAAAATACCCGATAGTCCAAAACTCCTTGATATTTTGCCATTATATAAAAATGCTGATTCATGATGGTGTACAGTTCAGGTTCAATATAATCTGAATAATAGAATTCGGGAGTTAGACTCTGTTGGGGTTGTTCTTGCTTACGAATTTTTATCCCTTTAAATCCAGTCCGTTGCAATAAAGTAATCCAATCTCTTTCCATCAGCAGGGAATCTAATCCATAAAATTGAGTAATTTCTTTCTTATTACTTGGATCCATTCGTTGATTAATGGTAAGTTCATTTGCAATAAATCGGCCACCCTTCTTTAATAATCGAAAAGCTTCTGTTAGTGATCTTGGTTTATTGACAAAAGAAAGAACAGATTCAGAAATAATAAAATCAAAAGTCTCATCCTTTAATGGGCAATTTTCAATAGATCCTTGGATAATTTCTACCGGTAATTGGTATAGTGCCATTCTCGTTTTAGCCTTTTCGACCATGACAGGATTGATGTCTATTCCAGTTACGATTGCTCCGTATTGGGTAGCCAAATAGGCTGCTGTTTGGCCAGTACCACAACCAACATCTAAAATGTGAGTAGTGGAGGTGATTCTTTCAGACTTGAATACTTCCTTTGTCAGTTGAATACCCCCTGGATGTGCACCACCAACACCAAACTTAGACAAGAAATCTAAATAGATTGGGGTCTCAATTCTAACCACCTACTTGATTTAATTTTTAATAATCAGAAAGTAACTAGTATGACTATATCAATCTGGTTAAGATCCGAAATTGGTGACATCCTCATATCCTTTCAGGATTCCATCAATGGATTTTCCCATTACACATATAACGTTGCATTTTACTCCTCCAATAGTTGAACTTTCTACAACTGTATATGAGGGTTCGGAACACAATGTGTCTGAAAGGAACTAAAATCTAAAAAAATATCAGTTTGTTATGTTTACTAATCCAGACTTAGGATTGAACGTTAGCAATTTGAGGGATGCCAACTATAAAAAAAAGCAGTCCGATTCATGCGAATCGGACTGCTTGTTAGTGTGTTATTAATGTTTAGTACTCGATAACAGAACCCGTTAATCTAAGACAAGAGTGTTTTCATTTACTATTATTTAGATAGACGTTTTTGTAATTCTTCTCTTTCTGCTTCATATCCTGGTTTACCAAGAAGTGCAAACATGTTTTTCTTATAAGCTTCTACACCTGGCTGATCAAAAGGATTTACTCCCATTAGCAAGCCGCTGATTCCGCACGCTTTCTCAAAGAAATAAACCATTTCACCGAAGGTATACTCATTTAATTGATCCAGCTCAACAGATAGGTTAGGAACTGCTCCATCTACATGAGCTAAAACCGTTCCTTGAGCAGCATTCTTGTTAACATAGTCCATTGTTTTCCCAGCTAGATAATTTAACCCATCTAGGTCAGAATCTTCTTTTCCAAGAGTTATGTCTAGTTTAGGTTCTTTTACAGATACAACTGTCTCAATAAGATCACGGCGTCCTTCTTGGACATATTGTCCCATCGAATGAAGATCAGTGCTGAAATCGACAGAAGCAGGATAGAGTCCTTTTTGGTCTTTTCCTTCACTTTCACCAAATAACTGTTTCCACCATTCTGATACATAATGAAGGGAAGGCTCAAAGTTTACCAATAGTTCAATTGATTTTCCTTTACGATAAAGCGCATTTCTAACAGCAGCATACTGATAACTTTGGTTTTCTGCCAAGTTTGGATTATTATACTTATCTGCAGCAGCAGCAGCACCTGCCATCATTTTATCAATATCTAAGCCTGCGGTGGCAATCGGTAATAACCCTACTGCGGTTAATACAGAGTATCTGCCGCCAACATCATCAGGTATGACAAAAGTTTCGTACCCTTCCTCATCAGCAAGTGTTTTTAAAGCTCCTTTAGCACGATCCGTTGTGGCATATATGCGTTTTCTTGCTTCTTCTTTGCCATACTTTTTCTCCAAATAATCACGGAAAATACGGAACGCAATGGCAGGCTCTGTTGTTGTACCTGATTTTGAAATCACATTGACTGAAATATCCTTGTCCTTCAGCACGTCAAATAAGTGAGAAATATAAGTAGCACTGATATTTTGTCCGGCAAAATAAATCTCTGTTTTGTCATCCATTTGGTTATGAAATGTATGAGAAAGTGCTTCAATAGCAGCTCTTGCGCCAAGGTAAGAGCCTCCGATACCGATTATGATTAAAGCATCGGAATTACTGCGAATTCTTTCAGCAGCCGCTTTGATTCTTGCATATTCTTCTTTGTCATAGTTATGTGGTAAATCAACCCAACCAAGATAGTCGGATCCGGGACCTTTTTTCTCGTGGAGCATGTTATGTGCGGTTTTCACAAACTCCCCTAAATAGTCCACTTCATGCTGCTGCATGAAAGATAATGCATTAGAATAATTAAAAGTAATAGTCATCGTTGTTCTCCCCTACCAAATTAATTATTTATGTAAGGCGTTATCTCAAACCTCTAGAAGATAACGCCCTTTAGTTTTTAGTAATTTTTAAACAGTTTTCCAATCAGCCGCAAATTTTTCAAGGCCTTGGTCTGTTAACGGATGTTTTGATAATTGCTCAATGACCTTAAATGGAATGGTTGCAATATGAGCTCCAGCCAACGCCACACGAGTAACATGGTCAGGATGACGAACAGATGCTGCAATGATTTGTGAATCTAGATTTTGAACACGGAACATTTGAGCAATTTTTGCGACAAGTTCTACACCATCTTCATTAATATCATCTAAACGTCCTAAGAATGGTGAAACATAAGTTGCCCCAGCACGAGCAGCAAGCAATGCCTGATTCACACTAAATATCAGAGTAACGTTAGTCTTAACACCTTTTTTAGTTAAATAGCGGCAAGTCTCTAGTCCATCAAGTGTCATTGGAACTTTGATGGTAATATTCTTATCGCCACCGTTGATTTTAATCAGTTCGTCTGCTTCCGCAATCATTTGCTCAGCTGTTAAAGCATTAGGTGTTACCTCGGCAGAAACTGACTCAACCTCTGGAACTGCATTTAGGATTTCTGCGATACGATCTTCGAATTTCACGCCTTCTTTCGCAACTAATGAAGGGTTGGTTGTTACACCTGATAATACGCCAATTTTATAAGCCTTTTTGATTTCCTCTAGGTTTGCAGTATCGATAAAAAATTTCATGATGTTTTTTCCTCCAATTTTTTTTTAATTCAATTCTATTATTAATTCTTTTCGACAGCATGTCCACCAAATTCATTCCGTAAAGCCGCTACAACTTTACCTGTAAAGGTGTCATCCTCTAAAGAACGATAACGCATTAATAATGACATTGCAATAACTGGTGTTGCAGTTTTTAGGTCTAATGCTGCCTCAACTGTCCATTTTCCTTCACCGGAGGAATGCATAATCCCTTTAATTTCTTCCAAATCTGGATATTTTGAGAATGCATTTTCTGTTAATTCCATCAGCCATGAACGAATAACGGATCCATTATTCCAAACTCTTGCAACCTTTTCGTAATCAAAATCAAATTCACTTTTTTCCAGTACTTCAAAGCCTTCTCCTATAGCAGCCATCATGGCATATTCGATTCCATTATGAACCATCTTTAAGAAATGCCCGCTACCTGCTTTACCGGCATATAAGAAGCCATTTTCAACGGCGGTATCTTTGAAAAGAGGTTGTACTACTTCCCAAGCTTCTGGATCGCCACCGATCATATAACAAGCTCCATTTCGAGCCCCTTCCATACCGCCTGAAGTACCCGCATCCATAAATCTCACGCCTATTTCCTTTAACTCATTGTAGCGTTGAATCGATTCTTTATAGTGAGAATTACCTGCTTCAACGACAATATCTCCTTTTTCCAAAAACGGTAAGATTTCACCGATAACGGAATCAACCACAGCATGTGGGACCATAATCCATATAATTCTTGGATGATCTAAAGACTGGATAAGTTCTTTATAACTTGAGACACCAGTTGCGCCATATTGCTTCATATTTTCGACTGCACTTGGATTCACATCAAATGCTACCACCTCGTGATGATGATCCAATAAATTTTGTCCTAAGTTTAATCCCATTTTTCCTAAACCAATAAGTCCTACCTTCATTATGTTCTCCTCCTAAAGGTTAAATATTATTTCTAAAAAATCTTTTGTTTTAATTCCCTGATTGTTGGCTAAACAATTTCCAATTTGTTTAATTGTCTAGTACCTTTCTCCTGATCTTCTTGAAGATTTTCATCGAGCCACCATTTAAAGCCATTTTCTAAAAGTAAAAATTGAGCGGCAGCAGGACCGTAAGAACCTGACTGATATTCATTGAGCGGTACTAGGTTTTCCTCAAAGGCATCTAGAATTGGCTGTACCCATTCCCATGACAATTCAACTTCCTTCCAATGAGCAAAGAAAGTAGAATCTCCGTTACTAGCATCATAAATCAGTCTTTCATATGCTTCAGGGACCCCTAAGCTTATTTGATCATTCGATAAATGTATCCTAACAGGTTCAACTTTACCATTATTCAATGGATTTTTGCTGTTTAATTGTATAGAAATATTTTCATTTGGGTTGATTTCGATGATTAATAAGTTAGGGTTTAATTGATTATTTTTATATGAAAGGTTTTCCTGATTTTTAAATTCAATGACAATTCGTGTAGACTTTTCCTTCATTCTTTTTCCTGTGCGAATGTAAAAGGGTACCCCAGTCCAAGATGGATGATCCAACCACAATCGAGCAGCTACAAAGGTATCCGTTGTGGAAGCAGAAGCTACACCTGGCTCCTCTTTATAGCTAGGAACTTTCTGTCCATTTACTTCTCCTGAAATGTATTGCCCGCGAACAATATCGTAATGAACATCTTCTTTAATGTTGGAACGAAGTGACTCCATGACCTTTCGTTTCTCTCTTCTAATTTCTGCTGCGCTTATTTTTTCAGGTGTATCCATTGCTGTCATCATCAGCATTTGCAGCATATGGTTTTGAACCATATCACGGATTGCTCCAGCCTGATCGTAGTATCCAGCTCTTTTTTCTACCCCAACGGTTTCACTCGCGGTAATTTGAACATTTGCAATATGTTCTTTATTCCACAACGACTGTAGAATTGGGTTTGCAAAAGACAAGGCTTCAAGGTTCTGAACCATGGGTTTGCCTAAGTAGTGGTCAATTCGATAAATTTCCTCTTCCTCAAAGGAACGGCTTAATTTTTCATTAAGTTCCCGTGCAGATTGAAGGTCATGACCAAATGGCTTTTCAATGATTAATCGTTTCCAGCCATCTGTCTGGCCAAGTCCGCTGTTTTTTATGTTTAGGGCAATTGTATCAAAAAATTCAGGTGCCACTGAAAGGTAAAACATACGATTTTGTGATAAATCAAGTTCGTCTTCCCGCTGCTTTACTAATTGAAGTAGTTGCTGATAATCTTCTTTACGGGTGACATCCAATCTACTGTAGCGAAAGTAATCTAAGAATTCCCCCATATTGGCTGCCTCATGTTCAAGGCGTCGTGAAAACTCCAAAATAGAGTTTTTCACTTTTTCTTGAAAATCAAATTGAGAAAGTTCCCCTCTCCCGAGTCCCACTATAGAAATGGACTTTGGTAACTTTTGATCAACGTATAAATTGTATAGAGCTGGGAAAATTTTTCTTTTTGCTAAATCCCCTGTTGCTCCAAATAAGACGAAGGTCATTGATTCCATCATTCTTCCCCCATGTTCGTAATCTATTTTCTCTTTGTTCTATCTTCGGACTTTCGTTACAAGTTTGTTATCAACTATGGTAATAACAGCATCTGCCATTCCAACAAATAAGCCATTATCCACCACACCAGGCAAGAGGTTCAGACTTTTTTCTAATTCTTCTGGCTGGTTAATTTCTTGAAAGCTGCTATCGATAATATAGTTACCGTTGTCAGTAAGAAAAGGGATTCCGCGTCTTTGCCGCAACTTTGGATTACCACCAAGCTCTCGAATATATTTCATGGTCATTTCATATCCAAATGGCACTACTTCAATTGGCAGCGGAAAAGTTCCTAATGTTTCTACATACTTTTTAGAATCTGCAACGACGATAAAAGTTTTCGCTGCCTTCGCAATAATTTTTTCTCTCAAAAGGGCACCGCCTCCCCCTTTTATGAGATGTAACTCTGGGTTCACTTCATCAGCTCCATCAATCGCTACATCAATTTGCTCAATCTCACGGAACGAAACAAGTGGGATACCGAGCTCTATCGCTAATTTTTCTGTCTGTTTAGAGGTAGGGACTCCTTTTATGGAAAGTCCTTGCTGGACCAATTCACCGAGTTTAGAAATGAAATAATATACGGTAGAACCTGTACCTAGTCCAACGATCATTCCATCTTTTATATACTCTACAGCTTTTTCTCCAACTTCTGTTTTTTCAATCAAGAATTTATCCCCTTTCAACTAAAGATGAAATCCTCTGATTAATTTGTCCATTGTCTTGTAACTTGTTCCCTTGCCATCTGTAAAATTTGTCTATTCGGTGTGTCTTTATTTACAATGACATTTGTTAGATAATTTTTTCCTTTGTACTTTAGCTTTACAGTTACTTCAATCATTAAACTCACCTCTTGAAGATTTTTGATATTTATTTTATCTTTCTCACAACTTTTGTCAATTGGTTATTTATTTTACATGAGTTACTTTATGTAACCATAATATATCTTTCCTCTAATAATCGTCAAGTAAAATATCTCGAATTAAAGATACTATTTTTTTAAAGTTATGGCTGTGTTACATGATACTGTTGATTTTATAACCTGTTGATTTGAGCGGAAGGCACGAGACTCCTGCGGGACTAGCAGGTCAGGGTGAGACCCCGGAGGCGCGCAGCGGCGAGGAGGCTCACCGACCGCCCGCGGAAAGCGAAGTGCCTGGAGCTCAAATCAACAGCCCAGTTTAACACAGCCAAGGTTATAAAAAAAAGCACGCCATCCTAAATTGGATAAGGTGCATTTGGGCTTCAATCAAGAAAAGTGGTCAATACAATTTGAGAATTTTAAGTATTTCTATATATTAAAAAACTAATCGAATAGTTCCGATTAGCTTTTTAATTTGATTTAGATTTTATTGATCATAAAATGTTGTCGATACCAAGTTGCAGCCGCTTCTACTTCTTGAATGGTTAATTGATGGCCTTTATTTTCCCAATGGAATTCTACCTTCGCATTTGCCTTTTCTAATAAAGACTGAAGCTCTGTCGATTCCATAGGAGAACAAATGGGGTCATTTGAGCCCGCTGCTATAAATGCTGATTTTCCTGTTAAATCAGGAAGGTCCATTCCTTTTCGAGGCACCATAGGATGATGAAGAATCGCACCCTTTAATGCATGTTGATAGTGGAATAATAAACTAGCAGCAATATTTGCTCCATTTGAGTAACCGATCGCAAGAATATTATCGCGGTCAAAATCATACTTTTGGGCGGCTTCATCTAGAAACTCGTTTAATTCTTTTGTTCGAAAAATAAGATCTTCCTCATCAAAGATACCTTCTGCTAATCTGCGAAAAAACCGGGGCATGCCATTTTCTAATACATTCCCACGAACACTTAGTACATTTGCCTCATCATCAATCATTCCTGCAAGTGGTAATAGGTCTAATTCATTTCCTCCTGTTCCATGCAGCATAAGAAAGGTTGGCTTTGCTGGGTTTTTTCCCTTATTGAATATATGTTTCATTATTTTTCTCCCTCCGGAACGCGAACCTCAACACGAGGTAAGGTCTATTCTAATTTTACTTTCATATGACCAAAAGGAATAGAATTCCGCTAAAGTGATCGAGATCATTTAGGTCGTTCTATTTCAAAAATCTCACCAACCTTGGCGTAATTATTCCCTGCCAATCGGCTTACAGCTGCTAAACCATTAGGATCAATTCTTCCCTTTTCATAGATGTCATTTTCAATATGAAACTGCACAATTCTCCCGATAATAAGATCACATCCCGGTGCATCCGAACCGCCCAATTCAATGGAATGCTCCAATGTGCATTCCATTCGAATTTTAGCTTCTTTCACACCTGGTACTGAAATTTTCACACTTTCTACAGGTGTTAACTTAGCTAACTCGATCTCACTCTCATTTGGAGGAAGACTTGCAGCTGTTTGGTTGATTTTTTCAACATTCTGCTCATCTACAATGTGAATCACAAATTCTTTGGACTCGATAATATTTCTCGCTGTATCTTTTTGCTGCCCCTTGCTTCGCTGAATTGATAACGAAATCATTGGTGGATTTGACGAAACAATATTAAAATAACTAAAAGGTGCACCATTTAAAATTCCATCTTTCGAAACTGTGGTAACAAATGCTATCGGTCTTGGAATAATACTGCCGATTAGAAACTTATAATTTTCTCTTTCAGACAATGAGGCTGGATCGATTGAAAGCAAAGAAATCATTCCCTTTCATAAAAATTAGTCTAATTCTCTTACTTTAAATGATAGCAACCCTTGTTCAATTTGTCTTCTGTGTGGCTCATACTGCGCAGGCAGCATTAATTTCTCTCCCATTGTCGCTACGGATTCATCATGGGCAAAGCCAGGAGGATCTGTGGCAATTTCAAATAAGATTTCTCCGTGTTCTCTAAAATAAATCGCATTAAAATAGTTTCGATCCTGTACTGGAGTGACGCCATATCCATTGGCAGCAACATGCCTTTGCCATTCTAATTGATCCTCGTCATCACTGGCACGCCAAGCGATATGATGCACGGTTCCCACACCCATTTGCCCGCGTCCAACCGGAGTTAATTTTAGATCAATGACATTTCCGATATCAGCTGAAGAACGGAAACGTGCAAATTCCCCTTCTTTCGCTAGAAGTTCAAGGCCCATAACATTTTCTAATAAATCTGCCGTTTTATTAGGCTGTGATGAAAATAAAATGGCACCGCCAAACCCTTTAATGGCAACATCCGATGTTACCCCACCAAAGTTCCAAGTATTATTTTCGCCTTCTTCACGTTCAACAATTTCAAGGTGAAGACCATGTGGATCATCAAATTGCAAATATTGTTCGCCAAATCTTTCTGACTTAGTAAAAGGGATTTTGAATTTTTCTAGTCTATTTTCCCAAAACTCCAGAGCACCTTTCGGAACCACATAGGAGGTTACACCTACCTGACCACCACCGATTTTCCCTTGGCGAGCTCCTGCCCAAGGGAAGAATGTGATGATGGTACCAGGTTTTCCTCCTCCATCTCCGAAATAGAGGTGATACGTGCCAGGATCATCAAAGTTTACCGTTTGTTTCACTAAGCGCAACCCTAGAACACCTGCATAAAAATCAACATTTTCCTGTGGATGCCCTACAATCGCAGTAATATGGTGAATCCCCATTGTTTTCTTACTCACTTTGATGCACTCCTTTTAAAATTATCGATACTATTGATAAACTAAGATTCCCTACTTCGAGATTTTCACAATACATTTTTATCTCGATTTCGAGACATTAGTCAAATTTTTTTTTTAACTAATATAGCTATGAACTTCATCAAGTTGGAACACACGCATCTTACGAGGTAGGAAGCTTCGTATTTCTTCCTCATTAAAGCCAACTTGTAATCTTTTTTCATCTAACATTAAAGGTCTTTTTAATATCCCTGGGTTTTCATTTATAATTGAATACAGTTCACGAAGTGAAAGTGAATCGATATTAACATCTAACTTTTGAAAAGCTTTTGACTTGGTAGAGATAATCTCATCTGTACCATCTTCAGTAAAGTGAAGGATGTTCTTGATTTCATCGATTGTAAGCTTTTCAGATAAAATATTTCTTTCTTTGTATGGTATCTGATGTTCCTGAAACCAAGCTTTTGCCCTTCGACATGAAGTGCAACTAGGTGATACAAATAATGTAACCATTTCGCCACTCCCTTTAAATGCTATAGTAAGTTACAATTTTCATCGTATGTCAAATATCTCAAATTAAATTATCTTGAATTGAAGATATATTTATTATAAATCATCCACACCAATTGTCAACATCTTTCATTAAAAAGTCTTTCTTGAAGCCTCTTTACTACTAACTAAATTCTCCCAGTCCTCAAATGACAACTTTTCCGTATTATGTTTTAATTCATTTGGAACTTCAACATAACACATCAGTTCTAGGCTATTTCCATCTGGATCATCAAAATATATCGAAGCATTTCCTTGATTTGGTCTTACAAAAGGCTCAATCGATGTTCTTTTTCCAAAAGGTACAGGCTCAACTTGGATGGATTCAAGCCACTTTACTGACTCCTTTAAATCCTCATATGTGACTCGAAAAGCAATATGTCTTAGAGAAGGGTGGTATGGGGTTTGGTACTCCTTACCTTCCCACAATCCTAGCCAACTTTTCCCTTCTTCTATCCAAAAGAACACGGTGTCTTCATCACGCCAAGCTAACTTCAATCCTAATTTACGGTAAAATCCAATTGAAACTTCTAAGTTTTTTACAGGTAAATGTGCTTCATATAGCCCCTTTATCATTTCTCCCATCCTTTGTTTGTAGAATTTATTTATGAACTGAAAATATTTTTTAAAAGAATCTCTTCATCACCAATCCAATCCCGTTAGTAAAAAGCGTCTCCACTTATTGTTGAAAAGCACCCGTTTGCTTACGTTCACTTTTAGATTTTTTCCTTGATACAAATAAATTGTATAACTATTTAAGCTTCTTGGTTTGGAGAAACCCTAATTTCACCTTTTGATAATCCAAATTCTTCGAAGTTTATCTATTGTTTCTTCTACATCTCCACTCGATGAACTCCAACTAATATTTGCTTCTGTTAATTGCGTTTGTTGATTTTGCAAACCAATTTCTAATTGTAAATGAGCAGTAGGAACACCAACAAAATAAGTCACTCCTTATTTTGTTGCCACAAAACCTTAAAAACTTCACTTCTTATTCAACTCTACTACGGTGTTAGCTCAATATTTATATCAATACTAACACAATATTCCGGTAATATTTTCACAAAAAAGAACAAGGCAATCATGAATAAATTATTAACAATATATTTTGCATATTTGTTTTATATTTCTTTCCATTACACTATA
Organism: Bacillus sp. OK048; assembly: GCF_900103525.1. Classification (GTDB taxonomy): domain Bacteria; phylum Bacillota; class Bacilli; order Bacillales; family Cytobacillaceae; genus Neobacillus. Next base: position 372,515 of record NZ_FNHN01000004.1, read on the forward strand.
ATGTAACTGTAACAGTTAACTGTTACACTTATTGGAAAGGAGGTTCGCTCTTAAAATGAATTTCTATACAGCTCAGGAAATTACAGACATCTTAATAAAAGAAGGAGCTGACATTAACCTACGGACCGTTCGCTATTATACGCAGCTTGAGTTGATACCAACACTTGAATTGCATGGCAACAAAAGAGTCTATACTGACGAACACTTACATTACTTTAGGGCTGTGCTAACATTAAGCAAAACGGGTGAGACATTAGCCAGTATCAAAAAAACACTATCTACCCTTTCTATTGAGGAAATAAAAGGGATTGCGGAACAGTTTTCCTTTTTGGACTCTCAGAGAATTGTTCAACAACAGTTGCACATGGTTAATGAAGATATTTATATTACAATCAACAAGCACCTGTCAGCCGACGTTAGGCAAAAAGTGATTGATTCTGTCACGAATGTACTAAAAGGAAGTAATCATGATAATTAATTTAGCTCTATCAAAACAGCAGATAGAAAATGAAGAAGGAATGACTCACCTCTGTATTAGTCTTGCTCCCCTTCCTCAACAGGTCATTAATCAACTTCAGATAGACATTCTTCTACCAGAGGGATTACATAGAGTTGCTAACTTAAACGGATTTGCTGAAGAGAATAATTTGATTCTTGTTAAGAACCTTACAGAACCTCTAGAAATACTAGTAGAAATCTTTACTGAACATAAGCTGAATGAACAAGAGGTAGAAATTGTGGTTATTTCCACCTACACTGACAATGAACAGGTACTTCAATGTGTAAAAAACCATATCAATTTACAACTCGTGGAACCAGAAGACATTACGTGCCATTCCTTTAATCAAGAAGTTGCATCAATAATTTTGAATATATCGGAACGTCAATCATCTCAAGGAGGAGAAAAAATGAATCTTATCCCTTATGTTGTTGAACAAACGAGTCGAGGAGAACGATCTTATGACATCTACTCTCGATTACTAAAAGATAGAATCATCATGCTAACAGGTGAGATCAATGATCAAGTAGCCAACAGTATTGTTGCGCAGTTGTTATTCCTTGATTCCGAATCTCCTGAAAAAGATATATCTATCTATATTAATTCACCGGGAGGTTCCATAACAGCTGGTTTAGCTATCTATGATACGATGCAACTGATTAAAGCACCTGTAAGCACATTATGTATAGGTATGGCTGCTTCAATGGGGGCGTTTTTACTGGCGGGAGGAGAAAAAGGAAAACGATACTCCCTTCCTAATAGCGAAATAATGATTCATCAGCCTCTGGGAGGGGCAAGAGGTCAAGCAACAGAGATTGAGATTAGCGCAAAACGCATCTTACGACTTAGAGACCACTTAAACACGATTCTATCTGAACGCACAGGCCAGACTAAAGAAAAAATAGAAAGAGACACAGAACGAGACAACTTCTTAACTGCTGAAAAAGCGTTAGCTTATGGATTAATCGATAAAATTTTAACTCATCATTAGGAGTGATTTGTATGGATTTATTAAAGACCTTTACCGTTGAATATGAACTCACTGGGGTCATTTTTTATCAACAAATTCAGGCCAAGGATATTGAAGAAGCGAAAATAAGGGTTAGGCAACAACAATCTACAGCATACATACGAGCAGTTACTTTGTTTAATGATGAGAAAATTACTTAACTAGAGAGGAGAGGCTACATTGCCCTCCTCTTTGCTTTTAAAACAGAAAATCAAGTTATTCATTTCTATTTGTCTAGGAAGCAATGATGTGAACAGAGAATCTGTTAATTATTTTTTTTTTGAATCTAACAAGTGCTTATTTCAACGTCTCGAAAGTCGAACTTCCTTGAGAACTCAAGTAAAATAGCAAAATCCCTGCTATGGCTAAGATAAAAGATAACCGTCCATATTTTCCCTTCAAAGTATCTTCATCCCCTAATTTAATTTATTTAATATTTCCGAACATAAAGATTAATTTATTTAGTATAGCATAAATCCTTGCTCACTTTATTGATTAGGATTTATTGTCTTTTTAAGAATAAAAAGTTCTCTAATAAACGCACCTACACACAATGAACTTCCAATAACCACAATTAACGATACAACCCTAACAAAGTTGAATGGGGAAAAAACAATTTGTAAACTGCCCGATATAATTGAAATTCCAAACAAAATACATCCCATTATAAGCTGCTTTTTTACTTTCTTCTCTTGCATCTTTTATCTCCCTTTTATTAAAAATACATGCCCGTTAGCGGAACAAAGGAAACCTGTGAAACAGCTAGAACTGTTCATATTTAGCATCTGTTAATTTTATAAAATTTTAGACATATAGTATTCATCGACAAAATTTCCTTCAATGTAAAGCGAATGCTTTTTTGTTCCTTCAATATCAAAGCCCATTTTTTTATATAACCGTAATCCAGCTTCATTACGGGTTACCACAGTTAATTCTAATCGATGAACATTCTGGTCCTTTGCCCACTTTTCTAATTGTTCAAATAGCTTTGTTCCTACCCCAAGCCCACGATACTGAATTAGGATACCGATAACAAGGTATACAGAATGTTGGTTTCTTTTGGCATTGCCACCTATCGCAATAAGATATCCGATTAATTGATTCTCTTCCTCTGCAATAAGAATCGTCGAATTCTCCGATTTTCTCATTACCTCTATTCTTTTTACCTGCTCCTCTGGAGTAATTCTTCTTTCTCCTGATTCGAAAAGCATAAATTTAGATTCATTTTCAACTTGCTTAATTAAATTTACAAATCTTTCAGCATCAGCAAGTTTTATTTCTCTGATTAACATTTGTGTCCCCCTATTCAAAATGTAACAATACTATACAACAATCCTCTTATTGCAAAAACCTGTTCGTTAGATCAATACCTAATGTTTTCATTTCTTCGATCAAGGCAATAATTCCTCTAATATACCGAATATGGATGTGTATTTAATATACGGTGTGACATATGACTCAAACGATTTGTTTACAAACATTTACTAAAACAAGCCGTTCCCATTTGGAAACGGCTTGTTTATTGTTATATCTCTAATTTTCCGGTTTGTGTTTTCTCTTTTAGTGAATTAAGTTTCAAAGCAGAAGCTAGTATGATTACCATACTTACTACTCCAATCCATACAAGGGTAGTTAAAGGTGAACTCCAAGTTAGTCCCTTTCCGAAGAAGAACAATTCACGTAAACCTTCTATCATAAAACGCATTGGCAACCAAGAATAAATCCAATCTCGATAAAATGGGGAGATCATTTCTGGAGCCATCGCAAGCAATGGTGCACCAAAGAATAACATCAAGGCAAAAACAGCGATACTTCTAATTCCTAACAACGATAGTACAGCTAAAATCATTAGGAAAAAGCTAAAGGCTGTAATCGTTAGAAATAAAGCTGTATCGGTAAATTGTGGAATATTTAATCCTACCATTCCATCTGCTAACCACGTTAATCCAAATCCGATTACAAGTGAAACAATTGCCCCCATAAGAATTTGTACTACCTTTGTAGCAAGGTTCTCTTTTCGATTAGCAATTGGTAATTTGCTAACAGAAATAAAGATAATAGCTGCACTAGCTAAGCTTGCAATCCATAGTGGCTGGAATAAGGAAATAGGAGAATTGCCGTTAGCACTATTAGTACCAATTTCATTCACATTAGTAACTGTTTTTGTAATAGGAGTTGCTAAGCTTGCAGCTTGTTTTGCTGTTAGGGTTGCTCCTTGTTTTTCAAAACCATCAAGGAGTTGTTTACGGACATTGTTGTTCATATTGTCAACTATCCCATTCAATACCTGTCCTGCCATTGTTGAAGCTGCTGTATTCATTCCCTGATTGATAAATATTTGAACTTCAGGGGAAAAAGGTTCTGGTGTCCTTAATGATGCCTGTTTAGCACTGAAATCTTTCGGAATGACCAATGTTGCATAATATTTTTGGTTATCCATTCCTTTTTGTGCATCTTCTGCTGATTTTACTTTAACCCATTTCACAGCAGGGTCTTCATCTTTTGTTGCTTTAGAATTTTTTTGCATCATTTCAACAATCGTTTGACCCATATTCATTTTTGGCTGATTAGGAATTTCCACTCCTTCATCCTCATTTACGATTGCAATTGGCAGATTTTTCGGTTGTGGCTGGACCGATGGGAATAATGTAAGTGAGAAAATAAAAATAACAGCCAATGCAATGATTGGTGAAACTAATAACAGTTTGTTTTTGAACATATTTTAGCCCCCTTATTTTTTTGTTATAATAATAAACAACCTGTTGTTTATTTAAATAAATTTTATAATTGAATCCTTCTCTGTTCAATAATCAAAAATGTAAGTTGTGTTGCTTAAGGAACACCTTTAATAAATGTGTTGGATAAAATTAAGGAGGAAGTAGCTTGCGGGAAAGGAATACGGATTTACGGGTTATTCGGACAAAAGAGTCCATCCGAGATGCACTAGTTGAATTAATTGATGAAAAAGGTTTCGAAGCCATTACCGTTAAAGACATAACTACCAGAGCAAGGATTAATCGAGGAACATTTTATACACACTATCAGGACAAATTTGATTTAATGACAAAGTGCGAAGAAGAAATTATCTTTGATATCTCTAGAATGGCAAAACAAAATTTTCCAAGTGTTATTGCCGAACTTGAAACTAACTCACCGACCTTAGCACCTTTTCCCCTAGTAGTTGCAATTTTTGAGTATTTAAATGAGAATAGTGGATTCATGAGAGCTGTGTTAGGTCCAAAAGGAGATTTATCATTTCAAACAAGGCTGAAGGATTTCATGTGGAAAACAATGTTCGGAAATAGCCCAGATGCACTATTAAAGGAGGAAAGTTTACTTGTTCCAGGACAATATTTAGCTTCTTACATTGCTTCTGCACATATAGGAGTAATTCAACAATGGTTGGATAGTGGCAGGAAAGAATCTCCTCAAGAAATGGCTCGAATTCTATCAACTATAACAGTTAATGGACCCTTCTTTGCTGCTGGGTTAAAAAAATAAATTAGAAAAGGGACAGTACCAAAAAAATTAGGTACTGTCCCTTGGCTAGGCTTCGCTAAAAGCAACAGATTCAGCTTTATACATTTTCCCATCCCAATGATACTTAACTTTTAGGGTGCCAATACTTGCTTCTGGAATAGATACAAATACCGTTGTATAACCATAGAGATCACCACTTTCAGGCTTATAATCTTCTATCGAGCCTACTCCAGGACGGTCAACAGGTGTGTAGTAACCAAATTTTAAATAGTCCACTAAATATTTCTTTTTACCAATTTGGATAGCAATTTCATTGCCGTTATGTTCCATCTTTACAAATCGTTTGACTGCATCATTGATGGATTCAACTGGCACTTCTTCATATCTGCGATAAGGGTCATGGACTTGATTCAAAACATGAATTTCTTTTGTGGATACTCCAGAACCAGCACCAGAAATCAATGCGACTATAATATCTTTTAGTCCATCGCTATTAATATCTTCATAAAATAATTTAGGGGCAAACTTGGAATTATACCAATTTGGAAAGTTATATAATAATTCACCACCAACACTGTCGACTCCACCGCCGACTTGAACAGTAAAGTTTTTAGTAGCCATACTATCTGCCTTATCTGCAATTAAAAAAATGTTTTCATACCATAGATCAGATATGATGTGCGATGTAACAACCCTCTGAACCGCATAAGCTTTTCCTGTATGACAAACTAAAATCATTAATAATAGGCATAAACAGTATTTTCTAATTTTATTCACTCCTTTTTATTTAAACTTCCCCAAAAGAAGTGAATAATAGATATCTTGTACGACATAACTATTAAAATTTCTTAAGTATCTAACCTGCGCGTTAGAGCAACAAGAAAAGACCGCCACAGCGACCTTGATCTTAACTCTTGCACCAGATAGTTTAACAAGAGATATTTAACTAAAAATGTAAATTTATTTAATCTTATGTTTGTTTAGCCTATATCCAACAATAACTTGATATATTCCAAAAAGTAGACATAGAATCACAATAGCTATCCAATTGTATTCGTGTGGAACAAAAAAATATACGAAGGCTAAAGCAATTAGATAAACTATATAGCCAATATTGAATGCTTTTTTAAAACTCATAAAATCTCCTCCCATATTCTAAAATAACGACTATTCCTTAGTAATGCTATTAATTATGATAAAACCTGCTATCATAGCACCAAAACTAAACGCTGGTTTTGTATAGGTAAGCAAATTGGGAATCGGATACGAAAGGGGGAAAAACCAATAAAATGAAATATAAATCATAGGTAATGCTACAAACACAATCTTATAAAAATTAATTCTCCATCGTCCCGTTTTATTAAATTCCTTTAAAATATTGGGGATTCCAAGATATATACCAATTGGGAAATACATTAAAATAATAAGGATTTGCCAAGGATAGATTCTATACGTCTCATTAATCAATTTAATAAAATGTGAATTTATGTTGCTGATTAATACTAATAATAAAATAAAGCCCACCGAGTAAGTTAAGTACCCTAAAACCCTTTTATCATTTAATTTCAATTCAATCCCTCCTCTCACCATTTTAACTGAATTTTCCAATAACTGTACCATGCATTTGAACTAAACTGCAACGTAACTAGAATAAGAAAAACGATCCTTCGCTATTGAAGAATCGCACCCGATACTTGAAGAAGAGTTACTTCTATTTAATCTGGTCATTTATTTTTTGGATAATTGATTTATAAAATGAAATTTGATGTGGCACGAATTTATCCCTTCCCACATATTCTTCAATCAAGGTCTTATTGCCATCATTTATTCCAAATCCCTTGATTTCAATTGTTTCTCTTTCACCTAACCAAAGTTCTGTAAAGTCGTTAAATTCTGCTTTCACAATACCAGAAACTTCTTCTGCTTGAAGTGTAAAGCTTTCTAATGTATTCTCACAAATATATAAAAAAACATTTGCTATTTCCTTATCAATAAAATTTCCATTAATTACACAATAATCAATTACTCCTAATGGTAGTAATTCTTCAAAAAGAACATCAATTCCTATTTCTTCTTTTATTTCTCTTACACCATCTTTAACTGTTTCATCAGCCAATAAATGCCCAGCAGCAGTAATATCCAAAAGATTGGGATAGTCTTTTTTTGTATTACTACGGAGTTGTAAATGAAGATAATTAGTTCCATTTTCTTTACTAATAAACCAACAATGAAAAGCCTCGTGCCAATATCCAAGTCTATGTACTTCTTCACGAGAAGCAACGCCTATCTGATTCCTGTTTTCATCAAAAATTTTTAATTGTTCATTTTCCATACAGTATTTCTCCTTTAAGAAATAATTCACCTTATATCTCATACAACCCTTTGTTAAAAGCGTTATAAATATTAAATTTCCTTAACCATTTTATTTTCAAGGGAATGTTTGGACATATTATCCTTAGGTGGTGATATGGTGGCTGACAAAAAGAAAACTTCCGAACACTTAGAAGGATACCGGAAATTAGACAGATTCAAAAACGATCGACATGATGCTAATGCTAGGGCAGCAGTGACTCCTGGACCAGAAACCCCAAGAATCAATACAGATAATCTTTAGTGAGTTAAGTATTCAAATATGTAAAATAGCATACCGAATAACAAACTAATACGATACTTATCAACGCTTGGGTTTATATCCAAGCGTTATTAATTCTAAATGCTGTTATTTCACTCTAGCTCCAATATGTGAATTACTCTTTCTCTGTAATAAACCACCCATCAGGTTTTTTTTCTATATGAAAAACATCTTCATTGAATTTTTTTCTCAGTTCTTTATATTCTTCATTTTCAATTTTAACCTGTGTTACTCTGATTTTCTTTAGTGTAATTTCCGGTTTCTTCATTTCAAAAATCAGGTTTTTAATGATAAAAAAAGTCCTTTGACGTTTCATACTCTCCACTTCCTTCCTTTTATATCTCTTATATTAAGAATTAATCAAAAATGAAACTATAATATCATTGTAAATGGTTTAAAAAAAAACAAAAGCCCTTCTGGTGAGAGGGGCTTAAATTTATTTGTATATTTTTTAGAATTAAGTATACCTGCCTATTTGGACTGACCGCCTGATTATACTTCATTTTTATATCTGGGTAGGTAGTAAGTTCCATTCCACGTTCATGTTAAACCAAATCAAAATAAAGATAGCTGTATTTACTATATCTATCTGTGTTTATGGAGTGGAGCCTTATAATAAATACTGGAATAAACCCGTTATATAGGATAGTCCTTTTATACTGAATGATTTAACCCAACTTACTTTACCTGGTTTTAAGTTTGGGTCCTCTATATACGATTCATTCTTTGCTACCTTTAAGCTCTTTTTAAAATACTGGTTCATTTCCTTTTCGAGACTTTCGGTAAATTCCACGCTATCAATGACGACCATGGACTCTGTATTTAAAAACGTCGACCTGGAATCCATATTAAAAGCTCCAATGGCACTGAATCGATCATCGAAGATAAATGTTTTGGCATGAATAGAGTCCGGCCCCTGATATTCCCATATATTCAAACCCCTTTTTACCATCCCGTTAATATGTTTAATATGTCCTGAATAGGCCACAACATTGGCTGACGATGCTAACGAGTTCGTTAAAATAGTTACCTTTTCAGGAGGTACTTGTAAAGTATCCATATAAGGAAGCATAGGTTTCGTTGGAATAACATACGGGCTTTGGATGACTATGGACTTTTTCGAATTCTTCATGAGATTTGTTAAATCATACCAAGCCCAAGGTTCTTTATTAAATCTTTGTATAGGATTATGAATAAAGGTGATTTTTTTAGTAGGAAGGGACATTTTCACCCAATCATAATAATTATTGAATATTTTTTTATCCGTTTTTCTCAAGTTTACAAGATTCTGTTTTAATTGTTGATTGGCTTCTTTTGCTTTCTTTTGTTGGCGTGAGGATAGCTTATCAAAAGTAATCTTTGTAATGGGATGGTCCCAGACTTGATTAAAGTAGCCTTCCATTTGATTCAAAACACTGCCTTCCTTTGTCTTGGGATCCGTATTAACTATCAGAACATCTCGGTCATTCGTAGGGGATTTTTCACCTTCTTGAATAAAATAACGATTCCCGATATTTCTGCCGCCGATAACTGCATACTTATTATCGATAATAAGTAATTTATCATGGAGTCGATTATTCCATGTCCAAGGCAGTAAAGGATTTAATGGTTCATAAAATTTCATTTCGATATTAGGATGATTGATTAAGGCATATTGAACATCTTTTAGACTAAATCTAAAACCATGGAAAATTCCATCCAAAAGGATCCTTACCTTTACACCACGATCGGCTGCATCCAAAATCATTCCGAATAATAAATCGGTAATATATCCTTTATGAATCGCATAATAGGCGACATCAATAGACTCCTGTGCATTTTCCATTAAGTTAACACGGGCAAGACCTGAAAACATTTTTTCTTCCAGTAGAATCACGCGATCCTGTGACGCCTCTTTTCCATAGAATCTTTCCACTTTATGCTGTTCCTTATAGGTGCTACTAACCTGCGGATGTTTATCTTTAAAAATAACAATGCCGAATATGGTAATATACATTAAATAAAAAATAAGAATAATCATAACCGCTCTCGTAACCTTTTTTATCGAATTCACCTCCGTTCTAACACCTGTAAATCCATCTTAGCTGTTAATAGTTTGTTCAATATTTTTTACAATATGAAATAACAAAGGAATAAACAACAATAAGTTAAGATAGGTATGGAAAAAGTCACCTCCCATTCCAAATTCATATGCAACTAACCTGATCCGTTAATCCAACAAGAAAAGCGCAAGCGCCCTCGGACCAAGCTAAAGTACAGCTTGGTCCTGCGATGATTATTCAAAGGTGCTTTCCTTAGTGGGCAGCGGTGTATGGCCCCATTTAGTTGACTAAGGAGATTAGCATCATTATTTTCTCTAAAAAAACTACTGGAATACTTATCTTTAGATTCTTTATTTTTACTAAATTGGTATTAACAATTAGTTGGATTAATACATTATAATGTTCCTTAATTAAAATTTTGAATCTAATTAAATATCAAATGAGCTTAGGGGGTTTATTATGGAGATAGGTTTTCTATCAATTCTTGCATTGGGATTTGTCCTGGGTATTAAACACGCAATCGAGCCAGATCATGTAATTGCTGTTTCGACTATTGCAACTCAAAGTAAAAAATTACTCAGATCTACATTAGCAGGAGTTTTCTGGGGGATTGGACATACTGCAACATTATTTATTATTGGAATTATCCTGATTCTAATGAAAGGAGAAATACCAGAAAAGTGGGCAATGTCTTTAGAATTTTTAGTAGGAATCATGCTTGTTTATCTTGGTTCAACGACGATACTTTCTTTAAAGAACTTGCATGTACATGATCATGAAGGAGAAGAGCATATACACGTCCATTCCCATATGCATGACGGACAACATAAGTACATACATCAACATAAAAATGTTTCATATGGTAAATCCATGTTCATTGGCTTAGTGCATGGACTCGCTGGCAGTGGAGCAATGATCCTATTAACGATGAGTTCAGTTAAGAGTGTTTGGGAAGCTGCTATTTATATCCTAATATTTGGTGTAGGAACAGTTATTGGAATGCTCTTTTTTACAACAATTATTGGAATTCCATTTGTTTTTAGTGCCCAAAAACTTAGGTTGAATAAAACTCTTACCCAAGTTACTGGAGTCATTAGTGTGGGTTTTGGGATATATTATATGTACAACTTAGGTATAACAGAAGGATTGTTTAAACTTTGGATACAGTAGTCTGCTCTGTCATTCTATATTTAGAATGACTTTTTTATTTATTCGCGACTAAAGAGTCAGTTTATCATATCCTGACTATGTTTATTTAACATAATTCAATGGTATGAGTATAAAAAAGGATCTTCGTTTGGAAGATCCTTTTTAGCTATTTGCTCAATAAAATAGCCCAAGTACTGGTATCAATCAGAAAGGCGATCCTTTCGTTATGTTGTCAAATTATCCAACAATTGCCCTGTTATTTGAATAAAGAAAAAGCAATTTCTTTTATTGATAACAACTCTAAATATTTTTTAAAAATATGTGAAGAATAAACTTGTCACGATTTAAATGCACTTTTCACGTATAAATCATCACTATTTTTAGAAATAGCCTTGAAAGGCGGTCTTATATACCATGGGTAAAATAAAAGTTAAACTATGGACAAACCAATATGTAATTATTATTTTATTGTCTTTAGTAATGTTCGCTTCTTTTTATATAATTACAGCAGGTTTCCCAATTTTCGTATCAACCATAAGTAAGAATCCTGCGATTGCAGGAATCATGACTACGACCTTAATGACAGCATCACTAGTTACGCGCTTCTTTGCAAGTGTAATTATCCAAAAAGTTAATATGAAATTACTTCTCATCATTTCCCTTCTTTATTTTTTAGGCACAATTGCACTTACTTTTGTAAACGACTCGATCGGATTTTTAATATTCATTAGAGCACTACAAGGTATTGGATTTAGTATGCTAACGATTTTAGTCTTTACGATATCAAGTAATATTGTTCCTAAATCTCGATTAGGTGAGGGCATTGTTTTTTTCGCAATGTCTACAAGCGTTGGGACAACAATGGGGCCACTAATTGCAATTTCTTATCTTGCACATTATTCATTCCGGTCCATGATGATGTTAACTCTAGGGCTTATGACTTTTTCATTAGTGTGCAGTTTTTTCACAAAAAATACGGTTAAAAAAGAAAAGGAACGTCCACAGGCAACAAATAATGAACCTTTCTATAAGTACATGTTCGATAAGCGTGTCCTTCTTCCAAGTATTTTGGTAGCGCTCAATTATATGGCGATTGCAGGAACAGTTAACTTCATGGGGGCGTTTGGTAAAGAGATCCATGTTGGAGGAAGAATTTCACAGTTTTTTATCGCACAGGGGATTGCAATGGTATTAGTTCGGGCATTCTCTGGTAAAATTTTCGATAGATTCGGTCATAGAATTCTTATTATACCAGCCGCCATTTCAGGAGCGGGAGGTTTGATTCTTTTAGGATTTTCTACTAGTATGGTGATGGTTTTGGTTTCAGGGGCATTATTCGGAATCGCTTATGCCATCATCCATCCAATTATCCAAGCTTGGGCATTAACTCTTGTTCCACCTGAGAAAAAAGCAACAGCCAATTCTATGCTTCTTATTTTTATTGATTTTGGTTTGGCCATTGGATCAATAGGACTTGGATTCTTAGCAAAAAGTGTTGGGTATGGCAAGACTTTTAGTTATTCTGCAGCTTTTATGATTGTTATTTTGTTATTGTATCTAATTGGGAGCAAGAAATCGGGAACATTAGAAGCTCATAAGGAAAAATCATCCTGAACGAAACATACTAGCATACGGCTGGATAAACCATAATAATTTGGGCTGTACCATGGTCACCATTGCTTTTAGGACAGCCCTTTCCCAATAGTTGAAGATGGGATATGGTGTTTATTTTTTGTTTAAATATATAACATCATCACTTCTTACCACTTGAAAAGTTGAATTATCCTCCGCATTAAGCACGGAAGCAGAAGTTACTCCCTTTTCATTTTCACTTGAAAAATAAATGCCATATCCATTGTTTTCGGGGTATCCATACACATAACAAACTACTTTACCCTCCTTCAAAAATACAATCTGGTTCATTCCCTCACTTACCGTTTCACTGATATGATCCCATTTATATCCAACTGTTTCATATATCCTGTCTTTTGTTGTATATGGGTCAAAGGAATAAGCTAGATCCCATTCAAATGGGGTTATTTCAGTTAATTTTACCGTTTCAACAGATTGTTCGATGGATAACACTTCTTCTTTCAATAAATCTGCATTAACTTCCAACAAATCTTTCTTTAATAAATTGATTAAAACAACCATAGATAAAATAATAATAGCCACTATCGCTAATGTTTTTTTGGTTTTCATATCAATTTCCTCCCTTCACTTATTAAATTTTTCTGCACCGATTAGCACAATAAGCGACTGTTCTTATTCACCAATCGCTACCCGTTAGCTTAAGTACATATCTTCACAAAGTAACCTTTTGTTGATGAAGAATAATTCCTTCACTTTATTTAACAAACCTGCAACGTTACTTCAATAAGAAAAATGCGTCTCCACTTATTGTAGAAACGCACCCGTTAACGGAACTAAAACGGCAGGCTTTGAAAAAGCGAAATGGTT
>NZ_FNHN01000016.1 GCF_900103525.1 Bacillus sp. OK048
ATACCAAATAAAATTAAAATCATAATCCCCCATTTCCAATTACAGATTAAATTTTTTATACTTAGATATTTTATGTATATAGAAATTCTATGTATTAAGACATAATAATATTATTACCATAAATAAGCAATAGTTATTGAACAAACCTGCCACGTTAGTTCAAGAACAAAAAGCCACCCCGTATGGCAGCTGGATCTAAAACTCTTGCCCCTTTTAGTTGATTAACCCTTTTACATTTTTGAAATGATAAAATTTGGCGATATCATTCTTATTTAAGAATTTTGCTTAATCATTTCTTCTACATAAGTTAGGAAATTAGTATATGGGGAGCTTCCTTTCAAGAATTGCGATACCACGAACAAAGGTAATATAACTATATCCCTCTTCCTAGAATAAAGAACACTCTGTGTTTCGATATTATTGTACACTCCATCAAGTTTGGGAGAATAATTGTATACAGAATCAAACTCATACCAGTAAAAGTCCTGCTTGATATTATTTTTAATAACCTCACCAATATATGCACCTATACGCACCACGAAATTATCAAAATGCTTATTCAACAGTTCAGTACCCATTTCCATATTCATTAATCTTTTTGTATACATATCAATATATCGAACGCTTTCAATAGTGAAATCTAAATTTCTTTTAGTAAGGTTCTCTTGATCCCAGGAATCGTCTGAGACATCCTGATACATTAATTTCGCAATACCTTTTAAATCATCTTTTTTTAATTTTGTTCTGTTTAAGAAACCAAACATACGATGGAATTTCTCCTTTATCAATTGTTTACAAGTTAAGCTATGCTAATTATATCTCTTATTCAGCTATCTGTCTCGTTAGTGGAACAAGAAAAAAGCCGCCGAAGCAGCTGGTGATCTTAAACTATCGCACCCATTACTTTAAGTATAATATTTCACAATAGTGACAATGTAGTTGCCTACTCCTTGTATTGAAAACCAATCTCCCAATGGAAACCAAATGGGTCAACCAAGCGTCCCACCCGCCAACCGTGTGCATCTTGCACAGGAAAAACTTCTGATGCACCAGCAGCTAGAGCTTGCTGAAATACCAAATCTGGGCTTTGCACTGTCAAGATCATCCGAACTGCATTGCAGTTTTCCGCTCCAGTATCTTCACTTACCCAGAATTCCGCCCCGCCTACTGCAAGCCTTGACACAATAGCACCACTTTGATCCTCTATATGATAGACTTCCTTTGCTTGAAAAGCACTTTTGTAAAATTCGACTGCTCGTGCTCCACTACGTACCGACAGCCAAGGAGCTATCGTACATACTAACGAAGAAATATCTGTCTCCTTCACGTCAATCAACCTCCTTTCCCAGCTTTCAATAGCCTAACAATTGGTTTACGTCAAACATTATAAACTACAATCAAATCAGAAAGTCATATCCTCTATCTTCTTTGCAATCATGGTCGTAATTAAATGGATTATCTTTTATCATCAGGCGTTGTTGTACTAACCTGTCCGTTACTTCAATAAGATTAGTGATCCAACTATACCTTCACGGAACCATAATGACCTGAAACTCATTTCATTTAATCGTTAAATCCATATCGAGGGTTATGAAATCCTGCGAATAAGCGAGTATTCGTGAGAAAATCGTATTAAACTAAGTGAGTTGAACAGGGTGACATCTCTTATTTGAATACCTCGTCTATTTCATTTCTGTCGTAATCTAATATCCAATCGTTGTATTTTTCATAAACATCTCTTATTGTTTCGGGAGAGGTTGCCAATAAATCACAACCCCTGTCATCATAAACGTAAAATATAGTTTTCCTGTTTATGTTTATAAAATAGACGCTATTAAAAATACTTGGTCTTATTCCCATATCCTGATTACAGATTGCTTTTAACATAGGAATGTATTTGAAGTCAGACGTTTTACATTTTAAAGTAAATCTATGTGTTTTATAAGTTCCTTCTTCATCATCGTCAGGAAAAATATAAGGAATGGTTTTTTGGTTTAACCCATATAAAACTGATTTTTCTTTAATATAGCGAGAAAAGGTTTTTGATTTATGTTTAAAACCATCTGCATAATCGTTTACGTCAACTACGATATAAATATCATCGTTATGAGAATGCAAGGATTTAAATAAAGCGATAGCCCTTTTATATACTCCTTGTAGATATGGGCTATTTTCATAAGCGTAATCACTATCATAGTCCACACCTAATTCATAACGGATACCAATTTTCCAACTATAAAACAAGGGTGGTCTAAGTTCTAAGTTCGGGAAATTCTCATTCATAAAGTCGTTTAAAAGCATTTTGCACCCCGTTAATTTCCTTCATTGTACAATCTTTTTAAATTATAAGGTTAGCCAGAAGCAGGCGGGCAAAGGAAAAAGCGATTCAACCTAAAGCTGCGGCTGCACGTAATCCTTTTGAAAGACAGTCTATCAGAGTCATATATTAAGCCTTGGTATGTATATTAAAATGATTCTTCAATACAAAGAGCATCTAGCAAAGTTAGAGTCAGAGATGGATGCCCTCGCTAAAGATATTGAAGAATATAATATCATCAAATCTATCCTGGTATTGGAGAAAAAATCGCTGCAACGATTATTTCCGAAATTGGGGAGATAGATCGATTTACAGATCCTAAATAGCTGGTAGCTTTCGCTGGAGTTGATCCAAGTGTATTCCAATCTGGTAAGTTTACAGCCACAAAGAATAGAATCACATAACGAGGGTCAAGTAGGGGATTTCAATAACACATCCAACAGCTCTATAAAACCCACCAATTGCCAAAGTATATGATGCTAATAATGGTGTTGAAGAAAGTGATTCAGTAAGTATTCTGAACGTACTAACAGCAAGAATAAGAAAACTACATACAAGTGTAAAAATTATCCTATTTTTTTCATTATTCAACCCTTCTAGAAGCAAATAATTACCTATTCCAAATGTTAAAATAAATATCTTTTTGCGTTAACAAATATTCGACTAAACTTACCTTTACTTCAATAAGAAATGCCATACATCCTTCTTGCAGTATGACACCCGTTTGTTGCGAAAAAAATTAAAAACTCATTCTGTGTTCAACTTGTTATAAAAAATATCAGATAGAATACCTAATAAACCAATTATTAAAATGAACAAACCATAAATCATGGAACCACCAAAAAATGTATGATATACACCAATTCCTGTTGTCAAATAAGCAATAGAAGCAATTATAAATCTTCTCATTTTTACCCCCCTACCTATCTATATTTTTTTAAACTATCCTGCTTCGTAAGCACAATAAGAAAAGCAATCAAAATGACAGCTGGTTCTTCAGGTATCGCACCCGTTAGCTTAAGTGCAATTTGTCACAAACTCTTTATAATAAAGCATTATCATCATATAGAAATTGATTGGTTTTACTCAGAAAACTCTTTGTTTTTGAGGTGTTTTTTTATGAATCAGTTTTACAATAGTTAAGTTAAGCATTAAGAATACTCCGTATCCTATAAGTATTCCGAATGTATTTAAAATAACATCATCAATGTCGGTACTACGCCCAATAAACATTTGAATAATTTCAATAAAGCAAGTTACTGTTAAACCTAAAAAAAAAACTCTTTTAAAGGAATACCACTTTTTCCATATTAAGGGGATGAAAAAACCTATTGGTGAAAACAACAGTAAATTGGCAGAAATATTCAAAAGTGATACGCTATTCCAATCATCAACATTCGTATTTGTTTCAAAAATATATTGATAGAGAGTGTGAAAAGGTATTAGATTTACCTTAGAAATTTCATTTGAAAAATGAACATTAAAAAAGAATTCACCAGTATCACTAACTATCCCCATATTCCAATTTGGAATGATTGTTTGGGAAACTAAACCAACAAGATATAGAACAAAAATTAACATTAGTATTTCATTCATTATCATTATTTGATTTTGTCTCTTCTTTAAAAGAAAAATTCTCCCAACAACATAAAAAGGTAGTGCGACAATAATATATCCTATCATCCTCTGTATGTACAATAATAATAAGCCCATATTACGTTCCCTTCCTGACGGATTATATTTATCTAAATTATACCACTTCTACTAACACTAAACTGCTTCGTTTGTTCAATAAGGAATTCAACAAAAAAGATGCCTAATCCCTCCTGGATTTAAGCATCCGTTAAACAGCAGAAGGTTTCTTAGTCAAGAACTGCTCCAATCGTATTACGGCATTTAATATATATCAGAAGGTTCAAGCCTCAAAATAAATTCTTCAACATCCTTGCCTCTTGCGTAGGAAAAACCCTTATCTTCAGAGATGATTTTAAACCCGCATTTTTCCAATACCCTGATGGAGGCGAGATTATCTTTAGCTGCACGAGCATAGAGAGGGCGTACCTTAATATACTTCAGGAAATCTAACAACGCTTTAGTTGCAATACCTTGACCCCAATATTCCTTCCCAATCCAGTAGCTTACTTCGGGTTCGCCGAACTGTTCAAAGTTCGAGACGTGTCCAGTGACAATGCCATTGAATAATATGGTCTTAATTGTGACGGTTTCATCAGCGGTAATTTTTGTCCAATGGTCAAAAAATGCGTCCTTATCAGTGGGGTCTTTAGTTGTAAATGCAGCCATATAGTTCGCCGTTAAATCAAGTTGTTGTTCGAAAAAGATAGGAAGATCTTCCTCAGTGATATCTCGTAGCTTCACTTCGCTTTTACTAATGGATTCCATATAATTCACAAACTCCTAGACATATTTTAAAAAATAAATTCTTCTAAGTTTAGAGAAACTCCTTCTTCAACAATCCTGCTTCGTTAGTGGAACAAGAAAAAGCCGCCGAAGCAGCTGCACACCCGTTTACTTTAGGAAGATTGACGCAATTATAACTCCAATTACGAGTACAAGAATAAGTATCCCCGTACCTTTCCAACCTAAGCTGCCTACTAAATCTGCAAGACCTCCACTTTGAGCTCTATTAAAAGCATCGTTCAGAGTACCTGTCGGATTTCTTTTTAATTCTTCTTGTCTTAATCTCTCTCTTTTTCGTTCAGGAGTTTCTTTGTTTTCTTGCACTTAAGCACCCCCTATAAATTAAACAACCATTTTTTATATATTTTACCACAAATAAACATTATCCTGTTGAACTATCCTGCACGTTAGCTCAATAACAAAAAAGGACCGCCGCAGCAATCCCCGTTCTTCAACTCTTGCCCCCGTTACTTTAAGTACAATTCTTCACAAACAACTCAACTTTTTATTAATTATGTAGTAAAAAAACAACCGTGGAGCCATTGTCCATAAATCGAAATTTGACTAACAAGTTAACTACTAATTTCTTGTGAAAATCTCAACAAATAACCATCTGGATCTTGAACGAGAAATTCAATTTCTTTTATTACTGTCTCATTAGTTTTATATTCACTAACAGTAGGTTCTCTAAATAGCGAAATTTCATTTTGAATTAATCTTTCAACTATGGGTTGAATATCATCCGCTTTTATTTGAAAGTTAATGCCTCTGCCAAATGGATATTCTAACAACCCTGTATTCCAATATCCATTAATTTCTTCAATCATGATTTGTGCTCCGTCAAGTGATAAAAAAGCAAATTTATCATTTGTTCTTTCATATTCTAATTGGAATCCAAGTATCTCTATATAAAACCATTTTGACCTCTCAATATCCTTAACTGATAACTCTGGAATTAAAGCATTGAATTTCATTCTCTCACTCACCTTCCTTATTGTATTAAAGCTACCCGTTACTTTAATAACTTTTTTTATATTCTATTTGTAAAAGACCATATACATCGACATCTTCATACATATTTTTTAGAAGTCTATTTTGCCTTAATGTTCCTTCTTTTTGTAATCCAGCTTTCTCCAAAACTATTTTTGATGCTTTATTTCTGGAAATGGCTGATGCCCAAATTTTGTTTAGATTCAATTGAGTGAATCCAAATTCTATTATCTTATGTACTGCTTCCGTAGCAAACCCGTTCCCCCAATAATCTTTTCCAATCCAATAACCAAGTTCACCTTTATTATTACTATTATCAATCCTTATTGTAATAGTTCCTATTATTTCGTTTAATTCATTTGATACTATTGTTAAAGGGTATTCAACTCCCTTTTCGATTTGTTCTGGCTGGACAGCAATCCAATCCTCAGCATATTCCAATTCGTATGGATGTGGAAGACCGAGAATACTTGCTAATTCTTTGTTATTTGCCAAATCTTTAATTCTACTTGCATCTTCTTTTTTGAAAGGCTGTAAAGTTAAACGTTCAGTTTGTAATTTTAAAAACATAATTTAGCACCTTCTTTTCTTAGACTTCTTTTCCCCAAGATTTATTAATTTCCTTAAACTATCCTGCTTCTTATATACAGTATCAGCAACAAATCCTTGGAATGGTGCACCTTTTATCTTTGTTTATATGTATCTATTGATAGGCGTTTAAGGACTTGACTTGGAGCCTCCGTGGGTACGATTTGTCTTGAAAGGCTGAAGCAGTTGTTTCATCAGGCAGCCAAGCCTATCATACCCACCCCTCCAAATAAAGTCCTATGTTTGTTAACGTTGAAAACTATAAATACTTACTGAAGATAATAAGTAAACAAAGGTAGAAAATAGGCTATTTTTGTTTCGTTATTTACGATGAATACGGTCAAAAATCATACTGTATATAACTGCTTCTTTAGTTGAATAACGGTAATGAAACGGACTGCTGAAACAGTCCGTTTGTAGGTACTACCATAAATTACTTACTTTTCTTGCTAAAATAAGGACCGCACAACCCAGTTTCATGTGTTTGTATGTACGTCCAGTTAAATCCTTTATCTACAATATAAATATCTTGTTCATTTATTAGGTCACCAGTATTAAAAACCGAGGCAGTTTCTAAAAACATCACATAATCTGAATGCTGATAAAAAACATAACAATTATTCTTTGGCTCATTATTAAATGCGGCTTCAGCTTTTTCTCCTTCCAAACAATCTTTTTTCTCATAACTAAACAAGTGCCATAAATAGCCGCAATAACCACCAGTATCAAATAGGTAAATAGATTTCTTATCTTTATCGTTTAAATGATTTACAAAACTATTCTCCCATTGCTTTCGGAAATAAGGTCCCCATTTTGGAATTTCGGTTATCTTTATTTTTTTTGATTTAAGTCTATCGTATAGGTCATTCATTTTTTACCCTCCATAAATAAGGTGAAATTCGCCATAAGAAACGAAAACCCTTCTTCAAGTAAACTGCCCTTTACTTGAAGAAGAAAGGAGCTTTACCTTTGTTTCACTAATGCACCCGTTAGCCATCCATGCAGTACAAAATCAGTGCTGCACCACAGAGAATGAAAATGGTTAGGAAGTGTCAATACTGATACTGACCTTAATCCAGTCAACCCTAATCCATAGAGTTATTAATTACCGCTCTCCTCTTTTTTTAACGATTGAGCAGGGTCTTCTTAAGTATTGTCATTTTTCTATTCTTGAAGAAACTTATTTTCATGGTAGATTAAGTACATCCTTTCACAAACCGCATAAACTTCCTTAGCAGAACAACAATCAATTTGAAGTGGAATAAGTTATCAATACACCTTTGGGGGACAGACATACTATAAAAAATAATTAAAGAGAAAAGGAACCAATAAAACTAAAATAGAACCTATACCAAAAACACATATCACTTTTATCATGTCTTTTTTTATGTCCTTTTTCAAGATAACACCACCTATAACACAATTGTAGTTAACTGGCTTGTTTAACAAGGAAAAGGAGATGCCTAAGCTGCAACTCCTCGTTTAACTCTTGCACCCTTTACTTTAAGTACAATTCTTCACAATTGCACTCGTTCATACTATAAGAATTTAGTAATCTTATTATTGAGATTTCAATTTGATAATACGTTCACTAATAAACCCCACTAACATCCCAACTACGATTGGTAGTAGAGCAATCTCAGTATCCGAGAGTGAAATTTTCAATTTAAGAAAATCAATATCAGCTATAAAGCCTATTATATATAGTAATATCATCGTTCCAAATGAAGCCATTAACGGAATACAAAAGGACTTACTCACAACTCCACCTCACATTTATGTATTAATTGCTCAACTAAAGCACCCGTTACTTTAAGCACAATCCTTCACAATTTTTGGATTCTACAATCAACAAGGAAACGAAGAGAGATGTAGTGTACTTTAATAAGTATAAAATTAATGGTGGTTGCTGTTCGAATTAATGAGACTAACAGCAAGCTATTTTACAATTTCTAATTGGTGTATAATAGTGTCAAGAAATTTTATATTAACGGAGGGTAATGAAAATGAAGATTTTGTTTGATGAAACATTCACTTCAAATGACGGAAAGCGAAGAAGCAGGAATATTTGGTATGGTTATGCTGATATATCTGTTGATGGTGAGTAGGGAAAAACATTAAGCTTAATGAAGATATTATGGATAATTTATGCGAAATAATAAAAAATGACTTATCTAAGAATGCAGCAAATGCGCCTACTGAAACGAACTGGTATTTCTATGGAAGTGCTGTAACTCAGGACGCTATTGGCGACAATATCCGTCCGACAATTATGGTTCGTGAGAGATCTGACGAGTTTATAACTAATATTAATATCAGTGACCACGATTTTGCTGTAAATATTGATGCTATTCTGTTGTTTAAGGCGGATTTTGAAAAACGTTTAGCGAGTCATTGATTAGTAATATCAGTATAAGCATTTTCAAACTATTTGAGGGGGTGATTTCATAATGAATTCATTCTCCTTTTTCATGTGGTGGGAGTCTTTTTGTTTGGAGTAAAAGGACAATTAAAAATACAGATTGTGAATAATTACACTTAAATTAAACTGACTCTTTACTTGAATAAGGGAAAAGTGAACCTTCATTATTGAAGAATCGCATCCATTAGTGCAATAAATTGTTTTAAATTTCGCTAAAAATGTGACCTTCATTTTCTAGGACGACTTGTGCCTTTTCAATCGAATGGCTTTTAACAAGCAGGTAATCCGTATTAAAGGTTGAAATAGCAAAGATACTGATTTTATTTTTGGCTAACGGATTCGCTAATGAAGCTAATATTCCAGTTAAGCTAAAGTCTAAAACTCCCTCTACTTTTATACACTTCCAACCGTTTTCAACATCCATAAATGCTTCATTCATCGGTAAACTTTCAGAAGGACACACGATAGATAGTTCTTCATCTGTTCGAGTAATAGAAATTACATCGGTGTTTAATGCCCACAATGGTATTGTTTCAGTTGGGGGAAATTTCACAACGGAAAAATTTGAATCTAAAATTTTTAATTTCATTTTCAGCACTCCCTTTAGAGTTATCTTGTCATTTTTTAAGAATAGCTTTAATGTTCTCTTGTATAATACTTGCAATTTCTCCTGAATTATATTGGTTGCTGGTTCTTAATCCTTTAACAAGGTTTTGTTGTCTTTCTATCGAATGATTTTGGTTTAACTTCCATTTTCCTTCAATTTTATTAATTGAGATTTCAAATCCAACTATACCTTTCATTAAACCATCTATAAATTTATCATCGAATTGAGCATTCCACGGGTTAGGTAAAGATGCTTCATAAAAATTTACCGTCTTTTCCATTAATTCAACCAATTTTTCTTTTTCATTTATAATTCTAACGGTTCCATAGATATGAACTGCTACATAATTCCAAGTAGGTACAGTATTATCTTCGTTATACCAAGTTGGTGAAATATAAGCGTGTGGTCCAGAGAAAATCACCAGGACTTCTTTATTGTTTAAGGATTTCCAGTGGGGGTTTGGTTTTGCCATATGCCCTATTAATACATCGGCTTCACCTTTTTTTTCATCAATTAAGAAAGGTAAATGTGTTGCGAAAGGACCAAATTCTTCTTGGGAAAATAAAATTCCAAAACTGTTTCTTTTAATAAAATCATATAATTTAATTTTATCGTTAATTTCAAATGCTTTTGGTATGTACACAATTAATCCCCCAACTTTATACGTTTTTTATAATTATACAGTTAATTGAATTAACATACAATATATAACTATCATTCTTATTGTACTAACCTGCAACGTTAGCGTGAGTACATATTTTCACAAACTTTATTTCATCTTGACATAAATATCCAATTATAATGTCTATTCTACGCATTTTGTAAGTCTTTTTGTAAATCAAATTGTAGGGGTACAACAGCCATTGTACCCCTACAATTTTTGGGGGTATTTTTCCTATACAAATTTTTAGGTAATTTCCGTAAAAATGGCTATTCACCAATAAAAAATGAGTGTCAATTTCATAAGCAAATTGGCACTCATTTTAACTTATATTTTTAATGTGTTTGCGATAGGAAACGCCAACCCGTTATACCATGGCGTCCCTCTTTTACAAATCTATTCAGATCAATTCTAAAAAGGAACAGATCGTTAAGATCCCTTTATCAAAGTTTTCTAAGTTAAAATGTTCATTCGGAGCATGGAGATTTTCATCTGGCAAGCCAAATCCCATTAAGACAACAGGTGAATTTAGGGTATGGCTGAAATCTGATACAATCGGAATCGAGCCCCCTTCTCTTTTATAAACAGGTGCCTTTCCATAAACCTGTTCATAGGCTTCAGCCGCTTTTTGAATCATCGGATGATCGATTGGGGTTAAGAATGGATTGCCCGTATCTTGAAGTGTCACTTTTACCGTGCATCCTTTTGGTGCTTGTTCTTCTAAATGCTTTTTAATTAAGCCCTGGATTTTTTCTGGATTTTGATTATTGACTAGTCGGCAGGTGATTTTGGCATGTGCCTCGTTCGGAATGACGGTTTTTGTGCCTTCCCCCTGAAATCCACCCCATATGCCGTTTAATTCTAATGTTGGCCGGGAACTGATTTTCTCAGGATATGGGTAATTATTTTCCCCACCAGTTAATTCCTCTAAACCTAATTGTTTTTTTAGCTTTTCTTCATCAAAGCCCAGTGCTTTAATTTGTTCCTTCTCAAATTCTGTCAATTCTAAAACATCCTCATAGAACTGATCCACATTTACTTTTCCGTTTGCATCATGAAGAGTAGAAAGCAACTGCACTAACAAATGGTTAGCATTCTGAACTCCCCCGCCAAACATGCCCGAATGCAAATCCGTATTCGCCGTTTTAAGGGAAACCTCAAGCGCACACAGACCTCTTAAAGAATACGTAATCGCTGGAACTCCTCTATCCCACATATCAGAATCGGATATGACCACCACATCACAGGCTAGTTTTTCTTTATTTTCGGATAAAAACTGTGGAAGATGAGGACTTCCGATTTCTTCTTCTCCTTCGATGCAAAATTTTAGGTTTACCGGTAATTTATTTTCTACGTTCAGTAGTGATTCGACAGCTTTGATATGTAAGAACGTTTGCCCTTTGTCGTCTGTTGCGCCTCTGGCAAAGATTTTTTCATCTCGGATATCTGGTTCAAACGGAGGTGTTTCCCATAAGTCTATTGGGTCAACGGGCTGTACGTCATAATGACCGTATACTAAGACAGTTGGTGCATTTTCCTGATGAAGCCAGTCTGCATAAATAATTGGATGACCTTTTGTTTGTACGATTTCCGCGTGTTCCATTCCAATGTTTTGTAACTTATTGGCGATCCAGGAAGCTGCCTTTTGCATGTCCTCTTTATGCTCAGATAAGGAACTTATGCTTGGAATACGAAGTAATTCTTTTAATTCCTCAACATTTTGATGATGATGCTTGGATACAAATTCGGATAATTGACTCATGTACTCACCTATTCTTTTATATTTTCATTTCTATTTTACACAAAAAATGAAGAAGAAAATAGAAAACCAGCTCAAAAAAAAAAGAAGAGAGTTGATTTGAACAAATAAAAGTGCCTTTTTCTAATAAGGTAGAATACTACAAAAACACCATTGATTATTATTTACGTATTTATTCGTACTTGATCCTCGCCTTTCATATACCCAATCACTTTGAACACTGCTAAAGTAGGGTATAGCAAGTATGCCAAGATTGTTACTCCATCATTCTCCCTAAAGGACCAAGAATGTATTTGAGAAAAGTAATAGGACCTTGTACGTTTTCTAGGTTATGAAAGGACGCCAAGGTCGACAAAAACAGGATAACAGCAAATGTTAGCCTGTCTGCCTTCGAGGAATTTTTTAGCTGTTTTCGTTCGAAAAGAACAATGAACCAATTAAGGACTTGCACCAAAAGAACGGTTTTCCAATCCCATTGCATTAATCCTTCACCTCATCTCTTGGAAGTGCTGCTGGCGGACCAACATAACCAGGTCTCCTTACTTGCGCATTTACCGTGAATTTAACTTCTACCTCTGGAAACTTTTCATCCCATTTGCTCCTTACTTTCCTCCATTCCTTTGGGTATTTTTGATGAAATTTTCTCCCGAAATTAGTGACATCCACTTTATATTCTTGTTGGAGCTTTTCAATGGTTTGCGTAACCCTTTCCTTTACGGCTACTTCAAAGTCCTTCGTAATATTTGTCATCACATCGACATTCATTAGATTTAAATGCGTTTCGTTTTGAACAATATCGCCTTCAATAGCAATACTTACATTCAACATCCAGCGACCATCCTTGATTTGGGGGCTAACCTTCATTTTTCCTAACGTCGGTGTCATGGTAATGTCTCCATCCTCACCTTTAGGCTTAATCGATATTGTGCTCCTTCTTACATCATCCTTTAACCACAATAAGCCTCGAGTTTCTTTAAGATTCAACGTTCCGACCATTTGATCCTTTTTAAAAATAGCCGTCCCATTAATAACAGGGATCGTTTCATGCGGCTTCCTTGCCTTTTCTTTTGAAACTAATTTTTTTATATAGGGCATAGACACACTTTCACTCTCCCCCATTAAGCCCATATCAACATCTCGTAATGTAGTGATCAATCCACTCTCACTTTCTGTTAATTTCCTCAGCGCTTCCCCTGAATATCGTTCTAATGGTGGGACTAACGTTAAAAGTTGCTTTGCTTCCCCTTCACTTACATATAAAAAGGAATTCCCCCTTGGATTTGGATGGCGGGCCAAATAATCTACTGCATCTCGTATCCCGCTTTTCGCCTGTTTTTTTCCAAATATATAGATTTTACATTGGCCCCAAAATAATTTTCTCGGAACATTGACTTGTAACATCGAAACAGCATTTGCTAGATTATCTCCTATTCCTTCACGAACAAAAGTAGCCCCTTGGCTTAGGTTCTCCCCAGATTGTCCACTTACAATGGCACGAGGGATAAATATTTGAACGGAAACTCTTGTTTTCCCATCGTCTAATCGGTCGATCGCTGTGGCTGTAATAATGGCTAGATCTTTCAATTCTACTCGATCTGAGCAGCCAGATAGAGTCAATAAACATAAGCACATGATGAAAGAGAGTTTTTTCTTCAAGTGCTCCCACTCCTTTTCCTTCGTGCTAAGGCAATGATGAGTAAAAATAATGGCAGTACTGTCTGAACAAGGATGGAGTAGAAAGGCTGAATTCTTGTTAAGTAGTCTACAAGTACCACCATATTAGGAATGTCCCAATAACTTATTAAGACCAAAAGAAGACTTAAAGGAAACACGACAATTCGGTAAGAAGAGAGCCTAAATACCTGCGCTAAACCCAAACTCGCTACATATAAAAAAATAGAGATTTTCACAAAATTCCCAAGAACCCATGAAGCGGTAAAAACTATTTCAAAGTTCTCGAAAAATCCCATTACCGAAATCGCACGGATAATAGTATATACAGGATAAAATTGATTGACGGACGAAACACCCAATAAGGTAAGGACAAAAAAGTTAACATATGTGAAAATAAGCATCACGTAAAGAGATGCTTTCATCCCAGCCTTTAACCCCTTTTTTGGATGATGGAGAAATGGAAAAATAAACGATAGAAGAAAAAATTCACTGAACCATGCACTATGTACCAATCCCCCTTTTATGACAGGAAGCATTCCATTCTCTAGAATTGGAAGCATGAATCCAATATCAATATCCTTAATTAAAAGAAGGAGAAATAAAGACGTGCTCATGTAGATTGTGGTGCAAATAACAGCAGATCTAGCAATCACTTCTATCCCGCCACAGACCGCTAGTGCGCTAACAAACATGATGCCGATAGTAAAGACAATAGAAGGAGTATCAAACATGACATTACCAGAAATGAAATTACCATATTGTCTGACTACTGTCGCAGTGTTATCAATATAAAAGCAGACAAGAAAAAGACTAAAAACCATGCCGAAGACTTTTCCAAGGATTTTTTCACTATATTCAATAGGTGTCAATTTCGGAAATAATTGATGGAGCTTCCATACAATGTATACCGTGATAAAACCAATGATAGAGCCTATTATGGGCGTCATCCACATATCATGCCGAGCGAATTTTCCAGCAATCGATGGGATTGAAAGTATACCTGTAGCTACAATCGTTGGAATCATTATAAACTCCAATTGGATAGTTGATATTTTCCCTTTTTCCAGCATGTCTAAATTCACCACCTAGCTTGACTTATTCACCGCCTTTATTACTCCCAGGCTTTAAATTTGGTCCTTGTCTTACAGCATTGTATTCTCCTGTCAAATGAGGACGATGATTCATCTTCCATAATGGAGAGCGAATGAGCGTATCCTTTAATGAATATTTTTGTACAGTCGCGATAGGACTCAAATAGGGGAGCCCAAAAGATTTTAGTGATGACAAATGGATAATGAGGATGATTAACGCTAGCATCACGCCAATTTATCCTAAGGTGCCTCCTAAAATAATGATAGGAAACCTTAGCAATCGGATCGCAAGGCCCATCGAATAGCGGGGAACCATAAAGGAAGCAATCCCCGTAATACTCACCACAATAATCATGGGTGCACCCACAATTCCTGCTTGAACGGCTGCCTGACCAATGACAAGTGCACCGACAATACTGACTGCTGACCCCACCTGTTTAGGAAGACGGATTCCAGCTTCCCTTAATGCTTCAAAGGCAACTTCCATTAGTATCGCTTCCACAATAGCAGGAAAAGGGATCCCCTCTCGAGCGGAAGCGATACTGATTAGCAGATCTGGTGGAACCATTTCCTGATGAAACGTTGTAATGGCCACATATACAGCAGGGAGGAATAAGGATGATCTTCAATGAATTGCTCAATATATCCACTTTCTAATACCCCATCTATATTTATGGTTTGAAGGCGGTTTTCGATTTCTTCAATTAATGTTATGTCTACCAATCCCTCAATATAAGAAATCACAACCTTGGTTTTCGTATACTTGCCGACAAGGATGGTCTTCATCTTTAATGCCGGGTCTTTGATAATCCGACGCAATAACGATATATTGACACCGAGGGATTCTGTGAAACCTTCTCTCGGTCCTCGAATTGCGGTCTCAGCCTGTGGCTCTTCGATCGAGCGCTTTTCAAATTTTACTAAACCCAAAGAAAATACCTCTTCATACCCATCAAAAAGTAAAATCGGGTTACCGTTACCAATGGCATCGATACAAGCGGAGAACGTAGAAATCTTTTTTATATTGGAAATCGGTAATCTGTTTTTTACAGAAAGAAGGAAGTCATTTTCATCAAACTCGTTTTTATCTAATAATGTTTCAAGTACTTGTTCGTCTAGCTTTTGAGTATCACTTAAACCATCTATATAAATAATGGTAGCGTTTTTCTCACCAACAACAAAAGAACGAAAGATCACATCTGAACTTTCTTTGTATAGAGAGGAGAAGAATTGGATATTTTCTTCAAGCCTTTGGGATAAAGGAATGTCCTCGTATGTTTGTTGAGGTACTGTTTGCGCCTTCGTTATTTTCTTTACAGGTCCCCTTCTAATTCGAATCACCCCAACCTCCTCCTTTAGCTTCACCTATATAGTTAAATTTCCTAATATTATCAAAAACTATACAAATTGGAAATACATTAAAAAATTGACGCAATAAAAAAAGTGCCTGGCACTAGTCGAAATTTGTAACATTCGACAATGACAGGCACTAGTCGAAATTTGTAACATTCGACAATGACAGGCACTTTATTTTCATCTAGTGCTCTTTCAAGTTCTTGAAAACCTAATTTTCTGTAAAAAGATTCTAATGAGCGTTTGATAATTTGCTCTATGGTTTTATTGTCCCTTTCTTCCATCTCACGAATCCGCATTGTTTTCTTCATCCCCCATATCTATATAATTTTTTATATTATTGGCTTTGTTATTGACGTTTCCCCAATACTTTTTGAAAATGCACTTAATTAATATTTAACAATTGTGATCAAGTTCAGCTTGTCAAAAATCTAATTATACAACGGTTGAAATGTTAAGAAGTGCATAAAGAAAGACCTCAAGTATGAGGTCGGCGTATCGTTAAATTAATTTGACTTTCTGAGTAATACTTTTTGAATCTTTATTTGATGTTTTTTGTAATAGGCATTCTTTTTCATTTTTTCACTATTAAGTTTTCCAATTACAAAACGAACGTCTTTATCATTCATAATTAAGTTTTCAAATTTATCATTATCAAGATATTTTTGAAACCATTGATATTCTTTTAGGAAATTTATATTCTTTTCTATTTCTTCTTCCGTTACATCCTTTGTTAAGGAAAATAGAATTGTACCTATAGAACCTAAAAGTTCAAGCAAAGCTCCCAATGCTTCCACCCCCGGAGTAATTCTTATTTGAATACTTTATCTATTTCGACCTTGTCGTAGTCTAATATCCAATCATTGTATCTAATATAGATGTCTCTTATATATTCAGGTGAGGTAGCAAGCAAATCACACCCTCTATCATCGTACACGTGAAAAATGGTTTTCCTTTTAATATTTAAAGAATATATCCTATGAAAAATACTTGGTTGGATTCCTAAATCTTGATTGCATACTGCTTTTAACAATGGAATGTATTCAGATACTAACGGTATTTTTTTGAAACCACAAATTCAGTAATTGGCATAGTTATCCAAGCTAACCCAATTACAATAACAAGTGGGATATTCTTTATATCATTCATTGTACTTACTCTTTCCGAAACAACTAAGACGATTATCATCAATAAAAGTAATAGATAATAACTAATTTTTGAACTTAAAAGAGTGATATGTTTCTCCAATTCATCTTTTTCTCCTTCGTGTTTTCCATCCATTTCACCCCAAGTAATAGATTGGAAGAGAAAACCAACTCCTAAAAATACAAAGAAGAGTGTGGAAGCGTTAATTATTTCTTTTGTGATCCATTCGTATATCCCATAGCCACCAATTGCAGTAATAAGCACTAAAGAACAGATTAAACTAACTTTTTTTACAGTTGTCACTTTTTCTCATTCCTTTCATATTTAAAAATAAATAATTCTTCGATAGAAATACCTAAAACATCAGATAAATTAAATGCCAACTCTAAACTTGGGTCATACTTATTATTTTCAATGGCATTAATTGTTTGCCTTGTTACTTTACACAAATCTCCTAATTTGCCTTGTGAAAAACCGTTCTTTTCTCTGTATTCCTTGATTCTATTTTCCATCACTAAGCCACCTTTAGATTTTGTAAGGTGTAAAACATTCTTTACACCCTGATTATAAAATAAGATAAATGAGGTGTCAAATATATTTTACACTTCATTTATCTTATAAGTTCTTGCTATTTTTCTTTATTGTACTAAACTGTACAGTTAGTTGCACAACAAAAAAGGCTTTACCCTTGTTAAAGTAAAGCACACAGTTCAATCACACTTATAAATACATAATCATAAAGTCTACATCAAAATAAAGATTATTTTTCAGCCTTAAACCTTTTTTCTCTGTACCAAAAACTTCAAATCCCAATGAGGAATAAAGTTTTTTTGCTGGTTCATTTGTTGAAACAACCGCTAAATATACCTGTTCCAACCCTTCTATATTTTTTGCTTTCTCTATTGCTTCTCCCATTAAAGCCTTCCCAATTCCTAAACCTCTTATGGAATCAGAAACATACATTGCTCCAATATGTGCCCTATGTCTTAGTTTATATAACTTTTCTACATATAAAGTAATGACTCCAACCAGTTTTCCCTTCTCAAAAGCTCCGTAAGTAAAAGAGTCGTTCGATTGAAACTCGTTTTGATATTTTTCAATAGAAAAGTCTTTTTCTTCTTCATAACTGGAAGCAAATGCTTCTGGAATATTTTTTAATGATTCGAGTCTAATGCTACGATACTTTTCTGCATCCTCTAATGAATTTAAAATTCTAATTTCCACTATTTTTCCCCTTTAAACAATTAATCTATTTGTTTCATTACAATAAAGTTATTACTTGTTGTTAAGTTAAACTGACAATTAGTACAACAAGAAAAAAGACCGCCGCAGCGATCATTTTCTTTAACTCTTGCACCCTTTTGTTCAACAAGCATTATTTCTTTTTAGAAGATTTAAGCCCAATAATAATAACAACAGCAACAATTACTGCGAACCATATATACCAATCCATTTGATTTCCTCCTTAACTGACGAAAAATCAATATGATGATTTGTAAAATAGCAGCAACATTTCGGAAAACAGCCATATACTAAGAGTTATGCTCTTTACACCAAAATATTCCTTATTCCATGAACCTACTACGTTAGCTTAATTACTTCCACAAAAAAGAGCACTTCTCATCCCAGAAAAAATACTCCTTAGTGTGCAATAAGAAACTTCTAAGAAGAAATTAAAGTGTACAATCGAAATCATCTCGCTAACTTTCTTTTTTTAAAAAAAGAGGAACTAACATGGCAGCTCCGATGATTAGGTAAAAAACTACAAAAACACCATCAATTATTAATTGCGTATTTATTAGAACTTGATCCTCGCCTTCCATATACCCAATTACCTTGAACACTGGGGGGAAGACCCACAAAATCCATTTAAAAAACATTGATACGCCTATAATAGATTTTGAGGCGAGTGAAACGACGATGATAAATACAGCAGATAGCCAGGCGTATTTTTTTGATGCAAGTTTGGTAGCCGAAAACAGGGTTCCTACTAATATTCCAAATGTCATAAAGACCAAGTGGCTATAAAATGCATAAGCATATAGCTTGATCGACATATTCCCTTTAAAGCTTTCTGTCATGATGGGGAAAAAGATCGCAAACAAAAGTAAAGGGATCATGACTACTAGAATCGTTAGCCATTTGCCAAATAAGTAACGCACCTTTCTTCTAAGATGAGAGATTAACATATGCTTTTCGCTTTCTTCGTCCAAAGTAAAAATGGACTTGGTAATCCATGTCATAATTAAGTACATTGCTATAGAAGATACTGCATAACTACTAAGGATTGGTACATTTTTATAGGCATATAAAATAAACACCGATGCAAAAAAAATAACAACTGGTGGGATAAATTTTAAGGATCGAACATAACTTATAATTTGATAACGTACAAATGCTGACAACGTACTACCTCTTCTCTGTTAGTTCCAATATTGAACATTCCCGTTCAAGTAACATAGTCAAAATCTTATCAGACTCTTTAGCTAAAACAATGATTTCAACAGAATCTCCCCCTACAAATTCATGCCTAATAGACGGAATCTCTGCTAGTATCTCCCTAGTGGGGATTTTTGCTCTTATCAATCTTACTTTCTCTTTTTTGATTGTAGTTGAATCGGAGACAATTCTTCCACTTTCTACAGTAAGAACCCTATCGGCTAATCCTTCAATTAGTAGCGACTCATGTGCAGTGAAAATGATCGTTTGATCCCTTTGGAGTGTGTTTAGCTGATTCAAAAGTTCAATTTTCGCCTTATCATCTAACCCAGTTAGGGGCTCGTCTAATAGTAATAAATCGGGGTTATTTAGTAATGACTGGATAATTCCGGCTTTCTGCTTTGTGCCTTTTGAACAATTTTTTAAAGGGGTAGTTAGGAATTCTGTAATGGCAAACTGTTCAGCATACTTCTCAATTCTTTTTAAAATTCCTTCATCCGAATTCGAAGACATTTTACCCATTAACATTAAATAATCCTGTATGTTAAATCGGATATTTTCTGGAAAGTGTTCTGGTACATAGCCAATGTTCAGTTGGGCTCGCTTCACTTGCCCTTCCGTTTCTGTAAAGATACCACCAATCAGTTTCAACAGGCTGCTTTTTCCCGATCCATTTTTACCTGTGATCGCTACTCTTTCCCCTTGTGAAATGCTTATTGATACTTCATTAATTAGCATTCTTCCATCTATCTTTTTGCAAGCATTATTTGCCTCGAATATTTTCATTAAAAACCACTTCCATCTTCCTACATTTTACTTACAGAAATTCTCAAGCAAAGTCGAAAGCCTCCTTTTTCCTCCAGGTCCCTCTCTTAGAAAATAACACGCTTCTTCAATTATACAATAATTTCCACACGGGTTGGAATTATCAATTTTTCTTTTTGTCCACGTATCGTGATCTCTTCACATTTCCTTTTTTAAAAGCTCTGTTATAGATTGGTGTTGATTTTTCATGAAAACTTTTTGGATGAACCCTATTCGTGCCCGCTATAGCTTATTTTTATGGTTTACGGTAACGAATAGGTATTATTCGTTACCGCTATAGTCCATTTTTGTGGTTTACGGTAACGAATAGGTATTATTCGTTACCGCTACAGCTCATTTTTTGGTCTATGGTAACGAATCGACTTTCTTGTATTTATCAACACTACCGTTTAACAGAGCCATTTTAAAAAATTAAAAAGGACTCCCAGAGGAAGCCCTAAACATTTATATTCTCATATTAATTGTATATACTTCCTTTACGATGCATCAAATCCACCATCAACCACTATTATTTCACCTGTAATAAACCCACTTGCCTCAGATGCTAAAAACATCCCGACTCCTTTTAGCATCGCGAAGGCTAACATCACAGCACTCCTAAATAGCATAATTTCCAATTATAATAAAAAATAGGCTACAAGGGTTCCGATAATCCACATGCAGATTGCAAATGGCATATTCTTCAGGGTAATACGGAATGGGCTTTGCTCAGTACCCATAGCGGTTAATGTAACTAGCAACCCATATGTTCCTACTGTGAAGGTTGCAACAGACCCCGTTATTAGGACAAGGGCAATACTAACAGGATTCATCACTTCTAATAAAGGTGTAATGATTCCGGTTAATATACCCACAGTAGCGATTGGGTGAATACCGAACATACTTAAGAAAACAAAGATAAATTGGATAAGAAATAAGATTAGCATTGGATAATCTGAAACAAAGGAAAGTGGTTTTTGAATCACTTCTAAAAACGATGTATCTCCTAAACTAGTAGAAAATAATGAAAGTGAGATAAATAATACGATAAAATTCTGCATTGTATTTGTCTTTGTCTTCCAATTATTCCAACCAATTATCCAAAAACTTCTCCGTCTTTTCATAAGTAACGACCAAATGAAAGCAAATGGGAAGATAATCATCGTTACAATTAATGTAAAGTTTAAATGAAATAGATTTCCAAGCAAAATAACAAGTATCAGGAATAAGATCAGTGCAATAATGAACTGTATCATTTTTTTCACTAATTCTTTTCTATTGATTTTTGGCTGTTTATTTATACTCACTTGTTCAAATGTGTATTTTTTATAATAAATGCGTCCAAAAAGAGCGTCTAATAAATAGGCAATAACCGCCATGAAAATTAACCATGGCAATAGGGTTACATAATCAACACCGGTTGCAAATATAGACACTGCGACCATAATCTCTAACGGACTCCACAATAGTGCTAGTGAGTAGCCTCTTAAGGATGCTGTTGTAATAAATGAATTACGAATCTCTTTACTAAAAGGAGCCAACGTACTCTTAAGGACATCCTGTGAGATTGTCGCAGCTGATAAATTTAAAAAAGCCGCAAGTATATGCGTAGTTAGGGAACTCCGAGGATATAATTTACCTAGATCTGCGACATTCACTTTCATAAGTAGATTCAAATTCCGATCAAATCTTCCACTCCGAACAATGCTATTCATCCAAGGCAGCATGGCTAAAAGTGTCAATAGAGACAGATTCGAAGTTAATAAACTAGGAATAACATGGAAAGATTGACCTGTGGTAATGAATAAATATCCACCTATGATTAGGAATGATCCTCCAAGAATTTTGAAAAGTCGTGATGCCATTGGGAATGACACAATGAGCATTAAAATAGCAAGTATTCCCAGTATGTACTTTATAGTCTCACTATCTATAAAAACATTAATAGTTTGGATCAAAAATACGAATGAATAAAAAATATAAAGATAGCGAGACAATGGGTATTGTTTCATTTTTACCTCCTTAATTGTGGGGGTCTTCTTACGCATTGACATATTTCTTTATTTGAAGAAATATATTTTCATGGTAGTTGACCAAGGTCGATTTTAAATAAGGAGCTAAATACTAGCTCGCTTGTAGGATATTGTTTTCGGTAGGTTTCTTTTTTCCATGAAGTACAAAGTACAAAAAAATACTCGCAAATACTACCACTGCCAAGGTTAAATACAAGCCACGAAAACCAACAATAGGAATCATAAATCCTACTAGAAAAGGGCCAATACCTACGCCCGAATCCATAAATACGTAAAAGGTTGAGGTTGCAAGCCCCACTCGGTGACGCGGTGATTCCTTTATGGCAATGGCTTGACAGCAAGACGACATCGTTCCAAATCCAAGACCAATGAGCGCTCCTGCTAAAAGGAAAGTGAATCCTTGGTGGGCTTGACTAAGGGTAACTAATCCGATTACAAATAATAGTAACGCTGGATACATCACAATGTTATCCCCTTTTTGATCTAATAACCGTCCAGTGAATGGTCTTGAAATCAAGATGAATATAGCATATACAAGAAAGAAGAAACTTGCAGCCTCCATTAAATCGATTTCTTTTGCATAAGCAGTCATAAATGACAGGATACCAGAGTACGCAAACCCCATAATGGCAATTATGATAGAGATTGGAACAGCCTTTATTTCGAAAAAATCTTTCAACTTGAAACCTTTCATTTCATTAAGCTGATCTTTTGTGATGCCTCCTTTTGGGATATGCACAAATAATAAGATAATCGTACTTATGAGAGAGAAAAGTGTACAAACTACAAATATCATCGTAAAACTTCCTTGCTGGCTAATATAAAGACCTAGGAAGGGACCAACGGCCATTGCAAGGGTTATACTTAATGAAAAATAGCTTATTCCTTCCCCTCGACGATCATTTGGAATAATATCCATGAGAACAATTGATACAGCTGTGGTAAACACTCCAAACGCTGCTCCATGAACAAAACGAATAAACAATAATACGTTCATGTTTTCTATAAAAAAATATAACAACATCACAATCAAAAATATAAATAGCCCGCCATAAAGCATCTTTTTACGTCCAATGATTTCAATATATTTTCCAGCAAAAAGACGTGAAACTAGTGCCCCCACTACAAATATACTTGACGCAAGACCCGCCATGCTTTGTGAAGCGTTAAATTCTTCAATCGCATAAACGCTTAAAGTCGTTATTAATAAATAAAAGGTTAACCCCCCAAAAAAAGTGGATACGGACATGATGATAAATTCTTTTGTCCATAATTTTGATTTACTCAACTTTATGCCTCCTCTCTCTGTTGTTTTTATGTTTAGTAGTATTAATTATACTATTTTCGATAGACCTCCTTAAAAATGGTCTACAAAGAAAAAACGGACATCCATAAGATGTTCGTCCTAGAATAATCATTTTTCAGTTGCTATATTCCCCATTGCAATGGAAATTCTGTTCCAACTGTTAATTTGATTAATGATTAGAACAAGGTCAACATACTGTTTCTCATCATAATGTACACGCACTCGTTGATAAAGCTCATCTGGAACACGTTTTGTCGGGATTAATGTCACATGTTCTGCCAACTCTAAAGCTACTTTTTCTGCTTCTGTATAAAATTCACACTCTTGCCAAGCACTAACACAGTATATTCGTTGTTCGGTTTCACCCATTTTTCGAGCATCTGCTGTATGCATATTCAAACAATATGCACAGCCGTTAATTTGAGATGCACGAATTTTAATAAGCTCACGAAGTTTTCGTTCGATTGCTGTCGTTTTCGTGTATTTTTCCATCTCCATCATTATTTTCATACCATCAGATGCAATTTCATAGTAAGAAACTCTTTGGCTCATAAAGAAAGACCCCTTTGCTTTAGTATACGATCATTATACCATTCCTAAAAATATAGACATTGGCGGATTTTACTATAAATGTTGTAAATGAAAACGATCATTCCTTTTAACACGCAAAACGAACAGAGCTTTTTGCGAATCACGTTAGGGTATCACGCCCTAATTCTAAAATGGAAACATCCGTACACTAGAAGTTTTTCATAACTCTTTTATATACCAAGCATCCATGGCATTATGTTCTGAATCCTCTAATGCTCTCTCAAGTTGTTGGAAGCCTAATTTGCTGTAAAGGAGATTAGCTGTTTGAAGTTTTTTGACTGTTTCTAAGTAACAGTATGTGTAATGCTCCTTGGCGAAGTTTAGTGCCACTTTCATAAGTTCCTTCGATAGACATTTCCCTTGAGCCACGGGTGTAATATACAGCTTCTGCAACTCGCAAATCTCCCTCTTTTGACCAAATGGTGCAATCCCTACACCACCTACTACTTCATCTAGTTCATTCACCGCAACCCAATACTTTGCATTTGATTGTTCCTTGTAAAATTGTGCTAGATTGCTTAGTTGGGGATCAAAATAGGCTGTTCCTGGAATGTTTAAATTAAAAGATTCCAATGAGCGTTTGATTATTTGCTCAATTTTTTGATTGTCCCTTTCTTCAATTTCACGAATCCGCATTGTACTCTTCCTCTCCCAGATCTAAAGTTGATTTTAAAATGGGAGACGCCTATTTATGGCACGTTTCCCTTAAACAAAATTCAATTAAATACCTTATCAATTCTAGGTCTATCATAGTCTAAAATCCAGTCATTATGTCTATTATAAACATCTCTTATTGTAGCGGGTGAAGTTGCTAACAAATCACACCCTTGTCATCGTAAACGTCTGTCCATTCATTGAGAAGGATTACCTCTATAGCGAGAATTAAGGAAAATATCTAATATCAACATTTACCTTTAAATTTGCTAAACATTATGTATAATAATTGTTACAATTATAGGAAGTAAGTGTCAACTAATAAATGAGATTAAACAAATCATTAGAAAAAAACAATCCCCCGCCCTTCTACATTGTGATGCGGTACAGGGGTATGGAAAGTTCCCATCTACTGCAACGAGCATTGGTGCCGATCTAATTAGTATAAGTGCTCACAAAATCCATGGTCCCAAAGGTGTTGGAGCACTATTCGTGAAAAATGGCACAAAAATGTTTTCTAGTATTCTAGGAGGCGGACAGGAAAACGGTTTGCGGTCAGGAACAGAAAACACTCCTTTTATTAGTGGTATTGGTGAGGCGGTACGAATTAAATTTTCTACTGTGCAAAAAGATTTTTTGCATATGAAAGAGCTTAGGGAATATTGTACAGAAATGATAGTAGAACAAATTCCGAAAGCTGTATTAAATTCAAATAAGCAAGGATCCCCACACATTGTAAATTTCTCACTGCCAGGGCTTGATAATAGAAAGGTAGTAGAATTTCTTGATTCCAGGGATATATTTATATCCAGTGCAGCAGCATGTAAGTCTAAATCTCCTTATTCTCGTGGTCCATCTGTGCTCGAATCACTAGGAGTTAGTCGTTCCCTTGCAGACAGTGCACTGCGGATTAGTTTCTCCCACCTTACTACTAAAAGTGATATTGATACCCTCCTGAAAACACTTGTTGTGTATTGTAGCCTTCAAAATGGTGTGCTTTAAAAAAGGCTCTATTCTAACTGAATGTTGATTTTACTGAAATTAATTAACCTTTTATTATTAATACTCATCCCTTACCGTGCTCTGTTAATAAAAGGTATCTTAATCGTTTTATTATTAAAATCAATCTTAGGAGTTAAGTCATATAACGTTTTTTTAAATTCAATTACCCCTCCATTGGAAATGCTAATACGAGCTATATATTCATCATTATGATCAATAATTACAAATTCATCTTTGTTTTTAAATAAAGCAAAATTGAATTGCATTATGAGTTTCCAATTGTGAACTAAATTGTATTTTTCTAGAGGGATGATTTGTTCTTCTACGATTATTTCTTCATTCAGCTTTTGTTTTTGTTTATTATCATTCCCCACAAACGACTTCTTCTCCTCTCTTTTCTACTCATTTAGATAAACTATGATTGGTTTTGTATCCGAGTGTGGATGTTTGTACCAAAAATAAAAAAAGAAGAAAAGGGGTTAGTCCCCCGGTGCGTTAAAGCTTTATTTCACCGAGGGACTGACCCTATTTTATTTTTTACTATAACGTTTTTCTTTATAATACTGGAAAAACCAAATGGCAACGGCTAACCAGAACCCGCTCGCTAAGTACCCGCCGATGATATCACTGGGATAATGAACCCCTAAATAGATGCGACTAATTCCAATAGCTAGAATCATCACAGTACTTATACAAATTAACAGGCTTCTTCCCCATTTACTTGGAATATGACGCCAGAGCAAGAAGGAAATGATCACATAAACTGTAAAAGCATTCATGGCATGGCCGCTTGGGAAACTGTACCCAGAAATATCAATCAGACGATGGAAATTGGGACGAATCCTATGAAAAACCTGTTTCAAAATTTGGTTTAAAACGGCTGAGCCAAGAATGGCTGAAATAAGCAAAATTAATTCTAAACGATGATGCAATACCTTATAAAGAAAGATGATTACAAGGATCATTAGGACAATCACAACCGGCGTCGAACCAATAAAAGTGAAAAATCTCATCACTTTTGTTAACAATGGCGATTCGAGTCCTTGAATAGCAGCAATGATATCGTGATCAAAATCGATAATTTTATGGTCACTTATGAACAATGATGTAATGGTGAATCCGACCACGCAGACTAAACTAATGATGAAAGCGATCAATAGATGGGTTTTTAGATTCATAAAAAGGTTCCTCTCAAGCAATTTGGAAATGGGTCTGTCGACAATAGTGTGATAAGTAAATCGTATTCTTATTCATTCTTTGATCTAGGAAGCTCGTCTCTTTTCGTTTTTGTCAGGTAGAGGACTAAGCTTAAAATCGTTACAAGGAAGATGGCACTCGTTCCCACCGTACCTAGGCCAAGACCGCCGTCTTTACGTGACTGTGATAAAAAGTCGCCAAGAGAGGCTCCGAGAGGACGGGTCAAGATGTAGGCAATCCAGAAGGACAGCACGGCATTCAGCTTTAATCGATAATAAGCAAAGGTAACCACGACAATAAGAATTGCAAACATGAGAGCCGACTTCCAATAGCCCATGTTCAAACCCTCTGCAATGAGGTCCCCTGCTGCCGTACCTAATGCGAAAGTGAACAGAATCGCCAACCAGTAGAACGCCTCCCGCTTGGAGGTGTAGATAGAGTGAATGGAAAGTGTTTTTTCACTTGAGTACCAAGCCCAAAAAGCCGCCAATAATGCGAGACCGAAGATGACGGTTGTCGTCACTAGTGATACACCAAGATTGTCCACCAAATTATCAGTTACTAGAGTGCCAACGATACTAATCATGACGACTGCGAGCCAGTAAATACTT
Organism: Bacillus sp. OK048; assembly: GCF_900103525.1. Lineage (GTDB taxonomy): Bacteria > Bacillota > Bacilli > Bacillales > Cytobacillaceae > Neobacillus. The sequence goes on from NZ_FNHN01000016.1 coordinate 27,664, forward strand.
GGCACGTATTTCCGCAATCGAAACTGGAAGAAAAGTGCGATGAGCAATAGAACTGCCATAACGATCGTCGTATTTGTTAAGCCCCAGTTCAGGTTAAAATTCAGAAAGTCTGCTGCCGTTTCTCCCACAGTCGTGGCCATAATTTTAATGATCCAGAAAAAGATGGTGACCTCTGGAACTTTATTTAACATCTGCCGTCCTATAGATTGATGATTTTCGTATTTATTTCCTGAGTATCCCACTAGTGTTCCTCCTGTTTTTTAAGAGTTCATGAAAATCACATTTCATCAATTCTTACGTTGCTTAAAGAGTTGAGCTTCGCTTAAAAAAGCCACCAGAACCGTCCCTACGGCTCCCTTACCCTTTAAACCGGTATCCTGCACCCCAAACCGTCTCAATATATTGAGGATTGGAAGGGTCCGTTTCGATCTTCTCCCGGATTTTTCGAATATGAACGGTAACGGTTGAAATGTCACCCAAGGAATCATAGCCCCATAACTTTTCAAATAACTGTTCCTTACTAAACACATGGTTGGGATTAAGGGCAAAAAAAGTTAGGACATCAAACTCCTTTGTTGTCACAACCACCTCTTGGGTATTGACATAAACCCGTCTTGATGCCTGATCAATCCGCAAACCACGAATCATAATACTGTCATTTTGGGGTTCCTTACCAATTAGTCGTTGATACCGAGAGAGATGTGCCTTTACCCTTGCGACTAGTTCACTAGGGCTAAAAGGCTTGACAATATAATCATCTGCCCCCAATCCCAACCCACGAATCTTATCAATGTCTTCTTTTTTGGCCGAAACCATCAGGATGGGAATATCCTTTTCGGTTCGGATTGCTTTGCAGATTTGAAAGCCATCGACCCCCGGCAGCATCAGATCGAGCAGCACCAAGTCGACTTCCTCGCTTAACGCCTTTTGTAGGCCGTCATCACCTGTTAGAGCAATCTCAACCAAAAAGCCGTCTATTTCTAAGTAATCCCTCTCAAGTTCTGCGATACTTATATCATCTTCTATGATTAAAATTCGTTTCACTTCTCTTCACCCGCTTTATTTAACGTAAATGAAATGGTTGTCCCTTGCCCTTGCCTGCTTTCCGCCCAGATGGAGCCATGATGTTCTTCGATAATTCGCTTCGCTATCGATAAACCGAGGCCACTTCCGCCCTTTTCCGTTCCGCGTGCCGTATCAACGCGGTAAAAGCGGTCAAAGATGATCGATAAATTTTCTTCGGTAATCCCTGGTCCATTGTCCGTCATGCTGAAAAGAACAGTAGAATCAATTGTCGCTATATGAAAGGAAAGCACTTTGTCCGGCTTATCAATATACTTCAACGAATTGTCGACAATATTGGTAATCACCCGTTTCAAATGCTCACGGTCCCCAATGATGTGATAATCACCATTTTCTATGTTTAGTGTGATTTCGACCCCCTTTTCCTCCAAATCAAAGCGAAGGTCCTCCACAAAATCCTGCAGGTAGTGATCAAAACGAATCTTTTCAAAATGAAATGGCAGCCGCTGCAAGTCTAATTTAGAGTATAAGAAAAGTTCATCAATCATATGATCCAATTCAATGGATTTCGAATGAATCGTTTGCATGTAACGATCAATTTTTTCAGGGCTGTTGGCGACCCCATCCCTAATTCCTTCCACATATCCTTTAATCGTCGTAATCGGAGTTTTTAAATCATGAGAAATATTGGCGATCAGTTCTTTGCGATTTTCCTCATAGGCTAGCTGCGTTTCAATCGATTCTTTTAACCTCACTCTCATTTCTTCAAACCCTTGGGCAAGCTGCCCGATTTCATCCTTGGATGTTACCGGAATGGGCAGTGTCAGATCGCCTTCTTCCATTCGCTTAGCAGCCTTTTGTAATCCCCGAATCGGGCGGATGATACCTCTTGACACATGGTAGGTCAACAATCCATTTGTACCAATTAAAATAATGATCAAACCAATAAATAAAATCGGAAATGAGGTCCGTACAAATTTAGCAAAACTGCTCGCATCCGTTACAAAAAATAATGAACCTTCTGCTCCGTCAGGATAGAAAAAATCAAGCTTTTTAATTGAGATAAATTGATGATCGATCCGTTCGACTGGGTCTACTTCGCCAAAGAAGCCAAATGGCGGCAATTCATTCATTTCTAATCCTTTTAATTTGGCGGGGACATAAATCATTTGTTTTCCTTTTCTCACCGCTAATGAAGTGCCGACCGTTTTATTTAATTGGCTGTCAATTTTCTGTAAATAGGTTTGGTCCAAAAATTCTCCTGGATTCTTCATGGTTTCCTTGTGCAGATCAATTAATAATTGATTTTTTTCCGTCATATGACCGTAGTGCTCCGGCGGCAGGTAGATGTTTCGCAATTCTTTTATATCTCCTCTAAAAAGTAAGGCTACTAACAGCGCAGATAAGCAGACAAATATGATGGGCACAAGAATCATGGCGAGATTCGATAATAAAAGTCTTAAACGAATAGACATCGAAACACTACTTTCCTCATTAGAATTCTTTTTGACTAAACTTATAGTATCCTAGTGTGAAGAATAATGCACAAAATGATACAAGATAAAGACTTCTACCGAAAGTTGCGACATTCAACCCATTATTGATCCAGCGTTGATACCAGTTACTATCGTATACCGGCAGCCACGCAGCTATAGCAGGCACAAGATAAGTCAGGACCACCATTACTAAGTATAGAAGGATTGAAAACGTTAAGGCCTTGCTGCTCGAGCCAACCCATTGGGCAAGGAAAACCAAAAGGATTCCCATGGCCATTAATGGAAACCATGATAACAAGAACGATAATAAACTTACTGCCATGCCACTAAAAGTGAAGTTTTCCAGCCAAATGGCTCCTGTAATTAATGAAGAAAGGCAGACAACGAGTAAAAGGGTCAATAAATAGATGCCCGTACAGACTATCTTGGAAGTGAACAGCTTGAACCGTGAGAGCGGCCTTACAAGCAGGAAGGATAGTGTCTTTTGCTCTTGTTCCCCCGCAAATAGATCACTGACGCATAGGGCCAATAATAATGGCAGGTAAAAGGTGACGGCTAAACTTAAGATCACAAGCGGGAAAGACTCACCATCAAAGGCAGTGAAGCCAAATTTGCTTTGCATCATTTGAATAGCAGGGCCAACAAGTAAAGGGAATAAGGCTGAGAGGCATATCAAGACAAGCGTTGATTTTTTTCGTACTAATTTGATCCACTCATTTTGTAAGTTCAGCATCTTGGTTCACGTCCTTCCCTTTCCGAATTTTGCTCATATAAAAGGACTCAAAGTTTTGCCCTTCTTCTAATTGATTTCTCGCCACTTCACCAATAATTTTCCCCTTTGATAAAATCGCGATTCGATTACATAAACGCTCCACTTCATCAATCAAATGAGTGGAAAGGATGAAGGTAACACCCTCTTCTTTTGCCAACCGGCTAATCAGCTCCTGAAAATCCAGTTTCCCTTCAATATCGAGGCCATTTGTTGGCTCGTCTAGGATCACCAAAGACGGATTGGAAAGTAAGGCCGCTGCCAAATACAAGCGCTGCCTCATTCCCGTTGAAAAGGATTTCACCTTTTCATGCTTATGTGCCTCCATTCCCACCCACTGAAGCACTTCGTCGATTCTTCCTTTTTCAAGAGTTGGATAGAGTCGGGACACTAGGTGGAGATTTTCATAGGCGGTTAAAAAATCAAACGCCTCCACCCCGCTGATGAGTGTTCCTACCGATTGCATCGCTTGTTCAAACTGTTCCCTGACATGATACCCATTTATCAAAATCTCCCCCTGATCGAGGCGGCATAATGCTACGATACACTTCATTAGCGTTGTTTTCCCGGCACCGTTTGGTCCTAATAGTCCGAAAATTTCACCCTGTTCGATGGAAAAACTAATATTTTCAACACCACGGCCATTTTTATATTGCTTCGTGACGTTTTGCACTTCAAGAACCTGCACATCGCTCACTCCTTTTTACAGTAATTTTTATCTAAACAAGCTGCCTGCTTGTAAGTTTCAAATTTTAGAAACAAGAGCAGAGGAAAAGCCCCCTGCCTCGTTGTTTATTTTTGCAAGCTAATCTTCATGTCCATCATGCTTTTCTTGTACGGTGACAACCTTTTTGCCTGTTAAATCAACGCTTGTTACTTTTGCCTGATTTAATTGATTAAATTTGTTTGAAAGCTTTAAGACAAGGTCATGGTGTGTTCCATTTACATCATCACCGGAAACATAAATCGCTGCTTCTTGCCCGACTAAGTATTCACTCTTATCCACTACACCGTTTAGGACGACACGGGATACATTTATGTTATTTTTCAATTGCGGAAGCTGTGGTTTTAGGTCTGTAAACTGTAAGGAACCAAATTCCGCTTTTTCGCGCATGTCCTTCTGTTGGTCGATATTCTTAAGGAAGAAGGACACAACCGCCTGCCCAACGGCAGGTATTTGATTTTTCGAAAGATCTAGTTGCAATTCTGTTTGACCATTGCCGCCATCCTTCGTGGTAATCTTGTCCTGATAATTTTTTGTAATCGCATCAAAGATGGCCTCTACATCTTTTTGCATTTGTGGTGAGAGGTTTTCATCTTTATGTTCCTTTCGGTTAGACTCTTGCTTATCTTCTTTTTCTTGTTTGACATAGTAGTTATCATCCTTGCTGCTTTTCACGACCGTTTGATCGGCCTTTGAAAAATAATCTACCTTTGTCGTTGTACTGCCATTTGTCACACTGACGGAGCTATTTCCGGATTCATCCTTTACATTTAAGGTGTTCAACGAATCCACCTGGTAAATCTCCTTGCCGTTATCCGTTAATGACGCAGTGGTATGGGCAGTAAAACTCTCGACGGTGTGCGTTTTCTTCACAGCTGTTTTGAACAGGTCGTATCCAGATGTGGACGCAGATGCAGATAAAACACCTCCTGCCATTAATAATCCACTAATGCCCGCAGCAGCCAGTACTTTCTTCTTCATTGACGTTCCTCCTCCAACTAAATTGATGGTACAGAATAATCATAGATAAATACCCTTAACTGGCTATTAATGAAATATTAAAAGTTTCTTAAATCACATAAAGTGTGAAGCAGGGGCGTTTCTTGTGCTTCAACAAAAAAGTGTCAGGCACCAACCATTTTTTAAATAATTTCAAAATCAAAAAATGGGTATCTAACTAGTCCACAATAATCACAGTGCTCATAGACTAATGGTGACACAAGACAAATTCACATGGAGGTTCTTTTTATGACGAATAGAAATATGCGGTATGGTGGTTTTCCAGGACCTATGATGCCAGGACAATACGGTGCACCACTTGGGTGTGGAACTCCTCCTCAATACTGCCCGCCACAAGTGTTTCCTGCACAGTATGATCCACCACTTGTTTCCCCTGGACAACAATATGTCAAAACAAATTTATTTAATAAGGTAGTAACTCATGTCCATCCATCTCACACGACAACTGTCAACAAGCATATGATTAATCATCAACACTATTTCCCACATACAGAATCATGTGTTAATGAATGCTGTGAAACACATACAATGTGCGGTGTGCCATACAATCCTTGTTGTCCATCAGGACCATTTGGATTCTAGCTTTACCCCCTAATTAGGGGGTTTTTTTATTAAGGGGTGTTTGTAAACATTGTTGTTAAAATCCAAAAGCCGATTTTAACGGGAAACAACATATTTTTGTGCTTTAAAAAAAGTTTGCAAGCTCTTTTCTTACAATGAAAGGCTTTTTTGCAACAAATCATCGTTCATTCAAGCGCTTTTCGTCTCCAAAATCGCAAAAAGAGCCAATCACCAAGAGACATTATAATCCCTTGGTGACAGGCTCTTCCTCTTACTAGATTCTGTGAACCATCCACCTAGTTAGTGTTAGTATAGTTTTACTATTATTGGTTATTATAAACTAGCTGACTTTTTATCGTGATGATAAAAAGTCAGCAATGTTGTATTTACATTCTTACAATCGTTTCTTTTATCAGATTTATAAATTTCTCTCTTGCCAAGGCAGCTACTTCAATGACCTCATCATGACTTAATGGTTGATCTAGAATCCCGCATGCCATATTGGTTAAACAGGAAATACCAAGAACTTTCAACCCTCCGTGAATCGCTACAATCGCCTCTGGGACTGTCGACATACCAACAGCATCCGCGCCTAATGTCCGAATCATACGGATCTCAGCCGGAGTTTCGTACGCTGGTCCACTCCACCAAGCATAAACGCCCTGTTGTAAGGTGATGTTTTGTTCTTTTGCTACGTTAACGGCAATGTTTCGTAAATCACGATTATATACTTGAGAAACATCTGGGAACCGGGTTCCTAACTCATTATTATTTGGCCCAATCAATGGATTGGTTCCGACTAAATTAATATGATCCGTGATTAACATTAAATCTCCTGGGTTGAAGCTTGTATTGATCGCACCGCATGCATTCGTGATGAATAGATTCTCTACACCCAGCGCCTTCATGACACGGACTGGAAAAGTGACTTCATCTAAAGTAAAGCCTTCATAATAATGAAAACGTCCCTTCATCGCCACTACGGTTTTTCCCATTAGTTCCCCAATGACTAATTCGTTGGCATGGCCGATTGCTTCCGTTTTTGCAAAGTGAGGAATCTCGCTATAAGGAATGGTGACAGGGTTCGCGATTTCATCTGCAAGAGTTCCTAATCCCGATCCTAAAATTATTCCAATCGTTGGACGATCGCTGGTCTTACTTATGATGAGATCTCTAGCTTCTAAAATATTTTGCAAATTGTGCATGTATATTACCTCCATTATTTAATGAGCTACTATATTACCTGTTTAATCGCTACTAACAACTTATAAAAAAAGTTTAATAGATTTTACGTCTATTGTAAATAACTAAAAACCATTTTGAAAAAAAGTTTATAAAATTTCAGTAAAAACAATCAGTATATTTTTGTTTATTAGGTGTCTTTTTTTACGGACGGAAAAAAGTTCGCTTCTCCTTTATAAAAAAATTAGTTAAAATATAGAGTAACCTAATAATTTGGAGGAAGTTTATGTTAAAGCAATTTGCAGGCTTAACGTCGCAAAAAACAAAAAGCCTAAAAGTTTTATATAGCCTAATTCGTAAGTTAGGACCAGTAAGGATTAATACACTTACCGAACTAACTGGATACAAACATGTGACTTGTACACGGTTACTGGACGAACTTGTTCAAGAAGGACTTATTTACGATAGTGGGATTGGAGAGTCAAGTGGTGGACGTAAACCATTGATGTATGCCATCAAGCCTGACCATTATTATTTAATTGGTGTAGAAATCACCAACTTATACACAACCGTGCTACTCCTTGATCTAAAATTAGAGATCTTAGACGTTGAAAAATTAAGGATGGACTCACAATGCACGGGAACGTACACATTAAATTATGTAACCCGATGTATCGATACACTTGTCACAAAACATAAAATTCCAAGGGAGAAATTGCTAGGAATTGGAATAGGCGTTCTTGATTCAATTGATCCAGAAATGGGAGTTATCATCAATCCTCATTTGTTCCTTGCAGGTGGATGGGATAACCTAAATATTGTCGACTATTTACAACAAAAAAATAATACCTATGTATGCATAGATAATGGAACAAATTTGGCAGCTTTAGCTGAATACCGGAAAAACTACTGGAAGGAAACAGATAATTTAGTTTTTGTCTCAAGTGATATGGGCATTCGTTGCGGCACCATTTTACATGGTAAATTGGTGCGTACTAAAATGGAGATGGATGATGCCTTTGGACATGTGGTGGTTGATATACACGGACGCCGTTGCTCATGTGGATCATATGGGTGTTTACAAGCATATAGCAGCCTGCCAGCCATTCGTGATGAAGTAGTCCGTCGAATGAAGCGTGGTAATGGATCTACCCTTCTAGATAGCGTTAAGGATATAGAAGTGATTGATTTTCATCATATTTTACATGCTCTAGAAAAAGAAGACCCCCTTTGTCTTGAGGTAGTGAAGGATGCAGCTTATTATTTTGGCATCGGCCTTAGTAATCTCATTTTCCTTTTGCGACCGGATATCGTTGTCTGCGGAGGAACCTTGGTGCCAAAACCTCTTTTTTACGAAGTGGTCTCTGAAACAGCAAAAAATCGACTCATGCACTATCCTAAAAGTCACGTTCAAATTATTAAGTCAACAGCAGCCTACAACATCGTAGCCCAAGGAGCTGGATGTATGGTACTGGATTATTTCACTGAAGAGAAACTGTCATAAGACCAAGAGTACGATTCTTGGTCTTTCACTATTTTCTTTCTTTTTCTATCATTTTCCACAGCATTTTTTATATTTTTTCCCGCTTCCACAAGGACATGGATCATTTCGGCCAACTTTCGTTTCGTTTCGAACTGGTGCTATGGCAGGATCCTTCCCCTGTTCACTTGACTTTCTAAATTCCATCTCTCGTTCCAGTGCTACTTGTCTCCAGACATCTTTTTCAGGATGCTCTTTTCCCATAATGGAAAAGTAACTATAAACGGTCTGTTCTATATCTACAAGCCCAGAAGAATATTCCAGCTTCATATGTTCATTTATTTCGGGAAGAGCCTCTTCAGAAAGCTGATGACAAAGTGCTTCGGCAAGAATATCTTGTTGGTCTAGCTCTTTCGCAGAACGGTAGGCTTCTCTAAGAACTTGAACAGCCAATTCAGTCTTAATGTTTTCCACAACGGAAGCGGCAAAGATTATCGCTTCGTCTATTTTTAGATAAGGTCCTACCTCCCTCACCACCTCATCCGATTGGAGGCTAATTAACGTTGCGGAAACTTCTTCTAACAAACGGTCATCATCACGAACCATTAAGCTGGCAAGTAAAGGAATATACTCCTTCAATTGTAATAACCCAATCATATAAACGGTTAAGATTCCATTTGATGTGAACCATTGTTCCTTTAATTCCTCTTGAAGCACTATACTTATTTCATCTTCCGTCACCCAGCCATTTTTCACTATACAGTCAGCCAATTTTTTAGCTTTAATAATGATGTTATTTTGATAAGGTTTTGCACTATCAAGGTCATTTAAGACTTGTCCATATTCCATGTAAACGTCTTCTTCCGTACCTTGTAACAATAGTGCGTATAATGGCCATGTATCCTCGGGAAGATAGTTTTTAAGCTGTTCCTTAAATTTAAGGGCTAGTTCTGGTTCGATACGGTGTAATAGGTTTACCGCTAAATGGCGTTTGGTTGGATCCATCAAAGGGATATTTTCAATCAAAATCCGAATCGACTCTTCATTGAAAGTAAGATTTTCTACATAGATTAAGATCGAGGTTTGTTTTTCTATGTTTTTAAATGCTTCTTTCAGTAATTCATTCGTCCAATCTTCAGGGACATTCGGATAATCATGAAGTGCATGCAGGACTACTTCTTGGATTAATACATCATCACTAATCAAGTGCGGTTTAAGTTTTTCTAAAAATGTCATTTCATATGCCTCACATTCTACTGTTTATTATCATTATCATTGTACTTTGGTCCACATATAAAGTAAAAGTTCAATGTGGTGCCTTATCTTTATTTTAGAATAATAATAGATCCATGAAAAAATGGTTATTGACATTCATTCTAAATCAATGTAGAATAAAAAAAGTAATTTTGAATCAAAAAAATTTGTTAGTGGACTTTTCTAGAGACATCTCTATTTTCGCCACACAGCTTATTTAGCTGTGTGGCTTTTTATGTTTTATAGAATGAAAGGAGTAATTAAAAAATGAAAACTTGGCATTACGCACTACTTGTGTTATTGGGGGGATGCTGTTACGGTGCATTATCCACTTTTGTAAAGTTAGCATATGCTGCTGGTTTTACCAGTGCATCGGTGACAGGAAGTCAACTCTTAATGGGTACTTTAATAATCTGGATCATTGCTCTTTTTTCGAAAAAGAAAAAACTGACCCTGCCGAAAGTAGGAAAATTACTTTTATCGGGAATTCCACTTGGTTTAACGAGTCTATTTTATTACCAATCACTACAAACACTTAACGCATCGCTTGCGATTATCTTTTTATTTCAATTTGTCTGGATTGGCAGCTTATTTGAATGGTTTTTTTATAAAAAGAAACCAACAATGGGAAAGGTTATTTCCATTGCTATTCTGGTGATTGGTTCAATATTTGCCTCTGGAATTATTGCTGGAGGCAGCGGGGAAATTACGTGGCAAGGAACTATTTGGGGTATGCTTTCTGCCATAACCTATACCACTTTTATCTTTCTTAGCGGTAGTGTGGAAAAAGATACACCTGTTGTGCAAAAAAGTGCTTTATTTACCACTGGGGGCATGATTACCGTTTTCATCATCAGTCCGCCAACGGAGTTACTACAATTACCAGTATTATTAGAAATTGCACCGTACGGTTTTTATCTTGGCCTACTAGGAGTAGTCTTGCCGCCAATCCTATTTACCATCGGCATGCCACATATCGGACCAGGTCTTGGGACCATTTTAACATCCGCTGAACTCCCTATAGCGGTTATCTTATCAGCGCTAGTCTTATCAGAACACGTAAGTACGTCCCAATGGCTCGGAGTTGTTTTAATATTAGGCGGAATTATAGCGGGAAATCTCAAGATAGCTAAAACGAAAATAAAGCCTTCCTATTTGGAAAGGGAATCTACCTTATAAGAATGGCGGACCAGCCCAAGGGGACAGTTCTCATGTGTACCATGAGAACTGTCCCCTTTTGCAATTCTCATAGAAAGCTATTCTTAGTATCTTGATCTAATTTTTTCATCTCCAGCTCTACCTTTTTTTCCTCTAACTCCAATTCTTTTATCTTTAGTTCATTATCTTTCTTCTTAATATAGCCGTAATATATCAGAGAAATGCCTATAACGATTGTTGCATAGAAATAAAATCCCAAAATGTAACCCCCCCTTTTAATTTCTTCTATTCACTTTTACGAATCAAAACCTTTTTAGTTTCACTTCTTCAATCAAAAAGAAAAAGACCTCCAACAATAAAAGTTGAAAGTCTACATAATAGAAATTGACCAAATGGACATGTTATATATTATGAAGCTTTTTTAATGTTTTCGACTTCAATGGGTGGGGAAAATTGACCTTCCCATTTTGCGACAACAATCGCTGCCAGTGAATTTCCAACCACGTTAACGACAGTACGTCCCATATCTAGAATACGGTCAATACCAGCAATAAATGCTAATCCTTCAGCAGGTAAACCCATTGTACTAAAGGTAGCTAACAGAACCACAAAAGATACACCAGGTACTCCCGCCATACCTTTAGACGTGACCATCAAGACTAACATGAGTGTAATTTGTTGAACAATGCTCAGTTCAATGCCATACATTTGGGCAATAAATAAGGATGCGATTGCTTGATATAAAACAGAACCATCCAAATTAAAAGAGTAGCCTGTTGGAATAACGAAAGTCGCAATGTGTTTTGGACTTCCTGCTCGCTCCATTTTGTCCATAATTTTTGGAAGTACGGTTTCCGAACTTGCTGTTGAAAAAGCTAAGATTAACTCTTCTTTTATCATCTTTATTAATTTAAAGATACTGAACCCAACGAATTTGCCCATCAAGCCGAGAACAACAAATACGAAGAAAAACATCGTTCCATAAACCGTAAGGGCTAGCTTACCTAATGGGAGAAGTGATGCAAAACCATATTTAGAAATGGTTACACCGATTAATGCAAAGACACCGATTGGGGCATATTTCATAAATAAGTTCGTCACATAAAACATTGCATTTGCCATACCTTCAAAGAAACGCAAAACCGGTTTTCCTTTTTCTCCAATGGCTGCAATTCCAAGACCGAATACAACGGCAAAGAAAATAATCGCTAGCATATCGCCTTCAACCATGGCTTTAATCGGATTTGTAGGAACAATATGAAGTAATGTATCAGTAATTGATTTACCTTCTTGTTCTTCTGATGTGTGTACATAGCCTGAAATATCAGTTTGCTCTAGTCTGTCCATATTGATTCCTGCACCAGGCTGAAATATATTGGCAGATATAAGTCCGACAGCGATTGCGATCAATGTCATTGCGATAAAATAAGTAAGTGATTTAGCACCTAACTTACCAACAGATTTCAAATCACCAACACCAGCTATCGCAACGATAATACTAGAAAGCACAATTGGCACTACTATCATTTTAATTAATCGGATAAAAAGATCTCCAAATGGCTGTAACACACCCTGTGCCGTTTCACTTCCATAGAAGATCCCACCGACAATAATACCTAAAAGTAGACCGATAAGAATCTGAGTTGCTAAACTTGATTTAATTTTTTTCATAAATAACCCTACCTCCCTGTTGATTTTAATAACCGAATTTCTCAGGTAAGGGAAACAAATAGAACGATATTTAACACAAAAAAACGGCTTATGCTGAATCATTTTCCTATCATTTTGTTTCCTCTCAATCGCATACGAGGTTAGCTTTCAGGTTAGGACTATGGGAAACGATAAGCCCCTTCATTTTAAGAATTCACCAATAGCGGCGAAAATATCCGCATAGAAAATTTGGGTCCCCCGCTCTAAAAAAAGATTAAGCGCAAAATAAATTTTATATCAAAATACTATATTAGTAAACAATTTATTGCTTCCAGTTTACTTTAAATGACCATGGGGCGGTTTCTTCATCTGCTATCGTGAACGAATGGACTGAGCTTCACTCCAATCACACCCACTAGATTCACTAAGACTTAAGTCGTAGAGAAAATTCAGTCTCCTCAAAACAAGGCAATTATGGGATATTTAGGTAGCAGGAACGAGGAAGACGTGTTCATCAATAATTCTATTCGCAAAAAGGCGGTGTTGATCCAAATTCATTATCGAACTTTATTAAGAGTTTGAAAATTAATGGTAAATGTTACCTAAAATTTACAAAAATGTGTTAAGATTTTACCTGGATTTATACGATTCAAAGGGGGAAATATACTTATGTCAGTTTTTACAAAATGGGCTTTTCGAAACAAAGCCGCTGTGTCATTAATGACGATATTAATACTAATTATTGGGGTCGTTAGCTATTTTCGCTTACCGATGGAGTTCTTGCCTTCCGCAGACAATCCGCAAGTAACGATTATTACTATGGGCCAAGGAGCCGATTCAAAAACAATGGAAAGTGATGTCACTTCTCCTATTGAACGGGCAGTTAGCGGAATTAAAGGGAAAAATTCGATCTATAGCTCAACGGGAGACGGCTTTTCAAAGGTTGATTTATTTTTTGAAGCTGGCTCAGACATGAAGCAGGCAAAAGTAGATGTTCAAGAGGCATTAACCCAGGTGGCGCTCCCAGCCTACATTTCAAAGCCAATTATTTCACAGCTAAATACATCCATGATTCCCATCTCTAACATCGCTGTCACCTTTAAAGATGGCCTCACGGCAGAAAACCTGGAATTGGTAAGAGAAAAAATTGAGCCGTTATACAAAGGAATTGACGGAGTTTCTCAAGTTCAAACCTATGGCTTAGTTAACCCTGTTATCTCAGTAAAAATCGATAATCAAAAGTTAGCTGAAAACCAAGTATCCCTTCAGACGGTGCTGGGAATTCTTCAAGGTCAAAATACCGCACTTGCTATTGGCGAAAAGAATATTGATGGAAAAACAAGCAATATAAAGGTGATTGGCGACGTATCCAGTCTTGAAAAACTAAAAAATCTTCCAGTAGCACCAAATGTTACGCTTGAGAATGTCTCATCGATTGAAGAAACCACACACTCTAATTTTCTTAATCGGTTCGACGGAAAAGAAGCATTAAGCATCAGTATTACGAAGGACAGCAATTCGAATGCTGTCACCATTAGCAAAGAAATCGAAAAAGTAACAAAGGAAATTAACAAAAAATTCGATACACAAGAATCGACGATCTATGTGGCCTCAGCGGATATGGTTGAAACATCGGTCCAAACGATGATGAAAGAAGTCCTTCTTGGTGCTTTATTTGCTACGATTGTCATTATGATCTTTTTACGTAATATCCGAACGACGTTTATTACGATTGTATCCATCCCGCTGTCACTTTGTTTTACCTTGTTCTTACTATCACGTTCTGGGGTAACGTTAAATATTTTAACACTCGGCGGTGTTGCGGTTGCGGTTGGGCGGCTTGTCGATGACAGTATCGTTGTCATTGAAAATATTTACCGCAAAATGCAAACAGAGAAATTTTCGGTTCAAATGGTGATTGATGCAACCAAGCAAGTTGGTGTTGCGATTACGGCCTCCACATTAACAACGGTCGCAGTTTTCCTGCCCATGAGTTTATTGAACGGTGGACTTCGGGAATTCCTGTTACCTTTCGCCTTAACCGTTACCTATTCACTATTGGCCTCGCTGTTGGTTGCATTAACATTGGTACCGTTAATGAGTGCTGGTTTGTTGAAAAATACTAAACTTCCAGAACATAAACCGGCAGTGCTTTTTCCAAAAGCTGTCAAATGGTCATTAAATCATAAATGGGTTGTCTTTACGATTAGTATCCTTTTGTTTGTCGGATCGATCGGTGCATACTTTATCGTACCGAAGGGTGCCGTTGACAATTCTTCTGCTGACTTTGTCTCCGCCACCTTGAAATATCCAAATGAAACGCCTTTTGAAACAGTCAAAGAAAAGGCACTCGAGCTTGAAAATTCGATCACTGACATGGATGAGGTTGAATATGTTTTTAACCAAGTCGGTTCTTCGGCTGATTTCGCTCAATTTGGCGAAATTGGTTCTCCAACCGAAGCGGTCATCAGTATCCTATTAAAAGATAAAGCCGATACCGATAAGGTTTTAAAAGAAATTGAAAAGAAAAAGGATGACTATAAGGATGCTGTATTAGAAGTCGCCTCGGCTTCGTTTATGATGGGTGGTTCCGGAACCAATATTACCATTGATGTGATTGGTGAGGATATCAATCAACTGGAAAAAACAGCAGACTCGATTAAAGAGAAAATATCAGATATTGACGGGGTTGAAAAAGTAACATCGAATCAAGATGAAAAGAAAACCGTCTACTCGCTTGTCGTTGATCCTGCAAAAGGGAATACACAACAAATTGCCCAGCAGCTTGGGGTCATGCTAAATCAAACCCCGCTTGGAACGATTTCGGTAAATGAAAAACAAACCATGGTGGTCCTTGAACCTTTACTTAATACGAAAACACAAGACGATTTGAAAAAAATTCCGATAATGACCGAAAGCGGAATGGTACCCGTATCGGAGATAGCAACATTACAAAAGGCTGAGAGCTCGACTAGCCAATTCCATAAGGACGGAGAAACGTACCTACGCGTCATAGCATCCGTCGATCCTGCTAAGCTCTCTGATATTTCGACCAAGATTAATGTAGAATTATTCGGAGATCAAAATGGTGGCAATAAAGGAATGGACCTTCCAGAGGATGTCGACGTTCTCGTTGGCGGAGCAAGTGCCCAACAGATGGAGGACTTTACCGATTTATTCTTAACGATGCTTGTTTCCATCGGAATTGTGTTCTTAATTATGGTTATCACGTTTAAGTCAATTAAGGCGCCCATCGCAATCTTGACTTCCCTGCCGCTAGCAGCCATCGGTGCGATTTTAGGTATTTTAATCAGCCGGATATCCGTTGATATCACTGCCCTGCTTGGAGCGCTGATGCTGATTGGAATTGTCGTCACCAATGCGATTGTTCTGATTGACCGTGTTAGACAAAATGAAGAAAAAATGACGATTCGCGAAGCACTAGTGGAAGCGACGGCTACGAGAATGCGTCCGATTATGATGACCGCCATCGCAACGATCTGTGCGATGATTCCACTGTTGTTTAAAGCGTCTCAGACCGGCAGCTTGGTTTCTCAAAGCTTAGCAGTTGTCGTTATTGGTGGTCTGGCTCTCGCTACACTGTTAACATTGATCGTCATCCCATGCGTATACGAATTATTGTATTTTAAAAAATCAAAGAAACAAAGAATGGCAGAATCAACTGACCAACCGATTCAGATGTAAAAAAGCAGGCAGCTTTTTGATGCCGGTTGTTGCACTTTACATTTGATCTTCCCATGGTGCCTCCTAGATATCTGATAACGATAAACGAACATTTTATTGAATAGTTATCCACAAGTCTATGGATTTTATAGTTTCCTAAACCACGAGAAAAGCCAATGATTCCAACACAATCATTGGCTTTTCCATTCTCTAATTAAGAAAACTTTTTATTAATATGGCAATAGGATCTTACTTCAATATTTTCTCATAAAAATTTAATCTATGTTGTGAATTCTCTTTTATGATAATATCTACACCACTGTCGACGAATTTTTCTACATTTTCTCCTTTTATCACTCTCATGGCGGTTTCAACGCTTAAATATCCCATATCATAAGGGTTTTGGCCCACGGTCCCAGGAATGGTTTCATCTGCAATTAACTCCACCATTTCGGTAAGTCCATCCGGCCCAATGACAGGAATCAGGAGTCCTTGCCCCTTTAACTCCTGGATGACCGGTAACGCGATTGTGTCATGCGTGGTCATGACACCCTTAATATCAGGCTGGTCGCGTATAAGCTTTTTTATCACACTTTGAATCGTTTTGGTGTCATTCGGAATCCCTGTTTTTAAATAGGCGATTTTGATCCCTGCATTTTGTAAAGAAATTTTAGCGCCCTCGATCCGCTCCCTAAATACGGAATTAGACAATTCTCCTCCGAGAATGGCAATCTTATTCCCTGGTTGCAGTTGCGAGGCTAAAAATGCTCCCGCTTTTTTACCTAATTCGAGATTATTGGTTCCGATGTACGCTGTTTTGTTTTTCACTGGAATATCATTATTTACCAGTAAAATTGGAACATCCGTAAAGGATTCTAATGTTGGGCTTAAAGATGATCCAATTGGTGCCGTAATGATAACATCCGGCTTTTCTTTGTACGTCTTTATTAATAAATCTGCCTGTCCTTGCGTTGTTGATTCACTAGGAACCATCACCTTACCATCGATGTCAAAGTCTTTAAACCCTTTTTCCATTCCAGCTCTCATAATTCTCCAATATTGGGAGTCTCCTTCTTTTAACACAACGACCACAGTAGGCTTTTTATCAGCTAGTGTTACGGATATAAAACCTAGAACCATGACAGAAATGACAGCACTAACAACCAAAATAACTTTCACTTTCTTTAACACGGCATCCTTCCCCCTCTCTTTTCGTGTTGTAGATGAACCTAAGCGTTGGTTAAGCTGGGAATGAGCTGGAATCGGGCAGAGAAAGTGGTCCCTTTTTCACTTGTTTCAATTTCAATTTGGGCATCATGCCGTTTTGCTACACTGTAACAAATGGCTAACCCCAAACCTGTCCCTGTTTCCTTTGTGGTAAAGAAAGGTGTCCCTAATTTTGATAATACCTCTGGGCTGATTCCCTGGCCTTCATCTTTTATTTGCAGGACAACTGTCTCTTTGTCTTTATAGGTTTTAATCGTCAAACTTCCATTAGAAGTCATCGCATCTAATCCATTTAAGGCAATATTCAAGATGAGCTGGCGAATTTCTTTCTCATCCAGGGAGATGTCAGGACATTCTCCTAATTCAAGCTTCATCTGTTTATTCGAACGGAATGCTTCCGCTTGAATAAGAGGAGATAAAGCCTCAATTATAGCGTTCAAGTTTTGCTTCTTTTTGACACTGATTTTATTTTTAGCTAGATTCAAAAATTCTGTGATTATCGAGTTTGCCCTGTACAATTCCTCTAACATTAAATCAACGATATCAGTAGATAAATTGTCGACTTTATTCCTTGATAATTGTAAAAAACCTTGAACGGTTGTCATCGGGTTTCTAATTTCATGGGCAATACCTGCTGCCATCTCGCCGATTAAATTTAATCGGTCTAGCCGATACATTTCATTCTCGAGATGTACCCTGTCCGTAATATCGGTCAGAACAACCAGCATACATGGTTCGGACTGGATATCAATCAACTCAGTAGATAATAACCCTGATCTAAATTCCCCGTTCTTCGTTTCATACCTGATTTTCTTGTTTCTAATCTTTTTCGTTAAATCAATAATCGTCTCGTTCGCTTCATTAATAAAATGCTTACAATTTATTCTTTGATGGATCAATTCATCACAGCTATAACCTATATAGTTTGTCCAACTGGTATTTACTTCCATAAAAGTTAAATCCCTCTGTGATAAAATCGCCATTAAGCAAGGGCTAGATTCAAAGATTTTTCGAAACCTCTCTTGGGTGTGGAACAGGTGGTCAGCCATTCTTTTTCGTTCATCAATTTCTTTTTGCAGTTTTATATTTGAATTGGTCAGCTCAAGCGTCCGCTCTTCGACGATTTGTTCCAAATTCGTAAATCTCTGTCTTTTCACTTCTTCTATTTGTTTTCTTTCTGTTACATCACGTATCGTACAAACAAAAATCTGTTCATCCTCAATGATGGTGGATGCAATTAACAGGTCCGCGTAGAAGCAGCTATTATCCTTTCGACGAGCAACTACTTCAATGATCTTTCCTACCGATTGTCTAAGCGTAGATTGGAGTAAGAGTGAGAGTGAGAGTGACGAGTCACATAACACTTCATCCTCCCATTCAGGAAAAAGTTTCAGAATGTGTTGCTCCAACAATTCCTTTGCCTGGTAGCCAAACATGCTCCTTGCGGCCGGATTTACAGAAAGAATTGACCCTTGATGATCAAACGTGACAATGGTATCGGTTATCGTTTCACTTATGGCTCTTGATAATGCCTCTGTTCGACGTAAATTTAAGGTGGTTCTGTCCAACTTTTTGTTGACTTTATTCAGTTCAAGCAAATGTCCTAGATCCGTTTGAATAATCGTTTCTTTATGAATTTGATGGATTTTGACAAACTGCTCAATTTTCTTTTTCAATGTTTCCGGCTGAAAGGGTTTAAAAATATAATCGATCGCACCTACAGAGTATCCTTGATGAACATGTTCCATATCTTGACTAATCGCTGTAATAAAAATAATAGGGATATTTTTTGTTTTTTCTCTCGCCTTTATAAGCTTGGCAGTATCGAAGCCATTAAGCCCCGGCATTTGAACGTCTAGCAAAATCACCGCAAAATCATGTTGAAGCATGCATTTTAACGCTTCTTTACCTGAATGGGCGCTAATAAGATTGTAGTTTGGTGAAGTGAGCACTGCTTCTAATGCCAAAAGGTTTTCTGGATGATCATCCACCATTAAAATATTCACCTTTTGAGTAGGTGTACTACTTAAGTTTACGATAGAGCCTTTCGGGTCCATCAAATTCTCCGTAACAGTCTTCATAACGTGTAAATTTAACCCCCTCTCTTTTCCCTAAGCCAAGAAAACCTGAGGTGCTTAGGCTTTCATATATTAATTGATGAACATCATTTTGAAGGTTTTTATTAAAATAAATAAGAACATTTCGGCATATTATCAAATCAAACTCGTTAAATGAATGATCGGATACAACATTATGCTGGGCAAAAACCATATTTTTCTGAAGAAATGGGTGGAAACAAACCTTATCATCAATAGCTTGATAATATTCAGAAAAAGCCTGTTTCCCTCCTGCTTCAATATAATTTTTGGTATAGAGCTTCATCCCTTCTAAAGGGAAGGTTCCCTGTTTTGCTTTTTCGAGAATATTCTTATTTAAATCGGTTGCATAGATTCTTGTTTTATCGTAGATTCCTTCTTCCTGCAGAAGTATCGCCATTGAATACACTTCCTCACCTGAAGAACATCCAACATGCCAAATTTTAATCGAAGGATAATCCTTAATTAAAGGGACCACCTTTGTCCGGATACTCTTAAAAAAGCTTGGATCTCGAAACATCTCGGTAACATTGATTGAAAAGTCGGAAAGTATACTTGCCATTACACCAGGTTCACGAAGAATTTTTTCCTGAAGAGCCGATATACTTGAAAGTCTCTCAAGCTGAACACGATGGTTAATCCTCCTTTGGAGAAATGGAAAGGCGTAGTTTCTAAAATCATACCCATAATATCGAAACACAGCCTCAAGTAATAAATCGATTTCAATTCTCTCGATTTCTTCTAGCTGAACTAGATTACGAGATTCATGTGGTTTTACCTGTGCGATTTTTTACCCCTCCTTCGTGAACAGCCAAACTTGCATTAATGAGAACAGCTGGTCCAAGTTAATCGGCTTACTAATATAATCGGTAGCACCTGCCTCCAGGCATTCTTCTCTGCTGTGTTTCATCGCCTTTGCAGTAAGGGCGATGATCGGTATGGTTTCAAATATGCTTATCTTACGAATATGTTGGATTGCCTCAAATCCATCCATCTCCGGCATCATAATATCCATTAAAATCAGGTCGGTAGTAGGATGATCCTTTAAAACCTCCAGCGCTTCCCTGCCATTTTCCGCAACCAGGATCTCCATATTATAGTTCTCAAGAGCAATTGTTAAGGCATATACATTACGAATATCATCATCGACGATAAGAATTTTCTTGTTTTTCAGGATCGATTTCCCATGTGTGATCATGGTCTCTTCCTTTATAACTTGATTATTTGTGTTCACTAAATAGTTCGCTTCCAAACTTACCGCTGCTTCCGTTCGAGCCGTAGATAGTTGCACTATTTTGTTATTCATTTGCACGTGTGGCAAATATAACGTAAATGTACTCCCTTTACCAATTTCACTTGAAACTTCTATAAACCCGCCTAATAAATGAGCAAGTTCCCGGCAAATCGACAGACCTAATCCCGTACCGCCATATTTCCGGCTTGTCGTACCATCTGCTTGTTTAAAGGCATCAAAAATCGTCTCATGTTTTTCTTTTTCGATGCCAATGCCTGTATCACTAACGGAAAAAGCAAGTATCTGTTCAGCATGATGTTCTTCTCCCATATTCATCGTACTGTTTTTCATGACCTTACGGATTTGTAAGGTGACACTGCCGCTTTCCGTAAATTTAAACGCATTGGAAAGGAGATTTTTTAAGATTTGCTGCAGTCGTTGTTCATCCGTAAAGAAAGTCTTTGGTAATTCTCTTTCCATTTCGATTGTAAAATGAACCTTCTTCTGATTTGCAATCGGTAAGAATTGATGATAAATAAAATCTCTTACTTCATTAAGTTCTACTTCTTTTGAAATCACATCTAGTTTTCCAGACTCTACTTTTGCCAAATCTAAAATATCATTGATTAAGTTCAATAAATCATTTCCGGAAGCGTAAATGGTTTGAATGTATTCCTGTTGGTTACCGGTCAGATTCCCTTCCCCATTTTCAGAGAGGATCTGTGCTAGAATGAGCAAACTATTCAGAGGTGTTCTTAGTTCATGAGACATATTTGCTAGAAACTCAGTTTTATATTTAGAACTAAGCAGCAACTGTTGTGCTTTTTCTTCAAGTGCCGCACTGACCTCTTGTATTTCAACGTTCCTTTGTTTAGACGCTTCATACTGTTCCTCTAGTTTTTCATTTGTCGTCCTTAACTCCTCTTGCTGCATCTGGAGCTCCTCTGATTGGGCTTGTAGTTCTTCTGTCAGGGCTTGTGATTCTTGCAATAATTGTTCTACTTTCATGTGATCCATAATACTATTGATCTTAATGCCTAAATTGTTATTCACTTCTTCAAGTAGCTTTATTTGTAATGGGGTAAACGTCTCAAAAGAGGCAATTTCAATCACCGCAAGTACTTGGTCCTTAACTAATACTGGTAAAATCATAATCGTTTTAGGGGAAGCTTCTCCCAGACCTGAACCGATTTTTAGATAATCATCGGGAACCTGATTTAAATGGATGGGGCGCTTTAAAAGTGCACATTGCCCAATTAATCCCTGTCCTAAACGAAATTGCTTTCGTTCGTCCTCGAAAGCTAAAGAGGCAAAGGAAGATATTCTTGTTAAATACTGGTCACTTTTTTCAACTTCCTTTAAATAGAAGACGCCATGGCTCGCTCCTACCATAGGTACTAGCTTTGTGATTAGCATAGTCGCTAGCATCTGTACATTTTCCATTTCCGGATACAATGTTGCAATTTCAGCAATGTTTGTATTCAGCCAACTCAGCTCTTCTGCTTCTTCTTTTACTTGTTTCTCGATTCTACTATGTTTCTCAAGTGCGTTGGCCATTTTATTAAAGGCCACTGCAATTTCACTCAGTTCTCCTTGTGATTTAATTTCAATACGTGGTAATGTATCAAAATCACTTGCCGTTGCTTGTTTCATTACGTCTGTTACCTTGTTAAGATTGTTGCTTGTGCTTTTTATGATCCATATGGCAAAACCTATACCGATGAGTAAGCCGATCACAAGGAAAATATAGATATTTTCAACTGCCCAATTATAGGTATCTTTGGAACGTAACAGTTCATTTTTCATCTCTTGTTCCTGTAAACCATGAAGCAGTTCTGCCATTTGAATCATTCTTTGATTGAATTGTTCAAATTCAGTCCAAAAAGCCGGGGTAAGTTCTACGTTAGGATTGATTTTTCTATCCATTAACGCTTGCTGACCCATTTTTCGATAAGATTCATGTAAGATTTTTATTTTACCTATGAGTTCTTGAGATTTCTCTTGGGTGTCCTTTTTCTCGAGTGAGTTAATCGCAACTTGTAATTTTGAATTTGAATTTTCCCATGCATTCAACGAGTCTGAATGAATTGCCTCTCCATGATCATTCAATATGGTATTTATTTCTTTTGATATTGTTAACGTCTCATCTTTAATCGTGGTAGCAATTTCGATTCTCTCATTAATATCAATAATCACAACGTTCATTTTAACCGTGGATTGTTCAAGCATGTTCATAAGTAGCATAACGATAAACGTAATGAACAAAAGTAATGATCCTATGCTCAAATAAAGCTTCGTTCGAAATCTCATAAATCCTCCTAATTGGACCAAGGAGACGGTTCTTTTGGTCTGTTTTTTGCTAACTTGAACCAAGTGAACCGTCCCTGTGGAGTTCTTAAATAGATAAACTAGTAAAAATTTTCCCACTTTTAATCATACTTTAAAGTCCTTATTATCGTCCATATGTTATTTTAGTAAGTTATAAATTTTCAATTGGAAAAACTAACCATTCATAAAATCGGACATACATCCAACGTAATTGGCGTTAAATAAACAAATTTCATCGAAAAAAAACACGATAAATAAAATTAAAAATAGGGTACAGGAATCTTTGCGATTCTGTACCCTATTTACGTTGCTATTTAGTGTTTCACACCCTTAAAGGGTACCCGTTACTCGAACAACAATTTACCTTTTTGCTTATATTAATTACCAAGTCCAATTTGTGATGGAGAGTAACATTAAAGCTGCTGCTGCTAATGCAAGGTTCTTAAGGAATTGACTCTGCTCGCCTGCTTTTGCCGTCTGATCCTCAACCTTCCAGAAATTATGCATCATAAAAGCTGTAACCACTAGGAATACCACTAATAAATAAAGACCCCATTCAACCCAATATGCCGTAAGGATACTTAATCCTCCCGCTAGGAGCATTAATCCTGTTACGACTACAGATAAACCAGGTGCTGGGACCCCTTTATAAGAGGCATACTGCTTTAAACCTTGAAATTGGATGAAATGATTAAGACCAGAATAAACAAAATAAAGACCAAAAACTGCCCGACCAACCAGCCATAGCCAATCCATTCAGACATCATCCTTTCATTAGGTTAGTTACTTGCACTGTATATATATACATTTTATTTAAAGAATATTCCCTCTTTTCTATACTTATTTTTGTAGAAACTGTACGCTTTTTTCGTAGAACCTGGATAAGCATTTGTCAATAATGTATATTATACTTTACAAAATGAATGGTTTACTTTACAATAATATTGGAGAGGATGGTGATTTATGGAAATTCAAAATCGCGTTAAAGAATTAAGGGCAAAACACCGCCTTACTCAAGGAGAGCTTGCTGATCTTGTACAAATCACGAGACAAACCATTGTTGCGCTAGAAAAAGGAAGCTATAGTCCCTCTCTCCTACTAGCATGGAAGATTTCCAGAGTGTTTGGATTAAGCATTGAGGACATTTTTTTATTTGATGAGGAGGAACAGAAGTGAAAGTATTATGGGGAATAGGTAGCTCAATAGCAACTGTCATCTTATTTGGTTGGACTCTTGTTGAATTGTACGGGATGAGTAGTGTATTTGCTGAAATGATCGGTGATACAGAAAGTTCTTCTTGGTCGGCTGAAGCTAATATGCTGCCATTATTCGGATTAATTTTACTTGGTGTGGTTATGTTAGTTGTCCATCGGTGGCAAAAAAGGAATAATCATCTAGGTTATAAAAAATCAACATGGCTGCCTACCGAAATAGAAGAAAGTGATGAGCGTGAAAAGGATGTTACCGCAAAGGCTTGCAGAGCTTCTTATATTAGCCTATTTTATTCCTTTCCTGTTATTGCCGCACTAATGGTCCTCTATCCGTTCGTTGCAGAAATGATTCCTTATTATCCTGTACTAATCATTTTGCTTTTACCGATTAGTCAAATCCTTGTCTATGCTATTACATGGCAAGTTAAATATAAAGCCTAAAAAGTCTTTCAATTTAAATGTTCTAGTCACCTTCCCATTTTCCATAACGGCTTTAGAGTATACCTTTTTTCGATAATTAGATCGCCCAAGTAATAATTAGCAACAGGATTATCTTTTTGCCCTTGCAGTGCATTTTCTAGCCATTGGGCTTTCTAATAGTAAATTAATTGAACAATGAATAATATTCTATATCAATCACAAAAATAGCCTAGAGGTAGTTTGAGGACTAATCTCCATCATCAGCATGAGGGTTTTGTCCTCAATAAGCGGTCTTGAGGACTAATCTCTATCATGAGCATGAGGGTTTTGTCCTCAATAGACGGTCTTGAGGACTAATCTCCATCATCAGCATGAGGGTTTTGTCCTCAATAAGAGGTCGAAGCCATGGTACCTATGGTATAAAAAAAAACAGACTCTATAAAGAGCCTGCTTTTGTTTGTTCATTATTAAGCTTTACGCACGTTAGCAGCTTGAGCTCCACGTTGACCTTGCTCAACGTCAAAAGTTACTGCTTGGCCTTCGTCTAAAGATTTGAAACCTTCGCCTTGGATTGCTGAGAAATGAACGAATACGTCTTCTCCGCCTTCGCGCTCGATAAATCCGAAACCTTTTTCTGCGTTAAACCATTTTACTTTACCTTGTTCCATTATGTTTCCTCCAGCTGTGTGTTTTACACACAATGTGTTACTATCCTTGAACTCAGTGATCATCAAGACGAAAAGTTAATCTTATACTATCCTTTACACCGAACAAAAATAATTCTTCTAAAGCTTAACACTTTTAAAAAGGAATTGCAAGTGATCATTTGGACGGTTCTCTGATGGTCTAAAAAAGTTCCTGACACTCTTACTATCTATAACTAATTTTACTATCTTTTGGAGTTAACGATGTTAATTATGGGTGGAGTCTGTTTTCTCTCCGTTCCAATCCAAACTAATCCAAAAACAATGACTACTCCACCAACTAACTGAGCTGCCCAAATCGGTTCTTTAAAAAATAACGCACCTGCTACTGTAGCTGCTGCAGGAACGAAATAACGGAAGAAATTCGCTGTCGCTGCACCAACGTGTTTCATCGATATATTCCAAATAACAATGGCAATGACTGTGCAAAATAGCACATTGTAAACAACGGCTCCCCATGTGACGATAGATAGATTGTCCCACTGGATCGTACCCCATTTATCAAATGTAATCGGAAATAAAAATAGTGTACCAAAAAAGATGAAC
This sequence comes from Bacillus sp. OK048, assembly GCF_900103525.1. GTDB lineage: Bacteria > Bacillota > Bacilli > Bacillales > Cytobacillaceae > Neobacillus. The sequence goes on from NZ_FNHN01000016.1 coordinate 53,431, forward strand.
CATGTGGACACGCGAAGCGGAGAGTATTTTTCCATCAGCGGCATGGTGGCCAAATTAAATAAGGCACCGATTAAACTAATAGATAGAGCAATGTAGTTTCCTATCATATACTCCGAACCGAGATCAAAGCCAGCCTTTCCGCCAAGGATGATCATTGTTACCCCCACTAAAGCGATTAAACCTCCCGTAGCCACTCTGGCTGTTATTTTTTCACGAATAAATAACGGTGCAAAAAGAGCAGCAAAAATGGGCCATGGAGCAACATTTAGTAAAGAAGCATTCGCAAGTGTTGTATACTTAATCGAGTACATGACCATAATTTCTAACCCCGTGATACCAATGAAACCAATAAAGGCTAGTTTGAGCAAATCATGTTTCTCTACTTTCATACTGCCTTCTTTCCACTTTAACATAAGAAATAATACAGGTAATGCCAGTCCAAATCTAAGAAATACAAACACCTCTGCGGGAAACACTTCCATTGCCCACCGCGATATCCCAAAATTGATTCCCCAAACAATGGATACAAAAATCAAGCCTAGATAATAATAAGTATTTGACGCCATGTTTCCCCCCTGCCATTCATTCGAAAATAACTACTTGTATAGCATCCTAGATAATCCATGTCCATGAAACTCCTATTTCCATTCATATGCCCAAATTGTGTACGAATAGAACAGTCCTTTCTTATACCTGAATCAATAAACAAAAAAGTGTACAGGTCCCATCCAATTTTATGGATGGGGCCTGTACACTTTTTTATTGTGTTATGAAAAAAGCCATCTGAACTGTCCGAGCTTACCCGCAGTTTAGCGTGACGCTTTTGGCGGTTCGCATGCGTCACATTTACGTTGGTTATTATTTTTAAATTTTGTAAATGTTTTTTCAAAGTGACTACCACACGTACATTCAAAAAGTAACTTTTGAGAAAAACCGTGATATTCTGTCGTTAGCAACTTACTTTCCGAGTTGTTCTCAACAAATTCTTTAATTTTACCAATTGTCCATCGTTTATTCATTCTCATACACCTCCATATTTTATCGCTAGCGGAGGCTTATCTAGGCATCCGTTCAATTCCAAATTTAAGTCGTAATCATCCTAAGTTTCTTATTATAGCATGAGCTTACACACAATAAAACAGATTAAAGACCCTTCTATCATGGAAATTATGAATCAATAACCGCATTCGTCATCTTAGTGTCTTCTTTAGAATCTTTTATATATTCCAAAACCCGCTGAGCCATTCGTTTATATCCAGTTATGTTTGGGTGGAATTCATCATCCGCCAATAAATCCATTGTAGATTGACTAAAGAGGTCAATCGTTGGAATATACCTGACATTCTCATATTCTTCTGTAAGAGATTTTCCGGTGTCATTCCAATTGTCGATAATCATGCCAAGTTCTTTGATTTCACCAAAGTGCCGTTCAAATGGATTATAAAAGCCTATCAAATAAACTTGGGTTTCTGGATTTATCTCATTAATTTTATCCATAATAGCAGTTAATCGTTTACTATATTCCACCTTTTCTTTTTCAAAAAGATCCAATGTAACGTTCATAAAATTGGATTTTAATACTTTCATAATATCATTCGCACCAATGGTAACTAGAACAATATCAGCCTTTTCAATGGCAGCTACAATGTCTTTTTTTTCCAACCGCTTTAATAATTGATCTGACCGGTTACCTTTTTTACCGAAGTTATCTACCGTGATATTTAGGTTATTGTCTTCAAATGTGTTATTGAGAATACCCACATAACCACCATTCTTTGATTCGTCTCCGACACCTTCGGTTAGAGAGTCACCGATAGCTACAATCCTATGTTCTTTTATAAATAAATCTAAGGTACCTTCTACGACTTCCCGAACCTTAGCCTTAATTTCTTCGGTTATTGAGTTTTCATTCTTTTCAACGGCTTCTTTTGGTACATCCTTAATGGTTACATTTTCAAGCGCAGCCACTGTATTTTTCAGTTTTTCCTGGTTAACAGAAGCGATCGCCTCAACACTTTTCAGTCCTGATTGATTATGGTCTGGCAAAAATACAAATAGAAATACACCCAGAAAGATGAAACCAGTAATAATAAATATAGCTGTTTTTATTTTCTGCAAAATTCCATCACACCTATTATTAAAGTAGTACTATATAAAAAAACATTCTTGTACTATAGTTTATTCATTTTACCATGGAGTGCAACAATCCGATAGACAACAAATTTTAGAATAAACAAAAAATGCTATTCATCTACCAATTTTTTGGATAGTTTAATTATTTTCCTTGATCATTAGTTGACATAATATTTTTATGGACTAGTCAGTCGTCCCGGTTGCATTAAAGCAGCCGTTCACCGGGACTAGCCCATTTTTCCTTATCGCTTAATTTCAATTGGACCGCCATCGTAAATTATACATTTAAGGAATAGTTATTAATTTGAAAAATAATTTTCAAACAATGCAAAAAACGGGTAAGCAATTCCTCGCTTTCCCGCATCAATGATTATCGCATCTTTTGAGACATTGACTAGACAAAATTCCAATAGCAGTTTAGATAATATTATTCAAGGATTAACTCAATCTTATTTTCTATGTTCTCTATTATTGAATTGATATCTGCATACCCATAATAACGAACATGTATGACGGCTTTTCCTTTAGAAGCAAATACTTCTTTCATCGCCTCTTCCTCATGAACAATCAAAAGATCAAAAGTTGGATGCTTTGTTTTAACAAAATCTTCATCACTAGATTCATATTTATATCTTTTTATTAAATCAGAAATTAGATGATCCGCCATACTTGGTATACTTAGCTGATAAACCCTTGTAAGAATACTTGGCGAGTATTCGCCACTCCCGTCCTTCCACATTTTTCCGGGTACCACCCCGTTTTCATCTGTTTCATAATGTATTGGTGCAAACGGACTCCAATAGTATGTATAGCTGTTAGCCCAATCAACATCATCATTCGTATCGGAAGATTCCACTCGAACCAAAGCAGGATTCTGCTCTACATCTGCTAATCTGACAAACGGTAAGTCAAGACTTGCCTCTGGCAATGTTTTTGTATCCATTTTTACAAGCTGTACGAATGGAATTATTGCACTCAATCCAACCACTACTGTAAAAAGAAAAGCGATAATCGAATTAAATCGGTGGTGCTTCTTCCAAGGAGCATGATGATCAATCTGTTTTCCCTCAATAAGATTTTTTCGCAAAGCACGAATGGATATGGCTGCCTGTAACGAAGTATAGGCCGAATATCCAAGGAAGATGGCTAAAATCGTTTGTTGAATAGCCATCCCTTCAACCAAAACGAAGATAGGTGTTCCATCAAGAAACCAAATAGCAAACAACATACTGATCATTAAGATCATGGCGACAGCAACGAAACCAGCATTAAAAGCTAATTTCTTGTCCAGTTCCTTTAAGGTATAAGATTGCTCGGCAGGGTCTGTATGAAGCTCTGCTGCATTACGCTCAACGGGTGATGAAAATACGTGAAAATATTTGTTGCTTGTCACATAATCCCATCCACTTTCCGCATACATCTGGATTTGATCTGGTGTAATCTTCTTTTCTATTGATACATCTATTCTGTACCTCAATTCTTTCGGCTCACCTTTAACAAACTTGACAAATTGTAACCCCATCTTTTTTAGATGGAATCCCTTAGCTGCCATGTCCGCAAACCAGTTTTCATGCTCGCCGATTCGCCAATAATCACTGGGCCGAAGTTTGTAAACTGTTTTATTCATTCTCATCACCTTCCTCTAAAATGCTGCCATCTTGGATCATGGCTTTTAATCGACCAAACTCTATACGTAGTGCTTGTTCTCCTTCTGGGGTAATTTGGTAAGTCTTCCTTCTGCCATCATCTTCCGCCAATGAAATTAGACCGTCTTTTTGCATTCGTGTGAGTACTCCGTAAAGTGTCCCCGGCCCCATTATTACTCTGCCATTCGAAACTTCTGTGATTGCCTGCATTAGCTGATAGCCATGGTTGGGATGCATTAATGCTAGTAATACATAATACATTGCTTCTGTCATCGGTCCCCCATTATATGCCATTGCTTTTATCCCTCTTTCGGTTTTTTAAGAATATTATGTAACGCGATATTATGCATCGCGATATATCGTATAACATAATACTACTTGATAACCTATGTATTGTAAATATAAATTCTAGGGTTAGGCGCTAGAATAAAAAGAAAATAGAATTTCGGATTTTTTGCATCAAAAAAAGAGCCTACAATGGCTCTGAATTTCTAAAAAAAGATCCGAACTTCAATTAATTGTTACTTCTGAAAGGCGCAGATTAAACTCTGTGCCCTTTGTAATGAAGCTTCGAATTAAACCGGGAGTTTATTATCTGCCTTTTCCTCGATTAAAGACTTTAGTAGTTTTTTAGATTGCGGTAAGGAAATTCCTACAACCGGTCCTAATAGGAAGGCAATTATGACGGTCCCTATACCAACCGGTCCTCCTAATGCCCAACCAAGTATGAGTACTAGTACTTCCATTCCACTGCGAACCCGTTGAATACTCCAGCCTGTTTTTCCAATAATCAATAGCATGATTCCATCACGAGGTCCAGAACCCAATTCAGCCGACATATAAATACCCGTTGCAACCCCCATGAGAATTGCACCTATTGTAAAGAAAATGACAGCTCCTATTACACTATTGATACTTGGCAATAGCCAGAGGAAAAAATCCGTAAATAATCCAATCAACAACATATTTAAAAATGCACCAATTTTAGGCAGCTTTTTCGTTGCAATAGAGGAAACTGTTAATAATAAAAAGCCCATAATGATAGACCACGTGCCGATTGATAGCCCGATTCGCAAAAACAGTCCATAGTGAAACACATCCCAAGGACCTATTCCTATTGACTTGCCTTCAACCGTTAGGGCAATACCCAACCCGAATACAATTAATCCAAAAATAAAAAAAGTCCAGCGACAAATCCATTCTTTTCTCATAACTGCTCCTCTAAATACTATATTTTCACTTAGGTACTATACCATAACTAGGAAGCTAATATTATATAAAATATATGGAATCTAGAGATAGAGCAAAAAAGTGACAGGCACCCACCATAAAAATGGAAGGTACCTGGCACTTGTTTTCAATAATAAGTTGACTTATCTTTCAATTGGAACCCAACCTTCAATCTCTAAAATTAATTTCCATAAAGGGGTTGGGATGACAGCTTGATGCTGTTCGTTTTGTTTTAGCTGCTTAGAGATCGATTCTTCTTCATGATTCTGTACTTTTTCAACCCAATGCGGATCAACAATTAGCGCTCGTCCAATCGCCACAAAATCTGTTTTACCTTTTTCTACTAGAAGTGCTGCATCCTTTGGCGTATGAATACTACCTACACCAACTAGTGGTATCCGCCCGTTAATATATTCAGCAATTAATTCAGTCCGTGATTTTTCACTCACAATTCCTCGACGTGGGTTTGCCCAAGCATCGGTTGTTGCAATATGAAGATAATCAATATCTGCTCTAATTAATTCATCTATAAGTTCAAAGGTTTCTTTCATAGTGATTCCCGGAGTTTCAGGCTCCTCTGGTGAAAAACGATAACCAACTAAAAATGGCTTTTCTGCATACTCATTAATCACTTTCTTTACTTCTTCTATTAATTTTAATGAAAATAAAAGTCGATTTTCGAATTCATCATTTCGTTTATTTGAATGTGGTGAAACAAATTGTTGAATTAAATAACCACTTGCTCCGTGTAATTCAACACCATCGAACCCAGCTTCGATCGCTCGACGTGTAGCTTCACCAAAATCAGTAATAATTTCGTATACCTCTTCAGTCGTTAATGCTCTTGGTGATTGTTTAATGCTATAAAATCCACGGTCTTCCAGTGGAGCCACGGTACTTGCACTTACGGTTTCCTCATTTGGAATAAGTCTTGGCACGGCTAAACGACCGCCATGATAAAGTTGAACAACACCCTTAGCTCCGCCAGAGTGAATCACATCAGCTAATTTGGAGAGACCTTCAATTTTATCATCATGATCAATGCCCATTTGTCCATCGAAGCCTTTACCATTTTTCGAAACATACGCACATGCCGTAACAATTGTCCCGACACCATTTGCACGTTCTCTATAGTAATCAAGTTCATCCTTTGATACGTAGTCATTCTCATCGGCAGAAAAAGTTGTCATTGGTGCCATCATGAGACGATTTTTTACATGAACACCACTTTTAAAAGTAAAATCTTGAAATAATTTTTGATAGTTATCCTTCATTTAAATTCCCCTTGATTAATGAATATTTTCTAAAGCTTCGATTTCCTGTGTAATGGCTTCACTACCTGTATTTAGCTTTTGGGCAATGTATTTTATATTGCCACGTGAAATTTGTTCTGCAGGTGCAGCAATAGCTAAGGCAGCAATTACTTTTTTATGACGAAAGACAGGAACGGCTACACAACGGATACCGACGATCCGTTCCTCATCATCAAATGCATAGCCCTCTTGACGAATGGCCTTTAAATGATAATGGAAAAGTTGCGAGTCTTGGAACGTATTTTCCGTCGCAGGTTCGAGTGACATTTTATCGTATAAAGGCACTAACAGGTCTTCATCTAAATGGGCCAAAATGACTTTTCCTAAAGCTGATTGATGCAATTTTGAACGATTTCCGATTTCTTCATCTGCTGACTTTTTAAAAGGAGCATGTAACACCTGGGTCATGACAAGATCGGTACCGTCCACTTTGCCTAAATAGGTACTCATTTGTAGATTTTCTGCTACTTGATAGATGGAATGTAAAGAGGCCCAATCCTTCTCTGATCGTTTTTCAAAACCGTGACAAAACATTTTATGATTAATAAAATATTGAGTTTGAATTTTATAGATATAATTCATCTCTTCTAACGTTGTTAATAATCGAAATGCCGTAGATTTACTAAGGTTGAGTTGATTCATCGCTTCTCTCAACGTAATCCCTTGATATTGTTTGACTATTTCTAAAACAAGAAGTCCTTTTTTCAGGGTTGATACTTCATTATTTGCCATTTGTTCACCTCATCTTCTACTAGTATAAGTCTTAATACTTTTTTGCTCAAAATATGTAGATGTGGTTTCATTATTTGAAACTAGTAAGATGTTCAATAAATAAATGATATTAGTTTTTTGATTTCGAACAGGATAGATTATTCTATAAAGAAAGTTTCAATATATGAAACTAGAACGAAGTAATTTGTGGACTTTACTTCTTGTCATTATGATTAGGCTAATAAATGATAGGAGGAAAAAAACATGAAATATACAACATTAAAAAAATCAGAACTTAAAGTATCAGAGATTGGACTTGGTACCAATGCAGTTGGCGGGCATAATTTGTTTCAAAATTTAAAGGAAGCGGATGGAATAGACTTTGTAAGAGAAGCATTGAACAATGGAGTAAACTTTATTGATACTGCTGATATTTATGGTCTTGGACGTTCTGAAGAATTAGTCGGTGAAGTAATAAAAGAATTTAATCGAAATGACATTGTGATTGCAACGAAAGGAGCGCAACATTGGTCCCCCGATGGTTCTGTAAGAACAGACAATCGTCCTAAATATTTGCGAGAAGCCGTAGAAAAGAGTTTACAAAGATTACAACTAGATTTTGTAGACTTATATTATTTACACTTTCCAGACAATGAAACACCTTTTACTGAATCTATTGGTGAATTAGCTCGTTTAAAAAAAGAAGGAAAAATTCGTGCAATTGGGGTTTCGAATGTTTCAATTGAGCAATTAAAAGAGGCAAACGCCCATGGTGATATTTCCGTCTTACAATCACCATATAATATGTTAGATCGTTCAGCTGAAGCCGAATTACTACCATATTGTGTTGAAAATAATATTTCATTTATCCCGTATGGTCCGTTAGCCTTTGGATTACTTGGTGGTGGTTTCACGAAAAACACTACGATAGATTCACAGGATTGGCGCAATTCTATTCCTTTATTCCAAGGTGAGCAATTCCAACAAACACTTGAAACAGTAGACAAATTAAAGGAAGTTGCTGCACAAAAGGAAACATCTCTTCCTAACTTAGCACTAGCTTGGTTACTTGCTCAAGAAGGTGTTGATGCCGTTATTCCGGGAGGCAAAAGGAAAGAGCGAATACTAGAAAATATTCATGCGAGTGAAATTATTTTATCGAAGCTAGAAATAACAATGATAAGTGATATACTACGTAACAACTAATAATAAATGGTGTCGACCCCCGATGCAGTAACGCTTTAATTCGTCGGGGGGCGGACACTAGAAATAATATTGATTAGAATGGATTCGTAGCTTAGTTGCAGTGCCTGTCACAACCCGAAGAATCTTGTTTCACATAAATGTTCCACAAGTCGAAAAATGCCAGAGGAAAAGTCACAGGCCAGTGTGCCTGACCCCCATTACGGCAAAGCGTTACAGCATCGGGGGTCAGGCACCAATTTTCGCGTGGTTTGGATGGTTATGACAGATAAATAAAAAGATGAGTAGTGTTTACCTATATCAATAATTCCCACCTCTAGTTCGTGCTTAGCTTCTGATTTATCCTGATATAAAAATTCATCAGACGCTTTTTCCATTCCTCCTTCCACTTTTTCTTTCAAGTCTTCTACAACCATTTCTTGCTGACGATAAATCGCTTCTCAAGCTTCCGTTACCCACTCCGGCTGCACGGAACTGGCTGTTGTGGATATTTTATCACTTTTTCTTCTACACTTATTTCTTTGTTTATTACCAATTCCACCTCATCCCCCTAAATAACTATTTAATAGCTTCTAATGATTTTCCTACCAGTAATAAACCCTATGTCAAAAACTCGTTTTTATCATACTTATTCCGCCTTTTTAAAGCCTGTATGTGCCCGCACAGAAACTTCAGCATAGCGTTTATAATCATTTTCTTTCGAGAAAATGGTTCCAAGATAACCGCCAAGAAAGCCTAATGGAACACTCACAAGTGCCGGATTATCTAATGGGAAGATTGGGTTCCCTACAAATAGAGCGCCCCCTTCAACTGGAGAAAATACGCTAGGACTAATCGAGACTAGAACTAATGCTGAGATCAATCCGGAAAGAACTGCCCAAATTGCACCTGATGTATTAAAGCGCTTCCAATATACTGTATACAAAATAACTGGCAAATTCGCACTTGCCGCAATACAAAATGCTAACGAAACTAGGAAGGCTACGTTTAAGTATTGAGCACCTAATGATAATAAAATGGATAGAACTGATACACCTAGAGCTGCATAGCGTGCTGCAAGCATTTGCTGTTTTTCTGTTACCTCACCTTTTTTAATAATTTGTCCGTAAATATCATGTGCAAATGCAGATGCTCCAGATAACACGAGACCAGCTACTACCGCTAAGATTGTCGCAAATGCAACTGCAGAAATGAAAGCAAATAATACATTCCCACCGATTGCCTTCGCAAGTAGTGGCGCAGCCATGTTTCCGCCAGCATTTGCTGCGAGTATTTCACTTTCCCCGACATAAATTGCTGCCCCAAAACCAAGGAATAATGTTAAAATATAAAAAATCCCAATCGTCCAAGTTGCTGTTATAACGGAGCTTCTAGCAGTTTTTGCATCCTTTACCGTGAAAAAGCGCATCAGAATGTGTGGAAGACCGGCTGTTCCAAGCACTAAGGCAAGCATTAACGAAAGCGTTCCTAGAGGATTGGTGTATTTGATTCCTGGATTTAAATAATCTGCACCATGACTAGTTGCCGTTTTCACTTCAGTAAACATGGCCCCTATATTAAAGTTAAATTTCATTAGTACCAGGAACGAGATGACAACCATTCCTGCCATCAGAAGTACAGCCTTTGTAATCTGTACCCAACTCGTTGCAATCATTCCACCAAATAGAACGTAAATCGTCATCATAACCCCAACAATTAACACGGCTATCCAATACGGGATTTCGAATAATAATTGTATAAGTGCACCAGCACCAACAAGTTGTGCGATCATGTAGAAAAGAACAATGGTAATAGTACTAAGCGCAGCAGCCCCTCTTACCTTTTTCGCATCAAAGCGCGAATTAATCATGTCCGCTAATGTATATCTACCAAGGTTACGCAATGGCTCTGCTACTAAAAACAATACAACTAAATAAGCAATCAAAAAGCCGATACTATAGAAAAATCCATCAAACCCTTTTAAAGCAATCATTCCTGCAATACCAAGGAAGGATGCCGCCGATAAATAATCACCAGCTATTGCTAATCCATTTTGCCATCCAGTCAATCCCCCACCCGCCGTATAAAAATCTCCAGTGGATTTTGTTTGTTTTGCTGCAAAAAAAGTGATGACTAACGTAAGAATTACGATTATGAGAAAAAGAATAACTACTACCGGATCCATCTACCATACCCCCCTATTTTAACTGCTCATTAATGATTTGCTCGGATTCTTTGTCAAAGGAAGCTGCTTTTTTTACATAGATTGAACTTAGCATCCAAACCATCACAAACTGTGAAATGGCAAAAATCCAAGTCCAAGAAATATCTCCAATTGCTGGGGTGTTTAAAAATGTTGTGTAAGAGGTAAAAATCGGCAATAAAAAGTAAAAAATCATGAAAAATACAGTCATCGGTACTATAAATTGTTTCTTTTTGCTCAAAAATTGTTTAAATTGTGGACTACTTTTTACCTTTAGATAATCAATACCTTTCTCCTTGCTAGTAATCAATTCTTTTTGAGCCAAAATCGACCATCCCCTTCCATTAACCTATAGACAATTATATAATATCCTGAATATTAAATAATTTAAAAATGGATGAATGGTTGAAAATAGATGGTGAACGGTTATGTATGGCTCATGAATGGTTGTAGATTCAACTCTATGATCTTATCATTTAAAATTTTCAAAAATGGATTTATTCGCAGAACGACTTACAGGGATTTTTGTTCGTTTTTTATCTTTTAACGTCAAATTGCTTGTTCCATTAAACCAAGGCGTTATTTCCAACACGTGATTTAGATTTACCAAATAACTACGATGTGCACGGAAAAACATATGACCAGCTAACTGATCCTCTAATTCTTGTAAGGTCATCCGGCTCATAACGACCTTATCCTCGGTATGAATCTCTAGGAATCGTTTATTTGGCACGGCATAGTAAATAGAATCAGGAGATACTACAACCATCCGTTCTCCATCATCTATTAAAATCTTTGATAGAATCGTTTGTTCCTTTTTTCCCGCTGCTTCACTACTATTCTTTCGATTCGCTAAACTTTTGCGAATTCGCTTCATCGTCCTTCGAAACCTTATCTCATCATATGGTTTCAATAAGTAGTCAACTGCCTCTACTTCAAAAGCATCCATTGCATATTCATCATATGCAGTGGTGAACACAAATAAGGGAATAGTGTCGGTCTCCTGTTTCATAATATATTGTGCTGCCTCGATTCCTGTGAAACCTGGCATCTCTACGTCTAGAAAAATAACATCCGGCCGATGTTCAGAAAATAACTCAATTAATTGTTCACCCGTTTCCGCATGTGGAGTGAGGATCACTCCCTTCTCATCTTTCAATAAATACAACAATTCCTTTCTAGCCATCATCTCATCTTCAGCAATCATCGCACGAATATTCATCCCATCACCTGCTTTTCTTCAAATTGATTTGGAATTGGAATTGGAATCGAAAACTTCACTTCACTGCCCCCATAGGACAAATTTCGAATATGCAATCTTGCTGACTCTCCTAATAAATGAACTAATCGCTGGTTTACATTATAAATACCTATCCCACCATTATTATGACTGACTAATGGCTGTAGACTTACAACCGGTAAAATATGAGTAGGAAAACCGCTCCCATTATCCCGAACTAAAACGGCAAGTCTCCCATTCTCCTTTTCTATTATAATTTCAATCTTTGCACCATCTGTTACATTCTTTAAACCATGTTGAACTGAATTTTCAATCAGGGGCTGAATGGTCGATGGCGGAATATAAATATTGGAAAGTTCAGCTGGCTTTACAAAATTAATTTGTAACCTTCCTGTAAATCGCTCTTGAATAATAGACGTATAGGCTTCAGCATGTTCACACTCTTTTTCAAGTTCAACCAGTGATTTCGATACCAAACGTATATTAAACCTCATATAACTTGCTAATTGTAGTGTTATGAGGCGAGCCTTCCCTGGATTTTCCCGAAACAATCCAGCAATTAATTGAAGGGTATTAAATAAAAAGTGTGGATTGATTTGTGCTTGTAAATTCCTTAACTCTGCATCTCGAATATGGGCCTTTAGTTTTTCCGCCCCAAGCATATTCAATTGATCTGAAATAAATTGTCCCAGCCCTTGTGCCATCATCATTTCAACGGGAGAAATATGCTCTGCTTTACGGAAATAGAAAGTAATCAGATACGTTACATCATCATCTTCTATAATCGGAATGAAGATCGCTGCCTCAAGACTGCATTTTTTATGAGTACATATTAAATCAGATTTCACGTGTGTAACTTGAATTTTTTTCATACTAATCGCCTTTTGTGCTGGATGTGCTGTAATCGGATCACCAAATTGATGATGGTCATCTCCCAAACCTTTATGGGCTAAAACCTCCTTTTGATCTGTAATGGTAACAGCAGCAAGCCTCAGACGAGTATATAATAAATTTGCTAAGCCACTCGCAACATCAAAAGGAGAGTCCTTTTTTAAAAATGGAAGTGCTTCCTTCGCGATGGTTAATGCTTGTTTCGATGCTAGAGCTGCCTCATTTTCTTGTTCACGTAAAACAATTCCAATCATCGCTGTAAAAATGGCAATCGCTGCACTATTTGATAACACAAGTGGTAAGCCAATTGTATTGACAAGTGTAATCATATCTAGTCTATCTGTGTACATAATAAGTAGTAATTGCATGTGTAAAACTGGAGGGAAAACACCAATAAGTAATGCCTTCAACGGAGAAATAACACGTTCGTTGGAGAAAAATCGTGCCGTTAAGCCTGCCAGTAAGCCTGTAATAGGATTGACAAGAGCATTCGCCCATCCACCAACACCTCCAAGAAATAGTAGATGGATCCCAGTAATAACTCCAGCGCCTAAACCAAGTATCGGTCCACCTAATAAGCCGGCTATTACAATCGCAACAAGGCTCATGCTAACAATTAAGTGTTGACTCTCTACTGGAAAAATAATTAATTGATGACTGAAGAATCCATCCTCATGTATGACTATTCCTGTAGCCGTACTGGCCATTCCAAATAAACCAAACACCCCTGCATGAACGATCGACATCTTCACACTATAATTACGGTATACTAATGACCTGAATCCAGGTGTCCGTGTCATCACAAATGCAATTATAAGAAGTAGTCCCAAACGTTCAAATAAAATAATCGTTAAGCTTTCCATTTCTTTTCTCCCCTTGAAGCAATGCCGGACTGGGATTGAATATAGAACTCGTTAAATTCTGCTATGGATTGGGATTGCCTTCTTGAAAGAATCGTTCCCAAATATGCACCAACAAAGCCAATTGGAATTGTAATAATGCCTGGATTATATAAGGAGAACACTGCCTCACCTCGAATCCATCCATCCTGTGGATTCATAATGTGAGGACCTAACATGACGAATAGTAAAGACGCAACAAGGCCACTAAGCAATCCCATAATGACTCCCACTTGAGTAAAGCGCTTCCAATAAAACGTTAATAAAAGAACGGGGAAAATACTTGAAGCAGCAACAATGAAAGTCATCGAAACAAGAAATGTTACATTAATGGTCTCTAATCGTAGTGCAAATAAAGTGGAAATCAATCCGATTCCTAATGCTGACCAACGTGCTGCCCTCAATTGTTCCATCTCTGTTGATTTCCCTTTTTTAACGATATGATGGAAAATATCATGGGCGAAAGCAGTTGTAGCGGAAATAACGAGCCCTGCAACAACTGCAACAATGGTTGTAAAGGCAATCGCAGAAACAAATGCCAACAGGAAGTCACCTCCAACCGCCTTGGCAAGTAACGGAGCAGCTAAATTCCCAGTAGGATCGAGCGCCATTAGCGAATCATAGCCTAAGAATGCGACAGTCCCAAGACCTAAGGCGAGTGTCATTACATAAAAAATTCCAATAATCCATGATGCGCTTATTAAAGACCTGCGAACCTCATATGTATTACTAACTGTAAATAGTCGTATTAAAATATGAGGCAATCCTGCAGTCCCAAGTACTAAAGCAAGTTGTAGTGAAAGGAATTCCAGTGGATTATCAAATAAATTTCCAGGAAGGAAAAAATTTTCTCCCAATGGCGTACCTGTTTTTACTTCTTCAATTAACTTCGAAACATCCCAATTAAAATGGGAAAATACGATAAGTGTGAGAAGAAATGTTCCTGACATAAGAAGAACGGTTTTCACAATCTGTACCCATGAAGTCGCAATCATCCCACCTACAACGACGTAAATCGTCATTAATCCACCTATCACAATGACTGATACGGAATAATTGATATCAAGCAGTAAACGAAGTAAAAATCCTGAAGCAACAAGCTGAGGGATTATGTACAGGATGGAGATGATAAACGTACAAAAAGCCATAATTAATCGCATCTTCCCACTTGGAAATCGTGAACAAATGACATCTCCAAGAGAATATTTACCTAGACGGTGTATGGGTTCAGCAATTAAAAATAGAACAACAAGATAGGAAACTAAAAAACCAATGGAATATAAAAAACCATCATAGCCACGGATTGCAACCATCCCAACAATCCCTAGAAAGGAGGCTGCACTAATGAAATCGCCAGCTATTGCCATTCCATTTTGAAAACCTGTTAATGACCCAGCAGCAATATAAAACCGATTCGTTGTTTTACTTCGCTTGGCTGCCCAATATGTAATAATTAATGTACAAACAATGATATAAATAAGAAATAAAAAATATGTAGGATTCACAACGACTTCTCCTTATCGATTCCTTCCATCTGTCTATCAATTTTATTAGCAGTCCTATGGTAAATCCCACAGAAGAACCATGTCATCGGAATTTGTAAAAATGCATATAACCATGCCGAAGAAATACTATAAATGAAGCTTGGCCGATTCATCACATCAGGAATGAAAATAAGAGAAAAAGGAAGGAAAAAATAAAACAGTAATGCAGCAGCCAACGCAGATGTCATCAACTGCTTTCTCTTACGAATCAATTGTAAAATTTGCTCCTCCATTCATTCGCCTCCTGTTTTCGAAATCTGAAAAATCAGTGAAGTGTTTTAATTCAAATAATACATGAAGAATCTAAACGTGTAAAGTTGATGGAAAATAAAGGTGCCTGCGCCCCGCTTCGTTAATACTTTAACACACTGGGGGTCAGGCACTAGAGTTAGAAAAAGCGAACAGCCATCGTTAGCTGTTCGCTTAAAAAACTTATCCCCAAATCTCTTTAGAAACATCGACAATATACTTCAGTTTTGCCCATTGCTCTTCCTCGGTCAAGATATTTCCATGATGAGTAGAAGCAAAACCGCATTGTGGGCTGATGCATAATTGCTCTAATGGCACATATTTTGTTGCTTCTGCTACACGCGCTTTAATATTTTCCTTATCTTCTAAGTTCCCATGTTTCGATGTGAATACACCTAACACAACTTGCGGGCCACCATTAGGTATGTATTCCAATGGTCCGAAATCACCAGAACGGTCATCATCATACTCGAGGAAAAATCCGTTTACTTTTTCTTTTGCAAATAGAGTTGGCGCGATTTTCGCGTAGCTACCTTCAAATGCCCATTTTGAACGGTAGTTCCCCCGGCAAAGGTGGGTGGAAATCACGAGATCTTCCGGCTTCGCTTCCAATGCTCCATTAACCACTTGGAGGGCTAAATCAATTAATTGTTCACGGGAATAGCCACTATCATTAAATGGTATTTCCGGTGCATTTAGACCCGCAATGTAGACATCGTCTAGTTGTAGGTAACGGCAACCTGCATCATAGAAAGCTTTAATTGCCTCGCGATAGGTTTGAATAATATCGTTTGCATATTCTTCAAGGTACGGATAAATTTCTTTGTTACGAATTCCGGCGTTAAATAATTGGTTTGGACTTGGGATGGTTTGTTTGGCAACGGCACGGTCCCCTACAATTTCTTTAAATTCGATAAAGTCTTTGAGATGTGGGTGATTTTGGTTAAACGAAATCTTCCCGTTTACACGCACATCATATCTTTCCGTTTCTTCTCCTTTGAATGCAAATCCAGAGTCTGGCACGTAGCCCTCTACCCCATTTAAATGCTCAAGGAAATCGGTATGCCAAAATCTTCGGCGAAACTCTCCATCTGTAACAGCTTGTAGTCCTACTTCAATTTGCTTGTCAACGATGTTTTTGATTTCTTCTGTTTCAATTACGTGTAGTTCTTGTGTTGAAATATTTCCTGCTTGGAAATCCTTCCTAGCCTGATGAATTCTTTCTGGACGTAATAGACTTCCTACATGATCGGCTCTAAAGGGAGCTTTAACAAGTGTTTTTGTCATAGTGAATCTCCTACTTTCTATAAAATTAAGAATATTCTTTATTTGTTCTAAGCCAAGTGTAGCATAGGAAAATCATTATAACGTAACACCTAAAATCTATCCCTTGTTATAGCCTTAAACTATAGCCGTTGTAATTCTTCTCCAATCGATTCTTTTAAATATTGAATGTAGATATTGCCCAACTTACTGGTTGTGACGCTTTTATGGGTAATATAGCCCACATGAATTCGTTCATCTACCTTTAGAGGGACGGCAATTATGTCTTTGCTATTTAATTTATGACTGATCACACCTGTTGAAATGGTGTAGCCATTTAATCCAATCAATAAGTTAAATAAAGTTGCCCGATCACTTACCTTAATATTCTTCGGTCTAGTTAGCGTGCTAAGTATTTCCTCCGAAAAATAGAAGGAATTATAATCCCCCTGCTCATAAGACAAGTATGGATAGGGATCCAAATCAGATAATGTGACATATTCCTGTGCCGCTAGAGGATTTGTTGAGCTAATAAAGACATGGGGCTTTGCTTCAAATAGTTCATGGAATTTTAAATTTCCCTCTCTTAGAAATTTTTGAATCACATGTTGATTAAAATCATTCAGATATAAAACCCCAATCTCACTACGGAGGTTTTTCACATCAGCAATGATTTCATAGGTCCTAGTTTCTCGTAAAGTGAACTCGTATTCCTCGCGGTCATACTCTTTTAATAGACGGACAAAGGCACTTACCGCAAAGGCATAATGCTGACCAGATACTGAGAAATTTTGCTGCGGCGATCGTGTTTTCGTATAGCGATTCTCAAGAAGTTCTGCCTGTTCCACTACCTGCCTTGCGTACCCTAAAAACTCCGATCCTTCAGGTGTAATCACAATCCCCTTATTGGTTCGCGAAAAAATCGTAATCCCGATCTTCTCTTCCAACTCTTTTAGTGCGTTTGAAAGACTTGGCTGACTAATAAACAAATTCTGTGCCGCTTTGTTAATGGACCGACTTTTTGCCACTTCAATCACATATTTTAATTGTTGTAATGTCATCTTCAGCCCTCTTTTCTAAATCATTTACAATTATACATTTATTTTGGGTCGCCCAGGAAAATTGGTGCCAAAATTGATGCCTAACCCCCAGTGCTGTAACACTTTAATTCATCGAGGGTCAGGCACTAGAACTACAATCCTATATGTGTGGAAATAGAGGGCGCTAGAACAGTAGAGCTGTTTACTCTTCTATTACTCTCACCATGTAGTCATAATCATGCCCATTAATTTGGATGATTTTTTCTTCAATATATCCTAATTTTTTATAAAGACCTTTAGCAGTTGGATTGTCATGAGCCACATTTAGTGACACTCTACTATATCCAATTTGTCTTGCCTCTTTTTCTGCTTCTTTAATTAATGTTGTTCCAATTCCATATCCTTGAAATTTTGGACTAACACATATAGTATCAATGTAATAATCCCCAGGATCCGCTTCTTTATCAAAGCAAATTTCCTGATTGCGCCTTTTCTTTCTTAATCTATGAAGAATTGGCTCATCCAAGACAGGCGCATCGTCTCCCGGATAGGAAATAATGGTTCCTACTACTTCATCTAACACATATGCAATAATCGTATTTTGGAAACTTAGACGGTTATTTTTTTCACGAAAAAAGAAAGCTAATGTTTCATGAATATGTTCAGTTTTTGTTTGGCCAGTTAGTTGTTCGGCAATATCACCGATAGCAAGGTAAATAAGGCCGGCAACTTTCTTTGAATCTTTTTTTACTGCTAATCTAATCTTTAATTCTTGAGAAACAATCTCCCCCCAGGATGTTCCATAAGGTACACCTGCTGAAGTGTGCCCTGCAATATAGTAGAATGTTTCATCAGAATCTTGTTCAAAATAATTCATTTGTTTACTTCTTTGTGGCTTTGATTTTTTCTTCAAAATACGATCTCTCCATTTTAATATTATAAATCTCATTTAGATTAGAACCGTTTAAACCGCTAATATATTGATTTTTTTCTATTATTTCCGTAAATCGAATATGATTTGAATAACTATTTACCTTTTCTGGTATTGGAAACCATATATATTTGCCTGTGTCGTGACTATATGGAGAGAAACATCCTCAGAAAAATAGTGCCTGCCCCCCGGCGTTTAATGCTTTCCGACGGGGGACAGGCACTTGAATTAATAGTGATTAGAAAGGATTTGTAGCCAATATGCTAGCTGTTTTTATGTAGACTCGTTGATTTAATTTCAATTGAGAAACGATCAGTTCAGCAATATCTTCTGGCTGCATATACTTTTCATCGTTTTCAGGGATTAGTTTCAAATCAAGTGCCATGTCTGTTGCGACTGTACTTGGAGTTAATGCCGTTACCCGGATATTATTTCTGCGAACCTCTTGTGCTAATGATTCAGTTAATCCAATGACACCAAATTTAGAAGCACTATAGGCACTTGATGTAGCCGCCCCACTCAAGCCGTTGGTGGAGGAAATATTGATTACGTCTCCACTATTTTTTTCAATTAATTGAGGAAGAACCGTACGTGTTACATAATAGGTACCCATTAGATTCACGTCAATGATCCTTTTCCATTCTTCTGGATCCATGTCTAAAACGGAAGCAAATTTGCTAGTTCCCGCACTATTAATCAGAATATCGGCTTTGCCTAATTGGCTTGTTACCTTTTCAATAGCCTGTTGGACTTGCTCTAAGTTTGAAACATCTACTGCTGCGTAAGCAACTTTCACTCCTAGTCCTTCCACAACACTTGCTACTTGCTTTAAATTTGATTCAGTTGTTCCAAGTAAACCAAGGGTTACCCCTTCATTCGCAAGTGCGATGGCAGTTGCTTTTCCAATCCCTCTTCCTGCACCTGTAATAAAAGCTACCTTACCTGTTAAAGATTGTACCAAAACAAACAGCTCCTTCTTGTATATACAAATTTATCAATCCACTCTATTATAGTAGTCTAAATTAGTTTTCTCCAATAACTTTCATTTATTTAGGAAAAAATCTCTCCTTTCTCGTAGCAGGTAAATATGAGCTCCAAAATAGAATAGAAAAAAGCTTTCAATTATACTGATGTTTAGGATACAAATTATTCTGCAAGAAAGAGGACATATATGCTATTTTATGTAATTGCAATCATCGTTATTGTGATAGACCAGGTCTCTAAGCTTCTAATTCGGGCCCATATTGAAATCAATGAAACTTTTACATTATGGGGTATTCAACTCACACATATCGAAAATAGCGGGATGGCTGGAGGTTTATTACCAGGCTATGCTCGGCTCTTCGGAGTTCTGGCTGTGGTGTTCGTGTTAGGTGTTTTATATATTCGTAGAACCGGAGAAATGCAGGGTGTTCTCATCGATAGTAGTTTTGGATTCCTAGTTGGAGGAGGAATTGGAAATGGTATTGATAGACTTTTGTTTGGACACGTAACAGATTTTATCGTTCGCACTGGTGGAATTCTTAACTTAGCCGACCATTCGATAGAAATCGGGGGAGTGTTGCTGATTCTTTACGTAATCGTTAGCTGGTTGAAAAAAAAACCACTAGATTCTCATGATAAGCACATAGAAAAATAACCCACTAGCCGTTTTTTTAAGAAAAAAGCCAATTCAATGGTCGTTAACCTTTTGAATTGGGCTCGTCATACAAGCTTTTTAAATATGACCTCAAGTTCCGTTGATCTTTTTAATGTATTGTAAATAGGGGAGTGATGAAGCGCCCTTGAGCAAAAATCAGCAAAATCATTATCCTCAAGATCAACAAATAAAAAAACGGTTACGGTTATTTTTCTGATAAACGGTTCTTCATCATACCCTTTTACACCAACTAAGGTTAGTGGATTTTCCAGTGAAAGATTCAAAACCCCTTCCATTTCTTCAATCATTGAATCCCTTTTTTTCGACTGCTCTAATAGCGTCAATAGTATGCTGCTTAATACGGAACCAGCAAAGTATTCAAGACTGCTGATTTGTTTGGATTCTGGATCAAAGCTGATTTGCTTCGCTATTTGAAAGCTATTTTTACTCGTAAAAATTTTGACAGATGAGAGATCATTCGACGTCCCTCTAAAGGTCATATCGAAAATCCGAGATTCATATAATGTATTTATTTCATCTTTCGACCGCTTAATCATATTTACTCCTTAGTATTGAAACCGCTTCTGTTAATGAGCGTATTTTTCCCGAGATATTCTCAAGTATGTTAACTGGACTATTTGCGAAGGTCGCAAAACCGCAATCAGGATTTAGCCATAGTCTTTCCTTTGGAAGATACGTTATGGCCTCTTGCACTCTTGAAAGGATGGAATCTACTGTCTCAATTTCATCTGTACGTGGATTGATCACTCCTAAACCAAGTGCTGTATGCTCTACAATTCTTGAATCAGATAATAATGAGCCTAGCTCACCTGCCCTTGGCGTTGAGAATTCAAGTGTTAATAGGTCTGGATTCACACTAGCAAATATCGCATGCAGCGGAGTATATGGACCTGTCAATAATATACTCTCATTTTTGCTCCAGTTGCCTCTGCAGACATGTAGAGAAGCAACCGTTTTGTGTTTTTCTATATGCCTGATAATCTGTCCAATCAAGGAACTGGCAAATTCAAGTTCCTCTTTAGGATCCTTCCTCTCGGAAAGAGCAGCGCACATAAATGACCTTGGCTTTCCCTCTGTGAAAACAACCTCAGTCAGAACCGGTTCATCCAATTGAATTACATCAACCCCGATGTTCATAAGATTGTCTATCTCTTCCTTCATGATTTTTATAACGTCCTGCCCAAGTTCTTCCTTGCTCCCATAAACCTTACCAGAGAGAGAAGGAAGCCACATCGATCTGGTAAGCAGATAGGGACCCGGCATGGTAACCTTAATTGGTTTGTTGGTGAACTTCTTCATCGTCCTAAGCTCATTTGCAACAATATCACCATTGTAGTTCAACTTTCCCACACAAATCGCATTTTTGATACTGACTGCCGGAACATCAAGCGTGGTCAAAATGTTCTCAAAAGCTTTTTTATCCTCAATATAATCGAGCATTTCACTCATGCTCATCATTCTAACGCCGCCAATTTTATCGGAAACAAAGGACACATAGTTATCCCGCCCGAGCTCTCCACTTGTGATGATATCAATCCCTAAATCCTCCTGAAACTTAATGACCTTTCGGGTTTCCACCTCAATAAGCTTGTTGAAGTCGTCTGATTTAATCGTTCCTCTTCTCATCATTCTGAGGGCGCCTAGAACCTCTTTTGATCTTGGCATACTTCCTATTAGGGAAGTGGGAAATAGCGGTAATGGTCCTATCATATGTTTCATCTCCCAAAATGGATGTAAATAGGTAAAAGAGAAGCGACGGAAAAAACCACGCTTCTCTTTTAATTGCTGCTTTAAATTAAATAAGACTAATAGAAGCTCTCATTCATGAGGGGTTACTTATTAAAGAATGAAGATAGTCATTGGCTTCACGTAATTGCTGAAATCCTGTGATTCTGCCTTCTACCCATTTCTTCAAACCTTCCATATCCATCATCTTCTTATGAGCTTCATTGGAATAGTCCATTCTATGGAGTACCTTTTCCCATTCTCTAAACCTTTCAGTTGAAAACTCAGTATGGGCGACGAAAATACAGTGGTCAAACAAAGCCGTTGTATCTATGCACACCAATTGGTTTTCATCAATCGTGCCATCTTTCTTCCAAGCTTCCCAGTTCAAATCCAGCGTGACAGAGGCGTCTACCGTTCCCGCCATCAACGCTTTAATGGCATCTAGCTCTCCACCTATGTGGTCTCCATGAAGGCCGACGCCAATATCGAATCTTTTCTCCGTGTAGTCCGTACCATATTCAAGCCCATTTTTATGCAAATGGTTGATTGGGATCAATCTTGCTTGAGGAGAGTCGACAGCTCCAAAACCAATCGTTCTGCCCCTTAACCCAGCGAGATTTGTTATGCCACTGTCTTTTCTGACAATGAAGCAGGTCTTTCTGTCTCTGTCTGTATCTCTCATTGATCCCATCTGGCATGTTCCATCGGTTCTCGTATATGCGTCCAACCAAGCCAGAGGAGAATTCCAGGCGATATCAATCTCCCTGTTCATGAGACCGTCAACCTGTCTCACATAATCCTTATAGAAGATACATTCTATTTCTAGCCCTTCCTCTTTGAAAAAATCAGCTATGATCCCCCAGATCACTGTAACTCTCGGATCATAAATAACAGCCCCGACTTTTATTCTATCGTTCCTCATTGGGATCACTCCTTCTTTACTCTCATGGAAACATCTGACCTGTTAATGCTTTTCCAAGCCAGATAGCCAGAACGTCGGCACTTGGAGCCATGATTTGACCGGCATACGCATCTCTTAGAAGTCTTTCAGTTGGGAGAGACTTATTGTAAGCTTTCCCTCCCCCCACTCTCATGGCAAGCCTTCCACATTCGATTGCAGCTTCTGATGCAACGATTCTTGCCGCCAAAATCTTTGCGAGTGCATCAGCTTCTCCGTTTGCACCTGCTCTGGCAGCTTCTAGGGTGATTGCTTTTGCAGCTGCTGCGGTTTTAAAAATATTTCCAATGTGCACTTGAACAGTTTCAATATTAGCAAGTGTTCTTCCATCAGGATATTGCCTATCCACCACATGGTTCTTGGCTATTTCAAATAGATGCATGGCAGTACCGCTGTAAACTGCTGCCAGCCCTGTGACGAAGAACGGAGCAACCACGTTGAATACCTGCTCTTCGCCTGATCCTTCTGCCCCAATACGGAAAGATGAGTCCAACGTCACATTATCTATGTGCATCGGACAAGATGAATTCCCTCTCATTCCAAAACCTTGCCATTTTGACATTTCAAAGGTCAATCCTTTTGCTTCCAAAGGGAATACCCAGTTGCTTATTTTTCCTTCTTCAACAGAAGGTGCTAGAACGAGGTAGTAGGAAGCATATGTGGCAGAGGTTACCATGCTCTTTGTTCCGTTAAACGTTGTGTTGTCCCTGTTGGCCTCGACAGTCATTTCCGGAATATAGAAGTTGGTTCCTGTTCCGAATTCGCTGTAGGCTAAAGCCAGGAATTTCCCATTTTCTACAACGTCTGTAAAAATCATTTTCTTTAGTTCGTCACTTCCATGAGTTCGAATGCACATCAATGCGACATTGTGCATCATGTAGCAAAGGGCTGTGGTAGAGCAACTCTCTGCAAATGCCAAACATGCCTGGGCATGCTCTTCAAGCCCTTTGCCAAGTCCGCCATATTCTTCAGGTACAAGTAGTTTTAAAAAGCCCTTTTCACCTAGCTTTTTGAAAGATTCTTCAGGAAACCTCGACTCCTTGTCCGTTAAATCCGTGTAAGGCAGTATGTAGGACTTTGCAAAATCCTTGCCTTCAAGAAAAACATTGTTCAAAGCATTCCCCACCTTGTATAAAATTTTTGTATGTCCTATAAAAATCTATTAATCTAATTCAATATTATGATAGGTATTTCCAATATTTTTTAACAAATAAAATGATGTTATCTATGTATCGGGACAATAAGCCGCCAAAATTATTATTTGCCTTAAGACTGGTATAATAATTAATGGAACAAACGAATGAGTTCTATTGATACAATTTTAATAAGGATGACAAAAAAATGATGATGCAAAGGAGTCATGTTTTTATGAAAAAATTCATTAACGTGAATATATATGGAGACCCTGATTCTCATGAAATTTTAGTAGCAAACAATCAATTTAAAGCAATAGGTAATGATTTAGGCAACGCTGATGAAGTGATTGATTTAAAAGGTAATTTGGTATTGCCACCATATGTTGATCCTCATTTACACTTAGATTATATCTTTTCAGGGCTAGGCAAAGGAAATGCAAATGTTTCAGGTACGTTATTTGAAGGTATCCAGCGATGGAGTGATAATAAGAAATCATTGACGGAAGAATTAGTGCGTGAGCGTGCGATAAAAGGGATTCAAAAAGAATTGAGTAAAGGGGTTCAGTTTATTCGTACCCATGTAGATATTACTGACTCTAATCTAACAGGAATGAAAGCTTTAATTAAACTGCGGGACGAATTGAAAGATATCGTTACATTACAACTTGTAGCCTTTCCTCAAGAAGGATTCTTCCGATATAAAGGTGCAGAACAATTAATGGAACAAGCGCTTGAAATGGGTGCTGACGTAGCAGGAGGAATCCCTCACTTCGAAATTTCCTACGAACATGGTGTTGAATCATTGAGACGCATTGTCGATCTGGCAATAAAATATAATGTCATGATTGATATTCACTGTGACGAAAACGATGATCCAAATAGTCGCTTTTTAGAAGTGTTAAATGCGCTTGTTATGGAAAAAGACTATGGTACATACACAACAGCAAGCCATACATGTAGCTTTGGTGCGGTAGAAAACAGTTATGCAAATAAAATGTTAGGTTTATTTAAAGAATCACAAATCAACTTTATTTCTTGTCCTACTGAAAACGCACATTTACAAGGACGTGGCGACAGTTATCCGAAACGTCGTGGTTTAACTCGAGTAAAAGAGTTATTAAATAATGGAAATAATGTGGCCTTTGCTCAAGATTCTATAGCGGATTACTGGTATCCATTAGGGAATGGAAATATGATGAACATTTTAGATAATGGTATCCATTTAGCACATTATACACATATTGATGAAATCAATAAGGCGTTCGACTTGATCACATACAACGGTGCAAACATTATGAGAGTGAACGATGAGTATGGCATTGAAGTAGGAAAGCCAGCTAACTTTATCGTTTTAGATGCAAAGGATGCATATGAAGCAATTCGTGAACGTGCAGAAGTACTTGCATCGATTCGTAATGGAGAATATCTCTTCAAACGTGAACCACGAATAAACGAAATAGAAATCGATTTCTTAAAACAATCATAAATACTTTCATATCAATAAAGAGTTTATTCCCATCAACACAAGTGTTGTTGGGGTTTTTTGGTTTAAAAAGTACGAGTCTTTTAAAAGAAATTTTGAGTTAAGTACTTTTTTAGATCACCTTTCATTTAATTGTAATTTCACTTTATCGTACAAAAAAGAGACAAGGAATTATACCCTGTCTCTCTACTTATGATAGTAATACTGAATAATTTGTGTACTTAGATTAGATACCGGTGGTCGGGGTCGAACCGACACTCCTCACGGAACACGATTTTGAGTCGTGCGCGTCTGCCAATTCCGCCACACCGGCAAATACTTGGCAGGGGTAGTAGGAATTGAACCCACACCAAAGGTTTTGGAGACCTTCGTTCTACCTTTAAACTATACCCCTATAATGGAAAGTTAACTTACTTCACAAAAAACTTTGGTTACTTGGTGGAGGGGGACGGATTCGAACCGCCGAACCCGGAGGGAGCGGATTTACAGTCCGCCGCGTTTAGCCACTTCGCTACCCCTCCACATTGGAGAAATTAATTATTAAAATTTATGGAGGAGGAAGAGGGATTCGAACCCCCGCGCGGTATGAGCCGCCTGTCGGTTTTCAAGACCGATCCCTTCAGCCAGACTTGGGTATTCCTCCGAAAAAAAAATATATTAATTATTGTGCTGCTAAACAACTTTGGTTATTTTTACTTCGCAAAAAAACTTGGTAGCGGCGAAGGGAGTCGAACCCCCGACCTTTCGGGTATGAACCGAACGCTCTAGCCAGCTGAGCTACACCGCCAAATATTTAATTAAATTTAGTTATTTTGCTACGTAAGAAATTTAGTAGTACCTAGCAAGAAAAACTGGTCGGGAAGACAGGATTCGAACCTGCGACCCCTTGGTCCCAAACCAAGTGCTCTACCAAGCTGAGCTACTTCCCGATAAAATATGGCGCGCCC
>NZ_FNHN01000017.1 GCF_900103525.1 Bacillus sp. OK048
CTTAGAAATGAAGCA
This sequence comes from Bacillus sp. OK048, assembly GCF_900103525.1. Lineage (GTDB taxonomy): Bacteria > Bacillota > Bacilli > Bacillales > Cytobacillaceae > Neobacillus. The sequence goes on from NZ_FNHN01000017.1 coordinate 16, forward strand.
ATAAGACTTCTAACCGCAGGAACTGCGGGGCTAGCCTATTAAGAAAACTGAAGGATACTTTGGTGTTCATAGGAATCCCCTTCTTCAATCAGACCGTAAGGTTTGATAAGGAGGGGTAGTTCAAATTAACGTAAGTAGTTATAAGGAGCGATTATATTGGAAAGAGTTGTTGGAACTGTTGTAAGAGGTCTTCGTTGCCCAATCATAAATCAAGGGGATAAAATAGAAGAGATCGTTGTAGATAGTGTGTTAAAGGCTTCAGAAGTTGAAGGCTTTACTATTAACGATAAAGATATTGTTACGATAACAGAATCAATCGTTGCTCGTGCTCAAGGTAATTATGCGACGATCGATCATATTGCTAAAGATATTCATACAAAATTTGGAGAAGATACGATTGGAGTCATATTCCCTATTTTAAGTCGAAATCGTTTCGCAAACTGTCTCCGTGGTATTGCAAAAGGAGCTAAAAAAATTGTTTTAATGCTTAGCTATCCAGCTGATGAAGTTGGTAATCACTTAGTGGATCTTGACATGCTTGATGAAAAGGGAGTTAATCCTTGGACAGATGTATTAACAGAAACACAATTCCGTGATTATTTTGGATATATTAAGCATACTTTTACTGGTGTTGATTATATTGATTATTATAAATCGTTAGTTGAAGAATACGGTGTTGAATGTGATGTAATCTTCTCAAATAATCCAAAAACCATTTTGGAATACACAAAAAATGTTCTAACCTGCGATATACATACACGATTTAGAACGAAGAGAATATTAAATGCAAATGGTGGAGAAAAGATTTACAGCCTTGATAACATATTATCGGAGTCTGTTGATGGCAGCGGATGTAATGAAGATTTTGGTCTACTAGGATCAAATAAAGCAACAGAGGATAGTGTTAAACTTTTTCCGCGTAATTGCCAACCTATAGTTGATAAAATACAGCATATGCTTAAAGAAAAGACTGGAAAAAATGTTGAAGTGATGATTTACGGAGATGGAGCGTTCAAAGACCCTGTAGGTAAAATATGGGAACTAGCTGATCCAGTTGTTTCACCTGCTTACACTTCAGGTCTTGATGGCACACCCAATGAAGTAAAATTAAAATATCTCGCTGATAATAACTTTGCTCATTTAAAGGGTGAAGAACTTAAACAAGCGATTTCTCAATTTATTAATAATAAAGAATCTGACCTTGTTGGATCAATGGAATCGCAAGGGACTACACCAAGAAAACTTACCGATCTTATCGGTTCTCTATCAGATTTAACTTCAGGAAGCGGAGATAAAGGTACACCTATTATCTATATCCAAGGTTATTTTGATAATTATACAAAATAAAGTATTCAAAAAAACTAGATGCCTCCATATATGGCATCTAGTTTTTTGTGTTACTCTCTTTCATTTCCATACTTCACTTAAACGGTTGCTCTTCTCAATAACAAATACGGAAGGTATATATATAAAAGAGTAGGAAGGATGAGCCAATATGCAATTTCGATAGCAGTATGACTTGCGAACCATTGAAAAATATCCATCCAAGCCCCATAGTAAGTTACAAGCAGTACAATGGCACTTGAGATCAATACTGAGGATATTGATGCAATTAGCATACCTTTACCGCCAAAGCGGCGAGCTAAGCTGGATATCAAGAATCCAAGAAAGAAAAAATTAATAAATAAGATAATATAGATCGTGAACTGTTCCAAAAGTGTTCCGTCATTCAAATAGGGAAAGTGAAAGTAGTGGAACTGGCCTCCCCAACCATTTGTTGCGCTTTCAATGGCTGATAAGATTACCAACATTATTGCGTATAATATATTTGTAGCGACGGCCATAACGACAGTACCAAGAAAATAGTCAGTTCTTCTAATTGACATACCAATTGCATATGGAAAGGTTTGAGTTACGACAATGATCCCCAAAACCAGCATATAAACAATGATATAAGAGACCCCCCCTCCAGAATAAAATTCTTCATCGCCTGGAATAAAAAGGCTGATGATAAAATTCAGAAGAAATACTGAAAAGAGAATAATATTTGGTATTAAAAACCATGCCCATTTATCTCTATAATACATTTTTAACACACTTTGAATATTCATTGGGCAATCGCTCCTTTTTGAGTAGACTTTCCTTTTGTTAAATGTACAACCAATTGCTGTAATGAAACTGGGGAAATTTCAAGTCCACTAGCTGCTGCCAGGTTCCTATCAGAGTTGTTCTTACTTTGAATGACTGTAGCGGAAAGCAATCCCCCAAAAGGCTCACGATGAATAACCTCTTTGCCCCTAAGAAACGCTTCTACTTTTCCAGTTTGGCCTGTTACCGTAAACGCAGTACCGCGTAAATTCTCCGCTTCATCATTAATAATGATTTGACCTTTGTCGACGACTAAAATATGCTCAAGTAAGTTGCTTACCTCATCAATTAAATGGGTGGAAAGGATTACAGTGCGTGGATATTCTGAGTAATCTTCCATCAATCTGTCATAAAATAATCCTCTTGAAACCGCATCAAGTCCTAAATATGGTTCATCAAAAATTGTTAACGGTGCCCTGCTGGCAAGGCCGATGACGATTCCAACTGCAGATTGCATTCCCCTTGACAATTTTTTTGTTTTTTTCTTTAAAGGTAAATTGAAATCTTTTATTAGGGACTGTGCAAACTCCTCATCCCAATTTAAAAATAGTGATTTTGACACTTTTAAAATATCATGAACACTGAAGTTATCTGGATACTTCTGACTTTCTTTGATGAAGCAAATTTTACTTAATACTCTCCTGTTTTCTTCGGGATTCTCACCAAAGACTTTTAATTCCCCATCAGTAGGAAAAACCTGAGCTGTTATTAATTTCATTAACGTTGTTTTACCTGCTCCATTTCTTCCAAGTAAACCGCAAATTTTATTCTCTTCAATCGTAAAACTGATATTATCAATTGCTTTAAACTCACCATATAACTTATCAAGCTGGCTAACCTCGATTACCTTTTTCATACTTTTTCATCCCCTCTCCGAATCATATCTGTCAATTGTTCAACTGTAATCCCTAGTTTCTTTGCCTCATGGATCATCGTGACAATATACTGTTCAAAAAACTGTTCTGTCCGTTTATAAATGACCTTTTCTCGAGCTCCTTCCGCAACAAACATTCCAATCCCCCGCTTTTTATATAAAATTCCCTCATCCACCAATAAATTAATGCCTTTCGCAGCCGTAGCAGGATTAATTTTGTAAAATGCGGCGAATTGATTAGTAGATGGAACCTGTGATTCCTCGGTAATTCTGCCTTCAATAATGTCATCTTCGACGCGTTCGGAAATTTGTATAAAAATTGGCCTGCCATCATCAATTAACTGTTTCATATCCTCACCACCATACTGGTTAGTTACTTATGTAATTAACCATATAACAAAAGAACCATAATGTCAACAAATTACCAAATACTTGCAAGATTTTTTACGAAGAAATTTCTGCATTAAAAAAACCCCTAGTTCCTAGGAGTTTTAACATAATCATTATTAATAAAAGGGAAGGCTAGTTCCCATTACTTTTAATATGAACTATGGAAATCTTTCCTCAATGAACAAGGAATGGCAGACATCAAGATTTTCAATTGAGGGAAAATAATAAAAGGCATTCAGACACGGTAATGGTGGTGAAAAATTAATGAAAAGGTTAGTCATATTATTCCTGGTCTATACTGTAGTTTTTCTGCCGGTTCAACTAGCAAAGGCGGATGTCTCAATAAAATCGGAGGACGTTGCTTCCATTCAAATAAACCGCACTTCTGGAGGTACGCGTACTTTTAATGAAAATGATGGTATTGAAGAGTTCGTCATCAGGAAGGTAGTGGAATGGATTAACACATCAAGTCCTGTAAAAGAAGCAACGGAATTAGATAATACAAAAACTCCGATATCCTTATTAAAAATAAAAATGAAGAACGGTAATGTTGCTACAGTAGTACCTGCTTATGACTGCCATGTTCAAAATCAAACAAAATATTGTTCGCTGGCAGATGGTGATGTCATACTTGACCAAAATAACCAAAAAATTCGGTTGAAATCGGTCCAGCTCTTTGATTGGCTCCTAACAGGGTGGAAACAAGAAAATACAAAGCCTCCCCAAGATACGAAAGAAATGATGGTCCATGATATCCTAATGCTTTTCTTAGGTCCGGAAATAGATAAGGCGGTGAGCAACTATTACTCAGAATATTTAACTTATTCACCATTGGTCTATCCCTACCAAATTGAAATTGTAAATGTAGAAAGAATTGGTGGATTCCGCACCTTTGATTTTTCAATCACATTAGAAATTACCCCTGTAGTGGGACCCCATATTTCTGTAGGGAAAGACAGATTGACTTTTGAAATTGCTCCAACAATAATTCCAGGTCAAATTAAATTAAAGAAATTTGAACATCTTGAAACACATGAACTTCCTCCACACTGGCAACACATCATTAAACATTAAATGAAAAGGAAAAATAAATACGGCGAAGGTTTGATTTCTGTGTTCAAACCATAAAGAAAAGGTGTAATCTTTTCCTATGTGATTTTATAGACTAGGATCGTATTTATTGCTTCTAGGAAGTTTTTCGTTCTTCTTCTTCAAACCAGGCATTTACAACATCCCTATTCGTTTTTTAACGCAATGCCCTTGGTGTATACCTTTATAGCTGCATTAATGAGGATAAAGCGTGCTTCCTATACATGTAATGAGTAAAACTACTTCAGCTGGGTAGTATATGTTTAGGATGGTGTGCGTTCATATTTAACATATTCCCAAATAATGAACGAGGAAGTGAATAGATGAATCACAGTAACGAACGCAATAACTTGGATGAAAATGTGGGGGAAGTTGGAAACAACCAGGCTGAAAGTAATGCTAATCAAGGTACAAGTGACTTTGGTGAAGCAGTTGGAACTTTTACTGATGCCGTTGCGGGTGCTATGATAGGTGCTCCATATGGACTAATTGGTACTGTTATAGGCGGTGTTTCAGGTGGTGTTATTGGTAACCAGATCGTGGAGACGGCTGAAGCAGATAACAATACAGTATCCAATAATCGTGATGTAAATAATAATGATATTAACCCTATAAATAAGTAGCTATTTTTCATAAGGTCTCCAATCAATTTAACATGGAAATGTAATCTCACCGTTAACCTCAGATGTTGAAGAACTGCTGCATGGGTGGCTAACGGGTGAACTGTTTAGAAGAAGAACTCAATAATGGGTTCTTTTTCTTTTGATATTATATGCTCCAAGAACGTTTAACAGAAAAACTCATATTCATCATGTTCTTCGTCTAACCTTCCCAGTTACTTGAAAAAGAAAAAGCAATCCTTCGTAATTGAAGCATCGCATCCGTTACTTGAATAAGAAAAAAGGCTTTCCCCTTATGAAGGATAGTACCTGTTCAGCTTATTAAAAAGGAAACTTCAATTTCCAATTACAATTTCTCCTTCACCTATTGATGCTTCAAAACCAATAAGGTAGTCAGTTACTTGAAGAAGAAAATATTTAAGTTGTTTTCAGCAGCAGTCGGCTCGCTATCTACTGCTTTACTCATATTCCGTAGTTTTGTCCTCATAAAAACTAGTGAAATAGCCCTTCCCACATTAATTACTCAGCATATTTTATAAGGAATAAGTATATAAAGGAGGGCTATCTAATGTTTGGATATGGTGGATATGGCGGATTTGGTGGTTGTGGTGGCTACGGCTACGGCGGCGTTGGTTTCCGCGGCGGTTTTGCATTAATCGTTGTATTGTTTATCCTGTTAATCATCGTTGGAACAGTGATCTGTTTCTAAGTAATAGCCAATTACACTTTTCATAAAAATACAAAAAAGCCCTTGTAGGGCTTTTTTGTATTTGAGAATTCCTGGTAAGGCGTATATGCAATTTAGGTTATGGGGCTATGTTGCTTCGGCTACACTATCTTATGCATCCATTCATGTGAATTCCCAATAGGTTAAGCCTTAATTTCGGAAATAATTTTCCTTTGGCTGTGTTAAAGGAAAATGTTGAGTTCACTCAATTTGAAAAATAGGCGGAGAAATTCCGTTTATTTCGGGAAATTCCCATATTTCCCTTAAAATAAGCGGAGTTTTTCCGGTTATACGTTCCAAAACGATGGCTTTTGTCTTATTGTGAACAGTTAGTCGGAATATCTCCGCTTATATCTGCTCCCTAAGCCTCCACTATCGACATTAGCCGGAAATTCTCCGCTTAAAAATTTTTCTACACGAAAATCAACAATGAATAATAACAGAGCCTTTACTTTAAATCATCACTTGTTCACTCTGCCTTTTACCTTGTACATATGGCCAGCACCTGTTAAAGTAAAGCACCATATAGTTTAGGTGCATTTTTTCCCAATTTTCCCGGTTATCGAACAATGGACAGGCGATGATTTATTAAAACATCGCCTCATTTAACTATCCATTAGGAATAAGATATTTTTCTTTGAAGATTGGACTAAGTTCACTCCACACATCAAATTTATTACCATCTAAATCATAAAAAACAAAATTTCTTCCAGAGTGTCCTCTGTCTTCAATCTCTCCAACTCTAATTTCACTTTGCTTAAAGTCTTTATGTATTGCTTCTAAGGCATTTAATCCATTAACTTCGAATGTTAACGAAAAACGCTCATTACCGTAAATATCAAAGAAATTGGAGCTTTGATTTTCATTAGACTTCACAAGAAAAATGCTTTGATTGGCAAAGTTTAAAATAGCTTTGTCTTGATCTTTGTAGCTTAACTCTGCTCCTAATTTATTTACATACCAATCAGAAGAAAGGTCTACATTCGTTACTGGTATATATGTTGTTCCTATCCTTAATAATTTCTCGCCCATTTTTTGTCTCCTTTGAGATTCCATTATTTTAATATCTTGAAACTAAAGGTTTTTGATTTGTACTACAAATTGGACAAAATCTATCCTCGCCAATAAATCCTTCTATTTCAATTCCTCTATAATTACAGTTGTATCTATTTCTTTAATATTCATAGAAGCACAACCACCTTTTTTCCCGATAAAACCATGTATAAACACACCCGTTAGTGAAGTAGTATCGGCTTTAATATTTTATTGTAATAGCCAATGTTCCCCATTCCTTTTCTTGTTCGGGAGTATAAATTTCGTATGTTCCCTCTATCATTTCTTTCATTGACCAATCTGCACAATCAAAGTCTTTAAAAGGAATGTCTTTATACATAGCTTGAAATGTATCATACGTTCTAAGCCCTGTTACTTTTACTTGTAATGTATCATTTTGTTCAGGAACTTTAATAAATTCAATGGCATCACCAATTTTTATTTTCCTTCTTTTTTCATCGTTAAGTCGAATCTCAACTGTCTTTTTACCATCTTTAATAGCTTTAAAATATTCACCGTATAAACCCATTTGATGCACCACTTAGATTCACCTCTTTACCTGATTGTAGCTTAAATTATATCAACTGCTTATTGTGCTAACTCTGCACCACCGCAAGTGGGACATCAGCGAACTTCTTTTTTTGGTATGTATTTATTATAAATTACTCCATTATTTGACTCTTCACTGCTGACCCGGTTCCCCATCTCATTTCGTCCGTATCTTGAATTTCTCTTGTAAGATTACTGATATTATTGTTTCGATTACTCATTCAACTTCATCACCTTTTTTAATTTTAGTTTATTATTCGTGATAGAAAATGATTTCTCCTTCTTGGTTGCGAACAGTGCCTGGCACTGTTCGCATGGGAAGAAATAAAAAATCCTCTATTCATGATGAATAAAGGATTTTGTCAATAAAACTAGTTTTTTCACAGTTAAGTGTATTTGATAATAAACGAATTTCACCTTTATCTATGTTAGTGAAATGTTAAACTCTTCGATTAAATCTTTAAATGCCGGCCTTTTATTTCCATCTCGACCAACTACTGCCTCGGCGGTAACTAAAGAATTTAACACTGCTTCTTCCGTTGCTTCTCCTACCGCTCTAAATGCCAAATCCATATCTTCTTCATGAATCTGATGCATTACTAGACAGTGTTCCGGTTTTTCATGTGGAATTTTGGTTGCTGTTGAAAAACCAATAATGACCTCGCCACTTCCATTTGTAATGATAGAGCCCGTTCTAGATAATCCTGTTACTGACCGTTTTATTATTCTGTTCAGTTGCCTTTCTGATACAGGTAGATCGGTGGCAACGATAACCATGATGGACCCTTTATCCTCTTCTTTATAAGACTGGATAATTGCTTCCTTCAATTCTTGACCGACGGCCTTACCGTTTATCCTAAGATCACTTAAAATCCCAAAATTGGATAATACCAAAACACCCATTGTGTACTTCCCATGATCCATTTCCATGATTCGAGAAGCAGTGCCAATACCCCCTTTCAGGGAGTAGCAGAGCATTCCTGTACCAGCACCAACAGTTCCTTCTTTACATTCAGATGATGTATTTTCCAATGCTTGAAGAATATGCTCATCTTTCACGAACTTTTCTCTTATATCATTCAAAAACATATCATTGCATTCACCAACGATGGGATTAACGGTTCCAGTAGTTCGGCCGATTTCAAGGTTTCGAGCTAACATGTAGTCAATTAACGCATCTGCAGCTGTACCAACATTTAATGTATTGGTTAGGAGTATCGGTGTTTCCAAAGTGCCTAACTCTGCCATTTGAATCGTTCCCATCGTTTTTCCGAATCCGTTAATAACATGGCTTGAGGCAATCAGCTTCTCCTTAAATATATTCCCTTGGTGTGGCAAAATTGCTGTGACTCCTGTTTGCATATTTTTATTGCTAAGTGTCACATGTCCGACGGTCACTCCTTTTACATCTGTAATCGCATTAATACGCCCTGGTTCCAGACGCCCTATTTTGACTCCGTAATCTCGTATTCTTTTTTGACCAATCATTGTATATCTCCTTTTTAGTGCTAATTTTCTATATATCCGATTAGTTTGAATCTCAACCAAAAAAAATATGAAAAAACTTCACAAACCTTATTTAGATTCACCATGGTGAATCTAAATAAGGTTTGTGAACATGGAAGTAACTTTTTTCTTTTGTTCTTGTTCTTTTAAATTCATACGTCTATATAAATATCTTAGCATAGTACTTTGCATTACTAGTTTTCTATTAGAAGAGTCCCTAATGTTACAGAATTTCTCATTAAAAAACAAAGTAAAAATATGCGAGATACAATGTCGCATAAAAATCCTACACCATGGAAAAATGAAAGAAAAAACCGCACCTATTATGGTACGGTTTACTGAAAGCACATATATATCCTGCTACATCACTTGCTGATACTTAAATTTGTGTTCGTTCACTTAGGTTTTTACCTAAACTTATTTTCCCTTTTTATCTATTTCCAAGTCTTTTTGATATTTACCATTATTATATTTTGTTAAAGAAGGTATACCAGAGATATAACCAATACCACCTGTTTTATTAATACCAATTTGTTCGTCAATAGCTTTAACTAAGTCATCTTTGTTAACAGCTGTAATTGACTTACTCTCTACTTCATCACCAGGATGTTGGAAATTACTGAAAATGTATGAGAATCCATTGCGGTCATCTGCCGCAAATAATCCTGTTGCTTCCGCTCCTGCTGGAACAGATAAAATACGTTCTAATTCTTTTGTATCAACGTTATATGCCCAAACAAAGTTATTTGTGTGAGCGCCGCTATCTTCACCAATAAAGAGGGTTCTCATTGCTTCAGAATAGCTTAAGTTATCTGGATTCGCTACTTTGTCTACATTTGCAGTGTTTCCATATGCATCAGCTTTAGGAAGGTCTTCCCCTACTACCAATCCATGCATGGATGGTGCTACATAAGAGCTATTAATAACTTTTCCTTTGCTATCCTTTTGACCACCTTGCAAATCTAATTGATAGGTAACACCAGCTTTAATTTTTGGTAATTGAATATGGTCTGCTGGATCTGTTCCTGTTGAATCTTTTTCCATGCTCTTACTTTGATCGGAAATAGCAATATATACTTTTTTATCCTTTTCGTTTAGCGCTACACCTTCCATTTTGTTAAATTCAGTAGTCGCACCAAGCAATGCTGCATATCGGCGTGTTTCAAGGGAGGCCGCTGCTTTTTCTTTACCAGGTTTAAGTTTTAGATATTCTGTTTTACCATATGAATATTGCTTAATCGCTGAAAAACCTTCCTTAGGTACATCAGAAGTTTCAAAAATATCATTGAATGTAATGCCGCTGTCAATAATTTTTTTCACTTCTTTATTCGTTGCATGTCCTAAATTAATCCATTCTAAGTCTCCTGAACCACCATTCTCAGTACCTGTTTGTTTAAATTTCGCTGCATATAGTGTACCCGCTGATAAATTTTTTGCTTTATCGGCTACATACATAAACATTCCTGTATTACCGCCATCATCGCCGTAAAATACAGTTTTGTTATCAGGCATTACTTTAGCTAACTCATGGGAGAAACGTCCTGTGCTGTAATGTTTTACAACGGATGCTTTACCCTTTTTATCTACTGTAATTTCAGGAGTGTAGCCATACAAATAAGGATTAGCCTTTGCTTTATCTCCAAAATAGAAGTGAGCAAATGTTTCAACTTGACTTCTTGTTTTTGATGTAGGATCCGCAAATTGTCGAGCATCTGGCTCATACTCTTCTGAACCTAAGTGGGTATTCCAAGGTGATAAAGATCCATTACATGGAATCCAAAGTCCATCTACTGCTGAAAAATCAATTTTTTCAACATTGACAGGTTTAAGTTCACCTGTTTTTTTGTCCTGTTTCATCTCAGTTAAAGACATAGATGCTGGAACTAAACCGTATGCTGATTGGCCAGCAGCATCAATGGTTTGATATTCATAATGTGTAACCATATAAAGTTTGCCGTCAATTGGCATTAATAAACTATTTGAATCCGGAGCATCCGAAACAAAGTATTTTCCATCTGTACTACTTGGATCAACGATTGGATTTCCGTTCACATCAATCGGTGTACCTGCAGGGATTTTTTTCCCTTTAGCTGTTGCTACCTTATCTTCCGATTTAAAAAGGTAGTTATAAGACAAAGGAAATGTTTTTATTTTTCCATTGCTATATTTCACATCAACGGTTGCGTTTGTATATGTTTTCACCATGTCATCAATTGTAGATGGTGCTTTCATTCCATTAAATTTAACAAATTCTATTTTACTATTATCCTTAGCGGCCGCTGCTGTCGGTGATAATGCTGGAACTGTAATAGCTAAAGCAAGTGCTAAAGTAGCTCCTGTTTTCACAAGTTTCTTATTAATCATCTAAACATTCCTCCTTAGTGATTGATACAACCCAATTAAACCATCTCAATGTTAATTTTCTATTAATGTATTATTAATTTCTTGTAGAGTTTAACTTTGGCGGTGGTCATCAGGAGGAGATAAAATTTATAATGTTATAATAGACTAGGGTTTAATAATTAATAGGTGATAAGAGGTGATAAAAATGCTGTTTCTGACCCTATTTTTACTAATAATCATTGTAGGTTATCCAATATGGGACTATTTTTATTTAAAAAAGATAAAAAGTACCCATATAAATAAGTGGAGAATGTACGGACAAATTATGATTACCCAATGGGTAATGGTGATCATATTTTTAGCCTATTGGTTCTTGACTAAACATACTTTTAACGACTTATTTTCTATTGAAAATCCTTTATTTTCTTTCCAAACTGAATCTTTACTGGCACTTGTGTTTGGAGCAGGTATTAGTATTGTAATGTTTGCTTTGATTATTCGCTTCTCAAAAACAATAAGAAAGAAAATTTCCGAAGCATTAACTGATGAGAGTATTCAATTTTTATTACCATCAACCTTTGGAGAACGTTTGTTTTTTCTTTTGATAGCAATTACGGCAGGAGTTTGTGAGGAAATCATTTTTCGTGGTGTGATGCTGTATTATTTAAGCCATCTTCCATTTGAATTACCAATCATGGCAATTGGTATTATTTCAAGTCTGTTTTTTGGAATTGTTCATCTATATCAAGGGTGGAAAGGTGTGCTGCTAACTACCTATCTAGGTGCCATATTGTTTCTTCTTTTCGTGGGAACAGGTTCTTTATGGGTTCCTATCTTGCTACACTTCATTATTGATGCGAAGTTTGTATTTTTGCCTAATAAAAAAGGTCTAAAAAAGAGCAAATAAACTTCTTGAAGGTGGTTTAATGAAAAAATCTTTGTTCCTAATCTTGTTGTTAAGTCTATTTTTTGTTTCTGCTTGTACTAATGGAAAAACGCAATCATTAGAGGAATTTTATAAGGATGCAAAAATTGAAAATGTAGATAAAATCATCATTCAAGATGGTTCGACTGGTGCTTCAAAAGAGATTACTGCGCAAGAGCAAATCGAGGAATTTCTAACTTTGATTAAAGATATAGAGTTTACTCCGCAAGATAATCAAGAAAAACGTGATGGGTGGCGATATGGTATTACTCTTTTTGATGGTGAAAGAGAATTTAAATTCACACTAAGTAAAATTGGTGAAACCTATTATGATTCAAACCCAGATATTCATCCAATCGTAGAGAACTATTACAAACAGTTGAAAATTGAAAAAAAGTAGAAATTTTTCAATTAAAAAAGGCTCTTTTCTAAAAGTTTGTTGCTTTTAATAAATGTCCGAAATTTAATGGAATGAACAAGCCATCTGATTACCGCAAATCCTGAAAAATCATGCTAGAGGGAATCAGATGGACCTTCTGATTACCGTTGAACCGGAAAAATCATGCTAGAGGGAATCAGATGGACCTTCTGGTTACCGTTGAACACGAAAAAACATGGGAATGGGAATCAGACTAGTACCTAATCTGATTAAACCCATATTCCAAAACAACAAAGTTTGCGAAAATAGCCTTAAAAAAAATGGCTCTGTTCACTATACCGAGCCATTTTTGTAACTTATTGAACTAACGCCCGTTAATTGAACACGGAATTATTTTATCAATCAACCAATTCAACAGAAAGAGTATTAATTTTAGCTGGATTCGATTCTTTAATGGTGCCATCAAATCCTACTTTTACCTTGTCTCCAACTCGGAATGTTTCATCACTATTCACGGAAAGGTCAACAAACACATCACCTTCGGGATTACCCTCAAATACTTTAGCAGAAACAAGTGCACGGTTACCGTTAATTTCCTTGATTTTTCCTATAAAACTGGAACTTTCCGTTTTGATTTCATTGTTTTTTTCTTCACTTCTGTCTGTTGAATTAGAGCACCCAATAATGGTTAATAAAGCCATGACTACTAATGCTTTAAATATCCTTGTCATCTCACATTATTCCTCCATTCATATGTTCACAATCACATATTAACATAATATTGAAAAAATAATTAATAAAATAAAAAGACGATCGTATTGATCGCCTTGTTTAACTCTTGCACTCTATTGTTGAATCATTTAAAAGCCCTTCGCTCTTGATCTAAAAACTATATGTATTAAAAATTTCAGGAAACGAAAGGATTAGCACTAATTCTAGAATTACAGTTGCAAAAAAACAAATCCAGCCAATTATTTTTACTACTTTATCAATTTCATCTTTTTTCTCTAATTTACTAATGTAATTAATCTAAATACTAACATCCCGTTTTTGGAAGATTGTAAACGTTAGGGCAATGAAAATGATATAGTACACGCCCAAGGTTAGTAAGGAGATTGGCAGGGTTACATCCCCAAGTATGTTGTCCTGTAGTGCATACACGGTAAGATCCAAATGGGGGAAAATTAAAAATTTGGCCCATGTATACTTTTCGGCGAGAACCACTATCAGTCCGCCCAATGTTGAAGATAAAAATAAAACAAAAATTCCGATTCCCACTGCCAGAGCCTGACTCTTAAACAAAGTAGATAACATAAAGGAAATCGTGATGAGAATCAAAAGACTTGGCAAGTAATACACGTTCTTCAAGAAAAATTGTGGTCCCAACTCTGCTACTCTCTGTCCTTCAAGTGTGTATTCAAAGAATTTAGTATTAAAATCCACGCTGTCGAAAAGAATCGAGCCTGTAACGAAACCTGCAAAAATGAGCACAATCAGCAACAGCAAGGAGTAGATGATCACCGATAAATATTTTGACAAAAGAATGAACCATCTTTCATGCGGCCTGATTAGTAGTTGTTTTATCGTCCCATCGGAAAATTCCGAGGATACACTGGCACTGCTTACGATAACAGCAAAAAGCGTGACCAGCATCGTGACACCAGACACAGTCATATTCATAAAATGCCAATTACTCTTTGCATTTGGATTAATATTCTCATCGAGATATCCCTGCTGCCGTTTAAGTTCGGCAGCCATCCACTCTTTTTCTTCTTCTGGAGCCGCTTCTAAATCCTGCTGCAGTTTGTTCACACTGGCCTGGGTTTCCTCGCGCCAGTTTTTGTTAGGTTCCCCACCGATTCTATCCTCAAGAATCCCTCCAAGAACCACCGCGATTACGATGATTAGCATATAAATCCAGCTAGCTTTCTTTCCAAAAATCTTTCCTAATTCATTTTTAATTAACATGAACACTCGTTTTTACCTCCTGACTCCCTTTGCCGGTTAATTCCAGGAACCGGTCCTCAAGCGTGGTTGTTACTGTATGAATAGCATATACATCGACATTGTTCTTAACCAACAACCGATTGGCAGCAGCAATCGAGTCCTTATCTAGGATTACCGAAAACTGATTCTGGTCCACCTTCTTGAAATCAACTCCTAGATTGTTTTCATTGAGTAACTGGAGAGCCATTTCCAAATTACTTACTTCAAACATGACCGTATGTACTTCCTGATTTTGATCGTTTAACAGATTAATCGAAGAAATATGAATAAGCTTCCCCTTTTCAATAATCGCATACCGATCACACATTAGCTGCATTTCAGACAATAAATGGGAGGATACGAGGACAGAAATTCCCTCTTTTGTAATTGAACGCAAGTATTCCCTAAATTCTCTTATCCCTTGAGGATCTAGCCCATTTGTCGGCTCATCCAAGATCAGAAGTGATGGGCTATGCAGCAGCGCTTGCGCAACGCCAAGCCTTTGCCGCATCCCAAGTGAATAGGTTTTCACTTTTTGATGAATCGCTTCTTCAAGGTCTGCAACCTTAATTACTTCCTGGATTCGTTCCTCTGATATTTTGTTTTTTGCCATATTGGCGTAGTGCCTTAAATTTTTATAACCGCTCATATACTTATAGAATTCTGGATTCTCAACAATCGCACCAATTTCACTCATTGATTCTTTAAATTGAGTATCCAAATTATAGCCATTCACGAATACGTTGCCTTGTGTACGGCCTATCAAGCTTACAATCATCCGGATAATGGTCGTTTTTCCTGCACCATTAGGGCCGAGCAGTCCAAAGATTTCTCCCTTTTCAACGGAGAGGCTAACATTATCAACAATTACTTTATCCTTAATTTTTTTCGTTAAAGATTGTATTTCAAGTGCTTTTCCTGTCATTTATTCTCCCTCTTTTCAATCTTTTAAACATATATTCTATATTAATCCAATTTCAGTAACAAAGAAGTAAAGATATTGTAAATTCAAACATTCGTTATAACGATATATTAAAAACCTTGCGTTTGGATAAGATTTGATTACGGCTAGAAGCATATTCCACTACTGTCCTGTTTATAGCGAACAGTGCCAAGCACTGTTCGCTATAAAATCATTTCATATAATTTGCGACTAACACATAGCATCTTTCTTCTGTTAGATTTGCTAGTACAGCCACATATTCTAAATGTTCCTCCGTACCGCCTTTATATTTTAGCGATGCCTCTAGTGCAGTATCATCTCTTTGTTTTAACCAATTCCGTTGTTCTGTTCTCAATTGGTCCATCTCTTCTGTAGTAAGTTGCTCCTTTAGGACTCCGTAAACTTCATTCAACAATGCATCCCACATTTCCCATCTATCGTTTTCCACTTTTTTTAATGCGAATGTTGATGAATCTGTTGCTTTCAATTCTTCCGTTGCTTGTTTAGTAGTATTTAATTTTTGGAGATACTCTTCCTTTTTACTTTCCGTTACTTCCTTGTCACTATTATTGAAATTTGATGACTCTTTATCATCTGAATTTGTGGAAGTATTAGTAGAAGTATCTTCTTGGACATTTACCGGACTGTTGTCACCACTGTCTGGAGCATTGTTTTCTACTGAATCTTTATTTGTTGTACTAGCTGCTATGTCTTTATTCGTTGGGTTTCCACAAGCAGCCAATAAAACAAATGCAATGGTGAACAACACCATTAAAAATATTTGTTTATTTTTCATTGTAATCCCCACCTTTAATACTACTTTAACATAAATTTTCCAGTTACCTGCAAAAAAGATAGTTCGCTTAAACATTAAGCGAACTATCTTTTCAAGTACTAGATTTATTAATTTCGTCAACAAGTGTTTGTAATGCGTTCCCCTTATGTGATTCTTTCATATTTTTTTTGAATTCATATCTGTTTTTATAAACGGTATTTACTTTTTCGATTAGCGTTTCACTAGTAAGTTTTTCTTCCTCCAATGTAAGGGAATACCCTTTATCTTGAAAAGCCTCTGCATTTAAAATTTGGTCGCCTCGACTTTGATTTAATCCTAATGGAATAATAAGCATTGGAATATTTAAAGTTAGAAATTCAAATATGGCATTTGAGCCGCCTCTAGTAATCACGATATCCGTTGCAGCTAATATATCAGGTAGTTCATCATGAACATATTCAAATTGTTTATACCTTGGATGGGAGGCTAAATTGCCATCTAAGTTATTTTTTCCACACAAATGAACAACCTGGTAAGTAGCCGTTAGTTGATCTAAAGATTGCCGAACTACTTCATTTATTTTTTTTGCTCCTAAACTTCCTCCCATCATGGTTAAAATGGGACTTTGATGATCAAATCCTAGAAAATCTCTTCCTTTTATTGCTGAACCATTTACTATTTCTTTTCTAATAGGCGAACCAATATCAACCGTTTTATTTTTAGGAAAAAATTTTTTTGTCTCTTCAAAGGAAGTAAATATCCTTGTTGAAAATCTTTGCGAAATTTTATTTGCTAGTCCTGGCGTCATATCACTTTCATGAATATAAATCGGTATTCCTAATGTTTTAGCCGCTATGATGACAGGAACCGAAACAAATCCACCTTTAGAGAATACTAAATCAGGCATGATCTTTTTTAGAACACTTCTAGCTTCAAAACATCCTTTTATTACACGAAAGATATCCACGAAATTTTCAAAGTCTATATATCTTCTAAGTTTCCCACTATTTATTCCGAAGTAAGGAATGCCTGTTTTTTCTATTAATTCCTTTTCAATTCCTTTTTTCGAACCAATATAATATTTGTCCCAATTGTCGAGTTCATTAATTAATGCAATATTTGGTGTTACATGCCCAGCAGAACCTCCACCAGTGAATACAATTTTCTTCTTTGGCATATTCCCTCCTGATTAATCATTGTTCTACTATTCATTATACGTAATTACAATCTGCAAATTCTTCATTCTTACTAAACTCTGCAAACGAAAGTTTAGGGAACAGTGCCAGGCACTGTTCCCTATCTATTTTCCAAACCTTTTGCGATATCCGCATTTTCTACATAGTTCCTCCACTGCCACTCTTCGTGAAAAACCATCTACAAGGTTTTTTGCTCTATCCATCTCGATAATATCAGAAAATGAATGATCATTAATATTTCCTAGATTGATAACTCCCTCACCATCTAGACAACAAGGAATAACCGTTCCGTTTGCTAAAATACCTGCTTGATTGCGCATGCCATAGCAGAAGCCCTTCCCATCATCTTCTTCTTCATGTAACGCAGGCCACTGAAACTCGTAATCTTGATTGATGAAGATGCGTTCTGCAATTTTCACGCCGCTTCCTGGTTCTACCTTCTCTTCAATTTTGTAGTCTAAATCAAACTCTTTCTCAATTATTTCTAGTAATTCTCTGTTTCGCTGTCTTTCCATATTCGTCATATTGTCTTGTGTAAGGTTCCATAATCTCAAGGAAACAATCAATTCTGATTGGCTCGTTGCTTCTTTAATAAAAGAAAGGATACTTTTCACATACCCTTCCTTATCTTTAGAACCAATATGGCCATCAAAGCTATGGAGTGAGAAATTCATTTGTCTGAGCGCAGGCTTATTTAATAATTTCTCCCTCTTTTTATTAATTAATGTTCCATTGGTTGTGATATTAACTTTAAACCCTTTTTCATGACTTACGTCTAACAATTGATCTATTTTAGGATGGAGCAGCGGCTCACCTTTTACATGTAAATAAATGTAGTCTGTGTGCGGTTTAATTTGGTCTAATCTCTTAGAAAAATCCTCCACAGAAATGAATTGCTTCTGTCGTTCTGTTGGCGGACAAAAGCTGCATGCAAGATTACATACACTTGTAATCTCTAAGTAAAACTTCTTAAATTTTTTCACTATCAATTCCTCACTTCTTTGACTGCTTAGAACAAGATGAACTATTATTCTATCACTATTACAGCATTTTTGGCATACAATAGAACATGCTTATTTAAGGAAACTACTGGTACCATTTCTCTGTTTAATAGAATGCACTTGTATTTTCCTTATTATATATCCTACTACTATCTACACAGGAATTTCTTCACTTGTACTGCTTACTTATATAATAGTAGAAAACCATCAGAGAATTTTCTCCAATGGTCTTCACATGTTAACGAACGATTAGGTAACTAACATATTGTTGAAATTTTAACCAAAAACGTTCCACCATATAGTGTATTCCATTTTATGTAGTCTTAGGAGACATCCTTACCTTACCTTACTTAGATACGGTTCCCCGTGGCGCACCAAAATGAGGTTCTCTTGGATTCTTTTGAAATAATAAAAAGATTGCTAAATTAAATCACTTTCTTTTAAATAAGAAGTCCTGTCCTCAATTGAGTAACCAACGAAAGGAAAATAAGCGGAGATTTTTCCTTTATATGCAAAATGGAGCTCGTTTCGGGATAAATAATCGGAGGTTTTCCGATTATGCAAAGCAAAATCGCCCTTTTTCACGTTTTTCGAGCCAATAGGCGGAATCTCTCCGTCTATTTGGAATATTTTTAATGTCAATTACTAATTAAGCGGAATTGTTCCGGCTATTTATCAGATCGGGTGTTTAACCTGATCCCCAACCTAAAAAAATATTTATTAATGGTTTGAGTGGACTTTTTAGAAGAACCCAGCCCTCTTTTTGATGAAGGTTGGGTTCTTTATAGAAGTTATAATAAATGACTAGTACTCAACTTTCGCACCGTTGCGATTCTATAGGAAACCGCTGGACCTACCTACCGGCTCACATCGATCCCGTCGGCCACCCTCTGTTTGACTCCGTCGATACCGTCAACGACGTTTTCGACCAATCTGAGTTCCTTTCCGGCATCGATCCTAATGCCGTTGGCGGCCTGTCGAATGACGTTCCGCTCGATCCTGACGCCTGTGGGGATTCCTTTGCCACGTCCGTCAGCACCGCGGTCCTCACTAAGCCGGATGGCCCAGAACCCGTCAGTCCCTCCAGTGATATGGTTACCGTGCAACTCCGTTCCCGGCGCATTGCGGACCTCAATGCCGGCCTTCGAATTCTCCCCGGCGGTGATCCTATTTTCCTCGATGCGGGTGTCAGGAGTTCCCAAGATGACGAGAATTCCCTGACGATTTCCAATCAGGTTGTTGGAGTGCACCCAGTTTCCAGGTCCAGAAGCGTCGTGCTTGTTCTTGGAACCGCCGGAATTGCCCAGCGCGATGCCCGCTTGCTGCCCGCCAATGACTGTGTTGTTCCGGATCTCGTTCAGGTATTCACCCTCGCCGTGCAGGTCGATGGCGTCGAGGAGACTGCCGGAGATGGTGTTCTCCGCCACGAGATTGTTGTGCGTTGGGAACTGCAGCAGAATGGCGTGCCGGAGATGCCTGCCATCGAAGGTATTGCCAATGGCAACGTTGTGCCGGGAATCGTTGGCAGCATCCGGTTCGTGTTGGTCTGCTATGCCCTCGATAGCAATGCCATAGCCCTGTCCGCCGGGACCAACGGCAGTTGCCTCACTGACATAGTTTCCAGAGAGAGTCACTTCACGGCTGGCCTTGACGGAGATTCCGTGGCGCTCGAACCTGCGGATCCCTAGGTTCTCCACAAGAACCCGAGAGCTGGCCTTCCCTTTGTGGGCACCGAGGTAAATCCCGTACATCGGGCCCCCACCCGCATCGCTGTCATTAGGGTCGTCGCCGAGTGAACCCTCATGACGGGAGGTAATGGTGAAGTCAGCGACGATAACGTCGTGGACGCCGGAACCGCGGATTACCCGGCTGTCATCCTCGCCGTCGAGGGAGGTTAGCAGCACAGTTCTCTCCTGGCCCTCGCCGCGCAGGTCCACGCCGCTTCGCAGCACGATGTTCGCCGACTCGTCGGTCGGGTCAGTGGAGCGCAAGTCATACGTGCCAGCTGGCAGCATGACCTCATCACCCGGTTTGGCCGCATCCAGGGCCTTCCTGATGGCTGCTGCGTCGTCTTGTGAGTCCGGATTCGGATCTGCCCCGAAGTCCGTGACGTCCAGGGTCCTGCCAGTTGCCGGACTCGGCGTCGGCACCTTGAACGGCGCGCCGGACCGGTCTACCAAGCCGGGGACCTGCCAGTCGCTGGACGCGGACGGGGCTGGTTCCACAGCCTTATCGCTCCCGACAAGCCCTTCGGATTCCGCAACGTTACATGCGGTCAAGAGGACCATCAGGCTAATGGCCATACACCACAAATGCGCCGGACCTCGTCTACTATTTCGAACAGATTCCTTCATAAATACTTCTCACGTCCTTCCTTAACTCTTTTCGTCTTTTGTCGATTATAAAGGTGTTGAGAAAAGCAATGAACCCGCGGGCCTCGGCTTGATTCACCGAGCACGCGGGCTCACTGTCTTCGGAATGCCTGACGATTCCTCCCCAGTTGCCGACGTTATCCCATGGTCAAAGGCCTATCGATTACTTTTGAAGTTCAACGGGATATCCTTTACTAATGGGGTGTCTGCTGAGGAACCCCCGACATGCACGCGGTATTTTCCCTTAGCGGTAGCCCACTCGCCGTTAGCCCAGTTCGCCAGGTTATCCGGATCTTTCGGAATGAAATAGGAGAACGGGTGATTAGAGTCAGCCAGGTTAATCCGCAGATTCACTCGCTTGCTCTCACCTGGCTTAAGATCAACCTTCTCGAAGTTGACAAGCCGCTTGGCAGGCTGTCCCGCCTTGTCCGGCAGGGTCAAATAGACCTGTGCCGCTTCTTTGCCGGCAACTTTACCGGTGTTTGTGATGGTAAAGGATACATCAATACCAGACAAGTCTTTTTTTCCTTTACCCTTCGGCGTTCCTGGGCCCCCTACTTCACCGCGGACACTCTTCACCTTGAGGCCGTCATACTTAAAGGTCGTGTACGACAGGCCGTAACCAAATGGGAAGACAGGCTTCACTTTGTTGGCCTCGTACCAGCGGTAGCCCATCTTAAGTCCCTCTGTGTACTGGGCAATTAACTGGTCTGAACCGTTACCGTACGGACCAGGGCCTCCTGGCTTGCCTGTGTCTTGACGGGTTCCAGGGAACTGTTTCTCGGTCGCGAAGGCGGCCTCACGCTCAGTAGCACCGAACGTCATAGGCAGCTTGCCGGACGGATTGACCTTACCGTAGAGCAGATTGGCGACGGCATTGCCATCCTCCATACCCGGATACCATGCTTCGAGGACTGCAGGGACCTTATCCAGCCACGGCATGAGCACCGTACCGGAAGTTTTCAAGACCACAACTGTATTCTTTGCATTGGCTTTCAGAACCGCGTCGATCATTGGCTCCTGCTTCACCCAGTCCACTTTATCCGGGTTCTTGTTGAGGTCGATAGGCGGGAAGCCGAGTGTCTCGCGGTCTTTGGTCTCATGCGGGTTGTCGCCGATCATGAGAAGCACGACGTCAGACTCAGTGGCAAGCTTAGCAGCAGCCTGCGGGTCACGGCCATCATTGTACGTCACTTTGGTTCCATAGCCCCGCTCCTTGATGACATTCTCTAAACCCTGTTTTGGTGTGACCGTATAAGGGGTCACGACGTTCTCGTTGTCGTCCCGAACGGAGCGCGGGGACAGCTTGGCTATACCGGCGAACCACTCGACGCCAATCAGCGCGATTGACTTCGGCTTGCCGGCCAGTGGCAGGAAGCCTCCAGCGTTTTTCAATAGCACGGAACCTTCCTCGGCCATCTTCCGAGCGCTAGCTCCGTTGACCACCGGATCGGCGATCGTAGGCAGGAACTTGTTGAAAGGCTTATCCATGTGGCCGTACTCAATCATCTTGATATAGCGCGGACGAAGTAGATTGTCAATGTCATTCTCGGTCACTTGACCCGAGTCGATGGCCTTCTGGATCGTTTCTTTAGTGTAGTACTGCGGTGCCCAGTCGAGCTCGACATCTGTACCCGCCTTGATGGCAGCGACCGTGTTGTGAATCGCGCGACGGTCACTCATCACGTAACCGTCGAAGCCCCAGTTTTTCCTTAGTGCAGCTTGTAGCAGTTCAGGGCTGTCACAGGCAAAGGTGCCATTGACATCTGGGAACGAGCACATCACAGAGGCTGGGTCAGCATTCTTAGCGGTCATCTCAAATGGCAGCATGTACAGCTCATTCATGGCCCTTGAGGGAACCTGGACACCCATCGTCCAGCGCTCGGTTTCTTGCTCATTGCCAGCTAGATGCTTGAGTTGGGCCTGGACCCCTTGTTTTTGGATGGCCTTGACCTGCTCGGTCGCTAGGATACCTGTCAGGTACGGGTCCTCACTGAAGTACTCATAGTTCCGGCCACCGTACGGGTGGCGCACGAGGTTCATGCCAGGTCCGAGCATCACATGATGCGCGAAGGCACGCGTCTCCTCGCCGAGGATTCGACCGACCTCATAGTTCAGCCCGCGGTTGAAGGTCGCGGCCATAGCTGGGGTTGACGGCAGGCCCGTCGCCACCGGGTCATTGCCACACGATCCACCCTTCACACCCGTACCGCCGTTGGTCATGCGGACTGTGGGGATACCCAGTTCCTCGATTCCACGGATCTGCCGGCCTGTATCCTGCCACTCACACCCGGGCAGGGTACCCTGAGGCGGGAATATGCCGCTTTGGTACTTGTTACTACCGCCCCTTTTGATGACAACCGTCTCACCTTTGTCGTTCTCATTGAAGCGCGAGATGGCGATTTGCTGGATCTTCTGTTCCAGCGTCATCGCATCGAGAAGCAACTTGGTGCGCTCCACAGCAGGGAGCTTGGTGTTCATCCAGGGCTTGGTCCCTACCGGTCCACCTTCCTGCGCATTAGTAGGCATTACTAACGTAGACATGAAGAGTATTGCTGTCAATAGAATTGAAATCATTCTTTTCATCTTAAAATCTCCCTTACATCTAGTTGTCTATTCGAATTGAAATTAATACATTTCATAATATCTCCCTTACATCAAGTTGTTTATTCGTATTAAAATAATTCATTTTTTAAACTCTCCTTTACTATCTAGTAAATCTTATTAGATATACTATTACGCTAGGAAGCCACGGGGAAGGTTCGAAACCACTGAAAAAGTAGCACATTTTGAAAGTATCAATAATACAGATTAACAAAAAAGAACAAACAACTAATATATAGTAGATTGTTTGCTCCTTTTCGTATTTAAATGGACTTTTTCAGTGGCTTTGGACGGTTCTAGTGGCACTCTTTTTGCAGGTGCAAAAAGAGCCGAACCATCCCCATGGTTTTGAGTTTTACAATCCGTAATTGAAGTGGCTCTGCCTTGTCTCTTCTATTTCATTGTGGGAAATAGGGGGACCCCTTATATAAAAAGGTGCCTGCACTCGATACGTTAAAGATTTAACGTATCGAGTGCAGGCACCGAGGAAAAAATGGGTTCAGGAGTTTGATAGATGTTCTACAATTTAAGCTAACGATAACAGTTTTATATAGTCTTTCGTACTGTTTTCTACATCTTCTCCTCTAATCAGAAATTCGCCGCCGCGAGGAAGGTTCTTTGGAAAGGAAGATAGGACTTCTTTCCATGAACCCTTATCATCCTCTGTTAATGTTCC
The DNA here is from genome assembly GCF_900103525.1 of Bacillus sp. OK048. Classification (GTDB taxonomy): domain Bacteria; phylum Bacillota; class Bacilli; order Bacillales; family Cytobacillaceae; genus Neobacillus. The sequence goes on from NZ_FNHN01000017.1 coordinate 24,172, forward strand.
TGTCGGATTGGAGGAATCATCCACTTGCTTGCAATGCACATATACAACATCATTCATAAATGTTTTTACTGCTTCAAATACATTTGCCCCTACCCATGACCAGTTACCGATATCAAACGTCATTTTCATCGGAATCCCTACTTGCGCACAATCATCGAGAAATTGACGTAATATTTGCATGTTACCGCCAAAAGCAGTTGGGTCATTTTCTACTGTCAACTGAATGGAAAGATGCATGTAGCCTGCTTCTTCTATGCACAGTTTTAACTGGTCAATATTATTTATTTTTGGTTCATATGCCCCGAGTGGTACTTTGACATAAGCCGCCCCTACTTGCTTTGCTTCTTCTAACACACGAGAGAATTCACTTTTGTTTAAATTTCCATCAGATGTCCATAGTGGAAATGGCGCGGAATAAACAAACGAGAGATCATATTTATCCCTCACACCAATCAACTCGTCAAACTGAATATCATCATAATTAAACAGTTCACGTCGGATTTCAAACCCCGATGCGCCACATTTTCCTGCGGCGGAGGCTAAATAAGCTTGCCCATATTCTTCGGCCAAATCACGATTATAGGTTGTTGCTACAATAAATACAGGTGATTTCATATCTTTTTCCTCCATTTTAAGCAATAGGTACGGTTCTCCTGGCTTTTTGGGGTTAGTGGAGCCACAAGAACCAACCGCCACTGTAGACCCCTTGGATCAATAAAAGTTCTTCACCATTTTGTCCATAACCCAGTTGGATCGTGCACCTGTCAATCCGGTACTAGGACACTGGCTGCCCTCTCCAGTTAAGTCGGCTACAATGGTTTCTATAAGCGGTTGATGGACGTGTTCTGCTGGTTCGAAGCTAAATTCCTCGGATCCACTTGCTGTCGTCAATATAATCGGATCGTTTCCAAAAACGGAAAAGGTTATTTTTCCTTTATTGCCGACGATTTCATTCGCATCGACATTTTCAAAAGCAGAAAAACACCAATTCCCTACGCCATGGACGCCAGATTCAAATAGATATGTACCAGAGACGATATCTTCTGCACGATAATCACCCGCTTGATTTGAAGCAAAACCTTGAACGTCCTTAATTGGACCTAGCAAAAAGTCTAGCATGTCGATCGTATGACTGGCTAAATCAAAAAACAGTCCCCCGCCGGCCAGGTCTGGTTGCACACGCCACGGGATATTTTTTTCATCTACTAAAACTGGTTGATACTGGGTTGTTGATACGAAACGAACGTCACCGATCGCTTGATTTTCCAATAACTCTTTTATTTTTAAAAATCGAGGCTGCGCCCTGCGGTAGTAGGAAACATACAGAGGAACTCCAGCTGCTTCGCAAGCAGCGATCATCTCCTGACATTCTGCGTAATTTCGCGCCATCGGCTTTTCTACATAAACCGGTTTACCCGCTTTCGCTGCCTTGATCGTATATTCTTTATGTGATGCTGGTGGTGTAGCAATATAGATCGCATCGATATCTGGATCATGAATAAGTGCCTCAGCGTCATCATACCATTTCGGAACATTGTGCCGTTTTGCATAGTCTTGTGCAAGTTCTCCTGTTCTCCGCATCACAGCGACCAACTCGGAGTTCTCTACTTTCTGGAATGCAGGTCCACTTTTCACTTCTGTGACGTCCCCGCAGCCGATGATTCCCCAACGAACCTTGTTAAATTTCAATGCAGCATTCCTCCTATTATTCTACTTTTTAAATCTCAATTGGTGGTATATCAGATTTCCAATTCCCGTCTGCTTATCTACCTAACCAACCGCCGTCAACAGCCAGTAGGTGTCCGTGTACAAAATTTGATGCATCTGATGCTAAATATACAACCGTTCCTTTAAAGTCTTCCGGGGTTCCCCAGCGACCCGCGGGGATTCGATCAAGAATTTGTTTGCTGCGTGTGTTATCGTTAATTAAGGCTTCGTTCATTTCGGTAGCAATATACCCCGGTACAATCGCATTGACGTTAACATTATGCTGTGCCCATTCATTAGAAAGTGCCTTTGTTAGCTGTGCTACTCCACCTTTAGCTGACGCATATGCTGGGATCGTGATACCGCCTTGGAATGAATTTAGGGAGGCTAGATTAATAATTTTCCCACTTTTCTTAGGTACCATATATTTTCCAGCCTGCTGGGATAACATCCAAACAGCTTTCAAATTCACCTTCAGCACATCATCCCAATCTTCTTCAGAAAAATCGACTGCTGGTGAACGGCGTTGAATTCCTCCATTATTGACTAAGATATCTATTTTTCCAAAGCGTTTAATTACCTGTGGAACTGCATTTTTAACTTGCTCTATATCCGTTAAATCACATTGGATAATTTCACACTTTCTTCCTAATGCCTCGATTTCTTCCTTGACAAACATTTGGGTTGAATCACGCTGTAATAAAGCAATATCAGCTCCTGCTTCAGCTAAACTCACTGCTAAAGAATGTCCGATTCCTCTCGTTGCACCCGTTATAGCTGCTACTTTGCCCTCTAATGAAAACAAATGTTGCATCTTAGGTCCCCCTCTCTATTGTTTTATTAATACTTTTAATGATTCATCTGGTTTCTGCATTAGTAAAAACCCCTTTTCGATCTCGTCTATATCCAATTCGTGTGAAATAATGGAGGGCAAGTCGATTTTTCCAGAAGCCATTATTTCAATTGCTGCACTGAAATCATCGCTGCTGTAACAGCGAGTGGTTGTCAAAGATATTTCACGAAAATGCATTTTTGCAAGGTCAATCATTGGTTTATTTTTAAATACACTTACAACAACAATTTGCCCTTGTGTTTTGATAAGATCGATCATTTGATCAACCGTAGACTGATTGCCAGCTACTTCAAAGACTACATCTATTAATCTTCCATTTGCTTGATATAAAATTTCATCCACAACATTTGTATTCGAGGCATTAATAGCTTTGAAACCTAGTGATTCAGCCTTTGCTAAACGAAATGGACTAATGTCAGAAACAAAAATATCTTTTGCTCCATTTAGTTTTGCGATTAATCCGATTAATAACCCGATTGGACCTGCGCCTAGGATCGCTACATTGTCTCCGGCTTTCAAAGTAGACCGTTTAACGGTATGAACAGCAACTGCAACGGGTTCAGCCAGGGCGGCAGCTGCTAAGGAAAGTTCTGCTGGTACCTTATGTAATCGATCGATAGGGACGCGGACATATTCCGCAAATCCCCCATCCATATCGATTCCAATAAGTTTTAAACTTTCACAAACATGACCATTTCCTGATTGACATGGTTCACATTCTCCACAACCGATGGTAGGTTCTACTACCACACGGTCACCTGATTGAAAAACATGAGCACCATTTATTTCCTCGATTACTCCACTAAATTCATGTCCCATCGTTAATGGGGCTTTTGCTCTTGGATGTTTTCCGAAATAAATCATCATATCTGTACCGCAAATTCCGGCGTGTGATACTTTAACCAATGCTTCCCCTTCGACAATCGAAGGCTTTTCTATATTGGCCAAGGCAACCCTATTTGGCGATATATATTGTCCAGCTTTCATGAATTCCTACTCCCATCAAATCTTATTTAAGTTCTTCAATTTTTTTCAAAATGTCCTTTGCCCATGGATATTTTGCTTTACGCTCTGTAAAGAAAGGTCCCATTGCATCAACCATATCTTGTCTAAAATCTTTACTTGGTTCAGTTACCTTTACTCCATGCTCTTTTAATGTTTTTATATCTTTTTCAAGACTTTCACCATACAATTTCCATTGATATTCGGTTGATTCTTGAGCAGCCTTATCAATTGCGCTTCTTTGTTTATCCGTTAATTTATTCTCATATAAGTCTGCATTCATGACATACATACTAGGACTGAATACATGATTAGAAAGAAGAATGTGATCTTGTACTTCATAGAAGCCGTTTGCTACTACAGTAGAGACTGGGTTATCTTGACCATCCGCAACATGCTGTTCTAATGCAGTAAAAATTTCAGAGAATGGCAGTGAAATAACTTCTGCATTTAATGCCTTACCGATACTAATATATTCTGGCAGGTCTGGCATCCGGAGACGGAAAGTTTCAAAGTCTTTCATACTTTCAATTGATTTATTACTACTGAATGAACGGAATCCGTTAGCAGCCCATCCTAATACTTTAACACCTGTCTTCTCTTGTAATTCCGCAGCAATCTCCTTACCAACTTCACCTGTGTAAGCCTTTTTCGCATGCTCTAAATCTTCGAATAGGAACGGCCAGTCACCGACTTTTATTTTCTCGGGATTACCTGATACAGTGGTACCAGCGATTGCCATTTCAATCGTTCCGTTTCTAACTCCGTCAAATGCAGCTAATTCTGCACCTAACTGGTTACTTTCATAGATTTTTATTTCCAGACTTCCATCCGATTCTTTTTCAGCAATTGTTTTAAATTTTTCCCTTAATGCTACATTATGCGGATGATCGGTTCCAAAGTTATTCGCAATTTTAATAACGACCTTTTTTTCGTCTGAGCTAGAAACAGATGATTTTGAATTACACCCGGCAATGAGTAAGCTTATAATCATTAGCAATGTGAATATTCCGAATTTTTTCTTCATATTAAATCCTCCTAGTTTGAGTTTGAAGCCCATTCAATTCCTTTTCATTGACACATGTAGGTAAAGGTTTATTTTCTAAACCTGCTAGTATATTATCTACAGTTAAATTTGCCATCTTCGTTCTTGTTTCTATTGTAGCGCTTCCAATATGAGGAGTAATCAAGACATTATCAAGACTCATAATCGGATGATCCATATTGATTGGTTCTGGATCTGTAACATCTAATGATGCATAAGCAATTTGTTCTTCCTTGAGTGCCTCATAAAGAGCATTCGTATTGACAACAGGACCTCGGGATGCATTGATAAAATAAGCAGAGGATTTCATCTTTGTAAATTCCTCTTTACCAAACAGCCCTCTTGTATGGGATGTTAATGGGACTAAAACGACGATAAAATCAGATTTTTCTAGAAGCTGTTCAAATGATACGTATGTCGCATTTAACTTATCGTTTTCATTATTTTCCCTTCTATTATGATAAATGACATTCATTCCACTGGCTTGCGCACGTTTGGCTACACCCCTTCCGATATTTCCCATACCGACAATACCCAGAGTTTTTTCAAATAAGTCAACCCCCATTGGGACATCAAATGGGCTCTTCCATTTACCTGATTTAACGAATTGACTCCCTTCAGGAATTCTGCGGGCTGCAGACAATAGTAAACCAAAAGTCAGGTCCGCCGTAGCATTATTTAATACCTCTGGTGTATTACCAAAAGGAATCGAACGTTTCGTGCATGCTTCCATATCAACGTTGTCATATCCTACTGAAGATTGGGCAATGACACGTAGATGTGGTGCTTGTAATAGCAATTGATCATTTACTTGAATATCCCCTCTACTAATAAAACCTTCTACATCTTTAAGCCATTGAGTTAACATGTCTTGGGGAATTCTTTCAGGTCGGTCCCATACCTTTAGCTTTGCTTTTTGTTCTAACCTTGCAAGTACTAGTTCCGGCAATTTTCCGATGACAACAACATTAGGTTTTTCCATTCTCAGTCTCCTCTTTTTATAATCTACTAATGACTAATTACAACAACCACTCTAGTGGAACTAGAATAATAGCTGGGAACAAAATTAACAAAATGACGATTAGAACATAGACTAATAGAAATGGCCAAACACCCTTAACGAATTTCTCAATACTGATTTTCCCTACACCAGCGGCTACATTCATGACGGTTCCTACTGGTGGGGTTAATAAACCAATTGTGGCCGTTAGGACAAAGATAATCCCAAAGTAGACTTCATTAATGCCTGCCATTTTAACGACTGGCATAAAGATTGGTACTAAAATTAAGATCGCAGGTGTAATATCCATTGCAGTTCCAACAACTAATAAAATCAACATAATAACGATCAATAATAAAGTTTGATTATGTGAAAAAGGCCCTAAGAAATCACTAATCAGAGTAGGAATATTTGAAACAGTAATCAACCAAGCAGAAACCATTGCTGTCGCTATTAAAAACATAACCGTACTTGTTGTCTTAGCTGTAGATATAAAGACCTTATAAAGATCAGGCCAATTGATTTCGCGATAAATGACAACACTTACCACTAGTGCATAAACGGCTGCCACTACCCCTGCTTCAGTTGGTGTGAAAATGCCACCACGTAATCCAACAATAATGATGACGGGGAGCAATAACGCCCAAAATGAGCTTCCAAGTGCTTTAACTATTTCCAATGCCGACTTTTTTGGAATTGCTGTCATTTTACTTTTCCGAACGACAAGTGTCCAAACAATCACTAAACCAATTCCCATCATGATCCCTGGAACTATACCGGCCATAAATAAACTTGTAATGGATACGCCACTTGTAACCCCAAAGATAATTAAAGGAATACTTGGCGGTAATATTGGTGCAATAATACCAGCTGAGGCGATTAAACCAGTGGAACTTTCACGATTATATCCAGCTTGAACCATCATTGGAATCAGAATCGCTCCAAGTGCTGCTGTGTCTGCAACAGCTGAACCAGAAAGACCAGCAAAAAGTATACCTGCAAAAATAGCAACATAGCCTAATCCGCCACGGACATGTCCGAAAATGGCCATGGCAAATCCAACAATTCTTTTTGACATTCCACCAGCATTCATAATCTCTCCAGCAAGAATAAAAAATGGAATCGCCATAAGGGGGAAATTATCTGCGCCACTGATTAAGTTTTTGGCAATAATTTGTGTATCGAAATTACCAAGGTAAAGCATGAGTGCTACTGAAGTGGCTAAGAGAGAAAAGGCAACAGGCATTCCGATTAAAATGAGACCGAATAATACAACAATAAATATCACTAATGTCATCTTTTATTCCTCTCTCCCGTCAATAGACTCATCCATTAAATCCATTTCATTTGCGCTCAATATATACTGGTCGATATCATCTTTTTTAATAAAAACCTTGAAAAGGTTAATGAAAATGATGATTGCCATCCCGATACTCACTACAATCCCCATACCGTCCATAAACGCAAGAGGTATTTCCGTTGCTGGGGCTGGACTATCCAAACTTAGTTGAGTAATTTTTATACTGCCGTCTAAGATGTTATACAATAAAATTAAAATAATGAGATTCGTGATGATGTATAACGTCTTTTTTACTTTTTTTGAAAACCTTTTAACAAGCATATCTACACCCATATGCTCGTTCTTAATGAACGCACCAATGGCACCAAAGAAAATCAGCCATACAAAGAAGAAGCGGGATAATTCATTTGCCCATGTAATACTTGAGGAAAAAATATACCGGGAAACAACGTTTGAGAATATTAATATACACATTCCAACTAAACAAGCAACCATAAAGCCATTTAGTAATCTATTTAACAATGATCCTATTTTCTCCATAATTTTCACCCTTTCTTTTTTTATTTGATAGGTTATCACTCAAGATTTAATTTCCCTCAGGTAAGCATTCATTACTGTAACCTTCGTATCATTGAAATGTTCTTCCATTAATGAATTCAGCTGATTCTCATTCTTTTCTACTAAAGCATCAATAATCGCCCTATGTTTTCTCAATAAATTTTCTATTTCCCCTTTATCCTCTAAAAAGCGTTTCTCTGTAGCAACAAACAAAAGGCAAAGGACAATGTTTCGAATATTCTTCCATAAATGTAAAATTCTCTTGTGACTTACGCTTAAGATAAACATTTCATGAAAAAGCAAATCATGATAGGCGAATTCCGAATAATCATTATGCTTCATATTCAATTCCATTAAATCAATCAATCGATAAAATTCATTTGCCTTTTCTTCATCAAAATCTTCTAAAAGAATTTGCATACAAAATTTTTCTAGTAAAAACCTCACATCATATAATTCTTTAATATCTTTTTCTTCTAAACCAAGGACTACTGCTCCCATACGTTTCAAATGGATGAGCCCCTCTGTTTCTAGAATTTTAAAAGCTTCTCTAACAGGTGATCTGCTAGTGTCAAATTTATTAGAGATTTGACTCTCTGTTAATACAGTATCTCTAGGAATTGTCCCGTTGATAATTTGCAGCCTTAATTCATTAGAAATTAATTCTCCTAAAGAATCACTCTGCAGCCACTTTTGTGGAAAATCCAATGTACTCATCCCCTTTTGGTGTTTTATATCATGTAAGCGCTGTTATTACCTTAATCAATATACTAGTCGACAAGTGGACAACAGTCAATAATTATTTGTATAATCTGTAAATTTTAATAATTTGGGTTAACCCTTAGTTCTACTCCGGTTATTTCCAAAATAATCCAGTTATCACCAAATCCCCCTACAAGATAATGTGCCATCGAAAAAGGTACCTAATCCCCGTAAAATATTTAATGCATCCGGGGTTAGGTACCTAGTTATTGTGTGTATATGGGGATAGTGTATTTCGAATTTGATTCGAGCCTGCCACCATCCTCTGTTTGAAAAAGAAAAGATAGACTCCAAATTTCCACAGGCAATAATAGTGTAAGTTCCTTAATCTTTTCTTCCATGGTTTAGAAAAGCCTTTCTATATAACGTTTATTATCGCTTATTAGAAAAACTAGCACTTTACTATATTGTTTACACAAGGAGAGCTCTGCCAAACATACGAATAAAAGATTATTAGCGCCAAAAGGCAAACAGTGCTTGTAACTGTTTGCTTAATATTCTTGTTTCATTACACTTGAAAATAAATATTTATTATCATACAATCCAATTAGCTAAATTAGCTATTTTAGCTAACACAGGAGGTGTCATTAATGATTATCAGCTCAACTGAGTTACAAAATAATTTTGGAAAGTATTTAATGCTTGCGGTACAAGAGGATATTCTCATTACTCGAAATGGTTTAGAAATTGCTAAATTAACATCGATTAAAGAATCGGCATCAGGGTATACAAACGTAACAGATGAGATCCATGAAAAAGCACCAGAATACAGCCTTCTTGGAAAAAAAGCATCTTATGATGAGTTTCTTCAATTACAACAGGCATCCGATGAAAGGTACGAGTATATTGACGGAGAAATCTATTTGCTCGCCTCGCCAAAAACTGTTCATCAAATCGTTATAACTGAGTTATTTGGCATTTTTTATAATTTTTTTCAAGATACAAATTGTACCCCAATTGTCGCTCCTTACGATATTGAGCTTAGAGGAACATCGGAAAATATTAATATTGTTCAACCCGATATTATGATTATTTGTGATCTAGAAGAAAAATTAAATGAAGATGACTATTATAAAGGTGTCCCGTCACTTGTCGTAGAAGTACTTTCGAAAAGTACACGAAGAAAAGATCTTATTAAGAAACTCGATCTGTACATGTCTTGTGGGGTGCGCGAGTACTGGATCGTTAATCCAGACAATAAGGAAGTAACTGTCTATCTTTTTGAAGATAATAATATTAGCAATAGTACAACATATAAAAATAGCGACGCAGCACAATCCTTCATCTTTACGGGATTAAGTGCTGAAATCAGGAGAATTTTCAGAGTGAAAACTTAATCGGTTTTCATGCTAGGAACTTAAAAACTAGACTGTGGTGTTAAAGGTAAATGTTGATTTCACCCAATTTGAAAAATAAGCGGAGAAATTCCGTTTATTTCGGGATATTCCCATATTTCCCTTAAAATAAGCGGAGTTTTTCCGGTTATACGTTCCAAATCGATGGCTTTTGTCTTATTGTGAACAGTTAGTCGGAATATCTCCGCTTATATCTGCTCCTTAAGCCTCCACTATCGACATTAGCCGGAAATTCTCCGCTTAAAAAATTTTTCTACACGAAAATCAACAATGAATATTAACAGAGACACCCATGCAAATAAATTTTCACCATGTGGTATGAAAATAAGCGGTATTGTCTATAATATTTATCCATTTTTATAACACTGCTTATTTTTAGGGTAGCCAAAAACTAAAATGAATTAGCATTTTTCACGCCAACGATTACAAGAATGTCACGCTTGCGAATAGTTCCTGCACTGTTCGCAAGGTTCACAGTAACAGATAAAGTGTAACTGGCATTGCTTATGGGCAGAATAAGCATAATCTCTTTTGTAAACCTTCTAGAACTTCTACTGGCATTTCCTTGACCTTGATATCTTCACCTAGGAAAAGCAGCCAATTGGTTATTTCAGTCAATTCTTCGGGATTCTTGACATTGATAAAAGTCTTTAGAATGGCTGTGGCTTGGTAAGGATTCGTATAGGAAATGGAAACTTTTAAAGGGTGGTATTTTTTAAACTGTGCAATCGCTTTAGGACCAAGTTCAAGGAAAAGGTTGATAACTTCATCCTGCTTACTTAGTTTTTCTAAAATCTTTTTCTTACTCGAATTTTTTGGGGTAGGGTATGGTTCGACATCGGTTAGATTGTCGACATGAAAAATCTGCTTCTTTTCTTCCTTTAAGTCAAAGCCTTCAATCAGCCACAGGCTTTTTTCACGATAAAGGTGCAGAAGATAGATGGGATAAGACTCTACTACCTTTTCTTCTTTAATGGTAATCAATAAATACCGATCCAATAGAAGGATTTGGATGAGTTTTTCTAATATCGGATGTGGGAGGTCTGTCAGATCAAGCAGGTCAGGATTATTCGGGTTGGTCCCTTCAAATAGCAAGATTTGATTTAAAAGAACTAGGGTCTCTTGCTGGTTTTCTGAAATGAGGCCTAGTAATTTTTCAGCTAGTGACTGACGACTCTTTAGATAGGGGAGTTGTTGATTTCTTGTGGCCATAAAGGCAATAAAAAGAGCTTTGACTTCATTATCGGTAAAGCGAACATCGGGCAGGACAGAGTTGTGCATGACAAAATACCCCCCATCCCGTCCAACTTCAGCAACAAGCGGCATCCCCATAGCTTCAATTTCTCTGATATCTCTAATAGCTGTCGAACGAGAGATAGTAAATTCTTGCATGATTTCAGAAATGGTAAAGTGGGAACGGTTGTTGATATACCGCATGATGATGTTAATTCGTTCAACTTTTTTCATTGGAATCTCCTAAACAGTATCATTTTTTGACATGATTTAAAGCTATTATAAACTCATCAAGTGAAAAGACAAATCATTTGATTCATTTTTAAAAAAGGAAGGTTTTGAATATGACAAATTATACCCTAGAAGAAAAAGATAGCTTTACCGTTTTAGGTTTTGGAACTGAACTTAAGAGCGATTACACAGACTACGTTGGCATAACCAAGGAAAAGTCAGACTTTTGGTCGGCCGTTAAACAAGATGGAACGCTTGACACTTTAAAATCAGTAGCCACAAATGACTACATTTTTGCCGTGAACGAAGCAGTAAATAACAAGATGATGCATTATGCCGGTGTCATGACAGAGAAATCGTTACCAGAAGCAACCAGAGTGATTCAATTTCCTAAAGGGGAATACCTCGTTGTGAAAGGGGAAGCGGGAAGTTCTGAAGAGTTGAGCAATATGCTAACTGGCATAGCCTTTGGCCAAGCCTTGGCAGAGGCAACGGATGTTGCCTATGTTGGCGGCCCAAATGCATCCGTTGAGATGGGGCAGAGAGATGGCTTAGTTTTTGGTGAAATGTGGATTCCGGTTGTTAGGAAATAAAGAGACAAAGGGTGGATGGAAATGTCCTATATCGTTGATTTTAAAAATGTTTCGACGGTTGGTTTAGAGTCTTCGCCAGCAGCAGATGCACTTGCTGGTTTACGCGCGAATGAAGCTCGTTACTTTATGAACAAATATAAGCATGAATTTACGGTTGTACCAGCTAGCGAAAGCCAGGAGACCCTAGATTATGTGAATCGGATTTTGAAGGAAGAACGGGATATTGAGTTTGCGGCCAAGCCATTAGAAACATCGCGTTTTCAAGTGGAAAATATAAAAATAGCCTACGTCTTTTATGAGGATGGTCTTTCGGTCAACGTCATGTATACGGTTGATGACCCTAAGCCGAAGCGAGCTGTTGGTTTTAAGCTTTCAGAGGGGATGGAGGTACCAAAGGAGTTAGAAGGGAAGTTTAAGTTTGCTAGGCAGAAGTCTAAGCTGGCTGGAACCATTCGGGGCTCGTATTTTGTCATTAAAGGAGAATATTAAAGGAAGCAAAATCAGTTTGCAGGCATTCGAATAGCAAAACAGCACTTCTCCATCAAAATAGTGGAAGTGCTGTTAATTTTCTCATTTACCTTTGGTAAGGTTCACCACATTTTTACACTCTATGTTAAGTGGTTGGTGCTGAAGCAGCAGCTGCATGGTCAGCCTTCACACAATCAATTGCAACAACGAGAGCAATAATAATGGTTTCCATTTCTTCGTCCAATATTTGGACCTTGTAGCTATCTCCCCAAGTGAACCATTCCTTGCTCACTTGACCTACGACTTTACCATTCTGTACTACCTGAAAATCCATGTCCCACCAATTACCATGTACTTCAATGCCTGCACCATCAATGGTATAGCGAGCTTTAAAGAAGGAAAATTCCTTCTTAATCGTTAATACCTCACGACCATGTACCTCAACAAAAAACTTCGGTAAAAAGCTGAACACCTTTTTCGTAATAAGTGCTACTTCATTTCTTGTTGTATCCATAATGGAGAATGTCTTGGGAATCTGCATAAAACTGCCCTCTACGTAATATACGTCCTTCTCCTGCTGATTCTTCACTGTAAATTTGCCACTAAGACTGAATACCTTCTGCTTTATATATAGTTGCTTCATATTATAGCTCCCTCCTATGTAGCATATTACTAAAAAGAGTATTTTAATATTATTATACCTTTATTAATGAATGCAAAAAAAGATAGAATCTCCCATAGAAGTTACCGCCTTATGGATCAAAATATTAGTAAAAACGTTCCTGCTGTTATGACGATACCGCCAATAATCGTATGCTTGGCCGCTTTTTCTTTTAAAATTGTAAAACTCAATAGCATCGTGAGAACAACGCTAAATTTGTCAATTGGAGCGACGACGGAAACCTTCCCCATCGCCAGTGCTGCAAAATAGCATAGCCAAGATAAACCAGTAGCCACTCCAGATAAAACTAAAAAGAGGTATCCTTTTTTCGAAATGCTTTTCAATTTCTTATGGGTTCCTTGGGAAAATACAATGGCCCAAGCAAATAAAAGGATCACGATGGTTCGTAGGAAAGTAGCCACATTGGAATCAACATTTTCCATTCCGACTTTTGCTAATATCGATGTTAAGGCCGCAAATACTGCCGCTAAAATAGCATAAACAATATATCGTTGCGATCCTGAAAATCGTTTCTTTTCTTCATTTTTTCCAATCAATATAAACGTTCCTATCGCTATAATTGCTCCTCCAGCCATGACCAAGGGGTCTGCTGGCTCTCCTAAGACCAGGATGGAGAAAATAATGGTTAACACGACACTTGATTTATCAATCGGTACCACTTTGGAAACATCACCAATGGCGAGCGCTTTAAAGAAAAATAACCATGAAAAACCCGTTGAAACTCCAGATAATAGAATAAACCATAAAGCGCTAGTAGAAATTTGAGGTATCGTGACAAGCTGGCCAGTTATGATGACAATGATAAAAGCCATGATTACTACCACAATCGTCCGAATGGCTGTCGCTAAGTTGGAATTGACATTTTCAATACCGACTTTTGCTAAAATCGCTGTGAATGAAGCAAATAAAGCTGCCAATAATGCTAAAATAATACTCATCATGCACCCGCCTTTTTCTTTATATAAAAATATTAATGGTCATGCACACCTTATCATTATAAGGCTTTTTGCCCAGAACCACCCAAATTCATAGATTCAATAAATCCAAATTATTAGGAGGTTTATTCGCTCTGGGAGTAATAACTCGGTGTTCCGCGTCCAATCAAAAAACGGCGAACAGTGCCTGTCACTGTTCACCATCCGCCAGTTTTTCTTGCTATCCGCCAGTATTTTTCGCTATCCGCCAGTATTTTTCGCCATCCGCCAGTATTTTTCGCCATCCGCCAGTATTTCTCGTTATCCGCCAGTTTTTCCTGCTATTTTCTTTGGTTTAAATTGCCTGTCTTGCTCTTTTACGATTTTTTTCAACCTGTTGGTCTAACCAGCTGACCATATCTTTTAAAAAGGTTTCTTTTCCTTCTCCATCAAAGGGACGGTGTTTTGCTCCTGCGTACTCAAGTAGTTGTTTATCCGTTGATGAAACTTGATTAAAAAAGTCACCAAGCTTTGTTGGGGGTGTAATTTTATCATTCAGTCCGTATTGCAGTAAAATAGGAAGATGTATAGTGTATGCCTGATTTACTACTCGAGATACTGCTTGAATCAAGCCACTTCCTAATGCAGGTGTAATGATATTGTGCCGTAACCGATCAGAATAATATTTGGAAGCCACCGCTGATTTTTTCCTCCTTAATCGGAAATTTTTAGATTGATTAATGCTTAAGTCAGGCTTCAGTTTCCCCATTAAGGTTATACCTAAGCGCTCAAAGGGAGTGACTTCGTAAGAGATGGCAGGAGCAATCGCAATGATCCCTGAAATATCGGCAGTATAATGTAAAATGTAATCAAGAGTAATGACACCGCCAAGACTATGTCCTATTAAATACAACGGAAGTTCGGACTGCTTTTTCGAAACAAGTTTTTGAAATGCGTGTAAGTCTCCTCGAAATTCATCCCAATTTTTTATATACCCTCTTTTTCCAGGGCTTTTTCCATGCCCACGTAAATCAAATGCATAAACGATATATCTTTCATGAACCAAGCTTGCACTTAGATTTGCTAGTCCTCCACTATGATCGCCGTGTCCATGAACTAAAATAACTGCCGCCTTTGGAGCCTTTACAGGTTCGATTACCCGGTAAAACAGTTCGGCCCCACCTACACCAGTAAATATTCCTTCTAATTTCATGATCTGTACTCCACTCCTGTTGCGGTTTTTCATCAATATTAAAAAGGCTTACTGTAAGTAGGAACGAGTAAGCCTTTTTGAATAATAGTCTTATTTTATCATAAAAAAGATGACAATAACCCTAACGGATTCCGTTTCCTATCGCGTTTCTGTCTGATTATTGTTTTATTGGTCTTTCGAAGATTAATTCATAGTATGTACCTACTGCAACTCCTGAAGTTGCAAAGTCAGGAGAGAAAATTTGAACAAATCTCCACCCTTCATTTGCATGATTTTTGATTACCTCTTGATAGTCTTCCTTAGGTTTACCAGACAATTTTTTAAACTCTATTTTAACAAACTTATATTCATACATTTTTATTTCCACCTTTCATGATATATCTAATTAAATTGAATAAGATTAAGGTTCTGTTTGCACTATTCATACGATTTTAATTAGAAAAAGGTTTCAAATCAATTCAAATCGAAGGGACAAGAGGAACCCCCCTCTTGGTTATTCTGTTGTCTTATTTCCCCGTTTCTGCAAAGCGTTTCATTCTATCACCAATCTCATCACGAACACGTTGGAAGAATGCCCACTTTTCTTCCTCTGTTCCTTTCGCTTTTGCTGGATCATCGAAACCCCAGTGTTCACGTTTTACTTTAGGGGGCGTTACAGGACATTTGTCAGCCGCATCGCCGCATAATGTAACGACTAAATCCGCATGATTTAAAATTTCAGGGTCAATAATATCTGAAGTTTGATTTGAAATATCAATGCCTGCTTCATTCATTGCTTTAACGGCATTTGGATTCAATCCATGAGCTTCAATACCCGCACTCCGAACTTCCCACTCATCACTTAAATATTTTTTTGCCCAACCTTCTGCCATTTGGCTTCTACAAGAGTTACCTGTACACAAGAAGTAGATTGTTTGTTTATTTGACATGTGATTTCCTCCAGATTTGTTTTCATTTTTGGTGTTTTATAATTTAATCGTTCGAAAATATTTCTTTTCCCATCTTAAAGCAACACCCACTAGGGCAATGAGGACAGGCACCTCTACTAACGGGCCAATAACGGCAGCAAAGGCTTCGCCACTATTAATTCCAAACACCGCAACTGCTACAGCTATCGCTAATTCAAAATTGTTACTTGCAGCTGTAAAGGAAAGTGCTACAGTCACTGGATAAGATGCACCTGCTTTACGAGAAGCAAAGAAGGATACAGCAAACATGATCAAGAAGTAAATGAACAATGGAATGGCAATTCGAACGACATCCATTGGTAAAGCGATGATTTGATCTCCTTTTAAAGAGAACATCATCACAATTGTAAATAATAAGGCGATTAATGTGAGTGGAGAGATTTTAGGTAGAAATTTGCTTTCGTACCATTCCTTCCCCTTCAGCTTTAACCCCATAAAACGTGTTAACATGCCTGCGACAAATGGAATTCCCAAATAAATAAGCACGCTTTTCGTAATCTCCCACATGGAGATGAAGACAGATAAATTTTCTAACCCAAATACACCAGGAAGGACATTTAAAAAGAAATAAGCAAAAACAGAATAGAATAAGATCTGAAATACAGAGTTAAATGCCACTAATCCTGCTACATACTCACGATCTCCACGCGCTAAATCATTCCAAACAATAACCATGGCAATACAACGAGCGAGCCCGATCATGATCAAGCCTGCCATATACTCTGGTTTATCATGTAAAAAGATAATTGCTAAAAAGAACATTAAGAAAGGTCCTAACAACCAATTCTGTAATAAGGATAGTAAAAGGACTTTCCAATCTTTAAAAACACGCCACATTTCTTCATATTTTACTTTCGCTAGTGGTGGGTACATCATGATAATCAACCCGATGGCAATCGGAATATTTGTTGTCCCCACAGAGAAGGTATCTAGCACCTCTTTAAAATTGGGGGCAACTACCCCAATGAAGATTCCTAACGCCATGGCTGCAAATATCCATATTGTTAAGTACCGATCTAAAAAGGATAACTTTTTCGTTACACTTTCATTTGACATCATTTTCACTCCTTCTTGATGATCTTTAACAATTGCATTTAATAATTGAAATGACTTCTAATTCATCAATAATCGTTTGAATATAGGGTGGCAGCACATCGTTTAATCGATAATGCTTCCATGTTCCTGCTGGTCTTTCGACAATAATTCCAGCTTCTTTTAGCTTTTTCAATTGTTGACTGACAGCAGGTTGAGAAACATTTAAAACTTCAACGAAATCGCAAGCACATACTTCCCCTTTTTTTAAACAAGCCAACAACTTTAAACGATTTGGGTCACTTACAGCTTTTAACTGTTTCGCCATCAATTCGATATTACCCAAATAGAATTCCTCCCTCATACATAATCATTACCTTATATAACATAATGCTTATATATTAGCTAAAATGTTATATATTTTCAAGTGTTACACATCAAATATAAATCTTATCATGTACGAATGTTATCAAACTAAAGGTCTTTTTTTAGCAGCATATTTCTGTATTACCTACTATTGAAATCCTATAATCATCATCTCATTTTCAATCAAATAGAATGTTTAGTGCTAGTAATTAAGAAGTATAACCATCATGTTATCCCAATAATTTTTCCATCGCCATTACATCAACAAATTCGCCATCTAACTTCCCTTGGTTTTGAAATACTCCTACTTCACGGTATCCCATTTTCCGGTATAATCCTTGCCCTAACTGATTAAATGGAAAGGTAAAAAGGACAATTTTATGGAAGCCATTGGCTGTTGCCCATATTTCAATTTCAGCGAGCAGTTGTTTTCCCAAACCAATCCCTCTATGGTCTCTTGAAATATAAATGGAAAGATCCGCGACTCCTTCATACGTGCAGCGGTTACTGTATGGATTTAGCGATGCCCATCCTGCTACATTTCCATCCTGTTCCGACACCATGACTCTATATCGACCCTGATGCCTTTCAAACCATTCCTTCATATAGGAGTAATCCTTTGTTTCTTCCTCTAGTGTAGCAATTCTGTCTTCAATCCCCTGATTGTAGATTTCAAGTATAGATTTGATATCGGATTCCACTGCCTGTCGAATAATAGCGGCGGCTTTCATGGTACCACCCCTCCATAAAGACATTTGTATATACGTATATCTTAATATTCTCTAAAAAAACCTCAAATTCCTTGTTGAACTAAACTGCCTTTAATTCAATAAATATGGGAGCTCCCGTAACGACAATCCTTCTGTCGTTCAAGCAGATTTCTCAGTGAGATTTGCCCCTCAATATTTTTCTAGTATTTTACAATTTATATGATAAAATATCCAAAGACTATCAACTTATGAGTATCTGCGAATAGCGTACGGGAGGGGACATGGATTGTATGGAATTTAGAGGTGCAAGCGTTTATGACCAAGAGGACTTTTTTTCAAATTATATGAAGAGAAGGGGTAGAAAGGATAGCCCCAACAATGCAATCGAAAATCCTATCATTTATGAACTCATTGGTGACTTTCAAAATAAAAGTATATTAGACCTAGGATGTGGTGATGCTTCGTTTGGAATTGAGTTACTTAATCAAGGTGCAGCGTTTTACACAGGAATTGAAGGCTCTCAACAAATGGTAACATCTGCAAATCTTAAGCTAGCAAATGAAAATGGCGCGATTCATCACGAGACAATGGAATCATATAGTTACCCAACCGAAAAATTTGATATTGTTACTTCTCGTTTTGCAATACATTATGTCTCTGATGTTCATTTACTATTCCAGAATGTGCATAAAACCTTAAACGATAATGGTAAATTTGTGTTTAGTGTTCAACATCCCCTTACTACTTCTTCATTTATAAGCAAACAAGCAGGAGATAAGCGTGGAAACTGGATAGTTGATGACTATTTTCTTGAAGGGGAAAGAAAAGAGCCTTGGATTGAACAGATAGTGGTAAAATACCATCGAACAATTGAACATTATTTTAAGGCTCTTACTAAATCTGGTTTTTCAGTAGTTGATTTACGGGAAGGAACACCGAAACGAGAACATTTTACTTATGATGAAGAGTTCAAAAGAAGACTTAGAATTCCAGTCGTATTGGCTTTTTCTTGTACAAAGTAAACACTTGAATAGATGAAATGACAAACGCTTGGAGAACCAAGCGTTTTTTATTTCGTTCCAATTAAATATACTTTTGCGTCTAACTATTTTTAATTTTATCAAAGTCTTGCCTCAACAAAGAATACATATATAAATCATCAAATTTACCACATGTAAACTCATAATTCCTCAATAATCCTTCTCTGATAAAACCCAACTTTTCTACTAACTTTTGTGATGACAGATTAGGTGGCTCTATTAATGCTTCTATCCGTTGAAATTTCATATGTTCAAATCCGTAACTTATTATAGCTTCAACTGCCTCAACAGCTATACCTTTTCCCCACTGCTCTTTACTCAATTCAAAGCCAATTTCAGTACGAAAATGCTGAGAAACATTGTTATGAAAACCGCAACTGCCAATAACAACTTCTTGCTCTTTTAATGTAATTCCCCATCTAATACCTGTTTTGTTGTTTTGTATTAATTGATACCATGAAATCTCATCCAGGGCATCGTTTATTGATTTAAAAGGTTCTAATCCATAATACTTCATTACTTCTACATCAGACAAATAATTCAGAATGCTGTTCGCATCCTCTTTTGTAACTTTTCTTAATACTAATCTTTCAGTCTCAATAACGGGAAATGTATCAGTATCTATGGTCATAGTAACCTCTTCTCAATATTTATTAGTTTTTTAGTATCCTGCTCGATAGTTGAGTAACATTATTAAATTATAATTCATTAATCTTTTTGTATACATATCAATATAACGAACGCTTTCAATAGTGAAGTCTAAATTTCTTTTAGTAAGGTTCTCTTTATCCCAGGAATCCTCTGATACATCCTGATACATTAATTTTGCGATGCCTTTTAAATCATCTTTTATTAATTTTGCTTTATTTATAAAACTAAACATAAGTTCGGATTTCTCCTTTATCAATTGTCTACCTATAAAGGTAAGCTAATTATATCTCTTATTCCGCTATAGAATATTCCAAATATGTAAAAAAGCTTACTCAAAGAGTAAGCTCAACCTCTATAAACACTATCACATGTATTAGGTTTTGGTTCATAAAAACAATGTTCTTTAAATTGACCAGATTTAGGTTGATCGTACCATGTTGGAGGACATGGAGCATGTGGATTAAAATACCATAGCGCAAATTTCGCTGGGTGATCTCTCCAATAATCCAAAGTCTGTTTTGCTAATCTTCTTTCAGCAGTCCTTGCTCTTTGATAAAATACATTCCCTTTTTGAACAGCTTCAAAAGAAAAATTTCCTCCTTGTACTTGAAAAATGACATCATTAACATTTCTTACTGCTTTAAAGTCTAAACAATCTGCTACAACACGATTCACAATTACATTTCCAACATATAACATTCCCTGTTTTCCTTCACCTTCGGCCTCTGCTCTCATCATCCTTGCCATTAAGGCAACGTCTGAATTTCGGTAATTTACTCTTGGCAATTTAACACCCCCAAAATATAGTATGAAAAAATGCCTACGTTCATGCCATTGTATATTTAATAAGAATTCTTAGTTTTTTAAGCATACAGTTTTTAAGTAAAAGGAAAACTATTTCGCCCCCAATAGTTGAAGATGTTTGTTGCTTAATTATTCTTTAAATACATAACATCATCACTTGTATCTTAAATCAAAGCTTTCACTTGTATCGTTCCATTCTACCTTTATCACTAACTCATCTTCTGCATCCGTAGAAGGGCTATTAACACTTAATGGTTTATTGTGATATACGCCTTCTTGATTTAAAGTAGCGTCATTTGCACCAAAATCTACTACTCCGATATTTTTTGATTCCACATAAAAACGAAAAGTGTCAATTTCCTCTATATTATTTCCTTTGTTATTTAGCTGAATTTGATATGTTTCTTCTCCATTAGTTTGATGAACTGTTACTTCAGCTACCCAATTTTCACTTTCTCCAGCAAACGTTAGGTCATTCTTATTTGTTTGGCACGCAGATAATAGTGATACAAAAAATATGATTAGTACAAATAATTTTTTCAAAATATTGACTCCCGTATAAATAATTTTGTTGTGACATACCTGTCTTTCTATAAATTTTTAGTTTTTCGATTACATTAGATATTCGAGATTTATTGTTAAGTTCCTTCTTCTGCTATACTGCTTAATAAGCTTACGTATGCAAACCGCTTTTCACCAATAAAAAAACGAGTGCAAATTTACATGAAATTTGACACTCATTTTAATTAACATGTTTACTATTTACGATAGGTAACGGGACACGTTACAATAATCAGGGTTTCACCTGGTATGATTTAAAAAGAATCTTTGGACCATTTTAGTAAATCCATCTGTGGATTTGCCGTTCTGGAGATTTTCCCTATATTGCCTCATCTGTGTGACAAAATCACGTTTACTTGAAATATATACATTTTGAATATTTGGATTTGCTTCTCTTACCTGTTGAGCAATTTGATCTTCAACAAATGGGCTAATTTCACCATGAAAGTCTTCATCCATCTCGACGGCTACATATGCATTTCTATTCGAAACAATGATATTGGCTTGATTTACTTCAGGTAGATTTTCAACTTTATCCTCTGCTTCATTTTCTATGTGTAAACCTGAATGATTATGTTTGATATTATTTGTTGAAGTGTTCGTAAGATTAAGATTAGGATTCCCTAAACTATTTCCTATATTTATTCCGCCCGAATTCCGGTTATTTACCTCTCCATGCTGATCGGTTTCTCTGCCTTCTTCTTTCATATTGCACCCAGTCACTAATGTACCAATCAATAAGCAGGTAAATATTCGTTTCATTGCCTTCATCGATATTCCTCCTAAAATGAGTTCAAGCTTACCGTTGCCTTTAACGTCATTTTTTATGTAGAGATTTGGAGGGATTTTTTTTAGGACCAAAAACACATGAACTCTGGAACTCTGAAGAATTCTATTAAAAGAATCTACGACCATTGTTCCAAATTCACCTCTTATTTTTCAAGCACAACTAAAACAAAAATATCCTGTTTTTATTTAAAAAGTGGTATAGTAAAGAAAAGTATTTTTACTATTTCAAAAATATAATTATTAGATGTTTTGACATGGGTCAGTTTAGAATGATTTAATTGTGTTTAAAACTGAACCTAGTAATATGAATGAGGTGTGGAGCATGAATCAAGAAATTTCATTTATTCAAAGAGAAGTTTTAAAGGAAAAACCCGCAACAGATTCTTTAGGTTTCGGAAAGTATTACACTGATTATATGTTTGTAATGGACTATCATAGTGAACACGGCTGGTATAATCCGCGAATTACTCCTTATGAGCCACTAACCCTTGAACCGTCCGCAATGGTTTTTCACTATGGACAGGCGATTTTTGAAGGAATGAAGGCTTATCGGACCGCGGATGGAACAGCCCAGCTCTTCCGCCCAGAGAAAAACATGAAGCGATTTAATGATACCTGTGACAGAATGTGTATCCCTCAAATTGATGAGAGCTTTTTATTGGGAGCCATCAAGCAATTGATTTTTACCGAAAAGGATTGGATTCCAGAGGGTGAAGGAACATCTCTTTATATTCGCCCGTTTATCATTGCAACAGAAGCCTATCTTGGTGTGCGTCCTGCTAAAGAATATAAATTGCTGGTCATCCTCTCGCCATCAGGAGCGTATTATGGCAGTCAATTAAATCCTGTTAAAATATATGTAGAAGAGCAGTATGTCCGGGCAGTCATTGGCGGAGTTGGCCATGTGAAGAACGCTGGGAACTATGGCGCAAGCCTGAAGGCACAAGAAAAGGCCGATAAACTTGGCTTTGCTCAAATCCTTTGGCTAGATGCCAAAGAGAATAAGTATGTTGAAGAAGTCGGCAGCATGAATATTTTCTTTAAGATCAATGGCGAGGTGGTCACACCAAAGCTAAATGGCAGCATTTTACCCGGTGTTACCCGTGACTCTGTGATTCAATTATTAAAGTATTGGGATATACCTGTACGCGAAGTGAAAATCTCAATTGAAGAAGTATTTGCAGCACATGAGCGTGGCGAACTTGAGGAAGTTTTCGGGGCAGGGACCGCTGCCGTTATTTCCCCAGTAGGCGAATTAACGTGGAACGACAAAACCATTGTCATTAATGAGAATAAAATCGGACATGTCTCACAGGACCTTTATGATGAAATGACCGGTATCCAACTTGGAAGAAAAGAAGATCCATTTAACTGGACAGTGAAGGTTGCCCAGGTTGAGGTCTAAAAATGATATTTCGATAGAAAAGATCCAGATAAACTTAACGGGTTCCGTCACCTATTGATAAAGCCCGAAAATGTACCCAATTTTTAATCTGTTTTTTAAATATAGGCTCTGTTATTATTCATTGTTGATTTTCGTGTAGAAAAATTTTTAAGCGGAGAATTTCCGGCTAATGACGATAGTGGAGGCTTAAGGAGCAGATATAAGCGGAGATATTCCGACTAACTGCTCACAATAAGACAAAAGCCATCGTTTTGGAACGTATAACCGGAAAAACTCCGCTTATTTTAAGGGAAATATGGAGATTTCCCGAAATAAACGGAATTTCTCCGCCTATTTTTCAAATTGAGTGACATCAACATTTACCTTTAACACAGCCTAAATATAAGAAATGGCTCAGTTCAATAGTGAACTGAGCCATTTCTTATATTTAGGGTATTACCCCATTGTTAAGACATATATACATATTCAACAGGTTCACGTTCATAAACTTACTGTAGATAGTAACAGGAAGGAGGTTTCCTATTCTTATGCATGAAAAGATAAAGCTGCAGAAATTCGTGGATGCACTGCCTATTCTAAAAACCATATCTCCTAAAAGTAGAAGTAATAATAGTTCCTATTACGAAGTAACTATGAAGGAGTTTACTCAGAAGCTACACAGGGATCTTCCGCCAACCCGTTTATGGGGTTATGATCGAACATTTCCGGGACCTACATTCGAAGTAATGAAGAATGAAACAGTGTTTGTTAAATGGTTGAATGATCTGCCCAATAAGCACTTTCTTCCCGTTGATACAACGATTCATGGTTCCGAAATCACTCTTCCAGAGGGTAGAAGTGTGGTGCATTTACACGGGGGAAGTACGCCTGCTCATAGTGATGGTTACCCCGAAGCGTGGTTTACGAGACATTTTCATGAAACGGGACCTTTATTTAAGCGAGAGGTTTATACCTATCCAAACATAGAGCGAGCAACAACATTGTGGTACCACGATCACACGGTAGGAATTACAAGATTAAACGTCTATGCCGGACTCGCGGGATTCTATCTGATTCGCGACATGCACGAACAATCCCTTAATCTGCCTGGAGGTAAATATGAAATCCCACTTTTAATCGTGGATCGCTCGTTCAACCCAGACGGATCACTTTACTACCCCAGCACTTGGGATCCAAATGATAAAAGTCTTCCGCAACCTTCTCTTGTCTCTCCTTTTGATGCAGATACGATTTTGGTCAACGGGAAGGTTAATCCATTTCTGGAAGTTGAACCAAGAAAATACCGATTTCGAATTTTAAACGCATCCAATAGTCGAATCCTTACTTTAAAAATGGACTCCAACCAGCCTTTTTATCAAATTGGCACGGATGGTGGCTTACTTGAGACAACAGTAGCAATAAATGAGTTTATACTTATGAGTGCCGAGCGAATTGATGTTATCATTGATTTTTCCCGATACTACGGACAAAACATTATTCTCAAAAATGTCACCAAGAGTGCATCTCCTGAAACAACAGATGTCATGCAATTTAGAGTAATCGTTCCGTTAAAACGTACAGATACCAGCTCCCTTCCTTTTTATTTAGGGAAGATCAACCGACTTCTAAGAAGGATGGCTAAGAGAACAAGAGATTTAACACTCGTCAGAAATAAAGATAGATATGGTCGTTCATTGAATTTATTGGATGGAAAAATGTGGATAGACCGAATATCAGAAAGGATTGAAGTAAATACCATAGAAATTTGGCGGATTATTAATTTAATAGATGATGACCCTCATCCCATCCATCTCCATTTGGTTAATTTTCAAATTCTTGATCGCCAACCTTTTGATGTTTCTCAATTTCAAAAGAACGGGAATCTTATTTTTACGGGACCTCCCATTCCACCTAATCCCTATGAAATGGGATTAAAAGATACAGTTCAGACCCCCTTTGGTTATGTCACATCTATTATAGCCCGTTTTGGCCCCTTCACTGGGCGTTATGTATGGCATTGTCATATGCTGGAGCATGAAGATCACGAAATGATGCGTCCCTTTGAGATTTTCAAAGCACAGGACGGGCGAAGGAGATGAGTGGTAAAAATCACTCCAATAAGAGAAATTTCTTCCCACCTCATAAAAGCAAAGCACTCATTTTTTCTTTTACAATATTTGCATATTGTTCAATTTCGTTTAATATCCTTGCTCTACCCTTTTCACTTTGTGTCCATTTGGTAGGTATAATATCTCTATTATCTTGTAGTGGTAATACATCTAAAACCTTATCCTCATTTGCATAGATAGAAGCCAAGAAATAGAATCGTTTACAAAAGAATGATTTTCCAGCCAATAAGATATTTTTATTACTGGTGTTGTTGAGAAAACTAAATGCTGATTGAATTACACCGTCCACCCCTTTTATATCGTTACTAGTGGGAATTGGCATTAGTTTTTTCTTTTCGATACCTTTTTTTATTAATAGTGGGGAATAAAAATCAAATTCACTACATTTTAAGAAATCATTAAAAACCTCGGGAATCATAATTAAATTTGCTCCCGATTTCTCATAGTAATCCAATAATTGTTCATTTAGCTCTGGAAAGTGACCTGGATGATAAAGAATAACATCAGGTTTTTCAAAAAGATTCATTCTATCCATAAATACCATTTTATCTATACATTCAATTGTTGATTTATTCACTTTCTGGCTCCCTTCCGCCAATATATGCATTAAATTAGACCTTTCATTGGTACTGTGCCACCACTTTCACTGACATAAAGACAAGTTTTACAATAACTAATGTCATTATTGCCTTCCTTGCCAACGCTTCTTCGGAATTTACACACCCCATCGGCTAGGCTTATAAATGTAGTGAAATGGCAACGGATACTTCCGCTGCCTTTTCACTATTGCACCCTTTCGTTGAATAAGGATATTGCTATCCTTAACCAAAGATTTGTGCAGTAATAGCAAATAACTCTTTATTTCTATATGGCATATTAATAGAATTCTTTATCATTATCGGAGGATTACTAACTTTTATAAATCCACTTTTCTCCAAGAATAACATTAACTCGTCATTACTAGATGGCACATCAATCCTTAACTTTCCTTGATGATTAAGAACTAACCCATCGATTATTAAAGCAGCTGTTTGTGAATCTGGTGCTACAATAGGTCCTATTAATAAATTTACTGGACCTAATATGGATAATCCAAATCCAATAATCTTCCCCTTTAGATTTTTAACAACTACACATTGTTTTGATTGATTTATCCTGTTAAGAAGTAATTTTCTTCTCTTATCACCAAATGCAGCCCAATCTAATTCAATAATTTCATTAATATCATTCTCACGGTATTTCTCTAAGGTAATTTCTCGATGATTATTAAACAATTTAGTTGGAATATAATTATCACTTAAATACTTATGTACAGAGTCGACAGTAATAAAACCCAGGTTTTCATATAAGGGTTTCCCATCTTCAGTTGAAATTAACATTATTGAGGTATTTTGAGAAACACTGTCTATACATTTCTGAGTAGCCTTTTTTCCTAAGCCTAAACCTCGATATTCTTCATTAACAATAACCATACCAATTGAAGCTAAATCAGTATCATAAGGTATAATCGCGGCACTCGAAACAATTTTCCCCACAGCATTTTTATGTCCGTATATTTTACCTGATGACATAACAGTTCTAATTTCATGTTCATCATAATCCCAGCCAACTGATGCAGAAAGTTCTATTAAACCTAAGACATCATATTTTTCAAATTCAACTAATTCTAATACTGTTTTATTGTCTGTATGCATTAGAAATCTCCCTATTTTATTCTATTCTTATCATAATTTACTATCTAGCCCTGTTCAACTTAAGCCCCCAATTAGTTTAAGTACATAATTTCACTCATCTATCAAATGTAATATCTTTACTTGGGTAAACAGCGGCAAACCAACGTAATACTTCGTTGTGATGGTTAATAATTTGTTGGGCAGTAATGTCCTGTGAATTCCAAGTGCTGTGTGTATCTGAAACTAAAGTGACCTTATATTCCATACTAAAAGCCCTTCTGCAAGTTGTATCCACACACGCTTCTGTTTGAATTCCTGCAACAACCAAATGCTCAATCCCTTGTTTTTTCAGTTCTTCATCTAAAGAGGTATTATAAAATGAATCAGGAGTTGTTTTTTGAATGATTACATCCTGATTCTTCTTTGGAGTTAGTTCAGGATGAATCTCCCACCCCTTTGTCCCATACTCTAAAAGATTACCAGCAGGTGCGTTATGCTGTATATAAAAAATAGGTGTCTCGGTAGAGCGTGCTTGTACGATTAAATCTTTTAAATTTTGTAGCATTCTTTCCCCTTTATAGACGACATTACCTTCTTGAAACATTCCATTTTGAACGTCTATAACCAGTAGTGCTTTCTTCATTTTTCCCCCTAAAAAAACATACGTTCGTTATTATTTATTGTACACTTATTCATTAAGATTTGTTGAACAAACCTGCTCCGTTAGCTTAAGTACAATATTTCACAAACTTGCTTTCTTCGATAAAAACTATTACTAAAAGATTTATTTTATTTTGTGTAGAATATTCTTAATATGTAAAAAAGCTTACTCAAAGAGTAAGCTCATCCTCTATAAACACTATCACATGTATTAGGTTTTGGTTCATAAAAACAATGTTCTTTAAATTGATCAGATTGAGGTTGATCGTACCATGTTGGAGGACATGGACCATGTGATGTTCTTAATTACTTTTCAAATAAATAACATCATCACTTTTTACCACTTGAAAAGTTATCGGTGGTGAAGTTGTTCAATCGACGACTTCTGTTTGTGTAGTTAAATACAAATCGGTAGTCAGCAGGAGGTGCCTTATTTACTTTTGCTTTTTCCCAATCAACATCTTCTAATATTTTCTAAACCTTTTGAGCTATTTCATTGTCAGTAACCTCATTGAAATCTTCATATTTATTTTCTTCTCCCACACGTTTTATGCCCTAAACATAGAAAAAAGTAAAGTTTAGGAATGCTGGTATAACAGCATTCTTGGACTTATAATTTGGAGTGAACGACATGTAATTGGCTTTTAGACAGCCCCTTTTATCTTTGTAATAATCTTTCGCAGTTTTTATCTAGTTTTATGTTTGGTTGGTGGTTTTTTATTAAATTGATAAAATCTTTTTGTTCATTTAATTTATTTAGATACTGTAAATGTACGATTCCTAACACATTTCCGTCATCTTCATAAAGTGAAATACTTTCCATTTTCCTTCAAAAAATATCTTCACAAGAGAATCATCTTATCCGATTCGAACCTTTTTCTCCTCTTATTTCAAAAAGAATAAAAAGATAAAGTTAGTCTATTCGTATTTTTATTAGTGTCTAATTATTAAATTGTTCTAACTTTTGTGGTTTTGCCCAGATTAAATAAAGATATCCTAAAATCCCACGTTCATGCTTCTTAATTATCAAATTGGATCGCTTTACTATTTCTAAGATATCTCGATTTTGATGGCATCCAATAGTATTAACTGCAAGCTTATCAAGTTTCTTTTGAATCCAAGCAAGGGTTGGGGCGGAAAATAGCCCATGTTCCAAAAGTAATATCTGTCCATCTTCTTTACACCATTTATTAAAAAGGTTTAAAACATGGACTGGTTTTTCATAACCGCAAAAAGAACCGGATGAAACAATTGTATCAAAGGAATTATCAGGAAAATCAAGGCATTCAACATCAGATAATATAAATTTGGCTTTAACACCATATTTTTTTGCAGATTCTTTAGCAAGTTCAATCATTTTGGGGCTGAAGTCTACTCCTAAATACTCTACTTCATTTGAATAGAAGGAAAAATTCATTCCAGCCCCAACAGCAACTTCTAAAGTCTTTCCTTTAACCGTTTGGAAAATTTGCTTTCTCCATTTATTTTGCTCTTGTTTTTTACGCTTTTTCGAATATTTGGCAGCTTGTTTATTAAACTTTTGTATTAATTGCTCGTTCTTCATAAGCCAATTCACTTCCTGATATTATAAATTTCACATCAACTATTATTATACTTATTTAATAATTTTTTCCATATTACCTGATCCAGACATGAATACAAAAGTATTCTCACCATCACCCTTATTATATACATTTAGTTTTTTGTTATGAAACTCAACGAATGTTCCCTTACTGCCCGCTTAGTGCAATAAGAAAAAGGGATCGCCGCAGCCATCCCAATAGGATTTAGAAGACCATACCATCACTTTTTTACTTTTATTTTCTCGGGTATAATCGTCCAGTACATTGGGTCTTCCAAACCGAGCCGCCAAATACCGATTCCCCGTAAGTTATATTTTTCTACAAGGTTTAGCTTAAACCGCAGACTATGGCTATTCTCAAACCATACCTGGTGGCTATGTTGATCTTTATCTACGTAGCTGAAATGAGGTGTTTGCGAACGGGAGTCCCATACAACTTTAGCTTTATATTTTTTTTTCTGATCCATTAACTGTGCATAGGAGCTATAAACGGCTTTGTCTGTTGTTGTATCCCAGTCCCATCCATATCCTGCGATACCGAGTAAAATTTTTGAAGGTAGTACTCCCTGTTTCAAAGCATAATGAATCGTTGCTTCTGTCCAATCGACTGATGCTGTTGACCCGGGCTTTGTTCTGGGATTGTGTTCATCGTATGTTATAATCATTAACCCATCTGAATATAGACCGAGTTTTTCGTAATCAAACCACGGTGACCAGGGATTAGCACGGGAATCACCTGTGTTTGCCGGGACTGAAACAGTAACTACTTTTCCATCACGGTGCAAAGCATTAGACAATTTTTTTATCATCAGACTAAAGGAATCCCGGTCAGTCAAATTCAAATTTTCCATATCAATATTTATACCGTCATATTTAAACTGATTCATTTCATTGCGTAAGTTCTGAATGAAAACATTGCGGTTACTATCGTTAATGAGTACATTCCTCGCTACCTGCTTGCCCTTCTCCACGGTTTCATAAAAGAGATTATGTACAACCATATATACCTTGAGATGATTTTCATGAGCACTCTGAATAATCTTTCTCTTATGATCTGCTTTAACGGAATCTATAAGACATCCTGGACGTTTATCATCAAGCTTATACCAAAAGGGTGCAATAATGCTTAAACTGTTGAAATGCGAGTTAACTGTCGGTTGAGACCCTGGATACGTTCCTTCCTTTTCTGTGTAGAAACCTAAAACTTCACGAGGAGTTTTATTCTTATTGTATTCCTCTTTTCTTTGTAATTGACTACAGGATGACATTAGTAATAATGCCATGCTTAAAGAAATGATGGTGAATGACCGATAACAAATTTTCGCCGTAATACACCTTCTTCTAATTTGTATATTTCTTAAGTTGATACGAAAAGTTGTAACTTATTCACGAATTGACTTTCCCACATAAAAGGGTCTCTGGAAATAGACCTCACAAGTTTGTTTAAGTAGTTCAGTTTTAAAGTACAAAAACTCATTTAGAAGGCAAAATGGAAAAAGAATTTTCCATCGAATTACCAATGTAAATAACATTACAATTGGCAAAAAAAACACTCAGAGCGAAAAAAACTCAGAGCGTTTTTTATAATGTCTTATTCAGTTAAAGCACCTGTTAGCACAAAATCAAGCATATTGTTAATTATTTATTGAGGATTCAAGCTTTTCATTTAATGCCTCTGCTTGGCTCATGAAAGAATCCATTTTGGCACTTATAGTTATATTTAATCCTAATCCAACTTCACGAAGTGCTTTTCGTAAGTCTTCAAAGTTCTGTTCATCCTTTTCGGTTAAATCAGCAAAGCTATATAATTCATCATTAGGAA
The DNA here is from genome assembly GCF_900103525.1 of Bacillus sp. OK048. Lineage (GTDB taxonomy): Bacteria > Bacillota > Bacilli > Bacillales > Cytobacillaceae > Neobacillus. Next base: position 55,259 of record NZ_FNHN01000017.1, read on the forward strand.
ATTGATTTAACTTGGAATACAAATCTTCAAGAATTATCTTGTCACTTTTAGAAAGCATTCCTAATTGCTTTCCAGTAGTCATGCCAAGCCAAATTCCATTTAATATATCGCCTAATTCAGTTGTAACCAAGTTAGGTTCAGACCAATTTTCATCAATCTGGTTAGCAATCAAGCCTTCTAATTCTACTAAATTATTTTGGACTTCTGTAACTAGAACTTGCTCCTTTACGAAGTTCATTTTTATAATTCCCCAAGCTACAATTGCGACTAGTAATATATTCAATCCTATTGAAATTCTGAATAGTAACTTCCTTTTTTCACTCAATATTTCTCCCCCGTTTTTTTAATAATTTCTATCCAAAATTCCTATCCAAAAACAGAAGTAGGTAACTACCTGCACACAGATAAATTGCAACTTGAGTTATGATATAAATTGAAAGTTCGAATAAGGTTAACTTTCTTTCTCTTTTAATTTTCTTAAAATGTCTATAATAATAGAATGAACATAGGAATAGTATTATTGCTGTTATTTGAAATATGTTTTCTAATAGACTAATCAAAAAAATCCTCTCCTCTAATTAATAATATATTTTTTATATAACTCTTCTGTTCTACTTCAATAAAACGGCACTTCTTCTTAAAGATACCTGCTCGTTAGCTTAATAACTTCAACAAAAATAAGCGATAATCCTTCTTGGACTACCGCACCCGACTTTAAGTACTATTGTTCACAAACTAAAACGTTTTCTAATTAAAATATTGTTCTATATTTGACGTATCTATGATTGAATTAGCAATATTAATGGCATCTTCTCTCCAGAATTCATTCAAAAGAATGTATAAATTGGTTTATTTACTATTAATTCGTATAAAAAATAAGACGGAAGACGCCTCCCGCCTCGTTAAACCGCTTTAGACTTTCAACGGAATTTGAGAAATGATGCGCGGCAGAATTAGTAACACTGCAGCTAATAACAGTATCACTGATCCTAAAACTGCTAGTTCGGATAAAGCAAGAAGTCCAGGTACAGTAGTTATGGCATGAAACATCACTACAGCACCTAAAACCCCAAATATCGCCATATGCCATTTAAGGAATTGAAAACCCACCACAGAACTCCAGCCTATGAGAAAATACAGCGGCATATGCAGATAATGTGTAATTGCAGACAACAGTGAAATGTTTTCAAAGTAAATGATTGAAGCTAAAATCGGTATGAGAAGAAACAGCGATACAATGCTTATAGCTCCAGTATAGGCCCAAAAGAACTGTTTTCTGGTCAGGCCCCTTGATACATATAGTTTTGTTGCAACCAGTGGATATACAATTCCCATTACCAGAAGGTATATTTTAGGTGCATATATGATGGTTTCCCGTATCCATGAAGTATCATCTATTTTTACATAAGAAAATACTATAAGAACGATAGCCATTGTCAAGGCATAGATGCCTAAAAACCAACATGTGGCCTTAGCCTGTGTTGATAGCAGAAGCTTCAAAGCTTTTTTCACCATTATTCTTTTCCTCCTTTTTCGGTCATGTAGATGAATAAATCCTGCAGCGAGGGCTGAGAGAATTCAAGACCTGCGTTTGCGGCAACAAGCCGGTCCTTTTCTGACAACTCCCCGAACAATACAGCCTCTTTCTGCCGACCTAAGGTTCGTTGCAACAAGATTTCACGACCGTTAATGAAGCTGTCTACGGCTTCACTGACTCCTGTTACGGCTGTTCCTTTTGAACGCAGGGTATCACAGTCGTCGTGTGCAATTATCTGTCCCTTGTTAATAATTATCGCTTCGCTGAAAAGCCCCTCCATCTCATTGATAAAGTGCGTTGAAAACAGAATAAGCTTAGGCCTCTGTGTGTAGTCTGATAAAAGTTCGCTGATAAACAGCTTGCGTACGGCGGCATCCATGCCAAGATATGCTTCGTCATAAATGGTAATCGGCGTCTGTCCTGCTAACCCGATAATCACATGTACTGCTGAACGCATACCGTGACTTAAGGCTCCCATTGTTTTCTTCATCGGTATTTCAAACAGTTTTATAAGTTTTTCTGCATAGGCCGCATCCCAGTTAGGACGGAGCGCAGCCGTTATTTTAAACAGGTCTTTTACATGTAAGGCATTTTCCGCTTCACTCTGATTGTCATCAATATAGGCGATTTGTGGCATTATGTTCTTGTTTTCATAAGGATTTTCGCCCGATATGGTTATTGTTCCTGTGGTTGGTCTGCGGTAGGCGCTGAGCAGCGACAAAAGTGAGGACTTTCCTGCACCGTTCCTGCCAATCAGCCCGCAGATTGCCTGCTCGGGAAGGTTTAAACTTATATTATTGAGTGCAAGGGTATTTCCGTATTTAAGCGATACATTTTCAAGATTAATCATTTTTTTCTCCTTTCCACGCACTATCGATCATTTCATGAATCTCCCGAAGGGTAAAACCGAGGGGTTTTGCCAGGGCCGTAAGAGGCTCTACCTGTTCCTGGAAAAATGCCTGTGAAAAGCGTCTTTTAAGCTTTTCAGGTGCATCAAGGCTTACAAACATTCCAAGCCCGCGCTTTTTAAAAATAATTCCCTCATCCACCAGAAGGTTAATCCCTTTCAGTACGGTGACGGGATTTATGTTGTAATGGCTGACAAGCTGGCTGTTTGAGGGTATCTGTTCTTCAGGTGCTAGCCTCCCGTAAAGAATATCCTCTTCAATGGTCTCTTTAATTTGCAGATAAATGGGACGGTTACTATCCAGATCTGACTTCATGAGGTCCTCCTTCCATTTATGGTGTTATTGTGTACTGGTCTTATATAAGAGTATAACACCTGTTGGAAAACATTTCAAGTGTAGGTTTAAAATAAAGTTTGATTAAATTAACTTTCTAAACCTTGATAAAAGAACAAATAGAAAAAGCCTGTTTTGAAAAGATCAAAACACGCTTTTTCTAAATTCAATTGAATCAACCCTTTATCAAGGTGTTTGATAACTTTGTGATCCTTGCTCAATTAAAGCGCCAGATCGCTGAATATCGATATTGAAGTAAAGCACCGTTACTTTAATAACTTGTTGAAATATCTTGTTTAAATCGTCCCATCAAAACGGTACTATAGTAATTTCCATCAGATAAAACTTTGTCCTTTTTTAAAATGCCTTCCACCTCAAAGCCATATTTTTTATACAGCTTTATAGCCTTCTCATTAGTTTCAAGTACATTTAAAACTACTTTCTTAATCTGATTTGCATCTGCCCAACGAATAGATTCCTTAAGTAGGTTTTGTCCAATTCCATATCCCCAATATTCTTGTAATACACAGACTCCAAATTCCACCTTATGAGAAGTTCTTTTCAAATTATTACCTTCGCACCTTGAAAATCCTACAATTCTTTCATTAACATCAGCGACTAAAAATAGGTTATTTTCACTTTCTGTATCATTTTTAATGATCTGTTTAAAACCTAATTCATCTATATATGCTTCACCTTTTTCTCTGTCCATATTTTCTGTTTCGCCATCTATCTGCAATCTTACTTCTGACAAATTCTTTGCATCTTCGTTTTTTGCAGACCTAATAATATACCGTAAATTTCGGATACAAAAATCCGTTTGATTAACTTTAATCTCAAACTCCTCCTTGTTAAACAATCCTGCTGTAACTGCCTCTACACTTCAATAAACAGTAGGAGCCGTCGTCCCACCAACTCCTTATTTCACTATTGCAACCCAATAGTTTAAGTACAATCCTTCACAATCTAATCTTAAACAATGTCAATCAGCTTTTTTATCGCACTGACTACCACTTCTGGTTCATCATTTTGTATATAATGAGCACTCTTTTCAGCAATCACCAATTCACCATTAGAGGATATTTCAAGAATCTCTCTCTGCATTTCATCCCATAACTCTTGTGATTTCTTTGAATAATGAGCTTTCTTACCAGCTGAAAGTACAATTAGTGGTACATTTAATTTAAGTCTCGTTTCTTTTAACTGCTTTAGGCTTTCCATAAATTCATCATAATTGCCTTCATAAACGAATTGCTTGTTGTATGCTTGTTGAAAATCTTGTGACATCGTTGGGAGAAATCTTTCTCTGTAATCTTCAGGCGTAGAGTCAACCAAGACAAGTCCACAAACTTCATTTTGATATTCAGTTGCAAACATTCGCATATTAACTCCACCAAATGAATGACCTACTAATATGTAGGGAGGTTTAATCTTGGCTTCAATAAGAAGTTCCTTCAATTCTCTTACCATCTCACGACTGGTTCTAGGTTTCGAACCTTTTTCACTTTTCCCAAGTCCTGCTCTATCATAAATTAAAACGTTAGTTAGCATTGAAATATCCCCAATTACTGAATCCCATGCCTTGGAAAAATCTCCATATCCAGCGTCCATTACAACTGTTGGTTTTCCGTTATTTTCTCCCACTAATTTAGCATATAAATTACAATCACTTATTTGCACAAACATTTCTTTAGTCATTTGATCCATTCTCCTCATTTTGCCAACTAATTAACAATCCTTAGTTGAATACCTCCAACAAAAAGGTGCATTAATCCTTCTTGGATCAACGCACCTATTAATTGAAGAAGAAAAAGCGATGCTTCGTTATTGAAGTATCACCACCCGTATAGAACAATAAGGTTTATCAATAAGTTAATTTCTTTTTCAGGTAATACTGCTGATTTTCTTTAATTGGATGTTCTTCTATCACACCAACTATTTCATAACCATACTTTTGATAAAAATTAGGTGCTTGAAAGCTAAATGTATCGAGTTGAATTAGTTTGCAATTATTTTCTCTTGCAAAATTCTCTATCTTTAGTAATAACTCTTTCCCGCATCCTTTACCCCTAAGCGACTCATCAACCCATAAGAAATCAATATGTAAGTTGTACCAAATAATTGTTCCTGTTATGCCCCCTAAAATTTCTCCTCCTTCATCCCTAAGAATAAAGCTAATATTTTTGACTGGATGTTTTACATCATCAGGCAGTTTAGAAAGATTATGTTCAATTACTTTTTTTCGAATGTATTCACTATCTTCTTGATTCCATTGTTGAGTTACTATCATAATATCACCTTCCTTATAAGTCACTGAATTCATATTTTATCATATTTGTTTGTTCAACTATCCGTTACTTTAAGTACAGGATTTCACAATGGTATACAGATTTGTATCTCACTATGATGATATTTATCTAATCTTTTTTTGCTTAATTATTCCTAATATAATCGGGATAAACGCACTTAATATTGCAATTGGTAGAAACCATACCCCAAATCTGTTTTCCCAGCCTAATGCAATTGAAACTGATTCAATTAAGATTAAAACAAAGGTGATTAGACAAATATTTTTTAATTGATTTACCAGTTTTCGGCTTATTAAGTAGAACTCTTTAGCATTCTTTTTATTTAATCGTTCTGGATAATTATGTGATTCTGGGAATTTTTCTAACAATTGCATTAAAACTGCAATAAATGCACCTACTATCGGAAATATAAGAAGTTCCATTTTTGAACCCCAACGATCAACTTCACCCAAAGCATTGTAATGAGCTGGAACTTCGTCAGGAAGCCTATTCCAATTGTAGATTAAAAAGATTAACGAGCCTAAATAGAATGAATACCCAATTATATCCCAGAACCACTCACTCTTCGTTTTCAATATTTTAATTTTAGGTCTTTTCCAAGAATTTGACATCCTCTTCAACTCCTTTACTATTCCCCTAACGAAAAACTTATCAAAATGTATTTTTCAATTGTCTTTACATCAACAAACACAATTTTTCAAAACATCATTTATTCTTCACACAATTGACGAATAAAAAGGTTTCACATTTTTCCAATTTTTCAAACTATCCTGCTGCGTTAGTTCAAGTAATTCCACAAAAAGAGCGTTAATCCCTTCCTGGATTAACGCATCCGTTTGTTTAAGTACATTTCTTCACAAACTCGCTTACAAATATAAGCTATTTTTATCATTTAGGTATCAAATTAAATCATTTATTCCAATAGGCTTTTGCTTCTTCCTCAAGTACCTTTAATCTTTTGTAGTAATCAGGAAACTCGTTAAGATGTGCCAGTGCAATTTTCCCAGTAATAATAGGATCATCACCTGTAACATTAGTTGGGCTGGATATTTTCCCATGTTCAAGCTCTGTATTTACTCCCATCCAAAACTCCTCTAAATCAAACTTGCTTTTATTAAAATCAATGCCTAAAAGTAAAGCGATCGCTGCTGCTTCCTCTTTGGAAAAAGATTTAACCCTAGTTGCACAACGATTATTTCTATACCAGTTTGGACTTCCGGTGGTTGGATATAGATATTGCGTGGCATTGGTATAACCGTTCTTGAAGTGGTTCCAATACGGATTATTATAGTAGTACAAAACACATCTCTCCTAAAAAGGTGGTTATCATCAATATACGTTAGTTACCTATTTATGAGCATGTCTTCTAAAGGTTAAACAAAAAATACGACTTAGCTAATTGAACTATCATGCTTCGTTACATCAATAAGAAATGCCATACATCCTTCTTGGAGTACGGCACCCGTTTGCTAAAGAAGAATAGTTACTTATTATTCTTAAGTAATGAATAGACATAAGTATCATTTGCTACACCATTTTGATACATATATTTCTTCAAAACTCCCTCTTTTTGAAAGCCAATTTTAGTTAATAATTTATTAGATGCATCATTGTCAATAAAAACAACGGCACCTATTCGGGTTAAATCCATAACATCAAAACCATATGAAAGAACTTTAGATACTGCTTCAAAAGTGTATCCTTTTCTCCAATGCTCTGGATGAATTTCGTAACCTATTTCTGCTCTTTTATGTTTAGGAGACCAAGCATTAAAGCCAATTGTTCCAATAATACCTTTTGTCCCGATTCTTTCAATTCCCCACCGTATGCCTCTTTTTTCAATGTAGCTTTTCGAAAAAAAATCAACGAATTTCTCTGCTTGTTCTATATTTTCTAATGTTTCTTGTCCATAATAACGTGTTACATTGTCGTTAGAAAAACAAGCAAAAATACCTTCTGCATCTTTTTTAGTTAGTTCTCTTAATATTAGTCGTTCTGTCTCTAATATTGGAAACATTTAATCTCTCCCTCTCATTAATTCAATAATTAACTATTCATTTTAAACGGTAAAAAATTCCTTTTTAATGTTTGCGTTAGACAACGGAACCCTTAAGAAAAACTGGATCTTTTTTATAAGCTCATTTTTTAGTTGTACTAATATTTTCCCTTCTTGAATATATATATTCTAAACAAAAAATTTCACAAAGAAAGGGGAATCTGTCCTTATGGATGTCTGCATTTCTTGTGGAACAGAATTATCGATCATGGAGAGAAATAGATGTGAATGCTGGGAGTGCAGGGATACGACAACGGAAGCTTATACAGAAGATGAATGACCTGCAATGGTATTAACCATCCCGGGCCGATGAAAATTTTGAATGAATACCTTCATAATACCAAGAGACACCATTTCCTATTGGATTTGGTGTCTCTTCCTTTTTAAGATTATTCGTTAACCCATGAAAGTCCTAGCGTTCCGACACCCGTATGCACACCTGCAACGGTAATTAGCATTAGTAGCTCTGTCTCTATAGCAGGAAATGTATCGTTTATTACTTGTTGAAGAACAGTAGCCTTTTTTTGATCATTCGCATGGACTATAGCCACTTTCTGAACCTTTTTCGTTTCAAGGTCAGCCTTTAAATGATCCACCAGCCAAGCAAATGCCTTCTTTTCGGTTCGAACTTTATCTTTAATCTTCGCTGCCCCTCCATCTTCAATGGATAAAATGGGCTTGATATTAAATAGCGATGCAAGTATTTTTTGACCTCCAGACACCCTGCCGCTTTTATGAAGCTGATCAAGGTTTGATGGAATCAAATATAAACGAGTATGGTCACGTAAGCTGCTTAATTGTGAAACAACCTCACTGATGTCTAGTCCCAGTTCAACTAGTTCCATGCCCTTTTTGACTAAATAGGATAATGGATATGAACCTGTTTGTGAATCAATCGCAAACACTTTAAATCCAGCCATTTCTGCAGCCATAACAGAGGTTTGATACGTGCCGGTTAATGTACTAGAAGCGTGAATGGCGATACCAAAGTCATAGTCAGCTTTTAGCCTTTCATAAAGCTCTACGATTTCACCAATATTCGGTTGTGATGTCTGGAATTTTCCTGGTTCATTTTTCATTCGGTTATAGAAATCTTCTTGGGTAATATCAATTGTTTCTTTATAAAATATATCATTGATTACTACGTGCAGGGGAATTACATGTATATGATGTTGCTCAATAAATTCTTTGCTTAGTGATGCGGTCGTATCTGTAATCCATGCAATTTTTGGCTTGTTCATTTTATCCACTTCTTTCATCAAAATTCTTCATATATATAGACAATATTTTAATATAGTAGTATTGTAACAAGTTAAACTTTACGTAAGTGAATACGTTGTCACAAGTTATATTTGTCATGTATGAAGAAATATTACTACATGGTATAGGCTTTATAGTCACAATTCTGACATAATGATAAATGACCAAAATTAGGATGAAACAATGATTCTATCTTTATCGTCTAGTACATAGGAAGATTATCGATAGGAAAGGATTTTTTATATTGAAAAGTAAATTTAGAGCATTCATTCCGTTTTTTCTGGTTATAATTGTTTTATTCATTTTCCTCAACCATATGGAGACAAACCCTTTTACGGGGTTGTCTATGAAACAAAATATTTCCTTGCCAACCGAACTCCATCCGATTGTGAGGGAACGGTCCGACCAATTAATCCAGCATGCAGCTGTGAAGGGAATTGTAATTATGATTACGGATGGTTTCCGCAGTGCTGAAGATCAGGATCGACTTTATGAAAAAGGCCGTACTGCGGAAGGAAGTATTGTTACCCATGCCAAAGGTGGAGAATCCTTTCATAACTTTGGTTTGGCTGTGGATTTTGCAATCAAGACTCCAAGTGAAGATGTCATTTGGGATATGCAATATGACGGGAATCAGAATGGAAAAAGCGATTGGAACGAAGTAGTTGAACTGGCAAAAGCTTTAGGGTTTGAATGGGGTGGCGACTGGGAACAATTTAAAGATTATCCCCATCTGCAAATGAACTTCGGTTTGACCCTTTCAGAATTGCAGAATGGCAAAAGACCTATAGACACATCCTTAACAGCCGGTACCAATGAAGTAAAGTAAAAGTGTCCGCCTGGGGTGGACACTGTCCACGGACGGTGACAGGCACCGGAAGTTTGTTTACAATGTTATTGTGGATATAAATACATTAGATAGGATGAAAAGATGAAAACGGAAGTTAGTTTACAGGTGAAATCAAAATTCGTAAATAAATTTAAGAACGGTTATCCGCTTATTACCAAGGATAGTATACTTAATGCTAATGCTCTTGATGAGGAAGGTAGTACGATAAAGCTTGTTGATGAACAAAACCACTTTATTGCCAAAGGCTATTATGGAAAGCAAAACAAAGGACTCGGCTGGGTGCTCAGTCGAAAAGAAAAAGAACAGTTCAATCATCATTTCTTTGAAACGACCTTAAAGGCTGCCTTTAGTCAGAGAGAATCTTTTTATAAGAGTTCTGAAACCACTGCATTTCGCGTCTTTAACGGTGAAGGCGATGGAATCGGCGGTTTAACGATCGATTATTTTGATGGTTATTACTTGCTTACCTGGTACAGTAAAGGCATTTATCATTTCCGGGAGTTTATCATAGATTCATTGAAGGAACTGGTGGAGTATAAAGGTATTTATCAGAAAAAGCGGTTTGATGAAAGTGGTAAATACATTGAGGAGGATGACTTCGTCGCTGGTGAACGCGGAGAGTTCCCCATCCTTGTGAAAGAGAATGGTGTTACTATCGCCGTTTATTTAAATGACAGTGCCATGGTCGGCGTCTTCTTAGATCAAAGGGATGTTAGAAGAACGTTACGAGATGTATATTCAAAAGGAAAACGCGTATTAAATACCTTCTCCTATACAGGTGTGTTTTCCGTATTTTCTGCCTTAGGAGGGGCAACGAAGACGACCAGCGTTGACCTCGCAAATCGAAGCAAAAGTAAAACAGTTGAGCAATTTCGTGTGAATGAAATCGATGATGGTGCTCAAGATATCATTGTTGAAGATGTATTCAACTACTTCAAATATGCGGTGAAAAAAGGTCTTTTGTTTGATGTGGTGATTCTCGATCCTCCAAGTTTTGCAAGATCAAAGAAGTTTGTCTTTAGTGCTGAAAAAGATTATAAAAACCTTTTAAAGGAGGCTATTTCGATTACAGAGGACAACGGAATAATCCTAGCATCAACCAATGCCAGCTCCTTTGGGATGGATAAATTTAAAGGATTCATCGATACAGCTTTTAAGGAATCAAACAAGCGCTATAGAATAATGGAAGAATTCTCACTACCTGAAGACTTCAGAACCAACAAACACTACCCAGAATCCAACTACCTAAAAGTAGTCTTCATCAAAAAGATGAAATAAAGCTGGTTTATGGATAAAAAGAGAAACTTGACTGTCCGCCTGGGGTGGACAGTGTCCACGAGCGGTGACAGGCACCGCATTGTCACCGCATTTTCACACTACCTCACACTTGTATTAGAATGAATTTTCTGTTATATTTATTTATAATTAAATATTTTCTTACTTCATTACCTTTGAAGTAGGATAGAGGTGCAAAGACCATTAGTACGCAGTTGGAGGATAGTGAGGATCCTGGGATGATTGTGGAAAGGGGAATTTGCCGAAGCTGATGGGATCTCATTTGTCCTGACGCTGGTTCTGCTATTGAAGAAATACAGAACTGTCATATAGGAAACTATATGGAGGGCTATCTTACGCACGGAAACTGTACTTTATTATGTTTCTACTGCAGCAGCGACCCTCGTTGCTGCTTTTTTGCGTTTACTTTTGATTGGCCTGTTCCACCTCTAATTTTCAAAAAAAATGATATAAAGGGTGAATTTCATGAATTTCGGCCAAGTATTAACAGCTATGGTGACACCATTTGATCAGCATGGAGAAGTTGATTATAACGCAACAAGAACACTAGTAAACTACTTAATTGAGAATGGTACGGATGGATTAGTCGTTGCAGGAACCACTGGAGAGTCACCTACATTATCTACAGAGGAAAAAGTTTCATTATTTACATTTGTTGTTGAAGTCGTTGCAGGCAGAGTTCCAGTTATTGCTGGAACTGGTTCCAATAACACCAGGGCGTCTATCCGGTTAACGAAACAGGCTGAAGAAGCAGGCGTTGATGGGATTATGCTCGTAACTCCATACTATAATAAGCCATCCCAAGAAGGAATGTATCAGCACTTTAAGGCAATAGCTGAAGCCACTTCCTTACCAGTAATGCTGTATAATATTCCCGGGCGCAGCGCCGTAAACATGTCAGTTGAGACCACTGTCCGCCTTTCAAAAATTAGTAATATTGTGGCTTTAAAAGAAGCAAGCGGTGATTTAGATGCGGCAGCGGAAATCATCAGCCACACACCAGCCGATTTCACTTTGTATAGCGGTGATGATGGATTAACGTTACCTATTCTATCCATAGGTGGTGCTGGAGTTGTTTCCGTATCCTCCCATATCATCGGAAATGACATGCAGGAAATGGTTACCTTATTTAAAAATGGACGTGTACAAGAAGCTGCTGCCTCGCATCGAAGGCTGCTTCCTCTAATGAAAGCCTTATTTGCAACACCAAACCCTACATCGGTAAAGGCTGCATTAAATATGCAGGGAGTTCAAGTGGGCGATGTCCGCTTACCATTGGTCCCTTTAAACGATGAAGAAATGTCAGCACTTCAAAATGTACTAAAAGCTACGAAGGTTGAACTCTTCATTTAAGTTTTTTCTAAAGAACCTGTCCAACATGGGGCAGGTTCTTTTTTAAGAAGTAAAAAATAGACCATCTAACCGATGGCCCCTTCTAAACATTATAAATAACACAAAATAGACTTTTCTATCCAATATGAAAATACAGTATGGGGGCTACATTTTTCATACTCATTCATTATTAAATACTTCTTTGACCCCTTCAATAAACCACCAGTTGCTGCATTGGCACCATTATCCTAGAAGGTATGAAATAATATCTTTATTTGTACTTTTAAGGGATTCAGGAAGATCATTTCGATTCGTATTTAGCATAAAATAATAAGTCTGGCTATTGTCTTCAAACAAGCTATATTGAAGAAGATCAAGATTGTCCCCTAATTTACTTAGAATTTGTTCGAAAAATTGGCTCTGAGACATCGTATCCGCTGAACCCATGTGGAATATTCCTTTGAGGTTATTTTCAATGATAAACCGCAGTTGTCTTGCTAGGTCGACATCTAAAAGATTATTGCATATCAAATTGCTGTAGACATCTATACTTTTATTATTTTTAATACTTTCTTGAATTAAGTTCCATCTTCGAGAATTTTTACCCCATATTGCTGGAATACGGAGGATAATTGCTCTGTCAGCTAAAATATCTTTTAACATCTTTTCACATTCTATTTTAAACTTCCCATAATCCGATTCGGCAATAGGCGGATCTGTTTCTACGTGCGATTTTGAAAAATCGCCATCGAATACATTCGTTGTAGAAAAGAAATACAGTCTACTCTTGGTATTTCGTAACACCTCAGCTATTCTTTTATGAAACTTGAGCTGGTGGTCAAACTCCCCTCTAAGGCAAGAAATGACTATATCAGGTTGAATCAAAGATACAATTTCAACTAGTTTACCAATTTCCTGAACTTCCAACTGGAATTGCTTATCACCAGGCAGGCTTGTTATTACCGAAGAAGCAAACGTTCCATACACGTCATGCCCCTCATTTAATTCATTGATTAACGCTCTTCCAACAAGACCGCTGCCACCAAGAATAAGTATCTTCACCATTGGGATTCCCCCATTCACTATACTTTTGTTACTAATCTAAGAAACGGACTAGTACCTTTGCTTAAATTTCCCCCAATTTGTCTATCATTATGGTTAAACGGAATATCTTCACCAATTACATCATGTCCTGCATAAGTTCAACACAAAGTAAATAATATTAAATAAGTATCCTAAAAAAGGAGTTGTTCGCATGGTAATCTATAATAAAATCGCTCTATTCTTTGTTGTATTGTTCTCTGTCGTTATGATCTTAAATACTTATTTAGGAGAAACGGAACGAGCTCAATCCAATGTTATTTACTTATTAATGAATGGATTTGCCTATATTGTATCGGCAATGGACATTGAAAAAAGAAAAGTTGAGCTGGTGAAGGCCTAGATATTTTTCCTATAACTTAATTTACAAACGTTTGATTAGTTGCATTTTATAGCTATTTTTATAAAGTATTCCAGCTGACTAAATACTCTGTTTGCATATTAGGGAGCCCTATATTAGGATTTTCAACTATCCAACCACCTTCAATATTCAATTCCTTGCAGGCTAATTCAAACTGACACATGGCGATTCCCATATCCAAGAGCTGCATATCATATCCTAATTTTGAACTATAATTCGGTGTATGCTCAATATAAAAATGACAGACTTTACGATCTGTAGATAATACAAGTCTCCATGGTTGTTTATTGGAAGCAGAAGGTCCTAGCCTTACCATCTCAATAGGTATTTCTATTGAACCCGCTTTTTCTTTATTTAGGGGTACTTCGAATGTTGAATCATAAAAAAGCTTATCCCAAGGCTTCTTATTGTCTGCCCTTACAACATATCGGAGAGCTTTATCGAAAACACGTTGTTTTTGATTTGGGTAGCCGAATGGAGTGATACAGGGGATGAATTCTCCTTCCCCAAGCTGGATTTCCTGTTCAAATGAATTTCGGTTAAAGGTGCCTCCCATCCAGCATGCACCTATCCCCAACTCGGTTAAAAATAAAACCAGTTTTTGAAAGACATAAGCAAACTCAACTAGTTTATATTTACTATTTTCAGTGACACCAACTAAATATCCTTGTGGATTTTTAATAAATCCATATGTACCTAGCTTTATGCCTTTATCACTTACATTATTAGTTACTTGAATAAGCTCAAGTTTTCCTTTATTTCCAAATGGTCCAACTAAGTTTTCTTCTGTGATTATGTATTCTCTTATTTTTTTATAATGGGTTTCTGTTATGTATTGATTATCAAACGTTCTAACCGACTGGCGTTTCTTCATGGTTTCAATGGTTGAATTAGTAAGACTCATAATCATTCTCCTTTTTTACTTTCGAATAATGTCGTACTGTACCCTCACTCTTATTGTAACTACACTTGCAAAAAAAGCCAAAAAAGAGTGACTGCTATTATTAGCAATCACTCTTTTAAAATATTATGGGCCTAAATGGACTCGAACCATCGACCTCACGCTTATCAGGCGTGCGCTCTAACCAGCTGAGCTATAGGCCCTAATGGAGCGGGTGATGAGAATCGAACTCACATCATCAGCTTGGAAGGCTGAGGTTTTACCACTAAACTACACCCGCAATAAAAGAAAATTGGCTGGGCTAGCTGGATTTGAACCAACGCATGTCGCAGTCAAAGTGCGATGCCTTACCGCTTGGCTATAGCCCAATATGTAAAATATAAATGGGGCGGCTGATGGGAATCGAACCCACGAATGCCTGAACCACAATCAGGTGCGTTAACCACTTCGCCACAACCGCCAAAATAATATAGTTGAGGTTTAACCACTTAAACCCTGTAATTTAATTGGTTGCGGGGACAGGATTTGAACCTGCGACCTTCGGGTTATGAGCCCGACGAGCTACCAGACTGCTCCACCCCGCGATAATAAAAAAGAAACTATTTTGATCATGGTGGAGGATGACGGGATCGAACCGCCGACCCTCTGCTTGTAAGGCAGATGCTCTCCCAGCTGAGCTAATCCTCCATGGTGACCCCTACGGGACTCGAACCCGTGTTACCTCCGTGAAAGGGAGGTGTCTTAACCGCTTGACCAAGGGGCCTCATTTAAAAAACGCGAAAATAAAAGCCCCAAAGGGGCTATGCCTGGCAACGTCCTACTCTCACAGGAACAAAGTTCCAACTACCATCGGCGCAAAGAAGCTTAACTTCCGTGTTCGGTATGGGAACGGGTGTGACCTTCTTGCCATTGTTACCAGACATTTATAAGAATTGAGGATTCATTCCCTCAAAACTAGATAATGCAGAAGAAGTTGTAAAACAGAGTTCGCTTTAAAAATTGGTTAAGTCCTCGAACGATTAGTATCAGTCAGC
>NZ_FNHN01000019.1 GCF_900103525.1 Bacillus sp. OK048
ACCCGTTCCCATACCGAACACGGAAGTTAAGCTTCTTTGCGCCGATGGTAGTTGGGACTTTGTCCCTGTGAGAGTAGGACGTTGCCAGGCAAAACGAAACACAACCGAATGAAGGTTGTGTTTTTTTGTGTTGTTTGGAAAAAATAGTGAGGTAACGGATTATAGGAGAATCGTGCCCGAGAGGCGATATTTTTATTGAAAGAGGAAACGATAGTCGGAGAGTCGTGCCCGAGCGGTGGTGTTTTTATTGAAAGAGGGAACGATAGCCAGAGAATCGTGCCCGACCGATGACGTTTTTACTGAAAGAGGGAACAATAGTCGGAGAATTGAACCTTGTGGTGTAACCTGTTTCCTTCAACGGGTCTTTCTAAGATAGATGGTAAACCAACCCCCAACCCCAATTCCAAACCACAACTAATTTCCTAAAAACATATTTAACAGGTTTCGTGCCTGCAAAAAATGGAGAAAATCATTAGTAGCATGTTGTTTGCAACTACATAAAATTTTCAGTATAATTAAAGTCAAATATAGTCAAAGTCAAAAAGGGGGTGGGAAGATGAGGAACATCTCCGATATTATTGAAAAGTATTTAAAGCAAGTGTTAGAAATGAGTGAAAAGGAACATGTTGAAATAAAGCGTAGTGAAATTGCTGATAAATTTCAATGTGTCCCGTCGCAAATCAATTATGTTATTAATACACGGTTTACTATTGAGCGGGGGTATATCGTAGAAAGTAAACGCGGTGGAGGCGGGTATATTCGAATCATGAAGGTCCAGTCCCATGATTTAGTCGATCTAATTGATCATTTGCTATCACTCATTAATATTCGTATTGCACAAACTACAGCAGAAGATGTTATTTTTAGACTTGTTCATGAGGAGATAATTACAAAACGAGAAGCAAAAATTATGTTAAGTGTCATTGATCGTTCTGTTCTATATATTGATCTTCCATTCCGAGATGAATTAAGAGCCAGAATGTTGAAAGCGATGTTAACATCACTGAAATATAAATAATTTATACCAGCTAGAGAGGTGAAATGAGTAATGATTTGCCAAGATTGTAATCAAAGACCTGCTGCACTGCATTTTACAAAAATCATCAACGGTGAAAAAACCGAAGTAAATCTTTGCGAAAAATGTGCTCAAGAAAAGGGCGAGATGTTTATGATTACTGGAGGATCTGGTTTTACTTTTAATAACCTTTTAGCAGGTCTATTAAATATTGATCCTTCTGTTCAGAAACAAAATCAAAATACCTTTCATCAAGAAGAAATTCTTCAATGTAATGGATGTTCGATGACATTTCCACAATTTATAAAAGTTGGGCGTTTCGGATGTGCGCATTGCTATGAAACATTTAAAGAACAGCTTCCACCAGTCTTAAGAAGACTTCACAGCGGAAATTGGTCCCATAGCGGCAAAATCCCGCAGAGAATTGGCGGAGGAATTCAACTAAGAAAACAGGTTGAAAATCTTAAGAATGAATTAAAGGATTTAATCCAACAAGAGGAATTTGAAAAGGCTGCTATGATAAGAGATGAAATTCGCATGCTCGAAAAAGACTTATCAGACAGCAATAAGGGAGGGGAATAACGTGTCGCTTGAACGCTTTATCAATCAAGCAGTCAGCTCGTGGATGAGTGAGGAGGGACCAGACTCAGATATTGTCCTTAGTTCCCGAATCCGTTTAGCCCGAAACTTTGATAACGTTAAGTTTCCAACATTATTTTCTCACGAAGAAGCACAATCGGTTATTTTAAAAATGGAAGAAATACTCCGTGAATCAAATTTCTCTAAGTTCGGGCAAATCGAATTACTGAAAATCGATGAATTACAACCGCTGCAAAAAAGAGTTTTAGTAGAAAAACATTTGATTAGTCCTAACTTGGCAGAGGAATCGCCCTATGGTGCAGTTCTATTAACCGAAAATGAAGAAGTTAGTATTATGTTAAATGAAGAGGATCACATTCGCATACAGTGTCTGTTTCCGGGGCTTCAACTAACAGAGGCGCTGGATGCAGCTAATGAAATAGATGATTGGCTTGAAAGTCACATTCACTTTGGCTTTGATGAGAAGCATGGCTATCTAACAAGCTGCCCTACAAATGTTGGAACAGGACTTCGTGCTTCCGTAATGATGCACTTACCTGGTCTAATGTTGACACAGCAAATTAATCGCATCATTCCTGCTATTAATCAACTGGGATTGGTTGTAAGAGGGATCTATGGTGAGGGGAGTGAAGCACTCGGAAATATATTTCAGATTTCCAATCAAATCACATTAGGAAAATCAGAGGAAGATATTTGCCGAGACCTTAAGGGTGTTGTAAGTCAGTTAATTTCACAAGAAAGGTCCGCTCGTGAAGCATTACGCAAAACTTCTAACATACAATTAGAAGATAGAGTATTCCGATCTTACGGGGTGTTAACTAATTGCAGGGTCATTGAAACAAAAGAGGCTGCAAAGTGCCTATCTGATGTTCGTTTAGGAATTGATATGGGGTACATTGAGGATTTACCTAAGAATATATTGAATGAACTAATGATTTTAACACAGCCTGGCTTTTTGCAGCAGTATGCCGGAGGGCATTTACGACCAGATGAAAGAGACATAAGACGAGCAGCATTAATTCGAGAACGACTAAAAATGGAGCAAGAAAAATAGTGAGGAGGAATGGAATATGATGTTTGGCCGTTTTACTGAAAGAGCTCAAAAAGTATTAGCTTTAGCACAAGAGGAAGCAATTAGACTTGGGCATAATAATATTGGGACAGAACACATTTTATTAGGGTTAGTCCGTGAAGGAGAAGGCATTGCTGCAAAAGCACTTTATGGGCTAGGTTTAGGTTCTGAAAAGATCCAAAAGGAAGTTGAATCGTTAATCGGGAAAGGCCAAGAAGCATCCCAAACGATCCACTATACACCAAGAGCGAAAAAGGTAATTGAATTATCGATGGATGAAGCTCGAAAATTAGGACATTCTTATGTTGGAACTGAACATATTCTCCTAGGTTTAATCCGTGAAGGAGAAGGTGTCGCTGCAAGAGTTCTTAATAATCTCGGAGTAAGCTTAAATAAAGCACGACAACAGGTTTTACAATTACTAGGTAGTAATGAATCAGGCGGGCATCAGGGAGGCGCATCAGTAAGTGCGAATACCCCAACCCTCGACAGTCTTGCAAGAGATCTAACTTCTATTGCTAGAGAAGGAAGTTTGGATCCTGTTATTGGCAGAAGTAAGGAAATTCAGCGTGTAATTGAAGTGTTAAGCCGCCGTACAAAAAACAACCCCGTATTAATTGGCGAGCCTGGTGTTGGTAAAACGGCTATCGCGGAAGGTCTTGCCCAACAAATTGTCAATAATGAAGTTCCGGAAATTCTTCGTGATAAGCGGGTTATGACCCTTGATATGGGAACAGTAGTAGCTGGTACCAAATATCGTGGAGAATTTGAAGATCGATTGAAAAAAGTAATGGATGAAATTCGCCAGGCAGGTAATATCATCCTCTTTATCGATGAATTACACACATTGATTGGAGCCGGGGGAGCTGAAGGGGCCATTGATGCTTCTAATATCTTAAAACCATCCTTGGCCCGTGGAGAACTGCAATGTATCGGTGCAACTACTCTTGACGAGTATCGTAAATATATCGAAAAAGACGCAGCGTTAGAACGCCGCTTTCAGCCGATCCGTGTTGAGGAGCCAACAGCTGATGAGTCTGTCCAAATATTAGAGGGTCTTCGAGATCGCTATGAAGCCCATCACCGGGTATCCATTACGGATGCAGCAATTGAAGCTGCGGTTAAGCTATCAGATCGCTATATTTCTGACCGGTTCCTGCCCGATAAAGCGATTGACTTAATTGATGAAGCAGGTTCAAAGGTTCGTTTACGCTCTTATACGACTCCTCCCAATTTAAAAGAATTAGAAGTTAAGCTTGATGAAGTACGTAAAGAGAAGGATTCTGCTGTTCAGAGTCAAGAATTTGAAAAAGCTGCTTCGCTAAGGGATACTGAACAACGACTTCGCGAACAGCTGGAAGAAACCAAGAAAACATGGAAAGAAAAACAAGGAAAAGAAAACAGTGAAGTTACTGTTGAAGATATTGCAAGTGTAGTATCGAGCTGGACTGGTATACCGGTTTCAAAACTCGCTCAAACAGAAACAGCTAAATTGCTTAATTTAGAGGAAATCCTGCATTCCCGGTTAATTGGCCAAGAGGAAGCGGTTAAGGCTGTTTCCAAAGCGGTTCGTCGTGCACGAGCAGGCTTAAAGGATCCGAAACGTCCAATTGGCTCTTTTGTATTCCTCGGGCCTACAGGGGTAGGGAAAACCGAATTGGCACGAGCACTTGCAGAAGCAATGTTTGGTGATGAGGACGCCATGATTCGTATCGATATGTCTGAATACATGGAGAAGCACTCCACCTCTCGTTTGGTTGGATCTCCTCCTGGGTATGTGGGCTATGAAGAAGGCGGTCAATTAACGGAAAAAGTAAGAAGAAAACCGTATTCCGTTATCCTGCTTGATGAAATCGAAAAAGCACACCCAGATGTATTTAATATTCTATTGCAAGTTCTCGAGGATGGTCGTTTAACAGATTCTAAAGGTAGAACCGTTGATTTCCGCAATACAGTTCTGATTATGACCTCTAACGTCGGAGCAGAAGCGTTGAAACGTAACAAGTATGTTGGTTTTAATATTCAAGATGGCGAGCAGAATTATAAGGATATGAAGGGTAAGGTAATGGAAGAATTGAAAAAGGCCTTCCGTCCAGAATTCTTAAACCGTATTGATGAAATTATTGTCTTCCATGCTTTGGAGAGAAAGCATCTAGAAGAAATTGTTACGCTTCTGTCTGACCAGTTAGTGAAACGTCTTAAAGAGCAGCATATTTCTTTAGAATTAACAGAAGCAGCGAAGGCAAAAATTTCTATAGAAGGCTACGACCCAGAGTACGGTGCCCGTCCATTACGCAGGGCTATTCAAAAGCATATTGAAGACCGTCTCTCTGAGGAGCTGTTAAAAGGTACAGTATTAACGGGTCAGCATGTTATTATTGATGTAGATAATGGTGAATTCTTAGTTAGAACAGCAGAAAAAACGACGCTGACTAAATAACTATTATTCAAATGAACGAACAACTAAAAGGGGTACACGATACTAGTTCGACCGTGTACCTCTTTTTGTATTTAGAGTCAGGGGTAGATAGAAATGGCCAAACGTAAAACGAAATTCATGTGTCAGGAGTGCGGGTATGAATCTCCTAAATGGATGGGAAAATGCCCTGGTTGTGGGGAATGGAACAAGATGGTGGAGGAAGTTGAGGTAACTGGCGGGAATAGAAGAGGTGCCTTTGCACATTCTAGTGGCGGCTCTGCAATATCAGCCAAACCAACTCCTATTACAGCTATTGAATCTTTGGATGAACCGAGGATTCTTACCGATTTACATGAGCTTAATCGTGTTTTAGGCGGAGGAGTTGTTAAGGGCTCGCTCGTGCTAATTGGCGGTGATCCTGGTATCGGTAAGTCAACCCTCCTTTTACAGGTGTCATCTCAACTTGCATATAAAGGTAATCAGGTTTTATACATATCCGGTGAGGAATCTTTGAGACAAACAAAGCTTCGTGCAGAAAGATTAGGGATAAAATCTGAAAATCTCCTCGTTTATTCTGAAACAAATTTAGATGAAATTAGCCGAAACATTGAAAGTACAAATCCAAGCTTTGTTATTATTGATTCTATTCAAACGATATTTCATCCGGAAGTCACATCTGCACCTGGTAGTGTTTCTCAGGTCCGTGAGTGTACATCAGAGTTAATGAGAATAGGAAAAACCAAAGGGATTGCCATTTTCATTGTTGGTCATGTAACAAAGGAAGGCTCGATTGCCGGTCCAAGACTACTCGAACATATGGTTGATACCGTCCTCTACTTTGAAGGGGAACGACACCATACGTATCGAATTCTGCGTGCCGTAAAAAATCGTTTTGGCTCAACAAATGAAATGGGAATTTTTGAAATGAAAGAATTTGGACTAGAAGAAGTGGCAAATCCATCGGAAATCTTTCTTGAAGAGAGATCACAAGGTGCTGCAGGATCAACAGTAGTTGCGTCAATGGAAGGCACCCGGCCGGTACTGGTTGAAATCCAAGCTTTAATTTCTCCAACAAGTTTTGGGAATCCAAGGAGAATGGCAACGGGGATTGACCATAACCGTGTACCATTATTAATGGCTGTATTAGAGAAGCGAATGGGAATGCTGCTTCAGAATCAAGACGCGTACCTTAAGGTAGCAGGTGGAGTAAAATTAGATGAACCAGCCATTGATTTAGCGATTGCCGTAAGTATTGCATCAAGCTTTCGGGATAAACCTACGAGGGCAACAGATTGTATTATAGGTGAGGTTGGGCTAACTGGGGAGGTAAGAAGGGTCTCTAGAATTGAACAACGCGTTCAGGAAGCGGCAAAATTGGGTTTCGAACGGGTTATCTTACCTGCTAATAATTTAGGGGGCTGGCAAAGTCCGAAAGGTGTAGAATTAGTCGGCGTCTCTACCGTAGCTGAAGCTTTAAAAGCAGCGTTGGGGGTGTAGTATATGGAAAATAGAAAGCTAGGTGAACAAACCGTAAGCGAAGTTTTACAGTTTATTGCCCCAGGTACACCGATTCGTGAAGGAATCGATAATGTACTTAGGGCAAATACCGGCGGGCTAATCGTAGTTGGTTACAATGATAAAGTTAAAAGTATTGTAGATGGAGGATTTCAAATTAATTGTCCATTTTCGCCGAGTTATCTATATGAGTTAGCAAAAATGGATGGCGCGATTATCCTTAATGAATTAGGAAATACGATTCTAATTGCGAATGCCCAACTGGTTCCGGATTCAGACATTTCCGCATCAGAAACAGGTATGAGGCACCGGACTGCTGAAAGAGTGGCTAGGCAGACAAAAGCACTTGTCATTGCTATTTCCCAAAGACGAAATGTCATCACCCTCTATCAAGGAAACTTCCGTTATGCCTTAAAAGATATTTCAGTGATCCTAACAAAGGCAAATCAGGCCATTCAAATGCTGGAAAAGTATAAATCAGTCCTAGGGCGAAGTATTGCCAATCTGAGTATTTTAGAGTATGAAGAATCGGTTACATATAACGATTTCTTACTTGTTCTTCACCGATTTGAAATGGTGCTTAAAATAAAAAATGAACTTATTACTTACTTAAATGAACTTGGCACTGAGGGCAGGCTTATTCGTCTGCAAATGAATGAGATTCTAACCGATTTAGAAGAGGAGACGTCTCTTATTATTAAAGATTATGCTCTCGAGCGAAATATTAAGGAAAAAGATGTTCTTAAACGAATGCAGGTATTAACTAGTAATGGAACATTAGATGATATTGCTATCCTGAAACTAATGGGGTATCAAGGGTATATTCCTCTTGATGAAAATAAACATCCCCGCGGATATCGGATTCTCAACAAAATCCCTCGACTGCCTATTGTTATTATTGAAAATATTATTAACCGCTTCGGTGAGTTTTCAAAAATTATCGTGGCTAGTGTTGAACAGCTGGATGACGTTGAGGGGATAGGGGAAATTCGAGCAAAAAAAATTAAGGAAGGGTTAAAATTAATAAAAGATCGCTTATATACTGAGCGGCAATTATAAATCTAATTTTTAAAAACAATTTCCATATATTTGACAGAGATTTTCCCCAATGCTACCCTTGAAGGGGAAATTTGCTATGAAAACGGTGACCATTTAATTTGCTATTTTATAAAAATAATCAAGAAACAAAGGTTTCATTTTTGGGAATATGTTTATAATGAATAGAGGAGGTGAAGGAATGTTAAAACGTATTGTGCAAGCATGTTTTCTCATTACAGGCGGGACTCTTGGGATATTATTGATTCCGCTATTGCTAGAATTAATTAAAATGAATGACATTCCAATAATCAGTAGCTCGTATGCCACGGCTATTCTAGGTGCAATTATTTTTTATCTTATTACTTTTTGGGCAGTAGATTATGTACTTGAGTTTATTAAATGGGCAGAAGATTCACTGGTGAAAATCCCGGTAACAGATGTGATTTTTGGCAGTTTAGGATTAATCTTTGGCTTGTTAGTAGCCTTTTTATTCGGATTTGCTCTAAATGCAATTCAAGAGCCTATACTAAATGCGGTCGCTCCTCTTTTACTGACATTATTATTTGGTTACTTAGGCTTTCAGGTCGGATTTAAGAAAAGAGATGAGCTTTTAAATCTATTTGGCAGCCGTGGCAAGAAGAAGGGTGGAGAAGAAGATTCTGAACAGGCGGAGGGTCAGTCGCTTAAGATCCTAGATACTAGTGTAATTATTGATGGTCGTGTGGCTGATATTTGCCAAACAGGATTTTTAGAAGGAACAATTGTCATTCCTCGCTTTGTACTCGAGGAACTACAGCATATTGCTGATTCATCTGATGTCCTAAAGCGAAATAGAGGCAGACGTGGACTAGATATATTAAATCGGATCCAAAAAGAACTTGCGATTAAAGTAGAAATTTATGAAGGCGATTTTGATGAAATTCAAGAAGTGGACAGCAAACTAGTGAAACTAGCTAAGATTACGAATGGGATGCTTGTTACCAATGACTTTAATCTTAATAAAGTATGTGAATTACAGAACGTTTCAGTATTGAATATTAATGATTTAGCCAATGCTGTTAAACCAGTTGTTTTACCAGGGGAAGAGTTAGCCGTGCAGGTAATCAAGGATGGTAAGGAATATCACCAAGGCGTAGCATATCTTGATGACGGAACAATGATTGTGGTTGAGGAAGGCAGAGAATACATTGGAAAAAGAATTGAAGTTCTTGTTACAAGTGTTCTTCAAACATCAGCAGGAAGAATGATCTTTGCAAAACCGAAATTATTGGAAAAGGCGCTGTAGCTAGACAGACAATTAGAGATAGATGGGAGTTTTATTATGGCCTATCAAGTCATTATCCCGGCAGCGGGTCAGGGGAAGAGGATGGGAGCAGGGAAAAATAAGCTTCTGCTAGAACTGAATAACATACCTATATTAATCCATACCTTAAGGGTATTTGAAGAAGATGAATTATGTGAGGGCATCATTTTAGCTATTAGCCCACAGGATGAAGCGGAATTTAGATTATTATTAAAACAGCATAAGGTGAAGAAGGTGCTGGATTTAGTTCGAGGTGGACAAGAACGTCAAGATAGCATTTATAATGCATTGAAAACGGTAAAGACCGACGGAATAATCCTTGTTCATGATGCAGCTCGTCCTTTTATTCTCAAGGAAAATATTCACCGACTACTAGATACAGCACAAGAAACAGGTGCAGCAATCATTGGAGTGCCAGCAAAAGATACCATGAAAACAGTACGCGATCATATGGTAATGGCAACTGTCGAAAGATCTAGCTTGTGGGCTGTCCAGACCCCACAAGCTTTTCGTTTTTCCGTTTTGTATAAGGCCTATGAACAGGCAGAAATGGATTCCTTTATTGGTACGGATGATGCAAGTTTGGTAGAGCGAATCTCTCATCCAGTCACAATCATTGAGGGGGATTATGATAATATCAAGCTTACTACCCGGGAGGATTTATTTTTTGCCGAAGCGATAGTAAAGAAAAGACAAGGGAGTTTTTGAATATGTTTCGAATTGGTCAAGGATTTGATGTACACCAACTAGTAGAGGGCCGTCCGCTGATTATAGGCGGTATTACCATCCCCTATGAAAAAGGCCTATTAGGTCATTCAGATGCGGATGTTTTATTACATACGATTGCTGATGCGTGTCTAGGAGCTATCGGGGAAGGTGATATTGGCAGGCATTTTCCCGATACAGATCCTGAGTTTAAAGATGCGGATTCGGCTAAGCTTTTGGAACATGTATGGCAGATTGTGAAAGATAAAGGATACGAGTTGGTTAATGCAGATTGTACCGTTATTGCACAGAAGCCCAAAATGGCACCGTACATCGAGCAAATGAAAGAGCGGATTGCTCAGTTATTAGATGCCGAACTAGAACAAATTAACGTGAAGGCAACTACCACAGAGAAACTAGGCTTTACTGGCCGTGGTGAAGGAATTGCTTCACAAGTGGCAGTTTTACTAAAAAAGATGTAATTGTCTTTATTGCTGAAATCCACAATGGTAAAATAAATCAGATATAGAAAATCACAGGTATACGGAGGCATAATGATGTCAAATGAAGTTCGTGTAAGGTATGCTCCAAGTCCAACTGGCCATTTACATATTGGAAATGCCCGTACAGCATTATTTAATTATTTATTTGCACGTAATCAAGGTGGAAAGTTTATTATCCGCATTGAGGATACAGATAAAAAACGAAATATTGCTGGCGGTGAAGAAAGTCAATTAAAATACCTTAAATGGCTAGGTATGGATTGGGATGAAAGTGTGGATGTCGGCGGTGAATATGGACCATACCGGCAATCCGAAAGAAATGATATTTACCAAACCTACTACAATCAATTGCTAGAGAATGGTCATGGCTATAAATGCTATTGTACAGAAGCGGAAATTGAAGCGGAGAGGGAAGAGCAGACGGAGAGAGGCGAAACTCCACATTATTCTGGAAAGTGCCGTCATCTAACTGCTGAAGAACGTGCAAAATTAGAAAGCGAAGGCCGTGAGCCAAGTATAAGAATTATCGTACCAGAAGGGAAGACCTATACGTTTGATGATTTGGTAAAAGGGCCTGTATCCTTTGAATCAGAAGGAATGGGTGATTGGGTCATCATCAAAAAGGATGGGACACCAACGTATAATTTTGCGGTAACCATTGATGATTATTTAATGAAGATCTCCCATGTACTACGTGGTGATGACCATATCTCTAATACGCCTAAGCAGCTAATGGTTTATGAAGCATTAGGCTGGGAGCCGCCGATATTTGGTCATATGACTCTAATTGTAAATGAGAGCAGAAAGAAGTTAAGTAAACGTGATGAATCAATCATCCAATTCATCGAGCAATACGAAGAATTAGGCTATCTGCCAGAAGCCTTATTTAACTTTATTACGTTACTAGGCTGGTCTCCAGAAGGAGAAGAAGAACTCTTTTCAAAAGAGGAGTTTATCAAGATATTTGATGCGAGTCGTTTATCGAAATCACCAGCTTTATTTGATACTCAAAAGCTTACATGGATGAACAATCAATATATGAAAAAGGTAGACGTAGACCGAGTTTTCGAGGTATCGTTACCACATCTCGTTAAAGCTGGAAGAGTAAGTGAGAGCATAACCGAAGAGGAACAGCAATGGACCAAAAGCTTAGTTTCACTTTTACAAGAAAAAATGAGCTTTGGGGCAGAGATTGTTGAACTATCTGATATGTTCTATAAAGAGGAAGCCGAATACGAAGAGGATGCCAAGGAAATATTATCAGGGGAAACAGTTCCTGAAGTCCTAAAGGCATTTTCTGATGAGCTTGAAAAGCTTCCGCATTTTAAAGCTGACGAAATTAAGGCGGCAATGAAGGCAGTGCAAAAATCAACTGGCCAAAAGGGGAAAAACTTGTTCATGCCAATCCGTGCAGCAGTTTCAGGGCAAACCCACGGTCCAGATTTACCACAAGCCATTGAACTTTTAGGAAAAGAAAAGGTTCAGAAGAGAATAAAAAAAATTATTGGTTAACATTGGCGCCAAAATGTAATATAGTAAAAGAAATAAACTTTCTATATGAAAAAATGTAGAAGAGGAAAAGTAGAATATGATGCTTTAAAGAGAAGACCATCACCGGCTGAAAGTGGTTTAAGCCTCTCATGTTTGAACATGCACCTCTGAGTCCCATTTCGAAAGGATGAGAATCTGTATAGACATGGGCGGAACCTTTCCGTTAACAGGTAGAGTGAGACCAATGTAAGCCGAATGGATAAAGGCTTACGGTCTAATCAGAGTGGAACCACGCAAAATGCGTCTCTGTCGTTATGACAGGGGCGTTTTTTATTTTATTGGCTGTGTGTTAAAGGATATTGTTGATTTTAAAACCTGTTGATTTGAGTGGAAGGCGCTCGACTCCTGCGGGAGGACGGGGCGGGGGAGACCCCGCAGGCGCTTCAGCGCCGAGGAGGCTCCCCGGACCGCCCGCGGAAAGCGTAGCGCCTCGTTACAGGCACAGACCGCCTGTCACTGCGGTGATTATTCAAAGAAGCTTTCCTTAGTGGAGCTCAAATCAACAGTCAAGTTTAACACAGCCATTTTATTAGAAACAAGATGGGGACTATTTTACAAAGACACTCCATTACATTTAAGGGGGAAATGAGAACATGTTCAAAAGAATGAAGGAGGATATTGAGGTTGTTTTTGAACAAGATCCTGCAGCAAGAACTCACTTAGAAGTTATCCTGACGTATTCAGGCTTACATGCAATTTGGGGGCACCGAATTGCACATGCATTTTTCAAGCGAAAGTTTTATTTTCTTGCACGGGTCATTTCTCAAATAAGTCGGTTCTTCACAGGTATTGAAATCCATCCAGGTGCAAAAATAGGCAGGAGATTATTTATTGATCACGGTATGGGGATTGTTATTGGAGAGACTTGTGAAATTGGTGATAATGTAACCATATTTCAGGGTGTGACACTTGGGGGAACCGGAAAAGAGAAAGGCAAGCGTCATCCAACTATAAAAGATAATGTATTAATTGCTACAGGTGCAAAGGTTCTAGGCTCTATAACAATCCGGGAGAATTCGAAAATTGGTGCAGGTTCTGTTGTATTAAAGGAAGTACCCCCTAATTCAACCGTTGTTGGCGTTCCTGGCAGGGTAGTTATCCAAAACGGCAAACGAATTGGCAAGGACTTAGATCATTGTAATCTTCCTGATCCTATTGCAGATCGTATTACAGATTTACAAATTGAAATAATTGAGTTGAAAGAAGAGTTGATCGAATTGAAGAGAGAAAGGAATAAAGTGAATGACCATTCAGCTGTATAATACACTAACCCGTAAAAAAGAAGTATTTGTCCCGCTCGAAGAAGGAAAAGTAAAAATGTATGTTTGTGGTCCGACCGTCTATAATTATATTCATATCGGTAATGCACGTCCGGCAATTGTTTTTGATACGGTTCGCCGTTATTTTGAGTATCGAGGATATGACATCCAATATGTATCTAATTTTACAGATGTAGATGATAAATTAATCCGTGCTGCCAATCAGCTTGGAGTGGATGTCCCAACGGTTGCTGACCGGTTTATTCAAGCGTATTTTGAGGATGTAACAGCATTAGGCTGCAAACATGCGGATGTCCATCCACGTGTAATGGATAATATGGAGATCATTATTGAATTTATTGATTCTCTCATTCAAAAGGGCTATGCCTATGAATCAGAAGGGGATGTCTACTTCCGAACACGAAGTTTTAATGGTTACGGCAAGCTGTCTCACCAATCGATTGATGACCTGCAGGTAGGTGCCAGGATTGAGGTTGGGGAGAAGAAACAAGATGATTTAGATTTTGCCTTATGGAAGGCAGCAAAAGAAGGGGAAATCTATTGGGAAAGCCCATGGGGAATTGGACGGCCAGGCTGGCATATTGAATGCTCGGCAATGGCAAAGAAATATCTAGGTGAAACGATTGATATTCATGCTGGTGGTCAAGATTTAACGTTTCCGCATCATGAAAATGAAATCGCTCAATCAGAGGCACTTTCTGGAAAAACCTTTTCCCGCTACTGGATGCACAATGGATATATTAATATTGACAATGAAAAAATGTCAAAATCACTTGGGAACTTTGTTTTAGTACATGACATTATCCAACGGCATAATCCACAAGTGTTACGATTTTTTATGCTATCTGTTCATTACCGCAATCCAATCAACTATAGTGAAGAGTTATTGGAAAGTACAAAGGCGGCCTTTGACAGATTAACTACCTCTTATCAAAATCTAAAGCATCGGAAAGAATCAAGTACAAATCTAACAAAAGATAATAACGAGTGGTTAGACAAGATTGCATCCTTACAGGAAGAGTTTATTAATGCGATGGATGATGACTTCAACACTGCGAAGGCTATTTCCGTCATCTTTGACCTTTCGAAGCTGGCTAACTACTACCTTTTAGAAAAAAATACAGCAATAGAAGTGATCGATAAATTCACTCAAAAATTTGATGAATTATTTAAGGTATTGGGCCTGACGCTTGAAACAACAGAAATGCTGGATGAAGAAATAGATGCATTGATTGAAAAAAGAATCCAAGCTCGCAAAGACCGTAATTTTCAGCTTTCCGACCAAATCAGGGATCAATTAAAGGAAATGAATATTATCTTAGAAGATACACCACAGGGTACAAGATGGAAAAGAGGCTAATTCATGCTTGATTATCAAGAAAAACTAGATGCCAAACAATTGAATAGTCTTGCACTAGCATTTATGGGTGACGCTGTCTATGAGACGTATGTCAGACGTCACCTTCTGCAAAGCGGGAGGGTAAAACCAAACCTTCTACACCGTGAAGGGACAACGTATGTTTCTGCAAAGGCACAATGCCAAGTACTATTTCAAATGATGGATAAAAATCTCCTGTCAGAAGAAGAATTAGCGGTGGTCAAGCGCGGACGTAATGCCAAATCAGGCACAGTCCCTAAAAATACGGATGTTCAAACGTATCATTACAGTACCGCTTTTGAAGCCTTAATGGGATTTTTATATTTAACGGATGAAACAGAGCGATTGGAAGAACTTATCGTAAAGTCCTTTGAGTTTGTTGAAAAAGGAAAGGAGGAACAAGCATGAACGAGAACAATGATTATATCATTGGGAAAAATCCAGTTATGGAGGCGTTAAGGTCAGAACGGGATATCAATAAAATACTAATTGCAGAATCTTCCCAGCGTGGTCAAATGCAGCAGTTAATTCAATTAGCGAAAGAATCAAATGTTATTGTACAATTTGTCCCAAAGAAAAAGATTGATCAAATATCTGATGAAAACCATCAAGGGGTACTTGCTTATGTTGCTGCTTATCAATATGCGGAGATCGATGATTTATTTGCAGCAGCAGAAAAGAAAAATGAACCTCCTTTCTTTTTGTTATTAGATGAAATCGAGGACCCTCATAATCTAGGTTCCATCATGCGAACAGCTGATGCGGCCAGCGCCCATGGAATTATTATCCCGAAAAGAAGAGCGGTTGGGTTAACAGCAACAGTCGCGAAAGCGTCTACAGGTGCCATCGAGCATATTCCAGTCGTCCGTGTTACCAATATGGCAAGAACCATTGATGAATTAAAGGAGCGCGGTCTTTGGATTGCGGGTACCGACGCTAGTGGAAAACAAGATTATCGTCAACTGGATGGAACAATGCCACTTGGTTTAGTGATTGGAAGCGAAGGAAAGGGTATGGGCAGGCTGATACGAGATAAATGTGACTTTCTCATCAATCTGCCGATGGCTGGAAAGGTAACTTCATTAAATGCATCTGTTGCAGCAGCAATATTAATGTATGAGGTATATCGCAGGCGGCATCCTCTTGAGGGATAGAAATGGATATTTTGCTGGTTGATGGATATAACATTATTGGGGCATGGCCGGAGCTAAAGGTACTAAAAGACCATGATTTACCCGCAGCTCGGGATCATTTGGTTGAGAGGATGGCAGAATACCAAGCTTATTCAGGCTATCGTGTCATTGTTGTCTTTGATGCCTATTTTGTGCAAGGGACAGAGAAAAAGTATAAAAATCATAAAGTTGAAGTCATTTTTACCAAGGAAAATGAAACAGCAGATGAGCGGATTGAAAAAATGGCAATAGCCCTAAATAATAGAAGGACACAAATTCATGTGGCTACCTCTGATTTTACTGAGCAATGGGCAATTTTTGGACAAGGTGCGTTAAGGAAATCTGCTCGTGAACTGCTGATTGAGATGTCTTCAATTGAAAAAGGAATAGAAAAAAAGGTAAAAAATATTCAAGAGAAACAACCAATCTCAAAGATACCGATTAGTAACGAAGTGGCAGAAATTTTTGAAAAATGGCGCAGAGGTGAAAAGTAAGCGTTGACGTTCAAAAGTTTCGAGCAGTATAATAATACTATCTATGCTTGTTCGGTGGAGGGGGATCTTAATTGGGTACAGACTTCGGGGAAAAAAGCAACAAGCTATTTTTTTCATTGGAAGACGAGGAAATTGTTGATCAAGTGCACCAAGGTAATAGTGAGGCATTGGACTACTTAATTCACAAATATCGTAATTTTGTACGTGCAAAGGCAAGATCCTACTTCTTAATCGGAGCGGATAAGGAAGATATTGTTCAAGAGGGTATGATTGGGCTTTACAAGGCAATTCGAGACTTTCGTGAGGACAAGCTTACTTCATTCAAAGCATTCGCTGAATTATGTATCACCCGGCAAATTATTACGGCTATAAAAACAGCAACAAGGCAAAAACATATTCCGTTAAATTCCTATGTATCATTGGACAAGCCAATTTATGATGAAGAATCGGACAGAACCTTAATGGATGTTCTATCCGGAGCAAAGGTTCTCGATCCGGAAGAATTAATCATTAATCAAGAAGAATTTGATCATATAGAGGTAAAGATGACTGAATTATTAAGTGATTTGGAACGAAAAGTGTTAGCGCTTTACCTTGATGGCCAATCTTATCAAGAAATTTCAGAAGAACTAAATCGACATGTTAAATCAATTGATAACGCCTTGCAGCGTGTGAAAAGAAAATTAGAACGGTATTTAGAGATTAGGGAATTTAGTTTGTAGTTTTAAACTATGTCAATTATATGAATCGGTTCTCATATGCAGTTGACAATAAATAGGTGTCATGTTACATTTTTAAAGATGTAAAGATGGGGATGAAGGTGTCGAAATATGAGTAAAAAAGTTATCCTAGCATGTGCTGACTGTGGATCACGCAATTATACAACTAATGCCAATCAACAGCAATTAGAACGATTGGAACTAAAGAAATATTGCAAAACATGCGCCTCCCATACAATCCACCGAGAAACAAAATAATTTTATTTTATTCATACTAGCAATGTTATTCCGATAGTTGGAGGGTTCAGTTATGCAACGCTTAAAGAAATTCTTCAGTGATGTTTTCCGTGAAATGAGAAAAGTTAGTTGGCCGAAACGCAAGGAACTAACACGCTATACCATTACAGTTTTTTCAACGGTTGCCTTTTTTGCAATCTTCTTTGCTGTTTTAGATTTAGGAATTTCTAAATTGATTCGTCTTATTCTTGAATAATAAAAGGTATTTCATGGTATAATGGTGAATAATAAAAGAGATTTTTATGTGAAGCCCGTCTAACGGGTTTTTTCATTTGTCTTAAAAAAATTATTTTTTTATAAAAGTACGGGGAGGGATGGACGTTTAGTCCTCTTGAATGGAAAAAAATTGGTATGTTTTACATACTTACTCAGGTTATGAGAATAAAGTTAAAGCAAATTTAGAAAAACGTGTTGAATCAATGGGCATGACGGATAAAATCTTCCGCGTCGTAGTACCCGAAGAAGAAGAAACCGAAATTAAAAACGGTAAAAAGAAAGTTGTTAAACGAAAGGTTTTTCCAGGGTATGTGCTGGTTGAAATCGTAATGACGGATGATTCTTGGTATGTAGTCCGTAATACTCCTGGTGTAACTGGATTTGTCGGCTCTTCGGGCGCTGGATCAAAACCAACTCCGCTTCTGCCTGAAGAAGTCGTGTCGATTCTGAAACGTATGGGTGTTGAGGAAAGGCGTATTGATGTAAATTATGAAATTGGTGAAACCGTTCGGGTGAAAGAAGGTCCATTTACAAACTTTACTGGAACAGTTGAAGAGATGGATAAAGACAAAGCTAAACTTAAAGTTCTTGTTAATATGTTTGGTCGTGACACGCCGGTAGAACTTGAATTTACACAAATCGAGAAGCTTTAATATAAGGAACATAAAATGTAATTTGAAAAAAACTTGAAATCATTTTTAAAAAGTGGTAATATTTCATAGGTCAGTATGTCTCTTGTGAGACTAGACTTTTGATAAGATCTTTATCTTTATATAAAGACAGATACCTGAGTGGGAGGGCAAAAACCCTATTACCACATCACGGACTTTAAGGAGGTGTGTCTCGTGGCTAAAAAAGTAATTAAAGTTGTTAAATTACAAATCCCTGCTGGAAAAGCAAATCCTGCACCACCAGTTGGACCTGCATTAGGTCAAGCCGGTGTTAATATCATGGGATTCTGTAAAGAATTTAACGCTCGTACAGCAGATCAAGCTGGATTAATCATTCCTGTTGAAATCACGGTTTTTGAAGACCGTTCATTTACATTTATTACGAAAACTCCTCCTGCTGCAGTTCTTTTGAAAGTAGCAGCTGGAATCCAGTCTGGTTCTGGTGAACCAAACCGTAATAAGGTAGCAACAGTTAAGCGTAATACAGTACGCGAGATTGCGGAACAGAAAATGCCTGACCTAAACGCTGCAAGCGTTGAAGCAGCAATGCGCATGGTTGAAGGTACTGCACGCAGCATGGGTATCACGATCGAAGACTAATCCATGTAAACTTTTTGGTAATGAAGGGGGTTGCGTTACTAGCGCAACCTTTATTCGTTACTAGCTGTGGCGCCTAGCCCCTCGGGGCTGGACAAGGCGCCTCCGCTTTAATAAGTGGGAGAGTAAATCGCTAAAACCACAATCTAGGAGGAAATAAAAATGGCTAAAAAAGGTAAAAAGTATTTAGAAGCTGCAAAGCTTGTAGATCGCACAAAAGCTTACCCGGTTGTTGAAGCAATTGAACTTGCAAAGCAAACAAACTATGCTAAATTTGATGCGACTCTTGAAGTTGCTTTCCGTTTAGGCGTAGACCCTAAGAAAGCAGACCAACAAATTCGTGGTGCAGTAGTACTTCCGAATGGTACTGGTAAAACTCAACGCGTTTTAGTATTCGCGAAGGGTGAAAAAGTGAAAGAAGCAGAAGCCGCTGGTGCAGACTATGTTGGCGATGCAGAATACATCAACAAAATCCAACAAGGTTGGTTTGAATTCGATGTAATCGTAGCAACTCCTGACATGATGGGTGAAGTCGGTAAACTTGGTCGTACATTAGGACCAAAAGGTTTAATGCCAAACCCTAAAACTGGTACAGTTACATTTGATGTAACTCGTGCAATCAACGAAATTAAAGCAGGTAAAGTTGAATACCGTGTTGACAAAGCTGGAAACATCCACGTGCCAATCGGAAAAACATCTTTCGAAAACGAAAAACTTGTTGAGAACTTCCAAACTGTATTCGAAACAATGTTAAAAGTTAAGCCTGCAGCTGCTAAGGGAACATACATGAAGAACGTAACAGTTACTTCAACAATGGGACCTGGCGTGAAGGTTGATCCTTCATCTGTTAACGCTAAGTAATTTTTTGCCAATTGACAATCACAGATAGATTTTATATAATCTATTTTGTTGTTTAAAATATAAACATTTGTACTGAAGACAGCAGGTGCTTAATGAAGCTTAATTTCCTGCCGAGGTAATACGATAAATTGGCTGAAATTTTCAGCTATCCGTATGTGCCTCCATGTCTATCGTTTGATATGGAGGTTTTACTTTGCCTGGTATAAATGTAGAGAATCTACAGGAGGTGTAAAGATGAGCAGCGCAATTGAACAAAAAGTTCTAATCGTTGATGAAATCACTGCTAAGTTAAAAGCTAGTGTTTCAACAATTGTTGTTGACTACCGTGGACTAAGTGTTTCCGAAGTTACTGAACTTCGTAAGCAGCTTCGTGAAGCAGGTGTTGACTTCAAAGTATATAAAAACTCTATGGTTCGCCGTGCAGCAGATGCTGCTGAGCTTTCAGAATTAAACGCAGCATTAACTGGTCCGAACGCAATCGCGTTCAGTACAGAAGATGTAGTAGCACCTGCGAAAATTCTTAACGACTTTGCGAAAAAGCATGATGCACTTGAAATTAAAGCTGGTGTAATCGAAGGCAACGTAGCAACAGTTGAAGAGGTTAAAGCACTTGCTGAACTACCTTCACGCGAAGGATTGCTTTCTATGCTACTCAGCGTACTACAAGCTCCAATCCGCAACCTTGCTCTTGTTACAAAGGCAGTTGCAGAACAAAAAGAAGAACAAGGCGCGTAAGCTAAAACTTATCGCTTAACAAATACGGAATGAAAACTAAGGAGGAATATTAAAATGACTAAAGAACAAATCATTGAAGCAGTTAAATCTATGACTGTTTTAGAACTTAACGACCTAGTAAAAGCAATCGAAGAAGAATTTGGCGTAACTGCAGCTGCTCCAGTAGCAGCAGGTGGCGCAGCTGTTGCAGCTGTTGAAGAGCAAACTGAATTTGATGTAATCCTAGCTAGCGCTGGCGATCAAAAAATCAAAGTTATCAAAGTGGTACGTGAAATCACTGGTCTTGGTCTTAAAGAAGCAAAAGATCTTGTTGATAACACTCCTAAAGCTGTTAAAGAAGGCGTTTCTAAAGAAGAAGCTGAAGAAGTTAAAGCTAAGCTTGCTGAAGTTGGAGCTAACGTTGAAGTTAAGTAATAACCTTATAGAAAAGCTCGCTGTATAAGCGAGCTTTTTTTGACTTATTTTTATTAGCTGGTGTACCGGGTGTATAAAAATAAGTATTTTTCCTCTATTACCTCAATAATTAACACTCCTCGGGAGGTGAGTCTATTGTCTGAACATTACTATTCTCGTTCACAGAAGGTTGAAAGTGACCCAAAGGATTGGGATTTCATCTTAAGGAATCAATTGTTTCGATTTAAAACGGATAACGGAGTATTTTCAAAGAGGGAAGTCGATTTCGGATCCCGTTTATTAATAGAAGCTTTTGTACTGCCTGACGCAGATGGACCTGTTCTAGATGTAGGCTGCGGTTACGGTCCGATTGGTCTTTCGATTGCTAAAAACTATCCAGAGCGTATTGTGCATATGATTGATGTAAACGAAAGGGCACTTGAACTAGCAAAAGCAAACGCAGAGCAAAATTCGATAAACAATGTCCATATTTATGAAAGTGATACTTTAAAAAATGTTCACGAGTTAAATTTTGCTGCTATTTTATCTAACCCCCCTATAAGGGCGGGGAAAAAGACAGTGCATGCTATTTTAGAACAAAGTCATGAGCATTTAGAAACCTTAGGTGAGCTTTGGGTTGTGATACAAAAGAAGCAAGGTGCACCTTCTGCTATTGAAAAATTAAAAGAACTTTTTTCAACAGTAGAGACTATTGACAAGTCTAAAGGTTATTTTATTATTAAAGCTGTAAAATAGTTGACTTGAAAATGTCAGATATGTTAGCATTATAAAATGCCATCATAATATTTTCCGATTTATTCCTGTAAATACTTATTTTATTAGTATAAAATCAGTTTAAGACGGATATGATGACAAAATAATAGTCAAAATGTAAAAATGTGGTTTTTTAGAGATAAAAACCCTTTTTTCTTTTTTGTCTGATGGAGGACGTTTCAAGATCCTTACATAGACCAAAATATATGTTTAATAAAAACGCTTGATTTGAGGGGTGAATCAGTTGACAGGTCAACTAGTTCAGTATGGACGACACCGCCAACGGAGAAGTTACGCACGAATCAGTGAAGTTTTAGAATTACCAAATCTTATTGAAATCCAAACCTCTTCCTATCAATGGTTTCTTGATGAAGGTTTGCGTGAAATGTTCCAGGATATTTCACCGATTGAAGACTTTACTGGTAACCTATCACTAGAATTTATTGATTACAGCCTTGGCGAACCAAAGTATTCTGTTGCGGAATCGAAAGAGCGGGACGTTACATATTCTGCACCATTGCGTGTAAAAGTACGTCTTGTAAACAAAGAAACAGGCGAAGTAAAAGATCAAGATGTTTTTATGGGTGATTTTCCACTCATGACTGAAACAGGTACGTTTGTCATCAATGGGGCAGAACGTGTTATTGTTTCTCAGTTAGTACGTTCACCGAGCGTATACTTTAGTGGCAAACTTGACAAAAATGGGAAAAAAGGTTTTACAGCTACAGTCATTCCGAACCGCGGCGCTTGGCTTGAATATGAAACAGACGCCAAAGATGTCGTCTACGTCAGAATAGATCGTACTCGGAAACTGCCCGTTACGGTTCTTTTGCGTGCACTTGGGTTCGGCTCTGATCAAGAAATCATTGAATTGATTGGAGATAATGAGTACATTCGAAATACGCTTGAGAAGGACAACACTGAAGGAGTAGAAAAAGCGCTATTAGAAATCTATGAGCGCCTTCGTCCGGGTGAACCTCCAACCGTAGATAACGCTAAGAGTTTATTAGTTTCCAGATTTTTTGATCCAAAGCGCTACGACCTTGCAAACGTTGGTCGATATAAAATTAATAAAAAGCTTCATATTAAAAATCGCTTATTTAATCAGCGTTTAGCTGAATCACTTGTCGATCCTGAAACAGGTGAAATCATTGCAGAAAAAGGGACAGTTCTGGATCGCAGAAATCTCGACCGTATCATTCCTGCCTTGGAAAAGGATATTAATTTCAAAGGCTTTAATCCAGTTGGCGGTGTAGTTGAAGATGAAATCATCCTTCAAGGAATTAAAATCTATGCGCCGAACGACGATGGAGAAAAGGTCATTAACGTCCTAGGAAATGCCTACGTGGCAGAGCCAATAAAGAATATTACACCAGCTGATATTATTGCATCAATAAGTTATTTCTTTAACTTATTGCATGGTGTTGGCGATACGGACGACATCGACCATTTAGGAAACAGACGTCTTCGTTCTGTAGGTGAATTACTTCAAAATCAGTTCCGTATTGGTTTATCTCGTATGGAACGTGTGGTACGTGAGAGAATGTCGATTCAAGACACTGCTACGATCACACCACAACAGTTAATCAATATTCGTCCTGTTATTGCATCAATAAAAGAGTTCTTCGGAAGCTCGCAGTTGTCGCAATTCATGGATCAAACGAATCCGCTTGCTGAATTAACGCATAAACGTCGTTTATCCGCATTAGGACCTGGAGGATTAACACGTGAACGGGCAGGATTTGAAGTTCGTGACGTTCACTATTCTCACTATGGCCGTATGTGTCCGATTGAAACGCCAGAGGGACCAAACATTGGTCTAATCAACTCCCTATCATCCTTTGCAAAGGTAAATCGGTTTGGCTTTATTGAAACTCCATATCGCCGGATTGATCCAGATACTGGAAAGGTTACAAGTCGAATCGATTACTTAACCGCAGATGAAGAGGATAACTATGTGGTTGCCCAGGCCAATTCTCGTCTTAGCGATGACGGTACATTCATAGATGAAGATGTTGTTGCTCGTTTTAGAGGTGAAAACACTGTTGTAAAACGTGAGCGAATTGATTATATGGATGTATCACCTAAACAGGTTGTTTCAGCGGCAACAGCATGTATACCTTTCTTAGAAAATGATGACTCTAACCGTGCCCTAATGGGAGCGAACATGCAGCGTCAAGCTGTGCCTCTTTTACAGCCGGAAGCACCTAGAGTTGGTACTGGAATGGAATATGTCTCTGGTAAAGATTCAGGGGCAGCAGTTATCTGTAAACAAGAAGGAATCGTTGAACATGTTGAGGCGCGTGAAGTATGGGTACGTCGAATTAATAACGTCGATGGTCAAGAAGTAAAAGGTGACCTTGATAAATATAAAATGTTGAAATTCATTCGTTCTAATCAGGGAACATGCTACAATCAACGTCCAATCGTTGCAGTGGGTGACCATGTAACGAAAGGTGAGATTCTTGCAGATGGTCCTTCGATGGAATTAGGGGAATTAGCTCTAGGCCGTAACGTTTTAGTTGGTTTCGTTAACTGGGATGGTTACAACTATGAAGATGCGATCATTATGAGCGAACGCCTTGTGAAAGATGATGTTTATACTTCTATTCATATTGAAGAATATGAATCAGAATCTCGTGATACAAAGCTCGGACCAGAAGAAATTACCCGTGACATTCCAAATGTAGGGGAAGATGCTCTTCGTAATTTGGATGAGCGTGGAATTATTCGTACTGGTGCAGAGGTAAAAGATGGTGACTTGCTTGTTGGTAAAGTAACTCCTAAGGGTGTTACAGAACTTACTGCTGAAGAGCGCTTATTACATGCGATTTTCGGAGAAAAAGCACGTGAAGTCCGTGATACTTCATTACGAGTTCCACATGGCGGCGGCGGTATTGTTCTCGACGTTAAAGTCTTTAACCGTGAAGATGGTGATGAATTGCCACCAGGTGTTAATCAGCTTGTACGCGTTTATATTGTTCAAAAGCGTAAGATTCACGAAGGGGATAAAATGGCAGGACGCCATGGTAATAAAGGGGTTATCTCTCGAATTTTACCTGAAGAGGATATGCCGTATTTACCAGATGGTACCCCGATTGATATTATGTTGAATCCTTTAGGGGTTCCTTCACGTATGAACATCGGCCAGGTGCTTGAGCTTCATTTAGGAATGGCAGCCAGAGCGCTTGGAATCCATGTGGCGTCACCAGTATTTGATGGTGCAACAGAAGATGATGTTTGGAGCACGATTGAAGAAGCAGGAATGGATATTGACGCAAAAACTGTTTTATATGATGGACGTTCCGGAGAACCGTTCGATAACCGTGTTTCTGTGGGTGTTATGTATATGATTAAACTTGCCCACATGGTTGATGATAAATTGCATGCACGTTCAACAGGACCTTACTCACTTGTAACGCAGCAGCCACTTGGCGGTAAGGCACAATTTGGTGGACAGCGATTTGGTGAGATGGAGGTTTGGGCACTAGAAGCATACGGTGCCGCATACACACTTCAAGAAATTCTGACAGTAAAATCAGATGATGTTATAGGTCGTGTGAAAACGTATGAAGCGATCGTAAAAGGCGAAAACGTACCGGAACCAGGTGTTCCTGAATCATTCAAAGTATTAATTAAAGAACTTCAAAGTCTTGGTTTGGATGTGAAAATCCTATCAGGAGATGAAAAAGAAATTGAAATGCGTGATATGGACGATGAAGATGACTTACAGCAAGTCGAAACATTAAACGTCGCTCCTGAAACACGAGCATTTGAATCTGAAAAGGTTGGTTCTAAGGAATAAGATTTAGCTGAAGCACATCAGTTGCTTCAGCTAATGATTGTCTAGATGGAAAGGGAGGTAGGCCCCTTGCTTGATGTTAATAATTTTGAGTATATGAAGATTGGTCTGGCATCACCGGATAAAATCCGTTCATGGTCATTTGGTGAAGTGAAAAAACCAGAAACCATTAACTATCGTACATTGAAGCCTGAAAAGGATGGTTTATTCTGTGAAAGAATTTTTGGTCCAACAAAGGATTGGGAATGTCATTGCGGAAAATATAAACGTGTCCGTTACAAAGGTGTTGTATGTGACCGATGCGGTGTCGAAGTAACGCGTGCAAAGGTACGTCGTGAACGTATGGGGCATATTGAGCTAGCTGCTCCTGTCTCTCATATTTGGTATTTTAAAGGAATTCCAAGCCGGATGGGACTCGTTTTAGATATGTCTCCTAGGGCATTAGAGGAAATTATCTATTTTGCTTCTTATGTTGTAACGGAATCAGGAGATACAGCACTTGATAAGAAACAACTGTTATCAGAAAAAGAATATCGTGCATACCGCGAAAAGTATGGAACCAAGTTTCAAGCTGCGATGGGTGCTGAAGCGATTAAAAAGCTTCTTTCTGATATTGATTTAAATAAAGAGGTTGACGCATTAAAAGAAGAACTAAAATCTGCCCAAGGTCAACGTCGTACTCGTGCAATTAAACGTCTTGAAGTGTTGGAGGCATTCCGTAACTCTGGAAATGAACCATCATGGATGGTTCTTGATGTTCTACCTGTCATTCCTCCAGAACTTCGTCCAATGGTACAGTTGGATGGAGGAAGATTTGCTACATCTGATTTAAACGATTTATATCGTCGAGTAATCAACCGGAATAATCGTCTTAAACGTTTATTAGATCTTGGTGCACCAAGCATTATCGTTCAAAACGAGAAGCGGATGCTTCAAGAAGCAGTAGATGCTTTAATTGATAATGGTCGTCGTGGCCGTCCAGTAACAGGGCCAGGTAACCGTCCATTAAAATCACTTTCGCATATGTTAAAAGGAAAGCAAGGTCGTTTCCGTCAAAACTTACTTGGTAAACGTGTTGACTATTCTGGTCGTTCCGTTATCGTTGTTGGTCCGAATTTAAAAATGTACCAATGCGGTCTGCCAAAAGAAATGGCTCTTGAGTTATTTAAGCCATTTGTTATGAAGGAACTAGTAGAAAAAGGGCTAGCTCATAATATTAAATCTGCAAAACGTAAGATCGAAAGAGTTTCTCCTGAAGTTTGGGATGTACTTGAAGATGTTATTCGTGAGCATCCGGTTTTACTTAACCGTGCCCCAACTCTTCATAGACTAGGGATTCAGGCATTTGAACCAACGCTTGTTGAAGGAAGAGCAATTCGTCTTCACCCGCTCGTGTGTACAGCGTACAACGCGGACTTTGATGGCGACCAAATGGCTGTTCACGTTCCACTTTCATCCGAAGCGCAAGCAGAAGCACGACTACTAATGCTCGCAGCGCAAAACATTTTGAACCCTAAAGATGGTAAGCCAGTTGTTACACCTTCACAGGATATGGTATTAGGTAACTACTACTTAACTCTTGAAAGAGAAGGCGCCGTTGGCGAGGGTATGATTTTTAAAGATACAAACGAAGCGTTAATCGCTTATCAAAATGGCTATGTTCATCTGCACACTCGTGTTGCTGTCCATGCAGGTTCACTTGGAAATGAAACATTGACTGAAGAACAAAACAGTAAGTTGCTAGTTACAACAGTAGGTAAACTTATCTTTAACGAAATTCTTCCAAAGTCATTCCCATACATCAATGAACCGACAAGGCACAATTTAGAAGTGGAAACACCTTCTAAGTACTTTGTGGAAAAAGGTGAGGATGTTACAGCTAGAATTAAAGAAATGCCATTGGTGGATCCGTTCAAAAAGAAAATCCTTGGAAATATCATTGCAGAAGTATTTAAACGATTCAAAATCACTGAAACGTCTAAAATGTTAGACCGCATGAAGGACTTAGGATTCAAATATTCTACTAAAGCTGGTATTACCGTCGGTGTTGCTGATATCGTGGTATTACCTGAAAAGCAAGAAATTCTTCATGAGGCACAAAGCAAGGTTGATAACGTTATGAAACAGTTCCGTCGGGGATTAATTACCGAAGATGAACGTTATGATCGTGTCATTGCTATATGGAGTGCTGCGAAGGATACCATTCAAGGGAAACTAATGCAATCTTTGAATAAAACGAATCCAATTTTCATGATGAGTGACTCCGGAGCGCGTGGTAACGC
Organism: Bacillus sp. OK048; assembly: GCF_900103525.1. Taxonomy (GTDB): domain Bacteria; phylum Bacillota; class Bacilli; order Bacillales; family Cytobacillaceae; genus Neobacillus. The sequence goes on from NZ_FNHN01000019.1 coordinate 27,393, forward strand.
ATCTAACTTTACTCAGCTGGCTGGTATGCGTGGTTTGATGGCCAACCCGGCTGGACGGATTATCGAATTACCGATTAAGTCTAGTTTCCGTGAAGGTCTGACAGTGTTAGAGTATTTCATCTCAACACATGGTGCTCGTAAAGGTCTTGCGGATACAGCGTTAAAAACAGCTGACTCTGGTTATTTAACACGTCGTCTAGTAGACGTTGCACAAGATGTAATAGTCCGTGAAGATGATTGTGGAACTGACCGTGGCTTATTAATCCGTTCATTAAAAGACGGTACTGAAGTAATTGAAGGTCTTGATGAGCGTTTAATTGGACGTTATGCTCGTAATCCTATTAGACACCCTGAAACGAAGGAAGTACTAGTTCCTGAAAATGGACTTATCACGGAAGATTTAGCAGAAACCATCGTTAGTGTTGGCATTGAAGAAGTGAAAATCCGCTCTGCCTTTACATGTAATACCCGTCATGGTGTATGTAAGAAGTGTTATGGCCGTAACTTAGCTACAGGTCAAGAAGTTGAAGTTGGGGAAGCAGTTGGTATTATTGCGGCCCAATCAATTGGCGAACCTGGTACACAGTTAACGATGCGTACGTTCCATACAGGCGGAGTTGCAGGAGACGATATCACTCAAGGTTTACCGCGTATTCAAGAAATATTTGAAGCACGTAATCCTAAGGGTGTTGCGGTTATTTCTGAAATTGATGGTGTGGTTGTTGGAATTAACGAAGGCCGCGATCGCCAGCATGAGATTATTGTTCAAGGTGAAATTGAATCACGCACCTATAATGCTCCATATACAGCACGTTTGAAGGTAGCGGTTAATGATCAAATTGCACGTGGACAAGAATTAACAGAAGGTTCTATTGATCCTAAAGAGTTAATTAAAGTAAAAGATGTTACTTCCGTTCAAGAGTACTTGTTGCGTGAAGTTCAAAAAGTTTATCGTATGCAGGGCGTTGAAATTGGCGATAAACACGTTGAAGTAATGGTTCGTCAAATGATGCGTAAGGTTCGTGTTAGTGATGCGGGTGAAACAGATGTACTTCCAGGTACATTGCTTGATATCCACCAATTCACAGATGCGAATGAAAAAGCATTATTAGCAGGAAAATTACCTGCGACAGGCCGACCAGTATTACTAGGTATTACAAAAGCATCCCTTGAAACAGATTCATTCTTGTCGGCAGCTTCATTCCAAGAAACTACGAGAGTTCTTACCGATGCAGCGATTAAAGGCAAGCGTGATGAGTTACTCGGCTTAAAAGAGAATGTTATCATCGGTAAACTTGTACCAGCAGGAACAGGAATGCAGCGTTACCGTAAAGCTGAACCAGTTTTAAGAGATACAACTTCTGAAGAAACAGTAACTATTGATTAATCATAAGAAGCGGTACTTGCTTAAAGGCAAGTACCGCATTTTAAAGAATTAATTTTGATACACTTGTTGACTTATTTTTTAGAAGATGGTAATATATCAAAGGTGCTCCTATTAACCTGTTGCTTTGGAGGATATGATAAATGTCTTATGAAAAAGTATTGCAGGCAACAAAGATTTCAATAGGAACGAAACAAACAGAAAAAGCACTAAAGGATGGTACAGCAAATGAGTTGATCATTGCAAGTGATGCTGACATGAAAGTAACAGCGCCGGTAGTGAAACTAGCTCAAGATGTCAAAGTCCCTATTACCTATGTTGACTCGATGAAAAAACTCGGGAAGGCATCTGGAATTGAAGTTGGTGCTTCAACTGTAGTAATTATCCGTTAAAAACTGTTTTTGTAGATAGATGGTCTGCAAGAACTTTGTTTTTGCACAAAAATGAACCACCTGGATGTGTGGGCTTACAAATAATGAAGGGAGGAAAAGTAACATGCCAACGATTAACCAATTAGTACGCAAACCTCGTCAATCTATTGAGGAGAAATCAAAATCACCTGCGCTAAATAAAGGTTATAACAGCTTCAAAAAATCACAAACAAATGTAACTTCACCACAGAAACGTGGAGTATGTACTCGTGTTGGTACAATGACTCCAAAGAAACCGAACTCAGCGTTACGTAAATATGCACGTGTACGTTTGACAAACGGTATTGAGGTGACAGCATACATTCCTGGTATTGGCCACAACCTTCAAGAGCACAGTGTTGTTCTTATTCGTGGCGGTCGTGTAAAAGACTTACCAGGGGTACGTTATCACATCGTTCGTGGTGCGCTTGATACGGCTGGAGTTAACAACCGTATGCAAAGTCGTTCTAAATATGGTACTAAGAGACCAAAAGCAGCTAAGAAGTAAAATCAGATTAAATAGAATGTTGTTTGAAAGGAGGAAATTCAATGCCACGTAAAGGTCCTGTAGCAAAAAGAGACGTGTTACCAGATCCACTTTACAATTCTAAGTTAGTTACTCGTCTAATCAATAAAATGATGGTTGACGGCAAAAGAGGTAAGTCACAAGAAATTCTTTATTCTGCATTTGAAACAATCCGTGAGCGCTCTGGTAAAGAGCCGATGGAAGTGTTTGAAGCAGCAATGAAAAACATTATGCCGGTACTTGAGGTAAAAGCACGCCGTGTAGGTGGAGCAAACTACCAAGTGCCAATCGAGGTGCGTCCTGATCGCCGCACAACTCTTGGTCTTCGTTGGTTAGTAAACTATTCACGTCTTCGCGGTGAGAAAACGATGGAAGAACGTTTAGCTAACGAAATCATGGATGCTGCTAACAACACTGGAGCATCTGTTAAAAAGCGTGAAGATACACACAAAATGGCTGAAGCAAACAAAGCGTTTGCTCACTATCGTTGGTAGAATTACCTTAATCATAATAACTTTCATACTAGGAAGGAGAAAGACCCAATGGCAAGAGAGTTCTCCTTAGAAAAAACGCGTAATATCGGTATTATGGCACATATTGATGCTGGTAAAACGACAACAACTGAGCGTATCCTTTACTATACTGGTAAAATCCACAAAATCGGCGAAACACACGAAGGTGGAGCGCAGATGGACTGGATGGAGCAAGAACAAGAACGCGGAATTACAATTACATCTGCAGCAACAACTGCATCATGGAAAGGTCACCGCGTCAACATCATTGATACACCTGGTCACGTAGACTTCACAGTTGAAGTTGAACGTTCTTTACGTGTACTTGATGGTGCAGTTACTGTACTTGATGCACAATCTGGCGTTGAGCCACAAACAGAAACAGTATGGCGTCAAGCAACAACATATGGCGTGCCGCGTATTGTTTTTGTGAATAAAATGGATAAAATCGGTGCGGACTTCTTATATTCTATTGGTACACTTCATGATCGATTACAAGCAAATGCAGCAGCAATTCAATTGCCAATCGGTGCTGAAGATCAGTTCAGAGGCATCATTGATTTAGTTGAAATGAATGCTACAATGTACAATAATGATCTTGGCACAGACATGGAAGAAGTAGAAATTCCAGAAGAATATAAGGCACAAGCCGAAGAATACCGTGAAAAGTTAATTGAAGCAGTTTCAGATTTCGATGAGGATTTATTGGAAAAGTACCTCGGTGGAGAAGAAATCACCAAAGAAGAACTTAAAGCAGCGATTCGTAAAGGTACTTTAAGTGTTGAATTTTACCCAGTAATGTGTGGTACTGCTTTCAAAAATAAAGGTGTTCAAAAGATGCTTGATGCAGCAATTGACTATCTTCCGGCTCCGACAGATGTACCAGCAATCAAGGGTCATGCAGTAGATGACCCAGATGAATTGGTTGAACGTCATTCAGATGACGAAGAGCCATTCTCTGCTCTTGCATTTAAAGTAATGACTGATCCTTATGTTGGAAAATTAACGTTCTTCCGTGTTTACTCTGGTACTTTAGATTCTGGATCTTATGTTCAGAACTCTACTAAAGGAAAGCGTGAACGCATCGGACGTATTCTACAAATGCACGCAAACAGTCGTCAAGAAATCTCTAAGGTTTTTGCAGGTGACATTGCTGCTGCGGTAGGACTAAAAGATACAACAACAGGTGATACACTTTGTGATGAGAAAAATCTCGTTATCTTAGAGTCAATGAATTTCCCTGAACCGGTAATTCAGCTTTCTGTTGAACCAAAATCAAAAGCTGATCAAGACAAAATGACAACTGCACTACAAAAACTTCAAGAAGAAGATCCAACTTTCCGCGCGCACACTGACGTGGAAACTGGACAAGTTATCATCGCTGGTATGGGTGAACTTCACCTTGATATTCTAGTAGACCGTATGCGTCGTGAGTTTAAAGTAGAGGCTAATGTTGGTGCACCACAGGTTGCTTATCGTGAAACTTTCCGTGCTTCCGCACAAGTTGAAGGTAAATTCGCGCGTCAATCTGGTGGTCGTGGACAATACGGTCACGTTTGGATCGAATTCTCACCTAACGAAGAAGGAAAAGGATTTGAATTTATAAACGGTATTGTCGGTGGTGTTGTTCCTCGTGAATACATCGCTCCAGTTCAAGCTGGACTTGAAGATGCTCTAAATCGTGGTGTTCTTGCTGGATATCCATTAGTTGATATTAAAGCAAGATTATTTGACGGATCTTACCATGATGTTGACTCCTCTGAAATGGCGTTTAAGATTGCTGCTTCAATGGCACTTAAAAATGCTGCTTCAAAGTGTAAGCCTGTTATCCTTGAGCCTATGATGAGGGTTGAAGTAGTAATCCCAGAAGAGTATCTAGGAGACATTATGGGTCAAATCACTGCGCGCCGTGGTCGTGTAGAGGGCATGGAAGCACGTGGTAACGCACAAGTAGTTCGTGCTCAAGTTCCACTTTCAGAAATGTTCGGATATGCAACATCACTTCGTTCAAGCACACAAGGTCGTGGAGTATTCTCTATGCACTTTGATCACTATGAAGAAGTACCAAAATCAGTTTCTGAAGAAATTATCAAAAAAAATAAAGGTGAATAATTGATTTTCACCTTTTAATAAAGTATAACTACTTATATAACCGTGGAAACTGTAAATTTGGGTCAACCAATATACAGTTTCCATAAAATATACTTAATTTTTTTATATTAAAGGAGGATTTTCCTAATGGGTAAAGCTAAATTCGACCGTTCAAAGCCACACGTAAATATTGGTACAATTGGTCACGTTGACCACGGTAAAACAACTCTAACAGCTGCAATCACTTCTGTACTTGCTAAAACTGGTGGTGCAGAAGCTCGCGGCTACGATCAAATCGACGGTGCACCAGAAGAAAAAGAACGTGGAATCACAATTTCTACTTCACACGTTGAGTATGAAACTGCTGCACGTCACTATGCACACGTTGACTGCCCAGGACACGCTGACTATGTTAAAAACATGATCACTGGTGCTGCGCAAATGGACGGCGGTATCCTAGTTGTTTCTTCAACTGATGGTCCAATGCCACAAACTCGTGAACACATCCTTCTTTCTCGTCAAGTAGGCGTACCTTACCTTGTTGTATTCATGAACAAGTGTGATATGGTTGATGACGAAGAACTTCTTGAATTAGTAGAAATGGAAATTCGTGATCTATTATCAGAATATGACTTCCCTGGTGATGACACTCCAGTTATCAAAGGTTCAGCTCTTAAAGCATTAGAAGGCGAAGCTGCTTGGGAAGAAAAGATCCATGAACTTATGACTGCTGTTGATGAGTGGATTCCAACACCAACTCGTGATACTGACAAGCCTTTCATGATGCCAGTTGAGGATGTATTCTCAATCACTGGTCGTGGAACTGTTGCTACTGGTCGTGTAGAGCGTGGAGTAGTTAAAGTGGGCGACGTTGTTGAAATCGTAGGTTTCACTGAAGAGCCAAAATCCACAACTGTAACAGGTGTAGAAATGTTCCGTAAGCTTCTTGACTTTGCTGAAGCTGGAGACAATATCGGTGCACTTCTTCGTGGTGTAGCACGTGAAGAAATCGAGCGTGGACAAGTTTTGGCTAAGCCAAAATCAATCACTCCACACACAAAGTTCAAAGCACAAGTTTACGTTTTATCAAAAGAAGAAGGTGGACGTCACACTCCATTCTTCACTAACTACCGTCCACAATTCTATTTCCGTACTTCTGATATTACTGGTATTTGTAATCTTCCAGAAGGCGTAGAAATGGTTATGCCTGGTGACCACATCGAAATGACTGTTGAGCTTATCGCTCCAGTTGCTATCGAAGAAGGAACTAAGTTCTCAATCCGTGAAGGCGGTCGTACTGTAGGTTCAGGTTCAATCACTACAATCACTGAGTAATTTATAAATACAAGGCAGATGGGTGACGATCCATCTGCTTTTTTTATGCAAAAAACTAGTTTCTTCTATATATAAAGAACACAGGTAATATTCAAATTATAAAGCGTTATTATAGGTTATTTTTGGAGAATGATATTTTCTATTGAAAATGTATATTCAGGTCGCTATAATAATAAAAGTGTGCTAAACGTAAACAGAAAGTTCTTTTCTGATTAACTATTGTTTCAAGAAGAATCAAAGTTTAAGGAAAGAATCATTTAAAAGAAAATATTAAAAAATGTTGCGTTTGCCTAATGTTTTATGTATAATAGACAATGTTGGTCTTTGACTGCGATGATGTGAAAGGTTGCTGACACACCCGGCCGCTTTGCCATGGCGAGTGTGTGGGAAATTTTCACTGAGAATGTCTATTTTGAAAATAGGCGAATAAAGGAGGGAAAATAATGGCAAAACAAAAGATTCGTATACGTTTAAAAGCTTATGATCACAGAATTCTTGATCAATCTGCAGAAAAGATTGTAGAAACAGCAAAGCGTTCAGGTGCAACTGTTTCAGGTCCGATCCCACTTCCAACTGAGAAGTCAATCTACACAGTTCTTCGTGCGGTGCATAAGTACAAAGATTCTCGTGAGCAGTTCGAACAACGGACTCATAAGCGTCTAATCGATATCGTTAACCCGACTCCACAAACAGTTGATGCGTTGATGCGTTTAGATTTACCATCCGGTGTTGATATTGAAATTAAACTTTAGAAATAATAAATAAACAAATTATCTAGGAGGTGTGACTTAAATGACCAAAGGAATCTTAGGAAGAAAGATTGGTATGACTCAAGTATTTGCAGAAAACGGCAACTTAATCCCAGTTACTGTAGTTGAAGCTGCTCAAAACGTGGTACTTCAAAAGAAATCAGTTGAAAGCGACGGTTATGAAGCTGTTCAAATTGGTTTTGAAGATAAGCGTGATAAGTTAGCTAACAAACCAGAAAAGGGACATGTTGCTAAGGCAAACACTACTCCTAAGCGCTTCATTCGCGAATTCAGCGGAGTTGACGTTACAGGATATGAAGTTGGTCAAGAAGTCAAAGTTGATATTTTCGCAGCTGGCGATGTTGTTGATGTAACAGGAATCTCAAAGGGTAAAGGTTTCCAAGGCGTTATCAAACGTCACGGACAATCACGCGGCCCAATGGCCCACGGTTCACGTTATCACCGTCGTCCTGGTTCTATGGGACCTGTTGCTCCAAACCGCGTATTCAAAGGTAAATTATTACCTGGACGTATGGGTGGAGAACAAGTAACAGTTCAAAATCTCGAAATCGTAAAAGTTGATGTTGAACGTAACTTGCTTTTAATCAAAGGTAATGTTCCAGGACCTAGAAAAGCATTATTAAAAATCAAAAGTGCGGTTAAAGCGTAATATCTTCAAAAGAAAGGAGGAGCAAAAGAATGACGAAAGTTTCATTGTTTAACCAAAATGGGTCACAAGTTGGAGAAATTGAACTTAACGATTCAGTATTTGGTATCGAGCCTAACCAACACGTATTATTTGAAGCAATTGTAATGCAAAGAGCTTCTTTACGACAAGGAACTCATAAAGTTAAAGTTCGTTCTGAAGTTCGCGGTGGTGGACGTAAACCATGGCGTCAAAAAGGAACTGGTCGTGCTCGTCAAGGGTCTATCCGTTCTCCACAATGGCGCGGAGGTGGTATTGTATTTGGTCCAACACCACGCAGCTACAGCTACAAATTACCGAAAAAGGTACGTCGCTTAGCGATAAAATCTGCACTTTCATCTAAAGTGCTGGAAGAAAACATCTTAGTTTTAGAAAGCCTAGCTTTCGATGCTCCAAAAACAAAAGATTTTAAATCAGTATTAGGTGGTCTTTCTGTTGAGAAGAAGGCACTTATTGTTACTGCTGACCTTGATGAAAATGTAGCACTTTCTGCTCGTAATATTCCTGGTGTAACTGTTGTAACAGCTGACGGAATTAATGTTTTGGATGTAGTAAATCATGATAAATTAATCATGACGAAAGCTGCAGTTGAAAAAGTAGAGGAGGTGCTTGCATAATGGATGCACGCGATATCATTAAGCGCCCCGTTATCACTGAACGGTCTACTGACCTAATGGCTGAAAAGAAATATACGTTTGAAGTTGATGTAAGAGCTAATAAAACTCAAGTTAAAGATGCGATTGTTGAAATCTTTGGCGTTGAAGTTGATAAAGTTAACATCATGAACTATAAAGGTAAATTTAAGCGCATGGGCAAATTCGGTGGTTACACAAATAAACGTCGTAAAGCAATTGTAAAATTAACTGCTGATAGCAAAGAAATCGAATTCTTTGAAGCATAAAATCAATTAAGAAAAGGAGGGAATAAACATGGCGATTAAAAAGTACAAACCTACCTCCAATGGTCGTCGCGGTATGACTACTTCTGATTTCGCAGAAATCACAACTAGCACACCAGAAAAATCTCTAATGGCTCCAATAAAGAGAAAAGGCGGCCGTAATAACCAAGGTAAGTTAACTGTTCGTCATCAAGGTGGCGGCCACAAGCGTTCATACCGTATCATCGATTTCAAACGTAACAAAGATGGCATACCAGGACGCGTTGCCACTATCGAGTACGATCCAAACCGTTCCGCAAATATTGCACTAATCAATTATGTAGATGGTGAAAAGCGTTATATCCTAGCTCCTAAAAACCTAGTAGTAGGTTTAGAAGTAATGTCAGGACCAGAGGCTGATATCAAAGTAGGTAACGCATTACCACTTGTAAATATCCCAGTAGGTACTGTGGTACACAACATTGAGTTAAAACCTGGTAAGGGTGGACAATTAGTCCGTTCTGCTGGTACTTCTGCACAGGTTCTTGGTAAAGAAGGAAAATACGTACTTGTACGTTTAAATTCTGGTGAAGTTCGCATGATTCTTGCTGAATGCCGTGCAACGGTCGGTCAAGTAGGTAACGAACAACACGAACTAATCAAAATTGGTAAAGCGGGTCGTTCACGCTGGTTAGGCAAACGCCCAACAGTACGTGGATCTGTAATGAACCCTAATGATCACCCACACGGTGGTGGTGAAGGTCGTTCACCAATCGGACGTAAATCACCAATGTCTCCATGGGGCAAACCAACTCTTGGATTCAAAACACGTAAGAAAACGAATAAATCAGACAAGTTTATTGTACGTCGTCGTAAAAAATAACGGGATTGAACTACGGTTCACTGATAGAGCCGTAGAACAGTCACAGAGGGAGGTTCATCCATGGGTCGCAGCCTTAAAAAAGGACCATTTGTTGATGATCATTTAATAGTTAAGATCGAAAAGTTGAATGAAACTGAAAGTAAACAAGTTGTTAAAACTTGGTCTCGTCGTTCTACGATCTTCCCACAATTTATCGGCCACACTATCGCTGTGTATGATGGTCGCAAACATGTGCCAGTATATGTTACTGAAGACATGGTAGGACACAAACTTGGAGAATTTGCTCCAACACGTGCTTACAAAGGTCACGGTAATGATGATAAGAAAACCAGACGTTAAGAGAGGAGGGCATCCAAATGCAAGCTAAAGCTGTTGCAAGAACAGTTCGTATTGCTCCTCGTAAAGCACGTCTAGTCGTAGATCTAATTCGAGGAAAGCAAGTTGGTGAAGCGGTGGCGATTTTAAATCACACTCCAAAGTTTGCTTCTCCAATCGTAGAAAAAGTATTGAAATCTGCTATGGCAAATGCCGAGCATAATTATGAAATGGACGTAAATAGCTTGGTAGTAACTCAAGCTTTTGTAGATGAGGGACCAACGTTGAAACGTTTCCGTCCTCGTGCAATGGGCCGTGCCAGCCAAATCAACAAGCGCACTAGCCACATCACAATCGTTCTATCAGAAAAGAAGGAGGGATAATCTGTGGGTCAAAAAGTAAATCCAGTCGGTTTGCGTATCGGAATCATCAAAGATTGGGAATCTAAGTGGTACGCAGGTAAAGACTTCGCTGATCTTTTGCATGAAGACCTTAAAATTCGTGAGTATATCACGAAGCGTTTGAAGGATGCTTCTGTATCCAAAGTTGAAATCGAACGTGCGGCTAACCGTGTGAATGTAACAGTTCATACAGCTAAGCCAGGTATGGTTATCGGTAAAGGCGGTACTGAAGTCGAAGCACTTCGTAAAGCTTTAAATCAATTAACTGGCAAACGTGTTCACATCAACATCCTTGAAATTAAAAGAGCTGATCTTGATGCGAAATTAGTTGCTGAAAATGTTGCTCGTCAATTAGAAAATCGAGTATCTTTCCGTCGTGCACAAAAGCAAGTAATTCAACGTGCTATGCGTGCAGGTGCAAAAGGTATTAAAACAATGGTATCAGGTCGTCTTGGCGGTGCAGATATTGCTCGTTCAGAACACTATAGCGAAGGAACTGTACCACTTCATACTCTTCGTGCTGATATCGACTATGCTCATGCTGAAGCTGATACTACATTTGGTAAGCTTGGCGTAAAAGTATGGATCTATAAGGGAGAAGTCCTTCCTACTAAGAAGAAACCTGCGGAAGGAGGCAAATAATATGTTATTGCCAAAACGCGTTAAATATCGCCGTCAACACCGTGGAAAAATGCGTGGTATCGCAAAAGGTGGCACTGAAGTAACATTTGGTGAATTCGGCTTACAAGCAACAGAAGCTTCTTGGATCACGAATCGCCAAATCGAAGCTGCCCGTATTGCGATGACTCGTTACATGAAACGTGGCGGTAAAGTTTGGATTAAAATCTTCCCACATAAGCCTTACACTGCAAAACCTCTTGAGGTGCGGATGGGTTCTGGTAAAGGTGCGCCTGAAGGATGGGTGGCTGTTGTTAAACCTGGGAAAGTAATGTTTGAAATTGCCGGTGTTTCTGAAGAGGTAGCACGTGAAGCACTTCGTCTTGCAATGCACAAACTTCCTATTAAATGTAAGTTTGTAAAACGTGAAGAAATTGGTGGTGAATCAAATGAGAGCTAATGAAATTAAAGACCTTACCACTGCCGAAATTGAACAAAAAGTTAAATCTTTAAAAGAAGAGCTTTTCAACCTTCGCTTTCAATTAGCGACAGGTCAACTAGAAAATACGGCTCGCATTCGTGAAGTACGCAAAGGGATCGCTCGCATGAAAACTGTGATTCGTGAGAGAGAAATCAGCGTTAATAAGTAATCATTGAGAGGAGGTTCACATAATGAGTGAACGTAATCAACGCAAAGTTTACACTGGGCGCGTCGTTTCTGACAAAATGGATAAAACAATAACTGTTTTAGTCGAAACACACAAAAAGCATCCTCTTTATGGTAAACGCGTTAAATACTCTAAAAAGTTTAAGGCTCATGATGAGCAAAACGAAGCTAAGATTGGCGATATCGTGCGTATCATGGAAACTCGCCCGCTTTCAGCTACAAAACGTTTCCGTTTAGTTGAAGTTACAGAAAAAGCAGTTATTATTTAATTGTTCGGATTAAGTATCATTCCGAAGGGAGGTTACACACATGATTCAACAAGAATCACGTTTAAAAGTTGCTGATAACTCTGGTGCTCGTGAGGTACTTACCATTAAAGTTCTTGGTGGTTCTGGCCGTAAAACTGCTGGTATTGGCGATGTTATTGTTTGTACAGTGAAACAAGCAACACCTGGTGGCGTTGTTAAAAAAGGTGACGTTGTTAAAGCTGTTATCGTTCGTACGAAAAGTGGTGCACGTCGACCTGATGGAACATACATCCGTTTCGATGAAAACGCATGTGTAATTATCAAGGATGATAAGAGCCCACGTGGAACTCGTATCTTCGGACCAGTTGCTCGTGAACTTCGCGATAGCAACTTTATGAAAATCGTTTCCTTGGCTCCAGAAGTACTATAATTTAAATTCAAATGCCTTTAAGGAGGTGCTTACGAATGCATGTTAAAAAGGGTGACAAAGTAAGAGTTATCTCCGGTAAGGATAAAGGCAAAACAGGAGTAATCCTAGCTGCCTATCCTAAAGATAGCCGTGTACTAGTAGAAGGTGTAAACATCGTGAAGAAACACGCTAAACCTTCTCAAGTGAATCCACAAGGCGGAATTTTGAGCTTTGAGGCACCAATTCATGTATCAAACGTTATGCCTATCGACCCTAAGTCAGGTAACCCAACTCGTGTTGGTTATACAACTGTTGATGGCAAAAAAGTACGCGTGGCCAAATCCGGTGAAGTACTAGATAAATAAATAGTTTAAATAAGAAGGGAGGTACTATGTATGAACCGCCTAAAAGAAAAATTTGTTAAAGAAGTTACTCCTGCTCTAATGAGCAAGTTCAACTATAAATCTGTAATGCAAGTACCACAACTTGATAAGATCGTTATTAACATGGGTGTTGGTGACGCAGTTGCAAACGCAAAATCATTAGATAATGCTGTTGAAGAACTAGCTACCATTACTGGTCAAAAACCTGTTGTAACTCGTGCGAAGAAGTCAATCGCTGGTTTCCGTCTTCGTGAAGGTATGCCAATCGGTGCAAAAGTTACACTTCGCGGTGAGCGCATGTACGAATTCTTGGATAAATTAGTTTCCGTTTCTTTACCTCGTGTTCGTGACTTCCGTGGTGTTTCTAAAAAATCATTCGATGGTCGCGGTAACTATACTCTGGGTGTAAAAGAACAATTAATCTTCCCTGAAATTGATTACGATAAAGTAACGAAGGTTCGTGGTATGGATATCGTTATCGTAACTACTGCTAACACTGATGAAGAAGCACGCGAACTGTTAACACAATTTGGAATGCCATTCCAAAAGTAATCGCTAAATAAGGGAGGCGAAAACGTGGCTAAAAAGTCAATGATAGCGAAACAAAAGCGCACGCCTAAGTTCGCGGTTCAAGAGTACACTCGCTGTGAACGTTGCGGCCGTCCACACTCTGTATACCGTAAATTTAAGCTTTGCCGTATTTGTTTCCGTGAATTAGCATACAAAGGACAAATTCCTGGTGTCAAAAAAGCTAGCTGGTAAACCCCAAGTCTGGGAAGGAGGTAAAAATAATGGTCATGACAGATCCGATTGCTGATATGCTTACTCGCATTCGTAATGCGAATATGGTGCGTCACGAAAAGTTAGAAGTGCCTGCTTCTAATATCAAGAAAGAAATCGCTGAAATCTTAAAGCGTGAAGGCTTCGTTCGTGATGTTGAATTTATTGAAGACAACAAACAAGGTATTATCCGTATCTTCTTAAAGTACGGTTCTAATAATGAACGTGTTATCACGGGTCTTAAGCGTATAAGCAAACCTGGACTACGTGTTTATGCAAAATCTACTGAGGTGCCACGTGTCCTTAACGGTCTAGGTATCGCATTAGTATCAACTTCAAATGGTGTTATAACAGATAAAGAAGCTCGTGCTAAACAAGTTGGCGGAGAAGTATTAGCTTACGTTTGGTAATCGAGTTTTTGAATGAATGGAGGTGCACTAAATGTCTCGTATAGGAAAACTACCTATTGAAATCCCAGCAGGAGTTACGGTTACTTTAAACAATAGTACCGTTACTGTTAAAGGACCAAAAGGCGAATTAACTCGATCTTTTGATCCGGAAATTGGAATTACTATTGAAGAGAACGTTGCAACGGTTACTCGTCCATCTGATGCGAAGGAACACCGCGCTTTACACGGTACAACACGCGCGGTACTTGCGAACATGGTCGAAGGTGTTTCCAAAGGCTTCGAAAGAAGATTAGAATTAATTGGTGTTGGTTATCGTGCACAAAAGCAAGGTAACAAGCTTGTATTAAACGTTGGATACTCTCATCCAATTGAGTTCGAACCAGAAACTGGCCTTGAAATCGAAGTTCCTGCTAATACAAAAATCACCATTAAAGGTACTGACAAAGAACGTGTTGGTGAATTAGCTGCTAACATTCGTCAAGTACGTCCTCCAGAGCCGTATAAAGGCAAAGGAATTCGTTACGAAGGTGAAGTTGTTCGTCGTAAAGAAGGTAAAACTGGTAAGTAATGCCGCTTAGGTAACCGAAAGGAGTGACGTAAATGATTACGAAGCTTGATAAAAATGCTAGTCGAAAGAAGAGACATGCTCGAGTTCGTGCAAAGCTTAGTGGTACTGCAGCTCGCCCACGTCTTAATATTTTTCGTTCTAACAAGCATCTATATGCTCAATTAATTGATGATATGAGTGGAACTACTTTAGCAAGTGCTTCTACTATGGAAAAAGATCTAAATCTTGAATCTACAAGCAATGTTGAAGCAGCTAAGTTGGTCGGAGAATTAGTCGCTAAACGTGCGGTAGAAAAAGGTATCACTGCAGTTGTATTTGACCGTGGAGGATACCTTTACCATGGACGTGTTCAAGCATTAGCTGATGCAGCCCGTGCGAACGGCTTGCAATTTTAATAGATAAAGGAGGGACACATATAATGATACGTCGTATTGATCCAAACAAACTTGAACTAGAAGAACGCGTTGTAACGGTAAACCGTGTAGCGAAAGTTGTTAAAGGTGGCCGTCGTTTTCGCTTCTCTGCTCTAGTAGTAGTTGGTGATAAAAACGGTCATGTAGGTTTCGGTACTGGTAAGGCTCAAGAAGTACCAGACGCGATTCGTAAAGCAATCGAAGATGCGAAGAAGAACTTAGTTGAAGTACCAATGGTTGGAACTACTGTTCCTCACCAAGTAATTGGACGATTTGGTGCTGGTGAAGTTCTTTTAAAGCCTGCTTCTGAAGGTACAGGAGTTATTGCTGGTGGTCCAGTCCGTGCTGTTCTTGAGTTAGGCGGGGTACAAGATATTCTTTCTAAGTCTTTAGGAACCAACACTCCAATTAATATGGTACGTGCAACGATTGATGGTTTAAAACAATTAAAACGTGCTGAAGACGTAGCAAAGTTACGTGGTAAGTCAGTAGAAGAACTGTTAGGATAAGGAGGGAAATCAAATGGCAAACAAACTATTAATTACCCTCAACAAGAGCGTTATTGGTCGCCCTGGTGACCAACGCGCGACAGTTACTGCTCTAGGTTTACGTAAATTAAATCAAACAGTTGAGCACCAAGATAATGCCGCTATCCGTGGTATGATCACTAAAGTTGCTCACCTTGTAACAGTTAAAGAACAATAATTGATTGTTTTCTTTCATAAGGAGGTGCCAATATGAAACTTCATGAATTAAAGCCTGCTGAGGGTTCTCGTAAAGAACGTAAACGTTTAGGACGCGGTATCGGTTCTGGTCAAGGAAAAACTGCCGGTAAAGGTCATAAAGGTCAAAATGCTCGTTCTGGCGGTGGTGTCCGTCTTGGATTCGAGGGTGGTCAAACACCTTTATTCCGTCGTTTACCAAAACGTGGTTTTACAAATATCAATCGCAAAGAATATGCAATTGTTAACCTTGACGTTCTTAACCAGTTTGAAGAGGGTACAGAAGTTACTCCAGAACTTCTAATTGAAACTGGTTTTGTGAAGAACGAAAAAGCGGGAATTAAAATTCTTGCAAAAGGGAACGTAGAGAAAAAACTAACGGTTAAAGCTCATAAATTCTCCTCTACTGCCAAAGAAGCAATTGAAGCTGTAGGTGGAACTACTGAGGTGATCTAATGTTCCGGACAATCTCCAATTTTATGCGCGTTGCTGAAATTAGAAGAAAAATTATTTTTACGCTTTTAATGTTAATCGTATTTCGACTCGGCAGTTTTATTCCTGTTCCGAATGTAAATGCTGAAATTTTGGCTGCGCAAGATAAATTAAGTGTATTTGGTATTTTAAATACCTTTGGTGGTGGAGCGTTGCAAAACTTCTCCATCCTTGCTATGGGTATTATGCCTTACATCACTGCTTCCATTATCATTCAGCTTTTACAAATGGATGTTGTTCCGAAATTTACGGAATGGTCAAAGCAGGGGGATGCTGGACGTCGGAAGTTAGCACAGTTTACACGGTATTTCACAATTGTACTTGGCTTTATTCAAGCTATCGGTATGTCTTACGGCTTCAATACTATGGCAAGTGGACAATTGATTAGAAATCCTGGAATTGGTACTTATTTGTTAATTGCAGTTGTTTTAACAGCTGGTACTGCCTTTCTGATGTGGTTAGGTGAGCAAATAACTGAAAAAGGTGTTGGGAATGGTATTTCCATCATCATTTTTGCAGGTATCGTAGCGAGTATCCCTAACACAGTTAATCAGATCTATGTACAGCAGTTTGAAAATGCTGGTGAGCAATTATTCCTTCGTATCGTTACGGTACTATTAATTCTCCTAGCAGTTATTGCGATTGTAGTTGGTACTATTTTCATCCAACAAGCAACAAGAAAAATTCCTATTCAGTATGCAAAACAAAAATCTATTAACGGTCGTAATGCGGGTGGCCAACAATCCACTCACATGCCGTTAAAAGTAAATGCTGCTGGAGTTATCCCTGTAATTTTTGCAGTTTCTTTTATTGTAACCCCTAGAACCGTTGCATCGTTTTTTCCAACAAATGATGTAACGCTATGGATCATAAGAGTATTTGATTATTCCCATCCAATTGGGATGACGCTTTATGCTGCATTGATTATTGCTTTTACGTATTTCTATGCTTTCATTCAGGTAAATCCAGAACAAGCAGCAGAAAATTTACAAAAGCAAAGTGGATATATCCCTGGTATTAGACCAGGTAGGAGCACACAGGAATACTTAACACGAGTATTGTATCGTTTAACCTTTGTGGGTGCCCTTTTCTTAACTGTTATTGCGGTTCTTCCTATTATCTTTATTGCAGTAGCGAACCTGCCGCAATCAGCTCAAATTGGGGGAACAAGCCTTTTGATCGTAGTGGGTGTTGCACTTGATACGATGAAACAGCTTGAAGCACAGCTAGTTAAACGTCATTATAAAGGTTTTATTAAATAATATGGTTTTGGGGGCAATGTTCCCTCAAAACCGATAAATAGCACGAGGGGGAACACGTGTGAATTTAGTATTAATGGGGCTACCGGGTGCTGGAAAAGGTACTCAGGCCGAACAAATCGTCGAACAATACGGCATCCCTCATATCTCCACTGGAGATATGTTCCGTGCAGCGATGAAAGAAGGAACAGAACTAGGGTTAGAAGCTAAGTCTTACATGGACAAAGGCGAACTTGTTCCTGATGAAGTTACAATCGGCATTGTTCGTGAACGTTTAAGTAAAGATGACTGTAAAAAGGGCTTTTTACTTGATGGCTTTCCTAGAACGGTACCTCAAGCAGAAGCATTGGAAAGCTTATTATTTGATTTAGATAAAAAGATTGATTATGTAATCAATATTAATGTTGATAAAAGTATTTTAATGGATCGTTTGACAGGTCGTCGTATCTGTAAAGATTGTGGTTCAACGTATCATTTAGTATTTAATCCTCCTGCAAAAGAGGGAACTTGCGACAAGTGTGGCGGAGAGCTTTACCAACGTGCTGATGATAATGCTGAAACCGTTCAAAATCGGTTAGACGTCAATATCAAACAACAAGAACCATTGCTTACTTTCTATGAAACAAAAGGTTACCTACGTACAATTGATGGTCAGCAAGACATTAAATTAGTTTTCGCTGATATTGATCGTTTGCTTGGAGACTTGCGTTAATGGCCATTAGTTTAAAGATACAATCGGCTCTCGAACATCTCTTCAATAAGCTTCAAAGTATGTGGATGTAAATGGCTTTTCTATTGTACTGAGTATGTAGGACCGAGAGTTAGGCAAGACTTACATGTGGAATTAATCATTCCTGATTATGTAGAATTTACTTGCGGACAGAACACGAACATTATGTTACTATTATAAGGTTGCTAATGTTTTGTACGAAAGAAAAGAATTTGCTTTACATTTTCGAATCTATTATTTGAAATGAGAAGGGAGACGAATTAATGGCCAAGGATGATGTAATTGAAATTGAAGGTAAAGTAATAGAAACTTTGCCAAACGCAATGTTTAAGGTAGAATTAGAAAATGGTCATACCGTGCTAGCTCATGTTTCTGGTAAAATCCGAATGCATTTCATTCGCATCCTTCCGGGTGACAAAGTTACTGTCGAGCTTTCTCCATATGACTTAACACGCGGAAGAATTACTTACCGCTTTAAATAGTTGCTTGCACTCCGTATTACTAAGGAGGTTAGGATAATGAAAGTAAGACCATCTGTTAAACCGATCTGCGAAAAGTGCAAAGTTATCCGTAGACGCGGTAAAGTCATGGTTATCTGTGAAAACCCTAAACATAAACAAAAACAAGGTTAATCTTGAAGGAGGTGCGCTCATTTATGGCACGTATTGCTGGTGTAGATATTCCACGTGAAAAGCGTGTAGTTATCTCTTTAACTTACATTTATGGTATTGGTAAAAATACTGCACAAAAAGTATTAGCAGATGCTGGTGTTTCTGAAGATACTCGAGTGCGTGATTTAACTGAAGACGAACTAAATAAAATCCGTGATATCATCGACAAATTAAAAGTTGAAGGTGACCTTCGCCGTGAAATTTCTCTTAACATTAAGCGTTTAATGGAGATTGGTTGCTACCGCGGATTACGTCATCGTCGTGGTTTACCGGTTCGTGGACAAAACACGAAAAACAACGCTCGTACACGCAAAGGTCCTCGTAAGACTGTTGCGAACAAGAAGAAGTAATCGGCAAAGGAGGTTATTTAAATGGCACGTAAAACTAATACACGTAAACGTCGTGTTAAAAAGAATATTGAACAAGGTATCGCGCATATTCGTTCAACATTTAACAATACAATCGTAACAATTACTGACGTACATGGTAATGCAATTTCTTGGTCTAGTGCTGGTGCGCTTGGATTTAAAGGTTCTCGTAAATCTACTCCATTCGCAGCACAAATGGCTGCTGAAACTGCAGCTAAAACATCTATTGAAAATGGCATGAAGACTCTAGAAGTTACAGTTAAAGGTCCTGGTGCTGGTCGTGAGGCTGCTATTCGTGCTTTACAGGCTGCAGGTCTTGAAGTAACAGCTATTAAAGACGTTACTCCAGTACCTCATAACGGATGCCGTCCACCAAAACGCCGTCGTGTTTAATTTTTCTGTATAGAATTTGTATCGTCCGTCTATAATGGGATATGATACTAATTTTTCCGTTCTTACAGAAGATTTATTCCAGTTGTTGTGCACAAAACGGGAACGTATACATGGGGGAATTTCGATTAGAACATTTCTAGTCGAGGTTTCGACGTTTTGAAGGAGGGTTATTTGATGATCGAAATAGAAAAACCAAAAATCGAAACGGTTGAGATCAACGATGATGCCAAGTACGGGAAGTTCGTCGTAGAGCCACTTGAGCGTGGATATGGTACCACTTTGGGTAACTCCTTACGTCGTATCCTATTATCTTCACTTCCTGGTGCCGCTGTTACATCGATACAGGTCGATGGGGTACTTCATGAGTTCTCAACAATAGAAGGCGTCGTAGAGGATGTAACCTCCATCATTTTAAACATTAAAAAATTAGCTTTAAAAATCTATTCTGATGAAGAAAAAACTCTTGAAATTGATGTTCAGGGTGAAGGACCTGTTAAGGCAGGAAATATTACTCATGATAGTGATGTTGAAATCTTAAATCCAGATCTTCATATTGCTACATTAGCTTCAAGCGGTCATCTTCGCATGCGATTAACGGCAAAGCGTGGTCGTGGTTATACGCCTGCTGAGCAAAATAAACGTGAAGATCAACCAATTGGTGTGATTCCAATTGATTCTATTTTCACTCCAGTTTCTCGTGTGTCCTATCAAATAGAAAATACTCGTGTTGGTCAAATGACAAACTATGATAAGTTAACGCTTGATGTTTGGACAGATGGTAGCACAGGGCCAAAAGAAGCAATTGCTCTTGGTTCAAAAATTCTTACCGAGCATTTAAATATCTTCGTTGGGTTAACTGATGAAGCACAAAATGCTGAGATTATGATCGAAAAAGAAGAGGATCAGAAAGAAAAGGTCCTAGAAATGACGATCGAAGAACTGGATTTATCCGTTCGTTCATATAACTGCTTGAAGCGTGCTGGAATCAATACTGTTCAGGAATTAGCAAATAAAACTGAAGAAGATATGATGAAAGTACGAAACTTAGGCCGTAAATCACTTGAAGAAGTGAAGGCGAAACTAGAAGAGCTTGGATTAGGCTTACGTAAGGATGACTGATTAGTTCAATCCTATCTTTATAACTAATCCGTTTAATGACTTCAACAAAGGAGGGAACCCTTCATGGCATACAGAAAGTTAGGACGCACAAGCGCACAGCGTAAAGCTATGCTACGTGATTTAACTACAGACTTAATCATCAACGAGCGCATTGAAACAACAGAAACTCGCGCAAAGGAAATTCGCGGTACTGTTGAGAAAATGATCACTTTAGGTAAACGTGGTGACTTACATGCTCGCCGTCAAGCTGCTTCTTACGTTCGTAATGAAGTTGCTGATGCTGAAACAGGTACAGATGCACTACAAAAACTATTCGCTGACATCGCTCCACGTTATCAAGAGCGCCAAGGTGGATACACTCGTATTATGAAACTTGGACCACGCCGCGGCGATGGTGCACCAATGGTAATCATCGAGTTAGTTTAATACCTGAAAACAGACAACAAGGGCGCTGGACAGTTTACGTTACAAACTTGTTCTTGAGCCCTTTTTCTGTATAATAAACTTTATAAATTACGAACCAAGCCAAAAAGAGTGTTATGATGAGCGTGACTCCAATAATATGGAGATTCTCTAAATGGAATAGTTGGTTTCTTTTACCATTTTCATAATGGATATCTTCTTCCTTTTAGATGACCGCAGCGAATGTTGCGTGGATTGAAAATTACGTCTCGTCTAGCTCATGCACCTCCTCCTATTTCTATTTTAGAAATCCCGTTTACGTGGCAGAAAAACTCGTTTGCTGCCTTGGGGTGAGGTGCAGGCTTTTTTTGTATTCCCGAGCTTAGCAGAGAAATGAGTATTAGGTGAGTTGAGAGGAGAAGTTTTTAATGAGAAAATCTGTTGTTTCCTTAAAAAATGTGTCTTTTCATTATGAGAACCAAAGTGACTACGCTCTTGATAATGTTAGCTTAGATATCTATGAAGGTGAATGGTTAGCAATAGTGGGTCATAATGGTTCAGGTAAATCAACGATGGCTAAGCTGTTAAATGGACTGCAATTTCCACAGCAAGGGGAAATAACGGTCTGTGGTAATCGCTTGAATGAGGAGTCTATTTGGGAGATAAGAAAGAAATTAGGAATGGTTTTTCAAAACCCTGATAATCAGTTTGTAGGTACGACTGTGCAGGATGATGTGGCTTTTGGGTTAGAAAACCATGGAGTCCCAAGGGATGAAATGATCTTTAGGGTCGGAGATTCTCTAAAAAAAGTTAAAATGGATCTTTTTCTTAATCAAGAGCCGCACCATCTTTCTGGGGGACAAAAGCAGCGAGTTGCGATTGCGGGTGTGCTTGCATTAAGGCCGACAATCATTATTCTAGATGAGGCAACCTCAATGCTCGATCCGAAAGGCCGAGGGGAAGTATTAGAAACAGTAAGAGAATTAAAGGAAGAGAAGACCCTCACTGTCATCTCGATTACTCATGATTTGGAAGAAGCAGCCAAGGCGGATAGGATAATCGTTATGAATAAAGGTAAAGTACACCGCGAGGGTAATCCGGAAGATATTTTCTCATTAGACGAAGAATTGATACATTTAGGGCTTGATATCCCTTTTTCTATAAAAATGAGTAATGCATTCCGTCAAAAAGGGGTAGCTTTATCAAAGCACTATTTATCAGAAGAAGAGTTGGTGAATGAGCTATGGACATTTCGCTCCAAAATATAGAGTATCGGTATCAAGCAAATACCCCTTTTGAACGTTTGGCGATTAAAGATGTGTCTATTGACATTCCGACTGGTACTTACATGGCGCTAATCGGCCATACTGGTTCGGGTAAATCAACAGTTTTGCAGCATTTAAATGCCTTGTTAATGCCGACAGAGGGAATGGTTGTCATTGGTCATCATCAGGTTAAAGCGAAGCAAAAAAATAAGAATCTACGAGAGATTAGGCAGAGAGTCGGGATTGTTTTTCAGTTCCCTGAACACCAGCTATTCGAAGAAACAGTTGAAAAGGATATCATTTTCGGACCAATGAATTTTGGGGTTTCAGAAGACGAGGCAAAAAAAAGAGCACGTCTTGCTTTACGACAAGTTGGTCTATCGGAAGAGATACTAGAAAAGTCTCCATTTGATTTGTCAGGAGGGCAAATGCGTCGTGTTGCGATTGCAGGTGTTCTGGCAATGGAGCCTGATTGTCTTGTTTTAGATGAACCAACAGCTGGGTTAGATCCTCGCGGCCGTAAAGAAATTATGGACATGTTCTATACTCTCCACAAAGAAAGAAATTTGTCTACCATACTGGTCACTCATAGCATGGAAGATGCTGCAAGGTATGCGGACCAAATTGTTATCATGCAAGAAGGACGCGTTGTAAAACAAGGCACACCAGTTGAAATCTTTTCTACTGTGGCTGACCTTGTGGATATGGGCCTCGATGTGCCAGAAGTGGTTCGTTTTCAACGGAATCTAGAAGATAAATTAGGGATTAATCTAGGGAAAACCTATCTTTCAATTGAGGAATTATCTACTGCCGTTGCAGAACTGTTAAGGGGTGCGCCAGTATGATGGAAAAAATGATTATTGGGAGATATGTTCCTTCAGATAGTTTAATCCACCGAATGGATCCTAGGTCAAAGCTTATTATTATTTTCTTGTTTGTTTGTATTATCTTTTTAGCAAACAATTTTTTCACTTATGCTCTTATTGGCACTTATACTTTTTTAATGCTTGGGTTATCTAAAATTCCCTTCCGTTTTTTATATGCAGGATTAAAGCCTGTTCTTTGGTTAGTATTATTTACGTTGGTACTACAGGTTTTCTTTACCAAAGAGGGGAGTATACTCTATGAGATTGGCCCGATAAAGATCTATGAAGAAGGGGTCAGACAGGGTATCTTCATTTCAATGAGATTCTTTTTCTTAATATTAATGACTAGTCTGCTTACATTAACAACGACACCAATCGAAATAACCGATGGGTTGGAAACACTTCTACACCCCTTGAAAAAGGTCCGTTTCCCTGTCCATGAAATGGCTTTAATGATGTCGATTTCTTTACGATTTATTCCGACACTTATGCAAGAAACCGATAAAATTATGAAAGCACAAATTGCACGGGGAGTAGAATTTTCTAGCGGCCCTGTAAAGGAAAGAATTAAGGCAGTTATCCCATTGCTAATCCCGTTATTTGTCAGTTCGTTTAAACGAGCTGAGGAGCTTGCGATAGCGATGGAAGCAAGAGGATACCGCGGTGGTGAAGGTAGAACAAAATACCGTCTATTAAGTTGGAAACTTGCTGATACTCTACAATTGTTGATTTTGGCGATTTTAACTACATTCTTAATCCTATTACGTTCATGATGGAGCTAAAACATGATTCGCTACAAATGTATTATTTCCTATGATGGATCTGGATTCAATGGATATCAGGTCCAGCCCAATAAACGTACCGTTCAAAGCCAAATAGAAGCCATTTTAGCAAAAATCCATAAGGGAACGAATGTAAAAATTATTGCTTCTGGAAGAACGGATGCCGGGGTACATGCAAAAGGTCAGGTTATTCATTTTGATTCGCCGTTAGCCCTTACTACGGAAAAGTGGGAGATAGCCTTAAATTCCATGCTGCCCGGGGATATATCGATACGATCTGTTGAAAAAGCAGATCCTTCCTTTCATGCTCGATTCGATGCGTGTGGCAAAGAATATCGTTATTTTCTTTATCAATCACCGAAAAGAGACCCATTTCAACGGGATTTTGCCTTGCATTACCCGTTTCGTTTAGATCTCGAGGCCATGAATGAAGCTGCCGAGTATTTACTAGGTACACATGACTTTTCTAGTTTTTGTTCAGCAAAAACTGAGGTGACAGATAAGGTTAGAACCATTGAGGCTATAGAGATTTTGCAGGAAAGTGAACAAATTTGCTTCCGTTTTGTCGGGAATGGATTTTTATATAATATGGTTCGAATACTAGTAGGAACTTTACTAGAGGTTGGTTCAGGAAAACGGACGCCGACAGAAATAGTGGAGATTCTTGAAAAAAAAGACCGCAGTTATGCGGGGAAAACTGTTCCTGGACAAGGCTTGTATTTATGGGAAGTATATTATTAAAAATTTCCTCGTATAACAACTGAACCTAGTGTAACATTTTCTTGACTTTTAGCTTCAAAGAATTTATTATATTATATGGTTGTGTTTTTAATCCCACGATTAAGCCCCGGAAAGTCTTCATCGTGATTGAAAATATATGAAGTTAACAATAGACGCACAATGACGTTACCGTTTATTCCCGGAACAGAACAAACGATAACGACTTATGATGGTGCGAAAAATAATCTTTAATGGATTTAATTTAGGAGGGAAATTCATGCGTACAACGTTTATGGCTAACGCCAACAATATCGAGCGTAAATGGTACGTGATTGATGCTGAAGGCAAAACTCTTGGTCGTCTTGCTTCTGAAGTAGCAGCAATCTTACGCGGTAAAAATAAACCAACTTTTACACCACATGTTGACACTGGTGATCATGTTATCATTCTTAACGCATCTAAAGTTGAATTAACTGGGAAGAAATTAACTGACAAGATCTACTACCGTCACACAATGCACCCAGGTGGTTTAAAAACTAGAACTGCTCTTGAAATGCGTACAAACTATGCTGAGAAAATGATCGAGCTTGCTGTTAAAGGCATGCTTCCAAAGAATTCTCTTGGCCGTCAAACATTCAAAAAATTACACGTATATGCTGGCGCAGAACATCCGCACCAAGCACAACAACCTGAAGTTTACGAACTTCGCGGTTAATATAGAGGGAGGGAATTAACTTGGCACAAGTTCAATATATTGGTACTGGTCGTCGTAAAAGCTCTGTCGCACGTGTGCGCTTAGTTCCAGGTACAGGTAAAATCCTAATTAACGGTCGTGACATCGAAGAATATATCCCATTTGCAGCTTTACGTATGGTTGTAAACCAACCATTAGTTGCTACTGAAACAACAGGCAGCTACGATGTTCTTGTAAACGTAAGCGGCGGTGGATACACTGGTCAAGCTGGCGCAATTCGCCACGGTATTGCTCGCGCATTACTTACAGCTGATCCTGAATACCGTCCAACATTAAAGCGTGCGGGTCTATTAACTCGTGACCCACGTATGAAAGAACGTAAGAAATACGGACTTAAAGGCGCTCGTCGTGCTCCTCAGTTCTCAAAACGTTAATCTTCAACATTTCAAAGGCTCTCAACCAATTTGGTTGGGAGTCTTTTTATGTATACTAGGAGATGTTTAGGTAATTTGTACAATAAAAATTGGCAATCAAAATCGCACTGCATTTTGCATTTCTTAGCACCAAGGGATGAAGAATAGTCTTAAGAGGTGAAAATGGAGTGACTGTAATAACTACCTTTAAAGAAAAGCGTCGGGATAAACAATTAAAATACGAGCGGTCTGTATTAAAGGACTTATCGGTTAAAACGCTAAAAGAGCGGGTGCAGCAATACTTTGGCTCTTCGAGAATTGCGTCTAGTTTCGTTATGAACTCTGGAATAGAAGAGGCTTGCTATGATGTAGCTTTAGAAGCCTATTTATTAGGAGCTAAATTCAGCAAATTTGGTTATTATGGTGAAAATATAGATGAAGTGCGAAAACGCTGTTATAAAGAAGAGAAACACTTAATTGATACTCTTTACAATTTCCTCCTTTATTGGGGAAACGGTGAAGAAGGCGTTATGAGCGAAACCCTTTACTACTCCTGTGAGGGCTATATCGATGTATGGTGGAAAGATGGTTATGAAAAGGCACAAAGACGGCGTAAGCTACGGTTACACTAATTCTGAGGCACCATGTTTAGGATAATTCCCTAGCTTGGTGCTTTTTTGAAGTTTCTTCCTGTTCTAAACAGTTTCCTTGTCCCATATAGTTTAGTGAATAGGGACGAGCGGGAAGGAATGATTCAGGTGTCAAAGAAAAAAGTAAAGGTTATAGGATTTTCTTTAGGTTTACTTCTCTTATTTTTGATTTTACAATATGATTTTGTCAAAGAAGATACATGGGGAGATTCATGGAGTCTTCCGTTATCCGGAAAAATCATCTTGCTTGATCCTGGACATGGCGGTCCAGATGGGGGAGCAGGAAACTCCAAAACATTAGAGAAAGACATTGCCTTGGATATTACCTTAAAAGTCAGAGATTATTTGCAGGAGCAGGGAGCCTTAGTAATCATGACCAGAGAAACGGATACTGATTTAGCAGATGAAGATACAAGAGGCTATAGTAGAAGGAAAGTAGAAGACTTGAAGAAGCGGCTAAAGATGATAAATAACACGGATAATGACCTCTACGTCAGCATTCATTTAAATTCCATTCCTTCTGCAAGATGGAGAGGAGCTCAAACTTTTTATGCACCTCATTTCAAAGAAAATGCCAAGGCGGCAAAATTCATTCAGGATGAGTTGATTGTAAACCTTGAAAATACAACACGTAAAGCAAAGCCAATCAATTCAGTCTATATTTTAAAAAATGCAAAAAAACCTGGTGTATTAGTGGAAGTTGGGTTCCTTTCAAATTCAAACGAAAGAGAGCTGCTAAAAAAGGATGCCTATCAGGAGAAAATTGCCGCTTCCATCTATCAAGGGGTAGTTCGCTATTTTACGAATGAAAAGGAAATTAAGGTGGAGGAATAAGGAGGGTAGCGTTGCACCTTCTATTTTTTTGTAATAGGCAATAAGTGATTCATTTAACTGTTTGTGAGTTCAAATATGGTATACTGAAAACTGGAAACGAATTCATTAGGCGAGGTGTTTGTTTACATGTTAACAGAATTAAATGTCCGTGAAGTACTGGGAAGCTTAAAAGAACCATTTTTACATAAAACGTTAGCCGAATTAAATGCTATCGAAGAAATAAAAATAAAAGTAGAGAAAAACCATGTCAGCGTAAAGTTACAAATTGCTAAAACTGGTACAGCCGAACAATTACAGCTGCAAACTCAAGTGGTTAATTTGCTAAAAGAAGCAGGGGCACAAACTGTAGGAATCCGATTTAGTGAGCTTCCAGAAGCAGTTCTTGCAGAACATCGTCAAGCTGCAGGCGAAACAGAAGATAAAGGATTACTTTCTTCTGATAAAACTACATTTATCGCCATTGCAAGTGGTAAAGGCGGAGTTGGTAAATCAACCGTGTCTGTTAACCTTGCTGTTGCGCTAGCGCGTTTAGGTAAAAAAGTTGGATTAATTGATGCAGATATTTATGGATTTAGTGTTCCAGATATGATGGGGATTACGCAAAGACCTGTCGTGAGAGGCGAAAAGATTCTACCTGTTGAGCGTTTTGGTGTTAAAGTCATTTCAATGGGCTTCTTTGTAGAAGATAATTCTCCAATCATTTGGCGTGGTCCAATGTTAGGCAAAATGCTGAACAGCTTCTTTAACGAAGTGGAATGGGGAGAAATTGATTATTTACTGTTAGATTTACCTCCTGGAACCGGGGACGTTGCATTAGATGTCCATACGATGCTTCCTGCTTGTAAAGAAGTAATCGTAACGACTCCACATCCAACTGCTGCTTTTGTTGCGGCACGTGCAGGTGCTATGGCACTTCGTACGGACCATGAGATCATTGGAGTTATTGAAAATATGGCCTATTTCGAAAGTATGTTAACAGGTGAAAAAGAATATGTATTTGGTAAAGGCGGCGGTGATAAATTAGCTGAAGACTTGAACTCTGAAGTCCTAGGTCGACTGCCTCTTAATCAGCCTGATTGGAATGATGATGACTTTGCTCCATCAATTTATCAAGAAGACCACCAATTAGGGAAAATCTATTTAGAAATTGCCGAAAAATTGACAAGCCGTTTGAAAAAGTAACGGAACTATTAGAGAAGGCCTCTTCCTAGACCAAGGGAGAGGCCTTTTACTATAATTTATATTAAGATCCGCTGCTGCCTTTGTCCTTTCCTTCACTTTTTTTGGCTTCTTTTTTCTGTGTTTCTTCAGCTGCCTTTAAGAGTAATTCTTGCATTTTCACTTTAAATAATGGGCTTTCAAGGGTTTCGGATATAACCGTTTGAAGGTGCTCCCTGTATTCTTTGCTTTTTAAAGCATCTGCCATTTCCTTTTGAATTTCAGGCTCTTTAAAGACCTCAATCATCATACCTCTATACTCAGGATCCTTCATCAAATCCTTTAGAAGGATTTCATTCTCAGATCTCATGCTTTTTGCTACACCAGCGGCGAATTTTGTATCACTAAAGGTTTTTTTCCAAAACTCGGTTGCATTTTCAGAAGTAAGGGTTTGTTGAATCGTATCCGATACCACCTTTTGATCCATTACCAGGGATTCTTTCATTTTGTCATTCGTCATTACTTCTTCAATTGCTTTCTTACCATCATCCGTTTTAAGAATATCAACAACCATTTTCTTTGTCTCTTCATAGTTTATTTGCTTTCCGCCACTTGCTTCCGGAGAAGAACAACTAGATAGAAACATGGTGATGAGCAAGAGGAGCATTAATCTTTTACGTTTCATCTAAAAAAGCTCCTTTCACATAAGAGTCCTTAATTTTTAGGATGAAGAAAAGAGCATTAGATTATACGTGTGGAAATTGAAATGATGGATTTTTTATAGTTGGATTGGTACAATCAATATGGAATTTTACTTTTTATTATTGGAGGATAATGGTGTGACGAGTCGTATTTGGGTTAGGCTGTTTATGACTACGCTATTAATTGGCGCTGTTACAACAGCAATTGTAGGTTTTATTATTAATTGGAATGAATATGTGCACTATTTTACTGACTTTCGAATCATCAATATATTATCCGCTCTTTTTTGGTTTATTTTGTGGGGCTTACTATATAGTGTTATCAGTCAAATGGGCTATTTTGCGTATCTTACTGTTCACCGGTTTGGACTAGGTATATTTAAATCAGTATCCCTTTGGAATGGGATTCAAGTGGTCTTCATTTTATTTGTATTGTTTGACTTGGTGTACTTACGCTTTGAAACCTTTGCAAATCAAGGGGAAAGTTGGTTGCCGTATATTGGGCTAGCCGTACTTCTGTTAATAATTGGTTCGATCACAGCGTGGTATAAAGCCAAACAAACTAATCGAGAAGCATTTATACCTGCACTCTTTTTTATGATTGTTGTCACGGTGATCGAGTGGTTTCCAGTGCTACGTGTAAACGAAGAAGAATGGTTATATTTAATGTTGTTTCCGCTACTTGCTTGTAATGCCTATCAATTATTAATTCTGCATAAATTAAATCTTAAATCACAGCAGGAAAGACAGAGAATTGAGAGTAAGCGGACGACAAATAAAAATACGAATGTCTCAAAAAAACCGTCCATTTAATCAGGTGGACGGTTTTCTCTTTAAAGTCATTCTATTTCTTTTGTATCAACTGAACCATTGGCAATTAATTCTGAAACAGTTACTAGCTTTAACCCTTTACTCCTTAGTTCTTGGAGGATACCTGGCACAGCAGCTGCCGTTTGTTTAGCAGAATCAGAAGCATGGAGAAGCACGATATCTCCTTTATTGGCTTTTTTTACATTCTTGATAATTTCATTAGTTCCGGGATTGGTCCAATCCTTTGAATCTACGCTCCAATGAACCACTGTATAGCCATAGCGTTCTGCTATTTTTAAGGAACGTTCATCGAAATGTCCTGTAGGGGCACGCAGCAGCTTGATATCATTAATATTTAATTTTCGAAAGGCATCTTTGGCCTTTGAGATATCTTTGCCGATATTTACATCTTCAAGTTCAGTGTAATCTTCATAGGCAAATCCTAGAATCCCAATTTCAAACCCATCCTTTACGATTCTGTTTACAATATCTGGATGCCTCTCTGCCCAAGATCCAGCTAAAAAGAAGGTCGCGGCTTTTACATTCTCCTTTTTTAAAGCATCTAAAATCGGCTCTGCCTTTTCATCACCCCAGCCAATATTAAAAGTAAGGGCAATATCTTTTTCACCACGGTACACGGCTTTTGGTCCATCCTTTGTGGAAAAGACTGGAGATAGGGACAGGTTTCCCCAAAAGAGATACAACGCAGTAAAGAATGCGGCAATAACAACTAAAAGAACTTGTTTAACAGATTTACTATTTAGCACATAAAAGAAATTCATACTGACCACCCCGTCCATTGCTATCCTTGTCTCATACCTATGCATATTTTTAAAATAATATGATTAATTGGGGAGTTTCCTTATTAAGAATTTTAAATAAGATGTCTTACCCTTGATCAAGTAACCAGCAAAAGTAAGATAAGCGGAGATTTTTCGGTTATGCAAAGGAAAATCTCCAATTCTCGAGTTTTTCGAGTCAATAGGCGGAATCTCTCCGTCTATTTAAGCCTTTTTTAATAATAAAAACTAATTAAGCGGAATTCATCCGTCTATTTATAAACTCGGGAGCTTAACCTGAACCTACAACCGAAAAGGTAAACGAAAGCACCAAAAGAAAAAATAATTATAAATTTCACTAATTTGGAAAAGACTACTATAACTACATTTTTAATAAAGGGTGATTCAATGTTTGGACTTCTCATTAATGATAAAGAAGTAAAAGAAATGGAATACCTTATTAAGAGAGAAATGGATGAAATACTATTTGATTTAAAAGATGCCCGTATTGACCATATTGTAAAACGAGCAATGGAGGAACGATATAAGATCTTATTTACCCTCTTTAGAAGAGTTGCTTCACCAAATGAGTGTCTTAAATACATGAGACGAGATAATAAAAGTAGAAAAAAGGGATAGGTAAAGATATTAATTTAAAAAGTAAGGAACAAATTTATTATAAACAGTTGACTTATTAAAGCGATGTTGGTATATTAATAAACGTCGCTGCTGACATAAAATATTTTCTTTAAAAAAAGTAATTGACTTTATGTTGTAGAGATGATATATTCATAAAGTCGCTTTTGAGCGGTTAACAAGTTCATGAAGTGATTTCAACGTGGTAACTTTGTTCTTTGAAAACTAAACAAACAAGAACGTCAACAAACAATTTTTTAGCTTTTTATAAAAGCTAAGCCAACGTAACAAATGAGCTATATCAACTTTCTTGGAGAGTTTGATCCTGGCTCAGGACGAACGCTGGCG
>NZ_FNHN01000020.1 GCF_900103525.1 Bacillus sp. OK048
GTCACACCCGTTCCCATACCGAACACGGAAGTTAAGCTTCTTTGCGCCGATGGTAGTTGGGACTTTGTCCCTGTGAGAGTAGGACGTTGCCAGGCTATTATTATTATTATTCCGCAGTAGCTCAGTGGTAGAGCTATCGGCTGTTAACCGATCGGTCGTAGGTTCGAGTCCTACCTGCGGAGCCATTTTTATTAATTTGAGGATTAGCTATGCTTCCATAGCTCAGTAGGTAGAGCACTTCCATGGTAAGGAAGAGGTCAGCGGTTCGAGCCCGCTTGGGAGCTTACCTATTTTTATAAAAATGGCCCCTTGGTCAAGCGGTTAAGACACCTCCCTTTCACGGAGGTAACACGGGTTCGAGTCCCGTAGGGGTCACCAAATTTTTTCGCGTTAACGAATATATCTTACCATACACGATAGTGAATGCAACATTTCTTATATATTGGAGGATTAGCTCAGCTGGGAGAGCATCTGCCTTACAAGCAGAGGGTCGGCGGTTCGATCCCGTCATCCTCCACCATAATTTTTTCACGCTAGTGGAAATAATCTTTCCTTATGTGCCGGGGTAGCTCAATTGGTAGAGCAACTGACTTGTAATCAGTAGGTTGGGGGTTCAAGTCCTCTCGCCGGCACCATGCAGTTTTAATAAGTGGAGGGGTAGCGAAGTGGCTAAACGCGGCGGACTGTAAATCCGCTCCCTCCGGGTTCGGCGGTTCGAATCCGTCCCCCTCCACCACTTATATTTTAATTAAATGTTGGACAAACTAGATAATGTCCTTAAACATTGGGCTATAGCCAAGCGGTAAGGCATCGCACTTTGACTGCGACATGCGTTGGTTCAAATCCAGCTAGCCCAGCCAAGAGCCATTAGCTCAGTTGGTAGAGCATCTGACTTTTAATCAGAGGGTCGAAGGTTCGAATCCTTCATGGCTCATCATTTAACAAATTGGCCCCAAGAGAATTATTTCTCTGAGGGTCTTTATCTTTAAAAAATAGTGAGTTTCCCGGTTTTCTACTCCAATACTATGGGGCCTTAGCTCAGCTGGGAGAGCGCCTGCTTTGCACGCAGGAGGTCAGCGGTTCGATCCCGCTAGGCTCCACCATCACACTACATAAAATATTTACCTTAGATCATCTGGTGATCTAAGGTTTTTTTGTGTTCAAGCACGATTTAGTCCACATTGAACAGCTGATTCAAAAGCCCGAAAGGCAATAAGTGACCGGAATCTTGTAAGAAAAGAAAAAGTGGTCACTAATGAAGGCTATAAGTGACCGGAATCTTGTAAGAAAAGAAAAAGTGGTCACTAATGAGGGCTATAAGTGACCGAAATCTTGTAAGAAAAGAAAAAGTGGTCACTAATGAAGGTTATAAGTGACCGGAATCTTGTAAGAAAAGAAAAAGTGGTTACTAATGAGGGCTATAAGTGACCGAAATCTTGTAAGAAAAGAAAAAGTGGTCACTAACTAAAAGATCCTATAAAAAACGATAGCAGCCTTCAATAGATTAGCAATAATACTCCGTCCGCTACCGCCCGTATATATATACATAACTTTGTCGAGTTGAGTCATTGGCTTGCAAACGGTTAAAATAGGAATTAACAAGGGATAGGGGGAGACTATGAAAAAGCTATCTATTATTGGAATGCCGATGGATTTAGGACAAATGAGACGTGGAGTTGATATGGGTCCGAGTGCTATACGTTATGCTGGAATAAACGAGAGATTAAAACCACTTTTTGACGAAATCCATGACATGGGAGACATCCCGATTGGCAGACCCGAAGTGGTGATCGATAAAGAATCGAATTTAAGAAATTTAGACCTCGTAGCAGAAAAAAGTACATTGCTGGCAGAAAAAGTAGATGAAGTTATTCAGTCTGGTTCATTTCCTCTGGTTTTAGGAGGAGACCATAGCATTGCCATCGGTACATTAGCAGGTGTTTCAAAACATTATAAGCAGCTTGGAGTTATCTGGTATGATGCCCATGGCGATTTAAATACGGCTGATACATCGCCAACTGGAAATATACATGGTATGCCATTGGCTGTAAGTTTAGGTATTGGCCATCATTCATTAACGGATATTGCCGGGTATGCACCAAAAGTTAAACCAGAGAACGTAATCATCATTGGTGCGAGATCACTTGATGAAGGTGAGAAGATGCTTATTAAAGAACAAGGAATAAAAGTCTATACGATGCATGAGATTGACCGATTAGGGATGGCAAAAGTAATGGAAGAAACCATTTCATATCTAAAGGGAAAGACAGACGGTGTTCACTTATCGCTAGATCTTGACGGTTTAGACCCTAATGATGCTCCTGGAGTGGGAACCCCCGTTATGGGTGGGATTAGTTATCGTGAGAGTCATCTAGCAATGGAAATGCTTGAAGAAGCAAAGATAATAACTTCAGCAGAATTTGTTGAAGTCAACCCGATTTTAGATGAAAAAAATAAAACGGCAAGAGCAGCTGTTGAATTGATGGGCTCATTGTTCGGTGAAAAATTATTATAATCATTCGTCAGCAGCTTTCCACAGAAAGCTGCTATATCTTTTTCCACTATCTTTTTCCTCTAAAAAAAATCTTTTAAGCTTCCTTTTATCCAAATTAGTTAATATTTGTTAATATAAAAAGTGTGTAAGAAGATATTATTTATAGTGAAACCTTTTTGCTATTGATTCGTAAGATTGTATAGCCGCATTGGAGCTGAGAAAAACAAATGGATGCCCTTATAAAAAAGAGAATAAAACAAGTAATTAAAGGCGATCAGGATGCATTTGCTGAAATTGTTGAAATTTATAGCAATAGTATTTATCAGCTTGGTTACCGTATGCTTGGAAATCGTCATGAGGCAGAGGACATTGCACAGGAAGCCTTCATTCGTGCATATGTAAATATCAAATCTTTTAATCAAGATTTAAAGTTTTCAACTTGGTTATTCAGGATTGCAACTAATTTATGTATTGACAGAATTAGAAAGAAAAAGCCAGATTACTACCTAGATGCCGAAGTTTCGGGAACTGAAGGTCTCACCATGTATTCGCAGCTTTCATCCAATTCTCCTTTACCCGAAACGGAATTGGAAAGTCTTGAACTTCAAGATACCGTTCAAAAGGAAATTTTAAAGCTTCCTGAAAAATACAGATCGGTTATTGTTTTAAAATATATTGAAGAATTGTCTTTAAATGAAATAAGTGAAATCCTTGACATGCCATTAGGTACAGTCAAAACCCGTATCCATCGTGGACGAGAGGCTTTACGTCAACAATTACGTTATGTGTGATAAGAGGTGAACACGTTGAAGTGTGAAGAAGAAATCGTTGAATTAATGCATGAATATTTAGATGAAGACATAGACCCTCAAAATGAGATGATTTTAAGAGAACACCTCAAAGGCTGCAAGGACTGTGAGACACTGTTCAATGAATTCAAGAGGACAATCGCTGTTGTAAAAGGATCCTCTAGGATGCAGGCCCCTCCTAATTTTACAGCGAATGTAATGGCCCGCCTGCCTAAAGAAAAGAAAAAGGTCGGTGTCCAAAGATGGATGCGAAATCATCCACTAATCGCTGCGGCTTCACTATTTTTAGTTTTAATGATGGGAAGTATATTTTCAACCTGGAATCAAGAACGAGAATTTTCTGTTTCTAAACAAGAAAACCTGATTGTTCAAAATGATACGGTAATTGTCCCTGAAGGAGAAGTGGTCAAGGGCGATGTGATTGTTCGCAATGGAAAGTTGAAAATCGAAGGTGAAGTCCAAGGAAATGTAACGGTTATAAATGGAGAACAGTATTTAGCATCTGCCGGTCGTGTAACGGGGCAAATAGAAGAGGTTAATGAAGTATTCGATTGGATCTGGTATCACATGAAAAAGACAGCTATCGAGGTTGTTGATATCTTTAACGAAAGTGAAGAATAATAGTAAGAAGTCACTCGGAGTGAGTGATTTCTTTTTTAATGAGGCAGTTTTCTGTGAAAACACAGTACAATCATTAATTTTTGTTATAATAAGCAACAACGTTTAAAAAAAGAGCTTTTCATGATTTCTATTCTGACAAAAATAGGGTGCAAGCTTAATTTGTGGTATAATAAATTGGTTATAAGTTAGACAAATTTACGGAGGAAAAACAATGCCGTTTTTTGAAGATTTTACTATATGGGAGTATCTAGCTAGTATTGTTGATATAATCCTTGTGTCGTATGTCATTTATAAACTTTTAAATCTAATAAAGGGAACAAAGGCCGTACAATTATTAAAAGGAATTGTGGTTATTCTCCTTGTAAGAGTTGTAAGTGGTTTTTTTGGTCTAAATACACTAAGTTGGCTCATGCAACAGGCAATTGATTGGGGATTTCTTGCAGTCATTATTATTTTCCAGCCTGAGCTTAGAAGAGCCCTTGAGCAACTTGGAAGAGGGAAGTTTTTTTCAAGAAGCAGTGGACCTGATGATGAAGATCAAGAGAAAATGGTGGACGCCATCACGAAGGCAACCGATTATATGGCAAAACGGCGTATTGGGGCATTAATTTCCATTGAGAGGGAAACAGGCATGAGTGATTACATAGAAACAGGTATTCCACTCGACGCGAAAATTTCTTCCGAATTACTCATAAATATCTTTATTCCAAATACACCGCTCCATGATGGGGCCGTTATTATTCAAAAAGGTAATGTAGCTGCAGCTGCATGTTATCTTCCTTTATCTGAAAGTCCATTTATCTCAAAAGAACTAGGTACAAGACATCGTGCTGCTTTAGGGATAAGTGAGGTTACGGACAGTATTACGGTGGTCGTTTCAGAAGAAACAGGAAATATCTCTTTAACGAAAAATGGCGAGCTGCACCGAAATTTAACCGTAGAGGGTTTTAAGGAATTAATTTCGCATGATTTAATTGTTACCAACACAAAAGTAAAACCGGCTTCTTCAGCTCGTTGGAACTGGAGGGGGAAGAGTAATGGATAAATTGATGGATAATCCCTGGTTTATTAAAATCCTTGCTTTATTAATGGCTGTTCTACTTTATTCAGCCGTTCCGAATGCTGCCAGTAAAACGAATGATATTAATGTACCAGGGGTAAAAACCTCTGAGATACTAGAAGAAATTCCAGTTAAAGCCTATTATGATACCGAAAACCTAGTTGTTTCAGGACTGCCTGATATGGTTGAAGTAACACTCGAAGGTCCAATGCCCCATGTGCAGTCAGCAAAGGCGTTAAAAAACTTCGAGGTATTTGTTGACCTAACCAATGCTAAAATAGGTAATCAAAAAGTAAAGTTTGAAGTAAGCGGGTTATCAGAAAAATTAAAAGCAACCATCAAACCAGCTTCAGTAACCGTATCGATTCAAGAAAGGATATCGAAAGAGTTTACCGTAGAAGCTGAATTTGACCGTGAATTGATAAAAGAAGGTTATTCAGCCGGACAACCTACGGTTAAACCAAACAAGGTGAAAATCACCGGTGCCAAGGATGTAATCGATCGAATTACATATGTAAAGGCAACACTTGATGGTAAAGCTCTTCTTGATAGTACTGTTTCAAAAAATGCACAGGTACGGGTACTCGATAAAGAATTAAATAAACTAGATGTAGTGGTCGAGCCGGATACAGTGGAAGTGACCATTCCAGTTAAAAGCAACAATAAAACTGTACCTATTAATATTGTTGAAAAAGGTACCCCGCCAGCAGGGGTGACACTTGAATCGATTACTTTAGATGTTAAGGAAGCTGTCATTTCAGGATCTGAGGATGTTTTAAAAGATACTAATAGTGTCCGTGTCGAAGTTGATATCAGTAAAATAAATGAAAATACAACACTCACATTACCAATCATTATCTCAAACGGAGTAACGAAAGTGACACCTGAAACAGTCAAAGCAACGGTTGTTGTTGCTAAAAGTGAAAGCGAGAAAGCTGTATCAGCTATCCCGATAAATGTGAAAGGATTATCCGACCAATATGAGGCGGTTGTTAATGATCCATCCAATCGATTAATAAATTTATTAGTCTTTGGACCAGGTAATGCAATAACTGGGTTAGGACCAAATGACTTCACGATATTCGTTGATTTAACGGGCCTTACAGATGGTGTTCATACCGTCAATATTCAGGTTACTGGGCCAACTAATGTAACATGGAAACCGGATAAATTATCTGCAAAAGTTACCATAATGAAAGCCAACGCATAAATCACAGCAGTATACATGATAAGGAGCGATTTTGATAATGGGAAAATACTTTGGAACCGATGGCGTCCGCGGAGTTGCAAATAGCGAATTAACACCTGAATTAGCCTTTAAACTAGGACGTTTCGGGGGTTTTGTTTTAACAAAGGACAAGGACAGACCAAAAGTGTTAATCGGCCGTGATACACGCGTATCAGGTCATATGCTCGAAGGGGCATTGGTGGCAGGTTTACTTTCAATTGGTGCAGAGGTTATGCGCTTAGGAGTCATTTCAACTCCAGGAGTATCTTATTTAACGAAGGCACTTGGTGCTGAAGCAGGTGTAATGATATCTGCCTCCCACAATCCAGTTGCAGACAACGGAATTAAATTCTTTGGTCCAGATGGTTTTAAGCTATCAGATGAGCAAGAGCTTGAGATCGAAGAGTTAATTGATATGGCAGATGATCAATTACCAAGACCTGTTGGTGCAGATCTAGGCCAAGTGATGGATTATTTTGAAGGCGGACAAAAGTACCTTCAATACCTGAAGAATACAGTTGATGAAGATTTTTCGGGGATCCATATTGCCTTAGACTGTGCTCATGGTGCAACGTCTTCGCTCGCGACACACTTATTTGCTGATTTGGATGCAGATATCTCTATTATGGGTGCTTCTCCAAATGGCATTAACATAAATGCTGGTGTTGGCTCAACCCACCCGGAAAGCTTAGCGGCTATGGTAAAGGAAAAAGGAGCTGATGTGGGACTATCATTTGATGGTGATGGAGACCGCTTAATCGCAATCGATGAAAAGGGGAATATCGTCGATGGCGACCAAATCATGTTTATTTGTGGAAAGTACATGAAAGAACAGGGGCGTCTGAAACATAGTACGATTGTATCAACGGTTATGAGTAATCTTGGCTTTTATAAAGGTCTAGAAGTACTCGGAATCCATAGCGTTCCTACTGCAGTGGGTGATCGCTATGTTGTGGAAGAAATGAAGAAAAGTGGATTTAATCTCGGCGGTGAACAATCCGGACACATCATTTTCTTGGATTACAATACTACAGGAGATGGCTTATTAACGGGTCTGCAATTAGTCAATATAATGAAATCAACCCAGAAAACTTTATCTGAATTAGCTGCAGATATGAAAAAGTTTCCTCAGAAGCTTGTTAACGTTCGGGTAACGGATAAGCACCATGTTACGGATAATGAGAAGGTAAAAGCGGTAATCGAACAGGTAGAAGCAGAAATGAATGGGGACGGGAGAATCCTCGTTCGTCCATCTGGCACAGAGCCACTTGTTCGGGTAATGGCAGAAGCCCCTACAGAAGAATTATGTGAAGCTTATGTTGAACGAATTGTTTCTGTAGTAAAGGAAGAAATGGAATTAAAAGAATAGACTTTTATAAAGATATGCATAAGGGAACGGTATGGAGCCCTTATGCATATTTTATTATGTAAATGGAAAAAAACAGTAACTAGTTGACGAATGTCCATTCATCAGTTACGATTATTTTGCTTTTTCTTTTTAAAGGCAAAAATTTTAGTAAAGGAGGGCCGAGAAGTAAAAAAGTAGTAATAAAAGCGCCTGAACTAACCAAGGTGGGTTAGTTGACGAGGAGGAGGTTTATCGAATGTTCGGCGGATACCTCCCGGTTGGACGCACAACCGATTGTTTCTTCTTTAAAACATCAAGGCAACTTGGTGCACAAAGAGAAGGAAATGCGCATACTAAACATAGCAACAAAAAGAAGAAGGTATATACAGATACCTTCTAAAACAGAGATAAGGGGGCAAGGTGAGCCTCCCAAGCATTCTTGCCCCCTGTATCAGGGAGGAAAAGAAAAATGTGTGGAATAGTTGGATATATTGGAAATAATGATACGAAAGAAATTTTACTAAAAGGCTTAGAAAAGCTCGAATATAGAGGTTATGACTCAGCAGGTATTGCTGTAATGAACGAAAACGGAGTTCAGGTTTTTAAAGAAAAGGGTCGAATTGCTGATTTACGTGAGATTGTCGATGTGGATGTTATGGCTAACATCGGAATTGGCCATACACGCTGGGCTACTCATGGCGTTCCAAGTAGAACAAATTCCCATCCACATCAAAGTGCATCTGGACGGTTTACTCTTGTTCACAATGGTGTGATCGAGAATTATGACCTGTTAAAACGTGAATACTTAACAGATGTTACTTTTGTCAGTGAAACAGACACAGAAGTCATCGTTCTATTGGTTGAAAAGTTTGCTCACGAAGGCTTAGAGGTTTTAGAAGCTTTTCGTAAGACGCTTACTCTTTTACATGGCTCCTATGCGCTTGCATTATTAGATGAACAAAATAGTGACACAATCTTTGTTGCAAAAAACAAAAGTCCATTACTCGTTGGCGTAGGTGCTGATTTCAATGTAGTGGCCAGCGACGCAATGGCAATGCTGCAAGTTACGAATGAATATGTTGAGCTTATGGATAAAGAGATCGTGATTGTGACTAAGAATGGCGTCACCATCCAAAATCTTGCTGGAGAGACAATTACTCGTACTTCCTACATGGCAGAATTGGATGCAAGTGATATCGAAAAAGGCACTTACCCACACTACATGTTAAAAGAGATTGATGAGCAGCCTGCAGTTATGCGTAAAATTATCCAAGCATACCAAAATGAACAGGGTGTATTAACCATAGATCCTGAAATCATTTCTGCGCTGAATAACGCTGACCGTGTATACATTATTGCAGCTGGAACATCCTATCATGCAGGTCTTGTTGGGAAGCAGTTCATTGAAAAAATGGCTAAAATTCCTGTAGAAGTCCATATTTCAAGTGAATTTGGTTATAATATGCCACTTCTCTCTGAAAAACCATTATTCGTCTTCATTTCTCAGAGTGGTGAGACTGCGGATAGTCGTGCGGTTCTTGTTACGATTAAGGAAATGGGTTATCCATCATTAACGATTACAAATGTGCCTGGATCTACCCTTTCTCGTGAAGCAGACTATACGTTATTGCTGCATGCTGGTCCTGAAATTGCTGTTGCCTCTACAAAAGCTTATACGGCACAATTAGCAGTTTTGGCTATATTAGCAGAAGTAACAGCAAAAAGCCGCAATCTTGAACCAGGATTTGATCTTATTCACGAACTTGGACTCGTTGCCAATGCGATGGAAGTACTTTGTGACTCAAAAGAGATTATCGAGTATATTTCTAGGGAGTTTTTATCGGTAACACGTAATGCTTTCTTCATCGGACGTGGAATTGATTACTACGTTGGGTTAGAAGGTGCCTTAAAGCTAAAAGAAATTTCTTATATACAAGCAGAAGGATTTGCTGGTGGAGAATTAAAGCATGGTACCATTGCTTTAATTGAAGAAGGTACCCCAGTGATTGCACTTGCCACCCAAGCAAGTGTAAACTTAAGCATTCGCGGAAACGTAAAGGAAGTAGTGGCCCGCGGTGCAAACCCATGCATCATTTCCATGAATGGACTAAACATGGACGAAGACAGCTTCGTTATTCCGGAAGTACATGATTTATTAACACCACTTATCTCTGTAATACCATTGCAAATCCTTTCCTACTACGCAGCACTACACCGTGATTGCGATGTTGACAAACCGCGTAACCTTGCTAAATCGGTGACAGTGGAGTAGGTAGAATAGTACAAGAAAATTTATTGTGGATGACAACATAGTCAGGACCTAATCGTGCTATTTCAAAAAACTAGTAACTCCTTATCTCAAGTAGAGACCTCGGTAATCAGAGGTCTCTTTTCTTTAATTCAATTCAACTGTTTTATTAACATCTGCCGATTTAGAACTTTGCCCTGTCATGCGTTTATAAAAAAAGGCGATTCTTTTCGTGAAATTACCGGTTTCCCAATATTCAGCAGCTTCTGCTTTAACCTTTATCAAGACAACGTTAGGATCATCATAAGAAGTTTGCATAATCTTCTCATATGCTTTGTTCCACAATTCCTTTTTCTTGCGTAAGTCTTCAACGATTTCCGCTCTTCCACGGACGGAAACATAGGATTTACCTGCATAAGCCACATTCACTTCTTGATCATGTAAAATTTCTTCATATTTATTAGTCTCTTTTTTTGTGAAAAACCATAAGTCACCATCAAACTCTACTTCTTGTGTTTTCATAGGACGAGAAACTAGCCCATCTTCTGTTAACGTAGTCAACATGGCCGTGTCTACGTCTTTGATTAACTCGCGTAATGTTTGCAATTCCTCTTGTTTTATCATGTTAGACATTTTCATCACCTCATTAATTCTTACAGAGGTATACTCCCCTTTACACCAACTTTTATTCAGGTAGGATGAATTAAATAAAATTTTAAACAAAATGAAAGCAGACAACTATAATGAATAGATAAGGTAAAATAGTTTGATTTACTAAATTATATATTTTAGTTTATATATAGACCAATTGGTATAAAAAATTGAGTAGGGTGCCTTTATTGGATATAAGTGATGCCAAAAAGGCACTAGTTTATTTTACGATTTTTGATAATACAAATATTTGTATATACTTAAACTAGTATGAGTTTAAAAAATAAGGGGGAGCTAAATTTGAACAGCATTAAGCTGGAGTTGTCACTAGAACAGCGTGAAGAATTACTAGGAGTATTGGAAGCTCGTTTTGAGAAAAACATGAACCGCCATATTGGCCTTGAATGGGCTAAAGTCCAAGCAAAGCTGGAAGTTAATCCTGATAAACTATGGTCGCTCAATGAAATGGAAAGAACGGGCGGTGAACCAGATGTTGTTGGTCATGGTGAGCAGAATGACGAATACATTTTTTATGATTGTTCAGCGGAAAGTCCTAAAGGCCGCAGAAGTATTTGTTACGACCGTGAAGCACTGGAGTCAAGGAAACAACATAAACCAGAAAATACCGTTATTGATATGGCAACTGCCATGGGCATTGAACTTTTAACGGAAGAACAATATCGAGCTTTACAGGAACTTGGAGATTTCGATAAAAAATCATCGAGCTGGGTGCAAACACCATCTGATATTAGAAAACTTGGTGGTGCAATCTTTTGTGACCGTCGTTATGACACTGTCTTTGTGTATCACAATGGTGCGGACTCTTACTATGGCGCAAGAGGATTCCGTGGATCGCTAAGGGTCTAACATAATAGAAACAAAGAAGGCCGAGTAGCCTTCTTTGTTAATAGGTTTCATAAATAATTTTTCCAATCTGCGAGGTATCATAATCTCCTAATGAGGTAATTTCAGAATTGAACTGTGGGGAAGATAAGATTCCTTTAATCGTGCTAATGAGTTGTTCAGTTTCAGTTGTTTTTAGAATAACCAAATCATACTGTTCGGTGATTAATGGAATAAAATCGATTCCAACTATTTTTGCAGCCTTTTCAATTCCCACACCAACATCAGCTATTCCAGTTGAGACTGCAGAAGCCACACTTAAATGATTGGTCTCTTCATGATCATAGCCCTTAATCTTCCTTGTAGGTATCTCGTTAATTCTTAGTTGTTCATCAAGTAGGATTCGTGCCCCTGAGCCTTTTTCTCGATTAATAATTTTCACATCTTCCCGTTTTAAATCAGCCCAAGATGTGAGGTTTAAAGGGTTCCCTTTTTTAACGTAGAAACCTGCTTTTCTTGCTAGGAGGTTTATTAAAATAAATGGATATCCCACTAAAATTCTTTTTATATATGGCAGATTATACTCGCCTGTATCCCCATCAAATAAATGTAAGCTAACGATGTCACCTTCACCATTGTACATAGAGATTAAGCTATTTAAACTTCCTGTAAAAGATCGTAATGGTTTATAGGAAGTATTTTTCTCGATGTGTTTACCGAGTATGTCTAAAACCAGGTCTTGTCCGCTAATGACAATGTTATTCTTTGTTTCGTTCCTGTGAGGAACGGCAGCTGAGGGCTGGAAGGTGGGTTGTTGATTCGTCTTGTGGTTATTTATATAAACCTCCAAGTCTTTTGCATCTATTCTCATCTGTCTACCTACACGGAATACAGGTAGTTGCCCTTTTTTAACAAGGTCATATAAGGTTAATTTTGATACTTTTAAAAGCTGCGATACCTCTTCAATCGTATAGGAAAGCTCCTTGGACATTTGCATCCCTCCATTCTTAATTGTAACGTATTATCTGTGAAAAAGTATAACTATAAAAAAATGACGAAATGTGATTATTCTTATACCTTTTTATGACATAACTAATTATAATTAGTTATAGTTAGTTATAAATAGTTTGAAAGGGAGAAGGAAAATGAAAAAACTTTTATTTTTAACGATGATGCTATTTTTACTTACAGTGGCTGGATGTTC
Source organism: Bacillus sp. OK048 (assembly GCF_900103525.1). GTDB lineage: Bacteria > Bacillota > Bacilli > Bacillales > Cytobacillaceae > Neobacillus. The sequence goes on from NZ_FNHN01000020.1 coordinate 12,507, forward strand.
AGGTGCAGCAAATGAGCAAACGAAAAAGCCTGAAGGGAAGAAACAAGAAGCTCCTGTGGAGAAAGTGGAGTTGACCGTTTCAGCAGCTGCAAGTTTGCAAGATGCATTAAATGAAATTACAGCAAACTTTGAGAAGGAACATTCAAATGTAAAAATAAACTATAACTTTGGAGCTTCAGGAGCTCTGCAACAACAAATTTCTCAAGGTGCACCTGCAGATCTTTTCTTTTCTGCTGCCGAAGACAAATTTGATAAATTGGTGCTAGACGGACTTATCGAAGAGGCAAAGGGAATCGATTTAGTTGGAAATGAACTAGTATTAGTGGTACCGAAAGATTCAACGAAAGAGATTAAAACATTCGAGGATCTTACAAAAGCAGATAAAATTTCCATTGGTACTCCAGAAGCAGTACCGGTAGGAAAATATGCGAAGGATACATTAGAAAAATTAAATGTATGGCAAGCAATTGAAGGAAAAGTGGTTTTTGCCAAGGATGTTCGGCAGGTGCTTACATATGTTGAGACGAACAATGTGGACGCAGGAATTGTCTATAAAACAGATGCATTGATTTCTGAAAAGGTTAAGATTGCAGCGACGGCACCTGAGGATTCTCATGCTCCTATTATTTATCCTTTGGGTGTGATTAAGAATAGTGCCCATGCGAAAGAAGCCCAATTATTCTACGACTTTTTACAAAATGAAAATTCAATGAAGACTTTTAAAAAGTATGGGTTTAAGGGTCTAAAATAAAATGGCAACTGATTTTTGGTCACCCATTAGGCTATCCGTTGAGATAGCCTCTATTTCTGGAATAATGGTAGTGGCGCTTGGGCTTGTTTTAGGGAAGATGATGGCTAATAAAAAATTCAAAGGGATCGCCGTAGTTGAAACGATTTTCCTTTTACCGTTAGTCTTACCACCTTCCGTTGTTGGATTTTTGTTAATTGTTATTTTTGGAAGGAATAGTCCCATAGGACAGTTGATAGAAGAGTTGTTTAGGCAACCTATTATGTTTACCTGGTGGGCTGCCGTTATTGCCTCTTCTGTTGTCGCGTTCCCTCTTATGTATCAATCTGCTAAAACAGGATTTGAAGCGATTGATGAGGATATTGAGAATGCAGCACGTGTTGATGGGGCAAATGCGTACAAGTTGTTTATGTTTGTTACCATTCCACTCGCATATAGAGCTATCATATCGGGTGCAATATTGAGTTTTGCACGAGCATTAGGGGAGTTTGGAGCGACTTTAATGTTTGCTGGAAACATCCCAGGGAAAACCCAAACCATCCCTACAGCAATCTATGTTGCCATTGATTCAGGTAATATGGAATTGGCCTGGTTATGGGTGGCGAGCATAATGGTGATTTCATTTTTGATGTTAATATGCATGCGCCTAGTGAAAGCTTGATTTTATAATATGGTTTTATCCCTAGGAACTTGGTTAAAATCCAAAAACTATGACCAAGGCCTGGCGTCCGCCAGGCTTTTAAGCTGTTTCGGAACCAATAAAATTGTTTAATTTTATACTGCATTTTAAAGGAGATAAAACTCCTTTTTTTATTTGGGATTAAATAATAATTACAACATTAAATTTTTTTAATCATTCAATCCTTAAATTTTCATTCTTTATTGTTACTCTTTATTATATGTTTCCAGAATACCAATTCATTGATAAATGAAAGTAGGTGTTAACTAAATGAAATTAAAAGGGCATTTATTAAGTGCTTTTCTCATAGGCCGTGTATCACTAATTGGTTTTAGTTTAGTTAACTATGTTAAAAAGAAAGCAAAAAAGAATAGCGACTGATAGGAGTGCTTGTACGTGGATTCAGTGAATGTGATTGAACTATTAAAATATTTAATATTAGGACTAGTACAGGGGATAACAGAACCAATTCCTGTCTCGTCCAGTGGACATTTAGTTTTATTCGAACATTTTTTCGGCTTGGAAATTTCCGGATTAAGTTTTGAGGTGTTGGTCAACTTCGCTTCATTACTTGCTGTATTGTTCATCTACCGCTCTGACTTGATGCAGTTGGCAAAGAATAGTGTATCCTATTTAGTCGTTTCAGATAAAACCGAGAGTATGAAGAAAGACTTTTATTTTGTCCTTTATCTGATTATTGGTACCATACCTGCAGGAATTATTGGTGTCCTCTTTCAGGATCAGATAGCATCCACATTTAAAGGCATAAGGGTTATTGGCTACACTTTAATATTAACGGGTATTGCACTTTGGCTAATCCGAAACTTAAAGGGTAGTAAAGGTGATGGCGAATTAACCCTCAAGGATTCGATTATTATTGGGTTATCACAGGCAGTGGCATTAATACCGGGGGTCAGTCGCTCAGGGGCAACCATTGTATCTTCTATGGCCCTAGGAATAAAACGCGAGACAGCACTTAAGTTTTCCTTTTTCCTCTATATTCCTGTTAGTGTAGGCGGGATGATTTTATCACTTTCCGATTTAATTCACGATCCAGGAATAGGACAACTCTTTCTCCCATATACAATAGCCTTTATGGCTTCCTTAGTCGCTTCCTATTTTTCATTAAAGTGGTTCATTAATATTATGAAAAAAGGAAAACTCGGTTACTTTTCAATCTACTGTTTTGTAGTTGGAATTGCAGTGATTATTTTAGGGTAAATAAATTCTTATTATCCACTCCACTTAATAGTGGGGTTTTTTATTTTGTTGATTATGAAAAAAATTTCATTGAAATTTTAAGTTGTATTTTTTTAACTTTCGGGAGTAGTTCATAGTTATTCTTTATATTAAATATGTACTTAAAAAGTAGGCGGTAGGGGGATTTGAAATGATTAAAGCAACAAATTTAACTAAACAATACGACAATGGTTTTGTGGCTGTTGACTCTTTGAATCTTCAAGTGAATAAAGGGGATATATATGGCTTTTTAGGTCCAAATGGTGCGGGGAAAACGACTACGATTCGAATGTTAAATGGATTAATAGAACCTAGTAATGGGTCAGTAACCATTGAAGGAAAGGAAGTAAAGCGTGAAAACGCATCGGTGAGCAAATTAATTGGGGTATTGCCAGAATCTCATGGTTACTATAATTGGATGACGGGAAGAGAATATTTAAAATTATTTGCCGAACTCTATGGTGTTAATAAAAGAAGGGTCAAGTCGAGAGTTGAAGAGGTTCTTGAGTGGGTAGGAATGGCCGGGAAGGCAGATGTTCTCATTGGAAAATATTCACGAGGTATGAGGCAACGGATTGGTATTGCGAAAACAATTGTGCATGAGCCCTCTATTATTTTTCTTGATGAACCTACGTTAGGCTTGGACCCACAAGGGCAAAAAGATATACAGTCGATTATTACAAGATTAAATCAAGAACAGAATGTTACTGTTTTTATCACATCACATTTATTAAAAGAAATCTCAGAAATTTGTAACCGTGTAGCTATTGTAAAACAAGGAAAACTGCTTGAAGAAGGGTATTTAGACGAGTTAATAAAAGGTTATCGTTTAGTCTTAAGGAATGAGAATCCTACATTAGAGGATATATTCTTTCGTTTAACAACGGATGAAGTTGGGGGGAGCATCTAATGTCAAGTTTAATAAAAAAGGAAATAAGGGAACATGTCTTTTCCCGAAAAGGCATTTGGATTTTCTTTGCTATTTCCATTCTATTCAGTGGTTTGACCTATAGTTTTATCTCGGTGAAGGAACTAAGTTTGCTTGCTCAAGTCGAAGTAAATATGACATTTATGAAGGCGTTAATTGGTATCAGTATTCTATTATCCATCATTTTAGGATCAACAATGGTTTCTGGTGAAAGGGAGCAAGGAACATTAGAAAGTCTATTATTAACACCCTTATCAAAGGTGAAAATAATCCTTTCTAAGGTAGTGGGAATTTTGGTTTTTTGGCTAATAATCTCAGTTATATCCATTCCCTACTTCTATGCTTTGACATATGGAACGAATATGCTATTTACGATTTTAGCCTATTTATATCTAATTGGATTGCCGTTAGTAATTAGTTTTTCATTGCTGTCATTAGCATTTTCTTCTTGGATATCGTCAAGTAAAAATGCAACACTTTTGTCGATTGTCTTGTTTTTGGTGACTGCCATACCTATGTTTCTATCGACAACAATGAAAAAATCAGGATTTGCCCATTTAGTTGATTCATTAAGTCCTGTTTCTGCTAGTATGCTGACTTTAAAAGATTGGTTAGTAAATAAATTAAGTTTCTTCTCTATCGTTATGGATAGTTTACCTGTTTTGTGTTTCTTGGGTATATCAATCATTTGCTTATTCTATGCAAGTAAAAAAATGGACTTTTTAGGAGGGGAGTAATTTGTTGAAAAAGGCAGGAATCATTCTGGTGATACTTCTGGGATTTGTAGTAACTGGGCAAAATGTTTTTGCTATGGAACAACCAAATGTTGAGGTTAAAGTAATCTCTCCTAATCAGGTTAAAGATTATCCAGGGAAAGAGACAACAGTTAAAGCACAAGTTACAAATCATACAAATCAATCTATAAAAGATTTAGTCGTCTATATTACAATGGCGGATATGGGCAAAAAATGGACGGTTAATTTAGAAGACTATAGTGCAGATAAACCGGAACAAGTTAAGGAATTAAAGCCGGGTGAAACAAAGGAAATTTCACTCCCCATTCGTTTTGTATATACCAGCAATTATTATCTATACGTAACGGCTGCTAGTGCTCATAGTTTAGATATATATTCTAGTAATGGAATCCCTATCGAAATTATGGGTAATACAAAGATTAATCCGACGATTATACAAGTTGTATCAATAGGAACCCCGCTTATAATTCTGATTTTTGTGGGATTGAATTTCACAAAAAATAGAAGGAAGCGAGTTGCTTAAAGATTATTAAAATGAAAATTTTTTCACGTAAAGATTAATTTAATTTTCAATTCAATTCAGATTTACTTCATGGTAGAGGCTTAAGATGAGGATGTACCACAGTTAATAATATGAGGAGGAAGACAAATGAAGAAAAAGTTTATAATACCCGCATTGGCAGCAGCAATTTTAGGAGGCGGAGTGGCAGGCTCTCTTTTAAACACTTCCGCATTTGCAGCAAATAATGATAGTAATAGTAATAAGGTAGAGGTAACAGATAAGCAGGAGCAGAACCAATTGGCAAAAGAAGCATCGATCACTAAGGAAGAAGCCATTTCAGCTGCATTAAAAGAGGTTGCAGGAAAAGCAGAGAAGACAGAACTTGAAGATGAAGATGGAACCGTTGTTTATGGCGTAGAAGTTACTGACGATCAAGGGAAAAAACATGATGTAAAAGTAGACGCCAAAACTGGTAAGGTCTTAAAAGTTGATGTGGACGATGAAAATGATTCCGAAAGTGACAGTGAACAAGAGTAATAAAGTAAATTCAAAAGGGTCCTACTTGCTTGTGCGAGTAGGACTTATTCATTTCAGATGAGCGCACTAATTTCAATTAAATGCATTTGGTATTATAACTTTTCTTTTTGGTTTAAGATAATAGGGACATTTTAATCATATATAGAAAAAATTAAATAGATGCAGTCATATTTGGAGGTTGAAAAGTTGGATATTTTAGTAATTGAAGACGAAGAGGCTTTATCAGAATTTATTGTACTTGAGTTAACGCATGAAGGATACAATGTAAGTGCTGCTTTTGACGGGAGAGAAGGGCTTGAACTTGCATTAGAAAGAAAGTGGGATGTTATCCTTTTAGATTTAATGCTGCCAAAGTTAAACGGTATCGAAGTTTGCCGAAGATTAAAAGCAGTTAAGGATATTCCGATTATTATGATTACAGCAAGAGACAGCGTAATGGACCGAGTAGCAGGGCTGGATAGTGGTGCTGATGATTATATACCAAAACCTTTTGCGATTGAAGAGTTACTGGCAAGAATTAGAGTCATTATGAGAAGAGAAGAAAAGCGTAACGACTTACCGACTTTGCTTTTATCATTTAAAGATTTAGAGTTGAATATTGAATCAAGGTTATTAAAAAAAGGCGAACAATTGATAGAATTAACGAAAAAGGAATATGACTTATTGTTTATGTTTATGAAAAATATTAATCGTGTCTTAACAAGGGAGGTTCTCCTAGAAAATATTTGGGGTTATGATGCAGAAATTGAAACAAATGTCGTCGATGTTTATGTAAGACATCTTCGAAATAAACTAGATTCTGTAGATAAAGAAAGTTTTATTCAAACAATGAGAGGGATGGGGTATGTGATGAGAGAATGAGAAACTTAAAAGATTTAATTCCAAGAAGCATCAATATTAAATGGAAATTAACTTTATGGGCTGCCCTTTTAATGCTATTTTTATTTATCTCTTATAATATTTTACAGTATTTTGTCATTCAGAACTGGGTAGTTAATCGAGAAAAGCAAACCATCCAAAAAAAGATGGATGAAGTAACCGCGTACATTCAAGATTCAAATTTTAAAGGGAATATTTCGGAGAGTGAACACTATTTAGACGTTCTGAATGAAAAGTATCAACTGATAAGGATTGTGAGGGAAAACAATTCTCCGTTATTTACGATATCAGACGAGGTACCACAAGGGTGGGTATCTCCGAAAAATGTGACAAAAGCAGAACTAGTGGAATTTTCTCCAAAAGGTGATCGTTTGTTGATATTTAGGAAGCCATTCGAAGTAAATGGCTTTAAAGGAACAGTAGAAATCGTTCGTAATTTAGAGAACTTTGATAGTTTGATTAATCAAATATTTATGTTGGTTATTGTAACAGGGCTGGTTGCAATTCTCCTTAGTTTATTTGGGGGCAGACTTATTTCCTTTCAACTGTTAAAGCCAATTAATTCAATGATAAGAACAATGAAAAGAATAAAAGAAAATGGTTTGAAAGAAAGGGTTCCAATAAACAAGCAACGTGATGAAATGACAGAATTAGGGATTATGTTTAATGAATTAATGGATAACTTAGAAAAGTCATTTCAGCAGCAACAACAATTTGTAGAAGATGCTTCCCATGAATTAAAAACACCGTTATCCATCATTCATGGGCATTTATCGCTTATCAATCGCTGGGGGAAGGATGACCCAAAAGTATTGGAACGCTCCATTCATTTAAGTTTACATGAAACCGATAGACTTATTCACCTTGTTTCGGAATTATTAACTCTCTCAAGAGTAGAAGAATCCACTACAAATATGAACTCATTGGAAGAAGTCAAAATGAAGGAGATTTTGGTGAATATTGTTGAAAACTTCCAAACTATAAATAATGATTTTGAAATATCCTCCACTATTGATATTGATACGGATTTTACGATAAAAATTCTAAAAAGTCACCTTGAACAAATAATGATAATATTATTAGACAACGCCATTAAATATTCAACAAATGAAAAAGTTGTACAGATGAATGTAAGACATACAGATAAGCAATTGACGATTGAGGTAAAAGATTATGGAGTGGGTATCCCGAAAGAAGAATTACCTTTTGTACTCAATCGCTTTTATCGTGTGGATAAGGCAAGAAGTAGAAAACATGGTGGGAATGGGCTAGGACTATCGATTGCAAAAAGGTTATTGGATATTTATCGAGGAACCTTAGAAATCGATAGTATGTATGGGAAATGGACGAAGGTTCAAATTACTTTTCCACTAGATTAGTGAGGAATGGTTTTTCGATATTTGTCGATTTTCACCGTAGGTTTCCTGATGCGATTTAGCAGATTCAAACGAGTCAAAAGCGTGAAATAAGCCTGGAAAAGCGGGAATGATATTTTAATTCGAAGACATTAGACTCAATTCAATTTTAGAATTGAGTTTTTTTGTATTCTGGATGAATATGAAACGATTTTTAACTATTTCAGTTAGTTATTTTATTCCATGAATCCAAAGAATCGTACCGTTCTTATGCCCATCTCGATTCTTTTTTATTAATCAATCGTTTAATTAGTTTAGGTCGAATACTAATCAAACGATTGATTAACAACGGAGAAAGCCCGATAAATCAACGATCTGTCTCAGAATAAAAATGGATACGTTTGTTAATAGCCATTGGTATTGCTGTGATTGTCATTTTTTATAAATAAAGTGAGACCAAAAGGGTTGATGTTTCGTAGATAAATAGTGAAACATTATTTGCGATACTTGAATATATTAACTATTTTCATATTCAACTTTCATACGACAATTCTTCTGATATCAAGTATCTTCTAAAGTCAAAGAGGCTAAAACAGGCATGTTTACGTAAAGACTTTGAGAGAGTAGAGGAAAGGAAATGGTATCAACAGAGTTAGTAATATGAGATTGAAGCAATTTGCTGTTACAAATGGGCTTATTTTATTTCAGGAAGTTAAAGAACGGAGGGGATTTGCGAGTGAATAGAAGAATTCAAGAATTAATTGATTTTACGAAAGAGAAATTTGGATTAGAGAACTACTACTTAGAACGACATAGCCTTTCTCGAAACGTCACTATCTTCAATGAAACGGTCTATACACTTTGTATGGAATGGTTTCCGAATCATGTAACCGAACTAGAGGAAGATGGTTCAAATCCAGATGGTACAGCAGTTATTGAGATCAATATGGATACTCGTAAGTTTGAGAGTGCTATTTTTGTAATGGGTAAGACATATGCAAAAGATGGGGTTACATTTACCAATCTGGATACAAAGACAATCATAAAATGGATTGAACGTGAAACAGGACTTACATATAGGAGGCATTTCCAACTACATAAAGAAAGTGAAGGAGAACTTCAATTTAAAGAATGCTTTGAGGGTGTAGCGGTGTCTCCTTCTGGATTTATAGACGTTAAATTTAATCAAGAAGGGAGGCTCACCTCGTTCTCTGTACATGGTCATTTTCCTTCTAAAGAAATAATTAATGAAGAAACGTATACGATTTCCCTTGAAACGGTGGAACATTTGGCGAAGGAACAATTGAAATTAGTTGAATTTCCTTCCTATGAACAGAAAAAATTATTCCCTGTTTATGCGGTGGAAGAGGTTTTTGTTACGAATGATGGAACGACAACGATTCCATTTGAATTTATAGCGGATGTAAGGTCGTATTTGAAAATTGACGAAACCATTTCTTGGGATGAACCAATCAATGATCCTTTTGAAAGAAAAGAGATTAGTTGGATTGAGAATGTAACAGCAGAACAAGCATTTTTATGCGAGCCAAGCCCTGTTTCATTCCCAATCACAAAAGTAGAACAAGATAAATGTTTAATGGCGGTCAATAACTTTTTACGACAGGAATATCCTAATGACACAGGAAAGTGGATGCTTAAAACGTTACATCGAGACAAAGGTTATATTCATGCAATAGTAAGGGCTAACCACCAGGACAATCGAGTATTTCAAAGAAAACTGATGGTGATGATTGATGCGGGGAGCCTCCAAGCAGTAAATTACATGGATAATAAACCAATGTTGGAGATTTATGATCAATTTCAAGCAGCTGATAAAGTAACAATCGCGAAAGAAGAGGCATTTGAAAAAATCAAGGAGTTGTTTGAGCTAACCCCTTATTATGTTTATGACTATGAGCAAAAACAATATGTTTTATACGGAAAATTAGATTGCCACTATGGGGTACATGCAGGAAGCGGTAAAGTCGTTTCATTAGATGATTTGTAGTTTTATTGGTCAAGGAGGAGAGATTGGTCGTTCATTAAAAGGATTAACTCTCCTTATTGAAAATGCTATAGCACTTACAGCAGAGGATTTTGTAAATGAACAGGATGTATTTGTGGTGGATAAGGAAGGTCATTGGTGACTGAAACAGCAGGGAAAGTAGAAAAGTGGTAACCAATAGAGGTCGTTGGTGACCGAAACAGCAAGGGGAAATGGAAAAGTGGTCACCAATAAAGGTCATTGGTGACCGAAACAGCAAGAGAAATAGCAAAGTGGTAACCAATAGAGGTCATTGGTTACCAAAACAGCAAGGGAAAATAGCAAAGTGGTAACCAATAGAGGTCATTGGTGACCGAAACAGCAATGGAAAGTAGAAAAGTGGTAACCAATAGAGGTCATTGGTGACCAAAACAGAAAGGAAAATAGCAAAGTGGTAACCAATAAAGGTCATTGGTGACCGAAACAACAATAGAAATAGATATATGGTAGCCAATGAAGGAAATCCTTCTTAAACCCCTATTACATTACTCATAAAAAGCCCATTGCCCATACCCTACAGTTTTAAAGTTCTTCTTTAAAAACTTTCGAATCGTCTTCCTAGACTCAACCACCCGACACCAGTCATGAATAATATTAGTAGTGATTTTTAGATTTGGAAAAAGCAGCTTAAATTCTCCCACACTCCGTACGACTGCTGATTCAACCTCCTCTACAAAACCGCACTGATCACACTTAGCTTTTCTATCATCACAGGAAATAAAAAAGGAGTTACAGATTGCACAAGTTAAACCTTTCTCAAGTGAATGGTATTCATAAGGAGGTAATTTGGGATAGGGAGGTTCAATGATGTGATCTGATATCATCTTGTCAGCCAGTTTTTGCTGCTTCCCATTTAGGTTTGATGTCTTTGAGTTTAGTTTTTCCATAAAGGAGCTTAGCTGTGGGGGGAAAATAATCGAATCGTTTTGGGGAGCTTGATATAAGAAGAACTTTGGATTAATAAAAACTAGATAAGGAACAATTCGAAAATAGAACCCATTTTTTTGAGATATTGTTGGAGTAACGTTTCAGCTCTCTTAACCTGGTGCAATGGATTCGTAATTGGATTTTTTGCACCACAAAAATAAAACTCATCATCCTTAAGAAAGTAATTACCTTCAAAATTTTTTACCTCACATGGAAAAATGGTGTCTTGAATGATTAGAGAAGAATCGATTTGAAATTTTGTATGGTTTATTTCAAGCATTATATCGTTTAAAACAAATACGTCACTATTGAGGTTTGCTGCCGTCAATAGATCAAAAGCCACTTCTCCTTCGTAACCTTTCTTCAAATTTAAATACTGTTTCAAGTCTTCTTCGGTTAAGTTCATTCGTGTGTTTAGAAATCCTAGTAGCTTTAATAAATCTGATTCAGTTCTAGATCTTAAGGGCATACTCCACTTCCTTTCAACTCTAATAATATAGAAAATTCCCCAACCAAGCTGTGACAATATATCTACAAAAAAACAATTCTAAAAATTCTTGACACTCTTCCGCCCTGAATGTTATTATTTTCCTTTGTGACAAAAAGGGAGGGAACTATTTGATAAAAGTAGAAGGCATTACGAAATCGTTCAAGGTGGCGAAACGTTCCACTGGGTTGCTACAAGCCACCAAGGCACTTTTCCATAGAGAACATACCATCGTAGAAGCCCTAAAAGATATCTCATTCACCATCGAACCTGGTGAAATTGTAGGTTACATCGGTCCGAATGGTGCAGGAAAATCAACAACGATAAAAGTCATGAGCGGAATACTTGTCCCTGACGGAGGAAATTGTAGCATAATGGGCTTTATACCATGGAAGGAACGCACCCAGTTTGTAAAAAATATCGGGGTTGTCTTCGGTCAACGTTCTCAGTTATGGTGGGATGTTCCGGTAATAGATTCATTTGAACTTTTAAAGGATATTTACAAAGTTCCACAGCAAGAATATAAAACTACATTAGACTTACTCGTTGAAACACTAGAATTACAAACGATCATGAATTCCCCTGTCCGGCAATTGAGTTTAGGCCAACGAATGCGCTGTGAAATTGCTGCTTCCTTATTACATAATCCTAAAATATTATTTTTAGATGAACCAACCATTGGGCTAGATGCCGTTTCGAAGATAGCTGTCCGTCAATTCATCAAGACGATCAATCAGGAAAAGGGTGTGACGGTTGTCCTTACCACACACGATATGAATGATATTGAGGCATTGGCCAACCGAGTGATATTAATTGGTAAAGGCAGTCTGCTTTATGATGGGAAATTGGAGGAATTAAGGAAGCGTTTTGGAACTAATAAAACGATTACCGCTGATTACCGCAAACACACACATTCCATTGATATACCTGGGACAACCATCATTCACTGGTCTCCTGAACGCGCTGTCCTAAGCATCGATACAGAACAAATCCTTACCTCGGATATTATTACCGAACTATCCAAACAGGTGGACCTATTAGACATGACAATCGAATCCCAGCCCATTGAAGACATCATCGTCCAGCTGTATAAGGAGTTCCAAATATGAAGGTATATGCAGCGGTTTTAAAACTAAGGCTCCTAATTGGTATGCAATACCGGGCGGCCGCTTTGGCTGGAGTGGCGACGCAATTTTTCTGGGGATTCATTTCGATCATGGTATTTGTAGCATTTTATGAATTCACAACTGTAACACCGCCAATATCTTTAAAAGAATTAATCACATACATATGGCTGCAGCAGGCTTTCCTAGCTTTTGTTATGCTCTGGTTCCGTGACAATGAATTATTTGACCTCATCACAAGCGGAAATATCGCCTACGAACTGTGCCGGCCAGCCGATTTATACGGTTTCTGGTATGCAAAACTTCTAGCACAGCGGTTATCCAGTGCGTTGTTGCGCTGTTATCCAATCTTAATCATAGCTTTCTTTTTACCAAAGCCCTACAACATGACGCTTCCTCCAAATGGTACAACCTTTCTTTTATTTGTGATTACCCTTTTATTAGGATTATTGCTTTTAGTAGCTATTTCTATGTTCTTATATATATCTGTATTTGTAACGTTATCTCCAATGGGGTCACTGTTAGTATTCGGGGTCTTCGGGGAATTTTTTGCAGGGTTGATAATTCCCATTCCATTGATGCCGCTCTGGCTACAAAAAATAGCCTACGTTCTGCCATTTCGCTGGACGGCTGATTTTCCATTTCGTGTTTATTCCGGACATATCGCTCAAACAGAAGCACTAATAGGAGTTTTTATTCAATTTGGATATCTTATTGGATTGCTATGGCTTGGAAAACTGGCACTTAATGCGGTATTAAAAAGAGTCGTCGTACAGGGGGGATAAAAAAAGATGAACCTTTATTTTAAGTATCTGTTAATCTTATTTAAATCACAAATGCAATATCGGACGTCATTCTGGCTTTTATCGCTTGGACAGTTTTTCATTCCTTTCTCCATTTTTGCGGGTCTTTATTTTTTGTTTGAGAGATTTGGGCAAATTAAGGGCTGGGATTTTTTCGAGGTGGCCCTTTGTTTTGCTGTTATTCACATGGCTTTTTCGTTAAGTGAATGCTTTGCTCGGGGATTTGACACTTTTTCCAGCTTAATCATAAAGGGAGACTTCGATCGCGTTCTAGTCCGCCCGCGAAGCACATTCATCCAGGTTCTCGGATCTAAATTTGAATTCACTCGGATAGGCAGGCTGCTTCAAAGTGCCATGGTCTTAATTTGGGCATTGAATAATCTCCCCCTCGAATGGAGTTTCACCAAAGCAATTACGCTGTTTTTTATGATTTCAAGTGGAGTGCTTATTTTCACAGGTATTTATATGCTCGCTGCAACGATGTGCTTTTGGACGGTTCAAGGACTTGAAATCGCTAATATTTTTACGGATGGCGGCAGAGAGATGGCTCAATATCCGCTTAATATTTACCAAAAGTGGGTTGCCCGTTTCTTCACCTATGTCATCCCATTTGGAACGGTCAATTATTTGCCTTTACTTTTTATTCTCGGAAAGACAGAAGGAAACGAAATCTTATATATGCTGACTCCTGTCGCAGGCAGCCTCTTTATTCTTCCCTGTTTTCTTGTATGGCAATTTGGGGTCAGGCACTATCGTTCGACGGGGTCATAAGAGAGGCAGTGGGGAGTCCCACTGCCTACCTTTTTTTAATCATGTTTTCCTGTGCCATTTTAACAAGTTCTCTAACCATGCTGCCACCAAGTCTGCCGCCGACCTTCCCAGCTTGCTCGGAAGTGAGTTGCCCATTGTATCCTTTCTTCAAAGGAACACCAACTTCTTCAGCAGCCTCAAATTTGGCATCCTCTGGGTTTTGTGCCTGAACGACCTTCGCCTTCAAGGCATCTAATCCATTTCGTGCTTCAGGAACGAGAATTTTATTTCTTCTAGCCATATTATCCCTCCTTTACTCGTTAGGATGACCAATTTTGAAAAATAATCAGCAATGACTGGATAAATCCTTTTTTATCCAGTATAATAACAACAAAATCAAGCCGAAAAAAATCAATGAAAAAGAGAGTAGTTTTCTGGAAAGTCGTAGCGAGTCAGGGGTGGTGGGAGCCTGATACGGAACAGAGGATGAAGCGCACTTTGGAGATGTCTGCCTGAAAATAGTAGGGCAAGCCGGAGCGATCCTCCGTTAACAAACCAAGCTGGTTCTTTGGAACAAGTAGAGTGGTACCGCGAGTTAACTCTCGTCTCTTCAATATAGAGACGGGAGTTTTTTGTATTTAGAAGATAAAAATAGGGAGGTTTTAAATATGAATTATAAACAGGAGCTTGCTGAGAAATTATTTGAAGTCCTGGGCCACGAAATGGATGTCAAAGAGCTTGAAATGCTAATTGAAAAGCCGAAAAACCAACAACATGGAGATTTAGCCTTTCCATGTTTCACATTAGCAAAAATAATACGAAAATCGCCCAATATGATTGCTCAAGAATTAAGTGAAAAGATCCAATCACCAACTTTCGAGAAAATTGAAGTGTTGGGTGCTTATCTCAACATCTTCTTAAATAAAAAATTGGTTTCGGAAGATACGGTTGCTGAAATTATTAAGCAAAAAGAAAAGTATGGTGCTCTAAACATTGGGAATAACCGCCCTGTAACCATTGACCTGTCATCTCCCAATATCGCAAAGCCGTTTTCGATGGGTCATTTACGTTCAACCGTCATTGGTAACTCTTTGGCCTTCATTGTAGAAAAATGTGGATTTAAGCCAATTAGAATTAACCATATAGGTGACTGGGGAACACAGTTCGGCAAGCTAATTACTGCTTATAAGCTTTGGGGAGATGCGGAGAAGGTAAAACAAAACCCCATTAAGGAATTGTTAACCCTCTACGTTAAGTTTCATGAGGAAGCGGAAAGTAATCCTTCACTTGTCGAGCAGGGCAGGAGCTGGTTTAAAAGTCTTGAAGATGGTGATGAGGATGCATTATCGCTTTGGCAGTGGTTTCGTGATGAGTCCTTACAAGAGTTTTCTAGAATCTATGAACTAATGAACGTTGAATTTGATTCCTTTGCAGGGGAAGCTTTTTATAATGATAAAATGGACCGTGTCGTCAAGCTGTTAGAGGAAAAGCAATTGCTTGTAGAATCGGATCAGGCTCAAGTGGTTGAACTAACAGACGAACAACTACCTCCTTGCTTAATTAAAAAGTCTGATGGTGCCACCCTTTATGCCACCCGTGATTTAGCGGCAGCTCTTTATCGTAAAGAAAACTATGACTTTGATTTGTCATTATATGTCGTCGGTAATGAGCAAAGCCTTCATTTTAAACAGTTAATTGCTGTGTTAGATAAAATGGGCTACTCATGGGCAAAGAAGATGGTCCATATTCCATTTGGAATGATGCTTAAAGATGGAAAGAAAATGTCGACACGAAAAGGGAAGGTTGTCTTATTAGAAGAGGTCTTAAATGAATCGATCGCGATGGCGAAAAACAGTATAGAAGAAAAAAATCCTAACCTCACGGACAAAGATACAGTAGCGAAACAGGTCGGCGTAGGGGCCGTTATGTTTCATGACTTAAAGAACTTTAGAATGAATGATATTGACTTTTCGCTGGAAGATATGCTTCGTTTTGAAGGAGAAACAGGCCCCTATGTCCAATATACGTATGCAAGGGCATGTTCCATTTTACGTAAAGCAAATAAGGCTACAGAAACTTCCATTCAACCATCTTCGATATCATGGGAAAAAGAATGGAAGGTTGTTATTCTACTGACAGAGTTCCCGAATGCGATTAAAAGATCATTTGAGCAGTTTGATCCATCCCAAATTGCCAAATATATTGTGGATCTCGCGCAAGCCTTTAATAAATATTATGCTGAGGTAAAAATTCTCGAAGAAAATGCAGACCAACAGGCCCGCTTAGCACTCGTAGCTTCTGTAACGATTGTTCTGAAGGAAGGGATGAGATTATTGGGGATTGAAGCCCCAGAAGAAATGTAAAGCGAAAAAATGTAGTCTATGTCAAATTGTTTTCCAAAACCACCTTTCTGGTGGTTTTTTTTTGTATAAGAGTAAATGGAAGGAGGGGCGGAATAATAAAAAGTGAATAACCTGAATTTTACTATTTTCCTTCAAATGATTGACACAAGTAACCGTTACCACTATACTCGGTTTTATGAATGAAAAAGTGTCGATATTTGTCGAAATAAAAGGTGTTTTCTAACTACTTAGACTATACATCATGAAAAGGAGAGAAAAATAATTTGAAATATGTTCTATTTCTGGCTGCAATTATAATCATCTTTTTGTTAGCCTATATCGTGAGTAACAATAAGAAAAGAATTAAGGTTAAACCGCTTGTCACAATGCTTGTAATTCAGCTCGTTTTTGCTTTTTTACTCCTAAACACAGGAATAGGTTTTGTCATTATTACAGCAGTCGCGGGTTTGTTCGATCATCTTTTAAGTTATGCTGCTGCGGGAATCAACTTTGTTTTCGGAGGAATGGCGAATGAAGGTGCCGGGCCATTTTTCTTAAATGTACTTCTTCCCATCGTTTTTATTTCTGTATTAATTGGGATTGCGCAATATATTAAAGTACTTCCGATAATCATTCGTTATCTCGGCATTATTTTAAGTAAGGTAAATGGTTTAGGCAAATTAGAATCCTATAATGCAGTTGCGTCTGCTGTTTTTGGTCAGTCAGAGGTGTTTATCTCGTTGAAAAAACAGCTTCCCTATATTCCTGAACATCGCCTATATACTTTATGTACTTCAGCAATGTCAACGGTTTCTGCGTCGATTTTAGGGGCTTATATGACAATGATTGACCCCAAATATGTTATTACAGCGTTAGTATTAAATTTATTTGGCGGATTCATGGTTGCCAATATTATTAATCCTTATGATGTAAAAGAGGAAGAAGATATTATCGATGTCCAAGAAGGAGAAAAGCAAACATTTTTCGAAGTCCTAGGGGAGTATATCTTAGATGGTTTCAAGGTTGCTATCATCGTTGGAGCAATGTTAATCGGTTTTGTAGCGATCATTAGTATGATTAACGCTGTATTTGAAGCGATTTTTGGAATCAGCTTCCAGGTGGTCCTTGGATATGTATTTTCACCGCTTGCCTTTATTATTGGTGTACCTGCAGCAGAGATGGTGGAGGCTGGTACAATTATGGCAACAAAATTACTGTCGAATGAGTTTGTAGCGATGATGGATTTAGCAAAAGTAGCAGATTCTCTATCCAGTAGAACGGTTGGGATAATCTCCGTATTTTTGGTATCCTTTGCGAACTTTTCATCGATTGGGATTATTACGGGTGCTGTAAAAGGTCTAAATGAAGCAAAAGGAAATCAAGTAGCGAAGTTTGGGTTGAAATTGCTTTACGGAGCAACCCTAGTAAGCTTATTAACAGCTGCTATAACGAGTATTATGTTATAAATATGTAAATAAAAACAACCACAGAGCTCAATCTGTGGTTGTTTTTTTGGTTTTCTTTATTAAATAGTAAATAACGCCTAGAATTACAGCACCGATGAGAATAGGCAAAGTATATTGCGCTGCATATTCTTTAATATGTGACCAATTCTTCCCTAACACATGTCCTAAATAAAGGAAAAGAATCGTCCATGGAATGACGGCCGCTACCGTATAAAGCGTAAATTTTGTTGCAGACATTTTTGCAATACCAGCGGGAATAGATATTGCATGGCGGACAACAGGAATAAAGCGGGCAAAGAAGATGACACCGACACCATATTTTTTAAACCATTGTTCTGATTGGTCAATTTGCTTCTTTTTAATTAAGACATACTTTCCATACTTTTCTAAAAATGGACGACCTCCGAAATACCCAGCCCAATAAAGAAATAACTGTGCAAGGGTTCCGCCAATGGTCCCGGCAATAATGGCTCCAGGGTACCCGAGAATTCCTTCCGAAATCATATAACCGCCATACCCTAAGACTATTTCACTTGGAATCACTTCTATCATTAATCCTAGTGCAATTCCGAAGTAACCTAACTGTGATAAGAACTCCAATACTGAAAAAATAAATTCCTTCATAGTCCACCTTCACTTTTGTAAATAATTTTTACTTTTCTTAGTGTATACCACTTTCGATAATAAAGAAATAAAAACAGCGGAATTCTCCGCTGCTCTTCTTTTAGCTGCTTAACGCCCTGGAGGATGAGAACATGTAGTTGCGATGATGAAAACGAATGCTGTAGACGAACCCCATGGCAAACATATTGCCCATCAATGAACTGCCCCCATAGCTGATGAAGGGTAAGGGAATTCCTGTAATCGGAAGGACCTGAATGGTCATGCCGACATTTTGGAAAACATGGAAGGTAATCATTGAAATGATTCCAGTACAGACATATGTATTAAAAGGATCATTCGTATCTAACGCCGTTTTAATTAAGTGATAGATTAAAAGAAAGTATAAACCAATGACAATACTGCCGCCAACAAAACCATATTCCTCACCAATTACGCTAAAAATGAAGTCCGTATGTCCTTCAGGAATGTAAACTTCACGATTGCCAAAGCCTTTTCCGGTTATCAGCCCTGATCCAATGGCACTTAATGATTTTAACAAATGGTAGCCTGAGCTGCTTGAATGGTTAAACGGATCGAGCCATGCATAAATCCTATTAAATTTATACTGCTGTACATGTAAATATTTTTCAAGAATATCCGGTCTTTGCACAACTAAATAGATGATGAAAACCCCAAGTGATGCACCAGTACCGAATAGCGGTAAAATAATTTTCCATGTAATCCCCGAGACTAAAATGAAACCCATTAAAATCGATAATAGGACGAGTGAAGTCCCTAAATCATTCTGCTTCATAATGAAGAAAATAGGAACAGCTGTAGTAATCCCCAATTTAATCAATAACCAAAAGTCTAATTTTGCGGTTTTCACAAGATATTTTTCCTGGTGCTGGGTAGCAACACGGCTAAGGGCTAAAATCAAAAATGTTTTAACAAACTCAGAAGGTTGAATGGAACCAACGGGAGTGATAAACCAGCTTTTTGCTCCGTTTCTAATTGGTGCGATATCTAACGGTGCAACCAAAACTCCTATTAGTAAAATAATTCCAAATCCATACAAATACCAAGAAAGCCGCTTGTATTGATAGCTGTCAAATAGAATTGTAATGGAAATGATTACCGCCCCAACGACATACCAGAAAGTTTGTCTGACTAAAAAATTATCCTCGTACTGCCCAGCAGTTTGTGCGCTATAAATACCTACACAACTAACTAGAAAAAATAAAAACAGAATTAATGTTAACGTCCAATCAAAGCGGTCCACTTTTTTTGTATATTTGTCCATACCATATGTCACACCCATTTTTATCTGTTTGTATAGTGTTATGCTAACAAAGAAAAGATTTAGTAACAATATATTAAGGAAATATATTACAATACCCTCTTTATTAAGACGGACATGCTACGGGGAATGTTTCAAAAAAACGGTCTAGAAGACCGTGCCTACATAAGACGATTTAGGAACATCGTTGCAATGCCAAAGTAGGTGAGTAACGAAAAAATATCATTAATTGTCGTAATTAATGGACCGGATGCTACAGCTGGGTCTATTTTTAAATAAAATAATATAAGGGGGATAATCGTCCCGGCTAACGTTCCGATAATCAGTGTAAAAAAGAGTGAAACACCCACGACTGCCCCTAAGATAAAGCTGCCTTGCCAGATATAAGCAATGATAGAGATGAGAATGGCGCATGTAACACCAATGGTCACGCCGACACCAAGCTCGCGAGCGACTAAGCGGACGATTACTCCTTTATCGATATCATGTGAAATTAGTCCCCGTACTACAACGGCAAGCGATTGAGTTCCTGTATTTCCGGTCATGCCAGCTATCATTGGCATAAAGAAGGCAAGAGCCACCACCTGATCTAGAGTATTTTCAAAGCTGCTTATGATTTTGCCAGAGATGAGTCCGATAAATAAAAGCAATATGAGCCACGGAAGCCTTCTAGCAGCAGCCACCAATGTTTTGGTGTCAAAGTCAATCGATTTCCCGGAGGCTGATAATTTCTCTATATCTTCATTCGCTTCCTTAATAACGACATCAATAATGTCATCAATTGTTACAATCCCGACAAGGATATTTTCCTCATCGACAACTGGTATAGCAAGGAAATCGTAGCGTTCTGTCATCTGGGCCACTACTTCTTGATCGGTCGTAACCGAAACAGAGATTACGCGTTCATACATAATGTAATTTATTTTTTCATTAGGATCCGCCAAAAGTAAGTCACGGTAAGAAACAACACCCACCAATTTCCTAGCTTCATCGACAACATAGAGGTAGTTAATGGACTCGGCATACTCGGCAAACATTTTTAACTTATCAACTGCTTCCCTAACGGTGTAATAATTTCGAATCCAGACAAACCGATTGGTCATCAATCTACCGGCTGTTTCAGGCGGATAATTCATAATATCCGTAACAGCTTTAGATTCTTCAATCTTCATGCCCGAAAGAAGTGACTCTTTTTTCTCTGGTGAGAGGTCATCAAGCATTAATGCTAAATCATCATTGTCCATTAAATCCAGGACTTTACTGGATTTCTCAATCCCAAGCTTATTTAACACCTCAATCTGTTCTTCTTTTTCTAGTTCCTGCATCAGGTCAGCAAGTACCTCAAAATTTAAAAACAGAAGGAACCGAAGTTTATGTTTTTCGGGTAATTCTTCGTATATTTTTGCGGTATCATATGGTTGTAATTCTTCAAGAATCGTTATAAAGTCTGCCTTTTTGTTTTCTTTTAATAACTTAATAATATGCAGCGAAATTTCGTCTTGGGTCATATCCTTAATCATTTAATACAAGCTCCTCTCTATACATATATGTAAAAAAATGATTTGCTGATAATTATGGTGTAAATACTAGTAGGGAACTTAAGACTAGTATGTGTTAATTCATAAAATAATCCAGCTGGCTCTGTTTCAAAGGTATCACAAATAGCTTGAGAATTGTAAAACAATTGAAATAAGCTATTAGGACTATTAATGATAAAATAATGATTGACTGACTAATATTGGCGATTGTTAAACTGGAGTACTTTTCTAACACAACTTGATCATTTAATTTTCCCTGATTGGAGGAGTTTGGCATTGAAAAGGCATCATCAAGACATACGGGATCTTGTCTATGTCCACTTAAATCAAAATGATCAGTATGTCCTATCCTATGGAATTGAGTTTGCTGAATTTGCTGCTGCTTTTTCAGGTTCTTTAAATCATTTACTTTTATTAAAGCACCGCTTTGAAGATAGTGACTTTAACATGCATACACTACTCGAATACTGTCCAGAGGACAGAATCAATCGATTAGCGGCTGAAGATATATATGGATACGGTGATTTTTGCTGGATCGACTTTGTTGAAGAAGAAGGGTTAAATGAACTCACTGGGCAGGAAATCGCAGAAATATTATATTTGGGTCATCAAAAGCAGCATTTAAAGCTTCCCTTTTATAATAAGCTAGGAAACCGATTTGTTTATTTAGCGCATGATGATGGTTTCTTTAATAAAATATATTACCGAAGCTTCAAGGACTTCTTTCATCTCTTAAGTGAGGCACTTTCAAATAAATTAGGAGACTTGAAGCTTGAAAAGTCAATTTTTGGAATTAGAAAGAAGCGTGTGTATCCACCGATTAATAAGGAGATTCTCCTATCTTTAACCCCTTTTATGAAGGAAGGTATCTGTATTTCTTTAAGGGACCTTGATCAACAGCGTAATCGACTGGAAATCCCTATCTGGGTGATCGGTGATTTTGCCTCAATGGATGATATGTATGAGGAATACGAACAAATTTCTGTTGAAAACTGCCATGCTAAAATCATCTTTGATAAAAAAACAAAAGAATGGAAGCTTACTGTTATCTAATCTCTCCATTTACTGGGGGGATTTTCTTTTTGTTAAATCGAATCATGAGTTTTTAACCAAGCCTTATGTTTCATAAAATAATGATTAGATAATAGTAAGAAAAAAATCGATAAAACAGTATCACTACAGTCTCATTTTTATCCGATAAAGTGGTAAAATAAAAACGTGAATGCGAAAATGGAGGTTTACTATGAAAACGAAAATTGGTTTATTATACGGAGGTAAATCCGCTGAACATAAAGTATCCTTACAAACTGCTCTTGCAGTCATTAAGGCGCTTGATCTTGAAAAATTTGAAATTCATCCGATTTACATAAATGTAGAAGGTCAGTGGATAAAAGGACCACAACTGAATGCACCGGTCAGTAACGTTCAAGCACTAGAATTTTCAAGTGAAAATCAGTTATCACCATTATCATTAGCACCATCCCTTTTTAGCAAAAGTGAAAAACAGGAAAATGAACCATTAGATGTAATATTTCCGCTTCTGCACGGACCAAATGGTGAGGATGGAACGGTTCAAGGATTATTAGAATTATTGAATCTTCCATATGTCGGTAATGGAGTATTGGCTTCAGCTGCAGGTATGGATAAAGTTATGATGAAAAATGTCTTTGCTCAAGCTGGCCTCGCGCAAGTAAATTATCTAGCCTTTATCAGAACTGAATGGGAAAAAGAAAAAGCGACAATATATGAAAGTGTAGAAGAAAAGCTTGGCTACCCATGCTTTGTAAAACCAGCGAACCTAGGTTCAAGTGTAGGAATCAGTAAATGTACAAACCGAACGGAACTAGAAGCGGCCTTCGTTGAGGCTTTCCAATTTGACCGAAAAGTGATCATTGAGGAAGGCGTGATCGCACGTGAAATAGAAGTGGGAATCCTAGGAAACGATGAACCGAAGTGCTCTGTAGCAGGTGAAATTGTTCCGAAGAAAGATTTTTATGATTATAAAGCGAAGTATGAAGATGGGGATACTGCGTTAA
This sequence comes from Bacillus sp. OK048, assembly GCF_900103525.1. Lineage (GTDB taxonomy): Bacteria > Bacillota > Bacilli > Bacillales > Cytobacillaceae > Neobacillus. Next base: position 35,549 of record NZ_FNHN01000020.1, read on the forward strand.
TAATTCCTGCAGATGTTTCCGCAGAAGAGTATCAACAAATTAAAGAGATGGCGATTCGAGCCTTTAAAGCATTGGATTGCTCTGGTCTTGTTCGCGCCGACTTCTTCTTAACAAAAGATGGCAAGGCGTTAATTAATGAAGTGAACACAATGCCTGGCTTCACACCGTTTAGCATGTTTCCATTGTTATGGAAGCATACAGGAGTTGAGTACCCACAATTAATTGAAACCCTAGTCAATCTTGGAATAGAAAGACATACTGAAAAGCAGAACATAAAATACACCATCTAGAAAAACATTGACACGGCAAGCAGCCGTGTCTTTATTTAAACTTCCCAGACTTGGAGGATTGAAATGATAAAAAAAACGTTAAGACAGATTTCAGAAATGATTTCTGTTAAAAATGAGGTTACCTCATTTGCTGATACTGAAATCACCGGTGTTTCCATCGATTCTCGGAAAATTGAAAAGGGAAACTTATTTATTCCATTTAAAGGTGAAAACTCGGATGGTCATAAATTTGTCGAGGATTCACTGAAAAAGGGAGCAGCCGCGGCGCTGTGGCAAAGCGATATACCTAATCCACCGACAGACTTACCCATTCTTCTTGTTGAAGATACCTTAGAAGCTTTGCAGGAATTAGCGAGAGCCTATCGAAAACAATTGCCTGTAAAAGTAGTAGGCATTACAGGCAGTAATGGGAAGACCACGACAAAGGATATGACCGCATCCCTCTTGTCCACCACCTATAAAGTACAAAAAACAGAAGGGAACTATAATAACCATATCGGCCTTCCGTTAACCGTCTTAGGTTTGGATGAGGATACCGAGATTGCTGTGTTAGAAATGGGAATGAGTGGAAGAGGTGAAATTGAATTCCTTACCAAACTTGCCTCTCCAGATGCGGTAGTTATTACCAATATTGGAGAATCTCATCTGCTTGACCTTGGATCAAGAGAAGGTATTGCTGAAGCAAAGCTGGAGATATTGCAAGGCCTAAAAGATGGTGGATTGGCGGTGCTACATGGTGATGAGCCGCTTCTAATGGAACGGATTAATAGGTATAAAGGGAATATTAATGTTCAGACATTTGGAAGAAGTAATACAAATGATTTTTTTCCTACAGAAATCATCCAGTTAGAACAAGGAAATATGTTTAAAATAAATAAGTCCTCGGAAAGTTTCGAACTTCCTGTATTGGGTACACATAATATATTAAACGCGCTAGCAGCGATGATGATTGCTCATTACTTTAATGTGCCATTTACTAAAATGAATGAGGGATTGACTAGCGTTAAGCTCACCAATATGAGAATGGAGTTAGTTGAGGGTGCCCATGGTGAAAAAATCATCAATGATGCCTATAACGCCAGCCCTACTTCGATGATGGCTGCAATCGAACTTGTTTCAAACCTTAAGGGATACGAAAAAGTCATCTTAGTTCTCGGTGATATGCTTGAATTAGGGCCGCAGGAAGAACAGTACCATCTGCAAATTGGTGCGGGTTTACATCCTAAAAAGATCGATCTAGTATTTACTTTTGGTAAATTAGCGGAACATATTGCTGAAGGCGCACGTTCCACATTAGGAAACAACAGAGTTTTTTCCTTTATGGATAAAAATGTGTTGAAGAATGAACTTGTACGGCATGTTACTAATCGTACGTTAGTCCTTGTTAAGGCATCAAGAGGGATGAAATTAGAGGAAATTGTAACTGCATTACAAAAAAAATAAACTCATAAAACTTATCGTATGCAAAAGATTGTTAATGGCACACTAAAGAAAATATCCAATTTCAAAGCAAAGTAGGTGAAGAGTGTGATTGGCTGTTTATGTATTCATGGCTTTACAGGGGCACCCTATGAAGTTGAGCCGCTTGCAGAGTATCTAACGAAGCAAACGGATTGGATATTTAGTGTCCCGACTCTTCCTGGTCATGGTGAAAATCTTTCCCTAAAAGGTGTCTTTTATCAACAGTGGATTGAACATGCCGAAACTGAATTAAAGAAATTATTTGATAGCTGTGATCAGGTCTATGTAATAGGGTTTTCCATGGGCGGGATGATTGCAAGTCTTCTTGCGGCAAAATACCCGGTGGACAAGCTTGTACTACTTAGTGCTGCGGCCTATTATGGTAACCCAAAACAAATGGCAAGTGAAATTAAAACAATGCTGATGGATTCATTTAAAGGAAACTTAAAAAACAATGAATTTTTTCAGCGCTATAAACGGAAAATAAAAGCAACTCCCATAACAGCGACTTTACAATTTCGCAGACTTGTCTCTTACATCAAACCGCTTCTGCCGCAAGTAGAAGTGCCAACACTGATTGCACAGGGAGAATGTGATGGAATTGTACCCCCTAAAAGTGCAGAATACTTATATCGAACCATAAGTGCAACAACAAAAAGACTTACGTATATAAAGGATTCTAACCATCATATATGTCATTGTGAGGAAAAAGACGCCCTATTTTCCCAAGTATATGACTTTTTGATGGAGCAGTAATGCTTGAATGGGATTTGTTGCAAATAAGGTTAAAAAGTGTTATGATTATCAGCAACGTGTCTAAAGAACGAGTAAAATAGGGCATACTCCTTTGGAGGGATGTCTTTTTTTTGGTAAAATAAAGATGTTACCTAGTTACGGCATTTGATGCGAATCATAAGTATTCAGCATATAGATTTTATATACAATGAAGGAGAATGAAAACATTGACAAAGTTTGAAGATTTAGGCCTAAGTCAGGCCACTTTAGAAGCTGTCCTCAAAATGGGTTTTGAGGAAGCAACACCAATCCAGGCAGAAACCATCCCAATGGGCCTAGCAAATAAGGATTTGATCGGGCAGGCACAAACAGGAACTGGTAAAACAGCTGCATTTGGTATTCCTTTAGTGGAAAAAATCGATGTTACCAAGGATGCGATTCAAGGAATCATTATCGCTCCAACACGTGAGCTTGCGATTCAAGTATCGGAAGAGCTTTACAAAATCGGTTCAGGAAAAAGAGTTCGCGTTTTATCCATTTATGGAGGACAGGACATCAGCCGCCAAATTCGCTCATTAAAGAAATTCCCACATATTATTGTAGGTACTCCAGGGCGCGTTTTGGACCATATTAATAGAAAAACGATGCGTTTAGATACTGTGAATACGGTTATTCTTGACGAAGCAGATGAAATGTTAAATATGGGATTCATTGAAGATATTGAAACGATTCTTGCTGCTACACCGTCAGAGCGTCAAACCTTACTTTTCTCGGCTACAATGCCTGGTCCAATTCAAAGAATGGCTGAAAAGTTCATGCATGACCCACAAATTGTTCGCGTGAAAACGAAAGAAATGACAGTTCCAGCGATTGAACAATTTTACCTTGAGGTCATGGAAAAAAATAAATTTGATGTCTTAACACGTCTTCTCGATATTCAATCACCAGAATTGGCGATTATTTTTGGTCGGACAAAACGCCGGGTGGATGAATTATCTGAAGCATTAACGTTAAGAGGTTATACAGCAGAAGGAATTCACGGGGATTTAACACAAGCAAAACGTATGCAAGTCCTTCGTAAATTTAAAGAAGGAACCATTGATGAACTTGTAGCAACAGATGTGGCAGCAAGAGGACTCGATATTTCTGGTGTAACACATGTTTATAACTTTGATATCCCTCAGGATCCTGAAAGCTATGTTCACCGAATTGGACGTACAGGACGTGCAGGCAAGTCTGGTATGGCACTTACATTCATCACACCACGTGAAAAATCTTACCTTACTGTATTAGAAAGAACCACAAAACGTAAGATGGAAAGAATGACTGCTCCAACCCTTGATGAAGCGTTGGAAGGTCAACAACGTGCTGTAGTTGATAAAATTGTCCAAACGATTGAAGGAAATAATCTACAGTATTATAAACGAGCAGCACAAGAATTACTTGAAGAAAATGATGCTTCAACTGTAATTGCTGCTGTTTTAAAAATGTTAACAAAAGAGCCAGATACAACTCCGGTTAAGTTAACAGAAGAAGCACCAGCACATCATAAAAGGGATAGAAAGCCGCAAGACCGTGACCGTAGAAGAAGAGATGACAATAGAAGCAGCTATGGATCTTCACGCGGTGGAGACCGTGACCGTAAAAAGGCACAGCCAAGAACCGGTGAAAAGCGCACATCTTCCGGGAAACCAAAACCAAGAAGCTTTAATCGTTAATAAATATGTAAGGGAGCATGGACATAAAGTCTATGCTCTCTTTTTCTATTTTACGGGCACAGTAATAGTAACTGTGTGTTAGGAGTGATGACGATGATTGTTAAACTTGGATATGTAGCAATGAGTATGGAACTTCAGAATGCATCACCGTCCCAAACGATGACGTTTTCGCAATTTAGCCGGATAAAAGACAGGGAAGCGGGTATCCGAAAGCTGGAACGAATAGCCAACTCTAATGTAAATAATTGCCTAAGGTTATTAAAACACAATGCAGGAAACCAGATTCATTTCTTTCGCTTAAGCTCCCGCTTAATTCCACTAGCTAATCATGAAGAGCTGACTGATTGGGAGTATATCAAACCCCTTAAGGAATCATTATCGAAGTTTGGTGACTATTTAAAAGAGCACCCCATGCGAATCGATTTTCATCCAGACCATTTTGTTGTGCTCAACACACCGAACAAGGAAATACTCTCAAATGCACTAAAAACGCTTGATATGCACAAGAAGTTACTTTTAGGAATGGGGATAGATACAGAACATCGTTGTGTTTTGCATGTGGGCGGCGGCTATGAGGACAAGGAAAAGGCGCTTGAACAATTTATCCATAATTGGGGATATATTCGGCCTGCTATCCAAAAGATGATTATGCTAGAAAATGACGATACCACATTTACAGTAAAAGAAACCTTATACCTTTGTGAAAAGTTGGGAATTCCAATGGTATTTGATTACCACCATCATTTAGCAAATCATGAAGAAGGAGATTGGCAGCAAGAGTGGGAACGGATTTTAAACACTTGGAAATCATCTCCGCTACCAGTGAAAATGCATATATCAAGCCCTCGATCTGATAAGGAATATCGTGCACATGCCGATTATGTTGATGTGGAACTGTTTTTAAACTTCCTTAATGGAATAAGAGGTACTGTCCCTGAAATTCACTGTATGATAGAAGCGAAACAGAAGGATGCTGCACTATTTCGGTTAATAGAGGATTTGCAAGGTAGAAAAGGAATAACGCTAGTAGATCCTTCTAGTTTTGAAATTCACTAACAAATCTTGATTCCTTCCGTGTATACTTATAGGGTATTGTTGGAAATGGAGGGGGAAATATGATACTAGAGCCGCAAAAACGAATTTCTGAAAAAGCATTAACAGTTTGGAAAGTTTCTGCCTTAATTAAAGTTGCGATTAGTTGGGTCGTAGCAGCGGTAGTGATCTTTTTTTTACATAGATTTGATGTCCCGTTGTGGATTATTGTTCTCTTACTACTAATCGAACTGCTGTTTACTTATATAAGTGTAGCTCTATTTCCGTCATTGAGATGGCGACGCTGGCGGTATGATGTGAGAGAAGAGGAAATTGAACTTCAGGAAGGAATCTTTATTGTAAAACGTACGTTAATCCCGATGATTCGTGTGCAGCATGTTGATACTATTCAGGGGCCGATTTTACGAAAATACCAGTTAGCGTCAGTCATTGTGAACACAGCTGCAACAGCCCATGAGATTCCTGCGCTAGAAGAGAAAGAAGCGGAAGAGTTAAGGCGATTTATTTCCAATCTGGCAAGGGTGGCGGATGAGGATGTTTGAGCCAAAAAGACTTCATCCTGTTGTAATTGTTTTGAATATCGGAAAAAGAATTAAGGATTTCATTTTCACCTTTATCGCTTTGTTTTTTATCTGGAATAATGGTGAAAGTAGTAAGTTGATGCTGTTCGCAGCGGTCACGATTGCGATCATCTTAATTATCCTAACAAGTAACTTAACCTGGATGAGGTATACCTATCGATTAGAAGATAACGAACTTCGGATCGAATACGGTGTTTTCGTCCGTAAGAAAAGATATATTCCCATGGAGCGAATTCAAAGTATAGATATATCAGAAGGCATCCTTCAACGGATATGCGGCATGGTAAAGGTACAAATTGAAACAGCAGGCGGAAGCGGAAAAGATGAAGCAGAAGCCGTTCTTGCTGCCATTACCAAAGAAGAGGCCCGGATTATACAAGAATATGTAACGGCATCAAAAGAAAATCCTGCAATGCAGGAAGTTGGAGTAGTTCAAGAAACTCGAAATCAAACAATTTATAAAATAACCCCATCACAGTTAATTTTACTTTCGCTCACTTCTGGAGGAGTTGGCGTTGTTATTTCAGCTGTTTTGGCCCTTTTATCACAGTTAGACGATCTTATTCCTTTTGGGAGATTATTTCGCGGTGTCGAACAATGGGCCGTCGGGAATATCATTTTGATTGCTATTCTTGTTTTTGCTGGCTTTGTAGTGGCGTGGATCTTAGCGCTTATTGGCACGATGTTAAAGTATGCTAATTTCAACGTCATCAAAACAGATCATGACCTGATTATCTCTCAAGGGCTTTTAGAAAAAAGACAGATTACGATTCCATTAAAGCGAATTCAATCGGTACGGATTGATGAAAATATTGTTCGGCAATGGCTTGGGTACGGGTCGGTTATCGTTGAAAGTGCTGGTGGTTCTGCAAGTAACAAGGAGGGTTCGAAAGTTTTACTCCTGCCGCTGGTTAAGATTCATACCATTGAACAAATTTTGAAGCCATACCTAATAGACTATCAATGGAATCCAACTTTTACTCCAGTTCCAAAAAGGGCCATGAGCCGCTATATTCTCAGAAGTTGGTTGGTAATCGGTCCGATTGTGGTGATTACTATTGCCTTTTTAAAGGTCTGGGGACTTATTTCGTTGGTTTTTCTTGGATTGTTTACGATTTGGGGTCTATTAAAATATAAAGATGCCGGCTGGAGTTTTAATCATGAGCAGTTGAATCTTCGGTATCGGACGATTGTAAGGACAACTGTATTTATAAAGAAGAATAAAATACAAAGTCTAGATATGAGAGAAAGTTATTTTCAAAGCAGGAAAAGGCTGGCAACCTTAGAGGCGTTCGTAAAAGTTGGTTTCGGTGGTGCTGGGGGTCGTGTGATCGATATGGAACAAGGTGATGTGAAAAAAGTCTATTCTTGGTTTTCGAGGGAAGACAAAAATGGGGATTGAACCGAAAAGCTCGGTCTCAATCCCTCTTTTTATTTAGTGTAGCGGCTCCCAGTAAAAATCCTGCTAGTAAGCCGAATATGTGGGCAGTAATATTTATATTGGGCTGGATAAAGGTCATAATTAAGCTAAGCGCACAAATGATCACGATAATTTGCGAGTTTTGCTGTGAAAGCATATGCTTACGAAAGACAATAATGCTTATATAATAACCAAATAAACCAAAAATCGCTCCACTTGATCCAACATGTACATAGGTTAAAGGTTCGAGCAGCAAGGTAGCGACGTTCGCTAGGACACCAGAAACAAAGTAGATGAGCAGGAATTTACCTTTACCTAATATGTTTTCAAGTGCAGGGCCAAATAGGACGAGTGAGAAGCTGTTAAATAAAACATGAGCAAAGCCGCCATGCATAAAAATCGGAGTAACCAGTCTCCAGTACTCACCTTCCATAATATAGAGGTTGACTCCTGAAAAAGTAGATTTAAACCAAAAGTTTGGAAATATAGGTAAGGCGGTAAAAAGATATAAAAGCAAATGGATGGCAATAATAATAGAAATAACCGGATAAAAGCGGATAAATTCGCGAAAACTTTCTGTTCTCGTAAACATATTAACCTCCTTTAGTATTCTTTACTTATCATCATAGACGGAAAATGGATCTTGTAGTACTATTATGCATTTTGCAATTTAAATAGAAGGAGTTTAGACCATGATTAAAGGCATAGGGATTGATATTATTGAACTTTCAAGAATTGAAGAAATAGTCTCTAGACAAAGGAAATTAATTGATCGAATCCTTACTGAAAATGAAAAGCAAACATTCGAACAGCTTCCAGAACGGCGAGGAATTGAATTTCTAGCCGGGAGATTTGCGGCGAAAGAAGCATATTCAAAAGCAGTAGGAACGGGGATAGGTAAGGAACTATCGTTTTTAGATATTGAAATCGAAACCGATTCTTTGGGCAAGCCTTTTATTGTAAAACCTGAAAGGAATGGATTTCTTTCTATTTCACACAGTAGAGATTATGCAGTTGCCCAGGTAGTTATTGAAGAAAAATAGAAAAAATCATTACAACTGACAATCCCTTAACATATTCCAAAAGGTTGTCTCATATATTCATAGGGAAATGGGAGAGACAAGTCTTCTTTATATTCATATGAAAATGAGACAAGAAGGGGTTGAAGAAATTGAAGAAAAGGTTTTTGCTGGTGATTACGGGTTTACTGGTTATCTTTTTACTAGCTGCCTGCGGCACAAAGTCAAAAGATGATGTGGTGAAAGAATTAACTGGGAAACTAAAGGATTTAACAGGTTATAAGGTGGATGCGAAGATGACGTTAAAAATGGGCACAGACTCACAAGTTTATAACGTCGAGATTTGGCATAAAGACCCAACATTTTACCGCGTAAATCTAAAAAATGCCGAAAAAGACCAAAGTCAAATGATTTTACGAAATAATGAAGGGGTTTTTGTGTTAACGCCTGCCCTTAAAAAGAGCTTTAAATTTCAAAGCGATTGGCCACAGAACAGCAGTCAGGCCTATTTATATGAATCGTTAATAAAGGACATCGTTGAAGATAAAGATTCAAAATTCACTACCACGAAAGAACATTATGTATTTGAAACCAAAACGCGCTATCAAAACAATAGCATGCTGCCCATCCAGGAAATCAAGATAAACAAAAAGGATTTATCACCTGCGGTGGTAAAAGTAATGGATCCAGATCGTAAAGCGCTTGTGACTGTAGAGTTCTCAAAGGTTAAATTTAATGCTAGCTTTGATGATAGTGATTTTGATATGAAAAAGAATATGGCACGTGCTGATCTGAATCTTCCTGTAATGGCAGATAGCAAGGATACTGCCTTTACAGTGAAATATCCAACGGCCGACCTTGGTGCTGAATTAGTAGATGAAAAAGAAGTAAAACTACAAAATGGTAAACGGGTAGTTCTAACTTATGAGGGAGAAAAGTCATTTACACTCATTCAAGAAAAGGTCACCGTAAAAGAAGCCTCGACGACACCAACCTATGTGGATGGAGATTTAGTTGACCTGGGCGTTACCATCGGTGCTGTTTCTGCAGGTTCCCTCACTTGGACCGTGGATGGCGTTGACTACATGATTGCTTCAAAGGACTTAACGAAACAGGAACTCGTTGAAATAGCAAGAACCGTACAAGGCGAAGTGGAAAAATAAGCATTCATGGCAGGCTCTTAATCAGAGCCTGTATTTTTGTTTTTATTTGACAACCACTAGTTCTAGTTCGATAATCAAAAGGAAAAATGAATTTAGTGACTTTATGTATTTAGGAAGTGGAATAATGACAGAGCAGAGCTTTTTCTATAGAGATACATGGGCAGAAGTTGATTTGGATTGTATCAATGCGAATGTTTCCTCCGTAAAAAAACTTTTGCCGCCACAAGTAGAAATAATAGCGGTAGTAAAAGCAAATGGGTATGGTCACGGAGACCTTAAAGTGGCTGAGAGTGCGCTGAAGGCGGGAGCAACCTACTTAGCAGTAGCATTCATGGACGAAGCCATTGCTCTCCGAAATAAGGGAATACAGGCACCTATTTTAGTCTTAGGAGCTACACGCCCGGAGGATGTAAAACTCGCAACAAACTATGACATCACGATTACCGTTTTCCAATTAGATTGGATAAAAGCGGCTCAATCCTATTTACCAATAGATCAAGTACTTTCCGTTCATATCAAGCTTGATACTGGGATGGGAAGGATAGGGATACGTACAAAAGAAGAATTATCAGCTATAGTTCAAAGTATCTCTGAAGATAACCGGATAGAAATTGAGGGCATCTTTACCCACTTTGCTACAGCAGATGAAGTGGACCTGACTTATTTTGAAAAACAAATAGAGGTATTTCATGATTTGCTGTCCGTATTAAAGGAACGTCCCAAGTATGTCCATTGCAGCAATAGTGCTGCTGCTTTACGTTTTTCAAAGGCTAATTTTAATGCCGTTCGTCTTGGAATTGTTATGTATGGTTTAACCCCTTCACTGGAAATTGTCGATGAACTGCCTATCCCTCTAAAAGAAGCCTTTTCACTCTGTTCGCGGCTTGTTCATGTGAAAAAGCTCAAAAAGGGCGATAAAGTTAGCTATGGAGCTACGTATGAGGCAGAAGGAGAAGAGTGGATTGGGACGATTCCCATCGGTTATGCGGACGGATGGATTCGCAGACTCCAAGGGCAGGAAGTATTAGTTGAGGGCAAAAGAGTGCCAATTGTAGGCAGAATTTGTATGGATCAATGCATGGTAAAACTACCGCATTTTGTTCCAGTTGGGACGACCGTGACATTAATTGGAAAGCAAAATAATGAATTCATTTCCGTTAATGAAATTGCCGGGAAACTAGAAACCATTAATTACGAAGTACCGTGTATCATTTCAACTAGAGTACCGCGTCTATATAAACAAGGTGGGAAAATTGTCGTATTAAAAAACTACCTTCTTCACGAATAAGTGGGCTAATTAGTAAAATATATCATATTTATGTTAATGCGGAATTTTAGTGCATAAAAGGTAGATTGTTTGGCCTATAATACAGAAGGATGATATTTTGTCTTTGCATGTTGGGCATTAAGTGGTATTATTAAATATGGTAGATAGAAAAATTGGTGTGTAGTGATGGTGGAGGTGTATGTTTGTGTCTGAATCCGGCGCAACTACGGAAATCTTAGTGAAATTACCGCAACATCTTTTAACCGAGTTAGATGGTTTTGTGAAATTAGAAAACGTTAACCGGAGCGAGTTTATTTATCAAGCAACCAAAATGTATTTACGCGAACGTAAAAAGAGACAACTTCGCGAATCCATGAGACGTGGATACATGGAAATGGCGATGATCAATTTATCGATTGCATCGGAAGCATTTCAAGCAGAGTTCGAGGCAGAACATACAGTTGAACGTCTTGTAAGCGGAGGGTAATCCCTTGATTGTCAAGCGTGGTGACGTTTATTTCGCGGACCTATCCCCAGTTGTTGGTTCTGAACAAGGCGGCGTCCGTCCTGTACTTGTCATTCAAAACGACATCGGGAATCGGTTTAGTCCCACAGTTATTGTTGCAGCGATTACAGCACAAATTCAAAAAGCTAAGCTTCCCACTCATGTAGAAATTGATGCGAAGCGCTACGGTTTTGAACGAGACTCAGTCATACTTTTAGAACAGATTCGTACAATTGATAAACAGCGGTTAACCGATAAAATAACCCATCTCGATGACGAAATGATGGAAAAAGTGGATGAAGCCTTGCGAGTAAGTATAGGTCTCATCGAATTTTAGTATTAAGCACGCTCTTTTAATGAAAGGGCGTTTTTTTATACGTATGCTCTGACCTTATATTTGTTTCTGCTTTTAGCAAGCTAATTAGCTTGCTATTTTTTTATTGTAGAAAACGGTTCCTGGAATGAATCGATGGTTGTAATTTGATACAATATGGTAATAGGAATGGAGGTTTGTTTTGTGAATGATACAGTTGTAAAAGATGAACAGCTTCTTGGGAAGGTAGCAGCCGAGTTAACCATATCTCATAAACAGGTAAAAAGTGTGATCTCTCTATTGAATGAAGGTAACACTGTACCGTTTATCGCCCGTTACCGCAAAGAAATGACAGGAGCGCTAGATGAAGTCCAAATAAGAAATATTCAAGAACGCTGGCAATACATACAAAACCTTGAGCAAAGGAAGGAAGAAGTACTTCGGATCATTGCTGAACAAGGAAAATTAACAGATGAGCTAACACATAACATTACGAAAGCAGAAAAGCTGCAAGAGGTTGAAGATTTATACCGTCCGTATAAACAAAAACGGCGAACAAAAGCAACAATCGCAAAGGAAAAAGGGCTGGAGCCTTTCGCAGAATGGTTATTAACCTTTCCTAAAACCCCGATAGAGGAAAAGGCTAAAGAATTTTTATCGGATGAAAAAGAAGTCTTTACGGTTGAAGAGGTCATTGTGGGTGCAAAAGATATCATTGCTGAAACGATCTCTGATGATGCTGAAGGGCGGAAATGGATTCGTAACGAAACCTTTAAGTCTGGGAAAGTAGAATCTGTGGTGAAAGATGCAGATAAGGATGAGAAAAAGGTTTATGAGATGTACTATGAATATGAGGAGCCGGTAAATAAAATCGTTCCTCATCGAATTCTTGCTCTAAATCGCGGCGAAAAAGAGGATATCTTAAGGGTATCGATAAAGATGAATAATGACATCATCCTTTCTTACTTATCGAGAAAGTGGGTACGTGCCCAGCACTCACCTGCTGCAACTTTTATTATAGAAGCAATTGAAGATAGCTATAAGCGTCTGATCCAGCCCTCGATTGAAAGGGAAATTCGAAGTGAACTAAATGATAAAGGTGAAGAGCAGGCGATTCATATTTTCTCTGAAAATCTTCGTAATTTACTTTTGCAGCCGCCGTTAAAAGGAAAAGTAGTCATTGGGGTGGATCCCGCTTATCGGACAGGCTGTAAGCTTGCTGTAGTGGATGAAACGGGTAAAGTGTTGAAAATTGAGGTTATTTATCCGCATCCACCCGTATCAAAAACAAAGGAAGCAAAAGAGAAGTTCATTCGAATTCTGCGTGATTATAAGGTAGAGATGGCTGCTATTGGGAATGGGACGGCATCTCGTGAAACGGAACAATTTGTCGCCGACATCCTTAAAGAAATGGATGAAGAAATCTTTTATTTAATTGTTAATGAAGCTGGTGCCAGTGTGTACTCTGCCTCTGACCTAGCGAGAGAAGAGTTTCCTAATTTTCAAGTTGAGGAAAGAAGTGCCGTTTCAATCGCTAGAAGATTACAAGACCCGCTAGCCGAACTGGTAAAGATCGACCCTAAATCAGTCGGAGTGGGCCAATACCAACATGATGTAGCGCAAAAACGCCTTTCGGAATCTCTGCATTTTGTTGTTGAAACTGCAGTAAACCGTGTAGGTGTTAATGTAAATACGGCTTCAGCCTCCTTGCTGCAATATGTTGCCGGGCTAACAAAAACGGCAGCCCACAACATTGTAAAGAAAAGAGAAGAGGAAGGAAAGTTTACTAGCCGGGTACAATTAAAGAAAGTACCGCGCCTAGGTGCTAAAACATATGAACAAGCAATTGGCTTCTTACGGGTATTAGATGGGAAGCAGCCGTTAGACAAAACAGGCATTCACCCGGAAAATTATGATGAAGTGAAGAAACTATTGACTAGCCTAGGCTTTTCAGCCAAGGATTTAGGGACATCTGAACTAAGGGAAGCGCTAAGTGGACTTGATCTTAAAGCGGTGGCTGCTGAACTATCCATTGGCGAACTAACATTAAAAGATATTATCGATGCATTAGTAAGACCAGAACGTGACCCGCGTGACGACTTGCCGCGTCCACTATTGAAGAAGGATGTTTTAAAATTAGAAGATTTAAGTGCTGGGATGGAGCTTCAGGGAACAGTTAGAAATGTGGTTGATTTTGGTGCATTTGTTGACATTGGTGTTAAGCAGGATGGACTAGTTCACATTTCCAAACTAAGTAATCGATTTGTGAAACATCCATTAGATATAGTATCTGTAGGTGATGTAGTAACAGTTTGGGTTGACTCGATTGATATGAAAAAGGGAAGAGTAGCTTTGACTATGCTGCCGCCTTCTAAATAATGCGAAATCTTTAAATATGCAAAAATGGGTGACCCAATCGCTTAGCGTTGGGTCATTTGATTTTTCTGGCATGATGGGGGATTTCTGTGATGCCCGAAATTGAAAGGGGATCGTAATTATGGTCCTCATAAAAGGTTCATGAAGCCTGAAATCGTAAGGGAATCATAAAAATGGTCTTCATAAAGGAATACCTTATGAGCTTTGTTTCTTTCTGTAAAAAAACCAGCATTGGTTTAACAGTTTAATTTGGTATCGGTCCTTCTCGTAGAAAGCTCTTTTCATTTGGTTTTGGAACCAAGTTGGCATAGACTAACCCTCCCGAAAAGTAGATCATTATAGGTATATACAATATATGCTATAATAGGTTGTCACGTTCGCTTTAAAAGGAGGAGTTACTAAATGGAGGATAAAGAACTACAAAAATTGGTCCAAAAAATTTCCATTGACGCCTTTGGTAAGCCATTTAGGCATAAAGCTACTTTTAATAGCAGGCTCCGCTCAACGGGAGGGAGATATCTGCTAGGGACTCATAATATTGATATTAATAAAAAATATTTGGATCAACTAGGCTTAACCGAATTAATCGGGATAATAAAGCATGAACTATGTCATTACCATCTCCACTTAGAAGGAAAAGGATATCAGCACAGAGACCCAGAATTTAAAATGTTATTGAAAAAAGTAGGTGCTCCGAGATTTTGCACTCCGCTTCTAGACAAACCTAAGAAACAAACACCTAATAAAATTCTCCTTTATAAATGTACAAAATGCCATCAGCAATATAATAGAAAACGCAGTATCAATACGAGTCGTTATGTATGTGGGAAGTGCAGAGGTAAGCTAACCAAAGTGAAAGAAATACTTCAGAATTAAGGGTGTTTTTCACAGTGTATTTTATCAATAAATCATATTGACTTTATGAAACATCGTCATTATAATGTAAAGAGTCGACAAGATGATTGTCCTTGTTTGGTGACTAATTTAATATATTATTCCGCAGTAGCTCAGTGGTAGAGCTATCGGCTGTTAACCGATCGGTCGTAGGTTCGAGTCCTACCTGCGGAGCCAATTTTATGGGGAAGTACTCAAGAGGCTGAAGAGGCGCCCCTGCTAAGGGTGTAGGTCGGGTAACCGGCGCGAGGGTTCAAATCCCTCCTTCTCCGCCATAAAATTTAGGCCCCTTGGTCAAGTGGTTAAGACACCTCCCTTTCACGGAGGTAACACGGGTTCGAATCCCGTAGGGGTCATCAGGGACGGGAGATGAATTTAGCTCATTTCCTGTTTCTTATTTAATATCATATATGGTCCGGTAGTTCAGTTGGTTAGAATGCCTGCCTGTCACGCAGGAGGTCGCGGGTTCGAGTCCCGTCCGGACCGCCATTACTATTAAAAGATGTCTCTTTACCAATAAAGTTGGAGATGATAACTAGTAATGTCGTAACATGTAACTACAGAAGTAATGCAAGGTAAGTATAAGATTAATGGGCTATAGCCAAGCGGTAAGGCATCGCACTTTGACTGCGACATGCGTTGGTTCAAATCCAGCTAGCCCAGCCAAGATCCATTAGCACAATTGGAACATCTGACGACGCGGGAAACAGAAGTACGAGCCATTAGCTCAGTTGGTAGAGCATCTGACTTTTAATCAGAGGGTCGAAGGTTCGAATCCTTCATGGCTCATTAGAATTATTTGCACAAACAAGTAATTCTGAGTTTACACTAGTAAATTCACATTCTATATGCGGGTGTGGCGGAATTGGCAGACGCACCAGACTTAGGATCTGGCGCCGCAAGGCGTGGGGGTTCGACTCCCTTCACCCGCACCAATTATTTACTCTTGAAAATCCGTTAATAATCTGTTATGATTAGAAATGTCGCTGAAATACGCGGTCGTGGCGGAATGGCAGACGCGCTAGGTTGAGGGCCTAGTGGGGGCAACCCCGTGGAAGTTCGACTCTTCTCGGCCGCACCAAAAAAAAGTATTGACATATCAAATTCAGTTTGATACAATATAAAAGTTGACTCGAAAGAGGCGCCCGTAGCTCAATTGGATAGAGCATCTGACTACGAATCAGAAGGTTGTAGGTTCGACTCCCGCCGGGCGCACCATATATACGGGAAGTAGCTCAGCTTGGTAGAGCACTTGGTTTGGGACCAAGGGGTCGCAGGTTCGAATCCTGTCTTCCCGACCATTCAACATTTTAATAATTTTAATATGCGGGTGTAGTTTAGTGGTAAAACCTCAGCCTTCCAAGCTGATGATGAGAGTTCGATTCTCTTCACCCGCTCCAATTTATTTAATTGCTCCTGCGCCATAGCATATTCGAAGATGTAATTCTTCAGCTCGTCGCAAGGCAGCAAGAAGTTATTCAATGTAGTAGCATTGTTCTTTGAAAACTAAACAAACAAGAACGTCAACAAACAATTTTTTAGCTTTTTATAAAAGCTAAGCCAACGTAACAAAATGAGCTATATCAACTTTCTTGGAGAGTTTGATCCTGGCTCAGGACGAACGCTGGCGGCGTGCCTAATACATGCAAGTCGAGCGAATCTTGAG